>CAWHXI010000002.1:0-4800000 GCA_963833345.1 uncultured Acidobacteriota bacterium | reverse complement strand
CAGAATGTGGTGAACTACTTCAACCCGGCATTTTCGTGGTACGAGAGCTTGTTCGGGCCCGCGGATTTTCAGAAAACTCTTTCGGCGTTCCCCATCGTCTTGCAAGGCAGCGGAGCGAATGCCCCGTTCACTACCCTCGGTGGCCTCGACAATACCTGGATTCAGGGGAGACGCGCCTCAAGGTTTTTTATCAACGACAACCTCGCCTGGAGCCATGGTGCTCACGAGATACGGTTTGGCACCAACATACGAATCCTTCGCCTGAATGATTATGACTTCGGCGAAGGTTCGGTCCCGACGGTGACCTACACCACGCTGCCGCAGTTCATTTATGGAGTGGCATCCACGGCAACAGAAACGTTCCCCACTTCGGCCAACGAACCTTTCAACTTCCTGAATCTCGACCTGTACGCGCAGGACACATGGAAACTGACCAAGAAGCTGACGTGGACCTTCGGCATTCGCGACACGTTCAATTCCAACCCGCTGAATCCCCACGAGCAAATTGCCCGCCTTCATGGCTCTTTCGATTCCATCTCGCATGATGTGAATCAGCCTTTGAACACTGCCATTCAGACAAGTCTGGGTAACGTGTTTTCCTCGACGCCCCTGGCAATCCTGCAACCCAGAACTGCCATCGCCTGGCAGTTTGAATCCAAGACCGTGTTGCGCGCGGGTTTTGGACTCTTCAGTGATATTTTGCCGGGCAGTATTGCAGACGTGGTCGGCGTCAACCCACCTTATGTGAAAACTTTTCAGGGTGGACTTCTAGGAACCGTGGGCGGCACAACCATCGCACCGGGAGTGCCGAACAGTGCGATTGACTCGACGGTGGCTGCCAACCAGACATTTAGTTCGGGATTTTCATCGGGCCAGCTTTCCTGTGCGGCCGCACAAGCGAGTCCTGCGACTTGTCTTCCTCCGGTGGCCATCACGGCGGTCCCCGAAGGAGAACTTCACGCACCCTACTTCATGGAGTGGAGTCTTGGCCTGGAACAGCAGTTGGGCTCTACGGGAAACATCCGTGCCCAATACGTCGGCACTCGTGCGGTGAACCAGCCATACCAGTCGCAAGTGAACGGCTATCAAACGGTCTGCCCGGGATGCTTTGCGCCGTTTCCTTATGGGCAATCCACCGATCCGCGATTCGGGACAGTCACACAATTATCCACCGGCGCGAACAGCCACTACGACGGATTGCAAATTACCGCCATGAAGCGTGTTGGTCACGGCCTAATGGGACAAATCAACTACACCTGGAGCCGTTGCATGGACACCGTGTCTAACGGCGGATTCCTACAGTTCTCGGCAGGAGGAATTCTGTCCCCCCTCCCCGCAGACTTACGTCGCGACTACGGTCCCTGCGATTACGACATCCGGCACAATCTCAATGCTCAATATGTCTATCAATTTCCGGTCAAGGTCCAAAATCGTCTTCTTGGCTATGCGCTGAACGGCTGGCAGGTGTCGGGAACCGTGTTTTGGCATAGTGGGATTCCGTTCTCCGTCCTGAGCACGCCCTATTCAGCAAATGGAAATGGGATCGTGAACGGCAGTGGCCCGCAATTCGCAAGCGTTGTTCCCGGCGTGCCGCTCTATGAACACAATCCCATTCCCGATGTCACACAACCGGGTACGGTTCAGTGGCTCAATCCGGATGCTTTTGTTTCCACCGTTGACCCGAGTACTGGGGCGTGCCTTGGTGGCAATAGCCCCAAGAACTGTCAATTCGGGAACCTCGGTCGCAACGCGCTGCGCGGCCCCAATTTCACATGGAGTGACTTCTACCTATCTAAACTCTTTCCCTTAACTGAGCAGTTGAAGCTCAGGTTTGACGTCCAGTTCTTCAACGTATTCAACCATCCGAATTTTGGCCTTCCGAGCGTGCTGCTGGCTGGCATTCCGGGGAAGCCTACTACGCAGACTGGGTTTGGTGCGCTTACTTACACGACTTCTCCGCCGACTGGCTTACTCGGCGTTGGTTTAGGCGGTGACAGCACACCCCGCATGATCGCGTTTCAATTGCGCCTGGAGTTCTGAAATTGTGATCGCCAAAACCTAGTCCGTAAAAACAACGCCCACTGCGATTTGCCCCTTCTCTGCGCCCTCATCGATCCGCACCACATACCCCTTCAAGCGCATCGAGGATTGCAAACCATCTTTGCCGGGCGTCTCCATCGTTACTTGCAATTCCGACTGCAATTGCGGAATATTCTGCAGTGAAATCAAAGCTCCTTGCAAAGAAATGTCGCGCACGACAGTCTCTTCCTGGAACTCTTTCCCGTCTTCTGTCACTCCCGTAACTTTCGCGCGGAACTGTGCTTCTCGCCGCAAGGACGTCCGCGCCCCCGGCATGTGCGCCTGCACATTGTCTCCCGTCGCCCCCAGCGTAATCACCATGCCTTCGCTGGCCGCAAATACGGAATCAAACTCTTCCCTCGCCTGCCGCAAAATCGAATCCACCATGCGGTCTGTCGAGTCCGGATCGTGATGAAACAGCACCAAAGTCTTCGCGCCGACTTCGCGCGCCAGCTTCACGCCTTCCTTCCACGACGAATGCCCCCAGCCTTTGCGCGTCGTCTTCAACTGCTCCGGCGTGAATTGCGCATCGTTGATAAGTATGTCCGCGCCCGCCGCCAGTTCCCGCAAGTTCTCATCCAGCTTTGGATCGCCAGGCTCATTGTCCGTGGCATAGACCACCGTTCCGGCCGGCGTCTCAATCCGAAACCCGAGGCATCCCTGCGGATGATTCAGCCACTTCGCTGTGATCTTGTTTTCGCGAATGTTGAAAGTATCCCCGCCTTCCACTTCCTTGAACTTCCGCTTGGCGTTCATCGCGGACATATCCACGGGAAAATAAGGCAACGCCATCTGCGCTTCAAAAACTTGCTTCAAACTGTCGCGCCCCAAAAATTTCGAGCGAAAACTATAAAAATGAAATTCGTTGTTCTCCGCATAGAGCGGCGAAAAAAACGGAATTCCCTGAATGTGATCCCAGTGGTAGTGCGTCACAAAAATATGCGTCTCGGGATTCCCGCCGCCGTTCGGCATTCCCCAGCGGCTGCCCAGCATGCGCAGTCCGGTCCCGCAATCCAAAATAAATTGCGTGCCGTCCGGCGCGGAAAGTTCTAGGCACGGCGTGTTTCCGCCGTAGCGCCAGGTGGCAGGATCGACCGTCGGCGTCGATCCTCGAACACCCCAGAAACTCAGTTTTGCTATGGGAGCCGTCATGTCCCTCAACGCACACCCGCTGCGTAGGCCATTCCCGCCGCTTTTTAAGCGGAAGGCGAAGCTAGTTCGATGTTGGCAGCCACGGGGAAATGCGTCAATGAATTCGCGCCGGGGACGTGTCAAACTTCCCACTGCTGGCACAGACACTCCTGCCTGTGCTCTTTTGCTGTTTCTGTTGTGCAGCGCAAAACCAGGAGTGGCACGCTCGGCGCACTTTGCATCATCACGAAGGCAACTCGAGAATCCTGCGCGAGTCGCCGCAGTCGGGTAAAATTAAGCGGATGGACCGGATGGACGACCACTCCCACGATCATAACCACGATCCCGAGCACGGCCACCATGATGGCCATGTGCACCATCCGCACTCGCACGATCACCAAGGTCACGGCCACCCACCGTTGCGCCCGTCGGTCCTCGGCTGGGCCATGGTCGCCACTCTTGGATTGGTCGTTGCGGAGATTTTTGGCGGCGTCCTCGGCAGATCCGTCGCTCTATTGAATGACGCTGTCCACAATCTTTCGGACGTTCCCGCGCTAGGAATTTCCTGGTTGGCCATGCGGTGGGCCGAGCGTCCCGCCGACAGCGAAAAGACTTACGGCTATCACCGCGCTGGCATTCTCGCCGCGTTCACCAACGCTATTTTGCTTGTCTTGCTCTCGCTTTGGCTCGGCTATGAAGCCGTCGAACGTTTCCGCTCCCCGGTCCACGTCGTCGAAAGCTGGATGATCTGGACGTCGCTTGCCGCTCTCGCCGTCAACGGCGGCATCACTCTCGCCCTCGTCCGCGGCCGCAAAGACCTAAACCTCCGAAGCATCCTCGTTCACAATTTCGGCGACGCACTCTCCAATATCGCCATCATCGTTGGCGCGATCGCCATTCGAATGACTGGCGCGCTGTGGATCGATCCGCTTCTCGGTATCGCCATCGGCCTGTTGGTGTTGTGGTCCAGCATCGGCATTCTGCGCGAGTCGTCGCACATTCTTCTGGAAGGGCGGCCGCGCGAGATGCGCGTCGAGGAAGTCGCGCGCGCCATCCTAACCGTGCAAGGCGTGCAAGAAGTCCACGACGTGCATATCTGGTCGCTCGGCGGCGGGCACAACGCGCTGAGCTTGCACGCGCGAATTCCGGACATGCACTTGGATCAATGCGAGCACTTGTTGAGGGCGATTCAAGAAAAGGCGGCGAAGGAATTTAAGATCGATCACACTACCGTCCAGCTCGAGAGAGCTGGACTTCCAGCCGTTTCGGGCTATGTGATGCCTGAGCCTGTGAAGAAATAAATTCTGGTTGCGCGGACTGCCGCTAAGCCTGGGCTTGGTGAGCCAGCGAAGAAACAAATTGGGGCGGTCATGAGAAAAATCAGACGGGCGATCGGAAAGTCAAGCCGCGCTGTTCGTTGAACTGTTGCGTAGCGTCCAAATCGAGCTTGTCCGCGGTCACGGTGTGGCGTAATCCCTCGCTGGTGATATACCTGAGCGTTCCGTTTTCCCAAGCGTAGGCCGCCGCAAAAAAGACAGTTCCATCGCGGCGCACAAACACATATTGTTCCGCTTCTTGTTCGGCAGCAGTCTGCGGGGCCGGCACGTAGTCCCGTGACGGTCTCGCAGGGCGCGCTCTGTCAGACGATTGCGCTGCTTCCTGACCTCCGGCTCCGGTATCCACTTGTTGCGCTTCGGCCGGTGGCGCGTCGTCTCCATAATCATCGGAAGAGAGCGGCATGTAGTATCCGCCGCCGTAAAAAAACGGGAAGTAGGTCCCGACGAACGCTCGGTTTCGGTTCCGGTCGTGAATTCCATGTGGATGGATTGCCGCGAGGTGCGCGTAGTCAAACCCTAGCCCTGGGACATTGTCCTGGGAAAGCAATGCCCGCCCTGAGCCTACGGATCCATTATTCCGAACAGTGCCATTCACACGCGTTGACGGCCGAGCGACGATCGCGCCCGAACGGGTTCGCATGAAACGGGGATACCCTGCGAAGGCGTGGCTTGCCGCTCCCGAGCTAACGTGAGTTCCACTGGATGGGGCGGCGGCATGCATTGCGACATGCGGGGCAGGGGCAGCCATCGCCGGTCGAGCCATTCCGGCCATTCCACCACGTTGTGCAGAAGCGATCGCGGGGAGTACCGCGAGGGAAGCAATTGCAATCAGGAAGCGGCGCATGATGAGTACCTGGGTTCCCGGGCCGCCGGGCCTTTCTTGCACGTACATGTATAAAGATGCGCCATTTGGGGCCGGGGTTTCAAGAGGTGTGATGGGGGTAGTGGATAGTTAGAAGCGTTTGAAGGTTGAAGGTTGAAAAGTTGAAAGTTGAAGGCGGAGGGATCCTATAGAGGGAAGACGAGCCTTGCGCCAGGGAGGGGACCCCCTCAGGGCCCCCTCCCATAAGCGCTAAGATAACAGTTGACTGGTTGCTGGGTTAAATGTAGCCTCCGCACATGGCTGAACTGGAAGACTGGGAGATTCTGCTGGGGCTATTTCCCCCGGAGTGGCGGCAGTTGGGGAGGAGCAGCGGAGCGGTGCGGCGGTTGCGCGGCTTCCCGTCGTTGGAAGCGTTGCTGCGCACGCTGCTGTTGCATGTGGGCTGTGGTTGGTCGCTGCGCGAGACGGCGGTGCAAGCAAAGTTGGCAGGGATTGCCAACGTCTCGGATGTCACACTGTTGAATCGCTTACGGGATGCTGAGGATTGGCTGCGGCAGTTGTGTCAGCGGCTATGGAAGGACAACGGGGTCGATTTGCAGCCGCGGCTACAGGGCCGCAACGTGCGTCTGCTGGACGCCACCGTGGTTCGCGAACCAGGCAGGACGGGCAGCCAGTGGCGGATTCACTACAGCCTGCGCTTGCCCACGTTGGAGTGCGATTATTTCGATCTCACTGCCACCGAAGGCGAAGGCGCCGGAGAGAAGTTCGGACGTTTTCGTTTCCGTGCGGGCGAACTGGTTCTGGCCGATGCGGGCTACTGCCATCCGGCCGGGATTGCGGCGGTGGTCGAGCAACAGGCGGATGTGTGTGTGCGCCTGAATCCTCACGCCCTGCCTTTGTGGGATAAGCGGAGCAAGTCATTTCCGTTGCTGGAATCCTTGGCCGGGTTGCAAGAGGCGGGGGACGTGAACGCGTGGCCGGTATGGGTGCATTCCGGCCAACACCGGATTGCGGGGCGGCTCTGCGCCATTCGCAAGAGTCGCGAAGCGATGGCACGGACGCAAAAGAGGCTGGCGGAGAAACGGGGAAAGGTGGTCAGCCCTGAAACGTGGCAATACGCCCAGTATGTGCTGGTGTTCACGACGCTTTCCTCGGCTAGCGCAACCGCGCGACAAGTTCTGGAATGTTATCGTCTGCGATGGCAAGTCGAGTTGACCTTCAAACGCTTGAAGTCGATCGCCCAGTTAGGACATGTCCCCAAACATGATGACCAAAGCACCCGTGCTTGGTTGTACGGCAAACTGTTCGTGGCCTTGCTGAGCCAAAAGTTGGCACGAGTAGGAAGAACGATTTCCCCCTGGGGCTACTCCTTACCCGAAACCGAGAACCCGCAGCCGGTGGCGTGAGTTTCAGTTTGCATTCCACCAGGTAATCGCAGCGCTGCTCCCAGAGGTGCCGCTGCAAGCGGTGTTGCAAGTTGGAACCAAATCGCCGCAGCCCTGAGCGAACCCCATCGGAAACGAAAACCACAAATTGATTTCTTATCTTAGCGCTTATGGGCCCCCTCCCCCGTGTTTTTGCAAAGATGTGATTCTATTGGAGTTAAGGGGCGGTGGTGTGCGAAAGATGTGATTCTATGGGAGTTAGAGGTAAAAGCGTGATTGGAGCGATGAATGGATTTGAAGAATGAGGGTAGCCCCCACCCCCGGGTGTTTTTCGTAAGTGGCAAACAAAGGGGTTAAGCTTGACGCGGCGTCAAGATTGACAGATGCAGGATTTAGAGCAGCTGTGTTTTCAGTCAGTTGCGGAAGGGTTGCAAGAGTAGCAGGGAAAGGACTTGGGGGAAGGATCGTTTGAAGGTTGGAAGGTTTGAGGGTTGAAATGTTAGAAGACGAAAGAAGAGAGCTAAACGCCGCGAGCCTCTCGGGGTGAACTCCGATGCCCCGACCGGGTCGGGGTAAACGCCGCGCACGGAGAAGGGGGAAGAGAGATTTGTGTAGGACTGGCGACGATCATGGACAACGATAGCATGATAGTTACCGATTGTCAATAACTTTCTGAGTTACTGAGTCGGTATTCGAACGAGGCCGGCGGAAGTTGAAGGATTTTAAGGGGTTGGGCGGGGGCAAGTTCGAATTACTACCAAGGTTGATGATGTTCTGAATTGAAACACTAGTCCGCGCATGAACAGCGTAAGCCTCGCCGCTCTCACAAACTTTTAATATTTCATCGCGGAATAAGGGACTGGCCTGCGTGGTCCTAACATTATTGTAAGAGCCTTTCCGCCTCTGTCTCCGGGACGTGGATTGAGGAGAAAGCCTAATCCTGTCTTGGAGGTGGTGTATATGAGGTCGCATAAATGGCTTGCTGTTGCCGTCTTGGTCGCGGGTGTAATGGCTGTCGGTCTTGCCGGTGTTGCGCAGCAGGGTCCAACCGAAGCACCAGCTGGATTTGACACGCCGACGCTGGCGCAAAATCCTGGATCACAAAGCATCAGCAACGGCATTACACAGCCGCCGGGCGATACCTACGCGCTGGACCAAACCCGTTTCGAGCAGGACCACGACGCCAGCACCGGGCTGGGCCCGGTATTCAATGCCAGAGCTTGCGCGGATTGCCATCAGAATCCCGTTAGCGGGGGATCGAGCCAGTTCACGGAGATTCGCGCTGGGCACCAGGATGCCAACGGCAATTTCGTGGCCGCAACGGTGCCCATAAACGACGGCGCAAACACGATCGCTAACCGCTCGATCATCAATGACCGCGCTCTGATCCCGCAAGCGCAGGAGCACATACCCGATACAGAAAACATTCGAGCCTTGCGCGCCGCTCTCAACACTCTGGGGGATGGATTTGTCGAGGCCATCGACGACAGCACCTGCAGGCTATCGCTCAACACCAGATCGAAGCGAGCGAAGGCCGAATACATGGCGAAGCCGTGGAAGTTCCTGTTCTGGAATCGCCAGGACAATCGCGTATTGGCCGTTTTGGCTGGAAGGATCAGCACAGCAGCTTGCTGTCGTTCATCGGTGACGCCTATTTGAATGAGATGGGAGTCACGAACCGCCTGCGCCCGAAAGATGTGACGACCGTCGGGAAAATCACCACGGATCCGGAGGATACTCCAGACAATCTCGGACTGGCGGACATCGACCACTTTGCTCAGTTCATTCGCGGAACGAAGGCTCCGCCGCGCGACGCGGTTCTGTCTGCAACCGCGGCCGCCCAACAAGGCCAAAACTTGTTCGAGAGGATTGGCTGCGCCACTTGCCATGTCAGCACCATCGTTACTGCACCGGCGGGGACTGTCATCGACGGCGGAGCGTTCACAGTGCCAGAGGCTTTAGGGAACAAGATCATTCATCCCTACGGCGACTTCCTGCTCCACGACATCGAAACCGGCGACGGCATCGTCCAGAATCCGCCGCAAGATACGGCCAACAAATTGCGAACTGTGCCGCTGTGGGGACTCCGCATGCACCCCCGGCACATGCATGATCTCGCGTCCTTGACGCTGGAAAGCGCCATCGAACGTCACGGCGGCGAGGCCGAACACGAGAGGAAGCGCTTCCGCGAACTGAGCCCGAGCGAGAAGCAGGCGCTCATTGCGTTCTTGAATTCGTTGTAAAGGCATCCATCGGGCAAGTTTTGGGTCATCCCAGAAAAGCGGCGGGCGGGGCTAACGGCCATGCCTGCCGCTTCCTTGCGTTTAATGGAAAGCCGGAATTCTCCATCATGAACCTGGAGCACCCTCCGCGCTGTGTTTGGGCTCCTGCCCCACTTTCCTCGTCGACGGCGAATGGCTAAGATGGGCGGCATGAAATATCCACCGAATCGTCGCAGCTTTTTGATTGCGGGCGGGCTGACCGCTCTGGCGTCAACGCGTGTGCTTGGCGCGAACGATACTTTACGTATTGGAGTGCTTGGAGCGGGCGGGCGGATGGGCGATCTGCTCAATGCCGCTGACAAGGCCGGCGGCTACCAGATCGTCGCCGTTAGCGATGTGTATGGGCCACGGCGCGACGCCGTCAAAGAACGCTCCAAGGGCATCGCGACTACCCACGTGGATTATCGCGAAGTGCTGCAGCAACAGATCGACGCGGTCCTGATTGCTTCGCCTGATCACTGGCACGTGCGCATGGCGGTCGACGCGCTGGCAGCCGGGAAAGACGTTTATCTTGAGAAGCCGGTGACGCATGCGATCGAAGAAGGCGCCACGCTGACGCATGCGGTGCGGGCCGGCAAGCAGATTTTGCAATGCGGGATGCAGCAGAGGAGCTGGAGCCACTTTCGGGATGCGGTCGAGCTGATACAGGGAGGAAGCCTGGGGCGAGTGCCGCAGGTGAGGACGTATTGGTGGCAGAACTATCGAGCTGGGGGGCCGGCCAAGGCGGTCGACACGCAGGCTCTGGATTGGAAGCAGTGGCTCGGCGGAGCGCCGGAACAGGCGTTTAGCGAGGAAAAATTTTACCGCTGGCGATGGCTCTGGAATTTTGGTGGCGGCGCGATGACCGATCTCTTTACGCATTGGATTGATGTGGTGCACTGGGCGATGAAATCGGATCTGCCACGAGACGCGCAGATGCTTGGGGACAAATATATTTTCGAGCAATGGGATTGTCCCGACACCGTGCAGGCGGCGCTGCGCTATCCAGGGTTCGATGTGGTGTATGAGGGCATGATGGCTTCCTCGATCGACGACGGCGGGCTGGAGTTCCGCGGCACGGAGGCGACGATGAAGCTCAACCGGAACGGGTTTGGCGTATATCACGAAGGCTTGCTGGGCAGAGAAAATCCCGTTCTGAGGGCCGACAGCTTTCGCGACGGGACCATCGACCACATGCAGAATTTCTTCGAGTGCATCAAGAGCCGCAAAGAGCCGAACGCACCAGTCGAGACAGGAGTCGCTGCGGCGCGCGCCGGGCAGATCGCCAATCTGGCTTACCGCGGCAACGGTCAGATCGCGTGGCCGGCGAAATAGAAATGGTGATGGTCGCGGCATCCCGGGTTGAAGGCGGCATGGCACACGGGGCAAACCGAGTTGCATTCGAGGTAGGCGGAAATTGTTAGCTCGGCGCGGCAGGCTCCGCAAAGAATGGCTTGGTGGTCCCATTCGGTCCCGGGCCAGACTTCAATCGGATGGCCCGCGAGGGCATCGTGGCAATCCTTGCAGGCGAAGTAGATGCCGCAGCATTTCATTTTGATGGAGATGATGTCGAGCGGCGAGTGGTAGTGGAGGCAGCGGGTTTGAGGGTCGAGGTTTAGGCCGCGGACTTCTGGGGCGAGTGAAGGCATTGGATGGGCGGCTCGGAAGAAGAGAATAGCAAAATGCACTGGGCGGGCAAGGGCGGGATGCCGGGCTGAAGCAGCCGTTTCGGAAGATTGACAGGGGCTAGCCCAGTCCACCCCCGCGTGGCCGCTCTATTGTCCCTCTTCGCGACCCTTCCGCAGTAGACTCCTATTTTCGCATTCGCTGACATGGCTTGATTTTTACTTTTTCTTATTGTATGTATACATTAAGATGATCCATAGGGGCAATGGACCGCTCGCTTCTCGACTGCGTCAGCGCAAGTTTCAGCTGCTGCGGCGTTTCTCTATTCCCGCCGATGCCCTCCCTGGTTCGCTCTCCCTTTCGCATCTCCATTGCGGCAAGCCCACCTGTCATTGTGCCGAGGACCGTGGCCATCCGGTCTGGTCGTTGACCTTTATGGTGCAGGGAAAAAAACGTGTCCAGCACATTCCCAAGGACTGGGTCGAGGAAGTGCGGCGCCGGGTCAAAGCGGGACGGGAGTTTCAAGACGCCGTCCGCGAAGTGTTGGCGGCCAACGCCCAGCTGCTCGTGCTGGAGCGCAAGAAACCTAAGAAAAAGAAAAAATGAACCGTTCGACGCCACGTCATCTGCTCCACTATGTGACACGGCGTCTTCGCCTCCGACGGTATCTCCGGGATCCTGGAGACGGTCGGCCACAACCGCAGATTCCGGCGCAGGCTCTGCTCTGGGCCCTGCTGATCGGCCAAATCCTCCGCGAATCGAGTTTTCATGCCGTCGAGGCACTGGTACGATCTTCGGCACGACGCACTCTCTCCATCGCCACTCCGTTCTGTGACGATACCTTGGGTTATTTCACCGAGCGGCTCGATCCCGGTCCAACACGGCAAGCCCTGCTCTCCCTCATCCGCGGCGCCAAGCGCAACAAGGCCTTTGATGATTGCCGCTGGATCGGCCTGGCCCTCGACGGCACCGGCGCGGGTTGGCGAACCCAGCAGGGTTGCACCCTCTGTCGGCCGAAGCAGAACGCTGCGAAACAGATCTTGGGCTATCAACATTCTTTTGTGATGGTCAGCGTGGTGGGAACCGGCCTGTCTCTGCCCTGCGATGGGGAACCCTACGGACCGGGCGACAGCGAGTACGCCGCCGGGCAGCGCTTATTGCGACGGGTGATCGGGAGCGTGGGAAAGCGCTTGGCGCAATATGTGGTCGTCGATGGAGAATTCGCCACCGCACCGTTCCTGCATACGGCAGGTGAACTCGGTCTCCGAGTGGTGGCACGGCTGAAAGACAATTTGCCGGAGTTACTGGCCGCCGCCCAGCAACGTTTTCCCTGCGGGCCTCCCGCAACGGTTTTCCAGCACGGAGCAGATCGCGTGGAGCTCTGGGACGCGGAGGACTTCGATCCCTGGGACACGCTCGATTGGGAAACCGTGCGCGTGTTCTTCTATCGTCAGCACAAGCCGGACGGCCAGGTAGTGCAAGCCTACTGGCTGACGAATTTCCCTTCCTCCACCGTGGGTTCGCAATCGCTATTCCGCATGGCCAAAAGCCGCTGGGAGATCGAAAACCAAGGCTTCAACGACGCCAAGAGTCGTCACGGCCTCGAGCATATCTGTCATCATCATGCCAACAGTCTGCTGATCGGCTGGCTCCTCACCATGCTGGCCTTGACCATCGAACGACTCTACCGCCTCCGCTATCTCCACCGCGGCAAACATCGGGTGCACAGCAGTGCTCAACTGCTGCTCCACCTGTGGCTCAGTCTTTCCCGCCCTTATGCAGCCGACAGTAGCTGACGCCCAGCAGAAAACAACTGAATATTCTCTTTCTTCGCATCTGACCACTCGCCATCACCAAGCTATTCCCGAGGGCTACGACCTCCAAGAAAAAAACTGTCTGAAAATAGGCCCGTTTCGCTCCGCTCCGTAAGTGAGCAGAAAATGCTACCGCCAGGACCCGTTCGTTCCTGGTCCCCTCCAAAGTTCCGAGATCGTTGGGGCTGAAGCCCGGCGCTACACAGTTGGCGGGGGATGTGCTATAAACGTCGGGCCGTGAATAGTGCCGCGAAACAGGAGCTTGCCCCGGTTCAGCGGGAGACGGTTGAGGTTTCTACGCAGGAGGCCTCGCCGGCGAAAGTTGAAAAGTCCGTGGGTGTCGCGGGGGAAGATCCTTCGCGCTATTGTCCGGTGTGCTCGCAGCGGCTGGAATCGCGGCGTTGCAAATTGATTTGCCCGGTCTGCGGTTATTACATGTCGTGCGCGGACTATTATTGATAAGCTTTGTGGTCCCGGCCCGGGTTGCCGCCGGAACTGCTATCCGATGAGGAGGAAAACACAGTGGCTTTGAAGATGACAAACCGGGAAGTGGATGGCGTGTCCGTGGTGGCGCTGGACGGCCGCATCGTGCTCGGCGAAGAGAGCAACGCGCTGCGCGAAAAAGTGAAAAGCTTGATTGCTGATGGGAAAACGAAAGTCGTGCTGAACATGGCCAACATTACGTTCATCGACAGCGCGGGCTTGGGCACGCTGGTCGCGGCGCATCACAGCGCGAAGTCGCAGGGCGCGGCCCTGAAACTGGCGCACCTCGGCAGCAAGTTCCAGGAAGTACTGCAAATTACCAAGCTGCTTACGGTCTTCGACGTCTACAACAGCGAAGCCGAAGCCGTAGCCAGCTTCGCGAAGTAGCCGCCGCTAGCTTTCGCGAAGCAAGGTGTCGCAAGCTTCGCGAAACAAGCCGAGCTGGTAGCACGAAGAATGGTCTTTGCGAAAGGGCACGCGTGCGCGTGCCCTTTTGCTTTGGGATCGGATGAGCCTCAAAGCAAAAGTCATTGTTCAATGCATGCTCACGGCCGTCGTGGCTGGTGCGATGTTGTTCCTTCCCGCCGGCACCTGGAAATATTGGCAGGGTTGGATATTTCTGGGACTCCTGATGATTCCGATGGTGGCGGCGTCCATCTATTTCTCCGAGCGCGATCCACAGCTGGTGGAGCGCAGGCTGCAGGCCAAAGAACAAATTGGCGAGCAGAAACTGATTATGAAATTCGCGAAGCTGATTTTCATTATCGCTTTCCTGCTTCCGGGTTTTGATTTCCGGTTTGGATGGTCGCGCAGAACTTTCGGTGCGGTGCCGGTCTGGCTCATGATTTGTTCGGGAGCGATTGCGCTTGCGGGATACTTGATGACGTATTGGGTCATGGACACGAACAGCTACGCTTCGCGGATCATACAAGTGGAAAAAGATCAACGCGTCATCTCTATCGGGCCTTACCGGATCGTTCGACACCCCATGTATCTCGGCGGGGTGATTTCGATTCTGTTCACGCCGCTGGCGCTGGGGTCGTATTGGGCGGTGCCCGCATTTGCACTGATCATTCCGGTGATTGTTTTGCGACTTTTAAACGAGGAAAAAATTCTTCGTCGGGAATTGGCAGGCTATTCCGAATACTGCCAGAGGACGCGGTCCCGGCTTATTCCGCTAGTCTGGTAGGCACCAGTTTGAACGGGAATCCTTTCGTGTCAGTCGACGCGGTACATGGCAATGCCGCTCAGCAGCTTGGGATAAAAATCGGTGGACTTTTGCGGCATAACTTCTCCCGAGGTGGCAATGCGCATGACCTGGTCGACATCGACCGGATTCAGGAGAAACGCGACCTGCGCGGCGCCGCAATCGACGGCGTCGAGAGCAGCGGAGGCTTCGCGCTCGTAGCTGAGATTTCTTTCGGCGGTGACGGACTGCAGCGTAATGCCGAACGCAGGCTCGAGAATTCCGTCGTGCAGCAAGACTACATCCAACTCACGCTGCAGGGGCGAAACGCTGTGCAGAAGCTGTGTAAGGTCGGCGCCGCGCCGAAGCGTTAAGACAAAGTAGGCGCGCTTCGCGTGTTCCGCCGTGGGATAGACGCCGATGGCTCTTTGCCCGCGGGCTTGGTGGAGTTGCGCGAGAAATTTGCTCTGGGCTTCCGCTTTTTGTCCGTCATCCGTAAACGGAAACGCCTGCGCTTCGAACCACGGCTCGAGGTACCGGCGCGCTTCGCTCCAGGAGAAATCGTGCAAGTTGGCGGCGAGGCGATGCGTGGGCAAGATGGTGAGGCCTTCGCTGCACGTGTTGACGAACGTCATCATGGCGAAATCGTAGGGAGCCTGCGCGTATGGAGCGGAGGGGTGAACGCCGCCGGCGGTGAGACGCCGCTCTTTGCGGTAGGTCAACGCGGTTTCATAACGATGGTGGCCGTCGGCGATTACGAGCTTTTGTTCCTCCATCGCAGACTTGATGGCGGCAGTGCGATCAGGATCGGCGATGACTCGCAAACGATGCACAACACCGTATTCGTCATGCAGCGTGGTTGCGGGAGCGGCGGACTCGGCGTCTTTCAGAATCGCGTCAATGCGCAGCTGGGGATCGGAATAGAGCATAAAGAGCTGACCGGTGTGCATGCGCGTATGGCGGAGAAGCTCGAGGCGGTCAGCCTTGGGACCTGAGAGTGTGTGCTCGTGGCGGAAGACCACGCCGGCGGAATAGTCCTCGAGTTTTCCGGCGCCGATGAAACCGCGGCGAGTGCGCTGCTCGCCGGTTCCGGGCACGGTATATTCCTGCGTATAGGCGTAGAACGACGGAACGGGATCTTGAGTGACGATGTTTTCGCGGATCCAGTTCTCGACCGCGGCTGCGGCGCGTGTATAGACATTGTTCTGCGGTGAATCGTCCGGAAATGTGCGGCCTTTTTCGACGGCGATTAAATTATGCGGATCGGCGGCGTAATAGCGGTCCTGCATGGGCGGGGAGATTTTGTCGTAAGGCTGAGTCAGAACGCGTTCGAACGGGACACGCTGGGGGTTGTAGCGAAACGCCTGGAAGGGGTGAACCTGGGCCATGTCGTGTGGGTCTCCGGTCGTGTATTGTGCCGAGCGGCAAGCATTATAGTTTACGCGAAGTGGGGACGATTCTGATAAACGATAGAACGTTTTCTTTAATGCGGCGTTCATGATGCATTAAAAATCGCCACGGGAGCGGCGAACCAGGCGGCAGCCATATTAAGATGAAAGATTCATGACTGACCTCAATTTTGGTTCCGTGCGCGCGCTAATATTCGACCTCGACGGCACGCTGATCGATTCGAAGCAGGATTTGATCCATTCGGTCAACGCGATGCTGCGCGAATTGGGGCGCGGGGAGTTGGCGGAGGAGACGATTTCCGGCTATATCGGACACGGAGCGCCGCAACTTGTGGCCCGGGCGCTTGGCGATGGATGCACGGAGGAGGAACGGCAACGCGCGCTGGACTTTTTTCTGCGTTACTACGAAACGCACAAAATGGATACGACGCGCGCGTATCCCGGAGTCGCGGAGACACTGGAAAAACTGGCAGGTATGCCGATGGCAGTTTTGACTAACAAACCGGTGCGGATCAGTGTGCGGATTCTGGACACGATGGGACTTGCGAAATATTTTCGAGCGATCTACGGGGGGAACAGTTTTGAAACAAAGAAGCCTGATCCACTCGGCGCAAGGACGATCCTGCGTGAATTAGGAACTGAGCCGCGGGAAGCGCTGCTGGTCGGCGATTCCGAAGTGGATGTACAAACGGCAAGGAACGCGGGCACACTGGCCGCCGCCGTGAATTACGGATTCGGCGTGCATGATCGCGACGCGCATCCGGCGGATATTTATATTGATCATTTTTGCGAACTGGTGACGCTATTGGGGACCGGCTAGTTTGCGATTGGCAGCCAGTTTATGCGTCACGTCGATTACGGACGACTGTCCGTTCTTTCGACTTTCTACAGTATTAAAAGGCGTTTTCTGGGGAAACCCCGCGAACCGGCGTGGTCAGCGTCCCTTGCAGAAGCTGAGGCGCCAATTCGCGGGTGGGTTTTAGGGGAGTCGCTGATTATCCGCCGTAGGAGCCGGCTGAAGAATCCGCGCTGTCACCACCAAGCGCCGGGCAACCGGAGAATTCCTTCCAGGACTCTCTCCCTTTCAAAAGGCCGTCTGCATTTTTGAGCTTCAGCAGGAGGACTCGCTGGACCGGGCCGCCGTTCGCACTCTGTCCCGGACCTTTTATGCAGACGTAAATCCAGGAATCATTTTGTTCCAGGATACTGATATTGATTTGCGAGCCCGCCGGGGTCGCTTCGACAAGCTTTTGCTTGTCGTCTATTTGCTGCATGGCGTAGCCGTAATCAGCGAACGTCTTCTTGCTCTTCTGGGGTTTCGGGCGGATGGAAGAGGGAAGCGTTGTGATGTCCAACTTCTCGGCCACGAACTCAGCAACGTTATCTTTGGGAAGGGGTGCATTATTTCCTGCTAGAACCGCTGGCACGCAGACCAGGGCCAACAATCCACTCAACAATTTCATTGTAGTTCTCCTTTGACTCTTGACTATCTCTGCGCACCGTTGACCGGCGGCGCATTTTGTAGCGAGCTTCTTCGCGTCACCGTGGAACGTGCTTGCATTTATCTCGACTGGAGCGGTGCGCGGCTTATTCCAAGTTCATTCGCGCTTTTGAATTTGTTTGCTTGTGCGTGAAAAGAGTGGCGGTGTCCAGAATAAAATCGCGGCTGGGGCGGTTATTATAAGTGTGAAGAAATGTTGAAGAAGGAAGAAGGAAGAGAGCTGCGCTCTTTGTTTCGCTTTGAAGATTTTCAGAAAAATATTGCGTGCGTGTTGCGGGATTAGTGTTGGCGATCCAGCCGGAATGCGGCAGCCTGGAAATCGCCGCGTAGTTCGAGCTGCAGACCGTGGCGCATCCACCAAACACCCGAGGCACTTTCCGGAGTGCCGGGCCAGGCTTTGCCTTCGATCCAGCTGAGCTTGTATTCGGCGGCGGGATCGAGACCTTGGAGCTGCAGCAGGGGAAAACCACGGCCTTCCTGCGTGGCATTGGCGAAGGCGAAAACGACGGACTGATTTTTGTCGGCGGAGACCGTTTGCGTGGCGGAAAATTCACTGCCATCGCGCGGGCTGATAAGGCGATAGAGATCGCCACGGACGATCGTTCGCTGCACGGAGTGATACGCGGCGATCAGACGCTTGGCGGTGGCAAAATTCTCTGCGGTCCAATTGTTAAGATTGGCGCCGATGCCGAGCGAGCCTTGCATCGAACTGAGCATGCGGTAGACGAGAGAGGTTGTGCGCTTGTTGTTGAGCCAGTGCGGCGAATCGGTGACCCAAGCCATCATGATTTGCGGCGTGTACGCGTAGGTAAAACCATCCTGCATCGATAGACGGTCGAAGGGATCGGTATTGTCTGAGGGCCAGACCTCATCGGTGTAGCGCAAAATTCCCAGATCGACGCGCCCGCCGCCGCCGGAGCAGCTTTCGATTTCAACTTTGGGATGCTTCTTTCGCAGGTCCGCGAGGATCGCATAGAGATTGCGGATGAATTCAACGTAGACGCGCTTCTGTTCGTCGACTGGGACTTGATCCCAGCCCGGCTCGGACCAGTTGCGGTTGTAATCCCACTTGAGAAAAGCGATGTCGTTTTCGGTGAGCAACTTGTCGAGGAAGCCTTCGACGTAGTCCCGGACATCGGGGCGAGCGAGGTTCAGCACGAGTTGGTTACGCGATTCGGAGCGCGGGCGTCCGGGAAAATTCAAAGCCCAGTCAGGATGCTTTCGATAGAGGTCGGAGTTCGGATTGACCATCTCCGGCTCGACCCACAAACCGAAATCCATGCCGAGGGAATGAACTTTGTCGATGAGCGGCTTCAGGCCGTGGGGAAATTTCTCCTGATTCACGTACCAGTCGCCGAGTCCCGCGTGGTCGTCCTTGCGCTGGCCGAACCAGCCGTCGTCCATCACGAATCGATCGACACCGATGGACGCGGCTTTCTCCGCGATCGCGATTTGCCCAGCTTCATCAACTCTGAATTCGGTGGCCTCCCACGAATTGTAAATTACCGGACGCAGCTTGGGGTCCGGTGCTTGCGGCAGGATGTGAGCGATTTCAAAACGATGCATCAAGCGCGAAGCGCCGCCCAAGCCGTGATTGGAATAGCCGCCATAAAAAATGGGTGTCTCGAGATGTTCGCCAGGTTTGAGTTTGTAGCCAAAATCGAACGGATTAAAGCCGCCCGTTACGCGCACCGCGTCCAACTGGGTGTGTTCCACGGTAATGCGCCAAGAGCCCGACCAGGCGAGCGCGCCAAACCAAACTTCGCCGTGCTCCTCGCCCGCGGCAGTCGGTCCTACCGAGGCTTGGCTATCGTCACGGGAAATCGCAAACCACGGATTGGCCTGATGGCCGGTGGTTCCGCGGCGGCTTTCGATGACGCGCGCGCCGCCAAGAATTGGCTCCTGATTGAGGGTCCACTCGCCGGCCCAGCGGCCCGTCAGATAACTCAAGGTGTACCGCGCGGGAGGTAGAGTCCATTGCGCAGCAGCGGCCTGTTCGATCACGACTGGCTGCTTTTCGCGATTTTCGATCTCGGCGGAGCGCGCGAGGATGCCGCTCTCCGCGTCGATGGAGTAGCGCAATGTCACATAAATCTCGCGAGAAATATCTTTCAATTGCACCTCAACGGTTTGCGGACTGCTCTGCGTGGCACTGACAAAATGAAGGACCAAATCGCGATTGCCGTCAGAGAAAGTAACTTTGAGAGCGGGCTCGGTAAATAAACCCGCGCCCCAGCCTGCATACTCTTGAGGTGTAGTGGTGTAGGGCGAATCAAAAGAAGCCACCTCCGGAAACGAATGCGCGGGAGGAACGGTATCGTGCGGGCCGAGGCGCCCGCCCCAGTAGAGCGGCTGCAACTCGCCGTGCTCGTTCACACCGAAGGCGTAGGTTGAATTGCCGCCATCGAGACGGAAGACTTGTGCGGTCTGCGCGGCGGCTGAGGCTGCGAGCAGGGTCAGCAAAAAAGACACTGACAGGATAGAAGAAAGACGCATTTTCAAAGAGAGTTTCATTTGGCCGTATCCTAGCACTGACTGCCAGAGGTTGTCTCGCGAGCCGATATAACTAAGAAGCAGGAACACTGGAGGAAGCATTTCTCACGCCGCTCACATCCAGAACGTAGGCCACCTGGTGCCTGGCGAGGACCAGCAAGCGAGTTCCGTCCGCGGAGAAGTGGGTGTAAGCGATGGCATCTGTCCAAAGGCGATTCGGGAGTGCTTGCCTTACGTCACGACACAAGGCAGACTCGGCGCGTGCTGATTGGACTGTTTACAGAATTGAATGGCACGGGCGGGGTGCAACGGGCGAGCCGGCATCTTGCGGCCGTACTTAGCGAATTCGCCGCGAGCCGGCACCTGGACTATCGCCTGATCAGCTTGAATGACACGAGAGAGCTGCACCGGATGTCCGTGGGCGGCAAGGAATTTGTGTTTACGGGATGCGAGAGAAGCAAAGCGCGGTTCACGGCGACGGCGATCCGAGCGGCACGGCGGCGCGGAAAGGTAGTGCTGGCGGGGCACCCGAATTTGGGACCGGTTGCGCAGGCGATGAAGATCGTGGCGCCGCGGCTCAGAACTATTATTTGTACGCACGGCGTGGAAGTTTGGGAGCCGCTTCCGGCGGTGCGCGGACTGGCGTTGCGCCGGGCGAATGTGGTGCTTGCGCCAAGCGCGGACACGGCGAATCACGTGGCTGAGCAGCACGTGCGGCGAGAGCGAATCCGCGTGCTGCCGTGGGCGCTCGATCCGGAATTTGAAGCGATTCCGGCGAATGCGCCGCCGGGAAAGCTGCCGCACGGATATCCCGAGGGACGCGTAATACTTACCGTGGGCCGGTGGCTAGCGAATGAAAGATACAAGGGGATGGATACGCTGATCACGGCGCTGCCGCGGCTTCTGACACGCTGGCCGGAGCTGCAGCTAGTGGCTGTCGGCGATGGTGACGACCGCGTATGGCTGGAAGAACTTGCGGAAAAAAACGGCGTGATGCGCCACATACACTTCCTAGCGGGTTTGAGTTTCGAGGAGCTTGCGGCGTGCTACGAGGCCTGCGAGATGTTTGCTTTGCCGAGCCGCGGTGAGGGCTTCGGTCTCGTTTACCTCGAGGCGATGGCTCGGGGGAAACCGGTGATCGGCGGAGCGCACGGCGGTGCGCCGGAAGTGATTGAGGATGGCGTGACGGGGTATCTGGTGCCCCACGGCGACGCGGCGCAACTCGCGACGTCCATCGAGACGCTGCTCTCGGATCCGGCGCTGGCGCAAAAAATGGGCGGACGTGGCCGTCAGCGCGTAGAGCGGGAATTCAGGTTCAGCGTTTTTGCCAAGTCACTGAAGAAAATCCTTCGCGAACAATGCGAATCCTGAGCGTCACAGAAACCTACGCCCCTTTCCTTGAGTTCGGCGGCCCGCCGGTGAAGGTGCGGGCGCTGGCGCAGGGACTGGCCGGACACGGGAATGAAGTCACTGTTCTGACGGCGGACTGGGGCCTCGAAGCGCGCATGAGCGCGGCGAAGACATCCGGCGCCGAACGAAGTCCGTTCGGATGGAAAAGTGTGGAGAACGGCGCGACGGCGATCTATCTGCCAACATGGTTGCGATACCGTTCACTGAGCTGGAATCCAGCGGTGAAGCGATTCTGCCGGGCCCGACTGCAGAATTTTGACTTGGCGCACATCTACGGACTGTACGATTTTCTCGGGCCATCTGTGGCGGACGCGTGCTTGAAAAGAAAAATCCCGTACGTGCTGGAGCCGATCGGGATGTTTGTTCCGATCGTGCGGAGCTTGCGTCTGAAGAGGATTTACCACGCGATGTTCGGACAGCGGCTGTTTAAAGGAGCGAGCGCAATCGTCGCTACCTCCGAGCAAGAGGTCGAGGAACTCGTGAGCGGCGGAGTGGCGCGAGAGAAAATCACGATGCGCCGCAATGGAGTGGAAGCGCCTAGTTCGTGGCCGGACAGGGGAACTTTTCGCCAGGGGATGGGAATTGCTAAAGAAGCGAAGGTTATCCTCTTTCTCGGGCGGTTATCGGAGAAGAAGAGCCCTGACATGTTGTTGGAAGCGTTTGCTTCGCTTTCCAAGGAGACTGAGGAAAAGACTCTGCATCTCGTGTTTGCGGGGCCCGACGAAGGCGGAATGCAGACGCGGCTCGCGGACATGGCGGCGCAACTTGGAGTAGCATCGCAGGTGCAATTCGCTGGGGCGATTTTCGGCGGGGCGAAGTGGGCAGCGTACCGCGATGCCGATGTATTCGTTCTGCCGTCGCAGAATGAAAACTTTGGCAATACCGCGGCAGAGGCGCTGGCGGCGGGTACGCCAGTCGTAGTGACGGAGCAGTGCGGTATTGCTCCGCTTTTGGCGGACGTTGCGGGACTTGTGGTGCCGCATGACGCCGGAGCGCTGGCTCGCTCAATCAAAGCCGTGACCGGCGACCCGGAATTGCACGCGCGGCTAGCTGCGGGGTGCAGTGTGGTTACGGCACGGCTGGGTTGGGAAGAGCCGGTTCGCGAGATGGAAGCGCTATATAACAAGCTTGCAATTAAGGCGGCGCCCAGTGCAAAATTCGTGACACCGGAGTGATTGGATTGCCGACGAAGAGGCACCTCATTTTTCGTGTTGTGTGGCGAGGCGTGAATCTGCTGCTCGTGGTCGTATTGGTGTCCTCGTTGTATGCCGGAGTTCGAGAATACTCGGTTCGGCGGTATCTCGACGGTTTCTCGGACGCGATTGTCCCCAATTCCATGCCCGAGGAACAAAAGCTCCAAGCGATTTTGGACTGGATGCGCGCGGAGCCCTCGCGGGCCACCTCGACGGATCCGGAGGCACTTGCGAAGCGCGATCCGGTGATGACACTCACTTACAGCCAGCTGTTGAACGTCTGCGGCACGGCCACCAACGCGTTCTTGAATCTCTTGCGGAGCTCCGATTTGCGAGCGCGCCGGCTGCTTCTGCTGACTGCGGATAACAATACGAAACACGTTGTAGCCGAAGTGTTGATAGGCGGCCGGTGGATCATTGTCGATCCAACGTATCGCCTGATCATGAAGGATGCAGCGGGCCACTATCTGACGCGCAAGGATCTACAGGATCCCGTGGTTTTTGGCGAGGCCATCGGTGCGGTCCCGAACTATCCGCGTGAATATACCTACGATCATTTCGCCCATGTCCGGCTGGCGCGATTGCCGTACGTTGGATTTGGGCTGAGGAAGGCGTTGGGCGCAATCGCTCCTGGCTGGGAGGAAGCTATCGATTGGAGCCTGCTCCTCGAGCGAGAGTCCTTTTTCTATCTGGTGCTGAGCGTGACGGCGATGCTCTTCTTCTTGCTGTTGCGCGCGGTGCTGGCCTGGTACGCCGACAGCCGTTTGAGAATTCCCCGCTTCCACCTGCGCGAGCACGCTTTGCGCGCTGGGGTGGCCTTCTTTTCAACTCCGGAGATCAAGCGGTAGCGTGTGCGGTATTTGCGGTGTCGCATTCACATCGCACAGCAAGGATGCCGAGCTGCGCGTGCGTGCAATGGCCGCGGCGATGCGGCATCGCGGTCCGGATGAAGAAGGATTTCTGATCGGAGATGCGCGTGCCCCGGGGTTGGCGCTCGGAATGCGGAGGCTAAGCATCATTGATCTGGCCGGAGGCCAACAGCCCGTTTGGAACGAAACGCGAGATGTCGCCGTCATCTATAACGGCGAGCTTTATAACTATCGCGAACTCCGCGAGCGCTTGACGCTGCTGGGACACCGCTTCGCAACACAATCCGACACGGAAGTTCTGGTGCATGCCTGGGAAGAGTGGGGTGAAGAGTGTCTGACGGAACTTCGAGGCATGTTTGCATTTGCGCTGCTCGATTTGCGCGGACGATTTGCTACGGCTCCTTTGCTTTTTTTGGCGCGCGACCCGCTAGGAATCAAACCTCTCTATTACACGCAGACTGCGGAAGGCTTTGCGTTTGGGTCAGAGGTGCGTGCTCTGCTGGCAAGCGGGATAGTGCCGAAGCAGATTTCTCAGGATGCGCTTACCTCTTATCTGTTATTCGGCAGTGGCTCGGAACCGGTAAGCCTGGTGGAAGGAGTATTTTCTCTTCCGCCCGGACATCGCATGTTGCTGTACGTTCCGGAACGGCGGCGCGTTCCTAGAGCGCGGCCGTGGTGGGATCCGCAGACAAGTTCTGCGGGACGCGACTCGCGCAAACCAAAGGACTTGCATTCTGCGGCTATGCGGCTGCGCCCGCTTCTTGAAGATGCCGTGCGCGCGCATCTGATCGCTGACGTGCCGGTGGGACTTTTTCTTTCGAGCGGACTCGATTCCGGAGCCATCGCCGCGCTGGCGGGGCGCACACAGGCGGGAATCCGAAGCTTCACGCTGTCCTTCCCGGGAACTTCGTATGACGAAGCTCCACTGGCGCGCAAGGTCGCTGAACGATGTGGCACGCAACACACGGAGGTTCCTCTCGATGGCGCGGCAATGCTTGCGCGCATAGACGAGGCCGTGGCGGGCCTCGACCAGCCGACGATGGACGGCATCAACACGTACTTCGTTTCCTGGGCGGCGCGCGAAGTCGGTCTCAAGGTGGCGCTCTCCGGACTGGGAGGCGACGAGCTTTTCGCGGGATACACAAACTTCGCTAACACGGCGATGCTACAGCGGCTCACCCGGCTGGCTTGGTTTGTACCTCGGCCGTTGCGGCGCGCCTTTGCGCCGCTGATGGCAAGCATCCTCGAGACGCGCATGTCGCGAGATGCCGCAGGCAAAGCTGTTGCCGGGTGGACCGATCCCGACACACTGCCTCATCCCTACTTTTATGCGCGCGCGCTTTTTCCGCCGGGCCAGCTCAAACGGCTGATGGAACCGCGTTTTCGTCCAAGCACGGTGGGTTCCGACGGCGTGACGCTGGAACCAACCTGGCTGGGTTGGCTGGATCGCACTGCCAGCGAAGCCGCGAAAATGGGGCCTGTGGCTGGCACAGCCTGGATGGAAATGCGCTGCTACATGGCGAGCACGCTTTTGCGCGATACCGATTCGGTGAGTATGTCTCGTTCGCTGGAAGTGCGCGTTCCGCTTCTGGATACGCCCCTGGTGGAATTTGTTACTTCCCTGCCCGACGTGGCGCGCCACCGTGCGGGCACGCAGAAAGCGTTATTGGTGGAAGCTCTGGCGGGGCTGCTGCCTGAAGAAATCCTTGCCCAGCGGAAAAAAACATTTACGTTGCCGTGGGAAGAATGGCTGCGCGGTCCGTTGCGCCCGCGGCTGGAAGCCAGTTTCGCCGACATCGCGCTATCACTCGCGCCGCACTTGCGCGCGGAAGGTGTGCGTGGTGTTTGGGCTGCCTTTCTCGAGGGCAAAACTTCGTGGTCGCGCCCGTGGTCGTTGTACGTACTCAACGAGTGGTGCAGGCATCACCTCGCGGCATGATCCGCGCTCCTGAGGTAGACTGAATTCCTTCGCTATGAACATTCTTGGGATCAATGCTTACCACGGCAACGCGTCGGCGGCTATTGTGTGCGATGGCCGGCTTGTGGCTGCGGTGGAAGAAGAGCGCTTCAACCGCGTGAAGTACGCCGCGGGCTTTCCAGCACAGGCGATCCGCTATTGTTTGAAAGAAGCTGGGCTGGAGCTTAAGGATATCGATCACGTCGCCGTGCCGCGGAATCCGTATGCGCGGCTGGGGACGAAACTTTTCTACGCTATGCGCATGCCGTCCTTCGCACGCGAGCGGATCAAAGTGTTGACGAAGTTCACGGGAATACCGGAAGCGCTGGCGCAGGCTTTCGATATGGATCCGGCGAAGGTTACCGCAAGGTTCCACCGGGTGGAACATCACCAGGCGCATTTGGCCAGCGCATTCTTCGTTTCGCCGTTCGAACGAGCGGCGTTGCTTTCCGCGGACGGTCTTGGCGATTTCGCGAGCACGATGTGGGGAAGCGGGACCGGCAGCCGCATGAAGATAGAGGGCACGATCGCATTTCCTCATTCGTTGGGCCTTTTCTACAGCGCCGTCACACAGTATCTGGGCTTTCTCAAATTCGGCGATGAGTACAAGGTGATGGGCCTGGCGGCGTATGGAGAGGTGGAGCAACTCGAGGCTTTTCGCGATATGGTGCGCGCGAATGGGGATGGGTTCCGGCTGGGCCTCGAATATTTCACGCACCATCGCACAGGTCCGGAAATGAGCTGGGCGGAGGCAGACAAGACGCCTGTGCAAGGCAAGTTGTTTTCGGAAGAAATGGAAAAGTTACTGGGGCCGAAACGCAATCCCGAAGAGCCGCTCGAGCAACGGCACAAGAATCTGGCGACGGCTCTGCAAGCGCGGCTCGAGGAAGTGTATCTTGGCATGCTGAAGAAGCTTGCAGAACGAACGGGTTTGAAAGCAGTATGCCTCGCGGGCGGAGTCGCGTTTAATTGCGTGGCGAACGGAAAAATTTTTGATACAACGGGGTTCGAGCAAGTTTATGTGCATCCGGCGGCAGGCGACGGCGGGCTGGCCGTCGGCGCAGCCTACTATGTGTGGCATCAGATTCTGGGAAAGCCACGCTCGTTCGCCATGGACCACGCCTATTGGGGGCCGGGATACACGCGGGGCGAGATTCGACGCGCGATCGATGCTAACGGAGTGGCCCAGAACGGTTGTCGCGTCGAGGAACTGGCGGAGGAAACCTTAATGCAACGTACGGCCGCAATTGTGGCCGATGGAAAGATTCTCGGATGGTTTCAGGGGCGCGCGGAATGGGGACCACGTGCACTCGGCAACCGAAGCATTGTCGCCGACCCGCGGCGTCCGGAGATGAAAGAGATACTGAACCAGCGGATTAAGCACCGCGAAAACTTCAGGCCGTTCGCGCCATCCATCCTTGCCGAATCCACGGGAGAGTGGTTTGAAAAGTCGCACCCCTCGCCGTTCATGACGTTGGCGTACCCGGTGCGGCCCGAAAAGCGCGGCAAAATTCCAGCGCCCACGCACGTGGATGGCACGGGCAGGTTGCAAACAGTCACGCGCGAGGCCAACCCGCGCTACTGGAGCCTGATCAAGGCCTTCGAGCGGCTGACGGGAGTGCCGGTCGTGCTGAATACTTCTTTCAACGACAACGAGCCGATTGTCTGCCGCCCTGAAGAAGCACTGGATTGTTTCCAACGCACGCAAATGGATGCGCTCGTCCTCGGCGACTTCCTTGTCACTCGATCGTGAGCCGCATGGTCCGAGCACCGTTCGAATGAGAATCCTGCTCCTGAATCTCTACTACCCGCCGGACACTTCCGCGACGGCAAAGATGGCGGCCACGGTGGTGGGGGCACTTTCCGCTCACCATGACGTCACTGTGTTGTGCGGCCGACCCTCATACGATCCAACAGAACGACGGCCGTGGCGGCTCTGGCAAACAGAGCTTGCAGGACGCGTAAGAATCGTGCGCGTGGGCTCGACGGATTACCCGCGTCTGGCGATGAAGCGGCGCGTGATGAATTATTTGAGTTACATTGCCCTAGCCGTTCCACGTGCGCTGTTCCTGAGGTGCGATGTAGTGCTGGCGATGACCGACCCGCCCTTTGAAGGAATCGTTGGCGCCATTGTCGCGCTTCTAAAGGGCAAGCCCTATGTCTACAACATTCGCGACATGTATCCGGATATGGCGGTGGGTGGCGCGATCGTCAAACCTGGCCTTCTTGCGCGCGTTTGGGAAAGATTGCACCGCTGGGCGCTCCGCCGCGCTATGCGCGTCATCGTGCTCGGCGAGGATATGCGCGCGAGGATTATCGCGAAAGGCGTTGATCCGGCGGGCATCGAAATTGCCCGTGATGGCACGGAGATTCTCCCTCTCGATGCGCCGCACCCGGCGCTGGATAGCGAGGTCGTTCGCGCGATCCGTGGCGACTCCAAATTCGTGTTTCTGCACGCGGGAAATATCGGCTTTTACGGGGCTTGGGAAACGCTCATCGAAGCAACAAGACACCTGGAGAAGAGCAATCCCGATGTGAGTCTTGTCTTCGTCGGAGATGGCGCACAGCGAGACCGGCTAGTAGGGCTTGCGGACGGGTGCAAGTCCATACGCTTTTTGCCCTTCTTCCCTGCAAACAAGATTCCGTCAGTGATGGCAGCCGGAGACGTGCATGTGATCACAGTGAAGAAAGGGCTCGAGGGCGTCGTCGTCCCCAGCAAACTGTATGGCACACTTGCCGCGGGAAGACCAATCCTTGCTGTTACGGACGGTGCTTCCGATGTCAGTGTCATTACACAGGAAAAAAAATGCGGCTATGCTGCCAGTCCACAAATTCCAGCACACGTCTTTTTGGCCATGCGAGCCATGGCGGCAGGAGGAGCGGACACGCCGGGGCTGAAAGCGATGGGCGAAGCGGCCCGGGCTGTTGCGCCCGATTATGATAGAGTCAAAGAATTACAGAAATTTGTGAAAATCATCGAGGGGGCCGTGAAAGCGTGACGACTTCTGAAACATTTTGGAGTGAAAAACTCTTGCTTGTGACAGGGGGTGCATCCTTCATCGGCTCGACGCTCACGGATCACCTGCTCGCGCGCGGCGCGAAAATTCGCGTCGTCGATGATTTGACCAGCGGACATCGCGACAATATTAAGGAACACGTAGCCAGCGGAAAAATCGAATTTACCCAGGCGGATCTGCGCGAACCTGGCGTCACCCGCTCGGCGATGCAAGGCGTGGACACCGTTTTTCATCTGGCCGCAGATCATGGCGGCCGCGGCTATGTCGATCTGCATCAAGCGGGACCGGCTTCCAATTTTTTCCTGGACGGGCTGGTGTTCGCGGAAGCTCTGCGCGCGAAAGTGAAAAAGGTGGTGTTCGCATCCTCAGGCTGCGTCTATCCGAATTTCCTGCAGTCGGACGTTAAGAAAGAGCTCTACCTCACGGAAGATCTCACAAAAGGACCGAACGACGCCGACAACACCTACGGCTGGGCCAAGCTGATGGGCGAGTTTACGCTGAGCGCCTACGCGAAGGAACACGGCATGGGGGCAGCCTCTTGCCGCTACTTCACGGTTTACGGGCCGCGCGGCGTCGAGAATCATGCCGTGATTGCGATGATTGCGCGGGCTTTTCTTGGGCAGAATCCCTTCGAAGTGTGGGGCGACGGAACGCAAATCCGCAATTGGACATACATCGAGGATATCGTCGAGGGGACGATTCTTGCGGGAGAGAAAATCAACGATGGCACGGCCATCAACCTGGGAACGATGGAGCGCATAAAGGTCATCGACGCAGCGAAAATGGTTTGTGACTTCACCGGCCACCAAGCCGAGATCAAGCTGCGGCCCGACATGCCGACTGGCCCGCTCAATCGTGTCGCAGACAACTCGCTTGCGAAAAGACTGCTCGGGTGGGAACCGAAGGTGCTCTTCAAGGATGGATTGAAGCGCACCATCGACTGGTATTACGCGACCAAAAATCGCGATGAAGTGAAGCGCACTTTTGGCCGCATGCTCACCGAACGATAGAGACTGGCAGTCAAACTCAAACAAACAGGTTGCTGTATGTTTTGAGCACCCCGTACCCCAACATCCGGTCACCTATCTCCCTAATCACCCCGCAACAATCCTGATTGAAGCGAAACAATTTTCGAAGTATCGTGTTAAAGCTGCGTGGGGCAGCCATTTTTTCTTGGGAGCCGGACCCCAACCCGGCAGAAGACGATTGAGGCACTGGCCGCACCGTCCCGGTCAGGACCTTCAAACAAAACGAGGAATCATGCCCGCGGGTCTGCTGGCGTTTTTAATAGCGCTATTTGCGTCTCTGACGCTGACAGTACCGGTGCGCGCATTGGCCTTGCGCGTGGGCATGGTGGATCTTCCTGGACCGCGCAAAGTCCACCTGAGCCCGATCCCGCTGCTTGGCGGCCTGGCGATGTACGGAGCTGTGGTTTTGGCGGTTCTCTTTACGTTCAGCGGGCCGGCGCGAGCCCAGATCATGGGAATCTTGACGGGGGCGACGGTCGTCGCAGCTGTGGGCATTCTCGATGATCGAGGATGGCTGCACCACCAGGTGAAATTGTTCGTCGCGATGCCGCTTGCCGCGTGCGTTTTGCTGGCTACCGGAATTCACGCTCAGGTTTTTGAGTTTTTTTTAAGCGGACGAGCTGGCTATGTTTTAGACGCCATCCTGACAGTTTTTTTTGTCGTAGGGATTACCGCTTCCTTCAGCATTCTGGATCACATGGATGGCCTTTGCGCCGGCGTGGCCGCCACCGCGTCCATCTTCTTCGCCCTGCTGGCTTACTTGAACGGCCAGACTCTTGTCACCACGCTCGCCGCCGCCGTCCTCGGAGCAGCAACAGGATTTCTACGATGGAATTTTAAGCCGGCCAAGATTTTCATGGGCGACGGCGGAGCCATGTTTCTGGGGTTCCTGATGGCCACACTGGGGCTGAAGCTAAGGCTAGAGCAGACCAACCATATTTCCGGCTGGCTGGCCCCTCTGCTGATCCTGGGAGTCACGATATTTGACACCACGCTCGTCACGATTTCGCGCTCCCGCCGCGGACTGCTGCCGTTCGCCACACCGGGTAAAGACCACGCCGCTCATCGCCTTGCGAATCTCGGATTGGGGCATCGCGGCGCCGTTGTCAGTATGTATATTCTAGGACTACTGAGCGGTGGAGCTGCCGTGCTCGTGAGTTACCTGCAGCCGATCGCCGCGGTTCTGCTGGCAGTGGTTGCGTTTGCCGTTGTGCTGACTGGAGTGCTGCTTCTCGAACGCGCCCCGTATGAGCGCCAGTCGCAGAAACCCGCAGCCTTCTCCTAAAGTGCTTCCAATTCTGGATGTTCTATCCCTTCAAGCTGAGAAAAGACTCCCTGGGTTTGCCCCCACAAGTGGATTCGCTATACTTAGCGGGTTGCAGTCTCACCGATTTTCAGTGCATACCGCTCGGGGTTGGGCGGAATGCAGTCAATATTCTGGAGAATTTTGAGCGCGGATATCCGGGTAATTGAGCGTCCGGGGGTGTATTCGCGACTTGGGAAAGCGAAATCGTGCCAAGCACTGAACGGCGGACCCGGGCAGACGGGGAAAGCGGCGAGGTCATCGTTGTGGGAGGTTCCGCAGCGGGCCTATTTGCGGCAGCAACGGTGGCAAGTGGAGGGCGCCAGGTGCGCGTCCTGGAATCGAGGCCTGGCTTCGAACCCACCCCGCGCTCGCTCATCGTAACTGATCAATTCCGGAGCCAGCTTGGCGCCGCCGCTTCCGAGAGCATCGTCAACGAAATCCGGCGCTTCGAGCTATTTACGGACGGACGCTCGGCACAAGTCGCTCTGGCGCGGCCCGATCTCATTATCGAACGCTCCCGTTTGATCCCCGCATTGGCGCGGAGCGCGCAACAGGCGGGGGCCAAACTTTCGTTTGATACGCGCTTTCTGGGGCTCGCTGCGAATGGCCGGGGACTGCGCGTGAATGTCGATTCCGCGGGCCAACGCGAGGAATTGCATGCGGAAAGTGTAGTAGGAGCGGACGGCGCTTCCAGCCGGGTGGCCCGGAGCGCGGGCTGGCCTCCCATTGAGACGGTCCCGCTGGTGCAAGCCATCGTGCGCTTGCCGAAGGATCATCCGCCGGACACGACGCGCGTTTGGTTTGTTCCCGACGATACGCCTTATTTCTATTGGCTGATTCCCGAATCCTCCGAGCGGGGCGCCCTCGGAATTATTGGCGAAGACGGCCGAGACACCAAGAAGTGTCTTTCTCGGTTCCTGGAAAAAAAACAGATGGAACCCCTGGAATGGCAAGGGGCACGCATTCCCGTATATCGAGGGTGGGTACCCGTCCGACGGCGCATTGGAAATGGCGAGGTATATCTGGTTGGGGATGCGGCGGCGCAAGTTAAAGTGTCTACCGTTGGCGGCATCGTGACAGGACTGCGTGGAGCCCTCGGCGTCGGGCAATCCATCTTGCGGAAGGGCGGAAGCAAGGAACTGACCGCTCTGAGACGTGAGCTGGGGACGCACTGGTTAATTCGCCGGGCGCTGCATAATTTCCAGCAAAAGGATTATTCGCAGCTAGTCGACCTGCTCGATGCTTCCACGCGCGAGTCTCTCGGGGAGATCAACCGCGATGAATCGACACGCCTGCTATGGAACGTCGTGCGCCGCCAGCCGCGGCTTGTGTTGCTAGGGTTGCGCGGATTGCTGATGGGGAGAGGATTCAAAGGCTAGACCAGGTCCTTCGGCGGCGCGGAAGGTGGCTGGCGCCTCGGAGAAGAGTCACAGTGGATTGTGCGGCGGCGCAACGCCTCGCGATGATGTGCTTTCTTCCGCGCGCCGGTTCGGTCAAGATAAATTGTTGCTGCGAATTTGGGCGACGTTGGATTGTTGCCTGAATCACTCCCAAGGAGAATCTGACTTGCGTCTTTCGGTGATTGGATGTGGCTACGTAGGGCTGGTGACAGGCGCATGTCTCGCCGCGGCCGGGCATGAAGTGACCTGCACAGATATCGATGCGGAGCGAATTAAGCGCCTGCAAGCCGGGGAAGTGCCTATTTATGAGCATCACCTGGAAGAAATACTAGCCTCTGCGGGCAAGGCCGGACGCATTTCCTATACCGCGGATGCCGGCGAAGCAATTCGCGCGGGCGAGGCCATTTTCATTTGCGTGGGTACGCCGCCCAAGGAAAGCGGCGAAGCAGATCTTTCCGCGATTGATCAAGTGGCACGACAGATCGCCGAGCAAGCCCGGTCACCGAAACTGGTGATCGAAAAAAGCACCGTCCCGGCGCGCACCGGACTCGAGCTGCAACGAGCGCTGGCCGCTTATAGCAGCGGCGGCAAAACGACTTTTCGCGTGGCATCCAACCCTGAATTCCTGCGCGAAGGCACCGCGGTCGGCGATTTCTTCCACCCGGACCGCATCGTGGTCGGCGTCGAGGACGAATCCGCCGCGGCCGATTTGCGCGAAGTTTACCGTCCGATCCTGGAGCGAAAATTCCTCTGTCCGGTGCACAAGGGCAATTGCCCGCCGGGCCCGGACCCGGCATTTCTCGTGACGACCATCAACAGCGCCGAACTCATCAAACACGCCTCGAACTCTTTTCTAGCCCTGAAGATCAGCTACGCGAACGTGATCGCCGATCTTTGCGAAAGAATCGGCGCAGACGTGAAAGAAGTGACTCACGCGATGGGCTTGGATCCCAGGATTGGCGGGCAATTCCTAAACGCCGGACTTGGGTTTGGCGGCTTTTGTTTTCCAAAGGATGTGCAGGCTTTCATTCATCTCGCGGCCTCCGTGGGAGTCGATTTCGATCTTCTGAAGGCCACGGAGCGCGTTAATAAACAACGCATCGATCGTTTTCTTGAAAAAGTGCGCAAAGCGCTGTGGGTCGTCAAAGGAAAGCACATTGCGGTGCTCGGCTTGGCTTTCAAAGCCAATACGGACGACGTGCGTTTTGCTCCGGCGCTCGAAGTTGTCCGAAGATTGCTGGAGGAAGGTGCGAAGATCCACGCGAGCGATCCGGAAGCGATCTCGAGGACGAAGGCTCTCTTGCCGAGAGTGACCTATCACGAAGACCCGTACGAAGCGTTGCGCGGAGCCGATGCCGCGCTGGTATGCACAGAGTGGGACGTTTTCCGTAACCTGGACTGGAAACGCGCCAAGCCGCTCATGGCGCGCTCTCTTGTCGTGGATGGCAGAAATCTCTATTCCCCAAAACATATGCGCGAGCTGGGATTTGAGTATTACTCGTTCGGAAGAGCGTAGTGAGCCGCGGGAATAGCGAATTCCAAGCCTAGTTGTTCTCTCGTCAACGAAGCGAAAGCAGAGCTTTGCGAACTGCTAAGCAGTCTTCGAGGCAGCGAATCCTTGCTTGAAATAAGCGAGGGTCGTGCGCAAGCCTTCTTCCAATCCGACTTTCGGTTCCCACTTTAGAATGCGCTTCGCCTTGGTGATATCCGGGCAGCGCCGCTTCGGATCGTCCTGCGGAAGTGGCTCAAGAACAATCGCAGGAGCATTTTCGAAATGAGCGCGAACTCTCTCCGCAAATTCAAGAATAGTGATCTCCTGCGGATTTCCGATGTTCACAGGCGCGTGTTCCTCCGACAGCATCAATCGGTAGATGCCTTCGATCAAATCGGAGACGTAACAGAAGCTGCGCGTCTGATTGCCGTCGCCATACACGGTTAAGGCCTTCCCGGTTAGTGCCTGGTGAACGAAATTCGGCAATGCGCGGCCGTCGTTGAGGCGCATTCTTGGGCCGTAGGTGTTGAAGATGCGCACAATATGTGTGTCGACGCCGTGATAGCGGTGGTAAGCCATGGTCATGGCTTCAGCAAAGCGTTTCGCTTCGTCGTAAACGCCTCGCGGCCCGATCGGATTCACGTGGCCCCAATACTCTTCGTGCTGCGGCGAGATTTCCGGGTCGCCGTAACACTCACTCGTCGATGCTAGAAAAAACTTTGCCTTCTTGGCCAGCGCCAGCCCAAGTGCGTTCAGCGTGCCGAGGGATCCGACTTTGAGGGTCGGTATGGGGAGTTTGAGATAATCCACAGGGCTCGCCGGAGAGGCAAAGTGCAAAACGTAGTCCACCGGCCCTGGCACATCAATATATTTGGACACATCGCATCGTGCGATGCGAAAGTTAGGGTGCTTAAGCAGGTGCGCGACGTTGGATTCGACCCCGGTAACGAGATTGTCCAGAACCAACACATCCCAACCCTCGGCAATCAACCGGTCACAAAGATGCGACCCCAAAAATCCTGCTCCCCCAGTCACCAGCGCTTTCATGCATCCTCCCAAAAACCTAGCCAATTAGTTTAGCTTGCGGCAGCCTGATTGACCACCCGTCCGGCGGAGGATACGATGCGCGCACGCGACTAGGAATCGCGCCGCAATGTCGGACGAGAACAAATCAGAGACCACTCCCCTGAAGCACCGGTGCACGCGGCGGATAGTGCTTGGTCTTGTGGGGATGGTGCTTCTCAGTGCGTTGATCTTTCTTCTCTGCATTGGCCGTTGGCTCGTGGCGGAAGACCCACTGGAGAAAGCTCAAACCATCGTGGTCCTTAGCGGGCGCATGCCCATGCGGGCCATGGAAGCTGCGAAACTGTATCGCGAAGGTTACGCGCCCAGAGTCTGGCTGACGCATTCCGCGGAACCTGGTGCGACACTCAAAGCGATGGGGGTTTCTTACGTCGGTGAAGATGTTTACAATGTGCAGGTTTTGGAGCACGAAGGAGTGCCTCCAGACGCTATCCGCTTGCTTGAACCTCCCATCATCAACACGGTCGACGAAATCACAGCTATTTCCGCAGCGCTTGAAGTAGAAAAAAACATAACTGTGATCATCGTGACAACCAAGGTGCATACGCGCCGGGTCCGAATTCTCTGGAATCGGCTCGGTGCAGTCCATGGACGAGCCGTTATTCGCGCCGCATCTGACGATCCCTTCGAGCCAGCACGGTGGTGGCGCACGACGGGCGACGCCCTCGATGTCGTTCGCGAACTCCTGGGAATATTGAATGCTTGGGCCGGATTGCCGCTCCGCCCCGCGAACTAGAAATCTAGAAGAAGAAAAACCGTTTGCGGCGGGGTGCTTCGAATTCATCCGGCAGCTGAGGAACATGCGGCAAGTCTCGTCCTTCGAATGCCGCCATTGGATTCTCGACGAATAGAGCGTGGGCCTTTTCAGCTCCAAACTGTTCACGCACAAGGTCGAATGCGGGCTGAAGCTTGAGCGGCCGGCCGCGCAGGTTATGAGCGTCGCTGGCCACGAGGTGGACCAAGCCGCCGGCCATCCACCGCCAAGCATCTTTTTGCGCTCCAGGGCCAAAGACTCCTGTGAGAGAACCCGCCGTCACTTGTATGAAGCAGCCTAACCGGACCCATTTCGCCAGCCGTTCTGTCTGCAGGCGCAGGATAGCATTGCGCTCCGGATGGGTTATCACCGGCCTCAGTCCCAAAAGTTGAATCTCGTGCAGCGTCTGGTCCATGGCAGGCGGAATGGAATATTCGTTGAATTCAACGAGCAGGTAGTCACGCTGATTGATGCAATAGCGGGGCGCATCTTCGCGTAGGGCTTCCAGATTTTCGTGACTTAGATGAAAATCACAGCCAGTGGCAAGAATTAGCCGGTCCCCAATTTTCTCCTGAAGTTCCGCTCGCAGCGCCCGAACCTGCGGGTAGTCGAAGAGATATTCATTGCTCGAGTGCGGTGTCGCAACAACATGCGTGATTCCTTCCGCAATCGCGGACTCAGCCATCGCCAGCGAAACTTCGATATTTTCCGGGCCGTCGTCCAGCCCCGGAAGGATATGACAATGCACATCGACCATCGTCTCGCAGCCCCCTAACGCGCCCAAGCGGCAACGGCCTGCCAAACTCCCAGCGCAAACATCAATCCGGCAAAAACCTGCCGCATCCGCCGCGGCTGGAGACGCTTTGCCAGCCACCCGCCCAGAATGCCTCCGACAAAAACCCCCGGGATCAAAAGCAGCCCGGTTGGCCAGGAAACGTAGCCCGCCTTGGCATACGCGAAAAACGCCAGCGCGCCTGTCGGCGGTATCAGGGCAATCAAGCTGGTCCCCTGTGCGCGATGTTGCCCAAAAGCAAAAAACAACGCCAAGAATGGAACAAGAAGAGTGCCACCTCCGATGCCGAATAGCCCGGAGGCTACGCCGCAGAGGCACGCCGCTCCAAAAATGCCGGCGGCACGCATTGGACCGTCAATCACGGGCTGACTCCTCGCCCGCAGAGATCGCTATTCGGTTTTGCGGCTGCGGCTTTTGCCAAAGCAATACTGCAGCCAAGATCAAAAAACAACCAAACAGTCCCTTGAGATGGCGCGAAGCGAGCGGAACGGCGATCAACCCACCCAGGTACCCACCCACCAGCATTCCCAATGCGCACAGAATTCCGGCGCGCAAATCCACTTGGCCTTGTTTCCAGTATTCGCGCAATGCACCAAGTCCCACGGGTGGCAAAAGGATAAAAAGTGAGGTGCCCTGAGACAGATGCTGGTCCATGTGCAGCAGATAAACTAGCGCCGGCACCAGCACCACACCGCCGCCAATACCCAGCAAACCCACGAGCACGCCAACAGCGAGCCCAAGCAGCAGGACGATGAGAGTCATGAGTGAATTGCGGCAGCGGTTTGCGCGTTATTTCTCTCTGTAAAATTCATCGTTTCTATCTTCTATCTTCCCGCGTCTCGGCACCTCTCGCAACCACTCTTGAACGAACGGTAACACTCTGAGCGTCCTTGATTTTTTGTTAGTGTGGAACCTGCTATATTTATGTGTCTTGTCCAATCGGCCAAATGGCCTGCTTTATCCCCAAAAATGATTAGGAGAGCGACGTAACTCATGCCAATAGACCGGAAACCCGAATTCTTCAAAGGCGCTCAGTTGAAGGTCGCCATCATTGGCTGCGGATATGTGGGGCTACCACTGGCTCTGCGTTTCGCGGAAGCGGGCCACAAAGTCACGGGATTCGATACCGACCCAAACAAGGTGTCGATGCTCAACGCTGGAAAGTCCTACATCGAGCATATCCCGCAAACCAAGATCCAGCAGTTCGTCAACTCCAAACATTTTAGCGCCACCACGGATTTCGCGCGCATCAAGGAAGCGGACGCCATCATTATTTGCGTACCAACGCCTCTGGATGAGCGCCGTGAGCCTGACCTCAGTTATGTCGAACAGACCGCAATTTCCATCCAGCCTCATCTCCAAAGGGGCCAGCTCGTTGTTCTGGAATCGACGACCTATCCCGGTACCACCGAGGAGCTCGTGCTTCCCATCCTCGAAAAGAGCGGCCTGCATTGTCCCATCGCTGCCGGCCCGGAGAACGAAAATATTACGTGCGATTTCTTCCTCGCATTCTCGCCGGAGCGCGAAGATCCCGGCAACAAACAGTTTGGCCTGGCGCAGATTCCCAAAGTCGTCGGCGGCGTAAATCCGCCTAGCGGCCGTGCAGCCGTCTCGATCTATGCGCAAGTTGTCGCGCGCGTCGTGCCCGTTAGCTCCACGCGCGCCGCGGAAATGGCCAAGCTCCTTGAAAACATCTTTCGATGCGTCAACATCGCGCTCGTCAACGAGCTGAAAATGCTCAGCCTGCGCATGGGAATTGACATCTGGGAAGTGATCGACGCGGCCGCCACAAAACCGTTCGGCTTTATGCCCTTCTATCCCGGCCCGGGTCTTGGCGGACACTGCATTCCTGTCGATCCGTACTACCTCTCCTGGAAGGCGCGCGAGTTCGACTTCTCCACGCGTTTCATCGAACTGGCTGGCGAAGTCAACACCGCCATGCCCTACCACGTGGTGGACGCGATTGCCGCGGCCCTCAACGACCACAAAAAGAGTCTCAAAGGATCGAAGCTGCTGATTCTAGGCGTGGCCTACAAGAAGGACGTCGACGACCTGCGCGAATCGCCCACGCTGAAAATTATGCAATTGCTCCAGCAGCGCGGCGCGAACTTCGAATACAACGACCCGTATTTCCCGCAGCTCCACAAAATGCGGCACTACAACTATGAAAACATGAAGTCCGTCCCGCTAAATGCGCATACATTGGCAAGCTATGACGGGGTCATCATTGCCACGGATCACTCAAGTTACGATTACGTAGCTATCGTGGACGCCGCCAAGCTTGTTGTAGACACTCGCAACGCCACGCGCCGCGTCATGCGCCATCGCGACAAGATAGTTCTCTGCTAGGCGCCGATGGCCTTACCCTCCGAAGAAATACGACGCCAGCTCGAGGAAAGCGCTCGCGTAAAGCAGAGCTTTTCCGACGAGCTTATCGGGCGCATCGGACAATTTGCAGAAAAAAGCGCGGCGTCTCTCCGCGGCGGGGGAAAAATAGTCTTTTTCGGAAATGGCGGAAGCGCAGCCGATGCGTTGCACCTTGCGGCTGAGCTTGTCGTGCGGCTGCGATCCGATAGACGTGGCCTCGCAGCGTTGGCGTTGACGACAAATCCATCGGTGCTCACCGCGGCCGGCAATGACTACGGATTCCAGCGCATTTTCTCCCGTCAAATCGAATCGCTCGTCGCTCCGCAGGACATTCTTGTGGCGCTCTCGACCAGCGGCGAAAGCCCAAACATAGTGCGCGGTGTAGAAGCTGGCCGGGCCCGCGGTGCTTATATAGTTGGTTTTACGGGCGAGACGGGTGGCGCACTCGCCGGCAAAGTCGATCTTCTACTCAACGTGCCCTCGCAAGATCCGCAACGAATCCAGGAAGCTCATATCACGATTGGCCACATCGCTTGTGCGTTGATAGAGCAGATGGCCACAACGTAACGCACGGCTGTGTTGGCAGCACGGCCATTCTTTCCTACTTTGATTTGGGACATTGCCTGTACTCTGCAAGCGAAGAGCGAATTCTTACTTCGCGTGCACCAACTGCACCTGTGCCGTCGCGAACGGCATGATTGCTTCCAGCAACACGGGCGTGCGCCCGGCATTATTTGCGAGGTACATCGTAAAATGGGCGTCCTTCATCTCCAGGCCGTTCTCAAATACACGCATCTCAATCTTCGAAGTTTTGTAGCTTCCCGCAGGCACGGTGACCGCCTCTCCTGCGCTGACGAGTTTTGCCCTGATGTCGTACAATTTGTGCCCATCGTAGACCGGGCATCGAACTTCCGCTGTCTTCGTCCAATCCACGTTTCGCAAAAACTGCAGCATGCCGAGTGGGTCTCGCGTGCCAGGAAGGACCCGTGTTTCGGTGGCATCGGGCGGCGCCGGCTCTTTTCCGGTGGCCGTCATCCGCTGGATGGAATCCACTTTCTGCCCACGTTCACTTAGATGCATTTCGTACTGTAGGCTGGTCATCGTCGCGGCATCGCTGTACGAATCAAACTGGTCGTCCAACTCGAAGACCATGCGCAGGGGGCTTTCCGTATGCGCAAACGCCTGGAGATGCCACGCGTTCTTGCCGAAAAAATCTTTGTGTTCGCCCACCTGCAATTTCAGAGTGGCCACATTGTTCAGGCTTGAGACATTCGCCGTGTAGTCCAGCACTTCGCCCCCTCGCAAGGGCAGCCCGGGATCGGCCGCGGGCTCGCCATTCTTGGTAGGGCTCGAAGTAGAAGGGGTGCTCGTCGGCACAATGGCGGGAAGCTCCGTCGCCGGGGCGCTCATCGGTTCGGAGGCGCGTGCAGAAGCCCAGGCGCGCGCCAGCCCCGCGTTTCTCTCCCTCATCCAGTAGTAGCCCCCCGCTGCGCATCCAAGCGCCAGCAGGCCGGCAATGCCAATGACTTTTCGGTAGCTCATGCTCTTTGTGTGACCTGCACGGGAAACAGTCCTTCGCCTTTGGGACTTCCATCGTACAATACGAATTCGTTCGCGATAGCCCGGCAAAGTCCGCCGAACGCTACCCGCAAACTCTGAGGTTACCAAAACGCGAGGCCCGCGTCTTTGCCGGCGCCGCGTTAAATGACCGAGACGGCACTCCGCCGCTCTCGGACCTCGATCGAGGAGGAGTTCCTGAATGCGCTACGTCGTCACGGGCGGCGCTGGTTTCATCGGCTCGAACACGGTGGATGAACTCGTGCGGCGCGGCCACAGCGTGGTTGTGCTCGACGATCTTTCGTCCGGCAAGGAAGATAACCTTGTCGAAATCCGCAACAAAATCACTTTCATAAAGGGCAGTATCACGGACATCGAAGTCGTTCGCAAGGCCATGCACGAAGCCGAATACGTGCTGCACCTCGCCGCTCGTACTTCGGTGCCGCGCTCCGTCAAAGACCCCATCGAAACAAACAAAATCAACATCGATGGAACTCTAAATGTCCTTGTGGCGGCACGCGACGCCAAAGTGAAGCGCGTAGTGTTCGCCGCTTCTTCTTCCGCTTATGGCGAGACGCCGACGCTCCCCAAAGTCGAAACCATGCCTCCGGCGCCTATCTCGCCCTACGGGGTCACTAAATTTGTCGGCGAGCTTTACGCGCAAACGTTTGGCCGCTGCTATGGCCTCGAAAATGTCTCACTTCGCTACTTCAACATTTTCGGGCCTCGCCAGGATCCCGGTTCGCCGTATTCCGGCGTCTTGGCGAAATTCTGCATGTGCTTTCTGGAAGAGACACAACCCGTCATGTTTGGCGATGGCGAGCAATCCCGCGACTTCACGTATGTGGAAAACGCAGTGCAGGCCAATCTTCTGGCCTGCGAAGCCCCCAACGTTTCCGGCAAAACTTTCAACGTCGGGACCGGCAGCCATTTTACTCTAAACCAGACAGTTCAATTGCTTGCAAAAATCTCTGGCAAGAAGCTCGAAGCGAAGTACGAGCCGCCGCGCGACGGCGACATTCGCGATTCGCAAGCCGACATCACGCAAGCGCGCGAATATCTCGGCTACGATCCGCAGATTACTTTCGAGGAAGGTCTCGGCCGTACATTTGAGTGGTACAGGTCGACGCAGACCAAAGCGGAAGCAAAATCCAAAGAGTGAGCAGCCGTCGCGAGACTGTAGGGGCACGATACATCGTGCCCTCTTTCTTTTTCCGCGTCCTCTTCTAACGACTAACGGCGCACCACCCTGCGCCCAGCTTGCAATCTAAAGCCTTACGGATTCACCGTCTTCCCGTAGCTCAACGGCTCTCCCACCTTCGGCTTGTCGAAGTTCCAGAAGTACAAAGGTTCGAGCTTTTTCTGTTCGGGCCAAACCTGATCCAGCGTATCGCCTTCGAACAATTCGCCGTTTTTCATAACCCAGTGAATCGTATTCGTATTGTGGATGTCATCGAGCGGGCTCTTATCCAGAATGACTAAATCGGCGAGCTTTCCCACCTCGATCGAACCGAGGTCCTGCGGCCGCCCTACGATTCTGGACCCATTCAACGTGGCGCACCGCAGCACCTCGAGCGGCGTCATTCCCCCGCTTGCGAGCATCCACATCTCCCAGTGATACCCCAGCCCTTGCAACTGTCCGTGGCTGCCTACTCCGACAAGACCGCCAGCCCTCGAGAGCTTGGCCATCTGCGCGGCCAGTTTCGGAAACGCATACTCATCTTTGCGGAACCAATCAGGCCTCCGGTTGGTCCTTTCATCGATGAGATTGTGCGGTATGAAATGGTTGAGCTTCGCGTTGTCGTGCACATTAGTGTTCTCAAACCAGTATTCCTGGCCAAATGGGCCGCCGTAATTTACGATCAGCGTCGGCGTCTCCGCAATTCCAGACTGCGCAAAGATCTGCAGCACATCTTTGAACAGCGGAGTGATCGGAAGCGTGTGCTCGTTGCCGTGAAAACCGTCGATGACGTGAGTCAGGTTGAGCTTCAAGTCCAATCCGCCTTCGGTCGTCGGCATCATTTCCAGTTCTTTCGACGCCATCACCATGAACTGACGCTGTTTGCGGTTCCCCACGATGTAGCTCTTGATGTTGTGTGTGCCGTAATACTTTCTGTATTTCGTCAGCACGCCTTTTACTTCTTCCACCGACTGGAAGTTGTTGTCGGAGAAAACTCCAGGCCCCGTGGAAAAAGCGCGGAGCCCAAGAATGTCGCCGCTGTCGACCAAGTCCTGATAGGCAAACATGTCGTTCGTGCCGGTTTGCACGTCGAGACCGGCGGTCACGCCGTAGGCGAGGTTGGCCAGAAACGCCCAGTTTTGGGTATCCAGGATACCGCGGCGAATTTCAGTCCAGTGCGCATGAGTGTCAATAAAGCCGGGCACGATCGTTTTCCCTGCCACGTCGTACACCTTTGCACCAGGTGGAACCGCGCCCTTTGGTCCGACGCTCTTGATACGGTTGTCTTCGACTACAATGTCCGCGTTCTTCAGGACTTCATCGCCTTTCATTGTCACCACGGTCGCGCCCCGCAGCACAATCGTCCCCTTCGGAGTCTTCCGCGGAACTGCCAAGTCGACCGCGATCTCCTGGACGTTCTTGTCCTCTTCCTTCAATTTCTTCTCTACTTTTTTCTCGTCCTTCTTTTCGTCCTTGCTGGCATCCGCTGCTTGCGCCCCGGCGTCTTTCTTGTCCCCATCCTTTTTTTCCTCTTCCTTAGGCGGCTCGAAAGAAATGGCGCTCAGCGGCTCACGGAAATAGCTGGCTCCTACGGCCCACGTGATTGTCTTTCCGTCATCGGCCCAATTGAAATAATCCGCTCCGATATCCGTCAGCCGTTTCACTGGCACCGACGGTGTCGAAACATCCACCGTGGGTGCTTCGCCGCCAACCACCGGCATCGCCGTCACATAAAGCTGATTCATCACCTGCGCCAGGACCCATTGCCCGTCCGGACTTGCCTTCACGTTCTCCGCGGGGACTGGCTCCTCAGCGAAATAGATACCCTTCCCCTTCACCACGATATGCGTGCGGCGGTCCGTGCCGTCAAAACGCAGCGACACAAGTCCCTGCGGCGTGTAGATGTAAATCCTCTCCTTATCATGAGTGAAGTGCGGCGAGCCCGCACCACGCGCCGGCAAAATCAAATTCGCATCGCCACCTTGCGCCGGAATCCAGACGAGATCAGCGTTCCGTGTCTGTCCGCCGTCAAATTGGCTCATTTCGCGGTCGTAAGCGTTCCCTCGCAGCGCCACGATACGCGTTCCATCCGGCGACCAAACCGGATTGCTGTAGACCGCAGCCGACTTGGACAACTGCTGCGGTGTTCCTCCCGCAGCTGGTATCTTCCAAAGTTGGCCACCCGCGCTCGACCAAGTCACGTACGCGATGGAAGTTCCGTCAGGCGACCAGGCGGGTTGGAATTCGCGAGCATTCCCGCTCGTCAAACGTTGCGGCTTGCCGCCCAGAATATCCACGATGTAAAGGTGTGTCATAGCGGAAAAAACCATTTTCTTACCGTCGGGCGATTCCACAGGATCCTGGATCAAGCGCACCTTCAAGGGGCCTTGCTCCACTCTCTGCGGGAAATCCAGCTTCGGCCCCAGTTCCTGCGATACCTGCGCGGTAAATGGAATTACACTCTCCGCCCCGGTGGCGAGATTCAGCCGGCGTATTTTTCCGTCCTGGTTGTAGACAATTTCCTTCCCGTCCGGAAGAAATGCGTATCCTGGAAAAACGTCGCGAGTGAAGAGCGATTCCTGATCGTCGCGCGTCACGGGATACCTAACCCAACGGTCTTCCCCGGTTTCAAGATTTCGTAAACGCAGGCCCGTTTCGGTTTCATAACGGGTTGCATACACGATCTCCTTCCCATCAGGCGAGAGTACGGGCCGGAACGCGCTCTCAGGTTGATTGATGATTTCGTCTTCGTCGCCTGTCTTCCTGTCGCGCCGGGCAATATGCCACATAGGGAATTGAGCGTTGTAGTTCAGCGACCCGAGCTTCGTCGCATAATAGAGGTACTTTCCGTCGGGCGAAGCCACAACCCCCATCGCGTTCGGCCGATCCGCTCTTTTCGTGGTAGGTGTGGGCTTGGACTTCGTAATCTGCACCCCGGAACCGCCGTCGACGTGGTACATCCAGATTTCACTCGACCCGATTCCAAATCCTGCCTTTGAAACAAAAATATAGTTCCCATCCGGCGACCAGCTAGGCGAAACAAACTCGCTGTTAGGATCCTTTGAAACCTGTTTCACGCCGCTGCCATCCGGATGCATGATCCAGATGTTCTCGCTGCCTTGGCGGTCAGAAATGAACGCTACCCATTTTCCATCGGGCGAAAACTTCGGCTGGCTGTCAAACGCCATCCCGCCATCGATTAGTTTCGCAACCCCACCTTCAATCGACAGCGTGTAAATGTCCCCGAGCAATTCGAAGACGATGATCTTGCCATCCGGTGAAACGTCCAGCGAGAGCCACGTCCCCTCGTCGGTCGTGAACTCGATCTTTCTCGTAGACTTCAGCGGCAACCCTTTCTTCTCGTCCTTTTTCTCGCCTTTCTTTTCGTCTTTCTTATCTTGGCTATCCTGGGCCGCGGCGTCCTGGAGCTTAGCCTGCACGGTCCCGGCAAATCCTCCGAGAATCACCGTCATCGCGGCAAACCACGCGGCCAAGCCGCGCAGGCTGAGATGCTTCGCGTCCATGCTCTTACCTCCGAGTTTTCTCAATATTGCTGGACTAATTCCAAACTACGGCTCGTCTTCTTCTTCAGCTCCGCCCCTGCCGGGCCGTTGCGGCGGCACAGGCACGATGTGCGGTATTCCTGCGTCATTCATCTTTTTATTGAGCGCCGGCAGGTCCTCTTCTGCAATTTTCTTCACCTTCGTCGAAGCTTCGTTGACGAGTGGCGTTAGTTCCGCCAGCTTGTCCTTTTGTTGCCCTCCCGGTGCTTCCCAGAAGCTATCCAGCTCTCGCAGCAAACTTTGCACCTGCTGCGGCAACGGCTCGGGCTTCCATTCGAATGGCGGCCCCGCATTTCCGAGTCCTTGTTGTTCGCGCACGTACTTTTCCGCGACCGCGTCCACATTTTTCTGCAGTTCCTCGGCGGCCTTTTGTATCTCCGCAGGAATTTTTGGCGCATCCGGCTTCTCGGCATCCTTCTTCCATTGTTCTCTGGCCGCCTTCAACCCTTCCTTGATTCCCTCGATTGTCTTGCGGTCCTTATCCGTTGTTTTAGCCATTGCATAGAGCTGTTGGATCGCTTCGCTTCTCGCCGCGCGATCAGCCGGCGACATTTGCATCCGCGGATCATCTTCCACAACGACCTCTTGCGTCCCCTCTTTGCTTCCCGCCTTGATTTTGATGGTGTACTTGCCGGGCTCGACGAGCGGGCCACGCGGCCCAAAATCGAATCCAGCCGCGGCAGCCTCAAGTTGTTCCGGTGTAGGCATTGCCGGCGAATTCCAACGCAAATCCCAGTTCGTGCGATTTACACCAGCCTTGCCAGGTCCATCGAGTTCCCGCACCAACTTGCCGTCCTTGTCGTACACGCTGATCTTCGTCTTACCCTCTTTGTCAGCAGGGGTTGGAGCTTTCGGTTTTTGATCGGCGGTTGCGGTTTCTTTCTTTTCCTGGTCTTTCTGTTTGCTTGCATCCGCTTCTTTTTGTTTTTCTGGGCCCTTATCTTTGTCGTCTTTGGCCGTCTTCGGCGGTTCAGGCGGCAAAGCTTCCTTCAGGTAGTAATTCAATATCGCGCCATACGGTGGATTTTTGCCCGTAAACATCTTCTGCCCCGCGCTCCACCTGCGGTCGCGCAGATCCCACACCGTCGCAGTCCGCGGCGTAAAAAACGTCAAATCAGAACTTGCCACGCCGGCGTCAAACTTCTCGATCGGTGTCATGTCGTCGAAGATCCAGATCGACCGCCCATGCGTAGCGAGCACCAAATCGTTCTGCTGCGCTTGGATTTCAATATCATCCACCGGCACTGTTGGGAGATTATTCTTCAGCGCCGTCCAATTAGCGCCGTGATCCCACGACACCCACAGCCCAAACTCCGTTCCCGCAAAAAGCAAGTTCGCGCTTCGGGGATGCTCTCGCACGACGTGCACGGTTCCCGCCGAATCTGGAATTCCGTTGCGAATCGCCTTCCACGTCTCTCCATAATCTGACGTCTGAAACAGGTAGACGTTATAGTCGTCAGTCCGGTGGCCATCAAACGTCACGAACGCCGCCCCCTCCGCGAACTTCGACGCCACAACGCGCGTCACGTACGCCCCCTTGGGCACTCCAGGCACGCGCAACGCCACGTTTTTCCAAGTCTTCCCGCCGTCGCGCGTCACTTGCACGTTGCCGTCGTCCGTTCCCACCCACAGCACGTTCGGCGTCAACGGCGATTCGCTCAGAGTTGTTATCGTCGGGTACTCCTCGACGCCGTCGTGCCGCGACAACGTACTCTTGTCTGGCGTCTTCCCGAAGATTTGCAGCTTGTTGCGGTCCGCTCCCGTAGTCAGATCACCACCCAGCCGCGTCCAAGAGTCCCCGCGGTCGGTCGACTTGAACAAATAATTTCCGCCGTAATAAATCGTCTTGTGATCGTGCGCCGAAACCTCGACGGGCGAGTTCCACTGGAATCTGTAATGCGGTTCTCCGAACTTCGCTTCCGGCATGATCTCCCGCTGCTGCGAGGTATGTTCATCACGCCGCGAAAGATGGCCATCTTGTGATTCGGTATAAACGATCCACGGTTCCGCGTAATCGATTCGCGCGTAAAACCCGTCGCCGCCAGGCATGAGCGTCCAGTCTGAGTTGATGATGCCGTCGCGCGTCAAAGACATGCTCGGCCCGCACCAGCTTCCGTTGTCCTGCAAACCGCCGCAGATTTTGTAAGGTTTTTCGTTGTCCAGTCCGACTTCGTAAAACTGCCCAATCGCGATCGTGTTGATGAAGTCCCACGTGCGTCCGTTGTCGTAGCTCCAGTGAATTCCTCCATCAGATCCCGTTATGACGTGATTCGAATCCGCCGGATCGATCCACATCGCGTGGAAATCTCCGTGAATGCCCTTCACCCGCTGCGTCGAAAACGTCTTGCCCCCATCCTCTGAATAAAACATCTGCGCGCCAAGCTCCCAGATTCGCAGATCGTTGTTGGGGTCGATCCGGATCTGGCTGTAATACGAAGGACGCGGGTTCGTGTCGCCCATCTTCTTCCAGGTCTCGCCCTTGTCCTCGCTGCGATAAGTTCCGCCTTTTTCGTGCTGCACGATGGCATACACGATGTTCGAATCCTTCCGGTAAATATCCAGTCCAATTCGCCCGGTATCGCCGCCGTTTTCGTAAGGTAGTCCTTTCACCAATTTTTTCCACGTAGCGCCGCCGTCCACGGTCTTGTAAATCGCGCTGTCCGGTCCACCGCCGTTGAATCCAAACGGGGTCCTTCGACGCTCATACGCCGCCGCGTAAAGCGTGTCCGGGCTCTCCGGGTCCATAGCGATATCGCTCACGCCCGTGTCGTCATTGATTTTCAGCACTTGATTCCACGTCTTGCCGCCATCCGTCGTCTTGTAAACACCGCGCTCCGGGTTCGGCCCCCACAAATGTCCGAGCGCCGCCGCGTAAACGACCTCCGGATTTTTCGGGTGAATCACGATACGGCCGATGTGGTGTGTCGCTGCCAGCCCCATCTTCTGCCACGTCTTACCGGCATCCAATGACTTGTAGATCCCATCTCCCCACGACGAGCTCTGCCTGTTATTGGGTTCTCCTGTTCCGACCCATACCACCGCAGGATCAGACGGCGCGATCGCAATATCGCCAATCGTCGAAACGCTTTCCTTGTCAAACACGGGCTCCCACGTCGTCCCGTTATTCGTCGTCTTCCACACCCCGCCCGAGGCCGTTCCCACATAAACAATATTCGGATTGCTCTCGACGACGCCGAAATCGTCGATGCGCCCGCCCATCACTGCCGGCCCGATCTCTCGAAACTCCAAATTTTTCAGCCTGTCAGTTACGCTTGTCTGGCCCGCCAATCCAGCAGGCAAAGCGAACGCCAACGCAAGACAAAACACCGCTGGCGACAAAATAATCTTCAATGTAGACGAAACGCTGCGCATACTATCCCCCCTAGTTATCAAGGCCGGGCATCATACCTCCCCAATGCCTCGGCGTGCATCAATTGTTTCAGGAATGGCAAACCGATCCGTGCTCACAAAGACGCGCCGCACCGGCCCCGCGTTTCGTCCCACTGCTTTCAAGGCCGAAACACCCTTGCGCGCTTTACCGCCGGCACCCCTTCTCGACTCTTCTACACATCCCTCCAGCCGCATGCTAGGCTATCCAACTGATTTCATCGTACAAATGTTCCGAGTGAATGGTCACTTCCATGCCCGGATTACGTCCGCGCTCCGGTCCCTTCTGCTCCTCGCGACGCTCCTTTATTCTCTCTTTGGGTTGGCGTTGCCTGTTTCCTTCGCGCAGCAGGCCGGCCTGCACTCCGTAAAAGCTGGCGATGTTGAGATATGGTCTCGCGGCCCGCAGCAAAAACGCGGCGACTTGTATATTGCCGACGACGACGTGGACATTCACTATGGAGACGAGCGCCTCCAGGCCGACCACGTCGAGTACAACGAAAAAACTTCCGAGTCCTTTGCTCGCGGCCATGTCCGCTTCGATTACAACAATGAACACCTCGAAGCCGATGAAGCTCATTACAACGTAAGCACTGGCCATGGCACATTCCTCAACGTCCGCGGCACCGTCAAAATCGAGCGTCGTGCCAACCCCTTAATTCTGATCTCTCAGAACCCTATCTATTTCCAGGCTCCGGAGGTTGAACGCCTCGCCGACGACATCTACCTCGTCAGCCACGGCTGGATCACGATTTGCGACCCCCAACATCCCACGTGGCAGTTTTATTCCCAGCACACTCGCATTCGCCTCGGTAAGACCGTCGCCTTGGTCAGCGCTAACTTCCGCCTATACCGTGTCCCTCTTCTCTGGCTGCCCTACGCCACCGCCCCAGCCGGAGAAAAAATTCGTCAGTCCGGAATCCTGATCCCCGTGGTCGCTCAGAGCAACAGCAAGGGCTTTGTTCTGGGAGATGCCGTCTATTTGGCGCCGCGACCCTGGTACGATCTTACGGCGGGGGCCGAGCTGCTCACCAAGCGCGGCTCCGCCGAGCGCGGTGAATTCCGTGCTCGTCCTTTCGAGAACACTTCCATTAGATACACCTACTATGGCGTCATCGACCGCGGCATTAACGAGCCCGGACCGAACGACACCACCGTCCTCGAAAAACAAGGCGGTCACCAGATGCAACTCGAATCTCAGTCTCTCCTACCCAACGGCTGGCGCGCCGTCACCGATCTCAATGAACTCTCTTCGCTGACCTTCCGCCTGGCCTTTGCCGACACCTTTGGCGATGCCATCACTTCCGAAGTCCGCAGCGCCAGCTTTCTCACCAACAATTTCCGCGGTTTCAGCCTCAACTTCGCTTCACTCTCCGACAAGACCTTCCTCAGCATTCCGGTCACAAACACGACGACCGGTGTGACGACTCCGGCCGTCAGTGTCTCGCTGCGTGACGCTCCTGAAGTTTTCTTCAGCTCGGTGGAACAGGCGCCCTGGCAGAATCTTCCCGTCTATTTTTCTTTCGACGCCTTTGTCGACGCGCTACACCGCCAGGACGACACTCCTCTGGACACTCCCGCATTCGTGCCGCGCACCGAATTTGCCCCGACCGTGACCGTTCCACTCCACTTCGGCTCATGGCTTGGTGTCACCACTTCTGCAACCTTTCGAACCACCTACTACGGCGATTCCTACAATTCCGCGGGGCAATTGAGTTCGCAATACCTCACGCGGAACACCGGCGAACTCACCGTTGATCTGCGCCTGCCCACTCTTGAACGCTTTTTCGATCGCTCTTCTCTCGACAAAAACAAACCTCGCAAAAGGTACAAACACACCATCGAGCCTGCGATCACGTACCACTATGTCGGAGGCGTAAACAACATTGCGGATCTTATTCGCTTCGACTCCGACGCGACCCTGACCGACACCAACCAGGTCCAATACGGCATCACCCAGCGGCTCTTCGTCAAGACTGGCGACGGCCAGCCCGAAGAGCTTCTCTCCTGGAGCATTCTCCAGGCGCACTATTTCGATCCCACGTTCGGCGGCGCCATCATGGACGGCCAGCGCAATGTCTTTCAGGCGCTCGACTCCATAACTCCCTTTGCCTTCGCCTTCGGTCCACGAAATTGGTCTCCCATCATCAGCGATTTCAAGATCATGCCCGGCGGTAAATATGACGTTGAGCAAATTCTCCAATACGACACGCAAATTCAACGGCTCGTCACCGTCGGCACCCTTCTGAAAGTGAAGCCCTACAGCGAATTCTTCGCCACCGTCGCCTACTTCCGCTTGAACGACAATCCCGTGCAAGCCGATCTTCCTCCGGTACCCCCACCGGGCTTTGTGCCCTTTTCCCAGCCGCTCTCCAACCAGGTCCGCGCCCTAATGGGCTACGGAAACTTGACGCGCAAGGGATTCAATTTCACCACCGGCATTAGTTACGATTTCACCAACCAAATCCTGCAAAGCCAGCTCGTGCAAATCAGCTACAACGGAAACTGCTGCGGCCTCGCCCTCGAGTACCGTCGCATCAACCTCGGCCAGGTACGCACCGAAAACCGCTTCACCGCCACCTTCATCATCGCCAACATCGGCTCCTTCGGAAATCTCCGCCGCCAGGAAAACATTTTCTAACTCCGGGCGTCGTGCCTGCTGTATCAAATCTACGCGCCCGTCCACGTAGCGACGAACTAAGCAGGCCGAAGTCCTATGGCACGAACCGCGCCACGCTGAGCTCCGGTTGTGATTTGACGGGTGAAACGGAATACTCCATACTCTCGTCCATTTGGATTTCACGTCAGTTCACGGACCCCTTGAGCGATAAAAAATCCACTCCGGAGTTGGAGATTGCCCATGTTCTATTCATCGACATTGTGGGCTACTCGAAGCTTCCGATGGACCACCAGCGGGAACAGGTGGAAGCGCTCCAGCAACTAACCTCCAGTACTGCGGAATTCACTCGAGCAAAGAGCCAGGAACAACTGATTTCGCTGCCCACCGGGGATGGGATGGCGCTGGTGTTTTTTGGAAACGCCGAAGCACCGGTAAGGTGCGCTATCGAGCTGACGCAAAAGCTGCCCAGCAACCCGGAATTGAAATTGCGAATGGGCCTGCACACCGGTCCCGTGTATCGCATCGCGGACATTAACGCGAACCGGAATGTTTCGGGCGGAGGAATCAACATCGCACAGCGCGTGATGGATTGCGGAGATGCGGGCCACATACTCGTTTCGGCCGCGCTGGCGAGCGTGCTCAAGCAAGTCAGCGAATGGTCCGGTGCACTCCACGACTTAGGTGAAGTTCAAGTCAAGCACGGAGTACGCGTCCACGTCTTTAACTTGCTTCAAGACGGCGTCGGTAACGCGGATACGCCCGCTGCGGTGTCCCGGCAAAGACAAGTTGACGGCGGCCGCGCGAACTTTGGCGGCGACAAGGCACGACGTCAGTATCGGATAGGCTTTGGTCTCGGGGCAGCTACCGTCGCCGCACTTCTCGTTGCCACCGGTTTTGGGATTGTCAGGTACAGCCGGCGCAACAACGCCACTCCATTTTCGGAATCCGCGAAATTGCGTTCCGGCCGTTCCCCAAGCCGGCCGGCGGTGGCCCTGTTGGGATTCAAAAATCTTTCTGGCAAACCGGATGCGGCATGGATTTCGCCCGCCCTATCGCAGATGCTCGGAAGCCAGCTGTCGGCAGGCGAGCAGTTACTCATCATTCCGAGTGAACAAGTCACTCACGGCAAGATCGATCTGGCCTTGCCTGACGAACAAGCCTTGGGGCCGGAAACCTTGTCTCGCGTCCGGGACAACCTGGGAAGCGACTATGTGGTCCTCGGTTCCTTTCTGGAAATGGACGGCCAGGTCCGCGTCGATTTGAGCATACAAGACACTGCGAAAGGAGAAACGATTTACACGATCTCCGACGCCGGCCCGGATAACAAATTGCCCGAGGTGGCCGCTCGCGTGGGAGAGCGCTTGCGGCAAAAACTAGGAGTAGCGGAGGCTTCCCCTCTGGATGCCGCCAGCGCCAAGGCTGCGCAATCTGCGAGTTTGCTCGCCACAAGACTTTATTCCGAAGGGATTGAAAAACTGCATTCGTTTGATACTTCCGGGGCGCGGGATTTGCTGGAACGAGCCGTCAGCGAAGATCCCAATTATGCCCTTGCCCATGCCGCCCTCTCCGAAGCTTGGAGGAGCCTTGGCTATCACAGCAAGTCGATGGACGAAGCGAAGAAGGCCATGGATCTTTCGACCAACCTTTCCCGTGAAAACCGTCTGGCCATCGAAGCGCAATATCGAAATTCCATAGGGGATAAGGTGCGCGAGGCCGAAATTTACAAATCCCTTTTCACGTTTTATCCCGAGAGTCTTGATTACGGGTTGTCCCTGGCCAAGAGCCAGTACTACAACGCGCAATGGCAGGAAGCGAATACGACTCTCGATGCCTTGCAACAGCTCAAATCTCCCGACGGCGATAATCCCCGTATCGACCATGTCCGTTCCGCCGTGGCTCTGGCGTCCGGAGACAGCAAAAAGGCCCTGGCTTTGGCCGAGCGTGTCGAACTCCGGGCTACGCAGACAGGCGCGCGCCGTCTGGCGGCGGAATCCCTGAACATTCAATGCTATTTGCTTTCCAGCCTTGGAGATCCTGCCAAGGCATTAGCCGCCTGCGACAAAGCCCGCATCATCTATTCAGAAATCGCAGACCTGGGCGGCGAGGCCAAGGTCTGGGGGGCGTTGGCCATGCAAGCAAGCAGACGAGGGGACGCGGTTGCCGGAAGAAATGCCAATGATCGGCAGATTGCCTTACTGAGAAAAATGGGAGCGGACGCGGGTCTCAGCTTCGCCATGACCGTCGCAGGCGAGTTGTCCGCGAATGCGGGCGACTATTCGCGGGCGCGCAAGGAGTACGGCGAAGCGTTGGCACTGTACCAAAAAATGGGCGAGCAGCAGGGTATTAGTTCCTCCTACGGCAATCTGGGCTGGGTGTACTCCCTCGAGGGAAACCTCACGGAGGCCGTGAAGAACGAAGAATCGGCAATTGCCATCAAACGCCAGATCAAATCGAAGACAGAACTGGACCTTTGGTTAGCCGACCTGGCGGATGTTCTTGTTTCCAAAGGAGACGTTCCGGGCGCGCGGAAATACCTGGACGAAGGCTTCGAGGTCAACGCGCAGACACAGAACAAATCGTACAGGATGTTTCTTCATGCGTGCCGCGCGAGACTCCTGTTCGTTCAAGGAACCTTCGAGGAATCGCGACGAGAGGCTGAGCTGGCGCTCAAGCTTAGCCAGGAACTCAACCTGGAGATAGCGACGGAACAAAGGCGGCTTATGTTGGCCCGCTTGGATGTGGAAGAAAACCACCCTCAGGCTGCAGCGGAGACGCTGCGTAAGTCGTTGGCGTATTTTGCTTCGAAAAAAGAACAGGCCAGCCAAGTCGAAGCCCGGGCCATTCTCATACAGACGTTGCTGGCCATGCCGTTTACCGACACAAAGCACGAACTTGCTGCCTTGGCCAAAGCTGTTCCGGAAACGCAAAACGAGGATGCCATGTTGACCGCGAATTTGCAGCTCGCTCGTGCTCGCACTGCTTTCGGGGACAAAAAGGGCGCCCGGGAATTGTTGACGGAAGTGATCTCCCAGTCCCAACGGATGGGATATGAACTGGTCTTGCTCGAAGCAAAACTTACGCTGGCCGAAATCGAGATGCAACCCGGACGCAACCCCGCATTGCTTGCAGAAATCGAGCAAATCGCGCAACAGGCGGATGCGCTCGGCCTGAAATTGATCGCCAGCAAAGCGCGAGCGGCGCTGAAGAAGGCCGCCATCTGAAAGTACTATCCCAAAACGACCCAGCAGGACGCTAGCAAGACGCGGGAGTTCAGCTCAAGCCCAACAGCTTCCGGACACGGCAAACTCAACGACGAATAACGGCAGCCCATATGCACTTCGGGATGATTTCCTCAACAAATAGACCCAGTGCCAGATAAACGCTGGGGGTTCAACCGGTCGGCAACACGCCATCTCGCTTCAGCTCTGCCCCATGTCATAAAAATTGAGTTCAAATGGCTCCGCCCTCGATGGCTGTGTTAAATTCCCCACTTCACCCTATCCCGCATGCCCCCAACGACCGACACCGACCTGGCCTTTGCTTCCATCGAAGAAATCGCCCGCCTCTTCCGCAAACGCAAACTCTCCCCCGTCGAACTTACAAAGCTGATTCTCGCCCGCATCGACCAACTAAACCCCAAACTGAACGCCTACATTACGGTGACGTCCGACCTCGCCCTTGCCCAAGCCAAAAAAGCCGAAATCGAACTCTTCGCTCCACGCGGTCGCAAAGGCTATCGCGACCGCGGCCCACTTCATGGCATTCCCATCTCGGTGAAAGACAACATTTACATCGCCGGCATTCGCACCACGGCCGGCTCAAAAATCTTGAAGGATTTCGCCCCTACCGAAGATGCCGCGGTTGTTGGGCAACTCAAACATGCAGGCGCCGTCCTCCTCGGCAAAACCAACATGCACGAGTTCGCCTACGGTGTAACCAGCAACAACCCGCACTTCGGCCCGGTCCACAATCCCTGGGATCTCTCACGAATCCCCGGAGGGTCTAGCGGTGGCTCCGCTGCAGCCGTCGCCGCGGGTTTGTGTTACGGCAGTATCGGCACCGATACCGGCGGCTCCATCCGCATTCCTGCTTCGCTCTGCGGCGTCGTCGGCCTCAAACCTCACTTTCGTCGAGTCTCTACGCAAGGAGTCGTCCCCCTTTCGAAATCGCTAGATCATGTCGGCCCCCTGGCTCGAACTGTCGTGGATGCCGCTTTGATTCTTCGTGCGGTTACCGCAGGCGGTTACCTCGACGGGTCAGCACACAAGACTCCCTATCCATTTGGGTTTCAGGGCATCAACGAAATTCGGAAAAGGCTTCACCGGCCCATCCACCTGGGACTGCCAGACTACTTTTGGGGTCGCATTGATGACGAGGTCCGTAAAATTCTCATGAAGGCTCTCGCCGCACCAAAGGGTAAGACCATTTGTTTGCACGAGTATCGCGCGCCAGCCGTGCACAGCTGGACGGAACCAAGTACAAACATCGCCCTGGCAGAAGCGACTGCCTTCCATCAAGGTTCCGGTTGGTTTCCCGCTCGCTCAGCCGAATATGGCGAAGACGTGCGCACAAGACTGGAAATGGGCAGGGAAATTCGCGCGACGGATTACATCGCGGCCTTCGCTGAGCGCCAACTTGCTTGGATTTCTCTCTTCGATCACCGTTCTGATTTCGTGGGCCTACTCGACGCAATCGTGACCCCCACTACTGCGTTCTCCGCCACAAAGATCGGTGTCGAAGAAGTCTCGGTCAACGGCGAAAGCGAAAAGGTCAGGGCCGCATTGTTGCGGCTGAATCGTCCGGCGAACTTTGCGGAGTTGCCGGCCGTGTCAGTGCCATGCGGCTTCACGCCCTCAGGCTTGCCCGTCGGGCTTCAAATCATCGGGCACGGGTGGCAGGAAAAATCCCTCCTTCAGTTCGCCCATGCCTTTGAACACGCTCACCCGCAAAATCGCCGTCCTCCGTTAACTAGTTCTATTTAAACGACTAAATGATACATGCGAATAGTCTTGACACCCGCGATAACATTTGCTATTTTTGAGGCCGGATAAATCCAAATTCTTCCAAGAGCGGGAGCCGCCTTGCCGCTCTTTCCTTTTGGGGCTTCGGAGATCCCTCGCCGTTGACCTGGGTTCTTTATGCTCTCTGTGATCTCTGTGCACTCCGTGTTAAAATCCCCACGCCCCGCTCCGCAATTTCCACCCGCGGGCTGCCTCGCCCCATTCCTATCCCTGAATTTGCACAATTTCGGTGCAATTCTAAGTGTCTTTAGAATGGACACTTATAAAAGTGCGTCAAAACAAAGGACTTTATCCGTCTTTGGAATGAATGTTTACGCAAAACCGGGGGGTGGGGGTCGTTATGGTTAACCAAACGTCTGGGCGACACAGAGTTCAGTCTGTGCCCTCCTGAAACGCCACGGCCCCCATCCGGCGTTCCTCCGGCCGAAGCCTCCCCTCTGTACTCTCTTGCTCTGGCTGCCGTCGCTCCATCAACCACTTGCCAATGACATAGCCCAGCGTTCCGGTAATCATCCCCGCGAAAACATCGGCCACGTAATGATACCGCCCCCAAATCGTCGACACGCACATGCACGCCACTAAAGGCAGCATTACCCAGAACAGCCACTTCCGGTGCCGCCAAGCACCCCAGGTCACCGCCACTGCCCCAGCCACATGTTCTGAAGGAAACGCCGCACCGCGCACGCGTCCATAGTGCTCGATGAAATTGATCACGGAAGTCGCCGCACCACCGCGCAACTCCCCATGCCAAGCCCCAGCCATCGAAAACCAAGGGCTCTCAATCGGAAAGCAAATCGCAATCACATACCCGATCGCGTACCCCACAGCCGAATACGTCATCACCGACCAATACCCTCGCCAATCCCGCCGGTAATACAAAACGCCGCCGACCACTAGCAAGTACGTGAAGTACGTCAAATAAACAAACTGCATGAAATCATTCCGCGCCGGCGTCGCAAATTGCTCGAGCCACACCGCCGGGTGCACCCCCGTCAGCCAATGATCGAACGCAATCAACTTCGCATCCTGCCACCCCGGCTGCACCAGATGCACCAGCCGCCCCAACTCCTCAAAGCAAAACAAAAAATACAAATGCGGATACCAATGCCGCCAAAAATGCAAAAACTTCTGCGCTACGGTAGAACAGACACTCTTGTACGTTCTTTCTCCAGCTCCCTCACTAAACTCTTCACGACCAGAAGCCCGCGCCTCAGTTCTGCACAAAATCAAGATCGTCGCAGCTACCAAGATCTGCACCCCAATCAACCGCACCGGATGCGCCAAGTTCTCCGCAAAAAAAAGGATCAACGCGCTCGAAACTCCCAAATATCCGAATGCGACATACTCAAACGCTCCACAAACCGTCCACGCCGCCGCCAATTCCCGCCGTGCGAGTGCGCCGAAATTCTGCGTCTTCGGTTCGATGGCCGCGGCGCTCTCACTGCCCTGGAGCGCTCCGTCACGCCACGCGAGCGCGTACTCGCGTCCTTTGTATTCGTCTCTCTGAACGTTGCTCATGCCCTGAACCCCGCCTTAGCCCGCGCCGCCTGCAACTCGTGGTCACTCTCATCCGTTCTCTGTGTCCTCTGCGCTCTCTGTGCCCTCTGTGTAAATGTCTTTTCTTTCCCCCACAGCAAAACTGCCCAATCATTCCTCCGAGCAATCCGCGCCAAATCGTTGGACGGATTCACCGCCGCCGGCTTTCCGACTGCCTCAAGCATCCACCTGTCGCTAGAACTGTCCCCATATGCGAAGCATCTCGGTAAATCCAAATCCAGTTCCGCGGCGATTCGCCGGACGGCCCGCGCCTTCGCTTCGCCGAACATCGCTTCGCCCACGATTTGCCCAGTCCAGCTGCCGGCGCTCTCTTCCAGCCGCGTTGCGCGAACGCAAATCTTCGTTGCCAATCCGCGTTCACTAAGCTCTGCCTCCAGCCCGCGCGCCGCTCGCTCCGCCAACTGCTTCAGCGTCCCGCTCACAATCACAATCAAATGCCCGCGTTCCGCGTGCCACGCCAAACGTTCGATCGCCTCCGGGTAAGGTGGGACAGGCATTCTTGCCCGTGGCTTTATTTTCTCCTCTACCTCATGTTCCAAGCAGAGACAGACAGTAATGTCTGTCCCACCACATCCGACATCCGCTCGCACGCCCCGCAAGTACAACTTATTTGCATGCATGACCTGATTGATCCCCCGCGGCACAAGCTGAACCGCTTCTGTGAGCCACGATAAGTAATTCCAAATCCCAATGAGCTTCCGATATCGCAGCATCGCGAAAAACCTTTTCTCCATCGACGGCATCGGCACCAAAGTTCCGTCCAAATCGAAGAACGCCGCGACACCTTCGCACTTCTCCGTTACATCCCTTACTTCACTTGCCTCCTTAACCTCTTCGCGGGCGCGCGCCATCAAATTGCCCCCTGCGCAACTCTTTTCACTCTGCGCGCTTGGCCCACGCTCGAAACAAAGCGCCATCCTTCTGCCAACACGGGCAATCCACGCAACAAACAAAACGCCGCCGTCATCCACGTCAATACGTGTGCGCCAACACGAACCGGTGCATGCAAGTCTTTCGTCATTGCTCCCAGCAGTGCCACAGGCCCGCGCGTCAGCGCCAATTCAAGCCCCAGGTAGCAAAAGCACATGCATTTCATTCCCGCATACAAACCACGGCTCCAGCGCGACGCCACCAGCGCTCTTCCCCACCACGTCTGCAGCATCGCGTTCGCCCCCCACCCGGAGTGCCCCGCGCGCATGGCCAGCCCCCGCAAAAAATCCGTCGCCGCTCCGCGTGCAAAAAAGAAAACTGGGAGCCATAGCGACACCATTCCCACCACCGCGAAATACGTGAAGTACACGTTTTCGATCATGCGGTCGCCCAGAATGTCGAGCTGAGCCCCGACCGGTGTCGCCAGATTCTTTCGCCGCGCGATGTGCCCATCTAAAGCGTCCAGCGCGATCGTCGTCACCGTAAGCACAACCGCCGCGAGATTCGCCCACGGCCCGCGCCCAAACAAACTCACCGCGGCAAACCCCACTGCCACGCGCAAGGCCGTCACTTTGTTTGGTGTCCACTGCATAGCCACCTGCCCCAACTGCCGGACGCTCGGAATGCGACCACTTGTCACATGGCAATCGCCTTGCCAACCGCGCACGGTGCAAAGTCTTGGCTACCTATCACTTACGGGCATCGCCGCGGATCGAAACTCTTCAGCACGTCGGGCAAACACGTCATCTGTCGCCCGTACCATTCCGCACGTATCGAATGCGGCCCACTCGCGTCTAATGGAGTTGCTGCGGACTGTCCTCGCGCTAACGCGTGGCGCGGTTTTTCCGTCTTTGTGGGAGAATTGGAGAAGTCCAAGCAAGAAACGAATCGGCTGCTCAAACTGGAATAACCGCGCCGCGCGGTGGGTCTAGTGCCAGTAAGACAATTCAAGATCGGAATCTACGACAGATCAAGTTCACAAAACTTAGGTTCAAAAAAAGATGACTGACGTTTCTTTAGCTGCAGCTTTTATCGCCGGGCTGGTTTCGTTTCTCTCGCCCTGCGTGCTTCCTCTCGTTCCGGGTTACATCTCGATGCTCTCCGGCATTGGCATGGAGCAATTGCGCCAGGGCCAGCAGCCGCGCGGCGGCCTGTTCGCTTCCGCGCTTTCCTTCGTCGTTGGGTTCTCTGTGGTTTTCATTTCGTTCGGCGCTTCGGCGAGCGCCGTCGGCACTTTTCTTCTGAAAAATCGTGGAATGCTCGCACCTATTGCAGGCGCGCTGATTTTGCTTTTCGGCTTGCACTTGGTTGGCGCGTTGGTGAAACTCACCTTTCGCACCGGATTGATCTTGGGCTCACTCCTCGTCGTTTTGGGCGTTGCTGCGATACTCCATCACGGTCCGCTCTTCTTCGGCCTCGGCTGGGTCCACTTTTTCTCGCTCTCGCTCATTGGTTTCTTCGGTCCTGCTCTCGCAAAGTGGCTCAACCGCGATGTGCATTTGCGCAGCACTAGCACAAAGCCGGGCCTATTCAGCGGATTCTTTCTCGGCTTCGCGTTCGCTTTTGGTTGGACCCCCTGTATTGGGCCAATCCTCGCCACGGTGCTTGCGTTGGCCGCAGCCAGCGACACTATTACGCGTGGGATTCTGCTTCTCGCCGTTTACTCCGCCGGCTTGGCCGTACCCTTCTTACTGACGGCTCTCGGCATTGGGCAATTTCTCAAGTTTTATCAGCGCTTCCGAAAGTATCTCCACGCCGTCGAACTACTTAGCGGCGCTTTGCTGCTCTTCGTGGGCGGACTCGTCTTTGTGAATAAGCTGACGTGGTTGGCGGGCAAGATGAGCTTTTTGAACGACGCCGTTTTGTGGCTGGAAAAATCTTTGACTGGCGTGAAATAAGGGCCTGCGTTTCTCCCAGCGGAGGCGCGAAGAATTAGCGTTCGGGTATAATTGAATTGAGGAATGGAAGATGAAAACGCTGTTGGTCGTTGCTACCGTGCTGGCCCTGGTTGCCGGCACCTACTTTGCGGACAAGGCCACCCGCATCAAGCCAAAAACCGGGGTCCCCGGCAATGTCGCCATGAAGGGCGATAATCCGAACGGCGACAACCCCAAAGCCGATTTGCCCGAGCCAGAACTCACGCTCAAAGACCTCGACGGAAAAGACGTCTCCCTTAGCGAGTACAAGGGTAAAGTTGTCCTGGTAAATTTCTGGGCTACCTGGTGCGAGCCGTGCCGAGTGGAAATTCCCTGGCTCATTGAAATGCAGCAAAAGTACGGCCCTAAGGGATTCGTTCTCCTCGGCATCGCGCTGGACGAGGAGGGCAAGAGTGTCGTTGCACCGTTCGTCAGCAAAGAGCGTTTCGACGTCAACGGCCAAAAGCTACCCATGAGCTATCAGATCCTAATCGGCAATGACGACGCCGCGGATAAGTTCGGTGGCCTCTTTGGTTATCCCACCAGCATCCTCATCTCCCGCGATGGCAAGCAGATCAAGCGCGTCACCGGAATGATCAGCGAAGACGAAATGAACAAAGCCATTGAGTCCCAGCTCTGATACCCTCAATCCATGCTTGAAGAAAAAGATTTTCAGAGGAAAGCAGACGATGCCTTCGCGGAGCTCAAGAAGCGCCTGTTAGTGGTTGCGGATGAACACGACTTTGACGTGGAAGGCGAAAGCGGCAAGCTCGAAGTGATCTTCGAGGAGCCTGAGGAAGTGAAATTCGTCATTTCTCCCAACACACCGATTCGAGAAATTTGGATTTCCGCGCTCTCCACGTCTTTCAAACTCGGATGGTCGGAAGCGAGAAATGCTTTCGTGCTCGAAAAAACGGGCGAAGACCTTTTTGCAGTTATAAACCGCGTTGTTTCCCAACAGCTCGGCACTCAGGTCAAAGTATGAAACTCGGCGCTGCCGTCATCGTCAGCGTCCTTCTCTTGGTGGCGGTAGCGGCGTTGCCTTCCGCGCCGCAACAGGTTCCGTCTCCAAAGGACGTCGTTGCTCCGACGATTTATATTTCTCACGATCCTGTCGGCCGCGGCAGTGCATTTCAAATTGCAGCGGTGCTGAAAATTCGCCCTGGCTTCCACATCAATGCCCGCGAAAAATCCGAAGACTATCTCATCGCTACCGATCTCCGCGCCGATGCCCCAGCAGGCTTTCAATTGGGCGACGTTTCCTATCCGAAGGGCGCGCTGCACTCCTTCACCTTTTCCAAAAAGCCGCTGAATGTATACGAAGACACTATCACTCTGCGTCTTCCGGTCACCGCGCTACCGAGCGCTCCTCTCGGCGCGCAACACATCCCGCTCAAATTGCGCTACCAGGCTTGCAGTACGGAAATCTGCCTGCCTCCGGTCACTCTTACGCTCGACGCCGTGTTCAACGTGGCCGCCTCCGCTGGCAAACCTGTGCACTCCGAGCTTTTTCCTCCGAAATAAGTTCTCTTGAAGATAAAGCCGAGGAGCCAATGACGCGCTGTCACCGCGCAGCCCGTTTCTCCACTCCGAAATTTGACTCCCTACAGCCTTTACCCGACTACACACCGCAGTCATTTCTGGGACAATCTTCCTACAATGGCGGACACTCGAAAACCTTTCCGAAAGTGGCCGGTCATAACTGGATTTCTTGCGGTGTTGATCGCAGCGGCCGGTGGAATTCTCTACTGGCATGCGCGACACATGGACAACTTTGTGCGCCTCTGGGTGATCCGTTCGCTGAGCGAACATTTCCATAGCCGCGTCGAGCTAGCAACGCTTCGCGTGAGCGGATTCCCTCAACTCAGCGTCACGGGCGAAGACCTGACGATTCACTTCGACGGTCGCACAGACGTTCCGCCACTCATCCATATCGACAAGCTTTCGTTCAGCCTTGGTGTGCTCGCCATTCTTCGCCTGCCGCGGCACGTCTCCACAGCGCGGATCGACAACATGACCATCACCGTTCCGCCTCGGGGAGAAAAACCGAATCCGAAACCCAAAGAGCAGGAAAAACCAAACAACCTGATCTCTTCCATGATCATCGATGAGGTCACTTGCAAGAACACGGTTCTTATTACGCTCCCGAGAAAGCCGGATCCGGGAAAACCTCAAAAAGAACCGCTGGAATGGGACATTCACGATCTTGATTTCACTTCCGCAAGTCTGGACAAGCCCTTTCATTTCCATGGGAAACTGACGAACGCGAAGCCCAAAGGAGAAATCGACACCACCGGCGACTTCGGTCCGTGGAATCTCGATGAGCCCAGCGCCACGCCTGTTTCCGGTACCTACAAATTCACCGACGCCGATCTTGGGCCCTTCCCCGGGATCGCGGGCATTTTGTCTTCTACAGGAAAGTACAACGGCGAAATAGCGGAGCTTCAAGTGGAAGGCGAAACAGACACACCGGATTTCTCTCTTGACAAAATTGGCAAGCCGGTACCGCTCCACACCGAATACTCCGCCACGGTCGACGGCACCAACGGAGATACTCTGCTCCACCCCGTGCGCGCTACCCTGATCCGCTCGCTTATCATTGCGGAAGGCAGCGTCATCAACGAGCCCGGCCATATAGGGCACAGGATCGTCCTCAACATCGGCGCGCCTAACGCCCGCATCCAGGATATCCTCAGTCTCGCTATTAATTCCGACAAACCCATCTTGAGCGGCCCTGCAAAGATCAAGGCAAAATTAATCCTGCCTCCTGGGAAAGAAAAAGTTTTGAGTAAGATGATTCTCGATGGCCAGATTGGTATTGACGATGCGCGGTGGACCAGCGCGGAAGTCCGAGGAAAACTTGAGTCCCTGAGCCGCCACGGTGAAGGCAAGCCGAGCGACGACGATGCGGGAAGCGCGGTCTCCGATCTCCGAGGCAGATTCCATCTGGAAAAAGGCATTATCACTTTTTCCAATTTGACGTTCGGCGTTCCCGGGGCGACCATCGACCTCGCCGGCACTTATCAAATCCAGGGAAGCCAAATCGATCTCAATGGACACCTTCGCCTTCAGGCAAAGCTCTCTCAGACCGTCACAGGGACAAAATCTTTTTTTCTGAAGGCTCTTGATCCGTTCTTCGCGAAAGAGGGGGCCGGAGCAGTTATTCCCATCTCAATTTCCGGGACACGAGATAACCCGACGGTCGGCCTCACGATCTTGCACAAGAAAATCGAGAAAAAGTTGGGCGATACCAAATCGGCGTTGCGGTAAGCTTCGGATTGAGCCGCCAGCATCCGCGAAATCATCCTCGCATGACCTGTGATACGCTCAAAAACGTATCAATAAGAAGGAACCTTTTCGCCGCTCTAGCGTCTTCTACGGCATGAGCCTCTACGCCTACCTTCGCTCCGCGTTCCGCCAATTCAAGCGCAATCCCGGGTTTTTCGCCACCGCATTAGCCGCCCTGGCGCTCGGAATCGGCGCCAACACAGCTATTTTCAGCGCGGTAGAGGGAGTGCTTCTGCGCCCTCTGCCCTATGCCGATCCAGGGCAGCTCGTGATGCTCTGGGAAGACGCGTCCTACGTGGGCTTTCCCCAAAACAACTTGTCGGCGGCAGATTACGTGGACTGGCGGGCGCAGAACCAGGTCTTTACCGACGTGGTAGCAATTCGCTACGCCAATGCCTCCTTCAACGGCGATCAGGCCCCGGAGCAGGCGCTTGGGCGGCGCGTCACACCCAACTTTTTTGATGTTCTCGGCGTTCAGCCTGCCATTGGGCGGCCCTTTACTGCCGAAGAGGATGCTGCCAAGCGCAAGGTCGTGGTTCTGAGCTTTGCTCTCTGGCAGAGGCGCTTTGGCGGCAACCCTGCTGTCCTCGGGCGTACCATCTTGATGGACGATGAGGCGACAACGGTCGTGGGAGTCATGCCTCGCGGCTTCTTTTTTCCCGACAATCAAACAGATTACTGGGTACCGGCTTCTTTTACTCCGGAGGACCTCGCCAGGCGTAACCGGCATGACCTGGAAGTCGTCGCGCGGATGAAGCCTGGTGTTACGCGCGAGCGGGCGCAGCGTGATGTCCAAGTGATCGCCAAGCGCCTGCAGCAGCAGTATCCCGACACGAACACAAATATTGGCGCTGTCGTCGTTCCTATTCGCAAACAATTTGCCGGCGATACCGCGACGGGCCTGTGGGTATTGCAGATCGCCGCCGTGCTCGTTCTTCTGATTGCTTGCTCGAACCTGGCGAATCTGCTCTTGGCCCGTGCGGCCGGACGACGCCGGGAAATTGCGGTGCGCATCGCTTTGGGCGCGAGCCGCGCGCAAATCGCCGCGCAGCTTGTTACGGAAAGCTTGCTGCTTTCGGTCGGAGGAGGAGTGGCGGGCCTTCTTGTTGGAAGGCTTTGCTGGGGCGTCTTCAAGAATCTCGTTCCTTCGCAAATCGCCGGCGATGGCTTTGCTTTAAACGCGCCCGTGTTGCTGTTTACGGCGGCCGTTTCGATTTTAGCCGGGATATTTTTTGGGTTGGTGCCGGCTCTGCGGGCGACGGACGTTTCCTTGCAGGAATCGCTTAAGGAAGGCACGCGAGCCGGTGAGTCTCGAGGCGGCGTACGACTGAGGGATACTTTGGTGGTGGCGCAATTCGCCATGGCTTTTGCACTTCTGGTGGGCGCGGCTTTGATGATTGAGACGTTGTGGAATCTGCGCCGCGTGGATCTGGGATTTCGTTCCGACCACCTTTTGACCATGGGCGTGCCGCTGCCCGACAAGAAATACAACACCAACGAAAAGATTCGCGCGTTTTATCGAGACGTGCTCGATCGGACGCGAACACTTCCTGGCGTAAAGAGCGTGGGCTTTGGCTCGGACGTGCCGTTCACTTCGATCGGCGACACGGAAGGCTACGCTATCGAAGGAGCACCGCCTACTTTGCCGGGGCAGGACAACGACGCGCTGTACCGCGAAGTGACGGCGGGTTATCTGGAGACTATAGGCGGGACGCTTGAGTCGGGGCGGCTTCTGGAGGATCGCGATATTGAGTCCAGCCAGCCGGTTGTCGTCATCAACGAGTTCCTGGCGAAGCGTCATTGGCCTGGCGTGGATCCCGTTGGAAAACGCTTGAAGCTTACAGGGTCTAAAGAGCCGTGGCGAACCGTGGTAGGAGTGGTGAAAGACATTCGAGAGCGCGGGCTTTTGCTGGACATGAAGCCAGCGGTCTACGTGCCGGTGAATCAGGTGGATAGCCCCTCGCCGTATTACCTAATTGCGAGAACGGCGCAGGATCCTGCGAGCGTGGTCAATGCGTTGCGCGGCGCGGTTTGGGCCGTGGATGCGGATCGCCCCGTCGCCTTCATTCGCACCATGGATCAGCTTATGGAGGAAAATGTTGCGGACCGCGCGAGGCCGATGATGTTGCTGGGAATTTTCGCGGGGCTGGCGCTGGTTTTGGCGTGCATCGGCGTGTACGGGGTGCTGGCTTACTCCGTCGCGCAACGCACGCGCGAAATCGGCGTACGGATGGCTTTGGGGGCAGGGCCGGGAGATGTTACCTGGATGATTTTGGGACGCGGATTGAAGTTGAGCGCTGTCGGATTGGTAACGGGCGCGGCGCTGGCGGGGATTCTGGGGATATTGCTGCGGACTTTGCTCTTCGGGGTGACGCCAGCGGCACCGCTTGTCTATGCCGGCACGGCGGCGTCCCTAATTATTGTGGCGCTTGCCGCTTGCGTGATCCCGGCGCAACGTGCTGCCCGGGTCGATCCTGTGGTGGCCTTGCGGGACGAATAACCAGCGCGTGCGCTCCAAGAAATTCTGTTTTGCCCTCGATGCTGACGGACCTATAATTACTTTAGCCATGAAAAACATTACTCTTCCCATTGTGATCGAAGCCGATGCCGATGGGTACTTCGTTTCCTGTCCGGCCCTTCAGGGCTGCTACAGCCAAGGCGACACCTACGAAGAAGCCGTTGAGAACATCAAAGACGCCGTCCGGTTACATATTGAAGACAGGATTGCCGATGGCGAAGAGATCCCTCAAGTTTCTGTAAGTCTCTCCACCGTCGAAATTGCAGTCTGATGCCCAAGCTCCCTCGCCTGAGCGCCCGCGAGATATGTGCCGTCCTGGAAAAGCTTGGCTTTTCCATCGCGCGTCAGAGTGGCAGCCATATCATCTATAGAATGCAGAAGGGAAGCGCGCCACAGTGCCGTTTCACACTTCGAAGATTCTTCATCCCAAAGTTCTGAAGAGTATTTTGCGTGATGCCGGTCTGACTGTCGATGAATTGTCCAAACTATTGTGATTTTGCCGGTCGGTTTGCCCACTCGCAGGCATGAATCAATCCAAATCTAATTGAAGGCTTTGCGCAAGCGACTTACGACGCGTTGTTGACCGAGTACGACCATAGTATCGAAGAGCGGGGGCGCGACGGCTTGCCCCACAATCGCCACGCGGCAGGCGTTGATCAGCAGGCCGGCTTTTACGCCGGCGGCCTCGGCGACCGCTCTCGTAGCGTGATCGCAAGCGTCGTGATTCCATTCGGGCAGCGCGGCAAGCGCGTCCGCCAGCTTTGTGAGCAGCTCCGGGACTTTTGGATCTTTCCAGAATTTTTCCTTCGCCGCGGGATCGATCGGAAAATCGTCGCCGAAAAATGCACGTGACCACGACGAAAAATCAGGGAGCAGTCGAATTCTTGGACGCAGCAAGTCGACCGTCCGCGAAAACCACACGTGATCTCGCCCGTCCGGGCCTGGCGCGGCGCCCGCGGCCCACTCCTCTTTCCACAATTTGCTGCGCTTCAATTCGGCTTCCACTTCCGGCAGGAGCTCTTCGATAGGAAGTTTCTGCAAATACTGGGTGTTGAACCATTCGAGCTTGGGTTTATCGAATACGCCGTTTGTCCGGCTGACGCCCTCGAGCGAAAATCGTTCAATCAATTCGTTCGTGCGCAGATACTCGTCGTCGTTCCCAGGCGACCAGCCCAGCAGCACCAGGAAATTCCGAAACGCTTCTGGCAGAAATCCTTCGGTGCGGTACATGTTGACGTCCGTCGCACCGTGTCGCTTTGACAGGCGCTTCTTGTCGGGGCCCAGAATAAGCGGCAAGTGCGCGAACAGAGGCGGCTCGGTTCCCAACGCGCGGTACAAAAGCACTTGCTTCGGCGTATTGGAAAGATGGTCGGCGCCGCGAATCACATGCGTGATGCGCATGTCGATGTCGTCCACCACCACGCCCAGTTGATACATCGACTGGCCAAACTCTTCGTCGCCCTTGCCAGAGCGCAGCAACACGAAATCCTCGATTTCGTCATTCGAGAATTCCGTCTCTCCAAAAACGACATCGCTGAATTTCGTCGTTCCGCCGAGAGGCACTTTGAAACGCACCGCCGGTTTCGCGCCTGGCGTCGATGGCTTGCCGTCGCGGCAACTGCAGCGCGTCACGCGGCGCGCGCCACCGCCCTTGGGCTCTTCGTCCTGCGCAGGCTCCGCGTGGTCTCCGCCGGCGTACTTTTCCGGCGGGCAGTAGCACAAAAAGGCGGTGCCATTCGCAAGGCATTTTTTTGCGGCTTCACGATAAAGTTCTGTTCGCTGCGATTGGTAAAACGGGCCTTCGTCCCAGTGGACGCCGAGCCATTTCAGTCCGTCCAGAATACCCGTTACCAGCTCCGGCTTGTTCCGCTCCGCGTCGGTGTCTTCGATCCGCAGGATCATCGTGCCGTGCTGCCGCCGCGCAAATAGCCAATTAAATAGCGCCGTCCGCGCGCCTCCCACGTGGAGATACCCCGTCGGAGATGGCGCAAACCGTACGCGTATGTCGTCCTGTGGTTTGTTAGTCATTTCGCTCGCGCTTATGGAGAGTCCTGCGCTCTAATTTCAATCCTTCAGTCTAGCGAAACACCCAAACTCCGTCCAATCTGGCCCTCGTCCGGCCCAAAATGGACATGTTGGACGACCCCCAGCTTCCGCCGCGTTCACTTTGTATGGAAACCGTTACCCCCTCGCTGCTGCCTCTTTGGCAACCGGTACCCCGGTACGCTTGCTTCCTGAAAATTCCATCATCCATAATCACAAGTACTTGGCATTGTGCATCGAGGTGCCCCCTCGCGCGGCCGCACAGCTGTCCCCGTGTGCGACCGTCGAGGTTTCAGGTTCCTCCTGACGCGCAAGTCGCTTCGCCGTTTTTGTACGTTGCAACGGAGCCGTCCGTGTTCGGGACGGAGAATTGACCGAGGCCTTGACCAACCAGAGCTTCATCGCACTGGCATTGTTGGCGGCTACATCTTTGGTGGCCGGCTTCTTTGCCTATATTTACCAGCTCAAGCGCCGGCCCTATCTCCTTTACTGGACTGCCGGATGGGCGATGGTCGCTCTGAGTTATATCGGGCCAGCAATCTCCCAGGGCAATCACTCGTGGCCGCTCCAGACTGCGCTCGATCAATTGCTTTATGCCGCTGCGGGAATCTTTTTCTTTCTTGGCGCCCAGCTTTACGCGGGGCGTCAACTTTGGACTATCCCTGCTGCAGCCGCTGGCGGCGTGCTCGTGTTTTGGGCCGGTGCCGTTTCTCTCGGTTGGTTCAACTTTCCGCTGATTCTTCCTGCAGCCGCGATTTTTCTCGCCGTCGCCTACATCTTCTGGCAAGAGAGTCGCCGTCAGGAGACACTTGCTGACTGGCTTCTCGCCGTCACTTTTGTCGTATGGGCCGTCGTTGGGGTAACTTTCTCCTTCTTCCGCACCGCTCCGTTCTTCCGCGATATCAGTTTCCAGACAGCTGCCGCCGTTCCCTCCGCTTTCGTCGCCATGCTCATGGTCATGGCACTCTACGAGGAGGAAAAGCGCCGCGTCGAGCGCAACATGTTGGCGCTCTCCAATCTCAATCTCGCCACCTCGAGTTTCGTCGGCGGAGAAATTCAACGCATGCTTGCTCAGGCGCTGGACCGCGTGCTGGGAGTTGTGCGTCTTCCCGCTGGCGCGCTGTTTCTACATCATGGCGACCCGCAAGGCCCCACGTCTGTCGTCGCGGTCGGCTTGAGCGATAATTTCTGCCGCACCGCGCAGGAACAGGGGCTCGACGATTATCTCGTTGGTCTCGTCTCACGTCTTGGCGGTTTACTCGGTTTCCGCGATCTTCGCAACGACGACACTGTCGCGGCCCTCGAGCGGGAAGAGCCCATTCGTCGTTTCCGCCAACTCGCTCTCGCGCAAGGTCTGCGCAGCATTGTGGCCATCAGCTTACAGGCCAAGGAGCATGCTTTTGGCGTGCTTCTTCTCGGCACTCCAGACAGCCGGCGCTTTACTCCCGCCGAATACCGCCTGCTTCTCGCGTTAGGCCACCAAATCGGCATGGCGGTCGAAAACAGTTATCTCATCCAGCAGACGTCCCGCCGGTCCGAGGAGCTTCACGTCCTCAATGAGATTGGCCGCGCCCTCAGCTCCACGCTGAACAAGGAAGACCTGCTCCGCAAAGTTTGGGAAGAGCTCCGCCGCCTCTTCGATGTCGAGAATTTTTACATCGGCGCGCTCAATCCTCTTCGCGATGAAATGCAGTTCGAAATAGAAGTGACTGGCGGCACACTGAGGCCTCCGCGCAGCCGGCCGGCCGGCAACTATCTCACCGAATACATTATTCGCACGCGCCAACCAGTGCTTATTCGGGAAAACTACGCCGTGGAAGTCAAAAAACTTGGCGTTGAGCCCATTCTCCAGAACGGCTGCTTCTGCGGCGTTCCGCTTGTCGCTTACGATCACGCCATCGGCGCCATGGCTGTTTTTTCGGAAAACGAGCGCGTCTTTGACGAAGGGCATCTCGAGCTTATGCGCGTCCTCGCCAGCGAAGCGAGTATCGCCATCGAAAACGCTCGCCTCTTCCACGAAGAGCGTACCAAGGCGCGTCATCTCTCGCTGCTCAATACCATTTCTCGCAATGCCATTGCCACGCTCAATCCTGACGAAATGCTCGCCAAAATTGCCGAGCAGCTCGAGGCAGGGTTAACTTACGATCACATCGGCATCAGCGTGCTCGAATACTCGACGCGCGAGCTCGTCGTTCAAGCCGAAGCCGGCGCTCGCCGAGGGGCTCTCGGCCGCCGCATTCCCCTTGGCAATGGCCTCATTGGCCATGTGGCACGCAGCGGCCAATTGGCGGACTACCAGTCTTCCACCTCCCTAGAGTCCCCACACAAACCGCTCTTGCCGGATTCCGCTGCTGCCATTGCTCTCCCAGTGTTCTACGCCGAACAGCTCCACGGCGTGTTGTACGTCGAATCTTCGTTCCACGTGGAATTCTCCGAGGAAGAGATTCTCCTTCTTCGTACGCTTGCCGACCTCATTGCTGGCGCGCTGCACAACTCCCTCTCCTTCCAGAAGGCTCAGGAGCAGGCCATTACCGACGGTCTCACAGGCGTCAAGACCCATCGCTTTTTCATGGAAGCCCTTTCCGCCGAGTGGAAACGTTCCACACGCGCCGGTCGCGCCTTCGCTCTTGTACTGATGGACCTCGACCGCTTCAAGTTCGTCAACGATTTCTACGGTCACCTCGAAGGGGACCTCGTTCTCCAGCGCGTGGGCCACATACTCGAAACTAATTGCCGCCGCTCTGATGTCGTTGCCCGTTACGGCGGCGACGAATTCGTCATTCTGATGCCGGAAACTAACATGGAGCATGCCCGGCAGCTTGCCACCAAGCTGCGCGGCTGGGTTTCCGCGGATCCGCTTCTGCGCGAGAAAAACATCAGCGCCAGCTTTGGTATCGCCTGCTATCCGCTCCACGGCTCTTCGCCGCAAGAGCTTATCCAGGTCGCCGACGCCTCGATGTATTTGTCCAAGCATCAGGGAGGAAATGCCGTTTCGACGGCCGATCATTTCGACCCCAACGAAGCGAAAAAATGGAAGCGCGATGTCCTCGAGGCTTATCTGGGCGTGACTTTAAAGCGCCTCTTTGCAACTGGTCCGGAAGCCTTTGAAGAAATCTACTCGCGCCTCAAACAATTCACCGAGTCGCTTGCCACCACCGAGGTTCCCAACACCAAGCCCACGGTGCCCTCGTCCTTCGCGCGGGCCAGAAGGCCTGCCTCAGGCCGTCCTCGATACGGTTACGTCTCTCGCTTTCGCGATCGACGCGAAGGACCACTATACCCAAGGACATTCGCAGAAGGTTTCGGCCTATGCCGCTCTCATCGCCGAGTCTCTCAATATGAGCGACGCGGAGATCGAGGAGATTCGTCTTGGAGGCGTGCTCCACGATATCGGGAAGGTCGCCATCCCCGAAGGGATCTTAAACAAGAGTGGCCCGCTCAACCCGGACGAATGGGAAACCATGAAGTCCCATGTAAAATTCGGGGCCAAGATTCTCGATCCTCTCGCTCCACTGGCCCGCATTCGCGAGATGGTTCTGCATCACCACGAATTCTTCGATGGCTCCGGCTATCCCGACGCTCTCTCTGGCGAGGGCATTCCTCTCGGCGCCCGCATCATCGCCGTAGCCGACGCGTACGACACCATCACCAGCGATCGCACGTACAAAAAGGGCCGGAGCTCTCTCGAAGCCCTCGCCGAGCTCGAACGCTGCGCCAACGCGCAGTTTGACGGCGCCATCGTACAAGTCTTTGTCCGTACCATGCGCCAGCTCCCGAATCCGATCATTGAAGTCGCCACGACCGCCCCCCGCAACTCTTAGCTCTGGCACTAGCCTTATCTGAAGCTGCTATCGTTTTTCGCTCGCTCTCCGTCCAAGCACTCATGAACCGCAGCAGACTCACCCTACTTCTGTTTCTGTTCGCATCCATAACGGCCGCGCCGATTCTCGCGACTACCTATTCCGCCGCGGCTTTCAAAAAGCTCCTATCTTTCGCGGGAGACTGGGAAGGAAAAGATGAGCACGGCATGGTCGTAAAAACGACCTTCAAGCCCATGGCTTCAAACACCGCCGTCATGGAAACGCTTGCAATGTCCGGTATGGACGAGATGGTCTCGCTCTACAGCGTCGACCAGGATTCCATTGCTCTGGTCCACTATTGCCCTACCAACAATCAACCCCGCATGCGGGCAATTCCCGATTCTGAAGACGTCAAAGACCTCGTCTTTGAATTTCAAGGCGCGGGAAATCTCAAGTCACCCTCCGCGGGACATCAGCAGCACCTCGTCATCCGCTTCGACGACCCCAACCACATCACGGAAACCTGGACCTGGCGTCAAAACGACAAAGACACCCTCCTGGTCTTTCATCTGACGCGCAAGTAAGCGGGATTCAGGGGACGCGAATAGACTTGGTGCGGTCGATGGACTACGGCCGACGCCTGCCCTACTGGAGTGTGGATTGTGCCATTACGGGAAAAAAGCAATTCACTCTAGTTTGGCCCTAGAAATGCCGATAAGAATGGTGTGAATCTGCGACCATGAGCGCCACCGATCTTCAGCCTAGCAACAAGACGTCGCATTTACGCCGAAGTCAGCGTGTGTGCCTGAGGCTTCCTATTGTAGTGCTCAGACAGGGACCGGGAGATAACGTAGCCTCGGAAGAAACTCATACCCTTATCGTAAATGCGCACGGGGCGCTCATACAGTTGGCCTTGACGGTCGAAATCGGCCAGCTTCTCGGAATTAAGAACGTGCAAACCATGGAAGAACTGGTCTGCCGCGTGGTCAATCTCGGCCCCGATCAACCGGGCAAACGAGAAGTGGGCGTCGAGTTTGAACTTCCTTCTCCGCGATTCTGGCGAATTGCTTTCCCGCCGTCTGATTGGACCCCTCGCAGCCCTGATGCAAAAGCTCCGACGCCGCGTTCGCACGACGGTAAAGCACCTCAGAAGAAAGCCAGCGGCATGCCAGCCGAAGCTGACAAAAAGCTCATAAATAAGTGAGGAGGGCCGTCCTGAGCGGAGGCCTTTAGGCTGTCCCATTAGTCGCCTATCGTTCCAATTTGGGACTCCTCCGGAACTCGCCTCGTCCCCGCGCGCTTCCGGGAAGAAGCTTCAAAATCCAAATTCTCCTCACCGTGTATCGAGATCCACATCCTTGATCGGCAAATCCCAATGGGCGTCAAGGATCTCAAATCGCCTCTGCTCTTCCCTCTTGTACGTTTCCTGATCCGGATAGAGCTGCTTGATGAGGGCCGCGCTGTCGAAATTGTCATTGGCGATCGCCGCATTCTTATACACGATGGTCACCCGGAAGTCCCAGCGGCCGTCTTCCGTCGTGTGATACCGCGGAGCCACCATGTTCACTTTCAGCATGCGTCCTAGTTCCATCTCTTTCTTCAGCACTGGGTAGTGATTCTTCTTGAATAGTGCGAGGAACTCGTCGGCGTGGCCCCATTTCGCTTTGTAGTAGTATTCAATCACGAATGGCTGGCCGTTCCCTTCGCTCCCCGCTGCGCTCTGCGCCTTCGCCCGACCGTGCCCCACCCAGAGCGATGCCATCAGCACGAGTACCGCACTAGCTGCCCACCTCATCACCCGCTCTTTCCTTCTTCGCATAGGTCTCCTCCGTCTGGTCTCCTTGCTAAGCCACCTATCCTAACCTCATTTCCACGGGCGCGAACTCCCCTACGCCATCTCCGGGGCATGCAAAGCCAAATCGACCGGCTCCTGCTATTCTTATAATTCTTGAATGACTTGGAATCTCATGGAGGCAAAGTGCAAACAGCATCCATCAAGTGGATTGGCGAGGAGAAATTTGTGGCCACCAGTCCTTCCGGTCACGCCATTGCTATCGATTCCGACCGCACTTCTAACAAAGCCGCCGGCCCGATGGAGCTTGTCCTGATGGCGCTCGGCGCGTGCACGGCCACCGATGTGGTCAGCATCCTCAAGAAAAAACGGCAAAAACTCGAATCTCTGGAAGTGATCTGTTCGGGCGAGCGCGCCTCTGAGCCGCCCACTGTCTGGAAAAAACTCGAAATTCTTTATCGTCTCCGCGGCTCGCTCGAAGAAGCTGCCGTGAAGCACGCTATCGAGCTCAGCGAACAAAAGTATTGCTCCGTTTCCGCTATGCTCCAAAAAACCGCCACGCTAACCTGGCGTCACGAAATTCTTCCACCCACGGAATGATTCCTTGCATCCAATGTGACTTTCGGCTTCCAGACTCGACCGCGGCCGATCCTTGTTTTCTCTTGTCTTGTCACCCCGCATCCGCATCGCATAGAATTCCGGATTCGCTTGGTTTGCTCTAACTCTCAAGGAGAGATATGTCCCACCGCATCGCGGCAAAAATCACGGGCGTCGCAGGCTATGTTCCCCCAAAGGTGCTCACCAACGCCGACCTCGAGAAAATGGTCGCGACCAATGACGAATGGATTCGCACCCGCACCGGTATCCGTGAGCGCCACGCCGTCGAACACGGCACGGCCAGTTCCCATCTCGCCACCGAAGCCGCTAAAGCCCTTCTCGCGCAGACCAAAACGGACCCCGCCGATGTTGACATGATCGTCGTCGCCAGCGTCACACCGGACATGATGTTTCCCGCGACGGCTTGCCTCGTGCAGGATCGCATCGGCGCGAAAAAAGCCTGGGGCTTCGATCTTTCCGCGGCGTGTTCAGGCTTTGCTTATGCGCTGACGGTAGGCGCTCAGTTTGTCGGCTCGGGCGCGCATAAGAAAGTTCTGGTCATCGGTAGCGACACCATGACCTCCATACTCGATTACACGGATCGCGCAACCTGCGTTCTGTTCGGCGATGGAGCCGGCGCCGTGCTGGTGGAGCCGGCTGAGTCTGACGAAGGCATTCTGGATTTCACTCACGACGTGGATGGATCCGGGGGGCAATATCTGTACATGCCGGGGGGTGGCTCACTAAATCCGGCTACCGCAGAGACCGTCGAGAAGCGGATGCATTACGTCCATCAAGAGGGATCGCAGGTTTTTAAATACGCTGTTCGGCGTATGGCGGAAGTCGCCGTCAACCTGCTCGAGCGCAATGGCTTCACGAGCAAGGATCTCGCGCTCGTCGTGCCGCACCAGGCCAACCTGCGCATTATTCGAGCCATGCAGGAACGTCTGGGCATTGACGATGCCAAAGTCATGGTCAACATCGATAAATTTGGAAACACTACGGCGGGCACGATTCCTCTGTGCCTCTGGGAAGCCGTTGCGCAAGGCCGCTTGCACAAGGGCGATCTCGTGCTACTCGTCGCCGTCGGCGCAGGCTACACCACCGGCGGGGTTCTGCTTCGCTGGGCCTATTAGCGTGACCCCTCTACTGGCTGTGAGAAAACATCGTGAGTACGAAGAAAAAATGTCTCGTCCCTCCCGATAAGCTCGCTCTCTACGACACGCTTGTTGCGACCAACCAAAAGATCGAACGTAAGGGTGCCGCCAATCCCTATACGTCGCTCAACGGCCACATGTTCAGCTATATGAATTCGTCTGGGTCCTTAGCCCTCAGACTTCCCGAAAAAGAAAGGGAAGGGTTCCTGAAGAAGTACAAGACGACCCTGTTTGAAGCCTACGGCGCCGTCATGAAGGAATATGTGGCCGTTCCCGATTCTCTGTTAAAAAATACAGAGGAATTGCGGGATTATCTCGGACTAAGCTACGCATATATCAAAACGCTTAAGCAAAAACCCACGAAGAAGAAGTCCTGATCACCAGAACTTCTGATGATTTTCAGGATCCGCTCGTGGGTTTCGCCTACTCGAAGGGACACCATCTCGACTTACTTAGGGCTGCCCGCCTTGCGGATGTAGATCTGCCCTTGAAAATTCGTGAATTGATATTCCGGACCGCCGCCGTTGATTGTTCCGTGGACGGTCTTGTCGATTTTCACGCGGTACTTACCGCCTTTCCCGCGTCCATCTTCCACTTCCTGTTTCGGTGCGGATGCCTGCAGCTGTACGTCAAAGTCGCTGAACACATCTCCGCGGTCTGAGCGAATGCTGACATTCGCCTTCACGTCCGCGGGAAACGTTACATCAATATCTCCGTTCAACGAGCTGAACGCCATTGGTTTCTGGGAATTCACTCTCACAAAGGTCGCGTGCACATGCTCGTTCAACGCATGCGCCACTGCGCTCCCGGAAATATTGTTGAGCGTGACTGCCCCGTTCACGTCGTCCACATCGATCTCACCTTCCACGCCTGTAACCGTTATGTCTCCGTCATTCACAGCGCGGAGCTTGACCGACGTGTGCACCGGCACAGAAATCGTCAAATCAATGGTGCGCGCGTAAGACTCCGTGTTGATGCGCACTTCGTTGTTTTCTTCTTCAATCGAGAGGCCAGTAGTCGAGATATTTATCCGCTTCGGTCCGCCGGAAGGTTTCTCCCTCTCTTCATTCCTTGTCCGCGCTTCCACAATCACTTCTTTGCCGTCGTAGGCCTTCACCGTGATGCCGCCGTTCACCATGCTGGCCTTAATAAACGCCGGCCGTGCCGGGTCGCTCAGATTCACCGACACGCGGTCGGGGCCGCTCTGCGCCCCAGCTAACGGGGCCAGCAACGCCACACCCGCCATTGCGACCGCTGCAGCTGCTCGAAACGAAAGTGTTTGGTTATTCATGATTTTCAAGAATGCGAATATCTCCATTTAGATTTTCAACCTGAATTTCTGGACCGCCGGCGTTCACCCGCGCTCCCGTAAACCGATCGGCCCGATAAACGACCTTCCCGCCCTTGTGTTCAGCCTGGATCGCGTGCACCGGCAGCGCCGTCACCGGGAAATCGCTGTAAATGCCCCCATTGAACGTCTTGAACCGGAAATCCGCGGACAAATCGTGTGCGAAACGAAGCTCTACATTCCCGTTCACCGTTTTGAACTCGGAATTTTCGCGAGGATTTTGGCGGAACGAGACGATCACCGGTCCATTCACCGTCCGCGCGGTGCCCGACCCCGCCATGTTGTCCATCTGAATGTCCCCGTTGACATTGCGCACCAAGAAGCTCCCGTTGATGTTGCTCACCTTCACGCGCCCTTCGTTCACCGTCTTCACCTTGATATCGATATCGCGCGGCACATGCACGGTGAAATCCATCTTGACCCGATACCCTTCGTCATCGCGAGAATGCCGGCAATCGTCACACTGGCACCGAAACGGACCATTCACGTAGAGCTTGAGCGCGCCTTCTTCTTGCGTGACGTCCAAGGTCACTTCCTTCTTCGCTCGCTCCAGCTTTTCTTTCGACTCGGCTTGGTTCGTTCTTGCAACGGTCAGCTCCACCTTGTCCGTCGTGTCCGCAACGACTTCGATGGATCCCCACACGTTGTCAATTTCTAGTGACTTGTGGCCCGCGGCTGGCAAAGTGAAAGACTTCTGTATCTTTTCTTCGTCCCGCGAAGACAAGTAGCGGTCGTCGTCATCTCGACCCTTAGCGGAAACAGTTTCCGGCTCCAGCACCGAATACAGCGACCTAACGATGCTTCTTCGGGAACGCCCGCCAGGGCCCGCCATCTTGGTTGCAGGTATCGCCGGCAAAAGCAGCGCAACCGCCACATACATCGCCAAAATCGGAAAGAAAGTTTTTCTGCGCACGCTCTACTCCTCAGTTCAATTTGCTCAAGGCCCAATCCGCACGCTGTTTCACTGTTGGATTCAAATTCGGCGTCTGCACAAAATTCCGCAAGCGCTGTGCCGCATCTGGATCGCGCCATTCCAGCATCAAATCGATCAAAGCCACCTGCACCAGCGGCGACTGCTGCTCCTGTAGCGCGTCCACAACCCCTTTGTGCACCTGCGGCTGCGCACCATGCCGGCTTAGAGCGTCGAGCGCCGCCAGACGTACATCCACGCTGCCGTCGTAACGCAAGGTGTGCACCAGAGCGGACATCACTTGCGGATCAAGCTGGTCTTCCCGTCGGCTGAAGCTCACTCCCTGCAGCCGCTCGCTCGCGGACTGCTGCTGCAGCATCGAGAGCACCACCATCTGCTTCATGTTCGTCAACTCAGTGTGCATCGCCGCGATTTCGTCCTGGCTAGTGTTCGAGTGAACTGGTTTGTTCCCGAAATAATTTCCCGCGTTCACGCCCGCAAAAGCGCCGATCACCAGCAGCGCCGCGCTCCACGCCACCGCCCCTAGCGGCGAACGCAACCAACTCCACACGGAACCGCTCTTCTCGCGTTCTAATCCGGTCGACGCCTTATCGCTACGCCCTGTCTGATATGCCTGCAGCATTGCTTCAAACCGCTCGCGCGATTCTTTACTCGGCTGCTCCACTGGCAGCAGCGACAGCTTCTTCCAGATCACCACTTCTTCGCGGCAATCCGCGCACTGTTCCATGTGCTCTTCCACCAAGTTGTCCTGCTCGGCTTTCAAGCTTCCCTGCAAGTAGTCCGGCAGGAGTTCTCCGATCTCTTCACATTTCATTTCCAAACCTCCGGGGAGGAATCGTCTTCACCACCGCAGGCCCCGCCTCCCGTGGCGCAAGCCCGCGCTCCAACTGTTTAAAATTTTGCCGCAGTTCCTGAATCGCCCGATGAATCCGCGTCTTTACGGTCCCAAGCTCGCATCCGAGCAGCCGGGCAATCTCGTCATACTTCAATTCCTGAAACCGGCTCAAAACCAAAATCTCGCGTTTCTCTTCCGGCATCTGCATCAGGGCGCGATGCAACAGCTCCACTTCTTCCGATTTCTGCGCCGTATCCTTCGGCATCACCGGCGGCGCCATCTCCGGCTCGAACGTGATGTGCCGCGGCGTCTTCCGGTAGTGATCCACTCGCGCATTCCTCGCAATCTGGTAAATCCAAGCCCGAAAGGGCGTGCCCGGCTGGTAGCTCTGCCGGTACTTCAGAATCCGAAGAAAAACTTCCTGCACCAGGTCTTCGCTGAGCGTCCGGTCGCCCGTAAGCTTCGAATAAAAGTTGTAAAGCGGCGAGTGATAGCGGTCGAACAACACCCCTAGCGTTTCGCCCGCGCCGTTGCGCACTTCGAGCATCAGATCCTCGTCCGGAGCCAACTTCATCGCCTGGTCATTTTCCGTTTCGGCCCGTTCTTGCTCTTTCATAGGTGACTACCGCCGAACCCCAAAAAGGTTACACCCACATCCTGTCCCCGGAGTAGCACAGGCCTCGGCATGCAGGGCCAACTGAGTGGAGTAACACTCGTCGAACGCGAATCATCGCCTGGAGGAGAAGATCGAAGTTTTCAAAGGGGGGAGGAAAAAAGAAGGAAGGAAAAACCGAAAGTAACTTTGCCGGAACTAGGCCATCGGCCTAGCAAGACCGCAAAGCTGCTGCCAAGGCCAGATTCGTCTGCAGCCGCCGATCGATCTGTACCGCCGCAAAACGCGCGCAAATGACGCGCTCGCGTTCGCACCACTCGGCTACCGCCGGCATACGCACTCCGGAGAGCGCGCCCAGAGCTTCGACCATCCGGTAGTAAGCCCGCACCAGAGTCAGCCCACCGCCGCCAGGACCTAGCTCGGGGGTCAGTTCGTGCAAACCAGCCAATTTCTCGAAATCCTGCCCCTTCATTCGCCCGGCGTCGAGATTAGCCGCGGCCAAAACCCGGTCAGACACGGGCTGAGCTGCCACTCCCGCCAAGATCGCCCGCCAGTAGTAAAGGGCGAATTGCGAGAGCGCAACAATGGAGATCGCAAGTAGCATAGCGGCGAACATCCCTCAGGTTTGCCTCTGCCCACATTCTGCTTGCCGCATCCTCCCGAGCCAATAGCCCACCAGTACCATCTCCGTAGGACGCCACGCGCTCCCACTATAACATCTCTATAATCTATAACTTAACGGCATCTCGCGTTCCTTACCCGTCCTTTGGACACGACTCGCCGTGCCCCGTCCCAGTTTCTCGCAACCGCATTGCCTCCCGCTGAGCTGCGACGGCACCTTTTGCTTGCGCGTCCCTAAATGCTCGTTCTGATCGACGGGTGTATCGATGAGCGATACAGGAATTCTTTGCCCGGCCACGATTGGCAAACGACCCGTGGCGCTGCCCTGGGCAGGGTTGCTACTTGACACGCGTTACGTAACGCATTACGGTAAGGTGGGATTCGGTCGATCCGCCACAAAGGCCTCAAACGCCTTTACGAAGACGACGACCATCGCGGCGTCTTGAACCAGCACGCCGAAAGACTACGCGATATTCTCGTGCGTTTGGACGCTTCGACCTCCCTAGCAGATATGGACCTGCCTGGTTTCCGGCTCCATCCGCTCAAGGGTGAGTGGAAAGGGTATTGGGCAGTCACCGTCCGCGCTAATTGGCGGGTGATCTTTTGCTTTGCCGATGGCGACGCGCTTGATCTCGACTATCTCGATTACCACTGAAGGGTTGCCGCTAAATCCGATTATGTTGAAGGAGAAGAAACCATGCCGATGAAGAATCCACCACACCCAGGCGGTTTTGTTCTGCGCCAGTGTATCGAACCTCTGGGCTTAACAATCACACAAGCCGCCGACGCCCTCGGCGTCACACGCACCACGCTTTCCGAACTCGTCAACGGCAAGCGCGGCATCTCGCCCGAAATGGCTGTCCGCCTATCCATAGTCTTCGGGGGCAGCGCTGAATCCTGGCTAACGCAGCAAGCCCACTACGACCTCGCCCATCTTCGCACCACCCACATCAAGCTTAAACGCCTCCAATTCGCGTAGTAGCCGCTTGTAAACCGCCTTGGTCGAGCTTTGGACAACGAGTTTCGGTCATTTCTCCACGGCGCTGGTATGGTCATGAACAATCTTCCAGCCCTCGGGAAATCGCTGCCACACCAGCGAGAACACGCCGCCGACGTCTCCTTTGTCGCGCTTCAAATGCCAGCGGCCTAGCACCAGCGCCGCGTCCGGTCCCAGGAAGCGAAACTCCAGCTCCGAAAAATCGAGGTGGCCCATCGCGGCTTGGTCCGGATAGTTTTTCTTGTACCGCGCCATCACGCCGTCCCAGCCGCGCGAGACGCCTTTGCTTCCGGAAAATGTGAGCTCAGCCGAATGCCAGTAGCCCACCAGGAACGCGTCCACATCCGCTCGATTCCACGCCGCTTGCTGCGCGTTCAACACTGCCGTGATCGCGGCCTTGTCGGCCTCGCGCGCCTCAGCTGCTTTGGTTTGCCTTCCCGTTCGCACGCCCAACGCGAACAGCAGGATTAGCGCTGCTCCCGCTCCAATCAATCGAATGCTCTTCGTCATCGGCTCGCTCCCCCACAGAACGCAGGGAGCATAGGCCGCTCGCCCAAACTCCGCAAGCCCCGCATCGCTCAGTTAAAGGAGCTAACGAAGGCACCTGAGACGACGATGTTTCCGAATATGATGGAAGCGAGGAAGCACAGCGTGGAGTTGAATGGCCCCAAGAACGAAGGGTTTTTTCGCCGGCAAATTGCGCGGCCGATTGTCGAGTTGTTGCGCCAAGGCGTGACGCCCGAAAAAATGGCATTGAGCCTCGCGCTCGGCGTGGCACTGGGAGTGTTTCCGGTGCTTGGGACGACCACCGCGCTTTGTGCTCTCGTGGCTTTTATTTGGCGGCTGAATTTGCCGGCGATTCAGATTGTGAATTATTTCGTCTACCCGCTCCAGATTGCGTTGCTCATTCCATTTTTTCGCGCGGGCGAAAAACTGTTTGGCAGGCCGCATTTACCTCTGTCTGTTACACAAATTTTGGCCGCTGTGCACGCGAGCTTCTGGGGCACCACTCGATTTCTGTGGACGACCGTCTGGCACGCGGCGTTGGTGTGGTGCTTGATCGCCCCGTTGTTTGTGGGATTGGCTTATGCGGTTCTGGTTCCGATGCTGCGGCGTTTAGCGAGAAGGACATTAATGGAAAGGGTGACAGACTAAAGTCTGTCCCACTCACGAAAAATCGGCTAGAGGATGTCGAGGACTTCTTCGTAGCGTTTGAACGGCGGAATCAGATACGCGCCGGCGAGTTCGGTGCGGGACCAAGCTAGCATTTGGCGGGCGACGTCGAAACCGCGTTCGCGAGCGGCGGCTCCGGCGGATTCTAGCGACGCAAGCACTTCTGGCGGAATGACGATGCCGGGAACTTCGTTGTTGAGGCGCAGCGCTTGTTTGTAACTGTTGAGCGGCCAGATGCCGACGAGCACGGGTATGGATGGTTTGCCCCCGAGTTTTTTGACGAAGGCGTGCCAGTGCTCGGGATCGAAGATTGGTTGCGTCATCGCAAAATGCGCGCCGGCTTCTATTTTTGCGTGGAAGCGCTCGATCTCATTGTCGAGGTCGTCGGCCACGGGATTGACGGCGACGCCGATGGCAAAGTTTGTTGCCCCGCCGAGCGTTTTGCCGGCCCAGTCCGTGCCTTGATTGAGGCGGCTGAGAACTTTGACGAGACCGACGGAGTCGACTTCGTAAACGCCGCTGGTTTCCGGGTAATCCCCGACGGCTGGCGGATCGCCGGTGATGGCGAGGACGTTGCGAACGCCGCCGACAGTCCACGCTCCGAGCAAGCAGGCCTGCAAGCCGATGATGTTGAAGTCGCGCGTGGTGAGATGCGGAACGGTTTCCACGCCGCGGGCTTCGAGGGCGCCGGCGGTGATGAGCGCATCCATGCCGACGCGAGCCATCGCGCCACTGTTGATGTCGATGGCGTCGACTTTTTTCGAGGCCATGATTTTGTCGACTTGTTCGTAGATGCGGTCGAGCGAAAGACCTTTCGGCGGATCGATCTCGACGCAAACAGTAAATTCTTTGGCCTGGAGTTTTTTCCAGAATTTGCTTTCGGGCTCGCGCTGTAAGACGGGCGCCGGTTTTGAGAGGACTTCGACGGAGTGATGCGCGGCGGTGGATTTTGCAGGACGAAGCGATTTGACGGCTTCGGCCATGGCGCGAATGTGCGCAGGAGTTGTGCCGCAGCAGCCGCCGAGAATCCGCACGCCGAGAGCAGCAGCTTCGCGCGCGAAGAGCGCGAAATATTCCGGCGACGATTTGGGATAAACGATGCGGTCGCCTTCCCGCTTGGGCAAACCGGCATTCGGCATACCGCTGACGCGGAGGTCGTCGACTTCGGTGAGTTCACGCAAGATTTTGAGCAAGGGCTGAGGGCCGAGAGTGCAGTTAGCGCCGATAACTTGAACGTTTTTTGCTTTGAGCTGCGCGGCAGCATCGGCAGGCCGCAAATCGCCGTAAGTAGTGCCTTCTTCGGAATACGTGAGTTGAGCAACAATGGGTAAGCCAGAGAAGGAGCGGATGGCGTCTACGGCGAGAAGAATTTCTTCGATGTACGAAAAAGTTTCAAGAATGTAAAAGTCGACGCCGCGCTCCTCGAGAGCGAGGGCTTGTTCGTGAAATACGTCTTGGATTTCGTCGGGCGCAGGATGACGCGATTGCACACCGAGGCCGAGCGGCCCGATCGAGCCGGCGATGAGAACTTCGCGCGAAGCGGATTCGCGTGCTTCTCGCGCGATCTTTACTCCGCGGGAATTCAGGCGCTGCACTTCATCAGCGAGGCCGAGTGGCGCCAGCTTGAAGCGATTCGCGCCGAAGGTATTTGTCTCAATGATTTGCGCGCCGGCCTCGATATACGCCTGATGAACGCGGAAGACCGCTTCGGGCTCGGTGGCGTTGAGTTCATCGAAGCAGCGCTGAGTGCCGACAGCTTCATGCAGCATCGAGCCCATCGCGCCGTCCGCGATGAGGATCGAGTCCTTTAGTCGTTCGTTGAAGTCAAGAATTTTCATTCCGTACTTACGCCCCTATTTGAACTAACAGAAAACGACTTGCCCTGGGGCTGCGATTGCCAAGGCGTATCCGGGCCAGTCGAGCAAGCTGGAAATCATCGCACCGAAGAGCGAATAAAGCCAAAACCGGGATCTCGGAAACGGCGCATTCTTTGTAAAGAGAAATAGAACAAAGGCCCACACGAAAATGCGGACAAAAAACAAAATGCCGTACAAGACGAGCATCGGCGAACCCGAGTGTAACAAAGGAGACGAAGGGGCGAAGCGAGAAACGATGAAGCCAAGCAGATACACAAAGAGAACGCTCGCTAGAGGTCCAAGTAGTATTCCAAGGCCCGTGCGAACCGCAGCGATTTTCGTTGCGGACGCCGTAATGGTGGGTTCCGCTTTTTTTAGACCCGAGACGGCGAGGGAATAGCCGACAAATTTAATCCCGCCGAATGCGGCTACACCCAAGACGCCTGGAATGGTTCCTGGCACATCTGCTCCTTAGCGTTTTTGTTCCATGAGGCTGGCGACGGTGCTCATCAAATCGTATTTGGTGAGGATTTCGAATTTGGCGCCGTCCATTTCGACGAAGACGGCGGGATTTTCGTGGCTGAGAATATAGGTGACGCGCTCGACAGGCGAAGTGCCGGGAATGCGCGGAAGCGGCTTGCTCATGACTTCGCGGACGACGAGTTTGCGCAGATCTTTCCCTTGCAGCGCCATGGTCAGAATTTGGTCTTCGTAGATCGTGCCGATGGGGAGGTTTTCTTCGAAGACGGGAATTTGTGAGATGTCTTGTTCCTGCATGGTTTTCAGCGCATGAAAAACTGTTTGATAGGGACGAGCGATGACTAGCTCGCGGACTTTGCCGGCTTTGTGCTTGGCGTTGACGACTTCGGCGGCGGTGATTCGCACGGCGGCTTCGACGTAGCCGCGCTCGCGCATCCACTCGTCGTTGTAGACCTTGCTGAGATAGCGCATGCCGGTGTCCGGCAGGAAGGCGACGACAAAAGCTTCTGGGCCGAGGTCTTTGGCGAGGCGGAGAGTTGCCGAGATGCAGCCGCCGCCGGACCCGCCGGTGAAAATGCCTTCGAGTTTTACGAGACGGCGCGCATACACAAAGCATTCTTCGTCGTTGACTTGGATGACGTCATCGAGAATTTTGAGATTCATGGTGGTGGGAAAAAAATCTTCGCCGATGCCTTCAACGACGTAGGTCTTGGGCTTGATGGTTTCGCTGGTCTTGAAGAAATCGTAATAGAGCGAGCCAAAGGGATCGACCCCGATAATCTTGACGGCTGGATTTTTCTCCTTGAGATATTTTCCAACGCCGCTAACGGTGCCGCCGGTCCCCATGCCGCAGACGAAATGCGTAATTTTGCCTTCGCTGTCCTCCCAGATTTCCGGGCCCGTGGTGAGGTAATGAGCCTCTGGGTTCATGGGATTGTCGTACTGATTGGGGTAGAAAGAATTGGGAACTTCGCGCGCGAGTTTTTTGGCAACGGAATAATAGCTGCGAGGGTCATCGGGCTCGACGGCAGTAGGGCACACTATGACTTCGGCGCCGAGAGCCTTGAGGAGATCAACTTTTTCCTTGGATTGCTTGTCCGTGATGGTGAAGACCATCTTGTAGCCGCGGACAGCGGCGACGAGCGCGAGACCCATGCCAGTATTACCGCTCGTGCCTTCAATAATGGTGCCGCCGGGCTTGAGGAGACCGCGCTTTTCGGCGTCGTCAATCATGGTGACGCCGATGCGGTCTTTCACCGAGCCGCCAGGATTGGTGTAATCGGCTTTAACAAAGATCTGCGGCTTGAGGCCTTGGTTAATGCGATTGAGACGCACAAGCGGCGTGCGACCGATGGCTTCAAGGATGTTGTTACAGAGCATAAGTTTATCGTGGCTGCGGCCCCGCGAGAACATCGCGCTGAGGCTGTGCCATAATTCTTTCAGTTTAGCATGCAGCCTTGCAGCGACACAGGAAGGTGAGGCGGAGGAGGCTCATTTGCCACGGGAGAATGTTTCGAGCGGGACAGCGTGGGAACCGATCGTCGGGTACTCGAGGGCAGTGCGCATCGGAAATGTGATCGCTGTTTCGGGAACTACGGCTACAGGGCCGGACGGCAAAATTGTTGGTGTGGGCGACGCGTATGCGCAGACGGTGCAGACGATTCGGAACATCGAGGCAGCCCTGACCAAGGCAGGAGCGGCATTGAAGGATGTGGTGCGGACGCGAATTTTCGTTACCAACATTGCGGAGTGGGAAAAGATCGGACGCGCGCATGGAGAGTTTTTCGGGGCGATACGTCCGGCGACGAGCATGGTGGAAGTGAGCAAATTGATTTCGCCAGAGATGCTGGTGGAGATTGAGGCGGATGCGGTTTTGGGAAGTGCGTAGAGAGTAGTGGGTAGTGAAGAGAAGATTGCAGGCGGCGAACGCATTAGCTGTGGCGGAGAATGATCTTGAGTTCACCTCTGTACGACGGATTTATTGCGGACTATTACGATGAGTCGCCGATTGTGCGGGGACGCGTGGGAGACGTTGCGTTTTACCGCGATGCAGTGCACGAGCATGGCGATCCGGTGCTCGAACTTGGTTGCGGGACGGGGCGGATAACGTTGGCGCTGGCGGAGGCGGGGCACCGGGTTACCGGGCTGGATATTTCGGAGCGGATGCTGGAACGGTGTAACCAGAAACGGGCGGGCTTGCGCACCGAGGCACGCGAACGAGTTCACTTAGTGCAAGGTGACATGACAAAGTTTGACCTCGGAGAAAAGTTTCGTCTGGTCATCATTCCGTTTCGCCCTCTGCAACATCTCCTGGAAGTTGAAAACCAAATGTCGTGCCTCGAATCCGTGCGGAAACACCTTTGGGCCGACGGAAGGCGAACCGGAGAGCGGAGAGGCCGGCTGATTCTGGATGTTTTTCAGACCGATGCTGAGCGCATGCACGATCCGGCGTATCAGGAAGAAGGGTTGGTGGCGGAATACTCGATGCCGGACGGGCGGCGGGTGAGGATCATGGAACGGGTCACGGCGTTTCACCGGGCTGAGCAGAGGAATGATGTGGAGATGATTTTTTACGTGAAGGACGCGCGAGGGAAAGAGGAGCGGCTCGTGTTTGCATGGACGCTTCGGTATTTCTTTCGGTATGAGGTGGAGCATCTTTTGGCTCGGTGCGGGTTTCGGGTTAGCGCGGTCTATGGAGACTTTGATCGGTCGCCTTTGGCGGATGGGTCGCCGGAGATGATATTTGTGGCCGAGGCGGCGTGACCTTGGTTACTGGGACCCCTCCAGTTTTTTGTAAACGTTGCGTATAAAGGACTTAGGTGTACGCGTAAGTCGTCTAAATGCAACAGTTGCGAAGGAATTCTGTAAGTGTTGCTGCTAAATGACTTAGAAAAAGCGGCAGCGGGAGAAGCGGATCAGGGTTTGTTTAACACAGAGGTCACGGAGAGTTCGCCAGAGTTGGGTTGGAAACCGGAACTGCTGGGCCTGAAAAAGCAAAGAGCGGCAGGGTGGCTGCCGCTCTCGACGATTCGTGGTATTACCCGGAACAAATACTACTAGACGTTATCTCACGAGTCAAGACAAATCGCGTGTATTACAGCTCACCAGTGAGCTCGGATGCGGTACTTCAGGACTGAGGTGCCGTTTTTGTCCACGGGGACGAGAAACTGAGCGGCGAAGGCGGCGGTTTTGGTGAATTTGTAGCTGGAATCCAGCATCTCCCAGTCGCCACCGATTGGCTCGTTTACTTGGACGGTGATGGGGCTATCTTTGTGATTACGCAGGGTAATTTCATATTCCATTTCCCAGGTGTGCGTGTCGATTTTCTTGAAGTCGGTTTGCTTGCGCTCCGCGATTACATCGAAGGCGTTGCCGATATGAATGGTGACGTTTTCGTCTTTGGGAGTGTGGCCGATACGGTCTTCGCCGACGAATAGGATTCCGCCCTTGGAATCTTTCTGGTAGACACGAACGCTGCCTGCGGGCAGGGGCATGCCTAGTCCGGCTTTTTCTTCATTCTTGAATTTGTAATAGACCATGACCGGATCTTTTTGCGGTTGGCCGGGAGCTTGCGCGCTACGATAGTAGAAATTCTGGCCGTTGACGACGAAGATTTTCTCGACCGGGACGCCGGTGCCTTCTAGAAGGCTGATTTGTTTGGTTTCCTTGTCTTCAACGGAGGTGCGGCGGCCAAGCGTATAGAGATGATATTCGCTGAAATTTTCCTGCTGAAATTGTGGGGCGGCGGCTTCTCTCGCCATCATCGCTTTCGGCGCGACCAGACCGTTTGTCACACCACTCTGAATACGATTGAGGTCGCCAGCAACGAGTTGGAGGCGGGCGTTGTGGAAGGCGGTGCCACTGTTGTTGACGAGCGTGACCCAGCCGTCGAGGTCGGCGGCTCTGTCGTCGCGAGAGACTGTCAAAACATAGTCAGAATTCCAGGACAAGCTGTTGGCGAGATAGGAGGTTTCGATCTGCTGTTTGCGTGCGCCGGAATTCTCGAGCGACATTAGAAGCGTAGGGCGGTCATAGAGATTCGCCGGGATGTCCGGGAAACGGTAACTCTCCGCATAGCCTCCGGTAACGATGTCGTTGCCGATTTTCCAGACTTGCCCATTGTTATCAGAAAGAAGGGTGGCCTTGATTTCTTCGTGCTTGGTGGTGCCGTTGTCTTGGTAGGAGCGGACTAGCGTTACTTCTTTGCCGACGTACTTGTGCAGGAGCTTGGCGGGTTCGAGGAGATCGTATTCGTAGTTTTGCTCGATGACGCCGAGCTTGTCGGGATCGGTGAGAGAGCGGAAATGGACCGTTGCTGGATTCACAGTGGCGGCGATGTCCATGAACTTGAGGCGGAACGCACCGCTGGGCAAAGTGAGATTGCGAACGTCGCGCACGAGAGCGATGTTGGAATTGTAGACGGTGATGTTGAGATCAGTCTGATCGCTGAGGCTGGTGGACTGATCGGAGGCCGTGGCGCGAGGAGCTTCTTTATCTTGTGCGGCAAAAACTTGCTGCCTACGACTCGCTGGATAAAGGAGTGCGGCAACAGCCACCAATGCGGCTGTGCTGGATAGAATCAAGAGCATACGCCGCTGAACTTTTGATTTACGGAGTTCCATTATATTCACCTCAATCAAGATTTCGCTTCCAGCTTAGAACGATGGGGAGAGAATTCCTTGCAAGAGGTGAGAGCGAATGCTTGCCAGGTACTATTGATTCGAAACTGGTGACCAGGTCACTCCGCCATCGGCGGTCTGATAGGACTTGATTAGACCTGTCTGCGGGTCGGGCACAAACCAGATCTGCGCGTGCATAGCGCCGGTGGCACGAATGCCTGTGACATCGTTTGTGACCGGAGAGTCCAGCTTGCTCCAGTGTGACCCGCCGTCGGTGGTGCGCAAGATGGTTCCGGAGGCGCCGACAATCCAGCAGACTTTTGCCGAGGGAGCGGAACCTGCGAGCAGATCGGTGTAGACGCCGCTGATCTGCGGCGTCCAATTCACACCTTTGTCCTTGGAATGTTCTAGAGAGCCGGCCGGACCGATGCGCCAAGCCTGCTTTTCACCTGGAGCCCAGAAGACGCGGGGGTTCTGGAGCGCGGCGGCGCGCATCATGGCGCGTTCATTGACGATGGATTGGGGAGCCGCGGAAACTTCGACGGATTCTGTCACCGCTGAGACTGCATCCGCGTTCGCTGCGTTTGCTTTGGGTGCGGCGACGTTTGATGCGGGAGCGGGCACTGGTTGAGGAGCTGCCGGTGCCGCGCCCCCGACCGAAACCGGTTTGCCTGCAGCGGGCTGCGGAACGCTGCTATCCGCGAGGAAGCTGGGTTCAGAAGGCACGGGCGGGGGCGGCGGAGGCGGCGCAGTTTTCAAACGTTGTACTTCATCAAGCCTATCTCCTGCGCTGGGGGAAACCTGCGCGTCAAGCTTCTTTCCAAGGAGGGCACCAGCGGCCCCCGGAGCGGCGTGCATAGTTTGTTGCTGTTCTTGTTTTTGCAGGCTCAAGGAAGGTCCATGCGAGGGCTTTGCCGCAGCCTGAAACGGGGACTGTTGCGTTAACTGGACTTGGTTCTGGGGCGATTTGGAAGCGAGATCACGATTTGCCGAGGCGGCGCCGGCATCGGAGGGAGCGCCGGGCTGATCTTTCTCCTTGCGATCGTTCTCCTCGCGTTCATTCGGGATGACGCGAGTGGCTTTCGAGGAAGGCGCGACGATCGGGGCTGGCCGATTTTCTGCAACTTCAGCGGCCGTTGATGGTGCGACCGGCAAAGGCTTCGGTGTTTGCAGGGAAACCAAAGCGATCAGGCCAGCGGCGATGGCACCGACAGGAACGAGCCAGAGCCAACGCAGATTGTGAGGAGGACTTGGACGAGCGATGTGTGCAGGCGAAGCAGTTCTACCAGAGAAAACAGATTCCTTCAGGACCACAACGTTTTCGCTGGTTTCCAGATTAACAGGAATTTCGAGAGGCGTTGCGAGATAGGCGAGGACAATCTGGCAGCTGTCGCAGGCTACGACATGCTGTTTCCAGAAATTGCGTTCTTCGAGAGAGAGCGAACCATCGTGGTAGGCTGCGAGAATTTCGGGATCGGGACAAAGTTCTACCGGCCGTTCTGAAGCCCCCCCAGCAAGGACATTGGCATCCGGGCTGGAGGATGCGGAGGAACGCAGATGGCGGGCGAGCGCTTTTTCAAAGTTTCGGTCGCGGTCGTCAGGCGCCATGGTCTTCTCCTTTCTTAGAACGAGGATTGGCTGGGTTCTTGCATTGAGAGTTGATGGAGCGGAGTTTCATGGGCCGGGCCCCTCGGGTGCGGGAGTGGGACGGGTGCGGCGCTCCAGCAGTTTTTCGAGATCGAATGAGGCGTCCGCGGAGGCGTATTCAAAACAGAGAGAAATTTGCGCATCGCTAAGGCCGAGTTCGGCGGCGAAACCATTGGCGGCGGGGCAGCCGTTGCGAAGAGTCTCTTCGATGGTGCGGCGGAGAGCGAGGCGAATGCGATCGAGATTGCGCGAAACGCTGGACTCGTGCTCGCCGACTTGCCTGCCGATTTCGGCGAGGGTTTGCTCGTTGGCGTAATAAAGGCGCAGACGCTGTTCATCACGCGGATCGAGAGCGGCTAGAGCGGCCTGCATCGCGCGAACGAAAAGAGTGGAATAGCGCTCGCGATTGGGATCGGCAGGCTGAACGGAAACGGCCTGCGAAAGTTTCTGAATTGTCTGTGCACTGGGAGGTTTTGCGTCATCGTCGTCGAGGGATTCGAAGCGGCGGCCCGCGCGGATGGCGTCAATGTGGCGCTGTGCGAGCACAGCGCGGAGCCAGGTTTTGAGCGAGCTGCGCCCGTGGAAATAGCGGAAGAGAGAGCGGTCGCGGCGGGCGCCATCCGTGAGTCCATAGAGCTCGGCAAAGAGAGAATCGGCGAGTTCACAGGCTTCCGGGGAAGCTGAGCTGCAACGCAGAACTGCGGCCGCAGCGGCGCGAAGGTAGGGCCGATACGCGCCGACGAAATGCTCCCACGCGGTTTCGCAGTTTTCCATGCAAGCACTGGCGAGAGCTAAGTCTTCGAGATGCAAGGCGGCCAGGTACTCATCGATCTTCTCAGCTGCCAGGGATCCGCTGGCAAGTCGTTTCTCCGCGCTGCGCTCTAGGGAAGCAGCGAATCGCTCGCGGGAGAGGCCCCAGCGGCCGGCTTTGGACTGCGCATAGAACCACTCCAGCTTGGCCGGCGACGGCGCCAGCGCTTGAGCCTGGCCGACGCGACCGGCAGGCTTTTTGCCTTCTGAGCGGGCTGAGGTGTCTTCCTTCATGAGCAATTCAGGTATTTACAGTATGGCAGAGCATCCAACGCCATAAGTATCCTCGGCATCCTATGAGCTTAATCTAGCCTGAGACGAACTGTAGGTAAAAGTACAGACCCGAAAGGGCCGGTTTGCGGTATCCTATACAGGTTGCGCTTCCAACCCCGCAACTAGAACCGCCTCGCCGGGTTAGCAGATGGGTGCAAACCGTGCGCTCGCGGGACCATTAGCGACTTCGCGACGCTAGTACGAAAGTCCTATTAGGCCACCCTCAGCCCCGTAAGTACCCTAGTACTTGTAAAGCGCAGGTTTCGAAAAAACTGGCGAACTTGGGAATGCAGGGCCTTTCTAGATGTCCGAGGTTCCCAAAAATGAGTACCTCGAGGCGGCACGCGGATGACAACTATGATTTCAGATCGACCACGGAGCGCGACGCGGCTGGGCGTCGGATTAGACGCCGACCGGCGTCGTTCACCTAACGCGGACGCGTGGAAGACGGCCATTGGTACGAAGCCGATAGCCGCTCGGCTGGCATTGCTGCCAGACTCGAAGCCCCGCTGGAGCCGGATAGGCGTCAGCGCCGGAGTGCAACTTAGCTTGCTGATTTTTTGCGTGCTGATTCCGCTGATTTATCCGGACCAGTTGCGGACGGCGTTGAACTATCGAAATGTCGAGATAGCCACGCCGCTGACGGAGATTCCCGTGGCACCGCCGCCCCCGCCACCTGCAAAAGTGGTGAAGGCGAAAACGCCCCCACCGCCGCCAAAACCGGCAGTAGTCGAACCAGTGAAGCTCGACCCTAAGAAGCCCCACATCTTCGAAATTCCGAAGGCCGTGGTGCCCAAGGTGCAAAAAGTGGAAGCGCTAGCGCCGGAGATGCAGGCGCATTTGGACGCCGCAAAAATCGATACGACGAGCAATGGACCGAAGAAGCCCAAAGAAGACGTGAAGCTAAATAATATGGATTCGTCGGGAAGCGCCGCACCAGCGACCGTGAAAGCGCCGGTGGATAAGGTGCAGACGGGCGGCTTTGGCGATCCGAACGGGATGGCTGGCAAGGGCGACCCGAATCACGCGACCAATGTGAACCGATTGGGTTCACCTGCGCTACCTGGTGGGCCAGGCTATGGCAACGGCACTGGCGGTGACAAAGGAATTAAAGGGACCGTGGCAAGCACGGGATTTGGGAATGGCATAGCCAACCCGCCGCCGAGCGGAGGCAAGCAAGGGAAAGTGGCGTCTTCAGGATTTGGGGACCAAACGGTGTCGGATGCGCCGAAGAAAAAGGTAGCAGCCGGAGGACCGGCGGACACGCCTGTTGACATCCTGGACAAACCGAAGCCGGAGTACACGGCCGAAGGGCGTAGTCTTAAGTTAGAAGGCGACGTGGTCATCGACGTGGTGTTTCTCTCGAACGGCACCATGCAAGTGAACCGCGTCGTAAGCGGATTGGGCCACGGCCTCGATGAGGCTGCGGTCCGTGCGGCCCAAACGATTAAGTTTAAACCTGCAAAGCGCGAAGGCCAGCCGGTAGATTTTCCGGCACGCGTGCGAATTGAGTTTCGCCTGGCCTATTGAGGGGAGAGAGAAATGCGTAAGCTAGCTACAGTTGTCCTCGGATTCGTTTTGGTTGGGTCCGGGGCCATCGCCAGCGCGGCGGCGGAACCGCAGCAAGCGCGGACGATGGATCAAGTGATCGACCGTGTGATCACGAACGAAAACCGTCTCGACCAGCAGATCCGGCAGTATTCGCCGCTGGTGGAGACGTACATACAGAACCTGAAACCCGACAAGGATCTCGGCTACGTCCCGGCAGGAGATAAATATTTCCTGGGGCGCGCCGATTTCGCGAAGGGCGTGGCGCTGGTGCCGCTGAGCGACGCGCAGAGCAAAGGGAAGAAAGTCTTCGGGTCGGTGGGAAATTTCTTTTCGTTCGCGATGCAGTTTCTTCCGGACGGTTTCCTGCAAATGATTTTCATCGACACGAACGGCTTCGACAAACAGCACTACAAGTTTGACTATGTGCGGCGCGAGTTTCTTGGCGAAGTGCGCTGCCTGGTGTTCGACGTCTCCCCGCAGGAAAAGTCGGGCAAAGGGCGGTTTCTCGGGCGCATCTGGGTCGAGGACCAGGACTACAACATCGTGCGCTTCAACGGCGCGTACAGCGGCGGGGGACACTCGAGCTGGTACTTCCACTTTGATAGCTGGCGAACCAATGTGCAGCCGGGCATGTGGATGCCATCGTTTATCTACAGCGAAGAAAAAGATCTGCACTATGCGATGAGCAAGAAACTGGACTTCAAGGCGCAGACGCGGCTGTGGGGATATAACCTCGGCCATGCGCAGCAGGAGCAAGAGCTCAGCAAGATTCTAGTTGAGACGCCGGTGCAGGACGATACGAAGACAGCCAATGACTTGACGCCTATCCAGGCACAGCGCTCGTGGGACCACCAAGCGGAAGACAACGTGATCGACCGTCTTGAGCGTATCGGATTGATTGCGCCAAAGGGCGAAGTCGACAAGGTCCTCGAGACCGTTGTGAACAACCTCGAGGTGACGAACAACATAGATGTCGAACCGGAAGTGCGCTGCCGGGTGATGATGACGTCAACGCTGGAATCTTACACCCTCGGACACACCATCGTGATCAGCCGCGGATTGATCGACGTGCTGCCGGATGAGGCCAGTCTGGCAACAATCATTGCTCACGAGTTGAGCCACGTCATTCTTGGCCACCGGATGGACTCCAACTTCGCCTTCTTTGACCAGTTGCTGGTCGACGACAAGGAAACCTTCCGCCACTTTGGTTTTGCGCGGACCCCGGACGAAGAAAATGCCGCCAACGCAGAAGCCATCAAGCTGCTGAGCAATTCTCCGTACAAGAATCAGCTTGGGAACGCGGGCCTTTTCCTTTCGGCACTCGCTGCGCGCCAGAAGGAAATTCCAAACCTGGTCAGCGCACACTTGGGTAACCGCGTGCCGGTGATCGGGGATCTGAAGTCATCGACTCCGGTGGACCCGAAACAGAATCCGCAGATGATCGCGGCATTGCCGATTGGCGGCCGCGTGAAGCTGGATCCCTGGAACGACACTCTCTCGTTGATCAAGAGCAAACCAGTGGGCACCGTCGCCGAGCGCGAGAAGATGCCGTTCGAGGTGACGCCTTTCATGCCCTACCTGACGCGGTTTGGCAGCGATGCAGGCAAACCGATCGCAGCTAGCGCTGTCACTCAAGGTGATCCGAAAGCGGGCGACGCGCCAAACAAACCAAACCAGTAAATCTTGAAACTGGAAAAATTCGGCCCGGTGAAGATACCTTCACCGGGCCGTATTTCTTTGGATAGGGACACTTACTTTCCGGGTGCGAGATTCTGCATCAGCTTGTAATTAAATTCCACGCCATCATAGAAATCCTGGACTCTTACGCGCTCGTCCTGACCGTGCGCCCTGCGATTGTCGAGGTCCAGGAACACGCCTGCAATGCCGTAGGTAGGAATCCCGGCCATGCGCAAAAAGCGGCCGTCCGAAGCGCCTGTGTCCATCACGGGCATGATGGGGAGGGGGCCCCAGGTGCTGGCGGCCGCACTTTCCACGGCCTTCATCAGATCAGGACGAAGCGGGGAAGGCGGCACAAGTTCCGGCGGGACAAGATTGCCGTCGGCGTCGCGCTGCTCGACGAAGCTCACCCTGATCTGCGGGTCGTCCACGACCTTGATTAAAGTTTCTTTGATTTTGTTTGGATCTTCGCCCGGCAGGATGCGGCAATTTACGTTGGCACGGGCGGTTTGCGGCAATGCGTTCGGAGCATGGCCGCCAGAAAGAATGGTGGCCACGCAAGTGGTACGAAGAATCGCGTTGTAAAATTCGTTTTCTGAGAGCCGCACCAGGACTGCAACATCTGGGGAGGGGTTCGCCGCAGCTTTCATATCCTTGGCCAGCGGACCGCCTTCGATGGCGGCGCTTTTTTCAAGCATGGAGCGTGTAATTTCGTTCAACTCCACTGGAAAATTGAATTTTGACAGCCTCGTCAGTCCCTCGGACAGATGATAAATGGCGTTATCGCGCGTTGGGCGGGAGCTGTGGCCACCGGGATTCTTCACCTCTAACTGAAAATCGACATACACCTTTTCGCTGGCCTGCACAGCGCCATAGATTTTCTTGCCCTTGTCGCTCATGAAATCGCCGCCATCGAGATTTACGCAGTACTCCGCCTCAATCCAATCGCGGTGATGTTTGAGCAGCCATTCCACACCGTTGAAGTTGCCGCCTTCCTCGTCGGCGGTAAGCGCGAGGATCAGATCGCGGTTAGGCGCGATGGCCGCTTTTTTCATGCGGATAAAATTCGTCACGAGGATAGCGGCGCCGTCTTTGATGTCCACGGTGCCCCGGCCGTAGAAATAGCCGTCTTTCTCGACGAATTGAAAGGGATCGGTGGTCCAGTCTTCGCGGCGCGCTTCAACGACGTCCAGGTGGGCCAGGAACAAGATTGGTTTCTGTTGGCCGGTTCCATGCAAGCGCGCGACTAGATTTTTCTTGCGGTCGTTGGGCCCTGCCACGATGACGTCTTGCTCCGGAAAACCGGCATCACGCAAGCGCGTGGCCAAAGCCTCAGCGGCAGTGGTCACGTTGCCAGCGGAATCCGTCGTATTGATTTCGATCAGCTGCTTAAAAATCTCGCGCGATTGCTGCCGGGTATCGTCCGGTCCTTGCGCGGAGCCGAATGGCGCAAGGCTCAAAAGCATGCCGAGCAGCATCCAGTTTTTCCGTTTAGGCATTCATAGCTCCTTGCGAAAAACGTGCTTTGCCAGCGTAACGGTCGCATCGCAGGTACGTCAAACAGTTTGGGAGGCCCGGAATCTAGAAACTATCGCGGCAGGTTGCCTCGCCCCTGACGTATTTCATAGACTGGCTGGGTGGCAACGATGGGAGGATGACGTGACATCAACCAAGAAGCGCATGACGCAGATTGCTTTGGGTGCCGGATTGTTTATTGCGGGAATCGCAGCGGGTTCGCTGCATGCCGGGAGTGTGGCGGGGCAAAACCGGTTCGGCCAGCCGAAAACAGTTCTGCATGTCGTGATTTACAAGTTTAAGGATGCCACTTCGAATAACGATCGCGAGAATGCCATCAACGGGATCAGAGAGATGGCCGGCAAGATTCCGGGAATCAAGAATGTGTGGCTGAAAACGGAACGCAACCAAATCAAGGATTTCAGCGGCATCTACGCGATCGAATTCACAAGCGCGGAAGCTGCGGCCGACTATGCCGAGAGTCCGATTCACGAAGCATGGTCCAAAAAATGGCAGGAGTTGCGAGAAAACAGCCTATCGTTCCAGATTTCGAATCCGTAGAGCTTCCGCCAACCGCGTTCGCGGCTAGGCGCGACGAGCGTTACGCCTGGCGGACAATTCCGAATCTGCGCCGAAAGACGGCGTCCACCATCCTGTCCGACAACAGCCGTTTGCACCATTTCGCGACGACCGCTAACTCGGTGACGAGGTAACGAATTCTCGGATTCGGCGCTTCTATCGACTGAAGAACAATACGCGCGCAATCTTCTGGAGTGGTTTTCGATTTGGCGCGAGCGCCCGTGACGCTGGCGAGGAACCGCGCGTACAGCGGCGCGTAAGGCCCGTTGCTCATTTTTTCCAGGTATGGCTTGGAAAGTTCCATCGCCGCCTGCTGGATGCCGGTGACGATGTAGCCCGGCTCGATCAGGACGACCTGTACGCCGAAGGGATAGAGTTCGAGGCGCAGCGCGTTGCTCATGGCCTCCAAGGCGAACTTGCTGCTGCTGTAAGCGCCTTGCGTCGGAGCGGTCACAAATCCGGAGACGGAGCTCATCATCACAATGCGGCCGCGCTTTCGTTCGCGCATGTGCGGGACCACGGCCTGCGTGACGCGGAGTACGCCAAAGAAATTCGTTTCGAACTGGCGCCGCCAGTCCTCCATGCGCAAGTCTTCGACGGCAGCAGAGAAGTTAACGCCAGCATTGTTGAAGAGGACGTCGATGGCGCCCGCCTTGGCGAGAACGGCGGCCACGGCTCGCTGGACGGAAGCGTCATCGCAGACGTCGAGTTCCAGCGTTTCGAGCGGCAGATTCTTTTCTTGGGCCAGCGCGTCGAGCTGGGCGCGTTTTTCTGCTGAGCGTCCGGCGGCGAAAACGCGGTAGCCACGCTGAGCGAGCAACAGCGCCGTGGCTCTGCCCAACCCGTCCGTTGCGCCGGTGATGAGCACGGTTTTTTGAAGACCTGCGCCGTTTGACATTCTTTCCTCCAAGCCTGGAAAGCATTATGCTACCCCGGTTCTTCTCTACAGCGAGCGCGAAGTGGGCATGCTATAAATCGGCTGAAACGTTTGTTGCGCGCGGCCCGTCACATGGTGCAGCGCCCGGTCAGGTGCCAGGAAAATACAAAAGTGAGGCCATGATGAGAATTCCGAGTGGAAGGTTGTGTGAGTTTGCTCCGGCGAGGCGCCATCGGGTGCGGAGAATTTGGTTGGCGGCCGTGGCAGCTTTTCTTGTCACCAGCTTCATGGGCGGGCTTGCGCGCGCTCAGAGCGCTCAGGCGAACGATGAAGAGTACGGAAAGAAAATACGAGAGTTTACGACGGAGAAATTCTTCCTCACCGATCTCGTCGATCATCTCCCAGCCTCCGCCACGGTTCCCTCCCCGGACAAAATTCTTGGCCACATCGTTGGCGCGCCGGACTTTCTTACTTATTCGAAGGACATTTACCGATATTACGACGAGCTCGCGAAGGCCAGCCCGCGAGTGAAAGTGTACCGCGTGGGCAAATCGGAAGAGGGTCGCGACTTTCTGCTCGTCGCCGTGAGCGACGAAGCCAACATCGCGCAACTCGACCATCTCCGCGATATCACCGCCAAGCTCGCCGATCCCCGCAAAATTACCGATGCCGATGCGAAGCAGCTCATCGCGGGTGGCAAACCATTTTATTGGGCTTCCGGCTCGATCCACTCGCCCGAGACGGGATCTCCAGAAATGTTGATGGAATTGGCGTACCGCCTGGCAGTGGAAGATTCGCCGCTTGTCCAGAATATTCGCAAGAACGCGGTTTTTCTGATTACGCCGATCGTAGAAGTGGACGGCCACGACCGCGTGGTGGACTCCTGGAATTACAAAAAGGCCAATCCCGACAAGCCGCAGCCGGACCTCGTTTACTGGGGACACTACGTACAGCACGACAACAACCGCGACGGCATCGCCATGGGCCTAAAGCTCTCCCAGATGATGATGCAGGATTTTTTCTACTGGCATCCTCAAGTGCTGCACGACCTGCACGAATCGATTCCGTACCTTTACGTCTCTACCGGCACGGGACCTTATAACGCGTGGCTCGACCCGATCGTGATCAACGAGTGGCAGAAGCTGGCCTATAACGATGTGCAAGGGATGACGGAGCGCGGCGTCGTTGGTGTGTGGACGCATGGCTTCTATGACGGTTGGGCGCCCAACTATATGTTTTATGTGGCCAATGGCCATAACTCGATCGGACGCTTCTACGAAACGTACGGCAATAGCACTCCCGAAACGAAGCTAGCGGAGCTGCCGCCGAGTTCCACGAGCCGCGCGTGGTTCCGCCCCAACCCGCCACTGCCCAAAGTTATGTGGTCGTTGCGCAACAACACCAACCTGGAAGAAAGCGGCGTGCTGCTTTCCCTGGACTACACCGCGCAACACGGGCAGGAACTCCTGAAGGATTTCTATGAGAAGAGCAAACGCTCCGTTGCAAAAGCCACGACGGAGGGCCCCGCCGCTTGGGCCATCGTAAATGACGGCAGGCGCCCAGCGCTTGCAGCACAGCTTGCGAATCTGTTGCAAAAACAAGGGGCCGAGGTACAGAAGCTCGAACAAGACTTCGAAGTGAAAGAAACAGCACAGCCAGCTTCGAAAGCGGCGGACGCGAAGGGCGCCGATGCGAAATCGGAGAAGCCCAAAGATGATGCAGCCGCTAAGAAAACCGAAGAGGCGAAAAGTACAAAGCTTCCGCTCGGCAGCTACATCATCCGGATGGACCAGCCTTACAGCCGGATGGTGGACATGCTCCTCGACACGCAATATTACTCGACCAGCGACCCGCGACCTTACGATGACACCGGCTGGACGCTCGGACCTCTCCGCAATGTAAAGACCGTGCGCATCACAGATACGGCGATTCTCAAAGCGCCGATGACGCTGGTGAGCCCTCCCGCCAAATTCGAGAGCGGCGGCGTGATTCCTCCGCACTCGGAGAAGGGCAAAGCGGCAGTAGCTGCGAAATTCTACGTGATCAACGCGACCGGCGAACCCAATTTGGCGACTCTGCGCTTTCGGCTGAAGGACGTAAAGTTCTATGCCGCGGAAGATGGCTTCGAGGCCGCAGGACAGAAATTCGTTCCCGGCACTTTCATTCTTCCGCTCGAAGGCAATCCAGCCGATCTGGATCTGCGGCTGAACGCAGCGGCCCGGGAGCTAGGCGTTCGCGTGATAAGCGCGGAATCCGTTCCGGCCGTGGTGCGCCATGAAGTCGGCGTGCCGCGCATTGCGCTGATGCACAATTGGACGGACACGCAGAATGAAGGCTGGTTCCGGCTCGCGCTGGAGGAGACCGGCGTTCCGTACGCCTACATTTCCGACATCAATGTGCGCAATACGGCCAACCTGCGCGAGAAGTACGACGTGATTTTGTTTCCCCCGACATTTTTCGGCCTTCAGCAAATTCTGAACGGCATACCGGCGCGCACAAACGCAGATGGCAGCGAAGCCGGCGGGCCGATTCCCTGGCAAAACTCTCCCACGACACCAAATTGGGGCGGAGTCGACGAGGCTGCGGACATCCGCGGCGGATTGGGCTTCGATGGCGTAGCTCATCTCAAGAAATTCATCGAGGACGGCGGGCTCTTCATTCCCATCGGCCCCAGCGCGCATCTGCCGATCGAACTTGGAATCACTGATACGGTGATCATCAACGATACGCACCAGCTGCAGGCGCGGGGAATGATCGCTTGCGCGACCGTTGAGGACAAAGCCAGCCCGATTACCTACGGATACGACGATTCCGTCGGCGTGTACTTTAATCAAGGACCGGTGTTTAGCGTTTCTGTTGCGGGCAGATTTGGCCGGTTTTTTGCCGACGATGCAGGCGGCTCGCGCCCCAGCGGCAGAGGCTCCATGACTGATCCGGATATTCCGCAGGGCCGTGCATGGGCTGAGCCGGAAGCTCCCGTACACCGGAGCAAAGCGGAGCAGGAGCTCTACGTCAACCCCGAATTGCGCTCCGATCTAAGTTCGTTTCTTCCTCCGCCCTCGCTTTACCCGCGCGTTGTGCTGCGCTTCGCTGCCGAAAAGGACTTGCGGATTAGCGGAATGCTCGCGGGCGGCTCGGAGCTGGCGGAATCGCCGGCGATCATCGACGTGCCGGTGGGCAAGGGACACGTCGTTTTGTTCGCGACGAACCCCATGTGGCGGCAGGAGACGCAGGGAAGCTTTATGCTACTGCTGAACGCCGCGCTGAACTTCGACCACTTGAACGCAGGGCGGAAAACACCGCAACCGGCAAAAGCCAAGACTGCGTCTCCACCGACAAAACCCTAGGCCGGGCGTTCCAAACCGTCAAACGTCTCGCTTTCGGCACACCCCGGCGCCGCCGCGCACCCGTGTGCAAGAAGGGCTGCTAAGATCGTTCCATCTGAGTAGCTTTCATTTGAGTGCGTGGGTGCGCCTGCATGGCCGACGACGGAAGTCCTTTAATTCGAGAGTCTAACGGGAAGTGGCGGCTCGGCTTCTGGAGCCTGATCGCGACGCAGTTTCAGGGCGCGTTCAATGACAACGGCCTGAAATTTTTCGTCATCTTCCTTATCCTCGGAACCAATCCCACCGATTCACAGAGAGATCTTCTCGTCTTCTACGTCGGAAACCTGTTTGCTGTCCCGTTTCTTCTTTTTTCCATGGCGGGTGGCTACCTGGCAGACCGTTTCAGCAAGCGAAGCGTCGCAATCGCCACGAAAATCTTCGAGATTTTCGCAATGATGTTTGCGATCTATGCATTCTCGAACGGCAGCACGAGGATGGCATTGGTTGTGATCTTTCTCGCAAGCACGCAAGCGGCGTTTTTCGGCCCTGCAAAGTACGGATTACTGCCGGAAGTGCTGCCGGACAAACTGTTGTCCTGGGGCAACGGAATTCTCGAGCTTACGACTTTTATCGCCATTATTGCGGGTGCCGTGGTCGGCCCGCTATTGGCGCAGCGCTTTCATGGGCACGAGCTTTATGCGGGCCTCATCTTCGGCGTTTGCACTTTAATTGGCCTGGCAACAAGTTTCACGATCTCCCATGTTCCGGCCGCTGACCCTTCCCGGAAATTTCGCCTTAACATCTTTAGCGATCTAATAAAGCAAGCTCGCATTGTCCGGCCGGATCGCACTTTGCATCTCGCTGTCGTGGGCAACACCTACTTCTGGTTTCTCGGCGCGCTGTTGCAATTTGTGATTGTCTTTTATGGCCGCGAGGTTTTGCATATTGACGAAACGCACGGCGGCTACCTGCAAGCGGCGCTTGCGATTGGCATTGGCATCGGCAGCTACGCCGCTGGGCTGCTTTCCGGCGGAAAAATCGAATATGGTCTCATCCCGCTCGGCGCCATCGGCATGTCCGTGTTTGCGTTCGCGATCTCCATCCATGGACTATCTTTTTTTCAGGTGATTGCCCTGCTCGCCGCTCTTGGCTTCGCTGGCGGGTTCTTCGTGGTTCCAATCAATGCATTAATCCAGCATCGGCCCGCCGAAGACAAAAAAGGCAGCGTTATTGCGTTCGCAAACTTTCTTTCGTTCGTCGGTGTCATTGGCGCGTCTGCGATCTACTCTGGATTCACGCATTATTTACACGTCGGGTTGCAGACGTTCTTTATTTGGACGGCTGTCATGTCGCTGGCCGCCACCGTTTATGTGATCTGGCTGCTGCCGGATTCTTTGTTGCGGCTTCTGTTGTGGATGCTCACGCACACGTTGTATCGGCTTGATGTCGCGGGGCGCGAACGTATTCCGGCGCGTGGCGGCGCACTGCTGGTTCCCAACCACGTCTCCATGGCCGATGCAGTGTTGCTCCTTGCTTCTGTCGACCGCCCGGTACGCTTCCTGATGTTCAAAGGCTCGTACGATCATCCGCTGGTCAAACCATTCGCGACAATATTGGGCGTAATTCCGATTTCGTCGGATCAAGGTCCGCGCGAAATGATTCATTCTTTGCGCCGCGCGACACAGGCGCTGCAGGACGGCGAGCTGGTTTGTATTTTCCCGGAAGGGCAAATGACACGTATCGGCCAGATGATGCCGTTCCGCCGCGGCATGGAACGCATCATCAAAGGTGTGGATGTACCGATCATCCCCGTGAATCTTGACGGCGTGTGGGGCTCGATTTTCAGTTTTGCGGGCGGGCGCTTTCTCTGGAAATTGCCGCGCCATTTGCCATATCCAGTGCGTGTGACGTTTGGCGCGCCACTCCCATCTACTGCCTCGGCGCAGGAAGCGCGGCAGGCCGTACAGGACCTCGGAGCCGAAGCCTTCGAGCGACGCAAGAGCCACATGCGGCCTCTGCCGCGCACTTTTCTCTACACGGCGCGGCGTCATCCTTTTCGCTTCGCCATGGCCGATGGACAAACACCGAAGCTGACTTTTTTTGCGGTGTTAGCGAGAACACTCTTCCTTGCACGACGCCTGCGAAAAACCTGGCAGGGGCAGGAGATGGTGGGCATTCTTCTGCCGCCTTCGATTCCTGGCGCGCTGGTAAATTTCGCGGCGATGCTTATGGGAAAAGTGCCCGTTAATTTGAATTACACGGCGTCGAACGAAACGCTGGAGTCTTGTGCGAAACAGTGCAACCTAAAGACGGTGATCACGGCTTGCGCCTTCCTTGAACGCGTGCACGTCCAGCCGCCGGCAGAGACGGTTTTTCTCGAAGACCTGGCTCAGAATCCGCGTCTTAGCGAGCGCCTCGGCGCCGCACTAGCGTTTTTCCTTCCTGCGCGGCTCATCGAAAAGTATGCCGGCGCCGAACGCGCGACAAAACTCGAAGACATCGCCACGATTATTTTTTCCAGCGGTTCAACGGGTGAGCCCAAAGGCGTGGTGCTGACGCATTACAACGTGGCCTCCAACGTCGAGCAGCTCAACCAAGTCTTTCTGCTACACTCCGGCGATCGCATCATGGGGATTCTTCCGTTTTTTCACTCCTTCGGCTTCACAGGCACTCTGTGTCTCCCGGCTGCGACCGGAATCGGCGTAGTGTTTCACCCGAATCCGCTCGATTCCCGCGTCATCGGCGCGCTCGTCAACAAATACGCCGTCACGATGCTTCTTGCTACGCCTACTTTTCTCAACGCCTACACGCGCCGCTGCGAGCCGGAACAATTCGGCAGTTTGCGCTTCGTAATGGCCGGAGCGGAAAAGCTGCCGGATCGAATCTCCCAGGCATTTGAAGATCGCTTTGGCCTTCGGCCCATGGAGGGCTACGGCTGCACGGAGTGCTCACCGGCCGTAACCGTGAATACGATCGATTTTCGCGCAGCCTCGTTCCGTCAGGTGGGCGCGAAGCGGGGCAGCATCGGGCACCCGCTGCCGGGGATGAGCGTGAAAATTATCGACCCCGAAACTCTGCAAACTCTGGCCGTCAATCAACCCGGCTTGCTCCTCGTCCGTGGGCCAAACGTGATGCAGGGCTACCTAAACCAGCCAGAAAAAACAGCGGCGGTTTTGAAAGACGGCTGGTACAACACTGGCGACATCGCGATGCTCGACGAAGATGGATTTCTTCGCGTCACGGACCGCCTCAGCCGTTTCAGCAAAATTGGCGGCGAAATGGTGCCGCACATCAAGGTAGAGGACAAGCTGCACGAACTGGCGCACGCCACGGAGCAAGTGTTTGTTGTAACGGCTGTTCCCGACGAAAGAAAAGGCGAACGCTTGATGGTGCTGCACACGCTGCCGGAAGATAAACTGAAAGAAACTCTCGAACTGCTCGCCAAATGCGACCTTCCAGCACTTTGGAGGCCCCGCCCGGATCAATTCCTGCGCGTGGAGAAATTGCCTTACCTCGGCACGGGCAAATTGGACTTGCGAAAGGCGCGCGAACTCGCGCTGGAAGTCGCGAAACCGGCGTGAGGGCCCCCGTGCAAGTTGCTCCTGCCAAGACCGCAGACTCTCGGCAGATAACCGACGCTGAGAGCGCGCGAAAATGGCGTCGCCTGATTCGCCGGATTGTGCTCACGGCGCTGACGTTGGGAATCTGGTTTTGGACGCAATCGCTGATATCGCGGCGAGCTGCGCCTCCTTCCGCTGTTGGTGACGCGCTCCACACACTCACTGTCGGTCTTAATTTCTACTTCTATCATTCGCCAACGGCCGCCAACGCGCTGCTGATTGTCAGTTCTGCGTTGATCGATGGACTAGCGCTATTTCTGCTTGGGCGTTGGCTCTTCGGGCCGAGCGTGCGGCCGTTCCTCGGACTTGTGTTGCTGCTTGGGCTGCGGCAAATCATGCAAGCCATCTGCGCGCTCCCTGCCCCTCCAAATATGATCTGGCATTATCCCGGATTCCCTTCGCTACTGGTCACCTACAACATTGGCAACGATTTTTTCTTTTCCGGACACACGGCCATCGCTGTTTTTGGCGGGATCGAATTGGCGCGGCTCGGCAAGCGATGGCTCACCGTAGTGGCTGTGGTTATCGTCCTATTTGAAATTGCCACCGTACTCGTGCTGCGTGCGCACTACACGATGGACGTATTTACCGGCCTCCTCGCGGCACTTTGTGTTGCGCGGTTTTGCACCGTAGTCTCGCCCCGAATCGACGCCTGGCTAGCTCCCACGAAGTAGCTTTCCCGGACATCAGGCATTTTCAGAATTGCGACGCTATTCTTACGCATCAGGTGCGAGAAACTTCATACTTGACAGGTAAGCATTTGCTTACCTATTCTATCACGGATAAAACGAATGCCGCGTCCCTCCTCTCGAGACGTCTTCGCCGCCGTGGGCGATCCCACGCGCCGCCGTGTTCTCGATCTGCTCAGCCGTGGTGAGCTTCCGGTGCGCCGCATCGCCGCGCCCTTTGCCATGACCCGGCCTGCCATTTCGCAGCACTTGCGCATTCTTCTCCGAGCTCGTCTCGTGCAAGTTCGCCGCGACGGACGCGAACGCTACTACTGCTTGCGCGCCCGGCCGCTTCGCCAAATCCATGATTGGGTCGGCCACTATGAGCGCTTCTGGCACGCGAAGCTCGACGCACTCGGCAAGTTCCTTGATGCAAATGAGAAAAAGGCAGGCTGGCGATGAAGCGCGACCTAACCTTTGAAGTCACCTACCAGCACACACCGGAGAAAGTCTGGCGCGCGCTGACCGACCCGCAAGCCATCGCCCAGTGGCTGATGAAGAACGATTTTGAACCGCGCGTGGGACACAAATTCCAATTCCGCGTTGAACCGAAGCCGCGAGGTTGGACCGGCATCGTGGACTGCGAAGTCCTCGAGGTCGATCCGCCGCGTAAGCTCGTCTATTCGTGGTGCGGCAGCGGACTCGACACGACAGTCGTATGGACAATCGAGCCCGTCGCGGAAGGAACAATAGTCCGTCTCGAACACAACGGCTTCCGCGGCATGCGCGGCTGGATGGTTAGCAGGATGCTCGGCAAGGGCTGGAGCTCGAAGATTCTCAAGAAAAACATTCCTGCGCTGCTCGAGCGCTGGAGCGGCGATGGACCGGTTCCCGATGTCGTGGAAGCGCACTGCACCACGCATAAATGAATAAAGGAGATTTGTATGAGCATTCGGCTAGGAAATGTAACTATTCTTGTTCGCGATTATGACGAAGCATTGAAGTTCTACACGGAAGTTTTGGGATTCGAGAAACACTCGGATCAGAAATTTGGCCCTGGTGCACGATGGGTCACCGTAGCCGCTCCGGGGCAGGACATTCAAATTGTCTTGCAAAAGCCCGAGCCCTCCATGCATGGAGAAGAAGGCGCGCGAAAAATGACCGAACGCATCGGCCAAAACCCGACATGGGTTCTAGCGACGGATGATTGCCGCAAGACGTACGAGCTATATTCCTCTCGCGGCGTGAAATTCAACGAACCCCCGAAAGAAATGCCTTGGGGCACACAAGCTGTCTTCAAGGACCTGTACGGCAATTCTTATGCGCTCGTACAAAGCCAAGCGGCTTCAGCGAGTCAATAGATCTAGCAGCAGTATTTTCTGCTATTCGTATCGTAGTGCGACCATGGGATCGACGCGCATGGCGCGCCGTGCGGGGATGTAGCACGCCGCCAGCGCGACAATCGTCAGCAGTATCGCTACACAAGCGAATGTCAGTGGGTCCCTGGCGCTCACGCCGAAGAGCAGACTCGCCATGAGCCAGGAAAATCCGGCCGCGGCGACGACACCAAGGAGGACACCGATAAGTGTCATCTTCATGCCATCCTTCAACACCATGCGCAGCACATCCGAGCGATTTGCACCCAGGGCCACGCGTATGCCGATCTCCTGCGTCCTCTGTCCAACGAGATAGGAAATGACCCCGTAGATTCCAACCGAAGCAAGCGCCAGCGCGAGCGCCGCAAAAATGCCGAGCACAGCCATGGAAAAGCGTTGCGAGGCAAGCGAATCGGAAATGATTGACTCCATCGTTTGCGTTTTGGACATTACGTGCTCGTCGCTGATTCCCTTGATAGCAGCCCGAAGAGAATCTCCTATTGCCGCAGCTCTTGGATCGAAACGCAACATCATGCCTGTTCCACTCCACGAAAGGACCATCGCCTGGTCCGGCAGCTGCATGTACGGAAAGTAGAGTTCTGCTCGCAGCGACTCCTTGTCGTCGGAATCGAGGCCCCATTGTTTGACGTGCGGAACGATGCCCACGATTTCCGCTCGTCCGCCCTTATTTTCCAAAACAATGTGTTGTCCGATCGGATCCTGGTCTTCGAAGTATTTCCGCGCGAAGACATCGTCAACCACGACGACGTGGGAAGAGTTTTCATTGTCTTGTGCAGTGAAAAATCTTCCGCGTTCGAGCGGAATGCCCATCACCTTCAGATAATCTTCTTCCACCACATAGCTGAGCGACCAGTTCTTTTCGTTGTCGGTCGCGGGTTTGGGCTTTCCCTCAATCCAGAAGAGATCTTCATCATCGCTACTCAACGGCACCGCCGCCCAGGAGAGTGACAGCGCCTGCACTCCTGGAACGGCCTTCAATTGTTGGTCCACATTGCGAAGGGCCGCTCGAATTCCCGCGGCGTTGGCGTTGCGCATCGAAGGCGGGAGAGCGACGCCGAAAGTCAGGAGATTGTGCGAATTAAATCCCGGGTCGACGTTCCAGAGCGCGGTCAGGCTCCGGACCATCAACCCTGCCAAGACTAGCAACACCAAAGCCATGGCCATTTCCACGACGACAAGCGTTCCCTGCGCGCGATGGCGCGTACCGCTTTCCCCTCGTCCTCCCTCTTTGAGCGTGTCGTGCAAATGGCGCGTCCTCGTTTTCAGCGCGGGCGCCAGCCCAAAGAAGATGCCGCAACCCAAAGTAATGACCAAGGTAAAAAGCAGTGCGCGGGCATCCAGGCTGACCTCGCTCGCGCGAGGAAGTCCGGCCGCCAACCCGCTAAGCGCAGCCCGAGTGCCCCAGGCTGCCAGCAACAAGCCGAGCGCCCCTCCGGTCAACGCGAGTAGCAGGCTTTCCGTGAGAAGCTGGCGTACGAGTCGCGCCTGTCCTGCGCCCAGCGCCGCGCGAATCGCGAATTCGCGCGACCGCGCTGCGGCGCGCGCGAGCATTAAATTGGCGACGTTTACGCAAGCGATCAGCAAGACAAATCCAACCGCCGCCAGCAACACGAACAGGAGCACGCTTACTCCACCGACCAGCGTTTGCTTCAGCGGCCGCATGAACGTGCCGATGCCCGTGTTGGTGTCCGGATACGCTGCGGCAAGGTTGCTAGAAACGCGCGCCATGTCTGCGCGCGCTTGCTCGATGGTCACTCCGGGCTTGAGCCGGCCGACGCCATGAATACCAAGCCCAGCCCCACGCGATGGAAGAAGCGGATTACCCCATTGTCCGACGGGCACGTAAACGTCAACGTCGCGAAAGTTTCCGGAAAGATCGAAGCTCGCGGGAAGCACGCCGACGACAGTGTAGCTCATGCCGTCAAGATCAAGGATTTTCCCCAGAGCGGCGGGAGAAGAATTGAACTTCCGCTTCCACAAACTTTCGCCGATGATGGCTATCGGGGCGGCGCCGATCTCGTCTTCACCCGTCGCAAATGTGCGCCCAATCACGGGGGTCACGCCAACTACGCTCAAAAAATCAGCCGAGATGAAACGCGACTGCAAGCGCTCCGCTTCGCCCAGCCCTGTAAGGTTGAAGCTGTAGCTGCGATACACGCCCATCGAGGAAAAGGTACGGTTGTCTTTTTGCCAGTCGCGGAAATTCGGAAAGGAGATTGATCCACTCGCAAAGTTAGGTTTGCTCTCGGCCAGCCAAACGAGTTGCTCCGGATGCGGGTACGGCAGGGGCTTGAGCAGCACACCATTCACTACGGAAAACAGCGCCGTGTTCGCTCCGATTCCGAGCGCCAGCGTAAGAACCGCCACGACGGTAAACCCCGGTGACTTGGCAAGCATCCGCAAGCCATACCGCAAGTCCTGCAAAAGCCGCTCGAAGGAAGCCCCACCCCACATTTCCCTCGTGACCTCCTTGATCAGGCCGACGTTGCCCAATTCCCGTCGCGCGGCGCTATGCGCCTCATCCGGCGCTTCACCACGGTCCGCGCGGTCCTGCGCCGCCATTTGCAGATGGCTTTGGAGTTCTTCGTCCAATTCGCGTTCACGCTTTTGCCGATGCCAAAAGGAAAATGTCACGCTTCGCTCCCTCTCTTCGCGGGGTTCAACACGCCTGCGATGGCATCAGAAACCTGCGCCCAGCGTGAGCGCTCGGATTCGAGTTGCTTCTTACCTTTGGCGGTCAGCCGGTAGACCCTGACGCGCTGCTTGTTTTCAGAAACTTTCCAATCCGCGGTGATCCATTTTTGACGCTCGAGGCGGTGCAACGCTGGATAGAGCGATCCGGTGTCGACCTGCAAAATGTCCCCCGAATTTGTGCGAATCGCCTGGCTTATGCCGTAGCCGTGCTGCGGGCCCCAACGGAGGGTTTGCAGGACGAGCAGGTCGAGTGTCCCTTGCAGCAGCTCGATGCGGTTCTGGTAGCGTGGACTCATATTCACCTCAGGCTGTAGATGTTCTACACCCACGGCATGTAGAATGTCTACACCCACTAAGCCAGCAAAGGAATGGCCATCGCCAGCAGACAGCCAACTGCTTGCCTCACAAGCATTTAGCCAATGTCGCCTGGTTCCCATGCGCTGGACGCCTGACCGCCCCCGGGATCGCTTGTCGCGAAAACGGTCACCAGGCCTCGTTACTCTTTACTCTTGGTCCGCTCCCAGCAGTTATCCGATTGTGGCGCTGGCTCGCCAGTGCTACGGTTTTATGTACTTGGTGATGAATATTATGCAGCGTTTGCCGCGTCGAGTTTCTCTCCCCCTATCGATGATTGCGCTCTCGGTCTTTCTCATTGGCCTCGCGGAAGGGCAAACTGCCACACCCCAAAACGCGCCCCTAAAAATCGGTTACCTAATGGATTCTCTCAAAGTCGAACGATGGCAAACGGATCTCGACAACTTTCAAAAGCGCGCGAAGGAGCTGGGGGCCGAAGTGCTCGTGGAAACAGCCGAAGGAGACGATGAAGTGCAATTGCAGCAATCCCAAAAGCTGATGGATTCCGGTGCGAGAGTTCTCGTCCTGGTCCCTCACGACGCGGATAAGGCCGCACGCATCGTAAACGCGTCAAAGGCGCGGCACATCCCCGTTCTGTGCTACGAACGCCTGGTGCGCAACAGCGATGTCGATTTCTTTGTGGGCACCAACGCCGAAGTGATTGGCGAGTTGCAGTCCTCCACGCTCGCGCGGCTCGCGCCGAAGGGAAACTATGTCCTGATCGGCGGCTCCCCGGCGGACAGCAACGCCAAAGTCTTGCGCGAGGGACAAATGCGGGCGCTACAAGCTTCCGTTGACCGTGGGGATATAAAAATCGTAAGCGACGGTTGGGCAAAGGACTGGGATCCAGCCGAAGCATACGCGATCATGTCCAAAGCAATCGATTCCACGAAAGGTGATGTCGCCGCCGTAGTCGCTTCCAATGACGGCACTGCAGGAGGCGCTATCCAGGCGTTGCAGGAACACAAACTCGCCGGCAAAGTGCTCGTGTCCGGTCAGGATGCGGATCTCGCCGCCATCATCCGGATACTGGACGGCACGCAGACTATGACGGTCTACAAACCCATTGGACTGCAAGCGAGAACCGCTGCGGAGGTTGCGGTTAGTCTGGCTGCGGGCACTCCCATCAAGAATGCTGTTTCGATTCTCAATGGAACGAAGACTGTCCAGGCAATATTCCTAAGCCCCGTAGTCGTCACCAGGGACAACGTGAAGCAAACCGTCATCAAGGACGGTTTCCAAAACCTGGAAACCATTCAGAAAAGTTTGCCGAAGGAAAAATGGCCGAATTAAATTCCGGGCAAGGCACTGCGGGACCCACTCCTTGTCAGCAACTTGTCATTTTGTAAGTTTGTACAGTCAGAACAACAGACAGTTCGACCGCGCGCGTTTTGCCGCGACGAACCTTCTCGCACAAAAAATTAAAACTTCACGCCCCAAAAGGATGGGTCTGGCTTAATCAGCTCGAGGCCGACGTCCCACGCTTCGTGGTCGCGCCAAACAACTTGCGCTTCCGCGATGCGTCCACTTTTGGCATTGATGAGACGCACGCGCTTGCGCAGAGGAAGCCCCGCGCCTACCACGGCCAAGCAGCCGGACTTGCTGATGTCCACGGTGACGCCGTTGGCTTGCTGTCGTTCGCAGCCTTCTTCCCATTCGACTTGGAATTTTACCCGAGAGACGATACGCCGATGGGTGCGCAATTTTTCCCATCGCTCTTCAAAAGCCTTACCTTCGGAGATGGTGACGGTGTTTACGGCGGTTTCGGTGGCCATGCCTGCCTCGCAGCGTGTGGGTTTGTTACTCGGCCGGGGTACAGCAAAAGACAAGGTATTTCTCCGGGCTGCCACAGTCAATAGTACTTCTTCCAATTTCTTGGCCCATTCATCGCGTGTACGTGCACGAGAATTTTGCATAGGTCTCCAGTAAAAAACCTGCTAATCAGCTGAAAATATAGGTCTTAGTTCGCATTCTGGAGTTCAGCCTTCATCATGTTTCTCTTTTTATTCTCTCCAACTTCCGTAGAGCCGCAAGAAATAGCGCCCCTCTTTGCAAATACTTGCTAGCAAGAAAATGCATGCAAATAGGAGCCGCACAAATCGCGGATCATGGTAGTTTGTCTGCAGCCAGTTCGCGGCATGCGAGCGGCACATTGGAGGTATGGCCATGCCCGTGGAAGAAAATCCCGCCTGTGGTTCCCGTCGCTCATTTTTGCAAGTTTCTACAGCCGCTGCGGCTATGGCCGTTGGATTTCGCATTGTCACAGAGCCGATGTTGGCCCATGCCAGTTCGCTCCCTTATCCCGGTCCTTATCCAAAAGATGCGGTGCTCATTAATGCAAACGAGAATCCTCTAGGTCCCTGCGGCGTGGCTTGCGACGCCGTCAATAGCGCCGCTTCTCAAGGCGGCCGCTACTCGGACTGGATGACCACGGATCTGATAAAAGCATTTGCGGCCGCGGAAGGGCTCAAGCCCGAGTATATTCATGCGTTCCCTGGCTCCAGTGGCCCGCTGCATTACTCCGTCCTCGCCTTTACGTCGCCAACGAAAAGCTATGTCACCGCTGATCCTGGCTATGAAGCCGGTGCGCACGCCGCAAAGGCTTCCGGTGCGCGCGTCGTGAAAGTGCCTTTGACCAGCACCTACGCGCACGACTTGAAAGCCATGTTGGCCGCAGCTCCAGATGCGGGCATGTTTTATATTTGCACGCCCAACAATCCCACCGGCACGCTTACCAGCCACTCCGATATCGAGTTCCTGCTCGCCAACAAACCGAAGGATTCCATCCTTCTGGTGGATGAGGCCTACATCCATTTTTCCGACGCTACGACCGCACTCGATCTCGTGAAAGCCGATAAAGACCTGATCGTCCTGCGGACCTTTTCAAAAATCTACGGAATGGCTGGATTGCGCTGCGGATTCGCCATCGCCCGGCCGGATCTTCTCGAAAAAATGACCGCATTCTCCGGTTGGAGCGCCATGCCCATCACTGCCGTGGCCGCTGCGACGGCAAGCGTGAAGGATCCGCGGCTCGTCCCCGAACGCAAACAAATCAACGCGACGATCCGCGAAGCCACGTTTCAATGGCTGTCTAAAAACAGCTACTCCTTCGTTCCGTCACAATCGAACTGTTTCATGCTCGACGCCAAGCGCCCGGTGAAGGAAGTCATTGCCGCGATGGCCGCACAAAATGTCTTCATCGGCCGCCCCTGGCCCGTCTGGCCGACGCACGTTCGCATCACCGTCGGCACGCAATCCGAAATGGAGCACTTCCAGGAAGCCTTCCACCACGTGATGACCAGCGGCTCAGTAGCCGGCGTGGTGTCGCAGCACCGGGCGGCTTCGTCTTTGAATCTGGATGGTCTTGTAATTCCAGCTACCCGCGCCTGACTACGCGTCAGCAAAAGGCGCTGAAGCGCGCCCCTACACAGCGGCAGTGGCGAAACAAAATGGCCGGCAGGGATGCCGGCGCTACAAAAACAAAAAGGCCGTCTTGATTGCTCAAGACGGCCTTTTCGATTTTAATCCCGGCGACGACCTACGTTCCCACACAGTTACCCGTGCAGTATCATCGGCCCGGCGAGGCTTAACTTCCGTGTTCGGGATGGGAACGGGTGTGACCCTCGCGGTATGATCACCAGGAAACTGGAAACTCGCGTACAGATTCCAAGCTCATCCCGAGCAAGGAACGCGAGTGCGACAACAGAAATTCTGTAGGGTCACCAAGTGACCCACAGCTGGCTGGCATTTACAGGTTCGACTCGAAGTCGAACATACTGCGAAAGAGAAGGCGTTCTTCTCTTTACTCCCTCTTTTATCTGTGGCCCCTTACCAGGGCCAAGACGTTTTGAGAAAGTTTTATGATTAAGCCGAACGGGCGATTAGTACTGGTCAGCTTCACGCATTGCTGCGCTTCTACCTCCAGCCTATCAAAGTCGTAGTCTTCGACTGCCCTTCTTAGGTCTTAAACCTTGGGAGAACTTATCTTAGGGCGAGCTTCTTGCTTAGATGCATTCAGCAATTATCTCTTCCAGACTTCGCTACCGAGCTATGCCCCTGGCGGGACAACTCGTACACAAGAGGTCTGTTCATCCCGGTCCTCTCGTACTAGGGACAACTCCCTTCAATTCTCCTGCGCCCACACCAGATAGGGACCGAACTGTCTCGCGACGTTCTGAACCCAGCTCACGTACCGCTTTAATAGGCGAACAGCCTAACCCTTGGGACCTTCTACAGCCCCAGGATGCGATGAGCCGACATCGAGGTGCCAAACCTAAGCGTCGATGTGAACTCTTGGCTTAGATCAGCCTGTTATCCCCGGCGTACCTTTTATCCGTTGAGCGATGGCCCTTCCACGCGGGACCACCGGATCACTAGACCCAACTTTCGTTCCTGCTCGACTTGTAAGTCTCACAGTCAAACCGGCTTATGCTCTTGCACTCCACAGCGGGTTTCCAATCCGCTTGAGCCGATCTTTGGGCGCCTCCGTTACAGTTTAGGAGGCGACCGCCCCAGTCAAACTACCCGTCTGGCCGTGTCTCCCCACCCGTCACGGGTGGTAGGTTAGAGCGACAGATTAGTCAGGGTAGTATTTCACTGTTGCCTCCTCCTCAGCCGAAACCAAGGGATCACAGGCTCCTACCTATTCTACGCAGATCAATCCGTTACTCATGGCCAGAGTGCAGTTAAGGTGCACGGGGTCTTTCCGTCTAGATGCGGGCATCCGGCGTCTTCACCGGAACCACAAATTCGCCGAGTCACTCGCCAAGACAGTCGCTCTATCATTCCACCATTCGTGCAGGTCGGAACTTACCCGACAAGGAATTTCGCTACCTTAGGACCGTTATAGTTACGGCCGCCGTTCACCGGGGCTTCAGTTCAAGCCTTCGCCCTTGCGGGCTGAGCCCTTGCTTTAACCTTCCGGCACCGGGCAGGTGTCACCCCCTATACGTCGTATTCGACTTTGCAGAGAGCTGTGTTTTTGTTAAACAGTTGCAGAGCGCGATTCGCTGCGACCGCTTCGGGCTATAAACCCTACTGCGGCGTCCCTTCTCCCGAAGTTACGGGACTAATGTGCCTAGTTCCTGAGCGAGTGTTCTCTCGAGCGCCTGTGGATATTCACCTCGTCTACCTGTGTCGGTTTGTGGTACGGGCACCTGGACGACTCCTTAGGGGATTTTCCCGACAGCGTGAAATCAGAGACTTTGCGGTCGTGTGACCTCGTCACCACTCTCACCGTTGAATGACCCCGGGGATTTGCCTCCGGGATCCGGCTTACAGTGGCCAATCAGGATATCCATCACCTGACTCTCCTATCCTTCTGTGTCACCCCATCGTGATAACGTCGCCAGGCGGGACAGGAATGTTGACCTGTTATCCATCAGCTACGCCTTTCGGCCTCACCTTAGGACCCGCCTAACCCTGAGCGGATTAACCTTCCTCAGGAAACCTTAGACTTTCGGCGACACGAGTTCTCATCGTGTTTATCGCTACTTATGCCGGCAGGGTCTCTTGTGTAGTGTTCAGTAGTCCTCTCGGTCTACCTTCAGACTCCACGCAATGCTCCCCTACCAAAGATTATTTCCGAAGAAATAACCATTTCGCAGCTTCGGTCGTATGCTTGAGCCCCGTTGGATTGTTGGTGCATATCCGCTTGACCAGTGAGCTGTTACGCTTTCTTTAAAGGATGGCTGCTTCTAAGCCAACCTCCTGGCTGTCCGAGCGAATACACTTCCTTTCCCACTTAGCATACAGTTAGGGACCTTAGCTGGCGATCTGGGCTGTTTCCCTTTTGACCACGAAGCTTATCCCTCGTAGTCTCACTCCCGTGTAGTTATCCGCGGCATTCGTAGTTTGATTGGATTCGGTAACCTGAGTTGGTCCCTAGTCCATTCAGAGCTCTACCACCGCGGTAATTCGCACGAGGCTGTCCCTAAAGACATTTCGGGGAGAACGAGCTATCACGGAATTTGATTAGCCTTTCACCCCTACCCTCAGCTCATCAGAGCGATTTTCAACTCACACCTGTTCGGTCCTCCAGTCGCGGTTAAGCGACCTTCAACCTGGCCAAGGGTAGATCATCCCGCTTCGCGTCTAATACCACGTACTTGTCGCCCTATTCGGACTCGCTTTCGCTACGGCTCGCTTGCGCTTAACCTTGCACGTGACATTAACTAGCCGGCTCATTAAGCAAGAGGCACGCCGTCAGGCTTTCACGGACCGAAGTCCATGCATGGCCCTCCGACTGCTTGTAGGCATACGGTTTCAGGTTCTATTTCACTCCCCTCGCAGGGGTTCTTTTCGCCTTTCCCTCACGGTACTTGTTCACTATCGGTCGCCAGAGAGTATTTAGCCTTGGAGAGTGGTCTCCCCAGTTTCCCACCAGATTACACGTGTCCGGTGGTACTCAGGATACCGCTTCGAGTCTGATCAGCTTTCGATTACAGGGCTCTCACCTTCTATGGCCCCGCTTTCCAGCAGGTTCATCTAGCTGTCAGTTTGGTAACTCTACTTATGCGGTCCTACAACCCCCAAATGCAAGCACTTGGGTTTGGGCTGTTCCGATTTCGCTCGCCGCTACTTTCGGAATCTCTGTGATTTATTTTCCTCCAGGTACTGAGATGGTTCACTTCCCTGGGTTAGCTCATACCCGCCTATGTATTCAGCGGGCTGTAACGGGAGTTCATCCCGTCGGGTTTCCCCATTCGGAGATCCTCGGATCAAAGCCTGCTTGCGGCTCCCCGAGGCTTATCGCAGCTTGCCACGTCCTTCATCGCCTTCTGGCGCCAAGGCATTCACCGTACGCCCTTAGTAGCTTAATCATAAAACTTACTCAATCCGTCTTCTGCCAGACTCCGCTTTGGACTTTCATCCATGGCGATTCACACGGTGCTTAGTCCGTGCTTTTTAAATCCTGCTATCGACGCTCCGATTCCCGCAGCTCCATATATCCTCGCAACCGATCTTCACGCAACTCGGGCATGAGTCACGAAGAAGTCTTGATGATTTTTTTGGAAAATCACTTCAGGTATCTGTTGCAGGCTTTCGACTCTGTAGTCCTCGGAAACCAGCTGTCAGCTGTTGGCTGTGAACTTCTCACCTCCAACCTCTACCATCTGGCTTTGAATAAGCCGCCTTTTCTTCCACAGTATTGCTCGATTCTCGAGCAAAACTTGTAAATAATCCACACCATACCCCCAGCAGGGACCGTAATCCCGGCTAAGTTATCGGCGTGGACTTGCCAGCCTTTCTGTTGTCAAAGAGCAGTGACCCTGATCTTGTCAGAGTCCCCAACATTCCGTTGGGTTTTGGCCGGAGGGACTTACTCGATCACGTTTCGCGATCTTGCCTTCCAGCTCTTCTTTTGTTTCCGTGTTAGTTGAATTCGTGACCGCAGGAGGACTTACTTTTACGCCGCCCACTTCTCACTATCCACTACTCACTTCCACAAAATAAAAAACCCGGCGTCGAGCGCCGGGTACAACCACCCACACTTGGGTGGTTCCACGCGATGCTCGACAGATTTCTAGCCTGTGCTCGTAAAGAACCTCACTATAGGATCTACTTCTTGGCCTTCGCTTGGTATTACGCTGGGAAGACGCTTCTTCGACCCGACTGTGATGCCCCTGCTAGCCCCGGGATTCCATAGAACCCCCGAACCATTTGTAAGTATACGCACTTTTCTGTATTCGTCAAGTCCCCGCAATAATTATTTTTGCCACTTATCCTCAGCCCTGTGAACCCTGTGCAAAAAGCCAATGAACCACCCTCGCGCCGTAAAGATCACGAGAAAGAGCGCCCGGCTTTCACTGTGGAAGGGACGCGTGTGGCACTCAGCGACAGCGGCGGCGAACGCCAATTCCAAATTGACATGTGCCTCGAACGCGCAGAACGAGAGCATTAGCGCCGCATGCAGGTTCGCCGCCTCAGCAGTTGCGTCAGAACTCAAGGTGGCTTTCTCCAAGAAGCGCTTTGCCTCCTCCAGGAGTTGGTTCGCGAAAACATCGTTCTTCGGGACTCGGGTGCGAGGCCAGCCGCAAGGCTGGCCTCAGAGTTTTTAGGGCAGCCGCGTGCCCTATACACCGCCGCATTGATTTCATAATTTGCGAGGCCTAGACTCAACCCTTAAGCATATAGCCGATTTGCACGAAGGAGTTTTTATGCAATTTGCCAGAGTTCAGGGCGGCGGCCTCGCTGCAGTGGGACTCCTGCTTCTCGCACTGCAGATATACATTCTTTTTTCTTCGACGCAACAGTCCGGCAGCCCGACCCAGGCCCCGCCAGCTCCAACTCCGGGAGAACAGATAATCAAGTTCGTGCCCGGAATCCTCGGCATACTCGCTCTAGCTGGCGGAGGCTATTTGCTCCTTCTACAAAGGAAACAAGGCACCAATGAAGAGGCTCAACCAGAAAAGACAAAATCCGGCCTTCCAATGTGACTGAACGGAGGCTCGTGCGCCCTTTGGGGTTTAATTTATGAAGGGGTGCGCGCGGGTTAACCACCCCTACCACGATTAGATCGCTCAAGGCTACGAACTCCGTCTCCGATGATATGATGAACCAAGTAAGGCTCAAGGCCATAAGATGAGCGGCGCAGCTGACAGTTTGAAAACCTACGAAGAACGCATCATCCGCGACAAGGGCATCTGCGGCGGCGAACCCGTCTGCAAAGGCACGCGTGTCACTCTGCGGACCGTACTCGCCAGCCTCGCTGCCGGAGATTCCGCCGAAGAGATTCTTTCCGATTTTCCTAGCCTGAAACCCGAAGATCTTCAAGCCGCCATAGCGTTCGCCGCAGCTTCCGCCGAAGAGGACTTGCCCGTCCCAGCAGTTCCGCACATTCGATGAAAATTAAGCTGGACGAGAATCTTCCCCTTCGGCTTGCGACTCTGCTGAAAAACCTCGGTCATGACGTTCATACGCTGCGTGACGAAAGGCTCCTTGGTCGTGCGGACGCGGAGATTTGGGAAGCGGCACAGAAGGAATCGAGATTCTTAATTACACAAGACTTGGATTTCTCGGACCTTCGGCAGTTCGCTCCCGGATCGCAGCACGGCATCCTCCTCGTGCGTCTTCGCTCACCAAACCGAAATGACTTAACTGAGAGGGTCGGGGAACTGTTTCAGAAGGAGAACATCGGCGAATGGGCCGGCTGTTTCGTCGTTGCCACGGAACGCAAAATCCGAGTGCTAAAACCGAAAAGCCCACTCGACGCTTAGCTGATGTCGCAGCCCAAAGCGAACCGTAAAGCGGCACAGATTTCCTTCATTCGCCCGGAGTTTAATTGCGCCACGCGCTTTCCCAAGCGGTGCTGCGAAACCGTGATTACATTATGCAGGTTCACCGCGCACTGCGCTTTCATCCCGTCGTCCCCGTCCAAACGTACCTCCGACGGGACTCCGCGGACGGTGGAAGTGATCGGCGCTATCGTCACCGCGGAAAGGTAGGGAAGAGCGCTGTCGCGTGTGAGGATGACGACCGGTCGTGTTTTATCCGGCGGAGCAAACTGATAAAGCCGGACCTCTCCGCGCGCTATTCTGCCGGCCATGCGGCCTCCGCCTCCCAGGTGAGAGACTTCTTCTCTCCTTGAGGCCGTCGGTCGTAACCCGCGCGGTCGCTTTCCTCCGCCTCTCGAACACGCAATCGTCGCAGATGTTCTCGCAGAGCATCCCGTATCAATGCGGATCGATTGCGTTTGGTCCGCCGTGCAGCTTGATCAGCAGCCCGCAAGAGGTCCTTATCGATGACAATCTGCACTGTTACCATACTGTGGAGTCCTCTAGACAGTATGCTCCACACCCTGGAACAGTTTCAAGCTTTACGGGCGGGTGGAGCGCCCTTGTCTTGACTGGACAATCCGGGTGGTGCACCCCTTGGAATTTGGTTCACAAAGGGTGCGGCTGGGCGCCATATCCCTTGCCATTTTGCTTCTCGCAAGGCGGGTCTGCTCTTCCCCGCCGCTATACCCCAAACTGGCGCAGATGATGATCCAGATGCTTGTACATCAATATCGCCCACTCGTCCGGCGTTAGCCGCCCAAAGAAGGCATGCGGATACGTGGTACACCCTGCGGGCCCGGCTGCGGCAAATCGGTCGATCAATGCGCACAGCCGCGTGCGCTCCGTTACCAGATCCCGTTCATCCTGCACGACAAGTATCTTCGCTGTCGGCGAATTCCGGCGAAGCGGTTCGTCGTTCCCCATCACCTTAGGCTTCACGATCCATCCCAGAATCCGTCCCAAAAACACCCGCGGCGGAGTCTTATCCCCCAGCGCCATCTCCACTCCTCGTGAACAATGCTCCAGTGCTTGCGCAGGTTTCATCGTGCCCCACTGCCGCTCGCTATCCGGCCTCAACTGCGCGATTCGCTGCTTCACTTCTTCCACTCTCGCCGCTTCAAACAGATTCTTCATACGGAAAGCTCTCCCCCAGGTCAATTCCTCTCAACCTAGTAGCGCGTGGCCGATCCTGCGCCGGATCGTCGCCTTGTTCACTTCAGTGGGTTCCCAATACGCCGATTCTGCGTTTGGGATTTTCGACTTTGCCCTTCACTTCAGCAACGCCACGCCAGCCTTCACCGCCGCCGCCCGCAATCCCTTATCCACTGTCGCTATTGGCAGGCCCTCGCGCTTGGCCAGTTCCAAGTATGCGGAGTCATAGACCGTCAATTGATACGCACGCGCGACGTTCGCCAGTTCGCGCATCGCTGCCGGCGTTGGATCGAGATCCGCAAGTGAAGCTAGGAATGTCTCCAAATCGAGAGGCCCTCGATCAGCTTCTGCTGATGTTAGAGTCTTTCGACGCTCGTTCATCAGCAAGCCATTGGCAACTTCCAGCTGCCACAAGGAAGGAACGATCGCGCGCCATCCGCTTGCCACATGCGACTGAACCCTAGCTGCATACGGATCAACCCTCGCACCCTTTACCCACGCTACCGCCACCGACGCATCGAGGACGAAACGGTTCACATCCGTCCTTCTTCAATCAGATCTTTAATGGTCACGCCGCGCGGAAGGGGCTTAGCACGCTTTCGAATTCTCTCCATCGAAGCGAAAAGCTCCGCAATGTCCACCTCGTCTTCGCGCGCCGGCACAATCTCCGCCGCAAGCTTACCCCGCCGCGTAATCCGGATCCGTTCCCCGCGCGACGCCCGCTCCACCAATTCCGATAGCTTCTGCTTCGCCTCAAATATGCCGACAGTCCGCATCGCCGTGCCTCCAACGAACAACCTAGATGATTAACCTAGATTAATAGTCTAGATGATTCAGTTTGCAAATATCTCCCTCTCAGAAATGGGGCCGTTTCCTCTGCTTTGCAGCGATCCTTTGGAGCTTAGCTCCGCAAAGCTGGCTGTTTTGGCTTTTCCACATCTTTCCACAGCCGTATCAGACCCATTAACCCCCGCCCAACTCTCTCAAACCTCGCGACTTCTCGCAGTCCCATTCGAATCCACCCCCCGCCGTTCGAATGACAATGCAGTACATGGCACAAAGATATTGACAATCGGTAACTATCATGCTACCATGCCTTGTGAACGTAAGGCGCTGTCCCCTTGCGACGACCTCGTCGTCTCCGCGCCGGCTCTGTGCCTTCAGCGCTTCGGCATTTGGCTACGCCCCTCCCGCATATCATCCCGAATATGGTGAGGGATCTGCTTTTTCCTCCTTCAACTTTGAACTGTCGACTGTCAACCTCCTCGCCGTAACTCCTTTCCCTGCCGCTCTTGCAAGCGCCCCACAAATCACTGAAAACACAACCGCTTTAAGCCCTTTCGCTGCCACTCTTACGAGCCGCGTCAAGGATAAGTCCTTTGTTTGCCGCTCTTACAAAAAGCACCGGGGGTGGGGTAGGGAGTTGCGATTTTTCGGTAGGAACGCAGGCAAGCGAGTCCATCCCGCTTGCTCCTGGGGAACGAAGGGGCGCAGTCCAGAGAGGGTTCATTGCGAAGAGGTATTCGCCTCTCCGCCGCTACTCACTACCCACCATTCCCTACTCACCATTCCCCTACAATATCCGCGGCCCCCGTTCGTCTACAGCAGTGGATGGACAAGCCGTGAGCGTCATCTCGATGACCGAGCAAGACCGTCAAATCTCCGAAGTCGTCGCGGAACAACGCGGGCGGCTGCGCAACTTCATCCGCAGTCGTGTGCCCGATCCCTCTGACGCCGAGGACATTGTGCAGGAAGTGTTTTATGAACTGGTGGAAGCCAATCGCCTGCTGATGCCGATCAACCACGTGACCGGGTGGCTTTTTCGCGTCGCGCGCAATCGCATCACGGACCTTTTCCGCAAGAAGAAGCCGCAGGCTTTCAGCGACGCGGCGGTCAAGGACGAAGCCGGCGAACTGCTGCAGATCGAAGATCTGCTGCCCTCGCCCGATGCCGGGCCAGAAGCGGTCTACTTCCGCAACGTGCTTCTGGATGAATTGGAATTTGCGCTCGGCGAACTGCCCCGCGAGCAGCGTGAAGTATTCGTCGCTCACGAACTGGAAGGGCGCAGCTTCAAAGAGTTGTCGGCGAAAAGCGGCGTCAGCATCAACACGCTGCTCTCGCGCAAGCGCTATGCGGTGCTTCATTTGCGCGAACGATTGCAGAGTATCCACGATGATTTTGCGATGAAATGATGCAAAGAAATAGTACGAAGAAATGACTCGAAGAAATGATACGAGCAAATCAGGAGCACAACATGAGTAAGAAGAAATGGATTTTTTTGGCCCCACTAGCAATACTAGCGATCCCGATTTTCATCTGGATTGGCGGCGAACTGGTCATGCACCTCTGGAACTGGCTAGCGCCGATTCTCTTCGGATGGCGCCAAATTACCTTCTGGCAGGCTGTCGGGCTGCTGGCTCTCTGCCGGATTCTGTTCGGTGGATGGGGTGGTCATCATGGCCCTCGCTCCAATATGCGAGGCCGAATGGGTGAGCGCATGCGTCAACGAATGGATGAACGTTGGGAGAAAATGACGCCCGAGGAGCGTGAAAAATTCCGCCAGAGTTGGCGCTCGCGCTGCGGCGGCTTTGGTGCGCCAACCGGCGAAACACCAGCTGGCGGGACTAAGGAGTCCGTCTAATACTGCCGCGCCAAAGGACTGCGGAACTTCGTATGCAGGAATTTCATCGACGCAGACGCAACACGAGGGGAACACAACTCTCCCTGAAGTGTTCCCCCACGCGTCTCCCGACCAATTACCCCCACGACTGGCACCTGGACTACGGTGCCCCCATTGGTTAGAACGGGGGCATTTGAATTGGGATTGGCCTAACTACCTGCATAGTGCGCAACGGAGTGAAATCGTTTCATGCGGGGCATGAAAACACGGAAGGCTTGGCGATGAGCGGGGTTAGGCAGGCCCCCATACGGCATGCGTTTTGATAGAATCCCTGCGGATGCAGCAGAGTCTCTTCTTCCGCTGGGTTTTGCCCGCCATAGTTGGCTTGATGGCAGGCTTCCTTGCGCTGGCCTGGGCGATTACAAGAGAATCCACGCTTCCCGTGTGGCTAGTTTCTCTTTTTTCGCCAGGGCTGAAGATTGCGGAACTCGTGATGCCCGCCGCGCACGAATCCCTCGCCTGGACCTTCGGCTGGTTTCTGCGCATCGCCATCGGCGTCAACGCTATTTTCTACTTTGCGATTTTCACTGTGCTCGCCTACTTGGTTGATCGCCGCCGTTCCCGAGCCAGCTAGCAAATTCACTTCGGGGGTGAATCTAGGTTGACGGCGCCGCTACACCGAGAGAATACGGCCGAAGAACGACCTATAGCGTTGCAGTGCCAGGCGGAGATCCTCGGTAGAGACGTCATCGCCGCGATCCCATTGGCCCTCGAGTCTCGCTCGCTCCGCTGCGAACATTTCAGCAAGCCGCTTCATGGCTAGTGCGACAAGACTATCTGCCTGCTCCACTACCTGCCGAGGCTCGTCAACAAAACTCACTTGGATCGCATCCCACCGGCCGCGAAAATCTTTCGCTTCTTCAGCCGAAAAGAGCGGAACAACCTGCTTGTCTAAAGCCACAGCGGTTGCGGCACCGGCAGATGAGCCGCCGCCAACTTTGACGCTTGGAGCGGCCACCGCTCGCACCTCCTGACGCGCCCCCGCACCTGCCAGAGTCGCCGTCGTCAACCCCACATCCGTATCTTCTTCTCTAAACTTTTTTGCTTCGTCCACTGGATTGCCTCCTCTATGTCTTGATCACTCCCGAAGATCTAAGATACCTTTTCGTTTCTAATTCGAGATTTAGGACGCCGCAGCTTTCGCGCGCGCCATCTCCGGTTCGCCCACCAGCTCATCAAATAGCGTCCGGTAATGAATCATTGCTTGGCGCAAGTCTTCCGTTGTGGCCTGGCCACTTGCGTGGCGGACAGCAATTTCATGCGCGGCCCGGTAATTTTCCACTACGAGTGGGTGGTCCACTGAGATATCCGCCGAGCGCTGTTCAAAATCACTTACGGAATAGCCGCGGGTGGACATTACGTCGCCGAGGAGTTGGTCGGCCTGCGTGACTGATTTTTTCGGGTCGTCAACGAACTCGGCTTGAACCGTGCGCCAGGTCGCGATATATCGATCCCGGTCGCTTGCAGCGAGCGGCCGAATGGCAAATCCCTCTACGCGTTTTTCTCGCTGTTCGAGACCGGCTTCCGCCTTGCGCCGGCCTCCGCTTTCCTCGACAGCGCGTGTGTATTCCGGGCCGAATCGAGTTTGCAGTCTTTCGGTCTTGCTCTTCCTGAGAAACACGGCCGAAGCGATGCCCACAATCCCGATGAGAACCACACCAATAACAATGATCAATGTTAATGTGCTCATATCAAGCTCCTCTGGTTTTTTCGCATCCCTAAGTTGAGTTAGAAATGGAGTGATTTCTCAGAATCGGCGAAGAAGTGGTCGAGCAACGAACACACGATTCCTGATCGCGAATCCGGAGTGCAATACCCGCTGTTATACGCTGACCCTTCTCCCGGATACGAAATGCAAAACCAGAAGAATGATGCCGACAACGAGCAAAATGTGGAATAAACCTGTGGACACGTGAAATGCGAAAAGACCAAGCAACCAGCAAATGATCAGAACTGCCGCGATAAATCCCAACATGATTTCATCTCCTCATAGCGGCGCGCAAAACTGAGCCCTCTCTATATTCGCGCACAACGCCCAAGCCCAAGTGCAATGGAGTTTCCTGCAGACCTAACTTGCGCGTCTTGAGAAGAAATGTCTGTTCACTTAGGGACAATGCGCGCGCGGCCGTTTCATTTGATAGCGCGCTTAGCGGAACCTGCCTGGATTCTCCGATTGAACTCGCGCACACGCAGGAACTGTACAGACGACTGATCATCAATAGAAGAGCTTGGGCGACCAATTCTCGCGCCCTTCGGGCAAGAGGTCGAAGAGATTCCAGACCGGCGTAAAGAGGTCGATACCTCTATGGTTTGGGTTGCCATCTGGGCCGGGGTGAAGCGAGGCTTCACTGGTATAGAAATGATGGATTTTGCCGTCAGGCTCGTGGCTGAACACGCTGACGCCAGGATGTTGTCCCGCGTACCCCTCAACGTGGTAATCCGCGTTGAAACTAGTCTGGCCGCTCGACAACAAGCGGATTTTGTCCCATCCTCGCCGACGCGCCCATTCCCGGAGTTCTCCGATCTCGACTTTGGCTACCAATACAAAATTTGCTTTCTGGATGATATGAGGAGCGATCGCGTTGTATCCATCGGCCCACATCGTACACATCGGACAAGCAGACATGTCGGTCGCCCCCCACATCATGTGAACCATGATGAGCCGATTCTTGCCTGGGGCAAATAAGTCAGAGAGACGAACGTCCTTGAACTGGCCAGGGGATTCATCGAGGACATCGGCGGGACCTTCGCGAAAAATGTAGTCGGTTGCAACCGCAGGCCCCATAGGGAGTTGTCTTCGGAGAGCCGCAACACTCTCCCGTTGATCCTTAAGGGCAATCTCTGCCTCAAGCAGTTCATCGCGCAACTTGCGATACTCGCTGTGTAATCTCGCGGCTGTTGTGGTCATAAAGTTCCTCACTCAGGCTAATTCCGTGGGAAAGCACACCACGATCTCATACGGTAGCAGCGAGTTGAGGACAAGACTGTGCCGTTTAAAACAGCAAGGTAAATCGCGTGAGCATCATCTCGAACTTTCCAAATCGGCAGGAACTTCCATAAGGCAGATTTGAGGACTATTCACGTTCGGCGCAACGCCGCAGAAAAGATTACCCACCGCAGCCAAACCAGGAGGCTATCTGTAACGAAATCCCGGGGAAATGCACTACATGGCAAAGTGCGCGAACGCACCTTCGAAATGTAGCGCGAACGCGAGCGTCTCAAACCTCGCTTCCTCAGGAAGGAAAATGAAAAACACCTCTCAACGATTTCTATCGGCAGTCGCCATAGTCGCGATTGGTCTGGCGCTTGGCTCCTGCAATCCGCCCAACTATCCGACCGGGACCATCGAGTTGAAGTATTACGCCACGGGTTCGTGGGGCGTGACGGTGAAACCCGGCTTCGGGTGCTGCGATTCGCTGGGCAACAGTTTCGATGTGTACTATCCGACGAATCTTGGCGCGGGCGGCTTCATGCACCCGATCATCACCTGGGGGAACGGTACAAATGGCTCCGCGGCCGCAGTTGATTACCTGCTCAGGCATTTCGCTTCGTGGGGTTTTGTTATTGTGGCAACCGAAGACAAGAACACGGGAGCGGGACAGACGATTCTTGACGCGGCCAACTTCATGATTGGCCAGAATGGAAATTCTGCGAGCATCTTCTACCACAAGCTCAACGTGAGCCAGGTGGGCGCGGTCGGCCACTCACAGGGCGCCGGCGGGGTCATCAACGCATCCAACAAATCCGGCGGCTTGATCAAGACGGTGATTCCCATCGAACTGCCGGCGCAGGCCTGGTGCATCCTGAATCTGCCCACCTGCGCCGATTCAAAGAATCTGACGTCCGGCTCTGTATTCTTCGTCGACGGCTCGGCCGACACGCTGATCTCGCCGCCGACACAGCCGAGCGGCACTCTGGGTGAGCAATCGATCGCAGCTTACTACAACGCTGTGCCTGCAGGGGTCGGCAAGGTGAAAGGAACGCTGATCGGGCCGAATCACAATGATGTGACTGGACAGCCAGACTGCAAGAAAGCAGCCTTCCCCTGCGTGAACGGCGTATACGGCTATCTCGGCTATCCCACGGCTTGGCTGATGTTCGAGCTGCAAGGAGACGGCTACGCGCACGGTGCATTTGTCTCGGGAAGCGGTGAGATGTTCTCGGAAACGAAGAACTGGGAGTTTGTGGCGAGCAATATTCCTTAACACCGATCCAGCTTGGATACGATCGCGCGAAGATACCTTGGCGAGCTTAACCGTAATGGACGCGGCAGTTACTCGCGCAGAGAATTATTCGTATCTCAGAGCGATGATGGGATCGACGCGCATAGCGCGGCGTGCGGGAATGTAACAGGCGACGAACGCGACGAGCGCGAGCAAAATGGATACACCCGCAAACGTTTCGAAATCGGTGACGCTGATTCCATAGAGCAGGCTGGACATGAGGCGCGCAAGCCCGAACGCCGCAACAACGCCGATGGCAATCCCGATGCCCGCGAGTTTCAGGCCTTGGCCGACGACTAGCCGAAAGACGTCGCGCCGCGGCGCGCCGAGCGCCATGCGAATGCCAATCTCGTGAGTCCGCTGCGCCACTGAGTAGGAGATTACGCCGTAGATTCCGATGGCTCCGAGCACCAGCGCGAGCCCGCTAAAGAGGCCGAGCAGCACCAGAGTCATGCGACGCGTCGCGACCGAGTTGCTCACTAGTTCTTTCATCGTCGAGATGGCGAAGAGGGGCTGGTCCTTATCAATCGACTGCACTGCCTCCCGAATCGCCGAAGTCAGCGCCGCGGGATTGGCTCCCGATTTCACAAGCAAAGTCATCTCGCTCGCAGGGTCCTGCCGAAGCGGCACATACACTTCGAGGCGCGCTGGATTGGCCAGTCCGTATAACTTCGTGTCGCCGACAACGCCGACGATCGTGCACCACTTTGGCGCGTTTTTCGCTGACGGATGGCCAAACGTAAACCGTTTGCCGATAGGATCCTCATTCGGGAAAAAACGCCTCGCCGTCATGGCGTTAATTATTCCAACGAGCGGCGCTTTTTCGTCGTCCGCGTCGGTGAAGGTCCGTCCGCGCAGCAACGAGATTCCGAGCGTGGCCGCGAAGCGCGGACTGATGATGTGCACATCGGGATGCGGATAATTCCCTGGCGCCGGTACAGCCATACCTTCCATGGTAATGTCTGTGCGGCTGTGACTGTCAGTGAGCGGAACAACCGTGCCCACCGCAGCGGCCTCAACTCCCGGAAGCACGCGCACCTTATCGAGCACTTGCTGCCAAAAATTTAAAACGGCTGGATCTTTCGAGTATTGATGGGTCCGCAAATCCATCTCCAGCTTCAGCACGCGATCGGGCCGAAACCCGGGATCAACTGCCAGCAAGCGGTACAGGCTTTTCATCATCAAGCCCGCGCCCACCAGAAGAATCAACGCCAGCGAAATCTCCGCAGTTGCCAGAGCAGCGCGGAGCCGGTTTTGCCCCGCGCCGACGCTGGCGCCGCGGCCGCCTTCTTTCAATTCCGATTGCACATCAGGCTTGGTCAAGTGCAATGCTGGTGCAAGTCCAAAAATGAAAGCCGCCAACATCACAACGCCCGCTGCAAACAGCAGAACAGCGCTGTTTAGATTGACCGTAGCGCCGGACAGCATGTCCACTGGAATCAGCCGCGACATTCCGCCGATTCCGGCAACGGCAAGCGCCAGGCCCAATACGCCGCCGAGTACGGCCAGAACAAAACTCTCGGTCATCATTTGGCTGATGATGCGGCCTCGGCTGGCGCCAAGGGCGATGCGCAACGCGACTTCCTTGGTGCGGCTCGCCCCGCGAACGAGGAACAGGTTTGCCACATTCGCGCACGCAATCAGCAGCACAAACATGACCGCACCAAAAAGCACCAGGATCGCGGGCCTTATGTCGGTGACGAACGCATCTCGAACCGGCTGGAGCGCCACGCCAAACCGATCGTTGCTCGCCGGATATTCCGTCGCCAGCCGTGCTGCAATGCCTTCCATTTCCGCGCGCGCCTTCGTGAGGCTGACGCCCGTTGCCAGTCTTCCAATCACACCCAAGTCGCCCCGAGAGCCACGTTCCTTGGCATCTTCGGAATTGTCCGTAATCCACACACCGATCGGCAACATCACGTCCGTTTTGTCGAGTGAACGGTAATTTGAGGGCAGTACACCAACGATTGTGAAACTGCGGTCATCCAGCTTAATCGTTCTACCAACAATGTTCGGATCGCCTCCGAAATGGGATTGCCACAGCGAATAACTCAGCAGAATCACCGGCGGGGTGCCGGCTTTCTCTTCGGATGCGTCAAAATCCCGGCCAAGGAACGGGCGAACGCCCATCATGGAAAGGAAATTCGGCGACACTGCATCGCCGCTGATATTCTCCGGTTGCGTCACGCCCGCGAGATTGAAACCAACCCCGCGAATGGCAGACATCTCCGAAAATGTGCGGCTCTGGTTGCGCCAATCGAGGAAGTTTGGATAAGAGACGCTTACAGTGCCGACCATCGGTGTCGTCTCGTTTAGGACGATTAGACTCGAGGGATCTTTGTACGGCAAGGGCCGCAGGAGAACAGCGTAGACTACGGAGAAGACGGCGGCGTTTGCGCCGATGCCTAGCGCCAGGGTCAGCACGGCCACGGCGGTGAAACCGGGATTCTTGCGCAGCATGCGAAGCCCAAAGCGAATATCCTGCAGCAACTGTCCCAGCCAAATGAAATTCCACACTTCGCGCGTTTCTTCCATGACCTGCGTGACATTGCCGAACTTGCGCATGGCCGCGTAGCGCGCTTCTTCCGGCGACATGCCGCGCTCGATGTTGTCCTGTGTCTCCCGCGCGATGTGGTCGCGAATGTCCTCGTCGAGATCTTCGAGCATGCGCTTGCGCCGCTTCATGAATCGCCTCCAAAGTGCTCACTACTCGTGTCGAAGCGCAACCATTGGGTCGACGAGCGTGGCGCGGCGGGCGGGGATGTAGCACGCGGCGAGGGCCACAAGCGTCAGTAGAATCGCGACTCCGGCAATGGTCGCTGGATCGCTCGCTTGAACGTTGTACAACATGCTGGCGAGATAGCGGGTAACTCCGAGGGCGACAGCAATGCCAAGGACTGCACCGACAATCGCGAGCACAATTCCTTGCCGTAAGACCAGCTTCAGCACATTTCCCTGGTGCGCGCCAAGCGTCATGCGAATGCCGATTTCGCGGGTGCGCCGCGAAACCTCGTAGGAAAGCAATCCGTACAATCCCACGCACGCGAGGACCAGCGCCAGCAAAGCAAAGAAGCTGGACAGACGCGCGACCAGCCGCTCCTGAAACAGCAGCCGGTCGATTTGCTCGGATTCCGTTTTCACGTCGAAGAGCGGCAAATTCGTGTTTACCTGGGCCACGACTTCGCGTATCGCGGGAAGAATGGCCTGCGGATCAGCCGCCGTGCGCAACTCGAAGGTCGCTCCCCCGAATCTTTGCGGCATATACATCATGGCGTGAATTTCCCGGCGCAAGTCGCTGTATTTAGCATCGCGCACCACGCCGACGATTTCGAAACCCGGATTCGCAGGTTCGTCCGCGCTGGCCTCCGCCTGGCCGAACTGTTTACCGAGCGGATTTTCCTTTCCGAGATATTTCTCGACGAACGCCTGATTCACAATCACGGGAGTCGGCGCCGATGTCGGACTCGTTCCATCGTTCGAAACGGACAGCTTAAAATCCGAGGCGGTGAATCCGCGACCGATCAGAAATGGAATACGCATCGTCTCGAAAAAATCCGGACCGATGCCAAGCGCGTCCGCCTGGGATTCTTGATCTTGCGGCGTGCCCGGCCAGTGAAAGCCGGTGATCATCAACCCACCACTCAGAAGAGGACCCATCGAATAGCTTGCGGACTTCACCCCGGGCGTTTCCGAGAGCCGCCCCTGCAAGTCGCGATAGAGGCTGTCTGCTTGCGGGCCTTTGTAGCCAATCAACGTCGGATCGATTCCGAAAATCAAGATGTTGTTTGAATCGAATCCCAAGTCAACGCTACGCAGATTTTGCAGCGTACGCACCAGGAGACCGGCGCCCACCAGCACAACAATCGCGAGCGCGACTTGCACCACTACGAGGGCATTGCCGATGCTGAACCATTTTCCGCCGGCACGTGCCGAACTCGTGGAGCTTCCCTCGCCTTCCTTGAGCGCCGGCGTCAAATCAACGCGCGTACTGCGAAAAGTTGGCGCGATGCCGAAGAGAATTCCGGTGAGCAGCGAAACGGCAACGGTGAATCCGAGAACGCGCGGATCGACGCCAGTAGCAAATCCCAGAGGACGCGGCTGATTGCTCGACACAAACGAAACGATTGCGTGCGCTCCCCAGTAGGCAAACAGAATGCCCAGCGTGCCACCGAGCACCGAGAGCATTACGCTTTCCGTGAAAAGCTGGCGGACAATCCGCGCGCGGCCGGCGCCCAGGGCCAGGCGCACCGCCATTTCTTTTTGCCGCGCGGCAGCCCGAGCGAGCATAAGCCCGGCGACGTTCGCGCAAGCAATTAGCAAGATGATTCCGACAGCGAGCATTAGAACGTACAGCGGATTGGAGTAGCGCGTGCGAGTGCCGGTCAAACCACTCTGCGCGGGCACAAGAGTAATTTCCGGATTATCGGCGGCCGTGGCCAATGTCTTAGGCCCGTAAGCCGATTCGGATCCGCGTGGGCCGCCCGCAGGCACTGCTCCTTGGGGAGCAGCCATGATGACAGCCCTATTCGAGGATTGTGGCACCGGCGCGCCGACCGCTTCCCTCTGAATTTGAACCGGGCTGGTCCCTGGCGCTCGTTGTGGTACGGCGGACATGCCCTTCGGACCGTTGCCGCCAACTGGCGCGATCGGCGGCGGAGGAAGTGTTCCCGCCGCCCCGCCCTCGTGGAAAAGCGGGACGGCTCCGTGAAGCACCTCATTGCGGAAGAGGCCGCTCACCGGCGCTTGAGCCTGCGCGAGCTGTGTTCCGGGTTTGAGCCGGCCGATAATCGTGAGCCACCAATAACTTACGTCGCTCCGACGATCTCGCCAGCGCATGGGATCTGTAATCCGTTGCGCGTCGGCAAGTGGCAGCCAAACGTCGTAATCGCTGCCCGGACTAATTCCCGTGAATCGCTGCTCGGCCACGCCGATAATCGTGAAAGGGACGTTGTTCAATTCAATGGTGCGGCCGACCACGTCGCGAGAACCGCCGAAGGCGCTCTGCCAATAGCCATAGTTGAGCACGGCAACGGGCGCGGCGGCCGGCTTGTCGTCGGTTGTGTCAATCAGCCGGCCTGTGGCGGCCTTGAGACCCATCGTGTGAAAGAAGTCTCCGGAAACCAGCTGGCCGTTGATGACGGTCGCGGCGCCGTTCCCTGTCAGATTCAACCTGCTGGAGTTGGCAAACGCAGCTGTCCCCGAAAAAAGATTCGCCTGTGCGATTTCTCGAAACATGGGCTCAGAGAACGAGCAGCCCCCGGGATTCTTAGCGCCGAGGCGCATATCGTTTGCGCAATCGCCCGCGGTCTGGTAGCCGTGAACGTTGGGCGAGTTACGCGCCCCCCACTGAAGCAGAACCAGCTGCGAAGGATTCTCGACCGGTAACGACCGCAGCATCACGGCATCGATCAAACTGAAAATAGCCGTGTTGGCGCCAATGCCAAGCGCCAGAGTAAGGATCGCGACAGCGCTGAAGCCCGGAGATTTCCGCAGCATGCGAAGCCCGTAGCGAACGTCCTGCCAGAACTGCTCCAGCCAAACAACGCTCCACACCTCGCGCGTCTCTTCCTTCACGCCTGTCACGTTTCCGAACTTTCGCATAGCCGCATACCTCGCTTCTTCGGACGTCATCCCGCGCTCGATGTGTCTTGCGTCTCCCTAGCAATGTGTTCGCGAATGTCCTGGTCGAGTTCTTCGAGCATGCGCTTGCGACGCCACATCATTCGCCCTCCTGCTCCCTTGGACGCAGAATTCGCGCGATCGCTCCCGCGAGTTTGTCCCACTTGTGGGTTTCCAGCGTCAGTTGGCGGCGGCCTTTCGGCGTCAGCTTGTAAAACTTGGCGCGGCGATTGTTTTCCGAGGTTCCTTCCTCAACCGAAATCCATCCGCGCTTGATTAGCCGGTGCAGGGCAGGGTACAGGGATCCCTGCTCGACTTGCAGCACCTCGTTTGAATTGAATTCGATGGCTTTGGCGATGGCGTGGCCGTGCGCCGGCCCCAGCAGCAGCGTGCGGAGAACCAGCAAGTCCAGCGTCCCTTGCAGCAGCTCGATGCGTTCGCGTTCTTCTTTAGTAGACATTCTAGGCGAAGCTACAACGCTTCGCCTAGAATGTCAACGTGAACAAACTTCTGTAGATGGAAAGCGGGTGGTTATTGCGGCGCCGGTCCTCGGACAATCTGGACGAACTCATCGGGACGAATATGCTTTGCGAAAGCGGTCTTCACCTGGTCGGCGCTCATTGAAAAATAGATCAGTGCGCCTCTCACTGGTTCGTCAAGCGGCAGACCGATTAGAGCACGTCCGAGCAGGCCTCTGGCGACTCCTGTTTCGCTCGATTCGGCAAGCGGGATTTGACGCAACAGAAGAGCTTTGGCTTGTTGAAGTTCTCCGTCCGTCACATTTTCCTGCTGCATGGCAACAAGATCCCGCCGAATCAGCGCTCTTGCTTTCGAAACGTTTTTCGGATCACAGGCATACGTGACGGTGTAGATTGTTCGCGTTTTATCCGCGCTCATGTGAACGTCTACGTTGTAAACGTAGCCGCTCACCTGCCGCAGGTCGTGATACAGGCGCGTCGCATAAAATCCGCCGCCGAGCACATGGTTTCCCAACTGAAGCGGGTAATAGTCGGGATCAAACCGCGTGATGCCGACCGTTTCGGCAAGATCAACGGAATCCTGAAGCTGGCTGGCGTCAGGAATATTCGCTGCGGAGGCCTTGTTGGGAGGAACGGACGGCAGGTCAATTTCCGGCTTGGGGCCAGAAGCTTTCCATCCTCCGAACCATTTTTCGATCGCGCTTCTGGCTTCCGCAGGAGTAATGTCGCCGATGACCACAATCGTCGTGAGATCGGGACGAAAAGTCTTGGCGTAATACTGTTTGACGTCGTCGAGTGTGACTGACGACATCGTCTGCGGCGTAGCTTCGCGGAGCGCCGGATCATTTGCCGGAAATAGCGCGGTATGCAAAGCCCGACTGGTTTGATAGCCGGGGCTCTTCAATCTGCCCGCGATATATTGAGCTGTTTGCGGCTTGATGACCTGGAAAGCCTCATCCGGGAGAGCGGGGTTCAGTTCGTTGTCGGCCAGCAATTGCACTCCGCGCGAAAAATCCGGCTTTAAAACTTCCAGGGAGAACTCGAAGCCGGCGGATTCTTCGGCGGCTATGTCATCAAGCGCTTTTTGAAAGGCCAAGCGGTCCAAACTCTTTGTACCGTACGAAAACAACTCATCGAGCACATCGTTGATTCCGTCCTTTCCGGGTTCCGTTTGGATTTGGTGATTGTTCCGGACTTCGCCTTGAACCGTTATCGTTGGCGTTATTTTCTCCGTTCGGACGATCAGCCGCAGCCCATTGGGCAAGGTCACGTCCGAGGGAAGAGGCTCGGGGCGCGGCTTCTCGAGGGACAGAAGCTTCGACGCAGCCCAGGAAGGCAGTTCGACCGGCTTTTTGGGAGCGGCGGTTAACTGCTCTCCTCCTCCGAAGCCCTGCGCGGATACCGGTCCGCCGGTTGGCTGCGGCTTTAGAACGGCCGTAATGGATTCCTGATCCACTAAATATTTCTTGGCCACTCGATTTACATCTTCAAGCGTTACGCGCTTCATCGCTTCCACGTCATCGTCGGGCGAATTTCGCCCTTCTGCTGCCAGAGCTTCTGACCACGCTTCCGCAAGTCCTGGGATGGAGTTTCGGCGAAACTCGACTCTGGCAAGTTCCTTGCGCTTGGCGGCTTCCACGAGTTCGGCAGGCACGCCGTTTGCCGCGTAATCGGACATGATCTTGCGCATCTCCGCGATCACCGGAGCAGGGTCTCCTTCCGCGGGCAAAACTGCAGCGCTGTAGACCACACTGGCCTTCGGAAATGTTTCCGCAATACCGAATCCAGTTTCGAGCGCCTTCCCTTGGGGCACAAGCGCATATAGATTTCCGCGCTGGCTCCCTAAAACGTCGCTCAAAATCTGCACCGCCGGAAAATCAGGACTTTCCGATCCAGCTGCGCGATAAGAAACAAAAGCCAACAGGTAGGGTAGGTTGCTATCGAGTGTGAAGGACTCCGACTTTACGGGCGGCAGCGTAATTTCCGGACGCTGCGGCAAAGTTTTCCTGTCAATTTTTCCGTACAACTCCTTGACCGTCGCGAGCACTGCGGCCGGGTCGACATTCCCGGTGATCACCAGAATTGCGTTGTTGGGCGCATACCACTTCTTATAAAAGTCTTTGAGCATGGCACCGGTCGTTGCCTCGAAGGAGTCGTGAGTTCCCAATGCGTCGTGGCTATAAACGGTTCCGGAGAACATGTCCTCGTTCAAACGCGTGATGAACTTATAGGTGGGATTTGAGAGGTCACGGGCGACTTCCTGCTCGATGGCACCCTTCTCATTCGCCCACTCCGACTGCGAGTCTTCCACGTCCTGCATGCAAGCCGAGTCGAGCCGCAGCGCGATGTCTAGATCGGAAGCGGGGACAGTTTCGAAGTACTGCGTGATGTTCTGTTGCGTGTCGGCATTGCCGGCGCCTCCGAGTTGGGCATAAATGGCGGCCATCTGGTCGGCGTTTACGCCGGCGCATCCCCGGAAGGCCATGTGTTCCTGCGCATGAGCCATCCCCGGGAAGCCAGGAGGCGTTTCGTTGCCGCCAACCAGATAGTTCTGCTCAACGGTAACCACCGGAGCGAGCGGATCCCGTATAATGACGACTCTCAGCCCATTTTCCAGGGTGGCTCTTGTGACGTCGGAGGTCGCCGGGGTTTTCTCCTGTCCCGAGATCAAAGACCCGCCGATCAAGACAGCTGCACAAATGCAAAGTGAACGGAGCAATGTGATTCCCCTTTTCAGATGGTTAGCTAGTGTACGCCAGAAACTGCGTGTGCCATCGAGCGCGAGAACGACTGACGCCGACTATTCTTAGATGCTCTGAGGCCCGAGAACGACTGCTGGCGCCGCGTCGCGCGACGAGGGCCGAATTCCGACAAGAAGTCTATGGAATTCCCGCGAACTGCCGCTTCGCCGTTTGCTTCATCTGCTGTGCATGGGCTTCCACTTCCGCGCGGCAGTGGCGCAGCACTTCGTCCGTGTTACTGACGGATTTGCCATCCAGATTATCCGCATCTTCGGGGAACAGATCGATGATGTGCCCGAACTCATGCAAAAGCGTAGTCACCTGAGCGGGCAACGTATCGCCACGATAAGATCCAACTGTAAGCAGTCGCGTGCCATTCGAGTGCACTGGACCGCCCTCCGGCAATATTCTTAGCACGTTCCCCTGCGGCCGGTAGAACGCGCAATTTACATTGATCGTTATCGTCGTGTGAGCTCCCGCGTCCTGCGTCGCTTGCGCCACGTAGGGCTGTCGCCTAACCACGAGTGATTCTCTGTTAGTTGACTCGAAAATATCCTGCGGACCATGTAGGTCGAGCACAAAACTGAGCGACTGGAAAGTAGCCGCGGGGTTGGCTTCCTTTGCTTCAAACCATTCGGTGCAAGCATTTTCGGAACGAAGTATCTTCAGAACCTCTTCGCGAGCCCGCGCAATTTTCAGACCTGCCTTGCCAAGTGCCGACAGTTCCCCGGGAACAGTATCATCGGGCTCGTTGCATGGAAATGCGTGTGGAACACCTAAGCCCCCAGTGACATTCGGAAGGCAAGAATTGTCAGGCAGGGCCGGAGCGGAGAGAGTATCGTCAAGACACGCCCCCTGGTGCGGTCCGGTAACATTCGAATCACCGGTGATCCCGTCGATTGTTGGGGGCGATTCGATCCTATCGGTATGTCGCCAGGCGTCAAGTAAATTCAAGGAAGACACCTGGCATTTCGCCAGCCGTGCTCCCGAACCCATTAGATTGCTGGGCAATCTGGAGGTGTTGAAAAAAGCTGCGCTTTGCGGAAAGGTGGGTGTGCTGCCAATCAAGCCGGTAGCCAGAACGAGAAAACCAACCCTCGAAATAGTGCAAGCGGCCAACATTGCTTCCTCCCCTGCCCCGACTGCACAACCACCACAGCCCGTTTGCAGGGGAGCTTCTCCGGGTGGCACCAACCCGATCGAGCTGAGCAGACGGTTCAATCGTTTACCGGGGCTAACAGGAAGACGAGAGCTTCCAGCCGAAGTCACCTCAAATGTTTCTGGAATTTTTTCGAATTAGAAATAGGCGAGGACGAGTTTGTAGTCTTTAGATAATTCTCTTCTGTTCGGCCCCTCAAAGGCAGGGTATACATGGGACTCAGCCGCTGCAGAGGTCAGACTTTCTTGCTTTCTTCCACCTCTTTCCCTTTCGCGGACCATGCTTTTTCGGAAACGTAATAGGGCGAGGAAACCGTGAAGATGCGGGCGTTCCCCTTCACCAGCAAGGTCCACTCGAGCAAGCGCCCACGCTGGTTGTGCAGAAAATACTCGTACCAATGATCCTCGACCAATTCGGGAATCACCACGACAATCCGCCGTTCCGGATGTTTTTCCGAGAGCTCCAGTATGTATTGCACCACCGGGATAATGATGAAGCGGTACGGCGAGGGCAGAACCACAAACTGGGGAGGTTCGCCGCCAGCTTCGCGGAAGGGCCGCTCGACGTAACGCTCCCAATCGTCATGCAGCAATTCGGAATGCTCGCCTGGCTCGACATGAATGGCGATGATTTCCGGCGAAATCCGTGAAGCGAATTCCAGCGCCTGTTTGCAAATGATACTCCAGCGATCGATAGGCACAACCACGATGGGAGGCCGGCCATGATTCGCGGGAGAGACCGGCTCGCTGGTGGTGGTAGCAAGCAGGACCTGATGGTAGTGGCGGCGCACTCGGCGAAAGAAAAATATCAGCAGGGGAATGAAGATCAGTGTGATCCAGGCCCCTTCGGCGAATTTCGCCACCAGCACCACAATCACGGTAATCGCAGTAACCGACCCGCCCAGCCCATTAACCAGCGCGCTCTTGACCCAGTGCGGCCCGCGCTTTTTTCGCCAATGCATCACCATGCCAAACTGCGACAGAGTAAACGCCAGAAATGCCCCCACGGCATACAAAGGAATCAGATTGTCCGTAATTCCTCCAAAAGCGATCAGCAAAACAGCCGTCAAAATGGCCAAAACTACGATCCCGTAGGTGTAAACAAGACGGCGTCCGCGATACCCGAATGCATGTGGCAAATAATTGTTCGAAGCGATGGCCTTGCAAAGCCGTGGAAAATCAGCGAACGCCGTGTTGGCCGAAAGCGAAAGCACTAATAGAATGGCCGCAATCGTCAGGTAATAAAAAATCCCCCTGCCAAACACTGCCGCAATCAGCATCGAAAGCAAGCTCTGATAACCAGGCTTCCCCGGGTCGGTAGCCGCAATGCCATAAACCTTTACAAGATAAGAAATTCCCGCCAGCAGCACAGCCAAAAGAAAAATAATGATCGTCAAAGTACGCTGCGCGTTCTTCACAGCAGGTTCGCGAAACGCTTTCACGCCATTGCTGACGGCCTCGACACCGGTCAATGCCGTGCACCCGCTCGAAAAAACTTTCAACAGCAGCCAGAAACTCACGGCTTGGGTCATAGCTGGAGGCGGCGGCAAAGGCGCCATCGGCAAAGGGTGCCCACCGCTGAGCAGCGCACGCACCAAGCCGCCACCGATGGTGATCAAGAGAGTCGCAACGAAGAAATACGTGGGGACCATGAATATGACTCCAGCCTCCCGCACTCCGCGCAGATTGATCACCGTAATAATGAAAAGAATTCCGACGCAAATCGCCACAGTGTGTGGCAAAAGCGAAGGAACCGCGGAAACCAAGGCCCCAACGCCCGCCGAGATGCCCACTGCAGCCGTAAGAATGTAATCCGTCAACAGAGCGGCCGCCGCCAGCAAGCTGGGAAAAGCCCCAAGGTTGTAGCGCGCCACGGTATACGAGCCGCCGCCCAATGGATAAGCCGCAATCGTCTGACGGTAAGAAAAATAAACAATAATCAAAAGCGTGATAATGGCCGCGCTGATGGGCACAATGTACTGCACGCCCAAAAGCCCCAGGGGAATCAGCAAGTAAAGAGCCGCTTCCGGTCCGTACGCCGCGGAACTGAGACCATCCAAACCAAAAATGGGAATCCCGCGCGCCGGACCAATCTGTTCGGCGCGTTCGTCGGAGGTCTTGATGGGCTTGCCAACGAGTAGGTCGAGGATGTTCATGGGCGGTCCCGCGTGATGGTGTACGTATTTTCGGCCAGTCCATTTGCAATGAGAACGTGAGGAATGTCAACCGTTACAAACGGCGTGGGGTTCGTGTAGAAGTAGCGCGCAAAGAATCCTTTCAGTTGTCGACCTCCTTGCAAGTTGCCCAGAGCGCGGCCAATGAGCTTGCAAGGTGAGTTGTTCTCGCACATGCTACAGCGCCCTTGCTTCAAAGGCATGAGGAGAATAATTCCTCGAGGGCGGAAGCTTCGAAAGCACGGATTGCGATAGACGGATGACGGGAACAAAACCAGCAGACAAGCTAAGTGACAAACCACCGGCTTTAGGGCCGAAAGGTGGTGAGGGAGCCAGCCTTTTACGGCAAACCTTTGCGGTTTTGGGACCGGGCGTCATCACGGGAGCTGCGGACGATGATCCGTCGGGAATCTCGACGTATTCAGTGGCTGGGGCGGCGTATGGATATGCAACGCTTTGGATTGCGCTGCTCACGTTTCCGCTCATGGCCGCGGTGCAGCTCATGTGCGCACGGCTGGGCATTGTTACCGGGCAAGGACTAGCCGCTGCGGTGCGCGACAACTATCCGAGGTGGGTGCTGTGGGGAGCTTGCTCGATCCTGGTGGTGGCGAACGTCATCAACATCGGAGCCGATCTAGGCGGGATGGCGGAAGCGACGCAACTCATCACTGGGATCCGGCCACTGCTCTGGATTCCTTTCTACGCACTGCTGATTCTTGGGCTGTTGATTTGGACTTCCTACAAATGGATTGCGCGGGTGTTCAAGTGGATGACGCTGGTGCTGTTCGCGTATGTGCTTGCATCGTTTTTTGCACATGTGGATTGGAAACAGGCGCTTAGGGTGACGCTCGTGCCGCATCTGGAATGGTCCCGCGGATTTCTGGCGGTGCTTGTAGGAATTCTGGGGACGACGATTTCACCTTATCTTTTTTTCTGGCAGGCGGCGGAAGAAGTAGAAGAAGAGCGGGCTAAGGGCAAGACGACGGTGGCGCAGCGCAAGGGCGCGAGCGCGAAGGAATTAAAAGATGCGCGCACGGACACGGTCATCGGAATGTTTTTCTCGAACTTCATCATGTATTTCATCATTTTGACGACTGGCGCCACTCTGCACGCGCACGGGCAAACCAACATTACGACGGCGCGGGAGGCGGCCGAAGCGCTGCGTCCACTCGCGGGGAACGGAGCGTATCTGTTGTTTACGCTGGGGCTCATCGGCACGGGAATGCTGGGAGTGCCGGTGTTGGTGGGATCGAGCGCGTACGCAGTAGCGGAAGGTGCTAACTGGCGGGGCTCGATGTCCGACCGGCCAAAAAAAGCGCGAGCGTTCTACGGGGTGATGGCAGTGGCGATGGTGCTGGGCTTCGCTCTTAACTATATCGGATTGAACGCGGTGAAAATGCTGTTTTGGTCGGCAGTGATTAACGGATTGTTGGCGCCGCCGTTGATTTTGCTGGTGATTCTTTTGACGAGCAGCCTCAAAGTCATGGGGGAGCGTGTAAATTCGCCGGTGCTGCGATATCTGGGCTGGGCGACGTTCGCGGTGATGACGGCGGCAGCGGCGGGAATGCTCATTACGCCGTAAGCATGCGAGAATAGGCGCGGACTCTCCAAAAGAATGCTCGCTCTCACTCGCCTGCTCATCGTTGCCGCCAAACCGACTCTGGAACACAGCATGAGGCGCTGGCTAGTCCATCTTGGCGCCTTGGGCTTCATTCCGCTTGGACTCATCGACAGCTCGATCATTCCTCTACCGGGCAGCATGGATGTTCTGACGATTATTTTGGCGGCGCGGAGCCCGGAGCTGTGGTTCTACTACGCCGTGATGGCGACGATTGGCTCTGTGCTGGGAGGGTTCGTCACCTATCGGCTGGCGCGCAAAGGGGGCGAGAAATCCCTGGAAAAGCGGCTGTCGGCAAAATCAATGAAGAGAGTCATCAAACTTTTCGAGCGATGGGGATTTGCGGCCATCGCCATCCCGGCGTTGTTGCCGCCGCCGATGCCTCTGGTGCCGTTTCTTCTGGCGGCGGGGGCAACGCACTATTCTGTGAAAAAATTCCTGGCCGCGATGGCGCTGGGACGAATCGTGCGGTACATGATACTGGCATACCTTGCGGCGCGATATGGGAGGAAGATGTTGCCTTTCCTCTTGCAACATGGACACCCGGTGTTGGCCGCTGTTGTCGGATTGGTTGTGACCGGTTTACTGGTTTACTTTGTGTTTCGCGAAATTAAAAGGAAAAAGCGTGCGAAGAGTTAGAAACATTCCGAATTGCCCTGCAAATGGACATGGCACTCCCGTGCAGAAAGCAGAGCGGTGGCGATTGCTTGACAAGCGTGGAGAGTGGGCCTACGCTCCACAACTTTCGAGAAGAAAAAGAGAGCTTCCGAGCGGGATAGTTCAGAAAAGAAAAATGTATAGACGAGGTACAGCGATGAAAATGAATTTGCGGAGCGGCTTCGGATGTGAGTGGAACGGGGCCACGATGCCTGTTGTGTGCGCGGTGATGATCGCGTTGATGGCAACGGGAGTGGCCCAGGCGGCGGAGAATTATGAAGTAATTGTGGAGCGGAGCGTGGCCGCCAAAATGCGCGACGGCGTGACTTTGCGGGCGGACATCTACAGGCCGAAGGCTGAGGGGAAATTTCCAGTGCTGCTGGTGCGGACGCCTTATGACAAGACGAATGAGTCTTCCTTCGGAATGAAGGGCGCGGCACGAGGGTACGTCGTAGTCGAGCAGGACGTGCGGGGGAGATTTACGTCGGAAGGGGAGTGGTACACGTTCAAGAACGAATCGCAGGACGGGTACGACACGGTGGAGTGGGCTGCGGCGCTACCTTATTCGAACGGAAAAGTGGGGATGTTTGGTGGATCGTATGTGGGCGCGACGCAGTTTTTGGCGGCAATTGCGAAGCCACCGCATTTGGCGGGGATTTGCCCGACGGTGACGGCTTCGAATTATCACGACGGGTGGACGTATCAAGGCGGAGCGTTCGAGCAGTGGTTCAACGAATCGTGGAGCACGGGACTGGCGATGAACACGATGCGGCGGCGTGTGGAAGAGAGTAACGCGCTGGGCTGGACTAAAATTTTGCCGCTCAGAGATTTTCCGGTGCTGGAATCGCCGTCGGCCACGGCGATTGCGCCTTATTTTACGGATTGGCTGGCGCATCCGGATTACGACGCGTATTGGAAGCAGTGGTCGATCGAGGACCACTACGCTAACATTCAAGTGCCGGTGCTGAGTTTTGCGGCGTGGTACGACATTTTCCTGAGCGGGTCGCTGAAGAATTACGTGCGATTGAAGACGGAGGGCGGGACGGACGCGGCAAAACGTGGGCAGAAACTGGTGGTTTATGTGGGCGGACATGCGGGAGGGTCGTCGAACCGATGGGTGGGGGGAGTGGATTTTGGGGAGAACTTGCCGATCGATCAGGACGAGATAACTTTGCGTTGGTACGACTCGATATTTAAGGGCGTGGCGAACGGCGTGGAACACGAAAAGCCGGTGAAGATTTTTGTGATGGGTAAAAATGAATGGCGCGACGAAGATGACTGGCCTTTGGCGCGAGCGAAGAGCACTCGGTACTACTTGCACTCAGCGGGCGGCGGGGCGAATGGGTTGGTGGGCAACGGAACGCTGAGCGGGGCGACGCCGGGAGAAGAGAAGGCGGACCAGTATGTTTACGATCCGAACGACGCGGCGCCCACGATTGGCGGGCCGCTTTGCTGCGGGGCGCTTCCGACAGGGATCGGGCCGGAAGATCAGCGGCCAGCGGAGGGACGCGCGGATGTGCTGGTATTCACGACACCGGCGTTTGTGAAGGATTTCGAGGTGACTGGCCCGGTCGCGCTGGATTTGTACGTGAGCAGCTCGGCGGTGGACACGGACTTTACCGGGATGCTGGTGGATGTCTGGCCTAATGGATTCGCGCAAAACTTGACGAGCGGAATTTTGCGGATGCGTTACCGCAATTCGCAGGAAAAGCCGGAGCTGGCGAATCCAGGCGAGACGTATCACGTCACGGTTGATCTTTGGGCGACTAGCAATGTTTTTCTGGCGGGACACAAATTGCGGCTGGAAGTTTCTAGCAGCAACTTTCCACGGTTCGACCGGAACCTGAATACGGGAGAGATTCAAGCGCGCGGGACGCGGACGATCAAGGCAACGAACGTGATTTACCACGACAAAGCGCATCCCTCGGCGGTGATTTTGCCAGTGGTGCCGTGATCGGAGGGCGGGGCAAGCCCCGCCCCTACGGGATTTTTGGTGGTGACTTACTTTTTCTGAAGCTTGGTTTGTGCGAGCTTCACGGCTGTCGAGAGAGCGTTGGCAGCTTTAACTTTTACATCGGGCTCGACGCCGGTGCCTTCCCAGTCGGGCGTTGAATAAGGATTGATGGGCTTGGTTTCGGGAATGCCCATTCCGAAGTGATCATCGATGCGATACCAAACTCCCGAGTGTGCGCCACCACCGGTTGTTTCGCCTACCAACGTGATGCGTTTCAGCATTTTCAGGTCGTAGCAGAATTGCTCCGCGCCGGAAAAAGTGCGGGACGAAGTGAGGACGTAGACTGGCTTGTCGGCGAGCTTGTTCCCTCGAACGGGCGAGTGCGTCCAGGATTCCTGGGTGGTGTTTTCTCTGGGGTTGTAGAAGTATTCGGGATGGTCGAACAGGTAGGAAGCCATCAGGGCAACCATATCGGGCATGCCGCCTCGGTTGTCTCGCAGATCAACGATGAGCGCATCGGCGCGGTTTAAAGAAGCCATCGCCGTTGTCGCCGTTTGCTCGCATACGGAACGATCCGGGAAGAAATTAAGTTTCAAATAGCCTATGTTGCGCGGCAGGGTTTCGACTTTTTCGAAGGCGCAATTTATCCGCTTCATCGCTTCCCGATAACGAGCAAGTTCTTCGGGTGTTTGCTCTGTCTCTGTCGGCTGCGGGGGCAAAGTATCCTGGCTGTAGACCAGTTCGAGGTGCATATCGTGGCTCACATCTCTCATTTGGCTGGTCAGTTGATGCGCGAAGGCGTCGCCATCGGTGATTGCGTCATACTCGCCGCGCTTCTCTTTGGCTAGAAGCGCTTCGGCCATTTTCTGCGCAACGTCAGGATAGATGTAGTGCTGTTTTAGATTCACAATGGCAGCATTCAGTATGCGTTGACGCTCGGCAGCGTCCACATTTCCATGCCCAACGGGAGCGACGACCGATGTACTGATTTCATTGGGCGCTACTTGCGCGGAGCTGCCCGAATCGCCTTGGCCGAAGGAAGCGGATGCGAGCGTCTCGTTCGCGCCGGTTGCCAAGGAGTTTCTATCGCCGGCCACCTGGCGCGCCGGAAGCGCGGGCGCGGACTGCCGAAGTTGGCGGACAGAAGCGTTTCGTGGCCTATGGACTCCTCCCTGGCTGAGGAGAGTCGAAAAGGTGACCAGCGCAGTCAGAGAAAGGACTGCCCCTAAAAAGAGTGCACCTGGGCGCGGGGATTCACCGCCCAAGAAATAGAATGAGGGCGTGGCGCCCAAACGCTGGCCCGAAGCGGCAACGAGCTCCGGCTCGGCATAGAAGTACTCGCGCGGCACGGAAATAGCCAAATCGGCAAGCATGTCAAACCAGAGACGGAGGCGCGGGGTAAATCCTTTTTCATCGCGGGCACGATCGCGGAAAAGCTGTAGGGATTCCTCTCCGTATTCTTTTCGAAAATGAGAAGGAAAGAGGCGGAGCAGCAAGGCGTAGATCTTTTCAGACATAGTCCCCCCTCAAAATCTTTCTGGAGCGGGCAACACGCAAAAAGCCGGCGAGTCGATCGGCTTCGGAGCGAGCAAGTTTGCGCCCGGCGGCAGTCAGGCGGTAATACCGACGGCGCTCCTGGCCGAGTTCCGAGTCCTCACGAGGTTCAAGCTCTTCGATAAATTTTTCTTCAAGCAGAGACTGGATCGAACTGTAGAGCGTACCGGGCCCGAGACGCATGCGGCCGCCAGTCTGCTCGGCGACCTGGCGCATGATGGCGTAACCGTGGAGATCTTCCTCGGCAAGAGAAAGGAGTACCTGGAAAGCAGCTGAAGGCAAAGGATCGAGTTTTCGTTTTGGCATTGTAGTCGATAGTCGATATATCGATAATCGACTATATGCGGATCGAGTCCGCAACACAATCTATTTTTTGGAGGCCAAGGAACCGATAAGAAGCGAGATGCGGCAACTGGCGGCGACCAAAGACTGACGAACCTGCCGCCTTTTGCGACCAATTGAGCCGTAATGGCATCTAAGCACCAGTCAGAACGCGGTAACTTGACACTCCGAAAGAGCAGGTCTACACTACGGAGTTTTTAGATGGCCCCGAAAGCAGACAGAGGGGCGGGACTTCCATGGACAAGAAAAGGCTCGAGTATTACAAGAAGAAGTTGGCGACACGGCGCGAGGAGTTGATGAAGACGATCGCGCGCACGCAAGAAGAGGGACGAACCGCGGACGAAGATCCGACGGTGGACCTCGCGGACAAGGCCGCGAACTCCTACACGAAAGAGTTCCTCTTTGGCATGACCAATACGGACCGCACGATCCTGAACATGATCGACGCGGCGTTGAAGCGCATCAACACGGACGAATACGGCGTGTGTGCGAACTGCCAGGAAGAGTTGCAGCAGAAGCGGCTCGAGGCGGTACCGTGGGCCAAGCACTGCATCACCTGCCAGGAGAAAATGGAGCAGGGGTTGTTGTAGAACCGCTGGTTGCAGGTGGGTAAAGCGGCCAGCCTAACAAGGCTGGCCTTTCTCATTTAAGGCTCCGCTTGGACTGAAGTTACCCTAGCGTACATTCTCTCTTTCAATATAAGGATGAGAAGAGTAGATTGCTCCTGGCGTTATGGGAGAAGGCTCTTCGTTGCCATCGGCTCGCGCATGGGGCAGGGGCTTGCGTGGATGACCGTGGAGGAGGGAGAGCCGCTCGTCTGCCGGGCGTGCAAGCAGAAGACGTATGCGTTCGAGCGGGCGAGAAGCTACGGGGTTTATGAAGGGTCATTGGTGAGGGCGATCCTCCTGCCGAAATGGGAGCGGATGGAGCCGCTGGGCGATTGGTTCGCGGGGAGATTGGCAGAGATGGTCAGGCAGGAGAGCGGGCAGCTGGCGACGGACGTGGTCGTGCCGGTTCCCCTGCACCGGGACCGCGAACGGCAGCGCGGGTACAACCAAGCAAGTCTCATTTCAAAGTCGCTGGCTCGGAAGCTGGGGCTACCTCATAAGGCGGTCTTGCTGATGCGGACGAGGCCTCGCCCGGACAAGCAGGTGCTCACTTTGCAGGAGCGCTGGGAGTCTGTTCGTGGCGCTTTTGCCACACGTCCGGGCAGCCAAGTTGACAATAAACGCGTCTTACTGGTAGATGATGTAATGACCACTGGGGCGACGCTTGATGGATGCGCGAAGGCGTTGCTGGAGTCGGGTGCCAAGTCTGTATTAGCACTGACGCTGGCCCGGGCGGCGAGAAATCCCCTGCCGGTCCCAGATAGTGGTAACCTGTAATCAAGGGTTAACGTAGGTAAGCTAACCTAGGGTAGCGCGATGAGCGCAAACCGGCCAAAGTCGGGCGATTTCCGAGGGCGGTATGCCCCCGAAGCGGGCAGCGTCAGTGCGCCTGGGTCCGCGGATCCCGCGGACAGTAGATCCCACAATCCAACCTTGCCGAGGCGTGCATCGCTGATGCAAGAGCCTGTGCTCGTGCTCAATGCGACGTATGAGCCGATCAATGTGACCGCAGTTCGGCGAGCCATGGTGCTGCTCCTGAAGGGCGTGGCGCAGGCTGAGGAGATGCACAGCGCGGAAGTGCATTCGGCGGCACACGCGCACAAGGTGCCGTCGGTGATTCGCTTGCTGGCCTACCGGCATATCCCGCAGCAAAGCCGGGCGCTTTCGCGGAAAAACATTTTGCTGCGCGACCGAAATACGTGCCAATTCTGCGGGCGGATTTTTCCTAGTTCGGAATTGACGCTGGACCATGTTGTGCCCAGATCACGCGGCGGGCGTTCCTCGTGGGAAAATTTGGTAGCGTGCTGCTACCGCTGCAATAACAGCAAGGGCGACCGGACGCCGGAAGAGGCCGGGTTCAAGCTGGCGCGGCGGCCCCGGCCGTTCACACTGCATACCTCGCGGCAGTTGATGAGGCTCATCGGTCACCGTGACGAGCGGTGGCGTAAGTATCTGTTTTATTAAGAGCTTTCAGCAAAAAAGGGCAAGACAAAATTTTCTAAGATAATGGAAACCTTTTTCGCTGGCACGCATCTAAATTAATAACTAACCACTTCGAGGACACACCCCGGGAAGCAGCTAAGGCTCACCGCCTTAGCTGCTTCTCTCCTTTTGGGGCTGATGTTTGCGACTAGTATTTTTCTACTACGTGTTTCGACTCAATTTGTCCATTCGAGACACGGGGAAACTCTGTAAAGCGGCTTCTTCATCGGGGAATTCCGGGAAGACCTGATACAGGTGCGTGACCTTCAAAACTTCTTCAACGTTGCGGGACAATCCAACGACCTTCATTTCGCCTCCGCCCTTGAGTACCATCACGTAGATGCGCGCCAATTCGCCGATACCGGAGCTGTCGAGGTATTGCAATCCGCTCAGATTGAGGACGATGTGCTTGTGGCCCTCGCCGAGAAGACGCGACACGTTCTCGCGGAGAACGCCCACTTCGAAAAACGTAAGACGCCCGCGAAGATCGATGAGAGAGGCTTGTGGCGTATGCCGGATGGTCGCGGAAAAGTCCAATATGGGCTCCTGATGGCTAGTGATGATCATTGTACTGTGCCGCGGCCATTCGGGACAGGACATTTCCTGGGCAAGAAAATATGGTGAAAAGTTAAGTAAAAGGGAAGGATGGCCGAGGGGAGAATAGTCAGGGATAGGGTGTGGACTCGTGGTGCCACCAACGTACTGGCGCATGACGACCCGCAGTCCGCGGCGCCAGCTTTCCGCCAGGCCGACGCGCGTGCTTTCCAGTTCGGTCGAGAGAAAACGCAAGAGGGTGTCCGTGGACGGGTGGAAGCGCAGCGCAGGAGCAACAAGATAAACGAGAGGCGGAGCGGCTTGCAATTCGATCCCCGGGAAATATCCATAGCGAACAAAATCGCGCTGTTCCAAATGACGGCGGATGCGAAGCCAATAGCCGGCGGCTTGTAGCGGAAGATGAATGTGCTCGCTAGCTTTTAGTTCGAGAATCGCGAGACGCCCGGAGCGAGTCACGGTGAGGAGATCGAGAATGCCATGCTCGCCGCCGGCGTGCGCGAAAACCTGTGTATAAACAAAGCGCGAATCCAGAGCAGCATCGACGCGGGTGACATCCTCGCGAACGAGGGCTTCGAGCCAGCGCTCCGGTTGCGCGCGATAAAGAGCGTGGCGCGTTTCTGTGGCGAGCGGATGACGATAGTTTTCAAGCTGCTGGAGCAAATTCTTCAACGCGGGCAGAGACGAAGCCTTGAGTTCTTCCCGGGTATCGGGGCAGCCGAAAAAAATGCGTCCATCGTCCCATCGGGCAAATGCAAGACCTCGAAAGCGCAGCAAGACTTCGCGAGACTGGGCGACAGGATGAACGGTGACAGCTCGCGGCGAGAGGGCAACGATGGGATCAAGCGCCGAGCGCGAACGATCGAGGAGGGCTTGCGATTCGCGATGCGGAACTAGCCAGGTATCTCCGTGGCACCGCGTACTTCCCAAGAAAGTCCGGAGAATGGAGCCACGCGTCCGCCGTTCTCGCGAATCTCGATGGCGCCATCCGCGGTGAATTCTTTGAGGCAAGCTTGCAGCTCGGCGGAGAGGTCCACGCCGAAGAGTATAAAGAAAACAATTAGCTTTGACACTATTCTTTCTTAGAAGTAAACAGCATGCCGGAGACGCGGACGAGAGGCTGCTGAATATTCCAGGAAGAGGGGATGTGTTCGAAGGAGAATTCAAAGTCACGGCGTTCGCCAGGAGCAAACGCAGGTGCCTGAGGCGGAAACACGGCGCGGGATTCCCGCAGAACGACCTGGCCAAGTTCGTCGGAGAATTCAACAGTGAGCTCGACGTTGGAGAGCGGGAGATTACCCGCATTCGTGAGGCGACCCCCAAGCGTGGTGACTTCCTGATTCAGAAAATTCTCGGCGCGCCGGAGAGCCAGGTTTTCAATTTGGAGCTTTGACGCGTAGGCCTGTTCGGTGGATCCAAAAGGAAGATGAGATTCGCGCGTGCTAGAAGCGGGACGGCGTTCTGCGCCGGGCCACATCACGATAACGAGAGCAATGGCGATCGTGGCGGCGCCCATCCATGCGATCCAGGAGCGGCCAGTCTTTGGTTCCGGCTGATCGGGGGCTTCGATTTGCAAAGTGTCAGACATGGATCTCATTCAGAGAATGATGCTGGCCTGAATGCGGCGGGGCGTCAAGCGGGTGCGAGAAGCGGTTGCGTAAGAGAAAAGCTGGCATGCTTACCGGCCAATGTTTAGCCGCCCATGTTTAACGGCCAACGATGAGGCGCTGAACCAGAGGTTCAGGAAGGCTGGCGCCGCGCATGCGTTCCTGAACGGAGGCAATGTCGTAGGGAACGCGCCAAAATTCCACAGTTTGATGTTCGAGATCGGCGATGGCGAAACCTGCGCGTGGGTCGCCATCGCGCGGCTGACCGACGGAGCCGGGGTTAAGAAGATAGCGGCGCGGCTGTTCGATGCGTAGCGCGGAAAAAGATTCCGAAGCGCGCGGACGAATCTGCAGGACTTCAAGATTGGAATCCTGGTAGGAGAAGCCGCCCTGATGATGGGTGTGTCCGAAAAAAGTAACTTCGGCTGTGGAATCAAGAAGGCCGTCGAGAGCTTGCGCTGGCGTGAATACGTATTCGTCTTCATCTTGAAACGCGCCGTGCACCAAAACAATTCCGTCGGTGGCAAGAGGTCCGTGCGGAAGAGCGGAAAGCCAGGCAAGGTCCTCGGCGTTCAACTGCGAGCGAGTCCAATCGACGGCGGCTTTCGCGACAGGATTGAAATCGGTGGTGTCCATCAGGCCGGCGACAGCTTTGTCGTGATTGCCGCGAATCGTTTGCGTACCGAGTTCGCGAAGACGGGCGACCACATCGTGCGGATCGGGGCCATAGCCGACGACATCACCGAGACATACGGAAACGTCCCAGCGGCCGTCGGCAGAATCAAGGGCAGCGGCGAACGCTGTGGCGTTTGCGTGAAGATCGCTGAGTACCAGAATGCGCATTCAAGCCATCCACAAAATGCCCTTGAGTATAGATGAAGCGGGGAGCCGATGCACGTTACGCGGGGAGAGTTGTGCAAAGAGGCAAAGAGCGACGGCAGAGCGGACAAAAGGTTTTGCGGGAATTCCAGATATTTATGGAACTTTTACAAAAACGAAAGGAAAACTAGCGCGGAAGAAAATTAGCAATGCAAAAAAAAGCAAAGAATCAGCAGGATTAAAGAAGAAAATCCGATAGCCGACGAAACATTAGCGGGGCTCGGCTCGTCTATACATGTGCAGCCGGATGAGCTGCGCAGGCAAGTCAGAGGATTAAAAGAAAAAACCCCGCGGTGGCAGCCGCGGGGCGATGACACGCAGTCTTTCCGGCCGTTAGTCCAGGAAGAACGAGGTGTCTTGCGGGTGAGCCTACTCGCCGTGAGCACGCGTGTCAACACTCTGTTGAGCTTGCGGCGGCTAGAAATTTTGGCTGACTCGATCCTGACGGAAAGGAAGTTGACACGCATGAAATTCAATTCGATTCTCCGCAGTGTAGCGCTGGCAGCCGCTTTGGCGTCGACAGTGCCACTCCTCGCAAAACCGTTCAGCAAGACAATTAACATCGCCCAGTCGGCAAAGATCGGCAAAGCTGATCTGCAAGCAGGTGAATATCGCCTGATGATCGACGGAAACAAGGCGACCGTCCAGAAGGGGAAGCAGACCATTGCGGAAAGCGAGGGTCGCTGGGAAGACCGCGCCTCGAAATCCTCGAATGATTCCGTGCTGATTAGCCAGGACGGGCAGGTGAAGGAAGTCCGTTTTGCGGGACAGACTCGCGTTTTTGTATTCAACGAATAAGCGAGGAGTTCTTGTGACTCCTTTCGAATGGACGAGGGGGGAGGCCGCGCGCTACGATGGCCTCCCTGCTCGTTAATTTCTCGGGACAGATTTTGAAATGGCAGGAGCCGGCTTCTGCTGCAGTGGAGAAGATTTACCGCCTGTTGAATTTTTTTAAGGCGGCCTCGAGAAGCTTTTCCTCTTTCGGAAACATCCTTTAACCTTCTTTAGCGAATTAGCATGCAGTCTCCATAACTGTAGAAGCGGTAGCTTGCTTGAACAGCATGGTTGTAGGCCGCGAGAACATTCTCGCGGCCAGCGAACGCGCAGACGAGAGCGAGCAGGGTAGAGCGCGGCAGGTGGAAATTCGTGAGTAGGGCGTCAACCACGCGGAAATGAAATCCAGGATAAATGAACAGTCGGGCGTCGGCTTTGCCGGCGAGTAGCAATTCTGAGGAGCCGGATTCTGCTGCGCGAATGGCTGCAGCTTCCAGAGCGCGAACCACGGTGGTGCCAACAGCAAGAATTGGGCGCCGTGCGGCACGCGCTTGCAGAATGCTTTGCACAGTTTGGACAGGAATCTCGTAGGATTCGGCGTGCATCACGTGGTGTTCCAGCGTTTCAGCGTGGACCGGTTGGAACGTGCCAAGGCCGACGTCGAGTGTCAGCTCGCAGATTTCCACGCCGCGAGCGCGAATCATTTCCAGGATTTCCGGTGTGAAGTGCAAACCTGCGGTGGGAGCAGCAATGGCACCGGGCTGTTTGGCGAACACCGTTTGATAGCGCTCGCGGTCGGAGTCTTCGTCGGTGCGATGGATGTAAGGCGGCAGGGGAACGTGGCCGAGGCGTTCGAGGTGTTCAGAAACGGCGCGTGTGTCACGTGAAACAAAGCGCAGGGTGCGCACCCCCAATTCGCCGCGGGAAATTACTTCGGCTTCGAGTTCCCCCTCTCCAAATAGGACGCGTTCTCCGGTTTGCATCTTGCGGCCAGGGCGGACCAGGGCTTCCCATATTTGAGAATCCACCTGACGGGTCAGAAAGACCTCTGCCTTGCCGGTGAGATGTCCGTGGCGCGTGCTCCACGAGGGAGGCCGAGAGTGGACCCCTTCGCGGCGGCCAAAGAGCCGGGCAGGAATCACACGAGCGTTATTCAGGATGATGAGTTCGTCACCGCGAAGGAGGTTCGGAAGATCCGCAAATAGATGATCGCTCAAGCTGCCTTCGGAGCGCGGGAGTTCGAGTAGGCGGGAAGCGTCGCGTCGTTCTAAGGGGCGCTGAGCGATTTGGCCGGGCGGCAGGTGGTAATCGAAGGCATCTAAGCGCATCAAGTGCGAGTCTACCAGCATCTCAAGCTGAGAGATAAATGGAAAGATGGGAAGGGAATGAATGAATTTCCGCCATTTGGCCTTTCGGAAGGAAGGGCGAAGATTTCCGCATATTGTTGTAAATAAATGGCTTCAAAGAAATAGATAAGAGCCAAATAATACTTGACAATGATACGCTCATATAATATTATCCTGTTGCAGTAGGTTAATTAGGAGAGTCAGGAGAACGAAAAATGAGAACTACACTGAACCGTTGGGAACCTTTCCGCGGGGCTGCTACCCTGCAGGAGCAAGTAAACCGTTTGTTTGGTAATGTGCTGGAGCATTCTGGTGAGGAATCGAACCTCACGACTTGGGCGCCAGCAGTCGACATTTACGAGACCGAGCATGAACTGGTCGTAAAGGCCGATCTGCCGGAGATCGACCCAAAGGATCTGGACATCCGAGTGGAGAACAACATTTTGACGATACGCGGTGAGCGCAAGTTCGAGAAGAAGGTGAATGAAGAGAATTATCTGCGCGTGGAGCGCGCTTATGGTTCTTTCAGCCGAAGTTTCTCCCTGGCCAACACTGTGAACTCGGAGGCGATCAACGCCGATTATCAGAATGGTGTGCTGACGCTGACGATTCCGAAGCGTGAGGAAGCAAAACCGAAGCAGATCAAGGTTAACGTGGGGACGCCGGCAGTTGCGGCGGCTGCCGCTGGGGCGAAGTAAGCCAGCAAGTGCAATGGTGGTATTGAGGGGCTGGCCCGTGCGCTGGCCCCTTTTTGTTGAGAAGCGAGGTAGAACATGCTGAGATTTGAAAAGATGACGGTCAAGGCGCAGGAAGCGCTACAACAGGCGAACGACGTGGCAGCACGCCACGAAAATCAACAGATTGAGCCAGTGCATTTGCTCGAGGCATTGGTGTCACAGACGGACGGTGTAGTGCCACCGCTGCTGGCGCGGCTGGGGATTCGCACCGAAGCACTAACACAAGAGATCGAGCACGAGATTGCACGGCTGCCGAAAGTGCAGGGATTTGCGCAGCAACACATGGGCAAGCCGCTGAACAACGTTCTGGAGCGCGCGTTTGATGAGGCGGAGAGATTCAAGGACGAGTACGTCTCAACGGAGCATCTTTTTCTTGCGCTTGCAGGAGAGGAACGTAATCCCGCGGGTCAGTTGTTGAAGCGGCAAGGCGCTACGCATGAAGCGATTCTGCAAGCGTTGACGAGCGTCCGCGGGACGCAACGCGTGACGTCGCAAAATCCAGAAGCGACATACGCCTCGCTGGAAAAATACGCACGCGATCTGACCGACTTGGCTCGACGCGGAAAGCTCGATCCCGTGATTGGGCGCGACGAAGAAATTCGGCGCGTGATGCAGATTCTGGCGCGGCGGACGAAGAACAATCCAGTTCTGATTGGCGAGCCGGGAGTCGGCAAGACAGCCATCGTCGAGGGTCTGGCGCAGCGCATTGTTTCCGGCGACGTGCCGGACGTGCTGAAGACCAAACGGCTTGTGGCGCTGGACTTGGCGGCGCTTGTGGCTGGTGCGAAATTCCGCGGAGAATTTGAAGAACGATTGAAGGCGGTGTTGAAAGAAATTACCGAGGCGGAAGGGCAGATCATTCTGTTCATCGACGAACTGCATACGCTAGTGGGTGCGGGGGCTGCGGAAGGCTCGATGGACGCTTCCAACATACTGAAGCCGGCGCTGGCGCGGGGCGAGTTGCGCGCGATTGGCGCGACGACCTTGAACGAATATAAAAAGTACATTGAGAAAGATCCGGCGCTGGAGCGGCGATTCCAACCGGTTCTGGTGAGCGAGCCGACGGTCGAAGATACGATTGCGATTCTTCGGGGCTTGAAGGAACGCTATGAAGTTCATCACGGCGTGCGAATCAAGGACGCGGCAATTTTGGCGGCGGCAACGCTGTCCCACCGCTACATTTCCGACCGTTTTTTGCCAGACAAAGCGATTGACCTGATCGACGAAGCAGCGGCGAGCCTGCGCATGCAGATCGATTCTCTGCCAGTAGAGATCGACGAGATCGAGCGGCGCATTCTGCAATTGGAAATCGAGCGACAGTCGCTGTTGAAAGAGAAAGACGCGCACTCCAAGGAACGGCGTAACCAAATCGAAAAGGACCTGGCGAAGTTAAAAGAAGACTCAAGCGCGCGAAAGGCGCGGTGGCAAGCGGAAAAAGAAGCGATCATGAAAATCCGCAAGCTGAAAGAGCAAATCGATCAACTCAAAACGGAGGAACAGAAATTCGAGCGGGCGGGCGAACTGGCCAAAGTCGCGGAAATTCGGTATGGCAAGATTGCCGCGGCAGAGCAGGAACTGAAGAAAGCGGAGGAGCGCTTTGCCTCGGTGCAAAAAGATTCGCCGATGCTTAAGGAAGAGGTCGACGAAGAGGACATCGCGAAGCTGGTGAGTAAGTGGACGGGAATTCCAGCGGGGCGTTTGCTGGAAGGCGAAGCGCAAAAGCTCGTGCACATGGAAGAGCGGCTGCGGCAGCGCGTGGTTGGACAAGACGAAGCGTTGGCGCGTGTCGCGAACGCCGTGCGCCGGAGCCGAGCGGGATTGTCCGATGCTAAGCGTCCAATCGGGTCGTTTATTTTCCTTGGTCCGACAGGCGTCGGAAAAACCGAGCTAGCGCGGGCGCTGGCGGAATTTCTCTTCGACGACGAAAAGCTGATGATCCGCATCGATATGAGCGAGTATATGGAGAAGCACAGCGTGTCCAGGCTGATCGGCGCGCCTCCGGGCTATGTCGGCTACGAAGAAGGTGGACAGCTCACCGAGCAAGTGCGCAGGCATCCGTACTCAGTGATTTTGTTCGACGAAATTGAAAAAGCGAACCCGGATGTGTTCAACATCCTACTGCAGATTCTCGAGGACAGTCGGTTGACGGATGGCAAGGGCCGCACCGTGGACTTCCGCAACACGGTGATGATAATGACGAGCAATGTGGGCTCGACGGCGATCTTTGAACTTTCAGAGAAGAATCCGGAACGCGCGCGAAAAGAAGCGATGGAAGCGTTGCGCGCGGCGTTTCGGCCGGAGTTTATCAACCGCATCGACGAGATCGTGATTTTCAATCCGCTGGGCAAGGAACAACTTGCGCGGATCGTCGGGCTGCTGCTGAAGAACGTCGAGAAGTTGCTTGCGGAGCGGCAAATCACTCTTGACCTCACAAAGGCGGCGGAAGAGCTGCTGCTGCGAGAAGGCTACGATCCGGCGTACGGTGCGCGACCGCTGCGTCGAACGATTCAGCGGCTGATTCAGGATCCGTTAGCCATGCAGATTCTGGAAGGCAAGGTGCTGCCTGGCGATCACATTCGAGTGGATCGCGACGGACAGAAAGACACGATGCGTTTTGAACGGGCTAAGGCCAAACAACCGGCGGCAGCGGCCGGAATCTAAGGACAGGCGAGAGAGAGCCTTGCAAGAGGCTTCCTCCCGCACTGATATTCCGCGTGGCGAAAAATCTCGGGCTTCTCTACGTATACAGTATTGAGGGAACACGATGAGAGTTCTACGGACAACATTCCTGCTGGTGGTGCTGACGCTCTTCCTGATGATGGTGGGCTCGTACTTCGGCGGGCGAAATGGCATGACCATTGGACTGGGAATCGCGATTTGCACCAATGCATTTGCCTATTTCTTTTCCGATAAGATCGCGCTGGCATCGAGCGGCGCAAAGCCCGTTACGCGGGAGCAGTTGCCGCGGCTCTATGCAGTGATGGAAGGGCTGGCGGCTAAAGCGAATATTCCGGTGCCGAAGCTGTACGTTGTACCCGATGAGGCGCCGAATGCGTTTGCCACTGGAAGAAATCCTCGGCACGCGTCGGTGGCCGTGACGCAGGGTTTGCTGGAATTGATGAATGACGAGGAATTGGAAGGCGTCATCGCACACGAGCTGTCGCATGTGCGCAACTACGATATTTTGATCAGTTCCGTCGCGGCTACGCTCGCGGGTGCCATCACGTGGATCGCTCATTGGGGCATGTGGTTTGGCGGAGGCGATGATGATGAGCGGGGCCGAGGCGGTGCAATAGCCGGCCTCTTGCTCATGATCCTTGCGCCGCTTGCGGCGATGCTGTTACAGCTGGGACTCTCGCGCCAGCGGGAATATGCGGCGGACGCGACCGGAGCCCGGATGGTCGGAAACCAATTCGGGCTGATAAGCGCCTTGCAGAAGCTCGGGGCCTACAATCAGCGGATCCCTACGACGGCGATTTCCCCGTCTACATCATCCTTGTGCATCGTAAAGCCGATGTTCGGACGGGGAAGCGTGTCCTCACTCTTCAGCACCCACCCGCCGCTCGAAAAACGAATAGAGGCTTTGCGGGAAATGACCGTAGTTCCAAAACGCTGAAAGCGCAACCGGCAAGTTTCGCTCAAACCTTGCACATTGGCTGAGTAAACTTTCCCGGCAGAGTTTAAACCGTTTCAATCTGAGCCATTCTCTAGTCCTCTAAACCATTGATATCTCTGCAATTAGATTTTCTGCACTTCTGGGAAGATTTGGTGAATCAAATGCACTGGGTACAGGCATGCCGGACATCGGCGCGGGGCCACGGGGGGACCGCAGTCATGAGCTGTCGCGACACCATCCATTTGATTTGTTGGTACTTAGAGGGAAGACTCTCGCCGCCGGTGGCGACTGAGATCAAACGGCACTTGGATTCCTGCTCGGACTGCCACATGGTTTTGGACGCGGCGATGAGCACTTTGGACCGATATTTCACACCAATCAAAGGCTCCGACGAAGAACCCGCCCCCCAAGCGGCCTGATTAGATTCCTGTAAACATTTATTTGAGAATGAGTTACGGCACGGCAGGTTATTTCTGCGCGGCGTCATCCCATTTCGAGACCCACCTAATTAATTGAGTACAGCCTTCATTTCCAGTAACAGCAAAATTTACAGAAGCGGGCCCAAGCACGTAATCTTTACTGGTACTAGTACGTATAAGCCTATCTAACCCATGTCCCTCTACCATCGACAACCTCATGCATCCACTTGAGTTAGCGGAAAGCGCCGTAGAAACCTTCATTTGGCGAGGCGGATGCACCCTTCCTAAGCGCAGGGGGAAAACCCCAAAGGAGAAGAAGTTTATGAGCGAGTTTCAGGATCCCATTAGCCACACTACAACCGGAACCCCACGCTGGGTGGGACTGGCGGTCGCCGTGTTGGGCGGAGTTTCGTTGCTCGGTCTTGGAGTCGGCTGGAGCGCGTTAAACCACGCGAACAGCATTGAGCAAACAACGCAAGCCTCAGTAAAGCAGGCAAACGATGCGCTGGCCCAACGGCTGGCGAAAGAAGATGAAGTCAATCAGGCATTGCAGAGCGACCTGAAAGTGGTCACGGACAAGCTGAATCTGACGCAAGGCGAGCTTATCGCGGCGCGTAAGCAGAACAAGAATGCGACGGCCGCCGTGGACCAAAAGGTCGAGGGGTTGGCAACCTCCGTCAAGGCGGAGCTTGCGACCAAGGCCAATTCAGGCGATGTGGACAAAATCAACGGAGACGTGAACGGTGTGAAGAGCGACCTGGACGCTCAGAAGAACAATCTACAAATGGCGCGCAGCGAGATGGGTACACTGATCGCGCGGAACCATGACGAAATCGACCAGCTTCGCCGGATGGGACAGCGCGACTACTTTGAATTCACAGTAACGCGCAAGGGTGGAAACCAGAAGGTGGGCACCATCCAGGTCGAGCTGAAAGACACGAACACCAAAAAGAACCAGTACACGATAAACGTGCTGGCGGATGACAAGAACTTCGAAAAGAAGAACCGCTCTGTAAACGAGCCGATTTTCTTCTATACGGGCGGAACTCGCGCAGCACTCGAGCTGGTCGTCAACAAGGTTTCCAAGACGACGGCGTCGGGCTACTTGAGCATACCGAAAGCACCCGAGACGACGGCAGCCAGTACTTCAGGGTCGGGACAATAAAGGGATTCGCGACTGAACGCGGTCGCAAATTCTTGAGAGTAGAGCAGGAGGGAGGGTTCCAGAGAACCCTCCCTCTTTTTTTTTCGCAAAGGCATCCAGCAATCATTTCCCCGCGTATAGTGGGAGGGGTATATCTGGACGGGTAAAGGCGATTGTGCCAAGCTGAAGGCGACCCGGCCAATCATCACTGCAGTGCAATTTTCTTGAGGGGGAAAGCAATGAAGATACGATTTGCAGTAGTCATGGCAGCAACACTCTTCGCAGCGGCATTAACAATGGCTGCGGACGGTACATGGACCGGCTATATTTCCGATAGCAATTGCGGCGCAAAAGGCGCGAACGACAAGGCGCGTGAGTGCACCATCAAATGCGTAAAGGGCGGCGCAAAATACGTGTTTGTCAATGATGCAGACAAGAAGGTTTATGTCGTGGACGCACAGGACAAAGTGGCGGACCACGCCGGGCATCACGTCACTGTGAAAGGCACGGTGGATGGCAACACGCTCAAGCTGGAAAGCATCGACATGGCGCCGGCAAACGGCAAGTAGGAATCCTTATTACGGTATCTTCTAGACGGGCGGGGCTTCGGCTTCGCCCGTTTTGTTTTTGCCCGTTCTGATTTTTTGCCCATTTTTGATTTTTGAAAGATCGCTGGATTCCGCTACGATACAACCTGAACTATGACGACAACTTTATTGCACACCGGACGAGTGCTCACTCCGACAGCCGAAATTACTGACGCAGGCATTCTGATCCGCGATGGGGTCATCGAGGAACTCGGACTCCGGGAGGGTATGCGGCTGCCTGAGGGCGCTCAGGAGATTTCCGCAACCGACAAGATTGCAATTCCCGGGTTTGTGGATGTACACATCCATGGCGCCGGTGGACACGACGTCATGGAGGGCACTGCAGAAGCACTCGCGGGAGTGACAAAAGTAGTTGCACGGCATGGAACAACCTCATTCGTGGCCACGACGGTCACGGCGAGCCCCGAGGACACGATTCGTAGCGTCGAAGGAATTGCGCATTACATTTCGCAACAGCACGAAACGGACGACGCGCGGGCGGAAGTGCTAGGGATCCATTTTGAGGGCCCGTTTCTCAGCCCAGCGAGGCGAGGAGTCCATCCGACGGAGTGGCTGAAACTACCGTCGGCGGAACTTCTCGAAAAATTCCTGCAGGCAGCGGCGGGAAACGCTCAAATTTTGACGATTGCGCCTGAATTGCTTGGCGCCATGCCATGCATCGACGCGGCGCGAAATGCGGGGATGGTCGTGGCCATGGGCCACACCGATGCGACGTACGAACAAGCTCGCGCTGCGATTGCGCATGGGGTACGGCATGCAGTGCACGTTTATAACGCTATGCGGCCCTTTTCTCATCGCGACAGCGGTGTGATCGGCGCGGTGTTTACTTCGTCAGAGGTGAGCGCGGAGCTGATCGCGGACGGCGTGCACGTGGACGAAACAGCGATGAAAGTGCTTCTACAAGCAAAAGGGCCTGAGCGCATGATCTTGGTAAGCGACGGTACTTCGGCAACGGGGATGCCGGATGGCAAGTACATGCTCGGACAATTGGAAGTTACCGTGAGCGGAGGAATTTGCCGCAACTCGGAAGGAAAGCTTGCGGGCAGCACCCTGACGCTGGACAGAGCATTAAGAAATATTGTTGCGCTGGGGATTCCGCTCGCGGAAGCAGTGCGCATGTTGACCTTGAACCCTGCGACGCTACTGGGAATTGAATTCAAGAAAGGCGCGCTGCGGGTCGGGGCAGATGCGGACATTGTTCTGCTTGATGAAGAATTGCGACTGACGAATGTTTGGGTGCGTGGGGGAGCTGTGGAATAGCTCTAACCAAGGAGAAGAAAAAGACGGCCGGAGATCACGGATTTAGCGGGATGTTGAGATTCTCGGCCAATTGTTCCGCATCGAAGGGGCTGCATGCAAAATAACGTCCGCCGATTTCCAGCGTCGGAATCTTTCGCTTCCCGTCGTTGGCTTTGATGACGATTTCCTCCGCTGACGGGTCTTCTTCGATATTCACTTCGTGAAATTCCACGCCGCGCTCTTTCAAGAATAGCTTTGCGCGCCTGCAGTCCGGGCACCATGGGGCGCTGTACATCGTCAGGATTTCCATCGAGGGCTCCTACTAGGTTAGATGCAAGAGAGGGGACTGCGTCGCAGGAAGGGCGAGACGCATGTTCTGCAAGAATTAACGGGTCTCGACAGGAGCGCCGCGGTACTTGCGCGCGACCTGGATTCGGATGACGGCGCGCTGGAGAGCGACAAAAGCGCGGTCCCAATCGATATTCGCGTCGCCAGCTACCAGCCGTTGTTCCGCGCGCGCTTTTGCGGCTTCAGCACGGGCTAGGTCAATCTCCGCGGCGCGCTCCGCGGTTTCCGCCAGCACGGTGACGCGGTCGCCCAAGACTTCGGCAAAGCCCTGGATGATGGCGAGAACTCCGCTGGGATTTGTGCCAGCTCCGCGATAGGCCAGCTCACCGATGCCGAGCTCGGTCATCAGCGGCGCGTGCCCCGGCAAAATACCAAGTTCGCCGGCCGCGCCGGGCATCACCACCTCGACGACGCTTTCGCGCAGAAATTGGCGCTCCGGCGTGACGATGATCAGCTCGATGGAATCCGGAAGCATTTGCGCTTAGACGCCCGCCTTCATTTTTTCAGCCTTCGCTATGGCTTCATCAATCGTGCCCACCATGTAGAACGCCTGCTCCGGAATGTCGTCGTACTTGCCTTCCACGATCTCCTTGAAGCTGCGGACCGTGTCCGCAATCTTGACGTACTTGCCTTCGAGGCCGGTGAACTGCGCCGCCACGAACATTGGCTGCGAAAGGAAGTTTTCGATTTTGCGCGCGCGCGCCACGGTGCGCTTGTCTTCGTCAGAAAGTTCTTCGATACCGAGAATGGCGATAATGTCCTGCAGATCCTTGTAGCGCTGGAGAATCGATTTCACGCCGCGGGCAACGGCATAGTGCTCCGCGCCCACGATGCGCGGATCGAGAATGCGCGAGTAGCTGGCCAGCGGATCGACGGCGGGATAAATACCGCGCTCTACGATCTGGCGGCTGAGGTTTGTGGTGGCGTCCAAGTGCGTAAACGTCGCAGCCGGAGCGGGATCCGTATAGTCGTCGGCAGGAACGTAAATGGCTTGTACGGAAGTAATAGAGCCGGACTTCGTGGAAGTAATGCGCTCCTGCAATTCGCCAATCTCGGTGTTGAGGTTCGGCTGATAACCGACGGCGGAAGGCATGCGGCCCAGCAACGCGGAAACCTCGGAACCAGCTTGAACGAAACGGAAAATGTTGTCAATGAAGAGAAGAACGTCAAGATGTTCTTCGTCGCGGAAATATTCAGCGACTGTCAGGCCGGTGAGGCCGACGCGGAGACGCGCGCCAGGCGGTTCGGTCATCTGCCCGTAGATCAGTGCGGCGCGGGATTTTTCCGAATTGCCAGGAACGACGACACCAGCTTCCTGGAATTCCAGCCAAAGATCGTTTCCTTCACGAGTACGCTCTCCGACACCCGCGAAGACAGACACGCCGCCGTGCTGCATCGCGACGTTATTGATCAATTCCTGAATGAGAACAGTTTTGCCGACACCGGCGCCGCCGAACAATCCGATCTTTCCGCCCTTCAAAAAGGGCTGAATCAGGTCGATGACTTTGATGCCGGTCTCAAACATTTCAAGAGTGGTGGACTGATCGGAGAGCAAGGGCGCGGGACGATGAATCGGATAATTCGTTTTGCTGGTTAGGGGTCCAAGCTGATCCACAGGCTTGCCGAGCACGTTCATCACGCGGCCAAGCGTAGGGCGTCCGACAGGAACAGTAATGCCCGCTCCAGTGTCGACTGCTTTCATGCCGCGAACCAGCCCTTCTGTGGGCTCCATGGCAACGCAGCGCACGCGCCCTTCGCCCAGATGCTGCTGCACTTCAGCGGTGACATCGATTGGCTCCGGCACGTTGAAACCTTCGCTCGTAATTCGAACCGCGTTGTAAATCGAGGGCAAATGCCCCGATTCAAATTGAACGTCGAGCACCGGTCCAATGATCTGCACGATGCGTCCGACGGCTGCTTGTTTCTCTGCCATGCCTTCTCCTACGCGGTAGACGAAGCTCCGCTAACAATCTCAATAATTTCCTTCGTAATAGCCGCCTGCCGCACTTTGTTCATGTGCAGTGTCAGCGCTTCGATGACCTCGCCGGCGTTTTTCGTAGCGGATTCCATGGCGGTCATGCGTGCGGCATGCTCTGCCGCGGAAGATTCCAGCATGGCGCGGAGAATCTGCGTTTCGATGTAGCGCGGGAGCAGCTTGTCGAGAAGCTGCTCCTTGGGTTGCTCGTAGATGTAATCGACCTGCGCGGATTCTTTTTCGCTGGTGGATTCTTCGTCGGCACGCATCGCCTCGACTGGCAGCAATTTTTCGAGCACGAGGTTCGGTGTCATCACAGTCTTGAATTCGCTGAATACGATGTAGACTGCGTCCGCTTCTTCCTTGGCGTAAAGCTCGGTAACAACCGAAGCGATATCCCGCGCCGTTCCAAAATTGACTTGAGCCAGAACGTTTACATATTCGGCGGGAAAATGAAATCCGGCCTTTCTCAGCGCGTCGCGGCCTTTTTTCCCAACCGGAATCACGGAAAGCTTTTTGCCGCGATTGGGACGGAAGAACTCATTGGCCTTGCGCAGAATATTTGAGTTGAAAGCCCCGGCGAGGCCACGTTCACCGGTCAAAACAATGACGAGGATTTTTTCTTCGGGGCGATGCGCAAGCAGCGGATGCTCAGGCTGATCGATGCGCGACATAATGGAGCGCAGCACGCGCGCGAGCTCCTTCGCGTAGGGTCGTGCTGCGAGAGCCGCTTCCTGGGCGCGGCGCAACCGCGCTGCGGCGACGAACTTCATCGCGCGGGTAATCTGCTGGGTGTTCTTCACCGAGCGGATGCGGCGCCGGAAATCGAGAAGTGTGGGCATGATCGATCGTTAAGTTTGCGGCCTCAGTTGGCGGCGGCCGCGACTACGGAAGCCGTGAACCGTTCCTTGAATCCGTCGACGGCGGTTTTGATTTCCGCCCTGATGCTGTCATCGAGGGCTTTCTTTGTCGCGATGTTCTTCAACACCGGGGGATAGTTGGTCTCTACGAATTGCAAAAATTCGCTCTCGAAACGGCGAACGTCAGCGACGGGCACGCTGTCCATGGCGCCGCTCGTTGCGATGTAAATGCTGAGCACCTGTTTTTCGATGGAGAGCGGCGCGTACTGATCCTGCTTCAGAATTTCGGTGAGGCGCTGACCGCGGGCGAGCTGCGCTTGCGTGACTTTGTCGAGTTGATCGGAACCAAACTGCGCGAAAGCGGCGAGCGCGCGGTACTGCGCCATGTCCAGACGCAAAGTGCCGGCCACCTGGCGCATGGCTTTGATCTGCGCGTTACCGCCGACGCGGCTGACGCTGATGCCAACGTTAATGGCGGGACGAATGCCCGCGTTAAAAAGATCGGCTTCCAGGTAAATCTGTCCGTCCGTAATGGAAATCACGTTCGTCGGAATGTACGCGGAGACGTCGCCGGCCTGCGTTTCAATCACCGGCAGCGCCGTGAGCGATCCCCCGCCCAGCTTGTCGTTGAGTTTCGCGGCGCGCTCCAACAAGCGCGAGTGGAGGTAGAACACGTCGCCAGGGAAAGCTTCGCGGCCCGGCGGGCGGCGCAACAACAAGGAAATTTCACGATAGGCCTGCGCGTGCTTGGAAAGATCGTCGTAAAAGGCGACCGCGTGGCGTTTGTTGTCGCGGAAATATTCGCCCATCGCGCACGCAGCGTAAGGTGCAATGTATTGCAAAGATGCAGGCTCCGCAGCGCTAGACGCGACGACGATGGTGTAGTCCATGGCGCCTGCGTCGGTGAGCGTCTTCACGACCTGGGCAATCGTCGAGCGCTTTTGCCCAATCCCGCAGTAAATGCAAATAACGTCGCCGCCCTTTTGATTGATGATGGTGTCGAGAATAACGGCGGTTTTTCCGGTCTGGCGGTCGCCGATGATCAGCTCGCGCTGGCCGCGTCCGATGGGAATCATAGCGTCGATGGCTTTGATGCCGGTCTGCAGAGGTTCGCGAACGGGCTGCCGATCGAGCACGCCCGGAGCCAGCTTTTCGAGCGGGTTACGCTGCTTCGAAACGATCGGGCCTTTTCCATCGAGTGGCTCGCCAAGCGGATTGACCACGCGGCCAACCAGGGCCTCGCCTACAGGCACGGACATGATGGTATTCGTGCGCTTGACGACGTCGCCCTCTTTCAATTCGGAAGACTCACCGAGAAGCACGACGCCGACTTCTTCCTCTTCGAGGTTGAGCGCAATGCCGAAAATGTTTTTCGGAAAAGCGAGCATCTCACCAGCCATGACTTTTTCCAGGCCGTGGACGCGGGCAATGCCGTCACCGACGCTGATGATCGCGCCGACTTCGTCGACCGAAACGGTTTGCTCGTAGTTTTCGATCTGCTCGCGCAGAATCTTGCTGATTTCGTCTGCCTTGATGTTCGCCATGCCTGCTCCTGACCTCTATTCCGCTATTCCGCCGCGAGACGCGCGCGCATTTCGTTCAAGCTGTTGCGCACCGAACCGTCGTAAATCGTGTCGCCCACGCGCACCACGGCGCCGCCCAGTAGCGCCGGATCCAGCGAATACTTTGCCTCGATTTTCTTGCCCGTAAGGCGCTCGAGCGTTTGCGCGAATTTCTTTTTCTGCGGAGCGCTCAGCTCGACGGCGGAAGAAATCTCCGCCTCGGCGATGCCTTGCCGCTGCCGGATGACATCCTGAAAAGCGGCCACGATTTCCGGCAGAATATGCCACCGCTGATGATCCGAGATGACAAAAAGAAAATTGCGAATGATCTTGCCCGCACCGATGCGCGCCGCGATTTTTTCGATGACGCCATGCTTCGCCTCGCGCGGCACGCCCGGGCTCGTCAGAAAATTCCGCAGCCCGCTCGACACATCAAAAGCAGTTGCAAAATCGCCCAACTGTTTCAGGGCTGCATCGGCAGCGCCCTGAGCAAGCGCGACGTCCGCGAGCGCATTCGCGTATTGGAGGCTGGCGGACTTCAATTTGGCCTCCCTTCGAGGCTTTTCACGAATGTATCCACAAGCGATTCCTGCGCAGCGGGCGTAAGCTGTTTGGCAAGCAAGGTTTCGGCGCCGTCAACGGCAAGCGCTGCCGCCAGCGCCTTCAATTCCAGGCGCGCGGCACGTCCAGCAGCTTCAATTTCCGCTTGAGCTGCGACGCCAACTTTCTTCGCGTCGCTTTGCGCTAGCGCGCGGATGCGCTCTGCTTCCTCGGCAGTTTCGCGTTTTGCGGTCGTCTCGAGCGCGGCGATTTCCTGCTTCAGATTCGCCAGCTTCGCCTCTGCTTCACGAACCTGACGTTCCGCTTCTTCTCTCGCAGCGGTTGCTTTAGTGATCGCTGAACTGATCTTGTCCGCGTTGCCGCGGAACCACACAGGCAATTTCTTCGCAAAGAGCCAGATCAAAGCCGCGGCCACGATTGCGAAATTGATCCACTTGAAAATTTCGCTGGTCCGTTCCGTCGCCGAATTCCCGCCTTCTTCCGCCGCGTGCAGGCTCAACGCAGCGCAGAAAAAGAGAACAATCAAACTTGGGATAACGCGCAGCCGTCGGCTCTGGCCGATTCGCTTCTGCCTAATCGAGATTTGCCTCACCGGGCATCCCTTGCCGAACCACCGGGACGGGGCGGCGATTGCAGAATGCGCCGGGCAATTTCAGCGGAAAGTTGCGCGACGGTAGCTTCGATTTCGCGGCGGGCCGCAGCGAGTTCGTGGGCGATGCGTTCTTTGCCAGCGGTAACTTGCGCGGTAGCCGTAGCGCGAGCCTCTTTAATCACCGCGGCGCGCTCCTCGAGCACCTTTTTTCGCGCGGCTTCCTGCTCGGCGTAAACCTGGCCGCGGGCCTGCTTTAGGGCGTCCTGGTACTGCTTGATCTTCTCGATGGCAGCAGCCTGAGCCGCTTCCGCGGCCTTCTGGGCTCCCACGGTCCGAGCATCGCGCTCGGCCATGACCGCAAGCAGCGGCTTAAAGAAAATCGCCCGCAAGATGAAGTAAAAAAGGAGGATGATCAGGACTGTAGGCACAGCCTGAAGGAAGAGTTCTCCTAGTTGGCGAACAATTTCTTGCATTAAGTTGTGTAGCCTAAAACTCGCTTTGGGGCCACGGACCGGCCACCGGATTGGCAGCCGCGCCGCGCCCCCCTACCCGGGAAGGGGCTATACGGTGGGCCTGTCGCTGCCTAATTGAACAGTATTTTATAACATTCGGTGCGGGTTTGCGTCAACGTGGCGCGGGACTGGCTGTTTCGCTAGGTTTGGCAGCGTTGTTCGGGGCGCCCCCGGCGTTTGCGACTGTGTAGACTTCATGAATGGCGGCCACGATCGCATCCGGCCGCTCAAACGGGATCATGTGAGTGCTATCGGGAACCATAATTCGCTCGCCCCGCGTCGAAAGATGGGATTCCTTCACTTGCAGATCATTGACCCAGACCTCATGGAAGTCGTCGAACTCCTTTTTTGGAAAACCAGCGGGCAGCTGTGAAGCGTCCGCTGATTTACCCGCCGTCAGCACGACCAAAGGTTTGTCACCCAGATTGCCCGCTGCCCGGACCTCATTGGCGCTCTCCGCAAATGAGCCCATTTCTGAAGCGCTCGCATCAATAAATTTTGGCTGAAGCTGCAAGTAGAGCATCTTCTGCCCAAATTCCTTCGAGACACCGGGGGCTTCTCCTTGGTTGCGCTGGGAGAACCGCGCAACGCCAAACCAGATCAGCAGCGGCGCAAGCCTTTTCTGCCACTTGAGCTGTTCGATGTTTTTTTTCATGAACGCTTGAAGAGCTGGGGTCATGCGGTCATTTTGATCTTCGTGCGATGCATCCACTAAAACCATTCCCGCGACATCCTTTGGGTATTGCCCGTTGTAAACGCGCACGTTGTACCCGCCAAAAGAATGCCCAACCAAAATGTACGGCCCTTTTTCGTTCGCGGCTTCGAGCAGCGCGTGCAACTCTTTCACAATCTGAATGCTCGTGCGGGGTGCGGAGCTTGCACCGCTCCAACCGTAGCCCGCGCGATCGTAGGAACAGACGCGCGTGAATTTGGCAACTTCTGTTTGCACTGGATCCCATCCGACCGCGGGAACGCCCAGGCCGCTGTCCAGAACAACGGTGGGACTGCCTTGTCCCCGGCAATCGATGCTCAGAGTCAGATTGTCAAACGCAGGACCGAGAGAAACGGACATGCCTTGTTGCGGAAATCTGCGCGCGTCCGCTCTGTTTCCGAGGGCTTGGTAACACGCGCCCACAGCTGAAGCCATGATGACGAGCACAAGCAGGCCAAGCAATCCCCGGCCAATCCAGCGCTTCACGCGCCCGGTGCGGCGCGGCGCAGTTGATGCAGTCTCGTTTTCCAAGGAGTTCTCCTCGCGTGAAACGTTTGATGCAATTTCGATAGGCGGATATTAGACTTCGCGGCGCAGGGCGTCAATGAGAGTAGGAGGCGGTGCGGAATTTGGGACCGGATGAGTGCCTAAATTAACCAATAAACAGTAAAGCGGCTTGCAGAGAGTGGCCTCATCCTCACGGACTTGGTGTCGCGGGGTTTGCAGGCACGGGGTCGTAGACGTACCGGATGTCGAGAGGCGTGTTCGATCGGCCCATCGTGAGGCGAACCGTTTCGAAAAGCTGTGTGCCATCGTAAGACAATTCAAACGTGCGGCTCATCTTGCCGCCGTGCGGACTTTTCTCGTCGGTGACGAGCCGGGGGCCATCCCAACGCGCCGCAATCTCTTGATAGCTGTCGTCCTTTGCGTCGGACTTCTGAATCTTGCGGCCATCCGTCAACAGGGCCAGCTTACGATTTTGGTCGTCGGTAAGGTCGATTTCCGGATTCTTCGGATCTTTTTGCGTAAGCGTCAGGGAGTTCGCGGGCGAGATCGCGTTCTGCGTGCGCAGGCGTTCCTCGTCGCTCTCTCCGCCTCGGTTCCCGCCATATCCGCCGTGGCCACCGATAGGAAATCCGCCGATGCTCACGCCGCTGCCGCTTCTCGATCCACTCCCTCTGCTTGCGTTCGCATCCTGCATTTTCTTACGAGGATCGTCGCTCTCGTCTTGGTTAAGCTTCCATTGACCAAGGATGGAAGTTCGGGTTTCGGCTTTCGGCAGCGGATTTGGTTGGTTGACCGTCGAAGAGGGCGAAGCCTGCGGCGGTGCGGCCGGCAACGGTCCAGCAGGCGCTTGTGCGCAAAGAGAATCAGAAATGATGAGTGCAGCCACAACCAGAATTGCAAAAGGCAGAAAAATAGATGAGATTTGAGACTTCATGTCGGCCCCTTGCCAATATCCATAATTCCCGCTTCGAGAGAGGAAAGTTCCGCTGTCCTTCTGAGGATCAGTGTTTTCATTTGCGCGAAAAAAAAGCACATATAAGACCGCCTCAGCCAAGAGGGAGCCGATGGTTAAGATCAAGGATGCGAGGCAAAAGGGCAAGGGCGCCGAGTTCGCGGAAACGCGCAGCGCGTTTGCGGTACTCAAACGTTCCCGGCGGCAAAATCGCCATGAAGGGAACATGCGCATCGCGAGCCGCCAGCGCGTCATCAATGTTATCGCCGACGTAGAGCGCCGTGCGAGGATCGCGCCGGCCAAGAATTTTCAGCAGGCCATCAGGATGTGGTTTTTTCCGCTTGACGTCGTCCATGGTGATGACCCTTCGAAAATGCCGCGCGGCGGGCCAGCGGTCAAACGTATAAGAAAACTCCTGCCGCGTACGGCCGGTAAAAAGATTCAGCTCGAAACGCCGCGCCCAGCGCTCGATCTGCCGCGGCGTGACCACCAGCTTTTCCTTGCGGACATTGCCAGTTTTGCCGTTTTTTCCCCAATAAAATTGCTGAAACGCCGCGCGAGCTTGATCGTAGGTCGTGGGCCGCCCCAGCGCAGTGGCCCAATTTGACACCATGTTCCAATCATCGTTGTTACCAGGTTTGCTCTTCCATTTGTGCAACTCGGCCCACGTAACTCGTTTACCGGTGATGAAACGCATCGTTTCTAGTCCGGAAAGCCAATAAGAGCGGCGAACGTCTACCAACACGCCGTCGACATCAAAGATTAGAATTTGTGGCACAGTAGGAAGTGTCTTGCGGCCGCGCGTCAATGGCGTGGCTCGCCGGGTGAACGGAGCTGGCACGGCACCTCGTTAAAATACTGAATCGAAGTTTTCGTTCAAAATGCTTGTGCTCGGACACACAAAGTGTCGCCGCTCTGCACCTCACGGTCAACCCACCAGTGTTTTTCTTCACGTCAACAGCGAAGATCGGAAAGCCCCGGCGAAGGAATCTTCGTGGACGCTTTGCCCCGTGGTTGGGGGGAAGAGACGCCAATCATTCACTGCACTATTTCAGCGATGCCGCGGTATCGACGGTATTCCGAGCCTCCATCCGGCGCGCCACGTAAATCTCTAGGAGTTGGTCCAGTTCCTGTGGTCGAATCGGTTTGCTCAGATAGCCATCCATTCCGCCCGCCATGCATTTCTCTCGATCCCCTTTCATGGCGTGCGCCGTCAAAGCGACCACGGGCTGGTGGAGTCCGCTGCCTTTCTCTTTTTCTCGAATTACGGCTGTCGCTTTGAGCCCATCCATCTCGGGCATCTGGACATCCATCAGCACAAGGTCAAAACTTCCCTTTTCCAACGCCTGCAGCGCCTCCAAACCCGTTCCTGCCACGACGACCCGGTGCCCTCTCTTCTCCAGTAAGCGCACCACCAAGCGCTGGTTGACCAGATTGTCTTCCGCGAGCGGTACGCTCAAGTAAGCTTCAGGTTCCCGCGCATCTTGCAAAGAGAACCGGGTGATCAGAGGAATGGCACCGTCGTGCTCACGAGCTCCGAGCACGCGAGCCACGGCTTCGCGCAATTCGGATTGGCGGATGGGCTTCAATAGATACGCAGACACTCCCAGCTCCTGGCAACGTGCCGCGTCCCCGCGATGGCCTGCCGAAGTGAGCATCATGATCGTGGCCGTGGCCAATTCCGGCTCTTGGCGAATTTGTTCGACCAGCGCGAAACCGTCCATATCCGGCATGTGCATGTCCGTCAAAATCAGGTTGTAGGGATCGCCTGTTTCGCGGGCCGCGGACAACTGCGCCAGTGCCGCAGTGCCGCCATTCACAGAGGTCGGCTTCATTTGCCAGCGCGTCAGCATCCCCTCAAGAATCCGGCAGTTGGTGCGATTGTCATCTACGACCAAAACCTTAACGCCGCGTAAGAGCTCAGGCGGCGCGACCGTTCCCACTTTAATTTCTTTCGCGTCCGCGGCACCCAGCCGAACCGTGAAGTGAAACTGGCTTCCACGGCCCATTTCGCTCTCCACCCAAATCTTGCCACCCATCATGTGCACCAGACGCGTGGAAATGGTTAGTCCAAGCCCCGTTCCTCCGTACTTTCGCGTTGTCGAGGTGTCCGCCTGGGAAAACGGATCAAAAATGGATTCGCGCTTGTCCACAGGAATTCCGATTCCGGTGTCCGCTACCGTAAAACGGCAGATGCATTCCAAGCCCTCTCTGGACTCGAGTTGGACTTTTACCGCGACCTCGCCAACGTCCGTGAACTTGATCGCGTTGCCCACGAGGTTGACCACTATCTGGCGCAGACGGCTCGAATCTCCACGCACGACCTCCGGCACTTCGGGCGCCACTTCGCACAGCAACTCCAGCCCCTTTTCGTCGGCCCGCAGCGCCAGCGTCTTCAGAGTGATTTCCAAACTATCGCGCAGATCGAAATCGAGCTCCTCCAGGTCGATCTTTCCCGCCTCAATTTTCGAGAAGTCGAGAATGTCGTTGATGACCGTGAGCAGCGAATCTCCCGACATTTTCACCGTCTCCAGATATTCGCGCTGCTCCGGCGTGAGTTCTGTATCGAGCGCGAGATCCGTCATGCCCATAACGCCGTTCAGCGGTGTGCGAATCTCGTGGCTCATGTTAGCCAGAAACTCGCTCTTCGCCCGGCTGGCTGCCTCCGCGGCTTCCCGGGCCTTTTGCATTTCTTCCTGTACCTTCTTCAGGTGAGTAATGTCACGGCCGATCCCGACGAGTCCCGTGACCCGGCCGTTCTTATCCCGCAACGGCACCTGCGTGGTCATAACCTGGCTCACGTTCCCATGGGAATCCAGGCCCTTTTCTTCGCGGTTGACCTCTGCCTGCCCCGAACGCATCACTCTCTGTTCATCCTCGAAAAACGGTGTCGCAATCTCGCGAGGATAAAAGTCAAAATCGTTCTTTCCCAGCAGCTCCTCGCTGGTCTTCGCGCCCATCTGCCGAGCCACCGAGAGGTTGGCCACCAGGAACCTGCAGTCCAGGTCCTTCACGTACATGAAATCGGGAACGTTGTCGATCAAGGCGCGCAATATCTTCCGTTCTTCCGACAGTGTCTCTTCGGCGCGCATTCGTTCATTGACTTCCAATTGCAATTCCTGGGTCCGCGCTTGGACCCGGAGTTCGAGCTCGCTCTTCGCACCCTGCAGCGCTGCGTCACGCTCTTGAATTCTCTCGAGCATCTGGTTGAAAGATCCGATCAGCGCTCCTACTTCATCTTCACCGCGCGGTAGTGCACGAAGCGCGTAGTCCTCTTTTGCGGTGACTCTGCCTGCTATTTGTGCCAGATGCAGAATGGGCTCCGTGATCAGCCGCAGGAGTCGGCTGGAGACCAGGTACGTCGCCAGCACGGAAAACAAAATCACCGCCACGGAAATTTCCGTGTACTGCCTGATTTTCGCTTGCAGTGCGCCGAGGTCTGAAATGATGGCAATAGCCCCGGCTTTCTCCCCTGCCAGGGAAAGCGTGCGGAAGAGAGTGAGAGAGTTCTTTTCAAATTGCGCCCCGTCTTCGCGCCGCGCGGGCATCAAAAACTCCGAGCTAATCCCGTCGCGCCGGTACTCCGCGAAGATCGTTCCATGGCTGTCGTAGAGGCAGGAGGCGACAATGTGCCGCTCCGCGCGAAGCGCGCCCAGCATGTCCGTTGCGGACTTTCGATCGCTAAAGGCGAGTGAAGCCGCCGTGTTGGCGCCCAGCGTATCGGCAAGTACCGAGAGTTCGCTTGTCATCGCCGCGCGAAAGCTTGTTCGTTCGTAGAAGTCGAAGCTCAGGCATGCCAGGCTTAAGCCTACAAGGCTCGTGCAAACGATGACAAAAGTCAGTTTGCGTTGGATCGATGAATTTTTAAAGAGCGGCATTTCACGTTCCTTTGGGACCTCCGATGACTGTTTTGGCCAGCGCCAGCAACCTGGCGCTGATCTTCAATTTGGCGCGCCCCGCCGCGTCCAGGTTGATTTCGAAGCGCACCTTGTTGTCCTCCAGAAAGAAGCCGATCATCCCGCCCTGCTGTACAAAATTTTCGGACTCTCCCACGGTCAGCACTGGACTCGCTTTTAGGTTTGCCAGCGTCGCGGAGATGAACTTCTTCTCCGGCGTCCCCAGGAACAAAATCTGACATCCCTGAATCTCCTGCGCCTGCTTGAAATGCACCACGCGAGCCGGCCGCCCGTCGATGGTCTTTCCGTCCAAGCTGGCGTCCAAGGCGCCGTGGAATGGATCCTCACCGACTGTGCAATACGTGAGCGGCGTCGCTGCGTCCTTGAAAGCTTCCCGGGGCCAATCGACGAATTGCGCAAAATGAAAAAGAAAAGCCGCCTTTACCTGATATTCGCTAGAGGGATTCGCTTGCGCCGAAACCCAACGAACGCTGGCAATGGATAGCAGACTGGCAAGAGCTGCGCCGGCGCATCTTGAGAGTGGGTGACGAACTTTTCCCCGGCGGATTCCATATCCTGGATTCCGCGGGCCCCATCGAAATTTGATTGCAAGATTCAATGCCTTTCATTCCGCAATCAGAATTGCCACGTAATCTTGGCGTAAGCGCTGCGTTTGATCAGGCTGGACTGCTCTGTTTGGTCCGGACCGATATATTCAAGATGATGGTCGCTTAACAGGTTTTGTCCGACCAGGCTGATGGAAAACCGTTTCGAGGGCTGCCAAATCACATTGGTATCTAGACGGGTGTACGACGGAACTGCCGGAGCAGGAAGCCGCCCGACGAAATAAGCCAACGCATTCCACTGCCAGTGATTGCCCAACTCAACGTGCGAACGCAATTGGGCCTGCTGGCTCGGAAAGCCACGCTGTGTGCCTGGGACCGTCGTACTATCCTGGCTTGTCGCGTCCTCGTGCAGATGCATCGCCAGGAAGGAGTATCCCTGGTTCAGCGTCCAATGCTTGGCTACATTCCAATTTACGGACAGTTCGAGACCATAAGTCTCTCCATATATCAGATTGCTCAGGGCGTTCGGGGCCACTACGTGCAACGGTGGTGGATCTGTCTCCAGGAAAGGCGTACCCGGCTCTACGGACACCAGATTGTCGTAATCGTTGTAGAAAACCGTCGCATCGAGCGAGATCCCCTTTGTTATTTCTGTGCGATAGCCCGCCTCAAAGGCGTTCAAGCGCTCATCCTGCCGCGTCGGACTTCCAAATATGCTAACGAGGATTGGGAGATTATTGGGCCCAGGAAAAACAGAGTCATTGACGCGTATGTCGCGGTCGCTTTGCGATGGTGTCCTCAAAGCCCTCGATACAGCGCCCCAGAACATGTTTCGCTCATTGGCAATCCAGGCGATCCGAGCACTCGGCTCCAATCCCAATCCTGTGAAGTCGTTATGCTCGAGTTTCGCTCCGACCGTCAAATAGAGCCGGTCCGGTCGGATGGCAATCTCATCCTGCACAAAGGAGCTGAAGAGCTCCCGAGTTTGATCCGGTGGCGTGAACGCAATGCGCAGAGTCGTCGTCAACTCATCAGAGGTCAAGTAGTAGCCGAGTCCCCACACAAAATCCTGCCGCTTGCCCCAACCGACGTGATGATCAAAATCGATGCCGAATGTGCTTAACCCCGTTCCGTAGGTCGTGTCGCCACGGTTGCTGTGATCGAAATCAATTTGAAGAGTGGTCTCCGAGTGCGGTGAGGCAACATGATTCCAGCGGGAGACGACGTCCCAGCCAGAAAATACATCGCGAAGGCTCAGTATCCCGTTCACGGGCGGTGAAATCGAGACGACCGTATTGACGAGCTCTCCCGCGTCGCCTCTATATACATTCCCTTCCAGTGTCAGTGAGTCCTTCGGCGACGCATCGGCGTCCACGCGGAATCCTCCCCTGAAGGTCCGCCAGTCATCTTCGCCGCTCTGGCCTGCGGAATTGAGGTTGTGGCCAAAATTGAAACCGCCGCCAGAGACGCGATAAGAGGTGTCATCCCCTATCGTTCCCCCGTAACGCGCGGTTGCAAATCCTTGTTCAGAGGTCCCACCGCCCGTGGTCACCAATGCGCCCTGTGTGTCGGCGGCTTTCTTCGTCGTGATATTGATGACACCGTTGACCGCGTTTGCGCCCCACACCGTGGCTCCCGGCCCCCGGATCACTTCGATGCGGTCGAGATTGTCCAGCAGCAAAGTCTGGCTGTCCCAGAAAGTGCCGGAAAAAATGGGGGAATACACCGTGCGGCCATCCACCAGGACAAGCAGTTTGTTCGAATATTGCCCATCGAACCCGCGCGCCGTGATCGCCCATGTACTGCGGTTGATCTGCGACACTTGCAGGCCCGGGACCATTCGCAGAAGATCCGGAATATTCGTCGCTCCCGAGCGGCGGATGTCTTCCTGGGTGATGATGAAAATCGCCGCCGCCACCTGAGATAACTTCTGTTCTTTCTTCGAAGCAGAAGTCACTTCCATGTTCATCAGGTCTTCGATACTCGTGCTCGTGAGATCTTTCGGCAAAGACGAAGTGGTTTGAGGCGCTTCCGGCGCGTAAGGGGCCAGCTGGGCAGGAGAAGCTTCATGTGTTTGTGGGTTTTGAGCTATTTGCGGCCTTGCCTGCTGGCAGCTAAACATCAAGGCGAGCAAGATCCCTACGTCAGCGAAACCGGTTCGGTATACACGCTGAATGGTTATCCCTTCGTTTATGGACACGTCTTCCTCCCCCAGCAAAGGCGTGCACCTCTGGTACCGAATCTCGACACGTTTTTGGGAGACAACTCGCTTGCTTTCAATACGTTAGTCAGTGGCGAACCAGCGAGGCAGTTCCTGAATTGAGCCTTCAACACCGACCTGTGCCATAGTGGCGCAAGTTGAGCGCGCAACCCTGCCAGCGCTTGTCTCTGCCACTACCTTGCGAGGCAGTCCGCCTCGTCGAACTCCGGTATGATTGCTGGAGCCAGAACGGCCTTGCTACAATCACGCGGGCAAACGCCGCGGCTCAGAAAGAGGAATGAATGGCTGGATTTGCCGGTGTCGATTTCATCGATTTTGATTCGCAGCTGAACGACGAAGAAAAACTCGTCCGGCAAACAGCGCGGCGATTCGTCGACAACGAAATTATTCCCATCATCGAAAAACACAGCCGCGAGGGGACGTTTCCGAAGCACCTTGTTCCGCAACTCGGAGAACTGGGATTTTTCGGGGCGAATTTGCAGGGGTACGGTTGTGCGGGCATGTCTAACGTCGCTTACGGCCTTGTGACGCAAGAGTTGGAGCGCGGAGATTCTGGATTGCGAAGTTTCGTCTCGGTGCAAAGCGCGCTGGTGATGTATCCCATTCACGCGTATGGAAGCGACAAGCAAAAAGAAAAGTGGTTGCCGCTGCTGCAGCAAGGGACGGCCATCGGCTGTTTTGGCTTGACGGAACCGCAGTTTGGCTCGAATCCCGGCGGAATGCTCACGCGTGCTGTGAAAAAAGGCGGCAACTACATACTAAATGGCGAGAAGATGTGGATCACCAGCGGCTCGATTGCGGACGTCGCGGTGGTCTGGGCCAAGTGTGAGGATGAAAAAATCCGCGGGTTCCTAGTGGAAAAGGGCACGCCGGGATTCAAGGCGTGGGATGTGCACGGAAAGTGGTCGTTGCGGGCATCGGTGACCTCTGGGTTAGCGTTCACCGACTGCGAAATTCCAGAAGAAAACCTGCTGCCGAACGTGGTCGGCTTGAAAGGCCCGCTGGGCTGTCTGAATCAGGCGCGCTATGGAATTGGATGGGGAGCGCTCGGCGCGGCGATGGCTTGTTACGACACAGCCTTGCAGTACGCAAAAACGCGGAAGCAGTTTGCTAACAAGCCGATTGCTTCGCACCAGCTTGTGCAGGAGAAGCTGGCTTGGATGATTACGGAAATTGTGAAGGGGCAATTGCTGGCGCTGCACGTGGGGCGATTGAAAGACAAAGGCAAAGTTGATTTCTCGCACATCTCAATGCTGAAGATGAACAATGTGGCTATCGCACTGGAGACAGCGCGGAAGGCGCGCGATATTCTCGGAGCCAACGGCATCGTCGATGATTACTGCATCATGCGGCACATGAACAACCTCGAGAGTGTTTATACATACGAGGGCACGAACGACATCCACAAATTGATCATCGGAGAAAAGATCACCGGAATTTCCGCGTTCATGTAATCGGAAAAAGAGACGGGCTAAAGCCTGTCCCACTCCAGCCAACCAATCTCTCGTGTCGTTGAATCTTGTATGCTGTAGGGAAGCAGTGTGCGGCTTGCCAGGCTTATTGACCTCGACTGGGCCGCAACGGGCACGGCGTGCCGTGCCCCTACGGGAGACAGCATGAATGTATCCGTATTTGCCGGCCTTCGTTCTTGCTTTCGAGCTACCGCGTGTTTGCTAATCCTTCTTATTTCCACGGCCGGGATGACCCAGGCTCAGGGGAAGGCCGCGCCGGAACCGAAACAGAAGATTCGGGCGATCACTGCGTTTGTGCTTTTGGACCGCACGCAGTACCAGCAGCAAATTGCGGATGCGATGAAGATGCTGAACCGGGCGCGCACGATCTTTGAGTCGCGCGGCTTTGAAGTACAAACGATTCGCATTGCCACGCAGCCGTTCCCCGAATACACAAAAGGACTGACGGACGCACAAGCGCTGGCGTTCTTCAAAGACTACGACGCGCTTGCGGTGAAGGACGGATTTGACGCCGCGATCGGGCCGGCGATGTTGACCGCCACGGATTCTCCGGCGCAAGCAGATCTGCTCGCGGATGTCCTGCTCAACACGAAAAAGCTGAACGGCAGCGTGTTAGTGGGCGCCGACGATGGTGTGCGCTGGCCAGCGGTGGGCGCTGCGGCCCGCGTCATGAAACGGCTCGAAGACACCGAGCACAGCCAAGGCAATTTTCGATTTGCGGCCATCGCCATGGTGCCGCCGCTGACGCCGTTTTTCCCCGCCGCCTATCACACCGGTTTCGGCCATCAATTCGCGATCGCATTTGAGTCGGCCAACATCGTCGCGGCGGCGTTCAAGGACGCGCCGGATCTTGCTACTGCGAGGCGCCGCTTGATCGACGCTTTGGGGAAAGTGGCGTTTGAAGCGGAAGCGCAAGCGGGACGGGTCGATTCGGAAACCGGATGGTCTTACATGGGAATCGACCTATCGCCTGCTCCCTTGAAGGATGTTTCGATCGGCGCAGCAATCGAAAATCTAACGACCCTGCCCATTGGCTCCAGTGGAACGCTTACGGCAGCGGCGACTATTACTTCAGCGATAAGAGAAATCCAGGTAAAGCAAACCGGCTACTCAGGGCTGATGCTGCCAATCCTCGAGGATTCGCGGCTCGCGCAGCGCTGGAGCGAAGGGCGTATTTCCATCGACTCTCTGCTGAGCTACAGCGCGGTGTGCGGCACGGGTCTTGATACCGTGCCTCTCCCGGGAGATATCAGCGCAGAGCAACTCTCGCTCATCATCGGCGACATGGCCAGCCTGGCCGTGAAGTGGCATAAGCCGCTCTCGGCGCGCTTGTTTCCCGTGCAGGGCAAGGGACCGGGCGACAAGACGGAGTTGGACAGTCAGTTCCTCGTGAACGCAACGATCCAGTCGCTTGGCAAACCGTGATCCTGGCGGACCTTCGTGGCAGTAAGAGCTGGCAGTCCAGAGCACGTATGTGCTGCGGATTGTTAGTGCAGATGCCCCCTCGTTTTTCTGTAAACACGGATTCTAAAGAATTTGAAATCCTTTGTTTTGCTGCACTTTTGCAAGTGTTGATTTTAAACGATTTGGTGAAGAGGGGATTTTGGGGCGAGTGATCGGCCCAGATGGGCGAGGGCAGCGACAGTTTTGGGTCCGACTTCACCTTGGGCGATGGCGGCGAAGAGGCGACCGAGTGCGGAACAGAGGTCGCCAGCAGGCACGTGCTCTCCGGAAAGATAGCGGGCGATTTCCTCGCCTACTTTCTCTCCAGCGAAGGTCTTGGCTTCTCTGCGGGCATGGAAGGTGCAGAGATAAGGATGGCCGTGGCGGCGTGGAATGCGGCAGCGGCGGCCATCGACAAACGTGAAAGAACACAAGGACGCGCGGTCCTGTGAGCAATTTGCAGACATAGAAGTCTGCAGAAAGAAAGATTTGTGATTTAGGGGAAATCTCGCGGAAGCGAGGCACACTACTGAACAAAGAAAGTATACATTAGTTAGTATTACTTTATCAATAATAATCCAGAGAAGCTTTGCCGGTGGGTTGGTGGCGGGCGCAGGTTGTGCTTACTTCACTCGTGGTGGATCCCCGTTCACGGCGATGGGGCAATTCAAAGTCAAAACCCGCACCCTTGACACGAAGGGTGCGGCACCAAAGCGGGAGCGGGACTCCCGCCCCAAATTAGGACAGCACCGATTTTCCGGTGGAATGATTTTGCTGAGGAATTTTCTTCCACAGGCATGCACAAATTTCCACAGAGTTTTCGTGAGATAACACTTGCCAACATTTCTCACTGCTCTTAGTATGCGCAGCAGATTGATCGGGAAGAAAAACTTCGCGAGTCAATTCAGGGGTGGCAGCAAAGATAAAACTGAGCTGGCGTTACCTGAGTTGAATTGAGAAGTAAAACTTCGCGAGTCAATTCTGAGATGGCGGCACGGGTAAAACCGAGCTGGCGTTGACTGAATTGAATTGAGAAGAAAAGCTCCGCGATTCAAACAGAGGAACTGGTGAGGGTAACACCGAGCCAGCTTCCGATGAGTTGGACCGAGGGGTTCGCTTCGCGGCTGAGTTCATGGCGGCGCGGGTCAAACCGAGCAGTTACTGAACGGAGGCGGAAGCGGAAAGCTTTGCGGCGCACTCAAAGATGCGGCAAGGGTCAAACCAAGCCGTGATCATGAGTGGAACCAAGAAGTAAAGCTTCGCGACTTAATTTAGGCAGGACGGCCAGGGTAAAACCGAACCGATTTTGACTAGGTTGACCGGGAAGCGGAAACTTTGCGACTCAATCGAAAAGGGGGCGACACGGTTACACCGAGTCGCCCTCGATTTTTTTAGTGCGCGTTGCAGGCAGTACACCCACCTTATCCATTCGCGTTAATTTCCGTATGCAATTCGGAGCTGCCGCACCTTGTACTTAGACGGCAAGCCGCATAGCGGAAAATCTCTCTTCCGACCAAAACCCGCGATGGGAATCGAAAAAAACCGCGTCGCCAGCGGTGCAGGCTGGCGACGCAGTTTATGCAGCTTCGTTGTTGTTGTCGGCTCCGCGACGTTCTTTGCGCCGCGCTATCGCCTGCAGTTAACGGCGAACCCTCAGGCTGATTGACGCCGTGTGGCTCAGAGAGCCCGAAACGCCAGTGATGGTCACGGTTCTTGTTCCGGTCGTCGCGGTGCTGCTGGCCGTCAACGTCAGGGTGCTTGTGCCGGTGGCCGGGTTCGGGCTGAACGCAGCGGTAACGCCGCTCCCCAGGCCGCTAGCTGACAGGGTGACACTGCCTGCAAAGCCGTTAGTCGGATGGATCGTGATCGTCGTTGTTCCATGCGACGACCGAGTGATGGTCAAGCTGGTCGGCGACGCGGTGAGCGTAAAGTTGCCAGCCGCCACCGCAGTTACCGTCAGACTGACTGTGGCGTTTTGCGTGATACCTCCGCCCGTCCCCGTAACAGTGATCGTGTAAGAACCTGTCGCCGTTGTCGAAGCTACCGCAATACTCATGGTTGAGCTGCCCGATCCCGGCGCGCCAAAGGACGCGGGACTGAAGCTCACGGTCACGCCTGTCGGCTGGCCGCTGGCAGTCAATGCAACTGCCGAGTTGAAACCGCCGGAGACGGAACTCGTGATCGTGGATGTGCCATTGCCGCCCTGGACCACCGAGACCGAAGCAGGCGAAGCAGAAATGGTGAAGTTAGGAGTCGTCGACGTTGGAGCCAGCGCATTGATCAGCCCGGTCCCGTTCGGACTGCCCCAGCCAGTCACGAGATCGTAACCAGTCACAGCCGAAAAGCTGCCCGAAGCGCCACTCGTGATGTCGTGGAATTCCGAGCCATAAGCGGAGGTCACGCTCTGCGAATAAATCGTCGGGTTGATAAAACCGATAGTCGGTTCGCCATTGGCAGCCAACTGCTGGTTGACCAGCGCAATGTACCCGGCCCACATGGGCGCCGCGAAGCTGGTTCCTCCATAATTGTTTGCCGTGCAGGTGGTTTGGTCGGCGCAAACATAAAAGGTAAAGTTCGCGTTTGCCGAAACGTCCGGGCCGTTGCGCAAGGTCGTCGAACCCTTGTTGCTGGAATTGATCACGCCCGCGATCGACTGCCACGACGGGATGGCGATGGAGTCCGGTGAGATGCCGCCGCCGCTGTCCACCCATGCGGTTTCTGACTTCCAAGCGCCGCCTGCGCTTGCGGTTACCAAGTCCGTGCCGCCGACAGAAACAACATACGCATTGTCCGCCGGCCAAGCCTCGTTGCTTTTCGACCATGTGGAAGAGTCACCGGAAGCCGCAAAGAAGTTCTGGCCTTGCGCTGCCATCTTCTGGAAATAGGGGTTGAGCGTGGTGGGATCCGCGGGTGTCCAGCCCCACGAACAGCCAATCGTGGTGGGGAGCGGGTTGTGCGTCGTCATGGCGCTAATAATTGCCGTATCGGTGGATCCGATGTACATGACAAGACTTGCCAGCCCCGGAGCCATGCCGATCGCCTGGGTCATGTCGAGCGTCTGTTCGGTGTCATCGCAGCTCCCGCCGGCTCTCGAATCCACGCAAGACGTGCTGGTTCCGTCCGTCGAAAGCAGCGTGATCGGAACAGTGTTGGTTTGACCTACGTTGTTGAAGTAAGTGGTCAAGTCGGCCAAGTCGGTGCCCACATACTCCAGCAGTCCGAGATTCTGCCCGGCGCCCGTGAGGGCCGTTCCCCCGTAGTAGGCCGCGCGCATGTCGCTGCCCAAAAAGGAAGCCGACGGGCCGGAGCCGGTGGTGGCGTGGGACACTACAGCGTTCGCATCAATGCCATGGGCCTTCGCGTAGTCGCTCTTCTTGACGAACATGGGATGGGGGATCGAAAAGTTGTCCAAGCCCGAGATGTGCCACAGCTGGAATGGCAGATCCACCATGGGCTCCCGGTCCGGAGCATAGAATGTGCGGCCTTCCGTAGGATGTTGGTAGAGACCTATGCTTACGTGGAAGGCAGTCTCGATATTTTCCACCGAGCCTTCGAGCTGCACGTCCATGCCGTCGCGAGATCCGCCGACGACGGCGAGTCCATTCGTTTTCGCGTAACGAATGACGGAGTCATAGTCTTCCTGGCTGGGACCAAACCTGGCGGTAAATTCTTGTACCGTGAGGAAGTGCCGGTAGGAAGGGCTGGAGGGATCGTAGAGCTTTCGCAAGAAGTTGTCTAACTCCGCCTGATTGCGGAGAGGCAGAACAACGTCAATTCGCATGGACTGTCCTGCCGGGAGCCGGCCGACGAAGTTTGCCTGCCCATTTAGGTTCGCTTCGCGCACATGACGCGTCATCAGCGATTGCGCCTGCGCTCCGCTCCCCACCACGAAGAGCAAGATCGCTGCGCACAACACCACGTATAGTAGGAAGCGTCGAAACTCCACTCCATACTTTTTTCCTGATTGGTTCATCGGTTGGCTCCTATGATTCTCGAGATCGGGGAATCTCCTTTTGGGAGTGAGGGTGACCACGGTACTTCCTTGGAACCAGGCTTCCGAGTTAGACCCCGGTTGCGCGCATGGTACCCTTCTGCTGCTCGAGACGCAACGAATTTGCCAGCGCGGAAATCCCTGCAAGATCAGCGCAGAATCGCGCGCTGCGGAGAGTGACCGTTATGGAAGACCTATCTAAATACAATTCCCCGGTGGGGAAGTTGTTCGCGCGACCAGGCGCGGCCGAGGACTGGGAGAAGTACCGCCTTAGCAAGGAGCAAGTCGAATTTTTCCGTGAAAACGGATACCTGAAGGGCGTTCGCATTCTGACGGATGAGCAAGTGGAAGCTTTGCGCGGGGAATTGGAGCACCTGATGGATCCAGCCCACGCGGGCCGGGAACTGTTTCATGAATATCATTCAAACGAGTCAACGGATCCAGACCGCATTGTGTTTCACGCGCTAGGTGCGTGGCGCGTCATGCCAGGCTTTCACGATCTGCTGTGGAACCCGGCGTTCCTCGTACCGGCATCGCAGTTGCTCGATGGTCCGGTGCGCTTTTGGCACGATCAGCTTTTCTGCAAGCCGGCGCGGCACGGAGGAGTGGTGGCTTGGCACCAGGATTATTCGTACTGGACGAGAACCACGCCGCTGGCTCATCTGACCTGCTGGATCGGACTGGACGATTCCACACGCGAGAACGGCTGCCTCAATTACGTGCCCGGAAGCCACAAATGGCCGGACTTGCCGAAGCCGGTGCTAACGGGGGAGATGGACGGAATCCGCAGCAGCCTGCCGCCTGAGTTGAAAGACAAGTTCGCGCCGGTGGCGATTGAGCTGAAAAAGGGTGAGAGCGCGTTTCATCACGCACGGACGATGCACGGCTCGGGAGCGAACGATACGCCGAAGCCGCGACGCGCTACCGTTATCAACGTGTTTCGCGACGGCGTAATGTCGAATGCGGATAAACCGCTACTCGCTGGCGTTCCCGTAATTCCCCGCGGGAGCAAGATGGACGGACAGTTCTTTCCGTTGTTGTTCGAACCGGACGCCATGCCTAGCAAGTCAGCATAATCGAAGAAACGTCGAGCGAGCCCGCGCCGATAAAACAAAGGGAGATTTTTCTTGGCGCGGGCGGTCATCGCAATAGTTGACCGCTCACCTGTTGACTCTTTCCGCGCCCTCAACGACTATAAGCTCCAATTTGACCTATCATTGGCGCTCGCGGGAGAGCGCTCTTCTATGGAAGAACAACTTAGCCTGGAATTCCTACGCGTGGTGGAAAACGGCGCGGTTGCCGCTGCACGCACCATGGGCTTTGGCGACCGGCACAAGGCCGACGAAGTCGCCGTCGAAGCGATGCGTAAGACGATGGATGCCGTGCAGATGGACGGCACGATTGTCATCGGCGAGGGCGAACGCGACGAAGCGCCGATGCTGTATATTGGTGAAAAAGTGGGGCTGGCAACGCACGCGCCCAAGGCGCTTTTTCCCGAGGTCGATATTGCCGTCGATCCGCTGGAAGGCACCAACCTGTGCGCCACGGGCGCAGGTAATGCGATTGTGGTGCTGGCAGCGAGCGAGCGCGGCGGTTTGCTCCATGCGCCAGATTTGTACATGGAAAAAATCGTTGTGGGGCCGTCGTGCAAGGGCGCGGTCGATCTGGATGCTCCCGTTACCGATAATTTGAAATCGATCGCCAAGCGGCTGGACCGCGACGTGGAAGATCTCGTAATCATCGTGCTGGATAGGCCGCGGCACGAAAAGCTCATCGCAGAGATTCGCAGAGCGGGGGCGCGGATACGATTGATCGGAGACGGCGACCTGTCGGCGGGGATTTCCGCGGCGGTAGTTGGCACGGGAGTGCATGCAGTGATGGGCATCGGCGGTGCGCCGGAAGGTGTGCTGACCGCGGCGGCTCTGCGCTGCTTGAACGGGCAGATCCTGGCCCGCCTGGTGATTGGCAAACCAGAAGATCAAATACGGCTCGAAAAAATGGGCGTGAAGGATCCCAAGAGAATTTACGACACGGAGGATCTGGCACCAGGCAAGAAAATGATTTTCGCGTGTACCGGCGTTACGGACGGCAACCTTCTGAAGGGGGTGCGTTTTTTTGGGGAAGGCGTGCGAACTTCATCGATGATTCTGACTTTGGACGACCGGCAAGTGCGCTTCGTGGATTCCGTTCACCTCGAGAAGCGGCCGGATATAAAGGTGCGCTTCAACTAATCCCAGTGGCAGGGCAAGCCCGCCCCCACAGGGTCTGGCCAGGCCGGGCGTTCCCCGGTCCGACCACTCGGGAATGATTAGTAGTTTTTTGGCGGAACAACAGCACAACTCTACCTGCCCGTGAAAAACGCCGCCTGCTCGCAAGAACAGGAACGCTTAGAGCACATCCGGGCGGCTTTCGTGCTGCCGTTAGCCGCATCTCTGCCAGACTAAAGATAGGGCGAACTGTGCCCACTTGGGAGAAGCAGTCTATGGCACAAGGATCCACTTCGGGCAATTCGTCGTCGTCCAAGTCTCTCATGTGGATGATGATCGCCCTGTTTGCAGGCCTCGCGGTTCTGCTGGCAGGCGGTTTGTTTGTGGCCAGCCGGGTCATCCGCTCGATGGGACTCACGGCAGCAAACGCCATGAACACAGTGCGAACTCCTGGGGGCAGTCTCCGGTTGGAGAAAGAAGGGGAAATGGGCGCAGGCTTACCGGTCTACCCACGGTCTTCGCTTGTGGTACCGGACGATAGCGCGGCCGCAACAGCCGTCAAACAAGCGCGAAATGGCATCGAGACGTCAACGTATCACACGACCGACACTCGGGATTTTGTGGATGAGTGGTACGGCAAACACTTGAGTCCGGAATTCACGCGCCGCGATGCGGGCGATAAGCCGGTACCTGCAATTTTCAGCGATGTGCGCGTCTCCGATAACGACATCGCCTTCGTAGCCGAACGCGAGCAAACGGTTGGCATCGTGGCGCTCTCGCTCGACTCCGGCGGCACAAAAATTTCTCTCATTCGATTTAGCAAATCCTCGCCAGCCCCCGCGGAAGCACCGAATCCGGCACAGCCGGCTACCACGCAACCGTCCGCAACACCCTAGCGGAAACTCCTCGCTCGAAGCGGGCAGCTCCTCGCTCCTTCGTTCCTGCTCTTTGGTCTATTTTGCAGGTTTACTGCTGGCTTTTTGTGAGCGCTAGAAAAACGCCGTCGTCAACGGCAACGGAACGCATGAAAAGAGTCGCCGTCGTCCCACCCGCAAGCGCAACATGATCGGCGTTGCCACTGATACCGGGGCCTGCTGGCTTGGTGATTCCAGTTCCCGAGCCGTCGCCCGGTTGCAGCGAAATACGCGTTGTCTTCGGTGTGCAATTCGTCGCGCCAAGACAAGTATCGCGCACAAAAACCTGGCGGTAGCCGCTATTGCTCGCGCTTGCCGCGGACTTGCTCGTTGCAGCGGATGCTGGGGTTGCCTGACTCGGCGTTACCGCCAAGAACGCGACGAACCGTCCCGAAGCGCTGAGGGACGGCAGGATGCCTTCCGTTCCGAGCAGAGTTCCGTTGGGATCCGTGGAAATAAGTTGTGTCGAAGGAGTGCAGGAAGCGCTTACTCCGAAGCAGGTGTCGCGGAGATACACCTGGCGGCCCGTGCCCGGCCCAATGCTAGTGCCCGTTTCCGTGACAAGATTGGCAGCCGCGGAACTGAACGCCACGTATCGCCCGTCGGAGCTCATGGAAGGTGAGTGGCTGTCGTCACTCGGAGCGGTGCCATCCAGCGCGGAAGAAATGAGAATCGTGCGCGGCTGGCAGGACGGATCCGCCCCTTGGCAGGTATCGCGTGCGAAAATCTGTGCGTGGCCGTTCTGCGAAGCCGCATACGCCACATAACGGCTATCGAGGCTGACCGCAGGAGTTTCCTCTTCCACCATCGCGGCGTTCGCGCTTGCGTTATTCCCTCCCGCTCCGGTGATCGTGAATGCTAACGCGTTGCTTGCACCACCTCCTCCAAAACCAGTGCAGTTGACCTGGCACGGTGGAGAAGGGAGCCCTGGCGCAGGGGGATTGGAGACGGTCACACTCGCTGTTCCTGCGGTGGCCAACTGTGCAACAGGCACTGTCACTTGGATTTGCGTGGCAGTGATGCTCGACGGCGTAAGAGTTGTCTGCGATGTTGTGTTCCAATTTACCTGGGAACTGTTAGCGGGAGCCGTTCCAGAAATAAAATTAGTGCCAGCGATGCTTAGTGTCACTGCCGCACTGCCAGCCGCAGCGGTGTTAGGAGTGATGCTGGTAATCGTGGGGACGGGATTGGGAGGAGGAAAAACTTCGAAAGCTACGGGATTGGAAAGCCCATTCGTGCCGGTTCCGGAGTGCGGCTGCACGGTCTGGACGAACTCGGTTCCCGGCTTTGCGATCATCGCGGCAGGGACCACAGCGGTCACTGAAACAATAGTTCCCGTATCATTCGCCGGGGCGCATGTGTTCGCCGCTGTAGTCGTCACGATGCATGTTTTGAGCTTTTGTTGATTAAAGGTGACGACGGTTTGCAGCACGAAGCCGCTGCCCGTCAACGTGATCGTCAAATCCGATCCTCCGGCGGTCACGTTGGAAGGCGAAACAAACTGGAGGAACGCGCCGGTGTTGGATTGAAAGGTGTTTCCGTAATCATTGCAACCTGTGGCGGCGAAAAACGCCGCAAACGCGACAGCCATGGCTGTCCAAGACCGCTTCATCGAGACTCCTTCGTAGTCACTGGTTACCCCGACTCGGTCGGGATCAACCTGACTGGACAAACGGCGGGGAACTCCCCGGTGCCAGTGTGCTTTTCGGATGAGATGCGCAAATCGCGCGGCGCGTTGACCCCAGCAGCCCACCCTGGGGGTCACGCAAACCCTGCCCGGCCCGTTTGGCGCCCCTACAAAGCGGCCAGCCATCCACTGACAGGTCCGGTCAACCCTATACCATTAACATTCTCCTCGAAGAAAGGTCAATGAGCAATTCTTGACCCTAGCGGGCGACCCGTTGTCCTGCCAACTCTCTCATTATCAGTGAGTCGCGGAGGAATTGCCAACGCCTTGAGCGGCCAGCGAGGCGCGCACAAGCTCCAGAATGTGGGTGCGGCACTCCGCATCTTGAACTGTCAGCGCAGCGGCAGCCCGGTAGCACGCCAGGGCCTGCTCCTTGCGGCTCAGTTTCGCGTAGAGATCCCCCCGGGCAAGTTGAAACAGCGGATTGGATGGATATTTCTCGACTAGCGGGCCGATGACGGCGAGCGCTTTTGCATACTGCTGATCGTAGCGGTGCAGATCCAGCGCCAGATAAAAACGCGCTGCGGCAGGCGTGAGCACGCCTTCGGCTATATCGTGTTCCAGTTGGCGGATACCCTCATGCTTGTTGCCGCCAGGAATGCCCATGAAGAAGCCCAACATCTTCGCGATGGCACTGAGCGTGTCCGCATAGTAATTGTAGAGGCCCAGCCCGAACTCGGCATCGACGAGTTCGGGGTCCAGCTGAATAGCGCGGAGAAAATGCTCGCGAGCGTGGACGCCAGCGCGAGCGGCAGCACGATTCTCGCCGCGAAGCCCGTAGAGCCGCGCGGCGAACGCATCCCCCATACCTGCATAGAATTGCATTCCCGCGGTTTCGTGATTTTTGAGCTGGACAAGTGCAATCGACGAAGCCTTTGCGGCCAGATCAAGATAGTGCTGGTCTGTGGCAAGTTTTGGCCGGTGCCGCGCGTCGGTCATTCCGTATTTGAATTCCGCCGACGTGCAAAAGATTTTCCACCACAGAGCTTCGGCTTCGAGCAAGTAGCCCAGCGGGTGGTCGGGTTGCTCTTTCTGCAGGCGCTGCGCGTCCGCGACCGCATCATCCGTTTCGAAAGAGTAGATTTTGTCGATGACGGCGGAAGCTCCGCGCGGCAATTCCAGCTTTTCTGCGTGCGCCTCCCCTGCAAAGAAAGTCGCAGGCAAGACCATCGCGCAGAGAAATATCGCGCCCCTTGAAAGGGGGCGGAAAAAGTTCATGCCGCTACCCAACGAATCTCCAAGCAAGTCCCCATCAGTCAGCGACGCGGGAAGGCCACGCGCCGGACGAGTTTAAGCTGTCCTTTGGTGGTTGCAAACCGAAATGCCTTCGGTGGCACAGAATAATATTAGAACATCCTCACAAATTGCACGTTAGCTGCAACGCGACGCATTTGCTATTCTCGGCGGCGTGCTGACCACGCCCGACAACGGTGCTCCCGGCAAGACCGGAGGTATTCCGGCAGAGCAACCTTCTGGCCTCGAGCGCGGCCTGGGTCTGAAAGAGGCCGTCGCGCTCAACATGATCGAAATTGTGGGCATTGGTCCGTTTGTCGTCACGTCGCTGGTGATCAAAGCGATGGGCGGCCCGCAGGCTCTAATCGCGTGGATTGCGGGAGCAGCGTTGGCCACGCTCGATGCCTTCGTGTGGTCCGAGCTTGGCGCGGCCATGCCGCGCGCTGGCGGAACGTACGTTTTCCTTCGGGAAGCGTACGGGCCGGGACGCTGGGGCCGCTTGATGTCTTTCCTGTTTGTCTGGCAGACATTTGTCCAGGCACCGCTTTCCATCGCATCCGCCTCGATCGGATTTGCTCGCTATGCCGGATATCTCCACCCACTCTCCACGCTCGAGGCTAAAGCCGTCTCCGGAGGACTGGTTCTTTTCCTCGTGATTCTGCTCTACCGACGCATCACCACTATCGGAAAGATCTCAGTTCTTCTGTGGATTGGCGTGGTTGGCACTCTTCTCTGGCTGATCTGGGGAGGTGCGAGCCATTTCAACGCAAAAATGGCGTTCGATTTTCCACCCGGCGCGTTTTCGCTTTCCTGGGTGTGGTTCGCGGGCCTCGGCGCCGCAATGGTGAACACTGTCTACAGCTACTGGGGCTACTACAACATCTGCCATCTGGGCGGGGAAATCCGCGATCCGGAACGTAATATTCCCCGCGGGATTTTTCTTTCCATTCTCGGCATTACGGTGCTGTACCTGGCTATGCAGATCAGTATTCTTGGAGTTGTGCCATGGCGCGAAGCCCAGAACTCCAAATTTATCGTCAGCACCTTCGTCGAGAAACTGTACGGTCATCACGCCGCGCAAGCGGCCACATGGATGGTCTTGTGGGTCGCGCTCGCCTCAGTGTTCTCGGTTTTGCTGGGATATTCGCGGGTGCCTTACTCCGCCGCGCTGGATGGAAATTTCTTCCCTGTATTCGGCCGCCTGCACCCAACAAAGCATTTTCCGTACGTCTCGCTGCTGGCTCTCGGCGGACTCGCCTTTCTTTTCAGCGTGACTCTAAAACTTGAAACGGCTATCGCCGGCATCTTAGCCATGCGCCTGTTGGTACAGTTTATCGGCCAGGCTGTAGGAGTGATATTGTTGCGGCGCCGCTGGGGATCGGCGCGATTGCCATTCAAGATGTGGCTTTATCCCTTGCCCGCGGTGCTGACCATGCTCGGCTGGGCGTGGCTCTTCTGGCAGACCGGCACGGCGAGAAAATGGGGAATCGCCGAGATTGCGCTGGGAACGCTCGCATTTCTTATCTGGGCCCGTAAAATGCGACAATGGCCGTTTGCAAAAGTTGACGATGTGCCCGTTTAAAAGATAAGTGACCCGGAGGCTGCGTGAATCGACTCTTCCTTAGAGGCGTTGGACCAACACTCTTCGGTGCTGTGCTGGCATCTTTTTCCGCTAAGCCTGCGTCGCCGCAATTTCCCCCTGCTCCAGGAACAGGCCCTGGTCTCCCGGAAACCGTCGAAGCCATCGACAGCACCCGAATCACCACGCGCATCCTCTATATCACCGCGCATCCCGACGATGAATCCGCCGCTCTGCTCACCTATCTCGCGCGAGGTCTCCATGCGGATGTCGCGCTTCTCACGCTCACCCGCGGCGAAGGAGGGCAAAACGATCTCGGACCTGAGCAGGCGCCACAACTTGGATTAATCCGCACGCAGGAACTTCTCGCCGCCTCGCGAGGGTACGGCATAAAACTCTTTTTTGGAAGTGCACCTGATTTCGGATTCTCAAAAACGCCCGAGGAAACGGAAAAAATCTGGGGCGATGCAGTCCTCGGAGAAATGGTGCGCGTAATCCGCACCTATCGCCCCAACGTCGTCATCAACGGCTGGGGTGGCGTGCATGGCGGTCACGGGCACCATCAAACATCGGGTTTGTGGACTCCTCGCGCTGTGGAACTCGCTGCCGATCCCAAGTCCTTTCCGGATCAAATCTCCAATGATGGATTGGCTCCCTGGGGAAGCTCCTCGAATCCAGTGCAGATTCTGGACACTGAGCGCGGTGGGGCAAGCGGTGCTTCATCGAATGGTTATACTCTCCCCGTTGACGAAATCTCGCCGCTTTGGGGCAAGCCCTGGCGCGAGATCGCGCTCGACGCTTTTTCCAATCACCGCTCGCAGGGCATCACCGGTTTTGTCAATTCACCCTTTCTCCGCCGCCCGCTCGTGCTCGTTCGCGAAGACGGAAGCAAACTCGACCCCGCGAGCTTGGCCAGGCCGCTCCACGATCTCGCTAGCGGCTCGGTACCTGAGGCCCGGTTCCGGAATGCTATGAACGAAGCGGAATCGTCCATTTCTAAGGCGCGGGCTGCGTCACTCTCTCTCAATTGGTCCCAAGCTGCAGAAGACTTGGCCAGTGCCGCAATGCAAATCGATGCCATCTCCCCCGCCAACGAGGGCGCGCCGCCTTCGCCGCTCTCCTTTGAACTTGCGCGAACACACAAACGTATCGACCGCGCGTTAACGCGAGTGTTGGCCGTCGAGGTGCGCGCGGAAGCCGACCGCGACACTCTTGTCGTCGGAGAATCCTTCGGCGTGTCAGCCCAGGCCATTTGCCGCAAAGATGCAGGTTGCGAACTCGGCGCGGTGAAGTTGAATCTTCTTCCATTTTTCAAAGAGACAAAACGAGAAGGCGATGCCGCAAAGGGCTATCATTTCTCGGTCGATGTTACCCAGGCTGCTCCCAAGTTGACAGCTTGGGAAAAACTGCAACCCGAGCCACCAGCCTTGGTGACGGTGCAGCAGGAAGTGTCGATCGGCAGCCACAAATTCGCCGTCACGGTTCCCGTTTCACACATCGCACCGAGTTCCACTCGCGTGGACCGCGTTCCATTACGCATAGTGCCAGCGTACACGCTGAAGGTAGAACCCAAGCAGGCGCTCGAAGTGCTTGGAAAACCAGGAGTACCTTTCGATGTGTTGTTGCGGGTCCATTCCTACGCGACTCAGGCAAGCAAGGTATCCGTCGGACTTGATCCGCCCGACGGCTTTACGGCAAGCGCGCCGGTGGAGCTCGCCTTCGATGGCGCCGGAGAAAAGTTCGCTAAAGTCACCGTGACTCCGCCGAACCAACTGGTCGCAGGAAAATACACGATCACGGCCTACGCCAAACGCGGCGACGAGAAATTCTCCACTTCCATCGAGCCGTTGCCTTCGCTGCCCACTCAATTCTGGAGCGAACCCGCGCAATGCGTGGTCTATGCCCTCGATCTGAACGTGCCGAAAAATCTGCGCGTCGGCTACATCACCGCCGAAGGCGAACCCATCCCGGAGGCGCTGCGCACACTGGGGCTTCAGGTCGAAATGCTGGATGCGCAGGCGCTGGCTTTCGGCGACCTCTCAAAATTCAATGCAATCGTCGTCGGTGTGCGCGCGTACGAACTCCGTCCTGAGCTTCCTGGCGCAAATCAGCGGCTTCTCCAGTACGTCGCAAACGGCGGCACGCTCGTCGTGCAATACAACCGGGACTTCGCCTGGAACAAAGAACAATACGCTCCTTATCCTGCAAAAATCCTGAATGGGCCGGCAGGCCAGCTCCCCCGCATAACCGACGAGGATTCTCCTGTCAGATTTCTGAAGCCGGACGATCCACTTCTGAATCGCCCGAACAAAATCACGGAAGACGACTTCAAAGGCTGGGTCCAGGAGCGTGGCCTCTACTACTGGACTCAATTTGATCCAAAATACACCGCTATACTGTCGATGAACGATCCCGGCGAGCCGGACCTCAATGGCGCGCTGGTCTACGCGCGCTATGGCAAAGGCATGTACATCTACACGGGTATCGCGTTCTTCCGCCAAATTCCCGAAGGCGTCCCGGGCGCCTACCGGCTCTTCGTAAATCTGCTCAGTGCTACGCAAGCGAACTGAGCCTGACACGACTTTAGCGTTTCCGTGCTTCCGCGGGGCCGAGCCCGCCCCAGTACATCAACTGGACACATCGCTTCCGCGCGCAAACCAGCGTGCTATCCTCTTCAACCGGGGGTCGAAGACGCATGAAAAGTTATTTTCCCACTCATTTTGCCGGCCGCGGGGCTGTCTCGTTGTTTCTGGGAGCGGTTTTTTTTCTGGCCTGCGCCTCACCAGCAGCGGCGCAGAAGAAAAAGAAAACCGATACGCCAGCCGCAGACAGCATGCCCTCCATACCCATGGGCGACGAGCAGCAGGTTGACTACACGATTTCTGAAATGCTGGGTGCCTGGCAGCTCGGCGACATCGAAAAGATGCACAAGGACTACGCCGACGACGTCTCCATCGTCAGCGGCAACTGGGAGCCGCCCATTTTCACCTGGAAGAACTATCTCGCCGTCTACCAGGCGCAGCACGCCCGCATGCAACAGGTGCGCATGGATAGGACCAACACCTATATCAAGCTCAATGGCAATATCGCCTGGGCCTGTTATCAGTGGGATTTCTCAGCCGTTGTGGACGGACAGCCTTCGGCAGCTCGGGGGCAAACTACCCTGATCTTTGAAAAGAGGAATAACCACTGGGTGATCGTGCACAACCACAGTTCGCTGGCCTCAACAGTTCAGCCCGCCGCACCGGCGAACACACCGCAAACACCGCCGAGCAGCCCTTCGACGCGCTAGAGAAGAGGACTGCCGCACCAGTTCACATCAGCGGGCTAAATGTTTTTCAGCCCGTTGTACAGCCACAGACAGGCAAGAACCAGAAGAAGCGCCCCTGAAGCAATGCCGCTGGTCATAAGCGGCCGCGAAAGCGCGTTGATCTTCGCGATGATCTCCCTTTGTTCTCGCGCCATGTGCTCCTGTGCGGCGTCGAGAAAGATTTGATCATCTTCATGGCTGGCAAGAAGGCTCCGCCGAATCAACAACAACATGAATATGGCGGTGACGATGCTCCATGCAATCAGAACATAGAAGATAGGCCCGGTAGTTAGGGTTTCCATGGTGACCTCCCACTGGAACTGACGCGGTCTTTTTTGCGTGTGCAAGGAAGGAGGAGACCGCGTTCTGACGGCGAGTATAGCACCAACCATTTGAAATTCAACTAATTGCCATAAGACAAATGAATACTTGCAACCCGCGTGTTTGCAGTGGCTTGCACAAGTCCCGAGTGACGGCTCGCTCTGGCATCTTTCCTTCTTCAACTCGAGAATTCGCGCTAAAACGCATGGCCCCTTCGTTGACAAACCGGGAAGCGGCGGGCACAATGAAAAAGCCTCGTTGGAACTGTAATCCCGGCTGTATCGGGGTTTCACCCACAACACTCGTGCCCGAGTGGCGGAACTGGCAGACGCGCTAGCTTCAGGAGCTAGTGATCGCAAGGTCGTGGAGGTTCGAGTCCTCTCTCGGGCACCATCAAAACAATAGTATTTCGGCTGATTCCCAAACTCATTCCGATTTAAGCGCCCGGATTGGATCCAGGAGCGCCGCCCTTCTCGAGGGGATCAGCGCAAAGACCAGATTCATAAACATCGCAAATCCGACGACGAGTTCCGCGCTTGTCCAATCAAAGAAAAAGGGAAGGTCCGTTTGCTGCGCAATGCTTTGGGTGCCGCGCCAGCCGGCCACCAGCCCAGCCAAACAACCCAAAACGCTAATCACCGCGGCTTCAAACAAAAATTGAAGGAAGATGTCCGATTTCGTCGCTCCCAACGCCCTGCGTATCCCGATTTCTCCGACTCTTTCCCCCACGGCAATCCAGCAAATCGCCAGAATGCCCAGGCCCGAAACGGCCAGTCCGCTCAATCCCACCCAGCGCACAAGAAACGTCAGGCGATTGGAAGAAGCGATCTCCGTGTCGATCAGTGCCTTTTGGTTCTGAATCTGAAAGTCCTCCGGTAAATTCCCGGGAGCGTGATGCCTCCTGCTAAGAACCTTGTGGATCGCTTCCGTCGTTTCGTCCATCCTGTCCCACCTTGTCACCGCGAAAAGAATGGAGCCGAAATAATCGACATTCGCCAAGCGGCGCATGGCCGTGCTCAACGGAACGTAAACCTGATTGTCTTCGTTTGTCGCGTCCAACCCCTGGCCCCGCTCTTCCAGCACGCCAATCACTTCGAATGGCACTCGATTGATGAAAATCCGTTTGCCAACCGGCGATTCGCTCCCAAAAAGATCGCGCCGCACTGTCGAGCCAAGCACCGCCACGCGCGCCGACCTCCTCACTTCTGGCAACTCATAGAACTCGCCCTCGGTCGTTTGCCAGTGCCGGATACGCGCGTAGTCGGGTTCGGTTCCCATCACAATGCAATTGCTTTTCGAAAGGTCGCCGGCCTTCACCAGGAAAGATGTGGTTATCGTCGCGGACGATTGCTCGATCTCCGGAATCTCGCGCAAAATCTCGGCATAATCCGCAGCCACCAGCGTGGTCACAATCGTTCCCGTCTTCGCGCGCCTGCCTACATTGCGGCTCAACTGCGGTGTAACAACCAGCACATTTGTCCCCAACCGTTGTATCCGATTCAGAACTTTCATCCGCCCTTCGGCAGCATAGTTGATCGCGGAAATCACGCCGCCGACTCCCAGCAGGGCGCTCAAAAGGATGAGACCGGAACGCAAACGGAATCGCCAGATCAACCGCAGCGACCCAGTCATCAAAAGAATTGCTTTGCCGATGTGCATGAATTTTCCGGAAGTCTCACTCGAGCCCGCGTCAGGTCCGCAAGGCCTTCACAGGATCCACTTGCGTCGCTCTCCACGCCGGATAGATTCCGAAGACCAGACCGAGCCCAACGGAAAGCCCCGCCGTCCATTCCAAAGCTTGCAACGCAAAAATCGGCGGCAAATGCTGCATGCGCGCAACCAGATTCGTCCGGCCCAGGCCAAGCACGATCCCCATCAACCCTCCAAAGCTCGATATCAGCAACGCCTCTAAAATAAACTGCAGCAAAATGTCCTGCCGGCTCGCGCCGACGGATCGCCGCAGCCCAATCTCTTTCCTTCTCTCGGACACGCTGATGAGCATCAAGCTCATAATCACCGCTCCGCCGATAAACATCGCGATCGTCGCAATTCCCTTCAATATCGTCGAGAGTGTGGAACCCATCTGCGTCACTTGCGCCATCACCGCCTGCGGACTTGTAAGCGTAAAATCGTCAAGCGCAGAGGCCGCGATGTGGTGACGCTGCCTCAGCAGCGCTGTAATCTTCGCCACCCCGGCATCGCTCTTTTCCGGTTCTCGCACTTGCGCAATCAGCATCGTCAAAAAATCTCGGTTGAACAAGCGTTTTGCCGCTGTGGTCACCGGAATCAGAATGAGGTTGTCGAGACTTCCTCCGCCGGGTCCCGCGCCTCGAGACGCCAACAAGCCCTTCACCTGAAACGGCACATCTCCAATTCGAATGGTCTTCCCAATAGCGTCGCCTTCGGGAAAAAGAATCGGCAATACGTCCGAACCTAGGATCGCCACCCGCGCAAGCGATTGCATGTCTTCCTCGCTTATGAAATCCCCCTGCGCAAGTTCATCTCCCCGCAAATAAAGCCAGTTCGCGGATACGCCAAAAATCGCCGGGCTCACGTTCTTGTCTTTGTATTTCACATCTATATCGAACGCGTTCTGCAGCAGAGCGACTTGTTTCACTTCGGGAATCGCCGCCGCGATGGCTGCCGCGTCCTCGAACTTCAACGTCGGCGGAACATTCGTCAGCGACACCATCCCTCGCGTCTTTCCAGCGCCGGGACGAATAATCACCGTGTCAAATGTCCCGATCATGTTTTTAAAGCGCTTCATCGTCTCGCGCTTGGTGTTCTCGCCCACGGAATCCAGTATCATCAACGAACAAATCCCGATCATCACCCCAGCCATCATGAAAAATGTCCGTAGCCGGTTCCGTGACATGCTGCGCCAAGCAATTCCTATTCCCGATGTGATTCGCATGATCTGTTCTCCAAGGCGCCGCCAAGGTCACTCGGTCGCAAGCACGGCTACCTTTCGATCCGACGCAAGCACTCCATCCTTAAACAAAATCTCGCGTTCCGCGTACGCCGCCACCGCATCGTCGTGCGTCACCAGAACGACAGTCCGCCCCTCTCGATGCAGTTGGCGCAATATCGCCATCACTTCCGCGCCCGCCGCTGAATCCAGATTCCCCGTTGGCTCATCCGCAAGGATAAGCGGTGGATCATTGATCAACGCCCGCGCAATCGCCACGCGTTGCTGCTCGCCACCGGAAAGTTCTGTCCCATAGTGATGAGCACGTTCGCCAAGCCCCACGCGCTCCAGCGCCGCCATCGCCCGCTTGTGATCGACGCGGCCCGGCCCGTAAATCATCGGAATCTCCACGTTTTCCAGCGCCGTCGTTCGCGGCATCAGATTGAACGACTGAAACACAAATCCAATCTTCCACGCACGCACATGCGAAAGCTGCTTGTCGGAATACCCAGACAATTCCTCTCCATTCAGCCGGTAAGTTCCCGACGTGGGTTTGTCGAGACATCCCACGATGTTCAGCACCGAAGATTTTCCCGATCCCGAGGGCCCGCGAATGGTCACAAACTCTCCTCCCTCGATAAGAAAACTAATATCCTTCAACGCCTCGACTGGCGTCCCATCACCTCTCCGGTACGTCTTTCCGAGATGCATCACCTCAATCATGGTTTTTCGCCTTTTTTCTTTGTATCCACTGCGCGATTGATCACAACTTGGTCGCTCGCGCTCAAACCCTTCTTAATCTCCGTGAATCCCGCGTCACGCGTCCCAATGGTTATGGCTCTCTTCTCCTGCTTTCCATCTCGCAATAGAAAAACATAGCGTTCCTCACCGTCGCGCTGAATCACTCCACTTGGCACGACCAGCGCCTTCCTCTCCGCCGTCTTGATCGCGATGTTCGCTGTCATATCGGGCTTGAGCAGCCGCCCGTCTTTCTGTATCGCCGCCATCACCGGATAATTCACCACGCCGGAAATGATCGTCGCGACGGGATCGATCCGCTTTACAATCGCCGGCATTCCCTGCGCTGGATATGCCTCCACGGTAAAATCCACTGTGTCGCCGGGTCGCACATTGGCGATATCTGTCTCATCCACCATCGCCACCAATTCCAGCGCGTTGTCCTCAATGATCGTCACGAACGTTGGCGCTGCAAACGAAGCCGCCACAGTTTCTCCCTCCTGGGTGGAAACCGAAGCCACCGTTCCCGAAATCGGCGCTCGGATCACCGCGTACGACAAATCAATTTCCGCCGCCGCCAAATCGCTCTTCGATTTCTCCAGCTTTGCCTGCGCACTCTTCAATTGCCATTCCAGATCCTCCTTCTGCTGCGCCGGCAAAACTCCCTCCGCGAACAATTGTTGCCCGCGGTTCAAGTCCCTCTGTGCTTTCCCGACGCCCACTTCGTCCATCGCCGCCTGCGTGCGCGCCTGCTCCACGCGCGCCTGCAACGGGCGTGGATCGATCTCCGCGATGATGTCGCCCTTCTGAATGTGCGAGCCGACCGTCACGTTCAACTTCCGCACAATCCCCGACACTTGCGAGCCAACACGCACTTCCGCGCCAGTTCTCAACCGCACAGTTCCGCTGGTGGTCACGGTCGAGTCGATCTCTCGCATTTCCGGAGAAATGGTGGAGGCAGCCGCGACATTCCCATCCTCGCGCGGCTGCTTCTGGGTGAAATATGCGGCCACCGCGCTTCCGACAATCACGATCGCGACGATCAGAGCGAGCACGTGCCACACGCGTTTCCTCGAGGCACCAGCTTCTCCGCCGCTTACTGTTCCCGCCAATGGAATCGCCTCGTCCATGCTCATCACTTCTTATCGAACACAATGACCATCGGCTCTTTGCCGGCACGCGCCGACTCCAAAAACAGTATTTTTCCGTCGTCTGACAAATAGCGCGTCTCTGTTCGAACTACTTTCGTCCCCGCTACCGCGCCTTCAGACTCCCAAGTCGTCACCAATTTATTTCCCGCCCAATGGCTGCTCGTTTCACTCTTTTCCCCCATCGGCGAGTCGTTCGAAACGATCGCGCCGCTCAAGTCGTACCGCGTCTCGTGCGTTTGCTTCTGCCCGTTGAACACCGTGGTGTCCGTAACGCTCAACACTTTCGCCGTCTGCGTTATCGTCGAAGCGTATTCAGCGCTGGCCATCATTCCGATATTCTTGCTCTTGCCTGCATTGAACACCCACGTTCCCGAAAAGTCCGGCGGATTCGCAGCCACCGCCGTAAACACAACCGCAAGAAAAAGCAGAGCAATTCTTCGAACCATTTTTGTTTTCTCCCTTCGATCAAATCATTGCAGCGAGCTGAGAACTCAGCTGAGAAGCGCTCTGAGCACCACCATTTCTTGTCTCAGCCACGTTCTTTAGGGAGTGTGAAGTCTGTACCGAGGTATAGAGTCAAGCGGATTTTTTACGAGGACGAGAAACCGTGCCACGGTCGTTCCGCGCGTTCTTCCCGGTCTGCCCTGCCCCAGGACGCTCCATCAAGGAAGCCGGGCATACCATTGCTTTCTCCGCCCCCGGCTGTTCAAGCACAGCGGCAAGCGGCTTCTTCAACACTTTAAGAAACTCGATCTTCTGGTTGATCAGCTCCAGCCGTTCCCGCGCGATTCGAAACGCCTTTTCCCACTCCTTAGATTTCGTCTGTGGACTCCCCGCAAACGATTTCGCGGATTCGTGAATCTCTAAAAGTTCCTTGATCTCTTTCAGCGAAAAGCCAAGCTGTTGCGAGTCCTTTATAAATCTAACTCGCTCGAGGTCCGCCTCTTCGAACGTGCGGTACCCCGCCGCCGTCCTCACCGGTTTTCGTAGCAGCTTTTCCCGCTCGTAAAACCGGATCGTCTGGACATTCACGCCCGCTTTCGACGATAGCTCCCCGATGCGCATGCCACTATTCTGAACCTTATACCCAGGTATAGGGTCAAGTCTTGCACCTCAAAACTCAGCTGCGCCGCTCATCTACTCCGCGCGCAGCATCGATACGGGCTCGATTCGAACCGCCTGCATCACCGGCCGCAACGCCGCCAGCAGCGCTCCTACAAGAATCGCCAGCGACGGAAGGGCGAGCATCTGCAAATCCGTCGCCTTCACCTGGTAAAAAAGCGATTCTACATATCGCACCGATAGCATCCCCATTCCCACACCCGCAACGGCTCCAACGGCCACCATTGCAAACACTTCCGCAGTCACCAATCGAGCGACGCCGCCTGCTTGTGCGCCTACCGCCATGCGAATCCCAATCTCGCGGCGGCGTTGCAGCACGGAATAGTGCAGTACGCCATACAACCCGACGCCCGCAAGCAATAGCGCCACAATCGCGAAGAAAAGGGCCAGGGTCGCCAGCAACCGCTCACGCACAGTGTGCGACTGATTGATCTCGAGTTGCGTGCGAATGCGGCTCACGCGAAACTCCGGCCGTGCTCGCGGCACTTCCTGTCGCAGGACAGACGCCAGCGCAGGCGGGTTCAATCCGGAAGTGCGCACCAACACAATTCCCGCTCCTCTTTTTCGCGAAGCGCCGTTGTCGTCCACCGCATGAAAGGGAACATACAGCTGCGGCAAAATCGGCTCGCGCAAATTCCGGTAACGAACGTCTTTAACGTAGCCTACGATTTCGTAGCGCAAACGCTTGCCCTCGTCTAACGAGAGATCGAAGGTCTTTCCCACTGGATCAACTCCATCAAAATACGTCTTCGCGAACGTTTCGTTCACGAGCGCCGCGCCGGGATGCGTATCGCCTGGCCGAAAGTCTCTGCCATCTATCAGCTGAATTTTCATCGCGTCCAGCCAGCCGGGCGAAACAGCGCGCATGTAGGACAGCACCCCATTGGGCGGCGCACCGTTGACGGAAATAAAATTGTTCCAGCCGCTGCCGCCGAGCAGAGGCGAATCCGCCAGGGCGACCGCTTCCACCCCTTGCATGCTCCGCACATGGTCTGCGACCTGTTCCCAAAACTCGACTGGCTGCGGATTCTCAGCGACGGTGTCGACCACGAGAAGCCGATCCGCCAAAAATCCGGTAGGCTGATGCGACAATCGTTGAAACGTGGTGACGAATAGCCCCGCCACAAAAAGCACGAGAAAACAGAACGCCACCTGCACGGCGATCAGCACATGCATCAGCCGCCGCTTCGAATGTGGATCTTCTCCGCCCTTTAGGGCGCTGACCGGATTGACGGACGAAGCTCGCAGCGCAGGTGCCAACCCAAAAAGCAAAGTCACGCCGAGCGAGATTGCCAAGCCGAAACCCAGGACCCGCCAGTCCGAGGGAAGGATCAGCCGCGCTGGATTGTCCGGCGGATTAATCATGCTCACGACGAACGGCCCCGACCACCACGCGAACAATCCACCGATTGCCGCCGCCAGCAAGGCTAGCCACGCGCTTTGCACCAGCACCAACTGAACCAGCCGCCACCGCCCGCCGCCGATCGAGACTCGCACGGCCATTTCGCGCGCACGCGCCGAGGCCTGTGCCGTCATCAGATTCGCGACATTCGCGCACGCAATCAGTAGCACCAGCCCCACGAGCACTCCGAGCACAGCGAGTGGCCTCCGCGTTTCGGACTGCAATTCGGAAACTCCTGTGCCGGCCGGTTCGAGTAAAACCTTCTGGTTCAAAAAATTATCGATATCTTCTTTGCGCATTCCCGCAAAACCCCAAGCGCGTTCCTTTTCGAACGCAAGCGAAGTCGCCTCTAGTTTCTGGCGCATGGGTTCGAGCGCAACGCCCTCTTTCACTACTGCCAAGGTCCGGTGCCACGTCGAGTCTTTGCGAGTGACGGCAGGGTTCATCATCGTCGGCACGAAAATATCAACCATCGTCCCGGGTTCCGTTCCGGTAAAAGGCGCTTCCACCACGCCCGCTATCTCGTAAATCTCATTGCCCATTCGAAAAGTCTTCCCTATCACCTTCGGGTCCTGCCCAAACCGATGCGTCCAATAATCAAAAGAAAGCAAGGCATACGGATGCCCGCCCGGTTTCACATCATCGTTTTCGGTGAACAGCCGCCCCAGAGCCGGCCGCAACCCTAGTGTTGGAAACATCCAGCCGGAAACGTACTGCAGGTATGCCTTTTCAATCTCCTCGTCTAATCTGTAAGTCAGATCTACCGGCTCGGCATAAGAAACCGCAAACAATTCGGCTTGATCTTTCACCGCCGCGCGCATCAGCTCAAAGTCCGGATAAGCCCAGCCATCGAATGTCTGAGGCTTACCCTCAGGCCCAATTCCCTGGCGTGACAAATCATAAAGCTTCTCCGGATTCGCCACCGGCAAAGGCCGCAGCAGAATTGCGTCAATCAATCGGAACGCGGAAGTGCAAGCTCCGATTGCAAGCGCGAGTGAAAGAATTGCCGCGAGAGAAGTGGCCTTGGTTTTCTTGAGCTGGCGCAGGCCGAACACCGCGTCTGAGCGCAACGATTCCAGCCACGTCACGAGCCTCACGTCGCGGCTTCCTTCCCGGTGCCGCAGCGTCGACCCCAGCGCCCTTCGCGCCTCAACAGCCTCGCGCCCCTGCGCGATCGCCTCTGCAATGTGCGCCTCGAGTTCCTCGTCAATCTCTCGATTCAAACGGTCCCCGCGCAAAACATTGGCTATCCGCGACCACACCGACATAGCAACCCCCCTGCAAAGTCCGCTCTATCGCTGAAAAAGCCTACTCGGCTCGCAACATCGAAGCCGGGTCGATTCGCACTGCGTGCATCACCGGCCGCAGCGCCGCTAGTAAGGCCACAACTAAAATGGCCAATGACGGAAACGCCAGCACGGTCAGGTCCGTGGCCTTCACTTGGAAAAAAAACGCCTCGATATAACGCACCGAGGCCATACCAAGCACCACTCCTGCCACCGCTCCAACGAGTACCATCGTGAAAACTTCCACAGTCACAAGGCGCACCACGCCGCCGGCCTGTGCGCCTACTGCCATCCGAATTCCAATTTCCCGCCGCCGCTGCAGCACGGAATAGTGCAAAACGCCGTACAGCCCGACTCCCGCCAATAACAGCGCCACTATCGCGAAGAATATTGCCAGAGTCGCCAGCAATCGCTCGCGCACCGCGTGAGCCATATTGATTTCCACTTGCGCGCGCACGCGGTTCACGCGAAATTCCGGCCGCGCCGCCGGTACCTCCTGCCGCAGCAAAGACGCTAACGCCAGCGGGTTCGCCAGCGCGGTTCGCACGACAAAAGTTCCGCGATCCTTCGACTGCAGAGCCCCCGCCGCATCCACCGCGTGAAACGGAACATACGCCGTCGGTCGAATCGGCAGCCGCATGTTGTCGCGCGATCGAGCATCGCGAACGTAGCCCACAATCTGAAAGCCGACGCGCGTCCCCGTGCGGCCGTCCACAGTTTCAAACGTCTTCCCGACAGGATCCTCTCCATCGAAAAATTGGTTTGCAAAAGCCTGGTTGACGATCGCCACGGGCGGATAGGTCTCTTCCACGCGAAAGTCTCTGCCGTCAATAAACGGAATTTTCATCGTGTCGATCCAGCCCGGCGAAACGCTCAGAAAATCAGAGAACACTTCATTGGCAGGCCCTCCGTGGATCGAAATAAAATCCACCCAGCTTTCCCCGCTCATAAGCGGCCATCCGACGATAGCGACGCTCTCAACGCCGGGAGCCGCGCGCAGATGCTCCGCCACCTGATTCCAAAATGCCGGCGGCTGAGCCACACGCGTAACGGTTTCCAGATTCAACACGCGTTCCGCGGAGAAACCCGTAGGCTGGTGAGACAAACGTTCAAACGTCGCGACAAACAATCCCGCCACGAAAAGAACGAGAAAACAGAATGCAACCTGCGCGGCAGCCAATGGATGTATCAAGCGGCGCCGCGAATGCGGATCTTCTCCCCCTTTGAGCGCGCTGACTGGCTTGACCGCCGAAGCGCGAAGCGCCGGCGCCAGCCCGAAGAGCAAAGTCACTACAAGCGACAACGCGAGTCCGAATCCAAGAATTCTCCAATCGGCCGGAAGCGATAAGCGTGCCGGGTCGTCCGGCGGATTGATCTTGCCGACCACAAACGGCGCGGCCCACCATGCGAACAACGCGCCAGCAATGGCCGCGAGAAAAGCGCGTATCGCGCCCTCCACCAGCACGAGCTGCACCAATCGCGCCCGGCCTGCGCCAATCGAAACGCGTAGCGCCATTTCCCGCGCTCGCGCCGCGGCCTGCGCAGTCATCAAATTCGCCACGTTCGCGCAGGCAATCAGCAACACCAAGGCCACCAACCCTCCCAGAATCGTCAGCGCACGCTTGTAATCCCTCTGCAGATTGGACCGCCCCGCCGCCGCGGGATCCAGAAACAGTTTCTCGCTGAAAAAGTTTTCGTGCCGCTGCTCGGACATCCCGACAAAAGTCTTCGCTCGTTGTTCTTGGACAGCATGAAACACCGCACGCAATTTTTCTTGAACTGGCTCAACCGCAACACCCGGCATGAGCCGCACAAACGTACGCATCCAAAAATTATTCCAACTGGCAAGAGTGCGCGGATTCTTCATCATCATCGGAACAAAGATGCTCGTAATCGTACCGGTCTCCGTCCCGGTGAAAGACTTTTCCGCCACGCCGACGATCTGGTAGACGGTGTCTCCCACGCGGAAGGTGCGCCCGATTACGTTCGGATCCTGCCCAAATCGCCGTGTCCAATAATCGTAGGAAATCACCGCATAAGGATTCGCGCCCGGAACCACATCATCGGTTTCGGCAAGCAATCGCCCCAAAGCTGGTCGCAGCCCAAACGAGCTGAACATCCACCCGGAAACGTACTGCAAATACTCTTTCTCCATTTCCTGGTCCGACCCGTACGTCAAATCCACGCGGTCCTCATACGAAACCGCAATCAGCTCGGCTTGCTCCTTCACCGCCCCACGCATTTCGCGGAACATAGGATAAGAACAGCTGTCGTAGGTCATAAGCTTGCCGTCAAGCCCGGTTCCTTCGAATGCCACAACATGGATGCGCTCTGGTTCGACCACCGGCAAAGGTCGTAGCAGAAGCGCATCAATCAGGCGAAAAGCGGACGTGCAAGCTCCCATCGCTAGCGCGAGCGAGAGAATCGCTGCCGCGGAAGTTACCTTGTTCTTCTTGAGCTGCCGCCAGCCAAACACCGTGTCAGCCCGCAAAGTATCAAGCCACACACTAAGCCTCACATCGCGGATCCCTTCGCGATGCCGCAACGCGGAGCCAAACGCTCTTCGCGCCTCCTCCGGATCTCGCCCCTGCGCAATCGCTTCCGCAATATGCGCTTCCAGTTCTTCGTCGATCTCCCGGTTCAACCGTTCCCCACGAAGAACGTTGGACATCCGTGACCAGAGCGACATATCAGGCCTCCCGCAAAACGCGGTTCACAGCCAAAGTCACCGCCTGCCACCGCGACTCTTCCATCCCCAGCTGCTTCTTCCCCGCCGCCGTCACCTCATATAACCGCGCCCGCCGCCCGGTCTCCTTCATAATCCATTCCGCGCGAATCCACCCCGCCTCTTCCATCCGGTGCAAAGCCGGATAGAGTGACCCTTCCTCCACCCGCAGCACTTCGCCCGAAATCTCCTGAATCGCGGTCATAATCGCGTACCCGTGCAGCCCCGGCCGCCGCGAAAGTATCTTCAAAACAAGCAAATCCATCGACCCCTGCAAAGAGTCAGCCTTAGCCATACTCAGACCTCACCATACATAGACGTCTAAGTAGCCGAAAAGTTCCGTGAAAAAAGAATTCCCAGCTCCCACACTTCTCCGAGCCACCAGACAACATTGCGAGCTTCCTTTCCGCGGGACTATGATGACCTCATGTTGGAAACCATTGGCCACTACCGGATCCGGCGCAAGATCGGCCAAGGGGCAATGGGGATTGTGTTCGAGGGATGGGACGAGCGCCTCGAACGGCCCGTCGCAATAAAGACCATCCACGAAGCAAATCAAACCAAAGAAGCACGCTCCAGGCTTTGGCGCGAAGCGCGTTCCCTGGCCCGCGTCAATCATCCCAACGTCTGTCAGGTCTTCGACGTCCTCGAAGAAGATGAATCTCTCGTTATCATTCTAGAGCTGCTCGACGGCCAGTCCCTCGCGGACCGCCTTCTCACTTGCGCGATTACCACCTCGGAGGCCTTGGGCATTGGACGTCAGATCCTCGGCGCGCTACAGGCCCTTCACGACCTGGGCATCGTTCACCGCGACCTCAAACCCTCCAACGTCTTCTTGACACGCCACGGCACCAAGCTCCTCGATTTCGGCTTGGCCCGTACGACGGATACAACCTTTACGGGCGATCCAAATCAGACGCGAACCACTGCGTCATTAACCGCACCCGGACTTATCGTTGGTACTCCCCACTACATGGCGCCGGAACAGGCCGGAGGTCTCCCGACAGGTCCCCCCGCGGATATCTTCGCCGTTGGCTCTATCTTTTACGAAATGCTGACGAGCAGGCGGCCCTTTGAAGGCCACTCTCTCGTGGATATTCTTTACGCCGTCTTGCACCAAAATCCTCCGCCTCTTAGCGGGTCGCGCGAGATTGAAGCTTTGGACCGCGTCATTCGCCGCGCCATGGCCAAACGCGTCGCGGACCGTTACTCCTCAGCCCGCGAAATGCTCCAGGCCCTCGAGTCTGTTTCTCTTTCCGACAGCACCGCTGTTGCTTCGCGAACCCGAACCGTCTCGCGTATTATCGTCCTGCCTTTTCGCGCGCCGAAAAGTGACGAGCAGACTGATTTTCTTAACTACTCTCTCCCAGACGCCATCAGCAATTCCCTCTCGGCCATTGACAACCTCATCGTGCGTTCCACCCTCTTGGCTGCCACATTCGGAGTGCAGCCTGATCCCAAACGTGTGGCGGTCGAAGCGGACGTGGATGCCTTCCTCACTGGCTCGTTGCAGCGAGCAGGGGATCGTTTTCGCCTCACCTGTCAGCTCATCGAGGCTCCGGGCGGTTCTGTTCTCTGGTCGCAGTCGGCGAATTCTTCCATGCACGATCTTTTCATGATTCAGGACGAGTTGTGCGAACGCATCCTGCAATCCCTCCAGCTTCCGCTCGACGAACGCGAACGCCGCTCTTCTCATCGCGACGTTCCAGCCAGCGCCCGAGCCTACGAATATTATCTTCGCGCCAACCAGCTCGCCCTTACGCGCACTCTGGACAGCATGAGCCTCGCCCGCGACCTTTATATCCAGTGTGTGGAAGAGAGCCCTGACTATGCCCCAGCATGGGTACGGCTCGGCCGCGTCTGCCATTTCCTGGGAAAATTTAGTGACGACCTAGGCAGCGAGGTGGAGCGCTCCGCACAAGCCTTCCAGCGTGCCTTTGCTCTCCACCCTGAACTGCCCCTCGCGCACAATTTCTATACGCCCGTGGAGTGCGACCAGGGCCGTACGCAACAGGCCATGCTCAGGCTACTGGAGCGGGCGCGCTCGCGCCGGAACGATCCCGAGCTCTTTGCCGGTTTAGTTCAGGCCTGCCGCTACTGCGACGAGTTAGATGCATCCATTGCTGCCCACCTTCGTGGCCGCCATCTGGATCCACACCTGATGACCAGCGCCGCGCATACTTACTTTCTCCTGGGTGACTATGCCAATACGCTCGATTGCTACGGCAAGAAAGGCGCCTATTACCTCGATTGCGCCTCCCTGGTTGCTATGGGCAATAACCAGATCGCCCTTTCCAAGCTTCGTGAACGCGAGCAATCCGGAGGGGCCACCGGCGCGGTACAGGGAATCATGCGCTCTCTTCGCGCCTACCTCGAAGGCAACTGGGATGAATGTCTCAACGCGATTGCGGCCGCGGACACCGCCATCCGCAAGGATCCTGAGACCTTGTTCTACGCGGCCCGTCACCTGGCTCGTATCAACGAGACCGGCCGCGCTATCTCGGCGCTCTCCTCCGCGATCGATCGCGGATTTCTCTGCGCCTCGGCCATTTCGCGCGATCCGTGGTTCGCGTCCTTGCGATCCTCCCCCCTCTACGTTGATCTTATGAAAGAAGCTGAACGGCGCCGCAGCGCAACGCACGCCGCGTTTTTGGCCGCGGGAGGCGAGCAAGTGATCAGTATTCTGTAGCAGCTTAGAGTCACTCGCCCAACCGTGCGAGACAGAATGTGTATCACGCTAGGACCCATTCAGTAACTCTGACCAGCCCGGGACGGCCAGCGATCCGCTTATCCGGTTCATCGGAGAGGCGATACAGCTACAGCAGAAGTTCGATTTTGGAACTAGAGATTCGGCTCCGCGTCGTGCGCCTGGAGAATTTCCCCGGCCCCAACTTGCAAATTAGGAACGAGCCAGCGAAAGACAATCGTCGCCGCAATTCCTCCGAGAAACTGGGCTAGTACAAACCAGGGAACATCGGTGGGCTGGATACCCGCGAAAGTATCGCTAAGGCATCTCGCGATGGTTACCGCTGGATTTGCAAAGGAAGTAGACGCTGTAAACCAGTAGGCCGCCATGATATAGGCGCCGACAACAAATGGAATCGCATCGGGTCGCCGCCGGGAACATCCCCAAATGATCGAAACCAGGCCAAACGTAGCGACGAATTCGCTAAACACTTGGGCCGGTCCGTTTCTAACGTGATGCGAAAGGGAAATGATTCGCAATCCAAACATCAGATGCGCCACCACCGTCCCGAAAATGCCGCCCAGGATTTGTCCTGAAACATAGCAAGGAGTCTCCCTCCATGAAAGCCCTTTTTCCAAGGCATCCATGAGGCTCACGACCGGATTCAAGTGCGCGCCGGAGATGGGCCCAAACGCTGCGATCAGTGCCATCAACGCCGCTCCGGTAGCGATAGTGTTCGCAAGCAGCGCGAGAGCAACATTTCCATTCGAGAGGCGATCCGCCATGATGCCGGAACCGATTACCGCAGCGACAAGGAATGCGGTCCCCAGAAACTCCGCTGCGGTGCGCCGAGCTATTGAGATTTTCATTGCTGCCCGATGCGTTCGATTTCTCTTTTGATGGCGAGATGATCGAGGGAAGACAACGGCAGGGAGAGAAAGAGGCTGATTCTGCGATCGAGATGTACGAAGGCGTCGCGGAAAGCTCTGTCGATTTGCTCTTGAGTGCCCTGGACGGCAGCTGGATCGGGAATGCCCCAATGAGCGGTCATCGGTTGGCCCGGCCAGATCGGGCAGACCTCACCGGCAGCGTTGTCGCAAACAGTAAAAACAAAATCCAGTTTGGGCGCCCCGGGCTTGGCGAATTCGTCCCAAGGCTTGCTGTGGAGACCTTCTGTCGGAAACTTTACCGCCTCTAGAAGTTGTAACGCGGCGGGATGAACCACGCCTTTGGGGTGGCTTCCCGCGCTGTAGGCGGTGAAATTGGGACGGCCTTTTCTGTTTAGAATCGCTTCAGCCAAGATCGACCGGGCGGAGTTACCGGTGCAAAGAAACAAAACGTTATATTGTCGAGGCATGCGCGATTTCTCAATTCGCTTTTAGTTGCAGCAGCTGGGACCGCAGCACGGAGCTTGCGTTTTGGGGCCTATGGGTTTGACCGCGCGGATAAACGCGCTCAGGAACTTACCGTCGACCTGTGGGGCGAGGGCTTCGACATCAAGTCCCTGGCCTGTAAGAAATTCGCGGGCCTCTTCCACGCGATAAATGCGAGTGGGCTCGACATCCACCTGTTCAAATCCGGCGACGGCGAGTTTGCTACGATACTCGCCTTCATCCAGAGCGCCTGCGATACAACCCACCCAAAGCAAAACACTCTTTCGAATTTCAGGCAGGATTTCTCCCCGGGTCACCACATCCGAAACGGCGAATCGCCCGCCCGGTTTCAGCACGCGAAAAGTTTCCCGCAGTACCGTGTCTTTATCCGCCGATAGATTAATGACGCAGTTAGAGATGACGACGTCCACGGAATTGTCCGGCAAGGGGATGCTTTCGATTTCACCTTTCAGAAATTCGACGTTAGTGATGCCGGATTTCCTCCTGTTTTCGTTCGCAAGCGCCAGCATTTCGTCCGTCATGTCGAGGCCATACGCCTTCCCCGTGGGGCCGACGCGTTTCGCGGAGAGCAGCACGTCAATCCCGCCGCCGGAACCTAGATCAAGAACCACCTCGCCGGGAGCAAGTTTTGCGAGCGCCGTCGGATTCCCGCAGCCGAGCGAGGCCAGTAATGCCTCGGCGGGAATTTCTCCGGACTGCGAAGCGTCGTAAAGATTCGAAGTTATCGGATCGGGGCCGCAGTTGCCGGCCGCCGTTGCTCCGCAGCAAGCGCTCCCTCCAGTATTCACGCGAAGCGCTGCTTCGCCGTATTTCTCTTTCACGGCTTCTTTGATGTTTGCGTAGTCCACGGCCCGGCTCCTATTTGCAGATTTGGACGATGTCTTGCGGTTTCACGGCCTTGTTCCGGGTGCAGCATTCGGCGTAGAGAAATTGCAGCAACTCTTGAAGCGCTTCCGTATTCGCCGTGTAGTGCAAAAACGTACTTTCGCGGCGAACATTCACGAGCCCTTCATTCTTCAGCTTCTCGAGATGGTGAGAAAGTGTGGAGTTCGGAATGTCCAATTCTGTCTGAATTTCGCCGACCACCAGGCCTTCCGGATGCGCGGACAGCAACAATCGCATGATTCGTAGCCGCGGCTCGGTCCCCATCGCGGAAAACATATCCGCCAGCTTCGCCACGTACTCCATGCTTTTTTTGCCTGACGCTATCACCATATTTCGATAGTTGCAGAAATATGGGTGATTGTCAAGCTCCTTGGCTGTTCCTGCTGGGTTGCTACTTTGCTTCCGCAGGCCCCGGCTAATCCCTCGTCACTCTGCGTGAAGGACCTTCTGCTGGCTTACGTTTTGACCGTCGCCGCCTTTCAACTCACTGAAAATGACGGTGGACAAAATTGTGAACACACCAAGCACGACCAATGCCTGGAGCAGGCCGTCAATCATTTCCGCTGACCCTCTCGGATTGCCCTAGCTTGGCATCTCGTTTACGGTTGCGCTCAGGCCACAGCGTACTCGCAGGTTTCACGCGTCCGCTGCTGGCGTACTAAATCCCGCCGGCGTTTTGTAATGCCATGGGTGGCCGATGCCTACCGCTAAGGTTTCTCCGATTTACCGGAGGAGTTCTGCGCGCTGGTGTCTGAAGTCGTTGTCGGCTTCATTGCGACCACTTGATAGGTCCGCATTTTCTCATCGTCATCCGCTACCTTTAGAAACATCCGGTCTTTCTTGATCTCGAATTCGATTTCATGGCCGACCGGCAAGATTATGGGATGTTTCTTGTCCATAGGTCGGATGTGATATTCCATTTCATCGGACACTACCATATATTGCGGGCATAGCTTCTCATCGGAGTTCACATGCGTAATGCCCGCTGATGCCCACACCGTACCCAAGCCGGTCACGCCTTTCTCTTTGGCGCCGCAAGGCACAGCTTCCATTTTCTCCAGCATGGCTCTTTCGGGCTTTTTTTTCTTGCCGCCGGCGCTGAGAGGAAGCCCGGCCAGCAGCACGAGCGCTAGAATGACAGAAATCTTGACCTTCATAATGCCTCCTTAAGAAAACTCGCCCAGTGTGAACTCGCAACCAAGCCGGTTGTCAGCTGATGCCGAACCTGATCGTGAAGGGATTTGAAAACCAACAGCGAATTGGAAGGACGGATAGACCGCCCTTCCAATCCGTCGCTCATTTGCTTACTGCTGATTCGGTTTAGGTTGGGCCGCCGGGGGCTTTGCCGTTCGGCCATTATTAGTGCTGAATTGTTGGGCTGCCTTGACGAAGCTCTGGGGATTCTCCATCAATTCCTGCCGAACATCAGGATGTGCATTCAGATATTCCTGAAGTTCAGGATGGTTTTCCATATATTCCTTGTTTTTCACCAGACTCGGGTCCTTGGAGAGCTGCTCCGCGATGTTGGAATGGCCGCCAAGGAATTCGCCGAAGTTGGCAGACGGCCTGTGGGTCGCGTCACGATCACGATACATGCCATCGTCGCGGTGTTCGTTGCGAGCTTCCAACTGCATGAAGCCGTTCGGATTTTCCTTTAACTCCGCGCGAAGTTCCGGGTGATCCTGCAAGTAGGTCTGCAGCGCGGGGTGATTTTTCACAAACTCACCGTTATCCGCAAGCGAAGGATCTTTGCGAAGTTGCTCGGCGATCTCACGATGGCTATCGAGGAACTGATCGAAGTGCGCCAATTCCTCGCGATTGACGTCGCGGCCGCGATTGTCTTCGCGACGGTCAAAGCGGTCTTCCGCCCGCATGAAGGCGTTTGGGTTTTCCTTAATCTGCGTGCGAATGGCGGGATGATCCTGCAGATAAGTCTGCAACTCAGGATGGTTCTTCACATATTCCTTGTTATCCACAAGCGAAGGATCCTTGCGAAGTTGCTCCGCAATTTCGCGATGGTTGTCGAGAAACTGATCGAAGCGTGCCAGTTCCTCGCGGTTTATGCCGCGATTGTCTTCGCGGCGATCAAGGCGATCTTCCGCTCGCATGAAGGCGTTTGGATTTTCCTTAATCTGCGTGCGGACCGCGGGATGATCCTGCAGATAGGTCTGCAACGCAGGATGGTTCTTTACAAATTCTTCATTGTTTACGAGCGAGGGATCCCTGCGTAGTTGCTCGGCAATTTCGCGATGGCTGTCGAGGAACTGGTCGAAGCGTGCCAATTCCTGGCGAGTGGCGTCGTTGTCTTGAACGGGCCTGCTGTCTTGAGCGGGCGTGGATTGCGCGTTAGCGGGGAAGTCGAGCCAGAAAATAGTTGTCATGGCTAGCAGCGCTAATCCGCCTTTGAAGTGTAGTTGTCTTTTTTTCATACCACAACTCTCCTGCGGTGAATGTGTCACCGCGTGTAAGAGCTGCAAGCTTCATGCCAAACGTCCTCAAAAAAAAAGAAACCCGCTACGATTCAAGGAGTTAGCGAAAAATAAAAAATTCGTAACCCGTTAGCTGAGTGGAAATTCGACATACCAGAGAAAAATCGTTATACGGGAAAAACCTTACACAAACTGTAGGCGGAACATTTGATCATTCCGCGTGAACGGCCTTTTGCTGGCTCACATTTTGACCGTCGCCACTTTTCAATTTGCTAAAAATGGCGGTGGACAAAACCGTGAATACACCAAGAACAAGCAATGCCTCGTGCACCCCATGAATCATTTCCGCCGGGTTGGAATACACCCGCGGGACGAAAAACGCCGTAGCCAGCCCTGCCGACGCCACGCCAAAACTTATGGACATTTGCTGCATCGTGCTCGCGATGGAGCTCGCGCTGCTCGTCTCGCCTTCCGTGACGTCCGCATACACAAGCGTATTCATGCTCGTATACTGCAGCGAAGTGAACGCCCCATAGCAAAACGCCTGAATCACGATGACCCAAACTGGTGTATGTAGCCCGATGGTCGCAAAAAGCAGCAGAAGAAGGCCGAGGATCACCGTATTGGAGACCAGCACGCCGCGATAACCAACTCGGTTCAAAATTTTCGGCAGCAGGAACTTCGTGCTCATGGAAGCGAGCGCCTGCGGCATGATCAGCAGGCCAGACTGAATCGGCGTGAATCCCAAACCCACCTGGTAGAGCAGCGGCAAAAGAAAAGGCACTCCCCCAATTCCCAGCCGGGTGAAAAAACTTCCGCTCACCGCCGCGCTGAACGTGCGGATGCGAAACAAACTCAGCCGCAACAGTGGGAATTCAATCTCCCTGGCGTGAAATAAGTAGCCGCCTATAAGCGAAAGAGAAACCGCCAGAAGTCCCAGAATTTCTGCCGTACTCAGCGTATGCTCGCCGAAGATCTCCAGCACGTAGGATAGCAGCGCGATTCCGGAGCCAAACAAGATGAGCCCCACAATATCGAGCGGGTGAGTTTTCTCGCGATAATCCGGCAAATGCAGATAGACCATCAACAACCCGATGAGCCCAATCGGAATATTTACGAAAAAAATGAATCGCCAGTGCAAGTATCCGACGATCAGACCGCCTGCAATCGGTCCAAGCATCGGGCCAACCAGAGCCGGAATCGCCACAAAACTCATCGCGCGGATGAGCTCGGATTTGGCAAACGTTCGCACTAGCGTGAGCCGGCCCACCGGCACCATCATCGCTCCGCCGCAGCCCTGCAAAATGCGGCACGCCACCAGCAAATGGATATTGCTCGAAATGCCGCACAGAAAAGATCCCAATGTAAAAAGTCCGATCGCAGCCGCAAACACCCGCCGCGTTCCAAACCGGTCCGCCATCCACCCGCTGATCGGTATGAAAACTGCCAGGCTCAGTGTGTAGCTCGCCAGCACGGACTTCATGCTGAGCGGAGCTACCTTCAGCGCCTCCGAAATGGCGGGCACCGCGGTATTCAGGATCGTCGTGTCGAGCGACTCCATGAAAAACGCCACGGCCACCAGCCAAGGCAAAAGCCGCTTGCTCGAAGCGGACGGCGCGTCTGGAAGTGAACCGGAGTTCGTAGGACCGACCGGAGTTGTGGCCATGGAGTGAGACAACTACTCTACTAACGAATCCTAATTTTTGCTCGCCGCGGATAGCGTAGTGCAAAACGTAGTTCAGCGTCAGGCCGTGCGGAACTGCCAGGTGGGACAGACTTCAGTCTGTCCTCTTCTCTCGCTCTCTATTCCCGTGCCCAAGGCGGTTCATCTGCCTAGCTAATAATCACTTGTGCAAAAGCGGCACCCATTCTCTTTCTCTTCGCTTTTTTCTTGTTACGATAAAAAGAACCTAGGACATAGCTCCCTTGGAGTTGGAACCGCTCGCTCAAACAAAGCGAGAGCTGTCTGCCGAGAACATGTCGCCATCGACGGCGACCGAGGAGTCTGACGTGAAAAAGACATCTTTATATCTCGCAATCGCCGGCATGTTCGGCACTCTTGCCGCGCCCGCATTCGGCCAAGCGCCCTCAGGGGCGAGGCCGCAAACCCAGGCTGCCGCACCGCCGGCCGCGGCAACCTCGCCGGCTTCCGCGCCCGCCACCGTTTCTCGCACCACCAAAGCCGTGAACTATCGCCGCGCCGGAGGCACCACCAAGATCGATTTCAGCGGCACCGAACTTATGCAAGGCGCTTCGGGCGAAGCCAAGGTCGAAAGCAAGAGCAACCGCATGGAAATTGAAGCCAGATTCTTGGGCCTCGACGAGGCCACCAAATTTGGCCTCGAATATCTGACCTATGTTCTCTGGGCCGTTTCTCCGCAGGGCCGCGCTGTGAACCTCGGTGAGCTTCCGCTGAAAAATGGCGCCGGCCAGGTGAAAGCGATCTCGGATATGCAGACCTTCGGCATGATTGTCACCGCGGAGCCCTATTTCGCCGTCACCCAGCCGGGCAACATGGTGGTTCTCGAAAATACTCTCGGTCCCGGCACGCAAGGCAAAGTCGAAAACATTGACGCTCAATACGAATTGCTGGGCCGCGGCATCTATTCGTCCTCTAACACCAAGATTGAAAACGCCATCTTCGGCATCGACCGCAAAACGCCTCTCGAACTCTTCGAAGCGCGCAACGCCGTGCGAATCGCGCGCATCGCGCAAGCCGATAAATACGCTCCCTCTTCCCTAGCCAAAGCCGAACAGCAGCTTAGAAACGCCGAAGAAATCTACAGCCGCAAGAGCGAGAAAAAATCGGTCGAAGCCGCGGCCCGCGAAGTCGTCGAAACCGCGGAAGAAGCGCGCGTGATGGCCGTAAAGCAAAAAGCCGAGCAAGACGCGCAAGCCAAAGTCATTGCAGACAAGAAAGCAGCCGAAGAACAAGCCGCCGCTGAAATCAAGCGCCGCCAGGATGCGGAGCAGGCTCGCTTGCAAGCGGAAGCCGCCAAAGCCGAAGCGGTGCGCATGAAGCAGGAAGCGGAAAAAGCCGCAGCCGACGCCGCCCGCCAAAAACAGGAAGCCGAGCAAGCCACCGCCGCTGCCGTCGCGCAACAACAAGCTGCGCAAGCTGCCGCCGAACAAGCCGCGCGAGACAAGGCCGCCGCTGTCGATCAACAACGTGCCGCGGAAGCCGAAGCGGATAAAGCGCGCCAAGCCGCCGCACGCGCCGAAGCAGAAAAAGCGGAACTGCGCTCGCAACTCTTGAATCAGCTCAATTCCATTTTGCAGACGCGCGATTCCGCTCGCGGTCTCATCGTCAACATGTCCGACGTGCTCTTTGATACGGGCAGCTACACGCTCAAGCCCGGGGCGCGCGAAAAGCTTGCGAAAATTTCAGGAATTCTGCTCGCGCATCCTGGCCTGACATTGCAGATCGAAGGCCATACGGACAGTGTGGGCACCGATGAATTCAATCAGCAGCTCTCCGAGCGCCGCGCGGACTCCGTGCGCGATTTTCTCGCGGAAAATGGAGTGCCTGCTTCGACCATTACTGCACGCGGCTTTGGAAAAATGCAGCCCGTCGCTACAAATGACACCGCCGACGGCCGCCAGCGTAACCGCCGTGTCGAACTCGTCGTAAACGGCGCCGCTATCGGAAACGCCTCCGCGTCGAACACGGTCGCCAATCAGTAGACGGCGCGTTTCAGCCCAAATCACTTTCTTGACCGAGCCTCCGATTTCAAACTCGCGATAAATTGACGTCCTGCGGCGTATTCCGCTACGGTATTTGTGGAACCGCGACTCCGCTATCCGCTCGGATGTTTGCGGAAACGCGATTGCGCGATCCCCTCGATCCGTTTGAAGCCGGAGGTCATCGATGCTTTTCATTCTCTTGGCGCTCACTTTTCCTGCATGGAGACCTCACTTTTCGTTTCTCGAAAATCCGCTGGCCAACGAAATGATGGCTTTGCGCTGGCTGCATCTCATTTTTGGCATCATCTGGATCGGGTTGCTGTACTTCTTCAATTTGGTTCTGACGCCGGCGATGAAACAAGTCGATCCAGCGGCGCGCGTGAAGATTTATCCGGCGCTGATGTCCAAGGCGATGGGCTGGTTTCGTTCTTCCGCTCTGGTGACCGTCCTTGTCGGCATTCGCTATTTTCAGCTGCATCTTTTTGCGGATGCACGAGCCGCCGGCGACCATTCGCTGGCCGTGAAATGGCTCGGTTGGTGGCTGCTGGTTTGGGTCGTCGGCTACATTTTCATTTACGCGTTTCAGCTCCCTGCAAAAGGATTTGTGAATAGTCCCTGGGTGCGCGGCATTGGGATCGCGATCGTCGTGATCGCGGCGTCGTGGCTTGTGATGGCATTGAACGGCGGACCAACTGTTTCCAACGCCCACCTGGCGATCAGCGTCGGCGGGGGACTGGGTCTTGTCATGCTGCTCAACACCTGGGGCGTGGTGTGGCGCGTCCAGAAGAAATTGATTAAGTGGGCGCGGGCGAGCGCGGAACAAGGTGTGCCGATGCCGCCCGAAGCCGAGCGCATGATGCGCTGGGGCTTTCTGACCGCGCGGGTCTCGTTTTGGCTGTCATTTCCCATGCTATTTTTCATGGCTGCCGCGAGTCATTATCCTTTCCTGAGCACGATTGCGCGATGAAGTGAAGAAACAATGAAGTAACGAAGGAACGATGTAACACGCAGCGGTCGCGCATGGGGCCCCTCATGGGGCCCCCCTTTTTTTTGTAAATGCGGATTCTAAAGGACTTTAAGTAGCGGGACACGCCGGGGCGGGTCTGAGGGTGGGTTTTTAACACAGAGGACACAGAGTGCGCAGAGGGAAGAGAAATAGAATGAAGGGGAGAGCGATCGGATGGAATGCGACGAAAGCATGGGATAGGGTAGCATGGTTTCTGATTACTGTCAAAGACTATTATTGAAGGAGTATCATTCGAACGTGACGGGCGGAAGTCGAGTGGATGGAAGGTGTTAGCAGGAATGTACGAGTTTGGTGAGACGGGTGATGGAGGATAGCCTTAGAAAACGTCCCGTTTGTCCCCGTGACGCCCCCCGACTACCCTGACTATATTAAAACAGTGGTTGATCTCCCTTTTCTCTTAGACGATACCCACACGCTAATGTGGGGACAGTAGCGGCGATGGGTATTGCCGGGGCCGGGATGAGCACCCCTCAGCTCGGCCCAAGACAAGCGTACAACTATAAAGAAATTTCCAGTGCTAGTACGCGTGGTGCAGCGGCGTTCACCCATGGAACATTTAGTAAGTCCCTTTCCCTCAAAGTCTTTAAAAGAATTCTTCGGCTGGCAATGAAGTTGCGCCTTCACAGACTACTCTGCCTTTAGGGTCCGCACCGTGATTGAAGGCCCGTTAACGGTGAGGGACTTGGCTTGGGGCCGGGAGGAGTCACCCCTCAATCCGGCCTCTAACTTGCGCTGTTGCGTTCTGTCCGGTTGAGTGAAATAATCCCGGCATGATTATAGGCGACAGACTCCGCGAACTTCGCGAACAAAAGAAATTCAGCCAGGGCGACATTGAAAAGCGCACCGGACTTCTGCGGTGCTACGTTTCTCGTGTGGAAAATGGACATACCGTTCCGGCTGTCGAGACACTGGAAAAATTTGCGCGTGCTTTGGAAGTGCCAGTGTATCAACTGTTTTACGACGGTGAGGAGCCGCCAAAGGTCCCGACTCTGATAAAGCGCAAGTCCTCTGACGATCTCATTTGGGGCGCTTCCGGCAAGGACGCGAAGTTTCTAAACAAACTCCGCCGACTGTTGGGCAAGGCTACCGAGGACGACCGCAAACTTCTGTTGTATACGCTTCAGAAGATGGCGCGTTAGAAGCAAAGCTCCGAAAGATCGCCGTCAATGAACGCGCCCACACACTCGATTCGGGCGGCGCTACGCTGCGTCTAAAAAGGGCGGCTTGAACGGCGCCCGGCCACCTTTCAAGGATCAAAATCGAAAAGGCGGGCACCCGCGCTTTCAAAATAGTGCGCGCTCGGAATTGGCTTATTCTGCTAAGGGTGGTTCACCCGCATGACGGAGGGCGGCTCGGTCTCCCGCCGAAGATGGCCCAGGTAGCGTAAGACGCTGAAACTCGCAGCGAATTTCTGTAAGCTGGAGCGGGGGGATTGAGTTTGATGCACCCTGGCGGGAAATCTGCGTGGGGTGTGCTGTCCCTAAGGAGGTCCGATGTGGGATAAGAAGAAACCGGATGTGCAGCAAGCTGGGGCTTTGGAAGCGAAAAACTTGCTGACAGATAAAGAGAGCGCAGGTGCGATGCGTCCATCGGATGTGGCAGCGAATGACGCGACGGGGTGGCTGGGGTCGAGCCTGCATGTGAAAGGCGACATCATCGGCACCGAGGATCTGCTGATCGACGGCTCGGTTGAAGGACTGATCCAACTTGATGAACGGAAACTGACGGTCGGAAAGACGGCGAAGGTAACGGCTGACATCAACGCCCGCGACGTGGTGGTGTACGGCTACGTGAAAGGGAACGTGCGCGCGAAAGGCCGGATCGAGATCAGGAAGGACGGTTCGGTGATCGGGAATTTGACGACGGCACAAATCATGATCGAAGACGGCGCCGACTTTAAGGGCTCGATCGAAATCGACAGGAGCGCGGCGAAGGAAGCCGAAAAGAACAGCTCTTCGCGGGCGGCAGCGGCCGGCGCGGGACCGAAGAGCATTTAACGATCGCGAAGAATCGAAACGGGCCGGGCAAGCACGGGAGGGCAAACACGTCTTGCAATTTCTCGAAAACGGGAGATACATCGCGGTCGTTGCGGATGGAAAAGTTCACATTTATAAATAGTCGAGCGTGCCAGCTCTAGTTACCAGCTTCAGTCGCAGGGGAGGAGAGAGCGGGTGCCTGTGTCCAGGCAAGCACCCGCTTTCGGCTGTTTCAGAGGCTATGTTGCAGTCAGCCTACTGGGCAACGGCGCATCAAACAATCGGGTCTTCCCTGTACGAGACTTAACGCAACCAAATCCTGGCGCGTCGGGCCAGTCGGGTTGATTTCCTTCAGTTCTGACAACTCATTTACCGCTTGCCGAAGGTCGAGATATTGATCCTTGGAACCCGGAGAGACACACAACTCCAAGTAACGAGTAAAGATCGCACGTTTCGCTACGACGATTAGCCGTTTCGATTTGGCCGGATCAGCTTCGATCAGAGCTTCAGCATAAGGCCTATGCCACTTCTCAGAAACGAGAACGCCCTTGAGTTCCAACATGAGAGGCACCTTCTAGGACTGACGCAACGAGACGAGTCAAACGGCGAGATGAGAGATCCCGTCCGGCTCAGCCATGAGTATCGGCCGGTATCGCTCCATCTCGCCATCCGCCGGGCATCTTAAAGACTGTCAAAGGTACGCGCTGTTCGCTTTTATACAAGTTTGGCGATTCCGATCGTTGTGCTTGCGGATAACTGAAACCTGGCGCAAAGTAGAAGCATGAACACATACAGCGTAAAAATTCGTTATGAAGACCGGAGCAAGGGAACAGAAGGAGCGACCGTCAAGGTAGATGCGTCTAGCATCGCTGGTGCAATCGCGAAGGCTGCGAGAGAATTTGTAAAGGCTCTAGACCGCAAGCAGCGCTTCGACGCGAACAAGGGGTTGCAAGTCGAAGCGGTCAGAGTCTCGTCAGATAAAACAGACGCACCAGAAAGCGGAGCGAGCGCAACAAGCTCTGGAACTTACGACTAAACTTGGTGCTGTACTTCCTTTTTCAGGTGTTGCGCCATTCTCCGCTGCAATTCCTTGCTCAGTTAGGCTCTCGTCTGATCATGACTTGCGAATTCCGCAAAGCATTCGCCTTGCTCGGCTGACTTGATTCGTCGCGGGATTCTGCCGCCATTTCAAGCAAATCCGCCAATGGGTCGAATCGGTCCATAGTCGTTCGCTGCCGAAAGGACTCAAGCGCTATTACGGACAGGGCCATCTCATTTTCTGACGTTCGAGAGAAACGAAAGAAAACGAACCGACAAAATCAAAAGCAAAGTCAAAAGCCCCGCATGTAAAACCGAAGTGTGGGTACCCGCTGATTGAGAAATCGCGCAGCAGGCGAAAAAAGAGGAGGCGGGCCAGGTCGTCCCGCCTCCTCATGTCCCCTTTCGGGGAAGTCCGGCTAGCCTGACGGAGGGCGGCTAGCCGGTCGTGTGTTGGCCTACCTACTTAATCCCGGCAGAACGAAAAAAGTTCCGGAAAAAATGCAAAAAAGTGACAAAATCCCTGTGGAAGTTCGCACCGGGCAGCTGGTGCAACCGACCTATGACCCGCCCAAATCAGCTCAGCCTAGATAACATACTCCGTTTTCTGCAAGTTACGAGAGAACCGGTGCCGGCGAACGAAATTGCGGCCGCGCTGCACATCGGGAAGGCGGCCCACAAACCCCTGTTCAATATGCTGGTGAAATTGAAGAAGCGGGGGGCGATTGAGGAATTGCCGGGGGGACGCTACCGGCTTGCGGGGCGGAAAAGCGAGGCGGAATCGGGAGGCAAGACCACTCGTTCGACGGCGCAAGGGTCCATGGTTCCTGGATCCGCGGGAAGCGATTCCATAAAACAGAGTTCCGCGGGGCCAGGCTCAGCGAGCAACGTTCGGCGGCCGGCGGAATCGCATTCGCTGGCGCGGGACGAGGTGCGAGGACGGCTCGTGCTGCATCACGACGGCTACGGATTTGTGGTGCCGGATGTGCCGATGCCACAGCTGGATGGCGACGTGTTTATTCCGCGCGACGCGGTGGAAGATGCGATGCACGGCGACCGCGTGGTGGCGAAGCTGCAACGCGTAAGCGAGTTTCGCGGCGGGAGCGCGCGCGGCGGGCAGCGCGCGGAAGGGCGGATCGTGCGCGTGCTGGGGCGGGCGCATCCTTCGGTAGTGGGATTGTTTCGATACGGGCCGCGCGGGAATGTTGTGCTGCCTTACGACAACCGGATCCAGCACGAAATCGAGATTCCTCCTGGTGATGAGCTGACACCGGCGCTGCGGGAGAAATTGGGTTTGGGGAGCGATGCGAAAGAGGGCGGCGCGCGCGGGAAACGACTGCCGCAACTGCCTGAGCTTGATGGCGCAGTGGTGAATGTGGAGCTGCTGCGTTATCCGCGCGGCGGAGCGCTTGCAACGGGACGCATAATTGAAATTCTTGGGCGGCCGGGCGATCTCGGTGTGGACATCGAGATCATCATTCGCAAGCATCATCTGCCGCACGAATTCTCTCGCGCTGTTTTGGAGGAGGCGGAGCATCGCGCCGCTCCCGTGAGCGAAGCCGAGCGCGAAGGGCGGGAGGATTTTCGTAACCTGCCCATTGTGACGATTGACGGAGAGACGGCGCGCGACTTTGATGACGCGGTTTACGTGGAGCGCAGGCAGGATGGCGGATGGAATCTGCAAGTGCATATCGCCGATGTGGCGCACTACGTTCGAACGGGGACGGCGCTCGATCAGGAAGCGCGACTGCGCGGGACTTCGGTGTATTTTCCGGACCGCGCCGTGCCGATGCTTCCGGAAGCGCTTTCGAATGGGATGTGTTCTCTGAAGCCGCGGGAAGAGCGGCTGGTGATGAGCGCGCTGATGGAGTTCGACGGCGCGGGAAACATGCAGAGCTCGCGAATGACTTCGGGCGTGATTCGTTCGGCTGAGCGGATGACTTATACCGATGTGAACAAAGTGATCGAGGGCGACACGGATGCGACGGTGCGCTACTCGGGCTTGGCTGAGCATTTTCGTAACATGAAAGAGTTGGCGCTGCTGGTGAACAAGCGGCGCAACGAACATGGATCGATCGATTTTGATTTGCCCGAGGCGGTGATTGAGTTCGACGAGCAGCAGCGCATGACCAACATTGTGCGCAGCGAGCGGAATATCGCGCACCGGCTGATTGAGGAGTTTATGCTGGCGGCGAATCGCGCGGTGGACGGGTATTTGCTCAAGCGCGGGATTGCGGCGTTGCACCGCGTTCACGAAAAACCTGACGCGCGCAAAGTTTTGGAGTTCGAAGAACTGGCGCAAGCGTTTGGTTATTCGCTCGGCGTGGCGGATTTGCATCAGCGCGAGGTGGCCGTGCGGCACGGGCGCGTGCCTGCGCCAGCGAAAGCGGGGCGGCCGGATTCTTATGGTCATGGGCGTGAGCGCGGGATGAAGGTGGCGCTGCCTGGCTCGACGGAGCTGCGGATTACGCCGCAGCATTATCAAAAATTGCTGCGCAAGTTGGCGGGCAAGCCGGAAGAGCGCATCGTTTCTTACTTGATGCTGCGCTCGCTGAAGCAAGCGCGCTACGCCGCGGAGCCGCTGGGGCATTTTGCGCTGGGGTTTGACGAGTACACGCATTTCACTTCGCCGATTCGGCGGTATCCCGATCTGATCGTTCACCGCATTTTGAAGTGGGCTTTGGAGCATCCGCACGCGGCTGCGCCCACTGCAAGTCATGCGGCGCGCGGCGTGGAAGCGACGCTTTATTCGGAGACGCAGCTCGAGGAGATTGCGTCGGAGACTTCCGAAGCGGAGCGGCGCGCGAATGGGGCCGAGCGCGAGTTGATGGATTGGAAGACGGCGCAATTCATGGAAGCGCATCTTGGCGAGGAATACGAAGCGTTGATTATTTCGGTGCAGAAGTTTGGATGTTTTGTCGAGCTGTTCGAAGTTTTCGTGGAGGGACTACTGCCGATCAACGCGCTTGAAGATGCGGCCGGTACGCGTGTCGTATTTCGCGAAAGTGATCACGCCATTGTGGCTCTCTCCGGAGGCGATGGGCGGCGCGGCGCGGTTGGATCGCGTCGTGGGCGCGGCACTGCGACAAAGGAGCGGGCCTGGCATCTGGGCGACCGCGTACACGTTCGAGCGGAGCGCATTGACCCGATGCGACGCCGCGTGGAGTTCGCGATCGCCGAGATTCCCTAGACGATTCGAATCGCGTACAGAGTCGTGTTTCTGAAGCGTTGAGAGATTCTGTTATTCTGAGGAGCCATCTAAAGAGCGGCCGCCCCCATTGCGGCTCAGCCACCTTCGAGAGAGTGAGGAACTATCTACCGTGAGTACGTCCACAGTTTCCGAGCGCGGCGTTAAGCGCGTCCACAATTTCAATGCGGGGCCGGGAGCGTTGCCGCTTCCCGTGCTTCAGCGCATCAAGGAAGAGTTGCTTGATTGGCGCGGGAGCGGCATGTCCGTGATGGAGATGAGCCATCGCTCGCCGGAATTCGAGAGTATTAATGCGGCGGCGGAAGCGGGATTGCGCAAGCACCTCGCGATTCCAGATGACTACGCGGTGCTTTTCTTGCAGGGCGGCGGAAGCATGCAGTTCACCATGGCGCCGATGAACCTTTGCTTGCAGGGAAAGCCCGTGGATCTGATTCACACCGGGACTTGGACGGCGAAGGCGCTCGGCGAATTGAAAAAGGGGATTCTGCATAACGTTGCGGCGTCGACCGAGGCGGACAAATTCGCGCGGCTTCCGCGCAAGGACGAGATCAAGTACTCGCCGGATGCCTCGTATGTTCACGTGTGTACGAACAACACGATCGAAGGCACGCAGTGGACGGAGATGCCTGTCACAGGCGGCGCGCCGCTTGTTGCGGACATGTCTTCGGATATCGCTTCACGGCCTATCGACGTGAAGAAATTCGGGCTGATCTTTGCCGGCGCACAAAAAAATCTTGGACCAAGTGGAGTCACCGTCGTGATCGTGCGCAAGGACCTTGCCGAGCGCGCGGATAAAAATCTGCCGACGCTTCTGCAATACCGCACGCACATCAAGGAGAAGTCGCTGTATCACACGCCGCCGACGTTTGCGATCTACATCGTAGGCCTGGTGATGGAATGGATCGATGCCGAAGGCGGCATCAGCGCGATCGAAAAGCGCAACAACACCAAGGCAAAGCTCCTCTACGACACGCTTGAAGCGAGCAATGGGTTTTATCGCTGCCCAGTCGAAAATTCCTCACGCTCAAAAATGAACGTGGTTTTTCGCGTTGCTGGCGGGAATGAAGACATCGAAAAGCAATTCGCTGTGGAAGCCGCCGAGGCGGGCCTCGTTGGCACGCCGGGCCACCGCTCCGTGGGCGGAATGCGCGTATCGCTGTACAACGCCGTCACGTTGGGCGCCGTCGAAGCTCTCACTTGCTTCATGCACGAGTTCCAGCGCACGCGGGGTTAGGCAACGCCGGCGGGGCCCTTCGCTGCTCAGAGTGAAAAAGCCGCGCCCTTAGAATGTCTTACAAAAGGCCGACCGGGACGTGGCCGGCCGTACATCACTCCATTTAACAAAGGTCTCTTTCCCCTTGCACTTCGACAAGAGTGGGCGTAATGTCTCTTGTCGAAGTGACAGGGGAACCTGCTGATGGCGCAAAAGAGAATTGAACTTCCGCAGGGCACACTCGACCTGCTGATTCTGCGTACGCTGGCGCTTGAACCCCAGCATGGATGGGCGATTTCCGAGCGGATCCACCAGATCTCGAGCGACGTTTTGCTGATTCAGCAGGGTTCGCTCTATCCAGCGCTGCACCGGCTCGAGCGTCGCGGGTGGATCAAAGCGAAGTGGGGCACGTCAGAGAACAACCGCCGCGCGAAATATTACGAACTCACCAAAACCGGCCGCAAGCAGCTTGAGCTTGAAAAAGATTCCTGGAAAAAATTGGCCGCTGCCGTCGCGCAGATTCTCGAGACGGCGTAGGAGAGCCCGTGTTCAACGATCTATTGTTCCGCCTTCGTTCGCTGTTCCGCCGCGATACCGTGGAATCGGAAGCGGACGCGGAGCTGCGCTTTCACTTCGATAAACAAGTCGAGAAACACATGAAATCCGGGCTCACGAGAGAAGAAGCCCTGCGGAAGACGCGGATTGATTTTGGCGGATACGAACAGCTCAAGGAAGAAATCCGCGAGGCGCACGGCGTGAATCTCATTGAGACACTCTTTCAAGACATTCGTTATGGGCTGCGGATTCTCGGGCGCACGCCGGTGATCTCCTGCGTTGCCGTGCTCTCGCTTGCGCTGGGCATCGGTGCGAACACGGCGATCTTCAGCTTGATTGACACCGTGATGCTGCGAATGCTTCCCGTGGAGAAGCCCGACCAACTAACACAAGTACGAATTCGAGACCCGAGGTCGCCAAATAATGAGCCCGAACCCACGTTCACAAATCCCCTCTGGGAAGAGCTGCGAAATCGGCAGGATTTTTTCTCGGGTATTTTCGCGTGGAGCTTGACGCAGTTCGATCTTGCGCAAGGCGGTGCCGTGCATGATGTCAACGGCATGTTTGCGAGCGGCGAGTATTTCTCGACGCTGAGTATCCGCCCCGCCGCCGGCCGCTTGATCACGGCAGCTGACGACAAACGCGGCTGTCCAGGCGTTGCTGTATTGAGCTATGGTTTTTGGCAGGATCATTTTGGTGGGGCGCAGAACGCCGTCGGCAGCACGCTCTCTCTCGACAACCACATCTTCAACGTAATCGGAGTGAGCGCGCCGGGATTTTTCGGCTTGGAGGTGGCAACAAGTTTGACGTCGCCATTCCAGTTTGTGCCGCGGAAATTTTCGACGGGCCGAAATCGCGGATGGACCGGCGTTCGTGGTGGTGGCTGAACGTGGCGGGCCGCAGCAAACCTGGCATGACACCGGAGCAATTGATGGCGCGGCTCGGCGTGGTTTCGCCGCTGGTCTTTGCAGCAGCGTTGCCGCAGGACTGGGAGGTCAAAGATCAGCAATCCTTTCTCAAGCGGTCGTTCCAGACCATTCCCGCTGCGACAGGCACTTCTTATCTGCGACGTCAATTTACGCAGCCTCTCCATATATTGATGGGCGTAGTGGGACTCGTGCTGCTGATCGCGTGCGCCAATATTGCGAGCTTGATGCTGGCCCGCGCGTCAGCACGGCACAAGGAAATCGCCGTGCGCAAAGCGCTGGGCGCATCGAGGGCGCGGCTGATTCGTCAATTGCTGACGGAATGCGTGCTACTTTCCACGGCAGGGGCGCTGCTCGGCATTCTTTTTGCGCGTTGGGGAAGTGCGCTGTTGGTGCGCTACATTTCGACGGGAGACAACAAAGTTTTTCTCGATCTGTCCTTCGACTGGCGAATCTTGAGCTTCACCGCTGGCGCCGCGGTATTCACCGGGGTTCTCTTTGGAGTGCTGCCTGCGTTTCGCTCCACGCGCGTGTCGCTGACTGCGGCGATGAAAGGCAATCAGGCGGTTGATGCCGAAAGTCGCGCCAGATTTCGTCCCGGAAAATGGATTGTCGCTTCGCAAGTGGCGTTGTCGCTGGTCCTGCTGGTGGCCAGCGGCCTGTTTCTGCGCAGCCTGGTGAAACTCGTCACCATGGACGTGGGGTTCGACCGAAACAATGTCCTTATCGTTCGCGCGAATCTGCACAACGCCAAAGTGCCGACGGAGCAACAGCCTGCGATGTTTGATGAAATCGAGAGCCGGTTACGGACGCTTCCCGGCGTGGTCTCCGCGAGCCGGTCCGTCATGACTCCCGTCAGCAATTACGTTTGGAACAGTGACCTTGAGGTGGATACGCCAAATGCGCCGACGGGGGATGCCGCGCTGGCGTTCTTCAATTTCATCTCGCCTGGTTATTTGGGAACCGTGCGCACGCCGCTCTTTGCTGGCCGCAACTTTAACGACGGCGACACCAAGACTGCTCCTCGCGTCGCTGTCGTCAATGAAACCTTAGCGCGAAAATTTTTCCCGAACGGAGATGCACTTGGAAAGTATTTCCGTGTCCACGCGGATCCAGGTAAGCCGGAACCGCCCATCCAAATTGTTGGACTGGCGAAAGATGCCAAATACGAATCGCTGCGCGAGGAGGCTCACGCCACAGCGTACTTTCCCATTGCGCAAGTAACGGAGCCCGTGGAAGAACAAGTGTTCGAGCTGCGGACAGCGATGCGTCCATCGGTTCTTGTGCCCGCCGTGCAGGAATCCGTTGCCGGGGTAAGCAAAGCGGTTCCCCTCGATTTCGGCACGCTAGCTGAGCAGGTGAACGATTCGCTGGTGCAGGAACGCCTCCTCGCTACTCTCTCCACTTTCTTCGGCGCTTTGGCTTTGCTGCTGGCGATGATCGGCCTTTACGGCGCTTTGAGTTATCTGGTGGCGCAGCGCCAGCGTGAATTCGGGATTCGCATTGCACTGGGTGCGCCGCGGGATTCCATACTTCGGCTGGTGATGCGCGACGTGATCATTGTTCTTGCTGGTGGCCTCGCGGCAGGGGCCTGCCTCGCCTTGGTAACCGTGGGCGTGTTGCAAAAGATGTTGTTTGGTCTTGCGCCTCATGACACTTTCACGTTTATCGCCGCAATTGGCGTGCTTTCCGCCGTCGCCATGGTCGCCGGGTGCATGCCCGCACGGCGCGCCATGCGCGTCGATCCGATGGTGGCCTTGCGCTACGAATAAACCAAGAGGACCCATCAGCTACCAGCAGTTCCCCTTCGCTTTTTCCTCGCCACGCCCAGAAAAATATTACTTGACAAAGTGTCTTCAGCACACTACTATGGTGTCTGTAAGACACTATAGGAGGCTACGATGCTTACGATTCGCTTCATGAAAGCCGCTCCCACCAATTACCTTCTCCACTTTCAGAACGGCCGCGTTCGCCGCGAAGGAGCCGGTCTTTCCTTCTTCTATTACTCGCCGACGTCGACGATTGTGTCCGTGCCGCTCGCAAGTTCAGACGCGCCGTTTGCCTTTCAGGAGAGCACGGCCGATTTCCAGTCTGTCGCTATCCAAGGCCAACTCACCTACCGGGTCGCCGACCCCAAGCGAATCGCGGCGGTGCTGGACTTCAGCATTACGCCCCAGGGCGCATACTTGTCAGAAGACCCCCGCAAGTTGACGGAGCGCCTGGTGCATACGACGCAGACGCTGATGCGCGCCGAAACGCAGAGGCTCTCGCTTCGCGAAGCCCTGACAAGCAGCAGCCAGCTAAGCACCGCAGTTCTCTCCGGACTCAAAGGTTCGGAAGCTGTGGCAAAGCTTGGGGTGGAAATCCTGAACTTGTCATTGCTGTCTGTTCGTCCCTCGCCGGAAATGGCAAAGGCGCTCGAGGCCGAAGCTCGCGAGGCGCTGCAGCGCCGATCAGACGATGCCATCTATGCAAGGCGCAACAATGCCGTCGAGCAAGAACGACATATCAAGGAAAGCGAGCTCAACACGGAAATCGCGGTCGAAGAAAAGCAGCGCCAGATTCGCGAGACGCAGATGGCTACTGAAATTGCCATCGAGCGGCAGCGCGCGGCTTTAATGGACCAGCGCGTCGAGAACGAGCGCAAAGAAGCCGACAGCCGCGCCTATGCGCTGGAATCTACAATCAAGCCGATTCGAGGTATGGATTGGAAAACACTGTTGATGCTTTCCAATCAAGGTGCCGATCCAAGGGCCATGATCGCCATGGCATTTCAGGAACTCGCGACAAACGCTCAGAAAATCGGCGAACTCAACATTTCGCCAGACCTGCTTAACTCCCTCGTGGGACCCAGGCAGGCGAATGCAACGCTGCCTTCTGCGCCGAAAGGAAAGTAGCTCATGAGCGGCATGATTCACCAAGCGAAACCGCGAGCCGGATTTGAGAAGATTGTGCTGGTAACGAGAAAAACCCGGCTCGCGGAATTGGTCCAACGATTTAATACTCTCTCGCAGGCAAAATTCTATATCGAGCATGCGGGAGGAGACTTCCGCGAATATGAGCGGGAAGACGAAGCCTACCGCCGTTCGGTGGATGCAGTCCGAGATTCTGTCGAAGCCGGCTTGAAAGTGCAGGTTGTCGACCGGGCCTTGGTTCCGACTTTCACTTTTCTACCGGAAGACCTGATTGTCACCCTCGGACAAGATGGACTGGTGGCCAACACGGCGAAGTACGTGGGACGCCAGCCGGTTATAGCGGTGAATCCCGACCCCGAACGCTTCGACGGAATCCTTCTGCCGTTTCTGCCAGGGCAAGTCCGCGCGACAATTGGCCAGACTCTCGAAGGCCGCTGCAAAATCCGCTCCATTACACTGGCGGAAGCGCGGTTGAATGACGGCCAACGGCTCTTGGCGTTCAACGACTTATTTCTCGGAGCGCAAACACACGTGTCTGCACGTTACCGGATCCGCTGGCTGAAAGCGGAAGAGCCGCAGTCCTCCAGCGGCGTGCTGGTCTCAACCGGCGCGGGGAGCACGGGCTGGATGTCATCGGTTTTCAATATGACCAGTGGCGTGGCAGCGCTTGCGGGTGGGCAGGCCTCCAGGCCGCTACGGCTGGATTGGGAGGACCGGCGCCTGCTCTTCGTCGTGCGCGAGCCTTTTGTGAGCCGACATTCTCAGGCGAACATCATCGCCGGGATACTCCAGGCGCAGGATAAGCTGGAGTTGCAGTCGCTCATGCCGAGCGGCGGGGTAATTTTCAGCGACGGAATCGAAACGGACTACCTGCAATTCAATTCGGGTTCCATTGTTACAGTCGCCGCCGCTGCCGAAACGGCTCAACTTGTGGTGGGATAGAAATGGAAAACTTGCGAGTTACCGTCGATATAGTGATCTTCACCGTTCGTGAGCGGACTTTGCAGGTACTCCTCGTCCGCCGGGGCGTGCCCCCCTTCGAAGGTCAATACGCCATTCCAGGGGGCTTCATCCTTGAGGGAGAATCGCTGGAACAGGCGGCTAAACGCGAGCTGCAAGAAGAAACCGGAGTGCGCGACGTCTTTCTCGAACAGCTGTACTCTTTCGGAGATCCAGCCCGCGATCCCCGCGGAAGAATTATAACCGTGGCCTACTATGCGCTGATTTCTTCGGAACGGAACTCGCTCGCAGCAGGCAGCGATGCGTCCGAAGCTCGCTGGTTTCTGATGTCCGAATTGCCTGCGCTGGCCTTCGATCACAAACAGATTCTCGGCTATGCTGTCGAACGCTTACGGAACAAATTGGAATATACGACGGTCGGCTTCCAGCTCTTGCCGGAAAAATTCACTCTGGGTGAGCTGCAATCGGTTTACGAGACGATTCTTGGACGCCGGCTCGATAAACGCAATTTCCGTCGCAAGATCGCTCTTCTCGGAGTCCTGAAACCGTTGCGGGAATGGCAGCGAGCAGGCCGCAAACCGGCCCGCCTCTACCGTTTTTCTTCCGAACGGTTTGAAAAGTTGAAGGACAAGGGCATTCTTTTCCCGTTTTGAGTGCTGCCGAGTATGCAAGAAAAAGAGCGCGGAAGCTGCCATTTTACGGGCAGTTCTCCCGCGCTTTAGAGTACATCGATCCTGATTACGCCAGGTCGAAGAGCAGCACTTCGGCGTTATCGACTCCGGTCAGTTCGACGGTTTTTTCCGCCGAGATGGCCGCGCCATCGCCCTCTTCCAGCTTCCTGCCGTTCAGCTTCACGCTGCCGCGTGCCACTTGCACATACGCATGCCGCTCCGGCTTCAACTCGTGCTTTACGGCTTCGCCTTTGCTCAGCAATGTCGCGTACAGTTCGTTGTCCTGCCGGATTTTCACCGAACCGTGGCGCCCATCCGGCGAAGCGACCAGGCGCAGCTTCCCGCGCTTTTCCTCTTCGCTGAAGTTCTTCTGGCCGTAGGCCGGCTTCAAGCCCTTCTTTTCCGGAAACATCCAGATTTGCAGCAGGTGCACGGGCTCGGTCTTGGACGCGTTGAACTCACTGTGCGTCACGCCGGAGCCTGCGCTCATGTACTGCACGTCGCCAGGACGTATCACGGAGCCTGTACCCATACTGTCGCGGTGTTCCAGCGCGCCATCGAGCACATAAGTGAAGATTTCCATGTCGCGGTGCGGGTGCGTGGGAAAGCCCTCGCCGGGCGCGACGCGGTCGTCATTCAAGACGCGCAGCGTGCGGAACTGCACATGCTTGGGGTCGTAATAGTCGGCAAACGAAAACGAGAAATAGGTATCCAGCCAGCCATGGTTGAAATGGCCGCGTTCCTGGCTCTTGCGGATATCGATCATGGTCCACCTCCTCGGTTTGACAGTGGCATAATACTCGTTATAACGACTATTGTCAAGAGGCACACTTGCCCCCCGGCCCTCCCTCCGCCGCGTACTTCCTCTCCTTTTGCACAACGCCAGCATGTGCTTGGAGTTAGAGGTACTTCCGTCCCATTCCCGGCGGCCTCCCTTTGGTATAGACTGGTTTAGTCACAGCCATTCGCCGTCTCTGTTTCCGAGGATCGCCTAATGGATTCCGCGCCGTCCGCAACGCAATCGAGAAAGCCCGAAGGTGCTGCCGCGCCACGCGAAACCATCACCGTCACGGACAACCGCACCGGCAAATCCTACGAAATCCCCATAACCAACGGCTCCATCCGCGCCATGGACCTCCGGCAGATCAAGGTGGATCCCACCGAATTCGGCATGATGAGTTACGACCCCGCGTACAACAACACGGCGTCCTGTATCAGCAAAATCACTTTCATCGATGGCGATGCCGGCATCTTGCGTTACCGCGGCTATCCAATCGAAGAACTCGCCGAAAAAAGCACCTATCTTGAGACGGCTTTTCTGCTGCTACATGGAGAGCTGCCGACCGCGTCGCAGCTCAAGGAGTGGACGTACAACGTCACCCATCACACCTTCATCCACGAAAGCATCAAGAAATTTCTGGATGGATTTCATTATGACGCGCACCCCATGGGGATGATGATCTCCACGATCGCGGCGCTTTCGACCTTCTATCACGATGCGAAAGATATCTTTGACCCGGAATCGCGCCGCAAGCAGACCTATCGCCTGGTCGGGAAGATGCCCACGATCGCGGCGTTTTCCTACCGGCACACGCTGGGAATGCCATACGTCTACCCAGACAACGAGCTCAGCTATCCCGGCAATTTTCTGAACATGCTTTTCCGAACCACGGAGGCGAAGTACCGCCCGAATCCGACGCTCGAGCACGCACTCGATGTCCTCTTTATTCTCCACGCGGACCACGAGCAGAACTGCTCGACCAACACCATCCGCGGAGTGGGAAGCTCGCACGTGGACCCCTATTCGGCCACGGCCGCGGCCATCGCCGCACTCTATGGGCCGCTCCATGGTGGCGCCAACGAAGAAGTGCTTCATATGCTGCTGGAGATCGGCTCGGTGCAGAAAGTTCCGGAATTTATCAAGCGTGTGAAAGCCGGCGAAACCAAGCTGATGGGCTTCGGCCACCGCGTTTACAAGCATTACGACCCGCGTGCGCGCATCATCAAAAAAGTGGCGTACCAAGTGTTCGAGTTGATGGGCAAAAACCCGCTGCTGGAAATCGCGCTCGAATGCGAGCGCATCGCCCTCGAAGACGACTACTTCATCAAGCGCAAGCTGTATCCCAATGTGGACTTCTATACCGGCCTGATTTACCAGTCCATGGGCTTCCCGATCTCCATGTTCCCGGTGCTCTTTGCGATTCCGCGCACGTCCGGCTGGATTGCCCAGTGGCAAGAGATGCTGCTCGATCCCGAACAGAAAATTGCCCGGCCGCGGCAAATTTATCTCGGTCACGATACGCGCCAGTACGTCCCCATAGACCAGCGGAGCTGACGACCCCAATCCAAAACCAACATGGGCCCTCAAGAAAAACAATTTGCAATATCACGATTTAGTACCTATTCCGGCGTTGTCGCTCGACAATCTGGTTGGGCCGCGTATAGTTGACCGAGAGAGGTGGTATGTCGCAACCCCCGAATACAACTGGAACTCCTGCGGTGCGTCGCCGCAGCCAGCGCGTGCTGATGCAAGTCGCCGTCCGCGTCCGCGGAAAGGACTCGCAGGGTAATGCGTTCGAGGAAGAAACCGAGACGCTGGCTATCAACGCGCATGGCGCCTTGATCCTGGTGAACGCTCGCGTCACCAGCGGCAGCAAAGTGATGATGCAGCACAAGCGCACACAGGAAGAACAAGAGTGCCATGTGGTGTTCCTCGGTCCCGTGCGCGGAGGCAAGGCCGAAATCGGGCTGGAATTCTCTGAACCGCGCCCAACTTTCTGGCGCGTCGCGTTTCCTCCTGAAGACTGGTCGTCGAAGCATCCGGATGCCCGCCCGCTCTCAACCTCGCGCACGACCAAATAGAAGTCACTTCTTCGCTGCCCCAGCCTGTTCACACTTCGCGAACAGCCTGGGAGGCACGTGTTAGGCACGTGTTATTCGGAACGCAGGCACAGGATTGGTTCGATGTTTGCTGCGCGTCTAGCAGGGACATAAATGGCAGCCAGTGCAACGAGCGTCAGCAAGAGTGAAATGGCGCCGAAGGTCGCGGGGTCCGCCGCGTTAATGCCAAAGAGCAGGCTGCGCATAAGCCCCGTGAAAACCAAAGCCGCGGCCAAACCGATGGCTACGCCGGATACAGCAAGCGTCATCCCTTTAACGACCACCAGCTTTAGGATTTCGTGCCGCGTGGCGCCCAAGGCCATGCGGATGCCGATTTCGCGCTTTCCCTGGCTAACGAGAAAGGCCATCACGCCGTAAATTCCTATGGTTGCGAGAGCCAGAGCGGCTCCGGCGAAGAGCCCCAGCAAAAGCACCGAAAATCGGCGCCGAGCCAGCGATTCTGCAACGCGTTCGTCCATCGTCCGGACGGAATACATGGGGAGGTCCGGATCAATGCCGTGAAGTTGCTGCTTGATCGCCTGTGAAAGCGCGGACGGTTCGCCATGGCTGCGCACGACCAGTGTCAAGGCGCGAGTGGGATACTGTGTTTGCGCCAGGTAAAAAGCGATACGAGGATCGGAATCTAGGGATTCGTGTTTCACGCGGCCGACCACACCCACAACGGTCAGCCACGGCTCTTCGGATTCCACCATGTGAATGCGCTTGCCGACAGCATCTTGCCCGGGCCAAAGCTGCTCCGCCATGAATTCGTCAATGATCACGACCGGCGTTTTTCCTCCGATGTCTTCCGCGTTGAAAAAACGCCCGCTGCGCAGCGGAATTTCCATCGCCTGAAAATACCGCCGGCCGACGACGCGAGCGTCAGCATTCAGAAACTTCTCGCCGGGGAGCGGTGTTCTTCCCTCTACGGTGATCGGCGTCCAAGCAAACGCCTGGCTGAGCGGCAGCGCCGTGGTTCCTCCTGCGGCCACCACGCCGGGAATTTGTTCGAGCGCGGTCCACAACTGGCGGTAGGTATTCTCGATGGTCTGCTTGTCGCCATACCTGTGGCCGTTGAGCGCCAGTTCGAACGTCAGCACATTTCTCGGATTGAAGCCTGGCGCGACGCTCTGCAATCGCGCAAAACTGCGGATCAACAGGCCCGCTGCAATCAGAAGCACCACGGATAGGGCGAGTTCCGAAACCACCAGCAAGCGCCTCAGGCTGTTGCCGCGCCCCCACACGGCGCTCGCTCCCGATGAGCCTCGATTCGCATCCTTCAGCGCGGTGTTCAAATCGATCCGCGAAACGCGCAGCGCAGGTGCAAGCCCGAAAAGAATTCCCGAAAAAATGGAAAGCAGCAGTGTGAAGAGCAGCACACGCCCGTCAATGCCTACATCCGCCAGTCGCGGAATGCTTTTCATGCCCAGAGCGTGGATGAGGTTCATGCTTGCCAGGCACAAAATCACGCCCAATACGCCACCCATCAGGCTCAGCAGCACGCTCTCCGTCAGCAGTTGGCGAATGATGCGTCCACGGCTTGCCCCGAGAGCCGCGCGCACGGCGATTTCCTGCTGCCGCGCGACCGCACGCGAGAGCAATAGATTCGCCACATTTGCACATGCGATCAACAACACAAATCCCACCGCGCTCAGCAGCACCAGCAACGGGCTCCGCACGTCGCCCACAACCTGCTCCAGCAGCGGCACAATTCCAAACGTCAGCCCGCCATTCGGCGGATACGATTCCGGATAATCACGCCGGAGGCGCGCGGTGAGCGTGTCCATCTCTGCCTGCGCCTGTAGTAGCGATACTCCCGCCTTCAGTTTCCCCACAATGTTGTAGTCTTCGTGCGTTCGAACTCCCGCGGCCTTCGGCCCCAGAGGGAACGGCAAAAAGGCATCCGGCTGATCCGGCCCGTAAAGTGTCGGCAAAACTTCGTGCGGCAAAGTAAACTTGTTCGACAGTATCCCCACTACCTCATAGGTTTTCCCATTGATGGTGATGGATTTTCCGAGGATGCGCGGATCGCTGCCATAACGCCGCGCCCACATTCCGTAACTCAAAACCGCGGTTGCAGGCCGATCCGGTACATCCTCGTCCGGCAGAAAGAGCCGTCCGGCGGCCGCCTTCGCGCCGAGCATGGAAAGAAGATTCGAAGAGGCTCGCACGGTTCCCACGCGTTCCGTTTCGCCTTCGCCGGTCAGAGTATCATTGCTGCCGGAAGCGATGGCGACTTCCTCGAAACCGTGATGCCCGTTCTTGATGTCGAGATACTGCGCTGTGGAAAACCAATCCTGCAAAATGTCCAAGCCCGGCGAACGATTCCACAAAATTACGAGCCGGCTTGCATCTTTATAGGGAAGTGGGCGCAGCAGGAGCGCATTCGCGACGCTGAAAATCGAGGTATTCGCTCCAATGCCGATGGCCAGAGACAAAACTGCCACCAGCGTGAAGCCGGGATTTTTGACGAACGCCCTAAGCGCGATGCGGAGATCCTGAGTCAGCAAGTTCATGTCAAACTGGCCTCATCCTAGCACGATGAATAAAAGGCTGAAGACTTAGACGCGGAAAAATGAATCTCCTCTCTCCACGCGCGTAACATCGAGGGAGTGCCATTCGTCGAAGAAAAAGAGAGGCCGTCGAGTGCTCCAGAAAACCGGGAGTTTATGAAAAACGCCCTGCGCAAAGCCGCAAGCTCACTTTTGTTGATTGTCTTGGTTGCGTTGGGAATGCGCGTTGCGTTCGCATGGTACGAGGTGCGGCAAATTTCCCCGCAGGTTCTGAGCATCGTGCCGTTTCAGACGGAAACGGGTCATATCGCGTACTCGATCGCCAGCGAAAAGGGATACTCTTCGCCATTTCAAAGAGATACCGGCCCAACGGCTTGGCTTGCCCCGGCTTATCCTTATCTTCTTGCGGGCATTTTTAAATTGTTTGGCATCTACTCGCTCCATTCTTTTCTCGCTGCGCTTTCTCTCAACATTCTTTTTTCCGTAGGCGCATGCGTGCCGATTTTCTATGCGGGCAAGCGCATCGTTGGTCTTGGGATAGCCAGCGCTGCCGCATGGTTGTGGGCTTTGTTCCCCAACGCCGTGATCATTCCGTTCGAATGGATTTGGGACACGTCTTTGTCCGCGCTCTTGATGGCAATCCTGCTGTGGGCCACGGTGGAACTGGCGGAATCCCGGCTCCTTCGCGACTGGTGCCTCTACGGTCTGTTGTGGGGCTTCGCGCTACTCACAAATCCCGCCGTCGCGCCGCTTTTGCCCGTGCTGCTAGCTTGGGCCGCATATCGTACTCGCGATCGCGAACGAGCGGTAGCATGGCTCGCCCGGCCCGCGTTGGCCGCAGGCCTCGCGCTTCTCTGCTGTGTGCCCTGGACCATCCGCAACTACGTTCAATTCCACAAGTTCATCCCGCTGCGTTCCAATTTTGCGTTTGAACTGTACATCGGCAATAACGAAAACTACGACGACCAGCACAAGTCTCGGCCCGGCGCGATCACGCAAGACCGCGAAATCCTGCGCTACCTGCGCATGGGCGAGACCGCCTTCATGGAAGAAGAAAAAAGAAAAGCCTTCGCATTTATAGCGTCGCATCCGCGCGTCGAGTCGTGGCTCATCACCCAGCGATTCGTGGACTTCTGGACGGGTACGTCAACCCCGTTGGCTGCATTCCGCGAAACAGATTCGCTCTGGCTCCGCCTCATCCTTCTGTGCAATGACGTGGCGCCGCTCTGCGCATTTCTCGGCATCTTAGTTCTGCTCGCTACGAAAAACGCATACGCATTACCGGTCGTGGCGATTCCTGTGATCTTTCCTTTGCCCTACTACGTGACGCACACCTCGCTGCGCTACCGCCATCCCATCGATCCGGTAGTCCTCCTCCTCGCAGCCATTGGCGTGCACGGGGTGTGGTGCTGGCTCACACGCAAGATTAGCAAACGACAGACTGCGGAATCTTCCGTCGCCTAATACAAGTGAAAATAGCCGTCGTGTTGCACGAGACGGACGGGCACGCCAAAGAGCGAAGATAAATGCCCTGCCGTGAGAATTTCCTGTTTTCCGCCGTCGGCCAGAATGCGGCCCTCTTGCAGCAGCACCACGCGTTCGATTTCCGGAATGATTTCAGCGACGTGGTGTGTGACCAGCAGAATGCCGAGCCCGCTCTGCGCCAGCTCCCGCATTGTGTCCCGCAGCTGAAATTGCGCCGCGATGTCCAGCGCATTGCTGGGCTCATCGAATAGCAGCGTTTGCGGATCGTGCGCCAGCGCGCGTGCAATCAGCGTCCTCTTGGCTTCGCCGGAAGACATCTGCGAAACGGCACGATGGGCGAGATGCGCAATCCCCAGCCGCTCAAGAGTGGCCTCCGCGCGCGCCAGGTGCTCAGGGTCTGGATGGTGATGCGGAAAAATCCGCGTGCTGCTGAAAAATCCGGAAAGCACCACGTCACGCCCGGTAGCGTCAGTCGTGCATGACGCCAGCAGATCCGGTGAGACGATCCCCAGCAGCGAGCGCAGCTCGAAGATGTTCCAGCGCTCGCGCCCCAAAATGGAAATCGAAGAGCCTTCCCTCGCCACGGGATAGCACTCGCGCGTAATCGTTTTGATCAGAGTCGATTTGCCGCAGCCATTGGGGCCAAGTATGCAAACATGTTCACCAGCTCCGATTCGAAGCGACACGCCGTCGAGCGCCGACCGCTCCGCGGAATCCCCGCGTACCACGGTGACATCTTGCAAAGCTAGAAGAGGCGGCGGCGTGGGCATCCCCGATTCAGGCAAGATGCGGACTATCTTAACCGAGCAAGATAGGAAGGCAAGGGTCTAAGAAAGCTCCTGTTTGCTCACTTTCCGCAACGATGCCGACTTTCGCCCCTGCCATGCATCCATCCCAAGGTAGGCCGACATGTGCGCGGAAATGAAAATTCGGTCCTCTCCGACCACCAATGAATCATCCGAGTGCTTAGCCCGCGAAAGATTTTGGGGTCACTGGCAGTCGGTACAGGTAACTGATAAAACGTCAATGTGACGGGGAATCCAAAATCCCATCGCGGAGCATCATAATGGGCGGGACGGCGGTGATTATGCCTAGAACCAAGACCAACGTAGCCTGGCTAAGCTTAAGTTTCCTGTTTTGGGGCTTGCCAAGCAGCGCTTTGGCCCAGTCGTCAGAGCCCCCTGCCGCCGCTGGGGCCCAGAGTGGCCTTGGGGGGGCATCGACAACAGGGGCGGCATCAGCCCGCGGGCAGTTAGCCGAGCCGCAGAGTCCCGGAAGCATCCACGGAACTGTTGTTGACCGAACGGGAGCCTTTATCGTCGGAGCCCGTGTGAAACTTATAGAGGACGACCCATCCCAAAACCAAGAAGTGTCATCCGACGACGGTGGGCAATTTTTATTTGCGAACGTTACTCCCGGACTCTTCCAGCTGACCATTACGTTGAGCGGTTTCGCGACGCAATCGTTATCCGGGGTTCTGAGTTCAGGAGAAGTCTACACAGTCCCGCAAACGACGCTGGCCATCGCTACCGCCACTACTGAGATACGAGTCGTACCCACGGTGGTCGAAGTGGCGGAAGACGAGATCAAGGTGGAAGAGAAGCAGCGCGTGCTCGGCGTCATTCCAAACTTCTATGTGAGCTACATCCCCAACGCGGCTCCTCTCAGTCCGAAGCAAAAGTTCGAGCTTGCCTGGAAGACGACAGTGGATCCAGTGACGTTCGGACTGAATGGGGCCATCGCGGGAATTCAGCAAGCGCAAAACGATTTCAGCGGATACGGGCAAGGCGCGCAAGGCTATGCCAAGCGCTACGGAGCTTCCTACGCTAACCTTGCTACAGAAACGTTCATCGGAGGAGCGATACTGCCGTCGCTCCTGAAACAAGATCCACGTTATTTTTACAAGGGAAGCGGCAGCAAGCGATCGCGGATTCTCTATGCGATTGCCAACGCCGTGATTTGCAAGGGCGACGACGGCCACTGGCAGGCAAATTATTCGAGTATCCTCGGAAGCCTAGCCGCAGGGGGCATCTCTAATCTCTACTATCCTCCGAAAAATCGCGATGGCGCGGAGTTAACGTTCGAAAACGCTCTCATCGGAATTGGCGAATCAGCCGCCGCGAATATCTTTCAAGAATTTGTTGTCCGAAGGCTGACTCCAAGCGCTTCCAAGAGCCAACAGGCCCAACCCTAGAGCATTGTCGTCCACGCTGGCTCAAGAGAACGACCAGGACAAGAGGGCTTCAGCGTGCGATCGAGCATCGCTGAACTCCGATAGATGGAAACCTTACAAGTAGACTCTATATGGGAGCGGATCGGCGCTAATTCGCCGCCGCGGCCGAAATCCCCTTCTCGATTGGAGCGCCTATCAGGTTCCCCCATTCTGTCCATGACCCATCGTAGTTGCGCACATCCTTGATGCCCAGGAGGTACTTGAGGACAAACCAGGTGTGCGAACTGCGCTCGCCGATGCGGCAGTAGGCGATGACTTCGCGGTCGCCGCTGATGCCTTTCGCTGCGTAGAGCTGCTTCAGGGCGTCGCCGCTTTTGAACGTGCCGTCCTCGTTGACCGCCTGCGCCCAAGGAATATTTGCAGCGCCTGGGATGTGACCCGCGCGCTGCGCAGTCTCCGTCATGCCAGGAGGCGCGATAATCTTTCCCGTGAATTCGTCCACAGAGCGGACATCGACCAGTTGCGCCCCAGACTTCTTCTCGACCGCTGCGAAAATGTCGTCGCGCTTCGCACGGATCGCGACGTTCGGCGCCTTAACTTTGTAAGAGGTTGCAGCGACCGAGGGCTTGTCCGTGGCGAGGGGACGCTTTTCTTCGAGCCACTTCTTACGGCCGCCATTCATGATGAGCACTTTTTCGTGGCCGTAGTATTTCAGTTGCCAGAAAGCCCATGCGGCGAACCAGTTGTTGTTGTCGCCATACAGGACGATGGTGGTTTCGGGAGAGATGCCTGCTTTGCCGAGCAATTCCTCGAACGCGGTCGGCTGCGCGAGGTCGCGACGAATGGCGTCTTGCAGTTCGGTTTGCCAGTTCCAGGAGATGGCGCCTTCCACGTGGCCTTGATCGTAGGCCGTGGTGTCGACGTCGACTTCTACGACGCGGAGGCCCGCGTCTTTCGAGTGGGCAGCCACCCAGTCGGTGGTGACGAGTACTTCTGGATGCGCATAGTCAGACATAGTGTTTCTCCTTCACGTTAGAGGTAAGAACGAAAGAGTAGCGCAGATGAGGCGGTAAATCACCCTCTTTTTTATCGACATTCCGTGGCCCATCTCGATATTCGTGTGGAATCTAGCAAGTATATTATTTACAATAACTTACATTGGTTCAGCCGGAGATCTCTAGCCTGCCTTCGCGCGTCTCCCACTCGATTCTGACGATCCAATCGAAGTGCATCCCTTCGGTTTTGAGCCAAGCCTCGAGCGTTTCGCGGGAATCCGAACGAAACTCGGCAAACATCTTTCCTTCGACCATGTTGACGAGAACACGCTCGGCGCAGGCGGGGCCGCCGCCTTGCATGCGTTGGGCAAGCGTCTCGGCGCCTTGGCGCGTGAGGCAAGCGAGCGTGTGTTGCGAGAGGTAGCGTGGCATGAGAACTCCGAGAGTGAGTTGGAGACCAAGTATTCCACAAAAAGGGTATTTCCCAGAAGGCGAGGCGCATGCACAAAATGTTTTCGAAGGCATTTTCTGGATTTTGAGCAGCGGCGCCCGCTGGCAAGATTTGCACGAGGAGGTCCCTTCAACGACTACTTGCTGGCGACGGCAGCGAGACTGGGTCTCCTCGAAGCTTGATTCCGACAGCGCCACGCTCGGTGGGTTCGTTTTGCAAAAACCATTTTTTGGATGCACTCGATTCCTCATCATCTAGCCTGATGCCTCCCCGCGGGGGTAGCCGCTTCTTATGATCCGTCGATGAAGCGTTCGCAGCGTGTTTACTGGTATGCCCGCAAGGGAGAAGGACTCACGTACGATCAGGCATTGAGAAGGCTAAAACGAAAGATCCCAAATTCAATTCGAGACATACCCATTGGCCAGAAGCCGTTGGGTTGCACAACCGTGCGATATGTGGTCATGCGAGTCGGACTCAAGGTTGGTGTCCACGTGAACCCGCAGCTTCTTAGGCACACATTTGCGACGCATCTGCTTGACCATGGTGCAGATATAAGGATGATTCAAAAGATGTTGGGACACAGAAGTGTTGGTACTACACAGAATATACGCATGTGAGTATGAAGCAAGTTCAGAAAGTTCTGGATAAATGCCACCCAAGAAACCTTTAAAGGTCCTTGATCGCCATTCTCGCAATGGAATTTTATCGTCCCCCGTGCGGACAAATAAGCAAAGCGTCCCGCCCCTCTTTGTCACAATGAAACTGCGCAGGAGCATTGAACGCCTTCTGCCAGAAGGACATCACCGACGGCGGCATTTATATTTCGATACTTTCGGCTGTCTACGGTGCTTGCGAACTAGCGTCCTTTACGGTGCGAATGGGTTTTGCAGTTATTGCTTGCATACCATTGAAAAGCGTTTGAGAAAGATTGACAAAGAGCTGCAAGCGAGGGTTGCCGACTCTCTGCCAGACCCGGATAAGGCCCATCTCCGACTATACGAATCGGCACGTCAGCTGCTCGCCGATTTAGTCGCCAAGATGGACAAAAGATCAACTCGGAGAAAACCTGAACCGAAATCACCGCCCAAAGTCTATATAAAAGCGTTGGCTTGACCAGCCTTCATATCAGTTGTCGCGTGGAGCGGGATGCGACTCTCCATCTAGTAGACCGCGACGCGGCCGAAAATTCGTCCTGTTATGTCTCGCATCTACTCTCGAAGTGCCTATTGCTTGTTTCGCGCTACTCCGGCCGGTTCTCCGTGCCTCGGTAGTTTCCTCTGCGCTATGCTTGGTCTAGCCCAAGTCGCTCTCCGAACTGAGCCGGATCAAATCTGCAAATGAAATTAGCAGGATTCTTCGTGTGCGTGTCGCTGATCGGCCTCGGTTTCCATCTCCTTCGCCAGTGCTCGGACCGATTCATGCTTCTGCGCCGCGCAAAATCCATTACGCCCTATCTGTACGCCATTGGCGGCATCTTCTCGATGGTGTTGATGACCCTGGCCTTTGCCGGCGCTCTGCTACTTTTCATCAGCTCGCTTCGCTGATGCCCACACTGCGCGTTAGAAATCCAAGATTTGCCAGTGATGCTAGCGTCTCAAATCGGCGGGTCACTTTCCTGATCTAGCCGCTACCGGAGAATTGAACGGATAGCGTGCTCCTTGGTTATTGATACCGCAAGCCTACTTGTCTCGGATTGCCTCCGGGGATAATACTCATGTTTGGTGCCCGAAATAAGAGAGCAGTTCCGGATGTGGCTGGCCGAGCCGTGAAACAGATCTTGTGGGACCCTGAAAAACTAGAAACCAATGGGCTCAGTCATTCTAGTAAAGCTCCGAAACATCCAAACTGAGGCGGGAGATCTTATGCGTGCGGCTTTGAAACTCGGTTTGGCAGTCGCTCTCGCGGGTTCGTTGTCACTCGTTGCGTTGGCGCAGAAGAAGCTCACTGCGGCGGAAGCGAAAGAGCACTTTGGAGACAACGCGACTGTCTGCGGCGATGTTGTCACCACGCGGTACGCAGCTTCCTCAAAAGGCCAGCCTACTTTTCTCAACCTTGACAAACCATATCCGAATCAAATTTTCACCGTTGTGATTTGGGGCAGCAATCGGAGCAAGTTCAAAATTCCCGAGGAAGATTACAAGGACAGGAAGATTTGTGTCACCGGAAAGATCACTGCGTATGACGGCTTGCCGGAGATTATCGTTGACGATCCGAAGGAAATTCGTATCGAGTAAGCAACGCGATCCCAGAAATGATTGAGTCTGGTGCGCTGTCGCGGTTTTCCACGGCAACAAATGTCGGGCCTGCTCAGCGTTCACTCACGTTACGGCCTGCACGCTCGACAAGTCGCCTTGCGACTCTCTGCACCAGAGGCTTCAGCAGTTTCGTTGCCTCCACTCACGCGCAACATAAATCCCAATTTGGCCTTTTCTGTGGGCTTTCTGACTAGCCCGAGGGAGCATCCGCTATACGCAGGACCGCGGAAGCAAGGACAGTTAGCTCAAGGAGAGGAAGAAAGTAGGTATGTCAGTAAATGAGTGCACACATGTCAGCTAGTTTGCGCACTCCGGAGGCCGAGATCATGGTATTATATCCCCGTAATAATAACGAAAGAGAGGCAAGCGAGCAAGGATCGACTGATGCCCATGTGTGCCGTTATTACTTGACATTCGTTAAGAGTTGTATTATGAGATCTTTCATGACCACACCAGCCAAAAGAAAGGCCCTACTGGCTTCCGGGACCTTGAACCCGCATCCAGAAGCAGTGCGCTCGGAGCTGTTCCAAATGGTTTTCTTCGACCCTTACGATCTCGCGCAGGTTAAATACGAGATGTTGCGCGCCCATTCGGTCGATGATGACCCCGTTGCTGAAGTGTGCCGCCGATTCGGCCTCAGCCGAGAAAGCTTTTATCAAATTCAACGGGCTTTCCTTGAGCTGGGGTTCGGTTCTTTCCTACCGCGAAAGAGAGGCCGCAAGGGCCCGGTCAAGCTCAAGGACGAAGTACTGGAGTTCGCCTTCGCAAAGCAAAAAGAGAATCCCGATCTCGATCCGGGTCGATTGGCCGCTTTGATCCAGGAGCGTTATCGCATTCCGATCCATAGGACGACCGTGCTGCGGGGATTGAAAAAAAAACGGCGCTCCCCGAGAAAAGGCTCGGCGAGTAACATTCGTGGCGAGCAACGACCCAGTGCAGGAGATCTATGAAAATGTGCGTAGTGAAGCACTCGAGAACACGGAACCTTTTTCCCGGGGCTTGGAGCGAGTTCTCCGGTATGGAGTGGCCAGCCTGCTTCCCGGCTTGCAACAGGATTTTCCTTTCGTCCTTTACGCTCAGAGTGTTTCTCGCCCGGCCTGGAACGGGAAGCGAGATTTTCACCGGGAGAACCTCCGTCAGGTTTATGAATTCCTTACCCAGGAGGTGATGGAACATGCGAGCCGCCATCTACGCCCGGGTTTCCAGTGAGAGGCAAGAGAAAGAGCATACGATCGGTTCGCAGTTGGAGGTCTTGCGGAACTATGCAACCCAAAACGGGATGGAGATCATCGAGGAGTTTACGGATGAAGGGTACAGCGGGGCACGTCTGGATCGCCCGGCCCTGGATCGGATGCGCGACCTGGCAGAACGCCGGGGATTCGAAGTGCTGTTGATTCACTGTACGGATCGACTGGCGCGGAAGTTTGTCCTGCAGGCCTTAATTCTGGAAGAGTTGGAACGATTCGGAGTGAAGGCCATCTTCCTGGAGGGTGGGGCCGCAGACGATCCGCTTTCGAAACTCATGCACCAGATCACCGGAGCTGTGGCCGAGTTTGAGCGGGCGAAGATCGCCGAAAGGAATCGGCGTGGCAAGCTCTACCGGGCCCGGTGCGGCGAGATTGTTGCTGGGCAAGTTCCTTTCGGTTATGTGCGCATCCCGCGCCGTGACAGCGTGGCATCGCACGTGGAGATCCGAGACGACGAAGCGGCCGTGGTGCGCAGAATCTTTGATACGTATGTGAAGCAAGGCCTGACCGTCCGCCAGATCGCCAAGCAACTCACGCTGGAAGAAACTCCTACGCCGGGCGGTGGCCGGGAATGGAATTGGGCCAAGGTGGATCGAATGCTTCATGATGAGGTCTATATCGGCACGTTGTACTACAACCGCTTTAACTGTGCGATGGCAGAAGGGACATATGGTCAGAAGCGGCCTCACGTGAAACGCACTCTTCGACCACGGGAGGAATGGATTCCGATTTCGGTACCCTCCATCATCGACTTAGAGACCTTTCACCAAGCAGGAATGAGAGGCAAAGACAATCAGAAATTCTCTCCACGGAATTTGCAGGAGCCTGCTTATCTTCTGCGGAAGCTTGTCCACTGCGGACATTGCGGGTGCAGTTGCTTCGCAAGGACTTTGAATCCAACTGCCGCGAGGCCCTACCATTATTATGTTTGCCACCGAGTGCAAAGGCGCTTCCTTAAAGAGGAGCGCTGTTCACAGCGACGCATCCGTTCGGATGCGTTGGACGAACTAGTTTGGGAGGAAGTGAGCACCAGGCTGCAAGATCCCGAGTTGGTGCTGGAAGCATACAGAGAGGGCAGGACTCATCGTGTGGATCGCGATGAGTCTGGGTCGAACGAACAAGCGCAGAAGCTGGCGACTCAGATCAAGTTGGCGAACACGGAGATGACGCGGCTTCTGGATGCTTACCAGGTCGGTGCGATTGAACTGTCGGACTTGCAGAAGCGCCGACGGCTGGTTGAATCAAAGCTCGATACCCTCAATCGAGAGAAGGAACTTCTGGAGAAGATCGCTGCCGAGCAAAGGCACGAAGGCGATGCTCGAGGTGAGCTGCAAGAGTTTGTCGCCCTGGTGTCGAGTCATCTAGAACACCCTTCGTTCGAGGATAAACAGAAGCTCCTGCGCATGGTATTGGACAAGGTCGTAGTCAAGGACTGGCGTGTCGACGTGCACTACAATATCCCACTTTCTCGACCCTCTGTTCCGACGAAACAAAGAGTGTCAACCAATTTGGATTTGTGTTGCGCACGTACACTGCTGCTCTGATTGCTACCGGGTGGAGCGAACCAGTTCCCGGGCGGGTTACTCCCGCCTGTGGACCACCGCCTTTTCACGACGCACCCGGTGATCCGACTAACCAGATGGAGTCAGGAGCAAGGGGCCCGGACGGGGACCGGGTTGAGGAATGCTGTGTACTTAACCGATTGCTCGTGCGGCTTTGGCGATTGGCACGCTGGCGCGGATCTTGGTGCCATGTGCGGATCGAGAATCGATCGAAAACGTTCCCTTTACCAGTCTTAGTCGCTGCTCTATTCTGATCAGACCAAGCCCTCGACCTTTCCTTGCCGCATCGAGGTCAAACCCAACTCCAGCGTCGCTAACAGCAAGATTAATCTCATTCGACGCGTACCGCAATTGCACTTCGAATTTCTGGGCACCGCTGTGCCTGACCCCGTTGTGCAACGCTTCCTGCAAAACGCGGAAGAGGCAAATAGAAGCGTCCGGGGGCACTTGACTTGGGAGACCGTTGGTTCTGAAGTTGATTTCGACTTTCTTCCGCTCCCCGAATTCCTTGCAGAAACTTCGCATAACTTCGGCTATGCCGAGATATTCCAACCTGGGAGAATACAATTCGTGTGCCGTGGCTTTGACATCGGTCAGTATCTCCAAGGATTGTTTTCGTACTTCAGTCATGCGGGCGAGAAGTTCGACTTCCTGATTGGGGAGGTCGTTCTTGAGTTGTTCGATCCCAATTGCCAATAAAGTCAGACGCTGACCGATATCTTCGTGAAGGTCTCTCGCGATCCGGTTGCGTTCCCGTTCCTCTGCCTCAATCACGGTGCGGCTCATGCAGGAAATCAACTCTTCTGCCCTCTTTCGCTCCGTGATGTCCTGCAAAATGCAAGCAACGCGATCTACGCCGCCGGGACCTTCGATGGGAAAGTATGAAATAAACAAATCCCTTTCGCCGAGGCTGGGATACGCGTATCGCATCTCGTATCTGACGACATTCCCTCGAAAACACTCATCCAATTTTTCCTTAACGAGTGTTTCAAAGACCCCGTTATTCAAGACTTCCGCGACTGAATGTCCCACGACCTGTTCCTTCGACATGTTGCGATAATTCAGGAACTTACGATTCGCGATCAGGTAGCGATACTCTCGGTTCACAACAGCAATCATCTCCTCCGAACCCTCCACGGCCCTCTCGTATTCCCTCAGCTTTTCCTCCGCATGCTTGCGTGCTGTGATGTCGAGCGACACGCCTAGCATTCGCTCAGGCTCGCCCTTCGTTGCGTAGTAGAACTTGCCCCGCGATACAAGCCATCGAACCGTCCCGTCTGGTTGAACGATACGAAACTCTGCCGCGTACAGTTTCCGGTTCTCCCTTGCATCAGCAATCGCTTCTGAGACTTGTTTTCGATCGTCCTGATGTACGTAACGAAGGAATTCCTCCTCACTTCCGACGTAGTTGTCGGAGGGTATTCCATAGATTGACTGCAGGTCGCCAAACCAAAGGTCTCGGCCGCTCTTAATATCTGATTCCCACATCAACGATGTGCCAGCTTGCATTGCAAAGCTGAGCTGATCCTTGGCTACACCGAGATGTGAAACCAACTCGCGCTTGACGAAATGTGCCTTTATGTAGGCCGCACTAGCCAGGCACACTATCGCGGCGATTGCCACGAGCAACCGTAGCGCTCTCAATCCAAGATTTTCTCCGCGGTGAGACAGCTCCCACACCATAGGGATGGATATCATCACCACCGCGATCATCGCCCACGACGGCACTTTTGTGATTGGACCGCTATCAGGCTGGGTTGCGCTCACTTCTGCCTCTGGTATCAGGCGTGCGCGAATCGGTATCCATGCAAACCAGCAAACGGAAGCTGTAAGGCCCAAACCGTACAGCTTGCCGTTAACGTACCCTCCTGAGTCTATGGCAAGGTTTGCAACCGTGGAACTTAACGCGTACAACGTGGACGCGCCCAAAAGATGAAGATAGATTGACTTCCATGGAGCTTGTGCTCGAAGGGCCAAAGCGCCCACAATCAGAACCAGCGCGATATTTTCTAGCAGGTAAAGAATGTCAAATCGGAGCGCATAGCTCGGGTGCGCAGAATTTGAGAATAGGTACTGGTATGGAAAAACAGTGTAACCGTAAAGAAAGCTCCAAAAAAACAGTAAGACAATAGAGTTGAAAACTGCCCGGTATAACTTGCGGCCGGTTCCATCCCGGTGTGGAAAGGCGGCCACAGCCGCCATGAGCGGTACGATATGCAAAAATAACAGCGGATCCGCGATCGAATTGTCCGGCACCTCCGTGTGCAGACCGAGTTCGTAGTACAGAAATACCCATTGGTCTAACGCCCAGAAGCCATAAGCGATTGCGAGGAACAGCCAGAACAAACCCGTGCCCAGCGTATTCTGTATTCCGTTGCGGATGGCAAAATAGGTAGCGAAAAGAAGGAGGAGGAAATAGCTAATCCCGCTGTAGTCGACCAGGAAAGAACCCGGCTTCACGGCGAGCGAAAGCACAGCCTTGACGACTACAATTCCGATTAGCGCCGTCAGCCAAGAAGAAAACCTTAGCCCGGTACCAAAACTCGACGAGATTCCTTTCCTCATGATTCCAGAAGACCGTCCAAAATGAAAAGCGTTGAGAAATGTTTCCTTCCGCAGTCGCGTTTCGGGACCCTGATAGAAGCGCAAACTACAGCAAGCACAAGTGTGTCACAAGTGTTATACGCGGTTATCCTCGCCGACGGCAACCTGATGTAGGCTCCGAGTCACGCACGGCGAGGCTAAACAAGCCACGCATAACGCATTTCCTTTCTTTTCTCGGAGAAGTCATCACTGTCGCATCTCTTGGGGCCATTCATAAACTTACACACAAACTCAATGCGTCACATGAAAGTGTGAATTCCTGACGGAAGAAGGATTCATTTCACCAGATTGTCCGCTTGGGTGTCGACCGGTTGAGCTGGCAGCCGTTATCGGAAAAGTGGAATTGGCCCGAAAAGGATTTGTCCGGTTACGGCTTATCGGGACTTAGGCGGTCATACGTCCACGCGCCGTCACATGCTCCGCTTCGCATTCACAAACGCGGCCTTAGCGAGAATGCTGTCATCGCAATCTTTGCGACTGAGCAGTGAAGCGATATAATAATGATGTCGTTACATTCCCTCTTCCCTGCGTGTCTTTGAGCAAGCAAAAGGTTGTATTCAAGCAATGAGCGAATCCGAGCAGAGTAGTAGACCTACCGTTAGTCTGGAACAGCGGAGAGTGCTCGCCGCCTTGCGCTTTGCCGCCTCGATCCAGAAAGCGCTCGCAAACATGGTCATTGAGTTCGCCGATGCATCCTCCAAGAAAGCTGCGTCTTAACGTTGCGCGAGGATGAGAAACATTACCGCGACCTAGTTGAGAACAGCCTCGATTTGATGTGTACCCATGACTTGAATGGTGTGCTGTTGACCATCAATCTCGCCGCTGCACGGAGTCTGGGTTATGAGCCTGGCGAACTTGTAAACCGGAACCTGCGTGAATTCCTGAGTCCCGACGTTCGCGAGGAAGTGGATGCCTATCTCGTTGCGTTAAGAGGGAAAGGCGCTTCAAGTGGATTCATGAAGCTGCGGACCAAGAGCGGAGAGACGCGGATTTGGAAGTACACCAACAGCGTACGGACCGAAGGAGTAGAGGTTCCCGTTGTCCGTGGTATAGCGCATGATTTCACCGACATCTTGGAGGCGCAGAAGGCCCTGCGCGAAGGGGAAGAGCGCCTGCGCGTCGCCGCCGAGGTCGGCAGGATGTATGCCTGGGAGTGGGACGCCGCCACAGACCTAATACGCCGGTCCGCAGAATGTGCTGCCATTCTCGGTTTGGACGCAGGCGAACAAGGTTCTGCGGAAGATTATTTCACTTTAGTCCACCCCGATGATCGAGCCGCGCTATGGACTTTGTCGACTTCACTCACACCAAAAGAGCCGACCTATCGAACAGAGTATAGGAGGTTCCGCCCGGACGGCGCCCTGCTGTGGCTGGAAGAAAGCGGCCGCGGAAAGTTTAACGAATCCGGGAAAATGGTCGGGCTGGTTGGTATGACCGCGGATATCACCGAACGCAAGCAGGCGGAGGAGCGGCTACGCGAGAGCGAGGAGCGGTTGCGTCTGGCGATAAAGGCCGGTCGGATGTATGCATTTGAGTGGGATACGGAAACCGACGTGATACTGCGATCTGAACAGTGCGCTGAGATTCTCAATTGGATAGATGACCCAACGCCTGACACCGGTCGCCAATTTATCAGCAGAGTCCACCCGGACGACCGCGAGGCGTATATTGCTACTGAGACTGGGCCTACTCCTGACGATCCTGCTTATCAAACCACGTATAGGATGTTACGTCCCGATGGCGGTGTGGTTTGGCTGGAGGAGAATGGGCATGCCTTCTTCGATGGCCAAGGCCGGATGCTGCGTATCATCGGGATGGTGACCGATGTTACTGACAGAAAGCGGGCCGAAGAAGCCTTATCAAGCGTTAGCCGCAGGTTGATTGAGGCACAGGAGCAGGAACGCACCCGGATCGCTAGAGAGCTTCATGATGACATCGGTCAACGTCTTGCCCTTTTGACCATCGAGCTAGAGCAGCTCAGGCAAGTCTCTCCTGATTTGTCCGCTCAAGTCTGTAGCCGTATTGTCGCTCTACAGCAGCACACCACCGAGATAGCCTCCGATGTCCAATCCTTGTCGCACGAATTGCATTCATCAAGATTGGAATATCTGGGCATAGCGGTGGTTATGACAACATTCTGCAAAGAGTTCTCTGACCAGCAGAATGTCGAAGTTGATTTTGCCCATGATGATGTCCCACGCACGCTTCCGCAGGAGATTTCACTCTGCCTCTTCCGCGTCTTACAGGAAGCTTTGCAAAATGCGCTTAAGCACAGCGGTGTGCGGCACTTCGATGTGGAACTGTGCTACGGATCGGATGAGATTCATCTCACGGTTAAGGATTCCGGCTCGGGCTTTGAAATCGAGTCGGCAAAGAGGAGCCGAGGGCTTGGCCTAATAAGCATGGAAGAGCGGGTGAAACTGCTGAACGGAACGTTTTCAATCGAATCGGGACCCAAGCGTGGTACCACGATCCACGCCCATGTGCCTCTCAGCAAGGTCGCACGAGCTGGGGTGTAGGGCTCGGTAGTTCCCCAACCGAAGCCCTGTCTGCACGGTCACACCTGGCGTGATCTAGAACAATAAATTATTCAACACTCGAGAATCTAAACGCGTGAGTCATTTGTTACCTATCATTACTGACGGCACAAAACCTCGTCCGCTGCTAGGAAATAAACCACACGCCTGGTAAACGCGGTATCGTACATCTCTGACCCGCTCTAAGGTTCACATAGCTTCGGACACAGCTCGCGGTCACCCAGATAGCAGTACTAGTGGGGTACCATTGAGGCTCTCCCCGCGACGTTGATATTCTGGAGTCCCCACTTTCCGCCCTCAGGACTTGGACGTGTCTATGCAAAGGCAGCGAACCATGGACGCCGAAAAACTCCGCGTTTCCCGCGACAAGCTCACGCGTGTGTTCCGCTACCTGGAAGCATTGAATCAGCATCGCAATCCCGCGAAACGACAGATTTGCGAGCAGCCGTGGAGTCTCTCGCTGCGTGATCTTCCCGAGCATCCTTCCATTCAACGAGGCAGCGCGAAAGCAAGCTCTCTAAATACAAAAAACGGGAACAGCCAAAACACGGAAGACGATGGCGCGATGTACGTTCTGAAGGTGCAGCGTCCTCGGCTGACTCGCATGCCCGAACCGCCCGAGGAAATTTCCGCATGGCTGAAAGACGGTTGGGATGACCCGTCGAGTGCCATTGTCGTCGAGGAAACCCTGGAGGAATCCGGGAATAGTTTAGAACCGAGGATGGCGAAGTTCGCGGCCGAACCGGCTCGCACGGTGAGCCTAGAGCGTTGGAGACTCTTACGCGATGAGTGGGTGAAAACCGAAAAGCCGGCTAGAGCGGCGATGAAGATCTTCGAAACGTTTTACGCGTTGTACGGTCGCATCGATCGCGAAGCGGAACGCGTCGAGCTCATCCTCGGAGACGGCATCTTGAGCTGGCATCGGGCGGAAGGCGGCATCTATCATCCGATCCTCCTACAGCGCCTCCAATTGCAGTTCGACGCATCCGTGCCCGAATTCACGCTTTCGGAAGCCGACCATCCAGTTGAACTCTACTCTGCTTTGTTCCAATCGATGAACGACGTGGATGGGCGCGCGATAGGCCGATGCCGCGAAGAATTGGAGGAAGGAGGCTTCCATCCGCTCATAAATGGTGCAACCTCCGGCTTTCTGAAGCGGTTAGTCGTGCAACTGTCACCACGCGGAGAGTTTCTTGAGGACCGCGCGCCAGATGCGGAAGTCAACGACCCATGCATTGGACGGGCCCCCATCCTCTTCCTGCGGTCGCGCACCTTGGGATTTGCCGCCGCGATTGAAGGCATCCTTGCAGACCTTCGCACGCGCGAAGATCTGCCTTGGTCGCTCCTGAATATTGTTGGAGAAGAATCGCCGGTTCCCGATGCGGAAGATGCGAATCCCTCCGCGAGCGGTTCTGTACAAGCGGATGGCGAAGTGCTGCTAAGCAAACCAGCCAACCCCGAGCAGATCCGCATCGCTCGGCAACTCGAGGAACATGGAGGGGTTTTGGTGCAGGGTCCTCCTGGCACTGGAAAAACTCACACCATCGGCAATCTTGTCGGCCATTTGCTCGCTCAAGGCAAGAGCGTTCTGGTCACAAGCCACACGACAAAGGCACTGCGTATGGTGCGCCACCACATCGTTCCCGAGCTGCGCCCCCTGTGCGTCAGCCTGCTCGAAAGTGACTTAGACAGCCGCAAGCAGCTCGAGAGTGCCGTGGGATCGATCGCGGAAAGGCTGTCGCGGGCCGACGCTAGCTCGCTCGAAATGCAAGCGAAGAAACTGGAATCCGAGCGGCTTGACCTGCTGAAGAAGCTCGACGAAATCCAAAACCAGCTGACTGAGGCTCGCGCCGACGAGTATCGGGATATTGCGATTGCTGGGAAGACTTGGGCGCCCGCCGATGCCGCTCGCCAAGTCCTGCAGGAAAAAGAAACGCGCGGCTGGATCCCCGGTCCCGTCGCAGCGGTGGCGCCGCTGCCTCTGTCTCCCGGTGAACTGGCCGACCTCTATCGTACGGGTGTTTCCATTTCCCGCGATGACGAGAATGAACTCTCAACTCACCTTCCGGAGCTTCATGATCTTCCGAGCGCAGAAGATTTTGACGCCAGCGTGAGTGAACGCAATCGTCTCGGCCTGGAAGATCTCGATTTGCGCTGCGATTTGTGGGAGTCCGGCGCCGCGCAGAGTTCGCCAGCAGAGATAGAAAGATTGGCAGCCGCTCTGGCGCAGGCGGTCGAGCCTCTTTCTGGCAATGACAAGTGGAAGCTCGCGGCTGTGTACGCCGGCAAATACGGCGATGTGCACCGCCGACCGTGGGACGAACTCGTCAGCTTCGTGCGCCTGGTCCATCGAGAAGCTGCAAACGCCCAAGAATCGTTCGTCAAGTACGGCCCGCAGGCTTCCGATGGTTCCGCGGTCAAAAAGCAGGAATGCACTGCCAGCGAAATCTTCGCGCACCTCGAGGACGGCGGCAAGCTGGGCTCCTTAACCTTGTTCACGCACAAGTCCTGGAGCCAATTTCTGGAGCAGACGAAAGTGAACAACGCGCGTCCACGGCTTCCCGAGCATTTTCACGCCCTGCGCCAATTCTTGCGGCTCAAGGGCCTTCGCGAGGATCTTGCTGCGAGGTGGGATCGCCAAGTAGCGACTCTCGGAACTCCTTGTTCGAGCGAGATGGGCGAGCAGGTCGAGAAAACGCTGATGCAATATTGCGACTCCATCGAGGACTGCCTGGGCTGGCAGGAACGCACCTGGCTTCCGCTGCAGCAGCGGTTGGAAGACATCGGCTTCCGGTGGGATAAATTCCTCGCTGAACAACCTGCGGTCGTTGGCCCCGAGGGGGAGTTGGCGCGCATCCACACCGCGGTGACTGATGCTTTGCTTCCCATCCTGGATTCCCGGTTCAAGAAGCTCCGGCTGCTTCGGTTGGAGGAAGAATTTCGCGATCTCAAAAGCCGGCTCAAACTTGCAGCCCGTGTAGCGAAAGCATCGAAAGTAATCGGCCAGATTCTAGCAGCCGCCAGCGAGGAAGATTGCAGCGGCTATCGCGAAATGTATGAGCGCCTGCTGGAGTTAAAGAGCAAACAGGCGGACCTCGACCTGCGCCGAGCCTTGCTCGCAAAGCTCGAGACCGCGGCTCCCGCTTGGGCCGGTGCGATTCGCAATCGCACCGGAGCGCATGGCCGAGGCGAGCCACCTCGCGACCCCGGCTTAGCTTGGACTTGGCGCCAACTAAACGATGAGCTCGATCGCCGCGCCAGTGTCTCGCTCGAAGCCCTGCAAGCCAAACGCGAAAAACTTCACGAGCAGCTTCGCCGCGCGACCGTTGGACTCATTGATAAGCGCTCGTGGTCGTCGCAAGCGCGCCGCACCTCTTCTCGGCAGCGCCAAGCTCTCGTCGGCTGGCTCGACACCATTCGTCGCATCGGCAAGGGTCACGGAGTGCGCGTTTCTCTTTTGCGTTCCGAAGCGGCGAGAAAAATGAGCGAATGCCGCGGGGCCGTCCCCGTATGGGTCATGCCGCTTTCGCGAGTGGTCGAAAACTTTGACCCGCGCACCACGCGCTTCGATGTCGTCATCATCGATGAAGCCAGCCAGAGCGATGTCATGGCGCTGGTTGCCCTCTACTTGGGCAAGAGGGTGCTCGTTGTCGGCGATCACGAACAAGTCAGCCCATCGGCCGTCGGCCAGGATTTGGGCGTCATTCAAAACCTCATCTTCCAGTACCTCCGCGGAATCCCGAACTCCGATCTCTACGACGGGCAAATTTCAATCTACGATCTTGCACGCCAGTCGTTCGGCGGCACAACGTGTCTTGTCGAACATTTCCGATGCGTTCCGGAGATCATCCAATTCAGCAATATGATTTCCTACGACGGCCGCATCAAGCCCTTGCGCGACGCAAGCCGCGTCCATCTGCGGCCACACACCATCGCGCATCGCGTCTCCGGGTCCACACGCGAAGGCAAGGTTAATCGCCAGGAGGCCCTGACCGTCGCCTCGCTTCTTGCGGCCGCGATGGAGCAACCCGAATACAAGAAAAATGACGCGGGCCAGCCTCTAAGCTTCGGAGTGGTTTCTCTGGTTGGCGACGAGCAAGCCATCGAAATCGACAATCTAGTCCGTGCGCACGTCTCGCCCGACCGTTACGAACTCCATCGGGTACTCTGCGGAAACGCCGCACAATTTCAAGGAGACGAGCGCGACGTTGTGTTTATCTCGCTGGTTGACACCGCCGAGCGCGGCTCTCTTTCCCTGCGGGATCAGGAACTCTTCAAGCAACGCTTCAACGTCGCCGCTAGCCGCGCCCGAGACCAGATGTGGATCATTCATTCGCTCAGTCCGCACAACGACTTGAAAGCGGACGACCTTCGCCGGCAATTGATTGAGCACGGGGAAGACCCCGCGCGGCTCATGCGCGCGTTGGAAGAGAAGGAAAAGCGCACACAATCGAACTTTGAACAGGAAGTCATGAAGCGTCTCGCGAATGCGGGATATCGGGTCACCCCGCACTGGAGGATTGGAACTTTCCGAATCGATCTGGTCGTCGAGGGCGACGGCAGACGCCTGGCCATCGAGTGCGACGGTGATCGCTATTACCCTCTCGAAAAGCTCCCCGAAGACATGGCCCGGCAGTCAGTGCTTGAACGCATGGGTTGGATTTTCACACGCATCCGCAGCTCGGAGTATCTCCGCAACCCTGCTCGCGCGATGAAGCCGGTCTTCGAGAAGTTGCAGATGCTGGAGATCCCGCCCACGAGTAACTCCGGGGGTGCTGAAGCTGCAGAGCCCGCTTCACACGATGTGATCGACCGCGTCATCCGCCGTGCAGAAGAACTCCGCAAGAATTGGTCAAAAACGAATGGAGCGGGCGCTCGCTCTTCCTCCCGGGCCTCGGCGGCGGCAGTTTAGCCAAGACACAGCTTCTGGCCTTACCTCACATGGCCACGACTAGGTGAGAAACTGGATTACCAGGTTCCATGCTGATGACGCGTACTTCCATGTTGCGCCTTCTGCGCAAGCCTTTCCTACGAAGGCTACTGGCGAGATAACAGTTTCGGGCCATCCATTACATTCCCGAACGAGGTTATGGGAAGTTTGGCCGGACCAAGTTCCACTTGGACGATAACGCGGTATCAGCCAAGTGAATTTTCCCTGTGATAAGCTCCTTTTCCGAAAGTTAGGATTAGGCGGAAGCAAGGACTCGCAACCTCTATGGGATCAGCCTGTAGCCGAAGGCCTAAGCGGGATTGTTTTTGTCCGAGACTATTTGCAACTGCAGTTCAATCCGCCCCCTCCGATCAATGCGTACTCGGCGCGGGTCGTCGTTTCATCCGATGGTCGGTCCGCAGCATTTGGTGAAGAGGCCTTCGCCAACCTCGCGATTGGTTTGATCGGTCATTTCGTACGCGAAGTGATGCAAATTCAGTAGGTCCTGATAACGCCCTTACCAGACATGTGAAGTCCTAAGACTTGTGAGGTGTTACTTCAAATCTCTGGTACTACAAATATGGAGGAATTAAGAGGAATTAATACGTTGAGCGATCTCGCGATGCCACTTTGACCCGTCTTATCGTTGTACAATCTGCTCCGCCCGTTCGGAATACGAGTCCGACTAGTTCGGGACCGCCTCGGACTGGGCGGCTGGGGCACCGACCGCAGATAAGCGGGCCGGCTGGGGACGATAGCCGTTGCGCGTGCGGATGTGATACTTCTTCAGGCGCTCGCCAGCAAGTTTCACAGTGATAGCGCGCCAGCCACGGTTGGGATTCGGCGCTGGGTAGTAGCTGAGCAAATAGAGATGTGCCAAATCATTGCGGATCGAAGCAAACGCATTCTTTTCGTCCCGCCAACTACCCGCAAAATAGGCTTTGCCGCCGGTGGCCGCGCTCATACGCTCAAAGACGGCAGTGGAGACAGGCTCAAGCTTGGCTTCTGCGGTGCTGATCATGTAAACGGGGATGCCGACCGATTGGGCCAACTCGGCGACGTCTTCCGGAGGCACCATGCTGGCGTCGTCGGGGCCGTTGGAAAAGACCACAACGACTTTTCTGCCCGGATAGCGGGCGGCATCCTTGAGCGTCAATAACAAGCAGTTATAAAGCGCGGCGTCGTCTCCGGCGACCGTGGTGCGCACCACGCGCACAACGCTGGCGCGATCGGCGGTCAAAGGCGCGGCGCGCGAAAGGTTGCGACTGTACGAATAGAAAGCGACCTTGTCCACGGTCTCAAGAGAACGAATGAAATCGGAAATTGCATCCTGCGCGAAGACAAAACCTCGGTACATATAGTTGCTGGTATCGAACAGAATGAAAACATCGGCTCCGGCGAGAGCTGCATTGAGGCTTTGGGGTGGATCGACCGCTGGACCGCGTTCTTGAGCCGCCGAAGCGTCTGCCACGTCCGCGTTGGCCCCTTCCTGCATGTCGACCAAGGTGCGGGTGGGTCCGTTGCCTTCTTCAAAATTGGCAATTTTTTCCGAGATGCGGTCTTCGGTGATGATGAAGTCCGAGGGGCGAAGTTTCGTGACGTAATTGCCTTTGCTGTCGGTTACGGCGACATTTAGCTGGACGAGGTCGACCACCACGCGCAAACGACTTCCGCTTTGGCCTTCCTGCGCGATTGTCGGAGTCCCGGAACCCCAGAGTAGAGCGAGGAGGAGTGAGAAAGCGAGCACCAAATGTTGTTTTTGCATCATTCTGTATTTCATTTTGATTAGTTATCTGTTCATGTAATAATTGTCCACTGGTTAAATCCATTCGCTCGGACCGAGTGAGTTACCGCTCGGAGGCTGGGGCAGCGTTGGCCAATGGCGCCATCTTGGCATTGCGAAACTCGTCGCCGGTTTCTCTCGCGGCGCGCAGGAGCGCTGGCCAATCCTCCATCTCGGTCGCGAAAATCTTCTCCACCATACGGCGGGTCAGCTCGGGAACAATGCGATTCAGCATCACTGGCGCGTAACCCTGTTCATCGGCGAGGCGAGCCCAGTACAAATTGTTGGAATCCCAAGATTCAGCCAGCAGACGGTTGTTGTAACCCGTGAACGCCGGAAAGGGCGGCAGATTCAGGAGATCACGGCCGTAACTCCTCTCCAAGGTCGGGTGAGGCACTCCGAAGTCGCGGGAAAGCCGCTCTAAATTGCCATCGGTCGGGTAGTGCTGACAAAGACTTTCGAGCTCCTTGCTTGCTGAACCAAGAGAGTCGCTCCGGTGAGGAAATCTTTGTCGATACTCGCCCGCCAGGTAAAAGGTATCCGCGGGCGTCAGCAGCGGAAGTACGTCCGCAATATTTCCTCCACGAAGAGAATGCTCAAGGTGTTCCGACGTTCGCGGAGATATGCGATCGTTGAGAATGCTCATGACCTTGTTCCGCAGCTCTTCGTCCTGTCCCGAAGCAGTCAAAAGCTCTTCTCCTACTCGCTGGTAAAGAGTTACAGCGTGAAGTTCGTTGGAGCTGACGTTCCACCATCGCGGCACGATCGCATCGGTCAAGAGGCCGGGCACGACTTCCCGCCAGATGAGGGCCTGCACGTTTTCCGGTGCGATGAAGTCCTGTTCCGCACTGGCAAGAACGTACGGCAAGTCCGCCAGCGACCCGACAAGATGCGCGCCGCCGCCTGCCGGGGAGCCGACCCCAAACAACAACGGTGCTTGCCAGACGTGGTGTTCCATTCCAATGAGGGTGTCTCCGGCAAAGTCATGCGAACGAACGAAAAGAGGGTTGTGGTGAAGAATCTGAGCGCCCGGAGGCTCGTAGTACGCATAATTGAGACCTACCAAGGTGTCGCGAAGAAAGGGAGCGAGCTGGCCGCGCGCTTCCGCCAGCTGCGCGGCAGATGCAGGCCATTTAATAACATTGGTCAGATCCGTACGCATCTCCAATTCTGTATGACTGTTATTGTAGATACCTACCGCCCACTCATCTCTTTCCGTGGCATGGAAGATAGGCTGCGGCATCTCAAATTCCCGGAGCTCTCTAGCCAGAGGAAGCAAATAATTGGCCGCGTCCTTCACGTGAGCAACGTCACGAAGTGCGTCACCGAGGGCCAATAACGTGTCGAGGGAAACCAAGCGTTGGTCATCCAAGACCGAGTGAATCTTGCCGGCCAACAGCTGGTGCATGCGCTGGCCTTCTGGAGTAATTTGAGGAGGGCCCGTAAGCAAACCGACCAATTCGTCCTGAGAGACGTTCGGCTTGCCGGCCGCAACTTGCAGCAGCTCTCTCAGTGAGCCTCGGCCGGCATCGAACAACTGCGTAGTTGAAGTTATGGCCACGAAAGGCTTAATGATAGCCCGCCAGGAATCGTTCAACTCGGCGCTGGGGATTTGACCCTGACGCGCCAAAACCTGCCAAAGTCCCACGGTGGCCTGGAAGGTTCCAAGGGCGTTGCCCCGCAGACTGTTGTTGGAGATTTTCTCGAGACTTGCGGCAGTGGAGAGAAAACTTGTGATGGAAGCGTCGTTCAAGTCTGGAAATTCGGAAAAAATCAAATACTGATCGCTGAAGTCAGCGAACTTGCCAGCCAGCAAGGCGACTGTTTCCGGACTGAGACGGTGTCCCTGAGTCCGCCGTGCGTCCATCTCGCTTAGAAGCAGGTAAGCTTCCAAAGGCCCGCCATCCGCTTGCACTCGAGAAATTCCGAACATGGTTTCCAGCAGTTGGCCAGGGGTGTCCAGGTGGGCGGAGCGTTTGCCCCATTCGCGGAACATCTTCTGGCGGAGAATTTTCCTCCAAGCATCGAGATTCCCAGGAACGTGTGGATCGCCATTGGACTCCCAGCGGACACGAGTCACCAGAAGCAGCAGGCCGGGGTCTGGGCGAAACACGCCGGATGAGGCGCTCGGGGTAGTGTCTTTTCCGCGAAGCGCTTCGTAGTAGCGATGCAACTGGAAGGCCTCGGTATAGTGCGTTTGCAGAAGCTGATTGACCCGGGACAAGGAGTCAAAGTAAGCGGCCAGCCAGCCATCGTCCTTAGCGAGCAAGCGAGGGACGAACTCCGCAGGAACTTCAGGGGCCGCGCCCACGAGAACTTTCCAACCCTCCTCAGCGGCCGGTCCTCCAGGCACAAGCACGCGCCCGGATCGAATGCGGATATGAGTCCCGTAAAAATCCAGGGTCGCAGCGAACGGAATCATTTTCTTTAAGGCTTGCGTTTGCCTCAAGGCAACTTGAGTTTCCGAATCCATTCGCGCGAGGGCATAGTAAAAGCGGGCCAATGCAGGGTCGTGCAGGAGCGCGTCGAGTAGATCCCAGTCCTTGGCGATTCCTTTTCTCGACCAATCGCTATCGGCCAGCAACGCGGGGACGCGGGTGTTGGCGAAGGGGTAGGTGAAAGCTTGTGCGTCACGCAGGCTCTGCTCAAGCTGGGGGAGCGGGAAGCCGGAGTCGACGGTTAGGAACGCTCTTTGCGGGTCGTCCGTCTGCAGGAATACGTTCTGCTGCCCGCAATCTGGGCGAGTGCGGTAACCCAGAACCCTCAGCAGGGGCCTGGCTTCTTCGCAATTAGAAACACGAATGACGCCTTCAGGGCCCGCAAGAGCCGACAATTCTCGAGCTTGTTGCACGTAGCGGATCAACAGCAGCAAGAATTCAGTGGGAATACGCTTGGGTTGCCGACCTTCGTAGCCCAGCTGGAAGACATTGCGAGCCAGTAAGGGGGCGACTTCTTCCGGCGAAATCTTCTGGCTGATGGCCGCCATACGCAGAAATGACCGCAGCGGACCCGGAATCGAGAGAGTTCCCGACTCCGGAGGCTGCGCGGACACCTTTTGGGATGAGCCGGACAAATCGCCACTCCGAGCAGAGGGAGCAAAATAAGACCAAGCGAAAAAAAACACGGCCGCAAGGGCGCGGGAGAAAAAGAGAGGCTTCATGGCAGGAGCCCTCACCGAACCCTAGAAAAGTTCGACGAATTGGCGACGTCAGGAACCAAAAGGCGCGCAACCGCAACAAAAAGCGCAACCGACCAAAGCTCGCGAAACGTCCAAGGTTCGTCACCGAAGATAAATCATTCTTCTGCGTAATCCAAGGTTTTTTATGGCGTCCGGAATGGCAGGTACATCAGGCCAGAGGCGCGTATCATTATTACTCCGAGAGGAAGAACTAGGCCGAGTATTCCGCGCTGTCCGGCGAAAGATCGCGGAGCGTCCGGGAAGTCCACATGTGCGCCGGCGGGGATTCTTGCGTACATCTTTGTCCCGATTGAGGGCAATTACTTCGAGGTTGTTGAGGATCGCCGGGAAGGGGGGAGACATGTTGAGCAAATCCTTTTCGGCTGAGTTGTTCCCGAATTCAGGGGCGAACTACTAAGATTGCAAAATTTATCTGAGCACAGTTGCTGAAGGCACGTCGGCGGACGAATTGGCCCGACACAGAGAATCGGAAACCTATTGGAAATTTTCGCAGATACCTTGGCCGCCTTATCTACCCTCACCCACTAGAACAAATGCTGCCCAATAGTAAGGATGGTGCCAGCGGGACTCCTTGCTGCGCAAGAGAGTCAACTTCGCCTGGCGCAAGGCCGCGCTTTTTGACAATCCCCAGTTGAGGTTTTCGTAAAAGGCCTTCATCAGGGTTGAGGTTGAGGCATCGTTCACGTTCCAGAGGCTCACGGTGACATTGCGCGCACCGGCGTAGAAAAACGCACGAGTCAAACCCAGGATCCCTTCGCCATTCACCAGCTTGCCCAGGCCGGTGCTGCAGGCGGATAGCGTCACCAAGTCCGCGTTCAGTTTCAGGCGCATAATCTCTCCCATCTGCAGCACGCCATCTTCCGTGGACAGGGAGTCGCGCGAGAATAATATGCCGGAGCGCGAAGGGTGGATCTCATCGACGAATGCGTGACTTGCGAAATGAATGTAGCGGTAGTCCTCCAGGTTTTCGGTCTTTACGGTCTCTTCGCGCGCCCGTTCGCCGAGATAGACTTGGCGCTGATTTGGCGAGTAAAGCTTGCCGATGCCGAGCACCTCCGCCCGGGTGTAAGGGAGCCGCGAAAAAGAAAAACCGCGCTCCGCGTATTCCTCGGCTACAGTCGCGGCGGACTTTGGCTCCGGCTCCTGAGAAAGGGCGCGCGTGGCCTGCACTCCGTTTTCTCCCGGCCTCGCTGGAACGTCGATGATGGGGTCGCCAAAGGCCAAAAGTGTCTTGAGGGGATAGTCTTCTTCGCGGTTCATCTCTTTCACTACCACGAGGGCTGAAGCCGACGGGCCGTAGACGATAGAGAACTTCTCCAGAAGATACGCCGGGCCGTTTTCATCAGACGCTCTATGACGCGCCGGGAGTACCAGCGTCTCAAAAGGCAAATAATCCAGAGCACCGTCAGGCACGATCACCAAACTGCGTGCTCCTACGAGTGCATTTTTCACGGGCTGAAGAAGAGACCTATACAATTTCCTGCCGGCAGGTGCTACCTCGGCCATTGAAGCGGCCAGCGTCAATGTTGAAATTTTCCCGGTCAACGCATTTCGATAGGCGGAAACCTCATCTTCAATTTCCTTACGCGGAGGAAGGACGCCCACGCTCAACTTTTCCTTGGACACCGCCCAGACCAGGGAGCGCTTTTCACCGAGTAGGAATTCCACCAAGACGGATTGCGCATCGAGCAAGTCCCTCTGGATGCGGCTGACGTTGACCGGCTCCGGATACTGAATGCTTGCGTAACGCGGATTGCTGTGCCGGACTTCAACATGAAAGGTTTCGAGATCATCCTCGGCTGAGGTCAGCTCCGCTTTGAGTTTTCTCTCTTCATCCGGAGAGAGGTTTTCCTTCCATAGGTTCTTTTGCACGGCGGAAATGTGTACCAGTATCTCGTCCTCGCGTTTGCGCTGTTCAGGCCTCAGTTCATCCGGGATCCCGCTGTGAGACATCGCCAAGATATCGAGAAAAGCTCTGGCGCGGCCAAGCTCGGTCATTTCCAAAGCCTCTGCTTCGCGGTGCATGTCGTAAAGCAGATCGGCGGTTTCCGCATATACCATCCGGCTGCGACCCGCGAAGCTGGCGCGGCCAGTCTCGGTATTCAGAGCAGTGGCGCGAAGGAGTTCGATGGCATGGATGGAATTCTCGTAATGCGCGAGCGCTTCTTCGTTGCGGGCAAGGGCCCGATCAATATGGCCTATGCGCCTCTCGATGAGCCATTCTTCGTCAGAGTTTCCGCCGGTCCGCCGAAGAGCGGTCATGGCGCGGTCTTCCGACGCCAGCGCCTCGTTCATTTGCCCAAGCGATTCCTGGGCTTCTCCGAGGTTGGCAACAAGAATCGGGTATCCCCCACTATTTGCTTTCTCAGCGATGGGTATGGCTTCTTGAAGAACCTCCGCGGCTTTCTGGTATTCGCCAAGTCTCTGGTGAGCCACGGCCAAGCTGTCGAGGAGCTCGATTTGTGCTTGCGCGTTATCAGGATGACTTTCGCGGACTTGGTCCAAATATTTCAACGCAGGCTGGAATCTCTCGCGTGCGATCTCCATGTCGCCCAGGAGCCGTAGGGACGCTTCCGTAGCCACTTTGGAAGGATTGCTCACCAGGTCGCTGTGCTTCAGTTCGCGCCCAATCCGAAGTGACTCGAGCAGCGGAGCCTCGGCCTTGTCTGGATCTCCCAGGCGTATATACAACTGGCCGACGTTCAACAGGGCCGTGAATTGCATGGGCTGATCGCCCAGCGCCCGCGCAACATCTAAGCATTGATTGAGGTAGCCGATCGATTCTTCGTAACGCCCCAGGTCGCCGAGCACGCCGGCAATGTTGTTCAGTGCACGAGAGAGCCCCTTTCGATTGTCAGTCTCGCGCGCCAGCGCTGCCGTGTTTCGGAAGATCTCCAAGGCTTCGGGCCTACGGCCCTGGTCATAATACGCGGATCCGAGGTATAGCATCGCCACCAAAATCCGCTTTTTGTCGCCCATTTTCTGGCTGAGTTCAAGGGCTTGCTCGGCCGATTCTTCGGCGTCCTTGAATTGGCCTTTGGCATTCAACTGTTCATTACATTTTTTGATTAACTGGTCTTCTTGCGCAGCAAGATCAGAAGAGGGAGGAGGCTGCGTTTGGGCGGGCGCTGGGGAGGAGCTCGGTTGATGGATAGGTTGCTGTGCCGGAGTACGCAGAGAGCAGGAAAGGAAGAAAACACAAATCCACACAGACGAGGAAAGCCAATTTCTCGGGCCAGGTTTCATGTGCGACTCCGCGTTCTTAGGGCCTGCGGATTCTCAACCTGTACTCTGCCAAGAGGGACGCCGGGGGTGGTTCGGCCGTGAGTCTAATCCGATAGTCTCCCGGTTGCAATGCTTCCACGGGAAGGCTGACGGCCAGGGCCCCATAACTGTTGCGTTGCAAGTTGTCGAGGGCCTCAACCGTGCGATTGTCTGCGGTGTCCACCTGTAGACGAAAACTGTTGGATTTTCCCCCAGGCACCTCGACCCAAAGGACTAGGTGCTTTGCTCCTGAGGGAATACTTACTTCGTTGGGAGCGGTTTGCACATCACGCGTGGCTTGAAGCATCACGAGAGGCAGATTCGCTTCGGCTTGAATGCTGCTCGCTATTTGGTGCTCGAGCGCGGCACGAGCTGCCTGTTGAGCGCGCAGGTTTTCCGTGGACTGGCTGAGCTGCCTTCGCAATTTCGGCATTTGAGAAAAGTACAGCCAGCCGCTCAGGGCGGCGAGTAGCAGCGCTGCGCTTGCGCTTATTGCGAACGCCGGAACCTGCCAGGCGCTCCAGCTCCAACCGCCAGCTCTTCCCTCGACTTCTCCGGCTAGCATCCCGCGGCTGGCGGCGTCGCGCACACCAGCTACGAATCGCTCGGCGACCTGCAACTTGTCGAAACAATCATTGCAGCCAAAAAAGTGCTCTTCGAAAGCCTTGCGCTCCTCCTCTGCAAGCTGCTTGCGAACATAACGTTCAATGATCTCTTCGTCTTCGATCTGGGGGTGCATCATAGCTAAGTGGTACTTCACCTCCTTGGTGTATCAATCTTTTTGGGTGCACTTGCTCGATCCAAGCGCCAGTAAAACTCCCGGAAGTGCTTCAGGGCGCGAGACTTGACCAATCGCACGCGTTCCGGAGCAATCCCCGCTCGCCGGGCAATCTCCTGGGTTGGCAACTCTTCGTAAAAGTGCATGCGGAGGAGGTCGCGCTCTCTCGGCTTCAATCGCACGATGGTGCGCTCAATAGCGTGTTGCACTTCCGAATCTAGAAATCGCTCTTCGTGAGAGGGAGTCGATAAGTCTGCCGCCTCAGGCTCCTTCGTTTTGCCTGCTAGTTTTCTCCGATGAAAAAGTTCATGCAGGACATTGCGGGTTGTTCCCAGGATGAAAGAAGCCAAGGCATCGGGTGAGCGCAGGCTCTTGCCTCGAATAGCTTGCAACACGCGCAAGAAGGTCTCCGCGCGAACATCCTCGGCATCGTGCGGCAATCGCGATTCGCGCAGTGCCAAATAATAAACCTTCGCTGCATACTTTTCATAAAGCGCCGCCTCCGCGTCCGTCTGCCCATTCTGGATACTTGTGACGAGTTCAGCATCTCCCAAAGCGGACACCATCAACTCCGTGCTACTGGATTCTCTCTAAGCTTTCTCAGCGGATCAGGTGCGATTGTAACTCCGATAGTACATCCGGAACCGCACTGTTTGGCACTTCCCATAGGTTATGGGCTGCAGAAAACTGGCTGTTAGCCGCCATTTTCTCGATACATCCTTTGATTTTTTCACACTCCATTGCAGAAAAAGCAGCCTTCAAAACCAAACCGGCTGTTTTCGCGCTCCCATGGTTTCGCGCCAAGGAAGCAGCGCTGAGGAGAAAAACGATGCGTGTGAGCCAGCAGTCTTCTCGCTTCCAGTTCCCCGGGCCTCGGCATCCCAGAACTCGGCGTGTGCCGTTTCGCTTTCGCCGGAACAGTGTTCTCTGCAGCCTTGGCACAGGAAGCCTTGCGCTTCTGACCTTCCTTATCACCCTGAATTTGCGCGCGGCAGCCCGATACCCTCAAAGAGCCTCATCCGAGTCGAGCGGCTCTTCGAATGCTACTTCACTCAACGGCCTGGGAAATCTGTTCTTGACCGCGAACGTGATCGTGAACACCGGCGGCGGGGTTCCAGTGTCTGAGGTAGCCGCAGATTTCAACGGAGACGGCAAACAAGACCTTGCGGTGACCAATACCGGTTGCAATACCTGCGGCCTCACGATCTTGCGCGGCAACGGGGATGGCACGTTCCAAGCGCCGCTTTTCACGGCGAACCTGGGCGGACCGTACTACGTGGCCGCGGGAGATTTCAACGGCGACGGGAAGCAGGACCTTGCGGTGATCGGGTTTGTGCCTACGAACTTGAATGCCGCGGCGGTCTTCATCCTCCTCGGCAATGGAGACGGAACCTTCACATTGAAGACGACACTTACGGGGATTTCCAATCCGCACTCGCTGACGCTGGGAGATTTCAACGGAGACGGCAAGCTGGATATGGCGGTGGTGGATCGCACGACGAACAGCGTAAGCGTGTTCCTGGGGAATGGCGACGGCACGATGCAGGCGCCGATTAATACTGCCGGTTTGGGGATTGGGGCCGCAACTTACATGGCGGCGGCGGACTTCAACAAAGACAACAAACTCGACCTCGCGCTTGCGGACCAGAACAGCAGCCAAGTCGTTGTGCTGCTGGGGAACGGAGACGGGCATTTTCAGGCGGCGCGCAGTATTCCGCTTAATTCCGGCGGTGGATTTGACGTGGCCGTGGGCGATTTCAATGGGGATGGCATTCCCGATATCGTGGCAAGCAGCCCGATCGCACAAGCGGTGATCATCCTGCTGGGAAAAGGCGATGGCAGTTTTCAGCCGGCAGTCAGCTATAGCGCTGGGCAGCTGGGAGGAGGCGCTACCAACCTTGCCGTAGGGGACTTCAACAAAGACGGAAAGCTGGACATCCTTACCTCGATTAACGGCAGTCTTGGTCTGGGCAGCAGTGTCAGTCTCCTGCTCGGCAAGGGAGACGGAACGTTTTTGCCCGCTTCGCTGGTGACGGTGGACCAATTGTCCGGGCAACTGGCGGTTGCGGACTTCAACGGGGATGGAAACCCAGATTGGGTCGCGGGGAATACGCAGGGGCACGTCCTGACGATGGCATTGGGAAACGGGAACGGCACGTTTCGGGCCGGAGTGAACTACGCATTGGGCAACGGGCCATTTGTGGCCCTTGCTGACTTTAACAAAGACGGTAAGTTGGATGTGGTCGCCGTGGATCGGAGTTCGAACGATGTTCGAGTGCTGCTGGGGAAGGGTGACGGCACGTTCCAACCTGGGATCATTACCCCGGTTTCCGGCGCGTTTTCCGGAATCGCAACCGGGGACTTCAACAACGACGGCAACCAAGACGTGGTAGTGAGTGACTCGACTGGGGCAGCTCCACGGAATGTAATTGTGCTGCTTGGCAACGGCGACGGAACGTTTGCGGCGCCTGCGAGATTCACGACAGGAGGGTCCGGCGAAGGTCTAATCCTTACCGAAGACTTCAACGGAGACGGGAAACTGGACATTGCGGTGGTCAACCAGAGCGATAACACCGTGTCGATTCTTTTGGGGAACGGAGACGGAACATTTCAAGCTCCGAAGATTACTCCAGCACTGGCGACGGATGGATTTTTGGGAGCCATGGCAGCGGGAGACTTAAATGGGGACAAGAAGTTGGATCTTGTAGTGCCGGACTATGTGGGGTCTGCCTCTGGGCAAGTGGCGATTTTGCTGGGGAAGGGAGATGGCACGTTTCAAGCGCCAACACTTATTACCTCACATGCAGGCTCCACATGGCCGGTCATCGCAGATTTTAATAAGGATGGGAAGCTGGACCTGGCGGTCGCCAATCAATTCGGAACGATAGACGTTTTCCTGGGCAACGGAGACGGGACTTTCAATACGTCTCTGGTCTTGAATGATGTCCAGCCCAATATTGGTAGTCCGATACCAATCGCCATGGCGGTGGGTGACTTCAATCTAGACGGCAACTTGGATTTGCTCGTGGGAACCGACATATCGGATAACACGCAGGCCAGAAATCCCAGCGGCTTGCCGGCTGGAATGCAGTTGTACCTGGGAAATGGCGACGGGACTTTTGCGGCACCGCAGGACTATCTCGCCGGGGCACAATCCTTTCCTGTGCTTGTCGGAGACTTCAACGCCGATGGAGCGCCGGACGTGGCCGCGGGAGACCTGGGCGAGAATATCGTCAGCATCCTTCTGAATCAGACTCCCCCACCGATCAGCGTTACGCCGGTGAGTTTGGCCTTTGCTGACCAACTCGTCGGCACCACGAGTACGACGCGAGCGATCACGATCACAAATAATGGCGCCGCAGCGACAACCATCACCATCGCCGCCAGCGGCGATTTCACCCAGGCCAACACGTGTCCCGTGGGCCCGGCAACACTTGCGGTTACGGCGAATTGCACAGTCAACGTGGCGTTCCAACCTACAGCCACCGGATTGCGGAACGGCGCAATCACTGTTACGCACAAATTAGCTGGTAGTCCGCAGTCCGTAGCACTAAGCGGCAATGGCGTAGCGCCTGTTGCTACCTTTGACAAGACGAGCATACCTTTTGGAAACCAACCGGTCGGCACAAGCAGCGCCGTTCAGACGGTAAATCTTTCCAATACGGGCACTGCCACTTTGACGATCACAAACATTGCGATCACTGGCGCAAATAGCGGCGACTTCTCCCAGACAAATGCATGTGGCGCAAGCGTGGCTGCAGGGTCGAATTGTTCAATCATGGTCACTTTCACGCCCACTGGGACCGGGAACCGCACGGCCAGTGTCAGCATCACCGACAACGCAGTGGGAAGCCCGCAAACTGTGGCCCTTTCGGGCACGGGCGTTCAGCCCGCTGTGACGTTCTCGTCAGCAGGCCTCTCATTGGGAAACCAGCTGATCACCACCACGAGCGCACCACAAGGCGTGACACTCACGAATACCGGCACCGCTGCAGTGACAATTTCGAGCATCGCCTTGAGCGGCACCAACAGCGGCGATTTCGCGCAGACCAATACCTGCCCCGTGAACAATTCGAACCTCGCGGTTGGAACGAAATGCACGATCAATGTGACCTTCACACCTACCGCTACCGGGAACCGTGCCGCAAGCATCACAATCACCGATAACACATCGGGAAGCCCGCAGAGTGTTTCATTAACGGGCACGGGGACGGATTTCTCTCTCGCTGCGGCCGCGGGCGCAAATTGTCCCGCCGTTGGAAACTGCACAACTTCTTCAATAATTAGCGTTGGTCAAACTGCCACCTACGACCTTCAGATTTCGCCGGTGAGTGGTTTCAGCGGCACAGTCGCGCTTACTTGCAGCGGCGCACCGACACCCTCGACTTGCGCCGTTTCACCAACTCCGGCGCCGCCGAACGGATCGTCCTCCTACGCGTTCACAGTGACAGTCAACAACACTGCCAACGCGTTAACGCTACCTCTCTTGGAGCCGCCAAGCGTGCCACAGTTTCCCATCCGTTTTGGCATTCCACTCGTCTACGTGTTGGCGCTGATGTTCCTCCTGGCTTGGGGGGGACTCTATATAAGGCAAACGAAGCGTCTCGCTATTCCTGCTCTGGCGCTTCTGATTTTGAGCCTTGGTTACTTGAGCGGCTGCGGTGGAGGCGGAGGTGGTGGTCCTATCGTAAAGTCCCCAACGAACGCGACGATCACTGTGCAAGGTACTTCCGCCGGAGTAAACCGCACACTTCCATTGTCTTTGACAATCAATCACTGACGCGCACTCTAGATCCCAGGGGTATTTCCCATTGCCGACCAGCAACGTCGCTCGAAGAGTTTACCAAGTCACGCTGTTGCGTCGCTTGAACCATTAACGCCATTACCGGAAAAGTGTGGATACTGGGACGAACCTTCTTCCTTCCCGGAGCACATGACAAGATCAGATTTATTTCGTACAGGATCGTGCATCTCGCCACGCTAGGGGCGTGGCCATGCAAGTTTCTCTTTTAGTTCCTCAAAGGCGTTAAATGCGATCGGATAAGTAGCAACATTGTCAATCACGCCTATCAGACGGGATGTGAATTCTGGCTGTTCTAGGTGAGGAAACGACCTGCAAACGTCTGGTCTATTCTCGTAAATGGAACACAGCTTTCCGTTAAGCATCGGGCAGGGCGGATTCACCTTGCCTTCTGACATAGATTGTTTCTGGAATGCTTCCATCGACTGGCCAAGCGTTTTTGCAATAGCGTGAAGCTCACTTTTCTTGAATTCGATCTGCAACGTTTGGCAGCAATTTGCGCACTGCGTGCAGTCGATGAGGGCGAAGTATTTCTGGCTCAAGGTCTTGACGAGGCCATCGATGTCATGTGGAGCGTATTGCTTTAGCCACGATCGAAATTCCCAGTTTTCGTCGTCGTGCTCTTGTGAAAGCTGTTGGATTCTTAACAGATCAATCTCAATTGGTGCGGGAGGGCATGGTGGCCGGACTGTCCACGCGAAACTATCGGCGAGCGGTAGAGAGTGTTTTGGAAGGTTGCGGGATCGAGAAAAGCAGCGTGAGCCGGCGGTTCGTGGCGCCCAGTAGCAACCAGTTGCGAGTGCTGTGCGAACGGCGCCTAGAAGATCTGATCTTGTGGTCCTGATGATCGATGGTCTGGCGGTTGTTCTTGTGTGGGGCACTGTCGTTCGTGGCGCGAGCGCAGAAATGGTTTCCCGATCCACGCGGGGAAGGCGGTCAAAGAGTTGAAAGGTTCGCCCTTGGTTCCGCTCGGCTTCGTGATTTTCTGGTACGCTTTCTTTTGCTATTTCCTGCAACGTTAGGCGGGATTCAGTCTTACGAGGATTTTCCTTTGAATACGTACCTTTGGCTACAGCTGGGTTTGTTGTTCCGGCTTCCTACCATTGCGCTTTCTGCTCAGTACGAGGCTAGCGCTCCTTCAAACCTACCGCCGCTGGATAGGCTGACTTGAGACTCGCGGTTGTTTCGCCGTTTGTCGATCGCCGCCATGGCACGGAGCGCGCGCTTGCAGAATTGCTCGAGCGGCTGGCCGCGGAATACGGCTGCGAGGTACACCTTTATGCGCAGCACGTCGAAGACCTTCACCTTAGCGAGTGGCGATCGGCGAGATCGGCGCGTTCTACCAATTCGGGAGCCATCTTCTGGCATAAGGTTCCGGGCATTCCAGGGCCGCATCTGGCGCAATTTCTCGTTTGGATGTTCTTGAACGGATTCCTGCGATGGTGGCACACGACAATTAGCGGTGCCTCGTACGATCTTGTTTTGTCGCCCGGAATTAATTGCCTGCATCCGGATGTGGTGATCGTTCATGCGCTGTTTCATCGATTGAAAGAGCTCGTACGCGAAGAGGATGAGGATTCGGCCGCGCACGCTGGTTTCTTTCGGCAGGTTCACCGCAGGCTCTACTACGAGCTACTCACGGCCCTGGAGCGCAGGATTTACACAGATCCCAAGGTCACTCTTGCGACCGTTTCAAAGCGAACGGCTGGCCTTTTGAACGAATGCTTCCATCGGAAAGATGTTTGCGTAATCCCTAATGGCGTGGACACGAAGCATTTTTCTGTAGCGGCCAGGCTCGCACGCCGCACGGAAGCCCGGCAACGGCGAGGTATTCGCGACGAGGATTTTGTTCTGTTACTGATTGGAAATGATTGGCGCAACAAAGGCCTGTCAACTGTTTTGGAAGCGATGGCAACACTTTCTACCTTGTCGGTGCGGGTGCTGGTGGTGGGTAACGATACCGCTGAGTCCTTCCGAGCGCGCGCCGGGCACCTCGGAGTGCGGGACCAATGCCATTGGGAAATTTCGAGTCCCGATGTCCTCGATTTTTACGCCGCGGCGGACGTTTATGTCAGTCCGAGCAGGGAAGATTCATTTGGGCTCCCCGTGGCCGAGGCCATGGCATGCGGCTTGGCTGTGGTTACGTCGGTCTGTGCTGGCGTCGCAGAGTATATTCATGACGGTGTCGATGGTTTTGTTCTTCCCGATCCGCGCGATTCGCAAGCTCTCAGCCAGCTGATTAAGCGGCTTCAGGCGGAGCCAGATCTACGGCACAAGATTGGCGAAGCCGCTGCAAGTGCGATTCTCGAGTGGGACTGGAATCGTAATGCGGCCGCGATATGGGAGCTCCTCAAGGATGCCAAGACGGGGACTCATCCGACCGGTTAGTGTGTGATCTCCGCCTCAGGGTTAGTCTTCGGCTTTGCCATGACGGCTTTTCGTGTTGCGTCTAGCGTAAACACGAGCGTTTCCTTCGGGATGCTGGTAACGAACGGGCCGACCAGCCATCCAAGGCCGGTGGGAATATCGCGAGTGAGGGAAGCTGCTTCGCTTTGCACGTAAACGCCCCCGTCGCGTTCTTCCATCCGCCACCAGGTCTCCATGCGCCACAAAAAGCCTCCGTCGTCGCCCGGCTGCTTTTCGCGTTCGTCACTCTTGCCGGGATTTTCGAGTTCGGCGATGCGTACCGCGGAGCTGCGGCTATGGGCGCGTCCGGGAGCGTCGTGGAAGTAGCGCACGTCGTGCTCGGTATTGAGCACCACGGTGATCACCTTGTGTCGACGGAAACGAAGGAACACGCGGAGGTGGTCGCCCTCATGCGACTCGATCTTCGATCGTTCCACATCCGGCGAGTAATACGTGGACTGGTGATCGTAGTCCTTGAGGATGGCGAGGACGTCGTCCAGCTTCGCGCCGGGGACGAAGACCACGCCTACCCAGTTATGGATCATCCCTCCGGGGCAAACCAAGGGCCGCCCGTTCTCAAGGGTAGAGAGCTGATGGACTTGCACCTCGCCGCGCTTAAGAGCGTCATAGGCCTCAGAACGCTGAGCCGTGGAAAGAGAATCGATCCACAAGAGCGCCGAGCCGCGCTTGAGTTCGGCTTCATTGCGCTCTTCGGTGAGAAGCACGTAGCGGTCGAATGCCGCGATCGTTTCGCTGCGGAGTTTGGCTGGGGCCGGATGGGCAGGCGACGCGGATTGCGCGGTTGAAACAGACCCCGCGAACGGCACCAATAACAGGACGCTCGTAGCAAGGAGAGTGTACGCGAGTCGCGTCACGTGTCGCCGAAACCGTTCACCCAAGGCCACAACCCCTCCGCAAGTCTATGATGGCGCATCGCTTCTGGATGGCAAGCAAGAACCGGCATGACTGGGATGCACGAAGCCTGCCCATCTCTGCCTAAAGCTTAGAATTCGCGGCCGAGTACTTGAAAGCCTGAATTCGGCTGTTGGAGGACCAGTCGTGTGGAGATCGAAAAAAGAGTGGCGGGTTGGGTAGCTCGCACACGGCCCCTTGCGGAGCCGCTGTCCCCGCGCGGCCCCCAACCCGTTCTTAGAAGCCTACGCGTCGCATGTGGAGTCCTCAATGGGCCGCTAGAGCCACTGGGAAGGGTACCGCAGTCGTGGTACTAGGACAAAAGCAAGCCTGCGGAGACATTTCACTTGTACGTCATTTATTTACAGTAACTTACATGCAAAGAAGGCTCTCCCACGGTTCAGAAAAGTACTAGTTGGGGCCATTTACACCGCTGAGAAACCCGCCAAGATGCCCCGTGAGCCCGACGATAGCCACGGCCACAGTTTCCACTCCGAGGCGGACGGCTGGATGACTCCCCTGAAATTTACCGCGTGACCGCGCATGCAAACCCCATGCAATCCAGATGAGGATCGCCGACGTGCAACCCAAAACCAAATGCATGAGCAGGATGCCTTTGAGTTTTTGGCCCTCGAGCTGAAACTGCCAGGCGAGGAGCCCGGTGGCGACCACGGGCACCACGGAAATCGCTGCCCCTAACAAGTTGTAATAAGCCACCGCCGCAAGGGGCCGCCACTTGGTCCTTTGCGCAAGGAAATCGAAGATCACGCCGGCTATGAACAGCGCAATCGGAAAGTGAATTAGCACAACGTGTTGCGCGTGCTTGGCAAGCAATGCCGCTCGGATGTCAAAGGGGTTCAATTTCCATCCTCCGTTTGGCGGCGATCACTGGACGACAACTTTTCCGGTCATCTTCGGATGGATCGAGCAGAAGTAGGGATACTCGCCGGGCTTCGTGAATGTGTAAGAAAACTTCTCGTCGGTATCGAGCACTTTGGACTTGAACACTTTTTCCGTGCTGACGACGGTATGCGGGATGTCGTCCCGATTGATCCAGGTAACGGTTGTTCCTACGGGCACAGTGACGGCCGCAGGGCCGAACGAGAAATTATCAATTTTCACTTCGGCTGTTGAGGCAGGCTTTTCCTGCGCGCTCGTTACGAACCCCTTATACTCCAAGACTGTCCCGCCGAAACTCAGCACTGCCGTCGCTATCATGCTTGCAATGAACACACTTCTCTTCATGACTTATCTCCCTCTTTTCGGATTTTGAGAATCTACTTCCCGGTTTGTCCGCGCGTTCTCTTTTGGATCACGCTAACGTCGAGTCCACAACCGCCAGGGCATGCTGGCCGGCAACGTAATTCACATCCGTGATGCCCAAGACGCTGCGCAACTGCTCTGCCGGCACTTTCATCGGTCCCGGCGAAGGCGCCTCGCCCGGCTTGGGCTGGGGGAACGCAGTGGAGCAGGCGGTGTGAAACGTGACGTTTCCCTCCACCTTTTGCATGGTCTGATGAATGTGGCCGTTGAGAACGGTCACGGAGCCAAACTTTTTCAAGTACGCGAGAGCCTGCGCACTATCCTCAGTGCCCCATCCCCATTCCGCATACACCGTCCAGAGCGGAATGTGCGCGAAGACGATAATCGGCGTGCTGGACTTCAGATGCTTCACATCCTTTTCAAGCCACTCGAGTTGCTCGTTCCCCAGCGTGCCCAGCCCCCCCGCTTTCAAGTTCATTACGTTGACCAAACCCACGAAATGCACGCCTTTCTTCTCGAAGCTGTACCAGCCCCCCGGCTGAGCGCCTTTGCCGAAGCGCTCGTGATATTGTTTGCCGTCGTCGTTCAGAACATCGTGTTCGCCGGGGACGTAGAAGACGTCCTTCGCCGAGGCGCTCTTCAAAATCTGCTCGACGCTATCGAATTCCTCGGGCTTCGAAAGGTGGCTGATGTCCCCTGTGTGCAGCAAAAATTCCGGCGGTGCAGACAGTGCGTTGATCTTATCGACTGCAACCTGTAAGGTCGCCGCAACATCCGGATTCGCCGGCTTGTTGAAACCCATGTGGCTGTCACTGATCTGCACGAAGCTCAACTCGCCCTTCATGTTCTCCGGGTTCATCTCCGCAAGACGGCTCATGCTGTACGATTTCAAAACGCCGCCCTGCAAGACGCAGAAAGCGCCCGTTCCCGCCCAGGCCATGCACTTCAAAAAGCCGCGGCGATCGACTCCATCATTGTTGTGATCGTGCAAAATCTCGTCTTTTGTCTTGTGTGCCATCTTCGTTTCTCCTGGAGACACGTCTCCCCAATGCATACGCACGTATGCGTCTCCCGCTGCTGCGCATATTTGGCAGGAGCGGCGCGGGTCAGAGAGAGCCAGGGTTCCCGCGCCGCCATGGGACGTGTTTCATTTGTGCAGACCGCGCGATGCTGCGCCTTATTCCAATTTTCCTCGCTCACCCTGCTAAAATTAGTTCGTCCTAATCATTAGATAATTTGGAATAAAATCGAGGGCTAGGCGGTTTTCATTTATGAGTTCGACGGGCCAGGGGAAAGGTTGGGACGTGTTGGATTCGCAGGACCGGGCTCGCTTCGAGCAGCTCGTGTTGCCACATCTAGATGCTGCTTTCAATCTTTCGCGTTGGCTGCTGAGAAACCGCTCCGATGCAGAAGACGTCGCGCAGGAAGCTCTGCTGCGAGCTTTTCGCTTTTTTCGCGGCTTCAACGGCGGAGACGCCCGGGCGTGGCTCCTGCAGATTGTCCGGAATACGTGTTATACGTGGCTGGAGAAAAATCGCCAAGTGGAGCTCATGACTGAATTCGACGAAGACCTGCACCAACAGTCTGCTGCGAACCCGGAAACACTGGCCATCGCTGGCGACAATCGCGAGCGCCTGGCCCGCGCTCTCGAAACTCTTCCTGTGCGCTTCCGGGAAGTGATCATATTGCGCGAGCTCGAAGGCTGTTCATACAAGGAGATCGCCTCTATTACCAGTGTTCCTATCGGCACGGTTATGTCAGCGCTCTCTCGTGCGCGCCAACGCTTACAGCGCGCGCTCACGCAGCCTGCTCAGCAGGAGGCGCCCCATGAGCTGTGACTTCTCAGGGACGATCCTTCACGCTTATCTTGACGGGGAACTCGACGCCGTGCGCGCCGCCGAATTCGAACGCCATCTCGAGGCTTGTCGCGAATGCACGGCCACTCTTGGCGCGGCGGAGTCGCTGCGTTCTTCTCTGCAGCGTGCACAGCTTTACGAGACGGCCCCGCCGGAGTTGCGCAAAAAAATTCGCGCTGAACTCAAAGTCTCAAGCGCCAAAGCGAGCGGCTCGACGGTTGCCGCGTGGCGCTGGCTTGCTGCAGCCGCGGCAATCCTCCTAGTCACTGGAGTGGCGTGGTTCGCCGTGCCTCACTTCCGCTCGATGGGCCCCGAGTCGGTCACCTCTGCGGAAGTCATCGATGCCCACATTCGCTCGCTGCAGGCCGGGCATCTCACCGACGTAGCTTCGACGGATCAGCACACCGTTAAACCCTGGTTCGATGGCAGACTAGACTTTATTCCGCCCGTTCACGATTTCACGGACGAAGGTTTTCCGCTAATTGGCGGCCGTCTGGATGTTCTTGGTGAGCGAAACGTCGCGGCGCTCGTATATGGACGCCGCAAACATTTCATCAATGTCTTTGTGTGGCCCACAAAGGAATCGGACACGCCGATTCACCCACCCGGCTCAAGGCAAGGCTATCAATGGGTTCATTGGCGGCATCAGGGAATGGAGTTCTGCGCCGTATCTGATGTGTCGGCGCAAGACCTGCATGAGTTGGCGCAGCTCTTCTTGCAGTAGACGAGACCGTTCGCCTGGCTTATCAATGCCTGCCGTATGAGTCTGGATGCGGCTCCCGATGCGGGATGAGCCGCGGTGGGACTCATTGTTTCGGTTTTGTGCTCGAATCAGCCTTGGGCATTTCCTTCGCGTAGATCAAATGCAATTCCACGGACCGAGCTTGCCCTTTGCGCAGCGGGATGTTCCTTTGCCAATCAGAAAAAATACCCTTCGCTGAGGCACGAATGTCGTAACTATCGGCCTTGAGCTGCGAAATCGTGAATCGGCCGTGTGCGTCCGCATATACGGCATGCGGGGCGCTTCCATCGGACGATTGATACGAGACGCTGGCATGCGGAGCGGGCTTGTCGTTAGGTCCGATGACTACGCCGCTGAGCGTAGAAGTTCCTTTGGATTGCTGCGGCTCGGCCAAAACGCCAAGCGCCGCAACCAGTGCCATTGCAGATACTGTAAAAAAAATGAGCGCGCGTTTCATCGTCTCCGTCTCCTGGGATATACGGGCTGAACCTCTACGTCCATGAAAAAGTAGATAGGCTCGCGCACACGGCGTTCTCTTGACTCAGTGTAGGCCTGGGCGCGCCCAGCCTGGCTAGAGTTTCGTTCTTTGTGACGCAGGGCGTACCTGCCTTTTCGGACAGGTCAGTCGGAGCGGACTTCCTTGTAAACCCGCGTGTGGGCTTCCAGCATGCCCCGAAAATCGCAAAAGTCGAGCACGCGTTGCATTGCAATCTGCGCAAGACGAGCAGCAAGGGCAGGATCATCGAGAATTCGAGTGAGTTCTCGCGCAAGCGCCGCGGCATCGCCAGTACGAAACGTGAGGCCTCCTTCACCGAGCACTTCGACGAACGCGCCGAGGTCGGACGTGATCACTGGCAGCCCTCGCGACATATTTTCGGCAACTACCAGACCGAAAACTTCTCCACCAAGAGATGGAACAACAACGACTGTCGCTTCCGCGAGAGCAGCATCGAGCTCCGCTCCCAGAAGGCGTCCCGCAAACCGCACATGCCCTGCAAGAGGTACGTCCTGCGAGAGGCGCTCGAGGGCCGCGCGCTCAGGGCCGTCTCCGATGATGAGGAGCTCGAACGCGCGGTCTTCGGCAAGGAGGCTGCGCGCGGCTTCGAACAAAACACCGATGCCTTTCGTCGTAACCAGGCGCCCCTGAAACGCGATCACAGGCGGATGCGAAGACTGCACAGGATACGTAGGCGGCGCAGCAATAAATTCCAATCCGTGAGGAATGGCAACAACTCGCGGAAGCTTCACAAGGCCACCGAGCCAGGCCGTCGGCGTGATGTTGCTCGAAACGCGTCGGCAAAGAAAGCGGCGCACGAACGTCAACAACCACAGCTTGTGCGATGCTAACCAACCTTGGCCGGAATTGCAGCGCAGGCATTCGCCATGCCGCCCTGCCATGAAATGTCCCGGACACGGAGTTCCGGAGGGCTCGATGAGAAGCTGGCCGTTCGGGCAAATCGTCTGGAAGCCGTGATGCTCCACCACGACAGGCCTCCGCGCGAGCAATCCGAGAAAAAGAGGTGCCAGCGCAGGTCCTGCCACATGAACAACATCTGAAGCGCGCATCAAATCCCACAAGTGAATGAGATTGGGCCGGCGGACAACACAAAAAGGAAGCGACCCGTTATCAAACTTGGCCGCTGGAGTTTGTGTTGCGAGCGTGACCTCGAATTCCGTATCGCCGCTGGGTGAGCGGAGTCCGGCGAGGCCACGAGCCAGAGACAAAACGAGCGTCTCGACGCCACCAACACTTGGCGCAAAGAAGTGAGAATAAATAAGCAGCTTCATTCGCGGAGTTTTTGTGGCGCGGCAGGAGGGGTTTGCGCGGTGGAAGAATCGGCACCAGCCACAACTGACCGCCGGCCTATGCGAGCCACAGCAAGTTCAATTGCTTCAAACGTCGCCGCGATGTTCCGTTCCGGCGACCACGTTTGCATGTGAGCGACGGCGGCATGGCCCAATGACGCGAGAAACGCACGATCAGAGAATGCGCCTTTCAAAAGTGTCGCTAGCGCGGCGACGTCACCGCATGGAAAAACAAATTCCTGCCGAACCGGCGCGACGAGATCACGCGCAGCTCCGACATGGTCGCTGGCAGCCACGGGGCAGCCGCAGCACATCGCTTCGTTCACAACCACGGCAAACGGCTCGTATTCGGAAGGAAGCACCATCAGATCGGCGGAAGTATACACAGCTGGGAGCTGGGACTGATTTACGAAGCCAAGAAAACGAACGCGCGTTGCAATGCCCAACTCGGCGGCCAGTGGCTCAAGTTCCGCGCGAAGTGGTCCTTGGCCCGCGATGACCAGCAGCGCATGCGAAAGGTTAGCTTGCGCAAAGGCGCGAAGGAGATCATCCGGCCGCTTCCAGGCCTGGAGCTTCGCACAGAAAAGTATCACGGCATCGGAATGCGAAGCTCCCCAAGAAGCTCGTACCGCGGATCGGTCCACGCTTGCGGATTGCCGCATCCACCAATCGTTATCCACGCTGTAAGGGGTGAGTGTGACGCGTTCCGCAGGCAAACCAAGAGATACCATTAAGTCTCGCGCGCCCGAGGACGGAACAATCACCTGATCAGCGAGACGGAAAAGCCGCGGCCAAAGAGTTTTTTTGACTGTGCTCTTCCACCTGCGCCCGTCGCGTGGCGCGAGCGTGTTTGTGTCCGTGCCAAAAAGAAAAACAGTGCGGGAAGACTTCGCTGCTCGCCACGCAATCCAAAACGTCGCTCGAACGTAGCCCACAAAACAAAGCACGGCATCGTACTTGCCTTCGCGAATCAGCTTGGACAGCCCCGGATTGCGCATCCCGAAGAACGATTCCTCTCCCGAGCCGCGATTGGGAACATGCGACCACGAGTAGCCCTCAAGCAGAGGAACATCCCATTGAACGGTGGCTCCAAACTCGGGGTCGTGCCCGGATTCCGCGCCGCGGAGACTGCAATACGCCACGTGTAAATCAAAGCCGGGATGAGCGGCCATCCGGCGAAAGATCGGTGCCATATATTGGACAGGATGGTCAGCGACAGCCAATACTCGGTAGCGGCGGTCAGGCATGGAAAGACCGTGCGGTTTGGACGCGGAACTCGCCGAAAATGAGTAAGGGTAGCAAGCGCAAACAGGTGCCCCGGCAGCGAGTATACCCGGTTTCGCAGGCGCGGCGGCTGTGCTAAACTGGCGCAGTTCCGCAGGGGTTTGCGGTTTACCCTAAGTCTCCGCACAGTTAAGCCCCGCCTTGCGGGGTCGAGTCGCCTAACCGCCACTCACGTGGCGCGCGGCCGCACGAAAATTTCACCCAACGTGAATCCCGCCAGGCCGGGAGCACGCAAAAAAGAGGATCTGTCATGTCTGGGCACTCAAAATGGGCCACGATTAAGCACAAGAAGGCGGCCACCGATGCGAAGCGCGGCCGCGTCTTCACTCGAGTGATTCGCGAAATCACCATCGCTGCCAGAATTGGCGGCGGCGATCCGAACTCGAACCCGCGTTTGCGCACCGCCATCCTCGCCGGCAAAAACGAAAACATGCCGAACGAAAATATCGAGCGCGCAATCCTGCGCGGGACCGGCCAGCTCGAAGGTGAGCAGTATGAAGAAGTGACCTTCGAAGGCTACGGCCCGGGCGGGGTCGGTATGCTGATTGCCGCCGTTACCACGAACCGCAACCGTATCGTCGGCGAATTTCGCCATCTGATCAGCAAGAACGGCGGGAACCTCGCCGAAGCGGGCGCCGTCGGCTGGATGTTTCACCGCAAGGGCGAAATCGTAGTGCCCAAGGAAGCGGCCAGCGAAGACAAGATGATGGACATCGTTCTGGAAGCGGGCGCGGAAGATTTGAAAGACGACGGGTCCGGCTGGTACATCGTGACGCCGCCGGAAGCGCTCGAAAAGGTGAAGGAAGCGCTTGCCAAGGCGGGGATCACGCCGACCTCGGCGGAGATCAGCATGGTGCCGCAGAACTACATCAAGTTGACGGGCGCGCAAGCTACCCAAATGGTGCGGTTGATTGAGGCTCTGGAAGAACACGACGACGTGCAGCACGTTTACGCGAACTTTGATATTGATGAGTCGGAAATTCAGGCGGCGGTTGGCGCGAACTAATTTGGAATAGAAAGAGACAGACAGGAATGTCTGTCCTACTTTGTGACGGCCATTCCGCGGAATCGGGATGGCCATTTTTCTTTGCCAAGAAACTTACCGACAAAGCTCTGGCAGGGACGCGGGGAACGCCGTAGACTTAGTTCGATGAAAGCTGCAAGCCCAGCCTCGAATTCCGCTACCAGGAATAATTGCTTCCGCGTGCTTGGCGTGGACCCGGCATCAGCGGGCCCCACCGGATACGGAATCATCGAGAGCGATGGCCGCGGCTGCCGTATGCTGCATTATGGTGCATTGAAAGTGGCGCCAAAACGACAGAAAGAGTGCCTTGGGGCAGTGCTGCACGATGTCCACGCTCTGCTCTGCCGTCTGATGGATGAGTTCTCGCCCGACGCGCTTGCGGTCGAATCCGTCTTTACAGCTCTGAATATTAGAACCGCATTGCGGCTCGCCGAAGTGCGCGGCGTCGTGCTCTTGGCCGCGGCGCAGCGTGGCGTCGCAGTGCACAGCTACACGCCACGCGAAGTAAAGGCCTCTGTTGCCGGTTATGGCCACGCCGACAAGAAGCAAATGCAATTGATGGTGCGCGCACTGCTCGAAATGAACGAAACGCCAGAGCCTTCCGATGCCGCGGATGCCCTGGCCGTGGCGCTCTGTCATTTGCAGGCCGAACAAGCCCGGCAGCGTTTTGGACTTCCTGCCGAACGCGCAAGCTTGAAGTTTCGAGCGCAGTCTCACGCCGTAGGACGGGCAGTCCCACGTGGCGCAACTAACACCATGCGCCGCGCATCGTAGACAGACGATGAGCTTCTTTCTTCTGCGATTCGGTTTGTTGGCATTTCTCGCAAGCGTCCCTCTACATGCGCCTGCGAACACGGCCAACGCTGTCGCAACAGCCTCGCCAGCCGCTGCCCACGCAAAACTCGGCTATCGCCGCATTTTCAAATCTAGCTCGCCGGAATTCATCGAGATCATCGTTCACGACGATTCCGATGCCGCCACCTTCGAGATACGCCAGTTGGATGAAGACGCCGGAGCCACCCCGTTTGAAGTGAGCGCATCCTTGCGCGAAAAGATGTTCGATTTGGCCGCGCAGCTAAAGAATTTTCAGGGACAGGATCTGGACGTCCATCGCAGAATCGCCAATCTGGGCGAAAAAACTTTTCGGTGGGAAAAAGGCGCGGAGATTCATGAAACAAAATTCAACTACACGCTGAATTCAGCGGCCACTCAATTGATGCAGATCTTTGAAGGCCTGGCGCGGCAACAAGAATTGGTGACGTTGCTCGAACGCCGCATGAAGTACGACCGCCTCGGCATCAACGACGCTCTCTTGCAATTCGAAACCGACCTGAATCACAAGCTCCTGCCCGAACCCCAGCGCGCTTTGCCCACACTTGACCAAATCGCCAGCGATTCCCGTTTCGTCGAGATTGGCCGCCAGCGAGCCCGCGCTCTTGCAGAGCGAATCCGCCACCCCAGCTAAGCTCTGCCAGTTAAACGCATGAAGCTAGAGCCAGTCTACTTCTGAAACAGAATCACTAAAAAAAGAAGCGGGGCGCGATCTTTTGCGCCCCGCTTCTTTTTGCTCTGTCTCCGAAAAGAGTCTGCGAGGCCGCGCCCTGATCTTATTTCGGCGCCGAAGCCGGCTTCAAAAACATGGAATCATCAACCGGAACATTGTTCTTGATCTGCGTCAGCCGAAGCGTAAACACGTTTCCCTTTTCAACGTGCCGCAGCCGGAACGCGAAGTAAGCTCCGTCCACGGCGCGATAGTCTTCCATATAGTTTTCCACTCGGTAGTCGCCATCCTCGCGGTGCAGCGTATCGTCGGTGCGAACAGGGAAGCCGCTTTCCGTGTCGAAATAAATCTTCGACGTAAGTTTCTTTTGCGGAGTGAACTCCACCACGTACGCCGTGTGCACGCCGACCTTCTCCGTGCCCAAAACGTGCCCGGTTACGGCCATCAATAGGGCGTCGGCGCGGTCATTGAAATTTGACTGCCTGATGCGGCTCTCAAGGGCAGCGCCAGTGATTTGATGCATGCCGCCGGAGGGGTCCTCGATCCACGCGATCTTGCCGTCGCATACTTCGCGGATCACTATTCCGTTGGAGAAAGTGATTTTGTACAGAGTTTTGTTAGGCGCTTTGCTGAAAATTTCAATTGCCGCAAAACCGGAAGCATCCTCGGTCTGGTAAATACCCTTCAGATAGCGCGTGGTGAAACTCGACCAAACGGCGTGCCCTCCGCTGACCGTTTCAAATTTCTGGAGCAAATCCTTGGTACTGGGCAGAGGCGCGGCGCTCGGATCCACTTTTGTAACCGAGCTAACCGGCGTGACGGGAGCACCATTGGGCGAGGGATTCTGCGCCGCCGAATGAACAGCGAAAAACGTTCCGATAACGGCCGAGGCAGCGAGGGGCACGAGCCTGCGGTTCATAATTTCCTCCAACACACGACAGACGTGTGCATGAATCTATCTTCAAGTATGAATTGGCTTCTCCGGAAAGATAGACTCATCGTGGTGCAAGGTGGTGGGAAAGAGACTGTCCGACAGGGCAGGTCGACAAAAGTGCGAGTTACTCGCCGGAAAAGGCATCCGATGGCATGCAGTTCCTGGCCGGTCGTTATTGCCCTTCGGCTGCGTTTTTGGGGCACAGCCCAGGCAAATGGGGATAGAATACGCGCCTGCTTACGAAGGTGAGGAGTCATGGCACAGAAGCAAAGGCGCGAGCCAAGATATCCGTTCATCGCCTCCGCGGAACTCTTGGAAGAGAATTCCGGGGCGCGGATGAACTCGAGGATCAGCGACCTGAGTTTGAACGGGTGCTATGTCGACACGGTCAACCCATTGCCGGATGGCACGCTCGTGCACTTGAGAATATTTACGGAGACTCATTCGTTCGAAGCGCCAGCGACTGTGGTCTACTCTCACGCGTTCATGGGAATGGGCATGCAGTTTCGCGAGGTTCAGCCCAAGTCCGAAGAAGTCTTGCGGCTGTGGCTGCCGGAAGCAGCGGAACAAACCAATCAAGCCCACGGTTAAACCCAAAACGGCTTTAACGGAAGATTGCACGAAAAACTCTGGATAACTGGAGGCAATCATGGGAAACGCATCTGACTTCGAAGACCTGAACGACAAGAGCCACGAGGCTGCGGATCGCGTGTCCGAGCAGCGTGCCGGCGCGGCCGAGGGCGAAGGCGTAACGGGCCGGCGATTGTTTCTGCAAAGCGCGGTAGCCGGTGCCGCGGCGCTCGCCTTGCCGAAGTGGGCGCACGCCGCAACAGCGCCACCCGCGCCCGCGGACGAAATGGACGGCATCCGCGCTCAAATCGAGAAGCGCCACGACGAATCCGTCCAGCGCCTGCAGCATTGGATCCAACAGCCCTCCATCGCCGCGGAAAATCGCGGCATGGTCGAAGGCTGCGATCTGACTATGCAAATGCTCCGCGACGCAGGCTTTGACCAGGTCACGAAAGTTCCCACGGACGGACAGCCCGGAATTTTTGCAACACTCGACGCCGGTGCGCCGCGGACCGTCGGTCTCTATTTCATGTACGACGTGAAGCAGGCGGATCCCGCCGAGTGGAGTTCGCCGCCATTCGCCGCCGCGCTGGTCGATAAGCCCGGCCTCGGCAAAGTGGTTGTCGGCCGAGGCGCCGTTAACCAGAAAGGCCCCGAGGCCACGTTTCTCGCCGCACTGCACGCCATGCGCGGCGCGGGAAAGAAAATGCCGGTGAACTTTGTTTTTGTCGCGGAAGGCGAAGAAGAAATCGGCTCCCCGCATTTTCCGCAAGTCGTGCGAAAGCCCGAAATCGCCGCCGCGCTGAAAAAGTGCACTTCAGTCTTCATGCCGTACGCGGCGCAGGGCCTGAACGGTGAAGTGACCATGACGCTCGGCGCGAAAGGCGTCGTCGAACTCGAGCTGGTTTCGAGCGGCGCCCGCTGGGGCCGCGGCCCGAAGAAGGATCTGCACTCAAGCAACAAGGCGCGCGTGGACAGCCCGGCATGGCATCTCGTCGAGGCGCTCGTGACTCTCGTTTCACCTGACGGGAACGATCCGGTGGTCGAGGGCTTCGCCGCCAAGGCGCTCCCTCTCTCGGACACCGACAAAAGAATGATCGCCGAAGCCGCGCGCCGTCTTAGCGAAGCCGACGCAAAGAAGCAGATGGGCGTCGACCACTGGGTCCACGACGTCAGCTGGCAAGAATCGCTCGAGCTGCTCTGCTCGCGTCCCACAATTAACATCGAAGGCTTGGTCGGCGGCTACACCGGCCCAGGAGGCAAAACCATTTTGCCGGGTAAGGCACTGGCAAAAATTGACATGCGTCTTGTCCCGGACATGACGGCAGCGGGAGCTCTTGCCGCGCTGAAAGCCCACCTCATCAAAAAAGGTTTCGGCGATATCGAGGTCAACATGAGCGGCGGCTACGATCCCACGAGCACCCCGGCCGATTCCTCGATCATTCGGGCCTCCATCGCCGTTTACAAGAAAAACGGAATCGATCCGGTATTGTTGCCGCGTCTCGCCGGTTCCTGGCCAGGTTTTGTGTTTACCGGCGAACCTCTGCACCTTCCCGCGGGCCATTTCGGCATGGGCCACGGCAACGGCGCCCACGCGCCAGATGAGTACTATTTAATTGAATCGAGCAACCCGAAAGTCGCCGGGATGGATGACTCCGTGCGTGCGCATGTGGAGTTTCTCTATGAGGTAGCGCGCACAGCCTGAACCATGAAATTCGCGTAATTATCTCCCCTTCAGGGAACCAAACCGCCTTCGCAACGTCTTAACAGGTATATCTCCGTGCGGAGGCTAAGCATGAGGACCTTGGTGCAGGATTTACGTTACGCGTTTCGGCAGTTCCTCAAGTCGCCCGGATTCGCTATCAGCGCCGTGCTTTCCCTGATGCTCGGAATCGGCGCGACCACAGCCATCTTCAGTGTCGTCTATGGCGTGCTCCTCGATCCCTATCCGTATAAGGACGCTAATCGGATGGTGCACGTCGAGCTGAAAGATAAAAATGGCCGCGGCCCCCTGCTCATCGTCAACGGCACCCAAGCCCAGGAGGTTCTCAAAGCCTCCTCGGTCGACGACGCCTTTTTGCAAGACGAGAAACGCGAAAATCTCACCGGCGACAAATTTCCCGTCTCCGTTCTGGTCGGCCTCTATTCGCCAAACATGTTCGATTACATGGGCGTGCCTCCGTTGCTGGGTCGCGAGTTCACACCAGCTGACGCTCCGGGAGGCAATCCTGCGCCCGTGGCGGTCCTCAGCTATCTCTTCTGGCAACGCCAATATGGCGCCAGCCACGACGTGATTGGAAAATCGATCGAGCTCGACCACACGCCCTACACAGTCATCGGCGTCGTGCCTCCGCGTTTCACCTGGGGGGATGACGACGTCTACCTGCCTGCAATGCCCTCCGCCGATCCACACTATTACTGGAACTCCTTCATCAAGCTCAAGCCCGGCACAAAATATCCCGCCGCACAGGCCGAGATGCAGCTCCTGGTGGACCGCTTTGCGAAGGACGATCCAAAAAATTATCCGCAGGAGAGGCGCGTCAAGGTTGTCTCGCTCAACGAAGAGGTCCTGGGCCGCTTCGCCGGCACACTCGTCTTTTTGTTCGGGGCCGTCGTTGTACTCCTGCTCATCGGCTGCGCAAACGTTTCTATCCTCTTGCTGGCGCGTGGTACCGCGCGCCAGCACGAGCTCGCCGTCCGCACCTCCATGGGCGCGGGGCGCGGTCGGCTGATCCGCCAGCTCCTCACGGAATCCGTACTTCTTTCCGTGACGGGCGCTGCACTCGGCGTCCTGGCCGCCTACTGGGGAGTCAAAGCTCTCTCCACCATGCTTCCCTACTATTCGTTTCCGCACGAGGCTGCGATTCACGTAAACGCCATGGTATTGATCTTCAGCGCTGCGATTGCCTTGCTCACTGGAATTCTCTTCGGGATTTCGCCTGCGTATCAACTTTCACGGCCGCCTCTTAGCGCGCTCATCCAGGCCAGCAGCGCAAAGTTGACCGGCAGCGCGCGCAGCCGCAATACGCACCGCCTTTTAATCGCCGGACAGGTCGCACTGACGCTCTTGCTCCTCGCGGGCGCCGGCGGAGCCATGAAAACGTTTGTAGCTAAGGTGCACACTCCGCTCGGCTTCGACCCCGATCATGTTTTTGCCATGAACGTGGCTTTACCCAAAGGCGCTACAACAACCTGGCAGGAGCGCATCAACGAAAACGAAATGATTCGCCTGGTCGTGGCGCAAACGCCGGGCGTGGCTGAGGCCGGCGTTTCCACCACATGGTTCCCCGGTTTCGGAGGCTTCAACGGAAAAATTGAAGTGCAAAGCAAACCGACGCTCACGGACGCGCAAGCCGTTCTGACGCTCATCAGTCCGCAATTGCTTTCGACGCTGCGCATTCCTCTGTTGCGCGGCAGGATTTTCGACGATGCCGAGTCCAAGCGCGCCGCTCATCTCGCCATGGTGAACCAGGCCTTCGTGAAGCAATATCTCGGAGATCTCGATCCCATCGGCCAAAGTGTCCGCAGCCCAATGCTCAAGATCGATCAACCCAATTTGCTCTCCGCGCAATCCCCAGACGATTGGTTCGAAGTTGTCGGTGTAGTTGGTGATGCAAAAAATGACAGCTTGGATCACCCCGTGAAGCCCGCGATTTTTCTTCCCTATAGTTTTATTTTGCCGACGGATGAAGCCTTCATCGTGCGCGCCAGCGGCGATCCAGACACGGCCATCCGTTCCGTAAAAGAGCGGCTGCGCGAAGTCAATTCCGAGCTGGTGGTTGGCCGCGATCACACGCTCGGCTGGTGGCTCGACACGGACGGCTGGGGGCGCGAACGCTTTATCGCTACGCTCTTCGGCATCTTTGCCGCTCTTGCGCTCGTGCTCGCCGCCACGGGACTCTACAGCGTGGTCTCCTTTGGCGTCACCCAGCGCACCCAGGAATTGGGCATTCGCATGGCATTGGGTGCTCGCCCCGCCTCCGTCGTGAAACTCGTCCTTGGCTCTACCGCAGCCATGCTCAGCGTTGGCGTCGCCGTTGGATTGACTTTGAGCGTGATCCTCAATCGCGTGGTCGCATCGTGGGCCGGAGGCAGTTCGCGCGATCCAGTGACCTTGATCGTCGCTGCTTCTATTCTTTTTCTCGTTGCTGGAATTGCCTGCGTTTTGCCAGCGTGGCGCGCCGCGTCCATCGATCCTATGCGTGCTCTGCGTTTGGAGTAGACGGTCGCAATTCTCGGGAGCAGCGAGGCTCGTCAGTGGGATGACGCCGCTTGCTTTGCGGTCGCCAGCTCTTGCAGCATTTTTTCGCCTTCCTCTAAAACCAGGTCACGCTTTTCTCGCAGCGAAGCAATCGACGGCACGGCCACTCTATCCGGAATCACGCCTTCGCCCTCGAGCTTGCGATCCTTCGGAGAAAACCAGAGCACTTCGCTGATTTCCAGAACCCCACCGCCTTTCATGACTCTGTCATGCGTGATACCCAGCACGCAGCCGCACGATGGACTGCCCACAAGCTTTGCGCGCCCGGAGTCCTGCATCCCGGCGGAAAACACTTCCGTCGCGCTCGCGGAATATTCGCTCACGAGAATCACCACCGGGCCGGAATAGATCTGCTCTCCATTCTTGCCCACGAAGACTTGCGTCTCTTCGGTCCGGTGGCCGTCGCGTTCGGAAGCGGTAACCTGTTTTCTGCTCATTCTCCGTTCGAAAAGAGTTTTGCTGTCAAAGAATAATGTCGCCATGGCTTCCAACGTAGCCCCGACGCCGCCGCGGTTCCTGCGAAGATCCAGAATCAACCCCGGTGTAGTGCGAAGATTCTCGACAGCTGCCTTGAAATCTTTGACCAAGGAAGGATGAAACTCGTCGAAACGGATGTATCCGAAGCCCGATGACAACTTTGCAGCCGTGACGCGAGGTTCTGTAGAAAGTGTTTGCCGCGCAAATTTGACGTCGAACGAGGTGCCATTAGCGCGGTCGAAGCTGGCAGCGAAGGGAGTTTCAAGCGAACCTGCAAATACAGTGCTGAGGATGCGGAGCTTGGTCACGCGGTCGGTGGAAGAGGGCAACACTGTCGGCGTCGCTTCGGCCAAGCGTTCCGCAATCGGTTGTCCATCCAGTGCAGTCACGGTCATTCCCGGCTGGATGCCCGCGTGCGCAGCATTGCTGTCGGGGAAAACGTCCAGCACGACGACTTTGTCTTCGACATAGCCGGCCCGGAAACCTATACTTACGCCCTGATGCTTCTTGCGATTTTCCCATTGCTCCGGTGAACTAAAACGCGTGTGCGCATCGTGCAGCTCCGCTGTCATGCGGTCCACAATCGAATAAAAGTCCTTATCATCTTTGGCCGCACCCACCATCGGTAAATAACGCTGGCGAACTTCCTGCCACTTCACGCCGCCAAATTCCGGATCGTAGTAATGCTCATCGACGTCTTTCCAGACTTTTTCAAATATTTGCTCGCGGTCCTTTGGTGAGAGGCTGTGCGAAGTTCCGCTCGTTGCCATCGCGAAGGCTAGAGCGAGGATCAGGACGGCGAGAATCGCGTTGCGATACACGAAACTGGGCGGCACGTGTTTCATGATTTCGGCGATCGATGTTTTTACAAAACACCTTCACACTGAAAATGTTGCGTGGCCTGTGCGGCAAATGCCCCAAGCGCCCGGGAATAATAGCAGCCTGGACGCTTTGACGGCGAAAATGCATGAAAGAGTTGGCTGGCGGATATGGGCCTAATTCCCGTTCATCGCCCGCGGGCTCAGCGCTGGTCTGGACGGTCGTGCGTGTCGCGGTTCAATTGTTCGAGGTTTTCGCGAGCCAGTTCGTTTTTCGGGTCGATTTGCAAAGCGCGTTCGAAATGCAGCCGCGCCTCTTTCAAGTTTCCGGTCTCCGCCAGCGCGCTGCCCAGATTTGCTTCGGCGCCTGCATCCTGTGGATTCAATCGCACCGCGGCGCGGAAGTGCAGAAGCGCCCCCGCGAAGTCGCCCTGCAACGCCAGCGCATTCCCGAGGTTGTAGTGCGCGTCGAAATAATCGGGTCGCTTCGCGAGCGCGGTGTTCAAATATCCGATGGCTCCGTTCACGTTGCCGCTCGCCAAAAGCACCGCGCCCAGCGCGTTGTTGGCTGTGGGGTCATCGGGGCGAATGCGAACAGCTTGCGTGAACTGCAAAACCGCGCCGGGCAGCTCGCCCTTCATCTGAAGCAGGGCCGCGAGGTTGTAATGCGCTTCGAAATCCTCGGCGTTATTCTGAATGTGGTGCAATGCCAGCGCTTCCTGAATCGCCACTCGCGGATCGGTGGTGTCGGACGATTCCTTTGGCAGCACCTGCAGCCACAAATGCGCCATCTCATCGCTGGCGCGGTTGCCCGCCATCACGCGCTTCGGCGGTTGGTTCGGATTTCGAACGTTGTCCGTCGAGTTGTCGTAGGTGAAGCGCATGGAGATCGTCGTCCCCGCGGGCAGGTCCACGGGCTCGGCATACCGATAGACGGCCTGCCAATTCAAATCCCAGCTCCCGATGTGAATCAGCGTCTTCTTCGTTCCGTTCGGCAATGTCGCGATCGCGAGCAGATCTTTCCCAAGATAGTGCGCGTGCGGGTAGATGGCTAAAACGCTGGCGTCCACGGGCAAAGTGAAATCGTCGGAAACCAGAAAATTCTTCTCGCCCGGCGGAATGTCCAGCATGCGATCGTTATCCAGTTGCAGCAGGATGGGATGCATCGTCGCCGGCTTGTCCGTGAAATAGAGTCCCAGTGTCGGTTGAATGAGTTCGGGCTTTCCAGAAGGTTGGAAATGGGTGTTCAAAACCAGATCGGTGTTTTTGTCCAGCCGCAACGCCATGCCGTCCGGCTCGACGTATGGCGGGGAGCCCGGCTTCCAAAAAAGAAAATGGCTGTCCGGATCAAACGCTTCCGACTCAATGATGAGTTCCATTCCGCCGAATCCAGCCCCGGGCTCTTTTTCAAGCCTGCGCCCATTTTCTTCGCGGTCCACCAATACGTTCGCATGATGCACAAGCCGCTTATCGCCGGGCCGGATTTCAATCGCTTTCAACCATCGCGAGCGATGCACGGGCGTTCGAAACACAAAATTCCAATACGAATCGCTGCCGCCAGCGGGAAGCAAGTACGGTTTCGTGGCCCGAACGATCACGTCAGGCTTACCCAACTGCCAACCGGCGCTAAAGGCGGGCTGAGGCGGAAGGTCGGAGGGACTGCCTTCGATCTCGCCCTGGTCCACCCATGTTTGAATCGTCGCGATTTCCGCGTCAGTCAAGCGAAGCTCGTCCGCAAATTTCAAATCGCTCTGCTCAGGCAGCCACGGGGGCATGATGCGCTTGCTCGTGACGAATGCAATCTGCCGCCCGTGCGTTTTAACGTCCGCGTAAGTGAGCAGCGGGAAGGGCCCGGCCTCGCCGGGATGATGGCACTGCGCGCAATTACGAAAAACAATTGGGGCAATGTCGCGGTTAAACGTAACTTGTGCCTGTGCCGCCCCAAGCTTCAGCGATGGTTGACGTGCGGCAGCGGGGTGGCGCTCGGCAAATCCAGCGGACGCAACGGCGAGAACGAGGAAAAATCCAGAAAGGGTTTGCGGCGAGCGCTTCATTCCACGTCCGAAATGTAGCATCCCACGCCATGAGTCGCGGCCACGTGCAAACTCTTGCCACTGAGCGCCGCAGCAATCGCGTCCTCCAACTCGTGCGTCGTGGCAGCGCTTCGCACGCGCCCAATATCCTCGTAGAGATTATCGATCCTGCCGTGATAGACGAGATGCCGCTTGGCGTCAAACACCGCGACTTCCGGCGTAATCTGCACCTGGCTCTCTTTCACCAGCGTATGTTGAGGGTCTCGTAACGCCGGAATCTTGTAGCCATACTCCCGTTCATGCTTGCGGATCACTTCCGCGGATTCCGATTTACTCGGGTAAACCAGCCAAAACGCCACCTTACTTGCGTGTTCTGCGCTTAATTTCTGGATTGTCGGCGCATAGCGATTGGAAACCGGGCAATCCGTGCGTACGAACACCAGCACGACAACCTTCCCGCCGGCCGATTTGAGAGGATCTATAGGATTTTCCGCGAGATCGAAGCCAGTGCTCTGCGCACTAGCAAAAGTGGAAGCGAACGAAGCAATCCACGCCGCAACAAGAACAACAATTAGCAGGTGAACGACTCGAAAGCTGTGCCAACGGCGGCCCATACGTGCCCGCATCCACCGGGCCCACGAATTTTACAGCGCCCTGAAACCGTTGTCGAAGAGATTAGCGAAACTGGCCCGGCCCACTACAAGAACGCAGACGCGGCTACCGCAAATCGCCCGGCTGCACACCCTTTTTGCGCGCTTCATCAAGCAACGCATCGATCTTGTCTTGAAGCTGCTTCTTCTTATCCTGCAGGCCGGTAATTTGCTGGTCCACCGGCTCGCGGTTGTAGCCTTTATTGATCTGGTAACCACTGGAAGTGGTTGGCGCCTTCCCTTCGCTGAACTCCTTAAGATCCGTAAGCTGCTTGTCCGCGTCATCCAGCTGAGACCGCAACTTCGCGAGTTCCTTGCGCGTGTTTGCGATGTATTGGGGATCTGCCTTAGCGCCGGATCCCGCCTTTCCAAGATTTTTCGAATTTCCTACGACCGAAACGGGGCCGGTCAATCCGTTGACGTCTTCATTTGTCCAGACTTTCTTGGTCTTTTTGGTGTCAGCTGACGCAGGGGCAGTCGCATCCGGCGGCTGCGTCGGTGAAGTTGCCGGGGCCGGGCTTGCTCCCGGAGAGTTCGAAGGCGCAGGGCTCTGCGCAAAACACGCGGAACCGCTGAGCATCCCGCAGAAAGCGAGAGCACTCCAAAAATGGCGTGACCGGGTCATAAAGCCTCCGATATTTCCGAGGGTCGAGGCTAGTCCTAGTACCTTAAACCCAGTATACAGGAGAAAGTTTCAACGATCTGCGACGGCGCCGCCGGGCTTGCCTAATTCGGCACGAATCATAGCTAGGGCTTCTTTAGGAGGTCCAATGCGGCGGTATTGGCCGTAGAAGGTCCGTTCGTGGATGGAAATAGTGCTGAAGAGTTTTCGGCCGTCAAAATCGTACTGAGAAAACGAAGGCATCCATAGACCCGGCAGCATTTCATATCGCTCCTGCATGAAGTGGCTGCCCTTATAAACTTTCGCAAGGAACAGTCCGACCGTGATGTCTCCTGTGACTTCGCCTTCCACACGCGCGAGCTGCCCCGCTTCAGGATCGATCCACACAAACCCACGAACCTTCGCAAAAATAGACGTGGTTCGCGAAGTGGCCTTGTAAGCCGGATTTGGTTCCATGCTGTATTTGTAAAGTACGCGGCCCGCACGCGTTTCCGTTGACACAAAGGTGTAGAGGAAAGCCGTGCGCGTGGCGTCGATCAGATCGTCGCGTTCCTTTTGTTTTTTGGCGATTTTATCGTAGGCGTCATGCTGAGCGTGCCCGTCGTCCGCAGCCCAGGACAGCGCACGCTCGAGCTTCACTAAATCCGCGTGATAAGCGTCCGTGTCCACCGGTTTGCCATCCGGTCCGATCGGGATGTGGTCCACACCCGTGCCTGCCGGAACGACGCGCGATACCTTGATATCCCCCGGCTGCGGATCACTTAGGTTTTTGAGCAGTTCTACGCGTTCGACCCGCTCGTAAAAACTCATGGCCTCGTCGCTCTTTTTTTCATTCACCAAAACCAGGTCCAGCAGAGCCTTCTTTTCTGCTTCCGTCTGTGGAGGCGGGGGCACAGCGGCATCCTGAGCCAAGGTGATGCCCGTGAAAGCCGGGAGCAGCCCGGAGACCAAAATGAGAGTTCGTGCGCGCATACGGCCGAGCGGCAAAGAAGCCGCCAGAACATCTTAAATCTGATTCTTGCTCAAGGACAATTGTTGCTTTCAAGACATGGCCGTCTCTTTCCTCTGCACCCACGTAAGTTCCGGAAAACAAAGACAAATCGCCGCTTTTGGTCCTCTCGACCGTTGTGCTCAGTGTTCCTCGCAACCCGTCCTCAGCGTAGCCCGAGCGAGGCATCTGTAAACTCATTAGAATCAATGCTGAAGCATAGTTGCCAAGATTTGATGAAAGCAAACAGGTCCCTCCACCGTCTATATATCTGGGAACGAATTAACCCTTTTCCCCGTATTACCTTATGCATGCGGAGGTCTGTTTGGGCATAGCTCCTATTGAACGATTGGGTAGCATCGGGCGGGTTATCACGCAAACGGCTAGGGTGCCCTTTAGTTTGGCGAGATTTCGCAGTGCCGCCGTCACCTTGGTTGAGACCTTCAAATTGTCTCTCGACGCCCTCCGTGCCCATAAGTTGCGTAGTTTCTTGACTTTACTGGGAGTTATTCTGGCCGTAACCACCCTCGTCGTGGTTATGAGCGTAGTCAACGGCCTCACTTTCTACGTCGCGGACAAGGTCGCCAACCTTGGTGCTAACGTCTACGTCCTAACCCGTTTCGGCATCATTACGAGCAACGATGAATGGATAAAAGCTCAAAAGCGCCCGCTCATCACCCAGGACGAGTTCGGCAAGCTTAAAGAGGGCATGCGCACCACGAGCCAGATCGCTGCTGTGCTCGGCACCTCCTCCGATGTGCGCTCCGGAAACGAACTCCTCGAAGATGTGAACGTCGACGGAGTTACGCCAAACTATTCCGACGTTCGCAACGTAGTCGTAGCTTCAGGCAGATTCCTCACCGAAGCGGATGAAACACATCACTCGCCGGTAGCCTTCATTGGCGCGGATTTGGTAAGAAAATTCTTCTACAACGTCGACCCCATCGGCAAGACCATTCGCGCGGGCTCCCACAGCTACACCGTGATTGGCGTCGCAGCGGTCATCGGCAGCGCCTTTGGACAATCGCAAGACCGCTTCATGTACATTCCTCTCGGCACGTACTCCAAGGAATGGGGCAACCAAAGAGATTCACTCACCCTCTTCATGCAGGCAGGCAACGCCGAAATGATGTCCTCCTCTGAGGATGAAGCGCGCATGCTTCTGCGCGCGTGGCGCCACCAATCTTGGGATTCGCCCGACGGCTTTGGAATCATCGGCTCCGATTCCATCATGGGCCTCTGGAAACAACTGACGGGAAACATCTTCATGGTCGCTGTCGGTTTGACGGCCGTGTTCCTGGTCGTCGGCGGTATCGTCATCATGAATATCATGCTCGCCAGCGTCACCGAGCGCACGAGAGAGATCGGTCTGCGCCGCTCTCTCGGCGCGAGAAAGAAACACATCATCCTTCAATTTGTAACGGAGTCCGCGGTATTAGCCGCCACGGGAGGCATGATCGGAATTGGCTTGGCGTACCTTGTGGTCGCCGCCGCGCGCGCCGCGACGTCGATTCCCATGCGCACGTCCATGGCTGCCGTGATTCTCTCACTCAGCGTTTCAACAGCCGTAGGCCTCTTCTTCGGAATTTATCCCGCCATGCGCGCGGCAAGACTTGATCCTATCGAAGCACTGCGGGCGGACGGCTGAGGAGCGTTGACTCCGGCAAAGCCGGGTCTCAGAAAACAACAATGGCACAGCAACATGGCGAAAATCTGAAGCAGGCGATGGACACGCTCCGCGCGCACAAATTGCGCAGCACTCTGACCGTGTTTGGAGTCGTGCTCGGCGTCAGCGTGATCATGCTGGTGGCCGCTCTGATCACCGGCTTCGACGCGCAAGTTCAGGACAACATCAAGCAGTACGGCGCAGACACCGCCTTCGTCTCCCGCTTCGAGCAAGGTCCGCACAACGGCGGCCGCCGTCCTAAGGACGAACGTGAGCGCAAGCCTCTAACGCTCGAAGATGCCGTCGCTATTCAGGAGCGCTGTCCCGCCGTGAAGGATGTCACGGTTTTTCTCACCTGGTGGGAGCAAGACCACAAGGTGCGCACAAAATCCGGCGAAGTGACGTCCATCGATTTCCGCGGCGTGCAACCGAATTTCGGCCAGGTCTATGCAAATGCCTCGACGCTCGAAGGCCGCTTCATCAGCGAAGGCGACGACCTGCATCGCGAGAAAGTTGTGATGCTCGGCGAAAACGCCGCCCCGGTGCTCTTTCCCGAAGGCTCGCCCGTCGGAAAAGACGTCATGATCGATGGCTCGCCGTTTCGCGTGATTGGCGTGGTCGAAAAGCCCAAAGGCATGTTCGGTGCGGACGACGAAGACAAGCGCGTGCTGATTCCCTACAACACCTTTCACAAGATTTATCCCGGCGCCTACGAAAATCAGATCCGTTTCCAAGCCTACCCGAACCAATTGGACCAGGCCGTGGACCAGGCGACAGAAGTGCTCCGCCGTCGTCGCAACGTTCCCTACGAAGCCAGAAACAATTTTTCTATCAACACGTCGCAACAAGAGATCGAGCAGTTCCATAGCATCCTCGGCATGGTTGCTCTCGCCACCATCGTCCTCAGTGGCATCGGCCTGCTCATCGGCGGCGTTGGTGTGATGAACATCATGCTCGTTAGCGTGACGGAGCGCACGCGTGAGATCGGCATTCGCAAAGCCATCGGCGCGAAGAGCAAAGACATCACCTGGCAATTCCTGTTCGAGGCCATGACGCTCACCGGAGCAGGTGGCATCATTGCGCTTGTTCTAGTGAACGGCCTGGTGATTCTGGTGCGCCTGGGGCTGAAATGGCCTGGCAGCGTGCCGATATGGGCTGCTGCGACGGGCATCATCGTCAGCGTGAGCATCGGCTTGATCTTCGGTGTCTGGCCGGCCATGAAAGCGGCGAAGCTGGACCCTGTCGAAGCGCTTCGTTACGAATAGCGCCGAACTCTGGGTTTTCCCCGAAGCATCTAAGGTTTTTACAATCCAGAATGAATCAGAACGACTATCGAAGCGGAGATCGCTCCACAAGGGGATCGAGGGGCGAATCCTCGCGCGCCTGAGGTACCGAGTTAGTGGAGCTGCGCTTCTGAGTTGAGGATTTGCTGACGGGTTTCTGAGGAACGCCCTCGGTCGCGGCAGGAGTTCGCGGATTCGACGGACTCAAGGCATGCGTCGCAAACCCTGCGTCTTTTGAGGAATTCGGACCTACGGAAGCGATCGCCGGGGTCGAACGCGTCCGAATCCAATCGCGCAGAGAATCTCCGGCGCTCACAGCGCCTACAAGTAGCAGTACAGCCGACGCAATGGCCAATAGATCGCGCGGATGCGCCGGGCGCATAAACCAGTAGGGACGTTTCGGTTGCACAGAGAGCTTGTCTCCGGCGCGAGCGACCAGATAAAGCGCGCGTGCCAGATCGTTGCCAGACTGGTAGCGTTCTTCCGGATTCTTCGCGAGACACCGCGCAATGATTCTGTCGAAAGCAGCCGGAACGGCCGGATTGCGCTTCGATGGCGGAATGGGGTCCGCTGTAAGAATTTGCGCGCACACTTCTCCCAGCGAATTCCCCGCAAACGGCCGGACGCCGGTGATCATCTCGTACAGCACCACACCCAGCGAAAAGAGATCCGATCGCCCGTCCTGCTTCTGCCCTTCGATCTGTTCCGGCGATAGATAAGCGGGCGTGCCAAGCACGCGGTCGGAGCCAGAAACCTGGGAAGCAAATCGCGCAACGCCGAAATCCACGAGTTTCACTTGGTCATTTTCCGTGACGCGAATGTTGCTGGGCTTCACGTCGCCGTGAATGATTCCCGCCCGATGAGCGTAGGCGAGCGCGGATGCGAGTTCGGCGCCCCACACGGCCGCACTGGCAAAAGGTATCGGGGATTGCGCCAGCATTTGTTCCAGGTTTTTTCCAGAAACAAATTCCATCACCAGAAAAGCCGTGCCGCCGGTATCCGTGCTGACGTCATAAAGCTGGGCGATCGAACCATGCGAAAGACGACCAATGGTCCGCGCTTCGCGAAGGAATTGCTGCTCGCTGTTCTTGCCGAAGCCCTGAAGAAATGATTTTAGCGCGACGGTGCGGCCAATGAGGGTATCGCGCGCCTTGTCGACTCGGCTAGTCCAGCCGCACCCGAGAGTCTCGATGATTTCGTAGCGGCCAGTTTGGAGCGTAGGGCTCATGCGGAGCGCAGCAATCGAGTGGCACGCTCACGGAAGCTAGTGTGCTGTGGGACCGGGGCCGCAATCTTGCGGCGAGCCAGTGGATACAATTCGGTGGCCAGGAGATCCGCGGACTGATGACGGTGCGCGGGGTCCTTTTCCAGAGTCTTGGCAATAATCGCGTCGAATGCCGTCGGCACGGAAGGGTTTACCTGCGAAACCGGCAGCGGCTTCGAGGAAAGAACTCGCGTGCAAATTCCCTGCAGCGAATCGGAATCGAACGGGCGCTTACCCGTGGCCATCTCATAGAGAACCACGCCCAGCGAAAAAATGTCAGAGCGCGCGTCCTGGGGCCTTCCCAAAATCTGCTCGGGGCACCAGTAAGCCGGAGTGCCGAGCAGCGGCGTGTCCTTTTTGTCGTGGCTGGCGAGGCGGGCCATGCCGAAGTCCGTAAGCTTTACGCGGCCATCATCGAGAATCAAAATGTTGGCGGGCTTGATGTCGCCGTGAATCACTCCTCTGCGGTGAGCGACTTGAAGAGCCGAAGCGATCTCTCCGGTCCACGCGCAAGCGCGCGGCAGAGGGATGCTTCCTTTGGCGAGAATCTTGTCGAGCGGCTGCCCTTCCATGAACTCCATAACGAGATAGGGCGTTTGCGTCGGCTCGTCGATTCCCATGTCATGTAGAGTGACCACACAGGGATGAGAGAGCTGGCCGACAACGCGCGCTTCTTGCAGAAAGCGGTCGCGGCCCGCGCCCTGCGCCAGCGCTGGCGAAAAGAGCTTGATGGCGACAATGCGCCCGATCATGGGATCATGCGCGCGCACGACTTTGCTGTTCGCGCCGGCGCCGATTACATCGATAACCTGATAACGGCCTACTTGCATGGTGGCCTTTCCCTCAGAGTGCCTTGCCGAGTAGGAAGAATATCGAAGGGGGTTGTTCTATTAAATGAAGCAACCGTGCTACTGAGAAGAGTACGAAGGTACTAGAGCAAATGGTTTAGATGAGCAGCTTCTAATTTACGAAGCGTGCCGCGTACTGTGAGGCAGCAAAGCGCGCGATAAAATTTCTTGCCGTGAGCAAAGAAGACGCTGGGAATTTCTCTAAGAGAAAAAATGCAAGAGTACCGAGTACTTTCACGCGCCGCGCGGAGCAAGAATGTCGAGCTTCATTCCTTGTTTTTGAACGGAACGAGATTCGGGGCCGTGGTCAGGCGCGCGGGGAAATCCCGGACGAAGGCAGTCATCGAGGGATGCCAGAGACCGTTGTATCCAAAATAGCGCATCTCTTTCAGAGCTTGATCCGGCGGTAATTTTTCAAAAGCCATGCGGTAGCTGGCGACAAAGACGCCGGTGCGGTCTTCGCCGAAGTGGCAATGCACGAAGACCTTCTCCTGCGGATTGTCGCGAAAGAGGGAGAGAAACTGTGCGACCTGTTCGTTTGTCGGAGGAGACCACTCGTTGACTGCGATGTGAACGAAGCGAATCCCCAATGATTCCGCTCTTTTTTCTTCCCAGCTAATTCTTGCGGAGTCTTCGTCGCGGAGATTGACGATCGTGGTTATGCCCAGTTTTTTCAGCTCGAGCAGTCCTGGATCTCTGGGCTGCGCGCCGCGAAACAGATGCTCATTGATCTTTCCAGAGTTGGGGACGCCTTCAATCCGCAGTTTTTCGCCGTAGGCGGAATGCATCGAGGAAGGCGTGGACGGCTGCACTTGCTTCTGCGCGGAGAGCCGTGCAGAAAGAACGAAAAGAAAAATCACTGAAATTAGGAGCGTCGCGCGCTTCATATTCGATTAGATGCTGTCAGTGTAGCGCGCGATGGTAGCTCGCGAAAGTCGTTGCAAGCGAAGTAGTTGCCCAGAAAGGGCACCACTACAAATAGACGTGGTACCAAAACGTCAACCACATTTTGCGTTTTTCTCTTGACAGGAAATTCGCAGCCGTTGATACTTCGATTCCAGATTCGGGGGACGTGGTAGCGCCAGGCGGGCCGAGTCGAGGATGTGCAGTAGGTCCGTAATGACTCCACGAAGCCAGCCCGGGTTCTAAACAAAAAATCGAGCGCGAAGTCTCTGCTCCGCGCCCGCATTTCAGGCGCGGGATTTGCTGTGCGGCTGTGCGAGACCAGCCAGCGGCAGAGCATTGGCGTTTCGTTGCGGCTTTGAACGTGACCGCGAGGCGGTCGATGAAAAGGTCGGCTGCTCAGCGGTCGCCTTTTTCTCTGGTCGGGCATACGGGGGCACTTGGATTTAACCTGTGGTGACCTTCAGGGTCCACCCAGCACCCTGCGGGACGCAGTGGAGTAAAATTAAGGGGTTCCCCCGCGAAGAGTGGGAGCCTGAAGTAGTGGAGGAACGGGATGGCAACAGTGAAACATGCAATGACTGGGAATTCCCCGATCACGGATACGACTCCGGAGAATACGGGAGCGGCAACACACAAAGGTCTTCCTTTTGAACGGTATTTTACAGACGGGAAGATTTCTCCGTTCGACGCTGTGGAATGGGAAAAGCGCACCGCCCTGATCGGAAACGAAAAGGGCGTGACGATCTTCCGCCAGGAAGACGTCGAGGTGCCGAAGAGCTGGTCGCAGACGGCGACCAACATCGTCACCAGTAAATATTTTCACGGCAAGCCGGGATCGCGAGAGCGCGAAGGCTCGGTGCGCCAGCTCATCAGCCGCGTGGTGAACACCATTGTGCGCTGGGGCCAGGAAGGCGGCTACTTCGCTTCCGACGCTTCGCGCGACGCGTTCCGTGACGAGCTGACGCACCTGCTCGTCGAACAAAAGATGGCTTTCAATTCGCCCGTGTGGTTCAACGTGGGCGTGCAGCCGAAGCCGCAGTGCTCGGCCTGCTTCATCAATTCCGTGCAGGACAACATGGAATCGATCATGGGCCTCACCCGGACCGAGGGGATGCTTTTCAAGTGGGGCTCGGGAACGGGCACCAATTTCTCTTCGCTGCGCGGCAGCAAAGAAACTCTGTCGGGCGGCGGCATTGCATCCGGGCCAGTGAGTTTCATGAAAGGTTTCGACGCCTTCGCAGGCGTTATCAAGAGCGGCGGCAAAACGCGGCGCGCGGCCAAGATGGTGATCCTCAACATCGATCACCCGGACATCGTCGAATTCATCGAATGCAAGATGAAGGAAGAGCGCAAGGCGCAAGTCCTTATCGAACAGGGTTATGACGCCGGAATTGACGGCGACGCCTACGCTTCGATTTTCTTCCAGAACGCCAACCACTCGGTGCGCGTGACGGATGATTTCATGCGCGCGGCGGAAGAAGACCGTGATTGGTGGACCCGCAACGTGACCGACGGTCAGCCCGCCGAGAAAATGCGTGCGCGCGACCTGCTCTACAAAATCGCCGATTCCACGTGGCACTGCGGCGATCCGGGCATGCAGTACGACACCACGATCAACCGCTGGCACACATCGAGAAACACGGCACGCATCAACGCCTCGAATCCGTGCTCGGAGTACATGTTCCTCGACGACACCGCGTGTAACCTCGCTTCGCTGAACCTGATGAAGTTTCTCGGGTCGAACGGACAGTTTGACGTCACCGCGTTCAAGCATGCCGTGGACGTGACCATCACGGCGCAGGAAATTCTGGTGGACAACGCCAGCTACCCGACGCCGCGGATTGCTGAGAATTCGCACAACTTCCGGCCGCTCGGCTTGGGCTACGCAAACCTCGGCGCGCTGCTGATGTCTCTGGCGCTGCCGTACGACTCCGACGAAGGCCGCGACATGGGCGGAGCCATCACGGCACTGATGTGCGGCGAAGCGTATGCGCAATCCGCGCGCATCGCTGAAAGAATGGGCCCGTTCCCCGGCTACGAAGTGAATCGTGAGCCAATGCTCGACGTAATGCGCATGCACCGCGACGCGATGCGCGGCATCAAGCCCGAGCACGTGCAAACGGAACTCTTCATGGCGGCGCAGGAATCATGGGATACCGCGCTGGCTCAAGGCGAAAAATTCGGTTACAAGAATTCGCAAGTCACTGTGCTGGCACCGACGGGCACGATCGGTTTCATGATGGATTGCGACACTACTGGAATCGAGCCGGATCTCGCTCTTGTGAAGCACAAGAAACTGGTCGGCGGCGGCTTGATCAAGATCGTCAACAACACCGTGCCGCAAGCGCTGATGAGGCTCGAATATACGCCGGAGCAGACCAGCGAAATCGTTTCCTACATCGACAAGGAAGGAAAGATTGAAGGCGCGCCCTATCTGAAGGCTGAGCACCTGCCGGTTTTCGATTGCTCGCTTGCACCCCTGGGCGGCGGACGATCCATCGCGTGGACCGGACACGTCAGGATGATGGCGGCAGCTCAGCCGTTCCTTTCCGGCGCGATCTCCAAGACCATCAACATGCCGGAAGAGTCCACGATTGAAGACATCGGGAACGCCTACATCGAATCCTGGAAGCTGGGGCTGAAGTCCGTAGCCATCTACCGGGACAACTCGAAGCGGTCGCAGCCGCTCAACGCAGGCGGCTCGAAAGACGAAAAGAAAGCCGAATCTGCGCCAGCCGCGGCCGACGAGCCGATGCAGCGCGAACTCTTCGCTCGCGCGGTGCGAGAGAAGATGCCGGTGGAGCGCGCATCCATCACGCACAAGTTCAGCGTGGGCGCGAACGAAGGCTACATCACCGTGGGTATGTACCCAGACGGCCGGCCCGGCGAAATCTTCATCAAGATGTCGAAAGAGGGCTCGACGCTTTCCGGCGTGATGGATGGCTTGGCGCTGACCGTGTCACTCGGTTTGCAATACGGCGTGCCCCTCAAGGTGTTCGTCGACAAACTCGTGAACACCCGGTTTGAGCCGTCGGGCATTTCGGCGAATCCGAATATCCGTTTCGTTTCTTCGGTGCTGGATTATCTCGCGCGCTGGCTGGGCGGTCGGTTCATCTCGTCCGACTATCTGAAGCTGAACACCGACCAGGCCGTGACTGTTGCTCCCGTGCAACCTGTTCAGGCAATGATGGACGCCGCGATGGCTTCCATGCCGGCAGCCAACTCGTCATCCAAACTGCGCGACGCGCATGAAGGCGCGCCAACCTGCTCCGAGTGCGGCATGCTCATGGTGCCGAACGGGGCCTGCTACAAGTGCGGAAACTGCGGAAGCACGAGCGGATGCAGTTGAGGACATTCGTCAGGCCGAGGGATACGACACAATGAGCGCTCTTTCCTCCGGTTCAGGGCTGGCCGCAAGACTTGCCCCTGAAAAGCCGACGACGCGGGGATTTCTGCACATCGTTCGGCACGGCGGAGGCCCCAGCGCGATATATGTCGTGACGTATCATCGGCTTGAGAATCGCCTAGAGAGCGCCCTGCCGCACGAGCACACGCATCCCAAACCAGCCCTTGCCGAGGGCGCGCAAGCCTTGATCGAACTCCTGGAGCGCATCGGCGTGGACTTCGGCCTTAAGGAAGTGCGCGGCGCCTTGGAAGACATTCTGCGGCTCGGCTCAGCCAATATCCCCGATCTGTGGCTCAGCGACGAGGAGATGCTGGAAAAAGGACTCGTTGAGAGCTAACAGGTCAACCAACTCCGAGGAACGATCCGAAGCCGGGGGCGATGCTGCCTTCCGGCTCTTGCCTTTTTAGCGGCCCACCCCTCCCCCTTTTTCTGTAAACGCTGCATTTAAAGGACTTAAGGATCTCGCAAGTCGTTTAGAATCAACGGTTGCCATTGTGCTCGTAAACGTTGCGTCTAAAGGACTTACGTTTTGGGAACGGTGGGGAGACCGGGGCGTTTTCCTGGGTGATTATTCTGCGGAGCTTGGTGACGCCCGGCGACCGCGCCTGGAAATGAAAAAGCGGCAGCAAGGCTGCCGCAGGCCAGAAATCTCCTGAACAAGGATTACCAAAATAGATACTATCGAGTCAAGAAAATCGGAGAGGCTGCCGAGCGCCGCCTGCGAATTGAGTCACCGCGCCGCGGGGACGGCGGTGTTGGGACCGGCGTGGCGGAAGCGGCGCCAGACCAGGCGCAAAGGCCAGAAGAGGATGAGGGACCAGAAGAGGAGCGGGAGGCCGAATTCGAAGAGTACGCCAAGCACGAGCGCGAGGGAGGAAAAGATGGCGCTGACGCCTTCGACGAAAGAGTTGCGGACGGCGAGGGTCGAGCCGGCGAGGTTTGTATCTAGGGGAGCACGATAGTCTTCCATCAAGACAAGATGGATGTGGGCTTGGGCGACGGTGGAAAGAAGGCTCTCGTGCTGGCGTTGAGCTTCGGCAACGATTTCATTTGCCTGGGCGATATCTTTTTCGAGGGCGACGGCGTCGCGAAGCTCACCTTTGCGTTCGCGCTGGAGTTTTTGAAGTCGCGAGAGATTGGTTTGCGCGGCGGCAAGATGTCTCTCCGCGGTGGCGAGCTTGACGGCGGAGTCCTCGCCCGCTTCTGAGATGGCTTCCACACGGCCGAGCGTTTTCAGATCGGAGATCGCTGCGTCGAATTCCTTGGTCGGGACGGAAAGAGTTGCGGCGAGGGCGCGACCGGAGCCGGAGCGAGTCTCGGTGCGTAGATCCTCGAGATAGGCCTGGCGGGCGGAGACAATTCGATGAAGCTCGGAGACGGAACGATCGAACGAGGAAGAGCGCGTGCGAAGGTCGGCGGTGCGAGCGATGGGAGATTCCCAGGGAAAAGCGGCGCGCGCGGAGTCGACGGATTTTTGAAGCATCGGTCCGCTGGACCACATGCTACCCGTGTCCCACGGAGTGACCGCAGAGAGGCCTGTGGCCTTGGACATTTCGATGCTTCTAAACATTTCTGTCACTGTGATGCGAAGCGCGATGACAAAAAGGAGCAAGAATGCGACGAGGCCGGCTACTACGCGAGCGATGCGTTTCGGCCGGGAGTGAGGAGCGGAGATTTCTGACATTGTGATCCTCTGCGGTACGCGCCAGTGGTGCCCGGTAAAGTTGCGTGATGCGCGCCCGTAGAAATAGAGGCCACGGAAGGTGGAAAAGTTCCCGCAGCATTGACATCACGCTCTGACGGCGGCGTCACGCACTATCGGAGTTCCCCAGCCGTCATACTCGCCACCGAGAGATTTTGAAAGTGTTTCGAACTGGGTTCGAATCTTTTGGAGAGTGGGCAAATCAGGAAACATTTCCTTCGTCGCGAAGCAGAGCCAGTCGTCTCCTTTGGCCGCAGGTCTGACCTGAACCTGGAAACCAGAATGGTGGATTTGGCCCGCAGCTTGTTCCGCGATCGCTTGCGTGGGAAAGTAAAGAAAAAACTCGACCGTGTGCGGTTTCGAGAGGTTTGAACCGGCCTTGCGAAGCTGGAGCAACACGGAAGCATCAGAATCTTGCATCTTGTTGCGGCGGAAGAGGCTAAGAATGCCCATGAAATAGGTAACACCTTTTGATGAAGGCAGATGCTATCGGTAGCTAAGCAGGAAGGTCAATGGGGCGCTAATCAGTCCAGGGCATGGCGCCGACCGCGTTGTCGGGTGGTCAGCGTGGGCGCGGGCGGAGGGGCGGGCGCGCGGTGAGTGGGCGCGGGCGCATGCGAAAGCGCGGGCTGAGCGGCGGGGGGACGTTGCGGAGGAAGTCGCCGCAGCAGGGGCAGCGGCCGTCGTCGGCGATAGGGCCGGTAGCATCGGCGCGGAGCCAGTGACCGCGCAGGTCGCACAACGGATTGATGCATTGCACGGTGAAACCGGGCAGATACTGCATGCGCACTCCCTCAGTGGCCAGCCCGCTCTGCGGGTGCACGATGTGGCGCGTGCGGCAGAAGCTCCCTGGGGCGGTCCGGACAGAATTGTTGGCGTGGATTCTGCCGTGACACGGCTGTGGTGTCAAGAGAAATGAGCACCATAGCTTGTGGTGGGGTTGCAATAGCAGTTGATAGGTGATTCGGAGTGTTTAATTATGCTGGAGTTGGCGGGAGCGGAGGGCGAGGGCGGAAATAAGGAGCGCGGCGGCGAGGGCGATGTAGAAGAACGCGTAGGAAATTGTGTGTGAGCCGCTGGCGGTGCCAGTGAAATCGAGGCCGGGAGTGTGATTCATCGGGCCGACATACCAGATGGCGGTGAGTAGTCCTTCGAAGGGCTTGCTAGTGCTGCTGAAGATGCCGAGAAAAAGGGCGAGCGATGGGAGAAAAAGAGCGCCTGCAAGCCACGCGAGGAGACCCAAAGAATCGGCTGCCATGGCGAGACGAACGGCGGCACCCGCGCCGGTGAGGAACGCGACGGCCAAGCCAGCAAGAAAGCAAGCGAGGAACTGACGCGGAAGAATGTTGGCACAGGAGAAGAGGAGCGAGCGAGTGCCGAAGCGCGATTCGCGCGCGCCCATTCCGGACCAGACAAAGACGGACCACATCCAGGCGCTGGCGAGGACAGGGCCGCGAGAAACTTGAAGCGGAGGGAAAAGCTGAGCGATCAGGAAGCCGAGGGCGATGACGTACCACCACCAACGAAGGCCAAAGAGAGCGAGACGAAGCTCGGCGAAGAAGAGGCGAGCAAAGGCGTTTGCTCGTGCGGTGACGGCAAGGGGAGTGAGATGCACGGGCGTAGCGCCGTCGGAGGCGTTCACGGCGATAGGCGCTTGAGGTGTGGAGGCCAGGATTGCTTTTTGCCCTCGATTTTTTGTTTTGCGAGACGTGGCGGAATCAAAACGGTCGAAGACCAGAGCGGCGAGTGGAACGATGGCGCAAGCAACCGCAAACCACATCAGGCGTAGAAGGACGGATGGCGCATCCCAAGCGATTCCCGGCCAGCGCCATGCTTGAACGACTTGCACCCGCTGGCCGATATCGATCTGGAAGGACATGCCGCCGTGGTAGCCCGGCACGTAACGGCTGGCTTCGGCGCCCAGCGAATTCATGACCGAGATGAGACCCGTCGGATCCAACCAGCGACGGCCGCTCAGGACCGGAGCTGCAATGCCGAAATCCCAAACGAAAAACCAGGCAACGTTTCCGAAGCCCCCGCGCAGGAAGGGCAGCATTTCGAAGCACAGGGCGGAGACCGCGGTGAGAGCGATGGCCGGCAACGCCAACAGAAGAAAGGGCGAGAGCAAGGCCCACAGGTCGATCCTGGAATCCTCGGCGGCCCAGAACTGCATGGCTAGGGCGGCAACGGCAAGCACGGCGACCATGGAAGAGAGCACCGCGAAGTTGCTGAGGAATTTTCCGAAGGCGTAGGTGGTTTTGGAAAGAGGAGTGGCGGCGAGGATTTGACCGACACCGGTGGAGCGGTCGCGGTCGACGGAATTTTTGACGATGTAAAAGCCGACGAGAGAGACAAAGCAGGTGATCACCAGCGCGACCAAGGTGCCAATCCATCCGGAAGTATAGAGGCCGCGGTATTCGTCGAACTGGATGAAGATCTTTCCGGTGGCGGTGGCATAGCCGAGAAACACGGCGAAGAGGAGTGCGAGAAAGAAACTGTAGCGGCGCGTGCGCTCGAAGAAATCGGCTCGGGCGATGGCGAAGATGGCGTGGAGGGCGTTCAAGCCGCAGCTCCGGCTAGTGCATCGGCGTTGCGTTGCGTGGTGAGGACGGCGAGGTAAGCGTCTTCGAGAGACGGATCGAGCTGGCGCACGGCGGCAGAAGGCGGGGCATTGGCGACGACGCGCACGTGCACGCCGTCAGTACGATGAGCGGTGCTGCTGACGAGGTGCTTCGCCCGAAGAGCGGGAAGTTCGGCGCTGGAGACGACAACTTCCCAGACTTTCCCTGTGACTTGCGAGAGCAAGGCTTCGGGCGAGCCGTGCGCAAGAAGCTGGCCGTGAGCAAGGATGGCGATATCGGTGGCGACGGCTTCGACGTCGGAGACGATGTGGGTCGAGAGGATGACGATGCGTTCGCCGGAGAGCTCCGAGAGCAGATTGCGGAAGCGCACGCGTTCTTCGGGATCGAGACCGGCCGTGGGCTCGTCGACGATGAGGAGTTGCGGATCGTTGAGGAGCGCCTGAGCGATGCCAACGCGCTGACGCATACCGCCGGAATAACCGCCGAGAGGGCGCTTCGCGGCATCCGAGAGATTCACGAGGGCGAGCAACTCGGAGATGCGGCGGCGAGCTGCGTCTGCGGGAATTCCTTTTACGGCCGCGAGATAGTCGAGAAACTCGATGGCGCTGAGATGGGGGTAGACCCCGAAGTCTTGGGGAAGATAGCCGAGCACGCCGCGAAGCGCGTCGGGTTGACGCGCGATGTCATTGTCGTTCCAGAGGACGCGGCCGGAAGAAGGTTGCGTAATGGTGGCGAGAATGCGCATGAGCGTCGATTTGCCTGCGCCGTTGGGGCCAAGCAGTCCGAGAACGCCGGGTTTGAGTGAAAGCTGCACGCTGCGGAGCGCTTGGACACCGCCGCGATAGTTTTTGCTCAAATTTTCGACAGTCAATTGCATGGATTCCGTCCCGCGGAAAGAACCCTCCGCGCGCGCTGGAGAGAATACGAGCGAAACGGGCGAAAAGTTTACGGAATTAGCGAACTAGAGACGAGACGGGCCGAGCTGTAGAAAGAACGCGCAAGCGAGAATCCGGATTTTTGAGAATCAGGATTGCGGCGGGGCTGGTGGCGCTGCTGGAGCGGTAGTGGCCGCCGTTCCCAGGAGAGCTTCAAGGCGCGCTTTCAAAGCGTCGAGCGCCTGCTGTTTGTCGGCGACTTGCAGCTTGAGGTCATCCACCTTGGCTTTGCCAGCGGTGTCGCTGGCGTAATTGGTTTTCGAGTAGACGTTATCCTGTTCCAAGGCGAGCTCGCGCTGAAGAAGCTCAAGCTCTTTTTGTGCTTCGGCAAGCTGTTGCTTCTGGCGGGCCACTTCGACGGAGTCCTTGGATTTTGGGTCGGCATCCCCGGCAGGTGAACCTGGAGCAAGCTGCCCGGCCGGAGCGGACGCGGCACTAGTCGCAGGAGCATTGGAGGAATCCCCAGAAGGCTGGGGCGAAGGGGCAGGCACAGGGGTGACATCCGAGGATGGCGCGGGGGCGGCTGGCTTCAGAGTGTCATTGGTAATGACCGGAGATGGCTGCTTGTCGGCAGCTTTCTTCTGTTCGCGGGCGCGACGTGCGGCATCGGCTACGGATTGAGTTTGGGAGTCCTGCGATTGGGCGCGCGCTGATAGTGGAATAACGGCAGCGACAATCAGGACAGCAAGGGCCAAGCGCAAAGAGATGCAACGTGACATGGTTTATACCTCTTGAGCTACGGGCAGGGTCAACCCTAAGGATACCTCCGCCCTTAGCGGACGACAATTCCTGAGGGCTCGGATGACGCGAATGTGGCAACTGGCGCTCGGGAGGGGAATTGTAGAGTCTAACCGCGCCTCTCCTGAGCTGCTCTTGGCCAATGCCCAGGCTGCAGTCTAAAACCGAGTTTGGGCTCGAGCTTAGCGGGCAGCCGCCTGCTCTGTTGTGGCAATGTCGCGGAAGGAAAAGTGGGTCTGCAGGTTTTTCACCGTTTGCCCGTTGATCTCCGCGTAGGGGTAAATGAAATAGTTGAGTGGATCGCCCTTTTGGTTTGGGAGGCGGATGTCGCGCCCGTATGTGAAGAAAACGCGGTTCACGTCGTGAGCTCCAAAGAAATAATCGTGCTTGGCGGGATTTTTCCAGGCTTCCGAGGCGTCGACGGGGACCCATCCTACGCCATTGAGATAAAACTCGGCCCAGCAGTGGTAGCCGGCGATGTCGCCTTCGGTCTTGCCTTCGGGGAGCGAGAAACCCATCTCGAAGCGAGCGGGAATACCAGAGGAGCGCATCATGCCGATGAAAAGAGAATGAAAATCGGTACAGTTGCCGCGCTTCGAGGTGCAAGCCCAGACGGCGTCGCCGCGGCCCCAGCCTTCGCCGGATTTGTCGTAGCGCATGGTGGCCACGACGTATTCATAAATATGGCGCGCTTTTTCGATTTGCGTGGCGTCGCCTGCGGTGTGCTCTTTGGCGAGCTCGGCGATCGTACCGTTGAGGGGAACGAGTTTGTCTGGCTCGAGGTATCGACGGAACATGGGGTCGGTGGAAGAGACGGCCGCGGTGTTCACGGTGGCGCCAACGAGAGCGACTTTGTGTTCGTGGCGCGTGGCGCTAAAGCGGAGAGTGACGTCAAAACCGGCTGCGGCTTGCTGGGCCGTGGGTTTAAACTCGGCAAATGTGTTTTTGTACTCGGAGTCACGTCCTTGCGTGTAGGCTACGGGGCTTTCGATGCGCATGCTGCTCACGTCCTGGTAGCCATCGGCTTGCGGCAAGGGAATCCAGAGCCGAACGGGACCGGCGGGGTTTTCGGTTGCGGGGAAATGAACCTGGTAGGTGAATTCGAACGAGCGCGTCGCCCCAGCCGAAGAAGAGTTGTCTGACCCGGTGAGTTCCGCGCTGGCAGCAACGCCTGCCGCAAAAAACCCAAGAAGGATAAGTAGAAAGAGAGAGAGACGACGAGACATGGAGGGACTCCTTGACTGGCGAAGCGGATCGGCTAAGAACTTTGCGATTATACTAGATTCTGGAAACGGATGAAGTTATGACGAAACGCGGGTACCGATGAGCGGACCTCTTAGATTCGGGTTGATACTATTGATTGTAGTAGCTCTGGCTGCTTGCTCACGCGCGACGCCTGGCCAAGCGTCGTCCGCCCCAAAGGGTGAAGCGCCAGTTGCTATTGATCCGCTTATTTCAGGAAAGCAAAAGGCTGCTGCGCCGGAAAAAGAGCACCAATTCTGGGATAAAGGGAACGACTGGTTATTCACCGGAGTAGGAGCCTCGCGGACGCTCGATTATTTCTCCACATTGAACATGCGCCGCCGCGGGCGCCAAGAAATTTTTCTGACGAATGATGTCGTTGACAATCATGCGGCGTTCGCCGCGATCGAAGCGTCGGCGACAGGACTTTCCATCGGCGCGGCCTATTTGTTTTATCGCTCTGGGCATCACAAGCTGGAGCGATGGACTTCGATCGCACACATCGGGCTAGCTACGACGGGTTCGGTGCGAAATTATTGTCTGAAGACGGCACACTTCGCGGTGACCCCCGGCGCGGCCTAGTCCTGGCAACAACTTGCGTTGCGATTACCAACCCTTTATTCCTCACCTCGAGTCTTGCGCGCTGGCCCTTGGTGCGGCATACTCCCGCCGCGTGCGGCCTTGGTCGGTAACGCACCGGTGGTTCGGCTGAGCGGTTTGCGGGGAGGTCTGGATGGAGCGGTGTGCTTCATTTCACCGTTTCGGCGTGCGGTTTTGTCTGAGCTTGTGTCTATCTGCTGGAATTTGCGGAGTGATGCAGGCTGCCGCTTTGGCGAGTCCTCAGCCGCTCTCCACGCAAGCTGTGCCGGCGCCTTCGGTTCCTTCTGGAACACAATCCTCCCCAACGGCGGCTCCGCAGCAACCGAAAAGCGGGGAATACGTTCTCTCGCGCGATCGCTATGAAAAAGCGGTCGCCTACTCGCGCGCGTCTTACACGATGTACTTTGTTTCGGTTGCGCTCAACGTCCTGGCGCTCGTCGTCTTCTTGCGGCTTGGGATGGCCGCGAAGTATCGGGACTGGGCGGAGAGCGTCAGCGACAAGAGATGGGTACAAGCGATGGTGTTCGTGCCGATGCTTGTTTTGACCGTGGATGTTGTTGAGCTGCCGTTGCGCGTTTACGGGCACGTTCTTTCGCTGCGATACGAAATGTCGGTGGAGAGCTGGGGCTCCTGGTTCTTGGATTGGGCTAAGGAACAGTTGTTGATGGTGGGATTTGCTTTGATTCTTGCGCTGATCCTGTCTGCCGTCATGCACAGGAGCCCGCGGCGCTGGTGGCTGTATTTCTGGTTTGCGGCGCTGCCCGTCGTACTTTTCGTTGTGTTTATCAGTCCGTGGTTCATCGATCCGCTCTTCAACAAATTCGAACCTTTGCAAACTACAAATCCGGACTTGGTCGCGGCCATCGAAAATTTGACGAGACATGCAGGTGTTCCGATTCCGCCGGACCGCATGTTTCTGATGAGGGCCAGCGAAAAGACCAACGAGGTCAATGCGTATGTGACCGGACTGGGAGCTTCGAAGCGCGTGGTGGTTTGGGACACCACGATTCAGAAGGCAACGACCGATGAGACTCTCGTTATCGTTGGTCATGAGCTGGGACACTATGTTCTCGGGCATGTTTGGAAGGGATTTTTGTTTGCTGCCGCACTGATGCTAATTGGGTTTTATGCGCTGTTTCGCGCTTTGCACTGGACGCTGGGGCGCTGGGGCGGGGAGTGGCGAATCTACGGCCCTGAGGATTGGGCTTCCTTCGCCGTGCTGCTGCTACTGGTGGAGATCGGAATGTTTCTGGTGTCGCCGGTGGTGAACGGTTTCTCTCGCATGCAGGAACATGCCGCGGACGTCTACGGCTTGGAGGTTACCCACGGGATCGTGCCGGATTCATCCGAGGTCGCGGCGCAAACGTTCCAAGTGTTGGGGGAGGTTGATCTAGCGGATCCGAATCCGCCCGAATTCATCACCTTCTGGCTGTACTCGCATCCGCCTCTGGCGGAACGGCTGGTTTTTGCACACACCTATGATCCGTGGTCGAAGGGCGAACCGCCAAAATACGTGAAATAACTCCATAAGCTAAGTCGCCGCATGGATGTCCGAGCTATCCGTGGCTTGTGGAATGTCTCCGGGAAAAGGCTGCGACCTTATGGCGATTGCCGCAACGGGACATCGAGCACCAGCGCCGGCGGCGCGTGCGTGAGTTATCATAGAAAAAGAGGCCGCACGCCGGGTTGGAGCAGGCGCGAAGACGGGCGCTTGGGCCTTCTGCGATGAGTTCAGCGGCGGAGCGCGCGATGGCGGCGAGGAGCCATTCCAAACCTCCTTCACGGGCGACAAATTCCAGGCCCCATTTGCCGTTCTGCTGGAGGAGTTCGTCGTGCCCCTCGGTGATGCGCAATACTTCGTTGATGGAATCAACCCAATCGCGCGACAATGCCTCCTTCTGGACAAGTGCACTGAAGATCTCTTGCAGGGAAGCATGCAGTCTCTGAGACTTGCCGAGGAGCATGGCGGCACTTTGAGGGTCATTTTGGGGGAGTGCGAGCAGTTGAGCGCTGCGCTCTGAAGAAATGATTCGCGTAACCAGAAGAAAGCGGAGAAGTTCTTCCCAAGAGAAATCGGAGGAAGAGCCAAGTTCGTTGACGAAATCGATGGAAAGACGGCCACCGATGAGGCTGGGAGAGACGAGAGTGTCAGGCACAGTATTTGCCTCCAAAACCGGTTAGGGCAGGTGCACTGGTGCGGAGCCTTGGATAACCGGTTAATTATAACAAACTAGTTAGGGCGTGTCAGATTGTTTTTGGCTTAAACAGAGTTTCGTGGCTTCTGTTCCCAGCATCAAAATTAGTGGCGTTCGGAGCTAGTTCTTATGAAATTGGCTGGCGTAGTTATTTCCGTGCTCTTTGCAGCGTTCTTGGCTTGGGAATTGAAAGCCGGGGCGGTCGGCCAGACACAGAGTTCCCAAGTGGTGGTCGCTCGCGCTCCGGTTGTTGTAGAGCTCTTTACCTCGGAAGGATGTTCAAGTTGCCCGCCCGCGGACGCCCTCCTGGCAGCGCTCGATACGCGGCAGCCGTTCGGCTCCGTCGCGATTATCGCTATCGAGGAACATGTGACTTACTGGGATGAGCAAGGATGGAAAGACCCCTTTTCTTCCTCTAGTTGGACCACTCGGCAATATGACTATGCCGGCCCTCTCCATAACGGCAATCCCTACACGCCGCAAATGGTCGTGGACGGAACGGCAGGATTTGTCGGCAGCGGCGGGATCAAGGCCCGCCAGGAAATCGAAAAGGCGGCGGCAATCCCAAAAGCTAAAGTGGAGATCAGCGAAGTTTCGCCTATTCAGAACAATTCAGTCGCGTTGAAGATAAGCGTGGAGAAGCTCTTGAGCGCCGCCCCCAAGGACACGGCGGAAGTGATTCTCGCCGTCACGGAAAGCGGGCTGCACTCCTCCGTGAAAGCCGGGGAGAACGTCGGAAAGGAATTGCAGCATTCGCCAGTGTTGCGGGAGCTGAAAGTGATCGGCGTTGTCGGGAAGAACGGCCAGGAAGGATTCGCCGCGCAACCTGTCGTGAAACTGGATTCGAAATGGAACGTGGGGAACTTGCGGGCCGTCGTTTTTGTGCAAGAAAGAAAAAGCCGGCACATTCTGGCGGCCGCGGCGGTTCGTTTGACGCAGGGAGATATAGCTTCGCGCTAAAGAAAAAGGGCGCAAGCAACAATTTAGATGAAGCGAAAGAAATGCGCGAGCTCTCGCGCAGCACTATGTTAGTTTGTTTCCCAATCAGAGCGACAAGATTGAGTTCAGACCGCCCGATTCAGCAGGTTCCCCGCGCGGGCCTGCTTACGAGCTACGCGCGCGGACGTCAGAAAGTGAAGCGGCTGGTGCGAGTTTCGTTGGAGCAATAAATGGACGACGATTCGTTCGGCACCCCGCCGGCGGCGCAAAAAACTGCAAATCCATCAGCAAGCGGATTTCCCGAAATTGTGTTCCTGAACAAAACGGGGCTGCGCGCGGGCTGGCGGCTCCTGATTTACGCAGCCATATTTTTTGTATCTTGGACGGTTTCCACCTATCTTCTCGGTTTTATTTTGCGGCCGGCCTGGGGTGTTTTCTCTCCGAGTTATCAGTTCCTGGCCGAATTGGCACGCTTTCTTGCGACGTTTCTAGCGGCTTGGATTATGTCCAAGCTGGAAGCGCGTCCGATGGCGGTCTATGGATTGCCCCCTCGAGGCGTATTCGGCAAACAGTTTTGGCTCGGATGCTTTTTTGGCTTCTGCGAAATTTCCGTGTTGGTTGGTCTGATTGCTGCCTTCGGCGGATATAACTTCGGCAGCTTGGCCGAACACGGAGGAGCGATCGCCAAGTGGGCGTTATTTTGGGGAGCTTTTTTCTTCGTGGTCGGTCTATTTGAAGAATTTTTCTTCCGCGGCTATGCTTTGCATACTCTAGCAGACGGCATTGGCTTTTGGCCTGCGGCGATCCTTCTCTCCCTTTTCTTCGGAGCCGTGCATCTCCTAAATCCTGGCGAAGGCTGGATCGGCGTAGCTGGCGTATTCTTCGTGGGTTTGTTCTGGAGTTTCACGCTAAAGCGAACGGGAGCCCTGTGGTTTGCGCTTGGCATGCACGCGGCTTTCGATTTTGGAGAAACGTTTTTATTCTCCGTTCCGGATAGCGGAATGATTTTTCCGGGCCACCTTTCGAACGCGACATTGCATGGGCGGAACTGGCTGACGGGTGGCACTGCTGGACCCGAAGGCAGCGTCATCGATTTTCTGATCCTCGCTGTATTCTTTTTTGTCTTTGACCGTTTGTATCCTGCCAGACAAGAACAGAGATACGTCCCTCCGGCGAACTAAAGGTTTCAGTGCACAAGGTTGGAAGCATAAACGAGGTGTACCCCGCGCGCTTCTGCTTGCGGCAGAATTTCGTTCAACGCTTGCAGCGTCGCGGGGTGAGGATGCCCAATGGCGATGGCTTCTCCCTTATCCTTCGCGCCGCGGAGAGCCAGCTCGAGCTGCTTGCGTACAGCCGATACCTCGGCGACATCGTCGAGGAACGGGACATTCCGGAAACCGGAACGTACACCGAAGCGCTGCGCGGTGTCATAGGCAACGGTCGCTGCGGTGGTGCGGCTGTCCACGTAAAAGAGATTCCATTTCTGAAGAACGGGCATGAGTTCTTCCATAAGCGCGGGATCGGCGGTGGCTTGAGAGCCTTGATGATTGTTGACACCCGCCGCGTTCGGAACGCTCTGCATCATCTGTTCGAAAAGCACAGGTATATCGCCGGCCGGCATGCCCGGATGGAGTTCCTGCGCTTCCGGCATTTCTTTTCCGACGGATTGCATGGGGAGGTGCAGCATGACTTCGTAGCCGCGGCGATGCGCTTCTTCGGCGATGTCGACAGAGTGCGTATGATTGGGCAAGACAGATATGGTTAGAGGGTAAGGCAAAGCAAAGATAGCATCGGCGGCAGCGCGATCGTTGCCGAGATCGTCAAGGATGATCGCAAGCCGCGCCGTACCGTTCTTTTCGCCCTGCCGCGAAGGAGCCGAAGAAGCGGCGCGTGCCGTCGGGGCGATAATGTGGACCGAATTCGTAATCACGCCACCGCTGCGATAATCCAGCCGCAGAAGCGCTCCCGAACTCGTTGGCTCGTCGCGCGTCAGATTGTTCGTCGTCGCAATGCGATCCAAGGATTGGATGAGATTGGCCACCGATTCCCGCCGGGATTGTTCGGAGCCGCCCGCAGGCAGCGCCACGAAGAGATGATCCGGTCGATCAGAATGCGCACCATCAAACTGGAGGCGGGAGACGATGTCTCCGGGTTGTTTACCGAAACCCGCGGAGGTATGCATCATTTCGCGGGTGATGGCGTGGACTTGGCTGGGCGAAAGGTGCTTTGGATGCTCGCTCTTGCAGCTGCAGGAGAAAAGCGCCGCTAGAACAAGAAAAGCTAATGGAGCCGCACTGCTGCACCGTCTGCGGCGTTCGCGTTGGAACACAGGTATTTGAATGGTGGCGCCGCGCCGAACGAACACAGAACGCTAGGCGGCTTTTTTCTGCGGAGCCTTCAAGAGTTCGAGGGCTTTGCGGAAGATTGGATCTTCGGGCGACAACGGGCGGGGAAGCGAAGGCTCTTTCTGTGCATCGGCCGCCGAGCCGCTATCGTCATCGCCGGTGTCCACCTCGTCCTCCGCAGAAGCGCGCACAACTTCGGACGGCACGACGCCTTCTTCAAGAATGGACTTACCATCTCCGTTGTAATAATTGGCGACGGTGAGAAAGAGCGCCGCCCCGTCATCGAGCGAGATCAGTTTCTGCTCGGAGGCCATGCCAAAAGTGCGCTCGCCAACAACATCGCCGCGGTGGTTCGCGACCATTGCGGCGGCCAGCACTTCGGCTGCGCCAGAAGTCGTCGCGTCAATCAGCACGGAAACCGGCGCTTTCCAGACCACCTTGCTGGGTTCGGCGGAGAAAACCTGTGCGGAAACCGTTTGGCCACGCAGTGTCGTCAAGGTCCCCGAAGGAACAAAAAGCCTTGCCACGGCGATCGCTTCCGAGACCGGTCCACGCCCGCATTCGCGAAGATCCAGGATCACTTTGCGAGTGCCCTGTTTTTCCGCGTCCACTAGCCGGGAGCGGATTTCGTCGGCGCGTCCTGGATCGAGCGAAGGCAAGCGAAGGACAAGAATATCCGGATCAGCCTTCGCAGTGATGATCTTCGGGACGCCGAGTTTTTCACGCACCAGATCGACTTCATCCGGATCCGCCTTGCCGCGGCGAATCACTCCAACTTTTACTCCGGAACCTGGCTGGCCGTGCAGGAAGTTCATGGCTTGGCCAACGGACATATCCCGCGTCGTGAAGCCCGCAACGGATTCAAAAATGTCGCCGCTGTGGATGCCCGCTTTTTGGGCCGGACTATCGGGCAAAACAGAAACCACAATGATGTAGCCAAAACGCTTGCTCAAAGTGAGGCCGGCGTCGCCAGTCGCATTCGCGGCCTGTTTTTGCTTGTATTCGGTGTACTCGCGCGCGGTCAGATAGCTGGACTGCGGGTCGAGAGATTCCAGCATTCCGTGGAGCGACCCTGACGTCACCAGACGAAGATTCGGCTCGTCGACGTAATCCTGCTGGATTTTTTGGAGCACTTCGCTGTAGACCGTCAGCGACTTATACGCTTTGTCGTCCGGCGTACGGCCGAGGACATGACCCAGCCCGGCGTAACAAAAGATAACCACCGATACGCAAAGAACTCCGATGCGAGCCGTTCGATTCATGCCTCACCTGTCCCCTTCTAAAATCCCCTTCGAAAATGAATGCCCAGCTGTCCACAGAAACAGACCTGCAATTATAGCACTCTCAGAAGATGGGACGCGCCGCGAATAAGAAAGGAAGCCTGGGAATTCGAATTGGGAACGGGGAAAAGTGTCGGGTGGTTGGGCAGAAGACACGCCTAACGGCAAAAATGATGTAGATTAGACACAGCGAAACAAAGATCATCTATTCGTGTTCTTATAAGTCACTGAAATAAATGGACAAAGACGGGAAACCATGGCAAACAACATGCTATCTTAGTTGAGGGGCAATGTTTCAATCCACTATAGCGAAAGAGGCGTTTGCTGAAGGTGTGGGTCTTCACACCGGGGTGTTCGGACACGTCCGTCTGCTTCCAGCTCCCGCGGACACCGGTATCGTTTTTCGCCGTACGGACCTCGACAATTTTCCCATTGAGGCACAGGGACACAACGTCGCTCGCGTCAGCTATGCCACCAGCTTGATGAAGCAAGGAGTATTGCTTTCCACAACGGAGCATCTCCTCGCCGCGATCTATTCCTGCGGCATCGACAACATTTACATCGACATTGACTCGATCGAGATTCCCATTTTGGATGGTTCGGCCGAGCCCTTCATGCAAATGCTGGAGAAATCAGGCGTTCGCAAACTCCGCCGCAAGCGCCGCTATTTGAAGGTGCTGAAGCCGCTGGAAGTTGAGGAAGGCGACCGGCGTATCGGCATCTATCCCGCTAACGAATTTCGGGTGCGCTGCTACGTCGATTTCCCGCATCCGCTTGTTGGCCAGCAGGAAGTCGAGATGGTGGTGAACCCGGAGACGTTTCGGCACCTCTTGGCGCGTGCGCGCACATTTTGTTTCGAGCGGGACATCGAGCCGCTGCGCTCAATGGGTTTGATTCGCGGTGGCACGTTGGAGAACGCCATTGTCTTGACCGACGACGGCGTAATGAATGGACCGCTGCGCTTCCCGGATGAATTTGGCAGGCACAAAGCGCTGGATTTGATTGGCGATTTGGCCCTGGCGGGCTTGCCGTTGCTGGCTCGCGTCGAAGCTTACAAAGCGGGGCACGCCCTTCACACGCAGCTTGTCAGCCGGCTCCTTGGCGACGCCTCACTTTGGACGATTACGACGGCAGAAACAGCGCCTGTCGAACGCGAAGTTCGGCTCACCACGCTGTCTCCCGCGCCCGCTACGGACTAGTCATGCCTTTAACCGCGGGATTCCGTGAAGACCAGTCACACACGAAGGCCGCTCGTTAGATGCTACTGGAGCGGGGGACTTTCCACGGTCGCTGGCACGCCTCTGCTCACGCGGATAACGCCGCTTTCATCTACAAAGAAATGCCGGGTGCCGGTCGTGTTGTCCGTGATGGGATCGGCAGTGATTGTGTAGCTGACGACGCGGCCAAGATTATCTGCTAGGCCAGGCGAGTAGAAAAATCTGTACCCACTCTTTGTCGCATCCGGTGCGGTGAGCACCGCGCCCATAAGGTTGGCTCTCTCGCAATCACCGCTCCCTGGACCGAGGTTCTGCACCGAGCCCGGAAAGCCAGCGTTCTGGCACTTCGCCGCATAGGTCACCATCGCTGTGTTGTAAGTTCGCAAGGTACCCACAGCAGAAGCCTCATTCGCTGCCATCCGCGCGCGCAACAGATTTGGGATGGCGATGGCCGCGATGATCAATATGAACGGAATAAAGACCACCTGGGCATAACCCATCACCATGCCCGCTATCGCGAGGCCGTTTCCTTTCAACTGGCCCGCCCTTTTCTTGATGTCCGAGAGTGCCAGGTGCCCCAAAACGATCGCAGGGATAGCAGCAAGAAACGGCAGAATCACGTAGGCCGCGATCCCGAAGATCAGGCTCGCGGTGGCCTTCCCGCTGGTTTCTTGTGGTCCTGTGTAAACTGCTGAGTTTGCAGGGGATAGGGGGGATCGCCCGACCACGGGAGCTGGGATACCAGTGAGGCCGTTACCGCACGAGGGACAAAACGACACACCTTCCTGGACGGATGCCGCACAGCGAGAACATGTTTGCAAGCTGGCTTCTCCTTTTGTGAAGCGTCGAACGTTCCTTGGTTCCGGGAGGCCTGATGGCGCATGACTGTAGCTAAGACGCCAGATTACGTCCAGAACACATTTTGCAGCAGCCTTGCTCCCCGTGATTGTCAAAGATGAGGCAGAGAGGCGAGAATAGAACCCTCATGTCCAATCACGATCTGGCCATCGTCATTCTTGCCGCGGGAAAAGGCACGCGGCTGAAATCAAGCCTTGCCAAGGTTTTGCATCGCGCGGGGGGACGCACGCTCATCGAGCACGTCATCCGCGCGTGCGCGCCATTGGGCGCAAAACAAACGATCGTCGTCGTGGGGCACCAAGCCGACCAAGTAACGTCCATGGTTGAGCCCCTCGGCGCGGAAGCTGTGCTGCAGCAACCGCAGCACGGCACAGGGCATGCGATGCAAGTTGCGCGGCGCGCTCTGGGCCGCGCGAAACTTGCCGTCGTTTTACCCGGCGACGCGCCGCTGGTACGCACGGAAACGCTCAAGGCTCTTATCGCCGCACATCGCGCCGGAGATGCCGCTGCCACCATATTGACCGCTGTGCTCGCCGATCCGTCGGGCTACGGCCGCATCTTGCGAAAATCCGAAACCGCCGTCGCGGCCATCGTGGAAGAATCGCAGCTCACCCCAGATCAACGCGAGCTGAACGAAATCAATTCCGCAATCTATTGCTTTACGTTGGATAAACTTTGGCCGGCTTTAGCGCACGTCAAACCGAACAATCACCATCGCGAGCTCTACCTCACGGATACGATCGCCGTTATGACCGCCAAGAACGAAACAGTGCTTGCGGAAGTCGCCCCAGATCCCCGCGAAGTTCTGGGCTGCAACACGCGCGCGGACTTGGCGGAAGTGGACCGCATATTTCGCGAACGGAAGCGCGCGGCGCTGATGGATGGCGGCGTCACCATTCAATTGCCCGAGACCGTGTTGATCGATCCGGAAGTGACCGTGGGTGAAGATACGGTGATCGATCCAGGGGTGCAGCTTCTCGGAAAAACCAAAATCGGTGCACGGTGCATGATTCGCAGCGGTAGCGTGCTCACGGATGCGATTCTTGGCGACGACGTGACCGTCGAGCCGCATTGCGTCGTCGCGCAGAGCCGCCTGGACGATCGCGTCATCATCGGGCCGTTTGCGCGCTTGCGGCCGGACAATCACTTGAAAGCCGGCGCACGCATTGGCAATTTCGTCGAACTGAAGAAAAGCACCATCGGCGAAGGCACCAAGGCGATGCACTTGACGTATCTGGGCGATACGAAGGTCGGCGCAAAATCAAATATCGGAGCAGGCACCATCACCTGCAATTACGATGGCTTTCACAAGTTTCCAACATCGATCGGCAACAAAGTGTTTATTGGAAGCGATAGTGCGCTCGTGGCGCCCGTGCGTATTGGCGATGGCGCCTACGTCGCGGCAGGCTCTACGATTACAGACAACGTTCCGGCGGATGCGCTGGCAATCGCACGCGGCCGCCAGGTGAACAAGCCGGGTTGGGCATCCAAGAAACGACGCGAGTTGGCCGCGGCCGAAAATCCAAAGAAAACGAAGCGGCCACGAAAGAAGTCAAAGGCTCGTCGTCCCGCGAAAAAACGCCGTTAAGAACTGCTAAAAACTGCCTCGCGGATTTGGCGAATCGAGTTCCCGCCCGCATTCATACTGTGCCATCGCGGCTGGGCTGCCAACTCGGCGTCCGCTTTGAATCCCAACGTGCCGAGTGCTATCTTCCGGGTCAACGAATGCGGAGGGCTCGCGCGTGGCAGATCCTCAAAACAAGTCGGCCGTCCAATTATGCAGGATGATCTCGCCGCAGTTCGTCGTGCCGGACGTCGTCACTGCAGCGGAGTATTACCGCGACGTTTTGGGATTTCGCATTCGCGGCTACTTTCTCGACCCTCCCATCTATGCAATCGTTGCGCGAGATTCCGTCGAAATTCATTTTGGAAAGGTTGACACCGGCTCTGCCGCCTCGCCTAACACCCAACGGCGCGAGGGAAGCATAGACGCCTACATTTGGGTGAACGACCTCGATCCTCTATACGCGGAGTTGAAAGAACGCGGCGCAAAAATTGTCGAGCCTCCGGTGACGCAGGTCTACAAGTGCTATGAAATGATCGTTGAGGATGCTCTCGGATTTCGACTAGCCTTTGGGATGGATATAAGTTCTCGACCGGACTTTTCCTCCCGATCCTGAACGATTTTCGAAAGGATTCTTCCAAAGCCCGTGTGTGCTAAAATGAGAGTTTCCCGAATGCCATACGGAGCCAACACGCAATGAAATTCGGAGTCGTAGTCTTTCCCGGATCCAATTGTGATCACGACGCGTTTTACGCCATTGGCAATGTGCTGCACAAACCTGTCGAATTCATCTGGCACCAGTCACAGGACCTCGCGAATTGCGACGCCGTCATTTTGCCGGGCGGTTTTGCGCATGGCGATTATCTGCGCACTGGCGCCATCGCGCGCTTTTCTCCCGTGATGAAGTCTGTCGAAAAATTTGCCAATAGTGGCGGCATGGTCCTTGGCATTTGCAACGGCTTCCAGATTCTTCTCGAAGCAGGCTTGCTACCGGGCGCGATGATGCGCAACAGCGGCCTCCGCTACATCTGCCGGCACGTTCACATTCGTGTCGAGCAAACCGACACGCCGTTTACGAACGCCGCGCAGCCTGGCCAAATCCTGAGGGTTCCCATCGCGCACAACGACGGCAACTATACCTGCGACGAAGCCACGCTCGCGGAGCTAGAGAAAAACCGACAGGTTGTTTTCCGTTACACGACTCCTGACGGATCGAATGACGCTGCCGGTAATCCCAACGGTTCGATGAACAATATCGCCGGCATTTGCAATCGCGAGCGTAACGTCGCCGGACTGATGCCCCATCCGGAGCGTGCGGTCGAATCGGCTCTCGATTCCGACGACGGCTTGGTTGTTTTCAGGTCTATGGTCGAAGCCCTGGTCGGCATTGCGAAGGCCACGGCGTGAGAATGGCCGCGGCTTTTTCGCGGAAGCCCGAGCGGTGCTCGATTCTGTCTCGATTTGAGCGATTCGATGAATGAAGAACTTTGCGATCTAAGCTACGAGGAATTTGTAGGTGCTCGGCAGCGGCACTGGCAACAAGAAGCAAAAAACCCAGGGACGGGGGTCGTTGCGCCAGAAAACGACGGAGCACTGGATGCGGAGGCGGTCAGCAATTTCATGCTGTACTCGCCCGGGCCGGAAGGCGTTTTCGCCGTGTTTGAGGATTCTGACCAAACCGGCTGGTTTTATCTTTACAGCGCGCTACTGAAAAAAATCCTGAGGTGCGCCGACATCTACAATCGCGCAAATGTTGTGGTTGACGAGGACGTGGTGGATATAGGCTGGGCAGTGGACGGCTCTGCATGCGGCCTTGCCGTCTGGGGCGAATTTCGCGCGTTTTTAGGAGTCTCGAACGATTTGGAAATGCATAAGCCGGTTATGAACGCCGAAGAAGACGGCATTCCTGCCACCGAGTGGCCTGCCGGATTTGATCGCTATCTTGAACCGAAAATCGACTGAAGGACCACGACCCGTACAAATGGCCACCGCTAGCGCCGAAATCAAAGTGACTCCGGAAATCGCCGCGGAACACGGCGTTACGCGCGATGAATACGCGCGCATCCTACAAATCCTCGGCCGCGATCCCAACATCACTGAGCTTGGAATTTTCAGCGTGATGTGGAGTGAGCACTGCTCCTACAAATCGAGCAAAGTACACCTGAAGCGCCTGCCCACTCGCGGCAAACTCGTCGTGCAAGGTCCTGGCGAAAATGCAGGCGTCGTGGATATTGGCGATGGTCTGGTCGCCGCATTCAAAATCGAATCGCATAATCATCCCAGCTACGTCGAACCGTTTCAGGGCGCGACCACCGGCGTCGGCGGCATCCTCCGCGACATTTTCACGATGGGCGCGCGGCCAATTGCGATTCTAGATTCGCTGCGCTTCGGCGAAATTTCTCCAGGCAAAGGCACAAGCGACGAAGACGCCGCCAAGAACCGGCGCATTCTCGACGGCGTGATCCGCGGGGTCGGACACTACGGAAATTGTTTTGGAGTGCCGACCATCGGCGGAGAAGTCAGTTTCGAACCGTGCTATTCGCAAAATCCGCTGGTCAACGCGCTCGCGCTCGGCATCGCGCGCAAAGAAGAAATCTTCCTTGCGAAAGCGAAGGGCATCGGCAATCCCGTCATCTACGTCGGCGCAAAAACCGGCCGCGACGGTATCCACGGCGCTTCGTTACTCGCGTCGGCGGAGTTTACAGAAGAATCGAAGCAGAAACGCCCGAACGTGCAAGTCGGCGACCCGTTCATGGAGAAGCTCCTCCTCGAAGCCTGCCTCGAAGCCATGGAAACGGGCGCAGTCGTCGCCATCCAAGACATGGGCGCCGCCGGCCTCACGTGCTCGACGATGGAAATGGCCTCACGCGGCGGCACTGGCATCGAAATCGATCTCGCCAAAGTTCCCCAGCGCGAAACCGGCATGACGCCCTACGAAATCATGCTCAGCGAGTCGCAAGAGCGCATGCTCCTCGTCGCGGAAAAAGGCCGCGAGGGCGAAGTCCTCGACGTTTTCAAGAAGTGGGGACTTGATGCCGTCGTTGTCGGCACAGTCACCGATGGCGGCATCGCGAAGGTTTTGAATCACGGTCAGATCGCCGCTGAAATCCCCGCGCATCCTCTCGCCGAAGAAGGCCCGGTCTACCGCCGTCCCATCGCGCAGCCGCCTTTGCGCCACGAAATGCCCGCGGATTGGTTCAAGTTCGCGCCTGACGGCACAAACCTCACCGCGAATTTCGCAAAACTCCTAGCATCGCCCGCCATCGCCTCGAAACGCTGGATCACCGAACAGTACGACACCAGTGTCCGCACCAACACGCTTGCGGGCCCCGGAGCAAGTGACGCCGCAGTCGTGCGCATCAAGGATCCGCAGACAGGAATCGTAAAACGCGCCCTGGCACTCGCCACCGATGGCAACGGCCGCTGGTGTCAGCTAAATCCGCGCGTCGGCGCGATGCATGCGGTCGCCGAAGCCGCTCGCAACGTCGCCGCGTCCGGAGCCCGTCCCATCGCCGCCACGAATTGCCTCAATTTTGGCAGCCCTGAAAAACCGGAGGTCATGTGGCAATTCAGCGAAGCCATCGACGGCCTCACCGTTGCTTGCACCGAACTCGGCACGCCCATCACCGGAGGTAACGTCAGCTTCTACAACGAAACCCTCGGCAAATCCATTTACCCGACTCCGGTCATCGGCATCCTTGGCATTCTCGACGATGCTTCCCGCGTTCTGAAAATCGCGTTTCGGGCGGAAGACGATGTCATCGTCCTCCTCGATGGGCTTGCCTCTCCAATCCGTCATTCCGAGCGAAGCGAGGAATCTGCTTCTTGCTCCTCCGATGCTGCCCGCGAATTTTCCTCGTCCGAATACTCCAAAACTATCGCCGGCATCGTCTCCGGCGAACCACCAGCCATCGATCTCGCCGCCGAAAAACGCCTCATCGATTGCCTGGTCGCTCTCGCCTCCGAAGGCTCCCTCCAATCCGCCCACGACATCTCCGACGGTGGCATTGCCGTTACACTAGCCGAATCCTGCTTCGCCGCCGCCTCTTCTCCCGCAGGGGCACGGCATGCCGTGCCCGTCTTAGGCGCAAATGTGAATCTGGACGCCGATGGCCCCGCCGAGCACGCCTTCTTCAACGAACGCGGCGCCCGCTGCATCCTCTCCGTCTCTCCCACAAAACTTGCCGCTGTCCTCGCAACTGCGAGACAATACAGTGTAGGCGCGCACGAGATCGGCAAAGTGAAACTTAACAACGCGCTCCGCATCGAACATAAGGGGAGCGCAGTGATCGATTCCCCCGTCGACGCACTGCGTGGTATCTGGGCCAATTCGCTCGAGCAAACGTTAACTTCAAAATGACTCAAAAACTCGCTTACGCGGACGATCACTTCCACGACGAGTGTGGTGTGTTCGGCGTCTTCGGCCATCCCGAAGCCGCTAATCTAGCCTATCTCGGCCTTTACGCGCTGCAGCATCGCGGCCAGGAATCCGCCGGCATCGTTTCAAGCGACGGCACGGAACTCTATCTACATCGCGCCATGGGCGACGTCGAAGAGATTTTTCAGCCCCCCGTGCTCGCCAAGCTCCCCGGAACGCTCGCCATCGGCCACACACGCTATTCCACCGCAGGCGACAAAGCCCTCCTCAACGCCCAGCCCATCATGATTGACTGCAACAAAGGAAAAGTCGCCCTCGGCCACAACGGCAATCTCACCAATGCCGGCGAATGGCGTCGCAAACTTGAGCATCGCGGCTCGATCTTCCAGACCAACAGCGACACCGAAGTCATCGTCCATCTCATCGCGCGCTCGCAAGCCCGCAATCTCTCCGGGGCTCTTGGCGACGCTCTCAATCAAGTCGAAGGCGCGTATTCGCTCCTCGTTCTGACGCAAGACGAACTCATTGCCGTGCGCGACCCGCGCGGCTTCCGCCCGCTCGTCCTCGGTAGGCTTCCTCTGCCCAACGGTGGCGAAGCCTGGCTCGTTGCCTCCGAGACCTGCGCGTTCGATCTGCTAAATGCCCAATACGTTCGCGAAATTGAGCCCGGCGAAATGGTGCGCATCTCCCGTTCCGGCATCGAATCCATTCACTTCGCTCCGGAAAAGCCGCTACAGCAATGTATTTTCGAGCATGTCTATTTCGCGCGCCCGGACAGCATTATTTTCGGCCGCAGCGTCAACGAAAGCCGCGAAGCTCTCGGCCGCCTCCTTGCGCGCGAGCATCCCGTTGACGCCGATATCGTCGTGCCCGTTCCCGATTCCGGCGTCCCCGCCGCCGTCGGCTACGCGCTCGAATCGAAGATTCCTTTCCGCATGGGCTTGATTCGCAATCATTATATTGGCCGCACGTTTATCGAGCCCTCGCAAGCCATCCGCAATTTTGGCGTAAAGCTCAAACTCAATCCCATCCGTGGCCTCATCGAAGGCCAGCGCGTCATTCTCGTCGACGACTCCATCGTCCGCGGCACCACCAGCCGCAAAATCGTCCGCATGGTTCGCGAAGCTGGTGCCCGTGAAGTCCACGTGCGCATCAGTTGTCCGCCCACCATTTCTCCTTGCTATTACGGCGTGGATACGCCCACGCGCGAAGAGCTCATCGCTTCCTCGAACACTCCCGAGGAGATTTGCAAGTTCCTCGGCGCGGATTCGCTCGGCTACGTCTCGCTTCCCGCTCTGCGCCAAGCCGTGAATGACACCGAAGGCAAGTTCTGTACGTCTTGTTATACCGGGGTCTACCCGACCGATCTCGTGCAACTCGAAGTCCGCGAGAGCAACGGACACACCCCGGACGCGAAGAACGGCAATGCAACGGATGACGCAACTATGGAAAAGCCCGTGGCGGTAGAACGTGAAGGCTGACACAATGCAAAAACCGAGCGACAAGGAAGTCGCTAAGGAAACCGGGAAAGCTCCCGGCAAAGAAATCGAAGAGCCCAAGCTTCCCATGGGCAAGCGCGTACAGCGCGAAGCCCTTGCCTGGTTCTGGGTGGGACTCGCCTTTCTTCTGATCAACGGCACCATCGGCCAGGCGCGCGTCATTCCTTCCGGCTCGATGGAAGACACTCTTCTCGTCGGCGACCACCTCATCATGAGCCGCATTGGCTACGACGCCGGCGTTCCTTTCACCAACTGGCACGTCCCGCTCTGGCGCAATCCCAAGCGCCAGCAGATCATTATTTTCAAGCCGCCCTTCGCGCCCGATCAGCCGGACTACGTCAAGCGCGTCATCGGCCTCCCCGGCGAAACTGTCGACATTCACGACGGCGCGGTCTGGATCAATGGTCAGAAGCTCGTTGAGAATTACACGCTCGGGCGAAGCGAGCCGGGCGATCTGAAACTCCCTTTCACCGTTCCGGACAAATGTTATTTTGCGATGGGCGACAATCGCGGCAATTCCTACGACAGCCGCTTCTGGGGCTGCGTTCCGCGAAATGACATTATCGGCACGCCGGTGATGATTTATATGTCGCTCGACGTTGGACAAGATGCCTGGGAACCCGGCCAGATTCGCCAACGATTTGCTGCCTATGCGAATGCTGTCATCCATCCAAGTACCGTGCGATGGAAGCGCCTGTTCCGGACATTTTGACCCGCAGGCTCTGTTGGTAGAGTGCGAGTCGCGCATCAAGTAAGTAATTTGCGCGCACTCTTGGAGTTTCGCTGCGAGCCCGCCGCGGCAGGTTGCAGTTCATTCCGCAAAGTGCACGACGGACGAGAATCTGCGCCCGGATAAAAACGAAAGCGAATCACCCTCGATGAAATATGCCGATGCCGGAGTGAACATCGCTGTCGCCGACGAAGTGAAGCAGCGCATCCGGCACCATGCCAACCGCACGTTTACCAGCGGAGTGCTCGGCGGTATCGGCGGCTTCGGCGCCCTCTTCGCCCTCGACAATAAAAAGTGGAAAGAGCCCGTTCTCGTTTCGAGCGCCGACGGCGTCGGCACCAAACTGAAAATCGCCATGGCCATGGGCGTGCACTCCACCGTCGGCGGCGACCTCGTCAATCATTGCGTCAACGATATTCTTGTCCAGGGCGCCTCGCCGCTTTTTTTCCTCGATTACCTTGCGATGGGAAAACTTGATCCCGCTGTCATAGAGCAGCTTGTCGAAGGCATGAGCCGCTCCTGCCGCAAAGCGGGATGCGCGCTGATTGGCGGCGAAACCGCTGAGATGCCGGGATTTTATCCCCCCGGAGAGTACGATCTCGCGGGCTTCATCGTTGGCGTGGTCGAACGCAAAAAAATTCTCACCGGAAAAGCTGTCAAACCTGGCGACGCGCTTTTCGCCCTTCCGTCCTCCGGCTTGCACACCAATGGCTACTCGCTCGCCCGCAAGCTGGTCTTCGAAGTCGCCAAGCTGAAGCCGGATACTTATGTCGCTGAAGTCGGAAACAAAATCGGTGCCGAGCTCTTAAAACCACACCTGTGCTACGCTCCCGCGCTCAAAAATATCGTCGCACGCGGCTGGGTTTCCGCTCTCGCGCACATCACCGGCGGCGGCATCCCCGGCAATTTGCCGCGCGTTCTCCCCGCCGGCGTGAAAGCGCAAATCGATCTCGCCTCCTGGCCGGTCCCGCCGATCTTCAAATTTCTCGCCGCGCTCGGGAAAATCGAAACCAACGAATTGCTGCAATCCTTCAACATGGGTATCGGCATGATCCTCGTCGTGCCCCCAGCCTACGTAAAATCCGTCGAAGCCGACCTCAAGCGCCGCCGCGAAAAATTCTTCCGCATCGGCCGCATCGAGCGCGGCGATTCCGGCAAACCCCGCGTCGCCCACTCCGGCTCCCTGAATCTGTAGTAGGACAGGCTGTCCTGCCTGTCTCTCTTCTCTGCGCTCTCGGCGCGCCCTGTGTAAATTCCCTTTCTTCGTCTTAGTTTTTCTTTCCTCGTTCCGCCAAAGTCCAAAACGGCTGCTTCGCCGCCACAAACTCAATCGGCACATCCTTCACGAATGTTTTGAGCCATCGCGCACACTCTTCCATCCCCGCCTGCTCCGAAGGAATATGTCCAATCACGATCAAAGCCTTCTTTCTCCCCTCGGAGACGGCATCCGCCGCATACTCCACCGTCTCCCATTCCCGCGTCTCCCCCACCAAAAGCACATCGACGTTATCCATCTCCAGCGCATGCGTCTCTCGCACAAATCCCGCCGATCCGGGGCTAAACGCGATCCGCGTCACCTGCATTCCGGGCTCTCCCACCACCCGTAACACAGGCGAACCCAGCTTTTTCGCCACTTCCGCTGCAAGCGCCTCTAACGTCCTCTCCGACATCGTGAAAAAATACGGATTCTCTTCCTGCTGATATTTCTCCCAGCCCATGGCGTGAACCATTCCTGCCAAAATTCCGTCCGGTTTTCTCCTGTGCCAGTGATCGTGAAATCTCCATACCACCATCCCGTGTTTCTCGATGAACTCACGCTTTTCCCTCCACACTGGGTCGCCCGCATCCATCCCTTCAGGCACGTCCAGGTGGTTGTAAAACGTCGGCTCGTGGGTAATGACGAAATTCTGCCCGTGTGCCGCCGCGCGCTGCAGCACGTCCATCGTCGCCATCATCGTCACAGCGATTCCCGTCACCGTCGTATCCGGATTTCCGGACTTGAAAGTGTCCACAGTCTCTTTTTGCCACGGGATTCCCACATGCTCCTGAATCGCTGCCACTACTTCCCGCGCCGTCGGCCGCTTCTCCTGCGCCTCCGCCTTTTGTCCGCTGAGGATGGCTGCCGCCAGAAGCAAGCTGGCGAGAGCCACAGCATTCCGTCCCATCCGACGCCGCTCCCATCGCTGCATCCCAGCCTCCTCCGAACTTATTCTTTCTCTTGCTCTTCTCTACGTTCTCTGTGAGTCTCTGCGTTAAGTTGTTTTCTTTTCTTCCCCCGCGTAGTCAGGCCGTTTCGCCGGCGCACGTCGCCGAAGGTTCCGTTCGACCCTGTCGAGCCACCGCAATTCTACTTTGAATTGCTCGATCATCAGGCCCACCATCCAAACGGCTTCGTGATAAGGATGCCCCACTTCTTCCAAAATCGAGCGCAGCACCCCCTTCTCTTTTTCAACTTCCTTTTCCAAAAACTCACGGCGCCGCGCAATCTGCCGCTTCATAACGCCCGGCCGGGCCTGCCAGGAAAGCGCCACCCAAGTCAGAAACGGCGGTCGATCCCGCTGCGTCGTCCAATCTTCTCGTTCCAGAGCATCAGCCAGTGCCGTGCGCCCCTTCGCCGTCGTTTCAAAACTGCTGCGCTCCGGTCCCGAGGCAGGCTCATCCGTCTCCAGCGAACGTATCATCCCTAGCTTCGCCAGTTTTTCCAGCGAGTAGTAAACCTGCGGTCGCGAAATCCCTGCCCAATCTTTTATCTCACGCCTTACCAGCTCCGCGTTTGCCTGATACCCATGCATCGGCCGCTCCGCCAGCAAACTCAGAAGCACCAAATCCGGCGTAGTGGGCCCTAATTTCTTCTTCGCTCTAGCTGTTTTCTTCAATCTCTCCGCGCTCCTCTGCGATCTCTGCGTTATTCTGTTCTTCCTTTCTTTCTGCGTCGTTACTTCTTTACGTTCTTACTTCTTTCTTCCTTTTTCTACTCCACCACCACCATTGGCACTTCTCCACGGCCAACCTCGGATTCTTCGCCTGCGTCACCGCCGCGCAAAATGTATCCAGCACGCATGGATCCTGCCGCAGCCCCGTCAAACGCCCCATCTTTTCATACATTCGTTGAGGATTCTGCTTCGCCAACTGGGCCACGCTGCGGATCCCCATCATTTCGAAATCTCGCAGCATTGCCGGCCCAATCGAAATCAAGTCCCCGAGTTCTCTCGTTTTTGCTGGCATAAAATCCTCCTTGACAACGATATTCGCGTGCTCTATTCTTAACTAGTCTAAATGAGACTAGTATTGGCTGCAAGGAGATATTTAGACATGCCCGCCCTCCACTCCTTTGTCAGTCCCAAACGCAGTGACGGATCTGCTTTTGGCTTCGCGCCCGGCAGCGTTGAACTTCGCCGCTCTCGCACTCATCTTGTTTTTCGTCGTGTCGTTCCCGCAAGCCAATTAAATCGAGGAGAAGAAACACATGAACGTGAAAAAAATCACCCCAGTCCTGTTAGTCAACGAAATTGAGCCCATCCTCCCCTTCTGGATCGAGCGCCTCGGCTTCACCAAAACGATCGAAGTCCCCGAGGGCAACAAACTCGGCTTCGTCGCCTTCCAAAAAGGCTCCGTAGAAGTGATGTACCAAACCTACGCCAGCGTGGAAAAAGATGCCCCGTCCGCCATGGCTGCCGCAGCCAGAAAAGGCCCCACCTATCTGTACTTGGAAGTCGACAATCTGGACGCCGTACTAGCCGCTATGAAAGACGTGCCAAAAGTCATGCCCGACCGCACCGCCTTCTACGGCATGCGCGAATTCGCCGTCCAAGACCCCGCAGGCCACTTCATCACCTTCGCCCAACCTACCGCGCCGCCAAAACACTGAGGCACATCCGCTGCGTCGTCTCACTTTTCTTTGTAGGGGGCACAGCACGCTGTGCCCCTTCTTGGCAAAGAGTCAGCTCACTAGAGGCTTGTCGTTAATAATTAGAGTTCACTGCTTAGGCGCTGTCGGTGTCGGCGGAGCACGCCGCTCTGCCTCGGAGATCACCGCGATAGATCTCGCGCCGTTTTTTCCGACCGAACGCACGGCAAAAAAGTGATTGTCCGTCGAAACGTCTTTCAAGGCTGTTTGTCCAGTCTTTTCGGCAAAATCAAAAACGCTCCAGCGAGCCTCGGTTGTTTCTCGCCACAGAATCTCAAATCCTGCACGGTCCGCGTCATCCTCCGCCGACCACGAAACTTTCGCATCCGGCGTAACCGCTCCCGTCAACTTCACATTCGCAGGCGGCGCCGGCGCAAGAGCCAGTTGCCGCAATACTTCCGCATTGTCCCGCGCCACATTTCCCATAAACGTGAAATTCAAATATTTTTCGAGATCGCCGTACTCGATTCCATTCTCTGTTCGAGGCGTCTGGTGTTGGTGATTGTAATCTTCAAGCGGCTCCGTGAAGCGCACCGCCGGCAGCCCCGCCTTGGAAAACGGGTAGTGGTCCCCGCCGCGTCCATAGCGATCCAGCCGGAAAATCATTCGAATCGCTGACCGCCCGTTAATCTCCTCGATCGCGCGCGCCAGCTCGCGCTGCGGCCCGTCGCAATCCTCGATCGTGCCATTCTCAGAAAACACGCGCACGCGGTGTGGCCCGCCCGGCGCCGGGTCCGCGCCGACAATGTCGTTGTCCATCATCGCGCCCACCGTGTACCCCTGCTCCTTCGTCCATTCCAGTAGCCGATACGCTCCCAATAGCCCCTGCTCTTCGCCCGAAAGTGCGCCGAATAAAACCGTCGCGCGGCCCCCATGTCCAGCCGCGGCCGCCTTGCTCAATAGGCGAGCCGACTCCAGGACCACCGCGACACCAGAAGAATCGTCGTCAGCCCCCGGCGCATCCGCTTCAGGATCCATCACGTTCGAAGGCCGCGAGTCGAAGTCGCCCACGACAATGAAAATATTCTTCGCCAGATTTGGATCGGAGCCCTTCAATATCCCGTACACATTTTCTAGGTGTACTGGATTCGGCCCCGTCCGTTCCGACTTTGACTCGAATTTGTCCACCACGATTTCCAGTTTTCCGCCGGATGCTTTCGCGATCTCGTTGAATCGCGGAATGAGGAAGTCGCGCCCGCACCCGATCCCGCGCTTCGCATCTGTCCACGAAGAAAGCGTCAGCCGCGTCCCGCAACTGACTTGCTCATGGATGATGGCGCGCATCGTCTTTTCATCAATGGATGCCCGCGCAATCGCCCCCGTCGGTCGCGGCAGAGTCTTCGGATGCGGTGCGTTCTGCGGCGGTTCCGCCGGATCATGCGAAACGCTCTGGGCTTTCGCCGGTGCACTCGTCTGCGCATAATCCGCGCCCGCCCAGAGTCCGAGTGCCAGAAAAAACGTCGTCAGTGTATTGAGAAAGTGTCTGCGAGACAGATTGGTGCGGTTGGTCATGGTCTACGCTTTCGAAATGAATTTACTTTAAGCGAACGGGCATTCTAGCGCGATGCCGCCCACTTTGCGATGCAATTGCCTTTGACATCCTCCCCTTCCTGAAGGAAGGGGATTCCTACTGCTCTCAAACGCATCGTTGCCCCTGAGTCGCTTCGGTGGGTTCCTGACACGACGGGCTTACTTCACCCGAAGACAACGAACAGGCTAACGAGGCGAGTCCCGCCTCTCTGATATTTACAGCACCAACGAAATCCGCATTAGCTGAGAACCCGCACTCAACGCAAATGAACTTCGCTTGCGACTTGCGATTCTCTGCCGATACGTGCCCACAATCGGGGCACTTGCGGCTTGTGTTCGGTGCGGGCACAGGGACAAGCAAACCGCCTTGCCACTGCATCTTGTATTCCAACTGACGGCGCAATTCGAATGGGCTGGCGTCCAAGATCGAACGATTCAGTCCAGACTTTTGCGCTACCTTCTTAGCTGACCGCTTGCTCATGTTCTTTACCTGTAGGTCTTCGATACAGACAACGACGTGGTTTTTGCTGATGCTGTTCGAGACCTTGTGTACGAAATCTTTTCTGATGTTTGCAACTTCGCTGTGCAACTTCGTTATACGGGCTTTCGCTTTGCGCCAATTCTTAGAGAATTTTATCTTCCACGCCATTCGGCGTTGCAATTTCGCTAGCTTCGTTAGGAACTTTTTCAACGGTTGGCATTGATCTACGACTTCGCCGTTGGACAAGGTTACAAAATTGGTGACGCCCCAATCCATACCGACTGTTGACGTTGATGGATGCTGCGGCTGCTCAACTTCACGCAAGGTGCTGATGCTGACATACCACTTGCCACACGATTCGCTGACCGTGACATTCTTTATTGCGCCAAGAACTTCACGACTGTTGCGGTAGCGTACCCAGCCAATCTTTGGCAAACGAATACGGCTATTTGGTTGGTCGAGCGTGACACATTTGGGGTCCGACTCTCTGAACGAACTGCGCTGTCCTTTCTTGTGAAACTTCGGAAAGTCTGCTCGCTTTTTGAAGAAATTTGCGAAGGCTCTATCTAGGTCCACCAGTGTTTGCTGCAAAGCGTGTGAAGGTGTTTCGGATAGCCACGGGGTCTCTTGCTTCCAAAGAGTGAGCAATTTATCCAACTGGAAGCGGGTGTGCGAACGACTGGTGAGTTCGAACATTTCTTTCTGCAATGATAGCGCCTTGTTGTAAACGAAGCGGCACGAACCCGCGAAGCGGCGCATCATGCGCTGCTGTTCGCCGTTTGGCATCAATTCAAACTTGAATGCTTGCCTACGCTCCATCGTTGCATTATAATCCGGTCTATGGATGAAAGCAAGGACTTTCGACGCGGTAGACACTGTGTTTTCGCAATGCACGTACATCTGGTCTTCGTGACTAAATATCGACGTTGCATCCTCGACGGTGAAGCTATTGAATATCTGCGACATATCTTCTCCAAGGTCTGCACCGATTTTGAATCTTCGTTGGTGCAGATGGACGGCGAAAGCAACCATGTTCACTTGCTGGTGAACTACCCGCCGAAAGTATCTGTCTCATCTCTGGTGAACTCTCTAAAAGGTGTATCGAGTTACGTTCTACGACGCCAACTGCCTCGCATTGCTAAGTGCTACTGGAAGAATGTTTTGTGGTCGCCTTCTTATTTCGCTGCATCCTGCGGAGGTGCGCCACTGGAAGTTATCAAACGCTACATTGAGCAGCAGGCGGCGCCAATATAGTCGGCCTTACCCCGCCCTGAAGTGCGGGGCTTGCGGCCTCCACGGGTCACAAAGGACGTGCCCCGGTCGCATCCAAGGTACAGCCCAAGTTTTGCCGATACTCGCGGTTGTGTTAACGTTTTTTTGTTTATGAAGAAGCGCATAGGCGTGCTGTTGAGTGGCCGAGGTTCGAACTTCGAAGCGCTTGCGGAAAGCATCGCATCCGGCCGAATTCCGAACGCGGAAGTCGCGATAGTCATCAGCAATCGCGAAGGCGCGCCCGGCCTCGAACGCGCAAAATCACGCGGCATCGCCACGCGCGCCATTCCTTCGAAAGGATTAGAGCGCGAAACGTATGACCGCCAGGTGGTCGCCGTCCTGAACGAACACCAGGTCGATCTGGTCTGCCTGGCCGGCTACATGCGCCTGCTGTCGCCGTATTTTGTGGTCGCGTTTCCGAACCGTATTCTGAACATTCACCCCTCGCTGCTGCCCTCTTTTCCGGGCCTCGAATCGCAGCGCCAGGCTCTCGAGTACGGCGTCAAGTTCGCCGGTTGCACCGTACATTTTGTTGACGAAAATCTCGACGCTGGTCCGATCGTTCTCCAAGCTGTTTTGCCCGTCAACGACGACGACACGGAGGACACACTCTCCGCACGCATCTTGCACGAAGAGCATCGAATTTATTCCGAAGCCGTTCGAATCGTCCTCGAAGGCCGCTACAAAATCGAAGGCCGCCGCGTCATTCAATCGAACTGAAAAATGTCCGAAACCAAATTCAAACCCGTCGAACAACAGCTCGCCTACCTGAAAAAAGGTACCGCCGAAATCATTCCCGAAGCCGAGCTGAAGGCGAAACTCGAGCATTCCTTCGAAACCAACACGCCGCTCCGCGTCTACCTAGGCGTCGATCCCACCGCTCCTGACATCCACCTCGGCCACACCGTCGTCCTCCGCAAACTAAAACATTTCCAGGACCTCGGCCACGCCGCCATTTTCCTCATCGGCGATTTTTCCGCCATGATCGGTGATCCCACCGGCCGTTCCGAAACGCGCCCGCCCCTCTCCCGCGAAGAAGTCAACGCCAACGCAGAAACCTATCTCGCCCAAGTCTTCAAACTCCTCGATCCGCAAAAAACCGAAGTCCGCTACAACTCCGAGTGGCTCGACAAACTTTCCAGCTACGACATCGTCCGCATCTGCGGCCACTACAGCCTCGCCCGCATGCTCGAGCGCGAAGACTTCCGCTCCCGCCTCGAACAACACCAGCCCGTCTCCGTCCACGAACTTCTCTACCCGCTCCTCACCGCCTACGACGCCGTCGCCCTCAAATCCGACGTCGAGCTCGGCGCCACCGAGCAGAAGTTCAATATTCTCGTGCACCGCGACATCCAGCGCGCCTACGGCCTCCCCGGCGAAGTCGCCGTCACCATGCCCATCCTGGTCGGCCTCGACGGCCAGCGCAAAATGTCCAAAAGCCTCGGCAACTACATCGGCATCACCGAGCCGCCCGCCGAAATCTTCGGCAAGCTCATGTCCATTCCCGATGAGTTGATGTGGACGTACTACGACTTGGTAACGGACCGCACGCCGAACGAAATTGCCACGCTAAAAAAAGAAGTCGCCAGCGGCACAGCGCATCCCATGGACGTGAAGATGCGCCTCGCTCAAGAAGTCATCGCCGGCTTTCACGGCGAAGAAGCCGCCCGCAAAGCCGCCGAAAACTTTCAACGCGTCTTCCGCGATCGCCAAGCCCCCGCAGAAGCAGAAGTTCAACGTATCCCACAAGGTCCGGCGAAAAAACTTGCAGCGCTCTTGGCGGAACTGAAACTCGCTCCATCGAAAAGCGAGGCCGGCCGGCTGATTGAACAAGGCGGAGTGGAAATCGACGGCGTCCGCGTAGATGATCCCCGCAAAGACATTGATCTGAGCAAGCCTGCAGAATTTCTGCTTCGCGCAGGCAAGAAAAAATTCCTCCGCGTCATCATCGAATAAAAACGCCTGGATTCGCCTTGTAGTGGCGCAGCATACTGCGCCCATCTCGGCAGGGTGTCGGCTAGAGCCTTGCCATTGTCTAATTCAACGTTTCCCCAACAAGCTGCGCCACATGGTCCGCAATCGACGGCGCCGCCGTCAACCCCGGTGACTCAATCCCCACCAACTGAATGGCCTGCGGCACTGCCGGATCGCGCTCAATCACGAAATCCGCAATGCCATGCCCGGTAGGCGGCACCAGCTTCGGTCGCAGTCCCGAATAGCCAAGATGTAGATCGCTCTCCTCAATTTCCGGCAAAAGCGTCTTCGCGCTTTCCGCAAACGCCGCAATCGGCAAACGGTTCTTTTCGTAATTTTCTTTTCCATCCACGTACGTCGCCGTCGGGCCCAGGAGAAATGTTCCCCACAACGTCTTTGTAAAGTGCACACCAAGGCTCAACCCGTCATGGTGCGGCAGCGGATAGACGAGGTCGTTGATCAAGGAAGCTCGCGGCCCGCGCACCTCGCAATACTCTCCGCGCACCGGATAAATCTTCCACGAACTGTTCCCCAACAAGCCCGCCACTTCATCCGCGTAAAGCCCGGCAGCATTAATCACACAACGCGCTTCAATCGTTTCGTCCTGCGCACCTTCCTCATCGCCGATGAGAAGTCCAACGCGTATCGCAGCACCGACAGGTTCCAGCGAAATCACGCGCGCGTGCGTAACGATTTCCGCTCCCTGCCCCGTAGCTATCCGCGCATACGCGTGCACCAGCTCCTCCGCCGAAACGATCCCCGTCGAAGGCACAACTATCGCCGCCGATCCACGAATATGCGGCTCGCGCTTTCGAATCTCCGCCGGACCAATCAGCCGCAAACCCTCCACGCCATTGTCTTCGCCTTTTTTCTTCAGCGCTTCGAGATCCGGTTCTTCGTGCGCGTTAGCCGCAACTACGAGTTTCCCCGTATGGCGAAACGGAACATTATGTTTTTTGCAGAATTCATAAGTTAGCCGATTACCTTCGATGCAATGCCGCGCCTTCAACGAATTCTTCGGATAGTAGATGCCGGAATGTACGACTCCGCTGTTGCGCGAGCTGGTCGCCATCCCCAGCTTCGGATTTTGCTCGACCAGAAAAACATCTTCCCACCGCGCCGAAACCGCGCGCGCAATCGCGCAGCCGACCACGCCACCACCGACAATCAGAATGTTCGCTTGGTCCATAAATCCATTTTATCCGCGGACATTATCCATGCGCATTAATTTCGTCGAAATATGGTTTGCACTCCGCCAGTCGCGCCTGCGTGCCGTCGTGCACCGCATACACTGAGTGTCCTTTTTCCTCGTAATGGTTGCGCCACAGAGAAGCAGCCCCGTGTGCCCCATCCTTGTTCAGCGCATAAAAGAAAATATGAAACGTCGCGAGCTTTTTCTTGTCGTTGTTGTAGTTGTGCGCAATGCGCGCCAGCGCTTCGAGACAAGCCTCCTGGGGTGACTTCCCTAGCCGCATCATCTCAATAATCGTGTGCCCGCCGCAGATCTTGATATTTTCTTCGCCCTTCCCGGTCGAGCCGGCAGCACCAACTTCGTTGTCCACGAAACAACCCGCACCGATAATCGGCGAATCGCCCACACGCCCAGGAATTTTCCAAGCTAATCCAGAGGTAGTGGTTGTCGCTGAGATATCGCCTTTTTCATTCACCGCCATACACGGAATCGTGCCCGTAGGCGGATGCGCAATCACGCGCTCGGCGTAAGCGATTTTCTCTTTGTCGCCGTCGAAAATCGCCGAAACGTGTTCCTTCCATTCCGGACTATCAATTCCCGGCCGCCAATTCACCGAAGACGCCGCCTTCCACGCCAGCCAAATCTTCCGCGAATGCTCGGTGAGCAGGCTCATATCTTCAAATCCTTCATCGACGGCAAATCGGTGCGCTCCTTCGCCCACGATCATCACGTGATTCGTCTTCTCCATCACGGTTTGCGCCAGCCTCGCGACATTTTTAATGCGTCGCACACTCGCGACGGAACCGGCGCGATGCGTAGGCCCATGCATCACGCTGGCGTCCAGCTCCACTTCGCATTCCTCATTGGGCAAGCCGCCGAAGCCGACGGAATCATCGTTCGGATCGTCTTCGACGATAGTCACGGTCGCAACAACGGCGTCCAGCGTGTCGCCTCCCTTCCTGAGAATGTCCATCCCCTTATCGAGGGCATGAAGTCCGTTGGCGCTTGAAATAATGATTGGCCGCGTGCCTTGCGCGGGCGCGATTGGCGCCGACGACGGCAGCCCCGCCTCTTCCGCCGGAAGCGTGCGACCAAACACTTTGCCAGCCCCCGCGGCAAAACTACTCGCAAGCGACGTAAGAAAGAATTTCCGGCGTGACCAAAGTTCCATAAAGAAGCCCTCCTCAAAGTTCGGCTGCAATATACAAGCGGAAGCGCAAGATTGGAAGTTGCAGGGTCCGCCCAGTGTTTACCCGGGTTCTTGCCGGAGAGGCGGACCGCTCTAGCCCGTCAAGTGGAGCACGAAGAGATCAAAAAGGATTTGCCACCTGATTTTTCTGCCACATTCGAAACCCGCCCAGAAACGCATTCTCGTTGTTGCCCAGCCGCGCCCCGGGTGGCAGCTTCTTCAGCAACTTGCTGTTTCCGCCGCCCAGTACCACATAATCCGCATCGAGCGCGATCTTCAGGCTCTTCGTGACCTTAGCTACGCAGCGTCGCCATTTTTTCTTGCCCATCCGTTTGAGCCCGCGCAAGCCAAGATAGTCTTCGTAGGACTTTCCGTTTTTGTAGGCAAGGTGCGCCAGTTCCATGGGCTGCAGAATTCCATCGACGATCATCGCGGATCCCAGGCCCGTGCCCAAGCCGAGAAATAGCATGCGCCCGCCTTGGTAACTGCCAACCGCCTGCATGGCGGCATCGTTTAGAATCTTTACAGGACAACCAAATGCTTTTTGAAAGTTGAATCCCACCCAGCCACGTCCCAGGTTGTGCGGTTCGCGCAGCGGATGCCCATTGATGATCGGGCCAGGATAGCCGAGTGAAATACAATCAAATTTCCAATCGGAAACGGATTTCTTTACCAGCTTCACCATCTTGCGCGGCGTCATCGTCGGGCCGGATGGATATTTTCGCGGCTCTTTTTGCCCCGTCGCCAGCAGCTTGACGTTTGTGCCGCCAACATCAATCACAAGAACCTTCGGCGCCGTTCCGGTCTGCGCAGCTTTCATGGCCGCTCCTGAATTGGTCGAATCATCCATAGGTCTATTTCAAGCCATGAAATTCTAGAGGGAAGTAACGCTGCAACGAAGAGAATTCGCAAATTGATTTGCTGGGCATCTAGAGCTGAGGAACTTAGTTTGGAACAATGGCCTACGCGCCCTCACCTGCGAGACTGGATAGCACTCACAATCGGTCTGTCCCCCGCGGGACAAGGTTTCCCTTCATGCCCGACGAGCAGGTGCTTAAGCACGGCGTTGATGCTCTTGTATTTCTCGTCGTTCAATTCCGCATCTTCGCGAAATGACACATCTTTGGATCTGCGAATTTTCCTCACTTCGCGCAACACTTGGACAGCTTCGCGTTTCAGAGTGTCGAGTTCCGTGCACATATATTTCGTCCCGGCGGCTGGCAATTCTAAGGCCCAGGGTTCAGCAGCACAAGAGCATTTTCACACCCCGCTTCCCGTCGATGTTTATGGATGGCAAGCACCCCATGGGCGCGGAAGACCTGCAAAACAAATCGCTTTCGGGAAACTCAGGGCGGCGCGCACAGTTCTGTGGCGTTCTACTCCACCTCGTTAATACGATGATAAATGCCCGTTAATTGGAAGCTGACACACCACCGGGTTGGTAGAGCCAAGCAGCGGGCGTGGCGGGAAGATTACCGCCACTTTCGGCGTAGCCTCCCGTGATCAGAGCTTGGCCACCGGGCAGGAGCGTTGCGGAGGCGAAGAAGCGCGCAGCTCCCAGCGAGCCTGGAACTTTGTTGAAAGAGCCGGTGGTCTCGTCATACAGCTCGGCGAAAGGGCCGCCGCCGGCAACAAGCACTCTGCCGTTTGGCAGTAGCGCGGCGGCTTCGGGAATTTTGAAGCGAGGAGTGCTCATCGCCCCAGTCGCGGCGAATGTGCCTGAGGCGGGATCGTATATTTCCGCGCTCGCATATTCGCCGTGCCAATCGCGGTTGTCCGAACCACCCACAATGAGTACTTTTCCGCTGCGAAGAAGAATTGCGGCGTGCTTGTGGCGGCCCACAGTCGTCTGGCCAACAGAACTAAACGTGCCCGTGGCGGGATTGAACAGTTCCGCAACGCGGTAAATCATCTGCGAAGGATAATGGCCCGAACCTCCGCCCACGACTAAAACTCTGCCATCTTTGAGAGCTGTCGCCGTGTGCGCGCCACGCGGTTCAGCCATGCTGCTGGTCTGAGTGAACTTACCAGTGGCCGGATCATAAATCTCTGCGCTGGCGATAGCATTTTCCTGGCGATCTTCGCCGCCCGCGATGAGCACCCGGCCGTCTGCGAGAAGCGTCGCCGTGTTCCCCGCGCGTTCGACCACCAAATTGCCCGTCGGAGTGAATGTATTCGCCACTGGATCGTAAATTTCAGCGGAGCCGCGGAGATCATAGCGTCCCGTCCAGCCGCCTACGATCAGCACTTTGCCATTCTTCAAAAGCGTAGCTGTGTGCCCCGAGCGTCCGATGCTCATCTCCGAGACAGACTGAAACGTCCCGGAGTTCGGATCGTACAGTTCCGCGGTCCGGTACGGGTTGTACTCACCGCCACTCCCAGCGAACCCGCCAGCGATGAGCACTTTGCCGTTCGGCAACAGCGTCGAAGTGTGGCTCGCGCGAGCAATATGCATCGCCGCAGTTTCCGATACCGAGCCGGTTCCCGAAGGCCAGGGTGTACCAGCCAGCGAGAAGCAAAGCAAAGGCACGAACATCAGCGTGACGAGTAAGAAGCCAGCCGTTTTTGCTGAACGCGATTTCATGGAATACCTCACAATTTGGTCTTGCTGTCGTGCAAGACGCTGGAGAGGGATGCTGTGTTAACGCGGCTCGTAAGGACCTGTAAAGGCGGGGATAACTTAACCAGTAAGAATCCTGCTTTCCCGGCCAAGCTGCGAGAACTGCAAGGTATGCTTCAGCACGCGACACTAGTGAGGTGCGAGGGTCGTCGAAAAACTGTCCTGGGCGGCGGTGTCGTAGAGATGAAGAAGTTCAGCGGCCCGCTTGAGCAAATCAGCGGGCAGTTCGCCGGGTTGATAGTCAACCCAGCCGGTCGTGAAGTTAAGAGGAATTCTTTGGCCTGAGGAGCTGACTTCGACGGCGCCGAGCCTGTTTAATACCTGTTTGACCTCGTTTACACCACATTCGGGAAGCAACAGAAGAAAATCGTCGTCGCCGAGGCGCGCGGCAATGTCCGAGCCGCGGCTGGCCTTTTTCAATCGGCGCGCAAGCTCTTTGAGCGCGGCATCCACTGCGGACTTACCGTACCGCGCGCTGAGATGCGCGAACTCATCCACGTGAAGAGTGGCGAGGCTGAGCGCCGTATTTTGACGGCGCGCGCGAGCCACTTCTTTCCCCAAATGCTGTTCGAGAGACGAGCGCGTGTATAGGCCCGTGACCGGATCGAGTCCGGCCGCTTCAGAAAATTGCTGCGGCATGGCTTGCGCGTCGAGAGATTGTTCCGCGGACTGCTTCCGCAGACGCCGGAAGGACCACTGGCGATAGACCAGCCAAGCATTGAAAATCAGCAGCAAACAAAGCGTGGCCCAGCGTGCTTGATCCGAGCCAATTTCGTAAAAGTGATCCGTGTGGCGAAAAAAAGAAGTAAACGAGGACAACACGAAAGCTACGCTCGAAAGTGTAGTGACCAGTAATGCGGAGAGCCACAGCCACCATTCGCGCCGCGAAATCTGCTGCGGATTGCACTCGGCTGGCAGAACGCGGAAATTGCCGGAGCCCTCGAGAGGCGAGGGTTTTGGCTTGTTTGCGGCGATTCCCAAGACAGATTTCATTTTGCAAACGGTGGAACTGGGCTGCCATCACTCTAGTCGCGCGCGGCGAACGGAGGCAACCTCGAAAACGTACAGGCTCGCACGATTCAAGAACCTGGCCCTCCGGTCAGGCGCCGTGAGGGCACCGTTGGGCCGCAAAAAATGCGCCGCATAAAAGCCACTACTAAAGCACCGTGCCGTTCGCCAGACCGGCTGCGGGGGATTTTGCTGCAGGAAGCGGCGCGTGTTCGAGAACTCTGCGCGCGTAGAGTGCGACGTTTTTCACGCCAGCCGCGTAAGCAGGATTGGGATTGCGAATGCCGCCATTGTACGCGCCAATGGCTTGATCGACGTCGCCTCCGAAGCGGTCCAGCAGATCACGGAGGACAAGCCCAGCATAAGTGGTAAGCACTTCGCTGTTGACCGAATTCACGTCGAGATCGCGTGAAGGACGCAGGCGCGGAGGCAGTTCGTCGTAATGACGTTTGTCCTTCAAATAGAGCTGATGAGCCGCGCGCAACGTTTCGCGCGAAATTTGCCAAGTGCCAATCGAATAATCGCTCACGAGAACGCGCTTGCGGTCGTGTTCGAGAACAATGTCGCCGCGTTCCGCGCGTTTTTTCCAAACGGCGTGGGTCAGATCGCCGTTCACGTCCATGTAGTTGTTTTCCATCGCGCCGACGCCGAGGAAATAATCCAGCGGAAGATTGTAAAAATGCGCGACGTCGAGAATGTCTGAAGCGAGCCGCAGCGCCTGATGATGCGTGAGCGGCTGAGGCGCCCGCGTGCTTTGACCGACGACGCGCCAATCCGTCTGCGATTTGAAAACGAGAAAATCCGCGAGGGCTGGCAGAAGCTGAAAGGAGGGAAGAGTCTCCAGCCTTTGTTCGGTAGGTACGTTGTACGCGTTCTCGAAAATGCGGCTTTGCTGCTGCGCATACGAGAGGTCCTGTTGCGTCCACGCGACGAGTTCGTAGTGAGAGATGAGGCCATGAGATTCCATTCGGTTGAGACGAGGAATCGCAGTGAGCTGATCGTTTTCGACGAGCATATAAATCTTGTAGTTCGCGCGCCTGCCGTTGCGGCCCGCCGTCAAAAAGATTTTCGCAGCATCGTCCGGATCGCGTCCACGCAGATATTCGTAGCGAAGGAAGGCTTCCAATTGATCGTCGAACGAAGCGATTTCGGCGCAAGCAACTTCATTCGAGAACGGAAGCGCAATGTTTCGGCCGTGGATTTTCGGAGCGAGATGCCGACGCTGCGCTGAGACGCGCATGTGGCGAGGCCAAAGGCGATCGGCGGTCCATGAAGTCAGCGCGATACCGGAAACTGCGAGCGCCGCTAGCGCGCGTGTGGAAAATAGCTTTGCTGCGGAGGGACGGTGAAGAGTGCTGGTGAGTTTTTTGGCTGACATGGCCGCAGCCCTCGTTGCGTTCGTTGGTGTTGCATACTCGCAAGAGAGGAGTGCATCCCGCCTGCCATGGGAAGTACAGGCGGGCGCGCCCGTAAAGTAAAGAAAATAAATACCTTAACGGAGGCAGAGGGATCGAGTACGGCTGCGACGTGTCACGACGACGTGTCTGCGCGTCCAGATGTCCACAAGAGATACTCGCTCCTGCGGCGGCTCGCATTCGCGCGGCTCGAGCCCCTGAGGCTCGGAGCTTCGCGTGTTGGGCCATGTTCCTTACTCGAAGCGCAGCGCGACTAGCGGATCGATGCGCGTGGCGCGGCGCGCGGGGACGTAGCAAGCCAGGAATGCGACGGCCATCAAAAGAAGCGTGATGGCGATATAGGTGACGGGGTCCCAGACGCTGACGCCGTAGAGCAGCGTTGAGGCGAAACGTGTGATCGGCAGCGCGATCGCTAGGCCTGCGAGAACGCCGACGCCGGCTAGGAGCATGCCCTGCCGAAGGACCAGCTTCAGGACTTGTTTTGATTGAGCGCCGAGCGCCATGCGGATGCCGATTTCGCTGGTGCGCTGGGTGACGGAATAAGACAAGACTCCATAGATTCCGATCGAAGCAAGGATGAGAGCGAGCAGGCCAAATAGGCCGAGGAGAACCGCACCCATGCGTGCGGCCCAGAGGCCTTGCGCCAGGAGCTGCTCGACGGTCTGGCCGTTGGTCAGGGCGAGATTGCGGTCGAGCTGGTTTACCTGCGCGCGGACCGCGCCCATCACCGCTTCGGGATTGCCAGTCGTGCGTACGAGGATAGAGGCCTGGGGAGAGTATTGCTGGCGCATCGGGATGTAGGCGACAGGCTGGGGATCTTCTCCGACGGCACCTATGATGGTGGTGCCGACGACGCCAATGACCTCGTATTGGTGGGGGTCGACGACGATGGTGAAGTGCTTGCCCAGGGGATCCTGGCCTGGCCAGACTAGATCGGCCATAGCCTTGTTGATGACAACCACCTGTTGGGTGCTCTCGCGGTCGAAGTACGTCAGATCCCGGCCACTGAGTGTGGGGATGTGGAGAGCTGCGAAATAGCCGGGCATAACGTCATCAAAGTTGACGAGCGTGCCGCGGTTATTGGGATCGGTTTGTTCGCCTTCGCGAAAGACGGTTCCTGAAATGCCGCCGTTGCCGCCGCCGAGAATGCCATTGGAGGACACGGTGGCATCCGCAACGCCGGGAACCGATTTGACGCGTTCGAGAGCATCCCGAAAGAATTGCTGGCCGTGCTCGGGTTCGTAGCGGAGGGCGCCGAGATCGAAGTTGTACATGAAGAGATTCTTCGCTTCAAAGCCGATGTTGATTTCCTGGGCTCTCTGCATGCTGCGCAGGAAAAGGCCGGCTCCAATGAGAGCGACGAGAGCCAGCGCTATTTCTGAAACCACCAGCAGGCTGCGCATGCGATTGTGAGCCCAGCCCATCGTTCCGCCGCGGCCGCCAGCTTTCAATACTTCGTTGAGATCGGTGTTGGAAGCCTTGAGCGCTGGGATGATACCGAAAACAAAGCCGGTGAGAACCGAGATCGCGAGAGTAAAGAAGAGGACGCGAGAATCAAAAGAAAGATCGATCGAGCCGTCGGGCAGAAAAGGCGGGCGGAAAGACCACAAGAGTTTGCGGCCCCAGAAAGCAATCAGGAGACCGGCCAAGCCGCCGACGAGAGAGAGCAGAGTGCTTTCCGTCAGGAGCTGACGGACCAAGCGGAAGCGGCCTGCGCCGAGAGCGGCGCGAAGAGTGAGTTCTTTTTCGCGTTTGGCAGCTTGCGCGAGGAGGAGATTGGCGAGATTCACGCAGGCGATGAGCAGCACCAAGCCGACAACGCCCATCAGGACGCCGCCGGCGAGGGAGAACTGGGCGCGTTGATTAATGCCGAGCGCCGATTGGTTGAGCGGGTAGAGCTCGCAGGTACGGCCAGGATTGTCGCGTGGATACTCCTTTTCGAGAGCGGAGGCAATTGTTTTCATGGCAGGGCGGGCCTGGTCCACGGTAACGTTCGGTTTCAGGCGGCCAACGATGTTTATCCAACGCATGCGGCGGTGATTCTCAAGTTCCTTGAGCTGACCTGTCAGGACGTAATCGCGCATGCTGAGGGGAACCCAGAGCACGTCCGGCTGAGCGAGCGAGACGATACCTTTGAAATTGGGCGGAGACACACCGATGATGGTGAACGAGGTTGCATTGAGAGAGATAGTCTGGCCCACGACGTTGGGGTCGGAACCAAATTGCTTGGCCCAGAGCGCGTAGCTCAGGACAACGACTGGATCGGCACCGATCTTCTGGCCTTCGTCGGGGAAAAAAGTGCGGCCGCGATAGGCCTTTACGCCGAGAACATCGAAGAAGTTGGGGCTGACCATGGAGGCCAGAAGCTGCTGAGGTTCGGCTTGGCCGCCCCAGTTGACGGGAATTGGAAACGTTGTAGCAGCCAGCCCAGTGAAAACAGTGTTTTGGTCGCGGTAGTCCTCGTAGTTGGGAAGGGATGTGGCGGTTAGCTGGAAGTTGGCGTTGGCGTTGACCGTCTTGGTGTCGCGAGTGAACATCTCGGCGAGCTGGGCGGGTTCCTGGACAGGGAGCGGATGGAGGAAGACGGCGTTGATGATGGTGAAGATGGCGGTGTTGGCGCCGATGCCGAGAGCGAGCGAGAGAACGGCGACGAAGGTGAAGCCCGGGCTTTTCTTCAACATGCGCACGCCGCTGCGCAGATCCTGGCTAAGCGTTCCGGCCATTTAGAGACCTCCCGGGCACACTTGCCCGCTGGGTTGTTTGACGGTTATGGGCGGACATTGTTTCTGGGCGGCAGTGAATAGTGAGCAGTGGGTAGTGAGTAGTCGAGAGCGAAGTGTGGTGGGCGGCCATTTGCTGCTCGGGGTGCACGAGAAGAGGGACCCCTCCCCTCACCCCGGGTTTTTTGTAACTGCACAGTCCAAAGGGTTTTAGGTCCTGTGTTTTGAAACTGCGGATTCCAAAGGGGTTAGAGGCGGGTTTTTCGTAAGAAGAGAAGCGACTGCAATGGTTCTATGTTACTTTGAATTTCCATAAGTCATTTGCCTCTCCACGTCCTATGAAGATCTCTTCAGGCCATCTTCGGTTGAGCGCCTCGGATTTGAGCAACCATCTGGCTTGCCGGCATGTGACTACCTTGGATTTGGAGGTGGCGCGTGGGTTGCGGGCGGAGCCGGATTGGGCTGCGCCGGATCTGAAGGTGATTCAGGAGTTGGGCTTGCGGCATGAGGCGGCTTATCTGGCGCACCTTCGCGGGCGGGATTTGAACGTCGAAGATCTTGGCTCGATCGATCACAAAAACGAAAAGAGATTGGTGGAGGAGACGCTGGCGCTGATGGAGCGTGGCGTGGACGTGATTGCTCAGGGTGCTTTGCGAGATGGGGAGTGGTTCGGGCGGCCGGATGTGTTGCGGCGGGTGGAGCGGGGCGGTGGGAAGTGGGCTTGGTCGTATGAGGTGGCGGATACGAAATTAGCTCGAGAGACGAAGGCCACGACGATTTTGCAGTTGTCGCTGTATTCGGAGGTTTTGGGGAAGATTCAGGGTGTGGCGCCGGAGTTTTTGTGGGTGGTGCCGCCGGGTGCGGGGTTTGCGGGAGAGAAGTATCGGGTAGGGGAGTATGCGGCTTATTACCGGTATGTGAAGGGCAGGTTGGTGCGTGCGGTGGGAAATGGAGTTACGGGAAAACCAATGGGGAGCGAGGAGGGTGCCACGGGTCAATATGCGCTTGGGTTTGGGGGAGCACAGGCTGAAGCCTGTGCCACTGGGACGTATCCCGAACCCGTAGAGCATTGCAATGTTTGCCAGTGGTTTAAGGAGTGCGATGCGCGGCGGCGGGCGGACGATCATTTGTCTTTGGTGGCGGGGATTCGGAGGCAGCAGAGGGACCAGTTTGAGGCGTGGGATGCGGGGACGATGGCAAAGCTGGCGGAGCTGCCGATTCCGTTGAAAGAGCGGCCGAAGCATGGAGCGCGTGTGGGTTATGAACGGGCGCGGGAGCAGGCCCGCGTGCAGGTTGAGGGGCGCACGGGGAAGAAGCTGGTGTATGAGGCACTTTTGCCAGTGGCGGAGGGGATGGGTTTTTGCCGGTTGCCGGAGCCTTCGGCGGACGACATATTTTTGGATTTGGAAGGCGACCCGTTTGTCGGCGAGCAGGGGTTGCAGTATTTGTTTGGATTTGCGTTTCGGGATGCGGCAGGAGAATGGCGTTATGAAAAAAAGTGGGCGTTGAATCGCGAGAAGGAAAAGGAAGGGTTCGAGTGGGTGGTGGACGAGATTATGCGGCGGCGCGCGGCTGATCCGAAGATGCATGTGTATCACTTTGGTGGATATGAGCCGGGCGCGCTGAAGCGGTTGATGGGGATGTATGCGACGCGGGAAGACGAGATTGACCGTATGCTGCGCGCGGGGGTGCTGGTGGATTTGCATCAGGCGTTCAAGCAGAGCACGCGGGCTAGCGTGGAAGAGTATTCGCTGAAGAAGATTGAAGCTTTTTATGGATTTGTGCGGGCGACGCCGCTGGATGTGTCGCGGGCGGCGATGCGGTATGTGGAGCACCGGCTGGAACTGGGGCGGCTGGACGAGGCGGCGGAAATTCCGGAGAAATTTCGCGAGGCTTTGGAGGGATACAACGGGGACGATTGCGTTTCGACTGGGAAATTACGAGATTGGCTAGAGGCGGAGCGGAGGAAATTGGTGGCGCGTGGGGTCGAGGTTCCGCGGCTGCCGGAGAAGAGCGGCGATCCCTCGGAGAAGCTCGAAGAGAAGCTGGAGCGTACGGCGGCTCTGACGGAATTGCTTTCGGCGGGGATTCCGGTTGATCCAGAGGCGCGAACAGAGGAGCAGGAGGCGCAGTGGCTTTTAGCGCAGCTTTTGAGCTGGCACCGGCGCGAAGACAAGCGGGCCTGGCAGGACGGGTATCGGTACGCGGAGATGAATGACGAGGATTTGCTGGATGAGCGCGTTGGGTTGACGAAGATGAGTTTTGTCGCGCACGTGGAACAGGTGGGGCGCGGCAGGCAAGTGCCGACGGATCGATATTCGTTTGAGCCCCGGCAGGCGAGCAATGTACGGGCGGAGAAGGAAGTTTATTTTGGAGATGAGAAATTTGGGGAGGTGGTGAGGATCGACCATATGAAGGGCATCGTGGACATTAAGAAAACGAAGAAGACGGCGGAGGTGCATCCTCCGATGGTTTATATGTGGGATGCGCCGTTGAATTCAGATGCACAGGCGGGTTCGCTGTATCGGATTGGCGCTTGGGTGGCGGAGAACGGAATTGATGCGGCTGGGCGCTATCGCGCGGGGCGAGATTTGTTGTTGAGGAAGCCGCCGCGGCTGACGGGCGGGGAGAAATTAGAGCAGCTTGCGAGCGAGACGGCTGTGAACACGGCGAACCGGATCGCGGTGGCGCTAGATGATTCCGCTTTTGCGATTCAAGGGCCGCCGGGATCGGGGAAGACGTACACGGGCGCGCGAATGATTTGTGAGTTGGTGAAGCGCGGGATGAAGGTGGGCGTGACGGCGCTTAGCCACAAAGTGATTCGCAAGTTGCTGGATGATGTGGTGGAAGCGGCGCATCGCGAAGACATTGAGGGAGTGCGGTGTTTGCATCGCGAGAATGAGGGCGAAGAGAGCGACGGCGTGGCGGTGGCAAAAGAAAAGAACGAGGAAGCTTGGGACGCGCTGAAATCCGGCGCAGCGAACGTTGTGGGCGGGACGTCATGGCTGTGGTCGCCGGAAAAAGCGTTTGAAACTGTGGATGTACTGTTTATCGATGAGGCTGGGCAGATGTCGCTGGCGGATGTGCTGGCGGTTTCGCAGGCGGCGAAAAAATTGGTTCTGCTAGGCGACCCGCAACAATTAGAGCGGCCGACGAAAGGCAGTCATCCGAATGGCGCGGAGAAATCGGCGCTGGAACATTTGCTGAATGGGCGAAAGACGATTGCGGGGGATATGGGATTTTTACTGCCGGAGACTTGGAGACTGCATCCGAAGATTTGCGAGTTTACATCAGGGTGTTTCTACGATGAGAAACTGAGTTCGCACGCAATAGCGCGCAGCCGGGTGATCGAAGGGCATGACTGGATTGCGGAAGCGGGATTGTGGTTTGTTCCGGCGGAGCACCAGGGGAACAGGAATTCTTCGGCGGAGGAAGTGGAGTTGGTGGCGAGAATTGTGGAGGGATTGCTGCGGCCCGGCGTGAAGTACTTTTACAGCGCGGGGAACAGCCGGGCGTTGAAGGAAGACGAGATCTTGATTGTGGCGCCTTACAACGCGCAGGTTGCGGACTTGAAGACGCGACTCCCGGGGATGCGGATTGGAACGGTGGATAAGTTTCAGGGGCAGGAGGCGCCGGTGGTGATTTATTCGCTGACAACTTCGTCGCCGGAGGAGGCGCCGCGAGGGATGGAATTTTTGTATAGCTTGAACCGGTTGAATGTGGCGACGTCGCGGGCGAAGGCGGCGGTGATAGTGGTGGGAAGTCCGAGGTTGTTTGAGCCGGAGTGCCGGACGCCACGGCAGATGCAGTTGGCAAATGGATTGTGTGCTTACCGGGAGATGGCGATGGAAGTTGACGCCGCCGCGATTTAGGACATCCCGTAACGGACAGAGTTTGAAGATTGCAGGCGGATAGCGGGCACGACCCTTCGAAGCTCAGGATAAACATGCCATGCGCCCGGGAATGACATGGAATAGAGTTGCGGCGATATGAGCGTAGAACTGCAAATGGACGGGGGAGAAGGACTATGGCGGGGAAAAACCAAGTGCGGGATTCGGTTTTGCAGGCGATTGGGAATACGCCTGTTGTGCGGTTGAGAAAGATTGTGTCGCCGGGGATGGCGGAAGTTTTGGTGAAGCTGGAGTACTACAATCCGACGGGGTCGTACAAGGACCGCATGGCTTTGGCGATGATTGAAGGGGCGGAGGCGCGGGGGGAGTTGCGGCCGGGGATGCGGGTGGTGGAGTGGACGGGAGGAAGTACCGGGTCATCGCTGGCGATGGTGTGCGCGATCAAGGGGTACCAGTTTACGCCGATTTCGTCGGACGGATTTTCGGATGAGAAGCTGCGGACGATGAGGCTTTTCGGCGGGGACCTGGAAATTTTTCCGGCGGAGGACGGCAAGCTGGTGCCGGAGCTTTACCAGAGGATGAAGCGACGCGCGGAAGAGTTGGCGCAGGAGCCGGGGACGTTTTATACAAACCAGTTTAATAATCAGGACGCGATTCGCGCTTACATGGGGATTGGCAAGGAACTCGTGGAACAAGCGGGTGACAGACTGACAGCGTTTTGCGGCGGCGTGGGCACCGCTGGAATGATTACTGGCGTGTCGCGCGCGCTGAAGGAGGCTGGATGCAAGGCGCGTATCGTGGCGCTGGAGCCGGCAAGTTCCCCGGTGCTTACTACGGGGAAAGGCGGTGCGCACCGCGTCGAGGGGATTGCCGCGGGATTCCGGCCGCCGCACTTGAAGGACAGCGACTACGATGAAGTGCGGACGGTGGAGGAAGGGGCAGCGCGTGAAATGGCGCGGCGGTTGGCGAAGGAAGAAGGAATATTCGCGGGGACCTCGTCCGGGCTGAACGTTGCGGCGGCGTTGCAATTGGCACAAGAACTTGGGCCTGGCAGTACCGTCGCCACGGTGGCCGTGGACACAGGTTTCAAGTATCTCGCGGGGGATCTGTATCGAGAGTGAGCGGCGTAGCGGAAGATGAAATCCCCATCCTTCGAGGAGAAGAAGGATGGGGAGGCCTTGCCCATGCGCTCTACCAATTGGGACTGATGTAAGGCCACGATGCGGTGCGGCCGTTAAGGCTTTTTCTTTGTTGGCGGCGTTTTTGTTTTTTCTCCGCCCTTGATGCTGATGAGTGCCAAGAAGTCTTTGGCGTTGAACGGATAGTGGCGAACGGACTGTTGCCCGGTGGTGCTAAGGGTGATGTCGACGCGGCGATTGTTGGCCAGGACCAGCACCTGGAGATTGCGCATCATTTTTTGACGTTCCTCGGCACTCAGGTCGGGATTGTCTGCCATCTGTTGTTTGATTTGGTCGGCGGTCAGTTGGTCCTCTTCGCCGAACGCCTTCAACTCAAAGTGATCAGCGGGGACGCCGTGTTCCACAAGGAAGCTCTTGGCGCGTTCGACGCGGCGCTCGGTAAGTTTCTTGTTGTATTCGGGCGTGCCGCGCGGATCTGCATGGCCGCTGAGGATCAGGTGAGCATCCGGCATGTACTTCAGATAGCTTGTGAAATCCGCGGCGAGCGCTATCAGAATGGCCGCCTGACTGTCGAGCAAGCCACCTTCGGGGTGTTCGGCGGTGGGGCGAGCGGTCTGGAAATAGATGCTATGTAGCGCGAGTCTAGTTTCCAACTGCTTGATCTCGGGCGCTGGGGGAGGAGGCGGAGGTGGAGCTTGCACTTCCACCATGGTGGTGGACGAAGCTGTGAGCGGCGGATTGCGGTCATCGCTTACGTTGCAAGTGACGGTGATACGGCTTGGTTGCGCGCCCTGTGTACTCAGTGCGGCGGTGGGGCCGGTGCCCGCGATGTTACCGGAGCTGGCGGAGTAGCTGTAAATCAGCCTGCGGCCATCCGGGCTGCTGGCGGTCGAAGTGATCGTTGAAGTGCCGCCTATTGGGACACTCGAGGGATCGGCGGAGCATGAAATGACAGGCGGACGAGGCTCCTTCACAGTGAGCCTGGCGCTGCAGGATGTGGAACCATTTTTTCTACCATCGCTTAGATTGGCAGTGACTACGTAGGCGCCGGGCTGCAATCCGGTCGTGTCAATCTGAGCGGTGGTATCGCTGCCGGTTACTTTTACTCCAGTACCGTTCCAGCTGTAGGTGACCTTGCGTTTGGGAGCGAAATTGGAGCCAGTGGCGGTGGCGGTCACAGGCTCGCCGGCGAAGACTTCGGCTGGCTCTACGGAGCATGCCGCGGTGGGAGGCAGAGGAGCTGGTCCTCCACCAAACTTGAAGATAAGACCAGTCTCTGCGCGCAAGCCTCGGATATCCGTGGACGGCACGGTCGGGGGACCATAGCGGTAATTGGACATTACAAAGTCGGCCCTGATCAATCTCAGGGCAACGTGCCTGGACAGGTCGATATCGAGACCGGCGCCAACCATGAGGCCTATTTTGCTGACATTGTGCAAAGCATCGGGCATAAGGCGATGGTCACCCACCAAGACCTCAAGAAAAGGGGCAAAACGATCGTGGCGGAAAGTAAACTTCGGACCGAAGGAGAGATTGGAGAAAGCGGTGTCGTCAATTCTCTTCGCGAATCCAGTTTCACCGCTGTTCGAATTCGTGCTGGTGTCGAGAGTGAGTCCGACCCAGCGGTTAAAATTATAGGTAGCGCTGAGGCCAAAGCCGCGGGGGTTCGATTCCAAGGGGCTGCTCAATGGGAGCAATGCTCCTGGAAGCTGGGCGTTCACGTCCGCGTTTGGATAAAAGAAGGAATATCCGCCGAAAAGCTCCCACTTCGGAGGAGGCTGTTCCTGAGCGGAAGCGAGGGCGGCAAACGCAGGCAGGACGGCAAGCATTGCCAAAAGCATTGTTAGAAGGCGGACAAGGCGGCCCTTTGAATGAGATGACATGCGAATATTCCTCCGAACTTCAATAACGTAAAATCAAGCTCCTCCAGCGAGCCTGGCAGCGGACCAGCCGCGAGCTGGTCTCGCCGCCGAACGCCTCACGGACAGGAAGGTACATTCACCGTATCGCTGATTAAGGTGACTGCGCCGATCGACGCCAGCGCTCTGCCATTGAGCGTCACGCCCGAGCTGAGCGAGATAGACTGGCTAGCCATAATGGTTCCTGCAAATGTGGTGTTGGTGCCAAGGGTTGCTGAACTGCCGATCTGCCAGAACACATTGTGAGAGGTGGCACCGCCCGCCATGATGACTTGGCTGTTGCCGGCAGCCGTGGTCAATGTGGACACGACTTGGAAGATCCAGACACCACTCGAAGGGCCGCTGAGAGTAAGGTTTCCAGTTATTCCGAGCGAAGGCTGAGCGCTTGTTGTCTTATAAACGCCCGGGGCGAGGGTAAAACCTCCAATATCCGCGGGAAGAACAGCGCCGCCTGCTGTTCCCGCAGCGTTGTTATACGCCGTGGTCAAGGCGCCCTGAGCGCCCATGGCGACCGAATCGCCCGAATGTAGCGTGCCCGTTAAGGTTCCCGGAGGAAATCCAACTATCGCAGTTCCTGCCCAGACGCCGACATCGCCACTGACGCTAGTAGGCGCCGCGGTTGTCGAGGTATTGGTGACCGTGGAGCCGGCGAGAATTCCGAAACTGCAGGCCGCTCCCAAGGGTATAGCTCCGCCCGGAGGTGTGCAGGTAGGTGAGGTTGTGAACGTCCACACGAAATTGGCGGCCAGTGCAATGCCAGACGTGTCTTGGGCTCCGGTGGTAATCGTGGCGGTGTAAGAGGCGCTCGGCGTAAGAGCGGTCGAGGGAGTAAACGTCGCAACATTGGTCGATGCAACGTAGGTGACAGCACCAACAACGGTGGTAGCGCCGGGCCCGATCAAGGTAAACGTCGTGGCGTTGATGGTCGCCGGGTTCATCGCATGGCTGAAAGTCGCGGTGATAATCGCGGTGTTGGGGCAAGTAATGGCAGAGCCATTCGGCGGAGTTACGGCGGTCACGGTAGGCGGCGGGCAGCCAGCAGAGGCCGTGAAGGACCAAAAGAAATTGGTAGCCAGCCCATTGCCGTACAGGTCTTGAGCCCCAGTGGTAATCGTGGCGACATAAAGTGCGTTTGGCGAAAGAGGGGCCGAGGGTGTGAAGGTGGCAACATTGGTGGTCGCAACGTAGGTGACGACTCCGGCAACGCTCGTCGCGCCCATGGTCAAAGTGAACGTCGTGGTGTTGATCGTCGCAGGGTTCATGGCCTTGCTAAAGGATGCATTAATAACCACTGGATTGCCGCAAGTGAGGGTAGAGCCGGCGAGAGGATTTACAGACGTCACCTGGGGCGGGGTTAGGGGGTTGCCGGGTTTCCCTGCGCCGGGATTCGCGTCCGAATCGCCGCAGCCGGCCATAGCGATGGCGAGCAGGAAGACCGGGATCCAAATCTTGCTGACATTCAATTTGCGCATTAGCTTCTCCTCTTGACCCCGTTACGAGGCGTTCAGTACTGCTGGGTGCGGCCCCAGAGACACGCGGAATTTCTGGTTTCAACCACCGCGCATTAAGAATCTTTAAGGTGCCTAGCACTGTGCCAACTCTTGGTTTTGCCGTCTGTCCAATATGGTACAGAGCCGACTTGCAGTTCTCAGGCGGTCAGGTGTGAACTTCTTCGCAGCTCCTGGAAATTGTGCTCGGCAGGGTGGAGAGATACGGAGTTCTGAAGACTCGAGCTAATGTCTAAAATCGAAGAGCGGGCACCGCGTGCCGTGGCCCTGCTATGGAAAGAGAGATCTATTCGGAGGCGCCGAGGGGGAGGAAGTATTGGGTGCCTTTGACGGGCTCTTGTAGGCGGCGGAGGAGTTGCTGGAGGTCTTCGCTGCACTCGACGAAATCGATGTCGGAGGTGTTGATGACCAGGAGATCGGAGACCGCGTAGCGGAAGAAGAAGTGTTCGTAAGCGTGGGCGACTTCTTCGATGTATTCGGGTGAGATTTGGGATTCGTCGCGGGAGGCTTTTTTGGCGATGCGGGCGCGGAGGACTTCGGGCTTGGCTTGGAGGTAGATGACGAGATCGGGGGCGGGAATGTCCGCGGCGAGGGATTCGTAGTAGCGGTCGTAGAGCTTGAGCTCTTCGTCATCGAGATTGAGATTGGCGAAGATGCGATCTTTTTCTAGAAGGAAATCGGAGAGGACGGGACCGGGGGCTTCGACGGCGAGAGCTTCGCGAATGCGTTTTTGGCGTTCGATGAGGAAATACATTTGAGCGCGAAAGGCGGCGCCGGCTTTTTCTTTGTAGAAATCGGCGAGGAAGGGATTGTCTTCGCAATCGTAGATGCGGCGGGCGTGGAGGCGTTCGGCGAGAATCTTGGCGAGGGTGGTTTTGCCGACGCGGAGCGGGCCTTCGATGACGATGAAGCGGGGAGATTGCGGTCCGCGCTCTGGTTGAGGGGCGCGCTTGGCTGCGGTGGATTCGTTGGCCGCCATTGGTTAGTGGGACCTCAAGAGAAACCTCTAGAGCAATGTCTAGAGTAACCTCGGCGTGGCCGGGGTCAATGGACGCGATTATAACAGAGTCGTTCTCCCACAAATGCGGACAAGCGGCGTTTTGTTTGGGACGCAAACAGACCGAAAACAGCGCGAAGTGGCGCTCAAACACTTCAAATCCAAACGAAGTGCGGCAACGCTATGCCGCAAATGTGAAAAGTTGTTCACTTCGCGGGCTAGTACGGGTGTCCTAAAAGGGACAAACCGAAGAGCCAGAAGAGGGTACTAATAAGAATGTGACCAACGGGCCAGTGTCACCTGCCCTTTTGGACAGTATATTGTGCCTAGTTGAGAGTGGGGACCGGAATGCATAGCTCTTAACTACTGAGGTGAAACATGCTGCTCGCAACGATCCTTTTGCTCTATCCCTTTCCGCAAAGTGGAGATGCAATAAAGGCAGTAACGGAGCGCCCCGCAGGCATTTCCGTGGATGCGGCTAAAGATTCTTCTTCCTCAAGGGCGCTGCCTTCGGTGCCAGATCCAAAGATAAAAACGGACGCGGAGATTGCGGCGGATTCAAATGCCGCGGGTGTGACGCCCGGTCCGGCGGCTCAACCGATCGCACCGGGGAGCGCACCCCTGGCCATTCGGCCAGGTAAGCCGGCTTTCAACCCTGAAGACGTTACGGAGCGACAGAAGAAGATGTGGTATGGACTGATTTTTGCGTCGTCGGGCGCGGCGGCGTTTGATGCGTGGTCGACGCGGCGGGCGGTTTCTGGTGGATACGGCACGGAAGGCAATGTATTCTTGCGGCCGTTTTCGCACTCGAATGCAATCTACGCGGCGACGCAGGTGAGCCCCCTGGTGCTGGATTATGTTGGGCGGCGGATGATGACGAGCAAGAACCCCACTTTGCGCAAGATGTGGTGGCTGCCGCAGACGGCAGGGACCGGGATGTCGCTGTTCGCGGGAGTTCATAACGTTGGCGTGGTGCCCTCGAACTAACGCGTTGAAAAAATAGAAAAATCAAAAGCGTCCCGGTGAGTGATTTCACCGGGACGCTTTTATTTTGTGGGGACGTTGCGTGCGCCGGCCCGATGCGCACGAGATTTACCTGGTTATTTGCTGACGACTACGATGCCAAAGGAGCCGGGCTTCATTTTACCGCGGCGCTCACCGGCAGCTGGAGCATCGAAGTCGGCCGCAGGAAGAAAGATGTTGTGAGTTTTCAAGTCGAGGGCCATGGTGCGAGCGCTACGCTTTGTCGGGACGTTTTCGACGACAGTATATTTGTCAGGCGAGTCTTCGTGGATGACAGTGAGGTTGCCATCGCCGCAGGAGGCGAAGACGTAGCCAGTGGCCGGATCGAAGCCGGCGGCGTCTGGGCCGTCGCAGATCTTTGGAGTGGCGACGACAGCGCCGGTGTCCGCGTTCACGACTGCCATGACTTTTTCATCGCAGACGGCGAAGAGGCGGCGATTCTTGAGATCCATGGCGAGACCAGAAGGCGACTTGCAAGGTGCGAGCGGCCAGCGATGAGTTTCCGTGATTTTCTGGGCGTCAAATTGGACTAGCTGGTTTGTGTCTTCGATGTTGACGAAGATGCTGCCCTTGCCATCGGCCTGGGCGAATTCGGGTTTGCCGCCGAGAGCGAGCGTTCCAGCTACGGAGCCGTCGGCGCCGTTGATCGCGGTGGTGTTCTGGCCGCGGCCGTTCAGTGTGAAGACGCGCTTGGTGACGCTGTCGTAGACAATGGCGTCGGGATTGGCGTCGGTTTTTACCGTGCCAAGAGTCTTGAGCGATTTAATGTCGAAAATCACGGCGGTGTTGGCGCGGCCGGCGCTGACGAAGCCGCGACCGAGGTCTGGAGTGAGCGCGATGCCGTGAACGCCTTGCGTGTCGGGGATGTCGCCTTCGACGGCATAGGTGTCGGCGTTCATCACGACGACGTGGGAGCCGTGAGAAATGTAGACGCGGCGCGCATCGGCGTCGACCGTGAGATAGTCCCAGCCTTCATCGCCGGGAATCGGGACTGTTTTGACGACGTGGTAGCCGGACGGACCCGGAGCGGGTGCGGCGGCGCGCAACAGCAGGCCGGCGCAAAGGATCGCCGCGACGGAGAGGGTACCGAGAACGGTGAATGTTGCAAAACTCTTACGCATAGAAATTTCTCTCCTAGAATTGCTTACCCTTGTTTCAGATTGGGGGCGGAACTATCTATACAGGTCGCAAGCTAAACCCAAGATAAACGACGGGAGTAAGGAGCTGCGGTGGCGCTTCGGGCCAGTTTTGAAGCGCTTTGAGTTTGCTTACGCGGGCGGGGCCCTTCGCAAGGTCTCGGGGGTAAACAAGCTCCGCCCCTACAATCGGCGGAAGGAACTAGGGCATGTCTCTAGTTGGTTGCTTTGTGTTGTTGGAACCAGCCCGCTACGTAGAGCATTTTGGTGATGTGATGGCTGGGGCGGCGGCTGATGCCATGGGGCTCCTCGGGGACGCGGACCAGGACGGCATCGATGTTGAGGAGCTTGAGGGCCGCGTAGAATTGTTCGGCTTCGGAGATGGGGGTGCGGTAGTCGGCTTCGCCGGTCATAAGCAGAGTTGGCGTTTTGATTTTGGCGACTAGATTAGTGAGAGAGCGCTGCATGTACTGGTCGGTGTTTTCCCAGGGAACACCGGGGAACCAATATTTTGAGGTCCAGGGGATGTCGCTGGTCAGCACGAAGCTGTACCAGTTGATGACGGGATAGAGGCACGCGGCGGCGCGGAAGCGTTCGGTGTGCTCGATGGTCCAAGCGGTGAGGACGCCGCCGCCGCTACCGCCAGAAACGAAGAGATTGTTTGTGTCGATGTAGCCTTTGGCGATGACGGCGTCGACGCCGCTATTTAGGTCGGCGAAATCGTCGCCAGGATAGGCGTGGTGGATGAGGTTGGAAAATTCTTCGCCGTAGCTAGTGCTGCCGCGCGGGTTGGTATAGAGGACGACATAGCCCATCGCTGCCCAAACCTGTTTTTCAAAGTCGAAGCGGTCGCCGTAATCGCCAAAAGGGCCGCCGTGAATTTCGAGGATGAGCGGATATTTCTTAGTGGCGTCGAAATCGGGCGGCTGAATGATCCAGCCTTCGATTTCACGATTGTCTTTTGAGGATTTGTAGCGAATTTCTTCGACGCGGCCGGGTTTCTTCTGATTGAGCAATTCCTGATTGAGAGAGGTGAGGACCTTCATCGCGCCTCTGTCACTGATGGCAACATCGCCGGGGATGTCCGTGCGGCCGTAGGTGAAGGCGATAGGACCGGCGTGAGCGATGGAGAAAGAGCCGCCGCCGCCCGCGCCGGTCGTGGATGCGACGTGATCGGCAATTTTCTTGGCGGTTCCGTCGGGAGAGAGGAAGCCGATTTTTGTGTCGCCTTGCTCGTCGTATTGAAAGTAGACGCCACTGTTATCGGGTGCCCACACGGGATTCTGGATGTCGCGATCGAGTTTGTCGGAGATGGAATGGGAGCCGGTGCCGTCGCGGTTCATTAGGTAGAGCTTGGTGGTTTGGTGGCCCTGATAACGGTCGTCGAAGCCGGTGTAGGCGATCCATTTTCCGTCTGGAGAAACGGCCGGAGAATTATCGGGGCCTTTGCGATTGGTGAGGGCGCGGAGAGAGCCGTCGGCTACGCTAAATTCGTAGATTTCCGTGTCGAGAACTTCGTGGTCGGATTCCGGGTGGCGATTGGCGGAGACGAGGAGAAATTTGCCGTCAGACGTCCACGTGGCGCGGCTGGGGCCGAACTCGTTGCCGCCATTCGGGAAATTTCCGTTGGAGACTTGGCGTGGAGCGCCGCCTTCCGCGGAAACGACAAAAATTTGCATGAAGCCTGGCTTCAGATAGCCTGCGCCGTTGAAGCGATAGACGAGGCGATCATAGGCGGTGGCTGGCTCGGCCCACTTGGCGCCTGCGGGAGGCGCTGGCAGATCGGCGATGTGAGGACCTTTGCCGGGAACGAGGGACGAGAAAGAGAGCATTTTTCCATCGGGAGACCATTCGATGGCGTCGGGAGCTTGATCGAGATTGGTGATGCGGGCGGTTTGTCCGGAGTCCATCCAGCGGACATAGATTTGCTGCTTGCCATCAGTGTCAGAGAGATAGGCGAGGCGGGCACTGTCGGGCGCCCAGCGCGGTGAGGTGTCGTTGCGGTTTCCGGTAGTGAGAGGGCGATGGTCGGTGCCGTCGGAATTGACGATCCAGAGATTCGAATAGCGGCGGTCGGTCATCGGATCGGCAAAGCGGCGCACGTAGACAATTTTTTTGCCGTCGGGCGAGATTTGGGGATCGGTAGGCAGCTGGATTTGAAATTCGTCCATTACCGTAAGTTTGCGCGACGATTCTTGCGCTTGCAGAGCAGTCGGATACACCGAGAAAAGAACGGCGGCAGCGACCAATGCGGACAGGTGTAGCTTGCATCTCATGCGTGGGAACCTCCTCGCTGCGGGGAGTAAACAATGAGCGGGAAATTGTGTCAAGCTGCGCGGAAGGCTGCTGGGCGAGAAGCAATTCTCTTTCGAGTAATGATGAGTCGTGGTCACGACGGGCGCCGGTGACACGGCTGACCGGGAGATACTCTTCGCTTCGAGGGCGAAGTGACTATTGAAGCGCGGAGCCTGAGTAAATGATTCCGCTCTGGTCGCTGAAGAGGGAGAAGAGACCATCGCCATCTCTCGTATCATGCAGCGCGAGAGAGTACGATTGCCCGTCGACGGAAACCAGCAAATCGAGGCGATCGCCCGGCATGACTTCGGGACCTGCCGAAACCTGAAGGTCTTTCACCGCGGCCCATTGCACGCTGCTGCGCAGGGAAACTCGCGCTCCGGAAGCCTGCGACCCGAACTGGTCTTGCACCGTCTTCAGGGCTCCGGTTCACCGGCTAAGTCCCGTTGCACCAATCGGAAACTGAGCTGCTGCCGAAAATACGGTAGTGCCTCAGTTTGAATCTTCGTCAGGAAACGCTCCGTACTCTGAATAATAGCGGTCCAGAGGGAACCGCAAGTCTCTTTGGTAGTGCTTTCGCACAGTGGGATTTGCCACTAGTTTTTCTATAAGTTTCTTAATGCGAGAGAAATGCACTGTTGATCCCGGCAGAAATAGCACTACTCCGCAATCCGTTTTCTTGTCGTCCCAGAAGAAGAGGCGTTGCGCCGAGACGACTCGCTCTTCGGTCCAAACTTCATACCAAATACAGAAGTTCCACCGCTTTCCTTTCTTGTCTTTTCGTGGCTTCTGATCCATCCACATATTCAATTTGCCAAAAGCGCAATTTCTTCTAGGTTCCAAACGTGATCCGCTAGGCCAGCAGCCATCGCCGGGGTAACCCTCAGAGTCTTGTGTATCCTAGCAAAGATATAGTGCATGAAGTGAATGGCGACCGTCGCAGCATGGTTTGCTACTTTCTTAGAGAATCCATTGGTTAGCCGGGTAAAACGCCGCATCCCCATACGCATTGTAAGGTTCTGGCGTTCGACGTAGCTTGTGCTGACATGCTTTGGGTCAGGGTCGCCGCTCACTACCTTCATGTCGCAACCGATGCAAACGGCGGGAGAATAGCGTGTATCCGGTTCATCGGAAGCGCCGTAAATCTTTTGAAGTTGCGCGTAGTCCACATCTGCGCCGAACGCATCCTCAACCGCATCCATGTAGACCCTGTGACCGTCCGTCGTGATTTGGATTCTCCCTGTCACGCGGGAAGCGCAATCGCTCATAAACTCACGTGCCCATCCGCCATCACGACCGCCGACTAGATAGCTAACGCAGAGTTTTGTATCCGCGTCGAGCGCAACCCATGTCCAAGTATCTCCCCACCCTTCGGCCCTACGCTCCGGCCTGACGTGCTTTTGTTTCGCTCCGACAAAGCTCCAGATTTCGTCACACTGCATCCGGCGAACGCGGACGTTGCGGACGTTCTTGTGGTGGTATTCGGCGCACGCTTCGCCAAGCTCAACAAGAAGTTTAGTTACGGTGTTGATCGAAACATCCGCAAGGCGGCTAGTAGCTCTAAGGCTATTGCCTTCAACGAGCAGACCCAAAATCGCGGCACGTTTTTCTATTGGTAGGCGGTTCATGGTGACCCAAGGATAGCGGACTCAAGTTCATTTGTCAAGCATATAATTCAGTTTAACGATTATAGATAATTGTTCTTGACAACCCATTATCTATAGTTTACGATGCGCTACGGTGGACATCGTGCATGGACGTCGAATTCCGGGACAAGTCCTTAACTCTGATAGAGACCGACCGTGCAGCAGAAGTCCGCTTGCCTATTTCGGTTGTCAATTCACTCAGAAAAAAGTTGCACCTACTCAGGCAAGCACCAGACGAAAGAACATTGAGAAATTGGAAGGGATTTCACTACGAAAAGATGGAGGGCGAAGAAAAGTCTATCCGTATCAACAAACAATATCGACTTATTTTCACGCTCGACACAGAATCCAAGCCCAACAAAGTCACCATTTTGAGAGTCTGGAACCATGACTAGAGAGGGGGAAGCCATGGCAGCGAGCGCAAGTTGGATCATGCATCCGGGAGCTTACATCAAGGAGGAAATGGAGGAGCGCGATTGGAGTCAGCGCGATCTGGCATTCATTTTGGGGTGCTCGGAGCAAGTAATCAATCCGATTCTGAATGGAAAGCGTGGAATCAGCCCGGAAATGGCGAAGGCTTTTGGCGAGGCCTTTGATGTCCCTGCGGAGTTTTTCGCCAATCTTCAACAGACTTACGATCTTGCTCAGGCTCGAAAACCTGACCCAAGCGTTGCAGCGCGGCGCACAATGCAATCCGCTTATCCTGTCCGTGAAATGATTAAGCGCGGCTGGATTGAACAATCGGATACGACAATGCTTGAAACTCAGCTAGTTCGTTTCTTTAACGTGAATAGCCCGAAAGAAATCCCTTATTTTCAACATGCTGCGAAAAAAAGCAGCTACGAGGAAAGGAACATACCCGCTATCCAGTTGGCTTGGCTTTTTCGCGTCCGGCAAATCGCTCAGTCTATCAGCGTTCCTAAGTATTCTGAAAAAGCGCTTCGACAGGCAGTCCAAGGCGATCTACCGCCATTAATGACTGCACCTGACGAAGTACGCCATGTCCCAGCAATCATGCTGGAGTGTGGAATCCGGTTTGTCGTAGTCGAAAAGCTGCCGAACGCAAAGATTGACGGCGTTTGCTTTTGGCTTGATGACTCTTCGCCAGTGATCGGAATGAGCATTCAGCACGATAGAATCGATAATTTCTGGTTTGTGTTGAGGCACGAAATAGAGCACGTCTTAAACCGACACGGTATGGGAGCAGAGAATGAAATCGTGGATGCCGATTTGGATGCCGACACGACTTCTTTTTCAGCGGAAGAACGGATTGCCAACCAAGCTGCCTCTAATTTTTGTGCTCCAACAGAGAGGCTTGACAGCTTCCTACTAAGGAAAAAGCCTTTTTATTACGAGAAGGATGTTATTGCCTTCGCAAGAATCGTTGAGAGGCATCCTGGCATAGTCATAGGACAAATTCACAAACGTTTAAATCGATATGACTATCTGAGAAGGCATCTCGCGAAGATTCGCCAATTTTTGCTCCCTGGTTCGATTGCCGATGGATGGGGGCAATCGGTTCCAATTTCGCTCTGATCGTGGAGGGTAGCCGTGGCAAGTAAGAAGGAACAATTACAAAAGATTTGGCATCGATACGATTCAAGGCAAGAACATAAACCGTCTAGCTTGAGGCAGGCCGTTGCTTGGGCAGTCGAAGAAGGTCTACTTGAGTTACCGGAGCCTGATCCCTATGGCGATTTAGCGGAGGAGATGGGACAGGCAATTCGCGAAGAATACAAAACAGATGCGCAGGGGAGAAGATATCGCGTCAACCATGCTGTTCGCGCGACTAAGAGCGGCGTCCAACTGACGATGTGGGGCGTGTTGGGTTTTGCCAAGCCCGAGCACTTTGAAAAGGCTTTTGCGCAACGCCGTGAGTTGATTGTTGGCGAAACTTTCCAACTGAAAATAGACATAGACGTTTTCAACGATTTGAATGCTGGCAAGCACCCTGTATTCCAGCTCGTGCTTGACTATACGGACGACGTTGCAGAGCGCGAGGAACTAATGCTACGCCACTACACTAGGCGAGTAGCCTAATCTTTTTTCTTCCAACGAGCACGGGCAGCTAACTTTGCGATCTCGTGACGTTGATCCGGGGTAAGAGTCCTTGCCCGAGATTTTCCACCAACCAAACCGCCAGAACGACGCTTGGAAGGATGGCGCTTTAATTTGCTGACTGTATCTTCCGCCTCGCCAATGGCAATATCCACGATCAGCTTGGCTAATTGGTTCGGGTCACGCGGACGCTTCGCCATGAGCCAAGTATGCCATAATCGGGAGAGGCTATTTCAGCGTCTCAGAATGAAACTGAGACACTACCGAAAATACGGAGCCTTGGAAGAAAACGCCCTTTTTTGCTAAAGTAAAGCCGCCGCTTCCGTTAGGAAGTATTCGCCGGCCTTTGTTCCAGGAACTCTCCCGCCCGTGGTTCTGGAAGGCATCATCACAGCAGTGCGTATAGGTGTCCATGTCTCGCTCTCTGCACGCGGCTAACAGATCCTTTCATCCGGGACTCCTCCCGGGCCTCGGGCAATGGGTGAGCAACTTCCTTCGCAACGCTGGGTTAACGGACACGTCCGCGCAAGCTCACGCAAATCAGGCTCAGCGAATGTCCGCCACGACCCACCATCATCGGATTTTCCCCTCCATGCCCCGCGATTACATTCGCCGGCGCCGTATGCGCCGCCGCATCTCCAACGCCATTGTCATTCCACTTCTGAGCGGTGTTGCCGCCTACTTCATCACGCGCCAGACCGGCGGTTCGGGCTTTACTCTTCCAAAATCTGCGCAACGAGCGGCTCTTTCCGCGCCGGCAAATCCCGTATCCTTAGCGCATGACAACAGGCCAAACTCTCCTGAGCGCCTTGCGGCTGGCGCCGTTGCAAATGCAGTCTCCGGTCCAATGATCAGCGGAGCTTACAAGCTGGCGGACGGCACGCATGCCGTCACAGAAGTACCGGACATCGTTCTCCACGACGCCAAGCGCAACAAGAATCTCCACGTCCGCATTTTTTATCCGAATGAACCGGGCCTCTACCCGGTTATCGTTTTTTCACATGGCGCCGGAGGTTCGCAATCTTGCTGCGAGGCTCTCACGCGCCATTGGGCCACTTACGGTTACGTGACGCTGCAGCCCACGCACGATGATTCCACCGTGCAGCGCCGCCATGCAGGGGAAGAGGACATCAACTTCTTGATAGCCGTGCGCGACGCGCTGAAAAAGCCAGCGCTCTGGCAAAGCCGTCCCCAGGATATTTCGTTTGTTCTGGATTCCCTGCCCGTTTTGCAAAAGCGCATCCCTGCGCTGGCTGGCAAGATAGATGCGGAACATATTGGCGTCGGCGGTCACTCGATGGGCGCATTCACCGCGGACGCTATCGCGGGCGCTCTCGTCGATCTCCCCAATCATCCGGCCACAAACTTCACCGATTCTCGCGTGCGAGCAGTTCTTTTGCTATCGCCTCAGGGGCCCGGTGAATTTGGGCTTACCGATCATTCCTGGGACCACGTCACGCTGCCGCTCTTGAGCATGACTGGGTCGCTCGACTTAGGTACAGGAAATCAAGGCCCGGATTGGAAAAAGATTCCCTTTGAGCGCAGCCAGCCGGGCGACAAGTATCACACCTTTATCGAGGGGGCGAATCACATGTCGTTTATCAGCGCAAAAACGTTCTTGCCCGGGCGCGCGACGCAGGGCGACTCGATTCTCGGGTTCACCAATGCCGCATCGCTGGCGTTCTGGGACGCCTATTTGAAGGCCGATCACGCCGCAAAGATTTATCTGCAATCCGACGCACTCCCGGAATTCAGCCACAGCGTCGTAAGACTCTCCCGCCGCTGACTGACAAGCGGATCAGTCGCATTCCTCAGCTTTTCCACACTTAGCTCGGGGGAGTCCTTCCGTACCATTGACGCTGTTACTAGCCGATACGGAAACTAAGTACAGTATGGCCCGCTACTCAGCCTTTCTTGGGCGCAGAGTTGAAGTCCAATACCGCGCCGGAGACATTCTTTTGCCCGCGTCCGGCACGTTTGTTGCGGATTCGGGCCGTTCCATCTTTCTGGAACAGCATTTCGAGCAGCGGGGCTCACAAAAGCATTTCCGGTGGGAGATTCCCTACCAGTACATTGTGCGCCTCGAGGAGAAACCGGAGCCCTCTGAGGCTACCGCTTCTGGCCCCAGCGTCAGCTCTCCGGCGACGCCGAGCGCTGAAGCGGCGCCTTCCGCTTCTGGCGGTGCGCCAGCGATCCTCCCCCTGCAGAACCGTCCCAAGACCGCCTAAAGGTCTCCTGCTTCCTCTAGCCTTCGCACGATTCTTCCTCCGCGATTCGGTTACAATCGACGCGCTGCAAACCAACATTTTCGCCGCGGTGGCCTAGTTCCATGTCCATCGGGCGCAGGAGGCTTTTCGTGACTCCCGATGATTCCCCCAAGACCAGCATAGGCCCCGGAGTAAAAGTCGGCCCCACCCGAAACATCCGGCCCGGCTCTAAAGTCGGACTCATAGGGCTAGGCCTCATGGGGCGGCCCATGGGTTTAAATCTCTTGAAGGCCGGGTATTCTTTGACGGTTTGGAACCGCACCGCCTCGCGCGCCGAATCCCTTGTCGCTGCGGGCGCCAAGCTGGCTAATTCCCCTCAGGAAGTGGCTGCCGCCTCTGATGTGCTCATAACCATCGTTAGCGATCCACCCGCCCTGGAGGGGGTCCTTTGGGGCGCTTCCGCCTCCAGCCAAGGCTCCGGGGCCCTGGCTTCCCTGCGCCCTGGCAGCATATACATTGATTCGAGCACCGTTTCACCGGTCCTAGCCCGCAAGATTGCGGCGGCTTGCGCGGAGCGCCAGGTCGCGTTCTTAGACGCGCCCGTAACCGGCGGGACGTGGGGCGCCGAAAAAGGGGAGCTCGTCTTTATGGTGGGCGGAGACGCGCAAGTCCTTAAGGATGCAGAGCCAGTCTTTAGCGTGATGGGCAAGCGCTGGTTTCACCTCGGGCCGAACGGCGCCGGACAGACCATTAAACTTGCTATGAACCTCATCTTGGCGCTTCAGGTGGACGCCTTGGCCGAGGCTCTCGCACTCGTCACAGCCGCGGGGCTCCAGGGGGAGAAACTCGTTGAAGTCCTACAGTCGAGCATGGCGCGGGCTGCCGTGCTAGATGTTAAAGCTCCCCTGCTCCTCAAGGGCGAGTACCCGCCCAGCTTCCCCTTGCGGCTCATGCACAAGGACATGGGCCTGGCGCTGGAGCTGGCCAAGGAGGCTGGCGTTTCGCTCCCGGCAGCTGAGGCCGCCTATTCCACCTATTCGGCCGTCAAAGCTGCCGCGAAGGAGGACTTGGACTACGCCGCGGTCATGAAATTTTGGAAGCGTTGAAGGGCCGTATAAGTCATTTGATATCATTTGTTTGCATAGCTCGAAGGCGTGAAGGAGAGGGAAAAGCGTGATGCCAGCCGCATCGCAGGGCGAGCTGGGCTTTTCTACAGAGATCGCACTGCGGCTCGTTGGTCGAGATCGAGCGCCAGGTTCTGATCGAGAACCACGGCGACATAGCGAGAACAGATTTTCATCTCCGAAGCTGCCCAGGCGGAGACGGCTGGCTGGATTGATCGGAAGGTTTTCTCCAGCTTGGCCACAACGCTGTAGTAGCGTTTAACTTCACGCAGCCACGGCGTGCCATTTTTCAGACGTGGAGACATCTCATCGCAAAGCCCCAGGAGCTTGCCAAAATCGTTGGGCCCGATGGTTTCGGCTTCAATGCCGGTAGCGGCGCGCAAGGAATCCGAGAGAGGCTGGTTGGCAGTGGTCAGCCAGATCATTCGCCACTGGCTAATGGCGAATTGCACGAGAGCCAGGACGGAGAAGGCGAGTATGAGGACGGCAGTCATGGTGGTTGTTTGCTCGACTATTCTGCCCACGGCCGTAGCGATCCCCTATAGGACGCCCGTACCACCGTACAGGTACCGTTCGCGCGGACAGGACGGGCTGTTTTCGGTATAGGCTGAGGCGTCGAGCCTCTACTCTTCTACTTCCTGATTTAAGGAAAGTCGTTAACCCGTAAGTTACTTCCATGCTGCAATTCCCGCAATTACCATTGACCGCTGGACGGCCTCACTCTAGGGTTGAGTTAAGGTAGTTACGCGGTATTTCCCACATGGACGTCCAAAAGAATCTGCACCATCCACCTCTCGAAACCACTAGCGATCAAGAGATCGCCGAGAACCTGCGCAGAATTGAGAAGAGAGATTGGTGGATCTGGGCTAACTCGATTTTTGTCATGCTGCTTCTCACCGGGGCGCTGATCTCCTTCACGCTGCCTTCGCTTTCGCAGGGGGCAACACCCCTTTTCAGGATCAAGGTTACGGAAGCCGTTTTTGGGTTGGTGACGCTCGTCGTCCTGTTCAACGCCTACACCGTCTACCAGCAAGTGCTGATTAAACGTTTGCGGCGGCAGCTTGCGGAAAAACAACACCATTCGATGATCCTTCGCGATCTCGCCATGATTGACGCGCTGACCGGACTCTATAATCGGAGGTTTGCCGAGCAGCGGCTCGTTGCCGAGGTGGCGCGGTCCGCTCGCAAAGGCCATCCCCTTACCGTGGTGCTCCTGGACCTTGACGAGTTCAAGCACATCAACGACACATACGGCCACCCCGCTGGGGATTTGGTGCTGCAGGAATTTGCTGCCGCCCTCAACCGCGCCATCCGCGGAGGCGACCTCGCCGTACGCTGGGGCGGCGATGAATTCCTCCTGATTCTTCCTGAATGCAATCACGAGCAATTGAAGCTTGTTCTGGACCGCCTCGGTCCTCTCGAACTGGCCTGGGAAGGCCGAAAATTTCCTATCAAGTATTCCGCGGGCTGGAAAGATTATGCGTCTGGCGACCAGCCGGATAGCATGCTAGCCGCAGCTGATCAAGCCCTGTACGCAAGCAAACGTGCCGCCAGAAATACGGCTGTTCCAGTCGTCGCCCCTGCCTAGGTTGTCCAACGGTCGCCCCTGGATTTCTCGCGCTACGTTTCGACATTGCGGCCGCCGAGTTGCGTCTCGAATTGTTCACCTGTGGGCGACGGGTTGCCCTCACGTTGATATAGTATGCTTCCGCGCTTCAGCCGCTGCGGCGAGCGATACCAGGATCGAGGGCTATGGAGATGATGCGGAGAAGAAGGTCGTTCTTGATTATGTGGGCTCTCTCGATGGTTATGGCGCTGGGCACGGCGGTGGCTCTGCCGCAGACAAATAGTTTGGGAATCTTCACGAATGAAGGCAGCGTTGGGCAAACACCGCCGGGTTGCAAAGCCCAGTACGATGCGGCCAAGGGCGAATACTACATCACAGGAGGCGGCGCCAACATGTGGGGCGCTTCTGACGCGTTCTATTTCGTTTGGAAGAAAGCGTCAGGCGACGTGACTCTCTCCGCGGACATCCAGTGGGTCGGCACAAGCGCCGCGGAACATCGCAAGGCTGTGCTGATTGTGCGGCAAAGTCTCGAACCTGGGTCGCCTTACGCAGACGCGGTTTCGCACGGCAATGGGCTCACTTCGCTGCAATTTCGCGGCGCGCCGAATGAACAGACGTATCAAATCGTCGCCGCGGAAGATGGGCCGTCGAGGCTGCGCATCGTCAAAAAAGGCAGCCGCTTCACCATGTACTTTGGCAAGCCTGGCGAGGAGCTGAAGCCCTCGGGTCCCGTCGAATTTGTAACCCTGCAAGAGCCTTTCTACGTGGGGCTTGGAGTCTGTTCACACGTCGCGACGATTCTCGAAACCGCCATATTTTCGAACGTGAAGCTAGAAGAAACTCCGCTGGCAAAATAGATTGCGCTTGGCATTGTGTTCGGAGGAATTGCTATGCGAATTTCGAGAGCGAACATGGCAGCCATTTTGTTCCTCGGCGGTTTGACAGCAACATGTCTTTCCGTCGCGGCGACAAACGATTCCCCGGTTCTGGGGGCGGACATGCCGCTTTATCCCGCCCTGGCACGCACAGCAAAAATCACGGGCAAAGTTGAGATTCAAGTCGTAACAGGTGCGGATGGAAAGGTGATCTCGGCCGAACCGAAGAGCGGGCATCCATTGCTGGCACGGGCGGCTCTGGATAATGTGAAAACGTGGCGATTCGCAGGAGCCAGCGAAAGAACAATTACCTACGAGTTCAAGATCGAAGAAAGAGCAGTGAACGTTTTCGACGATTATTACCGCTATGGAAAGATCATCTTTCAACCGCCGAATTCGGTGGTTGTCGTTTTTCCTCCGCTGATCGTCGAGCCACAGAACTGACACACGGTTGAAATCATGCCTAGCGTTGCCTACATCATTGCCGAGCTTAAAAAGAAGGGGAAGGAGAGCACGCGGAAAATTTATGCACGCCACGGCATGGCCACGGACAATATGTTCGGCGTGAGCGTCGCCGACCTCAAGGTCATCGCGAAAACGATCAAAGGGCAGCAGGCTCTCGCTTGCAAACTTTATGCGACGGGAAACCTGGACGCCATGTACCTTGCTGGGATGGTGGCGGACGGATCCAAGATGACCACAAAGGAATTGAACGCGTGGGCCGAGGGCGCGGCAAATTTGCAGATGATTGCGGAATACACGGTTCCGTGGGTGACGGTGGAAAACGCGCAGGCTCGCGAACTGGCGCTGCAATGGATGAAATCGAAGAAGGAGCGCGTTGCATGCGCCGGTTGGTGCACCTATTCCGGACTGGTCGCCACGAAACCGGACGACGCGTTGGACCTCGCGGAAATCGAGAGTCTTCTCGCAGCGGTCGTCAAAGGAATCAAGAGCGCGCAAAATCGTGTTCGTTACACGATGAACGGCTTTGTGATTTCCGTGGGAAGTTACGTGAAGCCATTATCCGAGCAAGCCAAAACCGCAGCTCAGCAAATCGGCGAGGTTTCCGTTGACGTGGGTGAGACGGCGTGCAACGTGCCGCTTGCCACCGCCTACATCGAAAAAATCGAAGCCGCCGGCCGCGCTGGCAAGAAACGAAAAACTATCCGCTGCTAGCGCCGTGCCCCCGTAGTTTCGGTCGACTCTGCGCGCGGGGTCCGGCAAACTTAATTCCCTGGATGATATTCCCTTTTGGTGTGCCCTTGGAGCTGCGATTTGTAGAAATACACTTCTCGCAAATCTCCCGTGCTATATCGCTGAGCTTCATCATTAAAATGCGGGGAAGCAGGATTTCCGCTTTCGCCGCCGGCCGTCACGGCCCGCGCGCGGACTTTTTCTCCGAACTCGACCACGGCAACAAAGCTGTTCCCGCTCGTGCCATACCACTTTTTCGTGCCCGGATACGGCCGCGCTCCAAATGACGCGAGCGAGCCCCATACCGCTGAGGTGAAGCCTACCGGAATGCTTGGCCCCGCGTCGCTGAACGGTTGGACGATATCTCCAGTGAGCCGCTGGAATCGATTGATGTCTCCCCAAGGTATTTTCCAGCTTCCGAAATCCGCTGCGAGTCTGTCCGACGCATCTGACAGCGATTGCAGCAGCAAATCTGGCGGCGCTTTTGTGCAAATGTAATCGCTCATGTAGATGCCCGCTTTTCTCGCGTCGGCGCCTACGCGCTTCTGAACGTCTTGGCCCCAAAACACCGCCAAAGAAGTCGGCACGGACGCCGTACCCCAACGCAAATCCCATCCACGCAGCGCAGCAATCTGCTCGGCCACCTTCGCTTTCAAAGGATTATCCGTCCCTGTATCGTCCCACGCCCTCGCCAGGCACGGGATCGGCTTCTCAAACCACGTTAAATAACTGTCATACGCGGCCGCAATCAGCGAGCTGACCGTGAAGTCTTTTTTATCTTGCAACACGCGAATCGCGTGCAGCCCTCGCGCGGATTCTCCGCCCGTCTCGACATAAATCGGAAAATCCTCCTTCTTCGGGCTGTTCGGCCCTGCTGCCGACCACGGCCAATTGTTCGAGTTGTAGAGCCAGCCACTTTTCGGATTTAAGAGATGCGGGGTCTCATCGACGGAAAGAAGCCCCTTCCAGTCCGTCGCCGGATTGCTCCCGTCGACAGGTTTCGTCCAATCAAAACTTGTATCGCGCTTCGGAATAAAATTTCCGTGGAAGTAGGCAATGTCACCGTCGGCATCCGCAAAAATCGTGTTGTTCGACGAATTGGTGTGCAGCTCCATCGTCTGGCGGAAGGACTTGTAGTCTTTCGCCTTCGTCCGCGTATACGATTGCGTCAGCGCCTTCACCGGATCCTGCATCAACCGTATGCTCATCCACTTTCCGTCCGTCTCCGCGACGATCGGTCCGTGCTGCGTGCGGTACACAGTGAACTTCTTCTCCGCCATCCCGTCTGCGGTCTTGTATGGCACCGTGATCTCTTTTGCCTCGACCGGGCGCTCCTCCTTCCCGTACTTGTAAACAAAATTCTCGCCCTTCTTCTCGACGGTTTCGAGATACCAGCTGATGGCGTTCACTCCGCTCGATGTGTGCATCCATCCCGCGTGCTCGTTGAATCCCTGGTAGACGAAGAACTGCCCCCACGTCACCGCGCCGTATGCATCCAATCCCTCATCGCTTGCCATCTGCAGTTCGGAGCGGAAGAAAAACGACGTGTGGGGATTGATTAAGAGCAGCGAGTGACGATCCACCGTGTTGGAAGGTGCGATGGCAATGCCGTTCGATCCTCGAGGCTCCTCCACCTCGTCATCATCCGCGGAAGGCAGGGCACTCACCGCAACTTTTCCGTAGAACGCCTCAAGCTGCGCAAGGTTTACACGCTCGATGTCACCGCCGATGCTGCCTTCGGTAAAGCTCAACGCCATCCACGGTTCGAATCGATTGATGACTCTCGGCTTCACATCTGGATGTTTCGAAAGGTAGTAGTTCAGCCCATCCGCGAACGCATTCATCAATTTCTTCAGCCATTCCGGGCTCGCCGTGTATTGCTTCTTCAGCGCCTCGGGATCGATGAACAGCTTCATCCGCAAATCCTGGTAAATTTTCCCCTCGCCCTCCGCCTCCGCGAGCTGCCCCATCGCGTTGAGATAATTCGTCTCCACGCGGTTAAAGTCGTCCTCCGCCTGCGCGTAGATCATCCCGAAGACCGCATCGGCGTCCGTTTTTCCATGAACGTGCGCGATGCCCCAATCGTCTCGAATGATCGTGACGTTCGCTGCCTCGCGCTCCCACCGGGCTGTTTCTGGGCTGCCCGCTGTTTTCCGAGGCGCTGCCTGCGAAGCAACCGCCTGCGGCGCGACTCTCTGCGAGAGAAGCGAGCATGCAACTGTCGCGAGAATGGAAACGAAGACGAATTTCTTCATGATTGCCCCTGAAGGAAAAGAACCCACACGTTGCAAAACATTCGAACGAGCACGCGCTCCCGGCATGCGCGCCAGCGTAGCATCATACTCCGCTCCACCCAGCGGGGCACCACTCAGCCCTTTTCAGCCGCGCACCCTTCGTGTAGATTTCTTCCCGCCATGCGTACAACTCCTCTGATGGCGCCAATTCTCATCGCGCTAGTCTCCCTAATTTCTTATGCCACTACGGCCACAAAACAAACCGCGCCGACGAAAACAGAATCTGCCGCGCAGTCGCGCGACACCTCCGCGGACCTCCAGGCAATCGGGAGGGTCATTGCCAAGTACGCCAAATCCATCGACGCCGCAGACACAACCCTGGCAGCGCAAATCTGGTGGGACTCGCCGGAAGTTTCCTTTATCCATCCGCTGGGCCACGAACACGGCTTCGACCAAATCAAGGCGAACGTCTACACGCGCCTGATGGGAGAAACTTTTTCTGAACGCAAGCTCACCCCGCGTGACATCACCATCCACGTCTACGGCGATGCGGCCTGGGCGGAGTTCTACTGGGATTTCAACGCCAAGTTCCGGAAAGACGGCAAGCCTATCAGCACTCATGGCCGCGAAACCCAGATCTACCACAAAATGCAGGGCAACTGGCGCATCCTCCACGTCCACTACTCAGGCATGCCCGCCACGCGACCCGGTCAAGGCTTCTAAACGCAATCGTTCGTTCGTCTTTCTTTGCAGTCAAATTCCGGTGCTTTGAGAAGTGACGAGTTACTCAGCACTCCTCTTCTTCACGGCCTTGCGTTGGGCGAGAAAAACCCGATCGGCAAATCGCGCGCTGTCCGCAAGCCCGCAGGCGCATCCAGAATCACGGGGATCGAGTTCACCACTACCGAGGCGGTCGCAATGTCTCCATGCGTTCCACCGGGAATCACGAGACTAATGTTCGGATGGCCTTTCAAGGAGATGGTGTCGGCAGGCTCTTTCGCACCGACGTACATTTGCAGTTCGAGATACACCAGTTCTTTGCCGCCGGCCGCGCCGCGCGCGATTTGGTGCACACCAGCCGCTTGTCCCGCTTCGACCGTCAAATATTCCGTCTGCACGCGTTCTGTTGCAATTTTTGGCTCGATCGTTTCCGTAATCTCATCTACTGGCAGGTTTAAGCTGTCCGCGATCATCGCCACGGATTCCGGCAATCCTACGTGCTTGATTACGCCTGCTTTCACCTGCGCGCGAAACTCATCTTCCGTCATGCCTGCGCCGATTTTCTTTTGCAACGGCAGGCGCCGCTTGGACGCATCCACTACGCGGAGGGCTTTCGCGTGTTCAATCCGCTGCGAAACCGCTGCCAGCGTAATGAGCAGCTTGTCCATCACGAAGCCCGGGTTTACGCCCGTTCCCACCAGCGCGACACCCCAATCCTTCGCGGCCTTGTCTAGCTGCGCAGACAACTCCGGATATGTCCGAAGCGGGTAGGACAGCTCCTCGCATGTCGAAACGATGCACGCCTCTGCTTCGAGGCACGCCAGCAATTGGTCCATCACTTTCGGCAGCGAAGACGAGGTGGAGTGGACTACCACGTCGGCGGCCTGCTCCAGCACTTCTTTGGCATCGGCGGAAACCTTCACGCCCCAGGGCGCATCCGTGGCCCCGGTTATTTCGCCGAGATCGCGGCCCACTTTTGCGGGATCCGTGTCGATGGCTCCGATAATTTCAATGGCTTGCTTTTCGCGCATCAGCCGCGCGATCGACGCGCCGATGGGCCCAATGCCGTATTGAATCACTCGAATCTTCTTTTTCACGATTTCCCCCGTCAGTTTGCAGCGCGCGGCGCACACCGCGCATTTTTGCCGCAAAAGAAACCTCTACCATAATGGAATTCACGCAGGCATTCAACGACGAACCGGACAGATCCAGCGCCCAATCGGCGTCAAGAGACGCCTGCTTTGCGGTGCTCCGCCCAGTGTGCGCAATATGCCCACCTCGTACGTTCGGGGGGGCTAAGTCGCCGCAATGTTGCCGATGTGTGCCACGCGGCACATAATGGAGCCGCCCCTCACGCGCGCTACTGGAGGACCACATCATGCCCGCAAAAAAATTGACCGATGCCGAAATACAAGCACTCCTTCCCAAATTGCCAGGCTGGAAAATCGTCAACGGCAAACTGCACCAGCAATACGAATGCAAGGATTTCGTCGCGGCCTTCGGCAATATGACCCGCGTCGCTCTCGTTGCCGAAGCCATGAACCATCATCCGGAATGGTTCAACGTCTGGAACAAAGTGGTGATCGACCTCACCACGCATAGCGTAAAAGGCATCAGCGATTACGATTTCGTGCTGGCGGAGAAAATCGACGAGATTTTCGTCCCCGCCCGTTCGATTCTCGCTGGCACGGCAAAATAACGCAGGCCGAGCTTCGGCCCTCGCCCTTCTGGGGTTGCGACATTTCGCCAGGGCGTGCAGTGGCATTTCCGTGTCCCCTAGGGGAAGGTCTATTGACTCTTCCCGCGGCCGCGAGAAAATGGCTCTACCCCTTCCTTCATGTTTGAGTTCCAGTTGTATGTAGTTTGGAATTTTGTATTGCCGAAGGCTGCCCTCTCCAGTCTCGCCAAAAGTTGTCTCGCGAAGAAGATTCGCATGGGGCGAATTTCCGCCAAATTCCGCGCACTGCCGTCATTTGCGCTCGGCGCGGGAAATCCGCCCAGGAGAGGTTTCACGCATGACTGGAAAGAAATTTCGCGTCTTGCTGGCAGAGGGTGATCCAGGAGAAGCCGCAGAGTCTCTGCGCGCGCTGTATCCAGAACCCGGCAGCACATTGGAATTGAGTATCGTCTCGACAGTGCAGACTCTTCTTGCGGCGTTAGAGCTCGACGCACCGGAAACCATTTTTCTTGATCTCTCGCTTGGCAGGCCCGATCCGCTGGAGGCTGTGCGCCGTGTACGCCGCGCCGCCCCAGGTATTCCACTTATTGTTTTTGCCGATCTCGCCGATAAGAGCTACGCCGCCCGCAGCCTCTCCGAGGGGGCGATTGACTATCTCCTGAAGGGTTTCATGGACGCACGCACCCTGGAACGCGTGCTGCGCACCGCACTTGAGCGCAACACTCTTGAAGGTCTTGCTGATCTCCTACGGGATCAGGTTACCGGGCTGTACAACCGCGACGGGTTCACCACGCTGGGAATGCGCTCGATGGAGACAGCGAGGCGCTCTGGCGGCACGTTGGTTCTTCTCTGCGCCCTACTCGAAAATTATTCCTCGCTGCAGGAAGATCTGGGCTCCATCGGGTGCGAACAAGCGGTTCGCGAGACGGCCGAACTGGCCGGCAGTTGCTTCCGGCGCAGCGATTTTCTTGGGCGGCTGGGGCATGTGCAGTTCGCGGCGCTGGCAATCGATGCGGCGGAACCGAGCGCCACGGTGCTTCGCCAGCGCGTGGAGTCGCGGCTGGCCATGCACAATCAGAGCCGTCAACCGCGGGGTTCCCTGGCGATGCGTGTCAGCGTGGGTTATTGGGGTGCAAACGACACGAGGTCTTTCCCGGAATTTCTCGATGCGGTGGAGTCCGAACTGCGACAGCCTGAAGCAGTCCTGAGCCAAGCGGCCACGCATCATGGCACGGCGTTGGAGCGCCAATAAATTTCCAGGTCGAGGGTGGCAAAAGCGGGAGAGAGCGCCGTCCACTAGAGAGCTCGCTTTTAGCGTTGACACGTGCGCGTCGCAGTGCTACAAAACCCCCAAAGGCAAGCCCTTTGGTGGTGAGTCTCCTAGCGCATTTGAATCAGCGAGTGAGGCCGCAGACCTGCCTGGCAGGGCAGGGCTGCAAGGCCGCCTAGGGATTGTCCTGTAACACCCCACCCCACCCCGGGAGGTGAGAACCCTCGGTTTTCACCTCCTTTTTATTTTTGTTCCCATTTCGCAGCAATTTCGTTTTGATGTTTCCGGCAAATCCAAGGCGGTTCTAAATCCAGGCTCCATCGCGGGGCCGGTTTCCGGCTACCGCCTCAAGCAGGGTTTTGACTGTTCGTTGAACGCGAAAACCAAATGCGCCTTCACCTACGGCGTTATCGGAATTGCGATCATGGACGGAGAGAAGAAACCGTATCCTCAGGGAATCACCACTCCGCGATTCATAGCCGCCATCTGAGCGCCTTCGGAATCGCGGACAACGACGCGCACCAGAAATGTTCCCGGTTGCAGGTCGAAGCTGGACTTGACGCTGAGGCCGGCCCTATTGACGCGCTCCAGCGTCGCATCTTTCAACTTCAGGTCGAGGATCTTCTCCTGGCCGGCAAGAAAGTTTCCATTTTCGTCAAAGACGACCATCGAGATCGACAAGTTTTCCATATTCCGGTCTTCAGCCTTACGGAACTTAAGCGGCTTGGTATCGAGGTGAGTAACGACCGACAGGCGCACGCCGTTAGAGCTCTTGAAGAATTGTGTCGCGCATTCGATGGGCAGGTCGCTTAGTTCTTCTTGGGAGAAGATTGCCTGCCGGATTTCCTCTTTCGCCGTCGCCTCGGGGTCGGCTTCGCCATGCGGCGCGAAATACCCGTGACGCGCCTGCAGCACCCATTTTTGCTTATTGGTCAGCGTCACTTTTAGACGATGATACTTCCCATCGAGCTTCAGGTTTTGGGGCGCAAACCCCAATAGGTAGGAAACCTCCGGCTCGCCCGCGGCCTGCAGCAGGCCTTGATCAATGTCGTTGCGGTTGTGAAAGAAAGTCCCGCCGGTCCCGTCGGCGAACTCTGCGAGGACGAAATTCTGTACGGTTTCTTCGGCCATGACCCATTGCGTCCTCATCGGACTAGTACGAGGATCAACCGCATTAGCGTCGGATGCGTCATAGACTGAGGAAACGTACAATCCGCGTGCATCAATCGAGTTGATTACAATATTTGCCTTGGTTGCCTGGTCAATGATTCCGCCGGTCTGCTGCATCGATGGGGTCACGAAGAATCCCGGCGACATCATGACGATGATGCGCTGCCCGGGAAGCGCACTCATCCTTCGAATCAATGCATCCAGATTGCTAAACGCAACCTGAATCTGCGATTCCCCGAGCGTCAATTCCCGCTGGGCCGCAGCCTGCGCGAGGCCTTGGGCTGTTGGGCCGGTGGCCCCGCTGCAATTGATGACGTCCTGGGTCGCCACCTGCAGCGCCGTGGGATCGTTTGCGTCCACGATCTCATAGGCTTCGTAGAAGGTCATCGGCGGGCAGTCGTTGGGAGAACTCAGCGACAGCGGGCGCGGCACGATTCGCTGCAGTGCCTCATCGAGTTTCCCCCGATCGGCCGTAAAATCCTGCTTCACTTGACCGGAAGTAGTAAAGATGGCGAGACGGTCGCCTGCCCCCATGGCCGCGAACAGCTTCGTCGCGGCTTGCTTCGACTGCATAGCGTCCGGGATGGAGAGATGCAGGTCATCGAAGAAGAGCGTAACAAACCTTTGGGGCAGCTCTGGCGCTTTGACCGGTGTTCCTTCGGAGGCTGCTTCCGCTGACTCCATCTTCACGGTAGGCACGTGCGAAACAGGAGTTTCCATCGAGAAGCTGGAAATGATTTGTGGTTTACGCTCGTCCGCGAGTTGAAAATCTTCCTTTTTCAGATTGGAAACGACCTTGCCATTGTTGTCGCGCACGACGACGCGCACGAGGACCAAGTTAACGCGCACCTTGAACGTCGTAGCAGAATCGTGCGACACGATTTCATCGTTGGGTGCCTTCGCATCCGGTTTGGGGGCGTTCTGGGATGTGTCAGCCGGCGGGGCTGAAGGAGCCTGGGGAGTTGCGGAAGGCGCCTGGGCGCGGACCACCGGCAAACAGGTGAAGAAAAGAATTCCACCTAGAAAAGTGATCCAGATAGTTCTTGGGTGACTGCCTGAAGGCCGACCGAGTGGAACCATCACCGTGACTCCTTCACTCTGTCAGATTGCCTCTATCTAATGTTAGTGGGACGAACTGTGAAGATCATGAGACTTGCACGCACCTGGAAAAGCGCGTGCGTAGATTCATCCACTTCTACCATTATGACGAGTAAATCGGACTTGCGGTTACAGCCGGATGGAATCCGTAACTCTGGGAACGGTCAGATGTGTGCCCAACTCCCTCGATGAGAATACCGTACAAACGCTTCTGACAGAGATTTTACTAGCTGCCGAGGCTCCACTGTCGAGGCCCGCGAATCGCATTAAGCTCTGGCGATTCGGCAAGCAATTTCAGCGGCAGCAAAGCCGTCTTGCCATAATGCTCGCCTTCGAGTATCCGCGCATGGCAGCGAGAATGCTGCGGCTCAACCTCGATTACCCTCACCGGCGTCCCTTCGGGCACCATGAGGAGTCTCTGCGAAGCAATCAAGAGCGATAAACCCACATCATCATTCGCCGCATCGAGCCTTTGTCTCTCCGCGGCGGCCGCTTCGTCAATCGACACCACGGCGAACGAATGTCCGTGCTCGCAGGAAACCTTTGCCACGCGCCCCACCCACGGAGATGCAGCCACATCTTTCGTAGCGGCAGGCGCCGCAACCCGCGTCTCCGCTACGGCCGCCGGGCTCGTCGCCGGCCTTTTCACGCTCACCAGAAACCTGTAACCGCGCTTAGGCAGCGTCTCCACAAATCGCGGCTTCTTCTTGTCGTCGCCTAAAGCCTGCCGCAGCTTTTTAATCGCCGTGTTGAGGCTATGATCGAAATCCACAAAAGTGTCTGCTGGCCACAGCCTCTTCTGCATTTCATCGCGCGTTACGACTTCCCCCGGGCGTTCCAAGAGCATCGCAAGCACCTGAAACGGCTGGACTTGCAGTTTGATCTTGCGTCCCGCCTTGTATAATTCCTGGGCGCGCAAATCCACTTCAAACACTTCAAATCGCACAACATTCGCGGAGCGAGCAGCCATCGGCATCTGAAGATTTCCCCCGAACTCCGAGACTATACCACTCCTTCTGAAAATCGTGACTACCCCGCGCAACCTTAACTCCTCTATTTCCGCGCACTTACTTGTTCACCCACAGTCGTCCCGCGGTTCACCCCCTGTGCATTGTGCTCCGCGGAGGAATGCGCGAAAGTGCCAACCATGTTGAGGCGCTGACCCGGTAAACGAATCAAGCGAAACGAAGTAAAGCTTGAACGCCGCCAGCGAATTTGGAAAAAGGAGTGTCCCATGAAAACGAGAGCTTTGGTTATGGCAGGTGTGATGGCGCTGACCGCGGTGGCAACCACGCGAGTCGCCCAGGCGCAGGAACCCCTGGCAGTTAATATCCCCTTCGACTTCGTGGCTGGCAATATGCAGCTTCCAGCCGGCGAGTATATGGTGAAAGTCTCGGCCCCAACCCACACGCTGATCCTTATTTCCCGCAAGGACTCCACCGCGTCGGGCTTCATCAACACAAACGCTGCCGTCTCGAACGAGCCCCAGTCCGAATCAAAACTTGTCTTCAACCGCTACGGCGATCGCTACTTCCTCTCGCAAGTCTGGACCGAAGGCAATTCCCAGGGACGCCAGCTCTTGAAATCAGCGCGAGAAAAGGAAATGTCCCAGATTGCAAAAAATGAGACTCGGGGCCAAGTCACCCTGGTCGCAGAACTCGCCCGTACCAACCGCTGACCACCCCGCCTTAACCCCTGTAACGCCCCCGGGAATCCGGAACCCCGCTCCGGATTCCCGGCCCCTTTTTAGGCACTTTTGTCGCGTATCCTCCGGAAGGCCCCCACCCGATACTTAACTGGCTCACCGCACGTATACTAAGGCAAGACCCCTTCCATGGCTCAGGCGACCACAATGAACTTCAAGGAGGCCGTGGCTATTGCTACGAGCAGCCTGTGGGCGCACAAACTGCGCAGCGTTCTGACCCTCATCGGCGTGGTCATCGGCGTAGCTGCCGTCATCGCCGTCGTCAGCCTGATTAACGGTGCGAATCAATACGTCGCCACCAGAGTTTTCCGCCTCGGCGCTGATGTCTTCGGCGTGGCCAAGACACCTTCCATCATCACCAACGTCGACGACTATCTCGAATTTCAGAAACGCAAGCGCATCACCTACGACGATTATCAATCCGTCCGCGAACTCTGCAAATCCTGCAAGGAAATCGGCGCCTCTTTCGGCGGCCGCCTTGAAGTCAAGAGCGGCTTGAACTCGCTGAAAGACACCAACCTCCGCGCTTGGACCCCGCAGATGGCCGAGCTTTATGACGTGGACCTTGTCGCTGGCCGACACATAACCGACACGGACCTGCAACAGGCCGCGCCAGTCTGCGTCGTTGGCAACGACATTGTCGAAAACCTGCTCCCCGGCGTCGACCCCATCGGGAAAGAAGTTCGCTGGCGCAACATCCCATGCCAAGTCATCGGCGTCGGCAAAAAAGAAGGCTCAGCTCTCGGAACGTCTCTCGACAATTGGATCATCCTTCCGCTAAGCACCTACAAAAAAGAATACGGCACGCAGGACGATTCGCTGCGCATCACCGCCCGCGCAGGCTCGGCGGCAACCATTCAGGAAAGCGTAGACGAAGTACGCCAGATCCTGCGCGGCCGCCGTCACCTCACGTACGGAAAGAAAGATGACTTTTCGATTGAAACCAGCGATTCGTTCCTGTCCCTTTGGAAGGACATTAGCGGCAGCTTCTTCTTCGTCACCATCGCCATCGCCTCTATCTCCCTGCTCGTCGGTGGAATCGTCATCATGAATATCATGCTGGTCTCCGTCACCGAGCGCACCCGCGAAATCGGCCTCCGCAAAGCGCTCGGCGCGCGCAGCGGAGACATCCTCCGCCAATTCCTGATCGAATCCTCCACGATCTCGCTCTTCGGCGGCGCGCTCGGCGTGATCTGCGGGGTGCTTCTCGCGCAACTCGTCTCCATCGTCTCGCCGCTGCCCAGCGCCGTTCAGCTGTGGTCTGTCATCGGCGGCCTGCTCGTGGCGCTGAGTGTCGGCCTATTTTTCGGAACCTATCCCGCGTCGAAAGCCGCGCGCCTCGATCCGGTTGTCGCGTTACGCTCGGAATGATTTGGAGTGCGGCAGCCCTGCTGCTGCTTTTCTCAGCACGTCGCACGACTCCGTATTTGGCAAAGCTCGATAGGCTGAAAGGCAAGTAGACTAAACACGTGGAATAGAAACAATGGCAACGCTAGGCAAAGCACTACCGCACACGCAAACCGCCGTCCTCCCGGTCCGCTTGCTAGCCGGCAAGCAAACCGCGCTGAAATTCCGCGACGAAGTCCTGCTAGCCCTCGACACCCTCCGCAAAAACTCCCTGCGCTCCGCCTTAACAATCCTCGGAATCGTCATCGGCATCACCACGGTCATCACCGTTACCGCCGTCATCAACGGCCTCAACGACAACGTCCTCGGCGGCATTCGCGAGCTTGGCTCTGACACCATCATTGCCTACCGTTTCCCCTGGGCCTCGCTCTCCCGCCCACCCAGTGATTGGTTCACCCGCAAAGAACTCCAACCCGAATGGGCCGACGACATCGCCAAGCTTCCGCACATCAAAGCCGCCTCCGCTTCCATGCGCATCTTTCAACCCCAATTCGGCTCCGGCACAGAAGACGTCCGCCATGGCGCCTATCGCGCGAAAAGCGTCATCCTGCAAGGCAATCAACCGTCCATCGGCGAAATCTTCGACCTCAAAATTGAATCCGGCCGCTTCTTTAACGAAACCGACGCTGAACATCGCGCCCCGGTCGTCCTCCTCGGCTATGACACCGTCCGCACTCTCTTCCCCGAATCCGCGAGTAACGCCATCGGCCAGGAAGTCACCATTGACGGCCAACTCTTCACCGTTATCGGCACTCTCCAAAAGCAGCGCCAAGGCATCTCCGGCGGCTCCAACCCCGAAGACAATTCCGCCTACATGCCCGTCACGACACTCCGCAAACTCTACCCCAACCAAAAAGACTACGTTATCTTCGCCAAAGCCAGCGATCCCAACAACGTCACCGAGTCTGTCGACGAAATGCGTGACCTCCTCCGCCGCAAGCGCCGCCTCCCCAACGACAAGCCCGACGACTTCGCCATCTTCACCCCCGACTATTTCCTCGAGCTCTGGCAAAAAATCAGCGGCCTGATCTTCATCTTGATGTTCGCAGTAGCTTCGGTGGGCCTGATCGTTGGTGGCATCGGCGTAATGAACATCATGCTAGTCTCCGTCACCGAGCGCACGCGCGAAATCGGCGTCCGCAAAGCCATCGGCGCCAAGCGCAACAACATCCTCGTCCAATTCCTCATCGAAGCCGTCACACTAAGCGCCATCGGCGGCGTCATCGGAGTCACTTTCGGCTCTGGCATCACCCTCCTCCTAAAATACGCCGCCCACTTCCCCGCCGCCCTCTCCTTCTTCTGGATCATCACCGCCCTCGTCCTCTGCGCCCTCATCGGCATCGTCTTCGGCGTCTACCCCGCCTGGAAAGCCGCCCGCCTCGACCCTGTCGAAGCCCTCCGCTACGAGTAAGTGGCACAGGCTTCAGTCTGTGCTCTTCTTGCAAACCGTGCAGTCCATACTCGAAGAAACATTTGTGTTAAGGTCGCGCTAGTGATGAAGATTGAAGCTATTTTTATTTTTCTTAGTTTGTCGGGCGCACTCTCACTATTTATGGCCGGGGCCACCGGGAATCTTTATTTATCTGGCAGGAGAGGTGGCGGAAAGCCGCAGGCGGTTATGACCTCACTTCCAGCCAGTTTTCTCTTATCTTCGCTGGGTTTCGTTCTTCTTATCGTCGGGCTATTTTTCGTAAGACACGCGTTATCAAAGCTGGGTCGCTAACACACCGTTTACGGTGTCGCAAATCAACAGGTCAGGTGTACTATGGCGCCGCCCGCAAATTAAAAAAGGACGTTTCGTTTTCGCCATGAACAAGCGCACTTTCCTAAAGCTCTCCTCTGCCACCATCGCCATCCCCGCCGTCTCCCGCCTACTCGCCTGGGCCGCCCCCGACAAACTCACCAACTGGGCCGGCAACCTCGAATACAGCACCGAAAATCTCTACGCCGCCAAATCCCAAGAACAGGTGCAGGACTTCGTCAAGAAGCACGATAAATTCAAAGTTCTCGGCTCCCGCCACTGCTTCAACAATATCGCCGATAGCAAAAACGCTTTCCTCTCCCTAAAGCCCCTCGACAAAATCGTCTCGCTCGATCCCCAAGCCCGCACCGTCACCGTCGACGCCGGCATCACCTACGGCCAACTCGCCCCGCTCCTCGACGCCAAAGGCTTCGCTCTCCACAATCTCGCCTCGCTCCCGCACATCTCCGTCGCTGGAGCCTGCACGACAGCCACACATGGCTCGGGCGAAAAAAACGGCAACCTTGCCACCGCCGTCTCCGCCCTCGAATTCGTCACCGCGTCAGGCGACGTAGTGAAACTCTCCCGCCGGCAAGACGCCAATTTTTTCCAAGGAGCCGTCGTCGGCCTCGGCGCGCTAGGCGTCATCACAAAAATCACGCTCGATATCCAGCCCACCTACCAGATGCGCCAGTACGTCTACGAAAATCTCTCCTTCACCGCCATGAAAGAGCACTTCGACGCCATCCAGGCCAGCGCCTACAGCGTCAGCCTCTTCACCGACTGGCAAAACCGCAATTTCAGCGAAGTCTGGTTAAAATCCCGCACTGAAAAAGGACAAGCTTTTGACGCCAAGCCCGAATTCTTCGGCGCCAAACTCGCCACCAAAAATCTCCACCCCATCGCCGCACTCTCCGCCGAAAATTGCACCGAGCAAATGGGCGTCCCTGGCCCCTGGTATGAACGCCTCCCGCACTTCCGCATGGGCTTCACTCCCAGCGCCGGCAAAGAACTGCAATCCGAATACTTCGTCCCGCGCCAGCACGCCGTCGAGGCTATTCTCGCTGTCGAACGCCTCCGCGACCAGATCACTCCGCACCTGCTCATCACCGAAATCCGCGCCATCGCCGCCGACGACCTCTGGATGAGCCCCTGCTACCAGCAACCCTGCGTCACCATCCACTTCACCTGGAGGCAAGACTGGCCCGCCGTCAGCCAACTCCTCCCCATCATCGAAAAAGAACTTGCGCCCTTTCAAGCGAGACCCCACTGGGGCAAACTCTTCACCGTGTCCCCCCAACAACTCCATTCCCGCTATAAAAAGCTCCCCGAATTCATCGCCCTAACCAAGAAATTCGACCCCAACGGAAAGTTTCGCAACGACTTCCTCAACGCAAATATTTTCAATTAGCGCAGGACCTAGATGGAGCGCAGCTCTGGAAGGACGAGCTTCAGTGCATAAATCGGCAGGCGCGTCCAATTCAGTTGGAAACCCATGCTAACTCTTCGCGCCGCTCCCGCGCTCATTCCTTGCTTGGCCGAACTACACCCCAATCCCTCGAACTTGGCAGCCTCGCCGGATTCACATCGAAGCCCTTCGGAATCTCAAAGAGCACCGGATCAGGCTCTTCTCTCTTCATTCTTCTCGACTTTCCCGCGGCCATTCGAATCCGCGCCCTTCATTCGAATAGTCACTACATCTTTCTATTATCTTATTGACAACATGCCGAAACCCTGCTACCATTCTCTATGTTTCGCCCGCGCCCCGCCCACCTGCAACCCAGCTTTCGATCGCCTTCCGCCCCCCTTCCGTCTTTTCCGAACCCCAGCGCACGGAGTCTACCCCGATCGGAGCGGGGTGTCTCTGCGTTTAGCCCCTCTTCGCTAAGTCCTTTACCTGCCATTCTTACCAGCTGTCCCGAACGCCATGAAAATACTGCAACTTTAAGCCCCGCATTTGCCACTCTTACAGGCAGCGTCAAGCATAAGTCCTTTGTTTGCTTCTCTTACAAAAAACATGGGGGGTGGGAGTACCCTGGCCAAAACAGATTTCAGTCATCGATGGACGTCGCCCATTCAAGGTCTGGCAGAAGGACGCCTTGTCAGCTTCCTTCTTCCTGCATAGACTCCTCCGGCACGAGGACGCCCCACTCGAAAGCGTCATCTGGGCGGCAAAAGATGAGTGGCGATAAAACCAACCAGGGCGGCGATCGCTTCCCGCTGACGCGATGGTCGGTGGTCGACGCGGCGCGTAGCGGCGACGCTTCAGAGCGCGCCCGCGCCATGGATACCTTGTGCGCGGCGTACTGGAAACCGGTCTACAAATACGTCCGCCTCCGCTGGAATCGCCCCACGGAAGACGCCCAGGACCTAACGCAAGGATTTTTTGTACAAATCATCGAACGCGACCTCCTCGAAAAATTCGACCCTGCCAAAAGCCGCCTCCGCACTTACCTGCGCGTCTGCGTCGACAGTTTTGTCATGAACGAAGAAAAATCCGCCAAACGCCTCAAGCGCGGCGGTAACGCGTCTCACGTCGCGCTCGATTTCGCCGGCGCCGAAGAAGAATTAGGCGGCGCCACCATGGATCCCGCGTCAATTCCTTCTCCCGAATCGCTCGAAGAATACTTCGAGAAAGAATGGGTGCGCGGCCTCTTCGAGCTGGCCGTTGAGGATCTGAGAAAACACTGCGAAGCGAACGAACGGGAAAGAACGTTCCGCCTATTCGAGGAATATGACCTGGCTGGGGACCAATCGATTTCCTACGACAAGCTGGCAGAGGAATACGGAATTGCCGTCACGGACGTAACGAACGCTCTGTCTTGGGCCCGGCGCGAATTCCGTCGGGGCGCTCTTGAACGCCTGCACGAAATCTGTGGCAGCGAAGAAGAATTTCAGCGCGAAGCACGCGCCGTGTTTGGCTGGGAAGCAAAATGAAATCGCTCTCGGACAAAGCCATCGAGCGACTCCGCGCCGGCGCCGACGAACCGGACCTGACTGGAACACGCTATCGCCTCCTCGAACGCGTCGCTCGCGGCGGCATGGGCGTGGTCTACGCCGCGGAAGATGAGAAGTTGGGACGCCGCGTCGCGCTGAAAGTGCTCGATGTGCCGGGCACGGAAGGCGATTTGGCCAATCGCCTGATGCGCGAAGCCCGCGTTCTCGCGCGCCTCGAACATCCCGGTATCATCCCCGTCCACGACGTCGGCACGCTCGCGGATGGCCGCGTGTTTTACACGATGAAATTTGTCGAAGGCCAGCGCCTCGACAAATTTATCGAGGGCGTCGAATCCGTGCAGGACCGCTTGCGACTGTTCTTGCGGATTTGCGAAGCCGTCGCCTTCGCCCACGCGCGCGGTGTACTTCACCGCGACTTGAAACCCGCGAATATCATGGTGGGTCCATTCGGCGAAGTACTCGTAATGGATTGGGGTCTCGCAAAAATCCTGCGCGGCGAAGCAGTAAGCGCGGATAGCTCCACCGATCCGGAAGCCACTATTCTCGAAAAGTCAAAACAGCCGGACGACCCAAGCGATTCCACGAAGAGTTCTGTCGTCACGGGACACGGCACGGTGATGGGCACACCAGGTTACATGTCCCCGGAACAAGCGCGCGGAGAAGTTGAAGTACTGGACGCCCGCAGCGATATTTTTTCGCTCGGTGCGCTTCTGCGATTCATGCTCATACAAAAAACGTCCGCGGGATTCACGCCGCGCCTGGACCGTTCGCTCGAAGCCATTTGCGCGAAGGCCACCGCGGAGCAGCGCGAGTCTCGTTATTCCGCAGTCCAGGACCTCGGCCAGGATGTTTCCCGTTATGTGGACGGCCTGGCGGTGGGAGCGCATCGCGAAAGCATTCTCGAAAAAGTAGTTCGCTTTTACCGCCGCTACCGTTTCTTTATCTTGCTGATTCTGGCCTACTTGGCGATGCGCGTGATTCTGCTGCTGGTTTTGAAGAGATAGAGTTAAAGGAAATCCAAGGCCCGTTGTATAGAACATCAGAGAACGAAAAGGAGAGGCGGACAAATGAATAAGATCCTGATCGGATTGCTCTTGGGAGCCCTGCTGGGGGCGATTGACGGAGGCACCGCCTGGTTCACTCCAGCCGTGCGAGCCCAGATTGTTGGCATCGTCATCGGGTCTACCATCAAGGGCCTCATCGCCGGCGTCGCTGCGGGAATCTTTGCACGCAAAGTGAATTCTGTTCCGCTAGGGATCTTGTTTGGGTTGGCAGTCGGCGCCCTATTGGCATTCCTAGTCGCTTACATGCAGCACGGCTACTATCTCGAGATCATGCTGCCTGGCAGCATCGTCGGAATGATCGTAGGATTTGCAACCCAGTGCTTCGGAGCGCCCGCGGCAGCCACGCCGGCCACGCACTAACCAAAAGCCAGAAGAAATGCCAAAAGTTTTGCTCGTAAATCCAAGGAGGGAGAACTATGTCTCGAGTCATTCATTTTGAAATACCCGCAGCGGAGCCCGACCGCGCTGCCGCGTTTTACGGAAAGGCCTTCGGCTGGAAGTTCGATAAATGGCCCGGCCCGATGGAATACTGGATGGTCGTGACCGGCAAGGAAAGCGAGCCCGGTATCAACGGCGGCATGATGAAAAAGCCTGGTGGCATCGCTTCAACCACCAATACGATCGGCGTGGATTCCGTGGATAGCGCCATCGCGGCGGTTCTGAAAGCCGGCGGAAAAAACATCATGCCGAAAACTCCGATTCCGACCGTAGGCTATTTCGCATATTGCGAAGACACGGAAGGCAATGTCTTCGGCGTGATGCAAGCCGATCCAAATGCGAAGTGAGGTTGCGCTGAAAAGCGCGGCGCCGATGCAAGCCGCGCCGAAACAAACGGCGCGAGCGCAAGGGAGCGCGATGAGCCTAACGAAACCGATGCTGGGACTGGCTGTAGGAGGCACGCTGGGGCTGTTGGACGGCCTCAGCGGATTCCTTGAGCCGTCCCTCGCGCCGGTGATGAGCAGCGTGATTACGTTTTCTCTGCTGAAGGGTTTAGTTTCCGGCATCGCCATTGGATACGTGTCGCAACGATTCCATTCGGTGCTCGTGGGAGTCTTGGCAGGAATCGGAATCGCTGGGGCGCTGAGTCTTCTGGTGATCCTGCGCGCGGGCATGGTGTTGTTCTGGGACATCATGTTGCCCGGAATGTTGCTGGGCGTCGTGGTTGGATTTACGACGCAGAAATTCGGAAAGCAAGCAGAAGCACGGCGCGTCGCACGATGAATCTCGCGCCGCAAAGTTTCCAGTGGTTGGTTGATAGATCTAACAAGGAGGACGGAGTCATGAAAGTGAGAATGGGAACGAAAATCTTGGCGGCAGTTACAGTGTTGGCTTTTTCGATCGCGCCGGCGAGGGCGGGCGGAAACGGTACAGCGGCTTTCGATCAGCTGAAATCGCTGGCCGGCCACTGGGAAACGGAAACGACGAATCGAGAGAAGGCGACGCTGGACCTTGAGCTGACCGCTGGCGGGACGGCCGTGATTGAGAGAGCGCACGTGACAGATACAGGCAAAACAGTCGAGATGATTACGCTCTACTATCTGGATGGAGAGCAATTGAAGATGACGCATTACTGCATGGCTGGCAATCAGCCGACGATGCACGCAACCTATGCTCCGGACACGAAAACTCTGACGTTTGACTTTGACAGCGCGACCAACCTGAAAAGCCCGAACGATGGACACATGCATCACGCCGTGTACACCTTCATTGACAACGATCATTTCAAGACCACCTGGACCTTCCGCAAGGATCAAAAAGACGCCTTCACGGAAGACGTCACCTACGTCCGCGCGAAGTAACCGGCCATCGAATGAAGGCACCGTGAGCTGGGTGGTGCACACAGAACGACGAAAGCCGCGCGGAGTAAGCGGGTTTATATCAAGCACGGCGAATCGTGAGTTCGCCCCAGGGCAGGCTCATTGCGGGCTTGCCCTTTCTCCTTGTACCGCATGTAAGATGGCTTGCATCGAACGGTCAGGAGCAACGCCATGGGATTTGCGGCATTCCGCGATCACAAATATATTAGTCTCGAGACATTCAAAAAGAGCGGCGAGGGCGTGAAGACGCCAGTGTGGTTCGCCGCGGACCCTGCCAGCGATCTCAGCGGAGAGGGGGCGCGGCTCTACATGTACACAATCGGAAACACCGGAAAAGTAAAACGAATTCGCAACAATCCTCACGTAAAGATCGCGCCATGCACACTGAAAGGCGAAGTGCTCGGCGATTGGACTGAGGCCAATGCAGAGATCGTGACTGGAGAAACAGCCTCTCAGGCCATGAAACTACTCAATAAGAAATATTTTCCGTTGAAACAGCTTCTGGGCTTCTTCGCGCTTTTCAGCCGGCGGGAAAGAATCGTCATGGCGATCCGCCCAGCCTGATGGATTCGAGCCGCGATTGCCGCGGATGCTGGAATGCGGGATTGTTATTCTGCAGCTCTCTTCTGAGCACACAAGCTTCATGCTGGCGAAACTGGTCAGGAGCACGGCGCGTCTCTTGTTATAGAGAGCTGCCAAGTCCTTCCCGTTACCGGAGGAAGCCATGCTAAACCTGACCCGAACGCGATTTTTTCAGCTAGTTTGCGCCATGCTGCTGTTCGCCATTGCAACAGGAGCTCAAGCACCGCCGCCTTCCCCCTTGTTAGCGCCCGTTCCGCCGGCGCTACTGAATGCAAAAACGGTCTTCGTCTCGAATGCCGGCGCCGACAGCGGACTGTTCCCGCATCCCTTCAGCGGCGATCCAGACCGTCCGTACAACCAATTTTATGCGGCCATGCAGAGTTGGGGGGCGGTACCAGCTTGTTGCGGATCCATCGGAAGCGGACCTCGTGTTTGAATTGCAACTGATCGCGCCTCCCGGACCCAGCAGCGGAAACAAGGTGAATGGCGCGTCGGATCCGTTACCGATGTTCCGGCTCGTTATCTTCGACCGGAAAACGCATTATGTATTATGGGCGCTAACGGAGTCGATCACGGTGGCGTATCTCCAGAAAACCCATGACAATAATTTCGACGGAGCACTCTCGACTCTCACAACGGATTTGAAGAGACTCACGAGTGCACCCACGTCGTCGGCCGCAAATCGCTGACGTAGGAATCTCCGCATTTCGTCTTGACCCGAGATGCATGATCTTCGGCGAGGTTCGCGGACCCAAAGCGCTATTCGAATGGAATGCCAGTCTGCTTGGAGATAGTGCGCAGATCCTCGACGATGGGCATGATGAGTGGCACGCCGCTTTTGCGGCGTTCGCGTTCAGCGATGCGCTCGGGATCGCCGGGAATGAGCGGGCCGTTGGTACCAGGAGCGGGTTTGGTGGCTCGGAAAGTGCGGACGTAGTCGTCGATCTGACGCTTGAACTCGTCGGCGTCGATGAAGCCGTCGATGCGCATGGCGCCGAAGAAATGGCCGATGCCTTTGCCGACGCTGCGCTTTGGAATCTCCTGACGCAACGCGAAAGGCGGAGCGAATGGACCCCAGTTCGCACCGCTGAGCACCCCACACAACACATCGACCATAACCGCCAAGCCGTAGCCTTTGTGTCCGCCTCGCTCGCGGTCGGAGCCGAGCGGCAGCAGACAACCACCGTTCACTGGGTCGTCGGGATTTGTGGTGTTGCGGCCCTGATTATCGATTCCCCAACCGATGGGGATTGGTTCGCCTTTGCGGCGAGCCATCTCAATTTTTCCGTAGGCGGCGGCGCAAGTGGCCATGTCAATTACGATAGGAGGCTCTTCTTTTCCGGGGAAGGCGATGGCGATGGGATTGGTGCCGAGCATGCGCTCCATACCCCACAGCGGCGTAACCAGGCTGGTTGAATTGGTCATGGCCCAGCCGATCATGTCGCGCTGGAGAGCCTGCAGGACGTAGTAGCCGGCGATGCCGAAATGATTGGTGTTAGAGACGCTGACCCAGCCGGAGCCGGCTTTTTCCGCCATGTCCATGGCGATGCGATTCGAATGTGGACCGACGACGAGGCCGAGGCCGTTATCGCCATCGATTGTTGCCGTGCTCATCGTGGACCGCACGATTTTTATTTTTGGATTGGGATTAATGTGGCCTTCGCTGAGCATTCCGACATAGCTGTAGAGACGGGCCACGCCATGCGAATCGATCCCGCGCAGATCCGCTGAAGCGAGAACGTCGGCGGCTTGGATAGCGTCGTCCTTGGGGACACCGAAGTGCAGAAAGATGCGCGTGCTGAATTCGCGCAGGGCATCGATGGGAAAGACTTTGGCCTCAACGGCGGGCATGTGGGACCTTTCTTAGGGCGAAGGTGTGCGCACAAATTTCTGTGAGCAGGGCAACGTTGCGACAGAATTGTGCGATTGCAATTTTAGCCGCGCGCAAAACCATAGGCCAGGTGATTGATTGCGTCAAGCGCGGAGGCAGACTGCAGGAAGGAGCTCTCGCGGCAGAATGCGGGGGAGCATCCAAGGTTGCGCCGCGAACAGGATTAGGGAGGGAACCGAGACTGGGGCGGCTTGCTCGGAATGCCCGGGCAAGCTGGAGATGATCCGCGTTTAGCAATTTTTAACACGAAACCGCTATACTCGCCCGATGGAAAATCACACTCGAAACGCTCGCAAACTCTATCTCCTGCGTGTTTCCGCAGTCTTACTTAGCCTTCTGGCGCCTGCGCTCTGCGCACAGGATGCGCCGCAAAAGGTGTGGCTGCCGAACGGCAAATTGCTGGGGGAAGTTCCTGGGGCACCGCGGCAGATCAACAATCTGCCGACGGCAGCGGCGATATCGCCGGACGGAAGATTTGCTGTGCTGTTGCACAGCGGGTACGGCGCTTACACCTCTGGAGAAAAGCAGTCTCTTTCGGTGCTGAATCTTGAAACGAATGAACTGAGCGATTTTCCGGACGATCGACTGAGCAGCAAAGCACGGCAGACGTATTTTATTGGGCTGGCCTTCAGTCTGGACGGCAAACACCTATTTGCGAGTATGGCTTCGCTCACCGATCCGCTAGGGAAAAAGAAGGGGAGTACGGGCAACGGCGTTGCGGTTTACAGCTTTGAGGACGGGCGAGTCGCACCAGAACGATTTATGGCTTTTACGCCGCGAGGGACAATCCCATCCGGCAAGGAGCGGCGCGCTGAGTTTAAGGATGTTACCTACCCTGCAGGATTGAGCGTGGGCCAGAGCGACGGCGAAGAAAGATTGCTTGTGGCGAGCAACAACTCCGATGAAGCCGTTCTAATGCGCTCCAGCGACGGAAAAATCATCTACCGATTTGATCTTTCAACGATGAAGCGGATTCCGGCTTCGCTGCCGTATACGACGGTGATGACGAAGGACGGGAAGCGCGGCTTCGTTTCGCTGTGGAATGCATCTTCGGTCGCGGAGCTCGATTTGCTAAGCGGGCGCGTGCTGAGGATTATTCCGCTGCGCAAACCGGAGTCACCGCTGGCAGGGGGATCTCATCCTACGGCGCTGCTGCTCAATCGCGATAGCTCACGGCTATTTGTGGCGCTGACCAATCGCGACGAAATCGCGGTGCTCGACACGCGCTCCGGCAGAGCTGTGTCGTATTTTTCGACGAGACTTCCGGGACAGAAATATGGCGGGAGCGATCCGCAATATTTGACCCTCGCGCCGGACGAAAAGACGCTTTTTTCAGCGGATGCGATTTCGGACTCGGTAGGGGTGTTCGATCTTGAGGGTGTTACTGTCGGCCGCCCAGGTGAAGACGCCAACGCCATTGGGTTCATTCCCACGGAGTGGTATCCAACAGTTGTGGCCGCGACTGGGAAGGAGCTCCTAATTGCGAGTGCGAAAGGAAAAGGCTCGGGGCCGAATCCAAAACTGATCGGCAAGACGGCGGATGGCCGTCCGAAGTACCAGTATGGGCCGGCGATGATCCACGGTTCGCTGGCGCGTGTTTCGCTTGCGGATGTGACAGCAAATCTCGCGGCATGCACAAGACACGTGGTTGAAACCAATGCCCAGCGTGGCAATAGCGACCGTGTGCCTTTTGCCGGGGGCGAAAATAAAATCAAGCACGTCATTTACATTATTAAGGAAAACAGGACGTACGATCAGGTGTTTGGGGATATTGCGGGAGCGAATGGCGATCCGTCGTTGACGATCTACGGCGAGGATATCACCCCCAATCAGCATAGGCTCGCGCGGCAATTCGGGATTCTGGACAATTTTTACGACAGTGGAGAGGTCTCTGGAAACGGGCATGTGTGGTCGACGTCCGCTTCGGTCTCCGACTATATCGAAAAGACATGGCCGATCGGCTATCGCAGCAGCGAGCACACGTACGATGCCGAAGGCACTTTGCTGAGCGGCGTGTCGGTCGAAGACCAAGTTCCGGATGCGGGAGAGCCGACGGGGGGCTACCTTTGGAAGAATTTCGCCAGTCATGGAGTTTCTTACCGGCACTATGGCGAGTACATCGTGAGCCGATGGTGCAACGAGAAGCAAGACGAAAGAGGACCCGCGACGGCCCCGCCGAAGGCAGCTGACAAGAATTGCGCGCGCGCGGTGATCAACAAAGGGGAGCCGCTGGAAAGGAATGTCGGTGATCCGCGAGGCGGGCCGAGCCCGTATCCCTGGGCGATTCCGGTTCTGGCGGAGAATGTGGCGAGCGAAGTGGAATTGCGCGGGCACTTCGATCCACTGTATCCGGACTTTGAGGTGGCGTATCCGGATCAGCTGCGAGCGGACGAATTCTTAAATGAATTCAACGGTTTTGTGGCCTCGCAGAAGTCCGGCAAGGACACGATGCCGCAATTCATTCTCTTGCGGCTTCCGGACGATCACACAGCGGGCGGGACGAAAGGGAAGCCACGTCCGGCGGCCTCCGTGGCGGACAATGACCTGGCGATTGGAAGGGTAGTCGATGCGGTGTCGCACAGCCCCTATTGGGACGACACAGCGTTTCTAATTTTGGAAGACGATGCGCAGAACGGGCCGGATCACGTCGATTCGCACCGCAGTCTTTGCCTGGTGATCAGCAAGTATTCGCCGATGCCGCAAGGAGTAGAACACGCCATCGAGCCGTTCGTGGATCATTCCTTTTATACGACGATCAATGTGGTGCGGACAATGGAATCGTTGCTGGGCGTTCCGCCAATGAACGCGAACGATTCTCGCGCGGCAGTGATGGCGCCACTTTTTAGTGGGACGGGGCTGCAGCCGGCGTTCACCGCGGATTTTCGCAACCGCGACAACGGATTGATTTATGAGATGAACACGAAGGAATGGAAGGAAGGGAAAAATCTGGATTTCAGCCACGCCGATGCAGTGGATACGGCGCTGCTCAACAAATTCCTTTGGAAGGATCGCATGGGCGATATTCCAATGCCGCCCCCGCAGCACAGTGTCTTTCCCGCGACGCATGAAGAAAGGAAAAAAGATTCGGACTGAGCCGGTTACCCGCAAGGCCGGGCTCACTTGCCAAGAATAACGCCAACACCTAGGAGAATGAGTTGCAGGTTCCGCTGCGGCAGCTTGCCGACTCGGTCAGTAAGCAAACGCTTATCCACGCTAATGATTTGGGAGGCATTGGCGACGGATTCGCTTCGCAGGCCAGTCACACGCTTTGACAGTAGGACGTTTCCGGGCGCTGGAGCCCACCTAAGATTCGTCGTCAGCGGGACGCAGACAACGGTACGAATGGCGCTGCGATTCAGCGCGTCCGATTGAACCACGACAATTGGCCTTCGGAAGCCCGGGCCAGAGCCCGTTGGCACGGGCAAATCGGCCCACCAAATTTCGCCCTGCGAGATCACCATTCTGTGTTCTCAAGAATGCGCCGCGCGGCGGCGGAGACAAACGGTTCGGGAGCTGCATCGTCTCCGAGATCGTCACAAACCTTGTTCATAGCCTCGGTGATTTCGTCCGGAGAATGGCGCGCCAGATATTCCTGTAGCGCATCACTGAAGAGGCGGCTTCGCGATCGTTTGGTTCGTCTCGCAAGGCGCTCCGCGCGCCGGAAGATCTCGTCGGGAATAGAGACGGCGGTTTTCATACCGATAGTATAACCGGACATACTGAGGATGGCCAGAGCTTAGGCTTGCTCAGATAGCTGATCGAGAGAGTGTCGCTGGAGGAACGGAAGCTAAGGCACGCAAGGATTCGGTGTAGGGAGCGCGGGCGACGCCGCGTTCCGTGAAAATGGCGGCGATGTAGCGCGACGGAGTGACGTCGAAAGCAGGATGGGCGGCGTGGACGTCGGGGGCGATGCGAATGCCTTGCAGATGGGTGACTTCAGCGGCGGAGCGCTCTTCGATAGGAATGTGATCGCCATCGGGCAGCGAGAGATCGAACGTGGAGACGGGCGCGGCGATGTAAAACGGCACGTTGTTTTCTTTGGCGAGAACGGCAATCTGGTAGGTGCCGATTTTGTTGGCGGTGTCGCCGTTGGCGGCGATGCGGTCGGCGCCAGTGACGATGGCCCCGACCTTGCCAGTCTTCAGAAAATGGCCAACCATGTTGTCGGTGATGAGCGTGAGAGGAATGCCGCCCTTGTGGAGCTCCCAAGCGGTTAGTCGCGCGCCCTGCAAATAGGGGCGCGTTTCGGGGACGAGGATGTGGAGTTTTTTGCCTTGTTCGTACGCGACTCGGATTACGCCTAGCGCTGTGCCGATTCCGGCGGTGGCTAGAGCGCCGGCGTTGCACTGCGTCATGACCTGGCCGTCAGCGGGCATGAACTCCGCGCCGAACCGACCGATGGCTTCGTCGGTGGCTTTCTTTTCTAAATGAACTTGGCGGGCTTCTTCCACCATTCCCTGGCGAATTTTTGAGAGGTCGGAGGTCTGCGCTGTGAGTTCGGCGAGTCGGCGCTTCATGCGCTCGATGGCCCAGAAGAGGTCGACGGCGGTGGGGCGGGTTTTCGCAAGCGTGTCGCAGATTTCCGAAAATTCGGTGCGCAAGGATTCGATTGAATTTGCTGAGGAGTGAAGAACGCCTAGCGCGGCTCCCATGGCTGCGGCAACACCGATAGCGGGTGCTCCTCGAATGACCATGTCGCGGATGGCTTTGGCGACTTCGCGGTAATTGGTGTAGGTGTAGCTGACTTCTTCGCCGGGAAGCAGACGTTGGTCGAGCATCACAACGCCGCTGTCCGTCCATTCAATGGGTTGGGCTACGTACATTTTGGCAATTCCTCGGAACAAAACATTGTAGCGAACGAGAGCGAAGAAGACGAATCCGTCAGTGGGTGGGGGTCATTTTTGTGAAGCCTTGGGTGCCGAGAACTGTGATAAGGGCAATCATGGAATTGTAGCCAAGGTGAAGCAAGAAACTGGCGAAGACAGAACCGGTACGTGCGCGAACAAAGGTAAAGATGACACCGACCGCGATGAGCACGAAAACGAGGCTCCAGGTCCAGCCGAGCTGGGCGCCGTGCATCAATCCGAAAAGAACGCCCGTAAGGATCACACTGTTGGCTACGCCGAAAGATTTCGCAAACAGCGGGTAAAGATAGCCGCGAAATACGGTTTCTTCGACGAGTGGGGCCACCAAAACAGCCATGGCCATGAACAGCATCGCCGTGTTTTTGTAGCGGAAAAGTTCTTCGATGGGCACATCCTCGGGCGGTTGCAGTTTGTACGTAGCAACGAGAACTGCAAAGGAAAGACCGCAGCCCGCAAAGTAGAAGAGCCACGGGCTCCTCGCACGTCCGCCGCTGGGGCGCGTGATCCTTCTCCAGCCGAGAGTACGCCAGAAAGGCAAACCGGGAAGGACAGAAAGGCTGACGTAGAGAAACAGCAAGACCAAGGCATACAAAAGAACCATGCTGCCAACGGCGAATCCCGGCTTTGATAGGGCAAACCGCTCGAAGTCCTTTTTGTTCGAGAGATGGCTAAGAGGGGCCGCGTAATAAACCGCGAAACTTAACTGAACAATGAAAAAACTGACCACTATAAAAGAGAGAAACACCGCGAAATGCAGCCAGGACCAAGAGATGCGCAAGTCCTCGGGAAGGGAAGGTTCGTGGGAAGGGACGGGCGCACGAACAGTGGCGGCAAGGCTGATGGGATCGCCGGCGAGCGGGAGTTCTGCGGGAGTTGTGGGCGGTTGAGCCGCACCAGAGCCGGGTTCCACGGGGGATTGCGAGGGCGGCTCCTGATCCGGCGGAAGAAAAGAGTTTTCGTTGAGGAGGCTCATCGTTTGCGTTTGCCTTGACGCGGAGTTTTTGGCCAGCCAGCGGCCAGCGCGCCGGCGACCAAAGGCATTAGCAGTTCGTGATGGCCGGTGATGGCGTAGCCGCGCGATTCTGACTTGCGGCCTCCGCGTTCGGATACGGTAGGACGCTTCACTACATTTTGCAACGCACGATAGTGCTGGATAAAGTCGAAGTTGGCGGTCGTAATTGGCTGCAAGGGTACACCGAGATTGCGCGCGACGCTCACGGCTTTCAGGAAAACTTCCGGTAGTAGTACGGCGGATCCCCAGTTTAGATAGATGCCGCCGGGGTGCATTTGTTTCACGAGCGCGCAGAAAAGGCGGAAATCGAGGAAGGTGGCTGCGCCGAGGCAAGGCCCGTCGGCCGCGGGATGCATGTGAGGAATGTCTGTGCCGATAGCGAGATGAATGGTGACGGGGATGCGTTGTTTGTAAGCGGCGACGAGTACGCTGGACGCGGCGTATTTTACGTTTAGGATGCCGCTAGTGAGGAATTGGCCGGCCGCCTCGCCGTAGCCGATGTGGAGTCGGGCAGCGAGTTTTGAAAACTCGTTGATATATTCGCCGGTTTCGCTGGCCATGCCGAACTGGCCGGCGCCGAGGCCGGCTTCCACGTCTTCGGAAGTGTTTCCCGCAAGAGCGATTTCAAAATCGTGGACGAGCGCGGCGCCGTTCATGGCGATGCCGGAGACGAAGCCGCGGCGCATGAGATCGATCAGGACGGGTCCCAGGCCGACTTTTATTACGTGGCCGCCGATACCCCAGAGGATGGGGGCGCGTCGTTTGCGGGCGCGATGCATGGCGGCGAGAAGATTACGCAAATCGTTCGCAGCGAGAAAGTTTGGGAGAGAGTCGAGATATTTTGTGAAGGAGAGGTTTGCGGCGGGAGGTTTGGCAAAGTCGCGCACGCTTACTTTGCTCTTGCGGGAAGACAGCGGGTATGTACGCACAGCGCCAAACGTGAGTGGCGGGGTGGAATAGATGCTCATTGAGGTTTACATACTGTAACGCGCGATTGGCTTGATACCAAGCACTCAGGAAGCGTGCTGAGATCGAGCACAGGGTGCTGTGCCCCTACGAAGAGCCCGGGGGTTCGTTGCGAATTGACAGTGAGCGATGCGCGGGCGCTCATTTGGCGATTGGGCCGTTGCCATTTGCGTGGCCGTTGCTGGAGATGCCTAGGACGCGTGCGAGAGCCTGCCCAGTATAGGATTTTTTTGTGCGGGCGACGAGTTCGGGAGGGCCTTGAGCGACGATGCGACCGCCGCCTTCGCCACCTTCGGGGCCGAGGTCGATGATCCAGTCAGCTTGTTTGATGACGTCGAGGTGGTGTTCGATGATGAGGACGGTGTTGCCGAGAGCGACGAGGCGCTGGAGCACGTCGAGGAGTTTGCGCACGTCGTCGAAGTGTAAACCAGTGGTGGGTTCATCGAGGATGTAGAGCGTGCGGCCGGTCTGGCGTTTGGAAAGTTCGCGCGCCAGTTTGATGCGCTGGGCTTCGCCACCGGAGAGAGTTGTGGCGGATTGGCCAAGCGTGACGTAGCCGAGGCCGACCTCGACGAGCGTAGAAAGCTTTTGCTGAATTTGCGGAATGTTTTCTAGAAGCTTTAACGCGTCGGACGAGGGCAGATTGAGGACGTCGCTGATGGTGTGACCTTTGTAGCGGACGGCCAGCGTTTCGGAATTGTAACGCTTGCCGCGGCAGACTTCGCACATGACGTAGACATCGGGCAGGAAATTCATTTCGATGCGACGGAGACCGTCACCCTGGCAGGCTTCGCAGCGGCCGCCTTTGACGTTGAAGCTGAAGCGGCCGGGACGATAGCCGCGCTCGCGCGATTCGGGAAGCATGGCGAAGAGTTCGCGAATGGGCGCGAAAACGCCGGTGTACGTGGCGGGATTCGAACGCGGTGTGCGGCCGATGGGGGCTTGATCGATCTCAATAACCTTGTCGATTTGATCGGCCCCGACCAGCTCGCGGTGTGCACCGGGCGGTTCCATGGAACGATATAGTTTCTGCGCGAGCGCGCGATAGAGAATGTCGTTGACGAGCGTGGATTTGCCCGAGCCGGAGACGCCGGTAACCACCGTTAGCAAGCCGAGCGGAAGCGTTACGTCGACATCTTTAAGATTATTTGCGCTGGCGCCGAGGATTTGGATGGCTTTGCCATTTGGGCTGCGCCGTTTTTCTGGAACGGTGATGCGCAGGGCTCCGCTGAGATAGCGGCCCGTAAGCGATTCGGCGCTGGCGGCGATCTGCTCGGGCTTACCCTGCGCGACGAGGTAGCCTCCGGCGTTACCCGCGCCGGGGCCGAGGTCGACGACAAAATCCGCGCGGCGAATGGTGTCTTCGTCATGCTCGACGACGAGCACGGTGTTGCCAAGATTGCGGAGCTGCTCGAGAGAACCGAGCAACCGGTCGTTATCGCGCGCGTGAAGGCCGATGGACGGCTCATCGAGCACGTAAAGCACGCCACGCAAGCGGGAGCCGATCTGCGTGGCTAGGCGGATGCGCTGGGCTTCACCGCCGGAGAGCGTGGCAGCCGAGCGGTCCAGACTCAAATAGCCGAGGCCAACTGCCAGCAGGAAATCTATTCGTTCTGCGACTTCTTCGAGCGGACGACCGGCAATTTCCCGCTGGCGAGAAGTGAGTTGCGCAAGTATTTTGTCCACGGCGGGGCGTGAGGCGGCGAGAGAAAGGGCCGTGAAATCGGCAATGGAGTAGCCGGCCAGCTTAACGGCGAGCGATTCCGGACGGAGGCGCTTGCCGTGGCAAACATTGCAAAGCGTGGCCGACATGTATTGCGTCATCCACTCGCGATAAGAGTCGGAATTGGATTCTGCGAAGTTGCGATCGAGAAATTTCAGAATACCTGGAAAGCGGAAAAGCTTTTCTCCGGAAGACTTCTTGCCGGCAGGATCTTTTTGTTCAGGACCGCCGCGCCCGTTTGAAGGCGGATAGCCGTAGAGCAGCAGATTCTGGATGCGCGGAGGGAATTTCTCAAAAGGCGTCTCCAAATCAAAGTGATAGGCGTAAGCGGCGAGCTCAAGCGTCCGCTTGAGAATCGCGGAGCTGGAGCCGGGACCCAAACCGCCGTCAAACAGCGGGCGTGTCCAGTCCGTGATGATTCTGGCAGGATCGAAGTCGTACTTGGAGCCCAAGCCGTTGCAGGCCGGGCATGCGCCGTAAGGCGAATTGAAGCTAAAGGAGCGCGGTTCGAGCTGCGGAACAGAAATGCCGCAGTCCGGGCAAGCAAGCTTTTCCGAGAACACATGCTCCTTGCCGCCAACGACGGCGACAGTAACAAGACCTCCAGCAAGCTTCAGCGCGGTGGCGATAGACTGCTCAAGGCGGGCCGCAATACCCTGTTTGACGAGGAGCCGGTCCACAACGACTTCAATGTTGTGATTTTTGCGCTTGTCGAGGCTCGGGGGAACGTCCAGCGGAAAAAGTTCGCCGTTGACGCGCACGCGCACGTAGCCGTCTTGCGCCAGCTTTTCGAACTCTTTGCGGTAGGCACCTTTTCTGCCGCGGACGATAGGCGCCAAAATCATGATGCGATCGTCGGATTGACACAGCTCCCCATTGAGAATGGCCTGAACGATTTGTTCACTTGACTGGCGCGCGATGGGTTTGCCGCATTTGGGGCAATGCGGTGCGCCGACGGAAGCGTAGATCACGCGAAGGTAATCGTAGATTTCGGTGATAGTTCCGACTGTAGAGCGCGGGGAGCGCGTGGTGGTTTTCTGCTCGATGGCGATCGACGGAGAAAGGCCTTCGATAACGTCGACTTCCGGGCGCTCCATTTGGTCGAGGAACTGCCTGGCGTACGCGGAGAGCGATTCGACGTAGCGGCGCTGCCCCTCCGCGTAAATGGTATCGAACGCCAAGGAGGATTTGCCGGAACCGGAAAGACCGGTAATAACGGTTAAGGTGTTCCGGGGGATTTCGAGGCTGATGTTTTTCAGGTTGTGCTGCCGCGCGCCCCGAATAACCAGTTTGGTCAGGCCCATGAGACGAGAACGCTCCCTCCACAGGAGCTCCGGCGCACAGTGGGTACACTGAGGCCAGAATAACTCTCCACAATAGCAGGGAGAATTCGGCGTGGTCAAGAACGCCTGAGCGGCGCCCACTTCGTCCTCGCCCGATTTTAGTGAGTTTTTCCTATTTCTTCAGGGAGAAGGATGAGGATTCAGGCGCTGTCCTGGTGCCGCCGGGTGAAAGCCCCTCCCTGATCAAACAGTGGCAGTGGGCTGTAGAAGATTTACCTGGCGGGTAAATTTTCACGGGTGTAGAACATTTTTACCCGGCAATCAAGCGACAAGACGCTGAAAACAAAAGAGTTAAAATTGGCTTCTGGGATGCACTAGTAAAGTCAGTGGGGGAGGCGAACCGAGGATCCCTTTAGGGGATTGAGGGCTGGGCCGGTTCGTTTCTCCCCCCTTTATTTCGGCAGTGCGGCGACTGGTAAGTCCTTCCGAACCGTCACCAACCCCAAAACACCCAAAAACGTCCGAACGCAGTCGAAGTGTGTCAAGTCGACGCCGAGGGGGCACCCGAGGCAGCTTAGGCTGGAAATAACCTGGAATCAGAGCAGTGCGAGCCTCGAAATGCTAGTGCACGTCCAGGTGGCGGCTGGCGTAATCGCTGAGAGTCAGAGAGAGCATAATGGCGAGCCAGAAAAAGCCGGCAAAAACAATGAGTTTGGTGCGTTTGGAACTGTAGTAGGCGTGCATGAAAAAGAGAATGACGAGAATGGCTTTGCAGGTAGCAATAACGAGAGCCACGATGATGTTCAAGCTGTGGAAATAGGCGTTAAGGTCCACGGTAGCAGCGTAGACGGTCGTAATAGTCAGAATCATCAGCACGGCGAAAATCAAAAGATAGATTTTTGGCGAAACAATATGCTCGGACACGCGTGCCTCTCCTGAGTGACCCTGCTAATGCCGGTCGATCAGATATAACAACGGGAAAAGATAAATCCACACGATATCGACGAAATGCCAATAGAGACCGACGTTCTCGACAGGCGTGTTGTATTGCGCCGTGAAGCGGCCCGACATGGATTGCTTGATCAACCAGAGGAGCAGTCCGGCCCCGATAATCATGTGCAGGGCGTGTAAGCCGGTCATGCCGAAGTAAAGAGAGAAAAAGAGCTGAGAGTTTGCATTGACGGCCGTCTCACCGCCCATCTTTTTCGTCAATTCATCTAGTTCAACTTTTTCTTTTGCAAGGTCTTCGGGACTGAGATTGCATGCCCCCGGATTGTTCGTGCAGAAATACATGTCAAAACTCAAACCGGGGACGTGGTGCTCGACGAACTTGTCGTGGTATTCGATCCCCTTGATGCCCAGGAAGACGGTGCCCAAAAGCAAGGTGGCGATGAGGAAAAGGGTGACCAGCTTTTTCTTGCCTACCTCGGCAGCCCAAACCGACATAGCCATGGTCAAGCTGCTGCCGATGAGGACGACAGTGTTGATGGCACCCCAACTCAATTTGATGGTGCGGCTGGAAAAAGAGAAAACGTCGGCGTACGTGTGGCGGTTGATGGTGTAAGTGAGGAAGAGACCGCCGAAGAACAAAATTTCGGTGGACAGAAAGATCCACATACCAAGAGTGGCGGATTCCTTCTGCTGCTCCAGCGTTTGATATTGCCCAGACAGTTCTCCGGTGCGATGCACTCGGTACTCCTCTTTGACTTCAGTTCGCGCTGCGCTGATTGCCGCGGCACGGGCGGGCCGTCGCCAAAGTCCAGGTCCGACGAGCCCTAATACGATAAACTCGACCGCTAGTCGTCTCCGTGAGCCGGCGAAAGCGACGGCGCACTGGGTGTTCCAAGCCCGAGATCGGGACGGTTCTTATAGTCGTACGGCTCCCAATCCACTTCCGGCGTCACATCAAAATTTTCAGTCAGCGGCGGAGACGCGGTGCGCCACTCAAGACCCGTGGCCGGCCAGGGGTTGGGACCGGCGACTTTGCCATAGCGCATCGACCACGTGAGATAAAGCATCGGCAACAGATAGCCCAGCGCCAAAATGGAGGCTCCCGCTGTGGACATCACGTTGAGCACCTGGAACTCCGGTGGATAGTTGTGATAGCGGCGCGGCATGCCGAGATAGCCAAGAATGAATTGCGGGAAGAAAGTCAGGTTGAAGCCCACGAAGAGAAGTACCGCGGCCACCCGCGCCAAAAACTCCGGATAGAGCTTTCCGGTAATCTTCGGCCACCAGAAATGCAATCCGCCGACGTAGCCCATCACCGCGCCACCAACCATGATGTAGTGGAAATGCGCGACGACGAAGTAGGTGTCGTGGATATGAATATCCAGGCCGAGGCAGGCAAGGAACAGGCCAGTCAAGCCGCCGATCAGGAACAAGCCGATGAAGCCGAGGGCGTAGAGCATCGGGGTGTCGTAAGAGATGGAACCCTTGTAAAGGGTGGAGGTCCAGTTGAAGACTTTGACCGCGGAGGGAATAGCCACCAGGTAGCTGAGAAGCGAAAAAGCCAGCGCGGCGTAGGTGGACTCTCCGGTAAGGAACATGTGATGCGCCCATACGAAGAAACCAATGACGGCGATCGCGATGCTCGATGCCGCAATAAATGTGTAACCAAAGATGGGTTTGCGCGCGAACGTGGGAATAATTTCGCTGATCACACCCATGGCCGGGAGAATCATGATGTACACGGCAGGGTGCGAATAAAACCAGAAGAGGTGCTGGAAGAGAATGGGGTCGCCGCCAAGAGCCGGGTTGAAGAAGCCGAGGTGAAACATGCGCTCGAGGCCGACGAGGAGAAGCGTGATGGCGATGACCGGCGTTCCAAGGATAAAGATGATGCTGGTGGAGTATTGAGCCCAGACGAAGAGCGGCAGCCGGAACCAGGTCATGCCCGGTGCGCGCATCGTATGGATGGTAACCACGAAATTCAGGCCGGTCAGGATGGAGGAAAAACCATTGATGAAGATTCCTATGACGGCGGGCGTCACCGCAGAATTCGAGTAGACGCTGCTGAGCGGCGTGTAAAAGGTCCAACCAGTATCCAAACCTCCGGTGGCGAAGGAATAGAGGACGAAGCAGCCGCCGGTGATGTAGACGTACCAACTCAAAAGATTGAGCTTGGGAAAGGCGACGTCTTTCGCGCCAATCATCAACGGGATAAGGAAGTTTCCGAGGACGGCGGGGATGGAAGGAATCAGGAAGAAGAAAATCATCGCCACGCCGTGCATGGTGAAGAGCTTGTTGTAAGTCTCGGGCGTAACCAGGTAACCCGCAGGGGTGAGCAGGTGAATGCGGATCATGGTGGCGAAGATGCCGCCGATGAAAAAGAAAAAAGTGACCGAAGCGAGATACAGCAGCGCGATGCGCTTATGGTCGGTGGTGAGGAGCCAGGAGCGGAGGCCGTAGGTGGCATTGAGATAGTGCTCTTCCGGCAACTGATAACCGGGCGGCTTTGGTGGTGTCGTGCTCATTGTGGTGCTCATGGCCTATTTCTTCCCCGGTGCGACCACGCCTGCACCGGTCGCAGGCACCGGCTGCGATTGCAGCGACTTGATGTAGGCGGTCAGACTCAAAATCTGTTCCTCCGTCAACTGCCCTTGAAACGAAGGCATTAGCGGCTGATAACCAGCGACGATTTTCGCGTTCGAAAACAGAATGGATTCGCGAATGTAGGCTTCGTCCGCGGTGACAGTCGAACCATCGGCCAAGCGAACCGTGCCGCCATAAACTCCATTGAGCGAAGGTGCGCGGCCCGTGCCATTGCCCAGATGGCAGGTGCTACAAGCCTTCTCGGCAAACAGTTTTTCCCCTGCGACGACCGGATCGACGTTTTCGCCGGTAGACCCGGAAAGCCACGCAGCGTAACCGGAAGGTTCCATGACGGTGACCCAGCCGCCCATCACAGCGTGGTCTGTGCCGCAGTACTGCGAACAAAAGAATTGATAGCGGCCCGCTTTCGTGGGACGGAACCACATCGTGTTGTAATGGCCAGGTACAGCGTCCATCTTCACGCGGAATGCGGGAACGAAAAAGTCGTGGATGACATCTTCGCTGGCGAGTACCAACTTGACGCTGCGTCCGACGGGAACATGTAATTCGTTGATCTCTCTGCGACCGTTGGGCTGCTGAATTTTCCACATCCATTGCTTGCCGATCACATAGATGTCCAGAGTGTCTTGAGGCGCGTGGCGGAAATCGACATAGACGACAGCTCCCCAGCCAAACATGGCTAAGGACAGAATCGCGGGGACCACGATCCACATGACTTCCAGGCGCATGTCGCCGTGAATTGGGACGCCGATTTCGTTCTTGCTCTTGCGATGGAATTTAAAGAAGAAAATCACGATCGCCGCGGTGATCGCAGCCGAGAAGAAGACGGACACGAGGATCAGGAACGTCATCAGCGAGTCCACGCTGGGAGCGAAGTTGGAGGCCTGATCCGGATAAAATGGCAGTTGCGACTGCACGGCTTAGTGGGCTCCTTGGGGTTTCGTTCGCGCGGCGGCGATATCGCGTCGGCGGAAAATCAGCATTCCCGCGACCAGCCCCAAAATCGTCAGAACTCCGGCCAAACGGATGATTTTGAGAATGGAAGCGCTGTAGCGGGCCGATGTTGGATCGTATTGGTAGCAAAAAAGCAAAGCGCGGTCGACGGGCGTGCCAATCTTGCCCTCGGAAGCATCGACAAGGCCGAGGCGCACGTCGCGCGAAGGATATTCGACACCATAGAAATAGCGAGATATGCGGCCATCGGGCGTCAGCAGCATGATGCCGCTGGCGTGCGCGAAAAGATTGGACTTCTGGTCGAACGAATAGCGGAAGTTTGCGCCTTTGGTAAGCGCGTCGATCGACTCTTTCGCACCGGTGAGGAAATGCCAGCCGCTGGCCGTCTCGGGGCGCCGGAAATGCGTCATGGCCGATTCTTTTTTCTGGGCCGCCATGTCTGGACTCTCGCGCGGATCAAAGCTGACGAAAACCACTTCGTAGTCCCGGCCGGGATTGAACGAAAGCATGCGCAGACTGCCCACAACTCCTTGCTCGGTCTGATTGCAGAGCATCGGACAACCGTAATAGACGAGCGCCAGGAGAACCGGTTTCTGCGTGAAATATTCGCGGAGCTGGACGTTGCGGCCGGTCTCATCGCGGAAAGCGAGATCGAGGGGCAAATGCGCATTGAGCGGCGGCTCGAAGCCTACGTTTTGCAGGACGGCGGGCATATTCTGCGCCGCTGGACCCGTGTTGCTTGGCACGGCTTGAGCCATGGCCACGCTGGCGCTTAGCAACAGTGCGAAAACTCCGGAGATGGGACGCGTCCAGTTCATGATCTTACTTTTTCTTCTCCGCAGCCGGAGCAGCCGCGCCCGGCAAACCCTTTGCGACGATAATTTTCATCGCTTCGTCCACCGGAATTTGTGCGATACCGGCTTGCTGATTGATCCAGCCGTATGTCTCGTTCGCCGCTTCATCTGCTTCCCGTTTGTCCCTCAAATCCAGTTGCGGGTCAGTGGTGTGCCCAGGTACGCCTTGCAGCCGCGGCTCTGGCGGCATGGTTGGCGCAACACCCTGGCGAACGGGAGGCGGAGGTGTTCGGGAATCGACAGCGAGCGTTGTGGTGAATCGGAACACATAAACACTAACGAGGAACGCGGCCGCGACGGATATCGCCAGGTAGAACATGTAAGCCAGAATCGTTCGGGTGTCGATGTCCGAAGACTCGAACGCGACATCCGCGTTCGTTGGTGGCGGATCGCCCGGCTGCGGCGTGTTGTGATGCTCAGAACTCATGGACTTCAATAGCCTCTTCAAGTTTAGGATCGCCCAGCGGCAGAAGCGGCTGGGTCTTCAGATTTCTCGCAAAGACGGCAAACCAGATTCCCGCAAGCGCCAGAATGGCAGCAATGTCCATCAAACCCGGAACGGCGTTCGACGTAAACTCCGGGCGCGTGAGCCAAAAAAGATCGACGAGACGCATGAAGATCAGCCACATCGCGATTTTGGGCAGCAGCTTGGCGCTGCGCTTGACGTCGCGCGGCAAAAGAAAAAAGAACGGCACGAAAAAGTGAAAGATCAGGACGAGAACCGCTACGACCCCCCAGCCGCCGTACAAACGCGAGCGGTAGAAACTGATCTCCTCGGGCAGATTGCCGGACCAGATGATGAGCAGCTGAGAGAAACCGAAATAGGCCCATAGCATGACGAACGCGAGGAGAAGCTTGCCCAAGTCGTGTAGGTGGCGGCTCTGGATGACACCCTCTAGGGGCGCGGTCCTTGAAAGGAGCACGAGGACGGCGATCATGAGCGACATTGAGGAGATCAACTGTCCGATCACGAAAAGGAAACCGTAAATCGTCGAGGCCCAATGCGGAGAAAGCGACATGACCCAGTCGATCGCGGCGAACGTCATGACAAAGACGTAGAGGATGATGCCGGGGCCCGCCAGCATTTTCATTCGGCGGCGAAGCCCGCGATCCTCGCGGTTTGCATCTTGTTCTTTCGACCAGCGATTGAAGATATAGACCAGCAGAAGCCAGACGGCAAAGTAAATTACCGCGCGAATGAGGAATCCGTTGGTAGTGAGATACGACTTTTGGAGGTCAGAAAGCGATCCCTCGCCTGTCGACGGCGCGTCCAGCCACTCTTTATAGAGATGCTTCATGCCGAAAATGGCGATGGGCAGGAAGAAAACGGCGACAAGCGGAAGCACGCGAGTAGCGGACTCGAGCGGCCGGCGAGTCATGATGCCCCAGTGGCCGCCCGTAAGATGCTGCAGCATCAAAAGGCCGAGCGACCCAAGCGACAATCCGAGAACGAACATGAAAGCAATCAGATAGGAATGGAAAAAGCGGTCGGCGTATTGGTTGCCGTACAGAAAGAAACAGATGCCGCAGGCCACCAGGCCGACAATGCCTGCCACGGATGCGCGTTGCTGCAGGCGGCCGACGCTTTCGGGCGCCATGTAGTCCGACGCGGTCATTTCGCGGAGCCTCCTCCGGGCAATTTCGCCCGCACATCGGGCGGAAGTTCGGAAACCGGAGCGTTGCGGCTGAGTTGGAGCGCCCGGACATAAGCGATGATGGCCCAGCGGTCGGCCGGTGGAACTTGCGCGGAATAGCTGAGCATGCCGCCAAACCCGTTAGTAATCACGTCGTAGAGGTAGCCGTTGGAAACCTGTCGGAGGCGCGGATCATGATAGCTTGGCGGATGTTTCATCCCCCGCATTGAGACCATCCCGTTACCGTCGCCCTGAATGCCGTGGCAGGGTGAACAGAAGATTCTGTAGCGCTCATGGCCACGATTGAGCAGCTCCGGCGTCAGCGGAAGAGGGAACGCATTCGATTCCTTGGAAACAAACAAATCCTCGTCCGCGATCGAGCCGCGCGCCACGGTATTTTCGATCAAAGGACGTTCCGAGCGGCCGTCGTCGAAGAACGGGCTGGGCGAAAGCGGTGTGTTTTTGGGCTGGTCCGCCATATCCTGGCGGATCTGGCAGCCACCCGCCACGACGGAAAGCAAGGCCGCGCACAGACCGAGCACGATTCGCGAGGTGCTAGTCATCATGCACCTCCGAAACGTGATGCGCGGCGAGCCCTTGCAGAAAGCGCGCCGTTTCCGCGAGGTTAAATTTTTTGTCGCGTGCCTGGATGCAGACAAAGAAGCGGTCCGTCGAAGCATGCGTGAAACGGTGCGCATTGAAAATCGGATGATGGGGCTGAGGCAGCCCGTTGAGCGCGAGCATACCGAACACCGCGAAGAGCGAAGCGAAGAGAATGGTCATCTCAAACGTGACCGGAATGAAGGCCGGCCAGCTGTTGAGCGGGCGCCCGGCGATGTTTAGAGGATATGCGTATACGTTCACCCAGTACTGGAAGCCAAAACCGCCAAGCCCGCCGAGCAGGCCGCCGACGAGCGTGATCAGCGGGACGTCGTTTCGGCGCATAGCCATGGCTTCCGGCATGCCTTCCACCGGAAACGGAGTGTAGCATTCGTAGTAGCGGTAGCCCGCTTCGCGAATCTTCGCGGCAGCATGAACAAGCTGATCCGGCTTCTCAAACTCGCCAATCACGCCGTAAATATGTGACCGGTGTGCTATCACTTGTGTTCCTCGGCCGTTTCCGTCACCAATTCGCGCATTTCAGCGATGGATATCGCCGGCAAAACGCGAACGAACAGGAAAATCAACATGACGAACATGCCCATTGTGCCGATTAACGTGGCCCAATCCCAAACCGTCGGAGAATAGCGGCCCCACGCGGAAGGCATGAAATCGCGCGTCAAACTGATGACGATAATAACGAACCGCTCCAGCCACATGCCCACGTTTACGACGATGGACATGATAAAGAGCACCACCACGTTCGTGCGCATTTTCTGGAACCAAAGCAGCTGCGGAATCAGAATGTTGCAGAGGATCAACGCGTAGTAGAACGGAGCGTACGGTCCGTGCAAGCGCTGGTTGACCAGGAAAACGTCAAATTTATTGCCGCTATAAAGCGACATGAAGAATTCGAAGAAGTAGCCGTAAGCCACGATCAAGCCCGTGGCGAGCATCACCTTGGCCATGTTCTCGAGGTGGCGCATGGTGATGAAATCTTCGAGGCCGTAAGCCTTCCGCAGGGGAATCGCTATCGTCAAAACCATCGCAAAACCGGAATAGATGGCGCCGGCAACGAAGTACGGCGGGAAAATCGTGGTGTGCCAGCCCGGCACGATAGCAACCGAGAAATCGAAGCTCACCACGGTGTGAACGGAAAGCACCAGCGGCGTGGCTAGGCCAGCAAGAAGCAGATACGCGGACTGATAACGCTGCCAGTGTCGCGCGGAGCCCCGCCAGCCCAGAGCCAGCATTCCGTAAATAATCTGCTTCGTCTTGGTAGTCGAGCGATCCCGCAGTGTGGCGAGGTCGGGTATCAATCCCACAAACCAGAAAAGCAGCGAGACCGTTCCATACGTTGACACGGCGAATACGTCCCAGATGAGCGGGCTGCGGAACTGCGGCCAAATTCCCATCACGCTGGGATACGGGAACATCCAGAACGCGTACCAGGGGCGGCCGGTATGAATCAGTGGGAAAATGCCCGCGCACGCCACGGCAAAGAGCGTCATTGCTTCCGCAAAGCGGTTGATCGAGGTGCGCCACTTCTGATTCAGCAAAAAGAGAATGGCGGAAATGAGCGTTCCGGCGTGGCCGATACCGATCCACCAGACAAAGTTGACAATCGCAAAGCCCCAGCCGATGGGTATGTTGATGCCCCAAATGCCGGTGCCTTTTATGAACAGGTAACCGATGGCGATGTTCATCACGCCGAAGATGCTGAACGCAAGCAGAAAGCCAATGTACCAGCCGATCGATGTGCGCCGCGTAAGAACGATCGCGCTGATTTTATCCGTTACGGAGGCATAGGTATGCCCCGGTCCGAGCACGGGGGTGAGCCGGCTGATTTCTGGAGAGTCGAGAGGCGGCTGCCCGGCGCTCATGCCTTCTCCAATTCAGGATTCGGATTGCGAACGGCCGCAAGATACGTGGTGCGGGGGCGAGTGTTCAGCTCGCCGAGAATCGAATAGCTGCGCGCTTGCGCTTTCAGTTTGGCCACGCGGCTGTTGGGGTCGTTGGCATTGCCAAAAACGATGGCCTGGGCGGGGCAAGCGGATTCGCAAGCAGTAACAATTTCGCCGTCCGCGATGGGGCGGTTCTGCTTTTCCGCATCGATGCGCGCGTTGTTGATGCGCTGCACGCAATACGTGCACTTTTCCATGACGCCGCGGCTGCGCACCGTCACTTCGGGATTGCGCATGAGCTTAAACGAAGGCGTTTCCCAGTCCTGGAAGCGGAGAAAATTAAAGCGGCGCACTTTGTACGGACAGTTGTTCGAACAATACCGCGTGCCCACGCAGCGGTTGTAAACCATATCGTTCAGGCCTTCCGCGCTGTGCACCGTGGCGCCGACGGGGCAAACTTGTTCGCAAGGCGCGTTCTCGCACTGCTGGCACGGGACGGGCTGGAAAAACGTCTCGGGATTGTCGAGCGCGTCGCCCTGGTCGGTAGAAGGATCGTTGGTGGGCGTCTTCGCTGAGTAATAACGGTCGATGCGGATCCAGTGCATCTCTCGCCCGCGCATCACCTGATCCTTGCCGACGACGGCAATGTTGTTTTCCGACTGGCAAGCGACGACACAGGCGTTGCAGCCATTGCAGCTGTTCAGATCAATCGCCATACCCCAGGCATAACCCGGATAGGAAAATTCCTTGTACAAGGTCATTTCCTTGGGATTCTTCGGCGTCTCGTCGCCTTCGTGCGCGAACATGGGGTTCTTCTGGTATTCCGCGAGCGTCCCGGTGGCCAGAATCTTTCGGCCCTCCATGTTGAAGTGATACTGGGTGCAAGCGAGAGGGTACTCGTCGCCGGTTTTCTTGATGGTCTCCGCGCCTGCCGTAGCGGTCCATAACGCGGTGGATGTACGCACCATGTAGGCGTTGAACCCTTTGTTGGTACCAGTGAATCCGGCGTTCTTGCGCCCATAGCCCAGCGGAAGCACAACGACGTCATCGGCTTGCCCCGGCAGAATCCATGCGGCCGCCGTAACTTGACTGTTCGAAATCGAAATGTTGATCACGTTGCTAACGATCTGGCCGTGCTCACCGCCGCGAGCGGCGGCGCGTTGCGTGAGCTGAAGTTTCTCCGCAAGCCTCGGACTGACCAGCGCAGCGTTATCCCAGGTAATTTTCGTGACCGGCCGCGCCAACTCTTGCAGCCAGCCGTTGTTTGCGTATCGACCGTCGTGTACATTCGCATCCGGGCGGAAAATAAATTCTAGCTGGCCCGCGGGGATTGCCTTTGCCGGTGGCAAGCTAGCGGCACTAAACTTCGGCGCAACGGATATCGGCGCGGACGCTGAGTTCGCAATGACTCCATCATTCAGAGTTTTGCGCCAGAATTTCTCCGGGTCTCCGGTTCCCGCAGAGGCCTTAAGGCGCTCGCGAACCGCATCATAAGCCGTCAGCCCAGGCTTGTCGGTGAACGCTGCCAAAACATCAAAAGCCGAACGCGTGTGATAAAGCGGAGCGATGAGCGGCTGAATCACGCTAACAGTTCCATCGAAAGCGCGTGCATCGCCCCAGTTTTCCAAGTAGTGCGATTCCGCGACGTGCCATTTGGAGTATTGGGCAGTCTCATCGAAATGAGTGCTGACCTGAACGGTCTTGGCAACTTTTTGCAGCTTCGAAGTGAAGTCAAAGTCGTGCGGTGCGTCGTATACGGGATTCGACCCAAAAATCAACAACGTATCGACTTTGCCCGCATCCATATCGGCGCAAAGCTCCGTGAACGACTCCAGTTGATTCACTGGATTCGCTTCGACCGGCTCCGTGTAATAAAGCGTCGTGCCGACATTCCCGAGCGAGGCGTTGATGGCATGCGCAAGGGCATGGACTTCCGCGGGCTGAAACTCTCCGGCAACGACGAGAGATTTGCCGCGATTCTTCTGCAAGTCGCCAGCTGCGGCATCAAGCCACTTTTGCACGGCTGGCGCAAGCGATCCGCTGCCACCCAAGCCCAATTTCGCTGCCAGGGCGCGAGCGAATTGCCCGACGTCGGAAACTCGCAGAGGCAAACGATGATCCGCGCTTGATCCCGTAACAGAAGGGGTCGGCTCAACCACATAGAGCCGATTCATCGTGTCGCTGGGACCGCTCAGTTTGCGGCGGCGGTAAAACTGCTTCATGTAGCCGATATGCCCCGGCCCGCTGGCCAGGAAATCCGCATCTAGCGAAAGAATGACGTCGGCCTTTTCCGGGCGATATACAGTGCTGACGTAGCGTCCGAAAGCGAGCTTCCCGCCTTCGCGCGCACCGTCGCTCCCCGCAGGTTCCCACTGGTGCCACCTGGCGCCGGGAATCTGTTTCAGAACACTCGCGATTTGCGCAGCAAGCGTCGGCGAGGTGACCGTTCCCGTCAAAATCCGGAACCCCGTGCCACCCTGAGCCTTGGCCAACGCAACAGCCGCCTCGGCTTCCTTCAGGAAGTCCGACCACGCCCGAATCTCGCCAAGAAACGTGACCGTCTGCGCGCGATCGGGATCGTACAGGTTCAGCACGGAAGCTTGCGCAATCACGTCCGTCCCGCCGAGACTCGAAGGATGATCCGGATTCCCCGCCACGTGCGTGGGCCGGCCCTCGTGGCTCTCCACCAGAACTCCGACAGCGTCCGCGCCGAACGGCATCGCCGTGGCGTAGAACTGTGGCTTACCCAGGACCATTCCGTCCGGCTGCTTAACGTAAGGAACAATGAACTGCTCCGGCTTCCGGCAGCCGGAAATCCCAGCAAATGCCAGCGACGCCGCGGCCAGCTTCAGAAAATTGCGCCGGTCCACCGTTTCATCCCACTCCGACGCCTGCCGCGGAAACTCGCGGTGCAACATGTCTTCGAAATGCGGATCGTCAGACAACTCTTCGAGCGTCCGCCAGTACTGTTTGCCGCTCTTCTCGCGCAGCTTCGCGCGCACCGCCGCGAGGTCCAGGCTGTGCTCATGCACCGCCGAGTCCTCGGCGTGCGGCTCAGAATGATCGTCCGCGTGCACGGAAGCCTCGCGTTCGTCGTGATCGTGCATGTGGCCGTCGATAGAGTCGTTCTCGTGCATACCGTCCATTAGCGATGACAGGTCGAACAGCTCGTAAGTTCTGCTGTCGTGCGAATCTTCCGTTCTGCGGCAAATTGTTTCCCGAGTTCCGCCTGATTGTCAGGCGCTTTCCAATTCATGTTGAAAACGTCTTCTTTCGTTGCACGTAAAGCCTTCTCCGGATTCCTGTGGCAGTCCAAACACCATTCCATCAGCAAAGGAGAGGCTTGAAACATGAGCGGCATCTGGTTGACCGAGCCGTGGCACGTCGAACATCCGACTCCTTTGTTCACGTGAATGCTGTGATTGAAATAGACGAAGTCGGGAAGGCGGTGCACTTTCACCCATTGAATCGACTGGTTCGTGCGAAAGCTCTCGCGAACCGGTTCGAGGTATGGAGCGTCGGCATATAGCACGGAATGGCAGTTCATACAGGTTTTCGTGGGCGGAATGCCTGCAAAGGAGGAAGTCTCAACCGAGGTATGGCAGTAGCGGCAGTCAAGCCCGTCATCGCCGACGTGATGCTTGTGGCTGAACTGCACCGGTTGTGCGCGCACCACGTTCTGGTTCGTCGAATAGGGCGAACGCGCCAGCCCCAAAACGCCGACCAGACCCAGTCCGACCAGAAAAACAGCCGAGAACAGACTGAATCTCGAAATGAAATTTGTGCTGCGATGAAAAATCTGGGCCATGTCAGCGTTGCACTTTTGCGAAGGCCTCTCCCGGAAGGAGCAGAAGCCTGGAGGCTTCGCGGTGTCATGGCCGGGAAGTGCTCACCCGGCTCGTAATTGACCGCATAGTTTCCGACAAAACTTTCTGGAATGCAACCGTCTCGCGAGGTTTTCTTTAAAAAAATTTCATAAAGTTGCGCTCCACGAAGCGAACAACACATTCAAACAGTCCGAACCAATCGCAGCGGCCCTGCTCGCTGTGACTTCGCACGCAACTCCCCTCCATGCCTCTGATTCCTGCGGAGACTCGGCGGATGCATTTTTTTTCGGGAAGAAGCCTTGCGGGATGCGCAGCCGTGTTATCTTAGAAGAACTCTTCGCCGTCGATTTTGCCTGCGGCGGAGCCTACCCCGTCGGCTGCTGGGGCGTGGTCCAATCGGTAGGACACCTCACTGTTAATGAGGACGGTGGAGGTTCGAATCCTCCCGCCCCAGCCAATTTCTCGCAACGAGGTTAGTTGATTTCTAGTCTCGGACCGTCGGCAAGCCGGCTTCGGTCCAGCCTCGCCAGCCGCCGTCCATCGATTCCACATTGGTGTAGCCCATTTTTTGCAGGTTGTCGGCGACGAGAGCGGAGCGGAAACCACCGCCGCAATAAAGCACAAGTTTGGTCCCCGTATCGGGAACCTGCTGCTCGATATCGCGCTCGATGACGCCCTTGCCCATGTGCACAGCGCCGGGGAGATGCCCTTTGGTCCACTCATTGTCTTCGCGGACGTCCACGAGGATCAATTTTTCACCTGCGTCGATGCGCCGTTTGACGTCTGGAACATTCGTTTCCTTCACGCGCTGCTTGGCATCCTGCACAAGCTTCAAGAATTGTGGTGCGTGCGCCATACCATCCTCCGGAATTCCTTCAAGCAAAAAAGCGTAACACAATAGGAGTAGGACGTGGCAGGCCGGCGCGATCAACAACCGTTCGTCGGGCCATGTTTCTTTTTGCCGAGGGCATCGCGCCCTCAGTGAGTATTCGCCTTCTCAGGAAGCGGGCTTGTCTCCCGTGTCTTTCTTCGAGAAAGACCGCACCAAATTAACCATGTTCCATCGCATGGTTTCGGGCAAGCGATCGCCCTCTCCCATCATTTTTCCCTTGCCCTTGGTGATGATGAAGAAAATCTCGCCGTCGCTTTTGCCCGCGAGCGAGGCAGGATCATTCCAGTCGTGCATGGTCAGCTTCATGGACTCGACAATGTCACCCTTGCCGTCTCCTTTCGGACCGTGACACATGGCGCAATCGTAGCCGTAGATCTTGCGCGCCGCCGCCAGGCCTTCCGGCGAAGACTTCACTGGATTTTTCTTGTCGATATCTTCCTGGGAAATCTTATATTCGTCCGCGGCGGCGGAAGAATCTTTCGGTTTTTCTTGCGTGCTGTTCGGCTTCGCTCGCGCCATTCCAATGCTGGCCGCGCAAACCGCGCCAAGAACTAACCATGCTTTCCGCATAAGTGCCTCCTGACAGGAAGGGCCGGCCGAGCGAGAGGTATCGGCAAGGTTCTTTGACGGGATTCTACGCCCAGGAAGAGGGAAAAGACAGCTTCGAAGTCAATTAAAACTCGATGAAACGAACCTCAGTCGAGATCTCGCCAATTGGGCCCGGAACAGATCTCCACGACCAGTGGGACGGCCAGTTTGTGCACGCCTTCCATTTCTTCGCGGACGAGTTTTTCGAGTTTGCCTTTTTCTTTCGGCGGAACTTCGAAGAGCAGTTCATCATGGACCTGTAAAATCATTTTAGTTTCGAACTTTTCCTCTGTCAGGCGCTCATCAATTTTGATCATGGCTAGTTTGATCAGGTCCGCCGCTGTCCCTTGCAATGGCGAATTTAAAGCTGTGCGCTCCGCAAAACTGCGTAGCTGCGCTTGCGGAGAATTGATCTCCGGAATCGGCCGAATTCTTCCGAACAGCGTTTTTGCCACGCCGGTTTTGCGCGTTTCCACAAGAATCTTGTCCAGAAATTTCTTTACTCCGCTGTACCGCGTGAAATACGCGCCGATGAATTGCGCTGCTTCTTTTTGCCCGATACTGAGCTGTTGCGCCAGTCCGAAAGCCGAAAGCCCATAAATAATTCCGAAATTGATGGCCTTTGCCGCGCGACGGTGTTCCGCATTTTGCGCCATTGGGCCCACTCCAAAGACTTCCTGCGCCGTGCGCGCGTGAATGTCTTCTCCATTGCGAAAGGCATCGATCAAAACGGGGTCCTGCGAAAAATGTGCCATCACCCGCAGCTCGATCTGCGAATAGTCCGCCGAGAGCAGAATCTTGCCCTTCTCTGCGACAAACGCGGCGCGAATCTCGCGCCCCAGCTCCGTCCGAATCGGGATGTTCTGCAAATTCGGATCGCTCGAGCTGAGCCGCCCCGTCGCCGCCGTCGTCTGCGAAAAGCTGGTGTGCAACCGTCCCGTTTCCGGGTGGATCAGTTTCGGCAGCGCGTCGACATAAGTCGATTTGAGTTTCGAGATCTCGCGGTACTCGATAATCTTTGCGGGCAGCGCGTGCTGTGCAGCCATTTCCTCCAAAATCTCCGCGGCTGTCGATCGCACTTTCCCTTTTCCGCGGCGCATCGGCGGCTGCAAATTCAATTTATCGAACAGAATCTCCGCAAGCTGCGCCGGGGAATTGATGTTGAATTCATTCCCGGCAAGTTTCCAAATTTCTTTTTCTAGCCGCCGGACTTCCTTCTCCATCGACATGGACATTTTGTCCAGTTCTTTCGGGTCGACGCGGATGCCGATGCGCTCCATATCGGCAAGCACCGGCGCAAGCGGCAAGTCGATTTTTTCGTAAACGCCGGCGAGTTCCTGTTCGTCGATCTGCGCCCGCAAGACGGGAGCGAGGCGTTGTAAATAATCCGCGCGTTCTCCCGGCCCTCCACCAAGCGGAGTGTTGAACTGCCGCATTACCACGTCGGCGAAATTGTGATTCGCCGTCGTCGGCCTCACCAAATAGGAATAAAGCTGCGTCGCATGCTTCACATTCGCAGCGCGACCCGTGAGCAACTGAAATAATTTAGGATCGTGAACGATTTTCGTCCGCTTCGCATCAATGAGTAGAGGCGCGAGCGCTTTCAGCGCCTCGCCTTTCTCATCGAGCCAAACGGAACGCCCCTCGCCAGCTTTCGACGAAACCTCAATCGACGCAATGCGCGTGCCGAACCCTTCAGATTCCCGCTCGCCGAGCTCGAGGTTTAGCCAAACCGCCACCGGTTGCTTCACAGGCAGCTTTCCCAGATACGCGCGAAAATCAGAGACGTCTCCGAACGCCACGTAGTCAGCTTTCACGCTAGGTTCCGCGCTCACGGGCGCGGACGACGCCAAATCCTCCGCGCTCAATTCCCTTAGCAATGAATTAAATCCAAGCTCACGGTACAGCGTGCCAAGCGCCGCGACATCCGGCTCGCGCAACTCCAATGCATGCAAATCCAGCTCCAGCGGCAAATCCGTCGCAATCGTCGCCAACTGCTTCGACATCATCACCTGTTCTCGCTGGCGCTGCAGCGCTTCCCGGTAGCGCTTGTTCGGCACTTCATCAGCGTGATCCAGCGCCTTCTCGACACTCCCATATTTCTTGATGAGCTCCGCCGCGCCTTTTTCGCCAATCCCTTTAGCTCCAGGAATGTTGTCGATGTTATCGCCCAGCAGCGCCATGTAATCCACAACCCGCTCCGGCGGCACTCCCAAAATCTCTTCCACTTTCTTTGCGTCAACAATAATGTCGGCCTTCGCTCCTCCCGAACCGGTGCGCAAGGTTCGAACATTCTTTCCGACGAGCTGCATCATATCTTTGTCGTTCGAAATCACCAGTACATCCAGATTCTTCTTGGCGGCTTGCACGGCCATCGCGCCGATCACGTCGTCCGCTTCGTATCCTTGCACTTCCAGAATCGGCAGCCTCATCGCCTCACACAATCGCCGCACAAATGGCAGTTGCACGCGCATTTCATCCGGCATCGGCTGCCGCTGCGCCTTATATTTCTCAAACAGCTTGTCGCGAAACGTCGCTCCGGGAGGGTCGAACACAATGCCGATGTACTCCGGCTGGTAATCCTTGATGAGCCTGCGAAGAATATTGCCGAAGAGGAACGGCACATTTGTCGGCACGCCTCCCGGCCCGGTCAATCGCTGCGGCATCGGCGCAAAAAACGCGCGGTAAATGTGCGCCATCGCATCCACAAGAAACAGTTTTTTCGGTGCTGCAGGCATGCCGCCGAGTATAGCAAACGCGTACCGAACCAACCTCAGTTCCGTGGAAGTGGATTTGGTCGCGCAAATAAAAAAGAGGACGCAAGTTGCTGCGTCCTCTCTTGCTCTTAACTTTGTTTGTTCTATTTGCTCGGTGCCACGGCTGTTTGCTCTGGCACGACGAGCAGAAGCCTTGTTCCGCTGTCCAGATGAACATTTTTCCCGCTTGATACTATGCTCGTAGCTTGGCTTGCGCTCGATGAGGCCACCATCAGTTTCAAATCACCCAGCCCATACACGCCACGACTTTTCGGAGAGAGTTGCGCTGCACCATTCGCTCCTAGCGTCCCACCAGCGGCATCCGGAAAGTTTGGTGTTCCAGGCGTCGCAGTCGGCGTGTGGCTGGAGCCCATCGGCGATCCGTTCGCAGTCGGAGCGCTTCCACCACCTCTGGAATCGCTGCCAGTTCCAGGTGACCCTCCGGAGAAATCCGGGAGCGGCGCTGCAATCGCGAGAATTGCCACATTCAGCGGGATCTCTTCTCCCTTTTTCACAATCGCCTTGTCAAACTGAATCGCCAGCGTTGAGCCGCTATCCCCCTTCGAACGCGCCGTCGCTTCCGTCACGTGCCCTTCCAACTTTGCTCCTCTCGGAACAATAATCTTGCCGGCGTACTTTATTTCCTCGGTCGTGTGTGCCTCAACCTTGTCGCCAACCTTTGCCTTCTTCGAATCCACGGACGAATTCAATTCCGCGTTCACTGCCGTTCCGCTCGGCAGCGTCACCGCGCCCGGCTCTGTCTGCGCCGCCGCAACTGCCGCAAAAATCGCGCCTGCAAAAATCGTATATCCTGTTCGAATCATTTCGCCCTCGCGCTTTCTAGGAGATGATCCCCAGCGGTTTCGCCACTTCCGCCAAAATATCCGCGGCCCGCAACAATTGTTCTCTCTTGTGCGTCGCGCTCACAATCGCGCGCAACCGCGCCTTGCCTTCCGCCACCGTTGGGAATCCAACTGCCGGCGCGAACACGCCCGCCTCAAACAACTTCTTCGAAAACTCGAACGCCTTCGCCGCATCTCCCACATGAATCGGAATAATCGGCGTCTCGCTCACCTTGAACTGGAACCCGCGCTTCTTCAATTCCCGCTTGAACATTTTTGTGTTGGCCCACAGCTTTTTGACCAGCTTCTCGCCTTCGGGTGAGTCCAGCAGAGTAAATGCTGCCTGGCACGCCGCCACCGTAGCCGGCGGATGCGATGTGGAAAAAAGAAATGGCCGGGCACGCAAGTAGAGAAAATCAATCAGGTCGCGCGACCCAGCAACATATCCGCCCATCGCCCCAATGGCCTTGCTCAAAGTCCCCACCTGAATGTGCACGCGCCCGTGGCAATTCAAATGGTCCACCGTCCCGCGCCCGCCGCGCCCCAACACGCCGCTCGAATGCGCATCGTCCACCATCATGATGCAGTTGTACTTCTCCGCGAGGTCGCAAAGTGCGGGCAGCGGCGCAATGTCGCCGTCCATCGAAAAAACGCCGTCCGTAATAATCAGCTTCTTCCCCGGAAATTCCAGGTGCTCTTGTAGGATCCGCTCACAATCCTTCACGTCCTTGTGCTTGAACACCTTGATCGTCGCCTTCGAAAGCCGCGCTCCATCAATGATCGAAGCGTGATTCAACTCATCCGAAATGATCAGGTCTTCCTTTCCCAATACCGCGGAAACCGTCCCGGCATTCGCCGTAAATCCCGACTGAAACACCACGCACGCTTCCACATTCTTAAACCGCGCGATCTGCTCTTCCAGCTCCATATGAATCTTCATCGTCCCGGCGATCGTTCGAACCGCGCCAGCTCCCACGCCATATCGCTTGATCGCATCCAGCGCTGCCTTGCGCAATGATTTGTGCGTGGTCAGCCCCAAATAATTGTTCGAAGCCAAATTGATCACTTCCCGCCCGTCAAAAATGCACACGGGCTTCTGCTCGCCTTCCAGCACGCGTAGCTTTGGCGCCACTCCCTTCGCCCGCAGCTCGTTCAACTGGTCGGAGATGTACTGCGTCGGATTCTGTTTCGTTGCCATCGTTGCGGTGTCAGACATGCCTAGACTCCTGAGGTGGACTCGGCTGGTGGAACTACCATTCTGCGTCAGCTGGCGGCTCAGGGCAAACAATTCGGAAGCAAAGTTAAAGTGGGAAAGGCAACTCGCTTAGCGCGGCATTCCGTTCGGATACAAAAGAATCTTCCCCGCCAATCCGCCCTGCAATTTCGCAAACGCATTCTCAAACTTCTCCAGCGGCTCCCGCTCCCCAAACAGCGGCTCCAAATTCAGCCGGCCCGCTTTCAAAAGTGCCGTCATCTGCACCCACGTCCCATACATCCGCCGCCCATAAATCCCCTGCACGGTCGCGCCCTTGAAAATCACATCGTTCACCAAGTCCAGCGGCACATTTTCCGTCGGAATCCCCAAAAGGGAAGCCCGTCCTCCCGCTCTCAACGCTTTAAATCCTTGCTGGATCGCGGTTGGATTTCCGCTCATCTCTAGCAACGCGTCCACGCCGGTCCCACTCGTCTCCGCAAGAATCCGCGCAACCGCATCCTCAGCCGCCGGATTCAAAACCACATCCGCACCCATCTTTTTCGCCATCGCGCGCCGCTTCTCGTTCGTCTCTGTCGCAAACACCGTCGAACTCCCGCAAGCCTTCGCCACTGCAATCGACATCAACCCAATCGGCCCGCACCCCGTCACCAGAACCGTCTGCCCAGCGATCGGCCCAGCCAGCACTGTATGCACCGCGTTCCCCAGCGGATCGAGAATCGCTCCGTAATGTTCCGGAATCGCCGGATCGAGCTTCCAGATATTCGACGCCGGAATCTTCACGAACTCCGCAAACGCCCCATCCTGATCGATCCCAATAATCCGCAAATTCTGGCAAATATGCGCTTCGCCCACTCGGCACTGGTGGCAGTGCCCGCAATTCACGTGCATCTCCGCGCTGACCAAATCCCCGACCTTTACCGCCGTAACCTCTTCGCCTTCGCGCTCGACAACTCCGCAAAACTCGTGTCCCAGCGTCAACGGCGGCTTGATCCGTCCCTGCGACCACCGGTCCCATCCATAAATGTGCAAATCCGTCCCGCAAATCGACGCCGTCTTCACGCGCACCAAAACATCCGCCGGCCCAATCGCCGGCACCGGTGCCGTTTCAAACGACAACCCGCGCCCCGCCTGCATCTTCCGCAACGCCTTCATAGTTGCTGCCATCAATCTCGGCCCTCGCTCAAGACACAATCCCCGATGCTAGCACAGCCCGCACCTCCGGCCACGCTTCGCTCCCCGCTCTCTCCACAGGGCGACGGTGTTTCCAATTTCGTATTTCGCGTTTTCGAATTTCGGATCTCGAACTTCGAATTTCGTATTTCGTTCGCTACCGCGCAATCTCCTCCAAAACCAACCCATTCGTCCTCGGCCCCATCACCGCCACCACACCCGCCACCAAAATCATCGCCACCGCCAAAACCGCAAACACCGCCGGCACCCCATGAACCAAAACCGCCCCAATCAAAATCGAAGTAAACGCCGCGCTCAACCGGCTCCAGCTATACGTAAACCCCACACCAGTCGCCCGCAGCCGCGTAGGAAACAGCTCCGCCTGATAAGCATGAAACGCCGCCGAAAACCAATAATTCGCCAGTGTCAAAAGCGCGCCAAATCCCACCACAGCCGCAGGGGCAATCGAATTCCCAAATCCCAATCCCAGCCCCGCCACCAGCAAAGCCAGCACAACAATCGTCCACTTCCGTTCCATCCTGTCCGATGTAAACGCAGCCAAGAGCGGCCCAATCGGCGAAACCAGCGCAATCAGCAACGTGTACTCCAGCGAATGCAAAAGCGAAACTCCTCGCTTCAACAAAAACGTAGGCGCCCAATTCGCAAATCCATAGAACCCAACCGTCTGCAAAGCCTGAAAAATCACCAGCATCACCGTCCGCGAAAGATAAGGTTGCTTCCACAACTCCCAAAACGATCCGCTCTCCTTCTTCTCTGTGCCCTCTGCGCTCTCCGTGTCCTCTGTGTAAATTCTTTTCCCTTCTTTTGAAAACGACTCGTTCTCCAACGCCGTCATAATCGCGTCCGCTTCCGCCACCCGTCCCCGGCTCTCCAACCACCGCGGCGACTCCGGCAATCTCCGCCGAAACCACCAAGTCAAAAGCGCCCCCGACGCCCCAATCACCATCACCCACCGCCATCCACTCATCAAAAAATGCGTCGGCACAAGCAACCGCGAAAGCACGGCCGCCACCGGCACCGCGCAAAATCCCGCCACCTGCGTGATCGCCACATACCGCCCCCGCGCGCGCCCCGGCACCACCTCCGTAACATACGTATCAATCACCACAATCTCCGCGCCAATCCCCACACCCGCGAAAAACCGCAGCGCAATCAACCACCCCGCCGTCGGCGCAAACGCATCCGCAAACGTAAACACCGAATAAATCAAAAGCAGCAGAATAAACGCGCTCCGCCGCCCCATCCGGTCGCTGCCCATCCCAAACACCACCGTCCCCACAAACATCCCCAAAAATCCCGCCGCCACAAAAAACGTAAATTGCCGCAGCGTAAGAAACCCTGACTGCTGCAAAACAGCCCCGATGTACGCCACAATAAAAATGTCGTACAAATCAAAAAAATTCCCCAGCGACACCAAAGCAATAAACCGCCGGTGAAACCTTCCCAGCGGCAACCGCTCAATCCTCTCCGCAATCGTCATATAGTTTTCTGTGTCATCCCGCGCACCAAACCAAGATTGTCATTCCGAGCGTAGCGAGGAATCTGCTTTTCGCGCTGCTCTTTTCGAATTTCCAATTCCGCTTTTCGCCCTTCCCTACTTCACCTCGGCGACGAGCCCAGTCTTCTCCAACGCCCGCAAATACTCCACCACCATCTCCAACGGCACCGGCCCATACTCCGCCGACACCGAATCCCGAATCTCCTGCGCATTCCTCTTCCCATCCGCAAAATTCAAAACCTCATACGCATACTCCTCCCCACCGCCCCACAATCCCTCGTAACCAAACAATTTCGGCGTCGCCATTCCCGCCGCCTTAGCATGATCCGCAAAATAGTCATACCCAAACACAGCCAGCGGCCCCTTCGGAGTTGTGTTTCGCTTCCACGTCAACTTGGCGTCCGGTAATGTCATCGGCGCTATCCCGCTCGTCTTGCAATCGTCGGTCCCTTGAATCGGTGGCTGTTGCGGTTTGCCGAGGTATGCGGCGGCAGAGACGTTAGCGGCATATTGGAATTGGAAATTGTGGAATATAAACGAGCATGCGTCTTCGGATTTGAGGCTCACAATTCTGGCGGCAACTTGTGCTCGCCGCACAGCCTCTCCCGGACCCCAGCTTGAAACTGTCTTCCAGTTTTGCCCGAAGCCCGCCAGAAAATATCCACTCGCCGCCCCAATAAATGCCGCCCTCTTCAACTTCGTCGTATCAATATTCGCCGCTGTATCGAAATTCGTATGAATGTACCGGTCCGGCCAGTCATTCATATAAATCGCCGGTATCCCGAACGACGAATCCTGATACACATCGTGGTCGCTCCCCATCGTGTACGCCGAATACTCCGCCCGCAGCGGCTCCTTGCCGCCCTCCGGCGCCACGAACGGATACTCCGCCTTCCCCGTCGCCGCAAATTTGTACGACTCCTCGTTCACAAACTCCGCAAACGTCCACGCCACGTCATGCACAAACGACGGCAAACTCATCGGCCCCCGCGTCACATGAAACACCGCCTTCGTCGCGGGCCCCCCGCCCACCATGTCCAGGTGAATGACTGCTTTGATGCGCTTGGCAAGTTCGGGCTTCGCGTTAAGAAGTGCGAGCGTTCCTTCAATTTCCGGCGGGAAAATAAATCGGATCGTCCGCGCTGGCCGTGGAAGTATGCCTCCACCGGTCAGCCATTCACAGTTCTGCAACCTTTCGAACTCCTTGCGAGAATCGGCGTCCATTTTTGCGTCATCTATCTTGCCTACAGGAACGCAGCCCCCGGATGTGCCCGGCGCCGTCAGCTTTTGTAGCGTCCGCGCCACCTCCAATATGGTCACGCACCCGCTGGCATTGTCATTCGCCCCCGGCCGCTGATGATCCAGATGGCACGAAAACGCAATCTCCTCGTCTTTCAATTTCGGATCCGCCCCCGGAATCGTCGCCGTCACCACTTCATAATTTCCCGCATGCTGCCCCGCCTTCACCGCCGCGCGCAGCGTAATCTTCTCTCCGCGAGCCAAACGTTCGCGCATCCCTCGCGCCGTCTTCAGCGACACCATAAACGCAAACGTCCGGTGCTCCGAAAACGTCTCCAAATGCCCCCACCGAATCAAATTCTCGTCCTCGCCCCACCACGCGTTCTTTTGGTTCTGCGCATAACTCACAATCCCCACCGCGCCAAATTTTCCCACCGCCAAATCTTGCACCGCCCCTGGCGACGCGCTAACCAAAACAATCTTCCCCTTTACATCCTTCCCTGCATAATCCGCGTCGCTAGTCCCGCCATCCACATCCACCAGTTCCGCCGTAAGATCCGCCGATTCGCTGTCCTCCGCCAGCACCACCGGCTCCGCCTCATAACTAGCGATTAGCTTGTCTTTGCCAACGAAATAATCGCAGGGCACCGATTTAGGATCTTTCCCAGCCTGCTTCGCTCGCCCTTCTGCCGCCTTGCAATCAGAAGAAAGTGCGATCTCCGTCTCCCACAACTCACCTCTTTCCGCGTCCCACGCCGGCCGCGACCTCTGCGTCCCATAAAAAATCTTCCCATCCGCCGGAAATTCCAATATCGCCACATCGCTCAACCCATAAGCCCGCGCCCGCTCCGCCACCAACTCCGCCGCCGAATGAAACCCGCGCGACCCGCGCTGCCGGTGAAACGTAGCAATCACCTCCAAGTTCCTCTTCGCCGTCTCCCCGCTCAACTCATTCGCCAAAGCCGCCACATCCTTCTCCGCCAAAAGCGGCGGCTTTTGCGCCCTTAACACGCCCGCCCACAATCCGCCAGCGATCATAGCCATCACAAGAATCTTCTTCATCACAATCCCTCCGCTTCGCGCACGTGTAGGCGCCGGGCTTCAGCCCGGCAGTCTTTCGTTCGCACCGCCGCCCTCCAGCAACCTCGTCCGAATATGGCGCCGCGATTCTACCTTCATTTCAAGCCACCAATCGTCCTTTCCCGTGGGGGTACGATGCATCGTGCCCGTTCTTCTCTCTCCAAGAACAGACAATCCGTCCTTACCGATCCGCGCAAACAAAACTGTCAGCGAGACAAAGCTAGTTTAAAAAGGGATAATGCTCCCAACTCAGACGGAGTTACCGCTCGGAGCAAAAAACGCGCTGCCCCGGGCAGATTCTTATTCTTGTCGCGCATTTTGCGGGTGCGCACGGCTCGTATCCGGGGTGCTCATTTTTCACAGCGGTTTTTTTGTGGAGTCGTAAGGTTTGACCTCTTCACCTCAGCCAGGTCCGCGCAAAGCGGAGCGCCTTCTCCTTGTGCTCTTTCTTCTCTCTCTGCCCATGCTCAATCCCTGGGTGCGTGGAGACGGCGTCGGCTACTACGCTTATGCGCGTGCTCCGCTCATCCAGCACAATCTCGATTTCACCAGGGACTATCAGGAAGCAAACATCAGCTTCCGCGAAAATCGTCTGGACAAAAACGGCCAGCCGACCGCTGAATTTCGCACTCGCACCGGCCACCTCGAAAACCACTTCACCGTAGGCCCTGCGATCCTCTGGGCTCCCTTTCTGCTCGTTAGTCACGCCGGCGTTCTGTTCGCACGTGCTCTCGGTTCGGCGATTCCCGCCGACGGATTTTCCATGCCGTACCGCATCGCCATGGCGCTCGCCACGGCGCTGTACGGTTTTCTAGGCATGCTCATTTCCTTTCGCATCGCCCGCAAATACGTCGACGAAACCTGGGCCTTGCTCGCCACTCTCGCAATTTGGTGGGCGAGTTCGCTTCCCGTCTACATGTACTTCAATCCGTCGTGGTCGCACGCGCACTCGGCTTTTGTTGTCGCGCTTTTTTTGTGGTACTGGCACGAAACGCGAAACGACCGCTCGTTGGGGCAGTGGATTTTGCTGGGGGCGCTGGCGGGCCTTATGCTCGACGTCTACTACGCCAATGTGATGCTATTTGTCATACTGCCGTTCGAAGCGCTGCGTGACTATAGCGCGGCGCTTCGCAAAGCGACGCCCCGCACGCCGAGCGTTGTGCAACTCCTGGCGCGGCACGCCGCTTTCGCGGCCACGCTCATCCTATGCCTGCTGCCGACATTTATCGCCCACCGCATCATTTACGGCAGCTCTTTTGAAACGGGCTATATTCCCATCAGCCATTGGAATTGGAGCTCGCCGAATCTTTTGTCCGTGCTTTTTTCCTCGAATCACGGCTTGATTTCGTGGACGCCGGTTCTGCTGTTCGCCGTGATTGGCCTCGTGGCCTTTTGGCGTAGCGTGCCGCGCGTCGGCGGAGCCTTTCTGGTGGCGGCTCTCGCGTTTTATTACTTCATCGCATCGTACCCGGACTGGGCGGGAATTTCTTCTTACGGAAACCGTTTTTTTGTTTCGCTAACTCCGCTTTTTATTCTGGGGCTCGCCGTTTTTCTGGACCGCTTCACGCGCGTCTTTCGAACGCGTCGCGCCGCGCTCGCTGCCGTGTCCGCTTTTTTGGCGTGCTTTGTTTTCTGGAATGCCGGCCTGATGTTTCAATGGGGCACACACCTCATCCCCGCGCGCGGCCCGATCTCATTTTCAGAAATGATTCAAAACCAATTTCTCGTCGTCCCGCGCCAGATTACGATGCAGTTCGAGAAATATTTATTTGGCCGCAAAGCCATGATGCAGCAGATCGAGCAGCGGGATCTCGAACAACTCAAGAAAAGCCCGCCTCCATGATGCCTCTTTCTTTCCAGTATTTTGGCGGTAAGAAGGCGAAGAACCGTACTGCCTGTAGCGCTGAACGGTATAGGGCAGCAGTGGAGGCAACGAAGCTGTTAAAGCCCTGTGCAGAGGGTCAGGGACTTTTTCTTGAGTCCTTTACGGTTTGATGTCCGGACTATTCGCATCTTTATCCAACTTCATAGATACTGCGCCACGAACTTCTGTCGACGCGTTTTCTCCTTGGCGGGTGAGATAGAGGACGAACGGAGTGACCTCGAAGGGCATCTTTTCATCTTCGGCCAACGCGTCCACGGGCTTGGATTTGAGCATCTGCAGCTCATCGTTCCATGGTTCGACCTTGATCCGTCCGCCAAGCGGCAGCGCAGCGACGACGTTGCCCACTGGCTTTTCTGCCGGTGGCTGCCCGCGGGGCACCGCGGAAGCGATCGTCCAGCTTGTCGCGACCCTGTTGCCCAGATGCGGGCTGACCAGATTGGGGATCTCCTTCGAACGTTGATTCAGCGCTTGGAGGAAGAGTTGCGTGTTTCCAGGCTGATCCTTGTACGGCGAGTTCTTCATCAGCGCGATCCCCTCCTGGGTCGCTGCCTGTTCCTCTTCCGGTGTATGAGTAAAACCAAAGTGATGGAACGTATCCTTTTCGTCGAACCGCAGGCGATTGAAGAACGCAAATTGAGTGCCCATTCGATGTCCAAGCACGACATGACCGAGCTCGTGCGCAAGGATGGCCGCGAGGCTGGCCTCGTCAGGAAGCACGTCCACCAAGCCGCGACTCAGAACGATGGTGTGGCCCATGGTGAAGGACTCGAGAGTTGAGGTCATCAGAACGCGGCAGCGGACGGCCGGCTGGATATCGAGGTTATTGGTGACTTCGAGGTTGTTGACTACCGTCTCCAGCACCTTATCCACTTCCCCATACGGCGCCATTAAGCCCAGCTGCTCCATCTTGGCTGCGACATTGTCTTCGGCCTGGCGGCCCCAGGCGCGTTTCTCCTCCAGCGGAGAGTAGTCGTTACCGATTTCAGATTGATCCTTGACTGGTCTCGGCGTCTCCACGAGGACTTTGCTCAGTTCTTGCTCTTCCCGAGCGTGGCTCGGGGCATAGTCCCAAAGGCGCGTCTGCGCCCTGAATGTCTTGACTGCTAGGTTGTCCACTTGTTCGCTGTAGATGAAAGCGGGAAGCCATTCATTCTTCCCGGCATTCGTGCGCCAGCTGTCGAAATTGAAGTAGTAACTGGTCTTAGACCGGCTGCCGTAGCCGCCGTTGAAGCGCACGATGTGATAATCCTGATCTTCTACCCATATGCGGCCGACAAAGCGCCCTTTGTCATTCTTCGACAATGGATCGACATCGAAAACGAGACAGCGAACTTCACCCAGGAACTCACGGCCGACATAGTCGAACTTGTAGTGCTGACGGTCGAAGCCGTTTGTGTCTAAGTAAATCATCTGAAGGAAGCCACGCGGGAGGAATTCCGTCGAGAACAAGTTCCCCAAGCCGCCGAACATGTTGTGTTTGGTATGGGTGCCACTGATCAGCGGCTCAATCTCCAGGCCCTTCGCGAGCTCGGCGCGGCCAAGAAAATAATTGTCGCCGTTCGCCACTCCGACCTGATCCTTGGTCGGACGGAGAAGCTGGATGTATGTTTCCACGATGGGGGAGTATCGGCGAACCGACTGCACTTCCACCTGCTCTTGTGCCACGATCTTGTCCACGACTTGGGTCAAGGTCGTCTGTTGCTGAGGGGCTGCAGACAGTGGGATCGCACCCAGCGCCAGTGCCACAGGCAATATCTTCAGGGTACGCATAATGTCTCCTGAACTTTACGTTAGAGAGCCAGCTGGTACTTGAAAGGCTAGGCTCCAAAAGAAGACCTGCCAGCTGTATCGAGGGTCAGTTTAAGGACAGGTGGGCTTACTTATTGGCGCCCTGGACGAAATGCCTGTGGCTTGAGTGAACATTTGGAGCACAGTCATCTCTCTTATTCTTGGACTTCATTTTGTAATGAGCGTGGCTTGCTGCTCGCGTACAACGCCTATCGCTCGCAGGTGTCAAAGCGTTAGAATTCCAGCTGCGAATCCTACGGATTTATGGCTGAAAAACCTAGGGTGTCTGTGATCATTGTCAATTGGAACGGCGCACAGCACCTTCGCATCTGTCTGCCAAGTCTTCTGTCTCAATCGTTTACGTCGCTGGAGATTGTCGTTGTTGATAACCGCTCGTCGGACGACTCCGCAGAAGTAGCCAAGAGTTATAGTGTGCGCTGGCTTCCTCTCGAAGAGAATCCTGGCCTTGCGCCGGCCCTAAACCGAGGCGCCAAAATTGCCAAGGGTGACCTGCTGCTTTTCGTGAACAACGATATGCGATTCGACCCGGGATTTGTATCTGCGCTCGTCAAACCGTTTGAGAGTGACGAGGAACTTTTTGCGACCGATGGGATGCAGTTCAACTGGGATGGAACTGCCCGCGGACATTTGGCGGCGCGCCTGACGGATCTCCGTCCTAAGCGAGAATCTTCTGCAGAATTAGTGCCTGGGCTATACTTCTATCAGCAAGAAAAGTCTGAGGAGTCACCAGTATTTATGGGCTCGGCCGCGTGCATGATGGTGCGGAAGACGCTCTTTGAGAAGTTGGAGGGATTTGACGACCGCCTTCCGCTGGGGTACGAAGATGTCGAGATTTGCTGGAGAGCGTGGGTGCACCGGCAGAAGACCTTGTACGTCCCGGGTGCGGTTTGCTGGCACCGTGTGGGCAGTTCGATTCAATCGCTTGCAGCTGAGCGCTTCAGTTTCCGGGGCGTACTGAAGGGGCGACTGCTGCTTGCGACAAAACTGCTTCCCACTCGATATGCATTTCACACCTGGCTGGTTTCGACGGCTGGCCTGGCGAAGGATATAGGCCGGTTGAGATGGAAATTTGCGAAGGACCGCATCGAGGTGCTGTGGTATATGGCTGGGATTGTTACGAAATTGCTGCGAGAAAAGAGAGCACTGTTCAGGAATGCAAGTATCTCGCCAAAAGAACAACTCGATTTCCTTCTTCGACTAACGGACGATGATGCCCTTGTGGACCGATGCAAATAAGGGTCAGAAACGCAGGCAGTCCGGGCCGCGTCCCCCTTCGACGACTCAAAAGGCCATGGTGATATGCAGAAACTTCTGCTGAAGGGCGTCCGATATATCAAGTGTTACACCGAACTGGCCTTTGGCGGCCGGCCTGACACTATCGAAGCTGCCATCGATTATTGTGTGGACCGCCCAATTCTTATGGGACAGGCGCGATCTGAGATCCTGGAGCTGGCAAAAATCCTGCAGGCGTCCGCGCCGAAGCGCAGTTTGGAGATCGGAACAAACTATGGAGGCACACTCTTCCTCCTCTGCACCCTTTCGCCGCCGAGCGCCAAGATTATCAGTGTGGACCTCCCTTCGGGACCGTTTGGTGGCGGCTATCCCCGGCGCAAAGCTCCGCTCTTTCGCAGATTCGTGCAGGGAGGCCAGCAGCTGCATCTTCTAAGGGCAGACTCGCATTCTCTGGAAACAAAGAAACGTGTTCTCAGGATTCTCGATGGCGAGCAGCTTGATTATTTATTTCTGGACGGAGATCACACGTACGGTGGAGTGCAGAGCGATTTCCAAATGTACGCCCCGCTGGTGCGAAGTGGTGGAATAATCGCTTTTCACGACATCACAACGTATAAGCGAGTGTCAGAGTGCGAGGTAGAAAAGTTCTGGGGCGAGGTCAAGCAGAACTATCCGCATCGTGAAATTATCGAGGAAGTCGAAGAAGGGTCGTTACCCATAGCGGTTACCGGTGCACCTATGGAGACGGCTGGCCTCGGCGTTCTATTCGTGCCTTGAGGGCTGCCAGCTGAGTCTTATAGATGTCATCTAAACCCTGGATGCAGGCCGTGGCGCAGAATTTGCGGATTGGCAGCATACAGACAGGCGGAATTAATCATGTCGATGCCGTTCGTCACAGTTCTGATTGACACCTACAATCACCGGGATTTCATCGAAGACGCAATCAACAGCGTTCTCAATCAAAATTTCCCAGTGTCGGAGACGGAGATTCTTGTTGTGGACGACGGCTCGACCGACGATACCCACGAAGTCGTCAGGAAGTTTGTGCCCCGTGTGCGGTTGCTGCGCAAAAGCAATGGCGGGCAGGCCTCTGCATTTAACGCTGGTATCCTGGAAGCGCGCGGAGAAATTGTAGCTTTCCTGGATGGCGACGATTGGTGGGCGCCTGGCAAGCTGACAGCGGTCACCGAAGCTTTTGCCCGAGACACAAACGTGGGTCTCGTTGGACATGGCGTAACCGAAGTTTACCCCGACGGACGGCAGCGCACAGAAGTGCCCCGCGAGGTCTCTCGTTTTCGCATCACGTCCGTCGAACAAGCCAAAACGTTCCGTATGCAACGAGGCTTCTTGGGCACCAGCCGTATGGCCTACCGGAAAGAGCTTCTCCGCCGCATTGGATGCGTACCAGAGGCCTTAACGTTCGAAGCTGACGAATATTTGTTTACACTTGCCGGTCTGCTTGCCGACGTAATGATTTTGCGGGAGTCCTTCACCTTTTATCGCTTGCACGAACGGAATTTGTTTCAACTTACTAGCGGAGACCCGCAGGCGATTCGCCGGAAACAACAGGTTCTTGTGGCGTTGGCGCGGTCGCTCGACGACAAAATGAAGCTGGACGGAGTGCCGTTCGAGATCGCAAGGACCATCTTGGAATGTATCGAAGTCGAAGCGGACGTTTTGCGTCTCGCGGTGGACGGTGGCTTTCCTTGGGAGACAGTGTCGACGGAACTAAGAATTATGCGCGTGTTTCACAGCGACGCCTCGGTATCGCAGCACTTGTTTTCTTACGTAAGGCTCATTCCAGCCCTCCTGTTGCCTGCCAGCACTTATTATCGCTGGCGCCGCTGGGTTTCCGTCTCGGCGTTCTATCAGAAAATTCGGCGCAAGCTTCTGCCCTTTCCGGTGCCGGATCAAGTGGAGCGGCGGGAGAAGCTGGCCCCGTGAATTATTTCTCCGGTCGGGTCATCCCAACACAAACCCCTTCCAAGCTTGGTCCTCTCATGAACAGCTCTTTGAGTAGACGGAAAGCAAGTCCCCTATGATCACGTTGGGCATAAACTACACGCGGATGCACGATTCGGCGGCTTGTGTCGTGCGTGACGGTGAACTGCTTTTCGCGGTCGCTGAGGAGCGCATCAGCCGGCTAAAACACGACGCCAGTTTTCCGCGGCTGGCAATTCAATCCTGCCTGGATTTTGCCCATATTCCTGCAGAACAGCTTGACGAAGTCTGCTTTGGCTGGTCTAGACCCGCGCGAGGGTTCCGTCACGACTTGAAATGCTTAGCCACCGGTGGCTTGCCCTTCACGTATTTGAACCTTCTGACCACCACGCTGCATTTCCTTAAGATGTGGCATCAGGGAAGTGGGGCGAAGTTGTTCCTGCAGCAGTTTGGCCCAACGAAGGCGAAGATGCGGTTTGTGGATCATCACCTCGCGCATGCCATCAGCGGGTATGCCTTCTCGGGATTCGATGAGGCCGCTGTTGTTGTGATGGATGGCCGAGGGGCTTGGGAAGCGACGTCGATCTGGCACGGGCGCAACGGAAGACTTGAGCACGTACTGACCATTCCGTTCCCTAACTCGATCGGATATTTTTACAGCCAGTTTACGGAATTCCTTGGATTTCAGCCCAATAGCGATGAATGGAAGGTGATGGGACTCGCGCCGTACGGAAAGCCGGGCATCGATCTATCTACCTTCATTGATCTCGAGATCACGCCTTATAGGGTAAATCCGAGGCAGGTAGCTGCTAAAGGTTCGGTTTCGCTCGCAAACGCAAGTCGATTGCTAGGTGCACGGCGCGTGCCGGAAAGTGAGATCGAGGAACGGCACAAAGACATTGCGTACGCCGTCCAGGAGGCTTGCGAGACTGCAATGCTGAACGTCGTGAAAATGGCGATCGAACAGACGCGGTGCCCCGACGTCTGCCTTGCGGGAGGCGTAGCCCTCAACTCGAAAGCAAATGGAAAGGTTCTCGCTTCCGGCCTAGTTAGAAAACTCTTCGTGCAGCCAGCCGCTTCAGATGATGGAGTGGCATTGGGCGCGGCGTTGGCACCCTATCTCGACAGTGGTGGAAAACTGCCAAACAAAGAGATGCGGCATGGATACTGGGGGCCATCTTTTGCCGACGATGCGATCGAGAATGCACTTCGGACTTACAAATTGCGCTACACGCGGGTTTCCGATTCGGCGTCCTCCGCTGCTGAATTGCTGTCAGAAGGGAAAATTCTGGGATGGTTTCAAGGGAGGATGGAGTTCGGGCCGCGAGCGCTGGGAAGCCGCTCGATTCTAGCGGATCCGCGGGATCCGGAAATGAACGCCAAGGTGAACAACGCGGTGAAATTTCGAGAATGGTGGCGGCCGTTCGCGCCTTCCTTGAAGAAAGAAGCGGCGGGGGAGTACCTGGAAAGCGCGACGGATTCGCCATTCATGATTCTTACAGCTCAGGTGCGCCCTGAGAAAAGAAGCATCATTCCGTCGGTGACTCACGTGGATGGCAGTGCGCGGCCACAAACCGTAGAGAAGGAGATTAACCCGCTCTACTGGCGCTTAATCGACGAATTTGGAAAGCGCACCGGCGTACCAGTCATCATGAACACGTCATTCAATCTTCGTGGCGAAGCAATTGTGCATACACCGACGGATGCCATCCGCACTTTTTTCAGCTCGGGCATGGACGCCCTCGTGATCGGCAGTTTTCTGGTTGTAAAGTGACGAGCGTTCTTCCTCCCGCTAAGCTCGGCGCGGCAAGGCAGAGCTCATCACGGCTTTTTCACGGTCGCGCTCGTTAAATGCGCGCCAGATGCCTACGACCAAAAACATCGGGAAGGAGCCGGGAACTCTCAGAGAGCACGCGTAAGATGCGTTTGGAGCTTGCGACTGACTTCTTCGAAAGCGATAATGCAAACGTGTCCGAAATTGATAAGCAGTGTCATTTAGCCACCAGGAGCTTTCGACAGGCATGAAAGGCGTAGTGCTTGCCGGCGGAACCGGGACCCGACTGAATCCGCTTACGCGGGTGACCAACAAACACCTCCTTCCCGTTTTTGACAAGCCCATGGTGTACTACCCGATTCAAACCCTTGTTAACGCCGGGATCCAGGAAATACTCCTCGTTACCGGCGGAAAAAACGCGGGCGATTTCTTGCGTCTGCTTGGGAACGGCCGCCCTTTCGGTTTGAAACACCTCAACTATACGTACCAGGAAGGGGAAGGCGGGATCGCGGAGGCGCTGGGATTGGCGGAGTATTTTGCAGCTGGAGAGCAAATCTGCGTCGTCTTGGGCGACAACATCATCGAGAACAATATCTGCCACGCTGTGGAGACATTCAAGAAGCAAAAAAAGGGAGCGAAGGTTCTTCTAAAAGAAGTGGAAGATGCCCAGCGCTTTGGTGTGGCAGAAATTCAAGACAACCGCGTCGTGGGCATCGAAGAAAAACCAGCGGCGCCCAAGTCCAAGTACGCTGTCATCGGTGTCTACCTTTACGACTCCACGGTATTTCAAAAGATCCGACGGCTGAAACCCTCTGGACGAGGGGAGCTCGAAATCAGCGACGTCAATAACTTCTACATTCAAGAAGACAAACTTAGCTACGAAATTCTTGATGGTTGGTGGACTGACGCTGGCACTTTCGATTCCTTACTCCGCGCCAATAAACTTGTTGCAGAGACAGGTGCAAATAAGATGGCTGGCAAACAAGCCACCCGCAATCCGGGCAGCCAAGACGTGCAGCGATGAAGATATTCGTTACGGGAGGGGCGGGCTTTATCGGTTCCAACTTCATTTGTCATGTTCTGAAGTCGAATAGAAGCTATGAGGTCGTTAATTTCGACAAGCTAACCTACGCCGCAAATCTTGCCAACCTGAGATCTGTGGAAGACAACCCCCGATATCGGTTTGTAAAAGGGGACATCTGCGATGCCAGCGCAGTCGAAGCCGCTATGCGAGGCTGCGACGCGGTAGTCCATTTCGCGGCGGAGTCCCATGTGGATCGTAGCATCTACGAACCGGCCCCGGTCATTCAAACCAACATTACTGGCACTTTCGTATTGCTGGAGATGGTTCGGCGCATCGGAATCAAACGCTTCGTGCATGTCTCCACCGATGAAGTGTATGGTGACTTGCCCACCGAAATCTTTGCGAACGAAGAATCACCACTGCGGCCAAGCAGCCCGTACTCCTCGTCGAAAGCAGCTGCCGACCTGCTGGTGCTCTCTTTCGTAAGAACCTACGGAGTTCCAGCAGTGGTGACACGCTCCTCGAACAACTATGGCCCATTTCAATTTCCGGAGAAATTCTTGCCTCTGATGATCACGAACGCCCTTCTCGGGAAGCCCCTTCCCATTTACGGCGACGGCAGGCAACAACGCGACTGGCTCCACGTTGAAGATAATTGCCGCGGCATCTTGGCGGTTCTTGAGCGCGGCCGTATCGGCGAGATCTATAACATCGGAGGTAGAGACATTGAAGAGAATCTGACGATGTCGAAACGTGTTCTCCGGGCAATGGGCAAACCCGAGACGCTTCTTTCCTTCGTGAAAGACCGTCCAGGCCACGACCGCCGCTATGCCCTCGATTGCAAGAAGGTTGAGGAGGAACTCAGCTGGAAGCCAATCATTCCACTGGATGAAGGGTTGCGGCAGACGATGAAGTGGTATGAGTCCAATGCCGAATGGCTAACCAGCTTGCAGGCTGGCGAGTACCGCTCTTATTACGAAAAGTACTATGACAATCGCGATTCTTCCCTCCACGCGATTTTGCCGTCAGAGCCGGAGTCTCTGCCTTAGATTCAAGCGTTCACCATGTGCTGCGAGGTTTTGCAAGAATTCTATTTTTGTTTTGTTCATCGAGACGTATTCTGGATTGACCGAGGGCCTAACTTTCTTGCAGCGGATTGAAACTTCGCTACCGGGCGTGCTGGAACTACGCCCGAAAGTCTTCCGCGACACGCGCGGTATTTTCTTCGAGACATACAATTCCGCAAGGTTCTCGGAGTTGGGAATCACAGATACCTTCGTCCAAGATAACCACTCGACTTCAAGGAAAGGCACACTCCGCGGGCTGCACTACCAATTGCACCGCCCCCAGGCAAAGCTGTGCCGCGTTGTCGAAGGCCTAGCACTCGACGTAGTGCTGGATGTGCGCGAGGGTTCCCCTCACTTCGGCAGCTGGGCCTGCCTCGTCCTCAACGCGGAAGACCATAACCAGATTTATGTACCGGCTGGATTTGCGCACGGTTTCCTGGCTATTTCCGATACAGTTCAATTTTTGTACAAATGCAGCGACTTTTACGATCCGCAGGACGAATACGGCGTCTTGTGGAGAGACAATGACCTCAAAATCCAGTGGGGCATCGAAAGCCCGGTTGTGTCGGAAAAAGATTCGAGACTTCGAACCTTGGCGACGATTCCAAAGGAATGTCTACCGCGATACCGAAAACAATGAATTCCAGGATTCTGCTGACCGGGAAGACTGGGCAAGTTGGTGCCGAACTTCTGGCGCTACTTCCGAGTTTGGGAGCGGTGGCTGCGTTTGATCGCCATGAGCTAGATCTTTCAAAACCCGAGCACATTCGGCGGGCAATACGGGACATTCAGCCAGCCGTCATCGTGAATGCCGCTGCGTACACTCTGGTGGATCAGGCTGAAAGGGAGGAAAAACAGGCCCATATCCTAAATGTGGAAGCTCCCGCTTTGATGGCCGAAGAGGCGAAAAAGATCGGCGCGGCTCTGGTGCACTATTCCACTGACTATGTCTTTGATGGTTCGAAAAACCTTCCTTATGACGAGGAAGATCAACCTAACCCAATCAACGTTTACGGGATGACAAAACTTGCCGGGGAACAGGCCATACGAGCTGTTGGGGTTCCTCACCTGATCTTCAGGACCGCGTGGGTGTACGGCACCAGAGGACGCAACTTCTTGCTTACGATCCTGCGGTTCGCGACCGAGCGGGAGGAACTGAGGATTGTGCGCGACCAATTCGGAACGCCCACCTGGAGTCGCGAAATCGCCAAGTGCACTGCGAGAGTCCTGGCGCAACTGTCTCGAGAAGGCCGGCAGGCTGTTTCTGGATTAAGTGGCACTTATCACCTCACAGCCGCGGGCAAAACGAGCTGGTTTGAATTTGCAAAGGCGATCCTGGAGGAAGCCTCACGAACGCCTCGTGACATTCCCTGGTTTGCAGCTGCGACTGGCAGTAAGCCATTGGTCGTTCGCCGCGTCACCCCCATCACGACAGAACAATATCCGACGCTGGCGCGCCGCCCTGCCCATTCCGTGCTCTCCAATCATAGGTTGAAGCAGGAGTTTGGCCTGGAAATGCGGGACTGGAGGTTGCAACTGGTTTCGGCATTCGCTGCCGGTGAATCCAATGACCAATCCTGTGATCCCCAGAATACAGTCATTTGTCCATGAATCATTCGCGCACGCTAACAAAAAGCCGTCTCAGTACTTCAGCGCGTGACCTCTGCTTAGCAATGGATGTTCGAAGAACTTCCAAGAAAGAACCGCCAGCCCGTAGCTCAACCCCGCTGCAAGTGCGGATACCAGAGCCGTGCTCCAACTTTCGAATCGAGGGATGCGGTGAAAAAAGAGTTCGTGGCAAGCGAGATTCACAACGGCATGAATCACATACAGACCGTACGAGACACGGCCCATTTCAGTAAGAAAAGGGAAACGGCACACTGCAGCCCATCGACTGCCGGGCAACATGACAGCTACTACAAGCAGGCTCGCGAAAAAGAGATCCACGACGGAATATCCCTAGGAATACATTTCGAGCGAGTACTAGAAGGGTGTTCAATTTTAGAGGGGAGCACTACAGGTTATCAAGATTTTTAACTATAAATGAGTTTTCATAAAGCAATAAATCTCGCTCTGACGAAACTTCAACAAACTATCGCTCTTCCTCCCATATGATCGTTCTCTTCAGCTGTGCTGATTTGTTTCCGGCCTAACGCAGTAAACCATCAGCGAGCTGCCAAACGGCATGCCGATCGTGCCCAACGTTTCCTGCTCAGCCCGCGAAATCCAATACAGCGAACGATTAATCCATTTCGGAGGAACAAGTGCGACTGAGGGAGGGTCCGGAAAAATGCTCTCGAATAGTCGAATTGCCAACTTGACCGGACACGTCCACTGATACCAGTATCGCTCCTCAAGAATTGAAAAACCCGCTTGACGAAGCAGTGGGCGGAGAGTGCTTCGCCGATAGCGCACAAGATGATGGTTGATCGTGTCGTGATTAGTCCAGAGAGTCTGGAACGCCGGAACAGTCAGAAGAAGTGCTCCTCCGGGAGCAAGCAGGGAGTGAGCATGGCACAACGCTTCACCCGGATTCCTCAAGTGCTCAAGAACGTCGAGCATAAGCACAAGCGAATAAAACACTGGCGTGCGAAAGTCTGTGTCAAACTGAGCGATGCGAATTCGTTCACGAAATGGGCCTTGAGGATTAACGAGCTCTCCATCGGCTTCGACTCCTTCCACGTCGCCAAATTCAGCCAGACGGTCAAAAAATAGGCCGTCACCACAGCCCACATCAAGGATACGCATGCCTGAGCTCGACCTCGCGCGTCGGCGGATTACTTTCAGGATTGCTTGTTCACGAGCGCGCCACCACCAATGCCTTGTGTAGAGGTCACGATATTGTTGACCATATTCCGGATTCAAGGTATCTCCACCGAGCCTACGTTCTGTGTAGTCTCCGCGTGTCCCCCCGCTTACCAGGTTCATTTCCCTCTGCCACTTCTTGTGGACGGCTGGATCTGATCGGGGGATTTTTCTGTTTTATTTTTGAAATTGCCAGCAATGCGCCCGATGACATATTGTGGCCGCCCCTTCGTCTCTTCATAAATCCTACCTACATATTCTCCGATCACACCCAGAAAGAACAATACGACTCCGGAAAGGAAAGTGACGGCCACGAGCAATGCGGTAAACCCCTGGGGAGACTTTTGCTGAAACAATTTGGCATACAGCGCGTACAACACATACAAGCCGGAAAGAAATATTACAAAGCCGCCGAACAACGCCGCCATGCGGATTGGCACGATCGAGAACGCAAAAATCCCATCGCTGGCTAGCTTTATCAGACGCATCAGGCTGTACTTGCTCTTTCCCGAATGTCGCTCCGCTCGCTCCACGGTGAGCCCCGTTTGCCGAAATCCTACCCAGCTCCGCAATCCTCTTAAATACCGGTGATGCTCCGGCATTCGCCTCACATGGTCAAAGACCCTCCGCGACATCAACCCAAAATCTCCGGAATCCAGTGGTAACCGAATGTCAGAAAGGACTGCCATCATTCTATAAAACACAAAGTAGCAGATTCGAAGAGGCCAAGCCTCCTTCCGGCGGATGCGTCTCGCATACACAACGTCGTAACCTTCGTGGTACTTCTGGACAAATTGTGGGATCACCTCGGGAGCGTCTTGCAAATCACCATCCATTACCACCGCAGCCTCACCAGTTACGTGGTCCATGGCCGCCGTAATCGCTGCCTGATGTCCAAAATTACGGGAAAGGGATATTGCTTGAATTCGAGGGTCTTTCTCGACTGCCTCTTCGAGTATTTCAAAGGTGCGGTCGGTGCTGCCATCATCTACAAAAACAATTTCGTGCGGTCCCCCCGGAATCTGATCGAGCACGATGCGGGTTCGCCGCAAAAGCTCCGGCAAAACGCTTTCTTCGTTGTGGAGTGGAATTGCAATCGAAAGGCGGAATGCGGTAGTCATTTTAGCGCGGACCTCTGAGGTGAGTTACTCCGAGCCAGATGCACCTGGGCTCTATTACCAGCTTTAATGGGAGAGTCTACATATTTCCTTTGCTGTCCATCACTTCATCGTGTTCAACAACTGTTCTCCTCGGTCTCCCGAAGCCATGGTTCGAACTAAAGACCATCATCTGCCGAGAGGATAACGCCACAGCATACCGTGACCCAGCACAGACATGGCTCCGAGGATCACGACGCGTGTCAAGTTGAGCTCTGGCAGGAGCCCGAAAGCGATGATCCCGAGGAAAGGTGCCACTTGAATCACATATCGATCATAAAAAGGAATATTGCCTTGAACCCCGACCTGTTCTGCTATGAAGAATAAAATAACAAAGATTGAAAAGATAACCGGCGGATACGAAGGCAGGGTTGTCCTTTTTTCCCAGAGCAGCACACTTACAGCGATGAAATTATAGATCGTCACACCCACGATCAGTCCGAAGAACAGTGACTGACCTCGCGGCATTCGCGACAGCGCCTCAATCAATGAGCTGAAGGGACCCGGCTGCAGCAGAGTGGACATAAAATGAAGGGCTCCTAACCCACCGAGAACCGCTACCAAGAGCGCTCGCCAACGCTGTTTTGGTCGCAACAGTAGCATTGCGGGGAACGTCAACGGAAGAAAATACAATGCAATGTAAAAGCCGGCAATGATCGGACGATGAAAATTGATGCCTACAGCGGCCCTCCAATTGACGTAGGAACTTCCTACCACCATGCCCGGGCTTGAAAGACCCTTCCATACAAGCAGGAGAAGCAATACAGGTAACCCAGCAGCGCTGAGCGATAGCGTGGTCGGAAGAATCCAGGCTGCCCTTGCCTGCGGGAGACGTTTTCGCCATAGGTATGCTGCAAAGAGTACCGCTGCTGGTAGCAAAGCCAGATAGTACTGGCGACACGTTATGGCAAGTCCGACCGATAAGCCCGCTGCGATACCTAGTGGCTCTTGGTTAAGATTGAACGTAGGTCGAGACAGAAACTCTATCCATAGAAGACTGCCCAAGATTGCGAAGAGCAGTGCTGGTCCTTCTGTCAAAACCAGAGCCGTCGCACTAACAGCATGAGGAAAGGCCAGCGTGACGAAGAAGGCAGAGTACCAAAACGTAGCAAAACGCGTATGGCGAGCACCGATTAGGATCACTACGCCAATAAGCAGCCAGCTTAGGAGTACAGCGGCCCGCGCACTTCGCAGCTCATTCTCAGGAAATAGGCGAGACGCCATTGCCATCCAGACATAGCTGGACGGGCCCGCCGGGTTTACATGAGCTTTTATAGTATCGACCGATACCCCGTTGACTGCATAACGATGAACGTCCGCAAGGTTATACCTATCATCGAAAGCTATACGATTGAAGCTAACGATGAAAAGAGAAGCCGATACTATATTTAGGACAAACAGAATGACCGTCAGTCGGTAGTATTTTCTGATTTGCGCTTGACTGAGGATACTCGCGGTGTCCGTGATCATTGACGTTGAGTCTGGCATGGAACTGGGTTAGTTCAGATCAGATAATCAGATGTCAATTTTCATCCCGCACTCAAGCCAAACTCGACTTTTAGACAACAAAGTATGTGCAATAAATGACCATTGAGGCAAAGAGAAAAATACATCGGTAGTTTACGCAATTTGTTTGATCTATCAAGCTAAGCGCAGTGGATAAAGCCGCCCGAAGGCTCAGCCGCCCCCCCAATGTCACCTTCAGGAGAACATGCGATAGATGGCGAGAAGAAACCCCGCTATCAGAAAAGTGAGAAGCATGCGACCCCATAAGCCTAGTCGATTCTGCCGGTACCTTGTCATTCAATTTATCTCCTACCTCTGGAACCTCACTATCGCGTTGTGTAGCTTCACGATCTTTTCAAGCGGAATTTGCGATTTGAAACTCTAAGTAGCACATGGTACGTCTCTATTTCAATGGACGCAACGAAATTGGGAAGGCGCTGATCCGCGACAGTTTCAGCTCGTTACACCTTATGATCCTAATCTAGTAGCTCGATAAGGACTGATTGTAGCTGCTAATAGACATCCCGGATAGGTAGGGTATTCTCTCAGCCCCACCGCAGGAGGTTCGGGATGAAGAATCCAGCTTACGAGCAAATCCAGGCAAGGAAGGTGAAGGCCAGGCTGCGCATGCTCCAGCATGCGCAGTGGGTGAGTGGTAACGTCAGTCAGACTTGCCGTTTTTTCGGGGTGTCCAGAGCGCTCTTCTACATCTGGAAGAAGCACTTTGAAAGGAATGGTCTAGGTGGTCTTCGGATCAGCCACGTCGACCGCACCACATCCGCTATAGCATTCCTCCGGAAATCGTTTCTCTGATTCTCCGGATTCGGGAAGAGCGCCGCTACGGCGCCGTTCGAGTCAGCCTCTATCTTCAAACGGCGCTATCACGCTTACGTCTCTCCAGCCACCATTCTTAAAATATTTCATCGCCACCGTGTCGGCCGCGTTTCACTGAAGAAGTATCGACCCGGCCCTAAACCAGCGGACGCACCCCTTCAAGGGTTCCGGGCCGCTTTGTTCAGCTCGATGTGAAGTTTGCACCGCGGGTTGGAAGAGCTCGTTAGCGCTTCTATCAGTTCACGGCGATTGATGAAGCCAGGCGCTTTCGCGTTCTACGCATCTACGACCACAAATGACTCTTCGTTCGGACCACAGTTCACCTGGCATCTTTCCGATCTCAGCATTTCTCATCGACACATCCCTCCCGGATGTCCTGAGGTGAATGGCAAGGTGGAGCGAAGAGCGAAGCCACAAGACAGATTCTGAAGAGTACTATCGAGGGAGATATTTCCGGCACAAAAAAGATCTGGCTCGAAGACTGAAGAGATGGGAAGCGGAGTATAACGAGGACAGACCGAATCTCGCGCTCTAGCAGCTCGTTGAAGAATCGAGTTTTGTGAGACCTCGGTTCTGAATTTCAAGGTGATCAGTGCATTGCGTAGGAGCCGTTTGGTCGTTCTATCCGCGCAGCTGGCCCGAAGCGGAACCCGATGTCATGCTTCCGCCATCAGGTTTCGCAATCGGCAGAGGTTGTAAGCAGCCCCGGTGAAAGTGAACAGCCACCCAACCTTGTCGATCCCTCGCAACTTCACTTTCCTTAACATCCCGACCATCTTCATCCACCCGAACGACTGCTCCACTCGTTTTCTCTTCCGCTGACTGATCTCATACCCGGCGTGCCGTGTGGTCCGCTCGTCCACCGCGCTCCTGCGGTTCGTATCGTTCTGCGCCACATGTGGGGTAATGTTCATCCCTCGCAGTTCTCGTACGAATTCCCGCGTGTCGTAGTTCTTGTCTCCTCCCAACGTCACGCGCTTTCCCGCGGGGATCGCTTCGGCCATGAGCATCGCCGCATCCCGTTCCGCTCTCCCACTCGCCTCGGTCAGAAAAGTCTGCACCAAAAGCCCGTTACGGTTCTCCATCAATACATGTCCCAGGTAGCCGAGCTTCGCTTCGCTCCCTTTGGACTTTTTGAACAGCCGGGCATCCGGATCCGTCGTCGATTCATGGGTCTGGTTCTTCCGCTTCTCCCCGTGAAAGTCGACTTCTCCTCCAGGCCCGGGCGGCTTCCCCTTGCCGTCCTTCCGCCGAAAGCTTTTCTGACTCGCCCAGGCCTCGATCAGCGTACCGTCCACCGTGAAATGTTCATCCGACATGTACGGCCGCGCACGTTCCAGCACCCGTTGAAAAAACGACTCTGCGATCTCCTCGTTCAGCAAACGCTCCCGATTCTTGCTGTACACCGCGTGATTCCATACCGTCTCGTCCATCTCCATCCCCACAAACCACCGGAACAGCATGTTGTACTGTAGTTGCTCGATCAGCATGCGCTCACTGCGCACCGAATAGAAAACCTGCAACAGCAGTGACCTCAACAGCCGCTCCGGGGCAATCGAGGGACGCCCCACATCGGAGTACAGCTTCGCGAACTTTGGCGACATCTCCTTCAGGATCTCGTCCACCATCTTGCGGATCGGTCGCAACGGGTGATCCGCGGGAATACGTTTCTCTGGAGAAATGTAGCTGAACATTCCCTCTTGCAGGTCATCGTCGCCGCGCATTCACTCGCCTCCTTCGCCTTCCTTCACTCAGACGAGTTCTCTCACATTAAAGTTGCAGTGCAGCGGGATTTTTCAACGAACTGCTAGGGAAAGACGGCGGCTGAACGCCTCTGCGAACTTAGCCAGCCATCCAAACCTGTAAGGGATCTTTCTTGACTAATACAAGCGAGCATCGTCGCCCCGCCAATGTCCTATGCTTGTGTTCCACCCTCTGCCCAGTGTACCTGGCTTTGCAGGGGAGCTTAGGTGCGGCTCAACGGCAGGGGGCGGGCAAGCCTGAAATCCCCTGAAGTCTAACTTAGTGTAGGCTTACTCAAGCATGAATGATTCCAACGCACAAAAACTCGCGTGGGGTTTGGCACTCGGGACTGGCCTCATCTATCTCGCATTTCTTCCTCCCGGTATTTATTCTATCGACGGAAACTCCATCCTGGCGGTCGCCGAATCCATCGTGACCCAGCACAATCTGACCGTACCCGCTGGACTTGGCATCCCAGGACGCGATGGGCAAATCTATTCCTCATGGTATCCATTGCAATCAGTGCTCGCAGTGCCCTTCGTAATGACAGCCGCCCTTGCATCTCGCTTTTTGCATGCACCACTACATTTTGTTGCCGCCGCACTCGTCGGGGTAATGCCCGCTGTCTTTACTGCGACAACGGTCGCGTTGGTCGCACTCATCTCCTTACAGCTAGGGAGCACGCTGCAGGCCGCTCGCCGAGCTTCGCTCTGTTTTGCAGTGGGCACTATCGCCATGGTGTATGCCCGTACCTTTTATGCTGATCCCCTGCTTTCCCTATTGGTTGCCGCCGGAATCTATTTCGTTTTTGTGCGCTCGAACCGGGCGATCCTACTGGCTAGCTTGGTTGCACTGCTAGGCGTTCTGGCAAAACCCACCGGCATTTTTCTCGCTCCTGCACTTTCGGCCTATCTTCTCTTGAAGAAAACCCCGGCGCGCCTCGCCCTAATACCGGCACTCGGCGGCGGATTGGGATTGCTTCTCTACTTCGCCTATAACTTCTTTCGTTTCGCAAATCCGCTCACCTTCGGCCAGCCCTGGGTCTTCTCTCTCTCGGCGCTTCCAGAGGGTATTACTGGCTTGCTCTTCAGCCCCGGACGCGGAATCATCTGGTACTCTCCGGCCGTGTTTTTAGCGATCCCGGCCTTTCGCAAAGCCTGGAAAACAAAACCGACCGAGGCGCTTTTGATCGCTGGGCTTTTTCTAGGTTTCCTGGGGCTGCATTCCCTCTATGAGAATTGGCATGGTGGTTGGTCCTGGGGGCCGCGGTATCTCCTCCCAACTCTGCCGGGCTTGATGGCCTTGACGGGGCTGCTTGAGGGAAGAGCGGCAAAGGCTCTGTTGTATTTGTCGTTCCTGGGATTCCTCGTGAATGCGCCGACACTCATCTCTTTTTACGAACGATATTACGCGGAGGCCAACGAGCAGGGAATCACCGATAGCCAGCTATACTGGTCTCCAGCGCGCGCCCCTCTGCTTCACGCCTGGGGCGCCGCCTCTCGCGAGATCACTGACGCGAGGAACCAGGATGTCCGCGAACTCTTCCGTCAAAGGGGCACTCCCAGCGAGACAGTCGCGTCGTCTCGCGCCTTGCGCATCGTAGCCGTGTGGTGGTGGGTGCTCCCCATCGTGCACATCCCGCGGTTCGTTGGTTTTGCGTGTTCGGTTGCAATGGTGGTTTGCGGTTCTTGGCTATTGCTCAGGGTAAGATTCTTCTCTTTCCGGCTGGTTGTGCAGAACCTCGGAAGTGGGAATCCCGGCAGCCCTTGCCCTCCAGCAAACACCTGAACACTTGAAATAGATCTGTTGATTTTACTCATTCAATCGCATGCCTACCTGCGTTGCACTAAGCGACTGGGCGGGACTAAATGTTGTGCCGTCATCGCGTAGCACAGGAATTTGCATCTCATTCCTGTCCGCGAGCAAGATTCTTTTTCTCATATGATTCCACACCAATTTCTGGTCGTGCCTCGCCAGATCACGGCGAGGTTCGAGATGCAACTAGCACGCCACAAAGCATTGAAGCGACAATTCGAGCAGCTCGAGCAGAGCCCTATTCCTTGTTCTCTCTTTTTTCCTTGGACTTTGTTTTTGCAGTCGGCGTGGCTTACCGATCTTGCGCAACGTACACTCCTCGCATCGCGAGGAGCTTGCATCTCTGCTAATCTAAATGAAGGTCCGTCCCGGCACTCTTGGAGTTTGACGGGCTAATTTTCTTGGGGATTCACTAAGACTCGATGGCTTCGGTTACCGCACCCGCTTCGCCTCTTCCGGTGCAGCACGCCCCGCCCGTGACCGTGCGGATTGAACCGCCTCGCGGGTGGTTTGATCTGCGCTTGGGCGAGGTCTGGGCCTACCGCGAACTACTCTACTTTTTCGTATGGCGCGACGTAAAAGTTCGCTACAAACAAACCGTCATCGGCGTGGCCTGGGTGGTACTGCAGCCTCTTCTCACCATGGGTGTATTCACGTTGTTCTTCGGGCGGCTAGCCAAGCTACCCTCTGATGGACTCCCGTACCCCGTCTTTTATTTTTCCGCTCTCGTTCCCTGGACGTACTTCGCAACGGCGCTACAGTCCTGTACGAGCGTTGTTGTGGATAACCAGCGCGTCATCACTAAAGTGTTTTTTCCTCGACTCGTGCTTCCGCTGTCGGCCGTCGTCAGCGGTCTCGTGGACTTCGCCATAGGGTTTGTGGTTCTTTGCGTTGTCCTGGGCGTTTACGGCATTCGGCCTGGCCTAGACGCGCTTTGGCTACCTGTGCTTCTGCTCCTTGCCGTTCTCACCGCGCTTGGCGTAGGTCTCTGGATGTCTGCGCTCAATGCTATTTATCGCGATGTGCGGTATGTTGTGCCGTTCCTGATGCAGTTCTGGATGTTTGCTTCACCGGTCGCGTATCCGAGCTCTCTTGTTCCTGAGCCCTGGCGCTGGCTATACGGGCTCAATCCCATGGCAGGAGTAATTGACGGGTTTCGGTGGGCTCTGACCGGCCATGGGCAGGCACCGGGGCTGCTGCTGCTCGCATCGACAGCTGCCGTCGGGGTCGTTCTCGTGGGCGGACTCTTCTTTTTTCAGCGTATGGAAGGCGCCATTGCGGATCGAGTGTGATCGATGACCCACACGGTCATTCAGGGAGAGGGGCTTGGAAAGCGGTACCGGCGCGGGCTGGCGGTTGATCCCGGCTTGCGGCACGCGCTGGAGCGGTTCGTGAAGTCTCCGCTGGCCGCGTTTCGCCGAGCGAAGGATGAGACGTTCTGGGCGTTGAAAGACGTGTCTTTGGAAGTGAAAGAAGGGGAAGTGCTTGGGCTTATCGGGCGAAATGGCGCGGGCAAGACTACGCTGCTGAAAATCCTTTCGCGGATTACGAAGCCGACCACGGGCTGGGCGGAGATTCACGGGCGGGTCGGGTCGCTACTCGAAGTGGGCACAGGGTTTCATCCGGAGCTGACGGGGCGGGAGAACACGTTCCTAAGCGGCGCGATCCTCGGCATGCCGAAGAGCGAGATCGAGCGCAAATTCGACGAGATCGTAGCCTTCGCGGAGCTGGAAAAATTCATCGATACGCCGGTGAAGCATTATTCCAGCGGTATGTACGTCCGGCTGGCGTTCGCGGTGGCGGCGCACCTGGAGCCGGAGATTTTGCTGGTTGATGAAGTGCTGGCGGTGGGCGACATAACGTTCCAGAAAAAGTGTATGGGCAAAATGAGCGACGTGGCGAAAGCCGGGCGAACGATTGTCTTGGTTAGCCACAACATGTCGGCCATCAATGCATTATCAACTCGCGTCGTTTTGATGAATGAAGGAAGCATAGAATTCGACGGATCCACGGCCGAAGCCACAGCGCGCTACTATGCACAGTCCGTCGTGCAAGTAGATGGCGCTGGCGACCTCGCCGAGCGCAAGCGGGAAGGGAGCGGCAAGGCTAGATACACGTCGGTTTATGTTCAGGCACTCAGTCCGGCTGGTGATCTGGCCGAGTTGCCCTACCCAGGATGCAATCTCCGCATTGAAACTGAGATCGAATGCCATTCCCCGATTGCAGATTCGATCGTAGCGGTCACCATATATGATCAGAACGGTTTCAGAGTCGTCGACACGAATACGGCGCAGAAAGGAGCCTACATCCGGATGAATGCCGGTCAGAAAGCGAAGGTCAGTTTCTTTCTGCACGACGTTCTACTCCGACCGGGGCAATATTTCGTTGGCCTGTGGCTCGGGAGGCAAGCGTTAGAGACAACAGATCACGTGGAGCACGCCCAGACCTTAAACGTGATTGAAGTCGAAAACGATAGCGAGCACCCAATTGTTTATCCGGGAGTGTACCTTTGCCGATTTGAACAAAATATTTCAGTGGCTTGATTTTGGCTCGAACCAAGGGATGACTGCCAACGGAATGCTTACTAAGACTGCCAAGCTGTTTCGAAATGCCCTCCTTGGTAGGGCAAGTGATGAGCAACGTCTAGTGAAGACCTTTCGAAAATATCAGGGTTTCACAATGGTTCCGGAGAATGTGTTCATAGGCAATCTGCGACTGGCCGACAAAGTTAGAGACATTTCTGGTGCAATCGTTGAATGCGGAACCTGGCGTGGGGGAATGATTGCGGGGATAGCGGACGTGCTGGGCAGCAGCCGACACTATCGATTGTTCGATAGCTACGAGGGGTTACCTCCCGCCAAAGAGATAGACGGAAAGGCAGCCCTTGCGTGGCAGAGAGACATATCTGGCCCGATGTATCACGACAATTGTCGCGCTTCCGAAGAAGAAGCACGGCAGGCTATGTCGTTGTCCCTCGCGACCGACTATAAGATAGTCAAAGGTTGGTTTCACGTCACACTCCCCGAGACTGATGTTGGACCAATTGCCCTCTTGCGAATGGATGCCGACTGGTACGATTCCACGAAGCAGATTCTTGATAGCCTGTCAGATTGTGTGGTCCCTGGAGGGCTGATCATCGTTGATGACTATTACGTGTATGAAGGATGTACACGCGCAGTGAATGAACATGCCGCGAAGCGGAACTGGATGATTCGACAATTTGGGCCTGGCGAAGTGTGCTATGTCATCGTTTAATCATGCGCTCGCTTACTCAAAATCGCCCTGTCGGTTTCCGCAAAAGGGACCTCTTTCGAGTTGCTCCGAGGATGGCCAGCATCAATGAATAGCCTTCGGAGAATTTTGCGTTCGCTCCATGGTCGAGGTAGCGCGCGTTCCATCGTGAAGGCAGTTATTCCCTCTCGATATCACCAGCGGCTAAGAACGTGGTTAAAGCCCGTTGCAGAGGTCCAATGGTGTCGTGTGGTTATGAATCGGGAAATCGAGCAGTTCATCCGATCTCTGGATTGTCCTAGGATCGACGCCTTGGAGATCAGCGGCTCCGGTTCGGAGGGACGATACGATTTCCGGAGCTATCGGACGGTACAGTATCCGGAATATGATGTTTGCAAAGAACCTCTGGCCCGAAATCAATTCGACCTAGTCATCGCAGAACAAGTTTTCGAACATATATTACGGCCCGATCGAGCGGCAGCCCACGTGTACCAGATGCTGCGACCGGGAGGAACTTTCGTGGTTGGTACGCCCTTCCTCCTGAGGCTTCATGAGGAACCTCTGGATTTGTATCGTTGGACTGAGCGGGGCATGCGAGAACTTCTGGAGACCGCTGGATTCACCGTGATAGCCACGTCCGCGTGGGGCAATCGCGAATGCTTGTTTGCAGATACGAGATTTGATTCTGGGTGGACGCAGTACGATCCGCTTGTTCACAGCCTCAAGAATGAGCGGCACTTTCCAATCGTAGTTTGGGCTTTCGCCCGAAAGCGATGACAGGAATAGCAGCATGCCTAGCGATCACTACAATAAGAATTTCTACGAGTTAATGCGAGCCGGATCCGTACGTTCAGCGGAAGCCATCTTACCTCTGGTGTTACAGATTCTTCAGGTCCACAGCGTTGTAGATGTCGGATGTGGAGACGGAAACTGGCTGGCAGTTTTTCAGAGATTAGGGGTGGAAGAGATACTCGGAATCGACGGCGATTATGTGAACCCCGATCTTTTGCAGATTCCGGCAGACCATTTCCAGGCCGCGGATCTTTCGAAGCCCCTTAGACTAGGGCGTGTCTACGACTTGGCCATCTCGATGGAGGTGGCCGAGCACCTAGAGCGTGACTGCGCGCCGATGTTTGTCGAGTCTCTTGTTCGTTTGGCTCCGGTGGTGTTGTTCTCGGCGGCCATCCCGCTTCAGGGCGGAAATCAACATCTTAACGAGCAGTGGCCAGACAAGTGGGCAGCACTATTTCGCGAGCACGGATATCTTCCAGTGGACTTTATTCGTAAGCACGTTTGGCAAAACGAGGCTGTCGAATGGTGGTACGCACAGAATACGCTGTTGTTCGTACAACTAGGCGTCCTTGAAAACAATGAAGCTATAAAGAAGGAATTCGAGCAAACTGATCCCAGACTGCTTTGCCTGGTCCATCCTAGAAACTATCTGGATGTTGTCATGCCCGTGAGGCCGATTGGGTTGGGAGTCGTAGGCGCTGCACGGATGTTTGTGACTGCTTTGAAGATCGCCGTCAAAAAAAGGGTGTACTCGATGCGAAAGACGTGACAGCAGTTCTGCAAAGCTGAGACGCAAATATGGAAACAGCCATGGGTTCATTGCCTGTCTCTGTCGTCATGAGTGTCTTCAACGGGCAGAAATTTCTGTCCGCGGCAGTCGACAGTATTCTTTCGCAGACTTTTAGTGATTTCGAATTCCTAATTATTGATGATGGATCAACCGATGGGACGGCGGAGATTCTCAATGGGTTTGCGAGTCGTGACTCCCGCGTCCGAATCTTTCGTCAAGAAAACAAGGGGCGTGCCGTATCGCTGAATATCGGAATCGGTCTGGCTAAGGGCCGATACATAGCCAGAATGGATGCCGACGACGTTGCTCTGGCTTATAGGCTCGAAGAGCAGATCGAGTTCATCGAACGGCATCCGGAGATTTGCGTCCTGGGCGGAGGTGTTGAGCTTGTAAATTCCACTGGATCCTTAATCAAGGTGTACCAACCTCCGCTCGTCGACGCCGAAATAAAGCTCGCAATGCGTCGGTACAATCCGATGTGCCACCCCTCTGTGATTCTAAGAAAAGAAGTCGCTATTGCCGCCGGAGGTTATCGAAAGGCACTTTTGGATGCAGATGATTATGACCTTTGGCTGAGGATGACTGAGCGCGGCGAAATAGGAAACCTCGGGAGCACCATACTACGATATCGGCTTCACTCTGAGCAGGCCTCGATTCGGAACATGAGACACCAAACGCTATGCGTCCTAGCCTCGCGCGCAGCGGCATCACTGCGAAAGAGTGGCCACCTCGATCCTTTGGCCTCCATAAACGAAGTGACGCTGGAATTGGTTAGGACGCTCGGGGTGTCTGCCGCAGAAATTCAACAGCAATTTTTGGAAGTTTATCAATATTGGTCTGATCTCTTCATCGTAAAAGACCCCGAAGTGGCTTTGATCGTCACAAATGCAGTCCTGGAATTGTCTGGATCAGAGAAACTGGAGCGACGCGCCTTGGCTGATGCCTGGTTGAAGGCGGCGAGTATCCACTATCGTCTAGGTAGGTTGCTAGAGGCAATAATGTCCGTCGGACACGCTGTTCTGGTTAGGCCGATGGTGGCGGGCCGGCCATTCAAGCGCGCGCTCAGGCGCTTTGCTGTCGCGGCGAAGGGCTGATTCAAAATATGCGAACATACTTGTTCATCGCTGCGAACGAAGGCGCCAAGTGGGGCGGTAGCGAGATACTGTGGAGTTCGGCTGCAGAGCGGCTGGTTCGCTGCGGGAATGAAGTCCGTGTAAGCGTAAAGGACTGGGGAGAGACGATTCCACAAATCGAGCACCTGCGGTCCGTAGGTTGCGAGGTTGTGTATCGCCGAGCGCCCGCAATTCTCGCGCGGTTGGCTCGAAGAGTTTTACCGCTCGCTGATTATTCTCGGAAACACGTTCGCGCAGTTGGAAGGGATGTAGATTTAGTCGTGATTTCGCAGGGAGCAAACTCCGATGGACTCACATGGATAGAGGCGGTTGGTGCTGCAGGATTTAAATATGCGATTGTCGCACAGGCTGCAGCGGAGCAGTGGTGGCCAGAGGATGAGGTAGCCGAGCGGCTTGCGGTGGGTTATGAGGGCGCAAGGCGGGCATATTTTGTTTCGCAAGCAAATGTGAATCTAAGCCAATGCCAGTTTGCCAGTCAGCTGCGGAATGCCCAAGTGGTGAGAAATCCGTTCAATGTACGATATGACGCGCGTCCTGCATGGCCCAGCGATTCTGCGGAAGGAATGTCTTTGGCATGTGTTTCGCGCCTAGACGCCGGTCACAAGGGGCACGATATACTTCTAGGAGTTCTGAATCTACCTAGGTGGCGCGAACGAAGCATTCGGATGTCGTTTGTTGGCCAGGGTGTACACGAACGCGGGCTTCGCAAAAACGTCGAACGACTGGGACTGACGAGTGTTGAATTCACGGGCCATACGGATGATATCGAAGCGGTTTGGAGCAGACACCACGCGCTCGTATTGGCTTCGCGGCACGAAGGCATGCCACTTGCTTTAGTGGAAGCAATGTTATGCGGTCGAGCGGCTATTGTGACCGATGTGGCAGGTCACAAAGAGTTGGTGCGTGACGGAGTGAATGGCTTTCTAGCGAAAGCACCGACCGTGGAACTATTGGATGAGGCGATGAACCGTGCTTGGATGTCACGGGGGCTACTGCGAGAGATTGGGGAGAGGGCAGCAAGCGACGTTCGGAACTGGGTTGGCAAAGATCCCGCCGCCGACTTTGCGAAAGAATTGGAAAGTTTGTTGGATGGAAACGATAACCACTAACGACAAAAGGCCGTATATCACAGTTCTTATTACCGCCTATAACTACGGCCAATTCATCGAGGAGGCGGTTGATAGCGTTTTGGCGCAGGACTATCCGATGGAAAAGGTAGAGATCCTGGTCATCGACGATGGATCGACGGATGACACATCGGAACGGATGAAGAAGTACCGTTCTCCGGTCGAATATCTATACAAACCGAATGGGGGACAGGCCTCGGCATTGAATTATGGCTTCGCGAGGGCGCAAGGTGAGATTGTGACGCTGCTGGATGCCGATGATTTGTACGTGCCGAGGAAATTGAAAACGATTGCAGAGGCTTTTGAGAAGGACCCCGCGCTCGGCATGGTCTATCACCGCGTTGAAATCTGGTACATGGACAGTGGGAAACGAGAGAACTGGTATTATGCGGAAGTGTCGGGAGACATTCACCGTGAACCCAAGAAATTTATTTCATACCTCACACCGCCGACCCAGGCGATAGCGTTCCGAATGAGCTATTTAAATCTTCTCCTACCCATCCCGGAAGAGATACGCATGCTGGCGGACTGTTATATCGCCGCACTGATACCCTACCGGGCAGCAGTGCTAGCGATTCCGGAAGCCCTGGCGATCTACCGGATTCATGGCACAAATGCGCATTTCACAAGCGGAAATCAGGCGCGCGTCGACCCCGGCAAAAGCAAATTGGGAGTATGGGAAATTGTCGTAGCTACCATGCGCAAATGGCTGGCCGACAATGGCTATACGAGGAAGCAGGCGCCCGTGAGGGCGATGATGGACCTCTGGGAGATCATTTTGGAGCAGGAGGAGTTTAAGACTAGGGCACCCGGCAGAGTCCGATTCTTCCTGCACACGTTGAAGCTTTGCCGGCGCCAAGCCCCTTTGACGGGCTGGCGTTTGGCCATAATTAACCATATCGACGCGCTCGGGGCGTTGATAGTGGGATACAAGAGATTCCCTGATTGGATCGAGAAGCGCGAACAGATAATCTCCTGGGTGCGAAGCTGGCGATACCAAGCATCGCATTAGGCTTTTGGCCTAAAGGAATGCGAGCATGAGCGCTCCTTTGGTAACCGTCCTGATCGACACCTACAACTATGGACATTACATCGAGGAAGCACTTGGAAGCGTCCTGGCGCAAGAGTTTCCTCCTGACCAACGGGAAATTCTGGTCGTCGATGATGGCTCGACGGATGATACGGCAGAGAGATTGAGGAAATACGGTGATTCGATTCGTTATTTTCGAAAACCGAACGGCGGGCAAGCGACAGCGTTTAATTTCGGTTTTGCAGCGGCACGCGGTGAAATTTTCGCCACGCTGGATGCAGACGACGTGTGGCTGCCAGACAAACTGCGACGCGTATGCGAGACCTTCGAGAAAAATCCCGATGCGGGCATGGTTTACCACCGGGCGTATTTGTGGCGAGCCGGGGAGCAAGATGTAAACGACAGCATTTTTGCGGAGGTTTCCGGGCGTGTTCCTACAAGTCGCATTTCTTTATTACGCTATCCGATGGTGAGCACTTCCTGCTTGGCGTTTAGGCGCAGTGCTCTGAATAGGCTGGTGCCCATACCTGAGGGGCTCCGCTCACAGGCAGACGCGTACCTGACAGCCCTCATCATCTTTGTCGCGCCGGTTGCTGCACTCCCAGAGATTCTGGCGAGATACAGGCTTCATGGAGCGAATCTATTCCAAGTGAATGCGGGAGGAGTCACGCGTGACCGCATTGAACATCGCGTGGCGATGCGCGCTGTGTTGGTGACCGAGATTCGGAGATGGCTCCAACGCAACGGAGACGATCCTAATTCACGGGACTTGCAAGCTTACTTAAAACAATGGACGAAAGCGCAAGAAGTGGATGGATTCGAACTCCACAAGCCGGGCCGCTGGAAATACTTCCGGCACTTATTAGAATATCCACGCATCTACGGAGTGATTATGTCCGACCGGCATCAACTATATAGCTACCTTCGGGCTTTCGCTGCTTTGGTCCTGGGCTATGATCACTTGGATCTCCTCGACAACTTTCGAAGAGTATACAAACGGCAGTTTGGCGAACCATGAGGGGAAGTCCAGCGTTCGAACTAGGGAAGTAGGTACGAAGCTCAAGATGACGACCACACTTTAAGCTTCTCGAGTGCAAGAGCGGCGCTACCGGTTTAGACCGCTAGCCGCAATTTCTCACCGCTTGGCAAAAGGGGAATGAAGTTTGTTCAAGTTGGTAGTTGCATGATGGTTTCGCAGCGCGCTGTTGTACAGTTGATCCGTTTTTAACTGGGCGTGAGAGTTTTTCTCTCTCTGCGGCTGTTTCGGCGCACACTTTGCCAGCGGTAGACAGAAGCGACGAAGAAGTTGTTCGGGATCTTTCTTTTTCAATACTTTAGCGGCACGGCGCAGAGCTTTTCATAGATTTGCTGGAAGAGTGCGACATAGGGGTACCCACCGGCCAGCGAGACCCACACCTTGCGCACCGTGATGCGGATCAGCGCGCCGATCTTCAACACCTTGAGCCGAATGGTGGAGCACTGCGCCTGGGCCAACTCCGTTCCTGCCAGTCCCAGTCGCCGTAGCATCTGCAACAACACGTAGGCAATCGAAGAGAAGTACAGTCGCAATTGATTGCTGCGCAGATAGTGCGTGCTGGTGCGATCACTGAACAGCATCAGTTGTTCTTTAATCCGATTCTCCATGTCCCCTCTTCCACAGTAGTGCTCTTCATATAGCGCCTGTGCCGGCCATGATTCTCCGCTCAGAGACGTCACCACGAACCGCGGGTTCTCTCCCTTCTCCAGATGTTCGGCCTTGGCCACCACCCGTCGCGCACGGCTCCAGCTCTCCCGGGTTTGGTAGACGAACTCTTTGAACAACCGGCCGGCGCGTCCGGTCTCTTGGTACCGGGCTTTCGCCTCCCCCATCTCCTTCACGATCTCGGCCTTCAGGCGTTCGTTTTTCGCCAGTCCCAGCAAGTACTCTACGCGGTTCGCTTCACACCAGACCATCAGCTCCTCACGGCAAAATCCCGAATCTCCACGCACCACGATACGCACCAATGGCCATGCGCAACGAATCTGTCCTACGATGCGCTGCAGCTCCTCTACACTTCCCGCTGAGGCATCGATGTTCGACGATCGCAACCGCGCACCCAGCAGGAACTCTCCACAGAAGATGTACAACGGTAGGTAGCAGTAGTGTCCATAGTAGCCATGGAAAAAACGCCCTTCCTGCTTCCCGTGCAGCGGATCGTCGGTGGCGTCCAAATCCAAAATGATTTCTTTCGGCGCCTCCTGGTGGGCTTCGAGGAAGACCTCCACCAGCAGGCGATCCACGGCTCCGTGATCCAACACGATCTTTTTGTAGCGCTCCTTCTGACGGACCGTCTCTTTGGTTAGTTCCAGGCGATTCAGGGTGCTCTTTCCGGCTAAAGCTTCCTTGCCGGGATGCGGCTTCTCGACCAGCACCGCCAGCAAGGGATCGTTCCGCAACTCCTCGTGATCGTTCAGATCTTCGTACCCCAAAGCCAGACCATAGACTCTCTGGGCCACCAACTCCTTCACCGGGTGTTCGATCAGATCGGGATTCCGATAATCGGTGAAGCAGGCGGCAAACTGCTGGAGGATCCCAATGCGCTTCTCGACCTCCCGCAGGAGCAGACCACCACCGTCGCTGGTGATCGCTCCGCCGTCGAACTGCGCGCGGATCTCGCGTCGCTTTTGGGGATGAAATCCGAAGACAAACTGGTTACACTCTGTGGTCATAAGGCTGTTGCTCCTCCTTGGCAGGATTTCTTTCTAGACAAAAGAGTTATGCCATGAAGCAACAGCCTTTTCTATTTAATTATGAGAAATCCGGGCTAGGCACTACTGAAAGCCTTTATTCAACCACTCGCAGCTTGCGCCAAGGTTGCTACCATTGAGCGATAAGGAGGATACGAGCTCTCTTGTTGCGATGATTGCGAGGTATAGTTCTGGGTACTGCGGGGGGGGTACTGTGCGCGGTTCGATGTTGGATACAGAGGGACCTATTTGTATTTTCTGGGTCGGCTTATACAATTAGGGAGCTTTGCAAGAAAATAAAAGCAAAGCGTGGTACTCAGGGTTGCGGGAAAATAAGAAGCCAACAAATCACATATGAAACGCGCACTCATCACGGGAATTACAGGGCAGGATGGCTCGTATCTCGCGGAATTGCTACTTTCCAAGGGGTACGAAGTTCACGGTATCATCCGCCGAGCGAGCACATTCAATACGAAGCGTATCGACCACATTTACCAGGACCCTAACGAAGCGACCACGCGGCTCTTCCTGCATCACGGCGATCTCTCGAGCACGGAGTGGGTGCTGAATTTGGTTTACAGCTTCGCGCCGGATGAGCTGTACCACCTTGCGGCACAAAGCCACGTGCGCGTGAGTTTTGACATGCCGGAATACACAGGCGACATCACAGGGCTCGGCACGATGCGATTACTGGAAGCCATCCGGCGGGCAGGCTCGAAGACGCGGTTTTATCAGGCTTCGAGTTCGGAAATGTTCGGCTCGGCCAAGCCGCCGCAGAACGAAACGACACTCTTCGAGCCGCGCAGCCCTTATGCCGTCGCAAAACTGTACGCGTACTGGATGACGCGGATTTACAGGGAGGGATACCAGCTTTTTGCGAGCAATGGAATCTTGTTCAACCACGAGAGCCCGCGCCGCGGCGAGACCTTTGTGACGAGAAAAATCACACGCGCAGTGGCGGCCATCGTTGCGGGCAAACAGGACACTCTGTTCCTTGGAAATCTTGATGCGCGGCGCGACTGGGGTTACGCGCCGGAGTATGTGGAAGCGATCTGGAAAATGCTACAACGAGATACGGCCGAAGACATCGTCATCGGCACGGGCGAAGCGCATTCGGTGCGCGAGTTTGTGGAAGAGGCTTTTACCTACGCGGGGCTGGACTGGCGCAAGCACATACAAATGTCGGAACGATATAAGCGCCCCTTGGAAGTGGATTGCCTGATTGCTGATACGCGCAAGGCGCGGGAGAAACTTGGCTGGGAGGCGCGGATTGGTTTCAGCGAACTGGTGGCGATCATGGTGGACGCAGATCTTGAAGCAGCAGGTCTCGCGCCAGTTGGGCGAGGGAAAGCGATTCTGGAAAAGAAATTCAGCCACTGGAATCATTGGCACAATTCGGTGACGCGAGTGATGGAAGCGGTCGAAGGGCAAGCTTCACAGAATTGAGGGGCGCGGAATGGGTTTTTGGGAGAAACGGCGGGTGGTGCTAAGCGGGGGCAACGGATTTCTTGGATCGTTCGTGGTAGACAAACTGCGACTGGCAGGTTGCCAGGAGATCAGCGCGCCACACAGCAAAGAGTACGACCTGCGCGAAAAATCCGAAGCGCTGCGGCTCTATAAGGATTTGCGGCCGGATATTTTTATCCATCTCGCAGCGGTGGTAGGCGGCATCGGCGCGAACCGCGCAAATCCCGGAAGGTTTTTTTACGACAACGCAGTGATGGGCATTAACGCCATCGAAGCTGGGCGCATCGCGGGAGTCGAGAAATTTGTTTGCGCGGGGACGATTTGTTCGTATCCGAAGTTTACGCCCGTGCCGTTCCGCGAAGAGAATTTCTGGGATGGCTATCCGGAAGAGACGAACGCACCTTACGGACTGGCGAAGAAAATGCTGCTCGTGCAATTGCAGGCCTATCGACAGCAGTATGGGTTTGCGGGCGTTTATCTTACTCCGGTCAATTTATACGGCCCGCGGGACAATTTCGATCTGGAGAGCTCTCATGTTATCCCCGCGCTGATCCGGAAATGCTGGGAAGCGAAGCAGGCGCGAGCGGCGGAAATCACTGCATGGGGAACGGGCAGCGCGACGCGGGAATTTTTGTATGTAGAGGACGCCGCGGAAGCTATTGTTACTGCGGCCGAGAAGTACGAGAGGCCCGAACTTGTAAATTTGGGATCGGGCGAAGAGATCAGCGTTCGCAACCTGCTGGAACTGATTGGGTCGCTGGCAGGGTACGAGGGCACCGTCCGCTGGGACGCGACGAAGCCTGACGGACAGCCGCGGCGTTGTCTGGACACTTCCCGGGCGTTAGCGGAGTTTGGATGGCGAGCGAAGACGTCGCTTCGGGATGGCTTGCGGAAAACCATCTCGTGGTATGAAGAGGAAGTGAGCAGCAAATCGCGCACAAGCGTGGTGCATTAGCAGCGACGCCGGGGAGGGCCAGGATAGACAATGGCGCAGAATGTGCGTGTCGTGCGAAAGGTATTTGAAGCGGCAAGAAGAGTTTTCGCTAGGGCGAAGAATCCGGCGGCGGTCCACTGCCGGCGTCCGTTGCAGGCAGGCAAGGCGCAAGCAGAGTTTCTGATGCATCATCGCCGGGTTTAGTTCAGGTATGCAGATCATTGGCTTCCAGCGTTTTTCTGGAACCGCAATCTAGGCAACGCCACCCACCCTGCACCAGGACTCGCGGTTTGAGAGCTCTGAACAAGGAAACCCAAGAACTGTTTACAGAGCGCAGAGATCATTGGGCCTTGCGGCACGGTGCGCTTGTCGAAGGAGACTGCAAGGCTACCCATCAATCCAGCCTACACCGCGTCCCTGGCAGCTGGCTCTTCGCCAACAAGACCACGATCTTAGCGAAACTGTCCAGGTCAGGCGTGGGGCGTTGCACTACATGCCGGCGCCGGGTTCTCCCGAATGATTGGAATTCGGACGAACAAAATCCCGATTCTCGAGATACTAGTCAAGAAGTTGATTTTTGCAGTGATAGGTACGGCAAGATGCTCGAGGCACTCGGCGATAGTACGCTCCAATGCGTGGTGGTCGACGAAAAACGAAACAATGCTAAGACGCAGCAGAGAGAATCTAGCGGCGCCCAGGTTGGGCCTCCGAGGCGTTAGCCGCAAACTGTGCTGAGAGCGCGATCGTGGGTAGTCGAAACAACACCCCGAGCAAGAGCCAAAAATAGGCGTTCAAAAGGAAATCTTCATAAGGCTGAATACCGCCAAAAGTGGCAGGGAAAAGCAGGTACCACGCATACCAGAAGATGACAAAAGCCAGCGGAAACCAGGGGGAGCCTTTTAGTTTCTTCACTACCTTCCAAGCGGAAAACAAAATAGCAAGACTCATAGTGATCCAGAGAACGAGGCCGCCGATCCCCATCTCGACGATGAGGGCTCCAAATCCACTTTCCACACCAACCACTCCTGGCTTCACATTGAAAATGCGGGCGACATATTGCCCGCCGAGCGCCGTGGTCCCGATGCCATAGCCATAGGGCCACCGATCGTAGTTGAAGGCAGCGAGGAAATTCTGAACGGGATAGTCCCAAGCCCGGCTCGTCAATTCGCTCCTCGGACCGTAGGGCGTGAGCGTTTCTTGGTAAATAGCTAGCCGCGAAAGGAGAGCATCAGGATATGCAAAGAAGAGCAAAGAGATGCCAAGACCGATACCAAGGGCGGCTCGCTGAATGGTACGAAGAACGCGCGCTGCCTCACCTTGTCGCCAGGGCGCACCCCAAATAAAGGCAACGCTGGTTGCCAGCGCATTGATCATGCCCCACATAAACGATCCCCTCGACGCGGTTAAGAATGCACCAGTGGCGGTCACTGCGATGGCTATGAAGGCGAGTCGTCTGCCGCGCTTTTGGCGGAGGAGTAGGTAGCCGCTAAATCCAAGGACTAGCAGCCACGCCACCATGATGAAATCTGCGTAGCGACCAGTGCTGACAAACACCGAAGTAGGCCGGTAAGCTGTAGCGCCCGACTCAGAAACTCGATAGAGGGTGCTTAAGGTCCGGAGCTCTTCCGCAGGTGTCTCGGGGTTCAAAAAGGATGGACCGAGTATGGACTGAGCGATACCGAGTAAAATAATCATGAGAGCAAGAACCGTGTTGACCGTAAAAAAGCGGCGTAGTTGCGCTTCGGAATTGATAAGCGCATAACCTAAAAACACCAAGGGGATGTAGTAGAAGAATATTTTGAAACCCATAAGACCAAACCAAATACTAGCGGAGGCTGGATTGAAGATTTGGAGTGCACCAAACCACACAAAGACGAGCACCGGCCCGAGGAAAGGAGGGCGGAAGGAGGTCACTTCTTTTCGCCGGAAAGCCGCCAGGAAAGAAATGAACACCACGAGCGCCAGAAAATCCTTGGCAAAATAGATCGCCATGTTGTTGCCAAGAAATTTCCGTGCGAAGTCCTCAAACAACAACCAAGTCAGGAAAAAGTACACCCCGTTGCGCCAGTTGTTGAGAATCCCGATGACAATCGCTCCGCCAACTACTGCCATGCCCACATAGGCCAGGCCCGTGAAATCGCCTCTGAGCACGTATTGGGCGACTTCGTAGGCAACGAAGGCGCCCACGACGTAGGTCCCGATGGTGAGCAGCAGGCCCTTCCGCACGTGACGTAAGGACAAAGCGGATGCAATTCTCATAGTGTGGCGCTATGCCGAACCCTACGATTATTACCGAGTCAGGATTATTCCGAAAGGGGCATCGCGCTATGCGAGCATCTCTGTTCCGCGACTCTGCGATCTTGTCCACTCTTCGTCAAAAGCTCTATACTCGGCGCGCAGAGGCCATTTCGCAATGGACCGCTGATGAAACCGGAGTAGAGACGAACACAGCCGGGGCAAGTTCTATGACGAACTTGCTCAAAGTTTCGAGATTCGACCAACTCATGACAATCCAACCATTGGATACGAAGACTCTCCGTAAGGGCAACCATCGATGTAGCAAGGGATCACCGGCGGATTTGGAGATGGATGGATTCTACAGAAATAATTCGCGCTAAAATGCCGGAACTAGACTCGCTACGGGGTGTGGCGATCTTGCTGGTGGTTTTCTATCATGGATTTTTCTGGTCGAATGGACTGACAGGATTATCCGGGTTCGCCAAGCTTTTCGTCAATCTAACGAGGATTGGCTGGCTGGGCGTTAATCTGTTTTTCGTACTCTCCGGATTTCTAATAACCGGAATTTTAATTGATTCACAAACCAACAAGCACTACTACCGGAGATTCTACGTGCGGCGTGCATTGCGAATCTTACCGGCCTTTTATGCGCTCTTGCTGATTCTAAGCTTTATACCTTCGCAGAGTAGAGCCTATCTGATACTTAGTTTCTTTTATCTGTCAAATCTTGCATCCCCGCTGGGCATTCCAATGACCTATACGATGCTCTGGTCTCTTGCTGTGGAGGAACATTTCTATTTCGTCTGGCCGGCTTCTGTTCGTCTTTTTTCCGGACGAGCATTGATGATTTGTGCGATGACAATCGTATGCGCCGAACCGTTCCTGCGGGCATGGTATTTCTTCAGGCATTGGCCAGAGGGCTCTGGATATCTAACGTGGCTGGTGGCAGATGGTTTGGCGATGGGTTCAATACTGGCAATGGCAGTCCGACTGCCGCAATTCACGCGGAGACGCATGGCTTTGTCTGTTTTCGCTGCAATCGGCGTGGCCGCTTCGATGTCTTTATTGGGGGCGCGATACGGAATACTGACGCAGCGACGTTTGCTCGGCGCCTGTCTACTACTCACGGTAGCTCATCTTTTTTTCCTCGGAACGCTGGGATTAACCTTGTTATTGGGCACGAGTGGATGGAAAAGGCTGGTGAATGTCCCTGTCTTACAGTTTTTTGGGGAGATCAGCTACGGGCTCTATTTGATTCATTGGCTGTTCTTCTCTGGATACGATGCTGTCGTGCACAAGTATTGGCCGCGCGCACATCTGTCTGGGGGAAGAATGGGCCCCTTGTTGCTGCGATTTATTTGCGCTGCAGGACTAGCCTCGATATCAGCTTTCCTGTCAAGGAGATATTTCGAAGCCCCCTTTTTACGCCTAAAAAATCGCTGGAGCACGACTTGAGATTCAAACGCGCCGCTTTAAGAAATATCAAATCGGGGATTTAATTTTTTGCAAGAACACCGGTTTCAATCCCGCACACGCTTCTCCCTCTTTCATTATGATTTGCAATAGCACCGGGCTCTTGGCGACATTTTCAGGGTCGAGTGCTGCGTTTTGGTGCAAACTGTCTGCAAACTAACAGGGCGTCACAGGTCACGTGATTTCCTGGGAGGTGAATACACAATGAAACGTCTGGCCGTTTTTGCTCTCTTCCTGACCAGTTCCGCAGGTGCGCAGCAGATGCCCCCGATTAACCCATTTGCGTATGGTCAGGATTTGGTGCCTTCTAGCACCACAGCAACTACGATTTACGGCCACCGAACGGTAGTTCTGGATAGTGTTCAGAACTTCCAGAACGGCCGTTATATTACGATCTTCAACGCTGGCCTCCCGTGCCATCTTTCTACCCCATCGGCTCCCACGGTCACGCCTTCAGTGAATTCAGGTGGTCTCAATACCTCAGCGGGCAACGCTGGCAAGTCCTTCTATGCTTACAAGATCGTTGCTGCCGACAAATTCGGCTGCTACACGGCGGCGTCCGCTTCCGGGTCAATCAGTAAAGGTACAGCCCTCGGCAGGCAGAGCGTCAGCATCTCAACGCTTTCGCGCACCAACAATGTCGTCACCGTGACAACCAGCTCGAACCACAATCTTGTGCCAAAGCAATTGATTTACATCAACTATTTCAGCACAACCGACGGGACCTTCGAAGGCTTCTGGCTGGTTGCCACTACGCCGACGACAACTACTTTCACTTTCCTGTCCAGTATGGACACGCGCACTGGAGGTTCCATTTCGGCGACAGGCGGGACGCTCTACGCCTACAACGCCAACTACATCACTTGGACTGCTGTGCCGGGCGCCTGGAAGTATTACATCTATGGCCGTACAGGTGAAACCTTTACCCTGCTCGGTCAAACGTTGAACAATTTCTACAGCGACTTCGGTTCACCGATGAACGACAATCAAACATTTCCGGTATACATTCCGACTAGTGCGCCAGCTTCAGGAGCCAACGATCACCTGACCACGAGAATTGTTTCCGGTGCGGGGACAACTTCGCTCACTCTGGCCACCAACGCAAGCGCTTCGCTGAACGGGGTTACGGTTAAGTCCGATGATTGTCCAGCGCTCAAAGCAGCTGCCTCCGTTGGAAACGGCGCTCCGGTGCAAATCAACTCTGCCTTGATAATCAACTCTTTTTGCCAGCTCAACACGGTGAGTTTCGGCTACCAGATAAATCTGAATGGACCGATCATTACAAATGACACCTTGGAGTTTGACGGCAGTGTAACAATTAATGGCATAAGCGCTCCGCCGCCGCCAGCCTTTGCGTGGAGCGGCGCAGCCCGAATTTCGGGCGCGGCCTATCCTCTTATCGTGACTACCGGCGGTGCGAACTTATTCAGGAACGTAACGGTGGGAGTGAATGCACAAAACGGTTATCTCGGATTGTACCGCCCGCCCAATGGTGGTGCTAACGATAGCTTCGATTACGTCTACTTTGTCGGAGGCGAAGGCCAGTCCAATGACTATACCGGAATGCTCGCTGTCTTTGAGACTGGCGGATTTAGCTTCCGGTTCAATAAGTGCCTTTTCGAAACAAGCCCTGCGGGCGGGGAAAGTGAATCATTCATAGGTTACTCGCCACTACCCTCTGTGGCGTTTCTGACGCGGCCTGACGGAACGCTAACCGGAAATTGGACAGTTGAGCACTCTTGGTTCCTCTATCGTGGTGCCTTCCTCCAAGATTATACAGGTGCGACCGGCGGAGTCTCCTACGGCTACGTGAAAGACATCCAGACACAGAATCAGACTGTTCCTGTCTTCGAGTACACGAACCAAGGCGGTCACTTTGGGGCGTCGAACCTCGAAATAGAGGGAATCACGCCTGCGGACTTTCCGACTGCTATGGTTGCCAATCTTGTTGACGGCTATTCTTTCACGGGGCTGTCCGTGCTCGGGACCACAAGCACGCAAGGAGGACATAACGTCTTCACCGGGAATCCCTTTTCCGGGGTTTCGGCATCCTCCGGTGCTGTCGTTACTGGCATTAACAGCAACATCCAGTACAACGGTGGAACGACCACAGCCTTAGACGGAGTGTTCAATACCACCGTAAGTTCCGCGAATCCGATTGCGGAAGCGACCTTCAACGAGCTCATGATGCTCGGAAGCTCATACTCGTTCTTCACTGGAACTCCCGTCGCTGTTGCACCTAGCTGTGCGGTGGGTGCCGGAGGAGCGTTGAGAATCGGGACCTACAGTTTCAAAGTTGCGCCCGTGTTTTGGAATGGCGGCGTAGGCACTTTTAGCCCCGCCAGCAGCGCTTGTCTGACATCGAGCGGCAAGCAAACCATTACGATCAATTGGAATCCTGTGATCGGCGCGCGATTCTACTACCTGGCTGTTAATGGAACCGGCCCATTGCCTCCCAACAACAATTGTGGCGTTCCGAGCGCGTACATGCCGGGTACTGCAACGTCATACACATGGAACGGAATTAGCAGCCTAGGTTCCTGTGGTGGTTCGCTGCCAGCAGGAGTAGGGGGCGGTCCTACGATGATCAATTCCACCGGCCTCTACGCACCACAAATGCTTCTGGAACCTAGACCTTTTTCTTCCTTAGGCTCTCCGGCCAACGGGGTCATCATCTACTGTTCCGACTGTACGATAACGAATCCCTGTGACAAAAGCGGCACAGGCGCCTACGCCAAGGGTCTTCGCGGGGTATGGGTGTGTAACTAAAGATAAACTTATTTATTTTAGCAACCTTTGCTGGCTGGCGGTCTGCATATGCAAACCCGCGTCATCATGCAACTTTGTTTCTTTCGATACTCTGAGCTCGCAACTCGGGCCTGGGACTGTTCGCAAAGAACCTACCAGGTCCGAATGATCGCCACATTGCAGGACCGAGCAGGGCCTTGGCGCGGCCCGGATTCAACGTCGCAAGGTAATTTGGTGTTGGGCCGAGAACTGGATCGAAACTTGGTTGGGCATCAGGAAGACAACGCACTCCAGTAAATTGCTCCTGAAGTCCAAAGATAGAATATCCCATCGATTTGAGATATTTGTGAGTGGGAGCCGGGAAGGGTACTTCCTCCTCAAAGACAATGTCTCGCACAGCATGTCGCTTGAGCAGCCTCGCCATACCCTGGAGAACGGCCAGTTCACTTCCTTGTACGTCCATCTTCAAAATCCCGATTGATTCGCCCTCGTCGAGGAGGCTGTCCAGATTCCGCACAATGACATCGATTACTCTGAGATCTGGAGCGGATGCTGCTTTGTCGGAAATCCACGCCGTACCGCGATTGGTCCGAAACCAATCATTTGTATGAAGTAATGCCTGCCCGCTCTCCTTGCCCAGGGCTGCTTGGTGGAGAATAAAGGACCCGCATCTACGATCTTTCTTCCAAATCTCGATGTTTTCCCGAAGAGACTCAAACACCTCAGGATGCGGCTCGAAGCAAAAGATTTTTCCCGCCGGACCCACGCGAATGCTGAGAATACTGGCCGTGTAACCAATGTTTGCGCCTGCATCGATAGCCAACTCGCCAGGCTCGGTCAGCCTCCAAAGTGTCTCGGTCAGACCAAGTTCGTACAATCCCTGGCAAGCAATGTCATATCCTATGGCCTCATGCGGATTGATCTTGATCCGCAAACCCCACGGAAGTGTTACAACAACTTCCCTCTTGGAACGCCAAAGGTATTCGAGCCTTAATCTCTTTAGGACCTGAAGGGGCTGAAAAAAGTATGGAGGTTCAGCGAGTCGCAGAATGCTTTTAGACGTCAGCATTTAAACTCCGAGTGAAATTGAACAGCGGTCCAACCTACCTCTAGAGGCCTCTCCCCACGCTACGGTTGTTACTGACCAACTGCAAAACATGTGACATTCAGGTTCGACAGAGATTCCGAGCCTCGATTTTTCGCCAAATTATCGCCAATGCTGGCACAAAGCGAATAAAGCAAACCCAAAATCGGGGATGGTCGCAACCATTGGCAAAGGAGTCTGATCTACTCTTCTACCACAGTATGAATCGGCGAATTAATATTTTAAGAGCGCAGGATTTACTAGCTCACCCACTCCCCCGAATCAAATTATAACTCGCAACAGCACTAAGCGGAGCCTGTGGTGACTGGTTCGTTGTTCTCCCCGAGCGTCATACCCGAACTTACCTCGCCGTGCCACAAGATGGACATCCAACTTTTTAGCAGAACCGCAATCTTGACATCGACCGTTGCGGCTGATAAACGCTCCTGAGTGGGAGCGGATAGCGATGCGCTACTTTCATTTTTAAGCATTCATTCGGAATAGAGAATCCTTTTGGCGGCAAGACATTCAAGTGTCTTAATCAAATTGCTGTAATGCCAACCTGGTTTGTCTAAGCCATTGCTATTCATGTATTTTTTCACTTCATTCTCCATTTGCCCCCACTTGGGTTCGTTGTAGTGTGAAAATAGACCTACAGTGTGGAACCCGAGTTAATATATTTCTGATTGCCGGAGACGGAACTTCTCCCATGGAACCGGGATATCCGATAGTCTGCATGTGGCCAGATGCTGTAGAGAATCTACAGGGAGCGCCGCAAGCGCTCCCAGGGCGAAAGGCGGTTTTGCACAAGCGCTTTTTGCAATTGGATGGCGCATGCACGAAGTCCGAACCGGACGGACGGCTTTTGCATGCAATCTATCTACCACGCTCCACAGCTGCCAAAGCGGTGCTGCTAAAGGCTTCGCGTGAGCGCGAGGGGCTATTTTATTTGGCCCAGAAAACCCACATGAACAAGCTGCTGGACCGAAGACAGGCCGCCGAGTCTGACAACCCAAGTACGGGCGTGACTCAGGTGCCTTTACAACGAATCGAGCCGCATCTCGACCCAGGTTGCATCTATGCAATTTGTGCCTTGATTGTTGCGGACGCGGAGCGCGCCTACGCCGTTTATGACTTCGCGGCTGGGATTTCTGCCCACTGAAATGTATTCACTCCACGACTACGGAGAAATGATCGCCGACGCCGGGCGCTTCAGTGCCTACACGAAAGCGATTGCGGCTGCAGTGCGTCCGGGTGATATCGTCGCGGAAATCGGCTGCGGCCCTGGCGTGTTCTCGCTGTTAGCCTGCCAAGCAGGGGCCCAGCGCGTTTTCGCGATCGAGTCGGAAGACAGTATTCAGTTCGCGCGGGAGCTCGCGGCCACGAACGGTTTCACGGACCGCATCGAGTTTTTCCAAAGTGATTCGCGCAAGATAGAACTACCGGAGCGCGCGAACGTCATCGTCTCCGATATTCGGGGCGTGCTACCTCTCCATGACCATGCGGTGCCCTCACTCGAAGATGCGCGACAGAGACTACTTGCACCGGGTGGAATCATGATTCCTCAGCGCGATACGCTGAAAGCGGCCGTGATTGAGGCCGATGAATATTACTCTCGCCTTACGTCTCCGTGGCGGAATTTGATTCCCGAAGTAGATCTCTCTTCGTCACTTTTGCCGGTCCTCAATCAGTCCTACAGCGTGTCTTTTAGGAATGATCAACTTCTGACGGAGGCACAGAACTGGGGCCTACTCGACTACACGGTAGGCGCCGCGACACGGGCGAGTGCCGAATTGGATTTTCACGCGGCGCGAGAAGGAACGGCCCATGGAGTGTGCCTGTGGTTCGAGACGAGGCTATTTCAGGAAATCGGTTATTCCTCTGAGCCGGGGGCTGCGGGAACCATATATGGCCAACTGTTTCTCCCCTGGCTAGAGCCGGTCGAGGTAGAGAAGGGGCAGAAAATTCAGTTAGGGCTGCACGCCGATCTCGTTGGCTGGGATTACATTTGGCGGTGGGAAACAAGGATCTCGGCAGCGGCCAACAATGCGGAGCTCCACTTTCGGCAATCAACCTTTTACGGCGCAAACTACTCACCTGATACACTGCGACGCCAAGCGAGAGACTATGCTCCCTTCCTGCCTGAGGCAGGGCAGGCGGACGTATGGATGTTACAAAGGATGGATGGAAGTGCCACCTTGCAGAAAATTGCGGAATCGGCCTCGGAGCGATTCCCGCGTCTTTTTTCCTCCTGGCGCGAAGCATTCCGCCGCGCGGCGGACCTTTCCAAAGGTTTCCCCCGCTAGCATACGTGGCGGCCGCTCTCTAAATGAACCTTCGCCGTCCGTTTCCAGGCACGGTTACTCCCCAGGCTCATTCTTATATGGGCCCAAACACTCGGCAGCGACAGACTCTCGGCCAACGGCAGCAAGACGCTGGCTCGACATGCCAATCCGGCCGGACCTCGGGTCGATCGCGGCACGTCTTGCGGACAGGTTCGCTCCGATTCGTGCAAGTGAGCATAAACCCTTGAATCATAATAGGAGCAACTTTTTACTTATCTCGATTACGCACTACTTGGGCAGCACCCTTCAATCATGCCGACGCCGCACGCGTGGAGGGAGCCATCAGTTGCCTGGCGTGGCCCGTGATAGCCTCACAGATGTCAACAATTTGTCGGGCATCCGCCGTGAGCCGAACACTATGAACCGGAACGTGAGCCACCACACGGCCAAGCACATCAAAACACCGCCGTTGCATGTCTCGGGTGAGGAGGTAATTTACGTATGTCTCGGCAACAAGCGTCAGGAGCGCCATCTTGCTAGAGACTTCTTCTATCACCGGCGACGCCAAGCCAGTCTCGCGTGCGCCGAGAAAATAGATTGCGCCCAAACGCACTGGTTTCGATTCAAATCTGTGACTGTTCTGACCCAGTGGCAAATATCGCTTCCCCCAGGAAGGAGCGAGAAGGGACAAAGCATCTTCGGAACCAAATAACGCGCGAACCGAGTCTGGCCATAAATTCACTCTTGGATAGGCAGGTTGCACCAGGAAGTGATCTCCCTGGTCGGCCAGAACCACCACATCGTCCGAGAGTACCGCGAAGCCACACTTCGCAAACGCTGCTGCGGTTGTGGATTTCCCCGCACCACCGGGGCCAACTAGCGCAATCGCCTGATCACCGACCGCAACCGCGCTGGCGTGCAGAGAGGCCATACCTTTTAGCCAAAGCACAAATGCCAATATTGGTCCGAGCAAATAGGTGGCCGAATCCTCTAGAGTGCAATTCTCGGCCCAGTCGGCCCAAACTTCACGGCCCGCTTGCTCGACGGCGAACCGAGTTCCATCGCCGCAGAAAAATCCAAAATATGCCCCTCCCTCGAGCATGTAAACCTGCAAGGGCGGCTCGCCTCGCTCGTTTGCTTTGGAACTGATATAGAAAAGTTCGGCAGTTGAAACAGGAGGGGAAGCTGGAAACGCGGATCTTTCCTTCACGTGGACCCGAACGTCTACTGGCCCTGCTTCACTTACAAGAGGTAGGCCTGGAAGTGCAACATTCGATTCTATGCGAAGCCCATAGGCAACATGCAATAGGGACAAGGTTCCTCAGAGCGCAACTAGTTAGTCAGTCTAGCTCCGCCGATTGTTCCACCATCGTTTACTGGGCCCATCATATTATGCGCCGTAACAACCCCAATATCTCCATAAAACCGGAGAACGGGCTTCTGATATGGCTTCTTCGTCGATGGTTCTTTACAGGGTTGCTTTGGCAACGAGTTCACAATTCCTCACACAATCAATTATAGGCGAGGGATATGTTCGGGACAAGTCCACTTTTTCCCAAATACTGGAGCAACCAGTAGTTCAAACTCAATGGCCTAAGGTGCATCCAAGCCGTTGAGAGTTCTTTTTCCCTAAATACAGGAGGAATGTGCTTCCGAACAACGTATCGGTCGAGCATGGGGGCCGGTTCGAACCGATCCACCCAAGCCGACTCAGGCCGCTGAAGTAAAGCAATCAGCGGTTCGGCGGGCAGAGGCGACTTGCGCCGCAACCGCACCGATTCCGGCAGGATGCCGCGAGCTGCCTCGCGCAGCAACTCTTTATCAGAACACCACGGCAAAGCGGGCAGGGCCAGGAGGAAATTCATTAGTCGTAAATCGAAGAACGGGTGGCGGACTTCGACAAGAATGCCGGTTGCCCCGGGATCGTACGCTTCAAAGAGATTGTCCCAGAAGGGGCCCGCCAAGGCTTCATATGCTTCAGGACGAACGGTAACGGGCGCGATTGGGGCACGAGTCAGATATTGCCAGCGATCTCGCACACCCATCCGTTTTTCTAGATCCTCATTCAGCCACGGCGGGTACTGGGAGTTATCGTTTTTCGGAGCGAACAAAAGGCGCAAGCGCGTGCGGAAATAAAGCCGCGCCATCCGCTTTTCAGCCGAGAGGTATCGCGCCGCGTCGTACAGGGCTTGGCCGAACTGGCGCTTTCTGAGCCGTTGGCGAAAGTGCACCGAAATTCGGCTTGAGAGTATGGGATCGGCGCCAAGCCCGGTCAGAGCCACGCTGGTCCTCGCGGCCAGCTGTCGGAGTTGCTCCATGTTGGAACCTGACCAAGGCGAATGAGTTGGCTCGGGTTCGTGGTATTCAGGCTTGTCCGCCCCATAGAAAAGCGGAAAATCGTCACTCGACTGAAATTCAATAAGAATTTTGAGCGCTTCCGCCACCATTCCGGCGTAGTGCCGCTCCTCGTGCGGAATTAGACGGTCGAAGACCTGCGTAAAGGCAAGGAGCGAACCACCCGCTCCACCGCCGCAGAGAACTCGGCGGGCGCTGGCCGCCACCGTTGTCGAGTCGAGGCCTCCACTCATCAGCACGCCGATCCTGTCGGTACGCAAGCGGTCGGTGACCGCTGCATCCATCAGTTCGCGGAAGCGCTCGACGCACTCGCCAGGCCGTTTGCAATGAATGGGGGCGGCAATCGGCAGCGTCCAATAGAGACGAGTTGAGACCTTTCCTTGTTCACACTTGAGTGTGTGCGCGGGCGGCAGCCGCTGGATATCTGCGAAAGAGGTTGTGCCAGGCTCTTTATTCATATCGAAGAGCAGGAAATCAACTATGGCTAGATCATTTAGCTTGTCGGAGACGGCGGGATGCTGCCGGATGCAGTCGAGGGTATTGCTGAAAATAAAATGCGAACTGACGTGGGCGTAGTAGAAGGGTTTTACGCCCATCTGGTCGCGCGCGCAAAATAGGCGCTGCCGGCGTCGATCCCAAATCGCAAAGACGAAATCACCCAGCAGATGCTCCAAGCAGCTTTCGTCCCAGACGTCATAGGCGCGCAGAATCAGTTCGGCATCGGAGGCGTCCGCCAATTCCGTGTGACCGACGTGGGTCTCGAGTTTGGCCTTCAGGCTGGACCGCCCGTCCACGCGCGCATCCGCAACGATCCATACGTTGCCATCCAAGCTTAAGGGTTGGTGCTCGCGTTCGGCTACATGGGTCGTGCTCAGTAGCGTGTGACCCAAACCAACTTGCCCCGCGTCATGCTCATCGATCCAAATCGCCTTCGCGTCCGGGCCGCGAAATACGAGAGACTGGGTCAACTTTTGCAGCAGCTGGACATCGACCGGGCCGCGATCGAGGTGAAGAATGCCAACGATTCCGCTCATTAGGACTTCTCGGGAGGTTTTTCTAGGTCTGCGCCGCCGGGCTTGATCTCGATCAAGCCTTGGTCCAGGAGTTTACCTATGAATTCTTCTAAATCCCGACGTAGCTCTTCGGCTTGCACGTCGAATTCGGTCATCAGCAATTCAAACGCGGCCTGGATCGAGTCTGACCCAGTGAGGGCGGCCCACATGCGGGTACCCACAGCGTCGCACCCCAAATATAGCTCCGTCTTGAGATTGAGCATGACGATCTCGTCGTCGACCATTCTGAACATCACATCCAAAGCGGGGATAACGCGCGTGGAGAAAGCAAGTGACATGGTATATGGTCTAGGGTCTCATTTCCCACGCAACGAGAGAGGTGTAGCCATCGGCTTCCGATCCACCGATCACAATCCGTCCTCCCGAGATCAACCAAGCGTGAGCTTGGAAGCCGCGCCGTTCATCTTTTGCTACTCCGATCTGAAGGCGGCAGTGGTGACCCGATCGCGTCAGCAGCACTTGAGCCGCCATGGCTTCCGTCAGGCATGTTGCGCCTGGGAGCCGCCGGCCAATCGCCTTTATCGCCCATACGAGGTGGTTCACTGGCTGCGCCGCCGTCGACTTCCCGCCCACTCTAAGGGCAATACGCTGCACCACTGCAAACGGCAAGAGCCAGAGCCCGATGCGAATAGAGCCAAGCAAGCACGTGGCTTGAAGGAGCAGACGCCGCTCTGCAGGGGAAAGACGCGCAAAGCGCATCAGGCTCGACATGCGGGGACCTCGAATCTCTGTTGACTCAGCGTCCGTCGGTTTCCGAAAAAAAACAACGAGCCACCTCTATCGGTGCGAAAGCTTGCTTCATTTGAGCTGATTCCTCAACTAGACTGATACAAGAAAACCTAGCATGCCTGTCTGCCATAATCAAACGTGCTTTCCGACAACACAAAAGATTGGATAGTTTCCTAGCGCTCTTCGTACGTCAGCAGCCTACTCTTTAGCAAGCCTCGAGAGATCGAAACCCTTACACACCCAACCAATGCCGAGAGCCACTTTGGCGCCGGGGGACTTCTCAAGTCCGTTCACGATGGCCGGCAGGTCACGCAGTAAGGCCGTCAGGTAAGCACTAAAGTTAACCCCGTTGAAAAAATTGTAATTCACCGTCATCGATTTCTCGAGGGCAACGACGTGATGCCACCAATTGCAGGGCATGAAAAGCAGCTCGCCTGGTTCCAGGATGCATTCGAAAGCGGTCGCATGCCGCAAACGGGGAAATCTGAGGAAGTCAGGCCGGTCGGGGTCAATCTTTCCGTCATAGAGTGCGGCGGAATCATCGGGAGAGAACAGAATGCACCTCTTCCTACCGATTATCTGAGCCAAATATGCATGGCTGTGCAAGAAATCTTGATGCAGATTCGCAAGCGATCCCGCAGGGCCGATGAGGACTCCTGCGGAAAAATATCGCGTGGCCTCGTCCATCGCTTCGCGAAGAGCCTGGGGAAGCAGCGGTAACCAGTCTTCGACAAATTGAGGGCTCAGTACGATATCCTCCAGCAGCTCAGGGTGTCGGCTGAATGTCCTCCACCCGGAAAGATAGAGAGGTGACGCTGCCGCTTCTGGCGGCGCATCGCAAGGAAATTTAGTGGCAGGATCGATCCAAAAGCCCGGCGACGGCCCGCCTGGCGCGTCGAGATAGTCGATATAGTCCCGCAGCAACATCATCTTCAGGAATTTGTCGCCCGGCCAAACGGAAGCCACCACGCCCTCGGATCCATAGAGAGACTTGAATTGATCGAAGCTCCACGTCCCCCAAGCCTTCCAGGTGGTCACCGCGTCCGTGATGATCACGGGTTGCCCGCAGCCGGAGAGGTAACGCTGATGGAATGTCTGAGGCGTCAGGCCATGGGCGCGCTCGATAGCAACTTTGCGGCAAGATTCGATCGTTTCGCTCGATGCCATTAAGTCGCTCGCTTCGTGTCTCTTTCGTGGCCTCAACTTAAGGCTCGCGCTGCACCCATGCATTGGTATTTCGAGTATTGTACATCAAGCTGCGTCGCTCGAAGTTCGCCACCCATAGGCACCCAATGTCCAACTTTCGTCCACGGCCGCTTTTGATGTATGATCTTGGACCCAGCCTGGAACGGGAGATATGTGTCATGTCGATTCTTAGTAAGTCTTCCCTTTGTCCGAACTGCGGTAGCCACGCAATCTTCAAGTCCAGAAAGAAAGGGCTCTTAGAACACATTTTCCACACTGTTTTCCTTATAACTCCACTCCGCTGCGGAGCTTGCGACGAACGCTATTTCCGCTTCCGCTTCCGGACCCCCGCACACGCCAATAGGCATAGTCCCCGCGCCTCCTGGTTGATTAGCCGGGCATCCCGCTAAGAACGGAAAACGAGGTCGCGGCGTTGGCTGGCCGTGATTTGCCGGACCTAGTGAAAATCGATGCGGGTGGACACGGTCCGAGAATACTTGCGGGGGCTTCCGAGCCGCTCGGGAAACAGCCATCTTTCTAGCGGAAGCCGTGGTTAGCGCGGGCTACGAAGACTCACCCGCCGAAGCGATAAAGTGGGCGGCGGGCGCCGGATACCGATTCATCGACCTGACCGACCTCCATCGCAGCCCCAACCATGACGTACCCAGCCTCTTTGAACTCCGCTTCTCGAGAATCCGGAGTGGCTCGCTTACTGCATTCGAATCTTACAAATGAGCGCAGCGGTTCTTCACCGCCACTATTTTATGTTCGAGACGCAGTCACGCCTTTTGCAACGGAACCTCTGATTCCGGCTGAGTGCTCTTCGGCACACCCATCTTCAGGCGGATGAGTCCAATCCAAGTCATTTTCAAGAGAAGCAGCCCGTGTCGAAAACGATGAATATTTGTCTCACCATAGCTGCGTGCGAGATAGCGAACCGGGATATCGACAATTCCCAATCCCAGTACAGAAGCAGGAAAAAGTAGCTCAAAATCTCCGAATGGGTCGAAGTCGCCGAAATCACGGCGCCACGCCACCATTCTCTGGTAGTCCTGGCGCGTGAGTAGTTTCGTGCCGCAAAGCGAATCGCCAATAGAGACGTCGAGGATCGAACTAAGGATTTTGGCAAAGAAAATATTCCCCAGGCGATTCAGAAACTGCATCGCAGATCCCTCCATTGGATAAACCAGCCGCGATCCGTTTATGAAGTCCCCATAGCCTTGACAGTATGCATCGTAAAAGCGACCGAGCATTTCGGGGGGCATGGTTAGATCGGCGTCCAGAATGACCAAAAGAGGCTGGGTGGCGCAGGCAAAACCGAGTCTCACTGCGTCGGCCTTGCCTTTGCCCGTTTGCCGCACGGCTTTAATTCGGAAGCGTTGTCCGTAAAGCTGCGCAACACGTTGGATCTCCTCCCATGTTCCGTCGCTTGAATGGCCCTCCACAAAAATGATTTCCGTGTCGCATCCTAGATCCGGAAATCTCTTCAGCGCGTTCTCGATATTTCCTCGCTCATTGCGCGCGGGAATAACGCACGAAAGCCCCAGTCTAGGCTGATGAAACAGGGGGCGAAGGACCACGATGGAAGTCAGACTAAACCTGCGGGCTAGCGGAACCAAGGGCATGATGCGATTGATTGCATCGCCGAGCCCGAACAATTTCCAGGGGCAATACACCGCAACCCGTTGGCGAACTATCTCATAGCCCGCGATCTTTGCAATATTCTGAAGATCGACACGGGTCAAAAATGTGCTCGGTAGTTCGCCTTTGCGAATTCCCAGGCGGTTCGCTAGTGTGTACAGCCAGCGCAGATAAGGGTTGTAGAGGACCGCAACAACTCGCGATGTAGGCGAGAGCTTCGCCCTCAGCTGGGTAAGCAGTCCCTGAATATCGAATTCATGGTTAAAAGCACCGTTGACTAGGACAACAGTTCGGGTGCTGCTTTCGTTGGACAGATCAGGAAATGGTTCATTCCGGCCAATCGATTCTTTAGAGGGAGCGTCAATCAAGCCGAGTAGCATGCCTGTATCATTTTCCCGAGACAGCCACTGGATGGTTCGATCATAGTACTTCGTGAGAACCGACAATTCACTGGCAAGAAATGCGTTTACGTATTTCCTCCATTTGGGAACGAAGGCGTCGGGAAGATCCCTATTTGTTTGCAAATCCCCGTTGGCTTCTGTTTCCGGCTGCATTTTCTTCCTTTGATTTGTGCTGAATGTTGTACCACATTACATGCTCGGTGCATGGGGACCAAGTTGTGCCGCGTGTGCCGCGTGTGCCGCGTTGACAGGGTCGATGGCAGTCTGTTAAGAGCAGAGGTCCATGAAAATATCCATTCTTATCTGGCGAGTCGCTGCAGCTTCGCTGTTACTCTTTGTTTTTTGGCTGAGCGTGTACCGCGCAGCTGTGCAATCGGTCACGCACGATGAGGGATTGATTTACGAATGGTACCTGGATGGCGGTGTCTATCATTTGCTGATGTTTGATCCCAGCAACCATGTTTTATTTACTTTCCTTGCTAAGTTTTTTGTAAAGCTATTTGGAATCAGCGAGCTTTCCCTTCGAGCCGCGAGCTTAACCGGAGCCGCAGCTTTCCTCACGGCTGCATACTTCCTCTGTAGAAGGCTGTTTGGTGAAGGGATTTTGTTATTGCTTTCTTTGGCATTGCTCTGCCTCAACCCGCAAATGTTGGATTTCATGGTTGTAGCTCGCGGCTACATTCTCGGCATAGCTTGCCTGTCTGTTGCCATGTACCTCATGGCCCGGATGACAGACAGGGGGAGTTTTGATCCCCAGGACGAAAAATGGAATCTGGAATCTTCCATTGCAGCCGTCTTTCTTGCGCTTTCTGTGGTCTCAAATCTCACTTACGTCGTCCCGGCTACTGCACTGGCGCTCACTTTTTCGGCAGTAGCCTTGCGTGGGTATTTGAGTCTCGCACAATTCCGCAGCGAGGTGTTTCGGGCCTTCACTCGATGCTTTGTACTTCCGGGCGTTTCCGTCGGCCTCTTCATACTCTGGCCGTTCATGATTCAGTTGCGCCCAGGCCAGTTCAACAGAAGCTTGCCCCATGCGACGGATGCCCTCCGAGATTTGTTTGAATCATCCTTCCTGTATAAGTGGACCGGAGACATCTATGCGTACAGCCTGGGCGCGATGGCCCCTGCTCCTGGAAGTTGGCAGGTTAAGGTCATAGATTTCGGTATCTACGTCTTCTTGCCACTCTTGTTCCTCTTTGTTTTGCTGGGCCTGATTCTGATATCCCGCTCCCCTGACGAAACAAGAAGGAACCGGATTGTACAGTGTCAGGTTTTCGGAGGGGCGGCAATCGCTTCCGTTGCGTTGACGGTGATATTGCACGTCTTCCTCAGGGTCAACTACCCCTTTGCACGGCTGAGTTTGTATCTCGTTCCCTTGCTTACGCTCAGTGTTATGCTCGTCGGGCAAGAACTTAGTCTTCGCTTTCCTCGCTATCACCTTAAGGTCTTAGGTTTCTTGCTTGCAGCCGCTATTCTCTTCGACTATGCAGTATCCTTTAATACGAAATATATCAGGTACAACGCCTATGACGTCATCTCGCGCGATCTTTTTCTGGCGATTTCGACGGACGCTCACGCGCACGGCTTGACGGGAATACGAGTAGGCGGAACGTGGTGGTATGAGCCGGAGGTCAATTTCTATAGGCGTCGCTACAACGCGGAATGGATGAAGCCATACGATGTGAAGGACCGCTCCTACTTCTGGGAATCCCCCAACGCCCTTGCGCCGGAGGCCTACAATTATTACGTTTTCACTTCGGCGAATGATCCGGGGTTGTTTGGGCCGCGGGTAAGGACTGTCTTTCGGGATGCGGATATCGGCGTCACTGTCATCGCGCTCGATAAGTGACTGAAAGAAAGTGAGCGCACGATCTGGTGCCAGATGCAGAATCCAAGGGATTCCGCGAGGATAGGGTGCACTAAGTCAGAGACTCGCCGACCTGGGGGGCCCAGCGGCGCGGACAGGACGAACGCCAAACCGTGATTTGTCACACGCCATCTTCAACCAAGGCAGCGCTGTTACGATTGCGATCGGGACGCCAGCTGTGCCCTCAAACACCGATAAGCCGGCTTAAGACCTAAGGGGCTACGACAAGGAATTTTCATATCGCCCTGATATATCTCAAATTGTTTCGTCGACCGAGGCCGAATAGATGCTTGCTGTGGTTACCTTCTCAATCTTTCTCACGTGGATACTTTGTGCATTGGTGATCGCCGGGATTGGGGCCTTGCTGCTCCGGAGATTGGATGTCGAGTGTTCGCTCTTCGACGCATTCTGGGCGGGCCTGTGCATCACAGTGGCTTCCTTAGAGGTCTACCACTTTTTCCGGCCTGTCGATGTCATCATTACCGGAGCGCTCTGTACCCTTGGCGTCTATGGAATTATTTTGAATCGAGAGATGCTTCTAGCGAGCTCTAGGCAAGCTGCCTGTCTCGGTTTTTGGCCCACAGTCTGTTGCATCGTAACTCCTCTGGTCATCGCGGCTCGCTGCGCCGGCCCCGCCGTTCATTACGACACGGGCTTTTACGGCGCAATGGCCGTGCGATGGTTCGTCACGTATCCGCTCGTCCCTGGACTCACGAATCTTCTCGGACAACTCGGTCTGAATTCAAATGTGTTCTTGTGCGTGGCGGCCCTGAACCAGGGGCCATGGCGTGATTTGGGATTCCATCTCTTTGTTGGCCTGCTGCTTTCTGCCATTGTGATTAGCATTGCAGAGAGTTTTCTCCGAGTTTTTCTCTTTCGAGAACAGTCTCCCCTCAACTATTTCGTTTTGCTGTTTGCTGTACCTGGCATTGTCTGGGTTCTATGCGGGGAAATCGTTGGAACCAACACGGATTTGCCTACGGCAATCGTATCGATAGCTGCAATGATCGCCCTGTTCGATGGTTTGCAAGAGAGAATCATACCTGATGGGTTGGAGGGGCGAATCGAATCGCGGCTGCTTGTAGCCATGATGCTGTTCACTCTTGCTGTAACGTTCAAAATATCTAGTTTGGCCTTCGCAGGGCTTGGTTGGGGCGTAGCGCTTCTCGAGCTCTTCTCACTGAAGTGTCCCCTCGTCCGGAAAAGGCAGCTTATCGTCGCGGCGACTTTGTTCTCTTGCGTTCTTGCAATTCCTTGGCTTATTCGCGGTGTGGTCCTAAGCGGATATCCGCTCTTTCCCAGTAGCGCATTCGCTGTCCCTGTGGACTGGAGGGTTCCACGAGTTGCCGCAGACATGCTTGCTCAATTCAACCGTTCTTGGGCACGCATCCCTCACGCCGGATTTGAGGAAACCAGCGGTATTCGATGGATCGGACGGTGGGTCGCCGGGGCGATTAAGAACCGGGTAGATCTTATAGCCCCAGTGCTCGTTTCTTTGGCAGGATTCATCTTCCTGCTCCGCCGCAGAGTATTTAAAGATCTGTTCTGGCTTAAATTGTTGCTGCCTTCAATCGGAGGTTTAGTGTTTTGGTTTTCGCTGGCCCCTGCCTTCCGCTTTGGGGAGTCGGCAATTTGGACGACTGCAGCCTGTATGGGCGCCGTGGCCTTGCAGCAAGTGTTGCCGGCGATAAGTCTCAGAGGGAGACGGGTCGCCCTCTTCGGCCTCCTCGCCCTCGGCGGCTGGTGCAGCTACCCACGAACCCTCTGGAAGGTATACTTCCGCCCATTGCTAGACGTCCACAGATTTCTGCCGGTGCCGCAAGCGCGGACAATGCCGTACGGTCTGAGTTCCGGGTTCATCGTACGTGTACCCATCGAGACGAATCAGTGCTGGGATGCAACCATTCCCTGTTCCCCATACTTCGCCGAAAATTTACAACTGCGTTACGGACAGGATCTCCGTTGGGGGTTCCGAGTGGAAGGCCTAGATTCGTCCTTATCCTCCGACAAATTTACCCCATTGCATCGGCGGTATGTCACATCGAATCCCGAGGAAGAACGATGCAGGAATTGTCACCTGCAACCTAACTAGTGCTCCATCCTGGTGGTGGATGGCATTCGGCCTACTAAAGCGTCCCAGTTGAGCGGGCCTTCCACTATCTTGCCGTTTGAAAGGCGGGCAATGATCGTTCCGGAGATGCTATTCCGGATTTCCAGAGGAGGCAAAATCGACAAGTTTCTTAGCGAGGCCTGGTTCAAACCAGGTTAAGGATCAGACGCTCAACGCGCTGCTTTCAGTGACCCTGGCGGCCAAGGTCTGAGCAGCGAGTTGCAAACCTTGAATCTGAACTAGCCGCAAAGGCTGCGAAGACGCTTGCCTTGCTTTCAAATTCACGGACGGAATCCCGGTCCGAGCGTATGACTTCTCGCAGTCCTGCGTCGAAGGTCCGCGCATGTTCCCTTCAAGGAAGGCCAATCCCGGGCAGCGCGTGCACGTTCCGCCGTGCGCACACTTGGAACATGACGGCATGTCACGCAAAGTGATCGACCGGACCTCTTTGAGCTGAGGCGAATCGCGCCAGATGTCTGCGAACTTCGTGCGCCGCACGTTGCCACTCGGCAGCGGAAACTGAACGCATGGGTAAACGTCGCCGTAAGGGGAGACATAGCAGGCCGTGTGGCCGGCGCTGCATGGCAGCATGTCCTGGGCGTCTTCGTCCGGCCACTGTGGAGGAGCGCAAAATTCCTCAACGTTTCCGCCTACCAGCGCTTCATTCTGGAAAACTTCCCGTAGCGCATTCTCATCGACGTTCAAACTTAGAATGGAACGGTCTCCATCCATCATCGGAGTAATCGTAGGATCTAGAATGAACTGTGCGCCTAGTTCAGCAGCCAGCGCACGCACTCCCGCGTAATCATGCGCGTTCCGCGTCATCAGCACGTTGGCCATGACGACGTGTATCCCGTGTGCCCGCAGCCTGCGAACGGCTTCAATGGATTGCGCAAGCGAGCCGGGCAGCTTCGTTATAGCGTCATGAACCGCGGGAACGTGCGAGTAAATGCTGATCTGCACCGATTCCACGCCCAGGGCTTTGATGCGGTCTGCTTCTTTCTTGCGAATCAAGATTCCGTTGGTTTTGAGTTTTATGCAAAACGTCAGCTCGCGAGCGTATTCGAGAATTTCAAAGAAATCCCTGCGCATCAGGATCTCGCCGCCACTGATGGTGAGATAGAAGACGCCGGCCTCCGCCATCTGCTCGAGAAGGTCCTTAACTTCCGCGGTGGTCATCTCGCCGTGATCGTGGTGGTCCAAATAGCAGTGAATACACCGCTCGTTGCAACGATAGGTCAGATCCAGTTGCACGCTCAACGGGACGCCCAGCTTGAGCGCCTTATTGGCCATTTCCGCGATCAGCACGCTCATGCGGCCACCATTTTAGCTCGTTGGATCGGCTGGTCGGAAAGCAGCAGCAGGCCATGCTCCGCCAATTTCGCCACGAGCTCTTCCGCATCCTTCAAGGCCGCTTCGAGCGTCACATCATATTCTGCGCAAACGTTATTCGCGACGATCTCCTCGAGCGGGGTCGCGCCGTCGGCTGCCTTCCAGATCATCGTGGCGACTTCGTTCAACGTGAACAAGGTGGAATCGGCTGCGGACATGACCATCGTTTCATCGCCTAGCGATCGTGCGGCGATAGCCGGGCTTCGGGCCACATAGAGTTTGCTACTCATACGATCAGCTCCCAGACCCGGGCATTGGGCACAAACGTCAGCCGGCGGACGGGCAAATGACTGACGAAATCAAGAGCCGCATCGAAAACAAGTTTTACGAACCTAGGATCCCGCGCAAAGAAAAGAATATTCCCGAGCAAGGCACCGACAGCCTCGGCTCCGGCAATCGGCTCAATCTTGTTCTCGGGACCTTTGGCGAGCAGGTACAGACATTCAATGGGCGCACGCAGGTTCTCTCCGGCCCGCGCCAGTTCGCCAAAAAACGGCGTGCCCACGGCGAAATACCCGCCATCCTGCTTCGTTACATAGGAAATTTCATCGGTAAGCAATGCGGCATCGGGGGGAGCCAGCCTTGCCATGGTCGTCTTCCCTGCTCCGGATACTCCCGCGAACAAGAACGCGCGGCCATTTCGTATGGCGCTCGCAGCATGCAATAGAAACCCGCCCTGCTTCGCGAGCAGCAACGAGTGCAGGATGCGCAGGACCGCATCCATCGAATATGGGTTGGGAGTCTGGCGAATTCTGCCCGTGCGCGTCGCAGGTTCCCATTCAGCGCGAAAATCTCCGCGTTCGAACGACCAGCATCCTGAGTGATAATTAACAGAAACATCCGCGTCCGGATCGGCTATTCCCGGTTCGCCCAAGTCGACCTGGAAATCAAAGTCCGCGTCCGTCCGTGAACTGATAAACCCTGCGTAACGGTTCTCCAGCATATGAAGAAAAGCGAGGTCCGTAGCAGTGACTCGCGCGGCGATGCCGCCGATTTCAATCACGACGTTAAAACGATCGACCGGAGCTGCCAGTTTTAGCAAAGGGCTTCTCGTTTCCCTCAATTCCCTCGTGTCACATGCCGGTACACGAACAAGCGAGCTACAATTGTCGAATACCGAGCGACATTGGCGACCAACCTGTTCGGAAAACTAAGGACGGACGCCGGCTCGACGCACTTTCCCGCGCGGACAATCTGCGAAACCCTCCCGAGGAACTCCGCGGCGGAAATCGGGGAATCCGGCGTAGGCGATGCGTCGCCCTGGGTAACGAGGTACGGTTCGCCGAGGTCAGCGCCTGCACCAATTACGCGATGAGCGAAGAGCCTTCGTTCGCGAGCATACAGAACGATATCGCCCGGAGAGACTTCGCCGAAAAAGCATCGTTTGATGATGAGGACATCACCCGGCCACACGGAAGGGAGCATGCTCTGCCCGGTGACCTGCAAACGCAAAGTGCCGAAGCGCAGCAGAATCTCCCCGGCAAGTTCGCCCTTCAGCGCGTTCTCTCTGCCGTCCGCGCTGGCGTCTGCGTGCCTCATGAAACCTTTCTATTGTGCATGCAGCTGCCCTGCGTTCCATGGATTTTGCCGCACGAAAGCGCGGAAGTTTCGAACACGCGCTCGAAGCGAAACGCTGGCTTCTTGTAGGTCTTTTTTTGTCGTGGCTGCTCGGGCATCATCTCACTCGGTTCGCGTTGATTCTGTCCGCGCGTCGTCATATTAATTCAGCCCCGCTTGCGACGCTTGCACAGCGCAGCCATTGGTCGGGCCGCAGGTGCCGAATCCTAGACTGAGTGGTGAGAAGTAAACCTGCGAACCGCCCGCGAGCGTTCCCGACGACACGGTGTTGTCCACAACGATCCCGCTCGTTCCTCCGGCGACAGTTAGAAAGAAGCTGTCGAGTGGGCCAACGTTTACCCAGATCTCTGTCCCGTCGCCGGTTTGGGAGCCAATTCCATTTGGCCAGGCGGGCTGCATGGTTCCTGTTTTTCCCGACGAGTTGGTTACGACTTCCAGATTCATGTTTGAATCCAAAATTGTCCATCCTTGAGGGTTGTTGGAATTGGCCGCCCAGCCAATGGAGACTCCCACCGTGCCCAAACCTTCCTTCCATACCCATTCGACAGATCCATCGAAGGTGTAGAGGCTCGCGGAGCCAGGCATCCCCCACCCGGGCGTCGTGCCCCCCGAGAAGCCGCCAACGACCACGACCTGAATATTTAAGTTGCTATCGAGAATCTCCTGGCCGACCGAGTAAATCTTCGAAGCCTGCCAGGTAGTGACGGGAAAGTCCAAAATGCAGCCACCCGTCCCATTGTTAAAGCAGGGATTAGTCGTGCCGGGCCCGGTCGTACTCACAAAGATCTTGTCCGTACCTGTCGGGCCCCCACTGTTGATGCCGCTGTTCTGGTTGGGATTGAAGACTTCCGTTACCGGCCCGCATGGAAGGCTACCCGGCGATAGGATGCTGGCCAGGTTAGGCCCCGGAAACGCCGTCGTGCTCATTACGCCGCCGCTCACAGACACTCGGAACAATCTCGCGATACCTGTCAGATTTCCGCAGACGTAGAGGGACCCGGTTGAGTTTGCCGAGGTGTAGTACGCATTATCGAATGCGCCGATGTGCATAGTGAAAGTGCCCGTTCCATTTCCGCCATCGCTCACTTTTGCCTCGATACCAAGCCCGGAAGTGAAACCGGTTGTGAACTGATAGACCGCCGCACATGGGTGCCCGCTTCCATTGCATGTGGAGCCCGCGCTGCCAGTGCTGTTATCGGATCCCACAAAAGCGTAAACCTGTCCTGCGGAGGAGTCCACCACGGGGCCGTCCACCAAGCCATTCCCTACCCCCAGCTGAGAACTCGTCCCTATGATGGTCCCACTCGAGGAATTGATGGAAAACAACTGCGCGCCAGAGGAGCCATTAAAAGCTGTGCCGACGAACACGTTCCCACTCAGGGAATCGAGGACTGGGCTAGAGAGCTTATTGAATCCGCCGCCAATGAGGACCGGCCAGGGACTCCCCACTTCCGCGGGCGTACCCGGGCCGAATACCGGATGGAACTTGTGAAGTGAGCCGCTGTCGTCGCCAACATAGAGAGCGTCATTGGCATAGTCATAGAAGGGCGACGAGAGCGTGTCGTTAGCGGATCCCGAGAAAGGCAGCAACGTCATGCAGGGTAAGGTGCAGGTGGAATATGCGCTGGCGGCCGCTATATTAATGTGGTCGGGAGTCGTGCTGGTTGCGCCGTCTGAAGTCGGTGTCCACTTCAACAGAACCAAATTCGCATGAGTAGAAGCAGTGGGGGTCTGAATGAAAGCTACCTGGGAGCCGTCTAACGACAACGTCACCGAAGTGACCACGGCACCGCCCGTGTTATATGACCAGTAGGTTGTCGGCACAGTGCCGCCGGTACAACCACTGTAGAGATTGTCATACGCCACAATACTCGCCTGGGAGCTTGTGGCAATGCCGGTGTTGAAGACCACAAAATCAGGGCTAGCTGCGCTGGCGCAGTTTGCCGTCGTTGTATCAAACGAAAATTTAGCCGGGTAATTGCCCGCTCCGACCGAGGCATTCGGCCCCAGGGAGATGCTCCAGTCGCGCTTCAATAGATTTCGCGGAGTCGGCCTGTGGTGTCTCCGGTGAAACCAGCCAAACCACCCAAACCAGTCGCCATCAGCCCAGGGCAAATTTTCGTCCGACTCCCGAGACTCGTCGAAAGCAGATTCCTCTGCCGGAACGACCTGACGGACATTGCGCAGGTACCATTGATGCCAAAACCGGGCATCCTGCTTAACCCGCAACGACTGTTCAAGTGTGGTGGGATTCGAGAATACAACGTGGCGGTGGCTCCAGTCTTGAGGCAAGGCGATTCTGGCATGTTTGGGGCTGGGCTCTTGAGCCCACATAAGAAACGCTACGGTAACCATGCCGACGAGCCCGACACCAGACGCCAGAATCCGTGAGGAGTTAAGCTGCATCCAAGCTCTCCCAAGTTCAACGCGCGCCTAGTCTACTTCGGGGCAATTCGCCGTTATGTCAACAGCTCGCACTTTATTTGGTGAATGTGCTCAATTTATACTCTACCGCGTCTCGGAAATAGTCGTGGGACGCGGTCTGTCCTGCGACCACATGGACATGTAGTCGGTGTTACTGGATAAGTGTTGGTGACTATCCGGAAATGGGGTAATGGGAAATTCGGCTCCCACGCCTTTCTACTGGACGATTTAAGCCGTAATCGGAAAAGAATGTTTCGGCCAAGAATAAAAGGAGGCTCGTTCGTAGACGAAATTACAAACGAACTATGCTAACTGCCATGTATCCACACACATGGCAGTTAGATTTCTGAAATTGAGTGGGCTTGAAGCGACTATCTGACATGCCGAAATATCCTGGCATTCTTGGTTCACGACTGTTACCGAACCCTCTGCAGAAATATCGCTAATCGGCTGGCCAACTACACGTCACGACAACTTGCACCGATTGGTATATTATTGCCCGCGAATAAGCCATGGAGCAGAAAAAATGCGTGTGACTCGTTCACTTTTTTTCGTAATTTTGGCAGCGCTTTGCCCGCTCGTCCTCGCGGCGCAAGCTTCGCATCCTTTGCTGCAGCGGCCGACGTTCAACGGCAATCTGATTGTCTTCTCTTACGCCGGTGATCTGTGGACCGTAGACCGCGCCGGCGGCCATGCTTCTCGCCTGACAACAGGGACGGGCATTGAGACCGACCCGGTTTTCTCGCCCGATGGCAGCATGGTGGCGTTCACGGGCGAATACGATGGCAACACGGATGTCTTTGTTGTCCCGGTGGGCGGCGGAGTTCCGAAGCGCCTTACGTATCATCCGGCAGCGGATTCAGCCGTGGGGTGGACGCCGGACGGAAAGTACGTGATCTTCCGGTCAAACCGCGAAAGCGGAAGCCCGCGGTATACGAAACTGTTCAGGGTCTCGGTGAATGGCGGGCTAGCCGCGGCAATGCCTCTGCCAATGGCGTTCTTCGGCAGATTTTCAGCGGACGGAAAATATTTTGCCTACTCGCCTGTTGGCGGCGCATCGACCTTCAATTATTCCAACTATGTTGCGTGGAAAAACTACCGCGGCGGACTGGCAAGCTCGGTATGGATTGCCGACATGGCGACGCTGGACGTGGTGAAGGTCCCGCGTGAAAAATCGAATGATTTCAATCCAGTTTGGGTAGACAAGCAGGTCTATTTTCTTTCCGACCGCAATGGAGCGGTATCGCTGTTTCGGTTTGACCCGGCGACAAAATCCGTGACGCAAGCGGTGAAGAATGACGGAGCGGATATTCGCTCGGCCAGCGCGGGGCCGGGTGGCATCGTCTACGACCGGTTTGGCGAGCTTTTTCTGTACGACACGGCGAGCGGCCAGCCGCACCAGATCAACGTGGCCCTAAGCGCGGACTTGCCTGAGGTGCGACCGCGTATTTCGCCGGCAGATCGCGATATCCAGAGCCACGGTATCTCACCCACCGGAGTGCGCGCCGTCTTTGAGGCGCACGGCGATATTCTCACCGTCCCCGCAAAAGAAAGCACTACGCGGGATATCACGGGCACGCCCGGTGTGATGGAGCGCGAACCGGCGTGGTCGCCGGACGGGCAAAGCATTGCGTATTTTTCCGACCAGTCGGGCCAGTACGCCCTGCACATCAGCGGCCAGACCGGCGCAGGAGAAGTGAAGAAGTTTCCGCTGGCGAACGACGCGACCTATTATTTCCGGCCGACGTGGTCACCAGACTCAAAGCTGATCGCCTTCCATGACAACAAGATGGAGGTCTGGCTGCTGGATACGGTGACGGGCAAGGCCGCGGTCATCGACAAAGCCGTTGTCAATGATGGAGACTACGACGCATCCTGGTCGCCGGACTCAAAGTGGCTCGCGTACACACAGACGATCTCGAACCGGTTCCATGCGCTGTTCGTGTACTCCATCGCGTCGGCGAAGAGCTGGCAGATCACCGACGGCATGAGCGACGTTCGCTTCCCCGCGTTTGACCGCGGCGGAAAGTATCTTTACTTCACGGAAAGCACGAATTACGGCACGTCCACGAGCGGACTGGACATGAGCAGCGACGCCTTTAACGTGACTCGCAGCGTGTACGGGCTCGCCCTGGCGGCGGATACGGCTTCTCCTGTTGCGCCACTGAATGAAGACGAGAAGAAACCCGACGCGAGGGACAAGAAGGACTCCGGCGACGAGCGTACCGATAAGGACAAATCCGATACTGCAAAGAAACCGGATGATGCCGGCGCGCAGGAAAAAACAGAAAAGCCCGAGAAGGCTAAGCCGGTGAAAATCGATCTTGAGCATCTCGAAGATCGCGCCGTCGCGCTGCCACTACCTCCCAGCAGCTATACAGGCCTGACGGCGGGCAAGGAAGGCGCGCTTTATTTGCTCGAGGGTGGAGGAAGATTCCAGGTAGGCGGAGGCCAGACGCTGATTCGCTTCGAGCTGAAGACGAAGAAATCTGAGAAGCTCGCCGAACATGTCGCAGGATTTGATCTTTCCTTCGACGGGAACAAGATGCTGCTGGAAATGGGACGAAGCGAGGGTGGAGGCCCGCAAGTGGCGGGCGGTCCCGCACCATCATTTGTGATCGTTCCGGCCGACGCGCCTGTCAAGCCCGGCGAAGGCAAACTAGATTTGTCCAAAATGGAAGTCCGCGTGGACCCGCGCGCCGAGTGGCGGCAGATGTTTCACGAGATATGGCAAATCGAGCGCAGCTTCTTTTACGATCCGCACTATCACGGTGTGGACACCATTGCAGAAGAAGCGAAGTACAAGCCCTATCTGGACGAGGTTGGGGCCCGCAGCGATCTGAATTATCTATTCCAGGAAATGCTGGGCGACTTTTCGATCGGCCATCTGCGCGGCTCTGGAGGAACGATTCCGCACCCGAATCGCGTGCCAGGCGGTCTCCTGGGCGCCGACTACGAAATCGTAAATGGGAAGTACCGGATAAAGCGGATCTACACGGGCGAGCACTGGAATCCGCAGGCGCATGCGCCGCTAGCGGAGCCGGGGGTGAAAGTGGCGGAAGGAGATTTCATCCTCGCCGTCGGTGGCCAGGACCTGAGCGGCTCGGACGACATTCAACGATTGCTCGAGGGTACGGCGGGAACGCAGGTGGTGCTGAAGATCGCCGCGGACGCGAACGGTAAAGATGCGCGCGATGTTACGGTGACGCCGATCGCCGATGATCTCGGTTTGCGCAACCTCGCATGGATCGAGGCCAACCGCCGCAAAGTGCAGGAACTAAGCCGCGGGAAGCTGGCCTACGTGTATCTACCGGACACGGCGCTGGGCGGCCTGACGAACTTCAACCGCTACTACTTCGCGCAGCTCGACAAGCAGGGAGCGGTTATCGACGAGCGCTTCAACAGCGGCGGACAGGCGGCAGACTACATCATCGAGGCGATGAAGCGCACGCTGATGAGCTGGTGGGCTCCGCGCTACGGAGCGATTTACCGGACTCCGCAGGCCTCGATCCTGGGGCCCAAAGTGATGATCATCAACGAATTCGCCGGTTCTGGCGGCGACGCGATGCCGTGGTACTTCCGCGAAGCGCAACTTGGCCCGTTGGTCGGCAAACGCACGTGGGGCGGACTGGTCGGAATTGGCGGCATCCCTCCGCTGATGGACGGCGGCCAGGTCACATCACCCAGCTTTGGATTCTTCAATCCGCAGGGACAATGGGATGTGGAGAACCATGGTGTGCCGCCAGATTACGAAGTGGACATGGAACCGAAGCCAGTCAGCGAAGGGCACGATCCGCAGCTGGAAAAAGCTGTGAGTCTGGCGCTGGAGGAACTTGCGAAACACCCTGTGCCGGAACCGCGCAAGCCGGAGTATCCAAACTACAACCGACACGGCGCGCAATAATTCAAGGCCAATTAACCCGCGACGGAAGGCCGGCGCCCTGACTCGGCTTCGAATTGATAAGGGTCGGGACAATCGAGGTCGTTAAAGCGGCCACCGTACACGCTTGAACATCGATGATTTCTTGACACCTGACAATCTGTCTAAGTACCATCGCCGCGTTCGAATGAGCGACTCTCAGGCGAGCGCCGAACGACCGCCCCTCGATCAAACCAGAATCTGTTGGAGAGTTGGAGAGCCCCATGAAATTCCGATTTACCTCACCGCGCCTCCTGCCGAGGATTGGGACCTTCGCCTTCCTGCCTCTGCTTTGTGTTTTTGCATCAACTCAGACTTTCGCGGCGTCTGATCCCGCCATCCCATCAGGGGACATTCGCATCCACTACCATCGGCCGGACGGCAACTATAGCGGCTGGACGGTCTATGCCTTTGATAACACCACAGAAAATACGGGCAACTATGGCGGCGGCCCCGTTCAAGTAACTGGCACCGACAGCTTCGGCGCGTATTTTGACGTCGGAGTGACCACGGGCGCTCAAGAAGTTGGCATCATTATTCACAATCCAACGGCGCCGGGCGGAGACCAGAAGGACACTCCCAACAATTTGTTTGTCGATCCGGCCACGCAAGGCATTGAGTTCTGGGCGTACTCCGGGATAGCGAAGCTATATACAACCGCGCCCAGCTTGACCAATCCCACCACGTTGCTGCCGGGATATGTCCGCGTGCACTACCACCGAGTGGACGGCAACTATAGCGGCTGGACGATGTATGCCTTCTTCGACACGACGGAGTACACTGGCGACTACTCCAGTGGGCTCGTGCCTCCAACGAATTCGGACGCGTTTGGTGTGTATTTTGACGTGGCCGTTACCGCGAATTCGCAGAATCTTGGGCTGATCATTCACAACCCCTCTGCGCCTGGCGGGGACCAGAAGGACCCAGGACCGAACGAGTTTGTCGATCCGTCCACAGAAGGCTTTGAGTATTGGGGCTACACGGGGATCGGCAAGCTGTACAAGAGTCAGCCCAGTCTGACCAATCCCGCTGCGCTGTTGCCCGGATACGCTCGCATTCACTACTTCCGGCCCGATGGAGACTATGCGAACTGGACGGTCTACGCCTTCGATGACACCGCTGAATATACCGGCGACTATAACGACGGGCTGACGGGAGTGACCAGCCCTGACTCCTACGGGGTGTACTTCGATATCAGCTTGATTCCCAATGCCCAGAACCTCGGATTCATCATCCACAATATCTCCACCGGCGTTAAAGATCCCGGGCCAAACATGTTTCTGAACGTCGGCATCTACAGCCAGGCATGGGCGATTTCAGGAAACGCGACGGTTTTCACCTCAACGCCAACTCCGGCGCAGATATTGGCGAGCCTGCTTAATGTGGAGCAGGCTTACTGGCTCGATCGCCATCGAGTGGCCATTCAGCCGCAGTTCGCGCAGAGCGGCGATACTTATACAATCAGCTCTAGCCTGACCGGCGGCCTGTCTGTGACCACCACTGGCATTACAGGAGGAACCAATATTCCGCTCACGGTTGGCGGAAGCCTGACTGCGGATGAGTTGCTCCGTCACCCACAATTGAAGGGTTACGCTGTCCTCCAGCTGCCATCAGATACGCAAGTTTCGACCTTGCAGACGGCTCTCGAGGGACAACTCGCCTTTTCTGCGATTGATTCGACCGGAACGTTAAAGTACGCCACAGGCATTCAGTTCGCGGACGTTTTGGATGATCTCTTCTATTACCCGGGCAAACTGGGCGTCGTCTTTCGCCATGAAGAGAGCGATTGGCACGACTGGGCTGACGACGAAAACTGCGCTGTGAAGCTGAAGCTATGGGCGCCCACGGCGCAGAGTGTCTCCGCGCAGATCTTCGATCACGAATTCGATACGACGCCTTCCGCCGTTATACCGATGCACGAACACAATGGCGTGTGGGTGGTGGATGGGGATCCCAGTTGGAAAGACAAATACTACCTGTATAGCGTGCAAGTCTGGGTGCCATCCGACTCCGCCGTGGACACGAATGTCACTTCCGATCCCTATTCGATCGACATTGCTTTGAATGGAACCAAGAGCCGGATCACCGACCTCGACTCCGATGAAACGAAGCCCGCAGGCTGGGACGATGACAGTTCACCTCCGCTGAGAAGTTTCAGCGACATGAGCCTATATGAGCTGCATATTCGCGATTTCAGCGTGAATGATCTGACAGTTCCAGCGGCTCATCGCGGCCTGTACGAGGCTTTTGATGACCAGAGCTCGGATGGAATGAGGCATCTTCGCTCTCTGGCCAAGAGCGGGCTCAAAGCGGTGCATGTCCTGCCTTCCTTCCACTTTGCCAGCGTGAATGAGGACAAATCCAAATGGATCATTCCCACCGGCCTGGCACAATTCCCGCCGGACGGCCAGCAGCAACAGGCAGCCGTCACCGCTAGCCAAACCGGTCCTGCTTATAACTGGGGCTACGATCCGGTGCATTACATGACACCCGAGGGAAGCTACGCGATCAACCCCGATGACCGCGTGCGGGAATACCGGGTAATGGTGAATGGGCTGCACAAGGCGGGGCTGCGCGTGGTACTGGATGTGGTCTTCAACCATACCAATGCCAGCGGCGAAGGTCCCAACTCCAATCTCGACGAGGTGGTGCCAAATTACTATCACCGTCTCGATACGAATGGAAACCTCGAGACAGCCTCGTGCTGCCCGGATACCGCCAGCGAACATAAGATGATGGAAAAGCTGATCATCGACACCCTCTTGCTCAACGTGCGGAAATATAAAATCGATGGCTTCCGCTTCGACATCCTGAGTTTCATGTTCACGTACAACGTCGAAGACATTCAGCAGGCCCTGCAGTCACTTACGCTGGAGAAGGATGGCGTGGACGGATCCAAGATCTATTTGTATGGCGAAGGCTTCAACTTCGGAGACACTGCGAACAATCAGATAGGACCCAACGCCTCGCAGATCAATCTCTACGGTTTTGGCGTTGGCACTTTCAACGACCGCATCCGCGACGGCATACACGGCGGCAGCCCGTTTACCGATGAACGGGTGCAGGGCTTTGCCACGGGGCTCTTCACTGACTCAAGCGACTTCACCAATGGCAGCCTTTCTTCGGATCAGCAGAAGGCCCAATTGCTCCAGTACACTGACTGGATCGATGTAGGACTCACAGGAAATCTGCGCGACTACACTTTTACGGATAGCGCCGGGACAACAGTTACCGGAGCTCAAGTAAACTACAACGGGCAGCCGACCGGGTATACCAAGAGTCCCACCGAGGCCATCAACTATGCCTCTGTTCACGACAACCAGGACCTCTTCGACCAGGTGCAGTTGAAATCGAGCTTCAGTGACAGCATTGCCACTCGCGCCCGGCGGCACGTCATGGGCATGAGCCTGGTAACGCTAGGCCAAGGCGTCCCATTCTTCCAGGGCGGCGATGATCTGCTGCGCTCCAAGGACATGGATCAAAACAGTTATGACTCCGGGGACTGGTTCAATAAGATCGACTGGAGCGGGCAGACGGCCAACTGGGGCATCGGCCTGCCCATTGCCAGCCAAAACGAAGGCCAGTGGCCAATCATGACGCCGTTGCTAAGCAACCCGGCCTATACGCCGCTTCCAGCAAACATCGCTTACAGTAAAGCGGCGTTTCGCGAACTGCTGAAAATCCGCTACAGTTCAGACCTGTTCCGCATGGCAACATCCGAGGAAATACAACAGAACCTCACCTTTCTGAACACCGGACCAAACCAGGCGCCGGGGCTGATTGTCATGAAGCTCGATGCCAATGGCGGAAACTACGGAGTCTACAAACACATCGTAGTGGTCTTCAACGCCACCAATGCGCCCGTGACTTTCACCGACAGCCGGCTTCAAGGTCTGCTGTTGCATCTGCACCCCGTGCAGAAAAACTCAAGCGATCCGGCAACGAGACAGTCTACGTTTAATCCCCAGTTGGGAACAGCAGCTGTCCCCGCGCTCACCACTGCGGTTTTTGCGGCCGAAACCGAGTAGGCAATTAGCCGCGCAAAAGGAACCCCTCTGAACGATTTAATTTGGGAACCAGTTCAGACGGGTTTCTTTTGCCTTTTTTTCACAGGCGTTTTCACTCGAATGCACAGCCCTATCAGTCAGTGGGCAAACTCTCTCTAAATCGAAGGTTTGTGCACTCATTCATCCCGAGTTACGGGCAACCCTTCTGTATCCGGTAAGGTAAGGGTTGCCGACGATACTGAGCGAGGAGAGAGCATTTTCAGACAGAAATCGCAGCTTGCTAGGCAACACTTCCTTGTTAATTCCCTGATCCGCTTGCCAGGCTGAGGCAATAATCTGACTTGAGAGTGCGCTGTGAGCGGGTGTTCGTGGACATCTGCCCTTCTCGAGGATTGATGGTTCCCTGATTTTTTCCCTGTTACTGTGGAGAAGCGTTCGCTCCTGACTGCGCCCTCCGACCGGCAGTCTTACACCCTGAGTGTACCGGGAACTCCATCTTTGCGGCCCAGTTGTTGGGATAACTGCCATACATAAACATAGCAGTTTTAACTTTCTAAGAATTGGTAGTCTTGAAGGGACAGGAGGAAGAAAAATGTTTGATTCCTTGACTCACGACAACAAACGATCCAGACGGCGCTTCACGTGGATGCTCATTTCAGCTCCGGCACGGACTCGCTCATGATCTGCCAACGATCACGTCGAAAAATGAGTATCCAAAATTGAGTGGACACCGCACCATTGCGCTGCTCGGTCGGCGCGACGCACCTACCGATGCGATCGAAGAATATTGCCAATACCTGGGCGCGGCATTGAGCGCGCAGGGTTTTGCGTTGGAGATTGCGCGTGTTGCGTGGCTCGCGGACGGCTGGCCCGCGGCAATGCGCGAGCTCGAGCGTCAGGCTAAGGAATGGCGCGGGTGCTGGGTACTGGTGCAATACACCGCGCTGTCGTGGTCGGAGCGCGGTTTTCCCCTGCGGTTTCTGCGAGTCCTGCGGATTCTCCGGCAAGCGGGAGCACGTGTGGCGATGGTCTACCACGACGTGTTGCCCTATCCCGGCAACCGCACCATAGATAAGCTGCGCCGTCGCGCACAGAATCACGCGATGAGCGAAGCGCTGCGCTCTTGCGATCTCAGCGTATTCACTGTGCCGGTCAGCAAAATCTCTTGGATTGAAAAAAAACCCCCGCGGGCCATTTTTATTCCTGTGGGCGCGAATTTGCCGGAACCGGAAAGCGCTTGGAAAATGCCACATGAAGAGACGAACCGGCTGCCGTCGATTGCTGTGTTTGGTATTACCGGCGGGGAAGCCGGCATCTGGGAGATCGCGAGCATTTCCGAGGCTTTGCAAATTGTGGCTGAGCGTCTGGGAAAGCTGCGGCTCGTCGTGATGGGACGTCATTCGGATACGGCCGAAAAAGCGCTAAGAAACTTGATGGACAAACAGCCGATTGAGGTCTCTGGGCTGGGAGTTTTGCCGGGAGCGGAAATTGTGCGCCAACTGGCTTCGTGCGACGTGATGCTTTTTGTGCGCGGGGGGATTTCTTCGCGGCGCGGCAGCGCTATTGCTGGAATCGCGTGCGGTTTGCCGGTGGTTGCGCTTGACGGCCCGGAAACAGCGTCGCCCATCACTGAAGCGGGAGTGGTGTTCGCTGATCCGAAGCGCCAACGTGGTTTAGGGGAAGCGCTGCTCAAAGTACTTTCCGATCCGGAGTACCGCGCGTTGCTTGCCGAACGCAGCCGCCGGGCGCAGGAGAATTTTTTTTCCTGGAAGGCCATTGCCGCGCGTTATGCAGAGGCGTTGCGTTCTGCGGACGGAAGTGTGAACTAGAGCTTTCGGTTAAATTGCAAACGGATGAAACTTCATCGGGACAACGCATCAATCAAAATTTCTTTCTTTTTTTCGGCCCGCGCGGCCAGGGGATCGAGCGAGGAAGCGTAACCTGCGACCGCCGCGGCGGCGAGAAATGCGAACACTTCCGCGGGAAGCCACCTATCGGCTGTCCACCGGCTCGCAAACAGGATGGGCGCGCTAATGCCACCCAAGAGAATCTGCGTGCCAAACGAAACGAGCACAGCCATCCCCGACTGGCGCTGCCCGCGCATCTGCCCGAAATTGAGTTTGCGCGGAAAGGACAGTGAAGACCAGTTGGCAATGGTCAGTTGCCCCGCGACGTTAAATATGATCGCGGCCAGCGTGGCCAGCAGAACGGGCAACGAAGGAAGCCCGACGAGGTAGGAAAAAGCAGCCATCGAAAGGGTCAATTCGAAAGCCAGCATCCCGGTTTGTAGGAGATTTTTTCCAAGAAAGACTTCGCGGAAACTCACTGGGGCGGTGAAGAATGTTTGGATGCCCTTGCCGTCGTAAGCAAAGCTGTTATAGGCGGGTGCCATCAGAATGAGCAAGAGATAGGCCATCATGCCCGGGAAAAAGAACTCGGTCGAAACCGGATGCTTCATGGCCGTAGGATGCCTGCCCGCGAATTGCGTGGTGAAAAGCAGTACAAAAACGGGGGGCATGATCAGCAGAAAAAAGGCGAAGCTGTTCCGTGTAAGGTAGCGGAACTCTTTGCGAAGGACGGCGGCAACTTGCGGCGTAAGTAAGCGAAGAGCGTCGGACTGTTCTGCGGTGCGGGAAACAGGGCGAACGACGGCGCAGAGTAGGGGCCGCCGATTCGCTCAGTTCTTCGCCGCGGTATTGCGTGGCGAAACGCAGCCAGAGGAATACGCTGAAAAGCAGCATGTAAGCTGAAATGCCGGCGGCGCCGAGGAGTGTGTCCGTGAAATTATGATGGGCGGCGCCAGCAATGGCACGTCCCGCGAGCGACGGCGGAAAAACTGAGAGATAAGGAACTACTTGCCGGACCCAGGGCTGTGCTGTGCGGCCATATCTTTGCACCAGCGGATTGATGAACTGAACGGAAACGGCAAAGAGGATAAACAACGCGAAAAACATCTCACGCGCGCGGCGGCGGGCCAGGATGCGTTCGAGCCAGGAACCGATCATGCGCTCGAGCGTGATGTTCATCAGCAGGAAGAGAGCGGAGATGAGCAGCATGGCGGGCAGGACGGCCGAGTTTGCCACGGTTGCGCCGATGATCATTGCCGTCAGCCAACAGATGGAGGCGAGCGCGGCAAAATCCGCGACTCCATAGGCGAGGCCGATGATGTAAAACGCACGGAGGCTGAGTGGAAACCGCAACAAGGTGCGAAATTCAAAACCTGCACCGAATCCCGCCGTGAAAATGGGAAAGAGTTGCCAGAAAAGAAAAATACCCCAGAAGAGCAAAGCGATCCAGGCTTCGCGGCCGCCCGACAAAAAGGCATACGCGCCGAAGTAGAAAGCGAAGCAAAGGCCGATCACAATCAGCCCGGCGAAAACACCGGCGAAAATCATTCCAATCAAATCCCACTGATTATGTTTTTTGCGGAGATTGTTCCCCAGAATCCGCCAGCGCAGCCCCGCTACGAGCCGGATTTGTTCCCAAACGCCGGGGAGGTGAGCTACATCAGCCACGAGAGTTCCTCGAGTTGTGGCCGCTGGCCGCCATCCTGGCCTACGATGGAGAGGAAAATCTGCTCGAGAGTCGTTTTGCTTCCTTCCTCGCCGGCGATGCCCGCACGCAACTCGTCGAGCGAGCCTTGAGCGACGAGCCGGCCTTTGTGAATGATGGCCACGTGGCTGCAGAGCCGCTCGACAATTTCCAGAACATGCGAAGTAAGAAAGATGGTGACGCCGCGCTCGGTCATGCGCCCCAGAAGCGCCTTGAGCGCACCGGCAGCAAGTGCATCCACACCTTCGAACGGCTCGTCGAGAAAAAGAATGCGCGGACCATGAATCACTGCCGCGGCCAGCGCAAGTTTTTTCTGCATACCGTGGGAATAGTCGGCGATCAAATTTTTGGGCCGGTCGGAGAGCTGCATGAAATCGAGCAACTCCTCGGAGCGGCGCTGCGTTGTGGGACGATCGAGGCCGTACATGCGGCCGACGAATTGAAGGTATTCAGCGCCGGTCAATCGTTCAAAGAGACCCATGCCTTCAGGAACGACGCCGATTTGCCGCTTCACTTCAACAGGATGCGCAGCGAAGTCCAATCCGAGTAGTTCCGCGCGTCCGGAACTCGGCGCCAGCAGGCCAGTGAGCATCTTGATGGTGGTGGATTTGCCCGCGCCGTTGGGCCCGAGAAAGCCGAAGAACTGTCCGGCGGCAACGGTGAGGTCGACGCCGTCGACCGCCGTCAGATTGCCGAAGCGGCGGGTAAGTTTCTGCGTCACGATGGCTGCGTCCGTCATCGCGTCTCCCAGTTGCTGAATGTAGTTCGAACCAAGACTCTAACATGAGTCCGGCAGCCGTCGAGAAGCTCGATCGCGAGTGTTTGCGCACCAGCGAGACGCAAGGTCACGAGGGCTTCTGTGGATTTGAAGTAGAAGCGGTAAGCAGCGATTCCTTTGTGGGCAAAGCCGCCAGAACAGCAGGCAGCTCCACACGGAACACAGCGCCGCCTTCTTGCCGGTTGTAGCAGAGAATCCTGCCGCTATGCTCCTGCACAATGCCAAAGCAAATACTTAGACCCAGGCCGGTGCCTTTGCCGACCGGTTTCGTCGTATAGAAAGGATCGAAAACGCGGTGCGGCTCTTTTACGCCCGGCCCGGTATCCAGGAAGAGCACGACGACATAAGCGCGATCGCGCATGGTTTTGATGGTGAGGACGCCGTCCTGTGCCAATTCCATGGCGTCGACCGCGTTGCTGATCATATTAAAGAAAACCTGCATCAGCTGGTTTCCATCGCCGCGAACGCCCGGGAGAACGGATTCGAGCTGGAGCTCGATGCGCACAGTCCCCGTGCGCAGATCGAGAGTACGAAGTTGTACGGCATTGGTCACCACGGTGTTGATGTCCAGAAGCGTACGTTCCGTTGGGACCTGCCTGGCAAAGCTGAGCAGATTCCCGACCAGTGTTTTCGTGCGGCGAGCCTGGTCGCGAATTTTCGACGCAGTGAGGCGCGCTTTTTCTGGCAACGTTTGGTCGTCGGCTAAGAGATCGGAAAAACCGAGAATTGCCGTCAGTGGATTATTGATTTCATGAGCCGCGCCGGCGGCCAATTGTCCCAGCGACACGAGTTTCTCCGATTGCACGATTTGCGCCTGGAGTCTCTGAAGATTCTCGATGGAACGTTCGGATTGGGCGAGCAAGCGCGTGCGGTCGGCATCGGCGAGATAAGTCCTTAGGAAGACGAGCAGAGCCAAGGGAATGGAGGCCAGAAGAACAGTCAGCAACCGGAAATCGCGGACCGTGGGGTTTTCATGGGCGAATCGCAAGGTGAAAATGGCGAACAACGGCAAAGACATCACCGCTGCCATTGCCAGGCGCGCGGGCACGACGCTCTCTCCGCGGGAGCCATCTGAGTCCGCGTCGAAATCGTTTTCCGACGGCGCGTCGAGCGCGGCGCGTTTTTGGTAAGCGATGACACCTGCGAGAGCAAACCAAAGAAAGGAGGAAACCATCGGAAGGTCGTACAAGCTGCCTGTATAGTAGCGGTTGACCTCGAGAGCGATGTTGATGGTGAGGGAGGAAAGCATATACATCGCGGAGGCGCCGAAAAGATTGGCATAGACCACTCGCCATGCTCCCGACGATCGCAGCCAGAGGTAGCCGAAGCCGCTGACGATGATCATGTTCTCGATATTGTGAAGAAGGACGTAGTTGTAGTTGTATTCCGCGAGCGAAGGGACCGCGTACATCCACGGCAGAACGATGAACACATAAAGGAAGATCCACCAGGTCAACAGTAGGGCAAAGTCTAGATAACCGAAGCGAAGGCGCAGCTCACCGCGCTTGAGATGCGGGCGCAGAGTCAGCGCCGCCATCATGGGAATACCGCGGAGGAAGAACACAATGTCAATCGGATCGGTATCGGGCATGGCGCGGTGCAGATAGATTTCGTAATACGTCCAATCGAATTGCCCGATCATCCACAGTGTGCAACCCATGGCCAGCAGCATCCAAAAGAGATTTCTGCGCCAGTGCGGAGTTCCAGCGTTCAGAAGAAGACCGGCATTAGCGAGGAGCGGGACAATACACTGCGTCAAATCCCCGAAAGCGGTAAGGGCATGGCTTCCCCTAGGGAGAAGTAGCGAGACACTCGCATAAACAACGAGGAAGAACAACCAGATACCAGCCATGCGGACAATAGTTTTGGAAGAAGACATAAAAGCCAGAGAACCTATTTTAGAGGGCAGAGGCTGCGAGGGCAGTGGCGCATTCTGCGCGCAATGCGTAAGTATAAACGAATCCGGATGCCGTCTTCGCTGGCTGGCTCGCCGAGCGCGGGATAGCGAGGACCTCACCTTTCTTCCGACCGTCGAAGACTGAAATGAACGGGCACTCAAATGTGGATGTGCTGATCTCGGATGAGACGGGCAGAAGTCGCGATTCCGTCTCACAGGCTGACGTGGCTCAAAAACGTTAGGTTTATGTTTCCCCGCCAAAACACTGCATTCCCTCAAAGTATAATTCCCCGCCGAATCTGCAGCACGTGTAGCATGGCGCGCCTTCTATTGACTGACAACCGCAGAAATCGCCAGTGTTTATGTTCAAAGGTGAGGTTGCCGAGCCGGGTTTCGGGCATTTCAGAAAGTACAGGCCGAAGTTTTATAAGACTGTGTTGACCCTAAGTGGAGTGGCCCTCCACCGGGGAACGATAAACGTAAGAATCGACGGAGAGATGCCGCACTTTCCCTTGCCCAATACCCAAAGAATTCCTGGGCAAGACCAGATTGACCTCGACCACAACCAAGACATCCTGATCACACCTTGTGTGATGGAGGGTCGTCCTGGCTTTTGGATTCTTCCGGTTTTCAAGGGAACCTGGAACCCGAATCCCGCGGGTCATTTTCCGAACCAAATTATTGAAATTTCTCTAGTGGAGGAGTTTCCTAACATAGCTCCGGGTCTAAGGGTTTCTCTTGAAATCCCGGGCACCCATCTCCCTTAAGGAAGGGCTGCCGCACAGTTCTACCGCAACTTGACGCCGCCGCGTTCAGCAGAAAAGATCGTCGCAGGGAAGTGAGCCTGACGTGGGTCATGCTGAGTCTGCGGTGCAAGCGCTGCCCATGCGGTAGGCATGGTTTCCCCGCTCGACATCCTTGACAGGAGTTGGCCCAGAAAAGTGGAGAAACTCGGGCCATTTCGATTTATGGTCATGACTAAGTTCAGTGGTTTCGCAACCTTGAAGCCCTTGATATAACCATCCGGCTTGTTATCGCTCGCTACCCAAAGCAGTTTAACGTCCGAATCGCAGCATTTTCCGATTAGCTCCGTTCCAACAAGTTCATTCCCTGTGGTGTCTGCCATGATGCCTGTCGGGGACACGTCAACGAAAAGGTGGACGATGTCAAATCCTCTTATCGTCCCCAGCAACTCACGGATGCCTGTGGAGGGCGTGACCGTCGTCGAAGGATAAAACTGGGAATAAACGTTGCTGTCGGCTTTGATCAGTTCGTCAAATTTCGGATGTAGACCACACACGAGGGCCTTAGTGCCGTGAACTTCTAATTTCTGCGGACTCTTTGTGAATAGGCTCCGAATTCCCAAGTCTGCCTCCCGGACATTTGCTGGAATTTTATCAGTGATTTCGAGAAAGTGACTCTAGCCTCGCAGGAGGGAACGCAAGTCCTGATTAGCACGGATTACCGGAGGTGTGGTTTTGGGCCAATTTCAGTACGTTAAGCGCATCTATCGTCCAGTGAAGGCGGTCCGCCCAAACTTCCTTTAACGGCGTCTGGGCCGCTCTCTTGCTTGCTGGGAAAGCCTTGTTTTCCACAGTCATTTCACGATCTGTTCTCCACGTGGCGGTATTATGCTGGAGGCAGACTTGGCCCTCTTACCAGTGAACGTCAACAGCAATCTTGAAGCTGCTTGGAAGTACCACAACACTACCAAGCATTCCGTCGCCAGCGTCCATAACAATCTGCATTTCTTGGATTGGTCAAATCAACCCTTTCCATTCAAGGTGTACACCACCCTAGACTCGTTGCCGTTGCCCCGAGAGGTACGCCAAACCGGTGTCGCGGCCCTTTCTGCGATTGCTGAGAGCATCCACTTGGAGGCTAGTGCTGTACCAGACCTAGAGGCACTGGCACAATTGCTGTATCTAACCGCTGGCATCACTCGGCATCGGAAGTATCCTGGCGGTGATATTTATCTTCGCGCCGCAGCCTGCACCGGAGCACTGTACGAAGTCGAACTGTACGTTGTTTGTGGAAATCTTGTCGATTTGGAAGCAGGCGTGTACCACTTTGCGCCCGCAGAGTTCTCCCTGCGCAGACTGCGAGCTGGGGACTATCGCAGTGTTCTGAGTGAGGCTACCGGGAGTGAAACAGCAGTTATCCATGCGCCGCTCGCCATCATTTGTACTTGCACTTACTGGCGCAACGCGTGGAAATATCAGGCCCGTACCTATCGTCACTTTGGCTGGGATAACGGCACTCTCCTAGCCAATCTGCTGGCCGTCGCCACGGCTCTTGGAATGCCTGCCAAGTTGCTTTGCGGATTCGTGGACGCAGATGTGAACCGACTGCTTGATGTCGATCCCGAGCGTGAGGTCGCCTATTCTCTCGTAGCCCTGGGCCAAATCCCAGCTTCGGTGGAGCGACTACCTTCCAAGCTCTCCGCTCTCCACTTGGAGACCGTTCCGCTCTCTCGAAACGAGACTATTTATCCAGCCATGCACGAGATTCACACTGCTTCTTCGCTCAAATCGCCCGAAGAAGTTGAAACTTGGCGTGGTTACGCGCCGCTGGTAAAACTGCCGACGCCAACCGGACCGATCGTTCCGCTCCATCCTTGTTCCGATGCGGAAATACCTCGCGATCCGATCGAACAAGTCATCTTACGACGTGGCTCCGCCCGCAAGTTTGCGCAAGTTCCTATCGGGCTGCCACAGTTCTCTACTTTGTTGGATAGAGCTACACGTGGTGTCCCAGCGGACTTCCGGGATACCCAAGGGACTCAACTGAACGACGTCTACTTAATTGTGAACGCAGTCGAAGGTCTCGATCCCGGAGCTTATGTATACCACCGTGACCGGCATGTGCTCGAATGCTTAAAAACAGGAAACTTCCGCGCCCAGGCTGGTCACCTCGGACTGGACCAACAGTTGCCAGCCGATGCCGCCGCGGACATTTTTTTCTTGGCAAACTTCCAAATGATATTAGAGCGCTTCGGCAATCGCGGATACCGCGCAGTGCAACTTGAGGCTGGCATCTTAAGCGGCAAGCTGTATCTTGGCGCTTACGCGCAACACGCGAGTGCCACGGGTTTGACCTTTTACGATGATGACGTGATCCGGTTTTTTTCCCCTCACGCTCACGGCAAAAGCGTGACTATGTTGGTAGCGATAGGCAAGAACGCCAAATCACTCCTCTAGCCTAGATTATTCACGATTTTGCTGGCAACAAAAGAAAAGGTGCTCTAAAAGATTGATGAACACTGGGTTTTAGCAGAACCCAGCATTCTCTTTCGGAGCACCCGAGATGACATCTTGTTGTATACCACAGCCCCCTTTTTCCTTCTACCAACATCAAGCCATTCGAGTCGATTTTTCTGGTGGACAGATCACCAGTGACGCCGGGCTGCTACCGCTGCAAGCCTTCGACGAGTGCCATCATCTGACCCGCGACTCGGCCGCGCTGCTCAGCGACCCTCGTCGGGACGAGAGCGTCCGACACGACGCGCTGACGTTGTTGCGGCAACGCATCGCGGTTGACATATATCGTTGCAACGAGTATCGTGGGGAGGTATGAAAGCGGGAGTTCAACAGGCTAGGAAGGTTCGGCGGGAGGCATCTGCCGAGGAGGCCGCATTCTTGGAGTTGCTCCGCACGACGGACCAGCTAAGCCGCAGGCTGGTGCCGCTGCTGAAAGCCGAGCAGCTGTCGCCGACGCAGTACAACGTGCTGCGCATCTTGCGTGGAGCGCCGGAAGGTCTGCCGTGCGGTGAAATCGGACAACGCATGATCACTCGGGATCCAGACATCACGCGGCTGCTTGATCGATTGGAGAAGCGCGGCCTGATTGCGCGATGGCGCGACTCCAAGGACCGGCGCATGGTCCTGGCCCGGATTACGCCGGAAGGACTGAGGATGCTGGACCGGCTTGACGAGCCAATCCAAGAAGGGCACCGGAAGCAACTGGGTCACCTGGGGCGTGAGCGGCTCAAGGCTCTTTGTGAATTGCTCCGCGCTGCCCGCCGCGAACCCTAATTTTTTCTATATTCTTCGTTGCAACGAATATCGTGGTAACGCATCTAATCCAAACGAGGCGAAAGGAGCCAATACCATGTCAACAGCAACTACAGCAACTGCACCACAAACCGCGGTAAGCACCTGGGCCATTGATCCGGCGCACTCCGTGGCCGAGTTCAAGGTCAAGCACATGATGATTTCGAATGTAAAGGGCCAGTTCTCGGGCGTTTCCGGCACGCTGGAGCGCCACGAAGGAGACGTGACCAAGTCGAAGGTTGAGGTCACCATCGACGCGGCATCCGTAAACACGCGCGACGCGCAACGCGACGCGCACTTGAAGAGCGCGGACTTCTTCGAGGTGGAAAAATTCCCGACTCTTTCCTTCAAGTCAACCCGCATCATTCCGAAGAACCAGGACGAGCATGCAGTGGAAGGCGAATTGACCATTCATGGCGTCACCCATACTGTACGGTTCGCCGTGGAAGGCCCGACACCTCCTGCCAAAGATCCGTGGGGCAATACCCGGATTGGTGTCTCGGCAACGACAAAGATCAACCGCAAGGACTACGGCCTGACCTGGAATACGGCGCTGGAAACGGGCGGTATCCTGGTTGGGGAGGAAGTCACCATCACGCTGGACCTGCAATTCGTAAAATCGTGAATCAGAGGCCGCGGCCGGCCGTCAAAGCCTCGGTGCGGCGGCAAGGAAGATCGGGTTTATGTCAGACGATCAAGAGAAGATCAAGATCGCTCGCGAATATTTCGTGCGAGTCGACCAGGGGCGCCCAGACATCCTTGAACTGTTCCAGGAAGATGCCGAAGTCTATTTCCCGAAATTCGGATTTGGATTCGGACGGAACTCGTTTCTTGAAATGGTGAAGGGGTTCGAAGGCGCCTTGGAATACATCCAACACGATTACGACCATTTGACGTTCATTCCTTCAGCCGACTATCTCGTCGTTGAAGGCACTTCCCGCGGCAGAATATCTGGGAAGTCGTGGGCAGGCGGCAAAACTCCTGGCGGGCGTTTCTGCAACGTCTTCAAGTTTCGAGATGGTCGCATATCGAGCCTGCACATCGATCCCGATTATACGGGTGAGGATGAGGCGCGATTTCGATGGGGTAGGAACCGTGCGTGGTGAAAGTGATGACCATCCGTCAGGCGATGATTCATGGGCTTGTTAAGAACGGAGGATCAGCTAAACATGTCCAACAGCATATCGACATTATTGACCCGCAATCTTCAAGAAGTCTTCGGTGAGAACGACCGCGCTCGCCGGCGCGCGGCCGTTCAAGAGCTCTACACCGAAGATGGCCTGTTCTACGACCCCAGTAAGGGAGTCTATCGTGGCCGCGACGAGATCGACCGCATCGCGGGCGCGATCAGGGCTACCCACCTTGACTTTCGGTATCAGCCAATTGCCGAACCCGAGGAAACTGGCAACGGCGGGCGGGTCCGATGGGTAGCGGGCCGCCCTGGAGAGGCGCCAGCTTACGCCGGGACTGATTTCGTCATTGCCCGCGATGGCCGGATTGCCGCCCTTTATCTCTTTTTCGACAAGCTACCTTGAGCTGAACTCAGCCGTCCTTAGGTATACGGATAACGAGCGGTTTGCCGGCAAACAACAAACCGAGAATCTGGGCCGATAACTTCAGGTTTGGCTGTTCGGGTGCGAACGGCGACGGTTGTTCAGACCAAAAGTGACACGCGCGGCCGCAACGATTCTTCAGACCGTCGTGACGACACAGCTTTTAGCTGCTCGTGGGTAAACGTCACAGCGGCCACTTGGTTGGAAAGTCGGCTATTCGTCGAAGTGACTGCCATAAGAGGCGACACATCTAGGGGCTGCTTCCGAGTCAGGGGCCACCCGCAGGTAATGTCCGATCGTTGGCACCACGGTTTTGCGGACCGCTGGACAGGCAATCCCGCATTCGGATAAATCGGGATAAAAACTTTGGCCGCCGGAAAGATTGGAAGCGATAGTTAACTACAACGCTGCTTGGGTTTAGTGGCGGAGGAGGAGGGATTCGAACCCCCGAGACCCTTTCGAGTCTAACGGTTTTCAAGACCGCCGCATTTAACCACTCTGCCACTCCTCCGCATTGATTCTATTGTACTTGTGTAAACTAGCGTTGCACATTTTGTTGCACATTCACCCTTGGTCCGATAGATTTTCGACATGCAAAAGGGATACATCTACCAGACCAACGGCGCTTGGCATGTCCGCTACCGTGTGGACGGTAAGCAGGTCTCGCGCAAGCTGGCCGACTACAACGACCAATATCGCACGAAGCGTAGCGTCCGTCCACTGGCCGATGAAGTTCTTGACCCGCTGAATCAAGGCCTGCAAGTCAACGGGCCTATGACCCTCCAACAGTACGCGGAGACGGTATACTTCCCGAACATTAAGACCAAAAAGAGTCCGTCCACAGTGAAAGGGTACGTGAACTTGTACAACGCCCAGATTCAGTCGCGCATTGGCGGGCTCCGGCTTTCGACTTGCACGACAGCCGATATTCAGCGCCTCTTGTACCGCATTGACGAACAGGAAGAACTCTCCCACCAATCGTTCTTGAACATCAACTCTTTGCTGTCGGCAATCTTCACACACGCTCGGAGGAGCGGAACGCTTCGAGGTCCGAACCCGACAGACGGCGTCGAGATTCCAGAGGGTAAGCGAACTAAGAAGACACACAAGTACACGTTGGAGGAAGTCGAGAAGATTACGGAAGCGGTGGACGGTGTGGCACGGTGCGCGGTCGTGGTCGCCGCGTGGACGGGCCTTTCGCTCGCAGAACTTCGCGGGTTGAAGTGGGCAGACATCGACTTCGACAACAGCCAATTGATCGTCGTGCGGACTGTATGGCACAAGGAAGTCATCGATACGAAGACGGAGCACCGCGCCGCCAGTGTGCATCTCTTGCCGAACGTGATTGCCGAACTAAAGAAACAGCGAAAACAGAATCCCGGTACGACATGGGTCTTCGAAGGTCCGCGTGTTTTCCCTCTGGACTTGGCAACTCTAGGGTCGAAGATTATCAAGAAGACGTTGCAGGGCACGGGCGTCGAGTGGCACGGCTTCCACGCATTCCGTCGTGGTCTCGGTACGCGGTTGTACAACAACGGGACGCCAATCGAAACCGTTGCCAAGGTACTCCGTCACGGCTCGGGTTCCGAAGTAACGTTGAAATACTACGTTGAGGTTGAAGAAGAGACGAAAGCCGCTGCGTTACAGAGTTTGCCGCGAAAAATCAAGAAAGCGAAGTGACCGCGAAAGACTAAAGAGTGCCGCGTGCCAAAATACGAAGCAGGTGACTCTAGCAAGCTGCGGTCATGCTGAAGGGTCTCATCGCCTCTCCATCGCATAAAGAATTTCTCGTATGCCGAGGCTGAAAGTCGAGGAAAATACTCGGAGTTGCGCCCAGGCTCGACAAGGTGTCTAGTTTGCTTACAGGAAAACCCTTCGATTTATTTCTCTCCCAGGACAGCAGACTTCTGCAGTCGTTACATATGTGCTGCCCTGCTTCCACGGCTGTGGCGTCGCCTAAGGAGTTTTTCATCAAAGAACTCTTTCACAAGCGGAACAAGATCGTGCACTTCGGAGAGATCAACTTCCAGAAAGCAGATGCGGAGATGTGTCTCAGGCTGGCTACGACGCTCACCCAGATTCTCCGCGCAATGGACGCAGAAAGTTGTCGTGCCTTAGATGCCAAGCACTCCGCTCGTTGAAGCGATGGAAGCTCCGCCAACGTGGTTCCCAGTACCTACATTTCCGATTGCCGCGTTTGCAGGCACTGAGAAGAACTCTCGACTCGAAACTGTCGAATGGTAGTGTAGTAGTCTACGGCCATGGGAGGGGTGCCGCAGCATGACCATATTCATTACTATTCTTAAAGCTGGCACAGCACCCCGCCCGTGTCCTTCGCTCATTTCACCTCGACTTTCATGCGCATCCAGGGGTGGATGCAGCACTGAAACAGGTGTTCGCCCTTCGACAGGCCGACGAATTGCTGCTGGCTGCCCTGCAGAATGCGAGTCTTGGCCACGGCCACGCTCGAGAAGCCGGCCGAACATTCCGGGACGGCCGCTTCGCCGCCATTGAGAGGCCCGATGAACCCTCCGCCGAACTTGGCCACTTCGGTAAAAGTATGCGGTTCGCCGCCCGAGTTGACCACGCTGACGATGGTCCCTTCTTTCACGTTCATGATGTCCGGCTCGAAATCCCACTTGGGATCCGGGTGTCCGGCGGCCGCGTCGGCGAACAAGGTGGAGAACGTCGTGGACGCGCCAACGGCGACGTTCTTGCAGAAATCGGGTCCAGCCGCCGTCGGGGCATTGAAGGTGGCTGGATCGCATTCATCGAGGGCTACAACCTGAGCCACGCTCGGGGCCTTTTCTATTTCCCAACCGCCGGCGAGCATCAGGCTGCTGATTAGCAAAACCATCGCAAGTTTCATCATTTGTGTATCCTTTCGGTTAAAGAGTTGACCCGGGAAGGTGGGCGGCGTCCGGGAAATTGCGCGGCCCTCCGTTGCTGGATCTCGCAAAACTAGTGCGACTCTCGCCCTGGCTCAGAAAAACGTCAATCCTTGCGAGCTCCAATGCACCCCAAAGTTTTCTCCATTGGGAAGCTACTGAAATCACTACACTTTCCTGCGAGGCCTGTGCCTTTTCGCTCATCAGCAACTGTGCTAGGCTTTGCCAAGTTCCGACGGAAAGCGGTATGCCCTCTACTGATGACTCGCCTGCCCGTGTGCTCTGCTTCGACGTTTTCGAGCTAGATGTCCGCGCTGGCGAACTGCGCAAAAACGGCGCAAAGCTGCGGCTGCAAGGCCAGCCGTTACAGGTTCTGGAAGTCCTGCTTCGCGGTTCGGGCGATCTGGTCACCCGTGAGGACCTGCATTCCCGAATCTGGCCAGGCGATACCTTCGTCGATTTCGACCACGGTCTGCACAACGCCATTGCCCGCCTGAGAGAAGCGCTGGGCGACTCCGCCGACGAGCCTAAGTTCATTGAGACGCTGCCCCGCCGTGGCTACCGGTTCCTCGCGCCGGTCACAGCCGGAAATGAAAATGGGGCCGGCCCAAAACCAGACAGCCAGCGCTCCCACAATCTGCCGCTCCAGAGAACGCCACTGATCGGGCGGCGCGCGGAACGCTCGGCGCTGCAGCCTCTTTTGCTCGATCCTGAAATCCGGCTGATCACCCTCACGGGCCCTGGCGGAACAGGCAAGACCAGGCTCGCGGTGCAGGCGGCCGCGGATGTGCTGGACCGCTTTCCTGCTGGTGTCCGCTTCGTCAACCTCGCGCCGTTGTCGGATCCAAGACTGGTCGCCTCCGCGATTGCCCAGGTTCTGGGAGTTCGCGAAACGCCCGGCCTTGCCCTGATCGACGTGCTTAAGGAAAAACTGGCGAGCGCCGGCCCGATGCTGCTGGTGCTCGACAATTTCGAACAGGTGGTAGCCGCAGCCCCGGGCATTCTGGAAATTCTGGATGCGTGTCCCGCCGTTAAGGCGATGGCGACCAGCCGGACCCTTCTCCGCGTCTATGGCGAGCACGAGTTCCCGGTTCCGCCGCTGCCCCTTCCGAAAGCCGATCCCGCGTTATCGCCCGGCCGGTTGCTCGATTTTCCATCCATCGCGCTGTTCGTCCAGCGTGCCAAGGCTGTAAAGCCCGATTTCGGCCTGACCGCGCATAATGCCGACGCCGTCGTCCAGATCTGCCAGAGATTGGACGGTCTGCCGCTGGCGATCGAGCTGGCGGCGGCGCGCATCAGGGTTCTGCCTCCCTCCGGCCTTTTGGCCCGAATCGCCAGCAGGCTGGAACTGCTGACCGGCGGGGCTCATGACCTCCCCGAGCGGCAGCGCACCTTGCGGCGCACGATTGACTGGAGTCACGACCTGTTGACGCCTTCCGAGCAGAAGCTCTTCCGCCGGCTTTCTGTCTTTGTGGGAGGATGCACCCTCGAAGCGGTTGAGGCGGTCTGCGACGCACAAGAAGACTTGGGGCTCGATCCGCTCAATGGCATAACGTCGCTGCTCGATAAAAGCCTGATCAGCCAGACTGCCACCGGAAATGCCGAACCACGCTTCACGATGCTGGAAACAATCCGCGAGTACGGCAGCGAACGACTCGACGAAAGCGGCGAAATCGAGGCCACCCGGCGAGCTCACGCCGCCTATTTCCTGGTCCTGGCCGAAGAAGGAGCGGCGCACGCTTCTCCCGTCGACCGCGAATCCTGGCTGTCGCGTTGCGATGTTGAGCATGATAACTTCCGCGCTGCCATCAAGTATTTCGTCGAATCAGCAAATGCCGAATGGGGCCTCCGCCTCGGAAACGCTCTCTTGTGGTTTTGGGAGCCGCGAGAACACCTCACCGAGGGGCGCCGCGCGATGGCTGCCTTGCTCGATATTCCGGATAACGCGCCGATTAGTGAGCATCGGGCCCGTGCCTCTCACACCGCGGGAGTGCTCGCCGATATTCAGCTCGATAGCGGCTCCGCGCTCGAGTTGCACCGTCGCAGCCTGGAGATGCATCGACGGCTTGGAGACCAAAACGGTATTGCGATGTCACTCGGCGCACTCGCGATTGTCACTCATAAAGGAGGCCTAGCCGCCGAGGCGCGGTCTTACGCCGAAGAGTCCCTGCGCATCTGGAAGGAGCTTGGCTCCGGCGCCTTCATTCTCGGCCTCCATAACCTGGCCAACATCGCGTCCAGGCAGGGCGACTTTAAGGCGGCTCGCGTTGCCTATGAAATGACTCTGGATGCTTTTCGCTCTACAGGTGACCAGAGGGGAATGGCCGTAGCGCTGAACGGTCTGGGTGATGTGGCCGTGGCTCTCGGAGATCACTCCGGCGCACGCGAGCTTTATAGACAAAGCTTGGCCGGGTTTCGTCAGGTTGAAGATCTTTGGGGTGTCGCCGCCGTGTTGCGCGATCTCGGCGATTTAGCTAGCCGTGATCGTGATCCCGACGCTTGCGTCTTTTACAAAGACGCGTTGTCGATTTTTCACAAGACTGGTCACCGCCGCGGTATGGTGCCTGTGTTGCAGCGCTTGGCGGATTGCGCTATTCAAGGCAGCCAGCCAGCCAGCGCCCTCACGTTGGCAGGCGCCGCAGACGCGTTGCGGGAGCACTTGGGCATCTCGCTATCGCCAACGGAGCAGGAGAAACTCGATCGAATGCTCCAGGCAGCGCGCGCACAAGTGCCGGCCGAGGAGCAAAATCGCTTTTGGTCCCAGGGCCGCTCCATGACCATAGATAGGCTAGTGGAATTCGCGTTGGCTTGTTAGTGCTTTGTTCTGACTTTTTTTCGCCGGGCGAACAGTCGCTTGGGTTCGCGGTCCTGCCCTGCGTTACTTCACGCCCTGGTATCTCTCCGGGTTCAGCATCCGCCGCACCGCAGAAACTCGATTGGCCGGCACTCCCGCCAGTTGCGCGTGCTGCCGAATCTGCTCCTCGTTCTGTGCGAAGTACACGCAATAGATCTTGTCGTCGGTGACGTAGCTGTGCATCCACTGAATGCTCGATCCCATCTCCTTCAGCACCGCCAGCGACCGGAGTGAAGCTTCCCGGATCTCATCCTCGGTTAGCCTCCCCGCGCCGGGGAGATCCCGCTCAATCACATACTCTGGCATCCGTCCTCCTTCGACCAAGCATACCATCACCTTTACACCCTTATGATAATCTCCGCTCAGACCCGCTTGAAAGGCCTCTTCAACCGCGTCGTTCCATCCACCTAACTATTCCGGCTTGGCCACAAACTGATAGCCCAGCTCAGAATCCCTTACAACGATTCATCATGATCAGTGGTGATCAAGTCCATCTGATTAGTCGGATTATCGGACATCTCTCCGAGTAGAGGAGAACCCGGCGTGCTGTAGGGCTTCCTTGGCTGTCTCCGCCGTTTCCAGCTTCGTGCCCGTTTAGGTCGACCATGGCAGCACCGACGCTCTCCCCCCTCACAGACCCCACCGTGCAGATTTCCACGCAGCGGGTTCCTCAGGTGCCACTCACCTCACAGTTCCAAGAACGTGTGATCCAAGGAAGCAACAAGGGATGGTGACGTAGGAATTCGGTATATTGCTCCCACGCTAGTCCCTTCCCACGAGTTCGGCGACTGAGCCACTTCCGCCAGATTTTGCAGACGGCCCTATAGAACTGCCAGATGCTCCTGGAGTTCGTCGGACGTCCGTAATACTGGTAGTGGCCTCGGAGCTTGGCGTTGAGGGTATTCAACTGCTTGTCCACAGGCTCATGGCGGTGCTCCCGGCACCATTCGGCTACTGCCGTCAGGCCCCGTCGGAGACGCTTCTTCATCGTCTTCGTATTCACCATGAACTTCCCTCTCCGGCTGCGTGCACAGATGTGCGTGAAGCCGAGGAAATCGAACGTGGCTGGTTTCTTCCCCTGCCGCTTCGCATGTTCCTCCGCGTATCGCCCAAAGTCCACCAGCCGTGTCTTCTCCGGGTGGAGCGTCAGACCGTATTTTGCAAACCGCTTCGGTAAGACCTCCATCACCTTCTCGGCATCCTCCCGATACTGGAAGCACAGCACGGCATCATCGGCGAAGCGTATCTCGTGTGCTGCCCCCCGCAAGCGGGGCTTCACTTCGTTCTCGAACCATTCGTCAAGCACGTAGTGCAGGTAAACATTGGCGAGAAGCGGACTGATCGTCTGCCCTTGCCCTGTCCCTGTTTCGCTCACGAGTAATCGGCCCTCGTCGATGACTCCGATTTGAATCCACTTCCGTATCAACTGGAGAACGCTGCCATCGCTGATTCGCTTTTCGATCATCTCCATGAGCTGCCCTCTCACGATCGAATCGAAGTAGGCGGTGATATCTAATTCCAGGATCCAGCTCGTGGGTTTTGTGCAGATGACTCGTCCCACCTCGTCCAGCGCCTGGTGCGGTCCTCGTCCCGGTCGAAACCCGTACGAGCATTCGAGGAAATCCTGCTCATAGATGGCGTTTAGCACTTCGCCCGTCGCCTTCTGCACGATCTTGTCCTCCAAAGACGGTATGGAGATAGGTCGCTCCTTGCCGTTTTCCTTGGGGATATAGATCCTGCGCAGCGGTTGGGCTCGGTACTTGCCCTCTTTGAGCCGCTCATGAAGCTGTTGGATATTCCTCGCGGCATCCTTTTCATACTTTTGGTATGTGACGCCGTCCACTCCTGCGCTAGCTTTCTTTCTGAGCCCTCGGAAAGCCGCATACAACGCCTCAGGCGTGATCAGATGAGCGATCGAAAAGAAACGTCGCTTCGGATCCTCCCTGGCTAGTTCGGATATTCTGCCGATTTGTGTGGACATAGTGTGTCGAGGTCTGAGCCTCGGCTATGTTTCCTTTCGTCAGATACGTGCACCTGTTCCCCCCTTCCCTCCAGTGGGTTCTGTGGCCGCTCCTCTCGGAAGCCCTGCAGTTCCCCACCTTCATCGGTACTACGGGTTCGTAAGACTGCTCCTCCATCCATGGACAGACGCCTACGGTCTCCCTTGGCGTCCGCTTTACCGCTCTTGCGAGCGGAGATGGCGAGCTCTCCTGGGTTCATGGGGAATCCCTTTGGAAACATGCCCTGAGCTAGGGACTCCGGCGACCCCGCACGACCTCGCAATATCGGTCGTCCGGATGCTGCCTTCCGCCTTGTTAACGGCGTCGGCATCGCAACGAGCCGGATTTCGGAGCTGAATCTTCACGGCCTGCTTCCTTGCTGTGTACGCTTCGCACCCACCAGTCACCCGGTGAATGGCAACACTCGCTACCGGCCTGCGTGCTCGCTTTGGCCGTACGGGACTTGCACCCGCTGGATTCCATCAAGGGGTTTCACCGCCTCATCTTCGGTTCCTCCTCCTCCACGCTTTTCCCAGCGCGATAACAATGCCGACCCCTGTCAAGCTCTTTTCGAAGACACTTCTTTCTTTTTACCTGAAAGAGGTTTTCTCTTTCGTTTTCTTTCGTTTTCTCTCTTCTCTGCATCGACGACCACGGCTCGTTTGTAATCTAGCGGTCGGCTTCAGTCCGACCTAAACATCTCTTCGATCCGTACTTCGACCATGATTACTAGTTCAAACTCCCTTTTCAGGGAGCGGGATGCCCATTCAAGTGCGCGGCGTTCTACTTCCCGCCATGTCCGATACCGAGCTGTCCCGCGTACGAACCGAACTCTAACTTCGGTGAATACTCACAACCATTCCGCCACATCCAGTACAACCGAACCGCCAGCCGGCGCCCCATCGCTACCTTGGCAATGCTTTTGTGTCGACGCATCGCCAGGTGCATGTACCGACGTCTCCAGTCCGGATGGTTGCGCGCTGCTGCTTGGGCCGCCTCCACCAGCAAGAAACGCAACAAGGAACTGCCTTGCTTGCTGATGTGCCCTAATCGCTGCTTGCGAGCACTGGACTCCTCACACGGAATCATCCCCACGTACGTGCCGATCTGCTTGCCGCGTTCGAACCGCGTCGGTGTTCCGATGATCAACACGTAGGCGAGTGCCGTAAGCGGACCCACGCCAGGATGCGTCATCAGTCGCAGCACCTCGGGTCGCTTCTTGGCTTCCCGTTCGACGGCTGCGGTTAGTTCCGCAATCGTCGGATTCATGCGGTCCAGCAACTCCAACAACTCTTGCCGACGCCGGCTGGCCCACGGTGCCAACGAGAGTTTCTCTAACAGTGCTCGTCCTTGTTCGCTGAATAGTTTTTTCTTCCAGCGATAACCCTCGTTCATCGCCAACGCCTGCAACTGATTCATGATCCGCGTGCGCATCTGCACCAACCGATGCCGGTGCCACAGCAGTTGCCTGAGATCCCGATTCTCTGGACTCGGTACCCAAATTTGCGGAAAGTTATTTTCCAGCATCAGCCGGCGTAAGAGTCGAGCATCCTCGCGGTCGTACTTCTGCTTCTTCACTCGCTTGGCCTTGATCTCCGCGGGATCGCCCATCCATACCTCGAACCCCAGCTCTGCCAGTAGCCGCTCGAACCAGCGTGAATACCCGGTAGCCTCCATGCCTACCCGCACGCAGATTCCTCGTTGCTTCAGGTCTCGATAGAATCTCTCTGCTTGCCCGTCACTGTGGTTCAGTTCCTGTTCGCCACACTCACCAGTCTCTTCCATTAAAAATGCAACCGCCTGAAAGCTCGGGTGGTAATCTACGCCTATAATCATCATGTCTGGCTCCTTCCTCCCGGGCCTTGGTCGTCAACCAAAGTCTACTCGGGTCGGGGGAGCCAGCATTGTTATGAAATCAAGTTTTGTAGTCGATTCCGACAAGAAGAAGTAGTAGCCGCTGTTGCACAAAACGTTCGCCAAGACTGCCCAAAACACCCCATTTTGATGTAGTACCGTGTGCCGTAAGGTTGTTGATTTGTATCAGGTGGGAGTACTGCCTAGCAAATTTCAAGACCGCCGCATTTAACCACTCTGCCACTCCTCCGCATTGATTCTATTGTGCTTGTCTAAACCAGCGTTGCACATTTTGTTGCACATTCACCCTTGGTCCGATAGGTTTTCGACATGCAAAAGGGATACATCTACCAGACCAACGGCGCTTGGCATGTCCGCTACCGTGTGGACGGTAAGCAGGTCTTCGCGCAAGCTGGCCGACTACAACGACCAATATCGCACGAAGCGTAGTGTCCGTCCACTGGCCGATGAAGTTCTTGACCCGCTGAATCAAGGCCTGCAAGTCAACGGCCTATGACCCTGCGACAGTACGCGGAGACGGTGTACTTCCCGAACATCAAGACCAAAAAGAGTCCGTCCACAGTGAAAGGGTAGCAGTGCGGTCACTTTCTGGAATACAAATATGAACGATCTTCAGGATCTGCTTGCGAGCGCTTTGAAGGCAATCGAAGAACGCTATCTGAGGAATCCGATTTAGCAAGGTTATTCGCAGTCGATCTGGAGGGGTGCGATTAAGCCCCGTGGCAGCAAAATGCTTGTATCTAATTGTAGGGTAAGGCTTTGAAACATGCGTCGAATAGTGCGTAGCTTATGCGTAGATTGCTAGAGACAGTGCGTAGAATAATGCGTAGAATAAGCGTCGAATATGACCTACATCTATATGTCCACCGATTGGCCCCAGTTCGCTTGGAACGCGGAGCTCGTCGTTCCACGTCTGTCCGCAACTCGGTACGAGCAAGGGCTGCTGCTAGGGCGGATGAAAGGCTTGGGCTATCAACTCAAGAATGAAGCGACGCTCGCGGCCTTAACCGAAGAAACAGTCAAATCCTCCGCCATCGAAGGGGAAGAACTAGATCCAGAGAGGGTCCGTTCTTCGCTGGCCCGTCACATGGGTCTCGAAGCCGCGGGCACGCGACCCGCCGACCGGAACGTCGAAGGAGTCGTCGAGATGATGCTCGATGCCACACAGCACTACGCGTCTCCTCTTACCGAAGAAAGAATTTTTGGATGGCACGCGGCATTGTTCCCGACTGGGCGCAGCGGAATGCGCAAGATAAAAACGGGTGCCTGGCGGGAAGGTCCGATGGAAGTTGTTTCCGGACCAGAAGGAAAGGAAAAAGTTCATTTCGAAGCTCCGGAACCAAAGCATGTCCAACAGGAAATGAAACAGTTTTTGGGCTGGTATGAAGACAAAAATGCGGTGAGCGAACTGCTCATCAAGACAGCGTTGGCGCATCTGTATTTTGTGACGATTCATCCTTTGGAAGACGGCAACGGAAGAATCGCGCGCGCGATCACAGAAATGTCTCTGGCACGTCTTGAAAATAGTCCGCAGCGTTTCTACAGCATGTCGTCACAGATTCGAGAGGAACGCAAAGCCTACTACGAGATTCTTGAAGCGACGCAAAAAGCCGGAATGGATGTTACGAAATGGTTGGTCTGGTTTCTGGATTGCCTGGGACGGGCGATCGCGAAAGCAAAAACGCTGACGGCGGCAGTGCTTGAAAAAGACGCATTCTGGCGTCATCTCAAGGAAGAATCGATCGAAGTCAGCGAACGGCAAAAAAACATTATCAATATGTTGCTCGACGGGTTCGAAGGAAAACTGACGACGGAAAAATGGGGAAAGCTTGCGAAGACTTCCCACGACACGGCGCTTCGGGACATCCAGGATCTGATCGAAAAGCGAATCCTGAAACAGGACGAGGCGGGCGGAAGGAGTACGGCATACGTCTTGCTTCGCGAACGGGATGCGTGATCGCCCGCAAAAAACTCCGCTTCGCTTGACAAGAGAAAGAAACGGACGAGAGATCTACTCCAGCAGCGAAAACTACTGCGACCCCGGGGGGAGTATCTGCTCAAGGTGGCCGAGTGTCAACGATTCAGCGGACCTTGTAGCGTTTTTAACTAAATTTGCGGCGGTCAATCTCTTCAAACAGGCATCTTGCGTATTTCCCCAAGATGCCGCGAAGGTAAGAATTTCAAAGAGAGAACGAACGCAGAACTGAATCGCATCTTGAAGGTCTTCGGAGCTGACTTCATGTTTTCCCGAGTTCACGATTTCGCTGCGACGGTCGTAAATCTTCTTGAGTCTTTTGGCGACGGCGTTCCTGGCTTCCATCTTGGACTGTGTAAGTAGCGCAATGGAATCGGCCAAAGTTGGTGTTCCAGCATCGCGGGAGAACTGAGATTCGAGTGCAATGACTGCAAATAGGAATCCTGAAAGCGCTGCAAGGCGCGGGCATCGAGTGGCGCGGCTTCCACGCCTTCCGCCGTGATCTCGGTACTCGGCTGTACAACAACGGGACGCCAATCGAATGCGCGACAAGGGAGGGAGCGAGAAGTCCTGTTGCACAAAAGGCTGCCAAAATCGCCCAAAATACCCCATCTCTATGTAGTACCGTGTACCGTAAGCCGTTGATTTGTACCAGGTGGGAGTACTGCCTAGCAAATTTCAAGACCGCCGCATTTAACCACTCTGCCACTCCTCCGCATTGATTCTATTGCACTTGTCGAAACCAGCGTTGCACTTTTTGTTGCGGAGGGGGCATGGACAACATTACTTAAGTGTGTTATCTCTCCCTCAGAATATTTCCCTACGGTCGATCCAGGTTATCGGCGGAGTCCGAACCCATGAGTATCGTTATTGCGAAGGCCAAGCAATGCGTGTCATTTTTTCTTCTTGCCATTCTTGCCCTTCCGCTACTTACAGCGGCCGATGACCTGCAAAAATCTCAAAAAAAGGAGTTGGAAGCCGCCGCGAAAGCTTTGAACGAAGAGGGCAAATCACTCGAAAAGTCAGGCAAATTGGTGGAGGCTCGTCTGAAGTATGCCGAGTCTCTCGGCTACATTGAGCTGAACGACGCGTCCCAGGCCGTCTCGCGGCTGGATGATACGCTGAAAACTAGCGCTAGAGCGGCGGTTGCCGCAGCACAGAAATTGTACGAGGCAGGAAAATATAAGGAAGCGGCGCAAGCTCTCGAAGAAGCCTTGAATCTGCAAGCATTCCGGCCCGTTTTGGCTTATAACTTGGCGCTTTCGTACAACCAGCTTGGCGAACGCCAGAAGGCAGTGGATTATCTGGATCAGGCCATCGCGGGAACCGGGGCGCCGAAACTTCGCGCGAGGCTTAGCCAAACGCGCACACCTTCATCACCGCGGAAACAGTCGCGGAGCCTAGCGAGTCCGCAAAGAAACAGATCGAGCTGTTTGACCACCTTGCCGAGACTCTTGGAAACGGTTCTTCCGCCGAAGATGAACTGGGAGATGAGGAGGTCCTGATTGAAGGCGACACTCCCGATGTCACAGCGTCCGTGCGCGGCGGGACGACGAAATTTACAGCCACCGATGCAGGGCGCAACGGCAAGTCGAGCCGTTTCTCAAGTGCATGCACCGCTCTGCAGGCTTTAAAAGAATCTCTTGCCAACAGCCCAGCAGCCGTTTTCGATCTCGCGAATTGCGCCGAGGATAACAATCGTCCCGACGAAGCGATGCGCTTTCTGCGGCGCTACCTGGAGCTCTCTCCGAATGCGCTCGACGCCCCCAGGGTCAAACAACGCATCGTAGAACTCGAAGCGCTCAAGGCTTTGCCCACCCTATCGGGAGTCCAGGTTCGTGCGCTATGCGCCACTGCGGAACGTTCCATCGAGGAATCCCAATACGATGGCGCTCTCATCGCCTACACGAAGGCTGCGGATTTGCTGCCAGATTTTCCTCTCACGCATTGGAAGCTGGGTTTGCTTCAGGAGGCCATGGGCAATATCGCGGAGGCGCGTAAGCAGTTCACTCGCTGCCGCGAGTTGGAGACCGACCCGGAAGCGCAAAAGCGCGCCGATTTTCATCTTGGAATTCTGGATGCCAAACGAGAGAAGTATGACGACGAAGTTTCGGAGGCCGAGGACATCATCTCGAATCTGTGGAATCGGTCGATGAACCTTACTTTTAATGGGCTCGAAAATCGCTCCGCTTTGCGCGCCCACCGCGGCAAGTACAAAAAAGGAAACGCTTCCAAGATATTGGGCGGATTTACGGTCCCGCTTCCTTACGCGCAGCAACAAATCGCCGAAGCTGCGCAGCATCTACAAACGGCCCTTGCTCTTTTTCCACTTGCGGCGGAGGCCAATGAGTTAATGGCGCTCGTCTATTTGCAAGCGCTCGACGGGCGCGCCGCGATTCGCGCGTATGACGCCGTCTCGAGTCAGCACCTGCCCGTTTCTTTTTACGCCGAAGTGCGAGGTCATAATCTCGATCGCCCGGTTAAATGCGAACTCAGCCGCGACCACATCCGCTTTATTTTTCTCGCGTGGTATGAAAAAAATGGCGCCGTCAAGCCACCTTCGCGCAAGGCGGGCCAGGACGGTTTGGGAGACCTCGTCATTGAAGCCCAGGCTTCACGCGCCCTCAACTTCGAAGATTTCGCGTTCAGGCTTTCCGACATTAAGAAAGTGGAAACGAAAGACGGTCTAATCCTTTTCAAGCTGGAACACGACACCTACGCGGTCTCTCCTCTCGCCATCGCGTTTACTGCGCCAAAAGAAGCGGGCCCGTTCGCACGAAGATTCTCAAACGATTACGCCCGCCTGTTTGTGCGCTACCCCGGATTGGAAGATACCAAGGTCGGTGCTGAAGGTCTTACGGGGGGCGAAAAGTTCAGGCTCGGGATGAACATCGCGAACGCCGGCATGAGCATTGGCATGGGCGGAATTGGCGCAATCTCTGCCATTCAAGACGTCATGACGGTCGCGCAAACCGTCCACATGCTGCAGCGAACGATGTCCGCCTTAAAGATCAGTTATGCGTCTTGGGAAATCAGCGTCGAAGAAGAGCAGGACGTCTTGCTCGGAAATCCTTTTAAACCAATTCCAACAGAGCCGGTCCGTCTCGCGTATGTGCACGAGTTGAAATAACAGAGTTACGGGGTTGGGGGAAGAGAAGTTCCTCGGCAATTAAAGAGAGCGTGTGCGCATGAAACTCTCGCGTTCGCTACGGACCTCGTCGCCGCGCAGTTCCCGCAAAGCACAGGTCACAAACTCTCCAGTCACTTTTTCGCGCCAGCTCATATCGAAGTCCGTATTGTCGAGCGGCTTAGCGATGCGAGCTGCAAGAACTGCGGCTTCTGCAATCGACTCCTCATTCAAGGGGCGGCCTATTGTAGGAGGAATGTTGCAGCGTCCACTGCGACTAGTGGCCGCGATGCAGCAGAACCAATCACAATGCGCGCGTCCTCGACAACGCCGCTGGCGGAAATCCGTGCGGCAGCTGCAACCGACAAAACCGGAAAGTCGAACGAACCGCGCCGACGCAATTTCCAGTAGGTGTTCTTCCATCCGTGGCGCGAATCCACCAAGACTTCCGCCAGAATTTCATTCGGCTTCCGCTTGATGTAGTCCAAACCATCATTGTTGTAAAGATCCGCGAGCAAAACTTCACGTTCTCCGGTCCGCGAAACGAGGCGGACTCGCGCGCCAAGAGCGTTTCAGCTCCGAAATCTAACATTGTTGCGATGCCGACGCCTATTTCATTTGAATGATGTGGCCGTTACCGGCCTGCATGTTTTTGAAGCCTGAAATTAGCCGAAATCCACTTCTACGGTAACGGCGTTAGATCGGCATAGGGGCGGCGGTCACCCGCCGACCCCTGCCACACCACCGTGCGTACGGGTCCGTACACGGCGGTTCGAGATGGTTACGCTACTTCACATCCTCCAAATGCGGAAGTCCGAGCGATTTGAAATAGGCTGTGGGAAGCGCGACGGATATGGCCTTGGCGTGGGCGAGGTACCAGGGACCGCGACTGCTACAGGCGGTGTTGCGAGCCAGTTTTGGATGGATCCCCAGTGCCAAGAGAGCTGCCCGACGACGACGGATTGTTTTCCATTGTCGCCAGAGTGCCACACGAAGTCGCGCACGGACCCAGCTGGTAAGTGATCCGAGAATGCGAGGAGTTTCGCAGAAGCCGAAATAACTGCGCCAGCCCCGCATGTATGGGGCTAGTTCCTCCATCGTCGTTTCCAGGCTGACGCCCTTTGCACGTCGTGTGATCTCCCGGACTCGCCGCTTAAAACGGACCAAGGACTTTGGCGCGATTGCGCGCTTGACCTCAGGTCCATCTGTAAAGGTGAATCCGAGGAACTTCCGCTCCTGCGGTCTCGCCACCGCACTCTTGGACTCGTTCACTTTGAGTTTGAGCTTCTGCGTGATGAATCGCGTAATGCTCTTCATCACTCGTTGACCTGCTCGCTCACTTCGCACGTAGATATTGCAATCATCTGCGTATCGAACATAGCGATGTCCACGACGCTCCAACTCTCGATCGAGTTCATCGAGTACGAGGTTACTCAACAGCGGCGAAAGTGGACCCCCTTGGGGAGTTCCTTCCACGCTTGGACTGACTAACCCGTTCTCCATCACCCCAGCGTTCAGGAACGCTCGAATGAGTTTTAACAGCCGCTTGTCCTCGACGCGTTTCGCGACCTGCCCCATCAATTTGTCGTGATTGACTCGATCGAAAAATTTCTCCAAGTCGAGATCGATCACCCAGCCGTAACCTTCCGCAAGGTACAGCTGTGCTTGGGTTACTGCTTGATGTGCGGATCGTCCCGGTCGAAAACCGTAGCTGTGATCGGAAAACGTTGGGTTCCACCGCCGCTGCAGAACCTGCATCACCGCTTGCTGGAGAAATCGATCGAGCGTAGTTGGGATACCAAGCTTTCGCATCCCTCCTCCGTCCGGCTTCTCGATTTCCACGCGCCTTACCGGCTGCGGTATATAAGTCCCGTTCAGCAGTTGTTCCCGGATGGTGAGCCAGTGCTCCTTCAGGTAGCCACTGAGTTGGCCGACGGTCATCCCGTCGATCCCGGCGCTACCTTTATTCGCCTTCACCCGCCGTAATGCCTCCAACAGATTTTCTCGCTCACATACTTCCTCCATGAGTCGGATGGTGTTAGCTGGGCTTTCGAGTTCATGCATCGCCTGACGCGATTCGGTCTCTTCCCTTCCGGCTCGGCGGGCTTCACCCTTCCGTTCGGATAGGAAGTCCAATTTCTTTTGGATGTTCTGCCGCTTGTCGCGCTTGAGATCCATGTCCTACTCGCCTCTCCTCTCGTTCGGGTCTTCAATCACCGTTCCCGGCTCGGCCTATCTGTTGGCTCCACCTTTCGGTATTGGAGTGCCTCACTAGCTTCGCCGACGACGCGATCTACTACACCCTCTGCTGACTTCTGCCCTGCGGTCAGATGGCCTCTCGGCCCTCTCAGTCGCCGAAGCGACACAGGACAGATCTCCCGGGGTAATTCCAGCTGCCTTCTGTGCACAGTCGCCGAATCTACGCTTCGCATCTTTGATGGATTATGGACTTCGCAGTACGTTGCCCGCTCGTCCGACGCTCACGCCTTATATTCGGTTCTTGTTCATCGACTCGCACATTTGCTTGACGCTTCCTTCAGACCCCGCCTCGCGGCGATAGCCCTTGCGTCATTGCTAACCCTTCACCTCCATCAGGTTGGGTAGAGGATTTGCACCTCCTAGCTGCTGAACATGCCCGGCATACAACGTAGCCGCCCAGCGGCGGACGCTGCGCGTGGGATGTACGGAGAGGTGGTTGCCTAACGGCTGACATATAAGTGTGGGTCACAAGGAGGTCCCTGTGACCCATCTACGTAAACTGATGCTGGAAGATCTCCAGCGTCGTAATTATTCTGAAGATACCATACGCAGCTACATCTACACCGTCGAAGATTTTGCTCGACGATTCAACCGTCCCCCAGACCGCTTGGGTCCCCAACACATTCGTGAATATCAAGCCGAACTGTTTCAACAAAGGAAGTTGTCATCGGGCACAGTTGCCATCCGTCTGGCGGCGCTGCGGTTCTTCTACACCAAGACGCTAAGAAGGGCTTGGAGCGTCGCGGACACTCCTTATCCAAAAAAGAATCATCGTCTGCCGGCGATCCTCAGCCAGGAAGAAGTCGCTCAACTCATCGATGCGGCCTGCCCTCCTTTCCATCGGACGATCCTGATGACCCTCTATGCCACCGGCGCGCGGTGTGCCGAGCTGACCCACTTGAAGCTCAGCGATGTCGACAACAAGCGCATGGTCATTCACATCCAAGACGGCAAGGAACGCCAAGATCGCGATGTCATGCTCAGCCCAGTGCTACTTGAAGAACTCCGCGCACATTGGCGCCGCTTGCGGCGAAAACCCAGCAACTGGCTCTTTCCCGGCGACCACCGCCACAGCAGTGATCAGCCCATCGATACGAAAACCGTTTGGCATGCGTGTCATAACGCCGCCAAGAGAGCCAACATCCAGAAAGGCGTCCATCCGCATACTCTGCGGCATTGTTTTGCCACGCACTTGCTCGAAGCAGGTGCCGATCTGCGCACCATTCAGATCCTGTTAGGCCATCGCGATTTGAAAGAAACCACCATCTACCTGCATCTTTCGCAGCGCCATCTCCAGGCCACACCGAGTCCTTTGGACTCACTACAGCTCAAAGACCGGTCACCGCAGGAGGAGTAGATGGATCGGCCGCCGCTCGAGGTGGCCGATCTCATCCGCGCTGCGGGAGAACCCTTCATCGAACGAAACCGGCATTGGATGCGCTGGAAGCATCTCAAAGTGCTACGGGCCATTGCGCGGTGTCGCACCGCCGCACTCGGCGGTCATCTCGATGAATGCACTCGCTGTGGACATCGGGCCATTTCCTTCAACAGCTGTCGTGATCGCCACTGCCCCAAGTGTCAGATCGCTGCCCGGGAACGCTGGATCGCCGCGCGTCAACGAGAACTTCTTCCGACACGTTATGTGCACGTGGTCTTCACACTCCCCGGCCGCTTGGCACCACTGGTCCTGCAGAACAAGAAGCTCCTCTACGATCTCTTGTTCCGTACCACTGCGGAAACTCTTCTGGAAGTGGCCCGCGACCCGTTACGCCTCGGCGCTGAAATTGGATTCTTCAGTGTGCTGCATACCTGGAATCAAAAAATCCAACTTCACCCGCATGTCCATTGTGTCGTTCCCGCCGGCGGCCTGTCCCCCGATCACACCCGCTGGGTTCGCTCACGAGACAACTACTTTCTTCCCAAGAAGGTGCTGCGCAAAATCTTTCGCGGCAAGTTCGTCGATGCGCTCAAACAGGCTTTTCAGAATGGCCAGCTCAACTTCCACGGAGATTTGGCACTCCTCGCGCAGCCCAAGATCTTCGCCGCCTGGCTACGGCCGCTGTTCCAGCAAGACTGGGTGGTGTACTTGAAACGCCCCTTCGGTGGCCCTCAATATGTACTCCAATATCTGGGCCGCTACACCCATCGCGTGGCCATCTCCAATCATCGCCTGGTCTCCTTTGCTGACGGAACCGTCACGTTTCGTCGGCGCGATTCGGCCCACAACAACGAGCAGAAACTCATGCCTCTACCGCTCGACGAGTTTTTGGGCCGCTTCCTACTGCATATCCTGCCGCAAGGCTTCGTGCGCATCCGCAACTTCGGCTTTCTGGCCAACCGGCGGCGTGCCACGCTCCTACCACTTTGCTTTCACCTTCTCGGCTCGGCACCACAGCCGAAAGCGGAACAAAACGTCTCCGCCACCAACGACTCGTCCGATCTTTGGCACTGCCCGAAGTGCGCTGGCCCGATGAAGGTCATCGAGCGCCTTACCGCTGCCGAAATCCAACTCCGCTCGCCGCCCGTGGTCACCGTGGCAGCATGAACGCGCGCTCTCCCATTCGAATTCTTCGCGTGCCTCGGCACGGTTCGCACTTCTTCGCCCGGTCGTCGAATAACTCTCTTCTTCCAGCTTCTACAACCACCCTTTCACCATACTTTTTCGCCGTAACCAGACTCCGCGTGCCAGGTGTCACGTGCTGCAACCTGGCGCTCGCACGTGGCGAACCCGCACGCCGCTCCTTCCCATCATTGAATTCCCATAGGGCCCGCGTCCGCCGCAAACTGGGCGGCCACGTTCAAACGGCTTAATCGAACGCGCGCAGAGCACCCTGCCTGCCTTCACGTATTCGCGAAAACGCGCGTCCGATTAAGCGCTAGCGTTTATCAGGCCCTTGCCTTACCAGAAACTGGGCGAGACTGGTTTGTTGATTCCACATGATGCGGCAGTCTGTTAACTTTCCTAGATGAAGCGATGGTGGCAGAGACCGATTAAAAAGGAGAATTTCACAAAGGCTCACGCGGTCATTCTCACGCTTGCGATTGCAGTCATCGTAGAAATTCTATCTTCGCCAGTAGCCAGAATATGGTTCGGCCTACTCATCGTTGGCAGCTTACTGGTTGCAGTTTTCCTCCGTATGAGGACTGAATAAGACGTCTCAATGAGCCAAGTTTCTGAGGAATCGCGTTACCGGAGATGTGAAGTAGCACTTTACATGTACGATTACGGCGTTAGGACGTAGCCGTCCGGCGGCGGACGCTGCGCGTGAGGTAGTGGAGCGTTGGTTAAGTGTGGGTCACAGGAGGTGTTCCCGTGACCCATCTTCGCAAACTGATGCTGGAAGAACTCCAGCTTCGTAATTATGCACAAAATACCATACGCCACTACCTTCGTGCAGTAGAAGATTTTGCTCGACATTTCAACTGTTCGCCAGATCGCTTAGGTCCTCGACACATTCGCGAATATCAAGCCGCGTTGTTCAAGAAGCGCAAGTTGTCAGCGAATTCCGTAGGACAACACCTGGCCGCGCTGCGCTTCTTCTACATCAAGACGCTCCGCCGAACCTGGAGCCTTGCCGAAACTCCCTATCCGAAAAAGACCCGTCGCCTGCCGACGATTCTTAGCCGCGAAGAAGTCGCGCAACTCCTCCATGCGGCACGCACTCCTGTCGAGCGCATCGTGCTCATGACCCTCTACGCCAGCGGCGCGCGGAACTCCGAACTGACCCACTTGCAAGTCAGCGACATCGACAGTCAGCGCATGGTGGTGCACATCCGTGGCGGCAAGGGCCGCAAAGATCGCGATGTCATGCTCAGTCCCAAGCTACTGGCGGCACTGCGCGCCCACTGGCGTTACTACCATCGCCAATCCAGTACCTGGCTGTTTCCCAGCAACTTTCGCAAGGATCGGCCCATCGATCCGAAAACCGTTTGGTACGCATGTCAGAAAGCCGCCCGGCGCGCCAGCCTCCAGAAACGCGTGTATCCCCATTTGCTTCGCCACTGTTTTGCGACGCATCTCTACGAGGCTGGCACGGATCTCCGCACTATTCAGGTCCTGCTCGGTCATGAAAATCTGAAAGACACCTTGCTTTACGTGCATCTCGCGATACAACGCCTCAACTCCACCGCGAGCCCTTTGGACTCGCTAACACTGAACGACAAGCCGCCTGACGAGAAGTAGATGAGTCGGCCGCCTCTGGAGGTGGCCGATCTGATCCGCGCCGCGGGAGATGCTTTCCTAGAACGAAATCGCCACTGGCTCCAGTGGAAGCACATCAAAGTGTTGCTGGCCATTCGGCGATGTCGTACCGCCGCACTCGGTGGCCATCTCGACGAGTGCACCCGTTGCGGGCATCGGGCCACCATCTCGTATAATAGCTGCCTTATGGGGAGTTTTTTCTAATGGGGAGTGGCACAGCAAGAAAGGCGTGCCGTACACGAAGCCACGCCCTATCGACTCTCCATTAAGGCTTGACCTTCAGAAGGGCGAGCAGTTTGTCAGGCGGTCGGAACTTGCCCTTGCGAAGACTTGGCGGCACGACCGCCTCGATAGCCTCTAGCTTCTCGCTAGGATCGGCTCGAACGTAGACTTCCGTCGTGGTCAGATCACTATGCCCCAACCACAGCGAGACTTTTCGAATGTCCTTTGTTGCTTGCAGCACGATCATTGCGCAGGTATGCCGAAGCACGTGGGGCGAGACTTGTTTGCCGCGCAGCGTTAAGCATTTTCGGTCCGCCGTTTCGGTGTGACGCCGCAGGACGTATGCAACTCCCCATCGACTGAAGGGCGTACCGCGGGCGTTTACAAAGAGTTCAGGCGATGCGACCTGTCCGCGAATGGCCAACCAAGCGCGCAGTGCCGCAGCCGTCGTTTTCCAAAGAGGCAGCGCGCGTTCACGGCGTCCCTTGCCTCGCACGCGGATACTCGCCGACTGAGGTGCGACATCGTCGGTGCGTAAACCCGTCAGTTCGGAGACTCGGAGGCCCGCGCACACCGCCAGGTGCAATATGGCTCGGTCTCGAACTCCCATTCGCGTGGATGGATCAGGAGCGTCGAGCAGGGCTTGCATTTCTTCCTGGGCCAAATACGGCACCAATCGATGGTCGGTTTTCTTGAAGGGGATCGCCAAAACGCGGCGAACCTGTCCGACGGCGGCTGGTTCATGGTGCTGCAAAAACCGGAAGAACGAGCGGATGGCAGCCAAACGGATGTTTCGTGTCTCCGCGGAGTTGCCACGTGCGGTCTCCAGATGTTCCAAGAATGAGCCGATCAGCGACGCGTCTAACTGCTCCAGCATGAGAGCTGATGGTGCCACTCTGAGCTTCTGGGACGCGAACTCGAACAGAGACTGGAAGCTGTAGGCGTAGGAGTCGCAAGTATGGGGGCTGACACCTCGATGGCGGACAAGATGCTCACGGAAGAAGGCTTCCATGTGCGGTGCGAGAGGAGTCATGGCCGCACTCCTTGCACAAAGCTCTCGGCGACGACGGCGATGTCGCGCAAAAGCTCAGGCGTAGTTTCTAGGTACCAGTAGGTGGTGTTGATGTTGACGTGACCTAAGTAGGTAGCCAAAGCCAACATGTGCTGCCCGATTCGTTGACGGCCAGTCGGAGACGACTCCAGTGCGCGAACCGCGAACGTGTGACGAAGCTCATGAATACGTGGCCATCGACCGCGGGAGGGCTCGATCCCCGCGGATTTCAGCAGGCTCCGGAACATGCTGTGAACTTTCCAGTACACGAGTGGTTGCCCGTCATCCGAAACGAAGACGTGAGCGCCAGCGCTTCGCGTTTCTTGACGGTGCGTCAAGTAGCGAGCGAGCCCCGTCACTGCGGTGTCGTGCAACGGCACCAATCGGGTTTTCTGGAACTTGGTTTTGCGAATCAGCAAACCGTCTGGAGTGATGTCGGAGACCAACAGATGCAACGCCTCCGAGACTCGCAGGCCGGTTGCTGCCAACAGGCTGATCAGGGTCGCATATGTTTTGGGCCGCAGCGAGTCGGGCGATGGAAGCCTCGTGGCGGCAAGGACAAGGCCGGCAATCTCGTCGCGCGAATAAATGTGCGGGACGCGACGCGCCTTCCGATAGCCGAAGTAGTTCATCGGTGGCGATTCGTGCCGGGAGTCCTCCGCGCGAAGGTACTGAGCAAAGAGGCACACGGTCTGGTAGCGGACGTGTCGTTGCGCGACAGATCTCGCTTGGCTGGCCCAGTGAATGGCTGTTGCTGTGCGGATATGCGTTTGCTTTTGATCGGTCGCGAACCCTGCAAAGCTGCGCAGGAGGTATTCGGTATTGCTGAGAGTGAAGCCGACGGCACGCCGCACGGCAAGATAGGTTTCGACAGCCGTGATCATCGAATTACCCCTGGCCACGGCTGAGCGATCTGTTTAAGTAGCGCGACATCTGCCTTGGCGTAGTAGGCGGTCATGTCAATGCTGCGGTGACGGAGGACCAGACCGGCCTGATCCAAGGGCACACCGTTCCGCAACATCTCGGTGGCGGCGGTGTGACGCAGCAGGTGGGCACCCTTGGCAGGGGCTTCGATGCTGGCGCGTTTAAGAGCGTGTCTCACCACGGACGAGACACCATCTCCGGAGGCGAAGGGCCTGTAAGGAGCGATGCTTCGAACAAACACGTGATCCGTATCGATGTTCGTGGGCCGCCATTCCAGATAGCGGAGCACCGCATCGCCGACATCCTGCGGAAGCGGTAGCCGTACCTGGTATCGTCCTTTCCCTATCACTTGCAGCGTGCCGCCATTCCAGTCGATGTCCGTGAGACGCAGCTGCGCTACGTCCCCGGCGCGCAATCCTAATCTCACCAACATGAGTACAATCGCCCGGTCACGAAGACGTCCGGGATCTGCACCATCACAGGCAGCGATCAGACGGTTCACTTCTTCTGCGGATAGACAGCGTGGAAGCTTGGCCAGCCGCCAGTGAGCGACAGCGGGGATCGCGAGGGCGAGATCGTCACGGGATTCACCATGGAAGTTGAGATACCGCAGAAACGCCCGGAGGGAGGTAATCAGCTTCTGTGTGGTCGGAGCTCCACATTGGCTGGCACGTTGTAGAAGAAAGTTGCGTACGGCATGCGCAGTCCATTGACCGACATCCTCGCCGAGGGCTTGGAGCAACTCTGCGGCGCCGCGAGCGTACAATCGAAGCGTTGGCGGCTTCACCCCGCGATGCGTTTGAAACCAATCGCGGAAGGCAGTGACAAGAGCTGGATCGGCGTTCTCTTCCCGAACTGGTTCACTCGGGCAGATGCCGCAGCCCACCAGGCGTTGATGGAAAAGCTTCACTCCAAAACGCGCGTGATAGGCGATCTTTGCTCTCTTGTAGTGAGGGCACCGACAACCGCGAAGATGGCCAACAAAAGCATGAAGCGTGTTGAAATCGATCTCTGCCAGAACGCCGCCTCTCCGTTGAACGAAGCAGCCGAGATGGGCGGCGGCTCGAATGTATCGAACGGCGCTGGCCAGAGCGTATCCTTCGCGTTCGAGGTCATCTGCGAACGCGTCTATGTGTGGTCCACTGATTCCACTCCGCAAGCGTCTTAGCGTCTTGGGCGCGGAGAAATATTTTTCTAGCATGGGCTCTCCTTGTTGAGCATCGGCCATGAGTGGCCGCATCAACGTAGCAAAGCCCCTGAAGTTATGGTGAGTCGCCACCCGCTCAACCCTGTTCGAAAAGGCCGTCCTGCGCAGATTCCCGCGCTCCACTCCCCATTAGAAAAAACTCCCCATAAGGCAGCTAATGGAGAGCTCTCCATTACGTGCCGAAATCGCCACTGCCCGAAGTGTCAGATCGCTGCACGGGAACGCTGGATCGCTGCGCGTCGACGAGAACTTCTTCCAACACGCTACGCGCACGTGGTCTTCACACTCCCCAGCCGCTTGGCGTCACTGGTTCTGCAGAACAAGAAGGTCCTCTACGATCTCCTGTTCCGCACCAGTGCCGAAACCCTTCTGGAAGTCGCTCGCCATCCGAGACACCTCGGTGCGGAAATTGGCTTCTTCAGCGTGTTGCACACGTGGAGTCAGAAGCTCAATATTCATCCGCATGTTCATTGTGTCGTTCCTGCCGGCGGCCTCTCACTGGATCACACCCGCTGGGTTCGCTCACGAGATAACTACTTTCTTCCCAAGGAAGTGCTGCGTGAAGTTTTTCGCGGCAAGTTCGTCGACGCTCTCAAACAAGCTTTCCAGAATGGCCAGCTCAACTTCCAGGGAGACCTGAAGCTTCTTGCGCAACCCAAGATCTTTGCCGCCTGGCTGCGGCCACTCTATCGACAAGACTGGGTCGTCTACTTGAAACGTCCCTTCGGTGGCCCCGACTATGTGCTGCAATATCTGGGCCGCTACACTCATCGTGTAGCCATCTCCAACCATCGCCTGGTCTCGCTCACTGATGGCCAAGTCACTTTTCGCTGGCGTGATTCCGCTCACCACAACGAACAGAAGTTGCTGCCCCTATCGCTCCATGAATTCTTGTGCCGCTTCTTACTGCATATCCTTCCACAAGGCTTCGTGCGCATCCGTAACTTCGGCTTCTTGGCCAACCGCAAACGCGCCACGCTCCTGCCTCTTTGCTTTCAGTTGCTGGGTTCGGCACAACCGCCGCAAGCCGGACAACACGCCTCTCCCGCCGAAGATGGTCCCGCTCTTTGGCGCTGCCCTAAATGCGGTGGACCGATGAAGGTCATCGAAAGGCTCACCGCTGCCGAAATGCAACTTCGTTCTCCACCACGGATCAGCGTTGCGGCATGAGACTACTCTCTCCAACTCGAAAACTCTGCGTCCTTCCAGGCGCTCCGCATCTTTGTGCCCCGCCGTCAAACCAATCCCTTCTTCTAGCTTCTTCGACCACAGTCTTTGCCATACTTTTTCGCCGTAGCCAATTTCTGCGCGCACGCTGTCCTGTGTCGTGCCCAGCAGCACAGTCTCGGCACGGCTTAACGCTGCTCCTTCCCATCATTGAATTTGCATAGGGCCCGCGTCCGCCGCCGGACGGCCACGTCCAAACGGCTTTACCGGACGCGCGCAGAACTCCCTGCCTCCGTTCACTCCTTGCCGAGAACGCGCATCCGGTAAAGCGCTAGCGTTTACCGGGAGGAGTGACCGGCTCGCATCAGACCTTCTCCGTCACGCTGTTGCTCGTTGGAGAGATTGGGTGCGATGTTCTCCTGCCTTTGAAAACGCTCCACAACACATTGGCCAGAAAAAGTATCTGAACAACCGCCAGCACCTTGATTCCCAAGAAAATAGAATCGAATGCTCGGTCCAAACCTCCGAAAGTTTCTTTCGGACGTTCAAGAAAGAGATTGAAATAGATTGGAAGTGCTAGCTGAACCAGGAACGCAATCACATTCAACCAGAAATGAATTTGGCTGAGCGTCGCATTGGTCTGACGGTGAAACATCTTCGGAAAGAGAAAATACGCAAGCGAGAAGGTGAAAAACAAGCCAGAATAAAGGAGGATGACTACGCCGACGTCATTCTCGACGAAATATGTCGGCACCCATCTCTCGGGCGGCCAATCGGAATGAAAAGTGAGGATGCCCAAGAGGAGCAAGCACACGCCTAATGCAAGGAATTGAAAATCAGGCCGCAAAAGCTTTTTTGAGTTGACCATTTACTCGCCTATGATACCGCTGATTCTTAATTCCGTTTCAAGTGCCTGGTTTGTCGGGTAATCGGAAAAGTCCTATAAAAGGGAATGTCAAGAGAAATACCTCCTCTTCGGCTCGATGCCGATACTTTGTTCGGCATTCAGCCCAACTGTTTGAACGTGCACTCTCGATTCGAGAGTGGTCTTGCTCAGCGAGTCGCTTATTTCGTTCCGGCGTGTGAAGCGCAGGAACGTTTCCTCTTCCCTGTGGTTCCATACCCTTGTTGCGACGGCGCCATTCGTTTCTGAAACATCAAGCCTGACGGTCATCCACTCGATGAGTGGCAACGCATGGTCCTATCGGAGACTCGTGGCCTATGGCTTTCTTGGATTGTCCGAGAGGGCATAGGGTGGATTCGGAGACTCGCGTGTTTGAGGCACGGGCCTGACTTTTCCGATGGATACTTCCCCTCGAATCCGAGCGTCTCAAGAACCCGACAGCTACCGCCAGGAATAGTTCCCAGGTGGAATGGACTCTTTGCCAGAGACGCTCAAGCTGCTTGTTGTTTCAAATAGTTGGCGTCGAAACGTACCTCCTTCTTCCAGACGATCAACGTGATCGCGGCAATCTTCCTCGCCAAGGTCAAGCGCGCCATTGTGGGCTTCCTTCCCTTAGCCAGCAAAGCCTCGTAGAAATCGCGTAGCGGTCCAGCCGCGGTGCTGGCTCTTCAAACGTGAGGTGCACATCTCCACCCAGCCCGTGGATAAACTGCAGAATGGTGCTCGCTTTGGTCTCGATGACGCACTCCATCACCACCTTGCCGGCAGAATTCAGAACTGCGATCGAAATGCTTTCCTTATGCACGTCCAAGCCGATATATTTAGTGCTAGTCATATAGGGTGTTCCTTTCTGTAGGGGAATGAGCCAAGCACTCAAACCCTACTCCAAAAGGGGCGCCCTTTTATAATGTGTGGTTTTGGGTCGTTTTCCGTCGTGTGGAGTCGAGGTGTGGCGCGGTGGGTTAGGTGGAACCTATCTGTTACCGACCCTTTCAGTTGCCGGTGCCTCACTATTCCCACCATGCTTCCGTTTCCACACCCCGCTCATCGAACCGGACGTGCAGATTTACCGCATCCGGCTCTCGGAGAAGACTCACGCAATCGCCAAGGCCATTGCATGTGACGCTGTCTGCAACTTCTGAAAACAACATGGGAGTTGTCAGGCTCATCGCCAATCTCCCTTTCTGTCGTCGCTTCTTGCGTCCGCCTTCAACTAAGGCCCCTTCCCTCTGCCGGAGTTACCCAGCTTCATCGGTACTACGAGCCTCTCCGCCATCCCAAACGGCCCGGCCTTTCTCTCACGAGCTGCCAGTTGACCCTCACCGCGATCACCGCTGGGACTTCCCGTGTTGCGTATGGTCCACTTTGCTTGCATGCCGTCGCCAATACCCCGGCAGGTCTGATGGAACTCGTTCGCTCGTACCGTTCCACCAACTTCGGCCTTCCCACGAAACCGGGGCGGGTCGGCTCCTGCATTAACGTTTTCGAGGCCTGCTCAGCGTTCACTCACGTTACGGCCTGCACGCTCGACAAGTCGCCTTGCGACCCTCTGCACCAGAGGCTTCAGCAGTTTCGTTGCCTCCACTCACGCGCAACATAAATCCCAATTTGGCCTTTTCTGTGGGCTTTCTGACTAGCCCGAGGGAGCATCCGCTATACGCAGGACCGCGGAAGCAAGGACAGTTAGCTCAAGGAGAGGAAGAAAGTAGGTATGTCAGTAAATGAGTGCACACATGTCAGCTAGTTTGCGCACTCCGGAGGCCGAGATCATGGTATTATATCCCCGTAATAATAACGAAAGAGAGGCAAGCGAGCAAGGATCGACTGATGCCCATGTGTGCCGTTATTACTTGACATTCGTTAAGAGTTGTATTATGAGATCTTTCATGACCACACCAGCCAAAAGAAAGGCCCTACTGGCTTCCGGGACCTTGAACCCGCATCCAGAAGCAGTGCGCTCGGAGCTGTTCCAAATGGTTTTCTTCGACCCTTACGATCTCGCGCAGGTTAAATACGAGATGTTGCGCGCCCATTCGGTCGATGATGACCCCGTTGCTGAAGTGTGCCGCCGATTCGGCCTCAGCCGAGAAAGCTTTTATCAAATTCAACGGGCTTTCCTTGAGCTGGGGTTCGGTTCTTTCCTACCGCGAAAGAGAGGCCGCAAGGGCCCGGTCAAGCTCAAGGACGAAGTACTGGAGTTCGCCTTCGCAAAGCAAAAAGAGAATCCCGATCTCGATCCGGGTCGATTGGCCGCTTTGATCCAGGAGCGTTATCGCATTCCGATCCATAGGACGACCGTGCTGCGGGGATTGAAAAAAAAACGGCGCTCCCCGAGAAAAGGCTCGGCGAGTAACATTCGTGGCGAGCAACGACCCAGTGCAGGAGATCTATGAAAATGTGCGTAGTGAAGCACTCGAGAACACGGAACCTTTTTCCCGGGGCTTGGAGCGAGTTCTCCGGTATGGAGTGGCCAGCCTGCTTCCCGGCTTGCAACAGGATTTTCCTTTCGTCCTTTACGCTCAGAGTGTTTCTCGCCCGGCCTGGAACGGGAAGCGAGATTTTCACCGGGAGAACCTCCGTCAGGTTTATGAATTCCTTACCCAGGAGGTGATGGAACATGCGAGCCGCCATCTACGCCCGGGTTTCCAGTGAGAGGCAAGAGAAAGAGCATACGATCGGTTCGCAGTTGGAGGTCTTGCGGAACTATGCAACCCAAAACGGGATGGAGATCATCGAGGAGTTTACGGATGAAGGGTACAGCGGGGCACGTCTGGATCGCCCGGCCCTGGATCGGATGCGCGACCTGGCAGAACGCCGGGGATTCGAAGTGCTGTTGATTCACTGTACGGATCGACTGGCGCGGAAGTTTGTCCTGCAGGCCTTAATTCTGGAAGAGTTGGAACGATTCGGAGTGAAGGCCATCTTCCTGGAGGGTGGGGCCGCAGACGATCCGCTTTCGAAACTCATGCACCAGATCACCGGAGCTGTGGCCGAGTTTGAGCGGGCGAAGATCGCCGAAAGGAATCGGCGTGGCAAGCTCTACCGGGCCCGGTGCGGCGAGATTGTTGCTGGGCAAGTTCCTTTCGGTTATGTGCGCATCCCGCGCCGTGACAGCGTGGCATCGCACGTGGAGATCCGAGACGACGAAGCGGCCGTGGTGCGCAGAATCTTTGATACGTATGTGAAGCAAGGCCTGACCGTCCGCCAGATCGCCAAGCAACTCACGCTGGAAGAAACTCCTACGCCGGGCGGTGGCCGGGAATGGAATTGGGCCAAGGTGGATCGAATGCTTCATGATGAGGTCTATATCGGCACGTTGTACTACAACCGCTTTAACTGTGCGATGGCAGAAGGGACATATGGTCAGAAGCGGCCTCACGTGAAACGCACTCTTCGACCACGGGAGGAATGGATTCCGATTTCGGTACCCTCCATCATCGACTTAGAGACCTTTCACCAAGCAGGAATGAGAGGCAAAGACAATCAGAAATTCTCTCCACGGAATTTGCAGGAGCCTGCTTATCTTCTGCGGAAGCTTGTCCACTGCGGACATTGCGGGTGCAGTTGCTTCGCAAGGACTTTGAATCCAACTGCCGCGAGGCCCTACCATTATTATGTTTGCCACCGAGTGCAAAGGCGCTTCCTTAAAGAGGAGCGCTGTTCACAGCGACGCATCCGTTCGGATGCGTTGGACGAACTAGTTTGGGAGGAAGTGAGCACCAGGCTGCAAGATCCCGAGTTGGTGCTGGAAGCATACAGAGAGGGCAGGACTCATCGTGTGGATCGCGATGAGTCTGGGTCGAACGAACAAGCGCAGAAGCTGGCGACTCAGATCAAGTTGGCGAACACGGAGATGACGCGGCTTCTGGATGCTTACCAGGTCGGTGCGATTGAACTGTCGGACTTGCAGAAGCGCCGACGGCTGGTTGAATCAAAGCTCGATACCCTCAATCGAGAGAAGGAACTTCTGGAGAAGATCGCTGCCGAGCAAAGGCACGAAGGCGATGCTCGAGGTGAGCTGCAAGAGTTTGTCGCCCTGGTGTCGAGTCATCTAGAACACCCTTCGTTCGAGGATAAACAGAAGCTCCTGCGCATGGTATTGGACAAGGTCGTAGTCAAGGACTGGCGTGTCGACGTGCACTACAATATCCCACTTTCTCGACCCTCTGTTCCGACGAAACAAAGAGTGTCAACCAATTTGGATTTGTGTTGCGCACGTACACTACTGCTCTGATTGCTACCGGGTGGAGCGAACCAGCTCCCGGACGGGTTTAACTCCCGCTGTGGACCACCACCTTTTCACGGCGCACCCGGTAACGACGTTACACGTTCACTGAGCGAGGGTTCCGCTTGTTCACCCATCCAGTTGAGGCTAGAATCAGGACTCACCTCGGGATTGCCGCGCATGGAGTGAGCCAAATGCTTCGAGCAATTCGCCTTTTTTCACCTCTCATTCTGATGAAACCACAACGAGTGTACTGGTTGGGGTTTGTGCTGCTTCTGGCAACCGGAGGTCTCGCGCAAAGCCAGCAAGAGGCACGGGATGTTCCAAACAAGTTTAGCGAGGGGGAAGAATTCTCGCACGGAGGGACGCTGACCGTCTGGGTCCCCAACAATTATGTTAGAGGTCGAATGGACGACCCCACAGCCCGGGTGATCAATGCCTACCCGTGGGGGATTCTACAGAGCGAGTTCAAAAGAGATTTCCCTAACTTTGATCTGGACTTCAAAATATTGGATCGGGATGAGTTTGTGCGCGGATTCCATGCCTCCCAACCGGATCCGTCTTATCCGGACGTGGCTTTTGTGGACAACATTAGTGGACTTCGTCCACTCATGAATAACAACGCGGTGATGAAGATGTGGGGTCAACCGCGCCTTGAATCCGACGGCTGGTGGGTGATTTTTCGGCAAGCGAAAAATCTTGAAGCCAGTAAGGCATTCATACTCTGGTTATCACAGTCCCCTCAGTGGCGGCCAATGCGAGTGAGCCCTGTCTCCATCAGTCCGGCGGACATTGCGGTCGTTCAGGCCATTTCTAAAGAAGCCGTTCAGGACTTTGTGGACATGAATCCACGCTCGCTTTTGTCGATCATGGATCCCGAGGCAAGCCATTTCGATGATTTCGGCGACAGGATCCAAACGCTCCAGAACATTGAACCCCTTCTGACCTTCGGAAACTCAAGATTGGCGTTTGTTTTATTGGCCGAAGTAGGTCAAGGAGAGAAGGCTTTTGGGATGGCGCATTCGGCGGTTATCCTGAGAAAGCTCGGCAACAGCTGGAAGGTGTTGCTTTTTCTGCCAAACAGGTCGCTTCCTGATATCGAGGGTTTGCTCGGAAAATTTGACCGCGTGGGTTTGGACGAGGGACCGCCTGACGCAGCGCCAAAGGTAACGCTGCTGGCCCCAGCCGATCATGTCCGATTAGCGCGCTACCCACCATCCGATATCGAATGGTCGTCAGTTGACGCGAATCCGGTGACGTATGTCATTGAGAGCCAATTTTGTCAACTTAGGCGCGAATATTGGTCACAGAGCGCAATCAAAGTTGTTTCACTTATTCCCTACGAATCTTCGATCCGCATGGAGATGCCCTTTGGAGTCGGCAAACAACCTCATCGCTGGAGAGTATGGGCCATTTACAAGAACGGAATCGTATCGACGAGCGACTGGCGCGTAATCGATTTTACGAATTGACGCTTGGATGGCGCGCGGACAAACGCAATGAGATGTAAGAACCACTGGGGTCTTCAAAGTAGCGGAAATGCTGGCGGCAAGCTCAGTTTCAGGAATGGGTTGCTGCCGAATATGGTTTTGCCACCGAACACGAAGCCAAATTTTTCGACCGAGTTATTAATTCGATATATCTCCCGCCGGGCTGACTCCTGCGTAGTCGCTTATCGGACGAGTGGTTTTTCGGGCCAATTCCACACATTATAAAAGGGCGCCCCTTTGGTGTAGGTTTTGAGTGCTTGGCTCATCCCTACGGAAAGGAACACCCTCTATGACTAGCACTAAATATATCGGCTTGGACGTGCATAAGGAAAGCATTTCGATCGCAGTTCTGAATTCTGCCGGCAAGGTGGTGATGGAATGCACCGCGGGTGGACCGCTACGCGATTTCTACAAGGCTTTGCTGGCTAAGGGAAGGAAGCCCACGATGGCGCGCTTGACCTTGGCGAGGAAGATTGCCGCGATCACGTTGATCGTTTGGAAGAAAGGGGTACGTTTCGACGCCAACTATTTGAAACAACAAGCAGCTTGAGCGTCTCTGGCAGAGAGTCCGTTCCACCTGGGGAACTATTCCTGGCGGTAGCTGTCGGGTTCTTGAGACGCTCGGATTCGAGGGGAAGTATCCACCGGAGAAGTCAGGCCCGTGCTTCAAACACGCGAGTCTCCGATTTCACCCTATGCCCTCTCGGACAATCCAAGAAAGCCATAGGCCACGAGTCTCAGATAGGACCATGCGTTGCCACTCATAAAGTGGATAACTGTCAGGCTTGATGTTTCAGAAACGAATGGCGCCGTCACAACAGGGAAATGGAACCACAGGAAGGAAGAAGGATCTCGTCGTTTCGTGTGACGAAACGAAGCACGAAACGATGTCGCCTGAGCAAGACCACTCCATCACGAGTGCACGTTCAAACGGATGGGCTGAATGCCGAGACAAAAAAAGTGTCGGCACCGAGCCGACGGGGAAGAATGTCTCTTGACATTCCCTTTTATAGGACTTCTCCGGTAACGGCGTTACCAGGAGTTGAGAAGTCAGGTGGATACGTCTCGGTACTCATCTGATTTGTTTGGATTGGCTTATCCGAAAGCCTTCATAAGCAAGATACGCTGTTATGACAATGGCGACCGCACTTACCCACATCGGGACCTGCCAGCCGCCAATAAGCACCACCCATTTGAAGATGAGCCGCAAGGCGTGAGCGACCGCGACGATAAGAAAAATCGAAGCCGCAAGTTGAGGAAACGTATTTTTGCTCAATGGTCTTAACCTCCAGTCGGGACAGAAGTGCGTCCTTTTGCCGGATTGTACTCCCTTCGTGCCGGAAGGACCGGGCAGATGACGGGATAACGGCTCTCAATTGGGCCAACTATCCTCTTGTTATCCCCAAATGGGTGGGCGCACGCCAAGTCCCGATAACAGGACTTGATTGCATAACAATGTTGGCTCCTCGACGCGAGTAGAGCCGATTTTTCAAAGGTGCCTTGCAAAAAGTCGAGGCCGGAAGAGTTCGAGCGAGAAGCGAATACAGCAGTGAATTCTGCTGGAGCAACCGTGAGTTTTTTCAGGTATGGGGAGATCTATCAGTCCGATGCGGGAAGAAGCAAAAGCGGGGAGCGACCCAAGGATCGCCCCCCGGCTCATCGTTCCGATGAGTCTCCAGCTGGTTATTCCTCGGCGAGTTGCTCTCCAGCAGAGCTCGCCTCCGCTTCACCAGCCGAGATTCATGCTGAAGGAGAAGAGGAAGTTTGAGAAGGAAAAATCCATGGAACGGCATGTGTGCCAATTCGAAACTGCTCCTCTCAACAGAGGGGTTCACCCCAGTAGACTGTGGTTTATTGATGACCGCCGCTCGGGAGAAGGGAGCCGAACATGATGCTTATAGGGGTAGATTACCACCCGAGCTTTCAGACGATTGCATTTGTGATGGAAGAGACTGGTGAGTGTGGTGAACAGGACCTGAACCACAGTGATGGACAAGCAGAGAAATTCTATCGAGACCTGAAGCAGCGAGGAATCTGCGTACGGGTAGGGATGGAGGCTACCGGGTATTCACGCTGGTTCGAGCGACTGCTGGCAGAGTTGGGGTTCGAGGTATGGATTGGCGACCCAGCGGAGATCAAGACGAAGCGAGTCAAGAAGAAGAAGACCGACCGCGAAGATGCTCGACTTATGCGGAAGCTGCTGCTGGAAAATCGGTTTCCGCGAATCTGGGTGCCGGATTCAGAGAATCGGGATCTGCGACAACTGTTGTGGCATCGACATCGGTTGGTGCAGATGCGCACGCGAATCATGAATCAACTGCAGGCGCTGGCGATGAACGAGGGCTATCGCTGGAAGAAAAAACTGTTCAGCGAACAAGGACGAGCGCAGTTAGAGAAGCTCTCGTTAGCTCCTTGGGCCAGTCGGCGCCGGCAAGAGTTGTTGGAGCTGTTGGACCGCCTGAATCCGACGATTGAGGAGTTAACCGCAGCGGCGGAGCGGGAAGCCCAGAAGCGACCCGCGGCGCAGCGACTGATGACGCATCCGGGCGTGGGTCCGCTTACGGCACTGGCCTTCGTGCTGATCATTGGAACTTGGGAACGTTTTCCACGTGGCAAGCAGATCAGCAACTACGTGGGGATGATTCCGAGTGAGGACTCCAGTGGGGGCAAGCAGCGATTGGGGCACATCAGCAAGCAGGGCAATTCCTTACTGCGCTTCTTGCTGGTGGAGGCGGCTCAAGCAGCAGCACGGTGCAACCCAGACTGGAGACGTCGGTACATCCACCTGGCGATGCGTCGGCACAAGAGCATTGCCAAGGTAGCGATGGGGCGCAGGCTGGCGGTTCGGTTGTACTGGATGTGGCGGAATGGTCGCGAGTATTCGTCGTCGTTAGAGTTCGGTTCGTACGCGGGACAGCCCGGTATCGTACATGGTGTGAAGTAACACCGTCCACTTGATTGGGCATCCCGCTCCCTGAAAAGGGAGTTTGAATTAGTAATCATGGTCGAAGTTTTGATCGAAGAGATGTTTAGGTCGGACTGAAGCCGATCGAAAGATTACGAACGAGCCGTGGTCGTCGATGCAGAGAAGAGAGAAAACGAAAGAAAACGAAAGAGAAAAACTCTTTCAGGTGAAAAGAAAGAAGTGTCTGCAAAAAGAGCTTGACAGACCCAACATTGTTAGAGATGTACGATACGGCGTTAACCAGGACTTTGGGTCAGATACCACCAAGTTTGACCTTCGAGATGATGAAGCTTTGCTTCTCGCAGTTATAGTTCAATTCAACTTCGCTCGAATCCGAGAGCCCAAGTTCCAGGTGCCCCTTTTTGTAGCTCGCCCAGTAGACGTTAATCGTGATCTTTAGTCGTGGCCCTTCATTTTTCATTGGAAAAATCTTCAAAATCGCAAATGGTTTCCGCAGTTGCTTACATTTAGCGATCACATCTTGCGTCTCCAGATACTCGACTCGATGGTCCCCAAACTGTTCAGGCAGGTCTTTTGTAATTGTGAGGTCCCGTTCTACGAGCATGTGGTGATAATCGGTACGGACACCGAGGGCACTATTGTCCTGGTGGCCCCAAGATTTCTCCATTTCAAGAATGCTTGCGGATAAAGCCTTGAAGTACAGATTCTCTTCTTTCGGAGGCGAGGCAGATTCCTGTGGAAATGCAGCATAAGCGGATAGAAATACAACGGCAACTGATAAGGGATACCGCCGATGCAGAGTCATGATTTGACCTCTCTGGTTCTGATCAATATGACACGATTCTGCGGTGTGACGCGTAAGTCCCGAGTTGTGCGGAAAAGTTCCGACTAGCGTGTTCGGGTAATCAGGCGACCCCATTTGTCCACTTTGCAGCCGCACTTCGCGCACGTCCAGCCACCCCAAAACGCCTGGCTCAATGACTTCGGTCGCCGTACTTGGAGCACCGGAGAACCGCACGCGGGGCAATTCACAGGCTCCGGATTGATGCCCCACCGATTTCTTGTGGCTGTGCCAAATGCCACTAACAGAATGCCAAGAAGCACAAGCGATGCGACGACGACGAATACTACGTTCATTACGCGGTCGGGAATCATCACGCTTATCAGAATGTCCAACAGCACAAAGAGCGCGACACTGCCCAGAATGGCCTTTGCGTATTTCATGCGTCGTTCTGGATCAATTATGCTCCACAACGGATGGTCAGTGCCTGGGAAGTCGGCTTACCGGAAATGTGATTTTGGGGGATCGGCACTTCGACGGTTACCGCGTTACCAGGGGCTACTGGCCTTACCGGTCCAATTTTCACTTCGAGATTTCCGCTCGGTCGAATCTGCTTGTTTCATTGGCTTTCAATACAGAACTGGTCTAGGGGGTATACTGAGCGCATGTCGCAAAGTGATTTAGTTGTTGTCCAGTCTTACGGCACTGAAGGCGAGGCCGAGGTTGCGAAGGGCCTTCTTGAGTCCTCAGGCATCGATGCGATGATTCAGGCGGATACCGCTGGCCGCATGCGAGAGCATCTGGCATGGAGCGGCCTGGGACATCGGGTGCTTGTGCGCGAAGAGGACGCAGCCGCGGCGCGAAGCCTTCTTGCCCTGCCCCAAAACAATGAACTATTGCTGCTTCAAAAGTATGCAATGCAGACCCAAGTGGACATTGCGCAAGGCGCGCTTTTGTCCGCAGGCATTTTCGCAACGGTCCGGGATGACGGCATGTATTATCAGCTGCTCGTGAATACAGAAGATGGAAGATGCAGCGACAGCACGCAAGGTGCTTGAGACGCTCTCAGAAGCGCAACCATAGCGACAAACCAGAGGACGTCAGCGACAAGTAGTTGCTAGTACCCACTTCGGCGGTAACCGCGTTCTACCAGGAGTTGACCTACGCACGATTTGCACTGGCTCGAATTTTTCGTCGGCGAGCCATGATGTACCAAATTACCGCTCCAATTCCAAACAACATCATTGGAACCGGGCCCAGAGTTTTCATGCCCCTATCTCCGAACTCCGTCAGTGCATTCTTGTTGGGGTTCATGGGATCGTAGTAAACCAGAACCGAGCGTCCGATTTCGAGTCCATCCTTCCCAGGGCTTTCCCATCCGGCGAAACTCTTGCCATTTACGGTAAAAACGTATCCAAAGCGATTATGGTTTTCTGGCTCGTGCGCGGTAATGACTCCCTGCGTTGTTTGCTCACGCGTGGCAATGTGTCGGTCCACGTTCCACTGGTAGACAAAAAGAATTACTCCGATTGTCCAAGGCAGTACCACCAAAAGGTTCCACTAGGTTGGGTTTTCCCATTTGTATGTCGCTTGGTCAACTGTCTGGCCGAGTGTCACTTGGACCTCGCTACCGTTCTTCGTCGCCTCTGATTATTATCACAATTTTGGGCCAAGTCCTGATTTGTCGCGAAAGCGGACAAGTCCAGTCCTAGGACTCCACATCTCCGGTAACGCAGTGAATCGGGGCTGACGGAACCCGATCAATCTTGATTACACTCTTGCAGGCAATAGCAGTCTAAAAGGGATATTCCGCATGCAGGAACTTAAGTGGCTAGAGGTGCTGCCGGACCATTCACTAGACGCAGGTATCCGACTCCTGAAGGAACTGGGATGGAATCTTCAAGTCACGGAAATTGACGGCTTCCTGGTCGTCAATTCAGGTCACACAGTGCTCTTGAAAACAACTACGCATGAAGCCGTGGAGGCTCTGCTCTACGGAATGGCGATTTCGTTTTCAACTCTGCCGAAAAAAGCTTTGCAAGAAGTGCGTAAATTCGTCAAAGAATCAACAGGCTCCTGATCGACAGATTGCGAGGGAAGGCGGAATGCACGATAAATCGATACGGCGTTAATCAGGCCCTAATGCGCCTAGTGCGCGATGACGCAGTTCCTCGATGAGGATTGACTTCGCTATGCGTTCGGCTTGCTCTCGATCACCATTTCTTCTGAATGCTTCCGCTGCATCCAGAAGGACGCCCGCCGCCTCGGGGCCATCGGTTCCCCCTCTGACTTGGCCCTCCTTAGCAAGTCCTACGGCCATCTGCCAAAGCGAAGCTGATGTTTCCCACTTTCCGAACCTTTCAACAGATACTGCAATTGCCGCGATGGCTTGGCTCCGTTGAGTCGGGAAACGACGCTCAAGAGCGGCCTTTCGAGCGCCATCGTAGGTTGAAGCCGCCAGTTCGTCCTCGCCAGCTTGCATCTCAATCTCAGCAATTTTGATCAAGAACGTGCTTTTCTCAAGACCAGCAAGCGTGGCAGCCAGACAATCGGCCTCACGAAATTGCCCTGCTTCGGCCAGGCTGACCGCCATCTCACCGACCATGTGTGTGCGATAGTCTTCGTCGCCGATGCAGGCTGCGAACTCTTGGATCGCGGATCGCACAGACGCGTGCCTTAGCGCTCCGCACTTCTCCAGGGCGGAGATGAGCGTGGAAATTTGGGAATACATCGCCGCTATTCTAACCTTCCAACCGCCTAGTTTGCGGTTTCTTGGTTTCTTCTGCGTGGTTCTTAGCAATCGCAGGCAAGTGCCTGGTAAGTCGCGTTATCGGACAAGTCCTTTTGGAACGATTCCACTTGTCCAGTTTCGGCGTCCGATTAAGCGCTAGCGTTAATCAGGACTTGCTTCGCACTTGGAATCCTCGGGCGGAGGCGACCGCGCTGCGGTCACCGCAAAGGCTTGACGGCGTACCCCATGTAAAGAATCTTCAAGTCATCGCTTTCGACCAACTTGAACCTTTGGCCGAGCTCCTTGAATCCGATCCTGCCTTTGGCCCTTTGTCGCAACAGGCTGATCATTTTCGGGATGCTTACGTTGGGCGATGTACCGCGAAGTTCCCTGAACTCGAATCCGGTGTGCGCAAGCAATTCCTTCAATTCCTCCGGCCGGATAAACATTTTCCATTCGTGGAGACGCGCCGGCATAAAGGCCGTACCCTTCCATTCCTGCCAGATTTTGATGGCAACCAGTTTGCTGACGAAGGTACGGTTGAGTGTATCAAAAAAAAATATACCGCCAGGCTGGGTCACTCTGTAGATTTCGCTGATCACCTTTGGCAAGTCGCGGACATGTTCGAGGACGTCGCAGCAATACACAACGCGGTAAGCATCGTCGGCGAACGCAATCGATTCCCCCGTTCCACGCTGGTAATCGATTGCCAGTCCCAGGGATTGCGCGTGCTGCCTTGCTGTAGCCAGAGATTGTTCCGAGGGGTCAATGCCGGTGACCTGGAAACCCATAGCCGCAAACTCTTCCGCCAAAATGCCGCCGCCGCAGCCTACATCCAGTGCGGATGCGCCGCGATAATCGAATTTGAGTACTCCGTCGAGAAGCCTGCGGAAGTACCCGACGCGGGCAGGATTCACTGAACTCTTGAGCAAGTGAAGAATTCGGTTTTCATCCCACCAGATGTCGCCCTGCTCGTTGTACAAAGAGTTGTCGATTTGCTTATAGACCTCAGCCGGGGTGGCTTGCATCGGTTGGGCCTCCGTCCTGGGCGTAACCTGTTCTGTTATCGTTTCGAGGGGTGGGCTAACGATATTACGTGCATTCACTGAATGCAAGCCGCTCCCAGTTCTCCCGAAATGAGAGTTGCCTTTGCCTGCAGAACTGCCAGCTCCTGATAAGTCGTGTTACCGGAGATGTGTGAAGTGATACTGCACAGGACGGTAACGGCGTTCGGGACTTATGCGACTAGTTCCGAGCGGCCGCCAGTTAGTTGATGCAGGGGAGCGGCTGTGCAGCTTAGTATCTCAATGCAGTCAATCCGAAGATCGCACCCGAGGTTGGCGACTGACGCCAGGAACGACTTGACCGCGTCGTTCCGGGAGCGTATGAAGATTCCGAGCCTAACCTTGCTGCATACGTCCGCAGATGTAAGCCTTGGACGAACGCTAAAGAACGAAGACCATATAACTCGCCTCCCGAGACTTAACTCTAATCGTCTTGAGAAACCTACACTGGGCCGCAAAATCGAAAGGAACATCGCTATGAAGAAGCTGTTTTGGGTCCTCACCTGCTTCGCTCTGGCGGCAACGTCGCTGAGAGCGCAGACAAATGGCAATAAAGCCGCTGGCACTGGCCTCCCACCCCTAATTGACCGCGAACTTATCTTCGGCAATCCGGAAATTGTGAATCCAGAGCTTTCCCCTGATGGAAGATTCCTGGCGTTTGAGAAGCCTTGGAAAAATACGCGCAACATTTACGTGAAGGGCGTGGATGAGCCGTTCAGCGCGGCGAGGCTGCTCACCACGGAGACCAAGCGCCCAATACCGGGTTACTTCTGGACACGCAACAGCAAATACATTCTCTACGTCAAGGACAACGACGGCGACGAAAACTTCAACATCTATGCCGTTGATCCTGCAGCCAAGCCCGAAGCCAGCGCGGAGGCTCCGGCCTCGCGAGACCTGACGGGCTTGAAAGGCGTCCGCGTAGCTTTATATGACGTTCCGAAACACAAGCCGGACGTGGTCTACATCGGCCTGAACGATCGTGATAAAGCCTGGCATGACCTGTACGAATTGAAACTGTCCACGGGCGAGAAAACCTTGCTTCGCAAGAACACCGAACGCATCTCCGCGTGGACTTTTGACCTCCAGGGCAACCTCCGCCTGGCTAGCCGTTCAGCCGAAAACGGCGACACGGAAATCCTTCGCGTGGATGCCGACAAATTCACGAAAGTCTACTCCTGCAATGTGTTCGAGCAATGCGACATCCTGCGTTTCGCAAAGGATGGCAAGCGCGCCTACCTGGTTACGAACAAAGGCGAGGACCTGGACTTGACCGCACTGGAATTGTTCGATCCGGAAACGGGAAAGACGGAGATGGTCGAGTCCGATCCGTTGAAGAGGGTGGACTTTGGGACTGCTGTTTTCTCCGAAGCCACCGATGAACTCACGAACACCAATTATGAGGACGATCGTGTTCGGCGCTATTTTCGCGACACGCATGACGAGGCCGATTTCAAATGGCTCGAAGCTAAGTTAGGTGGCAAGGATGTGCGCCGCGCCTCGATCACCGACGACGAACAGACCTGGCTGATTGTCGCGAACAGCGACACAGAACCTGGGGAGACGTACTTGTTTGACCGCAAGAACCGCAGCCTTGCGCTTCAATTCAAGGTCCGCGAAAAGCTTCCGCGGGAGTCCCTCGCGGAGATGAAGCCTGTAAGCTACAAGTCTTCAGATGGATTGGTGATCCCGGCCTATCTCACGTTGCCCAAAGGTGTTCCGGCCAAGAAGCTGCCGGCAATCATCTTTCCTCACGGTGGTCCCTGGGGCCGGGACGTTTGGGGTTACAACTCATACGCACAATTCTTCGCGAACCGGGGCTATGCCGTTTTGAGCATGAACTTCCGCGGCTCCGCAGGATACGGCAAGAAATTCATCGATGCTGGCAACGATGAGTGGGGACGCAAGATGCAGGACGACGTAACTTGGGGTGCAAAGTACCTGATAGCAGAAGGCATTGCCGATCCCAAGCACATCGGTATATTCGGCGGCTCCTATGGCGGCTACGCGACGCTGGCCGGAGTAGCTTTCACGCCGGATGTTTACGCGGCGGCGGTAGATTTGTTTGGCCCGTCGAATCTGATTACGCTGATGAATTCGATCCCGCCGTATTGGGAGGCCGGGCGCCAGATGTTCTACAAACGCATGGGCGATCCGACGACGCCGGAAGGGAAGGCCCTTTTGGTCGAGCGCTCTCCGCTGACCTCGGCTGCCAAGATCAAGACACCGCTAATGATTGCGCAGGGTGCCAACGATCCTCGGGTCAACCACTCCGAATCTGAACAAATTGTGGTTGCCTTGCGTGACCGCGGCTTCCCTGTCGAATACTTGCTCATTCCCGACGAGGGGCACGGTTTTGCCCGGCCCGTAAACAACATGGCTTCCTTCATGGCCGCGGAGAAGTTTTTTGCCAAATACCTGGGCGGACGTTATCAAGAAGGCGGGACACCAGAGGTTGTTGCGCGCTTAAAGGAGGTCACGGTCGATCCCAAGACCGTCACTCTAGACAAAGTTGCTCCGAAATAACTGAGTTGTCTGCAGCACTGTTTACAGGAGATCGTCTAGCGGATGACAGCGCTTGGTCTCCCCTGGCTCAACCATCGCCTACGTGGTCCTGAAGGAAGAAACAGCTACAAATCCGAATTAGTCACGAGACCCGCGTTCGCACTAAGAGCTACTTTTCCGATTTCGGCACTAAGGCCCATCCGTGGCGGGGAACAGGAAAAACAGCATCGCCACATAGAAAACCGTCCAACCAACAATTGCAAATGAACCGAATCTAGTTGCGCGATTCCGAAAACATAGCCATAGGGGGACGGCTAGAAAGGAGAAGCCGACTAGATTTAGGAGGAGCGCGACGAGATACAGGATTCCGTGATGGTGGTCAGCGAACAGCCCTGACGAAAGATGCGCCATGAGCGACCAAGCACCAAGCACCACGAACTGAAAAAGACTAGTCCCGTACCCTGTAACGTACGGAAAGCTGACCATGGTGAGTGCCACGGCCACGCCGGAAGCAAACAACACTCTAGTTGCTGTTTTCAAAAAGACTTTACGATTTCTAAAGAAAACAAAAACCAGCACGCACCACAAAACCGAAAAGAAAATGCCGACACGCCAACTCGCAACCAGTTCGCCCTCGCGAAACTGGGAGGCATAAAACCCAGTCCCATATATGGGGATCAACAAGGCTATGGCGAGTCCCATGAAGGCTAGAAGAGTTTCGCGAGCCGTCAACTCCTGAGCAGCCATTGAACACTAGGATAGCCGTCTTTACGCAAAGTAGGAATGGTCCGCTTGCGCTGAAGTCGAAACGAGAACAAGGGACCGAAATCGTCTTTGAGGGAATGCCTTGAGTTCTTAGGTCCTGCTAGGTCGCGTTACCGGAGAAGTGGTTTTGGGCCCATTTTCACTTGCCCGGTTTCGGCACTAAGCGTCTACACAGCGGCTGGACGGGCCTTCTTGAATAGATTCATTGCTTCTGCGGCTTGCTATCGTTAACCGAGACCTTTACTTTCAGGGATTCAACTCTGCCCTTATCAGTCTCTAAGACTAATTGCAAGTCGTAGTCATCAGATTTCACGATGCTGAAAAACGCCGAGGAGGGCCAACCTGACCAAATTGTTTTGGCCCATAGCAGATGGCGCACATCAAGGCGAAAATCTATTTTGTCTCCATTGTTTTTGAATCGGAGGCGGATGGGACGAGTCTGGATTGCTACTCCTACTCCACCAGCTATTGGCTTTTTGTTCGTGCTAATTGGGCTGTCGTGGAGCAGGTCAACTGGTGCCCAATAATTGTCGCCCATCGCGCTAGATGTTCTTGACGAGAGGTATAGAACAGGGTCAACGTCCAGTTCAAGCGGCCCATCGCTGAGATTCTCCACTGTTCCATATAAAAGTGTTTCGCTGGTGCGGTCCCATTGTTGGGGCTCCGTGCGGATTACACAGCGAATGTCATGGTTGAACTTGTGCTGCTCCTCTATCGCAACCTGCGCAAATACCCGAGGACAGTGAACGAACAATAGGGCCAGGTATGTCCCTAGAAACAAACTAAGTCTAAACGGTGAAAGCATCGTCTCGCTCTTAAAGAACTCGATTTGCCTCGACTTTATCTACTATAGCGGATGAACCCCTCTCAGTGCCTTCTCATCGAAGGACCTACCGCAACTTCGGCCATAAGTTCCGCCTTGTCAGCAAATCCCGGAGTCTCCGCCGAGGGCGGCGGCGAGGGATGGAGCTTGCCAATGGGAGGAAGCGAGGGGATACTTACGGCAACGGAAAGACGTTATTTCCTTATTCTCGCAAGAGTGAAGTAGCCAGGAGTAAATATCATGACGAGAATCGTCCCCCCGCTGAAAGCGGCCGCGTGGGTCGTGTTGCTGCTCGCGCTGCCATTGACAATCACGGGCTGCGCCAAATCCGGCGCGAAGCTGGTGGCCGGGCCAGCGGCGGGTTCGCTGGAATCGGCGACCACGCTGGACACGGCTCTGGCGATCCTGAATCGAGGCACGGCACCGGCGGAAAACGTGCAGGCGAAAACGGTGACGCTCGAATCGGCCTCGCTGGCGGCGCCTTCGCTCCCGGTGGCGGTGGGTGCCATTCGCCCGGACGCTCGCGGCACGGTGCGCGCGACATTTTCTGCGGCAAGCTTCACGCCGGGCAACTCCTACGTGATGAAGGTGGCGGGCAGCTATGCGGAGGGCGGCCACACGTTCGACTTCGCGGTGCAAAATTCGCTGCGAATTCCGCCGGCCTCGCCCGGCTCCGCCTCGGCTTCTACGGGCACGTCGCCGGCAACAACGGTGACCGGGCCGCACTATGCGCACCAACCTCCGAATTTTCCGCCGGAGGTGAACGAAAGCAAGGCACCGCCGGTGCCGACCGGCCCGTATCACGCTCCGCCTCCTCCCCCGGCCGCGACAGGCGCGCAACCGATCGAAGCGGACCCGCCGCCCGTGAAGTTTTTCACGAACGACTCGGTGGGGATCGGCGGCAGCTCGATCAACGAGCCAAGCGGGGCGGTGGGGGGCAACGTGGTGTTCATGACGGCGAACACGTACGCGGCGTATTCGACGAACGGAGGCGCAAACTTCAACCAAATCGATCCCACGACGCTGTTTCCGAACACTGACGGAGGGCTGTGCTGCGATCAGGTGGTGCAGTACGTGACGAGCATCGACCGGTTCGTTTGGGTGATGCAGTATTGGGGCGGGAACAACGCGGCGGGGCAGAACGAGAATTTGTACCGGATCGCGGCGGCAAGCCCGGCGAGCGTGCAGAGTTCGCAGGGCCAGGCGTGGACGTATTGGGACATCACGTCAACGCAACTGGGCGATACGAGCGCTTCGCTCGACTATCCCGACACAGCGGTTGGCAACAACTCGTTCTACCTGAGCTTCGACCAGCAGGGCGGGCGCGTGATCGTGCGCATGCCGCTGAACGAGATTGAGACCAGCACAACCATCAATTTCCAGTACACGCATCCGGGCGACAGCACCGTGGCGTACTTCGGCCACATCTCGCAAAACACGCGCGACGAAGTGTTCTGGGCAGGCCATAACAGCAACAGCAGCATGCGCGTGTTCAGTTGGGCGGAAGGCAGCAATACGTACTTCTGGCGCGACGTAACCGTGGGAACGTGGCCCAACAACGAAGCCAACCTGACCTCGACTTCACCCGATGGCCAGGACTGGCTGACCAAGCTGCGCGGCGATAACAACAACTTCATCAGCGGGTCCACGCGGTTGTTTTCGCAGAAGAGCGACCGGCAGACCAACCAGGTGTGGTTTGCATGGACCGCGCCGAGCGGAAACGGGTTCGCGCAGCCGCAGGTGCAGTGGGTGGCACTCGACCGGAACAATAACTTCAATCTCGCGGCGCAGTCGCAGATCTGGAACGCCGGCTACGCGTTTGCGTATCCCGCGCTGAGCACCGATGCGAATAACGAGGTGGGGCTTTCGCTCGAATACGGCGGCGGCGGGAATTACGAAAACCACGTGGTGGGGTTCTGGGGCGATTTCGTGGTTTACATAACCACTTCGAGCAACACCGGAACGAATCGCTACGGCGACTACGTGACAATCCGCCAGGACGCGGCGCACAACAATCGATTCGATGCCTTCGGCTTCGGGCTGCAGAAAAACACCGGGCCCGATACGCATTTCGTCGTGTTCGGCAGACCCGGAAGCTGAGTAGGCCGGTCGGTGTAAGACGTTGGGTTCCGCTTTGCTGGCGCGCGGTCCGGTTCGGCAACTAAATTTGCGGCGGTCGATCTCTTCAAACAGGCATCTTGCGTATTTCCCCAAGATGCCGCGAAGGTAAGAATTTCAAAGAGAGAACGAACGCAGAACTGAATCGCATCTTGAAGGTCTTCGGAGCTGACTTCATGTTTTCCCGAGTTCACGATTTCGCTGCGACGGTCTAGCGTTACCAGGACCTGACCGGCTTGATTTGTTTAGTTCAGGATTGTCTCCGATCTGCCGACCGTTTGGGGTTCTGCGTCTGCGTTACACTCCCCCAGTGCACAACGAGCAATCACTCATCGCGGCGTTCGGGCGCCCTTTTATAATGCGTTTACCAGGCACTTACTGTCGGGATTTACTTCCGACGCGCCGCCCGGTTGCCGCCACCACCGAAGAAGCAGGCTAGGCCGAACAGGTAGCCGAAGTTGTACCAAGCTCCGTTGTTGTGGACCTCGTAGATACTGAGGTTGCTTTTGAACAGCGAGGCCACAAACACGAACGGCGCAATAAAGCCGTGCCAGAGCCCAAGCCAGAAGCCCGCGACCACGTCGTGTTCGCTGGCCGTTCCTTTGAACTGGTTAGGTCCCGGAGCACATCCAGCCAGAATGTTCAGCAACAGTAGGACAAGCACAAACAATGTCAAAGAGGATTTCATCGCAATTCCTCCTCTATATTACGAAGCATGCGCATGAAAAGTCTCAGAATGACCGCTAGATAGCGCCCACGTCTTTAGCTGCGCGGTTCAGTGGGAGTCGTTTCATTCCTTACAGATTCAATGGTCGCCGGGAGATGCCCTGGGGTTCTGATAGCAACTATCGCAAACGAGAACTTTCTTCACTTCGTTCCTGTTGTTTGTCAATCGCTCGGCGTGAACCAAACCTAGACAGCTCGTTCCGAATTCTTTGTGCGGACGCGGGAACGGCTTATTGTCGATGGCTTCGCAACCCGGACAGTTCGGATCGCCCTGTCCATGGTCTCGACCATGAACCCGGAGACCAAATATTTTATCGTGCATACAAAAAACATTCTCGAATGAGACTTCAATTTTCAGCCGACCAACAGATCACACCGATCTAGTTTGAGAAATGTGTTGAGCGTGTATCAACCAAGGAAGTAAGGTCTGTGATGCGCATCACAATCTCGGGAGTATTCTCTGGGTTACCGCAATACGGTCACGTGTCCTAAGATCGGACATGTCCGATAACCGCGTTACCAGAGCTAGTCGGGTATATCATTGGGTTCATTCTCAAATCCCATGAAACAGCAAACGCGTGACAATCTTGTTTATCTGGCGGTAGGTATCGGTCTCGCAGCATTATTGGCGTTTGACGCGTTCTATTCAGACAGTCACAACCGCGAGATGTGGATGCCATCGAGGTTTGCGTTTAACGCCGTAGGCTTCATGGCTGTGTTGGTCTATATGGTCGTCCACGAGACCCGGAAGCTAAGGGCAAGGGTCGGTCAGACAGTCGTGTGTGTCCTCGCGGCGTGCCTTTTACATTCTGTAACGGTCCTCGTCTTTCCCCAAATCTTTGCACAGCGTTTTGGCGCTGGCCTTTGGGTCTTCATTGTGCTGGAACTGTTTCTTGTCATTCGTTTAATGGTGAGAGTCGTGCGGTATATGGAGAAAACCGCTCGCAAAACTGGCCACGCAGCCTGAGATGCACTTGATACGGCGTTACTCAGGAACTGGCGTCGATCTTACCGCCAGAGTACAAAAGCTTGCCGTGGACGCTTCCGAGGCGTATAGGATATTTAGGACATGATTTCTATGGATATTCATCTCCGCGCTGTTCCGAAAGCCTCGCACGACCTCTTACCTCCACCCACCAAGGTCGTTCCATTCGGTCTTTACGGAGCAGGACTTTGGACTGGCCATCCTATTGGTCTGGTGATTGTTGTTGGTCTGCTTCTTATGGGTTTTGTAGGCTTACCGGAAGCACGCTGGTTTCTCGCACTCACTGTTCCTTTGGGCTGCGTCTGCGGATTTTTCTTGTGGCTCCGCCATCGATAGGCGGTTCTTGCTGCACTTCTCTTTCGAATTCACCGGTACGACAATTCGATCATTCGCTTTGCCGGGTGCGTGAATCCACTTGACGATACGGCGTTTACCGGGACCTGACACTGAATGAATCAGACTCGTCCGACTGTCATACTTCAGTGACCGAACTCTTTCACGGTCGCCCCGCGATGATCGGCTGCCTTTTCAAGGAGGGGTGAGTGCTTCTGATTCAGGGTCTGATCGAGGAAAGCCTCAATATACGACTCGATCAGGGTCAGATTCTGAAGAGCGTCTTTGGTTTCGGCTGACTTGCCCATCGCAGCGAACAGTGGATAGTCGCTGAAGCTTCCGTGGACCAACCCCGGCGATTTCAATAGCACATCGTAGCTTCCCGCCGGGCATCGATTCAGCTGATCCTCTTTCTTTTTGAGGAACGCATCATTCTGCGCTGGATTGAACCCCATCCAACCGCCGTTGTGATCCACTTCCAAGAGAAGAACAGGCTGCGTAAACCACTTACCTTCTGGGTTCTCTGGAAACGCGGCAACTGGTGGCATCTGTCCGTCAAGGCTAAGGCAGGCTCTAAATCGGGTGTCCAATTGACAAGCTAGAGTCGCATTCGCTCCGCCCGCCGAGTGCCCCATCGACGCGACACGATTCAGATCGAGCCTTTTCTTCAGGACAAATGCTTCTTCATCCCCATTATCCAGCTTGGCGAGTTGATTCAACACGAACACGATGTCCCGTGCGCCAGTGTCCATCTCCATGCCTGCATTTTTCATCATCCACTGGAACCGCTCATCCGGCGACAGGTTGGGTGGAGCAGGTTCGTGATAAGCCGCGACAATTCGTCCGTCAGGAAATACAACAGCAGGCGCAACGTACGTATTCTCGACCGCAGCGACAACATACCCATGGCTTACCAGGTCCCCGATCAGCGACGTGTACTCAAACGTTGTTCCTCCTGCACCATGGGCCAGAATCACGACCGGAAACTTCTTATGAGATTGAGCAATGGGTGCATTCTTGATTGCGAGCGACGAGGCTGCTTTCGAAACAATGAGTGGCCAAGCGTTTTCAAACTCTTCGCGCATTGCCGGTGCGACAACGGCTTCTGCATCCATCTGCTTCGCGCCGGGTAGGTATTCTGCCGATGTGGCACCTTTCACTTTCCGTGCGGGATACCAAAGGTAAACCATCAATCGACGATGGGCCTCAGCATCGGCTGCATGTCTGTCGGGGCGCGATTCGTCCGTCCATGCGTAGCCAACACGCCCAACTCCGAAAGGTCCGGTCGTAGACGGCAACTTGAAAACTCCCCTTTGCTTTGCGGACCCGGTCTCTACTTCAGACTGAGATTGGGATACTCGCTCCGTCGCACATGCAAAAGCCATCATGAGCAACCCGGAGACTAGCGCAACAGAAGTATGCGGCGACTTCATATGTCCGCCTTTCATCTGCCGAAGTAGAAGTATAGAAGATATTCTCTTATGAGCGGTTTGCCGCCTTACCGCCAATTACACCCAGATTCGTAGAGTCCAGCCAGGTGTGGGAAGCGACTCAACTCCATCTGGAAGTCGGGTTACCGGACATGTCCCGTACCAGGACTTCAAGTTTCCGGTTGATACGACGTTTGCACGTAGCCGCTGGCGCGGCGGACGCTGCGCGTGAGGTAGTGGAGCGTTGGTTGCTTGAGGGCTTGGGTGTAAGTGTGGGTCACAGGAGGTGTTCCCGTGACCCATCTTCGCAAAATGATGCTGGAAGAACTCCAGCTTCGTAATTATGCACAAAATACCATACGCCACTACCTTCGTGCAGTAGAAGATTTTGCTCGACATTTCAACTGTTCGCCAGATCGCTTAGGTCCTCGACAGATTCGGGAATATCAAGCCGAGTTATTCCAGAAGCGCAAGTTGTCAGCAAATTCCGTAGGACAACACCTGGCGGCGCTGCGCTTCTTCTACATCAAGACTCTTCGCCGAGCCTGGAGCCTTGCCGAAACTCCCTATCCGAAAAAGACCCGTCGCCTGCCGACGATTCTGAGCCGGGAAGAAGTCGCGCAACTCCTCCATGCGGCGCGCACCCCTGGCGAACGCATCCTGCTCATGGCCCTCTACGCCAGCGGCGCCCGAAACGCCGAACTGACCCACTTGAAAGTCAGCGACATCGACAGTCAGCGCATGGTGGTGCACATCCGTGGCGGCAAGGGCCGCAAAGATCGCGATGTCATGCTCAGTCCCAAGCTACTGGTGGCACTCCGCGCCCACTGGCGTTATTACCATCGGAAATCCAGTACCTGGCTGTTTCCCAGCCACTATCGCAAGGATCGGCCCATCGATACGAAAACCGTTTGGTACGCATGTCAGAAAGCCGCCCAGCGCGCCGGTCTCCAGAAACGCGTGTATCCCCATTTGCTTCGCCACTGTTTTGCGACGCATCTATACGAGGCGGGCGCGGATCTCCGCACGATTCAGATCCTGCTCGGTCATGAAGATCTGAAAGACACCCTGATTTACGTGCACCTCGCGATACAACGCCTCAACTCCACCGCGAGTCCTTTGGACTCGCTAACACTGAACGACCAGCCGCCTGACGAGAACTAGATGAGCCGGCCGCCTCTGGAGGTGGCCGATATCATCCGCGCTGCGGGAGAGGCTTTCATCGAGCGAAATCGCCACTGGCTCCGTTGGAAGCATGTCAAAGTGCTGCGGGCCATCCAGCGGTGTCGTACTGCCGCACTCGGTGGCCATCTCGACGAGTGCACCCGCTGCGGACATCGTGCCCCCATCTCCTATAACAGTTGCCGCGATCGCCACTGCCCGAAGTGTCAGACCGCGGCTCGGGAACGCTGGATCGCTGCGCGTCGGCGAGAACTTCTACCGACGCCCTACGCCCATGTGGTCTTCACCTTGCCCAGCCGCTTGGCGCCGCTGGTCCTGCAGAACAAGAAGCTCCTCTACGATCTCCTCTTTCGTAGCAGTGCGGAAACCCTTCTCGAAGTGGCGCGCGACCCCAGACACCTCGGCGCAGAGATCGGTTTCTTCAGCGTCTTGCATAGCTGGAGCCAGCAACTTAATCTTCATCCGCATGTCCATTGTGTCGTTCCCGCCGGCGGCCTCTCGCCCGATCACGCCCGTTGGGTTCGCTCGGGAGAAAATTACTTTCTTCCGAAAAAGGTGCTGCGGAAAATCTTTCGTGGCAAGTTTGTCGACGCGCTCAAGCAAGCCTTCCAGGACGGCCAGCTGTGCTTCCCGGAAGACCTGAAACTCCTCGCTCAACCCAAGACTTTCGCTGCCTGGCTGCGACCCCTCTATCGACAATACTGGGTGGTCTACTTGAAACCTCCCTTCGGGGGCCCTGAATACGTGCTGCAATATCTCGGCCGCTACACCCATCGCGTGGCCATCTCCAACCACCGCCTGGTCTCCTTCACCGATGGTCAAGTCACCTTTCACTGGCGGGACTCCGCTGACCACAACAAACAGAAGTTGCTGCCGCTATCGGTCAACGAGTTCTTGTGTCGCTTCTTACTGCACATCCTCCCGCAAGGCTTCGTGCGCATCCGACATTTCGGCTTGCTGGCCAACCGTCGGCGCACCACGCTTCTGCCGCTTTGCTTTCAGTTGCTGAGCTCAGGACCACAGCCGCAAGCGGAACACCACGCTTCCTCCACCGAAGACGCTCCGGCTCTTTATCGCTGCCCCAAGTGTGGAGGACCCATGAAGGTTATCGAGCGGCTCACCGCTGCCGAGATTCAGCTTCGTTCTCCACCCATGGTGACTGCTGCGGCATGAAACGACTCTCTCTAACCCGAATCCTTCGCGCGCTTCGCCACGCCCCCTACCTCTGCGTCTTGCCGTTGCATCAATCTCTTGTTCCAGCTTCTTCGGGCATGGTCATCGCGATACTTTTTGTGGTAGCAAGCTTATTGGCACATGGTCTCGCCAGTTGCTCTCGGTCGCGCAGTCCCCGGCACACCTCAACACCGCTCCTTCCCGCAATTGATTTTGCATAGGGCCCGCGTCCACCGCAATCGCCAGCGGCCACGTGCAAACGGCTTAATCGAACGCGCGCAGAGAACCGTGCCTGTCTTCACGTATCCGCGAAAACGCGCGTCCGATTAAGCGCTAGCGTTAATCAGGCATATGGATTACCTCCGGATAGCCTATGGTGGAAAGGTCGACGCTTCTACGGTTTGTAATTGAGAGATTACCTACTGATCGATTCAGATGGTTCCTGCGCAGGCCGGAACTTGATGGCCATAAAGTGCTTCGGAACGCCGTTTTCAGCGGGGGGCCTTTCCAGGAACGCTTTCGCAGAAGCGTCGTGTTTCAGGTAGGCATGCAGAAAGTTTAGAGTATAGAGCGCAACCCAGCCATAACTCGTGTTGGCGTCATCCCGTCCGTAATCGGCCACTTGATTTTCCGCAAAGCGTTGCGCACTTTCCCTGCGTTGGAACATGGAACTGAACTCCGGGTGCGCCATGCCCAGCATATTCACTGTGAGGAGATCACCATGGATCCAAGCGTTGAGAACGTTCGGACCAAACTTGTCTGTGGCCGGAGCGCCGTCGTTTTCCAGATCTTCAAGGCTCACATTTCGCGTGAAGAAAAGAAGCGGTATGGTCATTCGCTCTGGATGAACGTCGCCTGCTCTTTTCACGAGGCCTGGGTAATAACGAACGCTGCCGTCTAACTCCACCAGGGCAGCGATGCGAGGGTCACGTGCTGCAGCAAACAGGCTCGAGATTCCACCCCAGCTCCAGCTGACCAAGGCAACCTCAGATGAATCCGCGTCGGGCAGCGACCTGGCATACGTGATGAGAAAAGAGATGTCGCGAGCCTGTGCATGGATCCCGTCAAGATCGTCCGTCATGTCGCGAGTGGATACGCCCATAGACGGGCTTGCGAGAACGACGTAGCCATGACTCGCAAGGTACTCGCACAGATCGGCGTTCTCCCACGCAACGGAAGAATCGCTAGGAGCATAGATAAGAACGGGATATCGCCCTTCTGCCGGCTTCGCCTCCCGCACCGCCGATAGCGGGATATCGAAGGACGTCTTCAACAGCGAGTGCCACCGATTCCCTCGCTCATCTGGCGCGTTGAAGTGGATCTCCGTGTCGGCCAGTCGGACATAGTCGCCAACGGTCATCGGTTTGGTTGTGCTTTTCAACGATGGATACCAGACCAGAGTTTGCAGAGGGCGCGCGCCACCGCCCGCGGAGGGCTTTGATGAATCCTTCGGGGCGGAAGGGTAAGAACGTGAGCGGTCATACTGATACACGGTCTTTAGACCCGTCGGGTATGGCCCAGACTTTTCCAGGAACTTAAATTGGGATGTTTGTGGCGTTGCCGGTATTGAACAAAACGATATGCATAATGCGGAAAAAGCAATTAAGATTTGCGGCTTCACTCTAGCGTTTCTTCCGCGCATTCCATGACATTGCACTACTTCCACGAGGATGTGCCAAGGTTTTATTGCAAGGTGATAGCACCGACAGCATGGCCAAAGCCCTCGGTTCGGCGTTCTGCACGCTGCTTCCCTCAAAGTCTGGTAAGTCGGGTTATCAAGTGTTTTGTAGTCGATTCGTCGATTCCGACAAGAAGAAGTAGTAGCCGCTGTTGCACAAAACGTTCGCCAAGACCGCCCAAAACACCCCATTTTGATGTAGTACCGTGTGCCGTAAGGTTGTTGATTTGTATCAGGTGGGAGTACTGCCTAGCAAATTTCAAGACCGCCGGTTTCAACCACTCACCCACTCCTCCGTTTCTAATTCTAGCCTACTCTGTGAATTAGCGGCCAATTTGTGACAGTTTCGGTGCCGATTGCCGCATTTTTGTTGGGGGCGTAGCTGGATTGTAGCTGTCCTCTGCGAGCTTCCCGACGGCCCGAACCTCAGCGCCCAGATTCCCGCGAGCGTAGCGCATAAACACAATTATGATGGAGCGGTCAAGGATCTCTTTCACCCTAGGCGAATAGCGAGAACGTGGCGACTTGCGCATACTGTTTCGTAATCGGTGAGCAGTAGTGGAGATCCAAGTTACGATTTCACAGGCCTGCTATTTGCCCACCTAAGATCGAAGACGGAGCGGTAATGCGAAAACGTGCAGTTCTTCTGGCAGGCTTAGCCCTGTTCAGCTCAGGTTGTCACTTTAAGACCAAGGATCTGCTGAAAGTTCTGGAAGCAAGCAAAGCGGCACCGATCACTGTAACCGTTTCTCCCGCCAGTACCAGCCTTCCTGCGTACGGCACGCAGCAGTTCACTACAACGGTGACGGGCACCTCCAATACTCAAATCACCTGGAGCCTGGGGGGCCCTCCCTGCGCCGTTGGACAGGATTGCGGTTCAATTAGCGCAAAAGGTTTCTACATCGCTCCGGGAGTCCTACCGAACCCCAACCCAATCACTGTCACGGCCTCTGCGGAAGCCGATGCGCTCGCCGCTGGCGCAGCGCAAGTGACTATTACCCCTGCGGTCGAGGCGCAGGAAAATTTGCGGGGCGCCTACACTTTTCTGGTGAGCGGCGCTGACTCAGACGGTACGTTGTCCGTGGCGGGTAAGTTTGTGGCCGACGGGGCGGGGCAGTTGCACAGCGGTCAGATGAGTCTCTGCCGCGCGCAAGCTCCTTGTGTGGAGCAGGCGTTCGCAGGCGGGTATACCTCAAGCGCCAAAAACCAAGGAAGTTTCTGGGCTGACGCACTCTCCGAAGCAAAATTCCGCTTTGTTCTTACTGAGAATGGAGTGATGAATCTCCAGCTGGACGACTCCAAAGGATTGCACGCGACGGGGATCATGGAATCCGCTAAGGGCATTTCCAACGAATAAACCACAATCTCAAAGACCTAGCTCAGGGCCAACGCTAGCCGCAGCCCGCCTATTTCCAGCCTCCTCTGGGTGCTAGAACGCAATTTGTTGCGCTCCAGGTGTCAAAGTGTTTTGCACGCATAACGAATCGCAATAATTTCGTTGTTGCCTCTTTTCAAATGCCATTGACATGCCCCGAGCCGCACCGTAGCATCGCTTTTACCTGATGGCTGAGTCTTGATTCAGCCGCCCTGGCAGCGGAGGTCCCTCATGAGTCTTCGCGATTTTATTTCCAAACAGTGGATTGATGTCATCGATTGGACGGAGCCGGAAGACGGCATTCTTGCCTATCGCTATCCGATGCAAGACCGCGAAATCCAGAATGGCGGCAAGCTCACCGTCCGCGATTCGCAGCTCGCCGTATTCGTAAATGAAGGAAAAGTGGCGGACGCCTTCGCTCCCGGGCTCTACACGCTCAACACTAATACGCTCCCCATCCTCACGTACCTCAAGAACTGGGACAAAAAGTTTCAGTCCCCTTTCAAGTCCGATGTCTATTTTTTTTCGTCGCGCATTCAGACCGACCAGCACTGGGGCACGCAAAACCCTATTACCATCCGCGACAAAGAGTTCGGCGCGATTCGCTTGCGCGGTTTCGGAATTTATTCCTACCACATCAGCGATGCGAAATCGTTCTACTCGAAAATCAGTGGGACGCGCGACATTTATCACGTCGCCGATCTCGAAGGCCAGTTGCGCAACACCATCATCGCCAAAATGACGGACGCGTTTGCCGCCAGCCAAGTGCCGTTTCTCGACATGGCCGCTAGCCAAGGTGCAATTGCCGAAAAAATCAGCGAGCAACTAAAGCCCGCACTTACGGACTACGGCCTGTCGCTCGATACCTTCGTCGTCGAAAACCTCTCGCTCCCCGAAGAGCTTCAAAAAGCGCTCGACCAGCGCATCAGCATGAACGTGCTAGGAGACATGGGGAAGTTCACGCAGTACCAAGTGGCGCAAGCGATTCCGATCGCGGCCGGGAATGAAGGTGGCGGAGCGGTTGGAGTCGGCGCAGGACTTGGGGCGGGCGTCGCCATGGGCCAGGCAATGATGGACGCGGTGAAACAATCCACCTCTTCCAGTCCTGCCGGTGGTGCAGCCCCGGCGGCGGCCGGAGCAGCAGCTTCCGCGACCACAAAATTCTGCAGCGAGTGCGGCAAGCCCATCCCGCGCACCAGCAAATTCTGTCCGGAATGCGGGAAGCCCCAGGCGTAGTGGTGACGCGAGCATGAGCGGAATCGAATGGGTCGTCGAGGCCTTCGGTTGCTCATCGGATTCGCTGCGCGACCTCCGTGCAGTCGAAACACTTTTCCATGGCATGATTCGCGGCATGAAGCTTCGCCCCGTCGGCGAAACACAGTGGCATCAATTTCCCGGGACCGGTGGCATTACCGGTCTTTGCCTGCTTGCGGAATCCCACATCGCCTGTCATACCTTTCCCGAGCACAATTCGCTTTGCCTGAATCTTTTTTGCTGCGTTCCGCGCACCGAATGGAATTTTGAAGCGGCGCTCCAGCAGCTTTTCCATGCACGGTCCGTTTCCGTAAGGCGTCTTCCACGTCCGTACGAAGCGGCGCGCCACCAGGCCGCCAGCGACTAGGGCTTTGAGTAGGGATTGTTTTTTGAAACAGGTGAGCAACGGACGATGACTCAGCCCGTCTCGAACTGTCCCAATTGCGGCGCGAAGATTGTCTTCCAATGGTCTAGCAGCGTTCAGACGGTTTGCCAGTATTGCAAAAGTATTCTCGTGCGCACCGATGTTGATCTCAAAAAAGTTGGTCAGGTGGCCGATCTTCCACCAGACAGTTCGCCGATTCAGCTCAATACCGAAGGCATTTATCGAAATAGAGCGTTCGTCATCGGTGGCCGCATTCTTTATGAGTACGACCAGGGCGGCTGGAACGAATGGCTCTTTACGATGAACGACGGCACGAGCGGTTGGCTCTCCGATGCTCAGAATGAATTCGCGATTTCTTTTGCCAGCAACATCCCTGGTTTGCCCTCCGCTGACCAAATGAAAGTTGGACAGCAATACACCTGGAACAATCAAAACTACACCGTCAGCGTGATTACGCCGGCCCACTACCGCGGCGTCGAAGGAGAGCTGCCGTTTCCGTATTGGGACAAGACAGACGTCACGTTTGCCGACCTTCGCAGCCAGACAGGCAAATTCGCCACGCTCGATTTCAGCGATGAGCAGCCTGCTCTCTATCTCGGTGAATTCGTCGAGTTCGACGATCTGAAGCTCAAAAATCTGCGCAGCTTCGAGGGTTGGTGATGAGCGCAGGCACGCCGCCACTCTCGACTCCGCCAAAGCCTCAAGCGAAGGCCTTGAATTGTCCGCAATGCGGAGCTGCCATCACACTTCGCGCGCTGGGACACGCCGAAACCGTAGTCTGCGAAAGCTGCCATTCCATTCTGGATGCAAAAGACCCGAATCTTCAGATTCTGCAGAAATTCGAGGCGGTTACCGGCGAAGTGCGACCTCTCATCCCGCTCGGCACGCGCGGCAAACTTCGCGGCACGGATTATGAGGTCATCGGCTTCCAGCGGCGCAGTATCACGGTCGAAGGCATTCGATATAGCTGGCATGAATATGTCCTCTTCAATCCGTACAAAGCCATTCGCTACCTTACCGAATATAACGGCCACTGGAATGACATCAGCGTCTGCAAGGAGCTTCCTGTCGTCCAGTTCGCCGCGGCCAATTATCTCGGCGAGGTTTACAAGCACTTTCAATCTTCCGACGCCACTACAAACTTCGTCCTTGGCGAATTCCCTTGGCAAGTGCGCGTCGGCGAACATGCGGCGGTCACCGAGTACGTCAAGCCACCGCGCGTCCTCTCCGCGGAAAAAACCGCCGACGAAGTGACGTGGTCTCTCGGCGAGTACATGTATGGCGCCGATATCTGGAAATCTTTCAATCTGCCGGGGAATCCGCCGGAAGTCGTCGGCGTCTACGAAAATCAGCCGTCGCCGGTCAGCGAAAATGTCAAAGGCATTTGGGGCGCCTTTCTCGCGTTCGCCATTTTCCTGCTTGTGCTGATGGCCGGATTCGACCTGGCTTCGAGCAAAGGCACGGCGTTCGAATCCACTTATTCCCTGAACTCCGGGGAACCGAAAGGCGAAGCATCGTTTGTCACCCAGCCGTTCGATTTGGAAGGCCGAACCTCAAACGTGGAAGTCGCCACTTCCGCCAATGTCTCGAACTCCTGGATCTATCTCAATTACGCGCTGATCAATCAGGACACCGGCCAGGCGTGGGATTTCGGCCGCGAAGTCAGCTATTACTACGGCTCCGATAGCGACGGCTCCTGGTCCGAAGGCAGCACCAAAGATTCCGTCGTTATTCCCAGCGTTCCCGCGGGTCATTATTATTTGCGCATCGAACCCGAGGTTGATCCCAAGCATCCTCCCATCAGCTATTCTGTGCAGGTGAAGCGGGACGTTCCCGTCCTCGGTTTTTTCGGTATTGCTTTTTTTGCTTTGTTGCTTCCGGCCATTGCCATCACCTGGCGCTCCATCAGTTTCGAACGCGCGCGCTGGTCCGAGAGCGATCATCCGCCCATGCAAATCGGAAATACGGAGTAATCAAAAATGTTCAGAAAACTCTATCTCGCTTATGGCTTCCTGGTCCTCGGCGGCACAGGCTTCGCCCAGTATCACGGCTGGAGCCTCGACAGGATCAATCAGCTGAAAAATGTTCCCAAGTCCGTTCGTGATAATCCCGGCTCCTATCGTTCCGTTTACGGCTTCTATCACCATTACACCGGAGGCAAATAAGATGAACCTCGTTCCGCTCGGCAACGTCATTGCAGCACTCGTGTTCGCCTTTATCGGCATGCTCATCTTCATCATCGCGTTTGTGGTGATGGACAAGCTCACGCCGTACCATCTCTGGAAGGAAATCGTCCAGGAGCACAATATGGCGCTGGCTATTCTGGTTGGCGCGATGTCGCTCGGCATTTGCATCATCATTGCCGCCGCCATTCATTAACTCATGGGTGTACTGCTCTTCATTTCGGTGCTGCTGGTTGCGGCGTGCGGCCTCATCTATGAGCTCGTCGCCGGCACTCTTGCGAGCTATCTTGTCGGCGACAGCGTTTTCCAGTTCTCCACCATCATCGGCACCTACCTTTTCGCGATGGGCATCGGCAGCGCTCTCTCGCGCTACCTGAATCGCGGCCTCGTCTATCGTTTTGTCTGGATCGAGCTCTTGCTCGGCGTGATCGGTGGTTTTTCTTCCGCGCTCTTGATGTTGGCCTTCGCCTTCACGCAGGGCTTCGAACTGATTCTCTATGCCCTGGTCATCGTCATGGGCGTCCTCGTCGGCCTCGAAATTCCGTTGCTCATGCGTATCGTGCGCGACCGCTACGAATTCCGCGACGTCATCGCCCACGTCCTGACCTTCGACTACCTGGGCGCGCTCGGCGCTTCTCTGCTATTTCCCATTCTGCTGGTGCCGCGTCTTGGGCTGGTCCGTTCCGCGATGCTCTTCGGCCTTGTCAACGCCGGCGTCGCGCTCTGGACCACGTATCTGTTTTCCACCCAACTCTCCGGCGCGCGCACTTTGCGCGTAGCGTGCGTCGTCGTCATCTGTGGTCTCGGAATCGGCATGGCCGATGCCCGCCGCATTACCGCCACCGCCGAAGACAACATCTACGCCGACGACATCATTTTCGCTCGCGACACGCGCTACCAACATCTCGTGCTCACTCGCTTCAAGGACGATCTTCGCCTCTTTCTCAACAGCCATCTCCAATTCAGCTCTCGGGACGAATACCGCTACCACGAAGCTCTCATCCATCCCGGCCTTGCAGCGATTCCCGTTCCGCACGGAGTTTTAGTCCTTGGTGGCGGCGATGGCCTCGCCGTCCGCGAGATTTTGAAATATCCGCAAATCGAAAGCATCACCCTCGTCGATCTCGACCCCGAAATGACCAAACTTTTCTCCACGCATCCCATGCTCACCAAGCTCAACGACAAATCCTTCCTCTCGCCGCGCGTTCATATCATCAACGCCGATGCTTTCCCCTGGGTTGATTCGAACACAGACAGTTTTGATTTCATCGTCATCGATTTCCCGGACCCAACCAACTATTCCCTAGGCAAGTTGTATACGACCGCGTTCTATCGCGCAGTCGCGCGCCACCTTAGCGCGCAAGGCCTGATGGTTGTGCAAAGCACTTCGCCCATGTTCGCTCGCGACTCTTTCTGGTGCATCGCGCAAACACTCCAGCAGGCCGGCCTGCAAACGTACCCCTATCACGTCTACGTCCCGAGCTTCGGCGAGTGGGGATTTGTCCTCGCCGGTACGCACGAATACATTCCTCCCACTTCTCTTCCCAGCGGTCTGCGTTTCATCAACGTCGAAGGCCTCCCCGCTCTCTTCCAATTTCCCCCGGACATGGCCCCGCTGCCCATGCCTCCCAATCAACTGAACAGCCAGGTCCTCGTCCGCATGTACGAAAACGATTGGAAGGACATCAGTCATTGAAGGTTGGGCGCCGCAAGTTTCTAAGCACTGGAAGCGCAGCACTCGTCGGACTCTCGCTCAAATCAGAACGCCCCATCACCGGCTCCTTCGTCAACGATTCCTTCCTGATGGGCCATCTCCTGCGCGACCGCGCTTCTTTTCCTCCGCCGAAGCGCATTGAGAGATTTCCGGTTGTTATCGTTGGCGGAGGTATCGCCGGACTAAGCGCCGCCTGGCGTCTCCGCAAACGCGGCTTCACCGATTTCGTGCTGCTTGAAATGAATCCCCAAGCCGGTGGCAACGCTCGTTGGGGCGAAAACGAAATCACCACTTATCCCTGGGCCGCACACTACGTCCCCGTCCCTGGCCCTAAAGCCGAATACGTTCGCGAACTGTTCGAAGATCTCGGCGTCCTGAAAAATGGCCAGTGGGAAGAACGCGATCTCTGTTTCGCGCCGCAAGAGCGCCTTTTCCTCTATGGCCGCTGGCAAGAGGGTCTCGAACCCGCCATCGGCCTTACACAAAAAGATCGCGACCAGTTTCAGCATCTCGAAGATCTCTTCGCAAAATTTCGCGCAAGCGGCGAATTCACCATTCCTCTCGAACTCGGCCGCTCTTCCAAGTTTCAGGATTGGGATCGTCTCTCTTTTTCCGATTGGCTCCAGCAGCAAGGCTGCGATTCCCGCCTCGTGAATTGGTACATGAACTATGCCTGCCGCGACGATTACGGCGCGCTCGCCAAAGACACGTCCGCCTGGGCCGGCGTCCACTATTTTTCTTCTCGCGAGGCCGAAGAAAAAGGTCCGCTCACCTGGCCCGAGGGAAACGGCTGGATCACTCGCCGTCTTCTAGAGCGTGTCGGCGAAAATATCCGCACAAATCAATTGGTTCATCGCATCGCCGAAGCAAAACGCGGTGTCAGCGTCTTTGCCGGCGACACCGAATTTCAATCCGAGTTCGTAATCTTCGCCGCGCCCACTTTTCTGGCTCCGTATCTAATTGAGGGTTTTCCCGGCCTCCACGACTTTGTCTATTCCCCCTGGCTCACCGCCAACCTCACCCTCGAACGCTTCCCCGATTCCCGCGGCGCCGAGCCAACCTGGGACACCGTCTTTCTCGACTCCCCCACTCTCGGCTACGTCGACGCCACGCATCAAAGCCTCCGCACGCACATCGACCGCACCGTCTGGACTTTCTATTGGGCACTAGCCGATGGCACCCCCGCGCAAAACCGCCAACTGCTCCTGGATAAAGATTGGAACTACTGGAAAGAAGCCATTCTCCACGATCTCGAACGCGTCCACTCCGACATTCGCCAATGCGTCTCGCGCATCGACGTCATGCGCATGGGCCACGCCATGATTCGCCCCACCGTAGGCTCGGTTTTCTCCGAAGAGCGCCGCCGCCTAACGCGCCGAGACACCCGCCTCCTCTTCGCCAATTCCGATCTCAGCAGCATCTCCATCTTCGAAGAAGCCCAATACCATGGCGTTCTAGCCGCGCAGACCGTACTGGACCGCCTGCCCGGCCACCGTTAGCTCCGCGCAAAACTGCGATCCCCGGGAATCCTTAAACAAATTCATGCATCCAATCTAGGTGCGCCTGCGTAGTATGTAAGTGAGGGCTGCTGCGCCTTTTTTTGGACGGAAATAGGAAGGATAAAGAATAGATGTTGCTTCAAAGAAAGCCGGAACTTACCTACGCCGACGTCACGCCCAAAGAGCTCTATTTCAACCGGCGCAAATTCCTCCAAGCCATGGGCATCGCCGGTGCCGCCGCTTTTGCCGGAAAAAATCTTTTGGAGCTCGCGTCCCCGTCACGAGGCGTCTACGCCGCAGCGAAATACTCAAATCTCGTGAAAAGCCCCTTCAGCACCACCGAAAAACTCAACTCCCTCGAAGACGTAACTCATTACAACAATTTCTACGAATTCGGCGTCGATAAAAGCGCTCCCGCCAAGAACGCGCAGAAATTCCGCACTTCACCCTGGACAGTTTCCGTCGAGGGCGAAGTCAAAACCAAGCGCAAATTCACCATGGACGAAATCCTCAAGCTCGCTCCGCTCGAGGAGCGCATCTATCGTCACCGCTGCGTCGAGGGCTGGTCGATCGTCGTTCCCTGGATCGGTTTTTCTCTCAGCGTCATAGCCAATCTCGTTCAGCCCACCGACAAAGCAAAGTTCGTTGCGTTCGAATCGCTCTACGATCCCAGCCAAATGCCCGAAGCCAGATACGGCGGCATCGACTTTCCCTATGTGGAAGGCCTCCGCCTCGATGAAGCCATGAATCCTCTAACGCTCCTCTGCGTCGGCATGTACGGCGACCCGCTCCCGAATCAAGACGGCGCGCCCATACGCATGGTTATCCCTTGGAAGTACGGCTTCAAGAGCATCAAGTCCATCGTCAAAATTAGATTTGTCACCAAGGAACCGCCCACGACCTGGAATCTCGCCAACTCTCACGAATACGGCTTTTATTCCAACGTGAATCCAACCGTCGATCATCCGCGCTGGTCACAAGCCAAAGAGCGCCGCCTCGGCGAAATCTTCAAGCGCAACACGCTCATGTTCAACGGCTATCAAGACCAGGTTGCCAGCCTCTACACCGGTATGGATCTGAAGAAATATTACTGAGGCTGATGCGAAGCGTGCCCTCGCCCCTCTCCAACAAGTGGATCAAAGTCCCCATTTTTATTCTTTGCCTCGTGCCGTTCGGTGTTTTGGTCTGGCGTGCGCTCACAGGAAACCTCGGCCCAAATCAAGTCGAGACTCTTCAGCACACGACTGGCGATTGGACGCTCCGGTTCCTCGTTATCACTCTCTGCATCACGCCGCTGCGCAAGCTTCTAAAGCTTCCAGAACTGATTCGCTTTCGCCGCATGCTAGGCCTATTCGCCTTTTTCTACGCCTGCCTCCACTTCCTCACCTACCTTGGCCCTGACCAGAGTTTCGATCTCGCCGCAATGTGGAAGGACGTGGCCAAGCGCCCTTTCATCACCGTGGGTTTTACCGCTTTTGTTCTGCTGATTCCGCTTGCGCTCACTTCCACCGCCGGATGGATTCGCCGCCTCGGCGGACGCCGCTGGCAAATGCTCCATCGCCTCATCTATATCAGCGCCATTTGTGGTGTGATTCACTACTACTGGCTGGTGAAATCCGCGGTCCTGCGTCCCTTAACCTACGGCGCGATTGTCGCCGTCCTGCTGCTCTGGCGCCTGGGAGATTGGTTCATCCGACGCGGCCGGGCAGTCGCAGCCGCCTCAAAAACGCAGAGCGCTTCCGCAAACACTTAGTGATGGAAAATTGTGAACGGAATGACTGACACTTGCTCGCGAGTGTCTGAAGTGGCGAGCTTGTTTACCCTGTAAGGGACCGCCCGCGAAGGCTAGTGAACGGCTGACGCTTCGCCTCCCCGCGTGGCCAACTCCCCAAATTCCAATCCCCAAAACCGCGGCGCCGGCGTCAAAAATTCCACTCCAATTCTCTGTCCTCTTTCGCAAGGCTCTCCCTGATACACCACGCGGCACTCTTGCTCTTCCAGAGTCTCGGGGTTCGTCAATACGAGCATCTCCCCGTTATCAATCTCGTGCTTCATCATCAGCAAACCGCCGTGCGCGTTCACCACCACCGTCTCGCACGACTCTTTGAACTTCTTTCCGTTGTGCGCGCGGCCTTGCGCCTGCAGCCGCATCTTGTGAAACGCCCGCCCGCTGCGCCGGTGGGTTGGAGAGGTTGTTCCGTTCATATCGCAATCATCGGCCTCTTCTGCAAACACCGTAAACTGGCCCGCAGGACAGGTGTTCCCCACAAGCACCGTCCTACCCTTCGCAGCTCGGTAACCCTCGCAAGGAATATCCCCAACGGGACTTCTAAACAAGTTCGCTTACAGTGGACGGGCCTCGGCCGCTGACGCGCTCATATTGATCCGCAGCGAATGGCTTCCGGATGTGCCCTGATCTCGAGACCGGACCGCCCCGAACCTCAGACGACCTCCGTGCGAACTGTTAGTTTTGACAGTTTTCAGGGCCGCCCGTTGATATACGCTGCTCTTCAACACGCGTGCGTTAGGTCGAAGTCAAGCGTTCCGGCCTGATCGGAACCCCGCCCGTAAAGACGCTATGTCGATCCAGAATCGAGACATAGCAGTGGAAAACTAGCGGGACATGTTGGCCCGTGATGGCATTTCCGCTTTCGCGCCAAACGGAACGGAGCAAACATGAGCAGGAAGAATGGGTCTGTAAAAAATTCCTCAGTTGCTTGGATTCTTGTGACGGTGGTAGTCGCAGTGTTCTTTGTTGCTGTGGCGCGATCTACGAACCGCGCGCACCCTATGGCGGGGAACACCGTTCTCGCGGCGCCAGCAGTATCAGCGGGGGCGCCCGCCCGTGCCAGAGTTGAGCGCTATCCAGACCGCGAAGCCTTCTTTGGAGAAACGCACCAGCACACCAGCTGGTCGTTTGACGCTTATATCTTCGGCAACCACATCACCGGTCCCGCCGACTCGTACAAATATTGGAAGGGCGAAACGATAAAGCATCCTCTCGGTTATGACATTAAGATAGATACTCCGTTGGATTGGGGCGGGGTGACCGACCATTCGGAATACTCCGGCGTTGTGCGTCTCTCGAACGATCCCTCTTCGCCGCTCAGCAAGCTGCCCATTGCACAGAAATTAGTCGTGCATCAACCATCGGATATCCAAAAGATCTATTTCTGGCTCGGCCAGAGCATGATCGACAACAAACCGATCCCCGAACTGATAAAGCCGGAAGTAGCGGGAACGGTCTGGAAGGAAAATAACAAGGCCGCGGACGAGGCCAACCAACCTGGCAAATTTACGGCGTTCTGTTCCTACGAGTGGACCTCTACACCTGATTTCCGGAATATGCACCGCAATGTATTCTTCAAGGACTGCGCCAAAGTACCCGAAATGCCCTTCAGCTCCCTCGATTCCCAGCATCCGGAAGATTTGTGGAAATGGATGGACACTCAGCGCAAGGCCGGGAATGAACTGCTGGCCATTTCGCACAATGCCAATTTGAGTGACGGCCACATGTACCCGATCGACGTAGACAGCTATGGCAGGCCGATCGATGCGGCATGGGCGGAATCGAGAGATCGCAACGAACGTCTAATCGAAATGAAACAGATCAAGGGTTCCTCGGAAACGCACCCGGCGTTGTCGCCTAATGACGAATTTTCGAATTTCGAGATTCTTACCTATCTATTAGGCGAGCCGGAGGGCCGCTTCGATCACATCGTGGGAAGCTATGCGCGGCAGGCCTTGAAAGACGGGCTGACGATGCAAGACAACAAGGGATATAACCCGTACAAGTTCGGCGTAGTGGGAGGATCTGACTCTCATAATACGGGTACTCCCTACCGCCAGGACAATTTCTACGGTGGCCATGGAGAGGGGGACGGTACGATCGAAACGCGCATGGCCGGACATATCTTCGCAGGTATGGATACCCGTTATGAAAATCCTGCGGGCGTCAGCGGCGTTTGGGCGGAAGAGAACACGCGCGCCTCGATCTTTGAAGCGATGCAGCGCAAAGAGACCTTCGCCGCCAGTGGGCCGCATATTAAGTTGCGCCTTTTTGGGGGCTGGAATTACAAGGGCTCGGATGTCGAGGATAAGGATTGGGTGAAGACCGGGTATAAAGAAGGCGTGCCCATGGGTGGCGACCTGAAAAAGATGGACAGTAAGGCGCCAACGTTCATCGTATGGGCGGTGAAGGATCCCACCTCAGGAAACCTGGACAGAATCCAGATCGTGAAGGGCTGGACGAAGAGCGGCCAGAGCTTCGAGAAGATTTTCGACGTCGTGTGGGCCGGCGACCGCAAACCGGATGCAGTTAGCGGCAGGGTGCCGTCAGTCGGAAGCACAGTGGACTTGGCGAACGCCACCTACACCAATACGATCGGCTCTACGGAGTTGAAAACCGTGTGGACGGACCCGGAATTCGATCCGAGCCTCCATGCGTTCTACTACGCCCGCGCGCTGGAGATTCCCACACCTCGCTGGACCACGATCCAGGCACATCAATTGGGTGTGCCGATCCCCGACGTGGTTGCCGCGACTGTTCAGGAGCGCGCGTGGAGTTCGCCGATCTGGTATACACCTTCGGAGGAGGACCGCAAGAAAGCACAGCCAGGGCTAAGCGTGACCGACCTCAAACAGAAGGGTGGCGTCGCGCTAACCAACGCACAACTGACAGCCTTAGTGGTGAATAAGTTCATCTGGGTGCAGAACAACGTCACCGGCGGACGAATGAAGGTCATCTACAACAAGGAAGGGCAATACCTCGTGATTAACGTTGGACGAAATGCGCAGTTGCCCAGCGAGGTTGGCAACGTGGCAGCAACCGCCTACTCGGGCATGTCATCCGCATACGCCATACAGAACGGGAAAATCGTAACCTGGCTGCAACAGACGCCGTTTGAAGTGACCGTGTACAAGCTCGGTGACAAATATTATGGCGCGCGGAGCAATGAATTCGGTTACGCAAACTACCAGATCATCCCGCCGGTCCTCAATTTGCTTGAGCCAGTGAAAGCCAAGCCATAACCCTAACGAGAACGATAAACCGCAGGCAATCAGAAGAACCGACAAGGCCTTGGATCACAAATGAGTGCGACAACATCGGTAATGCAAGAAACGCAGCCCGCAGCCGAAAGGCTGGGGCTGCGTAGTTATTCTTTTCGGATTCTTCGCAAGGCTCTGCGTGAACCGCTCGTACATTTCCTGCTCATCGGGCTCGCGCTGTTTGGGCTTTATGCGTGGATAGAGAGAGGACGCGCGAGCAACGGAAATTACCAGATTGTTTTGACTTTTGACGACTTGAGGACGTTGGACATGTCGTTCGTATCGCAGTGGCACAGACAGCCGACCCCAGAGGAGTTTCGCGGCCTGGTAGAAAGTTTTATTCGGCAAGAGGTGTTGTACCGCGAAGGGCTGGCGATGGGACTGGACAAAGATGACACCATCGTGAAGCGGCGCATGGCGCAGAAAATGGAGTTCCTATCGGAAGATGTGGCCGCAGCACACGAACCAAGCACCGATGAGTTGAAAGCCTGGTACGCCAATAATTCTCAAAAGTTTGCGCTGGCAGACCGCGCTACATTCCGCCATCTGTTTTTTGGATTTGATCGCCGTGGGCAAAACGCGCAGGCCGACGCGCTCGCCGCGCTGAATAAAATCGCAAGTAAATCGGAAGACAGTCCGCTGATCAAGCAATTGGCGGACCCCTTTATGTTTCAAGATTATTACGGCGACCGCGCGCCGGATCAACTCGCAAAGGAGTTTGGGCCCGGGTTCGCCATCGGACTGTACAAGTTGAAGCCGAAAATGTGGCAAGGTCCGATCGAATCGGGTTACGGGTGGCACCTGGTTTGGATCGAATCGATTACGCCGGGGCGAATCCCTGCGTTCGAGGAAGTTGAGCCGGACGTGAAGACCGCGTGGTTGGCGGATCAGAAGGCCATCGAATGGCAAAAAGCCTACGCCAAAATGCGCGAGAAATATGAGGTCTCGGCGCCTCAGCCGCCGCCGGAAGCGACTGAGCCCAAAGATGGGTCGGCGTTAGCGCCATGAAGGCGTCGCGACATTTCTGCGCGGCGTTGCTGATGGTCGCCGGCGCTGCGTTCATTCCGACCTGCACGGCCCACGAGACGCGGCCTGCCTATCTGGAAATCAAGGAAACCTCTCCGGGTCATTACGACGTTGTGTGGCGTACTCCAGTGAATGCAGGAATGCGTTTGCCGATCGTACTGCAACTTCCCCCCGACGCGAAAAACGTCACTGCGCCGACCACACAGGAACTCACTGATTCTTTACTCGAGCGGCGTTCGATTGTAGTTGCGGGAGGCTTGGGCGGAAAGCGCGTCGACTTTGTTGGATTGCAAGGCACCATCACGGACGTTTTGGTGCGAGTGCAACTCCTGGATGGCCGAAGTTGGTCGACCATCGTGCGGCCGTCGCAGGCGTGGATCGACATTACTCCAAACCAGGGCCGGCTGGGTGTTGCTGGAACGTATGTAGTGCATGGCATTCGGCACATTTTGTTTGGACCGGACCATCTTCTCTTCGTCTTGGGATTATTGCTCATCGTGAAGAACCGTTGGATGTTGCTAAAAACGATCACCGCATTCACCGTGGCGCACAGCATCACCTTGGCGACTGCGACGCTAGGCTACGCAAACGCGCCAACGCTGCCGCTCAACGCCGCGATTGCGTTGAGCATCCTGTTTTTGGGACCGGAGATTGTAAAGGTGTGGCGAGGCGAATCGAGTTTTACCATACGCCATCCGTGGGTAGTGGCGTTCGCATTCGGGTTACTGCATGGATTTGGATTTGCCAGTGCGTTGACAAGTGCGGGCTTGCCGTCAAATGAATTGCCATGGGCGCTTTTGAGTTTCAACGTAGGTGTCGAGATCGGGCAGGTGGGCTTTGTGATTTTGATTTTGCTGCTGGAGCGCGCATTTCGTGTGTTGGAAATCCGCTGGCCTCGAATGGTCGAGGCCCTGCCGGGTTATACCGTAGGTTCGCTGGGAGCATTTTGGACCATCCAGCGCGTAGCGATGCTGATCGGTGTGATCCGATGACTTCCGCGCTTCGCCACACATACCTCAGAAGCCTGGCGATGCTGGCCTTGGCGATGCAGTTTTCGCAAGTCGCCGAAGCCCACATCAGGAAGGGCGAAGCCAGCGGATTTTTGTCCGGAGTGCGTCACCCAATTTCTGGTCTCGATCACGTACTGGCCATGATTGCGGTCGGCTTGTGGGGTGCGCAACTTGGTTCGCCTGCGATTTGGCTTTTGCCTGTGGCGTTTCCGATGGTAATGGCTCTCGGCGGCATGATGGGGCTTATGGGAATTCCACTTCCTGGTACGGAGTATGGCATCGCCGCGTCGATGATTCTGCTCGGTGGAGTGGTTTTGTTGGAACTCAAACCGCCGCTATGGGTGGCAGCCTTGCTTGTTTCATTCTTCGCTATTTTTCATGGACACGCTCACGGCACTGAGCTGCCACCGGGCCAGGACGGGTTGTTGTACAGCATGGGGTTTGTTTGCGCCACGGGCTGTTTACACGGTATTGGCGTTTCGATCGGTCTGGTGCACCGTTGGACGCGGGGACAAATGTTCCTTCGTTTGTCCGGCGGATTTATCTCTGCGATGGGAATGTATTTCCTGTGGATGGCGTTGGCATGAAGCGCAAATGTGTATTCGTCACGGCTGCGATGTTTTCGGTTTTCTTCCTGTGCCCATCTCCCGCCTCGGCGCATTTGAATTCCACGGGGATGGGGCCGATGTATGACGGCCTGTTGCACTTTTTCTTGAGCCCGGAGGACATTGTGCCGGTAGTAGCCCTGGCGTTGCTCGCGGGGCTGCGCGGTCCGGAGTATGGAAGGCGGACGCTCTTGCTGCTTCCGGCCAGTTGGTTTGTAGGCTGCTTTCTGGGAACGATTTTTCAGTGGGCCGCGTCGTGGCCCGTGGCCGCGATTTCGTTTCTGGTTTTTGGCGGATTGGTCGCCGCAAATGCGCGATTGTCGTTACGCACGATGACCGCGCTTGCCGGTTTGCTGGGCTTGGTACACGGCTGGATGAATGGCGCGGGGGTACCGTGGTCGCTCTCGTTAGTCGGGGCGTATGCGGGATTGGTGGCAGGAATCTTTGTAGTTGTGGCCCTTGTGTCGGCATTCGTGATTAAGCTGCGGCCGCCATGGACTAGGATCGCGGTGCGGGTCGCCGGAAGCTGGATTGTTGCAACCGGATTGTTGCTGCTGGGCTGGGCAGCGCGACGCGGTTGACGACTCTTCGAACATTCTCGCGTTTTATCTGGCTATTCACGCCCCGCACGCTTGTGCGCAGGGCAGGCACGGTTCTAGAATAGGAATCAGCAGCCGAGGGCCGCTTTGTAAGTCCGCACTCATTCCGCTGCCACATACATACGCTTTCAAGTTTCGTTTGATTTTATTCGAAAGGACTCATAGCCCCCGAGAGCCCCATGACGAACCTTGCTGAATTTATAGAAGGTAATCGCGACAAGCATTTGGCGGAACTCTGCGAATTTTTGCGAATCCCCAGTGTCAGTGCCAAGAGCGAACACAAACCGGACATCGAACGCGCGGCTCGCTGGGTCGCCGACAATCTTCGCGCTGCCGGTTTTCAGAAAATTGAAATCGTTCCGACAAATCTTCATCCGCTCGTGTATGCTGAATCTCTCGAAGCGCCCGGCAAGCCCACCGTTCTCTTTTACGGCCACTATGATGTGCAGCCCGCAGAGCCGCTTGATCTTTGGACTTCGCCCGCGTTCGAACCCACCGTCCGCAATGGCAATCTCTTTGGACGCGGCACAGCCGATGACAAGGGCCAGGTTCACATCCATTTGAAGGCGCTCGAATCCATCCAGAAAGTAAACGGCAAGCTGCCCATCAATGTAAAAGTCCTGATCGAAGGCGAAGAAGAAGTCGGAAGCGTCAGCCTTTGGGACTATGTGCAGAAAAATAAGGAAAAGCTGAAGGCCGACGCGCTCGTGGTTTCCGACACATCGATGCTCGCGAAAGGCGTGCCTTCCATCACCTATGGATTGCGCGGATTGAATTACTACCAGATCGAACTGACCGGCCCCGCGCGCGATCTCCACTCTGGCGTGTACGGCGGCGCTGTGCCCAATCCGCTGACGATTCTCGCCGAACTCTTCGCCAAACTTCACGACAAGAATTTCCGCGTTGCCATTCCTGGCTTCTACGATAAAGTCGCAAAAATTTCCGCGCCCGAACGCAAAGCTTTGAACGCGCTGCCCTGGAAGAAAAAAGCATTCGAAGAAGCCGTTGGCGCGCCGGGCTATTTCGGCGAAAAAGGCTTTACGACTGTTGAGCAACTTTGGACGCGGCCAACTCTCGAGCTGAACGGCGTTTGGGGCGGCTATCAAGGCGAAGGCGCCAAGACGGTCATTCCATCCAAAGCCTACGCAAAATTTTCCACGCGTCTCGTTCCCAACCAGGATCCGCACGTCATCGCTAAACTCGTCGAAAAACACGTCCGCAAACTTTTGCCCAAATCCGTAAAATGCAAATTCGAAGTGCTCAGCACTGGCAAGCCCTGGGTAGCTCCGTTCCACGCGCCCATTTTCAAAATCGCTCAGAGCGCTCTCGAAAAAGGTTTCGGAAAAAAGGCCGCCTTCATTCGCGAAGGCGGCTCGATCCCCTTCGTCACGCAAATGCATGACACCTTCAAAGTTCCCTGCGTGCTCATCGGCTTCGGTCTCCCTGACGAAAACGCGCACGCTCCCGACGAACATCTCGCTCTCGAAAATTATTTCGGCGGTATCAAAGCCATCGCCCATTTCTATTCCGGCCTAGCTGCGCTCTAGTCGCGGGAATTTTTTACTCGGCAAAGCGCTGGACACGGCATTTTTGCGGGTTATTCACAAGCCGCTCTCAAAAAAGCCGCATTTTTCCGGCCTTTTTTGCGATTTTTCCTTGCGTTCTCCTTTCAGCTTGGCTATAGTCTCGAACGGCCCGAGTTTTTCCGCAGCAAAACAGGGGTTTTTCGCTCGCGGCCTGCCCCGCTCGTTTCGGGGTGGAAAGTAAATACAGGAGGATAAGCAGACTAGATGGCAGCCAAGCCAATGAGCAAGAGCAAGATCGTGTCGCACATCGCCGAGAAGTGCGGCACACCCAAGAAAACCGCAGTGCTCTTTTTCGAAGAGCTCTTCAAGCTTGCGGTGAAAGAAGCCAAGGGCGCCGCGGGCAAGTTCGTTATTCCGAACATTGGCCGCGTCGTGAAGGCGCACCGCAAGGCGCGCATGGGCCGTAACCCCCAGACGGGCGAAGCGATCAAGATCAAGGCCAAGACCGTAGTTCGCTTGCGCCCGGCGAAGGCGTTCAAGGACGCCGTCCTGAAGTAGATTCTCTGCTTCGCAGAGAATAGGCCCGGACACAGCGCACGAGAATCGGCTGGCGCTTTTACGCAGAGTTTGCTGGCCGCCGCTTCGGATCGCGCTAGGTGCCTGGGCAGGTGTCCCGGTTGAGTTTGCCCCCGATGGCCTGATAGCTCAGTCCATCGGGGGTTTTTTCATTCCCGCAAATTACCAAAATCCCTTACGACAATCCAAACGCTTTCGCGGAGTTTCACGTTCGCTCGCGAACTTACAAACAGTCGAGAGGCGGTCGTTGCAAACGCGCTACAGCGTTTTCACGTAGGCGATGACGTCCTTGATCTGCTGTTCGTCCAGAGCATCTTTGAACGGGGGCATCAGCGAATCGCCATTTTCGATCCAAGTTTTCAGCGAGTCGTCGGTGAACTTGTTGTTGTTCACGCTAAACGTGCCGCGCTTGGAGATTCCTTTTAGCCCAGGGCCGATTTTCTTCGCGTCGCTATCCGCAAAGTGGCAGACGCCGCATTTCTGATCGAACACTTCCTTGCCTTTGGTTGGCGATCCCTTGGTTGCCGTGGTTTTTTTTGCAGGCGTCTTTGCCGGTGGATCTTGCGCCAGGACTGCCACCGACATGCCCAACAGCGCGAACCCAAGAATCAGATAATTTCGCTTCACGTCTCCCCCTTCGTCATGGACTTCAAGAATCTTTCGGTACAAACGTCTTCGCGTGCGAAGCACTGTGCGATGTAGCGTGTAATGCAGCGTGCAAAGTGCGCCCCCATCTTCTCTTTTTGTGGCCCTAATTTCCACTCCCGCGACCCGGCACAAGGTACAGGTTGCTCCTGTGCACCGATGGGACTCTCGTACTTTTGACGCCCTCAAAACCGTGTGTTAACAATTTACACCATGAGCCAGGAAACCCTGACGAGGGCGTGGGAAATCCTCCAAGACGCTTACCAGGCCCAGATGGAGGGCGACTACGACCGGGCCGTCGAGCTCTATCAGTCCTCGCTCGAACTTCACCCGACGGCCGAGGCCTACACATTTCTCGGCTGGACGTACCATTTTCAGGGCCGCATCGAAGATGCGATTGCTGAATGCAAGCGCGCCATCGAAGTCGACCCGGAATTCGGCAATCCGTATAACGACATCGGGGCCTATCTGATCGAGCTGAACCGATTCGATGAAGCGATTCCATGGCTCGAGCGCGCCATCGAAGCGCGCCGCTATGAGCCGCGCCATTTTCCGCACTACAACTTGGGTCGTGCGTATCTCGGCAAGGAAATGTATGCGCGCGCCATGAAATGTTTTCAAGAAGCGCTCGAGGTCGAGCCGCGGTATTCGCTCGCGCGGCAGGCGCTCGCTTCGCTCCGCCGCATGGTGAATTAAAGCAGTCGACCCTTCGACTTCGCTCAGGACAGGCAGTCCACAGTTGAAAGTCAAAAGTTCAAATCCACACAAAACCTTGCGAAACGGAGATGTGCCGCGCAGCGTCATGATGCCGGCTCCTGCGCGGCGGGTTTGACGGCGCGGTCGTAAATCCACAGCAGCAGCGCGGTGGCGAAGCCCACGGCGCTGATGGCCCACCAGGCGCGCTCGGGATGGTGGGCGACTTCGCCGAAGTGATGCATCATCGTCCCGCCGAACCAGCCTCCTACCAGCGAGCCAATTCCAATCGGAAGAAAAGCGAAGCCCATATACGTGCCTTGCTGGCCAGGAGGCGCGAGACGCGAGATGTATGCGTAGTAAGGCGGCTGCTGAATGATTTCGCCGAGAGCTAGCACGGCGATGGAAACGACTGCGCCAATTACCGTCGGCCAAAACGCCAGGACCAGCCACGACATGGAAGAAATGACGGTTCCTAGAATCACAGCGTGAAACGGCGGAATTTTGCGTGCCAAATAGTTGACTATGAAGGTGAGACAAACAACGATGAGCGCGTCGGTGATGAGGATGAGCTCGATGTGGGCGTTGGGATCCACGTAAGTATGAATGAAACCCGGCAGGCTGGTGTATTGCTGCCAGAAGACGATCCAGTAACCGGTGAAGATAAGAAGGAAAATCAGGAAACGAGGCGGCCAGATCACCGCGCGAAAGTTTCGTACGACCTGCATGAGGCTCGGGGCTGGCTCGTCGCCCGGTTTGCGGGGATCGCGAAAGAAAAAAAGGATAAGGAAAAACATCGCGAAAACGCTGAGCGCAGAAATCCGAAAAACTCTCTCCAGCCCAAAGTGCGTGTGCGCCCAATTTGCGACGAAGGGGCCGGCGGTGCCGCCGATATTCACCATGGTGTAGTAAATCGAGTAGCCGAGGGTGCGGACATTTTCCTTGGAAGCGCGGGCGGTGGTGCCGACGACGCATGGCTTTACCAGTGCGATGCCAAGCGCGGGAAGAATCAGGATGACGCCGACAAACAAGCTGAGCGGAACCGCGCCACGAACGGGCGCAAGCCACGACGCACCGATCGAGCCGATTAGGAAGTACGCCGCGGCCAGTATGAGATAGGCCATCGACAGCGCGCGGCGAAAGCCGAGTTTGTCCGCGACGGCGCCGCCGAAAATCGCCAGGAACCAGACCATGCCGCCGAAGAGGCCGGTGAGCGTGCCGGTTTGCTCGGTCGAGAAGTTCAACTTTTCCTGGAGATAGACGGCGAGCGAGGAGAACGCGCCGTAGTAAGAGAGGCGCTCGAAGATTTCGCTGACGTTGGCGACCCAGAAGGGCCGCTCAAAGCCGTCGCGGATTTCCTGGAGCCGTAAGCTAGCGCTCATCTATCCTCCGGAGTGAAATGGGCCCCCATGGTGAAGTGGGCTTCTGAATGGAGCGCCGGGATTGTACTTGAAGAGTTGACAGTCGACATTTGAAAGTTGAAAGGGACCGAGCAGCCCAGAGCCCATGTCCATCGCCGTGGTGGAGGGACGAGCAGATTGGGACCTGGCGAACAGCGGAAGAGGGAGAGGCGATTTGTCGGAAGCAGCCCCCACCCCGGGTGTCCAGAGAACCGTCAAGTAAGCATTTGAAACGATTAGAGTTGCGGGTGTTGCTGTGCGCTGGATGTTTATTCGCTGTGGAAAAAAAGGGAAGCGGTTGGGTTGGGCTAGGTCTTTGGATACCCCACCCCCTCCCCTGTTTTTTGCAAGAATGTGATTCGATGGGAGTTAGGTGGTGGGGGTGTGCAAAAGATGTGATTCTAAAGGAGATAGGTCGGAGGAACATTGGAAAGTTGGAATGTTGAATGGTTTGAAGGTTTCCGAAGAAGGAGAGGAAGTGGCAGATTCGGCGCGAGGGCGGCGGATGGGAGCGAAAAGCAAGTCTGAAGACCCGCACCTAGAAAGGCGGAGAAAATGGGGCGCGAGCGAAACCCTTGGAGGCTCAGGGCAAGCATGGGAAATGGTAGCTGGGAGGAGTGGGGAAGTTGAAGGATCGGAAGGGGTTGGCTGAGCGTTTAGCAGTTTGATACGGCTGTGGAAATGTGTGGAAAAGCCGGAAGACGGAGGGAGTCGAAATCCGAAAACAGAGAATCCGGGAAGAATCTCAGGATGCGGAGTGAGCTGGCACGCTACCCTCGTCGGCTTTCACCCAATCAAATGTGGCGCTGCCAAGCTGACGAACTCCCGGGCGCTTACAACCTTTGTTGCCTTCCAAAACTTCGGGAAATGGCGCAAGTTCCCCGTGACCAGGTAGTCCGCGCGCGCTTCATCGGCGCATTCGAGGAACTTATCGTCTTCTGGATCGCTGGATGCTCTCACCAGTCTCGCGGGCGAAACCATACGCGCCCGATTCTCGAGCAAGTCAAGGAATTGCATTTGGAGCCCTCTGCGTATCCGCAATTCTGGCCGCGCCAAAACCATGCGGTACTCTACCAGGATGGCTTCGGACACATACAGCCGCGCCGGCTTGCTGATGGCCAGCAGAAAAACGGTACGCTGCAAACCCTCTGGCTTCAGCGCTGCCGAAATCACAACGTTTGTGTCCAGGACTAACCGCAGCGGGAGCATCAGCGCTTCATTTTTCGCGCTCGCGTCTTTTGGATCAGCTGATCGATCTCCCGCGATGTGAGAGTGTCCGTACGATTCTGCCTGGACTCTTCGCCGAGGGCCTTCAGAATCTCGGGTTCAGGCGCCGCCAGACGCACGTAATCTCGTATGCTAACCAGCACAGCTCGGGGAGTTCCGCGTTTCTCGATCACCAGCGACCCGCGGTTCTCTTCGACCTGACGCAGCAAGCTGCCGAAGTGCGTTCGTGCCTTCAGTGCGGAAACCACAATTCCATGAGTATTCTTCGTTTTCATGACGAGCCCTAACTCATCAGTTCGCAAAGATGAACTGTACAGTTCCACTATGCAGTTGTCAATAGTTCGCCGCGCGTATCGCACGTTGAGAAGCAAGAGCGCTAGGTACAAAACCGGCATTTGGAGCGCCCAGCTTTGAGCTGTTAACGAAGCCCTTACGGCGCGGGCTGAGGCAAACGAAAGAGCCGCAATGTGTTTTGGGCGCCAACGGCAAGCAAAGTTTCGTCGGGGGAGATAGCGGCCCAGGATTGCTGTTGTGGCAGCGGGTCCGATGGGACGGAAACGATGGCTTTGCCAGTGTCCGCGTCGTAGACGATGATTTTCTCTTCCTCGAGATAGCTCGGATCTCCGACTCCCCATAAATATACAGCCATGGCAAACCGGCGATGATCCGCGGAGAGCGCCGCAAAATTTACGCCTTCGCGCGTGAACGTTTCCGTGGAGACTAGCGTTCCATCCGAGCGAAAGAGTGAAAATTGCCGGCCGCCGGTCACAAGAACTCGTTCGCTGCCAAGAGGATGAATGAAAATCATGTCGCCGGGAAACTGAGCCAGAACTTTGGTGTCACTCTCTCTGTCAAATAACAGCTTCCCGTGCGAGTCGCTGTGAAAATTGTGCCATTTGGCGGCGGTCCAACCTTCCTTGGATTTTTCGAATGGCCTGGGTTCGCCGACTTGTTTCAGATCGGAGGTGTAGGTCGTCCAAAATCCTCTCGCGAGTAATTGGAAATGGCCGTCGGAGTCTCCATCAGGAGCACCTGACCGTGCGCGCCGCGCACGACCGCACAGGCATTGCGGCGGCCGACTTCTCGCGCATCCGCAATGCGAATCTCCGGCGTTTCACCGTTGACCGCCTCATGTCGATCGTCAACCGCCTAGGGTCGCGCGTCGAAGTGAAGGTTCGTGTGCGGCGCGCTGAAGCGGCCGAACAACGGGCGACAGCGTAAGCGTGTTTATCAGCAGCCTCGCATAGTGGCGCACTACGGTTGGACAACGCGACCGTTCCAAATAAGAAGCTGATGGGAATATGACTCCGATGCTCGCCGTAGAACTGGCTCAGACGGTTAGCTTGGGGCGGTAGGCCCCCATTAATCTGGCGATTAGGACCGCGAGGTAGAGGACGCCGAGGATGGCTTCGAGGACAGTGATGGAACGAGCTTGAGGCGAAACGGCTGTGATTCCGGCGGCGCCGAGCGAGGTCATGGTGCAGAAACTGTAGTAGATGAAATCGAAGCGGGCGGGAACGGCGTGAAGGTTGGTGTGCGGATCGAAATAAAAGGCGGTAGGCTGCGTGGCAGCAACCATTTCGTAGAGGCTTGCAAAACTGAATCCGACCAGCAGATAGATGCAGAGGGCTCCGAAGATGGTTTCGGAATTGGGGCGGTCCCTGGCGAAGACATGGCGGAAAATGACCACGACAATGAGCAAGTCAAAAAGCAAGCTGAGGACCACGTTGAAAATGGAAAACGAGCTCAGCTCAGCCTTAGTAAGGAAGATGCGATGGAACAGGGTGGGAATGGCAAGGAGGATGGCAAGAACGAGCAAACCGCGATGGATTTTGGCGGCGTAGACGCTGATGAGGATGGCAGAGCTTCCGATAACAAGAAAAGTGTAGTGGCCGAAGCGGCTAGACTGTGCATAGGGAAAGAGAATTAAAGTGGCTAAGAGAAGAAGGAACAAGAAAAAGAATCGGTGGCCGGTGAGAGCCGACTCTTGCTCGGACGGAAGTGCGGACGTCATGAAGGCGTGAGGAACTCCGCGGGCGATGGTACACCTTTTCCGGGATGACGGAGGAATTCCGCGGGCTAGAAGGTTGCTGGTGATGTCCGGATTGCGCTTTCATCAGTGGCTTAGGCCGAGTGGGAGTGAACGTCCCAGCCGAGGTAACGAGTAGTGGCTTCGTGGACGGCAGAAGCTACCGTGGAAAAATTTGCGGCGACGTGATGCTCGAAGCCGTTTTCGCAGATGTAGCGGAGAAGTTTTTGGAGATGCGGGATTTTTACTACGCCGGCACCGCCGAAGGTTTCGAGAGGATCGTCGGTGAAGGCGCCTTCGCCCACGTAGCCGGAGATTTTTCCGGCGCGGTCGTTGGTGGAGAAGCGCGCAAAACTCATGGCGCCGCTCTTGACGCGGCCGACGCAGGTGCCGAAGGTATTGTCCTTCCCGACCGTGCCCGCGATGATTTCCTGAAAGTCCATGCGGACATCCTTGAAAAAATGTTTCGGCAAGTTGCTGCAGTGGAAGCAGACGGCTTTGTCGGGATCGTCGGCGTAATTGTTGTTCCAGTCGAGGAGGGCGCTGGGAGTTTGCGAGGCGAGCTGCAGAGCGTGCATGCCGATGACGCCGGCGACGTCGACTTCGCAGGCGCTGGAGAGACCTTGATCGCTCATCATACTCATGACCGTGCAGGGGACGACGCCGAAAAATTCTTCAAGAGACGTCCAGCACTGGATGGCGCTGATGGTGACCTCGGTGTCGCGCATCCACGCGTCGATCACCGAGCTGAGCTTGGCCATTTTTATGAGTGAGGCATCGGGGATGCTTTGCGTGGAGACGTACTGGCGGATGGCGGCGAGCCGGTCAGTAACTTTTTTGTCGTCATCCCTGAGACGGGCGGTTCTGCCCATGACTTCGGAGAGGTCGAGCGTTTCGACGGAGATGCCGTTCGCTTCGAGAATTTTTTCGCTGTAACGAACGGTGTTGAAAGCGGCGGGACGCGCGCCGATGGCGCCGATGCGAAGCCGCTTGAGGCCTTTGACGACGCGGCAGACAGCGAGAAACCAGTCCAAATCTTTTTGGAATACTTCGGAGTTAGGCGCTTCGGTGTGCAGATTTGTGAGGGAATAAGGGATTCCGTACTGCGCGAGGTTGTTGCAGGCCGACATTTTTCCGCAAAAGCTGTCGCGGCGATCGGTGATCAACATGCGCGATGGCGTATCCGGCGTGGCCTGCATAAGGACGGGAACGCCGAGATCGGCCATGCGGAGCGTGTCCGCGATGGCGCGTTCATCGCCGAAGTTCGGTAGCGTGACGACGATGCCGTCGATTTGCTCGCGATGCTTCTTGAAAAGGTCCGCGCACTTTGCGGCATCCTGCCGTGATTCTACCGCGCCGTGTTTCGAATCGCTTTCTTCGAGCGCGATCGGCTTGATGCCTTTGGCGGTGAGGGTGGCGATCATGTCGCGACGGCCCTCGCTGGCGAGATGACCGGGGAAAAAGCCCCGGTTTCCAACAATGATGCCGAGCGTCATCGGTGCGTTTGAAGTCTGGGCCATGGCTCACCTTTGTAATTCAATTTAGGATTTCTTGCGGAACGCGCCTTAATGCGCTCCTTGCAAAAGCTTCAAGCTGCTGATTACTTTTCGAATGCACGAAACCGCGATTACTTTTCTGCGACCGTCAAAGTTGTATCTATCAAGTCGACGGAATTCCCGCCGACCATGATTTTGAACGTTCCTGGCTCGACGACCTTGTGCATATCCCGATTCAGGAACGAAAGCTCCTCGAAGCCGAGTGAAAATTCCACCGTTTTCGTCTCTCCTGGATTGAGCGATATTCTGCGGAAGCCGCGCAGTTCTTTAATGGGGCGCGTTACGGAGCTGACTTCGTCGCGAATGTAGAGCTGGACGACTTCGTCGCCACGGACTTTGCCGGTGTTGGTTACGTTCACGCTGACACGGGTTGTGCCTTCTGGGCCGATGGAGTCAGGCGCCAGGTGGAGATTGTCATATTTAAACGTCGAGTAGCCCAGACCCCAGCCGAAGGGGAAGAGAGGCTTAGTGGTGTCGTCGAGATACTCGCGCTTGGCGGAGGGCTTTTGGTAGTAGTAATCGGGAATTTGGCCCACGGTGCGCGGCACCGTGATGGGCATCCGGCCCGCGGGATTGTAATCGCCGAAAAGGACTTCGGCCGCGGCAGTGCCGCCTTCCTGGCCGAGATACCAGCCGTCGAGAATCGTGGGAACGTTTTCCGCAATATAGGTGACCGCATTGGGACGACCGTGCAGGAGAAGTACGACTACCGGTTTGTGTGTGGCGAGCATGGCTTTGACGAGGTCGTCTTGATTGCCGAGGAGCGTGAGATCGTCGCGATCGCCTTTGTGCTCGGGAGCCCAAGCTTCGCGGGAAGTTTGTTCGTTGTCGCCGAGCACGAGGATGATTACGTCGGCTTTCTGTGCGACTTTCACGGCTTCCGCGATCCGCTGCGCGTTTTTAACAGGATCGCCGAGTTCGACTTTGTCGGCATCCCAGTCGGGGAGTGTTTCGGTGATCTTCGTGCCTTCGGCGTAGAGAACTTCCGCGCTGGAGCCGACGCGGTTTTTGATGCCGTCGAGAATGGTGACGCCGCGGCCAGGCTTGTTGCTGTAGCCGCCGAGGTGCATGTCGTGGGCGTTGGGACCGATGACGGCGATGTGTTTGTACTTGGCGGTGTCCAGCGGAAGAAGATTGTTCTGGTTTTTCAGCAGCGTAAGCGTTTCGCGGGCGGCTTGCAGCGCGAGTTTCTGATGTTCGGGGCTGTTGGTGATTTTTTCGGCGTAGGCGGGATCAACGTATGGATCGTCGAAAAGGCCAGCGAGAAATTTTGCACGCAGCACGCTCGCGGCGGCGCGATTGACGGCCGCTTCGGAGACCGTGCCGTTGTGCACTTGCTGAACGATACCGGGATAGGCGTCCGGAAACGGCAACTCGATGTCCACGCCAGCGTCGAGAGCCATGCGCGCGGCGGCGTCCTTATCCGCGACGACATGATGGACGCGAATGAGTTCCATGATGCCGAAATAATCGGAGACGATGACGCCGTTGAATCCCCACTCGTGACGCAGAATGTCGGTCAGAAGATGTTTGTTGCTGTGGGAAGGGATGCCGTCGATTTCGTTGTAGGAGGCCATCACGGTGTGGACGTGAGCTTCTTTAACGGCGGCTTCGAACGGTTTCAGCCAGTATTCGCGGATGACGCGCTCGGAATAATTTCCGGGGGCGACGTTGGTGCCGCCTTCCGGCTGGCCGTGCACGGCAAAGTGTTTCGCAGTGGCCATGACGTGCGATTTGTCGACACCGGGGCCGTCGCCTTGAAAGCCTTTTATTGCCGCGACGCCTAGCCGCGACACGAGGTAGGGATCTTCCCCGTAAGTTTCTTCCGTGCGGCCCCAGCGCGGATCGCGCGCGAGATCGAGAACGGGCGCGAGGCATTCTTGCACGCCGCGGGCGCGCGCCTCCGCGGCATCGGCAGTGAAAACTTCGTGCAACAATTCCGGATCCCAGGTGGACGCGAGGCCGATCGCGGCGGGATAAGACGTGCCCTTGTCGGCGATGTGGCCGTGCAGGCATTCGTCATGAAACATCACGGGGATGCCTAGGCGCGTGTTCTCCTTCATCCATTTCTGCAGCGTGTTGGTGAACTCTGCTTCTTCGCGCGGGCCGTGGGAGACTTCGCTCGGGCGCGAAATCTGGCCAATACCATCTTTTAGCAGAAGGGCCGCGTGGTCGGGGAGGAACGCCCCCTTTTCATCGACGAAGCGCGACTCGGGAGTCTTCATGAAAGCCGGGTTTTCCCAGACGCCTTCCATCTGAGCGACTTTTTCTTCGAGCGTCATGCGAGAAAGAAGATCGGCGAGGCGTTCCTCAATGGGCAGTTTCGGATTGCGGTAGGCGGGAACCTGTACCTGGCTGCGCAGAATAATTGGCGCGCAAATGAGGAGCGCCGCAGATGCGGAGAGAGCAAGCCGGGCGCGAGAAAAAAACTTCATCAAAACCTCCGAGAAAAAATAGCGATACTTGTAATCTGAAAAACGGCTGGTACTATAGCACGGCCGTTAACGTACACGGCGAATCTTTCGATTCCCGGCGGAAAGACGCCAGATCGCGCCTCGGATGAACGGCCAGAACGGCCGCGCTGTTGTAATGCTATAGACTGGCAATCCCATGCATCGTTTCCTGCACATAACCATCGGCGTGGCGCTTCTGTTCTGGGCGTTTGCGGCGAGCTGTGCGCGCGCGGAAAGTGGAGCTGACGCGTGGCTGCGCTATGCGCCGCTGGACAAGAGCGCCGCGCAAAAATATTCGGCTTTGCCCGCGAGTGTGGTCGTGCTCGGCGATTCGCCCGTGCTTGATTCCGCTAAAGCTGAACTGATTCGAGGCATGCGAGGAATGCTGGCGCGAACACTTCGCGAGGAGAAAAGCCTCCCGCGCGAGAGCTCCGTCATTCTGGGCACGCTTTCCGCATTACGAGCGGACTCGCCTCAGCTTTTAGAACAGGCCGATCTTCACGAAGACGGTTTCCTGCTCGCAGCGGAAAAATTCCACGGAGTTGACTGCCTGATTGTGACAGCGTCTGCCGATCGCGGTGTTCTCTATGGAGTGTTCGCGTTGCTCAGCAAAATAGCGCGCGGCGAAACCGTTTCGGTTTTACACGAAACGCAGCAGCCATTTGCCCCGATTCGCTGGGTGGATCAGTGGGACAACTTGGACGGCCGCATCGAGCGCGGCTATGCGGGCCCCTCGATCTTTTTTGAAAACGGAAATGTGAGGGACGACTTGAGGCGCGCGGGAGAGTACGCGCGGCTGCTCGCTTCGATTGGGATCAACGGATGCGCGATCAACAATGTGAATGCCAATCCGCGCGCTCTGGAAGACAGTTTTCTACCGCAGCTCGCTCGCGTGGCCGATGTGTTTCGTCCTTGGGGAGTTCGGCTTTCTATTTCCGTCGATCTCAGCAGCCCAAAGGTGATCGGCGGTCTGGACACGTTTGATCCGGCGGATCCACTTGTTGCCGAATGGTGGAGAAAAAAATTTGACGACCTCTACCGGTTGGTTCCGGATTTTGCGGGCGTTGTCGTCAAAGCGGATTCGGAGGGACGCCTCGGACCTGCGACCTATGGGCGGACGCCAGCCGATGCCGCCAACGTGATTGCGCGCGCCCTTGCGCCGCATCATGGAATCGTTTTTTATCGAGCGTTTGTTTACAACCACCATCTCGATTGGACCAATCCCAAGAACGATCGGGCCAAGGCTGCGTACGACAACTTTCATCCGCTCGACGGGAAATTCGACGACAACGTAATCATCCAGATCAAACACGGGCCGATTGATTTTCAAGTGCGCGAACCGGTGTCGCCGCTCTTCAGCGGGCTGGAAAAAACAAATGAGGCCATTGAGCTGCAAGTCACGCAGGAATACACGGGCCAACAGCGGCACTTGTGTTTTCTTCCGTCCATGTGGAAGGAAGTTCTCGATTTCGATATGCACGCAGGCGAGCAGCCCACTCCGGTGAAGGACATTGTGGCAGGCAAAACTTTTCATCGCCCGATTGGCGGATTCGTTGCGGTGGTGAATGTCGGCATGGATGCCAACTGGCTGGGCCACCCGCTGGCGATGGCGAATCTTTATGGCTATGCCAGGCTCGCCTGGAATCCGAATCTCGATTCGAAGACGATTGCGGAGGAATGGACTCGTCTCAGCTTTGGAAACGATCCGAGTGTAGTGCAAACAATTTCCGGCATGCTGCTTGCTTCCTGGCCGATCTATGAAAGCTACACCGGTCCATTAGGCGCGGGCACGCTCACGGATATTGTGGGCGCCCACTTCGGACCGGGAGTTGAGTCTTCCGAACGAAACGGCTGGGGACAGTGGCATCGCGCTGATCACGATGGAGTCGGCATGGACCGCACGGCGGCCACGGGCACGGGATATGTCGCTCAATACCGCGCGTCCGTTGCGAAGATGTATGAATCCCTGGATACGACGCCAGATGAACTGCTGCTGTTCTTCCACCACGTGCCATACACGTACGCGCTGCGTTCAGGGAAGACGGTTATCCAGCACATTTACGATTCACACTACGAAGGCGCGGAGCAAGCAGCAAATCTTGTGCAGCAATGGAAATCGCTCCAAAGCCGAATAGAAGGAGAGCGCTATGAGGAAGTATTGAAGCGCCTCGATTTCCAGGCCGGGCATGCGATCGTGTGGCGCGACGCCGTGTGCAATTGGTTTTTTCAAATTTCAGGAATAGCCGATCAGCACGGTCGTGTGGGGCATTATCCAGGCCGCATTGAGGCCGAAGCGATGCAGCTGCAAGGCTACGTAACGTTCGAGGTTGTTCCACGTGAAACGGCTTCGGGTGGAAAGGCGATTGAGTGCGCCCCTCCGGCGCAAAAATGTTCCGCCACGTTCCCTTTCGATGGTGCCACTGGTAAGTATGAGGTCGATGTGGAATATTTTGACCAGAACAACGGCAAGTCAAAGTTTCGCGTTCTAGTTAGCGATAAGGAAGTCGATGAATGGGTTGCTGACGATCATTTGCCTGCTACCAAGCCAGGAGGAGATTCTTCCACTCGGCGACGGATCCTTGGGCTGGCCCTTCGTCCCGGCGACAGCATCCGCATTGAGGGTATTCCCGATGGCGATGAGCACGCGGCTCTGGACTACATCGAGATCCGCCAATCGCCCAAGCGGTGAAGACCCACGCTAGACACAACCACTTTCGCCCTGGCAAACTGGCTGTGCCCACGCGCTACGGGGGACAAAGGAAGTATCCATCCGTGCTGCTCACGAGGGTAGAAAGTGTTGCTAGGAGAAATGTGCCAATGAAATGGCGTCTTCAGTTCCTCCTCTCAGCATTTCTCGCAGCGTTTGCCATTTCGTGTTCGGCAACCCACAATCCCGTGTTAGGCAATGCCGCAGCTTCCTTTAAAAAACCACCTTCACTGACCGGCACGGAATGGCTGCTTACCAACTTACCAGGCACAACGGTTGTTCTTACTTCGAAAGCTTCCTTTTCTGTCCTCGAGAACGGGCGCGCCACCGGAAATGGTTCCTGCAATCGCTTCGCGGGCTCTGTCGAAATCAATGGCAGCAAAATCAAATTCGGGCCTGTGGCTTCGACCCGCATGGCCTGCGGAGATGACGCACTAACCGCGCAGGAAACACAATTTCTAAAATTCCTCTCCGCGGCGAATCGCTTCGAATTGCGCGACCCATTTCTCCTGCTTTTTGCCGAGGGCTACGATCAACCTTTGCATTTCTCTCGCATTCCCCCAAACACCTTCGATTAATCCTTATCATGCTGTCTAACGGGCGAGCCAGTCTCGCGTGAAATAAACACACTGTAGGAACTCTCTTGCGTTCGGTTCTCTTCACTCAACCGAGAAATAAGATAGCCAGGGAGTAACTCACTGCAAGGACAAACTCTTAGGCTTGTAAGACGCTGCGGCCCTTGAGAACAGGTTCGCTGGGCTTGGTTTCGGTCGATCTCATTTCGCGGAAGAGGTGCAGGTTTGTGGACATCACAACTCCGGGACTGAGATGCGCTGCTGGAGGCAGGTGAACTTTGTTGGTGAGGTTATCGGCGAGGAGACGCACGGCGATCTGACCTTGCCGGTACGGGTGCTGGTAAATCGAGGCGGTGATGATTCCCTTTTGAAAGTACGGAGCCATTTCGGCGAAAAGGTCCGTGGTGATTAGCTTTACTTTTCCCTCGAAACCGCGCGCACCGAGAGCGCGGCAAACCGGCAGGCAGTTGACCGTGTTGATGTAAAGTCCATCGAGCGCGGGGAAACGCCGGAGGAGATCCGACGTTTTTTGAAAACTTTCGCTCTCATCTTCGTGCCCCTCCACCACACTGACGATTTTCCCCTCGGGGCAGTGCCGCAGAAACCCTTGGGAAAAGCCGTCTGTTTTCTTGCGGTGATCTTCGGTCGAGAGCATCCCGGCAACAACGGCTACTTTGGAACCCGGCGGCACACACTTGCCCATCAATTCGCCGGCCAGACAGCCGTTCAAGTGCGGCTCAACACAGACGATGCTCGAACGGTGGCTCTCCGGCGCGTCAGTGGAAACGCAAACGACGCGTATACCTTTTGTTTCTGCTTCGTCGATGAGAGGCGTTAGTTGTTTTGGACTTCCGGCGGTGAGAACGATTCCATCAACGCGGCTTTCCACCAGCTCCTTGAAAACTTCGATGTCGCCTTCGCCCAGGGTTTGCACGGGACGGTTTTCGAACTCGACGCCGAGCTGTTCCAGATGATGCTCTTCTTCCAGGACTCCGCCCCAGAGCTGATCGTAGAAAAAATGAATTTCCTTGGGGATGCAGACGCCAATGCGCACGCGGGATTTCGCAACCGAAAGCGCACGCGCCGCAAGATTCGGCGAATAACCGATTTGTTGGGCGATTTGCAGAATGTGCTTGCGAGTGGCTTCCTTGATGCCGCCGCGCCCGTGCAATGCGCGATCCACCGTGCCAATGGACACGTTCGCCATCTCGGCGATCCGGTGGATTCCGTGTTTCTCCTTGTTCATCTAACGCACTCCGCCATTCCGCGGGCCACTCGCAACGCGTGCTTCCGCATTGGTCCCGCACTGCCACGCAAGATCAAACGTTGGACACTCCACCAATGGCCGATTAGTTTCAGCAGTTCCGGGCGCCCATCCTAAGCCTCCACCCCTGGAAAGCGATTTAGGATACGGGACGCGCGGACCGCGTACGTTAACACGATTTAATGAAACGAAGGAAAAGAACAATCGGCTTGGGCAGTTTGCGGCGTAGAATCGCGCGCTTGCACTGGTCGTTGACTTGGGGAGTACAATCACCGCCGGCCCGATTGAGGAGTTAGGCATCGCGGAGAATTAGACGTGTCCGGGGCTTTTGCGGCTCAAATTGGAATCGAACCGCTCGCCGTCTAAATCTAAACTTGCTGAGGAGCTTTCTAATGGGTCTTGTCTCACGGCGGCACTTTCTACAAAATGCGTCCAAGGCGGGAATAGCAGTGGGCGCAAACCTCGCATTGGGGCGGACTCTGCTCGGCCAATCGGCCACGGCGAATGCGGGCCAGCCGATCCGAATCTATGCGGACTCGCGGCGGACGATTGCTCCCGTGCATCGAGAAGTGTTTGGCTCCTTCCTCGAACACCTCGGCCGCGCCATCTACGAGGGCATCTACGACCCACAGTCCAAACTTTCGGATTCGAGCGGCTTTCGCAAGGATGTTCTCGACGAAATAAAAAAAATCGGCGTTCCCATCATCCGGTATCCTGGCGGAAATTTCGTTTCCGGGTACAACTGGCTCGATGGAATCGGCCCCAAAGCAAGCCGCCCCGCGGTGCTGGACAAAGCGTGGAATTCGATCAATTCGAACGAATTTGGTACGGATGAATTTCTCGCCTGGTGCCGTCTCGTAGGAACGGAACCCCTTCTGGGCTTGAATCTGGGCACAGGAACCGCGGAACAAGCGGCCGCGCTTGTGGAATATTGCAATTTGGAGAAGGGCACGCGCTGGAGCGACCTGCGGCGCAAAAATGGAATCTCGGAACCCTACAAAGTTCAAAAATGGTGCCTTGGCAACGAAATGGACGGCCCCTGGCAAATCGGCCACATGACGGCAACCGAATATGGATTGAAGGCCGAAGACGCCGCGCGACAGATGCGCTACGTCGATCCTTCACTAAAACTCATCGCGTGCGGATCGAGCGGCCCTGGCATGCCAACTTATCTGGAATGGGACCGCGAAGTTCTCGAGCAGTGCTACGACTACGTCGATGCCATTTCCCTGCATCGTTACTTCACCAACGCGGAGGAAACCGGCGGAGACAGCTCGAAGTTCCTGGCGATGAACCTGAGCATGGAACGCCAAATCGACGAAGTGGCTGCCGTGTGCGACATGGTCCGCGGGCACAAACGCTCGCCGAAAAAGCTGTGGCTGAGCTTCGATGAATGGAATGTCTGGTACCGCGCCCGCACCGGTGATGCCGTGAATGGCCACAGGCAAAGTGCGCCGCATCTATTGGAAGAGGTCTATAACCTCGAAGACGCGCTGCTGGTCGGAGGCCTCATCAATTCGCTGATTCGCAAGGCAGACCGCGTGCAACTCGCATGCCTGGCGCAGCTTGTCAACGTCATCGCCCCGATCATGACCAATGCGAATGGTCTGCTAAGGCAAACGATCTATTATCCGTACAGCTGGGCTCTGGAGTTTGCTCGCGGCGCAGCGATGGAGCTCTTGGTGGAATCGCCGACGTACGATGTTTCCGGGATGGGAGCGGTCAGCTACGTGGACGCGGCCGCCACGCACCAAGCCGACACCGGAAAGATCGCGCTTTTCCTGCTGAATCGAGACTTAGCGAAACCTCATCAAGTGGAAATCGTCTGGGAAGGTTCCACCCCGCGCGCCGGTGACGCCGTGGTCCTTACTGGCAACGACCTGAAAGCGGCAAACACATTCGACGCGCCGGCGCGCGTGGCACCGCAAAAGGCCGAAAAACCCTCGACCGCTGGAGGACGCACGACCCTAGAATTGCCGCCACGTTCCTACACTGTCGTCCAGTGGAGCGCCTAGCCGCACTTTCGCAGTTGCTGACATTTTTCGGCTTTTTTGCCCCTATTTTTATTGTTAAGGCGTGTGTTTTCATCGGCGCCCTCCCGGAAAACGGTAGAGTGGAGACCAAGTGCCTTCCCTTTGACAACGGACTTCTGGCAGTCTGTCGTTAGCATGTTTCTACGCAGCAATAATCGTAAAAAAGACGGCAAAGACCATCGCTACTTCAGCATCGTAGAAAACCATCGCATCAGTTCCGGCAAGACGGTGCAACGAACCGTTCTCTATCTCGGCGAAATCAACGATCAACAACAAGCGGCCTGGCGCAAGTCGCTGTCGGTGTTTGATGAACAGCAGCAAGAGTATGCGAACTTGAGTTTGTTTCCCGACGACCGCGAGATTCCCGCCGATGCCATCGACAGTCTGCAAGTAAAATTGAGCGGCCTTGAGCTGCGGCGCCCTCGTCGGTTCGGCAGTTGTTGGTTGGCGTGCGAGTTGTGGCGTCAACTGGGCTTGCATGAGTTTTGGGATGCTCGCCTTGCCGGATCGCGCGAAGACGTCCCCTGGGAAAAAGTGTTGCAGCTACTGGTGGCGAACCGGCTACTGGATCCGGGTAGCGAGTTTCGCGTGCATCGCCAGTGGTACCTGACTACCGCCATGGATGTGTTGCTCGGAACCGATTTCGCGGTGGCCGAAAAGGATCGCTTGTATCGCTGCCTCGACCGGGTGCTCAAACACAAGCAGGAACTCTTTCTATGGCTGCGTCAGAAGTGGGCCGATCTGTTTCAAGCGGAATTCGAAATTCTGCTCTACGACCTGACCAGTACGTACTTCGAAGGTGCGATGGAAGAGAACCCTAAGGCCAAATACGGTCACAGTCGTGATAAACGGACGGACTGTTTGCAGGTGGTGATTGCGCTGGTGATCACCACCGATGGGTTCCCGTTGGCCTATGAAGTGATGGACGGTAACACCAGTGATCGCACCACCCTGCGCGGGTTTCTGGACCAGATCGAAAAGACTTACGGGAAAGCAAAACGCATGTGGGTGATGGATCGCGGGATTCCGACCGAAGAGATGTTGCAGGAGATGCGGGATCCGGCACGCGAGATTTTCTATCTGGTGGGAACACCGAAAGGCAAGATCCAACAATATGAAAAGAAATGGCTGGATCTGCCCTGGCAGCAGGTTCGAGAGTCGGTGGACGTGAAACTGTTTGAGCAGGACGGCGAGCTCTATGTGTTGGCCAAGAGTGAAGGAAGAAGAGCCAAAGAGACCGCCATGCGCCGCAAGCGTCTGGCTCGCTTGCTCAAAAAGCTCCGGGCCATGCGGCGCAGCCTGCCCTCTCTGGTCCAGTTGCTGATGCGTTTGGGCGCCGCGAAATCGGAAGCGGGCCGCGCCTTCCAGTTCGTGCAGATGCAAGTACCCGAGGAAGGCCAGCCGGTCACCCGGGAGACCTTCCAGTTTCGTGTGGATAAGAAAAAGCTGCAAGTGGCGGAATGGCGCGACGGACACTACTTACTGCGCTCCAACCTCACGGCCGGAGATCCCAGCGTGCTGTGGACCCGCTACGTGCAGTTGACCCAGATCGAGTCGGTCTTCCGATCTCTCAAAAGTGAACTCGGCATACGCCCCATTTACCATCAACTGGAGCATCGCGCCGACGCGCACATTCTGATCGCCTTTCTCGCGTACTGCTTGCAAGTGACACTGAAGCATCGCCTGTTGTTGCACGCCCCAGGGTTGACCCCCACCGCAGTGCTGGAGAAGTTGGCCGAAATCAAAATGATCGATGTGTGGATTCCTACGGTCGATCAACGTTGGTTGATTCTGCCCCGCTACACACAACCTTCCCCAGACACCAAGCTGCTCATAGAAAAGCTGAGACTGGAACTGCCGAACCAGCCGCCACCCCGCCTTGTGGCGCAAAAAGAGAGCAACGAAATCGAGGTGCAGACCTCCCGGTAAGGGCTGTTTGTGGTGGAGACCTTTCGATAACTGAAACTGATTCGAAAGCACTTAACCGACTCAAAGGTGCGCAGCTGCGAAAGATCGGCTAGGCGAGGCGGAGGCCGGTCATTTTTCACGTTAGAGTATCGTGGTGCTGCACGTTCGCTCCTGCTATCATCTCCGCAGGGAATTGCCTTATGCCCCGACGGTATGTACCTGTTTTGTTCGCTTTGTTTATGTTGGCCCCATCCTCATCCTTCGGGCAAGGGCAAGAATCCCTGAAGAAGGTCCTCTCGGGCTACATTCGCGAGGATGGCTCAGGCCATATCATCAGCGAGGCTCGCATCGAGCTGCAGAATGCCATGGGCACTCCGATCTCGTTCGCCTACTCGGATGGAAATGGCATGTACGAATTCGATATCCCCGGCGATTGTTACGTATCGGTTCAGCACGAAGGATACGCGCCTGTGCGCGAGTTCGTCCGGCCAGACGGGTCGGGACATGTGTACAAAGACATACTCTTACGGATTGTGAGTGGCGAGTCCGGCTCCAAAGCGGTAAATCCAATATCCCAGCATGAGCTGAGTGTCCCGCCCAAAGCGCGCGAGTCGTTCGAAAAAGGTGTTCAACTTGTTGCTGAGAAATCCGACTATCGAGGCGCTGTAGCTCAGTTTACGCGCGCGACCGAGCTGTATCCCTCCTATTACGAAGCGTACGCAGCTATGGGGCTAGCACAAAACAGAATGGGCGATGCAGCTGCGGCGGAGACGGCTCTGCGAAAGTCCATCGAGTTGAGCGCAGAAAAGTATCCGCAGGCGATGATTGACCTCGCTTCTATGTTCAACGATCAAAAACGCTTTTCGGAGGCCGAACCTCTGCTCCGCAAAGTGATTGATTTGGACGCTTCGTCCTGGCGAGGTCAATTCGAATTAGCCTCTGCATTGAGCGGCCAGCAACGCTTTAAGGAGGCCGTGGCCTGTGCATCCGCCGCTCGCGATTTGAAACCGGACAACCCGCAGATCTACTTGCTGCTCTACAATCTCCACATCCATACCGACGACTTCCCGGGAGCTTTACGCGATGCAGACGGTTATCTCAAGCTGACTCCTGACGGCGCCATGGCTGACCGCGTCCGCAAGATGCGAGTACAGCTTCAGAAAGCTGTGCAGACCGCCCCAAATGATTCCCCCAAACCGCCTATCCTGTAACCATCCGGCATGACAGAAGACGGTTTCGCGGAAGATCAGCTTGGGGTATTCACCCCTTCCTGCACCGTGATAATACGATCTACGCCGGGTGACGTGATTCTTTGTTTTGCTCCGCTCGGCCAATAAATCTCTATCGAATCCACGGCCTTAGCAGGGCCCAATCCAAAGTGGATGCGTTGATCGGAGCTCGAGCTGTAAGATCCGCCGCTATACACGTCTCCTCGTTGTCGGATTCCGCCTATCGTCAGAAATACCTTTGCCCCGTTGGCATCACGCGGACTCTTGGGCCCGCCGATAAGTTTCAGCTCCAGCCAATGATTGCCGTTCTTCAGCACATTGCGCAGAAGTGTGGGTCTAGAATCGATGTTATTGATCACCACATCGATCGCGCCATCGTTGAAAATATCGCCGAACGCCGCGCCTCGCGCCGGGATAACGGCTGCAAGTCCGCTCCCTGTCGCCGGCGGAACTTCTTGGAATTTCTTTCCGTCCAGGTTCCGGAATAGCTGCGGACGTTCCGCCCAGGTTGTGCCCCAGTCCTGTTTATCCACCTCCGGATAGACATGTCCGTTGGCGATAAAAAGGTCGAGCAAACCGTCATTGTCAAAATCGAGGAATCCCGTTCCCCAGGCTAGAAATGGAATGGTCGGACCCGCCAAACCCGCTTGGTACGTGACATCCGAAAAATTGCCTTGCCCGTCATTTCGGTACAGCGTTTTGTAGTCGTCGGAAAATGTTGTCGTAAAAAGATCGATTCGCCCATTCCTCTGGTAGTCGCCGATCGCAATCCCCATGGAGGCCTGCTCGCGTCCGTCTTCGCTCAAGGCAAATCCCGACGCGTAACTCACATCTTCAAATGTGCCGTTGTGCTTGTTGCGGTAAAGATAGTTGGGCGTGGAATCATTGGCCACCACTAGGTCCACCCATCCATCATCATCCACGTCCACAAAAGCAGACGCCAGACCGTAGTAACCGCTGGGATCGGAAACGCCGGCCTTGACGCTGACATCCCTGAACGTGCCGTCCCCGTTGTTATGAAAAAGGTGGTCGCTCTCGCCCGGCAGCCCCCGCGGCCCGCACATCACCGCGATTCCCCGGAACTGACAAAAATTTGGTGGGATACGTCCCTGTCCCGCGATCGGTGGATTCTCTATATCAAACTTCACGTAACCAGGAACAAAAAGGTCGAGCAGCCCGTCGTGGTCGTAATCACCCCAAGTGGGACCCGCCGACCAGCCGCCAAGAGTCACGCCGGCCTTTTCGGCGACGTCCGTGAAGGTGCCGTCATGATTGTTGTGATAAAGACGGTTCTTCCCAAAGTTCGCCACATAAATATCCGGCCAGCCATCGTTGTCGTAGTCTCCCACGGCGACGCCAACTCCCCATCGTTCGTTCGCGACACCCGCCTTTTCCGTGACGTCCGTAAAAGTGCCGTCGTGATTGTTGTGGAAGAGCATGGCTCGCGGCGGGGCTTCCTTCCCCTTTAACGCCGCGATGGTGGAAGCATTCAAGAGATAGATGTCGAGCCAGCCGTCGTTGTCGTAGTCGAGCAACGCCACACCGGAGCCGATGGTTTCCAGGATCGTGCTCTTCTCCGGAGTTCCGGAACGATGCAGGAATTTTTCAAGACCCGCTTGTTTGGTGATATCGCTGAATACGACGGTCGCGCCGTCTACAAAACCGCCAGCCGTAATTGGCCTTGAGAGCGAGTCCTTGACCGCCGGATGCGCGCCGCCGGTGGCAACTCCCATCCCCGAAGAAGATTGTTTTGCCGGCGGATTCGCGGATTGCTGGCCCTCGGAACCAAGCACAAGTAAGAAGATGGAGAGAACCACAAAGATCAGACTCGCCGCGAAAGGGGGTATTGGACGGCGCGGGTTTCCCGGCTTCAGACTTGGAAAGGTCACACCTGAATCCTATATCGACTACCATCCCGGAGTCATGTTTTGCGGTTTCGCAATGACGCTCCCTCGGATAAGTAGGGTTAAATAAAGTGAGCTCAATGGATTTAGTACAGTGATTCCTGCTAGTAGCACGAAACTCCTGGTCCTGCTTCTCCTGTCGGCGGTCCTTGCCTGATTTGTTACAAGACTGAGCATCAAGGGTACAGCTACTATAAATCAAAAAAAGTGCTTGACATTAACAGCACTCCAATGAAAAGCTCCGTTTACGTTAACGGCGTTTCCAATCGCCGTGGGGTGTGGAGGCATGACTATGAATTTGTCGTTGTGTTCATCTAAGAATATCGTTTTTGTGGCGAAGCATTTCCGTTTGCGTTTTCTATTTGTTCTTTTGGCTGCCCTGATTGGTTTTTCTGCTTCAACGCTTGCACAGCAAACCACCATCGTTGGCACGGTCACCGATCCTTCCGGTGCCGCTATCGCGAATGTGGCTATCACTGTGACCAATGTGGAGACGGGCGCAGTCCGTACCATTCCGACGAATGACTCCGGCCAGTACGTCGCTGTCGATCTCCAGGTCGGCCATTACGTCATCAAAGCCGAGGCCAAAGGTTTTAAGGTCGCGGAACAAAAAGACATCGTCCTGACCATCGGCGCCCGCATCCGCGTCGATTTCCAGATGCAATTGGGCGCGTCGCAAGAAACCGTTACGGTCGAAGCCAATGCCGTGCAGGTACAGGCCGATTCCGGCGAGCGCAGCAACCTCATCACCGACCAGCAGATGGCCCAGATCTCCGTCAACGGGCGCAGCATTTACCAACTGGCAGCTTTGACTCCCGGTGCTTCTAGCAATTTCGGCAACGGGGCCTACGTCAATACGCCAGTCGGCGGCGATGCCAGCGTTGAATTCAACGGCATGCGCCAGAATCACAACATCTACTTGCTGGATGGTGGTGAAGACGACGACCGCGGCGGCGCCGGCGGCATGAGCATTGCCCCGTCCTCGGACGCCATCGCAGAGTTCCGCGCGCTGACTTCAAACTACAGCGCAGATTACGGGCTCTCTTCAGCCGGCACCATGACCATGGTGCTGAAGTCTGGAACGAGCCAGTATCACGCTTCCGCATGGGAGTTCAACCGCAACAATTGGTTCGATGCGCAAAACTACTTCGTGCGCAACACTGCGCTGCGCCTCAACGTTTACGGTTTTAACGTCGGCGGCCCGGTAAGTTTTGGCCACCTCTATAACCCGGACAAAAAGAGGACCTTCTTCTTCTACAACATGGAATGGCGCCCCCTGATCCAGGGCGCTGCGGTCAACCAAACCGTTCCTGGCACAGCTACTTATGGCGGGAATTTCAGCTCTCTGCTCACTGGGGCCAACCCTAACCCCATCTTCGTGCCAACGTTCGGCGTGGCGAATCAACAAGTAGCCCCAAGCGTCCTCTTTGCCAATTGTCCCGGCCAGACAGCCCCGGCGGGAATCGTTTCGGGCCAGCAGTTCCCCGGCAACATCATTCCCTCTTGCATGATTAATCCTAACGCAGCGGCTCTAGTCGCGGCTGGCATTTTCCCGGCGAGCAACGCCACGGCCTCGAATGGAAGCCCGGAGTTCGCAGGCGGCGCCAACTCGAGCACGACTTTGCGGGAAGAGGTCGTCCGCATCGATCACAACTTCACCCCCAAGTTCTCCGTCTTCGGGCACTACATCGCCGAACAAGTCTCGCAGGGTTTTGCACTCAGCCAGTGGAGCGGAGACAACGTTCCTACGGTTGGCGACACCTTCGGCAATCCTTCGTATAGCGCCGTGATCCACACCACCTATACGTCAGCCCGACGCTCATCAACGAAGTGGCGTTCAACTACAACGGGAACCGCATCAACATCGTGCCTTACGCAGCCTCAGGCTTGCCAGTTGGCTCTCCCGCCGCCCGTCCCGCTCCGCTCTCCTGCCGCGCCCCCTCGCCTTCCCCTAACCCATCTTCGTGCCAACGTTCGGCGTGGCGAATCACAAGTAGCCCCAAGCGTCCTCTTTGCCAATTGTCCCGGCCAGACAGCCCCGGCGGGAATCGTTTCGGGCCAGCAGTTCCCCGGCAACATCATTCCCTCTTGCATGATTAATCCTAACGCAGCGGCTCTAGTCGCGGCTGGCATTTTCCCGGCGAGCAACGCCACGGCCTCGAATGGAAGCCCGGAGTTCGCAGGCGGCGCCAACTCGAGCACGACTTTGCGGGAAGAGGTCGTCCGCATCGATCACAACTTCACCCCCAAGTTCTCCGTCTTCGGGCACTACATCGCCGAACAAGTCTCGCAGGGTTTTGCACTCAGCCAGTGGAGCGGAGACAACGTTCCTACGGTTGGCGACACCTTCGGCAATCCTTCGTATAGCGCCGTGATCCACACCACCTATACGATCAGCCCGACGCTCATCAACGAAGTGGCGTTCAACTACAACGGGAACCGCATCAACATCGTGCCTTACGCAGCCTCAGGCTTGGCCAGTTTGGCTCTCCCGGCCGCCTACGATTCCACGAACTCCAGGCTCTTCACTGGACCAAACAATTTGAACCGCATCCCCAACATCGATTTGAGCGGCCAGAGTGGCGCGCAATTCGAAATCTCTAGTTGGCCGTGGCACAACAAGGCCGACGACTACCAGGTCCGCGATGATATCTCTTGGACACATGGCGCCCACCAGTTCAAGTTCGGTGGCAGCTGGGCGCTCTACAAGAAGACCCAGGACCTCTTTGGTCAGACCCAAGGCGGGTTCAGCTTCAACAACACGCTTACTTCCGGGACTGCGGCTTGCCCGGCCAACACCACATGCGGAAACAGCTTCGCCGACATGCTGCTCGGTCTTCCTAGCTCTTATCAAGAGCTAGCCGTGCAAGACAGCGGCCAGTGGAACAACGTTTCTTGGGCTTTTTACGGCCAAGACAACTGGCGCGTGAACCGCAGGTTGACCCTTAACCTGGGCTTGCGCTGGGACGGTATCCCCCACACCTATGAAGCAAACGACCGCATGGGGAATTTCTACCCCCAGCTTTATAACCCGGCCAACGCCGCTCTCATGCTGCCAAACGGCACCATCAGCCCCGCCAGCCCGGGTCTTGGCACTAGCCCCAATCCCATCCTCGCCGGCGTTCCGCTCTATTTGAACGGCATCGGCATCCCCGGCACGGTCGGCGTCCCGAAGGGCCTCGTCAACAATCATTGGGCCACCTTCGGTCCTCGCATCGGCTTTGCCTATGATCTGACTGGAAGCGGCAAAACTGTTGTCCGCGGTGGGTTCGGCATCATGTACGAGCGCATCCAGGGCAACGACATGTACAACGCCGGTCCCAATATTCCGTTCAGTCTCCAGGTCAGCACCCCTCAAGTGACGATGCTTAATCCGAGCATCGCTCTCTCTAACGGTACACCGGTGACTCTGCCGATTAACCCTGCCGGCATCACGGGCTTGGATATTAGCGATTACAAGCCGCCGGTCAGCTACCAGTGGAGCATTGGCGTGCAACACTCCATCGGAACCAGGTCGGTGTTCTCGATCGCTTACGTAGGCAACGTGGGTCGTCACCAGAACGACTACCGGAACATCAACCTGTTTAACGAGACAGAGATACCGGAAGTCGCTGGCTTGATAAAAGGCCAACCGGCTCTCAACTACAACATCGCACCTGGCCTGCCCTTCCCGGGCTTCAACTCCATTACCCTTTCGGAAAACGAAGCCAACACACATTACAATGGCCTGCAAATGGACCTCAACTCGCAGCTTAGCCGTGACTTGACCCTTCACGCTATCTACACCGTGTCGCACGCAGTCGACCCGACCACGGGCGGCAACGGCGGCGGTGACCTTGGTACAGTATCCAATCCCTATGCCGGCTGGCAATATGACGTCGGATCGAGCGGATATGACCGCTTGAACGTGGGTCTCGTCGACTTCATCTATGACATCCCGCTCTTCCGCCACACTGAGAGCCGCTTGCTGAAGACAGTCGTCGGCGGCTGGACGGTCTCCGGCATCGTCACTATGGAGTCCGGCCTGCCCATCAATATCAACTTGAGCGGAGGTCAGGGCGGCAACGGTGTAGGCGGCAATAACCGGCCAAACCTGACTGGCACACTCACGACTCCTCATACGGTCAATGAGTGGTTCAGCCCGGGTGCGTTCTCGGCTCCAGCCATCGGCGCTTGGGGCACCTTGCCGCACTACGATCTGCGCGGACCTGGCCGCGACAACTGGAACCTGTCGCTCTTCAAGAGGTTCAACCTCTGGGAATCCCGCGGCAGCTATTTGGAACTGCGTTTGGAGACCTTCAACACATGGAACCATACTCAGTTCCAGAACACAGATAACACGCTGGGTGACAGCCGGTTCGGCCAAGTCACTTCTGCCTTTGACCCGAGAATCTTGCAGCTCGGCGGCAAGGTTTACTTCTAAACACCCCGGAAGTTACACCCCGCCCCGCTCGCACGCACTGCGAGCGGGGCCTTTCTTTTGAATACCCTCGTCCAGACGCTCTTGGGCCCTTTGGCTATGCCAACTGGAAATCGCTGCGATATCATTACGCCTTGAACTCATTGTTCCAAAGCGCCGGCTGTCCGCTGCAGGGCCGTCTGGCAACAGGCCCCGCGAAGTTCTGCGGCTCGTATTCAACCAAGTGGTTAAATACGGTCGCCTTTCTCGCCCTCCTCTGCCCGGCGCTCACCGGCGCTTGTCCAGTGCCTACCGGCGCGCAATCCTCCGGCGCTGGCCCCTCAGAGGCCATAGCTCTCGAGCAACAGGGGAAACTGGACGACGCTATACGGGTGTGGCAAGCAGTGATCGAGCGGAATCCGCGCGATGCAGCGGCCCTCGCCAGTATGGGCGTGGACTATTCCAGGGAACAAAAGTACCCGGAGGCGGCCTCCGCCTACAGGAAGGCGCTCGCGCTCGACCCTCAGCTCCCCGGAATCCAGCTGAATCTCGGGCTGGCTGAGTTCAAGCAAGGGCATTTTGAGGCGGCCATAGCCCCGCTCAGCACTGCTTCGGCGGCCCAGCCGGACAATATGCAAGCGCGCGCACTGCTTGGCTTGAGCTACTACGGAACGAAGCGGTTTCGGGAGGCGTCGAAGCACCTTGAATTGGCAGCGAAGGCGGATCCAGGCAATCTCCAGCTGAGGCAAGTGCTTGCGCAGAGCTGTTTGTGGGCAAAAAGGTTTGACTGTGCTCTCGAGGAGTTCCGCCAGATCGCTCAGCGCGATCCAAACTCAGCGGCGGCTCACGTGCTAACCGGAGAGGCTCTGGACGGCATGGGAAGGACTCCGGAAGCGATTGCCGAGTTCCAGGAGGCAGCAAAAGCCGCTCCTCGGGAACCTAACGTGCACTTTGGGTTGGGGTATCTTCACTGGAAGCTGAAGCAATACGATGAGGCAGAGGCCGAGTTCAAGGACGAACTGGCTGTCGATCCGGAGAACGCGCAAGCCCTAGCATATCTTGGCGATATAGAGATGAAGAAGAACGATCCGGATGGCGCCATTCCGTTGCTCAAGAAGTCTTTGCAGTTGCATGATGATATTCGCATCGCGCACCTCGACCTGGGAGCTATTCTTAGCGAGCGAGGGCAGTATCCGGCCGCGATCGCCGCGCTGAAGCGCGCTGTGGAGTTGGATGCGGAACAACCGGATGCGCACTATCGGCTTGGACGTGTCTACCAGGCCACCGGCAATCAGGCCGCCGCCCAGAAGGAGTTCGCCAAGGTACGCGAACTTCACGACAAGGCCGAAGAAGACGTCGCCCGCAAAATGTCCGCTGCCCCCCCTCCCCTCGAACAATAGCTCGTCGAGAGCGAAGCCGTTTGTGCTCGTCAATTCTTATGCTAGAGTCTGCGTCACAATGAGAAAACTTTGCGCGCTGTACTTTGGGATTGGCTTTTTGTACCTCGGCAGCCTTGGGTCGCACCCCGCACGGGCGCAGACGAAGCGTAGCGTTACTGCGGAAGACTATCTCTCTTTCAAATTTGTTGGCGATCCGCATATTTCGCCTGATGGAAAAGTTGTCGCCTATGTTTTGACGGTCATTGATCAGAAAAAGAACAGGCGCGAATCTTCGATATGGGTCGTACCTGCAGACGGCTCGGCGGCGCCGCGGCGATTGAGTGCAGAGGGGTTTAGTTCGAACTCGCCACGATGGAGTCCCGATGGGAAGACGCTGGCGATTCTTTCGGCGCGGTCTTCGGACCTTCCCGCTGGGGAAACGCCGAAGTCTCAGATTTATTTGCTCTCCATTGCGGGTGGGGGCGAGGCGATTGCGCTAACAAAATTGAAGAACGGCGTGCAGAGTTACCAGTGGTCGCCTGAGGGATCGCGTATCGTGGTTGTCAGTTCTTCGGGGCCGATGGACGGCGTGACGACGGCGGACCGCAAGAGCGATGTGCGGCATTACACGCACATCCAGTACAAGTTCAATGACAGCGGCTGGTTTGACGACAAGCGCCGTCACTTGTGGGTAGTTGGTGTGCCGGGTGGAGAGGTAAAGCAAATCACGGAGGGCCAGGATTGGAACGACACGGATCCGCAATGGTCTCCAGATGGGACGCTCATTGCGTTTGTCTCCGATCGGACCGGAAAGGCTTACGACAACAGCCACAACACCGATGTGTGGGTGATTCCGGCGGCTGGAGGCAAGCTAACCAAGATTTCGGATCATGCGTTTGAAGACGAAAATCCACGCTGGTCACCGGATGGCAAGCAGATTCTTTTCACAGGACAGACTGCAGTCCACCAGTTTCCGAAGCTGTACATTGCGGACTCCGCAGGCGGTGCGGCTTCGCAGCTTGCTGTGAAGGATTTCGACACGATTGCCGGGGAATTGCGCTGGCCGACACCGAGTTCGTTTTTTTTCGTTGCAGGAGTGAAGGGCGAAACGCACATATTCCGAGCTGATTTAGCTGCACATACTTTTGCGGCAGTGACTTCCGGTCCCCGGGGCATTCACGCCTTCGATGTGAATGAGAGCGCGGGGAAGATGGTTTATCTCGCGAATGATTTCCAGCACCTCGATGATCTTTATATTTCCAATCTCGACGGCTCGGGCGAACGGCAGCTGACGCACGTGAACAGCGAATTGTGGGCGCAGTTGGAACTTCAGCCGGTCGAACGCTTGGCTTATAAGAGCACGGATGGCTGGGCGGTCGAGGGTTTCTTCGTCAAGCCACTTGGCTGGCAGGCGGGCAAAAAATATCCGATGGTGCTGGTGATTCATGGCGGGCCGGAAGGCATGTTTGGCGTGGACTGGTATCACGAGTTCCAGGTGTATGCGGCGAAGGGCTGGGCGGTTTTCTTCTGCAATCCGCGCGGGTCGACCGGTTACGGAGAAAAATTCGAGCGCGGCGAAATCAACAACTGGGGTGTCATGGATTATCAGGACATTATGGCTGGAGTGGATGCCACGCTGAAGCAATATCCCTGGGTCGATGCGAATGATTTAGGCGTGACCGGCGGCAGTTACGGCGGTTACATGACGAACTGGATTGTTTCGCACACCAACCGCTTCAAGGCGGCTGTGGCATTGCGATCGGTATCCAATTTCATCAGTGACGAGGGGACGCGTGACGGTTCCTATGGCCACGAGGATTATTTCAAAGGAATCCTCTTTGACGACTTCGACCAATACTGGGATGCGTCGCCGCTAAAATATGCGCGCAATGTACGCACGCCAACGCTTATTCTTCATTCCGACAACGACTTCCGCGTGCCCATCGAGCAAGGCGAACAATGGTTCCGCGCGCTGCAGCACTATGGCGTGCCCTCGGAGCTGGTCCTCTTTCCTCGCGAGAACCACAATCTCACGCGAACGGGCGAGCCGAAGCATCTCGTCGAGAGCCTGAACTGGCAGCTCTACTGGTTTGACCGCTATTTGAATGGCAATTCCCACGCAAAACCGCCGGACGCGCAATAAGTGAGCCAAGAGCAGAGCGCTCTTTCCTCTCAGCTGCATGGCAAACAGCGTCTCACTTGAAATCGCGTGACTGAGCAGATTCCTGTTGCTCGTGGCAGAGTTTACGGCCAAAATGCGCGCGTCGAGGAACTGATAAGTCAAAGTTCAGAGGTTAATTTTCTGAGGAAGGTGTAATGCGCATGTCCGCTCCATCAAAAGTTCATCGAGGTTCCCCGTCTCTTACTCTTGGCTTGTTCGCGGGCCTGTTAGTGCTCTCGATTCCCGCTGCGAGGGCGCAAACGAATCTGCAATACCAGCAGCCGCCCAAAGCCATCGTTGACATTGTCGATGCACTGCCAACGCCGGGCGTCGAGCTCTCTCCTTCGGGCGGGGCGGCGGGCAAGCGATGGATGCTGATTGAACATTTCTCTGGGTTGCCGACCATCGCGGAGCTGGCACAGCCGGAGCTTCGATTGGCGGGGCTGCGGTTCAATCCAAAGACGGATGGTCCCAGCAGGGGACGCTATGACACTTCGCTCGAGCTGCAAGCACTGCCGGACGGTAAGGCGATCGCTGTCTCCGGACTGCCTGCCCACGCGAAGATCAGGTTTGCGGACTGGTCGCCTGACGGACGGAAAATTTCGTTTGTAAATATAAGCGACGCGAAGGAAGACGCGGGGCTCAGTCTTTGGATTGTTGATTTAGCAACGGCGCACGCGCGGCGATTGCCGGGAATTGGGCTCAACGGGATTTTTGGGTCGCCTTGTGAATGGTTGAGCGATAGCCAGAGCTTGGTATGCAGAACTGTTCCGGCGGATCGAGGTCCGGCGCCCACGCGCAGTGAAGTGCCTACCGGGCCGGTCATCCAGCAAAATCTTGGGCGAGTCACTCCTGGGGCCACGTTTGAGGATCTTTTGAAAAACCCGGAAGACGAACAGTTTTTCGATTATTACGCGACGTCGCAGGTCGAGATCATCCGGCTGGATGGCACGGCCAAATCGCTGGGCAAGCCTGCGGTGTTTGTAGAAGCATCGCCGTCGCCTGACGGCGGTTACGTGCTGCTGTTCGAACGGCATCATCCTTACACCTATTTGCTGCCCTTTTATGCGTTTCCGGAGCGCGTCTCGGCTGTGAATCTCAAGACGGGAGCGGCGAAGCAGTTAGTGGACAAGCCGCTCGAAGACAATATTCCCAATATTCACGACGCTGTTCCGACTGGCCCGCGCGACTACGAATGGCGCAGCGACGCTGGCGCTTCCGTTTTCTGGGTGGAAGCCGGGGATGGCGGCGATCCTCGCAAGGATGTTGCCGTGCGCGATTCTCTATTTATTCTGGATGCGCCGTTTGATGGCGCGCCACGAAAATTAGCGGAGCTTCCGGTTCGCTATCGGCGCGTGGCCTGGGGCAATGACCACCTGGCTCTCGTTGAAGAACTCCGCTGGAAAGACAGGAAGCGCGTCATTTTGGCGGTAGCTCCTTCCGCTCCGGCAGCGCCGGTCAAGTTGTTCGAAGGTTCGTTCGAGGATCGCTATCACGATCCCGGCACAGCGCTGGAGGAGAGCAATTCCGCCGGCAAGCCGGTGATCCAGACAACTCCTGACGGTGCAGGGATTTACTTTAGAGGTCTGGGCGCTTCCGCGGAAGGCGACAAACCATTTCTGTCCGTGATGAGCGTGGCAAACGGGGACTCGAAGCGGCTCTGGCAGTCGGTTGCTCCTTATTTTGAGATTGCGACGGCTGTTTTAGATCGCGGCGCGGGCACAGTTTTGGTTCGGAGGGAATCGCAGGAGCAGAGTCCGAATTACTACATCCAGAAAACAGCTGCTGCGACTGCGGAGCAAGTGACTTTTTTCCCGAATCCGTATAGAAGTGGTCCGCTTCCCAAGAAGCAAGTATTGCATTACAAGCGCGCGGATGGCGTGGATTTGAGCGCGAATTTATATTTGCCGCCGGGGTACAAACCTGCGGATGGTCCGCTGCCTACTTTGATGGAAGCGTATCCGACGGAATACAAGACGAAAGCGGCGGCGGGACAGGTCACTGGATCGCCCTATCAGTTTGCGGTTTTGTCTTGGGGTTCGCCAGTGCCTTTTGCGACGCAGGGTTATGCGGTGCTCGAAAACGCCACAATTCCCATCATCGGCGAAGGCAATGCGGAGCCGAACGACACTTATGTGGACCAGCTTGTGGCCAGCGCCAAAGCCGCGATTGATGAAGGCGTGCGGCTTGGCGTGGTAGATCGCAATCGCGTGGCCGTGATGGGTCATTCCTATGGTGCTTTCATGACGGCCAATCTATTGGCGCACAGTGATCTGTTCAAGGCCGGCATTGCACGCAGCGGGGCTTACAACCGGACGCTGACGCCGTTTGGGTTTCAGAATGAGGAGCGCACTTACTGGCAGGCGCCGGAAATTTATTACAAAATGTCGCCGTTTTCGTTTGCAGACAAGATCAAGACGCCGATTTTGTTGATTCACGGCGAGGCGGACAATAATTCGGGAACATTCCCGATCCAGAGCGAGAGGCTTTTTAGCGCGCTGAAGGGACATGGAGCGACGGTGCGTTTCGTGCTGCTGCCGCTCGAATCACATGGGTATGCCGGACGCGAATCCGTCTTGCACATGTTCTGGGAGATGAACAACTGGCTGAATACCTACGTGAAGAATCCGGCGTCCGCAACGGCTGCCGCGCAACATTGAGTTTTCTGCGTGGATTTCGTGCAACTATGCGCAAATTCCTGGGGATAACTCTTTTTCTGCTCGTAACCACGTCTAACGCGACGCAGGCACAGACCGCCGGCAAGTCCTTAGCGGAGAGACTCGGTTATGCGCGCGATGCGAAACTGGTGATCGTGCATGCCGACGACCTGGGCATGACGCATTCGGTGAACGCCGCGTCGATCAAAGGACTTGAAAGCGGGCTTGTGACCTCCGCTAGCATCATGGTGCCTTGTCCGTGGTTTCCGGAGATGGCGGATTATGCGAAGGCGCACACAGATGCCGACCTTGGGCTTCACCTGACGCTGACCAGCGAGCGCGTGTTTTATCGTTGGGGGCCCGTCGCTTCCAAAGACAACGTTCGGAGTCTCGTGGATTCGAACGGGTATTTTCACCTGAATTGGACGGAAGCAACGCACATCGACGCCAGGGAAGTGGAAATCGAGCTTCGCGCGCAAATTGAGAGAGCGTTGGCCATGGGTGTCCGGCCGACGCACCTCGACTCTCATCAATACCGGCTTTTCGAAAATGGGAAAGATATTTTTCAAAGCGTTTTGCGCGTCGCGCACGAATACAAATTGCCGGTGTTCATGGTGCGCGACTGGTTTGCGGAGCGACCTTACCTGGAAAGTTCATTGAGTCCCGATGATCTCGCGGTGGATCACACCGTGACGATTGAGCCGGGAGTGGCGCCGGAAAAATGGGCGGATTTCTACACCACGGCTCTGAAGAATCTTCAGCCCGGGGTGACGGTCTTCATTATTCATCTGGCGTTCGATGACGAAGAGATGCGCGCGGCCACGCGCGAGCGCGATACATGGGGTGCGGCGTGGCGGCAGCGCGATTTCAACTTTTTTACTAGCGAGGAGTTCCGGGCGTTGGTGCGGGAGCAGAAGATTAAGCTGGTCACTTGGCGCGAGTTGGCCCACGCTGCGAAGTGAATTACTTTGGGGGGAGACTTTTTCTCCAGCCCTTGCAAATGAAAACGAAATTAGCTTTTTTCTTCGAGTTCGCATCCAAGTTATTTGGTTTCAGGAGCTTCGTCCCTCTCGGAGCATGCCCATGGCGTCTGACCCGGTTTCTGAACCGAAATCTCTTTTGAAAAACCCGCTCCTGTATTCTTCGGCTATTCTGGTCGTCGCTCTGCTCGGCGTTGTGTTTGTCATGTTTTCGCGCTGGCAGGATAGGCGCAATATCGAACACCAAGCGGCGCAGGAACATGCGGAGAAGCAGCACGAACAGGATCGTCTGGCCGTCGAGCAGCTTGGCGGCAAGGAGTTGGCGATCCTTAGTTTCTATGCCAGTCCCACGACGATTCGGCGAGGCGAATCGGCACAGCTCTGTTACGGGGCAGCCAACGCTAAGACCGTTAAGCTGGAGCCGCAGCCTCAGCCGGTTTGGCCATCGACTGCCCGTTGCGTGGATGTATCACCTGCTAAATCAACGACTTACACGCTTACTATCGAAGACGCCGCGGGAAAGACGCAATCTCAAGACGTGGAGGTAAAGGTCCGCTGAATCTGCCCAAAAGCTGGCCGAGAGCAAATCTGCCAGTCGCTGTTGCATCCCCAGCTGCCAAGGCTAGGGCCCTCGATGAGTCAAAACTATCTGTGCCAGCCCCTTGTGGCGGCAAATGCGACGCATCTATAATGCTTGTTCGCGCGGGGTCCGGCGAGCCATCCTGCTAAACCGGACTCCGCGAACATTTTTTGGCAGCAACTTTTGGTGACCTACGACCATGTCTGACCCGCTCGCGAAGATCAAGCACCGCCTGCAAGGGGAAATCGACAACCTCGAGCACGAGCTGAACATCGACCTCCCCAAGGAGATCGCCAAGGCACGGGCGCATGGCGACCTTTCCGAGAACGCGGAGTACAAATACGCCAAAGAGCGCCAGGGATACGTCAACGCAAGAATTGGACAGCTCAAAAAGCGCATGGGCGACCTTGGGATGCTGAACCTGAGCAATATTCCGAAGGACAGGTCGGGGTATGGTTCGCGCATCGTGGTGCTCGATATCCACAAAGAGGTGAAAATCGAGTACAAGCTGGTGACCACGGAAGAGGCGGATGTCGAAAAGGGGCTGATTTCGACCACTTCGCCCATCGGCAAGGCTTTGCTAAACCGGAAGGTCGGCGACGAAGTGCAGGTGGCAACGCCGGCTGGGCAGAAAGAATTTGAAATCGTCCGGCTGACTACGATTCACGAAGACGAGTAACTTTTCGGCTTTTTCTGGCGTCCAACCGAAGTGGGTGGTTCGACTGCGAGGCACCATGTATTGGGGAGCTGGCCCGGCGCTCGGGCTTTTAACTGTGCTGGGGTACGTGGCCTTCACGATTGGCGCGGCCTTGGTTTGGCGCAATCGTAACGACTTTTCCATTTGGGTTCACGACGAGTTCGGGGCGTTCCGGCGCAGCCTTTCGCGCTACATAGTGATCGGACCCTTTTACAGCGTTCGGGAAGAGTCTCGGTTGAAGGCCGTGCCTTCGCAGTGTATTCGCTCGCTTAGCCGGTTTCCTCGCCGGCACATCAATCCTGCTTTCATACTGCTTTTTCTGGGTGCGGTTCTCTTCGTTCTCGATTTCTTCATCTAGGGGATGAACACGGCCGCGCTTCCCCGTTCTGGACAAATTCTGCTCGCTTTGCCATTCTCGTCGCGATGAAACCTTCTTTGATTGTGCATGGCGGTGCTTGGGATATTCCCGACGAAGCCGTGGAGGCATGTAATCTTGGGTGCCGCGGCGCTCTCGAAGCGGGCTGGTCGATTCTTGCGCGAGGCGGTTCCGCGCTGGACGCTGTCGAAGCAGCGATTGTTGTGCTGGAAGACGAGCCGGTGTTCGACGCCGGGTTTGGCTCGCATCTCAATCTCGATGGACGCGTAGAGTGCGATGCGATCGTGATGAACGGCGCGACCTTGCGCGCTGGGGCTGTTGCTGCTCTCGAACGAATCCGCAATCCGATCCGCCTCGCACGCGCTGTGCTGGAGCACTGCCCGCACATGATGCTTGTTGGCGAGGGCGCTGAACGGTTCGCCAGAGACAATGGCTTCGCGCTGTGCGATCCGGCGGAACTCGTCAGCGACGCCGAACGGGATGCTTGGCAGGTTTGCAGCCAGGACAAACACGCAGCGGCGCACCATCGCGGCCATGAGCAAGGCACCGTCGGCGCCGTCGCGATAGACTCACAGGGCAAGCTGTTTGCAGCCACGTCCACCGGCGGGACGTGCTGCAAGCTTCCTGGGCGCGTAGGCGATTCGCCCTTGATTGGGTGCGGGTGCTACGCCGATTCTACTGCCGGGGGCGTTTCTTGCACGGGATACGGCGAGGCGATCATGAAGATCGTCATGGCCAAGACTGCTACAGACCTGCTGCGGACGGGCAATGCAGCTTTCTGCCTGTCCGATTCTTCACGAGACTCATCGAGTCCGGCATCGCACTCGTGCGCTGCTGACACGGCGATGCACGTTGCGCGCGAAGCTGTTCACCTTCTAGCAAGACGCACGCACGCCACGGGAGGACTCGTCCTGCTGGATTGCGAAGGGAATCCCGGCTACGCGTTTAACACGCCGCGCATGGCCTATGGCTATGTCGCCACCAACAGCACCTTCGTCACCTCTGTTTAGCTCTCTCGATTGACTATTGACCCCGGCGCTCTCCGAAGATAGTCTCCCGGCCAATACTCCCTATCCTTATTCGCTACCGAGGAGGTCGCCCTTGGTTTCTCTCGCGGCTCTTTGGCTTCCGATTCTGCTCTCGGCGGTAATCGTATTCATCGCCAGCTCCGTTATGCATACCGTGCTGCCCTACCACCGCGGCGACTACCGGCAGCTGCCCGATGAGGACAACCTTCTCGCCAGTCTGCGCGGTGCGAGCCTGACGCGTGGGCTTTATATTTTTCCTTTTGGCACCCACAAGGAAATGAAGACGCCTGCCATGCAGGAAAAATACAAGCAAGGACCCGTCGGCATGATGACCGTTTTTCCGAATGGCCCGGTCGCCATGCCAAAGTTCCTCGGGCAATGGTTCGGCTATTGCCTCCTCGTTAGTTTCTTCGTCGCCTATCTGGCGACCCACACGGTTGCGCCTGGCACGCTTTATCTCGGCGTGTTTCGCGTCGTCGGCACGGCTGCGTTCCTCGCGTATGGCTTGGGGCAGTTCAGCAACGCCATCTGGAAGGGCCAGACTTGGAGCATGACCGTCAAGGAAGTGATGGATGGCCTCGTTTACGGCTTGCTAACTGCCGGGACATTTGGGTGGCTCTGGCCCCGTTAGACTACATTTCTGACGAGAGGTCGGCCGCCGAACCTTAGTTAGTCTTTCTCGAGAAGCGGAAATTCTGAATGCGTCCGGCGTTCAGAATAAAGCCGGAAATGTGCTGGTTCGCGTCACGCGTGAAGCGCACCGTGCCGATTTCCCCCGTAAAAACGTCCCGCACCGTTGGCCGAAGAGGGTCAGGTTTGTTCTTCAGCCGCATGAGGGACAAATTGCCGTCTTGAAGGACCATGCGGTAGACGGGGTCGATTTCTTCGCTGACATAAGCGCCCGTGTATTCAGCCAGTTCCGCGCCGGTGGGAGTGTACACCGTCGCAGCCTCAAGAATGTTTGGCTTTCCACCGCCGAAACTCTGCTCGAGACGTCGCGGTTTTTCCGCGGTGGCCGCCACGAAATGTATGTCCACATCGTCACCCCAGGGAACGTCAGCCACGTGGAAATGCGCCTCTCCAGCGGGCTTGAGACCGCGAAACTCGCCGCCAAGTTCGATCTGTAGCTTGCCGTCTTTCACTTGGACTTTCTCGAAGTCATCATCTTCCCTGTTCCAATACATCCCCGCGATCGCGGCCATCTGCTCGGCTGTGAGCGTCGCTACAGCATTTTTCGCCGGTTCTTTCGTCGCAGTTGCATCGACGGGCTTTAGATCTTTCGCGAGTACGATGTCGGTGACCTGGCGGGCCAACCGACTCGGATTCGTCTCCGCGGAGTTGCAAAGGACGGCAGCGGAAAAGTGCTGGTCCGGAAATCGTATCAGGTCCGAGCGATAGCCAGCATCGGCGCCGCCGTGGTCGACCGTTGGCAGGCCTTTGTACTTGCCCACTACCAGCCCAAACGCATAGTCGAGCTGTTCGCCGCTATTGAGTTTGCCGCGCTCTAGCATCTGCTCGGGAAATGCCTGCCCTCCGACGCGCGGATGATAAAAGTTCTCATCCCAGAGCTGGAGGTCCTCCACCGTGGTGTGCAGGCTGGTTGCGCCGACGGTGTCGAAGTTCGTCAGGCTCATCCGGAAGGGCTTGTCCTTGCCTTCCTGTTCGTAGCCCAGCGCATCGTGCTTTATGATTTCGGCGTGGTCGTCCCTGAAATGCGTGTGCGTCATTCCCAGCGGCTCAAAAATATTCTTGGTAGTATACTCGCGCAGCGAGATGCCGCTCACTCGTTTGACGATCAGTCCCAACAGCGTGTAACCCGTATTGCAATAAACGTGTTTGTCGCCGGGCTTGAAGTTCAGATCTTTCTCGCGCGTCATCACGGACATCACATCGTCATCCGTTATCAAATCCAACGAATAGCGCCAGCCCGCCAACTCAAGAAGGTTCCACTGGTCGCGAAGCCCGCTGGTGTGATGAACCAGGTGCCGGATGGTGATGCGCTCGCCGAAGTCCGGCAGCTCCGGAATGTATTTGCGCACATCGTCATCGAGGAAGAGTTTCCCTTGCTGCGCAAGCAGGACGATCGAGGCCGCCGTAAACTGTTTGGACATCGACGCCACGTGGAACACCGTCGCTGGCGTGATGGGCACGTCATCATTCAGATCAGCCACGCCGTAGCCGCGCTTGTAGACGATCTGTCCGTCCTTGTAGATTCCCAGCGCGCAGCCCGGCGAGTCTGGCTTGTCCCACTTCTCAAAGACCTTGTCCACCTGCTTGGTGACATCCGGCGGGAGAGTCTGTGCTTTCGCCAGGCACGAAACCAGAAATATGGCCGGAATAATGACGCTCCATCGCATCCGTTTCATTATGTCTCCCCATCCAAGTTCCTGTAACCCCGTAGTTTACTCAACGCACGGTCTTCGCTTGAGTATTCCCCAGGATCGGAACGGGCTGGTGCCGGAGCGTATTCGTACATCTATACTCCGTCAAGAACAACTTGTTCCCTTTGTTGTTGGCCGCGGTCGTTGCGGCAGGAGCAGGCTGACGAGCCCTCCTGGGCAACGAAATTGACCCAGACTGCTTCTCCTCTTAACATGACAAAAGGCCATGAAAAGGATGCGGCCCTAAAAGACTGCGCATTTCAAATAGGATACCGATGAACACCAAGCCGTATAGGATTCTGCAGCGCGCGCTGGTACTGGCCATCTTCCAATTTGGGCTCCAGGTGGGAATTCAACTGGGGTGCCCGACAAAGGCGGCGGCGCAGACCGCCGATGAGATCGTCGCCAAAGTACTCGCTGCCCGCGGCGGGCTAGAGAAAGCCAAGGCTGTGCAGACTGAGCGCATTACGGGCACTATTTACTTCAACCCGGAGTTGTACGGGCCGTTCGTGGCCGAGTTCAAACGGCCGGGGAAGATGCACAACGAAGTGACCATCCAAAACAAGACTGTGGTGCGTTCGTTCAATGGCAAAGACACAGGCTGGGTGATCAACCCTTTTGTGGGCAAGGTCGTTGCCGAGCCCATGTCGGCGGAGGACATAAAGGATGCAGTGAATGAAGCTGACTTCGACGGCCCGCTGGTGGACGCCAAAGCCAAAGGAAACACCATAGAATTGACCGGTACGGAGAAAGTCGAGGGCCGGGATGCGTACGTGCTCAAGGTGACGCACAAAGACGGCCAAGTCTCATCCTACTCGTTCGACACAAAGACGTTTTTGCTGGTCAAGTGGAGCGGGGCGGATAGCGTGAACGGCGAAGCAGTCACACGCGAGACCCTCTTTCACGATTACCGGGACGTCGGAGGGCTGAAGTTCGCGTTTGAGCTTGTTTCAAACACTCCCGGCGCGGACGTTACGCAGCGAATTGTCGTGGAAAAGATCGAACTTGACCCACAAATCGATGAAGCGCGTTTCGCGAAGCCGCCGGCTGCTCCCTCATCACCTGCCGCCACTCCCGCGGCGGCTCCCCCGGACAGGCGCTATTGACATCCTCCCCTTCCTGAAGGAAGGGGATTCCTACTGCTCTCAAACGCATCGTTGCCCCTGAGTCGCTTCGGTGGGTTCCTGACACGACGGGCTTACTTCACCCGAAGACAACGAACAGGCTAACGAGGCGAGTCCCGCCTCTCTGATATTTACAGCACCAACGAAATCCGCATTAGCTGAGAACCCGCACTCAACGCAAATGAACTTCGCTTGCGACTTGCGATTCTCTGCCGATACGTGCCCACAATCGGGGCACTTGCGGCTTGTGTTCGGTGCGGGCACAGGGACAAGCAAACCGCCTTGCCACTGCATCTTGTATTCCAACTGACGGCGCAATTCGAATGGGCTGGCGTCCAAGATCGAACGATTCAGTCCAGACTTTTGCGCTACCTTCTTAGTTGACCGCTTGCTCATGTTCTTTACCTGTAGGTCTTCGATACAGACAACGACGTGGTTTTTGCTGATGCTGTTCGAGACCTTGTGTACGAAATCTTTTCTGATGTTTGCAACTTCGCTGTGCAACTTCGTTATACGGGCTTTCGCTTTGCGCCAATTCTTAGAGAATTTTATCTTCCACGCCATTCGGCGTTGCAATTTCGCTAGCTTCGTTAGGAACTTTTTCAACGGTTGGCATTGATCTACGACTTCGCCGTTGGACAAGGTTACAAAATTGGTGACGCCCCAATCCATACCGACTGTTGACGTTGATGGATGCTGCGGCTGCTCAACTTCACGCAAGGTGCTGATGCTGACATACCACTTGCCACACGATTCGCTGACCGTGACATTCTTTATTGCGCCAAGAACTTCACGACTGTTGCGGTAGCGTACCCAGCCAATCTTTGGCAAACGAATACGGCTATTTGGTTGGTCGAGCGTGACACATTTGGGGTCCGACTCTCTGAACGAACTGCGCTGTCCTTTCTTGTGAAACTTCGGAAAGTCTGCTCGCTTTTTGAAGAAATTTGCGAAGGCTCTATCTAGGTCCACCAGTGTTTGCTGCAAAGCGTGTGAAGGTGTTTCGGATAGCCACGGGGTCTCTTGCTTCCAAAGAGTGAGCAATTTATCCAACTGGAAGCGGGTGTGCGAACGACTGGTGAGTTCGAACATTTCTTTCTGCAATGATAGCGCCTTGTTGTAAACGAAGCGGCACGAACCCGCGAAGCGGCGCATCATGCGCTGCTGTTCGCCGTTTGGCATCAATTCAAACTTGAATGCTTGCCTACGCTCCATCGTTGCATTATAATCCGGTCTATGGATGAAAGCAAGGACTTTCGACGCGGTAGACACTGTGTTTTCGCAATGCACGTACATCTGGTCTTCGTGACTAAATATCGACGTTGCATCCTCGACGGTGAAGCTATTGAATATCTGCGACATATCTTCTCCAAGGTCTGCACCGATTTTGAATCTTCGTTGGTGCAGATGGACGGCGAAAGCAACCATGTTCACTTGCTGGTGAACTACCCGCCGAAAGTATCTGTCTCATCTCTGGTGAACTCTCTAAAAGGTGTATCGAGTTACGTTCTACGACGCCAACTGCCTCGCATTGCTAAGTGCTACTGGAAGAATGTTTTGTGGTCGCCTTCTTATTTCGCTGCATCCTGCGGAGGTGCGCCACTGGAAGTTATCAAACGCTACATTGAGCAGCAGGCGACGCCAATATAGTCGGCCTTACCCCGCCCTGAAGTGCGGGGCTTGCGGCCTCCACGGGTCAATCAGGAAGATTTCAGAGCGATTGCGAGCTGATTTTACGCTGGGAATGGTATTCTGGCGGGGAACCCTGTAGTGCGTCTCAAGAAGCTGTACTTCTAGCTGGAGCTTATGCTTTCGCAGAGCCACAAGAGTCTTGGCGTAGCAGGAGCCCGTATCAGGGCTCTTCTGGTTCTCTGTTTTGCACTTAGTGCGGCTTGGTGCGCAAATGCGGCCAGGATTCCGACGCAGCAGTCGCCTGGTTCTTCGCCGGGATTCAACTCCTCTTTTGCGATTGCGGATTTCGACGGGGACCGAAAACCGGATTTGGCGACCGTAGAATTCCAAAAGAGCAACTCCTCGAGCACCACGCGGTATTCGATACGATTAAAGCTGACGGCCGGCACCGTGCAAGTCTTTGGGGTAACCGCGCCCGCCGGTGGGCTGCAGATCGTGGCACGGGATGTAAACGGCGACAACGCCCTGGATGTGCTGGTCAGCACTGCGTGGCTGCACCAACAAGTCGCCGTGTTGTTGAACGATGGCCACGGAAACTTTACTCTGGCCGAGCCGGATGCGTTTCCGGCGTTCATCTGGCAGTGCGAGAGGGCTTGGAACACCGCAACAATGCCGCTCTGGGAGAGCGCTGCTCTCATTCGTTCTCACTCGTCGACGGGGAAACTCGAGGAAAGAAACGGGTCTTCTGGCCGGTCGTCGCGTCCCGGAAAAATATCCCTGCGGGATTCCCCTGGCGTGATCCGGCTGCTCGATTTCTCACTGCTTGGCCGGGCACCTCCTACCTTCGCTTTCCAGTCTTAAGCATTCTGTTAAAGAGCGCGTAAACTTGCGCACCCGGAGGGGCTTATACAGTGCTCCGACCGTCCGGGCGCATCCCTATCCAAATCCAACTACTTCGGAGCGCCAGGCAGGAGCATATCGATCGAGTAGCTATTCAATGATTTTGATTTTTATTTTACTGCGGCGTGATACGCGATTCCCGCGGCAGGATGTGAGGTCAGACAATGATTCGCATGGGTGCTGAATACCTGGCGCTATCGCTTGCCCTGTCAGGTTTTGCGGCCGGCTGCGGCGCGAGCAAAGGTGACCCCAAGGCGGAAGCGCCGCCGGCGGCGAAGGTCGAGCACGAGCAAGACGTAAACGTGGTTAAGGTCGATCACCCGGAACAATTTCCGCTATTCACGGCGATCGAATACGCGGCTACTAGTCAGCTGGTTGCCACGGGCGTGGTGAGTCCCGATGTGTCGCGGACGGTGCCGGTGATATCGATTGCCACGGGCCGGGTGGTGGAGATCAAGGCGCGGCTCGGTGACACGGTGAAAAAAGGGCAACTGCTGATGCGTGTGCAAAGTGCGGATATTGCCTCGGCGTTTTCGGATTATCGAAAAGCGGTGGCGGACGAAAAACTGACCAGTGCTCAACTCGAGCGGGCCAAGCTTCTCTACGAAAAGGGCGCCTTCTCCCTGAACGATTATCAGACCGCGGAAGATGTGGAGAACAAGGCGCACGTTGACGTGGAAACAGCGGCCGAACACCTGCGCGTTCTTGGCAGTCCGCTGGACCACCCGTCTGGGCTTGTGGACATTTATGCTCCCGTGTCGGGAGTGATCACCGACCAGCAAGTTACAAACGCAGCGGGAGTGGCCGGCCTGGGGTCGCCCAATCCCTTTACGATCTCCGACCTGAGCTACGTGTGGATTCTCTGCGATGTTTACGAGAATGACCTTGCCAACGTGCATGTCGGCGAAACGGCGGAGGTTCGTTTGAACGCTTATCCCGACAAGGTATTTAGAGGACGGATCGGCAACATTGGGCCAATTCTTGATCCCAACATCCGAACGGCAAAAGTGCGAATCGAAGTGGAGAATCCCGGATTGATGAAAATAGGGATGTTTGTGACGGCCGCATTCCGCGGCGAGAAAAAAGAAATGTATGCGGCCGTTCCAGCGGATGCAATCTTGCATCTGCACGACCGGGAGTGGGTGTATATGCCCGCTGGGGATAAGACATTCAGGCGCGTGGAGGTGACGGGAGGCGAGACGCTGCCGAACAAGATGCAGGAGATCATCGCGGGAATGCACGCGGGGCAGCAGGTGGTGAGCAACGCGCTGGTGTTGCAGAACACGGCGGAGCAGTAAATGATTGGGAAGCTTGTCGATTTTTCGTTGGAAAACCGCTTTCTTGTTCTGGCGGCGGTGATTCTGCTGCTCAGCTGGGGTGCGATTTCTTTTCATCAACTTCCCGTGGAAGCGTATCCAGACGTGGCGAACAACTACGTGGAGATCATCACGCAGTGGCCGGGAATTTCCGCGGAACAGATCGAGCAACAGGTTACTATTCCTCTCGAAATCGTAATGAACGGCATCCCTCATGTGACGCACTTGCGATCCTTTTCGCTCTTCGGGCTCTCGGACATAAAGTTGATTTTCGATGATGAAGAAGAGAACGCGTGGAACCGGGAGAGAGTTCTCGAGAGGCTGTCGCAGGTTACGTTGCCTCCCGGCGTGGTGGCGCAGATGGGCACGGACTGGAGTCCCGTTGGACAAATCTATTTTTATACTTTAAAGAGTACCAACCCGAGCTACGACGTGATGGAGTTAAAGTCGATCGAAGATTGGACGGTTGAAAAAAACTTCAAGGCCGTTCCCGACGTCGTGGATGTGGCAAGTTTCGGCGGGCCGACCCGCGAATATCAGGTTCGAGTGGATCCTAATAAGCTGATCGCGTACGGACTCAGCCTCGCGCAGGTCGAGCAGCAGCTCACCAACAATAACGCCAATGCGGGGGGCAGCTTTATCGAAGGCGGCCTGCAGCAGATCAATGTTCGGGAAGTAGGTCTGGTCGGGAATGTGCGCGACATAGAAGACACCGTGATCATGACCAAGAATGGCACACCGTTGCGTGTGAAGGACATAGCGGTCGTGGCCCAAGGGCCCAAGATCCGGCTAGGCCAATTTGCGAGAGCGATTCACCACGAAGACGGAAGGATTATCGACAACGACGATGTGGTTTCTGGGATCGTGCTCTTACGCAAGGGCGCAAATGCGGATGAAGCTCTCGCGGGCATCCACGAGAAGGTCAGAGAGTTGAATGACCACATCTTGCCACCCGGGGTGAAGGTCGTTCCGTTCATCGACCGCAGCGACCTGGTCCACTATACGACGCACACGGTTCTGCACAATCTCACCGAAGGCATCCTTCTGGTGGTGCTGGTGCTCTTCTTGTTTCTGGGGAACGTCCGCGGGGCGTTTATCGTGGCGCTGACGGTCCCATTTGCTTTGTTGTTTGCGGCCACGTGTCTCAAGCTGAAGGGCATTCCCGCGAATTTGCTTTCCCTTGGAGCGCTGGATTTCGGAATGGTTGTGGATGGCGCCGTGGTGATGGTGGAAAACATAGTTCGTCACCTAAGCCATCAGGACACTTCGTACAAAACGACGCTGGAACGCATCCGTAACGCAGCTCACGAAGTCCAGCGGCCCGTCTTCTTCGCGATTGCGATCATCATCACGGCGTACCTACCGATTTTCACGCTGCAGCGCGTGGAAGGGCGTTTGTTCCACCCAATGGCGTGGACGGTAGCCTTTGCGCTGATCGGCGCGCTCCTATTCTCGATGTTCGTCGCGCCGGTTCTGTCCAGCCTGCTGTTTAGCAAGGGCGTGAACGAATGGCACAACCCTGTAATGGAGTTCCTGAAAAAACGATATCGCATTGCCCTGAGATGGGCGATCGAACATCGCCTGGTTACGGTAGGTGGCGCAGCGATGGGTTTGGCGGTCACTATTTATCTTACTGTAGGCGGAGTAATCGGCTCTGAATTCCTGCCGCATCTGGACGAGGGCGCGCTCTGGGTGCGCGGCACACTTGCTCCCAGCACGGGACCTACCGAGGGCACTCGTCTGGCGAATCAAACCCGGGTTGTGCTTTGCTCATTCCCCGAAGTCACTCAATGCACCAGCCAAGTAGGGCGTCCCGATGACGGCACCGACACCACCGGTTTTTTCAATACGGAGTATTTCGTCGATTTGAAGCCGAAAGAGAAGTGGCGGCCTGTGTTTCGCGAAGATAAGGAAAAACTAATCGCCGCGATGCAGCGCGAACTGGACAAAATTCCCGGCGTAATTTGGAATTTTTCTCAGCCTATTGCGGACAACATGGAGGAAGCAGTAAGCGGGGTAAAGGGCGAGCTTGCAGTAAAGATTTATGGCGACGATCTCAAGCTTCTTGAAACCCAAGCGGATCAGATCGTGAATATCATGCGGCAGGTGAACGGAATCGAGGATTTGGGAGTGTTTCGAGTGCTGGGGCAACCCAACTTGGAGATTTCCGTGGACCGCGTGCAAGCCGCGCGGCATCAAATCAATGTCGCGGATATTCAAGATGCCGTTCAAACGGCCGTCGGGGGGACGGCATTTACTCAGGTGCTCCAGGGTGAGGCGAGATACGACCTTGTGATGCGTTACCTCCCTCAGTACCGCAGCACCAAAGAAGCCATTGAGAACATTCGCCTGCTGGCTCCCTCTGGCGAGCGCGTTTCGCTCGGACAGCTCTGCAAGATCGAAGTCCGTGACGGCGGTTCAGAAATCTACCGCGAAGGAAATCAACGGTACATCGCTATTAAATACAGCGTGCGCGGACGCGATCTTGGCGGCGCGGTCGAGGAAGCGATTGGAAAAGTAAGTGCACAAGTTCAGCTGCCGCGCGGATACCACATCGACTGGGCCGGCGAATACGAGAGCGAGAAGAGGGCGGAGGCGCGGCTGCTGGTCATCGTGCCACTGACCGTACTCGTCATTTTCGGCATTCTTTACGCGATGTTTCGCTCTTTTAAATGGGCGCTCCTGCTTCTGGCCAACGTGGCCATGGCGCCCATTGGTGGATTGCTGGCGCTCCTGATTACCGGCACACACTTCAGCGTGTCGTCAGGCGTGGGCTTTCTGGCGCTTTTCGGAGTTTCGGTGCAAACCGGTGTCATCATGCTGGAATATATCAACCAATTGCGAGCGCGGGGCCACACAATTGAGGACGCGGCGATTGATGGGGCCGTGCTTCGGCTTCGGCCTATCATGATGACGATGCTGGTGGCAACCCTCGGGTTGCTGCCAGCGGCTCTCTCGCGTGGCATCGGTTCGGATTCGCAGCGGCCCTTTGCCATCGTCATTGTGGGAGGCCTTGTTGGGGCGCTGCTTCTGAGTATTTTTCTTCTGCCGACCCTCTACGTGTGGTTTGCAGGCGACCGCGATAGGCTTCCCGAGCCAGAGGCGGGTTTCGAGGAGAGTGCGTGACGCCGTTAGACCGATTCCATTTTGGCCGCTCTCGATTCTGAAGGTGGCTGCGTTATTCTAGGAGAATGGCGAACGCAAGAGACGCCGCCGTGACGCAGGAGCAAGCGGGGCTTTGCGCGGATTGTGCCCACGCGCGGAGCGTCGAATCGAGCCGAGGGTCGGTGTTCCTGCTTTGTGAACTGTCGCGGAGTGATGCGCGATTCGCCAAATATCCGCGCCTACCAGTGCTTTTCTGCCCCGGCTACGAGAAGAACCCGGAGCAAACCAATCGTTCGTAGATTTCTCCTTTGTATTTGTCCCTATGAATTAACCGTCGGGTTCATCCTTTCGGCGAGGTGGTTTCATGGCGTCTGGTACCCGCCTTCGTCTCGCAGCGATTCTCCTCTGATTTTGTGCCTAGTGCGCGATGCCTCGGAAACTCTCAAGATTACGAGCAGTCCCTCAGGTGCGACGGTCGAAATTGACGGAGTACTTGCGGTCACGACTCCGTTCGAAAAGGACTTTCCTGGCGGCTATTTTCGCAAAACGCTGACATCCATGGATTCGCGCCTCGAGCATCCCATGGTCGCGCGCATCAGCCTGACGGGTTACGCCACCAAAGAGCTACAAATGACGGACGGCCCGATGAACTGGATCTTTTGGAAGTTCTACATCGTTTTTATCCCACCGTCTCCTCGACTAGCTCCACGGAGAGCGCAGGATCAGGGGGCTGCACGCGTAGCTCCTGGCGCTGCTACTGTTTCGTCGACCGGCAATAACCGCTCCGACATCGCAACCTCGGTCATAAAGAGTGATGGACTTGCCGAATGGAAACGCATGCTTGAAATTCTGAAGGACAGCCAGGTCACACTGAAACCGGTTCTCGATCGCGCCGTGAGACTTCTGCGTTTGAGAAGGCGCAAAAAAGAGAGAGGGCACCCTGCTGAATGCCCTCCCGCGAAAATCACCAGAATCTATTGCTGAGGCTGCTGCGGTTGCGACGGGACCGGCGCGTTGGCCGGCGACTTGGTGGAGACCGGCGTCACGCTCGCAGAGCCAACGGCGGCCAACTCGGACGGCTTGTATTTGGGTGCGCTGATGTAGCCATGAACAGCGTCTTTGTCGATGCGGTTCACGATGATCTGCACGGGCTGGGAATCGGTTTCGGTGTGAATCCAGATGGGCTCGTACAGGTTTACTTTCTTCTTCTGAAGTTCATTGTCGTCCACGATCATCGCCACGTCGTAGCTCTTGTGCTTGGTATCCGTTTTGCGAAGGGAAAGCGTCAGAGGCCCGACACGCTGGAATTGTTTTTGCTTGGAGAGGTCAAATTCAAAGTAGCTGCGCTCGCCGCGCTTCTCGAGGGCTACGAGTTCGTCGTGCGTCTTGGCAATCGAACCGTTCAGGTCGTCGCGAGTGGAATTGATCGTCCCTTCGAGGTCGGAACGGTTTTTGGCGACTTCCTCTTGCGTCTCGTTCAGCTTTTTCTCTTGTTCGGCCAGCTGAGCCTGGAGCTGCACGTATTTCTTGTCGACAACAGGAGCGCGGTGCTTGGCGACGTGCCGCTTCGCCGGTGCAGGCGTGGCGGAAGAAACGGACGCGGAGGTGGACGCGGCCTCAGGGGGCTGCGCGGAAGTGTCCGCTGCAGCGTCCGAAATAGCTGCCTCGGGAGGCGGCGTGGGTGTCGCCAGAGGCTGGGGCGAGGTCTGCGCCGCTGTCACTTCATTAAGTTTAGCAGTCAAGGCATTCAGTTGCCCTTGCATCTGGCTCATTGCCACATTGGCCGTTGCGGTTTGCGCGGTAAGCTGGCGAACCATCGATTGTTGATGAAGGCCGTACGCGAAAGCCACCCCTGCGATTCCAAGCAGCGCTACGACTACGATGAGCAGCAAGCGGTTTGCGCCAACCTGCATAGCCGCCCAACTGTTCTGATCGTTGTGGTTCGATTCTTGATACTCGCCCATGATTGCCCTCCTATATCTCTTCCAGCTTCCGGGCAGCAACCCGATGTCATCTGCTGAAGGATGTGTCTGCCGTGCTGCCGCCGCGTTCTAAACGCGAAATCGCTATAGAGACAAACATCCCCCTTGTTCTATGTGCACGCAGAGGGCCGGGGAGACCGGGGCTGGGCATGAGCTAAGGTATTTGTCTTCATGGGGTAGGAAGCAAGAACAGCGCTCGCGCGATTTGGGAGAGTACTAGTCCTAGAAAAATCTCCCTGACCCAACGAAGGTTTTATCCAGTGGGTATTTTCCCAGGGGAAATTGTCAAGGGTGCGACTGACTGGAGTTCATCGGCGCGGCACCTCGAGCGAATAAGCAACACACGCAAATTGCTCGCGCATGTCGCCAGAGGTGATGAATCGCGCGGCCGATGAGGAGTGCCTCAAAGCTAAGAAGCGAGATTGCCGCGAAGCAAGGGCGTGTGCTAGCATCCGCGGAGTTGGGGAACGGACCAGGGGTAGATAATGCTTGTCCGGCGCCTTACCCTGCAGAACGCCGGCATCGGGGCCACGCTCTCCATCACAACTTCTGAATGGCACACCCAGGCGCAGGCCCGCGCCTGAATTCTTCGGGACGGACCTCGCTTGTTGGCGCCGGCATCGCCGCGGCCACGCAAAGGGAGGTCTATATGAAGAGCTATCTCACCAAGGACATACGCAACGTTGGCATTGTCGGCCACGGCGGCACTGGCAAGACGCAACTGGTGTCGTCGTTGCTCTTCACCGCGGGAATGACGCCGCGCTGGGGAAAAATTGCGGAAGGCAGCACCACCACCGACTGGGACGAAGAGGAAATCGCGCGGAAGATCTCGATTCAAACGGGCCTGGCTTATGCGGAGTGGCCCAGTTCCGGCGGGCACCCAGGCGGCTCTGAAAAAGTCAAAATTAACTTCATCGATCTCCCCGGTTACTCGACATTCATCACCGAGACAAAAGCTTCACTGATCGCGGCGGACTGCGCGCTAATAGCCGTGGATGCGCATGTCGGAGCACAAGTAACCACGGAGAAAGTTTGGGATTATTGCACCGAGTATGACATTCCCCGCGCGTTTGTACTGACTTGGATGGACAGGGAGCTGGCCAGCTTTGAACGTTCGATGGAATCATTGGAGCAAGTCTTTGGGCGGAATGTCGTCGCATTGCAACTTCCCATCGGCACGGAGAAAGGTTTTCGCGGCGTGATCGACCTCGTCGCGATGAAAGCGCACATCTACAAGCCGGATGGAGATGGGAAGCCCACGACAGAAGAAATCCCCGCCGCACTTGCCGATGAAGCGAAGGAGGCGCATGAGAAGCTCGTCGAAATGGTGGCGGAGGGTGACGACGAATTAATGGAAGAGTTTTTCCGGGAAGGCACAATTCCGATTGCGGATTTGATTCCGGGCGTCCGGAAGGCCATCGTCGCTGAGAAGATATTTCCCGTGCTGATGGTTTCCGCGCTGCGCAATGTGGGAACCGCCAGCTTGCTAACATTTCTGGCCGACGCGTTTCCGCATCCCGATGAGCACGCGCAGGTCGGCTTCACGGAACCCAACGGCAAGGGCGAGCGCGTGGAGCGCAAGTACGATGACGGCCAGCCGCTCTCACTTTTCGTGTTCAAGACGCTCGCTGATCCTTTCGCTGGGCGTATCAACTATTTCAAAGTGAAGAGCGGTGTGTTGAAAAATGATGCAACGTTGACGAATTATAACCGGGGCACGCTGGAGCGTTTTCAGCATACGCAAGTTGTGCAGGGCAAACAGTTCACTGAAATTGCGGATCTGCACTCGGGAGATATCGGCGCCATCGCCAAACTGAAGGAAACCACTACTGGCGAAACACTGGGCGACAAAACCGCTCCGATCTACTACAAGCCTGCGCAACTGCCGGAACCCTCGATCACATTTGCGATCGAACCCAAAACGCGCGCCGACGAGGACAAGATCGGAGTGTCGATTCACAAGATTATTGAGGAAGATCCCGCACTACACTTCATGCGCGACCCGCAGACCAAAGAGTTTCTCCTTGCCGGGTCCGGGCAGCAGCATATTGAAGTCGTCGTCGCGAAGTTGCACAAACGCTACCACGTGGACCTCACGCTGAAGCCGCCTAAGGTGGCGTACCGCGAAACCATACGAGGCAGAGCCGACGCCGAGGGCAAGCACAAGAAACAATCTGGCGGGCACGGCCAGTTTGGCGTCTGCCGTATCAAGATGGAGCCGATAGAACGCGGCAAAGGCGTCGAGTTCGTCGATGACGTTTTTGGCGGCGCGATTCCGAGGAACTGGATTCCTTCGGTGGAGAAAGGGATTCGCGACGCAGCCGCGCGCGGCTATCTCGCCGGTTTTCCGGTGGTGGATTTCCGCGCCGTACTCTACGACGGCAAGTATCACGATGTGGATTCGTCCGATATGGCTTTCAAAATCGCCGGGTCGCTAGCGTTTAAGGAAGCGATGAAGATGGCCAAACCTGCGCTGCTCGAGCCGGTGATGCACGTCGAGGTCTATGCACCGGACCAGTATTCCGGCGACTTGATGGGCGATCTCAGCTCGCGACGAGGCCGCATCGCGGGAAGCGAAGCGCGCGGGCACAACGTAGTGATCAAGGCGCAGGTGCCGTTTTCGGAAATGCTGAGTTATGCCAATGACCTCATTTCCAAAACGCAGGGTCGCGCTACTTATTCCATGGAGTTTTCCCACTACGACTACGTACCGAATGAGCTGGCGCAAAAAGTAATCGACGCCCACAAACCGGCTCACGGCGAAACCGCGGAAGAGGAGGGATAGTTTTTCAAAGATTCCGCTGATTGGCGCGGACTCTTGGGCCTCCACGAGCGTTCAGGAAAATCTGGGCAAGAACATTCCGGTATGCCTGGTGTGGATTTCGAATTTGTCTCCAAACTCTTGCGCCAGCCAACGTTCTTCTTTGCTGGCTTTCAGGTAGAACGCTGTAAAGCAGATGGCGACGGCCACCAGCGCGCGTATCTCGCCGACCACCAATGCGGTGCCGAGTGTGGCGAGAATCATCCCGGTGTAGATCGGATGGCGAATCCGCCGGTATGGCCCGGTACGGATAAGTTCGTGGTTGGAGCGAATACTGACGGCAGCGCTCCAATTAGCTCCGAGGTGCGCGCGAGCCCAGATTGCAAACGCTACTCCGAGCGCGGTGAGCAGAAGTCCCACAAGCCCCACGTCTGGGCGCTTTGCGACGAAGCGCATTCCGAGCCAGCCCCAGCCCGTGAGAGGTTCAAAGAGAAGGATGTAACAAGCCGCCATGGGAAGGATTTGCCGCATCCTCTCGGAACCAGGCTCACGTTTTTTTGCGGCCTTTTGAGTCCGCGCGGAGAACAGCCAATACAGCCAGAGTACAATCCAGCAGCAGACCGCGAGGGGAAACACTGGTATCGAAGACATGGCGCTCTCTCAATATACTTACGTGCGCTGAAGTCGTCTTGTTTCTTTCCAGTCGGCGCCAAATTGGTGCTTGTCGGCTTGAAATTCCCATCCAAAATGGTGTTCTTATGAAGAACAAGCCAGCTCACAAGCACAACCCGAAAACGCTCGGTCCACAAACGCTAGCCATTCACGGCGGCGAACCGCCGCGGCACGGCGTTGGAGCGCCTGTGGGCACGCCGATTTGCCGCACGTCGACGTTTACCTTTTCCTCGACGGCGGAGATGAAACTGTGGGCCGAAGGCAAGAGCAAAGCGTACATCTACTCGCGATACGGCAATCCAACTCTGAGTGTTGCGGAGGGAAAGATTGCGGCACTCGAAGGCGGAGAAGCTGCTGTAGTTACGGCCTCTGGCATGGCGGCAATATCCTCTGCACTTCTGGGCGTGCTGAAGTGCGGCGACGAGTTGATCTCCACCGCGCAGGTCTATGGCGGGAGCTACCGTTTGATGCGTGACGTTTTTCCGGACATGGGGATCAAGGTGCATCAGGTGGGCACCGATCTTGCGGGACTGGAGGAGCTCGCCACGCCTCGCACAAAATGTCTCTACGTGGAGACGCCGACCAATCCCACGCTGAGGCTAGTCGATTTGCAAAAAGCGATTGCTTTCGCGAAGAAACACAAACTCATTGCGATTATCGACAACACTTTCGCCACGCCCGTGCTGCAAAATCCGCTGGCGATGGGCTACGACATCGTGGTGCACAGCGCCACAAAAGCGCTGGCCGGGCACTCCGACGTCATCGCCGGCGTGGCTGTAGGCAACAACCATTGGATGGAGCGCATCCGCCACATGGTCATCTATCTCGGCGGCTCCATGGATCCGGAAGCGGCCTACCTTCTTATCCGCGGAATAAAGACGCTAGGAGTGCGTATGGCACGGCAGTGCCAAAACGCCATGGCTGTCGCCAAATTCCTCGAAAAACATTCGAAGGTCGCGCGCGTGCACTATCCGGGGCTGGCATCCCACCCCGATCACAAGCTTGCTAAAAAGCAGATGCGCGGATTCGGAACGATGCTGGCGTTCGATCTGAAGGGAGGGTTGCCCGCCGCTCGGCGTTTCTGCGATCGCGTGAAGTTGTTTTTGCTGGCGGCCAGCCTCGGTGGTGTCGAATCGCTCGTGATACTTCCCATCTACAGTTCACACTACAACATGAGTGGCGAAGAGCTGCGGCGCGCGAATGTGAGCCCAGGTACGGTTCGAGTTTCCGTTGGACTCGAAGATGCGGAAGACCTAATTGCCGATTTGAAGCAAGCGTTGGCGTAACTCAAGCGGCACAGACTTTAGTCTGTGCCGCCAAAAACAAAAACGGACGGGACGCCGAAGCGCACCGCCCGTTTCGTATTTTTGTGAAGTGGAATTAGAGGGGTTGGACGTTCGAGGCCTGCAGACCCTTGGGGCCCTTGGTCACTTCGAATTCAACCGCTTGGCCATCGTTCAACGACTTGTAGCCATCAGCCACGATCGCGGAGAAATGGACGAAAACGTCCTCACCGCTCTGGCGCTGGATGAAACCGAAGCCCTTGCTGGCATTGAACCACTTCACTGTTCCTTGTTCTTTACTCACTGCTGTACTCTTTTCTGTCGGTTGGGTTGCAACCGAGCATTACTAAATTGAGCTATTTGGTGCCTCGAATTCCGAACCCCTCTTAAGAGTTACGGCCGCTTTCAGACGTAAAAAAAGGCCGCAAGTTTGACCTTGCGACCGCTTTACAAATCCAAAGGCGATACAAGAGCAACAAACGCAAGAACAGCATACCACTTCTCCTCCAAATTGCAAGTGGAATTTTCGAAACATTTGTTTCGCGTGAGTAGGGGAAACCCCCGAGCGGATATCAGTCCGGCAGAGTGGCTTCGCTGGTGATCGTGAATTGCGTGGCTCTGCCAGCGGGCTTGGCGACGTTCGATGTCGCAACGGGCTGGCCTCCGCCGATCCACACGTCGACTTTGCCGGGGATGACGCGGTGTTTTCCAGCCTCGTCGACGACGCTCAAATCGCGCTCGCGGAGAACGAATTCGACGGTCCTTTTTTCGCCGCGGTCGAGATGGATGCGCTGGAAACCAGCCAGCGACCGCAGCGGCGCGCCATGCACACCGGGGTGCGTGAGATAAAGCTGCACGACCTCATCACCAGCAACGGAGCCGGTATTTTTGACTTCAACGGAAATGGTGACGGGCTCCGAGGCGGAAATATTTGCGTGATCAAGGCTCGGCGGACCGTACGCAAACGACGTGTAGCTCAAGCCGAAACCGAACGGATAGAGCGGTTCGCCCTCAAAATAACGATACGTGCGCTTGGCCATCGAATAGTCGTCGAAGGCAGGAAGTTGCTCGAACGATTTATAGAATGTCACCGGCAAGCGGCCGGCGGGACTGAAATCTCCGGCAAGCGCTTCCGCCACGGCTGTTCCGCCTTGCCCGCCGGGATACCACGCTTCAAGAATTGCGGGAATGTTGGCATTGCCGTCGGCCCAATTGACGGCAAGTGCGCTGCCATTCGTAAGAATAAGGATCGTGGGTTTGCCGGCGGAAGCAACGCGTTCGAGAAGCTGTTCTTGTGGAGCGGGCAAATCGATGCGCGTGCGGTCGCCGCTCGAGAAACCATCGGCGCTTACTTTCATCTCTTCGCCTTCAATGCGCGGCGAGAGGCCCATAACGGCGATGACAAGTTCAGCGTTGTGCGCTGCCTCCACGGCTTGCGCATCTTCCCCACCGGGCAGGCTCCAGATGAGGCGAGCTTCCGAGCTGCGAATGTTCTGAAAGTATTCAATCTTCAGCGAGTAGGGATGACCCTTTTCAAGATGGAGCTTTTTGGTTTCGGTGTTGGCGGGACGATGAAGAGTCCAGTCTTCGACGAGCAGAGCGCCATCGAGCCAGACGCGAAAGCCGTCCTCGCCAGTGAAACCGAGCAAGTAGTCGCCTGATTCAGGCGGTACGAGCACGCCGCCCCAGCGCACGGAATATTTGTTCGGCAGCAGAGCTGAAAGTGCCGTGTCGCCCCACGCGAAATCCACGGCCGCGTCCACGCGGCTCATCACGGGAGAGCCTTCGAGCTTCATGTTGGGAAAGTAGTCCGCTTTCAGGCCGTGCTCGGTGCAGGATGCGTCCGTGCAAAGCGCGTCCGAGGGAACGGATTTGGTGACTGGGCCGACGAGGCCAGTTCCTTGGATATAAACGATTTTCGATTGAGGGAAGCGATTGCGAATGCCCGCAAGCACCGTAACCGGATTTGAAGGAGTGCCGCTGTAGTTGCCTTGCAATGCATCGAGGCTGTTGGCATCCGGGCCGATGACGGCAATCGTTGCAGGCGCGCGTTTCAGGGGAAGAAAATTATTCTTATTCTTGAGCAATACAAGAGATTCGCGCGCCACGCGAACCGCGAGCTGCAGGTGCGCTTCCGTGTCATTGTCGGCCGCGGTCAACCGCGAAAAAGGGATGGAGGACGGCGGATCGAACAAGCCAAGCCGAAAACGCGCGATGAACAAACGGCGCAACGCGCGGTCGAGATCAACTTCGGAAAGCAGGCCCTGATGCACGGCGCCCAAAATTCCCTGCGGATCCGCATTCATATTGTTGCGAGAATCGCCGCAAATGAGATCCATGCCAGCTTTGAAGACGGCAGCGGCGGCGGCTTCTGGGGTTGGCGTGAAGTGGTGACCCTTATAAACGTCTGCGACAGCGCCACAGTCAGAAACGACGTAGCCTTGGAAGCCCCAATCTTTGCGGAGATGCTCCACGAGCAGAGCGGAGTTTGCGCAAGCGGGCTCCCCGTTCAAGCGATTGTAGGCGCACATGATAGATTCGGCTTTGCCTTCGATGATCGCCGCGCGAAACGCAGGCAGATACGTTTCTTCCATGTCGTGGCGAGAGGCTTCGACGTTCACGCTGTGACGCGTGGACTCCGGTCCGCTGTGAACTGCGAAATGTTTCGGCGTCGCGATCGTTTTGAAATAGTTCGGATCGTTGCCTTGCAGGCCGGTGATAAACGCGACGCCGAGACGGGCCGTCAGGTAGGGGTCCTCGCCGTACGTTTCCTGACCGCGTCCCCAGCGCGGATCGCGAAAAATGTTGATGTTCGGAGACCACACGGTTAGGCCGCGATACCAGTCCGTCGAGCCGTCCGGGTGCACGGTGGCGGAATATTTGGCGCGAAATTCCGTGCTGATCGTGTCGGCCACTTCATGCATCAGAGGCTCATCGAACGTCGCGGCCATGCCGATGGCTTGCGGAAACACTGTGGCGACGCCGGCGCGCGCAACGCCGTGGAGTCCCTCATTCCACCAATTGTACGCGGGAACACGCAGCCGCGGAATCGCGGGAGCGATATGGCCGAGCTGATCGACTTTTTCTTCGAGCGTCATGCGGGAAATCAAGTCGTCGGCGCGCTGCTCGAGGGGAAGCTCGGGATTCAGATAAGGCGCGTCCGCAGGCGTTTGCTGCGCATACAACGCCGGAGACATCAAGGCGCAGAGAAGTACGCAAGCGAAGAAGCTGGTTTTGTTTTTCATGCTTCGTCCATCCGACAAGCGATTTGCAATTGGCGCGAATCGACGCGGGATCCATCCCACCATATCAATTCGATGGGACACTACCATCGCGGAAGAGCGTGTGTAAACGGGAATCGAGGGCGTTATAGAATTCGCGCCAGCACGTCGAAGCAGCCGTTCCAGCCGCCATCATGTTCATCGCGGAGTTTCGTCGAGCTGAAGACGCCGTGGGTCAGAACCACCTCCGTGGAATTTCCGCGCGCGAAGAATTCCACGGTGACTTGCGTATCAGGACTGCCAGGATGCATTTCCGTGCGTGAACCGTCAGACTCTTCCTTTTTCCAGGACCAGCTAAATACGATCTTTTCTGGAGGTTTCACTTCGAGATACTCGCCTTGCCCCCAATACGTTTCGCCCTTAGCGGGATCGCGAATCTCCATCAGATAGCGTCCACCGGTCCGGATGTCCTGCACGTGATGAGTGATCACGTGCGCGGAGACGTCTCTGCACATCCACTTCTCTAACTGCTCGCGCTCGGCCCACGCGGCAAAGACTTTCTCGCGCGGCGCCGCGAACGTCCTGCGGATTTGGAGCGTGAAGCCCGGGTTCGTTTGGCCTTGCTGTGCGCTTGCCATGATTGTTTCTCCTTGCCGACAGTCGTTTTCAGATACTTCGTCAGAGCGTCGAACTGCAATTCCCAGAACGCCCGGTATTGTTCGATCCACGCTGCCGCATTCTTCATCGGCTGTGCAGCCAATCTGCAACGGTGAACCCGGCCATCGACTTCGCGTTCGAGCAGGCCCGCGGCTTCCAGGACGCGCACGTGTTTCGAGATCGCGGGCAAAGAAACGCGGAAGGGCTCCGCGAGCTCGGTGACCATGGCCTCACCCTGCGCGAGGCGGGCCAGAATGGCGCGGCGGGTGGGATCGGCGAGCGCCCCAAACGTGGCATCCAGCGGCGCCGATGAATAGTTAACCATACGGTTTAATATTAAGCCCGGCCCGGAAATTGTCAAGGTGTTTCTGGAATAGCTAGCTGGTCTCTGCCATTTGCAGGATGCCGCTTAGTAGGAACGGCGCGCCAAGAGATTATTCGGGTTTGTCTTTGAGATCGAGCACGGTCTTGAGGATTTCCATGGAAAGCGCCGCTGAATCGACACTATCCATATTGGCGAGCACCACGATTCCTGCGCGCCGCTCCGGCACAAGGATGATTGACGTGCTGGTGCCTTGCTGGCCGCCGGTGTGCTCCACAAGTGCAAGGCCATATTTCTTTTGCGTGCCCCAGCCAAGCGCATAGCCATTCTGCGAGCCATCCGCCGCTTTCTGCGGAGTCCACATCAGGTCGCGCGTGGTCGGCTTGAGGAGCTTGTTGGTCATAATGGCGATTTCAAACCGCGCCATATCGTCTGCCGACGAGATCAAGCCGCCGCCAGGAATTTTATAGCTGGAATCCAGGACGCCGGCGTTCTGTACGACCCCGGATTTGTCCTTGTGATACCAGCGCGTGCGGTGCTGAACGACCGCGAAAAAATTGTCAGCCTGAGTCTCAGCCATCCCAGCAGGCTCGAAAACTTTTTCTTTGACGTAGTCCACGTATTTCTCGGAAGCGGCGCCTTCCAGGACGCAGCCGAGCACCGTGTAGCCATACGTCGAGTAATGGAATTTCGTTCCGGGTTTCGCAACCAGTGGATCGCTGGCGAAGATTTGCAGCGATTCCTCCATGCTTGCGAAATGCTTCGCGCTGTCGTCGGGGATGTCGCCCATGCCGTCAGGGTTGTAGTGCCGGATGCCTCCCAGGTGGCCGAGCAGCTCACGTGTGGTGATGGGCCACTCCTTTTTAGGGAAAGCCGGGCAATACTTCTGCAGCTCGGCATCGAGATCCAGCTTTCCGCGCTCAGAAAGCTGCAGAATGGCCGTCGCCGTGACGGGTTTCGAAATCGAGCCAAGCCGGAAAAGTGTGAAAGGTGTCGCCGGAACAAAATTCTCAAGATCGGCCATTCCGAAGCCTGCGGACCAGACCAGCTCGCCATCCTGAACGACCGCAACGGAAATCCCCGGCACGCTGTTTGCTGCCATGAAGCTCGAGGCGGCTTTTTCGATCTGCGCGCGCTTGTCGGCGGAAAGACCTTTGGTCTGTGCGTGCAACGACGCTGATTCAAGGGAAAAGGCCAACAGAACGACGGCAAACAGCTGCACGGTCCAGGCTGTTTTCTGAAAACGGACAATAGAATTAGGTTTCACGTGAAACACCTCGCGGGAGAGTTTATCTCGGACCGACCTGCGCAGGAACAGCTACTGGATGAGGCGCCGGTCCTTTTGGCGTGTATTGAGTAGGTCAACCCTCCCTTACCGGAAAGCGTTGACCTGGACTGTAACAGCTACTTAACATAAGGAGATGCGCCTAAAGCTCAAGACTGGGCTATACGCTGCTCTTATCGCGACGCTTGCCTCGGCGGGCGGCGGTTGCGAGGATGCTGCGAAAAAGAACGTGCAGGCACGTGTCCCGGCGCTGGCCCCGGCGCATGCCGCCATTGCTCAAGTTCCTGCCAATCTCGGTGAGCTTCCGCTGCGAAAACTTTCTGCCGAATGGCTGGCCGCGATGGCGATGAGAGTTCCCAGCCCGAAGGCATACTTGATCGCCCAGGTGGAAGCCAAATTTGCCTCCGGCGAGCAGAACTACAAAGCGGGGCATCTGGAAGCCGCGCGGCGCGATTTTGACGATGCCGTGGATTGGATGCTCTCGAGCGGTTACGACCCGAACAGCGATCCCAAGCTCAGCGAACTGTTCCACCGCGTGGTGGATACCGTCTACGGCTACGAGTTGCAGGCTTTTCGCGCCGGGGACGGTTTTCAGGAAGCGCCGGCAGTACCCGCGCCGATCGACGAAGTCGCAGAGATGACCTTTCCCGTCGATCCGCGGTTGAAAGCGCGCGCCGAGGAGGCTGCCAAGAATATTTCGCACGACCTGCCGCTCACGGTAAACGATGAAGTGCTGTCCTTCCTCAATTTTTTCCAGACCCCGCGCGGCCGGGCCATCGTAGAAACTGGTCTGCGGCGTTCCGGGCGCTATCGCGAAATGATCGCTCGCGTTCTGCATGAAGAAGGCGTTCCGCAAGATTTGATTTATCTCGCGCAAGCAGAAAGCGCGTTTCAGCCGCTGGCACTGTCGCGGGCTGGAGCGCGCGGAATTTGGCAGTTCGTCGCTTATCGCGGAATGGAATACGGGCTGCGGCACACCTGGTGGATCGACGAACGGCAAGATCCGGAAAAAGCCACGCGTGCGGCCGCGCAGCATTTGCGCGATCTCTATGGACAGTTCGGCGATTGGTATCTGGCGATGGCCGCTTACAACTGCGGGCCGGGGAACGTGCAAAAGGGCATCGAGCGCACCGGCTACGCGGATTTCTGGGAGCTCTACAAACGCAACGTGCTTCCGCGCGAAACGAGAAATTACGTGCCCATCATTCTGGCGCTGACGCTCATCGCCAAGGATGCGGCGCATTACGGTATTCAAGTCGATCCGGAACAGCCTGTGCCGACGGATGTCGTGAAGCCCGGCCGTGCCATCGATCTGCGTCTGGTGGCCGAAACCATCGACGTGGATGTCGATACTCTGCGCAATCTAAATCCCGCGCTGCTGCGCCTCGCGACTCCGGAAGATCCTTCCTTCGAGATGCATCTGCCGGTCGGAACGGCGGAAAGATTTTCCGCTGAGATTGCGGATATTCCTGCCGACAAGTGGGTGAGTTGGCGGCGCCACCGCATCGAGGCCGGCGAGACGCTGACTTCCATTGCGAAAAAGTATCGCGTGACGCCTGCGGCCATTTCCGACGCGAATAATCTGGATCGCCACACCGCCCTGGATGTCGGAGAGAAACTAATTATTCCCGCGGCGGCTCCTGCGGAATCCAAGAGCCGACTGGTGCGCTATCGCGTACGCAAAGGCGACACGCTCGGCGGAATCGCGGATCGTTTCAGCGTGCCCACCGAAGACGTGCGCAAGTGGAATCACATGAGCACCAACCATGTGAGTCGCGGCATGGTTCTGCGCATTTATACGGTAGGTGGCGCGCCGGAAATAGCGCCAGAACACGCCCGGCCAAAGACCAGCTCTAAGGCTCGCATTCCTCAGGCGACTCCCATTTCCAACCAGGCTTCTGCAGCAACTCATAATTAAGTCTTTTACATACAATAAGTTAGTTGCCACTCAGAGGATTGGGAGACGCGCGCCGCTCGGCGTCTAGCCTCGTCTTGTCTTGATCGGCAAACCATATTGCCCAACATTGCAGCAGAATGCTTGACAACTTTGCAGGAGTGCGATAACAACTTCGCTGCGGCGGAGGGGAGTTGGCGACTCCAGCTGATGCAGCGTCCCACAGACCATAGGTTTGTGGAGTGCCCCTCGGGAGGATGGAATGGATTTCGAGAAGGACAACTTCGAAGACGACAACGAGCTGTCACGGTTGGACGAGGAAGACGAGTTGGCCGGCGGTGAAGAGATCGTGGAGACCGAAGAGGAAGAGATCCTCATCACCGAGGAAGAGCCTGTAGCGGCGGCGCCGGCGGCCAAAGTTGCCTCCAAACCCGCGGCCAAATCGGCCAAGAAGTCGGCTCCCAAAAAGAAGGCCAAGCCGAAGGCTAAAAAGGCCAAAGGCAAGGCTAAAGCCAAGCCCAAAGCTAAAGCGAAAAAGAAGCCGAAGAAAGTCGCCAAGAAGAAAAAACGCTAAGACTACGCGCCAGTTTGAATTTAGGGAATCGCGAAGAGGCTTGGGCTATCGTCCAGGCCTTTTCCTTTTGAAACCGATGATTCAGTGATTTCATTCCGTGCTATTCGAAACATGGAAAGGTGCAAGTGTACCACCGCGTGCTGGCGATTCTTGTTATGAAACGGCTAGAACAAGGAGTGTGGCGTCGTCATGCCAGTGGCCCTGGCTGAATTCGCCAGCGACGGCCAGGATTTTCTCCTGCAATGCAGAAGCGGTCGCCACGCGGTGTTCTTGAAGCAAATGCAGCAAGCGCGCATCGCCGAACTCTTCGCCCGCGGCGTCGCAAGCTTCCGTCACCCCGTCCGTAAAGAATATGACGCGATCGCCGGGTGCAAGCTTCGCCGCTCCCGCGGCAAATGTCTGATGGGGAAAAACGCCGAGCACTCCGCCGCCCGTCTCCAGCCGCTCATACGCTCCATCGCGGTGCAAGAGAATGGGCGCATTGTGCCCCGCGTTCGTATACTGCAGAAGCCGCGCAGGTCCATCGAGCTGCGCGTAGAAAAATGTGATGAAGCGGTCGTTGCCGGTATTGTGGCAGACGAGCGAATTCAACCGGGCGCACAAACCGTCGGGAGGCAGTGAAGGCGAGGCCAGCCCCCGCACCGCGGCCTGCAAGTTGGACATCAGCAGCGCCGCCGGCAATCCTTTTCCTGCCACGTCAGCGATGCAAAGACCAAGAGTACTCTCGTCGAATTCGAGGACGTCGTAGTAATCTCCGCCGATGCTTTGCGCCGGTTGCCAAGCACCAGCGATCTCGTATCCCGCCTGCTGTGGAATGCTTTTGGGCAGCAGCCCTTGCTGAATCGACCGCGCCTCGGCAACCTCCCGCTCCTGCAGGTGAAACTGCAGCGCGATCTCTTTGTGGTCCCGATTCTCCTGAACTGCGCGGCGCCGAGACGCGCGCCGCTCTCGTCCCAAGGCAATCTGCTTTTGCAGAATCTCCAAGAGCCGCGTGTTGGTCCACGGCTTCTCCACGAAATCGGCCACGCCGTATTGCATAGCCTCTACGGCAAGTCCCACCGTCGCCCACCCTGTCATGACCACGATCACCGGTGCGTCCTCGTTCTCCTTTAGGTGGCTCAGCAGGTCCAGTCCTTCCCGGCCCGAGGTCGTGTCCCGTGCATAGTTCAGATCCATCAGCAGTAGATCAAACTCGCGTGCCTCCATCGCACGCAGCAACTCCGCTGGCGAGGTCACTCCTTCCGTCTCGTAGCCCTGGCCTTTTAGCAGCAAGCGCAGCGCGTTCAGTACATCGGGCTGGTCGTCGGCTATCAGGATTCGCGGAGTCGCCATAGTCATTTCAAAGTCGGAGGATATCGCAGGACTAGGTGGCAGGCGGGCTTCCATCTTTGATCAGATGTAACACCTTTGTTTTGGATACTCTGAAGAAGAGCAAAAGCGCACGCGGCTTGGGGCTTCGACCGCTTGCGGGACTCGATGTCCCACATTCGGACAGGTGTCCGAATTCAAGACAATCAGCTGTCGACGCAGGGCGCACATCGCGCTCCGAGCACCAAATGAGTCTTTTTAGAGGACCGGTTCCGACCAGTTCTCCAGTGTCTCCTTCACCTTGTGCAGGAACTGGTGGGCGACAGCGCCATCGACCACGCGGTGGTCGTAACTCAGCGTCACGTAACACATGGAGCGTATGGCTATCGAGTCGTTGATAACCACTGGACGCTTCTCGATCATGCCGAGGCCCAGGATGCCTACATTGGGCTGGCTAATCACCGGAAGGCCGAACAACCCGCCGAAGACGCCCGGATTGGTGATGGAAAAGGTGCCTTCCTGCACCTCTTCGGGCTTTAGCTTCTTGGAACGGGCCCGCTCCGCCAGGTCGTTCAGCGTGCGCTGGATACCGAGCACATTCTTCTCGTCCGCGCCCTTCACCACCGGCACGATCAAGCCCCAGTCGAGAGCCACGGCGATGCCGATGTTGATCTCCTTGTGCAGAATCACATTTGTGCCATCGAGCGACGCGTTCATCGTCGGGAATGCACGAAGACCCGCGACCGCGGCTTTCACGAAGAACGGCATGAACGTCAGTTTGGTCTCGTAGCGCTTTTCGAACTCGTCCTTGGACTTGGCGCGCAGCGTAGCCACTTTGGTCATGTCGATCTCATCCACCGAATAAACATGCGGCGAGACGCGCTTCGAAGCCAACATGTGCTCCGCGATGCGCACCCGCATGTTGCTCATGGGCTCGACCGTGTAGTTGCCGAAATACATTTTCTTGCGCGGAACCGCCGATTCGAAAGCCACATGCACCTGTCCGCCGGAAACAGCCGGAGGCGCTGGCGCTGCAGACAGAGCCAGCGGTGGCGTGGGACGCGCAGCGGGCGCTGCGGCTGTAGCGCTTGGCGGCGCCGCAGCTGGAGCTCCGCCCGCCGCGATGACCGCTTCGATGTCCTGTTTGCTGATCCGCCCGCCTGCGCCCGTCCCGGGAATCGTCGTCAGATCTATTCCGTGCTCGGCAGCCATGCGGCGCACGAGCGGCGAGCTGTGAATGCGTTCACCGCTGCGTTGAGCTGCAGGTGTTGCCTGAGGAGCAGCTTGCGTTGGCGCCGCTGCAGCTGGCGCTGGAGCGGCAGGTCTCGCTGCTGGAGGAGGTGCGGGCACAGCGGCTCCGGGAGCCGCAGGCTTTGCTGGAGCAGGAGTTGGCGCCGGTGCTGCCGCTGCCGAGCCTGCGCCGTCAATCACGGCCACGACGGTCTGAATCGGGACGGTCTGCCCTTCGTTAACCTTGATCTCTTTCAGCACGCCCGCCGAAGGCGACGGAATTTCCGCGTCCACCTTGTCCGTCGAAATTTCAAACAAAGGCTCGTCCCGCTCCACCTTATCCCCCGGCTTCTTAAGCCACTTGGTGATCGTCCCTTCAAAAATGCTCTCGCCCATCTGCGGCATAACGACGTCTGTGGCCATCTGCATTCTCCTATCCGGCTTCAATTCCTATGTAGGGGCACGGCATGCCGTGCCCTCTCAAGCGCGCTCTAATACCGTGCCAATTCCTTAGCAGCATCAAAAACTTTCTTCGCGTTCGGCAAAAAGTAATCTTCCAGCGGCGGCGAATACGGCACCGGCGTATCCAGCGCCGTCACGCGCATGAGCGGCCCATCCAGATCGCCGAACGCCTTCTCACAAAGAATCGCCGCAATCTCGCCTGCGATTCCGCCGGTCTTCGTATCCTCGTGCACCACCAAACATCGGTTGGTCTTGCGCACCGATTGCAAAATCGTCTCTTCATCCAGCGGCAGCAGCGTCCGCAGGTCGATCACTTCGGCCTCGATACCTTCTTTCGCCAGCGCCTCCGCGGCTTCGAGCGACGTGTGCATCATCGCCGCGTAGGAAATAATCGTCAGGTGCTTCCCTTCGCGCCGCACGATGGCTTTGCCGATCGGCACGGTGTAATCCTCGCTCGGCACCTCGCCCTTGATCCGCCGGTAAAGAAATTTGTGCTCGAAGAAAAGTACCGGATTGTTGTCGCGAACGGCTGCCTTCAGCAGTCCCTTCGCATCGTAAGGCGTCGAAGGATAAATCACCTTCAACCCCGGCGTGTGCACGAAATACATCTCCGGATTCGCAGAGTGAAACGGCCCGCCGTGCACGCCGCCGCCCGAAGGCCCGCGCATCACCATCGGCGCCGGCGCATTCCACAAATAGTGCCCCTTGGCCACGAAATTCGTAATCTGGTTGAACGCACACACGATGAAGTCGATGAATTGCAGCTCCGCAATCGGCCGCAACCCCGCGTAGCTCATCCCGCAGGCAGCCCCGATGATGGCGCTCTCGCTGATCGGCGTATCGATCACGCGCTCCCAGCCGAACCGCTCCAGCAAACCTTCGCTCGTCTTGAACGCCCCGCCGTACACCCCGACATCCTCGCCAAGCAGGACCACCGCTGGGTCGCGCTCCATCTCTTCAAACATCGCCTGCTTGATGGCTTCGAGAAACGTGATTTGCGTTCCGTTGGTCTCCGCCATGGCTACCTCTTTACCTTCTTCGTTATGCCCGAAGCCACGGCCGTTTTTGCCGATTTCTTCACCGCGGGCTTCGCCCCATTTTTCCCAGAAGCCTTACCACCGCTCGCCGGAATCTCGATCGTATTCTTCGTATCTCCAAAATGAATCGGCGCGTTCGTGCCGCCCGAACTTTTCCCGGACCCAAATCCCGCCACTGTCCAAACCGCTTTGACATTCGATTTCGGCGGCGTCACCTCAGCAATGGGCCGCTCCCACTTCGCCTGGATCTTGTGGCAATCGTCGCCCGTGCAATACACGCCCGTCGCGGCAAACTCCGGCGGCGGCATTGGCGAATTCTCTGCGAACTCCCGCTCCGCCGCGAGCAGCGTGTCGATCTTCTCTTCCATTTCCTTCTTGCTCTTTGCGTCGAGCAGCTTCTCGCCGATCAGAAACGTTTCGTACAGCGCGATGGGATCGCGGCCTTCCCAGTAAGCCCGCATCTCCTTCGGCACATACTCGGCCGGATCGTGCTGCGCGTGGCCCAATCGGCGAAACGTCTTCGCCTCAATCAGTATTGGCCCTTCGCCCGCGCGTGCCCGCTCCACCGCTTCCCGCGCCGTTGAATACACCGCGACTACGTCGTTGCCGTCCACGATGTAGCTCGAAATTCCATACGCCTTCGCGCGGTCCGCCAGATTCTCGAGCGGCACTTGCCGCTTCACCGGCGTCGAATAAGCCCACAGGTTATTTTCCAGAATCAGCACGAACGGAGCTTTCTGCGTAGCCGCGAAATTCAACCCTTCGTGAAACACGCCAGTCGAGCTTCCGCCATCGCCGATCCATGTCATGGTTACGATTTTCTGTCCCAGGTACCGCCCGGCCATGGCCACGCCGGTCATTACTGGGATCAAATCGCCCAGCATCGAAATCGGCGAAACGATGTGCAGATTTTCCAAATCACCGAAGTGGCTCGTCCCGTCCTTGCCCTTCGTCGGCGAATCGTACTTCGCCATGTGCTGCATGAAAACGTCGCGCGGCGGCACGCCCTTCACCAAAAGCGCTCCGATATTGCGAATCATCGGCGCCAGCCAATCCTTCTTCTCCAGCGCGTACGCCGTCCCCACCGAAACAGCTTCCTGCCCCAAACTCGAGTATAGTCCCCCGACAATCTTGTTCTGCCGGAAGAGCTTCACCATCATGTCTTCCACGGCGCGGTTCAGCCGCATGTAGTAATACAAGTCCAGATATTGCTGCCGCGTTAGTTCCTTCTTCATTCTTGCTCCGGTGAGACAGGCAATCCTGCCTGTCTCCCTTCCTTCACTTCCGTGCAACCGCGACAGACAAGAATGTCTGTCCGCTCCTAAGCCGGTACCGCCACCGTCTGCTCGGCAATCTCCAGCTTCTCAAACAATTCTTCCCGCGAGCCCGCCTTCATTTCCAACCCAAACACTTCCCCAAAGTGCCGCGCCATCTTTGGCGCGACTTCACTCATATCTACGGCACGCCCTAACAATTTCTCCAGCGAAGTCGCTTTCCGTCCCGCAATCCCGCAAGGGACAATCAAATCAAAATTCCGCAAATCCGTCGCGACGTTATAAGCAAACCCATGTGAAGTCACCCACCGGCTAATATGCACCCCGATCGCACCCAGCTTCTCCGCCGCACCCTCTTCCCTCTGTGAACTCTGCGTCCTCTGTGTAAATTCTTTTTCCTCGCTCGCAACCCAAATCCCAGTCTTCCCCTCTTCGCGCCGTGCGCAAACCCCAAACTCCGCCGAGGTTCGGATCATCACCTCTTCCAGCATCCGCACGTACCAAACCACATCCTTGCGAATCTCCCCAAGCTGCAAAATCGGATATCCCACCAATTGCCCCGGCCCGTGATACGTAACATCCCCGCCCCGGCTAGACTCGTAAAACTCCACATTCCTCTGCCGCAACACATTTTCCGAAGCCAAAAGATGCTCGCGCTTCCCGTTCCGTCCTTGCGTGATCACCGGCGTATGCTCGCAAAGAAGCAGTACATCCCTAATCGCATTTGTCTTGCGCGCCGCCACCAGACGCTTCTGCAGCGCATACGCTTCTGCGTATCCAATCAGCCCCAGATCGACTCTCAAACAGTTTTTCGTCACGTCTCGATTTTTCTTTGTAGGAGCTCAGATCTATCCTACGCGCATGCGAAGGAATGCTCCGCCCCTACAAGCAAGGGCTCAAATCTCAAACGTTTATCTGCAATCCCTTCACGCTCGCAAACGCATCGCCCATCCCCTCCCAAACCGTAGGATGCGCATGAATCATATTCATCATGTCGTCGATGGTTCCCTCAAGGTTCAGCGTCGCGGCTGCCTCCGCCAAAATCTCCGTCGCCAAGGGCCCAATAATATGAATCCCCAAAACCTCGCCGTATTTTTCATCCGAAACCACTTTGATGAACCCGTTGTGATTTCCTAGAATTGTCGCCTTGCTGTTCCCAACAAACGGAAACTTGCCAATCTTCACCGCATACCCCGCCTCGCGCGCCTGTTTCTCCGTCAACCCAATCGACCCGATCTGCGGCTCGCAATAGGTCGCGTTGGGAATCCGCGTCTTCAAGATAGGCTGCGTCTTCTTCCCGGCGATGTGCGTCACGGCAACAATCCCTTCCATCATCGCCGCATGCGCCAACTGCGGCATGCCCGCCACGATGTCCCCGATCGCATACAGTCCCTTTTCGTCCGTCTCCATCTGCGGCCCAGTCAGCACAAACCCGCGCTCCAGCTTCGCCTTCGACTTCTCCAGCCCGCAATTCTCCGTCATCGGCTTGCGGCCCACAGCAAGCAAAAGCTTCTCCGCCTGCAAAGTCTGCGCCTTCCCGTCCTTATCCTTAAAAGACACCGTCACGCCTTTGGCGTCCTTCTTTACCGAATCCACCTTGCTGCTCGTGAAAATCTGTATCCCCTTTTTCTTGAAATCCTTTTCGAGTTCCGCGGAGACGTCTTCATCCTCCACCGGCACCACACGCGGCAGCGCTTCCAGAATCGTCACCTGCGACCCAAACGTGTTGTAAATGGACGCAAATTCCACTCCCACCGCTCCTGCACCCACGATGATGAGTGTTTTCGGAATCTCCGGAAGTTCCAGGATCGACCGGTTCGTCAAAATCGTCTTGTGGTCCGGCTCGATCCCCGGCAATGCCCGCGCCTCGGATCCGCTCACCAACAACACATTCGCGGCCTCGATCTCGCTCTTCTTCCCATTATTATCGACGCTCACGCGGCCCGGCCCGGCGTAGCGCCCCCAACCCTGCACCCATTCCACTTTATTTTTCTTGAAAAGAAACTCAATCCCCTTGGCGTGCTTCTTCACGATCTTGTCTTTGCGCGCCAGAATGTTCGCCCAATTGATTTTCAGCCCGCTGATCTCAAACCCCAACTCCGCGCCATTCTTGAAGTGATCGTAAACGTCCGCGTGGTGCAGCAGAACTTTCGTCGGAATACACCCGACGTGCAGACAAGTCCCCCCCAGAAACGGATCCTTTTCCACGACAATGGTCTTCAATCCAAGTTCGCCCGCCCGGATCGCCGCCACATACCCGCCCGGACCGCTCCCGATAATCGCTACATCATACTTTGCCACTCGTAATCTCCCTTCCGCAGAGCCGCGATCCCATCAGCTGAGCGTTCACACGCCCGCCTCTTCCACCGGTTTCTCCGCGGTTACTCCTTCTTTGGACAGCTCTGCGGTTGCACATACCATCGGCCCGGATGCAAGCACCAACAAATTCTGTGGGATACCCAAGGATCAAATAGCAGGTAGCCTTCAGCACGAATGCCGGCAACCCGGCAAACCAGCAATTTTAGCAGCCGCTCGCGGCCCCCGCAACCTAACCACAAATCAGGCCCCTGACGACCGCACATTACCCCGAACGCCAAGTTCTCATTCCTCGTAGCGAAACAAAAGCGCAAAAAGTCAGCACCGCACACACTCGCCTCGGTCCGGAATAGTCTTGAGTGTTATACACAAAGTACCGTAGTTCTTCTCGAATCTTTTTCTGGACTTCTAACCACCCTTCTATATAGTCCTTCTCCACTTACTGTGAGCCCAGGCCTCAGATGCCTTCTCAGCAATCCCCGCAAGCCCACAGTTAAAGAAGGGACGGCCACCATGATCGTGAAGACAGGGGAACATTGGCACTGCATTAATCCCGCGTGTCACTGCGAAGTGTTGGTTCAATCAGACAGTGAAATAGACGGTCCTAATCCGCGCTGCGTCTGCGGCGCGCCTCTGAAGAAGAAATACGCCCCGCCCAACCTCACGTATCTCGAGTTTCTGCGCGTCGAAGATCCCGTCTCCGTACGAGAGGGTTCCCGCAAGGGTGACCCATGCGCGCAGAAACACTTGTCCGCGTTGCCGCGCACCACGCCGTCAAGCCCCTGGTCATTCGCGGAGGGCTGGCGCGAGCCTTCGGAAGTTTGGCCAGTTTTCTAGCGGCGCTCTTCCTCTCTTCGGTCTCTAGCTGCTCGGAGACGCCTTCGAACATCCACTGGCCGCGCAAGCCGCGGCAATCCTCGCAGCGGCGTTCAGCATCATCCTGGCGTCCATCCTGCTTTTCCTTCTTAAAGCCCCGGCACGGCCAGCGCCCATGAACTACACGCTTCAGGCGCGCGGGATGGCCGAAAAGTATCGCTCCTCAAGAATCTGTCGGTGGTGGAGTTCGTGCCCCGCCGTGATGAACGCCAGCGCTCGCACGCTCACCTCGTTTTTATTGGCCGTACCGCGCCGCATCCACGCGTCTTTCCCAACCGAACGAAACAGCGCCAGACTCGCGCTCCGCACATATGCGAATTCCTCGACCAGGCTTGTCAGCGGCCGTTCGTTGAATCCGCCGCTGCGCACATAATCGTCTTGTTCGAATCCCTCCATGGGTGTCTGGTCGCCCCGCGCAATCCGCAGCGCCCGGTACGTGAAGATTCGCTCCGTATCGCTGACGTGCCCCAGCACTTCCTTCACCGTCCACTTATCCGCCGCGTAACGGAAATTTCCGTCGCGTTCGCTGCGTCCCGCAAAGAGCTGCATTGTCTGCACCCGCTGCGCCTCCAGTGCCCCAGCAATGTCAGTCCCAGGAACCAGCGCAATGTACTTCTCGTAGTAAGCCGCGTACTCCCCAGCCTCAGGTCTTGCCAATTTCATTTTGCTTCTCCCTGGCGCAGTATACCTCGCCCGCCCGCCGCGGAGGCATGCTTCTGCGATGCTCCTCTTTCGAATCTGCAGCCAATGTGGCTCTGATCCCAAAGTGGAACATGCACTTCGCTATTTGGCTGATTAGCTTCAGGAGACTGCCACAGGAGCGCTGCTCGCAAAAGGCTTCTCAGGGTTTTTGCGAGCAGCGGTAGCCGCTTCCAAACTTCTCTGCACCAAAATAGCCGATGCCACCGTCAGAATGCAGCAAGTCCACGGTATAAGCGGAGAAATCCAAAAAGCTCTTAAAGCAAAGCGCAGCGCGCCGATCCATCCGAGCGTCAACAACAAACCGTAAGCAACGGCGAAGAATCGCGCCCGGTCGTTCCACCGCAATCCCAGCGCGCACACTCCCTGCAAAAACACCGCAAACGGAAAAGCCACCACCAAATCAATCGAGTAGTGCTCCCCGATCCCCATCGTTGCGAAAATCGTGAACACCAAAAACGCCATCGCGATCCCGCGTTCCCAAATCGAGAGCCCCCGCGAATACCACCACGCCAGCAACACCCAGCCCATGTGCAGCGACGGCATGCAATTGCGCAAGCCCGCCACCGTTATCGGTTCCACTAGCAAACGCGTCACTTGCTCCGTGGGAATCGGCTTCCACGGAAATTGACCTAAGAAAATGTGGATTGGTCCCACGGCAGGAAAAAGATTGTAGAAAATCACGCCCACCGGGCCGGTAATAAGAAATGCAAGCATCGCAGAGACTGCTCGCGTGCGATCGCGCAAAAGCTGCCCGGCGTATACCAGCCCGATGACTATCGGAAGCCCAATGTAAAAAACCATCCCAGCGGCCTTAAACCAAGGCCAAAGCGCGTACGCCTGCCCCATCAAAAACGCGATCTGAATCCGTAAACTGGAATCAAACGAGAACAAATAAAGATCAAGAACCTGCGGGTTGGCCTTCTCCGTCCATCCAAGCAAAATCGTGCTGCCCCAATCCGACGTTACGAAAAGCAGCGCAGGCACAAACGCCAGCGCCATCTTCTCCTGCTCTGCGCCCTCGGCCCAAATCGCGCGCATCCCAAGTATCGACAGGCTGCTGATCCCCAGAAACGAAGCAATTCCTGCCAAACTTGGCCTGAAGTGTAAGAGACCGAAATCGACCACCGTGAAAAGGATTGCTCCGCCGAGAACGCACAAAGCATCCTGCCAGGACGGCCGCACGCGAAAATGAATCAACACCACGCTCGCCAGCGTCACTCCAAAAAAAAGCGAAAGGAGCGCCGACTTATAAAAGTGCTCGCTAGTTCCCAGCCACACTGCCAATCCCAGCAGCGCCAGCGTCGCCACAATTTTTACGGCTGTCGGCAATTTCATTGCGTAGTTTCTCGGATGGACGTACTAAGCTTTGTGTCTCCGCAGCTCTGTGGCCTTACAGCGCCACGCCACAGCTTGCAGCCACTCTGTTTTCATTTCATCATAGGGCGCGGTTTCTCGTGGCAAGACGCGTGTTTCCTGTGTCCAACCCGTGACGCCGCCGTAACTTCGCCGAAGCAAAAAAGAGGTTAGCCAGCGTATGACTGCGGCAGACAAACTGCGGGGTAACACTAAGATGCGCGTCGCCTTTCAAGGCGAGCCCGGCGCCTTCAGCGAAGAAGCCGCCGTCCAGCTCCTCGGCGGAGGAATCACCACAGTCCCGCGCCCCACCTTCGACGCCGCCTTCCGCGCCATCAGCGAAGGCCTCGCCGACGCCCTCCTGGCCCCGGTCGAAAACACGCTCGCCGGCCCGGTCGTCCGCGTTTACGATCTCCTCTTAGAAAGCGCGCTCACCATCACCGCCGAAACCATCCTCCCCATCGAACACCACCTCATCGGCTGCTCCGGCTCCACGCTCGATTCCATCCGCTCCGTAGCCTCTCATCCCATGGCTCTCGCGCAATGCGAACGTTTCTTCGCCACGCATCCGCATCTCAAGCGCATCCCCGCTGAAGACACCGCCGGCAGCGTTCGCGAAGCCCTCGCCCGTGGCGACAAAACTTCCGCAGCCATCGCCGGTCGCCGCGCCGCCGAACACTACGGCGGCGTCATTCTCTCCTCCAATATTCAAGACAACGCCGAGAATTTCACCCGCTTCTTTCTCCTGCGTCCCCCCAACGAAACACAACTTCCTCCGCCCGACGCACACAAAATGTCTATCGCGATGCGTCTGGCTCACCGCCCCGGCGCGCTACTCGCCTCTCTCGAACCATTCGCAAAGCACGGCGTCAACTTGCAAAAAATCGAAAGCCGCCCCATTCACGGCCGCCCCTGGGAATACCAATTCTTCCTCGACGTCGAAGCCGACTCCTCCTCCCAACTCGAATCCGCCCTAGCCGAAGTTCGCCAAGCCACCAGCGACCTCCGCGTCCTCGGCCTCTACCCCGCCGCCCGCACCTACAGCACAACTCCCGAAAGCTCGCATAAAAACACGTCTTGAGAGTCAAAAGCTTCTTGGGTGTTCTCGCGCCGCTTCTTTTTTTCCTCCATTTTTTCTCTTGACATACGAATTAATTAGTACTACAAAACAGATGCACATGAGACCCAAGCACACTACTCTCACTCCGCAGGAACTGGAAATCATGAAACTCGTCTGGCAGCGCCAGACCGCCACTGTTCGCGATATTTATGAGGCGCTTCTCGAGCGCCGCAAAATCGCCTATACGACCGTTATGACCATGATGAAAATCCTCGAAACCAAAGGCTATTTGAAAAAGCGCCGCCAGGAGCGCGCCTTTGTCTACCGTCCCGCGCACACCAAGAACCAGGTCATTGGCGGTATGCTCCGAGAATTCATAGACCGCGTTTTCAACGGTTCTGCGGAACCGCTCCTCGTCCATCTCGTCAAAACGCGCCACATCCGCGAGAAAGATCTGCAAAAAATGGCGCGCCTGATCGAGGAAATAAAATGAGCGTTCCTAAAATGGATGGAATGAATCGGAGTCGCCGATGAATATGCCACTATGGTTTTCGAATCTCGTGTTTTGGAGCTCTCAGGTCGCTCTGCTCGTGCTGGCCGCTGGTTTTCTGCCGCGCCTTCTCCAAATCCGCCAGCCCCACGTACTTCTCGTGTTTTGGCGCGTGCTCCTTGCCATCAGCCTGCTGCTCCCCATGATCCAGCCCTGGCATCGCCTGCCAAGCGTCGCTGTGCTTTCGATCGCGCCGGACATCACGGGCGTCCCGGTAATCCCAGCATCCAGCCCCACCGTCTCGCACTGGCATTTTCCCAGTCTTCAAATCCTTTCCCAAATTGTCGGCGTCATAATTCTCGCCGGAATCGCCGCGCGATTCGCAATCCTCGCGATGGGACTTCTGAGACTTCGCCAACTCCGCCAGGCATCTTCTCCAATTTCTCTGTTCCCCGAATCTGTTGCCGTTCTCGAAGAGATGCGCGCCCGCGTGAATACCGGCGCCGAGTTTCGCCTTTCCCCCAATGTGGATTCGCCTGTCACTTTCGGTCTCGCCGCGCCGGTAGTTCTGTTGCCCGAAGGGTTCCCGTCCATGAAAGCCCCATTCCAAGCCACAATTGCCTGTCACGAACTGCTACATGTTCGACGCCGCGATTGGGCGCATCACCTGGCCGAAGAACTTCTTCGCGGTGTGCTCTGGTTTCATCCTGCCATCGCCTGGCTCATCGCGCGCGTCCGCCTGGCGCGCGAGCAGGTCGTGGATCTCGAAGTCGTAAGGCTCACGAAGGAGCGCAAGTCCTACCTCGAAGCCCTGCTTGAATTTGCGGCTGGCCGCAGCCGAACCGCGCCCATTCCCGCGCCACCATTTCTCGTCGAGCGTCAGCTCCCCGAGCGAGTCGCTCTCATGTTAAAGGAGGTTCGTATGTCCAGAACAAGACTGATTGCCTCATTGACGGCCACCACCTGCTGTATCGCGCTGGCCATAATCCTTGCCGTATCGACTTTCCCCCTTAAAGCCTCGCCGCGCGCCGGACAAACTCCACCACAAGGTGGCGTCGCCCAAGGCACCTCGGGTGGCGTTGCCGGAGGAGTGTCTGGCAGGGTCGCTGCAGCATCTGCCGGTCATGGTGTGAGCAGTGGCGTTAGCGGCGGCGTTAGCGGCGGTGTCGGGGGCGGAGTCAGTGGTGGCATCGGCGGCGACGCCCGTAACGGTCCCCACGCGGACGAACCCACTGTAGACAATTCCACCATTTGGACCGACACGGTGAAGCGCGGCCCCATGCTCAGGCAGGTCCGCGGCCTTGGAAAACTGATACGCCCTGAAGGTTCTAAGAATTTGGTTGCCAGAGTCACGTTGCCGGAATTCATGGCGAAAGAGGTGCAGCCTCGTCAAAATGCCACGGTGGCTTGCGCAGTCGTCCTTGACTCGATGAACACGCAATGCCTCGTTAAGGGCCATGTCCGCAGTGTTAGTTCAGAAGTCGTAAGCGGAATCGTTAGTTTGGATGTTTCCCTCGACAGCCCTTTGCCCCAAGGAATCGCTACCGATCTCACAGTCGACGCCACCATCGACATTGGAAAGCTCGACAACATTCTCTACGTCGGACGCCCCGTCCACGCCACAGAGAATTCCACGGTCTCATTATTCAAACTTGTCAATGACGGCGCAGGAGCGGTGCGTGTCAAAGTCAAGCTCGGCCGCACGGCCGTGAACACGATCGAGGTCCTGGACGGACTCAAGGAAGGCGACCGCGTCATCCTCTCCGACATGTCCACGTACGACAACGCTGACCGCATCCGGATAAAGTGAGGGAACGCTCCCTCCGCCAAAGGAGGGACTAGCCGCTCTGCCGAGAACTGGCACTTTCCGCAGAACGAAAAAGGCCGGCATTTAGGCCGGCCTTTTTCGCATCACCTCGCTGTTTCTTTACTTCCTTATATTTTTACGCCTTCACTTCAGTCGTTCAGCAATAACTGCACTCAGCATCACCCATGCCGCCGCCCGTCATGTCGTCCTTAATCCGACGCAGGCGCTGCCCAAGCCGCTCGGCTAGTTGATGCCGGGCGCGCCACAACCGCGCCTTTAAGGTGTTCTCGGTCACTCCGAGCTTCTTTGCCGCTTCGCCTGTCGAATAACCCTCGACTTCGCGCAGCACAAACGCCGTGCGCAAAAGCGGCGAAAGCTCATCGAGGTTTTCACTGATCATCTCCCGCAGCTCCGTTCCCGCAAACACCTGCTCCGGGTTCGGGCCATCCGCTGCGAAGCGCTCCGAGATTGGCAGCTCGTCTTCACGCGGGGGCTCGTCCAGCGAAACCGCCGGCCGTGCTTTCGCGCTGCGCCGCCTCATCAGCGCCGCATTGATCACGATGCGCGTCAGCCACGTCGAAAATTGCGACCGCCCCTCGAACCGCTTCATGTTGCGGTACGCGGAAAGCAGTCCGTCTTGCAAGGCATCTTCGGCGTCCTCGGTATTCCCGAGGACGCGCAACGCCGTCTGAAATAACGGCCGCTGGTAACGGCGGAATAAAGTTTCTACCGCCTGCGAATCGCCTCTCTGTCCGGCACGGATCAGCTTGTCTTCATTGAACTGTGGTACCACTGCCGTTTGTGTCGTCACTGCCGCTTGAGTTGCCATTGTTCCCCCCAATTACAACAAAAATTCGTTCCACCAAGTCACCAAAGAATCGCTGCAAGAATCTCCTCATCTGAATGCACAGTCACGTTCGTGCCTCAGTGCGCCGGAACACCTCCGGCTGGCACCCTAGGCTTCCTCATCATTAACAAGACTGGGATTACGGCCAGGAATACCACGCCCAACATCTTGAAGTTGTCGATGAACGCCAGCATCTCCGACTGACGCTGCACCAGGTTGTAGACCATCCCCTTCGCCTGCATCACCGCATGCGAAGCACTCGACCCATATGAAATTAGACGCGCGGTGTTTCCGTTCGTCATCTTCAGCAGCGCCGGATTTAAACTGTTCACACTCTCGACCAAATGTGACTGGTGGAACTGCGTCCGCCGCTCCAGCATGGTCGTGACGGTCGCGATTCCAACGCTTGCCCCGATGTTTCGCGCCAGATTGATGATCCCCGTCCCCATGTTCGTCTTTTCTTTCGGCACGTACGCAAACGCCGCTACGTTGATCGGAATAAACAAAAACGCCAGTCCGAAACTCTGCAGCATTCGCGCTCGCACCGCGTGGCTGTAATCGAGGCCCAAGTCCCACCCAGCCATCCAGAACAGCGCAATCGCCGACACCGTGCAGCCAAACGTAATCAGAATCCGCGTATCCACTTTCGACACCAGAATTCCGACCACCGGCATCATCAGCATGATTACCAAGCCGCCCGGGGAAAGCGCCTTTCCCGCAAGCTCCGCGGTGTAACCCAGCAGCTCCTGCAGAAACTGCGGAATCAAAACTGTGCTCGAATACAGAACGAAACCCAGGAAAAACATCGCTACGGTCGAGATCGCAAAGTTTCGGTCCTTCAGCATCTTCAAATCGACGACCGGATCCTTGTGCCTCCACTCCCAGGCGATCCCGGCGATAATCCCGACTAGCATCAGCACAAAGAAAACACGGATAAATCCAGACGCTAGCCAGTCGTCGCGCTGTCCTTTATCCAAAATAATCTGCATGCTGGCCAACCCTAGACTGATCAATCCGATTCCGATGTAGTCGATCCGAAATCCGCTCTTGACGTTCGCGCGCTTCATGTGCGGCGGGTCCGAGATCAAGAACGAAGTCAGCAGCAGCGAAATAATTCCCACCGGCACGTTAATATAGAAAATCCATCTCCACGAAAAATTGTCCGTGATCCAACCGCCCAGCCAGGGCCCAATCGTCGGAGCCACCACCACCGCAATCCCGTAAACCGCAAAGGCCATCCCCCGCTTCGCCAGCGAAAATGTGTCGTTCAAAATGGCTTGCTCGCTTGGTTGCAAGCCTCCGCCGCCCGCGCCTTGCAAAATCCGGAAAAACACCAGCACCCCCAAGCTCGGCGCAAGCCCGCACAAAAACGAACTCACCGTAAACAGCGCCACGCAAGACATGTAGAACCGCTTCCGCCCGATCAATCCAGAAAGCCATCCCGAAAGCGGCAGCACGATCGCGTTTGAAACTAGATACGAAGTCAGAACCCAAGTGGATTCATCCGCCCCCGCCGACAGGTTTCCTGAGATATGCGGCAGCGCCACGTTCGCGATTGACGTGTCTAGCACTTCCATGAACGTCGCCAACGTCACCGTAACGGCGATCACCCACGGGTTGATCGACCCGTCCGGCATCCTTAGCTTGGCTATCAGTCTGTTTCGCATCGCGCGTTCTACTCTTACTCCGTCTTGATAACCCTCTGCCTTTTCATACGTACAAACGCTTCACGGTCTTTCGTTATTCCGCGCGCTACTTGGTGATGACCGTCGCGTCCACATTCATCCCCGGCCGCAGCACCGCCGAGCCCACCGAATCCCTGTCCAGCACGATCTTCACCGGGATTCTCTGCACTACCTTCACGTAGTTTCCGGTTGCGTTTTCCGGCGGCAGCAAACTCAAAACTCCGCCGGTAGCTCCCGCGATCGAATCCACATGCCCGCTGAATGTTTTTCCATACGTATCCACTTTCACTTCCGCCTTCTGTCCCGCGTGCATATTTCTCAGCTGCGTCTCTTTGAAATTCGCAGTCACCCACACGTCTTGCAGCGGCACCACCACCAGCAATCCCTGGCCAGCCTGCACGATTTGTCCCGTCTCCACTTGCTTGTGCGTCGCCACACCATCCACTGGCGCAACCACGTCCGTGTAACCCAGATTCAGCAGTGCGGCATCCAGCGCCGCGCGCGCTTGAGCTACCTTGGCTACTTTCGCTTGCGCATCCGCTGTACGCATGCCCACCTGCTTTTTGTCCGCTTGCGCTCCTTCCACACCGGCCCGTGCTTGCAGCACCCGCGCCTTTGCCGCGTCCAGTTGCGCTTTCACCACTTCCACATTGCGCTGCGCTTGCGACAGCTTTTCTTGATCTGCCTTCAACGCGCTTGCCGTGGCATCCGCATTCGCTTTCGCAGCGTCGTATTGCTGCTTCGAAATTTCGTCCCTCTCCATCAGTGGCTTGTACCGCGCCAAATCCGCTTGCGCCAAAGCCGCATTCGCAGTGCTCTTGTCCACGTTTGCTTGCGCGTAGGCTAAATCCGCCGTTTGTGCCTGCTCATAAGTCACTTGCGCCCGAGCCAGGTCCGCTTGCGATCCCAGCAACTGCGCATCCGCGCTTGAGTTCCCGCTGGCGACGTTCTCCGCCGTCCTCGGTACGTCAACTCCCGCAGACCGCGCCTCACCTTCCGCCAAGTCCAGCGCCGCCTTCGCCTGGTCCACGGCTGCCTGGTAATCACGCGGATCGATCTTCACCAGTATCTGGCCTGCTTTTACCGCTTGGTTGTCGTCCACCAAAACGTTCGCCACTTTCCCGTAAATCTTTGAAGCAATCGGCGTGATGTGTCCATCAATCTGCGCGTCATCCGTACTTTCACGGTTGTGGTAGTAGAGAAAAAGTCCGACGATCGCGGCGAGCAGCACCACGCCACCAAGAATCGCCAGCCGCTGCATCTTCGGATTCGCCAGCCCTTTCGGCTGCTCCTTCTCGAATGGCACTTCTTCAACAACCGGTCGTGCCTTTGCCGCGTTTTCCAGCCCTACTTCAATCTCAATGCTCATCGTCCCCTCACTTCGAGTACACCTTTTCCATCTGTCCAATCGAACGCGCATAGTCGGCGCGCGCCTGATTGAACCGGTAAAGCGCCGCGATCTGATTGTCGTTCGCCCGCGCCAGCGAATCCTGCGCCTGGATCACCTCAATATTGTTTGCCACACCCGCCTTGAAACGGTCCCGCGCCTGATCCACTTCCTCTTTCGAGAGCTGCACACCCAGATTCGCCACGGCCACCTGGTTCCGCGCCGAATCCAAATTGATCAGCGCCGTCTTTACATCCAGCGCGATCTGATTTCGCAAATCATCCTCTTGCTGCTGTAATTTCTGAATTTCCAAGTCCGCTCGAACGATTTCCGCGTGAATCCTGCCGCCCGTAAATAGCGGCACGCTTACCTCCGCTTCGTAGTTGTAGGTTGGAATCCCCGTCGTCGACGATCCTCCCAAGTAGGCCCAGTTCCCGGTAAAATCCAGCTTCGGCAGCCGCGATTCCGACGAAGCCTTTTTTTGCAGTCCCGCCGATTTAAGCTGTTCTTGCAGCGCCTTCCACTCCTGCCGCTCCGCGAGCGCGGAATCGATGCTCGATATCACATCCGGTTGCGGTGTATCGAAGAAGCTAAGCGAGTCTCCTAATTCGATCACCTGTCGCGGGTCCAGATTCAGCAGACGGCTCAGTCCAAAAAGTGACGTATCGCGGTCGGCTTCTGCCTCGAGCAGGCGCTGCTTTTCGTTTTGCAACTCCACATTGGCGCGCAGCGTATCGATCCCCGTGCCAACGCCTTCCTTTTGAACGTCCGCTGCCTGGTCGTATAGCGCCTGCGCCAATTCGACTCGCGATTGCGACGCCTGCACGTTGGCCACGGCGCGCAGCGTCCCGATGTATTGCGACACCACCAGCAAAATCACTTGCTCACGCGTGGAGAGGCTATCTGCCTTGCTGGCGTTGGCCGTTTCTCGCGCGGCCTGGTACCGGCGGAACAGCGTCAAATCAAACACTGGCGCGCTGAATACCGGCCCCGCCGAGAAGACCTGGAAAGGACCCGCATGTTGGGGAAATCCGGGTATTCGCGCGCCAAGAAACGCCTGAAGGTTGAGCCGCTCGACGGTGTCCGTCACACTCAAGTTCGCCTGCGGCAGCAGAGCCGCCCGCGCCACATTTTTGTCCTGCACGCTTTCCGCCGCAGTCAAAATCGCGATCTGGGCCGTCGGATTCTGTTTCAGCGCCAGGCTTACCGCCTGATCCAACGTCAGCCGCATCACTCCGCTCGGCGCATTCCCTGGCAGCGGATTCTGTCTTCCGGTTCCTTGTCCGCGCGCAACCACCGGCGTCAACACCAAGCTGAAAAACGCCACGTAGAAAATAATGTGCGAGCCTTTCTTCCGACCCCAGCACCCGGACTTCCCGGTCCGGTCGCGGCCCTCAATTTCTTCGACGATCGCCTGGTTCAGGCACCCTTCTGCAATCAATTTTCCGCCTTGCTGGTGGATCTCCTTTAGCAGCACCTTGCCAGCCGCATCAATGAAGCTCACGCCACACAAATCCACGCTAAACTTCTCCTCTGGCGCCCGCTCCCGCCAACACTGCTCGAGCGTCCCGACCCATGCTCCCGCCAAGCGCCCTTCGACGCTCAGGACCGTCCGACCACGCTTCTTCTCCGTCGTAATCCTCAACATTGTTACCGTCCTTGCGAGGTTAAGTAGAGGCATTAGCATCTCCATCGGATGTTAAATCTTATCCATAATTAAAATGTTCATTATAAATGACTTACATTGGTAATGCGAGGAGGGGCTCTTGGAAAGAAGACCGTATATGGTCAATTGCCGTCAATGTAGCCGAAACTGTGTGACGATATCCGGGCATTCTTGCAGAGGCATGCCCTTTGCTTTGATGATCCGGGCCGCCATTTTGTTCCCTATGCCGGCACTTCCAAGGGCGAATTCACCATCAACCCGGGTGGCCGCCGCGGCCCAGCCAGCTCAGCGAGTAAGAAACGATTCCGTCAGCCATTACCCCCGAGCTGAACCTTGCCTCGGACCGTTCCTTCAAGCTGGTCAAGACGCTGATTTGACGTCGTTGCGAATCCCACCGCGCGCAGGTCAATGGCGAACGGCGATGGCCTGCAACTCGAAATGCCCGCCGCGCAAAAGCGCAGCCGCTCCAATGAATTCCCGCGCGGGGAAGTCCTTAGTCTTGAAGTAGCTCGTATAGATGGGATTGAATTTGTCGAAGAGAGATAAATCCGTGCACGCGATTTGCACATACACCAGGTCGTCCATGGTCATTCCGGCCTGCGTCAAAGTCCCTTTCAAACTATCGAGCATGAGCTTGATTTCATCTTCGATTTCCGCGGGCGGCTTTCCCGTTTTCGGGTCCAGCCCAATCCGCCCGGCTAAATAGAGCGTGTTCCCAGCAAGTATGCCGTCGCTGTAGGGTGCCTGCACCGTTTTCTCCGGCGCATTGAACACCTTGCGCGTGGTCTGCGGCGCGGGCTGCGAAAACGCCCCGCCCACGCTGAGAAATCCTGCACATACAAGTGCGATGACCAAAAAACTAAATCGGCGATTCACGCGTTGCCTCCATTCGAATCTTTTTTGAGAATCAACTCCAGGATTTGTGGCGAGAGTGTATCCCGCAAGTCGCTCCGTAGCAACCTGCTAGTAGCACAGGCTTCAGTCGGAGCGCACCGCCCCACAGCAGAAATGAAATGAGTGGGCATCATCACCCGCGACCAATGCTAAGATGCCGCTTCTTTTCTGAGGTGACTCAATGGGTTCCACCATTCGAACAGCCATGCTTTCTCTCGCCGCCGCACTCTGCATCTGCGTGCCGCTCTTCGCCCAAAACGATCTAGACCAGCGCATCAACAAAGAAGCCGACTCGCTCCTGGCAACCTACAAACATCTCCACGAAAATCCCGAACTCTCCACACAAGAAAAGGAGACTTCGGCGCTGATCGCCGCAGACCTAAGAAAATCTGGCTACGAAGTCACCGATCATTTCGGCCAATACGCTGATTCCGGTCTGAATGCGTACGGCATCGTCGCCGTCCTGAAAAACGGCCCCGGCCCCGTTGTATACGTGCGAACCGACATGGACGCACTTCCGATCATCGAGAACACCGGCCTCCCGTACGCCAGCCACGTAAAAGTTGCCCGCGCGGGCGGCGGCGAAGTCGGCGTAATGCATGCCTGCGGTCACGATCTGCACATGACGGTTTTTCTTGGCACTGCGCGGATGCTTGCGCAGCTCAAGGATCGATGGAGCGGCACGGTGGTCTTGATTGGGCAGCCGGCCGAAGAGACCGTGGCCGGTGCGCAAGCCATGCTTCGCGCAGGGCTCTACACGAAATTCCCCAAGCCGGACTTTGTTTTGGCGCTCCACGACAGCTCCGCAGTCCCAGCCGGAAGAGTTTCCTGGCACGCCGGCCCTCTTTTGGCGGGCGCCGATTCCGTCGACATCACCGTGCGCGGCTATGGCGGCCACGGCGCCGCGCCGCAAGCGGGAAAAGATCCCATTGTCATCGCCTCGGAGATCGTCGTCGCGCTACAAACGATTGTGAGCCGCGAAATGGACCCGCAGCTTCCGACAGTCGTAACAGTCGGCTCATTTCACGCTGGCACGAAGCACAACATCATTCCCGACGAAGCGCACCTGCAGCTCACCGTGCGAACCATGAATCCCGAGCAGCGCGAAAAAGTGCTGACGGCAATCACAAGGATCACGAACGGAATCGCCGCCGCCGCTGGTGTTCCCGCCGAGCGCGCACCTATTGTCGTCGTGGCGCCCGACCACGTTCCCGCCACGATCAACGATCCGGAACTCACGCGCCGTGTCGGCGCTTCGCTCGAACGCGCGCTCGGAAAAGAAAATGTGCTTGCGGGCGAACCTATCATGGCCAGCGAGGACTTCAGTCTTTTCGCGCTCGAAGATCCCAAGCCGCCAATCTCCATGTTCTGGCTCGGCGCTGCTGACCCGGTCAAGCTAAAGGATGCGATGGAAAAGGGCACGCGCCTGCCTGGGCCACACTCCAGCGAATTCGCTCCGGTGCCCGATCCCGCCATTCGAACCGGCGTCAAAGCCATGACCTCCGTCGTGATGGACCTCCTTAAGAAATAGTTCCGGGAAATCGCTGGGACAATTCCGTGAAATGCAGCTTTGTCTGCTGGAGCGTTGGCCGTTCGGAGAGATTCGCGCGAACATGCGTACTCTGATTACAACGCAATCCAGCCAATTCGAATGAAGTAAAGCGAAATGATCCCGACTGTCGCCCAGAGCAGGACACCCTGTAGCAAAGGCCGCCAGCCCACTTCTTCTAGTGTGGCGCGCGAAATCCCCGTGCCGATGAGGAAGAGAGTCGCCGTGAGACCGAGACGGCCGAGCGCAAAGAGTGCGTGAGAGAAAGGAAAGATCGCTGGAAAGTAAGTGTTGAAAATTGCGGCGAGGCAAAAAAACAAGATGAACCACGGGAACTGAATTTTTGACTTGTTGCTAATCTCGGAATCACCGGGACTCTTGGATTTACGGCGCATGATCGCTGCGGTGCCGAAAGCCAGCGGAACAATCCAGAGAGCGCGGGCCAGTTTTACGGTCGTTCCTATCACTAGGGCTTGCGGGCCGTATTTGGCTGCGGCGCCGACTACGGAACTTGTGTCATGAATCGCTAGCGCAGCCCAAAGGCCGAATTGCGATTGCGAAAGATGAAGCATGCCGCCAATCGGCGGAAAAATCAAAAGCGCGACGGAATTTAAAATGAAAATTGTGCCGAGCGACACGCTCATCTCTTCGTCGTCGGCATGAAGAATCGGACCGATGGCGGCGATGGCGCTGCCGCCGCAAATCGCTGTCCCGGCCGTAATCAGAAAAGAGGAATTCCCGCGAACTTGCAGCATTCTTCCGAGTGCGCGGCCAGCCAGAAGCGCAAACGAAATTCCCAGCGCGGTGTAGACGAAGCCGCTGCGGCCTGCTTTGAGCACTTCGTGCAAATTCATTCCGAAGCCGAGTGCGACAACGCAGACCTGCAGAAGAATTCTCGCGAATGTCCGAGTGGCTCCCGCGTACGGATGCGCGAAACACAAACCGAACAAGATTCCGAGCGTGAGAGCTACGGGAGGAGAAAGAAGCCCTGTGAAAGAAAGGACGAGAGCGAGAAAGAATAGAATTTTTGCGAGCGCGGGCATCGACGGCAAAAAGAGTAACAGGGCTCGCGGCGGAGAGGGTAACTGCGACGGATCAGAGTGAGGCGAGATTCACCCGCATTTTAGTAGGGTATTCCGCGGCCGAGATCATTTTTGTTTCTATAGCTGCGGAGGCGCTGGAGGCGCGGGCGGTTTCACCGACGAAGGCGCGACCGGTTGCGTGGAAGGAGACGGTTTCTCGACGGGCGCCGGCGGAGCTGCAGGAGCGTTCGGCGCGGCGGGACTTACCGGAGTTCTTGGATCAGAGGAGACTTCGGCGATGATTTTTTCCGCGGCGGCTTTGCTGACAGCGCAGGCGGAATCCCAGATGCGGCATTGAGCGATAGTGAATTTGCAACCGCAGGTGCAGCTGTCGGCATTGAAGCGATGCAGGACGACCTTTTTTTGCTCGGGCGTCAGTTTGGAAAGATCGACGCCGGGAAGCTCGGTGGCGCGATCGGCGTGTGACAGGAAAACCTCGCCCTTATCCTCAAACGTTTCAATCTTGGCCATGATGGGCATGCCGAGCAGCGCGCGAATTTCGGTTTCGTAAACAGCGGGATTCCAGAGGCCAACATGTTTCTGGACGACGCGGCCCTCGGTATCCAAAACGAAAGACGTCGGCAGGGCGGGGATGCCGCCGAATTGGATGCGGACATCATTGGAAGTCATAGCGACGGGATAGTTGATGCCGGTTTCTTGCACGTACTGCTGAATATCGGCTTCTTCGTCATCGACATTGAGCCCGATGATTTGGAGATGGCCTTTGTAGCGTTCCTGCAGAGCGACGAGATCAGGAATTTCGGCGCGGCAAGGTCCGCACCAAGTAGCCCAGAAATTCAACAAGACAACTTTGCCTTGGAGAGCGGCGAGGGTGATGGGCTTGCCATCGAGCGAGGTTAGTTTGAAATCGGGCGCGGGATCGGGGTTGCGGACAAAGCGGATGACCGGCTCGTTGTCCTGGTCCTGTTGCGCGAATGAAGAGGCTGGAGCGGTGAATAGAAGCAAGGAAGTAACGAGCCAGCGAATTGCGGGGCTTCGGCGGGAAGATGATGGTTGCAGCAGTCGCATGGCGTCCTTAATAGAAGAGCATATTGAGCGGCGCACGCCAAGTGGCGGTTAGAAGAGATTCGGCGTCTCCGAGGGACGCACTGGATGGATTTCTTACTTATGGGGTGTCAGTTGCTTTTTCGCGGGCGAGGAAGAGCGCTCGGAGCGGCGTTCTTGTTCCACGTGCTGGGTACACTCGGCGATTTCGTCGTCGATCTTCTTAATTTCCAGAGCGAGGTGAAATTCATCAGGATGCTTGGCGTATTTTTCGAAGAGAGAGTTCCGCTTGGATTTCAAGTCGTCGCGCTTTTTCTTCCAGACACCTGCAACGGCTAGCATGTGGTTACCCTCGCAGGTAGTGTGCGCTCTTTTTTCGTTTATCGATATAGCCGAAAGACGATTTGCTTAGATTTATACGCTGACGTTTTTGCGGATGCGGTAGAACAATACTGGCTAATGCGGGGGAAATGTTGTATTCCCATTTGGCTTAGGCCTGTGCGGAGGCGGAATGAGAAAACTCTTGTTGAGGAGTGGTGCGCTGCTGTTTTGTGCGGTATTGCTGGCAATTGGTACGTCCTCATCGTCCGCGCCGGGTGACGACGCGAAGGTGGATGGTTACGTCCGTGGCGAGATGCAGCGCGAGAGGATTCCCGGCCTTGCCTTGGGCGTCTATCGAGACGGCAAGATCGTCAAAGCCGAAGGCTACGGCATAGCTAACCTGGAATGGGACGTGTCCGTGAAGACAGATACGATTTTTCAATCGGGGTCGGTGGGGAAGCAATTTGCAGCAACAGCCGTGATGATGCTGGTGGAGGAAGGAAAAGTCGGGCTTGACGACCGCATTCAGAAGTATTTTCCGGAGGCGCCTGAAATCTGGAAGGGCATCAAGATTCGAAATCTGCTGAGCCATACCTCGGGGCTTGGCGAATATGAGAACGGGCCGCGCACCAAGCCGGACGGGCCCTTTTACCTGCGGCTGGATATGACAGAAGACGAGCTCTACAAAAGAATTGCGGCCATGCCGATGGACTTTAAGCCCGGTGAAGATTGGAGCTACCGCAATACGAATTATGTGTTGCTGGGAATCTTAATTCACAAGGTGACGGGGAAATTTTATGGCGATTATCTGCAGGAGCGCATCTTCAAGCCATTGGGAATGACTTCGACGCGAATCATCAGCGATAGGGACATCATTCCCCACCGCGCGGCAGGCTACGAACTGGACAAGGGGGAGCTGAAAAATCAGGAATGGGTCTCACCCACGTTTAATTCAACTGCGGATGGGACGCTCTACTTTACTGTCCTGGATTTGGAGAAATGGGACGCGGCGCTCTACACCGAGAAGCTCGTGAAAAGGTCGAGTCTCGAACAGATGTGGACCGTGATGAAGCTTAATAACGGGCAGCCCAATAAAGCGAACTACGGATTTGCATGGGAGATTAAGGAGATCAACGGGCACAAGGTGATCGAGCACGGAGGAGCCTGGCAGGGTTTTACTTGCGATATTTCCAGATACGTGGACGACAAGCTGACGGTGGTGGTTCTAAGCAATCTCGACGCCGGCCACGCGCAACCGGGCAAGATTGCGCACACCGTGGCGGGACTCTATGTTCCAGCGCTGATGCCGGCGGAGATCAAGCCGATCGAAGACAAAGAGCCGCACACAACGCTGTTGGTGCGAAATCTTCTACAGGAGATAGCCTCCGGGAAAGCCAATCCGGATCGATTTACTCCCGAACTGCGAGCGAAGCTCTTCCCTGAAACAATTGATGGAATTATTGGCTATTTGAAGGAACTTGGGTCCTTAAAGTCCTTGGAGCTGATCAAGCGAGGCGACGAAGGAGAACGGCGCAGCTACCAATACCGGGCGACCTACGAAAATGTGGAGCTTTTCTTGTCGCTCCAGCTGACCAAAGATAACAAGATTGCGGTGCTGGACTTTTCGCAGGAATGAACTTTGGGCGGAGACTAGCGGATTCCGCGCAGACTTGAAGCACGCACGTGCACAGTGCAGTGTTCGTGATAACCTCACTTTAGATTGATGTATCTCGATTTCCTTGGCTTGATGCGGGAGCGTTTTCGGAGAGAGGACGCGGGGTGGAGGCGACGATGCAGCGTGTAATTGGCTTAGCGGCGTGCCTGGCGGCTGGAATCGTCACGATGGGCTGGCGCGCACAAAGCCCGGCGGCCAACTCTGGCGATTCGAAGGCTACGGCTGCTTCTCTTGATCAGCCTGAAGCGCGCGTTGCGAGCTCATGGGATCAGAAGGCCGCGGCGGCTTACCTTGATCAAAGGGCGGGTTGGTGGATGGGATGGCAGCGGGCAGCGCGGGATCACGACACTTTTTGCGTGTCGTGCCATACGGCGGTGCCTTATGCGATGTCGCGGCCGTCACTCCGCACGGCGCTTGCGGAACAGGGGCTTTCCCCCAACGAACAGCGACTGTTGGAGAATGTGACGAAGCGCGTGCGGCTCTGGAAGGAAGTGGCGCCGTTTTACACGGACGCGGATCGCGGCGTGTACAAGAGCGTCGAATCTCGTGGCACGGAATCGGTTTTGAATGCGCTGATCCTTGCGAGCAACGATGCGAGCAAAGCTGTGCAAAGCGGACATTTGAGTGACGCTACGCGCGCGGCGTTTGAAAACATGTGGGCCGAGCAGCAGACCACGGGCGGTCAAAAAGGCGCGTGGCTTTGGCTGAGATTCAAGAATGAACCGTGGGAAGCGGATGACTCGGGCTTTTATGGAGCGGCGCTCGCAGCTATTGCGGTCGGAACAGCTCCGGAAAATTACCGCACGAAACCAGAAATCCAAAACAACTTGACCATGCTGCGCGAATATTTGAACCGCGAAAGCGCAGCGCAGACTTTGAGCAATCGTGCCGTGCTGTTGTGGGCTTCCGCAAAGGTGCCTGGATTAGTCAAGCCCGAGCGGCAGAAGGCGATCATCAGCGAGTTGCTCGGCAAGCAGCAATCGGACGGAGGTTGGAGCCTGACCTCGATGGCCGGCGACTGGAAGCGGCATGATGGAACCCCGCAGGAAGCTCTGAGCGATGGGTATGCAACGGGGCTGATTACCTTCGCGCTGCAACAAGCGGGGATATCGCGAGAAAATGCGCAATTGCAAAAAGGACTCGCATGGCTGACGGCTAACCAGAACCGGGCGGAAGGCTTCTGGCTCGCCTACTCCTTAAACAACAACGAAGAACATCACATCAGTCCGGACACCGCGCGCTTCATGAAAGACGCAGCGACGGCCTATGCCGTACTCGCTCTGAGCGAATCCACAACTCGTTAAATTTCAAAACACAGATGGCCAATGGCGAACGAGTGTCCGGCTATTGCCAGCCGATGCGCATGAGCGAAAGACCTTGGCGCGGCAAGATAAATCGCAAGTGCGCCGTGCCGTCCTCGATCGCTAGAAACGAAGGCGACTCCAAAAGCTGCAGCTGACCGGCACTCTCAAGTTGCTCGTACTGATGATCGGAAGGCGTTTGCGTCGATCCCATTTCCTTCCACGCCGTGAACGCATTGCTGTGATCGGGATCGATCCGAAAATGTTCGAGCAGTGCTCGGTTTACGTTTCCAGGCAGACCCTCAACGAAGAGTTCAATCTTCGCGGCGCCAACGCTCAAGTCAGCGTCGTGATAATTCCAGACTAGAATTTCGATTTCGTGATCCTTGCGCGTGGCGATGGCGTTGATGTCCGGCTGGCTGCGGACTCCGTCCCGCAGCACTTCCTCGACTGGAAGCGCCGCCGAACTCGAACACTTCATGCGTTCCGTGCCGAGCAGTCCAAACATTCGAAATGCATTTAACACCGGCTTGTCAAGGCCGTTCGTGGCCAGTTCGCGAAATCCTTCAAAAAATGGCTGATCTTCGAATTCGAACGACCACGTGACCGCGCCGGCGAAGTTGATTTGTTCACGCCGTGACAATTCGTAGATCGTATTCAACACCTCCGCTGTGTAGGAAGCGTATTGCGCGCCGTTGCGATACGCATTCTGCGGATGGGTCCGCGCGGAGCAGGCAGCGCAGCCTTCAGGATCAGATTCCCCAAGAATGATGGGCGTGTGGCGCCATTCGGGAAAAGACGCCACGATTTTGAAACCTTGTTCGATGGAAGCCAGTTGTCGCGCGACGCCCATTTGTACGTGGTCTTCACGCCACTCAGTGGCTCCTTTCGGGTGAAAGCTGATGAAAGCCAGAGGCGAGCCGATTTTTTCCGTGGCGAAATTGTGTTCGTGCGCGCAGTGCTCGAGAAACTTCCGCAAGAAGTCGGCAGCTTTGGGAGAGGCAGGGCCCGTCGTGTCCGGCCCGCCGACAGAAGCGCCCGGCAAGGCGCGCAGAATCGCAGCGGCGGCAAAATCGTAGAGCTTGAAATATTCTTCGGGAGTTCCTTTCCAATAGTCTATGTCCGGCTCATTCCAGATTTCCCAAAGCCAGGTTTTTGCCTCACCTTCGCCGTAGCGGTCGCGTAGGTGAGCGGCAAAGTGAAACACGACCTCCGCCCACTTCTGATAATCCTTCGGCGGATAGGCCCAGCCAGTGAAAATCGTGCCTTGAGGGAAGTTGTGCCGATACGGCCGCGGCTGCGTTGAGAGAGCTTCGGGCATGAAACCGACTTGCACGAGCGGCTTGATGTGCAACGCGAGGTACGTATCAAAGATGCGGTCGAGAATCGTCCAGCTATAGATCGGATTTCCCCGAGCGTCCTCAGTGTAAACATTTGTGGAGCCCCACTTCAGCGAGGCCGACCCGTCGCCGGTAGTCAACAGGTTGTGGACACGAATGTGAACTGGCACTGGACTCAGCGCTGCGAGTTCACCGAGCAATTTTTTGCCGTTTGGCGCGTAAGTGTAGTTGGGTTCGTCGTAGCCGAAATAATTCCAAATGGGTGGGAGGCGGCCATCCGGTTGATCGGCGTGGACTTGGATATTTACATCAGGCGCGGTTTGCTGTCCGACGCACATCACGGCGCCGAAAAGCAGAAACGCAAAGATGAGAATAGCCCTAGGCATGAGGTGGATTCTAACCGAAGAGCCGGGCTGAAGCCCGGCCTCTAGACAAACAAAAAGAATGGCCGGGTGAGGGCCCTTCGAGAGGCCTCAACGCAAGCAAGCCCCTACAAACGCCAAATCCGCGAGGCTCCGCGGACTCCGCCTTGCGCTACAGACCTGACTAACTCTATGGGTTATTTGACCAGGGTGGAACGACTCCGGACATGCGAGCGTAGGCAACGAGCTGTCCCATGTGTTCGTTGGCATGAACGATGATACGCAAGTACATTCCGTCTACAGTCGCGTCTCGATCCGCGATGTGAACTTTGCGCTGGAGATCTTTGGGCGTAACCGCCAGATGAGCTTGCTTCACCGCATCCAAAGAACGCTTGAGCCAGCTAATGACGTCGGCCTTTGCGGTAACCGATTTATCCATTCCCTCTTTCATGTCGACCGACATCTTCGGGCCGGTCACGCTAAGCAAGTAGAAATTGGCCTCGGCAATGTGCATGTACACTTCGCTGGTGGAGCGCACACCCGGCGCGGGACGCCAGGAAAATTTCTCCGCTGGAGTGGCTTCGGCGAGAGCGACAAGTTGCTGCGAGACATGCAGCCATTCGCCATCGTAGCCCTCCCAGATGCCTTCGGGAAGCTTTTGGTTCTGTGCGAGCGCGGGGCTGGCGGTGATCAGCAGAAAGAAGAGAACCGCTTTTTTCATGATTTGTCTCTTCGTGGGAGTTCCTTCAAGGTGCCGTGCAGCAAAAGCCCGTCCATTCTATACGCGTCGCAGATTTAGACGCGGTTCTTTTCGAATAGGCTTCAGAGCTGCACCTCACGCTACATGCTATAGGGGTGGCAAAGGAGCTGGGGGAGGCTCCAATACCCCCCGAAACGATGAATACGAATGGCGAGTTGGGGAATCTAATCATTCATGCGAATACGAGCGGGACTAATTGGGTTTATAGCCGTGATTCAGACGGTACTTTTTCTGACGCACTTTCTCCTTTATGAGACGTGGACGTTTTCGTCCGCAGGAAACGATATCGCCGGGCCGCTTTGGCTCAGAATTGTTGTTGGCGTTTTGTCGGTGAGCTTCCTAGTGGCTTCGCTGCTTGCTTTTCGATATACGAGTGCGACGCTGCGCGTGTTTTATCGGGCCGCGGCCGTTTGGCTGGGTTTGCTGAGTTTTCTCTTTGTTGCGGCCGTATCTTCTTGGATTATTTTCGGAGTTGCGCGGTTGGCCGGGCTGAATTTGAACTTCCACCGCATTGTCGAAGTGTTGTTTGGGGCGGCGATCATCGCCGGATTGTACGGAGTTTTCAACGCGAACTGGACGCGCGTCACGCGAATTACAGTGCGGTTGGCGAACTTGCCGGAGGCCTGGCGTGGGCGCAAAGCTGCGCTGATCAGCGATCTGCATCTGGGTCACGTGCGCAATGGCAGCTTTCTGCGGCGCATGGTAGCGAAAATTCTGAAGGAAGAGCCTGACGCGATTTTTATTGCCGGCGATTTATACGACGGAACGGCGATTGATGCAAAACGGGCAGCCGCTCCCTTGAGCAAGTTAACGGCGCCGCATGGAGTGTATTTTGTCGCGGGGAATCACGAGCAATTTGGCGACGACAGCAAGTATTTGCGCGCCGTCGAGGCCGCCGGCGTACGCGTGCTCAGCAACGAAAAGGTGGAAGCGGACGGCTTGCAGATTATTGGCGTGCCTTACCGGCACGCAACGCATGACACTCATTTCGCCTCAGTACTGCAAGGCGTCGGCGTGGATCGCGAGCGCGCGAGTATTTTATTGACGCATGCCCCGGACCATCCAGAAGTCGCGGAGGCAGCGGGAGTTTCGCTGCAACTTTCCGGGCATACGCATGTCGGGCAGTTTATTCCGTGGAGCTGGATGGCGCGGCGGATTTACCGGCAGTTTGTCTACGGCTTGAGCAGGATCGGGAAAATGCAAGTATTCACATCGAGTGGAGCCGGAACATGGGGACCGCCGTTGCGGCTTGGTTCGAATCCGGAGATTGTCGTGCTCGAGTTTCAATAAAGGTTCAGAGCGCGCGAAGCAGCCAAATTCTCAGACAATTTGTGACCGTCGCAACAACCCCCCGCCGGGGCGCATGCTAAACCGGACGGCGGATACCGAGTTTGCGCATACGCGCCTGGAGCGTGGTGCGCTTCATGCCAAGTAGAACGGCCGCGCCCTTCGAACCGGCGATACGCCACTCGGTTTGGCGAAGTGCTCGCAGAATATGGTGGCGCTCGGCGTCTTCGAGAGTGGAAATCGATGAGGTAGAGGAGGTCGAGGAAGTTAAGGAGACAGAGGACGAGGAAGAATCTGAGCTTGCGTCAGCAGCGATGGCTACGGCTTTCAGTTCGGAAATAGGCACGCGGAGTTCTTTCCCTGGGGAAAGAAGAACGGCACGCTCGATAAAATTCTCGAGCTCGCGAATATTGCCGGGCCAGGAATAGCCCGCCAGAGCCTCCATGGCGTCAGCGGGAACGAAGGCGACGGATTTGTTGAGGCGGCGGCTGAATTTCTGTACGAAATAGCGGACGAGCAAAGGGACATCTTCCGGGCGCTCGCGGAGCGCGGGGATATGAATGGGGAAAACGTTTAGACGGTAGTAGAGATCGCTGCGAAAAGTGCGCTCGGCGACAAGTTTTGCGAGATCGCCGTTCGTGGCGGCGACGATGCGGACATCCACGCGCTGCGTCTGGTTGCTGCCGAGACGCTCGAACTCCTGTTCTTGCAGAACTCGGAGTAGTTTGGGTTGCAGCTCAAGCGGCAAGTCCGCGACTTCATCGAGAAAAAGCGTGCCGCGGTCGGCGAGTTCGAAGCGCCCGATTTTTTGCGCAAGAGCGCCGGTAAAAGCGCCGCGTTCGTGGCCAAAGAGCTCGGATTCGAGCAGCCCGCTGGGGATAGCGGCGCAATTGATTTTGACGAACGTGCGCTCGCGGCGGGGGCTGAGGTTGTGGATCGCGCGGGCAATAAGCTCCTTGCCGGTGCCGGTTTCGCCGGTGATGAGGACCGCGGTGCCGGCAGGAGCGACCACTTCCACCTGGGCCAGCGCGCGCTTTAGCGCGAGACTGTCACCGATGATTTCTTCGAAATTGAACTCACTGCGAATTTCTTCCTCGAGATAAAGCCTTTCTTCGGCAAGTTTGTCCTTGAGGGCGTCAATTTTTTTGAAGGCCAACGCGTTTTCCACGGCGATGGCGATTTGCGCGGCGACTTGTAACAGAAGCTCGACGTCCTGGTGAGGAAAAGCGTCCTCTCGGCGGCTGGCGAGATTGAGAGTGCCGAAAGTGCGGCCCTGCGTGATGAGCGGAACGCAACAGATGGTTTGCACGCCTTCCGCGCGGAGCATGCGGATGACTTCATTGTGGAAACGATCGATCTCCGCACCGCGGGCGAGGAGCGGCTGGCCCGTGGTGAAGCAGATGCCCGAAGGAGTGGTATCGAGAGGAACGGTGATTTCCTGATCGAATAGTCCGGGGCGGCTGGAGAAATCGAGCGCGTGAATTTTCAGGAGGCCCGAGCCGGAGTCGCGAAGTGCGAGACTAGTGTAATCATGATGAATCACTTTTTCGAGAGAGCTGACGATGCCGCGGAAAAGCTCGGGAAGTTCGCGTGTCGAAACGAGAACGTTGTTGACCTCGAGAAGGACCTGGAGCCGGTCGCGCTCGCGGGCGAGTTGGATTTGGTAGGCCTGGGAAGTTTGGTAATTGAGCGCGTTATCAACAGCCACGGCAACCTGACTGCCAACACGCTGCATGAATTGAAGTTCCGTATCCGTGATGACTTGAGGAACCAGCCGGCCGAAACCCATTGCCCCGAGCCGATGCTGCGCGGTGGTGAGTGGAACCATCGCCAAGGAGCGCACGCCGACTTCGCGCAGACGCTGGAGAAAATCGGGGAAGCGGTGATCCTCTTCCGTATCGGTCACGACGAAGGCTTGCTGCGATTGCCAGACCCAGCCCGAAGGATGTCCTTCCACCGGCGATTCGCTGCCGGTCTTCACCGGCGTGGGCAGACGAGTTTCTAGAATGTGCAGGCGCATGACGTTGCGATCGGGGTCGTGAAGCACAAGCGTGAGGAAATCAAAATCAACAACGCAATGCAGGCGCTCGGCAAGATCGTGAAAGAGAGCGGCAAGATCGCGATGCTGCGCAATCGATTCGGCCACTTCGAGCAAGGCTTCGAGCTGGCGCCGGGAATGTTCGAGCGGCGCCGCAGGCGTCAGTTCGGGCGGGGAGATAGCGGGATCCGCCATAGAAAGCAGAATAGCACCCGTGTTGCCAGAGGCTCAACCAACGGGCTGGATATGTGGTGAGTCGGTTTCCGATTACACGTATTACTTAGCTTTAGGTCATCCGCTAGAGCAATTCGGTCTAACTGCCGCTTCCAACCGGCAACTGGCCCAGAACCTCATCTTTACACTTCCCATAACCCCGTTTGCGCAGATATCGTAGACCGATTCGCGCTCTTCTCGGAAGGAGGATGGGATGCTTTTTCTAAGACGCCAACTGCTTCAAACTCTGTCATTTGCTTTCGGGTCGAGCTTTATCTTGAGACAGAACCAGCTCGGTATAGTGGCGCAGACAGCCACTCAGCCCTACACACAGCCAATGAATTCTCCTCTCCCTGCGAGAGCCGCCGTTCGCGATGGGATCGCTGGAGGAACGGAAATGGAAAAAGTGACGGGAATCGGAGGATTCTTCTTCCGAGCCAAAGATCCGAAAGCGCTGGGGCATTGGTACCAGCAAAACCTGGGAATCTCGCTCATACCAACGAGCTCCGAGGAATTCCCTTGGCAGCAAGAGGCCGGACCCACCGCTTTCGCTCCATTCAAGGAGACGAGCGGCTATTTCGGGGATACCACCAAGGTCTGGATGCTGAACTTTCGAGTCCGGGATCTCGACAAAATGGCGGCCCAGCTACGGGCCGCAGGAATCGAGGTCAAGATTGACCCGCAGTCTTATCCCAACGGCCGGTTCGCTCGCCTGCATGACCCTGAGGGAAATCCGATCGAATTGTGGCAGCCAAAGGGTCCAGACACCAAAGGCTAGGTTGCAAAGCAGTTCAGGACTGTTTCCGAATTTCTCCTGGATTACGCCCTTTTCGGAAGCGTTGCTATCACGCACACTCTTAGTCTATGCTGCGACGTTGGCGTGACCATCGGTGTAGTTTCTTGGCCGCCTATTACTGGGATGCGAAGGTCCGGAGAAATCTCCCAATCCTAACTCACGCCTACTCCGTCCGGCTTGGCTCTACGTCATATCTGTATCCGAGCGTTGGATCGACACTCCCTCCAAAATCGAAGCGGATCGAACGGTATCTGCGAAAGATTCTGTGTGGCATGCTGCTCGCTGCCAGCGCTTCCACCAGTTTTTTTTGCTGCCGTGCGCGCGCAGAGCAGACGGATCCCCCGACGCCTGTTGTGGTGCAGCCGGGTGCGCCGGGTAAGCCGAGCAAGACGCTGCCGCCGTCGACAAAGGGCACGCTGCCGCCACGCTCGCAAGCCGACGTCGAGTTCATGCAGGGCATGATCATGCATCACGCGCAAGCCGTGGAGATGACGGCGCTGATTGCGTCACATACGGAGAACAAGGAGTTACGTTTGCTGGGGGCGCGCATCAGCAGCTCGCAGTCGGACGAAATCGGGTTTATGAAGCGGTGGCTGGCGGCTCGCGGAGAATCGCTCTCCATGCCGATGCCAGGAATGCCGGGCATGGATATGTCACACGAAACGATGCCTCTTATGCCCGGTATGCTTACGCCGGAACAGATGGAAGCACTGCGGAAGGCGAAGGGCGCCGAGTTCGACCGCTTATTTTTGACGGGAATGATTCAGCACCACAACGGCGCGCTGACCATGGTGAAGGATTTGTTCGACACCGCGGGCGCTGGGCAGGATGCCGATCTGTTCAACTTCGCGACGGATGTGGACAGCGGGCAACGCGCGGAAATCAGGATTATGCAGAGTATGTTAGAGAAGAAATCTTCCGAGGAGAAAAGATGAATCGAGTGCTCAGTCTTGGGCTGTGTGTATTGGGGGCCGCGCTAATCTCCGGTTTCGGCGTGAGCCGTATGCAGGCGCAGACGCCCGCAACTCCGCCACCTGCACAGGCTCAGAAGCCGGAAGCCGCACCGCCCGCGCAGAAACCCGCAGAAGGAGACGCGGAAGAGGAAGAGAGTCCTTTCGCTCCGCAACCGGCGCCAGTGTTGCCGCCAGGGATGACGGGCTCGGATCCGAACGATCCGCGAGCCAAGCTGAAGCCGGGGCTCTATGACGCAGGCGAAGCGGCGATGGGCATCCAGCACCTCCTGCTGCTCAAGAAGCCCGACGCGTTTCAACTAGGCTCCTCCGATCCCGATGATCCGAAGGTGCAGAAGGTTTTTGGGCAGCTCGGCATAGGCAACACCTCGAAGATCCCGAAGCCGATGCGGTTGGTCATCGCCCAGCTTGCTTTCTCGAACTCGGACTTGGCGTTCGAGGGCAACCACCTGTTCCAGGGAAATTTCTATGGCGTGAATATCTTTGACATCTCCCATCCGGCGAACGCAACGTTGCTGACTTCGCTGGTGTGCCCGGGCGGGCAGGGCGATGTGTCGATATATAAAAATCTGCTGTTCATGTCGGTGGAGATGCCGAATGGACGGCTGGATTGCGGCGCGCAAGGATTTCCTCCGGAGCCTCCGCCGACTGCGGAGCAGGAAAAGGAAAAAAAGCGTCGCTTGCCGGCCGCGCAGAAAGACCGTTTCCGCGGCGTGAGAATCTTCGATATTTCCGACATCAAAAATCCAAAACAAGTCGCGGCGGTGCAGACGTGCCGCGGCTCGCATACGCATACGCTGGTGACCGATCCAAACGACAAAGACAACGTGTATATCTACGTGTCGGGCACATCGTTTGTGCGTCAGCCGGAAGAGCTGGCTGGGTGCTCTGGTGAAGAACCAGACAAAGACCCGAATACGGCGCTGTTTCGCATCGACGTGATCAAAGTTCCTGTGGCTGCGCCGCAGGATGCAAAGGTGGTTTCCAGCCCTCGGGTATTCATCGATCCGCGAACAGGCGCGCTGAACGGCCTGAACAACGGCGGCACTCACGGCAAGAAGGGCAGCGAGAAGCCTGCGGACACGAACCAGTGCCACGACATTACGGTGTACTCGGCGATTGGGTTGGCCGCTGGCGCATGTTCCGGAAATGGGCTTCTGCTCGACATCAAAGACCCGGTACATCCGAAGCGACTGGATGCGGTGAACGATCCGAACTACTCGTATTGGCACTCGGCTTCGTTCTCAAACGATGGGAGCAAAGTCGTGTTTACCGACGAATGGGGCGGCGGCCTGGGTGCGCGGTGCCGCGAGAACGACCCCAACAAGTGGGGCGCAGATGCCATCTTCGGTCTGAAGGACAACAAGCTGACCTTCGCGAACTATTACAAATTGCCGGCTGCGCAGGGCGACACGGAGAACTGTGTGGCGCACAACGGCTCGCTGATTCCGGTCCCTGGCCGCGATATCGAGGTGCAGGCCTGGTATCAAGGCGGCATCTCCGTTGTGGACTTCACCGACGCAGCGCATCCTTTCGAGATCGCCTACTTCGACCGCGGGCCAATTGATCCAAACATGCTGGTGCTGGGCGGCGATTGGTCAGCATATTGGTACAACGGCTACATTTACGGTTCGGAGATTGCACGCGGCTTGGACGTCTTTGAACTGACACCGACCAAGTCTCTGACCCAGACCGAAATCGACGCTGCGAAGACGGTTCAGGTGTCTGAGCTGAATGTGCAGAACCAGCAGAAAATCGAGTGGCCTGCAAAGTTGGTCGTGGCGAAGGCCTACCTCGACCAGTTGTCCCGCTCGCAAGCTTTGCCGGCAGACCAAATCGCATCTCTGCAAAAGGCCATCCAAAGCGCAGAGACTTCGCACATGAGCAAGAGCAAGCTGGCGAAGTTGAAGAGCATGGCGCCGCCGTTGGAACAGAGCGCCGCATCGGCGAAAAGTCCGGCTGACTCGGCACGCCTGCACGCTTTGGCGGAGATCCTGAAGCATCCGTCAGCATAGCCACATCGCGAACCCGACGGGTTTTTCCGTTTTAGCCCAAAGAGCCCCCGCATAGCCAAAGATCCGCAATAGAAACCGGAATAGCACCCGGCTTGGCAGAGGCTCAACCAACGGCACAAACGCGTAGTTGGCCAGCTTCCGATCACCCAACTTACCGGGAGTTAGCCTGTATCTCCCCCAGAGAATGTTGCTGCAGGTTTCTTCGCTCGCGTCGTCGTGATCACCACCACACTGATCAGGACAAACAGAGCCCCCAGAATCGTTCGCAGTCCAAGCGATTCGCCGCCCAGGAAATATCCAAGCAGCACGGCCACAACTGGATTCACGTATGCGTAGGTCACGACCTTTGTTGGCGACTCGTGATGAATCAGCCACAGGTAGGCGGTAAACGCGATGACAGAGCCGGCGACAGTCAGGTAAAGCAAAGAAAGCCACGCTTCGCGTGAGACGGTCCACGGATGAAAATCGCGAAATTCGCCTAGCGCGGCTGACGTAAGAGCCAAGAACACTCCGCCGGCGAGCATTTGTACTCCCGAGCTCATGACTTTGGAAGGCGGAAGCGGCAGCTTTCGCGTGAGCACCGACGCTACCGACCAACTCATCGCTGCGGCGACCAATGCCACGGCGCCTGCCCTGTCGATCGGCACTCCGCCGACGTTCAATGTATGGCTCATCAAAACTGCCACTCCGCCAATGCCGATCAAGAGCGCCAAGGCCAACCGGACCGTGAGCCTCTGGGTTCGCAGGAAAACGATTTCCCACAGCGCCATAAACGCCGGGGTCGTGGCCATCATGACCGCAGTAATGCCCGAGGGCACACGCCGCTCAGCCCAGTACACCAGGCCGTAGTCGAGAACGAAGAACAGTATCGCGAGTAAAGATACTGACGCCCATTGGATCCCGCTTGGTGAGCGCTCGCCCTGCGCGATCATCCATCCATAAAGAACGAGTCCCGCAATCACGAAACGCATCGCCGCGAAAAGAAATGGGGGAACTTCGCGGACACCAACACGAATTGCGAGATACGTGGATCCCCACACGAGATAGAGAATTGCGAAGGCTAACAGGGTCTTCCACGTTGGGCGATGGGTAGGGGCTTCCATAGCAGATTCCCACCGACAATCTACCAATTCCCCCGGCTGATTGCTCACCCCTTGTCGCGGCGCGCCCAGAAGTAACCATTTGCCTAACTAACGTGGTAGCGGGAAGTTGGCCCCGATGCGCGGCCGGGTGGCAGATGAATCGGATCAGCTCGCGAGCCGCGCCAATGCTGGCTTCGCGAACGCTTCCTCTTTCAGGCTTAGTACAACGCGTCCGTTGACCTGCCCCTTCTTGAGGCGGCTGAACACATCGTTGATGGATTCCAGCGGCAAGGTTTCTATCGTGGCCTTCACTTTGCCGTCTCCGGCAAATGCGAGCGACTCTTCCAGGTCCAGGCGAGTGCCTACGATGGAGCCCCGAATTGTGTAGCCGTTTAGCACCACGTCGAAAATCGAAACCGGGAACTCTCCAGGCGGCAGGCCATTCAACACGCAAGTTCCGCCGCGGCGAAGCATTCCAACCGCTTGTTTGAAGGCGATCGGAGATACCGCTGTTACCAGCGCTCCATGCGCCCCGCCAATTTGTTTTTGGATTTCTTTCACAGGGTCCTGCGTTTTCGCATCAATCGTGACTTCCGCTCCGAGCTTCCGTGCCAGCGCCATCTTTACCGGTCCCAGGTCCACTGCCGCGACGTGCAGTCCCATAGCGATCGCATACTGAATGGCGATGTGTCCCAGGCCGCCTACTCCGGAGATCACCACCCATTCGCCGGGCCGCACTTCCGTCATTTTCAATCCCTTATATGTGGTAACACCGGCGCACAGGATCGGGGCCGCGTCCACAAACGAGATGTTCTTGGGAATGCGTCCCAGGTAATCCGCTTGCCCCAGTGCGTATTGCGCGAAAGTTCCGTTCACCGAATATCCGGAGTTTTGCTGCTCCGGGCAAAGCGTTTCCCATCCTGCGAGGCAATAATCGCAGTGTCCGCACGCGCTGTGCAGCCACGCGATTCCGACACGGTCGCCTTCTTTCAGGTGTGTAACTCCCGGTCCGAGCGCCGCGACGATTCCTGCTCCTTCGTGGCCCGGAATGAGCGGCATCATGGGCTTGACGGGCCAGTCGCCGTCCACCGCATGCAGATCGGTGTGACACACTCCAGTCGCAAATACTTGTACTAATGCCTGCCCTGGCCCAGGCGCTGGGATGGGAACTTCTCGCACGGCCAACGGCTCGCCAAATTTATTAACAACGGCTGCTTTCATGGTTTTTGTGTTTGGCATTTCGAATCTCCTTTTCGCCCGAACTCTCATCACAGTAGCGCTCCCTCAAGGAGCCGTATGTATCATTGCGCACAGCGGGATGTGACCCAGAACACCGGCCGGTGCGTCAGTAGTCTGCAGCGATTGCCCGTGTGGAATGGCTGGAGTAAACTGCGGGCCAGTGGCAGATACTTCCTCAATCCTCGGCCGTACGATCTCCCATTACACCGTCACGGAAAAACTTGGCGGCGGAGGCATGGGCGTCGTCTATAAAGCCGTAGACACGCGGCTCGGCCGGAATGTTGCGCTGAAATTTCTTCCGGAAGACATTTCACAGGACCCGCAGGCCATCGAGCGCTTCCGGCGCGAAGCGCGCACGGCCTCCTCGCTGAATCATCCGAACATTTGTACGATTTACGATATCGAAGAATTTGAAGGGCGTCCGTTTATCGCCATGGAGCTGCTCGAGGGGCAAACGCTGAAACGGCGTATCGCGAGGAAATCCATCGAGATTTCGGAGCTTCTGGAGATTGGAATTCAGATCACCAATGGACTGGAAGCTGCGCACGCCAAAGGCGTCGTCCACCGCGATATCAAGCCGGCAAACATTTTTCTGGTGGACCCGGGACCGGCGAAGATACTGGATTTCGGGCTGGCCAAGTTCGCAGCTTACCGGCAGCCTGCGGCGGAATCCGCCGACGAAGCCTCGATGCCGACGCACCGGCACATCTTGGACGATGCGCTCATCACAAATCCGGGCAGTTCTGTTGGTACGGCCGCGTACATGTCGCCCGAGCAGGCGCGGGGTCAGGAGTTGGACGCACGCACGGATTTGTTTTCGCTGGGCGTTGTGCTTTATGAAATGGGAACCGGCGCGGTTCCCTTTGGAGGCTCTGCTGTTGCTCTGATTTTTGATGGCATTCTGAATTCCTCGGCTGCGCCTGCAAGGAAGTTGAATTCGAATTTGCCCGTGGGCTTGGAAAATATCTTATCCAAGGCGCTCGAGAAAGATCTCGGGCTCCGCTACCAAACAGCCGCCGAACTTTGTGCGGACTTGAAGCGGTTGAGACGCGATCTGGATTTGGGACACTCAGGTACAAGCCCTGCTGTGCGCGCCGCGCTGGAAGATGTTCCTGAAAGGCATCCATCTTCTCGCTGGCAGACTTGGGTGCTGGTGGGCGGCGCGCTCATCACCCTCGCGGTAATTCTTGGGTACGTGCCGGCGCGGCTGGCGGCGCCGCCTCGCGTGCTTCGAACTGTCCAACTCACCAACACGAACCGCCCGAAATCGGATATCGTCACGGACAGTTCGCGACTTTACTTTATTGAGGGGCAATCGAGCCTTTCTCAAACTTCCGTGACTGGCGGCGAGACGTTCCCGGTGCCCAATTCCCTGGAGGACACCGGTTTTTCCAATGTCTTCGATATTTCGCCAGACGGTTCCGCGCTTTTGATGAACACCGCGCGAGGGACATCCCTCGACGGCCCGCTTTGGAGCGTGCCTGTGCTTGGCGGTTCGCCTCGCCGATTGGGAAACCTGGAAGGCCACGCGGGCGCGTGGTCGCCGGACGGAAAAAAGATCGCTTCTTCCAAAGGGAACGAGATATTCGTGGCGAAGAGCGACGGCGGCGAGCCACAGCGGCTCCTGATCGCGGGCGGAACCGCCAGCGATATTCGCTGGTCGCCCGACGGTTCGCTTTTGCGTTTTACAGTAAACGATCCGAAGACGAATTACCGGTCGATCTGGCAAGCGTCCTCGGACGGCGGCAATCTTCATCTCTTGCTTCCGGGCTGGAGTGATGCGCCCAACGAATGCTGCGGCGAGTGGACGCCGGACGGAAAGTATTTCGTCTTCCAGGCGCAGCGCGATGCGACCATGGACCTCTGGGCCATCAACGAACGTGGTGGTTTTTTTCGCGCTACACCTCAGGCGCCGGTGCAGTTGACGACGGGGCCGATGAATGTCGGTAATCCTGTGCCTAGCCGCGATGGCAAGAAACTTTTCGTCCAGGGCTGGCAGCCCCGTGGCGAATTGTTGCGCTACGATGCCAAATCAAAACAACTTGCGCCCTACCTTTCGGGAATTTCGGCGATGGGGCTCGACTTCTCTCGCGATGGAGAGTGGGTAGCCTACAACGATGCGTCCGACGGCACTATGTGGCGAAGCAAGGCCGACGGAACGCAAAAGCTTCAACTTGTTTTTCCGCCTATGCAGGCCTATTTGCCTCGATGGTCTCCGGACGGAAAGCAAATTGTTTTCTTTGGTCATCCACCCGGCGAGCCGTGGCAAATCTATGTTATTCCCGCGCAGGGCGGCTCTCCCGAACTCATCTATCGAAGTAGCACAAACTCGGCGGATCCCAACTGGTCGCCGGACGGCAAATCCCTGGCCTTCGGAGAAAATTCTCTGAACAATCAGGGTTCGGCAATATACGTCCTCGATCTGAAGACACGAACACCGACGAAGTTGCCGGGCTCCGACGGACTGTATTCTCCTCGCTGGTCTCCCGACGGACGCTACTTGGCTGCGATTCCGCTGGATTCGCTCAAGCTCATGCTGTTTGATTTCACCACGCAGAAGTGGTCGGAGCTCGCCAATCTCTTTGTGGCCTATCCGACATGGTCGCGAGACGGACGCTATCTCTATTTTGACGGAATTCTCGACAACCAGGAGAGCTATTTCCGCGTGCAAGTCAGCGACGGCAAACTCGAGCGCATCTTCAGCCTGAAAGGCTTTCAGGCCGCCGGCGGCGCCTTCGGAAACTGGAGCGGGCTCGCGCCGGACGAATCTCCGCTGGTAGTCCGCGACGCCAGCATCCAGGAAATTTACGCGCTGGATTGGGATCGGCCTTAATCCAGCGCTTGGTATCTGGCCCTTCCGCCGCGACAACTCTAAATCTGCTCGCCGATAAAGTTCGCTGCGAGGTTGTTCTAACCGAAACTGTCGCTTAGATTTCTAATTCGATGGCTGAATCTCAAAGCTCCCCTGTGACGGAGATCACGTCGCGGGCGGAATCAAAAAAGCACGCGGGATTTTCGCGTCCAGAGTTGCAAGAAGACCGCTATGCGTTTTCGCCAAGCTCACAAGATGGCCGTCCGTGACCTGTCCAGGAGTGCTCACCCATGCCGGAAGCTGGCTGATGTCCTGATCGTCAGAAATGAACGTAAACCTCGCCAGGCCTTCTGCTTTCACGCGGAGAAGCAGAGATTGTGCTTGGCCGAGAGTGAGACCATATCGAGCGACTTGAGCGACGATCCTTACGAAACCAAGCTCGGTGATCGAACACGTTAGCAGTTCGAGATCTTTCGATGACGCTAGACTGCGAACCCAGTTCGCGGTTCGCGGGTGAAACTCATGCTGGATGACTCCCAAGGCCACGAGGGCGTTCACATCCAGCAGATATCTCATGGAAAGTCGGCCAGTATTTCCTTGACTTCTTTGCTGGTCAGAATCGGAGCGCCCGGACCTAGATCTAGGACCGGAAAACCGGTAACCGGATCCTTGATGATTCGGACTTTTCTCCCCCGCTTTTTGCGGGGCGTCAGGACGATGCGGCCGCCCTCTACGCTCGCATCCAGTGGATCACCTGGGCGAAGCCCCAATTTGTTCCGAATGCGGCTAGGCAGAACGACCTGACCCTTTGTCGAAAGCTTGGTCTGCATGGTAAGACAATCTTACCTCCCTTGCCCTGGCGGAGGCAACAACCGCGATTCCGCAGAGGTTGCGCAATTGCGTCTCAAGGTAAACTCACAACAGAAATTTCCGAGGAAGTGAGGACGGCTGAAAGAAATGAAAGCGCGATTGCAGGTGATGAAATTTGGGGGCACGTCGGTGGGGGATGCGGCGTGCATCGCGAGGACGGCGCAGATCGTTGCCGAGGGGGCACGTGGTGGTGGTTGCGTCGCGGTGGTTTCCGCGATGAGCGGGGTGACGAACCGGCTGATCGAAGCGGCGAAGCGCGCGGGTGCCGGGGAGAATGGGCAGGGAGCGGCGGTTCTGGCGGCGCTGCGCGCGCAGCATGAAGAGGCGCTGACTAGACTTGTCCGCGATGAGAATGCGCGTAAGTCTGTCAGAGAGGAGATGGAGGAAGTGTTTGCAGAAGGAAGCAGACTGTTTGAAGGGACAGCGCTGCTGCGTGAGCTGACGCCGCGGACATTGGATGCGATATCGAGTTTGGGCGAGCGGCTGTCGGCGCCGCTGGTGGCCGGAGCGGTGCGTGAGCTTGGCTTGCAGAGCGAAGCCGTGGATGCGACGGAGGTGATTATTACGGATGCGTTCCACGGAGGCGCGGAACCGTTGATGGACCGGACACGGGAAGAATGCGAGGTGCGGTTGCGGCCGATGCTCGACCGTGGGATCGTGCCGGTCGTGACTGGATTCCTCGGCGCGACAACCGATGGAAAATTGACGACGCTGGGGCGCGGCGGGTCTGATTATTCGGCGACGATTCTGGGTGCTGCGTTGAACGCGGATGAAGTGATCATCTGGACGGATGTGGACGGCGTGCTGACGGCGGATCCGCGGCTCGTGCCCGAAGCCCGAACGATTCCGGTGATTTCTTACCGCGAGGCGGCAGAGTTGGCTTTTTTTGGTGCGAAGGTGTTGCATCCAAAAACGCTAAAGCCGGTGATGCAGGCGGCGATTCCCGTGTGGATACGCAACAGCTTTGCGCCAGAGCTGCCCGGCACGAAGATTACCCCCGAGGGACGAAGCATCGGTGGCGGCGTGAAGGCTTTGACGGCGATACAAGACGTCGCGCTGATCAGCGTGGGCGGGCCGGGGATTGTGGGATTGCCGGACGTCGTGGGACGGACTTTCTCGACGACGGCGGAAGTGCGCGCGAATGTTCTTCTGATTTCGCAGTCGTCTTCGCAGAACGATATTTGCTTCATTGTGTCAGCCGCGGATGCGCAGCGGACTGTCGAGGCGCTGCGAAAAGAATTTGCGCAAGATTTAGCGCACGAAAAGGTCGAACACATCACGATTGATACGAACATCGCGATCGTGGCAGTGGTGGGCGAGAACATGCGCGGAACGCCGGGAGTTGCCGGGAGAACGTTCAATGCGTTGGGCCGAGAAAACGTGAACTTGATTGCCATCGCGCAGGGATCATCCGAATCAAATATTTCGTTTGTGGTGGAAGAGAAAGCGGCAAAGACCGCATTGGTCACTGTGCATCGCGAATTTGGTTTGGGCGCGCCCGCGAACTAGATATTTTTCAAACCTTCAAGAGTTTTTAAGCCTTCACAACACAAAAGCCGGCCGAAAAAGATGGGCACAGCAGTGCTGTGCACCTACAAGAATTCATTGCACGACCGACTGTTTGTTAATTTGGCTTTTCGTCGTCAGATGGGATTTTTGTGATATCGCTGATGTCGGTGATGTCGCCGATGGTGCGTGGGGTAACCCCCGGGTCTTTGACCATGCCGTCGAGAGTGGTTTTCGCGTGTTCATCGACGGCGCCGACCGCGGCCACCAGGCAGGAATACAGGAAGGCTTTGATACCGGAGCGGAATTGTTCGGTGGATTGCTCGGTGGTGCGGATGACGTCGTCGATCATGGTGCGGCGGCGATTCTCGCAAGCGACGCGATTTTCGGCATCGAGTGCGGTGAGGGCCGACCGGACACGCTCCGTTGTTTCCGATATGGCCAAGTCGACTTGAACTTCGGCCTGACGGCGGAATTCTTCGAGAGTGCTTCCCGCTGCGCTGTGCAGGAGCGCGCGGGATTCGGCGACGCGGGCGTCCATCTGGGCGGCGGCTTCGCGGGTGACCATGCGCGTGGCTTCCATAACGCGAACCAACTGGCGATCGGAGATGCGGTCGGCAGAAGCCTCAAATTGTTCGGTGGCCTGGCTTAGAGATTCGTCCAGGCGGCCGCGCGTTTGCGGCACGATTTCGCCGGTGGCTTTGTCCACGAATTTCTGCGTCTCGGCAAGATTGCGCTGCGTATCGGCGGCAAGTTTTTCGAGGCGCTGCACAATTTCTTCGGCTTGGGTGCGGAAGGCATTGTGCTGCTCCTCCCAGCGGCTTTGGACTTCGCCAAGGCGCGACTCGAGATGGCCCAGAATTTCTTCGCGGGAAGAACGCATCAGCGATTCCAGGCGCTGCTCGGAAAATTCGCCCAGTTGCTGAAGATTTCGCTCGCGGACGCCTTCGACGCGCGCGAGGGCAGCGTCGATGGCTTCATCGAGATGCTCGGCCAAAGCGTTCTGAACGACTTTTTCGGCGGCGGCCTGCAGTTTGCCTTGCATGGCGGCGACAAGTTGGTCGATGGTGATGGCGACGCGCTCCGGTTTTGACGGAGTGGCTTCTTTGGCCGGTGGGGCGCCGGCGGCTGGAGACGGTGAGGGGAACTCCGTTACCTGGCTCGTTCTTGCTTCGGTGACACTAGGTGAAGGAGAAGATGGATAGGCCGCGGGAGCAGCAGCGGTTGGCGGCTCCGCCGGTTCCAGCGCGGGAGCTACGGCTGTGGCCATGCCTACCGACGATGCACTTCCTCCCAGCAGGCGATTCCAATCCGGCGGCGGCGAAGAAAGATTCCAGATATTCGCGGGAGATTCGAGCTCGACGCCGACCTGGAAGAGTTCGCGGGGGCTTGCTGGAGGATGGACGGATTTTACGAAGGCGCGAATGACGGGAGAGATCGTCTCGCCATCAGGCTGGAGCACGCGGAGGCCGACGGACGCTCCGATGGGATATTCATGGCGCGATGGATAGCGGCAGCCGTGGAGATTGAAGCTGACTGTCGATGTTTTTTCCTGGAAGGAGAGGCCGGTTTTGGTTTGTCCGAGCACGACCAAGGGAACAGTGCGGTCGATGCGCGTGCTGCGGCGGCCCTCCAAGCCGGAGAGAGAATGAAGATGATCTGGGGGAGCAGCTAGGCTCACTTCTATCCTCCGCGTTGCCAGTTGTGAAGCCTACCACCGTCGCGGCGGGGAGCCAAAGAAATGTTGGTGGTAGGAGGTCGACAGTCGACAGTTGAAAGTAAAACCTCCCATTGGCCTCGGTTCTTGGCCAGTTGGGTGGACATGCTGGGTGTGCATTTTAACGCAGAGGGCGTAGATTCTCGTGATGCTCATTCCCTCGGCTTCGTTCAAGGCAAGCGAGGTAGACACCCTTCGTGGGATTGGAAGAGAGGTCCCTCATTCCCGATGGTCGTTCGGATAGACATCCTTCATCGGGTGTCTAGTTAGCAACCTGTTTTTTGTAAGAATATCAAAACATGAGGTTTAGAGTGGATGGGTGTGCAAAAGATATCATTCTAAAGGGTTTAGAAGCCGTTTGTTTTGACACTGTTGCAAGGGTTCCGCCAGTATGATCTTACGCCGCGTTGACCGGGTGATGCTCACCCCTTCCCCCGGGTTTTTCACAAGTGCTGATTCTAAAGAGCTTGCCGACACCAATTTGCACTAAAATTGTGCAAAATGCAGTTTGTTTTGTAAGTATTGCGAATAAAAGAGTTAAGCCGTAGGAGCGAGCTCAGAAAGCAAAAACGCCAGCAAGGGTGCTGGCGTTACGGACAGTATTACCCAGTGAGTATGGTACGCGGGGGGCAATATCTTGTCAAGAAAAAAGGCGAGAAGTCGCGTCATGTGGCGGTCTATTTCAGGCTCTGCACCATCAGTACATTTCAAATTAGGAGAACTGGGCTAGTTTAAAAGGTCAGCTAGGATCACTTCCGGTTTGCAGGCTATCAATCAGGAACCGTCGTTCGTAATTTCTCGGAGAACCCGTTTCTGGATAACTTCCTAGTTGCCGACAATTCGTCCATGAATAGCTTTGCGAGGGATTATTTCATCGCTGCCGCAGCTTACAGTCTCATACACCTCGCGCGGCTGCCTACTAATTCTTCCGTTTGTCGGTCGTGACTCCTGCCGATGATGCCGTTCGTTCGTGGCTTCAGCGACACGAGGGTTGCTTCGTCGAAACCTGCGCCATGGCCCGGCAGACATCAATCACGCCATACCCGAAAATGGAGTTCGGAGCGGCTGGGCCGAGTCGTCTTGCGGTCTGCTGCAGCACGGTCTGCAATTCCAACGGCGATAGATTCGGCCGCTCCTTTAAGAGAAGCGCGACAGCTCCCGATACGAACGGTGTTGCGGCGGAAGTTCCGGAAAAGATTTGCGTCCGGCCACCCGGGCCCACACTGACAATGTCAACACCCGGAGCCGACAAGCTTACATAACTGCCTTGCGTTGCGTTCGCGTAAATGTGCTCCTGCATATCGACCGCCGTCACGGCAAGTACGCCCTTAAAGGCTGCAGGATAACTCGGCTTTCCGGAAGGACCATCATTTCCGGCCGCGGACACAAGAATGATTCCTCTCTTTTGCGCGGAATCCACCATGCGCGACAGTAGAGCATCCTGGGGCCCGCCAACACTTAGATTAATGACGCGCGCATTTTTCTGCGCGGCGGAATCAATGCCGCGCGCAAGAGTGCTCGACCAGCAAACCGCCGCAGCGCGCAGCGGCGATTCTGCCACGCACGACTTCACTCCGACGACATTCGCTGCCGGCGCAACTCCGCCGGGTTCTCCAGCAATAACGCCCGCCACTAACGTTCCATGCGCGTCGGGAGTCCAGCCCGTGCCGGTCACGTCCAGGTATTCGCTGACACTTTTCAGATTCACGGCGCCGTTGTCGATTCCCGTATCCACCACGGCGATCTTGACTCCCTCGCCGCGCGAAATGCTCTGAACGAGGTCCGCTCCGATCAGTCGTGGACCATAGCGCAGGTTGGACGGCGCTGAAGTTCCTTGCGCCGCAACGTAGATGGCATCCGGCTGAACCAGTTTGAGACGAGAATCTCCACCCAAGGCCGCGACCTTGGTCATCACCGGGACACCATCGAGGATCTCGAAGGTCAACAGCGCCTCGTTCGTCAAAGCCAGGAGAGAAATATCGAGTACGGCCATCCCGTTTTCGCTCGCCACCGCTTGCGCCGCGGCGTAGGTAGCTGCAGGCGACCCGGCCGAAACGGTAGCGAGGACGCGGCGGGGAACGAAAGGCGGAGCGGCCTGTGAAGCTGTGGAAAGGTCCTCTGGAGAATTTTCTTCGCAGGGGCACCGAGCGGCATCCAGAGAATAGTCGATGATGAAGTTCCCTCGGCTGACGGCATCCACAGGCCGCTCGACACCGTTAATAGCTCCGCCGGAAGTCTCGAGTTCTTGATGGTTTCCTCCGGGCAGCGACACCACACCCGGCGAACGATTCGTGACCGTGAGCTTCATCCGTTCGGAGGTTCCTTCGACGCCGAGGCGCATGGTGGTGGATTGCCCGCGCAGCAGTGCGTTGGAATCGATGGACCCACGCAGCCGCAGCGCCTGCACCTCGGCCTTGTCCTGCTCTGAGAAACCCGCCGTCGAATCGCCCGAAATCGTGTGCCTGCCCGGGGTCAGCGAGTCCGGCAGCGCCACCCGCAGGACGTGACGTGAGGCGCTGGTCAGTTGCGCAGGCTGGCCGTCGAGCTTGATGTGGCTCCAGGTCGATTCTGGAAAGTCGCCGCAGACACACACGGACTGCCCCAAAAACGCATAGCGCGCACACCCGTTGATCCGGGGATTTGCGGTAGGTAGGGGAGCTTTCGCGCTCACCGTCACATCCTGCACCGAGAGCGCATCAACGCTGATTTCTCCCCATGAATCGAAATACGAAACCCGCAGCGGCTGACCCGGCCGCAATTCGTCAGGCAACTGCACGCGCACACGATCCGGTTCCATGCCTGTTCCCGAGGCCCCAGCAATCACCCATTGACCATCAGGAGGTGTGCGCTTCGGATCCAGAACCTTCATTTCTATGGTCTCGCCGGGGCTGAGCAATGCCGGAAGCTCCAGCAATCCCGTCGTGGTGGAAAGTTTCGCCGGGCGCGCGACTTCGCTGACGTTTAATTGCCCACTAAACAGATCGCGCCCTTGTCGGCGCACTCTCGTATTCACGCGCTCGAAACTGCCGACGTCAAAGACCAGCACGCTAAACCGCAGTGGCACGCTGTTCTCCGGGCCCGACAGGCGCACCGAATGTCCGTCACGCTCCAGCTTCCAGCCTTTCGGAGCTAGCAGCAATGCTGCGTTTTCCGCGGAGTTGCGTGGCAATTCGAGACGGACTTCGTCCACGACCTGTCCGGAAATGGCTTGCACCTCCACCATCACCGTGCGCGAGCTCTTGTCCTCAGCCATGCGCGAGCGCAACGTGACTTGGTCCGCCACAGGAACAAGCAGCGGAAAGGCCCAGAGTGCCAGGGCCAGTCCGCACTTTGTCCATCCAACTTGCCGGCTTCTGGCCATAGTTTTTACTCCTCGACCAGCTCCACCCTGCGGTTCTTGGCCCGCCCTTCCTCCGATAGATTCGACGCGACCGGCGCCAGCGAACCGACTCCCTGCGCCTGCAAGCGCTCCTGGGAAACGTGGTAATGCGATACCAGGTAAGCCACCACAGCATCGGCGCGCTGTTTCGACAAGGTGAGATTCGACGCGATCTTTCCGACATTGTCGGTGTGTCCGACCACGACCAGCTTCAGTTGCATATTGGCGGCAAGCATCTTCGAAATCTCGCTGAGGCCGCTGCGTAGCGCATCGGCTCCTCGCAGTTGAGGCACCAAATGCCGGAGCTTACATGGCTGTAGCCAGAAGGGAATTTCGGGTCGATACAACGACCGTGATCGCAGGAATACAGAATCTCGAAGTGGGCCTTTTGCAGGGTATCAGTATAGTTTTTATAAACTTCAAGGCCCGACCGGCTTTCCGGCATGCTGTATTTGAATTTAGTTACCTTGCCTTCGATCGTCTGGGATTTTACGAACTTGTCGCCGCTGCCGAGGATCGGACCAAGAGGCAGCACAAACTCATCGAATTCCGTCACTTTGTGTTCCTGAACCTCCGCGCCCGGAAACCGCGAAATCAGCTGATGATCCTTGACGGTATGCAGGTCCTCCTGGGCAAATAACTGGCCGGCGCCGGCAAACGCGCTGAGTAACATCCCAAGAATTACAGCAGCTATGCGCATTTTCATGGTCATTCACCTTTCTTTTTGATTTGCGAGCTTTTTTCCCTTCTCCGCATGCCGACGGAAGGCGCCTTCCGTTAGCACGCAAACTCTTTTGGCCAGGCCAGCCTATGCTGCCACTTACGGCTGGCGCTCCACGAACTGAATTGCATCGTTACCTCTGAGCTTGTCTATAAGCAGCTGAACATCGGTTTCTTTCCCCGGCGGCAATTCGACGATGTAAACTCCTGCAGCGGAAGGCCCCGATACAATCTTGGCGTTCAGCGAAGAAAGGATCTGGCTCATCCGTTCTACTGTGGTATTCGGGGCAAAGATCACCGTCACTCGAGTTCCGCCAGCGATTTGCTCGCCGCCTGAAAGAATATGGCCTAGCCCCGGGCCAGCGTCGTGGCGGGGAATCAGCAACACCGTGCCCAGCGCCAGTATCAGGAGGAACTGCGCCGCGAACACCCAACGCGCGGTGAGAGTCGAGGGATTCCAAAGGCTATCCATCCACCCCTCCAGCCGCGATTGCCTTGCCGGGTGTTTGGGCTCCTCCCACTGCTCGATGGCGGCCAAGGTCCTGGCCAACGAGCGGTTGGCGCTGGGCGCTTCATCAGCGGCCTCGTTCATCGCTCCGCTCACCTCGCGCAGCAGCTCCAGCTCCGCCTGACAGGCCGCGCAGCTCTTGAGGTGTTCTTCAACCGCGCCGCGTTCCTCCGTGGTCAGCGTATTGTTGGCGTACCACGGCAGAAGCTGCGTCAAGGAATCATGTGAGAGTTCAACTTTCATATGCTTCCTTCCTCTCTGAGCAAGTCGCGAAGCTCCTTACGAGCGTAGAACATCCTCGTCTTCACCGTGTTCACCGGGCACGCCAGGATCGTGGCGATTTCCGGATACGAGAATCCCTGATAAAACGTCAATTCCATTACCTCCTGGTGCTGCGGGGTCAGCTTGCCGAGCGCCCCGCGCACCGCTTCCCGCGTGCTCGCTTTCACGAGGACCTCATCCTGCAGTTCGTGCGAATCGCAGACCATTGCAGCGTCGTCCAGATCCACAAGTTTGGGATTGGACTTGCGCAGCCAGCTGATGGCGCGAAAACGCGCGATCCCGAATATCCAAGTAGACACTTTCGATTCGCCTCGAAACCCGCTCGCTCGCTTCCACACTTCGAACAGCACGTCGCTGGCCAGCTCTTCCGCTGCGTCGGCTTTGCTCAGCATGCGACACAGATAGTGGAATAGGCGTTTATGATAACTGCGAAACAGTTGCTCAAAAGCCGATCGATCGCCGCCGGCAATTCGCAGAATGCAGTCCATCTCGAAGTCCGGACCAATACTCGTCGCTTGCGGTTTGTCGGGAGCAGAAGGAAGTGCCTGGTGTGAGGGCGCGGATTGGCGGGCTAGGGAGTCGTCACTTCCCGCCAACGGTTCTCCCGGACCCACGCGTGAGGGCGTCATGCGGCCTTCCTGCTTCGTCTAGAGAAAGCCAGGCCACTGGCCACACCTTGCGGAAAAGGACTGGATCCGGGGTCTTTCATCTGAGCCCGTTCCTCCGCGATACCCAACTTGAGGGAGACAGTGGCGAACATCTTTCTACCGTCGCCGGGCCTTGTCCAGCCTTTTTTGCCCGGCTAATGGGTGAGTCGCAGGAAGGGCCTTCTCGGTTCAAAACAAAAAGAAAATTTGCGCGGTCCGGATACTTCCGGCCACGGAAGTGAGACGGCGTCCGCTACTTTGAACCGCGCCGGCCTCGCGTGCGACTCACTTACTGAATGCGCTCGCGGGCTCGATGCCGCGGCACAAAGGCAATGAGTAAAGGACAAACGCTTCAAGCTGGAGACATTATGAAAAACTTCCTCAATTTCCGAACCCTATTCACACTTCTTGTTCTGTTGTGTATGCAGGACGCTGTTCACGCCCAAGATATCGTGGTCAACGCCACCAAAAGCGTTCCTTGCGGTAAAACCGTGACCTTTAGTCTCTATAAACTCTTTAGGCACGACTATAACATGGTTAAATTTCCGCCGCAGTCTGCAGACCCGTCCGTCGCGCAGGCTGTCGGAGGCAGAAAGGGCGGTGGCACCGCCGGCGACATCGACATCACCGGAGGAACTAAGCCCGGCACCAATACCACGACCATTACATACGAGCTGGAAGACTTTGCTGGCAACCACTTTACCGTGAATGTAACTGTGAGTGTTACGTGCCCTGACCTTCCTCCTCCCATCCGCGGTGGCAATAATCCTGTCCCGCCCGCTCCTTTGCCGCGCTACCCGGCGATTCCGGCGACTCCCACGCATCGCGTCGCCCGCTGCGCGGCTTGCATGACGGAAGCCAACCTGCTGAACACGGTTGCGGATCAACTCGCGGCTGCCGCCGACCAGCTAGCCCAAGACGAGAACCAACTCAGGCAAAGCTTCCGGAATTTCTCTTGGCAGAATTACGACGCCAGCATGGCCGACTTCCAGGCCAAGCAGCAGCAGGTGGACGACGATCAAGCGCTAATCGTGCAGCTGCAAGCAGAACTGGCCCGGCTTGCCCGGCTGCTCGATGAATGTGAAAAACACTGCGTGGTAGGAAACTGGCTGGATATCCACCCAACTCCGGTGCCGGAGGAAAGAGTAATTCGTTTCCCCGATCATCCAGACAGGCCTCCGGTCCGAAAGACCGACGCTCCGCCGGCGGCACCGAAGCCGGGCACCTCGGACAAGCCGAAGAATGGCGGTTCTACGAAAACGACTGATGCTCCCATTCCGCCAAAGACGGGCTCCTCAAGCACTGGAAAGGATGGCAGCTCCACCAAGACACAAGATGCGCCGGCCCAGACGAAACCGAGCGTCTCAACCACCCCAAAGAATGCCGGTTCGACGAAAACGAACAATGCGCCGACCCAGGCGAAACCGAGCGTCACAAGTACGCCGAAGAATGCTGGCTCCAAGAAAACGAGCAATGTGCCGACGTCGGCGACGCGTCAGGAAACGCGCAACACGTCAAAGGCGCGGACACCTGGGGCTGGCGTCTCCTCGCCGTCCTTGAAAAACTCCTCTCCCGCCAGCGTGAGAGCTCTTCCGAAAGGTTAGACGAGCCGAACTTTCAGCTGACAGTTCTGATGCCCGGTCCTCTTAGGGGCCGGGCATCTTCTGTTAAAAAAAAGAGGAAGTCCGGATTAGGCTCATGTTCACGCGCGAGTACTTTCTAACAGTTCTACGTTCCCGGAAGGATATGCGAATGCTCGCCGATGCGATACGCGAGACGCTCGCCGTGCTTCCCGCAAACGGCCGCCGCATCGTTCCGCACAGTGCAGTTCTCCTCGATGTACTTCCACGATTCGTCGTGACGAGCTTCTTTCGCGCGCTCCTGTCCTCCAGATTTGGCGAAATTGGTGTTGGCTGGTACTGCTCGCAAGCACCGGATGAGATATTCCAACTCGCTAGAGAACTGAAGGACCTAGTGGAACAATCCTGCCTCCGAGCTCCCGTTCTCCGCCAGCTCTTCACGACTGTGTAACCACTGAAGCGTCTTCGGGATCGATGGTCAGTGCAAGGTTTTGCTGATGCGCGGTTCTTCCACAGTTGCTTCCAGCAGAAATCCAAACTGTTGCTAACAGCCGTTTGAGCTCACTATCTGAATTGGCAAATCAGGATTCCGGTCGAATCACGGGCTAACCGGTAGTTATTCCTGGCCAGAAGTCCTGTTCTGGGAAGTGTACCGGTGCCTGTTGAAGTGGCTCTTCCTGAGCGACGGCGCACTCGGAAACAAGTTCTTGGCACGGCGGCTTTTCTCTCTCAAACTCACGCGGAACCAACCTGGGACACACCGAATCTTGCGCGGCTTAATTGCTCGCTCGAAACTGTTGGATGAGATGGAATGGTGCGTGTTTCTTGCGCTACGATTGGTGCGATTTGCGGTTGGATGAAACGCAGGAGGCTGAGTGGGGATGCTGCTACAGGATTTGCGGTATGGGATTCGGATGCTGGCGAAGGCGCCGGGATTTGCGGCGATTGCGATTTTGACGCTGGCGCTGGGGATTGGCGCGAATACGGCGTTATTTTCGGTGGTCAACGGCGTGCTGCTGAATCCGCTGGCATACCCGCAGTCCGGGCAGCTCGTGGCGCTTTACGGAAAGACTGCCGGATTCGAGCATGCGCCGATCAACTACCTGAATTTTCTGGATTGGCAGCGCGACACGCAAACGTTTTCGTCGATGGCGATATACCGCAACCAGGATTACAACTTCATCGGCACGGGAGAAGCGGAAAGGCTAAGCGGCTACATGGTTTCGGCGGACTTTTTTTCGACGCTGGGCACAATGCCCGTGCTTGGCCGCACCTTCCGTGCCGAGGACGATCACACTGGCTCGGGGCCGGTGGTGATTCTGGGCGGAGGATTCTGGAAGCGGAAATTCGGGGCTTCGCTGGAAATCATCGGAAAGCCCATGCTGCTGAATGGAACGTCGTACACCATCGTGGGCGTGATTCCGGCGGGGTTCACTTTTTATGGGCGCGACCGGGATGTCTACACGCCGATTGGACAATGGACCGATACGAATTTTCGCGACCGGCGGGTCGACGTGAGCTCGCACGGGGTTGGGCGGCTGAAGGCGGGCGTAACACTGGCGCAGGCGAAAGCCGATATGGACGGCATTGCGCAAAATCTCGCGGTGGCGTACCCGGAGGCCGATAAGGCCGTGGGCATCACGCTCGTTTCCATGAAAGAAGACATTGTCGGCAATGTGCAGCCATTCCTGATCGTGCTTCTCGCGGCCGTTGGTTTCCTGCTGCTGATTGCGTGCGCCAATGTTGCCAATCTGCTGCTGGCGCGGTCGATGGGGCGCTCGCGCGAGTTTGCGATTCGCGCGGCGATGGGCGCGAGCCAGGGGCGCGTCATTCGGCAGCTTCTCAGCGAAAGTATTCTGCTCGCGGGCTTGGGCGGGGCCCTGGGACTCCTGCTCGCTGTTTGGGGGACCAAGGCGGTGCTCGGCACTTTGCCTGGCGCTTTGCCGCGCGCGAGCGAAGTTTCACTCGACGCACGCGTCTTGCTCTTTGCGATGGCGCTGTCATTGTTTGCCGGAATTGTTTTTGGGCTGGCGCCGGCGTTGAAGACTTCGCGCGTGAATCTGGAAGAGATACTCAAGGAGAGCGGCCGCGGTTCGAGCGGGGCACGGCACCGGCTGCAAGGAGTTTTCGTCGCCGTGGAAGTAGCGATGGCTTTGGTTTTGCTCGTTGGGGCGGGGCTGATGGTTCGCAGTCTCGCGGCACTTTGGCGCGTCGATCCTGGGTTCAATCCGAGCCACGCCATCACCTTTACTTTGTCGTTGCCGGCCGACCCTGGAACCAGCTCGGCGGAAACGCGCGCGCGGCTGCGGCACTTCGACGAGAAAATGCATGACATTCCCGGCGTGCAAGCCGTTTCGGTGACGCTCGGCTCGCGCCCGATGATCCATAATTCCTCGGAGCCTTTCTGGATTGAGGGCCAGCCAAAGCCCGCGAACCTGCCAGAGATGCACCAAGCGATGTTTTATCTCGCGGAAGCCGGCTTCCAACAGGCGATGGGAGTCACGCTGGAGCGCGGGCGATTTATCACCCCTCAGGACGACGAGCACGCGCCGGTGGTCATCGTGATCGACGACGTTTTCGCGCGGAGCTATTTCCCGCAGGAAAATCCGATCGGCAAGCGGATCAATCTCGCAGGCTTCGGCGTACAGGCCGAAATTGTCGGCGTGGTCGGGCACGTCAAGCAGTGGGGGCTGGACGTCGATGCGAAATCGGCGATCGAGGCGCAGTTCGATTATCCGTTCATGCAGCTCCCCGAGAAGCTGATGCCGCTGGCAGCGAATGCAGTGGCGGTGGTGTTGCGGACGGAAGGCGATCCCACGGCTGTGATGAGCTCGGTTCGGCGGGCCGTGGCGGAAATCGATTCTCGCGAAGTGGTGTACAACGTTCAAACGATGAACGAGGTCGTCTCCAATTCGTTCGCGGCGCGGAGACTTTCGATGATGCTGCTCGGGGTCTTTGCGGCACTCGCGCTGGTGCTCGCGTGCGTGGGAATCTATGGGGTGATTTCGTACCTCGTCGGGCAGCGCACTCACGAAATAGGAGTGCGCATGGCGCTGGGCGCGCAACGCCGCGATGTGTTGCGGCTAGTGATCGGGCATGGAGCAAGGATGGCGCTGATCGGCGTCGCGATCGGCATCGGCGCCGCGCTGGGACTGACGCGGCTCATGGCCAACCAGCTCTTCGGCGTGAGTGCGCATGACCCGTTGACCTTTGCCGGGGTCGGGATGCTGTTGGTTATTGTGGCCGTCGCGGCGTGTTACATTCCTGCGCGGCGAGCCATGCGCGTCGACCCAATGATCGCGCTGCGACACGAATAATCCTTCGCGCAGAGGACGAGCAATTCTTGCTAGAAACAATCCGACACAAACAGGCAGTTGACTGCGGTCCACCTGAGGAGCATTTCAAAGGCGGGTGCAGATTGCCCTTAGCCGAAGCGGAATACGATTCCGGCGCCGAACCTGAAATTGTTCTGCCGGTTGTTGAGCCCATCGGGGATTTTTGTGAGGAAGTACTCGGCTTGCACCGGACGAATCGAGAAGTGCTTGGAGATTTTGACGTCAATTCCCCCGCCGGCTGTCATTGCAAAATGGCTTTGCCAACCAATCTGCTCGATGCCGGAGCTTGTTGCTACGCCTCCTACCAATACTTGAGCGAAGGGCGTAACCACGCCGCGCCGGAAGTTTACCCTCGGGCCAAACAGGTAGGGGATCGCTGCTCCCTGGCTGGTTGGATTCGTCGCCCATACACCGCTGACGTCCCCCAAAACGCCGAGCCAGCGGTTCAAGTTGTACATTAGTTCGCCACCGCCGCCGTTAGCATTGAACGTTTGCGACGGTGGCTGGCCGCTGACATTGGCGTTTATATTGAAGCGCACGTAGTTGTAACCGCCATAGAGTTCAAGCTTGGAAGGGTCCTCCTGCGCGCGTAGCGCAGGCGCAGAACTGATTGAAGCAAGCAACAATACCGCCGCGAGAGTGTTTCTCATAATCAGGTGCCTCCTTGGCGTAAAACACGGACGAACCCTGCTGGTATAAACCCGGGATAGGTGCAATGGTCAGTACGAAGCTGGCTGCGAGTGATTCGTTGCCTGCTCGTTAGGCGGAATTTGCGTGGAGAGGGCCATTCGGGCCAAATTGAAGGCGCAAATGGAAGAACAAGCGGACCGCATCGATTCGTTCAGCGATGACAAAATTATCGTGATGACGAAAAACGGCGCGGAAGGTGCATGGAAAAGTTCCGCGCGAAATTGGAGAAATGGAGACGCGAGAATCCCGATTGGTGTGGGAAGTTTTAGCACACGGCCGCGGATTAGGCCGGTTTGGAGCGACCCGAGTCAAAGCCGAGTTACAAACTTTGAATCTTTCGGTTTGACTGGCTATTTTCTGCCGATGAAACGGACGCGGAGGGTGAAGGCGAGGCCTTGGCCGCCGGAGAAGGCGCCGAAATTGGGGGCGTCGATATTGTTGACTACCGTGTTGGGATTTTGGCGGTCGAGGATGTTGACGGCTTCGACGCGGACTCCCCAGAGATAGCCGCGGAAGCCGAATTTTTTTTCGAGGCCGATGTTGAGGCTGGCATAGGCGGGGAAGCGGGAGGAGTTGGGCGGGCCGACGAGTTGCTGCTCTAGATTGATGACGCTGAAGGGGAAGCCTGTTCTGTACTCGAAGAAATAGCTGAGTTGGATGCCCCAGATGTGCGTTGGCGCCCAGCCCCAGGTGACGACGCGGTTGGGAGCGTCCCAGAGAACGGGGCCCGGTTGTTGCGCGACATAGAAGATCGAGCCGAGTGCAGGATTGAGCACTTCGTTGGAGTGCGCGACGGAGCGCGTGTAGGCGCCATAGACTTCCATGTCCTCGGAGAAAACGTGGCGGACGGAGACGGTGGCGGAGCGATAGCGGTCCTTGCGAGTGTCCTGGAGGAGAAAAATTCCTCCGGGTTGCGTGGGTTGCTGATCGAGGTAGACGAAGCCGTGGGAGCCGTTGCGGGCGAGGAGTTGGAGACCGAGGAGCGTGTTGTGGACGAGTTTCTGCTGCCAGCCAGCGCTGTAAGTCGTGAAGCGCGGTTGTTGCAGGCCGTTTGCGGGCAGGACGAATTGGCTGACGACCGTGCCAGGGGCAACGACTGCGCCAGCGGTGTTGTAAAACGTGTCGAGTTGCTGCTGGTCGAAGGCCTGGGCAATTTGAGAGAGATTGAGCGGAACGTTGTAGATGCCCCAGCCGAGCGAAATTTTTGAGGTGTCGTCTCCGAAGGGAAGAATGTTTGCGTGGAGGCGCGGCTCGGCCATGGCGCTTTGCGTGAAACGATCCCAGTCCGTGCGCAATCCCGCCTGCACGACGAAATGCTTTGAAATCGACCAGGTGTCCTGGATGTAGCCGCCGATCTGGGTGTTCGAAACGTAGGGAGTTGCCGGGCCGGAGAAAGTGGTTTGGCGTACCAAGCAGCCGGGTTGAAGTGCGGAGCTGCAAGTTGTTTCGTCGCTCGCAAACGCGTTGAGCGCCTGGATTTCGCCGCGGCCGGCGATAAGCGAGTAAGTGAGGCTGGCGACATTGAGGCCGGCAGCGAATTGATGCGTGCCATGCCAGTGGCGCGTTGCGGCGGGCATGCCGGCAACAGCCTGTAGGCGGCGTCCGACTTGATGGAGGCGCTGGAAATAGTTGCCAGAGGAGCCGTTGACGAGAAGGACGTAGGTTTGCGTGCCTTGCGGGATGAAGGCAAGGATGCTTTCATCGGCGGCTATGCCGAAATCGAAGAGCGTGTCGGCGAGCCAGACCTGGTCTTTGAGAGAGCCGAAGTAGCGGTGCTGATCGCCGGTAACGGTAGTGGAGACGGGGTCGAGAGCATCGAGGCCGAGGTTGGTGCCGCGTGCGATGTTGTAAAGAAAACTGGCGTGGAGAATGTGCTTGGGAGTGATGTTGTATTGGAGACGGAGGAGATTGTCTCCTGCCCATTCTTCCCAAGTGTTGGCGCCGGAGGGCTGGCCTTTGACGACGGCGAAAGTGTGCTGGACGCTGATCGAATTGGAAAGCCAAAAGCGACCGCGCTTGATGGGTCCTGAGAAAGTGAAACGGGGATACCAGTTGCCGAGGTGGACGCCTTCCTGGATGTTGATGCCAGGGGCGGGATTGGTGGTGCCGAAGCGCCAGCGGTCGTCGCCATCGGGAGTGTCGAGGCTGAGGATATTTGCGCCAGCATGAGCGTAGCCCGCGCCGAAGCCGCTGGATTGGACTTCGGCGGTGCGTGTGGCGTCGACATTGAAGCGAGAGGTGAGCTGGCCATTCACGGGGTCGCCAATTTCAAAGCCGTCTAGCAAGTACTGCGTTTCACCGGAACGCGCGCCCGCGATATGCAGATTACCCTGATTGTCCTGGGTGATCTCGGGGAGAGCAACGAGACTTTCCGCGAGGACGTGCGGGCTCGGTACGGGGATGTCTCGAATGTCGCGGGTGGTGAGTGTGTTGCGCTGAGCGGTATCTTGCGGATCGATTTGATTGGGACGGGCGGTGACCTGGACTTGTTCGTGAACTTCTTCGGCGTGGTTTATGGTCAGAGTGAGTTCGTTGGCGCCTGGTTGCAGAGTGAGAGCGCGACCGGTAATGACGAAGAAGCCCTCCTTGCGGACCTCCAGTTTGTAATCGCCCGCGGGGAGACTTCGAAGAGTGAAGCGACCGGCGCCGTCGGATTCCGTGCGATAGACGTGGGCGGCGGTATCCTCTAACTTTAATTGGGCGGCGGCGACAGGGACGCCATCTTCGTCCAGCACGTAACCGGTGCAGCTGGCAGAGTCCGCCGCACGAGTTTCGAGAGACGCAAAAATACACAGGCATGCCAGAACCGAAGTAAGTTGGCGAGCGAACTGCATTCCACACCCGTTTTGCCTGGACCCGGAATTATTAGACTACGGATTGTTCCGGCGGGATGTCTTTTTGCATTTTAGATTGCTACGACAGATACAAAGCCTCTATTAGACGAAGCAAAAGAAACGAAGACGCGACAAGCGGGCTTTGAGTGTGGCGAACCAACTGAGCGGGCGCTTTAACTGGCGTTTTTTGGCGAAACTTCTGGCGGCCATTTCGAGGCCGATCCAATCGAGATTTTCGAGTGCGGCGCATTGTTCGTCGGAGAGGCCGGCTTTTTCTGCTTCGACGCGAGGGTTGGATTTGAAACTTGCGCGGGCGGCGTCGTCGACGTAGAGCCGCGCGAGGAAGGCCTCGAGTTGGTTGGCGCTGGAGCTCATGCGACGGCCTCGACGAGCGGAACGCGGCGGGCGCGGCCTGTGGCGAGGGCGCGGCGAGCTTGTGCGATTTGCGCGAGGAGGGAGTCCATTGAGGGATAGTCGCCATCGCGTTCGAGGATGACGGTGAGCGGGCCGGGGGCGCGGGCGGCGGTTTCTTCGAGGAGCTCGAAGACGGGATCGGGGACGTCATGGAAATGATCGTCCAGAAGGCGCTGAGTGCCGTCGGGGGCGGATATGAATTTGCCACCTGCAATGTGAATCGCGGCGATGCGCTCGGGGGGAATTTGGCGGACAAATTCGAGGGGGGCGTAACCGTGATTGAGGCCGTTGGCGAGGACGTTGTGAAGATCAAGGAGCAGGGCGCAATTTGAGGAGGAGAGAATCCCGTTGATCCACGCGCATTCGGAGAGAGTGCTGGCGGGAGGATCTATCAGAGTGGCGATATTTTCGACGAAAGGCTTCACACCGACGGTGGCTTGCGCGCGATACAGATTTGCGGCGGCAGCGTCGATTGAAGCTGGGCTGCGAGGCGGTGCGGCTAGATGGCCGATTTCGATTCCGCCGGCGCGGACGAAAGCCAGATGTTCGGACCAGAATTCGGGGCGGACTTGATCCATGAGGCGCGCCATTTGATCGAGGCGCTTGGTTTCGACGGGGGCAGAGGAGGCGAGGCCGAGACTGACGCCGTGGAGAACGACGGGGATTTGCGCGGCGAGTGTTTTGAGGGCGCGGACTTGCTGGCGCGGTGCGGAGAAAAAATCGTCGGCAATCACCTCCAAGAGGTCGATGCCATCGAGGTGCTCGAAAATACCGACGGCTAGATCGGGACGCCAGCCGAGGCCTACTCTATCCAGGGGAGTGTTCATCGCTTTAGCCTCCGCATCCGCCACAGCCTCCGCCGCAACCGCCTCCACAGCCTCCGCCACCACCGCAACTGCTTCCACCACTGCCGCAGGAAGAGTTGCCGGAACCCCAACCCGTCGAGCCTGGTCCGCGGGCCGGTCCGCGCGGACGCAGCACCATCACCGAGGGAAAGAGGATAGGAGAGACTTCCGTGAGTCCATAGGCAGAAGCGAGCCAAACGAGGTCCGAGGTCGCGCCGCCGGGGCGAAGCAAATCGGCGCGTTGGCGCAGGGAGCTGAAAAGAGATTTGACGTCCTGAAGAAATTTTTCGCCGCGCACGGTGCGAAACGAATTGCCGGTTTTTATGGCCGCGAACGCGGCGAAGCAGGAAAGAATTACGAGGAAGAAGATGTTCGTTCGACCGCGGGAAAGAGCGATGAAAATCTTGACGGTGGCAACACCCAGAAGAATGCCGAGGGCAATCGCGACACGGCGGTGGCGCGCGGCACGAACTTTCTCATCGGGGAGCAGCCCGAATTTTTCAAGATGGATGGCGTAATCAAGACAGGCGCGGCAGCCTGTGAGTGAATCCAGAGTTGAGTGAACGGGTTGAGCAGTCTTAAAGGCTTCGAGGATGCTTTTCTCGATGGGGCGTTTGACGGTGGCAATGGCGGCGGGATCCGTCAGTTCGAGGCGACTATCGGGGGCACCGAGGGAAAGGAGCGGTTTTCCGGAGCTCTTGAGTGCCAGCAGGCCGCGGTCAATCAGCGAAAGCGCGGCAACGCGGAGAGTTTCGGTTTCGCCGCCGCGTAAAAAGGCAACGAAGTAGGGATCGTCGATAGGAGGCTTAGCGGTATCGCGGTCTTCGTCGAACCGGCGAAGGAGCATAACGCCACCGATGATCAGCATGGATAAAAATAGATAGAAGAGGAGAAAATCTGGACCGCGAAGATCAAACGGATTCATGGCGGACCTCGGTGGAGAGAGCTTCCGCCCGCGAGTGCATGCGGCAAGCAAGATCGAGGAGAGGAAAGAAGAGACTAGGCGCTTCACCGGGAGCGGAGACGTGAGTTTCTTGCGTGGCGGCGAGGCGAGCGGAGAGTTGCGGCCAATCGGGAATGGCCAGTTCGGCGCCCAATAATTGAAGGGCTTGCGAAGACGAGGCTGCTGGGCGGCCCTCGAGGTCGAGGAGCACGGCGGCATAGGAACGCAGTGGGCCGAGGGCACCTGCGATCAGGAGACTAAGTTGTTCTTCGCGAAGGCTGCGGGCAACGTAGGCGGCGCGGAGGCGAAGAATCAGGTTGAGGAGCTGCTGGCGGAGCTGACGGATTTCGGCATCGCGCGGGATGGAGAGAGAAGCGAAAGGGTCGTCGCCGAAGAGAACGGCGCGGCGACGGCGAATGTCGGCGAACTTGGGGGCGAAGGAACGAGCGGCGTGAGGAATTTCATCTTTCAAAAGAAACATGGGATGGAGCTGGATGGCGGCTTGCGCGATGCGGAGCGGCTGGCGAAGCTGGTCGGCTTTGGGTTGGCTGAAGGAGGCGAGAACGAGAATGAGATTGAGGTCTGAGGTGGCGCGAAGCTGGCCTTCGGCGGCGCTGCCGAAGAGAACGACGGAAAGAAGGTCGGGGCCGAAAGCATCTTTTGCGGATTGCAAAAAAGAATTCAGAACCTCGGCGATAGGAGGAGGGAGCTGCGGCAGAGGAAGTGGCGTGGAGGAACTCATGAAAGACCTCACGCGTCACGGAATAGCTGCTGTGATGATGCTAGGATGGCGCGGGTGGAAAGTCAACGAATGACAAGTCAAGATGGCGGTTCAACTTGAAATCCATTTCGCTTTGAAAAGCATCTCGTATGCGACCTCGGTCACTGAACGATTCTCATTCGTGATTGTGAAATCTTCCAAGCACGCACGATCAAGAACGGCGTTTAAGGCTGCAACGCGAGCGATATATTCCTGCCGTGATACACCTGATTCGCGTTTCTGGATGCGCAGCTGCATGGTTTCGAGGCTAGCAGTGAGGCGGCAGATGACCGTGCTGGTTGTTGAAACAATGCCACGACAAAGTTCCAGTTCGGCGCGGTCTTCCATCGCGCGCGCCAGCAAGAACCGCCGCACTCCGAAGGAAGTGTAGTTCTTACAGACCGACTGAAGGTTGCGATACATCAGGCTATCGTTGGTGGCTGCGGAGGGAAGATGCACGAGGCCTAGCGCGTCCAAGTCGATCGCAGCGTGAGGAATTTGGCGTAATGCGAGGATGTCCGACGCTTCGCCCAGAACGGTTGTCTTGCCCGCTCCCATCGTGCCCGTAATGATCAGCAGCGATTCCGTAACCGATCCGTTGCTCAACGGACCGCGCCGAGGGAATCGAGATGTGGAGAGATACCGCTGAAGGCGCTTTTTGAGCTGGAGATGACTTCGTTGGCGCCGAGGCTCTCGAGGATTTCGGTGAACTCGTCGAGATAGCAGCGGACGATGATGAGCGTTTTTTTGTTGCGGTCGCGAGCGCGCTTGGTCACAAGAAGAGCGGTTTCGATGTTGTTGGAAGTGATGATGACGAGCTTGGCCCGCTCGATGCCTGCGTCTGTGAGCGAGCTTTCCTGTTTGGCGTCATCCACGATGATGGGTTCGCCGTCGCGGATGAGGTCATCTACCGCGGCGGCATCTTTGTCGATCAAAACGTAAGGCTGCTTGGAGAGGCGGAGATGCTCGACGACGCGAATACCGAGGTGCGTGTAGCCAACGATGATGACGTGGTTCTGCATTTCCTTGGCGAGCATGCGGCATCCTTCCTGCGGACTGTAGCGCTGCAAGGCTTGCAGCAAGAAAATCGAAATGACGATGCCAAAGAGGACGCATTGGCCCCAGAAGGAATAGAGAACCCAGAAGGAGTCGGGGCGGGAGCGAAAATAGATAGCATCTAGAAAAGATTCGCCGAACGGCAGATGCTCCCAGAAGTGAAATGCGATGGTACCGAGGGCGAACCAAAGTGTGATGAGTACGAAGCCCCAGCGGCTTTGCCGCAGGAAGATCAGCAGGCGGATCCAGAAGAAGCGGCGCATGGTTAACGAGAAGTAGTGACTGCGCGCATTCTAGTCCGAGAATTGCGCTAGCGCTAGTGAATCAGGTGAGAGTTGTGAAAAGGACGGACTTAGACTCGAAGAAATGGTAGGCCCGTGCGGACTCGAACCGCAGACCTCGTCCGTGTCAAGGACGCGCTCTAACCAACTGAGCTACGGGCCTACAATGATGGTAGTTTAGCACGACTCGCGGAGTTCTTAGGCTGGCGGACCAGGCTCAGTTGCAGCAAGGATGAGACAAATGATGAGGGTACGCATTGATGCGGAGTTGAAGGCGAAATGTCCGCGCGTGGGGTTGGCATGCATCACGGCGGAAGTGGAAGCGGGGCTGACGCCAGAGGGCTTGGATCACGAGTTGCGTAGTTGCGAAGAGAAGATCTTAGCGTTGCCGGAGCCGAGGGCGGTGCTGGAGTCGGCGGCGATTCTGGCGACGAGAGCGGGGTACAAGGCGCTGGGCAAGGATCCGGCGAGGTATCGTGGGTCGGCGGAGGCGCTTTTGCGGCGGGTGATCGCGGGGAAGGGGTTGCCGCGGATTAATAATGTGGTGGACGTGATCAATTTGGTGAGTGTGGATAGCCGGTTGCCGGTGGGCCTGTATGACTTGGCGCAAGCGCAGGGCGATATTGTGTTTCGAGCGGGACGGGCTGGCGAGACGTACAAAGGAATTGGGAAATACGATTTGAATCTGGAAGGGTTGCCGGTGTTTTGCGATGCGGTTGGGCCGCACGGGAGTCCGACTAGCGATTCGGAGCGAACGATGGTGACGGAGGCGACGAAGCAGGTCGTTGCGATCATAGTTTCGTTCGGCGGCGCGGACGGGCTTGAACGCTGGGCGGGGAGAATGTCTGAGTTTCTGAAACAATACGCCGTTGGAAGAGATATAGAAATTCAGATCATTTAATGAAGATTAACTCATGACGCTTTTTGGCCTGGAACCGGGCATGTGGCTAGAACCTGCCCTCGGCGATCCACGTAGCCACCTCATCCGCCACGGAAAAATGTTGAGTGGAATCGTTTTCATATCGTGCGCCTAGCGCGTAAGCATTCGCTTCCAGAGGTATCGCCTCGTAGCTGCCACCACTCAGGAATCCACGTACGTAAAGCTCGGCAAAGCGAGGAATGTCAAGCTGGCGGTACTGTTCAACGTGAACAAACTCGTGAAAAAGCAAACCATCTGTGAAGTCAACGTGGGACACAACTTTGTCTGAAAGTGTAATCGCTGCCATCGTCGATTGATCTGGCAGGTTGTTGAAACCCAGGTTTCTCAACATGGGGTAGAAATCAGGGTTAGGTATGCGTTCCCCTTTCAGTACGAGTACGCGGGTATCGTCGATAAGTTGAGGCGAGAAGAATCCAGCCATCGCTTGTTTCTGTTCTGCAGATAACGGAATCGCGCCCAGTGCGAAACTGTCCCGCTGGCTTTCGATGTACTGAGCCAAGAGGCCGGATACTTGAGCAATTTGCTCGGGGTTGAGGCGTGGAATTGGCAATTGGCTCTCGACAGTCGCCTATAGAGCGGTGGGTTGGGCGAGTTGAGATTCGTCCTCGCGGACACGGCGATTTAGGAAGCCGCGGGCGGCTAGGAGTTCGGCGTTGAGGAGGGCGGCGCCGGCGGCGCCGCGGACTAGATTGTGGGAGAGAAGGGTGAGCTTGATGTCGAGGAGCGGGCATTCGCGGACGCGGCCGACGACGGCGGCCATGCCGTTTCCGGCGTGAACGTCACGGCGGGGTTGGGGGCGGTCCTCACCATCGATGACAACCACCGGATGACGGATGGCGGAAGGCAGCGCGCCGAGTTCGGCGTCGACTTCAAAGTTTCGCAGGGCTTCGCGAACTTCTTTTAGACAAGCGATTTTTTTCAGGCTGACGGAAATGCACTCCAGGTGGCCTTCGAGAACGGGAACGCGATTGCAGTGGACGCTTAGACCGAGGCCTGCATCAATAAAACGCGCGCCATCCCATTTGCCGAGAAGTTTTTGCGGCTCGGACTCCATTTTTTCTTCTTCGCCGCTGATAAAGGGGATGACGTTGGCGTGAATGTCCATGGAGGCGACGCCGGGGTAGCCTGCGCCGGAAACGGCTTGCAGCGTGACGGCGAAAACTTTTTCCAGGCCGAAGGCATCAGCTAGGGGCTTGAGGACGAGGACGAGACCGGCCGTCGAGCAATTCGGGTTGGTGACGATGAAGCCACTGTAGCCGCGATTTTTTTGCTGGGTGGGGATAGCGTCGAGATGCGAGGCGTTGACCTCGGGAATAAGCAGAGGGACGTCGGGATCCATGCGGTGATTTTTGGAGTTGCTGACTACGGGATAACCGGCGCGGGCGAAATCTTCTTCGGCCCCGCCCGCGACGCTCGAATCGAGCGCGGAAAAAACGAAGTCACATTCAAGGCTTGGGTCGAGGCTCTTGACGACGAGGTTGCGCGCGGCTTCGGGGATGGGGCCGTCGAGGTGCCACCGCACGGCTTCTGCGTAGCTCTTGCCCGAGGACCGTTCCGAAGCGGCAACTTCGGTGAGCTCGAACCAAGGGTGACCCGCGAGAAGTTTTACCAGGCGCTGCCCTACTAGACCTGTTGCCCCTAAAACACCGGTGCGCCATTTTTTTGCGGCGCCGCCTGGCAGAGGACTTTCACTTTGCTGGGCGCCTTGCTGCGCCATGCCGGTCTTATCGCCATTCTCCGAAGAATGCGCGCTCATGCCGCACCTCCGGACTGCGCACGGCCATTTGAATTCTGAGGCAGGCCAATGCGTGTTCCTCGAACGTGCGGTTTAAATGTGTTGCGAATCCAGATGGTCATTTCCGTTTCCGCAGCCAATGGCAAGACGTGTGGATGAAGTACCTTCGCTCCGCTGGCTGCCAGGGCGTGTGCTTCATCATAGCTCAGGTCGTGTAGAAGTTTGGCTTCGACGGAGGCCTGGGGGTTTGATGTATAAATGCCGTCCACATCGGTCCAGATCACAAGCTCTTCAGCGTCCACAACGTGAGCAATGATCGCGCCAGAAAAATCGGAACTGTTGCGGCCGAGCGTGGTGATGCGACCGTCGGGAGTGGCGCCGATGAATCCGGTAACGACGGGAACGAGGTTGGCTTCGAGAAGGGGAAGGAGAATGCCGCGGCCTCGTTGTTTGGTTTCCTCCAACTGAGGCTTGGCCTCGCGGAAGGTGTCGCACGTGAGGACGAAGTCGGAGGAGGAAACCGGGACTGCGGCGAGACCGGATTTTTCGAGAGCAGCGGCGAAGAGGCGCGCGCTGAATCGTTCGCCAAACGAGGCTAGGCGATCGGCGAGTTCGGCGGTGGCCGCTACAGGGCCATCCAGCGGAACTTCGTGGAGAAGATCGCGAGCGAGAAGCTGAAGGCTGCGGCGAACACGATCGTGCTGCTCTTCGGCGAGTTGAAGATCCTGAAGCACGTTGAGGTGGAGATGAATGACGCCTTCGGCTTCATTACGCGCATGGGAACGCTTTCCTTCGACGAGGGAGCGCGAGATCGCGAGCAGACGGTCGGTGGCGCCCTTCATCGCAGACACAACGACGACGACGTTTGCGCCCCGCGCAGCCGCGCCGACAAGGTCCGCGGCATGCAACATGCGCTCGGCTCCGAGCAGAGAGCTGCCGCCAAACTTGAAGGCGACGACACTCTGGTGAGTGCTTGCCTGGCCAACGCTCGCGGAGACAGCAAATCGCCCAGCAAAGCCAGCTTCCGCTTCCACATTTTCCTGCACGTGTTCGGAACTCATGACATCCGCTCCTGGATTCCGCTGGAGCGTCTCTGGCGGGGGTTTAAAAGAAGAAACCCACCGCCAGGTTCGCTTCAGGCGGTGGGTTGGAAACTTTTTCTAGATTGCTAGCTGTTTCTCCACGCGCCGGAAGCGAAAATAGTCTTCTTCGCCTTAGTCGAGGTAATCGACATAGACGTCGTAGTGGTAATTCGCTTCGTCGCGATGGAAATCATACTGGAAGCAAGACTAGCACAAGAAAATCCGTCTGCAAAGCAAAGTTTGAGACTCAGGAAACTCTAAATCGAGTGGATCATAAGATATATTTCGGCGTCGTTCACTCTCGTTCATAAGCCACGCAAAATCAATAGTTTACATTGAGCGCCTTAGACCGAAGATTTGTCTCAGCTAAAGCACCTCCGCGAATTCCTCTAGCAGCTCGTCGCCGTAGTCAGGATCTTTGATTGAAAACTCGCCCTTTTGAAGAACTGTGTTGAAATTGAGAAAGACTTCCGGGGGATCATCCTTTTTGCCGATAAAAATCTTCATTGCGGTCCAGTGTCCCGGCGGCTTGGTGAAGAAACCACCATCCTTCGAGTGACTCTGGTTCGCACCAAGAATGGCGGCTTTAAAAGGAAGTTCAGCAACGCGTTTCGGTCGCACTGGGAGAGTCTTCGCCTCAAGCGCCTTCTGAAGCCTGCGAAGAAAAACAGAAGTGTCCGATCCGGCCACGGCAATAAACTTGCCTGAACCGAATGCGACCGGCGGATTTCCAGAAGTTGCACCCGAATTCACTTCGAATTGAAAACGAGCCGTTTTTCCTTCGGCCTCGAAGGTGCAGTCGTAACTCTGAAAAGCATCACTTTGCCGCAGTGGCAGCAAGTCAAACATAAGCCATCCGTCGCCCACTTCTGGAACCAAAGGCTCCGAATTGTGATCTACGAACGCAATTCCAACGCGTCCGCAGCCAATCGCTAGGATGAGTAGCGTAGCGGCAACACAACCAGAATTAGTTTCATTTAGCCCCCTCTCTGCCGGCTGAGATGTCGGATTCGAAGATCAGACTGGAACAGGTGAGGCCGGACTCGGCTTTTTGGAGTTCGGAGATGTCGAGGGGTGTGACGTGGAAGCCGGCGGATTCGATGCGGGCGCGAGTGTGCGGGAATGATTCGGGAAAAATGATTGTGTTGCCGAGCACCAGAGCGTTGGCGGCGTGGGGTTCGGCGGGATCGACGTCGATCCAGTTGTAGGCGGAAAAGGGCGCTGGATCGAACCAGGCGCGGTTGGCGAGCAGCGTATCGCGGCTGAGGCTGGTGACGGCGGACTTGAGATGCAGGCAGCCCGTCACAGGAACCGGGATGACTTCGTAGTCGTAGGGCGCGAGAATGGCAGAAAGTTGGCGAATGCCTTCGGCGTTGCTGCGTTTGGTGACGCCGACGAAAAGTTTGCGGCCGATGCGCAGGATGTCGCCACCCTCGAGGGTGCCGGGAAGCGTGACGCGCTCAAGTTTGCGAAATTGGGAAATGGCTTTCGCTAGCGAAATGGCTTCCGGGCGACGTGATTCGGTGCCCAGCGGAAAAATGACGGCTAGCTCATCGAGGACGATGGCAGGATCCTCCACGAACATGGAATCGGGGAGAGCCGGCTCGGCGGGGAGCGAAACGACGCGAGCACCGAATTTTTCGAGGAGGTTTTCATACGCGCGATGCTGCGCGCTGGCGATTTGTAGATCGATCGGCTGGCGGGGAATGAAGCTCAGTTCGCAATTTACGATGGCGGGGCTGAGGGCGCGCGTGATGGCGGTGAGCATGTTGGGAGGCCAAGTTTACACGAGAATTCCGCGAAGGATTGAAGCCAGGGTGCGAAGAAGATAGACTCGGCGCGCAGGAACGGGCGAGGGGGAATTGCATGGGCGTTTTGCGAAGAGTAGGGAGCGGCGTTGCTGCGTGTGCATTGATACTCGGGACATGCAGCGCCCCGCCGGCTAGCGGTGCACAGGACAAGGCTACCGCGGCTGTAGACGAGGTGTTTGCGGATTTTACGAAAGCGGGTTCGCCGGGATGCGCGGTAGCGGTCTACAGAAATGGCAGGATCATTTATGCCAAAGGCTATGGCCTTGCAAATATCGAAGAAGATGTTGCTCTCACACCGGAATCGGTATTCGATATTGGCTCGACTTCGAAGCAATTTACGGCTACGAGCATTCTGCTGCTGGAAAAACAGGGAAAACTCTCGGTCAACGACGACGTCCGGAAATACCTTCCTGAGTTGCCGGATTACGGATCGAAGATCACCATCCTGCATCTTCTGAATCACACCAGCGGGCTGCGCGATTACCTGACGCTGATGGAGCTCGCGGGCATCGACACAGACAGCGTGACCACCGACGAGGATGCGCTACAAATCATCACGCGGCAGAGAGCGCTGAACTTTGCGCCGGGGAGCGACTGGCTCTATAGCAACACGGGCTATTTTCTCTTGTCCATCATTGTGAAGCGCGTGAGCCGCAAGACGCTTCGCGAGTTCGCGGCGGAGAACATATTTTCTCCTCTCGGGATGACGCATACGCAGTACCGCGACGACCACACCGCACTGATCCCCGAGCGCGCGATGGCCTACGACCCAAAAGAAAGGAAGGATGGTTACACGCTAAACGTCTCGTACTTCGAGCAGACAGGTGATGGCGCGGTGCACACCTCGGTCGAAGACCTGCTGAAATGGGATGAGAATTTCTACAGCGGGCAAGTGGGCGGGAAAGATTTCCTGGCAGAGCTTCAAGAGCCGGGCAAGCTGAACAGCGGCAAAGTGCTCGACTATGCAAAAGGATTGCGCATCTCTGATTACCGCGGATTGCACACCGTGAGCCATGGCGGGTCGTGGGGCGGATACCGGGCGGAACTTTTGCGCTTCCCGGAGCAGCATTTTTCCGTGGCGTGCTTGTGTAACCGCGGAGACGCGAACCCTTCAAGACGCGCGGTCCAGGTCGCGGACATTTATTTAGGAAGCATGATGAAACCGAAGGAAGAAAAGAAAGCTGCTGAACGCGAGGCGGGAGAGAAGAAGGAGATTCCACTGACTGCGGAACAACTTCGACACTACACGGGTGACTATTGGAGCAGCGAACTGGGTGTGACGTATCGCCTGGGAATTGTCGACGGCAAGCTAAGGGTCGTGGGGATGCTGGATGGCAGCGGTTTTATGCATACGAACGCTCTGCCTCCAGATGGGTTTGCAGCGACGGGTCCGGATGAGTTCACTTTGAGCAAGATGCGGATCATGATTCATTTCGAGAGAGATTCGAATCAGGTGATGAGTGGGTTCAAGCTGGATGCGGGGCGCACGCTAGGGATGATCTTTGCGCTCCGAGATGGCACGGAGAAGTAGGAGGCTTAATGGAAGCAGCGGCGGGAACGAGTTCGACCAGACGGGTGGCGGCGATTGTCATGATACTTCTGGGAGGGGCTGCGCTGTGGTGGCTGGGCGGCAGCGGAGCGAATGTCACGGCTGGCAAAGGCGCCTTGTTTCAGTCGATCGCGTCAGGGCAGCAGCAAACAGGCGCGAACGATCCGCGTCTTGCGGGCGCGCACCGCTTCGAAGACGGCGGTTGGATCTATGTGCATCTTGAAGGCGATCCGGCGACGGTGGGTTTTCAGCATGGCTACTTGCTGGCAGCAGATATAGAGGATGGGTTCGCGGCCGTCAGCGCCGGAATGATGCATGAAACGCAGCGCGAATGGGCATTTTTCCGAAAGGCTGCACATGAAATGCTCTGGCCTAAGATTGATGCCGAGTACCAGCAGGAATTGCAGGGAATTGCGGATGGTCTGCACGCACGAACCGGTTCAAAGCTGGACGTGGACGACATCGTGGCGATGAACGCGTTTGAAGAGCTGCCGGATTACTACGTGCCTTGGTACAACAAGCAGCAAAAAGTGGCGCATGCGCCGAATTTGAAGAGTCCCGGAAATTGCAGCGCTTTTGTGGCGACAGGGAGCTGGACGAAAGACGGAAAGATCGTCATGGCGCATAACAACTGGACAAGTTATGCGAACGGAGAGCGCTGGCGCATTGTCTTTGACATTGCTCCGAAGACCGGCCACCGAATATTGATGGATGGGTTTCCGGGCGTGATCGCGAGTGACGACGACTTCGGCATCAACAGCGACGGCCTAATGGTGACGGAGACGACCATCACGCAGTTCGAGGGCTGGGATCCCGACGGGAAGGCCGAATTTGTGCGCGCAAGGAAGGCTCTGCAATACGCAGATTCGATCGACGAGTACGTGAAGATCATGCTCGACGGCAACAACGGCGGCTACGCCAACGACTGGCTTTTGGGCGACAGCAAGACCGGCGAGATCGCGCAGCTCGAGCTGGGGCTGAAGGCTTACAAATTGTGGCGAACGAAAGACGGCGCGTTCGCGGGATCGAACTGGGCGCGCGATCCGAAAGTGATCAAAGCGGATGCGCCGCAATTCGAACCAGGCAATCTCGAAATTTCACCCAATGCGCGGCGCGTGCGATGGGATGCGCTGCTGAAAGAGAACAAAGGCAAGATCGACGTGGACCTTGCAGAGAAAATGCTCGGTGATCATGTCGATAGTTATCACCAGAAACCGGAAACGAATGAGAGGACACTCTGCGGGCATGTGGATTCCTCGCCGCGCGGCGTAGATGTGTGGGGATGGACGCCATATTTTCCCGGTGGCGCCGTGCAAGCCAAAGCGACGGATTCCGGCATGACGAAAGAGATGAAAATGGTGGCGCGGGTCGGACATCCGTGTGGAGAAGACTTTTTAGCAAAACCGTTTCTCGCGGCGCATCCTGAATACGCCTGGCAGGAGCCGTACTTACGCGACATGAAGGCGGGGCCGTGGACGGAGTTTCATTCCGGGGAAACAGCAGTCTCGCAAAAACAGTAGTGCGCGAGCGAAATAGAAAGCCTTATAGCCAGTTCAAGTACGTTGGCAGTACTTCGAAAGAGTAAATCCTCGTTGTTGACTACGGCCAGCGCGTAGCTTGCGCGAAATGACCAATCAATAGAGTGGTGATAGTAATGCCGGCGCCGAGAAGCATTCCGGCAAGGATGAGTCCGACGACGCTGAGAGGTATCCAGAACCCGGAACGTGCTGCCGCAGGTTCCTTGGCGAGGACCGGAGCGGCGATTGCCGGAGTGTTCTCAGGTGCGGCCTCAAGCACGAGCGGCGCGCCGGGAACATCAGAGGCTTCGGAGGACACCACAAGACAGTACCCTTTGCGAGGAATCGTCTCTATGTAAAGAGGCTTTTCCGTGGAATCACCGAGGGCCTGACGAAGCTTGTTCACCGTTGTGTTGACGTTGGCGTCGTAATTTACGTGCGTGTCGGCGGGCCAGAGGCGTTGCCGCAATTCCTCGCGGGTTACAACCTCGCCGGGCTTGTCCAGGAGCGCGACCAGGACTTGATACACCTTTCCTTGCAGTTTGAGTCGCGAGCCATTCTTGGTTACTTCTTGTCGCTGCTGATCGACCTGAAACGGACCAAAACGCATAAAACGCGGGCCTAAAAGAGGCGCGAAGTTAGATCGTTCGTCCATCCCGGTATCCAGAGTTGGGATAGCGTTTGGAGTCATACACCCCACCCTATATAGACATTAGACGCACAAAACGTCCGGGTGTTTACTGGAGAATACGAAATTCCGATGAAGAAGTTTCTTTTTTTTCGAGATAACAAGTTCGCGCAACAAAGAACAGACGGAAACGACCTTCCAAAGGTTTCGGCAGTCCGGATAAAATCTATTTTTAATACATTGATAAAATATGTATAAATGTTGGCCGAATGCGAACAGTTGTCCGCTATTGGGACAGACGTGCCATTCAAACACGATTCAGGGAAGCCTAAATACGATTTCTTGGATTTGGTCCCGCACCGCGCTTAATTTTCTTGGTGAGGAGATGTAATCGCTTGCGAGCGAGCTGCGCCCAGGGTGCCCAGGCCAAAAACTCGCAGGCTATTTAATTTCCCCCGCTTGCTGCACTCTGCGGCAGAGTCATGATTTCGACGCTCGACGGAAATCGCCTGGAGCGATAAACGTGCTGGGTTGCCTTCTGGTAGTCGGAATCCTTCGCTTCGAATATATTGGGAATAAATTTCTGCGGATTGCGGTCATACAGGGGAAACCAACTGCTCTGCACCTGGACCATGATGCGATGGCCCTTTTTGAAAACGTGATCCGCAGTATGGAGATCGATCGTAAAAGGGGTCACCTCGCCCGGTTTGAGCGGCTCCGGCTTTTCGAAGGAATTGTGGTAGCGGCCGCGGAAAATCTCGTCGGAAATCATCAGTTCGTAGCCGGAGAGTTTCCAGTCGTCAGGATATTTTTGCGGATAAACGTCGATCAATTTAACGATCCAATCGCTATCGCTGCCGCTTGTGGAAGCAAATAATTTCGCGGTGACTTGGCCCGCGAGTGTGATGTCTTCCCTAAGATCTTCCGTTTGCCAGGTCAGCACATCAGGGCGCTCGTCAACGAAGCGCTGATCCTGCACAAGCCAGGTATACCAACTGCCCGGATGATCCTCGGGATAGGTCATGTCGACGGGGCGATGGCGATAGGGTACGGGATGCGCGGGATCGCTGACGTAGCTGTCCGAGGCGTCAGCGGAATCCGTTTGCGGGGCCTCGAAGGAAAGTCTTCCGTCCTCGCGGAAATAGAGGTTCTTGGTCTGTGCTTCGTGCGGCGGCCAGGAATCAAATTGAACCCAGTTGTCGCTCCCGGTTTGGAACAGCAGCGCTTCTTTGAGCGGCAGCGCGCCTTTGTCCTTGAGCCAGTATTCGAACCAGGGAACTTCGATCTTCTGACGAAAATAAACGGACGTGTCACTGCCAAAGGGAATCGCGCCGAGGGACTTGCCGGAGCCGCCGCCCCATCCGCCGTGATTCCACGGACCCGCGACGAGATAATTGAGATGCTTTGAATCGGATTTTTCCAGGCGGGCATAGGTCGCCATCGGCCCGTAAAAATCTTCCTGGTCCCACCAGCCGGCGACGTTGAGATTCGGAACGGTGGGTTTTTTCAAGCCGTAAGCGACCGCGAGGCGCTTCCAAAAATCGTCGTAACTTGCGTGGGCGACGAATTCGTTCCAAGTCGGCAATTTCCCGTGGAAGTACTTTGCATTTGCGTTGGAGAGCGCGCCGAGCCGGAGATAAAAATCGTAAACGTCGAAGCGGTCGAAGGAAAAGCTGAAATTCTCGTTCGAGGATTCCAGCAGCGCGGTGTATTCGAAAGCATAGCTCAAGCGAAAGGCGCCATTATGGAAGAAATCGTCGCCGAGCCAGGTATCTCCCATGCAAGCCTGTTCGGAAACGGCCTTCAATGCGGGATGCGGGTTAATCATTCCCATGGTGACAAGGAAACCGTCATAAGAAATGCCGTCGAGACCGACGCGGCCGTTGTTGTTCGGGACATTTTTCACTAGCCAGTCGATCGTGTCGTAAGTGTCGGTGCTTTCGTCCACGCCTTTGGGATCGCTCGGATCATGCAGCGGGCGAAGCATGACGAATTTCCCATCGGAGCCGTAGCGCCCGCGTATATCCTGAAACGCGAAGATGTAGCCCTCCGGAACCATGTCGGAGTAGCGATAGATCATGCTGCTGATGCCCTTGTCCGCACTAGAGATTCCGTAAGGAGTCCGATTCATGAGGATTGGCAGCGGTGTTGAGGCATTTTTTGGCGTGTAGAACTCGGTGTGCAGCTTGACGCCGTCGCGCATCGGAATCATGACTTCTGTTTTGTTGAAGATTGCGGAAAAATCGGGACGTTGCCGTTGTGGCGTTGCTCCAAACCGCGGCACGAACAAAAATCCGGCTAGAACGAGGAAAACCGTGGCGCAGCCTACTTTACGGATGGAACGCATCGAGAGTCTCCCCGAGTGACGTGGATGATCGTCATTTTTTCGGCGAAGTCGAGAATATCACAAGCGATTCAGGGCGACGATTTCACGCGAATTTTCGTTTGCTGATAAAAAATCGCTAGTTGCCAGTTGTTGCCGGGGCAAGTGAAAGTACGACTCCCGAAGGATATTCCTTCGAACGGTAGATTCGCTGAGTCGCTTTCTGATAGTCAGACTCTTTCGCCTCAAAAATGTTGGGGACAAATTTCTGCGGATTGCGATCGATGATGGGGAACCAGGTGCTTTGTACCTGCACCATGATGCGATGGCCCTTCTTGAATACGTGATTCGCGGTGTGCAGATCAATTGTGAAGGGTGTGATGGCCTCTGGCGTGATGGGTTCCGGTTTTTCAAACGACTTGCGGAAGCGCCCGCGGAAGACTTCATCCGCAATCATCAATTCGTAGCCGGAGAGTTTCCAGTCGTCCGGATATTTTTCCGGATACACGTCGATCAGTTTGACGATCCAATCGGAATCGCTTCCGGTAGTGGAAGCAAAAAGTTTTGCCGTTACGCTGCCCGTCACCGTCATGTCTTCGGTGAGTTCCTCGGTCTGCCAAGTCAGCACGTCCGGGCGATTGTCGACGAACCGCTGGTCCTCGACGAGCCAGGTGGGCCAGCCGCCGGGATGATCGTCGGGATAAGTCATGTCGATTGGACGATGGCGATAGGGGACGGGATGAGCGGGGTCGCTGACATAGCTATCGAAAGATTGCGGCGTGGCCACTTGCGGCGGGTCGAAAGAGAGCTTGCCGTCTTCGCGGAAGTAGATTTCTCGCGTTGCCGCATCGTGCGGGGGCCAGGAATCAAACTGCACCCATTGGTTGCTTCCCGTTTGAAAAAGCAGCGCTTCTTTGAGCGGCAGACTGCCCTTGTTCTTTAGCCAGTGGGCGAACCAGGGCGCTTCAATTTTTTGCCGGAAGTAAAGCGAGGTGTCGCTACCAAAAGAAATAGGTCCGAGGGACCTGCCGGAACTGCGGGCCCAGCCGCCGTGATTCCACGGGCCTGCGACGAGATAGTTCAGGTGATCCGGATCATTTTTCTCAAGAAGCTCGTAAATCTTCATGGGCCCGTAAGCGTCTTCCTGGTCCCACCAACCAGCTACATTCAAATTCGGCACCTTGGGTTTTGTCAGAATGTAAGGCATGGCCTCTTGTTTCCAGAAGGCGTCGTAATTCGGATGCGTGACGAAATCCTTCCACGTTGGCAGCGTCCCGTGGACGTAGTTTTTGTCGGCATTCGAAAGCGCGCCGAGGCGCAGATACCATTCATAGGTGTCGAACTGATCGAACTTAAATGCAAAATTCGTTTTCCCCGTCTCCATCATGGTGGAGTATTCGAAGCCGTAGCTCAGGCGGAACGCGCCGTTGTGATGAAAATCGTCACCGAGAAACATGTCCGCGGGAGAAGCTTGCTCGGAAACGGCTTTGAGCGCGGGATGGGGTTCGAGCATTCCCATCACCGTGAGCCAGCCGCCGTAGGAGATACCTACAAGACCAGCGCGGCCGTTGTTATGGGGGACGTTCTTCACGAGCCAATCGATGGTGTCGTAAGTGTCAGTGCCCTCGTCGATGGCTTTCGGATCTTTTGGATCGCGAACAGGGCGCTGCATGACAAATGTTCCTTCAGATCCGTAGCGGCCGCGTATATCTTGAAAAACGAAAATATAGTCGTCCGGAATCATCTCGGCATAGCGCGCGAGAATGCGGCTGTAACCCTTATCATCGTCGTGTATTCCGTAAGGAGTCCGCTCAATGACGATAGGAAGCGGCTCGGTGGAATTTTTTGGAGCGTAGATTTCCGTGTGCAGCTTGACGCCATCGCGCGCCGTGATCATGACGTCCGTTTTGTCAAAAAGCAGTGAATAATCCGGCGGATTCGGCGCTTGAGCGCGACCGGTAAACGCAAATAGCAGCAGGATAGCTACAACCCACAGATAGACTCTGCCGTTCCACGGCAAACGCGCGAATCGCATTGCAATTCCCTCCAGCAACTCCGCCTTAGAATCAGGCGATCCAACCTGGGTGAGGATAGTACACGAAACGCGCGGAGAAACAGATGTTTCAATTTCGCTCCGGCGCCGTACCTAGGCTTTGAGAAAGCGACAGCTAAGAATGGCTGTCCCACATGGGGCCGGTCTGCTAAACTAGAGGTTGCTCGACCACACCTGAGAACAGAGGAGATTCGTCCGGGCTGCTGGTTGTTTCAGCAGCTATTTTTGTCTTTGCAGTGACTGCCGCTGAGTAGTCCGCAGACCGACGTAGAAATCATGAGCCAAAATATTCGTAATATCGCCATTATCGCGCACGTAGACCACGGCAAAACGACGCTGGTCGACGCCATGCTACGTCAGAGCGGAATTTTCCGCGCCAACGAGGCGCTTGTCGAACGCGTGATGGATTCCAACGACCTCGAGCGCGAGCGCGGGATCACCATTCTTGCGAAAAATACGGCGCTTTTTTTCCACGACACGAAGATCAATATCGTAGACACGCCCGGCCACAGCGATTTTGGTGGTGAAGTCGAGCGCGCTCTACGCATGGTCGACGGAGTTGTGGTGCTGGTGGATGCCAGCGAAGGGCCGCTACCGCAAACGCGGTACGTCCTTCAGAAGGCGCTCGCGGCAAAACTGCCGCCGGTGATCGTGCTGAACAAGATCGATCGCACAGATGCGCGCGCAAAAGAAGTGCTCGACGAGATCTACGACCTGTTTATCGACCTGGATGCCACGGAAGACCAGCTCGATTTTCCCGTGGTCTACACAAACGCGCGCGAAGGCATAGCGCACCGGCAAATCGGGGACGGCTCGAAGGATCTCCTCCCGCTGTTTGAAACCATCGTGAAAAGCATTCCTGCGCCGCCCGGCGATCCGGATGGCGTCTTGCAAATTCAGGTTATGAATTTGGACTACAGCGATTTTCTTGGGCGCATCGCGATTGGCCGCGTATTTAACGGCACTCTGAAACGCGGTGAGGATGTCGGCATCAGCAAGCTGGACGGAAAGCTAATCTCCACGCGGATCACCAAGCTGTACACCTTCCGTGGACTCGAACGTGATGAAGCGGAAGCGGTTGGCGCGGGCGATCTTGTCGCCATCGCCGGAGTGGAAGGAATTCAGATCGGCGAGAGCATCACGGATCTTCAGAATCCCTCGCCACTGGAACCGCTGCTCATCGACGAACCGACGCTCGCCATGATTTTCACGGTGAATAGCAGTCCGCTTTCCGGAAAAGAAGGAAGTTATCTGACTTCGCGCGACCTGCGCGACCGCCTGGCGAAAGAGTTGCTCACAAACGTTTCGATTCGCGTGGAAGATACCGACACACCGGAATCGTTTCGCGTGCTGGGACGCGGCGAACTTCAGCTGGCCATCCTGATCGAGACCATGCGACGTGAAGGCTTCGAGCTGATGGTCGGAAAACCGGAAATCGTCGTGCGCACGGAAAATGGCAAGAAGCTCGAGCCGCTCGAGCGGCTTGTCATCGACGTGCCTGAAAATTTTATCGGGATCATTCTGGAAACATTGGGCAGCCGGCGCGGCGAAATGCTCAAGATGAGCAATCACAATTCTGGCCGCGTGCGCATGGATTTCAAAATTCCCTCACGAGGCCTGATCGGCCTGCGTAGCCAGTTGTTGACGGACACGCGCGGCACGGCGTTGATACACTCGATTTTCGATGGCTGGACAGACTATGCGGGCGAAATGGCGCTGCGCCCAACGGGCGCGCTGGTCGCTGACCGTTCTGGACCATCGACGGCTTTCGCGCTTTGGAATCTTCAAGAACGCGGCGAATTGTTCATCGGTCCCGCCATTGAAGTCTACGAAGGCATGGTCGTCGGAGAAAATTCTCGCGAGCAGGACATGGAAGTGAACGTCACTAAGGAAAAGAAGCAGACGAATATGCGTTCTTCGAGCGCGGATGAGGCCATCCGGCTGATTCCCCACCGCGAACTCAGCCTCGAACAGGCGATTGAATTCATCGCCGACGACGAGTTCGTCGAAATCACGCCGAAATCGATTCGCCTTCGAAAAAAGGTTCTGCAAGCCAACAAGCGGCCGCGCCGCTGGCAGGAGATTCGCGCCAGCCACGAAACGGCGCGCTAACGATTTTCTTTTGAAGCGGCTCTTAGTGGCCTGACTTTTCTAACAATTCCGCGAGGTATTGCTTCCAAAGCTCTGCCCAGGTGTGTGTGCCGTGGCCGTGCGTATTCTCGCTGGCGGGAATCAGGACAAACGTTGCGTTTTGTACTTTCTTGATTTCGCGTTCGGCGATGCCCAGCTCTGGCGGATTGATAAAGTCATCGCCGGAATTGATGTACATCATGGGAGCCTTGATTTTGCCTAGCTGCTGCGAGGGATCGTAATTGCGCGAGGCGTTGACCTGGTACAAGAGATCGTTGGCGTCAAGCGCAGCGAAGCGCGCGCGGAAATAGTCGTCGAGGTACTTGTCCGCCGCATCTCGCGTCGGCAGAGCTTTCTGCATGGGGATCGGCGCGGCTCCCGCGATCAACAGAAAATCGAGCGCCGTTCGCAGAGCTTGCTTGGGTTCTTCTTTGTAGTCGCCGCCTTTCCATTCCGGGTCTTCACGAATTGCATCCATCACCATCTTGCGCCACACGCGGTTGCGCCCGGCGATTTGCACTGGCACGCACGCCAGCGGCATCAGCGCGTCCATGAAATCGGGATACGTCTCGCCCCAGACGAAAGAATGCATGCAGCCCATCGAAGTGCCCATCACCAACCGCAGGTGATTGACGCCCAGCCCTTCGCTCACGAGACGGTAGTGCGCGGCAACCATGTCGTCGTAGTCGTATTGGGGGAAGTGCGCGTGCAGGCCGTCACTGGGCTTGGATGATTTTCCGTGGCCGATCCCGTCGGGAAGAATTATGAAGTAGCGCGTGGCATCGAGAAGTTGGCCCGGACCAAAAAGGACGCCGGCAAATTGCGGCGCGAAAAACTGCTGCCCAGTGCCGCCGGTTCCATGAAGAATGAGCACGGCGTTGGTCGTGCGTCCCGCTGCATCCTTCACCGGCTTGCCGAGAGTCGTGTAATGCAAACGCAATTCCGGCAGCGACTCGCCCGAATGGAATTGAAAGTTGTGAAGGACAAAGTCGCCTTCCGTGGCTGCGGCGCTGATTGGCTGCTGGGCGGCACAAGGCAGGGCCGCTAGAACCATTGGTACCAGCATCGCGCCGAAAAACTGTTTGAAGAATTTGATCATCTCTCACCTCTGCGGACAAAAAATCTATCACAAACCAGAGAACGCGGCCTTGCATGGAGACTTGTTACGCGGACCCTTGTGTTGCTCTGGTCCTATGAATAGACTGCAACGCGCTGCAAAATTCCTAGTGCGCGAGGTAGTTCAATGCGAAGAATTTTTCTTTCCGGCGTGTGTCTGCTGTTCTTGCCATCTCTCGCCTGGTGCCAGACGAAGCCGAAACTTTCGCCTGCGGTGACCGCCTTCGTGAAGGAAGACGCGACCATCATCGCGCTGACGCACGTGCGCGTAGTGGATGGAACCGGCGAAACTGCTCGTGCGGATCAAACGCTAGTTATTGCAGACGGAAAAATCACTGCACTCGGCGATTCCGCCACCACGAAAATCCCCGACGGCGCAAAAGTGCTCGACCTCCCCGGCCGCACCGTGATTCCAGGACTTGTCGGCATGCACGATCACATGTTCTATCCCGCTCCTGGCGGCGGGCTGCCACTCTATCCCGAGCATGCTTCGAGTTTCCCGCGTCTCTATTTGGCAGGCGGCGTCACTTCGATTCGAACGACGGGCAGCCTCGAGCCCTACGCAGATCTTGAACTCAAGGAAGCCATCGATGCCGGAAAACTCGCCGGTCCAAAGATCCACGTTACCGGTCCATATCTCGAAGGTGAAGGCGCCTTCGCGCTGCAGATGCATCAACTGAAGGACGCCGAAGACGCGCGCCAAATGGTGGAATTTTGGATCGCGCGGGGCGCCACCTCTTTCAAGGCATACATGAACATCACCCCGGACGAGCTGGCCGCCGCCGTCAAAGCCGCGCACGCTCATGGAATCAAAGTCACCGGCCACCTTTGCTCGGTCGGTTTCCGCGAAGCAGCCGCACTCGGCATCGACGACCTGGAGCACGGCATCGAGGTGGATACAGAATTTCTTCCGGACAAAAAGCCCGGCGTTTGCCCCAACGCGCAAGCCGCCGCAAAAGCGCTGCTCTCGGTTGATATGGCAAGCAAACCGATGCAAGACATGATTCACGATCTGATCGCGCATCACGTTGCAGTCACTTCCACGCTGCCTGTATTCGAAACTTCCGTGCCGGGACGGGCTCCGCTCGATAGCCGCGTGCTGGACGCGATGACTCCTGAAGCGCGCATCGCTTATCTGACGAGACGTGCGCGAATTTCCGATAACGCCGCAACTTCGGACGCGCCGGCAATCTTCAAGAAGGAATTAGAATTCGAGCACGAATTTTCAAAGCAAGGCGGACTCCTGCTGGCAGGTCTCGATCCGACCGGATACGGCGGCGTGATCGCCGGCTTCGGAGACCAGCGTGAAGTCGAGTTGCTTGTGGAAGCAGGCTTTACGCCGCTCGAAGCCATACACATTGCAACATCCAACGGCGCTCAATTTCTCGGCGAACTGGACAAGATTGGCACGCTTGCAGTCGGCAAAGCCGCCGACATTGTCGTCTTGCAGGGAGACCCTTCGGCCAACATCAAGGACATTGAGAAAGTGGAGCTCGTCTTCAAAGACGGCCTCGGCTACGACTCCGCCAAACTCATCGACTCCGCAAAGGGAATGGTTGGCCTGCGTTAAGCCGCCGAAGCAGCAGATCCGCGCCGCAACGCAACGCCTCGTCATACGCGTTGCAGCTAAGGCAGAAGTATTTTTCCGTCCGCGGTCGGCAAAGCTAGACCTACTTCGTGGGCCAGTGTAGGCGCCACGTCGCGCATATCAATAGTCCCAAGCGACTTGCCAACTGGAACGCCCGGCCCAATCAAAAAGAACGACGCATGCAAATCCGGCAGATCCGGCATCGCACCGTGCGCGCCGCCAACTTTTGTTTTGGAAAGAACGGGTCCCTCAAGAGCCGACCCCGTCCGCCACCCAGATTTAAGCCCTACAAAAAATGACGCCGTCGGATAACCTCCCCGCTTATGCAGCTCCTCTGCCTCCAGGATGCGGTCAACCCCGTTGGCCGGATCGCTCGCTACCCTTGCAAGCAACTCGCGCACCTGCGACAGAGTCGCGCTATCGCCAGGATCTTTCAGCACAATCGCAGCCGACCCGCCAGTTGGCCACGGGATCGCCTTCCAGTCCGTAATTTTCCCCTTATCGTTGACGGTGACCAGCTTCGCCTCAATAAACAAAGGAAACAAATTCAATTGCGCATCCGTTCGAACAAATCCGTGGTCGGAAACAACAGCGATGTACGACCGGCCGGGAGCAACCTCCTCGGCCGTCGCGCGGATTCTCCCGATCGTCGCATCAATACTTTCAAGAACAGCGATGTCTTCGGGACTGAACGGCCCGGTTTGGTGCTGGATATGATCGAGCGAGCTAAGATGAAGCGCTAAAAGCGCAGGATGCTTCTTCTCGAGGATCCACTCCGTATACCGGCCCAGGATCTCGTCCCCTTTGGCCGACGTGTCGCTTCCGTCGCGAAATTCGCCGAGTTCAGCTCCAGCCTCTTCCAGCAATCCGCGCGTCGAAAGCGCGCGCAGCAATTTCGCATCGTCCGGCGTGTTCGCACGCCAATATTCAGGAATGTTCCAGGTAATGTGCGCGCCGACAGTAACCGGCCACTGAATGCTCGCAGTCGTCCGTCCCGCCGCGGCCGCAACGTCCCAGAGTGTAGGCACGCGAATATCTTCCGTGTACCAATACCAGCCCTCCTGGTTCTGCCGCAGCGGATCAAACGTAGCATTCGCGAGAATTCCATGCTTCGCCGGCCATACGCCGGTAACCAGAGTCGTGTGGCTCGGATAGGTCACGGTAGGTACAACTCCCACCACTCCTTCGGCGTATGCCCCCTCTTTCAAAAAGCGCCGCAGGTTCGGCACCTTCGCGCCGTGCGCGTCCGACTCAGTGATGTAGTCCGGACGCATTCCGTCCACAGAAATCATCACCAGCAGCGGCGTCGCCTGCTGCTGCGCCCGCGGGTTCGCCGCGAAAAGAAAAACAGCCGCAACCCCAAAAACGAGAAAAACAGCCCTGACCCGCCGGCAGCTCAAAATCCGAAAATTCCTAGGGGTACGCATAATGTGCAAAAGGATACTCCAAGCCCCTATGAGGATTTTACAAAGTCGCGATAGAAGGATAAATTAGATGTGAACAGCGCTGGACCATGCGGGTGACCGGGTGTCTCAATTCGACCTATTCCCCGGGACAGGATTGTTGTAGAGTCTAGCGCTCATGTGCAGCCCGCTGCTGGCCCGTTGTAACGAAATGGCTTAGCGAATTGGTAGTGCTCTCTGGCGGAGCTTTCGCGCAGAATCGACAGGTGGAATCCGTGAATATTGGACCCTCGAACGGGGCCTCAAACTCGCACTGCACCATAGCTGCAACAGCTACGGCTTTGCCTCCATATACGATGACTCGCGAGGAAGTGAAGTACTATCTGGGACGAGTATTCGACATACCGGACAGGCGCCTGGAAGCGCTGTTGGCTATCGCGGATAACGCGCAGGTTCACAAACGCTACTCGATTTTTCCGATCGAATATACTGTCGAGCCGCGTCCGCTCTCAAAGACCAACGAGGAGTACATCGAGCACGCGGTGAAACTCGGCCGCCAAGCGGCGGAAGACTGTTTGCAGCGCGCCGGTCTGCGCCCGGACGAAATAGACCTCATCATCACCGTCTCCTGCACAGGGTTCATGATCCCCTCACTGGACGCGCACCTCATCAATCTGATGGGTTTCCGCCCCAATGTGCGCCGCATGCCTTTCACCGAACTTGGATGCGCCGCGGGAGCGATGGCCCTCAGCCGCGCGGCGGATTATTTGAAAGCCCATCCTGGCGGAAATGTGCTGATCATTTCGGTCGAGTTGCCTTCACTCACCTTTCAGCGCAAGGACATCTCTCAGGCGAATTTGATCTCCTCGATACTTTTCGGCGACGGAGCTGCCGCGGTCCTGGTGACGGGAAGAGAGCAGAAAGGCCCTAAGATTCTCGTCTCGGAAACCTACACGTTCCCCGATTCTCTGGGTGCCATGGGCTTCGACTTGCGCGACTCGGGCTTTCACATTTTGCTCTCGAAAGACGTGCCCGAAATGATCGGCCTAAAAATTCGCGGTCTCGTGGATGGATTTCTCGAACGCCACGGCCGCAAACAGGAAGACATAAAAGGATGGATTTTGCATCCTGGCGGCGCGCGCTTGCTGGGCAATGTTGAAAAAGAATTGGGGCTCTGCAAGTGTGATACGCAACCCTCCTGGGATATTCTCAGCAACGTCGGCAATCTTTCCAGCGCTACCATTCTCTTCATCTTGCAGGAATGGATGCAAAAGCGGCCCCTCAAATCGGGTGAATATGCGCTCGCGGCCGCCTTCGGCCCGGGATTCAGCGCCGAATTTCTCCTGCTGCAATGGACCTAAGCGTCATCGCGTTTCTCGGCCTGCTCGTGGCCGTAGCTCTGCTCCGCATTGTGGAGTTGCAAATTTCGCGCCGTCATCAGAAGGAGATGATCGCGCGCGGCGCGGCAAAGGTGGAAGAGCCCAGATTCCGCTGGATGGTCCTGCTCCATACCGCGGTGCTGATTGGTGCCGCGCTCGAAGTTGTTCTTCTTCGGCGCCCATTTATCCCGATTTTGGCCGCGGTCATGTTCGCGATATTCCTGGCGGCGAATGTCGTGCGCTGGTGGGTTATACGTACGCTAGGGAATCACTGGAACGTGCAGGTCATGGATTCGACCAGCCTCGGCGTCATTTCCTCGGGACCGTTCCGTTATGTCCGTCACCCAAATTATGCCGCGGTCTTTGCCGAGATGCTGTCACTGCCCTTGATTCACACGGCATGGATTACCGCCCTCGTTGGTTCGCTCGCGCACATCGGTGTACTCACGATGCGACTTTCCACGGAAGAGCGCGTGCTTCTAGCCAATCCCGAATATCAGGCCACCATGGCCAATAAACCGAGATTCATTCCCGGTGTTTTCTGAATAAAAGAATTAGCTTTTCCTGGCGCATTCCAGCCCTTGCGCTGTTTGTTTCGCTCACCCCCTCCATGTCTTCCGCGCAAACAGCCATAGATGGCAGCGATTCCGCCTTCATCGAGGTACCAGAGCTGAAGGAAGGCTTTCGCTTGCTCTATGTGCAGAAGTATCCCGAAGCCCGGGAAAAGTTTTCCGCGTGGACTTCCGAGCACCCCGCCGATCCGTTTGGTTTTGTGGCTACTGCGGCAAGCTATCTTTTTGAGGAGTTCTACCGCCAGAGTGTTTTGACCAGCGACTTTTTTCTGGACGACAAAAAGTTTCTTCGCGGCATCGAGGGCAAGCCCGATCCCGAGCGCATGAAAAACTTCGATGCGGAGTTGGCGCAAGCCCGCAAGCTCGCCGGCGCGCGCCTCTCAAAGGATAAAAATGATGCCGCTGGGCTCTTTGCCTTGACCATGGCTGCCGGCATGGAATCCAACGCCGACAGCATCCTTGAAAGAAAGCATCTCGATGGCCTGAAAAGAATGAAAGAAGCCAACGAACACGCCAAGCTGCTCCTGGCGCACCGCCCCGATGCAAATGATGCTTGGGTCGCGCCCGGCTCGGCGGATTACATCATCGGTTGCCTCTCCGGTGGGACGCGCATGGTTCTGTGGTTTGGCGGCATTCACGGCGACAAGAAGCTCGGCATGGAACTGGTCGGAAAAACGGCTGATAAAGGCCGGTATCTCGAGCCATTTGCGAAAGTTCTTCTGGCGCTGGCAGCGCGGCGCGAAAAACAGGATGCCTTGGCGCAAAAGCTCTTGCATGAATTGACCGATGAATTTCCCGACAGCCCGCTCTTCGCTGCGGAATATGCGAAGGTCATGGGCCGGCCTATTCCAACCGAGATGAAGCCGAATTAGGTTCGCGGTGCCGATAACCTCTATCTTTCAAAGACACAAGTGGCCTTTGGTTTTCCCGTTTAGTGGTTCGTTCATGATTCATCTCGGTGTTACGCAAATTTCGCCGCGCTAGGACTCTAATGCACTAGAATTGCATTCCCGGACGGTCCCGAACCGGCAATCATTCTCAAAAGGCGGTGGCTTGTGTTTCAACAGGACCTCTTAAAAGGCCGGGCGATCTTCTTGACAGGCGGCGGAACGGGCTTGGGCCGCTCCATGGCTATGCGTTTTGCCGAGCTTGGCGCGCGGATGTACCTGGTCGGCCGCCGCGAGGAACCCCTGAAGGAAGTTTGCTCGGAAATTCACCGCGCGGGCGGCTCGGCGGCGTTCACCACCTGCGATGTGCGCGATTACGGCGCCGTCGAGGCCGCCGCGGAAAAAGCCGAGCAGCAGTTTGGGCGCATCGATACGGTCGTCAATAACGCCGCTGGAAATTTCATCGCGCGCACGGAAAAACTTTCTCCAAATGCCTTCAACACTGTCGTGGGAATCGTGCTTAACGGCTCATTTCATTGCACGCAGGCTTTTGCCAAGCGCTGGATTGCTCAGAAGCTCGGCGGCAATGTCTTGAGCATCGTCACCACCTACGCCGCAGCCAACAGTGGTTCGGGGTTCATCGTGCCCTCAGCATGCGCGAAGGCCGGCGTGCTGGCCATGACCACATCGCTGGCCGTCGAGTGGGCCAAATATCACATCCGGCTGAATGCCATCGCGCCCGGTCCATTTCCTACCGAAGGCGCGTGGTCGCGTCTGATGCCCTCAAGACAATTTGAGGACCACGCCAAGGACAAACACCCCATGAAGCGCTTCGGACGTCATGAAGAGCTGGCTAACCTCGCAGCGTTTCTCGTGAGCGACATGGCGGAATATATTAACGGCGAGTGCGTGGTGATCGACGGCGGCCAATGGCTGCGCGGCGCTGGCGAGTTCAACGACCTGCTCATGCTGCCGGAAGCCGCGTGGGAAGCGCTCGAAGCCGCTCGCACCAAAAAATCTTGACCTTGGCTATTCCGGCAGAGCCTTCTTTCTCAATGCGACTCGTATCTTCACGTTTCCTATCGTCTGGCCGTTGGATTCTGCGCGCAAGCTGATTTCCTGAAGCTCGGGATTTTTCGGCGCCGGATCTCCAAGCGCGGGCAAATTTACCTCTAGGCGTACTGTTCCCATCTGCTTCGCTCCAACCAAGAATTTCAGACTGCCAGCTTGCAAGGTCCAGCCGGGCGGCAGATTCGCGGAAAGCGTGAATTCTCGCGATTGCGCCGTCTGATTGCGCAGCCACAAAGGAATCACAAATGTGCCGCCCGCCTGTTGAGCGATTTCCGGGGGCTCCGGATGGGGCAGTTGCATCAGTCCGTGGGCGCGGCGAAAATCGGAGTAGTAACTCCACGGTCCGGCAAGCTCGATGGAAACTTCGGGCAGTGCTGGCGTCGGTGTCGCCTCGGGCCGCGCAAAAGGAATCGGCCCCGGAGTAATCCCCTCAAAAACATCTCCCGTCACGCTTCCACCAACCAGCGACTTCCCTAGCACAAAACTTATCCCGCTGCTCCAGAAACTATCCGATGTGACCATCTTTTCGATTTGCGCTTCGTCCATTTTGGCGAGCGTATCAATGAAACCCTTGGCCTGTGTTTCGTGCCTGCGAAAAGACTCCAGAGCAATGCGCCAGTAAGCCTGTTTTGCTGATTTCGATATTTCCTTTACGGAATACTTGGGACCTTTATCGCGAAAAAGTTCTTCTTTGTCCGCATCCGGAAAGTAATAAATCTTCTTCGTCTGCCAGGGGCGCAGATTCTCGAGGTACGGTTCCAGCCGCCGTAGCGGTGCCGCAACCTGTTCGGGAAACGCCGTCGGATCACCAGCCAGATCGAAAGCCTCGGTCGCAAGAACACCTGCCGCTTGATGGTCTCCGTGATCCTCGCCGATGAACGTCCCCGGCAAAAACGTTAGAATGACCTCTGGGCGGGTCAATCGTACAATCCGGACCAGATTTTCCAGTGCCATGCCATGGTCCCAATTCGCCAGAGACTGCAAAACATCTTGCGATGCGGTGTCTTTCCCCCCTAAAAACCACACTTTGTCGATGCCCAGCACGGCAGCGGCGCGGCGCGCTTCGATTTCGCGGATATCGCCAAGCGCCGTGGCCTGTTCAGGCCCAGCCTCGTTCGCGCCGCTGCTGCCCCGCGTCCCGTACGCGACCGCCACGCGCTTGCCCTCATCAATCGCGCGCGCCAAATAAGGAGTTGCCGCACCTTCGTCGTCCGGATGCGCCACGACAAGAAGAATGTCTACCTTGTAGCGCTCATCGGCCTGCAAAATCCGAACGGGAGTTTGCGCGAACGCATCCTTCGGTATGGGCGAGCAGATCAAGAAGACAAGTATCGGCAGCCAACTTAGACGATTCGCTCCGCGCATACTTCTAGAACACAGATGTTGTGGAGGTGTCTTCGGAACAGAGGGGCTAAATTGTGATAAACGGCTCAATTCGAAGGATGGGTACATCGAAGAATTCTATATCGAACTGACAGAAATCTCACACCACGCCATTGCGTCAAAATCTCGCTTCTCACGCGGCAAATTTGCGGTTGACCGCGTGCTCCCCCTCGGCAGGTTTCAGACGTCTATACTAGCGCAATGGCCAGACTCACTCTTCTATGCGGCGCGTTGATCGTTCTTTGTGCTCCCGCATTTCAACGGGTTGGCGGGGTTACTTCTCTTTAGCATTCGCGCGACTCCGAGCTGCTCCTTGACCCAGATACAGTGCGCCGATAAGCTTAGAGTTTCTCCTTCCAGGTGAGCTAATCATGGAGCAAGTGCAAGTCACGTTGCCGGATGGCAAGGTTCAAGAGGTGCCCAAGGGCACTACTCCGGCGGATATCGCGCGCAACATTTCGCCCCGGCTGGCTAACGCCGCCCTTGTAGCTCGTGTGACCGCTACCAACGGAACTCCGCTACCCAATGCTCCCGATTTGGGCGAACTGATCGATCTGCGGCGTCCACTCGAAGAAAACGTCAAGCTCCAGATCCTCACAGAAAAAGATCCCGACGCGCTTTTCGTCTTTCGGCATTCCGCGGCGCACCTGCTCGCCGCCGCGGTGATGGAACTATATCCCAGCGTCAAGCTCGGCATTGGCCCGCCTACCGATACCGGTTTTTTCTACGAATTCCTCCGCGAGGAGCCGTTCACTCCGGAAGACCTAATCAAAATCGAAAAGAAAATGCACGAGCTCGCCGCGCAGGATTTGCCCAACGAGCGCAAGCTCATTCCCAAGCCCGAAGCTCTGGAGCTTTACAAAAAGAACAATCAAATTTTCAAGTGTGAACTGGTCGAAGAAAAAGCCACCGAGCTGATGGTTTCTTTCTATACCACCGGAAAATTCATCGACTTTTGCCGCGGCCCGCACATCCCTTCGACCAAGCGTATCACCGCGTTCAAGCTCATGAGCGTCGCGGGCGCCTACTGGAAAGGCCAGGAAGGCAATCCCCAGCTCCAGCGCATTTACGCCGCAGCCTTCTTCACGCAAAAAGAGCTCGACGAATATCTAAACCGCCTTGAAGAAGCCAAGCGCCGAGATCATCGCAAACTCGGCGTCGAACTCGAACTCTTCAGCATTCAGGAAGAAGCCGGCCCGGGCCTCATTTTCTGGCATCCCAAGGGCGGCCTCATTCGCAAACTTGTCGAGGACTGGCTCCGCGAGGAACTCCTCAAGCGCGGCTACGACCTCGTCTACACGCCGCACATCATGCGCCTCGACCTCTGGAAAACCAGCGGCCACACCGGCTTTTACAAAGACAGCATGTTCGGTCCCGTGGAAGTCGAAAAAGCCGACTACCAGCTCAAGCCCATGAACTGTCCGGGCCATATCCTCATTTACAAATCAAAGCTGCACAGCTATCGCGATCTGCCTGTGCGTCTCGCCGAGCTGGGCACGGTTTATCGGTACGAACGCAGCGGCGTGCTCCACGGCCTTCTCCGAGTCCGCGGCTTTACGCAAGACGACGCGCACATTTTCTGCACACCTTCTCAAATCGAAAGCGAAGTCGAAGCCTGCATCGATTTCGCCTTCGCCGTAATGAAAAATTTCGGTTTCGACAAATACGAAGTCGAGCTCTCCGATTGGGACGCCTCACATCCGGAAAACTACGCTGGCAAGCCCGAAGACTGGCAACGTGCCACGGCCGCGCTTGCCGAAACCATGAAGAAGCTCAACATTCCGTACAAGACCATCACCGGCGAAGCCGCCTTCTACGGCCCCAAAATCGACGTCAAGCTCATCGACGCCATCGGCCGTCCCTGGCAACTCACCACTGTCCAGTTCGATTTCAACTTGCCCGCGCGCTTCGGCCTGGAATACGTCGCCGAAGACGGCGCCAAGCATCAGCCGCTGATGGTCCACCGCGCGCTGCTTGGTTCGGTCGAGCGTTTCTTCGGCATCTTGATCGAGCACTATGCTGGCGCCTTCCCGCTTTGGCTCGCGCCCGTGCAAGTCCAAATCTGCCCCGTCAGCGAAAAAGTCGCCGACTACGCCAAGCACGTCACCGAAACTCTCAAGCGCCACAACATTCGCGTCCATCTCGACGACCGCAACGAAAAGCTCCCGGCCAAAATCCGCGACGCCCAACTCCAAAAAATTCCCTACATGCTCATCGTTGGCGCAAAAGAAGCCGAAGCCGGCACCGTCTCCGTCCGCCATCGCAGCAAAGGCGACCAGGGCCCTAAGCCCCTCGCCGAAGTCGTCGCCGCACTGCAAGAAGAAGTCACTTCCCGCGCGCTGGCCTGAGCAATGCATTCTGTCTTTGCGTAGCCGCTGCGTACGAAGTATTCGTGAGGCTCCCGATGCTTTCTCGCCGTACGTTTATGGCCGTAACCGGTGGCGCACTTGCGGCGCCCACCATTTCTTGGGGAGCCGTTGACGCACCCGTTATGCTCGACCACATTCTCCTCGGCTGCACCCTTCTCACTAGCGGCATCGAGCTCGTCGCAAAACGCACCGGCGTCCGCGCCGCATTCGGCGGCGTCCATCCCGGACGTGGAACGGAAAATGCTCTCCTCTCTCTCGGCGAAAGGCATTACCTCGAAATCATTGCGCTCGATCCACTGCAGTCCGACGCGCCAGACCACTACGGCTTGGCTAAACTCATTGTGCCGCGCCTGGTCGGCTGGGCCGCCCATCCCGGCGACCTCAATTCGCTTGCGACCCGACTCCGCGATGCAGACATTGCCTTCGATGGTCCGAATCCCGGTTCACGCAAACGTCCTGACGGCCGCCTCCTTCAATGGAAGACTCTCAATCTCAAGGATGATGACACCGGCTTGCTCCCTTTCTTCATCGAGTGGAGCGCCGACACCGTTCATCCCTCTGCCGACTCACCCGCTGGCTGCCGCATTGTGCGTTTCGAAATCGCAACTCCGGAGCCCGAACAGCTAAGCAAGGCGGTGGCAATCCTAGGTATCCACGTGAAAATCGCAAAAGCCAAGTACGCACAACTTCGCGCAACCATCGCCGGTCCGAAAGGTGAACTTGTCCTAACCAGCTGAGCGCACCCAACCAACCTCACGCCGTGGGCCCAGTTTGGGTATTGCCGGGCAACCCGCGGAGCATGCTATACTTTGAAACCCGTCCCCGGCTCGTTTTCGGCTGTGGGTACGGATTTGTGACGATTCGAGGCCCAGCCCGGCGAGGCGGGCAGCAAGGTGCCTTTCAGCTATTAGGGGGGAATATCGCAGAACGCAGCTTCCGGCAGAGCGACCGTATCCGAGTTAACGAAAGGATCCGGGCGCGCGAACTCCGGGTGATTGATGAAGACGGCGGCCAGCTTGGCGTCATGCAGCCGTTCGAAGCGCTGAAACTGGCGCGCGAGCGCGGGCTTGACCTGGTGGAAATCTCGCCGACGGCGGATCCTCCGGTTTGCAAGATCACCGACTACGGCAAGTATCTCTACCAGGCCAACAAAAAAGCGCACGAACAGCGCAAGAGCAGCCGTGGCTCGCAGCTCAAGGAAGTAAAGTTTCGCCCCGCAACTGCGGAGCACGATTATCAGGTTCGCAAAAACCAGATCATCCGCTTCCTCGGTGACGGCCACAAAGTTCGCGCGATGATTTTCCATCGCGGCCGCGAAATGGCGCACCAGGAAGTAGGCCGCGCCAAAATGAATCGCTTGCTCGTGGAAATCGGCGACCACTGCCAGATCGAAACGATGCCGCGAATGGAAGGCAACGTACTGGTTGCTCTGTTGGCCCCGAAAAAAGGCGTCTCGGTCGCCAAGCCGAGTGGGCAATCGGCGGCCAACGCCCAGCAATCGCAATAGTTTTAGAATTTTTGGGGACGTGTGAGCCCCGCTCTTGAAGGAGAGATTTTCGAGCCATGCCAAGGAATTCGACGAAACCAAAATTGAAACTGAAAACTCATCGCGGCGCCCGCAAGCGTTTCAAGATCACCGCGAACGGCAAAATCAAACGCATGCACTCCGGCAAGCGCCACCTCATGGGCACCAAAGCCCCAGGCCGCATGCGCAAGCTAAAGAAACTGACGCTGGTCAGTCCCAGAGATGTAGCCGCCGTCAGGCAAATGCTACCGTACGGCTAGAGTCATAAAAGTTTTGAGCGCGTGCCGTCGAATTTCGCACGCTCAAAGATTTTCTTCGGAACGCAGGACGCAAGTCCCGCGCATCGTGCCAGGCAGCGCTTCACGGGTGCCTGCCGGCCGATAAGCCGCAAAAAATGTTTGCCGCAAGGCAAACAAAAGCGGCCAGCAGCAAATCAGAGACAAACCCGCTGCCTAACGCGTATTCCCTCGCGTCAGCGCACCTCGTTTGTCTCCCAACTTAAGGAGAAAAACCCATGGCACGCGTAAAACGCGGCACGAAACGCCGCGCCCGTCGTAAAAAGTATCTCAAACGCACAAAAGGCTTCTTTCTAACAAAAAGCAAGCTCTACCAATCAGCGCAAGAAGCAGCGAATCGCGCCGACCGCTACGCCAAGCGCGACCGTCGCGTAAAAAAACGCGAATATCGCAAACTCTGGATCCAGCGCATCGGCGCAGCCGCCCGCAACAACGGCCTGACCTATGGCCAGTTGATTCACGGCCTAAAAGCCGCTGGCGTCTCGCTAGATCGCAAAATCCTGGCCGACATCGCGGTCAAAGACGCTGCAGCTTTTTCGAGCTTGGTGGCAAGCGCCAAGTCCGCTGCTCCGCCCCAAGCCAAAAAAGCGTCTTAGCTCTTTGGCCGGACCCGGCAAACCGTCATTTCGAACGGAGCGAGCCGACGCTTTTTCTTTCGCGTTCGCTCTTGCGAACGCGTCGGCCCGCGGAGAGAGAAATCTCTCTTCGATCTTTGAGGGGGCATGAGCAGCCGTGCCCCTTCGTTGTAATCTATGTCGCTTATGCCGAACACCGAAAATCCAACGGCCAAAACTCTCGCGGACCTCGGCGTTAACGAATCCGCCGGTGTCGCTCCCCTCTTCGCCCAAATCCGGTCGCGCTTCGACGCCGACTCCGCTGCGATCCACGACGAATCCGCCTGGAAGAATTTCCGCGACGCCTGGCTTGGCCGCAAATCCGGCGTACTAGCACAAATCACCGACAACTGGCTCAAACCTACCTCCACCGATCTGAAACGCGCCGTCGGTGCAGGCCTAAACGAACTTCGCGCCCACGTCGAATCGCAAATCGAATCCCGCCGCCAAGCGATCGAATCCGGCTCTGACCAAACCGCCCTTGCGCGCGAGCACGTCGACCTCTCTCTTCCCGGCGTCACACGCCCCATCGGCTCGCATCATCTGATCCGCCAGGTCTTTCAAGAAATCGAAGACATCTTCGTCTCCATCGGCTTCTCCGTCGTCGAAGGCCCCGAAATCGAAACGCCCTATTACAATTTCGAAGCCCTCAACATCCCCGAATTCCATCCCGTCCGCGACGACATGGACACCTTCTATCTCGACCTTCCAAAAGGTGCGCCAACGCCGCTGCTTCTTCGCACGCACACGTCGCCCATGCAAATTCGCACCATGGAAAAGCGCAAACCGCCCGTGCGCGTCATCGTCCCTGGCAAGGTCTATCGCCGCGACAATCCCGACGCCACACACTCCTTTATCTTCCACCAAGTCGAAGGCCTCGCCGTCGATGCGGACATCACTTTCTGCGATTTCACCGGCACGATCGAATATTTCGTAAAACAATTCTTCGGCCCTGGCGTAAAAACTCGCTTCCGCCCCAGCTACTTTCCCTTCACCGAGCCGAGCGTCGAGTTCGACGTCTCCTGCATTTTCTGCGGCGGCAGCGGCACCAGCGCAGGCGGCGGCACCTGCTCCAAATGCAAAGGCGCAGGCTGGATCGAACTTTTTGGCGCAGGCATGGTCGATCCCGCCGTCTACGGCTTCGTAAAATACGACCCAAAAAAAGTCACCGGCTTCGCCTTTGGCATGGGCATCGACCGCCTAGCCATGCTCAAATACCAGATCGACGACATCCAAGTCTTCTTCCAAAACGACGTCCGCTTCCTCCGCCAATTCCCATGATCCACTACGTCACCACAACACCGTCATTTCGAACGGAGCAGGCCGACGCTTTTTCTTTCACGTTCGCTCCTGCGAACGTGTCGACCTGCGCAGAGAGAAATCTCTCTTCGATTTCAGCGGTTCGGCGACTCTCATGACCTTCACCGACTCCAAGCAACGCTTCTCCAACCGCGTAGCCGATTACGTCCGCTATCGCCCCGGCTATCCCACCGGCGTCCGCGACGTCCTCCGCGCCGAGTGCCTCCTCAAATCCGGTCACGTCATCGCTGACATCGGCTCCGGCACTGGTTTCCTCAGCGAACTCTTCCTGAAAAACGGCAACCGCGTCTTCGGGGTCGAACCCAACGAAGCGATGCGCCAGGCCGGCGAAGAATATCTCGCCTCCTATGACGGCTTCGCCAGCATCAACGGCTCCGCCGAATCCACCACGCTCGATGACGCCAGCGTGGACTTTGTCACTGCTGGCCAGGCTTTCCATTGGTTCGACCAAAACGCCGCCCGCAGCGAATTTACGCGCATCCTCAAGCCCGAAGGCTGGGTCGTCGTCATCTGGAATGAGCGCCTGACAGACACCACGCCCTTCGTCCGCGCCTACGAATCCTTGCTTCGCGAATTCGGCACGGACTACGCCAGCGTCAAAGAAAGCTACCCCAACGAGCAACACATGCGCGATTTCTTTGGCGCAAACCCGTACAACTCGCACGAGCTTCCCAATTTCCAGGAATTTGATTTCGATGGCATCGCCGGCCGCCTCCGCAGCAGCTCCTTCATCCCCGCGCCAGATGCGCCCAATTTCGCCCCCATGATGGAAGAACTCCAACGGATCTTCGCCGAGTTCAACCAAGACGGCCACGTCCGCCTCGAGTACACCACTCACGTCTACTTCGGCCACCTGGCAGGTGCCCGCTAATGCGCCCGCCGCTTATTTTCGCGATCCGCCACTGTAGGGGCGCAGCACGCTACGCCCCAGTTACCCGGGCCTGCATTGGTTTGTCGCGGGTGCCCCACCCTCGTTGTTTGAGGGTGGGTCTTCGCCTCACGGAGCAAGGCTAGCAAATGAAGGTCGTCTACAACTGGCTGAAGGAATTCGTCGACGTGACCGCTCCGCCAAATGACGTAGCCTCGCGTCTGGCTCTGTCCGGCACCAACGTCGGCAGCGTAGAGAACGGCCCGCACGGGGCAGTCATCGACGCCGAAGTCGGCTCGAATCGCCCAGATTGCCTGGGCCACTTCGGCATCGCGCGCGAACTTGGCGCCGTCTACAAACTCCCGCTCAAACCAGTTGCTCCAAAGCCTGTTGAGAGCGCGACAAAAGTAAGTGGAGCAGTAAAGGTTGAAATTCAGGCGCCCGAACTTTGCGGACGCTTCACCGCCCGCGTCATCCGCGGCGTAAAAATCCAGCCATCTCCGAAATGGCTGAAAGACCGCCTCGAAGCCAGCGGCGTCGCCAGCATCAGCAACGTCGTCGACATCTCCAACTACGTCATGCTCGAGTTCGGCCACCCGCTGCACACGTACGACTACGACAAAGTCCGCGATCACCGTATCGGGGTCCGCCGCGCAAAATCCGGCGAAAAAATCCGTACACTTGACGGCCTCGAGCGCACCCTCGATCCCTCGATGTCGGTCGTCTACGACGGTGACGACTCCCGCGCCGTCGGCATCGGCGGCATCATGGGCGGAGCCGACACCGAAATTTCTTTCTCCACGAAAAACATCCTGATCGAGTGCGCCTGGTTCGAACCGATCGCCGTCCGCAAAGCCGCGCGCTTCCTGAAACTTCACACCGAAGCCTCCACGCGCTTCGGCCGCGGCGTCGATCCCGAAACGGCCGAACTTGCCTCGCGGCGGGCCGCCGAACTCATTCTGCAACTCGCCGGTGGCGAACTGCTCTCCGGCGTCGTCGATGTTCATCCTGGCAAACGCACACCGAAAAAAATTCAGCTGACCCGCACGGAACTCCTTCGCGTGATGGGCGCGGACGTTCCCGACAAGGAAATCGAAGCCATCCTCGGCGCCCTCGGCTTTGCGCCCGTTCGAATCGGCGAAAATCGCGGTGCGGAAGGTTCGCTGCTCGCCGCGTGGGAATGCACACAGCCAAGTTGGCGCGCCGAAGTCGAACGCGAAATCGACTTGATCGAGGAAGTCGCGCGCATCTACGGTCTCGATAAATTTCCGCCGCGCTTGCCCGCCGCCCGCCAGGGCGCGCAGCGTCTCCCAAAGTTCGAACCCGAGCTGCGCGTCCGCGAACGCTTGATCGGTCTCGGCTATCGCGAAATTCTGACGATCCCCCACGTGGCCGAGGAACGCGACGCGCTCTTCCGCCCCGAAGGCCTCACGTCCGCGCGCCTTGCGAATCCGCTCTCGGAGGAAGCGAGCGTTCTTCGTTCGAATGGCCTCGTCACCATGGCCGCCGCGCTCGAATGGAATCTCAACCACGGCCAGCGCAACGTCCGCCTCTTCGAAATCGGCCGCAGCTATCGCCTGGAAGGGAGCGCTCCCGTAGAGATGCCCGTCCTGACGATTGGCGCAACAGGCGAAGCCCGCGAAAAAGGCATTCACGAAAATGCCCGCGAGTATGAGTTTGCCGATCTGAAGGGCGACCTCGACTCCATTGGTGCACTTGCCGGCGGCTTCGACTGGAAGGAAGGCGGAGCAACGTGGACTCACGCCGCTCGCCGTGGAACAATCCATCTGCAATCCATCAACCCACAACCCGTCATTTCGAGCGAAGCGAGAAATCTCTCTTCATCCAACGCCGCTAGCGAGCTGCCAAATTCCACATCGCTTGGCGTTGCAGGGCAACTTGCGCGGCGAGTCGCAGAGAAATTCAAATTGCGTCAGGAAATATTTTTAGCGGAAATTGAACTCGAAACCCTATACGCTCAGATTCGCGCGGCGAAAGAGGTGCGGCGCTACGAGCCGCTCCCGCGTTTTCCCGCGGTCGAAAGAGATTTTTCTTTGCTGCTGGCCGACGGCACTGCGTTTTCGGACGTCGTCAAAACGATTCGCTTGCTGAACATAGGCGAAATCACATCGATCGATGCGGCGGATTTGTTTCGGGGGAAGAATGTCCCCGCAGGAAAATATTCTCTCCTCGTGCGCGCAACGTTTCAGAGCCGCGAAGCCACGCTGACCGACGCGCAAATCAGCGACTTCTCCGCCAAAATTATTTCCGCTCTCGAAAAAAATCTCGGCGCGCAGCTTCGAGCGAGTTGAAGGGGCGCCAGTTGAGTGTTCTCGTCCGGGCCACGGTGCGCTACAATCCCGAGACATGAGCAGTCCCGTAAAAGTCGAAATATTCGGACAGACCTACGCGATTCGCGGCGATCTGGACGAAGCCTATGTCCATAAGCTGGCTGAGTACGTCGACGAAAAAATGCACGCCATTGCGGCGGGTACGGCGACGGTGGACACGCAAAAAGTGGCCGTGCTGGCGGCGTTGGCCATCGCCGACGAACTTCACAGCATCCAGAAAGACCGCGGCGACCGAGAAGAGTTAATGCGCGAACAAGCGGAGCGTTGCCTGACGCTCGTCGAACGCGCCTTGAAACAAACCGCTTGAAACATTGAAACAATTCTTTCTCCCAGCATAAATTCCTCGCTGAGCTTTCCGCCTTCCGAAAGAGCGAAGAGAGATTTCTCGCTTCGCTCGAAATGACCGTGCTTGGCGTGGCGGGATGCATCATTGGCTCCAGCTTGTTGGGGTGCGGATCCAGCGGTGTTTGCGGAGTTCGGCGTAGAGGGCGGGGGGCAGGGGGCCTTTGGCGCCGGCGGCGATGTTGGATTCCACGTTTTTGAGTTTGCGCATGCCGGGGATGATGGTGGCGACGTCTTTGTTGTTGAGAATGAAGCGCAGCGCCATTTCCGGCATGGTCATACCATCTTTGAGAAGAGGCTTGAGGGCGTCGGCGTGGGCCACGCTGCTCTTTAGATTTTCCGCGACGAAATACGTGCTGCGCCAATCGGACTTGGGCCAGGTGCTTTCGAGGGTGAGCGTTCCAGTGAGCGAGCCTTCATCGAACGGGACGCGCGCGATGACGGCGACATCCTTTTCGCGGCACGCGGGAAATAGTTCGTCCTCGGGATTTTGGTCAAAGATGTTGTAGATGACTTGCACGGCGTCGACGAGGCCGACGCGCACGCCGCGAGTCCCGTTCCAAGGCTCCCAGCGATTGAGGCTGATGCCCACGGCGCGAACTTTGCCGCTGCTGCGCAGATTTTCGATGGCGCGAGGCAGGCGCTCGTCATCGAGCCACTTGTCTTCCCAAGTGTGAAACTGAATGAGGTCGAGAGTTTCGACACCGACGTTGGCGAGACTTTTTTCGACGTACTCGACGATGTACTCGGGCGGAAAGCAATCGTCGAGAGAAAATTCGCGGCGGCTAGGCCAGCGGCGATTTTTCGGCGGGATTTTTGTGGCGACGTAAAGTTTTTTGTCAGGTCCGCCGACGGCGGCGTTGCCTTTATTGGCGCGAAGAATTTTTCCGAGAAGCTGTTCGCTGTGGCCGTCGCCATAGGCCCAGGCGGTGTCGAAGAAATTGCAGCCGAGATCGACGGAACGCTGCAGCGACGCGAGCGATTCTTTATCTTCCGAGCCGGTCCAACCGGCCATACCCCACATGCCATAGCCAATTTCGCTGACGTTCCATCCGGTGCGGCCGAATCTGCGGTAATGCATTGGTGAGTGCCTCCTTGTTTTGGAGCGCACATTATACGGGGAAAGGAAAGTGAGTGGTGGGTAGTGAACGTGAACTGTGATCCATGATCCGTGAAATATGAGCAGCGAAGTAAGGAGGTAACGACGCAACGAGGGAACGAACAGAAAAAGCAGATTCTCCTCGCAAAAAGCGCTCGGAGGAGAAGAGATCCTCGCGCTGCTCGGAATGACAGATGCTGGGAAGAGAGGTGTCTCCAGGCGGGGACGACATTCCTTGAGGGATTTGTGCAGAGGTCTCTCGCCGGCCTGACCGGTTAGGAATAATCATAAGGGGCATTCGCAAAACACCCCCCCCCTGGCAATTTGTAAGTCCTTGAATTTAAATGGGTTACTAAAATATGCGTTTGTAAGATGCTGAAAATAAACAGGTTGTTTGCTCGCTTTTTGCTCGCTATGTGGTCTATGAGAGAGCGGGGAGAGCGGCGAGGCGAGCATCGAGAGGTTTGAAGGGCGAGGGGTGCAGAGATCGAAGTGCGTGCGTGACCGGGATGGCGGGAGAACAGGGTTTGGGCTGGGAAACGGCTGATTTGGGGGGCAGGGCTCGAGCAAAGGGCGAGGTGATAGGTTGATCGTCGAGCGAAACCCTTCGAGGCTCAGTGCAAACATGGGGTATGTGCCGCACCTGCGGTGCTCGAGATTCATTATCGCATGTGTGCCCAAGTTCCGCAGTTTGAAGAATAAATACCTGTGTTTTCAACACGGACATGCCCGAGTCTTCACTACACTTGGGCCATTTTCAGCGAGTTGGGGAGATGTAGATTCAGGTGTTGCAACAGGATCGCCTGGTGCTCGGTCGGTCGACTGATGCAGCGCTTGCGGATGATTACTCCGTTGCGCGTTGGTAACACGACGTCGACCAGGGTGATGTCCGCCAACTCCTGGAATACTTTTCGGGGTTCGTTGCCCAACCCAGCGCGTTGGCAGAGTTGCGCCAGCGTCTTCCACAACACAAAGGCCAGAAGCACACCAGGATGTGCGCTTCCACCCGCTCTTGTTTCTGGTGCCAGATCGGTCGCAGTTGCAAATCCGTCTTCTGGATGCGGAACGCGGCCTCGGCCTCGGTCAGCTGCATGTAGGCACGCCAGAGTTCTTCTGGGCTCCAGTCCGTCACGTTGCTGCGCAACACATAACAACCCTCACTGAGTCGTGCCCACTCCCGCCAGCGATCGATTCTTTTCCACTGACACTTCGCAAAGCCGTCTGTATCGGGATCGATCTTGACCTCAAACGCTCCCGCTGCCCGAGAGTTCTTGCCCAATAATCGCCCCACCCGCTGCCCCACAGCGGCCGGCAGTTGTTTGCGCTTGGCGCAGCTAGTCACGATCTTTTCCAGCCCCTCCGCGATGCGTTTCTCAAAGCGCTCATGCATGGCCTGCTCTTTCTCTTTCCTCTGCGCACTCCGGCACAGAAGAAATACTTCTTCCCCACCAGGGGCCGGACACAACCGCACCTCCAGACCTTCCCGCACTTGATTCCAGTCTTTGGCGCGCAGTTCTCCCTCGAACCGTTTCAGCATGCCCTTCGGTGTCCCCACGATGTACCGTCGCTTGGCTTCTTTCAAAAACCGCACGTTTTCTTCGCTGACCATGCCGCGATCCAGACACCCAGATACGGTTTGCTCTCCCGTACAGTCGTTCGATGCGCTCCACGATCTCTTCCAGCGTGGTTCCGTCGTTGCGGTTCCCGGTGAACAACTGGTAGCCCAAGGGCATTCCTTCGCGGCTTACCACCAGAGCAATGTTCACCTGCTTGCAGTCGGGGCGGTGATCGCGCGAATAACCCCGCTGAGCCAGTTCGTTCCGCTTGGCCTCGCCTTCGAAGTACGTACTGGTGACGTCGTACAACAACAGGTCGTAGTCCAGATCGAATAGTTCTCCCAGGCGATTCTTCAGATGTTTTTCCAGCTCTTCCTTATGCGGCAGGAGTCGATCCAGAGAGCGGTAGAGTCGGTCTTCATTTACCTTGTTAGCGGGCACGCCCAGCAAATCGCTTAACGCACTGGCTTCATAGAAACGCTCCGCGATCTGCAACTCGCTCGAGGGCTCACAGAGTCGTGCCAGCATCAGGATCTGCGCCATCACCGGCCAGGAAATCTCTTCTCGTCCCGCTTGGCAAGGTCTGTTCCAGAAAATCGACCAGTCCCACTTGCCGGCACAACTCCAGCCCCAGCCAAGGACCGCCAAAGGCGCGCTTCCGTTCGATAGCGATCCGCTTCAGATCGACTTCCACCCACTGTGGCTCGATGTCCTGGAATAATCCGCGCTGAGCAATCGCGGCAGCACCGGCCGCCTGTTGGTGAATGCCCAGACGCCCGGCCGCATCCATCTCACCGAGGTAGGCCACCACGCGCTGCCGTGGGCCTCGCGACGAACGATAACTCTCGACCAGCGCCCAGTAGCCATGGCGCTTGCCATCCTTGTTGCGATAGCAGCGACGCAAGTACATGCATCGATCCTACGCATGGCTACTCCACTTTCAAGAGAGTTGGTCTTCACTACAAAGACTTTTTTGCAGGACACGCAATACTTCCGGAGGACTCGTACTGAGGATAGGAAGGTTAAGAAACCTCTAGATTCGAATTACTCCGAAATGTGCTCAAAAAATATTCAAATCACCTCAGGCTGCGAAAGGTGGGCTAGTTCTGGTGGCGCCTACGGCGCTAATCGGCAAACAGGAAGGGACAGAAGTTAGTAGCGCCAGGAGGTGGTGTCGGCGCCTGGGGGCGCGGTCTTTAGCATGTGAGATTCGGATTCTCGAAGGACGCGTTGGGTGAAGGTTAGGCCGCCTTCGCGGGTGGTGGAGCCTGGGGGGCCGGTGTAACAGTGGGGCTGGTCGACGCCGTAGTCGAAGGTGGCGTCGGAGTGAGGGTTGGCGGTGGCTTCGAGGGAGTGCTGCATCAGGTGGACGGCGCCATCGAGGAAGAAGGTGTCAGCTGTGCCGACCATTACGTGGAGTTTGCCCTGGAGCTTGGGGCCTAGGGCGGGCCAGTCGCGCTGGAGGATGGCGGTCAGGTCGTAGTGTTCACGCCAGTAGGCAGCAACTTGTTTATCAATGAGGCCGGTGCGTTGATTCCAGATTTCGGCGGGGTAGCCATCGGGGCCGGCGGGGCTGAAGACGGCTTGCCAAATGTCCCACTGTTCGCCGGAGCGGCCGTGAGTGCCGAGGACGAGTTCCCAGCGATTGGTGCCTTCGGTGGTGGCGAGGATGATGCCGGGCGGAGTGCGCATTTCGGATTGGGCGATGCGGCCGAAGGGGCCGATGGTCCAGTAGGCGTTGGGGTCGTCGTAGATGTTCACGGTTTGGTAGGCGTGAAAGTCGACCGGGTCGGGGCAGGCTCCATAGGCGCCGTTGAAATCATCGGGGTAGAAAATTTGCGTGGCTAGCGTTTCCCAGCCGCCGGTGGAACCGCCGTAGACGGCGCGGGCCCAGCTTTGGCCGATGCCGCGGAATTGTTTTTCGATGGCGGGGATGAGTTCGCGGTTGATGGCCTCGCCGTAGGGGCCGACGTTGGCGGAATCGACGGCGTAGGAATCGTCGTAATAAGGATTGGCGTGCTGGACCAGGAGGAGCAGCATGCGGGGGAGCTTGCCGGTGGTCCAGTCCTGGTAAAACTTGTATTGCGCTTGGGCGCGCTCTTGCGCGTAGCCGGTTAGGTCGGACGACGGAGGCGTGTTGCGGAAGCCGGTGAAGTCATGGGGGAAGTGGCCGTGGTCTAGAAGGAGAGGATAGTGCGCGGTGGGATGGGAGGCCCAGCCTTCGGGGATGACTACGATGGCGCCTAGATACATGGGACGGCCCCAGAACTTTGTGAGGGCTGGGCTTTGGATTTTAATGTGCTTGACCCACTCGGTGTCTTTCGCGGGCTCGATGGGCGGGACGATTTTTGTGAGATGAATCGAGATTGTTTTCGCGTCGGCAGGATCGATGTGGACGCGCTCGGGAGTGCTGTAGAAATTTCCGGGCTTGGTGTCCCAGTGCTGGCCTTCGCCTTCGTCCATGGGGAGTTTTACAGTGTGGCCGTCGGAACGGTGGAAGGTGGTGTATTTGTTGAGGACGCCCTGGACCCAATAGTCGCCGGCGGGAAGATCGCGAAAATTGGGGGTGGGGTAGCCGAGCGCGTCATCGGCGATGATGGCGTTTTGTCCGGGGGCGAGGGCGTCGACGTCGGCGCCGAAAATTTGCTGGGACAGGACTTCTTCTTCGAGGATTTGCGTGCGAGGCTCGGGATCTTCCTTTGTGGAGATGACGACGTAGACGCGGCCGTCGAGAGGAGTGGGGCTGAGTTTCGAATCGAAAGAGACGGCGAAGCGAGGTTGCGCGGCGGAATTTTTTGCGGGCGGAGCTTGCGGTGCGGCTTGGAGAATTGTTGGCGACCCGGAGAGCGCGACGAACGCCAAGGGGCGTGCCAGAACGTTGACGAGAAACTTGCCGGTGGCTTTGCGCGAGACGCTGCGATTATTTTGTGACACTGGGGGCATCAGAATTTTCCTTGGCGAAATTTGGTTTGCGTTTTTGGAGCCGCGCCATTGTAGCCGAGTGTTCGGGGAATGTCTGCGGCGGGGTGGCGAGCGGACTTGAGGGAATCGGGATGAGAAGAGAAAGGCGCGTGGCTGAAGCCACGCCTCTACAAAGACGGAAGAAGCGACGTCGGAGAGAGAGGTGAATTGTCCGCTGGGACTAGGCTGCTGCCGCAACAGTTTTCTTGGTGGATTTGCGGCTCTTCTGGAGCAGTTCGCGTTCGGCGCGGACCCAGTCCTCGAGCGGGTTGCCGGGGGCGCCGTTGCGCTCGAGGTAGATCTCGTAGGCGCGCTGCGCGATTTTTTCCTCAGGGGAAAGTTTTTTCTTGACGGAGGGGGATTTGCTCTTTGTCGATGAACCGTTACCGTTTGTTCTTGCCATAAGCTCCTCGTTCAGGCCGTGACCCACGGCCTTGATTCCAACCTTTCGAGAAATGCCGTCCGTGCGCGGCCAGATCGCTGAATTATAATCGATTCGAAGCCGACTGGCATGCTTCGATAGACGCGGCATCTATTATGAGAGCGAATTGATGCTGGAAGGTAGACGAAATTTGAATGGGGAGTATCGAATTCCGCAATAATTGGGGCGCAGGAAAATGGTGTGAGACCCGGCAGAGCGAAGGAGATACTGGACTTAGGACATCACAGGAGTATCGGCTGAGGGCGCGACGTTCTGGCGTCGTTCAGCCTCAACCGTCTGCGATGCAGAAACGCCTCAGGACGCGAAGCCGCTTGTCGCTGGGATGATGCGGGGGTATGCTTCCGTGCGGCATCTTTGGAAGTAGGAGGGCGCGAGGTGTGGGCCCAAAGCGGGGAGGAGAATAAAGATGAAACGGATTGGGTTGGTAATGGCGGGGTTGCTGGTCAGCGGGGCAATGTGTGCGGCGCAGGATGCGGCACCGGCGGGGCCGGTGGCGAATCCAGTGACTACGATGGTGAAGAGTCAGTTGACGCGCTACGAGAAAAACATGGTGGCGGCCGCGGACTCGATGCCGGCGGAGAAATATGGCTTCAAGCCGACAGCGGAGATGAACTCGTTTGGGCATGTGGTGATGCACATCGCGCAGTCGAATTATTTTTTGTGCGCGAAGATTTCGGGGCAGACGGCGCCGGAGTTCAAACTGACGGACGCGGATGGGAAGGACAAACTGGTGGCGGGGTTGAAGGCGTCGTTTGAGTTTTGTTCGACGGCGCTGGCGGGGGTGGACGATTCAAAGCTAAGCGATCCGTTAACTTTATTCGGAAATAGACAAACCTCGCGGGCAGGTGCGCTGATTATTTTGAGCGACGACTGGTATGACCACTACGCCGGGCAAGCGATCTATCTGCGGTTGAACGGGATTTTGCCGCCGACGGCGCAACCTGCGCCAGCGAAGTAGAAGGCTCGGGTTCGCTCAGGCAAGACTCTCAACCGGGGCGGAGATATCACAAAGAACATCTCAATGTGAAACAGGCGCTGAGAAGGACTTGAGAAAGTCTTGTTGGAACCGGGTCCCTCTACGGCGCAAGGCGTTCGGGTAGGTCGCCCATCCCCACCTAAGTGGCTTAATTACAATAACTTATAATTACTATGGGCGTCGCAATGCGCTGGTGGAACCGGTTCGCTAAAAACGCGGAAACTTGGTAGCAGGACTGCAGCTTTAGTGCGGCAAAAGGGAGTGGCTACGGTGTAGGTGGTCCCAGACCGGAGTCCCCGCCTGCTGCTTTAAGGCCGCACGATGACAAGCCAAAAACGAAAGACTCAATGCGCCGCGACATGCGGCTGCCTACTTCTAGTGCTGCTTAGCCTGACGCCAGTCCTGGCGCAGGATAATGACCGCAAAATCGTGAAAAAGGTGGACGTGCAGTATCCGGCTATCCTGAAAAGAAGAGGAATTGGCGGGACGGTACGCCTGAAGGTTGCCATTCATGCGGATGGGAGCGTTAAGGACGTTGAGGTGCTGGGTGGAAACCCGGCTTTGGCCGATGCCGCCGAGAAATCCGTACGGCAGTGGCGATTCTCGCCGGGCGGCGAGAGCACGATGACCGTGGCCGTGATGTTCGATCCGAACAGTTAAGCGATCGATTTGATTCCTGCAAGAATTCAAGCCTTCCACTACAAAATTTTAGGTGTTTTCCTTCGGAACTCGGGAGACACGGAGCGATAGCTCAGCCGCCCCTGTATTTCTGTCTTTCGACAATTGAATCTGAACGACGTTCGCGAGCCGCGTGGCACGCGACTGCGTCAGACCTGAAGGACATCGCCTTCACGGGCGACGATTTCGTAGAGAACCGGGTTGACGAAGAAGCCGAGAACCAGGCGCGAGACGAGGCCGGCGACGACGACGATGGCGAAAGGCTTTTGCGTGTCGCTGCCGACACCGGTGGACATGGCGGCGGGGAGCAGGCCGAGGCAAGCGACGAGCGCAGTCATCATGATGGGGCGAAGGCGGAGGAGTGAGGCCTCCAGCGTGGCGTCGCGGACGCTTTTTCCTTCGAGGCGAAGCTTGTTGATGTAGCTGACAAGAATAACGGCGGTTTCGACCGAGACGCCGAGCAGAGCCAGCAAACCGAGGATGCTGGAGACGCTGATGGGCGTGTGGGTGAGCTTGAGGGCAATGAGCGCGCCGACAGGTTCGGTCAGGATGACGCCGAGAGCGATGGTGATGGGGAATTTGAAATTGCCATAGAGCGCAAAGAGAATCATAAAAATGAGCAGGAGCGCCAGCGGGCCGATGACGAAGAATTGCGCCTTGGCTTCGAGGAGCTCGCTGTACTCACCCCCCCAATCGAGACGGTAGCCTTCGGGAAGAGTGACGGCTTTTTTGACGGCGTCCTGGCCGGCGTTTACGGTACCCTCCAGGTTGCGGCCTTCCACGGAAAATTGAATGCCAATGTAGCGCGAATTATTTTCGCGATAGATGAAGGAAGCGCCGGAGGCTTCCTTGATAGTGGCGAGTTCGGAGAGAGGAATCTGCTGGCCGGCGGGCGCGGGGACAAGGAGATCGCCGATGGCGCGGGCGCTGGAACGGTATTGCGGTTCCATTCGAACGACGAGGTCAAAAAGTTTTTCGCCTTGAATCACTTGTGTCGCAGCTTGACCGCCGATCGCGGCTTGGACGACGGCTTCTACGTCGGCGACGTTGATGCCATAGCGCGCGATTTTGGCACGGTCGGCGTCAATGAGAAGACTAGGCTGTCCGAGCTCGCGGACAACGGTTAGCTCCTTGAAACCGGGTGTTTTGGCCAGAATATTGCGAATCTCGACGGCTTTCTTCTCGAGGACGTTGAGATCGGGCCCGAAGACTTTGACGGCCAAGGAGGACTTGAGTCCGGTGAGAGCTTCGTCGACGGCGTCTTCGGCGGGCTGGGTAAAATTAAAAATTACGCCGGGATAAGACGCAAGTTTTTTGTCGAACTCGCGGCTAAGCTCTTCCTTGGTGTGAATGGAGCCGGATTTCCAAGACGCGTCGTCGTAAGGCTTCAATCCAACATAAAACTCACAGTTGAAAAACCCGGTGGGATCGGTGCCGTCATCAGGGCGGCCAAGCTCGGAGCCGACGACAGTGACCTGCGGGTATTTCGAAAGAATGTCGCGGACCTGTGGAGCGAACTTGGCGGAGTCTTCGAAAGAAATCGTGTAGGGCATGGTGGCGCGAAGCCACAGGGCGCCCTCATCGAGGTGCGGCAAGAATTCGCCGCCGATAAAGGGGAGGAGGAGCAGCGTGGAGCCAAAGATAAGAGTGACGACGATCAGAGTCAACGCCGGATGATTGAGGCACCACTCGAGTTGCTTGCCATAACCGGTGCGGACGCGCTCGAAAAGGCGATTGGGCTTTTCCTTGACGCCGTTCTTGAACCAGTAGGAGGCCAGGACGGGAACCAGAGTGAGTGTGAGGACGAGGGCGCCGACGAGCGCGAAGGCCATGGTGTCGGCCATGGGATGGAAAAGTCTTCCGGCGGGACCGGTGAGGGCATAGATGGGGAGATAACCGGCGATGATGACAGCGACGGAATAAAAGATGGGGCGGTCGACATCGCGAGCGGCGGCGAGGATGACCTCGTTGATTTTGTATTCCTGGCCATGGCGGAGGCTGAGCTCACGGTAAATGTTTTCGACCATGACGATGGTGCCGTCAATGATGATGCCGAAATCGATGGCGCCGATGGAGAGGAGGTTGGCGGCTTCGCCGGTAGCGTGGAGAAAGATGAAGGCGAAAAGAAGAGCAAGTGGAACGGTAAGCGCGGTAATAACGGCAGCGCGGATACTGACAAGGAAAAAGATAAGGACGATGAGAACGAGCACCATGCCGCGCACGAGATTCCACTCGACGGTGTCGGTGGTGACTTTGACGAGATCGCTGCGGTCATAGTAAGGGCGCACTTTGACGTCGGGTGGAAGCAGGTCGCGGTTGATCTCGACGGTTTTTTTCTCGACGCCTTCGAGTACGTTTTGCGTCTGCTCACCGCGGCGCATGAGAATGACGCCTTCGACGGCGTCGGGGTTGTCTTTCCCCTTTTCCCCTTTGTCCTGGAAGCCGAAAATGCCGAGGCGCGGGGCGCTGCCGATGACGACGCGGCCAATGTCTTTGACGCGGATAGGCACACCGTTGCCGCTGCCAACAACGACTTCGCCAATGTCTTCGGTGGTTTTGACGAGACCGAGGCCGCGGACGTAATAAAACTGGCCGCCCTGGGAGTAGAAACCACCTCCGGTGTTGGCGTTGTTAGCGGTGAGAGCGTTGAGCACCTGCACGACGGGGAGGTGATAGTTGTAGAGCTTCACCGGGTCGAGCAGCACGTGATACTGCATCGTAGGGCCGCCGAAGCCGGAGTCATCGGCAACGCCGGGAACGCTGCGGTAGGCCCGCTCGATGATCCAATCCTCGAAGGTGTGGAGTTCCATCGGCGAGCGATCGGGGCTCTCGATGACGTAGCGGTAGACGAGGCCGCTGGGACTGAACAGCGGAGCCATGCTGGGCGTAACGCCGGGCGGAAGAGTGGCGTCGCTGAGGCGCTGGAAAACGACCTGGCGGGCAAAATAGGAGTCAGTGCTGTCCTCGAAGGTGAGGATGACATCGCTCAGACCGTAAAGCGAAATGGAGCGCATGACCTTGAGGTTCGGCGTGCCATTCATGGCGAGCTCGAGGGGAAGCGTGGTGAGGCGCTCGACCTCTTCAGCAGCATGGCCGGGCCACTGGGTGATCAACTCGACCATGGGCGGAGAAAGATCGGGATACGCGTCGACGGGCATACGGCGGAAGGATTCGGCGCCGGCGATTACTATCAACAACGTGATGATAATGATGAGGAAGCGCTGGCGCAGGGCGAATTGGACAATGTGATGGATCATCGTGATTTCTCTTGGCCGCTTCTCCCTTTAGTGCTCCAAAGAATTCTTGAATTGCAGAAATAGGCTACCGTCGCCAACAACGCGCTCGCCTTCCTTGAGGCCACCTGTAATCTGCGTGCGGCCGCCGTGGCTATCTCCGAGCTGGATCAGGCGGCGCGCGAACTCGTTTTGTTTCGTGGAAGACTGCACGTAGACGAAGGGCTGGTTTTCTGTGTCGCGCAGCACAGACGCGTCCGGAACCGTCAGAGCATTGGTGATGGAGCCGGCATTTACATAGGCGGTGACGTACATATCCTTTTTTAGCTTGTTGTTAGGATTTTCGGTGACAATGCGCGCCTGAACCGTGCGGGTGTTGGGATCGAGAGCCGTAGCGATGTAAGAAATTCGCCCATGAAACTTGTCGGGATACGAATCAGTATCGACGTCCACACTATCTCCCAAGTGAGCGTAGGCCATTTCGCCCTGGTAGATATTGACGAGGACCCAGACCGTCTTCATGTCCGAAATGGTAAAGACCTGGGTTGCGCCTGCCTGAAGCAGTTGGCCGGGTCCGACGAGGCGTTCGACAATTTCTCCGCCCACGGGAGCGAGTACGGGAATTTGCGAAGTGGTTTTCGGTGGATTCTTCGCAAGAGATTCGGGATCGCTCACGCCTAGCACGCGGAGAGCGTCTTCGCTGGACTGGAGATCCGCCTGGGCTAGATTGCGCGTGGATTCGGCGGTCTGAAAGTCGGCCTCGGCAATGGCACCATGAGCGAATAGATCCTGCGCGCGGGTGTAGAACTTCTGGGCGAGGAGAAAAGCATCGCGGGCCTTGATGTAGGCGGAGCGCGCCGCAGAGTAGTCCGGGCTGTTGACGGTAAGGAGCGGCTGGCCTGTGTGGACGGTTTCGCCGGGGGCAACGAGAAGTTCGTGAACGGGCCCGCCGATGGCGGCGAAGACTGGGGTGGTCATGAAGGAGTTGTAGGCCACGGCGCCGGTGAGCCGCAAAACACGCGGGAGGCTGGCCTTTTCGACGGACACCACCTGGACGTGAGCCATCTGATCCTGGGGAACGGTGAAGAGTTCGGCAGATTCCTCTTTCGACTCGCTCGAGGAGTAGGAAGTCATCTTGGACTCGGAACCGCCAGAACTGCAGCCAGCGAGAGAGGCCACCAGAAAGGCCGCGACCAAGAAAGACGAGGGAAAAATCAAGACGCGCAAGTGGGTTTTGAAATTCATGGCAGATTCCTCGTTCCTACGGCTTGGCGCATCTGTTCGAGCGCCGTCATATAGCTGGCAAGCGCCTGGCGGTAGGCCAGCTGGTTGGCGCGATAGGTGCGCTCTGAATCGAGAAAATCGAGCAGGCTGGCGGCGCCTTTTCTGTAGGCGTACTCGGTAATATCGCGGGATTTCTGGGCCTGGTCGACGTAACCGCCGCGGTAAAGCTGAATGATTTGATCGTTGGAGTGCAAGGCCTCGTAGGCGTCGACGACGTCGGTCAGGACTTGCTGGGCGGCTTCGCTCTGCAATTCCTGGAATTGGGTAATAGCGTAGCGGGTGCGCGCGATCTCGCCTTGATTGCGGTCGAAAATGGGGAGATCGATATTGAAGAAGAAGGTGCCGCTGTTGACGCCCGCGACGTGCGAGTAATCAAAAGTGACGTTCAAGTCGCGCTTGCCGTTGGCCTCCGCCAGTGACTCCTGGCTATGAGCAGCGGTTACGCCCAATTGGGCAGCCTGCAGATCCGGGCGAGTGCGAAGGGCCAGCGCTTTGAAATCGTCGATACCTCCGTGAACAGGCTGGTAGTCGAGAGCGCCATCGACGTCATAGTCGTCGGGAACGGACTCGAACCCGAGGAACTGGCGAAGGGCGGCAAGCGCCTGGACTTTAGAAAGTTTCGCGGCAAACACATCCGACTGGAATTGCAACAATTGCAGTTTGATCTTGAGCAGGTCGCCTTCGCTCATGTCGCCCGCTTTATAGCGGAACTCGCTGATATCGACGGTCTTCTGAAAGCTGTCGAAATCCTGCTGGGCGAGGTCGAGGGTAGATTGCGCGAGTAGAACGTTGATGAACTGCTGGGAAAGGTTGAAGGTGAGCTGGCGCTCGTTGTCGGTCACTTGAGCACGGGTGACGGCGGTCTGATCTTTAGCGGCTTGCAGGCGATGCTGACGTTTGCCGCCGCGTTCGAAGAGGTAGCCAATGCCTATGTCGAATTGCGCCTGGTTCTCGAAATAATTCGCGGTAAAGTTACTGGGTTGAAAAATGGGAAGGAACTGCGTATCCCATGCCAGAACGGGATTGGGACGAAGATTGGCGGTGATTTCCTGCGCCTGATTTTGAAGAATGGTCGAGCGCGCCGCGAGCAGAGCGTGATTGTGCTGCAACGCAAGACGAATGGCTTCGTCGAGAGTGATGAGCGTGGGCGCGGGATTGTTGGTGTCCGCGCGTGGCGGGGCAGCCTGTGCGGGGGATGCGGGCGGAGCAGGCGCGGGGTTCTGGGCCAGCACGCAGACGGGCAGGGCCAAAAGCGCGGTGGCCAATGCCGTTCCTTTCTTCATGTTAGTACTCCTCTAGAGTCCCGTGCGGTAGGGACAAGTCGATGCAGTTATGAAGGGACCAACAAAATGGAAGAATTGCGGAGAACTACAGAGCCGGAGGCGCCCGAGGAGAGGTGGAACGCTGAATTTCTACAGAAGGAGAGAGAATAGTGACGAAAACTTCGAGCCGGTTCACGACGGGAACTACGGCCAGATCTGGAGTCTGAGTCGTAATCGCAGAGCCCGCGGTCGAACAAAGCTGACAGGGGTGCGAACCACTTGGCGCGGAATTCAGGTCGGCACAAAAGTGGAACTGTGCCGCCAGGAAGATGATTCCGAGCAGCAAAGCGCAAAATCGTGCCTTATTAGGGTTAACGGACATCTTTCTACTAAGACGAAGCTTAGGCCGGAATGGTTGCGGGGTCAAGCAACGGAAAAGGATAGGGGTCAACTTTCTGCATCCTTGCCGCAGGCTCGAACGTCAAAGGTGTTAGGCTGATATAGGATCATGGAACCGGGTAGAACTATATTCGGACCTGCGATGGCTCGCCGCGCGCTAGCGGTGCTGGCGTGCGCCGTCCTGTTGTATTTTGCGGCGGGCGGCAGCCTGCTCCACCAGCATACGGGTGGACCGGAGACGGCTTGCCACATCTGCCAGTCGTTGCACATGCCCGTGCTTGCCGCGGCTGCGCTCGACCTTGTCGCCGCTCCCGAGCTGATCGCCCGATATACTTCGCTCCCGCAGCATACTGCGCCGAGCAATTCGTTTTCTCTGCACCGCGCTTCCCGAGCGCCTCCATCCGCGTAATTCCCGTCTCCTGCTAGTGAATCGCACAAATAAGCGCTGACTTTTAACTGGCCAGCGCTACCGCCATTTTTCCAGGCGGCCTCTATCCACAAGAAAAACTTAGAACCCTCGGGAGGGTGGAGAAAATGTTTAAGCGTTCAAGCATTTTTGCATTTCTTGCTTTGGTGTTTGTTTTGGCATTTGGGGCCGGTGAAGTAAGAGGACAGGCTTCGGGAACGATCGAGGGAGTGGTCAAGGATCCATCAGGCGGTGTTGTGCCGAATGCAACGGTCGAGATTTCGTATTCCGTGAGTGGATATAAGAGGCAGGTCACGACGGGGAACGACGGAAGTTTTCGTTTCACGAACGTGCCGTTCAACACCTATCACATGGTGGTTACAGTGGCTGGTTTCGCCAACTACACTGCGGATGTGGATGTGCGCACGGCGGTTCCCGTGAGCGCGGCTGTTAGCTTGAAGGTCAGCGGTGCCAGCACAACCGTGAACGTGGAGGCCAACGGCGGAGACTTGGTTGAAAACGAACCCGGGATGCACAGCGACATAGACCGTAATCTCTTCGAGAGGACTCCGCTGGAGAGCAGTTCGTCGCCGTTTACATCGCTGGTGACGCTGACAACTCCTGGAATATCAGCAGATTCCAACGGCTTGATGCATGGGCTGGGCGATCATGCGGAGAATTCGGTCTCACTCGACGGGCAGCCACAAACCGATCAATTCAGCAAGGTCTTCTCGAACCAGATTCCCGCGGATTCGATTCAGTCGATGGAAGTGATCTCCGGGGCGCCGCCAGCCGATTTTGGAGACAAGACCAGCATAGTGGTGAAGGTGACCACGCGCTCTGGACTTGGCGTAAACGTACCTACGGGAAGCGTGTTCGCCAACTATGGCAGTTTTGGAACGGTGAACGCGGGATTTGACCTTGCGTACGGCGGAGAAAAATGGGGAAACTTCATCGCCCTTAACGCCCTGAACACCAGCCGTTTTCTGGATCCACCGGAATTCACTGCCTTACACGACAAGGGAAACCAAGAAAACATTTTCGATCGCGTCGACTATCAACTCAGCAAGGCAGACACGCTCCACTTGAATCTTGGGTTCACGCGTTCGTGGTTCCAGAATCCAAACACGTATGACCAGCAATTCCATGCATGCGGCCCCGTCGGCTTCACCTGCGATGCGACAAACACCAGCATTATTAATGTCAATACCGGGGCTCCTCTTGGGACCACGGATCAGCGCGCGCAAATCAAAACTTACAACATCGCCCCGAGCTGGACGCACCTGTTCGGCTCGAATGCGCTGGCAACCCTTGGTTTCTATGTTCGCCACGATCAATACAACTACTACCCCAGCAGCGACCCACTTAACGATTTGGCTCCGGACCTGCAGGTAGAAACGGCCAGCCAGGATCGGCAGTTAACGAATACGGGAGTGCGAGGCGACATCTCGTATATAAAGGGAATTAACAACATCAAATTTGGGTTCGTCTACCAGCAGACGTTTCTCACGGAGAATGACAAATTCGGAATCGTTGACCCGACGTATCTCCCTTCCCTTAACACAGAAAATCCAGACGGGACCATCATTCCAGGTGATCCCTGCTTCGTGAATGGCGTGGCCACGGGGCCTCCCTGCACGACGCTTCTGCCTTTCGACTTAACCAATGGCGGTTCCTTGTTCAGTTTCCACGGCCACACCGATGTGAAGGAACTTGCGCTGTATGTGATGGACAACATCACCTGGAAGAACTGGTCCTTTAATCTGGGGCTGCGCGGGGATAAGTACGACGGCATCAGCCATGACGGTCAAATCGAACCGCGAGTCGGTGCTGCCTATAACGTCAAGCGTAGCAACACCGTGCTCCGGGTCTCCTACGCTAGGATCATGGAGACGCCGTTCAACGAAAACCTGGTAATAGCCAGCACGGGATGCAGTGATCCGGTGATCGTGGCCATCGTGTCGCCCCCGGGTGTGCCCTGCACGTCGGGACCCCTGACGCCGGGCTATCGCAATGAATTCCATGCTGGTTTTGAGCAAGCCATCAGCAAATACCTGGTTGTGAGCGGCGAATACATTTGGAAGTACACGCACAACGGTTTCGACTTCGGCATCGTTGGCGCAACGCCCATCACTTTTCCGATTGAGTGGCACAACTCGAAAATCCCGGGATGGCTGCTGAGCGCCAGCGTGCCGAACTTTCACGGATTTACGGCGCGGGTGGTCATGTCGGGCGTAGCGGCGCGATTCTACAACCCGCAAGTGGCAGGAATTGATTTCTTCCCGGCAAACAACGTTTTCCGCATCGACCACGACGAGCTATACAATCAGACGACCCACATTCAATACCAGCCGTGGAAGCGAGGACCGTGGCTCGGGTTCAACTGGCGCTACGACAGCGGACTGGTTGCGGGAGCCACGCCGTGCTTCGCATTGACGGCAACGTGCACGGCTACCACCCAACCGGCGGATCCAGTGCTCAACAACAACACGGACACGGTTCTTCTGAATAACACCATCACTGGCTTGCCCCTAACTGCTGACCAGGTGTACCAAGGGGGTTTCACGTGCAACGGCGTGCCCATCGTGTCCAGCCCATTGCAGCGCAACTTCAATGCTTCTTGCCCAGCAAGTGAGTTTGGATCACGCCTCATTCAGGTGCCGGGACCCAATCAGGAAAATGACGATCACAAGCCGCAGCGCATCCAGCCGCGCAGCCTGTTTGACCTGGCTGTCGGCCATGACAATCTTTTTCATGGCGATCGCTACCGGTGGAGCCTAAAGCTGACTATGATCAACGTCACCAACAAAGAAGCGTTGTACAACTACCTTTCGACCTTCAGCGGCACGCACTATGTGACGCCGCGCACGATGACTGCCGAGGTGGGCTTTCATTTCTAGATGAATTGGAGTGAGCAGCTTACACGTTTAACTCGAGAAGTCGTGACGGCCAAACGGATGACGGAGACGACCGAGACCGGAAAGAGGGAGGGATTTCTGCGGAATTCCCCCGGAAGAGGGGAGAAGACTGCGCGAAAGTTCACCGGGATCCGAGAGTGGCAGGCTGAGCTCTCGATATCCCGGCTCTTTCGCACCAGCATACGGCTGCAAACGGCGTTCGATCGTTGCTTCAGCCAATTTGGGATGACGGCACAGGAAGCGGCGGTGCTGATGCATTGTGCGGAGGAAGGAGAAACCTCCGCGGGAAAGCTCGCGAGGGTCATGGGCCGGGACAAAGGCAAGATTACGCGGTTCGTGGACCGGCTCGAGACGAGCGGGTTTCTTACGCGCGGGAGCGATCCTCGCGATCATCGGCTCTCGATCATCAAGGCGACAAGCAGGGGGCGGCGTGTCGTGCCGCACTTGAAGGTGAGGTTCGAGGAAGTTCGCAGCCAATTTTTCGAAGGTGTACTGAACGTCGACATCGACAAGCTGGAGAACGTGCTCTCGCAGCTGCACGCCAACGCCGAACGGCTTTGTGAAGTGAAGCCTCACAAAGCCGCTCAGGGTTAGGCGACTAAGAGCAGCAGGATCAGCCTCAGTGTTGGGGATGAGCTGGGTTGAAAGTCGTCTGTGTGTCTGGACAAGCGTCTCCTCGGAAGCAGCCTCTTAGGCTGGTGCTTAGCGCAAGTCTGCTCCTCGGCGGACATTTTCTCTTCCCAATGCATCTAAACGCGACGAGCGTGGTCGCCTTGATCGATCGCGCAAATCACAGGCTGGTGATTGCAGCCGATTGCCGGGTTAGCCGGGGTTCCCGTCCGGTCTCAGCCTGCAAGATCATTCAAGAACCTGGGTGTACGGTAGCGATGGCCGGGCTTTACGAAGAGGGGAACTCGGACTTTCATTTGCGGGAATATGTTCACGTGGCTTGCCGTGAACCGGGAGACCTGCGGTCAAAAGCGGATGCGTTTCTTCGGATTGCGCGACGGCCCTTCGAGGAGGCGGTCATCGGAATCCGGAAAGGTGACCCTGCGTACTTCGCGAACACGATCGCAAACAAGCCGACGGAGGTGATTTTCGCAGGAATCCAGGATGGTGAGCCCGGGTTGATCGTCAGGGGCCTGGAGGCAGATTCCACGGGGAAGATCAGGGTCGAGCGGTTCGAGAGTACGGCTCCCTCATACCGGCGGATTGGCTACTTTATAGGACTTAACGGACACATCCGTTCGTACATCCAATCTCACCCAGACTGGACAAAAGGGGATTATGCCCAGCTCGCACCCAGATTCGTGGAGTTGGAGATTGAGGCACACCCGGACCTCGCCGGACTTCCCGTTTCGGCACTGGAAATTGACAATAAAGGGGTTGTCGTCTGGCTGGACAAAGGCGCGTGCGACGCTCGCCAATCCAACTGACCTATTCACACTAAGGAAAGAAAGCGCCAATTAAACAGAGTCCCATCGGCTAGACCATGAAAATATTTCCAAAGGCAATTCCCCAGTTGGCAGCAAGTCTCGTTTCCGTTGGCAGTTCATTGCATCTGCTCGCCCGAGACTGGGCAAGATGCTGTGCTTGGCTCTTGGTGGTTATGATTGTGGCTTTCCCAGCGTATGGACAAGGCACGCGCGCTAGTGCCGAGAAGACCCAGACTGGGTCCATCCGCGGCACCGTTTCCACCAAGCAAGAGGACGCTTCGTCGGATTTATCGGGAATTAGCGTAAACCTGAGTGCAGTTCCGCCCGATGGAACCCCACTGACTGCGAATACAGATGACGCGGGGCACTACGAGTTCAAGGGCCTAAAAGCTGGAAAGTACACCATTTCGGTCAACCAGCAAGGGTTCAAGCCGGTAACAAAAGCGGTTTCCGTAGCTCCAGGACAGGCTGCGGTTCAAGACATCGCGCTGGAACTAGAGGCTGTGACGGAAAAAGTCGAGGTTAAGGAACAGACTCAGGTCATCTCAACGGAGAGCGTTGCCAACCCGGAGGCCACGGTAACTCACCGCGAGCTAGTTGCGCTGCCCACGCCAGAGGAAAAGATCCGGGAAGTGATTCCCATTACTCCAGGAGTGATAAAAACGCAGGACGGAAAACTCACATTCAAGGGTGCTGACGAAAATCAGAGCCTGTTTCTGGTGAATTCCGCGCAGACGGCCGATCCGGTGACCGGAAGCTTTTCCATTGCGGTGCCCACGGATGCGGTGCAATCGTTCGCTGTTTACAAAACGCCCTATAACGCGGCACTCGGAAGCTTCTCGGGCGGATTGACAACCATTGAGACCAAGCCCCCGGCAGAGAAATGGAATTTCTACATAAAGAATTTTGTGCCTTCCATTCTTGGCAAGAACGGCTCGATGGTCGGCATCGCGCAAGCGACACCTGGCGTTGATTTTGGAGGACCGCTGATCGCGGGCAAGCTGTTCTTCTCGGAGGTTTTCCAGTACGACATGAAAAAGACCACGGTTCGCGGACTCCCGTGGCCGGACGACATCACCAAGAAACAGGGATTTAACTCTTTTACTACCCTCGAGTTCGTTCTTTCGCCCAAACAAGTTGTGACTCTTACGGTCAACGCTTTCCCACTGCGGCAGCAGCGCGTCGGCATCAATGCTCTCGTTCCGGAGCCGGCCTCGAACGACTTGAATCAAAAGGGCATCGCCACACATTTGTCCGACAAATACCAGCTGGATTCCGGGGCGATTTTCAGCGTAATTTCGCAGTACACGCGGTTCGACAGCAATGCTCATGGCGAAGGATTAGATGACATGCTGATCAGGCCGCAAGGCTGGGGCGGAAATTTTTTCAACCAGTGGTCAAGGAGAGGCAAGCAGTTCCAGTTGCTGCCTAGCTATCAATTTGCGGAGAAACACTGGCTGGGAAAACACGAGATCCATGTGGGCGTGGATGTGAACTATCGTTCCTATGCCGGTGTGAACACGGCTAATCCAATTCAACTGCTGGAGCAGGACGGCACGCTGGATGAGCAGATCAACTTTCTGCCTACGACGGCTCAGAATACATCCGATACGGCCGTTGCCGAGTTCGTCCAAGATCATTGGATACTCAACTCCCACTGGACGGTCGATGCAGGAGCGCGTTTGTCCAGCGAGACCTCTGGCTGGTCCGCGGCGTTCGCACCGCGTGTTGCTATCGCCTATTCACCGAATAAGGACGGCAAGACCGTAATTCGAGCGGGGGCGGGCTTGTTCTATAGCATGCTGCCTCTGCTAGCAGCCGACTTTGACGTGAACCCGACTCGTGTGGTGAGCCAGTTTGATCCCACCGGGCAATTGCTCGGGCCGCCTGTAACGTACGCCAATGCCTACGTGGGCGGGGTGAATCCGCTAACAACCGGAATCCTGCCGCAGGGGCCGGGCACAACGCCGCGCAATTTCACGTGGAGTCTCGAGGCAGATCGCGAGTTGCGCAGAAACGTGGTGTTGCGGGTCGGCTACATCGACAGCCACACGACTTACCTTTTTGTGATCAATCCCTTCACCGGTGCGCCGGGCGCGAACTCTTTCCTCGGTCTCACGAACACAGGTTCCTCCCACTATCGCGAGGTGGAGAGCACCGTGCGCTTCACCGTTCATCAAAACAATGAGGTGAACGCGTCTTATATATGGAGCCGCACGCGGGGAGATTTGAATAACCTCTCCGACGTCATGATTCCGTTCTTGCAGCCCGTCATCCGGCCGAACGTCTACGGTATTCTGCCTTCTGACGTTCCCCAGAGAGTTGTCACCTGGGGAGTTTTTTCGTTACCGAAGAAGTTCACGTTCAGTCCCATTCTCGACGTGCATTCCGGCTACTCCTACTCGAATGTGGATGTGCTGCAGAACTATGTAGGCACGCCAAACGGCCAACGCTTTGCCACCTATCTCTCATTGGATGTTAAAATCTACCGAGTCTTCCAGGTTCCTTTTCTTGGCGCGAAAAGCGGCAAAATTCACCACATTCGGCTGGGATTCTATTCGCTCAATGTCACCAACCACGGCAACTTCAATGCCGTGTACAACAATGTGACGGCGCCAAACTTCGGGCAATTCGTCGGGTTCCTCGATCGCCGCGATGGAGCGGTCATCGATTTCATAGATTAGTCCGTTCTGGGAGAGTTCACTGGCTGCAGGGAGTCCGTCTCTCGCAGACCTATTTGTCCAACTCCTTTTAAGTTTGGAACCTCTTCAGGAGCCATTGGCGCCCTTGACTTTCTTTGGGCAGGCATCCTGCTAGAATATGAGGCGGAGCGGTTCTTCTAAGCAGGTGAGGGAGCGAAAGCTGTTTGAACCAATGACGAATCTCTGAGGAGCCGCGGATAGACAGCCCGTGTGCACGGCCTGTCCCGCTGGAACGTCTTTGTCGCTGGAATTGGTCGCTGGAAGCAAGCGAATCGAGACGGGCGAGCGGGGCAGGAAAGCCTAACGGTTGGCTCGTGGCGCCCACCTAATTCAGAGGTTCACGGCCTAGCTCCCCACGGCCGAGCAGTCCGCTCTATTTTTGTATCAACGAGCCCTAATAAAGCATGCGCATACTTTTTATTGGAGACATTGTCGGTTCGCCGGGGCGGCAGATTGTCCGCGATCGACTAGCGGACATCGTTGGGCAACGGCAGATCGATTTGGTGATCGCCAATGGCGAAAATTCGGCTTCGGGGTTCGGGATTACGCCGCGGCTGGCAGAAGAACTGCTCGGGATGGGGATTGAGGTCCTCACGGGCGGCAACCACAGTTGGGACCGCAAGGAAATCCTGGAATTCATGCCGCACGAGCCGCGGCTGCTGCGGCCGGCGAACTTTCCGGAAGGTAACGTGGGCACCGGGCTCTATGTCGGCACGGCAAAAAATGGAGTGAAATATGCCGTCCTCAATCTGCAGGGCCGCGTTTTCATGACGCCGATCGACGATCCGTTTCGCAAAGCGGACAGCGAGCTGGCCAAGCTGCCGGAGGATGTCGCGTTTGTTTTCGTGGACATGCACGCGGAGACCACCAGCGAGAAGGTGGCGATGGGCTGGTACCTCGACGGGCGTGTTACCGCGATCGTAGGAACGCACACGCACGTTACGACCGCGGACGAGCACGTTCTGCCTGGCGGCACGGCGTACATCACGGATGTGGGCATGAGCGGACCGCACGGCGGGGTGATCGGGATGGACCGCGGCGGCATTATCAAAAAGTTTCTCGATGGGTTACCCGCGCGGTTTGAAGTGGCCTCGGGCGATGTGCAAATGAATTGCGTGCTGATCGAAACGGACGACGAAGGCCCGCGCAATGCGGCCGGCCGGCTGCGGGCGCGGTCGATCGAGCGCTTGCGCTTCAAGATTGACTGATCGACACACCGAATACTCTGAAACGGGCAACCTGTATCCATCCGTCGTACTCTGAGGACTCAGGACAAATGAAGTAGAACAAAGGGGTTGTGATTAACGTGAGAATTCTTGCGGGGTTGTGTCTGCTGGCATGTCTTGCCGGGTGCGCGTTTGGCCAGGATGAAGGGGAACTGACGGCAAAGAAGCGCTTCTTGCCGGGAGTTGGTCCAGGGCTGCGGGCAGTGAAACGCGGGGCGGACGGAAATTATTATGTGTTGAGTGCGCCGGGGTCTTCGGCCTCCGTATTCGACGCAGCAGGCAAACTGCTCAAGAGAGTTCCAGCCTTCGAAGAGAGCAAGAGTCTCAATCCCCAGTCATCCCAACTGGCCACGATCACCTTCGGTGAAGACCTGGACGTGGATGCGCAGGGAACTGTGTACGTGGCGGACCGCGGCGCAAATGCGATCAAGATCTGGGACACCAAGGGAAATGAACGCGTGGTGAAAGTCAATGGGCCGGTGGCGGTGGCGGCACTTCCGGATGGGGAAGTCGCCGTCGCAACCGTGCACGAACAGCACTTGGTCATAGTGTTCGACAAAAACGGACGCGACGTGCGCGAGTTTGGCGATCCCGAGCCGATTTCCGAGCGGCCGGAGGTGAACCGTTTTTTGAATATCGGAATGCTCGTAACGGACGGCGGAGGCCATCTGTACTTCGCATTTCCTTACATGCCGGAAGCGACCGTACGGCAATACGATCGTTATGGATACGCTGGGCAAGATATTCAGTACACCGGAGTGGATGCATGGCCAGCGGCGCAAGCGACTCGTAAAGAGATTGAGAGGCAGGAGAAGCGCGGGGACGCTCCCATGTTCAAGCGCATCCTTACAGCGGTTGGCGTGGAGCGCACGAGCGGAGAAGTCTGGATGGCGCTCGGCGATAAACTGCTGCACTTCGACAAAGAAGGAAACCGGCGCGCAACCTACCTGATCTACACGCCTGCGGGAGCACGGCTCGAAGCCAATACGATTCTCATCGAGCAAGACCGTCTGATCATAGGAAGCGACCCGCTGGGCATCTACGAATTCGACCGGCCCGATAAAAAATCTCAACAATAAGGGAATTATCCTCAGGGTGATTTGGATGGAACCTGTGCAAAGTTGCGTGCGCGCGCGAAAATTTTGCGGGAATTCCCGCGCAAATGTGGTCCGACGAGCGGAGTTGCACAAAAATGGTGCTTGTGGAAAAGCTGTGCATGGGGTGTGCACCCCGGTGAATCCCTTCGCACACTTTTCGCTTGCCCCAGTCGCCCCAATCGGCGACAATCCCGCGCTGTCTGATAGCAACAAGTTCGAGGGGCCGGCAGTTCCATAAGGGCCACGCACGGGGCGCCAGGGGAAAGCAAGACGCTCCCGTACGGGCATGATTCCCGAAGCCTGAAAACGATAAAGATAATGAAGGGACCTGCTTTCCACAGCTTATTCACATCTGTGGAAATTGCCGGGATAGATTTTCTCTTGCGATGACTACTGCGACGAATGCCTGGGAGCGGTTTCTTGAGCGCGTGAAGTCCCGGGTCAGCATCAACACCTACACTACCTGGTTCCAACCCACGCGGCTGAACCGCGCCGAGGGTGAAAACCTGTTTGTACAGATCCCCAGCACGGTCTTCCGGCAGGTCCTGACGCGGACCTATGGCGAGATCGTCAAAGCGGTATTCCACGAACTTGGGACCCCGGGCGTGAAAGTGCAATACGTCTGTACGGAGGAAGAGCCCGTGCCAGCCGCTGCCACAGTAACAGGCGTGAAGCAAGCGAAACTCGACTTTGAAAGCAGCGATCACCAATTGAATTTGCGCTACAGCTTCGATTCGTTTGTCGTTGGCAAATCAAATGAGTTTGCGCACGCGGCGGCGCGCGCGGTGGCAGAGCAGCCTTCAAAGGCCTACAACCCGCTGTTTCTTTATGGCGGAGTGGGCATGGGCAAGACGCATTTGATGCATGCCATCGGGCACACCATCAAGAAGCGGAATCCCGCGATGCGGCTGAGCTACGTAAGCGCCGAGAAATTCACCATCGAAGTGATCAATTCGCTGCGCTTCGACCGCATGACCAGTTTCCGCGACCGCTTTCATACGGTGGATGTTTTGCTGGTGGACGACATCCAGTTCATTGCAGGGAAAGAACGGACGCAGGAAGAATTTTTTCACACGTTCAATGCGCTTTACGAACAGCAGAAGCAGATCGTGATTTCTTCTGACTGCCTGCCAAAAGAGATTAATTCGATCGAAGAGCGGCTGCGCTCGCGGTTTGAATGGGGCTTGATCGCGGACATTCAGCCGCCGGATCTAGAAACCAAGATTGCGATTCTGCAGAAAAAAGCGGAGAACGACCGGTTTGGCTTGCCGGACGATGTGGCGGAGTATATCGCGCGGGCGATCAAGTCCAACGTGCGCGAGTTGGAAGGTGCGCTGACTCGGTTGATGGCGTATGCTTCCTTGACCGGGGCCACCATTTCTCTGTCAACCGCCCAGCAGGTGCTGCGCAACATTATCGCTTCTCAGGAAAAACGCGTCACTATCGATCTGATTCAGAAGCGCGTGAGCGAGCATTTCAATATGCGCGAGCAGGATTTGAAGGTTCGCAGCAACACCCGTGCGATCGCGTTCCCGCGGCAGGTGGCCATGTATATCGTGAAGCAGCTCACGACGGCGTCCTTGCCGGAAATTGGACGGCAGTTTGGCGGGAAGCATCACACCACGGTCCTTCACTCGATCAACAAAATCGAGGAAATGCGTCGGTCCGACAAAGATTTGAACCGGACAATCACGCGTTTGATGGACACGCTGCAATAGCGACGGCAAACGCTAGCTCTTCACGCGATACGTTTTGTTCTTACACACCCCTGCCTTTCTTGGACAAAACAAAATAACTCCCCTGTGGGATCTCCGCCTTTGCCGCGGTCGGAGTGTCCACATCTTCTATCCACTCCATGAACCTACGGAATCCTGCGCCTGAAGGCCTTGTGAATAGGTGTTGGAGAAAACAAGGAAATTCTGTTGAGTGCTGTGGAAGATAACTTCGTGGGGCGCGATTAGTGAGAGATATCCGCGGTGTTTTCACCGATTCCCACAGTTCGCCACTTGGAACAATCAGCGCTAGTCTGCTGGGACAAATGCAGTTGTTGAGCTTTCCACAAATCCACCACACTCATCACAACAACAAGCTTTATAGTTTGTAGAAATTACTAAGTGCTTTTGTGATTGTGACAGGGGTTCTAGGTTGTGGATAAAATGCAGGGGCCATCCTTTTCCAGCACTAAGTAGGAGAGTTCCGATTCCCACGTATTTCCACAGGTTTTACGTGTCTTGCGGGCTTTATACTTTGCGAAAAAGCGAGTACAGTACGACAGCGGTAAAAAGTGGCGAGGAACCCGAATGAGCGCAACAGGAACCGCACGCGAGGAACATCAATCGATGGAATTCAGCGTTACAAAATCGGCGCTGTTGAATGAGCTAAGCACAACGCAAGGTGTCGTTGAGCGCAAGACGACGATCCCGATACTTTCAAACTTGTTGGTGGAGGCCAAAGGCAGCCAGCTGACCATCACCGCGACGGACCTGGAGCTGAGTGTTCGCACGTCCTGCGAAGCAAAGATCAAGAAAGAGGGCGCAGGGACTATCCCCGCGAAAAAACTGCTGGAACTCGTGCGCCTGCTGCCCGAGGGCGAAATCAAAGTCAGGCTCCTTGAGAATCACTGGGTGGAAATCGTCAGCGACCGAAAAAAGTACAAGCTTGTTGGCATGGCCAAAGAGAATTTTCCGGCACTTCCCACCATGCCCCACACGCTCGTCAAGATTTCAGCTCCTGTTTTGGAGAGCCTAATCGCCAAAACAAAATTTGCTATTTCGATGGAAGAGTCGCGCTACACATTGAATGGCGGGCTGCTCATCCTGAAGCCGGATACCTTAGCCATGGTAGCCACTGACGGCCACCGCCTGGCGCTTGCAGAAACGGACCAGAAGCTCGCCGGTTTGAACGGTGAAGTGAAAGTTCTCATTCCGAAAAAAGCGATGGACGAAGTCGAGAAGCTGGCGAGCGCGGCCGGCTCCGATGCATCCATCGAATTCGCGAAGGACGAAAGCCATCTGTTCTTCCAGGTCGGCCACCGCCTTTTGATCTCGCGAATCCTCACCGGCCAATTTCCGAATTACGAAGCAGTGCTGCCGCGCGACAACAGCAAGACCGTTGTGCTCGAGCGCGCGGAACTCAGCGATGCGGTCCGGCGCGTATCGCAACTCGCCGACCAGCGTTCGCATGCCGTGAAGTTGGCAGTTTCCAAAGAAGGTGTTGAAATTTCCGCTTCGAGCCCAGAATACGGCGAAGCCAAGGAAAATATCGAAAAGGAATACAAAGGCGACGCGATTTCCATCGGTTTCAATTCTTCCTATATGCTGGATTTTCTTGCGGCAGCCGCCGATGGCCCCATTAGCATCGAATTGAAGGACGAACAATCCGCTGGCCAGATGCGCCCGCTCGCCGACGAATCCTACCGCTACCGGTACATCATCATGCCCATGCGCATTTGAATCGGTGCATCAGAGAACATAAGCGATGCGGATTCTAGCGACTCTTTTTACCAATAGATTATCTACATGTTGGCCGTTTTTGAGACGATTCGCCAAATGCTGGAAACACCCATTCCAGCGAAAAAACCGATCGGATTTCACGCCAGACTTGAATTCCATACGAAGTCTGTCAAGCCAGTGAAGACAAGCCTAAATAGCACAAAATAAGTACTTTAGAGAACGCTCGCGGCCTCTTCTGGCCTTGAGAAACGGCGTCAGATCAAGTACAATTTGTTGGCTGTCGATTCGCAGTTCGGTAACCTCCCAATCGGCACGTCGGCCAAGTAAATTCGGCTTTGTAGTTTAGCTTCGCGCCAGGAGCTAGCGAGCCGGAAGCTTGGAGTTATGAAGTCTTCGCCACGTCTCGCTGCGCGAGATGGGATGGAGCAGGAACCCTACGAGTTCTGATCGCATGCGATCGGAATCAAAGGGTAAGGCGACGTACGGAGCATTCCGCGAGCACGCCTTTCCTCGCTTCACAAAAGATTGAGCAAGTTTTTAAGCGCTGGGGCCCACCGCATGGCTCGGGGTCCGTCTTTGGGCGCTAAGAATTTCGTCAGGAGCATACATGGGCGATAAAGAGACGGTGGCCGGAAAAACTCCCGGTCATCAATACGACGCGAAGTCGATCAAAGTTCTCGGCGGTCTCGAAGCCGTGCGCTTGCGTCCCGCGATGTACATCGGCTCGACGGGAGACATGGGCCTGCACCATCTGGTGTGGGAAGTCGTCGACAACTCCGTCGACGAAGCCATGGCAGGTTACGCCGATGAAATCAACGTCACGGTGCATGCGGATGATTCGGTCACTGTGGTGGATAACGGCCGCGGCATCCCCGTCGACATGCACGCCACGGAAAAGCGACCAGCAGCAGAAGTGGTGCTTACGGTGCTGCATGCCGGCGGAAAATTCGACAGTGACACCTACAAAGTTTCCGGCGGTTTGCACGGCGTCGGCGTTTCCGTCGTCAACGCTCTTTCGGACCGGCTCGAACTGGAAATTTCGCGCGATGGCGCCGTGTGGGAACAGTCCTATGAAAAGGGCAAGCCGACCACTAAGCTGAAGCAGACCGGCAAAACACGAAAGACTGGCACGAGCGTCACGTTTCATCCCGATGCGACTATTTTCGACAAGACAGTGTTCAGCTTCGACACGCTCTCGCAACGTTTGCGCGAGCTGGCCTTCCTCAACAAAGGTCTGAAAATTACGCTCACCGATGAACGTTCCGAAAAGACCGCCGAGTTTCGCTTTACGGGCGGCATCGGCGAGTTCGTCAAGCACCTGAACCGTGGGAAAACAACGCTGCACGATTCGCCGATCTACATTGAAGGGAAGCGCGGCGCCGTCGAAATCGAAATCGCGCTTCAATACAACGACACATATGGCGAAAACGTTTTTGCCTTCGCGAACACCATCAATACGGTGGACGGCGGCACGCACCTATCCGGTTTTCGTTCCGCGCTGACGCGGACGATCAACAATTTCGCGTCCGCTGCCGGCATGCTCAAAGAGCAGAAGGACGAAGTGACCATCACAGGCGACGACGTTCGCGAAGGCCTTGTGGCAGTGGTCTCCGTGCGCCTGCCGCAGCCGCAGTTTGAAGGCCAGACCAAGGGCAAACTGAACAGCGACATCAAAGGCGACGTCGAGCAACTCGTTAACGAAAAGCTTGGCGAATGGTTTGATAAGCATTCCACGGTGGCTCGCCGCATCATTTCCAAGTGCATCGATGCCGCGCGCGCCCGTGAGGCCGCACGCAAAGCCCGCGAGCTGACGCGGCGCAAGTCCGCTATGGATTCGAGCGGCCTGCCCGGCAAGCTGGCCGATTGCCAGGAGCGCGATCCTTCGCGCTGCGAGCTATTCGTCGTCGAGGGAGAATCCGCCGGCGGCTCGGCGAAAATGGGCCGCGACCGAAAGTTTCAGGCCATCCTGCCGCTCAAGGGCAAAATCCTCAACGTCGAAAAAGCGCGCTACGACAAAATGCTCGGCCACGAAGAAATTCGCGCCATTATCACGGCGCTCGGCACGGGCATCGGCAAGGATGACTTCGACGCAGGTAAACTCCGCTATCACAAAGTGATTCTGATGACTGACGCGGACGTCGACGGCTCGCATATCCGCACGCTGCTTCTGACATTCTTCTTCCGTCACATGAAGGAGCTGATCGATCGCGGCCACATTTACATCGCGCAGCCGCCTCTGTACCGCGTGAAGCGCGGCAAAACCGAAAAATACATTCGCGATGAACGCGAATTCGCACATGAGTTGATGAAGCGCGCCACGGAAGATCACGTCGTGAAGGCGAAAGAAGGCGTATCGCTCGAAGGCGCCGGTCTGACGAAATTTCTTCTCAATGTGCAGGAGTACGAAGCCGCCGCCGCTAAACTAGGCCGGCGTTTGCGCGAGCCCGGGTTGGTCGAGTTGCTTGCGGAGAGCGGCCTTGAGAAAAAGACGGATTTTGAAGACAAGAAAGCGCTTGAAAAGCTCCTGAAGGAAGTGGACAAGGCGAAGCTCAAGCTCGAGGGCAAAGTGGCTTTCGACGAAGAGCACAGCCTCTACGAAATCCAATTCGGGCCTCCGCACAACCAAAAAGTGAACTGGGCTTTGGCTTCCACGGCGGATTACAAGCGCCTGCGAGGGCTGGCCAAGCAGATCGAGGAATACAACAAACCACCGTTCACGGTGGCGCGCAACGGCGACAAAGTGAGCAAAGAAAACGTGCACGACGTCCTCAACTACGTCGTGGAAGACGCTAAAAAAGATTTCACGATCACGCGATTCAAAGGCCTGGGAGAAATGAACGCCGAGCAGTTGTGGGAAACCACGATGAACGCAGACACGCGGACGCTCCTCCAGGTAAAACTCGAAGACGCAGTGGCCGCCGAGGACATTTTCACGACGCTGATGGGCGAAAACGTCGAAGCGCGTCGCAAGTTCATCGAAGAAAACGCGCTCGAAGTCGTGAACCTGGATATTTGATCGGTGACGGCGGAGTCCAATGCGGATGCGGGCTCGATTCGAAACGCTATCCGTTGGGGATTGCTGCTAGCTTCGGTCTGTACTGCCGGTTTTCGTTTGCCGCGTCTCGCGCATGAATACCGAGCGTGGCGAGACGCCCTTGGGTTCGGTGACACTTCCGCGTCGGAAGGCTGGCACAGAGTTCTCACGGTCGAACTGATCGGAGTCTTGGTCGTGCTGGCCATCGGCGTCGGGGCTTTCTATCTCTTGCGGCCAAAAGCGAAGTCCGCGAAATGATATGGCAGTTGGGTTGGACGACTTTGCCAGGGCTGCGTGGATTGAGCGTTACCGAATTTCGAGCAACGCCAACGAACGCACCAGACAATGCAGGCGGCGTGGCGATTGAGTTTGCGAGCGATGCAGAGCGCGACGGTTTTTTGAAACAGCTTGAGGAACATTTTGGTCCCAGGCGTTTTACGAACGCAGCGGACGCCTTCGATTCAGTCAGAGCTTACGTGCTGGAGTACGCGGCAAATCGATAGGTATCAGTCGTAGGGGCACGATATGTCGTGCCCGTGCAACACAGAATTCAAGCATCAGCGAGGGGAAATGGCGGACGAAACAAACAAGTCGATACTACTGCCGGTCGATATCGAAGCCGAGATGAAGAAGTCTTATCTCGACTATGCGATGAGCGTGATCATCGCGCGCGCGCTGCCGGACGTGCGCGACGGCCTGAAGCCCGTGCAGCGCCGCATCCTGGTGGCCATGAACGACCTCGGCCTCGCCTCGAATCGCGGCTACCGCAAATGCGCCAAGATCTGCGGCGACACCTCCGGCAACTACCATCCGCACGGAGAAGCCGTCATCTATCCCGCGCTGGTGCGCCTGGCGCAGGACTTCAACATGCGTTACCCGTTGATTGACGGCCAGGGAAATTTCGGCTCCGTCGACGGCGATCCCCCGGCGGCCATGCGATACACGGAAGCGCGTCTTGCGAAAATCAGCGAAGACATTCTCGCTGACCTCGAAAAAGAAACTGTCGATTTCGTTCCTAACTTTGACCAGACGCGCGAAGAGCCTTTCGTCCTGCCATCGCGCATTCCGAATCTCCTAGTCAACGGCGCCAGCGGTATCGCCGTCGGCATGGCCACGAACATTCCGCCGCACAATTTGCGCGAAATCGTGGAAGCCGCGGTGATTCTGCTCGACAAGCCGGACACGTCGCTGAATGAAATCATGAAGATCGTACCCGGGCCGGATTTTCCAACCGGCGCCTACATCGCCGGCCGCGAGGGCATTTTATCCGCTTACAAAACGGGCCGCGGCAGCTTCATGATGCGCGCCAAAGCCGCCATCGAGGAAGTCGGTAAGGACCGCGAGAATATCGTGGTCACTGAAATTCCCTACCAGGTCAATAAATCAAAGCTGATCGAACGGATCGCCGAACTGGTACAAACCAAAAAAATCGAAGGCATCGCCGACGTCCGCGACGAATCCTCGCGCGAAGGCATGCGGGTGGTCATCGAAATCAAGCGCGGCGAGGAATCGCAGCTCATCCTCAACAATCTTTTCAAGCACACCCAAATGCAGGAATCGTTCGGAATGATCCTGCTTGCCATCGTGGGCGGCCAGCCGCGCGAGTTGGGCCTGATTCCGCTGATTAAGTTGTTTCTCGAGCACCGCCGCGACGTCGTGCTGCGCCGCACGCGCTATGAACTGCGCAAAGCCGAAGAGCGCGAGCACATCCTCGTCGGCTATCAGGTTGCTCTCGATCATTTGGACGCCGTCATTCGCATCATTCGGGGTTCTTCGGGCCGCGCCGACGCCAAGCAGAACTTGCTCAATTATTTTTCCGAGCAAGACGTCACCATCACCGAGAACGGAAAGTCCCGGAAGATCGAAGGCGTCAAGCTGGACGGCAGGAAATATCGAGTCGCCGCGCTCGAAGGCGAAATCACGCGGTCCGTCTCTGACGGCCTGACGCCCATTCAAGTGGACGCCATTCTCGAGCTGCAACTCCACCGCCTCACGCAGCTCTCGGTCGACGAAATTCTCAAGGAATTGAAGTCCATCCGGGAGCAGATTGCCGAGCTGAAGGAAATTCTCTCGAGCGAAAAGAAGTTGAAGCAGGTCATCACTGGAGAATTGCGCGAAGTCCAAAAGGCGTACGGCGACGACCGCCGCACGCAGATTGTCGACAAGGTCGATGAGATCAAGCTCGAGGACCTGATCGCTGATACGGAGATGCTGATCACGGTGAGCCATGCCGGCTACATCAAGCGCACCGCGGCGGACACCTACCGGCATCAGTCGCGTGGTGGCAAAGGCCGCATCGGCGCGCGCACCAAGGAAGAAGATTTCGTCGAGCACATGTTCATTGCCTCGGCGCACAGCTACATTTTGCTCTTCACCTCGAAAGGCCGCGTCTACTGGCTCAAGGTGTACGAACTGCCGGAAGCAGCCGCAGCCACGCGGGGCAAGGCGATTTCTAGCCTCGTGAAATTTCAGGAAGACGAAAAGCTAACGGCTCTCGTCGCGGCGCAGAACCTCGAAGAAGAGGGCCGCTTCGTCTTTATGGCCACAAAGAGCGGAACGGTGAAGAAATCGACATTGACCGAATTTTCGAATCCACGCTCGACAGGGATCATCGCCGTCAATCTCGACGGAAAAGATGAACTTATCGGCGCGAAGCTTACCGACGGCAAACAAATGATCTTCCTTGCCAGCCACGAAGGCCAGGCGATCCTTTTCCGCGAGACGGAAGTCCGCCCGATGGGCCGTAACGCTGGCGGCGTCAACGGCATGGACCTCGACAAGGACGACTATGTCGTTAGCATGGACGCCGTCCAACCGGATTTCGAAATCATCGCCAAGGAACACAAGGTCACCACGCAGAATCTCGAAGAGCTCGAAAACGAGCAGATCAAGGATTCGCTGGTGACGCTGATGCTCACCGTCGCGGAGAAAGGATTTGGCAAGCGCACCCCGCTAGCGGAGTACCGCATCACGTCGCGCGGCGGCAAGGGCGTCGTGAACATGAAGACCACGGACCGCAACGGCTCCGTCGTCGCAACGCTTCAGGTGACGGAAGAGTCCGACGTCATGATTATCACGCACGATGGCAAAGTAATTCGCGTGCACGCCAATGAAATTCGCGAAGCGGGCCGCTCGACACAGGGCGTTCGCCTGCTGCGGCTTGAAGAAGATGATTCCGTCGCCGCCGCCGCCGTTCTGCAGGAAGAGCAGGAAGAAGAAAAGAAGTAACTGCTAATCGACCGGGCACAGCGTGCTGTGCCCCTACAACTCCAATACTTAGTGTTAGAATCTTTTCCCTCATGAAAATCACGCGACGATTGTTTGCAGTTCTATTTCTTCTATCTCCGCCTCTGCTTTTGCTTTCTCGGGTACAGACGCCGCCAAAGCCCGCCGCGAAGGGCCAGTACATCGCCTACGTCGGCACGTACACCTCAAAAACGACCAGCAAAGGGATTTACGCCTACTGGTTCGATCCAGAAAAGGGCCAGCTCACCTCTATCGGCGTCGCGGCGGAGACGACGGATCCTTCATTCTTGGCCGTCCATCCCAACGGCAAGTATCTCTACGCCGTGAATGAAATCGGCAATTTCAATGGAGGAACCAGCGGCGCGGTCAGCGCGTTTGCCATCGATTCGAAAACTGGCGCCCTCAAGTTCCTGAATCAGGTGCCCACGCGGGGCGCCGGACCTTGCCACGTTTCTCTCGACAAGGAAGGCGCATTCGTTCTGGTCGCGAATTACGATGGCGGCAGCATCGCGTCGTTTCCTGTTCACGATGACGGAAGCCTCGGTACCACAAGCGGCTTCGTCCAACATTCCGGTTCCGGCCCCAATAAGGAGCGTCAGGAAGGCCCGCATGCCCACTGGATTGGCACCTCGCCCGACAATCGGTTCGCTCTCGCGGTCGATTTAGGCCTCGATCAGGTGATCGTCTATGGCTTCGACCCGATCAAAGGAGTTTTTACGCCGATGCTTTCCGGCTTTGCAAAAGTGAAACCAGGCGCCGGCCCGCGCCATCTTGCGTTTCATCCCAACGGCAAGTTTGCCTATGTGCTGAGCGAAATGGAGTCGTCGGTGACGGTCTTCTCCTACCAACCGAAGACTGGCGCACTTACGTCATTGCAAACCATTTCCGCGCTGCCGAAGGATTACTCCGGTCCAAAGGAAGCCGCCGAGATTGCCGTGCATTCTTCCGGAAAATTTCTCTACACCTCGAACCGCGGCCACGACAGCATCGCCGTTTTTGCCATCGACGAAAAAAAGGGAACGCTGAAATCTCTTGGCCAGGTCTTGACCGGCGGCAAAACGCCTCGCCATTTCGCCATCGATCCCACGGGCGCCTACTTGCTCGCCGAGAATCAGGAGTCCAACAACATCGTCGTCTTCCACATTGATCCCGCAACCGGCAGTCTGACGCCGACGGGCCAGACCATCGAGGTACCTTCGCCGGTGTGTATAACATTTGTCGCAGCTCAATAGCAGCGTTACAATCCGCCTTCCACTTCATACTTTCGGGGGAACCAAATGATTTGTATTGGAAAAGCACGCGTGCAGATCTTGCGGAGTTTCGCCATGTTGCTGTTTCTTTCCGTGGCCGCGGTCGCGGCGCTGGGTGACGGCGAAACCGCTCCGGCTCGCGATCCGAAGCAGCTCGTCGACGACGCGTACACGGCGAAGATCCACAAATACACCACGCAGCCGTTCTTTACCTCGCCGCTCGTCGACTATTTGCCGGCATCGAAGAATGTTCCGACTCCCGAAGCCGTCCTCGGCGACGTGGCCGGAGCGCCGGGAATCCTGCCCTATGCGGAAGATGTTTACAAATATATGCGCCTGCTCGAAAAGGCTAGCCCGCGCGTAAAGGTTTTCTCCATTGGGAAGACGGAAGAAGGCCGCGAGATGATTGCCGTGGCGGTTTCTTCGCCGGAGAATCTAAAAACCCTGGAAGAGAACCGCGCACAACTCGCGAAGCTGGCCGACCCCCGCACCATAAAACTTGATGATGCGGAAGCCGACCGAATTGTTGCGCAAGCGGTGCCCGTCTATTACATCACCGGAACAATTCATTCCCCCGAAACCGGAGCACCGACAGCGTTAATGGAGCTGGCGTATCGCCTCGCGGTCGACGAAAGCCCGTACATCCGCGAAATCCGCGACGGCATGGTTACGCTCATCACGCCGGTCGTCGAGGTTGACGGCCGCGACCGCATGGTGGATATCTATCGCTGGCATCTCTCTCACCCCAAGGATTTTTATCCGCCGCTGATTTATTGGGGCAAATACGTCGCGCACGACAACAACCGCGATGCCATGGGCGTCACTCTGAAGCTCACGGAAAACGTCCTCAACACCTATGTCGGCTGGAAGGCCCAGGTGCTGCACGACCTGCATGAATCCGTGCCCTATCTGTACGACAACACCGCCGGCGACGGCCCTTTCAACGCCTGGGTCGATCCGATTCTCACCGACGAGTGGGAAATGATTGGCTGGCGCAACGTCTCGGACATGACCAAGTTCGGCATGCCCGGTGTTTTCACGCACGGCGTGTTTGACACGTGGTCACCGGGCTATCTGATGTTTATCGCCGCAATGCACAACGGCATCAGCCGCCTCTACGAAACATTCGGTAACGGCGGCGCGGACACGCTGGAGCGCACGCTCGATCAGGAAGAATACGCCCGCACTTGGTATCGGCAAAATCCGCCACTCCCGAAGGCTTTGTGGTCGCAGCGCGACAACAACAACTACGAGCAAACCGGCTTGCTCACCTCGCTTCACTATTTCAACGAAAACAAGCGGCTTTTCCTCAAGAATTTCTATCTCAAAGCAAAACGTTCCGTCACGAAACCTGGCGCAGAAGGTCCCGCTGCGTATGTTTTGCCCGCGGATGATCCACGCTTAGGCTCGCAAGCAGCGTTGTTACAGGTATTACAGAAACAAGCGGTCGAAATTTCGCGTGCGACTTCGGCTTTCACGGTCGCGCTTCCTGTTAAGAAATCCGTGAAACCGAAAAAGGACCCGAAAGACACGAAAGAAAAAGACACGCCGCCCGCTCCCACGACGCGCGAATTTCCCGCAGGCAGCTATATCGTTCGCATGGACCAACCCTACTCGCGAATCGCCGACGCGCTCCTCGACCATCAATACTGGAGCCCCGACGACCCACAGAAAACGCCCTATGACGATACCGGCTGGACGTTTGGCGAACTGTTCGGCGTGCAAGTGACGCGCATCACCGATTCGAAAGTCCTCGGTGTTGCAATGGAGCGCGTGAAAGAAATTCGTGCGCCCGGAGGCGTGAGCGGCGAAGGCACAATCTTTGCGATCAACAATAACGCCGAGCCATCTCTGGCCACACTGCGCTACAAATTGCGCGACGCTTCGATCGAAGCCGCCGAAGAACCCTTCGAAAGCGGCGGAAAGAAATTCAGCCGCGGCTCGTTCCTCCTGCGCAACGTCACCCGAGCGCAGCTCAATGACGCCATTTCCGAGCTAGGTCTGCAAGCGACGCCGGTCTCCGCGATGCCCAGCGTTAAAACGCATCCTGTCCGCGCGGCGCGCATTGCGTTTGTCCACACCTGGCTCAGCACGCAGGCGGAAGGCTGGTGGCGCATTGCGCTCGACAACCTCGGCATTCCTTACGACTACATCAGCACGCAAACCCTCTCCAAGACCAGCGATCTCAACGCCAAGTACGACGTCATCCTATTTCCTCCGGTCGGTTTCTTCTCCAGCCCCACGGCCATCATCAACGGCTTGCCAAGCGCCTGGGGCAATCCGCTTCCGTGGAAGAACACGCCGGAAACGCCGAACCTCGTCGGCAAAAATGATTCCACGGACGACATGCGCCCCGGCCTCGGCTGGGAAGGCGTGGCCAATCTCCAAAACTTCGTGGCAAAGGGCGGCGTTCTCCTTACCGCCACCGACACTTCTCGGTTTGCGCTGTCCATCGGCCTCGCCGACGGCGTAAGCGTCGGCAACGCGCAGAAAATGAAAATTGTGGGTTCCGTAGTCGGCACGCGGCTCGTTGATGGCGCCAGCCCCATCGCCTACGGTTACGACGAAAAGCTCTCTGCCTATTGCGACAACGGCCCGATTTTTTCTCTCAGCAGCGTTTCCGGCGCGCGCGGCGGGCGCCGACTCGGCGGCGAAATGCACACCCGCCCCACCGGCCGCGGCACCGCCGACGATCCCGATTTCACGCCTGGACGCCCAGCCATCGAAATCCCCGACGAGCCCAAGTCCGAAATCTGGGAAAATCCTCTGCTCACCGACGAGCAGCTGCACAACAATTTCCGTGCGATCCCTCCTGCGAATCGCGCGCGCGTCATTTTCCGCTATGCGGACAGCAAAGATCTGCTCATTTCTGGCCTCGTCGAAGGCGGCGATGAAATCGCGCAGCGTGCTGCCGTTGTGGACGTGCCCACGGGCAACGGCCACGTCGTTCTCTTTTCCATCAACCCGGTCTATCGCGGCGAAACGCGTGGCACTTATTCGCTCGTGCTCAACACCATCCTGAATTTCGACAGCCTCAACGCCGGCCGCAAGCTGGCCGAGAAATAGCAAGAGCGCTGCCGCCCCTCAATTCTTGAACCGGGACGCTCTTCCAGCGCGTCCCCCAGGATTGGGATTTTCTGCCCATGTTGGAGTAGAATCCCGCCCACTATGGCAAAGCGCAAAACAAAGAAAAAACCAGCCGGTCCCCGCAGATCCAGCAAAGCCACGAGCCCCAAGCTCCCGAAGGATGCCGTGACCCTCATCGTGCAACTGCGCCCGCGTGAAGGTCAGGAAACGCTCCTGGAGGCCGAACTGCGCGCTCTGGTAGGCCCCACACGCAAAGAAGACGGCTGCCTGACCTATGACCTACACCGTTCCGCGGAGGGCCCAAGCGCTTTTCTGCTCGATGAAGTTTGGGCCAGCCGCGAAGCTCATTCCCGCCACACCGGCACGCCGCACTTCCTGCGTTGGAACGCACGCAAAGACGCCCTTCTCGCCTCGCGCGAGGTCACTTACTGGAAGCAAGTTATTTGAGATTGCTGAGGCGGGTTCTTAACTTTCCGGCGGCGCAAGGTAATACCCAGGCCGCGCCCGAACCTTCAAGTTCTTGCGATCCACGTCCACTTTGATTTCGTGATAGCCAAAGGCGTTCGTATCCGTTGGCGCATAGCTGACGGTGTATTGCGCGTGCAGCTCGCCGCCGATTTCGTCGATGGCCTTTTCAATCGACCGGTCCTTGTACGTTGACAAATGCGCCCCGCCAGTCGCGATACAAGCCACCTCCATCGCGTGATCCTTCACCTTGTTGTCCGCGTGTTGCACTGCCCAAACCGCGAGCCCCAACAAGTCGACGCCGCTATTGCGGTTCTCCTCCGTTGTGGGAGTCTGGATCGTCCCAGGCGGCGCAGGAAGCGTCATGATGCCTGGTGGTGCTATCGGCGCCGGCTCCGTGTCTTTGCGTTTGGAATGAAGTTCAGAACGCGTGGTGGAAAGTCCCACGCTATAGATCGTCACGTTCGCGAGCTGCGCCTTTCGCAGCACCTCGCCGAGCTTCGCTTCGCTCCCCACATCCACGGATTCGGACATAATCAGCAGCAAGCGCCGCCGGCCAGGATTCTCCGCCGTCGGCTGTGGCATGCGAGCGCTGAGCATGTCCACCCCCACGGCCATCGCATCATAAAGCCTTGACCCCGAAGATCCCGATTGTAGCTGCGTCACAACGTTTTCAATGGAATCGCCATTCGTTGTGAAATCCTGCAACTTGTCGACCGCGTCGTTGAAGCCCACCACGGAAGCCTCGCCTTCCGGTCCCACCACCGTCTGCGTAAAAAGAATCCCGGTCTTGCGCATCTGCGGCAGGAGCGGATCGATGCGCGAACTTGTCTCGATCAAAATCACCACGGAAACAGGATCGCCTCCGAGATCGAAATGCAAAATCCTCTGCTCGACGCCGTTATCGGTGATGCGAAAATCCTTGGCTTCCAGGTCATGCACCATTTCGCCCTTCGCGTCGCGCACCGTCACCGGCATGTTTACCAGCGCAACTTGAACCTTCAGCTTGGCCTGCACGTCCGGCGGAGCTTGCTGAATCGGCTGGCCGGGCCTTGGCACCATCGGCCCTTCGGGAGCCTGCGCCCGCGACGCGCCGGCCGCCACAAGCAGTGCAACGAGCACTAATGCATATTTACCTCTGGATTGCTTCATTCTGTCTCTCCGCTAGCAAAGACCTATTCCCGCAGTGTACTCAATTCGACGCACCCTCGCCGGAAGACGTTGCCGCGAGCCTCCGCGATTCCTACAATGATTGTTTGCATCTTTCGGAGAGAACAGCCCATGTCCGCAGGTCAGCCCAAGCTCAAGCCCCAGCACGCGCCAAAAGCACCCCATGAGGATCATCGGTTTTTGGAGAGTACCCCCGCGCGCCCTCTTCGCATCCTGGCGGAGTATCTCCATCCTCTTGTGCAGCTCAAGAGAGAGGGAATCGCCGACACCATCGTCATGTTCGGCTCGGCGCGCATCGAATCTCACGAGACGGCGCAAGCTCGGGTCACGCGGCTGAAAAAAGAAAACGTCAGAAAGCTATCTGCAGCGGCGCAGGTCCGGCACCGAAGCGAAGTGCGCCACGCCAAGAGCCTCCTCGAAATGTCTCGTTATTACGAGGAGGCGCGCCAGCTCTCGCACAAAATTACTTCCTGGTCGCTGACGCTCGGACCCAAGCCGCGCCGCTTCGTCATTTGCTCCGGCGGCGGGCCCGGCATCATGGAAGCCGCCAATCGCGGCGCCAGCGAAGCCGGCGGCAAGTCCATCGGCCTCTCGATCGAGCTGCCCCACGAGCAGTTCGCCAACGCCTACATCAGCCCCGAGCTCAGCTTTAATTTCCACTACTTCTTTATGCGCAAACTCTGGTTCGCGCAAATCGCCAAAGCTCTCGTCGTTTTTCCCGGCGGCTTTGGCACCATGGACGAGCTTTGGGAAATGCTTACGCTTCTGCAAACGGGAAAGCTCGCAAAACACAATATCATCCTCATCTACGGGCGCAAATACTGGGACAAAGTTCTGAACTGGAAGGCCATGGTGAACTGGGGCACGATCAACGAAGACGAGTACAAGATGCTGCAGTTCGCCGACAGCGTCGACGAAGCTTTCGACCACATCCGCGCCGGCCTCGAGAAATACCACATGGAAGTCGATCCGTTTTTGCAGGCCTACTGAACAAACCCGTCGTCAATTTCGTCTACAGGATTACCTCACACCGTTCTACGGCTTCCACCCTATAGCTGTCGTTCGCTGCGTTTATTAAGGTGGAGTCGGAGGAGAAAAACACTCATGCGACATTGCGCGGAGTTTTCATTCGTCAGAAGGACGTTGCTTGTAGGAGCCACGCTCGCCGGAACTTTCCTGCTTTTCGGTGCTCCACAGTCACAAGCGGAGGACTGCCAAAAGCGCATTATTAATATTGATCACAATTTGCACAAAGCCGCTGAGAAACATGGCTGGGACAGCCCCCAAGTTGCCGAACAGCGCAGAGCGCTGGCTGCCGCAAGGGAATGGTGCTGGGAACATGGCCATCGCTGGTGGGACGAAGACGGTCACAGATGGCACACCGAACACGATTGGGACGAGCACGACCACGATCACGGCCACTAACTTTTGAGCTTCCATCAGAGCGCAGCGGAATTCCGCTGCGCTCTTTTCATTTTGTGAACAATGTGCAGCGTTCCCCTGTCACCATGTCTCTTATGCATTGCGCAACATTCCGTGAGTGAGGGTGTTTCATAGAATATAGGGCGCAACCCGAGAGCAGTCCTGGAGACGCCCGGGAGGACGCAATGTTCAGCAATATTTTGAAGTCCATGTTTGGCAAGGCAGCTCTAGCTGCGGCCGTATTGGGCGGTGCTCTGTGTTTCGCTGGCGCACCCAACGCGCAAGCGAATGAGCGGGATCGTATCGTCCGCCGTGAAGTCGTTGTCGGTCGCGAGTTTTACGGCCCGCGCGTCGACTACCGGCGTTTCGAACGGCGCCCAGTGGTTGTCCGCGGCTACTATGACCGCTTCGGCTGCTGGCACCGCTACTAAGCTTAACCAAGACCAAAAAGAAAAACGGGGCGCAAACTATTGCGCCCCGTTCTCATTTTTAGCCCTTTTCGAATTTCAAATCGTCGAACGAATTAATTCTTTGCAGCGGCAGCCAATTCGTCGGAGAAGACCGCCTCAAATCGCCGCTCTTCGTCCTGGTCGTGCAACAGCACCACCGGAACCACGCGCAGCGATCTCTTGCAGGAATGGCACTGCGTCACTTCGCCCTGCAAATCCTGCAGAAAGCCGTCCGTGAAATGATATAGCATCCGCTCGCGTCTGGCATTTTTCTCATCTCGCGCACCGCAGTACGGACAGACAAACTCGACTTTGTCCTGCTGCGGATCGCGGTCTAGAGCAGCCCAACCCGTGCGGCGTACGCCTATTGTCTCGACATTACGCCCATCCATCGGGATAACCCTCCTTCAGATCCACGTCCACACCCATGGGATGCGCGCGAGGGCATTTCCGATTCATCGAAATAAGCGCTCTATAATCAATAAGATGCAGTTGCCTCTCGGCACTCCGGCATCCGTTCCACGTCGTCCATTTGCGATACCGCTTCACGATCCTCGGAAAAGCGCGTGGATTCTTCGCAATCTTGTATCAGAAATCAATCGGCTTCTGCGTCCTCCGCTGGGCAGCGGGTCGGTTTCCGATTAGACCGGGACTTACAGACACAATCCAACTCTTTTTCGTCCAACTCAAACGTAGGACAGCTATTCGGAAGCAGCCTGTCTTCACTATATCCCGTGGGATTTGGGGTGAGCCGCAGAACGAACATGCGCATTCCAATGAATATGGTTCCATCAGGCCGGGCAACAATCGAGTTGGGATTTTGCGCTGTCACCCAATCGGGGAAGCGATGTTCTGGCTTCTTCTGCGATTCTGACGTTGTGATTGCGTGCAAACTGCGAGTTGTTACGAGAAGAACCGAGCCATCAGGCAGTTTTGTGGATGCCATCGGCGCACCATCGAGACGAGTCGAGTATAGGACTTTGATGTTCAATCCGATCGGATTGGAGAAAATATACTCCTTGCCATAGTCCGGTATCATTGCAACCCACCCAGATAGAACAAGAATCCTGTCACCATTGAGAGGCACTATACCGCGAACGTTTTCACTGATTATCCGTTTTGTTTTGCTTCCATCTGGGTTCGTAAGCCATAATCCCCCACCCGATCTACTCCCGTCGTAGGCAAGTAGCCAACCTTGCGCAAAATGCATCGCGCCAACCAAATCTGTGCTCGGAGTCGGGCCAGGCATCCCGGGCTGGACCTTCGACAATGCGGGCAACGATGGAACATCGGCCTTTCTTCCTGCCCATTTTGTAATCTTAACGCCAACACTTTCGTCGCTGACTTCCCACTCGTTGCGCGAATAATTGAAGCATCTCAAGGTGGTGATGTCGGCGTGATTCAGCTTGGAGTTCGGGTAAAACGTACCAGCCTTGTGGAATTGATTCTGGCGACTGTCGAAACAATGTGCCAGGAATTGCAAAGACGAGCACAACAAGAATATGGACGGCGTAGAGCCTCCATGTGGACATCGAACATTCCCCCCCCGAAAACAAGCGGTTTCAGAACAGTATAGGGGCAAATCAGCGGGCAGGGTCCTGATTAACGCGGTTAGCGGAAACTGACCCGCTACCCTCCGCTGCTGCCGCTTGCGAACAAACAGACAGCGTTTCTTGGGGCGCGCGGGAACTTGTCTATCTCCCCGGTGTCCAATGTTATGAGGACGCGCGCACCTCACATCCCTGCGAGCGCGGCGCCGGTCTCCTGCGGTAGTTGAGCAACCCACAGGAAGCCGGCGTCGCAAAAATCCCTGTTCTTACTCGCAGAACTTTTTTGTTGAGGTGTGTGATGCCTATCGAACCCGAGCCCCATTCGCAAAATGATTTTGGTTCCTTGCAAGGCTGCTTTGTCGAAGGCAGCAAAGAGCAGCGCGCGCGTGAACGCCGCATTCGCCGCCGCGCGTTGATCATCTCTATCGCCGCCCAGAGCGCGATTCTCGCGGCTATCGTCCTGTTTCCCTTGTTTGGAAAACCAGAACGCATTGCTTTTGCTATGACGCCGATCCCGCCGTACTTTCACAACAACGCCCCCGAGCGTACGAACACCACGTCCCAGCAAACTCCCCAAAACAAGCACAACGTTTTCAACAATGTCTTTTCTCCACCGACGCACATTCCTGACCATGTCGATGAGAGCCCTGAACCTCCTTCATCGCAACCGCCCGGAATCCCTTCAGGGCCTGAACCAGCCACTCCATGCGTTGGATGCATTCCAATGAACGACGACCGACATCAGCCGCCACCACCACCTCCTCCACCTCCGCGAACGCCCCCACGTGTCCTTGTCGGTCATCTCGAGCCGGCGATGTTACTCCACCGCGTCGAGCCCGTCTATCCTCCGCTCCCGAAGCAAATTCATCGCGAGGGCCAGGTGGTATTGCACGCGATCATCTCCACGGACGGCACCATCCAATCCTTGCAAGTGGTCAGCGGCGATGCGCTCTTCCTGCAATCCGCTACCGATGCCGTGAGCCAGTGGCGCTATCGTCCAACCGTTCTCAACGGCCAGCCCGTCGAGATCGAAACTTACATCACTGTCATCTATACCCTCCAGCACTAACCGCGAAGTTCGCCTCCGCAGAAAAAAGGGCCGCCCTCGAAAAAGGCGGCCCTTAGTTTTTTCGTTTGTTTACGATTGCGTTTTTGAATCCAACCTAGTGTTTGATGCCCGATAAAATGCGATCAGGGTTTCACGTTCCTGCCGCGCCGAAGAGGTGCGTAGGGCCGCGCCTGCCTTTACTTATGCGCAGCCCCCTGCCTGCACCGGGCTACCGAACTCATGGACTGGCTTTGAACCACGCAAGCCAGTTGCGGTTCCTTACCTACGTTCCTAGAGCTAGAAGTGGATCACGGCCCCCGTCGAGGCCCGCAAATTGTTCTGCGTTTGATTGCTGGACGTCTTCTCCGGAAAGCGCGTCATTAAATAGTCAACCTGAAGCGGCCGCAAAGAGAGCCGATGGTTGATCCGGTAATCCACGCCTCCGCCGATCGTCATGGCGAATGCGTTTTGCGAACCAGCCGTCCCTCCCGCAATACTTGCTCCCGCATGCACCACACCGAAAAGAACTTCGGCGAAAGGAGTAATTCGTCTGTCGCTGTGATAAGAAATCCGAGGACCGAAAAGATATGTCGAAAGCGTTCCGTCGATTCCACTACAACAGCGGTTCACCGGAATGGCGCGCAATCGCTTCGCGCGCGGTGTCGCGAAGACGGATCAGTTCGTGCCAAGCCGAAGGTTCCTCGGCGTTCGCTGCGTCGCTCGTGACTCGCGGATAAATCGGTGGAGACACGGTGATGGTTACGCTGGTCGGCCGCGGCAAATACGTGCCGTCACGCAGGAATCTTCGCGTGCCCGCCAACGAAACCGGAACAATCGGCACGCCCGCATCCACCGCGGCTTTGAACGCTCCAAGCTGAAATGGCCGCACGCCGTCTTCGCTGGTAAACGTTCCTTCGGGAAAAACAAAAATCGATTCTCCCTCGCGCAGCAACGTCTCCATTTCCCTCATCTGCCGCAACCGCGACCCCGCATCGCTCCGGTTAAATCTTGTGTGCTTCATCTTCGTCAAAAATGTACCAATGAAAGGCATTCTTCCGACTTCCATTTTGGCTACGAAGTGATACGGCACGCCGAGGCCCAGCATCAGCGCCAGCACGTCAAAATAGCTTGTGTGATTCGCGGCATAAACCTTTGCCCCGGGCGCATCCACGTATTCCTTGCCAACAACGCGCACGCGGCAGCAAATCAACGCAAACAATATTTTCAACGCCGCGGACGTAAAGCGCCCCGCTTTGCGATAGTCGTTGATGAAATTTACAATCGTCCACGTCGGAATGATCCACACCAAAAACACGACGCCAAAATAGAGGCCATACAGAATTTCCAAGCCTCGCCGCACGCCGGACCAAATTTCCGCCCCTGCCGTGCGCGCCACGCTGGCCGTCGCGAGCCGCGCGATTTGCACCCACGCCGGCGCCTTGCCCGCAGCCAATTCCCCAGCAAGATAAAGCTGCTTGGTTTCTTCGCGCCGCAACTTTCCGCTCGATGTTTTCGGAATGCTCCCCGGCGGTATGAGTTCCACGCGGTCCGGCGGCAAGCCGAGTCCTTGCGAGACTTGCTCCGTCACCGCAGCCACAATCGCCGCGCGCCGCAACGCTTCGCGCTCGCGCGTCTCCGCCACCACGATCAGCTTCTCGGTTCCGGAGGCTTCGTCTTTTTGCCCAAACGCCACGATGCAGCCTTTGCGTATTCCTTCCGCGCGCGCCGCCAGCTCTTCGACCTCGTGCGGATAAAGATTTCTACCGCTTTTGATGATGATGTCCTTCACGCGTCCCGTGACGTAGATTTCTCCATCCGCACGGTACGCGCGATCGCCGGAATTCACCCACGCAAACTCGCCATCACTCGCTGCAGGTCCCATTGGCAACAATTGTTCTGTCGCCGCCGCATTTTGATAGTAGCCGCTCGTGGCTGAGGCTCCGCGAAACCACAAGAATCCCTCGGTTCGATCCCTCACTTCCTGGCCGCCCGAATCCACTATGCGCACTTCGTGCCGCGGAATCGGCTTGCCAGAGGAAACGAAAGATATCGCAGTCGCATCGTCCGCTCGTACCGCTACGGCGCGGCCCTGCGCTGTGAATGTCTCGCGCTCGATGCGGTCGATCAGCGGCCCGCGATTCAGTGGCGGCACCGTCACCGCGAGTGAAGCCTCTGCTAGCCCGTACACCGGCAGTTGCGCCTCGCGCCGAAAACCGTAGCGCGCAAAACGCTCGGCAAATCGGCTCAGCGTGTCGGGATTCACCGGCTCGGCACCATTCAGTGCCGCGCGCCAACTGCTCAGATCCAACCCTTGGATATCCTTATCGGCAATCTTTCGCACGCACAGTTCATACGCAAAATTCGGCGCGGCGGAAACCGTTCCGCCGTATTTTTGAAACGCGCGCAGCCAGCGTTCGGGCCGCGTTAGAAACGCCAGCGGCGACATCACCGCCAGCGGCAGTCCGAAATGCAGCGGCGTAAGCCACGCGCCGATCAGTCCCATGTCGTGATAAAGCGGCAGCCAGCTCACGCCAACATCGTCGGACCCCAGTTCCACGACTTCGCCAATCGCTCGAATGTTTGCCAGCAAATTCGCGTGCGTCAGCACGACACCCTTAGGATCGCCCGTCGATCCGGAAGTGTATTGCAACAGCGCAATGTCGTTCCCCTTCCGCGCTCGGCTGCCCGTGAGATGCAAAGGCAACGCGCCTGGCGATGGCGGCGGCGCCTTATCCGCCGCGTCGATCAGCTTCTCTGCGTCAGACACTTCCGCGAGCGAATGCACGCGCGGTTTCAAGAGCCGCGCCACCGCTTCCGCTTGACGAAATGTAAGCAGTAAACACACGCCCGCATTTCTCAAAATCGCGGACTGCCGCGACGCATATTCCTCGATGCGATCCGCGCGAAACGGCGGATAAATTGGCACGGGAATCGCGCCCGCCAGCAGAATTCCCGCGTACGAAACAAAAAACGCGCGCGACGTCGGCAGCATCAGTGCCACACGCCCGCCTGCAGGCACGCCGCGCCGCGCCAACTCCGCCGCGCAACGTTGCGCTGCGGCGTACAGTTCGCCAAATGTCAGCGTGACGCTGCGTTCTTTGCCTTCCGTCTCTTCGGTGATCAGCAGGTGAGTCCGCTCGGTATCGTGTGTCGCGCGATAGCGCAGCACGTCCAGCAATGTCTCCGCCGAAAAAACGCCAGCGTCTTTTGCTTCGCGGTGAAGTTTTTGTGTTGTGATCGCTGCGCGCAGAGCGGACGCTGCTCCGTCTTCCAGCGTTTCCGCTCCCGGCACAACTAAGAGAGCTTTCGCCAGATCTTCCGGCGTATTTGCTTCCGACACAACGCGATCCGGCAGCCTCACGCCAAACGCTGTCTCGAGCCGCGCAAGCAATTCCACGCGCTCGAGGCTGCCAAGTCCCAGTTCGCGGTCGAGCTGCGACGCCCCATTGAGCATCGGCAAAGCTCCACTACTGCCCAATTCCTCGAGCAGACTGCGAATGACTTCGAGTACGCGCTCACGAACCTCGGACGCGTCGAGTTGTGTTGCAGGAGTCGCCACAGGTCACACGAATCACATGAAGGACAATTTCGCTTCCGCCAGAGGCTACCACGCCGACATGCCGTTTGCCATCAACGCAAGAGGCCTTCTGCTCGATGAATTACGCGCCGAAAACTACCCGTGGGCTACGACTTGCCCTCGGCGATGATCCAACGGTAGTCTGCGCCCTGGAAGCGGTGCTCGCACGCCGCCTGATATTCCGGACTGTGATACCAGGCCTTGGCCGCATCGAATGTCGGAAATTCGAGAATGATAATCTCCTCGACGGCGGGCCCTTCCAGAACTTCATGGCGCCCATGAATGGCGAGAAAAGTAGCCGGGTGCTGCTGGAAACTCGCCGGAACGAGCTTTTTGTACTGATCCATCTGGGCTTGGTTGCGAGTCTTTTCGCGCGTGATCACCACGTAGGCGGCCATTTCTTCTCCTCAGCGGCGTCCATCCGATAGCAACAGAAATTACGCGTCGTAGTTACGCATCGTAATTACGTGTCGAAGTTACGTGTTGAAGCTACGCGCTTTTCTGCTTGGCCTGAGCCGCGGCGTAACCGCGCGGCATAAGCGTGGTGGTAAGGTCCACGCCCGAAAGGTCCGCTCCGGTCAAATCCGTCTCCCGAAGAATCGCCACGCCCATATCCGCTCCGCTGAATTTCGCACCATTCACATTCGCCAGCCGAAGATTCACGTTTCGCAAACGCGCGCGATGGAAAATCGCATTCGAAAGATCGCAGCGAAAAAATTCCACGCCGCTCGCCTGCGATTCCGTCAAATCCGCGCCTGGCAAAATCGATTCCGTCATGTCCGTGTTCCGCAAATCAGCTTTGCGAAGATTTGCGCCGGACAAATCCGCGCCCGGGAGCTTGGCCTTCCGCAAATCTGATCCTTCAAAATTAGCGCCGCGCAGAATCGCTCCGCTCAAATTGATGCCCTGCAAATCAGCGCGTGAAAGATCCGCGCCCGCCAAGTCCGCGCGCGTCCCGCCTTCTTTCCCGCGGAAGAACAACGCGTGCGCCTCAATAATGTCCATCAACCGCTTGCCGTTGTGCTTAATGCTTTTCGCTTTTCTCAATCCCATGGTTTACTTTCCACTCCTTCTTCCAATACTTCATTTTACCTGCTCTGCGGCACGCTGACGAGCGCTTCCCTGAGTCTCCTCCGCGCCAACCGCCTTTACAAGAACCCCTGCCACCGTACGCCGTTTGTGATAGCTTTCTAGAAATGCCCGGTTGCCTGGAAGGTGAGCGTTCCTTTGAGGTCTAGAAAGATACTCCTTTCCCTGCTGCTGACCTTCCTCGTCGTTCCGTTCTTCTCCTCGGCGGAGCCATCCTCTCAGCTCGCAATCACACACATCACCGTCATCGATGGCACGGGTCGGCCACCGCAACCTGACCAAACTGTTCTAATCGAAGCTGGCCGCATCACAGCCGTCGGCGCAACTGCAACAATCAAAGTCCCCAAAACTGCGCGCGCCATCGATGCCTCTGGAAAATTCCTCCTCCCCGGCTTCTGGGACATGCACGTACATCTCGCCGGTATCAACGCCGATCCCCCCTGGAGCAAACAGGCCCTTCTGCCGCTACTTCTCGCCAACGGCATCACAGGTGTGCGCGACATGGGCGGCGATCTCGACGCTCTCCTAGCCTGGCAGCGTGACATCGAGTCCGGCGTGCTCCTCGGTCCTCATATCGTTGCCGCCGGCCCATTCCTTGCTGCCAGTGGCAAGAAAACTCCGGAGCAGTATCCGGTCCACAACGTTGAGGAAGCCCGCGCCGCCGTCGATGAGCTCAAAAAGCGCGGCGCCAATTTCGTAAAAATCATCTCGATGCCGTCGCGCGATGCCTTTTTCGCCGTCGCCGACGAATCCAAAAAACAAACCATCCCCTTTGTCGGCCATTTGCCGTTCGAAATCGGCGTTATCGAAGCCAGCGACGCCGGCATGCGCAGCATCGAGCATCTTCTTTACAGCGCCTTTGCGCTTTCATTTTCCTCGAAGGAAACCGAACTCCGACCTCGCCTTGTACTCGCCGAAAAAAATGGCGACGCCGCGGCCTGGGAGCAGATCGCCCACGAAGCCGATGCCACCTATAGCCCGGAAAAAGCCGCCGCGCTGATCTTGACTCTCAAGAAAAACGGCACCTGGGTCACCCCCACGCTTGCTTCCTTGGATATCACCTCCCATCCCGAGAACTGGAAAACGGACGACCCTTTGCTAGCTTTCGTCCCGCTGGCAATGGCCAAACAGTGGCGCGACTCCTTCGACGACGCACAGATGAAGCGGCGCGCCGCATGGCTTGGCCGCCAGGGTTCCAATGACTGGAAACTAACCGGTGAGCTGCACCGCGCTGGCGTGCCGCTCCTGGTTGGCTCGGACTCGCTCGATCCCTTCGTCTTTCCCGGTGACAGCTTCCACCACGAACTCGCAGAGTTGGTCCGCGCGGGATTTACACCAATGGAAGCCTTACAGGCTGCGACCCATGGAGCAGCGCTCTTTCTCAGGCGCGAGAAAGAGTTTGGGACGGTCGAAACGGGCCACGCCGCTGATCTAGTCCTGTTAAGCGCAAATCCGGCGGAGAACATCGCCAACACGCGAAGGGTTTGGGCCGTGATTCGCAATGGCGGCTACTATGACCGCGCCTCTCTCGATACACTACTTGTGAGAGCGAAAGAGGCCGCAGCCGCCGTTTCAGAGGAGAAGCCATAGGAACGCGCGGTACACTCAATCGTCCAGGGGACGACCGCGCCGATGTACTGCGCTAAGTATCTATGAAGGTTTTGACCACATACAGCCACCGATGGATCACTCCAGTTTCGCTGTCTCTGTTTCTGCTGATGTGCCTCGCCCCCCCCCAAGTCTCGCCCGCCCAAGACCGAGATCGCGCTGACGAAATCGTCGCCAATCTTGCCGGAGGCCGCGTCATCGTTCACGTAGCTAAAGACAAAATCGTCTTCGCGGCCATCGATCAACCGGTCGAACCCAGCTCCATTCCTCCGCGTGTCTTGAGCATCGACCGCAGCCACATCGGCGTTCTCCTGGGCGCTTCCGAATGGCGCAGCCCCGCCGATCCCAAACCCGTGCGGCTGGACAAGGATTTCCCCCAACTTTCGGGTAAGGACCCGCACTATGCCGTCAATCCCGACGAAGTCGCGCCAGATCTGGATGTAATCGGTGTCGCTTTTCTCGAACGCCTGCGCCCGCTCGTCTCTCAGCTTCACCGCAAAATCGAATTCAAACCCGAAGAGGCAATCTTTGAGGTAGTCATCATTGGCTATGCGCCAGATGATTATGGCCCGGAAGTTTGGACACTCGAATACCGCATCCAGCAGGAAGAAATCGCAACACGTGGCGACTTTTGGCAGACACGCCTTCTCCGTCCGCGCTTCACACAGCTCTATCCTCCCGAAAAACACGCCCCGAAAACGCTCGTCGAAATTCGCTATCCAAATACAATTCCGGGACCGACGCTGCAGCAACTCATTCAGGGAAACGATCCGGAGCTTTATGATTTGTCGCGCGGCGACCCCAAATTCTCGAAAGTTATGGAAGAGATCGACCGCGGCCAAGCCAACAAAGCAGTTCCCGAGGATGCCACGGATTTTCTCCGCGCCGCCTTGCCACTCGTTTCCGAGAAGGCTAAGTTTATACTGGGGACCATGACCGAAAGGGGTTTCGATTGGATCGTTCCACCCGACGAGCCGGTTGAAAAGGCCAAAGATGACAAGAACAAGCCCCCAGAGGCGCCGACGCTGCGCAAAAAGCCGAATCCGTAAACTCCGGCAAGATCCCTAGTCTCCTGCAGCTTTTACACGGCCAGCTTGGGCGCCAATATCTTTGCGATAATGCATGCCATCAAAATGAATCTTCTCTGCCGATTGATAAACTAACGCCACGGCAGTTTCCAGAGAATCCGCTGCAACTGTCACGCCCAGCACTCTGCCCCCACTGGTTACCAGAGAATCGCGTTCGCGCTTCGTGCCCGCCTGGAAAACCTCCACACCAGTTTCTATATCAATAGAGGTTAGTCCTTCGATTCTCTTACCGGTCTCAAATTTCTCGGGATATCCCCCCGAAGTAAGGACAACGCACACGCTTGCTCCAGACTTCCAGCGCAGTTTCGCCGGATCGAGCCGCCTCGCAGCCACATCCGCCAAAATCTCCGAAAGGTCGAAATCCATCCGCGCCACAATGGCTTGCGCCTCTGGATCGCCTAATCTGCAATTAAACTCCAGCACCCTTGGCCCGTTTTTGGTCAGCATCAGCCCAACATACAGAAAGCCCTGGTAGGGGATACCATCCGCCGCGAGGCCTCTAAGCGTGGGTTCGACAATCGTGGAGATCACGGTATCGCGTAGGCCAGCGGGCAACAACTCGTCGGAAGAATAGGCCCCCATGCCACCGGTGTTTGGTCCACGGTTACCGTCAAACACCCGCTTGTGATCGCGCGTCGGCACCATCGGCGCATACCGTTCGCCATCCGTCAAAATGATGAAAGAGAGTTCCTCGCCTTCCAGCGTCTCTTCCAGCAGGACGCGTTGCCCGCCAGGTCCAAGCTCATTCCTCTCCATCACGGACTCAAGGAACTGCTTGGCCGTTTCCGCATCCGGCGCCAGCACAACGCCCTTGCCCGCGCAGAGCCCATCGGCTTTGATCACTAGCGGCCAATCGACGCTGCTCAGCGCGGCATACGCATCGCGTGCCGAATCGCAAGCTCCATACATTTTCGCTGTCGGGATGTTGTGCCGAATTAGAAATTCCTTCGAGAAAATCTTGCTGCCTTCGAGCTGCGCGGCCTGCCGCGAGGGCCCCACAATGGCCCAATTTCGCTCCGTAAACGCGTCCGAAATCCCGTTTACCAGCGGCAGCTCCGGTCCAACCACGGTCAAATCCGGCGCGATTCTTTCCGCCAGCGCCACAAGGGCGGCGACGTCGCCCGCATCCACGGCAACGCATTCCGCGACCTCAGCGATTCCGCCGTTCCCCGGCGCGCACCATATCTTTTCCACACGCGCGCTTTGCCTCAGCTTCCAAACCAGCGCATGCTCGCGCCCTCCGCCGCCAATCACCAAAATGTTCATTCAAAGAGCCTCGCGGAAATTTCACTTCGAACGATAGTCGCCCGATAACATGGTGTCAACTCGCGGCGGTTTTCGTGCGCGGTTTTCGGAAGTGGGCCCGATTATCCGACTTCCCGGGAGTTGCGACTCAATTTTTCAAAGCAAACACGACGTCTGCGTGGAAATCCACATCAACAGGCTTACCGTCCATGGTGAGCGGTTGATACTGCCACTGTCGAACTGCATCTTCCGCTGCTTTTACTAGATATGGGTCACCGGAAAAGCCTTCATCCTTGACGGCGTGGGGGTTGTGAACAGCACCATCAGCTCCAATCACAAACCAAACCCTCACTGTGCCGGAAATATGATTGGCAATGGCTTCGGCCGGGTACACCGGCTCGACTCGTTTGGTTAATTGGGGCGGTACAATCCTGGCCTTCTTGGCCTGAGAGACCCTGAAGGATTGAATGCCGCTTTCCCACCTAAAGCCACCATCTATGAACATGAAATAGCCGATTGGGTCAGCCTCTGATTCTTTTGGTTCACTCGAAGGTAGCCAGAGCGCACGTTGCACAGGTCGACCGGCAGGGCTGCGCGCTTATCCTGGCCGACACGTGGCCGGAGAAGATTGGCAAGGGGCTGATGTTCATTTCCCTGAATGTCGAGCCGGAGACACAGGTCGCCGCGTTGGACGCGTTACGCGCGGAATTCGAGGCCAAGGGTGTTTCGGTCAAGGAAGGTTCGTGGGGCTACCGTCTCCTGGTGGTCGATGATCCCGACGGCAATCAGCTCTTCTTCAACTACCCGAATCTTAGGGGAGTTGCACATATCAACCAGGTTTAAGTTTCACCGCGCCTAACTACACTGATGCCAAAGCGCGACAAGAGACCAAACACCATCCATTGTCGCAGCTTGTCGCTTGCTTGCAGTTCCAAGTCTGTTATTTTGCGCAGATTGAAGTTCGGAACGGCTCAAAAAGGAGAATAAAGCGTGACTTCCAAGATTTCAGCAGTTTTGATTCTGTGTGTCCTTTCTGCTGTCCCAGCAATAGCCCAGACCAGCCCTTCAAACGCGGCCAACGTAGCACCGGCGCCAAACTGGTTTATCGTCGGCCAGGGCGCGGCAGGTTCCATCCCGCTATTCGTGGCTCCGTTCAAGATAGCCGATTCAAATATCATTCAGTCGTCGAGCGGCAGCATCGCCATTGGATTAACAAATCCGACAGACCAATTCGAAGTCCACAGCGACAGTACGATAGTGCCAAGCGGCCGATTCGGCCCCGCTGCGATTTTTACCGATGCCACTGGCAGTGTGACGGGGACCGCCGGCATTCGCGCGTGGGCTAGTGCATCCAGCGGCAGTACAATCGCAGTGGACGCCGACGCATTTAGCCCCAATGGTACCGGCGTTCTCGGCCAAGGGGGTCAGAACGGCGTCGTAGGTGCAACAAGTTCAACCAACACTTTCGCCGTCGGCGTGTACGGCGTTTCTCAGGCGACCAGCGGTGGAGGAAGCGTTGGCGTGTTCGGTCAGGCGTTGAGTCCAGATGCGACTGCAGGCCTTTTTGCCAATGTGGCGGCGGGAAATATTCTTGTGGGCGGAGTTGGCCAACCCCAAGTTCCCGTCTTCCGTGTCGACGGCACGGGGCGCGTGTTCGCCGACGGTGGATTCCAGCCTAACGGAGCAGACTTCGCCGAATCCATCGCTGTAGCCGGAGACCCCAGCAAGTACGCCCCAGGAGACCTCCTGGTAATCGACTCCAATGCAAACCGACGCTTGTCTCTGGCAGACCAGCCGTACTCCACACTCGTTGCGGGAATCTATTCGACGAAGCCCGGAATGCTTGGTTCTACGCGCAAGGTCGACGAAGCCGCCGCCGTGGACGAGGTTCCTCTCGCGGTTGTGGGCATCGTACCGTGCCAAGTGACAGCGGAAAATGGGCCGATTCAAGTCGGCGATCTACTCGTGACCTCATCCATGCCCGGCCGTGCCATGAAAGGGACCGACCGACCGCGCATGCTCGGTGCCGTAGTGGGAAAAGCACTTGAACCATTGCCAAAAGGCACGGGCATGATCCAGGTTCTCGTGACGCTCCAATAAAAAACGTGCAACACAGGAAGAGCCGCCTCGCTCGGCTAGGCGGTTCTTCCCTTTCCGAGCAGTTTTGTCGGAAACGTCTCATCGCGGATTCTTTTGCTTCGAAGTGAAGAGGCGCGACTTACCAGGCATCTGGTACCTGTCGCCTTAACAATTTTCCCGATTTTCAACCAAAGCGGAAAAGTTTAGAATTGCTCGCTCACAAGCAGGTCATCATCTGAATGATCCCCTCTCCCTTTGATCGATTGGATTATCCTAGCCTTCGTCAAAGTGTGTACTTAAATCAGGCATCTATAGGATTGATCGGTCAACCAGCAGTAGCCGCAATGCACACTTTCATAGACGATGTTGCCAGGCATGGCAACCTCTACATGTCCGATAGTGATGAGGTGGGATACTGTGAAACGCTCCGCGAACGCGCAGCCAGATTGCTTCATAGCGATTCAGCGCAAGTCGCGATTGTAGCGGGCGCAAGTGAGATATTAGGGCAACTTCCGTTGTTACTTCAGCCGAGGTTGAATAGCACAATTCTGCTTGTTTCATCAGACTTTCCTGCGGTAACTCGACCGTGGCTTCGCCTGGCTGCCCTAAAAGACCATACGGTGCGCTTTGTTGATGACCAGTCTACGTGCAATCTGACCGACACACTTATAGAGGCGATTGATGAGAATACTGCTGTGGTTGCGGTAGGTAGCGTGCAATACGCCACCGGTACGGTAGTAGATATTTCTCGCCTATGCCGAAGCACTGCCCAGGTTGGTGCACGTTTAATTGTAGACGCTTCGCAAGCGGCAGGTGCGATGCGGGTGGACGCAGCGGCATGGGATGCTGACGCCGTCGTTGCCAGTGGCTACAAATGGCTTGGTGGACATGGAGGCGTTGCTCTCGCGATCATGTCGCCACTTTTGCTTGAGCAAATACCCCCTTTACCGGGTTGGATGGGAGCATCGGATCCCTTTGGATTTGACGCGACCTCTGTGTCGCTGGCTAATGATGCCCGGCGCTATACGCAATCAACTATGTCGTATGCCTCCATGGCTGGTCTTACGGTAGCAGTTGAGCAGTTGTTGTCCTTGGGTGAAGCTCGAATTGAGGCACATGCTCGGAAGTTGGCAGCAATGTTGATCAGCGACGCCAGCAAGTATGGTTGGCAACCGTTTCGTAGTCTTGGCCATCCCGCTGCGTCTCCACACATCATTTCATTGGGACACCCTCGCGAAAGCGTACAGGCAATTGTAGAAAGCCTTCGCGGTCATAATATTGTGTGCGGTATACGTGGCGGACGTATTCGGATCTCACTCGCTCCTTACAACGACGCAAGTGATGTCAACACACTTATCGAAGCATTTGCAAGAGCCCGGTCTGGATGAACTTAAAAATCGAAGCCACATCATCGCCAGAGAACGTGGGGTAAGCAGGCGGGGCACACGGGGCGGTGTCTTTGGGAGTTCTTGGAATCTTTGCCATTCGCGGTTTCACATGTCCGGTTTTCCGTGCCAGCTCAACTGGTTGACGCAACACTTTCTAATAGCCTGATCCAACAGCACTTCCCGAGAGAACCGATCTGTCGGGCTGTACTCCATCAGAACCTAGCCAGGGCGGTGTTCCGTTTGATTCACCACTTGTAAGCGATTTTAGCCTTTGAGACTCCAGCAGTTAGACTTTGAGCTTAGTGTTGCGTCGACCCATTAAGACCGCCCGACTTATCAGGCAAGTAGAGATGGTTGGTGCGCGTAACTCTCCCGAGCGAGCCTCTTGCGGACTCATCCTGACTTCAACTTCGCATATTCCCGCTTGGCTTGCTTCGCAAAGCGCATGTCGGGGTCAGCGTCAAACCTAATCAGTCTTCTTCGCGGGCCCCGGATCGTCCGGCCCGACGAAGTTAACTAGAAAGGGCGCGATCCCATTCACCTGCACGACGCAATCACCCTTGCACTGCGCGTAGTGCCTCATTTGCGAAGGCGCAGAAACGAAACCGCCCGCGGGGATTTCTTTCATGGCAGCATCATCCCATTTTGCGCCCATTCCCACCAGAAACGTGCCCTTGATCACTGTTACATTTTCTGTCGTCGGATGCCAGTGCGGTGCAATCTTTGTCCCGTCCGTGCCGGAAAGCCGGACCGTGTACGAACGACCGGGAGTCATCGGGTCGCCCTGCAGAATCGCAATCTTCAACGTTCCACCCATCTCCACCGACGGCGTCCCCACCAGCGCTGCCGCGGGAATATCCATCCATTGCTCGGAGCCCGGCATCACCGGCCCGCTCGCCGTTCCCCCGCTCTTTTTCGCGGGCGGCGTCTGAGCCCAACCAGCAACCGCGAGTAACACGCACCCACACAGCAAACCGACTCGTTGCTTCGTCATGGATCATTCCCTCCTGAATTGAAGTTCTTAACCGACGTTGTGTTTTGCAATCCCTGGGCCGTCGTTCTGATTGAGCGCAGATTACCACATGGTCTGGAATAGAGGGAGTCCACGGCTCAAAGAATTGCCTTGTGCCTGATTAACGCTGCAGGACTTGGTGGCGAGTTCACAGCCGTTACAATGCGGCCGTACGTTTCAGAACGTCAGCAGAACACAACCGGCAGTTCCATCTTTCCCGCTAATCGCTGGGTCTCCGCACAGAATACCTAAGCCGCCTATTCCATCTGTGGCTAACGGAGATGCACTACGAGCCACTGCTCCCGAGGAGTTGCGATGAGTCCCGATTGCCAGAAGACTCTGTCTACTTCGGTCGCTGGCAGCCCCGTGATATGGCCCAAGCGCCTCGCGAGGGTCGATTTGCCTGACGCCTCACGACCGACGATGACTACGCGTTTCATGGTCTCCAGATTGCGCAGATTAGCGATTTGGGTTCGAAGGTAGTCTGGCCGCAAGTGCCCGGTAGCCTTACCGGAAACTGACCCACTCCCCGGTTTTCCATGCATTTCTCGCGAGATCTGTTTTCCCTGAAGCAGCGTTCCATCGGGCTTCCGGGGCGGATGGCGCCAATGGCTTTGTAGCGTAAGCCGCAACATTTACTGATTCGGATAGTACCTCCTCATCTCTCCCTTGTCCCCTAAGAGAAACCTTAGACTTGGAAGAAACGGGTCATCTCTCAGTCTCTCCAAGCGAAAGGAACGTGCATGTTTATACCCCTCCGCCATGAGAACAATGAAGGTCGTCGCTGGCCGGTCATCTCGCTGGCTCTGATCGTCATCAATTTGGCGGTTTTCCTTGGTACGCACTGGCAGATGGATGACCAGAATTCGAAAAACTCCGATGTTCCTGCTCACATACTCTTGCTCTCGGCGATGCACCCCGATCTGTCCATGCCGCCGGACGTGAAGGAGTTCGTGACTTCTTTTCAGCAAAAACATCCCGAAACCTGGAAAGAGGCTACATCAGAAACACGCGATCTAGCCGATGCATGGGACGCCAGGATCCGCCTCATAGAAGATAAAGGCGCACTGCAGCGGGAAATGGACTCGCTCGTGGAACAATTCTCCAGAATGAAGAACGACAGCATTCTGGGCCAGTATGCTTTTGTGCCCGCGCATCCGCGTGCGATCACCTATGTCACGGCGAATTTCCTCCACGCCGGTTGGCTGCATTTGATCGGCAACATGTGGTTTCTGTGGCTTGCGGGCGCCATCCTGGAAGATACCTGGGGCCGCGTGATCTATCCCCTTTTCTACTTTGCGGCCGGGGCTGCCGCACTCCAGTTTCACGCCTGGTTTAATCCCAACAGTAATGTCCCGACTTTGGGCGCGTCCGGTGCGGTAGCGGCGCTCATGGGCGCTTTCTTGATGCGTTTCCCCACCACGAAGATCGAAGTAGCCCTGGTGCTAGGTTTGCGAAGCCTTACGAATTTAGCGTTGGGGAAAGGCATCCGATTCAAGGCGGCCGCGTATTGGCTCTTGCCGCTGTGGGTTTTGATGGAGATTTTGTCCGGCAGCGTCTTTGGAGGGGCATCCGGAGTTGCGCATTGGGCGCATGTTGGGGGTTTTGTGTTTGGCTTGATAACTGCGCTGGTGATTCGCTACAGCGGCGTGGAGCAGCAAGCGAGCGAGGCAATCGATAAAAAGGTCAGTTGGACTGCTGATCCTTTGATCGCCCAGGCAGGGGATCTCATGGAGCACGGTAAGGTCGACGAAGCGATCGCGAAGCTAACCGAACACTTGAACACGAAACCCGACTCTGTGGATGCCCGCACAATGCTGCAGCAGCTCTATTGGCGTAAGGGCAATACGATCAGCTATCAGAATGAAATCGTAAAGCTCTGTCAACTGCATTTGAAGTCGCAAGATAAGGCGGCTGCCTGGCACGACTACGAAGAGTTCCAAAATAGCGGCGGCGAAAAACTGCCTGCAGCTACTTGGCTCGAACTTGGCCGCTATCTCGAAGAGCAGCAGAACTTCGACCGCGCGGTCAGTGAATACGAAAAGCTCGCCGCTGCCTGGCCAGCGGAGAAGCCATCCCTACTCGCACTCATTTCCGCTGGGCGTGTTTCGCTGAAGAATCTAAACCGGCCCGCGGACGCGCTCCGCTTCTATAAAGCGGCGAGCGCATCTCCTATTCCGCATCTCGATTGGGAAACGAACATCCAGACGGGCATCAAAGCCGCCACGGCTGCGACGACCCAAACACCCGTTTCGGTTTGAACGCGCATACTCAAACAACCTGTTAAATACAGAATGGTTGGAGGATGGCACTTGTTCGGATCGGCATCGAATGGGACAAATAGATTGTACTATTGCTTGATCTTAATAATTGGTAAATATAAAATGACCTCACATGCGTGCCAAGGAGCCAAGTCATTGAATTTCGAAATTTGGGACCGTCAGGATTGCCCGACGGCTCGAATAGGAATGGTCACACCGGAAGCAGCATCAGACGACGCCAGCATGTGGCATCGACCATCAAAGATTCCCCCCGGGTCAATTACCATGCATGGCGAATGCACTTCGCCCGTAACCACGCCTTTTGCCTGAATCTCCACGCGCCCCTTCGCGAAAATCACCCCGTCAAAGCGCCCAGAGATCACCACGCGGTTTCCCTCTATCTGCCCCTCGACCTTTGCACCTTCACCTAGAACGACGGTCTGCTCGGAAATAATATTGCCCCGCACATTGCCGTCAATACGAAACGTTCCGGTGAGCTGCAGCGTACCTTCCAGGGTCACACCCTGATCAATAAATCCGGTCCACTCTTCGCTCACGCCATTCTTTGAGGAACCGGGCCACTTCCATGCCATGACTTTTCTCCTAGAGCTAGAGCGACTCTCCTACTCTAGCGTCCGGTGCGCACAAGTCAACGCATCGCGCGTGCGGAGTTGTCCAAAGGATACGGTGGAACGAATGGACAGGCCTGATTTTCGCAGGTTTGCCGTGCTACTTCATCAATCGATCGTAAATTCCCATTAACTGGGCGTCGTCGTAGTATTCCAGCACGAGCTGTCCCGGCCGCATCTTCGTCTTCTGCCGTAAGAGAACCTTGGTTCCCAGATGCCGTTGGAGCTCATCGATCGCCGCTCGAATATTCGCGTCCACATGAATTTCCGCCGCGGGGCTGGCGCTGCGCGCACGTCGCGACGCCAGCCGTTCAATCTGTCGTACCGTTAACCCGCCTCGCGAAGCCCGCTGCGCATAGCGCATCCTTAACGGTGAATCTGCTACAGCCAGCAGAGCCCGCCCGTGCCCTGCCGTCAGCTTGCCTTCTTCAATCCAGTCTTGAATTGTTGGTTCGAGTTTTAGCAGCCGAATCGAATTGGCAACGGTAGCGCGGTCCTTGCCGGTACGCTCTGCTACGGATTCCTGCGTAAGTTGGAACTCATCCATGAGCCTCTCAAACGCCCGCGCAGCCTCAATAGCATTCAAATCTTCGCGCTGGATGTTTTCCACCAGCGTCATTTCCAAAGCCAGCTCATCCGGAACCTGCCGCACGATTGCCGAGACTTTGGTTAACCCAGCCCGTTGCGCCGCTCGCCAGCGCCGCTCGCCAGCGATTAGCTGAAAGCGACTCCCAATGGGCCGAAGCACCAAAGGCTGAATGATTCCGCTCGATTGAATCGAGCGGGCCAATTCGTCCAATGCCTCCTCGCGAAATCGCGTGCGTGGCTGGTAAGGGCTGGGCTCAATCAGGTCGATGTCGATCTGCAGCGGCCCGGCATGCACCGTTTCTCGCGTCGGCGCAGCTGCAGCAGCATTGCTGGTGCTGGTAGCGTGAGGCTGGACTGCCGGGGTTGGCGGCGCTGGAACCTGCGGCTCAGGCTCCCGAATCAGCGCTCCTAGCCCTCTTCCCAGTGCGTTTCTCGTCATTGGCAATGACCTCCTGGGCGAGTTGCGTATAGCCCTCCGCCCCTTTGCTATGAATATCGTAAAAGATGATCGGTTTCCCGAAACTCGGTGCTTCGGCAAGCCTCACGTTGCGCGGAATCACGCTCTGAAACACCTGCGCACCGAAGAAACTGCGCAAATCTGTGGCTACCTGCCTCGATAGCGTCGTTCGCTCATCGTACATTGTTAGGAGGATGCCTTCGATCTCAAGGCTCGGATTGAGCGTTCGCCGGATCCTCATCAGCGTATCCAACAATTCCGAAACACCTTCCAAAGCCAAATACTCGCACTGAATCGGCACCAGCACCGAGCTGGCAGATACCAGCGCATTCAAGGTCAATAAATCAAGCGCAGGAGGGCAATCCAACACAATGAATTTGTAGCGGTCACGAATTTCGTTCAGAACAGCTTGCAGCTTATACTCGCGATTCTCTGCTAGAACCAATTCAACGGCAGCCCCGGCAAGGTTTTTGTCGGCGGGGACGACATCCAATCCATCCACTTGCGACTTTTGGACAATTTTATCGAAAGGCTCGTTCAAAATCAGGCACTGGTAGAGGGTTCTGCGGGAAGGATCCTTGGGAAATCCAATAGCGGCGGTGGCATTGGCCTGCGAATCGCAATCTACAAGAAGTGTCGATTGTTCAGAGGCAGCGAGGCAAGCCGCCAAGTTAACTGCGGTGGTTGTCTTTCCAACCCCTCCTTTTTGATTTGCAACTGCGATAATCCGTGCCAACAAGCCCCCAAGCGGCGGAAGTTAGCAGAGTTGAGTCAGGGATGCAACTTGTTTCACGTGGAACACGCGCCGTCCTGTGGAATTTTCTCCGATTTGACCCCGATGCTCATGTTCCACGTGGAACAAGTCGGGACCAATCGCCACACAGGACTTCTGCTCAAGGTTGAAAAGTGGAGCCGCAGAGGTTAGCATTGCGACCTATCCTCGCAATTTCAATCGCGATTGTTTCACGTGGAACCCCCTTGACCTTGCTTATTTTTCCAACCAGCTATATGCGCGGGCGGTCTGTCTCCCTCTCGACACTGTCCTAAGCTGTCTAGCTCGGAACGTTCCACGTGGAACCAATGCGGCTCATCCTGCAAACAAACTCTGTCTGAAGCAAAGCTCAGCGATGGTGAGACGATCACCCAACTATAGTGTTCCACGTGGAACGCGCGCGGACTCTTCCCGCTCTTTTAGATCGCGTCTGTGTGGTTCCAGCTTGCCCCCACGCCTTCACCCTCGGATCGTTTCCGAGATTATCGCGGGGAGTCAGTTCTGATCGGAAAGGTTTGAGAGTGAGGAAAATCAGGAAAGCCAATGATCAAAGCGCTGGAAGTCTTTATCTTTCAAGTCGTTGCGCCGACACTCTCAACTCTTTCTCGACCCAACGAGCAGATACCGCCGCAATGACTGCGGCACCGGAATCGGTTCCCGCCACTCCCAGTCCGTCCCACGCCGCGCCTGGTCCAGATCGCGACCGCCGATCCATAGGATAACCTGTTTAGCTGCAATACGTTGCGAGGCTGCCCAGGCCAGAAACGGAGCGAAATCCCCCAGAGCCCTGGAGCACACGTAATCCAAGGGCATAATCTCTTCGCCCAACTCCTCATACCGGCTCACAAGCACACGCGTGTCCGGAAGCTCAATGTTTCTAAGCACTTCCGCGAGAAAAGTGGCCTTCTTCATATTAGACTCGACCAGGAACATATTCAGGTTCGGTCGGATGATTTTGAGCGGAATGCCCGGAAATCCAGCCCCGGAACCAACGTCGGCGAGCCGACCGTTTTCCACAGGCACAGCCACCGCCGCATACATACTCTCGCAAAAATGACGATATAGTATCTCCAGGGGGTCGCGAATCGCGGTAAGATTTATCTTTTCGTTCCAAGTCAGCAAGATCGTCATATACTGTTGAATATAAACGATTTGCTGTTCACTTACTTCCAACTGAAACTCGCCAAGTGCACGGCGAATCGTCTCTGCTGATAGCACCGCCGGGGTTGGTGTTGTCATAAGAGTAACTACAATACTACTGTTTGTGAATTTCCTCTTCCGCCGTCGGCCGTGCCGCTCTAACCAGGTACTTCGGCCCCGCCACTCCTGCCACTGCATCCACCGCAAAATGCCAGACCACTACCGGAACCAACCCATCGTACGCGATTCGCGCCGTTCCGAATACTGTGCCGATGACCAGTGTGCTTAACAACCCACCGCGCCCTTGGTAAAGGTGCGCTAACCCAAAGAGAACAGAGGATAGTAGCACCACGCTCCAGGCCGGAAGTCCCGCCCTGGTCAAGGCCGCCATCGCAAAGCCGCGGTACAGGAATTCCTCGCAAACGCCCGCCGTCACCGCCAAAGCCAAGAAGGGAACCAGCTCTAGCCGCGATTGTGGCAAAATCCTCTCGGCGAGCACACGCATGAACTCCCTCGCCTTTCCCGCCGATCGTCCCATCCGCCTCAAATTGAGCCATTGCAAACCTCCCAAGGTCGCAGCGCCGACAATTGCTACAATCATGATCCGCCAGCGCCCATGGACCACCAAACCCAATTCCTTGAGACCCAATCCCCGGGCCCAAGCCCGCCAGGCAACAACCGCGGCCGCCAGCCACTGAAACCCGATGGTCGAAGCATAAAGGGATAGCCGTTCTCGTGCCCCGATTTGCGGAAGCACCATCAATTTTTGCAGACGCAGGCGGCCTCGCAACGGAAGCAGCACACCCAGCACAATAAAAATCAACCAGAAGTCCCAAGGCATCCGGCGATGAAACCACGTTCAGAAGCCCGGCGCAACTTTTCGGCAACACTCTTTCCCGTCCTATTTGGTAAGCACGCGGGTGTTACCAGCGCAATTCCGCCTGCATCGTTATAATGGTCTGCGAATCAGCGAGGTGAATTCTTGGCAGCACAAGTAAAACTCACGTCCATGGCCAAAGCAGCCGGCTGCGCGGCAAAGCTCAACCCCGCGACGCTCGATGCCGTCCTTCGCAAACTCCCGCGCCAAACGGATCCAAATGTTCTCGTTGGTTTCGACACCAACGATGACGCCGGAATCTATCTTCTCAGCGAGGGCCTAGCGCTTGTACAGACTGTCGATTTTTTCACGCCTATCGTGGACGACCCATTTCTCTTCGGACAAATCGCGGCGGCGAACTCGCTCAGCGACGTCTACGCCATGGGCGGTCGGCCAATCTCGTCGCTATCCATCGTCGGTTTTCCGGAAAAGGGTGACCCGGAAATTCTCGAGCAAATCATTCGCGGCGGCCTCGCCAAAATGAATGAAGCAAAGTGCAGCGTGATCGGCGGCCACTCGATCCGCAATGAAGATATGCTTTTCGGTTACGCGGTCACAGGAACCATCAATCCCCAACGCGTTTGGCGCAATGTCGGGGCGAGGCCCGGCGACGTGCTGCTCTTCACCAAGCCGCTCGGAACCGGCGTCATCACCACCGCGCTTAAAAAAGATCGCGCTTCAGCAGAATCGCTCGCGGCCGCTATCGCCGCGATGAGCACTCTCAACGCCGCAGCCGCTGCGGCTCTCCAAGAAATAGAAGAGAAGGAGCAAGTTGCAAAACCCATTCATGCTGTCACCGACGTGACCGGCTTCAGCCTTCTCGGACACGCCCGAGAGATGGCGCTCGGCGATCCAGCCCACGGCCTCGAGCCGGTCTCCTTCGAAATCAATCATTCATCCTTCTCCTATTTTCCAGGCGCCGTCGAAGCCGCCCGCGAAGGCCATCTTTCCGCTGGCCTAAAAAACAATCGCGCGTTCGTCGGCGAGTGCGCAGAATTCGACACAAGCGTCCCCACCGAATATCAGGACCTTCTTTTCGATCCGCAAACTTCCGGCGGGTTCCTCATCGCCATCTCCCCAGACCATGCAGATTCCGCCCTGGCAGCCCTCGCGCGTCATGGAGTATCCGCGTACCGCGTCGGCCGCGTGATCCCCAAAACAGCTCCATTGATCAAGGTTCTTTGAAATTGTGAATTTTCCTCGACGTATCGTCAGGCAGAATATTGCCGCTCGGTGGAAAGGCATCGTCTAGAAAAACGGATGGACACAATCACTCACGGCATCGCCGGCGCACTGATCGGCAAAGCAGTCTTCCGCGGCGAAGACATGCTCGCATCCAAGCCCATGAATCGCGCCCGCATCATCACCTGGTCGCTGATGCTCGGCGCAATCTTTCCAGATTCGGACATTCTTCGCGACTGGTTCTCAAACAATCCGATGCTGATTTTGACGTGGCATCGCAGCATCACGCATTCGCTCGTCTGCATGCCGATCTTCGCGCTTCTTCTCGCTGCTCTCACGCGCTGGTTCGCGCGCTGGCGCAAATGGGATGCTCCTTCGTTCGCAGCTTTGACGGGTCTCTACGCCATCGGCATTCTCAGCCACATTTTTCTGGATCTCGTCACGAGCTTCGGAACCATGATTTGGTCTCCGCTAAAATGGTCGCGCCCGGCCTGGGACATGATTTTCATTATCGACTTCACGTTCAGCGCGCTCCTCCTATGCCCGCAAATACTCGCATGGGTCTACCGCCAAGCCGCCGGCCTGAAGAACCGCGCCATTATTACGTGGTGCGTGCTCGCGCTCGCTTCGCTTGGCGTCGCCGCGTTAGCGAAAAATGTCGGCGCGCCGATTTCTGAACAAACTGCCGTCGCTATTCTCGCTTTGCTGGCGGCATTGTTTCTTCTTCCAGCGCTTGGTGGAAAAGGACTCCGCGTTCGCTACGCCACATGGAACCGCGTGGGCCTCGCCGCGGCGATTCTCTACCTCGCCACAGTCTTCTACGCCCACCGCGCCGCTCTCGAACGCGTGGAAAAATTCGCTTCGCTTTTCCAGCTTCCAACGGAATCCCTAGGCGCGCTCCCGCTTCCACCGTCCGTTTGGCACTGGGACGGCCTTGTCAATACGCCGCACGGCGTCTATGAAGTCCGCCTCGATTTGAGCGAACAGCCGGACTTGGCTTCCGTCGAGCATCGTTATTATCCCGACGCTCCGTCGAATCAATATATCGACGCCGCCAAGCGCTTGCCCGAAGTGCAAAAGTTTTTCTGGTTTTCGCGCTTCCCCGTCACACGTTTTCACAAGGAAGGCAGCTTAGCCATTGTGGAGTTTTTCGACGCGCGATTTTCATCGATCCGCAGAAATCGCCCTGCGTCTTTTACGTATAGCGTAAGAATGGATGAATCTGGCCAAGTCATTTCAAAAGGATGGGTGCGGGAATAGAACCTTGTCTGCAGTTATGCGGCTCTTTCTGAGCCACGCTACTGAGTATTTTCTTCACTTAGCGGACGGTGTGTATTCTTGGACGGGGCCATCCATACCCCACAGGACCTGCCAGGAACCATTCCGTTGCCGTTGGACGATTTCTAGATACCGAAGCTCTCTGCGTGCAGAGTCGCTGAGCGCCGAACCAGGCGTGAGCTCGATCGTGCCACGGACGAATGCGTAATCTCCACGGACGAGAATTTCCTCAGGCTGCACCTGTACATGAAAACCGCCCCTCCGGATCACTTGAGCATAGTATTCTCGGCGCTCCTGCCGGGATTGAACCGGGTTGCGAAGATTGATATCCACGTAAGATTCTCCGTAGAAATGCATGATGCGTTCCACGTCGCCAGTGTTAAAACCTTCCGTGAATTCGCTGGCCATGTGGCGCAGCCTCTCGATATCTTCCGCCTCGGACTCGATGGATGGCATGGTGTGCTCCTGCGAACCTCAAACGATCAATACAATTGGATTCTCATCCAACGGGCCGCATCTTCGCAATGTCACGAGTTCACTTCGGTTTCGCCGGATGGATCACTACTTGGCGCTCTTCGCCCATGCCCACGCTTTCGGTGCGAACGCCGGGGATTTCTTTGAGCGTCAAATGCACGATGCGCCGTTCACGCGAAGACATCGGATTGAGCCGGAACGGCTGGTGCGAACTCTGCACGCGTTCTGCCGCCACGCGCGCCGTCATGCGCAACTCTTCAAACCGCAAAGCGCGATAACCGCCGCTGTCCAGGTGAATTTTCTCGTGGTAGGTAGGTTCCAGCCGTAGCGCGCGAAAGGCCAGATGTTCAAATGCTTTTAAGACTTCTCCGTTGCGTTCCAGCAAAATTTCTTTATCCCGCCCGTCGAGATCGGCAATCACTTCCGCCTCACCCGAAGCCTCCGTGGCGGGCGTATCGACCACCTGCACCTTTACCTTCAAGTCCAAGCCGGACACGCGCACGATCTCTTCCAGAAACTTTCGCAAAGTTTCTGCCGCCGCTTGCCGGTCGAGCTTGCCTTCGCGGATAAGGTCCTGACCCATGGGTCTCCGTAGAACTGTGGTCCTGCTCGCCCGCGTGCCGCGATTTTTCCAGGATCTACTATTTCTTTCCGCGCGAAATCTGTTTCGCCGCTGCCGGTGCGGGGTGCGTGCGGTTCAGATACCACTGCTGCCCGATACCCACCAAGCTGCTGGTGAGAATATACAACGCCAATCCGCTCGAGAACGGGAAAATAATGAAGCTTCCTGCGAACATGATAGGCATAATCTTCATCATCTGTTGCTGTTGCGGATCGGCGGACGTCATCGGCGTCATCTTGGAAACGAGGTACATCGAAACGCCCACCACGACCGGCAAAATATAATACGGATCTTTGGCAGCCAAATCCGAGATCCACAGCCAGTGCGCATGACGCAATTCAATCGACCCGCGCAACGCGCTATTCAATCCAAACCAGATTGGCATTTGCAGGAACATTTGGAAGCAGCCGCCCACGGGGTTAATCCCCTCGCGGCTGTAAATCGCCATTACTTCCTTGTTCATCTCCTGCTTCTTCGGGTCGTTCATCTTGTACTTTTTGTAGCGCTCCTGAATCGCTTTGATTTCAGGTGCGACCCGCTGCATCTTCAACGTCGTTTTGTAGCTCGAGATTCGCAACGGGAAGAGCAGCATGTTAATGAACAGCGTCATAACGACGATGGTCCATCCCCAGTTGGGAATGTATTTGTGTAGCCACTTCAGCCCGTGGAAAAGCGGCTCCGCGATGAATTCGAGAAATCCAAAGTTCACCAGGGATTGTAGCGGCGGCTTCATGGCCTTCAAGTCATCGTAGTCTTTCGGCCCCACGTAAACGCGCAGCGCCAGCGGCTGCGATGCTGCTGACGCTGCTACTTCCGAAACCGGCTCCTGTGTATCTTTTCCCTCGATCTGGACTGTACGCATCACCTTCCAGTAGCGCGTTTCCAGCGAACCGGAAGCGACTCCATTTACAGGCAAAAACGCCGCCGCAAAATATCGGTCCTCAATTCCCGCAAAATCCTTGTTGCCCGACCAAGCGCCAGCGCCCCATTTCTCCGGGCCCTCAAGTTTCTTGTAGGGCAAATCCGTAACTTTGCCGCCTTCGCTGTAAAACGTCGTTACCGTCTCGACGGGGATCGGATTCAGCACTGTCAAATCCCCGAACCCTCCCAGCCATGCCAGCCCGGACTTGACCGGCACGCCGTTGAACTTGACGGTGGTTTCTACGCGCACCACATAAGAATCGTCGAACCGAAATCTCTTCGTCACCTCAAGGTGTCCATCGCTCCAAACGAGCTGCAGATCGGACGGGGCCTGCAGTGGAGTGGCCGGGAGAGCCCCGTAGTTTGCCGCATCGCTTCCCGCATGGCCGCCCGGTTCAACAAAACCAGCCACGTACAGTGCGGAATTCGCCTGTGTCTCCAGTTGCGGATCGTCGAGCACCAGCGCGAAAGGCCATCCGCCAACTTGTTCTGCAGCCTGTGGATGAACCACGTCCAGTACACGCTGCGGCTTCGAATCGTCCATGTACTTCTTGAGCTGCCAACTTTTCACCACTCCGCCGCGGTTCGAGATCTCCACGCGAAAGAGCGTGTTCTCCACAACAATCGTGCGCTCTTGCGCGTCGGCCTTTGGCGGCATCGCTGCCGCGTTTGAGGGTGCAATCCCTGTGGCGACTCCTGCAGGAGTTTGCGCGTTAGGTTTACTCGCGGGAGTCGAAGGAGAAGTGGATGGGGAACTCGCTCCCGGATTTGTCCCCGCTGGCGACGTTATCGCCGGTCTGTTTGCTTGCGGCAGGTTCGCGGGCGGCTTCGGCGCAAAAAACTTGGCCCACAACAAAATCACCGCCATCGAAAGTATCGAGGCGATCAGAATGCGCATTTCTGAAGAAAGTTCTTTTTTCTTTTGCGGCTCGCTCACGAATGAGCCTCTCTGGAAGTAACACTGGGTCGGGTTGTACCTTGTCCAATTCCACCCGCACGCGCTGCCGTCGCCTCTGTTTTCTCAGGCACAGGGTCGTAACCAAACCTCCGAGACAAAGGATGACACCGCAACAGCCGCTTCAACCCCATCCACGACCCCCGCATCACGCCGAACCGCTCGATCGCTCCATACGTATACATCGAACAAGTCGGTTCGAACCGGCAGCTCCCCGCAAACGAAACCGACAAGTACACCTTATAAATACGCACCGCAGCCAGCGCCGCTTTCACCGCCACGGACTGTTCCTCCGCCGCCGCAGGTAGGACAGACTTCAGTCTGTCCTCTTCTCTCGCGCTGTTTTCGCCACTCATAGTCATCAGCGTAGTCACGCGCTCTTCATCAATCGCACCAAATCCGCCGTCAAACCTGCAAACTCGGCCTTCGCCACACTGCTCTTCGGATGAATCACGATGTCCCACCCCGCAGGTATTTCCATGCGATGGCAACGCACAATCTCTCGAATCCGCCGCCGGATGCGATTGCGCACCACCGCCCCGCCCAGTGCCTTTTTAATGCTGAAACCGAAGCGGCTCACCGGCAATTGGTTGGCGCGAAAAAAAACTGTGAAGTGGGAACTCGATCGGCGCTTCCCGGCGCGGTACACGGCATCGAAATCGCCGCGCCGCACCAGCCGCGCCTCGCGCGGAAAGTCCATGCGCCCGGGGCTACTAGGGCGTGAGGCGATGGCGTCCCTTCTTGCGGCGTGCCGCCAGAACTTTGCGGCCGCCTACTGTCTTCATGCGCGCGCGGAACCCGTGCGTCTTCGCGCGTCGTCGTTTCCGCGGTTGAAATGTGCGCTTTGGCAAAGCAATCCCCCTTTAGTTGCGCGGCCCCATCCTTAACCAGTTGCGGCCGGTTCTTCCCGCAGACACAAAGCGACCGTCAGGCCGCCTGAGCGACAGGTATCGAATTTATTAGTGTAGTCGACCGCTAAGCACAGGGTCAAGAAAACCGGTTGACGCAGAAACTCCAGTTGTTCGACGCAATCGCTCGGCATAAGCTACACACAAATGGCAAGCTCCAACGAATGCGGTGTGTGCCGCGCGCTCGCCCAAGATCTGAGAGACGCCTATACGGATGTTTGTAGCGACCCCGCGGTCAGGGACGCTTGGCTTGCCACCCACAAGATGATCGGAGGGACTGAAGAGGACGCCCAGCGGGCTGAGGAATTGCTAAAAGCCTTACCTAAGGCAGAAAGGCATGACACGCGTATTCCGCAGGGGTTATCTCTGGTTAACCCAAAATTGCGCGAAGTTTTCCGAAATATGGCCCTGCACTTTGCCCGCACCGGCCATAGCGCGCGCCTCCCTGTCTTCCCCTTGTGACCGAGCGAGGCACGCTAAACTCCGGGAGGTCGCCGCGGGCCTTCCACAGAAACCTGTGCATCGATTTTCAGTTTTTTCAATAATTGTTGCAGAATTTCTGGGATGGTTGAAGCCGGCGGCAGGTAACTCAAATTCAGCGTCGCGAGCTTATCTGCAAAGATGAATAGATTCTTTCCCGGAATTTTCTTCCAATAATCATCGGGGTTCACCGCCGCGCCCGAATCCTTGTCCTTGAGGTACGAACGCCGGTCAAATCTTAGAGATTCGCTAATCAGTACTCCTCGAAGATGCCCATCTGTGTCTACCTCGTGCCCCACGACCTGTCCCCGGTATAAATGATCGTCGGAAGTAAGAAGATCAGCCATGACCTTTCTTTCTGGCTCTGGCGGCCACATAAAGGGCGTGAGCAGGAAATACCACGGCGAAATATTCGGAAGGAGAAACTTGTTTGCGGCAAATTCGTAGGGTTTGAACCTGTGGAATCGTCCGAAATTCTTGCCTAGCCAGCCAAAGAGCAAAGCCTCTGAAGCCGTGAAGAAATACAGCCACACAAGGATTCGAGCCTGACGGTGCGCTATTCGGGAGACAGCACCCCAAAATTCTTGTTGGTGCTGCGCAAAATAGCTCTCGCTGTAAAGCGAAGAGAAAGCAGTTTGATAATCGCTCGTTCTCTGAGTGGCAGAATCGGGAAAGAAGAATGGATGATTTCCAAACCAGCCGGCGCTCAAGACCACAAGAAACGTCAAGGCCAATGGCAGCAGCGAAGCAAACGCGCCAAATGTGAGTTCTTCGCTTCGTGTCCGGTGAAACTTGTCCAGCGGAATGAACAGCGAAAATAGGCCCTTGAAAAGAATTCCGGGAACCAGCAGATAGAAAATCAAGCCGGCCGATGTGATGAGCGCTATCATCCCCTTCGGGCCGTGTCTCTTTTATTTAGCTTCGTGGCCGTTGTTTGAGGTGATGTGATACTCGTTCCCGAATTCGTCGCTCAGAACGTACTCGCCTGTCGTCGCTAGCGCCTTTTTGATCTCTGGGGCATTCTTCAGAATTTTACTCGCCATGATGCCGTCCGGAGTAGCCTCAATGAAGGACTCCGCCAATTTCGAGAGGTTTTCAGTCATGCTTCCGCCCGCCTTTATCATTCGTCATCATCCTCTTTAGAATCGGCCAATTCCGGCGATTCGTCAAGTTTTACTCAATAGGGAATACACTTGGGTAGAAAACTAATCTTTGTCTGTTGATCCATGCTTCCGTCAAGCGGGTATCTTTAGCTTTCGATACTCGTCGTACGCTGCCAGGTAGCGATCCACATCTTTTCGCAGCAAATAATACGGTGTCGACAGCCGTATCTTCGACGGCGCCCCGCCGCGAATCCGGATTTTCTTTTCCTTCCACATCCACGCTTCCAGCTCTCCAATCTGAATCGGCGGCACATTCACCGTCGCAATCGCACACCGCAGCGCTGGGTCGGGCGACGTCCACGACTCCGCCCCCCGCTTCACCATCTCCTTCAAAATGTAGTCCGCAGACTGACGGTGCCGCTTCTCGATCCGCTCCATCCCAATGGAATTCGCAAGCTGCACCGCGGCTCGCAAACCATACAGCGTGGGTACGTTCGAACTCCCGATCTGCTGGAATCGCGCTGCCTTCAGCTTGGGATCGTCCCAGCCTCCCGTCACAATCGTGTTCCACAAACGGTCTTGCACCTCCTCGCGCACGTACAAAAATCCGGTCCCTTTCGTCGCCTGCAACCACTTGTGCGGGCTCGACGAGTACATGTCACAACCCAATTCCTTCACATTCAACTTCATCATGCCAATCACGTGAGCGCCGTCCACCGCGCTCAAAATCCCTTTCGAACGCGCCAGCCCGCAAATCTCTTTCACCGGTAACACGACGCCCGTCACCGTCGTGATGTGACTAAAGAAAATCAATTTCGTGCGCGGCGTAATCGCATCATTGAAAAGATTCAACACCGCAGCCGCGTTCGGCACCGGCCTAGGCAGTGTCACTTTTTTCACCACGATGCCGTGCCGCTTCGCACGCAGCAAAAATCCCTGCTCGCCGCCCGGATGCTCCTGATCCGTCATCAACACTTCGTCGCCCGCCTTAAAATCCAGTCCATTGCAAATGTAACTGTTCGCCTCCGTCGAATTTCGCACCAGCGAGATTTCATCGCGCGTGCATCCCACGAATTCCGCCAGCGGATCGCGGAACTCATTCCAAATGCCGTAACCCCAGATCGGATAGTCTTCCGGATCGCTCTGGTCCATCTTCTCCGTGGTGTTGTACCCCTCGAAAATCGCTCGCAGCACCGGCGCCGGTGAAGAACCCACCGTCCCATTGTTCAAATACACCTCATCTGCCGGAATCAAAAATTGCTTCCGCAGCTCCGTCCAGTACGCCTCTTCGTTCGAATCGAACAGCGCCTTCTCGGGCAGTTGCGCCGGCGCTTGCTCCAACAATTTCGGCCACGCTGGCGAAAGGCTCAACGAGCCTGCGACGCCAGCAGCTCCGGCGAGCGACGAAAGAAATCCACGGCGATCCAGCATCATTCCCTCCGAGGTCAGTCTGCGCGGATTCTACTCGCGACTTCGCAACTCAACAACACATCTTCCAGAACCCTCTGTACTAAATCTGCCAACCAAAGCTTGCGGCTCATCGCTAAGCGGATTATGGTACTCGCGCACACAATCACAGCCCTCATGAGGAAGCAAACATGACTTGTATTCGACGGCTAGCGATCGCCGCGTCTTCATTACTTATTCTTTGTGCCATGCACAGATCTTTCGCTCAAGAAACTCCCCCTCAGGAAACCAGCGGCACCAAACAATCCGCCGAAGCGCGCCTCAAAGCCGTCGCGAAGCCCAAAGCCTCTGGCCCTGCGGAAGACGTCATCAACACGCTCTCGACCACGCACCGTTTCGAACAAACCGCCATCTCCCCCGACGGAAAAAAAGTCGCCTGGGTCGAGGACATCAGCACAAAACGAGGCGTCTCCACCGGCGACACCGTAATTTACGTCGCAGACATCGGCGGCAAAAATCCGCCCAAGCGCATCAGCGCGGCCGTCGCCGACGCCCTCCACGCTGAAGGCAGCGTCGCTTGGTCGCCCGACAGCAAGAAACTCGCATTCCTTTCCGACGCTGCAAAAGCCGGCCAGCTTCAACTCTACGTGATGGATGCGGCCGGCCCAGCAGGCTCCGCGCGAAAACTCACGCAAGTGAAAGGTTTCCTCTCCACTCCCGGCTGGTCGCCCAGCGGCAAAACCATCGCCGTCCTCTTCACCGAAAACGCCACGCGCGCCGCCGGCCCGCTCGTAGCCGAAACCCCCGAAACCGGCGAAATCAAAGACTCCTTCTTCGAGCAGCGTCTCGCTCTTGTCGACGTCGCCACCGCCAAGCTCGACCAAATCTCTCCCGCCGACACTTACATCTACGAATACGATTGGTCGCCCGACGGCCTTCGCTTCGCTGTCACCGCCGCCCTCGGCAATGGCGACAACAACTGGTACGTCTCGGAGCTCTACACGCTCGCCGCCGCCACCGGCCTGATGAGATCTATCTACAAGCCGCCGCTGCAAATCGCCAATCCCGCGTGGTCTCCCGACGGCCAGCGCATCGCCTTCATCGGCGGCCTCATGAGCGACGAGCCCAGCGTCGGCGGCGACATTTTCACCATCGCCGCAACCGGCGGCGAAGCCACAAATATCACGCCCGAAATGAAAGCCTCCGCAAGCTGGCTCGTTTGGAATTCGGGAGGCAATATTATTTTCGGCGAATATATCGAAGGCGATTCAGCTATTGCCTCACTCAATCCCGCTGATAGCACCAAAATGCAATTATTTCGACAGGCTGGTCAACTCACCGCAGGCGCATGGGGCATCAATCTCTCTCTCGCGCGCGATGGAAACAATTCGGCTGTGATCCGCAGTTCTTTCAGCACCCCTCCGGAAATTTGGACCGGCCCCATCGCCAACTGGACTCAAATCACCCGCCGCAACAAAGACATCAAGCCCGCCTGGGGCGAAGCCAAAAGCCTCCGCATGAAAAACGAAGTCCAAGCCTGGCTCCTGTATCCGCGCGATTTGGATCCCAACAAGAAATATCCAATGGTCGTCCGCGTTCACGGCGGACCTGGCGCGGCCGTCGAATCCGCATGGCCTAGCTCGTCCGATTATTATTCGCCGCTGGCCGGCGCCGGCTATTTTGTCCTGCAACCAAATCCTCGCGGCAGCTTCGGCCAAGGCGAAGCCTTTACGCGCGCCAACGTTAAAGATTTCGGCTATGGCGACTTCAAAGACATCATGGCAGCCGTCGATGCCGCCATCGACTCGGCGCCAATCGACCCCAATCGTCTCGGCATCTGCGGTTGGAGCTATGGCGGCTACATGACCATGTGGGCCGTCACGCAAACCAACCGCTTCAAAGCCGCCGTGGCGGGCGCCGGGCTCTCCAACTGGCAAAGCTATTACGGCGAAAATCTAATCGATCAGTGGATGATCCCGTTCTTCGGCAAATCCGTCTATGACGACCCCGACGTCTACGCCAAAAGCTCGCCAATCAACTTCATCAAAAAAGTAAAAACGCCCACGTTAATACTGGTCGGCGACAGCGACGGCGAAGTCCCCGCCCCGCAATCCTACGAATTCTGGCACGCCCTCAAAACGCTCGGCGTCGAAACCCAATTCGTAGTCTACGAACACGAGGGCCACATGTTCGCCAGCCCCAAACACCGCCGCGACGTAGTCGAGCGCACCTTGGCCTGGTTCGACGCCCACCTCCGCTAAACGAAGGTGGAGGGGCCAGCTTTCCAAGGTCGGCCGTTCACGGCACCAGTTACTTTCCCTTCGCATCGGTGTAACCGCCCCGCCCTCCCGCGCGTCACATTCTGCAAAAGCGGGTGTTGGCCGACCTACTTCTTACAACGGAAAGCTGTTTCGTTGGGCCGATTGCCGGATTTTCTCTTTTCTCTTCTGGACAGCGAGTTTACAATTCCACTGTCCCCGGCAACGGCCCGATGAACAGCAGACAATGATTCGCTTCCTTAAAAACCGCATCCGTCGCGCTGGCAACCAGAGCGAGCTCTTGGCCCTCGGCACCCTCGAATTCGAGTTGATGGAAATTCTCTGGTTGGGCAGAGAAAGCAGTGTCCGCGACGTCGTCCCCAAACTGAGCCGGCCCCTTGCGTACACCACGGTAATGACCACACTCGATCGCCTCTTTAAAAAAGGCTTCCTCGACCGCCACAAATCCGATCGTGCGTTCGTCTATTCGCCGAGTTTTTCCCGTCAGGAATGGGAACGCAGACGAGCGGGGACTTTGGTGGCCGGTTTTCTTTCTGGCCCCAATCCTTCCCGCGAACTCTTGCTTTCTTGCTTGCTCGATGCCGTCGGCGAACATGACGCTTCACTTCTCGATGATCTCGAAAAGAAAATTCGCAGTCGCCGTAAAGAACTCTCGCGGCAGGGGCAGCCATGATTCTTCCTTATCTATTGCGGCTGCTGTGTCTCTGCCTCGCTTCCTTTTTTGTCTTGAACCTCGCCGCAGGCCTGTTGGTTCGCATCTCGTCCAAATCCGCGATTCGCTTCGCGCAATCACGTACTTCCAGCACCGCGGCCCGGCTTCTGCTAGCCTTGCGCCTGCTTCCATTTGCGCTCGCCGTCCTGTTCGTTGTCGGTCTCTGTGTCCCCAGTTATCTCTGGCTTGAACCCGCGGCTAGTTCCGAGCGTGTTGGCTTGCTTTGCGTCGTGCTCGGGCTTCTCGGTGCTACGATTTGGCTCGCGTCCATCGCTCGAACCGTTCGTTCTCTCGTCGCTTCCCTTCGTCACAATCGGTTTTGCCGTTTGGCGGGCCAGGAAACACGCCTGCCGGGAAATTCTTCCCGGATCGTGCTCGTCGAAGACGAAGCTCCTCTCCTCGCCTTGTCTGGCTTGCTCCGGCCGCGGCTGCTCATCTCGCGTGGTGTGCTCCGCGTACTCTCCCCCGAAGAGCTCGACGCCGCTTTAGCCCACGAACATGCCCACCGTACTTCTCGCGACAATGCCAAACGTCTGCTGGTCCTTCTCGTGCCAGACATTTTTCCCTTTGTCCGCACGCTTCGCACGCTGGAACACAGCTGGTCAAAATTCGCGGAGTGGGCCGCGGACGATCAAGCCGCTGGTGGAGACTCTCGACGCGCCCTTTCTCTTGCCGCCGCACTGGTTCATGTCGCCCGCATGGGTTCTGCTCCGCCGTTGCCTTTTCTTTCCACTTCGCTTCTTGCCTGCGACCGAGATCTCTCCGCCCGCGTGGATCGCCTGCTCCACCCCATCCCCATCGCGCGCGTCTACTCAAAACCAATGCACCATGGGCTCCGCACCGCCGGTTTTTTTCTAGCTGGCTGCCTCACTGCTTTACTCATGACGCCCTTGGCTCTCTCCTCCGTTCACGAACTTCTCGAGCTTCTCCTTCGCTAACTGACCTTTTCAGCTGACTCAGCTCTACCATTCGTTTTCTTGCACGCGGCCGTCTACGACCTGTGGTAGTAGTCCGTCCCCTCCAGTAGCCTATCGCCCGAGGTGAAAATCCCTTTCCCAGTGAAGACATTGCGACATTTGCGCACCATCGCCTTTTTGTCCTTACTTTTGTTGCCATGCGCATTGCCTGCGCAGAACCCGCGTGGAGCGCTCCGTGGCACAGTTCAGGACTTGAGCGGTGGCAGAATTCCCTCCGCAAAGATCGTCGTCCAAGCAAACGACTCCGGATTCCGCCGAGAAGCCAGCTGCAATGACCGCGGAGAATTTCGCATGGACGATCTCGTTCCTGGGAATTATCGCGTCACTGTCAGCGCCGATGGTTTCGCCGACGCTAAATCCCAGGTCAAAGTCACGGTGAGCTCCGTGCAAGATTTGACGGTCACGCTGAAGCCCGCCACGGTCCAGCAAACGATAGTCCTCGATGGCCAGATTCCCTCGATCACGACGCAGTCGATTAACACGGAGAGTGCCGTCCAACAGGCCATTGTCTCCGAACAGGACCTTCAATCGATTCCACTTGCAGCCCGGAGCTTTGCCAATATCGCTTACATGGCGCCCGGAACCGAGCCTGTCGAGCCGTCCGATCCTACGAAAGCCCGCATCACCGCTGTTTCTACCGGCGGCAGCTCTGGCCTGAATAACGAAGTTTCCGTCGACGGCGTAGACAATTCCGACGACTGGATTGGCGGCTTCCTCCAGAATTTTTCTCCCGAGGCCATTCAGGAGTTTGCGATTCGAACTGCACAGGAAGACGCGGACACCGGACGCACCACGGCCGGATCGGTCGTCATCACGACCAAGGCGGGCACCAACTATTGGCACACCGATGACGCCTTCTTCGACCGTGCCGCCGATCTCAACGCGCGTTTTCCGATCGACAATCCTGCGCCGAATCGAAAGCAGCCTTTCTCGCGCCAAAACTATGTCTTCTCCGGCGGCGGACCCATTGTGAAAGACAAAGTTTGGTTCTATTCGTCATTCGAATACGTCCACGAAAACGCCAGCATCGCCTACAGCGATCCCAGCCAAACACAATTTCAAGCACTGTCTCAACTCGCCGCGGAAGGACTCGTGGACGTAAACGGTACGACCGTCAGTTCCATCCCCGTTCCAAGTTTCGTTTCCGTCCCCTTCCGCGATTATCTCGGCACGGTCCGTTTCGATTGGCAGCAGTCTGCACGCTCGCATTGGTTTCTGCGTTTTTCCGCGGATAGCTATCTCACGCGTAACGCGCTTGTTCAGGAAGGGACGCTGCCTTCCACCGGCGCCACCACGCACAACAACTACTGGAGCTTCGCGCTCGGCAATCAGTTCGCATTTAGCTCCGATTGGCTCGCATCGTTTGTTTTCGGTGGCAGCGGTTTGCACCTTACCCAGACTCGCAATTCCGATCTTGGCTTCGCGCTGGCGTTTCCGTTTAGTTCCACGACAGCGACTACATCCGGTCTGGAAACTTTTGGCGACAACCAATTCGTCACCGCCATCACGGCCTTCCCCGTTTTGCGAAATCAGGAAAAATATCAGGTGCGTTATGACGTAACGCACACGACAGGAAAACATACGCCACGCTTCGGAGTTAATTTCATCCACGAGCCGGTGATGAGCGGGGCGCTCACTGCAAATCCTGAAACGCTGGTTGCGTTCGTCCTCGATCCCACGGACTACACCGCGGACCCCGCACAATTCACTACCGATCTCACTTCCTGCTCGGCCACGCCTTCGCCAAACGTCACCCCCGGCACAAGTTGTTCCGTTACTCCCGCAGGCGACGGCAGCTTCTCGCAAAATGTTCAGCGCCTCGGCGTCTATGCCGAAGATTCCTGGCGCGTCACGCGAAATCTCACCGTTAATTACGGCCTACGCTATGACACAACTTTTGGGCTGTTCGAAGCGTCGGGGCGCGGGCAGTCGCAAAATCCGTTTCTGCTCGCGCTCGATCCGAGCATGGCGCCGTTCATTAGCACTGCGCCGCAGGATTACCGCAAAGCGTTTGCGCCGCGCGTCGGCGTCGCGTACGCGCCGGGAAATTCCGGCAATACTGTGATTCGCGCAGGATTCGGAATGTACTACGACGATCTTGCGCAAAATGGCTGGGTCAACGCGTTTCAAGCCGTGAATGACACAAACGTCGCGACGGGCGGCGGCATTATTCCGCCTTCCATCATCGATCCGAACTATCACACGCCGTATGCGATGCATGTGACAGGCGGCGTGCAGCACGCGTTCAACGCCAACTGGACGCTGAGCACGGATTTCACGCTGGAAACCGGTATGCACGGTTACCGGCATTACGATTTTCCCAACTCTACGTTCGGAAGTGTGGCCGTTTTTCGCAGCGACAATCGCTCCAGCTACAAAGCACTCAAAGTCCACTTGCAGGGAAACGTTGCGAAGCGTCTCAGCCTCGTTGCCAACTACACGCTATCGAGCGCAAAAACGTGGGGATGCGTGCTTGGCGAGCTTTTCGATTACGTGAACGGCGTATGCGATCCGTTTAACGCGTTCGCGCCCGGAGATTATGGTCCGTCTGGCGAAGACGTTACGCATCGCGCCGTTTTGATTGGCACGTTCCGCGCGCCCGCCGGTTTCGAGGTGAGTTTTCTTTCGCAAGCGGAAAACGCGAGGCCTATCACGTTAACCAATGCGGATGGAAGCGATCGCGCGGTTGTGGATGGCGTCAAGACCACGCTGGATGAATTTCGCGGAACGCCTTACATCCAAACGGATTTGCGTGTCAGCCGTCCGATTCATTTCCGCGAACGGTATACGGCGACTCCGTTCATCGAATTTTTCAATCTTTTCAACCGTAACAATCCTGGCGCGAACTATGTGACCAACGTCGCTATTCTTCCGGTCAAAGATCCCAATAACGTCACGGCCGTCTGTTTGAATCCGACTTGCACGTCAACGGCGCCGGTGACGAGCGGCAAGCAGTTGCTCGTTCCAGCTGGCGCGCTGGGCGATTTCTTTGGGCCCGGGACCACTGTCGGCATTCCGTTCGCCGCGCAACTTGGCGTGCGCTTCACGTTCTAGTAACTACAGAAAGCTAGCAACGACAAAAACTAACAAGCAAAAAGCGTCACGCGACCGCGAAATAGATTACAAAGATTCGCGGTTGCGCAGACCGTGGATGCGCAGTTCGATCAAGTCGTCGATGGTCGGATCCTTGTATCCGTGTTCGCGGACTTCTTTCACGAAATTGGCGTCGACGCCGTGAATGCGCATGGCTACCAGTTGATCGGGTGAGATTTTTGCGTAGCCTGCTTCCTTCATGCTCCTCACAAATTCCGGGCTTACGCCGTGGATGCGAAAAGCGACCAGGTCGTCAGACGAAATATTCTTCTCGACGAGTTTTTGAATGTCTTCGGTGAATTCAGGGCTTACTCCGTGAATGCGGAAAGCGACGAGCTGCTCGACGGGAAGTTTGCGGCCCATCAGCGTGGTCATGGACTTGACGAATTCGGGGCTGGCGCCGTGGATGCGCATGGCTACCAAGTCATCCGCCGAGACGTCTTTCGAGACGGATTCGCGCACTTCGCGCACGAAATCGGGAGAGACGCCATGGATGCGGAAGGCTACGAGTTCGTCGACAGAGAATCTCTTGCCAAGCAGCGCGTTGATTTCTTTTGTGAACTCCGGGCTGACTCCATGAATGCGCATGGCGACGAGGTTATCGGGAGACGGTTTTTCCGGAAGAACCTCGATCATGGCGCGCGCAAATTCCGGCGATACGCCGTGGATGCGGAAAGCCATGAGCTCATCGGTGCCGAGATTCTTGTAGCCGACTTCGTTCATATCCTTGACGAACTGGCGGGAGACGTCATGAATCGCAAAGGCGAAGAGCTGCTCCTGGTCCAAGCCGGAGTAGCCGAGCGATTTCATCCCTTGGATGTATTCGGCGCTGGCGGCAAAACTGAACTTGCCGCTGCCTTCGCCGTTGTGGAAGCGGCCGTCAAAACTCATGACGCCGGCATCGCGGCGCAGCTCGAAATGGGCGGGCGAGTCCTTCGCGGTGGCAATGTTCGCATCGAGGCCGACGAAGTCACTGATTTTGTGCGTGTTGCCCCAGGTGTTGTGATGGCCCCAGCTGGAGCGCTGGACTTCGAGATCGAGGCAGGCCGTGTCCCCGTGCGACATGAACTTTGCCGACCAGTCACCCACAATCGGGCCGTCGGCGGCGCTACGCGAAACGCGCGTCAGAATTCCGGTCATCAAGATTGCCGCTGCGAGCCACATCGTGAACTTACGCATGGATTTCACCTCTGCACCTGTGAAGACGTGCGAGATGGACGTTTGTTCCATGGAGGAAAGGCAAGGTAGAGAAGTAACGAAGTGGCGAGGTAACGACAACCCCTCGAACGGCAAGGGATGTTCTTGGTATCCAAAGGGCCGTGAAGTAAACGCATGAAAGGAATGGGGCTGCGGGCGTTGCTATTCGTTGGATGTTTACTATCTGTGGAAAATTGAGGAACGGTTTGGGTTGGTTGGGATACCCCACCCCTCCATAAGCGCTAAGATAACAGTTGACTGGTTGCTGGGTTAAATGTAGCCTCCGCACATGGCTGAACTGGAAGACTGGGAGATTCTGCTGGGGCTATTTCCCCCCGAGTGGCGGCAGTTGGGGAGGAGCAGCGGAGCGGTGCGGCGGTTGCGCGGCTTCCCGTCGTTGGAAGCGTTGCTGCGCACGCTGCTGTTGCATGTGGGCTGTGGTTGGTCGCTGCGCGAGACGGCGGTGCAAGCAAAGTTGGCAGGGATTGCCAACGTCTCGGATGTCACACTGTTGAATCGCTTACGGGATGCTGAGGATTGGCTGCGGCAGTTGTGTCAGCGGCTATGGAAGGACAACGGGGTCGATTTGCAGCCGCGGCTACAGGGCCGCAACGTGCGTCTGCTGGACGCCACCGTGGTTCGCGAACCAGGCAGGACGGGCAGCCAGTGGCGGATTCACTACAGCCTGCGCTTGCCCACGTTGGAGTGCGATTATTTCGATCTCACTGCCACCGAAGGCGAAGGCGCCGGAGAGAAGTTCGGACGTTTTCGTTTCCGTGCGGGCGAACTGGTTCTGGCCGATGCGGGCTACTGCCATCCGGCCGGGATTGCGGCGGTGGTCGAGCAACAGGCGGATGTGTGTGTGCGCCTGAATCCTCACGCCCTGCCTTTGTGGGATAAGCGGAGCAAGTCATTTCCGTTGCTGGAATCCTTGGCCGGGTTGCAAGAGGCGGGGGACGTGAACGCGTGGCCGGTATGGGTGCATTCCGGCCAACACCGGATTGCGGGGCGGCTCTGCGCCATTCGCAAGAGTCGCGAAGCGATGGCACGGACGCAAAAGAGGCTGGCGGAGAAACGGGGAAAGGTGGTCAGCCCTGAAACGTGGCAATACGCCCAGTATGTGCTGGTGTTCACGACGCTTTCCTCGGCTAGCGCAACCGCGCGACAAGTTCTGGAATGTTATCGTCTGCGATGGCAAGTCGAGTTGACCTTCAAACGCTTGAAGTCGATCGCCCAGTTAGGACATGTCCCCAAACATGATGACCAAAGCACCCGTGCTTGGTTGTACGGCAAACTGTTCGTGGCCTTGCTGAGCCAAAAGTTGGCACGAGTAGGAAGAACGATTTCCCCCTGGGGCTACTCCTTACCCGAAACCGAGAACCCGCAGCCGGTGGCGTGAGTTTCAGTTTGCATTCCACCAGGTAATCGCAGCGCTGCTCCCAGAGGTGCCGCTGCAAGCGGTGTTGCAAGTTGGAACCAAATCGCCGCAGCCCTGAGCGAACCCCATCGGAAACGAAAACCACAAATTGATTTCTTATCTTAGCGCTTATGCCCCACCCCTCCCCTGTTTTTTGTAAAGATGTGATTCGATGGGAGTTAAATGGTGAGGATCTGCAAAAGATGTGATTCTAAAGGGGATGGTGGACGAAGGGTGCGAAGAAGGAGTAACTGACTTGGTTCGGAGCGGTGACAGCCCGGTGCCTTGCAAGAGAGTTCGGAAAGGGCGTTGGCAGGTTTGAAGGTTGGCAGGTTTGAAAGTTTGGGAAGGAAAAAGGGAGGGTGATTGGTTGGATTGCGACGAGAGCATACGATAGGGTAGCATGGATTCTTATTACTGTCAATGATTATTATTTATTGGTACTGTTCGAATGGGCTGGAAGGAAGTCGAAAGGATTGAAAGAGTTGGGCGAGTGTTAATTCATTTGATATATCTGCGGAAACGCGCGGGAAGTGACCGTGAATAGTGAGTAGGAGGGATACGAAAAAGAAAGACCCACCCTTGCAAAACCAGACCCGCAAGGATGGGGCACCCACGGGGCAGCCCTCGGGGGAAGGATCTTGTCCGCGCGGGATATTGACCGGGAAGGTCCCGGTGCATAGAATCCGCGTTACTCGTGGTGTTGGCACTCTTCAGTGACGGACGTGGGGTGAATTATGAAAACCCGAATCCTCCTCTTATTTTCGTTATTCGCGATCTGCAACCTGATGGCGTTTCCCGGTCAGGCTGGTCCGTGGGCACGAGCCGGTGGCGTGGCGCGTGGGAACGGGCTGAGCCTTCCAAGCGACTTTGACGATGGGCCGCCGCGATTCCATGTGACCAGCAGTACGTTTCAAAACGATACGTTGGTACCGGCCAGCATGGTATTCAATGGAACGCTCGGAAGCGTTTGCATCGGCGGGAATATGTCGCCGGAACTGAAGTGGACGAAGGCGGCGCCATGGACGCGGAGCTACGCGGTGGTGACGTATGACGTCACGGCGAACTTTACGCATTGGGGCGTGTACAATATTCCGCCTGATGTGACTGAACTTCCAGCAAACGCCGGTGTTGCGACGAGCAGTTATCCGCAGATCACGGACGACGCCGGGAACGTGGGGTATGCCGGACCGTGCCCGCCGCCGGACATCGTTCCGAACGGCATTCACCGGTATCTCTTTACGGTGTATGCGCTGGATACAAAACTGGATCTGCCAGCGTTTCCACCGGGATTTCCGGCGCCCGCCGAGACGCTGTTTCGCGCCATGATCGGGCACGTGATTGAAACGGCGACGATTACGGGATTGTTTAGCTGCGACAATGCGCCCGCGGCGGGATGTTCCTGAGAGATTCGGACCGACCTCTGCGCTGCCCGCCAGCGTCATTGAGTAGCGTACGAGCGTTTCATGTGGATTATGATGAGGCGATCGCCTCTCATTCTTCCAGGGCTGGCCGTTTTCGACGTTGGCTAGGAACTTCCAAGCCGTGCCAAAGCAACCGGAGGCATGCTGTAGTTCGCCAGCAGCGATTTGCTACTGGTTCGTAGCCTCGCTGGTGGCGTGGGGAGCGTTGAGCCTCATAGGTATCTTTTGGCCTCTGCTCCATACGTCGTCACCGGCTGTGTGCCTGTTCGCGATGGCTATCGGCTGCTTCGCCAATTGGACCAGGAATCGTACTTTTCACTGCGCTATCACTGGCCCATTATTTCTGGCCGGCGGCATGGTGTTCCTGCTCTCGGGAGAGCGATTGCTCCGCGTTAACGCCAATTGGGTCTGGACATTTGTCTTGATCGGGGCAGGGATTGCATTTCTGCTGGAATGGCGATATGTGAAGCGCGCCGCGTTATAGCTTCGATTTTCAACGTAGCGTCTTAGACAAAGGCCGCACCCTTTGTTAAACCAAACCCCAAAGGGTCCGCCACCCGCCTCGTGTTGATTTGATTTGTGAGGGGGCTGAAGTTTTATTGTTCGATCAATCGGAGTTTAGCAGATTTAGATTGAATCGATCCTGGCCACCCGCGAAAAACGGACCTTGGCCAAAATATGCGCAAGGGAGAAGGCACAAACTAATTGGTGTTGGTAATCTCAGCGTGGCGTTGGCGATGTTTGAGACTGCCTACAAACGGATCGGCGAACTCATACCCGCCTTTACTAAACTTTATTCGCGGTCAGGCTTAGGGGAGCGGACCTGATTCGACACTATTGGGCACAAATAGTTGCGACTTTACTCAGCGCAACGGGGAAGAGTGGCACAGCGCGGCCCGTCACTTGTTCTCAGGTTCGGACGGCGTTGGGGGTAGACGCAAGCGTTAGCGAATAAAAAGTCGATGCAGGGTACCGCCTGTGCCGGAGTTGGTACGCTCAAAGCCTGCTGCCTCATACTCAATTTGCAGGACCGAGAACCGCTTAGAAATCTCTTCGTTGTTTCCTATAAACCTCTGTCCCGTGGAAGCCTCAAGCAAAAATGAATTTGAACCGTCTTTGGCTGCATACACATAGATCGTCCGCCTCTCGGACGAACCTTTACTATACGTGGCGTGGAAGGCCATGCCGCCCTTTGCAAAAACTGGAATATCCGCTGGCTTCTCCGTATTCTCGGCAATCTGTTGAAGATGTTTGTCCCGCTCCGCAGCAAGTTCAGCCGTAAGCTCACCGACCTGATTTTGAAGGGCATTCTGTTCGGAACGGAGACGATTTGCATCAGCGCGGAGGGTGCTTGCTTCGGCGGAGTCGCGCAACCCGAACCACGCGAGAACGGGAACCGCAATTCCAGGCACAGCAGCCAATAAACTGTGCCACAAAGGATGCGTCAGGAGAAAATTCCGGATGTCCGGCAACAGAAGAAAGAGCGCCAGCACCCATCCGATGATCGCCGCTATAGCAACCGCTCGTCTCATGGGCGGATTCTATCATTCAGAGCTTACTTCGCAGCAGCGTGATGGTCGTAGCTGATGGCCCTTGTGATTTTCCAGGCGCCGTCTTTGTATTGCCACAGATGAACGAACTTCCCTTCACCGACGCCCTCTGTTTCCTCATGTCCCGGATGGTGGAAACGATGGACGCCCATCTCGACCGCGCCATAGCCCTTCATGTAATACACCTGCAGCGTCCCTGGAACGAGTTCGCGGGTCGTTTTGCCGCAGATATTCTTTTTGACGCTGTCGGTCAATGCGGCCTTGCCGAGGGTGACGCCACCCTGATCGTGGTAAAACTCGACATTCTCGACAAAGAACGAGCTGAACTTCTCCAAATCGCAACGGTTGTAGGCGTCGAACAGGGCAGCATCCAGTGTGGTGATGGCCTTGTCTAGTTCGGCCTGGGAATTAATGTTCTCCAGCGCGGGGACAGCTTGAGCGTCGGCTCGGATGCAGCACAAGGCGAAGACCGCGAGCAGCAGCAGCGTTTTTGCAGTGAAGACTTTCTTCATGAGACTCCCTTTTCAGATGGCGTGTAGGACACAAGGAGATACGTCATGCAGGGGGAGGAAGTTCCCAGCGGCCCCTCCACTCCCTTTCTTCGCTCGCTTGCCTCAACGCTACTGAGATTTTTTTACGGCAGCTAGGCGGCGGAGACGAGGATGCGGGGGGACTTTTTGGAGCGGGGCTTGGCGTGGAGGCGGATGACGATTTCGATGTCGCAGCCGAGGCGGGCGAGGAAGTGCATGAGGCGCTCGACGGAGAAACCATCGAGGCGATAGCGGGAGAGCGCTGAGATTTTGGGCTGGTTGATGCGGAGATGGCGGGCGGCGCGGGATTGGGAGAGGCGGCGCCCGGCGAGGATGTGGTTGATGGCGACGGCGAGACGGACTTTGGTGTGTTTCTCCTGGGCGTCGGGGAGGCGGAGATCGGCGAAGACATTGCCGGAGCTTTTGAAGATAGGAATCCTATTGTTGTTCCTTGGCTTGGCTTCCTTTGACATAGCGTGCCTCATATTCGACGCGGGCTGCGTGTAGCCTTTCCTTCACCCTTCGAGGGTTTTGAGGCCGGATGCTTGCCGCCGAATTGTGCGACGCTCAGCGCGACACCGATGGCGTCCTTTACGGGCTCGGGAAACTGCTGAAGATCCTCCTGGGAGGATGCGACCCAGAACAGCGGCTTTTCACCGCTCGCGCGAACTAGACGCGTCATCGAATTATCCCAGAACTGGGATGGAATGGCAAGAGCAGGATTCCCTGTGGGAATGAGTGGGCGAGCATTGGAGACGTATGTATACTATTATGCTAGATAATGCTAGAAGAAGTATAGTTGAGATGGGACTGAGACTCGGGTGCCTGCCGCGGGATTAAAGCTGTAGCCTGGCTCCAAACGTGAAGGCGGCTGTCCCAAAACTGCTCGTCGGTACAGATGACAGCCCACTTTGCGGGGGGTAGCGTGGCAGACGGGGACTCCAGCTCTAACCTACAGGTTTTCGAGGACATCCATGCGTTTCCTTCTGAGCGTATTGCGTTTGCTTGTGGCGCCAGTACTCATTGCGATGCCGCTGGTCATAGCAGGGCAACTACCGGCAGCCCAAGAGCCAGCAGCCCAGCAATCCGCAGCACAACAGCCGGCTGCCCAGCAACCGATGACGGAGAGCCAGGTTGTGGACAGAATTGTGAACCGGGAATGGGAGGAAATGCACTTGATCCGCCAATTTTCGCCATTGGTGGAGACGTATGTCCAAAATTTCCGCGAAGACAAGCATCTGGGGGCAGTGCCGGACGGCGATAAGTATCTTCTGGGCAGGGCCGATTTTTCGCGTGGCATTGAGGTTGTCTCTCTGAACGACACGCAGAGTAAGAACAAGAACTTTTTCGGATCGATGGGGAATTTCATAGCTCTCGGGAAGCAGTATGTGCCTGCCGGCTTTTTGCAGATGGTCTTCATTGACCCCGACGGGTTCAACCAAGGGAATTACAAATTCACCTACGTCCGCCGAGAATTCCTGGGCGAGGTCCGTTGCCTCGTCTTTGACATGACGCCGTTGTCCAAGAACGGCAAGGGACGATTCGTTGGGCGGATTTGGGTAGAGGATCAGGATTACTCCATCGTGCGTTTCAACGGCAGCTTCGGCCCCGCGTCGTTAACCAGCTACTACTTCAGTTTCGACAGCTGGCGGGTGAATACCGGAAAGAAACAATGGCTTCCGGCCTTCATCTACAGCCAGCAAGGCGATTTTCAGGACGCGCAGACGAAGAACATGGGGTTTAAGCCATTCAAGGCGCAGACGCGCCTTTGGGGCTATTCCCCTGGAGGCGCAGGGGAAGAGCAAGAGCTAACCAAGGTCCTGGTGGAAACACCGGTGAAGGATCAGGGTGAGAAAGCGGACGACTACTCGCCTCTCCTGGCCGAGCGTTCCTGGGCGCGCCAGGCTGAAGACAACGTCATGGAAAGCATGGAGCGGCTGGGGTTAATGGCGCCGGGCGGGGACGTGGATAAGGTGCTCGAGACGGTGGTCAACAATCTCGAGGTCACGAATGACCTGGACATTGAACCGGAGGTGCGCTGCCGCGTTTTAATGACTTCAACGCTCGAGTCTTTCACGATCGGGCACACCATCGTGCTGAGCCGCGGACTGATTGATGTGCTGCCTGATGAGGGCAGCCTCGCGGCTATCGTCGCGCACGAGCTCGGTCACGTCCTGCTGGGGCATCACATGGACACGCAATTTGGGTTCCTCAATCACTTGCGGTTTGACGAGAAGGAAACCTTCAGCCACTTTGGCTTTGGCCGCACACATGAAGAAGAGCAGGCGGCGAACCAGAAGGGGGCCGAACTACTGAGCAAATCGCCGTACCAGGATCAGACTGGGACCGCTCGGCTCTTCCTGCAAGCGCTGAAGGACCGGTCTAAGGATATTCCCAACCTGATCAGTCCTCACCTGGGCGACCGGGTGCCGACGAATTTGGCCATCGCCTCCAAATCCTCCGCGCCGCCCCCTGCTGAAAAGCCGGCGGCGAACGTGATTGCGGCGCTGCCGCTCGGTAGTCGCGTCAAGATCGAACCGTGGAGTGGCCGCTTGCAGATGCTCAAGTCGAAACCGGTGAGCGGGGTGGCTGAGTACGAGAAAATACCGTTCGAGATCACTCCGTTCGTCCTCTTTCTCACTCGCCAAGGGGACTCTTCCTCCACGGAAGTGGCTGGCGCAGCGTCTGCCCAACCAGAGGCAAATACAAAACCGTAGTCGGTGCCGAGTCCTACGCTATCTATTTTCTGCTGTGAGACGCTCGCCATGGGGGTGCTTCGGCCTTGCAATAGTGGGAGAGCGCTGAGATTTTGCGCTGGTTGACGCGGAGATGGCGGGGGGCGCGGGAGGTATTTAGTGTTCTGACGCTTCCCGGAACCCTCGGACGCTTAGATTTCCTCGGCCACGACGTAGGGTGCGCGATAGGTGCCGCGGAGGAGCGTGTTGGCTTCTTCGTCGGCGATGACTTGTTCGGTCGCGGGATCGAATTTTAGCGTGCGGCCGAGGCGGTAGGAGGCGTTGGCCAGGTGGACCAGCGTTGTGGAGATGTGAGCTTCCAGGATGGGAGAATGGATGTCTTCGGCGCGGCGGCTGCGGACGCACTCGATGAAGTTGGCGTAGTGGTCGCCGGAGGCTTTGCCGTGGGGGCCGGGTTCGACTTGATCGGTGATCCAGGTTTTGTAGGCGTCGTAGCCGTCGATGGCGAGATAGCCGTTTGAGCCATAGAAAATGTTGCCGACGGTGTTGGTCTTGGCGTCTTTGGGACCGAGGGATGACTGCGCGCCTGCGGGTTTCTTGTTGGCGCTGGCGCCCGACGTGAGACCCGCGGGGGGAACGGCGCTGGCTCCGTAAGCGCCGGTGCCGATTTCGGCTTCGTGGTTGGTGATCCAGGGGCGGACTTCGACTTCCATCATTTTGCGTTTGCCGCTGGAAGCGTCGAAATAGAAGACGACATTCAGCACGTTGGGCGTCTGCTGGTCGTCGTCGAACATAAAGTGTCCGCCCATGGCGGAGACGGATGTTGGGAAGCCGACGCCTAAGCCCCAGCGAGCGATATCGATTTCGTGGATGGCCTGGTTGCCGACTTCGCCGTTGCCGGTGTCCCAGATCCAATGCCAGTTGTAGTGGAAGCGATTGCGCGTGAAAGGCTTGAGCGGGGCGGGACCGGTCCAGAGTTCGTAGTTGACGCCGGCGGGAACGGGTTCCTCGGTGGCGTGGCCGATCGAAGGGCGCCACTTGTAGCTCAGCGCGCGAGCCATGTAGACATCGCCTATGGTGCCGTCGCTTAGATGATGGATGGCTTCGAGCATGCCGGGATTGGAACGGGACTGGCTGCCGTGCTGGCAGATGCGGTTGTACTTTTTTACAGCGCGGACTAGCTGGCGGCCTTCAAACGTGTTGTGCGAGCAGGGTTTTTCAACATAGATGTCTTTCCCGGCCTGGCAGGCCCAGATAGCCATGAGCGAGTGCCAATGATTAGGAGTGGCGATGGAGATGGCGTCGATGTCTTTGTCTTCGAGCACCTTGCGGATGTCGACGTAGGATTTCGGCTTTGGCAAGCCCATCTTTTCGATTTCGGCGATGCGCTGGCTGGAGACGCCTTGGTCGATGTCGCAGATGGCGACGATTTCTGCTCCGGGTACGTGCGAAAAGCCGTGAATGTGATCGTTGCCGCGACCGCGCACTCCGCAGATGGCCACGCGGACGCGATCGTTTGCGCCTAGAATTTTGCCGCCGAGCGCGAGAGTAGCCGCGCCTACCGTAATTGCTTTTCCAGTGGTCTTCAGAAAGTCACGCCGCTCGATTTCCATCGTTGCCGCCTTTGTGTTGAGAGCTTTCCTGCAGGGCGCATTGTATATCCAGAGGGGCTGGTACGCACAATATGCGAGGCACGGACGCGGCTTGTAAGTCGATTGTTGACATGGTAGTTCCGCGAAGGGGTCTGCTCGCGGGCCTCGATCACTGCGCGCTTGGAGATTGTTGATTGCACCATAGCAATGCGAGCTCCTTCTGTAGCTCACAATTTTCGATACAGCCAATAAGAACGTTGCGTTTGCAGCGCGTCACACCCGGACTCAACATGTTGCCACGAATGACGTCGGTGCAGGAGATGTGTCCCCGCAATCCAGCCTACGGAGGTGGCCTTTGGACTACGTGCAGCCTGTAGACCTTCTGAAAGACGCGGTGATATCGGCATCCCGAAAGGCTTCTCTCTCCGTTCGCGATCTCCTGATTCGAAGTTTCCTTGCGGGCGGATTGCTCGCTTATGCCACTTCGCTCGTATTCATCGTGCTCTCGCAGAATTTAGCGCCCATTGTGGGAGCGATCCTGTTTCCTGTGGGATTTGTAATTCTAGTGTTGCTGGGGCTGGAACTGGCGACGGGGAATTTTGCGCTGCTGCCGATGGGATGGGCGGCCGGGGAAGTCTCTTTGGGCAAAATGGCGCGGAATCTGGGCTGGGTCTATCTGGGAAACCTGGCCGGAAGTTTGTTCTACGGAGTGCTGTTCTACCTGGCAGTGACGAACTGCGGCACGACGGGGAGCGGGGCGATCGGCGAGTTAATGCGCACGGCGGCGCAGAAGAAAACGCTCGGTTATATGGCGCTGGGGCTGCGCGGATGGGAAACCGCGTTCATTAAGGGAGTTTTGTGCAACTGGATGGTGACGCTGGGAGCGGTGTTGGCGATGGCTTCGCGATCCACTATCGGGAAAGTGGTGGCGATGTGGCTGCCGATTATGACGTTTTTTGCGCTTGGGTATGAGCATTCGATCGTGAACATGTTTTTGATTCCGACAGGGAAACTGTTTGGCGCGCCGGTTTCGTTGGGGCAGTGGTGGATCTGGAATCAGATTCCGGTTACGTTGGGCAACTTTGTTTCGGGTGCTGCGCTCACAGGGTTGGCGCTTTATGTGACAAACGCTCCCAAGAAATCTACGACATTGGAAATTTCATTGGGAGCCGTGGAACCCGCGCCGGCGGCCGTGGGACAGGCGGCCGAGGCCGACTAAAAGTGTCTTTATAGTTTTGCGGAGTTTGCGAAAGAAGAGCGGATGGAGGGTCATGACGCAAGGTTCCGAAAGCAATTCGATCACGACAGCACGCACAGAATCCAGCCAGAGCATCCGCGCCGCGAACGCTGTCGAGGGTTATAAGGCCTCGATGGATGGCGACGGGCTGCGCATACTTGAGCACCTGCCGCAGATCATCGAGCGGGGCGCGGAATCGCTTACACCGGCGGAAAAGGAATTGTTGAAGTGGGTGGGAGTTTTCTACCGCCGGCCAACGCCCGGCAAGTTCATGATGCGCATTCGCATGCCGAATGGTTTTGTAAAAAGTGAGCAACTGCGCACCATCGCGGAGCTTTCGCGGAGGATCGGCAATAGCGTTCTGGACATTACGACGCGGCAGCAAATCGAGTTGCGCGGATTCACACTGGACAGCATTCCGATGATTTGGGAAAAGTTGTCAGGTGTGGACCTGGGCTCGCTCCAGACGGGCATCGATAACGTGCGGAACATAAATGGGTGCCCGCTGGCCGGGTTGACGCCGCACGAACTGTTCGACGCATCTCCCGTGGTGCAGGAGTTGGACCGCCTCATCGTTGGAAGCAAAGGCAATCCGGAGTTCACGAACTTGCCGCGCAAGTTCAACATAACAGTGACCGGTTGCATGGATAACTGCACGCATAACGAGTCGCAGGATATAGCGTTAATTCCAGCAAAGAAGGGAGGGCGAGCCGGGTTTAACGTCCTCGTCGGAGGAAAGATGGGCTCCGGAGGATTTACCATCGCTTCGCCGCTGAATGTTTTTGTCGAAATTTTCCAGGCGGCGCGCGTCGTCGTGGAGCTGATCAAGATTCATAGGGATCACAGCCCGCGCGAGGCGCGCTCGAAATGCCGGTTCGCTTTCTTGATCGAAAAATGGGGGATTCCCAGATTGCGGGCGGAGCTTACCGCGCGTCTGGGGCATGAACTCGCGCTTCAGGGAAGAGATATGCGAACTTCCCATCACGCGGATCATCTCGGGCTCACGGCGCAAACGCGGGCCAGGGTTGTGGCCGTGGGTCTCTGTGTTCCAACCGGCAGAGTCAATCCAAAGCAACTGGATGAGCTGGCGCGTCTCGCGGACGTCTATGGCACCGGCGAGATTCGCCTGACGACCGGGCAGAACGCAATTATTCCCAACGTACCTCGCGAGCGCGTGCCGCAGCTTTTGCAGGAAGCTCTGCTCGAGCAATTCTCGCCTCGACCGTCTCCCTTTGTGCGAGGGCTGGTTGCTTGCATCGGCACTGATTATTGCAATCTGGCGCTCATCGAAACGAAAAGCCGCGCGGTCGCGCTTTCCCAGGCTGTGCATGAAAAAATGGGTCCGGGAGGGAGCCCACTGACGATTCATTGGTCGGGGTGCCCGGCCGGCTGCGGGAACCACGAAGCGGCGGACATTGGTCTTCGTGGGTTTAAGACAAAAATTGACGGAAAGATTGTCGATGCAGTGGCAGTCTACATCGGCGGCCGAACGGGACCTCACGCTGTTGCCGGAAAGGAGATTTTGGCCACCGTGCCATGTGATGAGGCGTTTCCACAAGTGATGGCAGACGTCATCCAGTCGTACCGCCATGGAAATGAATATGGGGAGCCAGGGAGTTTAGCCGATCCGTTTTTCACGGCCGCGGCAACGGTGGGATTGGCTTCCTGGCGGAGTTCTGCCCCGTACCCAACTTCCGCCGTCGCAGATTAAACACAACTTGCCTTTCTCTCTCGCAAAGTCCGACGCTCCGAATTCCTCCACATTCGAGGTATAGTCAGCGAGCGGAGCTCTTGAAATGCCTGTCACGAATTTTCATGGATTGAGGGTCTTGACGCTGGAGAGCCGGCGGGGACAGGAAATGAGCCGGTTGATAGAAACGTACGGCGGCAAACCGGTGCATGCGCCGGCGATGCGCGAGGTACCCCTCTCTTCAAACCCCGAAGCTCTGAAATTTGCTGACGCGTTATTCGAAGGAAAATTCGGCGCGGTGGTGTTTCTAACCGGAGTCGGCGCTCGCGCGCTATCGAAGGTGATAGAGGGTGTTCATCGGACGGAGAAGTTTTTCGAGGCATTGAGAAAGGTCTCTATTATCGCGCGCGGACCAAAACCCGTCGCCGTCCTGAGGGAATGGAAAGTGCCGGTCGCGCTCGCCGCGCCGGAACCAAATACGTGGCACGAAGTGCTGCAGGCGATTGATGACTATAAACTAGATTTGCGCGGCAAGCACGTTGCCGTACAAGAATACGGTGTTTCCAACCCCGAATTGCTTGAGGGATTGCGCGAGAGAGGGGCTCACGTCACACCTGTGCCGGTCTATCAATGGGAATTGCCTGCTGATACCGCGCCGCTGCGCGCAGCGGTGGAGGAAGTAATCGCGAGGCAGATCGATGTGGCACTGTTTACGACCAGCGTGCAAATACATCATCTTTTCCAGATTGCCGAACAAGACTCAAAGAAGGATGCGCTCAAGGCGAGCATGGAGCGTGTGGTGAAGGCTTCGATTGGGCCCACGACTTCGGAAACCCTGCGGAGTTACGGGTTGCTGGTTGATCTGGAAGCTTCTCACCCCAAGATGGGATTCCTCGTGAAGGAAGCAGCAGAACAGTCCGCTGAATTGTTGCAGAAGATTCGATCGCGTATCCAGTGATTCGGTTCGAAGGGGACTTACGGGGCGAAGATCGAGCCGGCGTTCGTCGACGGTCCTGTTTTCTCGGCGGTGTGGAGAATGACTGGCGTTATCTGAGTAATGTGCGTGGTGATCGGATTTGGCTCGGTGGGGTACGCGGACGAGCGGTCAGGTTGCAAGTTCGGAGAAAAGGGGAGCGGTGATGACAATGCAGGCAAACGGGACATTTGAGGTGAAGGTGAACGTACAGAAGGCGGACAACAAGGAAGCGGAAAGTGCGAAGCTTGGGAGGATGTCGCTCGATAAGCAGTTTCATGGGGAGCTGGAAGCAACGAGCGCGGGCGAGATGTTGAGCGTGGGAACGGAAGTTAAGGGATCGGCGGGGTATGTCGCGATGGAGCGCGTGAGCGGAACATTGCATGGGCGCACGGGCACGTTCGCGCTGCAACATAGCGGCACGATGACGCGTGGTGAACCGCAGCTGAGTGTTACCGTGGTACCGGACTCTGGGACTGGGGAGTTGGTGGGGATTGCGGGAAAGATGACGATCAAAATCGTCGAGAAGAAACATTTTTACGAGTTCGAATACACGCTACCAGAGACACCTTGAGAATTGAGAACCTCGCGAATTTTTGCGGGTCGAGGGGGAGAACGCCGCGGCCCGCGATTTGGCAAGGAATAGGCAGTCGCTAGAAGAAAGAAGGCCCGATTTGTGGTCGGGCCTTCCGGTTTCGTTGAGTAAGTCGAGGCAGTTACCTTGCTGCTGCGACGGCCTTGGCTCGGCCGAGCTCGGGCACGACGCCGAGCTGTTGCATGAGGCCCAAAGCATCCCAGTTGACGTAGCCTTCGAACATTTTGCCGTTCGTGAAGCGGGCAATGCTCACGCCGGTGATGTTGAATTGCTTGTTGGTGGGGGCGATGCCGTTGAGTTCGCCCTTATGGGTGCCGCGGCAAGACCAGCGGGCCACAACTGTTTCGCCTTCGGCGATGAGATCCTCGACCGTGAAACGAATGTCGGGGAAAGCATTGCGGTAAAGAGTGACTCTCTTCTTCTCAGCTTCGGGTCCGCGGCCAACATCGGGCGTGGAACTGTCGTGGTGAGTGTATGTAGGCGCGATGAGCTCGTCTGTTACCTGCATCTGGCCCTTATTCCAAACTTCTTCGAACAAACGACGGACGTTAGTTTTGTTTTGTTCAGACATGGTGGTTCTCCTTTTAGAAAGACATGGACTTCCTACTCGCATATAGCGAGTTGGGCTTAAGCAATCTGGGCTGAAACCGCTGGCGTCTGGGTGTGTAAACCTGTACGTCGAACAGGAGGTCGGGCCCCGCGCGAGAGAATAAAAAGAACCTAATAGGTTCTGCCCTGTTGGCGCTCGATGCGGAGCTGGTCCTTTAAAGAAACTGCGAATGGACTGAGAAGCGGGAGTCTCGCCTCAAACAGCGAAACCACGACTCATACTGTTCTTTGAGAGGGCGTGTGTCAAGGACATTCGAGAGTTTCTTTTGCGCGCAGAAATGCCGATCGGACGGAAGAAATGGAACGAGCGCGATTACTTAGCTAACGGTTTGACTCGCCGGAGCCTTTCTAGCGTGATGCCACTGCCAGGTGTCGACCCAGAGAGAGGGAACGATGGGAAACTGCGCACTTGCGACAATAAAACGTATAAGTTTTTGGATGCGGAGCGCGTCGTGTAGTACGCTCTCGGCGCCTTGGGGGAGCGTAATGAAATTGAACATGCGAACGAGAGCGAGCGGGATGACTTGCGCGGCGTTTGTTTTGCTCGCGCCGAGGATGCATGCGGCGCCTGTGCCGCAAGCGGCTGGTGGAAAATTCGAGGTGTCGTTTCCGGCGTCGGCTCATGCGGGAGCAATTACGGGACGCGTGTTTGTGGTGGTCAGCACGAAGGACAAACCGGAACCGCGGCTACAAGCAGGAGGCTGGGGCGATTCGGGGCCGTTCTATGGAGTTGACGTGAACGCGCTGGCACCGGAGCAGAGTACGTTGATTGATGGGAGCACTTTGGGCTCGCCGGTGCGGAGTTTGCGCGAAATTCCTGCAGGGGACTATTACGTGCAGGCGCTGGTCAATATTTATACGGAGTTTCATCGCGCGGATGGGCATACCGTCTGGCTTCACATGGATCAATGGGAAGGGCAGCATTTCAACCGGTCGCCGGGAAATTTGTATAGCGAAGTGCAGAAGGTACATCTGGATCCGGCGGCGGGATATGACATCAAGCTGAGTTTGACGAAGGAGATTCCCCCAGTGCAGGTGCCCGCGGATACGGCGTGGGTGAAGCACATCAAGATTCAGAGCGAGATGTTGACCAAGTTTTGGGGGCATCCGATGTTCATCGGCGCGATCGTGCTTTTGCCGAAGGGCTACGACGAACATCCCAACGCGCACTATCCGGTGATTTACGAGGAGAACCATTTCAGCCTGCGGCCGCCGCTGAGATTTACAGAGGAAGATCAGCCGGTCAATGCGGAGATGCGGGCGCGGCTGGCGGATTTGAACATCGAAACGGGGCACGAGTTTTTTGAGGCTTGGACTTCGGAGAAATTTCCGCGAATGATCGCGGTGACGTTTCAGCATCCGACGCCGTATTACGACGATTCGTATGCAGTGAACTCGGTGAACAACGGGCCTTACGGTGACGCGCTGGTGAAGGAGATGATTCCGTATCTTGAGGCGCATTTTCGGATGATTCCGAAACCGTACGCGCGACTGTTAACGGGCGGGTCGACGGGAGGGTGGGAATCGCTGGCGGCGCAGGTGTTTTATCCGGATTTTTTCGGCGGAACGTGGACGCTGTATCCGGACTCGATTGATTTTCGTCGGTATGGGTCGGTGAACGCGTATGAAGATGAAAATGCGTTTTTTGAGCCGGGGCATACGTGGGTGCAGGTGCCGCGGTACATCATGCGCACTTCCGAGGGACAGCCGGAGATTACGATCAAACAGTTCAGCGAGATGGAAGATGTTTTAGGAAGCCACAATCGCTCCGGGGAGCAGATTGAAATTTGGGACGCGGCTTATGGACCGATTGGAGACGATGGGTATCCGAAGCCCCTATGGGACAAAAAGACGGGCAAGATCGATCATAGCGTGGCGCTCTATATGCGCGACCATGGGTACGACTTGAGTTACAACATTCGAACGAACTGGGCGACGCTTGGGCCGAAGTTGCGAGGGAAGATTCATGTGTACGTGGGCGATATGGACAATTTTTATTTGAACTTGGCGGTGTACAAGCTAGAAGAGGAAATGAAGAAGCTGACGAATCCGGCGTGTGATTGTGACTTTCAGTACGGGCGACCGATGAAGGGTCATGGGTGGCAGCCGACTTCCAATGCGAATCTGGTGAAGTGGATGGCGGAGCATGTTGAGAAAAATGCAGGGACAGAGGATACGAAGCAGTGGCATTACTGAGGAGAAGTAATGACGTAACGAAGTAACGAGGTAAAGAGACGGAGAAAAGCCGTAAGAGAAAGCAGATTCCTCACTTCGCTCGGAATGACATTTCGGTTGTTGTGGACGCGGGTCGGCCTGAATGAACGATTCGCGCGACCTAATCGTGCACTCGCGCGCCTAGCCCTGCTATTCTTTAGGGGCCCAGTTGTGAGGCAACGCATAGACCATGTTTGAAAATCTGACAGAGAAGCTGCAGCGGACATTTAAGAATTTGCGCGGGCAAGGGAAGCTCACGGATGAGCACCTGGACGTGGCGTTGGGTGAGATTCGCGAGGCGTTGCTCGAAGGCGACGTGAACGTCGGCGTGGCTGATGAGCTGCTGGCGAATATTCGCAAGCAGGCGCTCGGCAGTGAAGTGATGCTGCAACTTTCGCCGGACCAGCAAGTGGTCAAAGTGGTGCGCGACGAGTTGTCGGCGATGCTGGGGAAGCACGCCAAGCCGCTCTTCGCTTCGCGGCCGCCTTCGGTGTGGATGATTGTTGGGTTGCAGGGTTCCGGTAAGACGACCACCACCGGGAAATTGGCGAAATGGCTTGTGCAGCATGGGCACCGACCGTTGGTTGTTTCCACCGACGTGTACCGGCCTGCGGCGCGAGAGCAGTTGGCGCAGGTGGCCAAGGCTGTGGGCACGGCGCTGTGGCCGGGGGCGGGAACGGACAAGCCGCTGGAGATTGTTAAGGGTGCGATCCGAGAGGCGAAACTTTCGGCTAGCGACGTGATCCTGGTGGATACCGCCGGGCGTTTGCACATCGACGACGACTTGATGAGCGAATTGAGCATGCTGAAGAAAGAGCTCCAACCGAGCGAGATTCTGTTCATTGCGGATGCGATGATTGGGCAGGACGCGGTGCGATCGGCGGGCGAGTTTCACAAGCGGCTGGGGCTCACCGGCGTGATCCTGACGAAGCTGGACGGCGACGCGCGCGGCGGTGCGGCGCTTTCGATTGGAAAAGTGACCGGAGCGCCGGTGAAGTTCGTGGGACTCGGCGAAAAATACGACGCGCTGGAAGGATTTTATCCGGAGCGCATTGTTTCGCGCGTGCTAGGTATGGGCGACATCATGTCGCTCATCGAGCGAGCGGAGCAGACCGTCGACAAGAAGGCCGCTTTAGAACTCGAGCGCAAGCTGCGCAAAGAGGGATTCACGCTGGAAGATTTTCGCGACCAGTTGAAACAGATTCGCAAAATGGGGCCGTTGGAGCAGCTCGTGGATATGCTTCCGAAGATGGGGCCGCTGCAAAATTTGCCGAAGGACGCGAAAGTCGATGAAGGAAAGCTGAAGCAGGTCGAGGCGATCATCAACTCGATGACGAATCAGGAGCGGCAGGACCACAACATCATAGATGGCAAGCGGCGCAAGAGAATTGCGAAGGGTAGCGGGACGACGGTGCAGGATGTGAACCAGGTTTTGAAACAGTACCTGCAGATGCGCACGATGATGAAGCAGTACGGGGCGATGGCGGCGCGGGCGAAATTGAAGGGTCTGGGGAAGCTCGCGGGACTCTCCTGACACGCGGGTTTATTCTTTCGGCTTCAAATTCAAATAGAGATCGGCAGTTTTCACGGCGAGCCCTTCTGGATCGAGATCGGTGCGATTGCAGAGGATGATGATCGTCAGATGGTTGGCGGTGAAGCGTTCGATGATGGTGCGGAAGCCCATCGTGCTTCCTGTGTGCCACATGCGCGGAACTCCCCAGTAGGGATCGAGAAACCAGCCGAAACCGTAGGAGACAGGCTTGCCGGGATGCAGGTTGTCGTCGTTGGGCGCGATTGGCCAGAGAGTGGGCTTGCCGTTCGCAAGTTTTGCAGGGATGAGGGCGGGTTGCATTTCTTCTGCGCTTAACAAGGTGTGATTCCGGAGGGCGTCGTCCCACTTGGCGAAGTCTTCGAGATTGGAATAGATGCCGCCGTCGCCTAGCGTGGCGGAGGTTGAGCTTTGGTCGGTTTCCTTCAGCGCGTCGCCTTCTCTTGTGTGGCCGAACGCGCGGTTCGCTACTTCATTTTTTCCCTTTTGATAGACGAGGGTGTGATCCATGTGCAGCGGAGCGAAGATACGCGCGTGGAGAAAATCTCCGTAGGATTGCCCTGATGTTCCGGCGACGATTAGGCCGAGCACCACGTAGCCTGAATTGCTGTAAGACCAACTCGTGCCTGGGGCGAATTTTCCTTTGGTTTCTTTCTCCAAAAGAGCGAGAACTTCGTCGTCCTGGATTTGGTGTTCGGGCGACCAGATAGGACCGTTGGTTTTCTCCTGTGCGTCCATCAAATCTTCGTAGTCGGGCAGGCCGCCAGTGTGATTCAGAAGATTGCGGATGGTGATGTTTTTGCCGTAGGCGGGGAAATCCGCGAAAATATCGGTCAGCGACTGGTTATAGCGGAGTTTTCCGTCGTGGACGAGCAGCATGATGGCCATGGCGGTAAACTGTTTGGTGAAAGAGGCGAGACGGAAGTTGGTTTGAGGGTCGATTTTCGCGTTTGTGCGCAAATCCCCGACGCCGTACCCTTTTTCAAATAATGTGCGACCGTTCTCGCGGACGACGACCGCCAAACCGGGCGCGTGCTCTTGGGTGACGGCAGAAAAAACGGCGTCGGCGGCTTTCTCCACGGGAGACACGGGGGCTTGCGCGTTGAGTTGAATGGCAAGCGAGGTAAATGCCATGGCAAAAAGAATGAGCGTTAGCCTCATCTGGACTCCTGTGAGCGCCTCGCAGAATAGCATTCCTTCGGTCCATTCATCTGCCCGTAACACAGCTACGCTATCACTCTTGGTTCCCTGAGAAAGCTTATGACACGCACCGCGCTTGACGACCCGCGCTTCTATCTTAACCGGCACCTGGAATGGTTGGAGTTTAACCGGCGTGTGCTCGAGGAGGCGAGGGATATCGGGAACCCGCTGCTGGAACGCGTGAAGTTTCTGGCGATTACGGCGAACAATCTCGATGAATTTGTCGAGGTGCGGGTAGCCAGCTTTCTGCAGCGGATCGAGCACGGATCACGCCAGGTCAGTCCTGACGGCTTAACCGTGGAGCAGGAATTGGAGAAAGTGTCGGCCGCGATGCACGTGATGGTTCACGACCAGTACAAATGCTGGAACGAGGAGCTGCTTCCGGCGCTGGCCAAAGTGGGGATTCGCGTCCTGCCGGCAAGCCAGCTTGAAGGAAAAGCGGCGCAGGCGGCCAAGACTTTTTTCGAGCGGCGCGTGTCTCCCATGTTGACGCCGGTTACGGTGGATCCTTCGCATCCGTTTCCGCACGTCCTGAACAAAGCGTTGTGCATTGCATTTCTGCTGCGCCGGCGGAGGAGCGGCAACGGGAAGCCGTATTTCGGCGTGCTCACGGTGCCGCGCGCATTGCCTCGCTTGCTTCGTTTGCCTGCGCCCGACGGCGGGATTCACTACGTGGCGCTGCAGGAGATCGTCTCGGCATATGCCGCGAAGCTTTATCGCGGGTACGAGATTCTGGCGTCAGCGCCGTTTCGGATTACGCGCAACAGCAATCTTTATCTGGAAGAAGAAGAGACGCGGAGCCTGCTCGACGCGGTCGATGCGCAGGTTTCGCAACGGCGCAAAGGCGATGCGGTGCGTCTGGAAATCGACGCCGACGCGCACCCGGACATTGTTAACCGGCTGGTCTCGACGTTTGAACTGGACGAATCGCTTGTCTTTCGCGCGCAAGGGCCTGTGAATTTACAACGGCTTTTTCACCTATATGAGGAGACGCCGCGGCCGGATCTGAAGTATCCGCCATTTGCGCCGCGCCAGATGCGCGTGGGGCATGATGCGGATTCGATGTTTGAAGCGATTCGACGGCAAGCATTTTTGCTGCACCATCCTTACGATTGCTACGACACCGTGGTGAATTTTCTCCAGACTGCCGCGCGCGATCCGCGCGTTTTATCCATCAAACAGACGCTCTACCGGACGAACTCGGACTCGCCGATCGCGCAGGCGTTGCTGGACGCGGCCGGCAAAAAAGAAGTGACGGTAGTCGTCGAATTGAAAGCCAGTTTCGATGAGGCGACCAACATTCGCTGGGCGCGAAGCTTCGAGGACGCGGGCGTACAGGTTTTTCACGGGCTTGTGGGACTGAAGACGCACGCGAAGCTCATGCTGGTCGTGCGGAACGATCCAGACGGCAAGATTCGCCGGTACGCGCATCTGGGCACCGGGAATTACAATCCCTCGACGGCGCGGTACTACAGCGATCTGAGTCTGCTCACGAACGACGAGTCGATCACTTCCGCGGTACACGACGTTTTCAATTTTTTGACGGCTTATGCGGAGCAGCCGAACTACAAGCCTCTGTTGCTGGCTCCGCGCGATATGGCCAAGTCGTGCCTCGCGCTGATTGACCGGGAAGCGCGGCATGCGCGGCGCGGGCGTCCCGCGCGGATCATCGCGAAGATCAACGCGGTCATCGATCCGCCCATCATCCAAGCTTTGTACCGCGCTTCAAGTGCTGGTGTAGAGATTGACTTGATCGTGCGCGGCCAATGTGGGCTCGTGCCGGGACTCCGAGGCGTCAGCAGCCGCATTCGCGTGCGGAGCGTTGTCGGACGATTTTTGGAGCATAGCCGGATTTTTTATTTTGAAAATGGAGGGAAGCCGGAAGTCTATCTGGGAAGCGCGGACTGGATGCCGAGAAATCTCTATGAACGCGTGGAAGTGCTATTTCCACTAAAGGACCCGCAGCATTGCGAGCGCGTCTGCAATGAAATTCTTTCGTCCTATCTGGCCGATACACGCAAGGCACGCATTCTCGGATCGGATGGAGGGTATTCGCGACCGCGCGCCGTGCGAAATGGGCACGGATTCTCCGCGCAGGATCATTTCATGCGGCTGGCCACAGTCGGTGGCGACTCTCCGTACATTCCCGCGCTGCGAAAACAGAGCGTCGTTTATACTCCTACGACCATGATTACCCCGCCTGATGGCGCCCCGGAAGAGGAAAGCTCGCTGGACTCATCGAATGCAACCGTATGATTTGATCGTTGTTGGCTCCGGACCGGGCGGACAGCGCGCCGCCATCCAGGGAGCGAAGGCCGGAAAGCGCGTCGCGGTGGTCGAAAAGCAAGCTGCGATCGGCGGCGTGTGTATCAATACCGGAACCATCCCCAGCAAGACGATGCGCGAAGCCGTGCTGCATCTTTCCGGCTTTTACTCGAAGAGCTTTTACGGGTCGAATTACAACGTCAAAGAAAACGTCACGATGGCGGATTTGAATTTCCGCGTGCAGCGAGTGATTGAGAACGAAGTGGCGGTGACGCAGGACCAGCTCAAGCGCAACGGTGTGGATGTGATCCACGGCTTTGGCAAGTTCATCGATGCGCATCATCTTCGCGTGGAGAACGGCAACGGTTACGCAGAATTGGAAGGGCAGTACTTCGTGATTGCCACGGGGACGAAGCCGGCAATCAACACGAAAGTGCCCATCAACGGCCGGAACATCATTACCAGCGATCAAATCCTCACGATGCCGCAGATTCCTCGGACGCTGATCGTGGTGGGTGGCGGCGTGATCGGAGTCGAATACGCGTGCATGTTTGCGACGCTGGGTGTGCGCGTGATTATCGTGGAAAAGCGGCCGCGGCTTTTGGAATTTGCGGATACGGAAATGGTCGAAGCGCTGACTTACCACATGCGTGATCACCGTGCCACGCTGCGACTGAATGAGGAAGTCGAGAGCGTGGAAGAAACTCTCGAAGGAAAAGTCGCAGCGAACCTGGTCAGTAAAAAGCGCATCAATGGCGATGCTTTGCTGTATGCGGTTGGCCGGCAAGGCAACGTGGACAAGCTCGATCTTGCTGCCGCCGGTATCGAGTGCGACGACCGCGGGCGCATCAAGGTCGACGCGGATTATCGCACAATGCAGCCGCATATTTTTGCTGTAGGCGATGTCATTGGATTTCCGAGCCTGGCGTCCGTCTCGATGGAACAAGGGCGGATCGCCGCTGCTCGGGCATTCGGGCTTCAAGTGCAGACGGATCCCGCGAGTTATCCGTACGGAATTTATACCATTCCGCAGATTTCTTTTATCGGGAAGACGGAAGAGCAGCTCACGGATGCCGATGTACCCTATGAAGTAGGCGTGGCGTATTATCGCGAGATTGCGCGCGGGCAAATTTCTGGTCACACGGACGGCCGCTTGAAGTTGCTATTTCACCGAGAAACTCTCGAACTCCTCGGCGTGCATATTTTTGGTGAAGATGCGGCGGAGCTGCTTCATATCGGGCAAGCAGTATTCAAGTTGAAGGGCAAGATTACGTATTTCATCAACACTGTTTTCAATTACCCCACACTGGCCGAGTGTTATAAAACAGCAGCATTTAACGGTCTCAACCGCCTTGTTTGAGGCAGCAATTCAATAGCTTCTGACGCTGTCCCTTCAGGCCCAGCCCTGGCGGTATTCGCGGCGCAGAAAGTCGTTAGCTTGCGCGACGTTGGTGACGCGCATGTTTGCGCCGTCGTAGTTGATCTTTTTTCCCGCGCGAAGAGCGACGATGCCGAGGAGCATGACCTCCGTGAGGCGCGCGGCGTATTCGAACGGACAAGAGGTTTCGGTTTTGCCTTTGGCGGCGTTCACCCAATTCATTTCGTGGTCTTCGTTCTCGATGCGCGGCAGCTTCTGCGGTGGCTTGCCGTAAGAATCGTTGAGCGACTTAGGCAGAAGGCGCGGCTTCAATCCGTAGGTATCGTGAAGCAGCTTGCCCCTGCTGCCGATGAGCAGAGCGCCGCCGCCTTTGTTGAGATCTTCGTCGCCGAGTTCCTCTGGTTTGTCGGGCATCAGGCCGCCGTCGTACCAGGTCATTTTGACGGCCGGCATGGAGCCGCGAGCGGGGAATTCGTAAAAGGTTTGCGTGGCGTGCGGGTAGGACACGCCGTTGAACGGAGTCGAAACCGTCTCGACGGTCGACGGCAGTGCGAGATTGAGCGCCCACATAGAGTGGTCGATCAAGTGCGCGCCCATGTCGCCGATGGCGCCGACGCCCCAATCCGACCAGCCGCGCCAGTTGAAGGGGTGGTAGATGGGGTGATACTCGACGTGCGGACCGACGCCGAGAAAGAGATCCCAAGAGAGTTTATCGGGAACGGGGTAGTTGCCAGCCATGGCAGCGGCGAGGCGAGCGTTCACGCCCTGTCCATTCCAGCGAAGTGTGTCAGCGGGTTCTTTCAAAGCTTCGGGGCGCGGCACGCCTTGCGGCCAGAACCCGAGCGGGCGATTGGTCCAGATGTGGACTTCGCGGATTTCGCCGATCGCGCCGGCTTGGATGTATTCGACTGTCAGGCGAGCGTCGTTCAAGGAATGTCCTTGATTGCCCATTTGCGTGGCAACTTTGGTTTCCTTGGCGCGCTTCGACAGTTGCCTAGCTTCATCAATCGACCAAGTGAGCGGCTTCTGCACGTAAACGTGTTTGCCGAGAGCCATGGCGGCGAGAGCAATTGGCGCGTGCATGTGGTCAGAGGTGGCGACGAAGACGGCGTCGATATCTTTCTGGTGGTCGAGCATGTCGCGATAGTCTTGATAGCGCTTGGCCTTCGGCAGTTGCTCGTTCTTTAAGCGAATCATCCCTGCAAGGCGGGTCTTAGCCTTGACGCGATCGAACTCGACGGGAAGCTGACCGGGGGTGGGCTGTGGATCAGGATTGTCGAGGCGCTTCTGCAAATTCGGGATTTCGGTGTCGAGGCGATCGAAGCCCTTGCTGGCATAGCCCCAGTCGACGTCGCACAGCGCCACGATGTTTTGGCTTGCGAGATTGATCAGATTGGTGCGGCCCATGCCGCCGACGCCGATTCCCGCGATGTTGAGCATGTCACTCGGAGGAGTGTAGCCGCGCCCGAGGACGTGCCGGGGGACAATGGCCATCGCTGCACCGCCAGTGGCGACTTTGGTCAAGAATTTGCGGCGTGACAAATCGTTTTTTTTACTCATGGGCTGCTCCCTCTGCTCTGCGGGCATTATCGCGCTGTCACCCGCGCTTTGCGAATGCTAAGTTCACTGGTGGATTCCCGCAGGGGTAGGGCTTCGGGTTAGAAGGCAGAGGCTTTTAGGGATGATCCGGACACCAGGCGGACGCGCGGAAACGATCCGATACCCCCGACTCTCCGATTGCCGCGAGCCGCCCGGACAGGCTAAGATATCTGGTGGAGGCATCTGTTAGTGCTCACTATTCGTTTATCCAGGATTGGCAAGAAGAAGAAGCCGTTCTACCGCGTGGTGGTGATTGAAAGCAGCAAGCCGCGGGACGGGCGAGTTGTTGAATTGGTGGGAACCTACGATCCGCTGAAGAAGCCCGCGGAGGTCAAGCTCAACGCCGAACGCATCAAGCATTGGCTCGGAGTCGGTGCGCAACCCAGCGACACCGTTCGTAGCTTTATCCACCAACAGAAGATCGCGTAATCCCTGCGAAGTCTCCATCCCTTGCGCGCCCCCCGGCCAGACCGGGGCGCGTTTGCCACGGCCCAGGGGAAGATCGAGGGACGTGGACGTGGAGGTGAAGGATGAAAGAGCTGGTCGAAAGCATCGCTAAGGCTCTGGTGGATCATCCCGAAGAAGTGCAGGTCAAGTCTGTCGACGGTTCGCAGGTGACCGTGCTTGAGCTACGGGTGCATCCCGAGGATCTGGGAAAAGTGATTGGGCGGCAAGGGCGCACAGCTAAAGCGGTGCGCACGCTACTTGGCGCTGCGGGCATGAAGGTAAAGAAGCGCTACACGCTCGAGATACTGGAAGATTGAGCTGAGCGCCGAAGCCCAGCGTTGGGTGATTGTCGCGCGGATCCTCCGGCCCCGCGGCAATAAGGGCGAGGTAGCTGCACAACTCCTCACGGATTTTCCCGAACGATTGACGCGATTGACGGAAGTTTTTCTCGGCGCCGGCGCCGAGCCGCGTCTTACGCCGTTGAAAGCCTGCTGGCTCAGCCAGAACCACAAGGGCCAGGCCGTGTTTCACTTTGAGGGGTGCAATTCGATTTCAGAGGCGGAAAAGTTTCGCGGGCTCGATGTACTGCTGCCGATAGAAAGCAGAATGACGCTTTCCGCCGGCAAATACTTCGTGGATGATCTCATTGGATGTTTGGTCTTCGAAAATTTTGCGGAACTTTCTGCCGTTTCCTCTTCACCTTGCTCGCTGGCAAGCGCTCCGTCTTTGCTGGGCGTGGTCAAGGACGTGCATATCGCCGGCGAAGGAGTGGCGGGCACCCCGATTCTGGTCGTGGATACTTCAGCCGGAGAGCTTCTCGTTCCGCTCGCGGAAGATATCTGCACACGCATTGACACCCGATCGCGAAGGATCGATGTTGTGCTCCCTGATGGTCTTCGCGACCTCAATCAGAAATAGCAAAACGGGTGTACTCTCCAGCTGATGTCCGCTGTTTTTCGAACGCTGATTTTCACGGTGCTCGTCCCGGGTTTCTGGACGGTTGTGCTGCCCTACTGGGTGGTGCCCCGCGGCTGGCGGCCGGATGTGCGAGGTGTCGGCGCCGGCGGCTGGCTGCTCATTGTCGCCGGCAGCGCACTTTATCTCGTGTGTGCGTTCTGGGGCTTCGCGATTCACGGCAAAGGCACCCCGCTGCCCCTTGATCCTCCGAAAAAACTTGTGGCGGATGGGCCCTACGGCGTTGTGCGGAATCCCATGTATTGGGGCGTCGCATCCGTGATGTTGGGCGAGGCGGCAGTGTTTCACTCCTTGGCTCTCGCCGAGTGGGCCGTCGGCTTATTGGTGTGCGCGAATGTGTTTGTTCTGCTTGTGGAGGAACCCACACTGAAGCGGAAATTCGGTGCAGAGTTTGAAGAGTACTGCAGGCGCGTGCCGCGCTGGATTCCGCACATTAAGGGAAGGTAGGGCGACTGCGGTCCGCGCGCGGCGATTGGTGCCCGAGTGCGCGTCGCTCTAGTGGATGTCGATCGTTGTCACGCTCAGTGCGGGCAGCGTGATCGTCAGCGAAGAGCCGCTCACGGCCATCGTTCCGATCGACAAGGGCGCGACAGGGTTTTGCCCCTGAGCTGAGGTTGCGGTCATTTGGTACAAGTAGGCGGTGCCGGAAAGAGTTGCGCCGTTGATCGCCGTCTCCTGCGCGGAAGCAGAGCGATTGATGGCGACGAACACGGTGCGGCCGGGCGTCGTGCTGTCCGTGCTAGCGTAAACGACGACATTTTGCACGTTGCTGGAGGTGGCCTGGAGCGAGGTGTCGCCAAAGCTTGCATTGGCGCCATCGAATCCGCGGAAGGCACGGAATCCCGCGAGAGCGTAAGAGTAGGTTCCGTTGGGAGGCCAGAAGCTTGCCGCGAAGAGCCCCTGAGCGCCGAAGATTCCGAGGTTGTCCGCTTGAGCGATAGTGCCTGCGATGTGATTCCAGCCGCCGTTCTCATATTCGGTGATGGAGATTTTCATGCCGGGGTTCTCGGAGTTAATCTTGGCTTGCAAGCGGCCGAGAAGGTTGATCGGAGTGTTGCCGAGTTCTTCGTAGATCCAAGGATTGTTATTGGTTGAATCGGTGAAGGTCGGGTCCCACAAGGCGCGAGGGCTCTGGACGATTAACTGGACCTGAGCGTCGGTGAGCGTTGTACTCGTGAGATCAAGGGCCCTTGTTCCGTTGGAGTCGTACTCTTCGACGTACCAATGGAAATCATAAACGTCCACTAGGGGCTTCCCGTAAGTCGTCGATGCAGTCTTCAGTGCCTGGAGATATTTGTCCGGGAACCAATTCGTGCCGCTGGGAGTGGCACTCAGTTCGCCTTGCCAATTGTAGATGCCTTGAAAGCCATAATGGACGGGCCCGAAAATCACAACATTGGGAAATTGATCCTTTAAGGCCGTCGCGAGTGTGATGGTCTTGGTGATGTAGTTGTCCGATGTAACCGCCGTGGAGCCCTGCACCTCGAGATGCGTTGAATTCCAAAGCTCAGGCTCATTATCCAAACTGATAAAAGTTGGATGTGTGGGATTCGCGCCGAAGATTCCCATGCCCGTGAACTTTTGATCGAGCGCCCAGATGAATTCGTCCATGTATACGTTGGCGTCTGTCGTGGGAGGAGTGAGAGTGAAAGGTACGCTGGAGACGGTGCTCTTCTTGTCGACGACGGTCTTGAAGCGGGTCATGTCGGGCGGATTCGTAGTGCTGACTGGGCCGCTTTCGTCCGCGGACACCAGGCCTTGCAGTTGGAAGGTCACGAGACTGGCTACATTGTTGGTTTGATCATCGGCAATGAAACTTCGCACGGCTTCTGCCGGAACGGTGCTGGAGCTAAGATAGTTGTCGTTTTCGTAGAGATAGTCGCTGCCAGCGTTGGAAGCGTTGGTCTCCCAGTTGTAAGCCGTCCAACGATTGCCGCCCGCGCGGTCGAAAGTTAAGAGGGGAGGCGCTCCGGTGACGCCGGAATAAAAATTGATACCGTAGATGTACGGGGAGATGGGCTTGGTGATCGCGGGATTGACTGTAATCGTCACATCTGCGGTTGCGTTAACGGGCGTAACGGAAGCTTGTGAAGAATTGGCGCTTTCGCCGGCGGCGTTCAAGGCAGAAACGACGTAGAAATAGGTTGTACCATTAGTCAGTCCTGTGTCGACGTCGCTTGTCGTGGCGGGTGCGGCCACTTGCACGTACGGACCGCCGCTCGTTGTGCTGCGCTTGACGTGATAGCTGGTTGCTCCCGCACTGCTGGTCCAGGTGAGGCTCACTTGAGCATTCCCGGCGGTGGCTTGTAGTCCGGTTGGAGCGGCCGGGGGCGTGACAGGCGCGATCGGCGTGGCGCTCGCTTGAGAAGAGTTGGCACTTTCGCCCGTGGCGTTCAGCGCTGACACCACATAGTAGTAGGTCGCACCGTTAGTGAGGCCGGTGTCGGTGAAGTTTGCCACGGTTGGGGCCGAAACTTGCGTGTACGGGCCGCCGCTGGTTGTACTGCGCTTGACGTGATAACTCGTTGCGCTGGTGCTGGCTGTCCAGGAAAGGCTCACTTGCGTGTTTCCAGGTGTTGCCTGTAGACCGGCCGGCGCGCCAGGAGGTGGCGGCGCTGTTGGTGTGGCGTTGACTTCAGCAGAATTCGCGCTTTGGCCGTAAGAGTTGTAAGCCGAGACAACGTAGTAGTATTTCGTCCCATTCGTCACGCTGTTGTCGGCATAGCTCGTGCCGGTAGGAGCGGCAATTTGCGTGTAGGGACCGCCGGTCGTCGTCGAGCGCTTTACGTAGTAAGCCGTCGCACCAGAACTTGCATTCCAGGTCAGATTGACCTGGGCGTTGGCGGCCGAGGCCGTCAGCCCCGAAGGAATAGATGGCGCATTGGATCCACCGCCTCCTCCATTGCCCCTGCCACCGTTCGAGTACCCGCCGCATCCTGCTTGAAGCAACGCTAGAAGCAGGGAAATGAAACCGGTAGTAATCGCCTTTGTCGTGTTCCAACGGGCCATCGCGGAAAAACCTCCGGGCACGAGAATCGGAGCAAGGCGCGTTAAGGGACCCGCCGAAAAAACAGGCCGCTGTGGACTCGAGTACCCTGCCTGGAAATAAGGGTATGGCTGACCGGGGGTGCTTGCAACCTGTTCAGAAGGACAGAATTAGGGCAAGGAACCGGCGTTGGGATGGCTGGCGATGTCCGCAAAGCGCACAGGTACGTTAGACTGGCAGCAGCGATGCGCTTCGATTTGATTACCATCTTCCCAGAATTTTTTGCAGGCCCGCTGGATCACGGAATCCTGCGGCGGGCCCGCGAGACGGGCCTCATCGAGGTCCAAGTGCAGGATTTGCGCGTGTTTACCAAGGATCGCCACCGCAGCGTGGATGACCGACCATTTGGCGGGGGCGAGGGGATGGTGCTTAAGCCGGAGCCGCTTTTTGAGGCGGTCGAATCGTTGCTTGGGCACAGTTTGGGAAGTGCCGAGCAACCGGCTTTGCTCGCTCCAAAGACGGCCGTCGTTCTGATGTCGGCTGCAGGAACACTTTTCCGGCAGAAAACCGCGCGACGCTTTGCGCAGCTGGATCGCATCGTGCTCCTATGTGGGCGGTATGAAGGGGTCGACGAGCGGGTGGCCGAACATCTCGCCACGGAGGAACTTTCCGTCGGTGACTATGTTCTGAGCGGGGGCGAGCTTCCTGCGATGCTGGTCATCGATGCTGTGACGCGACTGATCCCTGGCGCCCTTGGAAATGAAGCCTCTTCGCAAAATGAATCGTTCAGCGCAAATTCCCCCCCGCCGAAAAATGTGTCTCCCATAGCCCCCCGGCCTGTTCGACCTGACACCGAATTTCCCGCGGCGCAAAGCACTGGAGATTCAGGACTTGTGAATCACCTTCTCCTGGATTTTCCCCACTACACGAGGCCAGCCGATTTTCGAGGGTGGAAGGTACCCGACGTATTGATCGGAGGCAACCACGCGGAAGTGGCGAACTGGCGCCGCGCCGCCGCCCTCGAGAAGACCCAGCGTAACCGCCCGGATTTGCTTTTGCGCTGAAAAGGGCTCGCGGTATACTGTGGTTTCTGTGAAAGCAGCACATCAGAACGATGATTTGCACGCCACGCAAGGCATTTGGGCTTCCGGGCAGGCCTGCGCGTGTCCATGCTGCGCTTGTATGTGTCCCGTTGCAAGCGGCATGGCAAGTCCTTCGGTCTAGCGCAGAACTAAACCTAAAAGGAATCCAGGGCCGCTCGGAATAAGCGGCCCTTTTCATTGTTAAGTGAATGAGGAGCCAGGTGCCATGAGCAACGCGGCAAGCGGAAACGGCAAGGAGCACGGCGCGGGGAAACCCATCGCCATTTACTATGAACAGCAGCACTGGTTCAAGCCGCTCTTTGATCAACTCGACGCTCGGGGCGTGAACTGGGTCAGGGTGGACGCACGAAATCATCAATATGATGTCGCGGCAAAAGAGCGCGAGTATTCGCTACTCTTCAATCGCATGAGTCCTTCCGCATGGCAGCGCGGTATTGGCCATGGAATCTTTTACACGCTCAATTATTTGTCTCATTTGGAAGAGAAAGGCGTTCGCGTGGTGAATGGCTCCCGCGCTTTCACTCACGAAATTTCCAAGGCCTTGCAGTGCACGGTACTCGAAACGCTCGGCTTGCAGTACCCCAAAGCACGAGTAATCAACCATTCCTCGCAAGCGCTAAGTGCCGCGGAAGGGATCGGGTATCCGCTGATCGTCAAGCCGAACATCGGTGGCAGCGGCGCCGGGATAAAGAAGTTCAATTCGGCCGAGGAGTTGCGCGGGGCGGTGGAGGAGAACAGCTTGGCGTTTGGAATCGACAACGTCGCGCTCGTGCAAGAATTTTTCAAGGCGCGCGATGGCGTAATCACGAGGGTCGAGGTTCTCGGGGGTGAATACCTCTACGCGATTCAGATTCACATTACCGGCGACACGTTCGACCTCTGCCCTGCAGATATCTGCAAAAACACAAAAGGCGAAGAGCTGACTCGTCTGGCATGCCCTGTGGATGCTCCGAAGTCGGGGCTCACGGTGGAAGCCTACCAGCCGCCGCGGCAAGTCATCGATGACGTCGAGCGAATCATGGAGGTCGCGGGCATCGAAGTCGGCGGCATCGAGTACGTCATCGACGACCGCACCGGGCGGCTGCTCTATTACGACATCAACGCGCTCTCGAACTTTGTCTCCGACCCGGAGCGGATGATCGGCTTCAATCCCTATGCGCGGCTGGCGGACTATCTCATCAGCGAAGCGCGGATTCACGAAGCCAGCCGGGGCGAACGATTGATTTCCAGCGGGAGCATTCGATGAGATACGGCTACTGGCTCCCCGTTTTTGGCGGCTGGCTGCGCAACGTTGCGGACGAAAACATGCCGGCAACCTGGCCGTACGTAAAGAAGCTGGCGCAGCGGAGTGAACACATCGGCTACGACCTCATGCTGATCGCGGAGTTGAATTTAAACGACATCAAAGGTGTCGAGGCGCCATCACTCGATGCGTGGTCGACGGCGGCAGCGCTGGCCGCGGTTACCGAGCGCCTCGAACTGATGGTTGCGGTGCGCCCGACGTTTCATCTGCCCGCGTTACTGGCCAAGCAGGCCGCAAATATCGATCACATCAGTGGCGGCCGGCTTACGCTGAATGTCGTCTCTTCCTGGTGGTCAGACGAAGCGAAAAAGTACGGCGTCGGATTTGAGCAGCACGATGACCGCTACGCGCGAACCAACGAATGGCTGGACGTGCTGCACGGCGTGTGGTCGAAAGATCACTTTTCTTATACAGGGAAGTATTACCGCGTGGAAGACAATATTCTCGAGCCGAAGCCGGTGGCTCAGCCAAACCCGACGATCTATGCGGGCGGCGAATCGCCGGCGGCGAAAGACCTCATCGCGGAAAAATGCGATGCGTACCTGATGCATGGTGATCCACCGGAGCGCGTCGGCGAAAAAATTGCGGATTTGCGCGAACGCCGCGCCCGGCATGATCTTCCGCCACTAAAGTTCGGGGTTGCAGGCTACACCATCGTGCGCGAAACCGAGCGGGAAGCGCAGGACGAGCTGAAGCGCATCACCGACGTCAATCAGTCCGCCGCCGGCAATGCGAATTATCAGCAGTGGCTCGCGGGAACGCAGCTCGAGCGGCGCGTTTCGCTGGAAGACTACTCCGTTTCGAATCGCGGCTTGCGCTCGGGCTTGGTGGGCACGCCTGAACAGGTCTCAGAACGCCTGGCAAAATTCGAGGCCGTCGGCGTCGATTTGGTTCTGCTTCAATTCAGCCCGCAACTGGAAGAGATGGAGCGTTTCGCGGATAGTGTCATTCGGCGAAACGTTTCGGCTCGCGCGCAGGCATAGGTATTTAGCAAATCGCGAATTAGTGATCCTGCGGTGAGTACTGCGTCTCCTCGGGAATATCGGTGGGGCTTTCGAAATCGACTCGGTAGCCATCCGGATCCGAGAAAGAAACAACCCAAAGTCGGTTGCCCACGAACGGGTTTCTGCGGGCCGCGATTCCGCGCGATTTGGCTTCGTGATAGATCGCCAGAGCATCCTCACACATGAAGCAGATGTTTACGCCTTCTCCCAGTTTGCCGCTGGGCTTCCAGGAATCGTGGCCTTCCTTCCGGAATTCTTGCAGCATTAAGGCCGCGCCGCCGATCTCCAACCAGCACCAACGAAGTTTGCCCTCGTCCATCCATTGATTGGTCATCCGAAAGCCAAGCCCATCCACATAAAAGCGGAGCGATGCTTCCATGCTGGAAACGCCGAAGAAAGGCACCGCTTGTTTGACGTTTGTTTGGGTCTTCATTTCCTGGCCATGTTTCTTCTCCAGAACGGACTTCAACCGAATAGGCGCGGCTCACTTCGATCGGCTAGCCAAGCGGCGGAGCGCTTTAGATAAGCGGAGACATTCGTCGAGAGGTATTTGCGCCAAGCTGGTTTTGCCTCGCCGCGTTCGAACGCGAAGCGCGCCAGAGCGTACCCGAACTGTTCCTCGGAGAGATAGCCACTGCGCCCGGCGGACCAGGCTTGTGATCTGTCGGTAGTGTACTGCTTAAAATGAAACGCAGAGTTTGCCGCGAAAATGCCAAAGCCCAGGAAGACAGTCAACAGGTCATTCATGGGCTCCATGTCCGGATCGTCGCGAGCGACGAGTCCCGTGCGGAGAAGAATAATGTGGCCGAGTTCGTGGGCTAGTGTGGCAACGAGCGCCATAGGATCTTTTAGCTGTTTTTCGTTGATTGAGATGTGCGGCTTGGCAGTAGGGTCGTGGTGGTACAGACCAGCAGCCCCCGAAGATGAGCCGGACGAAAAGGGCACGAGACTGTGGGTCAAGTCGTCGGCGGAAGCGAATAGAGTGACCTCAATGTCGGACGGATTCACCTGCATACCAATCGCAACACGCTTGAAAATTTGTTGAAGAGCGAGGTCGGCGGAGTCGTAGGGATCGGGAAAGTGTTCAGGAGTGGGAAGGACGACAGTAGCTTGGAGGAGGCGCTGCGAGCCGAGGATGGCTGCAAGACGGAGGAAAGAGCTGTCCACCCAGCGCTGCTGCTCGAAAGTGATGGGAAGTTTCGGTTTGCCGAGGCCGAACACCTCAGGGTTATAACAGAGCGCCGAGCGCATGGCCAAGCGGCTTACTATGCGAATTGAGCTGCCAAGACCCTTTGATTGCGCTAGGTAAATTGTGAATACTTGGCTATAATTGGGGTTTGCTTTTGAAGAGCTGGCCCCGCCTGAGTGGGTCTGCAGGGAATACGAACATGAATCTGGTTATAGCAAAACTCCATGAAGCGCAACTGCGCAAAGACCTCCCCGAATTTCGTCCCGGCGACACGGTGCGCGTCAACGTCCGCCTGAAAGAAGGCGAGGGCGAGAAGGAAAAAGAACGCCTGCAGGCGTTCGAAGGGGTCGTGATCTCCAAGAAAGGCCGGGCATCCGGCGCCACCTTCACTGTGCGTCGCGTGAGCTTCGGCGTCGGCATCGAGCGCATTTTCCCGCTGCATTCGCCCTCGATCAGCTCGATTGAAGTGGTCGGCAAGGGTAAAGTTCGCCGCGCCCGCCTGTACTACCTCCGCGATTTGCGCGGTAAGGCCGCCCGCATCAAACGCGCCGCCCGTGAAGAAGTGGCCGCCGTTGCGACGGCTGGGTCGGAAGCCAAGTCGTAAGCGAGGCTCCCTGATTCGAACCAGAGGACACATTCACGAAAGGGCCCCGGTTTTGCCGGGGCTCTTTCTGTTTTTAGACTTTTCCGCTTCCTCCGGCGATAGATGATTTCTCATCTTCAATAATTCCTAACTACGGTTGTACATTCGTAACGCCTTCCGCGCCCGCCTTTGCAAAGTGCTTCTCATACCAGGCGATAGATCGGTCGGTCCAGTCAATCACATGCTTCGTCTCCCGGATACCGTGGCCTTCGCGTGGGTAACGCACGAACACTGCTTCGGTCCCCACGTCTTTTAGCGCGATGAAAAACTGTTCCGCTTCGGCGATAGGCACGTCGTTGTCGTTTTCGCCGTGAATCAACATCGTGGGCGTGTGCGCAGCAGCCACATGCTTCAGCGCCGACCGTTCCCACGCCACGTCCATCAAGTTGCCTTGATGTAAAAATTGGCCGAACTCCATCTCTTCATACTGGTTGTAGTAGGTCATGTAGTTGTAGCTGACCAGGTTTGCGATTCCGGCGGTGGGGATCGCGGCTTTGAACTCATTCGTCTGCGTGATGAGCCAATCCGTGAGCTGGCCGCCGTAGCTCACGCCTTCGATGCCCATGCGCTCGCGGTCGATCCACAAATAGCGGCGCACTGCTGCGCTGACGCCGTACAAAACGTCCTGGCCTTCATTTCCGTCTTGATCGGCGAAGACGGCGTCGGCGAACTTTTGCCCATAGCCGGTCGATCCGCGAAAGTTCACGTTGAGCGTCGCCCATCCATGCGCGGCGTAGACCTGATTTCTAAAGTTGAAGCCGGGACCATTCTGTCCGTGTGGGCCGCCATGAATATTCACGATCAGTGGATGCTTCGAAGTGGCCGTCATGCCAACAGGCTTGGTGAGAAACGCTTCGACTTCAAACTTGTTGTCGTTGCTCGTGAATGTGAAAGACTCGACCTCGCCAATCTGCTTGCCATTGAGAATTTCAGCGTTCAGGTCCGTAAGCTTACGCGCGGCAGCCCCACCGGACTTGACGTAAAGCTGCGCCATATCGCGCGGGGTCGTGAACGTGTATGCCAGCGTGCCGTCTTTGCCGATGGAAAAGCCTCCAACGTTCCCAGTATCTTTCACAACGTAGTCTGGCGTGCCGCCCGAAATCGGCAATCGAACCAGATGATTGCTTCCGCGTTCTTGGACCGTGACGTACACCGCACTGCCATCGGGCGCCCACTTCGGTGCACCTTGACGGTTATCAATCACAGCACCAATCTCGCGGCGGTCGCTGCCATCGGCGTTCATTATCCAGACGTGGGTGTCTTCCATTGTGGTCTCGCGGTCGGTTAAGCCGCGCTTCGTGCCGCGATAGATGATGTGCTTGCCGTCGGGCGACCATAGCGGTTCGTACTCGTTGTATTCTGTGGCGGTCAGGCGGCGGATGCTGTTGTCAGCGACATTGAGAGCAAAGATGTCGTAATTGAAAAACTCATCCTGATTCGGTTCGTGGTTCGACGCAAAAAGAATCTCCTTCCCGTCCGGCGACCAGTCAACCGAATGCTCGTCGTAGATTCCCTGCGTAAGCTGGCGCACCTGTTTGGTAGCCACGTCCACGGCAAAAATGTGCAGTCGCTGATTGTCGTTGAAGCGGGTCATGCCTTCGCCGGCGTCGGGTTTGTACAAGTAGCGCGTGATGACCATGGGATCGCCACTGGCTTCCGCAGCCCTCTCGTCCGGGGTCGAAGAAATAAACGCGATCTGTTTGCCATCGGGGGACCACGTAACGTCTTGTCCTTCGCCCGGCAAGGGACTGTTGGTGCCGTTCATCTTCTCGACGAGCGTCGTAATCTCGGAGCCGTCCGGGCGCGCTAAGAGCAATCCGTGTTTCTCTCCCACTCTGCCCTGGAACGCCAGCCATTTCCCATCGGGCGACCAACGGGCATTGGCCGTCACATCCTTTTCGCCTCCGATACGAATGGTTTTTTGCGTGGCGAGATCCATGATCCAAAGTTGCGGAGCGGGCCGGCCCGGGCGGTCGTAGAGAATCACCGGGTAGGCAATGCGATGCCCGTCCGGGGATAAAACTGCGTCGCCGACAGAACGGAAGCCGGAAAGATCGCTGCTTACCAAACCTTGCGCTCCGCCGAACGGAGCCAGCGCGAGGAGCGCCGCCAAACTCAAGAGGCAGAAGATGGCGCGAAGCCGCGCGGACTGCTTGCATGAATGCATGGAATTCTCCCTAAACCGTTTTCGCTGCTAAATTTGCCCGGTCATCGTAGGTCTCCCGGCGTGCCGCGGTCAACGAGTCTTGTTAGGAAGTTCTCGTCGGCTGGGCATTTGGTGCGCTTAGCGTGCGCTCTTCGTGCTTGCCTAGAAGCCTTCTGGATTCACGAAACGATATCCCCGCTTCTTCGTCTATACAGAAGGACGACCTGTTGACAATCAACAGGAGCAAGCGTAGCCTCCTGTAGATCGTCAAAAGGAGAATCGCGATGGCGCAAGCGCGCGGCGAAGTGTTGCAAGGCACGCTCGACTTGATCGTGCTGAAGACTCTCGATGGCCTCGGCCCGCTTCACGGGTACGGCATCGCCGTGCGCATTCAGCAGGTTTCTGCCGACCTGCTCAAGCTCAATCAGGGCACGCTTTACCCTGCTCTGCTGCGACTGGAACAGCGAGGTTGGATCTCCTCGAAATGGGGCGTCTCGGACAACAATCGCAAGGCCAAGTATTACTCGCTCACGCGCAGCGGTCGCAAACAACTTTTGGCAGAGACGGAAAGCTGGGAGCGCATGGCCGCGCTCATGACGCGCCTTCTCGGCCGCGCCGAAGGAGCCTGACATGGAGTGGCTGCGCATTTTTGCATCACGCCTCCTGGGGGTTTTTCGCCGGCGCAAGCTGGATAGCGAGCTCGACGCCGAACTGCGTGCACACCTTGACGCTCTTACCGAAGAAAATATCCACCGCGGCATGAAACCAGAGGATGCGCAGCACGCTGCCCGCCGCGAATTCGGCGGTGTGGAACAAACCAAAGAGCTCTACCGCGACCGGCGCGGCCTCCCGTTTCTTGAAACATTGCTCTATGACATCCGCTTCGGCACGCACATGCTCGCAAAAAATCCTGGCTTCACCATCGTAGCCATCCTCACACTCGCTCTCGGCATCGGCGCCAACATCGCCATTTTCAGCGTCGTCAAAGCCGTTCTGCTGCGCGGTTTACCTTTCAAAGATCCCGCGCAACTCGTTCGCGTCAACGAGAGTGTTGCCAAGGGCGGCCGTTCTCCCGTCGCCTACCCCAATTATTTGGACTGGCGCGCCCAAAACGATGTGTTCGAAGAAATGGCTGCGTACGGCGATTGCGAAATGATCCTCAACGGAAAAGACAAATCCGATCGTTTGGACTGCGAGCAAGTCAGCGACACGTATTTTCCCCTGCTCGGTGTCTCCGCGGTTCTCGGCCGCACGTTCACGCCGGAGGAAAACGCGGTCCCGATGAAGCACGCGGTGGCGCTCATCGGTTACGGCTTATGGCAGCGGCGCTTCGGCTGCGATCCTCAAATCGTCGGCAAACCTATTCGCCTGAATGATTACGAATACACGATCATCGGCGTGCTCCCCAAAGGATTTCTCGGCTATTCGGACTCAGCCGAAGTCTGGATCCCGATGATGATGAGGGATGCGGCTTGGCCCCAGGTTGCAAAGTACGACTATCTGCACACCCGCGACATTCACTTTCACAAAGGGCTCGCGCGTATGAAGCCGGGCGTGACTATCGCGATGGCTCAAACGCAAATGGAAACCATTGCCGCTCGGCTTGCAACCGCCTATCCGAAGGAGAATCGCGAGCGGGGCGTTCTGGTGACTCCCGCCACGGAAGACTACGTGCGAAGTTTCCGCGCGCCTCTGCTAGCCTTGTTGGGCGCGGTCGCATTCGTACTTCTCATCGCCTGTGCCAACGTCACCAACCTCATCCTGACGCGCAGCGCTGCCCGCGATCGTGAGCTGGCGATTCGTCTGGCTCTCGGCGCTGGCCGCGGCCGATTGATCCGGCAATTTCTAACCGAAGGCCTGCTGCTGACATTTGGAGGCGCGCTAGCGGGTATTGCGCTTGCCTTCTGGGGTCTTGATCTGCTCGTATCTGTTCTTCCCGTGACGTTTCCTTCCTTTACGCAGGTTCGTTTGGACGGTGGCGTCCTTTCCTTCGCGTTTGCCCTCGCGGCGGGCACGGCGTTGCTGCTGACCATACTTCCAGTTCTCAATTCTGCCCGGGCCGACGTAAACGAGTCGCTCAAAGAATCCGTGAAAAGCTCCACTAGCTTGCGAGGTCGCCAGACTGGACGGATCCTCATCGTTTCGGAAGTCGCCCTTGCTCTCGTGCTTATGATCGGAGCCGGGCTCATGCTCCGCAGCCTCGCGCATTTGCTGGCGGACAGCCCCGGCTTTCAGTCCGATCATCTCGTGACCTTGCGATTCTACGTTCCGGATCGAAAGTACGAAAGCGACGGACGAAATCGCTTCGGTCCGGAATTGGCCGAGCGCATCTCGCAATTCCCAGGCGTCGAATCAGCAGCGGCTACGTTCATCGATCCATTTCTTTGGGGCGGTTTCCAGCGCGGCTTCATCGTCGAAGGCCATGCGCCCATCTCCAACGCCGAGGCGGATACGGTTTATTACCAGGAAGTCGGTCCGAATTATTTCCGCACGATGAAAATTCCGCTAGTGCAGGGTCGCGATTTTTCCACACGCGATTCTCTTTCTGCCTCCGGCGTGGTGATGATCAGCGAATCCTTCGCGCGGCGCTATTGGCCGGGGCAGGACGCTGTTGGTAAGCGCATTCGATACGGCGGGACGGACTCCACCAATCCGTGGATGCAAGTCATCGGCGTCGCCGGAAATATCAAATACAACTCGCTGCGCCAGGACCCCGAAGCCGAGCCGGTCATCTACGGTGCGCTGCTCCAAAGCGAAGTCATCATCAACATGAGTCTCGTCGTAAGAACACACAATTCCCCGGAAGCCATGCTCGGCCCACTGGGCGAAGAAATGCAGCGAATCGATCCTGCCATTCCCGTCTACAACGTGGCCACCTTGAGCGAACGCATGCGTAAGGATTCCGCCGAGACGCGTTCGTATGGCTTACTGCTTGCTCTCTTCGCGGCGCTCGCCCTGGTTCTTGCCGCGGTCGGCATCTACGGTGTAATGAGCTACTGGGTCACGCAGCGAACACGCGAAATGGGCATTCGTCTGAGTTTTGGCGCAAAGCCGCGCGATGTCCATCGGCTCGTCATCGGAGAAGGCATCTGGCTGGCCCTCGCGGGTATTGTCGCTGGCGCGCTCGGATCCGTCCTTGTGACTCGCGCCATGACGAGTCTTCTCTACGGCGTGAAACCGTTCGATCCGTTTCTTTTTGCGGCGCTGTCCGCTGGTCTCACCGTCGTCGTGGTTTTGGCGTGTTACATCCCCGCCCAGCGCGCAACGCAAGTCGATCCGGTCGTGGCGCTGCGTTACGAGTAACCGCCCGCCGCTCGCGCACCGTGCTAAAATCTCCCGCCAATGAGCCGTCTCTGCTCTTCCCGTTTCGAGCGAGCGGCGCGACAACTCGGCTGGATGCGCATCGCCGGTCTCGATGAAGCCGGCCGCGGCGCTCTCTTCGGCCCGGTCGTCGCCGCCGCGGTCATTCTCAATCCCAAGCGCCGGATTGTTGGCCTCGACGATTCGAAGAAACTTCCCGCTGAGCGGCGCACGGAACTTGCCGCACGCATCCGCGAGCACGCCCTCGCCTGGGCCGTCGCCGAAATCGATGCCCAGCGCATCGACGCCTGGAACATCTATCAAGCCAGCCGCCAGGCCATGACCGCCGCACTGCAACAGCTCTCCATCCAACCGGACTATTTGCTGATCGACGCCATGCAACTCGATGTTCTCATCGAGCAGAAATCCCTCATTAAAGGCGACGCGCGCAGCGTTTCCATCGCCGCTGCTTCCATCCTCGCCAAAACTCATCGCGACACTTGCATGGAAAAATGGGACGTCGTCTATCCGCAATACGGCCTTGCTCGCCACAAAGGCTACGCCACTCCCGATCATCTCGAAGCCCTGCGACAACACGGTCCCTCTCCGCTTCATCGCCATTCCTTCGCACCCGTCCGCGAATCAAATTGCTGGGCCGCCGGAGCCACGCAAACTCCGCTACCACTTTCTTAGGGCGTCACATAAAATCTCCGCCGGACACTCAGAGGTCAAACCGATGAGTAGGAAATGGTGTACGCGGCGCGCGCTAATTCTTCTTTCGGCATGTTGCATATTGTTTTTCTTCTGCACTCTCGCCGCGCAAGAGGTGGCCAATTCGTCGGCCGCTGAGGGACAGACGCTGCTCGCCGCCACGCCGCCTATGGGCTGGAACAGTTGGGACTCCTATGCCGAAACCGTCAGTGAATCCGACATCAAAGCAAATGCGGCCTGGATGGCCGAGCACCTGAAGCCCTATGGCTGGGAATACATTGTCGTGGACGAAGGCTGGTACGTGACGAATCACACCAGCGAAACCAATGGCGGAGTCCCTGAATTCAGTCTCGATGCCTATGGCCGCTACATTCCCGCCGTCAACAGCATTCCTTCCGCTGAACAAGGCGCTGGCTTCAAACCGCTGGCCGATTACATCCACTCGCTCGGCCTTAAATTCGGCATCCACATTTTGCGCGGCATTCCGAAAGAGGCAGTGCGCAAGAACCTGCCGATCGCGGGTACCGCGTATCACGCCAAGGCCGCCGCAGACGTTTCCGACTCTTGTCCATGGAATACATACAACTACGGCCTCAATCCTGGCTCGCCCGCCGCGCAGGCTTACTATGATTCCATCGCCAAGCTCTACGCCGGCTGGGGCGTTGACTTCCTCAAGGTCGATTGCATCTCCAGCCATCCCTATAAGGGCGACGAAATTCGCATGCTCAGCGGAGCGCTTCGCAAAGTTCGCCGTCCTATCGTTCTCAGTCTTTCTCCTGGTCCGGCTCCTCTCGATAAAGCCGCGGAGCTGAGCCGCCACTCCCAAATGTGGCGCATCTCGGACGACGTTTGGGATGTTTGGCTGAGCGACAAAGACTTTCCGCAGGGCGTGGGCAATCAATTTGCCCGCGCAGCGAAATGGGCCGCGTCTTCTGGTCCCGGTCACTGGCCCGACGCGGATATGCTTCCGCTTGGCCGCCTGGAACCCGTTGCAGGCTGGGAGAAGCCTCGCACAACACGCCTCACCCACGACGAGCAGCGCACCCTCCTCACCCTCTGGTCCATCTTTCGTTCTCCACTGATCATGGGCGGCAATCTCACCTTGTGCGACGAATGGACCCAATCTGCGCTGACCAATGCGGAGCTAATCGGTGTCGATCAGCATTCGACGGGCAGCCACGCCGTCCTCTCGACCGACAAAGCGGCTGTCTGGCTATCCACTCCGGAATCCGGCGATGGCGCCTACATTGCCGTCTTCAATCTCGACACGGCGCCGCAATCGTTTCATTATTTCTGGAAGGACTTGGAACTCAAACGCGCTAACTACAAACTCCGCGACCTTTGGGAACACGAAGACCTGGGTTCGAAGGAATTCGTCGATATCACACTCCCAGCCCATGGGTCCGCGATTTACTGGGCCTCGGAAAAATAGCGAGCCGTTTTGTTCTTCGTAACTGCGTCATTCCTTTAGCAAATCGGTGCCGATGCGTTTATCATCGTCCCCGCCGGAGACCTTCCGCGGCCTTTCTTTCACGGCGGCGCGGTTCGGTTCACGCTGACGCCAGCACATGCTCTTCAACAGCCTCGTTTTTCTTTTTCTTTTCTTGCCGATCGTGTACTTCGGCTTCTGGCGCCTCCGCATAAAAAAACAGCGCTACATTTGGCTCACCGTCGCCAGTTACATTTTTTACGGCACGTGGAACTACAAGTTCTGCGCCCTCATGGCCTTCTCGACGGCGGTCAGTTACTTTGCCGGCCTCGGCATGCTCGGCACTACTGATCCGCGTCGCCGCAAACTCTTCCTGATCATCCCCGTCACGATTGATCTTCTCCTGCTCGGTTTCTTCAAGTACTTCAATTTCACGATCTCCAGCTTTGCTGACCTCTCCACGTGGTTGCACGTACCCATTCACCCTCCCGCGCTGAATATCATTCTTCCCGTGGGCATTTCGTTCTACACCTTTCACACCATCAGCTACATGGTGGACGCCTACCGCGGGGTCATCACCCCCACCCGCAACTTTTGGGAGTTTTCCTGCTACGTCTCGCTCTTTGCCCAGCTCGTCGCCGGCCCTATCGCTCGTTTTCGACAGGTCGAAGCCGATCTGGACAACCTCGATCAAGCCGATCAAACCCGTTGGCTCAACATCGGCTGGTCTTTCTTCGCCATCGGCATGATGAAGAAAGTCCTTCTCGCCGACACGATAGCCGCCATCATCAACCCCGCCTGGAAATATGTCGCGCATCTCTCCACGTTCGGCGCGTGGCTCTGCGTTCTCGGCTACACCTATCAAATCTATTTTGACTTCTCGGGCTACAGCGACATGGCCGTCGGCCTCGGCTATCTTTTCGGCATCCGCCTCCCGCAGAATTTCAACTCGCCGTATAAAGCAATCAACATCGCTGATTTCTGGCGCTGTTGGCATATCTCGCTCTCTACTTGCTTGCGCGACTATCTCTACATTCCGCTCGGGGGCAGCCGCGTCTCCGCGAATTGGCTCGTCTACCGCAATATTCTGATCACCATGCTTCTTGGCGGCCTCTGGCACGGCGCCAATTGGACATTTGTCTTTTGGGGCGGCTATCACGGGGTCCTGCTTTGTCTCCATAAGCTGTTTGGCGGATTCTGGGACCGATCGCCGGCCATTCTTCAGCGCGTGGCCACGTTCTTTCTGGTAGTAATTGGCTGGGTTTTCTTTCGCTCGGACAGTTTCTCCGTTGCCATGGCTATGCTCACCCGCATGTTCAGTTTCTCCGCGGGCTTTCTCTTTCCTGGGCTGATCGGCTTGCTCGTGGTCTTGGCCGTTGCCGCAGCGATAGCGCATTTCGCTCCAAACACATTTGAACTCAATCACGAATGGAATTCGTGGGCCGTCGCAGGTCTCTGTCTCGGGTACACTGCGGCGCTTCTGGCCATCGCATCCGGCCAGCAATCGCCGTTTCTCTATTTTCAGTTTTAGCGGTAAGGAGCAGGAATTTTTCAAATGAACGGCACAGGAGCCAATCAGACAAGTATCTGGCACATCGGACGCATTCTGCCGCGTCTAATGCTTCTGTTCTTCCTCCTGGATCTGGTCCTGCGTTTCGTTCCGCTGGACCTGCTCACGTTTCGCGCGTGGGAAGCGATGCTCCGCCACTACCCAGATGCTGTGGGCCCCTTCATCCCTAACAAGCAGTATCACCGAGACAATTCTTACGGGGGCGTTGCCGGCATCGGGAACCTTCCCGCCCTTCGCCATTATCATTCCGTCGATTTCACGACCGATGCCTATGGCTTTCACAGTCCCCCCGCGCTGACGCAAAGCAACCCCGTTGGCATCGTGATTGGAGATTCTTTCGCGGTCGGCAGCGAACTCCCCGAAGACCAGTCGCTCTCCGCCCAACTTACCCGACGCTTCGGCGGCTACTTCTACAACGCGGGCGCGCCACAACCCCTTCCTTTGCGCAGTCTGAAAGCCGTCGCCCAACGGCTCGGTCTTCAGCGCGGGCTGGTCATTTTTGAGTTTCTGGAATCCCGCGCCCTGCAAGACCCGCCAGCTGCTACTCCCGACGGCGGCCGCGGCGCAGTCCAAGCATTTATCTTTCGCGCCTTAGGCCAGGAATGGACGGATCGTCTCGGAACTCCGCTCAACGGGCTCCACTCTTCCCCGCTGCAAGCTCTTTCGGCCAAGCTCGAAAAGAAAATCCAAGACGATGCCCTGCTGCCCAATTCTTTCGCATCTTTCGTGATCCAGGAAAAGCTGCGCAACGGCCAACCCATCGTTTTTCTGCCCGCGGAATTTAAATCCCCAAGCGATCCGCGCGAAGCAGCAGACCGTTGGGCGGCTTACTTCGCCTGGTATTCAACGCAATTGCGAAACGATGGCCTCGATCTCGTCGTTCTCCTCGTCCCCAACCGCGCCACGATCTATGCACCTCTACTCGCCCAGCCGCGCGATGTCTCCGCGTCTCGCGCAACCCTGGCTGACTTCGCAAATGCGCTCCAAAACGCAGGCGTCCGAACCGTACCACTCGAACGCCGCTATGCTCGCGACGCAGCCGCCCTGCTCGACCAGAAAAAATACCTCTATTTTCTAGATGACACCCACTGGAACGGCAACGGCACGGCCGTCGCTGCCGACGAAATCTTCAACCTCCGTAAGTAGCAAGCCATTTCCTCCACTGTTCTTCCACAGCTTCGCCGATATCCCCATCTTTCCCCCCAAGCGTCCCTCCCAGTCCTCCACGTGAACAAGAGCCCTATAAACGGGTCTCCCCCGCTTCGCCTTGTCTTCGCCTACTAGTTTCCTAGTCCTAACGGGGATAACTGGCTGCTCACACCCTCTTCTGGGTTCGTTGACTTGCCTTTTCCCTGCCTGCTAGCGTTAGCAAGCACGGCTTGTGTCTGCCTTTCCAGCCCTTGGGTCGGAGGAGATATCCTCCTGCAGGCGCGGGCCGCGTATTGTCTGGGAACACGAATGGCCTATACCAAGAGCAAGTTTGTCGAATCCGCACAGAAGTTGCTGAATCAGGGCAAGGTCCCTCAGGCCATCGCCGAATACCAGCAAATTCTCAAGTTTGAGCCGCGCGATCAGGTCACGCTCATGACCATCGGCGAGCTCTACATCCGCCAAGGTGAAACTTTTCAGGCCATCGATTATTTCGAACGCCTCGCGCAGATTTTTGTCGGTGACGGTTTTCTCACCAAAGCCATCGCCGTTTACAAACGCATCGCCAAACTTGCTCCGGAAGAGATTCGTCCCCTCGAAAAGCTGGCTGACCTTTACGTGCAGCAAGGGGTCATGAGCGAGGCACGCCCGCTCTTCTTGCAGCTTGCCGAAATCCATCTCAAGAACAACCGCCAGACCGAAGCGGTGGGCCTCCTGAAAAAGCTTCTCCTCGCCGAACCGGACAATCTTCGTATTCAGGTTCGCCTGGCCGATCTCTATCAGGCGATGGGGCAGTCGCGCGAGGCTGTCGACACCTACGTCTCCGCCGCGCAGCGCGCCCTGGCCCGTGGAGACCAGGCGGAATCCGATAAGCTTGCCGACAAAGCCCTGAAGATTGATTCCAATTGCCTGGCCGCTACCATTGTGCGAGCTCGATCCTTTTCCTCGCAGGGCAATCTCACGCAAGCTGCCGAGCTCCTCGAGCGCGTCTCCGATCTTGATAAGGGCGGCGAACAGACTGAACTGCTGCTCGATCTTTATCTCAAAAACGCCAATTGGGATAAAGCCACCGCCCTCGCGCTCCGCGTTCTGGGAGCCGACAGCAAAAATTTCGGCCCCGCGCAGAAAATCGTCGAATCCCTCCTTGAATCAGGGCAAGGCGACCGCGCCATGGCGATCATTGGCCAGATTCGCGTCCCCATGATCGATGCCGGCGAGCATGAAGTTATCGGCCGCCTGCAAAACGAACTGGCCGGACGCATGCCAGGCCGCCTAGAGCCTCTCGAATGGCTCGTCGACTTCTACGGCCGCACCAGCGATTCTTTCCGGCTTCCCGACGCCTTGGCCCACTTGGGCGATGCACTCGTCGCGGCCAATCAGCTCGAGCGCGCAAAAGCTATCTTTGAACAACTCGTTGACCGTCAGCCAGATAGCGATTCCGCCAAACGCAAACTAGATGGCTGCCTCCGCAAGATGGGCTTGCTCGGCGCCGAAGCGGAGCCAGTCGCTCCTGAAGAAGATCTCCAGGCAGATATTCCCAAAGCTCCCGCGCCCAAATTGCGACCCGACACGGAAACCACTTTTGCGCCCGTCGCTGGCGATAAGCCCGTAGCCGCCGCAACCCCTGCCGAGCCTCAGCTTGATGAAGAAACCCAGAAGTTCATCGCTCAGTCCCTCACTGACGTCGACCTCTTCGCCAGCTACGGTCTCACGCAAAAAGCCATCGGCCTTCTCGAAGCTATTTTGCGCCGCGCGCCGCGCCACACTCCCACTCTCGAAAAGCTTCTCGACTTTGTCCTCGGCGCGGGAGACGACCGCCGCACCGCCGAGCTCGCTTCCCAGCTCGAGCAAATCCATATCGAACGCGCCGACCTGCGTGGCGCCGAGCGCTTCGGCGAGCTTCGCCGCCGGTTCCAGCGTGCCGCCGGTCTTACCGACGCGGAACTGGCAGCCAGCGCCGCGCCAGTTCAGCCGGAACCTCCAGCGGCAACCATCCCCGAAGTCCCGATGATGGAAGTTGCCGCCGAGCCCGAGCCCATCGTCGAAGAACCGGTGCTTGAATTTGAGACACCAGTCGAGGCCGAGCCAGCTCCCGCCGAAAAGGTACAGGCCAGCTCCTCCACGAACGCCTCCGCCGCTCAAGAGGAGGTCGACCTTTCCGCTGAATGGGATTCGATGCTGGAAGATTCTCATCCAGCGGAACCCGTCGAAAAGGCGCCCCCGGCAAGGCCCGCCGCACCCGCTCCTCCGCCGCCTCACGAAGTCGCCGCCGAGCCTGTTGCCGCCGCACCGTCTGGGTCCCACGAAGTCACGGAATTCGAACTGCCTGTGGAAGAACCCGCGACTATCGAACAAGAGTCAAATTCCTTTGCCGACATTTCCCCGGAGCTTCCTCCAGCAGCGGCCGAGAAGATCCCCGCGCCGGTCAAGGAGAGTCACGCACCCGCAGGCCCAGAAAAACCGCCCGTTCATGAAAAGCCAGTTGTTCCTCCAAAGCCAGCCCCGCCCGCCGCAATCGAACCAGAACCCGAATTCGAGCTCGACCAGGATTTCGAGCTGGTCCTCGAGCCGGAACCGCTCGTCCCCGCTTACGACCAGAAGCCTCCTGCGACTCCCATTGCTGTCCCTCCGCCCGAACCGGAACATGCTCCTGCGGCGACGGATTCTGCTGCCGCACCGCCTGCAGCCGGTTTCGCGTCCGACCAATTCCTCGCGGACCTTGCAAAAGAGATCGACGATCTTGGTCTTGACGCGCTGACGCCTTCCCACTCGGAAGCGGCGCCCCTAGCCGCTCCGCCTAGACCGGAAGAAAAGCCCGCCGGACCAGCTGAACATAGCCCGCTCAAGGAAGTCTTTGACGATTTCCGCGCCGAGCTCGGCGAAATGGGTGCCGAAGACGAAGACCTTGAGACCCACTACAATCTCGGCATCGCTTTCCGCGAAATGGGCTTGGTCGATGAAGCCATCAGCGAATTTCAAAAGGTGGCTAAAGCTACCGAGAACGGCAAGCCCTTCCGCTATGTCATGCAGTGCTGCACTCTGCTTGGCCTGGCCTTCACGGAAAAAGGGCAGCCGGGCATCGCCGCCATCTGGTACGAGCGCGCCCTGCGCGTCCCGGGCATCGAACCGGAAAGCATCCTCGCGTTGCGGTATGATTTAGGCGTTGCCCAGGAGTCCGCGGGTGAGCCGGAAGCAGCGTTGAAGAGTTTTTCCCAGGTCTATGCGATGAACATCGATTACCGAGATGTCGCTGATCGTATCGCCGCTCTCCAGAAGCCCAGCCGTTGATACCCGGCATTCACTGATGCAGGCGATTCCCTCTTAACCATGAACCGTGTCTTCCGCGCGCTGCTGGTCATTGTTTGCTTCGAAATGGGAGCGTTGCTTCTCTATCTCCCATGGTCCGCCTTCTGGGAACAAAACTTCTTTCTCAACCACTTTCCTTCGCTCATTCGCATTGTCCTTCATCCCTCGTTTCGCGGCGCCGTTAGCGGGATCGGTGTCCTAGACATACTGCTGGCTCTCAGCTTCATCGGTTCTCGTCCGAGTCCTTCAAGTGTCCCTCCTCAATAGTTCGGCGCCAGATTTCAACCTCTCCCGGGACAGCAAGCCCATCCTCTGTTATGTGACCGACCGCCTCAGTTTGCCAGCCGCGCCTCAAAAAGATTTGATTGATCTGCTTCAGAAGAAAATCGAACTAATAGCCGCTGCGGGCATCGATTGGATACAGCTTCGCGAGAAAGATTTATCGGGGAAACAATCAGCCTCGCTGGCCAGAGAGGCATTAAACCGCGTTTCGAAACAGGGAAGTCACTCTAAATTTGCAACGCGAATTATTGTGAACGACCGCCTCGATGTGGCCCTCGCCGAACAAACTGGCGGCGTCCATCTTGGCGAAAGCTCGCTGCCTGTGGAACAAGCGAAAGGTCTGCTGCTGTCGTCTCCTGCCGCACAAACGCTCACGCACCATTTCATCCTCGGCGTTTCCTGCCATTCGCTCGAAGCCGCCAAATCCGCCGCTTCCTCCGGCGCGGACTACATTTTCTTCGGCCCGATCTTCGCCACACCCTCGAAAGCCGCCTACGGTTCACCCCAGGGCCTCGATCGTCTCACCGAGGTCTGCAGGTCCGTAAACATTCCCGTCCTAGCTATCGGCGGAATTACTCTGGCAAACATTTCCGCGTGCCTTTCCGCCGGAGCATCCGGCATCACTGCCATCCGCCTGTTTCAGGACTCCGCGGATCCCGCCGGCCTCATTTGCGCCATTCGCAACCAAAATCTCTAATCCATAGCCGACTTGCGCCGCACCTCAGCGAGCCATCAACCGGCGCAACAACCGAATTTGCCCAGCATGGTAAACATCGTGAAAAGCCACGCCATAAATTTGCTTCAGGAACTTTCCGCCCCGTGGCGTATCTAGGACCTGCTCGATAGCCGCCCGCAATGCGCGGTGCTCGCGCTCGAGCAATTCCTTGTCTGCGCGCCAGGCAGCCTTGCTGGCCCTGCCTTTCTCAGGCCGCGGAAAAAAATTGCTCCCCGGCAGCGCAAACGATCCTTTTTTTCCGCCTTCGATCCGTCTCCGCACCGCGTATTTCCAATACGCGGCGTGCACTGTCTCTTCCCATATATTGTGTCGCCCCGCTCCCGGACGCCACGCGGCCTGCCTTGCGCTCACTCCCCGGATCGCTTGTCTGAGGTTGGGTCCGTGCCAGGTTTTCTTTTTGTACGCTTCGTCGAACAACCTCAACATTAGTTCCTGCGCCTTCACATTGTTCTCCCTCAGGCGAGACCTTTTCGCCAGCTCTCCATCACTCTCAAGTCTAACTCCCTCCTCCTTTTCCCGCGGCTAGAGAGCACGCGCGGCACGGACGCGCACACCTCGCTACCTAATCCCATCGCTGATCATTTTCTATTTTGGAGAATGTCCGCTACCCGACCGCCACTTTTCGCCGTTGCACAGTTTCTTCCGCCGGTACAGTTGCCGGTCTGCGGCTTCAAGCAATTCGTGCGCTGTTCGTCCATCGGTGGGATATATCGCCATGCCAATGCACACGCTGATGGCCGGCTCTTCCTGTTCTTCCCGTACATGAGCTTCAATGCGCTGCGCCACCTGCTGCGCCATGCCTTGGTCGGATTCGATCAGCACCACTGCAAATTCGTCGCCTCCGTATCGCGCGGCCAGGTCCGTTGCGCGGCATTGCTCTTTTGTGACCTTTGCCAGACGCCTCAGCGCCTTGTTTCCCGCCAAATGTCCCAGCTGGTCGTTGATTCGTTTCAGGTCGTCCAGGTCCAGGAGCAGAACCGTAAACGAATGATGGCCGCGCTCGGCGCGCCGCAGTTCGCGCTCCAGCGTGTCCATGAATTCTCTGTAGTTGGCCAGCCCCGTCAGCGCGTCGTGCGTGGCCTGGTAGCGGACCAGTTCTTCGCTTTGCTTCCGCACCGTGATATCAAGCCCAACTCCGATGCACCCGATGGTTTCCCCCGACGGCGCGCGCAGTGGATCCAGGTGAACGTCCAGAATTCGGTCCTGCCGCTTGTACTCGAAGTGCGCCGACTCTCCCCGCAACGCTGCATAGTGGTGCGCTATCGGCCCCGCATTCGTGTCCTGACACTTCAAGTATTCCGACACGGTGCGCCCTACCAGGTCTCCCGCATGTACATCGGAGTGCTGTAAACCGGAACCCCAATTCGACGTGATCCGCAAGCTCTGATCCGTTGTCCACAGCAGCACCGGCATTTGCTCCACGAGCAGACGCAGTTGTGTCTCGGATGGCGTATCTTGCGTTTTCTGGCGCGTGGCCCGCCCAATCTCCAGGATGCCAGTTATGATTCCCCGTCCATCCCGCATGGCCTGCCGCCTCACCCCTACGCTCAACTTGGAACCCATCTTGTGCAGCCGCTCGACTGTTTCGCGATCGGTCACCTTCCCTTCGCGCGCTGCTTCCAGAACTGCCTGCAGTAATGGCCCTTCGTGAATCGGCAGCAGCGATACCAGCGAAAGGCCGGCAACCTCCTCCGCTGTGTATCCGTACAAACGCTCCGCTCCTCGGCTCCACAATTCAATCGAGCCATCGAGTGATATACCGATGATTGCTTCTTCGGCGGATTCCAAAATGGCAGCAAGCACTTGCTCGCACCGCGGGTTAGGCAGCATGAGAACCTGATGTTCTTTCAGAACGGAGAGGGCGTTCGCGTTGTAAGGATGGGTTTCTCGCAGACGAGAGGAGGGACCTGCGAGTCTTTTATTCAACCAGGAAGCGATACATCCACTGCATCTTTGAGCTTACCACTGGGCTCTCGACGCGCAACACGTCTCTCTGTGGCGATGTTCCAAAGTGCACACCTCTAGGTGGGCAGTGGACGAAATTCATTTCCCTGGCCGCCCCTTCGCCGAACTTGCCGTACGATGCAGCTACGGATTCGCTTTCGCCGCTTCGTTCAGGATCATCGCCAGCCGGACGCCGCTCTCTGCAATGCGCTTTTCGGTCACTGGAGCCGCCTTTTCCTGGTACGCCTCGCCGGCTACGATGTTTTGGCGCAGCAGCCGTTCGCCGATGTTGTTGTCGTCCGAGCAACTGTGCACTGCCACATTCGGTTCGATGGCGATCTTCGGCGTCAGATCTCCATAGACCACGCTTTCCGCAAAGTCGTAGCCTTCCCACACCCACTCATCGACGTGAATCCCCGCCTTCTGCCAACCTTCAATATCCGCCGCGAATTGCGCGTCGAGCGTTTCGGCATACTCCGCCGGATCAGCGCCCTCCGCGTCGCGCTCGAGAATTGCCGTATCCCACAGGCTGTGCAGGTTTGGCGAAAACGAATGGTTGTGCTCATGTACGTTGCGCCGGAAGTATTTTACCGGCACACAGTTTCCACCTTCATCCGCGTTCGTGGTGGTGTGTAGCGGCTGGTGCAAATCTCCGACGAAATGGATGATGTAGCGCAGCGCCTCCGCGCGTTTTGCCGGACCGGCTTTCGAATCCTTCAGAATAGCCAGTTGCTCGCTGATCGCTCTCGTCACGCATCCTTCCGCTCCACAATAGGGCTCCAGCGGACCGCGCTTCGAACCTCGCGGTATGTCGATATAGTGCCACGGCCCGTTCTTGCGCTCTCCGCGCACATCGTCTGCCCACGTCGAGGCATCCGCCATCAGATCGCGGCTCGCTCCTCCGCAATAGCGATTCAATTTCGGATCGATCGGGTTCTCGCTCAGCAACTTCAGCACCCATTGCCGTGCCTCGGGCGTCAAATGCTTCTCCCCGATCAATGCCACCGTCTGGTGTCCTTTGCATCCCCATGCCTGCGTCGCGGTCGGCCAGAAAAGCAACATGAGCACGAATAGCGAACACTGATAAATGCCAGACCGCTTCATGGATAGCTCTCCTTCAGGATTTACGAATGTTCGAGAGACAGCCTTCACCGCAAGAGTTTCTTTTCATCCTCAGAAGAGAGTAGCTGAAAGAAGGTTACTCGGACAAAAAGAGTGGCGCCACTCAGGAAAGACCTTCCCCACTAGTCACCAATCAGCAGTCACTACTTCACGCACTCAGCCATCGTCCAATCGGCCGCCAGGATTCCGTGTGATCGCAAATCACGCGGAGCGCCGCTGTTATGGGAATCGCAAGTATCAATCCCATGCCGCCCCACACCCAGCCCCAGAAAAGCAGCGAAATCGTAATCGCCACGGCGTTCAGACGCACGCGCCGTCCCACCAGCTGCGGCGCTACTAGATTCAGCGCCAGCACGTGAATGGTCATCAATCCCCCGGCAATCAGCGCGAACTGCCCAAACGTTTTCCACTTGGCCAGAGCGATGATAAACGCAGGCAGCCACGCCAGCACCGCCCCGATGTACGGCACCATATTCAGCAAACCAGATGCAATTCCCGTGAGCACCGGAAAGTCCAGCCCCAGAAACCAGAAGAACGCGCTGCTCGCCGTAATCACTATCAAAGTCAACAGCGTCATTCCCGCCAGATAGTCCCGCAGAACTTCCCGCAAATCCTCCAGCGTCTCCTTCACTTGCGTCCGCTTCGACACCGGAAACAGTTGCAGCGTTCCATGCCAGACTTCCCGTTTTCCCGCGAGCATAAAGAACACTAGGAACGGTACAAACGTAATTTCCAGAAAAAGCGCATACAGAGAGCCAATCCCACGGAATAACATCGCGCGCAGCGCAGCTGCCTCCGGGTGCTCGCCCCCCTGTTGTTGTGCACCAACTCCTGGCTCTGTCGGCGTCACCTGCTTTTCCAGTCCGCTAATTCTTCCTTCCACTGCTCCCGCCGCTTGTCTCAACAGCGCGCTGTATTTCGGCCAGTTCGCCGCAAAATCTTCCGTTCGTGTGCCCAGTGCGTAGCCGACCGCCACCAGGACCGCGATCAGCAGAAGCACCATCACCATCGCGCCCACCGTGCGCGGCAAGTGCATTCTCTCCAGCAGTTCCACCGCGGGATCGAGAAAATACGCCAGCAAGATCGAGAGCAGCACCGTAATCACCACGCCCGCCGCGTAATAGAAGAACAGCAGGATGATTGCTGCCGCAAGAATCCGCAAACTGAACGTAGAACCGGCGATTCGAACTGTGGATGTTGGCGTCTCTGTCTCAGGCACGAGGCACTCCGTTCCTTTCACGTTAGCATACTCATGCAAACTCGTGACGCCGTCGCTCACCAGCGTTTCGTATCTTGAATCGCTTTCAGGAGCGCTCCAACCATGGCGCCGCGGAAGCCTCTTGCCTCGTGTTTACCCAAGCGAACCCGCGCAACCACCACTACAAGCCTCTTCCAGAGCGTATGCTAGACTTTCGTATGGTCGGTCCTTCAGGTTTTGGCCGCTAACCTCTCATGCCCAAAGAACTTTTCGGAACCGATGGAATTCGCGGCGTTCCCGGCACGCCACCTCTCGACGACGCCACTCTTTTCGCCACCGGCCGCTCTCTTGCCGCCTATCTACTCCGCGAACACTCCGCCGCCCACGTTCTCATCGGCATGGACACCCGTGAATCCGGCCCTCACATCGCCGCGCTCCTCGCCGCAGGCCTGGAGCAAGCCGGCGCCTCCGTCGCTTTTGCTGGCGTCATTACTACGCCCGGCGTCGCCTGCCTCGTCCGCCAAAATGATTTTCAAGCCGGCGTCGTCATTTCCGCCTCGCACAATCCTTATCACGACAACGGTGTAAAGCTTTTCTCCCACGCGGGCATGAAGTTCCCTGATTCCGTCGAAGAAACCCTCGAAGCTGACATCTTCAAGCATCGCTCCGATCTCCCGCTGAAAAATCCGCCTCTCCTCGTAGCTGATGCATCTCTAGACGCCGAATATCTCGACTTTCTTCGCGGCCGCGTCATTCCTGGAGCCAAACTCTCCGGTTTCCGTATCGTCCTCGACTGCGCCAACGGCGCCGCCTACAAGCTCGGCCCCGAACTCTTTCATTCTTTAGGCGCGAATGTCATCTCGATGGGTGTTTCCCCCGATGGCCGCAACATCAACTCCGGTTGCGGCTCGCTTTATCTGGATGGTTTACAAAAGCGCATGCTTTCCGAGCGCGCTCAACTCGGCGTCGCCTTTGATGGCGATGCCGACCGCGCGCTCTTCGTCTGCGAAACAGGAAAAATTGTCAACGGCGATGGCGTTCTCCTCGCCGTCGCACGCCACCTCAAATCCCAAAACAAGCTCAAGGGCGATCGCGTCGTCGCCACGTCCATGTCCAACCTCGGTCTCGAACTCGTCCTCGCACGCGAAGGCATCTCTCTCGCCCGCGCTTCCGTAGGCGATCGCTACGTCCTCGAAGAAATGCTTCGCAGCGGCAACGTCATCGGCGGCGAACAATCCGGCCACGTCATTTTTCTGGAAGACAGCCCCGCCGGCGACGGCCTTCTCACCGCCCTAAAAATCGCCTCGCTCGTTTCCATGCACGGCAAAATCGAATCGCTCGTCGAAGGTCTTAAGGATTACCCGCAAATCATCGTCAACGTCAAAGTGAAATCCAAGCCCCCGCTCGAAACTCTCCCCGAAGTCTCTCGCGCCTTGGCCGAAGCCCAATCCGCTCTCGGCGAAAATGGCCGCGTCGTCCTCCGCTATTCCGGCACCGAGCAACTCGCCCGCGTCATGGTCGAAGCCGAACACGACGCCGACGTCCGGCGCTTCTCCCAGTCTCTGGCCAACGCCCTCCGCTCCTCCATCGGCGCCTGATGTTTTTTCCAACGTTTGCGAAAAAAACGAGGCGGCTCACTCTAGCTTTCGCCCGAGCAAACCGCCGTTTTCTTCGCACTTACTCTGTCAGTGTTTGAATATGCGCAACAGTCCGTGGTCTGACGCGCCGCCTCTTATGTCAGCGCCTATGTCCTCGCTGTCTTCACCTCAACGATGTTGCTCTCCGGATATCGGTCGTGATGCCTCACCCACGACATTCCCTTGGTACCTTCGTCCCGCCCTTTCGGTACGCGGTCCAGAATCGCGTAGATGCCCATGAAGTCCTCCAAGCCGCGCCCATACACGGAGAAGGTGTGGAAGATTTTGCCATTCGCATTCTTGTAGAAAATGCTCATGCCCGGCCGTTCCTCGCTCGGAAACTTCGTCACAGCGTAGTTGTAAGTGCTCTCTTTGCCCGCATCTTCCTTCTTTACCGACACTTCGTAGTCAAAATTGAAGTCGCTTTCAAACGACGAAACCCACGGCAACTTCCATCCCATCCGCTTCTTGAACTCCTCGATCTTCGCGAGCGGCGCATGCGACACTAGCACGAGCCGCACGTCTCGCTGTGCTAGGTGAATCGCCATCGGATCCATCTGGTCCGTAATCAGCGAGCAGCTCGGGCACCCCGCCTCCCAATCCACTCCCAGCATGAAGTGATAGATCGCTAGCTGGTCTTTGCCGCCGAAGAGATCCGCCAGCGGCTTTTTCCCGGCCGGTGTGTCGAACACATAATTCTTCTCGATCTTCAGCCACGGGAACTGCAGCCGTTCCTGTGCCAGCGCATCTCTCTGCCGCGTCAGCGCTTTCTCTTTGGCCAGCAATTCCTTTCGTGCCGCGATCCATTCGTCTCGTGTCGTTACTATTGGATTTTCTACGGTGCTCTGACTCATGATTTCTTCTCCTTGGAAAGTTTTTCTCGACTACCGGAAAAGTGCAGAGCTCGTATGTCACAAGCTCCCGCACAATAATCAACTCAACTCCGCCGTCAGTTGCTCGCCGCGCGCGCCTTGTTCTCTTGCACAGCTTCGCTCATTTGCGCGTACACCTTGCGCAATGCATCGACCGATCCCGGATTGCGCTTTTCTCTCCACGCGTCCAGACGCTTGCAGTGCTCCTCCAAATTTCCCAGGAACTGTGGATTCGCAAACATTGTCCTCCACGCACCGACCAGCGGCTTTACCTGCTCCCAAACTCCCCATTGCTCGCCCGAATTTTCAAACAACAATTCTTCATCCACCAGCCCGCGGTTTGCGATGCTCGCCACCATCTCCCAGTAGCCCAGCACCATCCGCATGTAGGCGTTCTCCTTGCTTCCCGGAGGCGTCAGGCGCATCGCATCTTCGGGGCTTTTGGGATGAAAATTCACCGACATCCACTCCCGGGCCTCCCGCAGCTTAGGCTCGCGCCGCTCCTCGTACAGCCTCAACATCAAATTCACTTGCTCGTGTGTTGCTCTCATGTCGTCTCCTTTTCTTATCTGCGAAACATTTTCTTCGCGATTTCTTTCCAGTGCAGCTTGTTCGCCAACACCGCCGCCACTCCGCCCGCTGAAACCGCCGATGTGATCAGCATTGCCGTCGCCGCTATGCAAGCAGGACACATACGCTCCTCCTAAACGCCAAACAACTACGCCGATCGAGCCTTTTGCACGAATGCTGGAGGTTCGTCCCCGCTTGGTCCCCAGCTTGCCGGCACCGCCACGTCGAGCATTCGCAGGTACACGCTGAATTGGCCGCGGTGTTGATACCAGTGGCTTAGCATCAAGTCGCGCAGAGACTCCGCTCGAGGTTGAGCCAGGACTTCCCGTCCCCCGCCAACCATGCGCCATGTTTCCCTCATTGCCGCGTCATCGAACTTTGGCAATACACTCCGCACCGTCGCGATGCTTTCCTCCAGCGTCTTGAGGATCTCCTCGCGGCTCGCGGGCTGCGGAAAATGGAAAGACTCTGGAGCTTGCGCCGGATTGTTCTGCACGAAGCGGACGATTCCGCCCGGCACAGAGGCCAGATGGTAGGCGAGCTGCCCGGCGGACAAGGATTTGTTGTGCGGCTTCCATCCCAACTTATCTTCCGGCAGCCGCTCAAGAAACCTCCGTGTGACGGGTGCTTGTACTTCAAACTCTGCGAGCATCGCTTCTGCAATAGCCATGTTGACTCTCCTTTTCTTCCGAAATTTAATTCCTGCGGGCTGGAAAGGAAACTGAATCGCAATCCCTGTGCTTGCTACTGCTTCTTCCCGCCTCCGGCTGCGAACGATCCCTGCGCCTCAGCTGCCTTCCGCACTCGCTCGTTGATCGATCCCCACCCGCCAGTCACGCCTTTTCTATGGTCGTCCAGAATCAATCCCAGTGCCGTGTGATGAAATTTGATCAGCGTCCCGCCATCCGTCTCGCTCAATCGGTACTGCACATTGGAACTCACCGGATAGGACATAAACATTGGTCCCGTAAACTCCAGCAGCGTCGGCCGCTTGATCGCCTGCACATGTCCCCAGAAGTGCCCGTTCCCGTCTCCCAAATCGCGGAACCATCTCCCGCCCGGCCAAGCCTCCAGCTTCATCGGCATCGGCGTCCCGTTCGACACTTCATTCCCCGGCCCAAGCTGCTCCAGCAGCGTCTCAAACGTCACCTCCAGCGAAGCCTTGACATAAATTTCCTGCACAATATTCAACGTCAAGCTATCGAGTGCCACCATTGCTGCTGCCATTGAACTCATCGTTCCTCCTCAAAGAGTTTATTTTTCCAGAGCCCAGCCCGAAATCCTTCAATCCCTTAATCCTTCTTCACCGCCCCGCTCTTCTCCTCGGCCCGTTCCTTCACCCGGATCAACTGATGCTTCCAATACCTCTCAAACGTGCCCGCCCAGTCATGCAAAGGCCGTATCGCCTCCGCATTCGTCCTATAAAACATCTGTCTCCCATCCCGCCGCGCACGCACCAAGCCAACATCCTTTAAGACGCGCAAATGCTTCGAAACGGAAGGCTGCCCCATCTCTAAAGCATCCACAATCTCCCCCACGGGCCGTTCCTGCAGCGCCAGGTAGTTGAGTATCTCTCTCCGCCGTGGCTCCGCCACAGCATTAAAAGCGTCAGAAGTGGTAGCCGCTCGTGCCATGGCCTACAATACATTCCTATATGGGAATATGTAAAGCTTTATTTTTATCCACCTTTCCCTCACGCCTCTCCGCCTTCAGTCTCTGAGTCTGCAACTCTCCGCGCTCCTCCGCGCACTTTGCTGCGTCTCTGCGTTATCTTTTGTCTCTCCACGAGGAAACTTTTCCCCCACTCGCGACATTACCGTTAGTGGAGGCTCAAGCCGCCCTTCATGCAAGACGCGCTCCCAGCTCTCGTTCTAAACTCAGAGGCTCTCCCGCGAACCGCCATGAACGACACGCCGCCCACCCCCGCCTTCCCAGCCGGCCCTGCCAGCGACGAGCATCTCATGCTCGCCTTCTCCAAAGGCTCCGCCGAATCCTTCAACGAACTCTTCCTCCGCTACAAACAGCCCATCTACGGCTTCTTCCGCCGCCGCACCGCCGATCCATCTCACGCCGAAGAGCTCACACAAGAAGCCTTCCTCGTCCTCCTCCGCGCCGCCGCCCGCTATGAACCTCGCGCCCTCTTCCGCACCTACCTCTACGCCATCGCCTTCAAAATCCTGCGCGCCCACCGCCGCAAATCCGCTTTCCGCGCCACCTTCTTCGGCCATCCCAGTACCATTCCCGATCCCGCCAAACAGGACGCCACCGAATCCGGCCTATGGGTCCGCCGCGCCGTCGAAAAACTCGATCGCATCGACCGCGAAATCCTCCTCCTCCGCGAATTCGAGCAGCTCAGCTACGCCGAAATCGCCGACCTCCTCCAGCTCCCCCTTAACACCGTCCGTTCCCGCCTCTTCCGCGCCCGCACTGCCCTCCGCAACCTACTCGATCCATCCGCCGCACCGGCAAGCGACACCGCGAAATCTACTGAGCACTCCGCGTCGCCAGCAGCGGCGCAAACGCTTCCCCAGAAAGGCTTTCGTCTATGAGCACCACGCCACACCCAATCGGCCCCGAAGAAATCATGGCTCACTTCGACGGCGAACTCTCCGCCGACCGCGCCCAATCCGTCTCCGCCCACCTCGAGTCCTGCGCCGCTTGCCAAGAACTCGTAGCGTCGCTTCGCAAAACTTCGCACTCACTCTCGAACTGGACAACGGGCGCAGTCCCAGCCGGTTTGGAAAAAAACGTCATGCTCGCTGCCGCAAAGTCTCCGTCACAACCCGGCTCCTCCGGCTCGAACTGGTCCCTTCGCACGCTCTGGACTCGGAATCAATGGATAGGCGGCCTTGCTGTCACGGTCACAGCATTGGTACTTCTTTTCTTCACCGCTACTCCGAATCTGCTGCGCTCACGAATGGCCGCGAACCAAGCAGCTGCCATTGGTCGCCAGCGTCGCGAACTGATTGAGAAGAGTCTGCCCATGGCGGGACCTGTCAACGTGAACGGAGCTCTTGCCGCCGGTGAGCAGGGCAAGGTTTTCTCTAATCGGATCCCATCTTCCCGAAAGCTCCCGCTGGAGAGTTCCGCGTCTCGATTTAGTTCGGTAGTCACGCTCTCCTCGCCGGGAGCGGCCGCAGACTCAAACGGCCTGATGCACGGCCTCGGTGACCATGCCGAAAACTCCGTTTCCTTGGACGGCCAGTCCCGAATCGACCAGCAGTCCCGCGTCTTCTCAGGACCCATGATCTCCCGCAGCGTCTCACTCTCCCTCTTCACAAAAGATTTCGAGTCCTCACGCGCCTCTCTAGACGCCATCCTCGTCCGCCACAACGGCTATGCCGCCGAGCTGAATATTGCGACCCCACTGAATGCCGCGCGCTCGCTCCAGGCCTCTCTGCGCATTCCCGCTCCACAACTTCCCGCCGTGCTCACCGAACTAAGATCTCTCGGCCGCGTCGAAGGCGAAACGCAAAACGGCGAAGAAGTCACCCAGCAGCACGCCGACCTCGTCGCGCGCCTCAAAAATTCCCGCGAAACCGAGCAGCGTCTCCAAGCCATCCTTACCGAACGCACCGGCAAGATCAAAGACGTCCTCGAAGTCGAACAGCAAATCGCCCGCGTCCGCGGCGAAATCGAACAAATGGAAGCCGAACAAAAAAATCTCGAGCACCGCGTCGACTTCGCCACCATCAACCTTCAACTCTCCGAAGAATACAAAGCCCAGCTCGCACCGCCGGCCCCCGCCATCTCCACGCTAATCCACAATGCCCTTGTCAACGGCTACCGCAACGTGGCCGACACTCTTCTCTCTATCGTTCTCTTCTTCGCCGAATACGCGCCAGTTCTAGTCTTCTGGCTCCTCGCGCTCTCTATTCCCGCTTGGCTGGTCTGGCGCCGCTGGCGCCACACCACCGCCGCCATCTAGTAGGCGTTACTCGGGACTTGGGTCGAGTCCTCCGGGCGGGCTGAAAAACTTGCCCTTGATCAATTCATTCAAACTGTTGCTCTCTGGACTACTCGAATGCCCAAGCGTATTCTAGCCACATGACTCTATCAGCGCGGAATCGTCTCGAAGGAAAGGTTATTGAAATTCAGCTTGGCGGCGTCATGGCTCACGTAGTGATGCGTGTCGGGAAGAACTTGATCGAGAGCGTAATCACAAAGCGCAGCGTGGACGAAATGAAGCTAAAAGTGGGCGACAAAGTCTCCGCAGTGATTAAGTCCACCGAAGTGATGTTGGAAAAGGGTTGAAGATCGCTTCACGTCCCATGCTCGAGAATCCATCCCTACAGTTGGCAACGAGTCCGCGTTAACGTTACCGACATCCGCTCGAACGCAAGCCCTCACATGTCGACGAGCGTGCTTAAACTGCCTCGGCTGTTCGTGGCTCGCCGCAAATTATAAGTACCAAGACGCTCCGCCACTTATCGCGCGTCCGCCTTCATCGTTTTTTTCGATGCAATACTCCTAAAGAATGTAGGTGATTCCCCGTTTTCTGTGAGATTTTGTAGAATCCTTGCGACGCTCTCTCTTCTTTTATATCCAGATTTCTCGTAAATTCTTTTGAATCATACACCTCTAGCAGAAGACCAATTCAGTCCCTTGCTGGCACGACTATTGCTCTCTCCTAGTCCAACTTACAAGATTGGCTTCCCGGGGTGGCCGGATCCGAACCTCGACTCGGTTCCGGTTTTTTGGGGGGTCAGCTTAAAAAAGGGGGCTTGCACCAGCCCCCTTTTTCATTTCGGCCTTTCCTCATTGTGGTGGTTGGCCGGTGCGGGAGCTTCGCTTCCCGCGAGTGTGTCACCGAAGTGGTTCAGTTCGGAGGGCCTATCCGTTAGGGCCCTCTTTTTATTTCCGTCTCCCTGTTCTTGTCTTCGCAAGTCGTAGGGGCACGGCATGCCGTGCCCGCTTCCCCGCACGTCTCAAGCTGCCATTGAAACTCCGGTCCCCACCCCCCGCCCATCAACGCTTCTTTATGCAAAGCGAACCTCCGCGCCCAAGTCTCCCGCACACCAGTACCCACTTGCTTTTCGGTTTTGAATCTTCAACTGTCGACGGTGAGCTTCCGCCCCAAAAAAATGAGCGGCCGGTGGGGGGACCGGCCGCTCGGGCGTGGGGGATGGAGGGTCTTGCAACCTGAAGCCAGTTCCGTTCTTCCGATCGTTCCGCTGCGCTCGCGAGCAGCAGAACGTTGTACAGGAGCAATCAAACCCTTTTACTCCGGAAGCCGCAACCAACTCCCGATTACAGTTGCAATTCTGCTCTCCACCGCCTTGCGCGTCGATAGCCCGACCGGTTCAATCTTCACAGTACTTCCCGCTGCTCCTTGTAGGCTCCTTTTAGTACCTATGTACTTACGCAAGTTCTTCGCTCCCCCGCTCGAATCGAGCATCCCCCATTGCGTTCCAGCGCATCACGATCCGGAACCGCCAAAGAATCGAACGGGGGAGGCAATCGAGCGTAGCCGCACTCGCCCAACTCCAAGAGCGTAGACTGGCCTATGCAACAAAAACGCCGCAGCGGACGCATCGCAAAAGAACTACCCATCGTCCTGCTCGGGACCGACGCAACAGGAAGAGTGTTTTCGGAAGAAACGATTACCGTCGTTCTCAGCCGCCACGGCGCCGGAGTTGTCACGCGATATCGATTTTCGCCGGACGAACGCCTAACGCTGCGGCTTCCCAGTTTAGCCAAGGAAGCCGAAATCCGCCTGGTTGGACAGATCGGCGGCGAACCGGCCGCTACGTTTACGGCGTCACTTTCGTCGATCCCGATCCCGATTTCTGGCCCATGGAGTTTCCTCCCCCCGATCCGTTCGAACCAGCCCGCCTGCGGATTCCCCTCGAGTGCTGCATGTGCCAAACACGTGTGGAGATGGAGCAAGGCGACATCGAAGAGGACGTCTACTCCGTCAACGGAAATATCCTGCGCTACTGCGAGGAGTGCGGCACGTCAACGCCCTGGAAAAAAGCCGAAAGCGAGCCTTCCCCACCCCCAGCACCAGCGAAGATGTCATCCGGTTCGCCCGTGCCCTCGCTTACATCGCCTTCCGAGGGGGCGCACAGCAACGACGTTCGCACTTCGTCCGCGCGCACGGCCAAACCAATTTTCAAGTCGCTTCCGCTCTCGCCTGCACCGCGCACCACCAAGCCAGCTCTGGACGCGCCAGCGCCTGGGTTCGCAGAGTCCTTCGAGCCTGTGCTCACCGCTGCACATAGGCTTAGCTCAGTTGCGCCGTCGTCGTACTCCGCCGCATCAACAACATCGGAATTCGCTTCCCTGTCCGATATTCAAACATCGACGGCAGTGGCCAGCGCCACTGCCGTGCTCCCGCCACCTGAAACTGCAACGAAACCCATGGTTCCTCTGGCTAAGCCCCGCGAAGTTCCCGCGCGAGAGCTGGACGGCAATGGGCGGCCTGTGAACAAGCGGCGCAACGTTCGCATTCGCGTGAGTTTCAGCGCCTGCGTTCGGCACCCAGCGCACGCGGACGAAATCGTCGAATGCGAAAACGTCTCGAAGGGCGGCGTATGTTTCCATAGCTTGCAGCAATACCCGCTAGATTGCTTCATTGAAGTAGCCGCGCCATTTTCTCCTGGAGAGGAGGCTCTTTTTGTTCCGGCCCAAATCAAGCGCGTTGAACCGCTCTCCGGCGGACTGGTTTTCCGCTACGGCGTCGAGTACACGAGATTTGCATCCTCTCAACCTTACTCGCAATCCTCCTAGTTCGAACGCTCGTCCAACCCGCCGGGCGTACTTTCCACATTGAAAAAAAGTTCTGAACGCAACGAACCGCTAGAGATTTCGCATCACTTGTTGCAGCAGGGTGATGGCTTCGCGGAGCTGTCCCCGCTCGTTTTCTGGCAGTCCAGCAACGGCATTGGCCAATGATTCCACGCGGCGTTTGCGCGCTTCCCACATGAGGCTGACCCCTTTTGGCGTAGCTTCGAGGCGGACGCGGCGGCCGTCCTCTGTGGCGTGCCGGCGCACCAAGCCGGAGCGTTGGAGGCCGGCGACGATGCGGCTCATGGTGGGTGGGCGGACCTGCTCGGCCTCGGCAAGCTCGCCCAGCGATCTGGGGCCGCCAAAGACGAGGACGGAGAGCGCGGAGAGTTGGGCGGGACCGACTCCGGTTTCGCGGTCGCGGACACGAAGTCGTCGGAGCAGGTGAATCGCCGAGGAGTGAAGCTGATCAGCGATTTCCATCGCCGTTAGAGAAGGCGGCGACGGTTCGGCTGAGGTGAATGCTTCAAAAGTCAGCGAGTGAACGCGTTGCGATGCGGCCAAGTGGCCGGCTTGGGTAGCGGTTCCGGAGGATGGGAGTGGGTCAACCTGAGCGGCGGCTGAAGAGACGATTGCGGGAGTGACCGTCTGAGCTGTTGTTGGCGCGGTTGGGGCTTTCGGAGCCGGGCGATTTTTGCGGTTGGAGTTCTTGTGCTTGGCTTTTTTGTGCTTGACAGGAGGCATGGAAGATAGTTAGCTATGCTAACTAATCTTCCTGCGGAGGTAAAGGGAAATGAGCGATGCGGCGGCAGGTTTGGGAATTCAGAATATCGGGCAGATTTCCATCATCGTGAAGGATGTGGATCGCGCGACCGCATTTTACCGCCACGTGCTGGGGTTGCCGCTGCTGTTCACGGTGCCAAGCATGGCCTTTTTTGATTGCGGGGGAGTGCGGCTGATGCTGGGCACGGCATCGTCGCCCGAGTACGATCACCCCAGTTCGATCTTCTATTTCCGCGTACCGGATATTCAGGCGGGGTACCAGCGGCTGGTGGGACATGGAGTGGAGATCGTTGCGCCGCCGCGGCTGATTGCGCCGATGCCGACGCACGATTTGTGGATGACGGCGTTCAAGGACAGCGAAGGCAACGTTCACCAGCTGATGAGCGAAGTTCCGCGGAAAATTTCGTAGCGAGGATAGACGCCCTTGAGATCGACTGGTTCACTTTCGTGGGCGGGATTCGGGCGGCACAAGGCCGGCAACGCGGTAGTACACCACCAATTGGCCATAATGTTCGCCGGAATGCTCGGCGAGCTCCCATCCTAGTGCGGCAAGCGGCAAGCGGCAAGCGCTGTCCTGATTCGGAATCCACGACAGCTTCTGACAAGCCCGCCTCGCCTTTCGCCGTGATGGCCGCGGCGCCTTTCTCAAAGGACTTCTTCAGATAAGCGACGACTGCAGATTTGCCAGAGAAATGCGCGCGGTCCTCGTCGTCGACGGCTTTCTTGCCGCTGGCGATATCGCTGAAGAGATCATTGGAGCCGGCTACATGGAGCAATTGCTCGGCGAAAGTCCGCTGGCCAGGGGCGGGGCGAAAATCATACTGTCCTCGGGAAAGTCCTCGGCCATGGCAATCAGTTTCCGGCCGATGTCATTCCAACACTCGCGGCGGTTTCGTGCTTTCGAGCGGGTGGCGCTGCGGATTGATGGCGCCGGTGCACCCGGGGGAAATCTTGCGCGAGGATTTCATGAAGCCGCTGGGTTTGTCGGTGAACAAGCTGTCGCTGGAACTGCACGTGCCGGCGACGAGGATTGGGGAAATCGTGCGTGAACGACGGCGAATCACGGCGGAGACGGCGCTGCGGCTGGCGCGCTATTTCAAAACGAACGCGGAGTTCTGGCTGAACTTGCAGAATTTCTACGATTTGGAGTGCGAGAAGCGGGCGGGCAAAGTCTCGGAGATCGACCGGCAAGTGCAGCCGGTGAGCGCGGACGTGGGTTGAAATGGGGATATTTATTCGCGTGGCGCGCGCGTTGGGGAGCAGGGTGGAGACTAAGTTGGTGCGCAGGAATGGGACGAAGATGGGGCGGCGGAATAACGGGGGAAAAGTCAAAACCCGCAGCCTTTAGCACCGAAGGGTGGGGCACCCGCGATATGGTGCTAACGGTAGACCTCACGGCGATGGCCGATACGAAGGACCAGGATGAGCACGCGGCCGTCTTCGATTTTCGAGATGAGGCGGTAGTCGCCAACGCGGTATTTCCAGAACTCGCCAAACTTGGAGCCGTGCAGGGCCTGACCGATGCTGCGCGGATTTTCGAGGGGCGCGAGGCGCTCGTGGAGAAACTTGAGGATGCGCTTGCGTTGCGGCGAGTCGAGTTTTTGAAGCTCGCTGGCGGCGGTGGCGGATAATTCAACCTGCCAGGGCATGCTATTTTAGAAGTTCTTCCAGTGGGACGGTCTGTTCCTCACCCTTCTGAATACGGTCGAAGGATTTCTCGGCGAGATAGAAATCCTCGAGGTCATCCAGGTGCTCGAGGATGGCCTCGCGGACGTAGAAGGTCTTGGTGCGTCCGGTGCGGCGGGCGAGTTTTTCGAGACGTTTTTCGATGGATTGGGGAAGGCGTATAGCTAGCATGGCGACCTCGCTATACAAGTATAGCGGAGGAAGAGTTGAAAGTCGAAGGTCGAGTGTTGAAGCGGCAAAGGCGGAAATGAGCGCGCCGGAGATTTCGGCGATGGAGAATGAGCCACGGAATCTGACGATTGGGACGTTGATTCGCGTGGCCCACGCTTTGGGGAGTCGGGCGGGGGAATGGGAGGAAAGGTCAAAACCCGCAGCCTTTAGATCCAAGGCTGCGGCACCCGGCGCACTTGATGCTCAGGGTTTTGGGGATTCTTCGAGGTCTTTGTACATGACGTGGCCTTCGTGACTACATTTCTTGTCCTCTTCTGGGGTTATCGGTGTTGGCTTTTCGCCGGCGGGAACGGAGTCACAGCGCATGTAATTCTCAAAGCCAGGGGCCGAAAATACGAAGGCCATGCTGACGGTATCATTGCCGACGGGCTTCAAACTCACCCAGGTGTAGGCGGGAATGAACACCATGCCACCGGCATGGAGGTCGCGTTCCTGGCCGCCGAGGTGGACGTGGACGGTGCCCGTTTCGATCCAGACAATTTCATCCTGGCCCAGATGTTTGTGGAGCGGTATTTCGTCTCCGGGGTGTATGTCTTCCGTTCCAAAGACGAGGTGCTGGGAGCCGTTGTTTTGAGGACTGACTTTGAGCATGAATCCTCCGGGAGGAGGTTCGCGCCAAATGCGGGCCTCGCCTTCATTTTTCTCGAGCAGCAATGGTTTGGCGGTGGCTTGCGAGGCCGAGGCAGAAACGGGCGGAGTTTGCGTTTGGGAAGTACAAATTGATACGAGCACCGCGCTCGCGAGGGCAAAGGCTTTGCCAATTCGTGTGGAATTCAAGAGGCACCTCGTTGGGGAAGAATCCAGGGCAACTGACGGTTATGCTGCGAAGGGCGCGCTGGAAAGAATCTACACTCGCCCGTCGAGGAGTCAATAGCAGACGACAGAAGGAGAACATCGAAGGTGGATGGGGTTATCTGAGGCGATAGGAACCGGAGCCGAAGAATTGGAGGAAGCCGAGGTCGCGGAGGACTTGGAGTTGTTGACGGATTTTGTCGCGGACGTGGGTGTTGTTGGGATGGAGTTTCGCTAGCTTGTCCGCGTGGGCGTAGCGCGCCTCGTCGAGGAGCGATTTTTGGAGGCGCAACGGAAACACAATCATTTCGAGGCCCTGGTCGCCTATTCCTGCTAAACCAATTCTTAGGGGGCGGGCCGCAGAAATCAAGAGCGAGATGTACACGTCACAATGGCCGATGTATCGTGCCCCTACCAGTGGTTGGCGATAATATTTTGCTGTTGATGAAAAAGCAAAACACTTTGTTAGACTAATGTGATGCATGACCTAAATTATTTTCGGGATCATTTGGATGTGTTTGCGGCGATGGCTGAGAAGCGCGGAACGCCGCTGCATTTGGATGCGTTTCGCGTTTTGGATGCGCAGCGGCGGGAGTTGATTACCGCGACGGAGCAGTTGAAGGCGCAGAGGAATAAGGCTAGCGACGAGATTGCGCGATTGAAGAAGGCGAAAGAGAACGCGGATGCGTTGATTGGGGAGATGAAGGCGGTTTCGGAGCGGATAAAGGAAGCGGACGAGCGGATTGCGCAGTTGAATGCTACGCAGAGCGAATTGATGTTGACGATTCCGAATATGCTGCACGCGAGCGTGCCGGTCGGGCACAGTGCGGCGGACAATGTGGAAGTGCGGAGGTGGGGGGCCCCTCCGCGTTTTGATTTTACGCCGAAGCCGCACTGGGAAATCGGCGAGAACGCTGGAATTCTCGATTTGCAACGAGCTGTAAAGATTGCAGGTGCGCGATTTGCGCTTTATCGCGGGGCAGGGGCGCGGCTGGAACGTGCGCTGGCGAATTTTTTTCTGGATGTGCACACACGCGAGCACGGCTACACGGAAATTCTACCGCCGTTCATCGTGAATACGGCGTCACTGGTGGCCGACGGCAAGCTCCCGAAATTCGCCGGGGATATGTTCCACCTGGAAGGTACGGATCTTTGGCTTACGACCACAGCGGAAACAGAGTTGACCAACCTTTACCGGGAGGAGACTCTGGACGCCGACGTACTGCCGATCCGTGTGTGCGCGTGGACATCGTGCTTCCGCTCCGAGGCTGGCGCAGCAGGAAAAGACACGCGAGGCATCAAGCGTCAGCACCAGTTTCAGAAGGTCGAACTCTTTAAGTTCACGCAACCGGACAGCAGCTACCAAGAGCTCGAGTCTCTGGTGGGCAGCGCCGAGGCCATCCTGCAAAGACTTGGGATTCACTACCGCGTGATGCAGCTATGCTCGGGGGACACAGGCTTCGCTTCCTCGAAGACATACGACATCGAGGCGTGGTTGCCATCGACCGGGGAATTCATGGAAATCTCTTCGTGCTCGAATTGCGAAGCGTTCCAAGCGCGTCGCGCCGGCATCCGCTTCAAGGCAAAGGGCGCGTCTAAGAGCGAGTTTGTGCACACGCTGAATGGCTCAGGGTTGCCGATAGGGAGGACGTGGATAGCGATTGTCGAGAATTATCAGCAGGCGGATGGGTCGATTGTGGTGCCGGAGGTTTTGCGGCCGTATATGGGGATTGAGAGGATACCGGCTGAGGAAGTAAGGAAGTAGCAAAGTAATGAGGTAAGGACGCAGGCTGGCGCGGGATGCTAGGTTTTGCGCGAATTTGTGTTCAACCCATTGATAATAGACGGTTTAGCACTGCAATTGAGCTGATTTTGGATATTTGGAAAAGGCTTTTACGCCGCGCAAGCTGTTGAAAGTACGTGTTTTCGTTTGACCTGCCTTTTCGCCTTGCATACACTCGCCTCAGGCCCATTTGGCACGCCAACGTCATAATGCAATGTAATAGACCCTGGGGGACTTAGGGTCGCGGGAAGAGTTCAAGCCAGAACGCACGAGATAAGAGGACTTGGTCCAGCGGAGTATTGGGCCTAGCTAGAAGAATCAATGGACTTTTTGGCGCGTATTTTTAGATTTTTGTTTTGGTTGCTGATCGTGTCGTGGAGCGTGGCGCTGCTGCGGCGTGTGTTGGCGCGGATGTTGCACGGGGCGATGCCGGCGCAGGATGCGACGGGTTCTGCGGCTGGCGGTGGAGTCGGGACGGAGTCGGATAATGCGCAGAGTGGAGTGTCGGCGCGGCGATTGGTGCGCGATCCGGTTTGCGGGATGCATGTAGCGGAAGTTTTGGCGGTACCGCTGCGCGAGAGTGGGGAGTTGGTGCACTTTTGTTCCGTGGCTTGCCGGGACAAGTATGTGAATGGCACGCAACGGATGGCAGCGAACGCTTAGCAGTGGGCAGCCAGCGGGAAGAAAAGTTTTGAACCCCGGGGCATCAAAAAGCTTTTAATTTTTAGTCGATCGAGAAGTCGAGACTAGACGCGTACAGGAAAGGACCGAAGCCGATGGCCACGGTCGTAAAGCCCACAGGACCGCTGAGACAGATTGGTGCGCCGCCCATGGTGCCGCGCATTGCTCCGCGAGAGGACTTGAATCCGTTTCGCATCGCGCAGATTCAGTTTGATATGGCGGCGGAGTTTCTGAAATTGGAGCCGGGGTTGCGGCAGATTTTGCGGACGCCGAAGCGCGTGCTGGAAGTTTCGATACCCACGAAGATGGACAACGGGCAGGTGAAAGTCCATACCGGGTTTCGCGTGCAACACAATATTTCGCGCGGGCCGGGTAAGGGCGGCATTCGGTATCACCCTAATGTAACGCTGGACGAAGTGAAGGCGCTGGCGGCGTGGATGACATGGAAGACCGCTGTCCTGAACGTCCCCTTTGGCGGAGCGAAGGGCGGCGTGATTTGCGACCCCAAGCGCATGTCGAAGACCGAGCTGGAGCGGATGACGCGGCGGTACGCGAGCGAGATTTTGCCGATCATCGGGCCGACGATGGATATTCCGGCGCCGGACGTGTACACGGACGCGCAGACGATGGCGTGGATCATGGACACGTACTCGATGACGGTGGGGCACTCTGTGCATGGAGTGGTGACAGGGAAGCCGGTGTCGATCGGAGGCTCGGAGGGACGGAGCGAGGCTACGGCGCGCGGGTTGCTGTTCGTGGTGGAAGAGGCTTGCAAGTTGAAGAAGATTCCGCTGCGCGGCGCGACGGTGGCGATTCAGGGATTCGGAAATGCTGGCGCAACGGCGGCGCGATTGTTTGCGGAGAAGAAAGCGAAGATTGTGGCGCTGAGCGATACGCGGGGCGGCGTAACGAATTCGCGCGGCATCGACCCGATCAAGGCGATTCGGTATAAGGAGCGGTCGGGGACGGTAGTGGGAATGCCGGGGGCGTCGCGCATGACGAACGACGACCTTCTGACGATGAAGTGCGACATCCTTGTGCCGGCGGCGCTGGAAAATGTGATTACGCTGCACAATGCGGAAGCGATTAAGGCGCGGATCGTGGCCGAGGCGGCCAACGGGCCGACGACACCACACGCGGATGAGATTTTGGCGCGGCGCGGAATTACCGTGTTGCCGGATATTCTGGCGAACGCGGGCGGCGTGACGGTGAGCTACTTCGAATGGGTGCAAAACATGGAAGGGCTCATGTGGGACGCGGAAGAAGTGAACGCACGTTTGCAGAAGAGCATGGTGAAGGCGTTCCACGAAATGGTGGAGACGATGCGGAAGCATCATGTGCCGCCGCGTGCGGGCGCGATGATTCTGGCGGTTGGGCGCGTGGCGGAAGCTACCTTGGTGCGCGGGCTGTTCCCCTGAGGATATAAACCGAGACGGTGCCGGTGGAGTCTCCAACGCGGCCTATAGGGGTAACCGTCCTTAGTTATATTGGGTTTGCATTTTCTCCACTATTTGTCGTTCTTTTCGTAGTCCTTTCTCTGCATATTTACGAACTCTCCGCACCGAGATCTCTGAACGAGAATCTTTGGCTGTGTTTCTGGGAGTTAGTCCTCCTAGTGTGTTTCTCCGCGCTCGTTTGGGTTTCCTTTAAAGCCGGCCTTGAGTTGAGCACGCTTCGGCACGAAGGGTTGTCGTTCACAATCTTTACGATGTGGATTTTTCTATTCATCGGAGTCGCTCTACTTTTGGTCCCCGGTTTGTTTTGGAAAATCTCAGGAGTCGCAATCAGCGGGCTCAGCACATTTTTTCTTTACTACTTACGGCTGCCGTCGATCGAAAAACGTTTTGAGCCGCGTAGCCCGGAATCCAGCCAGTAAAAATTCTTGTTGCGTGCACCCAGGGACGCGGGTACATTCGCGTTTGTTGAAAAACATAAACTCCAAGTTCGTTGGAAGACTTCAAAATTTCGCGCGATGGCTGTGTGCATCTTTGCTTACAGCGTTGGCGATTTCGTCTGGGGCGTGGCAGCAGCGGGCGGAAGTTGCCATCACGGTTGATGACCTGCCTGTCCACGGCGATTTGCCTTTAAACACGACACGGGCGGAAATTGCGAAGAGGATGATTGAGGCGTTTAAAGCCAAGGGCGCGCCGGGTGTTTACGGGTTTGTGAATGCGAAGAATATCGGGGTCAACGGCGATACGGAAAAAGATAGTGTGCTGAAGATATGGGCCGATTCAGGATTTCCGCTCGGCAATCACACCTTTTCGCACATTGATCTGAACGCGGCCAGCGTGCAGGCGTTCGAGGACGAGATTGTCGCGAATGAATCTGTGCTGCAGGGGTTGATGGGCGCACGAGATTGGCATTGGTTCCGGTACCCCTTTTTGCATGAGGGGGACACGTTCGAAAAAAGGCACGGGGTGCGGAAATATCTGGCCGACCACGGGTACAAGATCGCGCAAGTGACGCTGGATTTTGGGGACTACGCCTGGAACAACCCGTATGCGCGGTGCGTGGCAAAGCAGGATACGCAGGCTATCGAGTGGCTGAAATCGAGCTACCTCAGCACGGCGAAGGAAGACATTGCGCTGGACCGAAAATTGTCGGTGATGCTCTTTGGCAGAGACATCAAGTATGTCCTGCTCCTGCACATCGGCGCGTTGGACAGCATCATGCTTCCGGACCTCCTCGATCTTTTCAAGAAGCAAGGATTTGATTTTATTACGCTCGAAGAAGCACAAAAAGATCCGGCCTATCAAAGCGATCCGGATGCCGCGCTGCTACATAGTGGTACGTTCCTCGAACAATTGACCGAAGCAAAGCACCTGAAGTATCCCGCGCACATAGATAGACCAATGGACAAACTCGACGCGATCTGCCGCTAGCTGGCTTTTCCGGCTCGCAAATTCGGAGCCGCAAGTTGTGCGGCGGCACTTCGTAAGCTGACCCTCAGGGCGTTCCTGAATCAGATTAAATTCTTGTTGCGCGCGGGGAGCGAGGCGCGTACATTCGCAATTGCCGGTGCGCCCGGGTGGCGCGACCGGCTATTTTCTTCGAGGGGTGCTGCGAAGCACGAAAAATGAGCACGAACGGACATACACATACCGCGCCGCCGATTTTGCTGACTATTTCTGGATTCGATCCGTCGTGCGGGGCGGGGACTGCGGCGGACTTGAAGACGTTTGCGGCGCACGGATGTTATGGCGTGGCGGCGATCACTTCGCTGACGGTGCAGAACACGCAGGGCGTGGAAGATGTGCACAATATTCCGAGCGCGACGCTGAAGGCGCAGCTCGAGGTGCTGGCGAAGGATTGCAACATCGCTGCGGTAAAAATCGGGATGCTGGGGAACCGCGGAAACGCGGTTACCGTGGCGGAATTTTTGGATGCGCACACATTTGCGCATGTGGTGCATGATCCGGTGATGAAGTCATCCAGCGGGACGGAGTTGCTCGACGCGGGCGGGGTTAAGTTTCTTGCGACCGAGTTACTGAAGCGCGCGAGCGTAATTACGCCGAACGTGCCCGAAGCCGAGATTCTTACGGGCATGACGATCAAGGATGTGGCGGACATGGAAGCCGCGGCGCGGAAGATCGTGGAGATGGGCGCGCGAGCGGTGATCGTCAAAGGCGGGCACATGGGCCGGCCGACGGACGTGCTTTTCGACGGAACGGAGATGGTGACGCTGCCCGGCGAACGAGTGAACGAAGAGCAACTGCACGGGACCGGCTGCACGTTTGCGTCGGCACTGGCAGCGCACTTGGCGGTGGGACGAGGACTGCTCGAAGCGGCGACGCTCGCGAAAGCTTACGCGACGAAAGCAATTGAGAAGGCATATCCCGTGGGCAAGGGCCGATTGCCGCTCGACCATTTTTACCGGCAGCGAATTGAGCCACCGGCGCGCGGCATTCACGAAGTGCCGCAGCACGGTATGCATCCCGCAGCCGAGCCGACCGCGCACTAAAGTCCCTCGCGCTGCCGGACGAAGTTCCCGAACGGATTCTGCCCGAACCGAAGCAAGCGCGTTTAGCAAATCAGCATGAATTCCAGACGGAAAATCATTGTTTCTATTGCGACGAGCGTGGACGGCTATATCGCGCGGCGCGACGGCGACGTGGCGTGGCTCGACCGTCCGAGGCCTAAGGGAAATTACGCGATGGGCGAGTTCTTCAAGAGCATCGACACGATCCTGTGGGGACGCAAAACATACAGTAAGGGAATCGAGATGGGGATGGAGAAGAGGATGGCATCGGGATTCGGCGCCGGCATCCAGAACTACGTTTTTTCACGGCAAGCGCAGGAATCAAGGGTGGCAGGATTCAAGTTTGTCAGCGAGCCGATTAAGGCGTTCGCGCAGGGACTGCGGAAGAAGCGGGGCAAGAACATCTGGATGATGGGTGGCGGCGAGATCATCGCCTCTTTTTTGGACGATGCAGAAATCGACGAGCTCAACATTAGAGTAATTCCGATTCTGATTGGGGAAGGCATTCCGCTGATTCAGCCGCGACACCGGTTGATTCGGCTCAAGTTGCTATCGAGCAAAGAGTTTTCCGATGGAGTGGTGGGACTACGTTATCAAGTGGCGCGCAAGCAGTAACGGGGAATTCGCGCCGCCTGGAACAACTTTTTCTGTGTGCGCGATGAAGATGGAGGAAGGGCCTTGGCGAAAACCAGCAAGCCGACCCCCGCGGCGCTCGGTTTTCGCGTGAAGTCTGGCTGGGCGATGGCGGTGTTGCTGGCGGAACCTGCGAGCGAGCCAAAGCTGGTCCGGTGCCAGGCCATCCTACTTTCTGATCCGAAGATTCCTCGATCGAAGCAACCCCATCACGCCGCGCTGGATCGTCCTGGGAAGGAAGGAAAGGCGCTCGCAGAAAAATTGTGTCACGTAGTAGCTGGCGCGGCAAAGCAGTCTGTCCAACAACTGCTGGAGCGGGCAGCGGCCGATGGTTATGGCGTCGTGGGAGCAGGGCTGGTGGTCGGCAGTCTCGCGGACCCCGCCACACTTCATAACGAGCACATTCGCGCGCATGGATTGGAAGGTCAGTTGTTTCGGACTGTGCTGGAAGATGCGCTAGGGGAGCAAGGAATTCCGTACAAAGTGCTTTTGGAGAAGACCGCTTACATGACGGCGTCGTCCGCGCTTCGCAAAGCGCCTGCAGACGCAAAACGTGTGATTGCTTGTTTGGGGATGTTGCATGAAGGCTCCTGGAGAGCGGAGGAGAAGCTCGCGGCTCTGGCGGCGTGGACGTCGCTTTGTGCATGCAACAAGAATGCGCGCTGAATTGTCGGTGGGAGGGGACGGATCCATATAGCGGTGAGTGCGGACTGAAGCGATTCTACTTGGGAGTATCGAATTGACGGAGGAGAGTGCATGAAGAGACGGGCGCTGGTATGCGCGATGATTTTGCTGCTGATAGGTTTCGACGGCCCTACGGTGCGAGCTGGGCAGAGTTCCGATGAGACGGAGATCCGCAAAGTGGAACTGGAACTACAAGAGGCGTGGAACCACCACGATATGAAAGCGTGGGCCAATTTGTTCACAGAGGACGCGGATTTCGTGAACGTTGCGGGCTGGTGGTGGAAAGGGCGGACGGAGATCGAGAAAAAGCACGCCGACGCGCACGCGTTCCTGTTTCTAGAGAGCGAGCTGACCATCTACGAAGTTGACACGAAATTCCTGACGCCTGAGATCGCTGTTGTCCATGCTTTGTGGTCACTGGTGGGACAGAAGAATGCGGATGGAACACCTGGTCAGCCGCGAAAAGGAATTTTCACGCACGTGCTGCAAAGACAGAACGGAAGATGGCTGATTGCCGCTGCTCAAAATACTGACAGCAGGCCGGAGGTGCCGCCGCCCATGGGGCCAGCGAAGAAGTAGTGGGCAGAAGCGGCTCCCTAGGACAATTATTCACAACGAGAGATAAGAGGGTAGACACAAAGGGACTGGACACAAAGAATTTGCGACTGCGGGATAGACGAGGATTGTTTACCGCTTGGCCTGCGCGAAAGACGACGCGATACGGCGGTAAGCCCGCACCTCGCTGAATTGGCCAGGATCGTTGGCATCTTTCCTGGCGGTTCGCTGCGGCACACTCAGGAGCCGCTGATCTCTTGCCGTGGAATTTCTGCGTGAAGCAACCAAAAATGGCCGGGCGTCAGGCTGATTCATGGCGGCGTGCTTCGGAGCTTTCGATCTGCGGGAGAGGCCTCTGCGCTTTTCACCGTAGGTGAATTGGTACAAGACATACAAAAGAAAATCGCATCCGAGAATGCAAAACGCGAGGAATACTGTGGTTGACATGGTTCGCTCGCTTCTTTAACTCACTTCGCGCGGACGGGAATGGGTTGTCCGCACGAGAAGCAGGTTATGTGCGGCGGGGCAAGAAAATCCTGAGGGGTTTGTTAGGAATTTATTAAAATGCGGCGGTGTCAGAGTCTGTGCGGCTCAGGGCGAGGCCAAATTGCTTTCGCGGCGAGCGGGCGTTTGGGTGTTGGTCGCGTTTACGATTGCCGTGGCAGCAACTGCGGTGCTGCTGCCTCGCATCCCTCAGCCGCAGTCCTATCATGACTTTGCCGATCAGCGGCGATGGCTCGGAATCCCGAACTTCGGAGACGTAGCTTCCAACCTTTTATTCGCCGTGAGCGGCGCCTGGGGATTGATTTTTCTGCGTGGGAGGCGCGGCCATGAGCAGTTTATCGATCCACGCGAGCGATGGGCGTACGCCTTTTTATTTCTGGGCTTGTTCCTTACGGCGTTTGGGTCGAGTTACTACCATCTCGCTCCCGACAACGCGCGATTGGTTTGGGACCGACTGCCCATGACGCTCACCTTCATGGGATTGGTGTCGGCGATAATTTCGGAACGCGTGAGCGTGGCAGCCGGCCTCTATTTGCTACCGCTATTGTTATTGATAGGTGCGGGGAGCGTGGTTCTGTGGTGGTACAGCGAAGCGCGCGGCGCGGGAGATTTGCGGTTTTATGCGGCGGTGCAGGTGTACGCCGTGCTGATTCTGCCGATTTTGCTTTTGTTACCGCCGAGGTACACGCGTAGCTGGGATTTCGCCGTTGTTTTCTGTTTCTACGTACTGGCAAAGATCTTCGAGACGGAGGACCGGCAGATTTTCTCGTTAGACCAGCACGCGATCAGCGGGCACACCCTGAAGCACTTGGCGGCGGGCGCCGCGGGATTTTGGATATTGGTGATGCTGCAAAAGCGCAAGCCCCTTTTGAATGTGTGAGGTTTCAGAATCAAACCGGCAGAGATGTTTGCCGCGGAGCACTTTCTTGTTACTGTATGGAGCCACCAAGCTTAAATGGAACACGCTTCGATGGTAAGTAGAAGCATTCGTTCATGTTTACCTGGGTGACGAAGACTAAAATGAGAACGTGATTGCCTCGCGCATCTCCTGATCCAGTGCTTCCGGACGCGTGCACCTCGACTTCCTGGTTCGGTGCGAGATCTTGAAATTGGCCTGGGCCGTCTTCGAACCCGGAGCCTGCCCCAATTCCGCGGGATGTTACCAGTACCTGTACGTGAACTCCCTTGATCGGCCGGTCGCTGCGATTGCGCACTTTCATGGTCCAACGAAGCCGGTCCGAGAATCGTTCGTGATCGACAGACACAAAAGAGTCTTTGAAATCCATGGAGAGGATTTCAACTGGCGAATCAGGCTGTTCGATAACGTGGACCAAGGCAATGACATCATCTGGGCCCGTGATCGTGGGTTTGGTTGTCGAGCCGGAGACTGTGAAACGGCAAGAGTCAGCTTCTTCGGGCTGCTGAAAGGTCGAGTGAGCGCCAAGGGCGAATAGTGAAAGACTTACACAGGCAAAGAGGATTCTCATTTGAGCTCCTGCAGGTGGGGTATGCCAGGGTCTGGCTGAGTCTAGCGCAAAAATGTGGAATACGAATATAACTAAAAGGATTGAAGGGACGGCGCTACTCTCTGTTCCAGATGATGCGGCCGTCGACAATGGTGGCAACCGGGCCGCCTTTGAAGGTGCGGGCGTCGAAGGGGGAGTTGCGGGATTTGCTGGGAGACTGCTTTACTTCGTACGTCCATTCGTGCGTGGTGGAAAAAATGGTGAGGTCGGCGGGTTGCTTGGGGGCGAGTTTGCGTTCGATGCCGAGGACGCGGGCGGGGCCGGTGGTGAAGAGTTCGACCATGCGCATGAGTGAGAGGCGGCCGGAGTGGACGAGTTGCTCGAGAGAAAGGGCGATGGCGGTTTCGAAGCCGAGGATGCCGAAGGGGGCGCGGTCGAACTCGACGTCTTTGAGGGCGGGTTCGTGAGGGGCGTGATCGGTGGCGATGGCGTCGACAGTGCCGTCGGCGAGGCCGGCGATTAGGGCTTCACGGTCTTCGCGGGCGGCTAGCGGCGGATTCATTTTGTAGCGCGAGTCGTATTGGACGTCTTCGTCGATCAAAGTGAAGTGGTGGGGCGTGACTTCGCAGGTGACGTGGAGGCCGCGCTGCTTGGCCCAGCGGACTTGTTCGAGAGAGGCTTTGGCGGAGAGGTGGGCAACGTGCAGGCGTGCGCCGGTGAGTTCGGCGAGTTGAACGTCGCGCGCAACGCAAACAGATTCGGCGGCGGCGGGCATTCCGCGCAGACCCAGACGCGATGACGTGACGCCTTCGCGCATCACGGCCCCGGCTGCTAGCGAAACATCTTCGGAGTGTTCGATCACCGGAATGTCGAGCGAGCGGCAATACTCCATGACCTGACGAGTGAGTTTTGCGGTGGCAATGGGTTTGCCGTCGTCGGAAACGGCGACAATGCCCGCTTCTTTCATGGCGGCGATTTCGGCAATGGCTTCGCCTTTGCTGCCGACGCTGGCGGCGCCGATGGGCCAGACGCGGACGCCCGCGGCGGTTTTGGCGCGGTCGAGAATGAAGCGCGTGACGCTGGCGTTGTCGTTGACGGGCTTGGTGTTCGGCATGCAGCAAACGGCTGTGAAACCTCCGCGAGCTGCAGAGCGAGTCCCTGTCTCGATCGTCTCCGAGGATTCCTGGCCCGGCTCGCGCAAATGTGCGTGAAGATCGATGAAGCCTGGGGCTACGATCAAACCGGTGGCATCGAAGACGTCGCCGTTTTTGTGATCGCTCGTGAGTTTGCCCGGCGCGGCGAGTTCAACGATTTTTTCGCCGTCCATAAAAATATCTTGCGCGGAGTCGGTTTTCGAAGCGGGGTCGATGACGCGGCCGTTTTTAATCAGAAGCATGCGAAAGATCCTTTTTATCGGTGGAGCGGCGGTTTCGTTGCGGCGGCGCTTCTTCTTTTGGGACGGTTGCGGGATCCGAGCCGTCTTCTGTTGGGCCGGAGATTAGCAGGAAGAGAAGTGCCATGCGCACCGCAATGCCGTTGGTGACTTGTTCGAGGACGCAGGATTGCGGGCCGTCGGCGACTTCTGGCGTGATTTCGCTGCCACGATTCATGGGGCCGGGATGGAGGACGAGCGCGTTTGGCTTCGCCAGGCGAAGGCGCTCGGCGTTGAGCTGGTAGCCGAGAACATAATCTTCGTTGGAAATGGATGGTTCGTGCATGCGCTCGGTCTGCACGCGAAGGACGAGGACGACGTCAGCATCTTCGAGAGCTTCTTCGAGTTTGAAGACGCGGCGGATAGAGACGCCGGAAGCACCGATTTTTTCGAGTTCGCGCGGAACCCACATCGCTGGGCCGCATAGTGTGAAGCGGCAGCCAAATTTTCCGAGGAGATGAATGTTGGAACGGGCGACGCGGCTGTGCTGAAGGTCTCCGAGGATGGTGACATTGAGATTGTCGATTTTTCCGAGGCGGTCGCGAATGGTGAGCGCGTCGAGAAGGCCTTGTGAGGGATGTTCGTGCGTGCCGTCACCTGCGTTAATCACGGGGATGTCCAGGTGGCGCGCGACAAAGTCGGCGGCGCCGGAGGAAGCGTGACGCATAACCAGGCAATCAGGCTTCATGGCGTCGAGTGTTTGCACGGTGTCGAGGAGGGATTCGCCTTTTTTCACGCTCGAAGATTCCGCTTGCAGGTTCATCGTGTCCGCGCCGAGACGGGAGGCGGCGGTGCCAAAGCTGATGCGCGTGCGGGTGGAGTTTTCAAAGAAGGCCAGAGCCACCGTTTTGCCGCGAAGGGTAGCGAGTTTTTTGAGCGGATTACGCTGGATTGTTTGAAAGGGCCTGCTTTGGTCGAGAAGAAAAGTCAGTTCGTCCGCGGAGAGCGGTTCGAGAGCCAGAAGGTCGCGAAAGCGATGGGTCACATTTGCACTCTTTGGCGGTAGCGCGAAAAATCCTCTTTCAACTACGGCTCCTGGCGGTCGACGAGAACGACGCGCTCTTCGTTGTCAATCTCGCGGAGACGCACTTCGATGATTTCGGTGTCGCTAGTTTGCACGGTGCGGCCGACAAACTGGGCTTCGATGGGCATTTCGCGATGGCCGCGGTCGATGAGCACGCAGAGAGAGACGCGCTGGGGGCGGCCGAGGTCGAAAAGGCCGTTCATGGCGGCGCGGATGGTGCGGCCGGTGTAAAGGACGTCGTCGACGAGGACGAGGTCCATTTGGTCGACACCAAAACTGATGTCAGAGGACTGCAGAACGGCGTGGGTGGCGACTTTCGAGAGGTCGTCGCGATAGAGCGTGATGTCCAGCGTGCCGACGGGGACATCGACGCCATCGATGCCGCGCATGGCTTGGGCGATGCGCTGGGCCAGAGGTACGCCACGGCGGCGGATCCCAATCAGAGCGAGATGTTTGGTGCCGCCGGTTTTCTCGACAATCTGATGGGCCAGGCGCCGCAGGGTGCGGTCGATCTCCGAGGCAGACATCAGTTGGGCTTTTTCGACGATGCGCATGGTCGGGTAATCCTAGCATAGTGACTGGTGAGTCGTGACTAGGGACTGGAGGGTGCGTCCGAATAGCTTGCCCAGGTCTTAGAGGTTCGGACGGCCGTGATAAACTGCGACGGCGAATTGCGGGGAGAGGTGAATATGTTGCTGGAACAGGGCGCTGGTAAGAGCTGGCAAAGAACTCTGGCAGGAATGGCGCTGTGGGTCGCGATCTGCGCTCCCTCGGCGCTGGGCCAGGCCAGTGCGACAGCGAAAAAGGCGAGCCCCAAAGAGCCAGGCACTCGGACTGCGGCTCGAACGGCACCAGCGCGACCGAAGCTGGTTGTAGTGCTTGTGGTGGACCAGATGCGCGGGGATTACGTGGACAAGTTTCAGGGGCAATGGACCGGGGGATTGAAGCGCCTGGTCGAGGAAGGTGCGTGGTTCCGCGACGCGGCCTACCCCTATGCCGCGACGGAGACCTGCGTCGGGCATGCGACGATTTCCACGGGTGCGCTTCCGGCCACGCATGGAATGGTAGCGAACGCCTGGTGGGATCGTGACACGCAGAAAGTGGTGACATGCACGGCGGATCCGAAGGCCACAAACATAGGTTACGCAGGCACGAGTCCGAAAGGTGGAGACTCCGCGTGGCGGATGCAAATTCCCGCATTTGCGGAGGAGCTCAAGTTTCAATCTGGCAGCGCCACGAGAGTGGTGACGTTTTCCCTGAAAGCGCGCGCGGCCATCACCATGGCAGGGCACAAGGCAGACGCGGCCACATGGTTTGATAGTGGCGGTTGGGCGACCTCGAGCGTTTACGGCACGATGCCGTTCATCGAGGCGTACGCGAGCGCGCATCCCGTCAAGGCCGACTATGGAAAGACATGGACCCTTTCGCTCCCCGAACCCGCCTATTGGTACGACGAGAAAGGAACCGGCGCCGTGCCGCCCAAGGGATGGGAACTTACTTTTCCGCATCCGTTGACGGGAAAAGCAGGGAGCAACGAGGCGGACGAGGTGTTCTACGAGCAATGGTCGGCTAGCCCGTATGCGGACACGTACCTAACAAAACTTGCAGAGAATGCGGTGGATTCGCTGGGGTTGGGCAAAGGCGGTGGCGTTGATTATTTGGGCGTGAGCTACTCGTCCGTGGACTATGTGGGGCATGCCTTTGGGCCGCGCAGCTGGGAGATTCAAGACATTTTAGTGCGGTTGGATCAGGATCTTGCTGAACTATTCGCGAGCTTGGACAAGAAAGTTGGCAGGGGGAATTACGTGGTCGCGCTGAGCGCGGACCACGGCGTGGTGCCGGTTCCAGAAGACATGCAAAAAATTGACGCGGACGCCGGCGTCTTGCACTTGCCCGACGTGCAGGAACGAATCGAAAAGGCGCTCGAGCCATTGAACTATCCGAAGCCGGCGATTGCGCGAATCACGGGGAGCGACATTTATTTTGTGCCCGGTGTGTATGAGAAGTTGAAAGGCGACTCAGCCGCCATGAATGCAGTGGTGGATGCCATCAAGGGAGCGCCGGGCGTTGTGGCGGTATTTCGAGCCGAACAATTGGCCGACCGTCCCGCCACGCAAAGTCTGCTGCTTGAAGCGATGGCAGACAGCTATTTGCCTGGCCGCAGCGGGGATCTCTTCATCGTGCCAAAGCCCTACTGGTTGATGGATGGGACGGCACTGGGAAAGACGCGTTCCTACGGCACGGGCCACGGGACACCCTATAACTACGATCAGCATGTGCCGATTTTGCTGATGGGCTACGGCGTTCAGCCTGGCGAATATTACGGTGCGGTGACCCCGGCGGACATAGCGCCGACCCTGGCTTCACTTTGCGGAGTTACCTTGGCGCCTCGCGATGGCCGCGTCCTTGGGGAGGCACTCGCGCAGCGAATGCCCAAGCAGAGCAAACCAAAAGAAGAATAGGATTTGGTTACGGATCTGTACCGCTGAGGAGAGACCAGATCGAAGCTCCCAGAAAAACAATCGCGAATAGCGCATCAAAGAACGCGAAAATGGGAGAACGAGGGTAGTGCCAGAAAAAAGCGACCGCGTTTCCAGCGCCGATGACAAACAAGGAAGCCCGCAGCCGCCAGCGACTTTTCCCTGCCCAAAGCCAAAATCGCTCGAACATGAATACTCCCTGCGAAGGCAGAATTTACCTGGGTTCGGGCGATGAATCCACAATGGAAACCGTGGCCCGTAGCAGCGCGTTCATGTTATTCTTTCGCCCGAAGTGACGAGCGCTGTGGCTGTTGAACTGGCCGTGCATGTCGGCGCGGTGCGCCTGCGGAATCCCATTCTCGCAGCCAGCGGAACCTTCGGTTACGGCGTTGAGTTTGCCCACCTGGTAGACCTAAACCGTCTTGGCGGCATAGTCGTAAAAGGCCTTTCCCGCGAACCCATGGAGGGTGCCCCCGCGCCTCGGCTTTGCGAGACCCCATCCGGAATGCTGAACGCTGTAGGGCTCCAAAACATAGGAGTCCGGGCTTTCGTGGCAGAAAAACTCCCAGTACTGAGAAAATACGATACGGCGATCATAGCCAATGTCTTCGGCTACTGCGTTGAGGACTACCTCGAGGTGATCCGGATCCTTGAGGATGCCGAGGGGCTGGCGGCCTATGAACTGAACATCTCCTGTCCCAACGTGAAGAAGGGGGGCATGCAGTTCGGGGCCGATCCAGCACTGGTAGCCGAAGTGGTAGGAGCCGCGAGGAAGGCCGCCGCCAAGCGACCTCTCTGGGTGAAGCTTTCGCCGATGGTTGCAGACATTGGACTTATTGCCCGGACGGCAGAGAGTGCTGGCGCCGACGCTTTAACGGTGGCGAACACCTATCCGGCCATGGCGGTCGACCCGTGGACCGGAAAGTCCTGCTTGGGGAACCAAATCGGAGGTCTCTCCGGCCCGTCTATTAAACCGATCACCCTGCGTCTGGTTTGGGAAACGTATAAAGCGGTAAAGACACCAATCTTAGGTGTTGGCGGTATAGAGACGGTCGAGGACGTGCTTCAGTATGTAGCGGCAGGCGCGACTGCCGTACAGGTCGGGACGGCCAGCTTTACTGACCCTACGGTCAGTCAGCGACTTGTGGAGGGATTGGAGAGAGCTCTTTTCAGAGCTAAAACGTTTACTCTCAATGAGATAAGAGGCAAAATTTTCGCAGATTTTGGTTGACATAACGACGATTTTGCGATACACTTTTTTGGATATGAGTAGCACAAAGAACACACTATGAGACGACCACTCTTTGTTTTCTGGGCCGCGTTCCGATGGGTGCTCTTGATGTTCCTTATCGTTCCCGTGATGGACGCTCCCCTCGTGGCGCACTTGAGCGCTCCGGTTAAGCCAGTGAAGACTTGGGTTGGCAATGCCAGCTGGTATGGGCCGGGCTTTAATGGGAAGAAGACCGCTAACGGGGAGCACTTCGACTGCGAAGCTTTGACGGCCGCGCACCCGAACCTGCCGTTCGGATCTGTCGTCCGGGTTGTAAACCCCCGGAACGGGAAGTTTGAACTAGTACGCATCAACGACAGAGGTCCATATCAAGAAGGACGCGAAATTGATGTATCCTATCGCGTAGCCCGAAAGCTTGGTTTGATCCACTCGGGTGTGAGCCAAGTTCGGCTCGAACTGATGGAATTGCCCGAGAAACGCTGACCCCGCCGAAATCGGGGTCTCACATGACCTTGAGCTTCGACGCCCATCCCCGCAGCAGCTTGATCGTGGCATTGGATTTTGATTCGCTATCCTCTGCCCTGAAATTCGCAAAACAGGTTTCTGATCTGGTTGGGATGTTTAAGATCGGCAACCAGCTTTTTACGGCGGCGGGACCTGCTGCCGTGAAAGAAATTGCGGCGCTGGGTCCAGGCATCTTTCTCGACCTGAAATTCCACGATATTCCGAACACGGTTGCGGGAGCAGTGCTCTCTGCGGCAGCCATGACGGGCGTGCAGCTTGTCAACGTACATGCGCTCGGCGGCAAAGCCATGCTGGAAGCCGCGGTGCAGGCCATCAGCGCGGGCGTACCAATGGGAGCCGACCGGCCGCGCTTGCTGGCCGTGACAGTCCTCACCAGCATGGACCAGAAATCGATGAAGGAAGTCGGAATCGGCGGTCCGCCGAAGAGCCGAGTCGTGAAGCTGGCCCGGCTTGCAAAAGAAGTCGGTGTAGATGGAGTCGTGGCCTCCGTGCAGGAGGCGCGAGCGATTCGCAAAGCTTGCGGGCGCGAATTTCTGATCGTGACACCAGGTGTGCGGCCCAAAGACAAAGAAGGCGCCGACACAAAACACGATGACCACTTGCGCACCGCGACTCCGACGGAAGCCATCAAAGCTGGCGCGGACTACATCGTTGTTGGCAGGCCGATCTTAACGTCGGAAGATCCTCGCGCCACCGCGCAGGCCATGGTCGACGAAATCGCGGCCGCCAAGTAGGGATGCGTTTTAGCGCGCGGAATCACCTGGTCGATTTCCGAAGTTTGACCCTTCCTTCTTCTCTCCAGTAGCATCGCAAGTGATACGTTTGAGTTCGCGCGCCCAAGAGCGAGCACGGCGTGCCGTGCCCCTACGCAGACGAACTGCAACGCTCTTTATGCCCATCCAAAACAAAAGCGTGATTGTCGGAACAGCCGGGCACATCGATCACGGTAAATCGGCGCTTGTGGAAGCGTTGACGGGGACGCATCCTGACAGGCTCGCGGAAGAGAAACGGCGCGGGATTACGATCGATCTGGGCTTTGCTTTTTTGGAAGAAAATGGCGTGAGATTCGGTCTGGTAGATGTACCGGGGCACGAGCGTTTTGTGAGCAACATGCTGGCTGGCGCGGCGGGGATCGATCTGGTGTTGCTGGTGATCGCGGCGGATGAATCGATCAAGCCGCAAACGCGAGAGCATTTTGACATTTGCCGGTTGCTGGGTGTCAAGCGTGGCGTTGTGGTGTTGACGAAGTGTGATTTGGTCGATGCGGACATGCTGGGGCTGGTACGGCTGGAAGTGGAAGAGTATTTGCGCGGGTCGTTTTTGGAGCGGGCGCCGATTGTTCCGTTAAGTGCCAAGACGGGAGCCGGGCTCGCCGAGTTGAAGAACGCGTTGCACTCCGTCGCTACCGAAATCCCGGGAAAGGATGCGGCGAGATATTTTCGGTTGCCCATCGACCGAGCGTTTGCGATGAAGGGGTTTGGAACCGTGGTGACGGGCACGCTGATTTCGGGAAGCGTTAGTGCAGAAGATGAAGTCGAACTTTTTCCGGGTGGCAAGCGGCTGCGCGTGCGAGGCGTGCAATCGGGCGGGAAATCCGTTGAACGCGCCATTGCGGGGCAGCGGACGGCCGTGAACCTGGCGGGCATCGATCACGCCGACGTGAAACGCGGAATGACGCTTGCTGCGCCGGGACATTTTCGTAAGACGCGCAGGATGGATGTGCGGCTCTCGCTACTGCCTTCCGCGCGCAAGCTGAAGCATCGCGCGCGGGTCCATTTTCATGCAGGGACTGCGGAGACGATAGCTGAGGTTTTTCTCTATGGGGGAGGCGTTCTTCCAGCAGGGCAGAGCGCGCTGGCGCATTTGCGTTTGCAGGATGACGTGTTGCTGCTGCCCGGTGACCGGTTCATCGTGCGGCAGTTTTCGCCGGTCGTTACGATCGGCGGGGGCGAAGTACTGGATTGCCTGGCAAGGCGGCCGACGGTGCGAGATTCGGGTCGGCCTGCGTTCCTTGAAATCATGGAGCGTGGGAAACGTGATGAAGTGCTTGTCGCAATGACGGAGCGAGCGATATTAGGTTTAGAGTTCGACGAAATCGTCGCGCGAACTGCCTGGTTTGAAAACGAGGTGCGGGAAGTTGCTCACCGTCCCAACGTGGCTGCGGAAATCAAGATCGTTTCGTCAGAACCACTGATTTTGCTGGGGCGAAAGGCGTTCGACGAAGTGCGGCGGAAGATCGGCGAGCGCGTGGAAAGATTTCACAAGGAGAATCCGCTGTCTCCAGGAATCGCACGGGAAGATTTGCGCGCCAGTCTGGGGAGACGCGTGCGTGCGGAGACGTTTCGCGCGGCGCTCGAAGAGCTGGCTGGCGAGAAGAAATTACACGTGCAAGGCGAGATCGTAAAGCGGGCAGGATCTCAGATTGCACTGCAGCCGGAAGAAGCGCAGGCCAAAGGGGAAATCGAAAAGGCGTTCGCTGAGGCAGGGTTGGCGGTGCCATCTGTTAAAGAAGTGTTGGCAAGACTTTCTGTTGAAGCGAAGCGCGCGGAGAAGTTGCTGCAAATCTTGTTGAGAGAAAAAAGTCTAGTGCGCGTGAGCCCGGAGCTTATTTTTCACCGGGATGCGCTGGCTCATCTGAAAGAGCAGCTCGTTACGTATAAGAAGGCGAAGGGCGAGCGAATCTCGGTGCCCATATTCAAGGACTTGACGGGCATCACGCGAAAGTATGCTATTCCCTTGCTGGAGTACCTGGACCGTGAGCGGGTGACGCGGCGGGCCGGGGATGAGCGTGTTATACTTTGAGTGTATGTAGTGCGTAGCCCCGGCGCGGGAGTGTGTTTATCCCGGCGCGAAAGGTAGGTGCCCTATGTGGGACAGCCCAATGCATTTGTTGATCGTTGCGATCGTGATTCTCGTACTTTTCGGGGGGCGCAAGATTCCTGAATTGATGCGCGGACTTGGCGAAGGCGTGCGCGGATTCAAGGAAGGTATGTCCGGGGCGCAAGCGCAGTCGACGCCACCGCCTCCAACGGCAGCAGCTCCGGCCGAGAAACCACCGGAAGAGAAGAAGGCCTAAGAACAGTTTTCCGCGATATCAGGTAAAAAATTAGTTTTTTCGAGGCGCTCTCTAGGTAGAGCGCCTTTTTCGTTTCGGACTGCATCCTTCCAACGGTCCGCCTTCGTCAGTTAGCCTGTGTTAATTGACGTGACCATCAGCGAGCGCTAGAGTTTGGGCCGTGCGCAGCTTTGATTTTCGAGCAAGTTTACGAACCTTTTAGCCTGATTCGCGTTTACGAAAAGAAGGTAGTAAATGGATGCCAAGCCGTTACCGGCTCATCCGAGCCTCAAACCCTTCACGAAACATGCAAGGGATCTCGTTAGAAGCTGCAACTCGGGCGATCACGCGGAGATTGGGCTTCTCCGGCGCGATGGAGGGAAATCATGAGTGCAACCCTTCCCGCCACCCGAGTGGAACCGTCCGCCACGTCCATGTCCCGGATCGCGTCCATTGATCTGATCCGCGGCGCGGTCATGATCCTGATGGCAATCGACCATGTGCGAGTCTATTCGGGCCTTCCCGCCGGCGGCCCCACACCGGGCATCTTCTTCACCCGCTGGGTCACCCACTTCTGCGCGCCGGCATTTATCTTCTTGGCCGGGACCAGTGCCTTCTTCTACGGCCGGAAGCACGCGGACCTCTCCCGGCATCTTTTGATCCGCGGCGTTTGGCTCATCTTCCTCGAACTGACGTTCCTCCGCGTATCTTGGACCTTCAACTTCGATTTCGCGCACTACGAAATGGCTGGAGTCATCTGGGTTATCGGCTGGTGCATGATCCTGCTGGCAGGGTTGGTGAAATTGCCTCTCGCACTGGTGGGGACGATCGGCGTCGTCATCATCTCCGCTCACAACCTGATGGATCCATACCTCGGCAAACTGATTCCGGCGCTTCCCGACAACAGACTTTCGGGACTTTGGAAGATTCTCTACGTGGGGTTCTTTGCCGGGCCGGTACAGTTCGGAGCCGACGGCCCCAGCCTCATCGTGCTCTATTCGATCATTCCGTGGATCGGGGTTATGGCGGCGGGTTATGCGTTTGGCAAAATCTTGACGATGGAACCTTCGCGACGAAACCGCCTTTGTCTGGCGATTGGGCTCGGAGCCATGGGACTCTTCCTAGTGCTGAGGGGATTCAACCTCTACGGCGATCCGCGCCCTTGGCACCCCGCAGCGCAGGGGCCGAACGGCTCGCAGGCAATGCCCGCGCTCCTCGCTTTCCTGAACACCACTAAGTACCCGGCATCGTTGGCCTTTCTCCTGATGACGCTGGGTCCTATTATTGCCTTGATCCCGCTGCTCGAAGGCGCGCGCGGGACCTTCGTTCGTTGGATCACCGTCTTTGGCCGCGTGCCATTCTTTTTCTATATGCTCCACATTCCGTTGATCCACGTCCTGGCGCTGGTGGTTTCGAAGATCAGACTAGGCGAGGTGAGCCCCTGGCTCTTCACTAATCATCCGATGGGCAATCCGTGGCCGCCCGAAGGGTACACGTGGAACCTCGGGCTGCTTTACGCTGTCTGGGCGGTGGCGATCGTGCTCCTGTATTTCCCATGCCGGTGGTTCGCCGATCTCAAAGCTAGGAAAAAGGACTGGTGGCTCAGCTACCTCTAGAAATGGCCGATACGGTAGCGGCTTTCATTCGTGCGGCGTGTGTTCCACGCAACGCCTGGCACAGCTCGGGGACTCTAGAGCGCGCCGAGGCGATACTGGCGGCGCATCCCGAGGTGGCGAGCAGCGACATTTACACTTCGGCCACTCTTGGCGACGCGGCAGGTGTGAGACGGTTTCTGACGCTCGATGCACGAGACGCAACTGCGAAGGGTGGACCGCACGGTTGGGATGCGCTGACGCACTTGTGTTTCTCGAGGTATCTGCGTCTCGATCGCGCGAGATCCGATGGTTTTGTCGCGTCGGCGAAGGCGCTGCTGGATGCGGGAGCGAGCGCGAATACCGGGTGGATGGAAGTGGATCATGAGTCGCACCCTGAGTGGGAGAGCGCGATTTATGGCGCCGCCGGGATTGCGCAGCATCCGGGAGTGACACGACTGCTACTCGAGCGAGGCGCCGATCCGAACGACGCGGAGACTCCTTACCATGTCGTGGAAACGTACGACAACACGGTGATGAAGATTCTGGTAGAGAGCGGCAAGTCGAACGAGACGAGCATGACGACGCTGCTGCTGCGCAAGGCCGACTGGCACGACTACGAGGGGATCAAATGGCTGCTGGAGCACGGAGCCGATCCGAATCGAGCAACACATTGGGGGAGGACAGCGTTTCATCATGCGGTGCTGCGCGACAACAGCGTCAACATCATCGAGGTACTGATGGAGCATGGCGCGGACCCGACGCTTGTTGCGGAGAGGCCGGAGACGCGGCAGACAGCCGGCCCTGCGATGTCGGGGGTCGCTATGGCGGCGCGAAGAGGGCGCGGCGATGTGCTGGATTTGATGGAAGGGCGCGGCATTGCGATCGAACTGCAGGGCGTAGAGCGATTGATGGCCGCCTGCGCTAGAAATGATTCGGCAAAGGTGCGAGCTATTGCGGAGCAAGAGCCCGAGTTGGTTCGCGAACTTGTGGCGCAGGGCGGAAAGCCGCTTGCGGAGTTTGCGGGTGTCGGGAATACCGATGGCGTTCGGTATTTACTCGATCTCGGTCTAGACGTGAACGCACTGACCGAAGACGGCGATCCTTATTTCGATGTGGCGAAGAACAGTACGGCGCTGCACTCGGCGGCGTGGCGGGCATGGCCTTCAACGGTAAAGTTTTTGCTTGAACGCGGAGCGTCGGTAAACGTTACGGATGATAAGGGACGCACGCCACTGATGCTCGCTGTGCGGGCCTGCGTGGACTCGTACTGGAAGCACCGGCGAACGCCGGAGTCGGTGGAGGCGCTGCTCAATGCGGGAGCGACCGTTCGCGGCGTCGAGTATCCGTCAGGTTATGCGGAAGTGGATGAGCTATTGCACGCACACGGAGCGAAACCCCGGGAATGAAGCGCACCTGAGCAGTTTCTTTTGGTCGGTCACGGCAAATTGTGTTCAATGAGTAGCGGAAAAGTTTTTCCAACACGAAAAAACTGCACTTTCGACCAGTAGTGTAGCCACAACTTTCTCTTCAAACTTGGGTATTACCTAGTGTCCCTGATATCCCCGAACTCGAAGTGGAACGTACAGGAGAGAGATATGAAACTCACTTGGTTGAAGTGGAGCGCCTTGCCGATGGCAGTGTTGATGGTGGGAACGGCGGCCATGGCGCAACAGCAATCGTCTTCGCAAGGCTCGAGCGCGCCGGCGCCTGCTACACAGCCAGCAACGCCCGCGGCAAAACCCGATCCAACCATCGCGCAGCGGAAAGAGAATCAGCAGGACCGCATCGCGAACGGAGTAAAGAGCGGTCAACTTACCGCCGGCGAAACCGCCAACCTTGAGACCAAGGAAGCGGCGATCAACGGCGAAACCAAAGCAGACCGCGCGGCTAACGGCGGGAAACTGACGGGCGCCGAGAAGACGCAGATCAATCAGCAGCAGAACGGTCTTTCCAAGCAGATTTATCAGGATAAGCACAACGCTAACACCGCTAATGCGGGCAAGAGCGAAGTGGGCCAGCGCCAGGAAAACCAGCAGGACCGCATCGCGCAGGGCGTCAAGAGCGGGCAACTGACGGCGGGCGAGACGGCGAAGCTGGAAAATCAGCAAAAGGGCATCAACCAGCAAGTGAAAGCGGACCGCGCAGCGAATGGCGGGAAGCTGACACCTGGCGAGAAGGCACAAGTGAACAAGGAACAGAACGCGGCGTCGAAGAATATCTACAACAAGAAGCACAACGCCAAGACACAGCCTGGCACGAAGCCAAAGTCGTAAGTTCTTCCACCCCCTGAAACGAAAGAGGTGCTCTCCGAAAGGAGGACACCTCTTTTTTTATGTTTGTGGAGTGAGAGTACGAGGAGATCGATAGCCCATATCTCGTTTTCCGTGTGTCGCGAGGGCGGAAACGGGACAGCCAAGATTCATCGCATGCAAAATGCACGTGCGATGGTGAAGCGGCTGGCTGTCCCACACGCTCAAGAAAAGTGCCAGGGATGTGCCGGTCCGTACCACCGATAGGCGGGTCCCCCCTCGGTCCCCCCCTCATAAGCGCTAAGATAAGAAATCAATTTGTGGTTTTCGTTTCCGATGGGGTTCGCTCAGGGCTGCGGCGATTTGGTTCCAACTCTGCAACACCGCTTGCAGCGGCACCTCTGGGAGCAGCGCTGCGATTACCTGGTGGAATGCAAACTGAAACTCACGCCACCGGCTGCGGGTTCTCGGTTTCGGGTAAGGAGTAGCCCCAGGGGGAAATCGTTCTTCCTACTCGTGCCAACTTTTGGCTCAGCAAGGCCACGAACAGTTTGCCGTACAACCAAGCACGGGTGCTTTGGTCATCATGTTTGGGGACATGTCCTAACTGGGCGATCGACTTCAAGCGTTTGAAGGTCAACTCGACTTGCCATCGCAGACGATAACATTCCAGAACTTGTCGCGCGGTTGCGCTAGCCGAGGAAAGCGTCGTGAACACCAGCACATACTGGGCGTATTGCCACGTTTCAGGGCTGACCACCTTTCCCCGTTTCTCCGCCAGCCTCTTTTGCGTCCGTGCCATCGCTTCGCGACTCTTGCGAATGGCGCAGAGCCGCCCCGCAATCCGGTGTTGGCCGGAATGCACCCATACCGGCCACGCGTTCACGTCCCCCGCCTCTTGCAACCCGGCCAAGGATTCCAGCAACGGAAATGACTTGCTCCGCTTATCCCACAAAGGCAGGGCGTGAGGATTCAGGCGCACACACACATCCGCCTGTTGCTCGACCACCGCCGCAATCCCGGCCGGATGGCAGTAGCCCGCATCGGCCAGAACCAGTTCGCCCGCACGGAAACGAAAACGTCCGAACTTCTCTCCGGCGCCTTCGCCTTCGGTGGCAGTGAGATCGAAATAATCGCACTCCAACGTGGGCAAGCGCAGGCTGTAGTGAATCCGCCACTGGCTGCCCGTCCTGCCTGGTTCGCGAACCACGGTGGCGTCCAGCAGACGCACGTTGCGGCCCTGTAGCCGCGGCTGCAAATCGACCCCGTTGTCCTTCCATAGCCGCTGACACAACTGCCGCAGCCAATCCTCAGCATCCCGTAAGCGATTCAACAGTGTGACATCCGAGACGTTGGCAATCCCTGCCAACTTTGCTTGCACCGCCGTCTCGCGCAGCGACCAACCACAGCCCACATGCAACAGCAGCGTGCGCAGCAACGCTTCCAACGACGGGAAGCCGCGCAACCGCCGCACCGCTCCGCTGCTCCTCCCCAACTGCCGCCACTCGGGGGGAAATAGCCCCAGCAGAATCTCCCAGTCTTCCAGTTCAGCCATGTGCGGAGGCTACATTTAACCCAGCAACCAGTCAACTGTTATCTTAGCGCTTATGGCCCTTCCCCCCCGTGTTTTTCATAAACGTTGATTCTAAAGGAAATTAAAGTCGCGTGTTTTGGAAGTGTTCATTCCAGAGAGCTTACAGGCATGTTTCGAGAAGTGCGGATTCCAAAGGAGTTAATGAATTGGCAAACAGGGCAGGACGGCTGTCGCAGCGCCGAGTATGGCAGCGGGGGCCATCGGTGAACGTGAGCGAACACAAGGTCGCACGGTCCTTTTGAGGCGTGACCGCAGAGCGGTCAAAGGAGCGATTGGTGGACATGGAAGTCTCCAGAAAGAAAGATTTGGGATTTTGGGGGAGTCTCACAGAAGCGAGGCACACTTCTCAACTGATATTGAATACCATATGGGTAATTACCGTGTCAATAATATTCTAGCGGGGGGAAAAAAGCAAAAACTGACAAGCGTTAAGAGAGTCGGAGAGGTGGGGGTCAGTCTTCGGACCAGCCGAGGTCGGCTAGGGCTTGGGTGACGTGGGCTAAGGGGAGGCCGACCACGTTGAAGTAGTCGCCTTCGATGCGTGGGATGTAGCGGCCGGCGCGGCCTTGGATAGCGTAGGCGCCGGCTTTATCGTGGGGCTCTTCGGTGGCGAGGTAACGCGTGATTTCTTCGGCGGAGAGCTGGGCGAAATGAACTAGCGTGGACTCGACGAAAGTGCGGCGCTCGGCGTCGGGGAGGCGGATGAGCGTCACACCGGTCACGACGGCATGCGTGCGGCCGGAGAGTTGTTCGAGCATGTGGCGGGCGTCGTCGCTGGAGCGGGGCTTGCCGAGGATGCGGCCTTCAAGAGTTACGACGGTGTCCGCGGCCAGGACGATGGCGGGGCCGACAGCGCGGGCAGCGGCTAGTTCGGCTTTGGCGTCGGCCAGGCGTTGAACGAGCTCGCCGGGAGGTTCGCCGGGTATGGGAGTTTCGTCGACCGCGGAAGCGACGACGACGAACGATAAGCCGGCGTCGTGGAGAATTTCTGCGCGGCGCGGCGAAGTGGAAGCGAGAATGAGCTTCATCGTTTTGCGATCTAAGCGGCCCTTGGGTCAACGCATGTATTTTGCGGAAGGATACTACAGAGCGAGAGCGCCCGGAGCCTGGGTTTGGGACGCAGTGTGTTTCTCATGAAAAAGGCGGGGCCTTTGAAGCGTAGGGCTCACGGCAGGCTTCGCAGATGACTGCATAGCTTTTGTTGAGATAACTACAATTTTTGCAGGACCACATGCCGTCCGGCTTAGCGTAACCGCGGCCCAGTAAGAAGCGCGCACAGAAGGCAGGACAGCGACCCAGGCCACTGCTGACACGAAAAACCAAAGCTGCGAATTCGCTCGGATATTGTTGGCATCCGCGCCAAGAATCACGGCGAAAAACGTCACCAAGTTGGGTACGAGAAAAAAACCGACGATCGTGAGCGTGCCCCAGAGCCAAGGCTTGCCACCGCGTCCGCGTGCAAAGGCGACAATTCCCCCTGTAGCGGCGATTAGAAGGATGATTACGAGCATATTCGCCCCCGTTGCTTCAGACGACGACGGATTCCTGGTATTCGCCGAAGACGTGGCGGAGGGCGTCGGAGATTTCGCCTACGGTGACGTGGGCTTCGACGGCGGTGAGGATGGCGGGGAGGAGATTTTCCGTGGTGGCGGCACGGCGTTGGAGTTCGGTTAGGGCGGATTTGGTATGAGTGGAATCGCGTTTGGCGCGGAGGGCGTTTAGACGGGCAATTTGGGAGCGTTCAATTTCGGGTTCGATTCTTAACGTGGGGATGGAACGCTCTTCTTCTGCGATGAAGTCGTTGACGCCGACGATGATTTGGTCTTTGGATTCGACGGCGCGCTGGAAATCGTAGGCGGCTTTCTGGATTTCGCCTTGGACGAATCCGGATTCGATGGCGCGCAGCATTCCTCCCATTGCGTCAATTTTGGAGATGTAGTCAACGGCACCTTGCTCAATTTCGTTGGTGAGATGTTCGATGGCGTAAGAGCCGGCGACTGGATCGATTGTGTTGGTCACGCCGGTTTCGTGGGCGAGGATTTGCTGTGTGCGCAGGGCGATTAGCGCGGCGTCTTCGGTGGGAAGGGCGAGGGCTTCGTCCATGGAATTGGTGTGAAGAGATTGGCAGCCACCGAGGGCCGCGGCCAGGGCTTGGATAGCTACGCGGACGATATTGTTTTCAGGTTGCTGGGCCGTGAGGGAGGAGCCGGCGGTTTGTGCGTGGAAGCGGAGGAGGAGCGAGCGAGGGTCTTGCGCTTTGAAACGGTCGCGCATGGTTTTGGACCAGAGACGGCGGGCGGCGCGATACTTGGCGATTTCCTCGAGGAGGTCGCTGTGGGCGTTGAAGAAGAAGGAGAGTTGAGGAGCGAATTCGTCGACGGCGAGGCCGGCGTCTAGCGCGGCTTGGACATAGGCTATGCCGTCGGCTAGCGTGAAGGCGACTTCCTGGATGGCGGTCGAGCCGGCTTCGCGGATATGGTAGCCGGAGATGGAGATGGTGTTCCACTTGGGCAGATTGTCGCGGCACCAGGCGAAGATGTCGGTGACAATGCGCATAGCGGGGCAGACGGGATAAATGTACGTGCCGCGGGCGATGTATTCCTTGAGGACGTCGTTTTGGACCGTGCCGGAAATTTTCGCGAGGTTAGCGCCTTGTTTTTTGGCGACAGCTACGTAGAGGCAGAGGAGGATGGCAGCAGTGGCGTTAATGGTCATTGAAGTGGAGACTCTTTCTAACGGGATACCGTCGAAGAGGGTTTCCATGTCTTCGAGGGAATCAATGGCTACGCCGACTTTGCCGACTTCGCCCTGAGCTAGCGGGTGGTCGGAGTCCATGCCGATTTGGGTGGGGAGATCGAAAGCAACGGAGAGACCGGCTTGACCTTTGCTTAGGAGATAGCGATAGCGTTGGTTGGATTCGACGGCGGTGCCGAAGCCGGCATATTGGCGCATGGTCCAGAGGCGGCCGCGGTACATGGTGGGGTAGATGCCGCGGGTGTAGGGGAATTCCCCGGCGTAGCCGATTGTCGATTCCGGGTCAGTGCCGGATAGATCGTCTTGCGTGTAGAGGCGATCGATGGGAAGGCCGGAGAGCGTTGTGAAATGCTCTTTGCGTTCGGCCGGAGGCTTGGTTTTTGTATCAGACATTTTCGCGCCGATATTTTGAGCCAATTGGGAACAGGAAAACTCCGGGCGGGGCAAGCCCGGCCCCAACAAGGAATAGATTACAACCTGCGGGCGCGGCGAAACGAACTTAGTGCGAAAAAAAAGAATAACAGGGCGAAGGCTACAGCTGTGGTAATGAGCCAGTAGGATACGTCGCGCGTCCAGGAGCGCAGAGCTGCATTGAGCCAGAGGATTCCCAGAAATGCAAACATGGCGCCGGCAACCTCGAGGAAGAGTTGCTTCAGGGCGCGCCAAAAGCGGTGAAAACCTCCCTGGCGACCCGCGGCTGCCGGTGATGCGGCTATCGAAGACATGAATGCATCTTAGCGCAAAACAAGGAGTGAAATCCGGCGAGGAATAGAGTAGAAAGGCTGCGGAAGGGGCTCCAGACCTGCACTAACGTACTGTGAACCTATTGGAGACAACGCAAAAGGAGGTGACTTGTATCCTAGGAAATGCGGGCCTAGAATGACAAATGAAGTGAGGGAGAACCGCCCTTGCAACTCGACGATCACCTGAAGAACTTGCTTCGTGAATTGGGACACGCAATCAATGATACGGTGTCCGACTCCGACCGGATCACAGGCGCCATTGCCGGAGTGCGCGCGCACGGCTACGACATCGTGTTGAAGCTGGATGCGACGATCGGGTTGGCGAAGCGGGATGCTGCCGCGGCGGAAGCGGCGAAGCTGACGACGCAGGACCGGCGCTTTCTGGAATCGTTGAGAATTCAGGTGGACCAGGAATCGTTTGATCAGATTCCAGACAAGAAACCGGCGGCAAGGCTGACGATGACTCCGCAGGATGTAAGGTTTTTGAAATCGTTGAGGATTGCGACGGACGACATCGAATGAAGGCACTGATAAAAATCGCGGGATTGAGTGCTGCGGCGCTGGTGATGACGGGAGCTTTTAGCGCGCCTGTACGGGCGCAGGTTCCCGAGGTGGTTAAGCCCGTCATCGTGGATACAGCCGTGCCGATTATCGTAAACACGATCAAGCCGAAGCCGAAATATGTGGGGCTCGGCAAGTTTGAAGGTTACGTGATGCACGCGAATACTGCGCAGATCACGGTCCGCGCGAGGGGAAACGATATGTCCCTGCAGACGTTCGCACTCTCTGAGCGAGCGTCAACGGAAATGCAGACGATTGTCGACAGGGGCGGCTATCAGTACGGCGACAAGGTCACGGTTTATTACGACCCCACGTCGTTGAAGGCCCTCAAGGTCAAAGGCAAACCCTCCAGGCCACTTTGATTTGCGGGAGGGCGTGATGCTTCGCCTGCCTGCGGTTTCCGGCCGATTTTATCCATCCCATCCAACGGAACTGACTGCCCTGATCCGGGAATACACCGAAGCTGACAAACCCTTGATACCTGCGCCGGTAAAGGCATGCTTGGTGCCGCATGCGGGCTACGTCTATTCGGGAAACGTAGCGGGAGCGGTGTACGCGCGCATTGCGATACCAAAGAAAATAGTGATTCTCGGCGTGCGACATTATCCGCGCGGGGAAAATGCCGCGATTCTCTCGAGCGGTGCGTGGCGGACGCCGCTTGGTGATGCAGCGATCGATGAAGGGCTGGCGGAGGCGTTGCGCGCGGCTTGCGCGTTGTTGCGCGAAGACAGCGTAGCGCACAGCACAGAGCATTCGCTGGAGGTGCAAATCCCGTTTTTGCAGCTGCTTCAGCCAGGGTTTACGTTCGTGCCTGTCGCACTCGGAACAGTGCGCTTTGAGGATCTCGTCGCCGTGGGCGAGGCTATCGGGCGTGTGCTGGCCGCTTCTGCCGAGGAGATACTTTTGTTGACGACTTCCGATTTGAATCACTACGAGAATGACTCAACGACGCGGGTGAAGGATCGCATGGCAATCGACAGCATCCTGGCGCTGGACGCCCGCGGGTTGTACGACACCTGCCGGAATGAGGCGATCTCGATGTGCGGATTGGGGCCGACCGTAGCCATGCTGACGGCGCTGCAAAGCCTCGGCGGCACGCGGGCACAGTTGGTGCGCTATGCGACGTCGGGGGATGTTTCAGGGGATTATGGCGCGGTCGTAGGCTACGCCGGAATGCTTTTTTCCTGACAGCCTACGAGATGCTGATGGCCAGGAGATCTTCGGTAATGTGTAAATTGAGGATTACTTCAATGCGGACGCCCGCCAACACCGCCGCTAGCGTGCGATGCAGACAAGGAGGACGCTGATGAAGCGCGCGAAGATGCGCCTCCGCCAGAATAACTGCTACCGCCCCCACCGCCGCTTGAAGAGCGAGGCGCCGGTGGCGGAGCCATTGAGCGAGATGGTGGAGCTGTGGCGCGCGCTGGAGCGGATGCATTGGCGACACGCGTAGCTGTGCTGGACGGCGGATTTTGTGCAATGTGATCGTTTCTAGCCCCACCCAGCGCATCCTTTTCCGCAAGGGGTTCTGCCTCGCGCACGGAACGCGGAGCAGCATTGCTGTTAACAAACCGGCGCTCGTGCGGGTCGTACATGATGGAAGAATCGTGGCTGAGGGAAACAATGCGCGTTCCGCTGCTTCCTTCTATAAGCGTGCGCGAAGTGCGCACGGGGGCCGTCGTGGCAACGAGACTGCCGCTAAACGCATCGCGCTGCGGGGATTTCACGGTTTCCCATTTCTGTCCGCCTGACGCGAACAACGCCGGCGCCGTCGCATTTCTGGCGGGATCGACGGAAAAAACGCCGTGCTCCAGGTTCAGCGGAGTCTTGCCATCCTTATCGAGAGGGTGCATGGGCACGATAGCGAGCTGGCCGTTTTGGCGGACGAAAACAGCGGTTGTCGCGCGATAGAGCGGGTGAGGCGGATGGACGATGGGCGGAGGACGCTTTACCGGGTATCGACCGTAGCCTCCGTAGCCGAAATAAGGTGGCGGCGAATAAAACCATCCGCCGCAAGAGGCGTCAAAGAGCCAGCCTCCATAATGGTAAGGAGCCCAACCCCAGGGTTGATAACTGGCAAAAGTCCAACCGAAACCGGGATCCCACATCCATTGACCCATGGTGAACGGCGACCACCCCAGGCTTGCGCCGAAGGGGCGCCATCCATACCCGTAGCCTCCGCAGGAAGACCAAGCGCCGTACGTGTAAAGATCGGCGTACCCGGGAGCGTAATAGGGAGTGTTCGTGTATTGAAGCGAAGCGTTCGTTGCCGAAGAAACCGTGTCGATGCGGCTAGAGACCCAGTGATCGAAATCGTCATTTGTGGGAAGGCGGCCAATGTTCACGGAATCTTCGCCTGCCTTCATGGAGAGTGACTGGCCCTTGCTAAGCTGGGTGGTCTCCTTCTTGTGCAGGACGGAGGCGTGGCCGGTTAAGACGTCCACGTTGCTGCCATCGTCAAAGTTGTTGAGGCGGAAGGAGCTCTTGCCGTTGGCCTCGACTGTGAAATCGCCGCCTGTCACGCTGAAATAGTCCTCGTTTGCGGGATTCACGTAGAACGAAGCGGAGCCTTGGCGAAGGACCAGACGCGTGGTGCGCGCGCCATCGTCGAGCGAAAGATCGAAAAACTCCAGAACGGTGTTCTCGTTGAGAAAAGCCATCGCGCCATTCTCAAATTCGACCTCGGCGCGGCCATTGTCCGTGGCAATCACGTAACCCTGACGGATGGGGAGGTTGGCCTGGGCCTTTTCCCATTGTGCCTTTTGGTCCGCGAGTGGATCTCCATGGGCTTCTCGAGTAAAGCGCACATCGCCCTGAACGAGACTGAGGCGAATGACGCGGGCATGGCTAGAGTCGGCGTTGGCCGGTTGGAAGCCTGCCAGGAGAGCGAAGAATGAGAAGGAAAGGAGCGAGCGGAACATGGTACTAAAAGTCATGTGTCACCCCCATCGGCGACGGTGGCTGATCAGCTGTATCGTTAGACGGACAGCAAGCGGGACAGGTTGCGTCTGTACAACCCAAAGGTAATGGTCTCGCCCGGTAAGGTGCGCGTCAAGTGCTGAGTATGGGGAGACGAGCAAGACCAGCCGTGGCGAGCGGTTTGACGGCACAGCTGATGATCTGCTTCATCAAAAACACTTATGAACAGGCAACGAAAATTTATGCCCTCGCGGGTTGACACACAGAAGCTGAATAGCTAGTTTCAAAATAGGAATGTTCACTGGCCGTGCCGTGTTCCGGGGGACACTGGCGCGATGCGAAGTATTGCACGCCGGGATATTCGTTGTTCAAGGTAAGGCAGATCTTAAGTTTTATCACCTGGGGGGTGAATCATGTGGGGTATCAGTAGATTGTTTGCAGGGGTGTTGTTGCTCGCGGGAATGCTGGCGGGCGTGAACGCGTACGGGCAAGGCGGAGCGACCGGAGCCATCAGCGGCGTGGTCGTGGATACCAGCGGGGGATCCATCGCCTCGGCGGATGTGCAGATTATCGATGCGCGAACGGAATCGATCGTGCGCAAGCTACCCACGACTACCGAGGGGATTTTCGTAGCCACGCTCTTGCCGCCGGGGAACTACATTGTTGTTGTAAACAAATCCGGTTTTGGGGAAGCAAAAGCCACGGACATCGAAGTACGCGTCACGGAGACGACGCGCGTGACGATCACGCTGAAACCCGGGGCGGTAACGGAAAAAGTCGAAATTTCGGCGCAAGTGACAGCGGTGGAAACCAGCAACGCCACGACCGGCGAATCCCTTGGAACCGCCACAATCCGTGAGCTACCTCTGGCGACGCAGAATTACCAGCAACTGCTTACGCTTTCCACGGGGGCCCAAAGCGATTTGAACTCCGCATCCCAGCTGGGGCGCGGCACTGTGAAGCTCTTTGTGAACGGCCAGCGCGAGGACAACAACAACTTCCTGATAGAAGGAATCAGCGCCACGGACTACAACGTTGCGCAAGCGACATACGTACCGCTTCCCAATCCCGACGTGATTCAGGAATTCAGGGTCCAGACTTCGCTGTATGACGCCAGCCAGGGGCGCGACGGCGGCGGAAACGTCAACGCGATTCTGAAGTCTGGCACCAGAGAGTTCCACGGCGACGCTTACGAGTTTTTCCGCAACACCGATTTGAACGCCAACGATTTCTTCCTAAATCGCGAAGGTCAGGCGCGTCCGCAGATCAATCAGAATATCTTCGGCGGAAGCCTCGGCGGCCCGGTGGTAAAAGAGAAATTCGGCTATTTTTTTCTGAATTACCAGGGCACGCGGCAGAAGAGCGGCGATTCGCCCGGCACGATTATCAGCACGAACATTCCGTTGTTGCCGGCGGACCGCTCGCCGGCCAGCCTGGAGAGCGCCTTTGGCCTGCCCAGCATCGACCCGGTCATTTCGAACGCGGCCGGCACCGGACTCTTGCAACAGCTGGACGCGAAAGGACAATTCGGGCCGAAAACTGGTTTCGTGATTCCATCCGGCCAAGTGGCTGCAAACTGCACGGTGGGCTGCACGCCAGGCCTGACCAACGGAACCGTCAACACGGGAACTTTTACGCTAAGCGAACCTGGTACCTATAACGACAATCAGTTCACCTCGAATTGGGATCGGGAGTTCCACAGCGGCAAAGACAAAATCTCCGCGCGCTTCTTCTTCTCGGATTCGGAGAGTGTGCTTCCCTTCGGCGGGGGCGACCTGCAGGAATCGCTGGGCAGCACGCTGGCGAGCAGCATCAGCTCCGCGTCGCTGAACTTCCCACTCGACACACCGGTGGGTGCGCGGTTTCTCAACGTGACGGAAACTCATTTGTTCTCAGCCACACTTGTGAATGAGTTTCGATTTGGATACGTACACATCAACGATCAGCTGAACAACGTCGCCCCAGTCACGGCGCAAGAAGTGGGCATCGACCGACCCACGAACAACGTCACGGACTCTATCTACAAGTTTGTTTTGTCCACTTCTGGTTTCGAGATTGGCCCGGCGCCTTTCGCCAACCAGCACCAGGATCAGAACAACTACGATCTCACGGACACGGTTAGCTGGGTAAAAGGGCGGCACGTTTTCCGGTTCGGCGGCGAATTTACGCGGGTGAATTTAAATAAATTGTTTCCCCAGGTCTTCAACGGCGAGCTGTTCTTCACCAATACGCCGACGAACGGACCTATTGCCGGTCCGACGACGGACTTCCAGAATTTTCTGCTCGGAGCGCCGCAATTCAGCTTTGGTGGCGGCGGAGTCTACAATCACCAATACCGCAGCAACAACTACGCCGTTTTTGCGCAGGACGACTGGAAGATACGCAACGACCTGACGCTGAATCTGGGCCTGCGCACGGAGATATTCGGCGCATTTCATGACAATCTTTGCCACATTGGAAACCTCAATCCCGCCCTCGCGAATCAGGGCGTATATCCCTTCATTTATTCTTCGTGCGTGAAAAGTCTGAACCTGGCGGGACTGTCGGGAAGCGCCAATGACACCACATTGAACAACAACTATTCGACGGGAATCGGGCCGCGCATCGGTTTGGCTTATGACCTCTTCGGACATCACAACACCACCATACGCGGTGGGTACGGAATATATTATGTGCGGGAAGACGTGGGGAATGTGGACCAGCTTTCGTTCCAGGCGCCTTTTTTGCCGGTTGCGTTCGGCGGCGGAAATCCGGGCTGCCTCGGTACCTTCTTTTCGCAGACTCCGCTACCCAACTGCCCGAATCCTAACCCCAACGGCTTGCCGGTGGCCGGCACTTTGGACCCGACGTTTGTCCCCTGCCTTTCCGTGTTCCAAGGATTCCCCGGAGGAGACACCACGCAAGCGGCAAATTATGGAAACGCGACGGGAAGCGCCTGCCCGGGTCCTCTCGCTTCGGAGAACATTTTCGGGCTGCAGGTGCCGGGCCACTTCGTCGTGCCAAATACGCAGCAGTGGAACTTGACCGTCCAGCGCTCGCTCGGCAGGCAGTGGGTGCTCGAGGTCGGTTACGTGGGCACGCATACCGTTCACTTGCGCGAAACCCGCGACAACCTGGAAGCGCAGAACGCGACGCCAACGAATCCGGTGAACATCAACAGTTCCTTCTGCAATCCGAATCCCTGCGTCATTACGACGAACACCTTCGCCAACGCGATCGCACGCTCGCTCTATCAGGGCATCAATGGCTACTCGGGGTTCCAGCTGTTCGCCGATGATGCCTATTCGCATTACAACTCATTGCAAACCACGCTATCGCGCCGGTGGGCGGCAGGGTATTTCCAGGCGGCTTATACCTTTTCGCGCTCGACGGACGCGACATCGACTGGAAATACCGCGTTCAATACGGCATTCAACAATGAGTCCACACTCGCAGACTCGCGCGGCCTTTCGGACTTCGATAGAACCCAACGGCTGGTCGTGAGCTACCGCTATGACTTGCCGTTCTTCAAAGGAGAGACCGGGGCCAAGGGAATGCTGCTGAGCAATTGGGCCGTCAGCGGAATCACCATCGCTCAGTCGGGCGAGCCGTTTTCCGTTCTGGATTCCGGAGCGGGCACGGCCTTCCTGGGTGCGGGATTTACTCCCGGGACTTTGACAGGGAGCCTGGCGGGCGGCAGCACGATTGCCAGCGGCTATTCTACGGGGAGCATCGGGAGCCGGGTTGCCAACGGCTATCTGAACCCCGCTGCCTTTACGCCCGCTGCGCAGCTCTACCCCGCGCAATGCTTGTTGAACAGCAATTTCTGCACGACGGGCTTCGGGAATCTTGGCCGAAACGTGTTCCGTGGACCTGGCCAGCAGAACTGGGACTTCTCGTTGATCAAAAATATAAAGATTACCGAGAGGCAGAACCTGCGCTTCACCACCGACTTCTTCAATATGTGGAACCACCCGAATTTTGGGAACCCGACCGTGACCGACGTGGAAGCCGGCAGCAGCTTCGGCAAAATCACCAGCCTGGTGGGGACACCACGATTGATTCAGTTCTCGCTGCGGTATTCCTTCTAGGCGAGGGAGTACGAAAATTCCGACATGGGGCACGGGATACCGTGCCCCCACTAAATCCACGGCGGCCTACGATGCCGCGTCTAATGATTCGGCTATAGGTGAAACCCAGGAGACCAGAGTTTCCGCTGTAATTCACATGCCGGGAATTTCCCCGAGATTGACGTAAATCTTTAGGCCAAGGCTCCGGCCGACTCGCACCATTTCATCTGCGCCAGCTGAAGAGCCTCCCACACGAAGCACACCATCGCACTTTTCCAAAAGCCTGACTGCGATCGGATGAAATATCTCGTTGAACGGCTCGTCGCCGATTTTCTTGGAACCGGCAAGGACCACAAGCGGAAGCGCCAGCCATTCGCCCAGCATCGGGATGTGCCCCGCGCGGAAGATGGGCAAGGCATACGACTCCATCTCTTGGACATTTCTCCTGACCAAAGCGGGGTCGTCATTTGTTCCAGATCGGTAGGGCCCGGCAATCAGAATCATTAGCGATTTATTCGAAATTGGAGTCACACAGTCCTTACCTTGAACTCAGGTTTGTACTCCCCGACCTTCTCAATATACCCCGGCGCCAATTCCAATAATCGTGGGGTTCGGACAGATTGATTTCTTTTGTCTCGCGTTGCGGTTAGCCTGAGACTATCTGAGCAGCGGCGAAGCGGCCGGCTGAGTGGACTCCCATGGAAGAAAATCTTCTTTCCTTTTTCCGCGCACGCCACGGACATTTCCGGCGCGAGTCCGGTCATCACGGAGATCTCTGGTTCGACCTCGAGACCCTGTGCCTGCATCCTCGTGGAGTGCAGACATTTGCCGCTCAACTCGCAGCGAAACTCTCGCAGCACAAAACTGAGGTAGTATGCGGGCCGCTCGTCGAGGGTGCCTACATCGCGTTGCTGGTCGCTCTAGAATTGGGCTGCGAGTTCATCTACGCCGAACGCTTTGCCAACACGGCACGCGAAGGGTTATACCCGGTTGAGTACCGTCTCCCGAAAGCGCTTCAATCAGCCGTCCAGGGCAAACGAGTCGCGATCGTCAATGACGTTATCAGCGCAGGCTCGGCTGTCCGCGGAACCTTCTCCGATTTGCAAGGCATCGGCGCTCACGTCATTGCCATCGGAGCGCTTCTAGCGCTCGGCGATTCCATCGCCGAATTCGCCGCGGAACGCCATGTTGCTCTCGAACTCTTGCAGCAAATGCCACACAACTTGTGGACCCCCTCTGAATGTCCCCTGTGCGCCGCCGGCAAGCCGCTCGAGATCATGGACATAGCGTAGAGCGCTGGGCGATCCGACAAGCCTGGCAATTTCGAGGTCGATCTGGAACGGTCTCGCGGGTATCTAGACACGACGCATCCATACGGAAGGGTTCTGCAGTGGAATTCGCAAGAGTTAGAACTTCGTGATGTCCACCGGCGTCAGGCCGTTCTCGGCGCAGTGGTCGTGGTACCGCTTCAGGAAAGTTTGCCAGTTTTCGGTAGCAACTGTGTGACCCGTGTCGTCGACAAAATCCAGCGCCCCCTCAATCACCGCAAACACGATCGTGTCTTCCTTGCCCACCATTCGCGGCGAATGCGTCGATCCAGCGACCTCAAAGACCACGTCACCCGTTTCCGAAACCCAGCCCTCGTCGTAAGTCCACGCGCCTTGCACCGTGTACACGACAACGGTCCCCGGATGAAAATGCATTTGAAGCGCCGCTCCGGGATGCGACCGGATAAACAAAATGATCTGCCCGGTGATGGGATTCAATTTGATTAGCTTGATAAAGTGCCCCTCGGCCCACGGAACCCACGGCAAATTTCTCGGGTCCGTATGGCTGGCACGCGCTTGATGAACGGGATGTGTGCCTACTGCGTTGCTCATAATCCACCAACCTAATTCGCGGCCGACGAATATCGCACAAGGATGTCCGGCGTTCCGCTCGCGATAATTTCGCGCGTAGCCTAGCACACTACCGCATGCCGCCGGGCGGAATTTGCGATCTGTATCGATTACGTTCTGTAAGAAGCGTTGATGCGCACGTACTCCGCGGTAAGGTCGCAGGTCCAGTAGCGCGCGCTGGCGTTGCCAGCATGCAGATCCAGAATGATCGGAACGTGTTCAGCGAGCAGGCGGTTGCTGGCGGCGCGTTCATTGAAATCGAGCGGACTGCCGCGCCGCAGCACGGGAATGCCGGCCATCTTGATGTCGACGCGCGCGGGATCGAACGGGACACCTGCGCGCCCGGCGGCGGCGAAAACGCGGCCCCAGTTAGGATCGCCGCCGGCAAACGCCGTTTTGACCAGAGGCGAAGTCGCGATTGTTTCGGCGATGCGCTTGGCCGCTGCTTCTGTTTTTGCGCCACGCACTTCGATTTCGATGACACGTTGCGCGCCTTCACCATCGGCGACGATTTGCAGTGCGAGCGACCGGCAAACGTCTTCGAGGGCCGTAGCAAAGGACCTATGCGCCGCGCTTCCGGCGCGAATCGCGGGAGTGCCAGCTGCGCCGTTTGCGAAGACCAGCAGAGTATCGTTCGTGGAAGAGTCGCCATCCACGCTGATGGCGTTGAACGTGCGCGAGCACACATCGCGCAGAGTTTTTTGAAGCAGAGCTGGCGCGATAGCGGCGTCCGTAACTAGGAAGGCAAGCGTTGTGGCCAGGTTGGGATGAATCATCCCAGCGCCTTTCGCGCACCCGACCAGATGAACTCGCCCGCCAGCCATCTTGAACGCTGCGGCTGCGGTTTTTGGGCGAGTGTCCGTCGTGCAAATGGCGAGCGACAGCTCCGCGAAGGACCGGGCCGAGGGGCGGCGATTGCGAGTGAGCTTTGGCAATGAGCGGAGAATCTTTTCGACGGCTAGCGGCACACCGATCACACCCGTCGAGCAGACGATGACTTCGTTTGGGGTGCAGCCGAGCCGCTTGGCTGTTTCGGCAACGGTTTTCAGTGCGGCAGCATGGCCAGCGGCCCCGGTGGCGCAATTCGCGTTGCCGGCATTCACAATCACGGCGCGCATGCGTCCTTTCGATGCGCGCAAGTGTTCTTTGGAAATGGTGACTGGGGCGGCGACAACAAGATTTTGCGTGAAAACGGCGGCGGCAGAGGCCGGAACGTCGCTCGAAATAATCGCGAGATCAAGCGCGCCGGTTTTTTTCAAGCCGCAGGCGATGCCTGCGAACCGAAATCCGCGCGGAAGGGATGCTTCGGAGAGTGCGTGCTTCATCAGCGGAATATCCGTGTGACTAGCGCGCCGTCCCCGGAAGCGACCTCCTCTCCTCCGAGATGGAGGTTAGGGCGTTTTGCTGAATCGCAGATTGTATGCTCATAGTGTGGCTCCTTGTTTGCTGGTTTTTTTGTTGAGACGTTCTTCCAAATCCGAGATGGCTTTGCGGACTGCTTCCGGCGCGGTTCCGCCGGGAACATTTTTGGCCGCAAGCGCCGCATTGACGTTCAGTCCAACGGAAAAATCGGCGTCAAACGCGGGAGATATTTTCTTCAAATCTTCGAGCGGCAATCGAGTCCAGACTTTTCCCTGGCGCTCTGCTTCGCGCAGGATTTGGCCGACGATGTCATGTGCCTGGCGGAATGGAACGCCTTTGTGAACGAGGTAATCCGCAGCCTCGGTGGCCAACAGAAGCGGACTCGCTGCGGCGGCGCGAAGACGATCCTCACGAAACGTGGTACCGGCGAGGGCGCCTGCGGCGACATGAATCATATCGCTGACTTGATCGTGTGCGGCGAAGAGAGCTTCTTTGTCTTCCTGGAGGTCGCGCTGGTAGCTCGTCGGCAGTCCTTTCATTGTGGTAAGCAAACCCAGCAACGCGCCCGTTATTCGGCCAGTTTTGCCACGAATCAGTTCCCAGCTGTCAGGATTCTTCTTCTGTGGCATGAGGCTGCTGCCGGTGGAATATTCGTCAGGCAGAATTACGTAGGCAAATTCCTGCGAAGCGAAGATCACGAAATCTTCGGCGAGGCGAGAAAGATGCGTGGCGATACCGGTGAGCGCGAAAAGATAATCGAGGGCGAAGTCGCGGTCGCTCACGGCGTCAAGGCTGTTCGCGGTGATCTTGGAAAAGCCGAGTTCGCGCGCGATGGCGTTGCGGTCGATTCCGAAGGAATTTCCCGCCAGCGCACCGGAGCCCATCGGGCACGCGTCGGCGCTTGCGGCCGCGTGTTGCAGACGGGTGACGTCGCGCAGAAAGGCCTCGGCATGCGCGAGGAGGAAATGCGAAAGCAGAATTGGCTGCGCGTACTGCATGTGGGTCACGCCCGCCATCGGCACGGCGATTTGTGCCTTGGCCTGGTTCAGCAGCGCGTTTAAGAGCGCGGACAGACCACGCTGGATTTCTACCGCGGCGTCGATGACGAAGAGACGAAAGTCCGTGGCGACGAGTTCGTTGCGGCTGCGGCCCGTGTGCAGTTTCCAGCCGAGGGGGCCGAGTTCTTCGACTAGGGCTTTTTCCACGAAGTGATGGACGTCTTCGGCGCTTGCGCCGAACGTATCGATCCACACAGGATCGGTCTTCGCGCGGTCGGAGATCTTGTCGAGTGTGGCGAGTGTTTGCTTCACTTCTGAGGCTGTGAAGATGCCGATGGGCTCGAGGGCTTTGGCCCACGCTCGGTCAACGGCGATTTCGTAGGGCAGCAGGCGGCGATCGAACGCAAAGGATCGCTGGAACGCGTCGAAGTGAACATTCGGCTCACGTTCGAAACGTCCACCCCAGAGTCGGTCATTTTTGCGTTCGGTCATGGTCATTCTTCATCAGTTGCCAGCAGAGGGCACGGCGTGCCGTGCCCCTCCAAGGGGAGGGGCAAGCCCCTCCCCCGCAGAGATTAGTTGTTGCTGCCTTCCGCTTTGGCTTTGGGACGGACCGTCACCGGCAGAGCGAAAAGATTGATAAAGCCTTCCGCGTCTTTGGGGTTGTAGCGGCCCATGGTGAAGCTGGCGAGGTCGGTGCGATAGAGCGAGAACGGTGAGACGCGCTTGGTGACGGTGAGCGTGCCTTTCCAGAGCTTTAGGCCGACGGCGCCGGTCACGCGCTGTTGCGAGACATTGAAGAAACCGTCGAGTGCGGCACGCAACGGAGAAAACCACAAACCGTAGTAAACGAGTTCGGCATAGCGAAGCGAGAGTGCTTGTTGAAAGTGGGTGGTCTCGCGGTCGATGGTGAGCGCTTCGAGTTCGCGATGCGCAGTGACGAGGAGCGTGCCGCCGGGCGTTTCGTACGCGCCGCGGGACTTCATCCCGACTAGGCGATTTTCGACGATGTCGGTGCGGCCAATACCATGCCTGGCGGCAATTTCATTCAGTGTGTTGAGAAGCTCGACGGGACCGAGCTTTGCGCCGTTGACGCTGATCGGAGTCCCTGCTTCAAAGCCGATTTCGACTTCTTCGGCTTTGTCTGGAGCTTTTTCGGGAGAGACGGTCCATTGCCACATGGCATCGTTGGGCGAATTGGCGGGATCTTCGAGTTCGCCGCCTTCGTGGCTGAGGTGCCAGATGTTGCGGTCGCGGCTGTAAATGTTTTTCTTGCTTTGCTCGACCTGCACGTTGTGTTTTGCAGCGTAGGCGATGGCGTCCTCTCGGGAGTCGATGTCCCATTCGCGCCAGGGCGCGATGATTTGCACGTTGGGCGCGATGGCTTTGTAGGCCAGTTCGAAGCGGACCTGGTCGTTGCCTTTGCCGGTGCAACCGTGTGAGAGGCCGTCGGCCCCTAGTTGGAGAGCGAGTTCCGCTTGCCGTTTGCCGAGAATGGGGCGGGCCATGGAGGTGCCGAGCAAGTAGGTGTGCTCATAGACCGCGCCTGCGCGCAGCGTCGGCCAGATGTAGTCGCGGACAAATTCTTCGCGAAGGTCTTCGACGTAGGCTGTCGACGCGCCGGTGGCTAGGGCTTTCTTGCGGGCGGCTTCCAAGTCTTCCTGCTGGCCTACGTCGCCAATCATGGCGATAACTTCGCATTGATAATTTTCTTTCAGCCAGGGAATGATGATGGAAGTATCGAGACCTCCGGAATAGGCGAGAACTATTTTTTTAGGTTTTGGTAATTGCGTTTTCACGGTTCCTCGTTTTGAAAAAAGTTTAAGAGTTCAAGGTTCAAGAGTTCAAAGACGGGCACGGCGTGCCGTGCCCCTACAAATGCAATTTGGCGCGATGTAATAGCGAACATCCATTCATCAGAACAGAGTGTGCAAGATGGCTTTCTGCACGTACATGCGGTTTTCCGATTGGTCGAGGACGACCGATTGCGGGCCGTCGAGGACTTCGGGCGTAACTTCCAGGCCGCGGTGCGCCGGAAGGCAGTGCATGAACACGGCGTCTGGGGCGGCTAGGGCCATCAGCTCTGGGTTGACTTGATAAGGCGCGAAGACGGCGCTGCGGACTTCACCTTCGGCTTCGAAGCCCATACTGGTCCAGGCGTCGGTGTAGACGCCTTGGGCGCCGGCGACCGCTTCGCGGGGATCGGTCATGAGTTCGATTTTGGCGCGAGTTTCCTTGGCTACGCGTTTAGAGTCGGCGACGACTTCCGCCGCAGGCTGGTAATCGTGCGGCGTGGCGACACGCAGATGAACGCCAAGGCGCGCGGCGAGATACATCAGGGAATGGCACACGTTGTTTCCATCGCCGACGTAGGTGAGCTTGAATCCGCGGAGTGCGCCGAACCTTTCTTCGAGAGTAAAGAAGTCGGCGAGCGCCTGGCAGGGATGAAATTTATCCGAGAGCGCGTTAATCACGGGAATGGTGGCGTTGGCAGCCATTTCCTCGAGGACTTTTTGGTGGTAGACGCGGGCGACGATGCCGTGGACCCAGCGATCGAGATTGCGCGCGACATCGGCGATGGACTCGCGGGCGCCGAGAGAGGCGGAGGCTTGCGTGTGATCGAGGAAAACGACCGAGCCGCCCATGCTCTGGATGCCGACGTCGAAAGTGACGCGCGTGCGCAGGGAGGGCTTTTCGAAAATCAGCGCGATGAATTTGCCCGTCAGCGAGGAAGCGTAACGGCCCGGGCGGGCTTTGATTTCGGCAGAGAGCTGAAGCAGGTCGCGCGTGTGCGAGGGGCTCCATTCCGCTCCAGTGAGCAGGTCATTCGACAAAGAAATAGGAGTAACGAGTGCAGATGTTGTCATTGTTTCACCTTGCCGCGACGAGGGCAGCATGCGACGGAGGCGCGGATTTCGCGGGCTCTGGGGCAGCAGCCTTTTGCGGGGTAGATACAAAGATTTTTTCAAGGAGACGCAAGAATTGACGCACTTGCGCGCGGGTTACGAGGAAAGGCGGCAGGAAGCGCAGCGTGAAATCGTGCGTGCAATTGATAAGCAGTCCTTTGAGCATTGCTTGCTGGACAAAGGGAGCGCCATCAATGGAAAGCTCGATGCCAATCATCAAGCCTTCGCCTCGAATTTCTCGGATGAAGCTGAATTTTGCGGCGAGCGCGGAGAGGCCTTCGCGCAACTCGGCGCCTCGCTTGCGAATGTTTTCGAGGAGTTTTTCGTCCTCGATGATATTGAGAAATTCAAGAGCCGTGGCGCAAGCGAGCGGACCGCCACCAAAGGTTGTACCGTGCAAGCCGGGCGAAACGCGATGGGCGACCACTTCGGACGTGAGGATCGCGCCGAGCGGGAGACCGGCGGCGAGCGGCTTGGCTATCACCGCGACGTCGGGTTTCGAGGAAAATTTCTGGTACGCAAAATAGCGGCCCGTGCGGCCCAAGCCACACTGAATTTCGTCGGCGATGAGCAGCGCGCCGCTTTTTGTGGCCAGGGTGCGCGCGCGGTTCCAGAAATCTTCGCTGACCGGAAAGATTCCGCCTTCACCCTGAATGGTTTCAAGGAGGATGGCGCAGACGGTGTCGTCAAACTTGGATTCGAGGTCAGCGACGTCATTGAAGCGGACAAACTCCACGCCGGGTATGAGGGGTGCAAAAGGGAGTCGGTATTTCTCCGTGGCAGTAACGCTCACGGCGCCAAAGGTGCGGCCGTGAAAAGAGTTTTCGAGCGCCAAAATGCGGTGTTTCCGGCCTGGGGAACCTGGAGACTCGGTCGAAGTGCGGCCGTATAGGCGGGCTAGCTTGAGAGCGCCTTCGACGGCTTCTGCGCCGCTATTGGAGAAAAACACGCGGTCGAGGCCAGACCATTGCGCAAGTTTGCGGGCCAGCGGGCCCTGGTAAGAATTGTGAAAGAGATTGGAAAGATGGATGGCTCGTGCGGCTTCGCGGCGGATGACTTTTACGATGCGCGGATGCGCATGGCCAAGAGCATTGACAGCGATGCCACCGAGAAAATCGAGATATTTTTTGCCGCGCGAATCATAGACATAGCAGCCGCGTCCATGCGTGAAGACAATGGGCTGGCGCTTATACGTGGGCATAAGAAATTGATTCGCATCGCGCAGAATGGACTTCGCATTCGAGGCGCGAGGAGAGAATTTCTTAGGTGACCGGACAGCGGATTTTGCTGTCTTTTTTGTATCGAGCATGCGCATTACGCCGCCGAAAGAGCCGTTTGGGCGCTCGGGAAAGATTCGCGCAGAATGCGCGTGCCGGGGATGGGGGCCGAATTATCTTCGTTGGTGTGTTCCGCCGAGTGAAACGCGAGGAGAAGAGCATCGGGAGCTGTGCCACCGACGATACGCACCTGGCGGACGCCGCCCTCAAGAGCGCGCTTAGCTGCTTCCAACTTGAGAATCATTCCGCCGGAGACAACGCGGCATTGAACCAGGCGCTCGCTCTCTTCGCAGGTGATAGCGGAGAGGACTTTTTCGCCGTCGAGAACGCCGGCGACGTCGGTGAGGTAGATCAACTGGTCGGCGTCGAGAAATTCGGCGCAGGCAGCGGCCATGTGGTCGGCGTTGATGTTGTAAAGCTCGTTATCAGGGCCGAGGCCGAGGCAGGGGGCGACAGGAATTAGGCGTTCGCGCCAAAGCGATTCAATGAAGGCAATATTGATGCCGGTGAGATAGCCGACGAACCCGAGGCTGCCGGCAACTTCGCCGTGGGACATGGGCTCTGCAAGGAAACACTGAGCGTCGGCAGCGGAGATGCCAATCGCTGGATACCCTTCCGCGGAAATCGCTGCGGCAAGGCGCTTGTTCAGTAGCCCGGCGAAAACCATCACGGCGGCGTCGCGCGTTTCGCGGTCGGTGACACGAAGACCGGAGACAAATTTGCTTTCGATGCCCATGCGCTTGAGGGCCTCGGTGAATGCGTGACCACCACCGTGAACCACGAGAATCTCGTGGCCTTCGTTGGCAAGGACGGCGACCTGCCGCGCGAGTGCGCGCATGGTCGGTTCATCTTCGAGCAAAGCACCTGCGAACTTGATTACGGTTTTCATTGAAGTGCGGTTTTCTCCTCGATACCCAAAATATGGTTGAAATTCTGAACGGCCTGGCCCGCGGCGCCTTTGCCAAGATTGTCGAGGCAAGAGACGACGATGAGGCGCTGGCCAGACTTATCCAGGGCGAAGCCCATGTCACAGAAATTGGTGTGCGCGACATGCTGCAGCTCCGGCAAGGAGCCCGCGGGCCAGATACGGACCATTGGCCGCCCGGCGTAGAACTTGCGATAGAGCGCTTCGATGGTCTCGGGGGATTGCTGCGCGGAGAGCGTGACGTAGATGGTCGAGAGAATGCCGCGAGCCAGAGGCAGCAGGTGCGTGGAAAAAATGAGCTGAGATTCGCCGAGGCCGGTGTGTTCGAGAATTTCCGGCGTGTGGCGGTGTGAAAAAAGATTGTAGGCTTTGAAATTTTCGTCGACTTCGACGAATTGCAGGTCGCGACGGGGATCTTTGCCCGCGCCGCTGGCGCCAGACTTGCAATCGCAGACAACGTTTTGGTCCGAAGCGATAAAGCCGGCTTCGGCGAGCGGGCGCAGCGCGAGGATGACGCTTGTGGCGTAGCAGCCAGGATTCGCGACCAGGCGTGCTTTTGCGATTTCCTCAGAATAGAGTTCGGGAAGACCGTAGACCGCTTCGCCCAGATAATCGGCATGAGGCGTGGGTAGCTTGTACCAGGAGGTGAATGTTTCGGGCTCGCGAAAGCGGAATGCTGCGCTCAAGTCAACGACGCGCAAGCCAGCTTCGAGGAGCACAGGGGCGAGTTCGGCTGAGACTTCATGAGGCGTGGCAAGAAAAGCGGTTCCCGCCGCGGTGGACGTGATCGAATCGAGAGAAAGCGGCCGAAGGGGAGCTTGTCCCCGGCCGCGGAATTGGGGAAACAGTTCGGCGATGCAGTGGGCGCCTCGCGTTTCGCGCACATAAAACGTGGTGGAGGCGACAGCGGGATGGCGCAGGAGAATGCCGGCAAGTTCAAGGCCGGTGTATCCGGTGACACCAACGACGGCGACTTGGCGAGGATCTCTCATTTCACCAGGGCTTCAATCTTTTTTTGCAGGGAGTCGCGAGTTCGTTTGTTGGGAGTGATGATGAGAACGGTGTCATCCCCCGCGATGGTGCCTGCAATTTCTGGAAATTTCGATGCGTCCACGGCAGCGGCGAGAGGCTGGGCTCCACTGGGAGGAGTTTTCAGAACGAGCAAATTTTCTGCTGGGCGAATATCCAACAGAAATTCGCGAAGCGCGCGCGCGAGCGGAGGTAGAGGGAGCGTCCCGTTACCGTTCTCTTCGGGAAGAACGGTTTCGGGCTTGTAGCCTTCCTGAGTCTTAACGAGGCGGAGCTCTTGCAGGTCGCGGGAAAGAGTCGCTTGCGTGACGCGCATCTTCTGCTGAGCAAGGCGGCGGCGCAACTCTTCCTGGCTGACGATGGGCTGGCCGCTGACCAACCGCAGGATTTGACCGTGGCGAAATGTTTTACCGATGCTCATAGCTAGCACAAATATACAACCTCCTGCATTTTTATACAATTGTTTTTGCATGCGGGCAATTGATTTTTCGCAACCGGCTGGCGGATCGGATTATCGGTAGGGATACGGGGTGCGGAAAGAGGCTATGCAGGATTCGCAACCTTCGGCAGAAGGAGACTGGATTTTCAGGGCCAGGAGTGGTTACCTTTCTTGTTGACCCCAGTTTGCGCGCTCCATGGCTATACCTTGCAAAGTAACGGGATGCAAGAACGACTCGCCGCCAGCCCTCGCCGAGCAGCAGCAGGTTTGCGTTTTGCACTTCACACTATCGATCGAGGGAAGCTGCGCGGAAATGAGGCGCGAGACGGCACTGGGGAACGCTCCGCACGACCGGCAGAAGGAAATCATGCGGTTTATTACAGAAAGCGGTGAGCGGCTGGCGCGGGTGGCTACCAGCGGCTTGCACTTGACCGATGATTTGAAGGCGAGAATTCTGAGCACCTTTCTGACGCTGATGAACCTGCGGGAAAACCTGGATCGCGCGAACATGCGGAGTTCCTTCGGGCGGACCGGGCAGACGCGCTGAAGCAGGGCTGGCACCAATCCCTCTCAAAGAAGAAGAGAATCAGGCGCCGATGTAGCGGGCGTAGAGAGAACGCGCGATGGCGGGGTCTTTTGTGCCCTTGAGAATAGCGCGGCCATCGGCGAAGACGGTCATTTGATACGGGTCGACGCGAAAACAGAGCAAGAATTCGTTATGGCGGACATCAGAGACGGTGGTCGCAAGCCTCTCCTGCAACGCTCCCAGATCGAGGGTTCGGCCTCGCTCGTGAATTTGCACAGAGTCTCGGCCGCATAGGGTGATGTGAGGCTGAGCTTGTCCTTGAAGATAAGAGAATTCGCGGCGGGCACAGGCGCGGCAGGCCGAGTTTTGGGCTACGCGGACGGATTGGAAGTGGCCAGTCCACACGTCGCAAGACACTAAGCGGTTGTGGAGGGATTCTTCGCGGCCGGCGAGCAGCTTGAGAGCTTCAGCGACTTCGAGAGAGGCGATGAGGTTGACGATGGGGCCGAGGACGCCGACGGTGTCGCAGGTTTCTTCGAGGCCGCGGGCGTTGGTGGAGGATTCGAGGAGGCAGGCGAGACAAGGAGTTAGGCCGGGACGGATGGTCATGGTCACGCCGTAGCTGGCGACGGCGGCGGCGTAGATCCAGGGCTTGGCGGATTGTACGGCAAAGTCATTGATGAGGAAGCGGGTCTCAAAATTATCGGTGCCATCAAGGATGAGATCGAAGCCAACGAGCAACTCCTCGGCATTGCGCGGGTTTAAGTCTGAGACCAAGCCTTGCACCGCGACGCTGCCGTTGATGGCCCGCAGTTTGCGCTCGGCAGCAACGGCTTTGGGAAGGGCGGAGCGGGCGTCGCCCTCGTCGAAAAGAGTTTGCCGCTGCAAATTGGACGGTTCAACAAAATCGCGATCGAGAATTCTGACGCGGCCGACTCCGGCGCGCACGAGAAGACCAGCGGCAGCCGCACCAATCGCGCCGCAGCCTACGATGATAGCACTGGAGGCGAGCAGGCGCCGCTGGCCTTCTTCACCGATTCCGGCGAAGAGCATCTGACGCGAGTACTTTTCCTGGAGCGAATCGAGCAAGCGCGGACCCGGTGCGGCGGCGACGGTCATCGTCCCCCTTGCATCATCATAACGCTAGAGATAGCGGGATGGGCAACGCCCTTGTGCTACGCTTCGTTTGAGCGATAGTGGGCATGAAATTGAGATGGGGAAGAAGGCTGAGGGGTATTGCCGTCTTCGCGCTGCTGTTTGTGGCGCCGAGGAGTTATGGACAGGCACAGGCGGCTGAAGGAAAGGCCCAAACGCCTCCAGAGGGAGCTCCTGTCGTTGCGATACGGATTGTTACCGAAGATGGGCACGTGCTCTCGGAATCGCCATCAGGACTCACGGTTGAAGTTGGGAAACCGCTGAACCGAGAGCAGGTCGCGCAGAGCCTGCGCGCTCTGTATGGGCTGGGTGATTATACGGATTTAAAAGCCGTCGTGACTCCCGTGGGCAGCGGCGTGCGGCTCGACTTCGTGGTTCGAGAAAGTATCTTCTTTAATAGAGTCCTGATTGATGGGTTGACGCCACCCCCTACGGATACATCCGCTGCCGCGGCCATGCAGATCACGCTGGGGCGGCCGTTTCGACAAGAAGACGTGGACGAAGGGTTGGCGCGCCTGCGTGATGTATTGAAGGAAGAAGGCCTGTATACGGCACAGGTCTCAGCGGAGAGCGTGCCGTACCCCGCCACGCATCAAATGGACATCTTGGTGCATGTAAAGCCCGGGCCGCGGGCACGCGTGGCATCCGTAGAACTGAAGAACGGCACGGCGTACCGCGACGTGGAGATACTTTCGCGATTGAAGATGCAGCCGGGACAGCAGGTGACGACCGCGCGCATACAGCGCGGGACCGACCGGATCCGAAAATTTCTGGTGAAGAAGGGGCGGCTGAGCGCACGGGCGACCGTCCGGCGAGGCGAGTACAACGCGGCGAACAATACGATCCCGCTGGCGCTCGAGGTCACGGAAGGTCCGCAGGTGGACGTGGCGGTGACGGGCGCGAAATTGTCCAAAGGAGAATTAAAGAGGTTGGTCCCCGTGTATCAAGAAGGCGCCGTGGATGCAGACCTTCTGGAGGAAGGGAAACGGAATATTCGTGAGCGGCTGGAACGCGATGGATACTTTGACGCGCAAGTGAGCTACACGACAGAAACCAAGGAAGTGCAGGTCAAGGAACAGAAATCGAAGGGCACGGAAGAAGTGATCACTTACCACATCGAAAGGGGCGACCGGCATAAGCTTGTCGGAATTGAAATCAGCGGGAATCACTACTTCAGCACAGAATTGCTGCGGAGCCGGCTGCAAATCTACGGCGCGGCGTTCGGCTCGCGAGGGCGGTTCAGCCGGCGGCTGATTGATTCGGACGCCCAATCGATGCAGGGTCTCTACGACGCGAACGGCTTTCTAGATGCGAAGGTGGACGGGCAGATTTCCGACAATTACAAGGGGAAAGAAGGAGACATCTTCGTACGATTCGCGATCCAGGAAGGCGCTCAGACCCGAGTGGCGTCGATCGCGATCGAGGGGATCCACGCGTTCACGGAGGAGGTATTGCTGGGTGTGATCGGATCGACGCCGGGGCAGCCATACTCCGATCTCAACGTAACCACAGATCGTGACAATATTCTTGCGATGTATTTCAACGAAGGATATCCGGAGGCGAGCTTTACGTCGACGGCGGAACGGGTAGCCGCAGAAACGAGCGGAACCGCGAAGGGGACAAAAACGGAAACAACGAAAGACGAAAAAAGCCAGATAAAAGAGGAAGAGAAGGAAAAGAAGTCGAAGCCGGAGGTGGCGCAGACGGCTCCAGTCAAGCTTGTGTATCACATCACGGAAGGACCGCAGACGAGGGTACGGCGAGTTCTTTTGAGCGGGTACCGCCGTACGCGGTTGAAAGTGATTCAGAGGGAAATCCGGGTTGAGCCGGGGGAACCACTGCGCGAAGGTGACGTCGTGGAATCGCAGAGGCGCTTGTACAACCTGGGCATATTCAATAGGGTGACGATCGAACCACAGAATCCCGACGGCTCAGACCCTGACAAAGACATCGTCGTTTTGGTCGAGGAAGCCAAGCGATACACGATGGCGTATGGCGGAGGGTTTGAAGTGCAACGCCTGGCGAGCACGACAAATCCAACGGGGGGCGAGGTCCAGGCAGCGCCGCGCGGGATTTTTGAGTTGACGAAAGTCAACCTGACGGGTCGTGCTGATTCACTGTCGCTGAAGTTGCGCGGAAGCACGATAGAAGACCGGGCTTTGCTGGGCTACTCCATCCCCAACACGTTTGGAAGTCCGCACTACAGTACGCAAGCAACGGCGTACACTGAAAAAACGCAGGACATCAACACGTTTACGGCAATGCGGTACGAGATATCGGCGCAATTGTCGGACCAGGTGACGCCGCTGACTACGGTGTCATATCGTTATTCTTTCCGTAAGGTGTTGGTTTCAAATCTAAATTCGCACATTGCTCCGGAGGAGATACCGCTCTTTGAGCAGCCGACATTGGTGTCCCAGTTTGGGGTGACGTGGCTGCGGGATGCGAGGGACAATCCAGCTGATGCCACCAAAGGAAACTTCAATAGCGCGGATTTCAGCGTCTCCAGCACAAACTTCGGTTCGAGCGCAAGCTTTCTGCGGTTTTTTGTGCAGAATTCGACTTACCACCGGATCAAACGGCGGTTCAGCTTTGCACGTTCGATCCGGATCGGGATTCTAGAGCCCTTTGCGAACACCGAGTCGCTTTCGTTTCTGCCACCCACACCGACGCAGTGCACGGCGGCGGCGGCGCCCGGACCGCAGCCTGAAATCATCCCGCTTCCCGAACGATATTTCGCAGGCGGCGGGACGTCGCTACGAGGATTTGCGCTGAACCAAGCAGGACCGCGCGACCCATGCACGGGGTTTCCGGTTGGTGGCCAGGCCATGCTGGTGCTCAATCAGGAGTTTCGCTTTCCGATGCGGTTGCCGTTCGTTGGGACGCAACTCGGGGGTGCATTGTTCTACGACGGTGGCAACGTCTATAGCCGGCTGGATCATTTCACGCTACGGGCGTATTCACCAAAGCCCGTTTTCACGCTGCAGGATCCTTCACAGCCACCCAGCGCGACAAATCCCACATTGTGCGTCTACAACTGTACGAACGAGCTGAATTATTTCGCGCATACGGTCGGGTTCGGGATCCGGTATGCGACACCGGTGGGGCCGATTCGAGTGGATTTGGGTTACCAGATCAACCGTCCGTTTTTCGTAGTGCCGTGCGTCCCCATCACGGGCGGCACGCCAGCGAATCCTCAGTGCTTTAAGGGAGCGCAGCTTCCGCGGCTGCAAATCTTCTTTAATTTGGGGTCGATTTTTTAATGCGCCGAAGATTTATTTTCGTAATCTGCTCGCTGTTTCTTGTGCCGGCAACAGCTTCGCCGATGGCTGGGCAAGAGGTTGTGGACCGAATCGTGGCGCGGGTGGAGAACGACATCATTTTGCTGAGCGACGTCCGAGAGTTGGAGGAGTATCAGGAACTGGTGAACGGAAAATCCGAAAGCGAAAGCGCAATTGTAGACCGGCTGATCGATCAGCGGATCGTACGGTCGGAAGCCGAGCTGTCACGCTTTCCCGAGCCGAAGAGCGAGGAAATCGACCGAGAAGTTGCGCGAGTAGTGAAGTCCTTCGCCTCTGTCGAGGAATATGAAGCGCGTAAGAAGCAGAGCGGGCTGAATGATGCAGAAGTGCGAAGGATTGTGACCGCACAGTTGTACCTGAACAACTACCTCGATTCGAGATTTCGCCCGTCGGCTCAGATCGATGAAAAGGCAGTCGAGGAATTTTATCAGAATGCCGTCGTGCCGAGAGCGAAGGCGCGCGGGCAGGAGCCGCCCACGTTGGATGCCTCCCGGGATTTCATCCAAGAAGCGCTAGTGCAGAGCGACATCGATGAACAGGCCGCTCGCTGGCTGAAGGAAAGCCGCGACCGGCTGCATGTTCAAAAGTTTTTGGAACAAGGGGCAAGATGAAGGTCCGGAAGCGACATCCGATATGGAATTGGGTGATCCACACACCGTGGGTGCTGACGGTTATTGGGATCTTGTGCGTGATTGGTTTCTTCGCAAGCGGCGCGGGGAATCCGATCCTGCAGCGGTGGATCGTGCACCGTTTGGAGAAAGCAACGGGCGGCCGGGTGGAGTTGCGGTCGATTTCGATCCAGTGGCTTTCGATGCGAGCCACGCTAAAGGGATTGGTGATCCACGGGCACGAGCCGGGCGGGACGCAGGCGTTGTTTTCGGCGAAGGAGGCGGACGCGGAGCTGCAAATTGATTCCTTCTGGGGCAGAAAGGTATCGCTGACCGAACTGGTGCTGAAGGAGCCGGAGGTGCACATCCGCGTGGCGAAGGATGGCTCGACAAACGTGCCGACTCCGCCGGGAGCGAGCAGTTCGAAGAAGCCGCTGCAGGAATCGCTTTTCGACCTGCGGGTGCGGCGGGTGAGCATCGAGAATGGGTGGTTGCTCTACAACGAAGTGAAAGTGCCGCTGGCAGTGGAGGGCGGCGAGATGAGTCTGACGCTGGACGCCGGAGGGACACCAGAACATCCACTGTATCTTGGCAATCTCGAATGGCAGCGCATACGGCTCAGCGCGCAGGGAATGGCGCCGTTGCCTGCAAATCTCTCTGCGAAATTTACGCTGTGGCGTGACGGCTTCACGCTGGAGCAAGGAGTGTTGAGCGCCGGACGTTCGCACCTTGATGCACAGGCGGAAATGTCGGACTTCACAAAACCCAAGTGGAGTTTCCGTTACCGGGGGTGGGTCGAGTTGCTCGACTTTCGCGAGACTTTTCGCTCACCGCAGGTGCCGACCGGGCACGTCGATGTTCGCGGGGAAGGAACATTCGCGAATGGCCAGTACAAAGGCACGGGGAGCTATGCGGGAAGCGACATCCACCTGAGTTACGACGTTTTTCACGCCGCAGGGCTTACGAGCCGTGCTAGCTACAACATAAACAACGATGGGCTTGTAGCGCCGGATTTCGTCGCGGAAGGATTTGGCGGGAGTGCGAAGGGAAAAGTGACGCTTCGCTTCGCGGGCGTACAGTTCCGCGCGGACACGCACCTGGAGGGTATGCATTTGGCGAGAGTGTTCCCCGCGATCGAGCATCCGGGTTTTCCGATTGATGAGCTGGAATGGGACGCGTTGCTCAGTGGGGACACGATCGAAACCTGGAGCAGAGCGTTTGAGCACTTTGAGCTTGGCGGAAAGATGGAATGGTCGCCTGTGGACGTCCTGGCACCAGGACATGTGCCAGTTACGGCGAGATGGCAACTCCACTACCGTTACGATACCGCTGTTTTCACGATTAGCTCCGGGGAATTCGAAACCCCTTCGTCGCGGGGAACGATTACGGGTGTGCTGGCGCCGCACAATTCCATGCTGGACGTCCATTTCGAAACGGGCGCTCTGGAATCCTACAAGGATTTCATCGATGCGCTCCGCGGTGTGAAGCGGGGTTCCGCGGACGCGATCAAGGAAATTTCGGGAAGCGCGCAGTGGGACGGCAAGATCACCGAGCCGAGTGGCCGGACGACGTTTAGCGGGCATGTTCGTGGCGAGCACATACGCTATAACGGTGTCGCGCTTGATTCCGTGGAAGGCGATCTCAGCTACTCGCCCACGGAACTTGCGCTGGCGCGGGGCAAGTTGCGATTCGGCGCGATGGATACGGAGATCGAGGGAACCCTGGGCTTGACGGACTGGAGTTTTCTGCCGGACAACGAGTGGACGGCGGACGTGAACTTCGATAAAGCGTCGGTCGAGACTATCCAGAAGCTTTTTGGATCGGCCTATCCCGTGCAAGGAGTGTTGAGCGGGCAATTGCACGGGCACGGAACGCGCGTCGCGCCTGGCGTCACGGGACTCTTCGATCTCGCTGAGGGAAGAGTCTATGGTGTGTCCTTCAATCGATTGCGAGGCCAGCTGAACCTTTCGCCGGACGAAGTACGTATTGCAGACGCGGAGTTACGCGTGTTCGCACCGGGTAGGGAGAACGGCCGAGGTGCGGGCATCGTGACGGGGACGGCGGGTTTTCGGTTCACGGATCAAAGAATAACGGCGGATCTGGTGGGAGCATCGCTTCCGCTTGAAGACATTGAGAAGTTGCAATCGGTGAGGTTGCCGGTTGGAGGATTGGTCACGTTTCGAGTGAAGGCCAACGGACCGCTCTCGGCGCTGCAAAGCGATGGGACATTCCGAGTGGTGGATTTTCGCATTGGGAAAGATGTGATCGGAAGCTTCGACGGGAGTCTCACTTCCGACGGCCACAGCGCGAAGCTGGAACTTGGCTCGGCGATGACGACGGGAGGAATATCCGGAGAGGTGACGCTGGGGTTGGCTGATCCCTACGTCTTGAACGGAAAAGTTTCGATTGCGAACATCGATCTGAATCCGTTTTTAATGACTGCCTTGCATCTCAAGCAGTTCAATGGGCACGGAGTAGCTGACGGGGACATCACTGTGGCCGGCGAACTGAAACATCTTGAAAACATCGTGATGGACGCCAAGTTTTCGCGGCTGGCGTTAAACTACGCGAACGTGCAGCTGGAAAACGTGGGACCGATTCATCTGCGCACCTCGAAGGAGAGCGTGGAAATCGATCAAGCCACCTTCAAAGGGACCGATACAAATATTGCTGTTGCAGGCTCGGTGCGATTTGCGGGCCGAGGCACTCTTGGGTTGAAACTGAATGGCGCCCTGGACCTGCGCTTACTGACAGGATTCTTGCCAGCTGTGGAAGCGAATGGACCGGCCCAAATCAACGCGACGTTTGAAGGGCCATTTGACCGGCCGCGGATCACGGGAAGAGTGCACATAGAAAGCGCCTCCGCACGAGTGGCTGATTTTCCGACGGGGATGAGCAACATCACGGGCGATCTGGTTTTCGACGCGACGCGGCTGTTCTTTGAAAACGTCACGGCCGAATCGGGTGGAGGCACGCTGCATCTCACCGGGAGCGTCAACTACGTCGAAAGCCCGCTGCGGTACGACGTAACCGTGCGCACTGACCGCGCGCGCATCCGATATCCTGAAGGAATGAGCTGGCTGGCCGGCGGCTCGCTGCGACTGACGGGAACACCGTCTTCCGGAGTACTTTCGGGAAGAGTGGTGATTGAACGGGTGACGCTAACGCAAGGCCTCGAGGTTGCCAGTGTACTTGTATCCTCGAAAGGGGGCATTTCGGGACCATCGACGAGTTCGCCGTTCTTGCGTAACTTGCAATTCGATATCTCGGCGCTATCCGCGCCAGACGCACGCATGGAATGGCCTGGTGCCGAGCTGGAAGCAGAAGCGAATCTCCGAGTACGGGGCACATGGGAACACCCAATTCTTCTCGGGCATATACACATTCTCGCGGGCGAGATGACATTCCACGGCGACAGGTATAAGGTCACACGCGGCGACATGAATTTTGCCAATCCGTTCCGGCTGGATCCGGTGCTGAATGTGGAAGCCACTACAACAATTCAGCAATACGAGATTACGCTCAATTTTAATGGGCCGGCGAGCAAACTGACTTTGGCCTATCGCTCGGATCCACCGCTGCCCGCAAATGACATCATCACGCTGCTGGCGCTGGGACAGACGAGCTCGGAAGCGAGCATCCGAGGCGGGGGAACAGGTGCAACGCAAAGCGCCTCGTCAGGCGCTTCGGCGATTCTTTCTGAAGCAGTCTCGAGCCAATTGGGCGGGCGGGTCGAACGATTGTTTGGGATTACGAGGTTTCGGGTTGATCCCGGGCTGGCGGAAGTGGGCTCGACGAGTTCGTCCCAGAACGCCGCAGCGCGCGTCACGGTGGAGCAGCAGGTCACGCGAGATCTAACCATTACCTATGTTTCAAATGTGGGGTCGACACAACAACAGGTCATTCAGGTGGAATACAACATAAACCGGAATGTGTCGATTGTGGCGCTGCGGGACCAGAACGGCACGTTTGGAATCGACGTCAAATTCAAAAAGCACTTTCAGTAGATGTGGCCTAAGCCCCTGATCCTCAGAATTGCGGCGGATCGGGCTGTTGCGCTGCCTGCTGAGACTGGCCTTGTTGCCCGTTCTGTTGTGCGCGGGCGCCCGGCTGCCAGCGGCGGGGGCCGTTGTTCAGCCGCGCCGATTGGCCAATTTCCGGATTTTGTGCCTTCAATGCCTGCAGGGCTTCTTTTGCGGCCTTCGCGCCGGTGGTGCGGCTGGCTCCCTGGATTTCGCGAGTAATTTTGGGCATTTCTGCGGCGACCTTCTGACCCACAGGAGAGCCGTAGAACTGCAGTAGGGTCTTGATCTCGTCGTCGGTGTAGTGCTTGTCGTAAATGACGATGAGCTGCTCGGTCAACTGGTCGACGTCGAATTTCTTCTGGTAGCTTTCGATAAACGAAGTTACAAAAGCCTGGCCTTTGTCGTTATTAGGGACCGTTGCCAGAAGTTTTTCCCGGTACTGCTCACTGGAATTGCTGACGGCATCCTGCACTAAATCGTGCGCGCCGATGAGTTCCATCAGCGAGCGAATATCCGAATCCTTGACGGGATCGATAGGCTTTGCTTGAGCAGGGCTTGCCTGGTCCAGCGCGAATGCGCCCTGCGGCGCGGCACTGACGGGATTTTGGGATGCGCCCTGGATGGCAAGGAAAAATGTTCCGACGTAAATAATGACAAGGGCTAGAACGGCCTTCATGACTTCCTCCGCGGCGGAGCATTCAGAGCCTTTCCGCCGCTTGTGAAATTGTAGAAAATGCCCCGGCTCGGAGTGCTGTTGGCACGGTACAGGCGTGCTTCTCGTTTAACTGTCCGTTCGTTCAGGTGGCCCGGTAACGGTTGCTGAGGCTTTCTGCTACCATGCCGCGGCATGGCGGAGACTGCATCTGCGGGCACGGCAGCACCAGGCGGTGCGGACCACGTCGAAATCATCGACCGCGAGGCAGGACTTCATCGTAATCTAACGCCGCGGCAACTTTCGATGATCGCGATGGGGGGAGCGATAGGAACGGGACTGTTCCTTGGCAGCGCCATTTCCGTAAGGCTTGCAGGGCCGGGCGTGATTTTCAGTTATTTTGCGGCGGCTGCAATTGCACTGTGCTTGATGTGGGCGCTCGGCGAAATGACGGTGGCGCATCCAGTGGCGGGTTCTTTTGGAGTTTACGCGGAAATGTACGTGCATCCGTGGGCTGGCTTTGCGATGCGGTACTCCTACTGGCTGGCGCAGGTGATTGCGACCGGTAGCGAGGTCGTAGCGGCGTCGATCTATTGCCAACATTGGTTTCCGAATGTGCCGTCGTGGATGTGGATTGCTGGATTTTCGGCGGCGCTCGTGTATGTGAACGCTCGAAGCGTAGCGAGTTTTGGCGAATTCGAATATTGGTTCGCGATGATCAAGGTGCTGACCATCGCGGTGTTTCTGATTCTAGGCGCGGCGTTGATCCTGGGAATTGGATTTCCGCGGATCGGAATTGCGAACTATACCGGGCATGGAGGATTTCTTCCGAACGGCTGGCAAGGCGTTGGACTTGGTGTCGCCATGGCGATCTTCAGCTTTCTGGGAGTGGAGATCGTCGCTGTTACTTCAGGTGAGGCGAAAGATCCAACGACGGCGTTGCCGAGAGCATTGCGCTGGACGCTTGGGCGAATGGGGATTTTTTATGTGGGAGGGCTCGCGATCGTTGTCGGGATCGTGCCGTGGAACGAGGTAGGGCTGGGGGAAAGCCCGTTCGTGCGTGTTTTCGAAATCGTGGGAATCCCTGCAGCAGCAGGGGTAATGAATTTCGTGGTGCTTACGGCAGCGCTCTCCAGCGTCAATTGCAATTTGTATCTGATGTCGCGGATGCTTTTTTCGCTGTCGCGCGGCGGGTATGCTCCGTCAGTCTTGGGTTGGTTGAGCCCGCGCGGAACGCCGGTGGCGGCGTTGCTGGCCTCCAGCGTGGGAATGATGGCAGCGATCTTCGTGGATCATTGGTTTCACGAGAAAGCGTATGTTTACATGCTGGGATCAGCGTTTCTGGGTGGGATTTTTGTTTGGCAAATGATATTCGTTTCGCATCTTGCGTTTCGGCGCCGAACTGCGAAGTGGGTCAAACCTCCGCTGAGACTCGCTCCGCGCGGTCCTTGGAGCTCTGTTTTCGGACTTGCGGCGCTTACTGCAGTGCTGATTTCGACGTGGTGGGTCCCCGGTCTGCGCATCACGCTCGAAGCGGGGGTTCCCTGGCTTGTGTTCATTTCGCTGTGCTACCTTGTCTGGAGAAAGGCCCGTTCCCGGAAGTTTTCCGATGGAGCCTTGCAAGATGGATGAACTGCTGAAGTGGCGCGGCGAATTTCCGATCCTTGAGCGCACGACGTATATGATCAGCAATTCGCTGGGTGCCATGCCTCGCGGAGTGTACGACGAAATGCGGGCCTACGCCGCTTCGTGGGGCGAGCGCGGTGTGCGTGCCTGGGAAGAAGGCTGGTGGGAGATGGCCGTCAACGTCGGCGACAAGATCGCTCCGTTGATTGGGGCGGGACGAGGCGAAATTTCTCTACATCAAAACGTCACCCTGATTCAGGCGGTGATCAGTTCGTGTTTTGATTTTCGCGGGCCGCGCAACAAGGTGGTGTTAACGGACCTGGAATTTCCGTCGATTCAGTATTTCTACCATGAGCAGCGCCGTAACGGCGCAAGGGTCGAGCTTGTTCCCAGCGGCGATCCCGTGCGATTCGATCTCAACAAGTTTCTTGACGCCATTGATGAGACGACGCTGCTGGTGCCGATCTCGCAGGTGCTGTTCCGAAGCGCTTATATCGTGGATACGCGAGCGATTATTGAAAAAGCGCATCGAGTTGGTGCCCACGTCATCCTCGATCTCTTTCAGGCTGCTGGCACAATTCCTGTCGACGTCCGCGGTTTCGGCGCGGATTTTGCGTGCGGTGGCGTGCTCAAGTGGTTGTGCGGCGGTCCTGGCGTGGGATATCTCTATGTGCGGGAGGATTTGCGCGCGAAACTGCAACCAGCGATCGCGGGCTGGCTTGCACACCGGCGGCCTTTTGCATTTGAGACTGGCGCTATCGATGCCTGTGAGGATTCCTTCCGGTATTTGAATGGCACGCCGCACATTCCGGCGTTGTATGCGTGCCAGCCGGGACTCGAAATTCTCAACAAAGTTGGGATAGGCGCGATTCGCGAAAAATCGATGCGCATGACGGCGCGGCTCTTCGACGGTGCGAAAGCTCACGGATGGCGGGTAAACACCTCGGAAAATCCCGCAGAACGAGCGGGAACGGTTTCCGTTGAGTGTCCGCATGCGGCAGAGGTATGCCGCGAGCTGCTGGCGCGGGAGATTCTGGTAGATTACCGTCCAAAAGCCGGCGTGCGGCTTTCGCCACATTTTTACAATCGCGAGGAGGAATGCGACTTGGCGATTGCCCAAATCTCGGACATTCTCGAAACACGAGCTTGGGAGAAACATGCTGCTGCGCTTTCGTCCGCTTGAGAAAAGCGTATTTGCAGGATATGACGGGACGGTACGACTAAGATGAAACTGTTTCGCGATAGCTCGGGAAACGAGAGGCACGCTAAGAGCTCCGGCACGGATGAATTCGTCGTGCAGCGCGCTGGAATGATTGAAAAGCAATTGCGGCGGCGCGGCGTTCATGATTCTGGCGTGCTTGCCGCAATGGCTGCCGTGCGGCGAGAAGAGTTTGTGCCGAAGGAGTTTCGCCACCGAGCGTACGAAGACGCGCCGTTGCCTATCGGGGAAGGCCAGACGATTTCGCAGCCTTACATCGTTGCGGCCATGACGGCTGCGCTGCGCCTGGCGGGAAACGAGCGCGTTTTAGAAATCGGGACTGGTTGTGGGTATCAAGCGGCGATTCTTTCACACCTGGCGAAAATCGTTTTCACGATCGAGTCGCGCTCAGAACTTGCCTCCTCGGCCTCGGCCAGGCTTGAGCGGCTCGGATATGAAACTGTTCATGTTCACTGTGGCGATGGCACGCTGGGGCTGCCGGAAGTTGCCCCGTTTGACGCGGTGCTCGTTGCCGCAGCGGCGCCGGCGGTGCCGGAACCGCTTCGTGCGCAGCTTGCCAAGGGTGGTCGGCTGATTTTGCCGGTTGGCGATGCGGAGAATCAGGAATTGCTCTACATTGAACGACACGGAAATTCGTTCGAGACGCGTACCCTAGAAGCGTGCCGGTTCGTGCCCCTCATTGGCTATCACGGATGGAAGGAACCTCCGGCGCGATGAGTGCCGCTGCTCCTGACCTATCGATTGTTATTCCCTCCTACAACGAAGAGTTGCGCCTTCCCGCAACTCTAGAGCAAATCGCAGCCTATCTACCAAGTTTGGGAGGAGAGACAGAGATTCTTGTAGTCGACGATGGCTCAAAAGACCGAACGGCAGAGGTCGCCGAGTCTTTCCGGAAAACACTTCCAAGCCTGCGGGTGATCTCCAATGGTGTGAATCGAGGGAAGGGTTTCAGTGTCCGTCACGGAATGCTTGAAGCACGTGGCCAGAGCGTGCTTTTCACGGATGCCGACCTCTCAGCGCCGATTGAAGAAGCCCCAAAACTTCTCGAGGCTTTGAAAACTTACGATGTGGCGATAGGTTCTCGGGCGCTCGATCGTAGCCTCATCACCGTCCATGAGTCACGATTCCGCGAGTTTGCAGGGATAGTCTTTAACACGATCGTGAGGGTGATATTGCGCCTGCCGTTTGTGGATACGCAGTGCGGGTTCAAAGCATTTCGGCGCGAACGCTGCCAAATTCTTTTCGAACAACAGCGCATCGAGCGGTTCGGGTTCGATCCCGAATTGCTCTACCTGGCGCGTCATAATGGCCTGCGCACGATCGAGATTCCCGTGCGGTGGGGGCATTCGCCCGCGACGAAAGTGAATATGTTTCGGGACAGCATTCACATGTTTCTGGACGTGTTCACCATCCGTTGGAACGCGATCCTGGGCCGCTATCCAAGGCCCCCATGATTCCCAACGGCGTGGCTGTGCTTTGTTACACAAAGTACTTGACAGAGTCCTGTTTTTGAAGTAGCCTCTATCCATGGTAGCCGCCGGTCCTCTCCGCTCGAACAAGCGCGAACCTATCCCAATAGACGCTCGCGCCGCCGACCATCTCAAATACATTCGCGAAACCATGGAGAGCGCGGCGGAGTTTACTGCCGTGCCCGGCTGGGGCGGCGTGGCCATGGGGATTACGGCGCTTGCGGCTGCCTTTGTGGCAGCGCGCCAGTCTTCGCCTCGTGCCTGGCTTGCGGTCTGGCTCCTTGAGGCTTTCGTTGCCGTAGCGATCGCTGCACCGACAGCCGTCACGAAAGCGCACCGCGCGAATTCGACTCTTTTCTCTGGTCCGGGGCGCAAATTCCTGTTTAGCTTTGCTCCACCGATCATCGTTGGCGGCTTGTTGACTTTCGCTCTTTATGCCGCTGGGGCTGCGGCCGTGTTGCCGGGCGTTTGGCTGCTGCTCTATGGGACTGCAATCGTCACGGGCGGAGCGTTTTCCGTGCGCGTGGTTCCGGTCATGGGCTTTTGCCTGATGAGTCTCGGAGCTGCGGCGCTTGTCGCGCCCGCTGCCTGGGGCGATGCATTCATGGCGGCGGGATTTGGCGCCTTGCAAATTTGTTTTGGAATTTGGATTGCGCGGCACCACGGGGGATAAAGAGAAATTCATGGCGAAGTCATCCTCAGCACACCAGGAACGGGTCCAGCGCACGCGCGAGCGTGATGCGTCGCTGGCGGCCGTGCGCGGATCAGCGCGAGAGGCTGTTTCTCCGGACCTGGACCGGTTGATACATGAGCGGATCCGGCTAGGGATAGTGAGCGCGCTGGCTGTGAATCGCTCGTTGACTTTCAACGAGCTCAAGGCCCTGCTTAAGACTACGGACGGTAATCTGAGCGTCCACGCTCGCAAACTCGAAGAAGCGGATTACATCGTCTGCACGAAATCCTTTGATGGACGGCTGCCCAAGACGGAGTACAGGCTGACGGCATCGGGCCGGCGTGCGCTGGAGCGCTACCTGAACCACATGGAAGCGCTGATTCGCGCCACCCGCGAGGGCTGAGAGCGGCAAAATTTTTTGCGCAGGCACTTTGTGACACAGAGTAGTTTGTGACAGTTTTCCGACGGCGGAGAAAGTAGTAAAAAATATGCAGCATTTGACCACGCAGCACATCATGACGACAGGACCTAAAGTAGCGATCGATTCCGGTTTGCACGTTGCCATCATTTCGGATGGAAACGGGCGATGGGCCACTTCGCGCGGACTGCCGCGGTCCGCCGGGCACCGGGCAGGTGCCGAATCGGCGCGGCGCATTATAGAAGCAGCGCCGCGCCTGGGAATTCATACGCTAACTCTGTTCGCGCTATCCTCGGCCAATTGGAAGCGGCCGGCCGCCGAGGTGAATGCGATTCTTCGTCTTCTGCACGAATACCTGCTGGTGGAAACATCCCACTGTATCGAGGAAGGCGTGCGGTTGAGCGTTATCGGCCGCCGCGACCGTATTCCAGCCACATTGCGCCAAGCCATAGCGGATTCCGAGGCCGCCACGGCAAACGGGACGAGGCTCCATCTTCGGCTGGCGATCGATTACTCGGCGCGCGAAGCGATCTATCACGCCGCCTGCAGATTTTATAAGGTCACCGAGCTGTCGCCAGAGTCGTTCTCCAGCGTCCTCGCGGAAGTTCTTCGCGGTGGCTCCACGGAGGTCGATCTGCTCATTCGAACTGGCGGTGAACAGCGGCTGTCCGATTTTCTACTGTGGGAGTGCGCCTTCGCCGAATTTGTGTTCTTGCCGAAACGCTGGCCGGATTTTGCCGTCGCTGATCTCGAAAGCGCGGTCCAGGAGTTCGGCAGGCGCGAGCGAACACGAGGCGCCCTGCCCGACGCTATCGCAGGCTAGGTTCGCCTGAAAGGAGCAAAAATGGCTGAAACTACGCCCCACTGGGCGCCACTTGTTGTGCTGCTGTTTCTCGGCGCTGTTGCCCTTATGGGCATGAGCATCCTTGTCTTGCTCTACGGTGCGGTGCGTCGCTCCAAAGTGTGCGCGGGCGTAGGCGGCGGTTGCGCGCTCATGGTAATGGGTGGCTATGTGATTTTGCTCTGCGGTGTCTCCCTCGCGAGCAGCGAAAAGGTATTACCAGTGGGAGCGTGGAAATACTTCTGCGAAATTGATTGTCATATAGGCTACGCGGTCGCTGGAGTCGATAGAACTGGCGCGCTTGGTCCAGAGATGCGACGAACATCATTGCAGGGCAAATTTATCGTCGTTCGCCTGAAGGTATGGTTTGACGAGCACTCGATTTCCCCGAACCGTGGGGACGGACCGCTTACGCCCAATGCTCGCCGCGTCGTGCTCGTCGATGGAAACGGCCGGGCATACGCGCAATCTCCCGACGGAGAAGCCGAGCTGACGCGTGTAAATGGCGACTCGGGTTCTTTGAGGCAGCCATTACGCCCCGGCCAGTCTCTCGCAAAGGATCTTGTCTTTGATGTGCCTAAGGATGCCTCCGGACTACGCCTGCTGATCACCGAGGATGATCCGGAGACTCTCCTGATCATTGGCCATGAAAACAGCCTATTGCACAAGAAAATCTACCTTAGTCTCGACTCATCACGAACTATCGCCATTGCAATCAATCCCTTAACTCCAAACAACTAGCCGCAATTTCTCACCGCTTGGCAAAAGGGGAATGAAGTTTGTTCAAGTTGGTAGTTGCATGATGGTTTCGCAGCGCGCTGTTGTACAGTTGATCCGTTTTTAACTGGGCGTGAGAGTTTTTCTCTCTCTGCGGCTGTTTCGGCGCACACTTTGCCAGCGGTAGACAGAAGCGACGAAGAAGTTGTTCGGGATCTTTCTTTTTCAATACTTTAGCGGCACGGCGCAGAGCTTTTCATAGATTTGCTGGAAGAGTGCGACATAGGGGTACCCACCGGCCAGCGAGACCCACACCTTGCGCACCGTGATGCGGATCAGCGCGCCGATCTTCAACACCTTGAGCCGAATGGTGGAGCACTGCGCCTGGGCCAACTCCGTTCCTGCCAGTCCCAGTCGCCGTAGCATCTGCAACAACACGTAGGCAATCGAAGAGAAGTACAGTCGCAATTGATTGCTGCGCAGATAGTGCGTGCTGGTGCGATCACTGAACAGCATCAGTTGTTCTTTAATCCGATTCTCCATGTCCCCTCTTCCACAGTAGTGCTCTTCATATAGCGCCTGTGCCGGCCATGATTCTCCGCTCAGAGACGTCACCACGAACCGCGGGTTCTCTCCCTTCTCCAGATGTTCGGCCTTGGCCACCACCCGTCGCGCACGGCTCCAGCTCTCCCGGGTTTGGTAGACGAACTCTTTGAACAACCGGCCGGCGCGTCCGGTCTCTTGGTACCGGGCTTTCGCCTCCCCCATCTCCTTCACGATCTCGGCCTTCAGGCGTTCGTTTTTCGCCAGTCCCAGCAAGTACTCTACGCGGTTCGCTTCACACCAGACCATCAGCTCCTCACGGCAAAATCCCGAATCTCCACGCACCACGATACGCACCAATGGCCATGCGCAACGAATCTGTCCTACGATGCGCTGCAGCTCCTCTACACTTCCCGCTGAGGCATCGATGTTCGACGATCGCAACCGCGCACCCAGCAGGAACTCTCCACAGAAGATGTACAACGGTAGGTAGCAGTAGTGTCCATAGTAGCCATGGAAAAAACGCCCTTCCTGCTTCCCGTGCAGCGGATCGTCGGTGGCGTCCAAATCCAAAATGATTTCTTTCGGCGCCTCCTGGTGGGCTTCGAGGAAGACCTCCACCAGCAGGCGATCCACGGCTCCGTGATCCAACACGATCTTTTTGTAGCGCTCCTTCTGACGGACCGTCTCTTTGGTTAGTTCCAGGCGATTCAGGGTGCTCTTTCCGGCTAAAGCTTCCTTGCCGGGATGCGGCTTCTCGACCAGCACCGCCAGCAAGGGATCGTTCCGCAACTCCTCGTGATCGTTCAGATCTTCGTACCCCAAAGCCAGACCATAGACTCTCTGGGCCACCAACTCCTTCACCGGGTGTTCGATCAGATCGGGATTCCGATAATCGGTGAAGCAGGCGGCAAACTGCTGGAGGATCCCAATGCGCTTCTCGACCTCCCGCAGGAGCAGACCACCACCGTCGCTGGTGATCGCTCCGCCGTCGAACTGCGCGCGGATCTCGCGTCGCTTTTGGGGATGAAATCCGAAGACAAACTGGTTACACTCTGTGGTCATAAGGCTGTTGCTCCTCCTTGGCAGGATTTCTTTCTAGACAAAAGAGTTATGCCATGAAGCAACAGCCTTTTCTATTTAATTATGAGAAATCCGGGCTAGTGCCCCCCATAGCGATTTCACGGGCCGCGCCCCTGACATTTTGCGTCCCTGCGGCGTCTATACCCCAGGAGCGAGGAATGGGAACTATGGGACTTACGCTGTCATGGGAGACTAGAATCTCTTCCGTGCCGCGCGAACGGGAGAAGCGAGTGGAACCTTCCGAAGACCTGACAGGCCGCCCCAGCGAGACCGCGGCGACTGCCGCTATGACCGCGGCAATCTCCGAAGATGCCGAGCTGGCAGAGCGCTGCCGGACCGGTGATCTGGGTGGCTACGAGCGTCTTTATGCGTTGCATGGTGCACGCATGAAAAACGTGGCACGGAATCTTCTGGGAAACCCTGTCGACGCTGAAGACGCCGTGCAAGAAACATTCTTGAAAGTGCAGCGAAGTATCGGCGGCTTTCGGGGGCAATCAAGCTTTGTTACATGGACGTACAGGATTCTCATTAACACTTGCTATGACGCGCGGCGCAGCCGCGTGCGGAAGAAAGAAGTTGCCAACGACGACAGCGAAGATTCGCCGCGACCGGAGCCGCGTGCACCGGGCGCGCATCCTTCGCTGCGAATGGCGCTGGAACGTGCGCTGGCCGGATTGACGAAGCATCAGCGCGACGTTTTTCTGCTGTACGAAGTCGAAGGCTTCCATCATGCGGAGATAGCCGGGATGCTTGAGATTACAGAGACGGCTTCAAAGAACACTCTTTTTCAGGCGAAGAGAAATCTTCGGCAGGTGCTTGAGCCTCCGCGCGGCAACAGCGCCGCGGGAGCACGGTGAATAACGATGAACATCACATGTGAAGACCGAGACAGGATTCTTGAAGATGGCACGCCCTCAGAATGGGCTGCTCTCGAGGCGCACAGCGCGAACTGCACTGACTGTGCTGAAGAGGTGGGCGCCTGGAAAGCGCTCAGCGCCGCCGCAAAAGAGATGCGCGATTACTCCGACACGCCTTCGCTTTGGCCGCAAATCGAGCGCTCGCTCAAGGAAGAAGCCGCTGGGAAGAAACAACGCACCGAACGCTGGAGCTGGCTCTCGCTCGGATTCGGTCTCTCTCTTGGATGGCAAACCGCTGCGGCTGCGACCTTGGTGCTGATCTTGAGTGTTTCCGCCGGCTGGGTTTATTTGCATCGCGCTGGGCCTGCACCCGCAGGGGACGAGTCTCTTCTAAAGAACTCGGCTCTGGCTGAGGTTGAGCGTGCGCAGGCCGCTTATGAGCAAGCGATCGACAAGCTGGCTGCGGATGCCAAACCGCAACTCGAAAATCCTGCGACACCGTTGCAAGCAAGTTACCGCGAGAAGCTTCTCGTAGTAGATAGCGCCATCAACGATCTCCGCGCGCAAGCGGGGATGAATCCGTCCAATGCGCATCTTCGCCAACAACTGCTGGCGATGTATCAGGAGAAACAGCAAACGCTGGAAGATATTTTGGAGGAAAAGCGATGAAGTTGTTCGTGCCGAATAAGAATAGAGAGCGTTTGCGTGGGGCGCGCTTGGCGTGCGGGTTTGTGGCCGTCCTTCTGCTCACAGCATTTCCTGCATTGGCTTCGGGAAACTGGCCGCAGGATGAGGTCACGCGCAATTTTGACAAGACATTGACGCTGGGCGCCGGGCAATCTGTTCGCGTCGAGCACAAGTTCGGCGAGGTCAAGGTACACGGCGAATCCGGACGCGAGGTCAAGATCTCCGCCGTCATCCGAGCGCAGGCCAGCTCGCATGACGAAGCCGAGTCCTTCGCACAAAAAATTCAGATAGAAGTACAGCAAACCGGTGAAGGCATCAGCATCCGCACAATTTATCCGCCTGAAGAAAACAAGTGGTTTCACATTAGCAAGCATTCCTCCTGGTCCGTGAGTTACGACATCACCGTGCCCACAGACACTCCGCTGAATATCCGTAACAGCTACGGAAGCGTCAACATCGCCCGTGTCCACGGTGCGGTGGAAGTCGAAAACGGTTACGGCTCGCTCACCGTCCAGGACACCGGCCCCGCGCGCCTAACCAATTCCTTCGGTAGTATCGAACTCACTGGGGCTGCGGGCAACGCCGTCGTCAACAACAAGAACAGCTCTGTTCAGGTCTCTGATGTGAAAGGCAGTCTCGATGTACAAGATCGCTTCGGCAGCATCACTGTGCGCAACGTCCAAGGCGGCGCGACCATCACGGGAGGCAATGGAGCGATCTCGCTCGATGGCTCCGCTTCCGCCAGCGTCACAACGTCCTTCGGCAACGTGGACACGAAAAACATCCACGGCGATCTGTCCGTCCACGACAACAACGGCAACGTGGATATTTCGGCAATCGGCGGCACGCTTGACGTAAGCGACAGTTTTGGAAACGTGACGTTCTCCGACGTGAAAGGCCGTGTAAATTGCACAACCAACAACGGCCGCGTCAAGGCAAGTTCACTAGGCGGGCCTTCGGTGACCATCCGCGATTCCTTCGGCAATTTGGAACTCGAGAATATCAACGGCTCGCTGGATGCGGACACATCCAATGGGAAAATCACGGTGCGCGACATCCGAGGCGCCGTCACGCTCAAGTCTTCCTTTGGGGCCATTGAGGCGACAAACATCCCCAAAGGGATCCGTGCCGTCACCGGAAATGGAGCGATCACGCTCGCCGACATCGGGGCCGACGCTTACGCGAAAACCAGCTTTGGCAGCATCGAGGCCGAACGGATCAACGGCAATCTGACCGCTGAAGACAACAATGGTTCGGTTACCGCGCGAAACGTCAAAGGCGATGCAGGCGTGACAACTTCTTTCGCGGGCGTGACGCTGGAATCGATCGGGGGACGTATCCGGGTGGACAATCAGAACGGAGCGATCTCTGTTCTCGCCGTGCGTCCTGCCAGCGGCTGCCGCGATATTTCTCTCAAGACGTCCTTCTCGTCCATCCACGTTCGCGTCCCGGACGGGGTGGGATATAACCTTGCGGCGCGCACATCGTTTGGGAGAGTCTCTTCCGAATTGCCTGTCACCGCGACAGGAAATATTGCAGGAGACTCGCTGAACGGGACGATCGGAGCCGGGGGTTGTCAGCTGCAGCTGACCAATTCGAACGGAAGCATTGAGATTGCGAAGGCTCCTTAAGGAGGAGCGATAAGGCCGCTGATCCGCACAGATTAGCGCCACTATTAGCGCAACGAACCTCGCGCAAGAGCCATGGCAAATGCTTTCTTTAGGACGCGAGTCGCAGTTTCAGTCAGGTGATACTGACAAAGTTCCTCCTGAGTGGCAAAAGCCACATCAGTGACATCGCTTCCGGCGCGTGGTTCCCCGCCGATACGTTCGCACAAGAAATCCACAATGACGAAATGAAAGCGCGGTTGAGGCTTCTGCTCTGAAGCATGCGAGCTCTCATCTGGAAATATACGGTCAAAGACCTCAATGAGCTCAAGTACGCGCACATCGAGGCCTGTCTCTTCGCGCAGCTCACGCGCGACACCTTCTTGCAGTGACTCTCCGAGTTCGAGGGTTCCGCCCGGAATGGACCATTCGCCACGTAGAGGTTCGCTGCCGCGCCGGATCAGCAGGGCGCGCCCATTATCGATGATCACGCCGCCAACGCCGACTATGGGACGCTCGGGATATTCGCGGGATGAAGTCACTTTTGGAAATCTGCCCTGGAGCGGTTTACAATCCAAGCAGCCGCTCCGCGCATTAGAGTTGACTTAGGACAACGCGGTATATAATACGCCATGGTGGCGGCGGCACAATCTATGGGGCCCCGCCCTGCGAACATTTCTACGGAGGATGGAGCCGTGATCCGCTGCCCTGAGTGTTCCACCGAAATTGATGTGGACGAAGACGAAGTCGAAGAAGGCGAAATCCTGAGCTGTCCCGAGTGCGAATCGGAGCTTGAGGTTTCGCAGACGCATCCCGTGCATCTGAACCTCATCTCCGACGACCTCGATGAAGAAGATGATGATGACGAGGAAGACGAGGCCAAGGAAAACGGCGATCTCCTCAAAGACGACGAGGAGGACGACGAGGAAGAAGAAGAGGACGAAGAGTAACCGGCTCCGACCGCCCGTCCACCCTCCCCAATCCTCCGCGGAAGCATCTAATTTGATAGGAGTGGACTTATGAAGAGTCCCCGGTGGTTTGTTGTCGTGGGAATGGCAGCGCTATCAGCTTGCCTTGCTCCGGCTTTTTTCCGAGCGCAGGAGCCCGCGCCTCCAGCTCCGTCGGCCCCGGGTGCCTCTCAGCCACCGGCTCCCGAAAAGCCGCAGAAACAGAAGTACAGTCATGCCGACGACTTTCTGATCATCGGGACCATCTTCGATCCCAAGGGTTACGCATTTCCGGGTGTGGAGCTGCGTATCAGACGGAGCAACGAGAAAAAATACCGCTGGGATAGCTACACAAATTCGCGGGGCGAGTTTGCCATGCGCGTGCCGCAGGGTTCGGACTATGAGATGGTCATCCACGCCAAGGGATTCGCGGACCAGATACGTGAGCTGGATGCGAAGACAGGCGTCAGCGAAGCACGTATAGTGTTTCGTATGGAATCTACAGGGGGAACGAAGAAATGAATGCGCCAAAACGATTCCTTCTTATGGCGGTAGTTCTCATATTGGCGAGCGTAACGGTCATGGCGCAAGATGCCAAGCGCGAAGCTCAGCTCCGCACGGTCCACGGAATAGTACAGGACAAATCCGAGAACCCCGTTTCGGAGAGCGTGGTTTTCCTAAAGAACACTCGGACGAATGTCGTACGCAGTTCTTATACAGATTCCACGGGCAAGTACCGCTTTAGCGGGCTAGACCCAAATGCTGACTACGAAATCCACGCGGAAAAAGAAGGCTCCAAATCGTCTACTCGTACAGTTTCGAGTTTTGAGAGCCGCAAGGACATCACGCTCAATCTGAAAATCGAAAAGAGGAAAGATTGAGAGCATCGGATCGCGCGCGTCTCGCCGTATTCATGATAATTGAGATTTACCTGGCAGGAAGTTTCGGCAAGTAACGGCCAGAATAATACACATGGCTAGAGAAAACTGGCTGATCCTGTTGTTCCTCTGCGAGAAATCGCCTTCTGAAGAGTCAAAACAGTAAAAAGCGAGTGAAATTGATATGAAACCATTTTGGACCGCGGAGAACCTAAGTCGGAGCATGGCTTTCTGGAAACTCGGTCAGCCCATTTTTCGACGATCCCTTCTCCCTAAAGAGAATTGGAGTTCTGAGTGCATAGCATCATCGGGAGGCCGAACCATTTGTTTCTGCGAATCTTATTTGCCCTAATTTTTATAGTTCCAACAGCGCTTGCGCAACAACCACAACCTCCGCCACCAGCGCCTGCTCAAGCCGAGTCTCAGTCAGATAAGTCCAAGGACGCGAAAGAAGATCAGGATAAGAGAACGGCTGATGATCAGATTGGGAAGAGTAAGCTGGAGAAAGAAACCGGAACTGTAAACGATCGTATTTTCGAAGTGCTCCCGAATTACGGAACCGTGGAAACTACTAAGACTCTTCCGGCGCTCACGACCGGGCAAAAATTTCGGCTTGCAACCGCCGGTGTATTCGACTGGGCCGCATATCCCTTTAATGGGGCGCTCGCTGGCATAGCCCAGGCGAAAAATGATCCGAAATCCTGGGGACAGGGCTGGGGGGCTTACGGGAAGCGTTATGGCGAGTCATTTGCTGACAACAGCATAGGCACGTATATGACAACGGCTATTTTCCCGAGTCTGCTGCATGAAGATCCTCGCTACTACCAGATGGGAAAAGGCAGCTTCGTGCATCGAGCCTATCATGGGATCAATCGGCTGTTTGTCACGCGCACGGATTCCGGACACGATCGATTTAACGTCTCGGAGTCGGCGGGCAATGCTGTGGCGGCCGCAATCTCAAACATTTACCATCCAGCAGAAGATCGTACTGCGGCGCGAAACGCCTCCACGTTTGGGTTGCTGATTCTTTGGGATGGTCTTTCTAACGAACTGAAAGAGTTCTGGCCGGATATTCGACGCAAGGTACTTCACAAAAATACTCCCTAAGAATGCGCGGCGGGCGAATCCGCCGAGAATCAATTTTCTGCAGGCGCCAAAACTCGCACGGCTTGCGGCACCACTTCAACCTCCACCGGTGTGGGACCCAGGATCTCGCCGTCTCCGTGGAACATGCATTGTCGGTCTGCTGTGAACTTCACAGCCTGAACCCGGATCCGTTTGACATGGGGCGTTCGCAGCTCACCGCTCATTAATATTCGCGGCAAGAGCGCCGAAACTTGGAAAACATTAAGGTCTTCCACAATCACGGCATCGAGCCAGCCGTCGTCCACACGCGCATCGGGCGCGAGCCTAATTCCGGCGCCGTAGGTCGGCGTATTTAGCACGGCAGCCAAGAGAGAGTTGACCTCCAGCGGAGGCAAGTCGCTCCGCGGAAATTCCGCTTTCACTCTAACGCCGCGATGGGTGCAGAACGCGCGCAGTGCCGACGCAATGTATCGCGATCTGCCGGGCAAATGGCGAAAAGCTCCGTTTGCGTGCCGCGCCGCTTCCGCGTCTATTCCCAATCCTCCCCCGCCCGAATAGAGGCGCACTCGGCCGTTCGCAGTTCGCACCCGCGCCAGATCCACTCGCCTCGGTTGCGCCCGCAGAACTGCTTCGGCCGCCGCGACCGGATCCTCCGGCAACTGAAGGCCCGCTGCGAAGTCATTCCCGCCACCCGCCGGCAGAACCCCCAAAATAACTTCGGAGCCGTAAGCTGCATTCACCAATCCTTGGAAGGTGCCATCGCCACCTAAGGCAAACAATAGCTGTTTACGGCAGTTTATGGCGTCGAGCACCTTCGACTCGAGATCTCCGGCGCTCCGAACGAAGATAAATTCTGCGGGGAGAGAGGCCGCCTCGAACACTCTTCGAATTCGCGGGAGACAAGCGCGCCCGCGCCCGCCTCCCGCAGTGGGGTTCACAAAGACAACCGTCTGCGGTAAAGAAGAAATGAAGCTGGTATCGGCCACTTGGTTTGCCATCCTGCCCAACCAATCGTATGCCTGTCAGTCAAGACGCCAGGGGCAGGCGAGCACGCAATTGAGAATTCAGGGTTTCTTTGGAAGTATTCTCTAAGTGGCGACTCGGGCTGCGTCGCCGCGAAAAATCGTTCGGCTTTTACTTCTCATTTTTACTTGGAGCCGCGATGGCGGACGTTACGGCAGCGAGGTTATTCTCGTTTAGAGCGTGGTTGAACGCGGGAAGATCTTGCTCGATGAGCTTGTGATAGTCCGCGACCACTCCGGTAAGTTCAGTTTCTATCGTCTGAAGCAATTCTAAAGCCGTGTCCGTTGGGGCAAAGTCTGCTCCGCCGGCGACATCTCCGCCTCCAGTGCCGACTTCGGCGTTGAGCCAAATCAGGTTGAGATAAACCTTGTCAGCTTCAACGAAATATTTGTCGTCGCTGTTGATTTGGGAGGGCGTAACAAGCTTGAACTCTATCGTCTGGAGCTTCTTGTCCATTTCCTCTACGGTTTTCAAGAGCTCAGCCTTGCGCTTGGACTGCGCTTCATCTTCCGCCGGTGAGGGCTCTGGTTCGTCGAAGTCATCCGGTTCGGCGGAAGGCGGTTTTTCCTTTTCTTTTTTCTTGGGTGGACGAAGCATCGTTTCGATGACCTCGATTTGCTTCCGCAACCACTCGATTTGATTGAACGTGTCGGATGCGCGGGTAATGTCGTCACGGATTCGAAGTTGCGTCTTCACGGACGACTCAATGTCCGCTTGCGAAGTTGGAATGCGCGGATCGGGCAGTATTGTCAGCGCCTGAGTGTACGATTGACCCGCCACGGTCAGGCGAACGGAATATTTGCCGGGAGCGACCATGGGGCCGACTTCTGCCGGCCTAATTCCCCAGTGCGTTATGGGCCTAGAATCCTCGTCGCGGAAGCGCGGCTCCTGCCAAATGTGTGGATTGTCGGAAGTCGCCGTGCGGAGTGCGATCAATCGCGGCGACTCGTAATGCATATCCCACTTCAAGCGATTGATTCCCGCATGGGGCTTCGTCTTGAGTTTGCGAATCGTTTTTCCATCCGCACCCAGGATTTCGATTTCCACCGGATCTTTGGGCACTGTTTTCAGCGAAAAATTGAGCATGGCCTGCCCGCCGCGGACAAAGCGGTGAGCGGGACGCGGCTCGAAAAGCACCGTAGGGGCATCTGAGTGGTTCTTTGCAAGCTGTTCAAGAGGCGTAATGTCGTCAAAAATGTAGAGTCCGCGCCCGTAAGTAGAAATCACGAGATCGTGAAACTCTTTCTGCACAACTGCCCAAGTTACGGGAGCATGAGGAAGGCCGGCCTGCAGTGCCGTCCAGTGCCCTCCGTCATCCAGCGAGTAGTACAGACCGTTCCCTGTACCCGCAAATAACAAACCTGCGCAGTTTGGATCTTCAGCGATGGTTCGCACGTAAGCCAAAGGGTGCTTTGGCAAATTGCTGCCGATCGGTTTCCAGGTCTTGCCGAAATCTGTTGTCTTATAAATGAATGGATCGCGGTTATCCATCATGTGAAAATCGACCGCGATATAAGCCGTGCTGGCATCGAAAGTAGAAGGAGCAATGCTGCTGATGGTCCCCCAGGCAGGCAATCCAGAAATGTTCTTGGTGACATTGGTCCAGTTGGCAGCGCCGTCTTTCGTGTACCAGACCTGACCGTCGTTCGTGCCGGCCCAGATCAGTCCTTTTTGGATTTTGGAAGGAGCGATGGCGAAAACGACTTCTCCGTAAAACTGTCCGAGGTTATCGCCAACAATTCCGCCCGAGGAAACGATACGGCTTGGGTCCTGCGTCGAGAGATCTGGACTGGCTACCGCCCAACTTTGGCCGCCATTCGTAGTCTTGAAAATAACTTGGCAGCCGTAGTAGACGACATTGTGATCGAAGGGATCAACAGCCAGCGGCGAGGTCCAGTGGCACCTATATTTGATGTCCGTCGGCGGTGCATCGAGCGTATGAAGATAGGGGCTTACGGAGCGCGCCGCTTTGATTCGTGCATCCCAGCGGGTCACTTCGTCCCCATAACATGTGGCCCACACGACGTTGGGATCGGCGAGGTCCGGAATCGTGAAGCCAGATTCACAACCGCCCATGTGACGATCCCATCCCGTTTCTTGTGAATCGATGGGCACGCTTGGCCCACGCATATTTCCGTCATCCTGCATGTTGCTATAGAAGTAGTATGGAGTCTGGTCGTCGACGGCCACGTGATACATCTGGCCGATCGGCAAAGTGACGCGGTGAAAGCCGCGTCCGTGCACAGTAGTGATAATCATCCCGGCGTCATCCGTGATCACAAAGCGATCGGGATTTATAGGGTCAATCCAAATATCATGAGTGTCTCCGCCCCAGCGAACCTCTTGAAAATTCTGCCCGCCATCCAGCGACTGATGAAACGAGCTGTTCGCCACCAGAACTTCGTTATCATTTCCGGTCGAGACCGCGATTCGGATGTAGTATCCGGCCCGCCCAATCAATGCTCTCTGGTAATTGACGGCCTTCCAATGTGAGCCTGCGTCGTCCGACCTCCATACGGAACCTTGGTCTTTGGTCTGAACCAGCGCGAAAACGCGGTTCGAGTTTGTTGGAGCAACGGCCACGTCTATTTTGCCAAGCGGAGAATGAGGCAAGCCGTGTTCTTCGATCCGCGTCCACTTCGTTCCCCCGTCGCGCGATACGTAGACTCCGCTGCCCGGACCTCCGCTAAACTCTGCCCAAGTGTGCATTTCCAGCTGCCACATTCCGGCGAAAAGCACGCGCGGATTGTGCGGATCCATGGAAAGACCAGAGCAGCCGATATTCTCTCCGGCAAAAAGCACACGTTCCCAATGCTGACCGCCGTCCATCGTGCGGAAGACGCCGCGTTCCTGCTGTGGGCCAGTCGCGCGTCCAAGCGCGCAGGCAAAAACAATATCTGGATTCGAGGGATGAACGATGATTCGGCCGATGCGGCCTGTCTCCTGCAGCCCCATATTGGTCCAGGTCTTTCCGGCGTCCGTGGATTTGTAGATTCCATTGCCGATCACATCGCTATCACGGATAACCCAAGCCTCGCCTGTTCCCGCCCACACTACACTGGGGTCAGTTGGTGCGACCGCAAGCGCGCCAATCGCCGCGGCGGGCTGCTTATCGAAGACAGGAGTCCAACGGTTACCGCCGTCCGTCGATTTCCATACACCGCCGGAAGCGGCTCCCGCGTAGTACGTGCTCGGCTCGCCGGGCACTCCAGCCACAGAGGCAATGCGGTTTCCAACGCGCGGACCAACAAAGCGGAATCGAAATTGGCCCTCGTCATCCGAATCCGTGTCTGGTTGCTGCGCGTGTGCTGTCGAAACCCAGCACAAAACCATCAGCAGTGCGAGGCTAGCCTTTCCGCTTCGGATGAGCGCCACGAGAACCTCCGGCAGATAGAGATTTTGGAATTCGATGGCCCTGGTCAAACTGGATCACGGCGAACGCGCAGAGTATACATTATTCGCCCAGCCCTCGAGACGGTGGCCCCAGCATGAATTGGCACGGAGTAATGCTCTAAGAGATATCGTGGAAAGTGTGGTGCCGGCGGAGGGAATCGAACCCACGGCCTAGGGATTATGAGACCCTCGCTCTACCACTGAGCTACGCCGGCATAAGTACAATTCCTTCATGCTACGAAGTCGGTCGCAAATGTGTCAAGCATTCCTGCGTAGCGAGCCATTCGGCCTTTTCGGATTCCGCCTTAAATTGGAGTTTTTTAACGTACTGGTTTTGCTTCTTAGCGCTGATGACAAAGGCTCCCAGCAAGTCCCATATCTTCTAGTACTACCGTACCGTTGACCCTACAAGTCCCAAAACCTATCCTGACCGCGTAGTGAACTAACGGTCCCGTCGCGCTAGGCGAAAGCATAGCGAAAGGGCGGGACAGCTAGGTGTGTACCAATACGGAACAAGACCGTAGTGCGAGCTACTTGACATCTCTGTAGTTAGGGATAGAGTGTCTCTGGGTGTCCGTTCATCCCCGGAGGCAACATGTCCAGGAAACTCGCAGTGGTATTTCTCGCCATGCTCGTTTTGGTGGCGGCTATGGGCTTGAAAACCATTGTTACGGCGCACGGCGATGGATCCGTAATTATGGCAAACGGCGGCGCACCAGCGCCACCGACACCGTATAAGAATGGCGGAGCGCCAGCACCACCGACGCCCTACAAAAACGGTGGAGCACCAGCACCACCGACGCCCTATTGATAGCTGCGCGGAATAAACAAAGATTGGGTTAGCTTTTCCGCGGAGCGGGATCAGGGGCGTAGAGAGGAACGAACGTGCCTGGTCCATTTGCATGCCTTGTTTGGTTCGTATGCATGCTCTGTGAAGCGGCCGTGGTGGTGTGTGCGCTCAAGAAGGGCGCATTTCGCCGTTATCTTCTCTTAAATTTGTACATGGGCGGAGCTGTTCTGAGCGAACTGGGGAGATTTAAAATCCTCAGCGAATACGGCTTCAACTCCATGCAGTATCGGTACTTCTACTTTTATTCGGATGCCGTTCTCACGATCTTTCTTTATTTCGCCCTGATTGCCCTATACTCCCACGTTTTCAGCGAAATGAAGGCAGAGCGCTACGTTAAGATGGGCGCACTCCTTTTGCTCGGCGGGACTGCGGCATTTACGGGTGCTGTTGTCCTGCAATCCTCCGCAAAGCTTGTCACTCACTTCGTAGTGGATCTCTCCCAAAACCTTTACTTCGTGGGCTTGGTTCTCACCTACGTTTTATGGGGCGCCATCCTAAAGCTGCGCGAGACACGTACGCGGCTCATTCAGCTTGTCCTCTCACTGGGGGTCTATTTCAGTTTGTTCGCCGCCAATTACGCTATTCGAAACTTGTATCCGCCGCTGAGCTCTGTGTTTGTCCCGCTGATACAGGTTTTTGGGCTATTCCTCCCCGTAGCTTGGGCATACGCCTTCTGGCGCTTACCTGAAGAAGCCAGACTGGTGCCTGCGCGCCTTGCGGTGATCCCCCGATGATGGCCGCAATCATCCTCGTCTGCTCGGTGGTTTTCTTACTGCAGTTCTTCGTCTCCTATTGCCGCTCCTTGATCGCGGCTTCCATCAAGCATCCTCTTTCTGCAGAGGTGCAGGACGTCACTGGCATAAAGAGCTCCGCGACGGGCGACGATTTTGCTCGCGTCGTTCAGCTCTTGCATCTTTGCCCGGATCGTCCGGAAGACCGAAGCGGAATTCAAGCCATCGGCGCCTATTTTGGGCTGTTGGGGTTTGTGCGCGCCAGCGTAGCTCGACTCATTCCTTCGCTGCTTGCCTGGACGGAAACCGAACGAGGGCAATGTACGTATTTCGCTGCGGTGACTCTGGAGCGCCGCATTGCGTTCAGTCGAGACATGTTCGCCCAGCAGCTCGAAACTTGACGATGGGCTGTAGCTGGACTCTTCCGCTGTCGTCGTCCCATGCATGACTGATTAGCAACATCCACGCCTCAATCTCAACTTGACTTTCCCAGGCTCGTGTTAGTCTCTATTGGTTCTCTCCTCACCGGAGTGGACGCGTCCGCAGCGCAAAAACAACCGGTGACAAAAACATGTCTGCAATGTAGTGCCGTACTGCCTTCGAGCGTACGTGTCTGCAATTTTTGCGATTCATCCCTTACGCTAGATCTTTCTTCCGAGTCGGCTATTTCTGCGCCTGGTGTTCAGGAACGGTCTGGACTACCGACTGGCCGGAATCAAGCGAATGCCTCACCTGGCCGCGATTCGGATCCTGCCTGGCGTGGCGAGCTTGCCCAGCGTCTCCAAACCTACCGGGTTCGGAGGCGAAGGGTTGCGCCTAACCTTGCTCAGTCAGCGCTTCCGTTCGAAGAACCTGCGGCAGATCCGCCGGTTCATGCTTCCGTTAGTGTCGCTGAGCCTCCGGCAATGGCAGATGAGGACTTCGCTTTCACGATCGCGATCGGCCGAAACGCGGCGACGCGTGAAGACGCACGAATGGTCATTGACGTATCCCTGCCTCCAGGTTTGGAGCAGGCCTTCGAACAAACACCCGCGAGAGACGCGCGGTCCGAGCAGACCGGCTTGTATCCAGTCGCCTCTATCGACGAACGCCGAATTGCTGGATTGATAGACGCCGGCTTCCTGCTCTTCGCGTATGGCGCCTTCCTCACACTCTTCGGTTCGCTTGGCGGGCAATTTACATTCAGCAAATTGAGCGCAGCCGTGTGCGTCACGACCTTTGTCATCGTGTACTTGCAATATTTTGCCCTCTTCACTGTTTTCGGCGGCACCACACCCGGCATGATGCTGCGCGGCCTGCAAGTCGTCAGCTTTTCCGGGGAATCTCCCACGCCGCGTCAAATGCTCTGGCGCAGCGTGGGCTATATGCTTTCCGCAGGAACTTTTTTCATGGGTTTTCTGTGGGCCATGTGGGACGAGGACGCCCTGACCTGGCACGACCGTTTGTCTCAAACTTATCTTTGTCCGGCACGAACATTTGCCGACATCGACGTCACCCACCCTGCTCATAGCCGCTGAGGCGCGGGAGTCGTCTTCATCTTATAGCAGTCTTCTTTAGCCGCGGACCTCACGGGCGATGCGCAAAATCACGTTCAGGCTAAGTTCCACATCAGCTTCCGTCGTCGCCCAGGAAGAAACGCTGACTCGCATCGCGGATTTTCCTTGCCATACCGTTCCGCCGCACCAACATGTGCCGTCTTCCTGAACCGCACGAATCACTTTCTCTGTGATTTCAGCGTTGCCGAAAGAAACGAGCACCTGGTTGATGACGACGTCATTCAGCACTTCGAATCCTGCGGCTCGAAATCCTTCGGCAAACGTTCTTGCGTGCGCGCAAGTTCGCTCAATTAAGGAGCAAAGGCCTTCACGCCCCATGGACTTCAGAGCGGTCCATAATTCCACGCCCCGTGCCCTTCGTGACGCCTCCGGCGTGTGGTACATCGGTTCGCGCAGGGCGCCCGCTTCGAGGTAGGCGGCCGTCATCGTCATCGCGGCGCGCAACGCAGAGCCGTCTTTCACCATCACGATCCCGCTATCGTAATTAACGTTCGGCCATTTGTGCGCATCGGTGGCCCAGGAGTCCGCCTGCTCGAATCCATCGGTCAGGTGCCGATACTTCGGCGATACGGCGGCCCACAAGCCAAATGCGCCGTCCACGTGAACCCATGCGCCTTGCTCATGCGCGCGAGCGCAGATCTCGGCGGCCGGATCGAACGCTCCGCTGTTCACGTTGCCGGCCTGGATGCACAAAATGGTGCGCTCGTTTAGCCGCAGCAGTTTGTCTGCGCGCATTCTTCCTTGGGCATCCACTTCAACGCGCGCCAAACGCTTTTTGCCGAACCCGGCAAGGCTCAGTGCTTTAAGCAACGAAGCATGCACTTCGTCACCCACCACGACGTCGATGGGCGGCGCTCCAAACATGCCATCATCGGCGACGTTCCAGCCTGCGTTTGCAAGAAGAGCTTGGCGTGCTGCCACCAGCGCCGTAAAATTCGCCGTCGTCGCGCAGGTCACAAGCCCCCCTTCGCATTTCTCTGGCAGACCTAGCGCCTCGCAAACCCAGCGCACTACTACCTCTTCCAACTCTGCCGCCACTGGCGACATCACGCGCAATCCCGCATTTTGATCCCAGGCTCCCGCCAGCCAATTCGCCGCGAGAGACGCCGGCAGGGTTCCGCCAATGACGAAACCAAAATATCGTCCACCCGTTGTCGCCACCGTCCCTGGTGAGCCAATTTCATCCAGCTTTTCCAAAATCTGCACCGGATCGCTAGGCGCGTTTGGAAATGGTTCACGGAATCTTGTCAGGCGATCCAAAGCTCTTTTAGTTGGCGCGACCCGACGTTCCGCGATTTCTTGGACATATTTGCGCGCAATCTCAGCTGCCTGCCGCAAGAGTTCATCTCTCTCGAACAATTCATTCGTGCTTGTTTGTTTTGTCATTCGGCACCTTCCCAGGAGACCGTATTTAAAGGAAGCAACACATCGGCCAGTACGGCCCAGCCAGCGCCGATCTTGTCAAAGATGAGCTCAGACTAAAGGATTGAAAAGGGAAGGAAAGAGCCGAATTGTCTGCTATTTCTTTATTACGGCTTCGTCGGAAGCGATCTTGCCATCGCGGATGAAGATAATGCGGTGCGCATGCTGCGCGATATCATTTTCATGTGTGACGAGAATGATCGTGTTTCCTTGCCGGTAGAGATTCTCGAAGAGTGCCATGATCTCTTCACCGGTCTTTGAATCGAGGTTGCCAGTCGGTTCGTCCGCCAGGACAATCGATGGAGAATTGACAAGGGCTCTGGCAATCGCCACGCGCTGCCTCTGGCCTCCCGAAAGTTCGTTCGGTTTGTGCCCCATCCGGTCCACGAGATCCACGCGCTCGAGCGCCTTTTTTGCTTTTTCGATGCGTTCCTCGGCCGGCGTACCGTTATAGATCAGCGGAAGTTCCACATTGTGCAGCGCCGTCGCGCGCGGTAGCAAATTGAATGTTTGAAAGACGAAGCCAATCTCTTTGTTACGAATGTACGCTAGTTCGTCGTCGTCCAAATCGCTCACTAGGCGTCCCGCAAGCCAATATTTTCCCGCGCTTGGAGAATCTAGGCACCCAATGAGGTTCATCAGCGTGGATTTCCCAGAACCAGAAGGCCCCATGATGGCCACGTACTCGCCCTTGCGAATCTGCAGGTCAATACCGCTGAGAGCGTGCACCTGCTCCGATCCCATTTCATATACCTTTGTGAGGGCTTCCGTCTTGATCACGATACCGGAGCTGACCAAATCTTCCCGGTATGAATCCGTTGCTGTCGTTGTCTCCACGGACATGCATTTCTCCCTCGCTACACTATCTCCGTCAGCTCTGTTGATCGTCCTGTTGTTTCTTGGGCGCCGAGTTATCTATCTTCACGCTCGCTTCTGGTTTCAGCGTTCGCAGCGCTTTGTAGCTGCCGACAACTATCTCGTCACCGACTTGCAAACCCTTGGTGACTTCGATGTCGGTAACGCCCGTGATTCCTGTTTCGACTGGTCGGAAGAATGCCTTTTTGCCGTTAACGACAAAGACGCCCTGTATTTCATCCTTCTTCGGATCGCCAGCTGCAGCTGGTGGGGGCGCTGCCAGTGTAACTCCCGAACTTCCCTGACCCTTCGCGGTCTTGGCCGCTTCCTCGAGATCCTTGCGCGTGCGCACTGCCAGTGCCTGAATCGGGATGGCAATCACGCTCTTCTTCTCGGCGGTTTTGATCTTCGCCGTCGTCGAAAGCCCGTTCCGCAAGTTGTCCGGCGGGCTGTCGAGTCTTACAACCACCTTAAAATCCTTGGCTTCTTGCGTGCTTGTCGTGGATTGCGTGGTTGCCAGCCCAGAGCTCCGCAACGTTGCCTGTGAACCGATCTCCGTCACTTTACCCTTGAACACTTTTCCGGGCACGGCGTCGATGGTCACGTCGGCATCTTGGCCGAGCTTCACGTTAACAATGTCCGTCTCGTCGACTTTTACTTCCGCCGTCACCACGGACATGTCCGAGAGCGTCATGATGAAGCTGCCATTCGCATTCTGCATGCCCATTACGACGTAGTCACCAACGCGCTCAGGCAAATAGCTCACGATTCCATTGATGGGTGAAGTGTACGTGGTTTTTGACAAAACGTCCTTGGTCCGTACCAGCATTGCTTGGTTTTGATTTACTTGTGACCGCGTTTGATCGAGCTGTGCTTTCAACGATTGCACGCGAGCCTTCGCCGAATCCACCGCCGCTGCGGCAGCGTCGTATGTGCTCTTCCTCTGGTCGAAATCCTGCTTCGGGATCAACCCATCTTTGAAGAGCCCTTGCCCGCGCTCCCAATCGAGCTTGGCCTTTTCCATGTTCGCCTGCTGGGAAACAAGGTCTGCCTTTGCTTGCGCGTAACTCGCGTCAGCCGCCTGTACGCCGGATTCCGCGGTATTTACCGCCGCCGACTGTGCTTGCACGTCGGCATTCGCCTGCACATTCTCCTGCAGGAGCAATTTGTCACCCTTCTTGACATGGTCGCCTTCCTTGACGAAGATCTCCGTGATTCTGCCATATCCCTGTGCCGTCACGTTGGTATACGTGGTCGGTCTGATCTCCCCAGAGGCTGTCACGAGCGAAACCAAATCGTCCTGAGTCGCCACCTTGGCCGTCTGAACCGTCACCACACCCTTGTTCGCCTGGTTGACGCTGAACACCACAATCCCTATCAGCACCCCGGCGACGACCACCCCGATCACTACCTTTTTCCACGTCTTCATGTGATTCCTCTTCAATCCACCCTGGCAGGGTCACTCTTGCCGTCCCCGGGCAGGCTACCCGAAAGGAGACACGATTCCGTTGATTTCTTGCCCGTCCTCTACATTACATACGCCCGTGTGGGTCGAAATGTTTCGCGAGAGGTTGTTGCGCACCGCGCGGTTTGGGCTCCCCGCCGGGAGCACTTGGGGCCGACAGGCGGGGCATCTCGACCCAACTTCAGCAAGTTGGGCCCCGATCTCCCCTATATTCTAGATTCAAAACAGTCTAAAGGAAAGAACTCCTCTAATCTAAAGAGTTCCTCAATACCCTCGCGACAAACCGACCTACTCCCTTATGACGTACCACCGCGCATTTTGTTAACGCTAAGCCCCAGCTTTCGTGGCATTTTGCCCCTCTATCTGAGCTGCTTTGTGGTGACAATCGATTGTTTCAACCTCTCGGGCACATGAGTGTCACAAGCTCAATCGCAACTCCTTCAATCAAATAGTCTTGCTTGTCGAGTAAAAACTACTGTAACAACATCAGATTGAGCTGACTTCTTGCGCTCCAACTAGCTTAGGTCGAATTGATCAACCGAAGTCAACCTAAATAAGGTATTCACCTAACACACGGAATTGTAGTTCTTCTGACGCTGGCTGAAGGAAAGGCAGATCCGTTGGCGGGACGGTGATGAGTGGATTTCGTCTGCAAAATGAGTTCAGATCGCTTCCGCAGAACCCAACCATTCGGACTCTCAGTAATAATTCTCCAGGTGCGGCCACCGGATTCGGAACCGTTTCGACGGACCCTTCGCCCGGCCTCTTGAGTACAAGTGCCTTCACGCTGGAAGTAGCCTCTGGAAGGGTTTGCGACAGCGCCCACACTGGAGTCGAGTGTCCATTGTCCGGTCCATCTCAAGAATGCGTTATAGATTGTCCGTCGCCACGCTGAATGTATACTACGCGTTTCATAAACTGAACTCTGAAAGATAATTGCAAAAACTGTTGGATATCAATCCGGTGCAACCTAGCCGAACCTCAGAGAGAACAACGAATGGCCCAAAAACTTGCTTTCAGACATCTCCGAGCAATTCAGTACCGAATCCTGCGCCGATCTCAGTTCCGTCGGACATTCGTGTTTGCGCTTCAAGCGGGATCTTCGCTCGTTCGTTCACTTCTTGCCAGCTTCACTCTGCTCGCTATGGCTGTGCCGCCGGCGGCAGCACAGAAAGTCCAGATGTCCGTTGAAGTTTCCAAGCCTGGCGCAAAAATTGACCGCAACCTCTTCGGCCAATTCGCTGAACACCTCGGTCACGGTGTTTATGAAGGTATCTGGGTTGGCCCCGACTCCAAAATTCCAAACACCCGCGGAATCCGTAACGACGTTGTTGCCGCGCTTAAAGCGCTGAAGGTCCCGAACGTTCGCTGGCCGGGCGGATGCTTCGCTGACGAATACCACTGGCGCAAAGGCATCGGCCCTCAGCGAACCGTAACACTCAATCCCAACTGGGGCGGCGTAATCGAGCCGAACACTTTCGGAACGAACGAATTCATGGACTTCCTCGACCAGATTGGAGCGGAGGCCTACCTCTCCGTCAACGTCGGCTCTGGCACTCCACAGGAAGCAGCGGAATGGCTGGAATATCTAACTACCGCTCAGCCGACAACGCTCGCCAAGGAGCGCGCCGCCAACGGGCATCCTGCTCCTTATAAGGTTGCGTTTCTTGGCATCGGCAACGAAAGCTGGGACTGTGGCGGCAACATGACGCCTGATTATTATTTGAGCCAGCTCAAGATTTACAGCCGCTTCGTCCGCAACTTCAATCCATCTCAGCAGGACAAGCAGCAGATGCTCAAGATCGCGGTGGGCCCTGGGGGCAGTGAATCCCGCTGGACTGAGTGGACCGACGCTATCATGAAGGCGTATCAGAACCACACCTGGAGTTGGGACATGAATGGGCTTTCGATGCACTCCTACACCGTTGTGAAATGGCCGCCTTCCTATGCGTCGGTGGGATTCGGAGAGGCCGAATACAGCGAGATACTCAAGTCCACTTTGGAAATGGAAGACTTGATCACCAAACATTCCGCGATCATGGACAAGTACGACCCGGAAAAGAAGGTCGCCCTCGTTGTGGACGAGTGGGGCGCCTGGTATGCCCCTTTGCCCGGCAGCAATCCAGGTTTCCTGGTACAGCAGAACAGCCTGCGGGATGCAGTTCTGGCGGCACTGAACCTGAACATCTTCGCTCGCCATGCGGACCGAGTGCGCATGGCCAACATCGCCCAAATGATCAACGTGCTACAAGCTATGATTTTCACCGACAAAGAAAAGATGGTGCTGACGCCGACCTACTACGTCTTCAAAATGTATTTGCCGTTCCAAGATGCCACGTTTGTCCCTGTGGCTTTCGATGCTGGCACGTACACGCACGACAAAATCACCTTGCCGCGCGTGGATGCTATCGCAGCTAAGGACAAGGCCGGGAAGTTCTGGTTGGAGCTAACCAATGTCGACCCCAACGAACCTGTCGAGATAGAAGTTACCCTTGCTGGCATCAGGGCCAAGTCTGCGACCGGAGAGACGCTGACGGCGCCCAAGGTGGATACCGTTAACACGTTTGACGCTCCCCACACGCTTCAACCGAAGCCCATTTCAGCGAAGGTTCAGGGCGACAAGCTTGTGCTGAAACTAGAACCAAAATCAGTAACCGTAATCTCGGTTGAGCAATGATGGGAGACCAGTCGTCAGCGCCTGGGTCTATAGCTACTGCTTTGCCGCTTACGGCGACGTGCTTTCCGCGAGCGGCGCACGACTGCAATCGGTCGAACTTGGAAGTGCGTATAGCTTCTTTTTTGCCAATTTGAGTGCGATTGGGGTATTCGTCCAAACATTGGACAAAGTTTTCTCGCTGCAAATCGATTAAAACGAACTCGAGATTATGATTGTGCGCATGTCTCTACACGTGGAAGAATGCACCGCAATGTTGACCGAACATAATAATCCAAGCTTTCGGAAAACCGATGCGTCCTGGATGGCAAACCCCACACTTTGACAGACGCACCCACTATGGACATGGAACTCATCTTGGACGGCAAGCTTGGACGAGTTGGCGAATGATGCCGGGAGTGCGCTACAAAGTTCGAATGACGTGCAACGTATTTAGAGTCCGATGAGCGAGGAAACTGGGGATGAAAAAACTAGGAATCGCACTACTTCTTTTAGCAAGCACTTGTCAGGCGCAACATGCGGGCGACTCTGAGCCCGCTTTGACCAACGTTTGGGGAGCGGAATATCCCCGCGTCGATAGTGCAGGAAGAGTTCAGATTCGTCTGAAAGCTCCCGATGCCGCCAAAGTCAGGTTAAATTTTTGGAGTGGACCCAAAGTGGACATGGTGAAACAAGAGGACGGATTCTGGACTGTTACTACCCCTCCGCTTGTTCCCGGTTTGCACTATTACACGCTGATCGTCGACGGCGCCGAAGTAAGCGACACCAACAGCCAAGCGTTCTTTGGTGGAGGTAAGTACGCGAGTGCAGTGGAAGTTCCGGAGCCGGGCTCCACTTATTATTCGATTCAAGAAGTGCCGCACGGACAAGTGCGAGAGGTCTGGTACAACTCGAAGGTGACAGGAACATGGCGGCACGCGATGGTCTATTTGCCGCCGAACTACGATACGCAAACCAAGGCGCGCTATCCCGTACTCTACCTCCAGCATGGTGGCGGCGAGGACGAGACGGGTTGGATTCGGCAGGGGCGTGCAAACTTCATCCTAGACAATCTGATCGCGAGTGGAAGCTGCAAACCGATGATCGCCGTGATGGCATACGGGTACGCTCGGCGTGCCGGCCAGAGTCCGCCCGATCTTACCGGAAAGCCCTTTGGTTCTCCCGAAATGCTGAAAGCGATGCAGGACATGGCGGCGGCGTTTGGAGACGATATGACTCAGGTTCTCATTCCCTATGTTGATAGTACTTTCAGAACGCTCCCGGATCGGAATCATCGCGCCATGGCTGGACTCTCCATGGGAGGAATGCAGACCTTCCAAGTCACTCTGAATCATCTTGATCTTTTCTCCTACATTGGGGGATTCAGCGGGGCTGGAGGGATGCTTGTGCTTGGGGACCGGAAACTGGATCCCAAGACCGATTACAACGGCGTATTTGCCGATCCGGCTGCGTTCGCCAAGAAAGTGCATCTGCTCTGGATCGGAGTGGGAACTGTAGAACCCGAGAGGATGCGCGCGGGAATTCAGAGACTGCATGTTTCTTTGAACGAAGCAAGTATTCAGCACGTCTTCTACGAATCGCCAGGGACGGATCACGAGTGGCAGACCTGGCGTCGCGATCTCAAGGAATTTGCTCCGAGACTATTTCAATAGCCGCTGAACACTGGCTGTGGAGCTGATTTGCTGCTCGATCAAAGACGGGGCAGAAAAATAACCCGTGAGAGGGTCTGAAGGATGACTACGAAATTTATTTATCTGGTGATTGCAGGGATAACTCTCGCGCTCGGTCAAGGGCTTGGCGCGCAAGTCCAGACCGAGGTTCCTCCGGTGGTTCCCGGCGCGAAGCCTATGACGGTGGAGCATATCAAGGTCCACGGAGCAGGGCTGGAAGGCAATCTGGAGGGGGACGCCGCGGATCGCGACGTCTTCGTATACCTACCGCCCAGCTACGCCAAGGAGAAATCCCGCCGCTATCCAGTTGTGTATGCACTCCACGGTTATTCCATTGGCGCTGAGCAATGGAGCCACGAAATCCATCTGCCGCAGACGATAGAAGGTGCCTTCGCTCAGGGCGCTCAAGAGATGATCATCGTGCTCCCTGATTCGAAGACGGTTCACAACGGCTCCATGTATTCTAGCTCCGTTACAACGGGAGACTTTGAGCAATTCATTGCGCGCGACCTTGTCGCTTACATCGACGCGTATTACCGGACGATTCCAAACCGACGCAGTCGCGGTCTGGTTGGCCACTCCATGGGGGGCTATGGCGCGACCCGCATTGGCATGAAGCATTCCGATGTGTTCGGAAGCTTGTACATCATGAGCCCGTGTTGTTTGTCCGCCCGCGCAGCAGGGTCGCTGAAACCGGAAGATGAAAAGGCACTCGAGGCCGTCAAGACAGCTGAGGACTCGGCAAAACTCGGGTTCTTTCAACGCGCCCAGCTTGCTACGGCGGCGGCTTGGTCACCTGATCCCAAGAACCCGCCGCTCTACCTTGACCTTCCCATGAAAGACGGCGCGGTCCAGCCCGACGTTCTCGCAAAATGGGTGGCTAATGCGCCCCTCGCTTTCGTCGATCAGTACATTGAAAGTCTGCGCCAGTACCGCGCCATTGCGATCGATGTTGGTGATCAGGATGGTTTACGACTCGATACCGGCAAGCTGCGCGACGTCCTTGATAAGTATGGAATTGCGAATAGCTTTGAAGTGTACGAAGGCACGCACACCAGTAAGGTGGCCGATCGTTTCCAGAATCATGTGATTCCCTTCTTCAATAGGAATCTCTGTTTTCAGAAAGATTGCAGATAGCTCCTGCGGTGATATGGGATGTGGTTGTTCTGGTGTTGAACCATGCTTCGAGAAGATTGTATTGACCTTTGGTAGTAAAGGAGTTCGATTTGAAAAAAATGAATCGCCGGGAGTTCGTAACAACTACCGCTGGTGCTACTGTTTTCGCCTCCAGGCATATCTTCGTATTGCCAGGCGAGGCATCCAATCAAGCTGGCGCCTCCTCAAACCAGGCAAACCGCGAGATTGTACCGGTCGAGGCAGTTTCGTTTCCGATGAAGAACGTCCGGCTTGGCCCTGGCGCATTCAGCGCGGCGGCTGACGCAAATCGTCGGTATCTCAAAACCTTACCTCCCGACCGCCTGCTTCATTCGTTCCGCCTAACGGCCGGGCTGCCCTCTTCCGCTGAGCCCTTGGGGGACTGGGAAAAACCAGATTGCGAATTGCGCGGCCACTTTGCCGGTGGACATTACTTGTCTGCTTGTGCGCTCGCGTTCGCCAGCTCGAATGACGAACAACTCAAAAGTAACGGCGACCTAATGGTTGCTGAACTGGCGAAATGCCAGGCGAAACACAAAAATGGCTACCTCAGCGCATTTCCACAGGAACTCTTTGACCGATTGCGCGATGGTGTGAACGTCTGGGCTCCTTTCTACACTATTCACAAGGTCATGGCCGGCCACTTGGACATGTACACGCTTACAGGTAACGAGCAGGCGCTCGAGACAGTCGAGAAGATGGCGAAGTGGGTGCGCAGCTGGAGTGATCCCCTTAGCGAGCAACAGATGCAGCGCGTGCTTCTGGTGGAATACGGAGGCATGGGCGAGGTCCTATGCAACTTATACGCTGTCACTGGAAAACGCGAGTATCTGAATCTGGCAAAACGTTTCGACAAGAAATGGTTCTTCGATCCGTTGGCTGCGCGCCATGATGAATTGAAGGGGTTGCACGTCAATACGCATATTCCGCAAGTGATTGCGGCCGCTCGACTGTACGAGCTAACGGGTGACAAGCACTACTGGAACATCGTCGACTACTTTTGGAACGAAGTCACGAGCGAGCGATCCTATTGCACCGGAGGCACCAGCAATTTCGAGACGTGGCGAACGGAGCCGGGCGTTTTGTCGACGCAACTCAGTCCGCACACCACGGAAGACTGTTGCGCGTATAACATGATGAAACTGACGCGCCACTTATTCGGCTGGTCACCGCAAGCCAGGTACATGGATTACTATGAACGGACACTGTTCAACCATCGCATGGGCACCATCGATCCGGAGACCGGCACCACCGTCTACTATCTTCCGCTCGGGAACGGTTATTCAAAAATTTACGCCAAACCGTTTGACTCCTTCTGGTGCTGCAATGGAACGGCCGCCGAGGAATTTGCGAAACTGACCGACACCATCTATTTTCATGACGACAATTCGGTATTCGTAAATTTGTACATCGCGTCGGAACTCAATTGGCTGGAAAAAGGTGTACGTCTTACGCAACAGACCTCCTTCCCCGAAGAACAAGAAACCACGCTTATCATTTCAGCGGCCAAACCCGTTGACGTTAATTTGAAGTTGCGGGTCCCGTACTGGGCAAAGACTGGCTACGTCAAGGTAAATGGTCAAACCGTGCCTGCTTTCGCGGAGCCAGGTAGCTATCTTGTCCTTCGAGGACCATGGAAGGATGGCGACCGCATTGAGTTGCATCTGCCGATGTATTTGCATGCGGCACCAATGCCCGACAAGGACAATCTTCAGGCATTGATGTACGGACCTTTGGTGATGGCTGCACGTTTCGAAGAGGAACCTCGCGAGAAATGGTATCGACATTTCACGGCAGACGAGAAACAGGAAGCCGCCCCCAGCTTGCAGTTCAAAGGGAAGCTCGACGACCCGTCTAGCTGGCTTGAGCCCACCGGCAACAAACTGACCTTCCGCGCCGTCGGGCAAACGCAAGCTGCCACATTCGTTCCCTTGTCGAGCATCGTCCACGAACGGTACGCCGTATATCACGAGATTAGAAACTAGATCCTGATTGGCCCTCGGGCATCGCAACTCCGTCCACCCGGAGGTTTTGTCATCCCGCAAGCTGCAACGACGATTGCTAGTTGGAGGCACAGGCTAAGTCCTGTGCCTCCTGTGTTTACTGGCTATTTGCCGGTGCCGGTAAGGGCGGGTGGTGGGCTAAGGGCGATGCTAATGGTGCCGACGTTGCCTGAGGCGGGTTCATAGAGCTCGGCGCGGAGGTAGACCTCGCGGTTGGGCAGATCGATTTCTTGGCGGGCGTGAATTTCGACGTTTTGATTGTTCTCGTAGAGTTTCGCTGGGACTTCGAATTCGTTGGTGCTGGTGACCAGGTTGAGAGGCCTGCCATTCATTTCGTAGGCGACGAGCATGAGTTCGACGACGCTGCGGCGCCGGTCGCTCTCCGCAGTAGGCAGTTTTAGTGCGTGCAGCGAAATGGTGAAATCCACACCAAAGCGGGTGACCGGCCCGGAGAAATCCTGGTTCACGCCTGCTCGCGTTGCTCCGGGAGCTGGCTGGTTTTGCTCGGGCGCCACGCGCACACGATAGACGATCTGGTCGAAGTCCGGCATCCCGAAGCGCATCAGGTCCAGCAGGGTGTCGTCTTCTTTTCCCTGGGATGCGACGGCCGCGCGCTGGGCTTCGCTTTCCGCGTAGTAGCCGCGGCGGTAAGAGAGCCGGTAGTTGCTTTCGGCCAGCTTGACTTGAATGGTACGAAACCTTCCGTTCCTGGCAGCGTTGCTGGGGGAATAGCTCAAGGTGTAGTAATGCGCGGCGTCCTCAACAGCGCGGGTGACTTCCCGATCGAGAGCGTTGGTGTTGTAGAAGGCGGCGCCGTCGGTTTCTTTGGCAATCGTTTCCATCGCCGCTTGCTGCGGACCGGAAGAGGCATCTGCCCTCTGATCCGCCATGGTCGCGCCGGCGCGGCGGTCCAGACCCTGGCTGGGATCGAACCCGGCGACTTCGGTCCTGCCCGCCGCAGAGATCGGATAGATGGCGATGCGGTCGGGTCCAAACTGGTCGGCAGTTTGGCGAAGCGCGCCAGAGAAATTGATGATGGGTCCGCCGCCGGGGCCAGCGCCCGGAAAAGAGTTGATTGGAAATTCGCCGGCAAACCAGAATACGTTTTTTCGCGCAGGAATCGCGGAAAGGTAACTCTGGAGCTCGCGCAGGCCAGCGATAGTTAAGGCGGAACGGTCGCCGGTCTCTTTGTTGCTGGTGGTGCTCTGAAAATCGCGCACAGCATCGATGGCCACAGGAGCCGTGTCGGCCTTGGTCATCATTTCAATCAATTCCTGATCGGCGGCTCTGCGGGACTGGGTGGCGAGGAGGCCGACGGACTTGGTGGTGGCTCCGGCTTTCCGATCGTTGATGGCGGCCAGCAGGCGAGCCGTTTCCGTGGTGAAATCCTGCACGATGCGCAGCTCCGGCGTGAGAGCGAAAATCGCCAGGCGCGTTCCTGGGGGTACCGTCTTGAGATACTTGACGACCTGGGTGCGCACATATACCTGATCAGCAGGCTGAGTATTGACCCAGTCGAGGAGCAGCACGTTCACCGAATCCGAAGGGCGCACGGTCTGCGAACTGGTGTAGGTATTTGGGGGCAGCGGCGCGCTTGAATTCGCAGTGGCTTGCGGCGACGAGGCATGAGGAGTGTCGTGGTGCTCCTCGAAAGAAGCGATATTCTCTGGCGCGCCATCTTCGAGTACCGTGAACTGGTCCTTCTTGAGGCCGGTGACGGGCTCGCCCTTTTTGTTGGTGACGACGAGGTCCACCAGGACGACGCGGACTTCGACCTTGAGGACAGGTGCATTTTGTGAAGGCTGATTCGCGTTTGACGCTTGCGCACTGCCACTTTGCGGACGCGGAGCGTCTTGAGAAGACCAGGATGGAGGCGTTGTAGCGAGCATCGCGGCAGCGACGAGCGCCAAGCAAGGTCGGGAGCCCATCCAAGACATGTGCTTCACCTAGTAGAGAATCTATTACATGGCTTGGCGGCAAGGTAATTATGTGCTCCAGTGCCTATCGTCATTTTACTTTTGGACGCTAAGATGCGATACCTCACAGCATTTGTGCAACCGTGGTGTGCCAAACTGCCGGACGGCCCACAGTGGCTGTTCCCAAACGAACTGGGACGTCCCCAACCTGCTATGAGTTCGTCTCAGTTGCAGCGGTTTGCTAATTCACTCTGACCTGTTCGCACAGACCGATTTTCATTTGTTTTGTTTGCATTAGGCACTTCGCAGTTGCAGCCCAATACCCTCATTTGCAGTCTAAAGTTCAGCAAATGTTCTGAACAAGGATGAATTCGCGCTTGCGGAGGCTAAGCGTACCCCCGCAGCGAGCCAATCATCAGATTCGGCCCCGTGGGATGAGACCCATTGCCGACAAGCTCGTCAATGTTTTGGCGGGGCGGAAGCGCTTCGCCTCCTAGACGAAATGCAGAGTAGTCGACAACGGGTAGTGGTCGGATGCCGTGACCGAGCAATGGACCTGGGGTTGCTTCGCGCGAAGCGGCCCTCGCGTGAAGATCCAATCGATAATCCGTCCCTGCTCTAAGAACGAGTGAGGCGTTGTCGGCACGCGCGGATTTGCAAAGGCGTCCAGAAACTGCGCGCGACTGATCGCGGCAGCGGCGGCACCGCCCGAAACATCGAGATTGAAGTCACCCGCAAGCACCACTGGCGTATTCGGATCGTACCGCCGGGCATCGTCCAGAGTCTCGTCTATTTGTGAGCAGCGCAGCAGATCTTCGCCCTTGCTTTCCAGGTGCAGGTTATAGGTGACTACCCTTTTCCCTGCAATGGCCGCTTCGCACACCAACGCCAGACGTCCTCCGATTCTTTCTTGAAACGGCTCAATCTCCGGAAGGAACCAGTGCGGCCGCCAGAAATTGGACTGCTTCTGAAATCGCAGAATGCGGGAACTCGATAGTGGCCAGCGCGACAACGTGGCCTGTCCGTGATACGCCGGCGACGCCCGTGTTCCCTGCGTTAATTCCTGGAACTCACGCCCGAACACATAGTTCATCTGCAGCTTCTGCGCGATTTCCTTCGCAACATTGAGGTGATGTGTCCGCCGGGCATTCAGGTCGGATTCCTGCAACAGAAGAACGTCGGCCTTCGCGCTAGCCAGGAACTCGATGACCTTCTGCAGTCGCAGCCCCCGATTGATATTCCAATTCACAACACGTATGGAATCCGGTGGAATGAGGACCAACCGAGGAGGTGAAAAATTGCCCGTTTCGATCTCCTGCATCGAAATTACCGCCTGCCAAACGCTTTCAGTGTACACACGTGGATGGTCTCCAACCGCGAAACAGATGGCCCCATCACGAGAGGATCAAAGCAAACCTGCGGCGTATTCACGCGATGGTTCTGCATTCTGAGAGAAATCTGCGCGACTGTTCGCCACCTTGCGCTTGGGCCTGGCAAAAGCGAGAGAGGAGTATAGCGCGATAGGCCAAACCAGATTTGCTCCGATCACGCTCAAAACGAACGCCACGGTCATGAGATTAAAGAGCGCAAAGACGAGCAGGGCATAAGGAAAAAAACATCGCCGGACAATGAACTCCGTATGCCGGCCGAAATACAAGAAAGGATTCGACGGCCGGCTCTCCGCATGGCCCTGCCAGATTTTCAGTAGCTGCTCTGGACGCCCAGCGGCCCGAATCGTCGGCAAAGCCATAAAACACCGTTGGGCGGTCCTCGGTGCGTCCTTGGTTTTCCTGATCGGAGGCGGGTTCTTCAGCTCTCTGCTCAAAACCCAATTCTTTCCCGAAGATGTCCAGTATTGGTTCTACTTGGATATTTGGTTGCCGAATGACACACCCTTAAGTGTCACCAACGGTGCTGCCGTGCAGGCCGAAAGAGTCGTCCGGCAGGTGATTGACAATTCGCCTGAGGTCGCTACCAAAGAGAACCGCGGGCATCTTCTCAAGTCACTGACGACCTTTGCCGGTGGTGGGGGACCTCGCTTCTGGTTTTCAGTCTCGCCAGAAATGCCGCAGACCAACTACGCGCAAATGATCGTTGAGGTCACGGATAAAGAGGCTTCGCCAAAGTTAGCTCGTCCGATCCAGGACGCACTGGACAAGGAAGTTCCAGGCGCATGGATCACGGTTCGCCAGTTGCAAACCAATCCCGTAGACAACCCTATCGAGTTGTTGATCTCCGGGCAGGAAGACGTTGACGCGAGAAATGAAGCTAGCGACATTCGCACTCTTCGGCAGATTGCCGCGAAGGCTCAGGACATCGTCAGGCAAGCTCAGGGCATCGCCGTTCTTCGTGACGATTGGCTCCCTGACAATGTTCAGCAGAGGATTCAGATTGATCCAGACCGCGCCAACGTGGCAGCCATTACGAACGCCGATGTGGCGGACGCATCGGCGACAGCCATGAGCGGCGCCCCAGTGGGCATATTCAAGGAAGGCGACAAGAACATCCCCATTGTGGCGCGCCTTCGCATGGAGGAACGTGCTCAGCTTGCGGACATCAAGAACCTCTATATTTACTCTTCACAGACCAACAACCGCGTGCCGCTGCGGTCGATCGCCACGGTCGGTAATTCTTTGGAAACGGATCGCGTCAGGCGCCGCGAGCATTTTCGCACCATTTCCATCCTGTGTTATCCCCAGCCTGGAGTTCTCGCATCTGAGGTGCTTAACCAGGTCCTGCCAAAAATACAGGAATTTCAGAAAAATCTCCCGCCCGGTTATAAGCTCCGGATTGGTGGGGAACGGGCCAAACAAATCGACGGATTCGACAACCTCAAACTCGTTCTGGTGGTCTCTTTACTTGGGATTTACCTGGCGCTATTGATTCAATTCAAAAACGCCGTAAAACCTCTTCTGGTATTCGCCGCTGCTCCCTACGGAGTGATTGGCTCTCTGATTGCCCTCTCGATAATGCATACGCCGTTTGGATTTATGGCCTTTCTGGGCATTGCCAGCTTAATCGGAGTGATCGTAAGCCACGTCATCGTGCTCTTCGATTTCATCGAGGAAATGCACGAGAAAGGGGAGCCTCTGGAGCAGGCCCTTCCGGACGCAGGCATCCAGCGTATCCGGCCAGTTATGATTACCGTACTAGCGACCATCTTGGCCCTCTTCCCACTAGCGCTTGAAGGAGGGCCCCTGTGGAAGCCTCTTTGTTATGCACAGATAGGCGGGCTTGCCGTAGCAACGTTTATCACGTTGCTTCTGGTGCCGGTCCTTTACAGCATCTTCGTACTCGACCTAAAAATCATCCACTGGGAAACGAAGCAACCTTCGGCTGAGACGGAAACTCGCCCAACCCCTGAAATGGCGCCACACACTATCTGATGTGTAACAGCCATGGGAAAGACGCTCGAATGAAACAGTGCGCAAGTTTAGTTCGTCAAAGGCTTTTGCGATGATTCTTTTCAATCACATTGCCGCGGCTGTTGTTCTGGTGAGTCTTACACTCTGCTTGCAGTGCGCCGGCGTAGCTACGCTCATCGAGTGGCTAAAGCGTGTTCTGACCAGGGACATTCACAAGCATGGGCCAGTTTATTCGGCCACCCTGGTGGTGAAATCTACGCTCGCAATTATAATTTTGCACGGGCTCGTGATTCTTCTGTGGGCCAGTTTCTACCGGATGCGTTGCTTCCCGTCATGGGAGCTCGCCTTTTACTTCTCCGCGAGCAGCTATTCCACCGTGGGATATGGTGATCTGATTCTCCCATCCAACTGGCGACTCTTAGGGCCTCTGGAGGCGATCACTGGTGTGTTGATGTCTGGAATATCGGTGTGTGCTCTCTTTGCTCTCGTGACCCGGTTGCTCGATCGCGACACACAATCTTCGCTGACGAATTCAACTGAACAAAGCCATGTCTAACGTCAATATCAAGACTCCGGATTGGCTTCGCCAGATGGAGAGCATCCTTGAAGAGCTCAACGAGGGAGTGGTCATTGTCGATGATCAGCTTCGTGTAGTTTTCGCCAACGAAGCGCTGATCCGGATGGGACAGTACGAACGTGGGGAGATCGAAGGCCGAACTCCAGATGCGATCTTCCCGGCGACAGATATTCCGTACATCATGCGACAGCATGAATCAGGCCACCGTTACGGGCGCAGTCGCATTGAGTTCTACCTGCCTCGTAAAAACGGCGAGAAGATCCCGGCCATCTTCAGCGGGCGAGTGATTCAGGCCCCGGACGGACAGGAATACGTGCTGCTCATCGTGACCGACATCAGCGCACAGAAGCGCGTCGAGGCGCAACTTCGCGAATCCAACGCCCAACTCGAAAAGCGACAGATGGAAATGGAGGCCGAACTCTCACTCGCTGCTCGTGTTCAACAATCGCTCGCACCGCAAAGCCTGGTTTGGAACGATGTCTCGGTCGAGACTTACTACAGTCCCGCGCATACCATTGGCGGTGACTTCGGCGTGGTTTTTCCACACAACGACGAGGTTCTAACCGTTCTCATGTGCGACGTGTCGGGCCACGGTATCGGTGCGGCGCTGATGGCCAACCGGATTTACTCCGAAGCATTGCATCAGCTCGAACGAAAGGTGGGGCCGGGTACATTGCTACGGCACGTCCACGACTTTGTGCATGACCGTATTGCGACGGACGGTTTTTATTTCACAATGGCTGCGGTACGTTTCAGTCAGCGTGGGCGGCGCATGGCTTTTGCTGCTGCGGGCCATCCACCCGCAATGCTCGCTTCGAAAGGGAACGTCCGTCTGCTCGATTCGCAAAACGGCATCCTTGGCTGTCTTTGCGAAACAGCACCATCCAACTCCGTGGACGAGATTAGCCTCGAACCCGGCGACCGTCTGGTTCTCTACACGGACGGGCTCATCGAGGTCTTTAACCATCACGACGACATGCTCGACGTCGAAGGCTTTGCACAATTAGTCCTCGATTCCGCAAAGCTTCCATTGCCGGAAATGCGGCAAGCGGTCCTCGACGGCGTGGCTGCCTGGAGGCATGGCCCTCTCGCCGACGATGTGTCTCTGGTCATCGTCGAAGTTCGCTAGTTCCGTGGTTTGGCTATGGGCGGAATGGCGCGTTGGTCCATGTGACATTGTCGTGACAGCCGTGCACCAAAATGCAGCAACCGAAGGAGGGACTGTCACCAAATGCGGTTATAAGTTACAATGTTGCAAGACGTTAGCCGCGGAGAGGTGGCAGAGCGGCTGAATGCGGCGGTTTGCTAAACCTACCTGCCCTGTTTGCACTCGCTGAGTTTCACCTGTTTTCAGTAATTTACGCTGCTCTCAGTTGCGCCGCAATGTCCACATTTGCAGGTTATAGTGCACCAAGAGTGCACCGAGAATTCGTCATCGCTATACTTCCTCGAACGGGACTTGGACTTCTGGCCCGAATAACTTCCTGTTTGCCCGTGACTCGGGATCGATGGGGAGCACAGTTTTGACCTCGATCCCCTGCGTGGTTGGGACTGTCGACTTCGCGTGAAACGGAGGCGACGAGCTGCTACCCCACGGTGCTTGTTCTTGCCCACGTGAACGCACGGACTTACTCGGTCCTGTGTTTCACCTCCAGATAGAACGAAGCTCCCAGCGGTCACCCCGTACTGGAACTGCCTTCCCGCTTGAAGAGAAGAGTGCAACCTTGCTGTTTCGTGAAGCGGGGAAAATCAAGTCCGTCATAGCAATCGTGCCGTTCTGTGCGTAAGCCTCTATGGACGAGCGATCAATGATGAGTTTGAAGTCGTAGGGGCGGCTTGCGATCAGCGGAGCCGTTGTCCTCGCCGGGAAGTCCGGTGCAATAGCCGCACCCGACTTTGTGCGATCGATGTAGAACTCTCGCTTCGGCTGATCAAACCCGATCTCTGTCCAATGCTGCTCGTCGGTGTAGATCCGTATGCCAAAGACTTGTTCAGATGGTCGGCCAAACTGCAAGTCTAACTCGAAGGGGGCATGCATGTTACCGGAGACACTGCCGCCCTTTGTCGTAGAGATGTCGGAATGATCTGCACGGAGAGGAGCGATAACGGGGTCTTGCACTACTGCCAATCCTGCAGCGTCCCTCTGTAGCGAGAGGCGTCTTGGAACACTCATCTGCCCGCGCCAGGGAGAGGTCGGCAGTTGCGACGCGTACTGCCAGTTGCTCATCCAGCCGATCAGAATCGGCTTCGCGTCCTTCGGCAGCCCGTTAAAGCTGATGGCGCAGTAGTCATCCTTGCCATAGTTCGTCCATCCGTGCGAACCAGGCTCGCTGGACGCCGTAAACCGCTTCCCGTTGAAGTTGCCCAGGAAATACTGCTCGCCGGAACCGCCTTGCGGCGCGCCCGGGTTGAGACCAATTTTCAGGGCCCACATGTCACCTGTCCCATTCTCGCCGGGGATACGCAGGAGGTCTGGGCATTCCCAGGCTCCATCGACGTCGCCAGCGGGTCCGAAGTCGCTCAGTTGCGTCCACTCCTTTAGGTTCGGTGACGTATAGAAACGAATCTTGTGCTCCATGGCCAAGGAAACCGCCATCAGCCAACGGTTTTCCTTCTCATCCCACGACACACTGGGGTCACGGAAGTCGGCCATGTGCAGATCGATTACGGGGTTGGCGGTATATCGGGTCCAGGTCCGTCCGTCGTCGCGGCTGTATGCAAGGTTCTGTGTCTGCCGTGTTCCTTCGCTCGTGCTGCGGGAACCGGTGTATACCGCAACCAGGCACTCTGCTCCGGGCGCGCAGAAGCCACTGGTGTTCTCGTGGTCCACGACGACGCTGCCCGTGAACGCCATTTCGCCGTCCTTCTCTGGGATTGCGACCGGAAGCTCCTGCCAATCCAAGAGGTTCGGGCTAACAGCGTGCCCCCAACTCATGTGACCCCATTCATCACCGAACGGATTGAACTGATAGAAGAGGTGATATTCCTTGTGAAAGTAAACGAGGCCGTTAGGATCGTTCGTCCAATGCTCGCCAGGAGAGAAGTGTACCTGTGGACGGTAGGGCTCGTCGTAGCGGATGACTTGGGCCCCCGCAATCGATGTAGAGAACGCAAGTGCGCACGCGAGTAAAGTGTCGATCAGCTTTGATGAAGGCATCCTCATTGTCACATCATCTCGCATCTGCCGCTCGCAGCGACAGAGGACATTCCTTCATTTTGCTTAAAGACGATGGGGACCAAGGTCGCTCAAGAGCCGAGCGCCGCTTGCTCCCGAATAGTCGGCAACCCTTACCTAATCTGGTTACGTCAGAGTTGCCCGTCATCTGGGAGAAACCACTGTGTAACCCGGGACACACGGCTCACTCATTGCGCGTCCAACTGGGTTTCGGGTTTCCTGCGCCCCTTTGGAATTTCAGGTCGCGAGAGGGGTGGCCGGGTCCAGCACGCGCAGCAGGAGCAGACTTTGGTCATCCTGCTGCAGACCGTATTGTCGCACCTCGCGCATGATGAGATCCCAAATCTCCGGCAGGGCTTTGGTAGCGTGTTGCGTCAGCAAATCTTGCAGGCGCGTCAGGCCAAATTCTTCATCTCTGGCATTGGCCACTTCCGTCATGCCGTCGGTAACCATCATGAAGAGATCGTGCGGTGAATAAATGACGCGCTTACTAGCATAGGAACTGCCGGGGACCAGTCCGAGCGGAAGCTGCTCCATGGAGAGACGGGCCGTGTCCCTGCTGCCGTGCCGATAGTGGAGGATCGGCGGATGGCCAGCCAACGCGTATTCGGCTTCACTGGAGCCGTCGAAGCGGAGCAGAGCCAGGGTGGCAAACATTTCGGGTTCCTTTAGATCTGGCAGCACGCGGTCCACACTTTCGAGCGCTGCTACCGGCATTTGGCGGAATTGCACGGCGAGCCGCATAGCAGTCTTTAACATCCCCATGAGCTGACCGGCGGGCAGGCCGTGGCCGGAGATATCGGCGACGTACGCCACCAACCCACCGTCGCTCTCAATGACGTCGACCAGATCGCCGCCCATTTCTGTGCTAGGGATCGATTTGCCGTATAGCTCGAAACTCGGGTTCCGGAAAGAGACAGTCGGAACCAGGGTCGCCTGAATGCCGTGGGCCAAAGAAAGCTCTGTCTGCATACGAACGCTGGCCACGCCCTCCGTACCGGCGAAGAACAGCAGAAATCGAACACCGAGGGCGATACCAACCAAGATCCCGATCGCGTCGAATAGCACGCGCCGGTACACGGCAACAGCGACCGGGGTAGGCGTCGAAACATGCGAGGCCCAGTAACCCAGCCAGCCAGTCATTACAACCAGTAGCAACACCAGAGGGACAAGGCGAACTCTTTTGATTGCGGCGGCCCTACCCGCCATCGCGCCCGTGCCCACTAAGACGGGCCAGAAGAAACCTCCGCCGATGCGCGAAGCATTGATCAGCACTAAATCGAACGCGAAACCGCCGGCGGCACCGATGAAGAAGTATCCTGCCAGGAACATCTTCATCCGCCCCAGCGGCAACTCCCGCCAGTAGGGACTGAAGGTGGTGGGGAAGGCCAAGCGCACACCATCTAGCCACGTGCGGAGCTTCTTTTTCATCGGTGCTTCCCCTGGCGTCTTGGATTGCGCGTTAATCAGGGTGGATTGCGCCGAGGGTACCTCGTCGTGTCGTGTTATTTCAAGCTCGTCAGGAACTCATCGAGCAAATTGTTGAACTTATCGGCGTCATCGACAAAAAGCGCGTGCCCGGCATCCTCAAAAAGTTCAAATCTCGCACCGGGAATACTTTTCTGCATCTCCTGAAATTGCGGCACCAAATCCTTGGTCGCGCCCACGATCAGCGTCGGCTTGTTGATTTTCGCGATTGCCGGCCGGTTATCGCTTGTAAACGTAGCAAGCCCTATGGCGACCGCTGAATCCGTGGGCGTGGCCAGCGAGCCTTTGATTAGCTTCTGCAGGTATTCTTCCGCTTGAGGCTTGCGAAACATCGAGCGCACGAAGCCATCCGTCATCTGTGCACGATTCGCCTGCATCCCTTTGAGGAACTCGATGCTGCCTTTGATGTACTCCGGTGTGAGATCGAGCGCGGCGACACCGTCCACCAAGATAATTCCTGCCAGAGCGCTCGTGCCGAACTGATCCACATAGGCCGCGATCTCCGAAACCCCCATCGACCAGCCCACCAGCACCACCGGCGCAAGACGCAATTGCTCGATGACCGCCTTCATGTCCCGGGCGTGTGCCGCGGGGTAATCGCCCTCGCCCGTCTTCGCCGATTCGCCCTGCGACCGCAGATCCATCGCCACAACGTGATACTTAGCGGAGAAATGGACGATTTGCTTTTCCCAGATCCATGCGGGCATGGTGAAACCCGGCACAAATAGAATGGAAGGAACCTCGTGCGGTCCGGTGACGGTGACACTGCCCTTCATCGGTGTGACGGGGGGAGGAACCGAGTCGCCCTCTTCCGGGTTTCCGACTGGCATCTTCGAGCGGCCGGCCTCGATGTAATGAATCTTAGCCCCGTCCCAGGATGTAACGAAACCGCTCTGTGCATGCGGATTCTTGTCATTCGACGGTGCAGGCGACGCCGCAGCCGAGCTCGCGGAGCCCCAAAACAAAACACAGAGCCAAACGACGGCAATTGGCTTCGAGCTTCTCCGTACCCTTTTTAACATTTTCGCCTGAGCCTCGGCTGATCTTGGGTCTAATCCGAGATTTCCATTTTGGCTTCCAAGCCGACGGATAACGTACACCCATCCGCGAGTCCATTACAACGGACCGATCCATTTGGATGGTTGGTCGCCTTACCAGACTAGTGGATTCGGGTCTCCAAAAACGGCCTGAGATTGGCAAGCCAGATTCTGGGTGGATGGTCGGTCACTCGGAAGTTATCCTTGGACCCAATTTTCCGGTGGTCACCTGGACTTATACTGGCGTACTCGGAAAACTGCAGGGGCGTTTCGCGGAGCTGGCAGCCAGCTTTTCGAGCGAGCACGGAATAATAAGTCTCTTAAGAAAATCACGCAGATAATCTGCTGGGATCCGCGGTGAGCTCTCGTCGATTAGCCGTTGGTTTTGCTTCCCCAAGAGCACAGCTCCAACGGTTTCCTACACCGTTGTAGCGAAACCTCCTCGAACTCGAACTCCACACATCTACCCTATTCAAGGTAGCCCTGAGGCGATTTTCCAAACCGCACTACCGATCGAGTTCTCAGGTGATTTGGCGTGATCTCAGGGCTGCAAGGTAACAATGGAGTGCTTATGAAAACGAATATCCGTTATCAAAATGGCTCTCTGTACGAACACCATGGTGCATGGTTTGTCCGATACAGCCAGCGAATCTCAGAGCAGGATGGCTCCGCCAACCTTAACCGCGTGTCCAAATATTTGGGGCGCTCCAAAGACTTTCCCAGTATTTCTGATGTCGAACGGAGCCGGGCATCATTCATGCAAACGGTCAATCGCGACCGGCTCGGTGCAAATTCGCGAATAACGCTGACCGCCTTTGTCGAAGGAACGTACTTACCTTGGACCAAAGAGGAGCGTCGCGCCAGCACCAGCAAGGGCCACCACGAAATCTGGAACAATCACATTCGCGATCACGTCGGGGAGATATGCCTGCGGGAATTTCGCACCGTGGATGCCAGTCGAATGCTGCGCGCGATCGCCAAAGAGAAGGATCTCACGAAAACAACGCTGCAACATATTAAGTCGGTTTTGAGCACCATCTTCATGTATGCCAAGAATGAAGGAGTCTTCGATGGAGCCAACCCTGTCGATGGGGTATTGATTCCCAGGCATGCCAAAGAACCCGGAGAGACCCATGCTTACGAACTCGCCCAGGTTCTGCAAATCCTCGAGTGTCTTCCGCTTCTCGAAAAAAGCATGGTCGCTACCGCCGCGCTGGCGGGGCTGCGCCAAGGTGAGCTGCGGGGACTCGAGTGGGCCGACTACACGGGCACCGAATTGGTGGTCAAACGCTCGATTTGGATGTCGGTAGTCAACCCTCCAAAGACACGTGCCAGGCGAGATTCCGTGCCGGTAATTCCCGCCTTGGCGGAAATCTTGGACGAGTACCGCAAGTCCATGGGTAGCCCAGAAGCAGGTGTCGTTTTTCATTCCGGTGACGGGCTTCCCATTTGTTTGGACAAAATTGGGCGGGGCGTGATTCGCCGAGCACTCGAGGCCACCGGCTTGCCGTGGTACGGTCGGCACGCTTTCCGGCGGGGACTTGCCTCGAACCTGTATGCGATGGGAGCTCAGGACAAAGTCGTACAACGTATCTTGCGTCACTCGAAACCGCACGTCACCAGAGAACGCTATATTAAGGTCTTCGATCGTACCGTGCTTGACGCAGTAGAGAAGGTACAGGCGCGGATCGAGGAATTGAGCCAAGCGAAAGAAGACCGGCGGCAGCTGGAACTGAAATTTGGCGACGACGAGATTGTCGAGAGCCACGCCGATGACGGTTTTGAGCCCTCCTCGCCCGTCAAGCCACCATTTAGCCACCAGTGTATCGCAGGTTCTGTGGTAGGCTGTTGAAACCAAACCGCGGAGAGGTGGCAGAGCGGCTGAATGCGGCGGTTTGCTAAACCGTTTTAGGGAATAAACACCCTAACGGGGGTTCGAATCCCCCCCTCTCCGCCAGAAATATAAGTGGTTGATAATGCAGGCTTTTTTTCGGACGATTTTTCGTGTTACTTTTTCCCGCTGAATTTCATCGTTCTGCTCACTGAAGAGAAACTCTAAACATACGAGAAAGAAGGACTTCCGATTCTCATATTTGGGGTTCGAAGTCACCCTTCTCCGCATAGTCAAATGGCGAAGAGGCCAGAAATTTTGATGACTTGCCGTGCCAATTAAGTGTGTCAAGCTGGTCACCGATGTGGCGACGCTGGTATCATAAACATAGTGGAGCCAATGGAGCGTAAGGCGATGAATATCAACCTGACGCCTGAACAGGAAAGGATCGTCAAAGAAGAGCTGAAGTCCGGCCACTTCCACAGCATCGAGGAAGTGATTGGCGAAGCTCTGCAAGTTCTCAGTGAAAAAGACCGATCTAGGAGCACGGATACTGCAAACGTTGCACAGCGCGAAGCCGTGCGTGAAATGCTCACTTTTGTCGAGAGGAATGGAGTCCGCCTGGAGGGTGTCACGGTCAAGGAGCTGATTCACGAGGGCCACCGTCTGTGAGTGATTTCGTACTGGACGCGTCCCTCGCGCTCCAGTGGTTTCTTGAAGACGAAGAGAATCGAAAATACAGCCTGGCCGTCCTCGCTAGCCTCTCCGAAAAACGCGCCTTGGTCCCCCTCCTGTGGTTCTATGAAGTTGGCAACGGCCTCCTCATGGCCTGCCGGCGCAAGCGAATCTCCCTCGATCAGGTTGACGGTTTCCTGACGCGACTGAAGGCGCTTCCGATTGAGGCCGCGCAGCAGACACCTTCCGAAATTCTCGAATTGCCGGCCCTAGCACAGGCCCATGGCCTCACGAATTATGACGCGGCATATCTCGCGCTCGCTCTGCGGTTCAAGTTACCCTTAGCAACATCGGACTCTGACCTGCTTAGAGCCGTGGCTTCAACAGGTGTGAAGATTCTGTAGTCCTGCGTCACTGGGCTGTCAGGGCCCCACGGTGCTTCTTCTCCAATCCGATCCGCGGAGACCTAATAACTAGACGCGCTTCTCCCGTGGTTGCTACTACTCACGCGTCCCTGCGGACCCCGCTCCGAGGAGCGTCTCATTGGGCCGACAATGGTGGAGAACCCAGAACAGAAAGGCAGCTCCAATCGCCGGTCAAAGATCGCCCGCAGAATTACCCCGCTAGACAAAACTGCAATCGAAGGCCCTTGGTTGATTGACGAGACGGGAGAATCTGAATGAACATGAAAGGCAAGATTGATCTGTATGCGAAGATACGACACGAATATCGGTGGGGAGTGGGAACCATCAGGGGACTCGCGGAGATGTTTAACGTCCACCGGCGATTGGTGCGGGATGCGCTGGACAACCCTCTTCCGCCGAAACGGAAAATACCTCTGAGGCAGCACACCAGCCTGGCGTCCGCAATCCCTCTCATTGATGTCCTATTGTTGGCGGATCGTGATGTTCCATACTCTCAGAAACATTCTGCACCGAGCATCCATCATCAAATCCAGTGCGAATTCGCAGGACTGAGAGTGGCGGGTTCGACTGTACGTGGGTACGTCAGGAAGAGAAAGATTGAGCTCGGGCTAGGCTCCCAGCGAGTGGATCTGGCCGCTGAACGAACCGTGGTATTTGAGTGGATGCGAGCAGTGCAACAAGGAGCTATTCCCCGCGCTGAGATGAAAAAAGAACTTACTCATGTCCCTGAATTTGACAAATTATTGAGAGGCACACGCGAAGGTCCTCTTGCACAGCGCAAGAAGGCAATGACCGTCCTCTCCCATGAGAAAGGGGTCGGCTGGCCTTTGGTTTGCTCGTTTCTCCATCTTTCTAGAAGGTCAGCGCGCCGCTATTGGAAACGATATCAGGAGGGATTCACGGCGGCGCTCTTCGCCAAGAGAGTGAATACTCGGAGGAAGTCTCAAGATGATCGAATCAGACAAGCCGTCTTCGCACTGCTACATTCGCCGCCCTCAACATACGGGATCAATCGAACAACCTGGAAAATGGCCGACATGCAGGAGATTTTGCGAACGCAGGGGCATCCGCTGTCACACCATTTGATTCGGACCTTCATCGAAGCCGCAGGTTACAAGTGGCGGAAGGCACGGGTGGTGCTCACCAGCAAAGACCCAAATTATCAGACCAAAGTCGACGGTATCGTTAAAATTCTAACGGAGCTGAAGGATGACGAAGCCTTCTTTTCGATCGACGAATTCGGCCCGTTCGCAGTGAAGAAAAGAGGAGGGCGCAAGCGAGTAGGTCCGGAAGAAACCTATACGGTGCCTCAATGGGAGAAGCCGAAGGGTTCCTTGATTATTACTGCTGCTTTGGAACTGTCGCGCAACCAGATCACGCACTTCTACTCAAACAAGAAGAACACTCAGGAGATGATCAAGATGACGGATCTCCTGCTGACCAAATATCGCAACTGTAAGACCATCTATCTGTCGTGGGACGCAGCGTCATGGCACATTTCCAAGGATCTCTTCGAGCACATTGAACGGAGGAATAATGAAGGACTGGCGGAAGGATATCCGATTGTAAAGACCGCCCCATTGCCCGCCGGTGCCCAATTCCTCAATGTGATCGAATCCGTGTTCAGCGGAATGGCCCGGGGAATCATACATAACAGCGATTATCATTCTGTTGAAGCAACGAAGGACGCGATCGACCGTTACTACGCTGAGCGGAACGAGCATTTTCGAATACACCCCAAAAGAGCAGGCCGTAAGATTTGGGGACAGGAACGCGTCCAGAGTGAATTTCACGAGGGTAATAATTGCAAAGATCCCCTCTATTATTGGTGAGCGGTCATGCGTGAGCGAGTGAGACGTACCAAGAGTGGCAGGCGCTAGTCTCCCAAAGAAATTCACGCTGAGACCTGCGGGCAAAAAACACTGCGTTACATCGTGAGCTTTCGGCAAGCATGCGTGACTGTTGGTAGGCCACCCTGTAAACGTTCATTGAGCCGCCGAGGAGCGGTCGAGGGCGAACCGCATGAGCACAGTAGCTATCCCCGAGCCCATCGCGCAGTTACAACGTCAACTGGATCAGTTTCGCAGCACTCAGCCGCGGCGGAAGAAGCTGCCAGAGTCGCTGTGGCAAGCTGCTGTCGAACTGGCCCGGGAACACGGTGTATATTCCGGCGCGCACCCGCTTCGGCTAGGCTATATGGGGCTGAAGAAACGGCTTGGCGGAGTTTCTCGTAGCCGACGGAAGGCAGCCAAGCCGGCATTCGTCGAACTGATCGCGCCGCATGCAGCGACGCTCCGAGAGTGCGTCATCGAGTTCGAGTCCTTGCGCGGAGGCAAGGTGCGCATCCAGTGGAAAGCTACCGCACCACCGGATTGGACGAGCCTGCTGGGCGCCTGGCGGGATGCAGAGAGATGATTCAGATCGCGGCGCAGATGCGCGTGCTGGTGGCCATTGAGCCGGTCGATGGAAGAAAAGGCATAGACTCTCTAGCGCGGCTCTGCCAGGAGAAGCTGAACGGAGGATCCTTTTTCCGGCTGTGTGTTCGTGTTTCGGAGCCGAAGTGGGACTGCGATCCGACTGCTCAGCTATGACGGCCAAGGATACTGGTTGGCCCAGAAGCGTCTCTCCCGCGGACGATTCGTGTGGTGACCGCAAGCGTCCGAACCAGCCAAGGCACTGGAAGCCTATGAGGTGCAGCTGCTGATGGCGGCTGGGGATGTGTCGCGTGGCCGCCGCGGCAACCGATGTGGCGACGAGTCAGCGTACTGAAATAATCTCGCGGAACCACCAAAAAAACACGACGTCACTCCTTACGTTCCAAGATAAACCGGTTCATACTGCTGATCGATGGTCAAGCTCATCTATCGGGCCGGAAGATCAGCCAGGAAGACATCCTTTATATACGGGAATTGATCGAGCAGCACCCGCACGAAATCCGCCGCACACTATCGACCAAGCTCTGTGAAGCCTGGCAGTGGCGCCAGGCCAATGGCGCGTTGCGCGACATGGTGTGCCGCGGTCTGTTGCTTATGCTGGACCGCGCGGGCCAGATTGAGTTGCCGCCCGTGAGTTACGTGCGGCATAACCCGCTGGCCTACCGAGCCACGGACATGGACGCAATGGTGCTGGGGCGTTTGTCAGTTCGCGGAAGATTGCGATTGACCGCCGTCTCGTCGTACTTTTCCGGAGCTACTCCTTCCGGTTCTTGTGCAGTAAAAACCTGCCCGCACGCACCACATCGCAACCGTTCGAGCAAGTAGACGGTGGCCGCCAGCGGCACCTGCCCGCCCGGAGTGCAGAACGTATACGGGCAGAAAGATCCGAAAGTGCTGGTGCGGATTTTGTTCCAATCGGTAGAAAGGGGTCCCACTGCCGTACTTGAGTTGTGCGATCGTCGCCTCGCCCATGGAAGAAGACAGTTTCTCCGACAAGCCGGAGCCCGTTAGATAACATAACAACATCGTCGAAACGGCATTGAAGAGAGTCGTCCTTCACAGAAAGAATGCCTTGTTTTATCGGACGCTGAACGGGGCGCAGGTGGGTAACCTGTCATGAGCTTGATTCACACTTGTCAGTTGAGCGGCGCCAACTCCTTCGATTACCTAACCGGGCTGCAGCGCCACGCCCAGAGACTGGCGACCAAGCCCGCCGAGTGGATGCCGTGGAACTATCGGGAGACGCTGGAGCGAATCGTGTCCCTCGCAGATTCCGCGTAGAGTTATGATGAGTCACACATGGCCGGAAACAATAGGTTCTGGCCTCTCCGATTGCACACTCCGAATAGACTTTCATACCAACACATCCACGGACGACCAGCGGGCCCTGATAGGAAGGCTTCCATCATGAAGAAAGCACGCAAGAATTACTCACCGCAAGAAAAGATGGCCATTCTCCGCCGTCATTTGCTCGATAAGGTTTCGATCTTGCATCTCTGCGCTGAATTCCAACTCCAGCCCACCGTCTTTTATCGTTGGTTGAAACAGTTCTTCGATAACGGCGCTGCCGCGTTGCGACGCAAGCCAACCCCTGGCAAACAGCCCGATAGTCGTCAACGCGGCATCGCCGTCACCCAGGGCCAGTTGGCGGCTCGGGAATCCAGAGAAGCCGAGCAGCAATGGATGATTTCATTGACACAGGGACGGTTCGGCACCGAACAGGTCAGGCGAGCCGTAGGTGACGCGGTCAGCCAAGAGGATATTGATAAGTTGCTGGGCTGCGTTCGTAACGAACCGCTAAAGTATCGAAAGCGAGCGGTGGCGGTCCTTTCATACCACCGCCTCATTCGAGTCGGTCATGTTGCGGGCTTTCTCGGCGTAAGCCATTCGTCTGTTGACGACTGGGTCCGTAGGTTCGCCCAACACGGCTGCCGATTGCTTCTTCCGTTCAAAAGTGAATATTGTAAGGCTAAGGACACGACCTACCGGGACTTGGTTTTTGAAATACTACACGCCCCGCCATCAGCACATAGAATCAACCGTACAACATGGAGACTACGGGATATTCAGTCGGTTATGGCCAGGCGGGGATTATCGATAGCGCGAAGTAACATTCGGAAGATCATCAAGAACGCTGGTTATTGTTATCGCAAGGCTAAGAAAGTTCTGACTAGCACTGACCCGAATTACAAAGATAAACTCGAGAAGATTACGAGTATTCTCCAAAACCTTGGTCCAAAAGAAAAGTTCTTTTCAATCGACGAATATGGACCATTCGCGATAAAAATCCAGGGCGGCAGGTCATTGGTACCCAGAGGTCATGCCCGGACTGTGCCGCAACGTCAACGCAGCAAGGGTACCCTAATCGTTACAGCGGCCCTGGAACTCTCCACCAATTGGATTACGCACTTCTACTCTCCAGCGAAGAATACGTCGGAAATGGTGAAACTGCTCAACAGACTCCTGGACGAATACGCTGACCAGGAATGCATTTACTTTTCGTGGGATGCGGCATCATGGCATGCATCAAAGGCATTGTACGCGAGAGTTCAGGAGATCAATATGGAAAGCAACAGATATCCACACGTGGAGCTCGTTCCACTACCATCTTCGGCGCAATTCTTGAATGTGATCGAGTCAGTCTTCAGTGGTATGGCAAGAGCAATCATTCACAACAGTGATTTTCCTTCCGTGGACGCGGCGCAGGCCGCCATCGACAAATACTTTGCTGAAAGAAATGAGCAGTTTTCTAAGCACCCGAAACGAGCGGGCCAGAAAATCTGGGGAGACGAGCGCGTACCTAGCGAGTTTTCGGTCAGCCACAATTGCAAAGACCCGAAGTACCGCTGACGTCTGGTGCCGCGCGGCGTGGGCGACAGCCGATGCTTCACTGACGCCGATCGGGCTCTCAGGCTCTCAGACAACTTTCGCGACTACGCAGCCCCGCCGAAAGGACACGTTACAGCCGACACAAGGCACGCTCACAAAATCTCGAAAACGTGCGCGCCATTGCGTCGGAACCAACGGACACACTTCCTGCGTAGTGCCAAGGATCGCTTTGCAATCTGTCCGACGCGCTGAGCTCACTCGGCGCATGACGCGGCTTACCTGAGATTGAGAACTGAAATGGTAGGATTCTCCTAAGACAGGTTGAAAACGCGCTGAGTCTCGTAAACCCAACAGAGAAATCCGGGTTTGTTACTCATGTTACTTTTTTCGGGCACTTTCGATGTCCATAGGAGAGACTGGAGGGCATTGCTGAGACGGATGAGACTGCTGAGACTCGTTCGTAAACGACAGAAAATGCGGGTTTTACGAATGAAGTGACAGAAAACAATAGAGTTGCGAAAAAAGGCGCAATATAATCCCCCCCTCTCCGCCAGATTCTTGCCAGCATTGGAGTTAGGAAGAATCCGCTTGTCGGTTCAGGCGAGTAATTCGGCGGCTCTCTTATCCCAGTGTTAGTCCCAACTATCCCAACTGCGGAAAATTTGAGCCGTTTCACAACCCGAAAGGTCAGCGGACCTCGCAGCCAATCGTATTGATTTACAAGAACTTCCAGAGCTCTTGCGACAGATTCGTTCCAGTGCTATACGCTGTTTCGTCAGGTGCAACGGTCCGCGAAACCGTGGTATCTGCGGTCGGAGATTACTTCCGGGTTGCTCGTGATACGCCCGCAGCGGGATCCTGGACACCTCGTTTGACCAGGGCCATGCTTAGGAGTACAGACGCACCGTTTGTGAATGAACGTGAGGGAGGCTGGTGATCCGAGGAGATATTTCTTTCTAGGCTGAAAGCAATCAGTTTGCCTTCTTCGCGTAGTGTTCACCAAAGAAGTCGCCCGGATTCCATCCGGGCTTTTCGGTTTTCTGCGCAACCAAATATCCTAAGAAAAAATTGTACCGCGCGTATTTAGCCCCAGATTCAAAATCGAACGGCTGGTTCATATCGTCTTGAGGCTTGTGGTAGGTTGTCTGCCGCCATTTGGTGATGATCTGCTGTGGCTTGATGTTCGGGTCGCTCGACTTTGTGCCTGCGCTCGGAAAGACTGAAGGTATTCCCTGCTTCACGAAGGAGTACTGATCACTGCGAATGAAAAATACCAATTCCGGGAAGGGATCTGGGCTTACGTCCAAACTCAAACGCGCGGCAGCTTCTCGCACGGTTGTGCCTAGGGTCGAATGCTCGCTGCCACGTGCAATTACGTCCTCGATTGGCCATAGCAAGGCAAGATTGCCGTCTATATTGATGTTCTCTATAAGGCGGTCTTTGGCCACCGTCGGGTAGTGGGCGAAATAATCTGAGCCTAGCAATCCAGCCTCCTCTGCTGTTACGGACACAAAAAGAATCGAGCGGCGCGGACGCGGCTCCATCTTGCTGTATGCCCGCGCGATTTCCAGCAGACATGCTGACCCGGAAGCGTTGTCTAAAGCTCCATTATAGATTCTGTCCCCGTTTACTGGCAGGCCGATTCCTAGGTGGTCTAAATGCGCGCTGTACACAACGTACTCGTCTCGGAGTTTTGGATCACTGCCTGTAACACGCGCCACCACGTTGGGGCTACGGAGGTCACGGAATTTGGATACGGTCTTTATCTTGGCAGCCACAGGCAAGGCCATGGACGACGGCTTTCCTTGTTTCGCTGCGGCAAAGATCTCTTCCGGAGATTTCCCGCTGCCCTGAAACACACTTGCTGTTGCTTCCATGCTCAGAAACACCGCGCCCCGTAGTTCCGGAAAATAATCATTCGGTTGCCTCTTTGTATCGAGCCACCGCATATCCGGAAACGCCAAGTCGCTCACTCGCTCCTTGAAGGGATGAATTTGTTCCATGGCAGGGCTATCGAGCACGATTGCTCCCACAGCGCCGTGTGCTGCAGCGTTTGCTGCCTTCATCGCGCCAGAACTGTAGTGCGCCCGCATCGTGGATTCGAACTGAGGAGGAGCCCCAGACACAAAGGCCACGATCTTTCCTTTTGCGTCGATGCCCGCATAGTCGTCGTAGCTCTGCTCGGGTGCCGTCACTCCAAACCCCGCGTAAACCACCGGCGCTTCCACCGAGACTTCTGTACGACCTGGATCTCCCAGGCTGATGAAGTCCCGTCCGAAGAGCAGGACTTGCTCTTTTCCTTTTCGCCAGAGACTCAGAGTTGAACGACCTTGATCCGGTTCTATAGCGCGCAACGGCACGTTCTGAAAGTAGCTTCCGTTGTCGCCCGCTGGCTCGACCCCCATGGCTTCGAATTCCGAAGCCATGAACTTTGCGGCAATTTCATGTCCACGTGTCCCAGTCCCGCGGCCTTCAAGCAAGTCGTCCGCAAGGAACCGCATATCCGCGCGAATCGCTTCCGGCCGAATGGTAGCCGCAGCCTCATCAGCAGCATCTTTACCGGCAAGAACTATGCGCGTTCCCGCGACCAAGGCGATCACAATCAGGACACCCACCCAACGGGCAACGCGATTCTCTTTGTAAGACTGCTTCATGACGCCACCGTTTTTAGAGAAGTCTTGGCGAAGGTGGCAAGGATAGTGGCTGTACGTATGCAGGTCAACCGACGCGCAGGCTCTGGACGTGTGGTCGGCAACTCTTACCTTGGGATTACTTCAAGTCTGCCCGTCACCCGACCAGAACCCGTCGCAAGCGCCGCTCGAGCTGCAATTTCCCACCACCGGGCCTCTGGGGAGTCAGCGAGATTTCACTTCCCCTGTGAGCGCATTAATCGGGATCCACTGAATTTGCGACGACGCGCGAAGTGGGCTTGCCACCTGCCAAATAAAACCCTTGAAATAGGAAGAATATCGCGCAATACTCCCCTAAGAACCTAATGGGTAGGAAGCCCATGCTATGACTCAGAAAAAGACCGAAACGGGTGATCTGTTGCGCGACACACTCGACATGCTGATCCTGAAAAGTCTCTGCCACGGTGAAATGCACGGCTACGATGTCGCGGACTACATCCAGGAGAGGAGCGACGAGGTGCTGCGCGTCGAAGAAGGCGCGCTGTATCCGGCGCTGCATCGCCTGGAAGTTCGCGGACTGCTCGCGGCGGAATGGGGCGCATCGGACAACAACCGGCGGGCGAAATTTTACAGGCTGACAGCGGCGGGCCGGAAACAGCTCGCGGAAGAAACAGCGCACTGGAAGCGCATGTCTTCCGCGATTGCGCGGATTCTGGAACCCGCGTAAGGAGGAGCTATGCCGCACGAATGGTTGACGGGGGCGTGGCTGAGAGTGAAAGCCCTCCTAATGCGAAGAAGGCTGGAGCGCGACCTGAAGGAGGAACTGGAGTTTCATCTGGCGATGCGCGCAGAAAAGAATCGCATCTTGGGTCTGGGAGCGGATGACGCGCAGGCCGCGGCGCGGCGGCGATTTGGAAGCGTTACGCTCGTGAAGGAAGATTGCCGCGAAATGTGGACCTTCACCTGGCTGGAAACGCTATGGCAGGACGTGCGCTACGCGGCCCGAATCCTGGCAAAAAGCCCAGGCTTCGCCGCCGTAGTGATTTTCTCTCTCGCGCTCGGAATCGGAGCGAACACCGCGACTTTCAGCGCGATGAACACGGTGATGTTGCATGGCCTGCCCTACGCGCATCCGGAACGGTTGATGACCATCTGGCCCTTGCACAAAGAGGATCCCACTTATGAGAATCCCCCGCCGATAGCCGAGATTGTTGACTGGAAGAAACAGAATCAAGTTTTTGAAGACATTGCTGCGGTCGGCTGGATCGGTCCGGCCACGATGACCGGCGTCGGTGAGCCCGGGCCCGTACCCGTTCAATATGCCACTGAGAACTTTTTCGCCGTGGTTGGAGTGCAGCCGGCGTTCGGGCGAGTGTTTCGCGCGGTAGAGAGTCAGGAGAAGGTTCAGACCATAGTTATCAGCAACAACCTCTGGAAAACGAAGTTCAACAGTGACCCGAATGTGCTGGGAAAATCGCTCCGCCTTGATGGCATCGTCTCGACCGTGGTCGGAGTCATGCCTGCCGGGTTCGAGACGTTCGAGCCGTGGTACAACGCAAAAAATGTTGATGTTTGGGAGCCCGTTAATCCGGAAAGCACAAAGTACGCGCAGCGCACGAGCATGTTTCTGAGGCCAGTGGCGCGCCTCAAGCCGGGAGTGACGCAGGCGCAAGCCCAGGTAGACATGGACGTCATCGCCCGCAGACTGGAGAAATCCTATCCCGAGATCAATAAGGGAGTGGAGGAAAAGGTTGTTCCTTTATACGATGCGCTCTACCAAGATGCTGGACAGACGCTCTATCCACTTCTTGGCGCAGTGGGGTTTGTGCTGCTGATCGGCTGTGTGAACGTGGCCAACCTCATGCGTTCGCAAACGGAAAGCCGGCGCAAGGAATACTCGGTGCGGGCATCCCTCGGCGCGGGCCGGCGGCGGCTGATGCAGCAATTGCTGGTAGAGAGCGGGTTGCTGGCCTTCCTCGGGGGAGCGCTCGGTGTGCTGCTTTCGTTCTGGGGGACGCATATCCTCCGCGCGTTTGCAAAGCATCTCCCTCATGGGGAAAGCATCCGCATCAATGGACCAGCGCTCCTTTTTGCCGTGGGACTCTCTGTCTTGACGGCGGTTCTGTTTGGGCTAGCCCCAGCCATTCGAGCTGCACGCCCGGATTTGATTGATGCTCTGCGGGAAGGGGAAAGCAGGACTTCCACCGGGTCACGCGGACACACGCGCCACCTCTTGGTGATTTCGGAGGTAGCTATGGCGATGGTGCTGCTAGTGGGTGCCGGCCTGATGATCAACGTCCTACTTCATGTGCTGCTGATCACTCCCGGCTTCGACCCGGCGAACGTCTTGACGATGGCAGTACATTTCTCCGGAAACGAAGGGAAATACGTGGAAAAAATTCCGGGCACGGATATGGAAAAAGTATCGCCGCAAGTTACGGCCTTTCACCAACAACTGCTCGAAAGAGTTGCGGCGATGCCTGGCGTTGAGTCGGCCGGCATGATCAGCATAATCCCTCCCCTGGGAGTGCAGAGAAGGACTTTCTCGATCATAGGACGTCGCGCTCCGTCGCCGGAGGAGAGGCCCTGGGCTGGATTGAACGAAGTGAGCCCCAGCTACTTTCGAACCATGAGGATTCCGCTCAAAAGAGGTCGATACCTGGATGATCGCGACACGCAGAACGCGCCCTGGGCGGTAGTCGTTAGCGAAACATTTGCAAGCAGCTATTTCCCGAATGAAGATCCGATTGGACAGGAGATTCTCCTCCGCTACGATCCTGCGCTTGTGGATGAAGAGCGTCCGCGCCAAATCGTGGGGATTGTGGGCGAGGTCAAGCAAATGGGGATGGGCGGATTGCACCCACTCCTCTACGAATCCTTTCTCCAGCAGCCGGCAGTGTTTCCGAGCGGCGGCAAATGGGGCCACCTTCTGGGGTTTCTGGTAATCCGGACTGCCTCGGACGTGCGTGCTCGTGAGGCGGATCTAATAGCTTCGGTAAAGCAGATGGTGAGAGAGATGGACCCCGATCAGCCTGTGACGGACATAAGTACGATGGATGAGGTTCTGCGGAAATTTATGAGCAGTTTTCAATACTACGTCATTGTACTCGGGGTCCTGGCCGGCATGGCCGTGCTCCTGGCAATGATTGGCGTTTACGGCGTCCTGTCCTATTTTGTCAATCAACGCACTCGCGAAATGGGCATCCGTATAGCTTTGGGAGCGCAACGCCGCGTTGTTCTCTGGATGGTCGCCAAGCTGGGACTAAAGCTTTCGATGACAGGAGTTGCCATTGGCATCGCCCTTGCGCTTGGACTTAAGCGGTTCATGGAGCAGCACTTCTGGCTTTATCACGTGGAGTCCACTGACCCATTGACCTATGCCGCCGTCACCCTACTGCTGGTAAGCATGGCCTTGCTCGCCTGTCATGTCCCTGCTCGTCGCGCCACAAACGTGGATCCCATGACGGCGCTGCGCCATGAGTAACTCTTCGAGTGCCGCTCGCCGGCTGCGCCAAGGAGACATAATTACCTCCATGCTTGGAGCTGCGAATCGCGATCCGCAACAATTCAAGGACCCGGACCAGTTGAATTTGGGAAGGCTGAATAATGCCCATCTCGCTTTTGGAGCAGGCGGACATTTTTGCATCGGAAATCAACTTGCGCGGTTAGAGGGACAGGTGGCGATTCTGCGGATGGTCCAACAATTTCCGCGGATGCGATTAACCGAACAGAAGCCCCAGTGGGCAGCAAACTTTATTTTGCGAGGCCTAAAAGTTCTACCCGTCTCGATCTGATTGAACTAACAAGTGAGGTGCTCCCGCCATGCGACAAGAGATTGTAAGGTCGTGCGGCCTCGAAGGCCGGACATGCCAAGATTCCTGCCGGAGCTGCGGCGCTGAGGTTTCCTATCGGGTTTTCGCGTATCGAGTTTTGGATCTGCTGTCCATCGTTCGAACCAACCGAAGAATAGGCTGCCGAAAACGTACTTGATCTGCTGGGAGGTCCGATGATCTTCAGAAGCCCGCACGCGGACGTTCAGATACCAGATGTTCCTTTCCACCGGTTTGTTCTTCATCGGGCTGAAAAACTTAAAGCGATGCCTGCATTAATTGATGCAGAGACCGATCGTATTCTAACTTATGGAGAACTTGCGCGAGACGTGTGCCGACTAGCCGGTGCTCTTGCCGCCCGCGGAATGCGGAAAGGGGACGTATTCGCCCTGATGCTTCCCAATGTGCCGGAGTTTGCGACCGCGTTTTTTGGGGTGCTGGCTGCGGGTGGTGTGATCACGACGCTGAACCCCCTTTACACTGCAGAGGAGATCGCGCATCAACTTGAGGACTCAGGAGCTAAGTACTTGCTGACTTTACCCCAACTGTTCGATAAGGCGGCAGTAGCGGCCGCAAAGCAACCATTGCGAGAGATTTTCGTTGTGGGCGAAACAGTGGGAGTAACACCTTTTAGCGCGTTGCTCGCAGAGGATCGCACGCCGCCTTCCGTTGACTTCAACCCCAGCGAAGACCTGGCCGTGCTCCCTTACTCCAGCGGGACAACCGGCAAGGCAAAAGGCGTCATGCTGACGCACGCGAATCTCATAGCCGGCGTATTGGCCGTGGCTATTGCATTTCCCCATGATACGGGTACGACCTACCTGGGGATCTTACCCTTTTTTCATATCGCGGGAATGGTTTGTATCTTACACAGCGTACTCTATATCGGCGGGAAGCTGGCGCTGATGCGCCGCTTCGAACCAGAAAGTTTTCTGCAGACGATCCAGAAGTACCGGATTGAAGTAGCACCGCTCGTGCCTCCGCTCGTGGTGATTCTCGCGAAGCACCCTGTTGTCGAAAACTACGATCTCTCCAGCCTGAAGCTAGTCACTTCCGGCGCAGCGCCGCTTGGAGGAGACATGCAGTGCGCATGCCAGAGTCGGCTTGGAACACCTGTCATTCAAGGCTACGGTATGACAGAAGCAGCCGGATTAACTCATGGCAGCATGCAGACGATCGAGACGAACAAGGCTGGGTCGGTAGGTCCCTGCAGTCCGAACACGCGGTGCAAGATAGTGGATACGCTTACAGGATCTGAGTTGGGGCCCAAGGAACAGGGGGAACTCTGGTTGCGCAGTCCTCAGCTGATGAAGGGCTATCTCAACAACCCTGAGGCTACGGCGGAATGTTTGGATCGAGATGGGTGGTACCACACCGGGGACATAGGTTACGCGGATGAGGACAGCTACTTTTACATCGTGGATCGCTTAAAGGAGCTGATCAAATACAAGGGGTTCCAAATCGCTCCGGCCGAACTTGAGGCCCTCCTCCTAACACATCCCGCAATCGTCGACGCTGCGGTGATCCCCATCCCGGACGAGCAGGCCGGGGAGGTCCCGAAGGCTTTCCTGGTAACGCGAAGTCCAGTGAGTGTTGAAGAAGTTCTCAATTTTGTCGCTGGTCGCGTGGCACCGTACAAGAAGATTCGCCGGGTGGAATTTGTCGAAAATCTGCCGAAGTCACCAGCTGGCAAGTTACTACGCCGAGTCTTGCGTGAACGCGAGCGGGGCCGAACGTACCTGGGACTAACAGAGTCCGGGTAAACTCCGAAACCATTGCTGAAAAACAAATATCCCTCGGCTTTCGCGTATCTATCTTGATCCAAAGACCTGTTTCGGTGCTGGGTTCGCTTCTTTAAACGGGGTACCTCATGACGGTGGCTAAGTCGCAGACCTTCGCCGCACCACTTGAAGCCGAAGTCGAACAAAAAACTTTGCGCGCAGTTACCCTGAGACTGATTCCTATGCTTACCATACCCATATGATGCTTCCCAAATACATTTTCGTTTCGCCAGGGAGATAAATCGACATGCGACATTCTTCGAAGATCCTTCGTTTTGGAATGGGATTGGCCTTGCCCTTGTTCGCCTTTGCCGCGTTCTGTCTGGCTGCCGCCCGGCAAGAAGAAGCACCTACGAACAAAGAGGGAGAGGCGCTGTTCAAGCAGCGCTGCGCGGTTTGCCATGACGGAGGCGTACCCAAGGCTCCGAACCGCGCAGCCTTGAGGCAGATGTCGGCGGAGAATGTCCGCTTCGCCCTGCTGAGCGGCACGATGAGTATGCAGAGCATCGGCTTGTCGCTCACCCAGATCGGCGCCATCGCTCAATATCTAACCGGCAAGTTGCCCGAGAAAACGCAAATTCCCGCCGAAGCGTTTTGTGCAGCTGGCGGACCCGCATTCACGGACCCGCTTGCAAAACCTCATTGGAACGGCTGGGGCGGAGACCTGGAGCAGCACCGCTTTCAGCCCGCCGAGATGGCGCAGCTATCGGCTGCACAAGTGCCAAAGCTGAAGCTCAAGTGGGCTTTCGGATTCGCGGGAGTCACGCGCGCGTTTGCTCAGCCCACCGTCGCCGGCGGCCGCTTGTTTGTCGGCAGCGCAGAGCGCAAGGTTTATTCGCTCAACGCGAAGACTGGCTGCATCTACTGGTTGTTTGAATCAGATTTCCCCGTGCGCACAGCCATAAGCATTGGCCAAAGAGGAGACATTTGGGTTGCCTATTTTGGCGATCGGCACGCCAATGCGTACGCTGTGGATGCCGCGACAGGAAAGCTACTCTGGAAGACGCACGTGGACGAGCATCAAGCCGCGGTCATCACCGGAGCGCCTGCGCTCGCTGGCGAGAGACTTTTTGTCCCCACCTCCTCATCCGAGGAGGTACTTGGCGCCAACCCAAAATATGAGTGCTGCACGTTTCGCGGAGCGCTTACCGCTCTCGACGCCGGCTCCGGAATAATTGTTTGGAAAAGTTACACGATTCCTCAAGAGCCTGGGCCAGTCCGGAAAAACAAGCTGGGGGTGCAGCTTTGGGGACCTTCGGGCGCAGGCGTGTGGTCCTCCCCAACCGTAGGCCTTCCGCATCACATGATTTATGTGACTACGGGCGATAGCTATTCCGATCCGCCCGCGGACACTTCCGATGCCTTCGTTGCATTCAATTTGGAAACAGGAAAACTCGAGTGGTCGCGCCAGATGACCGCGGGTGATGCTTATACCATCGATTGCGGGAGCCCTCCTGAGGCGCGTACCAACTGCCCGAAAGCCGCCGGGCCCGATTTTGATTTTGGTTCCTCACCCATTTTGGTTGAGCTCGCGAGCGGACAGCGCGCCTTGATAGCAGGGCAGAAATCTGGCGTTGTGCATGCCTTGGATCCCGATAAGCAAGGGGCGCTCCTCTGGCAGAAACGCGTGGGCAAGGGCGGAGTTGTGGGCGGCGTGCAGTGGGGTTCCGCCGTGGATGCGAAAAATGTTTATGTAGCGTTGTCGGATGCAGGCATGCAAGCTGTGCCGAAAGGGACTTTGGGGGCCCAGGATTCTTTCACGGGTACGCCATTTGCCCTAGACCCAAAAGCAGGCGGAGGGCTCTTCGCGCTAAGCCTCGCGACGGGAGAGATCGCTTGGCACACGCCGCCTCCCAGTTGCGGGAGCAAATTGGGTTGCAGCCCTGCACAATCGGCGGCGGTGACGGTGATCCCTGGAGTTGTTTTCTCGGGAAGCCTTGACGGACATTTGAGAGCGTATTCAACAGACATTGGCCGCATTGTCTGGGATGTGGACACGATGAGGGACTTCAATACGGTGAATCAAGTGAAAGCGCATGGCGGATCGCTGGATGGTCCGGGGCCCGTCATTGTCGGTGGAATGCTGTATGTGAACTCGGGTTATGGTTTCGTCGGCGGGGCACCAGGAAACGTTTTGCTCGCTTTTTCAGTGGAAGGAAAATAGCTTTTGAAAATGATCATGCGGGAATGTGCAAAGGCTGGAGGACTACTCGGATTTCTCCTGGGCCTCGCTCTCGCGCGGCCATGTGGCTCGGTTTGCATTCTAGTGGACGATTAGTCGGCAACCGGGAAGGAATCGGACGCTACGCTGGTATCCGGATCACTTCCACACTAACCGATAGAACTAACAAATTCGCATACCCCCGCAACCAACTCGCCCTGCTAAGGTATTCAGATGATACCAATCAGGTATCGCGCGAACAGAATCGCGGCGGCTCAGAGAAGGATGATGGGGGCCGCGAGTTGTAAAATCCTTTATCTCAATTTATCCCAATAAGCTGCCAACCGTGCCCAAACCGTCCGGAGCGGGCCGAACGGCCTCTTTAGTTTTCAGTGAATTACCACCGAGCCAGAGCGCAATCACCCGTTTGCTAAACCGTTTTAGGGACTAAACACCCTAACGGAGGTTTCAATCCCCCCCTCCGCCATAGCTACAATCATCAGTAAATATGCAGATATTTGCGCCTTGCTACTACTTTTTCTACGTAGTTGGTAATTTATAAGTACTGAGTGGTAATAGAACATAATTCTCTACATTGCGGGATGTGGGAAACCCTGAACCTTAGAGAGAACCGTCGATATCCTAGTTGCACAATCACTATACGAATACACCGACTGCAAGGTCACAAATGCGATCACTAATGTACCTAGATCGGCGGCGGTTTGGAAAACCGCCCAGCGTTCAGCTAACTGCCATGCACCTGATTAGAAGCAGAATCCGTACGAACGCTTCTAGCTCATTTCACTTAGCGTCGTGCTCGGACGTCAAAGGAAGGCATTTGCGAATGAACAAATTTCCTTTACTGTTTCTGCTTTAGCTATCCACGGTATTGGAGAACTTAGATCCCGAGAGACTTAGGAAAGCGCGCCAGCTCATCAGGGGTAGAATCATTCGGGACGGAGCAGCCTGGTGCAGCGACGTACTTTGCTCCGGCCTGCGCTCTCGCGTCCTTCCATTGAGAACGAATTTCTTCCGTCGTAAGTTTGCGATAGTCGATCTCGTCAACGCCACCAAGTATGGGTTGCGAGAACTTCTGACGCACCTCCGAGATGGGAATGCCACTGGTCTTCACCGAGTACTGAAGGACGGGCGCATGGAAGTCCTTGAACTGGTCGAGGTACGGCCTTTCCAAATAGTGCAAATGGAGCACAGTCAGCTTTGTGTCAGCGAGGGCATCGAAAACCCGCTGGTCATGGGGACGGGTGTATTTCCTGTAGTCCTCGACAGAGCCGAACTTGCTCTCTGCGTTGAAAATGCTCACGAGCGCGCCAGACGCTCCAATCTCCTTACTTTTTCGGATGTGATTAATCGTTGATTGCGTGATCGCATCGAGCGCGTTGTGCCATGCGTCCGGATTCTGTAGCTGAAAGTCACGGAGGCTTTTGAGCTGTTGGTCTTGGACCTCATCCGACTTCGGCTGATTCGCAAACTGCGGCTGTGACTGATATAGGATCATGGCCGTCATGTATGGACCGTAAATCGTATCGATAAAGTAGGCGTCACCATTGAGCCCATCGCGAACGCGTCGGAGGGTTTCCAATTGATTCGGATAGGGTGAATCCAACGGCTTTAGCTCGTACCACCTGTCGGTTGTTGACTTCGGGTAGTCGAAGTCGTTCATCACCTTCACGATGTCCGTCTTGTACGTACGATGAAAATCGAGATGGTCCTGTGCTTCGAGTTGTGCTGTCGGCCTCGCATAGTGGTGGTAGAACGTGTACGGAGGACGGTCCACGTCCTGCCCCAGCAAAGCCCTGTCGACGCGTTCTTTGTGGCTTAAAAGGGAAGATCCGCTCTTCCTCTCAAAGCCCGCCCTCGAGAGTGCAAATCCAGCTGTAGCGACAGCACCAGAAAGAAAACCGCGTCGGTTCATCGTCACATTACCTCACATCTGACATCGACGAGACAACCACCAACATAAACGAAATCCCAGCAATCAACCAGCGGCCCGCACTGCCGATTGAATTCCACTGTAGGGTAATTCCACATCGCTTTGCAGAACGCAGCCTGTGAATCTCGCGAGACCTTGTTTTGCGGAATTTGCGTGAATGTTGGACAGCGCTCCGGGGTGTCCTGTGTTCAGAAGCTGCAGCAGGTCAAAGGCTTCCTGGCCCCGAATTTCTCCCACTCTGATTCTGCTCGGGCTCAGCTACGCCATATATCTTGCATGACTTGTAAAATGTAATTTCTTTCCTGGAGAACCCGTGGGATCTGAAAGTAACGAAAACAGTGGTTGATGAATCATTTGTGTAGCGAAGCTGTGCAGCGCGTGGCTTAGCTTCGTTCCAGACCCCGGGAGAACAACGATGACCAGTACAGTCCTTGCCTCTGCTTTCGATCGCTTTGCATCCGGATCGTCCTACGAAAAAATACCTTCACGGCGGTAACGAGGAGCAACAGCGCCGCTGGAATCCAGGCTTGCGATCGCGGGAAACGGCGGGCCAGACGCTAAATACATGCCGACGCTGTTTTTGGTCGAGGGCATCAGTGCTTCGCCACCGTCTCTCCGATTTTCCACATTGTTGCTCGCAGCTACGTATGGGCGGCGTCGGTGTTTAGCCTAGGGTGCCAAGTCATGACATAACGGAACCCAACGATTTCAGGCGGCGGTTTCACAATCTTGATCGCCGGATTTCGTGCGATCCCCGCCAAACATTTGCTGGGAATCGTAGCTACCAGATCTGTTCCCTGAACGGATCGGATTGCAGCCTCAAAATAAGGCACGTGAATTGCGACCTGACGTTTGTAGCCCATAGCGGCCAAAGGCTTGTCAGGAGATACCTGGATGCCACCGAGAATGGTGATGCTGATATGTTCCAACTTCAAGTACTGTCCAAGCGTAAGCGACTTTGGGAGACGTCTTTTGGCATCAGCCACGCAAACAAACTGTTCTAGGAATCGACAAAGCGAAGCTCTGGAGCATGGCGGATGCGCTCCGGAACAATATGGACGCGGCGGAATACAAACATGTCGTCCTTGGTCTCATCTTTCTGAAGCACATCTCCGACGCCTTCGAAGCAAACACGCTGAACTCGAAGTACAGCGCGACCAGGGCGCTGACCCTGAAGACCCGGATGAATATCGTGCGGAAAGCTTCTTCTGGGTGCCAAAGGAAGCTCGATGGGACCACCTGAAAGATAACGCCCCACAAGCGAAGATCGGAACCATTGTTGATGAGGCGACGGCGGCCATCGAGCGGGACAACCCGTCACTTAGGGGTGTTCTGCCAAGAGACTACTCACGTCCGGCTCAACATTCCCCGCGCCGTGGGCGCAAAGCGTAGCCCCGGCATCGGTCAGTGCAGTGAACAGTATGGAGGCACCTGCCTTGTCCATACGGACCCGCGAAGGGCTCACAGGGTCGAGTACTTGATGGCGTACACCAATATGAAGCGGGAGCAATTTCGGCGCCGGGGTGCCTGGGTAACTCAAGGTAAACCGCTCCACTTCCGTTTTTAGCAGGAAACTCCCACAGCCGAGGGCCCTCCGTTGCAGATCTCCCTCTACTCGAAGAACACTGTTCACATCCGTTGAGCAGATTCTGCAGATAAGAGAAGAAGAAATGGCTTGCCCCCAAGTTTGAAGGAGGGCACAATTGTCAACAACTGGGATCACCACAGAATTCAGGAACGAAGTGGTCTTCTGTCTATGGCAGCTTACGTACGCGCGATCCTGGCCACGGTTCGTACGCCGCGGCTTTGTGGTCTCCTCCTGATACTCATAATTCCCGCAGCTCGGACCCTCGCTCAGCCAGCGAGCCCCCAGCTCTCCCTGGATTCAGTGAACGTCAGGCAGGAAGGCGTCGTGAGCTTTTCAACTCTGTCTGTTGGCGCCGACCCTCGCTCCGACTTCCCCTCGCCGCGCTTTTTGCTAGGTCAGACCGACGATCAGTCGTTTCGGCTGTACGTAGATGTTGATAGCATCCAGCAGGTCCGCTTCAACACCTTTACCTTTACCGTTTATCTCGCCAACGCCACTTCGGCTGGACCGGGAGCTTACAAGTTTCAGATCACTGGAAATCCTACGGGATCGTTCAGGGATGCTCCTGTCAGGGTATCTTTCCATGTGAAGACTGGTTCCAGTAGCATCGCGGGCGGGATCGTCATGCCGGTGTACAACGCCACCAAGACAGACCTGCTCGTGGCCGAGAAGCAGAGCGAACCAAGCTACGTAAGCGTCTCCGGTTCGACCCCTCTCCAGATGCGTCTCGGCAATGCTGCTGACACCCTGCCTGTGGCCGTGACCCAGGTGGCAATCAGTGAAGATTGTCCGAAGTGCTGGACGGGCATCACTTCTGCCGTGAATGAAAAGTCTCCGCTCCTCATTGACCCGGGGATGACCTCAAACCTTCCGATCAATCTTCTGCCCAACTCGGTTCCCGCTCTCTTGCAGGGAGCCCTCGTGCTCAAGTCCGACGTGCCACACGATTCGCTTTCCATAATTATCACTTACCACACCCTCCCAGGGGGAGCCGACAAGAAGCAGACTATTCTTACGCCTGTTCGCTTTGGTCCCGGTTTATTGGGGCTTGCGCTGGCTCTTTGTTGTGGCATCACACTTGGGCTTGCGGCGAGGTACTTGCTGACCGGAAAGCTCGGCAAGGACAACGAGCGGTCCATGCACGCTATTTTCGCGGCGGTCGTGTTTGGGCTCATTGCCGAGTTCGTGGGGATCCTCTTGACGGCCTACGGCAATTCAAAACTGGTCCTTTTTGGTCTAGACATTGACCCGCGTCAGCTCTTCCCTGCCTTCATTCTTGCAATCCTGGTGAGTGGTGGCTCGGCAGTTGTTTCCTGGACTAAGGAACTCTTCGGCAGGACATGATGCGAACTTTTCTTAGGCATTCCCAAGGCAGTCCCATAAGACTCGGGGTTCTGTTCGTGATCCTGCTCACTGTCGCTCTCGTTTCGCGACTCGGAGCGGGGCAAGAGCGGATAAAGCTCGAACGGCCCGTGATCATGGACAGCAACGGCCCCGGTTCCGAGCTGTTTGTTTTGGATGCATCGCTAACACTCCATGAGCTTCGCCTGATGCAGAACAATCTTCAGCAATATGGCAGCGTCTCTCTGCCCAATGGATTCGCTCCTGCAGACATGACCTACGCATCTTCAGGCGGCCAGGAGTCCTTGCTGATCGCCGGCACCGAGTCAGGCCTTGGGGTCGTGGTCAGTTATTCGCTCGATGGTCGCCCTCTGAAAACTTGGAAGTTTCGAAACATCTGTTCGGGAATCGATTTCGCCCCGAACACTCATTCCGCTTACGTTGCGACCTCGGATTCGAACGAGATCTACCAAGTGGATTTGCGCGGGGCCGAGATCACATACGTGACGCGAATCGAAAATGCCAGCAAGCTTGGCCCTGTCGCTTTCGACGGGGCCCGGCGAAGGATCTATGTCGCGGACGTTGCTAGCGGTAGAATCTACGAGTATTCGACTGCTACTAAGACCTCGAAAGTAATGGTCACAGGCTTCAGTGTCCCGACCGCCCTCGCTTTTGATCCCGAAACGAACCGACTTTTTATCGCTGATCCCGGACGCAGGGGGATCTTCACTGTGGATACACGCTCAACCAAGCCTGTCGCAGTGGAGCTAGCTCCCAATTCGTTGAAGGCACCTTACGGCCTGACACTGATCTCAGAGAGCCGGCTTGCCGTCGCTGATTATGGCGCCAACGCTGTTCTCGTCTTTTCACTGAAGGGAGAATTACTCTTTCGCTTTCCTTCGCCAGATTGATCGCTCACCGCCGGGGTCTGGAAACACCATTTGTGATGCACGCTCATCGGGGACCAGGAGTTGGCTGGTTCAGCTCCATTCGTCGCTCCCAAATGCCTTCCTCGAATCATGCATGGCAAGCGTAAGGAAAATACTTGGTTTGCTGACCCCAAGGGCCGCGGCGAGAAGCTCCTTTCGTGCTACTACTCTTGCTACTACTCTTGCTACTACTTTCGGTCGAATTGGCACCTTCCGGAACCCGTTTAAACACTGGGGATTCGTTCAAATCGAAAACCGATGCTGATAACAAGAGGCATACGAACGCTCACCGACCCCTCACCTCCCCCTCACCAATAGGGGTTTCAATCCCCCCCTCTCCGCCAGATTCTTGCCAGCATTGGAGTTAGGAAGAATCCGCTTGTCGGTTCAGGCGAGTAATTGGGCGGCACTCTTATCCCAGTGTTACCCCAACTATCCCAACTGCTGAAAATTTGAGCCGTTTCACAACCCTAAAGGTCAGCGGACCTGGTAGCCAATCGTACTGATTTACAAGAACTTCCAGAGCTCTTGCGACAGATTCGTCCTACTGCTATACGCTGTTTCGTCGGAGTAACGGTCCGCGAAACCGTTGTCTTCGGCCTCAGAGAGGGAATCCGGCCGACCCTTCGGCTGTTAACCGAAATGTTGGAGGTTCGAATCCTCCCCGGGGAGCCAACTCCCTTGTCATGCAGAGAATTGCGAACATTTTCGGGAAACTCTGCCCTCTCGCGATGAAATTTCAAGTGCGCGAATCGCGATTAATCTCGATCAATGTAGACGAAAGAAAATCAACTAGGGCAGGTGTCTCTGAGGTCGATCAGATCAATCGCGGTCAACCGCGGTCAATCGCGCTCAAAACAAGCATTCGGTTCGCAACCGAATGATTGGGAATGTGAAGTGGAACGTATGTTGTCGAACGCTAAGCCCTTCGCGGTAGCGTGTCCAAGATTGTTGGATATCTTCGAGTAATTTTGTGCCTAAACGGCCCTTAGCTTCGCGACGGAAGGATTCCAGAGCGTCGTGATCATCCTTTCCCCGTTCTGAATCTTCAACAATTGTCGGACCTACCCACTCAGCGAGTTCTCCACTATGCCCGCTTGGGGGACTAGACTGAGAAGGGAGGGATGGAATTCGATTTCCCATCGCCCGCTCCAGAGATCAATTTTCTAAAACTGAACCTCCACAAGCGCCCTTTTCACATCAGAAAACAGTAGATAAATTTTCTTGTCACGCTCTAGATAGTTCGTTATGTTAACCGCCGCATGTCAACTGTAAGTACCCTAGTTGCCTGGGACTTATCCTATCGTCATCTGAAGCGTAATGAGTTGAAAGACTGAAGCAGAGCATCCCCAAGTGAGTGGGATCAGCGAGTCCGAAGACAGCCTTTGGAGCTGGAGCTTCACACCGTGGAAGAAAAAGAACCAAGGAGTGCTGCGATGTCCATCAGGCTCGACAGTGCGATTCCATTCATCGCCGCTACAACCGTTCTCCTGCTTACCATGGTCAACGCCTCGGCTGCCCAGGATCGCGACCGCAGCAAGGTTCCAGCGCAATACAAGTGGGATTTGACTGCACTCTATCCCACAGATCAGGCCTGGGGGAGCGAAAAGGAAAAGTTTGTCACCGAGTTGCCAAAACTCAAGGAGTATCAGGGCACACTGGCCTCTTCTGCGCAGCGGTTGGCCGATGCGCTGGAGACGGAAAGTCGCATGGAAAAAGAACTGGGGCGACTAAGTACATACGCTGGGCTGATATCGGACCAGGACACTCGTGTGAGCACTTACCAGGGGATGCAGCAGGAAGTAGTTCAACTCTGGTCCACGTTTGGGGCCGATTGCGCATTCATTGAACCAGAAATTCTGAAAATGGATAACGCCACTCTGCTACGCTTCGTTAGTCAGGAACCTCGCCTCCAGATTTATCGGCACTACCTCGACAACGTCACCCGGCGTCGACCACACACTCTAGACGAGGCGGAGGAGAAACTACTCGCGACCTCGACCGTCATGGCGAGTGGACCATCAAGCACCTATAGCATTTTCTCGGATGCCGAATTTCCCTATCCAACGGTAGTCCTGAGCGATGGCAAGACCGCAAAACTGAACAGCGCTGCCTATGAACTGCACCGCGCTTCTCCCATCAGGGAAGACCGGGAAAAGGTCATGGCGTCGTTTTTTGGTGCGCTTGGCGCGTATCGTGGAACGTTTGGTTCTATGATGAATACCAGCGTCCAAGCTTCGATCTTTTACGCCCGCGCCCGCAAGTACGACACCGTACTCGATGCTTCTCTCGACGCTTCCAACATTCCGACCTCCGTGTACACCAAACTCCTTGAGGGTGTGAACCGCAATCTGCCCACATTCCATCGCTATCTGAAGCTCAGGAAACGCATGTTGGACCTGCCGGATTTGCACTACTACGATTTGTACGCACCGCTTGTGAAATCGGTCGACACGGAATATTCCATCGAAGAGGCGGAGAAAAATATCCTCGCCGCGTTGGCCCCGCTGGGGACGGAATATGCCGCAGGGGCGAGGCACGCGTTCTCCGATCGTTGGATCGACTTCTATCCCACGGAAGGTAAATCCTCCGGCGGATATATGAGTGGGCGGGCATATGATGTACACCCCTACATCCTGGTGAACTTCAACGGCAAATACGACGACATGAGCACCGTAGCCCATGAACTGGGTCACAGCATGCAAACCTACTTTTCCAATAAGGCTCAGCCTTACCCCATGGCCTCCTACCCAAACTTCGTGGCTGAAGTTGCCTCCACGTTCAACGAGGCACTCTTGATCGACTACATGCTCAAAACCACTAAGGACAACGCGACCAGACTATCTCTTCTTGGTAGATATCTGGAAAATATCAAGGGAACGTTCTTCCGCCAGACCCAGTTTGCGGAATTTGAATTGCGCATGCACGAAATGGCGGAAAAAGGTCAACCTCTCACGGGCGACTCGATTTCGAAACTCTACGCGGAGATTGTCCGGAAATACTACGGCAGCGAGCAGGGTATCTGTATCGTCGATGATTATGTTGCCTACGAGTGGGCTTTCATTCCACATTTCTATGGCAACTTCCACGTTTACGAGTACGCGACTTCTTTTGCGGCGTCCTCCGCGTTGTCGGAAAAAGTATTGTCCGGCGAACCCGGCGCGACGGAGCACTACTTGAAATTCATCTCTGCTGGTGGATCGAAGTATCCGATTGATTTGCTGAAGGATGCCGGCGTCGACATGACCACCGATGAGCCACTCGACCTGACGGTAAAAAAGATGAATCGCGTCATGGATGAAATCGAGAAGTTGCTACCGCAAACGAAGGACGCACGACCCGCACACTGACTCAACCCCGTCTGCTCGCGAACAACAGATGCGCTACTCCCTAGTTTCGCTGACGGCGGCATTACGGTGTTGGAGAAAGCAGTTTCTCCGACGGTTGAGGGTAGTATCTACGATCGCGCTCAACACCTCGAATAGCTCTACACTGCGCGACTTCAGGGGACTAATTCCGGCGTGGAAGCCGGATAACTTCCGGTTAGCCGACATAACCGGGAGTTGGCCTCTTTAATCACCACAAGCGCGTTCAACGTTATTTAGTTTCATCGAAGCCGACTCTAGTCCCGCCACGGTTCAACTTCCGAAATTGAAAACTTGACCTGCACTGCAAAGTGCCTGCAGCCTACAATCAGTGCTTCAGGCTATGATCTGCGATTCGGGCGTCAGACCAGGCAGGGTCAGTCCGTCGGTGTTGCACGGCTGCATTTTAATGATCAGTTGATCCCGGGTCTTTGAACAAGCCGAGTTGACGGTACAGATCGAGGTCATTAGAGAACACCCATTCTTCAGCGATCTTTCCGTCCACAAAGCGCCACACGGTCATGGCTGCGAGTTCATAGTGCTTCCCCGTTGCCGGAACGCCCTGAAAAGCTCCGTCATGGGTTCCTTTAGCGGTAAAACACACCGCGACCTTGTCTCCCTCGGCAATCATCCAGTTCTCTGTAAACGTAAGATCGGAGGACGAATCAAACTGCCCCTTGGCGTCGTGCATTTCTTCCGATAGATTCTCGGCCGGGCCGTTGTTGTAGTGCTTCACAAAGTCCTTAGTGTGGATTTCTTCAAACCGTTTGAAGTCCCGGTGATTTAGGTAGTCGAAAAACGCAGCCCGCGCTACAGCCTTGTTCTGGTCCTCCAATTTGCCCCCGGCGACATGGCTCGGTATCAAGAAGACGCACAGTCCAATACAAAGGACAACCGCGCCAGCCCCTCGCACACGATAGCTTCGCCAAAACGATTGTTTGCTTCTCTCGAGCAGTTGCTTGCTCTTGATGGCTGTCTCCTGATTGAGATAACCCTTGCGCATACGATCCTCCTTGTTTTAGTGAGCTCTCCGCATCCTGCTTCCCAGGAATCGGCAGAGCGGAATTTCACAAAAACTTTGTTAGCCTATTTATGTAACACATGTTACATTAATAGGCGAGGAGTCCCGCATGGCGAGGCCACCCAATCCCGGAATCCGCGCAAGGCTCCGCGACCAAGCTGTCAACTATGTCCTCTCCCATGGGGTGGGAGACTTGACCCTTCGCCCCTTGGCCAGGGCCTTGAAGACCAATGCTCGAATGCTGGTCTACCACTTCGGCTCGCGGGAAGGATTGATGCGCGAGATCCTGAGCCGCTTACGTGAACTCGAGGACGCTCGCATCCAGGCTTGGTTCCAGAGCGGGGAGAAGCCGCGCACGATGCCCGAGTTTCTGAGCTGGTACTGGAACCGGTTGAGCGCACCCCGCGCGCGACCTGCGGTGCGCCTCATCTTCGAACTGTACACGCTGGCGCTCAAAAATCCGCGGGCATACTCCGGTGCCCTCGAAGATCCGCTCGTTTATTGGCAGAAGCTCACAAAAAAGCTGGCATTCCTGCAAAGCCGGACGGCGTCGAGGCGACGCTGCTCCTGGCGGCCACCCGCGGTCTCCTCTTGGACCTCTGCGCGACGGGAGATCGTGCCCGGGTGGAACGGGCGATGGAGGCACTAGCTCAGTTTGTCGAGTGGCGTGCCACGCCAAGAGAAATGAAGGTGCGCGAGCGAAAGGAGTTAAATGGTGGGTAGCTCCTGCCGATAGAAGGAAGGGAACGCTCTTCGCAGCGGGTTAGCCGCGCCTCGGAGTCGTCCCTGGTTGACGGGCCAACCGGAAATTGAATGTGCATGGCCGCTTGTGTCCCCGATTACTGGTTGCCGACCATCCGGGAGTCATCGCGGGTGGATCGTATCAAGTAGCTTGCCTCGTCCAACAGAGTCGGGACATTCAGTTAGCGGCCCGACATCAGATTGGCGCAGCGGACAAGGTGATCAACCTTACCCGCTGCTCACCCATCCAACCTTGGCGTTATTTGTGGGCCTCGATACCGAGCAGGGCGAAGTACTTTCCGGTTTCTCGCTTTGCGATCTCCGTCTCGACGCGTGACCTAAGCAGTTCGCGTCCGGTGTCCTGGCCGGGAGTCCAGACTTGCGACAGAAAACAGAGGTCGGTATAGCACTCGAATACAACCTCGCCCGTGTTTCCGACTGTCCGTCCGCTGACTGCATTTGTTGAAACCATGGCGACGCGTTTACCTTGCGAATCCTGCACGAAGACTTCGTCGCGGACGGATGAAAGCAGATAATCGCCCTCAGGCAGCGTTTTGTTTGCTACCTGGAACTTGAAAGGCACCTTCACCTTCACCCCCCAAACCTGACCATAGGCCGGAGCTACTGCAAATCCCACAAACAAGGCAAGGGATGCTAACAGCGTAGTTTTTATGTTCATGACTGCTCTCCTCATTTTGGTTTGCTGGTCGAACTGGAACCGCCCAGCTGGGCCGCATCAATGTGCGGCATGGGTGGCACTATTGCGGGGGAACACGAGCAGGACAATGGGCGGGCGATGGTCTCGGCGAGAAGGAATTGTGACCAGCTAATCCACTGAAAACGCGGGGGTCCCGTCAGAATGTGATTCATTTCGAAATGGTTGGGGGAACCTCGTTTGGTGTACACTCTCCTTCCAATGGGGTAGGTCAGATGTCTGGCCCGGCGGCAAATCCGAAGTCCCTTCGCTTCGGGCTATACGAGCTCGATCTGGCGGCGCGTGAACTCCGAAAATCCGGCGTGAGGGTCAAGCTTCAGGACCAGCCCTTCCAAATCCTGGCCATGCTTCTGGAGCGTCCAGGCGAGATCGTGACGCGAGAGGAGTTGCAGAAACGACTCTGGCCGGAAGATACGTTCGTTGATTTCGATCTCAGCCTGAACAGCGCGGTCAAGAAACTGCGTCAAGCTCTGAGCGATGACTCGGAGAATCCCCGGTTCATCGAGACTTTGTATCGCCGCGGGTACCGATTTATCGGACCGGTCAATAGCGCTTCACTGCCGCCGGCACCCGCGCTTGGCTCAGCGGAGGCGCCGCTGGCGCCGCACGTTTCTGAGGGGCGATCGCGGTCCGTTCGTGTACAAATTCTACGTTTTCTCCCTTGGGCAATCATCGCTGTGCTGGCCTTGGTGGCTGCGGGATTATTCTTGTCAAAACCGTCACAGCCTCCACGAATCACGGGTTACACCCAAATTACGCACGATGGTCGCACCAAAGGATTTGGCGGCTTAGTCGCGGGTGGCGAACGGCTGTACATCGAGGAGCTTGAACTCGACCGCTTTGTTATCAGCGAGGTTTCCGTTTCCGGCGGCGAAACTGCAATCCTGCCCACGTCTTTGTCTAACCCTATGATCGAAGACATTTCCGCGAGCGGTTCCGCACTTCTAGTCTCAACTTCAGAAGGCACGGCAGGCCAAGATGATCGAGTCCACGAGTTCGATTCAGTCTGGGCACTGCCTTTACCGGCAGGCTCGCCCCGCCGGATGGGAGATTTGGTCGCCAATTCAGCGACGTGGTCCGCCGATGCCAGTGAAATTTTTTTCTCGAGAGGGCAAGAGATCTTCATCGCGAACGGTGATGGAGGGAACCCGCGCAAGCTGACGATGGGGAGTGGCTCGGTTTTCGGTCTTCGCTTTTCGCCTGATCGTCGCAGGCTTCGCTTTACAGTCCACGATTTGAGAACTGATTCCGATTCGCTGTGGGAACTTAATCGCGACGGAAGCGACCTGCATCCTCTGCTGCCCGGCTGGAACGCGTCACCACAAGAGTGTTGCGGCAACTGGACTCCCGACGGGAAGTACTTCCTGTTCGAAAGTTTTCGCGCGGGCAGAAACAATATATGGGCCTTGCCCGAAGGTCGGGAGTGGTTCGGCAGACATCCCGAACCGGTGCAATTGACCAACGGCCCGCTGGATTTTACCCATCCCGTACCCAGCAAAGATGGGAAGAAAATCTTCACCCTGGGCGTGCAGCCTCGTGGGGAACTGGTCCGCTACGATGGAAAAACAGGCTTCGTCCCTTACCTTGGGGGTATATCAGCAATTGGCCTGGCGTTTTCGCCTGATGGACAGTGGGTCGCTTATATTTCTGTTCCCGAACAAGCTCTTTGGCGGAGCAAAGTGGATGGCAGCGAGCGGCTCCAGTTGACTAACACGTCTGTCATGTGGGCGGGCCTGCCGCGGTGGTCGCCTGATGGAAAACAGATCGTGTTCATGGGCCGAAAAATCAACACGAGCTGGCGAGCGTACCTGGTTGCTACTAACGGAGGTGCATTGCGAGACTTGATTCCAGGGACAGATGCTGGATTCGACCCATCCTGGTCGCCGGATGGCGAATCCATCGTTCTGTCGTTGCATAATGCTGGAGAGACGGCCCGGGGAATTTCCATTCTGGACTTGAAGACCGAAAAAGTCTCTGACCTGCCGGGCGCAGAAAATCTTTTCTCCCCGCGCTGGTCTCCAGATGGGAAGTACATCGCCGCCGTTACCACAGACTCCCAAAAGCTGATGCTGTTCGATCACGCCGCCGGACGCTGGATGGAACTGGCCAACATGACGACCATCGGGTATCCCAGTTGGTCGCACGACGGTCAATATCTCTATTTCGATACCATTCTTTCGGACGACCCCGCGTTCTTCCGCATTCGCATTTCGGATCGCAAGCTGGAGCGGCTCTTCAGCTTGAAAACCGTTCGCCGGTTCTGGGGCGAACTCGGTGAGTGGACTGGCCTTGCGCCCGATGATTCACCTTTGCTCGTACGCGACACCAGCAGCCAAGAGATCTACGCTCTCGACTTTCAGGCACCTTAGCTAGCTAAGCTAGTTATTTTTACGGTACGTGCCGTGGTTCGTCTCCGCCAACCTCCACGTGAACTTCGAACGCACCCAAGCGGTCAACTAAACGAATCGAATTGAACGCGCTAGATTGATTTGTGAGAGCCATCAATCGGTTGGGTCGGAGTTGCCTTTTCCGTCGCAAGGTGCTGCTGCGCTTTGCTGACGGTTAGCCGCGCGTAGTACAGCGGGTCGCTTTTCTCACTGCTGCGAAAATCCGCGATCCTGCCGATGATTTCTTCGGGGTCGTCGCCGCGGGCGAGGGCGCGCTTCGCATAGATCCAGTCGTGCTCGGACTGGCTCAAGGGTCGCCTTTCAGAAGACCGTTGCGTGAACAGCCTATAGTGCGCGCGGAAGTCGTTGTCGATCGGCTCAGTGCGTAGACAAAAATCTTGTAGGTGATGAATGCGGTCGGTGTGCTTCTCGGCTTGCACCCGAAACTCGGTTTGATACTTTCGGTTGACGAATCCCGGGAGACGCAGAACGCGAGTGGAATCGGTGGCAGCAGGATCGCCTCCGAGTTTGCGTGCCATGGCACGCAGCAGGGCCTCGCCGTTTTCCCGGTCAATACCCTCGACCCGCCACACAATCTGGAATTTCTCAGGCGATGTATTTACGGTGTAATTCGGCGGCGGCACCAGGTTGGATTGTCGAATCTTCGCCAAGGCCGACGGGCCATCGTGATCGATGTCCAGGTAAAGATGACGGATGGTCTGAATGTCCTCCTTAGTTCGCGTGCGGGCCTCGGGTTTCAGGGTGTTCATTCCGATGTAGATGTCGCATGCCTCTTTTTCATTCTTGTGCTGGAGCCATTCCTGAGTGGAAGTTCCCGCGATCCGTTCAGCAGTCGCGATACGCTGAATCGTTTCGCCCGTACCGCCGTTGCGGACCAGGACGGCAATCCGATCAGACGGATGAAAGTTTGTGCTGATGTATTCGCTGGCTGAGATGTCCTTCATGTGTTTCGACTTTCGTCCGTCGTCATTGGGATGGCTCCTATCTCTGGTAGATTGCACAGTAATCGAAGGGGTCGCCGTCGGCGTCGTAGCTGTTGGTTTCGAGGACTTCCGAGATGTAGCGGCGTCCTGGTCTGCGCTTGATCTGAATCACGACATGGAGCGAGTCAGCGATGTTGCTCTTGATAGCTCGGTAGAGTAGCTCGACGCCGCTTTGCAACACGCGACTCGTGAAGCGGGCGAGGCCCTGCTTCGCCGAATTGGCGTGAATCGCTTCGCTGATGAAGTCATCGAGAATGAGAGGTTATACCCTGTAAAACAGAATCCGTCCTGATGGACCGAGTTGCTGAAGGAAGTGGAAATCCGCCGCGTTGCGCATCAGCCATGGAATTCTGAGAGAGCAGCCAGTCCGGAAAGTAGTCGGGCAGGGCTAAGTTAGCGAGAGCTGTTTGGATCGAGTCCGAATCCGATCCAATTCCCGTCCGACCTCTTGCTTTCGCAACGACCGCCTCCGGCATTTTCCTTGGATCGTCTTGGCACGGGTGCGGAAGAAAATCCCGACGTGTTCCTCACGGGAGAGAGTCTCTCTCTGCGCTTCCAAGTGGGGGTTCTGCCCGTTTCGCCTTGTCTACGGACACGCTGACCGATGTGCGGTCTCCGACGAGTGCTCCTTGCGGCTGGTCCCATGTTTAAGGGCGGGCTAGTCCTTACGCCTGGGCAAATACGATCCGTTTCTCCCCCTGCAGGGAATCATGAAGAGCAGCTGCCACAGCCATGCCGTCCACAATGCCTTCCAGGGCTTTTGCTTCTTCTCGCGTCACGCGAAAATTCGTGGCCCGCGGGCGCCGCAAGATGCTCAAGGTAGCGAATTCCGCCCGCGATGAAAGATACGTCCGTTGAATCGCTGGTTCGATCAGCTTGAGCAATCGGATCTTTACGCGAAGGCGGTCTCCTCGGAACTTTTCACTGTTCCGGATGAACAGCAGTTGTTCTTTCGGCTCCGGTTGAATCCGAGGCGGCTCGGATACCTCCGCCAGTCCGATGATCCCTCCCCGCGGACCCGACTCCCACACATACACCCTGTCTCCCGACTTAATCTGTTCCTTGTGCTGCTGGACGAGCCAGGTATGTTCCCTAAGGGTGCGAACTGCACTCCGAAGGTCGGAGAATTCCGAGCTGGCTTGAAAGATCCAGGTGTTCCGGCAGTCTGCCGTGGTACCTATCGGCTCTTCCTTCTTCTCTTCGTGTTGTGCCCCGTCTTGAGTCGGCCCTTTCCCGGAAACATGCGCATGAGAAACGCACCAAGGAGGAACCCCGTTCGTCCCACTGGTTTCCTTTCCTGTGCGAGTCATTGCTCTGTGGGGGTCGATTCCATTGCCTGCCAAGCCGCCACCGGGCTTGATGACTTGAATCCCGATGCATTCCACGGAATCACCACGAACCTCTAAAACCAAAGAAATGTTTAGTTCCAACGCCTTGTCCGATATCACAGTCCATCTCCAAAATCCGCGCCCTTTCTTGGGGCACGCAATGCTCGAATTCAGCTCCAGGGCTGATACCGACAAAGCGAACCAATCTCGCGAATTTGGGTGTTCCGAAAGAAACAATATTCCCGCGCGTGCGTGGCCAGAAACGATCTTTTACTTCGCATACTGAGTATTATCCTGGTGATTCTGCTGGCCCATGCATGTTAGAACCGTAGACTCCCGCCGGTTAGACGGCTGTCATCTCGGCGCCCGAGGTTTCTTCTTGGAAGCGCAGCAGAGCCTGGATTTTGAGGAACTAGCCCATCGGCTGACCGCTTTTGGGCTGCGAACCTTTAACGAGTTTGGACTCGGTGGGCGTAACTCTACAGTCGCCGGCGTCGGTCTGTCCGTCGACGACTTTGTCTCGGCAGTCTTGGTGGAATATATGGAAGGCAAGCTTCAACATCAAGCCTCCCGTGGCGATTTGTTCTCCCTGCTGGCGACCGCCTTGCGCAATGACATTATCGATTCCCTTCGTAAGGCGGCACATGCCCACGAGGAGAGCCGATCCTCGCTTCCTGCCGAACGGGATGCCGATCCTGCTCCCCTGTCGCTCGACGAATTGCCGGGATCGACCATAGATTTTGCGGGCTCCATCGATGAAGAGCGGTACGGCGAACGCGCACGGACTGCTTTTGCCGGGGAACCGGAACTAGCGGAAGTTGTGAGGGCGGTGCTGGAACTCAACCTTTACAAGCCCCGCGAAATAGCAGCTGAGTTGGGCATTACTGCAGCAGAGGTGCAGAACAGGAAGAAGAGGCTGCAGCGGCAGCTCATCGATCACAACTTGGTAGAGAGGAAAACCGCATGAGCGAACAGAAGGAAAAGGATCTTTTTCCGCAAAAGGCGCGGTTGGCTCAACTGTCTGACAGCTTGTACGGCAGCCCGAGCGAACTGGTTGCCCGGGAAGCCCGGGAACTCTTGCGGCGCGCAGGAATTGATCCGGAAGACGTCAAAGCACGCCTTTATCGAAAGTTTGATGCCCTAGCAAAACAGTACGCGGCAGCAGGCCGGCCCGTTCCGGCGCTCTTGAAACAGGCGCTTAGTGACTTGCGTCCAGGCGCACCCGGTTCCCCAAAGGAAAGAGCATTAGTTCGCGAAGCCCGAGCGGCCATCCGGAGTGTCATCGACCATGCTCAGCGTATGCAGGAACGACTCGCGAGGCTGCCGCGTGTGACTTTGGCTACCGCCTATCGCAACAAGAAGGAACTCTCGGAACGGGACAAGAAACTCCTGGACGACCTCGCCGAGGATCTTTTGAAACACAATAATCGCAGCCGCCCGAAAGACGGTCGATGAGCGGGTCGCAAAAAGGCGGCGCCTATGCACGCGCCCTCGCGCGCGAACTGCCGCTCGAACATGGCGATCTGCGGGCAATCGCTTCGCGACTCGGACTCCAAATTTGCGAGGTGGACGCTGATGGGTTTGACGGCGCCTTGATTCGAGCGCGCGAGATTCCTTTGGGAAGGATTGCGATCCGGCAATCGATCCGCGAGGCTGGCCGCAAGAATTTCACGCTCGCCCATGAAATCGCTCACTTTTTGCTGCCCGATCACGACCTGACGGAGCTCGTTTGCACCAAGTCCGACATCGGGAACTGGGGCGACTGGTCGCGAGAACTCGAGCGCGAGGCCGATGAATTTGCCGCCGAGCTTCTCCTGCCCGCTTCCGCGGTCCAGCCGATCGTCGAGTCCGCACCGCCTTCTCTGCAAGTGATCGAAAAAATCGCCCAGCGATTTCATACTTCTCTTTCGGCAGCGGCCTGGCGGTACTGCGATCTGTCGAAGCAAAGCTGCGCGATCGTATGGGCCACGAATGACCGAATCGATTGGTCGAAACGCTCGAGACACTTTGGCTTTCCGCTCCAAAAGGGGGCGCCCCTTCAGCAAGGCACGTTTGCGTTGCAACGCTTTGCGGGAACACCTGGTCCAAGCAAACCGCAGGAGCTCCCCGCGCGTTTGTGGATCTCCGCAACCGGTTTTCCAGAAGATGCCCCCATATGGGAGGAGTCCAAGGCGCTGCCCGCTTACAACAGTGTAATTTCGCTGCTTTGGATCAAATCGTAGGTTCAACGAAGGCCGTGGTAGAGCCTGGCGTTGGTGCAGGCGGGCAAGAAATCATCTAGGAAATCAATCGAAGGAAGCTTGGGGCTAGTCCAGACTGCAAGCCCGCGATAGCCCCAAGTTCTCGGTCATTGCTAATCGCCGGTATGCTCGTCGGCGAGCTCGCTCCCGCTTTGCGCTCCATTGCTTGGAGCCCGCGTAAGGAAACGTACATCGCTTGCCACCACTTCTGTGGAGCGGTGCTTCTGGTTTTGCTTGTCGATCCAGTTGCGGATGATGAGCTTTCCTTCGACATAGACCCGCGCACCTTGCCGCAGGCTTGCGCTTACCGTTTCCGCAAGGTCTCCCCACACCTGAACCCGGTGCCACGCAGTCTTTTTTTGCCACTCGCCCAAACGGTCTTTGTACGACTCCTCGGTTCCCAAAGAAAAATTCGCCACGATCTGACCGACTTTGGTATGCCTCACTTCGGCATCCCGGCCGAGTCGCCCCGCCAACATGACTTTGTTGACGGCGTTCTGTCCCTCGAGATCCAGCTGGTTCCCGTTAGGTTGGGCCGAGCTCGTCGGCGAAGAACGCTGCGGCGTCTTACCGCTACCGTTTTGTTCCGCCGGTGTTTCTGCGGGCTGCCCAGGCGGTCTCGGCGGAGAGGCCGGTGTGCCGGTCCCGCTCGGGGTTTGCGCCTCCTTTTCAAACGTTGCCTGCTTTGCACCCTCGGCGAGCGCAGTATTCACTTCCAACGACATATTCGATACCACTTTACATCTCCAAATTGAGCGCCCTGTACAGCAGCACCCAATCCATTTGAATTTCAGCAGCAAGTGCTGATATCTCTGAAGCGGACTGCTAGCTCGGATTTTGCCATTTCGGTGGGCGCAACATTTTTCCCACGCACGGCCAAACCGGTCTGCTATTTCGCTTACGTAGTGGATGTACCCGGCGCTTGAAAACAGATGTCGCTGCGTTCTTCTCACAACCAGAAGTCAACGCACGTGTCGCACGCAGAACGGCGATGCGCATCGGCGTCGGGTCAAGGGCCCTCTGACTTGACAGCGCAGGTAAAATGAGTTTACCCAGATGGAAGGGTTCACCGCTTCGTTTTTCTATCCTTGAGCAAACCGCGACAGGAGGTAAATTTCATGTTTGAGTCTATGGCCTCTCACTCTCGTTTGGCATCCAGCGCCGCATGGACCATCGCCAGCTCCGTTAACCGCGTCCTGCCTGAAGGGGCGCTGCCCGCACCAAGCTGGGCGCCGGGTCGGCTTCTGAAGAAGCACCAACGAACGCCAATGAGGACGGGGGTTCCGAGACGCACCCTGTCGCTCTGCCCGGATTGCAATCGCGAAGCAGTCGAGGCGGTCATCAGGGGCCAGAACGATGTAGCCGGTTTTAAGGAGCGTCCGGGGATCATTGACGCCGAGATCCTTGAGGAAGGCGGGCGAATCCTCATGCGAAAGGCGTGCGAGACGCATGGTCCATTTGAGGACGTGCTATCGAACCATCCCGATTTCTTTCAGAGAATGGAAGCGCAGTCCTTGGGGGGCGACTTCGATTGCGTTGGCGACCGTGAGGTCCACGACCACGGCCCTAACAGTATCCGGGCAGGCCGAGGGTCGTATTTGATCGTGGATCTGACCAACCGATGCAACATGATGTGTCGACCTTGCTTCATGGACGCTAACGGAGTTGGTTACGTCGACGAAACAGATATGGAAGACCTGAAGACAATTTTTGATCGGGCGGGCTCTTTCAAGCCTAACCGCGAAATCAACGTCTTGTTCTCCGGTGGCGAGGCCACACTCTCTCCGATCTTCCTTGACGCAATTCGACACGCGAAGAGCATGGGCTTCCATCGTCTTCACGTTTCGACCAATGGTATTCGTTTTGCGGAAAGCCGAGATTTTGCGGTCGAGGCGAGCGCCGCCGGGTTGCACGGCGTGTACTTGCAGTTCGATGGCGTCTCCGAGGAGAAGAACAAACATCGCGGGCTCGGAAATTACATTGAAGTGAAGCTCCGCGCCCTGGAGAACATCGCTGCGGCTGGAATGCAAACCACCTTGCAAGTTACCGTGGTCAACGGTCTCAACAATGATTGCGTGGGAGAGATCGTGCGCTTCGCTCTCCGCAACGCCGATCAAATCCACGGCGTAATTTTTCAGCCCGTTATGTTCGCCGGCCGCGACGAGCGCATATCCACTGAGGACCGCTATGCAGAACGGTATCCTCTCTCTCAACTCGCTTACGACCTGCAAGCCCAAACCTCGATCGACTGGAGGCCCATGCGGGATTGGTACCCAGCTTCGGCGTACGCGATCTTCAGCCATTTAGATGATGTCCTTGACCGGGGTTCAGAGCGCGGAAGTCTCTTTCCTGATATGCATCCGGACCACGCGATAATGAGCCCCTTGCTTGTGGATACTGATAAAGGGAAGGCGATTCCGATTCCAACGTTCTTCGATCTCGGAAGGTTCATGCAAGACGTTGTACAAATAACAGATTCCGGTAGGCCGCCTCGGGTGACCAGGGCCATGGTTTTGCTTTCACTTCTTCGGAATTTCAACCAGGCGAAGGCTCCTTCGGGATTGGGACCCTATGAGCTCCGTAGTCTGTTTGAGGGCTCATTGTATCGTTTCACGAGAAGCGACGACGATTGGTCGCGGCAAGCATCTGCGAAAACCGCGCACTGGAGACTCATGTTTTTCAATGGGATGTGGTTCCAAGACGCCTACAACTACGACTTTGCGACGATCTACAATTCGAACGCGCCGGTAGCAACTTGGCAGGGCGAGATCAGTTTTTGTGCCTACAATGGTGGTGGCTGGCGCAAGGTACTCGAGAGCGTCCATCATACGGCGACCGTGGCCGATTGGTACAGAAACCACGGTCGGCACCAAATCTATGCGGCAGGCAAGAAGGTACATCTAGTGGAATCGCTGAGCCGCCGGCCTGAACCATTGGTTCAGATTGAAGCCGCCCCTGTCGGTACCTTCTTCACGCGTGGATGTAGGGATCTAGAAATGAAGCGGCTAGTGCGTTCCGGAGGGTAGTGGGGTATTGCGGGTGGGATTGAGTCCCCGAGACTCAACTGCTGGAGAAATGGCTACTCAACCTAGTGCGAACCCCAAAAATTTGTTCGCATTCCTTCTCGGAATGCTCACTTTGACTCAGGGACTTGTCCTTCCCACCGAATCACTACTCCTGCGTCGAGCTGCAAAAGTCCAGAAACGTAACCAATTCCCGATAGCCAATGGCTTTACGGGACCATTGCAGAAAGCTCGGTGCCACGAGGAAGTTCTCCTCGAGAGCCTAACCCGTCCTGCGCGCCACCAAACTCCGGTGTCATCCAAGCGTGCGGCCCGTTCCGATCTGGACGCGGCAATCTCTCCGCTTCTGTCCCCTGTTTCGCTTCCTTGCTCCCTCGGCTGTGGAGGTGAGGTATCCCAACCCTACTTCATATTGTGGAGCACACTTAGAGCACAGTTGTTTCCGGATACGGAGATCGTGGCCCGAAAACGGGCTCAGCGTCCGACGTAGTCTATTGAATCCAAACAACAGGACCTGGGACGGTTCCTCGAGGGGTCCGCCACCATTTGGTGTAGATGGGCGGGCGCGCCTGCCTCGTGAGCAGGTGCGTGGACCAATTCTGTCCCTGGATTAAAGATCAGGCATGTCAGTTCGTGGAGAGTATTAGCCAGATCCTGTCTGCGACTCCGACTCTCTAGTTTGTGATTGCAGCGGCGGGGGTTGAGAACGTCGCGCTGGCTCAGGAATGTTTTCGAGAACGCGAGACATGTCGTGCGACGTTGTCGGCCTTCCAGAGGAGGGCAGGATGTTGGCGGATGCGCTCGATGATCTCCGGGTCTTTCGGGAATAACAACTCAGGTCGATACCTTCCATTAGCTATTGCCTCGAGATAAGCCTCTTCGCGGTTACGGTCGAGAATTGTCTGGAAAAGAGGTGTGACTGCCTTAACCATTGCGGGGACGGTCGGGCGGTCGTCGGCCTTGAGCAGAGGATAGAGAAGTCGTTCAAGGTCCTTCGGGTTGATCGCCTCGACACGATCCGCGTGATAGGTGCGGAAGTCCCGATCCATGGTGCTCGAAAAAAGCACCGCGAGTTTGCGGAGAATTTCAGGATTGTGGTCAAGATGGACATTTGTGAAACGGAATAGGTCGTAGAGGTCGCGAGGATGTCGACGGTCGATCAAGGCCTTGATCTTTCCCCCGAAAAGCTCTTTCGTTTCGAGGACGAGAAACTGGCAGGGCGGCACGCCGGCGAGAGGCGCGGCGGAGAGTACCCTTGGCGGGAGCGCACAAACCCGCATGAGGAAATTGATTTCAATTTGGATTCGATCGGGTTTGCCGGTGTGATTTTCATAGTTGAGGTACCATTCACGCAAGGCATAGTCGTCCGTACCGTTTTGCAATTTGTAGCCGAGGCCTGAGGCAACTTGCTCGACCGCCTTGATGATGTCCGGCCGTTCACGGAGCGTATGTGTCCTAGCCGGCGGCCCCAGCCATTTTGCGGAGGCGATCATTCGCGAAATACTGAGCCTGCCCTTCTTCGATAGCCTGCAGAACGAGACCGGCCACGAATTCGGGCTTGTCACCATCGGCGTAACTGGCCGACGGTCCGCCGTTGGCCGGGCTCCCCATCCTGTTCTTGCCGAAGTTTGTCGCCGTGATAAACGGGTAGATTTCACTAACGACGATGCGGTCCTTTTCCAGCTCGGCGCGTGCCGTGAGACTGAAGCCAAGAAGGGCACGCTTCGAAGACGAGTAAACGCTGTATTGGGGAATCGTCATGAACGCAGTTCCCGAATTGATGTTCACGATGCTTCCGCCGCCTTGGGTTCGCATCAACGGAATTACCCCCTGCATCGCGATGATCGGTCCCAAAACATTGAGATGGAAGATTTCGTCAAAAATCTCGGGCTCGATCTCCTCTATTGAAGCCGCATAACTGCGCCCGGCGTTATTTACGAGCCCGTCGATGCGGCCGTAATGCCGGTGAACAGCGCGCACGGCTTCCCGCACACGATCAAACTTCGTCATGTCTGCCGAGACAGGCAAGCTGCCGGGAAGCTGTTGCGACAACTCTTGCAGCGCATCGCCACTGCGGGCCAAGAGGGCGACTTTCGCGCCGCGATCAGACAGAGCCATCGCCGTCGACAGCCCGATCCCCGAAGAAGCGCCCGTGACAATGTATACGTGATCTTTGATTTGCATGGTTTGACCTCCTAACTTAGCGTTTACCCGGCATTCGGGTCGGCCTTGTGAGCCGCGCCGATTTTCTATTTTCAGTTCGGCCGGTCTCCGTCAATCAACGAGATGCGCGCACCGGCGCTGCGGATACGCTATCCGCCGGGGCCTCCGAATAGCACATTTGTTCGAGGTCGGCAATCAGTCCGGGCCCGGTTGGGCGCCATCCCAGCCGCGCTTGCGTTTGCACGCTCGAACCGATAAGGTCGCGACCAACGAACATCTCCAGCCAGCCGAAATGGGCTGCTGCCTGCTCGGACGATTTGGACACGACCGGCACCCTCAGGCCGCGGCCGATGGCCTCAGCAATGTCCCGGACCGTCACCCCCTCTTCGGCGACCGCATGATACCTGGCGCCTGCTTCCTGCTTCTCGAGCGCCAACCTGTAGAGGCGGGCTGCATCAAGGACGTGGACGGCTGCCCAGCGTTTGAGTCCGTCGGCCACATAAGCTGACACACCCTTCTCGCGAGCCACCGCGATTGCATAGGTAACGAGACCCTGCTTGATAGTGTTGTGAACCTGGGGAAGGCGCACGACCGACACGCGCACGCCACGCTTCAGCAACGGCTCAGCCGCCGCTTCCGAAACGCGGGGATACGCGGGAGAAGGAGGGAGAGGAGCATCTTCCTCTGTAGGCGTCCGCCCCTCCGCCACCCTCGCAAGCCCGGAGGTGACAAGCAGTGGACGACTGGAGCCTTCGAGAGCCGAGCCGAGAGCCTCGATGGCGCGCTTGTCGATCTCGCAGTTTTCTGCGAAGTTCGAGAAGTCGTGGATAAAGCCCGTGTGAATCACGCCATCGGACATCGCTGCTCCCCTGCGCAGGCTTTCGAGGTCTTTAAGATCGCCCCGGTGCACCTGGGCGCCAGCCGCGATAAGAGACTTGGCGCCCGCATCCGAGCGAGCAAGACCGAGCACCTGATGCCCTGCGTCCATCAACTCCCGGACAAGAGCGGAACCTATGAAGCCTGTGGCCCCTGTGACGAATGCACGCATATTTCTTCCTCCTTTGTACCGGCTTTCGAGTTCCGTGCCTAAAGGAGCCGGTATTGACGAGTTTCCCCGCTTTGGATAAAGTGGAGAGTGTCTCCGAATATTAAGATTATCGGAGACTGTCTCCGGTTACAAGTTTTTTTGAGATGTTGAGGATGACTAAGAAACCTTCATCGGAAGGCCGAAAGCCTCGCGCGGACGCGCAGCGGAATCGCGAGCGCATCCTGGAGGTTGCGAAGCAGGCGTTTACCAGGTCGGGCGCTGATACCAGCTTGGACGATATCGCCAAACAGGCGGGCGTTGGACCGGGAACTCTGTATCGCCACTTTCCTACGCGTCAGGAACTTCTAAAGGCGGTTTACCGGAATGAACTGGAAAGCCTAGCCACAGCGGCGGGCAAGTTTGCTGAGACTATGCCTCCAGTCGAGGCGTTGCGGGCGTGGTTATTGTTGTTCGTTGATGCCGTCGCGGCAAAACAAATCATCGCGCCGGCGCTGAATACGTTGGTTGGAGACCACAAGAAGGTGTTCGAAGCTTCTTACGCTCAGATGCATGAAGCAATTCGTAGACTCGTGAAACGCGCGGTCAAGAGTGGCGATATACGGAAGGACCTCGACCCTATCGATCTACTTCGGGCTCTTGTGGGCGTCGCCAACGTGGCGTCCAACCCCGACTGGCAACAAAGCGCCAGGAGACTGGTGGATATCCTGCTCAGCGGTTCGCAGGCGATCAAATAAGACGTGGATCTGACTCCCGAATTGTCGATTATTACCGGCCAATATTCTGGATCACACCCCTAAAAGCTGCAGGCGAGAAGGGTTATTCTCTTTCAGTTGGATTTTGTTTCAGGAGGAAGGAGCTCCGCTTCCGGCTGCGATCTTGGCGGGTCAACGCCGGAGGGCAGAGCCCCAATACGCTACGATTCTGTTTATCCCACTTTCCGTGCCGCCGCACAAGCTCGAAACGGATTGGGCCACGAGTTGCGCCGAGGTCATTCTGCGGCGATGTCCCGCTTGTGAATGCGATTCGATCATCGGCCACGGACGCCGCCTCAAACAGGCGCACGATGAACACCACGACTGGATCGGGATCCGTCGCGGTCGCTGCCCCGGTTGCGGGAAAACCTTCACCTTCCTTCCACTGTTTTCTCTCCCTTACACCCATTACAGCTTGCCGACTCGTTGCCAGGCATTGCGGCGGCGCTTTGCGGAGCATTGCACCTGGGAAGAGGCAGTGCCTACGCTCAAAGATCCTAACCGCGTGCCTGATCCTTCCACACTTCGCCGCTGGGCCCACGGACTGGACCGCTCTCAGCCAGCCATTTCTTTTTTTCGCCAAACGCTCGCCCGCATGACTCACTGGCTGGGGTGCGGTGATCCGCCCAATCACCAAGCTGGGCCTTTGTCTGGGCTGATTCCGGTTCTGCAAATTCTTTGGCCCTTGCGGCTCTGAGAAAATTTCTCTTCCCACCATCCTTGCCTGGGAATGCTGGCCACCTTCTCCTACGTTCGCCTCTAGAGGCAAAACTGCGCCGTGGGCGAGGATATCGAAAAACTGAAACAGCGCCTTTCGCTGCTCGATTATCTGCGGCAGCAGCATTGGATCGCCCGACCTATCGCTCTCGGCCCCGAGTTCGTCGGACTCTGTCCCCTTCATCCGGAAACCCGCCCTTCGTTCTATGTCAACGCCCGCAAAAATCTCTTCTACTGTCACGGTTGCGGCCAGGGTGGCGATCTCCTTCGCTTTGTCCAGTTGTCCCGTCATCTTTCCTTCCGCCAAAGTCTCGCCTACCTCCAGCAGCAAAGCGCTCTTACAGCTGACCCTGCCGCCGTGCTGGAGCAAGCCGCCACTTTCTATCATCAGCAACTCGATCGCTACCCCGAGGCACAGCGCTATCTCGAGCAACGAGGACTGCGCGATCCCGTCCTGATCAAAGAACTGCGCATCGGTTATGCCCCCGGCGGGAGCTTGCGCCGACATCTCGCGGCGCAAGGTTATTCTTGCGAGCTCCTAAAACGTCTCGGCCTTCTCAACCCACAAGGCTGCGACGCTTTCTACCAGCGCGTCATCTTCCCGTGCTGCCAAGGCGGACGCGTCGTCAACCTCTACGGCCGCAGTATCGCTGCCGCCTTCGCCCATCGATTCCTCCCCGGTTCCAAAGGCGGCTTGTATGCTTGGGAGCAGGTTCAGCAGTGCTCCGAGGTGATTCTCGTCGAGGGGTTGTTCGACTATGCCGTGTTGTGGCAGGCCGGTTTTCGCCAAGTCACCTGTTCGTTGGGCACGCATCTCAACGCTGACCAGTTTCAACAGCTGTGCGACCGTCCGCGCACCGTTTATCTCACCTTCGATGTCGACGCCAACGGCAGTGGACAACAAGCCTCGCAACAGTTAGCGCAGCGTCTGTGCGCGCAAGGCATCGCCACTCGCCGCGTTCTCCTGCCCGAGGGCCACGATCCGAACTCTTTCTTCGTCCAGGGCGGTGACGCAGGACAGTTTCAAACTCTTCTGGAGGCTGCTCAGCCATGAAGTTCTGTGTGCACTACCAGCAGACCTCCCACAACGCACAAAGTCCGGTTCGTGTCGTCGAGCAGACCACTGGCCGAGGCATCGGCTGGATCAATCGTTACTTGGATCGCGAATATATCCGCCGCTTGGCGAACACCACTCTGCGCATCTACGCTCACAACCTGCTGCACTTTGTTCGCTGGTGGGAGAGTGTTCATCACATCGGCGACGTTAGGGAAGATGACCTTACCGAGTCCACGCTCCTGGACTATCTGCGCTTCCAGTCCAGCCAACAACCTCGGCCTTCCCCTTCCACCATCAATGACCGCGTGGCCGTCGCCGAGCGCGCCATCCGCAACGAGTTCCCCGATGCTCCCTGCCAGATCGCCCGCGGCTTTCATCAAGCTTTTTTGCGGCGAAGGCCGATGGGTCTTGGCCGGCGGCAAGTAGCGATGAGCCGACTGCGCGTGAAGGTGCCCAAACGCAACATCGTGCCGCTCTCGGTGGATGAAGTAGCGCGCTTCTGGTCGAGTTTCCACACTTCGCGCGACTTGGCCATCGTGGGCTTGATGTTACTGCAAGGGCTGCGGTCCGCCGAAGTATTGGCTTTGAATCGCGATGACCCGTTGCTCTCCGAAGCACAGCTTCGCGTTCGTGGCAAAGGCAATAAATTTCGCTTCCTGCCGCTGGCGCCGGAAACCGTGCAACTGCTCGAACACTATCTGCGACTGGAACGGCCCAAGCCCTGTTCCGCCGCACTCTTCGTCTCGCTCAAAGGACACGCGCGCGGAACACGCATGACCGCTGCGGGATTACGGTCCTTATTCCGCTACCATCGCCAGGCCACCGGCATCCAGCTCGCCAACCCTCATCGCTTTCGACACACCTTTGCCTCCGACATGATCCGCGCCGGAATGAGTCTTCCCGCGCTCATGCAGTTGATGGGTCACGCCGATATCCAGACCACGCTGCTGTATTATGCGCACCGGAACGTTATGTAGAGTCGCTTCAGTAAGTGCTTATCAGTCCGACTATTCCTCTTGGATCACAGCACATAAGCTTTCATGATGCGCCTCCTCGGCGGCTACAGGCCGCCGCATTTCCAAGGAGGTCCGTCATGGAGCAAAGCAATCTTCCAATTTCAAGGAACTTGCCACTTAAGCGCCTTGTCACTGACGCGCTGGGCGAGATCGAGCGAATGGGTTACAGCCGGAGATCACGGAACCGATATCGGGCAATTTGGGACCATCTCATCGAGTTTTCCGAGCGAAACGAACTGGGTGATGAGCTTTCTGAAGATTTGGCGACCCGTTTTCTAAAGGAGTATCGCGTCGGTGATGAGGAGAGGGAAAGGACGGGCCAGGGGTGGCGCAAGCATACGGTGTGGGGAGTAAGCGTACTTGCAAATTTTGCTGAGACCGGCCGCATCGAGCGAGCGTTCGCGGACGTGGAGGCGATCCATCTAGTTCCGGCCATGCAGAATACACTTCGTGACTACGTCCAGTATTGTAAGGATCGCCTTCACCTTCGACCGGGGACTCTTCATGGGCGTACGACAGAACTCACGATCTTCTTAGATTTTCTCCATTCAAGGAAAGCGCGGACTCTCGATCAAATTCAGGCACTCGATCTTTCCGAGTTCATCTCTTGTCGGGCGGATCTTCCCCTTGGAAAGATCCGTCGGGATCACTGGTTGCAGCCGAAGACAGTCGCGCGAATCGTTTCGGATATGCGTTCTTTTCTCCGGTTTCTGACGATGCGTGGGATTCTGCAAAAGGATTTCAGCACGGAGCTGCCGAAAATCCGCGTTCCCCGGGATGCAACGATCCCATCGGTCTGGGAACAGGAACTCGTCCTCAGGCTTTTGGAGACCGTCGATCGCAGTTCGGCGAAAGGTAAACGAGATTACGCCATTCTCTTGATGGCATGCCGATTGGGACTGCGTGTTGGAGACATTCGCACACTGAAACTCGATCAGCTTCATTGGGAGGATTCGAGCATAGAAGTCACGCAATCGAAAACAGGTGCACCATTGAGGCTGCCTCTGACCAACGAAGTAGGCGAAGCTCTGATCGACTACTTGAAGTCGGGTCGTCCCCAAACAGTGCATCGAGAGGTCTTCCTCAAAGCGAACCCTCCTTTTGATCCTTTCAAGGGAAACAACCTGCACCACATTGTCACGTATTGGCGCCTGCTAGGAGGAATCCGATTTCGGACCGCACAAAAGCATGGCATCCATTCACTTCGCCACACATTAGCGACTCGGCTCCTGGAGAAGGGAACGCCGTTTACAACCATTGCGGAGATCTTGGGACATACCAGTTTGGAATCGACGCGGATCTACGCGAAGGCTAATGTTGAAGCCTTGCGGAGCGTAGCGTTGGATCCGGAGGAGATGAATCATGCCGAATGATGCATCCACCACCGCGTTCCAGAGCGTTCTGGCTCCCTTCATGGGTCAATTCCTCCAGGAAAAGCGCGCCTGTGGTTACGCCTATCATGAACCGATTCGCATCTTGCACCGCCTTGACGATTTCCTGGTGCAAGAAGGATTGACGACACTGGAATTGCCTCGATCCGCGGCCCGGAACTGGTTGGCAAAGAAACCACACGAAAGTGCGAGCACCCAACAGCGACGGATCACCCTCATTCGTCAGTTCTCGACGTTCTTGTTGCAAGCCGGCTATCCCGCCTACGTTCCCGACTCCACATTGGCTGCTCGTAATCCATCAACCTTCGTACCCAGAATGTTGACCGACGAAGAGCTTCGAAAGTTCTTTCAGGCGATCGATGCGCTTGAGCCGACGGCGCGGTCGCCTTTGCGGCACCTCATTATGCCGGAAGTCTTCCGGCTCCTGTACGGATGCGGGTTTCGTGTCGGAGAAGTGCTGAAACTTCGTGTTCGAGACGTCGACCTCGATCAAGGCATCATTACGGTTCGGCAAGGAAAGTTCCGCAAAGACCGATTGGTTCCTCCCGCATTGTCCTTGGTGAACCGGTTGCGCAAGTATGCCGACCATTTCGGAAGCCGCCCGCCCGATGCGATCTTCTTCGCGGGACCGAGCGGAGGGCCTTTCGCTTTACGCACCGTTTATACACTTTTTCGTGAACTGCTGGTGCAGTGTGGGATTCCCCACGCGGGACGAGGCAAAGGCACCAGAATCCACGATTATCGTCACCTCTTCGCCCTCCATACCTTACGACGTTGGTATCGAGACGGTGAGGATCTCGACGCCAAACTTCCTCTTCTGGCCACCTACCTGGGGCATCAGAACCTTTCCGGAACTCAGCGTTACCTTCATCTCACCGCCGAAATCTTTCCCGAGATCACCGCACGAGTGAATGTCGTCTTCGGTGAAGTCATTCCCCGGAGGGTGGCGCGATGAAGCTCACCGATTTTTCCATTCACGTAACGAGCTTTTTAACCCATTACTTGGGCGCGCAGCGGAATCTCAGCCCCAATACGATCAAGGCATACCGCGATGTGTTTACTTTACTTTTGCGATTCTGCCGTGACGTGCAGGGCATCGCCCCAGAGAAGCTGCGCCTCGAACAGATCGATGTTTCATTGGTCGAAGCATTCCTAGATCACTTGGAGAAAGAAAGAAAATCTTCGCCGCGTACGCGAAACCATCGGCTTGCCACTTTGCACGCATTCTTCCGATATGTTCAGGCCGAGGAACCGGCCCACATGCTGCAGTGCCAAAAAATCCTGGCGATTCCCCTGCGGCGGCATGGTCGTCCAACCGTCGCATACCTTTCGAAGGAAGAACTGGCTGAGACTCTGGCGCAGCCGGATCTGCGAACCTCAGAAGGTCGAAGAGATGCCGTTTTGCTGAGTGTCCTCTACGACACTGGAGCGCGTGTTCAGGAGTTGATCGATCTTTCAGTTGGAGATGTGCGATTGGATTCACCTGCGCAGCTACGCCTTCTGGGAAAGGGTCGCAAGATGCGCGCCGTACCTGTGATGGATAACACGGTCCAGCTTCTGCGCGACCACCTACAGGAAAACCACCTCGATCGCCCCGAACAGTTCGACAAGCCTCTTTTCCGGAACGCACGCAGCCAACGCTTGTCACGGTCGGGAATCCGCTACATCCTTCAAAAATATATCGTCAGAGCACGAAACAAGCGTCCGAGTCTGAACCGAGCAGTGAGTCCGCACACGCTTCGACACACAAAAGGAATGCACCTCTTACAGAGCGGAATCTCGCTTGACATGATTCGAGATTTCCTGGGTCATGTCGATGTCAAAACAACTCAAATTTACGCGAGGGCAAATCTCGAAATGAAACGGAACGCGCTTGAAGCAATCAGTGATCCTTCGCCAGTTCGAACCATTCCGTCGTGGCAGCAGAATAAAGACCTTCTCGACTGGCTCCGTTCGTTATAACTCTTCGGGAGGACACCGCGCATGACTTGTCTGAACCGGGATCCGCCAAAACTCAGGCGGGGGATGTTATGTTGAGTCAAACCAATGCGCACCGCCTTGCCATCATCAACTTAGGTCAGCTTGATGCACATATCAGGTGTCTGCGCATAATACAGCAAATGTGCTGCAGCACATTTGCTGTATGTGCAAGTCACCCCACAAGACGTCTATCTGCAATATGCGCGCGCCGTGGCGCAGCACATTCGTCCTCTTCCGAGGACTCCCTCATGAACCGCGCGCGACGCCCTCCGCTACAACATTCGCTGGCTCTGGTCTTCGACCGGGCAGTCGATTCCTTCAGCGTGGCACTCAGTCCCGGAACCATTCGTCAGCACCACGGGACGGCACGCAACTTCCTAAACTATCTTGGCGCTGATCATCCGGAGGCGAAGTGCCTCGACCAATTGCGTCGTGAACCCCACATCCTCGGCTGGATGTCCCGCCTGCACTCGCAAGCGCCGCCGCTGTCAACGGCGTCCTATATCAATCGGCTTATCGCTCTACGTTCCATTTTCAACGAGCTGGCTTGGACCGAACAGCTTTCTGAACTCGCTCATCTGATCCGCCGCGAGGACATTCCGCGCCTCCCGCAAAGACTTCCACGCCCACTCACGGCAGAGCAGGACGAACTGCTGCAACAGGAGTTCCGCTTGCGCAATGATCTGGGCAGCAACGTCTTTCTGCTCATCCGCCACACCGGCATGCGCATCGGTGAGTGTGCCGATCTGTCCTTCGACTGCCTGCGCTCTACCGGCCCAGGTCAATGGGCGATTCACGTGCCGCTCGGCAAACTCAAAACGGAACGTATGGTCCCCGTAGATCCCTTTGTGTGTGAACTCGTCCAACGCCTCCGCTTCTTTCGTTCTCTTGATCCGCTGCCTGCCGATGGGCGGCTCCTGGCCCGTTCGGGCGCCAAAGACACGCTCCTTCGCCACTTTCGTGATTACTTACATCAAGTCTGCCATTCGCTCGGCCTTTCCACGCACATCGTCCCCCACCAGCTTCGCCACACTTATGCCACCGAGATGCTTCGAGCAGGTGTTGGTTTTCCCGCGGTCATGAAATTACTCGGTCACACCTCTCCCGAGATGACCATGCAATATCTTGATGTCACGTTGAATGATCTCCAGCGGGCATTTGAGCTGGCTCGCTCAAGACCTCGGCATCTGATTCCGAAACCGAAGGTGCCGTCTGCCCCCCTTCGAACTGGCCTCGGCGGAGTGCTCGATTCTTTGCTTGCTACTCAACATGTGCTCGAAACGTTCCGCCGCTCGCTGCCAAACGGAACTTCTCGCCGTCGCCTGGACCGGCTCTCCAACCGCCTCACCAAAATCCTTAGCGAAGCTCGCAAGCTCGCGACACCCTGAACATGGGCAGAGATTGACCGGTTATGTCGGTAACACGGAAGTAATTGAAACGAGACTTCCCGAATAGTAATGGGAAGTGTGCGTCCAGCGAAGGCTGGCATGAACAGTGGGTGAAAGTCCCATCGGGGTAAGAGTTCAAGCCCCGTAGCTCGAATAGCCGGAAGACTTTCTCCTTCTTTATTCAGCCTTCGTTCGCATTTTGCCGCCATTCATCGCGATTGGCATTACGTTCTTATGACAGCGAGTCTCGCAAGGCAAATGGCCCCGAGACAAGAGATTCGGCGCGCTTGGCAGAGATCCGCACGAGCAATGGATGGGGAAGGACTGCGTCTTTCTGCTGGTGTGCTCTTATCTCGAAGTTGTGCGGTTTGAGTGCATGGCTCTAACCATTGATTTTTGTCTTCCTCATATACGAGTCTGTTGCTATCAGAGACGCAGTCGCGATTTCGACACCTCTTACAATCGGACCACCGGCAAATGATCAGTACCTGCCGGAGAGCATGTTAACCAGACTCAATGCCGTGATTAGAGAGTTTTGCTGCGGTCGACGCCTGTCTCTTCGTACAGGTAATTCATAAGTCTTGCAGATTCTTGCCGCCGTTGCTTCGCGAGTCTCGTGTCTCGAAAATACTAACACTTGCGCGGGGCCGGCGATCTTCTGCCGGGAATGAAAGATTTCCCCGCGCACATTCCCCGACGCTTCTCGATTGGCGAACTCTCGTTTTTTGGCTTTCCTGGAGGTCTACATGCGGATGATCAGATTGCTCGGGAGTGTAACTGCACTTCTTCTGTGCCTCTCGGCTTCGCTTGCTTTCGGTCAAACCGCGCCTTCGAACGCGGTACCTCTTATTACCCAAGTATCGCCGCCGAGTTTGTCTCCAGCGACAACCGCTCCAGGCAACGGTAATTTCACACTCACTCTCCTGGGTGCAAATTTTCCGTCCACCGCGGTCGTGAACCTTACGGGTCCCGGTAACTTTACACTGCACCCCTCTAGTACTTCCGTGAACACAAGTGGATCGCAAATCACCGCTCAGTTTACGAACGCCATTGTTGCCTCTCCCGCGACACTTTTTGTAACAGTCACAAATCCCGGCGGGACTCCACCGTCGACTTCGAACGCAATTTATTTGCCCGAGACACCGGCGGAGCCAAGCGTGGTGCTGAATCAGAATCTAAGTACATTTCTGAGCGGCAACCCGAAAGGAATACTGACGGCTGACTTAAGCGGAAACGGGTCTCTTGATCTTGCTGTGGTCTCGCAGGTTACCAACGCGGTTTCGATTTTACAGAGCAACTTCACGGGAAATTTCACATCGGGAGGCTCCTACTCTACAGGTAGCCAACCGTGGGGAATCGTCGCCGCAGACTTCCTTGGGACCGGACAACTGGGTTTGGCGATTACGAACTCCGACGACAACACGATCACCATCTTATTGCCGAATGGCGGCGGAACTTTCCGGCCGGGGAATACCATTTCCATCCCGGGAGTGTTCCCTACTCAACTGGTCGCTGCCGACTTCAACGGCGACGGCAAAATAGACCTCGCGGTATTGAATACTTGCGGGGCCGGCACCGGTGGATGCTTTCCACAAGCGGCGCCACAAGGGCCCGGCACGGTCACGATTTTACTGGGTAACGGCGATGGAACCTTCACAGTTTCACCTGCCGCGCTTACGACCGGAAACGTCCCCTACGCACTGGCGGCTGCGGACGTCAATGGCGATGGCTTCGTGGATTTGGTGGTCGCAAACTCCGGTAGCAACAATTTGACTCTACTGATGGGCAATGGCGACGGAACATTTACTCTCGCAAGCGCTTCTCCCAGCACCGGCAACGCGCCCAACGCCATCGCGATCGGTGATTTCAATGGCGACGGCAATCTGGATCTCGCGGTGACGAATTCCACGGATAACACAGTTTCTATCCTCTTGAATCAAAACTGCGCAAATCTTCCAGCCGCGCTTTGCTCATTTGCCGCAGCACCCATTTCTCCAGCCGTTGGCTCAAGTCCCGCAGCGATTTCTACTGCCGATATGAACGCCGATGGATTCCTGGACTTAGTTGTTGCCAATAGTTCGGGGAATTCAGTCACAGTCCTATTGGGCGACGGGACAGGGGCATTCAATGCCGTCGTGCCGCTGGGGCAACTTGACTTTTCCACGGGAACGACGCCGCAAGGATTAGTTCTGGGCGATTTCAACCAGGACGGTCGATTGGACATAGTCACCAGCAACGCGTCGGGCAGTTTTACATTTCTGCGTCAGGCAGGGGCGCCGCAACTGGTGCTGACAACGAGCAATCCAGCTCCGTTTTACGGGCTGTTTCTCAACTTTACGGCAAACGTGAGCCCCGCGTTCGGGCAGCCCGCGGCACCCACAGGCACGGTAACCTTTTATGACGGCGCTGCGCCTATCGGCACGGTTTCACTGAGTGGCTATCAGGCGAACTTCGAATATCCCGGCTTGAACGCAGGCTCGCACCAAGTCACGGCGGTGTACAGCGGCGATTCCAATTATGTTTCCGCTACTTCCAACGCAGTAAGTGAGACCGTAACGCAAGCGCAAACGACAATCACACTGACATCCAATGTAAACACGGTGTCTTACGTCCAGCAGTTCACGCTATCGGCTACCATTCAACCGCAGAACACCGGCACCGCCACCGGTACAGTCACTTTCTTCGACACCACGTCCTCCACAAGTCTCGGAAGCGGCACGCTAGTGAATAATGTGGCGCAACTCACGCTCTCCAAGCTGGCGCCCGGGGCACACGTGATTGTTGCCATCTATCAAGGTGATTCGAATTTCACGGGCAGCAATTCCGCGACCTATACGGAAAACGTTATTCAGGCGTCGACGACTGTCTCGGTGGCTTCAAGCCTGAATCCGATCAGTTTGGGAGAGGCAACCACATTCACTGCCACGATTCAACCTGGCGCTGGCAATACTGCCACGGGCGCTGTCATTTTCATGGATGGCTCGACACCCCTGGGCTTTGCAACTGTCTCGACTAATTCAGCGAGTCTCGGAGTTTCCAGCCTCTCGGTTGGCACGCATACCATCACGGCGCAATACAGTGGGGACGGTAATTTTTCGGGGAGTACTTCTGCGGCGATCCCGGAAACTGTAAACCAAGGCTCCGTTAATGTGACCCTGGGGACAAGTCTCAATCCATCGGTCTACGGCCAAGCCATCACATTGAGTGCGAGCGTTCAACCGGTGATCGGCACTATCGCCGCCACGGGAACAGTCACCTTTCAGGACGGTTCCACCGTTTTAGGGGTCACGCCGGTGACGAGTGGTACGGCGCGGTTTACCATCTCCTCTCTACTTGGAGGCGGACATTTAATCACCGGCCAGTACAGCGGCGATTCCAATTACCAGAGCCTTACGTCGTTCTATATCCTGCAGACCGTAAATCCAGCAGGTACTTCGACGACCGTCAGTTCCAGCCAGAATCCGTCGCCATTCAACCAGCCGGTAACCTTTACCGCTGCAATCCAACCAGCGTTCGGGGGATCGGCAACAGGCAACGTCACGTTCTACGATGGCACGACTTCACTCGGCACGGTGACGCCAACGAACAATGCAGCGCAGCTCACAGTCTCCAACCTTTCGGGGGGATCGCATTCCATAAGCGCCCGCTATGCGGGTGACTCCAATACTAATTCGAGCACATCCGCGGCCGTTACGCAGAGCGTCACGCCGGCACCTACCACGACAACGCTCACTTCCAGCGCGAACCCATCGGCTTACGGACAGACTGTCACTTTTGCGGCGTCCTTCAGCCCAGCTTCCGCCACTGTGTCGGGAGGCACGGTTACGTTTTATGATGGCACCACGTTCCTCTCCTCAGTAACTCTCAACACAGCTGCGCCGCAAGTTGCGCTTGCGAATCTGACGACGGGGACACACTCGATCACGGCCAAGTTCACGCCGTTAAGCTCGAATTATGCGGCCAGCACTTCGACGCCGGTAACGCAGACGGTTAATCAAGCTGCCAGCCTCATCACCGTATCGTCGTACACCGTCAATCCGTCAACGTACGGCCAGTCCGTCACTCTGAACGCATCCATTTCGACGACTGGATATTTCAATTCCACGAACAATGGTACGCTGACGTTCTTCGACAACGGCACTTCGATCGGGTCCGTAACTCTTCCCGGCAACACCAACTACGGGACAATTACGACCACGGCGCTGACCGTGGGCGCCAATTCCATCACCGCGAACTACAGCGGAGACGCGAACTTTCTCGCGGGCACTTCGGCCGCGTTCACGCAGACCGTTAATCTGGAACCCACCACGACTTTCATAGCCTCGAGCACATACACGCCGGCGTTCGCCCAATCGATAACACTCACCGCGACGGTGAAGCCTTTGTCGGGAACCACGGCAACAGGTACCGTCACGTTCTTGGACCGCACCACAACGATAGGAACTGCCACGCTCTCCGGCAACACCGCGCAAATGGCTATCTCGACCTTGGCGCCGGGCACCCACTACATCAGCGCGCAGTATAGCGGCGACGCGAATACTGCCACGAGCACATCGGGACAAACCTTGGTGACAGTTAGCCCCCCGCCAACCACAACTCTCTTAAGTTCTAGTCAGAACCCATCATCCTTGAATCAGCCAGTAACCTTCACGGCGACGCTCCAACTCACTTCGAGTGGCGCCCCCACCGGGACGGTCGCCTTCTACAACGGCTCAACATCCATCGGAACTGGAACAGTTGCAAACGGCAGCGCGCAGCTGACGATTTCCAGTTTGCAGATCGGCACGCAATCGATCACCGCCACTTACAGTGGGGATGCCAACTTTTCGGGCAGCACTTCCGCGGCGCTCAGCCAAGTCGTGAATCTGGGACCCACAACGACAGCGGTCACCTCGAGCAGCAACCCCGCCACCGTGGGTTTCAACATAACGTTTACTGTCAATGTTTACCCCGCTTATGGCGGTACGCCCAACGGTCTCGTGACACTATTTGACGGGGTCACGTCACTGGGCAGTGCGAGCTTGACCAACCAAAATGGGCAGAATTACGCACTGTTTACGCTCTCAACGCTGAGCACCGGCTCCCACTCGATGACCGCCAAGTACAACGGCAACGTGTCCTTTGCGGCCAGCACTTCCACGGTCCTCACACAGACCGTGAACTTGCCGGCGACCTCAACCTATTTGTCTTCGTCTGTTAACCCCGCGGCGTACGGTCAAACACTAACGCTTGTCGCTACCGTCCAGCCGCCGGGGAGCGGCTCGGCAACCGGAACGGTGACGTTCCTGGATGGGGCAACCACACTCGGAACGGTGACCGTCACGAACAATCTGGCGCAGCTCTCCGTTCCCAATCTGTCTTTGGGCACGCATACGCTGACCGCTCAGTACAGCGGAGATACGAAATTCGCGGGAAGCACGTCCGCGCCGCTCACCGAAACGATTAATCAATCCACGACGACCACAACCGTCTCTCCGAATATCAATCCCGCTAACTTGGGCCAAACTGTCGTGTTTACGGCGGTGGTGGTACCGTCTGCTGGCGGCACGGTAACAGGTAACGTCACGTTCCTGGATGGCACAACATCATTGGGCACCGCTTCTGTTTCGAGCAATATCGCCCAGCTCTCGCTATCTAGCTTGTCGGTGGGGACGCACTCCATCACCGCGAAGTACAGTGGCGACAACAATTTCACGGCTAGCACTTCTACGGGCGTGACGCAGACAATTAGCCAGGCCAGTACGACAACAATGGTAGCGTCCAGCCTGAATCCCGCGTCCTTTGGGCAAGCCGTAGTGTTCACCGCGACTGTGCAGCCTTCTCCCAATGGCACAGCGACAGGCACGGTTACGTTCCTCGATGGTACAAACTCGTTGGGGATGGCTACGGTTTCGAACAACGCCGCGCAACTTTCAGTCTCCACCTTGTCGCCGGGTTCGCACTCCATCACCGCAAAGTACAGCGGCGACAACAATTATTCCGCAAGCACGTCTGCTCCTGTTACGCAGACCGTCAGCCAGGCCAGCACGACGACAACGGTTGCGTCCAACCTGAATCCCGCGACGTTCGGCCAATCCGTCACCTTCACAGTGACCGTCCAACCTTCAGCCGGTGGCACGCCAACGGGCACCGTGACTTTAATGGATGGCACGACTTCACTCGGTAGCAGCAGTTTGTCTAGCGGAGGGAATGCGCAGTTCACGGTGGGAGGATTATCTGCCGGAGTTCATTCCGTCACCGCTGTTTACAGTGGAGATGCGAACTTCACGGCTAGCACTTCTGCGGCGCTCGCGGAAACGGTGAATCAGGCATCCACCTCAACCACAATTAGCTCCAGCGCGAACCCATCGGCCTTCGATCAGAGCGTCACATTTACAGCTGCGGTTCAGCCACCTGCCGGAACGACTGCAGCCGGAGCCGTGACGTTTATGGATGGCTCGACCTCCCTCGGCTCCGCGACGCTTTCCTCCAACTCGGCACAGCTGGCGGTTTCCGCATTGAGTGTAGGAACTCATTCGATCACCGCGGTCTATACGGGAGGCGCAAATCTCTCGGGCAGCACCTCCGCCGTGTTGAGTCAGGCGGTAAACGGAGCGTCGACAACTACGGCTGTCAGTTCTAGCACAAATCCGTCCATTTTCGGCCAGTCAGTCACGCTGTCCGCGAGCATCCAGACTGCCTTTGGCGGTAGTGCGACTGGAACGATCACCTTCCTAGATGGCACGACTTCTCTGGGAACGGCCACTGTTTCGAGCAACGCCGCACAACTATCGTTGTCCAGTTTGTCGGCGGGCTCGCACTCCGTCACCGCAAAATACAGCGGGGACGCGAATTTCTCCGGAAGTACCTCAGCGGCGCTCACGCAAACCGTCAATCAGGCAGCGACGGCGACGAGCATCACTTCGAGCCTGAATCCATCGGCTTTCGGACAGTCAGTTGTGTTCACGGCTACGGTTCAACCGCCGGCGGGAATCACGGCGAGTGGGACTGTCACTTTCCTGGACGGCACGACCCCCCTCGGAACAGCAGCAGTCTCAAACAATTCCGCACAACTCGGAGTTAGTGGTTTGTCTCTGGGTTCTCATTCCGTTACGGCGTCCTACGGCGGAAATGCAAATCTATCCGGCAGCACGTCCTCTGTATTGATGCAGACGGTAAATCAGGCGGCCACGGCCACGAGCATCAGTTCCAGCGCAAATCCAGCAACGTTTGGGCAAGCGGTGACCTTCAGTGCGACAGTCCTGCCGATGGCCGGCGGCGTGCCCACTGGCACCATCACCTTCTTTGACGGCAGTGCACAGATTGGTTCGGCCGCGCTATCCGGCGGTGCCGCGCAATTCACGGCGGCGGGAGGAGCACTCGCTGCTGGATCGCACTCCATCACTGCCAAATACAGTGGGGATGCAAACTTCCTGAGCAGCACTTCGGGGATACTCGCAGAAACGGTGAATGCCGCTCCGACAATCACGGTGCTGACGAGTAGCTCGAATCCATCGGTAACTGGGCACTCGGTCACGTTTACGGTGACGGTATCGTCCTCCGTGGCGGGAACGCAAAGCGGAACCGTCAGTTTCTACCTTGATGGCAGCACAACTCCCGCAGGGTCTGCAGCACTCTCGTCGGGAGCAGCGCAATTTTCCACGAGTTCTCTGAGCGTGGGGAGCCATACGGTGGTGGCCACATTTGCCTCTTCCAATTCGAACTTCCAGGGAAGCTCTTCCGCAACACTGACCCAGGCGGTTTCAGACTTCAGCATTTCCGCGTCGCCGTCGTCTTTGACGGTTGCCCGGTCACACTCGGGAACTTACACACTGACGGTGTCGCCGCTTAGCGGCTTCACCGGGGCCGTTTCGCTTTCGTGCAGCGGCGCTCCGAGCCACACCACCTGTAGCATTTCGCCGTCGTCCGTCACGCTGAACGGAACGTCTTCAGCACAAGCCACTGTGACGATCACCGTCAGCGGAAACGCAAGCACCGGCAAGCACACGCTCACTTTCAAAGGAACATCCGGAACTGTGACGCACAGCACGACCGCCACTCTCATCATCAATTGACGGCCGGCCAATTCAGGCTGGTGGACGGGCGAAATTGCCCGTCCGCCACGTGCTTTCAGAATCCGGCCCATGGCGCCGGCCAAGGCCGCGATCTCTGTCAGCCATGAGCAAAGCCGGTTTCGCAGCTGCGAATCTTGCCTATCTTCGGCTAATTTTTTGACCTTGCATATAACGCTTCTCCGGACCCTGGGCCTTGTCGCGGCTCACGCAACACAGGGCGCCGGCCCCCGGCGCCTTTCGATGATAGCGTACCCTTCCACGCTCGACTTTCCTTTGTATCCGCTCACGCCTTATTTACATCTAAGGGGGCGCAGACGGCGGAATCGAGAACTCAGGTTGTTTCGAACGCAGCGCCGCGCACCGCGGATTTGCCGCTTTGGATGAGGCATGATGCCATCCATCAAACTGTGGCGTGGGTGTGCTTTTGCTCGTTGCCCAAGGAGTAGTCATGTCGTTAGAATTCGTTGAATCCATTAGTTTACCTCTCCACCGCAGGCAGCAGCCCCGTACCCGTAACTGTCGCTCCGCCCACTACCTGGGTCTCGCCGCCCTCTTTATGACCGCCGTTCTTCCAGTTGTCATTTTCCTTGCCGGCTGCGGCGGAAGAGCGGCAGCGCCCCCCGGTGCTCCGCCAGAAGTAAAAGTCATTGCCGTTGCACAAAGGGATGTCCCCATCGTAAGCGAGTGGGTCGCCACGCTGGACGGCTACGTCAACGCCCAGATCCAGCCGCAAGTCACCGGATACATCGTCAAACAGACCTACAAAGAAGGATCCACCGTTCATAATGGCGACGTCTTGTTCGAGATTGACCCCCGTCCCTTTAAGGCTTTGCTCGATCAAGCCAAGGCGCAATTGGCAGAAGCGCAAGCGCAAATGGGCAAGACTCAGCTGGACGTAGATCGTGACACACCCCTCGCCAAAGAGCGGGCCATCGCACAGAGCCAGTTGGACAATGATATTCAAGCGAATCTTGCCGCAAAAGCCGCCGTTCAGTCCTCGGAAGCACAAGTGGAACAGGCCCAGTTAAATCTGGGATTCACTCATGTCACGTCGCTCTTCGACGGTATCGCCGGCATCGCTTTGATCCAGCTCGGCAACCTCGTGAATCCGAGTACCGTCCTCACTTCCATCTCTCAGGTCAATCCCATAAAGGCGTATTTCCCGATAAGCGAACAGGAGTATTCGCGTCTCGGCGCTCGCATCAACGAGCCACAAGATCACTCTGACGTTCCCAGGGATTCTCCTCCGCTCGAACTGATCCTCGCCGACGGAACAGTTTATCCATCCAAGGGCCACGCTCTTTATACCGACCGCCAAGTTGACATAACCACGGGAACCATCCGCGTCGTCTCCGCGTTTCCCAACCCCAAAAATTTCCTGCGTCCCGGACAATTCGGTCGCGTCCGTGCCTCCACCTACACCCGCACCGGCGCGCTTCTCGTTCCCCAACGAGCCGTCATCGAACTGCAAGGCAGCTATCAACTGGCAGTCGTCGGCAGCGATAACAAAGTCAGCGTCCGCATCGTCAAAGTCGGCGAGCGCGTCGGGACGGAATGGATCATCGACAGCGGCGTGAAAAAAGGCGAGATGGTCATCGTCGAAGGTGTGCAAAAAGTGCGGGACGGAGCTACCGTCAATCCCCAACCGCTGGCGGCAGCCGCGGGAGCGGACTGACCCATGTCAAAATTTTTCATCAATCGTCCGATCGTCGCCATGGTCATCTCCATCGTCATGGTGATTATTGGCGCCATCACCATCCTCACCCTGCCAGTCGCCCTCTTTCCGAACATCGTTCCGCCTGAGGTTCAAGTGCTGGCCACGTACGTCGGCGCAGACGCCGGCACCATCGAGCAATCCGTCGCCACTCCCATCGAGCAGCAAATGAGCGGCGTGGACAACATGAACTACATGTATTCGCTGAATTCCACCGCCGATGGAGGCATGCGCCTGATCGTCGATTACGACGTGAAAACCGATCCGAATACCGATTTGATTCTTACCCAGATGCGTCAGACGCAAGCCGCATCGCAATTGCCCGCCGACGTCAACAACTACGGCATCACCGTCCAAAAAACCGTCACCGCTCCGCTCATGCTCATCACTATCTATTCCCCAAACGGCACTTACGACGCCCAATTTCTTTCTAACTTCGCCTACATCAATCTCAGCGACCAGATCACGCGGCTCTACGGCATCGGCAGCGTCCAGATTTTCGGCGCCGGCCAGTACGCCATGCGCCTCTGGGTAAAGCCCGACCAATTGGCAAAGCTCGCCATCACTGTTCCGGAAATCGTCAATGCCATCACATCGCAAAACACGGTGAATCCCGCGGGCCAGGTGGGCAGCGAACCAGTCCCCAAGGGGCAGGAGTTTACGTACTCCGTCCGCGCCCGCGGCCGCCTCTCTTCTCCAGAAGAATTCGGCGAAATAGTCGTGCGCGAAGAGCCACTCGGCGGCGTCGTACGCGTCAAAGATGTGGCGCGCGTCGAGCTAGGCGCGCAAAACTATAGCGTCCTTGGCCGCCTCAACGGAAAACCGGGTGCCATCATCGCGGCTTATCAATTGCCGGGCTCCAACGCAGTGCAAGCCGCCGATGCCCTCAAAAAATTGATGGCAGAGTCGAAAGCCCGTTTTCCCGGCGATATCGATTACGTCATTTCCCTCGACACGACGCTTGCCGTCACCCAGGGCATCAAAGAAATCGTCGAAACACTCCTGATCGCCATCCTCCTCGTCATCATCGTCGTTTACATTTTTCTCCAAGGTTGGCGTGCCACTCTCATTCCGCTTCTCGCTGTGCCTGTTTCTCTCGTCGGCACCTTCATCTTCTTTCCTTTGTTCGGCTTCTCGATCAACACGCTTTCTCTTTTTGGCCTGGTTCTGGCCATCGGCCTCGTCGTAGATGACGCCATTGTCGTGGTCGAAGCCGTCGAGCGCCACATCGAGGATGGTCTCTCGCCAAAGGAAGCCGCCCTCAAAGCTATGACGGAGATCTCCGGCCCCGTTGTTGGCATCGCGCTCGTTCTCTCCGCCGTCTTCATCCCTACTGCGTTCATCCCCGGCATCACTGGCCGCCTGTACCAACAGTTCGCCGTCACCATCGCCATCTCCGTCGCCCTCTCCGCCTTTAATGCGCTCACACTCAGCCCTGCTCTCTCCGCATTGCTCTTGCGCCCCAAAGATACGACTCGCGGAGGCTTGCTCAAGAGATTTTTCGGCTGGTTTAACCGCACCTTCACCAGCGCCACCAACGCCTACGTACGCGTTTGCGGCTTCCTGATACGCAAAAGCGCCATCGCTCTCATACTCCTCGTGCTCTTCGGAGCCGCCGCCGGCTTTTTCAGCGCCAAAGTCCCTTCCAGCTTCCTTCCCGATGAAGACCAGGGCTACCTCTACATCAACCTCCAATTACCAAACGCCGCCTCTCTTCAACGCACGGACGAAGTCGCGCGCAAAGTCGAAGACGTTCTCGCTCACACTCCGGGCGTTCAGTACACCACCAGCGTCGTCGGCTTCAGCTTGCTCAGCTTCGTCCGTACCAGCTACAACGGCTTTTTCTTTGTCACCCTGAAGCCTTGGGATGAGCGCAAATCCCGCGATGAACAGTTCCAGCAAATCAAACAGAACATCAATCGCGAACTCAGCAAAATTCCCGAAGGCATCGCCTTCTCTTTTTCCCCTCCCGCCATCCCCGGCGTCGGCACTTCCGGCGGCTTCACTTTTGTCCTGGAAGACCGCGCTGGTAACGACGTCGAATTCCTCGCCGACAATTTAAATAAATTCCTCGCCGCCGCCCGCAAGCGCCCGGAAATCGCGGGTGTCAACACCACGTTCCTCCCCAGTGTCCCGCAGCAGTTCGTCGACGTAGATCGCGACAAAGTCATCAAGCAAGGCGTGGCCGTCCGAGACGTCTACCAGACTCTCCAGGCCTTCATGGGTGGCCTTTTCATCAACTATTTCAATCGTTTCGGCCGCCAGTGGCAGGTCTACATCGAAGCAGAAGGCGCGTATCGCACGCGTGCCGAAAATGTCGGCCAGTTCTTCGTCAAAAATGCTAAGAGCGAAATGGTTCCACTCGCCGCCGTCACAAGATTTGAATCGCGACCCGGTCCCGAATTCACCATGCGCTTCAACGAATATCGCGCTGCCCAAATCAACGGCGCCGCCGCTCCCGGCTACAGCGCCGGCCAGGCCATGGCCGCCATGGAAGAGGTCTTCGGCCAAACCATGCCCCGCGAAATGGGCTACGACTACTTGGGCATGTCCTTCCAGGAGAAAAAAGCTCAGGAAGGCGTTCCCGCGTCGGCCGTCTTCGGATTTTCTCTGCTCTTCGTATTTCTGATTCTCGCCGCGCTCTATGAAAGTTGGACGTTGCCCTTCAGCGTCCTTCTCAGCACTCCCGTCGCAGTTTTCGGCGCTTTCTTCATCCTCTGGTTGCGTCGCGTTTTGCTCTCCGCATTTCTTCCCACTTACATGGTGCAGATCGAAAACGACGTCTACTCGCAAATCGGCCTGGTCATGCTCATCGGTCTCGCCGCCAAAAACGCCATCCTCATCGTCGAATTTGCCAAGGACGAATACGAGCAGGGCAAGCCGCTCGTCGATGCCGCTCTCGAAGGCGCCCGCTTACGTCTGCGCCCCATTCTTATGACTTCCTTCGCCTTCATCCTTGGCTGCGTCCCGCTCTGGACTGCTTCCGGTGCAGGTTCCGTCGCACGCCAAATCATGGGTACCGCCGTCATCGGCGGCATGCTCGCAGCCAGCGCCCTTGGCATCTTCTTCATTCCCGCCGTTTTCTACGTAGTCGAGCGCCTTTCTCTAGGCAAAGCGGGCCGCGCCGCCATGGTCGCCGCAACGCCCGCTCCGCGTCCAAGTCCAGCCGGAGGTGACGACTAAAATGAGACCTCTCCTCTCATCGCTCCTCGTCGCCCTGCTGATCTCCGGTTGCATGGTAGGACCCGACTACAAACGCCCCTCCGCCGTCGTTCCCACGGAGTTCCGCGCCGCATCTCCCGAAGCCTCTAAAGCCGAAGCCGCCTCGCTAGGCGATCAAAAATGGTGGGACGTCTTTCGCGATGAGCAGCTGCAATCCCTGATACGCACAGCGATTCAGCAGAATTACGATCTTCGCATCGCTGCCACGCGCGTACTCGAGGCCCAAGCGCAATTGGGCATCACGCGTTCCAATCAATTTCCCAGTCTCAGCGGCGGCGCAAATCTTTCCGCGCAGCGCACTCCGCAAACAATCGCCTTTCCCGCTCTCGAGCAATCCACGGGGCAATTAGCTCTCTCCGCCGCCTGGCAACTGGACTTCTGGGGACAATATCGCCGCGCCACGGAAGCCGCTCGCGCCTCTCTCCTCGCCACGGAGTGGGGCCGCCGTGCCGTCATCAGCTCCCTGGTCTCCAGCGTAGCCTCCGCCTACTTTCAGCTCCGCGCTCTCGATCTTCAGATGGAACTTTCCCAGACCACTCTCACCGCCCGCCGCGAATCCCTTCGCCTCACTTCTGTCCTCGCCGATCACGGCAATACATCCGAGCTGGACGTTCGCCAGGCCGAACAGCTTGTCTACACCGCAAGCGAAGAAATTCCCGATCTCGAGCGCCGCATCCAGCAGCAGGAAAATCTTATTAGCACCCTGCTGGGAAACAACCCGGGCCCGATCACCCGAGGCCTGCCTTTAACCGAGCAACCTCACCCCCCCGAAGTTCCGGCGGGCATTCCCTCGGAGCTTCTCGAGCGTCGTCCCGATATCCGCCAGTCCGAACAGGTTCTCATTGCTGCCAACGCCCAAATCGGTGTCGCTCGCGCTGCCTACTATCCTCAAATTTCGCTGACCGGCGCAGGTGGCTTCCAAAGCGATGCTCTCGCGCGCCTTTTCGCCGGCTCGGCGGGTCTCTGGAGTTTCGCTGGCTCTCTTACTCAGCCCATTTTCACCGCTGGCAGAATTCGTTCTGGCGTCCGGCTCGCCGAAGCCCAGCAACAGGAAGCTGTGCTTTCCTATCAGCAAACCATCCAACAGTCCTTCCACGAAGTTTCCGACGCCCTGATCGGTTATCGCAAACTCCGGGAATTTCGTGAGCAGCAGGAGCTTCTCACCGCCTCCGCCCAGGGCGCCGCGCATCTTTCCAATGTTCGCTACAAAGGGGGAGTGGCCAGCTACCTCGAGGTTCTCACGAACGAAACCAATTACTTCACCGCCGAACTTAATCTCGCGCAAGCCCAAGCCAACGAACTCCTCTCGCTTGTTCAGCTTTACCAAGCCCTCGGCGGCGGCTGGCAACAATAACTGGCTCCTGCGAAACTATCCCCAGCAGCAGGCTAGCTCTCGAATCCTCTCGACACAGCATCTCCGTAAATGCGATTCTTGCCGGCGTGTACTGCTCACCTTGCATCCGGTTACGTTCAAGGGCGCATCGTGTGAGTGCCCCTTCGGCTTTAGACACAGATTCGCTCTCAGCAGAACCCGAAAGCCATGATTGAACGAATTGACGCCCACCACCACCTCTGGCGCTATTCGAAAGAAGAGTACGGCTGGATTGCCGGGAACATGACGCTAATCGCTAGAGATTTTCTTCCGCAAGATCTCCAGCAAGTGCTTACATCTTCCGGAATGCAAGGCAGCATCGCCGTTCAAGCAAGGCAAACGATTGAAGAGACCCAGTTCCTTTTGAACCTCGCTCAGGAATTTCCCTTTATTCGCGGTGTTGTCGGCTGGGCACCCATCGCCCGCCCTGAGTTTCCGCAAGTCCTCGAACGCTTTCACGATTCTCAGAAACTAAAAGGCTTCCGCCATGTTGTTCAGGACGAGCCGGACGATGCCTTCCTGCTGCGTCCGGATTTCAATGCGGGTATCGCGCTGTTCAAACGCTACGGCCTCGTCTACGACATTCTGATCTTCGAGCGTCAACTGCCCGCCGCCATTTCCTTCGTGGACCGTCATCCCGCCCAGGTCTTCGTTTTGGATCACATCGCCAAACCCCGCATTCGCGACCGCGTTCTCGAACCCTGGCGCACAAACATTCGCGAATTGGCGCGCAGGCAAAATGTTTTTTGCAAACTGTCTGGGATGGTGACCGAAGCGCACTGGACGCAATGGAGCCTTCCGGATTTGTTTCCCTATTTCGACGTCGTCCTGGACGCCTTCGGTCCCAAACGCCTGCTGGCCGGCTCGGACTGGCCGGTCTGTCTTTTGGCAAGCACGTATCAAACCTGGTTTTCTACCCTGCGCGAGTTCATCTCTCCATTGTCCAGTGCAGAACAAGAAATGATTCTTGGCGGCGTCGCCAGTGAAGTCTATTCTCTCAGCCAAAAGGCATGAATTCGGAAACCATGCGAGCGCTTATCATCAAACAGCCGGGCGAAGCCTCCATCGAATCCGTGCCCCAGCCTCAGCTCGAGCACGGCAAAGTGTTGCTCCGCGTCCGCATGGTCGGCCTCTGCGGAAGTGATTTGAATTCGTTCCGTGGCAAAAATCCCATGATCCAGTTTCCGCGCATCCCAGGCCACGAAATCGCCGCCACAGTCGTCGAAGGAAGCTCTTCCTTCTCAGGACTCGCTGCCGGTGTGAATGTCACGATGTCTCCTTACACGAATTGCGCCAAATGCTGCTCTTGTTTGCGGGGTCGTCCCAACGCCTGTGCGTTCAATGAAACCCTCGGCGTCCAGCGCGATGGCGCGCTGACCGAATTCATCACCATGCCGCCTGAAAAACTCTACCCCGCCCCGCTAACGATTAAAGAACTCTGCCTCGTGGAACCGCTCACGGTAGGTTTTCACGCTGTTGCCAGAGGCCGCGTGACCTCCGCTGACAAAGTTGCAATCTTCGGCTGCGGAGGCGTAGGTCTCGGCGCCATCTCCGCCTCCCATTTTGCTGGCGCAACCACCATCGCTGTCGACCTCGACGATGATAAGCTTCACGTCGCCAAAAAAGCCGGCGCCACTCACATCGTGAACTCCGCCAAATTCCCGCTCCACGATCAACTCCTGGAACTCACCGACGGCCGCGGACCAGACGTCATCATCGAAGCCGTCGGGCATCCCCAAACGTTTCGCGCGGCAGTGGAGGAAGTCGCCTTCACTGGCCGCGTCGTCTATATCGGCTACGCCAAAGAACCGGTGGCCTACGAAACCAAACTCTTCGTGCAAAAGGAGCTTGATATTCTTGGCTCGCGCAACGCCCTACCGGAGGATTTTCACGCCGTGATCCTAATGCTCAAGGAGCGCAAATTTCCCGTCGATGACGCTGTCGGCTCAGTCGTTTCCCTCGTCGACGCTCCGCGCATCCTGGAAGCTTGGAGTTCTAATCCCTCGAAGTTTACGAAAATCATGGTGCAACTCGACTGATCGAGAAAAACGCGTCCGAGTGTTTCGCCTTCACGGCGGTTTCTGGACAGCTACAGGAGAAGACCGACGATGGCCGAGCATCAACTCGAAAGCTCCCCCGGAAAAACGATGTCCCCCGCACGCCATTCTCTGTTTCCCGCGGGCCAAATCATTCCCTTCATTCTCGTCACCGTACTTTTTTTCCTTTGGGGCATCCCCAATAACTTAAACGACGTCCTCATCCGCCACTTCATGAAGTCCTTCGCCATCTCTCGCTTTCAGGCCAGCCTCGTACAGACTGCTTTCTATCTGGGCTATTTTCTCCCGGCCATTCCCGCAGCCCTCTTCATGAAACGTGTTGGCTATAAACCTGGCTTCATCGTTGGACTGCTGCTCCTTGCTTCGGGCTGTTTCTTGTTCTGGCCGGCCGCGCTGCACAGCAGCTATTCGTTCTTCTTGTTTGCTCTCTTTGTCATTGCCAGCGGCCTCTCCTTTCTGGAAACGGCTTCCAACCCATTCATCGCCCAGCTTGGCGATCCGGACACCTCAGAGCGCCGTCTGAATTTCTCGCAAGCCTTCAATCCCTTCGGTGCCATGACGGGGGCACTGATCGGCACGGTCTTCATTTTTTCCGGTGTCGAGCTCACCGCCGCTCAAATTGCGGCGCGCCAAGCCGATCACACATATCAGGCCTACCTTCAATTCGAGGTACTGCGCGTGGTCCGGCCCTACCTCGTCCTCGGCGTCGTCGCCGTAGTTTGGGCGCTGCTGATCCTCCGCACCAAATTCCCAGCTATCTCCAGCGAAAACGAAGCCGCCGATGGCGATCACGGCAGCGCACGCCAACTCCTCCGCCAAAGACATTTTCTCCTCGCCGTGGCAGCGCAATTCTTCTACGTCGGCGCACAAGTAGGCACATGGAGCTATTTCATTCCTTACGTTCAGGAGTACGCCCACAAGCCAGAAAAAACCGCCGGATATTTCCTCATCGGCACGCTCGCTGCCTTCGGAGTTGGCCGTTTCGTCTCCGCCTATCTGATGCGGTTCGTTTCGCCAAGCCGCCTAATGGGTTTCTACGCCGTGGCAAATATGGTCCTCGTCTCCGTCGGAGTTTTCTTCCCAGGATGGGTGGGCATTTGGTGCGTCTTTCTAACCAGCTTCTTCATGTCCCTCATGTTCCCGACCATCTTCGCGCTCGGCCTAAAAGGACTTGGCCCAAACACAAAACTAGGCGGTTCCTTCCTGGTCCTGGCAATTGTCGGCGGCGCAGTTCTTACTCCGATCATGGGCCTGATTTCAGATAAGTTACACAGCTATGCTCTCGCCTACAGCGTTCCATTCCTCGCCTACATTTATATTTCTCTCTATTCCTTCCTCGGCTCGCAGCGAATAGCTATCGCCCCCGCTCCCGGCGATACCGCGAGTTCAACTTAAGAAAATTAATCTTCGTTTATGCTTTTGCAAGGCAACCGGAGTCCAACCGCACCAAAGAAAAGCAACATCAAATCAAAATTATGATGGGGCCCTGATTCGCCTCTGATCCATAAACTGCTTGTGCCAGCTGAGCAGAGTCTATATCGTGACCGCCATTGTTCCCTGACTAGCTCAAGAAATCGCAGAAGGGTCCTGCTAAAGAACATGGCGCAGACGCTTCCCGAAGCAGGCAGTTATGGATTGCGGCGTGAAGTCCTCTCGCCCATGGAGACACTCGCGCAGTCCGTCTCCACCATTGCGCCTACTACCACCCCAGTCGCCACCATTCCGCTAGTCTGCGCCCTCGCCGGCAATGGCACATGGCTCGCATACGTTTTGGCGACGGCTGCAATTCTCCTTGTCGCGCTGTGCATCGCAAAATTTGCCCGCTACTCGGCATCGCCCGGCTCGCTCTATTCCTACGCTTCCATGATCCTCCCTCCATCGCTCGGTGCCACTGCGGCTTGGAGTCTTCTCCTCGCCTACATTGCCACGGGCTCCAGCGTAATCGGCGGTTTCTATCACTTCGGAAATCTCCTCCTGCGCGACGCCACTGGCCACGGCACCTCAGCCGTTTTCCTCGCTATCCTTGTCACAGCCATCTCCATCTGGATTGCCTGGCGCGACGTGAAAATTTCCGCTCGCCTCATGCTCTGGATCGAAGCCGTTTCCGTCTCTTTCATTTTAATCGTCGTGCTACTTGTATTGTTCCGCCACGGCTGGCACCTGGATTGGGAGCAATTCCGCCTGCGTGACATGACCGGCAGCGGCCTGCGTCTCGGTCTGGTCTTGGCACTCTTCAGCTTTGTAGGTTTCGAAAGCGCCACTACTCTCGGCTCCGAAGCCCGCAATCCTCTCAAAACAATTCCCCGCGCGGTAATCCAAAGCGCACTCCTCGCCGGAGCCATCTTCATCGTTTGCGCTTACACCGAGGTCCTCGGCCTGCGCGCCACCGGTCAAGATCTAGCCACCAGCACGGCCCCCATGCGCGTCTTGGCTAAACTTGCTGGCCTTCCGATTTTTGGTCTGCTCATCGACATCGGCGCACTAGTGAGCATGTTTGCCGGCACCCTCGCTTGCATCACCGCCGCCGCGCGCGTTCTTCTTCTCATGTCTCACAACGGCCTCGCCCACGGTTTGCTCCGCAAGACCCACGCGCGCAATGAAACCCCCGGTTTTGCGATCGCCGTCACCGGAACCGCCGCTGTCCTCCCCGTCGCCATTCTCGCCGCGCGCGGCGCCAGCGGCCTCAACGTCTACGGCTGGATGGGCTCGTTAGCCACTTACGGCTTCATCGTGACGTACGCCCTGGTCAGCGTCGCTCTCCCGCGCTATCTGCGCGCGCACAACGCCTACCGTCCCGGCGCTCAAATTATCCCCTGGCTCGCCTGCGCCGCTATGCTCCTCGCCCTCGTCGGAAATCTCTACCCCGTTCCCGAAGGACCCTACGGCAAACTCCCCTACATCTACCTGACCTATCTGATCGTCGGTCTCTCGTGGTTTTTCTGGCGAGCACGCTATCAGAAGCCAACATTGGTTTAGAGCTAGCTAAATCTGCTCCTTCGTTCCCGCCGACCCTCCCCTTCATCGAAGAAATTGAAAAAACGAATTGAGGAAAACGAAAGTTTGCGTTTCGGTTCTACAGCGTTTTGGAATACTTTCCTGCAAACTTACCGTCACACGGGCGCAGCCAAGCGGGGTGAAACCGACTTCCTTTGTAAATTTTTTGCTTGGGCTGAATCCGAAAGACGGCCGGGTGCGTGTGTTCAGAGAAAGTGGGAGGCGTCGCGGAATGGCCAAGTTATCAGGTAGAACTCTTTTGTTCCTCGCATCTTTTCTTTGTTGTTGCATCGCTCTCCTCCTCCCGCTCAATGCCTTCCCTCAACAAACTCTCGGCGGTATCACCGGCACAGTCACCGACTCCTCCGGCGGCGTACTCGCCGATTCGCTAGTCACCGTCGTAGCCGACGGCACCCAACTCACCCGCACGCAAAAAACCACCAGCGTCGGCAGCTACGACTTCGTAAATCTCCCCATCGGCTCCTACACCCTCAACTTCTCGCACGATGGCTTCGAAACGCAAAGAATCCCCTCCATCGTCGTGCAAGCCGATCGCACCGCCACGGTCAATGCCACGCTCAAAGTTGGCCAGGTTGGCACTACTGTCACCGTGGAAGCCACCCCGCTGTTGAACGCCGTCGACACCACCAACGGCTACATTCTCGAGAAAGCCCAGATCGAATCTATCCCTTTGCCCACCGGCAGTTTTACCGGCATCGCCATTCTCTCTCCCGGCGTTAACGCGGAACTCGCCAGCGGCTCCGGCGTCAACAGCGGCCTCGGCAATCTCCCCATCTGGGCCAACGGCCAGCGCGACACCAGCAACACTTTCCTTCTCAACGGCGTCGACGCCAGCAATCTCTTCAACGGCAAAAGCACCAGCCAGGTAGCTTCCGCCCGCATCGTCAACAACACCGGCATCGGCGGCGCCGCCAGCATTTCCAGCACGACTGCCGAACCGCTTCAAAGCACCGCTTCCCCATATCTCGCCATCGGCCAGGCTCTGCCCACTCCCGCACCCGAAACGATCGAAGAATTTCGCGTGAATACCTCCATGTACGATGCCCAGCAAGGTTCCACCAGCGGCGCTCACATCGACATGAGCACCGCCTCCGGCACCAACAATCTCCACGGCAGCGCTTATGTTTACCGCGCCTCAGACGCCCTCAACGCCGCTCCCTTTTTCTACAATGCCAACCCCAACATTCCCGCCAGCGATAAGGTGCCCGGCCTGCACAACTACACCGCCGGTGGTACCGTGGCCGGTCCGCTCATCAAGAACAAACTCTTCGGCTTTCTCTCCTATCAACACGTTCAGAAGTCCGACGCCGAGATTGGCAGCTCGCGCGTGTCCGTTCCTCCCGGTCTCACCGACGACCGCAGCCCCGCAGCTCTCGCCGCTCTCGTAAACGGTGTCACTTCGCCGGTATGTCCGGCGCTTCCGTGCAACTTCTCAGCTTCCGCCCCCGTCAATCCGACAATCGGCACCGCCCCCGGCGACATCAGTCCCATCGCCTACGGTCTGCTCAATTACAAACTCCCCAACGGCCAGTTTCTATTTCCCTCCGCCAACAGTTTCGTCCCCACCATCAGTTTCCCCGAAAACACGTTCACGCCCGGCACCGCCTATTTCAAGGCGGATCAAGCGGTCTCCGACCTCGATTGGATTGCCACCTCAAAAGACACCGTCGCTCTCAAGTACTACTATCAGCACGATCCCAGCATCGCTCCCTACGCCTACTCCGGCTCCCCCGGCTTCACGCAGCATCTCGACGCCGGAAGCCAAGTGGCCAGTATCACCAACACGCAAATCATCAAACCGAATCTCAGCGTCGTCGAAGTCTTCGGCTTCATCCGCGAAAAGGTCTATAGCACCGTCTCGCAGCCTTTCACCCCGCAACAGTTTGGCTCATACGTTCAGCAACTTACCGGCGCATCCTTATCCGACTCCACCATCAACACTTTCGGTTCTCCTTTCTTTCCCGGCATTTCCATCGTCGACGACTACGGCAACAACAACGCCGGTTTCCCCCCAGCTCCCTACAACCAAAACTTTGTTTTCAACGCCGCCACCAACATCGGCAGCGGCGCCGCTTCCCAAGGCGCCTTCACCGGCGTCTTCCAAAATCGCTTCATGCCGAGCGCGAACGCCATCTGGACTCTCGGCAAGCACACGCTCACCTTCGGCGGCAATTTCGCCTACACCCAGCTCAACACTCGCGATCAGCGCACCGACAAAGGCACCATAGGCTTCGCCGACTTCTCCCAATTCCTTCAGGGACTCGTCGTCCCCTACACTCCCGACGGCTTCATCACCACCGCCTACCTCCAAGGCGACGCCAACCGCTACTACCGCTCCAACGAAACCGGCATGTTTCTCCAGGACAAGTACCAGATTTTCCCGAACCTCAGCCTCACCGCCGGCCTCCGCTTCGACTATCACGGCGGTCTCACCGAAAAGTACGGCCGCCTCTACAATTTCGATCCTTCCCAATACGACTATGACGAGGCCACTGACACCATCGTCAACTCCGGTTTTCTCATCGCTGGCAACAACAAGCTCTTCCCCAGCAAAGGTGTTAGCGATTCCACACTCACCGGCCGCCAATGGGGCCTCGGCCCGCGTCTCGGCGTCGCCTGGAGTCCCACAAAATTCAACAACAAAATCGTCGTCCGAGCCGGCTGGGGCATGTACTACGATCGCGGCGAACTTTTCACCTATCTCTCCCCAGGTTTTGCCGCCGGTGTAGTTGCCGGCGGTCCGTTCGGCGTCAACCAGGCTCCGCCCTTCGTCAACTCCCAGGTTTGCGGCGCCCTCGGAAGCCCCTTCCAGGGCTTCATTCCCACCTGCGATCCCACCCAACCAAACGGCGGCTCGTTCTCCAATCCCTGGGGCGCGACGCTGCAACCTCCTCCAACCGGCAATCCAGCAAGCATCGTTCTACCGAATGCCGCTGCCATCGAGAACGGCGCTCAGCTCTTCTCCTTCGCCGATTACAACCGCGCCAACAAACTCCCCTACACTCTCAACCAAACTCTCGACATCCAGTGGCAGCCCCGCAAGGATCTAGCCATCACCATCGGCTACGTCGGCAACCTCGGCCGCCACGAAGTCATTCCCGTCCCCTTCAACCAGGCCGGCATCGCCACTCCCAGCCACCCCATCCACGGCCAGACCTACACCTACGGCTACACCGTCCTCGCACCTCTCGGCTGCAATCCCACTCTGGACCCAGCCGCCTGCGCCTACACTTCCACGTGCAACGCCAGCGGGGCCACCTCCGGCTGCAGCTTCATGGGCCTTCCCGACGGCTCCTCCATGATGGCCAACTACGAAGGCGGCAACATCGACCTTCGCGTCCCCTACATCGGCTATTCCTCCGAATCCGAGTCCTACACCGCCGCGGGCATCTCTGCCTACAACGCCCTCCAGGTCCACGTGGAAAAACGCATAAGTCATGGCTTCCAGGCGGGCTTCTCCTACACCTTCTCCCACGCCACCGACGAACAAAGCGCCATGGGCCTCTTCTACAACGGCAACAACGCCACCGACCTCCGCAGCGGCTACGGCCTCTCCGATTTCGACCGCAAGCACGTCATCAACTTCACCTATCTCTACGAGCTCCCCAAATTCTTTGAGCTCACTTCCATGCGCGGTCGCCTGGCCGACGGCTGGGCCGTCGCCGGCCTGGCCATCATCCAAAGCGGCCAGCCCTACAGCGTCATTGACTATTCCGGCGCCGTTGGCAGCCTCTACTACGGCACCAGCGACGGCATCACCAACCCCATCGTCCCCTTGGCTCCCGGCTGCACGCCTTCCAGCGCCTACACGGGCGCCAGCGGCACTGACCCCGGCTTCCCAGCCCTCAATCCCAATTGCTTTACCGTCCCGCTTCTCAATCCGGGCGATCTCGGCGGCGCCATCCCCGCCGGCGACACCTTCGAAACCACCTACACCACCGGCCAGCGCAATATCTTTCGCCAACCCTGGCAGCGCCGCACCGACCTCTCCCTAATCAAAATAACCCAGCTCACCGAGCGCGTCTCCGCGAAGTTTACCTTCGAAGTCTTCAACCTAACCAACACTCCCAGCTTCGACATCCCCATCAACAACGTCACCCAAAACCTCAACTTCGACGATTTCCCGGTCTTCGGCTCCCAGCTCTATTCCTCCCCCACCCTAAGCGGCATCGGCATCGTCAACAAAACCATCGGCAGCCCCCGCCAAATCCAAATGTCCTTGAAGTTCACCTTCTAGCCGCGGAGTGCTATTCCGTTGTAGGGGCGCGGCACGCTGCGCCAGCACGCCCAGGCGTACTGCCCCACGTGTCTTTATCTCCGAATCTTCTAACGCTCTAGCGAGATCCCCGTCTTTCGATGGTAAAATATATGCTACTATTAAAATGATGGTGGACATCCGCGAGTGCCGCGATCACCTTGGCCACAGTCCATTTGGCGAATGGGTAGACGCGCTTGACGCACAGCCCGCTCAGAAGGTGGCGAGATCCCTATATCGCATGGGGCTGGGGAACTTTTCCAACGTCAAAGGCGTTGGGTCTGGCGTTTTTGAGTACAGGATCAATTTCGGCCCCGGCTACCGCGTGTACTTCGGCAAAGACGGTGAAGAAATCGTCATCCTCTTGGGCGGGGGAACAAGCGACGGCAGCAAAACGATATCCAGGCCGCGCTCGCCCGCTGGGAAAATTACAAACAGACCAAGAAGCACACGAAAGCAGGGGAATAAAAATGGCACTGACGACTGACTTTAGGGAAACAGTTCAAGCGCGCATAAAACGCGATCCCGACTTTCGAAGAGGCATCCTTAGCGAAGCCCTGGAAAGCTTACTCGGTGGCGAAGTCCCGCTCGCAAAGGAACTGCTCCGCGACTATATCAACGCCACAGTCGGCTTCCCCAAACTAGCCGCTCACACCAAGTTTCACGTAAAGACCCTTCACCAGATGTTCGGCCCCAAAGGCAATCCCACCGCCAATAATCTCTTCGAAATCATTGCCTATTTGCAGCAAGCCGAAGGCGTCCGTTTCGAAGTACGCCCCATCCGCGCGGCCCTACGTACCAAGCAGCGCGCAGCGCCGAGGAGAACGAAGCGATCTGCTTCGGCCGGGATGAAGAGTTGATCGATCAATGCAAATTCTCTCAGCGATCACAAGCCGCCCCACCGGCCACCTGACATCGCACCAAGTTTACGGAAGTTCAAGCAACCGACTCCGTACGGTGTCCGAGGAATCAGCTTCATCGAGGCTCACCACTCAATACCATTTGCGTTTATCAAGACCGGGACCCAGCTAAAGGTGACCGACCTGAAAATGGCCTGCGCAAACTGCCACAGAATGCTGCACCGCCCACCTTGGATAACCGTTCGGCAACTTCGGAAAGAGATGCTGAAGGTGGTCCAGTCGTAGGCGGTGGCAGTGCCTCAACTCTCGGGTGGACTACAACTTGCGGTTTTGTTTCTTGCAAACGGTGGATCACTCCACTCCGTCTCTGGCCTTTCTACTCACTACCTACCATTCGCTACTCACTGTCTCTCCCCACTTTTCCACACATTTCCACAGCCGTAACAAACCCATCAATCCCCTCTCAACTCCTTCAAACCTCTCGACTTCCGTTTATCTCATTCGAATCCGCGCCCTCCGTTCGAATAAGCATCCAGTAAACTAATAAACTACTAGACATCCGCTTCTTCCCCTGCTACCATTCCCTATGGTTCGCCCACGCCGCACTCTAACCCGCCTATGTAGGTGCGGGGCTTTAGCTCCGCTCTTTTCCCCAACCCTCCGGATAGCCGCCGAATCTGGCTCCCTCATCCTCTCCTTCTTGGGAAACCTTGCTACCTTTCAACTTCCCATCTTTCAAACGATCCTCCGATCTATCCCCTTTAGAATCACATCTTTTGCAGACCCCCATCCTTTAACCCTCATCGAATCACATCTTTACAAAAAACAGGGGAGGAGGTGGGGTATCCGACGCTCCCCAGCACTTCCTCTTTTCTCCACAACGAGTAAACCGACAACATGCAGCAACGCACGCAACCCTAATATTTTCATGCGCTTACTTCACAGTTCTCTGGATACCCAGGGGGTCACATCCTTCAACCCAAATCCTTATCGAATGGCTTACTTACTATCTGAGAGAGCCGGTGGACATCTATGAACTTAGACCACGCACTATTGAAGAGCCTCCCAAAGGTCCTGCTGCACGAGCACCTAGACGGCGTCCTCCGCCCCGAAACAGTCATTGAGCTAGCAAAGATCGTCGGCTACGACGGACTTCCCACCAAAAACCCCGAAGAACTCGCACACTGGTTCCACCAGGGAGCCAACCAGGGCAGCCTCCCAAAATATCTGGAAGGCTTTGCCCACACCATCGCCGTAATGCAAACCGAAGAAGCCCTCGAGCGAGTCGCCTACGAACAAGCGGAAGACCTGTCCGGCGACGGTGTAGTCTATTTCGAGACTCGCTTTGCCCCGGTTTTTCATACGCGCACAGGACTGAGCCACCAGCAGGTAGTCTCCGCCGTACTAAAAGGCTTGGAGCGCGGCAAACACGACTTTGGAATTTCCTCAGGCTTGATCATCTGCGCGATGCGCAATATGGACGTGTCGCTAGAAATGGCCGAGCTCGCCGTCGACTTTCGCGCGCGCGGCGTTGTCGGATTCGATCTCGCCGGTGAAGAAGGCGGATTCCCACCCAAAAAACATGTCGACGCTTTTCACTACATTCAGCGCCAGAATTTCAGCATCACGATTCACGCCGGCGAAGGTTTTGGAAAGGAATCGATTTGGCAAGCCATCCAATACTGTGGCGCACACCGCATCGGCCACGGCACGCGCCTCATCGATGACATCGCCGTCGCTGAAGACGGAAAAGTAGTGAAATTCGGCGACCTAGCGCAATACGTCCTCGACAAAAGAATTCCGCTCGAGATTTGCCTGCTCAGCAACGTGCAAACAGGAGCCGCTCGCAGCCTCGCCGAGCATCCATTCAAAACTCTCTATCAGGAGAAATTTCGCGTCACGCTAAACACCGACAACCGCCTGATGAGCGACACCACGATGACCAAAGAATTCGAGGCCGCCAGAGATACCTTTGGCCTGTCGCTGAACGACTTTGAAATCCTCACCGTCAACGCCATGAAGAGCGCCTTTCTGCCCTACCTCCAGCGTTGCGATTTCATCTACAACGTCCTCAAACCAGGCTACGCCAAAATCCGCCGCTTTCAGGCGGAACAATGAGCCCCCAAATCCCGAACAAATTTCTTGTATCTCTTGTAGGGGCACAGCATGCTGTGCCCGTCTCGCCGTGGCGTACGGATGAATATCCTTTTTTCTGCTCATCCCTTCCAGCCGCCTTCGCGCTGCTAAGCGCGTCTTCATTCGTCTCAAGCGGCGAGAGCTGCCAGCGTTTCCGCAAGCACCAGCACACCGCGCGCAATGTCCTCCGCCGACGCATACTCGTCAGGACGGTGGCTGTACCCACCGCGGCAAGGAATAAACAGCATCGCCACAGGAGCGATGCGCGACATAAAAAGTGAATCATGATAGGCCCGGCTCACCATCGGCATCGAAGCGAACCCATATTTCGCGCAGGCTCGCGAAAGCGCGTCGACAATCGCGGGGACACACTGCGCCGGCGGATCCGCGTTAACGATTTCTTCGCGAATCGAGACTTGCCGCTTCGTTGCAATGGTTTTCTTCGCGGTTTCGATTTCACGCATCACCGCATCGCGACGCGCAAGATTCGTATCGCGAATGTCGAGCGTCAAATGGACGAGGCTCGGAATGCTGTTGACCGCGCCAGGAAAAACTTCGCAGATGCCGACGGTCGCCACCGTATCGATAGCGCCGCTAGTCCGCGCCGCGTTTTCGATCGCGAGGATTAGCTCCGACGCAGCACACAACGCGTCTCTACGATCGGGCATGAGCACAGCCCCCGCGTGCCCGCCAGCGCCTTCGATCGAAATGCGCAAGCTTGCCGGAGCCGCAATGTTGGTAACAATGCCGATCGGAATTTTTTGTTGTTCGAGGAGAGGGCCTTGCTCGATGTGAAGTTCGACAAACGCTTTGTAGTAGTCGCTCGGTAGTATCACTTCGTCGAGCGGCGCATTGTATCCGGCATTGCTGCGGACTTGCTCAAGCGAAGCGCCTTCTTTGTCGACAAGCTTTCGCGCCGCATGCGGAGTCATCGTGCCGGACAACAGCCTGCTGCCGAGACATCCAATCCCGAAGCGCGTGGGCTCCTCGGAAGTGAACATGAGCAATTCGATCGAATATTTCGGGCGGAAACCGCTGCGTTGCACGGAACGAATCGCTTCAAGTCCACCGAGCACACCAACAACGCCGTCATATTTTCCAGCGTTGGGTATAGCGTCGATATGAGAACCGGTTCCCACCGCCGGAGCGTTTGGCTCGGAGCCGGACCACCGCGCGAAAATATTTCCGACGGCATCCTGTCGCACCGTCAATCCGGCTTTTTCACAGCGAGCGATGAGCCACGCCCGCGCTTTGAGATCCGTTGGCGAAAAAACAATTCGCGTTACGGCGGGCGGCTCTGCTTCTGAAATCGTCGCGAGCTCTTCGATTTCTTTATGGAGAAGAGCTCGGTCCACTTCTAGATTTGTTGGCATGCGCTGGTTCATCGGAACGCTGTGCTCATCAACGTTTGTTTGTTGATCGTGTTTTGCTTTCAGCAGCAGTACTTTTCAGTGGCGCAATTGCCAGCGGCGCAATTCCAGGCGCCGCGACTGCTAGCGGATGCCGGTTCCAGTCTTTGTAGATGAGATATTTTGCTGGGACTTTGCCGATGGCGCCGAACCACTGCGGGCACCACGGTGCCATCCAGATGAAATCGCCGGCGGTGACCGGGTACCACGAATCGCCGAGGCGATAAATTCCGCCGCCCTCGAGCATCAGGAGGCCGTGCTCCATGACGTGCATTTCGACCATGCTCAGCGCGGCTCCCGGCTGGTAGACCATCGAGTTCACGGCGAAATCGAAATTCATTGTGTCGGGAAGCAAATGTTTCACCTGCAAGCTCGCATCACCGTCGAGTGGCTCCGAAGAGATAGCGTCTTCGCTGGAGATGATTGCGCGCGGTGATTCGAATGAAGCGAGCGGCTGGTAATGTTTCTCGATGATGGCGGCGCGGCTTGGTTTTGTTGCCACAATTCGATGTGGCGTGACTTCGGGCAAGTAGGCGTAGCCGCGCGCTCCTAGCTCGCTTTTGCGGCTTTCCATTTCCAAATTGAGTTGGCCATCGAGCACGTAGAGGAAGCGCTGCGCTGTCGTTGCGCCAAGTTCGCCGCCGGATTCGAATTCGGCGGTGTACTCGGTGAATCTCGCACCCATAGCAGGACCTGCGTGGACAATGGCGGCGCACGCTTTCATGCCCGGCAATGCCGTTCGAACGAAGGTGTCTGGCGTGAGAAGGAGATGGTTGTGTTTTTGGGCGCTTCGCGTTTGACCAAGATTATGCACGGCACATCCTCTTTTGAAGTTCGGTGGAATTGGCAAGTTGATCGAGCAAGTGCAAGCCGCATTCGAGGGCTTTTGTCACGTCTTCTGCCTCGACTGATTCCGCTGGATCGTGGCTGATTCCGCCGGGGGATCGCAGAAAAATCATTGCGGCGGGAACTTTTTCGGCGAGGATCATGGCGTCGTGGCCTGCGCCGCTTGTCATGCGATGCGGCTGGCAGCCCGTGCTGCGGATGGCTTCCTGGGTTTGCTCGAGGAGAAACGGATCCATTGCTACTGCACGCTGGCTCAGCAACACATTTAGCCGTAACGACAACCCGCGGCGCTCGGCAATTTCCTTTGCCTGCCGAACGAGTGCGTCGACCGCGCCGTCACGAATGCCGTCGGATTTGTGCCGAACGTCGAGAGTCACTCGGGCTTCTCCGGCAATCACATTGATAGCGCCAGGTTTTGCCTCGATTTGGCCCACTGTCGCCACGAGACCGGGATGATTGTGGGCCGTGCGCTCGACGGCAACGATCCACTCCGCCGCGGCCGCGATGGCATCGTGGCGGAGATGCATCGGTGTTGTGCCCGCGTGGTTGGCGCGGCCCAGAAATTCGAACGTCATTCGGGTCTGTGCCGCGATGGCGTCTACTGCACCGAGCGACCGCCCGAGCGATTCGAGGACCGGTCCCTGCTCGATGTGAAATTCCAAGTAAGCGAGCGTATCGCCACTCAGCGCGGCGCCCGGAATTTCTGACGGATTCAGTCCAAAGTTTCTTATGGCGTCGCGAACGGAGATTCCGTTTGCATCCTGGCGATTGAGGAGTTCCGCGTCAAGCGTGCCGACTAAAGCGCGGCTGCCGATGAAGGGTGAACCGAAGCGAACTCCTTCCTCTTCGGAAAAACCGACGACCTCGATGGCGAAAGGAAGCCGGCGGCGTTCCAGCGATTCGACGAGAGCGACTGCGATGACAACTCCGAGAATGCCGTCGTAGGCTCCGGCATTGGGGACTGTATCCAGGTGGGAACCGAGGAGCAGGCGTGGCGCGGTGGATTGCGCGGCGGCGTAGAAGCCGCGCAAATTTCCAACAGCATCGATAGTCACTTCTGCTCCGGCTGCCTTGAGCCACTTGGTGATTTCGCGGTGACAATGGTGCATGGGGGAAGAAAGAAACGTCCGGCGCGTGCTGCCCACGTCTTCGGAGAAAGACGCCAGCTTTTTGCAGCGAGCGATCACTTCCTCCGCACGAATTGTTGTGGTCAGAGCTGTGGACACGTAATTTCAACCTTGCCGGTGAAGGCGTGCCTCGATGGTGCCGTGAGGCTCGTCGATGGGTACGAAAATCTCGTTTGGATTGTCTTGCCCAAAGCGCGAAAGGTCCGCGAGAAGGTAGTGTTTGTTGGGCATCGTCAATTCGATGCTGTCGATTTCCGGAACGCTTGCGAGTGCGGCTTCGCCCATGGCGTACAAGGTGTGTTGCACGGATTTGCTTGAATGAAAAGAAAACACATCGAGCAGGATGTCGCGGATTTTGGACCGCAAAGCGACAAAGGGAACAGTAGGCGACAGATAGTTCCATCGCGCACGGACAGAAGTGCCTAACAAGCGGTCGGTGGATTCCGGCAGGGTAGTCAAAGAATCCTTAATGAACCCCACAAATTCCGAGTTCGCCGTTTTCAGGATGACCAGGTTTTCAAGCCCTGCCCGGACTGACGGCCCAGCGTTGCGCGTTGCCGCAATTTCCACGGTCTGGCACTCACTGCTTGATTGCACAAAAGTCGTGGGATGCGGCTTTCCTCCCAACAGCAGATGCTGCCAGGATTTTTCGGAAATCGTGACCCGCGCAGCGGAGACTTGCGGGTTGCGCTTTAGAAAGAATGCGACCAAGTCTTTGCCAAACTCCTCCATGCATTCCGCCGAGGAGGTTCGCGCCAGCGAGTACACCGTGTTCTTCATCGTGTCTGTCGGAAGAATCTTGCTGTTGTCTCCAGCGACGAAGCAGGAGTCGAAGTCACCTTCAAGCGCAATCTCGATCGTCCATTCGCGAAAGTCGTGATGATCACGATGCCGCTTCACTCTTGCGAGGCGGATTAGCGATTTGCCGTAGCTGTTTTCGGCGAGCTTAATCATTGGATCAGCTTCCCCGATACGTCGTATAGCCGTGCGGACTCAGGAGCAGCGGAATGTGGAAGTGCGATTCGCCGTCGCGCACGTGAAATGTAATCTCGACGACCGGATAAAGTCCTTGGATCTTTTGAGCAAGGTGATAGTTAGCGGTATCAAATGCCAAACGGTAATTACCCTCACGAAGAGTGTCATTTTCGGGCAGCAATTGAGGGCAGCGGCCGTCGCCGTCCGTACGTGAAGAAGACAGAACGCGCCATTCGCCGGATGACTCTTGCCTTTCGAGCCGCACCGGGACGTCTTTTGCAGGCTTCCCTTGAGCGGTGTCCAGAACGTGGGTCGAAATTCGATTCATGAAGAGAGCCATTTCTTCAGGCGGAGATGCGCGATCTGGCGCTGCTGCTCGGCTGCTTCGTGAAGCTCCGTCGTTTCGTCGTTCGACAAGCGGCGCCGCAGAATTTCAAGAATTTCCGGCGCGGATTTGCCGGTGGCACAAACAATGAAAATCCGGTTGAACTTATGCTCGTACGCGCGATTGCCTTCCGCAAGCGCAAGTTTTATGTCTTCGCCAGCGATTCCAACTTTACGTTGCTCTTCGCCCGACCAGGCAGCAGATCGCGGCGGAGCAGCGGCCGGCGAGTGAGAATCGCCAATCCGCGGGTGACTGCGAAACGCTTCCAGCCAATCGTATTCCGGGAGACTATTCCAGACCTCATCGCAAACGGCCAACAAAGCAGCTTCATTGAGAATTGGTCTGTGAGTTGCCATTTCGCGCGCCCAGGCTCTTGAGCCGCAACAGGGCAATATCTCTTCCGTGGCTTTGTCCGGCGGCAACCCGTTCCATCGTGAGAGCACGTTTTTCGCATTTTCGCTGTGCGCGCCTCGGGCGCTTAACTGCTCTAGAAACTCCGCGACCAGGTTTCCCGCTACAGCCGCACGATAACGGGCCGAGGAACGGATGTCGTCAATGGGGCGGACTTCCGCAGCAGCCATAGTTCGCGCAGATTGGATAAGCAGCGGATCGATCTGTTTTCCCTTTACGATTCGTTCCGTCTCCGACAAACGCATGGGAATGGGAGCAATGCTTCCCATGGCGAGACGGACGTCGTCGACAACGCCATCCGCTAACCGGCCTAATGCCGCGAGACAGACCTTGGCAATCGCTTGCGCGTTGCGTGCTCCGACTTTGCGCGCATGGGCATAGTAACCTGAAAATTGTCTTTTCAGGCAGATGGCGCGAATCAGTTCTCCGGGCGCGAGCTGCGTTTTGCGGTAGCTGGCGTGAAAGCCTAGATAGGGCACACGCCGTTCTCCTCGCGCGGAGACGAGAAGAAGCTCTGCCTCATAAACCAGAAGTGCGGGGAGAGAATCCGCGGCTGGTGAAGCATTTACGATATTGCCGCCGATGGTTCCCCGATTCTGGTTGGCGATTCCGCCGGTCCAGCTCGCGGAACTGGACAACAATGGAAACTCGCGGTTGATCACTTCGTGTTCGCGCAGATCCGTGTACGTGCAACCCGCGCCCATTTGGATTTCGTCCGCCGCTACTTCGATGCGACGTAACTCTGGAAGATTCCAGATGCTCACCAGTTTGCGCGCAGGGAGTTTTCCGGCGGAATACTGAACCATGACGTCCGTGCCGCCGGCGATGGGAAGCCATCCGCCTGGTTCGCGCGCGAGAAGCGATAGAACGTCGGGCAAGGTGCGCGGGGCGACAAGTTCAAACTCGGCGGGGCAGGCCCTCACGTTGAGGCTCCCCGGCGTGCGGCATCCGCGACCGCTTCAAAGATTTGCGTGTAGCCGGTACAGCGGCAAAGATTGCCGGAAAGGCCTTCGCGGATTTCTTCAAGCGTGGGTTGCGGCTTTTTCTCGAGTAGATGAAGGGATGCCAGAATCATTCCGGGAGTGCAGATGCCGCATTGTGCGCCGCCGCAGTCGAGAAAGGATTGCTGCAGGATTTGCAAGCGGCCGTCCGTGGCAAGGCCCTCGATGGTGATAATTTTCGCTCCGTTTGCTTGGAGCGCGGGAATAAGGCAACTATTCACGAGCATTCCGTCGATCAAGACGGAGCAGGAGCCGCATTCGCCCTCGCCACAGCCTTCTTTTGTTCCTGTTAGTCCAAGCTCGTGTCGAAGAACATCCAGGAGGCGCTCCATCGCGTAAACATGCACGGTTTCCAGTTTTTCGTTGACCGTGAATGAGATTTCGCATTTTGCGCGAGCCTGCGGGGATTGGCTCATTCTCGCCCTCTCGCCGTGGGGGCCACGATTTCGGGCGCCGCACTTTCGGCGAGCGCGACGAAGATGTCTTCCGGAAGTAACGGAATGGAATTAAAAGAAACGTCTAGCGCGTCTTCGATGGCGTTGACAATCGCGGGGGCCGGGCCGTCCATTGGTAGTTCGCCGATTCCTTTTGCGCCGAACGCTCCGTGAATGTTGCCCAGTTCTTCAAAATAAACGCGGATGGGAGGGAGGTCGGCGGACGTGGGCATGATGTAGTTGGTCATCTGGCCGTTCTGCATGCGGCCATTTTCCCAAACCACTTTTTCGTATAGGGCGAAGCCGATGCCCTGTGCAACTCCGCCGGTGATTTGTCCTTTCGCGAGAACGGGGTGGAGTACCTTGCCTATTTCTTGAAGGGCCACGAAGTCATCCACGGATACGCTGTACGTGGCCAGATCCGCCGTGACTTCCGCGACGTAAACCGCCCAAGCAAATGCTGCGTACGCTGAACCGCGATATTTTTCCTCGTCCCAAACGATGTCGCCAGGCTGTTCGTACTGCGCGAGGCTCCGGAATTTGCCGTGCTTTGCGACATAGTTGCGGCAGGCGGCGCGGAATTCTACGGGCGTGTAAGAATCCGAGAGCATGCCGCTCGCTGTCAGCGTTTTCTTGATTCCAACGGCGGCCGATTGCACGAGTTTTCCGACGACCATGACCGTACGTGAGGCGACTGTGGGACCGCTGTTAGGAACTTCGTGCGTGTCGGGTTGAGCGATGCTGACATCCTCGTACTTCAGACCGAGAGCTTCGGCGACAATCTGGCACAGAACCGTATTTGTTCCCTGGCCGAATTCCGTGCTCGATACGAGAATGCGCAGGCTTCCGTCGTCGCAGGCTTCGACGCCGACTACCGATCCGAGAAAGCGCTCGCCCGAACCGGTGAATCCCGCCCCGTGCAGAAAGGCGGCAATGCCCATTCCTTTCTTGTGTTTGCTCAGTTGATTTTCCTGGGCAAATTGCTCTTTCTTGGCGTGATAGTCGGAGAGTTCGAGGGCGCGATCGAGAAGTTTGCCGAGATCGATCTCTTCGTTCACAGTCTGTCCCGTTGTAGTGGTCTGGCCGGGCTTGAGAAAATTGCGGCGGCGGATTTCGACGGGCGAAAGACCGACGACTTGAGCGATGCGGTCCATGTGCCGCTCGAGCGCGAAGAGAGACTGAGGAGCGCCGAAGCCTCGGAACGCACCGTGGGGCGGAGCATTGGTGGCAACGGCTTTGGCGCGAATGCGAACGCTGGGCCAATAGTAGGCTCCGCCGGCGTGAATGGCGCCGCGGGAAAGGACGACTGGCGACAACGTTTTGTAAGCGCCGCCGTCGATGGTGAAATCGATTTCTCCAGCGAGAATTCTGCCGTCTTTGCTGACGGCAGTGCGATGGCGAGTGCGAGAAGGATGGCGCTTCGTAGTGGCCGCCATGTCTTCCGTGCGGTCATAGATAATTTTCACCGGTTTGCCGGACTGCATGGCGAGGAGTGCGGCGTGAGCTGCGATCATCGAGGGATATTCTTCCTTGCCGCCAAAAGCGCCGCCGGTTTCCATTTGCACGACGCGGACGCGGTCCGCCGGTAGGGCGAAGAGTTTCATAAGGGCTTTGTGCACGTAGTAAGGGCACTGGAGCGAGCCCCACACGGTGAGGCCTTGCTGCGGATCGAAGGCGGCAATCATTCCGTTGTTTTCTATGTAAAGTTGTTCCTGTGCGCCAGTTGTATATTCGGCTTCGATGATGTGATCTGCCGTTTGCCAGACAGAATCGACATCGCCTTTTTCGATCAGATAGATTTTGAAGACGTTATCTGCGCCCCAGATAATTTGTTGTGAGGTCCCACTTTCTTCCATGCTAAAAATCGCGGGGAGCGGTTCGTATTCGACAGATACAGCCTCGACGGCTTTTGGGAGGAGATGGCGGTCAGGATGAGCGAGTAGGAGAAGAGGCTCCTCAGGGTGATTGACTACGCCATCGGCGAGACACGGTTGATCGTCTTCGATGAGCGCGATGCAATTCTTTCCAGGGATGTCTTTGGGCGAGACGATTACGAATTCGTTCCAATCGATGCCTGGGCCGAAGGTGAACTTTTTGATTTTGCCGCGGGGAATGCGGCTGCGGACGGTGGCGCCGTAGAGCATGCCGGGCAAAACCATGTCGTCGACATAGCGCGCCTCTCCAGTGACTTTGGCGCGCCCTTCCATGCGCGGGACCGACGTGCCGACGATGGGAGGATTTTTCATTCGAATTGCGGGCTCATCCAGTGTTTTGCAAGGCTTGCCTGCTTCCATTAGTGTATGACAGACAAATCGAAACGTGGGTGTAGGAGTCCTTTTTAGGGCGCGGCATCAGCGGCGGTGCTCCACGCCTATTGGATCGCCAGGAAACTGGCCGTCGCTGAACACTTTTCTGCCTCGAAGATAAGTGGCTTTCACTACACCGCGGAGCTCTTCTCCGAGGTAGGGCGAAACCGGGTGACGGTAATACAAACGGTCTTCGCTCACTACGAACTCGCTCTCGGGATCGAAAACGACGAAGTCGGCGTCGAAGCCCGGAGCGAGGCGCCCTTTGTGGCTGTGGCAGCCGGCTAATTTTGCGGGTGCTTCCGACATCCAGCGCGCGATATCGATGAGAGAGAATCCGCGATGGCTGGCTTCGGTGTACATCACCGGAAGTGCAACGGAGAGGCTGGCAATGCCGCCCCAGGCGGTGCGGAAATTTCCTTCGACAAGGCGCTTCATTGCTGGTGGGCAGGGAGAATGGTCTGTCACGACGAGGTCAATCGTTCCGTCGCGAAGGGCTTGCCACAGTTGTTCGCGATTATCGCGGCCACGAATAGGCGGAGCGCATTTGAAGAGCGTTGCGCCTTTGGAGATTGTTTCGGCGGTGAGATGCAGATAGTGCGGGCAGGTCTCGACGGTTACGGGCAGACCTTCGGAACGTGCGGCACGCAGTTCGGTGAGGGCTTGGCTGGCGGAGAGATGGACGATGTGCAGAGGGAATTTGAATTCGCGGCATGCGGACAGGAGCATTCGAATCGCGGAGAGTTCCGCTTCTTCGGGGCGCGATTGAAGGTAGGTTTCGTAGAGCGACCAATCCGCATTTGCCAAATGGGCTGTGGCGGAATCTATGGGAGCGGGAAGCTCTGCGTGGACGAGGAGTGGCAAGCCTGTGCGGGCGACGTGGGGCAGAGCGGCGCGTAGCTGCGGTTCCGTTACCATCGTGAAGCCATCGATTCCGGGATGAATTAGAAAACATTTGAAGCCGGGGACTCCGGCGTTTGCCAGCGGCTCAATTTCGTGGGGGTTGTCTGCGACCACTCCTCCCCAAGCCATCCAATCAACGCGGCATCGGCCTTGTGCCGCTGCGCGCTTGTCTTCGAGCGCGGCGACATTTGTTGTGGCTGGGAGGCAGTTCAACGGCATATCCACCAAGAGTGTGAATCCGCCCGCAGCGGCGGCTCGCGTGGCGGTCTCAAATCCTTCCCATTCTGCGCGGCCGGGATCGTTGATGTGCACGTGGGAATCGACGAGGCCGGGAAGAATCGCGGCATCACCGAAATCGTGGAGTTCTGCGTGGGGCGGGACTTGATCGGGAGCGACGACGGCTTGGGTGCGGTCTTCCTCGACGAGCAGGGCAGCGGGACGCACGGCGTCTGGCGTTACAACACGACGGGAAACGAAGGCGCGCAAATTCATAGTCAAAGCGGGTCCGGAGAAGAACTCGTGAGAATGAGACCCCGAGCGTAGACTTATATCTGCAGGTTTTCAAGTCAGCAAAATCGATAATTCAAGACGAAAAAAGTGCTAGGAGGGCCGATTGCCGGGCATATACTTGCCGGTTGGCGCGGGCATCCTGATGGCTTTCTGCGGGGATTTCGCATCGGCGAGGGCAAATGCGTCAGGGCTAGGGTACGAATATGGAGCAGGGGCGATAGGACTTGAGCAATCCCTTCATGGCGCGGGCGATTCAACTGTCGATTGAGGGGGTTCAATCGGGGCGCGGCGGGCCGTTTGGCGCGGTGATTGTGAAGGATGGAAAGATTGTCGCCGAGGGTTCGAATGAGGTGACTTCGACGAATGATCCGACGGCGCATGCGGAAGTGCTGGCGATCCGGCGGGCTTGCGAAAAACTGGGCATTTTCGAATTGAAGGATTGCGAGCTGTACACTTCATGCGAACCGTGTCCTATGTGTCTTGGGGCGATTTATTGGGCGCGGCTTGCGCGCATTTATTTTGCCAGCACCGCGGAGGATGCGGCCAAGGCTGGATTTGACGATTCGTTCATTTACGGCGAGCTGAAACAGCCTTATTCAGGGCGGCGAATTCCCACACTTCAGATTATGCGCGAAGAGGCGCTCGCGGGATTTCGCGCGTGGGCCGACCGGCCGGACAAGATTCCATATTGAGATTTCCGCGCAGAAGTGGAGTTGTTTCTCGCTGAACCCCGGGAATTATCAGGCTCGGCAGTGGGACGAACGTGTCTGTGATTTTGCGCACTGAGTGTATCGGCTCCTTCGCGGCAGGGGAATCTGCTAGCGAACAACATTGAGCAGGCTGGGTGAGAGAGCGGAGGGACGATTGATCGATCGTTACTTCAAATTTGCCGAGAACCAAACGTCGGTGAAGCAGGAGTTGTTGGGCGGACTCACAACGTTTGTAACCATGGCTTATATCGTCGTGGTCAATCCGCAGATACTCGCGCAGGCGGGAATGCCTGCTGATGGTGTCGTGTTTGCGACTTGCCTTTCGGCGGCGGTCGCGACGCTCGTGATGGGATTGTACGCGAATTACCCGATCGCCTTGGCGCCGGGGATGTCGCTGAACGCGTACTTCACGTACTCGGTATGTTTAGCGATGCATGTTCCGTGGAGAACGGCGCTGGCGGTGGTCTTTTTTTCGGGCGTGCTGTTTCTGGTGCTCACAGTCACGAAGGTTCGCGAACAAATTGTCAATGGCATGCCGGATTGCTTGAAGCATTCGACGGCGGCCGGAATTGGTATGTTCATTGCGTTCGTTGGATTGCGAAATGCCAGGCTGGTGGTCGCTAACTCCGCCACGTTTGTTGGGTTGGGCAGCTTCGCCGACAAGGACGTGCAGACCGCGTGTTTTGGACTCGCCCTCACCCTGGTTTTGATGGCGCGAAAAATCCACGGCGCCATCTTGATAGGAATCATCGGCACCACAGTTGTTGGGATGCTACGCGGCATTTCGAGCTGGCCTACCAGTTTTTTTTCGATGCCGCATCCGTCCTCGACCTTTCTTCAGTTGGATTTTCGAGGGGCGCTGCATCTGGGATTTCTTGAGATTCTCTTTGCGTTTCTGTTCGTCGACTTGTTCGACAACGTAGGGACGCTGGTGGGCGTTTGCGAGCAAGGCGGGTTCATCAAGGATGGCAAGATTCCGCGCGTCGGCCGGGTATTGCTGGCGGATTCTGTTGGGACGATTTTCGGGTCGCTGACGGGAACTTCCACGGTCACGAGCTATATCGAAAGCGCAGCAGGTGTGGCGGCCGGGGCTCGTACCGGTTTTAGCAACATTGCCGTGGCGGGACTTTTTCTTCTGGCCATGTTTTGCTCACCGCTGGCGACTGCCATTCCGGCTTACGCGACAGCGCCGGCCCTGATTTTGGTAGGCGTTTTGATGTCGCAGTCCTTGGCCCTGGTGAACTGGAATGACTTCAGCGAAGCGTTGCCCGCGTTTATCACCATGCTGGCGACGCCGCTGACGTTCAGTATCGCGACGGGTCTGAGCCTCGGACTGATTTCGTACACTGTCGTGAAACTGGCGTCCGGTAAATTCAAGGAAATCAATGCCCTCGTATGGATTCTCACCGCGCTGTTTATTCTGCGTTATGTGTATCTTGCTGCCGCCTAGATTTCCTTTAGAGAGATGCCTGGACCCTGCTGCTCCCAACCGTTGACCTGCAATTTGTTGACAGGCAGGAGGAGTTGCCGCTACAGTGCGCGACGCCGACCACCACAGTGCCGACGACCCAGCCCTAGATGGTTTTGCTCGGACTGAGTGAAACCCGGAGAGCCTGCGATGAGAAAACATGAGAGCAGCGCTAGAAGCGTTCTTAGGATTACGAAAATGACGGCAGGGTGTCTTCTGCTGTTCGCGTGGAACGCTGCGGCGCAATCGGCAAAGCCTGTCAAGCTCGAATGCGAATCGCTCATCACGCCGCTTGGGATGGACACCGCAAAGCCGCGGTTGTCCTGGAAGATTCAGGATTCACGTTCAGGCGCGCGGCAAACTGCGTATCAAATTCAAGTTGCCTCGAAGGCAGAGATCCTTGCTGGCGGCAAAGTTGATGTGTGGGACAGCGGCCGCGTGGAATCGAGTAACTCCCAGGGTGTGATCTACGGAGGCCCTGCGTTTGAACCGAGCAAACGTTATTACTGGCGAGTTTTGGCATGGGATCAAGACGGCAAGGCAGGCACGCTTAGCGATCCGAGTTGGTGGGAGACGGGGCTCTTTCAGCAGGAAAACTGGAAAGCAAAGTGGATCGGCTATGAGGAATCCGAACTGCGACACGTGCGGGAATCGGGCGCAGAATGGATCAGCAACGCCGAAGGGGAGGCACCAAAAGATGCCACGAGCACGAAGCATGACTTTCGATTGCATTTTAATCTGGCGAAGCCGGTGCGGCGCGCCACGCTTTATGCGACGGGCCAGGATTCGGCGGGCGCCTGGATCAACGGAAAACAAGTGATGGAAGCGGCGCCGCTGCCAGCGTGGCGGCAAATGCCGTGGAAGACGTATGCGATTCGCGGCATTTCGAACGAATTGCGCGCCGGGCAGAACGTACTGGCGATTGAGGTGGTGCATTATTTAAACGCTGGCGGCAGCCGGCAGCGCGTTAGCCAAACCCCGATGAACGCGGTGTTGTATGTGGAAGCGACGGACGGCACCGTCGAATTGTTCAAAAGCACGCCGGAAGGTTGGCGGGCTGCATTGAATGCGGGCGGGAACTGGCAGGTTCCCGAATTCGACGATTCATCATGGAGCGGAGCCATACGTTATGTTGCGCCAACTACCGGATTCGAGAGCGCCGCGCTGGGAAACCCGTGGCCGACGGGAGCGGTGAAGTCTCTACGCCAAACATTTGAAATCGCGAAGCCAGTGGTCTCTGCTCGTATCTATGCAACAGCGCTCGGCTCGTACCAGCTCTCGATGAACGGACGGAAGGTGAGCGATGAAATTCTGGCTCCGGGATGGACGGATTTCCGGGAACGCGTTGTTTACCAGGCGTATGACGTGACGGCGGAAATAAAACCTGGAAAGAACGCAGTCGGTGCGTTGCTGGCACCAGGCTGGTATTCAACCCCTTTGCAATGGTTTCGCCAGGGCTACAACTACGGGAATACTCCGCCTGCGCTGCGGGCGCAACTGAGGATCGAGTACAAAGATGGATCCGTGGACTGGATGGTGACGGACGAAAAGTGGAAAGCGGACATTTCGCCTATTCTGTTCGCGGAAATCTACGATGGAGAAACGTACGACGCACGAAAGGTCCAAGCGAACTGGAATACCGCCGCATTCGACGACACCAAGTGGAAACCCGCAGAGGTGATTCAGCCAAAGGAAACGCAAATCGTTTGGCAATACTTTCAGCCGATTCGCGCGGAAAAAACACTCAACGCAAAGAAAGTGACGAATCCCTCACCGGGTGTGTATATCTTCGATTTCGAGCAGAACCTATCCGGGGTGGCGCACATTCGGGCGCAAGGCACAGCGGGAACGGACGTGAAACTGAGATTTGCGGAAATAGTGAATCCGGACGGCACGCTTTATACGGACAATTTGCGGACGGCGAAGGCGACGGACCATTTTATTCTCGCAGGTAAAGGGATTGAAGAGTTTGAGCCAACCTTTACTTTTCACGGCTTCCGTTATGTGGAGGTTTCTGGATTGAAAGCGGAGCCGAAGCTCGGAGACGTAAGAGCCGTTTCTTTCCATACAGATGCTCCGTTCACAGCGACACTGAAAACGAGCAGCGAGATGCTCAACAAGCTATGGAGCAATATTCTGTGGGGTCAGCGATCGAACTTCGTGGGAGTTCCGACGGACTGTCCGCAACGCGACGAACGGCTGGGATGGTCGGCGGACGCTCAGGTATTTTGGCGGACAGCAACGTACAACATGGATTTGACGACGTTCTCCCGAAAATTCGGTGCGGATTTGCGCGGCACGCAAGTTGGCACGGACATGTATGGGATCTTCGCGCCGGGAACCAATACTCCGAACCCAGGCTATGGGACGGGATGGAGCGATGCCGGCGTCGTCATTCCGTGGACATCATGGATTCAGACGGGTGACAAGAAGGTGGTCGAAGAAAATTGGGCCGGGATGGAAAAGTATCTCGCGGCAATTCAAGCGGCGAACCCGGACTATCTTTGGAAGAAGAACTACGGCATTCCGTTTGCGGACTGGCTCGCACCGGAAGGGGTGACGCCCGTGGATTTGATTGCCACAGCTTATTGGGCCTATGACGCAACACTGATGAGCCAAATGGCTCACACCGTTGGAAAAACGGACGACGAGCGGAAGTACAGCGAACTGTTTGAAAAGATCAAAGCGGCCTTCAACCAAGCCTACGTTCGGCCCGATGGGTTTGTCGGTGGCGTTCCGCCGCCTCCAGTATTCGCTTCGGGGACGGCAAAGCCCTTGAGCGACAAGCCAGTCGAAACGCAAACCGGATACGTACTCGCGCTGCACATGAATTTGCTGCCTGATTCGCTTCGAAGCGTTGCCGCAAAGCGTCTGGTGGATCGGCTCGAAGCCAACCAGTGGCGTCTTGGTACGGGATTCCTCGGTACTCCGTACTTGCTGGGTGCTCTTACGGATACCGGGCATGTCGATGTTGCGTATCGTTTGCTGCTCAGCACGGAGTATCCGTCGTGGGGATATCTCGTCGACCACGGTGCCACCACGATGTGGGAGCGGTGGAATGGGGATCAGATGCGCGGCGACCCGAGCATGAATTCCTACAATCACTACGCGTATGGGGCCGTCGCCGACTGGATTTATCGCTATGCCGCGGGAATCGATACGGTCGCAACGGATCCGGGATTTCACCTCATTCGGCTTCATCCGAACTTTGACAAGCGTTTGGGAAGCCTGGATTTTTCGTATGAGTCTTCGTATGGAATGATTCACTCGGAATGGTCCATCATCGGGAGCAAAGCTATCTGGCATTTGACAATTCCTGCGAATGCCACCGGGCGGTTGCCGCTCGGAAAAATGGAGGCGGAGTCGTTCCAGCTCGACGGGCAAGCGCTATCGAAGAGCAGCAGAATTCATGCTGCGAACAAAGAGAACAACAATCTCGAATTTGAGATTCCCGCGGGCAGCTACCAATTTGAAATCGCGCTGCCATAGACTGGCTCAACCACTTGCAGAGGGTTGGGAGCAAAGCATAGGGAGCCATACCTCGGACGAATGAAGGTGAGCGCCGGGGCGTCGAACGTGAAGCCGCCGTTCGCATTTTCATTTATTGGTACGCAGTGAACCGAATGATTGCAACCTATTCGTAGCGAAGGGCCTTCATCGGGTCGAGGCGGCTGGCGCGCCAAGCGGGGATGTATCCAGCGGCGCTGGCCACGAACGCCAGGGCAACCGTCGCGATCAGGAGAGTCACGGGGTCGTGCGGCGAGAGGCCGAAGAGCTGGCTCTGCACGAGCTTGGTTAGAGCCAAGGACGCAGGCACTCCGGCGGCCACGCCTATGGCGACGAGAATCAAAACTTCACGCATCACGAGCCAGATGACATTGCCTTGGGCGGCCCCGAGAGCCATGCGGATGCCGACTTCGCGTGTGCGCTGCGCAACCGTGTAGGCCATGACGCCATAGAGGCCGATGACAGCGAGCAGCGTGGCCAGAAAACCGAAAACGGCGGAGAGGCTGGCGATCATGCGCTCGCTAGAGAGCGAGTTGTTGATTTGCACTTCGGTGGTGCGCATGGCGAATACTGGGACGTTGGCATCGAGGTCGCGGACCTTGGAGCGGATCGCGGTCATCAGCTGATTGGGATCGGCGGTGGTGCGGACATAGACGACCATGCCGCCGAGGAAGCGGTCCGACATATAAGGCACGAAAGCCTGCGGGGGAATTTCATCGCGGAGGCTGGTGTACTTGATGTCTTTGACGACGCCGATGATTTCCATGTCGGTGGGTGTCCCGGGGTCGGAGCCGAAACCGACGTGGAGGCCGATAGGGTCGCGGCCGGAAAAGTATTTTTTAGCGAAGGTCTCATTGATCATGATGACCGAAGGCTGCCAGCCCATGTCGCCCTTTTCTTCGGGATTGTGTTTGACTTCCTGGGTGTCGGTAGGCCGAAAATCGCGGCCGTTGACGATAGGAACGCCGAGAGTGGCGAAATAGTTCGGACTGATTTGGTTCATGTAGGGTTCGGGGTGGGCGTCGGGAGTGGGAGGACTGAAGCCTTCGGCGGTCATGCTGCTGTCCCATTCGTTGTCTTCGAGGATACGTACGCTGGCCAAGCTGGTTGCCTGAACTCCGGGAACGGAAGACAGAGAATCCAGCAACTGAGGATAGAAAGTTTTCAGTCGCGCGACGCTATAGCCGCTGTAGGAAGGATCGATCTCAAAAGCGATGAGATTTTGCGGCGAGAAACCTGGACCGAGATTGCGCAAGTTGCCGAGACTGCGAGTGAAAAGTCCGGCGCCGATGAGAAGCAGAAGAGAGAGCGTGACTTGCGCGATGACGAGAGATTTTCGAAGGGCGCCGTGGCCACCGCCGACGACGGCAGCGGCTTCATCCTTGAGAGTGCTGGCGACATTCGGCTTGGTAGTTTGAAGAGCGGGAAGAAGACCGAAGAAAACACCGGTGGCGACCGTGACAGCGAGCGTGAAGAGCAGGATGCGGAGATCGGGAGTTGTGGAAATGTGCAAGCCGCCGGAATCGGAGGGCAGGTACGCGGCCATGAGGGCCTTGTCCGCCCAGTAAGCGAGCGCTAGACCGGCGAGCGCGCCGAAAACGGAGAGCGAAAGGCTCTCGATCAGAAGTTGCGCGATGATGCGAGGACGAGTGGCGCCCATAGCAAGACGAATGGCGATTTCTTTTTTGCGCGCGGAGCCGCGGACGAGAAGAAGATTGGCGAGATTGGCGCAGGCGATAAGAAGGACCAGGCCTGTGGTGGCCATGAGAACCCAAAGCGGCGTGGAGAGGGCCTGGCGCGTATAGGAACGCCCCTGCGAGCCGGGGAGCACGTCGATAGTGCATTTCAGGAATTGCTCGCGATCGTAAGGCGAGGCGTGGGCGAAGGCTTTATCCTCCACTTCCATTTCGAGCATGGAATGCATGAACGGTTGCAGCGAGGCTTTGGCTTGTTCGCGAGTGATGCCAGTCTTGAGGCGGCCGAAAGCGTTGACCCAGCGGTTGCGGCGCTCGTGGAGCATATCGGTGGGATTGCCGACAAGGACTTCCTTTTCCATCATGATCGGGACAAAAAGTTTCGGTGAGTGCCCGAGCTCGACGCCGTCAAAGCCGGGTTGGAGGACGCCGACGATGGTCATGTTGTAGTTGTTGAGAGTGAGGGTCTTGCCGACGATTTGCGGGTCGGACGAGAAACGAGACTGCCAGTAGGCGTAGTTGAGAACGATGTAGGGGTAAGCGTCGGGGATGCGGTCGTCTTCGGCAGTGAAGACACGGCCGAGATATGGATTGAGGCCGAGGGTGGAGAAGTAGTCGCCGGAAACCAACTCGAGATCAACGCGTTCAGCTTGTCCGTTGAAAGAGAGGCTGCCGGAGAAAGCAAAACGGGCGAACATATCGGCGAAGACTTCGTTGTGAGCAGCGAAATCGCGGAACATGGGATGTGAGATGGCGTTGCCGCCCCAATTGCTGCCGTAATGGCGGCCGTGCATGGTAAGGAGGACGAGTTCCTGGGGATTCTTGACGGGGAGGAGCCGGAGAAGAATCTGATCGAGAAGGGTGAAAATGGCGGTATTCGCGCCGATGCCAAGGGCAAGCGTGAGAATGGCAATTACCGTGAAGCCCGGAGTGCGGGTGAGGGTGCGGAGAGCGTACTTAAAATCGCGAAATGCAGTGTCGAGTGAGGCGATAGTGTTCATTTCGCGGACCTTATCTTTCCGTGGAGTTTGGGTGACTACCGTAAATACGCTTTGCGGCGGGAATTGTTCCCGCGAAAACGCGGCCTTGGCCTTGGATTAACTGCACTTGTTGGCACGAGTTTGAGACGAATCTGATGGGAAAACGTCTTGTCGACTGGTGATGGAGAAGGGGCCGGGAAGCGGAGTGCCGCCACCCATAACGCAGCGGCACCTGGAAATACGGGATTAAACCGCGGTGCTTGTGGCAGCGCGCGGAATGGCGGCTTCTTCCTTCTGACGGAAGAAAGCTGTGACGCGGTCGATAATCTCGTTGAGCGAAGTTTGCGGGCGGAAGCCGGTGAGGGCGTGGAGCTTATCGACGCAGGGGACGCGGCGCATCATGTCCTCGAAACCTGGCTCGTACGCCTGATCGTACGGCACAAATTTGATGGGTGAAGTGCTGCCGGTGCGCTTTTTGACCAATTGAGCGAGGCCTTCGATGGTGATCTCTTCGGTGTTGCCGACGTTCACGACCTCGCCGATGGAGCGGTCGGTATCCATCAAGCGGATGAGGCCTTCGACGGTGTCGCGGACATCGCAGAAGCAGCGGGATTGTTGACCGTTACCGTAAACCTGGATGGGCTCGTTTTCCAGCGCTTGCTTGACGAAATTGGGCAAGACCATCCCATAACGTCCTGTCTGCCGCGGACCGACAGTGTTGAACAAACGAACCACTATGACGGGGAGCTTTTTCTCTTTCCAATAGGAGAGCGCGAGAAATTCATCGAGAGCTTTGGACGCTGCGTAGCTCCAGCGGCCTTTGGTGGTCGGCCCGAGGACGAGGTCAGCGTCTTCGTGAAAGGGCACGTTGGTGTTCTTGCCGTAGACTTCGGAAGTGGAGGCGGTGAGCACGAGTTTACGTTTTTTGCAGGCAGCTTCGAGAATGCGCTGCGTGCCGTTGACGTTGGTTTCGATGGTACGTACGGGACTTTCCACGATGAGTTTGACACCGACAGCGGCGGCAAGATGAACGATGACATCGGCATCGTCGACGAGTTCCGCGACCAGCTGGAGGTTTTCGATGTTGTCCAGATGATATTCCATTTGGCCGGAAGTCTTGAGGTGACGGATGTTATCCATGCTTCCGGTGGAGAGGTTGTCGAGCAACACGACGCGGTCGCCGCGGGCGAGAAGCCGCTCCGCCAAGTGAGAACCGATGAAACCGGCGCCGCCGGTGATCAGATAACGCAAAGTGCCTCCTTACAATGACTGATCGTCGTCGCGATGGCGCGGGGAGCTTTCGGAGACGGATTCAGCAAGATGGTCATGCTCCTGAGGAGATTCGGGCGTTTCCTGAGGACCATAGCCATAAGAATACGGATAGTACCGATAAGAATAGTAGTAGTCCGGAGCGCCGGAATCCACGGCATTCAGGACGACGCCTAGGATGTGGCACTTCACGCTGACGAGCAAATCACGCGTGCGCGTGAAAGCCTCCTTGGGAGTCTCGCCGCTGCGTACGACAAGAAGTACGCCATCAGTCTGAACAGAGAGGATGACGGCATCGGTGGCGGCCATGATAGGCGGCGAATCGATCACGACGAATTTGAATTTGGTGCGCAATTCCGCGATGGCCTCCGCCAATTTGTGAGAGGACAACAAGTCGGCAGGATTGGGAGGCAGCGGCCCCGTTGGAATCGCAGCGAGATTGGGAATGTCGGGGTGCGGCACCGTAACCAGATCGAGACTCGAAACACCGGCCAGATAGGAGCTTAATCCCGCGTACTTGCCGCTGGCCATATTGAGCAGGCGGCCCACCCCTGGCTTGCGCAAGTCGGCATCGACAAGCACGGTGCTGTCTCCGAGCTGGGCAAGAGTGACAGCCAAGTTAGCGGCGGCGGTGGTCTTGCCTTCGCGGGGGAGAGCACTAGTTACCAGGATAACTTGCGGCGGACGGCCGGGCTGGGAGAGCAGCAGGGACGTGCGCAGCGCACGAAATGCCTCGGACATTTGAGATTTGGGCAAGTGCTGGGCAACGAGTTCAATGCGTTTCTCGTGACCGTTGCTGGCAATGCCTTGCAAGAGGCGCTTGCCCCTCCCGTTTCCGTTGGAGGCGCCAAACTGCGGCACGACGGCCAAGGAAGGCAGGCGGGCGAGAGTCTCTATATCGTCGGGTGTCTTGACGGTGTTGTCGAGGTATTCGCGCATGAGGGCAAGACCGATGCCGCCGATAAGACCGACGAGAAAAGCCAGGGCGATGTTCCTCGCTTTGGCGGGGCGCGAAGGATAGGCAGGGATCATGGCTGGATCGACGACGCGGATATTGGAGGATTGCAAAGCGGAGGAAATGCCCACTTCCTTGAGCTTGGTCATCAAGCCGTCATAGAGAGTCTTGGAAGCTTCCGCCTCGCGCTTGAGGATGTTGTATTCGACCATTCGCTCGGCCATCGTATTCGCTTCCACTTTCTGCTGATCGAGAGCTTGCACGAGCATTGTTTCGCGCTGCATGGCTTCGCGGTAATCGAGTTCGATATGGGTGAGGGTGTTAACATTTTCCTTCTGGATGAGTTGGTCGACATCCTTCAATTGGGCCTGAAGACGCAGGACCTTCGGAAAATTAGGACCGTACTGGCTCAAAGCATCGTTGTATTCCTGTGTCGTGGCCTGCCGTCTCGCAAGGAGACCCTGCAAAACGGGATTGTCGCGAAGCTGGGGTACGTCGGCAATGTCACCGGCTTTCGCAAACTGAAAAAGCGCTTCTTTCTTCATGCGCTCGTCCTGGGCATCGGTCAAAGCCTTGTTGACATCGGCGAGACGCTGGGTGGTGATGTTGGATTTGTCGTCGAGCGTCCAGATCTGGTTTTTTCTTTCGTAGGCGATGCGCTGGTCTTCCGATTCCTGAACCTTTATCCTGAGCTCATCCAGCTCATTGCGAAGCCAGGTGGTGGCCCGGGTAGTCTCGTCGTAGTGGCTGCGAATATTTTGTTCCTGGTAATTCTTAATATGTTCGTTGACGATGCGCGCGGCGAACTGCGGGTCTGTGGACTCGAAGCTCACATCCATAAGCCGGCTGGTGGGAACGCGCTTTACGCCGAGGCTGCCAAGGAATGCGCCAAGTTCCGGCGGGCGCTTCTGATTTTCCAAACTGCCGATGGCCAGCGCTTCGGAGGGTCCGTTGGGAGAAGCGTATTCGGGCCGCGCGCCGAGGCCGCTGCTACGGATGGTCTGCAAAGCCAGGGTTTCGCTCGTCAAGATTTTCGACTGGGTTTCGATATAGTTGTCTAGATCCATCTCGTAGCCGTAAGGATCCATGCCCTGAAAAGGCAGGATGTTGGCACTCGACGGGTCGATTTCGATACGTGCGGTGGCTACGTAAACCGCTTGCATGCGGAAAGTGGCGATAGTGACAATCGTGACCACAGCAAGCAAGAACGACAAGATCAGCCATTGATGCTTGCGCAGGATCAGCAGGTAGTCGTAAAGATGCGGCTCGCGCGGCGAGAGATCCCAAGCCGGGAGACGTGCGGAGGGCGGAATCAACTCCACAGTGCCGTTGGAGCCGTTTTCCCGAGGAACGAGTTTGTTGTCTTCAGACATTTTCTAGTGGTAGGCAACACGATAAAGCGCGACGGCTGAACCGAGGGCGATGCCAAACTCGATCGACCTCAGAACGGCCTGCTTGGCTCCGCTCTGCGGAACGTACAAAATGTCGCTTGGTTGGAGCGGCAAATCCTCCGCTTGGCTGTTCAGAATCTTCTTCAGATCGAGGGGCACTTCGTGCTGCTTACCCTGGGAATCTTTCCGGATGACGACGGCGCGGTCTGTCTTTGCGATGTTGGTGTAGCCACCGGCCAGCGCGAGAATCTTCAAGGTGCTCAATTGCTCGCGGTCATTGGTGAGCACAAATCCGCCGGGTCTGGCGACCGCCCCCAAAACGTACACGATACCGGCATGGGGCACGGTCACGACGTCTCCCGCTTGCAGGAGGATATTATTCGCGATATTCCCCGCTTCCATCAACTGATATAAATTAACCGTAATATTGTCGGTTGCGGGAGAACCAGATGGGGCGCTTGCACCGTTGATGGATTTCTGCGATAAAGCGTTGGGCGCCGACAGTTCAGGAGGGTCCGCCACGGACCCGCTGTGTGACGAAGGCGATGGAGCAGCGGCTGGCGCCGCGGGCTTTGCTTCCGGTTTGATGGGCAGAGAGTTTGCGGGAGCGGCATCCGCCGGACCGATTGCCGGCGGCCCCGAGTCATCGAAAGACATCTGCGGCACGGGCCTGGTTACGATGACTTCGTCACCTGCATCAGCGGAAAGCCCGCCGGCCTCGGCAAGAACTTCGAGAAGCGTGACCTGACGGTCGGCCTGGTAAACCAAAGGATGTCCGACAGCTCCGACAATCGTAATGGGCTTGCTCTTTCGTTCTCTGACAGTAACGCTCACCTCGGCGTGGGAAACCAAACCATTTGCTTCGAGCACTTCGGCAATTTTTTGTTCCGCCTGGATCTCGGTAAGCCCCGCGACATGTAAGCGCACTGGTACGAGCGGGATGCCAATGGTGCCGGTTTGGCTGACACGAACGTCGCGGCTCAGCTCCTTAACGTCGAAGACATCGATCGAGAGCATGTCGCCGTTGCCGATGATGTACTCATGCGGTACGTTGCGAGCGGCGGCGGAAAGCTCGCGAATACGGTCGTTGGTCTGTTGTGGCGTCTCGAGAACGGCCTGCGCGCGGCTGGGCGGCGCCAGAACCAGTAATCCGAGTAGAGATGAGGAGACGAGACACAACGTCCCCGCACCCAGTCTCGCTGGCTGCATACGAATGGATGACCCCCAAGTGATTATACAGTCAGAAGGACCAAGTCCATCAGTGATTTCGATGTCTGTGGCGAGGGTTTCCCGTTTTGGGAATTTGCCGAGTTGGTTGGAGAATCTCGCTTGTCGCAAGATTTGCCAGGAGAAAAAAGAGGAGAGCATTCGCTGGAATGTGCAGATTGAAATCGGCGAGTCCGTGCGTGAGAAACCCAAGGCACGCGATAAAGGCCGAAAGCTGCAGGGTCGAAGCAAAAGCTCCATTGGATTGAGACAAGCGCCGGAGCGAATCGAAGAATAAAACGCCAAGGAACCAAAGGCAGCACAAGCCACCCGCAATACCCGTTTCCGCAAGACCTTCGAGATAATCGTTGTGGGTGTGGTTGACGACTTTTCCGTCATAGAGAGTTTCGTAGGCGGGAAAGACAAGCTGGAGCGTGCCGAGGCCAGTGCCCGTCCAGGGATGGTCCAGGAAAATCCGCCAAGTGTCGGCTCTCATGGAGGCGCGTTTCCCCCCGGTGACCTCAAGTGACTGAAGGGAGGAGAATCGCTCTACCAGTTGCTGGACACCCAGCCAGGACACCATGAGAAATGCGAGCAAGAGGACCGCGCCTCCCGAAAGCAAGTGTTTTCCGACCGTGCGGCGAAGAATCAACCAAAGGACTAAGACGCCGACTTCCACGGCAAAACTAACTAGGCCTCCCCGAGACGCCGAGAGAAACAAAGCGCCGATGGGCACCACGGCAAAGAGACTGACCAGAAACCAGCGTTCCCGGCGCACCTTGCCGAGGACCAGGGGAACCAGAGAGATTGGAATGACGAGTTCTGTAAATCCAGCAAAATGATTGCGATTCACATAGGGGCCGAAAGGAATGCCTCCAAAATGCATCTCGCGAAACCAATAGAGCTTTCCGTTAAAGGTCAGGTGCTGCAGGATCCCGAAGATGGCGACCAGAAACCCGAAACTCATCAGGAACCAGACAAAGTCGCGCCAGTCCTCCAGCGTTCGGAACACTTGCGCGGCCAAAAAGAAAAGAAGGATATCGGCAAGCAGAAGCTGGAGTTCCATGCGGGTGTTGTAGGAGGAGGCGGTGCGATGAAAGAGCCACTGGCCAACGGCGATCAGCAAGAGAGAGACAAGAGGCAAAAGCAGAGGCGAAATGACGAGCTGATGTTCCGGCGTTAAATAGGCACGGACGGCCCAGACGAGAAAGAGCAAGGCTGCCCCGATCTCGAGGACAGCGCGCGCCCAATCCTCGACGGCGCCGTGTGACGCTACGCCGAAGACCACGAGGGCGCAAATGCCGATGCGGATGAGCTTCACGGCTTGCTGGTCTCCGTGGACTCCGGGACCAAGGCAACGTCGTCAATCCAGGCCGACCCACGAATCTTGCTGTCAAATTTTCCGCTCGGATTGCGGCTCACGCAGAGCTGCAGTTCACGGACATCTTTTCCCGAGGTCCAAGGAAGCTCGATTTTGGTCCACGGTTGTGTGCCTTTCATATCTTCCGTCCATGCGATGGAACTAGACAAGTCGCCGATGGAGTGTAGTCCAAAGCGCACACCTTGATCGGTGGACAACGAGCGCGTTTGGACCCATGCGGAAAAGCGGTAGGAAGTAGAAGGCTGGACGGGGATGTATTGGCACACATCATTGAAGTTCGCGTTGCTGAGGCCGTTGAACGTGAGCCTGAGGGAACGATACCCGGAATGTTTTTCCTTTATATCCTGGGTGACTACCACGCCGCCTATGAATGAGGAGTAGCGCCAGGCGAATCCGCCGCCGACGACATTCGATTCAAAACCTCCGTCCCATACCAAAGAGCCTGGCGGCGCTAGAGGACGCGAAACGCCCGAGAAAAGGAGAGCCTGATCCCAGACGTGTTGAGCATCCGACATCTGCCGTTTATGAAGGAGGAGTTCGAGCAACGGATAGGAGTCGCTCAACTGAAGCTGCGGGTGAAGAGCGGCCAGACTGGACCAGACGACTAGTGACTGATCGGTTTTTTCCTGTTCAGCGAGGGCGGAAATCACGTTCAAGTAGGCGTCCTTGGAGTGAGGCAACACACGCTCTAGGACGGAGTTGACATCCGGCTCGAAGCGCATGCAAAGAGCGAAAGCTGCCGCTCCGCGCTTTGGGTCGGCTTCTACGGCATGCCTGATCTCCGCGAATGCGGCGTCTAGCTCTCCCCGGCGGAGCAGAAAATTTCCATAGCGCCACGAGACTTCCGGCGAAAGCGCGTACACGCGCTTAGCTTGAACAAATGCATTTCGGGCGGCGGCGATGTCACCTTCCGATTCATACGCCGTGCCCAGATCCAACCACGCGTCTGCGGAATGCGGATCAAAAGACAATGAGATTTGATAGTTGCGGATGGCGCGCTGGGCATCGGGATCTTCCAGGTTGTATTGCCAGTAGCGGCCGAGGAGATACCAGTTGCGGGCGTCATCCGGCTCGAGCTGGGTGGCTCGGGCGTAGCCTTCAGGCGTGTTCAGCCCCGCATCATGCACAGCAAAAGCATTGCGAATGCCGGAGTAGGAAAGACCGGCGGCGAGCATTAAAGCAAAAAAAATAAGAAGCCCGCGCGCCGCTGAACTGGAAAGGCGAAGAATCATCCCGCGATACTGTGCATAGACCAACTCTCAGATGCAAGATGAAAGTCTGAAGAAACGGAGGGAATAAGCAGTCGGCGATTTTTGCCGGGAGGCTATTTGCCGATGGAGGCTGAAAGCGTCTCATCGGCGCGGCCACGGCGGCGGACGTCAATCCCCAGGCGTTTGATTTTTTGATTCAGCGTGGAAAGGGGAATCATAAAACGCTCGGCGGCTTCTGTTTGATTCCAGCCGGTACGTTCCAGCATGTCCATAATGATGCGGCGTTCGATTTCGTCCATGATTTGAAAGAGCGAAGGCTGAGGGTGATCGGCGCCGGAACGGGAACCCGGTTCGCCAGGCAAAGGAGGAAGAAATTCCGAGAGCTGCAGGCGGACACCGCGGACGATTTCCTTGCTGCGAATGCTTTCGGGAAGCAAATCCACGTCGACGCGTTCTTGCGTGGAGAGCACGACGGCGCGCTCGACGACATTTTCCAGCTCGCGAACGTTGCCGGGCCAATCGTAGTCCATCAAGAGTTTCAGCGCGCCTGCCGTAAACTGGCGCATAGGCTTGGCGTTCTCCAAGCAATAGCGCGAGAGAAAATGGGCGAGCAGCGCGGGCACATCTTCCCGGCGGTCGCGCAGCGGAGGTAGTACGAGATGAATTACGTTCAAGCGGTGATACAAATCCTCGCGAAAGCGGCCCTCGCGGACAAGGGTTAGGAGCTCGACGTTTGAAGCGGCGACGATGCGGACATCCACCTTGAGCTGCTCCGTGCCCCCGAGCCGCATGAATTCGCGCTCTTGAATCACACGGAGCAACTTGGCCTGCGTTTCCGGGCTGATGGTGGCGATTTCGTCGAAGAAAATAGTGCCTTGGTCGGCGACTTCGAAGAGGCCTTTTTTTGAAGCGACGGCGCTGGTGAATGCGCCCTTGACGTGGCCGAAGAGTTGCGATTCGAGCAAATCCACGGGAATGGAGCCGGTATTGACGGGAACGAAGGCCTTGTCCGCGCGCGCGGAAGCCGAATGGATGGCTTTGGCGATGAGTTCCTTGCCGGTGCCGCTTTCTCCGCTGATCAGCACGGTGGAACGCGAAGGCGCCACCTGGGTGATCAGATCGAAAAGCGTCAGCATCTTTTCGCTCTTGCCGATTATGTTTGGAAAATTGAAGCGTTGCTTTAGCGCGCGTTTCAGGTGGACGTTTTCTTCGCGGAGACGGCGTGACTCCACGGCCTGCGCCACTTGCGCGAGGAGTTCGTCGTTGGACCACGGCTTGGTGATGTAATCGAGCGCACCGCCTTTGAATGCAGCGCGCGCCATTTCAATCGAGCCGTAGGCGGTGATCAAAACGACGGAAAGTTGCGGGTCACGTTTGCGAATTTCCCGAAGCAGCTCGAGGCCATTGCGATCGGGCAGACTTACGTCGAGCAGCAGCAAATCGAAAGGCTGCTCTCCGAGCTTGGCAAGGCCGGATTCACCGGTTTCCGCGCTGGAAACACCGTAGCCTTCGCTCGTAAGCAAGAGCTCGAGGCCTTCGCGGATTTCTGATTCGTCGTCAACAACCAGAATGGAACCCTTAGACATGAACTGACTTTCTGACCGCGGGGAACTCTACGTGGAATGAGGTGCCCTTGCCGGGAGTCGAGCGGACGTCGATCTTGCCGGAATGTTCCTTGATGATGCCGTAGCTGACGGAGAGGCCCAGCCCGGTGCCGCGGCCGCTGGCTTTGGTGGTGAAGAAGGGATCAAAGATGCGATGAATATGTTCGCGCGGGATGCCCGCACCGGTATCGACGACTTCAATCTCGACGCTGCCATTGTGGGCCCCCGTGCGTACTTCCAGGAGGCCGCCGCCGGGCATGGCATCGCGAGCATTCAGGAATAGGTTCAGAAAGACTTGCTGCAGTTTGTTCGCTGAGCCGCGGACGGCGGGAAGAGTTTCACCCAGATGCTTCACCACTTGAATCTGCGAAGTCTTCAGCGGATGGGATACGAGAGAAAGGGTCTCTTCCACAACGCGGTTTACGTCGATATCCACGGCCTCGCCGGCACCCGTGCGCGAAAAATTCAAAAGATTATTGACGATTTCGCTGGCGCGAAATGTTTGCTTAACGATTTTTTCGATGATCGACTGCCGCGGATCGCCGTCGGGCATTTGCTTTGCGAGCATCTGGATGTAATTGGAAATCACCGCCAGAGGCGTGTTGACTTCATGAGCCACTCCCGCGGCCAGAAGCCCGAGGGACGTCAGCTTCTCGGTTTGCGACATCTGCTCTTCCATGCGCTCGCGCTGGGTGACATCGTCGAATAGCAAGAGGCGCCCGATGCGTTCAGCCGATTTGCTGACCAACGGAGTGATCGAAACATTCAAAGTCAGCGCTTTGCCTTGATGGTGCAGACGTTGTTTGTAAATGCCTGTGATTTGCTCCGCGTCGCCCCGGGCGGCAATCTCGGCCGCAAGTTCTTCGGGAAGCAGGGAACGAAGCTGGCGTCCAACGGCTTCCTGGCGGGCTACGCCGAAAAGCTGCTCCATACGCGTGTTCCAGGATTCGACGATGCCTTCCAGATCCACGGCCAGGACGCCGACATTCAGGGATTCCACGATATTTTCGCTGAAGTCTTTGAGGCGCGCGATCTCGAGGGCTTTTTGTTCGAGCGAGGTATAAAGCTGCGCGTTGTCGAGGGCCACGGCAACGTAGCCTGCGATGGTTTCCACCAACTCGACGTCATCACTGGAAAGGTAGTCGCCGTCGACGGTCTTGCCGAGCCCCAAAACGGCCACAGTGTGCTCGCGAATGCGGCATGGCACATAGTAATTGAGGTCGAGTTGTTCGAGAGTGCGGCGCACGGAGTCTGTAACATCGCGCGCGGCGCGGGGCGACTCGAAAAAGAGCGCCCCCCGCGCGAACTCGGGCCGGGCCGGTCCGAGGAAACTAAGATCGAGAGGCTCTGCCAGACGCACACCCATCGAGCGGGCTAGACGGAGATTGCCAGGGTTCGAGACGTCTTCGACAAAAATCGCCAGACGGTCGACGAGGAGTGTTTGCGAAACACGGTCCATCACGGAACCGAGCATGGGCTCAAGCCGAACTTCGTTCGTGAGCGTGCGGCCGAACTCGATCAGCGTGCGGCGATAGTCCAGGCGGTCGCGATAAAAGAAACGATCAAGACGGGCCTGAATCCACTCACGGAAGGGTTGGAAGAGAAGTGCCGCGATGACGATAGCGATGACGCCACCGACGGGGCCGTTCGTCTGCGCATGAAAGATTTGGGGAATCAGCGCGACGAAGAAGAAATAAATCGTGGCAATGGCGGCCGTTGCCGCGGTATAGGCGAGGCCGCGCTTGAAGATGATGTCCACATCCATCAAGCGGTAACGAATGATGGCGTACCCGAAGCACAACGGGATGAAAACCAGGCTGATCGTGGAGAATTTCATCCAGGGCCTGGAAGCCGCATCGAAGGCGTACGGCAGGATGTACAGAACAACAAAAGGAAATGTCCCGATGAAGGTCCCAGCCGTGAGCCATTTTAGCTGCTGCCGCAGGACGCCGGCGGGCGCGCCACGATAATTGCGATAGAAAACAAATCCGGCAGCAAGAAAACACGCACCGAGATAGCTGTAAGCAATCTTATCGAGAAGGACGCGGGAACCGAGCCAGGGAACAAACCCGAGCGCCCCCAACGCCGTGCTGACGTGAACGAGAAGTATCGCGAGCGGCGGGAGATAGACAAAGCTGAGCTTGGAAAGCGAACGGCCTGTCCCTTCGGTGCGTTCCGGAAAAACCAGCGCGAAATGCAACAACAAAGCGGGCGTGAGGAGCTGCGCCACGATTTTGAGCCAATAAACTTCGTAGTCGAAGGTGTCCAGCTTGCCGCTGTAATGGAAGGAATAGAAAATAAATGACACGAGGCAAAAAATGTAGAAGTGGACTGCGCGAGGCGCGTTCCAGCGGCGCGCAAAAATGAAAAGCCCGATGAAGAGATAGATTAGGCCAACGACGCGCGCATAATTCTCAATCGAAGTTGGTTTCTCGGCAGGAGCCGTGACGAGCGGAGTTTCAAACTCCTCGCTGTTCCGCGCCAGTTTATAGCGTACCTGCGTCCACAATCCCGCGCGCCACAACCTCTTGGTTACCTGAACTTGCCGGGTGACGGGGCTGCCGTTGATGGCCAGGAGATGGTCCCCAACACGCACTCCAGCACGAGCCGCAGGGGAGTTTTGAGCCACCTGCTGGGCTTGGACGCCCTGCGTGGTGTCCAGCCAAACGACGCCGTCATCGGGAGTCTCGAATTCGGTTCTCTGAACGAAATTCAGCCAGGCAAAAATCATGGCAGCCAGCGTGGCAAGCGCTAGCACAACGGCCCCGAGGCTGACTCTGAGGTTCTGCTTCATAACCGGCCCAGGCAGGGTGACACCCCACCAGGAGATCTTAGGTGCAAACGAATGTCCAATCTTTGGAAGAGTATCTCTGCAAAAACAGCCTTATAATTCAATAACTTACGGAATCCGAAGGCTGGAGAGAAATCGATAATCCGCTTTCTGGAAGGTCGCATACAGCTTTCCAAAGCCCATTCTGCGAATCAAAACTGGAGACTTAGACCACCCCGGAATGTGCGGAAAGCGGGCATCAGGGTCACTCGGCCGTCCGGTGAGTTGAGGGTCACGTAACCTTGAGCTAGGAGGTTGTCGCATTCCGCATTGGCTTCCCAGCGGCCAGGGCCAAATTTGGGCAGCCGTTGGTGCACTCCGATATGAAGATAAGGCTCCATGTCATAGAAGGACTCGCCAAAGCTATCCACGCGAGAGAGCGTTGTCCCACTGATCCACTGGTAGCCCGCCGACACCCTGGTGCCGACGCGAGGCACCTTTCCGGTGACTTTGATTCCCGCAGAGTGACGCTCGGCAGTGCGGAACATCTCACGGAGAGGCCCGGCGGCAGCGCTCGAAGGAGTCAAGGCGCCAGCAAAAGCATAAAGCGCGGTAAGTTCAACGTCTTCACTCAGTTTTTCTCGATACACGGCGCGTGTGCCCCAACTACTGGAAGAACCGCCGTCGTAAGAAAATCCATTGGAATACACATCCTGGAAAAAGTCGCCGGCGGGAAGATTGCTGCCGCGCCCAAACACGGCTACATGGCTATTGTCCTCATGAAACGCTGCAACCTGTAACTTGCCGCGCGAGCCTATTTTGCGTTCCGCTGCAATCTCCTCGTGGAAACCGCTCTCCAGCACGGGACGTCCATTCCGATACATCAGGACGGGAAACGCGTCCATCTCGTTCAGCGCAGCTGCCAAGCCGTTTACAGCCTCTCCGTCAGCTGCCTCAAGTGGCTCCGGGCCCGTTGGCATGGACGCAAAAATCAGGGACGCGTGCCAATCGTCTGAGATCCGTACGTCGAGTTGCATGCGCGGACGCAAGGAAGATGCCGGATGGCCAAGACCAACCAAAACATATTCTCCGCCGTACTTAAGGATTGCGCGGGTCCCAAAAGCCATGGAACCGCCTTGGTCGATGCGAACGCCGCGGAACGTCGGGCCAAGATCTCCGAGCTTCGATTCGCGCAGTACGATCGCCGTGTGCGGGCCGGCACCGAGAGAGCCGCTGGGGAGCCAGACCGTAGCGATTCCACCTGCTGGGGAATCGGTGTCATAGCTCACAAGACCGGCAAGGAGAAGCCGGCTCGTGGGACCTAGCCGCTGATCGTAGGCAAACGCGGTTGCAGGACTAGCGGGAAGATTAGAGACCGAGCCGGGCCTGCGAGCGCCGTCCATAAATTCCAGGCGGCCGCGCGCCGGCTCCAACGGTACAGAATCCGAACTCACGGCGGATGCGCTCATCGGGTCTTCTTCAACCCATTGAAGAACCGGACGCACGGAACTCGCGGAGCGAAGCACCCACTTCCAATCATCCGCTTCGCTGGCTGCGGCAGAAGGAGCGCGGCGCAATTGCTCCAGGGACGCAAACATGGATTCCAGCTGTATGCGGACTATGGTCGTAAGATTGGCGCTGATACGGATGTGCTTTTCGAGAGTGGGGAGGAATCCCGCAAGCGTTACGCGTACGGTGTAAAAACCAGGAGCGAGTTTTTCGTCGCGAAAGACTCCTTGCGTGTTGGTCAGATACCCGATAGCTGCGGCGGAAGCGCCGGATTCCGGGATTACCTGGACACTCGCACCCAGTTGAGGCGTGCCGGCAGTGTCACGAACCACACCCGAGAGCATGCCTTGAACAGACTTCAACTGCGCCACCGCCGGATTCGCTCCCAGTAATGAGAACGTTGCGGCCAGGACGAGTGCCCCCACGACTCGGACCTGTCCTTTAATCACTGCTAACTACCTCCCTGGAACCGTGTTGGCTGCCGCCTTGGTCGGTTCCTGCGGCCCCCTGACCGTGAAGTCTGCTGTCTTGGAAATAGATTGATTGGAGATGCTGTCCGTGGCATTAATTTCGATCGAGTATTTGCCGGGCGCAAGGGTGGAAAGCGGCAGCCACCTCTCGATGGTGACTTGGTCGCCCGTCTGCTTCATCTCCGCAGACGTTTCCTTGAATTGCATCACCTGCTCGGTACCTTTCTTCACGGTGTATTGGAACGTGGCGCTGGACTTGTGCGTCTTGTCGTCCGGCTTGAGGTTATAAACCTGGAGATAGATTCCCAAACGATCGGCCGTGGTGAAGTCGTTATCGAGGCGCGGCCGCACTTTGGTGGAGCCCAAAACGAATTGCCCCGTGCCAATCTGCTTGGCTGGAACATGCTCAAGCTGGTCTGCAAGAATAAGCGTGCTCGCATCCAGCTTTTCGTCCGCAAAACGCGGCACGGCCAGCCTGGTATTCACGACGCCTACGTTTCCGCTCTGAACGTCTTTGATGACGATATCCAGGCGATAGAGGCCGGGACGGAGGGGCACGGCTTGCTGATAGATTGACTGCAGCTTGAGCGATTGTTGGAATAGTGAGTCAGGAAAATCCTTGGACACAGGAACTTCGAAAGTTTGAACTACGCGTCCGGTCAACGTGGTGACGCGCATAAACACGTTCATTGTGGCCGAATGGATGCCATCCTTCGATTGAAAGTTGAGCTGGCCGTTGGATACCTGGATGGTGACGGGCACCAACACGGTGTCATTGGTCACCTTCATAAAATCCGTACGGTAAGAGAACTTGAGTTGATCGCGGACAATTCGCGCGGTCACAATCGCTTCCAGGTCCTTGAACTTGACCTCAGGTGGCTTCTGGATCTTTGCGTAAAGGTCCAAGCGACTGAATTCATCCATGCTGGCGGGCGTGCCACCCATTGCTGTTGGAAGGTTGGTGCCATCGGAACGCGTGAAGCGATCGGTCTTTGAGGCCAAGCCCATGGATTCCATCAAGCTCAAGCCCGCCCCTGGCACGTGCAGCAGGGCGTCCTTTTCAGAAGGATCCATGGTCATGTGATACTCACCCGAACCGCTCGGATCCACGAACTCAATGATTACGTTCTCGCCGATGCCCTCCAAATAGCGCCAGCGCCATGTTTCCCAGGGATATGTGGTTGTAGAACCGCCGCCCTCTTCCATAGGCCGATCGTAGGTGCCCCCGGACGGGTGGGAATCAACTTCGTCTGCTGGGCCCCACATGATGTAAAGGCGTCCGCGGTCGGTCTTCCAGCCAGGAATACCGGAGGCATAGTGCTCGTTGGCGTAGGCTATGCGGCGATAGTGCTCTTCTTTAAAGTCGTTCTCGGGAAGGTCGGGATTACTGCTGCGCCGCAGCCAGAACTGTTCGATGAACTGTTCGCGCTCTTCGTTGGTATCAAGCTGAAGGAAAGCATTCCGCTCTTCCGGGGAGATGATGTAGATCACGTCCTCGTTGAGCCATTGCTTGTACTGGCTGTCGAGTTCCTTGAGCGTCTTCCGTGCTTTATCCTTCTGCACTTTGCGCTGCTCTTTGGTGAGCGTTTGAGGAGGCGGAGGATTCGCAGGATCTTGCGCCTGCGGAACCTGTTGAGCTGGTAACCCTGGAATAAGGATGACAAACGAGAATGCAGTAGCAATCAGGGTACGAATTACCCGTGGCATCGGCACACCTCAACTTCTAGGACGACTGAATTCTACCCCTGGACAAGCGGCCCGTCAATCGGGGAATCTCCTGCATTTTGTGGGACTTGTCCCCCGACTGCGGTTAGACTCACGGGCCAATCGAAGGGTTGCCTGACAATTTGTGACCTGAACTTTAGGACAGGATTCCGCGGCGAGGACCGGATTTCGGACGACTACACGTAAAATAGTCAGCAGAACCGAAAGCGAAGGTGAATTTCGCGGGGGCTTATTGCACCCGATGGTTGTGTACGTCCGAGCCCACCAAGGTGTCAAAGATCGCCAGGACGTGTCTGCGGTATTCCACCATGCGAGTAAAGATGTCTCGCAGCTCCGGCTCGCGCTCTGCTTCTTTGTGCCATTTAGCGAGAACTAATGCGGGCACTTCGATGTCTCGGCGAAGCCTTTCCGCGGAATGACCGCGGAGGAAGAGGCCATAGAAGAAGGCCGCTTCGCGCTGCGGAAAGTCGAAGTCGTGGACGACTTCCGAGGGAACGATTTGTGGCAAGGTCGCCATAGAGAAAAATGCAGTTTACCGAAAAGAATTCCCGCGTCAAGTAGTACGCGGGTTTTGTTGCCGCCACTTGTGCAACTCCCTGTCCCAAGGGGCGAAGGGCCCGCCAGAGCAACAGGTACGATAACTGGTCCATTAGGGGGGTTGCCAGGGGCTTCTAACCGCCGTAGGATGCTTAAAGGCATGGCACGGTTACACAACGCGGCGCCGGGAGGGGTCTTCGGGCGGTTTGCCCGATTCGGGCTCCTGCGAGGGCTACGCTCGCTCGAAATCGACCGAGAAGAGTTCCGGCGGCAACTCAAGAAGAAGCATGGGCTTGAGGTGGCCGACTTCCGCCATATGCACCGCGTTCCGGTGGCGCGCCTGGATGCCATCGCCAAATCTCTGATTCAGGACACAGAACGGCTCGCGCTGCTTGAAGGTGCGGGTTTTGGCCTCGGAGGAATGATCACGATCATTCCGGATGCGGGGTTGCTCACCATTCTAACGTTGCGCCTCATCCAGAGACTTTGTCTGCTCTACGGGTTCGAAGAGCGCGGGCAGAGCGAACGGGTGGAGTTGTGGATGGCCGCCGCCGCGGCTACTGGCGTGGACTATGGCAAGGACCTCGCGGAAAAGCAGATCCTCGAGCGGCTGGCTCCACGTATCGCGGAACGGCTGGCCGTTAAACTGGGCCAGGAAACGGCCGAAAAATGGGTTGGCCGCTTGATTCCCTTGGCCAGTTCGGTGATCGGCGGCGCACTGAATTATGCATTTGTACGAGCCTGGGGCGGACGCGTGCAGCGCAACCTGCGAATGCGCCATGTTGCCGGCCGGCCAACTGTCGTGTCTCCTTCTTCATCGCCTGCGTCATATACTACTGCTGCGCGAGCTGTGCTCGTTTAGACTTCGCGTTCGTTTTGGCAGAGACGGAAATTTTTCTTCCATGCGAGGCCAATCCAAGCCTTCGACTCTTTGTTGCGGAAACCAACGTTGCGCGCGCGAGACTCCCAAGAATCTTCGGTATTCCCGGTTGCCATTGTTTCTAGCGGTCTTCTGCCTCTTGGCAGTTTTATTTACACCTCTCATCGCTTTTGGCCAGGACACGGAAGAAATCAAGGGCACGCCCGCCGAGCCTGCGGACGCGCAACAGATCCGCGACCAAGTTGCGGCCGTGCGGAAACTCCAAGCCACGCTGCCTGATCGTGGTGCGGCGCTTTATTTTCTGGCCGCAGCGAAAGAACATTTAAGAGAGAGCCGCGAGGCGCTGGCGCTCTTGAAAGAATGCCTCGCGTTGCAGGAAGGATTCGATCCTTCCGGCGATCCTTCCTTCCTGGAATTTAAAGAAACGAAGGAATTGACGACGCAAATCGAAAATGTGCACCGGGATTTTCCGGTCGTAGCCCAAGCGCGCGAAGCAGTTCGGACCACGGAGAAAGACCTGGTTCCGGAAGGCCTGGCCTACGATGCGCAGCGGAATGTTTTTTACCTGAGCAGCCTCAATCGCCGGAAGATAGTGGAAATTGGCCGAGATGGCAGGAGTTCCGATTTCATCCCAGCGGACCGCTATGGACTATTGCCGGTACTGGGTATTCGGATCAGTCCCAGCGACAACACGGTGTGGGCCGATTCCTTTACGGACAGCGGGCGAACGGAGCTCCTGCATTTTGATGCCGCCGGAAAACTGCTGGGACGCTTCAAGCCGGAGGGTTCGGCGAAACACGGCTTCAATGATCTAGTCATCCGCAAGAACGGCGAGGTGATTACAACGGATAGCTTGGCAAACGCGGTGTTGCGGTTCGATCCCGCTGCACGCACTTTCGTGGCTCTCACGATTCATCGCCCGCTCTTTTATCCAAACGGCATTGCGCTAAGCGAGGATGATCACTCTTTGTACTTAGCGGATAGCTTGGGTGTGGTGAGAGTGGACCTCGCAAATGGGGAAAGCCGCGACGTTGATCCGGGGCCGCGAAGCACGCTCGCAGGAATCGACGGCCTTTATTGGCACGACGGCAGTCTGATTGGCATTCAGAACGGCATCGGGTCACCTCGCGTCGCGGCATTTCGTCTTTCCAGCGATGGCCTTCGAGTGACACGCACAACCGTCCTCGAGAATCGCAGCAATTTCTGTGTCTTGCCAACGACAGGGGCGATTCGCGGGTCCGACTTTTTCTTTATTGCGAACAGCCAGATGGACAACATGAATAACGATAAAGTGATGGACGTCACACGACTGGAAGTGATCCGCATTGGCGTTTTGCGTCTGCCTTGACATGGTGGCAGGGAGGACGCGTCAAGAACAGAGAGTGGAAATTGGCGCGATAGCGCCGTAGAGTAATAGCCAGCTTTTGCGGCACGCAATTTGACGCTGGGATGCTCATCCGTTTCGCTAGGGGGCCAGACGTGCGAGGAACACAAAGAGTCTTTGGCGGGATCACTCTCATTCTGTTGGCGCTTGGACTGGCGTTGATTCCGCAGCAGGCTTCGCCGGGCTCCGTGGGAAATTCGACGCAAGACATAAATCCTGAGCCGGTTCCCGCGTTTCACAACACAGTGCCTGCGGGACCTTTGCCGGCCACCTTGAGCCCTTCGCTCTTCACCGACCCAGTTGCACAGAATGCTTACAGCATTGCGGCCCGCATCAAGAAAATTCTCTACCAAGAGCCATGCTATTGCCACTGCGACCGCAGCCAAGGCCATGGCAGCCTGCTCGATTGTTATGTGAGCAAACACGCCGCAGTCTGCGGAATTTGCGAACGCGAAGGTTTCTATGCCTATGAGCAATCGCGCAAAGGCAAAAACGGCACACAGATTCGCGAAGGAATTGAGCGTGGCAATTGGCAAGGCGTCGACATGACGAAGTACGAATCGGCGTTGCCGGCCCCCGCGAAGTGATTCTTTCTGCCATTTAGGTGTTTGGTTTTGTCTCACGGCCCGCTGCCGGGCTAAGCTGACCAAAGCGGCTTCCTACAATCTTGAAAGCCCCGCGCGTGGCTTTCCGTCTGTCTCTTTGGCGGCGTGTGGGCAGGGGTGGTGCTGGAACGCTGCAAACTTCATAGCGTTGGCATTGCAAGCAAAAAAATCGGGGGAAGGCATGAGGAATCGTAAGTATCCGGTTGGGATTATTGTGGTGGTAGTGCTTGTTGCCGCGATCTTGATGGCAGGCGCTGGACTGCGGGCATCGGCGAAGCCCGCCGGCGACGCGAGCTACTGGGGGTTCGACACGGCAAATCTCGACAAGACGTGCAAACCCTGCGACGACTTCTACCAGTTCGCCATGGGCGGCTGGATGAAAGCCAATCCGATTCCGCCGGAGTATCCGACTTGGGGCTCGTTCTCGCAGCTCTTGGATAAGAATCAACAGAATCTGCGGCAAATTCTGGAGGCGGCGGAGAAGCAGCCTGCCGCGGCAGGGTCGAACGAACAAAAAATCGGTGATTTCTATGCCAGCTGCATGGACACGACAGCCATCAACGCGGCAGGAACAAAACCCATTGACGCGGAACTCGCAAACATCGCGCAAATGAGAAACGAAGCTGACTTGCAGGCGGAAGCCGCACGTCTGCACCAAGAAGGTGTGGGTGTGTTGTTCGGATTTAGAGCGACTCAGGACGCAAAGGACAGCTCCCAAGTCGTCGGCGCCGCGTGGCAAGGCGGGCTGGGACTGCCGGAGCGCGAATACTACCTGAAGCAGGACGACAAATCGAAGCAAGTGCGCGATGCCTACGTGAAGCACGTAGCGAAAATGTTTGAGCTGCTGGGCGACCCCGCGGAAACGGCCGCGGCGGAAGCAACCACGGTTCTTGGGATCGAAACCTCTCTCGCTACTGCTTCCATGAAAAACACCGACCTGCGCGATCCCAACAAGACATATCACCGGCTGAAGATGGCGGATTTGCAGGCCATGACGCCGGATTTCAGCTGGGAAAGCTACTTCAAGGCGCTAGGTCACCCGGAATTGAAGGAAATTAATGTAGGCCAGCCGGACTTTTTTAAAGCGCTTGACGCGCAACTCTCCGCGACCTCGCTCCCAGACTGGAAGACCTACTATCGCTGGCATCTCCTGAACTCGTCGGCTCCAGCGCTTCCGGAGAAATTCGTGGACGAGGAGTTTGAATTTCGCGGCAAGACATTGACCGGGGCGAAAGAGATTCAGCCACGCTGGAAGCGCTGCACCCAGGCGACGGACCGCGCGTTGGGGGAAGCGCTTGGCCAGGTATACGTGCAAAAGTATTTTCCGCCGGAAGCCAAGGCCCACGCTCTTGTGATGGTGCACAACCTGATCGCGGCGCTGCACGCCGATCTGCAAACGCTGTCATGGATGAGCCCGGAAACACGCGCGGAAGCAACGGCCAAACTCGAAGCGTTCGCTGTGAAGATTGGATACACCGACAAATGGCGCGACTATACTGAATTGAAGATAGATCGCGTCTCGTTCATTGACAATCAAAGGCGCGCTGCCGCGTTCGATTTTCAGCGGCGGCTCGCGAAAATCGGCAAGCCCGTGGACCGCACGGAATGGGGTATGACTCCGCCCACGGTGAATGCATACAACAACAGCGCAATGAACGAAATTGTCTTCCCCGCGGGAATCTTGCAGCCTCCGTTCTACGATCCAAAAGCAGACGACGCCGTGAACTACGGCGGCATGGGCGCAGTTATCGGCCACGAGATTACTCACGGTTTCGACGACCAGGGGAGCCAGTTTGACGGCCATGGCAATTTGAAGAACTGGTGGACCCCTGACGACTTGAAAAATTTCAAGGAACGTGCGGCGTGCGTCCAAACGCAGTTCGACAACTACGTGGTGGACGGCGACCTGCACGAAAATGGCAAGCTGGTTCTCGGCGAGAGTATCGCGGATCTCGGGGGCATTACGATCTCCTATGCCGCCTACGAGAGATCGCTGGAAGGCAAACCCCGTCCGCCGGACAAGGATGGCTTCACTCCCGAACAGCGCTTTTTTCTCGGCTGGGTGCAGGTATGGGGCTCGAACAATCGTCCAGAGTATGAACGACTGATGGCTAATACCAATCCTCATCCGCTGGGACGTTTCCGTGGGAACGGACCCCTCTCGAACATGGCGGAATTTGCCAAGGCCTTCGGCTGCAAAAAGGGCGACGCCATGGTGCGCGAGCAGGTCTGCAAAATCTGGTAGACTCGCTCGGCCCGAAGTGACATCAAAACGCAAAGCAATTCTTCTGCTCTTCGGCAGCGCATTTCTTTGGCTGGCGATGTTTCCGCTGGCGCCATCCGCCTCGGCGAAATGGAAATACTTTCGCGCAGGAAATGCCGCCGACAGTACAGCCACGCCGCGCGCCGGTTTCGCACTCATGGGTGGCGGCGAACAGGACGCTGCTCTCAAGAATTTGTGTGAACGCGCGAACGGCGGCGACTTCCTGATTCTGCGCGCCAACACCGAAGATGACTACGCCCAAAAGGTAAATGAAGAGATACGCGCCCTCTGCCCGCTCAACTCCGCTGCGACTATCGTTTTTTCCGAACGCGACGACTCCGATGATCCAAAGCTGCTTGAACGCATCGGCCAAGCCGAGGCAATCTTCATCGCGGGAGGCGACCAATCGAACTACCTGCGCTTCTGGCAGGACACTCCCGTCGAAGACGCGCTGAATCGGCACATCGCAGCCGGGAAACCTATCGGTGGCTCAAGCGCCGGGCTGGCGGTGCTCGGCGAATTCTCGTTTTCTTCGATGATTGATACGATCCACTCCCCGGATGCGCTTGCCGATCCTTACGGCAACAAGGTGACGCTCTCGCGAGATTTTCTGCGCATTCCTCTGCTCACTGGCATCGTCACCGACACGCATTTTGCCAAGCGCGACCGCATGGGCCGGCTGCTCGTATTTCTGGCGCGCATTTTGCAGGATGGATGGGCTGCGCAGGTGCGCGCTATCGCCGTCGAACAAGACGCTGCAGTTCTTTTAGAACCGGACGGCCAAGCAAAGGTCATCGGCTCTGGAGCGGCCTATTTTCTCGAGGCAAAGAATTCGCCGGCCATTTGCCAAAGGAAGGTTCCGCTCACCTTCAGCGGAATCACAGTTCACCGCTCGCCATCTGGTGCTTCCTTTAACGTGAAGGATTGGAAGGGAACCGGCGGAGATGACTATCAACTCTCGGCCGTAAACGGAGTGGTAAAGGCGCTCGGTTCAAACCACGGAATTTATTAACCACCGGTTTTGCGTTCCGTTAAAAGTGGAAAACGACGCCGCCCATAAGCTCAAAATTGTTCTGAGACTGGCCGAAATAGCTCGTGTGCACCCAATCCGCCTCCAGTCGTCCCGAAAGGCGCGGATTGATGCGATAGTCCGCTCCGCCTCCAACCTGGACTGCGAATGCATTCTTGCTGTTGCCTGCGGTCTGCGGCTGCTCGTGGCTTCCGCCAATGATGGCGTGCGCCCAGGGTTCCCATTTCTTTTCTCGCCAAGCGATCTTGGGTCCAGCGCCATACACCAGGACCTTTACGTGTTCCCGGTCGAAGATTTCCGGAGCAAATGTGGCTGAAACGTTTCCCTCGATTCCGAACCATTCATTTGTAAAGTACGTTACCGAGCTTTTAACGCCAACGGCGCTAGCGTTGAAGATCGAGCTTCTAAACCTGAACCAATCAGCGCCAATCGCAAGCTGCCAGCGGAAATCATCCCGCCCGCCATAGAGAAACTTCGGATCGGGCGCCGGCGACGGGTCGGGCGCGGCAGTACCGAACGGTGATGCCGCAGCCGCTGGAGAGCCGAAGCTCGAAGCTGCGGAGAGGGCGAAAGCAGGAACCGGCTGAAACAACGATGCATTTGTAATGGAGGCCGCGGAGAAATCCGCCGCCACGTTACGGTCGGCAGTCTGGCTGTCCGAAGCGGCTTCTTGCGCGCGAGCGGCGCACCCCATCCCAAGCACTAACAACAAAACAACGAGTTGCCTCTTCATGATTCTCCCCTCAGAGGTTTGACCCCACGCCTGGAATCAGCCCACTCTGCTACGGTAAACAAGACCATAGCCCTTTGTCTACGTTCTTTCGCTGCTGTAGTACAAAGAAAACGGGGCAGGGAGGGTTGCCCCACGAATTGTTCCGAGCTACCGCTAGCTTTTAGCGGCCGTGCCTTAGGTAATCGTCGGTCTTGTTCAGCCAGTCTTCCCGGGGCGGATTGAAGACGTCCAGGTCGACGGTGTCCTCAATCGCCCAGGCTTCATGTGGCATGTGCGATGGAATGCAGAGCACTTCACCCGCTCGCACCACGATCTCTTTGCCATCGATGGCGAATTTTAGCGCGCCTTCCAGAATATACGTCACCTGTTCGTTGTGATGATGATGCAGGGGAACGTGGGCCCCTTTCTTCATAAGCACGCGCGCCAGCATTATCTTGTCCCCGACCACCATTTCCCGGTCTATTTGTGGATTTAGCTGCTCACGCTCCACGTTTTTCCAGGAAATATATTTCATTTCAGAAGCAGCGCTCATGGTTTGGCTCCGTACAGCTTTGCCGCGTTATCGTGCAAGTACATGTGCGCGAGTTCAAGGGCTTTTTCTTCGCTGAACGCACCTTCCGAAACCAGTTCGGCCAACGCGGCAGCGATGGCGGTGCGCGCCGAGCGCGCCGCCAGCCAAAAGGTCTCCTCCGCTCCCACCGCGTCGTTGAAGGGAAATGCGTCGGAGCCGAACATCATCCTATCGGGGAACAGCGATATCCACTGCTTCAAAATATTCTTTAGCTCCGAGGGATAGACGTAATAACCCATAAGCGACGAATCGGTGTAAACGTTTTTGGCTGCCGTCATCCAGATCATATCGAGCGTGTAGGGATATCCGCCGTGGATCAGAACGAAATTTGTCTTGCTGTAGCGCGGATCGCGGACCACGTTCTCCAGATTCAGCGGATGGCCATTGCGCAAACTAAAATAATCGCCGATACCCACAGCGCTGTGAAAATGCACGGAGAGATTGAGTTTTCCTGCCTGATCGATCAGCACGCGAAAGACGTAGTCCTGAAATGTACGGTATTCTTCGTTGCTGGGCACTCCGCCAGCATGGTATTTCGCGTAAATCTCTTCGGCCTTCTCGCGCGGAGGATCACTGAAATAGAGCGAGCGGAAATAGGCGGCTTCGAATTTGATGGCCACGCCGCCCTTCTTCTGATTGTCCGCCAGTGTTTGGCGGATGAAGGATTCGTATCCCGCAAGGTCAGGCGGGAGACCACCCAGGTTTTCCTGTCTCATATACCGCTGTAAGACTTTTTCCTGCAAGGGGATGTAGACGCCCATGTCCGGGTTCTTCCCGGTCTGATCGCGGTTGTTGAGAGGGAATAGGAACGAATCCACGAAGAAAACCCAGTGAAAGCGTTTAGGGTCGAGATAAGGCGCCAGCGCTACGCGATTCGCCAGGCAGATCTCGATGTTCAATTTGTCGAGGATGCTGTCCCAGTAGGCCGTGCCGCCGCCGGCTTCCGCAGCTTTTTTCTTGTCGATGAGCCACTTCGCATGCTCGGGTTTGAAATCATCATAGGGATAACCAAAAAGCGATTTAGCTGCGGCAACGAACTCGGGGTTCGTGTCGCGCAGGCGCAGAACGGAAGTCTCATCGGGAGGCGCGGCTTGCGCGTCCATGTCGGAATCGTCGGGGAAAGTGGCGTGCGAGTGATTGTCGTAGATGGGGATTTGGTCTATTTGCTTCAGAAGCCGTTCGTAAATCTTGGGGACGTCTGCGCCTGCGAGCGGCTTCGCCTGGGCATGCGCGCTGGCTGCACCAAGGAACGCGGCCAATCCGCCGAGCAGCAGTGCCTTGCCCAGTTGCATCAGACTTCTCATCGTCCTACTCTCCCCTAAGATCTTGTGAGACAGACATTCTTGTCTGTCCCCCCCATCTTCCTCAGCTTTTTTCTCCCCACAAAAACAGACAGGCAAGAGTGCCTGTCCTACCTCACCACTGCCGCGCGCCACCGTGCAGACACGCGCATCATGCGCTCCAGCGCTTCTTCAAGAAGGTGACGCGCGCTGACTAGCGAGAATCGCAAATAATTCTTCCCGGCAGGACCAAACGCTGCCCCGGCAATTCCTGCGACGCCCGCTTCCTCCAACAGAAGCTTCGCCACGTCTTCCGCGGCCATGCCAGTCTCTTCTATATTCACCCACGCGTAAAACGCGCCGCCGGGAGACTGGCAACGGAATCCCGGAATGCGGTTCAGTCCGTCCACGAACAGGTCGCGGCGCTTACAGTACTCCACGACCATGGCATCCACAGCTTGAGTGGAATCGCGCAGCGCCTCAATCGCCGCCACTTGCGTGAATTCCGCGACGCACGTGAACGTATTCAGCACTAGCAAATCCATCGCATCGACCACGTGCTTTGGCGCTATCGCGTAACCCAGCCGCCAACCCGTCATCGCAAAACTTTTCGAAAATCCGTCAATAATGACGGTGCGCTCCGCCACTCCCGGCAACGACCAGATCGATTCGTATTCTCCGCTGAATAAAATCCGCGCGTAGATTTCGTCAGAAAGAATCCAAAGGTCGTGCTCCTCAGCCAACTCCGCAATTTTTCGAAGCGCTCCCGAGCTGAAAACTGTCCCCGTCGGATTATTCGGAGAATTGAAGATCAGCGCGGTAGTTCGCGGTGTGATTTTCCCGGCGATCTCGTCCAGATCAGGCTGAAAGGCGTTTTTCTCTTCCAATCCGAACGGCACCGCAGTGGCGCCTAGCCCACGCGTGAACGACGGATAAATCGGAAAACCTGGATCGGGGTAGAGCACCTCGTCGCCTGGCTCGATCAGCGCCATCATCGCCAGCGAGAGCGCCATTTTGCAACCGGGCGCCACCAAAACCTGCTCCGGCGCCACTTGCAAACGCCGTGTGCGCTTCAAATATTCCGCAATCGCTTCGCGCAGCGCGGGAATGCCACGCGTGGACACGTATCGGTCCCGTCCTGCGGCAACAGCGTCACGCACGGCGTCCACAACCGGCGCCGCCGGATGGAAGTCCGGTTCGCCAAGCTCCAAGTGGATAATCGACCGCCCCGCGCGTTCCAGTTCCTTCGCGCGCGAATAGACGGCGAGCGCGCCTTCGCCATTCAGTTGAGAAACGCGTGATGCAATTCGTCGCATAGTGTTCTGCAGAATCCTATCATTTTGACGCGGCAAGTGGGGGCACGGCTACGAGCGCCGCTCCGCTTGGCGAGACTGTGAAAAAATGCCGAAGCGCGAAGACTGTGCCAGGGCGCTGCAAAAATACGCGACGCGATTATTGCTCCCAGTTCCAGTTGGCGAATTGTTCGCGGAGCGTGGTCTTTTTGAATTTGCCCACGGAGGTGCGGGGCAAAGCTTCGAGAAAGACGAACGCGTCGGGAAGCTGCCATTTGGCGAACGATTGAGCCAGGAATGCGCGAAGTTCTTCTGGCGTGGCCTGTGCTCCGTCCTTCAGGACGACGGCGGCGAGCGGGCGCTCCTGCCATTTGGGATGGGGGACGCCGACGACCGCGGCTTCTTTGACGGCGGGATGTCCCATCAGCGTGTTTTCAATATCCACGGAACTGATCCATTCGCCGCCGGACTTCACCAGATCTTTGGCGCGGTCGACAATCTTAACGAAGCCTTCGTCATCGATGGTGGCGACGTCGCCTGTCTTGAACCACCCATCTTCGGTCCAGCGATGAGCCTGGTCCGGCGAATTGTAGTAACTGGCGGCGACCCACGGACCACGAACTTCCAGTTCGCCGGGCGTGATGCCGTCGCGGGGAGCTTCGGCGGACTTCTCTTCAGGGCCTTCCGGACGCATGACGCGCAGTTCGATGAAGGGGGCAGGCCAGCCTTGTTTTGCGCGGACTTCGTATTGTTGGTCGCTGGTCCAGTCGCCCATGTGGCGTTTGAGTTTGCCGACAGTAGCGAGTGGTGTGGTTTCAGTCATGCCCCAGAGATGGAGGATGTGGAGATTGTGTTTGTCGAGCGCGCGCATGAGGCGCTCCGGCGGGGCGGAGCCGCCGATGACGATGCGAACGGGCCAGTCGAGTTTCCAGCGGCCGGGATTTTTCTCGAGAGCGGCGAGCACGCTGAGCCAGACGGTGGGAACGCCGCACGCGATGGTCACGTGCTCCTGGTCGATGAGGTCGAGAACGCTTTCGGGATCGACATTGGGCCCCGGCAGAATCAAGCGGGCGCCAGCCATTGTGCAGGAATAAGGCAAGCCCCAAGCGTTGGCGTGAAACATCGGGGCGACGGGGAGAACGGTGTCATGGTTGCTGATCGCAAAGGAATCGACGCCGAGCTCAGCGAACGAATGCAGGACCAGGGCGCGATGCGAGTAGAGGACACCTTTCGAGTTGCCAGTGGTGCCGGAGGTATAACACATGGCGGCGCCATCGTTTTCATCGATGGCGGGATATTGAAAGTCGTCGCTTGCGCCGGCGAGGAGTTCTTCGTAGTTCAATGCGCCGAGCGGGAGGGGCACCGTAGTGCCGCAGTAAGGGACGACGATGACGCGTTCAAATGACACATTGGCGCGGCACTTTTCCAACGCCGGCAGCAGGACGTCATCGATGAGCAGGAAGCGGTCGGCGGCGTGGTTGACGATGGCGGCGATTTCGTGAGGATGCAGGCGCAAGTTTAAGGTGTGCAGAATTCCACCCGCGCAGGGCACGCCGAAGAAGGCTTCGAGGTGCCCGGAGTGATTCCACATCATGGAAGCGACACGATCGCCGGGACGCAGTCCCAGTTTGGTGAGCGCGTTAGCAAGACGTCGAGCGCGGCCGTAAAAATCACCATAAGTCGTACGAAGGATGGAACGGTCTGGTCTGCGGGAGACGATTTCGACGCGGTGGAAAAGTTTGCCGGAGCGCTCCAGAATCGCAGGGAGCGTCAACGGAAAATCCATCATGGTGCCGCGCATATCTTCTGTTTTCCTGTTAGAAATCGATTGGCCGCATCCTACCACTATTCAACGAGTGCCGGTGCCTGAACCGCGCGCTTAGAAACATGGAAAAGACCGCAGAAACGGAGTTCACTCGACGGGACGTGCCGAGAGCGGGGGCTAGACTCTTTCCCATTGCAAAAGAGGTTAATTTTCGAGAGGATGCCTCTGACCGCTGAAGTGCCGGTCTCGCTCCCCGCGGTGGCTCGGCTTCCCCGACTGCCCGCAGATCGATAGCTGTCCTTCAGCGCGCTCCGCGACTCTCACTTGGGTTCCGGGCAGAAGGAGTGGGCAGGTGAAGAAGCTCTACATCGGCAACCTTCCGTTTTCCGCGACGGAAGAGCAGCTTCAGGAATGGTTCGCACAAGTAGGCGTTACCCCCTCGGGTGTCAATCTCATTCGTGACCGCTTCACGGGACAGTCACGCGGTTTTGCCTTCGTGGAAGTGCAGGGCGACGAAGATGCAGATCGCGCGGTGAACTCGCTGAACGGGCAAAATTTCGGCGGGCGGAACCTGGTAGTAAATGAAGCGCGGCCGCAAGCTGAGCGCGGCGGCGGTGGCGGCGGTCGTCCTGGTGGCGGCGGTGGTGGCTACGGTGGTCGCGGCGGCGGTGGTGGCGGACGAGGTGGTGGCGGTGGTGGTCGCGGCGGCGGTGGCGGCGGACGTGGCGGCGGTGGCGGAGATCGTGGAGACCGCGGGAACCGCTGGTAATTAGACCTTCCAGATTGAAAAGCGGCGTCTCTATCTCTCGGGATGCCGCTTGAAACCTTCCTCGAAAATCCTCAGTTATAGTCGTGTGTGTGGTTGGACCGTTCTCTTGCAACATTTGAGGTGGAAGTCCGTCTATAGAAGTAGGTCCATGCGGACGGCGAGTAGAGCGGCTTCCTTCTGCTTGTGAGTCTTGCTTCGATATCGCGCAGGCAGGGCAGCGCAAGAGCGCGAGTTCTCTGCGTGGTGACACTGGACGACGGTGTAAGGGAGCGAGTTCTCCACTGACGAAAGTTTGCGGTTGCGCATAGTATCCCGCGCCCAACGGACGCCCCCGCCGCCGTTTAGAGACCGAACAGCCGTCTTCGCAACCGGGAGTGTCGCACGCGAAACAAATCACCCCGTAACGTGTTTGAAACAGTAGGCAAGGAATATGACGCAAGACGCCGAATGTGAAGTATGTTGAGCGCCTGGCAGCCAGCCTCCCCAGCGAGGGATTTGTAGTTTCGAGGGCTGCAGGTGGTACAAGCAATGCCTGATGAATTCGAGACGAACCTTCTGGCCGCTCCGTGCATCCAAATGGCAGAAGAGGACGTATCAACAAAGAGAACGATGACTACGTGGCACAAACGCGATTGGCAGCAATTTTATGAACTGGCGCGTCGGCCTTGGCAGCGTCACCGCCCGCCGCGGCCCGTGTATCCCACGGGGTTGAACCGCGTGCTGCCCGCGCAAGGTTTTAGCTTGTCGGAGCTGGATGATGCCGGCGTCAATCTCGATCAGGCCGAGCAGCTTGGCTTACCCGTCGATGCAGGCCGCATCGGTGCGTATGGTCCGAATGTGACCGTGCTGCGCGACTTCGTGCGCTCCTCGCGGCAACCGCTGTAACTCTTTCAAATTTTGGTTAGTGCTTCACCTACTCGTGACTTGCGGTGCGAATCGCGACGAGATCCATTGATTTGCCGTCGCCCTCTTGCAGAGAAATGCTCTGGCCTTTCGCTTCGAACTGTTTCAGAAAATCCGGATCTTCCCATGCGTTTTGTTCCACTTGTTCCCAGCTGAAGAGTTTGTAGTCGCCAGGCGCGATGCCGCGCATATCAAAGCGGCCGTATTGGTCGGTGGTTCGTTGCTTGAATAGATGGAACTCGCTTCGGTGAGCGTCATCCGGGACAAGGGCGACCCAAACTCCAACGGCAGGCAAACCGTCGGCATCCGTGACCATTCCTTGAATGTGTGCTCCCCGGAAACTGATAGTTACTTCGAGAATAGCCTGCGTTCCGCGAATCACGTTGAACTCATCGTCGGAGACTTCCATTCCGGCGTAACGGATGGACTTCAAGTAACAATCCTGAGTTTGGCCAGAGGTCGATAAGCGGTAGAGGCCTTCAGTGACATCGCGAAGGGAAAACAGTCCGTTCGTAGCGACTTGCGCCTGTGCGCCATACAGAAAAACGGTGCCGACGGGTCTCACAGATATTGTTAAGGGATCTTTATCCAGTCCCGGTCTCGGGTCCCAATTGATCACGCCGCGAATATCCATTCCTGGTAAGAGGTTGAGCTGCAGGCCCTCGGCGTCGATGTTTGTGATGTCCACAGACTGGCGCGCCTGATACCTTCGTCCCCCGTCGTCAAACCAGAACGCCGTGAGCGTGTAAGAGCCAGGCAAAACGTTTTGAATCTCAAACGCGCCATCTGGTTTATCGACCAGCGACTGCCGTGGAGGAACACTCCAGCCCAACCCGGTTGATCGCGGCTCGAGTGCGAGGATTACGTTCGCAGCGTTGCGCCGCGCGGCAAAATAATTGACGTGCCCGCGAATGCTGTACACCGTAGTAGGTTCCAGCAGAAAATCGGTGGACGAAATTTCGTCGCCCGTCTTTATCGTGATGGCGATGCCTTTGGCTGGATCTGTGCTGTTGGGGTAGTACGTTGGCACATACCCTGACTTGCCGGCGTCCGCGGTGTCCTCGTCGTCTTCGCCAGATTCCAGGCGTTGCCCGGGCCTGTATATCGCGCTGACGAAATAGCGGCCTGGGCGCAGCCCAAAGAGTCGATACTCGCCGAGATCATTGGTGACCACCGTCACTTCGCTCGAAAGCGTTCGCTTTCCCCTCGTATACGTCGCGCGCAGCGCGCTGACTCGTACCCACGGCAGAGGATCGCCGTTTTCATTCTGAATGCGCCCGCTAATCACCGCCGAAGGCACCAGCCGGAACAACAAGTCCTTCAAATCCTGTCCGGGGCTGAGAGCGAGGACGGTGCCAGGATCATTCGGAGTTCTCTGGCCATATTCCTGGGTGACGTACCCGTTGCGAATCACGCGCAAGCGATAGCGGCCGGGCTCGATGCCTTTCACTTCGAAGCGCCCGCCAAGATCGGTTACGCCGGAAAACGTTCGCGTGTGGTCGTCAACGCTTTGCAAGCGCACGGTGGAAGACGGGAGCGGCGCGCTTCCCTCCAGCTTCACAACTAGGCCCGAGACGCTGCAAACGGCCGGCTTTGCCGAATCGGCGGAAGGACTGCGTACTTGTGGGGCGGACGATGAGGCGGCGAGAAGTCCAAGCAAGGCGAAGAGAGCTGGCTTCATCACTTTCTCCAGCGGCAAGAGTATATGATACCGGGCTTGCCAGACTAGGATGCGATGAGCTGGCCAGAATGCTGTTCGCGGCGGGCGATTCGCCCTAACAGCAAGGACCTGAACAGAAGGGAGAGTACGTCATGAAACGATTCTTGTTCGCCGCTGCGCTCGCGGTCTTGCTTGGAGCGCCTTCGGCGCCCGACTACTCGATTCAAGCGATACGCCTCGCCGACTCTCCCGGCGATTCCGTCGCGGACATGGTCGTGGGCGCTCCCAAGGACGAAAAAATCGACACTATCTACGCCTTTTGGCTGATCCGCGGCGGCGGACGCAATATCCTCTTCGACAGCGGCTTCCACCGCGAGCGCTGGTTTAAGGAATGGACGATCAAGGACTACCTCCGGCCCGATGAAGCTGTGAAACTTGCTGGAGTGAACCCTGAAGAAGTCACGGACATTGTCATCAGCCATGCGCACTGGGACCACATGGGCGGAATCGATCTCTTTCCCAAGGCCGTCGTATGGATTCAGAAGGAAGAATTCCGCTACTACACCGGCCCGGCGTGGCAGCCTGGCGGGGACCATGGCGGGATAGATCCCGAGGACGTTCAGCAGCTAGTGCGGCTGAATACCGAAGGGCGTTTGCGTCTGGTGGACGGCGACAACGTCGAGATATTTCCCGGCACTCGTGCGTACACGGGAGGGCGGCACACCTTTGCGTCGCAGTATCTGCAAGTCGCGGGCAATCCCCCATTCGTGCTGGCATCGGATAACGTCTACCTCTATCGCAACCTCGCCGAGCACAAGCCCAGCGCCACCTTCTCCGACGCCGATCACGCCGCCAACATTGCCGCTCAGTCGCGGATGATTGAGCTTGCCGGCGGCAATCCCGACCGCGTCATCCCCGGCCACGACGCCGCCCAATTCCAGAAATATCCCACCGCCGGCCGCATCGCCAAAATCAAATAGCCTCCCTGTAGCGGCGGTTATACATGCAATTCTTCAACGTGCTGACGCCGAACCTTGATCTGGCTTTCATTTTTGCGCGCAGCCGCGAGGTCATAGGCAAGCTGCATCCGCAACCAAGTTTCCGGCGTGCTGCCGAAAGCCTTGGAGAGCCGTATCGCCATCTCCGGGCTAATCCCAGACTTGCCGTTCACGACGTTATTGAGAGCCTGCCGCGTCACACCGAGCACTTTCGCGCCCGCCGTTACAGAAAGTCCCAAAGGCTCAAGGCAATCGTGGCGGACGACGCGGCCGGGATGAACGGGATTTTTCATAGGCATCTAATTTTCTTCCTTCTTAATGGTGGTCGGTCAGTTCAACATCAAAGGCGTCCTCTCCCTCAAATCGGAAGACGATGCGCCAATTGGCCCGCACGGTCACGGACCAGAACCCCTTCAAGTCGCCTTCAGCGGGTGCAGGCGATAACGAGGCAGATCGAGAGCCTGCGGCGTTGTCGCCGAATCGAGAACCGTAAGGATTCGTTCCACCGTCTCCAATAGGTCGCCTCGTATTCCGCTTCGGTCGCCGCGTTCATAGAGGCGCTTGAGACCTCGGTGCTTGAAGCTCCGGATCACAAGACTGCAGTGTAAAGTGACAATCGTCGCTTGTCAGCCGTACGAAACCGCAGTCACTGTATTCCAAGGTGGGACGCCGAGATAGGCATGCATCCCCACGCCAGATCGAAGAAGTGGAGAACTTGTGCAAAACCTGTGCGCCGCCCGTTCTTGCCCCTGGACGGGCTCCACCGTTTCCGCAATGATGTCGACGCAGAGAGCTTGCCCTGAGCAACTTCGCAAAACTAACCGAAGACATCGTGAAGGCCGTCCACCTTCTGCGGCAACATGGGCTGGCTGTCGGTTTCCCCATGCAAACCGCCGACGGCCAGATCATCTTCTCAGTCGGCAAAGATACGCTGACCGCCAACCAGATCCTCGATCTTCTCGAACGCGGCGAACTCCACGCCGAAGGCGTCCGCAAATCCGTCGAAGCCCAAGCCTCCGCTAATCCCCTCCGCAAGAAAGCCGCATCTCCTTAATAGCACTTTCGCGTCCCGCTTCCGTCCGGGCAGGTAGCCGTGAGTACGCAAGGGCAGGGACAGCACTTGCCCGTTTTCTGGACTTCTCACCAGTTTTCGCCGCCGCAGCCCGGTTGTAAATTGAACCTGTCCCAGTCCAAGGGGTAACCATGAACGAATTCACCGCTTGGGTGCAGAGCAATTGGTATGCGCTGGGAAATCTTCTCGCTCTGTTTGGCTTCCTGGCTCTCGGTGTTTGGTTTGCGCGCAAAATCCTGAAAACAATTAGAGCGTTCCAAGAGCAGCTCGGGGCACTTCTAAAGTTGTCGTTCGCAGGCGCGATCAGCGAGCGTCCCTCGTCGATTGCCGCCCAGGACCGACCCTTCGCAAATGTCAGCCCCTATTGGCTTATGCCGGAGGAAAAACCACCGGTTGACCTGCCGGAGCCCCAAGAGAGCGGTCCCAACCGCTGGGCGGTTGCCCGGCATCGCGCGATGGTGTGGCTGCAGACCCCGATGAGCAACGGAGAGGCTGCCCCGTTGCGCAGAGCGATCAAGTGGCTCCAAGCCCCCGCCCGAAGCTGACCTGCTCCACGCCAAAGCGGCGGGCGGGTGGCAGACTCTTAGCCTTAGTTGGATGTGGGCGGGCGGCCGCCACTTAATTCCTGGGTGGCCTACCCTTTGCTGTTCTGTTTTTTTGCAAAGGGTGGGCCGCTCTTTTCTTTTACCACTCGCAACGTTGTTGACCAAAGTATTCGCCGCTTCAAACGCCCGCCGTTCAACCCCCAGCAATCGCCGTTCAACCCCCATTTTCGACTATTCCCTGTATTCCCTGCAAAACACTTTACCTCCTCGCCGATCCCATGCTACTCTTCTCCATGTTCGGCACGCAATCCATCCTTCCGTCGAATCGTTCCCCTCTTCTCAGCGCCCTCTGTGTCTCCCGTTCTCCTTTGCCTTTCAACATTCCAACCTTCAAACCTTCCAACCCGCCACCGACTCCCTTTTCCTGCCATCCCGTTCCTAACCCCTTTAAAATCCGCATTTCCGCAAAACGCGCCCATAACCCCTGTAGAATGCGCAGTTTCAAAACACAGGACTTAAAAGGCGATTATGTATTTGACACAGAAGCGTGTTACGGTAGGGAAACCGTGGCCGGGGAGTATCTCGTCGGAATCCTCCGGACGGGCCAACCCTGTTATCATTCGTGTGAGATGAAAGTGGAAAAACGAAAGTTCGACCAGGCCCTGAAAAAGATGCTGAGGGCCAAGCCGGAGCCTCGCAAGAAGATAAAAACTCAGGGCCGGCGTGGCCCTAAGACTCCGATCCTAGCGAAGCCGTGAGCTTTTTGAAAGTCAGGGCTTTTTCGTTCAGGATGCTCTTGAGCGTCGCATCGAACATCTGCAACTGCTCCCCGCGGCGATTGAATCGATAGGAAAACTCATTGCAGTAGCGGCCCAGGTGCTTTACCGAAACCCGGTGGAATGTGCCGTAGACGCCACGTTTGAGCAAGCTGAAAGCGTTCTCAATCGTATTCGTGTGCGTGTCACCCATGCCGTAGGTCCGGCTGTGGTTGATGGTCTTGTGTTCGGCATCGAAGTGCCGCTGGAGATAGATCGCATAGGCAGCAGACTCATCGGTGTAAATCGTGTGCGCTCCGGGGCTAATGTGCTCTTCGAGCGCGGGGCCGAGTATCTCCATTTTGGCATCTTTCACAGGAACCAGGCGTAGTTTGCCGCCACGCTCGATCATCCCCAAAACCACGTCTTTCTTATCTTTCTTGACGTAGGGACGGCCCTTGCGGGGCTTGCGTGCACCGAAGTAAGTTTCATCGGCCTCCACTTCGCCCGTGAGCAACCCGCCGTCTTGCATGGCAGCTCTGATTCTGTGGCACAGATGCCAAGCAGTACGGTAATTCACCCCCAGATGCCGCTCTATCTGTTTCGCAGAGATGCCCTTCTTGGCTTCGCAGATCAGCGCCAGAGCCATAAACCATTTGGTGAGGGGTAGGTGCGTATCGTTGAAGATCGTACCGCTAGTCGCGCTGAATTGCTTCCCACAGGCCAAGCACTGGTAAATCCGCGTGCGCTTGTTCTTACCAGCCTCGCGGGTAATCTTGGACACGCGACCTACTTCGCCGCAATGGACGCAGCCTAGCTCGCCATTTGGCCAGCGCATTTTCTCAATGTAGTCGAGGCACTTATCTTCGGTATTGAATTGACGGATTACGTCTATGAGTTTCATCGGAACCACCCAATAATCTCTTTTGCGCGATAGCTCCATAGAACGATCAGGAACAGCAGCCCCAAGATTGCGCCAACCGTGACTGCGTAGCCTCTGATATCGCCTGACTTCATGGTTGGAATCCTACGCTAAACTCAAATCTGTGTCAAATACATAATCGCCCTTAAAACCCTTTAGAATGTGCAGTTGCGAAAAAACAGGGAGGGGGGAGGGGGCATTTTCCAAGCCAAAGGCCTTCCAGTTAGCGCTGCCGTCGTCGGCCTCTTCACGGGTCACGGGCCACCGGCCACGGAGCACGTCCCGTATGTTTCGTCGCCAGAGCCGAACTGAGGTAAAATAGCGAATTCGAGCACACCACATGGCCTCGCCCTTCAACATCATCTCAAGCACACCGCAAATGCCGGTGCCGTCGCCGGGAGCGCACCCGCGGCCGGACTGGCTGCGCGTGAAATTCTTCGGCGGCGAGCGCTACCAGGATCTGAAGCGCATCATGCGCACGCTCGACCTCCACACCGTCTGCGAGAGCGCGCGCTGCCCCAACATGGGCGAGTGCTGGGACCACGGCACGGCTACCTTCATGATTCTGGGAGACATCTGCACGCGCGCCTGCGGATTTTGCGCCGTGCCGAGCGGCAAGCCAGCCGGCCCGCCAGATGAACAAGAGCCTTTCCGCGTGGCCGAAGCCGTGGCAAGAATGGGCTTGCGCTATGCGGTCGTCACCAGCGTCAATCGCGACGACCAGCCCGACGGAGGCGCGCACATTTTTGCGCGCACTATCGAAGAAATTCGCCGCCGCGTGCCGGGCTGCAAAGTAGAAGTTCTCATCCCCGACTTCCGCGGCGACCGGAACGCATTGAATGTGGTGCTGGCAACGCGCCCTGACGTGCTGAATCACAATACCGAGACCGTCCCGCGCCTCTACCGGCAGGTGCGCAAGGGTGCGGTTTACGAGCGTTCTCTGGAATTGCTGCGCCGCGCGAAGCAGACCCATCCGGATGTACCGACGAAAACGGGTCTGATGCTGGGGCTTGGGGAAGAAAAGGACGAAGTGCTTGCCACGCTGCGGGATCTCGCCGCGCAAGGCACGGACATTCTCACTTTGGGCCAATACCTACAGCCGACGCGCGAACATTTGCCCATCGTCCGCTACGTTCACCCCGATGAGTTCGCCGAGTTCAAAATCCTTGGTGAAGCCATGGGCTTCAAACACGTCGAAGCCGGCCCACTCGTCCGCTCGTCCTATCACGCCTTCGAGCAAACCGAATCCGCCCACAAGTAGGATGGAAACGAATCGTTGCGATGGAGAGCGCAGAATAAATTCGGTGCTAGCGGAAGCTATTTTGGCGCTGCGGTCGACCAATCCGTGAACGGCACAGCGCGCCCGCCGCGAACCACCGTGGGGAGCACATGGTCGAAGCCCTTATGTTCCTTCGCGGAATAATTGAGTTTGAGCTGCGGGCCGAGCCCTAAGTCGTGATCGTGGATGGATTCAATGCCGTGGATCAACCCTTCACGCGTCAAATCTTTGCCCGCTCGTTTGAGGCCTTCCACCAGAACCATCGCATCCACGAATCCCTCAAGGCTCACGAAATTGGGCTGCTCCGAAGGAAAGTATTTCCCCAGCGCACGGCGATAGAGAGCGACGGATTTCAACTCCGTCATGTAATACGGCGGGACGACCTGGGTAATCACCACGCCTTCCGCATCCGGGCCTGCCTCCGAGATCAATTCATCCGTGCCGACGAACGAGACGGTCAGAAAGAGCGGCTTCCAGCCCTTGGCATGCGCTTGTTTTAGGATTGGCGCCACGGTATTTGCCGGTCCCACGACGACGACCGCATCCGGGTTCGCGGCGCGCACAGTATCGATTGCTCCCCCCACCTGAGCCGTCTGCCTTTGATAGGACGCCACGGCTGCCGGCTCCGCGCCACGCTCTTTGAGAGCGTTCTTCACCCCTTCTAGAACGGCAGTTCCAAACGCGTCCTCAGGGTAGATGACACCGATCTTCTTGTACCCCAGCGTCTTCCAGAGCCCGTCCACCTGCTCGCGCGTCTCGTCGAAATAGGACGCCCGCACATTCACGATCCAGTGGCGGAGCGGCACATAGAGTGTTTGCGCGCCCGTGAACAATCCGACGAGCGGTATTTTGGCGCTATCGGCCATGGGGACATACTTCACGGCGGTGGGCGTGCCAACAAAGAATCCCAGCGCGAAAACCTTCTCACTCATCAGATGGTCAAAGCACGCTTGTGTCTTTGCGGGATCGTAGCTGTCGTCCGCGGAGATGAGCTTGAGCTTCCGCCCGTTCACGCCACCTTCGTCGTTGATCAGGTTGAAATAAGCCTTCGCGCCAGTGACGGTTTCTACGCCAAGGAAATGTGACGGCCCTTCGAGGGCGGAACATGACCCGATGAGGATTTCGCTTTCCGAAACGCCGGGTGTGCTCTGGCCATGAGCTGGCAGTGCCGTTCCTGCGAGAAAAATGGAAAACAGGCAGAAACCCAGGACCGACTTCAAAGTTGCGATTCTCATTTTGCGCTCCGTTCAGAGGCAAGCAATGCACCCGTTGGTATGTTTTCAGGATTAGTCCCAGGACTCAGGATGTCAACGAGGCATGAGATAAGAAGGAGCGAAGCGGTAAGTGGTTACATGCGTGCTATTTAGTAAGAAAGTAAACAGGAACGCGCACAATTGAAAACAATACCAGAGCGGTCGCTTACTACTTTGGTCTCGGAATCAGGGCGATTAGTAAGGCCAATGCTCCTGCGATCAGCAAAGCGGTGGCGGTCCCTGTTGGGATGTTGACTCGCTGCGGCTTGTCGATGGTCGCCGAAACCGGGCCGATTTTCGCGACTTCTTCGCGTTTGTGGTAATCGAACTCCGGGTGCAGGATCCCAACAAGACCGAGAATCACGAGAATAAGCCCAAGTACTATGGCAAAGCGCCTCATCGGGCAGAGACTATCACAGAGAGCACAAGCGGGAAGTTGGAAATTTTGGACACACCCCTTGGCCAGATTGGCGAAGGGGGAAGAGCGAACTTCAAGAACGAGGCGAGAAAAGAACTACGAACGGCCTGCGGCAGCAGCAGTAGCAGCAGCGGCTTTCTTGGCGGCTTTCGCGGCGGTGGAAGCTTTGCGGCGGCGCTTGGTCTTTGGCGGCGTGGCGGGTGCTTCACCGATCAACTCTGCCACCATGATGCTGGTAACGAACAACTTGGGACCGTGATCGTCGAAATCAATCGCGGTGCGCTCCTGATCGGAAGCGGTAACAATGCCCAAGCCGTATGTATCGTGCTTGACTGTCTGACCCTCTGCCATCACTTGCACATCATCCTCCTTAAATACATTTTGCGTCGATGCAACTCGATTTGAATCTCTTTATGATTATGCGCAGCGTCCTCAAGCAGAACGAGGCAGCCTGATACCTGTGACGCGCGATAGCGCCGCTATTCCCCCTAGCTCGGTACTTCCCCAAACTTACTAACCGGCGGCCGCAAACGTTGCCCCCAGATGCCCTTCAAGCACGGCAAGAAGTATTAAAGGAGCAACAAATGCTAGCTAAAGAGTACCACAAAATAGGCGGTTTGTCTATCCCGTAAGTCTATTGGAAAGCGGAGTGCTTCGCTCTTTAAGATATTGATAAATATGGAGTTACTGTTAAGACCTGTGCCGGAGATAGTGCCAAAAAGGGCGATTTCCGGTTATTCGAGAGACTCGGGTTGCAGGCTCAAACCGCTCTCGCCAACGGCCTTCTTTTCCCAGTACTTGCGCACCCAGGCTTCCCAACTTTTTCCCGCGGCGGGATCGCGGCCGGTGAAGGCAAGTGCCGCAATGTCGGCGTAAGCGATTTTCTGTCTCTGGTTGGAATCCTTGGGCAGAACACGCACGAATGAGTTCGCGAGCATCGGACCAGAGACACGATCGAAGATGTAACCTTCTATCTGCTTGCCATCTTTGGTGGTTAGCGTGACGTCGCCGCGATAGTCGAAGGCTTTTTCCAACGCAATACGAACTTCGTCCTCGGTGGCGAGTTCGGGGACCCAACCTTGGACGGCTTCGTGAATCGTACCTGGAGCGACTTCAAGTTTATCGGGATTCGAGACTGCGCCTTCCGCGTGGCCCGGTCGATCAGCGTGGCGTGGGCCGGTCAAGCGCTTGTCTCCTCGAATTGGCCCTTGGTTGCTTCGATCTGAACCAGCGGATTATAGGAGTGCACGGGTTTCGCAGGTTCGTTGAGGAGGGCCAGCGCATCCGAGTCGGCGTAATTTCCGGAAAAGGTAGCCTTTACCGTGGCGAAAAGTCCGCGGAGACCGCTGAAGGTGTGGTCAACCGCAGATGCTTCGTAACCGCTATGAACCATGCAGTTGGCGCACTTGGGATTTCCGGATTCGGTGCCGTAGTTGTGCCACTCGGTCGCTTCCATTAGCTCCTGGAAGGAATCGGCGTAACCGTCTTGGAGCAAGTAGCAAGGCTTTTGCCAGCCGAAGACGTTGTACGTCGGCATGCCCCAGGGCGTACAGGCATATTGTTTTTTGCCCATCAGGAATTCGAGAAAAAGCGGAGACTGATTGAATTGCCAGCTCTTTTTGCGATTGGAAAGGATCGCGCGGAATGTGCGACGCGTGCGCGCGCGGCCCAGGAAGTGCTTTTGATCCGGGGCTTTATCGTAGGAATAGCCGGGCGAAAGCATCATGCCTTCGACGCCCAGCTCCATCATCTCATCGAAAAATTGCCGGACGCTGTTCGGATCGGCGCCGTCAAAGAGGGTGGTGTTGGTGGTGACGCGGAAGCCGCGCTTTAGCGCTTCCTTAATGCCATCGACAGCCAGGTCGTAACCGCCTTCGCGGCAAACGGAAAAATCGTGATGTTCGCGCTGGCCGTCCATGTGAACGGAAAACGTCAAATATTTGCTCGGCTTGAAGAGGTCCAGCTTTTCTTTTAGAAGCAGCGCGTTCGTGCAGAGATAGATGTACTTCTTGCGCGCAACCAGCCCCTCGACGATCTTGTCGATCTGGGGATGCATCAGCGGTTCGCCGCCGGGGATGGAAACCATCGGCGTGCCGCACTCGTCCACAGCCTTGAAGCACTCTTCGGGGCTCAATTCCTTCTTGAGAATGTGAGCAGGATACTGAATCTTGCCGCAGCCGGCGCACGCCAGATTGCAACGGAAAAGCGGCTCGAGCATCAGCACAAACGGGTAGCGTTTGCGCCCCGCGATTTTTTGCTTGAGGACGTACGTTGCAACCGTCCACATCTGTGAAATCGGTACCGGCATTTACCCTGCTTACGAACGAAGTAGATGGGGGTGTACGGCGCCCCCAGCAGAAACTATTGTACCCGAAAGTCCTTGAGTTCTGCTCGTGTGCTTTTCATGAGATGCAAGGAGACGTTCTTGCGTGGCATGGCCCTTCCTGGCGCCATTTATGGTGGCACGGGACGTGCTACCTCATTGCATCGGCGGAGCTTGTTCGCTCCCCCGCAGGCGTAGAATCAAAATCATCTCAGAGGCGCGAGAGAGCCGGGGATCATGTCCCGAGATAGTCTTCTATCTCTGTTTCGAGAGTTCGAGCGCTATGGCACCGACGTCGCGTTCGTGCAACGGCGCGGCTACCGCCGCGAAGCGTGGACATACGACAGGCTTGCGCGAATGGCATTTACTTGCGCATTGGGACTGAAAGAACGCGGCGTCCACACGGGCGATCGAGTGCTGCTGTGGGGTCCGAACAGCGCGGAATGGGCCGCCGCTTTCTGGGGATGCTTGTTGCGCGGAGCCGTGGCCGTCCCCATGGATGACGGCGCGACGCTGGATTTTGCTGGACGAGTTGCCCGCGACGCTGCCGTGAAGCTCATTTTCGCTTCGCGCGAGAAGACTGCACTTGATCCTGCTATTCCGAGACTCGCACTGGAGGATTTGTCCGACACTGTGAGTAAGGCAGGTGTCGTGGCATCCTCGCCGGCAAGAAACCAACGAGATAAGGCTCTTTATGAATTCTTGGCCGAAGAGCCGATCACTCGAGCGCATATCGCGCAAATCCTTTTTACTTCTGGCACCACGGCTGAGCCGCGCGGCGTCGTTTTAACGCACGGCAATTTTCTGGCAAATCTCGAGCCGCTTGAACGGGGGATTGATCCCTACCGAAAGTATGAACAATGGTTTCATCCGCTGCGATTTGTCTCGCTGGTGCCGCTGAGCCATGTCTTTGGGCAGTTCATGGCGCTGTTTGTGCCGCCGCTGTTGGGCGCAACGGTCGTCTTCGAACATTCCGGGAATCCTTCGGAGATTATTCGTACGGTGAAGCGAGAACGAGCCACGGCGCTCATAGCCGTGCCGCGGATGCTCGACGGTTTGCGCGCGGGGATCTTGCGCGAATTCGAAGCGTGCGGACGGAATGGCTGGCTGAAGAAAAATCTGGACGCGGCGAACGGCGAGAAGTTCTTGCGGCGGGCCTGGCGTTTTCGCAGAATTCACCGCAAATTCGGCTGGAAGTTTTGGGCATTTATTTCCGGCGGTGCGGCGCTCTCCGCCGACACCGAGGAATTCTTTAGGCGTGTCGGTTACGCGGTCGTGCAAGGTTACGGCATGACGGAAACGGCATCGCTCATCAGCCTGAACCATCCCTTTCGCGCTGCGCAGGGGTCGATTGGAAAAGTTCTCCCTGGGCGCGAATTCCGGCTGGCGGACGACGGCGAGATTCTAGTGCGCGGCGACAACGTCGCCAGCGGCTACTGGGAAGGTGGAGAGCTCCGGCAAGGGGTGCGCGACGGCGAAAATTGGCTGCGCACAGGAGATATTGGCGAAGTTGGCGCGGAGGGAAACCTCCGGTTCAAGGGCCGCAAGAAAAACGTCATCGTAACGCCCGCGGGTCTGAATGTTTATCCCGAGGATTTGGAAGCGGCGCTTCGTAAACAACCCGCGGTGCGCGATTGCGTTGTGGTTTCCAGCATGCGCGACGGGAATGCAGAACCCTGCGCGATTCTGCTGATGGAGGGCGACTCTGGCGCTAATGATGAAGCGGCGCACGAAGCAATCGAAAGCGCAAATGGATCGCTAGCCGAGTACCAACGTGTGCGGCAGTGGCTCGTGTGGCCGGAGCCTGATTTTCCCCGCACGCCGACCGGCAAGCCCCGACTGAGCCTCATCACGGCGCGGGCCGCAGGATCGTTAAACCGATCGGCGCTGGCGAATGCGCAAGCAAGTACCTTGGAAGATTTACTGGCAAAGTTTTCCGCAGCGAAGGGCACGTCAGAAAAGCTAGAGAAGGAATTGAATCTCACTTCACTTGACCGCGTCGAGTTGATGAGCGCACTCGAAGAGCGCTTCCAGGTCGAACTGAACGAAACATCTTTTTCCAGTGCAAAAACCGTTGGGGATGTGCAACGCCTGCTGCAACAACCAGCGGCCCATCGCACGGAGTACGTTTATCCGCGCTGGACGCAACGGGCACCGGTGCGCTGGCTCCGGCTCACCGTCTACTACGCGCTTGTCTGGCCGGCCACACAAATCCTTGGGCATCCCAAAATCGTGGGCCGGGAGAATCTTCGCGGTGTCCGAAGTCCAGTGCTCATTGTCTCCAATCACATCACACGCCGCGCCGATATTGGTCTTATTCTCGCCGCACTTTCCCGGCGTTTTCGCCATCGCCTCGCCACGGCTATGGGCGGCGAATCCCTGCAAAGGATGCGCCGCCCACCGCGCGATTGGTTTTTCGCGAAACGCTGGGCCCATTACCTTGGCTACTGGCTTGCCACTGCGTTTTTCAATGTCTTCCCGCTGCCGCAGCATTCCGGCTTTCGCGAAAGCTTTCGTTTTGCCGGAGAATCCGCCGACCGTGGGTACAGTCTCCTCGTTTTCCCCGAAGGTGAGGTCAACAATTCCGAAGACGGCCGCATGGCCTCTTTCCAAAGTGGCATCGGCCTGCTGGCGGAAAATCTCGGCCTTCCCATCATTCCCATGCGCCTCGACGGCGTCTGGCAAATGAAGCGCGAACGCCGGCGACTCGCTCATTTCGACGAAATAACTGTGCGCATCGGCGCGCCGATCCTGTTTCCTCCGGACACGCCCCCCGAAGAAATCGCCCGCCGGCTGGAATCGATTGTCCTCGCGTTGTAAGAACTCAACGCGTGCTTTCTGAAGGGGTTGAAAAAGTTAAATAACAAATGCAGCTACCGAGTCGAAGATCGCAAATCCTTGCGCATGAAAATTGTAGCCTGCGAGTTGTCGTTATAGCTTGAAGTTAGTTCGTATCCCAACGCGGCATAGAACCGCTGCGCCGCAACCATTTCATCGGTGGTATCCAAGTAGAGCCACTCATAGCCAAGTTCGCGCGCGTATTTCTCCAGGCTCTGATAAAGAGCCGCCGCAATTCCGTGCCCTCGATGCTGCGGCCGGACATACAAACGTTTGACCTCTCCACTGTGGGCGAATTTCGCCAGCGATCGCAGCGCAACGCACCCAACAGCCGCGCCCGCAATAGCCGCTAGCCAAACTCCAGCACCATCACAAAAGTAAATCCGTTTGAAATCATCTTTCGCGTCGCGCGCGACAACGCCCGCCGCTTCGTAGTACTCCTCGACGATTTTCCAAGCGGTATTACTTTCTTCGGATGGGACACGCCGCACGGTAAGTAGACTCGCTGGATGATCCGTCATTGGCGCCATTATCCAGAATTGGCTTCAAAGCTATCCGGCCAACGAGTCTCTACCAAAATTCCACTGGAAACAGCTCCATTTTGGCTGCTGGCAGGATTCGTTGGCCGGGCAACCCTCAGAAGTGTTTCGGAAATTCCCCAGTCTCCCGAAGTCTCCCGAAAAAACAGGAAAACGCGTTCTATGGCAAAATAGAAGGTTGTCAGAGACTGATTTATGGCCGACCGTACAATTGCGACACTAGAGCGCCCGGCAAAACCCGCCAAAGGGTCCAAGAAATCTGCTGCGAACAACGAGCAGCGCGAGCGCGTATTTGAAGTGTTTCGCCGCTGGGGCTATCTCGAAGCTACGCTGGATCCGCTTGGCGTTTTCCAGCCGTTGAAGAGCGCCGATCTGGAATTGACTGGCGAGGCTGCAGAGGAAGCTCGCCGCATCTATTGCCGGAACGTCGGCGTGGAATTCATGCACTTGCCTGAGCCCGAGAGGCGGCGATGGATCGCCGAGCGTATCGAGGGTCCCGAGCTCGAAGTCAACCAGGAGAAGATTCTTGAACGCCTGGTTCGCGCCGACCTCTTCGAGCAGGTTCTTCAGGCGCGCTACCTGGGCACGAAGCGTTTTTCGCTCGAAGGCGTCACCTCGCTGATCCCGCTGCTTGACGCCATTCTGGACACCGCAGGGGATTTTGGCGCGGTGGACTGCATTATGGCGATGAGCCATCGCGGGCGATTAAATGTGATGGTCCACGCCGCCTGCAAACCGCCGCACGAAGTGGTTGCAGGATTTGAAGACGTAGATCCGCGCAGCGTGCTCGGCGCGGGGGACGTGAAGTATCACGTGGGCGCCACTGGAACCTACACCACCACAGCGGGTAAGCCCATCAACATGCACCTTGTTTCAAATCCCAGCCATCTTGAAGCGGTCGATCCCGTCGCGATGGGCCGCGCCCGCGCCAAGCAGACGCGTCACGGTGTGGACGGACCGATCATTGACCGCACACCGGCCACGCTCAACAAAGTTTGGCCGATCGTAATGCACGGCGACGCAGCTTTCGCTGGGCAGGGCATTTTGGCGGAAACCATCAATCTCGCAGACCTGAAGGCGTACACCGTCGGCGGCATCATACAGATCGTCGTCAACAATCTCATCGGGTTCACCACGCAACCCACGCAAGAGCATTCCTCCCGTTTTGCTTCCGACATCGCCAAACGCCAAAGCGTTCCGATCTTCCACGTCAACGCGGAAGATCCCGACGCGGTCGTGCGCATCGGAAAGCTTGCCGCCGAGTATCGCGCGACATTTGGCAGCGACGTCGTGGTGGACATCATCGGCTATCGCCGCCACGGCCACAGCGAAGTTGACGATCCCACCATCACTCAGCCGGTGCTCTACGAGCGCATTAAGAACCATGCGCCGCTATGGAAGATTTATGCGGAGCGCACGGGTATCGACACTTCACTAATCGTCGACACGGTAAAAAAAGAATACGAACTGGAGCAGCAAAAAGCGGGACAACTTACAAAGATCCCACACCTCCGCAAGCTGCCGGATTATTGGTCTCCCTATAAGGGCGGGAAATACAATCCTGCGTACGAAGTCGACACGGGATTGACGCAAGAAAAGCTTGCGGAACTTACGGACGGGCTCGTGCGAGTCCCCGCTGGCTTTCACCTCCACCCGAAAATCGCAAAGCTTTTGGAACAGCGCAACGAGATGGGCCACGGAAAGCGCGCCATCGACTATGGCTTTGCGGAAGCGCTGGCCCTGGGTTCGCTGGTACTCGAAGGCAACCCCGTTCGCTTAACCGGGCAGGACACGCAGCGCGGTACCTTCAACCAACGTCACGCCGTGCTGATCGATACGGAGACCGAGCACAACTACCTGACGCTCTCGCATCTCTCACGGCGGCAAGCTTTTTGCGAAATTTACAACTCCTCGCTTTCCGAAGCAGCTTGCGTCGGATTCGAATACGGCTTTAGCCGTGACTATCCAGAAGCGCTAGTTCTGTGGGAGGCGCAATTCGGAGACTTCGCCAACGGCGCGCAAGTAATCATCGACCAATTCTTGAGCGCCACGGAAGACAAATGGAATCTGCCTAGCGGGCTCGTGCTTTTGTTGCCGCATGGTTACGAAGGACAGGGCCCCGAGCATTCCAGCGCGCGCATCGAGCGCTACATGCAACTGGCCGCCGAGGACAATCTGCAAATTTGCCAGCCTTCCACGGCAGCTCAGTATTTCCACATGCTGCGCCGGCAGGCCCGCCGCGTCTGGCGCAAACCGTTGATCGTGTTTACTCCAAAGAGCATGCTGCGCCATCCGGATGCCAGTTCGAATGTCGAAGACTTCACGCGGCCCCGATTCCTGCCGCTCGTTCCCGATCATGAAGTGCAAGACGCGAAACGCATCTTGATCGCCAGCGGCAAAGTCGGCCATGAACTTCGCGGAGAACGCCGCCGCCGCAAAGACACCAGCACAGCCATCTTTTTCCTCGACCAGCTCTATCCGCTGCCGCGTACGGACATTTCCGCGGCGCTGGCGGAGCATCCCAACGCCCGGGAAATCGTCTGGGTGCAGGAAGAGCCTGCGAACATGGGAGCGCTTTTCTACATTTTGCCTCGGCTCGAACGGCTAGCTCAAGCCAGAGGGCTCCAGGTGCGCTCTGTGAAGCGCTCGGCCAGCGCCAGCCCCGCGACCGGATCGGCAAAAGCACACGAACTCGAGCAAAAAACGCTGCTGGCACTAGCATTCACGACTTCCAGCGCGAATTGAGCCGCCCAAAGAGCGTTCACACTCCATTCACATTGATGTTATCCCCGCGTTACACGAGCACTGCGAGAATCAATCGTGTTACGCACAACTCAAAGTGACCCAAGACTTTCCACCTCCTATCGCATTTCTCCGGCGTACGGTAAGCTTTCACCAAGCCGGCGAGCGGAACGTGCCTACCTTATGAAACGAGTATTGATCATCGAGGACGACAAAGACATCGTCGAACTCGTTCGCTATAACCTCGCCAACGAAGGCTTTCAAGTCAGCGCTGCATTCGACGGCAGCGCTGGCTTGAACACACTCAAGAAGACGCCACCCGATCTGCTGCTCCTCGATCTCATGCTCCCGAAGCTTTCTGGGCTCGACATTTGCCGGGAAGTTCGCCGGGACGATTCCTTGAATCGTCTGCCGATTCTCATGCTCACGGCGCGCGGCGACGAAGCCGACCGCGTTGTGGGCCTGGAAATGGGCGCCGATGATTATGTGACCAAGCCTTTCAGCCCGCGCGAACTCCTCGCGCGCGTCAAGGCTCTGCTCCGCCGTGCGGAGCCGCCCGCTGACTCGCCACGTGTCATCGAGATTGACAAGCTGGCCATTGATCCGGCGTCTTATCGCGTGAGTCATTCGGGTAAGCCCGTTCCGCTTAGCACGCTCGAATTCCGGCTGCTCTATTACCTTGCTTCGCGCCCGAACCGGGTCTTCACGCGGGATCAACTGCTGGATGCCGTCTGGGGAACGGATCGTTTCGTGACTCCGCGCAGCGTGGACGTGTACGTCCGGCGCTTGCGCGAAAAAATCGAAAGCGATCCGGAGAATCCCGTTCATCTGAAGACCGTGCGCGGCGCGGGGTACTTGTTCGAAACTCGTGCGGCTTAATCTATTCTGGAAATTCGCGCTCGCATTTCTCGCGCTGCTAGTGAGCGTTCTGCTCGCCGTGGATTTTTTTGCGGAACGATCTTTACGCGCCGACTACCAACGCGTAGGTTTCGAGCAGCTCACCGCCATCGCTCGCATTGCGCAAGCGCATCCTCCGCAATGGACGCCAGCCTCACCCGATCATCCGGAGGACCTTGCGCCCGTGCGCGATTGGGCCGCGCAACTGGCCGCGAGTGGCGCCCGCGTCACTGTCATCACCGCCGATGGCCGCGTTCTGGCCGATTCACAATCCGACCCGCAAACCATGGAAAATCACGCCACCCGCCCGGAAGTTCTGGAAGCGATGGCCAAGGGAGATGGGCGCTCCATTCGGCACAGCGTAACCATCAATCGCGATCTTCTCTATTACGCTGTGCGCCAGAACACATCCGCAGGACCCCCTATTGTTTTGCGTTTTGCGCTTCCGCTCGAGACTGTCGACCAAGTTCTGAGTTCCTTCCGCCGCCGGCTGTGGCTCGCGTCGTTCCTCATACTGCTGATTGCCGGTGCAATCTCCCTGTTGTTCTCTCGCAGCTTTACTGGTCGCGTCGAGCGCCTGAAGGATTTTTCCCGGCGCGTCGCCGAAGGCGACTTCCGCCCATTACCTCGCGATGGCTCAGGAGACGCGCTGGAAGCCCTCGGCATTTCCCTCAACCGCACGGCGGCCCGTCTGGACCGGACCATCCAGACCCTGACGGAAGAACGCAACCTTTCTTCCGCGATTCTCGGCAGCATGGTCGAAGGCGTCGCTGTGGTGAACGGTTCGGAGCGCCTGGTGTTTGCGAATCCTGGCTTCGCCGAAATTCTCGGGCTGGATGTGCCTCCGACCTCCGGTAGCGCGCTAGTGGAAGTAGTGCGGCAGACTGAATTGCTCGAAGCCGTGCGCCAAGTGCTCCGCGGCCAGCCGCGCGTCCAATCGGAAATTGTTACCGGCACGTTGCGGCAGCACTATTTCGCAATCACCGTTGCCGCAGTCCGTGCGGGAGACACGACCGGAGCCGTCGTGGTGCTTCACGACATAACCGAACTGCGAAAGCTCGAGCGTGTGCGCCGCGATTTTGTGGCCAACGTCTCGCACGAATTCAGAACTCCCCTCACCGCCATCCAGGGCTTCGCCGAAACGCTTCTCGCAGGCGCTATTGACGATTCGCAGAACCGCACCCGTTTTCTCGAAATCATTCTCGAGCATTCCCGCCGTTTGGCTCGCCTGACGGAAGATCTGCTTATGCTTTCCAAAATGGACGCCGAGCGCCTCGAGCTCGAAATTCGCCGCCTCAGTGTTTCGCAACTGATCGAAAGCTGCCTCGAGACCGCCCAGCGCCGCGCCGCCGAAAAAGACTTGCGCATCTCCGTGAACACCGCGCAACGCTTACCGGACATCGCCGGAGACCGCCGGCGTCTCGCCGAAGTTCTGCAAAATCTTTTGGATAACGCCATTCAGTACACGCTGCCGGGCGGACAGATCATGCTCAGCGCCGAAGAGGGAGACGCCGAAGTTGTTGTCACTGTGTCTGACACTGGCATCGGCATCCCGCAGGCCGATCAGCCGCGCATTTTTGAGCGCTTCTACCGCGTGGATGTTGCGCGCTCCCGCGAAGCCGGCGGCACCGGCCTGGGTCTGGCCATCGCCAAGCATCTTGTCGAGGTGCATGGCGGTCGCCTCTGGGTGGATAGCGAAGTGGGCCAAGGTTCGCAATTCCATTTTTCCGTGCCCCTGTTTGATCCGAATCATCCCGCGCCGCGCTCCAACCCCAACGGCGTAAGCGGTCGTGGTAGCGGCGGGAGTAGCGACCCTTCTTAGCCCGCCCAGACTGCTGTTGCCGCCCAGCCATGTTTTGCGTAACGCCAGCTTGCACCTGCCCCTCCCCAGCCCTTATCCCACTGATTTATCCGCACATTCATCTGTTTGTGAACAAACTGTAACCGCTTTTTTGCCAGAGTATGGACTACGAGCAAGGGTGTGACTTTTGGCCCCCAGCTCTGGAAGGGGAATCATGGCAAGTCCCGTTGGACAGACGGAAGCGGTCCTTTACGAAACTCTGGTCAACTATCTTGTCTCGATGGCGCGCACCGTCGAAGGCGCGATGAATCGCGGCCTGGATGCCATCGTGGGCGTCCACGATGCGCGCACTTGGGCTCTCCCCGGCGAAGTTTTTCTTCTGGAGCCGCGCATCAACGAAATGGAAATTGTTATTGATGAGCACGCCATACGGCTCCTCCGCCGTGGCTCGTTTTCGGACGACGAAGTGCGCCTCATCGTCGCCGCTCTCAAAATCACAAATGATCTCGAGCGCATTGGCGACCTGGCTGTAAATCTAGCCGAGTGCGTCATTACGCTCCGCGAATTGCCCGCCACGCAATTGCCGGAAGAATTGGCTCCCATGACCTCGGCGGTCCGCGCTATGGTCAGCAAGAGCCTCGGCGCCCTGATTTTTCGCAATGTCGAAATGGCCGGACAAGTCCTTCAGAGCGACGACGTCGTCGATCAGTACCGCGACCGCATCTTCGACCAGCTCATGCAAAGCATGACCCAGCAAGCTGCATTGGTCAGCCCCGGAATGCAGTTCATTCTCGCCACGAGGCATCTCGAGCGCATCGCCGACCATGCCACCAACATCGCCGAGGACATCATCTTCTGGGTCCGTGGTCTCGATGTGCGCCATGGCCGTGGACTATCCCTGACCACGGAGGGTCGAGATCAGTCTCCATCTGCCGGCGAAGAGGTCATGGAGAATTCACAGGCCCTTCATTCGGGCGTGACCCCCGGCTGCGATACTCAGCAGGTTTAATCTTCGTACCACGTCCTACCACGGGGATCGGCGCACCCCTGGCTCCGATCCCCTTCTCCTCCCCCGGGGAGATTGCAACATGGCTGAGGCATCCTCTTGACCCCCGCAAGCGGTCCAACTATCGTAATTACAGTGCCAAAGATGCCTAGCCCGGATGCCTAGCCCAAAAGTGGCGCGAAACGCCATGCTTGGGTGTGCTTGTTGCTGGCCTTGCTGTTTCTATATAACCCCTATCTCAGCGCGCCTGGCTCAGCAGGCGGACTAAGAGTTCAGCATCCGGCAAGCCACCGTGCTACGGTCGGATCTTCGGAGCTGGAAAAATATTCTTCTCCTGGCACACCGGATGCGCATTTATTTGTGGCTGTCTTTTTCGCGAAGGTCATTTCTTTTCTAACTTCCCACGATTCCCAATCCTTTCTCCCTCTGGGTTCGGAACTCCTCCCTTCGCACCAGTTCTTGTGCGCGAGCTTGTGGTTTCGGCCTCCGCCCGCTCTTTAATTCCTCTCCGCTTGCTTGAAGTTTCGACTCTCTGCAACCGGATGCACCCTTTTGCAGTCCATCCAGTAGGCCCAGTCTAGGTTTATGTGGGTTTCCGGCGCCAATGCGATCGCGGTATGCCGGTCCCCTTGCTCATCAGGAACTGACTATGACCATGAAAAAATGGATTATTGCCGGAGCCGTTCTTGCCGCCGTTTGCTTACTAGCGTGGTTTTGGGTGAGCCGTGGTCCCTCCGAAGCCGAGGCGCCAGGCAATGCCGCAAGCGATTCAAACGGCGTTCCTGCCGCCGTCGCTCGCGTGAAGCGCGGCAACATTGGAGACACACTGACCATTGCAGGCGCGTTCAAGCCGTTCCAGGAAGTGGATGTTCATGCCAAAGTTTCCGGATATGTCCAAACCATGAATGTGGACGTCGGCGACCACGTGAAAGAGGGGCAACGCTGGCGGTGTTGGAGGTCCCGGAACTCGCCGCCGAGCTGAGCGGCGCCGAGGCTTCCGTCCGCCGTTGGCAGGATGAGGTTCGTCGTGCGCAGAGCGACATCGAGCGGACGCAATCGTCTTACACAGCGGCGCACTCCGCCTATACGCGGCTGAAACAGGCGTCCGAGACTCGCCCTGGCCTTGTCGCCCAGCAGGAGCTCGACGACTCCCAAGCCAAGGATCTGGAAGCCCAAGCCCAAGTGGATAGCGCAAAAGCAGCATTTTCCTCCGCGCAACAGCAGCTTGAAGTCGCTGAAGCAAACCGCAAACAATTCAGCGCCTTATCAAACTACACGCGCATCATCGCTCCGTTTGCCGGAGTCATCACGACGCGTTATGCCGACACCGGCGCGCTTGTTGCCGCGGGCACTTCCTCAAGCACACAAGCCATGCCTGTGGTTCGCCTCGCGCAATATTCCGTTCTGCGGCTCGTACTGCCAATCCCCGAATCGGTCGCCGCTCAGATTCACGTAGGCCAAACGATGAAGGTCCATGTGCAAGCTCTGAACCAGGATTTTGAAGGGAAGGTCTCCAGGTTTGCCGACGCGCTGAATGAGCAAACGCGCACGATGGAAACCGAACTCGATTTTGAAAACCGCAGCAACCGCTTGATTCCCGGAATGTATGCGCAGGCAAACTTCTCCATCGATCAGCACCAAGCCGTTCTCACAGTTCCGTTGGAAGCTGTGGTGCGCGCCGGGGACGTTGGTACGGTGCTCGTCGTCAACCACCAGAACGTAATTGAAGAACGCCGGATCCAGCTGGCCCAAGACGGTAGTTCGCGTGCCGTTGTGCTCGGGGGCCTCGCCGAAGGCGAACTGGTGATCGTCGGCGACCGCAGCGCGTTTCACGCGGGCCAGAAAGTCATCCCCAAGGAAATGGACGAAGGGGCGCCTGCCGCGGAGGGGAGCCGCTGATGCCGCCGCAGCAGATCGAAGCGGACATCACCAATACATTCGAACGGTTCTTCACCCTGGCAAGCAATATCGACCATATAGAATCGCGCTCACTCACAGGCGTAAGCCTCATTAAGATCTATTTCAAGCCGGGTACAGACGCAAACGCCGCACTCAGCAACATTTCCAATCTTGCGTTGGCGGATCTGCGTCGGCTGCCTTCCGGAACTCTCCCACCGGTCGTGCTGAAATTCGACGCGTCGAGTTTGCCAGTTTGCCTGGTCACGCTGAAGGGCGAAGGTTTGAACGAGACCCGGCTCAAGGACCTGGCTCAGTTTCAAGTACGCAACCAGATCGCAAACGTTCAGGGCGCCTCTGTTCCTCAGCCATTCGGCGGAACCTACCGTCAGATTCAGGTATTTGTCGATCCGGTGAAGCTCGAGGCCCATCAACTAAGCCTGATGGATGTCGTTCACGCGGTTAATGATTCGAACCTGATTCTCCCCGCGGGCGATGTTCGTATTGGAAGCCGCGACTACAACATTTATGCCAACAGCCAGCTCCCGACAACGGAGGAAATCAATCGCATTCCTTTGAAAACCGTCGGCCTGGGTTCCGTGCTCGTCGCCGATGTTGGCAAGGCCGAGGATGCCGGCGCCATCCAAACCAATATTGTGCGGATCGACGGCCAGCACTCGGTTTACATCCCCGTCTTGAAACAGGGCGGAGACAGCAACACGATTTCCATTGTGAATGGCGTCAAGGAAGCCACCAAAAAATTGGTGGACATTCCCGCGGTCCTGAAAACCGCTGTGGTTTTCGATCAGTCCGTCTTCGTGAAAATCGCTATCAGAAATTTGATGAAGGAAGGCGGCATCGGCTTGCTCTTGACGGCGGTGATGATCCTGCTCTTTCTGGGCAGCCCGCGCGCAACCTTCGCCGTGCTTCTTTCCATCCCTCTCTCCGCGCTGATGTGTTTTCTCGTGATGAATGGACTGGGCGGCTCGATCAATACCATGCTTCTCGGCGGGCTCGCCTTGGCGTTCTCCCGGCTGATTGACGATTCCGTCGTGGTCCTCGAAAACATTTTTCGGTTCATGGAAAACGGAGCCGCCCCGCGCGAAGCCGCGGAGAAAGGCGGCATGGAAGTGGCGCTCGCTGTTCTTGCCGCCACGTCCACCACTTCCATCGTCTTTTTTCCCGTGACCCTATTTTATGGCGTGAGCCGGTATCTGTTTACCGACCTTGCCCTCGGCGTCGTCATCTCCATCTTCGCCTCCTACATTTTTGCCATGACTGTGGTGCCTCTTTACTGCGCCTATTTCATTCGAATCGACCACAACCAGATCCACGGTGAGCTCATCAAGAAAACGCTTTTCGCGCGCACCACCCAGAAATTCAACGCCCTTTTTCTGAAACTGCTCATTTACTACGACATCGCGGTGTTGAAAGCGCTCGATCGTCCCAAGCGCACCGTCGGATTCATTGCCGCGGGCATTCTCGTAGTTTTCATAGTTTTCTTTCCCTTTCTCGGCAAATCGTATTTTCCGCGGACAGACCCCGGCCAATTCGTCATCAACGTCAAAGCCCCCAGCGGCACTCGCCTCGAACTCACCGATCAATACATCGCCCAAGTCGAACGCGACATTCGCGAAGTAGTTCCGGCCAGGGATTTGGACATGATTGTCTCCAATATCGGAATCACCGCCGACCTTTCCGCTGCTTACACCAGCAATTCCGGCATGCACACGGCTTTTGTGCAGGTGAATTTGAAAGAAGGGCACAAGGAGGGCAGCTACGAGCTCATGGAGCGGTTGCGCAGAAAACTCGGGACGGATTTGCCGCAGCTCAGCACCTACTTCCAAGCTGGCGGGCTTGTGGATTCGGTGGTCAACCAAGGACTGCCCGCTCCGCTGGATATACAGGTCAGCGATAACGACATGACGGAGGGGTATGGCATCGCGCGGGATATCGCCAATCAGCTTAAGCGTTCAAAACACGTGAGCGACATCCTAATCCCCCAGGACATCGATTATCCCGGCCTGCAACTGGACATCGACCGCGAGCAGGCCAGCCAGCTGGGAATCACTCCCAAGCAGGTCGTTGATAACGTCATTACCGCGCTGACTTCGAACGGCGTGATCGCTCCGAGCTGTTGGATCGATCCGAAGACTGGCAACAACTACATGCTCACGGTTCAGTATTCGAACAAACAGATTGGATCGATGACCATGTCTGATTTCAAGAACATCCCGCTGCGTGCTGAGAACTCAGCGGCTTACACTCCGCTGCAATCCGTCGCAAAAATCGAACCCATCGAGACACCCACGGAAGTCGACCACTACCAAATCCGGCGAGTCGTGGACATTTATGTGATGCCGAAGACAGAAGACCTTTCGGCTGTAAGCAAAGAAGTAGACCGGTTGATAGCCGGCCTGCACCCGCCCCAGAATGTTCGCATTCGTGTGCGGGGCGCGGTCATCGGCATGCGGGAATCGTTCTTGCGATTTGGCGTCGGCCTGATTCTTTCGATCGCTCTCGTCTATCTCATTCTCATGGCGCAATTCAGGTCGTTTTTGGACCCGCTCATCATTCTGACTGCCATTCCTCCAGGCCTCTCCGGGGTCATCCTGTTCCTGGTGGTAACAAAGACCTCCCTGAATATCATGTCGCTGATGGGCGTCATCATGATGACCGGCATCGTGGTCTCCAACAGCATTTTGATTGTGGAATTTTCTGGCATCTTGCACGAACGCGGTATGCAATTACGCGAAGCCGTCGTCGAAGCCTGTAAAGTCCGTCTGCGGCCGATTCTCATGACTTCCCTCGCGACACTCCTTGGCCTGATTCCGATGGCTCTGGGAGTCGAGGCCGGCAGCGAACAGTATGCGCCGCTTGCGCGCTCCATCATCGGTGGCCTGGGTATCTCCGTGGTGGTGATCGTTTTTTTGGTTCCTGCGGTCTACCTGATCGTCCATGGGCAAGGAAACGAGAGTTGAGGAGGCGAAGTCGTGATCCGTCCCTTTTTGCTTCTTTTGGTGTCCATCGCTCTTTTGCCTGTCCGCAGTCGCGCGCAGGCGCCGTCTCCGACGCCCGCCGCGTCAGGGAGTGCGACAGCCGCAGGAGCTGGCACACCGCTGACCCTCCAACAGGCCGAAGCTATCGCTATCAAGAACAACCCACAAATCACCATTGGCAAGCTACGCGCGCTTGCGGCCCAGCAGTATGTCCGCGAAGCCCGTTCTGCTTTACTGCCGAATGCCTATCTGAGCCTAACCGCCGTGGATGCCAACCCAGGCAGTCGCATCAGCGCCGGCTTTCTCAACAGTCCGAGCCTTTACTCGCGGGCGGCTGGCGGCGCAGAGCGCGAGCCAGCTCGTCACCGATTTTGGCCGCACCACTAATCTGCTTTCTAGTTCTGAATACGGCGCCGAGGCCGAAGATCAAAATGCCGCTGCCACGCGTGCCGACATTCTCCTTGTCGTCGACCAGGCCTTCTACAACTCTCTGGAAACCAAGGCTCTCGTCACCGTGGCGGAAGAAACCGTGCATGCCCGGCAGACGCTCGTCGACAAAATCCAGGCGTTGACGAATGCGAAACTCAAATCAGAAATCGACCTCAGTTTTTCCAATGTCGATCTGGCGCGTGGCAAGCTCCTCTTGCTCGAGGCGCAAAACAATTACCAGACTTCTCTGGCAGCCCTCTCCGCAATCCTCGGGTATTCCGACGAGCAGAATTTCCAGCTCGTCGAAGAGACGACTCCAGTGCCTCAGCCGGCCGCCGACGTCGCTCCCTTGATTCAACAAGCCCTCCAACAGCGTCCCGAAATCAAAGCTCTGCAATTCGAAGTCGAGTCCGCGCAAAAGTTCGGAAGCGCGGAGCACGATCTCGTGCGGCCGACGGTCAACGCCCTCGGCGTCGTCGGACAAGCTCCCGTCCGCGACAACCATATTGAAAGCTGGTACGGCGCCGTCGGCGTGAATATCAACATCCCGGTCTTCAACGGTTTTCTCTACAACGCGCGCGCCAAGGCCGCCGACCTCCAAACCGAAGCCGATCGCCAAAAGCTGTTGGATGCCCGCAACAACATCGCGCGCGACGTTCGCAACGCCTGGCAGGACTCCCTCCGCGCTTTCGAGCGTCTCTCTGTCACGCAGCAGCTCCGCGAGCAGGCTAACCGCTCCCTGGACCTCGCTCAGGCCCGCTACAACCTGGGTCTTGGCTCGATCGTCGAATTCACCCAGGCCGAGCTACAAAAAACGGAAGCCGACATCCAGGACACCGACGCCAAATTTCAATATCGCTTGACCCAAATTGTCCTCGCCTTTACCATATCCGCACCGAAGTAGATCCTTCCTCGCGTTCGAGGGCGGAAGGCCGTTAATCGAAGGCGTCAATGACCCGAGTTTTCAATCCACTCTTACATGAAAGCAGCTGCGCCGGAAGTATTACAGTTCGGTACGTTGCCCTCATTTTTTGTGGTTGTTGACCTCCGGCCCGTTCTCTAACCTTCGCTATCTCAACGGGTTACGTCCACCATCCCCAGATTGTTACAGGATATTCATATTCGGTTGACGTAACTGTAAGACGCGGCCTTTACCTTCTGCGCGGGGTGGTTTGCATCCTCATCGGTACGCGGTCGAATTTCGCTTCAAAGAGAGAGGAAATGAAAAAACTAGCAGCACTCACACTATCGCTGTTCCTCACCATGGGAACCGCTTTCGCTGATACACCGAAGGACACGCCAAAGGACGCCGACGCGCAGCCCGCCAAGCCTGCTACGCCGGCCAAACCCAAGGCTGCCACGAAAGCGGACAAGTCGGACTCGGCGATCGCTGCCGAGATTGAAGAGCTCCGTCAGGTTCTGCAGTCCCAGCAAGAGCAACTCACCTTGTTGAAGGAAGAACTCGCCAAGCGCGATCGTCAGATTGACGAAGCGCGCGACGCAGCTGCCGCGGCCAACGCGCGCGCAGCCGAAGCCACAACCAAGGCCACCGAGGCGGTCAATACCACTGCCGCCGTGAAGAGCACCGCTGACACGCTCAACACCACGGTCGCGAATTTGAAGGCCAGCAACGAAGTCCTCAAAACCACTGTCGCAACGGCGCAGGCCGACGACAAGAAGGCGTCCGACGAAGGGCCACCCGCAATTCGTTATAAGGGCGTCACCATCACACCGGGCGGCTTCTTCGCGGCAGAAACTGTCTTCCGCAATCGGGCCACTTCGGCCGACATCAACACACCCTTCACCGGCATTCCGTTCGAAGCCGCCGATCTCGCGCACGTCACCGAGAATAACTTCACTGCCCGCCAGAGCCGCGTGAGCATGCTCGTGCAGGGCAAGGTGGGTCCTGCAGCTCTCACCGGTTACCTTGAAGCCGATTTCCTCGGTGCAGGCACCACTTCCAATAATCGCCAGAGCAATAGCTACGTATTCCGCCAACGCCAATTGTACGCGCAAGCGGCCTTCGAAAACGGCTGGATCATCACCGGCGGCCAGCAATGGACCTTGGCGACGGAAGACAAGAAAGACATTTTAAATCGTCAGGAAGACCTTCCGCTGGTCATCGACCCACAATATAACGTCGGCTTCACATGGGCCCGTCAGTACGGCTTCCGAGTCGTAAAGGACTTCGGCGGTAAATTTGACTTGGGCTTCTCTGTGGAAGGTCCGCAGGCCACCATCGGGGGCCGCGGCTTCTCCACGGTCACCACCATCAACGCGGGTGCTGCGCCCGCCACCATCGTCACTTCGGGCGCCACGACCGGCACCACGGGAAACTTTTTCCTCAACGCTCCTGGTGCTGGCGGCGGCCTGTATAACGCCTTCGATGCCACCGGCTACACCGTCAACAAGGCGCCTGACCTACTCTTCAAGGCTACTGCCGACCCTGGATTCGGTCACTACGAAGTTTTCGGCATCGTCAGCTTCTTCCGCGATCGCATCTATCCTTGCGGCGTAGTCGGCACAACGCTCGGCGATACGGTCCCGGGTACAGCGACGCTCACCGGGAATTGCCTATCCCCGACGCCAACAGTGGTGAGTAGCTTCGGCGCTTCGAACTCCAGCAGTACCGGTGGTGGTGGTGGCGTCAGCGCTCTCTTCCCCCTCTTCAACAAGCGCCTGGACGCTGGCATCAAGGGCGTCGCTGGCGACGGCATTGGGCGCTATGGTTCAGCACAATTGGCCGACGCCACCGCTCGTCCCGACGGCACTCTCGCGCTGATCCGTACCGCTCATGGCCTCGGTCGGCTCGAATTCCACGCCACTCCCAAGCTCGACATCTATGCCTATTACGGCTTGGAGTACGCTTGGCGCGCGGGTTATTCAGGCTACGATTCGGTCACAATTACCAAGACGCCGGCAATACCCTCAAATGGCACAAGCCCGGCAATTCCGGCCACCACGCACACTGTAATTTCAACAACGGGTATCGGTGGATACGCCAACGTCGCCGCCAACAACAGCGGCTGCGCCACCGAGGGTGTTCCTATCAACGATTTCAACCCGTCATCGGGTTCCAATTGCGCCGGTGACATCCGCATCATCCAGGAAGGCACTCTCGGCTTCTGGTACAGGTTCTACCAAGGGAACAAGGGCCGTCTCCAGTTTGGTGCGCAATACTCCTACATAACCAAGAATGCCTGGACCGGTACAGGCGGTGTACCTGCTGGCGGCCTTGCCATCGCCCCCAAGGGTCTAGACAACATGGTATTCACCTCATTCCGCTACTATCTCCCTTAACCCGGGTGACTTAGCGCTCCGCCCTCCTTTGGACGGAAAGGGGGCAGCTCCTCACCGAGCTGCCCCTTATTTTTTTGAGCGGGTCAGCTTACTTGCTGCTCCCAAAGCCCGATTCCATCTCCCGCGGTTCAAGACCTATATCCCTTACGCCGGACACCTTCGATGAGTAATCCCAAAGCAGCCAGTACGCTAAACAGGCTCAGTCCTCCCCCCAGTGTCCGGTCCAAGGTCCTCGCAAACCACACTCGAACGTGCGATTCTCCCGCCGGTACTGGCACAATCATTTGGTTGTAGTCGTCACCGCCGCGTGGCGTAACAGCTGTGCCGTTTACCTCGGCTCGCCACGCGGGGTAATTCAGCAAACGCAGCCCAAGAAAAAATGGTTCGCGTGAGCTGACGGAAACCTTTTTGTCCTCCGGGCTCCAGCGCTCCACGCGAATCTTCGGAATCGAATTCGGCCCTGGTATGGAATCCGTATCCATGACCATCGCCTGGGGAGACTTCGTCGGAAGGTTTGTGTGGTCATCCCCCGCGGGATCGTATTCGTCGGTGCCGTCGAACCCTTCTCCATTCGCGATCGCGGCACGCAGCGCCGGAATATCCTGCGTGTCCCACCACCCGCGTTGCACAAGCACAACGGCGGTGCCACCGATCAACGCAAACGTGACCACCGCCCAAACCCATCCCCACCGCTTTCGGCCCATCGCGCTTCCCTCAAAAACGGCAGACACCACGGCAAGAAGAGACATCCAGCGCCATGGGAATTGCACAAAACGCAGTTTGGGCAGAACGGCCCAGAGAGGGGAAGTGAAGCGCAGCATCAGCAGCGTCGCTAATCCCGCAAGAAGCAACAGCCCCAGCCACACTCTGTTGTCCAGAACGTTTTTGGGATCCTGCTCTTGTCTGCGGACTCTAAGCGCCGCCAATCCAGTCAAAATTATGAGTAGAATCGCGATGGTGGATGCAACCCAGTTGAAGAGCGTGTGCTCCGGATCGTTGATAACCGTGTAGAGAAAGTTTTCCGATGGCAGCAGACCGGCCGAAAGGGCTTGTGCAATGTTCACCCAACGCTGTTCGTAAGCGGCAGGCAAAATGTAAAATCCCGCTAGACCAAATCCCAGCGCCAGCCCAGCCATGCCTCGCAGTAGAGGCTGCCACGACTTCCACGTCAGCGCCGCAAAGCCAAACACGACAAACGAGCTGTAACTGGCAATCACTCCTGCCGGCGCATTGGACAGCCAGATCGCGGCGAACACGACGGCAAACCAAGCGATCGTGCGGCGCACAAATCTTTGCGAAGCCTCGGCCGCCGGACGCTCCACAAACTCGCAGATTTGCAGCGCTAGAAGAAACAACAATGGAAAGAACGCGTTCGCCAGCAATTCCGCGAAATCGCTGCGCATATAAACAATCAGCAGCGCATACGGATTTGCGGCGTAGCACGCCACGCAAAACAGAGCGGCCCTTTCTGAAAGTAAGCGCCGCGCCAGCGCAAAAGCGCTCAATCCCGCGAAAGTCTGCACCAGCACGATGAAAACAACCGGCACATGATTCCATGGCAGCACCGAACCCAGCGATGCCCCCAGCATCCACGAGAGAGGGGGATAAAAAATAAATCTCGGCTCGCCGAACCCGTAATCGGCCCATTCCGTCCACCGCGGATAGACAATGCCTTCCTTCCACTGCTCCGCGGCGTCCAGCCAGGATGCCGCGTGATACTGGAAATCATGCCCCGTGGCATTCCCCAGCCAGAAAAAAGGAGAAACAATCGCCAAAGAAATCAGAAGAGAAATGAGAACGGCCGGAATCCAGCCGCGGATTCGCGTCTGCATAGACTGAGGATTCAGTGGTTCACCGGGAGATGTCATGCGGTGTTCATGCCATTGTAACCAGGAAAGAAACTGTCATGCGAGCTTCATCCTTCTGTGCTTCCCGCGTCGACTTGAGCGATAATACACGCTCGTATGAGCACTCCCACGACAGTGCCCGAGCCCGTCATCACCGAACCGATCATCGAAGCGCGCAAGCTCGAAAAATTCTATCCGCAGCCCGACGGCGGCCGCATCCAAGTCATCGCCGCGACGGATCTTGCCATCTATCCCGGACAAATCATCGCCATGCTCGGCGCTTCCGGCTGCGGAAAATCCACGCTTCTCCGCATGCTTACCGGACTCTCGCCAGCAAGTGCCGGTTCCGTCTTTTGGCATGGAGCGCCGGTGGGCGATGGCGCGCCCAATGTCTCTATCGTTTTCCAAAGCTTTGCGCTTTTTCCCTGGCTCACTGTTCTCGAAAACGTCGAAGCTCCGCTCGAAGCGCGCGGCATGGTTCCCATCGAGCGCCACAAACGCGCGCTCCGCATCATTGACGCCGTAGGCCTCGATGGTTTCGAGTCCGCCTATCCCAAGGAACTCTCCGGCGGCATGAAGCAGCGCGTCGGAGTCGCCCGCGCTCTCGTCGTCGAGCCCGAAGTTCTTTTCATGGATGAGCCTTTCTCCGCTCTCGACGTGCTCACGGCGGAAACGCTGCGCGGCGAACTTCTCGAGCTCTGGCTCGATCACAAAATTCCCACCCGCGCCATTTTCATCGTCACCCACAATATCGAAGAAGCCGTCGTCCTTGCCGATCGTATCGTCGTCCTCGGCCGCAACCCCGCCCACATTCACGCCGATTTTGCGGTGAACATTCCTCATCCTCGCGACCGCAAATCTTCCAGCTTCGTTGAGCTTGTCGACGACATCTATCGCGTCCTCACGCGGCCTGACCACGAACACGATTCAGCTCCCCCGAAAACCGCCGCTCCCGGCAAGCAAGTGCCGCGCAAAGCCATCATGCTTCCGCATACGCGGCCCGGCGGCCTAGCCGGCTTGCTGGAAATTCTCGCGGACCATGGTGGCCGCGCGGATCTTCACAAACTCGCCGATGAGCTGAGCCTCGAGGTCGACGCGCTTCTCCCCACCGTGGACACTGCCGTTCTTCTCGGCATGCTACGTCTGGAAGAGGGCGAAGCCATCATTACTTCCGAGGGAGAGGCCTACGCGAAGGCAGACATCCAGGCGCGCAAAGCGATCTTTCGCAAAGCCGCTCTCGCAAATATTCCGCTGCTTTGCCAGATGCAAAACGCACTCAAGTCCAAATCGAACCGCACGCTCTCCGACGAGTTCTTCCGCGACCTCCTTGACGAACATTTCAGCGAGGACGAATCGCGCCGCCAACTGGAAACCGCCATCCAGTGGGGACGCTACGCGGAGATTTTCGATTACGACGCCGCCACGGGCAAGCTGACCCTCACCGAGGCTTGACCTACCTGTGACGACTCCCACGATTGCCTCACAGAGCGCAAGTCCAGTTCCTCCGGCCATCCGGCGGCCCGCCGGTTCACGCTGGTCTTGGTCCTTCCTGGTCGATTTCGCTGTTTTTCTTTTCGTTATAGCGGCCATCTACGGCGTCTACGCCATTGGCCATACCTGGCTCGGGCCCGTCCCCGCTCAAGTCGAAATCTCGCAGAGCCCGCGCGCTTTGCCGCTCTACGCGGTTTATTCGCTGGTGCGTCTGAGCGTAGCGTACGCGCTGAGCATGCTCTTCGCGCTCGCTTATGGGTATGTTGCGGCCCGCTCCAAACGGGCGGAGATTGTCCTGATCCCGCTACTAGATATTCTGCAGTCCATACCGGTGCTCAGTTTTCTTCCGGGCGTCATGCTGGCCATGGTCGCGCTTTTTCCGCATAGCCAGCTTGGCATCGAACTGGGCTCCATCATCCTCATTTTTACCGGCCAGGTTTGGAACATTGCCTTCAGCTTTTATTCTTCGCTGAAGGGCATCCCTCGTGAATTAAGAGAGGCGGCGATTATTTACCGCTTTGGCCGCTGGCAAAGATTCGTCGAGCTGGACTTGCCGTTCTCCACCATCGGCCTCGTGTGGAACTCCATGATGTCCGTCGCCGGCGGATGGTTCTTCCTGATGGCTTGCGAAATGTTTGTTCTCGGCAATCGCGACTTCCGCCTGCCGGGGCTCGGTTCCTTTCTGCAAACTGCGGCGAGCCATGGCAATACACGCGCGATTCTCTGGGGACTCGCCGCCATGGTGACAGTCATTGTTCTTCTCGATCAGTTGATCTGGCGGCCAGTGATCGCTTGGGCGGACAAATTCAAATTCGAGCAAGTCGAGACGACCAAAGCAGCCTCGCACAATTTACTCACTCTTCTGGGGCGCGCCTCCTTCGTGATTCGCTTCTATCGACTCGCCGTGCGGCCGGTCCTCGACTGGATCACCGTCAAGTTTGCCGTCGGCGCGCGACGTGCCGCAGCTAGCTTTTCCGTTCCGAAGCGCCAAGGTACGCGCCTTTCGATTCTCGTCTTTTTTGCGGCCTTGATTTTCGCCGGTCTCGGGTTCGCCCTAGTTCACGCGGCTCGCGAACTTTCCGCCTTGGGCCGCGAGGACTATTTCACACTCTTGCGCAGCGCCGGTTTCACGCTTCTTCGCGTCAACGCCGCGCTCCTCATCGGCGCCCTCTGGACTGTCCCTGCCGGCGTGGCCATCGGCTTCAGCCCGCGTCTTGCGCGCATCGCGCAGCCGCTCGCGCAGATCGCTGCTTCCATTCCCGCCACCGCGCTTTTTCCCGTCATCCTTTTATTCTTGATCAAGTTCCGCGGTGGCCTTGAGCTTGCCGCTTTGCTCGTCATGCTGCTGGGCACGCAGTGGTACATCCTTTTCAACGTTATCGCCGGCGCCATGGCTATCCCCACGGATCTCAAGGAAGCCTCCAGCATCTTTCGCTTCGGCTCTTGGGATCGCTGGCGCTATTTAATTCTGCCGGGAATTTTTCCGTATCTTGTTACCGGGATGGTGACCGCCTCCGGCAATGCCTGGAACGCCAGCATCATCGCCGAGTATTTTCACTTTCAAGGAAGGATAGTCTCGACCACGGGACTCGGCAGCGCGATCAGTAGCGCCAGCGATGCAGGCCGCTTCGATATTTTGCTGGCTTCCACGCTGATCATGGCGACGATCGTCGTGCTCATCAATCGCTTGCTCTGGCGCCGCCTCTACCGTCTCGCCTCGACCCGCTTCAAACTCGAGGCGTAGCGGTTGCCAGAAATCTTGGCTTATTGTTTTTCAGTCTTGTCTGTTTTTTCCGTTTTCACCGGCGGTGCGGGCGCCGGCGTAGGAGCAGGTTCTTCACCCCAGATATATTTCGCGAACCATTTTTCGTTTTCTTCCATCACCGCGCGTTGTTGCTTCGGCTTCGTGATTCCATGGCCAAATCCTTTGTAAACGACCATCTTCACCGGCACGCCGCGGTCTTCCAGTGCCTGCCGCAGTTCATAACCGTTCGGGATGGGCACGCGCCGGTCGTTTTCTCCATGCTGAATTAGCGTCGGTGTTTTCGCTTTGGCGATGTACGTGATTGGCGAAGTCTTTTTGTAAATCTCCGGATCGTCCCATGGCGTCGCATGCAAGTACTGACGTGTGAAAGGCGTGATGTCCGTGTTCACGTAATATGTCACCCAGTCAGAAATCCCAGCGCCCACGGAGACCGCTTTGAACCGGTCGCTCGACGCAGAAATGAATGCAGAAATATATCCGCCCTCGCTCCAGCCCATCGAGCCAACGCGATCCTTGTCGACAAAGCCTTTCGCGATGAGGGAATCCACTCCCGAAATGACATCGGCGTAATCGCCCACTCCCAAATTTCTTACGTTCAGCGCGCGAAACTTCTCTCCGTAGCCCGCCGAGCCTCTGTAATTGGGCCGCAGAATCAGCGCGCCTTTCGCGACGAATCGCTCGAGCGGATAATACCGGTCCGCATTCAGAATCGGTTGATCGACGCCAGTTGGTCCGCCATGAATGACGACCAGCAGCGGGTATTTTTTGCCGAGCTTGAAGTCCGGGGGCGTGTAGAGAACCCCTTCGATCGTGGCACCGTCGCTCGACTTCCACGAAACCACTTCGCGGCGTGCAATCTTGAACGCCTTCAGTTGGTCGCCCAGCGAAGTGAGTTTCCTCGATTGCCACGGTGCTACACTCGACGTAAATATCTCCGGATATTCGTTTTCGAGCGCCGCGCGGTAGGCCACTTGTTTGTAGTCCTTCGAGAATGAAAACGAGAATGCCCCGAGATGCTCGGGCGCGCTGAGCTTTTCAACCGCTTTTGTATCGGGATTTAGGCGGAACAAATGCGCGAACGTCTTCTGCTCCGCAGCGAAGTAGATGCCATCCGGCGCCCACGCGATTAGCCCAGGATCTTCGTCGAACGCATCCGTCAATATGCGCGGCGTTCCGCCGTCCGCACCTACCACGGCAATCTTCATGTTCGTATAGAAAAAATATTTTGACGCGGCCGACGTTTCGTACGCGATTTGTTTTCCATCCGGCGACCACTGGGGATTCCTGTCCGGACCCGGTGTGTCCACAATCTTTTTCACTTTGTCATCATTCACGGTCACAACGTAAATATCAGCCGTCTCCGACGAAATCAGGTCCGGATCGCGCTGCGCGCTGAACGCGATGCGCGTCCCATCCGGCGACCAAGTGAACTCGCCCACGCTGAATGCTGGTCCCTTTGTCAGCCGCATCGGTTCGGAAATTGCTCCCGTTTCGCTCGTGGGAATATCCAGCGTCCATAGATGAACCATGTTGTAATCGGCGTGGACAACGTCGTAGTCGCCGTACTTTTCCTTGCGGTCCTTCATCGCTTTCGGTTCTGGATCCTCCGCGGAGAAGGCCAGCCTCTTCGAGTCAGGCGACCATGCAAGAATGTTCACGCCAGCTTCGACTTTTGTGAGTTGCCTGGCTTCGCCGCCGTCCGCCGCAATCACATAAATCTGTTTCTTGCCTTCTGGCGTGCTGGAAATTTGCCCTGGCCTGTCGGAGAGAAATGCGATCCACTTGCCGTCCGGCGACCACGCTGCATTCGTGCTCGATTTTTTCGACGCCGTAAGTTGATGCCCTTCGCCGGTCGCCGTCTCCACAATCCACAAATCGCGCTCGAAGGCATTGTCCTCCCAGTTCGTCCGCGAAACTTCGTAGACCACGCGCTTGCCATCGGGCGAAATCTCCGGGCTGAACGCGCCTTTCATCTCGAGGGATTGGTCGATCGTTGGTGTGGTTGAAGTGGAAGCCGCCGCGGGAGACGCTTGCTGAGCAAAGAGGCGCGGACTCAACAGACAGGCAGTCGCCAGAAAAACGGCGACCCTAGACTTCTTGCGCAAGTTGCGCATGATGTTTCTCCTTGAATTTCGTTTTGCACTCAATCTTTCAATTTTTGCGCGACCATCGGACGAATCCGATGGTCAGCCCAATACCGATGAGCGCCAGCGCCAGATAGACGTGCCAGCCATGCAACTCCAGTGCTGAGATAACAGCTGTAAGCCCAGACAAAGAGACAAGGAGCACGGCCTTGCTCTTTGACATCTCCCTGTGCTCCACGGGTGCTCCAGGTTCTGGTGGTCGAGCCCGGCTTGCGGCGACCCTTTTTCTAGGCGGACGCTGATTGCGGCCCCGCTCCTTTTGTCAGCTCTTTGCTCAGGAAAATAATCTGTCCGACGTGGTGATAAGCATGGCCGGCGCATCGGAGAAAAATCATGAAGCGTTCCGCCGCTTCGGGTTCGAGGTCGGCTGAATAAGGGGCCATCCAATCTTCTGGCTTTTGTTTTCTAGCCGTTGACACAACCATCGCAATGGTCTGGTCGAAGGCTTCCAACACTTTTGCTTTGTCTGGTTTTCCGGCCTCGGTAAATTCTCGATGGCGGTCGCGAACGTATCCTGTCTCCGCAACCCGCGCTCCGATGTAGTAATTCAGATTGCCGGTCAGGTGCAAAGTCAGGTGGCCGACGCTGTTACCATAAGTGAACGGGTTGTGCCAGAACTGCTCCTGCGTTAGCGGGTCAACCCACTTGTGAACGTGCGCCGCAATGAATTCGTAGTACCAGGCGAAGTCTGATGCAACGGTGTTGGGAAGATCAGCCATGGATATTCCTCTGTTCGCGGAAACTGCGGGGCGTCCTTCTAACGCTTAGTGCGCTGCCGTCCCGCGATCATTCTTGTAGATCACGCCTTCCTTCATCACAAAAAAGACATGTTCCGTCTGACGAATATTCTCCACCGGATCGCCCGGCACCGCTACCACATCGGCCAGCTTGCCTGCTTCAAGCGTTCCAATCTTGTCGGCCAAGCCTAGCAAATTCGCATCCGCCGATGTTCCGGCCTTTAACGCATCGATCGGCTTCATTCCCAAATCCACCATCTGGTGAAACTCTTCCGTGTTGCGTCCATGCTCGTAGACACCTGCGTCCGTTCCGAGGCCGATCTTCACGCCCTTTGCAAGCGCTCTTTGGAACGTTTGATGACCCGCCGCAATCGCGGCCTTCGCTTTGGCCAAAATCGGCGGCGGAATATAGGTTCCCTTGTCTATCTGTTCCTGTATGCCCTGCGGAGCCATCAGGGTTGGCACAAGGTACGTACCGCGCTGCTTCATCATGTCCAGGGCTTCGTCGTCGAGAAACGTTCCGTGTTCAATCGAATCGATGCCTGCGCGGATGGCGCGCTTTGCGCCTTCCGCACCGTGCGCGTGCGCGGCTGTCTTGCGACGCAGGGCGTGGGCTTCATCCACGATGGCGTTCAATTCTTCTTGCGTCAGTTGTGGTGTGTCGACGTCGTCCGTGAGTGAGAGCACTCCGCCCGTCGCGCAGACCTTGATGATATCTGCACCGTATTTGTGATCCAACCGCACCGCATACCTTGCTTGATCGGGGCCGTTGATGACGCCGTCAAGCGGGCCGGACTCGTGGCCGAAAAGTCCTGCTCGATAGCCGTCCGAACCGTCACAGTGCCCGCCAGTGGCTCCTAAAGCGTGCACGCAGACGAGCATCCGCGGGCCGGGCACGACATGATCGCGAATCGCGTTTCGCAAACCGACATCCACGAAGTCTGACGAGCCCACATCGCGCACCGTCGTGATGCCAGCCATCAGCGTCACCCGCGCGTTGGCGCTCGCATCCAACGCTTGCTCGGCAATTGTTTTTTGCAGGTAATTCAGTGCGCTCTGTTTGTAGTCTTCGCTGTACATCGACGTCAGGTGCGTGTGGGCGTCGATAAATCCAGGCAGGAGCGTCGCGTCTCCAAAGTCGATCACTTCCGCTCCGGCAGGGATCGCAGCGCCGGCGCCCACGCCCGTTATTTTTCCGTCCGTCACCACAACGAGCCCTGGCTTCACCAGCGCATCGCTCTTGCCGTCAAACATGCGCGCCGCCTTCAGCACGTATGACTTGCTCACTGGCTTTTGCGCCTGCGCAAATGCCAACGGCACTGCCAAAAAACTCGCGCAGAATAACGCCAACACCCCGAGTCGAAAGCACTTGCGCATCATCAGTGGCACTCCGTTGTACTGCACTTATTCCGCTCGAAATTCTGGAAACGCCGACAATAGCCTGCCCCAAAGAAAAGTCAAGGTCTTCCTCGATCGGCGCAATGTCAGGTGGCCAGCTTTATGGTCGCGATTCGTTGAACTTTTGCGGTGGGTTCGCTAGACTAGTCGCTGCTCTGGAATTACCGTTCCTGCCTGCGCGGTTCCCCGGTAGCTCAATGGTAGAGCATTCGGCTGTTAACCGAAGGGTTGCTAGTTCGAATCTAGCCCGGGGAGCCAATTCTGGTTCATCCTGAAAAAGTATTCGTAGGTAAGGCGCTGCCTGTGTCCGCAGCTTGCCCCGCGGAGCCGGTGAGCTGAGGTAGTCCATAGGAATCGCCAGGAAAACATCGATCGAATTCTAGGCCCCCTGCCTGGAAACCTGACCCTGCGGCTATACCACACACTCGGACCGTGTCCACCTTCCAGCACGAGAGTTTTCATGGAAGTCGATGGCACTTTTACGCCCTTTTGCCCTCGACAGACATCAAATGCACGGGGAAACAATCGTTTCCAGGGGCAAGCATTCAGATTAAGAATCGTTGACATTCAAAAATGGGATGATTATACTCGCGCAAAACGAGTAGTTAACCGATTTAGCTCGGGGTGCACGACGTATCGGCAATAATCTGGGGAGGAATTGCCATGAACGTGTCTAAGATTTGCCTGCGCGCGATGGGGATGTTGGTCTGCTTGACTTTCGTTGTCTGCTCCGCAAACGCACAGTACCGAGCTTCGATTCAAGGAGTCGTGACGGATCCGCAAGGAGCGGCAGTATCTGGAGCAACCGTCACCCTGAAGAATCTGGACACAAACCAGGTTCTGACCGCCACGACCGACGGGAACGGAATTTACAACTTCAGCGCCCTTCCTCCCGCCAAATATTCCCTCACCGTGGAGAAAGCGGGTTTCAAGAAGAAGATCCTCGATAATCTTGGCATCATCCCGGAACAAGCGAACGCCGTGAATATTCAGCTTGATCTTGGGGTGATCTCCGAAAGTGTCACGGTGAGTGGCGATTCGACTCCGCTCATCGACACGGAAACCGCCTCGATAAACGGCGTCGTTACCTCGAACCAAATTCAGCACCTGCCGTCCTTTGGGCGGGACGTATTGAAGCTCGCGCAGTTGGCTCCCGGATCCTTCAGCGATGGATCGCAGGCGGGTGGCACTGACAACTATAACCTCCCTGGCAGTCAGACAAACGGAGGACAGTCTGGTGGTGCGGATGGCATCTTCAAAACCGAAAATGGTGCGCAGGTCATTGCTAGTGGCCAACAGACTCAGAATAACGGCATTTCAATCGATGGTATCAGCACCACCAGCGCCGTCTGGGGCGGTGCAACGATCGTCACACCGTCTGAAGATTCCGTGGATAGCGTAAAGGTCGTCTCCAATAGCTATGATGCCGAGGATGGACGCTTCAGCGGTGCCCAGATTCAGATCATCTCTAAGAGCGGCACGAGCAACTTCCACGGCAGCCTCTTCTTTACGAACCACGAACCGAGCTTCGACGCATACCAGCGATTTAACGGCGCGGGCAATAGCGTAACTAAGGACGCCAATAAGTTCGACCAGTTCGGCGGCAGCGTCGGCGGCCCGATCCCGCTCCCGATTTGGAAGAACAAAATCTTCTTCTTCTTCAACTATGAAACCGTTCGCGAACCCTTCTCCAACCTGCAAGGCAACGGTTGGTACGAGACCCCAGCCTTTGCCGCCTTGGCGCCTTCGGGGAGCATCGCTGCGCAGTATCTTTCTTTCCCTGGTAACGGTGTGGTCGGAACACTCAACCCCAACGCCACCTGTGCCACTGCCGGTCTCACCGACGCGGCCCACGTTAACGCTCAGAATCCCGTCGCAAACTGCGCGGAGATTCCCGGCCAAGGCCTCAATGTCGGGACGCCTCTGACAGCAGGCTTGGGTAAGCAGGATCTTGGATGGGTTAGCGCTCAGAACCCCGGCTGCGGTGGCGCCGGCACTGGCTGCGGAACCGCTGGCAGCCCTCTGGGTACCGTGGCTGACATCGCGAACTACAACACGATCGACCCAACTAAATTTACGGCCACCCAGTACAATGGCCGCCTGGATGTGAATGCCACGGAAAAGGACCGAGTCGGTTTTACCATCTACTACGTTCCCCTTACAAAAGATAATTTCAACGGTAATCGCGCTTACGACATTTTCCACCATTCACAGATCAATGAGGCGTTCTCGGCAATCTGGGATCATACCTTCTCGCCTACCTTCCTCAACGAAGCCCGCGGCAATGCCGCCAGCTGGCGCTGGAATGAAATCGGGGACAACTCACAGTCTCCGGTTGGATTTCCCACGGATCGTATTAATACCACCGGCAGCATTTCGGTGAATTCATTTGGGCCGAACGTCGGCAGCATACTGGACCAGTGGACTTACACCTTCAAGGATGTGGCCACCAAGATTTACGGACGCCATACCCTTAAGTTTGGCGGTGAAGTCACACGCCTCTTTTACCTGCAAGAGTGTGCCGGTTGCGGCGTGCCCAGCTATAGCTTCTTTAACATGTGGGACTTCCTGAACGATGCGCCACAGAGCGAAGGAGGAGGTTTCAATCCTCTTACTGGATTCCCCACTACGATCCGTCAGGACCAGCGCGAAAACCTCGGGGGCTTATTCGTCCAGGATAGTTTCAAAGTTCGCTCGAACCTGACCCTCACCCTCGGCCTCCGCTGGTCGTACTTTGGTCCGCTGTATGCAAAACAGAACAACATGCTCACCGCCATTCCCGGCGCTGGGTCTGCTTACCTGACGGGCCTGGTTGTCCGGAAGGGCAATTCCTGGAACGCGCAAAAGGATAACTTCGGACCCCAGATTGGAGTTGCCTGGAGCCCGACTTCGTTGTTCGGCTATGAGTTTCACAACCGCTTGGCGATCCGCGGCGGTTATGGCCTGAGCTATACCGGGGAACAACTCGCTATCTCGTCCAACATTGTCAATAATCCTGGGTTGGTAGTGTTTCCGAACTTAAGCCAGAGCAGCCCGGCCGCCTCGAGTTGCGCTCAGCCGCTGCCGAACTGCGGCATCATCTATGCCCTCTCGTCGGGGGTCCACGACCTTAACGGCTATCCAGCAAACCCGAACACGGTTTCGAGTTTTGGTGCAAATGGACTGCCAACAACTGGTTCCGTCGGTGTTCAAATCTTCCCCAACACGCTCCCGACCACGCGCGTCCATCACTACTCGCTGGATGCCCAATATGATCTGGGACACCAGTTCGTGGCCTCGTTGGGTTATCAGGGGAGCCAGTCTCGAGACACCTTTTTCCATGCGAACCCGCTTGCTGTCCCGGCAACCTTGGGTTACGCCTTCAACCCGCAGATCGGCGGCGGGGACTACTGGGGTGTGAACGGCCGCGGCAACTATAACGCCCTGCTCGCGGAACTAAAGCATGACTTCTCGCACCAGTTCCAAGCCGACACACAATTCACCTGGTCGAAGTGCATGGACACGAGCTCCGCGCCTTATTCGGAGCAGCCTTACCCGTTCGACCAGAGCTTGGATTATGGGCGCTGCGACTACAACGTGGGCAAAGCGTTCAAGATCTTTGGTGTTTGGCAGCCGGTCTTCTTCCACGGCAGCAACAGTTGGATGGAAAAGATTGCCGGTGGTTGGTCCCTCAGCGGCATCTTCAATATCCACTCTGGATTCCCCTGGACTCCGATGCTGAACATTCCGAACGGCGCAAGCCTCTATTGCGGGCAATGCGGTTACGGGTCGGTGTTCCCTGCTGCCTACCTGGGCGGAGCCGGCAACAGCACGAGCAATGATGCATTTAAGACTGCTGCCAACTCGAATTATCCCAAAGGTGGCTCGGCATATTTCTCGACGCCAAACTTCACTAACGTTGTTTTTATGGGCACCAGCTCCGGAACCGCGCTTCCTGAGTTCTCTCATGTCGCGCGCAATTCGCTCAACCTCCCTGGTTATAAGGGCGTTGACCTGACCTGACCCTGGCCAAGGCCTTTGGCCTTCCCAAAGCGCCAGTACTCGGTGAAAACGCCAAGATCGAGTTGCGGGTTGATGCCTACAACCTTTTCAATAATTTGAACCTCAACCCGAACCAAATCTCGAACAATATTGCCAACTCGAACTTCGGCACGATTACCGGTGCTCTTGCCGGCCGCGTCATCACGCTCGGAGGGCGCTTCAGCTTCTAGGTTTCCACCCCGGGAGGCGTAGCTCGCAGTTGGAGAGCGCCTCCAAAACTTGATCGAGGAAGCTGTCAACGAGTGGTTGTAGAACTCTCCCCTCGTTGACAGCTTTTTGTTTGCGGTTACGTGGAGTGGAAACCCGCCTTTTGCATGGCGGATTTCGCTTCAGGATTTTTCATGAAGGTGTCCCACACAAAACTGGTGCGGTGATTTTCTGCCATCAGCATGGTGATGCCCAGATCTATTCCCAGCACATCCTGGTCGTACCACCCGTCCAGCGGATTAAACGCATCGACAAAACCGTATCTCGCCCAGGCTTTGTCTTTGTAGCGGCCGCGGATATTGCGGAGGACGCGCATGCAATCGTCGAAGAGAAAAGCCAGCGAACCGCCCGTTGCGCACGGCACTATGCTGCCATCGATCGGCCCTTGCGGCGGCGGGCCGCCCCACGCTGTGTATCCTTTCTCGTAGTCGGACGCACTGATGCCCCACAGGTCTTCGCTATAGTCTGGAAATTTTTCATGTAGCGAAAGGCAGAAAAGTTTGTGCGCCTTCGTCGCCTTGATCGAGTTCTCGAAATAGTTGGTGAAAGCATCGCGTTTCTTGCGGAAGTCGAACCACGCCTGCGAATACTGGTGCGTGAAAATCGGATCGTTTCCGGAAATATATTCAATCCCTTGGTACTTGATCACCGGACGCGTCCAGGCTTTCCAGGTCTCCGGGGACAATGGGTGTTTCGGAGAGCCGATGCCCAGCAAATAAATCATCATCAGCTCGCAATAATGCTCCCAGCGGGCATCGAGAAAGCCCGATTCGGGATGCCAGCCCATGGAGAGAGTGGAGCCGCCATTGAGCATCCACGGCCAGTCGACGCGTTCGTATATTTTTGTCGCGAGGTCCTTGATTTCCTGATCGGCAAAATATTGACGAGCGGTGAGGACACCGCAAAGAAGCAGCGCCGTATCAATGGACGACAGTTCGCACTTCTCCCAGCGCTGCCCGGTTTCCATGTGAATGAAGTGGTAGTAGAAACCGTGTTCGTGCTGGAGGTCGTTGGCGAGAAAACGGAGCGTGTTGCGGACGCGCGCGAGAATGTCAGCCGTCTTTCCAAAACCTCGGCGATCGCCGATGCAGAGACCTGTCAGGCCGAACCCGGTGGCTGCAATGCTGGAGAAGTCGCGAGTGTCGTTCCCGTTTGCGAGGGCGCGGTCTTTCACCTGCCCCGTTTTTGCGCTCGCTTCAAACCAGAAAAAGTCGAAGCTCGTGCGCTGGATTTCATCCAACAGTTTGTCGTCGCTCCCTTGATAAGGCGTTCCGGCAGGCTCGACGAATGTCTTTTGTGGGTTTGCAAAGCAGTTCAGCAGCGGCGCCAACGAGGAAGAAAGAAGCCCAAGCCCGCCGAGCTTGATGGCGTCCCTGCGAAGATACGAGCGATGTTTAGTCATTTCTTTTCTCTAGCTGACTTCGTGGCGTTTATTTCGTGATATCGAGCGTCGCTTCCGAGCCGTGGGCAGAGTCCGTGCTGATCCAGATTCTAGCGCGCACGGATTCGACGACATATTTGTTTTGATCGTCCCAAAGTGCAAAGACATCAGGGCCCAAATGGAAACTGACGCGCTGCGTTTGTCCTGCAGCTAGTTTGACGCGCTGAAATCCCTTGAGCGCGCGAACCGGCTGCGACGTGCTCGTGCCTTCCAGGCGAACATACAGCTGAACCATTTCCTCGCTCGCGCGCGTGCCGGTATTGGTGATGTCGGCGCTGGCAGTTAGATCGGAGCTAGGGGGATGCCTTGCGTCGCGAAGGCCGTCGTTCAAAGTTTTGGCGCTCAATTGAGCAGAACTCGCCTGCGTCGGTCCGTAGCTGAAGTTCGTATAGGTCAATCCATACCCAAAAGGAAACTGGGGGCTGTTCTGTTCGTCGATATAGCGCGAAATATATTTGTCCGCGGCGTCCGACGGAGGCTTGGTGAGGTCGGCACTGCCCGCCGGACGTCCCGTATTCAAGGCGTTGTAGTAGAGCGGTTCTTGGCCGACGCTGCGCGGCCAAGTCACCGGAAGCTTCCCGCTCGGATTTGATTCTCCTAAGAGTGTCCGCACTAGAGCAGGGCCTGCTTGCACTCCCGGGAACCACGCGGCAAGGACAGCTGGGACATGTTCAAACGCCCAGGGAAGAGTAAGCGGGCGCCCGCTGAACAATACGAGGACGACAGGTTTTCCAGTGGCGGCAATTGCCTCCAAGAGTTGCTGCTGGCGGCCTGGCAAGCCCAGGTGGGCACGCGAAGCAGCTTCACCTGTCATCTCCGAAGCATTTTCTCCCAGCGCAAGAATCACGATGTCCGAGTCCTGCGCAGTCTTGACGGCTTCAGCCAACTGTTCGTCCGATGCTTTAGTGATGTCGCTGCCCTTCGCATAGTGCACATGATCCGCGCCCAGTTTCTGCATCAGCGATGCGCGCAGCGTGACGACGTCCCCGGGGCGGCCTTGCGCCGACCACGAGCCAAGCATCACAGCGGCATCATCCGCGAGCGGCCCGACGAGCGCAACATTCTTCAAATCGCTGGCAAGAGGAAGTAACGGCGCTCCGCTGGCTAACGGAGAATTTTTCAGCAGGACGAACGAGCGCTCCGCAGCCGTGCGTGCGAGGTCCACGCTCTCCGGCTGAAGCATCGTTCCCGCTTCCTGCTTCTCATCCGCGTAAGGATGCTCGAACAAGCCAAGAGCAAACTTGACGCGCAGAACGTGGCGAACCGCTTCGTCCACAGCCGTTTCAGGCACTTGGCCGGAGCGCACAAGATTCGCCAAATTGTCATGGTAAAAACTGCTGACCATATCCATTTCCACGCCGGCCAGAAATGCTTTTCGCGCGGCCGTGGCAGGATCATTCGCGATGCCGTGGGGAATCAGTTCGGCGATGGAAGTCCAGTCGCTGTCAACGAGCCCCTGGAATCCCCACTCGTTGCGCAAGATCTGCTTGATGGTGAAGGGGTTCGCTGAGGTGGGTACTCCGTTCAGCGAATCGAACGCGGTCATGATCGTCGCAGCGCCTGCGTTGACGGCCGCGTGAAAAGGAGGCAAGTAGAATTCTCGAAGGGTATGCTCGGAAATCTCCACCGAGTTGTAATCGCGGCCGCCTTCGGCTGCTCCATAGCCCACATAGTGTTTGGGGCACGCCACGGCGCTGTCGGGCGCGCCGAGACGCTCGCCCTGGTAACCGAGCACGTAGGCCCGTGCCATTGCCGAGACCAAGTACGGATCCTCACCTAAACCTTCCGCCATCCGTCCCCAGCGTGCGTCTCGCGCGATATCGATCATCGGAGAAAACATCCAGCGGATTCCGCTTGCTGATGCTTCCCGCGCCGCCACACGCGCGGCGCGCTGAACGAGATCAGGATCCCAAGAAGCTGCTAGGCCGAGAGGAATTGGGAATTCGGTGCGATACCCGTGGATGATGTCCAAACCGTATATGAGAGGGATCTGCAAGCGCGATTTCTCCATCGCCACGCGCTGAAACGCGTTCGCTTCCCGCGCCGTCGTGATGTTAAACATTGCACCGATCTCGCCCTTTTGAATCATGTCGTTGAAATCGGTACGGCCCGTGCCGGGGCCCGTGGGCTGACCGGACGAGTATTGGACCAATTGACCGACCTTTTCGTCGAGGGTCATTTTATGAAGCAGGGCATCTATTTTTTGTTCCGTAGCGGGACTGTTGAGATTCGATTGGGGCGTCGCGGAGTTGGATGCCGCGGCAGAAGGCGAATCTTGCGTAGTGGCGGACTGGCTGCAAAGCACCAAACACGCCACAATTGCGAACCGAGTCAGCGAGGTGAGCACGTTATCAAAAACTCCAATGGTGCCTCGAACGGTGAGTTAACCGTCGTCTAAAGCACAGAAATTAAGAACAAGTTATTTAAGCGTGGCCGGGACGGGCAAGGACGGCAAACGATACTGAATTCTCAGCCGTGCCGCCAGCAAAATCCTTATTCTTTGGGAATTTCTGCAATTCCAAACCTGGGCAAGTTCTCGAGCGCGCGGTCCTCCTGGACGAAAAGAGCATAGTAAACCGATTTAGTACGATACACAAGCGAGGAAACGACCGCCCGGAGGGTTCAACTTATATCCGGCCTTGGACCTTGTTCTCCCTTGGTCCCTTATGGGAGACTACCAGCCCAGACCAACATCTATGGCGCGTCCAAAATCAAAGGGCGCCTCTGACGCGCGGAAGTCTTCGAGCTCGGGGGTAAGCCTGAAGTCTCTCGCGGAGCACCTCGGGCTCTCTCAAGCCGCAGTCTCTTTCGTGATCAACCGGTCTCCCGCCGCAAAATCGATACCGCACCGCACCCAGGAGCTAATCCGCGCCGCCGCCAAGGAACTAAATTACCGGCCAAATCATCTGGCCAGGTCGCTCCGACAGCAGCGGAGCTTCACTATCGGCGTGGTCGTTCCGGAAATCAGCGAGGGATACGCGGCATTGGTGATGTCGGGCATTGAGGATCACCTGCTGCAAGAAGGCTATTTTTATTTTGTGGTCAGCCATCGCCATCGAAATGAACTCATCGAAGAATATCCGTTGCTGCTGCAGCAGCGGGCGGTGGAGGGCTTGATCGTAGTGGACACAGCGCTTGCGGAAGCAGTGGATGTCCCCAGTGTGGCGGTCTCCGGGCACCGGGACGTGCCCGGGGTGACAAACATTGTGCTCAATCATTCGCGGGCAGCATGCCTCGCGCTGCAACATCTTGCAGATCTCGGTCATCGGAAGATGGCGTTTATCAAGGGGCAGGCGTTCAGTTCGGATACGGAAGTGCGATGGCAAGCGGTAAGTGAGGCCGCGAAAAAAATAGGCATCGAAGTTAAGGAGCATCTCACGGGGCAGCTGGAAGGTGAATCGTCTTCGCCGCTGTTGGGATATCAAGTCACGCAGAAGCTTCTTGCGTCCGGGGAACCATTCACAGCCCTCTTTACTTTCAACGACATTTCCGCTATCGGAGCCATTCACGCGCTGCGCGAAGCGGGCCGCCGCGTGCCAGAGGACGTCTCGGTCGTCGGGTTCGACGACATTCAGAGTGCGGCGTTCCAGAATCCCGCGTTAACGACCGTTCGCCAGCCCTTGCGGGAGATGGGCGTGATCGCGGCGGAAATTCTACTGCGGCGGATTACCGCGCCCGCCAAGACCCCACATCCCAAGGAAATCATGGTCGAGCCGGAATTGATAGTGCGGGCCAGCACGGCTCGGATTTCTAAGCCTGCGGAACTTAGGTGATTTCTCGCTGATCTTTCACTTTGCTTAGGGCGCGAGTTTGGCCGGGTGATCGTAGCCGGTCATTTCCAGATAACCAACTCCGCCGAGCGGCAACTTTCCGCGGCGGCCTTCCAGATGGATGGAACCCTCCCAATAAGATGGCGCGATCTTTGTTTTTCCTGCCAACTCTTGCGCGGCCAGTGATGTGTGTGCTTCGAGATCGATCTCTAATTTTGGTACCACTATTTTCCATGCGATGGAATAGGTCGCGTGAGTGAGGGGACTGGTCCAGCTCTCTGCGAGCGGCTGCAAGATAAAATCGTTCGCTCGCAAGTGCGTGGAGTTGCCCTGCGCGTCCACGTAAGTGCCAGCCGAGAATGGATCGAGAGAACTATCTTTCCGCCGAAGGCGAAAGAGCATCAACTCCGTGTTGTCTTCCAGTTGCAGACTTAGCCAGTCCCAGCCGATTTGGCTGGATTCCAATTGGTGAGTGAAAAATTCGTGGTCCATCCAGGCAAGGCCGGAGACTTCGATCGTTTCGCCATTCAATTCGAGTTTTCCGCTCGCGGCCAGGCGTGTTAACGAAATGTAGTACGACGCGTGGCCCGCTCCTTCCGATTTTTGACTTACACCGTTTTCACCGTGAATGACCGGCGGTTTTTCCGGGTGCAGGGTCAGCTGTAATTGAAAGAGCTTTTCGACTGCTTGTAGCTTTTGATCAGACCCCTCCCATTGAATCTGCCAATTGCCATTCCAGATGCGGGCGCTGGCGGCGCTCACGCCGACGATTCCGGGGCCGGCACGATTTATTCTTTCCGTGTGATAAAACTTCTGGCCAGCCAGATCGCTCAGCGCGAGATGCGTCAGGTAAATATCCTTGAGGTCCCAAGTTGCTGCTTGAGCAGGATCACGGCTGACCGCTTGGCGGAAAAACGTCAGTTCGAATCCGTAGCGATGGCCGTTTGCGGACTTCAGATTCCCCGTGTAGTACCACCACTCTGTTTGGAAGTCGGGATGATCGAAATAGTCTCTAGGGAATTCGAAGCGATAGCCCGGCACCGCGGTGCGGTACTGTGCGGAGAGAGGGCTGAGAAGAAAGAGCGTCACTGCGAGGGCTGTCACCCTACTCTTCATGGACGGCCTCAAGCGGATTGAGTCTGACGGCGACTTGCGCGGGATACAAACCGGCTAGCACTGTGGCTACGTAAACCACGCTGATGGCTCCCAGCAGAATCGCGACAGGCCAGTGAAATCGAATCGTCCAGCCGAACGATTGTTTGTTGATGACGTAGATGAGTACGAGCGAGAGCGCGAATCCGAGAGCGAGTCCCGCGAAATTCGCGAGCAGGCCAAGCAAGCCTGCCTCGACGAGAATCTGTTTTCGCACTTGCTCCGCCGCCGCGCCCAGGAAGCGCAGCAATCCGATTTCACGGCGGCGATCGATGACGAGAGCGAGCAGCGCGCCGGCGACGCCCATCACTGCAACGATTACGGCGACGGCCTCGAGCGCATAAGTGATGGCAAACGTGCGATCGAAAATGCGGATCGCTTCCGTCCGCAAATCCCGGTTTGAAGCGACCAACACACGATGGCCAGCGGAGGCTTGCGTGATTTCCTGGCGCACGTTTTCGACGGAGGCGTTAGGGACGACATAGATGGCCAGGTTCGAAGGCGTGGGATCGGGTAGATAACGCAGCATGGTTTGGCGATCCATCAAAATGCTGCCGCGCTCGCTTCCGTAGTCGTAATAAATGTCTGCGATACGAAAGGATGGACGCGAATCCCCCAGCGCGAGGGTGATGGTGTCGCCCGCGCGCACATGATGTTTGTAGGTGAAAGGTTCACTGACAACGACAGCATCGGTGTCGCGAATCTGGGAGAGGACCTGCCCGGTTGGCCGGCGAGAGAAAAAATTGGATCGGTGATCTGAGCGGAGGGCGCTCAGATCCACTGATGCCAATGTCGCGGGCATGCCGTCGTAGCTGATCTCGTAGGAGCGCAGCCGGTCCACGCCCGCGACGCCCGGCAACTTGCTGATTTTGTCCGCCAATTCAAGAGAAACGGTTGGATGGCGGTCGGGGGCAGGCTCACCGGCAGGCCGCAGATAGAGATCGGCTGGCAGACGGTCATTCATCCAAATCAGCACCGTTTCGCGGAAGCTGCCCACCATGATGCCGACGGAAGTCATCATCGCGATGGCGGTGGAGAGCGCGCCCACAAGCACTGAAGTGCGGCGAAGCGAACCTGAAAGAGATTGCGATGCGAGCAAAGCTTCGACTCCCAGGATTTTTCCGAGCGAACGGGAGGTGCGGGAAATAACCGCATCCGTGAAAGCCGGAATTGCGAGCGCGGACGCGACGACAAGCAAGACCGCGGCGAGATAGCCGAAGATAGGTTTGCCTTCGATCGCAGGAACACGTGAGGCCGCCGCGGCTAGGATGCCCAGGATCAGTGCGAGCCACAGATCGCGCGATTTGTGCACAATCGTCATGTACTCGCGTCTTCCGCGCGCCATAGCTTCCACGGGAGAGACAAGCGACGCTTCGCGGGCGGGCGAGTATGCGGAAACGATGGCGACTCCAACGCCGATGATGAAGGCAAGCACCACCGACCAGCTGCTCAGTTCGATAGATCCCGGACGGCTGCTGATGTAGAGCGACTCCACCGTCGCAGCCATGAGTTTCACCGCGCCGGAGGCCATGACGCGTCCGACGGGGAGACCAAGCGCGGCACCAGCTAAGCCGAAGAAGGCCGCCTCGCCGATGAATGCCGCGAGCACTGCGCCGCGGCTGGCGCCCAGCGCGCGCACGATTCCGATTTCCGGACGGCGGCGCACGACGGAAACCGAAATTGTGTTGTAGATGAGAAACGCGCCCACGATCAGCGCGATGTAACTGAGGAGGCGCAGATTCCAGCGGAAGGCGGCGAGCATGCGGCGATTCTCGTTTGTGCCTGTGCCTTGCGTGCGAACTTCCACTCCGGTGGGCAGTGCTGCGCGGACACGCTGCTGCCACTCTTCGAGGCTCGGGGCTTCTGGAAGTTTTAAGAGGATGCGGTCGACGCGGCCGAAGCGGTTCAGCGCGCGTTGCGCCGCGGCGAGATCCATCACAATGGCCGATTCACTGCCGTTCGAATCGGGATAAACGCCGCGGACTGTGAATTCGCGGACTTGATCATTGATCAGCAAGCGAAGCTGGTCGCCAGGCTTTTTTCCCAGACTTGCGCCGACCCAGATGCTGTCTGGGCTTTGTAAGAAGCTCATCGCGTCATCCGATGACGCAAAAGATTCGCTTGAGCTCGAAGCGGAGATTGCGGCGTTGACCGCGGACCCTCCCTCCGCAACCAGGTCGAGACCGATGAGCGGAATGGTCTGCTTCGTATCCGAAATGACCGCCGAGTCTTCGATGCGCGGTGAAATTCGAATGGAGTAAGGAAGCTTTGCGATTGTTCCTACGACTCCCTCGGGCACACCGCCTGATGCAACGACCTCCAAATCGTTGTCACCCGCGAGAGTTTCCATCGATGCGCGGAAAGACCCGGTTGCCGCCGCTCCGGCTAAATCGATCGCCAAAACCACGGCGACCCCAAGGGTTACCGCGAGAACCGTCAGAATTGCCCGTACCGGTTCCTGCAGCAGCGGGCGAAGCATCAAGCGGTAAAAAAGGGCGAGGCGTCTCATGTCAGCGCCGCGTAAGCTCTTCTATTTTTCCGTCACGTAGGCGCACGATGGCGTCGGCGAGCGCAGCCGCTTCCGCGCTGTGCGTAGCCAACAAAGTCGCTGTGTTTAGTTCGCGTGTCAGGTGTTTCAAGAGATCGAGGATGACGTTCCCGGTCACGGTGTCGAGATTCCCCGTTGGCTCGTCGGCAAGAAGAATCGCGGGTGATTGGACGAGCGAGCGCGCGATGCCGACTCGCTGCATCTGACCACCGGAGAGTTGGTGCGGGTAACGATCGCCTAACCCATCGAGTTCAACCCACGCGAGTTTTTCGCGGGCGGCAGCGCGTGCATTCGGCTTTCCGGCGAGAAGCAGCGGCAGCTCGACGTTTTCAAAAACGGTCAGCGTATGCAGAAGCTGAAACGATTGAAAAATGAAGCCTATTTTTTTGCGTCGCAGCAGGGTCAAGCCGGCGTCTTTCAGAGTAGATGTATCCACGCCATCGAGTAACACGCGACCGGACGTGGGAAAATCCATTGCTCCTGCGAGATTGAGCAAAGTGGATTTGCCGCAGCCGCTGCGCCCCACAAGGGCAACAAATTCTCCGCGGTTTACGTCGAGCGAAATGTCCTGCAGTGCGCGGACCGGCTGGCCATCGGTGAGATAGTCCTTACTGACATTTTGGAACGCGACGATGGCCATAACTCATGGTTGTACTTTTGCAAGACAATATGCCAGTGGCAACAAGCGCCAGCCACTTTTTGGCGCGGCGGCCGGGCTAATGTCCGGAAGTGAGCCTCGTTCTTATTTAGACGCGCCGCTACTTCTTCGATTGCGCGAGCGCTTTTTCAATCGCGGCAGTGACTTCCGGCGAATCCGGCGTAACTGCCGGCTCAAAGCGAGCAAGCACGCGGCCATCCGGCCCAATTAAAAATTTTGTGAAATTCCACTGAATCTCGCCGCCGGTTTGTGGGTTGGCGGCCTTGTCCGTAAGAAATTGGTAGAGCGGTGTTTTGTCGTCGCCCTTCACCGAGACTTTGGACATCATCGGGAAAGTTACGCTGTACTTGGTCTGGCAGAATGTCTTGATTTCTTGATTCGTGCCCGGTTCCTGTGCGCCGAAATTGTTCGCCGGAATGCCAACGATGACGAATCCGCGGTCTTTGTATTTCTCATAGAGCGCTTCCAGAGCCGTATATTGCGGAGTGAATCCGCAACGGCTCGCCACGTTTACGAGTAGAACCACTTTCCCCTTGTAGGTGCCGAGCGGCGCTGGCTGGCCCTCGATCGAATTGAGGGTGAAGTCATAAACGGACTTGTCCGCAGCCATAAGTGCTGTCGCAAAGAACAGCAGGCAAAAAAGTAGCTTGGTCATGATTCCTCCACACTCTCTTTTACCCTGATCCGCGGATCACGGCAAATCGGAGTTGCCCGCTCCCATCGAGGATGGCTGGGACCGCCTTTTCCGCCCGCCTCAAGGAGCGAAACAGCCATTGAGCCTGGTCTTGCCCTGTTATAGACTGCGCACGCCGAATTTCAGTTTAGGGGCGGCAGGGATTCCACTGTACTAAGCGCGCGCAGTCCAACAAGGGGTTGGTGCGCGCTGCGCTCTCGCGAAGACAAGCTCACTAATCATGGATTCCGCTCAGCTTATGCGGCGGATGCCAAGGAGGAACGGATGCTGTTTGCATCGGAAGTTACGGTTGCTCACCAGAGCGTGGCCACCGTGGATCTCGTGATCATCGGGATCTACTTCGCGATTGTGTTTGGCATCGGTATGTATTTTGCGAGGAGAGAGAGAACCTCGGAAGATTACTTCCTTGCTGGCCGGGACATCGGATGGTTTTTCATTGGCGCTTCTTTGTTCGTTTCGAATATTTCGACGGAACATTTTATCGGTTTGTCGGGGACGGGCGCTTCGTCTGGATTGGCAGTGGGCCACTTCGAGTGGCTAGCTTGTTTGATCTTGCTCGTGCTGGGCTGGGTGTTCGTGCCGTTTTACTTGCGGTCGAACGTCTTCACCATGCCGGAATTTTTGGAGCGGCGGTTCAACCGCAATTGCGCCATATATCTGGCTGCGATTTCGATCATCGCTTACATTTTCACAAAGATTTCCGTTCAACTCTATGCAGCGAGCGTTGTTCTTGAGCGTGTAGCGGGCTGGTCGCTATGGAAGACGGCGGTCGTGCTGGTGATCGCCACCGGTATTTACACTGTGGCCGGAGGGCTGGCAGCGGTCATCTATACCGATACAGTGCAGACCTTGATTCTGATTTGCGGCGCCGTCGCTCTGACCATCATCGGTCTTCACCGGGTTGGAGGTTTCGAGCACCTCAGGACGATGGTGCCCGCCAGTTACTTCCACATGATGAAGCCGTCGACCGATAAGGACTTTCCATGGACAGGCATATTTTTTGGGGCGCCCATTCTTGGAATTTGGTATTGGTGCACCGACCAGGTAATTGTGCAGCGCGTGCTCTCCGCGCGTGATGAGGGGCACGCCAAGTTAGGTACGATTTTCGCAGGCTTTCTGAAAATACTGCCGGTGTTCATGCTGGTCTTGCCGGGAATTATCGCGTTCGCGCTTTTCCCCGAGCAGGTGAAGAAGCCCGATTTTGCCTACCCGACGCTGATTTTGAATTTGTTGCCGACTGGCCTCGTCGGATTGGTCATGGCGGCATTGCTCGCGGCGGTGATGGGCGCGATGAGTTCCGTGTTCAACTCCGCATCAACCTTGGTGACGCTGGATTTTTACAAAAAGATTCGTCCGCAAGCTTCCGAGAACCAGCTAGTAAATTTCGGCCGCATTGCCACCGGCTTTATGGTGCTGCTTGGCTTGCTTTGGGTTCCGTTCATTCACTACATCAGCAGCCAGCTTTACATTTATTTGCAGAGCGTGCAGGCTTATATCAGCCCGCCAATCTCAGCGTGCTTCGTGCTTGGAATCTTGTGGCCGCGCCTGAACGGCTCGGGAGCGATCTCCTCGCTTATGACCGGATTTGTATTGGGCGCGACACGTTTCATTCTCGAACTTGCTGACCGCGCGGCGGGTGGCCATTTCGAATCTCCCGTCGTGCGCTGGATCATCGACATGAACTTCCTGCACTACGCGATTTTCATGTTCGTAGTGTGCTCATTTGTCCTCATCGCCGTCAGCTTGATGACCAAAGCACCTGACCGCAAGCAACTTGCCGGACTAACGTTTGCTACCGTCGACGACAAGATGGAAACCATCGCGGTAGGCATTCCGCAGCGCAAGCCCGCGCACGAGACGCCAACCGAGCGGCGCATCAACGTTATTGCAAGCCTTCTTTTGCTTGCGACCGTGATCAGCTTGTGGATTTATTTCCGCTAGTATTCGCGGCAGACGAGGCATAGATGAGAGTCAGTGCGATTCGAACATTGAAGCCTAACGTCACGCAAGAGGAGGCCGTCCGCGGCTTCCGCTCCGGCGTCTTTAGCGGCGTTTACTGGAGGATTCGGAGCGGCCCCTTGCAGCGAATCGCGGAAGCTTACGTGCCGTTTTGGGTTTTCCGTGTGCGCTATGAGATAGGCAAGGCGAGGAAGACGCGTTTTTTCGCTCTTGACGCAGTGCATGGCGACCTCGATCTATTCGAGTTCCCACGCATTCCGGCGGACGAGGAAGTGGTAACCGTTGAGACTCGGAATCAGCTTGTGGCACGTCTGCGGCCGGATGCAGCGGAAGAGATTCTCAGGACGAAAGTTCTGCGAGTTCTCTTTCAGCAGGGTTTTTTCAAGCTGCGAGGACTGAAGGTGGAAATCGAGCGCATGCCGATTGAGCTTCACCTGCCGTATTGGCTAGCCTTTTATGGAAGCAATGGGGCCGTAAAGTGCCGCGTGATGGATGCGGTGCGCCGGCGCATCGAGGGCGCGAAAGCTTCGTCGTTTTTTGAGGAGTGGCTCGCAGCATAGCTGAGTAGGAAGTGCATGCTGCCAGGCGCGCGCGCGCATTCTAGGCGAAGATTCTTCCACCAGCCCTACGGAGAGAGGGACAGCATGCCACGTCTTGCAAAATACGGCGGAATTGGCATGCTGCTCTGCGCGATCAGCTGCGCCAGCGCAGCGGCAGCAGGCTGGCAGCATATCGGAAACGTGCAGCGCGTGGAGAAGCTTTCGGACGGCGTCGAACTGATCGCCGGTTCGGCAAAACTACGGATCACGGCTTTTCGCGACGGCGTGATCCGCGTTCGCCTGGCGCCGCAAGGATCCTTTCCGAAGGATTCCTCTTGGGCAGTGACCGAATCTCCTGATCCGCCTGCGATCAGCGTCGAAGATGGAAAGAACGAGCTTCGCATGACGGTGGGCCGCGTCGTTGTCATCGTCAAGAAAACACCTCTACTGATCACTTTCGCGGACTCGGCCGGCAATGTTCTTCTTGCCGATGAGCCGTCTTTGCCCATGGCTTGGGACGGGACGTACATCCACGTCTGGAAGCGAATGCCTTCCGAGGAAAGTTATTTTGGTCTTGGCGACAAACCCGGTCCGATGAACCGCCGCAATCACGCGTACACGATGTGGAATACGGATTTTTTTGGCTGGCAAGAGTCAGACGATCCGATTTACAAGACCATCCCGTTTTTTATCGGCCTCCACAAAGGTACGGCCTACGGCGTTTTCTTCGACAACACTTACCGCAGCAGCTTCGATTTCGGCAAAGAGTCGCCCGATTATTTTTCGTTTGGAGCCGAGGGTGGCGAGCTGAACTACTACTTTATCGCCGGCCCAGAACCCAAGAAAATCGTCCAACAATTCACCGCGCTCGTCGGCCGCACCCCGCTTCCGCCCCTCTGGTCGCTCGGCTACCAGCAAAGCCGCTACAGCTATTATCCCGAAGCGCGCGCTCGCGAGGTCGTGCAAACCTTGCGCGAGAAAAAAATTCCTGCCGACGTCATTTATTTTGACATCGACTATCAGCAGGGCAATGCGCCCTTCACCATCAACCGCGAATATTTTCCGTATTTCGAAAAGATGATTGCGGATTTTCGCGTGCAGGGCATACGCACCGTTCTCATCACCGACCTGCATATTAAAAAGGATCCGGACCACGGCTATGCGCCTTACGATTCCGGAATGAAGAACGATGTCTTCGTCAAAAGACCGGACGGCTCGGTGTATGTCGGCGTGGTCTGGCCTGGCGAGAGCGTATTTCCGGATTTCACGCTGACGCGCGTGCGCGATTGGTGGGGCGGCCTCTACAAGGATTTCGTCAACATGGGCGTGGCGGGTTTCTGGAATGACATGAACGAGCCAGCGACTTTCCAGACTCTTTCCAAAACCATGCCGCTCGACAATGTTCACCGTCTCGATGACGGCACGACGCTCGACCATCGCGCCATCCACAATGTCTTCGGCATGGAAAACGCTCGCGCGACCTATGAAGGCCTTCTCAAATTGCGGCCTGACGAGCGGCCTTTCGTCCTCACGCGCGCGGCCTATGCGGGCGCCGAGCGATATGCAGCCACTTGGACCGGCGACAACAGCGCCACCTGGAATCACATAGGAATGAGCGTGCCGCAGATTATGAATCTCGGACTTTCCGGATATTCGTTCGTTGGCGCGGATGTCGGTGGCTTCGCGGGCTCTCCGCCAGTCGATCTTCTAACGCGATGGTATGAGTTAGGTGTGTTCTATCCGATTTATCGCAATCACGCGGCGAAGGGCACCGCCGATCACGAGCCCTGGGCCAGCGGTCCCGAGCAGGAAGCGATCCGCAAGCGCTACATCGAGCTGCGTTACAGACTTCTTCCTTTTATTTACACCGCAATGGAGGAAACCTCGCGCACCGGTGTCCCACTGATGGAGCCTCTCTTTCTTGAATATCCCGATGAGCAGAGCCTTTATGGCGAGGATCACGAGTTCCTCTTCGGTCGCGATCTCTTCGTCGCGCCTGTCGTCACGGAAAAAGTTGACGCCGAGGACATTCATCTGCCGCCGGGCGACTGGTACGACTTCTGGACCGCCGAAAAACACTCTTCCAAAGATCAAATCTCGCTGCATCCGGCACTTGCCGAAACGCCGCTCTACGTTCGTGCCGGGGCGATCATTTCTATGCAGCCCGTGGTGCAAAGCACCAACGAGAAGCCGGAAGGTCCGCTCGAACTTCGTGTCTATCCAGGAAGCGATTGCCACGGCACGCTCTATCAGGATGATGGGCTCAGTCTTGCCTATCAAAAAGGCAATTTTCTGCGCGTAAACTTCACATGCCACCTGGCTCCCGGATCGCTCACCATTACCAGTAGCATCGAGAAAAATGCCTACCAGCCGTGGTGGAACAGCACGCAACTAAAAATTTATAGGGCTAGTGCCGAGCCAAAAGAAGCTCGGATTGGCGATCAAGTGATTCACGATTGGCAGTACGACGCTCAAACGCATTGCATCACGCTCACCGTGCCGGACTCCCTCAAGAATTGGAACGTCCGTCTAAGTTTCTGATTGTTCAATCAACTAGAAAAATGGAAATGGATTGCGCCGGAGCCGTGATTCGAGCTTCGCCTTTAAATGCCGCGGCTTTTGCCTGGCCCAAAACCCGCGTGAAGCCCGCGGCGCCGTCTGCCGGCGTATTGCTCAGAAGAATTCTCAGCTCGCGTGGTTCAGCCGAATTGTTGAAGGCTACGAGCACACGCTCTTCTTCTGTCTCGCGTAAAAAGACATACGCCGTTTCGTCAGCGAAGAGGTGCCACAGCTTTCCGCTTTGCAGAGCAGGATGTTCTCGCCGCAATCGCAAAAGGGTTTGAACGTAAGTGAAGAGCTCTTGCTGCTCCGCTGTGCGTCCCTCCGGGGTGAAGGCACTCTTCGGATCGCCGGGCCAGCCGCCAGGAAAATCGCGCCGGTTGTCTGGGTCTCCGCCGCCCGGCATTCCGATTTCGTCGCCGTAGTACAACTCGGGGATCCCACGCAACGTCAGCGTCAGTCCAAACGCCAGATCGAGCTTTGCCGTGGAACTTCCCTCCGCGCTCGCAAAGCGCGGCACATCGTGATTCGCGAAAAATGTTACTAGCGCATCCGGATGGACGTACGAGGAATCGTGGCGCAAGACATCCGCGATGCGCCCTACCGGCGCTTTGCGCAGCAGAACGTCCCGCATCGTGAAAAACATAGGAAAATCGAACAAGGTGTTCACGCCAGAATCGATGCCATCGAATCGCTTCTCGCCTCCAGCGAAGAATGAGGTGACGCCTGGATCCGCGTGAAAGACTTCGCCGATGGTCGTCAGGTAAGGATAAAGTTGGTGCAACCCCGCGTGCCAAGTTGACCAAAACTTCCGCGGGACATAGGGAAACGTGTCCAGGCGATAGCCGTCCAGTCCAGTACTCTCCGCCCACCAAATGCTGTTTTGCAAAAGATATTCCGCAACCAGGGGGTTTTCGGTATTCAAGTCAGGCAGTACGTTGAAGAACCAGCCGTCCGTCAGATTCCGCGAAAGCCGCGGCGGCGCGTGCGGATCGACAAGTGTTTCGAATGGGTCGTTGGCAATCGCCGGTTTGTCTATCTTTCCGTAGAAGGTACCGTTGACTCCGGCAGTGGTATCCAAGTGGCGCTGCTGCGTGCCGTGAAACCAGTCGGGCAGCGGCGGCTCAGCAACCCAGGGATGTTTCGGCCCGACGTGGTTCGGCACAAGATCGAACAGAGTTTTAATGCCTTGCTTGTGTGCTTCCGCGACAAGCTGCTGATAATCCTGAATCGTTCCGAGATGCGGATCGACCGCGTACAAATCAACGGCCCCATATCCGTGATAATCCTGCGCCGCGCCATTTTTGAGAATGGGCGTGAGCCAAAGGGTAGTCACGCCAAGATCCTTCAAGTAGGGAAGGTGTTCGCGGATCCCGCGCAGGTCGCCGCCATGATACGCGCGCGGAATCGAACGATTATGCGTGCCTGGCGCATCAGCAGGCTCATCATTCGTGGGGTCGCCATTCGCAAAGCGGTCCGGCATGATGAGATAAATCACATCGCCCTGTGAGAGCCCTTGAAATTTTCCGAGCTTCATCGCACGCGCGGCTAGTGGCAGTTCAAACGAAGCTGCGCCTGTCGGCGTGGTGATTCGGCAGACGGCGGTACCTGATTTTGTTTCGGACCCGATCTTTATCCAAACAAACAAATAGTCCCCACCGGCAGTTGCTTGCGTGCGTTCCACCAAAACGCTCGTTAAATTGCAAACTACATGCGTGGCTTCAAGATGGTGACCGGACAGCAGCAACATGACGTCGGGCTTCAGGTTAATCCACCACGAAGGAGGCTCGACTTTAGTCACCACAGGCGCGTTCGCATTTGGCTTCGGCGAAGGTTCGGTTTGGCCGGACAGGGTTGTTGAACAAAAGGCGAGAGCAGCGGCAACGAATGAGAAAATCTGAATTCGGTGCTTGAGAACCGATGGCCAGAGTAAAAAAACAGAGGTCTTCACCGGAGAAGCATAGAAAAAAAGACGGCGTGACGCCAGCGTTGTGTCCGCGGGCTGCGCGCGTCTAATTAGGTCTCGAATACGAGCTTGCCAAAGGACTCAGGGACATGGAAATTCGGCACCGGCGTTTCGGTCGGCCGCCAAGCAGAGTAGAAACGCGGCTCTGAGGCTCCCTCGACGCGAAAGAAATTAACGCGCCAGACTTTCGCCGGGTCGAATTGAGTCGTCAGACTCTTCATGGGCAACGCCAACTCGGCTACCCAAGTCTTGTTCTGCTCGTCGACCTTGACGCGGCGCCGCAATCCGCTCTGCAGATCGCGTTTTTCTCCCGGCCCAATATCCAGGTCAATCCAGAATCCGTTTGGGCTCACTTCAAACTCTTTGTAACGGCCCGCATCTGGCCCTGGGGGCTGTAGAAACACTTCCGCGACGTCACGTTCCCAGAGTCGGTCGCGCCGCCCATCAGATTCGGCATCGGTGAAAACCGAAATGCCGCGAGAACACGCCAGAAATCTCAAATAAAGAGCGTCTGGAGTCCACAGCAGCTGTACCTGAGTTTCTCGCTGCGGATCGGGGTTCTTGCCCTGCCAGTCGCGGTCAAATCGTACCGCCGGGGCATTGTCCCATGCGGCAAACGCCGGAAATCTTTCCGCATCGAGCCGGCCGGCAAATTGTAGCGCCGTAGCCGCCTCGGTTTCGCGAGCCGAAGATATTTTTCCAGCCACCACGCAGTGCACCCCGCGCGATATAAGAAAGTCGCAGCCCAGCATACCCGCAAAAGGAAAAGTAGTATGCGGGAAACGGCGCGATGTGCGGAGAATGCCAAGAAGCAGCGAAATCACCCGCAAAAGGCGGTCGCGAGGGGCAAACCGTTTGCGCACGCGCGCTTTCTCCTTAGCGAGGCGCGAAGCGACGACATGGTAGCATCACATTTGGTCCTTACCAGCCGCCGCTACGCATATTCCAGCGGCAATTCCCAAGGAGGGCGGGACATGATTGAGCCTGTTGAAGAGCAAGAGTACGTGTCACGGCCCGAGCGGCGTACACCTGAGCATTTCGAATATATCAAGATGCGCTTCGATGGCAGCGTCGCGCGCATGACGCTCAACCGTCCCGAACACAACCTCCTCAATGAAGCGTTTCTGCGCGAGCTCTCGGATGGATTCACCTTCGCAGGCCAGAGCCCCGAGGTGAAGCTTGTCGTTCTCGATTCCGCCTGTAAGGTATTTTGCGGCGGCATCGACATCGGGGAGTACACGTCCGAGCGCGTTTTTCAGATGCTCGACGCGTTTTATTCGGCTTTCACCGGTATGTTGGAAGTGGGTAAGCCCGTGCTTTGTGTGGTCAACGGCCCGGCCATCGGCGGTGGCGCGGAACTTGCCGCTTTTGGCGACCTGGTAATTGCCACTCCGAAAGCGCGCTTCGCGCAGCCGGAGATTTCCATCGGTGTATTTCCCCCGCTTGCGTCCACCATCCTCCCCTTTCTCGTTGGACCAAAAAGAGCGCTGGAAATTGTCCTGACCGGAGAAGCTCTCAGCGCGGACCGCGCCCTGGAAATGGGTCTTGTAAACCGACTGGTTCCCGAAGCCAAGCTCGAACAGACCGTGAATGAATTGATCGAGCGCATCACTGCGCACTCCGGCCCCGTGTTGACTATGGCCAAGAAGGCAATTCTCAGCGGAATGGGCCTTTCGCTGCGCGATGGCATGAAGAACTCCATGAATATTTTCCTAAACGAACTGTACCGGCTTGAGGATTCCCAAGAGGGGCTTCGTGCGCTGGTCGAAAAGCGCAAACCAAACTGGAAGAACCGCTGAACTCACGCGCCCAAGGCGCTTATGTCGCGCGATGCTTATGCTGTACATTGACACTCCCAGACCCTGGGCATACACTGAGTTTCCAATTTGCAGGCAAGGGAAGTGGGGAAGGCCGTGAGAATCGGCCGCGGTCCCGCCACTGTAAACGGCTGAATGAGCCGTAAGCCAGACTACCCTCCCGTGCCGCAGAGGCCAGCGCTTTTCGCGAGAAGAAGCGATGCCAAGAAGCCCCAAGGTGTCTCGCGGGGCTTTTTTGTTGTGTAAACGATTGGTCTCGCCCGCGGGGATTTGTGCCAATACGGAATGACGGGCCCAAAAAGATTGTAGCGAGAAGCGCGGTTGCTGCGCTGCTTTGCGCCGCATCCTGGTGCGCCACACTTCAGGCGCAAACACCGCCTGCAAGCCAAGCGGTGGCAACGGTCTACAAAGATTACGTTGATGAAGTCGGCCGCACCGTGCGCGTCCCGCAACCCGTGCAGCGCATCGTCTCGCTCGCACCGAGTCTTACAGAAACCGTCTACGCCCTCGGCGTACAGGACCGTCTCGTCGGAGATACGGATTATTGCGATTATCCCCCCGACGCTCAGAAAAAAACCAAAGTGGGCGGCGCCATCAATCCAAGTCTTGAACAGATCGTTGCCTTGCGGCCTGATCTCGTTCTCGTAACCAAAAGCTTGAACCTCATCGAGACCGTCAACGCGCTCGATAATCTGGGCGTCTCTTCCTACGGCACGGATCCCCACACCGTGCAGGAAATCATCTCCTCGACCGAGCGGCTCGCCGGTGTCCTCGGCGTGCCGGACGCGGGCGCCGCTCTCGGTGCCGATCTCGAACGCCACCTCGCGGAACTCCAGCAGCGTCTGAGCGGATTGCCTCCACGCCGGGTTCTCTTCATCGTTTGGTCCGATCCGTTGATCTCCGCTGGAAAAAACACTTTTATCGCCGACGCCCTGCGGCTGGCGGGCGCAAGTTCCATCGTCGACTCCGCACAAGACTGGCCTCACATGAGTCTCGAAGAAGTGGTCCGCTTGCAGCCTGATTTTCTCATTTTCGCGGAGTCCCATTCCGACAGCGGACAGAATCAATTCGACGTCGTCGCCGAACGGCCTGGATGGCGAGGTCTTGACGCCGTGCGCAACCGCCGCTTTGCTGTCGTCAGCGACGCAGTGAACAGGCCAGCTCCGAGAATCATTTCCGCTATCGAAGATCTCGCCCGGCAACTGCATCCTGAGGCTTATTCCACTAATCCAGACGATAAAGAAAAGAAAATTCCGCCTCCCGCTCCGCCACAGCTTTCAACTCTCGGATCGGTTTCATCCAGTAGGGTTCCCGGTCACTCGGAGGTCTGCGCTTGCGCCCTTTGACGCTCAGCCGCTTGCTCACGCAATGCGCGATTCTATCCACCGTCCTCTTTGTCGTTGTGGTAATCGCGCTCAAGCTCGGCGCTGTCCCGGTGTCACTCTACGGCCTGGGTCACGATTTGCTCCGTGTTCTCTTTCGCCAAAGCAGCCAGCTCTCCAGTGAATACCAACTCATCATTTTTGATATTCGGTTGCCGCGCATCCTGCTTGGAATTTTTGTCGGCGCTTCGCTTTCCGTTGCTGGCGCCAGCTTTCAAGCGTTGCTGCGTAATCCTCTGGCCGATCCTTACGTTCTCGGCGTTTCGAGCGGCGCGGCGGTCGGCGCCATCGTCGCGCTGATTATCGAACCTCATCTGGCCCTTGCTCCGGCTGTTGCTGCGCTCTTGACGCCCATCGGTGCTTTTCTTGGCGCCGCCTTGACGATCACCGCGGTCTATTTCCTCGGCCTTCGCGAAGGTCAAATTGACAGCGGCACCCTGCTTCTCGCAGGGATTATTACGGCTTCCTTTCTACAAGCGATCATCATGTTCTTCATGTCCACGCTGAGCGGCGGCAACTATCGTGGCATGGCCTTCTGGATGATGGGTGAACTCTCCACGCCTCCTCAGCGGATTGTGAGCCTCATCCTCCGCTTCGGTTTCTTTCTCGCCGCCGCGGCCATTTACACCACGGCGTCAGACCTAAACTTACTCCTCGCTGGCGAAAAAGAAGCGATGCACCTCGGCGTGGACGTCCGCCGCGTACGCTTGGTCGTTTACATTGCTGCATCCTTGTTAACCGGGCTGGCCGTTTCCGTTAGCGGCGCTATCGGCTACGTTGGCCTGCTGGTGCCCCACGTCATGCGTCTCCTCTTCGGTTCCGATCATCGCATCCTGTTGCCGACCGCCGCGTTCGGTGGCGCCATCGCCGTAGTCCTCGCCGACACCCTCGCGCGCACCGTCGTTTCTCCAGCGGAGCTTCCCGTCGGCGCCATGACCGCTATCGCCGGCGCGCCACTCTTTCTATACCTGATGCGCAGGAGGCTGGCGTGAGCAGTTACGCACGCTCTTCGGCTTCTGCGCTCCGTCCTTCCGGAGACGCCGGCGATTTCAACTCCGACATTCGCTTGAGCGTCGAACAGGTTAGCTACGCCTACTCCGCCAATCCGACGCAAGCGCCTCTCTTTACCCTCGAGGCGACAAGCTTTCAGGCGCGTCCTGGAGAAATCGTCGCGATCGTCGGGCCAAACGCCTGCGGCAAATCCACCCTGTTAAAGCTCATCGCGGGAGCTCTCGAACCCCTTTCCGGCCGCGTCCTCCTGAACGGCTTCGTCACGCACATTCTTCCGCACCGGACCCGCGGCCAGCGCATCGCCATGGTCCAGCAGGAAAGCCCTCTGCTTTTCCCTTCGCACGCCTGGGAATTTGTTCTCCAGGGGAGGCATCCCTACGGCCGCACGCTGCGATTCGAATCGGAAGAGGACATCCTCATCGCGCGCAACGCGCTCGCCCAAGTCGGAGCGGAACATCTCAGCGACCGCTTGATGGATCAAATCTCCGGCGGCGAAAAACAGCGCGTTATTCTTGCGCGCGCCCTCGCCCAGCAGCCTCTGCTGCTTCTTCTGGATGAGCCCACGTTGCATCTCGATATCGGCGCGCAGGTCGATCTGCTCGAAACTCTGCGCAGGCTTGCATCCGCGAATCGCTACACGGTTGTCGTCGTCACGCACGAACTCAATCTTGCGGGCCAGTACGCCGACCAGGTCGCTCTTTTTCAAAAGGGCAAGTGTCTTCGCGTTGGACCGCCCGCGACCGTCTTCCAGCGCGAATTGCTCGAACAGGTTTTTCAGACGCCACTCACCGTGGAGCTCGGCTCGTCTGGCCGTCCGCGCGTGAATATGCCGCCTGCAAAATAAGTAGCCGTTACGTCGTTCACCCAAACGCCGCGGCCCAGGCTGCGGCACTTGAATCACCCAAACCGGGCCACTGGCCCCCTACAATCACCGCGGACTTCGTGCACGGGAAGACGGTGCGTTCCCCCTGGCCAACGCTGGGGCCAAACGTGAAAAAGCCGTCGCCGCCGCGCGACTGTAAGGCGGAATAAGGTACTGCTGAGGCCACTGCGGCGCATCGCTCACTGTTCGCGAATCTCTCTCAGGGATCGCGCCAGAAATAAAGGGCAGCGCTACGGGAAGGCCTCGCACCGGCCCCATTGAACTAATGGCAAATGGGGGCGGAACTGCCGCCAAGCCAGGAGACCGGCGAAGTCTGCAGCCTGAGCGATCTTTTCCAAGCGCCAGGCCAACCTTCAACTCCCGCGCGAGAGGGAGCGGAGGAAAACATGACCGCAAACGCCCTACGAAGTGCAGTTTTTCTTCTATTCTTCCTGGCAGTCAGCATTTCCGCGAAAGCACAGAACCAATCCTTGGATGCGCATCTGTCCGGCACTATTCTGGATTCCAGCGGTGCAGGCATCGGAGGAGTAAGCGTCACCGCGCAATGGGAAGGCAACCCAACCGCACAACTCTGGAAGACAACTACGTCCGCCGATGGTGCCTACGGCCTCACAATTCCACCGGGCCGCTATCACGTGTCGTTCGAACACTCCCCGTTTGTTTCTCGCGATCTCATTCTTGATTTGGCCCCCAGCGAACAGCGCAAGCTGGATCTAAGCCTCGAGCTCGAGCGCCTCTCCTCCAGCGTCATCGTCACTGCCGAAGCGGAACCAATACTTGCGGACCAAACGACCGCTCCGGTCTCGGTGATTACCAAGCAAGAGATCGACGAACGGCAATTCGTCGCACTCACCGATGCTCTCCAGTTTTCAACAGGCATCGCCATCGGCCGCACCGGACCCGAGGGTGGCTCCACTTCCGTTTTTCTCAACGGCGGCAATTCCAACTTCACCAAGGTTCTTGTGGATGGCGTGCCCATCAATCCACCGGGCAGCGCCGTGGATTTTTCCAGCCTCACGCTCGACAACATCGACAAAGTGGAAATCGTTCGCGGAGCCGAAAGCGCCATCTACGGCACCGATGCCGTTTCCGGCGTCATTCAGCTATTCACCCACCGCGGCTCCACACGCACGCCGGAGTTCAGCGTCTTTGGCGAGGGCGGCAGTTTTTCCTCGGGGCGCGGCGGCGCGCAACTCAGTGGATTGCTCGGCAAGTTTGATTATTCCGCCGCCGCATCCTATATGCAGACCGATGGCCAGGGACCGAACGATGATTTCATAAATCGCACGCTTTCCGGCAATTTCGGCTATACCTTCAGCGACACCAACCAGCTCCGCCTCACGATTCGCAACAACACCAGCGATGCAGGCATTCCCGGACAAACGGTCTTCACACCGCCGAGCCTCTACCAGCGTTACGATCAGGAAATTTTCAGCGCCGGCGCCCGCTGGGATTTTTCCACCGGCAAGCACTGGCATCACGAAATCAGCGGCGGCGAATCCTACACCCGCCAATCCAGCGACAATCCGCTACAGAGCTTTTACGCTACCGATCCCAACGCGTTCTGTCCTCAGACTAATCCCACTGCTGTCGCCACCGCTGAATTCTGCGATTTTGTCGGCGATAGCCTCTTTCACTACAACCGCGCAAACGTGAGCGCTCAAACCAGCTATTTGCTTTCCAATTTTGGCGTCACGGCCGGCTATCAATATGAAGTCGAGAATGCTTACCTTACTTCGATTGACGTCAACCACGCCCGTCGCAACAACCAGGGCGGATTTTTGGATTTCCGCTACCAGCCGCAGCGCCGCGTTTCTCTCAATTTCGGCGGGCGTGCCGAAGCTAATGCGTATTTTGGCACGCGTGTTGTTCCGCGCGCCGGTGGATCATTGGTCGCGCGCTATGGCAGCGGATTTTGGGGCGAAACGCTCTTCCGCGGTTTCTACGGCCAAGGCATCAAGGAGCCGCGCTTCGACCAGATTTTTGGCGACACGTTCGGCGATTTTGGCAATCCCTCGCTCAAACCCGAATCCAGCAAGACTTGGACGGCCAGCATCGACCAAAAGCTGTTCAACGATCGGATCCGCCTGTCCGGAAACTACTTCGCCAGCCGCTTCTACAACATCGTGAGTTTTGCGTTCTGCGAACCTCTCACTGCCACCACAAACACTTGTGGCATCACTATTTCCGGCGCTCCTCCGAGCTTTGGATTCTATTTCAACACGGACCGTGCCCGTGCACGCGGGATCAACCTCTCCGGGGACGCGAGAGTCACTCGCTGGCTGAACCTGTCGGGGAATTACACGTACGACGACAGCCGCGTCCTCGATGCTCCCAACGCTTTCGATCCAACGGAACTTCCCGGAAACCACCTGGCTCGCCGTCCCGTCAATTCCGGTTCGCTCACCCTGAACGCCGCCTATCGCCGCTTCGGCATGACGGTTGGCGGCTATTTCACCGGCGTGCGCACCGACAGCGATTTTCTGAGCGTGAGGTTTGGAACTACCTGCATTGGTCCCTGTCTCAGCAGCAATCCCGGCTACGCGCTCTTCAACATCGCCACGCACTATGACGTCGGCTACGGCGTCACGTTCTACGCGCGCGCACAGAATCTTTTCAACAAACAATACCAGGATGCCTTGGGCTATCCGGCTCTTGGCCGCAATGTCCAGGCCGGTGTGCGCTACACCTTCAAAGGCAAGGACTAATGCCCGCGCACGAACCCATCCTCTTCTGCTGGAGTGGCGGCAAAGACAGCGCTATGGCTCTGCATACGCTTTTACAACAGGATGAGTTTCGCGTTGCCGCGCTCCTAACTACCGTCACCGAGGGCTACGAGCGCATCAGCATGCACGGCGTGCGCCGCGAACTTCTCGAGCGGCAGGCCCAATCTCTAGGCCTGCCGCTTCACGAAGTCCGCATTCCGCCGCAGTGCGTCAATCCGATTTACGAAGCGCGCATGGAAGAAGCGGTTCGCATCCATCTCGAAAAAGGCATTACAAAAGTCGCCTTCGGCGACATTTTTCTCGAAGACCTTCGCGCCTATCGCGAAAAGAACCTCGCGCGCATTGGTATGACGGCCCTCTTTCCTATCTGGAAGCGCGACACCCGCGAGCTTGTCCGCTCATTTCACGCCAATCAATTCCGCGCCGTCGCCGTCTGTGTGGAGAGCAAAATCCTCGATTCCAGCTTCGCCGGTCGCGAACTCGACGAATCCTTCTTCCGCGATCTACCTCCGCATGCGGACCCCTGCGGTGAAAACGGCGAGTTCCACACCTTTGTCTTCGATGGCCCTATCTTTCAATCTCCCATTCCCGTCGGCACAGGAGAAATCGTCAATCGCGATGGTTTTATTTTCTGCGACTTACTGCCCGAAATGGAGGAAGCAACAAAATGAATACGCAACTCTCTGAAAAAGAAAATCTTCTCTATTGCATGCTGCTTGCGCTCGCCATAATTGCGCTGGCCGCTGCCCTTCGCATCGCTCCCCATCCATGGAACTTCACTCCCGTAGGCGCAATGGCCCTGTTTTCCGGCGCGGTGATCCGGGACCGTCATCTCGCTTTTATCTTCCCTCTCCTAACTCTTTTTGCCGGCGACATATTCATTGGTTTTCACAAACTGATGCCCGTCGTCTACGCCAGCTTTCTCGTCAGTGTCGCCATCGGTTTCTGGCTCCGCAACCGCCGCACCGTTGGACGCATCGGCGCAGCCACGCTTCTCGGCGCGATGCAGTTTTTCCTAGTCACCAATTTTGCCGTCTGGGCGTTTGGTCTCTCTTATCCACGCAACGGTGCAGGCCTCGTCGCCTGCTACGTCGCAGGCATCCCATTCTTCTGGAACACGCTAGCTGGTGACGCCGTCTACGCGGGCCTCCTCTTCGGCGGCTTCGCACTCGCGGAGCGCCTCTTCCCCGCCTTCCGCGAACCCGCGCTGGATGCGGCGCCTGCTAAGCGCTAAACAAAGGAGCCCCTCCATGCTCTGCGCAGATCAACCGAAAGTTGGCGTAGGAGTCCTCTTGGTCGATGAATCCGGCCGCCTCCTCCTAACGCTCCGGCGCCGCCCTCCCGAAGCCGGCTGCTGGAGCATCGTCGGCGGCAAACTCGACTATCTGGAAACCCTCGAACAATGCGCCGTCCGCGAAGCCCTCGAAGAAGTCGGTGCCGCCATCTCCATCGACTCTCTCCTCTGCGTCACCGACCACCTCGTCCCCGCCGAACGCCAGCACTGGGTCTCTCCCGCTTTCCTGGCCCGGGTGTCGAGCCTCGACACCAGAAACTGCGAGCCCGACAAAACGCAAGAAGTCCGCTGGTTCCGCATCGACGCACTTCCCCCCAACCTAACCATTACCGCCCGCAATGCCATCCAAGCGTACCAACGAAGATCACCGCCCGGAGCGAATCCCCTGCAGGGGCGGGACTTGTTTACCCTGTAAGGGTCTCGCCCTCTGTTCTCTGCTGCTTTGGAGGCAGAAAATCCAAAACGCGCCGCCGATATAACAAAATCACTCCGCGTTTTGCCTTGACAAAAACAGTTTTTCATAGTATTCTACCCAACAGGTAATGTTGCAGCTCGAATTCGTTGCGCCAGCATCCTTGCTGGCGCTTTTGTTTTAACAGCAACTCTTGTCCCTAAACTCTTTAGAATTTGCACTTACCTAAAACATGCCCGTAACCCCTTTGGAATCCGCACTTTCAGAACACGAGACTTAAAGTTTAAAGTCCTTTAGAATCCGCATTTACAAAAAAAGGGGGGGAGGGTGGGGGTGCGTGGGGGGTACAGACCGGGCACATCCCTGACAGAATAGACAAAAAGCATTCCCGACACTGGTTGCCCGGTGATCGGCATGCCATTCAATCGCTCGCCGCGCTGGTGCTATAATTCGGGCTCCGTCATGACGAAATCATCCTCAGAAGAGGCTGCCATCGCACCCGAGATCCTCGCGAAGTACGAGACCGTCATCGGCCTGGAAGTCCACGTCCAGCTTCTGACCAACACCAAGATTTTCTGCGCCTGCGCAAACCGCTTCGGTGATTCGCCCAATACAAATGTGTGCCCGGTCTGTCTCGGTCTGCCCGGCACATTGCCGATTTTGAACAAACGCGCCGTCGAACTGGCCATGCGCGCGTCGCTCGCCTTGAACTGCACCGTCCACGAACATTCGCGCTTCGCCCGCAAGAATTATTTCTATCCCGATCTGCCCAAGGGCTATCAAATCTCTCAATACGAACTGCCCCTCGCCACGAATGGCTGGATAGAAATTGATCACGATGGCGCGAAGAAGCGCATCGGCATCACGCGCCTTCATCTCGAAGAAGACGCCGCCAAAAATTTGCACGAAGGCTTCGCCGAATCCGCCACCAAAGCTTACATCGACTACAACCGCTGCGGCACTCCACTCAGCGAAATCGTCTCCGAGCCCGACATGCGCGCCCCCGAAGAAGCCTACGCCTACCTCACCACCCTTCGCCAGATCATGCTCTACACGGGCATCAGCGACTGCAACATGGAAGAAGGCTCGCTCCGCTGCGACGCCAACGTCAGTGTCCGCCTCCGCGGCGCAAAGGAATTCGGCACAAAGGTAGAAGTAAAAAACCTCAACTCGTTTCGTTTTCTGCAAAAAGCTCTCGAATACGAAGTCGAGCGCCACATCGGCGTTCTCGAATCCGGCGGTCGCATTGCGCAAGAAACGCGCCTCTGGAACCAGGACGAATCCCGCACCGTAAGCATGCGCTCAAAGGAAAAGGCACACGACTACCGCTATTTCCCCGAACCGGATTTGCTTCCCGTTTACGTCAGCGATGCGTGGCGCGAAGAAGTTCTCCGTTCGCTTCCCGAACTCCCCGAAGCCAAGCGAATCCGTTTCATGCACGACTACGGCCTGACTCCTTACGACGCGGAACTACTTACGACATCCCGAACCTTTGGCGACTATTTCGAAGAAGCTGTACGATTCGGCGCGCCGGGCAAAGCGGTTGCCAACTGGATGCAAACCGAGCTCATACGATGCTTGAATGATTCAAAAACACCGTTTCTCGAGAACCCGATCTCATCTTCCGCTCTCGCTGATTTTGTGAAACTCGTCGAGTTTGGCGAGATTACAGCCGCCGTCGGCAAGAAAGTTTTCTCTAAGATGTTTGAAACGGGCCGCTCCGCTGCTGGTATCGTTGCGGCTGAAGGCCTCGGCTCTCAAGTCGATGAATCCGCCATCGAGCAAGCCGCCCGCGAAATCATCGAGAAGAATCCCGACAACGTTGCCAAATTCAAATTCGGCAACGAAGGCGTCTTCAAATTTTTCGTCGGCCAGGTCATGCGAGCGACGCGGGGCCAAGCCAACCCTCAGGCCGTCAACGATATCTTGCGAAAGCTTCTTTCCTGACCCCGTGCCACGTTTTTCAACTGCGGTTGCAGCGATAATTTGGCGGCAGCTGCCAGGCCACAAGTTTCGGCACGGGACGTGGCGCCGGGCTTTAGCCCGGCATCTTTCTTTTGCTTTTGATTTTACTCACGGCGTAGGCTCTATCTAATAGCACGACGGAGGATTCTCACATGCTCAAAATCGGCGACAAAGCCCCCGCATTTCGTCTTAAGAACGATGCCGGCAACGACGTCTCTCTCTCCGACTTCCTCGGCAAACGCGTCGTGCTCTTTTTCTATCCGAAGGCCAATACTTCCGGCTGAACGATTGAAGCGTCCGAGTTTCGCGACGCAAAGAAGCAATTCGACAAGCAGGGCGTGATTATCCTCGGCATGAGCGGCGATTCCGTCAAAGCCCAAGCCAGCTTCAAAGCTAAACAAAAACTAAACTTTGACCTTCTCAGTGATACAGATCTAAAAACGATTGAAGCCTACGGCTCGCGCCGCATGAAGAAATTCCTCGGCCGGTCGTTTCTCGGCATTATTCGCAGCACATTCCTCATCGGCGCGGATGGCAAGCTCGAACACATCTGGGACAACGTCAAAGCCAAAGGCCATCCCGCAGAGGTGCTCGCCGAGGCCTCAAAAGAAAAATAATTTGTAGTATTGCGGTCAGAGATGAAAAACAAACTCTTCCGATCCCTGCGACGCAGGTTCGATGAAAAGATTGTCAATCAAACGGGTCTTTCCCACGAACACGGCTAACACCGCATAACACGGCCGAGCCACTCGCACCACCGGCTCAAACGTGTCCGCACTGACAATCTCCGCGTAGTCGACGGTAGCAAGCGGTTCAGCCTTAATAATCCGACGCATCGCAGATTGTAGTTGCAATGCGTCGCGCACGCCCAGTGACAACTCATTTCGCACGGCCATCAGCGCGCGATGTAATACCGTCGACGCTTTACGTTCTTCCGCGCCTAAGTATGTGTTGCGCGAAGAAAACGCCAGCCCGTCCGCCTCTCTCACAACCGGGCAGATCACAATTTCCGTATCGAGATTCAGGTCATGCACCATCTCGCTGATAATCCGCACCTGCTGCGCATCTTTTCTCCCAAAGTACGCGAAATGCGGCTGCACGATCTCAAATAATTTCAGGACAACGGTCGACACACCGCGAAAATGTCCCGGCCGCGAACGCCCTTCCAACCGTTCGCTGATGCCCTCGACATTTATGTAAGTCCGAAATCCATCGGGATACACATCCGCAGTCTCGGGCGCAAACAGGGCATCGACTCCGACTGCCGCCAGTTTTTCGGCATCCCTGTCCAGGTCTCGCGGATATTTTTGGTAGTCCTCTTTCGGCCCAAACTGTTTTGGATTCACGAACACCGACGCAATCACGCGCGAGCATTCTTGTCGTGCCCGTGCGACCAGCGCCGTGTGCCCTTCATGCAGCGCGCCCATGGTCGGCACTAGCCCTATGACACGGCCCTCGGCGCGCGCACCACGCGCGTACTCTTTCATCCAGGCAATGGTTCGGATTATTTCCACGGTAGCGCCGGCATCTTGCCGGCTCTTATCTGTTCGGGAGAGAAAAAGTCTCTACGGATCAAGCGCTAGCCGCCGTCGCACGTTCACGATAATAGTGCATCAAGTCCGTCAATATCGGCTGCGCCCCAAGCTGCCGCAGCAACGTCGTGATTTGCCCGCGGTGATACGTCCCATGATTCACCACATGCTGCATCGATTGCCACAGCGGATTCTTGTAAATGCCAAATTTCAAAGTCTTGTATTCCATTACGCGATTCAAATCTTCCTGCGTCACTTTGCTAACGAATGCAAGCAGCCGCCCTTCCTGTTGCGCCCACTTTGCACGCAAGCTCTCCACATCACTGCACTCCAAAACATCCGGCAACGACGCCGGCGAGCGCCCCTGAAACCGCTCCAGCCAAATCCATTCCGCCCCGCAAATATGCGCCAGCGTGTCCCGCACCGACCCAAAGCTCGACCCCATCGCCTTCGTGAACTGTTCGTTGGTCAGATTCGCCGCGGCATCGAGCGCCCGATGATTCGCCCAAGCATTGTAATCATAGAGAGAGCGCATCTCTTCCGGCGTCATCTCAACCTCCACGTACAAATTTGTTCCGAAATTGTCATTCCGAGCGAAGCGAGGAATCCGCTTTTGGTTTTTCGAATTTCGCCCACGCTTTTGTCTTTACATCCTTACTTGTTTATTTCTTTTCTTCCTCTTTTTCACCAATCGCCGTCACTGTTGACCGGCGCCTCTTTCTCCTCTTTCGCCGTCTGCGCCGCGTGGTACGACTCCCCATCCGAGGGGAACGTCCCTCCCCGCACATCTTCGCAATACTCCCGCGCCGCCTTCGCAATCATCTCGCCGACGTTCACATATTGCCGCGCAAATTTCGGCGTTTTCCCGAACGTCAGCCCCAGCAAATCGTGAATGACGAGAATCTGCCCGTCGCAATCCGGTCCCGCACCGATCCCAATCGTCGGAATCCGCAGCTCGCGCGTAATCTGCGCCGCAAGCTCTCGCGGCACCGCCTCCAGTACCACCGCGAACGCCCCCGCCGCTTCCACCGCGCGCGCATCGCGCAGCAATTGCTCCGCCGCATCCACGGTCTTGCCCTGCACGCGAAATCCGCCCAGCGCATTCACCGACTGCGGCGTCAACCCCACGTGTCCCATCACCGGAATTTCCGCTTCCGTCAGCCGCACAATCAATTCCAGCCGTCGTTCGCCGCCTTCCACTTTCACCGCTTCCGCGCCAGCGTCTTTCACAAACCGCATTGCATTGCGCACCGACTCCGCGATGTCGCTGTGATAGCTGCCGTAAGGCATGTCCGCAACCACAAGCGCCCGTCGCGTCCCCCGCCGCACCGCCCGCGTGTGATGCAGCATCTCCTCGATCGAGACCGGCAGCGTGCTCTCATACCCCAGCACCACCATTCCGACCGAATCTCCCACAAGCAGCACATCCACGCCCGCCTCATCCAAGAGACGCGCCGTCGCGTAGTCGTACGCCGTTAAACAAGTAATTTTCTGTGGTTGTGAATTGAATCGGGGATCTGCACCGGACTTCCGCTGCAGCAAATCGGGCACAGTGATTTTCCCACTGCCCGTACGGGGCTCTACGCTCATTGGTGGCCTCCGGTGCCGCTCCCTAACAACAGGATACAGCCCTGTACCTCACCTTCGCGCAGAATACCAAATTTGCCTGCCGGTGGCCACAATTTCAGTGCCTACGTTACTTCTTACTCCTTCGATTTTCAGCTACCCTCGCCACTCGCAATTTCGCTAGCATTGCCCGTCCATTGTGGAGGCCACTCGTGAGTACGATTATCGCCCGCATCTGCGCAAGCAAACTCGCACAAAAAATCTTGCTCTGCGCGCTCGCACTCTTTGTCGCGCCCTATGCTCTTTCTCAAGCCTCCTCCAGCACTCCCCCGGATGACGCTACCGTCCGCCAGCGCGCCGATGCTCTCCTCAAACAAATGACTCTCGACGAAAAAATCGGCCAGCTCAGCCAGCTCTTCGATTTCCGCAAAGAGCAGGCCACCGACGACGCGGTCGCGAAAGGCCAGCTAGGCTCGCTGCTCTTCGTCACCGATCCTGCCGAAATCAATCGTCTTCAACATCTCGCCGTTGATCAAACCCGCCTTCACATTCCTCTGATCTTCGGCTTCGATGTCATTCACGGCTTCCGAACTATTTTCCCTGTGCCCATCGCCATGGCCGCTTCCTGGGATCCTGCCGCCGCTATAAAAGCGCAGACCATCGCCGCCAAAGAAGCGCGTGCGGTCGGCATCGACTGGGCCTTTGCTCCGATGCTGGACATCGCGCGCGATCCACGCTGGGGCCGCATAGTCGAAGGCGCCGGTGAAGATCCCTATCTCGGCTCCGCCATGGCTGCCGCGCAAGTCCGCGGTTTTCAAGGCGATTACATCGGCTCGCCCGATCACATTCTCGCGTGCATGAAACATTTCGCCGGCTACGGCGCCGCTGTCGGCGGCCGCGATTACGACGAAGCCTACATTCCCGAAACTCTTCTCTACAATGTCTACCTCAAGCCCTTTCACGCCGCGGTCAAAGCCGGCATCGGCTCGGCCATGAGCGCTTATCTCGATTTGAACGACGTCCCCGCCACCGGCAATCGCTGGCTCCTCCACGACGTCCTCCGTGACGATTGGAAATTCACCGGCTTCGTCGTCAGCGACGCGAATTCCGTGAAGAGCCTGCAAAATCACGGTTACGCCAAAGACGTCTACGAATCCGCGCTTTATGCGTTCAACGCCGGAGTGAACATGGAGATGGCTCTTGGTTTCACCGCCTACTCGAAGAGCTTGGCCACCGCCGTCGAACGCAAACAAATCACCGTGCAGCAAATCGAAGAAGCCGCCCGCCCCATCCTCGAAATGAAAATCCGTCTCGGCCTTTTCGAACATCCCTACGTCGACGAAGCCCGCGCCCGCCAGATTCTCGCCGCGCCGGAACATCGCACCGCCGCTCGCCTCGCCGCCGAACGCACCGCCGTCCTCCTGCGCAACGAAGGCAACCTTCTGCCACTCAAGAAAAACGCTTACAAAAAAATCGCTGTCCTTGGTCCTCTTGCCGATTCGCAAGCTGACACTCTGGGTTCTTGGGTCTTCCAGCAAGATCTCGCGGAAACAATCACCGTCCTCGCCGGCCTCCGCAACAAACTTGGCGCGCAAGCCGAACTCAGCTACGCGCCCGGTGTCCAAATCCGCCGCAAGATTCCGTCGTTCTTCGATGCCATCTTTAATTTGAAGCCCCAACCGGTCTGGACTCCCGAGCAATCCAAGGACGAAATGTCCAAAGCCGTCGCCCTCGCCAATTCGTCCAACCTCGCCATCCTCGTTCTCGGCGAAGCTCAAAATATGAGTGGCGAGGCAGCCTCGCGCGAATCGCTTGATCTCCCCGGCGACGAAGAAAAACTTCTCGAAGCCGTAGCTGCAACCGGCAAACCCATCGTTCTCGTCCTTCTCAACGGCCGCCCGCTCAATATCAAATGGGCCGACGAGCACGTTCCCGCGATCCTCGATGCCTGGTATCCCGGCACGCAAGGCGGCAACGCCATCGCCAATCTCCTTTTCGGCGACGCCGTCCCCGGCGGCAAGCTTCCCATCACGTGGCCGCGCGACGTCGGTCAAGTCCCCATCTATTACGCGCACAACACCACGCAAGCTCCAGAAAATCAAGGCAAGCGCTACTGGGGTGAGGAGAGCACGCCGCTCTATCCCTTCGGCTACGGCCTCAGTTATTCCAATTTCATTTTTTCAAATCTCAAACTCAGCCGTAGCGAAATCAAGCCCGGCGAATCCATCGACGTGAGCGTCGATCTCGAAAACACCAGCGCCTCTGCAGCCGACGAAGTCGCTCAGCTCTACATCCATCAACAATCTGGCGGTACTTCGCGCCCTGTCCGCGAACTAAAAGGGTTCGAACGCATCACCCTTGCGGCGCACGAAAAAAAGACCGTTCACTTTTCGCTTGGAAATGACGAACTGACGTACTGGAGCACAGCGACAAAATCCTGGGTGGAAGAATCCGCGACTTTCGACGTTTGGGTGGGCGGCGATTCGACGGCTTCTCTCCACGGCAACTTTAATATCAGCCAGTAGCGCAACATAGCGACGCAAAAACAAAAAGCACGCGACACGTCTTCCGCATCGCGTGCTTCTGCTTCTAGAAATTTAGTGTTTGCTCTAGTTCGCCGGAACGTGCCGCACCTGCGTCGCGAGCGCTCCCGGTCCAGGCTCAGGCGCCGGCTTCGGCATCTCCGCATCCTTAAAGCGCGGCACCATCGCGTCGGCCATCGCCAATGCATACACCGCCGACGCAATCTCCACCGCGCCTTCTCTCACGTCCTCTTCGTAAATCCGCTCATAGGTATCCAGATTTGTGTGATGCGTATACGTACCATAGTCAAACGGGTCCTGCGTCAAACCAATCCCCGGTAATCCGGCATTGTTGAACGAAGTGCTGTCCGTCCCGCCGGTTCTCCGGCTGTCCGACGCAATCGCTCCCATGAATCCCCAATCCTCAAAGGGCATCATCGCTTCGCGTACCATGTCCGCCGCGCCTGCCGGCCCAAACACACCAGCTCCTCGCGGCTTCCCCGTCCCCGAATCGATGTTGAAATACGCATCCAATTTCGCATACTCCGGCTTCTGGCTCTCAAAACTCCCAAAGTGTTGCTGGACATACGCGAGCGACCCCAGCAACCCTTCTTCCTCTCCGCTCCACAACGCCACGCGAATCGTCCGGCGCGGCTTCACATGCAGCGCCGCCAAAATCCGCACGGCTTCCAGCATCATCGAAGAACCAATGCCGTTGTCGGTCGCGCCCGTTGCGTCATGCCACGAGTCGTAATGTCCACCCAGCATCACAATCTCGTCCTTCTTATCCGTGCCAGGAATTTCTCCAATCGCATTGAACGCGGTCGTTCCTTCCGGATACTCCTTGTTCTGAATATTGACGCGCAGGGTCACCGCCGTCCCATCTCCAATAAAGCGCGAAATTCGCCCGTAGTCCTCATTGCGCATCACCAACGTTGGCACGGCCCTCGTCCAATCGTAAGTTCCATTTTGTTGCGCGATGATGACTCCGTGCGATCGCCCCGCATCGTTAATCCGCACCAGCGCCCCGTTGTCCACCAAGAACTGGTCCACTTGCCGCGAAACTACCTGCCGCGTCAACTGTCCTTCTGGCAATTTCGGCTGCTCCGGAAACCGGAACGGCCGCGGATTCTTCCTATCGAATCGCGACTTCCATTCATCCTCAGGCCGCCGCATCGGCGCCGGGTTCATCTCCTCCGGCACCTCCACGTGCCTTCCCACCATCACGATGGCCCCGCGGACTTTGTCCTTCATCGCATTCAAATACGTATCTAGCTCCGCCTGCGTCGGCTGCTTCGGCTCCGCTGGCTTCGCTGCTGCCGGCATCGGTGGTGCAGCCCATTTCGGCTCTGGTGGCGGCGGAGCGCCTCCAAAAAAGTTAAATCCAGCCCCGGCTGGCGGCGCCAATCCCGGCGGTTGCAGGATCACCACCTGCGCGGTCACAACTCCGTTCGTGCTCGGCGTCCAAGCCAGCGGCATCACCATCAGTTGCCCATGGAACGGCGTAACCGCTTCTGCCAAAAGCTCCATGTTCTCCCAACCAGGCACTGGCGTTGCCGCGCTCGGCGGTTGAAATGTCCACGGCTCCAAATGGGTATTCACCAATCCCCACGACCCCATCGTCTTCAAAGCCCAGTCGTCCGCCGCCTTCAAATTTGGCGTCCCCGTCACGCGCGGTCCATACACGTCCGCGATCTCATGAATGATCCACATAATCTTCGAATTATTTGTCTCTTCCGCGCGGATCAGCGCATACATCTCCGAAATTCCCGGAGCTTGCGCCGTCATCGGCATCGCCGCCAGCAACAAAAAACACAGGACACATCCACACAATTTCGCCACGGTCCCTCCCCAATTTCTCTTAGTGTCAAGGTTCCAAAATACAGCCGGAGTTTCTCGCTTCAGGTCGAACGGTCGCCCGCAAATATACGCTCGCCCGCTCCGTCACGCAATTCGTCGCGGAAGAATCGAATTTCAAGCGAATTGGATTAAGTCAAATACGCAGGGGACGGTTGCTTAATCCCCAATCCACCCTGATGTGGCTCCGCAACATAATTCTCTGCAGCTTTGGGAAGTGCCCGTATGCACTCGCTTGAACACGCGTGCACTAATAACGGCAGCACGTCCTTCGCTACCAAGATTGAAATCCACACCTCGTGGGGGCCTTCCTCTGTAAACGCCCCTCGGCAAACGCTGCAAAACGCGGGGGTTGTGTCAGCAGAGACGTTTGGTAATCGCGGAAACGGAGGCCTGTATTTGTAATTTCCGTAGAGTGCGCGCGTGCTGAAGCGGCTGCGCTTCAGCTTCTTGCAGCGCGTAATTTCATAGGGGAGCCAGTGTAGACGGTACGACGTATACGCATCAAACTCCTCTAGATTTGTCATCTCCCCAATTGCAGATGGAATTCTTACCAGATGGCTTCCATACAAACTAAGAACCTTTACGGATTGCAATTTTCCGATCGAGCTGGGCAGCGTCACAATCTGGCCCCACTTTTCCGATCCGATGCCTTTCATCGGATTCAACTCATCTGCACCATCGACAGCCACTTTCTGGATATACTCCTCAAGCGATTTCCATGCATCCGATTGGGTGTCTTGCTTCTCGCCGTGCAGCGTAAGTTCTTGCCATTCGCCGGATTCGAATTGCGGAGCGAGAAAATCGCAGGAAGGGTAGCGCCGCACAGGATTGGGCCTCAATTCGGCGTCCGGTGTTCCCTCGCGTTGATTAAATCTCGGCCTAAATAGTTTCATCAAATCAAGCCCAATCTGCCCTTTGGATTATGTCGCTGGCTACTTCGCGGACTTCAATTCCAGGCTCACCAGATTCCGCACCCAGCGCGCTGGCCGTTTGTCCTCCGTCACAACCAGCTTGAAAGGTCCGGATTTCGCGTCGAGCAGCTGCCCATTCATGGTGTCGGCGACGATGACTTCGCCGGAATGAAACGTGGGATCGGCTTCGGCGAGAGCAATGACCGCCACGTAGCCGTCGGACCCGGTCGCAACGATGTATCCACTTAATGCTACGCCACGCAGATCGTGCCCCAACGGTGCCCCAAGCTTGCCGAGCACATCCGCGAGGCGGACTCCCGCATAGGTCTCGTCGGCTTTGGAATGCTCGTTGTGGACGGTGACGGTGGTGCGAGACATGGCCTTCAAGTCGGCGACCTTAAGTACCAAGTCTTCGTGATACGCATGCGCCGAAATTCGCAACTCATCTTTCGCCGGCGTAGAACTCGACGTCTGCGTACTCGGCGTCGCCGCTGCTTGTTGAGCGAAAGCCTCGCCTTGAATGAACAAAACAATAAACAGCGAAGCGAAAAACGCCACGCAACTCAATCTGTGCCTGCTCTTTTGTGGGATCATGCCGCCAGCATACTGCGTAAGTCCGCGGAGGTCAGCCCCCCGCCGCACGGCAGGTCAAAAAAACTGGCGAGAACTCGAAAACGGAGTTCCCGCCAGGCAGATTTGCGTTTTGGATTCCCGACTATTGTCCGATGAGGTCCAACATCGAGATAGGAAGGTTCGCGGGTGGAGCTGCGAACACGGTGAGTAAGCCGGAAGCATTGCCCATGGCGTAGAATTCATTTGTGAGCGGATTCATAGCCACCGCGTGCACGTCCGAGATGGAACCTTGATTGGTGAGCAGCGTGTTCGTTTGTCCGTCCAGGATAGCTACCTGCCCGCCGCCGGTATCCGCGATGTAAATCTTATTCCGAAGCGGATCAACCGCCATCCCGAGCGGCAATACAACTCCGGGAACATTCACGATGGCATGCGTGGCGCCGTCCAGAACGGTGACAAAACTTCCCGTCTGATAAGTGACGTAGATTTTGTTCGTCACAGGGTTCAGCGCCAAAACGAATGGAAAGGCCGACACGGATACTTCCGTGACGGTGTGGTGGTCACCATCAATGACGCTGATGTTGCTGCTCAGAAGGTTCGCAGTGTAGATAGTTTCCGTGACGGGGTTTACCGCGATGGCTTGCGGCATCGTCCCCACTGCTATTGTTGCCGTCACTCGGTCCTTATTACCGTCGATCACCGTCACGTTGTTGCTGCTTTGATTCGCCACGTATATTTCATTGGTGATGGGGTTGATTGCAATCGCGCTAGGACTCGCGCCGACGTTTAGGTTCTTGACTGAGTTCGTTGCGCCGTTCAAGACCGTCACCGTGTTATCCCCGAAATTTGCAACGTAAAGTTTGTTGGTGGCCAGATTGATTTCCATGGCTACAGGATTGACCCCCGCCGCCACGAAGGACACGGCGTGCGTGGCGCCGCTGACGATCGCGATATTGTTATCCACTACGTTGGTCACATAGATTGTGTTGGTGTTGGGATTGATTCGAATGGCCGCATTCAGAGCCTGCTGCGAAGTCGGCCCCAACGAAATGAAGGTTGCCTGAAACGAAATGCCGTCAATCTCTGCGACTTCACTCGTGGGCTCGTCCACCACGTAAATTTTGTTGGTTACCGGGTTGTAGCTTATGGCTTGGGGGTAGGGGTTTAGCTGCACTGTCGCGAGTTGCGCCTGCGCGCGTGCGATTTGTAAGCACGTCAGAAAAAGCACGGCTGCAAGAAGGTAGCGGCCAAATCTCACAAGAATGGTCATGTTTCCTCCCTTAGGGTCCCAGGGGTACACGTGGGAATGAAAAAAGTTTTCATGGCCCATCACGCATTCCCTGGTGGTTCAAAAAGGGTAGCGGAGGGTACGTCAACGAGGTAGAAATAGTTATAAAGATAGTTTTAAGAGGTACTACGAGGAGATGCGGGAGTGTGTGAGTGGCTCGCGTGGAAGGAGCAGAGCAACGACCAGGCAAACGAAAAATGCTGCACAGCCCAATACGTGTCCGTTCTTTTGCGATTTCATGCCGCAAGCACGACGAGGAAGCCGCTTCGAGATGGAACAGCGGAGTTTTGGCGGCAGTTGTTATATCTAGGACGCCGCCGCGCGCACCCTTTGCGCGCGTTTGTGGTCTCCATTCTTCAATTCTCTCGTTTTACCCCACCCTCCCAGATCCAGCGCGACACTCATACAAGCGTCGCGCAATTCATCGGCATAGCCACGGTCGGCCAAAGCCCGCGCCACGACCATTCCTCCCACGCACAGGGCAGCCATGGCTTGTGCCTGTTCTTGCCGCGGACCGCCGTTTCCCGCCGTGCTGCGCTCCAGCACGCTCACCATGGCGCGAAACACGGTCTCAAACGCCCGCTTTGTGCTGACACTGCTGCGCGCTACGTCCGTGGGCAAGGCCGTCATCGGGCACGAATTCTCCACGTCCTCAAAATGTTGCCGCGACAAATAAGCGTGCACGACTTGCGGGCCGACCTCGCTGGAGGACAGGTCCACATCGACGCCCTCCCAGCAGTTCTTCCATTCCGGATCGGTGAAGAAGCAGCCGAGAACCTCGACGTACAATTCGCTCTTGCTCGCGAAGTAGCTGTAGAAGCCGCCGTGCGTTAGCCCCGCGCCGGCCATAATCTGTTGCAGGGAGACACCGTCAAATCCGTGGCGATTGAAGAGGCGCCGCGCGCTTTGGACAATTTTCTTTTTGACTTTGTCGCGGTGACCTGCCGGATAAGGCATGGCTCCCTCCCAACTTCACTGCGCGAAGTATCCCTCAAACAGCACCCTCCTCTCCACCAAAACATTATCTTGAACATATTTTGGCTCCGTGCTTCCATGCCCTCACGGTTCAAAGCGCATAACATCACGCAACATTCGGAGGAAAATAATGAGCAATAGAAAAAATCTGCCTTCGCTCGCAATTAGTCCGACCCGCCGCCAGTTGATCGCCGGAGTCACGTTCGTTCTCGGCAGCCTCGGCTTGGCTTCAACCGAAGCTTTTGCGCAAGCCGCCCAGGAGGTTTCACATTCCGAGGATGCCATTCACCAGGAGCCCGTTTTCCATGCCACCCGCAAACGCGTCTATGAAGCACTCACCGACGCCAAGCAATTCCAGAAAGTCACGCAACTCAGCGCCGCGGTCCAGTCCGGAATGGCGAAAGGCAACATCCCCGCGGAGATAGTCGCCGAACCAGGCGGCGCATTCAAATTCTTCAACGGCTTTATCGTCGGGCGGAACCTTGAACTCGTGCCCAACGAACGCATCGTGCAAGCCTGGCGAGTGGCCTATTGGCCTGCGGGCGATTGGTCGATCGCGAAATTCGTTCTAGTGGAGCAGGGCTCCGATACCAAACTCATCTTCGACCACGCCGGCTTCCCCAAAGGCGACGCCGACCACCTGCTCGAAGGTTGGAACGGCAACTACTGGCAACCCCTCGCGAAATTCCTGGCCCAGCCGTAACCAAAGACGCGCCGAATCCCTTGTATGGGCACGACACGCCGTGTCCCAGCTCGCCCACTCGTACTAATTTGGGTGTCTTCGCTCCTGAGTCATTCCATCCCCCTATTGCCGGATCCGGACTGGCCTGCTGGTGCGAGCTAGATTCCTCGAGGCGCCTGCGCCCTCCCCTTCCACAACGCGCCCTTACCCCTCCAATAGCGCACCGCGGATAGCCAAGTCGCATATGTGTAAAACACTGCAGGCAACGGCAGCAAAAGCGCCCAAACGATCGAAAGCCGGTAAAAACGGACCGTGGAGAGGAAGGACGCAGACATCAGGAGCCATGCAGCGAACCCGAGCAACCGAGCCGTCGAATCATGTGCAGAGAGGAGAAGGAGTGGGGCAACGTAAGTTAGAAGCATCCCCGCTAACGTACCTGCCAGAAGTACAGCCGAGTAACGCAATTGCGTAAACGCCGTCCTTGCAATCAGATCCCGAATCTCCCCGAAAGTCCCATAAGCACGTAAACTCGTGCTCTTTCGCGTCAGCCCCATCCATACCTTTCCGCCGCTCAGCTTTACAGCCTTCGCCAACGCGCAATCATCAATCACCTCACCTCGTATCGCTTCGAACCCACCAATCCGCGCAAGTGCCTCCCGTCTTAACAGGATACAGCCGCCCGCCGCTCCAGCCGTACCTAACTCCTCATCCGCAATCCACTTCGGCGGATAAAGCATCAAGAAAAAGTACAAAAACGCGGGTATAAGCGCCCGCTCTGGCAATGTCTTGGCCTGAAGCAGCACCATCAGCGACGCAAGATCCAACCTATCCCTTTCCGCACGCGCCACCAACCGCCGCAAAGTATCCGGCGCATGTTCTACGTCCGCATCCGTAAACCAATAATAAGTAGGGACTTCTGACGTTGCGGCCTGCTCGCCCGCGCCCGGCGCCCCCGAATCCGTAGCGTCTTCACTGGAGACTCCTTCCTTCAGCGCCCACAATTTCCCGGTCCAGCCCGCCGCCAACGCCGACGCGCTCACTATACTCAGCCGCTCACCGGCGCCGCTGTCGGCGGCAACCTGCTGAGCCACACTAGCGGTCGCATCCTCGCTATGATCGTCCACGACCACGACGGAAAACGCGCCGGGATAGTCCTGCTTCACCAGCCCGACGACGGCCCGCCCAATCGTCTCTGCCTCATTCCGTGCCGGCACCACGGTCATCACGCTCGGCCATTCCCCCAGCGCTTCGCCTGGCTCCCGGTCCGCATCCAGCCTCCCAACCCTCCAAAACCAGCCCCGCCCAAAAAACAGATGCAGCCATATCCCTAAAGTGATGATTCCAAGGACGTTCGCGGTACGCGGATGGAAAAGAGCAGTCATCGACGAGTGCAACCGAATCTCTCACGACCTGTAACCCTTTGTCACGCGGGAGTGCAAAGTGGTTCGCAGAGGGGCTTGTATTTAACAGTATGGTTAAATACAGGCGGCGTCTTCACTGCTAGCTACCAGATAATCAATGGTCAAGCCAGATCTTCGGCGCGAATCGGCAGGCGGCGGATGCGGACATCTTTCTTCCATTTCCGCGTGGCGTTAAAAATGGCATTGCAAAGGGAAGGCGCAATAACGGGAACTGTTGGTTCGCCGATGCCGGTCGGTTTTTCTTCGCTCGCGACTAGATGCACTTCGATTGGCGGAGCCTCTTTCATGCGTATCATCTGGTAGTCATTGAAGTTAGATTGCACGATCATTCCGTGCTCGACAGTGATGGCATCCTTCAACGTTGCCGTGAGCGCGTAAATCGCCGCGCTCTCCACTTGCGCCCGCACGCCATTTGGATTGACCGCCCGCCCGCAATCCACTACGCAAACCAGTCGTTTAATCTTCAGGTCGCGCGGCTTAACAGCAACCTCCGCAACCGTCGCAGTATACGTATCGAAAGAGAAAAAGCCAGCGATGCCCCGGCCTTCGCCATCCGGCATGGGCTTACCCCATCCGGCCTTCTCGGCCGCAAGTTGCAGCACGCCCTTCAGTCTCGCCGTATCCAGAGGTGGTGTGTCCGGCCCTTCGCCAAACTGAGGAATCTTGCGCGACTCGCCGATTAATTTGAGCCGGAACTTCAGCGGATCTTCTCCCGCTGCCGCAGCAAGTTCGTCGACAAAACTTTCCACAACGAATCCGCTGCTCGAATGCTCCACCGAACGCCACCATGCGCGCGGCGCGCTCGAATGGGCCAAAGTGTACTCGATGCGGATATTCGGAGAGGCGTACGGGACTGTAGCGCCGGTGCCGAACTCGCCTTTTCCGGAGTCTTGTTCGCCTTTTTCGCTCCACTTTGCTGCAATCGAAGTGGACGTCTGGAAATGTTTCCACGCGGCAAGATTTCCTGCTGCGTCCACCACGCCCTGGCATTTGTGATACGACGCCGGGCGGTAAAAATCATGCTGCATGTCGTCCTCGCGAGTCCACAGCACCATGACCGGTTTGCCCGTGGTTTTCGCCACCTGTGCGGCTTCCATCACAAAGTCGGCCTGGTAGCGCCGACCGAAACCGCCGCCCATTTGCGTGGTATGCACGATTACTTTTTCGGGAGGAAGCTTTGCCGCTTCCGCGATCACGCCCTGCGCCCACTGAGGAGCCTGCGTTGGGACCCACGCTTCCGCGCGGTCCGCTTGAATGTGCACGGTGCAGTTCATCGGTTCCATACAAACGTGCGCGGCAAAGGGCAACTCGTAGACGGCTTCCACTTTTTTCGATGCGGCGGCTAGCGCGGAATCAGCATCGCCTTCGTTTCGAATGACTCCTCCTGGTTTTGCGGCGTTGGCGACGAACTGCTTGCGAAGCTCTTCGCTGGATTCGTTTGCCGCTGCGCCCTCATCCCACTTCACTTCAAGCGCTTTGCAGCCTTGTATAGCAGCCCAAGAGTTGTTGGCGATTACGGCGACGCCGCCGTTTGTGGAGGCGCCGCGACCGCTGGTTTCGATTTGAAAGACATCACGAACGCCCGGGACGGCCCTGGCTTTCACGGCGTCGAACGAAGCGACTTTTCCGTAGAAGACCGGGCAACGCGCGATGACCGCGTAGAGCAAGCCGGCCGGCCGCGCATCGATGCCGTAAATGGCAGTACCGGTGGCTTTGGAAGCCGCGTCGACACGATGTGTGGTGTGGCCGATGATCGTGAAGTCGCGGGAATTTTTCAGCGGCACTTCATTGAAATTGGGAATGGGAAGAAGCGCCGCGTCGGCGACGAGTTCGCCGTAGGTGTACGACCGCTCCGGATGACCGTGCACGACGTAGCCATTCCGCGCTTTGCAAGTGTCGGTGCCGACTTCCCACTTCTTCGCCGCCGTAGCGATGAGCATTTCCCTCGCAGCGGCGCCCGCCTGGCGCAGTGGCAACCAGGAGCCACCCACGCTGCCGCTTCCGCCGGTGCCGTGATCATAGATTTTGGGATTCGTGGGGGCCTGCTCGATAGTCACCTGCTTCCAATCGAGACAAAGCTCTTCCGCGAGAATCATCGGCAGCGCCGTCATGATGCCCTGGCCCATCTCGGACTTGGCGAGAATCAGTGTCACGTGATTGTCCGGAGTGATGCGCACCCACGCGTTCAATGGATTAATGGGCGGCTTCTCCTGAGCCTGCGCGGGATCGGAAGAAGCGCGCGCGGGCAAATGAAAGCCAATGAGCAAAGCGGCACCGCCCGCGGCGCCCGTTTTCAGGAAAGTCCTGCGGTCAACGGAAAGGAGAGTTGCCATGGTCTTACTCCTGCCACAGACTTTGGCGAGACTTACGGACAGTCTTTTAGACGGATGTTAGGCCTTTTCGGCTGGCGAGCCTGCCGCGCGATGGATGGCTTTGCGGATGCGCTGGTAGGTGCCGCAGCGGCAAATGTTTCCGCTCATGAAGTCGTCGATGTCGGCGTCGGTGGGCTTTGGTTTTTTCGCGAGCAGGGCCACTGCGGACATGATTTGTCCGGACTGGCAGTAGCCGCACTGCGGAACATCTTCCTCAATCCATGCCACCTGCACGGGATGAGTGCCGTCGGCAGACAGTCCTTCAATCGTGGTGATTTTCTTTCCGCTTACGCTCGAGATCGGCGTGATGCAAGAGCGAGTGGCTTCGCCGTTGATGTGCACGGTACAGGCGCCGCAGAGAGCCATTCCGCAGCCGAATTTTGTCCCCGTCATATTCAGGACGTCGCGCAGCACCCAGAGCAGCGGCATATCCGGGCTGACATCCGTCAGCGTCTGGGATTTTCCGTTCAATATGAAAGTGATAGCCATGGGGTCCTCCTAGAGCAGGTGAATATCGTACAACAACCGGGGAATGATTGAAAATCTACGAAATATCGCCTAGGGCTTAGGACACTCAATCTCGTCAGACGGCTGACTTCAGGCAAGGTTAGTCGGTCACGACACACACAACAATCCAGCTTCCGGGGAAGGTACTCACGGGGAGATAGGATTCCCTACGGTTGCAGTCCCCAATGGCTAGCTCCGACCGGGGAGGCACGCACGACGTAGCGCAGGGGGGAGTGTGGGCTCCCTCCAAACGGGTAGCAGGTGACGAGCGTGAGCTCGTCTTCGCTAGTCGGCGCGAGCAAGTCCACATTTTGCGGCGCCACGACCTGAATGAAATCTACAATGTAGCCCCGCTCATACAACCCGCCCCGTCGCGTATCAAACCATGCGATCTGAATCGTGTCACCCTGAGCAATTTTCTCCAAAGGCAGAAACCAGCTCGTGCGATGCCCTGCCAGCACGACGTTGCCCCGCTTCCCCAGAGAAACTCCGCTGAGTAGCAGCGCCGGACCGAACGCCAGGGTGCGCGGAGTCGCGGCGTCCAAAACAATCTCGTCGTAATTCAGGCGCGGAATTCGGAGCCGTGCAATCGGATGTGTATCGGCCCATGGCCACGGCACGTGAGGCTCCCCCGAACGCGTGCTCAGTTCCCACGCCCGGCGGATCAGCACACCTGCAAGTTCGGCCTTCGCGTGTAAGTAAGCGGCACGGCCCGTGAGGCATGTTCCGGCCAGTAGGGCTAGCGCGCACAAAATCCGCAGGGCCTTCACAACAGTTCCCCTCGTCTCCGCACGAAATACCACAACACAAGACCGGCCAAGAGAAATGCAGCGCCCAGGTTCTCGAGAAAGGAGTCGGCCGTACCCGTGGCAGGTGCGCCAAAGACTTTTTCCATTTGCCACCCGGCAGGCAATTCAGTGGGCACGGCAGCAGTCGTGGATTGGCCGCCGGCGTTCACCACGACTTCTTCTACGGCAACCAACGAAGTGAAGCGCGTGACAAGTCGATAGCGAATCGCATGGGCAATGACAGTTGCGCGAATCTCCGCTTGTTCGTCCTCACCGGATTCCCGCCAACGGTCCATCAGCTCTTCGACGCGTTGGCGCGCCCAGAGCGTGGTGATTCCCGGATGGAAAGCCGCCTTCGAAGTATCGAACGCGATGGTGGTCTCATACGGGTCATTGCCCGCACGAGCCGTCAGATGCAGCAGGCCAACACGTCCTTTTGAAATACGGCCGAAGATGAGCAGCGGCTGCTGCTGGAAAAGATCCGGCGGGCGCTCGGGATACAGGTCCGTTACTTCCACTCCTTCGAATGACAACTTCACATCGGTCAACACAGGACTCTCAATGCTTTCAAACAGGTGCGTCATCTGCGCCTGAATCTCATGGATGTCCGCGATGTGCGTGAAAGTCCCTCGGCCAAATTGCGCCATCTTAGTGGCCAGGAAGAGATTCGGCGCGCTGCCGATGGCAACGGTATATAGGCGAGCTCCGCCCAATTCGTGGCGAAGAGCTGCGAAGATTTGTTCTTCGTTGCCAAGATCGCCGTCCGTGAGAAGAACGATGTGGCGCAGCGTTCCGGGAGTCTGTGGCTTCCGCATCACGTGGAGCAGCGCAGGCAGCATCTCGGTGCCGCCGCCGGCCTGAAGGTACTGAACGTACTTACGGGCCTTTGCCAGGTTTTCCGCCGTGGCAAGCAACGGCTCCGACGAGAATTCCTGGTAGCTGTGGTTGAACGCGAGAATACCGAAGCGATCTGTGGGACCGAGACGGCCCAGAGCCTGGAGCAATGCTTCGCGAGCCTGCTCGATGGAAGTGCCGCCCATTGAGCCGGATACGTCAATCACATAAAGCATTTCGACCGGCATGCGTTGGCTGGCCCGGACGGTGGGCGGAAAAGCAGCGAGCAAGAATTGTGTTTCGGCGGAATCGTTTCCCGGAGAGAGGAACAGAGCGGCCTTTGGCTGGGGGGTTTCGGTTTGTTGTACTTCGAGGATGAAATCTTTGTTTGGAAGAGTAGCGCCCGAAGCAAGTTCGACGTGCCGCCGGCCATTCGACAAACGACTCACGTTGACCGCATGGGAAACGCAGTTGACCGATGCAGTATCAAAGCCGGGGTCCAGATCAACGGTGAGTGAGATGTCGTGCCCTGAGCGGCTTTCCGGATTTCGCACAATGGGGGCGATGCGCGAGGCGTCCTCGACCGGGTCGGTATCGGAAGCCCAGCCTGTTCCGGTGTGATCAATCGCTTGCGTTCCGGGAATGTAGCGCGGACCGACGACCATCGGGAAAACAAGACGCATCTTTCCTTCATCCCATCGCAACGGTTGGACGTATCGCAACCGGACGTCGACGTGGTCGCCGGGCATAATGTTCGCCACGGAAGCGGTGAAAATGTTGGGGCGCTCTTCCTCGAGTAAGGCGGCGCGCTTGCCATCCGATTTCGCCTGTTCATAGACGCGCTTGGCCTCTTGGCGTTCGTGGATTTCGCTTCGAATGATGCGATTGCCAATGCGAATTTCCATGTCGTAGGCAGCGGCGTCATGAGGCAGTGGGAAAATGTAGACGGCTTCGACTGGTGTTGTACTGGAGTTGAGGTATTGCTGTGTCACCGTCGCTGAAGCGACTAGGCCGCGCACATCCACGGCTGCATCGGTGTGCACCAGGGGGACGGACTCGTAGCGACCGGAGATGGGCGAGCGATAGAGCAACGATCCTTCGCCGACACGCGGCGGACCGTCATCGCTCTGTCCGCCGGACAGACCGACGGAGATCGTTGTCATTGCTAGCAACGCCAGGAAGAAGCGCGTAAGCGTACCTTTGAAAAAATTCGCGGCGAATCGTGCCATGTTCCCCTCCACTCGAAGTGCAGCGCCCGTGGAGGTGCAAGCGACAGGCCAACGCGTTTCGGGAGGCGCGGACGGCTTAAGTGGCGGACAGTGACTAACTTAGTGAGAGCAGCCAGACTCGACAGAAGAGCGGGCTCGTGTTGACGCGCCCACGGCTGTGGTAGGACGGCGACACACGGTGAAGGCCCGCTAGCGTTGGTCCAAGAGATCAGAGCTGCGTTCTAGGGGCGAACCGGGTCAGCGGGGAATCTGGCGAATCGGCAGGCGGCGGATACGTTTGCCAGTGGCGGCGAAAATGGCGTTGACAACCGCGGGCGCGGTGGGAGGGACGCCTGGTTCGCCGACGCCCCCGGGCCGTTCGTTGTTCGTGATGATGTGGACTTCGATGACGGGCGGAGCTTCGTTCATGCGGAGGACTTCGTAGTCGTTGAAATTGGCTTGGTTAACGCGGCCGTTCGAAACGGTGATTTCGCTTTTGAGGGTTTGCGCGAGGCCGAAGTTGATGGCGCTTTGCATCTGGGCTTCAACGCCAAGCGGATTGACGCAGAAGCCGCAATCAATGGCGCAGACAACGCGGTCGACATGGGCGGCGCCGCTTTTCGGATCGCAGGTGACTTCCGCAATTTGTGCGACGTAGGTGCCCCAGCCGTACATGACACCAAGGCCGCGGCCCCTCCCTGGCGGCAGTGCTGATTTCCAGGCAGATTTTTCGGCGGCAAGTTCGACGACAGCGCGGCGGCGGCCCATGTCGATTGTGCCGTTGCCCTGGCCAAGATTGATTTTGCGCGCAGGTCCGAGTGCAGCGAGAAGGAACTCGACAGGATCACGGCCGGCGGCGTGAGCAGCTTCGTCAAAAAAACAGGATCGTACAAACTGATTCCCGGAATCGTCCACCGAGCGCCAATAACCAAGAGGCATGCCGGTTTCCGCTACCGCGAACTCCAGACGCAAATTGGGAACCGAGAGCGCTGGAAAATCGAGCGAATCGACTCCGGCAGCCTCGCCTGCGGAAATTCCTGTGCCACTATAAAAAACTCCGATGGAGGGAGAGGCGACACGATGCTTCCAAGAAATGAGATTACCTTTCGCGTCGAGACCAGCCTGCAAAGAATGACAAGCAGCGGGGCGATAGAAGTCGTGGCGAATGTCGTCCTCGCGGGTCCAGATGACTTTAACGGGAGCTTTTGCTGCGCGAGAAATAAGCGCTGCCTCGACGGCGTAGTCTTGAATGAGACGGCGGCCAAATCCGCCGCCGATGAGGGTGACGTGAACTTTGACGCGCTCCTTCGGAATGGCAAGAGCTTGCGCGACGCTCGCGGCAGCGGCATCAGGAATCTGTGTGGGAGCCCAGAGTTCGCATTCGCCTTCGCGGGCGTGCGCGGTGCAATTGACGGGCTCCATGGGAGCATGGGCGAGGAAGGGAACTTCATAGTCAGCCTCGATGGTCTTAGCGGCGCTTTTGTGAGCGGCATAAAAATCGCCGTCATTGCGAATGACTGAGCCGGGCTTAGAGACCAGCTCGATCATGTGTTGGCGAAGAGTGTCGGTGCTTTCACGAATGACTGCGGGCTCGTTCCATTCCACCTTGAGGCGCTTGCGAGCCTGCATCGCGGCCCAGGTGGAGTTGGCCACAACGGCGACACCAGCGCAGGTGTAATTCCGGCTGTCGGGGCCGGACTTTTCTCCGAACTGATGAGTCATGTGAATCGCGGGGATTTCGAAGACGCCGCGGACACCAGGCAAGGCTTTCAATTCTTCGGCGTTAAAGCTGCGAGGAGTGCCTCCGTACGCAGGACATCGTTCCATGCTGGCGACGAGCATTCCGGGGACGTGCGTATCGATGCCGAATTTCGCGGAGCCGTTGACCTTAGCGGGGGCGTCGGTGCGACGCGTGGGCTTGCCGAGGAGCGTGAAGTCCGCAGGATTTTTTAGGGGAGGGTCAGCGGGAGGGAAAAGCTTGGATGCAGCGTCTAGGAGCCGCTCGAAAGAGATTTTTCTTTGGGTTGCTGTGTGAAGGACGAAGCCGTTTTCGGCGTGACATTCTGCGCGGGGAACTGCCCAATGCGAGGATGCCGCGGAAACCAGCAATTCGCGGCCCGCGGCACCAGCCTTGCGAAGTGTTTCGTAGGAAGTTCGTATGCTTCCACTCCCACCGGTGATCTGATTCCCATATTTGGGATCGAGGTCGGCTTGCAGTACTTGGACGCGGCGCCAATCGCAACAAAGTTCTTCGGCGACGATCATGGGGAGGGACGTTTGAACACCTTGTCCCATTTCAGAATGGCTACACCAGATTTTGACGACCCCATCGGGCGAGATTTCTAGCCAAGCATTTGGAGCAAAGGAAGCGGCCGAAGAAGGAGCACTTGCGAGTGGCGTAGAACGGGCCGGGAGGTAGAACCCGAGAACGAGCCCGCCGCCTGCCGCAGCGGAAGATTTCAAGAATGAGCGGCGTGTTAGCGTTGGAGACTCCTTGCGCGGCTCCCCGAGAAGTCAGACGCGGGATGTGGACAGGCGTAAGCAGTCAGTTCTGCAGGTTCAGGACAGACTCAGCGGGGCGACGCGTCTCGGGTTCGACGCCGCGCCAGCCTACCGGGCGTCCGCTGACGGCTTCTTTCACCGAGCGGAAGAGGACGACGTACATCAACTGACGGTAGTAGAACCGCTGTAGAAGGACGGGGACGAGCAGCGTCCAATCCTCTTTTTTCTCCAGGGCAAATGCGAGAGCGCAAGTGAGCACATCGATCAGTAAGAAACCGAGGAAGAAAATGACGGATTTTTCGACATCCGCAGTCGTCCAGAGCTGCGGCAATTTCGTCACGCGGAATTGCGCCAGCCCCCACAGTAACAACGACCCGAAGAACATCAGGTCGATGACTGGCGAGATCAGCGGAAGCACCAACTGAAAGACGAAGATATTCGGCAGCGCGATCCAGCCGAGCGTCCCGTGCTTTGGCCGGAAGAGAGTGTCACTGTGTTTCCAGAACGATTGCAGCGTGCCAAAGGTCCAACGGAATCGCTGGCGAATCAGAGCGCCGGCGGTTTCCGGAGCTTCGGTCCAGGCGATCGCTTCTTCGTCATAACTGATGCGCCAGCCCAGGCGCCGAATCCCGATGGTCAGGTCCGCATCTTCCGCAACGGTGTCCGCCGTGATACCTCCCGCGGCTTCGATCGCCTGCTTTCGCCACGCCCCCAGCGCGCCTGGGACTACGGTGATGCAATTCAGCAGATCGAAGGCGCGCTTCTCCATATTTTGGCTGGTGATGTATTCGAGCGCCTGCCAGCGCGTGAGCCATCGCGAGCGATTGCCGACCTTGACGTTGCCGGCGACGGCGCCAACGGACGGGTCGGAAAAATGGCGCAGCAGTTTGCTGATCGCGTCCGGCTCGATCTCGGTATCCGCGTCGATGGTGACGACGATTTCGGTATCCGACTCGCCTAACGCGCGGTGCAGGGCCGCCGCTTTGCCACGATTGACTTGATGGATGATGCGCACGCGAGGGTCATCTCCGAAAGAGGCGTCGAGCAGCGGGCCTGTTTTGTCAGTCGAGCCATCATTGACAACAATCACGCGTAGAGATTTTACGTCGGAGGCAAGCACGGAAGTTACCGTCTGCACCACGACGGTTTCTTCGTTGTGCGCGGGAATCAGCACGGTGACGGCGGGCTCCGGTATGGGCATCACGGCGTGGTCGGGGCGCAGCTTCTCGATCAGCGCGAGAATGCCGATGACGAGAGCGCGGGCGCTGACCAGGACGATGCCGACGATGAAAATCGTTGCAATGGCAAACCGGAACCACTGAAAAATAGTGAAAATGAAACCATCCGCGCGCGCCTCGAACCTTTCTTGCGTCGAGAGCGGTAGCATCACTTCCGCTCGCGTTTTGCCGATCAAGTCTCCGACGGACACGAACTGATAACCGCGAGCGCGCAGTGCGTCGATAATTTGCGGCAGTGCAGCCACCGTTTGGGCGCGCTCTCCGCCGCCGTCATGCAGCAGGATGATGTTGCCCTTGTCCAACTGGCGCAAAACATTTTGAACGATGTCCGCCGCGGGCATCTGGTTCTTTCCGTCTGGAGAGCTCCAATCATCAGGATCGATCCGCTGTCCAACAATCAGATAACCCATATCCTGCGCAACAGGCAGCAGGGCGACTTCCTCGGCATATTCCGGCTGGTGATCGATGCCGTAAGGCGGGCGGAAAAGAATGGTCTTTGCACCCAGGGTGCTTTCGATGAGGCGTTGGGTCAGATTCAGCTGCCACCTGAGTTCCGTTTTGGTGATTTGATCGAACTGCGGATGAGTGAATGTGTGATTGCCGATTTCGTGGCCTTCCGCGAAGGCACGCTTGAGGATATCGGGGTGTTGATTGGCGGCTTCTCCAACGACGAAAAAGACCGCAGGCGCCTTTTTCTTTTTGAGGACGTCGAGAATCGCAGGAGTCCAGCGCGGATCAGGGCCGTCATCGAATGAAAGGACGACTTTCTTTGCCGTCGTGCCGCCGATTTGGTCGATGTCGTAAGAGAGCGGCAATTCTTCGTACGTTTCGTCGGTGAAGAGATCGGTGTCAGCGTCGTATAGGAAACTGCGGCGGCCGGCTTTGGGCGTGTCGGCAAAATGCCAAATGTCGCCGTTGCCTTCCAGGGTCAAGTCCGGCCCGGGCGGAATATCCTTAATTTTTTGACGAGCGGCGTCATCGGGGCGAGTGGCGTCCCAGATGGGCCAGATTGACGAATCCGAAGAACCCATCCGCCAGAGGGCGGTGCCCTGCACACCCAGGCGTTCGCTTGCGCGAAGCTGGTTGTAAGCCGTCACGGCGTCCAGCATCCAGACCCTATGAGTGTGATTCTGCTCGTCGGAATAGGAGTAGTGCGGATTGAGAGAAGCCTCGTCGAACTCGACGTCGGTTTCTGATTCGAAAGCGTGCAACAACGCTTCTTGAACGCTGAACTCCGCACCAGACCAGGTTCCCTTCTTTCCCGTTTCGCCCCAGTCGTACGCATAGTTGGCGATGCCCACGACAATTTTCTGCGCGGGGACAACTTCCAGGATCTGGCGCAGATTCTCGACAAACCAATCCTGGGCCGCGATGGGTCCCGGGGGCGACGTCAGCCAGTGCTGGTCGTAATTCATGAGGATGATGGCGTCGCATTGTTTGCCGAAATATTCGTAGTCGTAATCGTCGTCGCGCGCGGGCAGAGCGATCATGAGTTTGAGGTTGCCGGCGTGGAGGGATGCGGCGAGTTCCGCGGCAAACTGTTTGAAGTGAACCTGGCTCGCGTCGGGAACTTCCTCAAAGTCCACCACGATGCCGGACTGGTGGGCCAGAACGGCGTATTCCGTGACATTTTGAATGAGAAAGCGGCGTGCAGCGGGACTTGCGAGCAGCGCGGCCATCTCGTCGATGTGCCAATTGTAGCCGTCGTAGTTATCGAGCATGCCCATCATAGGCAATTCGAAGGAGGGATTGACTGCCTTCATCGATTGCATCCACTGGTGAAGTTCATCGCCCTTTAAGAGAGCGATAGCCTCCGCGGGGGTCGCCTTCACAGGACGTGTTTGATTGTGCGTGTAGTCCACGATCGTGAGCGCCCCGTCAGGCGTGACCCCGTGCAACTGCTCGGGCATCAGCAAGTCGATATCTTTGTAATGCTTCTTGAGCGACGCCAGGCTGTTGGCATCCCAACTGACATAGAACGCCGCACGAAGCGGATCGTAGCTTTCCGGAATTTTGCCGATGTTGGCCACGCGGCGGTGGCGGCCTTCGCGCCCCCCGACGGTTTTTTTCTTGGCGGCTGTTTTCAGGGCGTGAAACGCAGGCTTGATCTCAGGCAGCAGCCCTGCGGGAAGCTCAACGCTTATCACGATGGTGACAAAAAAATAGGCCAGGAGGAGAGTTAGCAGCGCTCCGGTAATTTCCATGACGCGGCGCGTGCGGCGCCATCGCGCACGTTGAGCGTCGTAAAAGATAGGTCCGCGTTCTTTCATGAATGTCTAGAACAATCCTTACGACAATGCATACATCAATGCGTGTAACCTGGCGGCATGGCAGGGAACTGGGCCGTGGGCGAGCCTAGACCATCTGCGCGATTCCGTCGGCTCTATTGTAAGATGCGTTGCGCGAATGAAGCGAATTTTCTCGCATACCGTCGCCGCATTGGCAGCAGGCCTCTGCCTGCGGCTGTTCTTCGTGTTCAAGTTTCCCTTTGCCCCAACGGATACGGCGCTGTATGAACAACTGGCCGCGAATTGGCTGCAGCATCACGTCTATGCCATAACCGTGGACGGCGCGCTGGTTCCCGTCGACTTGCGTATGCCGGGCTATCCCGCGTTTTTGGCCATTATTTATGCGATTACGCGGCGCACGGGCCCGGAAGCACGGCTGTACGTCACGCTGGTGCAATCGGCCGTGGACTTGGGTGCTTGCCTTTTAACTGCAGGGCTCGGCGCTTTGCTGGCTTTGCTGAGGCCGAATCCGGAAAGCTGGCCGCGCGTCTATATCGTAACGCTGTGGATAGCTGCCCTCTGCCCCTTCACTGCAAATTACGCGGCGGTTCCGATGACCGAAGTATTTGCGGGATTTTTCACGGGGGCTGCCCTGGTGTCGCTGACCGCTCTGATTTGGGCCGCATGCGGCGGACAAGCAGGGTTTTTCCCAAGCAAGTGGGCCGTGTCGCATGCCGAATCGGTCTTTGCGCTCGGCAGCGGATTTTTGATTGGAATGGGGACGCTCTTTCGCCCAGAAACGCCACTTCTGCTTGTTGCGGCCTGGATTCTGCTTGCTTTTGTTTGGCTGCGAAAGCGGCGATTTCTTTCTGTGGCGCGACTGGCGGCGCTGTCCGCGATTGGATGCATCTTGCCGCTGGCACCCTGGGCTGTGCGCAACGCCGTGACGCTGCACGAAGTGCAGTTTCTCGCTCCCAAGAATTTAAATATGTCCGGGGAATTCGTTCCACGTGGATTCATGGCCTGGGAGAAAACCTGGCTTTTCCGCGTAAAGGATTGCTTTCTCGTCCCATGGAAGCTAAACGATGAAGTGATCAATCTGGAAGACATCCCAGCGCGAGCTTTCGACACGCCGGATGAAAAGGATCGAGTGGCGGCGCTCCTCGAGCTTTACAACAACGACGTTACCATCACTCCCGAGGAAGATGCTGCTTTCGGGCAGTTAGCGAGCGAGCGGACTGCGCGGCACCCGCTGCGCACCTATTTGTGGCTGCCTGTGGCGAGGGCCTTCGCCATGTGGTTTACCCCGCGCATCGAGCTTCTGCCTTTTTCGGGGCTAGTTTTTCCGATCAGAGAATCGTGGCGGGAAGATCCAATCGACTTGTCCGTCACGCTCGGATTTTTCTTGTTGAATGCTCTGTACGTCGCGCTTGCATTGTGGGGCGCCTGGCGAATATCGCGGGAGAGCTTTGCGCTCCGGCTGACCGTCGCCCTGCTTCTTGGCTTCATTCTGTTGCGGACCGCGTTTCTCACCACGATTGAAACGCCAGAGCCGCGCTATGTGCTCGTGTGCTTCCCGGCTGTCTTCGTGCTAGCCGGACAGGTTTTCGCCGGGTCTGCCAACCTACCCGATCCGGATTAACATCCGAGTCTGTCAAATTATCTTTCTTCGACAGGCTCGGGATGGATCGTCACGCGATAAATTTGCGGGAAATGTGCCTTAACTCGATCCTCCAGCGTGGCCGTCACGTCATGGACCTGGGTAATGGGCAGTGCGCCTCGCATCGTGCAATGGCAAGAAGCCATAATGTGGTGTTCCACCTGGCGGACGCGTACGTCGTGGCAATTCACCAGCTCGTCGAATTCAGAGGGCAAGCCGTTCAAGAAATCCTCAATGGATCGGGAGAGCTGCTTCATTTCGCCGGCGCCGGCGTCGGGCGTAGCGATGTGACGGCCGAGCGGCTCAATATGAATGTTCACGTCCGTCGAACCGTCACGCAGCTTGCGAATTCCTTCTTCAAGCGCCGTGGCTTGGCGATGCGCGTCTCGCAAGCTCAGGTTCTCGTCCACTTCCAGATGCAGCTCGATAAAAAGTTGCCCGGCGTGCTGCAGCGCAGTGACGTCATGAATGGCCAAGCCCATGCGCTGGGCAACCGCCCGAATCGCTTCAAACAAATGTTCACCCTGCGGCGCGCGGGGTTCGGCGTGCACCATGACGTCCGAGGGGACAATCTCGCCAATGCGTTTCTCGATGGCGTCGCTGAGCGCATGCACTTGTTCGAGGCTGGCGGTCCGCGCGACGCTGACGGTGGCATCCACAAAATGTCTGTTGCCCGCGCGCCGGACGCGCACGCGGTCCACGTCCAAGACTCCGTCCATCCGGCCGACGGCCATGGCGATTTCCTGCTGCAAACCCTTGGGAGCAACGTCTAGCAGCGCATCCAATGTTCTCTTACCGAGCTGTGAGCCGACCCACAAAATAATGCCGGCAACAGCAAGCCCCGCCAGCGCGTCCGCGTAGGCAAGCCACGGCAGGTTCCACGTCTCGCCGGCCCAGACGAGGCCGATGCCGGAAATGACCACCATGGTGCTCCACACGTCCGTTGAAAAATGAAGCGCGTCGGCTTCCAGCGCGTCGCTCGAGTATTTCTGCGCAACGTGCTTGAGCGCCCGCGCCCGGGTCACGTCAATGGCCAGCGCCACGAGCAACACGAGGATGGCCGTGACGCTCGGCTGAATATGCACGCTGTGAAAAAACAGCCGGTCAAAGGCTTCGTAAATGATGTACAGCGCTGTGAGGAGAAGAAGCGCCGTCTCAACGAACGCAGAGAAATTTTCGAATTTTCCGTGACCGTAGGGATGCTGTTCATCGGCCGGTTCATCCGAGACGCGCACGGAGAGGAAAGTGATGACTGCCGCGAGCAGGTCCAGCCCGGAGTGCAGCGCCTCGGAGAGGACGCCCAAGCTTCCCGTTCGAATTACGAGAAAAGCCTTCAAGGAAACCAGAAGCACGGCCGAGCCTACGCTCAGCAATGCCGCCCTGCGTTTCTCGCGCGCTTCCTGGTTTTGCCGAACCGCCATCACCGTCTGACTAGACTACCTCAAGTGCCGCGAGTTTCCGTACTTCGCGACGATTCTGTGTAAGCAGTTTTCGGCCACGCCATCACCGGCAGGCGCGCGCCGTCATGCTTCAGCCCCGCACCGGACGTGCGCATGCAAAACAGGTTTTGGCGCGACACTTTCGTTCCGCGCACGCGTATTCGTCTTGGTACTTGCCGTCTGAGCTAAGACAGGGTATTTTCACGCAGCGTTGCGGGAGCCCTCCTAATGACCGTTTATCTCCGGACTGCTGTCCTTTCTCTTGTGGGAATGTGCGCGTTCGCGCCGCAGTGCTTCACGCAGGCGCCGGCGGCTTCCCCCGCCGCGACCGTATGGAACGCGCTTTCTGCTCCGGCAATGGACCCTACCAAACTGGCTCATGTGGAAAACGTTGACATCGTACGCGACCATGTCCGCATCAATCTGACGGACGGCGTTATTCAGTTTGCCCAGCCCGTTAATGGCGTCGTTTTCGGCGCCGTCTTCCACGGCAAAGGGCGACTGCAAGTGTTGCCTCCGAATCCGCAAGAGGCTCAGCAGCTTCGCCTATTTACAAAGCAGGACAGGCTCAATGTGGATTTCACCGACGCTACGTTCAGTTTCACGGATGGCCTGCTCGACGAAGTCGCCAAGCAAGTGAAATGGCTAGCCTCCGGCACAGCCGCCGATGATATTTATGCGAAACGCCAAAAAGAGCGTGAGGATCTGGGCGAATCGTCCATGCCGCGCTTGCTCCAGAGCATTTTGTCGGCGGACCGCGCCCGCACCGCGTACTTTCTCGCGGACCTGAAAACCGACAAGAGCTGGGTGGAAGTCCACGATGATGCGATGGATCCCGAAGACATCGGGGTTGGGCGCTGGGTGGATGTTGGGCCGTTCAAAATATTCGACACCTGGATGAGCTTCCCCGCCGGAGGCCGGACGAGCGCTGACGCCTGGAAAGATCCGCAGGCCAAGGAAGACTTCGTCATTCGCAGCTATAAAATTGACGCTGCTGTCACTTCAGGAGCGGATCTGAACGCCACCGCACACCTGAATCTTGAGCCGCGGCTGGCGGGACAAAGCGTGCTCATCTTTAACCTCGATGCCAATCTGCGGCTCGAATCGGTCAAGGATTCCAGCAATAATACGCTGGCTTTCTACCAGTCCCGAGAGACAAAAGACCGCTCCCAGTCCTACGGCGATTATGTTGCCGTGATTCTCGCGCAGCCACTTGCGGCCGGGACGCCGCTATCGCTCGATTTTCGATACGGCGGGAAACGCGCGATTCGCAAGGCTGGCAGCGGAAATTATTTCTGCGAAAGTTCGGGGTGGTATCCCGAAAGGCCGAATAGCTTTTCGGCGCGCGCGGATTTTGATTTGACATTTCATAGTCCGAAAAATTCGGTACTGGTGGCGACGGGAGAGAAAACCAGCGACACGGTCGACGGAGGCACCAGAATTACAACTTGGAAGAGCGAGATTCCCCTGGCCGTGGCGGGATTCGCCTATGGCGATTACAAGGTCACCAACGACAAAGCGGGAGATGTTGTTATAGACGTTTATGCGAACCGCGAGCTCGATGATGTGATGACGCAAGTGCAACGTTATTTTGAGTCCGGCCCTGGCGCGCAACAGGCCGCGGTCGGTTCGATGTCGCCTTCCAATATGGCCAAAACCATGGGGACGGAGATCGCGAACTCCGTGCGTGTGTTTTCGGCGTGGTATGGTCCTTTTCCCTACAAGCACCTCTCGGTGACCAGCCTGCCAATCAGCTATTCATATGGCCAAGGCTGGCCGGGGCTCCTCTACTTGTGGTCTGCTTCCTTTTTGGATTCCACGCAGCGCAACGCCATCGGCATTCGGGATCAAACCGCGGTCACCGACTTTTTCCGCGGCCACGAGACATCTCACCAATGGTGGGGGCACCGCGTGGGATGGAAGAGCTACCACGACCAGTGGCTCTCCGAAGGATTCGCGGAGTTTTCGGGCGATCTTTACGTGCAGTATCGCCAGAACATGAAGGAGTATCTCGCCCGCTGGCGCAAAGAAAAAGAGTTGCTGCACACCCATGACGTGAATGGACACGAGGTCGAATCTCTCGGACCAATCTGGATGGGCCAGCGTATCCGCTCCTCGATAACCGGACCGGGATCGTATCAAGATTTGATTTACTCGAAAGGCGGCTACGTCCTGCAGATGCTGCGCATGCAGATGATGAATCCGCGCGACCAGGATCCGGAACACGCGTTCAAAGAAATGATGCAGGATTACTGCAAAACTTTCGACAACAAGCCCGCGTCCACCGAGGATTTCAAAGCCATTGTGGAGAAGCATATGACGCACGGCATGGATCTTGATGGAAACCACAAAATGGACTGGTTCTTCAACCAATACGTCTACGGGATCGGGGAGGCACAGTACACGTTTCATGCCACGGCGGAAGCCACGACGGACGGGAAGACGCACATCAAGGGAGAAATCACCCGCGCCGGAGTCCCAGACTCCTGGAAGGATGCTGTGCCCCTGTATGCCCATATCGGAGATAAGACGGTAAAAATGGGATTGATCTCCATAACGCATGCAAGCGAGCCGTTTGATTTCGCCATCCCCGGCAAAATCGACCGCGTCTCGATCAACGACTACGAAGACCTGCTGGCAGAAGTGAAGCAATAATTCTCTAATGGTGAAATTTCAGGATTTTGCGCGAGGCAGGAAGCGAAATGCCAGCGAGTTCATGCAATAACGCAGGCCGGTGGGTTTAGGCCCGTCGTCGAAGACGTGGCCCAAATGTGCGTCGCAGAGAATGCAGGTCACCTCGTCGCGGCGCATTCCGAAACTCAAATCTATTTTGGTTACGACGTTTTCCTTGGCGATTGGCGCCCAGAAACTCGGCCAACCAGTGCCAGAGTCGAATTTCGTGTCGGAGCTGAAGAGAGCGTTGGCGCAGCAGACGCAGCGGTAGAGGCCTGGTTCGTGGTTGTTATAATACGCGCCGCGGAAAGCCCTCTCGGTATCTGCACGGCGGGTGACGTCAAACTCGTCGGAACTGAGTGCGTGGCGCCAACCCGCGTCGGATTTGACAACCTTGGGCACCGTCTCCACGTCCAAGCGAGTCCCGTTGTCTGCGAACTTCACGATTTGCACGGGGCCGGTGTCGTTCTTTGCGGGTTTATTATCGGCAAGCGCAAAACGGCAGGCGCGCTGCACGCCGATGAGCAGACCGTAGGCGCCAAGAGTTGCGGTGCCAAAAATGAAGCCGCGGCGGGTTAGATCGTTCATGTTCAGAAGCTTCGCAGGCGCGCTAGCTCGCGCAATGTCTTAATCCCGGTCAGTCTGCTGTCATCGGCGGCGCAGGCAGCAAGGGCAGCCGCTTAGGTTCTCCGCGCGCGCCGCGCACTTCCAGGTCATCGAAAAGGAGCGACGGAGCTACGAGCGAAGCGGGCAATCCACTTTGCGCCGAACCGAACGCGCCGAGCGCCGTGCCGGCAAAACCCGATACCTGGCTCTGCATGTAGTTATAGACAAAGTCGTCGTTGCCGATGCCGCCGAGGTTCCGCAGCATACGCGTGTTCAGGCCGATGATGCGCGCTCCGCGAATCATCTCTTCGCGTCCGTCATCCGGATAGATTTTGTAGACGATCAGCGGGAGACGATCCCCCGTCCCGGCGCCGCCGCCAAAGCTCGCCAACAGTTCCGAGAAATCATCCTGATGAAGCAGGCTGATGGAGGGATTGTCCATCTCGCGGACCACCAGGCAGTAAGGCAATTTCTCCGAACGGCAGGCATCGAGAAATTTTTTCTTCAAATCGGCTGGCGATAGCGTCTCCGACGATTTGAAAAACAGATTGCCCATGGTGGGCTTGGCGTCATTCAAGAACGCCGAGCGGCCGTGGCCATTGGAAATGTCGGAGTCTGGACCAGGGCGCCGGGACATCAAAAGTTCTTTGGCGTTCCCGTTATCCACAATCGTGACTTTTTCCGCGCGGACGCCTTCGTCATCCACGACGTAAGCGCCCAGCAAGGCCGTTCCATGAGACTCCTTCGCGCTCGGGTCGTCCACCAAGGAAACGCCCGGTGGCAAAACACGCGCGCCCATACGGCCCACCCAGTCGCTCTTTCCGCCCAGCCCCGTAAGGAGTTGTTCCATGACGGGCGTGAAGGAAACTGGCGGCCGAGCACCATTGATCGCTGGCGTCAACACTTGGGCCAGAAGTGGAGCAGCGGCGCGTGCTTCAAAGAGCACGGGTCCGGTGTAATCCTGCGCCGGAGGTGCGGCGCGCAGGGCCATCAGTTCGCTGCCGGTCACGTTCAACGCTTTTTTAACCGCATCCACGCTCGGCAGATCGGCCGGCTTCGGAGCGTACGCAGCGTACATGTGGTTGATCTGCATGCCATCGTCGGCAAGCGTGTTCATGCCCGACTCGATCGCAGCGAAGCATCGGTTCGTGCGGATTTCTGTGCCTTCGCTGGTGAGCAAATATTCCGTGGCATAAACGAGGTAATAGGTCACGCGCGATTCGTAGATTTGCGGAAACGCGCGAAGGGTAGCGGAGGTTTCGCGAGCCTCCTGTTCCCAGTTGCGATTGCTCCAGTCTGGCGTGACCAGCGGATCGATGAGCTGTAGCGGCGCGGCCTTCGCAAAATCGTCGATGTCGGATTGGCGGGCGAGGCTGCTCAAATACGCCTGCTTCCGCGAATAGGTTTCGACGGCTTCCTTGAATGCCTGGTCGGTGGCGATCCACAGGTCCTGGCGCAGTGAATCGTAGTCACGATCGATGCCGACGGAGCCGGTGGGCCCAATAAAGCCGCGGAACGCGTCGTCGCTGACAAAATTGGAGCTATCCAGCTTGTAGTCGCCGATGCGCGCTTCCACATCCATGAAGCGGTTGCGAGTATGGTTAGAGTTAACTAGCGCGCCAAATTCGGCGACGACTTCGCGCACGTCGAGATCGAGCAGCCGGTATTCCACGTAGTACGGGCGCTGAGGCTGTGGAGTGCCGGGGATTTTCAGCTCGAGGCGCGTTTTCGAGCGCGCCATTTCGTCCCGCATGGCCTGGAGGGTGTGGTCGTTGTCCTTGGGAGCTTGCGCGCGGGCCGTGAAGCTGCAAATCAACGCGGCGGCAAGAATCGTGAGTCCTGCAAATCCGTGAACGCGCCTCACTGCTGGCCTCCCGTCTTCGCTGGATCATGCGCGGGTGGGGGCAAAATCGGCGGCCGATCCGTGGAGCTTTCTTTCTTTTGCACTTCCAATTCCGAGATGAGAATGGCGGGCGAGGCGGCTGAAACGGGGACGGATCCAGACTCTGCGCCGCAATAGCCGTTGAACACCTCGGCCGTGTCGCCAGTGGCTACGATCTTGGTGAGCGCAGCCAGCGGCGTTCCAACGATGTCCACGCCGCGCACCAATTCATCCGGGCGGCCATCCGCGAAGACTTTGTAAACAACAAGCGGGAGCACTTGAAAAGCCTGGGGCTGACCGCGTCCGGTGAACGTAAAGCCGCCGGCGATGTCGTCAATTAGCAGTCCGAAGGGTTTTCCCTGGGCTTTGATCAGCTCGATCAGCTTAACGCGCAGCTCTGCGTTTGTGACCATCTTGTTGCTTTCCACAATCAGGTTGCCTTGGCGGGAAACCGGCGTCGCGCCGAGCTGACGGCGTCCGTGCCCGTTGGAAGTGGGGAAGTCGACGAGCGGCGAGCGCGACATTTCGAAATTTTTAAGGATTCCGTGATCGACAAGCGTTACGCTTTGCGCCGGAACTCCCTCGTCATCGAATTGGTAATAGCCCAGCAGATCTTCCGAACCGAGCTTCTTCCTCGTTGTGTCGTCCACGATGCTCAAGAAACTCGGCAGGATTGGCTCGCCGACTTTTTTCGCGAAGGTCTGGCCTTCGGCGGCATCTTTTTGGCGGTGGCCCTCAGCGCGATGACCAAAAACTTCATGGAAAAAGACGGCAGCCGCGCGGCCGGTCAAGAGCGCCGGTCCGACCGAGGGCTCGTTAATCGGGGCAACGACAAGCCCTTCCAGTTCCTTGCGCATTGTGGCTTGCGCGGCGGCGACGGCCTTCTCGTCGGGCGCATCCGCAGGATTGACCCAGTCGAAATTGTAATAACGGTCTATGTCCATTCCGTCTGGCGCTTTCCCTTGAATAAACAGTTCGAGCCGGTAGCGAATCTGGCCGAATTGTAGTTGCGTTCCTTCGCTGGTGACCTGGAAGACGTTCTGCGCCTGGGCCGAAAAGGTGACAATCGAATTGATAATCGCGGCGGATTCGCGGAACGTGCGGGTGTAGACACGCACTTTTTCTTCCCACGGCTTGCGATCCAGCGCGAGAGACACCTGTGGTCCAATGAAAGTGTGCGGCTGCTCGTGAGAAAAATCCGGCGCACGATTTTCGACGGAATCGACCTTCACTTCTTTGCCCGTCTTGATCTTGATCAGCGCTTCCGCAGCGGCGCGATATTGGCTTTCGGTCTCGAGCCAGACGGAGCGGCGCAGAACGCCCGCGTCATCATCAAGGGGAACAGCGACGACTTGCCCGGCGCTGGTCTGTTGCCGCTCGCCGACTTTATGCGTGTCATCCGCTTCGTAGCTTCCCGTGCGCACGGAAACTTCCAGCCAGCGATTGCGCGCTTCGGCGCTATTGAGAAGCGCGCCGTTTGAGCCGGAGACGTCCGCGCGCTGCGTATCGGTGATGGTGTAGCCGAGGTAATAGGCTGGCGGCTCCTGCGCTTTAAACGTCTTCATCGAGCGCTCGAGCTCGGCCTGCAGCGTCGCAAGCAGGGGAGATTTCTTGACCTGCGCGTCGGGGGGTGGCGCAGCCTGCGCTACGGTCGCTGCGAACGGCGTCAGCGTAACGATGAGGCCGAGAACGCACAAAAATGAACTCAGATAATGACGAACATAAATTTTCAAGGATTGCCTCACTTACAGTTAGACGGAACTGCCAGACATCCAGTGTACGCTACCGCGGGTAACGGCACAAAATGCGGGAGTCAAGGACGTCCCTAGTCTATGGTCACACTAGTTTGACGGCTGCCCGGCGCGGCGAGTTGCATACATTTAGAAACAAAGAACCCTGGCTGCGACTTGCAGCCAGGGCCAAAAATAGACGAAACCTCGCGGCGGTCTGAGAGCCTAGCCGCAGGAGGCAGGATTGGTCACGCAGGGATTCGTCTTGACAGGAAGAGGAGGAGTGCTGTTATGGCTTACCATGACGGAAATGACAACGATCGGGAGAACGGCTATGAGTCCTATCGTAAAGCCCAATCCTTTGCTGATGTGCCCGGCGTTTTCGATCCCGCTGCCCGGCCGCGGGCCCACTTGCGTATCCTTGCTGGCTGTGACCAGCAAGTCGAGAGGTGCCTGCGCCGGCGGAGCTGGCGCGTCATTGCTACCATTGCGTAGGTTAGTCATCTGACCGGCTTTTAAGATCACACATACGCCTGCCAGGTTGCAGACGCGTACAAAGCCTTCATAGGCGACCACGTTCATCACGTTGTTTTCATAAGCCACGTAAAAATCCGTTCCAACCACGCCCGCGACACCTGCCGCGGTATGGACTTCAAACTTGCCGTCGGGTTTTGCAATTTTTTGAGCTTGCGTACGTAGCTTGCCGTAGGCCAGCTCAAGATCTGTTTGCTGCGCTCCCGCGTCGTGTTTCACGATCTTAATTGAAGAATCTGAGCCGACGTTCAAGACCGATCCATCTTCCAGGGCGATGCGTGCGCGCCCGTCGGTCTTGGTATTCACCAGGTCCTGCCACTCGACGACCGACTTCACGGAAGCGTTCAGGGTCTTGGAGCCGCGGGCAATGCTCACCGCCGGAATCATGCGCGCAACTTCGCCGGCCTTCTGTCCGCCCGCCTGAGGCTCGGCAGAGATGTTTGCCGTAACGGTGATGATCAGCGAAAGCAAAAAAGACAGGCCAATCGCAAAGGGAGACTTTGTCTTCATGGGGAACTCTCCTAAATGGCGTTATCCGCGTTATCTATCGTTGTTACTGGAGGCCGTTCAGACTGTCAATTGGAAACCCGAAGGGGTTGCGCAGACATACATTGCTGTTTGGGCACCCGCTCGCAGATACCCTGCCGGTGAGCCTTTCGTATGCTCTCGTTCCGCAACTCTTGAGCGGGACGTCACTCCGAGCAGTAGAACAGGGCTGCCGCCATGTCGTCGTGCGGGCCATGTCCCCGGCTGAAGCGCTCGACCGCCAAAAAGATAGCTTGGAGAAGGTGCGTGGGCGAGTTAGCAAGGTGCTCGTCGCAAATCGCCACGAGCCGGTCCGTTCCGAAGCTCTCCTCGTCCCCGTTCATGGAATCCGTAACTCCGTCGGTGCAAAACAGAACGGAGTCGCCCGGCTCGAGCCGCAGCACCGTGGCCTCGTAACTCGCGCAGGGCCAAAGCCCGGGAGGAATGCCTGACAGCTTGAGTAAGCGGCAGCCCTTGCCGGAGAGATGCAGCGGTCCGGGCATTCCAGCGCTCGAAATTTGTATCTCGCGAGTGGCGGGATTGAACACGGCATACTGCAGAGCGGCATGCCGCGCAGGGAGGCCGCGGATCATCAGCCGCCTGTTCAATGTGGCAAGAACTTGATCGGCTGAGATTCCCGTCTTGTGTACCCCGCGGAGTGTTCCGACTGCCAGAGCTCCAAAAAAAGCGGCGGGAAGGCCTTTTCCCGAGACATCGCCGAGATACAGCCCGATGGAGCCGTCGGTGAGCTCGAAGTAATCCAGAAAATCGCCGCCCACAGCCGAAACCGGCTGAAATTGATGGGAAATTGTCACGCCCCGCGAGCACAGCGATTCCGTGGGCAGCATTACGCTCTGGAGCGCGCGGGCCTCTTCCAATTCCTCGTCACGCAATTTTTCGAGTGCCTGCAGCTTGGCTGCGGGAGCAAACGTGTTCATTCGTCAATCCAAGGGAGGGGTTTCGCACCGCGAAGAGGGATCGGCGGTGAAAGGAGTTTAGCAAAGAAGGCAGCATTCCAGTGGAAGAAGAGTTCTGTTGTTTCCTCGCGCACGCGGTCTTCCCTCAAGTCTTGCAACTCGCATGGCGCAGCGCGAAAATTCCTATATGCGTTCCCTCGTCACCATTCTTCTCGGTGCTGCGCTCGTGTTTGGCATCTACCACTTCTATTTCAAGAAAATGCCCACTACTGACGAAGGCACCGCACCCACACAAGCGATCAGCCTCATTGGCGTCCGCGAGGACCTCTTGCTGATTGCTCATGCGGAAAACAGCTACATCGCACAGAACGGACATTGCGCGCCGCTGGATGAACTCATCTCTTCCGGTGCGCTGGCAATGTCACATCCCGACCGGGATGGGTACACGTATTCCATCGCATGTTCGGGGGGCGAGTTCACCGTCACGGCGCGGCATGCTGCAGCCGCTGCGGGTTCGCCCATTCGGTATCCCAACTTCGCGATTGATCAGAGCATGGAAACCCGCGAAGTGAACTGATCCTCCGGCAAGAATTCTTATCTCGTGCCAGCGCCTTAAGCCGCAGCTTGTTGCATCCTTCCCGGGAACTTTTCCTATAAGTGCTTCGTACATTCTTGCGACAAGGGTCCCTCGATATAAATCGCGCTTCCGGCGCATTCTAGAAGGAGCAAATTATGGGCGGAGATTTGATCGGTTTGGTGGCAGTCACACTGGGGATGGGTGTCCCCCTGGGCGCGTTATATACGTATTACCGGGTGCGCAAATTGCGCAGCGAAGAGCGGCTTGCCGCCATCGCACGCGGCGTTAGCATTCCTCTCGAGCCTGAGCTCTCGCAAGCAGCACACTCTCGCCGTTCGGGGCTTCTGCTGATCGCCGGCGCCTTCGGCTACATCGTTACCTTTGGAGTGGTCGCAGCAATACAGGCGGATCGCGATTTCTGGTCGGCTGCCGCGTTCGGAATCATCCCGCTGGCCGTTGGCGTTGGCTACTTCCTCGATTTCACGTGGATTCGCCGCGACCATCGCGCCTCGAGCTAGCTAGGCTGTTGTGTCCAATGCAATGTGTAGGAAGGCGGACGGTGCTGCTTAACTCAATCGGGTGGGTGCTGTCCGCCTAATCACTTGATATCAGACGAAGCAAGGATGTGTCCTGCCCCCCTCGTCATGGCGTGCGCTTTTGATCCGCCACTAGGACGCCCGCTTCGGCGTAGTTCGTAGCCGGGACGTCCTGAAACGACACATGAATGTTTTCGCGTTTCGCCCGCCCGTCCTCGATCAGCACAGAGGTAATGCGCTCCGCGATCTTGCGCTTCATTTCTGGCGTGCGTCCTTCGACCCAGGTAATCTGAACATGCGGCATTTCGCTTCCTCCTCAGAACGGCCTATCCCCAATTTTTTGCGCAAAACCGGGACATTCCACTAACCTTATATCCCAAAGGAGCTCTGGAACGCTCCAGTCGCGGGAGCAAAGCATAGCGTCCCCTGTGTTAGTATTACAGGTCAATGCATTCCGCCATTCCTCACCTGATCGAGCTGCAGCGTGTCGACCACCTGATTGCCTCGGTACGCGCCGAGATTGATACGTTTCCGAAGCGGGTCCGCGATGCCGACGCCAAACTGAGCGGCGCTCGCGCAGCCGTGGCCGCCGCAAAAGAAGGCCTCGTCAGCAGTCAAAAAGAGCGCAAGAAATTCGAGCTGGACGTGCAGCAGTGGAAAGACCGCGCGAAGAAGTACCGCGACCAGAGCGGAGCCGTCAAGACCAATGAGGCTTACAAAGCCCTGCAGCACGAGATTGCTAATGCCGAAGCGGAAGTCGCTAAGGCGGAAGATGCGCAGCTCGAAGTGATGATGAAGGGCGAAGAAGCCGAACGCCGTGTGAAGCACGCGGAAGCGAATCTCAAGGAAGACGAAACGGCGGTCACCAAAGAGAGAAAAGAGATCGAAGCCCAGCAAGGCGAGAAAAAGAAACAGCTCGAATTGTTGCTAGCCGAGCGCGAACGCGCGCTGGCTCCGGTTCCCGAGGATTTGCGTGAACTTTATGCGCGCATCGCCAAGCGGCATCATGGTACCGGCCTCGCCGAAGCCCGCGATGGGCAATGCCGCGGCTGCGGCATGCGCGTCCTGCCCCACACTTTGCAGGAGCTTCGCCGCGACCCCAACGAAGAGATTTATCGCTGCGAATCCTGCGGCCTGATCCTCTACACTTTGGAGCCGATTCCGGTGCCCGATCCTGCTTCCGGCTCGGGGCACGCCGCCTCTTCGGCTTCTAACCATTCCTGATGCCACGCCTTCCAAAATCAACTCGCGCTGCCGGTGACGGTCTCTTCGGGGGCTCGCCCGCCGAGGAAAAAAATGTTACGCCTGCGCATCAAGCCAACATTGATGGCGCGGCGCGTGGAAATCCTGGCCCAGCTTCTTATGGTGTGGTCATTCGCGATGGGCAAGGCGAACTTGTCGCCAAGCTGAAGAAATACATCGGCCGCATGACAAACAATGTCGCTGAATACTACGGATTGATTGCAGCGCTCGACTACGCGGAGTCGCATGGTATTCGTGCGTTGCGCGTCGAAAGCGATTCCGAGCTGATGGTCAAGCAAATGCAAGGGCAGTACAAAGTGAAGAGCGAGGATTTGAAGCCGCTTTTCGAGCGCGCGAAGAAAATGTCGATGGCCTTCCAATCGTTCCGGATCGATCACGTCTACCGCGAACAAAACCGCGAGGCCGATGCGCTTGCGAATGAAGCACTCGATGAAACCTCAGGCGCGCCCAGCGCCCCGGGAGCGCCTGCAAAAGCCGTGGTGGCTGACGCCAAACCCGGTCCGCGCTGGATTCAGGCGCGATTCCGCAGCGGGATTCTCTATCCGCTGGAAGATATTGATCTTCCCGATGGGACCGAGGTGCAATTGGTCCTTCGTCCCCTGAAGCGCCCAGCCCCACAAAAATAGCGTTTGGATTTTTTCGATTTACTTCAGTGCATAAGAGCGATAAAGAGTATCGCGCTGCGCGGGGACGAATCCCGCATCGGAGATGATGCGGCGGAGTTCGTTTTCGTTGGTGCGGTTTTTCACGCCGGCGGCGAACACGACGTTTTCTTCAATGAGGATGCTGCCGACGTCGTCGGCGCCAAACTGCAAGCCGACCTGGCAGACTTTGATTCCTGGCGTCAGCCAGCTCGACTGGATGTGGTCGATGTTGTCGAGATACAAGCGGCTGACGGCCAGCGTTTTCAGATAATCGACCGCGGTTGCTTCCTGCACTTTTTTCCCGAGAGCTGTGTTTTCCGCCGCGAACATCCACGGAATGAACGCCGTAAACCCGCCGGTGTCTTCCTGAATGCGGCGCAGACGATCGAGGTGATTCACGCGGTGGCGGAGCTCCTCGCCGCAGCCGAACATCATCGTCGCGGTCGTGCGCAGGCCAAGCGAGTGTGCGATGCGGTGTACTTCTTCCCAATCGTCGCTGGTGCACTTCAGGCGGGCAATTTTGCCGCGAATTTCGTCGTCGAGGATTTCCGCGCCGCCTCCGGGAATGGATTGCAGGCCGGCGTCCATCAGGCGCTGGATGGTTTCGCGGACGCTCAGCTCGCTGACTTCCGCGATGCACAGAATTTCTGGGGCGGAAAAACAGTGCAGATGCACTTGCGGAAAGCGCGTTTTTAGGGATCGAAGCAAGTTTTCGTAGTAGCCGATCTGCAGGTCCGGGTGCAGCCCGCCTTGCAGCAAGATGCCGGTGCCGCCCAACTCAAGCATCTCCTCGATCTTTTCGTAGATTGTCTCGAAGGAAAGGATGTAGCCATCTTTTGCGCCGAGCGGCCGGTAAAACGCGCAGAACGAGCAATACTCGGTACAGAAATTCGTGTAGTTGATGTTGCGGTCGATCTGGTACGTCACCACGCGCGGATCATTCTTCTTCAGCCGCATTCGATGCGCGGCCATGCCGACGCCCACTAGGTCGTCGGATTGCAGCATTTCGAGGGCTTCTTGTTTGCTCAGTCCCACGTTGTTCCTTCGCGTCTCAGCGCTCTCATTCTAGCGGATGCGCTTCTCAAACTCTAATTGCAATGGCCAGACGGGCACTGCGTGCCGTGCCCCTACTTGGCCGACACTTGTGCCGCTTCTTTTGATGCAATGGCCCACTCAATCTTCTTTTCGCGCGGGATCAGGCCTAGCTTTGCGGCTTCGTGGAAATATCGTTCAAGGCCACGGCGATTCTCCTCTCCGAGCGAAAATTCAATATTGTGCCGCAAGTAGGACTCAAGCGTTTCTTGCGGTAACTCGAGTTCGCGCGACGCTGAGAGGCTGATGGCTGCGAGCTGTTTTTGCCCGAAATCGCGCGAGGCGGCGAAGTCCGCGAGCACTTCAGGATTCACAACTTCCGGCCTTGCTGCCCACACAGCCATCACCGCAGGCAGGCTCGAAAATTTACGCCATTCCCCGACTACATCGTACACATGAAAAATCCCAGCGCCAGGTATTCCAAGTGTAGCCGCCTGGCACACGGCGCGACCTTGCGGGCTCACCGCGCTCTTTTTCTCAATGGCAACGGAAATTCGCAGCGCCGGATCGCCAATGAGCAGAGCAGCGTCAGCTCTTTCTAGCATTGCGTTCAAATCAGGCTCAGTTTCAAAAAACTCTGGCGAGATTTTCCAATGCTCTGCGGCCAGGATTCGCGTCAGCGCCTGTGTGCTCCGCGAACTGCGGTCCAGCGCGATACTGCGCACCTGTTCGATAGGCTTATTCGCGACGATCAATAGGCTGCGCACGCGATTCTGCGAGGCGATCGCCAAATCCGGCAGGACGACCAAGCCAGGAATGCGCTGATACTCAATCGCGGGAATGATGGCGATGTCCGCCGCGCCCGTCCGCAGCGCCTCGGCGCATTGCGACGGCACCGTGAACGACAAATCGTATTTCCCGGCAAGCGGCCCGTTCGTAAAGCCCCAAACGAGCGGCGCGGTGTTCAGGTACTGCACGATCGATATGCGAAGTTTTTGCAAGTTTGAGAGTCTCGCGATTTCAACCAAGTATAGCAGAGAGGATTTTCCTCCGCGCCAAGCGTCTTTTGTTGTAAAACGTTCCTTCCATTCGGAGGTTCTGAAAATGCTGAAACGTTCCTGGTGTCTTCTTCTGCTCGGTTTTCTGTGTTCTCCTTTTACTGCAGTAGCGGCTATCCCCGATGCGGCGCAGACGCCGACAATTGCCGAAAAAATCGCAGGCGCGCAAAAGCTCCCTGGCTACTTCAACCTTTATTGGGACGCCAAACAGGGTAAGCTCTGGCTCGAAATTGATGCAAAAAAATGGGGTACTGAATTTCTTTATCAGACCGGCCTCCCGGCTGGCATAGGTTCAAACGACATCGGCCTCGACCGCGGCCAGCTTGGCAAAACCGCCATCGTGCGGTTCGAGCGCAGCGGCCCCAAAGTCCTGCTCATCGAAGAGAATCTCGGCTATCGCGCCGTCACCAAGGACACCGACGAGCGCCGTGCTGTTCACGACTCATTCGCGGAGTCGGCGCTATGGGGTTTCACTGTTGCGGCTGAGGAGAATTGTCTCGGGCCCGTCGATGCGACGGACGACAATTGCCACGCGCTCGTCGACGCCACCGATTTTTTCCTGCGCGATGCCCACGGCATTCCCGCAACGCTTCGCCGCACCAAGCAGGGCTCCTATCACCTCGATGCGTCGCGCTGCGCCATCTATCTTCCACTCAAAAACTTCCCTCTCAACACTGAAGTCGAAGCCACGCTTACCTTCGCAGGCGACGACCCCGGTCCCTGGGTCCGGGAAGTCACGCCCTCGCCCGAATCCATCACTGTACGCGAACATCATTCCTTCGTGCAGCTTCCGCCTCCTGGCTACAAGCCGCGTGTCTACGATCCTCGCAGCAGCTTTTTCGGCATCGCGTACATGGATTATGCGACGCCAGTGAGCGAACCTATCGTCAAGCGCTTCACCGCGCGCCACCGACTCGAGAAAAAAGACCCAAGCGCTGCTACGAGCCAACCGGTCAAACCCATCATTTATTATCTCGACCGCGGCGCGCCGGAGCCGATTCGCTCCGCTCTGCTCGAGGGCGCGCGCTGGTGGAACCAGGCGTTTGAAGCGGCCGGGTACAAGAACGCCTTCCAAGTGGAGCTGATGCCCGAAGGTGCGGACTTGATGGATCTGCGCTACAACGTCATCCAGTGGGTGCATCGCGCCACGCGCGGGTGGTCCTATGGCGCGGCCGTGATCGATCCACGCACCGGCGAAATCATCAAAGGGCACGTCACACTCGGTTCGTTGCGCGTGCGCCAGGATTATCTGATCGCCGAAGGCCTGCTCGCCCCCTACGAAAAAGGCAAACCGGTCTCACCAAAAATGATGGAGATGGCGTTGGCGCGTCTTCGCCAGCTTGCCGCGCACGAAGTCGGCCACACGCTCGGCCTGATGCACAACTACTCAGCAAGCACGGTTAATCGGTCTTCCGTGATGGACTATCCGCCGCCGCTCGTGAAGCTCGCCGCCGACGGGACGCCGGACCTTTCGGACGCGTACGCCACGGGCATCGGCGATTGGGACAAAGTGTCGATCACCTGGGGCTACAGCGACTTCGCTCCCGGCACCGACGAACACGCCGCGCTCGACAAAATCCTAAGCGACGCGTTTGGCCACGGGCTTCGTTATCTTACTGACCAGGACGCCCGCCCCGCAGGTTCTTCCAGCAGCGTTGCGCATCTTTGGGACAGCGGCTCGAACGCCGTCGACGAACTTAACCGCATCATGCAGGTTCGCGCCGCGGCCCTGAAGCGCTTCGGCGAAAACAATATTCGTGAAGGTGCGCCGCTTGCAACACTCGAAGACGTATTAGTGCCAATCTACATGTTCCACCGCTATCAGGTCGAAGCCGCCAGCAAACTCGTCGGCGGAATGGACTACACATTTGCGCTGCGCGGCGATGGCGAAGTTTCCACGCAAATTGTCGCGCCCGCCGAGCAGCGCCGCGCCCTCGCCGCAGTCCTCGCCACACTAAAGCCGGAGACGCTTGCCCTGCCCGAATCGCTGTTGAAAATCATCCCGCCTCGTCCGCCGGAATACCCTCGCGATCGAGAGGATTTCAAGATTCACACCAGCCCCGCATTCGATGCCCTCGCGCCGGCCGAATCCGCCGCCCAGCACACGCTTCAGTTTCTGTTTAATCCGGAGCGCGCCGCCCGCCTCGTCGAGTTCCACGCGCGCAACGCCGCAAATCCCGGCCTTTACGATGTCCTTGAATCTATTCTCGCCGCTACCTGGAAATCCCCTCATGGCTCCGGTTACGCCGATCAGATTGCCATGACCGTGGACAACGTTGTTCTCTTTGACCTCATGGCCCTCGCTGTCAACGACCATGCCACCGATGAAGTCCGGGGAGTCGCCTCACTCAAACTTCACGAGCTACGCGACTGGCTCGCCGCGCAATCCGGAGGCGGCGTTATCTCTGACAAAGCGCACATCTTCTTCAGCAAGCAGCGTATTGAGCTTTTCGAAAAGGATCCCAAGCGGATCGATCTCACCGCGCCCGTCGAGCCGCCCGACGGACCTCCCATTGGGAGCATGGGCACGTTGGATTGTGAATGGCAGCCATGATTCTTGGCGACGGGTCCAGTGAGGGACTAACTCTGTAATTCTCGTTTTACTTGACCGAAGACGTTTTCACGGAATTTTTTACCTCGACGAAGGCGATCCCGTTCACGCCGCTGCAGGCGAGCCACAAATTGCCATCAGGAGTGGCCACCATGTTTCGCACAACGCCTCCGCCGGAAGGGATAATCCACGTCTGGAATTTCTCCGTCTTCGAGTCGAAGCGAACGACCGTATTCGGCTTGGTGTTCGATTCGCTGTACCAGATAACGTCTCCGATAGCGGTGATACCATAAGGCCTGGACCGTGGTCCGCCGGGAGAGGCCCACTCCGTGACTTTGCCCGTTGCTGGATCGAGCCGACCCAAGTAGCCACGCGAATAGTCCGAATACCAAATCACATCGTCTGGAGTAATGGCCACGCGCCGAGGATGCGAATCCACATGCGGCAACACATACTCGTGAATAGCCAGCGTGTCCGGATCAAGGCTGGCCACCTTGTTGCTCCCAAACTCGACAAAGAACGGAACGCCTTTCGAACTCACCACCATGCCGTAAGGATTCGATCTCGCCGTGGGTGAATTGACCACCTTCACTTCTCCCGTCTTCGGGTTTAGCCTTCCCAACATGTTCCCGCCCTGAACGGTAAAATAAATGTTTCCGTTCGGTGCAAAGAGAAGCGTATGCGGATCTTTGGCTTGTGGGTCCGGCATCGGATATTCAGTCACATTGCCCGTCTTCGGATCGAGCTTGCCGATGTACGCCTTGAAGTTTGCCGTGAACCAGATATTCCCGTCTTTATCGGGCACGAGCCCATGCGGACCGGATCCGGGCGTCTTCAAGGAGTATTCCTTGAATTCCTGCGTCTTGGGATCAAACCGCCCGAGCACATTGGCCATCTGCCCTGTGTACCAGACCGAGCCGTCCGGAGCGAAAGCAGGATCGTGCGGCCGCGACCCCGCCGTTGGCACCTGCCATTCCTTGATGGAAATTTCCACGCTTCCGGGAATCACGACCGCATCCGGCGCGGGCCTCTCCGGAAAGTTCTTTGCCAGATAGTCCGTCACTACCGCGATCTGGTCTTTCGGCACCGGCGCACCGGCTGTCACCATCATGTTTAGAACCGACGTCCACTCCTTCCGGTTGTGCCCTGCGTTCGTCACCGTCGTAAGCGCGTGGCACGAACCACAAGCCTTCTGGACCGTTTCCTTGCCGGCCCCGTCGGGCAATTGCGGAGGGGTTTGAGCCCCGCCGGGTACGGCGCCGCAAACAGAGACCGCCACCACCAATAAAAGCAACCTTCCTGTCGCTGCGCCTGGTTTCCTCTGATAAAGCGCCACCTGCGGCTTCTGACTTCCTTGCACCGCGTCGCAACTTATTTTGCGCATGGGGACCTCCATTTTGCTGTTCTTTCGCAGGTAATCTACGCCCGACGGCCCGCTGGTGCAATCTGCAAAAATGTTACTCCTTTGAAATCAGAGAGAGGAGCCTTCCGGCGAGTGCGGCGACGCTTTACTAGAGGTTTGCTTGGCACTGGGGCGTGCGTCACTGGCTGGTTTTGGTCACGAATTCATCAAACCGCTGGAGCTTTCGTTCGTCTATATGGCAGGGAGGTTATATCCATGAAATCGCGCTCCAAATTGGTTCTGCTATTGGTGACCGCCGTGTGCGGATTCTACGCTCTGGCTGGCGCCCAGGTCGGTCCAACACCTCCAACTCCGCCCTCGCCACCAACCTCCGTCGTTTCCCCTCCGGCCCCCCCTCCCATGCCGCCAAGTTTACCGGTGTATGCTTCAGCACCAGCCGAGCCTGCCCCTCCGGCGATGCCAGCAATGCCCGCCATGCCCGCAACGCCGGCAGTTCCCGCAGGCCCCGCCGAGCCAAGCTGGACCGATTGGGATCATCGTCACTCAATGAGCATGTCCGGCGGCCATCGTGAGCCCGCAACGGATTGTTCTGACTTCCACGTCCGGTTCGACGACCGCGACGCCGTCATGGAAACGGAAGAACGCACAGTGACGAAGGCCGACGCACCCACTCTTCGCATTCGCCCGCACAAAAATGGCGGCGTTCAGGTGCAAGGCTGGGACAAGGACACCTATTCAGTGACGTCCTGCAAGTTTGCTTCAAATGAAGACGGAGGCGCCCAGCGAATTCTGGCTCAGATGACACTTTCCGTTAAAAACGGAGAAGTCGCGACCAACGGGCCAAGCGACGATGGCGACTGGGCCATCTACCTGCTGATTCGCGCACCGAAAGCGGCGGTCATCGACTTGGAGACAGCGAACGGCCCGCTTTCTCTCTATAGCGTCGACGGCAAACTGACCGCCCACGCCACGAACGGCCCCATTACTTTGCGCGATTTTTCGGGCGACGCCGATGTCCGCGCGGCGAACGGTCCCATCACCATTACCGGAAGCAGCGGCAACGTGCGCATTCACACCGAAAACGGCCCGATCTCCATCAATCTCAAAGGGACCACCTGGAGTGGAGCAGGCTTGACTGCCGACGCACAGAACGGTCCTCTTACGCTTTCCGTTCCGTCCGACTACAAGTCCAGCTTCAGCGTGGAATCGCGCAACTATTCCCCGATGAGCTGCCACGCAAGCATTTGCGATAACGCGCGAAAAACCTGGGATGACAACAATCGCCGTATCGAATACGGCGGCTCGCCGGCCATGATCAGGCTCTCGACCGTGAATGGCCCTGTCTCGATTCAGTCATCTCGCGGAGAAATGTAGCGCAGTTTCTTGGTTTGCTCCGGAAGCAGCCGACGACTCAGCTCGGCACGATACATCACGCGCGTTTCGCTTCTTGCGTCCACGTGCCTCTAAGATGGACGCGCTCCATCCGTTGCGGATAAGATTCCCCGCATGATTCCCGAAGCACGCGTGGCCCAGCCGGTCACCGAATCGGAAGCCGCGCGGCTGGCGCGCGAAATTTTCAGTCTTAAGGTCTCCGCCAAGTCACTTCCCGGCGAGTACGACGATAATTTTCATCTTACTTCTGGCGAAGGGCGCGAGTTTGTCCTAAAGGTCATGCATCCCGCGCGGGAACAGTCGTTCGCGGAGATGCAGTGCCAGGCGCTGCAGCACTTGGCCCAGCGCGCGCCCCAAATTTCTCTTCCACGCGTTTGCCCAACGCCAAGCGGCGACGCCTTCACGGTCGCGACGCTCTCCGATGGAACGAAATGCTTACTCTGGCTGCTCACGTACGTTCCAGGACCGGTTCTCGCCAAAGTAAATCCACACAGCCAGGAGTTGCTACGTAGTCTGGGCGAATTTCTCGGCGAGATGGACGCTGCGCTGTCGGGTTTTTCACATCCTGCCGTACTTCGCGAATTGAAGTGGGACCTCGCTCGCGCCGGCTGGATTCGAGACTATCTAAAGCATATTGAGGATTCGACGCGCCGCGCGCTCGTCGAACGGTTTCTTGCTCTTTACGAATCGGAAGTTGTGCCGGCGCTGACTTCGCTGCGCCGTAGCGTCATCTACGGAGACGCGAACGACTACAACGTGCTGGTCAGCCCGCCCTGGCCGCAACCGCGAAAAGTAGTCAGCGTCATCGATTTTGGGGACATGCACTACGGTCTCACCGTCTCCGAGGTCGCGATCGCGGCCGCGTACGCGATGCTGGGCGAGAAAGATCCGCTCTCCGCGGCGAGCGCCGTTGTCGCCGGGTACCACAGCGTTTTTCCGCTAAGCGAAGACGAGATCAGCCATCTCTATACCCTCATTGTGATGCGGCTAGCGGTCAGTGTCACGAATTCCGCGCACCGCAAATTTCTGATCTCCGACGATCCCTACGTGACGATTAGTGAAGCCCCAGCCTGGGAGGCGCTCGAGAAACTGGCTGCGATTCATCCAAGATTCGCTCATTACACCTTTCGTGATGCCTGCGGCTTGCCTGCCGTGCCACAAAGCGAAAAAGTGCAGCGGTGGCTGGCGTCCAGCGCAAGCAGCGCGGCCTCAATTCTCGATACGGACTTGCGCACGGCTCCGTGTGTCGTTTTTGATTTGAGCGTTGGCAGTACATTTCTTGGTGCCGATTCGAGCGCGTCAGAAACGGAAAACCTCAGCGAGGCGATCTTCCGAAAGATGAAGGGCGCCAAAGCCCTCGTTGGCGTCGGCCGCTACGACGAAGCGCGCTTGCTCTACACCTCGCCGCTTTTTGGGGCAAGCGAGAATCCGACGGATGAGCGGCGCACCATTCATCTCGGGATAGATCTGTTCGCTACGCCTGGCACCCCGGTCCACGCGCCACTTGACGGCGTCGTTCACGCCGTGGCGATCAATACTGCACAGCTCGATTACGGCCCGCTCGTGATTCTTCGTCACACCACCGGCGACGGCGAAGAGTTTTTCACGCTCAACGGCCATCTCGCGCGAGAATCCTTTGACGCTCTCCACGTGGGCCAACGCATCGCGCGCGGACAGCAATTCGCCAGTGTCGGGGACGTTCACGAAAACGGTGGTTGGACTCCTCACCTTCATTTCCAAATCATCCTCGACTTGCTCGAGCACCGCTCCGATTTCCCCGGCGTCGCCCCCGCGTCGCAGCGCAACGTCTGGACTTCTCTCGCTCCTGATCCAAACTTATTGTTAGGCATTCCCGCCGATCGTTTCCCGCACCCCGAACCGAGTTCAGCGGAGACACTTTCTGCTCGTCGCGCGCTGCTCGGAGAAAATCTCAGCATTTCTTACCAGCAGCCACTGAAAATTGTGCGCGGATGGATGCAATACCTTTACGACGATACAGGCCGCGCCTTTCTAGACGTTTATAACAATGTGCCCCTCGTCGGCCACAGCCACCCGCGCGTGGTGCGCGCCGTGCAAGAGCAGATCGCGCTTCTCAATACCAACACGCGCTACCTCCATGACAACGTCAATCGCTACGCCGAGCAACTCACGCGTCGTATGCCAAGTCCACTGCGTGTCTGCTATTTCGTCAATTCTGGCAGCGAAGCCAACGAACTCGCTCTGCGCCTCGCCCGCGCGCACACAGGTCGCGAAGACGTCATCGTCCTTGAACACGCCTACCACGGTCATACAAACACGCTCATCGATATCAGTCCGTACAAATTTGATGGCCCCGGAGGCCGCGGCCGAAAACTATGGGTCCACGTCGCGCCGCTCCCCGACGATTATCGTGGTCCATACCGGCGAGATGATGCCGCAGCGGGCGCAAAGTACGCGCAACACGTTGCCAAGATTTTGCAGAACGCTCACGCGCAAGGCCGCAGCGTCGCAGCCTACATCGCCGAAACGCTTCCCAGCGTCGCTGGCCAAATTGTTTTTCCGCCCGGATATCTCGCCGAAACCTACAACTACGTTCGGGCCGCGGGCGGCGTCTGCATCGCCGACGAAGTGCAAGTCGGCTTCGGCCGTCTCGGCACGCACTTCTGGGGATTCGAGACGCAAGACGCTGTTCCTGACATCGTGGTGCTCGGCAAACCAATCGGAAACGCTTTCCCTCTCGCGGCGGTTGTCTCCACGCCCGAAATCGCGGCAAGCTTCAACAACGGAATGGAGTTCTTCAGCACGTTCGGGGGCAATCCCGTCGCCTGCGCCGCTGGCCTCGCTGTTCTGGACATCCTCGAAGAAGAGCATCTCCAGGGAAATGCGTTGCGCGTTGGCAACTATCTGATTACGCGGCTGAAATCACTGAAAGAGAAGCATGCGCTGGTCGGCGACGTACGTGGTTCAGGGTTATTCCTGGGATTGGACTTGGTCGTCAATCGCGAGACGCGCGAATCCGCACCGCAGCAAGCCTCTTACATCGTCAACCGCCTCCGCGAACGCGGCATCCTTGCCGGAACCGACGGCCCTTATCACAACGTCATCAAACTTCGTCCCCCGTTAATGTTCTCGCAATCGGACGCGGATCTTTTCATCGCGACTCTCGAACCGATCCTTGCCGAAGACGCCGCTCAACCGGTCTGATTGCTAGCCTTTCTATTTTCATCAATTAGTAGTTGACAGTACAGTTATCCTGCGCATAGGCTTGGCACGCGATGGAGTTAGATTCCTCCCTCCCCTGGCTCGCACTGGCGCTCACGCCCGGCCTCGCTTCTCGTCTGTCCGCGCGCCTTCTGAAGCGTTTCGGCTCGCCGGACGCGGTTTTTCGCGCCCCGCTGACTGATCTGGAAGGCTGCCGCTTGCCCGCACCAGTCGCTCAAGCCGTCTTCAAGAAAGAAGCCTTCAAGCGCGCAGAAAAAGAGTTGAAAGCCACTGGCAATATCGATCGCTGCCGGCTCATCAACTGGACCGAACCCGAATATCCCCAAACTCTGCTACAAATTTACGACCCCCCAGTACTGCTTTACGTTCGCGGCGATCCGGAAGTCCTGAATCTCCCCTGCCTCAGTATTGTGGGAACCAGACGCCCGACTCTGTACGGCACGCAGATGGCGGAACGCCTCGGCCGCGAACTCGCCGCGCGTGGCTTAGTGATAGTGAGCGGCATGGCCCGCGGCATCGACGCCATCGGCCATCAAGGCGCCATGGCTGTCAGCGGCAGAGCCATCGGAGTCCTTGGCACCGGCATCGATGTCTGCTATCCCAAAGAAAACAAGAAACTCTACGAAAAAGTCTTGGAGCGCGGCGCCATCATCAGCGAGTTTCCGCTGCGCACGCATCCAGCCCCTGAGAACTTTCCCATCCGCAATCGCATCGTCGCGGGAATGCCGCTAGGTGTAATCGTCATCGAAGGCGCGCAGTACAGCGGCTCGCTGATTACAGCCCGTCTAGCCATGGAGTTCGGCAGAGAAGTCTTCGGCGTGCCGGGAAACGTAACGCAACCAGTCAGTTTTGCGCCAAACCTATTAATCAAGCAGGGGGCGAAGCTGGTGACAAACGCGGAAGACGTGATCGAAGAACTGCCCACGCCTGTTCGCGCCGCGCTGGTAAAAGCCGAACAACCGAAGGCCGAGCAAAGAAATCTACTTGTCGTCGCCTCCCTGAACCCCTCCGAAAAAAAGGTCTACGAGCTGCTCAGCGCCGAGGAATCCAAGCACATTGATGACATCGTCGAACGATCCGGCTTGAACTCTTCCGAAGTTCTAGCTACGCTTTTTGATCTGGAGATGAAAGGCATCGTGCGGCAGTCGCCCGGAAAGCAATTCAGTAAGGTGTTGTTTTAAAGCCAGTTATGGCGCGAATCGCTTGCCCGTGATCCTGCATCTAAGCGCTGAGAGTATCTCAAAGGCGGATCCCCGCATCTAGATGAAGTTAGCGAGAAGGACACACGCCGCGCTCTCCAGCACTCCCAGCTGAACATTACGGGGTTACAAAGACAAGATGGGCCGTTCGCTTGTGATCGTTGAGTCGCCTGCAAAGGCGAAGACTATTAATAAATACCTTGGGCGGAATTTCCTCGTCAAGGCCTCCATTGGCCACGTGATGGATCTGCCCAAGAAGACGATCGGCATCCGTCTGCCCGGCGAAGAAGAAGGCACCAGCAAGAAAAAGAAGCGAGCCAAGAAGGGCGCGAAGAAAGTAAAAGAGAAGCCAGTCCGCCCGCCGATTTCCCTCGACGACGAGAAAATCTTCGAGCCTACGCTGCAGATCATCGCCGGCAAGGGCAAGATCATCAACGATCTCCGCAAAGCCGCCAACACCGCCGACGCTGTCTATCTAGCGGGCGACCCCGACCGCGAGGGCGAAGCGATTTCCGCGCACCTCGCCATGGTATTGGCCAAGCCTTCCAAATACCCCGAGCAGGAGCCCACCGTCTCGCGTTTCAAGAAGAAGAACGCCAAGCCCGAAGTAGTGGAAGAAGAGCCGAAGGATGAACCCAAGAAAGAAATTCCAGCCATTGATCCTAAGAAGATTTTTCGCGTCACCTTCAACGAAATTACGCCCAAAGCGATTCGCGCCGCCTTCGAGCATCCACGAAAAGTAGACACCAATCTCGTCGATGCGCAGCAAGCCCGTCGCGTTCTCGATCGCATCGTGGGCTACAAAGTTTCTCCACTTCTCTGGAATAAAGTCCGCCGCGGTCTCTCCGCTGGCCGTGTACAAACCGTTGCATTGCGCCTAATCGTCGAACGCGAGCAGGAAATCCGCGCTTTCGTCCCGCAAGAATATTGGACGATCCACGCCATGCTCGATGCCGGCCAGCCGCCGCTCTTCGAAGCCAAGCTTTTCAAACACAACGGCGAAGACATCGAAGTCGCGAACCAGGAAGCGGCCGATAAGATTGTCGCAGCAGTGAGCAAAGCAAAATGGCGAGTTGCCAGCGTCACGCAAAGGGAAAAGAAAAGAAATCCGCCTCCGCCCTTCACGACCTCAAAGCTGCAACAGGCCTCCTATAACCGGCTGCGCTACTCGGCAAAGAATACCATGCGGGTGGCCCAGGGCCTTTATGAAGGCGTGGAACTGGGCGATGAAGGTTCCGTTGCGCTGATCACCTACATGCGCACGGATTCGGTGCACGTTTCGCAGGATGCCCTCGCGCAAGTGCGCGAACTCATCCCTGAAAAATTTGGGTCCGCTTACCTGCCGGAGAAGCCCAACTACTATAAATCCAAGAAGGATGCCCAAGAGGCGCACGAAGCCATCCGCCCGACAGATGTGATGCGCACTCCGGAAGACGTCCGCAAGTATCTGAAAGAAGATCAATTCAAGCTCTACCAATTGATTTGGCAGAGGTTCGTGGCTTCCCAAATGATGCCGGCCGTGTTCGATCAAACAACGATCGACATTTCCGCGTCGGATTATACGTTCCGTGCAACTGGAATGGTTCAGAAATTCGCTGGCTATCTGGCCGTGTATCAGTCCGAGGTTGTGGATGTGGGCGACGACGAAAAGAGCGACGAAGGCGAGGGCAATGCGCTTCCTCGCGTCACCGAAGGCCAGACGCTCAAGCTGGACAAGATCCGTCCCGATCAGCACTTTACGCAACCTCCACCTCGTTACAACGATGCGACGCTCGTCAAGGATCTTGAAGAAAAAGGCATCGGGCGCCCTTCCACGTATGCCTCGATCATTTCCGTTATCGTCGAACGCGAATACGTAACAAAAGAGCAGGGCCGTTTTTCGCCCACCATGCTTGGCGAGCGCGTGAGCCTGCTGCTCGTCAAAAGCTTTGAAGATATTTTCGATGTCACCTTTACCGCTCGCCTCGAAGAAGAACTCGACGAAATCGAGGAAGGCAAGCTCCCCTGGCGCGAAGCCGTAAAAGAATTCTGGGAAAAGTTCATCGTCGATCTCGATCGCGCCGACGACGAAATGCTTTCCTATAAAGCAGGCATCCCCACCGGCAAAAAGTGCGAAAAGTGCGGTGAGGGCGAACTACTCGAACGCATTAGCCGCCTGGGTTTCTTTTTGGGTTGTTCGCGCTATCCAGACTGCGATTTTATTCAGGATCTGTCCCCTGCCTTGCCGGACGCCGCTCCGGGCGAAATAAAAGTCGAGTATTGCCACAACTGCGGCAAAGAAATGGTCATCAAGGCGGGCCGGTTCGGACCATTCCTGGCGTGCTCCGCATATCCGGATTGCCAGACCACTCGCCGCCTCGTCGAAGGCACGCGCAAGTCCATGCAGCCCGACGAGCTGCTCGACGAAAAGTGCACACTCTGCGGCAACGGCCTCGTCAAAAAGCACGGCCGCTTCGGCGAATTCATCGGCTGTACTGGCTATCCGAAGTGCAAGTACACGCGCCCCATCACCATGGGCATCAAATGTCCGAAGTGCAATGAAGGTGAATTCGTCCGCCGCGGCAGCGCCGGAAGAGGGGGCCGTGGCCGTCCGCGTATTTTCTACGGCTGCTCGCGCTATCCGGATTGCGATTTCACCACGCCGTACATGCCGCTGCCCGAGCCGTGCCCCAAGTGCGGCGCGCCCTTCATCGTCGAAAAGAAAACCAAAATTGGCTTGGTGCACACCTGCTTGAAGGAAGGCTGCGACTGGGAGAAACTCGCTCCCGAGCCTGCAGCCGCGCCGCCGCCGCAAGTTCAGCCCGAAGAAGCCACACCCGTCGGCGCAAAGCTCTAATTTATTTCCCGGTCGCAACTACTTCCTACTCGCGGCACCGAGCGCTTGGTGGCAGAGGCGTCGATTAAACAGGTTTGCCGCCAGATGCTGTCCTATAATCGATAGAGCAAGCCCGGCACAGTCCCCGGCACAAAATGAAAACTGCTATCGCCAAATACCTTGAGTATCTTCGCGCGGTGAAGAATTCCTCTCCTCACACGATTTCCAACTATGGCAAGGACCTCGGCCAATTCGTTGCCTATCTATCGCCGCCGGGCTTGGAACCGCCTGCTCTAAGCGCTGTCACGCACAACATGATCCGTGAATTCGTCGGGCACTTGCACGACCACGGCCTCCAAAAAAGCTCGATCGCCCGCAAGCTTGCCGCGCTTCGCTCCTTCTTCAAATACTGCGTCCACGAAGGCCGCCTGCAGGAAAATCCCGCCAGGCTTGTGCCCACTCCCAAATTGCCCAAACGCATTCCTTCTGTTCTCTCGGCCGAAGAGATGAACGGTTTCTTAAATCAGCTCGCGGAAATGGGGCCAACCTCAAGCACCAGCCGTGAAGTCCCCAAAAAGCGCGCTCGTGCGAACGCAAGTGTTTTACCTGCGAAGCTTGCCAGACTTGAGGACGAAAGCCTTCTACTCCGCCGCGACCGCGCTCTGCTGGAGCTGCTCTACGCGGCCGGCCTTCGCGTCAGCGAACTCACCGGCCTGAACTTCGCCGACATCGACCAAAAAGAGCGCGTGCTGCGCGTCATCGGCAAAGGCGACAAGGAGCGCATAGTTCCCTACGGCTCCAAAGCGCAAGAAGCCCTCGACAAGTATTGGCCCCTTCGGGAGCAACTGTTCCTGCAAGCCTCGAGCACCCGCGGCCGCCATCGCGATGCTCCTCACACCGGAGCCGTTTTCCTAAATTACGCGGGCCGCCGCCTCACGCAACGCTCCGTCGGCCGCATCGTCAAAAAATACGTGCGCCTCGTCAACGTGAATTGGGACCTGCATCCACACTCTCTGCGCCACGCCTTTGCGACGCATCTTCTCGCCGACGGCGCCGACCTGCGCGCCATTCAAGAACTCCTCGGCCACCAATCTCTTTCCACCACACAGAAATACACCCACGCCTCCATCCGCCAGCTGATGGACATTTACGACAAAGCTCATCCCCACGCCTAAGCGGAAATCCCGTAAATAAAAAAGGGCAGCCGAAGCCGCCGCTTTTTTGATGGTTGTACACCGTGCTTAGAACAAGAAGCGGAATCCAATCTGGATCTGTCTGCTGGAATAAGCGAAGTTGCTGTTGGCGCTGGTGACCGTACCAAAAGGCGCGTTGAAGCTCAAGCACGGAGCGGCCGTGGTGCATGGCGTTGTACCGCCCGTGGTGGGCACCGATCCCGTCGTTGCGATGCTATACCCTGTCGTGTTGACGCCGGTGACGTTCAGGTGGTTGAAAAGGTTGAAGCCCTCTCCCAACACCTGGAAGGTATATTTCTCCGCGAAGGTAAAGCTCTTCGAGAGGCGCAGATCAACGACCTGGGTTCGCGGCAGGCGGTAGGTGTTGCGGCCAATAATATCGATACCTTTGCGCCCGTTGGATCCGTTGACTCCGCCTCCCAAGCCGCCAGGGGCATTGCCCGATGTGACCAGAGAGTAGGGAAGCCCGTTTTGGATTTGGTAGATGGGCGCGAGCTGCCAGCCGCTAACAAGGTAGTCCAGCCAGCCTTTGGTGTGCCACGGAGATTCCACAATCGCATTGAAGACCATGCGATTTGGAACGTTGAAGTTCGAATTGCCGTACTCGCCTTTGATGTTGAATGGGTTCAGCAGGTCGTTAGTGTCGCTGAAGGTCGTTGCGTTCTGGCCGAAATCCAGCGCGTGAGACCACGTGTAGTTCGCGGAGAACTGCACATGATGGTTAAGCCGGTGGCTCACCTGTGTCGTAAACGCATTATATTTCGAGCTGATGCCGCTGAAGATGTCTGTCACCGCGCCTAGATTCGGGTTTGGCCGCGGACCTTTGAAAAGAACGGTCGTGTAGGTGGCCGCGGCGATCGGTCCACCCGTGCCCACTGTGTAAGTTACCGTTCCAGCGTTGGCCTGGCTGATGTTGGTGTCCACAAAGTCCGGCAAACTTCGGCCAAAACTGCCGAGATAGCTCACGGAGACCACCGTATTCCAGCCTACTTCACGTTCAATGGTCAGGTCCGTCTGCTGAATCTGTGGCGCCTGGAAGTGTGGGTCAAAATAAACCACGCTAAGTCCGCTGCTTGGAGGCGGCGGGGTGGCGGGATTGATGATCTGCGGGAATGGCGGCGCGCTGGGATTCGGGACGCCTCCGGTAATTGTCGGGAAAATCGTGAACGATAGTTGACTGTCGGCTGCGCCGGTGCTCGTGAGCGCCGAATAGATCGTGGAATTGATGATGCGGCCATAGTAGACACCATAGCCGGCGCGAAGAGAAGTCTTGCCGTTGCCAAAAACATCCCATGCGAAGCCGATTCTCGGACCAAAGTTGTTCGTGTCACTCGGCAGATGGCCCGTTTGCGGCACACTTGGATTGATCAGATTGTTGAAAGGACCGGGGAGTTTCTCGTACTCATACCGCAACCCAAGATCCAGAGTGAAGCGCGGCAAGATCCTCCAACTGTCCTCAACGAAGAATGCGATGTCGTCGGTGCTGAAAGCGAAGGCAAGCGGGCCGAAAGCCTGCGCGTAGCTGTTGTAACAAACCAGGTTGTGTGCGGCGCCGCATCGGTTGGGATCGAGCAGATCGGAAAGATAGTTGCCAATACTGCCGTATTGGAACGAACCATATTGCGTGCGGAGATTTTGGGTTAGATCGTTCGTATGCGCGAAATCCAAGCCAAATTTCAGGCTGTGTTTTCCGTGCACCCAGGAGAGGGTGTCCGCGATCTGTTGACGCCGTTCATCGGGATACTTCGGCCGCTGCAGAAACGTAGGCACTCCCATGTCGAATCCATTGGTGATAAACACGTCGGGAGGGAGCCCGAGTGGATTGGTATAACCCGCAGGGTGGACGAAGTTGGCCGATTCATAAGCCGTAGGCGGCTGAGCGTATTCAAATTCAAAATCGCGGCCGTACTGATATCTCGCTTCGTTCGAGAGCGAGGATGTGAAGAAAGTATATAGTTTCGCAATGCCCCAGGTGTCCCGCACGTAGTCGTTTCCGAAACTTGCGATGCCGAATGTGTTGGTCGCTTGCGTCTGGATGCCCGCTGGAGAAATCCACCGCATGCGATTCACTTCGAACGAAGCGCGGTTCTTCTGATTGATCACCCAATCGATCTTAGGAAAAAAGATGGTTTGCTTGCCAACTCGGGGCACGGTGCCAAGCTCGCCAAGCAAGCCGCCCAGTCCATTGTTGTAATCCGTGACGGCAGCGGCGTAGGTGGCCAGACCAAGGTTATTGAAGAGCGTACAAGCTCCCTGCGTGGCGGTCCGCACGTTGGCACCATTCGGCAGCGCGTTGGGGCCGGTCGTGAACGCACTTGCATTTAACGTGGCGCACGAGTCGGCCGTGCTGTAGTTCGTCAGATCGGACACGGGACTCGCGAAAAACGCGCTGGGACTGGTAGGAACCGCCGCCCCGGGAAAATTCCTGTTGTAGTCGTCAAACGCAAAATGAAAGAAAAGCTTGTCTTTAAGGATGGGGCCACCGACGCCGTATCCCCCCATCTTACGGACGTCGACGGGCTTGAATACGTTCGAAGAGAAAACGCCCGGGGACGTTTCCGTGGTTATCTTGGTGAAAGGGTTCGTCGCTCCCCAGTCGTTGTCCCGGTCGTAGAAATAGCCCTCGCCATGAAACTGGTTTGTGCCGCTCTTCGTCACCGTGTTCACGACCGCGCCCGCCGCGCGCCCGTACTCGGCGGAATAGTTGGAGGTATTGACCTGGAACTCCTGCACTGCCGCCTTCGCGCTGGAATATCCCACGCGCGTCCTTCCTCGCTCTTCGGAGAAAAACGCCTGATTGTTGTCCGCGCCGTCGACGGTGTTGTTATTAAGGAGAGTGCTGATCCCGCGAAAGCTCAGCAACCCGAATCCATTCGAGTCGTTCACTACGCTGGGAGTCAGCAAAGCAAAATCTGACCATCGCCCGCCATTGATGGGTAGATTGCTGATTTCCAATTGGTTGACTGTAGGGGCGAATTCCGCCGAAGTTGTGTTTACCTGCGGTATCTCCTCGTTCACGATTACCGTTGCTCCAGCCGATGCCACATTCAGGTGCACGGCCAACTCGGTGACGCTACCCACTTGGACGACAACCTGTTCCGCTTTGAAAGGAGCGAAGCCTGCAACGTCCACGGAAACCGTGTAGGAGCCCGGCTGCAATTTCGTTACGCGATAATAGCCAGTCTCGTCCGTGGTCGCCGTCTGCTCCGCGTTCGTGCCGTTGTTTCGAACGGAAACCTCTGCATTCACGACCGCGGCGCCGCTCGAATCCACCACCGCGCCGCCAATCGCTCCGTCCGTCGTGGACTGTGCACCAGCTTTAGAAGTTGTCGCCAAAGACAAAAAAAACGCGAATGCCAACCCCGTTACAACCCGCCCGCCCCTTATCCTCTGCATGGAGGATCCTCCTTCGGAAATCAGAATGTCAGCAACAAGGGCACCATCTGACAGAATCAACGGCCGTTCCAGAGGGGGTTCTCTGTTAGATGGCGAGGCCGTCCTCCTCAGTCCCATCTCGTTGCCGGAACTGGGCTAGGGAATCATAAATTGGTCCTGTTTCTAGCACATGAACAATTCATAATCAATCAGGTGCAACAATACGACCTCAGGAAATTTTGCATGCTCCCTATCCGCTTTGCCGCATCAAACGAAATGCGTTAGTCTCATTTTGCAAATTACTCCATGGTGCGGATTGTGGACACGAAACTTCCGGCTCGCGGCCTTTTTTTAGCATGTGGTTTGTTTCTCGCGATGGCTGTGCCTGCTCGCGCGCAGGACAATTACGAAATTCAGGTCTACAGCTACGATCTGGTTGATCCCGGCCACACCATGGTCGAGCTCCACAGCAATTTCACCATCGACGGCACGAAGACCATCGTCGACGGCGTCTATCCCACAAACCACGCCGAACACGAAACCATCGAGATCACCCACGGTTTCTCGGACTGGCTCGAAGTAGGCTTTTACATCTTTACTTCCGAGCGCAGCGGCCAGGGCATTCAATGGGTCGGCGACCATATTCGTCCCCGTGTCGCCATCCCAAAGAAGTGGAAATGGCCTGTCGGCCTCAGCCTTTCCAATGAAATCGGCTACCAGCGCCGCCAATTCTCCACCGACACTTGGACCTGGGAGATTCGTCCTATCATCGATAAGCAGCTCGGCCGATGGTATCTCGATTTCAATCCCACCTTCGACCGGTCCTTCCATGGCCAATCGGTGAGCCAAGGTTTCGTCTTTTCGCCCAACGCAAAAATCAGCTACGACTTTACGAAGAAAATCACCGGAGGCATCGAGTACTACGGTTCCGTCGGGCCAGCCACGGATTTCCTGCCCACTCGGCAACAACAGCAGCAGATTTTTCCCGCTGTCGATCTGAATTTATCGCCCAAATGGGAGATAAATTTCGGCCTCGGCGTAGGCTTCACTGCCTCAACCGATCATCTCATCGCTAAAATGATCCTCGGCTATCGTTTCGATTTTTGACTTTCGTCCACAAACTGCTTGAGCACTCACGCACAGCGTCGTAGAAACTCTCTTGCAATCGCGTTAGTTTCTTCAAATGCGGCTTCTTCGCTGTGCGGACTGTGCTTGCCGTTCGCAATAAACTTCATCGTCGCTCTAGGCAGCGCCCTGCGAACGAGCTCCATTTCTCCTGGCTCTGTTCGTGGATCAAGGCTTCCGTGCAGGAACAGCGTCGGCACCGCAAGCTTGCCCAGCTGGCCGTCGTACAAATCCCCATCCGGCCGCATCACCTGATCCGCAATCCGGAACCAAGCGGTGCAGTTGCGCCGCAATACCGTTGGCCACTGCGCTTCTCCGTGGTCCAGCACTAGCAGCTTTTTCGTCTCTTCACCAAGGTCTTCCGGACGTGCAGCAAACCGCTCGAAGAAGGAGCGCGACCCCGGTTTTCTCCGAAGAAAATGGAAGGCTTCCAGAATCAAGCACTCGCATCGCTCCGGCGCCGCCAACCCGGTCATGGCGCCGATGACCGCTCCGTCGCTGTGGCCCCACAGCACGGCCCGCTCGATCTCCAGCGCATCGAGGAAGGAAATTGTTTCTTCCGCCGCACGCCGGTGAAAATCGAGCGGCATCTCGCCCTCGACTCGGGCCGAGTGTCCATATCCAGAGCGGTCCGGGATCAGTATCCGGAACTCGTTCTGAAATACCTCAATCTGCCTATCGAAGGGATAAACCCCGTATCCCCAGCCCCCGTGAAGAAAAATCAGAGGCTTCCCCCGTCCAAACTCGCGATAGTGGATTGTGACTGAACTCAGATCAGGCGCGTGGGGTGAGTGAAGCAGCTCGAGAGTTGGCACCTAACTCAGCCTCTCAAGCCAACGCCATATGGCTCCGCGCAATTTCCGGCCGTTCTCGAATGCACTCACGTGCCGTACATTACGACAGCCACTTACCAGACTCAAGGCACGCGCCAACAAATCCGCTCGGTTCAAACTCCGCGAGCTAAGTACGATCCACCGGATCAGCCCGTTCAACCGAGCCCAAAACAAAAACGGCTGGCAGCGCGTGCTGCCAGCCGTTCCATTTCTCATTCGGAAAATCTAGATCGATTACCGGTGCCCACCGCCGCCATGGCCTCCGCCACCGCCGTGGAAACCACCACCACCACCACCGTGGAACCCGCTAGCGCCATGGGACCCGCCGGCTGATCCGCCACGGAATCCACCGCCTATCGAACCTCGAGCCACTCCACCGCCACCCCGATAAGGAGTAGCGACCGGTCCACGACCAGCATAACCTCCGCGTCCGTTGTAGCCACCGCGGCCATAGTAACCACCTCGTCCATAGTAACCGCCATGGCCCCAATATCCGCCATAGCCGTGGAACCAGGGTCCGGCTCCGATGAATACTCCACCAGCGAACCAACTCGGGCCGTAGTAACCGTAAGGCGCGCAGGCATACGGCGCATACCCGTAATACCCATACGCGCAAACAGGTGCAGCATAGCCGCCGTACACGGGCCCAACTCCAACACCAACACTAACCTGTGCCTGCGACGGCGCGGCTAACGCAAAAGCGCAAATAGCCAACAGCGCCAAATATTTTAAATATCTCATGGTCTTAATCCTCGCTAGATCCGACCTCATTACGCCTCGGACCTAAGTGCTCTCAGGTGTCTCATTCATTCTGAAGCACCTGTGTAGTTAAACTCTAAAACGCCACAAAAGTTGCGGTCACCCTGCAAACCCCCTGGACTCCTGTACTTAGAGCCGCTTTTCCCGGCGGCTTAGCCGCCTCCATCGCGGTCCATTACCGCAGCATCTCTTTATTCTCAGGATCCTCAGCGCTAACCCCTTTTGTTTCCTAGCATCACGGCCACCCCAGCCGTGCCTCCCTCCCAGCGAAACACTCCACTCCGCCTTTTTTCTTGACAAAAAGTTACTCTTCCTATATAATGCGTGCTAGGTAAGATTGCGCACTTCTTCCGTAGCGCCAGCATGCTGCTGGCGTTTTTGCTTTCAAGCCTGCTCTCACAGCCCGAGTACCCTGGTTTCAACACTTGCAAAAGCAGCGTTTGCCCCACTCTTGGTGCAAATGAGGGCCTGCAAGTTACTTAGAATCAACACTTGCAGAAGTCTCGCAAAACAAAGGTTTTAAGTTCTTTAGAATCCGCGTTTACGGAAAAAGAGGGGGGCGGCCATACAAAGCCGCCATCCAGCAAACTGCCCGCGCTCTGCTGAATGAACCGGCTGCCCCGCAACGATCCCTCGCTCATTATGTGTATCGTCTGTCCCTCTGAGTTGACGCCCGGAGCTGTTCGCCGAGAATTCGCGCGCAACCCGCGTTCCTTCGTTGACGCTTTAGCCGGTTCACCCCTATAATTGTGGTTTGTCTTTACAGCTTGGAGGGCAGATGTACGCCGTTATTCAGACCGGGGGAAAGCAGTATCGCGTCGCACCGGGCGACACCATTCGTATCGAGCGCGTCACGGGCGAAGTCGGCGAAAAAGTGACGTTTGGCAAAGTTCTCGCTGTCCACACCGACGAAAAGAAAATCGTCCTGGGCGGCGACGCTTCCAAAGCCAGCGTGAGCGGCAAGATCGTCTCGCAGGGCCGCGCCAAGAAAATCACCGTGCTCAAGTTCAAAAAGGGCAACCAGTACAAGATTTCTCGCGGCCATCGTCAGAATTTCACGGCCGTCGAAGTCAGCGAAATCAAGCTATAATCTCTTTCAATCAAGGATTTTTCTTCTCGGATTCTCTGAGAAAAAAGCCTTCAAGAAAAAAGGAAATTCGTCATGGCACATAAGAAGGGCGGCGGCTCCTCTACAAACGGCCGCGATTCACACGGACAACGGCTGGGCGTAAAGCGCTTCGGCGGACAGCTCGTCAACGCGGGCACGATTCTCGTGCGCCAGCGCGGCACGCGCCACCAGGCCGGCGAAAACGTCGGCCAGGGCAAAGACGACACGCTCTTCGCTCTCGTCACCGGCGTTGTGAAGTTCACGGACAGGGGCCGCCACGGCCGCTTCATCAGCGTTGAGCCCGCCGCGTCCGCAGTCGACTAATCGCTCGCGCGGTTGGTGGATTTTCCGTCCGGTCCATCTCTTCTGCCGTCCGGTTTCAAGCGGGCGGCATTTTTCTTCACAACTTGTTCACTGTGCCGAGACGCAGCTCAACGGGCCTCCGGGAAAGAACTTTTTGTAGGCACTTCGGCCGTGCGCGGGAATGATCGTCAGCTCCGGCAACTTTTCGTGAAGATCACTTAGGCGAGCGACGATCTGATTGGCGATCGCCTCATCGTTGTCGCTGTCCCGTAGAACCAGCGATTTGCCAACGCGTTCCTGAAAACCGCGTTCATCATCGACGGCGTCGCCGACATAAAACAGGCGCCGGTTGGGCGAGAGATTCACGAAGATGCCCACACTTCCGGGAGTATGTCCGCGCAGCGGCACGACGACCACTGATCCGTCTTTATATAGGTCGGCGCTCTCGTCGAACGTTTCGTAGGGCTGAGGATCAAAGCGCAAGGTTGGTGCGCCGGGAGCAGGGAATTTTTGCACGTGCTCGGTAATCACGAAACCCTTTGCCTGCACGTTTGGGTCGGCAGCGAATTGCAATTCTTCCTGCGAGAGAAGAATAGGCAATCGGGGCAAGTCCATCAGCCCGCCGGAATGATCGAGATGCGTATGAGAAAGAATCACCCAGCGCAACTTTGCGGGATCTTCTTTTACCCGGCGCAACATCTCAGAGAGAGAAACCTCGGGCTTCAACTGCCCGGCCAGGAATCGGAGTTTGAACCAGGTTCCTAAAGGGTAGCCGCGGATCTCGTCATTGAAGTGGCTCGAGTTGCCGGTATCGATCAGCAAATCGCCCGCGGGATGCCGGAAAAGAATGCTTCCCGCCGTCGATCCAAAGGAGAAACTGCTAAACGTTTTTCCGGTTTCGATCCAGCAAGCGTAGAGTCCGGGCAAAGACGCAATGGAAGGCGCGACAAGGGCATGCGGCGCGGCAGGCGGCAAAGGAATTCGCCGAAAGTAGAGGAAATAAAAGGCCGTACCCATCCCCGCTAGAGCGATCACAAAGAGAAGCAGCAGTCGCTTCAGCCATTTGCTCAAGCCAGACATAGTCTTTATGGGCGCAGCCCCGCTCTTGCAGTAACCATTGGATATGCAGTATCGATCGTTCGCTTATGCTATCGTTTTTAATGGCAGCCGCCTAGCGGCCAGCCTTTGTGGGGAGTGATTCCCGTGTTTGTTGATGAAGCAAAAATACTGGTCAAGGCCGGCGGCGGCGGCAACGGCTGCGTCGCGTTTCGACGCGAGAAATTCGTTCCCCGCGGCGGCCCTTCCGGTGGCGACGGCGGCCACGGCGGCAGCATTTATCTCGAAGCGAATCCCAACGACAATACGCTACTGCGCTACCGCTACAATCGCGAATTCAAAGCCGATCGCGGCCGCCACGGCGAAGGCTCGAACTGCAGCGGACATTCCGGGTCGGACATGATTCTGCTCGTTCCCGTCGGCACGCTCGCCTACGACCAGCAATCCGGCGAAACCATCGCTGACCTGTCCGTGCCTGGACAACGCGTGCTGATTGCCCAAGGTGGACGCGGCGGCCGCGGCAATCAACATTTTGCCAAACCCTGGCATCAAGCTCCTCGCGAACATGAAGACGGGTCTCCGGGCGAAGAACGCCATCTGCGCCTCGAGCTCAAGTTGCTCGCCGATGTTGGCTTGGTCGGTTACCCGAACGCAGGCAAATCCACGCTGATTTCTGTGATCTCCGCCGCGCGACCGAAAATTGCAAATTATCCGTTCACCACGCTCGAGCCCAATCTCGGTGTCGTCAACGCCGACCGCGGCACCGGCGGGCATGGCACCGAACTGGGCCGCACCTTTGTCGTCGCCGATTTGCCCGGGCTCATCGAAGGCGCACACCTGGGCGCCGGCCTCGGCATCCGTTTCCTGCGCCACGTCGAACGCACGCGCCTCATTGTGCATCTAATCGACACGAGTGATTCCAACCTCGATGACCCGGTCCACTCATTTCAAGTTATCAACGGAGAGTTGGAAGCCTTCAGCCCATCCCTGGTCGAAAAACCGATGATCGTCGTCGCCACCAAGCTGGATGCCACCACCGATCGCACACGCCTCGAAGCGCTTCAAGACTTTTGCAAACAGCGAAACCTTGAATTCCACTCTATTTCCGCGGTTGCCGGTGACGGCGTGAAAGATCTCGTCCGCTCCATCGCCGATGCACTCGACAAAATTCCTCGTCCAGCACACGAAACGACGCTGGACTTGCCAGCCTCTTCAGGAGAAATTGACGAGAACGCGTCGGGACACGATTCCCTGCCTGCGCCGATCAAAAATTCGTGAGAAAATTGACCACAGGCACCCCTCGGGAGGCGCATTGACCACCGCGCAGGCGCATCGCACCGCTGCAAAGCATCACCCGCGTCGCATCGCGCTGTTCGGCGGCTCCTTTGACCCGATTCACAATGGCCACCTCGCCGTAGCTCGCGCCGCCGACCGGCGTTTCAATTTTGACGAAATTCATTTCATCCCTGCAAGCCGCCCGCCGCACAAGCTTAAACAACACCTCGCTCCATTCCCTCACCGTTTTGCTATGGCCTCGCTTGCTTGTGCCGAACATCCGCATTTCGTACCTTCGCTTGCCGAAGCCGGCGAGGATTTCAGCGGCACGCAGCTTCACTACTCCGTGGACACCGTGCGCTATTTCCGCCACGCCTACAACGGCCACGGCGACCGCATCTTTTTCATCATCGGCGCCGATGCTTTTCTCGACATTCCTGTTTGGAAGGAATACGAAACGCTTCTCGGTCTTTGTGATTTCATCGTTGCGAACCGCCCGGGAATTCGCGCTGAAGCGCTGCGGCTGGTCATTCCGCCGCATTTAATAGGCCGCCGCGACCTCAAGAAAAATGGCGAAGCAGCGCCATCGCAGGTCGTCGCGCAGCTTCAGAACACCAATGTTTATCTGCTCGAATCCGTTGCCATCGATGTTTCGGCTACCGATATCCGACGCCGCGCCAACCGCGGCCAGTCCATCCATGGACTTGTCTCCGTGCGCGTCGAGGAATACATTCTCAAACAAGGCCTATACCGTTGAAAATTGAAACTTTGCCACAGGGCGTCCGTCTGGCTGTCGAAGCGGCGCAAAATAAAAAAGCAGCAGGAATCACCGTTCTAGATCTCAGCGGTGTCGGCGCTTTCACCGACTTCTTCGTGATCTGCACGGGATTCAGCACGCCGCAAGTGCAGGCCATCTGCAGCGAAGTCGAGGACCAACTCGAAGAACATCTTCATCGTTCGCCGAAGCACCGCGAAGGACGCGGCTCCGCGGAATGGGCGCTGATCGATTTTGGCGGCTTCATCCTGCACGTCTTCAGTGAGCAAGCCCGCCGTTACTACGATCTGGAACGCCTCTGGCGCTCTTCGCCAAAACTCGTGATCCCAGACGAGCCAGACGTCGCCGCGCGCAGCCACCCGTTTGAATCCTTCGACGATTCCCAAACTGCCGGCGAAGCCTATTCCAAATGAGCACGGAACGATTGCCGTGGATCGCGGAAGACCCCGCTTCGCAGCGTCTTCTCGAACTCGCGCAAAAAGTCGCCACCGCCGCGACGACGCTTCTCATCAGCGGTGAAAGCGGCACCGGCAAAGATCATCTCGCACGCCTTGTCCATGAACTTGGCCCTCGCCGCGACGCACCTTTTCTAAAAATTGACTGCGCCAGTCTCCCGCCGAATTTAGTGGAAAGCGAACTCTTCGGCCACGAACTCGGAGCATTCACGGGCGCTGTTGAACGCAAGCTGGGCCGTTTGGAACTTGGCGGAACTGGCACCATCGTCCTTGATGAAGTCGCCGCGCTCACATCCGGAGCGCAAGGAAAACTGCTCCGCGTTTTGCAAGAGCGCACCTTCGAGCGGCTTGGCGGCACGGAAACGCTCCGCATTGAAGCGCGTATCCTGGCCCTAACTAACGTCGATCTCACCGCCGCCGTCGCCAGCGGCCACTTTCGCGAGGACCTTTATTTCCGCTTGAACGTTTTGGCGCTGACTGTCCCGCCGCTGCGCGAACGCCGCGCTGACATTTTGCCTCTCGCCGATCATCTCCTAGCTACTCTTCGTTCGATCCATGGCCACCCCGGCTCACACCTCAGCGAACCCGCGCGGCGCATGCTTGCAACCTACGCGTGGCCCGGCAATGTCCGCGAGCTTCGCAACGCGCTCGAACGGGCCATCGTTTTTTCCCACTGCGACACGCTCGATCCCGCCGATTTTCCAGACAACATTCGCGCAGCGGCCTCCGGAGCCGCAGGCTCCATCGCCGGCCTGCGTTCCCTCGAAGAGGTCGAGCGCGAAGTGATCGCGGCCACGCTCGAGGCCACTCATTACAAGATCGGCCGCGCCGCCGAAGCCCTGGGCATCAGCCGCAAGACGCTGCTCGAAAAACGCAAAAAATACGGCCTCAAGTGAAAATCCGCCTGCTCATGCTCGGCAAAACGCGCCGCGCGGAATTGCGAGCGGTGATCGACGACTATGTGAAGCGCGTCGGCCGTCACTTGCCCATCGAGGTCACCGAAGTTCGGGACGGAGAAGCGGCGCTCAAAAAACTCGAGGCGGACCGCGCCGCCACCGCTGTCCTTCTCGACGCCGCCGGCAAAAGTCTCGATTCCAACGCGTTTGCGAAGTGGCTCGGCGAACTCCGCGACCGCGGAACGCGCGAGGTCATCTTCGTTTGCGGCGACGCCGACGGTTTCCCCGCCGCCCTTCGCGACGGTGTTCCGCAAAGGATTTCTCTCAGCGCCATGACCTACTCCCACGAACTCGCCCGCGCCATGCTGGCCGAGCAGCTCTACCGCGCCTTCGCCATCCTCTCCGGCAGCCCCTACCCGAAATAGCCGCTCTGGTGTAAAACCATACGACCATGTCCATCCGTGTTATTCCCGATCAAAACCAGCCTTCCGCTGCCATTGAAATTTCTCTCGCAACACCGCTGCCCGATTACGACTTGTTCCAGCTCGAGCAGCCCACGCCTCGCGACGTGGACGCCGTTCTCGTTTCGCAGGGCTTCCGCGATCTTGTGGATGACGCACGCGGCGTCTTGATGGATCTCCTCGCCCATCCTCCGTATCAGGCGAACTCTCCTGAACACGCCAATCTCGATTTCACGCATTCCGCCCCGCATGCCCTCGAACTCACGCAGCTAACGGGCGCGATCTGCCCCGGCGAAGACGAGGTGTACCGCCCCGGCCTGTGGATCGTCATCCGCGACCCGCACGGCAAACCAAAAACGACGCTGCCTTCCGCGACGCAGGAACGCATCACGGCCATTGCCGCCGAACTGGCCAAGCGGCTCTCGCTTACTTAAGCGTCACCAACCCGATTTCCGTCCTTGACCATCTGAAATGCCCGACATAGCCTGAGTTATACTCGTTGGTCTGCGATCTGGAAGTGCCCCCGGGGATGTGTTTGCGCAGACCTGTCATCGCGAAAATCTCTCAACATAGGAGCATCCATGGAACGTCCTACTGGGGTAACGATCCTCGCAGTGCTGTATTTCATAGGCACAGCGTTTCTTGCGATTTGTGGGCTTCTCTTCATTGTTGGCGGATCCATGCTTTCTAGCCTGGCGCAGTCGGGAGGGCCTGGGAGCGCACTCTTTGCCGCAGGAGGAGCCGTCGTCGGGGCGTTCTTCCTCGTGCTCGCGCTGTTGGAGCTGGCCATCGGAGTCGGGTTCATCAAGCTGCAGAACTGGGCCCGCGTGGTTGCCATCGTGTTCACCGGGATCGCCGTGCTTTTCGGAGCTCTCGGCATGTTCAGTATGCTGGCGCATGTAATGGTATTTGCGCTGACGATCAGACTTATCACCCTTGCCATCCAAATCTGGATCCTGGTCTATCTGTTCAAGCCGCACGTCAAGCAAGCGTTTGGCGCAACGGGTTTCTAAAGCGTTCCCAAAGGGCTGAGTAAGCAGGCAGCGGCTCTCGAGCCGCTGCCCTGCTCTTCTTGACCTTTCTTTTCGCACCCTCCAAACTCTAGACCTTTCCCTGTCGCTTGTTCTCTCTTGAGGGGAAGGAACTCATGCCGGAAGAAAAAGGACTGCTGATTGTTTACACGGGGCCAGGCAAGGGCAAGACGACTTGCGCGCTGGGAACGGCGTTTCGCGCCGTCGGGCAGGGGCTGCGCGTGCTGATGGTGCAGTTCATCAAGGGGTCGTGGCATTACGGGGAGCTCGACGCGGCCAAAATGCTGGGCGACGATAAATTTGAGATTCGGCCGATGGGGCGTGGCTTCGTGAAAATCGGCGGCGCCGAAACCGATCCGGAAGACATCAAACTGGCGCGGGAGTGCTGGGAAGCGGGGCGTGACGCGATTTACGGAGGGAAGTACGACCTTGTCGTGCTGGACGAGATCAACTATACGATCAGCTACAAAATGCTGGACGCCGGAGAAGTCGTGGAGGCGCTGAAAAAGCGTCCGGGGCGCGTGCACGTGATTTGCACGGGCCGCAACGCGCATCCGCAGCTTGTTGAGCTGGCGGATCTTGTCACGGAGATGCGCGAGGTGAAACACCCCTACACCAAGGGTATACTGGCCCAGCGGGGTATCGACTACTAGTTGCAACGCGGGCAGGTGGCCCCGCGGTTGTACTTGCCGGCTGTACTTTTATTAGCGGCAGTTACTGACGGCAACGAACGGACGGCTTTCGACTTTCGCCTACACCTATGGCCTGGTTCAAGCGGGACAAAAAATCGATTGACGCAGCAACGCCTCCGGAAGAGCGCCGCGTGCGCACGGAGGGGCTGTGGGCCAAGTGCGAGTCTTGCGGCACGATCGTTTTTCGCAAGGATTTGGAAGCCAACCTATATGTCTGCCCGAAGTGCCAATTCCATTTCAAGATGAGCGCGAAGCAGCGGCTGGAAATGCTGCTGGACTCGCGCTGGACGGAACACGATGCGGGCATGACGTCGACCGACCCGCTGAAGTTTGTGGATACGAAGCCCTACGCCGCACGGCTGAAAGAAGCTCGCAAGAAACTTGGCATGAATGATGCTGTCATCACGGCGGAAGGCAGGCTCAACGGACGCGGAGTCGTGTGCTGCGCGATGGAATTTGGTTTTATCGGCGGCTCGATGGGCGCAGTGGTAGGGGAAAAGGTGACGCGGGGAATCGAGCTGGCCATCGAGTCGCGCCAGCCGCTCGTTGTTGTTTCTTGCTCCGGCGGCGCGCGCATGATGGAAGGCACGATCAGCCTCATGCAGCTCGCGAAAGTTTCCGCGGCGCTGGCCAAGCTCGACGACGCCAAGGTTCCCTATATTTCTTTGCTCACCGATCCCACCACTGGCGGCGTCACGGCCAGCTTCGCCATGTTGGGAGATGTTAATATCGCCGAGCCCGGCGCGCTGATTGGATTTGCGGGACCTCGGGTCATCGAGCAGACGATACGGCAAAAACTTCCCGAAGGTTTCCAGCGGTCGGAATTTCTTTTGGAGCACGGGTTTCTCGATGCCGTCGTCCACCGCAAAGATCTGAAAGCCTTTATCGCCAACTCCTTCGATCTTCTTTTGAGCTGAAATGAATTACGAGGCCGCCGTCCGCTATTTGCTTTCTCTGGGCAGGGAATTGGCGGCGCCGACGCAAGCCGCTGCGGCGAAATTCGATCTAGAAAATATAACTATTCTGGCAGAACGCCTTGGCCGGCCTGACCGGGCTTATCCTTCCGCGCACATCGCAGGGACTAACGGCAAGGGTTCGACCGCCGCATTTTTAGAATCGATACTGCGTCGCGCTGGCTTTCGGACCGGGCTTAACACCTCGCCACATCTCGAAAAAATCAACGAGCGGATTCGCGTAAACGGCGAAGAGATCAGCGATGATGCGTTTGCCGAGACGTTTACGCGGATTCAGGCCTTGAATGAGGAGCTTCTTGCCGCGGGCAAACTTCGCGCTCATCCGACGTACTTCGAATGTGTGACCGCGATAGCGTTTGAGTATTTTGCGCGCGCACGGGTAGAGTTCGGAGTTTTCGAAGTTGGGCTTGGCGGACGACTGGATGCGACGAATATTCTAACTCCGGTCATCTCAATTATTACGCGAGTGGATTTCGATCACGAAAACTTTCTGGGACACTCTCTCGCGGAAATCGCCGCCGAAAAAGCGGGGATTCTCAAGCAGAGCGTTCCGCTCATTCTGGCGGAGCAACGGCCGGAAGCACTGGAAGTCATTCGAGCGCGTGCTCGCGAGCTTGGCTGTCCGGTGATTGAGACCGCCCCCGCGTTCAGCGTTGAAAGGGAATGGATGGAAAACGGGTGTAGCCGCGCGCGTGTCACAGAACTTGAATCCGGATGGTCGATTGAACTTGCGCTACGACTGCCTGGCAAATTCCAAATAGAAAACAGCCTCAACGCCGTTGCCGCTGCGCGGTATCTTCAGAAGCGCGGGTACCGGATTTCTGATGATGCGATCGCGCAGGGAATCGCTGAAGCCGTTTGGCCGGGCCGACTCGAGAAGCTGCAGTCGAATCCCGACGTATATCTCGACGGCGCGCACAACCCATCAGCGGCAAGAGAGCTTGCCACTTATCTCGATCAAAATCTTGAGGGCCGCAAAGTCTGGCTGGTGTTCGGAGCGCTGCGCGACAAAGCCGTCGACGAAATTGCCGGCGTCCTTTTTCCGCATGCCGCCGAGGTCATTTTCACGCAACCGCGCACTACGCGCGCCATTTCCGTCGGCCAGCTCGCGGAGATCACATCTCACCACGCCACGCATTTCACGGTCATCCCTGAGCCAGAAGCGGCGCTCGAATACGCGCTCGACCGAGCCGATGCGAACGACGCGGTCATTGTCGCCGGGTCGCTTTACCTCGTTGGACAACTGCGCCACTACTGGAAAAATCGCGCGCAGGTCGCCGCGCGCTGAAAAACACCGTAGAATATCCGGCTCGGGTTCCGATGGAGTCTTTCCCGATACACTGAACAGCCATGGCGAAGAAAATCTCAAAGGGACAGAAGCGCGCGAAAAGAGGGAGCCACGGCGGGACGAGTTCGGACACGGGCGTACTGGTCGGCATTATCATGGGATCGTCTTCGGACTGGGAGACGATGGAGCACGCCGTCACGACACTAGAAGAACTCGGCGTGCCTCACGAAACCCGCGTCGTTTCCGCTCATCGCACGCCGGACCTCCTTTTTGAATACGCTTCGAGCGCCGAGAAGCGTGGCATTGAGGTGATTATCGCTGGCGCGGGCGGCGCCGCTCACTTGCCGGGGATGACTGCTTCGAAGACTGTGCTGCCTGTCCTCGGTGTGCCCGTGGAATCGAAGGCCTTGAAGGGCCTCGATTCGCTGCTCTCGATCGCGCAGATGCCTGGAGGGATTCCCGTCGGCACGCTGGCGATAGGAAAGGCCGGAGCGATCAACGCCGCGCTGCTCGCTGCGGCCATCCTCGGATGCAAATATCCTTACATTCGAGAAGCGCTGCGCAAATTCCGCGCCTCGCAAACAGCGCGTGTTCTCGCTTATCCCGATCCATCGAGCGCGGCTCTTCCTCAGAAAAAGGGGCCGCAAAAACCGCAGAAAAAGAGGAAGCCCGCGTGAGCATCGGCATCCTCGGCGGCGGACAGCTTGGTTACATGCTGGCCCTCGCGGGTTATCCACTTGGCCTGCGATTCCGCTTTCTCGACCCATCCCCGGAAGCGCCTGTGGGAAGAATCGCGCCGCGCGTTACTGGTGATTTTTCCGATCGCGCGGCACTTGAGAAATTTGCTCACGGCCTCGAAGTGGTCACCTATGAATTCGAAAACGTGCCCGTGGATGCAGCACATTTCCTGGCGAAGCATGTTCCCGTTTATCCGCCGCCCGGCGCGCTGGAGGCGGCGCAGGATCGCCTTCGTGAAAAGCAGCTGTTCGCGAAGCTGGGAATTGCCACGACCGAGTACGCTTCGGTCCCAGCGGCGTCCGACCTTGAACAGGCACTGAAAAAAGTGGGCCTGCCTGCGGTGGTGAAGACGCGCCGGATGGGCTACGACGGCAAGGGCCAGTGGACCCTGCGGACTCCGGAAGAAGTGAAGGTCGCGAAGGAGGGATTGCCCAGGCTGCCGATTATTGTGGAGAGTTTTGTCCCCTTCACGCGTGAGCTATCGGTGATCGCTGTCCGAGGCAAGACAGGGGAAACCGCCTTCTATCCGCTGGTCGAAAATCATCATCGCAGCGGCATTCTGCGCCTCTCCATGGCTCCTGCTCCGGGAATCACGCCGGAAATTCAGAATGCTGCCGAAGGCGCGGCGCGCAAGGTGCTCGAGTCGTTGAATTACGTGGGTGTGCTGGCCATCGAATTTTTCGAATGCGATGGCAAACTGCTGGCGAATGAGATGGCTCCGCGGGTCCATAATTCGGGGCATTGGACCATCGAAGGAGCGGTGACAAGCCAGTTTGAAAACCATCTCCGGGCCATCTGCGGTTTCCCACTGGGTTCCACGACTGTGAGCGGCTCCTCCGCGATGATCAACCTCATCGGGGAAGTCCCCGAATCCGCGCAGGTCCTAGCTATTCCCTCTGCTCATCTTCATCTCTACGGCAAAGAGCCCCGCCCTGGCCGTAAACTCGGCCATGTGACGCTCCGCGCGCCGTCCTTCGAGCAGCTCCTAAACCGTTTTGCGAGCCTTCCGGCCTTTTTCCAGCGCCCTGACTTCTGTCTTGGTGGGGCCAGCCCCAAGAGCACCCCCCTGCGTCCTTGAGTGATGGCTTAGCCAGCGTTCAGATGAGCTGGGTTGCCGCACTCCCCCCCGAATGCTACGATTTGGGGTTCCATGAGCCCCGAAACTCCCAATCGGCCCCGTGTGGGGATCCCCTGGCGAACATCTGAAGAGGAAACGCAGAACAATCGCCCGAAGATCGCCAATTACGAGGATGCCGTGCGAAAGGCGGGGGGCGAACCAGTACTGATTCCCCTGGGCGACGGAGAAGAGCAGCGGCACCTGATACCGAGCATGGATGCGTTCGTACTGCCCGGCAGTCCGGCGGATGTTGAGCCCGCCGAATATGGAGCGGTAAATCACGGCAAGTCCGCTCCTGCCGACTTGCCGCGCGAGCAAGCTGACCGAGCCATCCTTGCGCATGCCTTTGCCGAGAGGAAGCCCGTTCTGGCCATCTGCTATGGGTGCCAGCTCCTGAATGTCTATCTGGGTGGCACGCTGATTCAAGACGTGCGTTCGGAACTTGGCACGACAACACCACACAGGAAGAAAGACCTTTCGCCAGAACCCAAGGAAGATCCGATTCATGGGGCGAAGTTCGAGCCGGAGAGCCGGCTGGCTGAGCTGGCGTCGGGCGAACGAGCAAAGATCAACAGTTCGCACCATCAGGCCATCGCGAAGCCGGGAAAGAATCTGCGGATCACCGCCCACTCGACCGACGGAATCATCGAGGGCGTGGAGTGGACCGGTAATGCGAACTGGGTCGTAGGCGTACAGTGGCATCCGGAACGCATGTTTGGCGATGCTTTCTCTGAACGGCTGTTTCGTGATTTCGTGGCGGCGGCGCACGGCGCTGTTGTCCAAAAGAGGTAGGCGTTCGCGTTTCGATTTTCGTTTTTCAAATCGTTGGGGGACTGGATGATTTCACTCGCAGGCAAGGCGGCACTCATTACCGGTGGTTCGCGGGGAATCGGCGCGGCGGCCGTCAAACTCTTTGCGCAGGCCGGCGCGGACGTAATCTTTAGCTACAACAAAGCGAAGGACGCCGCGCTTCAGGTCGAGCAGGAAGCAAAAAAGCACGGGACGCGGGTTGAGGCGTTCAAGGCGGACGCGGGACGCCACTTGGACAATAAAAAATTGGTAGACCAGTGCATCGCAAGGCTGGGGCGGCTGGATATCGTGGTGGCCAACGCAGGCATCTGGAATATCGAGGACTTGCCCATCGAGAAAATGACCGAGAAGCAGTGGGATGAAATGATGCGGGTGAATCTGAAGAGCGTTTACTCGATTATTCATTTCAGCGTGCCGCAGATGATCAAGCAGAAGTCCGGCAAGATTATTCCCGTTACTTCAACGGCGGGGCAGCGCGGCGAGTCGTTCCACACGCACTATGGGGCGAGCAAAGGCGGCGCGATCAGCCTCGTCAAAGGGCTGGCGGTTGAGCTTGCCAAGCACAACATTCTTGTGAATTCGGTCGCTCCCGGCTGGGTCGCCACAGACATGTCGAATCCCGTCATTCAGACGAAAGCTGGAGTGAAGGCGGTCGCCGCGGCGATTCCACTGGGGCGTCCAGCAACCGCGGAGGAAATCGCTGGTCCGATTCTCTTTCTGGCGTCGGACCTGGCCAACTTCCTCACGGGAGAGATCATCAATGTAAACGGAGGATCGGTCTTGTGCGGTTGAAACCTGTCCATCTCGCGGTTGCAGGATTGCTCGCGGGCGCGGCGTTTGCATCGCGCGCTGTCGCGCAGAATCCTGACTCGCTGATGCCGGAGCAGAGCGCCGCGAAAGCCAAACAGATTCTGAGCGACCTGATAAATGCACGCGGAGCCGCAGGCTACACCCAAGCCATCGAAGGCGAGTGCCAAGGCACGCGCGCGCAGTTCGGCCACAATGGAGCAGTCATGGGATATGTGGGCTTCACTGAGGCGCGCCGCTGGCCGGATAAAGAGCGCCTGGAGTATTCGGCGAAGAGCCACAATCTGAAGAGCATCCTAAATACGGTGATCGGCGTGGAAGGCCTGGACTGGTCGCATGGTGGCGCCATCATCGTGTTGTATAACGGCGATCGCGGTTGGACGCTCGACCGGGGCGGCATCACGGAGCTGCCGGTTACTTCCATGTCTGAGTTCCAGGAACAGGTCAAAAGAAACATCGACAACGTGCTGAGAGTGCGCCTCAAGGAGCCGGGTTGGCTCTACCGCTTCGGCGGCAGCGATACCGTCGATTTAAAAGAAGTGGAGTGGGTGGAGTTGACGGACAGCGAGGAGCGGAAGTTTCGACTCGCGGTGGACCACAATACGCGCCTTCTGGTGCGAAGTGAGGTCATCACCAAGAACGAAGAAACCCAAGAACGCGATGAAGATGTCACCATCTACACGAACTACCAGTTGAAGGATACTGTGTGGACTCCAATGCAAGTCACCAAGGATCACAACGGCCGAAGAGCATCGCAATTTTTTTACAATACCTGCAGGTACAATCCCGGATTCCCGAGCGACTACTTCGACAGGTCCTCTCTCCAGAAGAAGAGCGCTGACGCCGGCGCCAATAAGTCTAAAAACTTTAATAACTGAGGCACAGCCAAACCCGCCTTACTGCTCAGGTCGGTCGAACCGATGGAACAGGCGACGGACTGCTCTTTTCGCTCCGCTGCGATAGCCGGACGTCTCGATGGTGTGCGCCTCATTTTCTCTCCGCAAGCAAAATGGTGCGCTTACGAGTCTGGCAAAGTCTTGACGGTAGCTGGAGCCCAGATGTGTAAGCGTCTTATTTGTAAGCGGATAGCGGAAACGAGGGACGAAGCGAAGGATATACTCGGCGTGGCTGTCCGGGGGGCCGAGTCTGTCCCTTCAGCCTGTCCCCGGATTTTTCCGCATACGGGGTAGGCAGTACTGCCATTAACTAGTGCTATGGTGCTCCGATATGGGTACCCACGCTCTATGGGATTTTGTTGATAAAATGTAATAGTCTTAGTAGGTTAGGCGTGCTCTCAGGCAGCGGCCGGGGCGGGCCCGACGGGTGTCGTTCCAAAATGATACTGAATGCCAAGTTCGTGTCTCCGCGTCGAAGCCCACGAAATGGCTTTAGCTTGGTGGAGCTCGTGCTGTCTTTGGCCGTGCTCCTTGTAATTACAACTATGGCTGTCCCAGTAGTGGTGCGCTCGCTGCAGAGCTATCAGCTCAATTCCACGGCTTCGCAACTGGCGGGAATGCTCAAATTTGCGAAATTCGATGCTATTCGGCAGAACACGACGGTGAGTTGTCAGATTGCCCAGCAGGGAACGCAGTGGCTGGTTTGGGTAGATTCAAATGGTAACGGTGTAGCGGATGGAGCTGAACCGCAGATGATTGTTGGCGGGTCCTTCACTCTACTGCCAGCCAGCTCGGTGCCCAGTCCAGCTCCGATCATGGCCACTTTGGGACCGGGTTTTTCGAGCTACTCCTGGATGGTTCTCTCGGGATCCAACACCAGCATCACGTACGACCAGCGCGGCGTCGTAGGCGCTACGGTGGTCTATGCGCTCTACATCGGCAGCCTCAGCGATCCAAACTCTGGCTACCGCGCAATCATAACGTTGCCTTCCGGCGCGGTGCAGGTGTGGACTTCGTCTTCGACCGGAAATTGGCAGCGCGTCAGTTGATTGGTTTTGCAGGATAAAGTGATGAAGAATCCGCACAATAAAGAGATAAGCAGGAAGGTATTGAGGAATCAGCGCGGATTCACGCTTACGGAAGTTCTCATCGCCATCGTTATTCTGCTGGTGGGAATAGTCGCAGTGGCGCAATTGGTCCCCGCTTCGATTGGCTCGAACTCGGCGAATCGCAACGACTCTTCGGCCTTGGTGTTTGCGCAGCGGCAGATGGATCTATTCCTGAGCCAGCCACTCAATATGTCGATCAGTCCGCCAGCCTATGTCGAAACTCTCGACGGGCAAACCTTCACGTGCTATCTCGGAGACCCAACACAGCCCTCAAACACGCTCGTTGGCAGTCCCGTGGTTGAGTTTTATAACCAGCTCGTCGTCAATTTCGCTGCGTCGCCGGTGGCGAATTACAGCTTCACCTATCAGGATCCAAACGATCCGTTGGGCCTGGTTTACGACGTCCGCTGGGCGGTGATCACCACGACGAATTCGAATGGTATGGTCACCTCCAAGCGGTTCATTTTGGGAACAAGAAGAAAGGGTGGCAACGGAATTTACAATCCGGTCACGCTCGACACGATACTTTCGAAATGAAACGCGCTCACCAAAAGCAGAGTGAACAGGGCTTCTCGCTCATCGAGATGATGATCGCGGCCGTGATCTTCATTTTGCTTTGCGGTGCCGCATTCGCTCTCCTTTCGGTTGCCCAGCAGCGATATCAGACGGAATCCCAGGTGTTGAATTCCTTCCAAGAAGCGCGTTTCGGCTTGGACGACATGGTAAGAGATGTCAATGGATCCGGTTATCCTCCACAAAATCAGTTTTCATTCACGTCTGGTGGACCGCCATCCAATTTTTATGCAATTACCCCAGTAGCCTGGGCTCCTGGTTATCCCACTAACTCGCCATGCCAGATTGGCACCGGCGGTGGCGGTACCTGCACCACACCAGGAGACTTTGATTTGATCATCGAAAGGGACGTCGACTATTGGCACACGGATGGGGTCGAATGGACCCGCTACCAATTGCAAGGGAGCGTTCTCTCTTCGCGCCGCGGTCGAAAAATCCGGCGGCGGCTCTTCTCCCGATGTGGCTACCTCTTCTGCATTCGTTCCCTATATTCAGAATGTGATGAACAACGCTTCCCCAGCCCAGATAGCGCAACTTCAGGCAGTCTATCCGCAAATGTTTCCGGGCGGGAATCCAGTGCCGATTTTCAGCTACTTCTGTTACACGCCGTACGGACCGCCGCAACCGTGCCCTTTGGCGGGGTCTTACAATTCCCCGATTAACGTAACAGATGTGGAGATCACTCTGATCGTCATGGCGCCCACACAGGATGCGCAGACTGGGCAGCCGAGGCTCATTGAATTACACGGACGGGGTCACAGCCTGAATCCGATTCAATAAGTGCCCTGTAGAGAAAAGGCTAAGAGCTAAGGATGAAGAAAGATCGCAATACACGTCGCCCGTCCGAAAGCGGGATCGCACTGCTAATCGCGATCTTTGTCTTGCTATTGATCAGTGTCGTCGCGATTGGTTTGCTGGTTTCGTCTGGCACAGAAACGGCGCTCGGCGCGAACTACAGGACGTCTTCCACGGTCTACTATGCCGCCATCGCAGGACTTGAGGAAGCCCGAGGGCGCTTGCTTCCGAAGAATCCTCAATACTTTAGCCCATCCTACGTTCCCACGCCCTTCCCGCTGGGCCAGACGCTCTACGTCATAAACCGCCTCACGGGCGAAACCATCCTTCCGTGGGACACTAGCAATCCCTATTACGACAATGAATACGGGGCAGAAGCTTACCCCCTGACGGCGGCCAGTGCTTCTTGGGGGTCCATCAATTCGGTTTGGGACAGCAATATTCAAGGTATTCCTGGGCCGATCTTCAAGTGGGTCCGTATCAACGCTGCGACCGAGCAGTCGCTCTATTTGCGGGTAAGCGGCAGCGGCTCCTATGACAACACCATACCGATTTATTACGACCCAGCCCATGTTGATGCACACGGGAACCCGTGGCCTAGCTTAATTGTCAGCGCGCCCCCACCTTCGACTGCCGTGCAAGCGCTGGAAATCACCGCTCTGGCCGAGTTGCCCAACGGCAGCAAGAAGATTTTGCAGTATCTTGTGGCTCCCATTAGTGTAAATCTTACCTTCCCAGCTGCGCTGACTTTGGACGGACAGTCGGACGTTTTCAACAGCCCGGACCACTCTGCATGGGTGGCTCAGGGAAGCAGCGATGGTGGTGACAGCGCTTGCGCACCCTCGGGGCCGATACCTTACCCCGTATATGCTGTCGGTGCCACAGACAACCCTGACGTCACCAATGTAATAAACGGGATTCCCACAAGTCCAAATGAAAGAGTGAACTTCACCGGGATAGGCTCTAGCCCTAGCGTAGGCAAGGTGACGCTAGCCGCAAATTTGCAAACCGTGCAGGGTCTCAACCAAATTGCGCAGACCATTATTCAAAACGCGGACGCGGTTATCGTGGGGCCTGCAACGGAAGCGAATCTGCCTTCGGCGATGTCCAGCGCGAATCCGATGACGGTGGCGGTCCAGGGCGACTTCAGTTTGGGAACGGGTATTCCTGCGGGCTACGGACTGCTTCTTGTAACCGGTAATTTCACATATGCCTCGGGCTCCAGCTGGAACGGAATTGTTTTGGTCATCGGGACGGGGACGATGACCACAATCGAAAACGGAGCCGGCGGCACTTTTAACGGAGCGACGCTTATCGCACGAACGCTCGACGCATTGGGAAATCCGCTGCCAGGAACCAGCCCCCCAGGGCCCGCGACGTTTAACGACACGCTGGCTGGAAGCGTGGGCAGGGGCTTTATTTACAACTGTGGTTGGATACAGCGGGCGCAAGCCCCGATGACATACAAAGTTCTGTCCTTCCACGAAATTCGACAATAGAGATAGGACGCTGAATGAATCTCCGTAAGCCCTCTCAAAAGCTTGGCGTTTTCTCTCTAGTCTTTGGTGCTGCGCTACTCTCGGGTCAATGGGAATGCGATGCCTTTCCTGCACCGCAGCAGGAACAGCAGCAATCCCAATCACAACAGCCACCGCCGCCTCCTTCTTCTCCGACACCCCCACCGAGCTCGCAACCTGCTTCGGACCCAGGGCCGCCAATCGGCGCACTGCCCGTCAAGAGGCGCAAAGTTTGGACGAACGATGAGGTGGTAGTGCTGCGAACACCCGCCGATAGCTATCAGGTGGAAAAGGAAGCGAAGGAGGCTGCGGAGGCAGAAGCGGCTGCAAAGGTGGCTGTGCATAAAGCGTCCGGAAAATCCGAGATGGAACCCCCGCTGGATATCAAACTGCCGGCCACGTCAGAAGAAACCAAGAAAATGCTGAAGAGCGCGCTGGATGATATTCAGGAAGAAACCGTTGTTCTTAATAAGTTGCAAAAGGAGCTGCTGGATGCTCCCACGGGGCAGGAAACAGAAAAACAAAAGGAAATCGATCGTCTAACCGCAAGCCTTGAGACATTGCGAAGGGATGTGAAAGCCCTTAAGGATCATCTTCTGACCTTCCACGAAAAGTCTCAGGGGGAGAATCCCCCCGCGGCGCCGCAGCCGCCCCCCGCTTAGAAGCCGGGAAATATTGCACAAAAAAGCAAACTGACGGATTTTCGCTGTCCCGGCGCGCTTCGCATGGATTGGCGCAGCCACGCCGCTGCATAATGCCGCCGGCGCGGTATAATGATTGTATGCGTAATGGTCAGGGAAGCGCGCCAATGCACGGCACTACGGTTTTGTGTGTGCGCAAAGACAATAAGGCCGTGTTGATTGCCGATGGCCAGGTGACCATGGGCGATCATGTGATGAAGCATACGGCGCGGAAGACGCGGCGGCTTTACAACGATAAAGTTATCGCGGGTTTTGCCGGCTCTACCGCCGATGCGATCTCTCTATTCGAGCGATTTGAGGGCAAACTCCAGGAACACTCTGGCAATTTGCAGAAGGGCGCCGTCGAGCTGGCCAAGGAGTGGCGCAAGGATCGCGCGCTGCGGCATCTCGAGGCGCTGCTTATTGTCGCGGATGCGAAAGCCACATTTCTGCTTTCTGGGAATGGCGATGTCATCGAACCGGATGATGGTTTGTGCGCCATCGGTTCCGGCGGAACTTATGCGCTGGCCGCGGCTCGCGCGTTGATGAAACATTCGAAGCTCGGCGCGAAAGATCTGGCCATGGAAGCGATGCGCATCGCCAGCGAGATTTGCATTTATACCAACGCGAACTTTACAGTCGAAGAACTCTAGGGGTCGCGCGATAATACGCCTGGCTGTTTTCGCGCATCAAACGAATTGCACAACGGTGGATCACACACAAAGGGTTCGTAGCCGAAGAGATTGGACATTTCATGACCAGCAAGACCGATAAAGAAATCGTTTACATGCCTGGCGGCAACGGCGCCGCACCTGTAGAAGAAGAGCAGCTTCTCCCTGCTCTTGACGACATGACTCCACGGGAAATTGTCGTGGAGCTGGATAAATACATCGTGGGGCAAAACGCGGCCAAGCGCGCAGTCGCTGTGGCTTTGCGCAATCGCGTGCGCCGCCAAAAACTTCCACCAGAGATCGCCGAGGACGTCCTTCCTAAGAATATTTTGATGATTGGTCCGACGGGGGTCGGCAAGACAGAAATTGCACGCCGCCTCGCACGTTTGGCCGGGTGCCCCTTTGTCAAAGTCGAAGCCTCGAAATACACGGAAGTCGGCTATGTGGGCCGTGATGTGGAATCGATGGTTCGCGATCTCGTGGAGACTTCCATCGATATGGTTCGAGAAGAAAAGCTCGATGAGGTTGCCGACCGCGCCGAACAGGCCGCGGAAGAGCGCGTTCTCGACCTTTTGCTCCCGCCATCACCGCCGCCCGCGCCCGGCACAACAGAAGCGGAAGCCGCGGCGCAGCGCGAGCAAACGCAGCGCACACGAGAAAAGCTGCGCGCCCAGCTTCGAGAGGGCAAGCTCGACCAGCGCATGGTCGATCTCGAAGTACGCGAACGTTCCATGCCTTCGTTTGAAATTATCTCGAATCAAGGCGTTGAAGACATGGACGTGAACATGAAGGACATGTTTTCCAACCTCTCCGGCCTTTTTGGCCAGCAGAAAAAAAAGCGCAAGATGTCCGTCGCCGACGCGTTCGAATACCTGATTCAAGAGGAAGAAAACAAGCTGCTGGACATGGACCAAGTGACGCGCATTGCTGTCGAGCGCGCCGAGCAGATGGGCATCATCTTTATCGACGAGATCGATAAAGTCGCCGGGCGCGAGTCCGGACATGGACCGGATGTTTCACGCGAAGGCGTTCAGCGAGATATTCTGCCGATCATTGAGGGGACTACGGTCAACACGCGCTACGGCATGATTCGCACCGATCATATTTTGTTCATCGCTGCCGGCGCTTTCCACGTTACGAAACCTTCGGACCTGATCCCTGAGCTGCAAGGCCGCCTGCCGATTCGCGTGGAGCTGCAATCGTTAAAGGAAGAAGATTTCATACGCATTCTCACGGAACCGAAGAATGCTCTCATCAAGCAGTACGTTGCGCTTTTGGAAACTGAAGGTGTGAAGCTGAACATTACCGAGGACGCCGTCGCGGCCATCGCACGGTTTGCCACCAGCGTAAACGAGTCTACCGAAAACATTGGTGCGCGGCGCCTCCATACCATTCTCGAAAAAGTTCTTGATGAACTTTCCTTTGAAGCGCCAGACCTGAAGAAAAAGAATGTGAAGGTCGATGCCGCGTACGTGACCAAACAGCTCGCGGATATCGTCAAGAACCAGGATTTGAGCCGCTATATCCTGTAAACTCCGAAAATCGAAAATGGAAATTCGAAACTTGCGGAACGCCGTATCGCGCGACAAGGAACACGCCCGCTTTGCGAGTTTCGCCTTTCGAGTTTCAGGGCTCGCATTTCTCTTCGCTGCCGGTTGTGGTGCGCCCGGCGCGCCTACTCCGCCTACTCCGCCGGTTCCCATCGCGGTGACCGATCTTGCCGCACGTCAAGCCGGCGACGGCGTGCAACTCATTTTCACGTTCCCCACGAAGACTATCACCGGCGATCGCCTGGCATCGCCGCCTGCGGTCGAAATTGTACGGGGCGCTCCAAAGCCGGATGGTTCGCCTGACGCAAAATCATTGCGCGTTGTTTACACAATACCGGGTTCGCTAGTGGAAAACTACGTCGCGGAAGGTCACGTGAAATTCATCGACCCCGTCGCGCCCGCTGAAACTCGCGCGCATCCCGGGGGAACGCTCGTCTATGTCGTCCGGGCACGAGCCTCCAAAAAGCGCGCTTCGGGAGATTCCAACGCCGTTTCCGTCCGCGTTTATCCTGTGCCGGAGCCTATCGCGAAGCTGGAGGCGCGCGTCACCGAGCCCGCGATTGAGTTGAGCTGGACGGCTCCCATGCGCACGTCCAGCGGCGATCCGCTCACCGCATTTTCCGGCTATCGAATTTATCGTGGCGAACTCGACCCTGCCTCGGCGGAAGCGGCCGCAGCCGACTTCTCGAAAGCCAAATGGAAGTCGCCGCTCACTTTGCTCGCTCCGTCGGACGAAGACACTTACCGCGACACTCTTTTCGACTTCGGCAAGACATACGCTTATATCGTCAGGAGCGTCGTGCTCGTGGATGGTAACCCACTTGAGTCCTCGGATTCCGTCCCCGCGATCGTTTCTCCGCGCGATACTTTTCCTCCCGCCGTTCCACAAAATCTGGTGGCGGCTGTATTTTCCGGTGCCACGCCCGGTTCCGTCCTCGTGGACCTCTCGTGGTCCATAAATCTTGAAACCGACCTAGCCGGCTACCGCGTCTATCGAAGTGAGCAACAGGACACGCGTGGCGTGCTTATCACGCCCGAGTTGTTGCTTGCACCGGCGTATCGTGATACGTCTGTAGAGTCCGGCCACCGCTACTGGTACTCCGTGACTGCCGTCGATCGTGCTGGCAATGAAAGTGAAGCCGGCACGGCCGTCGCCGTAGATGTCGCGAAACCTTCTCCGTAGGCCCGGGTTTTACATTGCATCTATCATTGGGAGCGCATCGCTTGATGACCGTTCGTGCACACTTGCCCGCGTACGAGTCGTTCCACGTTTTCCGAAACGCATCGGTTCGGACGGGTGTTTACGTCGGTATTATTCTCTCGATTGTATTCAGCGGATGGGTGATCGTCGCGAACCATGTTCCGTCCCTTGACCGATTTGCACTCGCGCGCAATCTGGCCGCGGTGGTTCTTCTTGGTCTGGTCGCATTGATTCCGATTCTCCGGTTTTGGCGCATGCCGGGTAATTTGCTGGCTTCGAGCCTTGTTGCGTGGGTCCTTTTCAGCTTGGCCTATCGCGTTCTGTGCATGGATTTCAGAGGCCTCGCGGAACGCTTCAGCGCCGTTCAGATCTTCATGCTCGGCGCTGTACTCTACATGCTCGTGGTTTCTCTCTCTTGGATATGGACCATCATCCGGCGCGCTCGCGCGTCGCACGTATCTCATCCGAATCATCATCCGAGCTGATTCCCAATGAAATTCTGCCGATTTCTTCCAACTGGTTCATCTGCCCATCCGCCAGCCTCGGCGCCTTACGGTGTGCTCGAGGGCGATCACATCCGCGAGACTTCCGGTCCCCCGTGGAATTCGTGGTCTCACGGTTCGCGTACCTGGCCGGTTGCTGACGTCCGACTGTTGGCTCCTGTCGATCCTGGAAAGATCGTTTGCGTCGGGCGCAATTACGCGGCGCACGCCGCTGAACTTGGCAATGAAGTGCCCAAGGAGCCGCTCATCTTCCTTAAGCCTCCTTCAGCGATTATTGGTCCAGGCGAGGCAATCGTTCTTACGCCGCAATCCCAGCGCGTGGAACACGAGGGCGAGCTTGCGCTTATCGTTGGGAGGCGCTGTTCGCATTTAAAGGACTCCGACGACGCGCTCTCTTATCTTCTCGGCTACAGTTGTCTCAACGACGTCACCGCGCGCGACCTGCAGAAGAGCGACGTACAGTTTACTCGCGCCAAGGGCTTCGACACTTTTTGTCCTGTTGGCCCGCATATCGAGACGCAGCTCAATCCAACCGATGTCTTGGTGGAGACGCATGTCAATGGCGCGCTGCGCCAATCGGGAAGCACTTCGCTGATGGCGTACCCGGTTGCATTTCTCATCCGCTGGATCTCCCGTGTGATGACTCTTTTTCCAGGCGATTTGATTGCCACGGGCACGCCCGCTGGCGTCGGCCCTCTTGTCGCAGGAGACACTGTCGAGGTCAGCGTCAGTGGTGTTGGCGTGTTGCGCAATCCAGTGCAAGCCCCGCACACGTAGTTTCGCCACTCTGCCACTCTTTCGGTAAAATACACACCTGTGGGGCGATCTCCGGAGGACCGTTTTTTCTTCTGCGTCGTCAGCTTCGATATGCTGCTGTTCGCGCGTACATCACTCCACAATTTATTTGCAGCTATGGAGATTTTTAGTTGAAAGCTCTGTTCGCGGATTGGAAAGTGGTTCTCGCCATGGCGGGTGCTGCCATTGCAGCGATCATGATGATCGCCTACGCGTTCTTTCACCCGGCCGAAGAGCCCGAGGATGTTGAGCGCAGGCGGCGCCTCCACCTGAATCAGATTGGGCGCATCGCGGAAGGGCAAGTCGTCGAGCTTGCCGAGCATCCACCCGAGCCGCGCGAAGCTCAAAGAAAACTCTTCGGTTCTCGTGCCCGTCCTATCGTCGATTTGAAGCCTAGGCACCTCGTCACCTACAGTTATGCAATTTCTGGCGTCACTTATCATACGGCGCAGGACATCACGGGTCTTGAAGGGCAGATTCGTTTCGAGAGGCTCGTTGCTGGCCAGCCTGCGAGCGTGAAGTATGATCCCTCGAACCCAAGCGACTCGATACTCGTCGCTGACGATTGGTCGGGCTTGCGCTGAGGCTCTATGCGTTTACACTAAACTTCGACGCGCTTGCTTGAAGCCCCGAGGCGTATACGCTGATATTCCAAGCTCCCATTTTTGCCTCGCTGCGCATTCTGCTTTTCGCCCAGTTGAGCTATCCTTCTTTCTGCGGCTTCGAAGTGCCGCGCCAATCTTATGAAGATGGTCCTCGCTTCAATCTTGACGACCGTTCTCATCGTTGCCATGACTCTTGGCGCGATGTTCATTCTGGTGCAAGCCACGAATTACGTCACATCTCGCGAGTCGCCCTTGCAGCGCGCCGTTGCGATCTGCGCGGAATTGCTTCTCGGAGTTGTCCTGCTTCTCGGGACAGTTTGGCTTGCCACACATCTGGCCGTTCGCATCTTTTCTAAAAATGAGCCCGCTGCTCCCGGAGGAAAGCTTGCCTGAGAAAAACGCCGCCGCGAGTGCAAAAGAGAAGCACCACGACCGCATGGAAGAACTCCGCCGCCAGTCCGCGGAAGCCGAGGCTGGCGGCGGCGCCGAACGACGCGAGCGCGAACACAAAGCCGGCAAGCTTGCCGCGCGCGAACGAATAAATCTGCTCCTCGATGAAGGGACGTTCGAAGAGCTGGACAAATTTGTCCGCCACAGTTGCGTGGATTTTGGAATGCAGGAGCAGCGCCCCGCCGGCGACGGTTTCGTTACGGGCTTTGGCCACATCGATGGCCGACTCGTCTACGTTTTTGCACAGGATTTCACTGTTTTCGGCGGCTCGCTCTCCGAGGCCAATGCGCGGAAAATTTGCAAGATCATGGATCTGGCAATGCGCGCAGGCGCTCCCGTTATTGGCCTCAACGATTCTGGCGGCGCCCGCATTCAGGAAGGCGTCGCTTCGCTGGCCGGTTACGCAGATATTTTTCTGCGCAATACTCTCGCCAGCGGCGTGATTCCGCAGATCAGCGCCATCATGGGGCCGTGCGCAGGGGGCGCGGTGTATTCTCCCGCGATTACCGATTTCATTCTTATGACGCGCGAGACTTCCTACATGTTCGTCACTGGGCCCGACGTCATCAAGACCGTCACACACGAGGAAGTCACCAAGCAAGAGCTCGGCGGCGCCATGACCCACAATGAAAAGAGCGGCGTGGCGCACTTTGTTTCCGTGGACGATGCCGATTGTCTCGCCATGATTCGCGAGCTGTTGAGTTTCCTACCGTCGAATAATGTCGACGATCCTCCGCGACGCCAGTCTGCCGATTCACCGGACCGCCGCGAAGAATCCTTGAACTCGCTTGTTCCGGACGAGCCTCAAAAGCCTTACGACATGAAGGACGCCATCCACGCCATTGTCGACGACGGATATTTATTTGAAGTCCATGAGCACTTCGCAAAAAACATTGTTGTAGGTTTTGCGCGCCTCGATGGCCGCCCCGTCGGCATTGTCGCTAATCAACCTGCGTTCCTTGCCGGTGTTCTCGACATCAACGCTTCTCTGAAAGGCGCGCGCTTCGTCCGTTTCTGCGATGCCTTCAATATTCCGCTCATCACGTTCGAAGATGTTCCCGGCTTTCTTCCCGGTACGCAGCAGGAGTTTGGCGGCATCATTAAGCATGGCGCGAAACTGCTGTTCGCCTTCGCGGAAGCGACCGTTCCCAAGATTACGGTTATCACGCGCAAGGCCTACGGCGGCGCGTATTGCGTCATGGCCAGCAAGCACATCCGCACCGACGCCAACTTCGCCTGGCCCTCCGCGGAAATCGCCGTGATGGGTCCAGAAGGCGCTGTAAATATTGTTTACAAACGCGAACTGGACAAAGCTCCCGAATCCGATCGCGAACGCCTACGCCAGGAAAAAATCACCGAATTTCGTGACCGCTTCGCAAACCCGTTCGTAGCAGCGGAGAAGGGCTACATCGACGCCATCATCGAACCTTCCGAAACGCGCCCCCGCATCATCAACGCTCTTCGCGCACTGGAAAACAAGCGCGACACCAACCCTCGTAAAAAACATGGCAACATTCCTCTTTGAGCCTGGCCCAGATCTTACGTTTACTTAATTCGCGGTGAAAGTCACCTAAGCAGTCAGCTCTCTCCGCCTTCACTGCGCCTCAAGCGATTAGACACTGCTGGCGCGCTAGGCGATTGGCGGCGATATCCCTCGTGCTAAAATTTCGGAGCAACACGAAAGGTCCATGTTTCGAAAAATCCTGATTGCTAATCGCGGCGAAATCGCCGTGCGCATCCTGCGCGCCTGCCGCGAGTTGGGCATTCGCTGCGTGGCGGTTTTCAGCGAAGTTGACCGCAAATCGCTTCACGTTCGTCTCGCAGACGAGGCCTATCCCATTGGCCCAGCGCCCTCGCGCGATAGTTATCTTTGCATCGACAAAATAATTGAGGTCGCGCGCCGCTCTGGCTGCGACGCCATCCATCCCGGTTACGGTTTTCTCGCGGAGAACGCGGCCCTGCCGCGTGCTTGTACAGAGGCGGGAATCACCTTTATCGGCCCAAGCGCGGAAGCCATGGAGGCCCTTGGCTCAAAAACGGCAGGCCGCCAGCTCGCGCGGCGCTCCGATGTGCCAACCGTTCCCGGCGCAAACGATCCCATCGAGAATCCGGATGACGCTCAGGCCCTCTCCCAAAACATTGGTTATCCCGTTTTGTTGAAGGCGGTTGCAGGAGGCGGCGGCAAAGGCATGCGCGTCGTCACGCGCGACGCCGAGTTTACGCCTGCCTGGCGGGATGCTTCTTCCGAAGCGCTAAATGCGTTCGGAGATGCGCGCCTTTATCTCGAAAAATATCTCGAAAAGCCGCGCCACATCGAAATTCAAATCCTGGCGGATGCCCACGGCCGCGTTGTCTCTCTCGGCGAAAGGGAATGTTCGGTCCAGCGGCGCCACCAAAAAGTGATTGAGGAAGCTCCTTCGCTCGTCATTACGCCGGAGCTGCGCAAGAAAATGGGCGATGCTGCCGTCCGTCTTGCGAGGGCTGGTCGATACGTCAACGCCGGCACCGTGGAGTTCCTCGTCGATGCCCATCTCAATTTTTATTTTCTCGAAGTCAACACGCGCCTTCAGGTCGAGCATCCCGTTACGGAACAAGTCACGGGGCTCGATTTGGTCAAGCTGCAGATCGCCATCGCCGCTGGCCATCGTCTCCCCTTTGCCTGGGAGACCATCACGCCGCGCGGCCACGCCATGGAGGTGCGCCTCTATGCCGAAGATCCAGACAGCAATTTTTTCCCGTCGCCCGGAAAAATTCTCTCGCAACATGCACCGAGTGGCCCCGGCATTCGCCTCGATGAGGGCGTCTACGAAGGCTGGACCGTTCCGATGGACTACGACCCCCTTCTGAGCAAGTTGATCGCCTGGGGCAACAGCCGCGAAGAAACCATCGCTCGCCTCCGCCGTGCTCTCGAGGAATACAGCGTCACAGGCATCAAGACCAACGCAGGCCTCTTCCGCCGCATTCTCGCTGAACCTGATTTTCTTCGCGGAGAAATCCACACCAAGTGGCTCGATGAATTGCTTCAGCGTTCGCCTTCCGTTGCGGCTCCGACAAACGAAAGCGCGAACGCGGACGGCGCCGCTGATGCCGCAATCATCGCAGCGGCTCTCTGGCAAGCAAAGCACTCGGAAAAGCCATCCGGTCCGTCCACTTCAAATCAGGAGTCTTCGCAACCTTCCCGTTGGAAGCAGGAAGGCCGCCGCCAACAACTGGACCGCCTGCCATGAAATTTGAAATCCAGTTAACGGGCCCGTCAGGAAAAAAGCTGCGCAGCGTTGAACTCGAACGCCATGCGGAAGGCTGGAAAATCACGCTCGATGGCCAACCTGTCGATGCCGATGCGGTCGAAATCGACCCCAACATGCTCTCGCTGCTTCTCGAAGGTCAATCGTACGAAGTTCGCATCACTCATTCGCCTGACGGTGTGCTTAAGCTCCAGACTGGATTGCAAGAGTTCACCGCCGAGGTTGCCGATCCACGCGTGTGGCGCGGTCGGCGGCATGGCGCACTCGAAGCCGAAGGGCGCCAGCAAATAGTCGCTCCGATGCCCGGTAAAGTCGTCCGCGTTCTCGTCCAAGCGGGAGATAAAGTCGAAGCCGGCCAGGGCCTCCTCGTTGTGGAAGCGATGAAGATGCAAAACGAAATTCGTTCGCCAAAAGGCGGCATCGTCGAGCGGCTCCACGTCAAAGAAGGCCAGCCGGTCAACGCCGGTGAAGTGCTCTGCGTCGTTTCTTGAGTTGCTATGGGAAATTGGTATACCAACGTTTCCGTGAAAGGCGCGCAGCAATCGGACGTTGTCGCTGTACTCGAGGAACTTGGCCGGCGCGCCTACGTTACGCCCGAGACCGCAGGCTGGATCGTTATTTACGATCAGCAAACTGATGAATTTGATCTGGGTATTCTCGAATCTCTCGCTCTAACCCTCTCCACACGCCTCTCCTGTACCGCTCTAGCGAGCTGCAACGCTGACGACGATGTTCTCTGGCTGGCTCTGTATGAGAACGGAAGTCTCTCCACGCGTTATGCTTCCTCACGAAAATCGTTTGAGGACGGCGATGAATTTCCAGAACCTGCCGAAACGGCCCAAGTCCTCGCTCGCGTTTTTCAAAAGCCGGAAGCAAAGGAGCAGATCTTAAGCCTATTGATAAAATCTCATGGAATGCTAGGCCTGCTTAGTCTTTACCTTAAAATTCGGCTCGCTTATATCGTCGAGGTAGCACGTCATCTCGATCTTACGAATCTGCTGGGGATGCCGCGAGCGGCAGTAGGGCTTGGCTACACGTACGTAAGTAAAGGCGAAACTCCGGAAGGAATGCAGCGCGAGGCGCTGCGCCGCACGATGGTCGGATAACACGGAAAAAATACAGCGTTGATCGTTCGTTGGGGAATTAATGCCCAGATGACTTTGCGGGGAAATCCGTTTTCGCCGCATCCGGCAGTTTGCCTGCAGCTTCGATCACTTGTTGTGCGAGATAGTTCGTCACGCGTGCGTCATCCCGCGCAATCGTCAGGTAGGCGGCGCGCAGCAATTGTTCCTTGTGGTTGCGCAGCGTGTCGCGAATCGTTTGCTGGACTTGCGGGTCGTTAATGTTCCGTTGACCGGGCGACTCACGCGAGATCAGCTTCAAAATAACTATCCGCGGACCTTCCTTGGACTGAATCGGAAGCGGCGGGCTCACCTGCCCCGGCTTCATCCCCATCACAATCCTCTTGAGAGTCGCATCAGACTGGTTCAGCGCCGATTCCGGCACGTACCCCAGGTCGCCGCCCATGGCCGAGGAGTTCATGTCCTCGGAATAGTCCATCGCCAGTTGTGCAAAGTCAGCTCCGCTGTTCAGCTTGTCCTCGAGCATTTTTACTTTGCGCTCAGCTTCAACCTCGTTTGTTGCGTCATCATTCTTGAGGTTGCGAATCTGCGGTTCCTTGCGCGGCGTCACAACGATCTCGGATATCCGGTAGCGTGGCTCCACGACGTTGAATTGCCCTTTATTCGCGTTATACGTGTCGGTGACGTCCTGGTCGGTGATCGATATTTTCGCCACCACTTCGCGGTTCAGCAGCTTCGTGATGGAAAGCTGCCTCCGCAGGTCGCGCTTTAAATCGTCCACCGAGACGCCGCGATCCTTCAACTGTCTCTGGAACTCGTCTTCGGTGTAAGGGCTCTTCATCTCGGTGAATTTGTCTTCCACTTCACCGTCGCTGGCTTCCAGATTCAGCTTCTTTGCCCGCTCCAGCAGGATCTCGTTGTTGATCAGCTCATCCAGAACATTCAGCTTCAGCGACAGTGCCTCTTCCTGCGAAGGCTCTTGCCCCTCTGGATTCACCCGCGTCCTGTAGTATTTATCCACGTCATCGCGTTTGATCTCTTGCCCATTCACCACCGCCCACACGTCCGGCGAAGGCTGCGCTTTCTGTTTGCACCCCGTGCCCAGGGTAAGCGCCATAGCCGCGACGGGCAAAAGCATCGCCGCGCGCGCCATCCCTTTCCTGGGGATGTGCGAGCGCACAGCCACGCTAATTTTGGCTTGCGAGTGGTTCAAGGTGTGATGTTCAGGCCGCTTTCTTGACACGGCCCGCGCGGATGCAGGCCGTGCAAACTCGAACATGCTTTCTCGCGCCGTCCACCAACGCGTGGACGCGCTTCAGGTTCGGATTCCAACGTCTCCGCCTTGTATTATTTGCGTGACTGATCACGTTGCCAAAGTGCGGCCCTTTGCCGCAAAGTTCACACTTCAGTGCCATTGTTTTCCTACTTAGGCCGTCTGTAGCAGCCAGAAATTTGCTCTAGAAGTTGCAGTACTGAGCTTTTCATTCTAACAGACGACCTTTCTCCAGCAAAGCGTGCCTTTTGTTCGCAGACGCAAAACGACAGTCTCCAGATGGTCAAAGTAGAAATGTCCGGATTCTCGTTGCCTTGGTTTGAGAGGAGGACCCCGTTTAAAAGCCTCTCATCCCACGCCCAGGTCCCTCACGAGTGCTTGCCGACAGTGCCATCCCCGGCCAAAACATTCCCTCCCAATTTGGGTTAGCCCATAGGGGTACTACCGAGGCTTATCCTGTGCTATCCAGCGGGTCGTTCCCCGTCGGGGTCGCCGCTAGCAAGCTTTGGAGCAACCCTGCACCGCCCCTGGGCGTCTTAATTGACGATAGGTCGTTCCGTTTCAATGGTTTATGTGAAATAGACCTGTCCTTTAGTGCGGGCTTTTATTTGCCTAAAGCACTATTAGCCCAGCCCCTACACCAATCCACTGATTCCTCCCGGTAGGCTAAACTTGTAGCTTGAGCCTTAGGCGAGAAGGAGACTGTTCTCGGTGTCCAAGCTGACGACAATCTGCTCTTCCATCGCATCGGCCAGACTCCTGGCTCCGCGGGTGGGGATTCTTGTCCGGTTGACCACGGTTCTAGTACTCCTCTCCGGCTGCATGATCGCCTCTCCCGCGTATGCCGACGTTGGCGTCCTTCTTAACGAGTCCCTGGATACCAGCCTGGCGAGAATTACGGGCTCCGGCCATAGCGCCGTCTATTTCTCGCGGATCTGCGCGGAATCGCCTGTAAAGCTCCGCCTGTGCCGTCCTGACGAGCAAGGTTCGGTCATGAGCAACTACACCACTCTCGGTGAGGATCAGCCGTTCGAGTGGAATATTGTTCCTCTCTCCGTTTATTTATATGGCATCGAGGAGCCTCAGAACCGGCCGCTTTTCGGCTCGCAAAAAATCAAGCATGCTCTTGAGGAGAGATACCGCACAAACTTTCTTACAGGCTATTGTGACAGCCCCACTTGCCGCACGAGCAACAAAGCTGAATGGCGCGAGATGGTCGGCGCCACCCTTGAGCGCAGCATCTATATTTTCGTTGTGGAGACCTCTGTCGAGCAGGACCGTGCTCTAATCGCGGAATTCAATTCTCTCCCCAATCAGAATCACTTTAACGGCGTCACGAAAAATTGCGCGACGTTCTCCCGCCGCGTCATTAACACTTATTATCCGCACGCCGCCAGGGCCGACTACCTCAATGATTTCGGATTGATCACTCCGAAGGCCATTGCCCGTTCCTTTACCCATTTTGCCGAGCGCCATCCGGAAGCGCATCTTCGCGTTCTGCATTTCGCCCAGCTGCCCGGCACAATCAAGCGCAGCACCGAGTGCCGCAACGGGACCGAGCAGTTGTACCACTCCAAAAAGCTTCTCGTGCCCATGATTCTTTTTGCCGACCACGAACTGCCCTTCATGGCCGCCACCTATCTGCTCACAGGACGCTTCAACCCCGAGCATGAATTGGAGCAGCATCCCAACGCCGAATCGGCGGACATCAAGCAGGAAATCCGGGAAGCGAAGGCAGAGAATGACGTGCCACGCGAAGAGCAACTTGAAGCCGTGGTTGATCAGGAAAGCGCGCAACTCGTGGGTACCGCGAAGGAATGGAAACAGTATCGCGAGGCGTTTGGGTCCCTCACGAACGACGCCATCAGCCGCGAAATCATTCCGAACTACGAATTTCTCGGCCGTCTATACAAATACCTGGATCGGACCGGCACACTCTCTGTCGACGCCAATGGGAGCCTCTGGTTGGATCTCTCGCAAGGCGGTAAGCCGTCGAGGATCGGACTAAGCGCGAGCAACATTTTTGCTTCTGGCAGCGATTCCCAATGGGCATATGCGCTGACTCTTGCCCGTGCCGATCACTATCTGAAGAGCCCCAAGCATAGCCGCGAGATCATGCCGGAATTCAAGAACGATTGGGCTCTCCTAGAGGCGGCTCGCGTCAATAGCGCAACCTCCACGGCGGCCAACAATAATCTGCCTTCGAGTAGCGCGCGCGCCACCGCCATCTCCTTTAGTCAAATCCAATAATCCCAAGCTTCGAGCGGGTCCTGTGAGTACTAAGGCATTCCTCCCAGCTTTATCCATCTCTCCGTACCATTTTCTTCCTTTCCAGTTTGCGCAACTTTAGTCTTGTCTATCTCATCTGTACTGATGTAGGTTCCCTGTCGCGGTGCAGCGCATGCTTCCGTCGTTCCGGGTCTTGTTCTTGATTTTTTCTATGGCACTCGTCTCCGGTGAGACGAGTTCAAAGCCTCCGGCTATACCTGCAGCTGTCACTACCGCTTCACCCGTCATTGTCATCGGTTTTGTCGGTGGCTACGTTCGCCACGATGATCGCGTCCACACCGAAGTTCAGCTGGTTGAGCGGTTACGCGAAGAATATGCTTCGAGCGTTTTCGTCCAAACGTTTGAGAATCACCGCGGTAAGGACGCGCACCAGGCGGTCCTTCGGCTGCTGGATGTCAACAGCGATGGAAAACTTTCGCCTGAAGAAAAGCAAAACGCGCGCATCATAATTTTTGGCCACAGCTGGGGCGCCTCAGAAACGGTCGAACTCGCTCGCCAGTTGGAAAAAGACGGCATCCCTGTAGTTCTAACTATCCAGGTCGACAGTGTCTCCAAGAGGGGCGAGAATGACGCCGTAATCCCGGCCAACGTCATTCAAGCCATTAATTTCTATCAGCTCGATGGCATGCTCCACGGCCAAGCTCAGATTCGCGCTGCCGATCCTGCGCGCACGCGCATCCTTGGGAATTTTCGTTCCGACTACAAGACAAAACCCCTCAGCTGCGGCCAGTATCCGTGGTGGGACCGCATTTTCATGAAATCTCACATTCAAATCGAGTGCGATCCCGCAGTCTGGAATCAAGTCGAATCGCTCATTCGCACGAATCTGTCGCTCGAAGCGCGGTTGCCATCGCCTGGTGAAATCAAGTCCTCCGACTCGCCCCTTAACTAAACGGCTCGCCTTTTAAATAGCATCGCATCAGCTATTGATAACCGCGGCCCGCACGCACGCGTCCATACTGGGTGTAGCATCCGCTGGAAGGATGTTTCTGAGGAGGTCCCATGAAACGCCGCGAATTTCTCCTTCGCTCCGCCTGCACCGCGGGGGCAGCTTGGTTGCATTCCTCTGTATTCGCGAAGCGCGCCCGTGCCTTAACCCTGAAGCCCCTTCCGCGCAAGTTTAGCGCTTCGGACACCGTCGCCCTTGGCAAGACCGGCATCCAAACCAGTCGCCTCGCCATGGGCACAGGCACCGTCGGCTCCGGCCATCATTCTCATCAGACTGCTCTCGGCGTCCAGGGCCTCTCCGAGCTTCTTTTGAATGGCTACGAGCACGGCCTCCGCTTCTTCGATTCCGCCGACAGCTACGGCAGCCATCCGCACGTTGCCGAGGCCCTCAAGTATGTTCCGCGCGATAAAGTCACTGTCCTTACCAAGACCTGGGCCCGCGACGCAGCCTCTGCCCGCGCCGATCTCGACCGCTTCCGCCGCGAGCTCGGTACCGATCACATCGACATCTGTCTCATGCACTGCCTCACCGAGGCTGACTGGACCGAGCGCTACAAAGGTGTCATGGACGTTCTCTCAGAAGCCAAGGAAAAGGGCATCATCCGCGCCCATGGCTGTTCGTGCCATTCCATCGAAGCTCTGCGCGCCGCCACCAATTCTTCTTGGGTCGAAGTCCATCTGGTGCGCATCAATCCCGTCAGCACGTTCATGGATTCGGATCCGGACTCCGTCGTCAGCGTCATTAAGGAAATGCGTGCCAAGGGGAAGGGCATCATCGGTATGAAAATCCTCGGCCAGGGCAGTCTCCGCGACCGCCAGGACGAAGCCCTGAATTTCGCGCTCGGACTGAATCTTCTCGACGCCTTCACCATCGGCGCCGAAAGCAAAACTGAACAGGAAGATTTAATCCGCCGCATCGCTGCAGCTTAACAAGATCATTTTCTTAGTTGTCATCCCGAGCGGAGAGAGATTTGCTTTTGATTCTTTGGTCCATGCGCCGAATGAGTACCAGCGTCGCCTAACCCGGATTTCTCATAATTAAATAGAAAAGGCTGTTGCTTCATGGCATAACTCTTTTGTCTAGAAAGAAATCCTGCCAAGGAGGAGCAACAGCCTTATGACCACAGAGTGTAACCAGTTTGTCTTCGGATTTCATCCCCAAAAGCGACGCGAGATCCGCGCGCAGTTCGACGGCGGAGCGATCACCAGCGACGGTGGTGGTCTGCTCCTGCGGGAGGTCGAGAAGCGCATTGGGATCCTCCAGCAGTTTGCCGCCTGCTTCACCGATTATCGGAATCCCGATCTGATCGAACACCCGGTGAAGGAGTTGGTGGCCCAGAGAGTCTATGGTCTGGCTTTGGGGTACGAAGATCTGAACGATCACGAGGAGTTGCGGAACGATCCCTTGCTGGCGGTGCTGGTCGAGAAGCCGCATCCCGGCAAGGAAGCTTTAGCCGGAAAGAGCACCCTGAATCGCCTGGAACTAACCAAAGAGACGGTCCGTCAGAAGGAGCGCTACAAAAAGATCGTGTTGGATCACGGAGCCGTGGATCGCCTGCTGGTGGAGGTCTTCCTCGAAGCCCACCAGGAGGCGCCGAAAGAAATCATTTTGGATTTGGACGCCACCGACGATCCGCTGCACGGGAAGCAGGAAGGGCGTTTTTTCCATGGCTACTATGGACACTACTGCTACCTACCGTTGTACATCTTCTGTGGAGAGTTCCTGCTGGGTGCGCGGTTGCGATCGTCGAACATCGATGCCTCAGCGGGAAGTGTAGAGGAGCTGCAGCGCATCGTAGGACAGATTCGTTGCGCATGGCCATTGGTGCGTATCGTGGTGCGTGGAGATTCGGGATTTTGCCGTGAGGAGCTGATGGTCTGGTGTGAAGCGAACCGCGTAGAGTACTTGCTGGGACTGGCGAAAAACGAACGCCTGAAGGCCGAGATCGTGAAGGAGATGGGGGAGGCGAAAGCCCGGTACCAAGAGACCGGACGCGCCGGCCGGTTGTTCAAAGAGTTCGTCTACCAAACCCGGGAGAGCTGGAGCCGTGCGCGACGGGTGGTGGCCAAGGCCGAACATCTGGAGAAGGGAGAGAACCCGCGGTTCGTGGTGACGTCTCTGAGCGGAGAATCATGGCCGGCACAGGCGCTATATGAAGAGCACTACTGTGGAAGAGGGGACATGGAGAATCGGATTAAAGAACAACTGATGCTGTTCAGTGATCGCACCAGCACGCACTATCTGCGCAGCAATCAATTGCGACTGTACTTCTCTTCGATTGCCTACGTGTTGTTGCAGATGCTACGGCGACTGGGACTGGCAGGAACGGAGTTGGCCCAGGCGCAGTGCTCCACCATTCGGCTCAAGGTGTTGAAGATCGGCGCGCTGATCCGCATCACGGTGCGCAAGGTGTGGGTCTCGCTGGCCGGTGGGTACCCCTATGTCGCACTCTTCCAGCAAATCTATGAAAAGCTCTGCGCCGTGCCGCTAAAGTATTGAAAAAGAAAGATCCCGAACAACTTCTTCGTCGCTTCTGTCTACCGCTGGCAAAGTGTGCGCCGAAACAGCCGCAGAGAGAGAAAACTCTCACGCCCAGTTAAAAACGGATCAACTGTACAACAGCGCGCTGCGAAACCATCATGCAACTACCAACTTGAACAAACTTCATTCCCCTTTTGCCAAGCGGTGAGAAATTGCGGCTAAGTCTCCAGCCCGATCAACCGCATCAACTCCAGCGCGTTGCTCTTCTCCACCACTCCCTCGCGCAACTTATAATCAAACCGCATCTTCCCGTCCACCACCTGATCCTCGAAATGCATATTCCGCAAAACATTCCCGACTGCCGCCGCAATTTCCGTCAAAGCCAAATCATGCGTTGTCACAATCCCAATCGCCCGCCGCTTCAGCAGCCCTCGGATCAATCCCTCCGCTCCAATCCGCCGGTCTTTCGAGTTCGTGCCCTCCAGCAACTCATCGAACAAAAACACCATCGGAACGGTTCCGTTCGCGGCGTCAAACACTTTCCGGATGTGCAAGATCTCCGTATAAAAACTCGACCGCCCCTCTTGCAACGAATCCGTGCTCCGTATCCGCGTGCCAATGTTCAGCGGCGTCAACCGGAGCCGTTTGCCCCGGATTGGCGCGCCCGCCATGGCCAGCACCGTGTTAATTCCCACCACGCGCAAAAATGTGCTCTTCCCGGACATATTCGACCCGCTCACCAGCAGCACGCGCGTCTGTGCGTCCAGCCGCAAGCTGTTCCGTACGCACTTCTCTGCCGCGATTAGCGGATGACCAAGCTCTTCGCCTTCAAAAAATCCCAGCCCCTCTTCCGCGTCAATGAATTCAGGAAACGGATCAGCAGGATGCTCGTAGGAATACCCCGCGAGCGAAAGTAGCCCCTCCATCTCTCCCGTCAACTCGGCCCATCGCCGGATCTTCGCGCCCCAGCGCCTCCGCCACGACTCCGCCGCCATCCCGACCTGCACACTATAAAGAAACGGCAGCTCCGACATCTTCGCAATCGCGCCGTCGCTGGCGTCAATCCAATTAACAATGCGCGAAAATTTTCGAATCGCTAGCGAAGCGGGCTCTTTCCCCTGCTTCAGTTCCGCCGCAAACCCTTGCAAGCGCGGGGACACAAACGGCTCTCGCTCCAGCCGTTCCAGAATCTCGGAAAAAAGGAGTAACCCTTCCGCGTTGCAATTCACTCCCTCAATCACCATATGCGCTCTGCGCCGCAGCCACGCGAGAATCACAGCCTCCACTGCCATCACACTCAAAAGCGGCCAAAGCGTCCCGGTCTCGAACCAATAGATGATCCCCGCAGCCGCGTCAAGCGCCAGCAAAGCCATTACCACGCGCCAAGTTCCGCGCGGCAGAATCGATGTCCCTTCCGCCCACTCCATCATCGATTCTGGATTCAACCGCGCCTTTAAGTCCTCCCCGGTCACGGCCAGGTCCTCGCGCAAATCCAGCTTCTCGCGCAGTTCTTTAATCAATTTCTGCCGCTCCAGAATCGCGCCCCTCTCCGATCCCTCGCACAGCCAGCTCGCCAGCCGGCTCTCCCCCATCGGCAATCGCGCCGTCGAAAGCAATTCGAAGAGGCACCCGCGCCCAAAAAGATCCAAGTCCTCCGCATACACATGATTCACATCGCGAAACCGTTCCCCCGTTTGTCCAGTGCCAGCCCAGCGATCCTCGATTCGCGCAATCCCCTTGCGATTAAACTCCGCCGCCGTGTTAGTTCGGTTCTTCGCGCGCAGCACGCGCCCATGCAAAATCGTCAACAGCCCATAAGCAACGATTGGTGCGATTAGCCAATAGGCAGTCAGCAGGTGCTTAGCAAAAACACTCCAAAGCAGCAGCAATCCCACGGCTGTCACCGCCAACTTCGCGTAGCCCACCAGCAAGTGAACGCGATCCTTCTCAGCAATGACCTTCAGGTATTTTTCCAACCGCCTTTCGTACTCCGCCTTTGGCTCAGCCACATTCCCTCTCAACACATTCCGCCCGCAACCCACCGAGTCTATCTCTTATCGCGCGCGCCAGCACCGTCCACTGCGAATAACACAGCAGCGTGAGCTTGGCGACTTCGATTTTGTAGATTGATGCCAGTGATGGCCAAGACTCTTAGCGGACTGCGCCATTGGTTGGCCCGACACGCAAGCCGCGCTCTCAGATAGAACCGTGACGCAGCCCAGAGGGAATTTCAACGTCAACGGCGGAAAATATTTCGCGGACGCCCGCAAGCAAGAACTACGTCCTGACCCGACTCCCTTTGTCCAGTCGTTACGTTTTTGTCTCGCTACCTCATTACTTCAGATTTTCACCCAGCTCCACTCCTTCGAGTACGGAACGCGGCTCATCCGGTAGCCGGACTTTACGCCGGTGACAACGTGATCGCTCCAGTTGAATCCGACTCCTGCTTTCGGATCGTAGAGCCCAGGCTCTTCGGAAAAGCACATGTTCTTTTTTAGAACTGTGTAATCCCCAAGCGAAAGATACGGCGGCTGATGCCCCTCCGAACCTTCACCATGCGCGGGCCGGTGATAAATGTAATCCTGCACTCCCTGCGCCACCTGGTATTTATGAATCTCATACGCGACGCTCGAGCACGTCGCGCCTTCCTTCTGCAATTCCACCTGCATGTCGCACGTGTGCTGGCTCACTTCCCAAAGTTTCCGCATGTGCTCATCAAACTGTCCCGCGTTGTCCGCGAGGATGTACATGCGGTAGTTCTCTCCGCCGTGTCCGCCGATATATGCATCGCCATCCACCTGTAACGGCATGTTCCGCTGAATCCGGTTGAACCGCGGCTGATTTGGATGCGGATAGGCGCACAGGCGCCCTACGCGGCAGTCAATCTCGACAGTCGCCGCCACGCCATGATGCGGCAAACCACCCGCAAGTTCCAAATCCGCGAGCAGCACATTGTTGATCCAGAATGTGCTCGCGAAGGCCACTTCATAATCCGTCACGTCGGTTCCGTAGGTGAGGATGTAATCCCGCGCATAAGCGTGCGCGCGGTCAAAATACGTGTAAGCTCGCCGCGTCAGCGCAAGCTCCTCGGGAGTCTTTACCTCGCGCATATCCAGCAGCGTGTCGCTGACGTCCACCCACTTCACCTTGGGCAGAACTTTCTTGGCCGTCGCCAACTCGTCCGCGTAGAGCTTGCCGTCAATGCCGATTTTACTTCCTTGAACGCCCTTCGCCTTGATTCCTTCGAGGAGCATCTGGAACAAATCGACGGTCTTTCCTGGAACGACTTTCCCTTGCTCCGGGAAACCGCCTTCGGCGTGCTTCGTGTCGAAATACTCCCAGCCGCCTCCAAACCACCAGCCCTTCACCAGGTCGCGGTCCAGCGCGGGGTACAAATACCAGGGGTCGGCATCGTCTTTATTCATAAAGACACACTGCGGCCGCTCGGTGTGCGTGTGCCAGTAGCCCGTCAGATAAATAATGTTGAGCTGATCGCGCAGCACAAACGCGTGAATATCTTTTTGCGCCAGTTGCTCCTTGAAGCGCGCAACCGTCTGCTTGTTCCAATCCAGCGGCAGCCGGTCAACTTTCGCCGGTTCCGGCGGCCCTTCTTCGCCGGGGGTCGGGCCAAGCAGCAGCTTTTCGCTCGCGCCGGAGCTGCGGCTCTTCACGATTTCCGCGAGCGATCCGCCAGCGCCTTGCGTTTGCATTCCATCAATCTTGTCCATGCGGCGAAACAACCTGCCGCCCAGAAGCGCAAGACTTCCGCCCTTCAAAACGTCACGGCGATTCCGATTCATCTCTCCTCCATATTGTTTTCCGGCCGGCCTGATCAGCTATCCGGCTTATTTCTGTCCTGCAACTTCGTCCCATTCGCGCTCGCCGCGTTCGAGCATCGCAGGCAAATCTTCGCGCAACAAAAACCGTTCGTGAATCAACTTCATAGCCGCTTCCGCAAACTTGCCCAAGTATTGTTCGCGCGAAGCATATCGTTCGGCAATCGAGAGCCGCGGATCGCCGGATTTCTCACGCTCCGTGGCGGTTCTTGCGAAGGGAATGAAGGAGCCGTAGAAACTCAGCCGCAAGTCGCCAGCGCCGATACTCGGATCGCGCAGATTCCAGCCCGTGTAGGTAGCCAACGGAACTTGCAATTCCGGCAAACTCACGCCCCCCAGATCGTTGCCATCGGCGTCCGATTGCGGAACCAAACCAGGGAACGGCTTGCTCACCTTGGGAGGCTCCAGACTTACGATGCCGTCTTTCCATTGCGGCCCAAAGTCCAGATGATACGCTAGGTTCATTTCATGCGGCGTGTTGACGCCGGGTATCTTTGGAAAAATCCACTTGTTCAGTGGCACGAGCTTGGCGTCCGCAATTTTCGGATACGTGCTGGCAGGCGGCGGCGTGCCGTCTTTCACCCATTGGTCCATGTCGGTGATTAGTGCGCGCCAGTACCACTGAATGGGATTGGGATTGTAGCGCTGCTGCGCATTGAAGTCCGGCGAGCCGGGCATGGATTTCTGCGGAGGAAATGGTGCAGAAAAATGTTGCAAGCCAGATAGCAAATAGACGCGGACATCGTCGCCGATCTTCGCGTCACTCAGACCGTCGGGCGAAATGTGAATCAAAGACGCGGCGCGGCCCCAATATTCGTAAGAAGTATTGGTGAGAAATATTTTCGGGGCGGTTTTAGATTTGGTGGAAGCGTCGAGTAAGCCAGAGGTTGCGCCGCTCTCAGGATCGGTTTCCGGAAGATCGGTGAAAGGGAAAAGATCCGTGGGAAAGAAAATACTAGAGAGCGGCTGAGCGTCGCGCGAAGCCTGCGCAAAACGATGATTGAAGCTGCCGCGGCCCGCGCCCGCGACGTGAGCGATGACGCCATCCATCACTTGCCGGCCCTGCTCGTCGGCGTTGAAGTCCTGGTAGACAAAATGGCGGAGAAAGCGCCCGCTCTGCGAAATTCCAGTGGCGTAAACACGCTTTACAGGTGCAGTAGATTGCGGATCGTATTTCAAATAAGAAAGGAAATCACGGACGGCAGCGAAGCCGAGGCCAACAACGACGGGGTCTTTCGCTTCGTAAACGACTTCATAAATTTTCCCGGCCTGGAATCCTCCATCCAGGTGAATGAAGTGAGGCTCGGCAGCAAGTTTGCCATCCACCGTGTGGGCAAAACTCCACTGGCTGCGAGGAATCGTTTGGCGCGGACCTTCCGGCGTGTCGCGCACGGTCAAGACATTCTTTGGGCTTGCGGGGTCGTCGGCCGGATAGCTTTTGCCACCCGTTGGTCCAAGAAGGAAATGGCCGAGTGGCATATCTTCGACTCTTTGCGCCGGCGTGAAATCCGAACGCACCAGGCCACGAATTTCTTTCCCTCCAGCATCGTGAGCGACGGGAGCGTAGAGCTTGAGATTTTCGCCGTGTTCGGCGACGTCAAACTCCCAGCCGACCCAGGCAATGGTGTAGCCTTCGCGCATCAGAAAGGCGTCACCATATTCGCCGTCCGGAGTGGAAGGACTGTAGCCATTCACAAGGCGTAAGATTCCTTTTCCACCGCGATTGGAAACTTCGAAAAGCACAGCTTTGTTTCCTTTGTTCATGTCCTTAGGTTTCAGGAGATAGAGGTCGGCGGAGAATTCGACTTCTCCTTGTGCGTTTCGGGGTGCTTTATCGAGATCGACAATGAGGCGGTTGTGAAGGTTATCCGGACTCACCGCGAAATAGACGCGACCGATGATTTTCTCGTAGGCTCCGGCCAATCCGAAGGCGCGTCCATCTTGAATGTCAGTGCGGGAAATAATCTCTACGCGCGTGACATGCGCGTTCGTGCCAGCAGCGGAGAACAGAAAAATGACAAACGACAGAATCCAAATGAAACGCGCGCGCAAAAGATGCATAAGCAGCCTCCAGAGAGGCCACAGCTTACATCATTGCTTGCCGAAACCAATTGCACTGATACAGATTTTATACATCGGCGTCCGGTCGAATTTCAGACGCACGATGCTGAGTTTGGTAGGGTCGAATCGTTTGGAACTGTCCGTAGATTGAAAACCGGAAAGCGGAAGGCGCACGGATTGAAACACCGCTTCCCAATCCTGGTTGTATCCCGCATCGTCCAGCACTCCGAGCTTCGTAAACTTCTCCTTGAAAGGAGGCGGGATGGAGATGAAGCGGCTTACGGGAGCGCTGGCCGTGACTCCGTCGGTAGTCACAAGTTCGATCGTGAAATCGGGAGATTCTCGTTCTTTCTTCTTCGATTTGTCTTCTTCCTTTTTCTTTTCCTCGGCTTTTTTCTTGTCTTTATCGTCGTCCTTTTTCTTTCCGGGCAGCGACACGTCTTCGTCCAAGGGCGCTACAGAAAGTTCAAGGGTCGATCCTGGACCGAGATGCCAACTCGCCGCGGCACCCGTGGGCAATGTAGCTGTATAGGTCGCAGCAGGAGCATCTTTGGCGCGGTTCCAACCCAGAAACACGCCGTTATAGCCACGATCGCCATCGCGATACGGAATTTTACCTTCATTCCAGATGGAAAGATTCTCTCCCTCGATGTGGCCGCCAGGCGCGGTAGTGGTGGTCAGGTCAGCATCCTCGTCGAACGATGCCAACGGGACGTAGGAAGCGTCGCGGTAGCGATTGAAGTAGATCGTGTCCGGCAACCAAGCGCGAGCAACGCGCCAGTCCTCAAACAACGGAACGTATTCGCGATGATTTTTGAGCGTCGCTTCGAGAAACGCGGAGATGTAGGTCTTCGAGATGCGGCGCTGTTCCTCGCCGGGCATCAGCGGCTTGAGATTGAGCAGCCAGCCGAGCGGCTTGCCGGCATCGTCGTTGCCCCAGACGGTATTGAACTGGCCGTGATTCGCGCGGTAAGCGTAAATCTCGGCTTTGAACCAGGGGCCGGGCTGCGTGTAGCGGACGTGATCCCACTGTCGACTGCCGTCGAACGAGGCAACGTCCATGTCGTGCGCGCCTTGCAGCGTTAAATAACTAACGTCCTCGATCCAGCGAGGCTGCCCAGCGGGTTTATATTGGCCGTCAGCGGGCGCGATCGCGACAACAGCCTTGATCGAGAAGCCGTAATCAAATTTGATGTTGGCGTCTTCGGGGGCGTACTTCATGCGATTGAAGGCCGCGGCTGTGGCCGCAGCTTCGCCGCCGCGCGAATGGCCCATCAAGGCGATGCGCGACATATCGACCTTGCCATGGAACGGGTTGCCTTCTGCCTGGTTCCATTCCTTCCAGAGCTTCAGGTGCTCCAGCAACATCCAGCCACGAACGGCTTGTTGCTTATCCGGGTCATGAAATAGTCCGCTATTTAGAAAATTTTCATCGATCGAGGCGAGGATGATGCCCCGACTGGCAAGCAATTCACCGAGGTAGGCGTAACCCGGATCGGAAAAATTCGCCATGTTGTGATTTCCATGGACGATGAGCGCGAGTGGAAAAGGGCCGGGCCCTTCCGGATACCAAACACGCGCGTTCAGCGGAAGCTTATCGACATCGAAGCCCCAATATTTCTTGCGCGACCAGCGCTTCCATCCGTCGAAATCCTTGAAGAAGTCGGAAGAGTCCACGGTGCGAGTTTTGATGGCTACGCTCGAACCGTATTCCGGGCGGCGGATGTCGTTGCCCACGCCGTAGAAAAGTGTTTGGACATGGAAAGGCCCGGGAGCAGACGGATCTGGCGCCGTCAGTTTCGCGGGCATGGAGTCGGCGGGCGGCTTCCAGGTGATGAGCTTTTCCATTGAGCCCGCTTGAGCGAAGAGCCAGATGAAATAGATGTTGCCGGCAAGAGCAAGCACGAAGAGCGATGCGACGACAATCTTCTTGCTCAGTGCAGCGTGGCCGAAATTGCCCCAGAAAAAGGTGGCAATTGTGGCGCCGAGAACTCCCGCAGCGAGGTCCATTAGAATCGCCATGAAAATGCCCAATTGCGGCGGACCCCATAACATCATGACGACCGTACACGAGCCGACGATGACTCCTGTGGCATAGCGGGGCAATTTTCGGAAAATGCTGAGGAGCAGCATGACGAGGAGAGCGACCAGCGGAATTAAGATGGCGGCGAAAAGGATGCAAAACGCAAAATCGAAAATGTAGCCAAAGCCCGTCTGAATGTAGAGGCCGCCAATGATTACGCAAATAGCGGCTGCAGCGAGCGTTCCCAAGACCGCCCCGCGGCGCGCTTCGCGGCCGGGACGAATGGCTAACCATTGGCGGGAACACCAATCACGCAGCCTGCGCCATCGAGATTTCTTCTCAGGTTGCGGCGCGGAGTCCGGTGGAAGCGAAGCGAACGGCTGAGCGGTCAAATCGTCCATTGCCATGAATTACTCCCGAGATGTGGTTTCGGAGCTGCGAGCCGACGGCATTGTACATGGAGTTGGCTGCCGTTAGGCCGTAGAGCATTGCTCCAACGATTAGACTGCGTTGCACGCCAGATGTCTTATTCCGGGTCCAGAAAGGCTTCGCCTTTGCGGACGATGTGGCAGGGAAATGTCGCCCTTCAGCGGGCGAGGCTTATTGATCGTGGGCCATGCCGGCCATGTGGTGAGCTGTTGATTTGCGGCGTAGTAAGGACATGGTGGAGTCATCGGCGGGGACGAAATATCCGACGACGATTCCCATGGCGCCGTCGCGCAGGAGCTGGCCGGTCGTATTGTCGTAGGTTGCGGAGATTTTCAGGACATCGCCAGCGGCAAACTTGTAGCCTCCTTTGTCGAGGAACAAGACCGTGGGCATGCTGATAAGCTCACCGTGGTCGTCGACTTTGGCGTCGAGAGTGGCGACCGATTCTTTACGCGTGACGTCTTCGAGCGTGAGTTGTTTTGCGTAATCGTGCATGTGGCCGCCAACCCCGAGCAGAACGCCGGAGTATTTCACGGAGACGGTGCCTGTTTGTTCGCTTTTGCCCGCTGGCAAATCGTAGCCGGAGTTTCCGCAGGATTTCACGTCCATCCATGTGGGATAGACGCTTTTTGGTTGCGGGCTGTCAGCGACTTGTTGATAGGGGATTGTAACTTCGAGATAGACGTTTTCGTATGAGCTGTCAGTGGGATTGTGGACCATGGTTTCGATGCGGATTTTGTCGCCCATTTGGACGCGATAGCCGTAGCCGGGGACTTCTGCCCAATTGGTGAGTTCACCGCCGGCGCCGAAAATGTGTTCCTCTTTGTTGGGGCAGAGAAAATCGGCGCGGTTTTCGTTCCAGAAGGCGGTGTGATGAAGAACGCGGCCAGGCATGACGTTGCCCTCTGCGTCGACGAGCTTCGGAGAGTAGGCGAGGAGCCATCCGTCGATCGGAATTTGCCATTCGAGGTCGGGAGGCTGCGGCATTTTCATGTGACTGGTGTGCGCCGGCAGATTCATTGGGCCGATGCGGACCACGATCGTGTGTCCGCCAATCTTTTGTTCGAGCTTTACGCCTTTGGCAATAGCGTGATGCATGCCGCCTTGCATGAAGCCACCGTGCTGCATATGGCCCATATCATGCGGGGCGTCGGCGGGCTTGTCCTGGGCTAGGAGTGGGCTGGCGATAAGCAGGCTCGCGAAGAAGAGATTTATCGTTCGCATGGTCTTACCCTCGTGCGCTGTAAAAGATCCGCACTTCTTCATCATAGCTCTATCCGTGCTCTGAGGGCGCTTGTCTGAGGTGCCCGATTGAGCGCATGGAATTCTCGCAGGGAAACGATACAATTCGTGGCCATGAGAGTTACGCCGCTAAGACTGGTTTTGAAGATTCGGGACTGAGGCGCCGCTGAGCACTAGGAGGCTGCGATGAATCGAAAATTAGTTCGAAAGGCGATGTGGCTGGCGGGGATCGCGGTGGCGATTGTCACTTGTACCGTCGCCACGCATTCAGAAATGAAGAAAGAAGCGGACATGAATCCAAAGGCTGTGCAGCAAGAGGAATTCACTGTAGTTGGCATTGCCGTGCGGACAAGCAATGCAGAGCAAATGACGCCCGAGAGGCCCATCGGGAAGCAGTGGGAGCGGTTATTCAAAGAAGGAGTGCTGGCGGCCATTCCGAATAAAGCGAATGCGAATATTGTGGCGTTGTATACGGAGTATGCGAGCGACAAGGATGGGGAGTACACGTACGTACTGGGCGCGCGTGTGACGAAAGTGGAAAGCGTGCCAGCGGGAATGGTCGCGAAGAATGTGCCTGCGGGACGATATGCCGTGTTCACTTCGGAGAGAGGCCCCGTGCAAAAAGTCGTCGTCGAGATGTGGCAAAGAGTGTGGGTGACTCCGAAGAGCGCGATGGGTGGGGACCGAGCCTACAAAGCGGACTTCGAGGTTTACGATCAGCGGGCGCAAAATCCGGCGGATTCCATAGTGGATCTGTATATTTCGGTGCGGTAGCGCGTCGCGCTTCGTTAGCTGTGCGTTTGCGCACGAAGCTGCTGAGCAGAAAGAAATTCGAGAATGGCTTGATGCGCTGCCGCAGGTTGGTCGGTCTCGAAAATGTGGCTGGCATTAGGAATTAGCACGAGCTTAGCGCCCGGAATTTTCTCGGCGATCAAGCGAGAATTGGCAGCTGGAACGAGCCGGTCGGCTTCGCCATGGATGACCAGCGTGGGAGCCGTGATTTGCGCGATGCGAGTGTAGGCCTCCCAGCCGAAGATGCCTTGGAGCTGACCCATATACCCTTGCGCGGTCGGATACCACTTCATACGGATGGCCATGTCTTCGTCGATGCGCTCGCGTGGCGTAGCGGGGTCATAAATAAAAGGGATGATGGCTTCCTTGGATTCTTCGGGAGTGACGTCGCGGCGCAGAAGAGCTTGCAGCACTTCCGCTTCGGCCTGTACGGCATGGGGACCGCCGGCGGCAGTGCAACCTAGAATCAGCGAGCGCACGCGATTCGGATATTGCAGCGCAAATTCCTGGGCAATCATCCCTCCCATGGAAACACCGAACACGTGCGCGGTCTCGACACTCGCGGCATCCAGCACGGCAGCTGCGTCGCCTGCCATCAGCGCCATGGAATAGACGCCTGGAGGCGCATCGCTTTGGCCCACACCACGATTATCGAGCGCGATGGTACGGAATCGTTTCGCGAGATACGGGCGGCTGCGATGCCACATGTACGAGGGATAGCTGAGGCCCATGATGAGCAAGAGCGGTTCGCCGGAGCCTTGTTCATCCCAATAAATTCTGGCGCCTCTATTTTCAACGAAGGACATGGACTCTCCCGTTCCGGCAGGCACTGGCGGTCAAGGGTTCTCTCGATTAGTGAATATAATTTTACGCACTTCTCGCGGAGGTGCTGGTGGAATCGATCACCATGGAAGCGATACGCTCGCGATGAAAAGTGGCATCGCCGAAAGCGGTTTCTGAGGCTTTCGCGCGGCGGTAGTAGAGGTGAACGTCGTTTTCCCAGGTGAAGCCCATGCCGCCGTGAATCTGGATGCCACGGTTGCCAACGGTGCGGGCCGCATCGCTGGCGTACATTTTAGCGATGGAAACGGCGGCCGCCACGTCGGGCGAATTTTCTTCCAGTGCCCAGCCGGCGTAGTACACGGCGGAGCGGGAGCTCTCGGTTTCGAGATACATGTCCGCGCACTGGTGCTGAACGGCTTGGAACATGCCGATGGGTTTGCCGAACTGCTTTCGAGTTTTGGCGTATTCGACGGTGATGTCGAGGATCCGTTGCATCCCGCCAACGAGTTCCGCAGCGAGCGCCGCGGTGGCGATGTCGAACGCTCGCACGAGATTCGAGTTAGAGCCGATTTTCTCCGCCGGAGTGTCGCTGAATTCAACGACGTAGAGTTTGCGAGTGAGATCCATTCCCAACATGGGAGTAATCTTCAGGCCGCGAGCTTTTGAGTGGACAACGAAGACTCCGTCGCGCGCTACAACGATGAGGAAATCGGCGATGCTAGCATCCGAAACGAAGAATTTCTCGCCGGTCAGCTTTCCGTTGGTCGCGGTCAGTTGGACGTCGCGGGGGTCCCAGCTTGCGCCTGCTTCGAGAATAGCGACAGTGGCGCGAACTTCGCCGTGGCATATCGGCGCGAGATATTGTTTCTTGTGTGCAGCGTTACCAACAGCGTCCAAAACGGATCCTGTAAGGACCACGGTCGAGAAAAATGGGCCAGGCAAAAGCACGCGGCCCGACTCTTCCATCAGCAACATGAGCTCGACTTTGCCGAGGCCGACTCCGCCATACTCTTCCGGAAAAATGATGCCGGTGTAGCCCTGGTCGGTGAGCTTCGACCAAAGCGCGGCATCGTAGGCGGTATCCGTTTCCATCAGGCGCCGCATTTCCGCGCTGGGACACTCCCCGGCGAAAAATTTGCGGGCGCTGTCTTTCAGAAATTCCTGGCTTTCACTCAAACCGAATTGCATCGCGCATCCCTTTCCTGGTCTCGGTTTCTTGGATTCTGGTTTAGTAGCTTCTGGGCAGACCGAGAACGAAATGCCCAATGATGTTGCGTTGCACCTCAGAGGTGCCTGCTTCGATTGTGTTTCCGCGGGTGCGCAGGTAGGCGTAGGACCACATCCCTTTGTCTATCGCGCGCGAATCGCCTGCCATGAGCTGGCCGTAGGAACCGAGAATCTCCTGAGCGATTTGCTGGAGGCGCTGGTTAAGCTCGCTCCAAAATATTTTCTGGATCGAGCCTTCAGGGCCCGGGACGCCAGTAGCCGTAATGCGGCTGAAGGCGCGCATCTGGTTGAACCGCATGATTTCAATCTCGGCGCTGCACTGCGCGAGCTTCTGGCGAATGACTGGATCTTCGAATGCAGGGCGGCCGTTGCGTTGGATGGTGCGCGCGAGTTCGATGAGGCGCGTGAAATAACGCTTGAAGATCAGATGCAGACGCGCGCCGTAAGAGCCGCGCTCGTACATCAGGGTGCTCACCGCCACATTCCAGCCGTCGTTTACTTTTCCAAGGACATTTTCGACGGGCACGCGAACATCGCGGAAGAACAGCTCGTTGAACTCGGATTCCCCGGTCATTTGTCGGAGGGGACGGACTTCGACGCCCTGCGATTTCATGTCCACGAGAAGAACGGTGAGACCCTTGTGTTTCGCCGCGCTCGCGTCGGTGCGAACGACCAGTTCGCACCAGTCGCCAACCCAGCCGTAGCTGGTCCAGACTTTTTGACCGTTCACGACGTAGTGGTTGCCCTCGAGACGCGCTTCGGTTTGCAGACCGGCGAGATCGGAACCCGCGTTAGGCTCGGAGAAGCCTTGGCACCAGATTTCTTCCGCGCTCAGAATTTTTGGGATGTAGCGTTTTTTCTGCGCTTCCGTTCCGTAAGCAATGATGGTGGGGCCGATAAGGCCCAAACCAAGTGAATTGGCCATGGGCGGCGCTTCGACGCGTGCCATCTCTTCCCAGAAAAGGGCTTGCTGCATCAGCGTGGCGCTGCGGCCGCCATATTCCTTGGGCCAGGAAACTGCAGCCCAGCGGCCTTCCTGAAGCTTTTTTTGCCAGGCGCGCAGGTAGGGGAAGGACTCTTCCATAGGCTTTTCGCGCCACTCGTCCCAGTCCTCCGGAACATTGGAAGCAAGCCACGCGCGGAGTTCGTCGCGAAACGCCGACTCCTCGGCAGTTAAGTTTAGATCCATGAATCCGACTCCTTTACGCTTCCTCCCGCATGCAAAATTCGGAATTTCAAGAGCGCACAGACAGCTAGAAAAATCTGGGCGTCCGCTAGCGCTGAGACGCGTGGCTTCGGCGACAGCATCCGAACGCGTGCCGCCGCCTCTCGGTCGCCGTCGTGGTTAGAAGGTTAGCCGCACCCCGAGCTGGATTTCACGCTTGGGGAAGGCGGCTGTAAAGCCAAGTGGAGTACTCGGCCCGACCACCGTTCCATCGCTGAGGACCGTGCCTGGTTTCAAGCCGTGCACGTTGAATGGCGGGGCAAGCGCGGCGCCAACGATATTGTTCACGCTGGCGTAGTTGGTGCGATTGGCCAGGTTAAAGGCCTCCGCAGTGAATTGAAGAGATGCCTTCTCATACAGCTTGAAGGAACGGCTGAGGCGCAGGTCGAAGTCGTAGAAGTTGGGGCCAATACCAGTATTTCGTCCGTCAGCAGGCGGTCGGTCATTGGTGAAGTGACCGTCACCATTGATGTCCGCGCCGGCGAGTAGGTTAAACGGATGGCCGCTGTTGAAGTTGAAGACGGGCGAAAGCTGGAAGCCGCCAAGGATGCGGGAATGTTCCCACGGACTCTCGAATACGCCCGCGATGACCACCTTGTTGCGCTGGTCAAAATCCGAGACAGACCAATCACAACGCAGACACGTGGCATTAAACGGTGAATAGTCGCTGTTGAAGTCCGTGGAATTATCCAAAGCTTTGCTGTAGGTGTAGTTCGCCAGCACAGTGAAATGATTCGAGAACCGCCTCTTGAGTTCGAGAATGCCGCCCTGATAGAGGGCAGACGCCGCCGAACTGTAGACGTTATTCTGGAGGATCGTGTGTGTGGGATCGGCAAAGCAAAGGCCGGGATCGGCTGAGCACTCCGGCGCACCCCAGTCCTGGAAAGGAAGACCATTGGTGGGGAGCCCGTTTGCGCCAAGTCCTGGAGGACCGCAGTCCGCTACGCCCGCGGTTGGGCAAATGGGCGCACCTGGCAAGAGGTTTGAGTCCAGCGCGACGGGAAGATGCGTGGTATGAACGAAGATGTAGCTTGCGGAGAGGGAGAATCCCGCTCCTATCTGCCGCTCGATGCTCAGCGAGGCCTGCTGTGCCATGGGACTCGCATAACCCGGCTGGCCCGAGAAAAGCACGGTTCCTGGCGGCAGAGGCCCGGTATTTGCGACCGTGAGGCCAAACTGCGTCAAGTCCGCTGGAGTGATGCAAGCATATTGCGCCGTAGCTGGAGCGCCACAACCGATGATGCTGTTCTGGACCGGATTTGCAGTGAGTCCCTCAGCATATAGTGTCTGGAAAATTACCGCCGAGCTGGTCACGGGAATCGACGGATTGCCCGTGGCCGCGCCGAGGATGGAAACGAGAGTATTGGCGATGGTGCGTGTGCCGTTGACGTTGCCGAGCACACTCACGACGCCGGGAATCTGCGCGTAAATTGGAGAATAGAAGATGCCGTACCCAGCGCGGACAACCGTCTTGTGATCGTTGAAGGGATCCCACGCAATGGACACTCGCGGTGCAAAATTTTTCTTGGGAGTATGCAAAGGTCCATACTGCGAATCCAATTCGTAGCGCAGGCCGTAGTGCAGCGTCAGATTAGACCGCAGTTGCCAGGTGTCCTGGACATAACCCGCCGTAAACGGCCGGGTTTGCACGTATTTCGGGTTGCCGAAACCTTGTTCGTAGAATGCGGGCAGTCCCAGGCTCCAAGACTGGAGCGTGCTTATGCTCGATGGAGCTGCCGTCGTGGCTCCGCAGGCCGCTGGAGCTTCCAAACAAAGACTAACCAAAGCGCCGGGAAGTTCGAGAAATTCAAAACGGCCGGCGAAAAATGTTTGCGAAGTGGTGTTGTTGCCGCGGATTAACTCCTCGAATCCCGTCTTGATTGTATGGTGCCCGCGAACGAGGGTCAGGTTGTCTCCGAATTCATAGCGGCGTCCCGTCGAGTGACTCGGAAGAAAAATGCCGCGGCCAAAGAAACCAAACCCCTCGACGTCGAGGCCGGGCCCGCCGAGATCATTGGTGTTCACGTTAAATTGATACCAATTCCATTGGGCGAAAGCTTCGTTCTGCGTGTTGGCACTGAACTGATGGAACCAGGAACCCTGCACAGTGCTGTCCCAGGCGAGCTCGGATGTGCCGCGGGAAAAACCTGTCAATGCCTGCAAGTCAGGGTCCGTTTCCGTGAGGTGCACGAAGCTGTAGCGGAGAAAAGCCTGATTGCTGTCGCTGAAGCGATGATCGAGACGCGCCGAAAAAGCGTTTGAACGAATGGGAAATGGAAACAACCCGCCGTTCGTCTCGAATTGATTCACGATGTAGGGATCCAGCGCGGATTTGATCGCTGGAACAAAAGGATTACCTGGCTCTTGGGGCGGATTTATCGACAAAATGCTCTGAAGCGCAAACGCGCAAGTTGGCGCAGGCAGAATAATAGGATTGAGCAGCGGATTCGCCGTATTTGTCGTAATGCACGGAACCATATTGGTGGCTGGCTGCGCCGCCAGATTTCCAATAATTGCCTGTTGAGTGTTTGTGGGAGCAAAAATATTGCTATTCGTCAACAGGGGGACAGAGTCCTGTGCATTTGAGTTCAACCCTTCGTAGGCAGCGAACAGAAACGTCTTATCCTTTCGAATCGGGAAGCCCACACTGCCTCCGTACTGCTGGCGAGTGAGGCTGTCCTTGACGGGCGTGCCTTGGGCATCGAGCGAGAAGGGGTCGCCGGGCTGCAACGCTTGCGTGAAAGCAAACGGGTCGCGCGCGTCCATCGCGCTGTCGCGGAAAAAACCGAACAGGCTGCCGTGCAACTCGTTGGTTCCTGACTTGGACACGATATTGATGACGGCGCCGCTCGCGCCGCCAAGATCAGCGCCGTAATCGCTGCGGTTGATCTGGAATTCCTGGACGGCATCCTGGCCCAGGTTGAGGCGCACGCCCCCAGCGTCGTCGTTGGCTTCTCCACCATCCACTGTCACGCTGTTGCCCCGGCCGTTGCTTCCATAGAAGGATAGGCCGCTCTGAGGCGTTTGCTTTACGCGAAAGTCGGCGTTGTCCGTAATTGTGTTTGAATTGCTGACACCCGGCACCAACAATGTGAAGGTGAGGTAGTCGCGGCGGCTAATCGGCAACTCAGCAATGTATTGCTGTACCAGGGTGTCCGCCTGGCTGCCTCGGGCCGTTTCCACGACTGGCAATTCCGCTGTTACTTCCACGTGCGCCGTCGCCGAAGCCACTTGCAAATGAAAATCGAGAATGAGCGTCTCGCCGACGTTGAGGACTACGCCCTTGCGGATTTCGGTCTGGAAGCCGGAGGTCTCGATGGTCACGGTGTAGGAAGCAGGCGGCAGTCCCGTCACGCGATATTCGCCGTCGGTTTCCGTCATCGCTGTGCGCCGGATTCCTTTCTCGGAATCCTCAACGGTCACCGTGGCCTTTGGAACGGTCGCTCCGGTCGGATCCGTTATCGTCCCGCGGACCTCGCCCGATGTACCGCCGCCCTGCGCGCGCGCGACGCGGTTTGCCGGGAGCAAGCATGCAAAGGACAGCAATGCGGCAGCAAGAAAAACTGGCTTCATAAGTCCTCCTGGTTCAGCGAACACATCACAGAACTTTTGCTGAAATTACGCACGTAAGCCCTGCTTCGCACCGTCAATCTCCGGCTGGCCGGACTCTTATGCCACCGCCCACCCGCGCGTCGGTTTACGCCAGCTTTGCCAATATTCATGGAGCCAATACGAGAGACTCTGACTCAGTCCCAGGAATTCGAAGACTCCATGCCCCCGACGTACTATCCAAAATTATGATTGTCCGTATCACATAATATTGACTAACGTCAAGTTGAAACCACGGCGATCCAGGCGAGGGCGGATACTCCTGGTCCTTGGCCTGCGTGCCATTCGGCATTCCGGACATATGGCGGGCGCCGAGGTTGGAGAGGCAACGGCCCTGTGGCCAGCCACCGAAAGGGCCGAGCAACAGAACTCCGTTTAGCGGGGCACGAGTACTATCCGGCCGGAAACTCGTCCCAGACGCAGTTGCTCCATGACATCATTCACTTCGGTCAGCGGCCGGCTAGCCGTCTGGCATCGGACTTTTCCCGTCGCGCCCAGCGCCAGGACTTCCTGCAAGTCCTCCCGTGTGCCGACAGAAGAAGCCTGGATGCGCACTTCCGTTGCCGCCATCATGATGGGCGGGAAGCAGAGTGACTCGGAAGGAAGGCCAACCACGAGGAGCGTCCCAGTTGGCCTGACGCATGGAAACGCCGTGTCGTACGCCTTTTTCGCAGCTGAGGTAACCAGCGCAACATGAGCGCCGCCCGCGCGCCGCAATTCTTTGACGACGTTTACGCTTTCTGCGTTCAGCGTGGCGGACGCACCCAAGCTTTTCGCATGTGCAAGTTTTTCGTCGGACACATCAACCGCCGTCACGATCGCTCCCAAACCCACGCCGATTTGCACGGCCAAGTGGCCGAGGCCGCCCACGCCAAACACCGCCAGACGCTGTCCTGGCTTGATTTTGGCGTGTTTCAGGGCGCGATAGACAGTCACTCCCGCGCAGAAAAGCGGCGCGGCATCGACAGCAGAAAGCTCGTCGGGGATTTTCGTGGCATGGCTCGCGGGCACTTTGACGAATTCTGCATATCCGCCATCCACGGTCACGCCGGTAATTTTCTGTTTGGCGCAAAGATTCTCGTTGCCTTCGCGGCAGAAATCGCATTCGCCGCAAGTCCAGTACACCCAGGGAACGCCGACACGGTCGCCGACTTCCAATACGTGAACCGAAGCGCCTTTTTCCACTACGCGGCCGGCGATTTCGTGCCCCAGAATCAAGGGCCGCTTGGTGATGGGAACGAGTTGCGGCCAATCGCCGTCCGCCACGTGCAGATCCGAATGGCACACGCCGCACGCTTCGACCTCGATCAGCACTTCATGCGCGTCGGGGCACGGCTGCGCAACGTCTTCGATGCTAAGTGGCGCTTTGAACTCGCGAAGTATGGCCGCTTTCATTGTGACCGCTTCAACGACATGGGAACGCGTGATTCATGGTTATCGCACATGCGATTGGAACCTCTTTGGCTTTGACGCAATCAGCCGCGAATCGCTCGCTGCGCACTACGGCTTGGCGCCGCGCAAGAAGAATTCGACGGCATTGCGTACTCGCTCGGTAAGTTTGTGAGGTCCGGTAAGATCGACGGCCCACTGCCGCACCACCGTATTGAAAAGTCCCTCCATGAATTCCGCTAGGTGCACCACCGGAAAATCACGCGTGATCTCGCCGTTCTTTTGCCCCTCCGCGATGATTTCGCGCAAAAGACTCACCGTCGCTGCCTCGGCTCCACGCAACTCCGGTGAGCGCACCGGATCCATCGCGCCAGCCAGGATTACGGCTTGCCACAGCGGCCGCCCCACTTCCGTCGTGTTCCCCAAGGTTTCGTAAAACCGCCGCAAGCGCTGCTCCGTCGTCGCTTTAATGGACAACTCGGACTTCAGGCTTTCCGCCTGGCGCGCAAACGCACGGCGTCCCACTTCGCGCAATACCGCGTCTTTGCTGGGGAAATAGCGGAAAAACGTGGGCTGGCTGATTTCCAAAGTGTGTACGATGTCGTCGATGCGCGTCTTCTCGTACCCGCGCTGGCGAAAAAGATGTAGAGCCGTTTCGACGATCTGCTGGCGGAGCCGCGCTTTCTTGCGCTCGCGAAGCCCAGCCGTCGGCTTTTTCGCGGAAGAAGGACGCCCGCGCCTTCTCTTCGCCGCGTCGCCCTCATCGAAGCTCCCGGTCGCTGGCGAGTGTGAGTGTCTCGCGGCACTTTTTGCCCGGCGCATGAAATGTCTCCTCCTGGATGGGGCGCCGCTCTGCTGCGCGGCATATATTTCGATAGTCGCGCTAACATTATAGCGACTAACGCCAAGTTGCAAGCCCCGCGATAAATGGCAATAAAAGAAAGACAGGATTCCGGCGCAGTTTCAGGCACAGCGCAAAGCGATCGGGGATGCACGGCCGCCAAAATTGTCTTAAACTATTACAGTCGCGAAGATGGGCGTGTAGCTCAGCTGGGAGAGCGCGTGCTTTGCAAGCATGAGGTCGCAGGTTCGATCCCTGTCACGTCCACCAACTTTTCCTCCGCAGTTTCCGTTCCTCGCCTGCTTCGATCCGTGTGCGGCTTCCGGAATTTGGACCCCAGTTGGTTCCAATAATCGGCTATTAGTTCTCCCCCGCATCGTCATTCTCGGAGTCAAGCCGGACTTTCACCGCGGACTGGAGCGCTTGCAGGAAATTTTCGCTTCAGCCATGCGAACGTTCCGCGCACAATAAAAACGTTAAGCAAAATCGAAATCAAGGACGCGGCGATCAACGTGCTGGACACGTTTTCCGCCACCATTCCCGACGATCGCCCCACTTGTACCACCACAAAGGACAGCTCGCCGATCTGTGTCAGCCCCGCGGCCACCGCAATCGCCGTCCAGAAGGAATAGCGGAAGATCCACACCACCGCCGTCCAAACGAGAAACTTGCCGGCCACGATCAGGAGAAGCATCAAGCCCAAGAGCGGCAGGCTCTTGGCGAGCACGTGCGGATCGATCAGCGTCCCGAGTGTTACGAAGAAGAGCGCCACAAACGTATCGCGCAGAGGCACAAGCTGGGTGTGCGCGTCGTGCAGGTCCTCCAAACCGCTTATGGATAGCCCCGCAAGGAAAGCGCCCAGCGCAACAGAAAATCCAACGGCCTGCGCCAGCGCCGCCGTGCCCAGGCAAACCGCGATGGCAATCAACAAAAAAAGTTCCTGGTTGCATGTCGCTTTCACCCGCCGGAAAACGGGCGGAATCACCTTGATCGCCAGGAATCCTAGCGGAACCAGCAGCAGCAAAGCCTTACCCAGAGTCCAAGCCGCGTTCACGAAAAGATCTTTTCCGGAGCCGGCGAACGCTGGCAGAACCAGCGTCATGCAGATGACGGCCAGATCCTCGACGAGCGTGATGCCGATCATCACGCGGCCGTGCGTTTCCGTCATGTTCCCGCTGTCTCTCAGCAGCCGCGCCAGCACCATGGTGCTCGCCACAGAGATCGCCGCGCCGATCACGAGTCCCTCCGCCAGACTCCATCCCGCAAGCTTTCCCACTCCAAGCGCAATTCCCAGCATCACCAGGATCCCGATGGGCGCCCCGACAAGCGCCACCCACTTCACGCGGATCAAATCAGGGATCGAGAATTCGACTCCGATCGAAAACATCAGCAGAACGACGCCGACTTCGGCAAACACCTCGAACGTATGCAAGTCCGAGACGTGCGGGCCCGGCGTGAACGGACTGATCGCGATCCCGCCCAGCACGAACCCCAGAATCAGCGGCAGACGCAGCCGCCATGCCACCAGTCCCCCGACCACTGCAGCCAGGAATATGTAAGTCAAATCGCGAAACAGTACTGGGTCCGGTTCCATACTCCATATATCCTTTCCCACCTCCCCAGAAACTCAAAGCTCATTTTCGAAAAACAACGTCCGTTTTGCATGGTCTGTGCCGGACGGGCCCTTTAAGCAAAAAATTGGCGCCCGGCTATTAACCGGGCGCCCAATTCTTGCTGATGCGATTGAGTGGGCAGGAATTAGATGCGGAACCCATCAGCTGGCCCGCGTGGTGCCCCACACGTCGATTTGACGCTTGAGTTGAGGATTAATCCGCAGCGGCGGACTTTGCCGCGCCAGAAAAGTGAATAGTGATTAGGAAACCGTTTGTGCCCTCATAGTCGAACTTGTGGCCATCTCCTTCGAAGGCTTCATGCTTGCTCTTCCACATGCGGAAGCCATCGTTCGACTGTGCGCCCCAGTACTTCAAGTTGTGCATAACAACTTCGTGACCGAGACTGTTGCCCTCGACGCGCTCCAGAAGAACTTCACCCTTGCCGCTGGCCATCTTCGCGTGCGCTACCCCAGTTTTAGTGTCTACATTCCATGAGAACGCGCCGCTCTCCACTCCCTTTTTCTGCCAGGGAATCGGATAAAGCTGCCCGAGGATGTCAGCCATTGCGGCTTGTTGTTCCTTGCTGACGCTAGGATCGAAGTTCACCACCAGCCAGGAGTCCTTGCCAGTGCTCCAATCACTCCCGAGGTCGGTTGCGATCCAGACCTTGGCGCCATCCAGCTTGGTCTCTTTGTAATAGCCCTTGTCCACCTTCAGAACGAGGTTGGCGCGACAAAAATGCGCGTCCATGTGATGCTCATCCATGTGATCTGTGGAATGCGTGTTGAAGTAGCAGGGACAGAACATGTCGCAACTGCACGCTTCGATGTAGCTGGCGGTCATATCGAAATCGGGTTTGGCAGTTTTTTCCTGCGCAGAAGATGTGAAGTAGACGAGACTGGCAGCAAGCGCAAAGAGAGGAAGCAAAAGGAGTCGAGGCAAACGATGCATGATCCCTCCGATCGATTCATTTGGAATGGGGCCCGACCAGGAATGACCCAACTCTACTCCCGGGGTTTGGAGGATTCAACCAGATTTCCTTTTGACCTCGAAAACAGGCGGGTGGAGCAGCCTTAAAGCAGTGAGAGGTTCTTGGGTGCTGCATCCCTTTGGAGTTTGGTTCATCAAAGGGTACGTGTTCTGACTTTTCCACACGTTTCCACAGCCATATCAAACCAATCACTCCCCAACCAACTCCTTTTTATCCCTCAACTTCCGCCACTCCGATTCGAATCCTCGTCCGCCGTTCGAATAACAATGCAGTAATGCATATAAACTAGTTGACAATTCGCTAATACCATGCTACCGTACCCTATGTTTCGCCCGCGCCCTTGGCAACCGCTTCCAGATCGCTCTCTCAACTCCGTCCCGGTTCCTTCTTTTCCTACCCTCTGCGAACTCTGTGCTCCCCGTGTCCACCTGCCCCGATCCGGTCGGGGCGTTAAAATCCCGCTCCGCAATTTCCACCCATTCCCATAACTATGGATCACCTGTCACTAACTCCCGCAGAATCCGCACTTACGAAAAAACCGGGGAGGGGGAGGAGGGGGGCCTGTTCAACTTCCAACAGTCGCGAGCAATCGCCCAATCTTCCTGCGCGGCCAAAACCAGCACACGCACCGTCGAGCCAGCCGTCGAAATGTCGCTTTCGATCGGCGACGCCAAATTCTTTGCGGGATCGAGCGCAAGTCCGAGAAAACCCAAGTTGGCGCAAGCTGCCGCCCGGACTTCCGCCGAATTCTCGCCAATCCCCGCCGTAAACACCAAAGCATCGATACCATTCAAGGAAGCGATCATGGACCCGATGCCCGACTGCAGCCGGTGCACAAAAATGTCGAACGCCAGCTTCGCGCGCGCTTTTCCTTGTTTCATCGCAGCCTCAACCTCGCGCATGTCGCTGGAAACCCCGGAAATTCCCAGCAATCCGGATTTCGCATTCAATATTTCGTCCAGCGTTTGGCCGTCGAGGCGGTCTTGCCGAACCAGGTATGTGAGAATCCCTGGATCGACCGATCCCGAGCGAGTCCCCATCATCAGTCCGTCCAGCGGCGTGAATCCCATAGTCGTGTCGATGCTCACCGCGCTCCGAATCGCCGCCAGCGAGCATCCGTTGCCGAGATGGCAGGTCACAAGTTTCAGGTCGGCGAGACTTCGTCCGAGCAATTCCGCGGCTCGTCCCGCGCAATATTGGTGGTTGATTCCGTGAAAGCCAAATTTGCGGATACCGCGCTGCACCCAGTCATACGGCCCCGGATAAACGGCCGCCGCATCCGGCAAAGTTGCGTGGAAGCCCGTATCAAACACCGCGACCTGGCGAACGGGCCCGCACAGCTTTTCAATCTGCGCGATTCCTTCCAGTTCCGCGCGATTGTGCAGCGGCGCAAACGCAGCCATTTTTTCGATCGCCGCTTTGACCGCGGGCGTGATCAGCGTGGGACTCGTGAACTCGCGGCCGCCGTTCACCACACGGTGACCGACAACATCAATCTCCGAGAGCTGCTTGAGCACCTGAGTTTCGCCGGAGACCAACGCCTTCAACAGTTGGGCAATGGCTTCAGCTCTCTTGGATTTATCCAACCGTTGCTCGGAAGTTTTTCCGGAGCTTGTACGCACCTTGAGAGTTGCGCCATCTTCGCGCCACTCGATTTTGGCTTCCCACAAAGGAGCCAGTGGAGAATCCGGGAGCATGGCGCCCAGTTCATAGAGACACGATTTCTGGCTGCTCGATCCGGAGTTAAGCACCAAAATCTTCATTCAGTACGGCCATTTCCAATCGCGGATTTCCGGCAGGTCATCGCCGCGCTCGCAGATGTACTCCTTGTGGTCCACAAGCTTGTTGCGCAGCATTTGTTTGAAATGCGCGTTCAGAGGGCGCAGCCGCTCGACGCGGTCCACGACGTCTCCGGCGAGATGAAACCGGTCGAGTTCGTTGAGAACGGTCATGTCGAACGGAGTCGTGGTGGTGCCTTCCTCGCGGTAGCCGTGAACATGGAAATTCTCGTGGTTCTTCCGTTTGTAAGTGAGCCGGTGAATCAGCGTTGGATAACCGTGGAAGGCGAAGATCACGGGCTTATTTTCCGTGAATATGGAATCGAATTCCTTGTCCGCAAGTCCGTGCGGGTGTTCCGAGGAAGTCTGCAGCGTCATCAGGTCAACCACGTTGACGACGCGGATCTTGATATTCGGAAAATTCTGCCGCAGCAGATCGACGGCGGCCAGCGTCTCAAGCGTCGGAATGTCTCCCGCGCACGCCATCACCACATCGGCTTCGCTTCCTTTGTCCGTCGAAGCCCATTCCCAAATTCCAAGCCCCGCGCTGCAGTGCTCGATTGCGGATTTCATATCCAGGTACTGCAATGCCGGCTGTTTTCCGGCAACAATCACGTTCACGTAATTGCGGCTGCGCAAACAATGATCCGCCACGGAAAGCAGCGTATTCGCGTCGGGTGGCAGATACACGCGCACAACGTCGGCCTTCTTGTTCACCACAAGATCGATGAAGCCCGGATCCTGATGCGTGAAGCCATTGTGGTCCTGCCGCCAAACGTGCGAAGTCAAAAGATAGTTCAGCGACGCGATCGGACGCCGCCAGGGAATGTCGCGCGTGACCTTGAGCCATTTCGCATGCTGGTTGAACATCGAATCCACGATATGAATGAACGCTTCGTAGCAGGAGAAGAGCCCGTGCCGCCCGGTTAAAAGATACCCTTCGAGCCATCCCTGGCACATGTGTTCGCTGAGCACTTCCATCACGCGGCCGTCTGGCGACAAAAATTCATCAGTTGGGAGCGTCGGCTCCATGAACTCTTTAGGAGTCACCTCGTACAACGCTTCGAGCCGGTTCGAGGCCGTTTCGTCCGGCCCAAAGACGCGGAAATTTTGTGCAGAGGTATTGAGCTTCATCACGTCGCGCAACAGATGTCCGAGGACGCGCGTGGCTTCCGCGTTTTCTGTTCCCGGCTTGCTCACCTCGACGGCGTAATCGCGAAAATCCGGCATCGCAAGGTCGCGTAGCAGAAGTCCGCCGTTAGCATGTGGATTGGCCCCCATGCGCCGGTTGCCCGATGGCGCCAGCTCCGTAAGCTCTGCCACAAGCTTGCCACTTTCATCGAAGAGCTCTTCCGGCTTGTAGCTTTTCATCCACTCTTCGAGCTGCGCCAGGTGCTCTGGTTTTTTCGCGAAGTCCGCGATCGGAACTTGATGCGCGCGCCAGGTATTTTCCATGGGCTTGCCGTCGACGATCTTTGGTCCTGTCCAGCCTTTGGGCGTGCGCAGAATAATCATCGGCCAAGTCGGAAGCGCGGTGCTGCCTCCGCTGCGCGCGGCCTGCTGGATGGCTTGAATTTCGTCGAGGACCGTGTCCATCGTCTGCGCCATTAGCTGATGCACCGCTTGCGGATCGTGGCCTTCCACGAAATACGGTTTGTAGCCATACCCGGAAAACAGCTGGGTAAGCTTTTCGTCCGTCAGCCTGGCGAGCACGGTGGGGTTCGCGATCTTGTAGCCGTTCAAATGCAGAATAGGCAAAACGGCGCCGTCTCGCGCGGGATTAAGAAACTTGTTGCAGTGCCAACTGGCCGCGAGCGGTCCGGTCTCTGCTTCGCCGTCGCCGACCACGCAGCAGACCAGCAAATCTGGGTTATCAAACGCCGCGCCATTGGCGTGCGCGATGGAATACCCGAGTTCGCCGCCTTCATGAATCGAGCCGGGAGTTTCCGGAGCAACATGGCTTGGAATTCCGCCTGGGAAAGAGAATTGCTTGAACAATTTCCGGATGCCGTCCTCGGTCTGCGGAATGTGAGGATAGAACTCGCTGTATGTGCCTTCCAAGTAAGTGTTGGCCACTAGCGCCGGCCCGCCGTGTCCGGGACCTGCGACGTAGATCACGTTAAGGTCGCGTTTCTTGATCTCGCGATTTAGGTGAGCGTAGATGAAGTTTTGTCCGGGAGTCGTACCCCAATGTCCCAGAAGCCGGGGCTTGATGTGTTCCAGGAGCAAGGGTTCACGTAAAAGCGGATTGGCGAGCAGGTAGATTTGGCCAACTGACAGATAGTTAGCTGCACGCCAGTACGCGTGAACCTTGCGCAACTCTTCTGGCGAGAGAGGCAGCGGAAGAGCCGCCTGTGCGGATCCTGTCCCTGACGCGGAAGGCATGGTGTTTTCTCCTTCGACTAGAACTTAGCTTCAATCTTGCAATTTGATTCTTCTCTCAGTTATTGGAGCTTTTCCAGAGCGGGAAGGATGCACAACGCTCGCCTTCTTTACAGCCTGTTCATCTGCCCCGTCTGGGCTCGGCCCACCCTAATCTTTGCCATCCGACCCGTAGTTTCAGTGACTTTGCTCACACAAAAGTGTGCTGTATTGCACAGAAGTAACTCTGAGCCCTGGACGATAATCTCGCCCATCATGGATGACGCAAACGGCTTGTTCTCTTCATGGTTATTCCTCCGGGTGCAACATCAACCACTCTCTCCAGCAGGGGAATGCGCCATGGTTACCCCCGATTCCATTCTGGACTGGAATCATTACGTCGGTATCAAAATAGTATTCGCGGAGCATTCCTGCTGTGAACCCGACAAGGAACTTGCTTGTTTCCACTATTCACGCGGCAGTGTGACGGCAGTCACAGACTTGGAATTAGCCTTGCATTAGTTTTGCAAGACTCCGAGGTCCAAGGCTGAGGTGTGCAAGCGGAGGGGTGCTGATGGGAGTTCACGGGAAGAAGCCGAGAATAGTTTTTTCCTTCGGTCTGGGATTCGTTTTTGTTGCTGTGGTGTTCTCGTCTGGCGGACAGCTACGAGGACAAGCTCCCGCAAACAAGACGGATCAAAAGCGCTATGTGCGCCAGACGGATCCGTCGCTCTACGTCGGCTCCGAGACGTGCAAAACCTGCCACGAAGACATGCCGGTCAAAGGATTTTTCAAGAGCTACGAAGATTCCCCGCACTACGTGACCATGTTGGACAAGAAAAAAGGCCCGGAATGGCACGGCTGCGAAGCGTGCCATGGTCCTGGGAAGGCCCACGTGGACGGCGGGGGCGACAAGACCAAGATTTTTACGTTCAAGGGCGTGTCCGCGCAGGAGATAAGCGCCCGGTGCCTGGACTGCCACCAATATGGAGAGGAGCACGGCAATTTTGCGCGCTCCGTCCACCTCCAGAACAGCGTGGGTTGTACCGATTGCCACGACCCGCACCACGCAAAAGAAAGCCAGTTTCTGCTGAAAGCGAAACAGCCTGATTTGTGCTATGGCTGCCACCTGGACAAGAAGCAGCAGTTCAACCGGCCCTTCCATCATCGCGTGAACGAAGGATTGGTGAAGTGCACGGACTGCCACAATCAGCATGGCGGATTCCAGTCGCGGCAATTGCGGGCCACGGCGTCGCAAGACTTGGTTTGCTTCACCTGCCACACGGACAAAGCCGGACCGTATGTGTATGAACATGAAGTAGTCAAGGTCGAAGGCTGTGCGGCATGCCATACACCTCATGGCTCTTCCAATCCACGCCTGCTGATACGTGCTCAGGTAAACCTCATGTGTCTGGAATGCCACGCTTTCTCAGCCGATGCCGGCGGCCCCCAAGCGACACCCACATTCCACAACCAGGCGCAAAAGTACCAAGCCTGCACGATGTGCCACACGGCCATTCATGGTTCGAACAGCAATCAGTTTTTCTTTACCCCGTGAGGGAGAGCCGCTATGCGAGTCCATCAGCTCTGCAGAATCAACCGGAAGCACCGGATGATGGGTATTGGCTTGCTGCTGATTGGCGCTTTGTTCTCCGAAGGAGTGCCCCAGGTGGCTGCGCAGCAGGACGACGAGCAGAAGGGCATCGACCAGGGAAATTACAATGTGAAGCAGTCGATTGAGTTCGGCGGCCGATTCACAAGCATCTCCGGCAATACGCAGACCTACGACACCTTTGTGAATTTACAACAAGGAGCGCGCCTGCTGGGATTCAACACAGAGATGAATTCTCTCGATCATCATGGAACCCTGTTTGACCACTTTTCGGCCAGCAATTTTGGTTATGGCGGGGATCCCAACGTCGTATCGCGGCTCCGGGCGTCCAAGAACACCTGGTACAAGTTTGACGCTCTATTCCGCAAAGACGAAAACACTTGGGATTATTCACTCCTGGCAAATCCGCTGAACCCGACAACGCCGTTTGCCAACGGACCTCCGGGTTACGGCGGCACAGTCTGTACGGCATGCATCATTGCCGTCTCGCCGCATAACTTGAACACGCGGCGGAAGATGGGCAATTACAACCTGATCATTCGTCCGGAATCCGCGGTGCGTTTCCGGATGGGCTATTCGAGCAATATCAATGAGGGCCCGGCGTTCACCACCATTCACCAAGGCACCGAGCAGTTCCTTCTGGCGGATGTCAAAACCACCGTCAATACCTATCGTTTAGGCATAGATTTCAAGATTCTCCCGCGAACGAATATCAGCTACGACCAGATCTGGACCTACTACAAAGGCGACACTGGAATCGGGGACTATGCTCAGCCTTTCCCTGTGAGCCCCACCCTGAATGTGGACTTGGGAGTTTCTTTCAATGCAGGAGCCAGTCAGCCATGCGCTGGCACGTTTCTTGCTTCTGGTTTTGTGAATCCGACTTGCAGCGCCTACACCAATGGCTACCTGGACCACGGCCGCACACGCACGAATACGCCGACCGAACAACTAACCGTCCAATCGAATTACTGGAAGAACTGGGACCTTACGGCGCGGGTTAGTTATTCGAGCGGGGACACAAGCGTGTCCGGCTACGACCAGACCATCGTGGGCAGAGAATCGCGCACCAATCTAAGCAACCAGATCAACACCGGGCCCGTCCAAGGGAGGCGTGTGGCGGCCGTTGCGGATTTCGGCGCGACCTGGCACATCACCAACAAGCTGAGCTTCAACGAGACATTCCATTACTCGAATTGGCACGATCCGGCCCAATTCGCCCTTTCGAGTTGCTCATTCTTTAGCCCTAACCTGAACACCGCCGCGAATTTCTTTACTCCCAGCGCTCCAGTTCCGCTCACCTGCGTCCCGCCTGGCGGCGTGGTGCCCGGAATTATAGCTCACACTGCGAGCTCGTACCCGGACCTCTCCAACGTCATCGACAGCAATTTTTTGAAACAGGAGCAAGAAACAAATCTGGCGGAATTCGACTACCGGTTTTCCGAGAAGTACGGAGCGCGAATCGGATTCCGTTACCGGCACCGCTATATCGCCGATAATTTCTACGAAGCTTTGAACCAAGTCTTTTATCCGGGGCCAACCGCTGCTACGGCCGCCCGCGGCTCTTGCGCTGTAGTGAATCCTGGACCAGTTTCGCAAGCCAACCTCCCCGCCGGCTGCACGTTGAACGCAGACAACTCCGTCGCTTTTGTCTCTGTTCCCCCTTTCGCCCCGGCCAGCGCATCCGTGCCTCCGATCAACGAATATTCCGGGTTGCTGGGTCTCTGGGCTCGGCCCAACCCGAAGTGGAAAATCAGTTTTGACATGGAGCTGTTCAGCGCGGATGGAACGTTTACGCGCATCAGCCCGAAGGAATCGCAGGAATACCGCGTCCGTTCAAAATACGTTGTCAACAACTGGCTGAGCCTGGACGGGAACATTCTTATTTGGGAATCCCGCAACAACCAGTTTCAGCAAGACGACTCGCAGCACAATCGCTCCTACGGCATCTCCGCGATGCTGCAGCCCAACGACAAGTTTGGGATGGAAATTGGATATGACTACAACGATGTCTACTCGCAAATCCTTATTTGCTACATCAGCGTGGCGGCGGGTCAACCGGGCCCAGGCATACAAGCGTGCCCGAACGTGACGGGCCTGGTGCAGCAACTCTCCACGTATACGAACAACTCTAACTACGGTTTTTTTGACCTCACCTACAGGCCGATTCACAAATTGACCGTACGATTGGGCGCCAACCTGACTGGCACTAGCGGTTCCGACCTGCGCCTCGATCCGCAGGAGCTAATTCCCAATCAGGTAACTGGCCCACTGAACTCCAAATGGCTTCATCCTTTCGGCGGATTGGAGTACAAGTTCTTGAAGAATTGGACCGCCAAAGCTTTCTGGGATTACTACGGCTACCACGAAGACCCGACTTTTGGAATCACCGGTGCCGAAGCTGTACAGGACATTTACGCGCCAAGAAATTTCAGGGGAAACTTGTACACGCTTTCGGTGAAATACGCATTTTGAAGTCGGCAAGGTGCCGCGGGGAATCCCGCGACAAGATTCAGGAAGCAATCGCAGCGGAGGCTATGGTGATCAGAAACCACGGGAAAATAATTGTGCTGGGTGTCGGGGCAATTGGATTGGTCTTGTTTCTTAGCTTGCCTGGAAGAGCGCAAGAAACGGGCGAAAGTCTCTTCAGGGCCAAATGCGCGATGTGTCATGGTCCCGATGGCGCGGGCAAGACGACCATGGGACAGGCACTGAAAATCCCCGACTTGCATTCCCCAGAGGTTCAAAAACTGAACGATACAGAGCTCACACAGATTGTCACCAAGGGCAAAAACAAGATGCCAGCGTATGAGGAAAAGCTGAGTAAGGAACAAATCACGCAACTGGTCGGTTTCATCCGCGACCTGGCAAAGAAGCACTGATTCTCCGCGGGAAGGCGCGGGCGTTCGACCACGGAAATTACTTATCCAATGGCGATGGATAACTCCCAACAGATTCGGCCTGCACGGCGCCGTCTGGTCGAAGTCCTTCTCGGCGGGGGTATGTTCGCGTCCGTCGTCTCCTTCTTTTATCCGGTGCTGAAGTATCTAGTGCCTCCTGCTGTTCCTGACCTGGGCGAGGATGAAGTAGTCGCAGGCAAGGTTGGGGAACTCAAACCGAATGGTTCGAAGGTCTTCCGCTTTGGCAGCCGGCCCGCGTTATTGCTGCTTACCGCGGAGGGCGAATACCGCTGCGTGTCCGCCGTCTGCACGCATCTGGGCTGCACGGTTCAGTACCGCAGCGACCTGGTGGAGATCTGGTGCGCTTGCCACAACGGGACGTATGGGCTCGACGGCCGAAACGTCTCGGGGCCTCCACCGCGGCCTCTCGAAGCGTTTCAAGTGAATGTTCGCGGAAGCGAGATTGTGATTACCCGGAAGCGGGGCGCCTGAGGTGCAGATCATCACGCATGTCCGCAGCTGGGTCGATGCGCGCTTCGATTGGGCAAAACTCACCGAACCCCTGCGTCACAAAACCGTTCCTATTCACAAGCTCTCCTATTGGTACTTCCTGGGCGGCATCACACTTTTTCTTTTCGGAATCCAGGTATGCACGGGGCTGCTGCTGCTTTTGTACTACCGGCCCAGCGCTAACGAAGCGTTCGAGAGTGTGCAGTACATCATGACGCGAGTGCAGTTCGGATGGCTGATTCGATCCATCCATTCCTGGGCCGCTAACCTGATGATCTTCACCGCCTTCATGCACATGTTCAGCGTCTTGTTTCTGCGCGCCTACCGGAAGCCGCGTGAGCTGACGTGGGTCAGCGGCATGATTCTGCTATTTCTGGTTCTGGGGTTTGGTTTCAGCGGCTACCTGCTTCCGTGGAATACACTCGCGTTTTTTGCAACCAAGGTGGGAACGGAGATTACGGGGCAAGTGCCAATGATCGGCCACACCATGATGGTTCTGATGCGGGGCGGGGAAGAGGTGACAGGCGCTACGCTGACGCGATTCTTCGGAGTTCACGTGGCGGTCCTGCCGGGGCTTACGGCGTTTCTGATTCTGATTCATCTGGCACTGGTCCAAAAGTTTGGCATGAGCCTGCCTCCGGGGGTGGAGGCAACGGCAAACGTCAATCCTGCTGTTGTGAAGCAGATGAAGTTTCTGCCGAATTTTTTGCTAAGGGAAGTGATGGCGTGGTACGTCGCGCTAGGCGTGCTGGGTGCGCTGGCTGCGTGGTTGCCGTGGGAACTGGGAACTAAAGCGGATCCGTTCGGCGCCGCTCCCGCGGGAATTCGCCCGGAGTGGTATTTCATGTTCATGTTTCAGAGTTTGAAGCTGATTCCCTCGAAGATCTGGCGCATCGATGGCGAACTCCTCGGGATCATGGCTTTTGGACTGGCAGGGGCCATTTGGGTACTACTCCCCTTTTTCGAAGGGCGGCGAGAGAAGCGTGGCGGTGCGTTGATCAGAGGGGCCGGCGTTTTTGCGCTTTGTTACATCGTAGCGATGACCATTTATGGCTACATGGCAAAATAGCGGACTCTGGCGCTTCGTGTTTTTGGCTTTGGCGCTATGCGCGTGGGCATCGGGAAGCCGCGCGCAGACGGCCAATACCTGCGTGGAGTGCCACAGCGCGCTGGACCCGCCGCTCCAGGTGACCGAGGCACAGTTTGCGCAAGACATTCATTCGCAAAAAGGATTGACGTGCGCGAGCTGCCACGGCGGCGATCCAACGAAGGCTGACATGGACGCCATGAGCAAAGCCGCTGGATTCCGGGGAAAGACTGAACGCAGCCAGATTCCGGTGCTGTGCGGGCGGTGCCATTCCGATGCGGCCCTAATGAAGCAGTACAATCCGGGATTGCGCACCGACCAGTTCAGCCAGTATCAAACCAGCGTGCACGGAAAACTACTGGCCAAGGGCGATACGAAGGTGGCTGTCTGCATCGATTGCCACGGTGTGCATGATTTGCGGCCCGCCAGCGATTTGCGCTCCAAGGTCTACCCGCTGAACATCGCGAAAACCTGTTCACGCTGCCACGCCGACGCCGCGTACATGAAATCCTATGGCATACCGACGGACCAGTTTGCGAAGTACAGCACAAGCGTGCACCACGAAGCCATGGCCGCACGCGGCGATTTAAGTGCTCCCACTTGCACTACATGTCATGGAAACCATGGAGCGGCTCCTCCTGGCGTCGATTCCGTCAAAAATGTTTGTTCCAATTGCCACGTATTCCAGGCACAGATGTACGAAAAAAGCCCGCATAAGATGGTCTTTCAGTCTGCAGGGCTGCCGGGATGCGTCGTCTGCCATAGCAATCATGAAATCACGCACCCTACCGACGCGAAGCTGGGCACAGGACCGGAAGGAGTATGCATGCAATGTCATGCGTCTGGTGATGATTGCGACCGAGCCAGGGCGGGAATGCTCGCCAGCTTGACACAATTGGATGAGTCCATAAAAAGGGCGGATCATTTGTTGGGGGTTGCAGAGTCTTCGGGAATGGAAGTGAGCGAGGCCCGCCTGCAGCAGGATCTAGCGCGCGACTCGCTGACAAAAGCGCGTGTGACGATCCATAGCTTCCAGCCGCAGCTTGTCAACCAGGACATTCAAACTGGACTGAAAATAGCGGCGAAGGATTTTCAGGCGGGAAAAGACGCACTCTCCGAGCGGGGCTACCGTAGAAGGGGACTTGGAGTTGCAGTACTCTTCATCGGGATTACGCTCGTTGGTCTGTTTTTGTACATCCGGCAGCTGGAAAGCAGTCCTGCGAAAGGCTGAGGTGCAGTCGGGTATCGAAAGAAGAATCGGGTTGCTGGCACATGTTCTTAAGCCAGAACCAGAAGGGTTTCCGTGACGAACGGAATCGGATGGGTTTTATTTAGCCTATGCCGGACGAGGATCAGGAGGAATACATGAAGAAAACGACGAACTGGATCGCAACCATCATGACCGTTGTGGCCTTGGCGGGGTTTGTTCTTTTGAGTGTGCCCGCGCAGGCGCAAACCGGCGGGGAGGCTCTTTACAAGTCAAAATGCGCTGGCTGCCATGGCGCGGACGGAAAGGGGCAAACGGCCGTCGGCAAAGCGAACAACATTCGGGATCTCGGGTCCGCGGATGTGCAAGCGCAAAGCGACGATGCGATCGCCGGAATCATTGGCAACGGCAAAGGCAAAATGCCGGCATACGGCAAGAGCCTGAAACCCGATCAGATCAAGGATCTCGTGGCTTACATACGTACCTTGAAGAAGTGAGAAGCTGGGTGAGGCCTACGGACAGATGCCGACCATCGCCGTCGTAACTCTGGTTCTATTCACCGCCGTGCTCGCGGGCGTTGTAGTGGTGCGTCCCGCGATCACGGCTAGCCGCGCCGGGAAGACTCTTGCGTTCGGGGTGCTTTTCTTTCTTCCGCTCTTTTCTCTCGTGGCGGGCATGAGCAATGAAATGGAGCGCTCCGAAAGCACCGCCTTCTGCCTCTCTTGCCACATCATGGAGCCTTATGGAAAGAGCCTGCATGTAGACGATCCCTCGTATCTTGCCGCGGCGCACTACCAGAATCATCGCGTACCGGCGGACGCAGCTTGCTACACCTGCCACACGGACTACGCGATGTTCGGCACACTCGAAGCGAAGCTCGGCGGCTTGCGGCATCTTTACATCTACTATCTGGGGAAACCGCCGCTGCCGCAGAACATCAAACTCTACAAGCCGTTCAACAACCGCGAGTGCCTCCATTGCCATCTCGGCGCGCGGTCGTTCGAACAAGGCGCCACTCACAATGCCGACCCGGCCACGCTACCGGCGATAAAGGCGAACACGTTGTCGTGCATTTCGAGTGGTTGCCACGATGTGGTTCACAACGTGGGCCGTTGGGGAGACAAGGTGAAGTTCTGGGATGGCGGGAGCTGATGCGCCGGGTTGACTCCATGAGCCGGCGGCTTCGCATTTCAGGGACCTTTGTGATCATCGGGCTGCTTGTTGAGGCGCTCTGTCTGGTGTGGTCAAAGCCCATCGCGTTCGTCGTGCTGGTATGCATCGGCGGCACACTGATTGGCCTCGGCGTGTTGTTTTTTCTCTACTCGCTTGTAACTGCCCCCGCCCACACAAAGGATTCCTCTGGAGCGGCCGCCGATAAATAGCGAAGTCAAGCCGGGTGCTCCGCATGCCTCGTTTTCGGGACAATTGGTCGCATTCTGATTCTTGAATTTGAAGAGGCTGCGCGGAATGGTGCGCGCGTTGAACTGCTAGAACCGGAGCTCCGCTTTGTTTCAGAGAGGTTTGCTCGCGATCTTCACTAAATCGCGCTCATAGTAAAGCAATTGCACGCCAATTCCGGAGAGTCCTCGAGGCATATTCTCCAACTCAACATGTGTGACTCGTCCGGTAAACCGACGGCTGCTCACCTTCGCTCCGGTGACCCGTTTTGGCATTTCCAGGAGAAGCTCCACGGCCTCACCGACGCGCAGGACAAGATTTGTGGTGAAGTAAACGCCCCGGGTGGAAATGTTAATCGCCTTGGCTTGTTGCTCGCCTTCGGAGAGTGCTTCCATGCGGTGGAAAGACAGGGGAGTGTGCAGCTTGAAACGAGGTGTGATTCGACGCTCGGACATGACCATGCCTTCTTCCTTCATACGCCTGTGAAGGGTGAGACGGCAGGCTCAATCTGACTAAAGGGATAGTTAGAGTTACACAGCATTGCGGACGGGACTGTACAAAAAAGCACAAAGAGGTTTAGGTGTGGATCAAATGCCTTCACCTGTTTCCAGAGTGTTTCTAACCCTTTCCATTCCGCCAACTTATTGTAAATACTAGAGTTCGTCGGGCGTCATTGTGACGTGCGTGTCTTCCTTCGAACCCGCACTCAATGAACGAGCGGGTGCCTAAATGAAACCACGGCTCGATTGCGGAGATACGAGGAGTTAGGACAACGTGCTCTGTAGCACTTCTCGCAATAGTTCCTGTTTTTGCTGGCTGAGCTTTTTTCCGCGTTCCGTGAGGTAAAAGACATCGATGGCTTTCTGGCCTTCCGTGTCGATGAGGGCGACATCAATGTTGCAGCCGAGGCGGGCGAGGGCGGAGCCGACGTCGTACAACAAGCCCGGACGGTCTTGCACCATGATTTCGAGCAGCGTGCTGTGTGCCGAGGAAGTGTCGTCGTAGCCGATACGAGTTTCCACGGCCACTTTCGGCGGTTTTGCTTTGCTGGCGCTTTCGCGGCCTTTCAAGAGCGGCTCAAGCGGCGCTTTTCCGTTAACGATGTCTGCGAGGCTCTTCTGGAAGCGGGCGATTTCGCTTGGATTGAGTTCGAGCGTGTGGTGTAGATCGACGAATTGAAATGTATCCAGGACGACGCCTGCGGCATTCGCAAAGGCATCGGCCTTCACGATATTCATGCCCCAGCCGGCGAGCACGCCGGAGATGGTGGCAAAGAGCGCTGGGCGGTCGGCGGTTAACAATGTCAGCGAGAAAGAATGGTGGCGGGCTTTCAGTTCGGTTTGGACAGGCTCGGTCCCCAATTTTTGGTAAAGCTGGAAGTGCGCGGCAATCTCCGGGGCGGAGTGCACCGCACTGTAGCGCCGTGGAAATCCTTCGAGGAACCGCTCGACTTCTGCTTTCTTCGCGCCGCCAGCCTGGCTGCTGACTTGTTCGAGCAGAGGCACTTCGTCGGAAGCGTGCAGGCGATCACGGTCCAGAGTACGGCTGAAGTGATTCGAGGTGGCGACGAAAAGCTGCCACAGCATTTCGGCTTTCCACGGAGTGAGGGCTTCGGGATTCACGGCGTGAATGTCGGCGTAGGTCATCAAGCACAAGCGCTGAAGGCGCTCTTGCGTTGCCACGGTATCAGCGAAAACGGAGACAGTTCCTGGATCGAAAATGTCGCGGCGCTGCGTCGTTTCGGACATAGCGAGGTGATGTTCGATCAGAAAATGGATTTCGCCAATTTCGTACGCGGAAAGGCGGAGCCGGGCCGCCGCGCTATCCAGCGCTTCGAGACTGCCGGTAATGTGGTTCTCCACAGGCATGCCTTTGCCCACGTCGTGGAGGAGAAGAGCGAGAATCAGCAAGTCGCGGCGGTCGACCGTTTTCCAGAGCTGGCAGAAATGAGCTGCGCGCTCATCGGGCGGCTCGGCAAGCTCCTGAAGATGTTCGATGGTGCGGAGCGAGTGTTCGTCGACGGTGTAGCGGTGATAGAAGTCCCTGACGACGAGGGAATCGATGGCTTTGAATTCGGGCAAAACTTCCATCAGGAGAGAAAGACGCTGCATGGGCCGGAGCGCCATGCTGGGATAATCGGCGGCGAGAATTTCTCGAAGCATGGACCAATTCACTTGCGTGTTTTTCTGCGGAAGCTCGGGATGTTTCAGAATGTAAAAGATGGCGCGTTCCGCTTCGCGGCTCAGGGGGATGCCGGTCTTTGCGGCTTCGGCGAAGAGCGCGAAGGTCACGGCGCGGTCGGAAAGGGCCGGTTCGTCGACCACTTCCAGTAAGCCGTCCCTGACAGCGAACGGTTTTCCTTTGCCGATCTCAGCGCGTGCGCTGCGTGCCGCGCTAAAGAATCGTTCCCGTAAGGTCGGCTGCGCAGCCGGCTTTTGCTCGATATAACGCAGGAGAAGGCGGTTGAGAATGCGGGCTTGGCGGAAATAAAGGCGCATCCACTCTTCCGGGCTGCGCTTCGCGTCGCGCGGCGTGCCTTCAGTTACTCCCAGCGAGCGTTCCGCTGCCGCGGTTTGCAACTCGTACGTCAGGGTATTGTCGTTACGGCCGTTGCTGTAGTGCAGGAAGCAGCGGATGGCACTGAGAAAATCGACGGCGTAGGCGGCTAATTCTTCCTCGCCCGCGCTGTTCTTCCACCCATCTTTTTGACCATTGGCGATTTGCCGCAGCCACACTGCCGCTTGATAATCGCGAAGGCCTCCCGGCGCATCTTTTACGTTCGGTTCGAGATGATAGATCGTGTTGCCATAGCGGGCGTGACGCTCTTTGGTGAGTTTGGTCAGTTCTGCAAGCATGAACGGGCGTGCTTGTTTTTCCGGTCCGGCGAGGATTTTTTTGGTGAGCCGATCAAAAAGCTCTTCATCGCCTGCGAGAAATCTGCGGTCCAAAAGCGCTAGATGAAACTCCGCGTTATCTTCTTCGATGCGCTTGCATTCCTCGATTGTGCGGCCGGCGGAGCTTACTCGAAAGCCGAGATCCCACAACGTGCGCGAGAAATCCGCAATCAGCGGACGAAATTCGGCCTCGGCTTTTTCGTTGCCAAACAGAAAGAGAATATCCAAATCTGAGTAGGGGAAAAGCAAGCGGCGACCGTATCCGCCGAGGGCCACTAGGCTGAGCCCCTGCGGCTCAGCGTTATTAACGCGCAGGACTTCTCCAAAAATTTGCTGGGCAGTGCGATCGGCAAGTTCACAAAGCGCGCGCAGCGTATCTTGCGCGCTTCCGCCGGCTTCAAACTGTTGCCGGATGCGTTGCCGTTCGTCCTCGGCCAATGGTCCGAGGACGGACAAGGGAGTTAGAGAACCTTGCATGATTTTTGCGGGCCGGTTGGCCGGATCAAGTCCTGGGCGAGCTGCGGTCGTCACTTCATTCAGAGCGCGTTTTCGCCGCGCTCCTCGTTCCGAATCCGGATGGCTTCCTCAACCCGTGATAGGAATATTTTACCGTCGCCAATCTTTCCTGTCTTGGCCGTCTTTAAAATTGTGTCCACAGCGCGTTGCACCAGCGGATCCGGCAGGACCATCTCGAGCTTGAGCTTGGGAAGCAGATCCACGGTGTATTCGCGGCCGCGGTAAACTTCGGTGTGGCCTTTTTGGCGGCCGTGGCCGCGGACTTCGGTGACGGTCATGCCCTCGATGCCAATTTCGCGCAAGGCGTCTTTCACGGATTCAAACCGCGAGGGCTGAATGATTGCTTCAATTTTCATCATGAAGGTTTCTGCTCCGCCCAATGCCTGACGCTGCCGTGCTGGTCATTTTCGGGACTCTCTTAGGATTCGAGGTTATAGGCTTCTTCGCCGTGTTGCGTGATGTCCAAGCCTTCAATCTCTTCCGTCTCGCTCACGCGCACGCCGGTAATCATATCCGTAATTTTCAGGAGCACAATGGTTCCAACCAGCGCAAAGCCCCAGGCAATCAATACTCCCACAAGCTGGTTGCCGAGCTGTCCCCAGTGACCGTCCATTCCGCCGACGGCTTTGCCTGCACCGAAGATGGGATTGATCACTTGTTGCGCGAAGACGCCGGTCAATAGCGCGCCGATGGTGCCGCCCGCGCCGTGAACGCCGAAAGCATCGAGAGCATCATCATAGCCGAAGATCGATTTTACTTTTGTCACCATGTAGTAGCAGACCAGGCCAGCGATAAAGCCAATCGCAAGCGCGGGCATAGGTCCTACAAATCCCGCCGCCGGTGTGATTGCCACGAGCCCGGCAACCGCGCCAGAGATTGCGCCGAGAGCGCTCGGCCGTCCGTTCTTGATCCACTCCGCGATGCTCCAGCTCATTGCCGCCGCAGCAGTGGCCATGTGGGTGGCGACAAACGCGCTCGTCGCCAACGCGCTGGCCGCCAGCGCGCTGCCGGCGTTAAAGCCAAACCATCCGACCCACAAGAGGCAGGCGCCGATAAAGCTTAAGACCAGAGAATGCGGCGGCATGGGCTGCTTCGGATAGCCCGTCCGCTTGCCGAGATAGAGCGCGCACACCAGTGCCGAAACTCCGGAGCTGATGTGCACGACCGTCCCGCCGGCAAAATCAAGTGTGGGAAATTTTCCGCCTAGCGACGCGTTCAGAAACCCGCCCTTGCCCCAGACCATGTGGGCTAGCGGCGCATACACCACCAAAAACCAAAGCGTCAGGAAAAGCACAGTGCCGCTGAACTTCATGCGCTCGGCGGTTGCGCCGGTGATCAGTGCGGGCGTGATGATTGCAAACATGAGCTGGTAAATCATGAAGGTCGATTGCGGAATCGTTCCCGCGTAATCGGGATTTGGGTCGGCGCCCACGCCGCGCAGAAAGGCGTGTTCGAACCCGCCAATGACGGGTCCATTTCCACCGAAGCACAAGCTGTAGCCCACCAGCGCCCACAGTACGCTGATCAAAGCCATCAGCAGAAAGCTCTGCATCATGATCGCCAGCGTGTTTTTGCGCCGCACGAGTCCGCCGTAAAAGAGCGCCAGTCCCGGGCCTGTCATCATCAAAACCAGCGCAGCGCTGACCAGCATCCACGCGTTGTCGCCAGCTGATTGCGCTGCCGTCACGCGCTGGTCAAGCTGTTTAAGTTGATCGCCCACGGCCTTTGAAATTTCGGGAGTTGTGGCGGGCGGTGCGCTGGAAGTTGGTGTGGAGGAGTTGCTGGCAGCGGGGGCGGGAGTTTGCTGTGCAAGGAGGGGCAAAGCGGCGAGCACCATGGTCATAAGCAAACAACACTTCCATCCCAGGTGCTTCATAGATATATCCGCTCCGCTGCGTTTGGGTTGCTCCCGGCTTGGCCGGGGCTACGCTGAAAAAGAAACTGACGGTGACCCACCACTTTTGCGACTCGGATTATACGCGGGTCGACTCGGCGTCACGTTTAGAAATTTGCATTCGTCAGATTCATTTTTCAGATTCGCTGCCGGACGGGCCTCAAAGCAAGCCCGCTGTTGCCTTCACTCGGTCCTCCAGCAACGCAAACCTGACCCCCGGCAATTCTTTGAGAGGCCTTCTTGCCTCACGGCGCTGCCATCGTATAATGCATCGCGTCCGTAAACCCGCTGCTGGTATAGTTTTGTCGAAGCGCAAGAGCGCCGCAGCAGTGAGAATGGCGTTTTCGAGCGAAGTACTATGACCGAGCATCCGCCCATCGAAATCACTGTTCGGGAGTCCGGGACTATCCCGATTCTCGAGGTGCGCGGCCGCTTGACCATTGGCGACCCCAGCGAGCAGCTTCACGACGCTCTCGAGGCTGTTGCCAAGGCTGGCGCCCACAAGGTCATCGTTGATCTCAATGGCGTTCCGCAAATCGATAGCTCTGGCATCTCTGCGCTAGTTCGCATTTCCATCAAGCTGACTCGCGAAGGTGGCGCGTTGCGCCTGATTTGCGGCCCCGGCCGCGTGCGCGACGCCCTCACCGTTACGCGCCTTGTCGAGGCCATCCCGACGTTCAATACCGAATCCGCCGCCCTGGCTAACTTCGCCTAGTCTAAGCAACGTTTATCGCCCGCTGCGCGTCTTTTAGCATGGGTGTACCTCGAATCCATTTAAAAGACGTCGATTTGAAGTCGGAACATGTGGGCCTCTTTGCTAAAAAAGACCGTTTCGGTTGTGTGTCTCGACAGCATCTCCAGTGCTTTGGGACGGCTTAGCGCTCTAGTGATTGCCGCGATGATATGTTCCTTATTCAGCGCCTCGACGGCGGCCCGAGATGACGCGCCGGCCTTGCCGCCCGCCGCTCAAGAGCAGATGGATTCGCTTGCTTCGCGTTTAGCTGAACAAATCCGCCAGTCCAAGATCGATCCCGCATTTCCAAAGATTTTTGTGATCGATTTTTCCAACGTTGGCGACAAGCAATTTTCCAAACTGGGCACCTTCCTCGCTGACGACTTGGCGCAGTCCCTTGCGGGATCGGCGTCCGGTTTCCAGGTGCAGGACCGCAAGGCCTTTACTGCTTACTTGAAAGAAAACTGGATGGGGCTCGAGGAGCTTCAAAGCGAGGCGGTCTGCCTGACGCTTGCGCGTTCCATGGGTGGAGCTGGAGTTGTGCGCGGAACCATCGAGACCGATGCCAATCAGCAATTAAGAATTAGCGTGAGTATCGACGGACTAGGAACGACTTGGTCGGGAAACGCGCGGTTCCCATTGAATGGGGCGCTCCAGCAACTCTTGAAACAACCGGCCATTTCCTACGAACGCTCCCCGGGCGCCATTCCGGCCGAACCTGGCATTTTTCAGCCGGGAGTGGATGGAGCAACGCTGCCCGTCTGCGTGCTTTGCCCCAGTCCGGACTACACCGATCTCGCACGGACAGCGAAATACCGCGGCACGGTGGAACTGTCGCTGATTGTTACGAAGGATGGCGTCGTTAATTCCGTGCTGGTCCTGAAGGGGGCGCCTTTTTCGCTAACGCAAAAGGCGATCGACGCAGTCCAAAAGTGGAAGTTCAAGCCTGCCAAGTTTCATGGACAGTCTGTTCCCGTCCGCGTCCCTGTAGATATCGAGTTTCAGCTTTATTAGTGAGACCCAATTTCTGAGGTTCAACCTAAGCGGGTCTCTTTATTCGGCGTTCCGTGAAAAGCTTCGAAGCTAAACCGCATTACTTATCGTCGTGTTAAACTCCCCAGGATGTTGATACGTGGCCGCATTCCTCATGGTCTTGTTTTTGTAACTGCCTTCTGTTTTCTTGCCGTTGGGTCATCCTTTGCGCAAGATCAGCAGAACCTATCCGAATCGAATCCGCCCTATGGCACGGAACTCAAGGCCCTAGCCGCCCGCATTCTGAAAAGAGCCGACCAGGCCGAGTGTCGTCCCAACAGTTGCACTATCCTCGTCACAAATTTCACAAACCCATCCGGCTCAACTTCGCAGCTCGGTATTCAGCTGGCCGATTCCATTTCCGCTGAACTTCTTGCTCAGGGAAACGGCATTCAAATCGTCGACCGGAGCCGCCTCCAGCGCTATCTCGTTCGCGAACACATTCCGTCAAGCGCCCTAAAAGAGCGAGAGGCCGCTCGCTGGCTTGCCACCGAGTTTCAAGCCAACGCCGTACTCCTCGGCATGATCGAGCAGCTAGGCGATCACTTCAGCTTATTGACTGAACTGTTGAATATTTCCAACGACGAGGTGGGGCCGCAGGAAGCAATGCTGGTTGCGATCCCAGTACCGCAGGCGGCGTTCACCCCTTTCGAACCTTACGACGCGGAGCGCCTCGCCGCCACGCACAATGTCGAGCAGGGCGGTACGCCGATAAGAGCGGGAATAAACGGGGTTGGCCATCCGGAGTGCATCTACTGCCCTTCGCCTCTGTATTCGAACGCGGCGCGAAAGGCAAAATTCAAGGGAAGGGTGGTTCTAGAAGTGACAGTTACGGAAGACGGCCGAGCTGGCGACATCAGCGTCCTAAAGGGTATTCCGTTTGGTCTGAATGGAGAGGCTATAAAGGCCGTGCGCGCGTGGAAGTTTAAGCCGGCTAACGACAAGGGAGGAATGCCTGTGTCTGTTGCTGTTCCAATCGAAATGACCTTCAACCTCAGCTAGACCGACTCACCCGCCCTTTTTTAATTCCGCAAGGACAAGCTTGGCCACTTCTTTCAGCGTTTCGAAGACGCCGATGCCTTGAATGGCTACGCCTTCGAGGACCGGCTCGCCTTTCTTCTGGAGCTGCTTCGTCAGCTCGGGCACCGGCATGGCATTGGGCAAGTCGCGTTTGTTCAACTGCAGGACATACGGAATCGTGCCGAAATTCAGGTTGTGTTCTTTCAGATGCTCTTGCAAATTTTCCATGGTCTCGAAATTCGCGTCGAGCCGCTCTTCCTGCGAATCCGCGACAAATACGACACCATCCGCACCCTTCAGGATGAGCTTGCGGCTGGCCTCATAGAACACCTGCCCAGGGACGGTATAGAGGTGGAAGCGCGTCTTGAAGCCGCGCACGGTTCCCAGATCCAACGGAAGAAAATCGAAGAAGAGCGTGCGGTCCGTCTCCGTGGCCAGAGATACCATTTTGCCCTTTTGGTTTTGTCCGGTGTGGTCGTAGACCCACTGAAGGTTCGCGGTTTTTCCGCCCAGACCTGGACCGTAGTACACGAGCTTACAATTAATTTCGCGAGCAGGAAAGTTGATGAAAGGCACTTGTTCCTAACCAGAGTTCGGCCACAAATTTATAGCATACGCGGTGCTGGCAGGCCAGCATTCCGGCTGAGCCTGTCCCCTGTCGGGTAACTTCCTTACAGTTTCCGCGAAAACGCTCCCATTTCGATGCCCTTTTTTCTCCCCATGCCGCTGGGAGGTAACTTATGGATGCCCTCGCAATCCCACTACCACTCGTTGACGCCGTCATTTTCCTCTGCTACGATTCGCGGCATGGCAAAAGCGCGCAAAGCCTCTTCGGGCTCATCCGGGCATGGCAAAGGCGCGGCGCATGGCCATTCTAACTCACAGAAAAAGAAGAACTTACCTCCGCCGCCACCTGCGCAGCGAGGCGGAGTAGAACTGGTCGATCCCCTGGTTCAAGCGCAGCTCAAAGTCTACGACGAAGCGCTCGCCCTGTTCCACCAGCAGAAATTTGCCAAGGCCAAGCAAGAGTTGGAAAAAGTACTCGAAGGTCCCAGTAAGGGCCTTGCGGACCGCGCCCGCATGCACCTGCGCATCGCCGAGCAGCGCATGAAGCCGAGTGCGGAACAGAATCCGCGCACCGCCGATGAGCATTACCAGCGCGGCGTGGGCATGATGAACATCGGCCGCTGGGACGATGCTCGCGAAAGTCTGATCAAAGCACGCAAAGCATCACCGAAGTCGGATTACATTCACTACGCGCTGGCTGCACTCGATTGCCTGACCGGCGAAGCGGATTCGGCGATGGCGAATCTTAAAGTCGCCATCGAGCTTCGCCCCGAAAACCGCTATCACGCGCGCAACGATGAAGACTTCGCCTTCCTCCAGGAAGATCCTCGCTTCACCGAGCTTCTCTATCCGGAGAAAGATGGCACTGCCGGCTGAGCCTCTTTGGATTACTTGCCCGTGAACCGGAATGCGCTTAAATTAAAAGCCCGATTGCAAATTCCGGCCTGATAGGAAAGAGTCTCGACGCAGGATTTAATTCGTTGGCTAGTCTGGGGTCGGAGAAACACGCCTCGAACGAAACGTTCGGTCGCCAGGTTTCACTACGTCATCCGGTGAAGGAAAAAAAGCTCAAACCGAAAGCTCTGTCCCGCGGATTCCGCGTTGTCGCTTTTGGCGGGGGCACGGGGCTTTCGACGCTTCTCCGCGGGCTCAAGGAGTACGTCGTCCGCCGCAGCGACGAGCATCCCAATTCTCACCGGCCTATATCCGACCTCACGGCAGTCGTCACTGTTACCGATGATGGCGGCAGCTCCGGGCGCCTTCGCCGCGAAAATCGCGTTCTTCCGCCGGGCGACATCCGCAACTGCATGGTTGCACTCTCGAAAGATGAAGCTCTTCTCGGCAGGCTATTTCAATACCGTTTTCACGCTGGGCGCGGGCTCATCGGCCACAATTTCGGCAATCTCTTTCTCGCGGCTCTAACGCATGTTACAGGAGATTTTGCCGAAGCCATTCGCGTTAGCAGTAAAGTTCTCGCCATTCGCGGCCGAATCTTTCCTTCGACACTTTCAAATGTCCAGCTCGTCGCCAAACTCACCAACGGCCGTATCGTTCACGGTGAAACGCGCATCTCCGCCAGCAAAACGCCCATCGAGAAAATTTCTTTGTCACCTCGCCGCGTTCCACCGTTTCCTGCTGTCATCGACGCTATTCACGAAGCCGACTTGATTCTTCTCGGCCCCGGCTCGCTCTACACCAGCATCCTTCCAAATCTGCTTATCCCGGAAATCGCCGCTGCTATTGCCAAGTCCACGGCTCCGCGCGTTTACATCGCCAATCTTATGACGCAGCCTGGCGAAACCGCCGCGTACTCTCTGGCCGATCATTTGCGCGCCATACGTCACCACACGCCGCGCTCTGTCGTGGACTGGGTGGTGGCCAACCGCCGGCCCGTTTCGCCGGAAGTCGCCAAGCGCTATCGGCGTCAGGGCGCGGAGCAGGTTGTCGTGGACCTACCCGAGCTTCAGAAACTCGGCTACCGCGTCGTTCTCGATAATCTTCTCGAAGAGCACGGAGTCATCCGCCACAATCCTCGGCGTCTCGCACAGCTTCTGCTCGAGGAATTTCTCTCCCCTTAGAATCAGTTTGAGTTTTGGCGCCGCTGTGTTTTTGAAGAAGTTTTAGTCTGCGCGAAGCGCCGCGTTTGGATCGACCGCGGCAGCGCGGCGGGCTGGTAAGTAGCTTGCGAGCGCCGCGGCAGCCAGAAGAGTCAGGCCAACGCCGCTAAACGTCAGCACATCGGTCGGCGGCACTTCAAACAGCATCGATTTTACAAGCCCCGTCAAAGCGATGGCGCCCGCGATTCCAATTCCGACTCCCAGCACCGCGAGCAACATGCCTTGCCCGAGAACCATCTGAAGAATGCTCGCCGGACGAGCGCCGAGCGCGATGCGAATCCCTATTTCGCGCACACGTTGGCTAACCATCAGCGCCATGATACCGCCGATGCCCGCTGTGGCAATTACGAGCGCCAGTCCCGCAAAAATTCCCAGCAGGCTTGCCGTCACGCGCGGCGAAGCCATCGATTCATAGCGCGCCTGTTCCAAAGTCAGGATGTGCGTCACCGCTGTTTGCGAATCGATTTCATGTATCGCCCGCGTCAACGCTTGCGCCATGCTGCGCGGTTCGACCGCGGTGCGAACAATCAGGTTTCCGGGCTGCGGACCTTCTGCCTGTGGACCATAGAACTCCGGCGATGGGGCATGATCCAATCCAAATTCCCGAACGTCCCCGACGATTCCGACGATTGTCGCCCAGTGTTCTCCGCCATCGCCGGAAACGCGCTTGCCGAGAGAATCTTCGTTGGGCCAGAATCGGCGCTTCGCCTCCTCATTGATAAGCGCCACTTGAGGTGCTTTGAGATCGTCGGAATCCGTATCGGCCAGCATCCTGCCGGCCTTTAGCGGGATGCCCAAGGTCTTGAAGTAGTCGGGAGAAACAGCCGCGTACGTACTGACGGGCGGTGCCTGGCCGGGCTCTAAATGCTGTCCCTCGATTTGGAATGAGAAGGAGACAGATTCGGGACCGCCAGTAATCGTCTCCGGTTCGAACGGGTACCTGCTTGAGATGGCAGCCGAAAGAACGCCTGGTTCCGATTTCACGCGATCGAGAAGTTTTTGAATGACGACGCGAGTTTTAGCTGAGGAGGTGTAGTTCGACCAATTGAAAGCAGTCCTCATGGCGAGAACGCGTTGCGGCACGATGCCTGCATCCACCTGCTGCATTTTGAAAAGGCTGCGAATCATCAGTCCAGCGCCGATCAACAGCATAAACGAAAAAGCAATCTGGCAAACAATCAGCGCGCTGCGCACGCGACTCTGCTGGTAGCCGGATCCTGCTCCGCTGCTCCCTTCTTTCAGACTGGAAGTAAGATTTGCTCGCGAGAAGAGCGCCGACAGCGTCCCAAAAACGATGCTCGTGCCCAGCGCGGCTGCCAGCGTAAACAGCAAAACGCCCGAGTCAATGTGGATTTCGCGGGCGCGTGGGGTGAGCCGTCCCACAAAATCCGTCAAAAGTTCCAAGCTCCCATAGGCCAACATTAAACCTAGAATGCCGCCCACAATTGCCAGGAGAAAACTTTCCGTCAGAAGCTGGCGCAGGATCCGGCTTCGACCCGCGCCTAGTGCGCTGCGCACGGCGAGTTCGCGTTCGCGCTTCGCCATGCGAGCAAGCGTCAGGTTCGCGACATTGGCGCACGCGATGAGCAGCACAAAGGCGGCCGCGCCGAGAAGCAGAAGAAGCGTCGGCCGCGCTCCGTGCGTCAACTCCTCCTGCAAAGGGGAAGCTGCGGAAGTGAAGCCCACATTTTCCGGATACGATTTTGGATACGCGGCTTTCAATCCAGCGGCAATGGTAGAAAGATCCGCGTTCGCCTGCGCCACGGTCACGCCGGGTTTCAACCGCCCGAAGACTTCCATCATGCGCATGTCGCGGTCTTCGAGATGCATTTTATCGGAGCGATAGGGGCACGCCGAAGTCGCCATGTACACGTCATTTTCATTGGGATACTGCGGCACGGGCGGAAGAACACCCACAACGGTGTGCACTTTGTCGTTCATCTCAAACGTCTTGCCGATGATTCCCGGATCGGAGCCAAAATTGTCTTTCCAGTACTCGTAGCTGAGAAGAAGCACGGGCGGCGCGCCCAACTTGTCATCGTCAGGCAAAAATGTTCGCCCCAGCAACGGTTGAATTCCAAACAGGTCAAAATAGTTGGCGGAAACGACGCCGGTTCGCACGCGCTCCGGGTCACCGTGCCCGAAGAGCGTGAAGGACATCGCGTGGTATTCCACTAGGCCCGAGAGCGTGCGGTTTTGTGTGCGATACTCCTCGATCTCCTTCACCGAAAACGACATATTCGGAATGCCCAACTTTGTTTCCTGCTGGCGGATGAAAATCAATTGCTGTCCCTGTGAATAGGGAAGCGGCCTCAGAAGCACGGAGTGTACGACGCTGAAAATAGCGGTGTTCGCCCCGATGCCCAATGCGAGCGTGAGAATTGCGACCGCGGTGAACCCCGGATTTTTTCCCATCATACGGAATGCATAACTGCAGTCGCTGGTCAGGATTTGCCAGTGCTCGCGCGGAGCCGTGGTGAAAATTCCAACGATGGTTTCTTTCCAGAGCTTGAGCGCCCTCATGAGGCCTCCGCGCTCCTCTACCTCGCGCTGCTGTTCTCGAAAGACTCCTTCCATCTCGCCCTCATAATTTGTCCGGAAGTCGAACGGAAGCACGCGAACGAGCGCTCGAAAAAGTCTTTGAGAAAAAGGCAGGGTTTCTTTTCCCATGTCAGTGATTCCTCGCTAAGCAAGTCTTGGTTTTCGAAAAAGTTTCTTGGCGCGGGCCTGGCCAAGCGCCTCTTCCATGCGCTCCGCTTCGGCAACTGCCACTTCGCGGCCAAATTCCGTGAGGAGGTAATACCGGCGTCGCTCGTCGTCGAGCACCACCTCCGGCCGCCGGTCCGATTCCGCGATCAGCCCGGCGCTTTCCAGCCGCGCCAAATTTCCGTAGAGCGTCCCGGCGCTCAGCCGCACCTTATCGTCCGTGCGCCTAGCAACCTCTTTCAAAATGGCATATCCGTGCTTTTCGCCATCGGCCAGCGCCAGCAGGATATGAAACATCGCCGGTGTTAGAGGCAAGAACGATTCGGTTTCTCTCTTTTTCGTCACGTTTTCACCTGGCGGTCCTCTACAAACCCGGATTGCGCCCCTCTATCGACTGAAGGAAGACTATATCGTGATACGTTATAGTTGGTGTGCAGATTCCCTGCCAAGCGAAAAAATCTGCAACTTGCGGGTTTCAGAAGGCTTACCTGTCTTCGTGAATCCATGGCTGCTCTCGGCTGTCCGCTTATGGGACGAAGTGTCGCGAGACCGGGCAGTTTTTTGCTCAACAGGGATGGGACCAAGGAGCCGTTTGAATAACTCCCTCGCCGATTTTCTGGCCAAGTCCGCTGCTTCTTGCTAACGTTTCCACGATCACAGGTCCTTTGAACCTTGCAGAACCTCGTTTTGGGAGAATCGCATGTCGACCTTTGGACTGATTGAATATGCAGACGCGAAGCCGGAAGTTCGCGCCGTCTATGACGACATCATGGCCACGCGCAAGACCGATTGGATCAACAATTTCTGGAAGGCCATCGCACACGACCCCGCCACTCTGAAGCGCACCTGGGAAAGCATCAAGCAAATCATGGGCCCCGGCGCCCTCGATCCTCTCACCAAGGAACTTATCTACGTGGCCGTCAGCGTCACGAACAATTGCCACTATTGCATAGCCTCGCACACCGCCTCCGCTTTCAAAAAAGGCATGACCGACGCCATGTTTGCGGAGTTGCAGGGCGTCATCGGTATGGCCAACGAGACCAATAAGCTCGTCACCGGCTACCAGGTTGAAATCGACGAGCAATTCCGCCCACCGCTGAGTCGTTAGAGCAGTTTCCACCCACAGCACGACTGTCCTTCGGGACAGGTGTTTCCCTGTTGGTACGCCCGTACTATGGCTGCAGAGCATGGGCGAAGAAGAACATGTAGAAGTTCCGGGATAGCCCTGTCCAAGCAGTATCCGAACAAAAACTTACGCACGAAGTGAGCACCCAAATGCCGCCTAGCAGCAAAGAAAATGAAGTCCTAACCGCCACACGAGAGACAGCCGGAGCGGTTCCCGTTGCCGCAGGACCGCGCCACGAAGATACGGCAACGGGGAGCAGGCCGCAGCCTGTCGCTCTGGAAGTCTCGGTAACCGTCAACGGTGCTCGGACGGTCGAAGGCAGCGATAAGCGCGAGCCATTCTCCGAAACCACAAAGACTGTCCTGGTTTTCGGCAACGGCGCTGTCATCCGGCTGGGATCGCCGGTGTCCGCAGGCCAATTGCTCTTCCTCACGAACGAAAAAACAAAAAAGGAAGTGGTTTGCCAGGTCGTCAAATCGAAAAATTACAAGAGCGTCAGCGGCTACGTAGAACTGGAATTCACGGAGCCGGTCGTTGGCTTCTGGGGGATGCGTTTCCCCTCAGATCGCATCGGCGCGCAAGCTCCCGCCGCTGCGCCTGTTGCAGCGCTTCCGCCTGTGGCCAAAGGCAATGCGGTTGCTCCCATCTCATCCGCATCGAAAATTTCCGAGATCAAGCCAGCCCAAGTGCAAGCGCCCCAAATTCATGTGGAAGCGAAGCCCACGCCCCAACCCCGCCCTACCGAGGTAGGTGTGATTGCCCCCGCAGCCCCGAAACCACAAACGCTGTCTGTCCAAAATACCGCAGCGCCCGCAACGCCGGTCACGAATAAAACCGACGTGCCGGCTACCCCAGCGCCCACGATCACTTCTTCGCTGGCGTCTTCCCTTGCAAGTCTTCTGAGTTCGCCCGAAGTGCCGCCAGCGCTGACTCCGTCAAAATCTTCAGCACTGGTTCTTCCGTCCGAAAATAAACAGCCGTCGCCTAGCGTGGCCGGCCAGGGCTCGACCGAAGAGTTGAAACTCCAAGCTGCGCGGCTTCAGGAGCAGCTTTCTTCTATGCTCTTCAGTGCGACGCCAGCTACAAAGCCAGCAACTCCCGCGCCCACTGTGACCGCTCTTGATCCAAAGGCCGTTTCGGGCGTGGCTGCTCAGGTTTTCGAAATTGCCAAGTCCGAGCCGGTTCCAGTCAAAGCCACCCCGCCGGCAAAAACTCCTCCCCCTATGAAGTCATCCTTGGACACGGAAGAGGTCAAAATTCCGTCCTGGCTTGAGCCTTTGGCCCGTAACGCCGCCACTCCCGCACCGCCAGACCTGGCCGAACGGGAAAAAGCTAAACAGGCCTCCGAGATTGCTGCACGTGAAGAGCGTTCCGCAGAGCCGTTGCCCGTGACTGCGGTGGAAAACGTTCCCGAATCCGCGCTGCCCGCCTTCAGCAGCTTGCTCCCGCTGGATGAACCGGTCATCACACATGAGCATTCGTCACGCGGCTCCGGCAGAGGAGTCTTTTACGGTGCGATTGCCGCGGCGATTTTGCTGGTCGCGGGAGGCGTATGGTATTTCTTGCAACCGACGAAGGCGGCTCAAGGCACCAGCGCGCCTATCACGTCAGCGCCGAGTTCGCACCCTAGTTCTCCAGTGCCTGCCACAGCGCAGCCCGTGTCCCAGCCCGCATCGCAAATTTCCACGACCGCGCCTCAACCAAACTCCAGCTCGAATGCAGCGCCGGTTTCGAGCGCTCCCGCGAGCGCGCCTTTCATCCGAGCTCCGCAGAATCCGCAACCTGCTCCCGTGATTCGAGACAACACGCGCGGCGCAGGTACGACGATTCCCGCAGCCGCTACCGAGCGCATTTCGCGGACTCCGGCGGAACCGGAGCCCAAGAAGCCCGCTCTCGGTGAAGTCCACTTGGCCAGTCCCACGATGAATCGCGCCGTAGCTGCTCAGGATGATGGAGCCGAGGCTCCCGCAATTTCTTCAGGCAACGCGGATGAGAATGCGGGCGGACTAGACTCCGGACTCGCGGCTGGTAACGGAAAGCAGCCTGCCGCTCCCGAAGCACCGCTTCCTGTCGGCGGAGATGTAAAGGTTGCGAAGTTGATAAGTTCCGTGGCTCCGGTTTATCCGATCTTGGCGAAAAACCAGCACGTGTCTGGCAATGTGGTCATCGATGCGTTGATCGACGAGACCGGACACGTCACGACGGTGAAAGTCATTTCCGGCCCCGCGCTACTCCATCAAGCGGCGATGGCCGCCGTGCGCCAGTGGAAGTATCAGCCGGCATCCCTCGATGGCAAACCAGTGTCGATGCACCTGTCGGTCACGCTGCAGTTCCGTCCGCAATAGTTCATTCTTCTGCGCCCCGCGTGTTAGACACGGCTAGTGCTGCTTCCCGCTATTTTTGGCCACTTGATACAGGAAAAACGCGCGGCAGTCGAATTTCAACGGCTGGCAACACAGGGAAAATTCCGTGAGGTTCGCTCTGATACCAGTAGGCTACTGAATAGAAGTTGTCTCCGCGATCGTTGGCATGCCCATGTTCGATCGTGGCGCGCAAAGATTTCGTAAACGGAATCGGTGAGTCCAGGTGGAAGCGATAAACGGACCATCGCCCGCCCTGGAATTCCGCGCCAACGATTGGCGCTCCGAATAGGGCGTAGGCAAAAGGCTTGCCTCCAAAGTCCCAAGCACCCAGGAAATAATCCTCCGAACCGGTTCCGTTGATCGACGGCAGCTTCTCGCCGTCCACAAAGAACATGTCGTCGCCCTCACCCCACCAGCCATCCTGATTTTCGAGCACGGACATAGTCACCCCGGCAAAGTGCCCGCGCCCCGCCGCTTCCATCCAAACGTAGTTTTCTTTGCCGTCTAAATTGATTTTGTTTTCGGGGAATGCTTTGTTGGGAGTCGCTTGGCGATACTGTGCGTGAAAGTACAGCGTTTCGGCAGGCAGGGGCGCTCTATAAGAGCGCAGATCAATGTTCCAGTAAACAGCCTCGGCTCGCTGCCGGCCTTCGTTCGTGAGCGTAATGCGTGCGTGTTTTTGAAAGGGCATCGGGAAGAAACAGTTTAGGGCTTTGTCGCCTCCTACCGAAAGAGGCGCGGACTGATAAAGAAAATATTCCCCAAGGCCCAGCCCGAAAAAGTCGCCAACCGGAGCTTCCACACTGGGTGAACTTTCACCGTCCCAATACATGCGCAGCACCATTTTCTTCAAATGGAATCTCTCTTCGCTCGCGATGGTGATCCACACGTGGGAGATTTCGCCAGGCCCGGCTTCGTCTAGCAACGTGAGCGTCTCTCCTGGCGCGAGCGGCCGGTAGTCGTCATTGCCTCCCGTCCTGTCGTAACTCGAGATTCGCTTTAAAACGTAGTCATGCGGTTTTGTCAATTCGGAGAGCAAATCAGCGGTTGCCTGTCCGAAGGCCGCTCTTGGCACAACCAACAGAAAGAATCCGAGTACAACAGTCAGCGTGCGTTTCATTTTTCGCCTCCGGAAGCTCCGCTTCACTTAAAAATCGAGCGGATTATAGCTGAGCAGCTTTGCGCAACTCGCGGTTACGAATCATGTCTCCAACGTTGAGAGTTGCCAATTTCATATCACTCTCTTCATGGCGCACCCAAGCTCATTCTGCTAGACTGGCGCCGCTTTGGCGCTCACCACACGAAGACATTTTCTTGCAAAGTCCGCTGCCACCGCAGCAACGGCGATGCTTTGGCCGGGGTTCAAGACCGCCGCCGCGAGTTCCGGCCCCAACTTGCAATTTCCTTCTGCGCCCCGCGATCGCATCGCCATTGCCTCCTACCCCTTCCGCGAAGCCATCGCAGGTGCTCACGATAAGCCTTACCCCACCACAATCTCCAAGATGGATTTGAAAAATTTCGTGGTTTTCGTCAAATCGAGATTCAACATCAATAAGATCGAACCGTGGAGCGAGCATTTCCGTTCGCTCGATGCAAAATATCTAAACGACCTTCGCGCGGTTGTCGGAAAATCCGGTGGCGCCATTGTCAACATTGCCGTAGATGGCGAGCACAGCCCCTACGCGGCAGATAAAGCCGAGCGCGAAAAAGCCATCGCCTTCAGCAAACAATGGATCGATATAGCCGCAACCGTTGGCTCGCCCAGCGTACGCACGAACTTGCCGCCAGCCAAGGATTCGAAGCCCGACCTGGATCGCGCTGCCGACACTCTCCTGCGCGTGGCGGAGTACGGCGCGGCGAAAAATATCCTCGTAAATCTAGAGAACGACAATCCACTCAGCGAAGATCCCTTCTTTATCGTCGGCATCATCGAAAAAGTGAACAGCCCCTGGCTGCACGCGAATCCGGATTTCGCGAATACCCTGACCACCGGCAAAACGGAATACGCCTACAAAGGGATCGAGGCGATGTTCAAACACGCCTACAGCATCTGTCACGTGAAGGCCATGGAAGCCGATGAAAAGGGACAGTTGGTTCACGTAGATATGGCGAAGACCTTCGGCATTCTCAAGAGCAGCAATTACAAGGGCTACTGTTCCATGGAATTCGACAGCCCGGGCGATCCTTACCTGGGAACCTCTGATCTCATCGAAGAAACTCTCAAATTTCTGACTTGACTCTAAAAAACTCGCCAGCCGATCCGAATTATTTCTGAGGAGCGTTCGAGATCCCTCTCGCTTGCAGCCAAGGGAGCAGGTTCGTATACTGGCGACCCGGCCAAAAGCGAGTCTGGCGGACCGGTCACTTCAGTTCCATGCAACGGGGTAGCCCGCCAGGCGTCTCTCTTGGCCTTGCAATTCGGTCCTGATTTCCTTTCACGGCCGAACTGCGAATTGTTGATTGTTTTGCTGCCGTCGCCGCCTCAAAGGAGAGTTCCGCATGCCGCAAGCCCCAGTACCTGAAGAAATGAATGTCTACCAGAACGCGGAAGCGCGCTTCGAAGTAGCCGCGCAAAAACTGGGACTCGAGCAAGGGCTCTACCGCTATCTCAAATACCCCAAAAAAGAAATCACGCTCTACATTCCCGTTGGCATGGACAACGGTCAGCTTGAGGTCTTCGTCGGTTACCGCGTTCTTCATTCCACGGTGCGGGGCCCCGGTAAAGGCGGTATTCGGTTTGCCGCCGATGTTTCCATTGACGAAGTCCGCGCGTTGGCCACGTGGATGACGTGGAAGTGTGCGGTGGTGAATATTCCCTTCGGCGGCGCCAAAGGCGGCATCATTTGTGATCCGCGCAAACTTTCACGGGGCGAATTGGAACGCCTCACTCGTCGTTACACCGCTGAACTCGCTGACTGGCTCGGCCCGGAGCGCGACGTTCCCGCCCCGGACATCGGCTCCAACGAGCAGACGATGGCTTGGGTGATGGACACCTACGCCATGCACGTCGGCGAAGCTACGACTGCCGTCGTCACCGGCAAACCCATCGAACTCGGCGGTTCGCGCGGAAGGCGGGAAGCCACCGGACGCGGCGTTATGATCTGCTGCGACAAAGCGCTCGCCAAACTGGGCATTAAGAAGGAAGGCTGCCGAGTCGTAGTGCAAGGATTCGGCAACGTTGGCTCCCTCGCCGCTCAGCTCATGCAAAAGGTGGGCTATAAAATTGTTGGGCTCGCTGACATTGGCGGCGGCCTCTACAACGAAAATGGCTTCGACGTCACCAAAATCATCGACTGGGTCTACACGCAGAAAAAACCTCTTCAAGATTTTCCCGGCGGCGGCACGAAAATGTCCGCACGCGATGTTCTCTTCCAACCCTGCGAAATCGCCATTCCTGCCGCCATCGAAAACCAAATCACAGAACAAAATGCTCACCAGGTCCAAGCGCGCATTCTCTGCGAAGGCGCCAACGGCCCCACGACCTGGCAAGCCGACGCCATTGTCGACGCCAAAGGCATCTTCACCGTGCCGGATATTCTTGGCAACGCCGGCGGTGTCACCGTCAGCTATTTCGAATGGGTTCAGGACCGCCAGGGTTTCTTTTGGCGCGAGAGCGAGGTTAACGAGCGCCTTCTCGACGTCATGGAAAACGCCTTCGACGAAGTTGTCCGCTATGCGGAAACGCACAAAGTGAATAATCGCATTGCAGCTTATATGCTCGCGATTGACCGCGTGGGCAGCGCACTAAAGTTGCGCGGAATTTACGCCTAGTGTGATAAAGTGCGCCTCTGGATTCCGACGGTTCAGGGTCCAAGAGTCTACTTTGCTGGGGGGCAGAGCAAAGGCCCGGAGGAAACGCCGGGCAAGGAAGAAGTGCGTACGATGACTACCAACTCCCTCTGGCCCACCCACGAGAAAAACGAAGAACAGCACCGCCGCGAAATCTGTACCGCGGGGAAGTGGATGTACGACCGTGGTTTCATTGTCGCTTGCGAAGGCAACATTTCTGTTCGCCTCGACGAAAACCGCATCCTCACCACTCCGACTTGCATGAACAAGGGCATGCTCGAACCGCAAGACCTCGTAATCACCAATCTCGAGGGCCGCCAGCTTGCCGGTGAACGCAAATTCTCATCCGAAATTGCCATGCACCTGCTGTTTTACCGCATGCGGCCCGATGTGAACGCCATCTGCCACGCGCATCCGCCGACGGCAACAGGGTTTGCCGCAGCCGGGCGTCCCTTGAATCAAGCACTTTTGCCGGAAGTGATCATCGGCCTTGGGCAGATTCCGCTCGTCCGCTATGCCACTCCCGGAACGCCGGAGCTCAGCGACGCGATTGAGCCCTTCGTCCCGCACTACGACGCCCTGCTTCTGGCAAATCATGGCGCGGTCACTTGCGGTCCGGATCTTCTTACCGCTTTCTTCCGGATGGAAACCATCGAGCACTTCGCAAAGATCGTTCTTTCCGCGGAATTGGCAGGTGGTCCGGTCCTTCTCTCTGGTCGAGAAGTCGCAAAGTTGATGGCTGCACGCGCGAGATATTTCGTCACGCCCCCACCAGGCGGAGGCGCCGAACTTCCCGAAACCAACGACACCGGCGAATCCTCCGGCGCTCACGTCTCTCTCACGCGCAATGAGCTCGACGCCCTGATCGACGAAGCTGTCCGCAAAGATCGCGCTCGCCGCTGAGGCGCGCCCCGGATTCCATCTACGAAGGAGTTCGCAAGTATTTCAACGAAAAAGAGATTGTGGATCTCACGTTTGTGGTGACGACAATCAACGCCTGGAATCGGCTGGCCATCGCTCTGCGAGCCGTCCCCGGCCACTATCGACCTGCAGCCTCGGCAGCAGAAGCGTCCTGAGACGTTTCAACGAACGGCAGCGCCGTCGAGCACTTCCCTGACTTTTTTTGCCAGACTAAGAGGGGTGAACGGTTTCTGCAGAAAAGCCGTTTCGTTTTCGCTGATCCCCTGGCGCACAACCGAATCGTCGATGTAGCCGGACATAAACAGCACCTTTACGCTGGGAATGTGCATTAAAATCCGCTTGGAAAGTTCTGCCCCGCTCATCCCAGGCATGATGACGTCGGTCAACAGCAGATCGATTTTTCCCGGGTGGGTCTCAGCAATCCGTTCTGCTTCTTGAGGCAGGCGTGCGGAGAGCACGGTATATCCGCGCGAGGTTAAAATCGCGCGCACGAGATCGCACACCGCCGGTTCGTCCTCCGCCAAAAGCACGGTTTCTTCGCCTGAATAGGACGCGTCAGGGAAATCCGACGACGAGCCCGGAGCTTGCGCAGAGTCGATCTGGGGAAGAAGAATGCGAAATGTCGTGCCCTCTCGTAGTTTGCTAGAAAAGCTGATGTAACCTCCGGCTTGCTGCACGATCCCGTAGACGGTCGAGAGGCCCAGCCCCGTTCCTTTCCCAGAGGGTTTTGTGGTGAAGTAGGGTTCGAATATGTGCGATTGCATCTGGGCATCCATACCGATTCCCGTATCGCTCACACTTAATTCCACATAGCGTCCCGGCTTGACGGCTTCGGCTTGGCTGTTACGGCCAGCTCCGATCTCCCGGTGTCTCGTTTCCAGCATTAGTTTGCCTCCATCGGGCATTGCGTCGCGGGCATTTACTGCTAGGTTTAGAATCACTTGTTCGATCTGCCCAGCATCGGCCCTCACCGAACCGAGCTCGGGCCCCAAAAGCGTAACTATCGAGATATTCTCGCCGATGAGCCGCCGCAAGAGTTTTTCCACTCCGGTCACCGCACTGTTGAGACTTAACAGCACAGGCTGAATGGTCTGCTTGCGGCTGAACGCCAGCAGTTGCCTCGTGAGCGCCGCCGCCCGTTCGCTGGCTTTTTGTATTTGTTCGACTTGACCGCGGAGCTTCGGTTCTCCCGCCAGTGCCTCATTCAATACCGAGCCATAGCCTGCGATGACCATCAAAAGGTTGTTGAAATCGTGCGCCACGCCGCCTGCCAGCGTGCCGATGGCTTCCATTTTTTGCGATTGGCGCAACCGCTCTTCCATCGCTCTGTATTCGGTGATGTCGCGCGCGACTACGATGACTCCGATCGTTTTCCCCTGGCCATCTCGATACGGGCTCTTCATCGCTAAAAATGCGCGCGTTCCATTGACCAGAGGCAGTTCGTATTCGAACGTTTGCGTCAGGCCGGTTTCGATCACCAATCGATCGGTTTCCGAGAGCCGCCTTGCGGTTGCAAAATCGAACAGTTGCGCGGCGGTTTTTCCCACAATTTCCTCAACTGGTTTCTCGAAGTATTTCGCAAACGCCGGATTAACGATGACGTAATGTCCCACCAGATCCCTGATGTACACGGCGTCGCCGGTGCCTTCAAAGATGGATTTCAGCAGCGCGTTCTTCTCTTCGAGCGCGATGTCTGATTGCCGCCGCTGCCTCTCGCTGAAAATAATGCGCGCGCTCGAGCATGCGAAGGATGTGATGACCATCACGGCCGCAACTGCCAGCTGTTTTTCCGCGATCCCCGCTGCCATCAGCAGCACCACCAGCGGAAAGATCATTGGAACGATGTGGATCAGCCCCCACCGCCCCAGATAATCTTCTTTGCCGCCCACACGCTCCTCGCCCGCCGCAGCTTCGGGCAAAGGTGCCGACGTTGCGGCCAGAATCGTCATTGCCAGGATGGGAAAGCTCCAAGCCAAATCCCATGGCGTGGCGGGCTGCAAATTCTTCGTGGATTGCAGATACAGGTATGGCACCTCTCCGCATAAGTAAAGCGCGAAAAAGATGGCCATCCGGCCGTACAGGTCCCGCGCAAGTTTCTGTCGCGACATCAACGCGCGCAACGCGAACGCACCTACAAGAAGTATGTCTCGGCCAGTATCCGGCAGCCATGCAAGCCGGGCCAGCGCTCCCCCGCCCATCTTCCAGTGCTCTGGCGGCGCAAACAGAAGCAGGTGAGCTGCCGCGGTTAGGATCACAACCTGCACAAGATCCAGGATGCGCGGCCAATTCTTCCACTCCAGACCACGATCCGTATCGAGGAACAGCGCCATAAATGCAGGCGCCATGCTCACGAAGAAAACCACGTCGCTCGGCCACGGTGTCTGCAGCTGGAGATGAGCGATGTTGTTGTAGTAAGTGGCCATTAACTGCGCCGCTGTCCACAACAGAAAGCATGCGGAAATCAGCAGCCAGAAATGTTTCCCGAAGCGGTTCACCCGGCGAGAGGCATATACCGTCGACACCAATGCCAGAAGGCCAAAGGCTACCTGAATGGAGTCGGAAAGCAGCGAAGTGACGGACTTCGACGGAACCGCAGTCAGGACGACGGCATGGAGAAAAAACAGTGCTAGCGCGATGCAGAGAAGAAGACGCCAGCCCCACCCAGGAGAGTTCCAGCTCTGCAAGTCCCAAGCCCCTCGGTTGAAGCGCCACTACTGTATATTTCTATCATCCCGTAACCACTAGAAAAAACAAGACGCCAATACGCTCACAATGCGCATTTGCAAACTAGAACTCTGCGCAATTTCCAGGTCGAGTTGCGCCTCTCAAAGTCCTGGCGCGAGAAATGTCCGAATCCCCGCTCTACAAGCTAACCCCCTTTTGCGTTGACGGGATAGCGTATAGGAGAGAGCGAAACTGCCCTCCGCGGGTCACCGAGCGTAGAACGCGTCGAACAAAAGAATGCAGGTGCTGGCGAGAACCGACTTAAAAGCTTTGCGCTAACTCAAGTGTCTCAATCTTTCGAAGCTTGCGCGCATCACGATTCGCAATGAAATGGCCGACGAATTAGAACTCCAATGCGTCTTCAAAATGCGGTAACTCTCTTGTAGGCGTGTCCCGGCAAATCCGTTGCTCGCTGCTCTATCAGAACGTAAACTAGGAGACATCGTGCTCGAGCAAAAAATTAATGAATTCTTTGGTGATGCTGAGTCTACCGGCCTCGGGACGGGTTGGTGGAGTGGGATATTGTCTGTCTTTTTTGGATTTCTCGCGTTTGGCGGCGTTCTCTGCCTGCATTTTCCCCGGTTCCTAACCTCCGCCGAACTCCGTCCGTTTTACTCGTTGCACGCGATTCGCCTCTTAATCCAATTCCTCATCGTGGCGGCAGTTGTGTTTGGAGTGATCTCTTCTCTACTGCGCAAGAAAAAGAATCTGGCGTTATCGGGGATGCTGCTCGCCATCGCTGCAACAGCTTGGGGCGGCTCGAGCGTAAAGGTTAATGGGAGCCAACTCACTGACATAACCATCGGCATGGACTGGTTTTTGCTTGATTTGTTGTTGATGGCGCTTATCTACGTGCCACTCGAAAGAATCTGGCCACAGTACCCAGAACAAGGAACATTCAGAAAAGGGTGGACCCAGGATGTGGTTTATTTCATGTCCACCCATCTGCCAATTCAGATTTTATCGTTTCTGGTTTTGCTGCCCGCTACTCAGGCCACTAAATATTTGGGTGTTCCGGCTCTTCAGGGATTGATCGCTCGCATGCCCTGGCTGTTGCAATTCTGTTTGGCCGTCGTGGTTGCGGACGTCGCTGAATATTTTATTCATCTGGCTTTGCATAAAGTGCCTTTTCTGTGGCGTTTTCATGCCGTTCACCATTCTTCGAAAGCCCTTGATTGGATCGCGGGCTCACGCTCCCACTTTGTAGACGACACACTGGTACGTGGATTCATCCTTGCTCCTCTCATGTTTGGATTTTCGCAATCGATCATTCTGACGTACTTGGTTTTTGTCACCCTTCACGCCACTTGGACTCACTGCAATTTCGGTCCCAATGCGAAATGGCTCGAAAGGTTTTTGGTTATGCCCAGATATCATCACTGGCACCATACGTCTCAAAAAGAGTCCATCGACAAAAATTTTGCGATTCATTTCCCGTGGATTGATAAACTTTTTGGGACTTATTACTTTCCTGAGGAATGGCCGGAAAATTACGGTTTGGCCGGCGAAGAAATTTCGCCCAGCTTTCTTGGGCAAACGATTGAACCATTTCTGAGAAAGAAAAAGAGCGCGCTAAAAGTCTAGCGCGTCCAAGGGAACGTCCTCGGGTAACTGCGCACCCGTTGCGGTCGCTTTCACCAAGCCAATCTGTTTCATAACTTTCACAGTCAAGAATCCAAAGTCGTATTCGGAATTGTCGTGGCTTAGTCGCAAAACGCCTGGATAGTGGTGATGATTGTTCTGCAGGCAAGCACTGAAGGTCGCCGTTACCGGCAGCCACTCGCCAATGTTCATGGCGTTGTCCTCTTCGTCGTGATACCGCCGGTAACCAAAGTCTCGAGTGTGGGTCCAATAGTTTTGGATCATATTGACCCACAGCGCAAAAATTCGTATTCCCACCCACATCGCCAGCGTAAACTTCAGAGATCCAACTAACTTCCAGAAGAGATAAAAACTAAAGCCTTGTGCGAGTATTGCAAAAACTGGATTCGCAGCGACCCGAAAAGTCCGGGACTTCAGAATTTGGTCGCCGGCCAAATTCTCGTTGCACTCGTACGGCATCATGCAGCGATACATAGTTCGCCAAAAACCATCGCCGGAAAGTTTGTTGGGATCTCCATCATGGTCGGAATTCTTATGATGCAATCGATGGCGATTCACCCAGGCAATCGGATCTACATAGAGTCCGAAGATGTTATTCACGACAGTGACGAGTTTTATGAACCATTCCTTATAGTCGAGTGAACGATGAGCGATTCCCAAATGAAGAACATCCGCCAGATACAACCCTCCAAGAAACCAGCAAAAGACAAAATAAACTCCGCCTATCAGCACTCCCATCCAGGGTCCCAAATGAGCTGGGGCGAAATACATACAAGCCAGCATGTACAAAAAAATAATCAAATAGCCTGTGCTATTGTAGATTTTCATGATGGCTCCCCGTTGGGCTATTCAAACAGAAATCGCAGCTCCTTTCAAATAACAAGTTAAAGAGTAAAAGACTTGTACTACATCCTTCAAAACTAGACATCTGGGATCTCTCGATTCTATGCGCGGGCCGAGTAGAACCTCGTTAGTTTCAGCAAATAAACGAACGGGGCAAGGCGCTTTTGCTTGCTGATGAAAACGTCATCCGCCCAACAAGCCCCTCCTGCGTTGACAGGCGAAGAAAAGGCGGCAATACTGGCCTCCCATGATTGGCCAGCTCCGTGGACGCCTCGCCGAAAAACGCCCGAATCAAGTGCTCGTCGATGTCGGCGGGGTCGGCTATCTCGTTCAAGTTCCGCTTTCTTCCTTCGCCGCGCTCGGCGAGCTCCACACTGAAGTCACCCTTCTCATTCATACCCATGTCCGCGAAGACGCCCTCGCGCTCTATGGCTTCGTGTCTTCACGCGAAAAGCATCTTTTCGAGATGCTCCTCTCTGCCTCCGGTGTCGGGCCTTCTCTTGCCCTGAAAATTCTGTCCGGTATGAGCGTCGAAGAACTCGTCCCCGCCATTCGCGGCAGCGATTTGGCGCGCCTCACCAAAATTCCCGGCGTCGGCCGCAAAACCGCCGAGCGCATGGTCGTCGAACTGAAGGACAGACTCGAAGCCGTCGTCTTGGAAGCTCAGAAGCCAGCCGCCGCATCCCCCGCCGGAGCAGAAGCCGACGTAATCTCCGCGCTAGTCAATCTAGGCTACGATGCGCGAACTGCTGAGACAGCGGTAAGCGAAGCTAAGCGCGAAGTCGGCACAACGAATTTTGAGCGATTGCTACGCGCCGCCCTGCAGTCGCTGTCCGCGCCCAAAGGTCGCACAACTCATGCCGGCGCATGATCGTGCAGTTGCACGGACCGACCTTGGTCGCCGGCTTTCTAGAATAAAGCGAAGTCTCAACAATGCCTGACGCCAGCGCAAAACGATCCATGGACCGAAGCGAACAACACAGAATCGTCTCTGGCGCCCCCTACGACGAAGACGCTCGCATCGAAGCCAGCGTCCGCCCGAAACGCCTCGACGAATACATCGGCCAAAAACGGGTCAAAGAGAACATTTCCATCGCCATCGAAGCCGCCCGCAGTCGCGGCGAAGCCCTCGACCACGTCCTTCTCTACGGCCCTCCCGGCCTCGGAAAAACCACGCTCGCCCAGATCATCGCCAACGAACTGCAGGTTCCGATCAAAACGAGCGCCGGTCCCCTGCTCGAACGTAAAGGCGACCTAACCGCGATCCTCACCTCACTCGAAGGCAAGGAAGTGTTCTTCCTGGATGAAATTCACCGTCTCCAGCCCGCCGTCGAAGAAATCCTCTATCCCGCGATGGAAGATTTTCGGGTCGACCTGATCATTGGCCAGGGACCCGGCGCGCGCATACATCCTTTCCAGCTGGGACACTTCACACTGATCGGTGCCACCACGCGCGCTGGACTAATCACAGCGCCTTTGCGCTCTCGCTTCGGCATAGTCCACCGCCTCGATTTCTACGAGCCCGAAGATTTGCTTACCATCATTCACCGCTCGGCCAAAATTCTGAATATCCTGATGGACGATGGCGGCGCCGAAGAGATCGCCCGCCGTTGCCGCGGCACACCGCGCATCGCCAACCGGTTGCTTCGCCGTTCCCGCGATTTTGCCGAAGTGCGCGCCGCTGGCCGTATCACCCGTGCCGTTGCTCAGGAAGCACTAGCGATGCTCGGCGTAGACGAAAGCGGCCTCGACGAAGTCGACCGCAACCTAATGCTGGCTCTTTTGGATAAGTACGCCGGCGGTCCGGTGGGCCTCGGCACGCTAGCTGCCGCCCTCTCCGAAGAAGAAGATGCCATCGAAGAAATCTATGAGCCGTATCTCATGCAGATTGGATTGATCGATCGCACCCAGCGAGGCCGCGTAGCCACTGCCCGCGCCTACGAATACTTTGGCAAAGAACTACCCAGGCGCCAGCCCCGCCTTTTCTGAATTTCTCGTAGATTCTCGATACCCGCACGTGTGCTGAATTCGAATCCGACTTTCACGATTTGCTAGAATGAATCGACCATGAGCGTAATCGACGAAGTTCTCCAAGCAAACGAACTCTACTCGCGCACACACGAATTGCGACGGCTCACGCCGCGCCCCGAGCGCCATCTTGCCATTCTGACCTGCATGGACACGCGCCTTTCCATTCGCACACTGGGTCTGAAAACTGGCGACGCCCACATCATTCGAAACGCCGGCGGCATCGTCACCGAAGACACACTCCGGTCCCTGGTCGTATCCCATTACCTGCTGGACACCCGGGAGTTCATGGTCATCAACCACACCGATTGCGGCCTGATGCACACCACGGAACAGGATTTGCGCAATAGGGTCCAGAATCGCGCAGGGACCGCAGCCATCTCTCCCGCGTTCTTTTACGCTTTTCAGAACATCGACGAAAATGTTCGTCATCAATTGCAAAAGCTCCGCACGCATCCCTGGATTCCAAAGGAAGTCGCCGTACGCGGATTTGTCTATGATGTAACCAGTGGAAAGCTGCGTGAAATCAGCGGCAGCTAAATCGCAAAATGCTACGCAGCGCTGGACCCGCATCTCGCAATCAGAGAGCCTGCGCTGGGGGCGCTCCAGCTATTCGTAACGCAAAGCTACGATAGGATCAACGCGCATTGCGCGACGCGCCGGAATGTAGCACGCAAGCAGAGCCACGCTAGTAAGCAATATCCCCACGCCTGCAAACGTAATGGGGTCCGTCGCCCCGACGCCATAAATCATTTTCGTAATCAGCCGCGTCAACCCCAGCGCAGCCACCAGCCCGATCCCGACGCCAATCAGCGTAATCCGCATCCCTTCGCCCAGCACCAAACGCAGCACATCAGCGCTGGTCGCACCCATGGCCATGCGCACGCCGATCTCCTTCGTCCTCTGCCCTGCCAAATAAGAAATCACACCATAAATTCCAATCGCCGAAAGTACCAGTGCCAGCGCTGAAAACACGCTCAACAACATCATCGCCAGCCTTTGCGTGGCGATCGACCGGGCCACGATGTCCTGCATGGGTCTCACTTCGTACACCACCGCGCTACTATCGATTCTCTCCGCGGCTTCGCGAATCCCGCTCACCACTCCCAGCGGCGTGCCAGCCGTCCGCGCAACGTAACCGCCGCCATTAGCCAGCAGGGGCCAAAACTTATCCGGCACTTGCCACACGGAAAGATAAATCTGTGCCTGCAGATTCTCGTGTTCCCTCGATCCGAGGCCCCAACTCTCTACGTGTCCCACCACTCCCACGATTTCCGCCTGCAAGTCCATCAATCCCAAGTTCAGGCGTTTTCCAATCGGATCTTCCTTCGGGAAAAAGGTGCGCGCGAACGTAGCGTCTATCAAGATGACCGCCGGTGCGTGCTCGTCATCCCGCTCCGTGAACCCCCGGCCTCGCTCAACCGGAATTCGCATCACCTGCTGATAATGCGTCGACACCATAGCGAACATCGCAAATGGCATTTCTTGTTCCGTCGCCGGCTTCGGCCGCCCTTCCACCCAGAATGGCAGCTCCGAATCCCCGGACATCGGCAGCGTGCCTTCTATCAAGGAAACCTCCTCCACACCGGGCACATTTTCCAGTCCGCGAATCGTCTCGCGATACTTGGTGCGCAGTTGTCCTGCGGTCGGATTCGGTCCAGAAGTCGAAGAAATACTGAATGCCAGCGCGTTCCGCGGATCAAATCCCGGATCGATGCTCCAGAGCGCCGCGAGGCTGCGAATCATGAGTCCTGCGCCAATCAGAAGGACCACTGCCATCGCCATTTCCACCACAACAAACACGCTCTGCGTGCGATGCCGCGCCCCACTCGAGCCACGGCCCCCTTCCTTCAATGTCTCGTGCATATCCGGCCGCATCGTCTTGAGCGCCGGCACGAGTCCAAACACGATCCCCGTCAAAACAGAAATCCCCACCGTGAAAAACAATACATGCCCATCAATCCCAATCTCTTCGGTTCGCGGCAGAGTTTCCGGCAGCGCTGTAAGAATTGCTCGCGTGCCCCACTTCGCCAGCAGCAGCCCGATGCCGCCGCCCACGATGCCCAGCATCACGCTCTCCGTCAGAAGCTGTCGAATTACGCGCCCCGGGCTAGCGCCCAACGCCGACCGTATTGCGAATTCACGCGAGCGCCCCGTCGACCGCGCCAACAAAAGGTTCGCCACATTCGCGCAAGCGATCAGCAGCACAAAGCTCACCGCACCGAGTAGCACCAGCAAAATGCCACGCACAGAGCCAACCACGTCCGTTTTCAACGGCACCATCGCAATTCCTGAGCCTTTATTCGAGTCCGGATACGCCGCAGCGAGATTCTTCGCCACCGAATCCATATCCGCTTTTGCCTGCTCAAACGTGACTCCCGGCTTCAATCGCCCAATAGCAGTTGTCCCCATGTCAATATGCCGGTCGCGAAACGTCGGATCCGTCCATTGTCCGATCGGCACGTACACATCCGTCGGGCTCAACCCGGCAATCATTGAAGTTGCAACCCCGACCACCGTATATTGGTTCCCATTCAGCGTAAGGTTCCTGCCCAAAACGTCTGGAGACAATCCAAACTTCCGCTTCCAAAATCCATCGCCAAGCACCACTACCGGTGCCTCGCCAGCCTGGTCCTCTTCGCCCAAAATATTCCGCCCAAGTATGGGGTTGATCCCCAGCGCCGTAAGAAAATCCGCCGAAACCATGTGGCCGTGCAGCCGTTCGGGCTCTCCAGCTCCGGTCAGGTTATATTCCTCAGTTCGGAACGCGCCCAAAGCAGAGAACGAATGGTTGACTCGCTGCCAATCCACGAAATTCGGGTAGCTAATGGAACCCATCCCGGACGAATCCGAGTTCGAATACACCGCCACCAGCCGCTCCGGGTCTGGGTACGGCAGCGGATTCAGCAAAACGCCGTTCACCACGGAAAACAGCGCCGTATTCGCTCCAATCCCCAGGGCCAGCGTCAACACTGCGATCGCCGTAAATCCCGGGTTCTTCAGCAAAAGTCGCAACCCGTACCGCACGTCCTGCCAGAAATTCGTCATGAGCCACCCCGCATTCCGCACTCGTCGCAGGCCTGTCTTCCGCCAAGAGATACGCCACCCATCCGCTTTTTGTTCCCCCAAGGTCGGACAGGCATTTCTGTCTGTCTCCTTGCATCCCTGGCTTGGTCACCCTTCTACGGGCCCTTCACCAAAATGACGTCACCCCAAAGCGATTCTTAACGTCAGCCGCATGAGCGCGCACTTGAATCCCGTTGAATCCAGACGCCGAACAAACTAGAGTTCGCTATTGCGCACGCAGCGATAGTTTCCAGAAGCGTTCGCGCACGATCCGCCAATGCCCACAATTTATTTGTCGCTTGGTTCAAACGTAGGTGACCGCGAGGCCAATCTCCTCGCAGCAATTGCCGCGCTCCCGCCAGCGGGCGTCCAGGTCCAGCAGGTCTCCTCGATCTACGAAACCGAGCCAGTCGACTATCTCGACCAACCGTGGTTTCTAAATTGTGTGGTGGAAGCAGAGGCGGAACTGCTGCCGCACGCGCTCCTGCAATCATTGCGCGGTATTGAATCGCAACTAGGTAACCAAAAGGAATTTCCAAAAGGTCCGCGCAAAATCGACCTGGACATTCTCCTCCATGGCGGCGAAACAATCGCCACGATTGACTTACAAGTGCCCCACCCGCGCATGCTCCAGCGCCGCTTCGTTCTCACCCCGCTCGCCGAACTCGCCCCCAATCTCAAGCATCCGTCTTGGCCAGCCACCGCGGCAGAATTGCTCCAACGCCTCGAGGACCCGAGCCAAGTTCGACGTGTAAACCTCGGCTAGTTTTTGTGTCGTAGGGGCACGCCACGTTTAACTTGAGTTTCGAAGGGTCGTGCTCGTCTTCTTCCACCGCTCCTAAACCGCCTTAGGAAGTCCGGTGCAAAAGCAACCGGTGCAACGTCATTGCTTTTGGTGAGATTGACTCCAACTCAATCAACGAAAGCCTCCCCTCCGTAATCTCCCGCCACCGGTAAACCCCCGGCTCGCTCTCAACCACTTCTCTCCCGTTCAAATTCCGCAAAAACTCCCGCGCATCCGTAATCGCCGCCGTCTCCCGGTAAGTCGGCCGCGCCAAGGCCTCCACCGCGTAACTCCGCAGCAATTTGCTCCAATAATGTTCAAACAACTCCCCGGACGCAAAAATATCGCTCCAGGCCACATCGCCGCCATAAGCCACCACGACTCCCACCACGCGCTCTCCCTTTAGTCCCAAGGTAGCCCGGTCAAACCGCCTCCTCAGTTCTTCCGCGAATCCGTCCACGGAAGCCCCGACGCGCCCTCCTTCATAAATTTTGGCGTAAGCCTGAGTAGGCGCCGCGCCATCAATGGTGACCTGGATGCTTTCCGTTGTGATGCGTGGTGCGTAGGCCTCAGACGCTACAGCCCCGGGACTGCCAGCAGACGACGGAGGTGCGGCTTTCGCTAAGGTTCCGGAGCGAACGGCATTCCACACCTCTTGTTGGTCCTGCGCAACAGCGGCCTGCTCGCGGACGCTCGGATGAACAATGGTCTTCGAAGCCCCGAATTGCGAACTGGCTCCCGTCCACCTACCATGCTCCACGCAAAAAACATCCAGCGGCAGGGGCTCCGACCCCACCGGCACGATCCGGTCTTTCCCAATAATCCGGTCCTGCTTACCCCCGCTCACCAGTTCGCCCGCCAGCAAAAGCAATGGGCGCTTGCTGCGATTGATCAACACCAACTGGTTTACGCTTGCCCCGGTGTTATATTGCGGCACGGCCACCGGCCGGCCATCGCGTGTCCGCGCCAGCCCTGCTGCCCCTTGTTCACTGACGATCACCTCTCCGCTCGAAAGCCCCTCGTCCAAAGTCAAAAACGGCGATGTGTCCTGCATGAAAGAGCTTACAACCGGAAAAATAGTGATGTTTTCGTACGTGACCGGATCCAGCAGCCGCCAATTGCCTTCCGGCTTCCCCGGCACCGGATTCGGCCCGGCCCCAATAAGCGCCAAACCCCCCAGCGCGCTCATCCCAAACAAGCTCCCTAAAATGGCTCCCAGCATAGATCGATCCATAAACCCTCCTTCGCGCGACCCTTCCAGGACGCACCTCGGGCTTAGAACGACCATCGTCGATTTTCTTGCAGAATAAATTGCACGGAAGACTTGCAGAATCCAGGTGTGCGCGAGAAGTCGCTCCGCCAAGCTCTCGCTTCAACTCATGCGCTTCAGTTCAATTGAGCTGCTTCGTGTGACCGTCGCTCCAGCGCACGCTTCCATGCACTGCACGCCCTGCTGAGATCCTCATCGCCGTGGTACCGCCGAATGGCCATTGCTGCCAGATGGGTGGCGCGCTGGATCAGCTTCAATTCAAATCCCGTAGGCGCACGCGGAACGCAACAGTACATTTCGAACGATCCCAGCACGTGTTCATCCCTCAAAGGGATGTCCGCGGACCAATACAGATGCAGCCCAAACTGCAGCGCTCCTCGAGCAATCGTTTTAAAATCACGCTCGGTGTCGTCTGGCAGCAACATGACCGACACGATGTTTCCTATCTGAAGATCGATAGCTGTGCACAAGTTGTTCAAAACCTCGGGGAGAGGCGCCCCCATCGAGATCAAGTCCAGAATGTTCTTTTCTCCCAGCAAATCTGTCTGCTTCTTGCCGGTACCTCGGCCATGTAACGGCAAATGCCTGCTGGCCCATTTGGTTCGGGGTCCGTCTTCTCTCATTTGCCTCTTCTCCTGATCGTGCTTCCCAAGCCAGCCTGGGTTCGTTACAACTTGCCGCTTGCCCGCTGCGCTTGCTTCCCCACTTCACGTTGCTCGCCATGAACGGAGGCTTGCCGGGTGAACCCTAATGACATAAACCCTATTCGCTTGCCCTTCATCTCATACAACGCCGCGTCCGCCGCATACAGCAGCGGTCCAACGGATTCTGCATCCCCGGGATAGGCGGCCACTCCCACGCTCACCGAAAGCACTGGCTCTTCCACATCCTTCGCAAGAAGCTCGCAGATTCGATCCCCAACCAGCGCAGCATCAGCCGCTCCCGTTTCCGGCAGCACCAGCGCAAATTCATCCCCGCCCTGCCTTGCAGCCGTATCGATGGATCTGCAGCAGCTTCGCAATGCATTGGTCAGACGGCAAAGCGCCCGGTCTCCCACTAGGTGGCCGTACTTGTCATTAATTTTTTTGAATTGGTCCACATCCAGCAGCATCAGCGCGAATTCGCGGCCGGTGCGCTTTGAACGGCTGATTTCCGTGTGCAATACCTCGAAAAGACGCCTATGATTCGCCAGCCCTGTGAGCGAGTCCGTCTCCGCCTGCTCTCTGAGTCGCCCCTCCCGCGCCTCCTGCTCGGTCACGTCTCCTACTATCATCTCGTAGCCGTCGAATGCGCCGCTCCCGGTGTAAACTCCGCGCCCACTCATTCGAACCTTCACCGTCGCGCCGTCTTTGCGCAGGCACTCCATCTCGAAGCCTTCGATTTCTTCGCCCTTCCGCAGGCACTCGCTCCATCGTTCGCACACAGAGGGATCTCGAATCACATCCCTCGCAAAATCCGTCTCCAAAAATTCCTCTCTGGATGAATACCCCATCATGTTTAGGAACGCCGAATTCGCATAACCAAATCTCCCCTTCGCATCCACACGGCAGATTCCGTAAGTAGGGTTATCCACGAGTGCCCGATACCGTGCTTCCGCATTCGCTCGCGTTTTTTCCGCTTGCGCCAACTCTTCACGCAATTTCTTTTCTTCGAGCGCTCGTCGAGCTGCCATTGGCAAGTGCTCCATATGTTCGGGTTCGATAAAATCGTAAGCGCCATTCGCCGCCAAAGCCGCCCTGGACTCTCTTCGCAAGCTGGCAGTCACGAAGACCAATGGGACGCTCCGCACCACCTGGCGAAGAACTTCCAACGCTTGGGATCCGCTCCAGTTGGGGCTGGGATATTCCGCCACGATCAGGTCAAACGGCTCTTTACGAAGTTGTTCGACACACTGCCCCAGGGTCAAGACGATATCCGCATGAACCGCGAACTCCGCCCTCTTGAGCTCCTGCAAGCAAGAGTCGATTTCGTCCGCATCACGGTGAACGAAAAGGATCCGCAAAGACGGCCATCGATTTGCAGCTGCACGCCGGCTGGCACCGTCGTGGTCATTCAGCCTGGGTTGACTTCCGGACAGGGGAAACATTGGCAATACCCTTCAAACCCCACTTGAGCCGCCCTCCCAACGGGGACCTCGGCAAAAGTGATTGGCACAGCCAAACCTTAGAAGGAATTAATCTCCTGGTCTGTCCCCTTTTATACAGTACCTCCCCTGCCCCCTTTGCTAAGTTTCGAAATGTTTCCAACGGTCCACGCGCCAGTTCCGTGCGGCCTAGGTGTTGGCTTCGGCTGTCATCTCAATAAAGAGGGCCATCATGTCCACGAACTGTCCTAGATGCCAGAGCCACCGCATTCATCGCTCAAGGCGCCGCGGAATTCTCGAATCACGTCTACTCGCCCTGCTTTTCATTCGTCCATTCCGTTGTTTGGCGTGCGATCATCGCTTTTTCCGCTGGTCTCTCAATGGCAACCCCAGCCCGCAACGCCCCGAAACCCTTCGCATTCCCTAGCTCCTGCGGCGCTTAACCAACCAGATCCACACCCATTAACATTCCTGGGCTCTCGCATAAGCCTCTTGGTGCAACTCCGTACCGCTCAATCGTCTCTGGAGCGTCGTTGGGGGCGCTGTGGGTTGAAACTCACTCTCCAAAATGAGTTTTTCCGGCACCGTCGAACCTGGGGCAACGTGCGTCCACTGTCCACTTTTGCACACTCCAGCCCAGCCGCTTTTTGCTATCGTTGCTATGAGGTCTAGGCAGTCGGCGCCCACTGGCCTTTCCATCCCAATATGAAGATTAAGAAATCCAAAGCCACACCCGAACACCAGGCTAAAAAGCCGGCCCCCTTCGATCCGCAGGCTTTTCTCGATACCGCGGGAGTATCAAAGAAAGTTGCGGAATATAGGCGAGGAGAATCCATCTTCAGTCAGGGAGACGATGCGAACTCCGTCATGTACGTTCAGAGGGGCGGCGTAAGACTCTCCGTTGTGAATGGCTCGGGCAAGGAAGCTGTTGTCGCGATGTTTGGTCCAACAGACTTTTTTGGCGAGGGCTGCATGGCGGGCCAATCAGTCCGGATGGCTACGGCGACCGCCATTGCCCCTACCGCTCTACTTGTCATCAATAAAAACGAAATGCTTCGCGTGCTCCATGAAGAGCACGAGCTATCCGACCGCTTTATCGGCTACATGCTTGCTCACAACATCCGAGTGGAAGAGGACTTGGTCGATCAACTCTTTAACTCCAGCGAGAAACGCCTGGCCCGAACCCTTCTTCTGCTCGCCCGCTATGGCAAACAAGATCAGCCGGACCGCGCCCTCCCCAAAGTCTCCCAGGAGACCCTGGCCGAAATGATCGGCACTACGCGGTCTCGCGTGAATTTCTTCATGAACAAATTCAGAAAACTCGGCTTCATCGAATACAACGGCAAAATCAAGGTCAACAAATCCTTGCTGACCGTTGTCCTCCACGAATAAGTTCTCAGCGTCGCGTCTCGTCGAAATCCTGCCGTCCAGCCCTGAGTTCGCCCGCGCTGGGCCGCGCACCTGTTTTCACCACCCCAACTTGATTTCGAGCAGTGGTATTCTCTTTCCTTGGTGTGCCTCCTGGAAAAAACCCAAGAGCGTGAGGTCGCTGCATCCTGCAAATATGCCAACCGAGAACACAGGGAACACTTTGCAAGTAAACGGGATCGAGCTCTATTACGAAACGCACGGCACCGGAGAACCGCTCCTGCTTCTACATGGCGGCAGTGGATGCCACGAGGACTGGGTCTATGCTGGCCGCGATGAATTCTTGCGCGAACACACTCTTATCACCCCGGACGCTCGCGGACATGGTCGCTCTACAAACCCTTCTAAATCCATTACCCACCGCCAATGTGCTCTGGACACCCTCGCGCTCCTCGACCATCTGGCCATCAAGAAATGCAAGGCCATCGGCATAAGTATGGGCGGGAACATCCTTCTTCACATGGCCACTCTGCAGCCGCACCGCATTACAGCCATGGTCGTCGTCAGCGCCACCATGTATTTCCCCGAGCAGGCTCGGGCCATCATGCGGCAGGTGCCCGTTGACACCCAGCCGCCCCAAGCATGGGAAACGATGCGCAAGCGCCACAAACTCGGCGACGAGCAGATTAAAGCCATCTGGGAGTGGTCCCGCGGCATGGCGGAAAGCTACGACGACATGAACTTCACACCGCCTACCTTGTCCAAGATCACAGCTTCAACATTGATAGTCTACGGGGATCGTGACTTCCTCTATCCCATTGAAATGGCGGTCGATATGTATCGCGCCATCCCTCGATCTGCTCTCTGGGTCGTTCCAAACGGCGGCCACGGCCCCGTCTTTCTCGAAGCCGCTCCCCACTTCGCCAAAACCGTGCTGGCGTTCCTCCGCCAGTAGGGCCAATGCGCATCTTCGCCTGGGCAAAATCGAACCCCGAGGATCAATCCATCCCCGGAATGCGAGCAGTGTGTGAAATGACACTATAGAGTCGGCGGATGCAACTCGTACTCATGCGGCGGCTCTGCGCCCAGCAAATAACGCACGAAGTAATCCCAACGGCGCCGCGTCATATAAAGCGTCGCGTTCCCATAGCCGTGACGTTGGTTTGGCAAGAGCAACAGATCAAAATCCTTATTGGCCTTGATGAGTTCGTCCACCACAAGCAGCGTGTTGTACGGCGGCACGTTATCATCCAGCGTCCCGTGTGCAAGCAGCAGATGTCCCTTCAGATTTTTTGCGAGGTGCTGATTGGCCTGGTCATCGTAATTTGTGGTGCCATCCGCATTCTTAACGAGCAATCCCTGATATCGTTCGCCCCAGTCATCCTCATATTCGCGATTGTCATGGTTGCCGGATTCCGAGATACCTACTTTGAAAAAATCGGGATAGCGGAACATGGCGTCGGCTGTAGCATACCCTCCGCCGGAGTGGCCGAAAATCCCCGCGCGCTCGATATCGATCCACGGATATTTCTGCGCGAGCTCATTCATGCCGGCGATCTGATCGGGCAAAGTGTTGTCGCCCATATTGCCGTAATAAAAGTCGTGGAATTTCTTCGAGCGCAGCGGATTGCCCATTCCCTCGATTTCCACCACAACGAAGCCGAGCTCCGCGAGCGCCTGTGTATCGCCGCGCCCGGGCGTGAAACCCCAGGAGCTGACGCTGCCGCCCTGCGGCCCCGGGTAAATCCGATTCACAATTGGATATTTTTTTGTGGGATCGAGGTTTGTCGGTTTGTACATTAATCCGTACAGGTCGGTAACGCCGTCGCGCGCTTTCACCGTTATAGGAACCGGCGGCTGCCAACCCGCCGCGAGAAGCCGCGAAATATCCGTCTTTGCGACGGTCGAGATCAACTTCCCCGCGTCGTCGCGCACCACGGCCACGGCGGGCACATTGGGTTTGGAATAGGAATCGAAAAAATATCGTCCCGAGGATGATAAGGTGATTTCGTGGTTGCCACTTTCGGGCGTCAGCAAAGCGAGATTCTTGCCGTCGAATCCAATTCGATAAAGATGTGCGAAATAAGGGTTCTCGCCTTTCTCACGTCCGAGACCCAGAAAATAGAGCACCCGATTTTTTTCATCCACGCGCAGCAACTGCGTAACAACCCAATCGCCGGAAGTGATCTGGTTTTTCAGCTTGCCCGTCGCAAGATCGTAAAGATAAAGGTGTCCCCAATTGTCCCGCTCGGAAAACCAAATGATCTCATTGGAACCAGGCAGGTAACGCCAGTTCACGCGGCCCCAGCCGGATTCGTATTGCGTAGCAGCGGTTTCCTCGAGAACGTCGCGCACGGCCCCGGTCGCGGCATCGGCCACGCGAAATTGCTCATGCTTGTGGTCGCGTGAGGTGGAAACGAATGCGAGATGGGTCGCGTCTGGACTCCACTCCACGTCGTCCCAGTCGCTGCCGCGGCATTTCACATCGTCGCAGAGAGTCGTGCGGTGTTGATCGGGAGGAAGCTGCAAACGAATCACTTTGTGCCTATCCAGATCAATCACCACACGCTGAATGGTAGTCACTACGTCATCGCCGGGGAGCGGATACTTCCACGCCTGAAGCACCGGGTGGCCGACTTTCGTCTCGACAAGATACATTTCGCCGACGCCGCGCTGGTCCTGCTGGAATGTCGCAAATTTTTTCGAGTCGGGCGCCCACAAAAGAATCGGCCGGTCGCTGTGAATCCATCCGGCATTGTCCGTGGCATAACCGAAATCCTTCACCCCGTCGGTCGTGAGCTGCGTCTCTTTGTTGCTGGCGACGTCGCGCAACCAGAGGTTGTAATCGCGAATAAACGCCGCGCTCTTGCCGTCGGGTGAAATTTCTTCTTCCGGACGTTCGGCCGCGGCCTTGGCGGGCTTAGGTTCGGCGGTGCATTTGCTCCCTTGCAAATCGCATGTCCATTGCTGGCCCTTCACATGAAAGGAAATGGCTTTGCCGTCGGCAGAAAACTCAAAAGTCATAAACGGCAGGTGTGCCGCGTTGTAGGAAGCTCCGGCCGCCGCGGAAAGAGCAGCAGCAATTTTAGCGTGGTCAAATGCAGACTGGCGCGAACCGTGCGCCGCGTCGAAGATCACGAACTCGCTGCCATCCGATCCCGTGTCGCGAAACAAATAGCGATCCTCTAGCAACCACTTTCCCCGCACGTCATGGAACACCAGCGGCCGCACGTTGTACGCCATGAATTTTTCCGCATGCTTGTAATCATCAGCTGTGAGAACCCGCCGCCCCGCGGAATTGGTTTGTTGCGCGGCGGATGGAAACACCATGCATCCGGTGAAAGCCACCAGCAGGGCGAATCGAAACACTGGAGAAGTCATTGTTGCTCGCAATCGCATTCGTTTCCTCGTTGATCTAGGGCAGTTGTCATGGCGTTCCCGACAGTTGGGACGCGGTAGCATCGCGCTTGCATGGCGTGTAAGTCAAGCCAAGCGCGCCGAAATTCCGCAAGGGTAATCTAACGGAACGGATGCAAGGTGAGCGAATAGTGGAAAATTTTCAGAGATGCGCGGACTAGCGGTCGGTGCCGCCAAGGTTAGTGCGAGGCTTGCTCCTTCTAGTCGCGGAAGCTTCGCTTTCCTGTTTTTCGTATTCGGCGATTTCTTCGTCACTGTAAGAATAGGAATCCCGCGAAGCAAACATCGAGTTCGAACGCCCGGCCTGCTTTTTCTTCTTACGGATCGCGCCAAACTCGTGGCGCACCTGGCGGATAGGTCCTTCGATGGCTTTCACTTCCACAAGCAGGTCGCTGACCTTTTCAAGAAAATCATGCAGATGGAAAGGCCGCACGACGTACGGTGCACGGGCCAACTCGAGCGCCGCAATGTACTGGCCGCCAGTCATTTCCGGCACCAGATAAAGGGCACGGATGCGGCCCCCCTCCTCATGAGAAACGCCTGCCAGTTCGCGCAGAGTGATGAAAATCGGGGTGTCAGTGCCGGCCAACGCAATGTTGGCGATCACCAAAGACCATTCGCCGGACTTGAGCTCGGTCAGCAGCAGCTTGGGGTCTTGCACTAAGCGGACGCGCCAGCCTTCCGAATCCAGGATTTGACGTAAGGCCCCCTGGTTGTTGTCGTCATCATCCAGAATGAGAATGCCGACCTGCTGCGGTTGCACAGGAGTAGGGGTCGCCATCAAACAAGTATAGCGCCGGGCCGAAGCACCCCGCTCAAACAGGCAAGGGCCTGCCGCGTATCGGCCAATACCGGACCAAATCGGTCCTAGAGGTGCGGCGGAGCTTCGGGAACAGCAGAAGCCGGCGTTTGACCCTTCTTTGAGGTTGCCCGCGATAGAGCAAGATGAACCGGGGCGGGATTGGCGATATCGGGAATCGTAACAGCCTTAACCTGAACAAAAAGGAGCTTGCCATGCCCTGTGATGCTGGCAGAAACGGCAAACGGAATCTTGGCTGTGGTTTTTGCCGGGTCAAACTTCAATGCAAACGATATGGGAGGTTTGCGGCCGCCGATCGGAATTCTTTCTTCGGAGAGAACGGCGGCGGGATCGTCTGCGTCGTGGCCGAGATCTCTGAGCTGCACAATCAAAACGGCATCCGCAGGCAGGGCGGGAACGCTCCCGAAGGTTGCCGTGCCATTTATTGAACCGGCGGTGGGAGCTATCGGCGGGTACGAGCTTTGGAGGTGGCACTCTTCGGCCAGAACCTTTGGATGTGAGGAGTCGGCGTTGTCTGCGAGGAACCCGTCTTCGCCTGTGCTCGACCAGACCACCGAGCCCTCGGCGTATTTTGTACCCGATGCGGTTTCAACCTGCTTCATATTGTAGATGTGCCCGTTCAAGGTTAGCCGCGCCGCCTTGATTTCTACCAGAATCACGATTCTGGCGCCGCCAGCGCAGACATATTCGCGGCGCGGCAAAGCAAAGTGCATTGGCGAGCGGGATATCGCATGAGGCGGCGGAGCAGGAGTCTGCTGCGCAGGTTGAGACGGCGGTGCGGTCGATGATTGAGCTGGTGAGGATTCCTGTGCGCTTAGAGAAAAAGCCCACAGGACGAGTGACGCTGAGGCGGCGGCCCCGATGGCAATGGCCGGCGAACGAAATGCAGGCATGAACATACAAACCATCCTAGCGCAGAAATCTGTTGGAAGGAGACTATTGCCCAATCACGAAGTCGTACCCGTCTTGCACTCTGAGCTGGCTGGTTCCGTCCCAAAACATTTTATAGATGGTCATCGCTTTGCCGGATGGCTCGCTGCCTGTGAAAAAAATTTGAAGACCGTCGCGGGACCACTCGGCAAAAGAAGACGTCAAGTTCGGTGGACTGAGAAGGACGCGGCGTTTGGATTTGATCTCATAGAGAAAAAAGGCTTGTCTCGGCGGCGTCCCGGCATTTTTTGTGGCGTCCTTGTTCGTAGCCTGGGCATTCTTCAAGAAGGCCGCTGCAGCTGCTGGCACCAATTCGGCGGAAACGAGCAGCAAATCCGGGTTCAGCGGGTGAATGCGCACTGTATTGGCGCTGGACAATCCGAATTGATCCTTGCCGTACAAGTCTGCACTGGAAAGAGTTTGTTTCAATGTTCCGTCATCCCCTAGCCAAGAGAGAGTTTGCAGGTCACCCGCGACCAGTGTGTGCTCATCTGCCCAGCCTTGAAAGCTAATGGCGTCGCCTGGATAGACAAGAGTTGCTTTTTCCGGCGCATCCACCGGCATGGTCCATGCCTGCCATTTCGAGCCGTCAAATTTTAGGAACGCAACGCGCGTGTCGTCCGGCGACCAAAAGGCCTGCTGGACGGGACCCCTAAGCAACTCGGTGGACTTGCCGGTTCCCCAGTCGTAAACGGAAATCGTGCGCTCGTTCCCTTTTTCGGCGCTCTTTTCCTCGCCCTTTTCATCAGTCGTGTAGAGCAGCCGCTTTCCATCATGCGAGAGAGATGGCTGGTATCCGCCTTTTCCCGGGACCGCCCGCGCGACGGTGCCACGTTTCACGATCAGCTTGCCCGCGGCATTGACGTACGCCACCGCAACGGGCGGCTTGAAGTGAGTGATCGTCGGAGGAGCAGGCTTATCCTTAGCGTCGTCATCGTCGTCCGTGGGCTGATTGTTGATCTTGGGGAAGAGTTCCGTGGCCACCCGGGCGCACCCTCCTGCCGCGCCGATTTGGGCGTGCTCCATGGAGGCCGTGAAGGCGAATTTGGCAGTGGAAGCCGGATCGGTGCAGGGTTCGCGGGTTATACGGACCGAAACCGCGGCGCCAGTCTGAGAATCCTTCGCGTGGTAAGTCCAAGAATCGGTTGAACCTTCCCGGGCCACGTCGGCGGGTTCCAGCGGGACAGGCGGATATCCGTTCCGGTCCAGCCTTTCCGGCCCCCGTAGGCCAATGCGCAGGCTCCAGGATTGGTCGTTGCCTTGAACCAGCAGCAGAATGGGGTAATGGGTGGATTGAGGTCCCGCAGGTCCGACAGCAGGCTTCTTAGCTTGGGGCGACTGGGGCGTCTGTTGGGGGGCTGGCTGCTGGGTTTGTGGTTTGGCAGGCTGCTGCGGTGGAACTTGCTGCTGAGTCGGCGGTTGCTGCGTTTGAGCAGGACACAAATAGGCCGCGAAATGGATAGCGGACGCACCAAGAAGCAACCGTGCTAGTGGGGACTGTCGCACGCCGATCCTCCCGAACAAGCAGGATACCCTGTGCCGTAGAAGCGCACAATCTGGACAGAGGGACGGTGTGAGTGGGGTGAACTAAACGGTTTTCGCAAGCAAGTACCAACGAATAAAAAGCGAAAACCATTTGACATAGCGAACAAAAAGCGAAATACTTGGCCGTGCTTCGAGGTGGGCTATGTCTCCAGTTCTTTCCTCAACGGCGCGGACCTTTGGTATCCGACGCCGCCACGCAAGACAATCCACGGCAACTCTCTTTCCTGTTATCCCCTATGCGACAGGCCCAACACCAAGGGCCGGTGATTCGCCAGACGGACTCCACACTGTCCATGACAATGTCAACGACAAGGAGGGGGCCGCGGCGGGCGCCGGCTCAGGCGGCAGCACTTCGGGTTACACCAAGGCGGATTGCCCCCCGCCGACCTCGCGAGAGGCGGTCCCGCACAGCCATCAAAGCCGCGCGGATCACCGGACCCAAGGCGCAGCCGTACCGCTGGTGGGCATTGCCCGCCTCGCAGCATGCTCTCCGCCCGCGGAGAGCCACCGCAAATCCGCCGAGCGCCCGGAGTATTTCCTGCTCCCGGTAAAATCCATCCTGAACCGCTGTGATTCGGCTCGAGTACCTTTCGATTGGACGATCAATCCTTACCGGGGATGCGAGTTCGGCTGCCTCTACTGCTACGCGCGCTACACCCACGAGTACATGGAACTGGATGGCGGAGAATTCGAGCGAAAAATTTTCGTGAAAAAGGATGCAGCGCCGCTCCTGGCGTACGACGTGGCGCACAAATATTCCTACGCATCAGAAAGCTCGGGCGGCGAAAAACCTGAACACATTGCGATTGGGACGGCAACGGATCCCTATCAGCCCGCAGAGCGCGAATACGGAGTAACGCGCGCCTGCCTCGAAGAATTGTCCAAGCGCGAAGGCCTGAGCATTTCGGTGATCACCAAATCGAATCAGATCGTGCGCGACATCGACCTATTCAAAAAGATTGCCGAGCGCTCTGAGCTTTCCTTGAACATCACCATCACGACGCTACGCGCAAGGCTGGCGCGATTGCTCGAACCGCGCGCCCCGAGGCCAGATCTGCGAATTGCCGCGGTGAAGCAATTGCGTGAAGCCGGACTCAGGGTGGGTGTATCTGCGTCACCGCTGATACCTGGAATCACCGACCGCGAGGGCGAACTCGAAGCAGTTGCGGAAGCCGCCCACAAAGCAGGCGCTCAGTGGTTTTTCTCGGGCGTCCTCTTCCTAATGCCGTCCTCCGCCAAACAATTCTTGCCGTTCATCCGCGAAAAGTTTCCCCGTCTGACGAAACAATACGAGGAGTGGTACGCAAAAGAAGCCTACGCTCCCGAGAAGTACCGAAAGCAAATCGCTGAACGCGTCGCCCGCCTAAAACAAAAGTACGGCTTCGATTCGCGCCCCCAACGCGACACCCAGCGCACAACGCCATGCTCCCAAATGAAGCTGGGTTGGGAAACCGCCGCAGCCAGCTCCTAGTTGCAGGGGATGCGGGCGTGCACTGCAGGATAAGGCTTTGGGATTGGGATGAGCTGCCTGTACCGCGTAATCGGCGCGCAAGGGCTTAGGTCGCTCTCAAATATTGCGGGCGAAGACTACCAGTCCATTTGCGGGGATCACTACATTGGCAGAAGCTTGGAATCCATGCAGCGGGCCGCCGGACGCAGAAATTCCTCCGCCGTTACCCGCTACCATGGGATTGACCCAATTATCGTAGACGTCACTGTTGAATACTTCGCTCCACGGCCCGGGATACGGGAATCCAATCGCGTAGTCGTACCATGTTGTTTCGGAGAGAGTCGCAACTACGATTACGTCGTCTCCGGTGCCATCAAGCCATCTGTGAAAGGCCATGACGCGGTTTTGGTCGTGGACATGGAAGGCGTTTACGTTTTCGCCGCGCAGAGCAGGCTGATTCCAGCGTAGCTGGATCAGGTCTTGCGTGAAGCGCAGGTGATCCACCATCGCCTTGTCGCTTCCGGTATCGAGGCCGCTCCACCCAATCAGATGGGCCGAGTCTGCGGGATCACAGTTCCACTGCTTGTCTTCGAGAAACTCCTGGCCCATGAAGAGTTGCGGGATTCCTGGGGCAGTCAGAAGGAGTCCCGTCGCAAATCGCGAGCGGCTGCGCGCGTGCCAGGAACGATGGTTCGAGCCGTCGGCCAGAGTGGGTATGCGCAAGTCGCGGCCTAAGTCTACGAGGTCGTGGTTCTCGACGCAGGTGACGGCCTGCCATGCGTGCGGTAGGTCTGGAGGGAAGAGATTGGCAGCGATGGCGTCGAAGTCGACTGCGACACTTTGTCCTTGTGCCGCTTGCTGAACGGCAGTGCGGATGGCCCCGCGCAAGCCATCGTGTTGCAGGACGTCGAACCCCGTGCCGCCGCTGCTTGTCGGGGCCACGATGGACGAGCGTGGCTGCGTATATTCGCCGGGCCAATACTCGGCATTTTGCAGGAAGCGCGGCTTAAGAAAACGAAGCGTGTCGGTGAGGCTCCCGCAAAAGCTCCAGCCGGAGCCCTGATTCATGGAGAGAAGCGCGCTGATTTCGTCGTAGCGAAACCCATCAACGTGGAATTCTTCGATGTAGTAACTGGCGCTATTAATGATGAACTCGCGAACGTCGGCATTCCAGAGCGCGAAGGATAGCCCGCCCGCGAGTCCCTGGTTCGTGAAGTAGAGACTTTGATTGTTGTCGGCGGTATCGGCGGCGCGATCCCAAAAATAGAGGCTTTGGTCATCGTTCTCGAATCCTCCGGCGTGGTTGTAGACCACGTCAAAGGCCACCGCGACGCCGTAGACGTGGCAGAGGTCCACAAGAGCTTTCAGTTGTGCCGGTCCCGGAGTGATGTCGCTGAGCGCCAGCGGAGCAAATCCTTTTGCAGCAAGCAGGCGATTTATCGTCGTAAGGTATCCGGACAGCGCAGCCTGCCCGGTTACGACGTAGGGAAAGTCCGGAGAAAAGTAGTCCGCTCCGTTGTAGCCCATGGAGGGATCGGTCTCGAGCTCGTCGATGGGCAGTGGCTGAAGCACATTCGCGCCGAGCGCCGCGAGGTACTCGATCTTTCCGATCACATCGAGAAAAGTGGAGGCCACACCCGACGCACTGGGTGCGTAAGTTCCCACATGCAGCTGGTACACGATCATGTTGGAAAAGTCTGGCGTGACAAACGCCGCGTCGTGCCAAGGGTACGCTGTCGCCGAGCGAATCAGGCAGCTGCACGTCGGGAACGAAGCGTCCTCCGCCATTTCTCGCGCATACGGGTCGCGCTTGTAGCCGCTCGTCGGGTTCGTGCCCACGACCCAAAAATGATAAGGGTCGCCGTCCTGTGCACCGGGAATAAATCCAGTCCAGTATCCGTTGGCATCCTTGGCCATGAGCAAGTCGTCGGTCTGGCCGGCTCTTAGCTGGCCTCCAAAGGTGCCGTTGACGTAGACAGCAGCGGCGCGCGGCCCCCAGGCGCGAAACGTCGCTCCTCCGTTTACCAGAGTTGCGCCCATGGGGGTCGTCGGCAGGATATTCGATTGGGAAATCATGAGAGCTCTCCTCAGGGTTAGGAGTTAGAGCTGAGGCCTTCGATGCGTCAAAGATTAATTCGAGAGTATCGTAGCGCGAGACTTATCCGCCGTCTCGCGCAATTTTTGAACTGGCGATACTTGGCTTTTCGATGCGAGTCGCCACTTTGTGACTCCGGGATGTCCGGCGAATTGGAAACAATTTTGCTTCTTTGCACGCGTGTCAGGGGACGATGATGCGGGATTCTTCGCGCTTGAGTTCGGGGGCGGCGGGGAACTGGTTGCGGAGAAATTCGATGTAGCGGCGCGCGCGCGGACGGCCGTTAGTTCGCAGCAGACCCATGCGATAGAGGAAGACGAGCAGAGTGAAAACCTCGGAATCTCTTACCGGCGAGGCAGCGGCCCGTTCCGCGTTTTGCTGTTTGGATTCGTTTAGGAAAGCGGCGAGTGCAGTATACAACTCGCGTGGCAGCCTAGCATCCGGAGGCTTTTCATAAAGGATGCCGGAGCCGAGCGTTTTGTAGGTTTCGGCGAGAGCCTGGAGCGCGGCAAGAACATCTGGATCGGTTGTGGCTGGATGTGCCGCCGAAAATGTCGCGGCGGTGAAAGCCAATCCAGAAAGCACACTTTGGTGAGTGTAGATTACGTCTTGCGGGACTTTGACGTCGAGGAGCGGCGTATCCTCCGGCAGCGAACGCTGATGCTGATCTTCGTAGCGATGGGCAGCAATGAGATAAGAGCAGTCCGAGGGACAGTCGATCGAAACTTCACGCTCTCTGCCGCAGCAAACAGCGCAGATTTTCTCGCCCTTCGCCGGACAGAATCTTTCCGCTTTGCGCTTTTCACAGATCGGACAGGACACAGCGGCTCCTCGCGACACACAGACAAACGAGCAGGGTACTCTGGCGAGAAGGAAAAGACAAAACGCTTAAAAGACAAAACTGCGGCGCACCATGGTTTGGTCACCGGAGTGAATGGGCATGGAATCCGAGGGGCGCGGGGGAAAATTTGCACCGGGAATTGTGGGCAAGCCGCTGGAGCGATCGACCAACACGATGGTGACCGGCCCCGAAGCTTGCAAGCGGAGCTGCACGTCGATGCCCTCTGCTGGCGGATTGGCGTAGTCGAAGCTCCAGTGGCCTGCCTGATGCCAGCGCGCATCGGACGGCTTGCCAAGATCATATCCATTGACGCTCGCGCTGAGAACTTCCGCTTGGGCGACGCCGACGTGAAGCGTGCGCGCGCGACGCGGGGTGGTGATGCGGAGATGAAGCGTGCGCGTTACACCGTCAGTAGAATTATCGAGAAGCTCCGCTTGCGGAGGCGCTAGCGCGAGAGATGGCGCTTCATGCTGGAGAAAATCGATGGGATACCAGTCGGGAACGAAGTCGGGAAGCTTGCCCCGAGACGGAGAGTTGCCTAGATATTGAGCGGTCCAGGAATCCACACGGTTGGTGGAGCTTGTCCATAGAGCTTTGCCCGTATCGGCGTCGAGGGCGTAGGAGAGAAGGCAGGGTTTCGGATGAGTCGAAGAATAACGCGTGGTTTTTTCAGCGAAAATACACAAAACGAGCGCGGCGGCCAACGCGAGGATCGGAAGAATTCTGCCGGCCGAATCAAGCACGGGATCGAGATACGGGAACAGAAAAAAGAAGAACACGCCGAAAGTTACGCTCAAAAGCTGCGTACCGAGAGAAGTGAAACCGAGCGCGGTATAGAAACCCTGCAAAAGAGGAACAAAGAAAACCAGCGCGGGCACGCTCAACACACAGAGAAGCAAAACGGCGAGAAACGAGAGACGACCCGGGCGAAACGCCGCGATCATGGTTGCCAGTAGGCCGGCGAGCAGCGGCCAGACGAACAGATAGCTGCCGCCAGGGAGCCATTTCGTTGTCACGAGGATGAACACAAATATCAAGAGCGTCCCGCCAAGAAAAAACGCGGGCGGCGTGATCCTCCTGCGAAACAGGGAATAGAGCAAAGTCAGAACGCCGGCCAGCAAAGCATATAGACCGAAAACGTAGAGAGCGTTTTGTTCGAGGCCGCCTTCGGGAAGCGCGTGGAGGTGCAGCCAGTGCACGCCGAGGACAAGGCCCAGTCCTATCATCAACAACACGAGAAGGACGACGATGTGTAGGAAGAAGCCGGCGAAAATAGATAACAAACTTGTTTGCCAGGCGCCGTTGGCGTAAAAGATCGCGCCAAAGAGCAGAACGCCGGAGACAAGCGCGAGCGGCCAGAGAAAACGGCTCGAGTAGTGCACGAAGAAATTTCCGGGGAGCGAAAAGTACACGGAGTCGCGGTCCTCAAGCTGAGTGAGATCTGTGTTGCCGAGGCTGCGGGCGAGAGAAAGCGCGTTCTCGCCGTGATGCTGCAGGCTGCCGCGATCGAGCATTTGCGGATTGTCGAGCGGCGTGTGGTAGGCCTCCCAGTGACCGATAAACGCGAAGTTGAGTCCGGCAGCTCCGGATTTCTTGAACACAGTCATGTCCGTGTCGTTCGGCATGTGTTTGTAAATTTCGTAGGTAAGAGAGGACCCCGAAGGATGCGGCGCGGCGTGCGCGAAGATTTGCACAAGCCGGCTGTTGCCTGCGCTCGTTTCAAACATTTGTGATTCGCCGGCGTTTCCCCGGGCTTCGAAGTTGACGACGACACGAACGTCTTTGGCTGCCGGATTTTCCGCAACGAACGCGGAAGCGCCGAGCAGCCCATCTTCTTCACCGTCGGTGATCACAAAAAGAACGTCGTTGCGCAGCGGAGGTCCGGCTCGCAAAGCACGAAGCGTTTCGAGAAGAGCGGCTACACCTGCGCCGTCATCACCTGCGCCAGGCCCAGCGGGGACGGAGTCGTAGTGAGCAACGAGCGCGACGGCATCCGACCCGCCGCTTGTGCCTTTCAAACGCGCAACAATATTTTCGACCGTGCCGGCAACTTCGTAGCGAGGTGTAACTCCGGTTGCGCTTTGTACTTCCGGTGTGAGTCCCAGCGCCGTGAGCTGCGACACGAGATAGTCGCGCACGCGGTCGTGCTCGGCAGATCCAATGGGATGAGGCGCGGTTGCAAAGGCGTTTAAATAAACGAGAGCGCGATCCGCGGAGAAAACATCTTGCGATGCGGTCGCGGATACCGGATCAGGCGTTCCCTGGTGCACCGCGCATACACCCGCGACAGCCAAAATAAATAGAAGGATCACCCAACCAGATACACGATTTTCCACGAAAGGCACCCTCTACGCTGGACTGGAACGGGGATAGTAGTGCGTAGCGGTTCTTTAGGGCAAGCCGAGATTCAGGTCTACGCCATGATGACTTTGTTGCGAAATCGCCGGGCGGCGATGATCAATAGAAGCGTGCCGATAATGAATAGAGCGAGGCCGTCGGTCCAGAGATGCTTGATGCCGGCTCCGCGGAGGATGATGCCACGCGTGATGTTGATGTAATACGTGGCGGGAATGAGATAGCTGATGGGATAGAAAAGGGCGGGCATGGTCTCACGCGGGAAAATATATCCCGAGAAGAAAACGCTCGGGAGGATGGGCAGAAAAGCGAGTTGCATAGCCTCGGCCTGCGATTTAGCTTTGCTCGAGATGAGGATTCCTAGCGAGAGAGCCGCGAAAAGATAAGGCACCGAAAGAAACGCAAGGAGAAACACGCTGCCGTGAATAGGAACCAGGAAGACGAAGCGCATGAAGAAAAGAATCAGGCTCAGCTCGAAAAAGCCAATGCCCAGGTAGGGCAGCAATTTACCCAAGAGAAGGCCAAAAGGACGAACCGGCGTAACGAACAGCTGCTCAAGCGTGCCGCGCTCTTTTTCGCGGACGATCGAGAAGGCTGTAAGAAATGTGGTGACGTTGAGGAGCATGATGGCGGTGAGCCCGGGTAGGAAAAAATTCGCAGAGCGAGAGTCCGGATTGAAGAGCAGCTTGGGACGCATGTCCACCGCAAAGGCGGCGCGGTCTTGCAGGACGCGGTGCAGAGATTCATCGAGGCCGATAGCATTGGTCACGTTGATGGCCTGGCCGGCGACGGAAGAATCCGAGCCGTCGATCAGAATCAGCACCTGCGCGCTCATGTTGTGGATGAGGCGGTCGGAATAGTCCACGGGGATCTTCACCCCGACGCGCGCTTTGCCAGCGATGATCATATCGTTCAAATCGTAATCGTTCTCGACGTAGCGGATGATATGGAAGGTGTCGGAGTTTTTCAGGCGGTCAAGCAGTTCGCGGCTTTCGCGCCGCCCGTCCGCATTGTAGACGACTGTATTAATCTGACGGATGTTCGTATCAATCCCGAAACCAAGAAGAAACAATTGCAGCAGCGGCATGGTTAGCGAGAAAAACAGCGTTCCCGCGTCCCGCCGAACGTGCAGAACCTCCTTATAGAAAACGGCGCCGAAACCGCGGAACAGGTTAGGCACGCGACGCCTCTAGGATGGCCTGATGCTTATAAGTGAGTTCCACGAAAACGTCTTCCAGGCTGGGAGCGAGCGGTCGAATCTCGGCAACGGCAATGCCGTTTTTCAGAAGCTGTTCTTGAAGATCGTGAAGATTGAGGTCGTCATTGATAAGGGCATGGATGGACTGGCCAAAAATAGTCGCGCTGCGAATGCCGGGTATCTGGCGGGCGAAGCGAAGCGCGCGCGTGACTTCCGGAGTCGTAATTTCCACACGTATCGTTCCCGGCGGTTGAACGTCAGGAAGTTCGCGAAGCGAATTTGGCGTTCCGTCGGCGATGATCTTGCCGTAATAAATGTACGCGACGTGGCTGCAACGTTCGGCTTCGTCCATGTAGTGTGTGGTCACGAAAAAAGTGATTCCATGCCCAGAGAGTTCAAAGAGAAGATCCCAAAGCTGGCGGCGTGCCACGGGATCGATTCCCGCGGTGGGCTCGTCAAGAAAAAGCAGCTTGGGCTCGTGCAACATGGCGCAGCCGAGTGCCAGCCGTTGCTTCCAGCCGCCAGATAATTTCGCCGACAAGCGATTCATGTAAGGCGCGAGGCCATTACTCGCGACGACTTCCTCGATGCGCCGTTTCAGCCGGGCTGGTTCGAGGCTGTAGATGCGCCCGTAGAACTGCAGATTCTCTGCAACCGTAAGGTCTTGGTACAGACTGTAGTTCTGCGACATATATCCGATGCGTTCGCGGACGACTTCGGAATCCACGCGCACGTCCAGTCCTTCCACACGAGCAGACCCACTGCTGAGCGGCAGAAGACCAGTGAGCATTTTGATGACGGTAGTCTTGCCGCTTCCATTGGGGCCCAGAAAGCCGAAAATTTCGCCCTTCTCGACGCGAAAGCTGACGTCGTTAACGGCGGTGACCTGGCCGAAGCGCCGGACAAGATGTTCAGCGGAAATGGCAGGTTCAGCTGGATTTTGCGAGGCAGTGGCCACGGGCTAATTTCCAGCTTTCAATTTCACGTCGGCGGCCATGCCTGCGAGAACGTGTCCAGCTGGATCGTTAATGCGGATTTTCACGCCGAAGACTTGATGAACTCGTTCCTCGCGCGTCTGGACGTTACGTGGAAGAAATTCGGCCTGCTGATTGATCTGCTCTACGACACCTTCAAAAACCGTCTTCGGAAAAGAGTCGACACGCACTTCCGCCTTTTGGCCCACTTGCACGCGGCCGAGCTCCGTCTCCGGAATGTAGATGCGCACATAAATCTGATCTTGTTCAAGTAGCGTAGCAACAGGCGTATTCGGCGCGATGATGTCCCCGGGACGGACGTCGAGAACCTCAACGGTGGCCGCGGATGGCGCCGTCACCTCGCGCTCGCGGAAGCGCGCTTCGTCATAGGAATACGCGGCTTTTGCAAGATCGACATCTTCGCGGCGGTTGCCGCTTTCAAATTTTTCGAGAGTTGCTTGAGTCTCGCGGTAGTGCGCCTCCGCGGAAGCAATCTCCTCCGGGCGGTAGCCGCGCCTCAGCACATCGAGCTTGTGCTGGTAGTTCTGTTGCTGCGCCAGCGCCATCTTCCAGTTCGCCTCGGCCGTGTCGCGCTGCTGTTTCGAGACGAGATCTTTCTGCGCCAGCGCTTCGTAGCGCTGAAAATCCAAGCGCGCGCGAACCTCGTCAGCGGCAGCACGCTCGACATCGGACTGCGCTGCCTCGATATCTTCCTTTCGGTAGCCGTTCAGGCGCATTTCATAGTCGGCCTTGGCTTGCGCGGCAGCGGCACGCGCTTCAGCGATTTCTTCGGGCCGATAGCCGCGTTGCGCTTTCTCAGACGCGGCCCGAGATTGATTGAGCGAGGCAAGCAATTCCTTGTCATCAAAGGTGATCAGAGTCTGGCCAGGTTGCACGCGATCCCCTTCCCGCACCAGAACCTTGTCGATACGCCCTCCCACCTTCGAGCCCACGCGAATGTCGCGAGCTTCAACCGTGCCCGAGCCTTGCAGGGCGCTATCGCGCCGGAACCACGTGGCGTAAACCGTCGTGCCGCCCAAGATGACGGCCACGAGGATTAGGATGAACACACGCTTACGAGTCATGAATCAATCTCCACAAGTAAATAAAGGAACCCCGGCTAAGCTGGCTTCGACCCTCGATGTTTCGGGCTGCGAAATGCCGTCGTTACGCGGAGCCAGTCCCGACCAGAGCACGTTGAACGCGGATTCCATGCGCGGGTGCAAAGTCGCATCGCCATTCAGCGACCAGATCAACAGCGTTCCGAAAATAGTCTGCCGAAAAACGTGCGCGATCTCGGACGCAGGGAGGTCTCTGCGGATCTCGCCGCGCTCCTGGCCGATGCGCACAATCTCCGTGTGCAGGGCGTGGACGCGCTTTTGCAAATCAAGCATCGCCGCGCGGACAGGGGTAGTCGAGAGATAGGCCTGAAGAATACTCCGGATGATGCCCGGGTGCCGAGTGGGCTCCTGTGTCATGCGGATACCGAGCGAGCGTAGAAACTGAGGCATCGGCTCGCCAGCACGGCGAGCTTCCTCGACCGCGGACTCCAGTTTCGCGAGCTGCATTTCGCCAAAGGCCAGTAGGATGTGATCCTTGCTGGGAAAGTAGTTGAAGAAGGTGCCTTTACCGACGTCCGCTGCTTCGGTGATATGTTCCACGGTCGTCTCCGTAAAGCCTTTTCTGGCAAAGAGATCCAAGGCTGCCCGAAACAGGCGTTCGCGGGTTTCCGCAGTGCGCCGTTCGCGGCGGCCCCGGGAAGGTCCTCCGGAGGAGCGGTGGGCCCTTGAAACTTCCGGTTTTGATTTCTTGACCATAGTTCATAAATGACCATAGGTCAGAATTGATGCAATGTCAACTCCATTCTACGCTCTTTTTCCACCACCAAAACACGAAGACCCCGGCGGTCGCCGGGGCCTTCGCTCTTCCCTAATCGTTAATATAACCCGGCGCTATTCCTTCAAGGAGTTGGGATCGGACAGATTCTTAGGAGATTTCCGGTTGAGATAGCTGACCAATTTTTGGGCTGGCGGAGGGACTGCGACCGCGCCCTTGAAGATTATCTCCTCCGCTTCCAACTTCTTACCGTAAACGCGCTGGTTAGCATCACTGTCCGGGCGTACCGTTGATCCCTCGAGAGAGATCCCGGCAAACAGCCCGCGCGAGCGCGAATAGCTGAGCACCTCGGCTCGCAGCGTGACGTCCGATTCGGCGCTGGCTGTTCGGCCCTTTGGCCCTGCCGCCACGGATGCGTCTCCGCCGAGCTTCACCTTGCTCTTGAGCATGGAGTGCGCTCCCCTCGGATTCATCACCAGGAGAACGAAATCGGTGGCTTGTCCACCGATCTGCAACCCGACACTGCCGCCTTCCAATGCCATCATCGACGGCGCGCTCCAGGGGCCGGTGTAGTGTTCACCGGTGCGGCAAGTCATTGCACCGCGCCCGTAGCTGCCTCCAACGACAAAGGCCGCCTTTAAGACCGATGGATAAATGATGACGCATTCGGCTTTGTCGATGAGATCTTGAGGGATGTCATCGGGGATATCCATAATTTCCTTGATCACAGTGCCGCAATTCTCGAGCCGGTCCGCTTCTTTCTTGTCTACTTGTGAGAGCAGCGGCGGGGCGATCATCGCCAGTGCCATGAGACACGAACTAATTCGCTTAATCAAATTTCACCTCGCTGAAATTTACAGGTCCGGGTAATGAAATGATAGGTTGTCCGGAGTCTGTACGCAACCGGCAGTTTATCAGGACAGTTTATGTGGGCCTGTTCCATTCGGTACAGCTAATAAGTAGACGCAAACGAATAGCCGCGGACCACGGAAGAAATGTTGTGCAGTCTTTCGACTATACTTTCACCTACGGAGATTTGGAGACAGAGGCACTATGGGTTTTCGAAGAGCGTGTGGATCGCCGGCCGTCGCGTTGGCGCTGCTGACAGCCCTCTGTGTTTTGGCCGGGACTGCCGGCCGCGCGCAATCCAATCAGACGCGAGAACAGGCTTGCTGCGCGACGAAGCACGACGGGAAGCGGGAACGTTCTCCCAAGCGGGCTGCCGCAGCGGCGCGGTTTGGCGCGCGTGCGGACGTGCTGCTCGGAGCCGGGCCTTCGAGCAAAGGCGACTGGGGATTCCTGATCGTCGATGCCCAATCGGGAGAAACACTCTTCGAGAAAAACGCCGACAGCTATTTTGTGCCCGCTTCGAACATGAAGCTTTTCACTACCGCGCTGGCTCTGGCCAAGCTGGGACCGGACTATAAGTTTCACACTACGCTGGAAACGCGCGGCACGATTTCACCGGGCGGGATTCTTTCCGGCGACGTGGTGCTGGTCGGGCGGGGTGACCCCAATCTTTCGAACCGCAAATTTCCTTACGAACTAAAGGAGGAGTTTGACGGGGTGCCGGAAAAAGCGCTGGTCGAGCTTGCCGATGCGTTGGTGGCGCGCGGCGTGAAAGAAATCTCCGGCGATGTCATCGGCGACGACAGTTACTTTCCGCGTGAGCGCTATCCGAACGGCTGGGAAATCGACGACATGGTCTGGGAATATGGCGCCGCGATTTCCGCGATCGTGGTGGACGACAACACCGTCGCGGTGACGCTGACGCCAGGCGAGAAAATGGGAGATCCGGTGCAGGCATCGGTTACACCGTTGACGCCGGACTTCGCGCTGCAGAACGATGTGACCACGTCCGCCGCGGAAGTGAAGTCGGATTTGACGCTGACCCGCGAGCCGGGTGCGAGTCTCGTGGTGCTGCGAGGCACGCTGCCTGCAAAGAGCGCGCCACGGAAACTTGTGCTGGCGATCGAAGAACCGGCGCAACACGCAGCATCGTTGCTGGCGGCGTTGCTGGCCGAACGCGGTGTGAAACTCGATGGAAAAATCCGCGCGGTTCACGTTCCTGAGGCGGATGTAACGCCGCGTGCTGTTCTTGCGGAACATGTGTCCGTGCCGCTCGGCGATTCCGTGAAGCTCGTCAACAAAATCAGTCAGAACCTACACACGGAGATGCTGCTGCGAACAGCGGCGCGGCAAAACGGTTTGTGGAGCACTCCCGAAGAAATGTTGAAGACCCCGCAGGATTTCTATGCCGCTGCGGGCATCGCGCCCGACGATGTGATTCAAACGGATGGCTCGGGACTCTCCCGGCACGATTTGGTCACGCCGCGATCGATCGTAACTCTGCTCGAGTATGCGCAAGGACAGACTTGGTTTGCACCGTACTACGCGTCGCTGCCCGTTGCGGGAATCGACGGCTCGCTGCAAGACCGCATGAAGGGCACCGTGGCGGCGGGAAGAATTCACGCGAAGACGGGATCGGTCGAACACGTGCGGACGCTCTCCGGTTTTGCGGAAACGCCGAGTGGGAGGCGGCTGATCTTTTCGTTCCTGAGCAACAATCAGGGCGGGAAAAATCACGAAGCGGCCGACGCGTTAAACGGGCTCTGCGTGGTGATGATCGAAGAATTTGATGAAGCAGCAACGACGCTTGCGCCCGCGCGCGATCACGCAAAACAGAAATGAAGCAGCTGAAAAGCGGCCTGGAACAGTAAAAAAATAAAATGTCACGGACGGCACAAGACGTACTTGAATTTGACAAGCTGCGCGAGTTGCTGCGGCTGCGGACGACGTGCGCGCCGGGGCAGCGCGCTGTGGATGCGCTGGAGTTTGGAACGGATCGCGTTGCGCTCGAAGCAGCCTTTGCCTTGATTCGCGAAGCGCGGGAATGGCTGCGCGGCGGAGGAGAATTGGGATTCGGCGGGCTAGCTGATCCGCAAGGTTGGCTCGAGAAAATCGAGGGGCCGGGAATTGTTCTAGAAGCTAAGGAAATTCTCGAGGCGGCGTCGCTACTCGAAACGGCGGGATGGTTGCGCGGACAATTCCGGGAAGATGCGGCGAAATTCCCTTTGTTGGCCGCGCGCGTTGGTTCGCTTGGAGATTTTCGCGAGGCACTGACGGCGATCCGGCGATGTTTGCTGCCGAGCGGAGAAATCAGCGACGACGCGTCGTCGGCGCTGCGGCGCATCCGAGCGAGCATCACGCAGACGCGGGAATCAATTCAGAAAACGTTCAAGCAAATCCTGCGGTCTCGCAACGCGGAGGCCGGGGAAGACTACGTCACGCTGCGCAATGAACGGTTTGTGATTCCCGTGCGCGCGGAAAACCGTCGCAGCGTGCCTGGCGTGATGCATGGAGCGAGTGCGACAGGACAGACGGTGTTCCTCGAGCCGTTTGAAACTGTCGAAACAAATAACCAGCTCGTGCAGCTCGCCGAGGAAGAAGCGGCGGAGATTCTGAGAATTTTGCGCGAGCTGACGGAACGGCTCCAGGCAATACGCGAGCCGTTGCTCGCAGCGGCAGAGACTATCGCCGAGCTTGACGGTATTTTCGCGCGCGGGCGATTTGCGCGTGATTTCGATGCCGCAATGCCTGAGTTTTCCGACACCTCGGAAATGCGTTTGGTGGATGCGCGGCATCCGGTGCTCGAGGACAAGCTGCGTCGCGAAAATCGCGCTGTCGTGCCGATGACACTTGCACTCGGCGGCGCGGAAAAAGTTTTGGTCATCAGCGGACCGAACACCGGAGGTAAGACGGTTGCGCTGAAAACGACGGGGCTTGCGGCGCTGTCCGCGCAATCGGGCATTCCAGTGGCGGCGCAGCGCGCCGTGCTGCCGATTTTTGACCGCGTGCTAGTGGACATTGGAGACGAGCAATCCATCGCCGCCGACCTCTCGACGTTTTCGGCGCACATGCTGAATTTGAAGTCCATGCTGGAATTGGCGACACCGCAATCGCTGGCGCTCGTCGATGAAATGGGCACGGGGACCGCACCAGAAGAAGGCGCGGCGCTGGCCGTGGCGCTCCTCGATGAATTTCGCGCCAAGAATTGCATCGTGCTGGCGACGACGCATCACGACCGATTGAAAGCTTACGCCTCAACCACGCCCGGCGTCGTGAATGCGGCGGTGGAATTTGACGATGTGAATTTGCGACCAACGTACAGGCTGATGGTCGGCGTACCGGGCGGATCGAGCGGGATCGCCATTGCACAGCGATTGGGAATTGCGACGTCCATCATCGATAGGGCTCGATCCTTGCTGACGCCGGAATCACGTGAGGCTGCCGACTTGATCGCCTACTTGCATCGCAGCCGCGATGAACTCGACCGTATGCAACAGCAAATGGCGGCGGAGCGGCACGCTCTCGAAGAAGAGCGCAAGAAGCTTCGCACGGAGTGGGTCGAACGCCAGCAAAAACGCATCAAGGAACTCGAAGCGCAGTTCGCCGAGATGCAGAAACGCTTCGATGAAAATGTGGCTCGCGTAATTGAAGCCGTGAAAGAACGCGAACTGCATGCCTCGCTCGAAAAAACCGCAAAACGCAAAGGCCAGGACATACGCAGCGAAGCCCGCGAAGAGCTCAACGCCGCTTTGGTACAAACCATCTCCGATTCGCAAGCGGATTTGGGCACGGCCTCCTCAAGCCAGGAACCGATTCGCGCGGAAACGTTGCAGCCCGGGGCCAGAATTCGCGTCCGTGGCTTCAGCAAACCAGTCATCTTCCGGCGATTGGATGGCTCCTCCGCCGAGATTGAAGCTGGTCCTTTGCGCATGAAAGTCGCCGTCGATGAAATCACGGGAGTAGAAGGTGCGGCCGCGCCAAAGTCAGCGCCTGCGGTGTCACGAAATATCACTGTCACATCGCAGTCCGGCCAAGGCGCAGCTTCGGGAGAGATAAACGTCATCGGCATGCGCGTGGAAGAGGCGACGGAACGCGTCGACAAATATCTCGATGAAGCGGCCCTAGCCAATCAAACGCGCGTGCGCATCATTCACGGCCACGGAACCGGCGCGCTACGCAAAGGCCTCGGCGAATTCCTCAAGTCACATCCACTCGTTCAACGAACCTCGTTCGAGACCGAAGAGCACGGCGGAAAAGCCATCACAGTTGTAGAATTGCGATCCTAGGAGCCATGGCAGAGGCGGGGTCATTTGCGGAGCGGGTGAAGCAGCAGGCGGACATTGTTCGCGTGGTGGGTGAATATGTGCGCCTGAAAAAGACCGGGAAAGATTTCAGCGGGCTTTGCCCATTTCATCAAGAAAAAACTCCTTCGTTTACGGTGTCGCCCCTCAAGCAGATTTTTTATTGTTTTGGGTGCGGCAAAGGCGGCGATGTTTTTAATTTTGTGATGGACATGGAGAAGTCCGCGTTTCCGGAAGCGGTGCGGACCGTTGCGGAGAAGTGCGGGATCGCGATTCCGCGACCTCGGGAGCGCTCACCGGAGGAACGGCAGGAAAATCAGCAGCGTACTGCGCTCGTCGAGATGCATCGAGAGGCGCAGACTTTCTTTACGAAGCAAATTTCGGGGACGCTCGAGGGCAAGGCGGCGCGCGCTTATCTCGAGGACCGCGGGCTCGATAACAAGGCGATTGACCGATTCGGAATTGGGTATGCACCAAGCGACGGGGATGCCTTGTTGCGCTCGCTGAAACAGAAATATCCGGAGAAGCTGCTTGTTGAGTCCGGGTTGATCTCGCGAGGCGAACAGGGCGGCCGATTGTTCGACCGGTTCCGGCGGCGAATCACTTTTCCGATCGCGAATGACTCGGGAAAGATTGTGGCGTTCGGCGCGCGGGCGCTGGGCGATGATCAGCCGAAATATTTGAATTCGCCCGAGACGCCGATCTACTCGAAGAGCAACGTGCTGTACCATATGGACCGCGCGAAGGAAGCGCTGCGGCGGTCGGATTTTGCGGTGCTGGTCGAAGGTTACATGGATGCCATTGCCGTGGCCCGCGCGGGAATCAGCAATGTAGTGGCGAGCTGCGGGACGAGTCTTGCGGAGCCGCAGATCAAGTTGCTGAGCCGATTTACGAAACGCGTCATCATTAACTACGACCCGGATAACGCGGGCCAATTGGCGGCGGAGCGGTCCGTGGCGCTTTTGCTCGAACAGGATTTCGAGGTGCGCGTTTTGGCGCTGCCTCCCGTCGGCGACAAGAAGGCCGATCCGGATTTGTTTATCCGCGAACGAGGCGTCGAGGAGTACACGAAGCTGCTGAAAGATTCGCCGCCGTACGTGGACTACCTGATCGCGCGCGCGCGGAAGATGGATTTGACGACCGGGGAAGGGAAGCGGCGCGCGGTGAATTTTCTTCTGCCCTACGTTCAAAAAATTCCAAACACGATTCTTCGCTCGGAATGGGCGACGCGGATTGCGCAGCAGCTTCACTTGGACGAGCCGGTGCTGCGCGCGGCGTTGAGCAAGGCAGCTACGCAACGCCACAGCGAATTGAAGATTCAGCCGGAACTTGTGGGCCGCTCGGCGAAGCCTGTCGAGCGGCGATTGATTCGCATGCTGGCGGAGGCCGGGGGATTTCGCCGCGAGCTGGCGCAACGGCTTCAGGCGGCCCAGCTCTATCATGGGCTCGAGACCGAGAAAGTTTTCGCGGCTTTGATTGTTGCAAGCCTAGCCGATGAACCGATGCAGGCAACGGAAGTCGCTGCTCAACTGGAAGAACGCGACCGTCGCATACTCTTCGAGATTCTCTTCGAGGAAGCCAGCGAGCCGACCTGGGAAGAGGCGGTCAGTTGCGTCGAGGCTTTGCAGCACCGGCAAGCCGAGCGGGAGTTGGCCGAGGTGCAGCGCAGCATCGAGGCGAATCCCCCAGTGACGGAAATGCGCGGGCTGCTGGAGAAGAAGCAGGATCTGATGCGTCGGCTTGCGGCGGCCAGGTAGGTGGGCGGCTCGGCTACTTTAAAAAATAATTGGTTAGCAATAACTCTCCGCGTACTCCCCTCCCCCTCCCCTCGTTTTTTGTAAACGCGGATTCTAAAGAACTTAGGCTTTTCTGTAAGCTGTTTAGAATGAGCACTTGTGAGAGATCTGGAAACATTCATTCTAAAGAGTTTGCAAGTAAACATAACTCTCGCAGGAAAATTGCGAAATTGACGTGTTTTGCAACGCAAATCGAGGGCTTTCGGAGTTTTTCCCGCGTAGAAAGGCTCCGGATGATTGCAGGCTTAAAAGCAAAAACGCCAGCGAGACGCTGGCGCTGCGTGGAGCGGACGGACTGTTACCCAAAGCGTACTAGAGCATGAACAAACATTCTGTCAAGAAAAATCGGGCAGGCGCTTTGTTCGCTGAGTGATTCATTTGGCGGCGAGTTTTTGCTTCGCCAATTCGGCGCGGAAGTCTTGTTCCTTTTGGGTTATAAACCTTTTGTAACCATCGGGATCAACGAACGGGTTTGCGCCGCCCTCTTTCCTGAGAGGGTACTTTTCTTCGAGGCCGAAGTAGCTGCCATGGGCACCGAGGAATATGTCGCATGGCAATGACTTCAGAACGCGCCACATGCGCTCGTAGTCTTCGGCGATCTGCGGATAGGCAGGGTTGGCGACAAGTTTGTAGCCGGGATTGACGTTGGGGCTGCCGACGATCACCACATTGTATTTTTTGCCGCCATCGGTAACCTTCATCGTCCACGTGGTGCAGCCTTTGGTGTGGCCGGGAGTGAGGTGAGCGACCAGCACCGTGCCACCAAGCTTCACTTCGTCGCCATCGTGAAGGATTCGGCCGACTTTGGCGGGCCGGTAGAGAGAACTGGGAGTGCTGCCGTACTGAAAATCGGTTTTGCCGCCGGATTCGACCACGGAAACGTCCGCATCCATGACCATGTATTTTGCGCCGGTCATCTTCGTGATCATGGCGCTGCCCGCATCGTGATCCCAGTGCGCGTGGCTAATGAGAAGAATCTTTGTTTCCTTGAAATGGAAACCGAGTTTTTCGGTACTCGCGGAGATCATCGGGACGTTGGTTTCGAGATCGCTGTTGATCAGGATGTTGCCTTCTGGGGTGGTGATCAGATAGCTTGCCAGACCCTTGCTACCTACATAGTACAGATTGCCTGCGATGCGAAACGGCGGAAAGGGTTCCGTCCAGTCAGGATTGGATTGGGCAAACAGGGCTCCCGCGAGGGCAAGGACGAAAACCAATAAGCAAGCGCGGATCGAGATTTTTTGCCGCATGAGCGGAGTATAGGCTAAAGAAATGGCGTGAAGCGAGTCTCCCAACGGAGAATGGACAGCCTACCGTTCTTCGTCGATCCGGTTGAGGAAGTGCAGGCCGTCACTGCGCGGGAACTCCGCAATTCTCGGTTAGAGCCCGGGTGGCGGTGCAGCTAGCCGACGTATGCGCCAAGCCGAGACAATCAGGGGCGCGGAGGAAAGCCAAATCCAGAGCAGTTCGCTTTGTACGACTTCCAGACCACGGTGACTGAAAAAGCGGGTGACGCCGATGGGAGAGACTCGGATGGGTCTCCATGGAAGAAAGTAGCGGACGTTGTTGAAGGGGGAGAAGAAGGCGACCCCGAGGCCGCCGTTAGTCATGGCGTCGAGGAAGCCGTGGCTGGCCGTGGCTAGGAAGAAATACATCCATAAGGCGAATCGGCTCAGGCCTGGAACGGCTTGGCGAAATGTGAGGAGGAGGGCGAGAGTAGCTAGAAGTACCGCAAAGAGAAGGGAATGCGTAAAGCCGCGATGGCCCCAGAAGTCGCCCTAGTGGATTCCGAAGTGAAAGCCGATGACATCCAGATCGGGGACGACGGAGCAGAGTGCTCCGGTTATCCAGACGCGCCTCGGCGGGGTACCGGGCCGGTAAAAGCATGCGCCGATGCCGAGGGCGGCTACTGCGTTTGAGAAGACTGATGCCATATTTTGAGTGAGTCGTTTTTGCCTGCGGAACATCATACACATCGGGGCGTTTTTCGGCGGAGCTCGCCCGGGCCAAAACGGCGGAAAAAAGTTGAGACTTGGTTCTAAATTAGGAATCGCTCCTGGGCCCGACTTCTAAATGAACGCCTGGGACAGACTTCTTCCACAGATTTCCACTGATTAAATTGTTGACGAGGGCGGACTTAGACGTGTAGCGTAATAGGGTTTCGCGAGTAACGGATTCGCACCTAACTGCATCTATAAAGATGCACTTAGAGGCGCGGGAACGTACTCTGAGAACGCATAACGGGCGAAGTACAGGGCAAACGGCAAGCTGGCGGCGCGGCGTACCATAAAGGAATTCACAAAAAGACGAGTGATCTGGTGGGGGATTCCCCACAGTTCGTTTTGGTGACCGCAGAGGAATTGGCTGCGCAAGCGTGGCATACTGCCTGCGCCTTTGCGAGGAAAAGGTTTTGGCGGCTTTGACCGGCCGCATTTGGATTGCGCTTTAATGGCTGGAGGAATTCGTGGCAGCAGTGGGTCTTGAAGAAAAATACGATGCGGTAAAGCAGCTCATTGCCGTGGGCAAAGAGCGGGGATATTTGCTTTACGACGAAGTGAACGATTCGCTTCCGGCGGAAGTGCATTCTTCGGAAGAGATCGACGACCTTCTCACTACATTTGAACGGAACGGGATCGAGATTTACGAGGACCAGGCGTCGGCGAAGGCGGCGCGGGCGGTGGAAGTGTCCTCGGAGGCCGGCGATCGGGATGCGGTCGTCAAGGACGACGCGCATTCGGACGAGGGCGGCAGCGATCTGGATTTGACGCCGGGGTCGCTCGAGAAAACTAACGATCCGGTGCGCATGTATTTGCGCGAGATGGGGACCGTGCCGCTGTTGACGCGCGAAGGCGAAGTGACCATCGCGAAGCGGATTGAGCGCGGGCAACTGGTGGTGATGAAGTCGATCACGCGGTCGCCGATCGTGATCAAGGAATTGATCGCGGTGGGCGAGGATTTGCGGAAGGGCGCGCGGTCGATCAAAGAGATCGTGCAGTTTGACGACGAAGAGCTGACCGAAGAAAAGATTGCGAACAAGACGAAGCAGACGCTGAAGTACATCGACAAGATTGCGAAGCTATATGACTTGGCGCTGAAGCAGGCGGAGAAGCTGGATAGCACGCCGAAAGCGAAAAAAAAGCCGTACATGAAGGCCAAGTGGGCGCTGTCGCGGACGCGTGTCGAGATTTCGGTGGAGATTCGCGGGATCGATTTCAATCCCTTTGAGAAGAAGCGGCTGATCGACAAGATGCGCGGGACGGTCGAGCGGCTGCAGTCTCTGGAGCGCGAAGCGGGGCGGCTGGAGCGGCGCGTGGATGCCGCGAAAGGCGACGTGGCGGCCGAAGCGCGCAAGGAATTGCGCACGCGGCGGACGGAGCTGAAAGATATTGAAGAGGCGAGCGAAGTCGGGCTCACCGAACTAAAGCGCACGCTGACGTTTATTCACCGCGGCGAGGCGGAAGCTGAACAGGCGAAGAAGGAATTGATCGAGGCCAACCTTCGGTTGGTGGTTTCGATTGCGAAGAAATACACGAACCGCGGGTTGCAGTTCCTGGATTTGATTCAGGAAGGCAACATCGGGTTGATGAAGGCGGTGGACAAGTTCGAGTGGCGCCGCGGATACAAGTTTTCAACGTATGCGACGTGGTGGATCCGCCAGGCGATTACGCGCGCGATTGCGGACCAGGCGCGCACGATTCGTATTCCGGTGCACATGATCGAGACGATCAACAAGCTGGTGCGGACGAGCCGCCAGTTGGTGCAGGAGTTGGGGCGCGAGCCAACTTCGGAAGAAATTGCAAAGCGGATGGACATTCCGGTGTCCAAGGTGCGCAAGATTTTGAAGATCGCGCAGGAGCCTATTTCTCTCGAGACGCCGATTGGCGAAGAAGAAGATTCGCATCTTGGGGATTTCATCGAGGACAAGGCTGTCGTTTCGCCGTCCGACGCAGTGATCAATTTGAATTTGAAGGAGCAGACGTCTTCGGTGTTGAAGACGCTGACGCCGCGCGAAGAAAAAGTCATCAAGATGCGCTTTGGTCTGGATGACGGTAGCGAGCACACGCTCGAAGAAGTGGGGCAATCGTTCGCTGTGACGCGGGAGCGCATCCGCCAAATCGAGGCTAAGGCGCTGCGCAAGCTGCGGCATCCATCGCGCTCGCGGAAGCTGCGGGCGTTTTTGGAGGGGCCGTCGCGGGATTATTTGTAGAAAGATCGGAAATTCGAAGATCGAAATTGGAAAACGGGACGCCCCGAGCCATCGGGGCGTTTTTATTTGCCGTCGAAGCTGGTGAGAAATAGAGCATGACCTGGTGTTCCTGCTTGGCGCGCCTTACTGCTTCGTTTGCTACAACCTTCATAGCGTAGTCGAAGTTCAGGCGAATCCTTGTCCTCTGAACCAATGCTAGGACCAGCGGCGCAAGCAACAGGGCGCAAATCACGACGGCTGCGGATTCTAGGGGTCGCATTGAGGTGGACCTCCAAGGTTCTATTTTCGTTCCGATGATAAACCGATCCGCATCCAGGCAAGCTAACCATGGTTTTGCGGGACGCGGGCGAAGCGCGTGGCTAAACGGGTGATCCACATGGCTACGAAGGCGGCGAAAACGAGGAAGGCGTAAAGCATTTGGTCGGGATCGGGGCGGCGGTCGGGATGCAGATTGGATTGGACCGCGTAATTGAACGTAAAAAGAAGGAGTACGAGAGCGACACAGCCGAACCAGGCAAACCAGATGCTGAAGAACTCGAACGTGGCTGCAGACTGGTCCGGAGCGAGCCAGTAGGCTTTGTTGGGGAGATTGATAGCTTGTGGCGGCAAACTTTTTAGGATGCGCGGGAGGCCGAAGGCGAGGACCGTGGCCATCACCAGGGCTCCAACGAAAAATGCGAAGAACATTGTTTTGGATTGCCAACCGTTGGGGAGGCCGCGGCTGTTGAAGTGAGACGCGACCTCGTTGGGCAGGCGCGGGTAGCATGAAGAAAAATAGATCGCCGCGAAAATTGCGAGCATGACGAAAATGCTTCTTGGCAATTTGGAGTCCTGCACGGAGTCCTCTGCGACCAGCTTACGAGTCCGGCCGAGGGCCGGCAAGCCACGTGCGGCGCCGTCGGCGCCGTTTGTCATATCGGGAACTACGCAAGCCTCGCTCGTTGGTTCGTGCGCAACTGCGGATTGTGAAATGGTTGGCGCCTCAAGGACGACATCGAGATTGTCGATTGCAAGAACTCGCGAAGGAATTGTTTGTGGCGGGCGCGAAGCATACTAAGATAATGAAACCAGCCGCAAAACAAAAATGAAACCGATACAAAAGATTTTTGCTGTGGTGTTAGTGCTGCTTTTGGCGGCGAGCGTGTTTGGGTTGCTGCACACGGGGCAGCCGGCCGGTTCATCGCCCGTCGCGGGTGTGGCGAACGGCGCTGCGACCGCGCAGGCGCCGTTGGTGGATCAATCGCCATTGCTGACGGCACAGCGCCTGGCGAAAATGCCGAACAGCCCCGAGGAGGAGCCGTTTGCCAAAGAAGCGCTCCGGCTTGCGGACCATCAGATGGATTTGGCCTACGCGGCGGCGGAGCGCGATGCAGAAGAGCACCCGCCCGCGCTGAGCGCACAAGCAAAAGAAATTCAAGCGCGATTGAAGAGCGCCGAAGATACGCTCGACGCCGACAATGCGTTAGTGGCGCGGTTGACGGCCGACGATGCGAAGGCTACCGGGGCCAAGAAAGATGCCTTGGACGATCAGCTAGTGCTGGCGACGGCCCATCAAGAAGAGCATCAGGATGAAGTGGACGATGCCAAAGCGGATCTAGAGCGCGCGGGGGGCGACCCAAAGAGCCGCATCGAAGCCATGATGCAGGAGCATAAGGCGTCTTCGGAGGCTACGGATGCGTTGCGCGTGAACCTCACCGCTGCCGTGGACCAAGCCGGATTGATTCATCGGTTCCAGCAATGGATGACGCTCCATCAAAAGCAGTTGCTCTTGTGGCAGGCGAAACAAGCGGCGGAGTCTGCGGCGGCATCGCTATCGGCGAGACACAATGAAATCGAAGCGCAAATCAACGCCAGAAAGGACAAGTCCGCGCAAGCGAATGGACCCGCGAACCCGAACACACAATCGCAAAACGGCGCGGCTCCATCAAAGCTGAGCAGCGAAGACTCAGCGAGGCTGCTCAAAGAGACAAAGAGCCGCTCGGCGCAGCAGAAAGCTCTGGCGTCGTTCGACAAGAGAATCGACGACCAGAAACAGCTCGCCGATAACTACGGGAAGTGGATTCAGGTTGTGGCAGGAAACCAGAAAGCAGTCGTTCATCGCGCTCTGATTGGTTTCGTCGTCATTCTTGGTATTTTGTTGGTCGGCGTGTTTTTCGAGAGCTGGCTGGAAATGCTGCTTGGAAAGACTTCGCTGGATCGCCGGCAGGTGGAGACACTGCGCGGGGTTACGCGCGTGTCGATCCAGGTGCTGGCAGTGCTGCTTATTTTGCTGGTGATTCTGGGTCCGCCCAACCAACTTGGGACTTTTCTAGGGCTTGCTGGCGCGGGTTTGACCGTCGCGTTGAAAGATTTCATCGTGGGCTTCCTAGGCTGGTTTGTGTTGATGGGGAAGAATGGGGTTCGGCTGGGCGATTGGGTGGAGATTAACGGCGTGACGGGGGAAGTCGTCGAACTTGGGATGTTTCATACCGTGCTGCTGGAGACTGGCAATTGGACGGACTCGGGCCACCCGACCGGACGGCGCGTGACATTTACAAATAGCTTTGCGATTGAGGGGCACTACTTCAATTTTTCGACTTCGGGGCAGTGGTTGTGGGACGAATTGCAAGTGGTTTTGCCTGCGGGGCGCGATCCTTATCCGATGGTAGACGCCATCCAGAAGATCGTGCTGGAAGCGACCTCGGAGACGGCGAAACAGGCCGAGAAAGAATGGCAGGGTGTGACGCGCTCGCAGGACGCGGCGCATACACTGACGGCAGCGCCGGCCATCAATGTGAAGCCGGTGGTGGGCGGCGTCGAAATCGCGGTGAGATATATTACGCGGGCGAACGAGCGCTACCAGATGCGGGCGAAATTGAATCAAGCTGCGGTGGACTTGCTGGGGCAAGGCTTTGTTGCGCAACCGGCCCATGTTGCGGAGCCAGCTTCGAAGCCCGCCTGATGATGTAAGCCTGCTGCGCAAGCGGGAAGAACCGACAGAAAGTCTATCTAGTCCGTTTCTCAATCCACCACGCTGCGTGCGCGAACTTCCTCGGAGGTCAGTCCGTAGAGCGGCGGGGTTTTTACACCAAGCATTCCCAGATAAAGATAAATTTGCCCGCGGTGGTGGATTTCGTGCTCTGGCATGAGGCGGAGCCATTTCCAGGTGGTGATGGGGGCGTTGTCGGGAGTCTTACATTTACGCTGAAGGTCTTCGTCGGTGAGACGCGCGAAAATTTCCATCGATTCGGCATGCAGGCGTTCGGCGAAGGCCATCACGTTTTCATAACCGTCAGCGAGTTCCTTGCCGTGAGTCGTGTAACGGGCGGGTCGGCACTGCACGTTTTCGGCCCACATGTAGCGTTCCGCTACCGCGAGATGGCGCAGGATGTCGCCGAGCGTGAATTTTCCGTCGGCGTAAGTCCAATCGATCTTGTCGGACGGGATACACCGCGCCACGCGCATCGTGCGCTCTCGGACACTTCCAAAATAATGCAAAAACGGCTGAATGGTTTTGATTTCCACGGGGGCCTCGCACACTAGAAGAACTGCTTTTGAAGTTTAACGCATGAGCTGGCGGGCGCGGGAGGCGGAGAGCGTTGCACCGGCGTAGAGGAGAGCCAGCAAAGCATAACCGGCAACCAGGCTAACGCCTTGCGCGACTACGCCGAGAGCGATGCTCATTATGAGTTGAACGCACGTGGTGAAGATGGCCATGGCAGATTGTGTACGGCCCATAAAGTGGCGCGGGACGATGGACATTAATCCGGACTGCGCTGTGACGCCGCCGATTGCGCGGCAGAGTCCGAAGATAGCTTGCAGCACCACTGCGCCAACTAGAAAAGAGACGAAGGGCGTGGCCATGTGGCCGACGGCAAGGATTGCGCAGACTGCGACGTAGAGCGGCATGCGCAGTGAAGTGCGAAGTTGGCTGACGATGACGCCGCCGGTGATGGCGCCGATGGCCCAGCCGGCTTCGAGAAAGCCGAGGCCGCGCGCGCCGGCGTGCAGAATATCGTTGACCAGGGCGACGAGGACGACGTTTCCGCTGACGACGCCTGCCATCATGATCGAGTGCGTTACGCCAAGCGAACGAACGAGCGGTTGTTGCTTCAGATACGCGAAGCCCTCTTTCAGGTCGGAATAGACTGCGAGGGAAAGGCCGGCTTCGGCGACTTCGGGATTTTCGCCGGACTCGAGAGCTTCGGCAGTAGCTTCGGTGGCTTCGGAGTATTCGCGCGGATATTTGAGATGGTCGCGGGGCGAGACGTAGCCCTTGCGCACGCAGTAGAGGCAATATGCGGAGACGAAGTAGGTCAGGCCGTCGATGATTAGAATGCCAGCGATGCCGGTGCGGTCGTAGAGGAAGCCAACGAACGCGCCTGCGATGAGCATGCCGCTTTGCACGCCCACGAGAACGGCGGCGTTGGCACCGGTGAACTGACTTGGCGGAATGACTTCCTGGACGAGCGCGTTGACGGTGGCCCAATACATCGCGGAGCCAATGCCGGTGATGAGCGTCATGGCATAGAGATGCCAGAGCTGGAGATGGCCGCTCCAGGCGATGTAGGCGGTGGCGAGTACGAAGCAGCCGCGAACCAGGTCCAGCGCGACGCCAAGATAGCGGCGGTCGAAGCGGTCGATGAGCACTCCGCCAAGAAATGGAATGAAAAGGCCGGGCAGCGTGACGACGATGACCTGCAGGCTGACTTTCACCGTGGAATGCGTGGCGGCCATGATGTACCAGCTCACGCCGACGAAGTTCATGCCGCTGCCGAAGAGCGACACGAACATGGCCACAAAGAAAAAGCGGAAACCACGCTCCGCCCAGATCAGCTTCCAGTCCACACGGGGTGTCGTTGCGGTTGCCATCGAGCCCTCTAGCTTACTATCGTAGGCGCGCAGATTTGCCGGCGGAGAAGCGGGTGGTTTACATCTGTTTACGTGGGTCTGCAGCCGGGAATCAAAAGCGGAGGCCTCATGGGAAATGAAGTGAAATGCAAGGCGCGATTTGCGAAGGACGTTTCGGAAGGGAAGGCGCTGCTGGAAACGAGCGAAGTTCTTTTTCGTGGCGGCTTTCGTTTGAAGATTCCATTTGCCTCGATCAAGTCGGCCAAGGCGGTTGACGGCGAGTTGCGATTGCAGACCGCGGACGGATTGGCTGTTTTCGAGTTGGGGCCTGCTGCGGAAAAGTGGCGCGAGAAGATACTTCATCCGAAAACGCGCATCGAGAAGATTGGCGTGAAACGGGGAGCGATGGTATCTCTGTTTGGGAGCTTCGAGGCGGACTTTCTGTCTGAGCTCAAATCGCTCGACGCGGCAGTGACCAAGGACAAAGTTGCAGATGGGGCCGATGCGGTTTTCTTCTCAGCCGATTCGGTGAAGGAGCTTTCTTCAGTCGCGAAGATTGCGAAGTCCATGAAGGGCGCAACAGCGCTTTGGATTGTTTATCCCAAGGGGCAAAAGAGCATCACGGAGAATGACGTGATCGCCGCCGGGCGAAAAACAGGCTTGAAGGATGTAAAAGTTGTCGGGTTTTCCGCGACACACACCGCCCTGAAATTGGTCATACCGCTCGACAAGCGTTAGCACCGCAGAACACAAACGCGTAGTTTTGCTTCTAGAGTTCCGAAATTCCGCACTAATATGATTGCGTGACTTCTTTGTTAGATGCGCGCGGGTCGACGGTCGAACTGCCGCCGCCGGGCGGTTGGGTGGGGCCGGTGAACGATGTGTCGCTGCGGATTGATGCGGGCGAGTCGCTCGGACTTGTGGGGGGCGACGCGCATCGCCGCCATGCGCGCGGGCAAATTTGTCGAAGTCGGCTCCGCTGAGCAAGTTCTTCACCAGCCGAAGGACGGCTACACCCGCGAATTGCTCGCAGCGGTCCCGACATTGCCAACGCGTTAGACCGCTGGCGGGACCTTTCCCCCAACAATTATTCGCAAACTGACAATTTCCTCCCGTTTAGGCTAGAATCCGCGCGTTGAAATCTTTGGGTTGCTCCCTGCGTAGTGCTTTAATAGAGAGCACTTCCCAACCTCGTGGTAGAGGATTTTCTGATGGCAACGACAACCGCCGTTCCCCCGGCTGCGCCTGAGCCGCAGCCCCAGATGAGCGCGATCAGCCGCGTATTTGGCGTGCTGTTTTCGCCGCAAAAGACTTTTGAAGATATCGTCAGAAAGCCGGGGTGGTTTCTGCCCATAACTTTGCTAACGATTCTCAGCATCGCGGTGAGCTTTGGGTTGAACCAGCGAATGAACTGGCGGGAATTCATGAGCCAGCAAATCGAAAAGAGCCCGCAGGGCGCGCAATTGTCCGCAGATCAAAAGGAACAGCGGATAGAAGCGGGCGCCAAGTTTGCACCGATTTCTACCTATGTCTTCGGCACTCTGGGTCCTCTTCTTGCGGCACTCATCTTCGCTCTGGTGATGTGGGGAGCTTACAGCTTGCTTGGCGGAGCGAGCACGAACTTCAGCACGGCCATGGCCATCACTGCGCACGCTTTCATGACCGGGCTTATCAGTAGTCCTTTGTTCTTGTTGGTGATTTTCCTCAAGGCACCGGGGACGATCGATCTGGACAATCCAGTTGCGACAAATCTTGCCGCCTTTTTGCCGGATGATTCGGCGAAGTGGCTGGTTGCGCTCCTCAAGTCGTTCGACGTATTCACTTTCTGGACGCTCATTCTCATCGCCATCGGATTTGCAGTCACGAGCCCGAAAAAGCTCAAGGGCAGCAAGCCTTACGTGATTGCGTTCGGGGTGTGGGCCGCGTATGTGGTCTGCCGGGTGGGATTCGCGTTCGCCTTCTCCTGATACACTTGTAGAGTGAGTTTTTCGTTTGAAGTAACAAGAACCGATCCGACTGGTGCGCGGCGCGGTGTTTTGAACACGCCGCATGGCGCGGTGCAGGCGCCGTTTTTTATGCCTGTGGGTACGCAGGCGAGCGTCAAAGGTCTGCGTAACGAAGCGCTTGAAGAGTTGGGCGCCGGAATCATTCTCTCCAATACCTATCACTTGTACTTGCGGCCGGGGCATGAAGCGTTGCGCAAGCTCGGCGGCTTGCACAAATTTATGTCCTGGCCGCGCGCGATTCTTACGGATTCGGGCGGCTTTCAAGTGTTCAGTCTTTCCGAATTGCGTAAAGTTACGGATGACGGCGTGCGCTTTCGTTCGCATTTGGATGGGTCGGAGCACATGCTCACGCCGGAAAAAGCGGCGGAGATTCAACTGGCGCTTGGTTCGGACATTGCCATGGTGCTCGATGAGTGCATCGAGACGCCGGCGCCGCGCGATAAGGCTGAGTCCGCCGTCGCGCGCACAACGCAGTGGGCTGCACGCGCCCGAACATATTTTCTGGAACAAGCCAGCCGAAACGGTGAACTGGCACAATGGCAATTCGGCATCGTGCAGGGAGCCACGTTCGCCGACTTGCGGCGCGCGAGTGCGCAGCAACTTCTTGAATTGGATTTCCCCGGATACGCCGTCGGCGGACTCGCCGTTGGCGAGCCCCACGCACTCACTTGCGAAATGACAGGCGAGGTTACGAGCCTCTTGCCCCGCGATCGACCGCGTTACTTGATGGGCGTTGGAAAACCCGAGCAAATCGCCGACTACGTCGCGCTGGGAATCGACATGATGGATTGTGTGCTCCCAACTCGTGCAGCGCGCCACGCGTGCCTCTACACCAGCGAAGGGCGCGTTCTCGTCAAAGGCGCTCGTTACGCAGCAGATCAACGGCCACCCGATCCAAATTGTTCTTGCTCTGTTTGCCACCGCTATACGCGCGCGTATCTTCGTCATCTTTTCGCTGCCGGAGAACTCACCGCGGCGATCCTGGCCACCCACCACAATGTCCACTTTTACCTTGACTTAATGCGGCAAATCCGCGAGGCTATCGAGTTTGGGAACCTAGCGAATTTCTCATCTGAGATGCACGCGCGCTATGCTGTAGGCCCGGCCTGAACGTTGGACCGGAATAGCGTCCGAGATTCTTCAAGTGCGGCCCGGTTTGCACCGAGGCTGACCTGCGCGGCAACACGAGCAGAGAATCTGGCGGACTGTGAGAGCGGGGCAGCTAAACCCGCCGGGCTGATTCCGTCCCCGGTGACACTGAGCGGGCCCGAAATTAGTGAAAGGAATGATGCAGCTCTTGACGATAATGGCGGCGATTTTTTTTCAGACTCCGGGAGCGGGGAGCATTCTCGGCAATCCCCTCGTAATGATGGTCGTGGTGATGGCCATTTTTTACGTAATGCTGATTCTTCCGCAACAGCGGCAGCGCAAAAAGATGCAGGCGATGATCGCCGCGCTCAAATCCGGCGATAAAGTGGTCACCAACAGCGGTATCTACGGCACCATCAATGGCATTGACGGCGACACAGTCATCCTCAAAATCGCCGACCAGGTAAAAATCCGTATCGCGCGCTCGGCGATTGCGCAGGTGGAGGCATCGGAAGATGCGAAATAACCCCGCCGGCGGCCAGAGCGTGCGCTCAACTCTCTGACCATGAACCCCAATCTGAAGTGGAAAGTCGTTTTCATCGTTCTCGTCGTTCTCGGCTGCATCTACGGCCTCGTGGGACTCCCCACCTTTCCCACGTCCGCGGCGCAGTTGAAAGATAATTTCTCTCACCAGATCAAGCTCGGGCTCGATCTGCAGGGTGGCACGCACCTCGTGCTGCAAGTGCAAACGCAGGAAGCCGTCGCGCAGGAAACCGATCAGATGGTCGAGCGCGTCACGACTTGGCTGCGCAGCAAAAACATTCACTACGATGAAGTGCGCCGCGTGGACGACACACACATTCTGGTGCGCGGCGTAGATCCCGCGCGGCTCCCGGAATTCCGCGACTACGTGAACGCGCAGTTTGCCAATTTCTGGGATATGTCTCCCGCTGCTGGCGATCCCTCCGGTTACACACTCACGCTGCGAGGCGCTGCCATTGCGCAGATTCAAGAAACGACCATGACGCAGACGCTTGAAACCATCGAGCGGCGCATCAATGCTCTCGGTCTGACCGAGCCCACGATTCAGCTTCGTGGCGGCCAAAACAGCAACGAAATTCTTGTGCAACTCCCTGGGGAAGGTGATCCTTCACGCGCGAAGCAGGTCATTCAAGCCGGAGGCCAGCTTGAGTTGAAACTTGTGGAAGATCCCGTTGTCTACACTTCAGAAGCGGATGCGTTGAGCAAGCACGGCGGCCTTTTGCCTGCCGGCACGGAGCTTGTGCCCGGCCGTCCTGAAACGCGCACGGCTACCGGAGCTCCGCCAGATGGCGAAGGGTGGTACATCCTGACCCGCGCGGCCGTGGTCACGGGCCGCGACCTCCGCAGCGCCACGGAAAACCGCAACTCCAACAACCCTGGCCAATGGGTCGTGGACTTTACGCTTTCCGCCGATGCCGCCCGTCGTTTTGGCCCTTTCACCCAGCAGAATCTTGGCCGACAGATGGCTATCGTGCTGGATCATCGCGTTTATTCCGCTCCGACCATCAATGGACGGATCGATGATTCGGGCCTGATCGAAGGCAATTTTAGCCAGGATTCCGCGCATGACTTGGCGTTGGTGCTCCGAGCGGGCGCGCTCCCGGCATCGATCAAATATTTGGAAGAGCGCACCGTTGGTCCGTCTCTCGGAGCGGATTCCATTCGCCATGGGGTGCAAGCTTCCGTTCTGAGCTTGCTCGTCGTGATGATTTTTATGCTGTTCTATTACCGGCTTTCGGGCGGCAACGCGGTTCTCGCTCTCATCCTGAACTTGGTCATCCTGCTCGCGGCGCTAGCTTTCTTCGGCGCTGTTCTGACCCTGCCCGGCATCGCTGGCGTGATTCTGACCATCGGCATGGGTGTCGATTCCAACGTCCTCGTCTTCGAGCGTATTCGCGAGGAATTGCGCAACGGCAAGTCTCCGGCTTCAGCGGTTCAGGCGGGCTTCGACAAGGCCTTCCTCACCATTATCGATACGCACGTCACGACCGTGGTGTCCGCTTTCTTTCTCTTTCTGTTCGGCACGGGACCGATTAAGGGGTTTGCCATCACCCTGACGATCGGTTTGATCGCCAATGTGTTCACGGCTATCTACGTATCCAAGACGATTTTCCAGTATCACCTGGCCAAAATGGATCGCCAAAGCGAATTGAGCATTTAGCCCGTACTAGGACGCATAGGGCCAAAGACTTGTTGAAGCGAAACGATAGGGTCATAGCTATCTTGGGCAGCCTCCCCCAAGCTGGGTAGGGAGGCGGTGGGAACTATTCCACCCACGCTGGAGTCTAAAGAAGGGAAGTAAAAGCCGCATGATCGAGTTATTCAAAGAGCCCAATATCGACTGGATGGGCAAAGCCAAGTATTTCTATGCGCTTAGCGGCATTCTGCTCATTGCCGGCTGGACTTCCATCTTTCTGCATGGCGGCCTTCGCTACAGCATCGATTTCAAAGGCGGCACAAACGTGGATGTGCGCTTCGCTCAGCCTCCGAATATCGACAAGATCCGGGCGGGTTTAACCGCGCAAGGCCTCGGCAACAGTGAAATCCAGACCGTGAGTGACATCGCCAGCCCGAACTCGAATGAAGTGCTGATCTTCGTCGAGCAGAAGAACCAGGGCGACGAAGCCGGTGACGCCAGTAAGACCCAGGTCATCAATGCGCTGAATGCGATCTATGGAACAAACAATTCCTCCAAGCCCGATTTCAATTCCGCCAGCCTTTCCTCATTGACCGCTTTCCTGACGCAACGCGATCCGTTGCTGCTCTCGACGAACGCCGGCGACCGCTATCAACAGCTTGCAAAAAAGATTCTAGATTCTCGCGACAAGAACAGCCACGGCGTACTCACTAATTTCGACGACCTCTCGAAGGTCGATGGCGTTACGCCGACGGTTCTCTCCGCCTTGAAGGATAACTTCGCTTTACGCTCCTTCGCGATTGCCGGCGCCGAGATTGTTGGCCCCAAGGTCGGGGCCGAGCTGCGACGCCAGGCAATCATCGTTACCCTCTATGCTTTGGGGGGCATGCTGGTATATATTGCCTTTCGATTCGAGTTGGTCTACGGGGCGGCTGCGGTCCTTGCGGTGTTTCACGACGTTTTGATCACGCTGGGCTTTTTTTCGCTGCTACATTTCGAGATTTCGCTGACGGTTATCGCGGCGCTTCTCACATTGGTTGGGTATTCGATGAACGATACTATCGTCATCTTCGACCGTATCCGGGAGAACAATCGTTTGCTGCGCCGCGAGCCTTTTCCGGACGTCGTGAACAAGTCCATCAACCAGACTCTTTCCCGGACGATATTGACTAGTGGATTGACATTCCTCACTGTGCTCGTCCTGTTCCTGATGGGTGGCCAGGTGCTTCGTGCATTCTCCTTTGCTCTGGTGGTGGGGATTGTGGTAGGAACGTACTCCAGTTTTGGTATTGCTGCACCGCTTGTGGTCGCCTGGAATCACTGGCGCGGCCAACAAGGCGTCGCAGTTGGCACCGGACCCGCAGCCGGAAACAAAACCCGCGGAAGTGAAGGCGTCGCAGGACGTCTTGCTCCTTCGGGGAGGAGGTAGGATTTATGTTTGAAGATATGGTGCTTTCAGGCGATACGAAGCGGACGAACAAGCCATGGACGGTCGTTCTCTCCATGGTCGTGCAAGCCGTCCTCGTGGGCATCCTGATCCTCATTCCGCTGATCTACACAGAAGCGCTGCCGAAGACGATGATGGCAACCATGCTTACAGCTCCGCCGCCACCGCCTCCGCCTCCGCCGCCGCCGCCTCCTGCCGCGGTTGTACACATCAAGCCGCAAGTCCATTTGATGGACGCGGGCAAACTAGTGCAGCCGAAAGCCATTCCGAAAGATGTGAAGATTATTAAAGAAGACGCGCCTGATATGGATGCCGGCGTTCAAGGCGGCGTTCCAGGCGGCGTGCCTGGCGGTTCGATGGGCGGCGTGATTGGCGGCGTTATCGGCGGCATGGGCGGAGCGCCACCACCGCCGAAGCCGACGGTATCCCGCATCAAGCAAGGCGGCCAGGTTCAGGCTGCCATGATCATCAACAGAGTCCAGCCCGTGTATCCTCCGCTGGCTCGGCAGACGCGCATCTCCGGCACCGTGCGCCTGCACGCGATTATCGGCAAGGATGGCTCGGTGACGCAACTCGAAGTTATTAACGGGCATCCACTGCTGGTACAATCCGCGCTCGATGCGGTGCGGCAGTGGCGCTATCGGCCGACACTCCTGAATAGCGAGCCGGTCGAAGTCGACACCACGATCGACGTGATTTTCTCTCTGAACCAGTAAGCGGTCTGGCGTGCCGGTCGTGGGACAGGCGCGCTGGTCCGGGCGGCAAAGCTTGGCAAACTCTCGCGTTGGCCCCGGGAGACCCGGGGCCATCAGAACTAAGGAGCAAAACGAATGGTAGCGACCCTGTTTGTAAACGCGGCCCTGTTCTTGCAATCCCAGGCTACTTCCTGGGATCTCCGGAGCATGTGGTCTTCAATGAGCACCCTTCCTAGGATCGTCGTTGCGATCCTTTTCATTCTCTCGATTTATTCTTTCGGCGTAATGATCGACCGTGCCTTGATGTACAGTGCGGCCCGTAAACAGTCGCGCGTTTTCGTGCAGCAGGTTGCCGGAGCTCTCAAGGAAGGCAAGCTGGACGAAGCGATTGCCATTGCCGAGCGGAATAAGAAGAGCCATATCGCCAAAGTCGTGGCGACGGGCCTTTCCGAATTCCAATCCGCTTCGCAGCAAGTCACCGATGCGGACGTAATTGAAGCGGCCAAGCGCGGTCTCGAGCGCTCCGTCGCCATCGTTCACGCGGAAATGAAGCGCGGTCTTTCGGCGCTGGCCACCATCGGCTCGACGGCTCCGTTCGTCGGACTGTTTGGCACCGTCGTCGGCATCTTGAACGCATTTAAGGGCATTGAAACGAGTAAAGCGACCGGTCTGTCGGCAGTCGCCGGCGGTATCGCGGAAGCTCTCGTTACCACGGCTCTCGGTCTTCTCGTCGCCGTCCCTGCCGTGTGGGCCTACAACTACTTCACGAATAAAGTCGAAGCCTTCGACGTCGAGATGGACAACTCCTCGATGGAGTTGATCAACTACTTCATCTTGCGTCGCGGCGCAAAGAAATAAGGTACCTTATGGGATATAAGCCAAAAGTCGGTGCGCAGATGGCGGCGCCCAACGTCATCCCGATGGCGGATATCATGCTCGTTCTGCTGATCATCTTCATGGTGGTCACGCCGATGTTGCAGAAGAGCCTGCCGGTGGATATGGCCAGGGTCAATAATGCCAAGGAAATGCAGGACGCCGATAAGGATGACGCGATTATCGTAGCGGTGACTCGAGATGGGACGATCTATCTGAAGAATACAAAGATCACCAAGGACGATATCACTGGGCAGGTTAAAGATATGCTGTCCGCTCGTCTCGATAAAACTGTTTACGTGAAGAGCGACGCTCGGGCCAAATATGGGGACGTTGTAGCGGTTGTGGACGAGATCCGCTCCGCCGGCGTTGACCAACTCGGCCTTTTGACGGAACAGAATCAAGAACGCAGGACACCGCCTCCGCCTCCAAATGCAGCTGCAGCTCCGGCGGCCGATTGAAGCCGCTGGAGAGTCGTTCGGCTGAGGTGTGTGAAGTGTTTGCACCATTCGTTTGCTGAGTCAGAAAGGCCGCGCCAGATCCCACATGGCGCGGCTTAATGGCCTGCAAAGCTCGCGAAACGCAGGCTGACAGGAGATTCGCAATGGGAATGTCTGTTGGAGATAACAAGGGCGGCGCGATGGCGGAAATGAACGTCGTTCCGCTGATTGATATTTTGCTGGTGCTGCTCATCATTTTCATGGTCATTACTCCGCTCACACCTCACGGGTTGGATGCGCTTGTGCCTCAGCCCAATCCGAACCAAAAGCAGGATATCGAGCTGGAAAACAAGACCGTAGTGGTCCAGGTGCTTACGAATAACAAGCTGAAGATCAACAACGAAGACACGACCTGGGATGGCCTCGGTCCGCGTCTGGAAACGATCTTCAAAGAGCGCGCCGAGAAAATTGCTTTCGTCAAGGGCGACAACGATGTACTGTTCATGGAAGTTGCCCGCGCGATTGACATTATGCGCGGCGCGGGAATCGACAGAGTCGGCTTGATCACGGCCAAGCTCGAGGCCGGGCAGTAAGCAGCAAAGATTTCATTTTCACTTCGGCCGCATTTCGGCCGGCGCAGGGTGTGAGAGTCCTCCTCGCGGGGCAATTTATTTCATGCGAGGTGACTCATGGCAATTTCACTGGGCGGTGAAAAGCACGGAACAATGGCGGAGATGAACGTCGTTCCGCTGATTGATATTCTGCTGGTGCTTCTGGTCATCTTTATGATAATCCGTCCCCAGATGCAGTTCGGTCTGCCAGCGGATTTGCCCCAGCCAGCGGAATCCACGACGAAAACGCCGCCAGAAGTGATCGTTGTACAAGTTTTTGGCGATGGCACGCTACGCATTAACCAGGACCCGGTGCAGTGGCAGGATCTCCAGGGAAGGCTTGAGGAAATTTTCAAGATGCGGGCAAGCCGCGTTGCTTTTGTCCGTGGAGGCAGCACTATCGAGTTTGGTGTCATCGCCCGGGCCATCGATGTGATGCGCGGCTCGGGAATCACGACGGTGGGCCTGATGACGCCGGAACTCGAAAACGCGCACTAAATAGTGTAGATTGGCCCCTCGCAGGGCGGATCTGAATCCAAGCAGGGATGGATGCTTCGATGACTTATGCATCAGTTCGTAATGCTCGCCGGACCGCTTCTCTGGCAGCGCTGTTGATCCTCACGGTTGGCGTTTCGGGCTGCAACAAACTCAAGGCCCGCGACCTCTTGAACAAGGGTGTAAACGCCTTCAAGGCTGGCCAGTCGGATGCCGCCATCGAGGATTTCAAGCACGCCACGGAGCTCGATCCTAGTCTGATGATGGCCCGCGTGTACCTGGCCACTGCGTATGCGAGCTTGTATATTCCTGGCGCGCCTTCCGCGGAAAATAAGGCTCGCGGCGACCAAGCCATCAAGGAATTCAAGGACATTCTGGAAATCGATGCCAACAATCTGACCGCGATTGACGGCATCGGCTCCTTGCTCTTCCAGATGGCAGGCACGCCGCCGGTTGACGAGAAGGGCTTCGAGGAATCGAAGACTTTCCATCAGCGCCACATTCAGATCAAACCGGACGATCCTGAACCCTACTATTGGATCGGCGTGATTGACTGGACGCTGGCATGGCGCGGGAACGCAGCAATGCGGCTGGACTACAACAAGAACAACATCAAGAAGCAAGTGCACGATGACCAGCCACTGCCTGCTCCCGTTCGCACGGAGTACGCCGCCAAGTATGGTCCACTCGTGGATGAAGGCATCGCCGACCTGCAAAAAGCCATCACGCTAAAGCCGGACTATGACGACGCTATGGCTTACCTCGGCCTCCTCTACCGCCGCAAGGCGGACATGGTGGAAAGCGCGGATGAGCGCGCTTCTCTCGAGAAGCAAGCGGACGATCTCCTCGAAAAGATCAAGGAGATTAAGCAAAAGCGCATTGACCAGCAGCAACAGACGCCCTGAGCGGGCCTGCTAAATCGGCTGTAGTAAATCGATTTTCTAACAAAAGGACGCCTGTGAGGGCGTCCTTATTCTTTTCGTTTGCGCGTCCGCAGGGCCTGCCCGTATGCCCCACGGCTCGCGCACTGCCCGTTTCGGGCTATACTTGAACATGCCGTCTCCCAGTAATGTTCCTTTGAGCTTCCAGCGCGACCGCGCTGTCCGCCAGCTGGAAGCGCGCTTCGAGGAACTCCTCGAAAAACTCCGCAAAAACCGTCCCTCCGAAGATCCTTGGGTAGTCCGCCGTGCTTACGAAATTGCTTCGGAGCGTCATCGCGACCAGTTCCGCAGCTCCGGGGACCCCTATCTCTCTCATCTTCTCGAGGTGGCCCACATCCTCGCAGATATGCGCATGGACGCCACCACGCTCACCGCCGCCCTTCTTCACGACGCCATCGAGGACACCGAATATCCCGTCGCCCGCATTGAGGAACGCTTCGGACCGGACGTCGCCCGTCTCGTCGAGGGCGTCACCAAAATCAGCCGCCTCAACATGACCGCTCCGGAAACGCGGCAGGCAGAGAACGTTCGCAAAATGCTGCTGGCAATGGTCAACGACGTTCGCGTCGTCATGGTCAAGCTGGCCGACCGGCTGCACAACATGCGCACGCTCGAATACCTCGCGCATGAGAAGCAACAGCGGATTTCGCGCGAAACTCTGGACATCTACGCGCCGATCGCTCACCGCCTCGGCATGAGCGTCATCCGCGGCGAACTCGAGGATCTGTCCTTCCGTTTTCTTGAGCCGGAAGCTTTTCTCGCTCTCCAAAAAGAGGTCACGGAAAAGAGCCCCGTTCACCAAAGGTTTTTGGAAGAAGTCCAGGGCACGATTCGCACGAAGCTCGTCGAAAGCAGCATTCCCGCGGAGCTCGAAGCGCGCGTCAAAGGCCTCTATTCGCTGCACGGCAAAATCCTGCGGCAGCAGAGCAGCCTCGAGCAGGTGTATGACTTGCTCGCCGTCCGCGTGATCACAGACTCAGAGCGAAGTTGTTACGCTGCTCTTGGGGTGATGCATCACATTTGGCGGCCTGTCCCCGGCCGGTTCAAAGATTACATCGCCATGCCCCGCCCGAACTTGTATCAGTCTCTGCATACGACCGTTTTGCATGGCGGCCAGCCTTTTGAAGTGCAGATACGTACACAGGAAATGCATCGCATCGCGGAAGAAGGCGTCGCCGCCCACTGGAAATACAAGGGCGGCAAACCAGCTTCCGGAGACGACGACCAACGCATCGCCTGGATGCGGCAGCTCATCGAATGGTCGCAAGAGCTGCAGGAACCCGGCGAATTTCTTTCCACGCTGAAGGTGGATTTGGCGCCCGTCGAGGTTTATGCGTTCACTCCCAAAGGACGCGTTCTGGAACTGCCCCGCGGCGCCACTCCCGTCGACTTTGCTTATTCCGTGCACACCGAAGTAGGCCATCAATGCGTGGGCGCAAAAGTGAACGGCCAAATGGTGTCGCTGCGCCATGAAATTGTTAGCGGCGACGTGGTCGAAATTCTCACCAACAAAGGCCATACGCCGAGCCGGGACTGGCTCAGCTTCGTCAAGTCCTCGCACGCGCGCAGCAAAATCCGCCAATGGATTAACCTGCACGAGCGCGAAGAAGCCACGGACATGGGAAAGAAGCTGCTGGAGAAGGAGTCTCGCCACTTCGGCCGCGGCTTGAAGAAAATCCCCGAAGCGGATTGGAACAAACTCATCAGCGACTACGGCCTCTCGAAACAGGAGGATCTTTACGCCGCAGTAGGTTTTGGGAAATATTCCGCGCGGCAAGTTCTTGCGCGCTTGCTTGGCGAACCGGAAAAGGGCGCGGAGTCGGAAGCGGAAGATTCCAAGCCGACGCTTGTCAAAACCGTCAAGCGAATGCTCGGTTTCGGCGAAGCACCCTTAATCGTCAAGGGGCACGACGACTTGCTTGTCTATCGCGCAAAGTGTTGCAATCCGATTCCTGGTGACGACATCGTCGGCTACATCACGCGTGGCCGCGGTGTCGCGGTGCACACGCGCGCTTGCCCGAATGTTCAGAACCTCATGTATCAGACGGAACGCCGCATTGCCGTGGAGTGGGGAGGCGAAAGCGCCGCTACTTTCCCGGTTCAACTCTCCATCCGAGCGAAGGACCGCGCGGGCCTTCTGGCGGAAATCACCACGGTCATCAGCGGAGCGGGCTCTAATATTCGCAGCCTCGAGAGCCGCCCCGACCGCCAAAATGCGCGCATCGAAGCCAGTCTTGAAATTGTCGACCGCCGCCAGCTCGAAACTATTCTCGCCAACATTCGAAAAGTGTCCGGCGTCTTCGGTGTCGAGCGCGTTTACCAAATCTGATTTTCCGCCTTTTGGGGACCTGTCCTTTCAGCCGGGTATCACCCAAGCACACTCCCTCGTTTCCCGCTTCCCGCCCCCTACAATATAAATATGCGGTACCAACGATTGCTTCTCGGTGTGTGCGTCCTGGCAGCGGCCGGTTGCCATCAGCATCCTCTCACGGACTATCGTCCGCTGGATCAAGCGGGAATGTTTTCCAGCGATATTGAGCAGCTCAAAGGACTCAATGTCTCGGATCCGGAAATCGCTCAAGTCGTCAAGATGAAGCACGCGGGGATCAGCGATGACACTTGCGTTGAGTTGGTCAGCACCGCGCACGTTCACAAGCATCTCTTCATCAGCGCCGAATCCGCATCTGATTTGGCCGGCGCCAGATTCACAGAATCTCAAATCCTTGATATCGCCCGCGCCGACCTGCTCGACGCCATCAGCATCGACGCGGTCACTCTCAAGCTTATCGGTCTCTCGGACTCAACGGTTCAGCTCGTTCTTCAGCGCCATTTGGATGGCAAGCCGGTCATGGCCAGCGCCGAAATTTCGCGCCTGAAAAATACTGGCTTGACCGAACGCCAGATCCTCGACCGCATCAATGCGGGAATGACCGACGTTCAGGCGGAAAAAGAGATTAAAGCTCGCGAGAGCGCCCGCAATCACAAAGACACGTCCTTTGTTCGCGTCCGCGGCCGCAAACCGCGCTGACGTTCTTCGACTCTCGCCATATCCGAACTCCAATCATCGCTTTTGCTTCTTCCGATTTCACTCGCTACAATCGAAACGCTTTGGCTACGCGCTCGCATCTCCGTCCGCTTCTATGTTTGCCTCTCGCCGTTGTTTGTTTTTGGATTTCTTCCTGCGCCGTGGCGCTGGGGCCGGGATACTCGATCGAAAAGCAGGAAATCCGCGTCCAGTTCTTGCCAGGACCTGATCCAAGAATTCGCGTCGACTCTGACTACCAGCTTCGCAACACCGGTAATCAGCCTCTATCCTCCCTTGAGTTACGTTTGCCCGGGCGTCGCAGCTTCCACTTCGCAGCAGCGCAGGCCACCTGGGATGGCGCCGCTCTCGTTGAGCAAGGCTCGCCGGCAAATCCCCGGGACTCCTCTTTCGCGCTTCCGCAGCGATGGATCGTCTCCCAGCGTCACACTCTTCATCTCTCCGTGGAATTCCAGCCCCCGGCCGCGGGCCAAACCGGTTTTAGTTTTGCCTCCGATGCATTTTTCCTGCCTTCGGAAGGTTGGGCGCCGGAGCTGCTTCCTTCGCACGGATTGTTCGCCACCGGCGGAGTTCCTCCAAAGGAGTGGAAGTTGGTGGCGCGCGTGCCCGATGGATTTCTCGTGCATACCAGCGGAAGCGCCAAAAAAACCTCGCGCAGCGGCCGCGAAATCACTGTTCAATCCGTGCAACATCCCGATGATCGCTATCCCTTCGTCGTCGCCGGACTCTACAAAGAAACGGAGCTGGACACCGGCAGTGGCAGCAAAATCTTTCTCTGGACGCGCTCTCAAGAAGACTTTGCGCGCTTGCACCAATCCGCGGATGCCCTCGCCCGCGCCATCCAGACTTACGATGTCACCTTTGGCGCCCGCAGCAAAAAGTCGCAGCCATTTTGGATTGTGGAATGTCCAGTGCTCGCCGGATGTTTTGCCGCGGCGGAGTCTTCTTACGCGAGTTTGTTGAGTGCGGAGCCTCACGCCATTTCCTCCGAACTCGCCTCGCTCGACACATTGCTCATCGATTTTAGTGGCGGAGCGCCGACGCTTGCCGCTGCCGCACCTGCGCTTGCCTCCAGTTGGCTGGGCTACGGGCAGAATCCCGGCTTTTACGAGCAGCAACCTCCTCTCTCCGCGCTTCCTGCTTTCGCTTCCGCGTTAGGACAAGAAGCTATCGACGGGCCTTCTTCTCGCACCGAGACAATCCGCCGGGCCTTGCGTATGATTCCCAAGAGCGCCGTGGCACATAAGCCGGAAGAAGAAAGCGTACAGCGCGCAAAGAGTTTCCTCTTCTTCTACGCTCTTCAGGAGCGCTATGGCCGGGATACCTTCCGCCACGCAATCAACCACATGCTCTCGGCTCGCCAGGGACGCGGCTTCAATCTCAACGATCTAATCGCCGCGTTCGAAGAGGAGACCCATCAGAATGTCGCGGAGTTTGTCCGTCTTTGGATGAAACGCCCCGGGGTTCCTGATGAGTTTCGCGTGCGTTACGAGGATGTTTCCGCTTCCATCATCATAAATTCCAAGGAGACTATGCCATGAGAGAGATTGTTCTGACGGATCGCGGTCCAAAACCCATCGGGCCTTATTCGCAAGCCATCAAGGTCAACGGGCTTCTCTTCGTATCCGGACAAGTAGCCATCGATCCGAAGACCAACGAGTTTGTTGCCGGTGACATCCAGAAGCAAACGGAGCGCACCTTGGAGAATGTGAAAGGAATTGTCGAAGCGGCGGGAAGCAAGCTGAGTCACGTCATCAAAACTACGGTCTTTCTAAAGAACATGAGCGATTTCGCCGCGATGAACGAAATCTACGCGCGTTACTTTTCCGCGACCCCGCCGGCCCGCTCAACCGTCGAGGTTGCACGCCTGCCAAAAGACGCCTTAGTTGAGATGGAAGTTATCGCGACAATCTGAACCACATAGTAAAATGCATTACGGCCGGTCTGGACTTTCCAGAGCTTCATGAACCGCCCAGATGGTCACCAGGGCCACCGCCGCGGTTGCATACCATACAAACTTGCTTTTTGCCGCCATGAGCGGCGGTCGACCGGATCCCTTCGCTCCTGCCCCTTGCGGCGGAGGCTGGTCTTGAGCTTCATTCGCGGATGGGTCCAGAACGATCCGATATGCGCTGCCTTCGGGAATCACCCGCGAATCATCGCCAACCGTAATCGTGAGCGTGCCCCGCGTGCACTTCACGAATAATTGTTTCTCGCCCAGTATTGTCACTTGTCCGACCGTGGGTTCGTCAGACTTCGGCTTGATCACCGCGGTTAACGCGTTCAGCGTAAATGCCTTTTCATTGGCCGTCGAGAATGTGGCCGATCCTCGCAGCAGTGTTGCTCCGGGCATCCCGCCCGCTTCGTTGATCGTTGCCATGGAAGACGCCGAAAGTAGAAATCGTGCCGCTCCGGTTCGCAACTGCACGCTGCCGAGGTCGGCCGTGCTCAATTTATCGCCGTCAAAAATGGTCGTGCCAACGGCAGCGCCCGCACCGCCGATAGTCGCGCGGTCCGAGGACACAATCGTCCCTAATGCGCCAGCAGAAGCGCCCCAGACAGGAGTCATCAATAAACAAGAAGCCAAGCATGCAGCAACAATTTCGCGCGAGCGCGCCATTGAAGCCTCCAAGAGGGCTACTCGAAGAATACTCACAGCCTATCCTGCCGTCAATAAAGAATCATCCCGTAGAGCAAAAATCTTTTGCCCTCTAGCCGCCTGCCGCCTCTGGCTGTGGCAAGCTTCCGCTGCTACAATGCATGCAACACATGGCTGACTGGAAACAGATCACCGCCCGGATTCGTCGGGCCCGCACTGGCAAGGACCCCGTCGGGCAACTTTCTAATTTGTATGAAAAGACCCGCGATGCCATGGTTGCGTTTGAACTGGCACGCTATTTCGAAACCGCTGGCCAAAATCCCGAAGCCGCCAAATGGTACCTCGCCGCTGCGGACCGTTTTCGGAGAGCGGATTGGAAGACCAAGGCGCAAGAAGCGGCTGTCAGACTCGGCGCGGAGGTTGCCGCCGTCGATCCGGCGCATTCGTCGGGCGATTTTATGTTGACGCCGCCTCCCGTTAGTGATCCAGAGTCAGCGCGCTCGTCTGAAGAGACTCCGGCAGCGCTCGAAACTTCGGCCGCTTCTGCTGAATCCGAAACCGATGCCGAGGACGCCTCCGCGAAACCCGCCGGAGAATCCCCTGATTCTTCGGACAAAAAACGCCGCCGCCGCGGCCGTCGAGGTGGCCGCAATCGCCGCAAGGGCGAAGCTCCCAAGAGCCCCGCCGCCGCATCCCGTGCCGCTGAACCCGCAACTCCAACGAAGGGCTTGCCTTCCAGAGTTTTTGACGAACCAGTTGAGCCCAGGCTCTCGCGGGCCGTGGAGAGCCGCGCCACGCCTGCGCTCCCGGTCGAACCGATAGGCGATCCCGGAGGTCCCAGCGTTCGCGGCCGTTCCGGAGATCCTGGGCTATCCTCCAGATTGTCTCTTCTCGAAATGCAACTCCGTCGCTTATTGACATGCCCTCCTGTAAAACTTAGCGAGGCGGATCACGCGCCCGTCGGTCCCGGCGTCTTCGTCCTGACTGATTCCGATCTCACCAGCTATTACTACGTCGAAGCTTGTCAGACTCTGCGCATCGCCGTCGGGAATCTTTTACGCGGAGGCGCAAGTCGCCGCGGCGCCGATTCTCTCAAACCGCAACTCGCCGAACACCTCGGCATACCGGAATCTCGCGTCACAAAATATCTCGCCGATCATTGCGTCGTCCGCTGGCTCCAACTTGATGAAGGTGCTTCCCACTTCGCCCATTTTGTCACCGCCGTCATACGCCCCACGCTGAACGAGTAACACTATCGGACAGGGACTACGCTTCCGAATCGAAACACTACATTTGTCTAAAGGCGGAAAGTCCTAGCCCTTTCGCTCTAGAAGTAACCCCCTCCCCGCCCCCTCCAAACTGCCGTTCGCTGCCCCCAATTACCGTTCAACCCCCATTTTCGACCGTTCGACGTATCCTTCTGGCATCCCACCCCCTTTACCTTCAAACTATAGGCGTACAAAGACTTATTGGACGTACCTGTGGAAAATGGTACGGTATTCCGAGTCCGGGGGGCAGTTTAGGGCTCGGTTTTCATCCAACTTTAGTGAGCAGTGGGGCTTCATCTTTTGAAAGCGAGGGTAGAGCTTTATGCCGAATCGTGTGGGGACGCAGATTCTGAGAACTTTTGACTGGGCGCTGTGCAAAGCGGCCGCCGCTACTTTTAACAGCATTCAGCATTTCAATAAGCGCAATCCGAACCCCTCCGTCACGCCGCAGTGGTCGGACAAGCCGCTGCTCAAATCATGGGAAAAGACCAAGCCCACGCTTGGCTTCCCGCGGCAAACCGATTCCTTGTGCCCTGCATGCGTCAAAGAGGCGCGTGAAGCGATCATCGCCGGCAAAAAAGACTGGCGCGATCTGATGCACGAAAAAGTCGGCGAAATCAAGGCGCAGATCATCGAGCGCGACAACCAGATTTGGATGGTCAAGGATTGCCCCATCCACGGCCACTACGAAGACATGATGGCCATCGATGCCAAGTTCCTTGACTGGATCGAAAAGCAGTTCCCCGGCCGCGATATTCCCGCGCACAACGACGAAGATCTTCACAAGCATGGTTCCTCGACCGTTCGCTACGGCCGCGGCTCCGTTCTTACCGTCGACCTTACCAATCGCTGCAACATGATGTGCGATCCCTGTTTCATGGACGCCAACCAGGTTGGCTACGTCCACGAACTTGGCTGGGATGAAGTTAAAGAAATCTTAGACAACGCGCTCAAGATCAAGCCGCGCCGCCAGATGTCGGTGCAATTCTCCGGCGGCGAACCGACCATGAGCCCGCTCTTCCTCGACGCCGTCGCCTACGCCCGCAAGATCGGCTACAACAGCGTTCAGGCCGCCACAAACGGCATCGAATTTGCCAAGAGCAAGGAATTCTCGAAGAAAGCCTTCGAGGCTGGCATGCGCTACGCGTATCTCCAGTTCGACGGTATCGGCAACGACGCCAACAGCCATCGCCAGATCGGCAACCTTTTTGACGTCAAGCTCCGCGCCATTGAGAACATGCACGAAGCCGGTATTGAAATCGTCCTCGTCGTCACCATCGTCAATAACGTGAACAACGACCAGGTCGGCTCCGTCGTGAAATTCGCGATGGAAAATCCCAAGAAAATCGCGTTCGTCAGCTTCCAGCCCGTTTCGTTCACCGGTCGCGACGAAGACATCACACCTGAACGCCGTCTCCGCCAACGCTACACTCTTTCGCACCTCGCAAAGGACGTCAGCGCTCAGGTTGGAAAAGTTGAACCTACGCGCGATTGGTTCCCCATTTCCTTCATCAGCACATTCGCAGGATTCGCGGACATGGTGAAGGGCACCGAATCCACTTGGGGCTCGCTCTCCTGTGGTTGCCACCCGAATTGCGGCGTTGGCACCGCTATGATGATCAACAAGGACACCAAGGAATGGGCGCCCGTTCCGCGCTTCCTCGATGCGGTCCAGCTCACCAAGGACGTCACCGCCATCACCGACGCGGCTCGCGGCAAGAAATTCTCTAATTTTATGATGGCCATGGCCCTCCTCAAGAACTATCACCCGTTCCGTGGGCCGAAGGGTTTGACGCTCAGCGCGCTCTTTAAGAAGTTTGACAAGACCTGGGCGCTAACGAAGAAATCCACCGTGAAATACGGCCGCACGTCTCCCGACCGCACCTACGAAGACGCCATGAAGCGCCGCCAGACCGATCCGTGGAACTTCCTCTTCATCGCCGGCATGTGGTTCCAGGATCTTTTCAACTACGACTTCCGCCGCACCGAAATGTGCATCATCCCCTACGCCACGCAGCAAGGCGAAATTTCCTTCTGCGCTTACAACACAGGCGTAGGCTGGCGCCAGATCATCGAGAACATGCACAAGAACGCGACCGTCGCCGAGTGGTACAAGAACCACGGCAAACACGAAATCTACGCCAAGGGCAAGAGCGTCAATCTCCAGAGTTTCGAACACTCTCTGAACATCGACGCCGATGACGCCGCCCGCGTACGTCACCTCGAACACGACATTCCGCAAACCGCCGCGGAAGAAGATCGCGCGCGCCGCAAGAAGGCCTTCGAGGAACAAGCCAAAGTTCGCGCCATCTACGAAGAACTCGTCCTCAAAAAGCCCCAGCCGACCGTCGTTCAAATCGGCACGGTGTCAGACATTGCCAAAGCCACGCCAGCGAATTTCGCCAACGCAGGCAAGCCCCTAACAATCGCTCCTGCCGCTGGCAATGGCAACGGTCATTCGAACGGTAACGGCCACTCCAACGGCAACGGCAACGGCACCGCCGCCGAAAAAGCCACCGAAGCCGTCGCCGGCGACTAATTCAATTTAACGGCATCCTGCCAACTCCGCAGATTCCTAACGGCTCTTCCTCAAAAAGGAAGAGCCGTTGGTTTTTGGAAACCTTAACTGCCGCATCGCGGTGTAGAATTTGGCCGACATATGAAATTCCTCCAATGGGCCGTCATGTGGACTCCCGATGCCTTGGCACTATTGGGTTGTGCGCTCGCGTGGGGGTTTTGGACTCAAGCGCGACAGTCGGCAGCGGTTCCTCGTTGGCGTCGCATAGCAGCTGCAGTGGGATTGCTTCTTGTCTCGGCGAGTATCGCCTTCGGTGCTTTCGCTTGGATCTACTGGATGCGATCTCTTGAGCCCGGTACAGGCCCTCCCGGGCCGACGTTCATCTCTACTTATGTGGGATTATTTCTTGTAGTGATCTCGGTTCCTGTCTTGCTTTGCGCTAAAGGCCGAGTTCGCGCCATGCTTCTCATGAGTTCTGTCGGTTTGTTCGGTTTTTATTTTTTAATGTTCCTCTCGCCCTGAGTTCCGGAATAATTTCGTCAGGTTTTGTCATAAATGAGCTGGACCCGCTTAAGAATAGGATTCTCCCAATGAGCACACTCTCCGGACGCATCGCCTTGGTCACCGGCGCAAGCCGAGGCATCGGTAAAGCCATCGCCCTCGCGCTCGCCGAAGCCGGCGCCGATATCGCCGTAAACTATCGCGCCCAAGCCCAAGCCGCCGAATCCGTCTGCAAAACGATTCGTGCCGTCGGCCGCAAATCCATCTCCGTCCAAGCCGACGTTTCCATCTCGGAGGATGTCGAGCGCCTGGTGAAAACGGTCGAAAATGAACTCGGCCCCGTCGCTATTCTCGTAAACAACGCTGGCATCGGCAAAATGCTCCCTCCCGACCAAGTCACCGAAGAAATCTGGAACGAATTCCTTCGTGTAAATCTCACCTCCGTCTTTCTCGTCACGCAGCGCGTCCTCCCCGGAATGCGCGCCGCCCGCTGGGGCCGCATCATCAATCTCTCCTCCGTCGCCGCCCAATACGGCGGTGTCATCGGCCCGCACTACGCCGCCACCAAAGCCGGCATCCTCGGCCTCACCCGCTCCTACGCCTCCCAATTCGCCAAAGAAGGCATCACCGCCAACGCCATCGCTCCCGCCCTGATCGAAACCGACATGGTCGCCGCCCTCCCCAAAGACATTGCGAGCCGCATCCCAGTGGGCACAATTGGCCAGCCGGACGAAGTCGGCCGCATCGCCGTCATGCTAGCCCAAAGCTCCTACGTCACCGGCCAAACCATTAACCCCAACGGCGGCCTCTACATGAGCTGATTCTCCTCAGCGCAGCGGGCTACAACTTGTAGTGGCGCCGCATGCTGCGCCCCGCCTTAACGTCATACAAGGCGACGCTCCTGCTATAATCAAAAGGAATTCACCGGAGTAAGAAGATGCCTATTTACGAATACGTCTGCGAAGACTGCCAAACTCAGTTCGAAAAAATCGTCATCAACAAGCAGCAGGAAATCTCCTGCCCCAAGTGCGCCAGTAAGAAAGCCACTATCCAACTCTCCGTCTTCGCCACGGCTGGCTCCGGTGGCTCATCCGCCCCTTCCGGAAGTTCTTCCGGCGGCGGAGGATGCTGCGGCGGCGGTTGCGGTTGCCACTAGTGAGTGGCAGAGCCAATCTTGGCTGTGCGCCTTTCCGCTTTACGATCACAGTTGTCAGGGAAACGCGATGTCTATCACCACCGCCGAACAACTCGAAAAACTCCGCGCCTGCGGCCTAATCGTCGCCAAAGCGCTCCGCGCCATGTCCGCCGCCGTCCGTCCCAGCGTCACCACCGCCGAGCTCTCCGAAATCGGCGCGCGCATCCTCGCTGAAAACGGCGCGCAATCCTCGCCGCCGCTCATCTACAATTTCCCCGGCGACGTCTGCATCAGCGTCAACGACGAAGTCGTCCACGGCATCCCCGGCCCGCGCACCATCCAACCCGGCGATCTCGTCAAGCTCGATCTCACCGCCGTCAAAGACGGCTACCACACCGACTCCGCCGTCACCATCCAGGTCCCGCCCGTGCAGGAAAAATCCCGCGAACTAGCCCACTGCGCCGAACGCGCTTTCCGCCAAGCCCTCACCGCCGCCCGCCACGGCAATCGCACCAAAGACATCGGCCGCGCCGTCGAGCGCGAAGTCCGCCGCCGCGGCTTCTACGTCGTCCGCGAACTAGGCGGCCACGGCGTAGGCCGCACCATCCACGAAGAGCCCAGCGTCCCCAACTACGCCGATCCCGACGCCCGCCATTTCCTCACCGAAGGCCTCGTCATCACCATCGAGCCCATCATCGCCGCCACCACCGGGCGCGTCTCGCTCGGCCGCGATGGCTGGACCGTCCGCACCGCCGACGGCAGCCTCTCCGCCCACTACGAGCACACCATCGTCATCACCAGGCGCGACCCCATCCTCCTAACCGCCGCCTAGCCGCAACATCCAACCAACATGTTCCCCAGCCACTCCTCACTCCTAATTTTCGTCAGCGCCGCCGCACTCCTCCTTGCCATCCCCGGCCCTGCCATCTTCTACATCGTCGGCCGCAGCATTGGCCACAGCCGCAACGCCGGCCTGGTCTCGGCGCTCGGCATCGGCGTCGGCACTCTGATCCACACCGCCGCAGCAGCCGTCGGCCTTTCCGCTCTCCTCGTCTCTTCCGCCGCAGCCTTCAGCGTCGTCAAATACTTAGGCGCGGCGTATCTCATCTACCTCGGCATCCAAAAACTTCGCCGCGACGAATCCTTCGACGCCTCCTCCGACTCGCCACGAACCACCCTCACCCGCGTCTTCGCGCAAGGCATCGTAGTCAACGTCCGCAATCCCAAAACCGCCCTCTTCTTCTTCGCCTTCCTACCTCAATTCATCGACCCATCCCGCGGACACGTCGCCACACAAATCCTCTCTCTCGGCATTCTCTTCGCCTGTATGGGAACTTTTAGCGACTCGCTCTGGGCCTATTTCGCCGGCACGGTCGCTCACCGTCTTCGCGCCAACCCCCGCTGGCTGCGCACCCAGCGCTACGTCTCCGGTGGCATGCTCATCTCCCTTGGCGTAGCCACCGCCTTCGCCGGCTCCTCCACAAAAAAGTAATCGTTCACTGCGCAGGCGCGATCCGCTCTTGCAGACTTTTAAACACGTTTGGCAACTGCGCATTCCATTGCAGCCAATTGTGGTCCCCCGGAGCAGTATGAAATTCATGCGCGAATCCGCGCTCCTCAAGTATTGCGGCCAATTTGCGATTCGCCTGCAGCAGCCCTTCTTGTTCGCCGCAAGTTAGAAATAAGTATGGCATTCGCGCCGGATCGACCGAGCGCGCCAACACATATGGATCGTTGTCTCGCCGCGTTTGGCTCCCGCTCGGTCCAAATATCGAGCCGTGAAACCTCCATTGACTTACTCTCTTTATGGAAAAAAGTCGTGTCGGAACGTCTACGGCGGCGCTGAGTCCGCCCGCAAAAACAAAAAGTTCTGGATGCTTCATCGCATTTTTCACCGCACCATAACCGCCCATCGAAACGCCTACAATCGCGCGGTTACGACGGCCCGCAGCTGCCGGATACTTGCTCTCCACCTCCGAAATCATGTCATTCAAGACGTAGTCTTCGTAGCGATCTTCCGGATGCTCCGCCGAATTCGTGTAGTACGAGGAGCCGCCTTCCGGCATCACCAGAATCAGCCCCGACTCCGCATACTTCGCGACATCCGAATAATTCGTCCAGTCGCGATAACCCCCTCCGCCTCCATGCAGCAAATAAACTACCGGCAGCTTTTGCCCTGGGCTGATTGAGGCTGGCATGACGATGCGGTACGGCATCTCCCGCCCCAAAGCCGCACTCCGAAAGGTAACGTCGGTCATCGTCACCTTCGTCGAAAGATGGGGATGATCCTGCTGCTGCGTTTCCCTATTACCGCAGCCGCCTGTAAATAGGAATAGGGAGAGGGATATAACGGGCAAATGTAGGCGCTCGACGGTGCTCATCGAAGGACCAATCATAGCCGTGCGCCTAAGATTTTCGGGAATTCTCCGCAAGTCAGGTGCGCCAAGACGCTGATGGTCAGAATTATTCTCGCAGCGCCCGCGCCGGATCGGTTCGCGTGGCCCGCAACGCCGGCAAGATACACGCCGCCAGCGCCGCGATTGTCATCACCGTGAACGCCGCTCCAAACGCGAGCGGATCGCGCGGACTCACCTTGTACAGCAAGTTCCCAAGTAACCGCGTCAATCCCAGGGCCGCCGCCCCGCCAAGCAACACTCCGCCCGCCACCAGCCCCAATCCCCGCGACATCACCAGACGCCACACATTCGACTCATCCGCGCCCAGCGCCATGCGCAGCCCCAACTCCCTTGCGCTCTGCGACACCGCATAGGACATCACGCCGTACAATCCGATAGCAGCAAGCAGTAGCGCCAACCCGCCTAAAACTCCAACCAGCGTTACTGCGACCATCTGCGCCGACGTTGACCGATCCACCTGCTCCTGCATCGTGATCATCTCGTACGGAGCCAGGTTGCCGTCCAGCGCATGTACCTCCCGGGCCAGTGCCGTCGCCATCGTCTCAGGGCTCAGCGGAGTTCGCACATACAACCCACCTCCAACAGTGAAATTCTGCCGCCACGGCACATAGAAAAATGGCTTCGGTGTTTCCCGTACGCTCTGGTACTTGGAATCTTTCGCTACGCCGACCACTCGCATCCACCGGCCTCTCACTTGCACCCGCTCGCCAATCGGATCTTTACCGCGCCAATATCGTGCGGCCATCGTCTCATTCACTACGGCAACCAGCGCCGCTTTCTCATCGTCCGCGCGCGTGAACTCCCGCCCCGACACCAGCGGAATCCCCATCGTCACGAAATAGTCCGGCCCCACTTCATTGTATTCAACGGTGGGCTGCTCTTCCGGCGGAGGTTGATAGCCGTCCACGGCAATTGGGCTCTCAGAATAACTTCCGTAGCCCAGCGGCGAGGCTCGCGCGAAAACGGCCGACTCGACACCGGGCAGCGCCTTCACGCGATCCATCAGCTCGTCCTGGAAATTCTTCGCGCGTTGCGCATCATAGCCTGCCGACACCAAATCCACGGCAGTGGAGAGCACGCCATGCGTCGAAAAACCCGGGCTGGAATTACGGATTCTCTGGAGGCTCTGCAGCAACAGCCCGGCACCCACCAGCAGAACGAAACTCAGCGATACCTGCACCACAACTAAACCCGAACGAACCCACGCTCTTCCACGGCTTCCAACCACACCCGCCGAATCGGACTTCAGCGCTCCGGCGAGATCGATCTTTCCACTCTGCAGCGCGGGAACCAGTCCGACCACCAATGTCGCGATCACGCATACCCCGGCGCTCACCGCCAGCACGCGCCAATCAATTTCCCCGGGCAGATGCATGGACACGCCTGCCCGAGCGGGAAAGAGCAAGGCCAGCGCATGACGGCACCAATACGCCAACAGCAGACCTCCGGCTGCTCCGCAGGCTGAGAGGATCACGCCTTCAGTCAAAAGTTGTTTCAACAGCCGCCCACGGCTTGCGCCGATCGCCAGGCGCACCGTCATCTCGTGCCGCCTCGCGAAGGATCTCACCAGCAGCAGATTCCCAACGTTCGCGCACGCGATGAGCAACACAAAAAACACGACCGCCAGCATGATTTCGAGGGTCGGCAGCAAAGTACGCGCGTTATTGAACGGCGTTTGCCACAAAGGCCACAGTTGCATACTGCGCCCCCGGTTCGTATCCGGATAGTCGGCCTCCAGCCGCTTTGCCACCGCGGAAGTCTCCTGCTGCGCCTGCTCACGGGTCACTCCCGGCTTCAGCCTCACGTACGCTTCAATCCACCGTGCCCCGCGGTCCTCCAGTTTGTACCCGCCCGATTCAAAGATTTGCTCCATCGAGGCCGGCACCCAGAATTGCATACCCCACCCGACAAACGTCCCGTAAAATCCTTCTGGCGCCACACCCACGATCGTGTGCACCACGCCATTCAGCCGCTGTGTTTTCCCGATAATCTCCGGGTCGCCTTTGAATCGCCCCTGCCACAACTGATAACTGATCACCGTCACCGGGTGCGTGCTGCGTCCCGTGTCTTCGCCCGGCTCAAATCCGCGCCCAAGAATCGGACGCGCGCCGATGGCATCAAAGTAGTTCGCCGATACGATGCTCCCCGTCGTCCGCTCCGCGCGATCGCCGATGCTCAGCGTCGTCCCCGTGATCTTGCTGACAAACAAGGTGTCAAACTGCGTCGAACTCCTCTGCAAGTCCAGGAAATCCGGCCACGATATTGGTGTACCTCCGGTTACCCCGACCTCCGTGCCCGAGAGAGCCAGCAGTCGCTCCTGATGACTGACCGCTGGATAGGGACGAAACAAAATCCCTTCCACCCAGCTGAACACCGCGGCGTTCGCCCCAATCCCCAATGTCAGACAAAAAATCGCCAGAACGGAAAAGCCCGGGCTCCGCCGCAGCATCCGCAAACCAAACCGCAAGTCTTGAAGTGTGGTTTCAATCATGGGCACTCCTCTCTGCTCGCGATAAAGTTCCTTGGTCTGCTCCACGCCGCCAAAACTGCGCCGCGCCTCGCGCCACGCTTCTTCCTCGCGCATGCCAGAGTGCTTGTTCATCTCCGCGGCCATCTCCAGGTGGGCGCGCACTTCCGCATCTAAATCCGCTTCGAGGCCCCCACGCCTGAAGAGTGCCGCAAGTCGGCGCATCAGAGTTCTGCCAAATTCCGGCATGGCCTAGTCCGTCCCCTGCACAATTCTTGCGAGCGTCGCTCGACGGTTTGGAAGTTGGAGAATGACAGCTCTCCTTTAGACGGTCAACAGGAGAAAACGCGAGCCCATCCTACTCTTGTTGCCCGTCGCGATAAGAGTTCCCCCATCGTAGTGCTGCCCACCCCCCTGCTTCGCCAGACCGAAAACTCCCATTGCTTTTTTCTCATTTTGTGCTATAATACCTTTTAGAAAATTGTGCTCGTGTCGAGTGCGGCAGACCCTCTGCCGCCTTTCTTATTTTGGGCTGCTTCCGTCCGTCGTAGATCTAAGCCTTTTAGAATGAATAGGTCATCCGATACCGCGTTTTGCCGTGTTTTCCCGGTTTTTCTAGCTCCGTAACCCCTTTAGAATGACCATTTCCAAGAAAGCTCCACAAGTGTTCATTGTAAACGAGTTACAGAAAACATTAAGTTCTTTAGAATCTGCAATTGCGAGAAAAGGGGGAGGGGGAGGAGTACCTTCCAGCCCTGGTTCAGACCGGGCACATCCCTGACATGGAGGAGCGGCGGGCGGGTCCGCAGCTCGCTTATTGAAAGCCTCCCAATGGCCCTATTGCGGCCGCGAGTAGTTCTGGATATTTGCAGGCACCGGGATCGCAGCATCGCCCCGGGGATCGCGCAGCGGCTCGCCAGGCGTCCACTTGAATGGCAGCACCCCGGTCCATGCCGAGCTTTGGTACTCCTTGTTGTCGTCGACGGCAAACCCTGTGCGTACTTTTGCGGACGCTTCGACCAGCGGCACCGCCAGAACCATGGTGCCTTTCAGCTCCTGCTCGTTTGGCGGCCTTACGGTGGCCCATCGCCCGCGCAGCACGTATTCGACGAAATCGCGCATCGCCGCAAGCTTCGCCGCCGCATCCTCGATCGGCTCGGCTTTGCCCATGACCACGACGGAGCGATAGTTCACCGAGTGGCCCGTCGCCGTTGGTGAAAAGACAATCCCGTCCAGCAAAGTCACGCTGAGGCAAAACGGCGCTCCGCTCCCAAGCGTTCTCATCAATCGGCTCGCCGTCGAGCCATGCAAAAAAAGCTTGTCGCCCACGCGCACATAATTCGTCGGCACAACAAACGGCATTCCATCCACCACGAACCCAACGTGGCAAACAAACGCCTGATCAAGAATGTCGTAAACGGTTTTGCGGTCGAAAGTCCCGCGATCCGGCTTCCGCCGCACTGTCGTTCTTTCTGTAGGTGTAAATTGACTCATTCCAGCAGGCTAGCGCCAGCAACGTCCAGCCGCAAGCGCCAAAGTGGCACAGGCTTCAGCCTGTGCTCCTTTCTCTTCGTCACAAAAAAAGAGACAGGCAAGAATGCCTGTCCCACTATTGCTTCGGAGCCACAGATTTCGCCGTGCCACGCACCACGCGAAACCCAATGTATTCCGGCGCAGGCGTGCAACTGGATTTTGGATCGCCGGGACAATCCGCGCTGCCGCCGATCACTTTGCCCTTGCCGTCGCGCGTCAAAACCCACTCGGCCACGTTTCCGCCGAGGTCGTAAATCGGCTCTTCGTCTTCTCCGCCTTGGGGGTGAAAGCTTCCGACTTCTTTCAGCAAGGGAGCTGTGCCACCAAGTTCCTTGGCTTTTTCACGGAGCCGTGTGGCATCCTCCGGATTCGCCGCATAATCGGCCCAGTAATCCAGTGTGTTTTCGCCGTCACGGTTTTCGTAGAGATCTTTCACTTCGTCTTCAAATGGAATTCGCCATGTTTGGCCGGTGTTTTTGCTGAGCCATTCGACATAGGCTTTTGCGTCTTCCAAATTGACTCCGCTTATCGGATGGTTTTGATTAGAGGCGTCCACGCTTGTTGTTTTTCGAAAGTCACCGTATTGGGCGACCGTTACTTCAAATCTTCCAATTTCTAGCTGAGGTCGCTTTACAACTTCCGGGATGAGGATCGCCGCTGAGCCTTTTCCAGAGCCTGGCTTGACCCATGAAACGCCAAACCGAGAACCCCCATGCAGAATGCTCTTTCGTTTCAAGGAATCGGCAAGAGGAGAATCCTTCTTAAATGCTTCATTTTCCGGCATAGCGGTCTTGAAGAAGTATTTGTCGAACCAGGCGACTTCATCTTCGACCTTGCGGATCTGGTGCGTTAGTTTCTGCGGGCCGTGCGGTTCGCCTGGGAGAGTTGCGGATCTTCCATCGGCGACTTGCCAAAATAATACGAATCGAACGAATCGCCGAAATCCACGTTGCCCCAGTCGCTGATCCATTCCGCGTCGCCCGCGCCCACACTCGCCGCTTTGTACCGCGCGGGATACGTGGTGATTAAACTGATCGAAAGAATCGAGCCGTTAGACCAGCCCAGCGTCGCAACTTTGTCCGGGTCGGCCATGCCTTTGGAAATTAAATAATCGACGCCCATGTTGATGTCCGGCGTCTCTAGGTCGTAATACTTGCCGCAGCAAATCGACTCGACCCACTTCAGTCCGTAGTTGGCGCTGCCGTGATAATTGGGGCGCAGTACGAACGCGCCGCGCTGCGTCATTAGATTTACGGGATAGGCCCAGTTGTCATCCCAAGCGTCCGAATCCCATCCGGTAGGGCCTCCATGAATCATGGTGATCACCGGATATTTTTTTCTAGCTTCGTAGTTCGTGGGGTAGTAGAGGATGCCTTCGACTTCTTCGTCGAGCGAGCCTTTCCAGCGGATAACTTCAGTTTTCGCAAACGTCCGGCCGGTCACGAGGCCTTCATTCAGCTTCGTGATCTGCACTGGCGGACCAATTTTCGCGCCGTCGAGTTGCGCGCGGTAAATCTGCGGCATCTTGCTCGCCGTCGAAGATTGATACACGATTGTTTTTCCGTCTTCGCTCAATACGAAAGCCTGGATATTCTTAGCGTTTTCGCCAGTAAGGGATTGTCGGCGCCACATCCACCCCGACGCCGATTTTTCCGCTGTGTAACGCGCCAGCTCCGAATGGCTGCCCGCTGCAAGGTCTGCAACAAACCCGCCCGGTGCGTGCTCGAGGCCGAAGCCAAAGCCGTTTTCCCAATCCGCAGGAATTTCCGTCGCCTTGCCCGACGCCAAATCGTAGAAATAGTCTTTGAGAATTGTTGCGGTCAGAAACTTCGGATCGGTCGAGTACGGCGCAACAGCATAAAAACCCGATCCGTCTGCGGCCCACTCGAAACCGTAAGGGCGGACGCGCCCTTCCGTGAAAATCTGTTTCTCCGTGCCATCGCTCAAATTGTGGAGGACGGCTATGGGCGGGACTTTTTGATCGAACTCGTAATGCAAACTCTTCGCATGCGAAGCAGCAGCAAACTTTCCATCTTTCGACACGCTCCAGCCTTCGATCCAATCCGTGTTGGTTGATAGCCGCGTGATTTTCTTGTCCTTCACGCTGATTTTGTACAAACGCACCGGCGGCGCATGTTCGGCATCGTCAACAATCTCCGAATCGTCTTTCTTCTTCTTTAGCTCTTGTTCGTAGAGAGCCGGCTCTTCTTCAGCGCTGTAGATAATCGTGTCCTTGTCCAGCCAGTCGATTTGGCGTGGAGCGCGTGCCAGTTCCGTCAGCACCCAAGGCTCACCGCCGTGCGGATTGATCAACCAGATTTGCATCGGGGCCGTGTCTGGCTTGGCCTGCGGGCGAGCTCGCGAACTCACAAACGCGATGCGCTCGCCGTCCGGCGACCACCGCGGCCCGATATTCCTGTCGCTGCCCCGCGTGAGCTCAATCTCCTGGTTGCCGGTCAGGCTGGACAAAAATAGATTCGAGACACGCGCGTCTTTTTCTTTGTCGGCGGTTGACTTCACCCACACGAGCCATTTGCCGTCCGGCGAAATGCGCAATTGCGCGGCGTATTCCTGGAAGATTTCGTCTTCCGGTTTCCATGGTTCCGTTTTCGCCGCGGGCTTTGCGTCGTCCGCTTGGACGACGCCTTCGGGCCGCACGAACGCCACAACGGCACATACGCTTGCCACAAAAATTCCCGCCATAAGCTTTTCTCGTCGCTTCATCTCATCCTCGCTTCATGCGGAACTCGAATAACACGTGACCGTCAATAAACCTAGGAAGCCGCACAGCATAGTTCAATTGACGCCGATTGGGAATCGTGTACTCTTGTCCCCACCAAACCGCACCGAGGGCCACGCATGGGGAAGCCAGAGCCGATTTTTACGCGCGCAACGTTTCAGTTTTTTCGCGATTTGGCGCGCAACAACCGCAAAGTGTGGATGGACGCGAATCGCGAGCGCTACCAGGAATTTGTGGTGAAACCCTTTCGCCGCCTACTCGAAGAAGTCAGCCCCGCAGTCCTGCAGCTCGATTCGCGCTTTGACGCTACTGGACGCACTGGCGCGAATTTCTCGCGTATCAACCGCGACATTCGTTTCGCGAAAGACAAAACTCCGTATCGCGCGCAAATGTATTTGAAATTCTCCGCTCCATTTCCTGGCGAGGGCGAAACGGGCCAGCTCTATACGGGAATTTCGGCGGACACAGTGACGGCTGGATTCCGAATTTATTCGGGCTCGAAGCGCAAGGACTCTGCGCTGGCTGTAATTGGCGACGCGCGCGTTCTGGCGCAGCCGAACTGGATTGCACGACAGAAGAAGAGCTTGGGCCGGCGCTACGAGAGCTATTGGTATGGCGCGGCGAAAGGCGACTGGAAGGAACAAAAAGGATGGCCGGATGGACCAGAGGACTGGCGGAAACTGCAGGGTTGGATTGTACGGCGAAAACTAAAACCAGCCGAGGCCAGGCGCGCCACTTTTCCGCAAGCGATTGCAAAAATATTTCGCGAACTTTACCCGCTGTTGCAGTTCACCTCGCTGAATGACTGAGATTCATAACGAAATGGAGAATCGATGAAGAGGAGAACCATACATTTGTCGGAGGCGAGCAAGCTTGTGAGAAAAATTGTCGTGACCGCGGCGTTAACTTTATGCGTATTCGCCGTCTCCGCGATCGCGCAACAGGCCGGAACTTCCAAAGATTGGCCGAAAGCAACTCCGAAGGAGTTCGGCATCGATCCGCAAAAGCTCGTCGCATTCGACGCCGATCTCGCCAGCGGAAAATACGGACTCGTAGACAGCATGCTCATCCTGCGTTGCGGCACAGCCGTCTACGACAAGTCGTACCCGCACGACTACGGCCAGATTTACGGCGAGCGCGCCAAAAAAGAAGGCCCCCTGAATCACGATTTGCACGGCCCGTACAATTATTTCAGCACGGATTTTCATCCCTATTACCACGGCACAGATATGCACACGATGCAATCCGTATCAAAAACGGTTACATCCATCACGATTGGAATCGCGAAAACGCGAAATGAATTTACCACCAGCCTCGACGCGCCGATCGTTCAATTCTTCCCGGGCCGCAAAATCGCGAACCTCGACGACCGAAAGAAACGGATCACGGTACGCGACCTCTTGACCATGACCGCCGGCATCGAGTGGCACGAAGATCTGCCCTACGACGATCCGAAAAACTCGGCCGACCTGATGGAAGCGAGCCACGATTGGGCACAGTATGTGATCGACCAACCGATGGCCAGCGACCCGGGCAAAGTCTTCGTGTACAACAGCGGCGCTACGGTGCTGCTGGCGCAGATCTTCAAGAAAGTGACTGGAAAAAATATCGATGATTACGCCGCGGAACATCTCTTGAAGCCGCTAGGGATGCGCTACTTCTGGAAACATTCGCCAACCGGCTTGCCGGACACTGAGGGTGGGCTTTATCTTTCGGCGCACGATCTCGCCAAGCTCGGTCAACTCTTCTTAAAAGGCGGCATGTGGGAAGGGAAGGCAGTGGTTTCATCGGCATGGATCAAAGACTCCGTTTCGCCGCACGTTGCTGTCCCCGGAGGCGACTGGAAGTACGGCTACCTATGGTGGCTGCAATCGATCGGAAGCAACCCGGAAGATGTTGCGTGGACCGCCCGCGGATTCGGAGGACAACAACTGATTGTCTTGCCGGAGTATGACATCGTCGCGGTCTTCACGGGCTGGGACATCCTGCCGTCGGACGAGAAACGTTCGCATGACCAGCTTGCACGCATTCTCGATGCGGCTAACAGATTTTACGGCTGCACGGAATAATTCAGCGGAGTGAAATCTCGATCACGGCGCCCAGAGGCGGAGTCCGATGAGGTGCCATGAGGCGACAAAAACTGTAACTACGCAGCAGGCCAACGCCACGAGCAGCGAATGAACACGCGTGCCGTTGTGAATTTCGCTCTTCGGAACCCTAACGGCGAGGAAGAGGCCGTAAAGCGAAAGCAGCGGAAAGAGCAAAGAAAGGACAAAAATCCCAGCGGTCCAAACGGTGAATTTTCCAGTGTCCGACCCTCCCAACCTGGTGAAGCAAAACACCAGCGTGACGAAAGAAAATGTTGCGAGAAGGGGAATCGCGCGAACCGCTAAATGCTGCACGCCCTTCATTCCTCCAAACAGTTTGCGCAGGACCCAGATGATTGCAAAGAGCAGGGAAGTGGCCATCAACACCACGCACAGAAGAAGCAAGGCGATCCGAGCGTAAGTCCAGGCAATGTTGGTGCGTTCTCCGTAAGAAAAACCCTCCAATCCCTGGCCCGAGAGCGCCATCCCGCCCGCATCTCGCGCGACAAAGATGGAGGTCGCTTCGGGCTCCTTTTCGCCGCGAAAGAAATTCTTGCCGACGGGGATCATGGTTTCGGGTTTGCCAAAAAGGCTGGAGCGTGTGAGTTGCCCATTGATTTCGCGGATGCGCACGCCGCCCGATAGTTCCTCTGTGAAGGACAAAAATTGCGAGCGAGGCGCGAGCGGTGCGTAGTAGCCGGCAAACTTCTCCAGATCGGAGGCGGAAACAGAAACAGCGGGCTGCTGCGGCTTCGGAAAATCTTTCGACAGGAAATCGATGGCCAGCCGGTTCAAATCCAGCAGAGCCTGGAACGACTGCGTGCTGTTGAGCAACACCACGTAGCCCCAATTTTGTTCTGGCATGTAGCGATAGGTGGAGATGAATCCGTCGATTCCTCCATCGTGGCCGTGGGAGACGACTCCGCCGACAACTTCCGTGTAGTTTGCGAGGCCGTAGCCGAGACGCAGGCCGTTTTTCGCGGCCAGTGTCGACTCGACCGATTCCATGCGGATGATGGATTCCTGCTTTAGGATTTGCGCGTCGCCCGCTCTTCCCCGGCGCAGAAGAAATTGCACGAGCTTGGCGAGTTCTCCTGGCGAGGCTTTCAGGTCGCCAGCTGGACGCAGGTAGATGTACGGATAGCCCGGGAGGGCGCGCGGCGGATCACCATCGTAAGCGACGGCGAGGAGTGGCTTGTTCGCATCGGTGAAGGGAAAATCTGCGTTCGCCATACCCAGCGGGCGAAGAATCGTCTCGCGAATGTACTGATCATAGGGCTTACCGGCGGTTTTCTCGATGAGATAGCCCGCGATTCCGAACCCTGGATTGGAATAGGACATACGCGTGCTCGGGGGCCAGCGAACGTCTTGCGGTTCCTGAAATCGCTTGAAGACATCGAGAAGAGGAAAATCGTAAGAATCTTTGAAGTTATAAACCTCCGAGGCTTGCATGTCGTCGAAACCCGCGGTGTGCTCGAGCAGATTGACGATGCGCACGGGATTCGTGGACTGCCATCGGTTTTTCACCGGAACCTCAGGTGCAACATCCTGCAAGCGCGCTTCGAGATTGATTTTCCCTTCTTCCTGCAGTTTCAGTAGTGCAAGTGCGACAAACGATTTGCTAATGGAGCCGACGCGAAATTCCGTGTCGCAAGTGATATCGCGGCCGGACGCAATGTCCGCTTTGCCGAGCCCGCCACACCATAGCAACTCGCCATTCGAGATGAGCGCCACGCCCGCGCCCGGCAGATGAGCTTTGTCGACGATATCTTTCATGGCCTTTTGCAGGTCCGGCAGGGTTTTCGGATGGGGCAATTCTTCTTTTTGCTGGGCGCCTGCGATTGGCGTGAACAGCAGTAGTGCGGCAATGCTTAGGCAGACGGTGACCCCTGGACGGGCTGGACGCATGGATGCTCCTTGAAACAAACGTTTCACTCTTGGGCTCGCATTGTATAACGGCGCCGGCGCGGGACAAGCACAATTCCAAAATCAGCCGCGCGACAAGCGATGCGTGCACGGATGCGTGCACGGATTGACGAAGCTACTGCACTCGCATACGATGCCGCCGTCTACTTTTCCATTTGTGGCCGCCTACTTTGAGGAGCGTCTCGCCGATGAACTATCGCAATCTGGGATTGAGCTGCGCCGCACTGGTTTTACTTGGAAGTTCGTTTTCGTTTGCGCAGCAAACGGTGCCCAGCGCGCCTCCAGCGCCAAAGCCGAACGAGAAAACTACCGAGGCGGCGAAAGAGCCGGAGAAGAAAATCCCGCCTGTGCCGGAAGACAAAGTCGTGCAGACGAAGCACTCGGCACGCATCGGCGGACAGGAGATCAAGTACACGGCGACGGCGGGGATGCTCGTGATGAAAGACGAAGAAGGGAAGCCGAAGGCGAGCGTCTTCTACATGGCGTATACGCGCGATGATGTGAGCGACTTGTCGCAGCGGCCGGTGATGTTCACATTCAATGGAGGACCGGGATCTGCTTCCGTGTGGCTGCATCTCGGCGCGTTTGGTCCGCGGCGCGTGGAAATGGGCGACGCCGGCGCGTTGCTGCCGCCACCTTATAAGCTGGTGGACAACGAGTCGTCGCTGCTGGACGTCACGGACATGGTGTTCATCGATCCTGTCTCGACGGGATACAGCCGGCCGGCGCCGGGAGAATCTGCCGACCAATTCCATGGTGTGCAGGAAGACGTTCGGTCTGTCGGCGATTTTATCCGGCTTTACGCGACGCGCAACAAGCGATGGTCCTCGCCGAAATTTTTGGCCGGCGAAAGTTATGGGACGACGCGCGCGGCTGGACTCTCCGGCTATCTGCAGCAGCGCTACGGAATGTATTTGAACGGAATCATCCTGGTTTCCACGATTCTGAATTTCGAGACTGCGGATTTTAATTCCGGCAACGACTTGCCGTACATCCTTTATTTGCCTACGTACACGGCGATTGCGTGGTATCACAAGCGATTGCCCGCCGATCTGCAAGGAGATTTGCGCAAAGCTGTGGCGGAGTCGGAAGATTTTGCGAAAGGCGACTATACGAATGCGCTGATGGCGGGAGATGCCTTGCCGAATGCGAAGCACGCGGAGATCGTGCAGAAGCTGGCGCGGTTGACAGGACTTTCGGCGGACTACATCGAGCGGACCAATATGCGTGTGGAAATCGAGCGCTTCACGAAAGAGCTACTGCGCAGCGAGCGCCGTACCGTGGGCCGCATCGACGGGCGATTCACTGGAATTGACAAAGATGCGGCAGGCGAGACGCCGGAATACGATCCGAGTATCGCGGCGATTATCGGGCCTTACACAGCTACGCTAAACGATTACGTGCGGGGCGATTTGAAATTCGACAGCGATCTGCCGTACGAGGTTTTGACCGGGCGCGTGTATCCGTGGAGCTACAAGCCGTATGAGAATCGCTACGTGGATGTGGGGGAGACGCTGCGGAGTGCGATGACACAGAATCCGTTTCTGCACGTTTTTGTGGCCAAGGGATATTACGATCTGGCTACGCCGTTTTTCGCAGCGGACTATACGTTTGATCATCTTGGGCTTGATCCTTTCTTGCGGGGCCACTTGAGCGGGGCTTACTACGAATCGGGGCACATGGTCTACGTGCACATGCCTTCGCTGGCGAAATTGAAGCAGGACACCGCCCAATTCATCCGCGCCAGCTCGGGAACCAGTTCGGGGAAATGAAGGGCGTACTCAAATTTATCCTCTGGCTGCTCGTAGCGATCGCGGGAGCTGGGGCGCTAGGCGCGATCGCATTGCACCGTGGCGAACCGTTGAATGCGACTTGGTTCGTCGTCGCGGCAGTCTGTTGTTACATGGTCGCGTATCGTCTGTACTCTGCGTTTATCGCGGCGCGCTTGCTGGCCCTGGATGATTCCCGCGCCACGCCTGCCGAGATTCACGACGACGGGCGCGACTTCGTTCCTACCAACAAGTGGGTTCTTTTCGGGCATCACTTTGCGGCGATTGCCGGGCCTGGCCCGCTGGTTGGGCCAACGCTCGCAGCGCAGTTCGGTTATTTGCCGGGAACTCTTTGGCTCATTGCTGGGGCTGCGCTCGCAGGCTGTGTTCAGGACTTTATTATTTTGTTCTGCTCGATCCGGCGCGACGGGAAAACACTAGGCCAGATGGCCCACGAAGAAGTGAGCGCGCGAGGCGGATTCATCGCGCAGATCGCTGTGCTGGCGATCATGGTGATTCTTCTGGCGGTCGTTGCTCTCGTCGTTGTGAACGCTCTGAAATCTTCGCCGTGGGGGACGTTTACACTGGCGATGACAATTCCCATCGCGCTTCTGCTGGGCGTGTACTTGCGATGCATCCGGCCTGGACGCGTTCTGGAAGCTTCTTTGTTCGGAGTTGTCCTCGTGCTCTTCGCGGTAGTAGCGGGGCAGTGGGTGGCGGTGTCGCCGACATGGGCACAGGCTTTCACGTTCGGCGGCGTTTCCCTCGCTTTCATAATCATCGCGTATGGTTTTGCGGCGGCGGTTCTTCCAGTGTGGCTGCTCCTCGCGCCGCGTGATTATCTGAGCGCGTTCATCAAGACAGGTGCTATTTTTTCACTCGCGGCAGGAATTCTTTTCGTCCGGCCCCACATGATAATGCCGCCCCTCACGCGATTCATTGACGGCAGCGGTCCCGTCTTCGCCGGGAAAGTATTTCCGTTTTGCTTCATCACCATCGCTTGTGGTGCGATCAGCGGATTTCATTCGCTGATTTCTTCTGGCACGACGCCGAAGATGATTCTGCGTGAGAGCCATGCACGGTCGATCGGTTATGGCGCGATGCTGCTCGAGTCTTTTGTCGGGGTGATGGCGATGGTTGCGGCTTGCGCGATGCCGCCGGGCGTCTATTTTGCGATCAACAGCCCTGCGAGTATTGTCGGCGGAACTCCGGAAGCTGCCGCCACCACGATAAGCAGCTGGGGATACCATCTCGACCCGCAGACCATGACCAATCTTGCCCGCTCCGTGGGCGAGCAGACGTTACTCAATCGCGCGGGCGGCGCGCCTTCGCTGGCCGTTGGGATGGCGCAGATTTTTTCGAACACGATCGGCGGCGAGCGGTTGCTGAGCATCTGGTATCACTTCGCGATCATGTTTGAAGCGCTTTTCATTCTCACCGTGCTAGATGCCGGGACTCGCGTCGGCCGCTTCATGGTGCAAGAGCTTGGCGGACGAGTCTGGAAACCGCTCGGGCGCACGGGATGGATGCCGGGGATTTTGCTTTCGAGCGCGGTCATCGTCGGGTTGTGGGGCTACTTTCTGTATCAGGGTGTCGTCGATCCGCTGGGAGGAATCAATTCGCTGTGGCCGCTGTTCGGGATTGCGAATCAACTGTTGGCGGCAGTGGCGCTAGTTGTGGCCACGACGATTCTGCTGAAGATGAAGCGGCTTCGGTGGATTTGGGTAACGCTCGTGCCGATGGCGTGGCTGGTTGCGGTCACCATGACGGCGAGCTATCAGAAAATATTTGATGCGAACCCGAATCTCGGTTTTCTCTCGAAAGCGAATGAGCTCGCCGCGCAAATCGCTGCCGGGCAAATTCCAGCTGCGAAAATTGCCGAGACGCACCGTCTGATTTTCAACCAGCGGCTGGACGCCGCGGTTACGGGCGTGCTTGCCCTGATGATCCTCGTGCTGCTCGTGGAGGCGCTTGCGCAGTGGTATGTGATTCTGAGCGGGCGCAGCGAGGCAGTGCTGCACGAAGCGCCGTATGTCCCGACGAAGTGGGCCGAAGGTTTTACCGGGGCAGCGCACGGAGACGATTGATGCGGCGAGTGGCAAAATTCGCGAAACGGTCGCTTCGCCAATTCTGGCGCGGCCTGCGGGAATGGTGCGGCGACGCCGCGTACGAGCGCTATCTGCGCGCAAAAGGCAGGCAGAGCGCGGAGCAACGCACGCTCACGCCTGAAGAGTTTTACGTCGAGCAGATCAACCGCCGCTACTCCCGGCCCAACCGCTGCTGCTGACGCTATTTGCTTTTCGTGGCTTGAAGGGCCTAAAATTCCCATCAAATTCTTTTCGGCCCACCTGCTTTCTACCTGACGGAGGCACAAATGGCTCTGGACATGGATAAACTTCATGAATTTCTGGGAAGGGCAGTAGTCGATTTCGGCGCGACGTTTAATGCGGCGCTGATTCGCATCGGCGACAAGCTCGGTTTGTATAAAGGGCTCGTGGCGGGCGGTCCGCAAAACGCGGCAGAATTGGCGAAACGCACAGGGACCGCCGAGCGGTACGTTCGCGAATGGCTGAGCGCGCAAGCTGCAGGCGGCTACGTGACGTACGACCCGGCGGCGGGAAAATTTCACCTGAGCGAAGAACAAGCATTCGCGATGGCGGACGACAACAGCCCTGCCTTCATGCCGGGAGCATTTCAAGTGGCGCTTGCAGCGATCAAGGCTGAGGAAGCGCTTACCGAGCGATTCAAGACAGGCGAGGGAATGGGCTGGCACGAGCACCACGCAGAACTTTTTGTCGGCACGGAGAGATTTTTCCGGCCGGGTTACGCCGCGAATCTGATTGCTGCGTGGATTCCGACGCTTGAAGGGGTCGACGAGAAACTGAAAAGCGGAGGATGTGTCGCCGACGTCGGCTGCGGTTTGGGCGCGTCGACGATTTTGATGGCGAAGTCATATCCCAAGTCTGAGTTTTCAGGTTTCGACTACCACGACAAATCGATTGAGATCGCCAAGCAACGTGCGCGCGACGCAGGCGTGGGCGACCGCATCAAATTTGAAGTAGCCAGCGCGAAATCGTTTCCGGGAAAAGACTATGATTTCGTCACGTTCTTCGATTGCTTGCACGACATGGGCGATCCGGCAGGCGCTTCGGCCCATGTGCATGGCAGACTCAAGAAGGATGGAACGTGGATGATCGTCGAGCCGTTCGCAGGCGACAAACTGGAAGACAATCTCAACCCCATCGGCCGCGCATTTTATGGTGCTTCCACGCTCTTGTGTACTCCGGCGTCGTTGTCACAGGAAGTGGGGATGGCGCTCGGCGCACAAGCGGGAGAGAAGCGCCTTCGCGAAGTCGTGACGAGCGGCGGCTTCACGCGATTCCGGCGCGCGACGCAGACGCCGTTCAACCTCGTGTTTGAAGCGCGGCCGTAGCCACTAGCAAGCCGCGATGCGGATCAGGATTCTTCTTCGACCTCGCCGTCGTGCCTGATGACCGTTGTTTTGTGCGTGATCTTCACGCTGTGAGCGCGGATTCCAGCAATGATGGCGCGGCGCGTTTCCAGCGGCAGCATTTCCGGAGCGAACACACCGGCTTCGTCACGGCGAAAATACTTGATGAATAGCGCCGCGACGTGAGCCGTAGCATACGCGACCGGCGTGGTGTAGCGGCCTTGCTGCCGGATTTGGTAGAGCGTCGGGAACATCGCGTCAGTGCGGATCAGCAGGTGCTGGTCTTCTTTGGCGCCGCGCTTCACCCCTTGCACCAACACCGCGGCTGAAAACCGCGCATTTTGCAGCACGCCTTGGCGAATCAATGTGGCGATGGCGCGGGGTGATGACGTTTGCGGGAAGCGCTGCCGTACGATGCCGCGCGACTTCGTTAATTTCCCCTCTTTGTACCAGCGGCGCAACCGGTCAAACTCGTTTCCACCGATCTTCACATCCATGTTCCGCATGGGAATCACGTAAGGAAGCGTGGCGACTTCATCCTGTGCGGCGAGAACGACCTTGGCATTGCCAATGGGATCGGGAAAACGGAATTTTTCGAGTTCAGCGAAGCGTTTTTCCATGAGGAATCTGCCGTGGCGATAGACGCGCGGACTGGAGATGGCCTCATCAAAAGAAACTTCCGGAGACCATTGCGAAATCGGGTCGTCGCTCTCCGTGCTCTCGTAGAGTCGAATATGCACGGAATGGACTTCGTCGAGCATTTCCGCGGCGCGTTTTGCCAGCAGGTTCGTCAAGCCCGGAGCTGCGCCGGCATTGATCAGCGCCGTCCTGTTTTTTTCTTCGAAGCGTTTCGCGAAGGAAAATTGCTCGGCTTTGAAGGGGTTGCGCGTGAGGTGGGAGCTCAGGTCCACATAATGCGCGCGCAGCCGCAACGCGGCCCGCATCACAATTAAATTGAAAACCGAGGCCGAAGCATTAACGATGAGCTGGCAGCCGCTCGCCGCGCGCACGATGCCGCGCATGTTTCTGGCATTTACTTCGGTGACCGCAATCGTGCTTCTTTTTCCCAGGAAGCGGCGTGCACGCTCGGGGTCACGGTCGCCGCACCAGACAGTATGTCCTTGACGTTGGAGCAGTTCTGCCAGAAGGGAGCCAGTCGCACCGGCCCCGAGGACGAAGATCCGCATGGCGTGGCAAAAACTCTATCACACTCCCCGGGCTGGACTCAGGGAAGGCGCTCGGATTGCGTGAATTGCACCCCGCTGGCTTGCGGCGTAGACTACAGAGGAACTCCGATTCCTGCGGCCTACGGGAGAGAAAGCCTAAGGCGCAGGGGCGAAGCTTCCGCGGCGGCGTTGTGGAACCGCGAGGCTGAGGGTTCGGGTGGAAACGCCCGGGCCTCCCGAACTTGGAAAGGAGCGATTCGACGAAAAAGTGTGTATTTTCGTCGCGCGCCCGCATCCAATCAGGTTGGATCGGGCGGTTTTGTTTTACGCAAGCAAAAGAAAGAGCTCAGGCGGCTGCGTCCAAGTAGAAAAGCGTGTGAAGACCCTCCAAGACAAATTCGGCCGGCAAATCACGGACCTGCGCATTTCGATCACGGACCGCTGCAATTTCCGCTGCGTGTACTGCCGCTCGGCTGACCCTGAAAATTACCGCGACCACGACGAAATTCTTTCCTGGCCGGAGCTGGACCGCCTCGCGCACATTTTTCTGAGCCTCGGTATTCGCAAGTTCCGGATCACCGGCGGAGAGCCGCTGGTGCGTGTGGGCGTGGAAGACTACATCGCGCGGCTTCACGCGCTCGGCGTCGAAGACCTTTCGATTACCACCAACGGTCATTTGCTGGCGGAGCGTTGCGAACGGCTGATGGAAGCGGGGCTGCGCCGCATCAACATCAGCCTCGATTCGCTTGATCAAGGCAAGTTTGAACGCATTACGCGCACCAAATCTTTCGCCACGGTAATGCACGGCATCGACGTGGCGCAGAAATCGCGGCTCGCTCCCGCGAAAGTCAACGCCGTTCTGGTGCGCGGTCTGAATGATGACGAAGTGGAATCGTTCGCGGAGTTCGCCCGCGAGCGCGGCGTGATTATGCGCTTCATCGAGTTCATGCCGCTGGACGCCGATCGGACTTGGACGCGCAAACATGTCGTGCCCGCCGCGGAAGTTCATCAACGCATTCATGCGCGGTGGCCGCTTGTTCAAATCCCTCACGAGCGCAGCGAGACGGCGCGCAAATATCGTTTCGCCGACGGTGCTCCCGGCGAGATCGGCCTGATTGCGCCCGTGACGCAGCCCTTCTGCGGCCACTGCTCGCGCATCCGCCTGACCGCCGACGGAAAGCTCCGAACCTGCCTCTTCAGCAAAGAGGATCATGACCTGCGCGGGCTACTCCGCGAAGGTGCGACCGACCAAAATGTGGAGACCTACATCCGGTCTGTCGTCGATGAAAAAGAAGAAGGACACCGCATCAACGCCCCTGATTTCGTGCCCCCTTCGCGTACCATGGTGTTTATCGGCGGGTAGTGCAAGGCTTTCGCTGAGGCGCCCACGCTTATGCGCATTACGCTCGACCACAACAAGAGTTTGCGTTAGCATCGAATTAAGCAGCGCCGAAAAGGCATCCTAGAACGGACACTCCATGGCGGACGAAGACGACGAAGAGGGACAAGACGATTCATCCGAGCCGGAGCCGCGGCTCTTCACGCTCACCGAGGCAGAGCGCGCGCGGCGAGAGCTGGAACCCTTTCTCGTGGAAGCCATGGACTGCCGCAAGAAATTGTCCGGCTTGGAAAATGATCTGTCCGCGGTCTCCGCACGGATCATGATGATGGGCGGCGTAATCGTCCCGTACGAAAAACTGGCGGCGTTGCGCGTCGAGCACCAGCAGCTTGCCGAATCGCTGAAAACTTCGCTGAACCGCATCCTCGAGACAGGCTGCGTCATTAAGGACCTTGACGTAGGTTTGCTCGATTTTCCCGCCGTCATCGACAACGAAGATGTCTATCTCTGCTGGAAGCTTGGCGAGGACCGGATCCGTTTCTACCACCGGCAGGACGAGGGATTTGCCGGGCGCAAGCCGCTCGACCCGCGCGATCTCGGCCCCGGAGACGTCGTGCAGTAGCTTTAGCGCCGGCTTGTTTTTCTCTTCCGCATTTACTCGCACTCTTGCACGAACAGCGCTCGCCCCCAGCGCTGCGGGAATCGAAAGGATTGTTCGTGTCGACTCATCCTGAAAATCGCTTGAAAGATTCCGCCAGCCCCTATCTGCGTTCCGCGGCGCACCAGCCCATCGATTGGCATGAATGGGGAGATAAGGCTTTCGCTCGCGCGGAATCGGAAGACAAGCCCATTCTTTTGGATATCGGCGCAGTGTGGTGCCACTGGTGCCACGTCATCGATCGCGAGAGTTACGAGAACTCTGAGATCGCCAAAATCATCAACGAGAATTTTGTCGCGGTGAAAGTGGACCGCGACGAGCGCCCGGATGTGGATGCCCGTTATCAATCAGCCGTCAGCGCCATCTCCGGACAGGGCGGCTGGCCGCTGACCGGATTTTTGCTGCCGAACGGAAGGCCCTTTTTCGGCGGCACGTATTTTCCGCCGGAAGATCAAATGGGGCGTCCCGGTTTTCGGCGCATTCTACTGGCGGTGGCGGAATCCTACAAGAATAAAAGAGCCGAACTTGTACGCGCGGCGGATCATTTGGCCGATGCCGTCGCTCAGGCCGAAGTATTTACGGGGGCGCGTGCGGAATTTGATCCTGGTGTCGTCGATGCGCAAATCACTTCGGTTACCCAGCAATTCGACATCAAGAATGGCGGCTTTGGCTGCGCGCCAAAATTCCCGCATTCCTCGGCGATTGACCTTGTTCTGGAGCGCTACCAGCAGACGAAAGAGAAACATTTGCTGGCGATGATCGAGACGACCTTCGAAAAGATGGCCCGCGGCGGCGTTTACGACCAGCTTGCCGGAGGCTTTCATCGCTATTCGGTGGATGAACGCTGGCTCGTTCCCCACTTCGAGAAAATGAGTTATGACAATTCGGAGCTGCTGCGTAATTACTTGCACGGCTGGCAAATGACGCAGAATCAGCTGCTGCGCGAAACCGCCGAAGGCATCATCGGTTGGGTGAACGAAGTCTTGTCAGACCAGGAGAACGGCGGCTTTTACGCAAGTCAGGATGCGGATTATTCGCTCGATGATGACGGCGATTATTTCACCTGGACGCTCGAAGAGTTGCGAGCCGCGCTACCCCCAGACGAGGCGCGCGTTATGGAGCTTTACTACGACGTCGAGACGCATGGCGAGATGCACCACAATCCCGCCAAGAATGTGTTGTGGATCGCCCGAAGCGCCGCCGACATCGCCAAGCAGCTGAGTCTGGACGAAACTTCCGCACGCCTCATCCTCGCGAAAAGCAAAGGAAAGATGCTGGCCGCGCGCCTGCCGCGGCCAACGCCGTTCGTCGATAAGACGATGTATGTTTCGTGGAACGCGATGTTTGTTTCAGCTTATCTGGACGCGTCAAAAGTGCTTGACGGGTCAACGGCTCAGAACTGCCGCAAATTTGCGTTGAAAACGATGGGCCGGATGCTCGAGGAAGTGTGGAGCGAATCTCGCGGTTTCGGCCACCGCATCGGAGGGCCTGCGCTCGATGGCTCGCTCGACGATCAGGCTTTCAGCGTGCTGGCTTTGCTGGATGCTTACGAAGCGACGCTCGATCCGCGCTACTTTGAAGCCGCGCAAAAAACGATGGACCTCGCAATGGCCCGCTACGGCGACACGGAAGGCGGCGGCTTTTTCGATCGGCCTTCGGATGCCGCGCCGATGGGCGGCCTCGACGTTCGCCGCAAGCCATTCCAGGACTCACCAACTCCTGGCGCCAACTCTGTCGCGGCCATCGCGTTGATCCGCATACACGCTTTCACTGGCGACGATCGCTATTACAACTTTGCGCAGAAAACTCTCGAAGCGTTTGCTGGAATCGCACCGCAATATGGAATGTTTGCAGCGACGTATGGCCTCGCCGCAACGCTCTTCGCACGCCATCCCATGCAGGTTGTCATCACCGGGCGGGCGGATGATCCCGCCGCCCAGGCCCTCGAAGCCGCAGCGCACAGCGTCTACCGTTTGGGCAAGTCCGTCCTGCGGTTAACGCCAGGTGCTTCCCTCCTGAACCTTGCCGGCGCGCTCAAAGAAACGTTGCCCCACCTTCCGACCGACAAAGCGCTAGCCGTTGTCTGCGCGGGGCAAACTTGCTTGCCGCCGACTAGCGATTCCCAGCAACTTGCCGCGCTCCTGGAGAACGGCGCAGCCGGGGCAGCAGGCTCCTAGTCAACTCACACGATTTCGCCGGGGCCCGGCATGCCGTGCTCTTCGACCTACCGGACACGGTTGCACATGCGAGTTCTGTAGTTTCCTATCGCCAAAACAAAACGGGCACGAGAAGAAAACTTCGTGCCCGTTCCTAGCTCAGTGCGATGCCGCTTATTTCTTGGGCCGCGATTCGGGCGGTACTAACCCGTTGACGCGGTAATAGACGACGAGCTGGCCATAGTGTTCTCCGGAGTGCTCAATCAGCCCATAGGCCAGATCATAGAGCCGAGTCAAGGTCGGCCCGCCCGCAGCGACGCTTTCGTGTAGACCCTTGTCGCCCTTCGCCTTGATCAGGTCTGCGCCGTCCTGAACGCACTTTTTCACGAAAGCCACGATCTGGGCTCTGGTCTGCAAGTCGTCGAGCTTCGGATCATCGGGAAAATGAGGCTTCTTTCCCTGCGCGGTGTCCGTGAAGTAATACATGGAAGCGGAGGCGTGGATGAGCTGCGCAAGAAATGTCCGCGAGTCTGGATTCGGCTTGTAGTTGTACTTGTCTTCCGGCATATCCTCGGCGATGGCAATCAGCTTTCTCCCGATATCATTCCAAGACTCTAACACCGCTTCGGACGGGCTCGGTGCAGGCTTTGGCGGTGCAGCTTTCTTGGCTTCCTGCGCCAAGGCCGGCATGGCCGCGAGCGCCACGGCAACCAGCAAGGTCCCCCATTTGCTAAAACTCTTCATCTTTTCTCTCCTCATCTTGCCAATATCTGGGCCCGTTTCTGGACCTGCTTCTGCGCCGGTTTTGGGCCAGCCATGGCAGGCACATACTCTCTGACGGGCCGCGCCGCCAAGCGTTTCTCCACTCGACCGGCACAAACCTGACCTTTCGGCCCGGTTCATCTTACGCAGGGCGTCTCCCTGCGTCATGGGAAATCGGCCGGGTCAGGCATGGTAAGCTAGTAGTTCGCCTCTAGGGGGACTCTCCTTTTGAACTGGACCTGGCTGTTAGTGCGCAGCGTCATTGCGCTAAGTATCTTGGGGCTGCTGTTTTTCTCTCAGCGATTCTGGTATCGCGCCATCTGGCGCGTCACATCCAATTGGGGAAGCCAGACGCTGCGCGTTGCCGCACGTCTGATTTACGTAACTCTGCTGCTGCTCAGTATCGCTGCGATAGCAGACGGCTTTCGCATGGGACGCAGCCATATCATTTCTGGGATCAATCTGATCACGGTTTTCGCCGGGTTATGGTTTTTCAGCGCGCTCTTTGCCTATCTCGCTGTGAAAATGGTCCGCGCCATCGACCGAATCTGGGCTTGGCTGCGCGCAGCGCACCACCTGAAGACGAATCCAGCGGCTTCACGAGTTTCAACTTCACCCGCAACAACGGCGCCGTGGTCCTCCTCGCCAGCGGCAGCGGAACTGATTCCAGACCCTTCGCGGCGCTACTTTTTTAAAACGGCAACCGCTCTCGCCGGGGCCGGCCCGTTTCTTACGGCGATGTATGGCTTCGCGGCCGAGCGCCTGGATTATCAAGTGCGCCGCGTCGACATCCCCATGCCTAATCTCCCAGCCGGGCTTGAGGGCATGAAGATCGTGCAGATCAGCGACATCCATCTAAGCAGCTACATGCCGCGCTTGCAGGTGCGTCGCGCCGTCAATATGGCCAACGATTTGGGAGCGGACCTGGCGCTCGTCACGGGAGATTTTATTACCGGTCCAAGCGACCCGATCGCCGATTGTATAGACGAAGTGAAGGGGCTGCGCGCCCCGCTGGGAGTTTGGGGCTGCAACGGCAATCACGAAGTCTATGCGCGCGCGGAAGATACCGCTCAGATTCTTTTTGCGCAGGCTGGGATGAAACTGTTGCGGAGCGAAAATGCGCAGCTCACTTTCAATGGCTCTTCGTTTAATCTGATCGGTGTCGATTACCAGCGCGAGCGCACCAACGGCGGCCGCAAAGTGCAATTGCTGCAGAATGTGGAACCGCTGGTGCGCCGGGATATGCCCAACATTCTTATGTCCCATAATCCCAACTCATTCAATCGCGCTGCGGAATTGGGCATCGAGCTGACACTAGCCGGCCACACGCACGGTGGACAGATTCAGGTGGAAATTCTCGACCACCGCCTCAGTCCCGCGCGGTTCATCACGGACTATGTCGCTGGACTCTATCACCGCCCGATGTTTGCTCCGGCGCCCAATGACCGCGCATCGAACGGCTCGGCTTTTGAGACCAATCACGGTTCCTTATTCCCGAACCGTTCGTCGGCGCTGGCGTCCATTTACGTGAATCGCGGGCTCGGCACTGTAGGCGCCCCTGTTCGCCTCGGTGTACCGCCTGAAATCACTCTTCTAACCCTCCGCCGGGCTTAACCGCTCGAATCCTGCGGCGCCCCGCGAATTTTCAGATTCGCATTCATTCTTCAAAATAACGGGGAATAAAACCCTCCCAACTTCGGTATCCGCAGCGGTAGTTGGCTACGGGAAACGGGAGCACCTTGGTAGTTCCTCTTCAGCCGGAATTCCCTAAGTGCCTTGTTCTCAACTACTGAATCATCCATAGAGCAATAAGCCGTAGTGGAATTAAACTTGCACTATATCATCACTTACCCAGCCAGTGAGATGTGAAGTCCTTCGCGGTCACCCGCGATTCTCTTCGCTGCATAAATCATAAATCTTGATCTGGAGGGTAAGCCATGGGGTACGCGTTTAAGTCGTGGAAATATTTCCCAGTACTTGCACTTGGGCTCTCTTTACTTCCTGCTGTAACAAGGGCGCAACATTACACGCAAACTAACCTCGTTTCCGATCAACCCGGAGTCGCTGCTGTTACCGATCCCCATCTCGTAAATCCCTGGGGATTGACCCGCAGTCCTAGCACCACGGCAAAACCTGGGAGCCCCTGGTGGGTTTCCGATAACAACTCCGGCTTCTCCACGCTCTATACCGGCGCCGGGGCCATCGAACCCATTAACGGCACCGGAACCGTTACTATTCCTCCGCCCAAAGGTTCTCCAGCAGGCACACTGGCTGCACCTACAGGCATCGTTTTCAACGGCAGCCCGACGGATTTTCTGCTCAGTCCGGGCGGAGCGGCGGCAGCCTTCATCTTCGTCACCGAGGACGGGACCATCTCTGCATGGGCCGGCGGAGTGGCGGCGACGCTGGAAGTCGATAATTCCGATGGAGGTTCGCCAAAGGGCGCGGTTTATAAGGGTGCCACCTCGGGTCTGGTAAACGGAAAAGTGTTCCTTTACGTCACGAATTTCCGCTCGGGTAAAGTGGAAGTCTACGACAACACCTTCAAGCGCGTGCACATCTCCGAAGAATTGTTTGACGACGATGCGATTCCGCGCGACTTCGCGCCCTTCAACATCCAGAACATTGGCGGAACGCTCTTCGTCACCTACGCCAAGCAGGACGCCGCCAAGCACGATGACGTGGCGGGCGAAGGCAATGGTTTCGTTGAACTGTACCAGCCCGATGGCAAGCATATCGGGCATCTTCAGCACGGTCCCTGGCTGAATTCGCCTTGGGGAGTCGTTTGGACGCCCCGCGACTTCGGCGTCTTCAGCAACAGCATTCTCGTGGGCAATTTCGGGAGCGGTTGGGTCGCTGCCTATAACGGGTTCACGAAGGAATTTATCGGCTTCGTGAAAGCTCCAGACGACTCGATTCTAACCATCGATGGACTCTGGTCGCTCACCTTCGGCAACAACGGCGTCGCAGGTCCATCCACAACTCTGTTCTTTTCTGCTGGCCCCGACCACGAAACACACGGCCTTTTCGGCACGCTGACTCCTGTGGTCACCGAACAAACTGGAGCAGTGGAGTAGCACTTCGCAGCGGTTCATTTAGTCGGGTAAATAGTGAAGACGGGCGGCGGAGATTCTTTCTCTCTGCCGCCGTCTTTTTGAAGAAGGCCGTAGTGCCTGTCCCGTCCGAAGGTCCTCGCGTTTCCTGCTGGACGAAATAGCTCCGCTAAGTCAAACTTTTCCGGCAGCAATCCGTTTGGGCTTTTGAGGTTGCTAATGGATGAAGCGCCTGAAACCGATCGTATCGTCAATGAACTGGACGACCTCCGCGAACAGGACGGAGCGGAGCCGGCCAGCGCCGTCCAACTTGACGGCTGGCTCAAAACCCTGATTGCCCGCGGCGGAAGCGATTTACTTCTCGTCGCTGGGGCGCCAGCCTGCATCCGCGCAAAGGGCGTTGTACAAAAAATCGAAGCGCGTCCGCTCGACGGCCCCGAAATCGAAGCGGCAGTGCTCCCCGCTCTCACATCCCACGCACTGGCACGCTATCGCCAGTCTCAGATTTCGGATTCTTCCTATCGCATCGCCGGACTCGGCCGCTTCCGTATCAACCTTCATCGCGAGCGCGGACGCGCCGCCGCCGCGATTCGTGCCTTGCCCCAGAGGGTTCCCACACTCCGCGAGCTCAATCTACCGCCGAGCGTGGAAACGCTCGCACATTTGCCGCGCGGCCTGGTGCTCATCGGAGGTCCCGCAGGTTCTGGGAAATCGACCACGCTTGCCGCATTGATTGACGACATCAACCGCCGCGAAGCGCGCCACATCGTCACCATCGAAGATCCCATCGAGTACGAGCACGCGCACATTCGAAGCGTCATCGAGCAAGTCGAGATCGGCACGGACGCGCCGGATTTTCCCACCGCCCTCCGCGCGGCCCTGCGCCAGGCGCCGGATGTTCTCGTCGTAGGCGAGATGCGCGATCCAGAGACGATGCGCATCGCAGTCGCCGCCGCGGAAACCGGTCATCTTGTGCTCTCTACCCTGCATACGATTGACGTCGCCACCACCATCTCGCGCATCTCCGATTCTTTTTCCGATGAACGCCAAAACACCATCCGCCAGGAATTGGCCATGGCCATCGCCGCTGTCCTGACGCAAATCCTCTTGCCTAGCAAAACCGGCGAGCGTTTTCCCGCCGCAGAGCTTCTGATGATCGGCTACGGCGCGCGGCAGCATATTCGCCGCAATGCCTTGCAGCATCTCCATCAGGAAATCACCATGACCAAGAAAAAGGGCTCCTTCGCGCTCGAAGAATCTCTCGTCCAGTTGATCAGCAAAGGCCACATCGATCGCGAAGAGGCGCTCCTCTGCGCCATCCACCCCGATGACCTGGACATCCTCCTGAAAACCGGCAGCCGCGGATAAATCTGCAACAAACGTTTCCAATCGCCGCGCAGTTCAGGCAAAATACGTGCGCCAAACGAGGGGGGCTCATGAACCGCAGAAGTCTAGTTGCCACAATTGTCTTCGCATGTATTTCCTTGGCGCCGATCGGCACACACGTAGTCGCCGACGAGCAGCCGCTCGCCGGTTATTCCGCCGAATCTTCACGCACCGAACGCCAGTGGGAAGAAAAGATGAAAGCCATTCCCGAGCCGGACAAAATCCGCGGCTATATGGAACACCTTGCTGCGCGGCCGCATCACGTCGGCTCGAAGTATGACAAGGAAAACGCCGATTGGCTGCTCGCAAAATTCAAGGAATTTGGCCTTGACGCTCACATCGAAACCTTCGACGTGCTTATGCCAACTCCTAAAGAACGCGCCGTCGAACTTGTGGACGGCGGACCGAAATTTACAGCCAAGCTGCAAGAGCCCGTCGTGCCCGAAGATCCCACTTCGAACCAGACATCCGAGCAGCTTCCGACGTACAACTCCTATTCGATTGATGGCGACGTGACCGCTCCGCTCGTCTACGTCAATTTTGGGGTTCCCGCCGACTACGAGCAGCTCGAGCGCATGGGCGTTTCCGTGAAAGGCGCCATCGTTATCGCGCGCTACTACGGCTCTTGGCGTGGCATCAAGCCGAAAGTCGCCGCCGAACACGGTGCCATCGGCTGCCTTATTTTTTCCGATCCGCATGAAGACGGATACACGCAGGGTGATGTCTTCCCGCTGGGGCCGTATCGCCCCCGAGACGGCGTGCAGCGCGGCAGCGTCGCGGACATGCCGCTCTACGCGGGCGACCCGCTGACGCCGGGCGTTGGCGCGACGAAAGACGCGAAGCGCCTTGCCATAAAAGACGCTCAGACGATCACGAAGATTCCCGTCCTCCCGATTTCCTACGGCGACGCGGAACCGCTTCTTGCTTCGCTCAAAGGCCCAATCGCTCCGCAAGCCTGGCGCGGCGGGCTCGGCATTAGCTATCACATCGGTCCGGGCCCGGGAAAAGTTCATCTGAAGGTGATTTCGAACTGGGACATGGCACCGGTCAATGACGTCATTGCAAAAATTCCCGGCTCGGTTTACCCCGATGAATGGGTGATCCGCGGCAATCATCATGATGGCTGGGTGAATGGCGCTGAAGATCCGCTCTCCGGCCAGTCTGCGATGCTCGAAGAAGCCCGCTCGTTGGGCGAACTCGTGAAGCAGGGCTGGAAGCCCAAGCGCACACTGATCTTTTGCGCTTGGGACGGCGAAGAAGAAGGCTTGCTGGGCTCCACGGAGTGGGCTGAAACGCACGCCGAGGAACTCGCCAAGCACGCCGTCGCCTACATCAATTCCGACGGCAACGGCCGCGGCTATCTCGGCCTCGCCGGCTCGCATACGCTCGAAAAATTCGTGAACGATATTGCGCGCGACATTCAGGATCCCGAGACGAAACTCTCGGTCTGGAAGCGCGAACAGTTGCGCGCCATCGAAGAAGCTCCCGGCGACAAAAAGCAAGAAATCCGCCAGCGCGCCGATTTGCACCTGGGTGCGCTCGGTTCTGGCTCTGATTTCACGCCCTTCCTCCAGCACGTCGGAGTCGCTTCGCTCAACATCGGTTTCGGCGGCGAAGACGGCGGCGGAATCTATCACTCGATTTACGACGACTTCTATTGGTACACGCACTTCGCGGATACGACCTTCGTCTATGGCCGCGCCCTTTCGCAGACCGGTGGCATTGCGATGATGCGTATGGGTGACGCCGACCTCCTTCCGTTCGAATTCGGCGATCTCGCTGAAACGATGCAGACCTACGTCAAGGAACTGAAGGACCTCTCGAAAAAAATGCAGGACGAAATTCGCGAGCGCAACAAGGAAATCGACGAAGGCGTCTTCACAGCGACGGCGGATCCTAAGAAAACCTACGTTCCGCCGAAAAAGGAAGAAGTTCCGCCTTACCAGAACTTTGCGCCTCTCGAAAACGCGGCCGACGCCGTCACGCGCAGTGCCGCGGATTACCGCAAGGCCCTCGAGCACGCTAATGCCAACGGCGGGACCGCCCTTGCTGCGGCTTCTCTCGCCGAGGTGAACCATCTGCTGATCGAGAGCGAACGAAAATTCATCACACAAGAAGGCCTGCCACAGCGGAAATGGTACCGCCACCAGCTTTATGCCCCAGGCTTCTACACCGGGTACGCGGCAAAAACGATGCCCTATGTGCGCGAAGCCATCGAACAGAAAGAATGGAAACAAGCTGACGAAGGCGTGGTGGTCGTAGCGAAATGCCTGCAGAATGAAGCAGCATTGATCGCCGACGCTGCCGCGAAACTCACCGCCGCGCATTAATTTGCGTTAGCGTTGGGCTCGGCGTTTCGCCTGCAGGGTGGGACAGACATTCTTGCTTGTCTGTCTGCCCTGCGCATGAAGGGGTAGACAGTCTCTCCTGCATCCTCCGGAGGATCGGCACATGCCGTCCTACAATCTCGCCATCGTTGGCATGGGCAACGTAGCCCGTGCCCTACTGCGCCTGCTCATCTCCAAAGAAACCGACCTCCGCCGCCGTTACGATATCCGCTGGCGTTTAACGGGAGTCGCTACACGCCGGACCGGCTGGATCGCCGACCCAGACGGCCTCAATCCGCTTGCAGCCCTCCATGGCCATTCGCTAATTCAACACGGAAACACGTCGCAGCCGCGCAACCTGCGCGAATGGCTTGAAAAAACGCGCGCCGACGTTCTGTTCGAAGCGACCTCACTAAACGTCAAAACCGGCCAGCCAGCCACGGAACATTTACGGACGGCGCTCGATTTGGGCATACACGCCATCACCGCCAACAAAGGCCCTATCGTTCACGCGTACCACGAACTCACCGCGCTCGCGAAAGAAAGGAACCGGCAATTCCTCTACGAGTCCACGGTCATGGATGGCGTCCCTGTTTTCTCGATGTTTCCGTACGGCCTCCCTGCGACGGATATTCGCGGCTTCTCCGGAGTCTTGAATTCCACGACGAACGTAGTGCTCACGGAAATCGAAAAAGGCCGCACGATGGATGAGGCTATTAAGCGCGCTCAGGCCATGGGCATCGCGGAAACGGATCCCACAGCGGACTTGGACGGCTGGGATGCGGCGGTGAAAGTCGTTGCCCTGGCGATTGTTTTGATGGGCGCGAACGTTCGGCTCGAGCAGGTGCAGCGTACCGGCATCCGCGAACTCAGCGAAGAAAAAGTACGCTCCGTGCGCGCCGCGGGGATGCGCTACAAACTGGTCTGCCGTGCGGAGCGCCGTGGCGACGGTGTGGATTGCAGCGTGCGCCCGGAAATGCTGCTAGCTTCAGATCCTCTCGCCAATCTTGAAGGCAGCAGCTCGGCTATTCGCTTCGATCTCGATGTGTTCGGCTTATCGTTCGTCGAGCACAATCCGGGAGTCGAGGCTACCGGCTACGGCTTGCTTGCCGATTTTCTGCGCGCGGTGCGCCAGTGAGCCGCTATCCCGCGCGCGTGCCGTTGGGAAGTGGCCGCTCCGGGACTGCGAGTACCGGAGTAACGCCGTCGGCGTAGCCAATATCTAAGAGCATTCCCTCGGAGGTTTCGCCGGCCATCTTGCGCGGCTCGAGGTTCAGTACAAAAAGCGCTTGGCGGCCTTCTATCTCCCGTGGATTGGTGCGCTCTTTCCTGATTCCCGCGAGAATCGTCCGCGTGTGATCGCCGAAGTTCACTGTGAGCTTCATCAGTTTTTCGGAGCGCGGCACTTCTTCGACCCGCTCAATGGTGCCGACCCGGATGTCGAGCGATTCCAGGGCGTCGATGGTCACCAGCGGCTTGACGGGTACGGGAGTAAATTCATTCACAACTCACCGCCTGTAGTCCGCCGCATAAGCCGGGAGCGGAATGCCGAGATCGCATTTTTCATCGCGGATCGGCGCGCCAGCCACGGTGCGTAGTGGAATTACGCCAGCCCAGACATGGAGAGCATAGTCGGCAGCGTCGTCTTCGGGCGGGCCGACGCGCACTTTTGCCGAAACTTCCGTGAGGGGCAAACGCAGAATGCTTGTGGCCTTCAGTTCCTTCTCGTTTGGCTGGCGTGCGTCGTCCCAGCGCTTGGACAAAATCTTTTCTGTAAAGGCGCGTAGCGCCTTGAGCTTCTCTTGTGGGGCGTCGACGAGTGTTGCTCTTCCAAGTGCCATGACAGAACGGTAGTTCATCGAGTGATTGAACACCGAGCGGGCGAGCACAATCCCATCCGTGAGCGTGACCGTCACGCAGACACTCGCGCCCTCGCTAACGCCGCGGAGCATCCGGCTCGCGGCTGACCCGTGAAAATAAATAGCGTCGCCGATGCGCGCGTACAAAGTGGGAATCACAAACGGCTGGCCATCCAGGGCAAACCCGACGTGGCACACAAGCCCTTCATCAAGAATCTTGTAAACCGTTTCGCGGTCGTAGACGCCGCGCTGCGGCTCGCGCACGACACGCATGCGCTCGCTCGGAGTGAAGGATTCGGACACTGTGCACCTCATGGAGAAACGTGGCGCGGAGCCGGCCATTACGTGGCCGCTCATTTGATTTGTAGCCGGCGCCAAAGCGGCATGAGTGAGGAACAACCAAGTAAATGCTAACACGACTGCGCGCGGCTTCATCCTCGGCCCGCCCTGTGAGAAACTAGCGGTCGGAGAAAACCATGAGTACACCCGTGATGCATGGAGCAGAAAGCAAGCCGCTGGATGTCGCCTGGGTCCGGGCGCAATTCCCGTCGCTGCAATTGCAAGTGAACGGCCACGCCGCGGCGTTTCTGGATGGACCCGCTGGCACGCAGGTCCCGAAGCAAGTGATGGACGCAGTTCAGAATTATTATCTCAAGTCGAACGCGAACACCTGCGGAGCATTTGCCACCAGTCGCAGCAATGACGCCATCATTGCCTCCGCGCGTGCAGCCATGGCCGATTTTTTCAATTGTGACAAGGACGAAGTCATCTTCGGTCAGAACATGACTACGATCACGTTCGCGTTGGCACGCGCCATCGGGCGGACGCTCGAGCCTGGCGACGAAATTGTCGTGACCACCCTGGACCACGACGCCAACGTCGCCCCATGGCGTGTCTTGGAAGAGATGGGTATGGTGATTCGCCAGGTAGACATTCACGAATCAGATTGCACGCTCAACCTCGAAGACTTGAAGCACAAGATCAACAAGAACACGAAGCTGGTGGCTGTCGGATACGCTTCCAATGCTGTAGGCACGATCAATCCCGTCGCTGAAATCACTAAGCTGGCGCATGCCGCAGGCGCGCTGACGTTCATTGACGCGGTGCATTACGCGCCCCACGGGCCCATAGACGTGCGCGCGCTTGATTGTGATTTTCTGGTTTGCTCGCCGTACAAATTCTTTGGCCCACACATGGGCACGCTCTACGGCAAGTCCGAGCCTCTGCTGCGTTTCAAGCCGTACAAAGTGCGCCCCGCGCCGGATTCGCTCCCCGATCGCTGGGAGACTGGAACCCAGGTGCAGGAATTAATCGCCGGGATCGGCGCGGCGGTAGATTATCTTGCCGAGCTTGGCAGGCATTGCGATCCGACCTTGACGGATCGGCGCAGCGCGCTGCTCGCAGCTTACCGCGCGACGCACGATCACGAAATGGCACTGTTTTTACGTTTAGCGGAAGGCTTGTTTGCGATTCCTAATTTGCAGTTCTACGGCATCAGCGACCTGAAGCGGTTACACGAGCGATGCTCGACAGTTTCCATAAGGCTGGCCAATCACTCGCCCGCCGAAATCGCCGCGTCTCTCGGTGAACGCGGCATCTTCACATGGGATGGCAACTACTACGCGTTGAATCTGACTGAACGGCTCGGCGTGGAAGCCAAAGGCGGCCTCCTGCGTATCGGCTTGGTCCATTACAACACCGCGGAAGAAGTCGACCGCCTGCTCGCTGGGCTAAGGGAGATTACAGCAAGCTAATCATCGCGCAAACACTATGAGCAAACGACCGAAACCAATCGTACTAACTGTGCTGGATGGATGGGGCTACCGCGCGGAAACAAAAGGCAACGCCATCGCACTCGCGCGCAAGCCTGCATACGACGACCTGCTGAAAAGGTATCCAAACACGCTCATTCACACCTCTGGTCCGTACGTCGGCCTTCCCGAAGGACAGATGGGCAACAGCGAGGTAGGCCACATGAACATCGGCGCCGGCCGAATCGTCCACATGGACATCACGCGCATCGATCTTCTGATCGCCAATAAACAGCTGCAAAACGTCCCGCTCTTTCAGCAAGCGATGGATCGAGGCCGACAGCACCAGCTGCACTTCATCGGTCTCCTGAGCGACGGCGGCGTGCACTCCCACATCAATCATCTCTTCGCGCTGCTCGAAATGGCCAAGCAGCAAAAGGTCGAACGCGTCTTCGTCCATTGCTTCATGGATGGGCGCGACACGCCGCCTAACAGCGGCCGCGACTACGTGCGCCAGTTGCAGCAAAAAATGCGTGAACTCGGCGTTGGCGAAATCGCCACACTCACCGGCCGCTACTACGCGATGGACCGCGACAACCGCTGGGAACGCGTTGAACTGGCCTACCGCGCCGTCGTTCACGGCGAAGCCGAAACGCATTCGAACGATCCCATCGCCGCGCTTCAAAAAAGCTACGAGCAGGGAGTCACCGACGAGTTCATAAAACCGAACGTCATCACGAAGGGTGAAGCTGCTTCGGCCGCGCCCGTTGGCACAATTCACGATGACGACGCCGTCATCTTCTTCAACTTCCGCGCCGACCGCGCCCGCCAAATGACCCGCGCCCTGATAGAACCCGGCTTCGACAAAATCGCCGACGCAAATCGCCCCAAAAATCTTTTCTACGTAGCGATGACGCAGTACGACAAAAACTGGCCCTGGCTGAAGTACGTAATCTCTCCCGAAAAACTCGAGCACATCCTCGCCCAGGTTTTCGAAGAGCTTCAATACAAAAATCTGCGATGCGCCGAAACCGAGAAGTATGCCCACGTCACCTATTTCTTCAACGGCGGCGTCGAAAAGCCCTTCGGCGGCGAAGAGCGCATCCTCGTCCCCTCACCCAAAGTCGCCACCTATGATCTCAAGCCGGAAATGTCCGCACAGGGAATCACGGACACGGTCGTGAAAGCTATCGAGAAAGGCGAGTTCGACGCCATCATCATGAACTACGCGAATGCCGACATGGTCGGCCATTCCGGAAATCTCGAAGCCACGATCAAGGCCGTCGAAGCCGTCGACGCAGGCCTCGCCCAAATTTATCAAACGCTGAAAGCGCGCGGCGGCGTCTGGCTCATCACCGCCGATCACGGCAACGCCGAGACCATGATCGATCCGGCGAACGGCGGCCCGCACACCTATCACACCACCAATCCCGTCCCGCTCATTCTCGTCAGCGACAACGATGAGCTTCAACTAAAGCCAGGCGGCTCGTTGCGCGACCTTGCACCAACAATCCTCGCCGCTCTCGATCAGCCAAGGCCCGCGGACATGACCGGCCAGGATTTGCGCGTCAACAAGAGGTCGTAATATGACTCTCAGCTACGAACCCATTAGAGAAAAACCTCCCGAGCCCGGCCAAAATCGCCCGCGCTCTTTCGGTACGATCACGATTCCCGGCACGCCAGTCGGAGCCATCGTTTCCGTGGGCCTAGTCGTAATTTGCTGGTTCGCTCTACCGCTCTCCCACTTGTTCATTCTCGGCACCGGCGGCCTCGGCCTCATCGTTGGCTTACTCCTCTACTGGAAGCACCGCGGCTCCAGCGAATGAATCGCACCAACCCAACCGAAACAAAACTCGTCATTTGCGTCTGGCATCCATTCACGTTCTGGCGCCCGCAACCGGTGATGGCGCAAACGATCCGCGCCCGCTGGCCAGAAATGCGCGTCCTCCATTTGCCGGACTACGACCGCCTCCCGGCCGAACTGCCCGACACCGATATTTTCGTTGGCTATTCCCTCCGCGCCGAACAACTCATTCATGCAACAAAACTAAAGTGGATTCACTCCACAGCCGCCGGAGTAGCGCAACTCATGTATCCCGAACTCCGCGATTCCGGAATTGTCGTCACCAACCCCAGCGGCGTTTTCTCTCCTCCGATGGCCGAGCACACCATGGGCCTCCTCCTCGCGCTCGCCCGAAATTTCCCCGATTCCACCCGCCATCAGGATCGCTCGCACTGGGGCCAGCAAGACATCTGGGACGAGCCGCAACGCCTAACCGAACTAAGTGGCCAAGTTCTCTTGATTGTTGGATTCGGTTCGATCGGCCGCGAACTTGCCAAGCGCGCCGGCGCCTTTGACATGCGCGTCTGGGGTGTAACCCGCTCCGGCCATGGCGACACCGCGCACGCAGAAAAACTCTTCTCCGCCCAGCAACTCGAAGAAGCTCTGCCACACGCGGACTATGTAGTCATCGCCGCGCCAGAAACATCGGAGACGCGTCACCTCATCGGCGCTGCACAAATCGCCCGCATGAAGCCCGGAGCCCGCCTGATCAATGTCGGTCGCGGCTCACTCCTGGATGAATCCGCGCTAATCCGCGCCCTGGAACAGGGCGCTCTCGGCGGAGCCGCGCTCGACGTAACCTCCGTCGAGCCGCTTCCTCACGACAGCCCGCTCTGGCGCGCCCCGAACCTCTTCATCACGCCGCACACCAGCGCCGTAAGCGACCGCCTATGGCATCGCGAAACAGCTCTCCTTATGGATCTTCTGGAACGATGGTTCGAAGGCCGCGAAATGTTCAATCAGGTAGACTTCGCCCGCGGCTACTAACCCAGCAACGCACTCCACAGCCCCACTCTAGAAAGGTCGCTGAACCCGCAGCTCAGTCTCCCGTGCCGGTTTTCACGGCCTCGTAGCCTTCGCGGGCGTACACAACGTATTTCTGTTTCTTGCCCTTCTGGTCCACTACCTCCAGCGGGCTCCCGTCGGGCTTCACCAGCTCAATCTTCACCTTGTGAAACTTTCCGTCTTTCGCCCCGGTTGTCGGCGTGTACGAAATGCTGTACTGATGCCGCAAGAAAGAAGTCACGGTCTGAAAGACGCCCGGCATCTCCCCTTCGAACTGCGGGAACCATGCTTCGCCTCCCGTTTCGTGTGCGAATGTTTTCAACTGATTCTCCGCTTGCAGATAATTCATTCGCTGGATGCTGCCCATCCCGCCTACCCTGTTCATGTCAGCCGCATTCTGAAACACCTGGCCCAAACCCACACAAAAAATCGTCACATCACTCTGGCGTAGCTGCTTCATGGTCTGGTCGAGATTGTGCTTTGAGAATGTGTCGACCCCGCTAGCCATCAGCACGATAGCCTTCTTGCCCTTCACATCTTTCAACAGTTCGGTGGTCTCCAGCAGAGCATCGAAAACATTCGATTCGCTGAAGCCAGGAAAGTAAAGGTGGCGTATCCCGTCCATTACTTCTTCTTTGTTCTGCGTGAAGTCCACGTCCACGCGAGTTTTCATATCGAATGTTTCCAGCGCCACCCAGTCTTGTTGTTTGAGCTGTGGAAACAAGTACTGGGACCAATACTTTGCGTACGAAGCGAAAAATCCTCCCCAGCCCCGGCTGCTGAACTCCAGCAGCAACACCATCGTTATCGGCGCATCCGTGGGTCCGAAGTTGGTGATGGTCTGCGGCACGCCTTCATCCGTGAGCTTGAAATTCTCTTTCTTCAGTCCTGTCAGGATGTCACCATTTTTCGTGGTCGCGATTACATCAAGCGTTACGACAGGCACTTCCACCGCGATGCTCACGCCGCCCTGGGGAGCCTGCTGCTGCGGCGTAGCTGGAGCTTGTGGCGCCGTCGCACCTGCCGGCGGTGGCGCGCCCCCTTGGGGACCCGTGGGCGCTTGCGCCGTCGCAGGTTGCTCGGCCAGCGGCAGAATAATCACAGTCGCAAGAAATGTCAGTAAAACCAGAGAAACAATCGTCTTCATTTCACCCCTCGATTCGCCTTGAAATCAACCCGTTTGCTTGACCGCTGCTTATCTCTCACCAGGTATGCTTACGCGCCGTTTGAATTTACGCAACGCGCCGCCAAGCCCTCGGATGAGCCCCCACACCTGCATGTTAGTATGAAGCGAGTTAACTGCAAAGCGTTGCTGAGCCGGTGATTTTAGACCCAGGCCGCATAGGAGACGGAGGAATTCTTCGTGAATTGGAACCGCAGAATGCACATTCTTGTGCCCGCCGTGGCCCTGGCACTATTCCCGCTGGCAGCGGCTTTGCCTTTGGCGGCGCAGGCGCCCTCCACCGCCATGCCCACCGTCGAGTCAACGCGATCCCCGGCCGGTGACACCACTGCGTTGGCCAAGGAAGCCGAGGGCTGGCTCGCCGATCTCATCCGCATTGACACCACGAATCCTCCCGGCAACGAGCAAGCCGCCGCAAAATATATCGCCGGCATTCTGACGAAAGAAGGAATTACTTCCGAATTCTTGGACCTCGCTCCCGGCCGCAGCGCGCTAGTGGCGCGCTTGCGCAGCGCCGCGATGCCGGACCCGTCTCGCGCCTTGCTCCTCGTCGCGCACATGGACGTCGTTGGCGTCGACAAGTCCAAGTGGACCGTCGATCCCTTCGCCGCCACCATCAAAGACGGCTACATGTACGGCCGCGGTTCGATCGACGACAAAGGCATGCTCGCCGCCAACCTAGCGGCTTTCATCGCTCTGAAGCGCGCCAACGCCCGGGTGGAGCGCGACGTCATTTTTCTCGCCACCGCCGATGAAGAGCAAGGTGGCGAAGCCAGCATCCGAATGCTTATCGCCAAATACTGGGACAAATTTGCCGCTGGCTTTGCCCTCAACGAAGGCGGCAGAGTCATCCTGAAAAACAGCAAGGTCGAATACGTCGCCGTGCAAGCCAGCGAAAAAGTGCCCGTGGACGTCGCAGTGATCGCGCGCGGCCCCTCTGGCCATGCCTCCGTACCCACCAAGGACAATGCCGTGGTTCACCTGGCCGCCGCAGTCGAAAAGATTGGTGCCTACACTGCACCCGTACACTTCACAACCATCGTCCGCCGCTATTTCGAACAACTTGCACCTCTCGAAGACGACGAACTCGCCAAGTGGATTCGCTCCCTCGATACTCCGGACCGCGGCGAACACGCCCAGCACGTTATTTCCGACGCAAATCCCCTCTGGAATTCCATGCTTCGCGACACTATCGCTCCAACAATGCTTTCCGCTGGTGTGCGCGCCAACGTCATTCCCTCCGAAGCCCGCGCTATGCTCAACGTCCGCCTTTTGCCAGGCAATACTATCGACGTTTTGGTCTCCGAACTCACGAAACTCGTCAATGATCCCAACATCCGCTTCGAAGTTCAGCCCGATGCCGGCCTCGCTGCACCGCCCTCTTCGCTCGAGTCCGACTTCTATGCCACAATCACAAAAGCCGCTTCGCAGGAGTTTTCCGGCGCCCCGGTGCTGCCTTTCTTATCGGCTGGCGCGACGGATTCCGCTCAGTTGCGGCTGCACAACGTGCAAGCCTACGGGGTCTCCCCGTTCCCGATGACCGACGAGGATTCCCGCCGCATGCACGCCGATGACGAGCGCATGCCGCTGGCTTCGTTCGACAAAGGCGTCGATTTCCTCGCGCGCATTGTCACGGAATTCGCCGCCACAAGATAACCAAACCGAATGCCGGTACGTCTTCTGCCCTGTGGGGCGCAGAAGGTTGTAAACTCCCTTTCACGAGAGAGTATGGCTTTTCGTCATTCAAAAATCGTTTGCACGATCGGGCCGGCCAGTTGCTCGCCCCGCATGATCCGTCGTTTACTGGAAGCCGGCATGGACGTCGCCCGGCTGAATTTCTCTCATGGCACCCACGCCGAGCATGCTCAGAATATCGTCGCCCTGCGCGCCGCCGCTGTCGAACAAGAAAAACCAATCGCTATTCTTGCCGACCTGCAGGGCCCAAAGATTCGCACCGGGCCGCTCGCCGGAAGCAGACCGGTCATGCTGCGCACCGGGCAGCGCTTCGTCATTACCACCGCCAAGGTCTTGGGCGATTCCACACGGGTCAGCACCGTTTTCCGGCCGCTCCCGAAGGAAGTCCACCGCGGAGATCGCATCTTGCTTTCGGATGGCTTGATCGAACTGCGTGTCTTGCAGGTGCGAGGCCCGGAAGTAATCTGCGAGGTCGTAAATGGCGGAGCACTCGGAGAACACAAAGGCATCAATCTGCCCGGAATCAAATTGCGCGTTCCCGCTCTCACGCCGAAAGACCGCGAAGATCTTGCGTTTGCTTTGAAACACGGCGCGAACTACATCGCCGTAAGTTTTGTCAGGCGCCCCGAAGATGTGCTGCTAGCTAAATCGCTCGTGCGGCGCGCCGGCAAGAACACCCCAGTCATCGCCAAGCTCGAAAAACCCGAAGCCATTGAAAATCTGGACGCCATCCTCCGCGCCGCCGATGGCGTGATGGTCGCTCGCGGCGATCTGGGCGTCGAGATGAACCCCGAGCGCGTCCCTGTCGTCCAAAAAACAATCATTGCCCGCGCTCGCCACTTCCGTCGGCCCGTGATCACCGCCACGCAGATGCTCGAGTCCATGACCGACAATCCCCGCCCCACTCGCGCCGAAGCCTCCGACGTAGCCAATGCCATTTTTGACGGCTCCGATGCCGTCATGCTCTCTGCCGAAACCGCGTCCGGAAAATATCCCGTCGAAGCCGTCAGCATGATGGCGAAAATTATCGCCGAGGCGGAAGCCAGCGATTGGAAAACGCCGCCGCGCGTGCCGCTGGAAAAACTGAAGGTAGCGGAAACCGTCGCCGAACTCGTATGCCACGCGTCGCATGAACTGCACATGAAGCTTATCGCCGTTTTCACCCACAGCGGCTTCACCGCGCGCCTTGTTTCCTGCTACCGCCCCGCAGTCCCCATCATCGCGTTCTCGCCCGAGGCCGAAACCCGCCGCCGCATGGCCTTGATCTGGGGTGTTATGCCACGCCACATTCCCAATGTCCAAAAAATTGACGGCCTAGCCGCCATCGCGGAAAAACGCCTCCTCGAAGAACGCCTCGTTCGCAAAGGGGACGTCATCGGCATCGTCGCAGGCACGCCCATGGGCATCCGCGGCACCACCAACTTCATGAAATTCCACATCATCGGCGGTCCCGCTTAAATGATTCGCCACTCCTGCAATATTTCCCATTACTTTTCTAAAAGCTTTTGGAACTCACCCGACATCACTCGCTTTGTGAATATGTTGTAGGGGTCGTTCGCGTCGCCTTCTTTTCTCATCGTCTCGGAGATGAACAGGATGGTTACTTTTCTGGCAGCCGAATTTGCGGCCCAGCAAATCCTCATTCGGCCTTTCTTAATCCTGAAATACTTGGAGAGCGGCCCGGAGAGGCCATAAGACCTGTCTATTGGGTTACGCGGAATGATCGTCTTGATGACCTCTTGAACCATTCGAAACGTGGTGTGGTGGCTGCTGGACTTTTCGCCCCTCGCCTCCGCGTCCTGCATGTTTTGAAAGAGTTTCCGATAAACAGCTTCCGCCGACGGAACCATTTCTATTTCGTAAGGCGCCAAAACCGTAGTTGCTAGTTTTTGCTCCGGAGCTTTTGCCTTGCGACGCTTTTTATGCTGCTTGGCCATTACTTCTGCTCTAGCTTGGCCTCAATCTCCGCCAGCGGGCGGGCTCGTCCTGCATTCAGTTGTTCAATTCCAGCGAGAACCCCGGCCAGTTCTTTGGAGTCGGTAAGAAGTTCGAGCGTGTTGATCACCGACATGAGTTCCTGCTGCATGTCCAGAAATTTTTCGTACGTTAGCAAAACAGCGAGTGGCGTGTTGTTGTCTTGTATGACGAAGGTATCATCTGTTTCCTTCAATGCCGTGGCATTAAGCTCGCGAAGTTTGCTCACTCCAACGTGCTTAATGGAAGGGTCGATCACCGGATATGTGGGTAGAGCCATCGTCCGCCTCCAGCTTGCCTTTGTTGCCGCACGAGCACGCCGCTGTCAATATAATGCTATAATGAATGACGGAGTATTGTCAACTTGTTGTACGTATTCATGGCCAAGAGATGACAGTAAGTGTACTGCTAGTGGCCTGAGGCCAGTAACGACCCGATCCCCGGCTTGTATCCATAAAAATCCGCAATCTCATGCAGATGCCAGATGATCTGCTCGTCGTAGTGCTTCTTCAGCGTGCTCGTTAGGACGTCGTGCTCACCCTTCGGATCCTGAGATAGATCGAAGAGATAGCTCTGCGCCGGCGAATCGTACGTGACGTAGAAATATTTCCCGTTGTCCGCAAGGAGACCGTAAGCGGCGCGCACATCGGACGCCAGAAAGAGATCGTCTCGATGATAGCTGTGCAATTCGTCGAGAGTGTCGGTGAACAGCGGATGTCCGAAAAGAGGATTCGAAACGATCGGCCGGTGTCCGAGTAAGTAGTACAAGGACGGTGTTATGTCGACGAGCGCGGAAATACGCTCGTCATCATGCACGAATTTGTTCTGCATTATCTTTGGCAGATGCACGATCAGCGGCACGCGCATCACTTCCGGGTAGATCACCACCGAATGGCTGTTGCGTCCCAATTCGCCGGTGGCGTCGCCGTGATCCGAAGTCACGATGACAACGCTATTGTCATAAAGGCCGCGGGCTTTCAACCAGCCGATAAAGCCTCCCATGCAGTCATCCACCTGATGCAATTCGAACGAAATGCGGTAATTGAACCCAGGTTGAGGAGGCCAGTTCGCAGCCTTCGCTTGCGGCATATCATTTCGCGCAAACTGATGGACGTTCTTCGGCTGGGCGTAAAAGAAAATCGGCCGCGAACTGTCGAAACGATGATCGATAGCGCTCTCCGCCTGTTGCACGGTCGAACACACCTCAAGCTGGTTCCAAAGTTTCTTGTCTGTGTCCAGCTTGATGAGGTCGTCGGAAGGCGAAAGGATCTCTCGGAGAATCTCGTCATAACTCACCACTATCTGGTAGCCGTCGGTTTTCAACAGTTTTTCAAGACTGTTCACGCGTTCGAACGGCTGCATGAAATGCGCGTGCAACAGCAAAGCTCCGGCCCAGATCGCCGGTTCGGAAAGCGAAGTCCCCGCGTAAGGCGTCCAGACATTTCGCACCACGACGCTATCGCGCGCGAGTGCATCCAAATTCGGCGTAAAAGTTGCTTTGGGGTTGTAAGCGCCCAGATAATCCGGCCGCATCGAATCGATGACAAATAGAAAAATGTTAGGCCGCTCGCCGCGTGTCGCAACAAGCGGGTCAACAAGCTTCAAATCAAAACGCGCTTGTGCCCCCCGGATCTCCGTATATTCCCGCAGAATTCGGCAGAGGTCGCCGCAAGGCTCGCCGCGAGGCCCCTTTCCGAGCAGGCGGGATGCCAGATTGAACGAAGCGTCGCGCGCCGCATAAGTCTCGATCGAGCGCTCGATATCGTCGTCCGTCGCTCCAAGTGGCTTGGCCCAATAGATATTCGTGGCCTGCAGCGCCCCGTACAAAAGCACGCTCAAAAGAAGTGCCGCGAAAACCTCCCTTACCGAATACCTTTCGAGCTTGGGGCGCAGACGGAAAATGCAGAAGCTCAGGACGCCCCAAAAGAGTAATGTGAACGTTCCCTGAATAATTCCATTCCAATCCCCGCCTCCGACAAGAGTAGGCAGCACCAGCGCAACGCCCCCGAAAACCGTTGCGATGATGACCAGAGGCATCGCTCGCCGCGCGGATCCAGCGCGCAGCCCCGAGCCATCCGGCACGAGAAACGGGCGAGCCACGGAAAAGCCCAAAAGTGTGAGCGAGGCGGCAAGCGAAGCAGCGTAAAGATGCGCGAGCCATCCTTCGAAACTTAGAGCGTTTTCCAGAAAACGAACCGACAGCGCCCATAGCGAGGCAAAAATGAGAAGACCGAATAAGCCCCATCCTACGCCGCGCGGATGCGATGATTTTGAAGCGGCAATACGGACCAAATTCAGAATGGAAACCAAGATAATGGCGACAAAAACGTGCGATACCACGCTCCAAAACGTCAGATAAATATCGCTGACGTGAAGCGACAGGGTTCTTGTGTCCGAATAACTTCGGAGCTGCGCACTCGCCATGCTCAGCAAAGCGATGCCCGCGGCCAGCAGGCATCCAGTGGCATAGGAAAGATGAGAATCGCGCTGTGCCGCGCATTCTGCGGTCGTCGAATTGTGAAATTCACAGAGCGAGACAACCAGGATGATTGTCCACAGCGCCGCCACGCTGCCAAAGTAGGCGGTTCGATTGCTTTCCAGGCCAGCAAGAAATGGCCGCACAGAAAGAAAAGCACCAACACACGCAAGAATGCCGAAGCAAACAAAATACGAGACGCGCTTTTTGTGAGAACGGTAAGCAACCGCCGCAGCCACCCACGCCGGCCAGAACAGCAGCGCATGATGCCGCGCAAACCATGGGATCCACGAATACGCGGGTGATTTGATCAGCGAGTAGTAGGTATAGGGCAGAAACGCTAGCAGGCAATACACAGACGTAAGCGCGAAATAAGCGCCGATCAAAATCTTCAAAATCGCTTCGAACCACTTCAGCAAAGGAATTCCTTCTCGTCAGGGACGGCGACGGAAAACTGAGTGAACAACTACTGAAATGAGTTTAATTGACCCAGCGGTCTGGGCGGGAAGGAGGTTCGTTCTTGTGCTTGTTAATGTATACGTCGAATCTTTTGCGGTTGCGCTTGTGCTGCCAGTCCGAAACGCTGTTTCGCACGCTGTAAAGAAAAGACCCGCGCCGCAGATAAATGTACCCCACCAGCATTCCCCCGAGATGGCAGATGTGGCTCACCTTGTCATCTCCCAATCCAAACGTGCCGAGGAACGTAAACGCTGCCATGATCGCCACAACCGTGCGCATACTCATCGCCACGGGAATTGGAAATAAATAAACGCGCCGGTCCGGAAACAAAATCGCGCACGCGATCAAAATTCCGAAGATCGCGCCAGAAGCTCCGATCGTCGGCACATAAGAGAAGCCGTGGCCAAAAAGAGCGGGCACGGTTTTCACGGCAACGTTTATGAGTCCCGCGCCCACGCCAGTGAGAAAGTAGTAGCGCAAGAAACGGTTTCTTCCCCAAACCATTTCCAGTTCGCGGCCGAACATCCAGAGCATCAACATGTTCATGACGAGGTGAAGAAAAAAACTATTCACGTCATGGAGGAAGAGATAAGTGAACGGCTGCCAGATCCGCAAGCCGGGCAGCACCCCGGCGGGGACCAGACCGAAACGCGTCAGAAGCTGGTTGTAGCCGGCGATGCCAGAAAAGTGATAGATGAACGCTTCGAGGATGAAAATCCCGAAGTTCGCGAGCAACAGCATCTTCACACCCGGCGTGAGGTAGAAATCGAAGCTGATGCGATAGCTCTTTACGCCTGACCCGGGTGCCATAACTCTTAAGTTTACGGCGTTGGCATGCGCGCGTCAAAGTGGCGTTTTGTACGGTATTCGTGATTTTTTGATGAAATTTTGAGCTTTCCGGTCGACTCCTTAACGCAATTTTTTGCGGGCGAAGTAGAAGAGCGAAGCGCCCAGCAGGGCGAACATGAAAATGCCGAAGAGGTTGCTGGTGGCGAGTGGACCCATGATTTTGGGGCCGAAGGAAAAGAGGTCGGCGGGCCAGGGAAGTCGAAAGACCGCGCTGACCCAGTGCGGGACGCGGCCGGAAATTTCGGGATCCTGCAAGAGGGCAATCGCGATGCCGAGGAGGCCGAAGACACCTCCGGCAGCGATAAGGCCAGAGGAGTACAACGCGCCGGGGCTGGCTTCGCTTTCGTCTTTCTTCTTCGTGGTGGCTTCGACGAGCAAGCGGATCAGTCCGCCGATGAACATGGCGGCGGTGGTGCCAAGCGGAAGATAGGAACCCGTGGCAAACGCGAGGGAGCGCACGCCAAGAATTTCCACGGCGATGACCAGCGCGACGCCCATCAGGACAAGCCGCCAGGGCAAACGCTGATTCAAGATTCCGCTGATCACGGTAGCCATCAAGCGCGCTTGGGGAGCGGGGGCTTTATCGCTGCCGATGCCTTGCGCCCACTGGTATTCGATCTCCTTCGAGTCAGAATCAAAGAGATATTCGCCGTCGGGCACTTCGTGCGAGCCCAGTGAGTTGAGCAGCACATAGGACTTCCCTTTGTAAGCGAAGGTATCTTGTTCGATTTTCACGCCTGAAGGCAGCGATTGAATGTTCACCGGGATTTGCGTAGGAATATATTTTTGCAGGCCTTGATTCATCAAATTCAGAGTGGTGCCGATGGCCAGCGTGGAAACGGTAACGCCGATCAAAAGGCCCATCTGCTGCCAATAGGGGGTAGCGCCGACGAGGTAACCGGTTTTCAAATCCTGCGAAGTGGCGCCGGCAATCGCGGCGGCGATGCAGACGACGCCGCCAATCATCAATGCGAGCACTTGGTAGTTCGGCGCGGTCCAGCCGGCGACGAAGAAAATGGCACAGGTGGCCATGAGCGTGGCGATGCTCATGCCGCTGATGGGATTGGATGAGTTGCCGAGCAAGCCGCTGATGCGTCCGGCGACGGTGACGAACAAGAATCCAAAAACGACGACGAAGACTCCCGCGAATAAATTCTGGTACCAGCGCGTCTCCGCGCCGGGAATGGGGTGAAAGGTGAGCAACACCCAAATCATGGCGACGATGACGAGCGAGCCGACCACCACGGTGCGCATGGGCACTTCCTTGTCGATGCGGCTGGTGGGCGCGGATTCTCCCGCGTTTTCGGCACGCACGTCTTTCAGACCCGCGCGCAAGGCCGAAATGATGGTGGGTAGCGTGCGCAGCAGGGTGATAAGTCCCGCGGCGGCGACAGCTCCCGCGCCCATGGGACGAATATAACTTTTCCAGATGTCGTCGGGACTCATCAACGAGATCGGAATTGTGGAGGGATAGATCGGCGTGTTGCCACCGAGCTGACCGTAGAATTTGATGGCGGGCATGATCACAAGCCACGAAATGATGCCACCGGCGAAGAGGATGCCGGATACGCGCGAGCCGATGATGTAGCCGACGCCCAGATATTCCGAGGTGATGGCGGCGCGGAAGGACGCTCCCGGGAACCAGGTTGGGCGCGCTTCGGGTTGCGAAGTCCATGCCTGCACGGTGTTCATGAGAAAGGTGTAAACGCCGCCGAGGCCGAGTCCCCAGAAGACGCGCCCCGCGAAGGAGCCGCCGCGCTCGCCCGCCACGAGAACGTCGGCGCACGCGGTGCCTTCGGGGAAAGTGAGGTTGCCATGTTCCTTAACGATAAGCTGCCGACGCAGCGGAACCATGAAGAGAACGCCGAGCCATCCGCCGAGAAGCGCGAGCGGGAAGATGCGCCAGAAGGTGAACTCCTTGCCAAAGCCGAGAAAAATCAGCGCGGGAATCGTGAACATCACGCCAGCGGCGAGCGACTCGCCGGCGGAGCCGGTGGTCTGGACGATGTTGTTTTCGAGGATGGTGGAGCGGCCGAACGCGCGAAGAATGCTGATAGAGAGGACGGAGATGGGGATGGATGCGGAGACGGTGAGGCCGGCTCGCAGGCCCACGTAGACGGTAACAGCCCCAAAGAGGAGGCCGAATAAGGCGCCGAGAATGACCGCACGGATTGTGAATTCGGCTGGACTCTCATCGGCGGAGATGTAGGTGCGGAATTCTCCTGGAGGAGCCGTGGAACTCCATGGACGATCAGTCACTGAATCCTCCCCGTTTGCGGATTGGGTTGCGGGTGCTGCCCCTGTGCGGCGGGATTATGCCGTAAATCCGAGGCGGGAGGGTAGAAGTTCTGGGGGAGGACCGTGAGTAGTGAATGGTGGGTAGTGAGTAGTGGAAAAGCGGCGTTGAAATGTTTGAAGGTTGGAATGTTTGAAAGTTGAGCAGAAGAGCGGCCCGCGATCCGCAGAACGGAGAGGTCCCTTCCGGCAAGGTCGGAACCTTCGGTCGTGGGACCTGCAGTTAACCAAGGAGCCTGCCACCCCCGGGTATCCAGAGAACTGTGAAGTAAGCGCGTGAAAAGAGTGGAGATGCGGGCGTTGCTGTGCGCTGGGTGTTTTCTCGCTGTGGAAAAACGAGGAAGAGTTTGGGTGTGGTGGAAGCGCTGGATACCTCACCCCCTCCCCTTTTTTTGCAAGAATATGATTCGATGGTGGTTAGGTGGTGGGGGTCTGCAAAAGATGTGATTCTAAAGGGATAGCAGCTTGTGGCGAGTGGCGAGGAGAAGTGAGAGAGGCTGGCGGATCGGTGAGGGTGAGGGAGCGGGTTTTTCTTAACACCCCGACCGGGTCGGGGCAGGCGACGTTCACAGAAAGCGCTGAGGAAGAAAGAGGAGAGGCCGGGGGATAGAAGCCGTCTTGCGAGCGAACCATGGGGAATGGTAGCAGATATATTACCGATTGTAAATAGAGACGTTTGTTTACTTAGTGTTTATTAGAACGGGATGGGCGGATTCGAATCAGCGTGGGGGGAAGTTGAGGGAGTTGGGCGGAGGGTGATGGGATTGATACGGCTGTGGAAATGTGTGGAAAAGTGGGGAGGGGAGTGAGTAGTGAGTAGTGAGTAGTGAATAGTGGGTAGTGAGTAGAAGTTTGAATGCGACACTTGGCGCTCACGCGGCTCGCTGCGTCCATTGAAGGGAATTGCCTGCTCGTTCATTGCGGCTACCATCGGTATAAAGAGGAATCAGCCGCCTGAGATTAGTCAACCCTGCGTTTGGTTCGTGAAAAAAACGAGGTCCGTTTTCGGATTCTCTTGCGTGTTCCTAGAATTGCTATACTGAGGCTAGAGGAAGCGATGACTGTTACCCTGAAACTGAAGCCGGAAGTCGAAGCGGGACTCTTGGAACAGGCGCGGGCCAGCGGAATGACCCTGGAGGAGTATTTGCTTTCCATGGTGGAAGGGGCTGTGCTTTTGAAGGCGCAGGAGAACGCCTCGGCAGAAGAACGCGCGGCAGCGTTTGAGGCGTGGTCCGCGGGGCATCGTCCAACGCCGCTCCTTTCTGACTACGCGGTCAGCCGCGAAGCGATGTATGAAAGCCGCGACGACTGATGCGTGTGCTTGTAGACACGAATATTCTGCTTCGAAGTGTCCAACCGAATCACCCTCTTTGCTCTCAAGCTACTCGATCGGTTTCGAAATTAATCCGACAAAAGGATGCGGTGTTTTTTTGCGCGCAAAACATCGCTGAATTCTGGAATGTCGCTGCGCGTCCAACCGAGCGGAACGGGCTGGGATTGTCGCCGGAAGAGGTGTTGCAGGAAGTCAGCAATATTGAAAAGTCACTTACGTTGCTGCCGGACATTCCTGCGATCTACGGCGCATGGAAGCAGATCGTAGCGGCTCACAAGGTGCAGGGGGGTCAAAGTTCATGATGCCAGACTGGTCGCCATCATGAATGTCTTTGCGGTCCAGAGCATGCTTACGTTTAATTCGGATGATTTCGAGCTCTTTAGCAACATCCGCGTGATTCACCCTTCGTCTTTGCTTCCTTAAAAATTAGGCGCGCGCGAGGAGAAGGTGTTTCGCTTCTTCGAGAGCAGCGATTGCGGATTCGCGGGAGACGGTGGGAAATCCTTCTAGAAAGTCTTCGAGTGTTTCTCCGCCTTCGAGGTAATCGAAGAGCGTTTGGACGGGTACGCGCGTTCCGCGAAAAACAGGAGTTCCGCCTAGGATTTCGGGATTTTTGAAGATGGCTCCCATGAAAGGATTGTGTCACGCGCTACTCTTTGACGGATGCAAGTTAGACTTCTGCAAGTGGTGGGTTTGCGGCTGGGTGTAGGCTCTATGGGTTTAGGATGGCGCGGTGATTTGCGGGGGTGGCGTGGCTCAAGACTTTCGAGTGGAACAGTTTCGAGTGGAACAGTTCCGGGTGGAGAGGGCGGAGGCGTTGCTGCGCTTTCTGCGCGTGGCGTATGCGGGTGAGGCGCGGAAGAGCGATCCTGCCTATTGGAAATGGCACTACTTGGAAAACCCAAACACGAGGGTGGACGATATTCCGCTGTGGGTGGTGAGTTGCGGAGAGGAGATTGTTGGGCAGTTGGCGACGATTCCGGTGCAAGTGAAGGCCGGCGGAGAAACGCGGCCGGCGATCTGGATTTTGGATTTTATTGTGCGGGAAGATTTTCGTGGGAAGGGATTGGGGAAGCAGTTGGTGATGGCGGCTGGGGAGAAGTATCCGACGATGATCACTTTGGGAATCAATGACCAATCGGCGGGAGTGTTTCGGAGCATGGGTTGGGTGGAGATGGGGTGGATTCACCGGTATCAGAAATTGCTGTATGCGGGCAACGGGCTTGCGGGAGCGGCGGGGATTGCGCCGGTGCGCGGATTGTTGAATTTGCTGGCCGCGCCGATGCGCATTGGGGTAGGCGGAGCGGGGAGCGCCGGGAGGTATGCGACAAGAACTATTCGCGAGTTTGGGGCGGAGTTCGATGAGCTTTGGGAGCGCGCTTCGGGGCAATGGGCGTGCGCCGCGCGCAGAGATGCGCGGACGCTGAAGTGGCAATTTGAGGAGCAGCCGGGGAAGCGGTTTGAAATCATCGGATGCTACGAGAAGGAACGGCTGGCGGGGTATGTGGTGCTCTTCTTTCGAAAGAGATTTTCCAATGCAGGGCCGAGTGCTGGTCCGGCGAAGGCGGCGATCAGCGATCTTCTCTATGAACGCGAGAATGGCGCGGAAATTGTGGACGCGCTGATTGACGCCGCGCTGCGAAGAGCCATCGAGCTGCGAGCGGGCAGCCTGGTGACGGACGTGTTGGATGGATTGGTGGAAGAGCGATTGAAGCGGCGCGGCTTCTGGAGAATAAAGAAGTCGCCGCAATTCATGGCGTGGGCGATGGCGAGCGACGTGGAAGCGAAGAACGTGATTTGCAATCCGCAAAACTGGTTTTTGACGCGCGGCGATTCGGATGTGAGCATCATCGAAGAGCCCAACCTGGAATAAAGATGAGAAACGCCAACGCCATGGTGCCGGTGATTCAATACCACATGATTGACAACCCGAGCCGCAGCTCGCGCGTGCGGGGAGGATTTACGCCGCCGGCGCGGTTTGCCCGGCAGATGTGGTATTTGAAGGCGCAGGGATTTGTGTTTTACACCGCCGCCGAGCTGATCGATTACTACCGGGCGCGCGGCGAATTTCCGCCAAATGGGATCACGGTGACGTTTGACGACGGTTGCCAGGATAGCTACACGAATGCGTTTCCGGTTTTGCGGGAGCTGGGGATCAAGGCCACGATTTTTCTGGTGCCGTCGGTGATTGGGCAGATTTCGGCAAAGCCGCTGGCCAAGGGGGAAGAGGCGCGGCCACACCTCTCGCGCGAAGAGATTTTGGAGATGGCCAAGCACGGAATCGAGTTTGGATCGCACACGACAAATCACAGACTGCTGCACGAGCTGAAACCGGAAGAAGTGAAGTACGAAGTAAGCGACGCGAAAAAGCAGATCGAAGAGATGCTGCAGAAACCGTGCAAAACGCTGGCGTACCCGGCGGGATTTTTCAACGCGACGGTGGAAAAGATCGTGGCGGAGGCGGGATACACCTGCGCGTTCAGCACGGTATACGGGCCAAAAGAGCCGATCGACTTATACGCTTTGAACCGGATTGAGATTTTGCGGCGGGACAGGTTTTTATGGCAGTTTGCCCGGAAGATCAAGCCGCTCAAAAGGCCGCTTGCATCGGCGTGAAAAGCGCGTGAGGCGCAGAGAACCGGCCGCCGTGTCAGATCGGCACCCTGGGCGCGGGTGCTATTGACAGGGGGGTAGCAGGCCTGTATTGTCCGCGGCAGCAAGTAACACAGGTCGGTAACACTGCTTATGCGCCAAGACCCTTCCCAGCGCGGCGGTGCAGGTCTCAGAGCTATCCCTGCGCGTCCTCGATTCGTGCGTTTACCTCAAAACCAACTCCGGAGGTGCGCTGTGGCCCTGCGCCGGTTATCCCTGATTATCGCCGTAGTTTTATTTGGAGCTGCCGTGTATCGGGTGGGTTCGAGCAGCGCGGACGAATGGCTGCCGATTTCACCGGAAGAGTTGAAGATGACGAGCGTGCCGGAAGCTCCTGGAGCGCAAGCGGTCTATCTTTACCGACAGGTGGATCGCAACGATGAATCGCGGGTAGCGAGCGAATACAACTACGCGCGAATCAAAATTTTGACCGAGGAGGGGAGGAAATATGCGAACGTGGAAATTCCGTTCGTGAGGGAGCAGGGGAACATCATCAACCTAAGGGCCCGGACGGTGCGGCCGGACGGTACGATTGCGAACTTCGAGGGAAAGCCGTTTGACAAGACCATCGTGAAGGCACGAGGGCTGAAATATCTGGCGAAAACATTCACGCTGCCGGACGTGCAAGTGGGAAGCATCATCGAATACCACTACATGTACGATCCGCAAGAGGGCTACGTCTTCAATTCGAGCTGGATTCTTAGCGAAGAGCTGTTCACGCTGCACGGGAAGTTTTCGCTGAAGCCGAGCAAGGATTTTTCTCTGCGCTGGAGTTGGCCGGTGGGACTGCCGCCGGGTACGGTACCCCCGAAAGACGATCATGGGACGATCCGGCTGGAGGCGCAGAAGATTCCCGCATCCCAGGTCGAAGATTACATGCCGCCGGAAAACGAATTGAAATACCGCGTGGAATTTACGTACAACGACAGCAGCAATATGGAAACCGAGCCGGTCAAGTTTTGGAAGAAGGAAGGCAAGAGACTGGACAGCTCGATAGAAAGTTTTGTTGGGAAGCGTAAGGCCATGGAGCAGGCGGCGGCGCAGATCGTTTCCGAAGGCGATACGCCGGAAGTGAAGCTGCGGAAGATCTACGCGAAGGTGCAGACGCTGCGGAACACCTCGTACGAAGTGGAAAAGACGGAGCAGGAAAAGAAGCGGGAGAGAGAGAAAGACGCGAATAACGTCGAGGAGGTGTGGAAGCGCGGGTACGGGACGGGAACACAACTTACCTGGCTTTTTCTGGGGCTGGCTCGCGCGGCAGGGTTCGAGGCGTATCCAGTAATGGCGTCGGCGCGAAGCGTTTATTTCTTCAATCCCGCGATCATGAATGCGTCGCAACTGGACACCAACGTGGTTTTGGTGAAGCTGAACGGCAAAGACGTTTATTGCGATCCGGGCACACAGTTTGTGCCCTTTGGACTGTTGCCGTGGGCCGAGACGGCTGTGCAAGGGTTGCGGTTGGACAAAGATGGTGGAACCTGGGTGAAAACGGAGCTGCCGGAGAGTTCGGTTTCGCGGATTGAGCGAAAGGCCGATCTGAAACTCGATGATACGGGGTCGCTGGAAGGGAAATTGGCTATCACATTCACGGGTCTGGAAGCGCTGAGCCGTAGGCAGGAAGAACGGCATGTGGACGAAGCGGACCGCAAGAAGTTCCTCGAGGATCAGGTAAGAGAATACATTCCGGTGGGTATCGAGGTGGAATTGACGAACAAGCCGGATTGGGGGAGCTCGTCGGAAAAATTGGTGGCGGAATACGATTTGAAGGTTCCCGGCTGGGTGTCCGGCGCGGGAAAGCGCGCGCTGTTGCCCGTGGCGCTTTTCGGGGCGACGGAAAAACGGGTGTTTGAACTTTCGAACCGTGTGCATCCGATCTATTTCGAATTTCCATTTAAGAAGATTGATGATGTAACGGTCGAATTGCCGCTGGGCTGGCAAGTAAGCAGCGTGCCTCCGCTGAAGAATCAGGATTCGAAAGCAATTGTTTATACGTTGAAGGTGGAGAATGACAAAGGGACGTTGCACCTGAGTCGTACTTTAAATGTGGAAGTCCTTTTGCTGGAAGCGAAGGTGTACCCAACGCTAAGGGCTTTTTTCCAGATTGTGAGGGCAGGCGATGAGCAGCAAGTGGTATTGCAACCCGGCGGAGCGGCTGCGGCTGCGCGGAACTAACTTCCGGGGCGCGGTGCGCTGTCTGGCTGTGCTGGCTCTTGCGGTAGTGTGCCTGGTGTGCCGCGCCTGGGCGGCCGGGGACGCGCCGGGATGGATGCACGTGCTGGTGAATGCCCCGTTGCCCGCTCACGACGAAAAGACGGATGCGGTGCTGCTTTATTCGGAGAAGACCGTAACAGTCGTGTCCGCGGACAAGATCAAGACGACGGTGCGCGAAGCGTACAAGATTTTGCGGCCGGCCGGGCGCGACTACGGCGTCGTGGTGGTTTCCTACAACGCTCACGAGAAAATCACATCCATCAAGGGATGGTGCATCCCCGCGCAAGGGAAAGACTACGAAGTGAAGGACAAAGATGCAGTGGAGATATCGCTTCCAAAAGTGGACGGGAGCGAATTGGTCTCCGATGTAAAGGATAAGGTGTTGCGCATCCCCGCCTCTGATCCGGGGAACATCATCGGGTACGAGTACGAAGAGGAAAAGCAGCCGTACGTTTTGCAAGATGTTTGGTCTTTTCAGGAGACGAGTCCGGTCCGCGAGGCCCATTACACCCTGCAGCTACCCCAAGGGTGGGAGTACAAAGCGACTTGGCTGAACTATCCGGAAGCCAAGTCGGCGCAAACGGGAAGCCAGGCGCAGTGGGTGGTGAGTGACATAAAGGGAATTCGGCACGAAGATGAGATGCCCCCCTGGCCGGGAGTTGCCGGGCAGATGATCGTTTCCTTCTATCCGCCGGGCGGAGCCGCACAGAACAAGGCATTCCAAAGTTGGCAGCAGATGGGAGTTTGGTACCAAGGGCTGATCAGCGGGCGGCAGGATGCTTCACCGGAAGTGAAGCAAAAGGTGGCGGCGCTTGCGGCGTCGGCAGGAACACAGCTTGAGAAGATGAAGGCGGTGGCAGGATTCGCGCAGAAGGACATCCGTTACGTGGCCATCGAACTGGGGATAGGAGGGTGGCAGCCCCATCCGGCGGCAGAAGTATTCACCCACCACTATGGAGATTGCAAAGACAAGGTAACGCTGATGTCCGCAATGCTTCGAGAGATCGGAATCGAGAACTACTATGTGGTGATCAATTCGGAGCGTGGCTCGGTAACGCCGCAGACCCCGGCGCACATGGGCGGGTTCGATCACGTGATCATCGCAATTAAGCTGCCCGCAGACGTCGCGGACAGCTCGCTCGTAGCCACGATGGTCCATCCAAAACTTGGAAAGCTTTTGTTCTTCGACCCGACGGACGAAATGACACCGTTCGGCCAGCTTTATGGCCCTTTGCAGGCAAATTACGGATTGCTGGTGGCGCCGGATGGCGGAGAACTGATCGAGCTGCCGCAATTGCCGCCAGCATCAAACGGAATTTCGCGCACGGCGAAATTGAGTTTAAGTCCGACAGGAACGCTCAGCGGAGACGTGAACGAAGTGCGGGTCGGCGACCGGGCGTCAGCGCAACGATGGGCGCTGCGAACGGTGACGAAAGATGCGGACAGAATAAAACCGATCGAGGCGCTACTTTCGCAATCTCTGACTACCTTTCAAATTACCAAAGCGACGATCGGGAATCTCCAACTGACCGATAAAGCGTTCTTGTACGATTACTCCCTGGTAGCCCAAAACTACGCGAAAACGGCTGGGAATTTGCTGCTGGTGCGGCCGCGAGTGCTTGGAAGCCGTTCGAGCGACCTTCTGGAGACGAAAGAGGCGCGAAAGTATCCGGTGGAATTCGAGGGACCGTCACGCGATACGGATACGTTTGAGATCAAGCTGCCACAGGGATATGAGGTAGATGATCTGCCGCCGCCCGTGAATGCCGACTATAGCTTCGCGAGTTATCACAGCAAGGCGGAAGTGGACGGCAACACGTTGCGTTATACGCGGACGTTTGAAGTGAAGGAACTAAGCGTCCCGCTGAACAAGGTCGACGACCTTAAGAAGCTCTACAGGATAATTGCGAGCGACGAACGGAATACGGCGGTTTTGAAGCCGGCGAGCAGCAAGTAAAGGGAACGTCGGGGCTGAAGCCTCGTAGGACCGGGAGGATCCCTCCCAACGCAAATTAAACTTCCCGCACAAGCGCTCATTCAAGTGCGCGCTGGCGGTGTGTGCGAACGGCCTGCGCGGCGAGCCCTGGCAGAAAAAAGACAAATAAAGCAGGGAGGAAAGACTGCAACTCGTACCGAAGTGTGGAAAGAACTGCGGAGGAAACAGGCGCGAAAGTGTGGCTCCTTGGCAGAACGTTGATCAGGAAAGCTTGGCGCGGACGCGGTCGCTCAGGGCTTTGCCGTCGACCACCTTGCCTTCGAGGTGGGCTTTGGCGGCTTTGACTACCGCCCCCATCTGCTTGATGGAGTTGGCGCCGGTTTCCGCCATGGCCTTGGCGATGGCGGCGTCCATCTCGGCGTCGCTGGCGCTGGCCGGTAGATAGGACTCGAGGATGGCGAGTTCCTTGGTTTCTTTGTCCACGAGATCTTGACGGTTGCCTTTTCCGAATTGGTCGATGGATTCCTTGCGCTGCTTGACGAGTGTTTGCAGGATTTGGATGGTTTCGGTTTCGTCGAGCGTGTGAATTTTCTCGGTTTCTTTGTACTTGATGGCGGACTTGACGCCGCGCAGGACGCTGAGCCGGAGTTCGTCCTTGGCACGCATGGCGTCGACCAGGTCTTTTTGAATTTTTTCGGCGATACTCATAAGGTTCAATATAGCAGAAGAAAAGAAAGAAAAAAGATTTACGCAGAGGTCACAGAGGCACAGAGGTCGCAGAGAAGAGGAACGAGGATTTGACAGCGTGAGAGTGGCTCGCTACCGTTAATGTTTTAGTTTTGGCGGATTTTGTCCGCCCGTGTGCATGGCAAATCAAACCAACCTGGATGAGGCCCGATGAAAGTCATTGTTGCCGACAAGATTAGCGAACGCGGCGTGGAATTGTTGCGGAAAGCGGGATGGAACATTGTTCTGACCACCAAGGACAACTTGAACGCGGAGATAGCAGACGCGGACGCGCTGATCGTGCGGAGCGCGACGAAAGTTACGGCGGAATTGCTGGATAAAGCGCCTCGGCTGAGAGCCGTAGGGCGCGCGGGCGTAGGCGTGGACAACATTGACCTGGATGCGGCTACCACACGCGGAGTGCTGGTGATGAGCACGCCGGGCGGAAATGCCATCAGCGTGGCCGAGCATACCTTTGCTCTACTGCTGGCGCTGGCTCGGCAGGTGCCCAGGCTGGATAAAGCGATGCATGAAGGGAAGTGGGAAAAATCGTCGGCTGCGGGAACGGAAGTGCGGGGCAAAACGCTTGGATTGATTGGACTTGGACGCATTGGAAGCGAAGTGGCGATCCGCGCGGACGCGTTTGACATGCGTGTGCTGGGGTACGACCCATACATTAGCGAAGCGGCGGCCCGGGAGGTGCAAGTCCAGCTGGTGCCGCTGGAAAAACTGCTGGCGGAAAGCGATTTTGTCTCGCTGCATACCGCGCTGAGCCCGGCGACGCAAAACCTCATCAATGCGGAGACGCTGGCAAAGATGAAGACGGGCGCACGGATCATCAATGCGGCTCGAGGCGAACTGATTGATGAAGCTGCACTTGCGGAGGCGCTCAAAAGCGGGAAGCTGGCTGGCGCGGCGCTGGACGTTTTTGTGCAAGAGCCGCCGAAGGATTCGCCGCTGCTCGGCATGGCAAACGTCATAGCCACGCCGCACGTGGCGGGTTCAACGGCGGAGGCGCAGGAAGAAGTAGGCACGCAGGTGGCTGTGCAGGTGAAGGATTATCTGGCGGAAGGTCTGATTCGCAACGCCGTGAACTTGCCGGCGCTTTCGGCGGACCAATATCGGCGGGTGCGTCCGTATCTGGCGCTGGCGGAGCGGCTCGGGTCGCTCGTGTCGCAAGCCGTGTCGGTCAGGCCCGCGCGGATACGGATTCGCTACGCCGGCGAGGTCGCAGAGGTGGGCACGCACCTGTTGCGCAGCGCAGTGCTTGCGGGAATGCTGAATGCCGTGCTGGACGAGAAGGTGAACGTGGTGAATGCGCCCGCAGTGGCTGCGGCGCGAGGGTTATCTGTCGAGGAAGAGACGCGGCGGCGGGAGCGAGGGTTCCCTAACACGTTGGAAGTGGCCGCCTTACCAGAGAAGACTGGTACCGCGAAGGGCTTTTCCGCCGAGGGTACGGTCCTGTTCGATGGTTCGCCGCGCGTGCTGCAGATCGACGACATTCCGCTGGAGACGGAGCTGGCCGGGACGATCCTCTATCTGAGAAACCGTGATGAGCCCGGAGTGATTGGGCAAGTCGGCTCGACACTTGGAAATCTGGGCGTGAACATCGCGACGTTTGCTCTTGGGCGCCGGGAAGCACACAAAGGCGCGGAAGCAGTGTCCCTGGTACGGCTCGATGGAGTGGTGTCTGATTCGATTCTTAGCGCGATCCGTGGAATTCCCGCCATCACAGTCGCCAGACTGCTTCAACTTGGGTGAAGCTTCTTAAGCCGCGGCCCGGGTGGGATTTTGTTCACCCGGGTACCAGCGCGTTCAGTGCTTCCCTTGTTTCCTGAAAAATCTAAAATTTAGATAATTCACAGTCAAATATTTTTGCAAACAACTCTCCTTGACAGCGACCCGCGATTTAGCCTAAAAGCTCGGTCAAAGTTTGGCTATCGGAGTGGTGGGGTACGGTTGCCCAAGGTCGAAGTTTTCCTTCAGGTTAAGACCCGGCAAAGCGCCGCATAGTCTTTGTCTCGGATTGGCGCTGTCCACCTGTATACAAAACAATTAGGGGTTGGGGTGTGCAAAAGGAGCAATCCATGAGGTGTGATTTTGTGAAGAGCTGTATTTTGGTTTCTCTTGCCGCACTTCTACTGGCGGCTACCTCGGCGTTCGCGCAGACGGGAACGACTTCACTGCGCGGAACGGTTCTCGATAAATCGACGGCTGCCATCGTGGGCGCAACGGTAACCTTGGAACACAACGGTCAGGCGCTGCACCATCAGACGAAAACTAGCTCAACGGGTGAGTACGAGTTCCTGGGACTCCCTCCCGGAACCTATACCCTCACGGTGGAGATGGCGGGCTTTCGAAAGTGGGAGCAGAAAAGCTTGCAGTTGCTGGTGAATTCGCCTTCGACACAGAACGTCACTCTCGAAGTCGGCACCACTACCGAAACTGTTGAGGTCTCCGCACAAGCTGTAACTCTGAACACTACCGATGCCTCGTTGGGAATCGCGTTCAATGAGAATCAGGTGAAGCAACTGCCATTGGAAAGTCGCAACGTGCCCTATCTGCTTAGCCTGCAGGCCGGAGTGGTCTACACCGGCAACCGGTCCGACATCGATACCAACACGGATACGCGGAGCGGGTCGGTCAACGGTGCGCGCAGCGACCAAAGCAATATCACACTGGACGGCGTCGGAGTAAATCCAAAGGGAGGGTACGCTTTCCAGTCGGTGTTGCCGGTGACGTTGGATTCCGTGGAAGAGTTCCGCGTGACTACGACGAACTACAACGCGGATCAAGGAACGTCCTCTGGCGCACAGGTGGCCCTGGTCACCAAGAGCGGGACCAACGATTTTCATGGCTCGGTGTACGAATACAATCGAACCAACGCGACCAGCGCGAACGACTATTTCATCAAGCAGTCGCAACTCACGGCCGGCGACCCAAACAAACCTTTGAAGCTCACGCGAAACATTTTCGGCGCGTCAGTCGGCGGACCGATCAAGAAGAACCGCTTGTTTTTCTTTGCAAACTTCGAAGGTTACCGTGACGCGGAAGCTCAGAGTGCGCTGCGAACCATTCCCACGGCAACCCTGCGTGACGGAATCATTCAGTACGCATGCGCCGATCCGACAGCTTGTCCGGGAGGCTCCGTCGCGGGCATGAGTGGTGCCAATTACGCAATAGCGCCGGGAAATTTTGCGCTCTCGCCGACTCAAATTGCGACGGAAGATCCACAAGGGTTGGGACCGAGCTCTGCGGTGATGACTTACATGAAAGGCCTCTATCCATTGCCGAATGACACGACTGTAGGGGACGGTATTAACACTTCCGGATACCGCTTCGCCGCGCCAACGTACACGACGCACAACTGGTATATCGCCAAGCTGGATTACAACCTGACCGCGGATGCAAGACACCGGCTCTCTTTGAGCGGGGCGCTCGCGAATTCCAGTTCGGCTGGGGCGGCGTTCTTGCCTGGTACGGCCCCAGAACTGACCACTGTGAATTTTAACAAGGGATTGATCGCGAATTATTCGGCGGCGCTAACTCCCCATTGATCAATAATTTTCGCTATGGGTACATCCGCGAGAGCAACGGATTCGTCGGTAACTCGACAGAAACCTGGGACTATTTCAGGAGTATTGATCAGGGCATTACGCGGTCGTCCAACTTCCAGCGTCCCATCAACAATATCTACGACGATGTCACAAAGATTCATGGCTGACACACCTTTCAGTTCGGCGTCGTAGGTACCCTCCTGCGGAATCCCGAAACGAATCTGAACAACTCCTTCAGCGATGGAAGCACCAATGCGTCTTGGCTGGATACAGCCGGTTTGGCCAACACCGGCACGCCGGGCCACTTCGATCCTTACTGCTCGCAAACGGCGACTCCCGTGACGGGAGCCTGCTATGACCCGTTGCGAATCCCAATGAGCCTCACTACCCTCAGATCGATCCGAGTTTTAACAATTCCTATGACTTCCCTTTGACGGCATTGACGGGGATGATTTCGGAGGTTGATGCTTACTACAATTTTAACCGCCAGAGTCAAGTGCTGAACCAAGGAACGCCGATCTCGCGACGGTTTGCGGAAAACGGCCTCGAATTGTACGGGCAGGACGTCTGGAAGTTAAAGCCGAATCTAACGCTTACGCTCGGATTGCGCTATTCACTCTTTTCTCCGCCATGGGAAACGAACGGGCTTGAAGCGACAACCACCGAGCCGTTGGGTCAGTGGTTCAATACGCGCGGCCAAAACATGACGCAAGGCATAGGCTCATACGCTGATGCGCCTCTTACATTTGATTGGTCGGGGCCTGCCAATGGCGGCAAACCGGGGTATTACAACTACGATTATCACGATTTCGGCCCGCGAGTCGCCTTGGCGTGGTCACCGAGCGCGGATAGCGGGTTCTTGAAGAGCCTATTTGGAGGCGCAGGTAGGAGCAGCATCCGAGCCGGTTTCGGTATCGTCTATGACCGCCTTGGCGAGAGCATCGTGGACACGTTCGACCAGAGCGGCGGGTCTTTCGGGTTGCTGGACGTATTGACGAACTCGGCGGGTGTGGTGAGCCCTGCGGTTGCACCGCGGATCACCAACATGAATGTCATTCCGACTCAGGATACGCAGGGAAACCCGTTGTTCGCGCCGGTGCCACCGGCACTGCCGACGCCATTCCCGAACATCTTTAGCGGTAGCAATCTGAGTCCCTACGGGTTTGCGATTGCGTGGGGCAACGACAACAGCCTGAAGACCCCGTACTCCGAAACGATCGACTTTTCCTATTCTCGGGAATTGCCCAGCGGTTTTTCGATCGAGGCTGCTTACGTGGGTCGTCTCTCGCACCATTTGTTGGCGCAAGAAGACATGGCCATGCCCTTGAATCTTACCGATCCGAAGACCAAAGTCACATATTTCCAGGCAGTGGACGCGCTGGCCCAGATTTACCGTGGGGCTAACGCGCCGGCACCGAATGCCCTCACGGCCCAGATGGTAGGGCCTACGGCTGCATACTGGACGGACATAATGCAACCGCTGGTACCTGGTGGGGCGTACTCAATCCCATCATGCGCTGGCGGAGGCGCCACCACCAACCCGATGCAAGCGGCGTACGCCCTGTTCAGTTGCCATTCGCAGAACGAGACCACCGCGCTATTCATTTGGGATTTGTACGGAATTGGCGATGCCAATAACTCAAATCAGGCGTACTACCCCACTGGGAACCCTGGCTCCTTCTGGAACGGGCAATACTCCTCGCTCTACGCCTGGCGGACCATCGGCAATGCCGCCTATAACGCCATGGAGCTGACTCTCCGCCATAAGATGGCTCACGGGTTGCAGTTCGATTTCAACTACACGTTCTCGAAATCCATGGACATCAATTCGGATGCCGAGCGGATCGGTCAGTGGGGCGGCTTGGGAGGGCAGATCATCAACTCCTGGAATCCCAACGAAGAGCGGGCCGTTTCGGACTTTGATGCGACGCACCAATTTAACGCCAATTGGATTTACGAGCTGCCATTTGGTAAGGGGCGAGCATTCGGTTCCAGCGCCCACGGCTTTGAGGATGCCGTGATTGGAGGCTGGCAGCTTTCTGGCCTCTTCCGGCTGACCAGCGGTTTCCCGGTAAATATCAGCAACGGGTACCAGTGGCCGACGAACTGGCAGTTGGGCGGCAACGCGGACCTCGTTTCTCCCGTCAAAACAGGCGCTTTTCCCGTGAACACTGGACAAGATGCCGGCAACATCAGCATCTTTAGCAACGGGCCCGATGCCATCAACAGCTTCATCAGCCCGTTTCCCGGACAGGGAGGCGCGCGCAACCAGATTAGAGGCCAGGGCTTCTTCAACATTGACCTCGGTCTCGCCAAGCGCTGGATGATGCCGTGGAGCGAAAAACAAAGCCTCCAGTTCCGCTGGGAAGTTTTCAACATCACGAACTCTGTGCGCTTCAACGTGCAGTCCACTGGGTCCGAAGTGGATGTCTCCAACACGTTTGGCAACTACACCGGCTTGCTCACCAACCCGCGCGTGATGCAATTCGCGTTGCGCTTCGAGTTCTAAGGCCGTCTAACACTCTTCCAAAACACCGCCGGGAAGCAAAAGCTTCCTGGCGGTGTTGTTTTTGCCTCGCGGGCAGCTGTTGCAGATGCCGCCAATCCCGCGTAAACTCCTAAGAAGTACGGAATAACATTCGGGGCGTAGCGCAGCCTGGCTAGCGCGCCTGGTTCGGGACCAGGAGGTCGAAGGTTCAAATCCTTTCGCCCCGACCAATCTTTTCAAGCACTTCCACGTGACTTCTGGTTTTTCGTCTACAACCCTGTAGACGATTTTGTAGTCGGCCAAAGCCTCAAGCTTCATCTGTCAAGACTGTTGCAAGGCCAGTCGTTGAAGCTCTCCGATAAGGATCTGTACCTCCCGTCGAAACTTTGCCTTTTAATCGCCGCCAGACTCTGCGATTTGCCAGTGGGCCGGCGGCGGAAAATCGTTCTGTGGCGCGGAAGTGGACAAGTGATGGAGGGAGCGCGGACTTTACACAGCGGGCGTCCGAGTGTAGCTTCCCTCTCACGTTGGACAGAGGTGTTGCATGACAGCGCGCACGCCAATGTGGAAGCAAAAGCGGACAGCCCGCTGGTCCGCTATTGCTAAGCTGTTGTCTCTTCCGCTGGTGATGTTCTGTGCCAGCCGGGAGCTGAACCAAAAAGCATTAGAATGTGCGGGATTGAACTCGGAGAATTGGGTCAGAGCATTCCGTAGAAAACTAGCTTGCTTGAATTAACATATCCCATGTTGTGGACATCGAGTCGAGCGGCAACAACGAAACTGGATGCCGATGGCGAACTCTCGCAGAGGTCTTCACGATGATTGTGACCAAATTCGGAGGCACTTCACTGGAATCCTCAGCGGCGATCCTCCGCGCCGCTGAGATCGTGAAAGCACGACTCCATCTTGGCCCGGTCGTGGTAGTCTCCGCAATGGGGAAGACCACGAACGCCCTGCTGGCCATTGCGGAGGACGCAGCCAGAGGAAATCAAGCGGAAGCAATGGACCGCATTCAATCGCTCGAACAGTTTCACGCCCATGAAGCTTTTTCGCTCGTGGCGCCGGGCGACCAGCCAGAACTCGAAAGCAATCTTGAACGGCATTTTAGGGCGCTTCGCGAATCGGCAAAAGGTCTTGGATCGCGGGGAGAGCTGACTCCGCGGCTGCGCGACTCCATTGCGAGTTATGGCGAGCTGCTCTCCAGTCACGTTGTGGCACTCGCCTTTCGAAATCAGGGCATTCCTGCCACGCAGGTCGACTCACAGCGCGTGATTGTCACCGATTCGAATTTTACACACGCCGCGCCCGTTATTCCGGAGACGTATTCGAAGGTCTCGGCGGCGATTCAGGGGCTCCCGGGCGGATGCGTGGCCGTGCTGGGCGGTTTCATCGGCGCGACGCGCGATGGCACTCCGACGACCTTGGGACGAGGCGGATCGGATTTCAGCGCGTCGCTCGTGGGCGCGGCAATCGATGCTGAGGAAATCCAGATCTGGACGGACGTGGACGGGCTGCTCACCTGCGATCCGAATCTCGTATCCGACGCGCGTCCGGTTCGGACGATTTCGTTCGATGAGGCCGCCGAATTGGCCTATTTCGGAGCAAAGGTCCTGCACCCCGCAACAATCGGTCCGGCAAGGGAGAAGAACATTCCGGTCCGCATCCTCAATTCGCGCAGACCAGACGCAACGGGTACCATGATCGTTGCCGACCCGGTTCCCTGTGCAAACATCCTCAAATCGGTGGCGTGCAAGCGCGGAGTCACCGTTATCAACATCCGTTCTAATCGAATGCTAATGGCTCACGGGTTTCTCCGGCGAATCTTCGAAGTCTTCGATCGGTACGAAACCGCAATCGATATGGTATCGACCTCCGAGGTGAGCGTGTCTCTGACGATCGATAACGACGCGCGTCTCTCAGAAATCTGTTCGGCACTAGCTCCTTTCACGGAAGTCTCGCTCGAAGGTGAGCAAGCCATTCTATGCGCAGTAGGCGAAAACCTCCGCCATACCCCGGGTGTCGCGGCCCGCGTCTTTGATGCGCTGAAGTGCATCAACGTGCGCATGATTTCGCAGGTGCATCAAGACTCAATCTTGGCGTGGTCGTGAATTCGCAGGATCTGCCCGAGGCAGCACGGGCGCTTCACCGCGAATTCTTCTCCGATCTCGATCCTGCAGTCTTTGGCTGAAGAGAATCTTGCGATTGGACTGGTCCTCCTCAAAAGGAGCAAAGCCCTTGTTTACAGGGTGCGCCACAGCGATGGTTGCTCTGTTTCGCTGCGATCTGCCATTTGATGAATCAACCGTGCGACGGCTCAAGCGAAGGCCGCTGTCGTGGCCCAAGAATTTTTTCACGAATATTACGACCCCGCCCTCCACGCAGAGGGAATCACGGCGCGCGGAGTGAGAGAAGTGGCGAGCAGGGCAGCACTATAAGTGTAGATTTGTGGTCACGCACTCCCGTGGCGGTAACGACGTGCCGCTAAGGTTGGTCTTGGTTTTGCAGTTCCCGCCAGCAAACAGCAGCCGATGATTGACAAGTCGGGTCAAGTTTTCCCCGTTGAAGAGCAAGACAAATGGCGGGGCGAAAGGCAATAGTTTTCAAAGACGTCGCGAACTCTGACCGCAACTGCCGCCCAATGTGGCGACCTGCTCGAAGAGCATACCGTCGTTGAGTACTACCGCGACGACTTGATACCCGATGTCAGTTTCGAAATTTTCGGCTATACCGAGGAGGAAGCGCGACACATTCGGGCCATTTCACTTGCCAGCGGTTCCTGCAGCTCCTCAAGACCAAACCCGGCAAGCGTAGCGTCGCCCTTGCCCGAAAGGTTATGGAAAAGAAACACGTCAGCTCGAAGAAATACCTTCAGCACGGCCGCGTTTTTCATCTTTTCTCGCGGAACCTCTATGAAGCCTTGGCAGGGAAAATGTCCCTCTCCGGCGTGTGCCAGCGTCCGAAGGCCCTCGACAACATGATGTTCACCTTCTTCCGCTATTACCTCCCCTAACCCGGGTGACTTAGAGCTGCGTCCTCACTGTGGACGGAGAAGGGGGCAGCTCCTCGCCGAGCTGCGCCCTTCTTTTTTTGACCGGAACAACTTATCTGCCGCTCCCTATCTACAAGCCATTGAATCCAAGCATCTTGTCCGACGCCGCCATCCAGCTCCATAAATCAAAAAACTCTGAAGGTTTTGTAACAATGCTGTAACACAGAAGAAGGACACTCATATATCCAGGGTCAAGCTAAATTTTTCACGTGGAGATGACGGATGAAGCGAATCGCAGGTATTCTTTTGGCTGGTTTCGGACTGGCCAGCATAGTTCTGGCGGCCAACGCGCTTACCATCACGGGAGCGGGCGCCTCGTTTCCGTACCCCATGTATTCCAAGTGGTTCGATGAGTACCACAAAAAAGACACCAACATTGAGATCAATTACCAGTCCATTGGTTCGGGCGGTGGAATTAAACAAGTCACCGAAGGCACTGTGGATTTCGGCGCCTCCGACGGTCCCATGAATGACGATCAGCTAAAGGCTTTCCAGGACAAGCACGGCTTTGCCATACTGCACTTCCCCACGGTTCTCGGCGCCGTCGTCCCGACCTACAACATCCCTGGCGTCACAACCGATTTGAATTTCACGCCGGAGGCATTGGCGGGAATCTTTCTCGGAAAAATTACCAAATGGAATGATCCGGCAATCGCCGGAGCGAACAAGGGCGTAAATCTTCCAGGCAACGACATCGTTGTGGTTCATCGTTCAGATGGCAGCGGCACAAGCTACATCTGGACCGATTACCTCTCCAAAATCAGCGACGAGTGGAAAAGTAAGGTCGGCAAGGGCGCTTCGGTGAACTGGCCAGTTGGTCTCGGCGGTAAAGGCAATGAAGGTGTGGCTGGGCTGGTGAAACAGACGGCTAACGCTTTTGGCTACGTCGAGCTGATTTACGCCATCCAGAATAAGATGCCTTACGGAACCGTGAAGAACTCTTCCGGCGCGTTCATCAAGGCAGATCTCGCGGGTGTGACGGCCGCGGCCGCCGGCGCCGCGAAGAGCATGCCGGACGACTTCCGCGTTTCCATTACGGACGCCCCGGGAAAAGCCGCATATCCAATTTCCAGCTTCACCTGGCTGCTGATTCCATCGAAGTTTTCAGACGCCTCCAAACGCGATGCGATCAAAGGATTTGTGAAGTGGATGCTTGCAGACGGGCAGAACTACACCGAGACTCTCTCCTACGCCAAGCTGCCCAAGGAAGTGGTGGCCAAAGAGGTAAAAGCCCTCGACGGCATCCAGTAGCTTTCGCCAATACGAAATGTCAACCGCCAGCACAACCCTTCCGAGCGCGGGCCCTGTCGCGGGCTCGCGTTCGTTTTTAAGACGCCTTCGCGAAGGCGATGAAATAGTGCGGCTCATTACGTTCTTGTTTGCCGCTTCGGTTGTGCTCGTCACCTTGCTTTTGGTCTTCGAACTCTGGCAAGGTTCTGTGCTTGCGCGGCACAAATTTGGCTTGGCTTTTTTTGTCACTCGGGTCTGGGACCCCAACGCTGGTGAGTTCGGAGCGCTCCCCTTCATCTTTGGAACGTTGGTCACTTCGATCGTTGCCCTGCTTATTGCCGTGCCTCTGGGCATCGGAGCTGCCATTTTTCTCGCCGAGCTCGCTCCGGCAAGAGTTTCCGACACACTGGAATTCTTCATCGACTTGCTCGCTGCTGTCCCCAGCGTCATCTACGGCCTTCTGGGTTTCTTATTCGTCGTCCCTTTGATGCGCGACTACATTCAGCCAAGACTCAAGGACTCACTCGGATTTCTTCCGTTCTTTAAAGGCCCGGCTTACGGCATCGGGTTCCTGACTGCCGGCCTAGTCTTGGCCATCATGGTCATCCCCTACATCATTTCCGTTTCACGCGAAGTGCTTCTCTCCGTGCCCCGCGATCAGCGAGAAGCCGCCTTGGCTCTTGGTTCCACCCGCTGGGAATCTACCTGGAAAGTTGTCGTGCCGTTTGCTCGCGCCGGCATTATGGGTTCCATTTTCCTCGCCCTGGCCCGCGCGCTTGGCGAAACCATGGCGGTCACCATGGTCATCGGCAACACACCGGCGATCAGCGCTTCGCTTTTCTCTCCCGGTTACTCGATTGCTGCGGTCATCGCCAATGAATTCAGCGAAGCCACCGGCGATCTCTACCCCCAAGCCCTCATTGAACTGGGCTTGGTGCTCTTTTTACTCACCTTTATCCTTAACGGCCTTGCCCGCATTTTGATCCTCGCAACCTCTCAGCGGGGCAGCGGAATGGGGAACGCATGAACCCTCATCTGCGCTGGCGCAAATTCGTAAGCAATTTTATGCTCGCTATGACCGGTCTCTGCGCCATCGTTGCCGTCTCCGTGCTTTTCTTCATTTTGGGTTATCTGGTCTACTACGGCGGAACCTCCATCAACTGGAATTTTTTCACGAAATTGCCTGCTCCGGTGGGCGAAGCGGGCGGCGGCATGGCCAACGCTATCGTTGGCAGCGCCAAGCTGCTTGCCCTGGCTACCCTCTTCGGTGTTCCGATTGGATTCTTGGGTGCCATTTACCTCGCGGAATTCAGCGGCAGTAAGGTCGCCTTTGTCGTGCGCTACGCCGCGGATTTGCTCAATGGTGCGCCTTCGATCGTCATCGGCATCTTTGCCTTTAGTATTGCCGTGCATCCCTTCAAGCAATTCTCCACTCTTGCCGGCGGATTCGCGCTCGGCATCATGATGATTCCCATCACCTTGCGCAGCACGGAAGAATTTCTCCTGGCCGTGCCTCGCACTTTACGCGAGGGCGCCATGGCTTTGGGCGCCAGCAAATGGAAAACCATTGCGACCGTCATCGTGCCCGCTGCGTATCGCGGCATCCTCACCGCGATTCTTCTGGCGTTCGCCCGCGTTGCCGGCGAGACCGCGCCACTCCTTTTCACGGCCTTGGGCAACCGCTATTGGAGTCGTGGCTGGACTGAGCCTACAGCCTCGCTTCCGGTGATGATTTACAACTACGGCCTCTCGCCGTACGAGGACTGGCACCGCCAGGCTTGGGCCGCGGGTCTTGTTCTTCTGGCTTTGATTTTGGTCATCAATATTGTTGCTCGGGCGATTCTGTCCCGCGGCATTTCGGTTCCGAGGTAGTAATTCATGAACGCTTCTGTGAGGCAGGCAGTGTCCGTAAATATAACTCCTCCTGTAACGACAGCCGCGAGCCGCGAAACTACGGCGCCCGCGGACATGCGGATGACTATCTCCAAAGTCAACTTCTGGTACGGCGCCAAACAGACTCTTTTCGACATCAGTTTGGGCATCGCCACCAGCAAAGTCACGGCTCTCATCGGCCCGTCCGGCTGCGGCAAATCCACTCTCTTGCGTACTCTCGACCGCATGCACGAAACCGTGCGGCACTCCCGCCTCGAGGGCGAAATCCTGCTCGATGGCAAGAACATTCTCGATCAGGACGTAACTCAGCTGCGCCGCCGCGTCGGCATGGTTTTCCAGCGCCCCAACCCCTTCCCGAAATCCATCTTTGAAAACGTTGCCTATGGCCTCCGCATCAACGGCTCGAAAGCTCCCATGGGAGAAGCCGTCGAGAAAAGCCTCCGCCACGCTGCGCTCTGGGACGAAGTCAAAGACCACCTGCACAAGTCCGCCTACGAACTTTCCGGCGGCCAGCAGCAGCGGCTCTGCATCGCCCGCGCGCTTGCCGTTGAGCCCGAAGTCCTTCTCCTCGACGAGCCTTGCTCAGCCCTCGACCCCATCAGCACCGCGAAGATCGAGGAGCTCCTCGTTCAATTGAAAGATCTCTGCACTATCGTCACCGTTACTCACAACATGCAGCAGGCCGCGCGCATCAGCGATTTCACTGCCTTCCTGCTGAACGGCCAGGTCATCGAGTTCAGTCCCACGCCGCACCTCTTCACCAAACCGAGCGACCCGCGCACGGAGGCCTACATCACCGGCCGCTTTGGATGATCCCGTGGCAGGCATCGTCTCGGTCGTTTGTCATTGCGAGCGATGCGACCGAAGGTTCCGACCTTGTCGGAAGGAATCTGCTTTTTTTCTTCCGGGGGCTGTAAACTACTGAGGGAAAATTTTCATGGAACGCCACTTCGAAAAAGATTTGAACGAATTGAAAGAGCGCCTCCTGTGGATGGGTAGCCTCGCCGAACGCGCCGTCCATCAGTCTGTGCACGCCGTGCTCGAAGCGGACGAACAGCTTGCCAAGCGCGTTCTCGAGGAAGAAGACGCCATCAACGAATTGCAGCTCGAAATCGACGACCGCGTCGTCCAGCTCCTCGCGCTCCATCAATTGATGGCTGTCGATCTCCGCTTCGTCCTCGCTGTCTCCCGCATCAACAACGACCTCGAGCGCATTGGCGATCAGGCCGTGAACATCGCGCAGTCCGCGACGCGCATCCTTCGCCACCCGCGCGTAAAGCCCTACGTTGACCTGCCGCGCATGAGCGAACTTGCTGAAGAGATGGTCCGCAACGCCCTCAATGCCGTCGTTCGCCGCGACGTCGATCTAGCGCAGATGGTTCTCGCCACCGATGACCAGGTCGACCACTATCGCGACCAGATCTTCCGCGAGCTTCTCACCTACATGATGGGAGATTCCAGCGTGGTCTTTCCCGCCTTCGAGCTAATTCTCGTCGCCAAAAATCTCGAACGCATCGGCGACCACGCCACCAACATCGCCGAAGACGTCATCTACATCGTCCAAGGCCAGGACGTCCGCCACCCAACCGTCGACCGCCGTTGAGGAATCACCGACAGGTGCGGCAAGGTTCGCTTGAGCGGACTTTCTACCGCAAGCGCGGGACAGATTCCCACCGCCATCGTCTGACGCCGAACTGACGGCTTGCCTTTTCTGGCGGATACTCCTTATTCTGCCTTCTCACACTGCGGCCGCATCAAGAGGCGACGAATGGTACTGAAGAATTTGCGCGAGGAGGTCCTGGAAGCAAACCTGGAGCTCGTCCGGCGCGGGCTGGTGCTGTACACGTTTGGAAACGCCAGCGGCATTTCGCGCGAGGAAGGCCTGGTGGCGATTAAACCAAGCGGCGTGCCGTACGAAACGATGAAGCCCGAGGATTTGGTCGTTGTCGATTTGGAAGGAAAAATCGTGGAAGGCTCGTTGCGTCCTTCTTCCGACCTTCCCACGCATCTGATTCTCTACCGCGCTTTCGCTGGAATTGGAGGCGTCGCGCACACGCATTCCTCGGCCGCAACGGCGTGGGCCCAGGCACAAAAAGAAATTCCATGTTTCGGAACGACCCATGCCGATTATTTTCGTGGGCCCGTTCCCATCACAAAACCGCTGACTCTCGCAGAAATCCGATCGGATTATGAGGCCAATACCGGCCATGCCATCGCGCGGCGGTTCAAGAAGCTCGATCCTCTTCACGTGCCTGCGGTCCTCGTCGCTGGCCACGCGCCATTCTGCTGGGGAAAATCGCCTTCGGAAGCTGCGCACGTCGCCCTGATTCTGGAAGAAATTGCCTCGATGGCCTTTCAGACGCTCACCGCGAATCCCAAAGCTCAGGCCATTTCAAAACACCTTCACGAGAAACACTTCCTGCGGAAACATGGGAGCGCTGCGTATTATGGCCAGGAAAAGTAGCGTTGTGAGTTTGAAGACGGGTGTGACTTCTGGCCGTGGGGGTTCAGCCTAAATCTATTTTTTATCCGCTAGAGCTGAAACCTGCAGGGTCAGAGACTCTGCGACAATTTCATTCAGCTTCCGCCGCACTACGCTGGCTTCCGGTCCGAGGCGAGCTTCGCTTTCCTTGCGCGCATGGGATACCACTGTGAGTTCCTCGCTGGGCGTATTCTGCAAAGCATTTTCCGCGTGCAGCAAGCAGGCGAACACGTAGCGCTCAGGCTGCTGCTGTTTGCGCAAGAATTGCGCGTAGTTAAACCAGTCTGACGCCGCGCTGCGCGCATCGGAGAGCGCCGCATCAAGCTGCAGTGCGTGCTGGTAGGACGGCACCGCTCCGCGAACGTCGCCCTGTTTCTCCTGCAAATCGGCGAGATGTATGAGGGCCAAGCTCTCGAGCGTCTTCTCGCCAGCTTTGTCCGCGAAGCCCGCCGCCGCGTTGTAGCCTTTGGAGGCATCGCCGTTGTGATGGATGGCGGCATCCGCGTCGGCAACTTTTATAAGAGCCGCGAGCACCGGGCCTGTATCGGCGGAAGTTTTTGTGTGGCGTGCTGCGATGATCTCCAGATACATGCGATAGTGTCGCGCCGCAGCCTGCAGTTCACCTTGTTGATCGAGAACTTGCGCGAGATAAAGCTGCGCGTTGGCCTGCCCCGGATCAACGTCGACCGCCCGTTGCCAGTTGTCGACTGCCTCTTCGTCGTGCCCGAGGCGGTGAGCGAGCATCCCATAATCGACCAGTGCGTCGGCGTTTCGTGGCCAGCGCGTGATAATCCACTGGAACTGCGCATAGGCGTCGACGTCATGCCCCGCTTCAATCAAGCTCCGGCCATAGGATTCTTGCAGCGAAAAATTGGCGGGATTAAGCGCGGCCGCGCGCTGCATAGCTGCGAGCGAAGCATCGCGTTGTCCGGTGAGTTGCTCGGCGCGCGCAAGGCGCACTTGCACAGCGCTGTCGTCAGGATTCAACTTCGCGGCGCGCTGAAGCGCGGGCAGAGCACTTGCTTCGCTGGACCACCAAAAGTGCAACTGGTCCACGCCCGCCCAGAGAAATAGCAACACCACCGCCGCGATTCGAAGGGCTCGAGCAGCTGGCGCTCGTCCCGTTAACCAGCGAGTTGCCGCAGTAAAATTACTCTGTTTTTTGTCGCCAGCGCCGGGCGGCTTTTGTTGGCCATCCAGGAGCAGCGCCGCGATGCGCGAATCGCGCAATTTCCAGATCGCGCCGTCGAGAATAAAGTGATGAATATTAACCAGCGCTGTGAACGTAAGAAAGCTAGCGGCAAAATCGGCGTGAAAAATGCGGCTGACGATCCACGGCCCGGGAATGAAGAGCGCGATCCCCCCGGCAATCAAAGTCACAAGATAACGGAAAAACGACCAATGGGAATCGCCGGCCGCGCGAGCTTCTTTCTTCTGGTAATAGCTCGTTATCCACAAATACTGCGTCGAGTGCAGCACGGCAAGCAGGCCGCTACTGTAACGAGTCTGTGGAATTTCCCGGCCGCTGACGAGCTCGATCACCGCAGGCAAAAGAAACCACAGAAACTGCGTGACCGTCAGCGTAAGCACAGGAAGAATTGTGCGAAGGTTGCTCCTTCGGGCCAGCGACACGAGAGCCCACCCGCTAGCCCCAAGAAAAAACAACGCAAGAACCGCTCGAGCAGGCAGGGTGAACTTAGCCGCAAGCCCGAGCGAGAGAATCAGCGCATCACCGGACGCTCCGGTGTGAAAACTCAGCATCAGCAAAAGGTAGGACGCGATAAACGAAAGGCGCAGCGCACGGCGTTCCGTTTCCGCGGGCGAGACGCTCGCCCGCCGCGCAAACATCATCAGCAATCCGAAGTTTTGCCCCGTGTAGTGCCACGGGCTCCAGCAAATGTATAGCGTGAAAATCCAAGGAAGCAGTCCAAACCAGAGGTGCGTGACGACCCCAGCCACTACGAGGAGCAGCGCCACGTGCACTGTGTATATCCGGTATTTTTCGAACTCGTCGCGCGTATGGTACGCGCGATACACGGTAGCCATGAAGTGCGGATAGTTTGAAAGCAGAGCGAGAAAATAAAACGCCACGCTCCAGCCGCGCCCGTAGGAATTCGCAAAATAAAATCCTGCAATCAAAAGCGGCGCGGACCACGCGCCGCAGCCAACCGTCAAGTCAATCCACGGACGATAGATCCATGGACTCTGCGGGCGAGAAGGTGGAGCAGGCGTCGAAGCGCGCTCCGGCGGAGCTATGGTGATTGTTCCCATGCCATTGCAGAGTAACGCAGGCGTGGCACACCTGTGCGCCGAGTACCGTTGGTGCATGCGGAATCGGTTACTTGTACTTGCGAACGGGCTTCAAGTAGTAGTCCTTTAGAAAATGGCGAGGAAGCGCAGAAGCAATCCCGCCAATGCTCCGCCGAGAATGGGTCCGACGACCGGGATAGGCGAGTAGCCCCAATCGGAATTTCCCTTTCCAGCGATCGGCAGAATGGCGTGCGCGATACGCGGGCCCAAGTCGCGCGCCGGATTGATGGCATATCCCGTCGTGCCGCCAAGCGATAGTCCGACGCCCCACACCAGGCTGCCCACAAGATAAGGGCCCAGCCCGCCGGCAGGACCCGTCGCGGATACTCTCTTCGAAAAAATCGCTCCAATTACGAAGACAAGAACAAACGTAGCGCAAATTTCGCTGAATAAATTCGCAGCAAAGTTACGGATGGCAGGCGCGGTACAAAAACAGGCCAGCTTCGCGGCGGTATCCGGTGTTTCCTTCCAGTGCGGCAAATAGTGAAGCCAGACAAGAACGGCACCAACGATTGCCCCGAGGAGTTGAGCTGCAAGATAGGGAGCGAGCTTCCCGAAGCTTGCGTCACGCACCGCGAAGCCCACCGTGACTACAGGATTCAAATGTGCGTCATTGCTTCCACAGGCAATCGAAACGAATACGCCGGCCATGACCGCAAACGCCCACCCAGCCGTAATGACGATCCATCCGCTGGCTTCGGCCTTCGATCGCTTCAGTAGCACTCCGGCTACCACTCCATTGCCAAGCAGCACAATGATCATCGTGCCCAGAAATTCGCCGAGAAACGGTGAAGTCATTCAGGAATCTCCTTTGAGTGCAGTAGATTCAGAGCAATACTCTGCCTTGCGGTCAAGAATCAACCCAATCAAACGAGCGCGTGACCGCTTTCTTCCATTTCTTGTACATCTCTTCGCGTTCCTCTTCCGCGAAATGTGGCGTCCACGTCTGGTCCACGGCCCAATTGGTTCGCAGTTCGTCCAGGCCTGAAAAAAATCCAACAGCCAAGCCCGCGGCATACGCTGCGCCGAGCGCGGTCGTCTCCTGAATCACAGGGCGCACGACTTCGCGGTTCAAAATGTCCGCCTGAAACTGCATCAGGAGTTCGTTCACAACCATCCCGCCGTCCACGCGCAGCGACGACAGCGCGATTTGCGAATCCTTTTCCATCGCTTCCACCACTTCGCGCGTTTGAAACGCCGTTGCTTCCAGGACAGCTCTCGCCAAATGTCCTTTGTTGACATACCGCGTTAACCCGGCAATGACGCCGCGCGCATTTTCCTTCCAGTACGGCGCGTACAGGCCGGAGAACGCCGGAACGAAGTAGATGCCGCCATTGTCCTTCACCGTGCGGGCCAGAGTCTCGATGTCCGCGCTCTTCTCAATCATTCCGAGATTGTCGCGGACCCATTGCACCAGCGCTCCCGAAATCGCGACGCCGCCTTCCAAGGCGTAGCACGCCGGCGCGCCTCCCATTTTGTACGCCACGGTCGTCAGCAAGCCAAAGTTCGAGGGAACGGCGCGTTCGCCTGTATTCATCAACAGAAAACACCCTGTTCCGTACGTATTTTTGACTTCACCTGGGCGGAAACAAGCCTGCCCGACGAGCGCCGCTTGCTGATCGCCGAGAATACCAGCGACTTCGACGCCCGCGATAGGCGGCAGAATAGCCACGCCGTAGACCTCACTGCTCGACCGCACCTGGGGCAGCATCGCCCGCGGAATCTCGAACGCGGACAGCAACTTTTCATCCCATTCCAGTGTTTGAAGATTCAGCAGCTGTGTTCGGCTTGCATTGGTGACGTCGGTGGCGTGTACGCCGCCCTTCGGCCCGCCCGTCAAATTCCAGACGAGGAACGTGTCGATATTTCCGAAGAGCAGCTCACCTGCTTCCGCTTTCCGTTGCGCGCCGGGGACATGCTTCAACAGCCAGCGTAGCTTCAGGCTGCTGAAATACGTGCTAAGCGGAAGCCCGGTTTGCGCGCGGAAGCGGTCTTGTCCGCCGTCGCGTGCAAAATGTCTGACGTCTTCAGCGACGCGCGTATCCTGCCAAACGATTGCATTTGCAATCGGCTGGCCGGTATGCCGGTCCCACACTACGGTTGTTTCTCGCTGATTGGTTATGCCGATGGCGGCGAGATCGGAAGCGCGCAGGCCGCGCTGCTCGAGCGCCTCGCCGATCACTTCTTCCGTGCGGCGCATGATTTCCAGCGCGTCGTGCTCCACCCATCCCGGCTGCGGATAGATTTGCTCGTGCTCTTTTTGCGCAACCGCTACGACCCGCGCAGCTTTATCAAACACCATAAAGCGCGTGCTCGTCGTTCCTTGATCGATCGCTCCTATGTAGCTCTTCACGAAAGTGGCCCTTTCCGGCGGCGATGCATTCTACGACGGAACCTGTCTATCTCGCGCCTTCATGTACGCGTTTCTCTCACACCCTGCATCTAACTATGTGGGATGAGAAAAGGGAGAGTAGTTATGAATAAAAACGTGTATCGAAAAGTGTCGCTTCTGCTTGGTGCGCTCGTCGCGGCGTCAGCTATGCCGCTCGCTTTGAGAGCAGCCTCCAACAGCGCGTCCGCAACAAAGGATCCATCTGCAGTTGTTATGACCGTCACGGCTACTGCGAAGAAAGACGCGCAGCCGCCTGCACTATCCAAGAACGATGTCGAGCTCTATCAAGGTAAGGAACGCGTACAGGTCGCGGACTTCAAGCGCGGAGAAACTCTCTATCTGGCCGTGCTCATCGATGATTCGCTCAGAAGCAACATTGCCAATCAATGGACTGACCTTCGCGCGTTTCTCATGGCCCAACCGCAAACCACCTATGTCGCCGTGGCCTACGCGCGGAATGGCGTAGCCATGGTCGCTCAGGATTTCACGACCGACCATGCACTAGCAGCGAAGGCCCTGCGTATCCCGTTGGGCACGATCAGTGCTGGAACGAGTCCATATCTCGCGGTCCAGGATTGGATCAAGCGTTGGCCGGCCTCCGGACAGCGCAGTTCCATCATCCTGTTCTCATCGGGGATTGATTATTTCCGCGGAGGTCCCGCTACTATGGATCCCGATCTTGATACGACTATCGCGCGCGCGCAGAAAAACAACATCAACGTTTGGACAATCTACGCACCGGATTCAGGCCGTGTTGGCCGCGGTTCGTTTCGTGCCTTCAATTGGCAATCGAACTTGGACCGTCTGTCGCAACAGACCGGCGCCGAGTCTTACTCACTCGGTCTCGGAGCGCCCGTTAACCTGAAGCCGTATTTCGATCGAATCCAGATGAACCTCAACAACCAGTATTTGCTCGCCTTCGTGGGCGATGGCGGCCACAAGGGCAGGTACGAGACCGTAAAGGTAACTTCGGAAGTTCAGAAGGTCGGATTTCTGACGCCTTCGGAAGTGTTTTTGCCGGCAACAAGGTAATTGTTCGAGCGCTTGTTTCTCATTCCCAGGGGCGCGGGCCGCAAGGTTCGCGCCTTTTCTTTTCCTCACGGCTCCTGTAGCTTTATTTTTCCATCGGGCCAATAATCCTCGGCATCTAAGATTGGGATGAGAAGAAAGGAGTTACGCTCATGAACAGAGATCTAAAGTGCAAAGGGGCCTTGTTGTTGGCAGCCGTGGCCGTGGCGGCCGCAATGCCGCTCGCGTCAATGGCGGCCGCTTCGGATTCCTCCGCGGTTACGATGACCGTTACGGCGGTGGGTAAGAAAGAGACTCAGCCGCCTCCGCTCACGAAGGATGATGTCCAGCTCTATCAAGGCAAGGAAAAGGTGCAAGTGGCGGATTGGAAGCGCGGGGAAACGCTTTTCCTCGCGGTGCTTATCGACGATTCGCTCCAAAGCGCCGTCGCCAGTCAATGGGGCGATTTGAAGGAGTTTTTCATGGCCCAGCCGGAGAACACCTACATCGCCGTGGCTTATGGGAGGAACGGCACGGCCGCGGTGGCGCAGGACTTCACCAAGGATCACGCGCTCGCCGCCAAGGCGCTGCGCATGCCTATCGGTAGCGCTGGCGCCTTCACAAGTCCGTATCTCGCGGTTCAGGATTGGGTGAAGCGTTGGCCCGACTCCGGGGAACGCAAGTCCATCATGTTGTTCTCTTCAGGCATCGATTATTTCCGTGGGAGTTTCGATCCCGTCGATCCCGATCTCGATGGCACCATCTCGCGCGCCCAAAAGCAGAACATCAACATTTGGACGATCTATGTTCCGGACGCTGGGCACGTCGGCAACCGTTCGTTCCGCGTCTTCAATGCGCAATCCAACCTCAGCCGCCTTTCCGAAGAAACTGGCGCGGAGTCTTACTACCTCGGTTCCGGCATGCCGGTCACGTTGAAACCGTACTTCGACGAAATCCAGATGCATCTCAACAACCAATACTTGCTCAGCTTTGTGGGCAACGGCGGCAAGAAGGGCAAGTTCGAGCGCGTGCGCGTGGTCACCGAAGCTCCCAACGTGGAATTTCTCACGCCGTCAGAAGTGTTCCTGCCTCCCGTGAAGTAACTTAGCGCAAGTACGTCGGAGAGAATTATCTGATGATTGATTTGTAATCGACTCAACTGTGTGGAAGGCCGAGAACCTGCTGGGGTATTCTATGAGTATGAGCAGAGATGGTCCCGCTCTCGTTACTTTGCGCACTGTATGCCTTCTCCTTGGGACGCTGATGTGCGCAACAGCCCTTGTGCAATATGCGAATTCTCAACAACGGAGTCCACAGGACAGCCCCAATTCCGCTCTTGTCGAGTCGTCCGCGTTCGTCCACTACGCCGCCTCCGATGACAAGAGCACTCCGAAGATCAACCCTGACATTCCACCCGGAACGATATTACCTGTTCGCTTGAACTCAACCCTTTCCTCAGCGAAATGCAGAAAAGGCCAAGTGATTACAGGCAGAATTATGCAGGATGTTCCCTTGTCTCCGGGGGCGAGAATAAAGGAAGGGAGTAAGGTTCTGGGTCACATCGTAGAAGTGACCCCGGCAACCACCAGTGCCCCGGCAAGCATCTCCCTCCAGTTTGACAAGCTGGTTTCCTCGCATCAGACAATCTCCATTACCACAAACCTGCGCGCCATCGCGGGCTTCATGCGAGTAATCGAAGCCCAAACACCCCCGATCGGGCCTGGAGAGAGCGACGTCTTCCGCTGGTTGACGACAGTGCAAGTGGGCGGTGATGTGGTTTACGGTGCAGGAGGACCCGTCACCGCTGCTGAAGACACAAATCAAGTTGTGGGAAAGGCGGTCAACGGCGGTGTCCTGAGCCGAGTCAGAGCTAAGGAAGGTACAAAGTGCCGAGGCCCCATCGACGGCAATGACAGTCCTCAGGCGCTGTGGGTATTCTCCTCCGATGCTTGCGGAATTTACGGCCTCGAGCGCATTAGCATTGCGCATGCTGGTCGGAGCGACCCCACTGGCGTGATCGTCTTAGCTTCTGACAGCGGCAGCTTCAAGTTACCAAGCGGCGCAGGCATGCTCTTGCGGCTCAACGCGAGCAGCCCCAACTAAAGCGCATCCTGACAATGAAATCCACTTCTCCGATAACGACGCGTTAATCGGCACTTAGCGCCAGTCCTTCGGCCGAAAAATTCTGGTAATGACCATCAAGCTTTTGTCTAGCAACAAGCTGCTTCGTCGATCGATCACAGTAACTTGCCAGCGAGCCAGTAATCGACACTGAACTTTCCCGGACCGGCGCAGATCAGCCAGATAAAGAAGAGCACGTACAGAACTTCCGGAAGGTAGAGGAGATCGTCGAGCCAGCTAAGAGGCGAAAGTCCCTTAGGCAGGGCGGAAAGTGCGCTGGTCAGAGTGGCGACAATCATATCGATCATTAAAGCCACGCAGGCCGGGCTCGAAAGAAACCCCACGGTCATCAAGGATCCGCAAACGAACTCGACACCCGCCACGAAATAAGCCGTCTGGCGGGGAAACGGGGCTTTGGCCTTAACGAGCGTGTCGTAAACAGGTTTCGTGCCGCCGGCGACAAACAATTTGTTGGCCCCGGAGATGGCGAAGAACAGCCCGATCGAAACGCGTACCAGCAGGATGGCATATTGTTGCAAACCACTGCTACCCAGCAGCGCAAACTGAACCAACCGTTTCCAATCCATCTCTTGTCCCTCCATCGGAGGATGTGCTGCAACGATACTCCATATCATAAAGTTCGACTTCCACGGTACCGGCGTTAATCAGATGGGATGAGAAGGCCGGTCTCCAGCGGGATGCGATACGCTCCCAATGAAAGACGTGCTCAAGGCACAAAAGGAGACCGGCAATGAAGAAGACTAGCACTGTTCGCGTAAATGGAAACATGATTTTCAAAGGACACCAGCTCACGATTGGTTTGGACCTCGGCGATCGCTGGTCGAACTACTGCGTTTTGGATGAAGCCGGCGAAGTCCTTCTGGAACAGAAACTAGCGACGACGCCGGAAGCGATGAAGCAGACATTTGAACGGATACCGCGAAGTCTCGTGGCGCTGGAGACCGGAACACATTCCCCGTGGCTAAGCCGGCTGGTAAAGGAGCTGGGACACGAGGTGCTCGTGGCGCACGCGCAAAAGGTGGAATTGATCAGCAAGAGCAATCGAAAAGATGATCGACACGATGCGCGGACACTGGCGCGGCTGGCCAGAATCGATCCTGAGCTGTTGGGGCCGGTACGGCATCGCAGCGCGAAAGCACAAATTCATCTGACAGTGATCCGGGCACGTGCGGAATTGGTGAGTGCACGAACCGCGCTGGTGAATGCGGCGCGAGGATTGGCGAAGTCTCATGGTGAACGGCTGCCGAAGTGTGGCACGGAACAGGTGAGCCGAGAGCTGGCCGCGGAATTGAGCGCGGAGTTGCGTGAGGTTCTGGAGCCGTTGCTGAAAGAAATCGAATCGTTGAACGAGGGCATCAAGGAATACAACGCGCGGATGGAGAAAATCGCCAAGGAGAGCTACCCGCAAGTCGCATTGCTCAAACAGGTGAAGGGGGTAGGAACACAGATCGCGCTGACGTATGTCTTGACGCTAGACGATCCGCAGCGGTTCGCAAAGAGTCGCGAGGTCGGCTGTTTTCTGGGGTTAAAACCTGGGCGCAGGAACTCCGGAGAGAGCCAGCCGCAGATGCACATCAGCAAAGAGGGAGACCGCTATTTGAGAACAATGCTGGTGCAGGGGGCGCACTACATCCTGGGACCTTTTGGGGAAGATAGTGATCTGCGGCGATGGGGACTGCGACTTGCCGAGCGAGGAGGGAAAAACGCCAAGAAACGAGCGGTTGTCGCGGTGGCCAGAAAGTTGGCGGTACTACTGCATCGGTTGTGGGTGAGTGGAGAGGTGTACGAACCCCTGCGCAATAGCCACAAGGCGATGCGCGCTGCGGCCTAGAGTAAAGAGGTCCCCACAAATATCTCCCTGTGGGAAACTTGGAAAGGCAGAAAGAAAGAAAGAAAAGGAGCATACAAGAAAGAAAAAGATCCAAACAGCCGAGCTCAACCGCCGAGATCAGGTGACTGCGGCTAAGTCCTGGCCCAGTTCCCTTCGAAAAGAGGGGAACAGAGGTCGATTATCAGGTAGCAGCACCTACTGAATCGAGTACACCCAACTTGCACCGAGCGACAATCGCTCAACAAAGAGTGCGGATGGAAGGGTGGCGACAGGAGCGGCTTGGCTCAAGGGCAGGAACTCACAGGGAGGAAGAGAAGAACAAAAACATCCTTACAGGAAAGAAAGAAAGAAAGAAGAAAGAAAGAAAGAAAGAAAAACATACTTGACACTCACCGGCCTTCTCATGGAAGGACTTAAGCAAATTCTCGCGCATCGAGATTATATGTCCATCCGTTCGACCCATTGAGCGCGCGATGCGGGAGCCACGAATGGATCCGCAAAGTACTGTGTTTCCCGCGCAACCTTGTCGTCCCTGAACTCCATGATGCTCACGGTGTAGGAGGGCTTGCCGTCATAGGTCAGGATGAATTCGGTGACCCAAAGATCACCGCCGCCAATGATTCGTCGGATAGAAAACCGTTTTTTGTTCGGCTGACTCGCGCGTTGGCCTTGTATGTTGCGTCGACCGCGGGTTCGCTCATCTGACTGCGGGTATTCCAGCACCGCGTCCTCGTGATAGATGCGGTGCTCCGTTTCAAAATCGTTGGCATCGGACGCCTTCCAATGCTGATCCAGTGCCGCGCGGATCTCTTGATCTCGCACTCCAGAATACTGTTCTTTGTTTTGTTGATCGTTCATCTTGAGCCTTCCATTTGACAAGAAGCTAAATGCTTTAGCGGAATCAGAGTGTACGACTCGTCAAGTCGCGCTGTTTCTTCGATCACCCCAGAGTCTACACCGCGTCGAAGCGTCTAACTTCTGATTAGTCGGGCGGTCTCAAGGGGTCGACGCAACATTAAGCTCAAAGTCTAACGGCTGGAGTCTCAAAGGCTGAAATCGCTTACAAGTTGTGAATCAAACGGAACACCGCCCTGGCTAGGTTCTGATGGAGTACAGCCCGACAGATCGGTTCTCTCGGGAAGTGCTGTTGGATCAGGCTATTAGAAAGTGTTGCGCCGACCGGTTCAGCTGGCAGCGTTTACCAGGAGTAGTTCTTTTCTGAGTGTGCCCTCACTCGGTACGTATCGAGTGTCCTTTATTGAAGAGCTGCGCTGGCTGCAGTGGCGCCCGCACCAGAAGGGTCATAGCGGATCACACCGGACTGGTCAGAGAAGAACATGCGTTGACCGGTGGCGCCAACGTTGACTGGGGTTCCGGTGATCGAGTAGCCGACCGAAGGCGTGTTGCCATCACCGGTCCAAACGAACGTATAGCCGCTCTTCGTCCCCGCTGCCAGAACTTGGTCAAGCAAGCAGGCAGCCGTCGAGGTGGCCGTGCAAGGACTCGCACCGCCCAAGGACGCGAGGGTTGCCGGATAGCCATCGTTCGGGTAGGTGAACGAATATTCCACAGCGGAGGCGTTGATCGTGCGGATCGAGCCAACGGCCGAAGCCTCATTGGCCGACATTCGCGACCGCAGGAGGTTCGGAATTGCGATAGCCGCGATGATGAGAATAATGGCCACGACGATCAGCAACTCAATGAGAGAAAAGCCTTTTTGCCGAGTACGCATTGCTTTTATCTCCTTTTTTGGAACCGGGGTCTTTGTGTCCAACTTTCTTCGTAGGCCTCTATTATGCCTACAAATACCGGGCGCAGATAGACCGCCAACAGAATCAACGGCGGGCATAAGCGAAGGAACCCGAGGAGTCCCAAGCGTGTTGTCGGCACCAGGCCGGCCTCGTTAGAGAACGGCGTTTACCAGGCAAGTAGACATTGCTTGAAGGGGCCTTAGTTGAAGGCGGACGCAAGAAGCGACGACGGAAAGGGAGACTGGCGATGAGCCTGATAACTCCCGAGTTGTTTCCAGAAGTTGCAGACAGCGTCACATGCAATGGCTACGGCGATTGCGTGAGTCTTCTCCGAGAGCCGGATGCGGCAAATCCGCACGTCCGGTTCGATGAGCGGGGTGTGGAAACGGAAGCATGGTGGGAATAGTGAGGCACCGGCAACTGAAAGGGTCGGCAACAGATAGGTCCCATCTAAACCACCGCGCCACACCTCGACTCCACACGCTGACCCACTCCCCGATTTTTCTTTACAAGTGATGTGCTTTTTGAAATAAAAAAAGTTAGGCAATAGTTCGAAAGGCGGCGGCTCTACGCCGCCTTTTTCTTTTTGGCGGTACACAAGCTCGAATCTCAGACATCCCCCCGATCGTCGTAACCTCTTTAGAAGCAACACTTGCAGGTCGGTCCGTAAACATTGATTCTAAACGACTTGTGACGACTCGTGGAAATACTAAGTCCTTTAGATGCAACGTTTACAAAAAAACGGGGGGTATAGCGGCAAGGAACGCTAGCCGCTCAATCAGAGCTTCCGTGTGACACGTCACGCGTTGAGTCTCGAATCACCATCTCCGGGTTCATCTTCTGCCTCACGGTATTCCACTCGCGCTTCTCAAGCCCGGCTTTAATGCTTTCCATCACGATGTTGACGGCATTCGTTCCCATGGCCTCCAGAGGCTGGCGCACGGTGGTCAGCGACGGCGCGCTCAGGGCGGCCATGGCCACATCGTCAAAACCCGTCACGGAGCACTGTTCCGGCACTTTCACTCCCGCCTTGGTCAGCGCGCGAATGGCCCCCAGCGCCGTCAAATCGTCAAACGCCATCAGCGCCGTAAATTTTTTCTTTTTCTGAAGCAGTTCTTCGGTCAGGCGGTGGCCGCCCTCGAATCCGGAGTTCGGGTCGAACGAATCCGGCAGTTGCAGCACCAGGCCAGGATCGATTTCAAGTCCCGCGGTGTGAGCAAACTTCTGCACGCCGCGCCACCGCGGTGCACTGTCGATCAGCATCTTCGGTCCGCGAATAAATGCAATCTTGCGATGACCGAGTTGGTGGAGATGTTCGAGCGCCATGCGCCCGCCGGTCTCGTTGTCCACCATCACGGAACTAACCGTATCCCCCGGCAGCTCCCAGCCAATGGTCGCGGCCGGAATGTTGCGCTTGCTCAAGTCAGCCAATACGTGAATGTCGACGACCAGCCAGTTCGCCACCACTATCAGCGCTTCCACGTGATGCTCCAGTAGCATTTCCAGGTAGCGCTCGAAACGGTTCCTCTGGTTGTGTGCGTCGGCAAAAATCGGCACGTACGACGACTGATAAAGCGCGTTTTCAATCCCGCGCATGACCGGCGTGCAGAAAGGATCGGTAATGTCGAAGAATACCAGTCCGACAGTATGGCTGCGCTTGCTGCGAAGAAACCGCGCCATCGCATTCGGCCGGTAGCCAAGTTTCTTGGCGGCTTCTTCAATTCGTTTCTTCGTGGCGGGAGCGATATAGCGAGCCAGCGGCGCGTTATTCAACACGATTGAGACGGTTGCCGGAGAGAAGCCGCTGTCTTCCGCGACGTCTCGCATGGTCACCATCTGATTCTTGCCGCTTGCGCGCTTCAATTGGGGTGCCTCTAAGATTGCCATCATTCTGCCAGAGTTCGCTCATTTTCAGTAAAGGAACGCCGATGCGGCCGGCGCCCTATTCGGCCCGGCTATGACTCCCTGAAATCGATCATCACCGGAGCCGAGCGGAACCAGTTTGTCTTGTAGCCAACGTACAAGAGGCCGACGAGGAACCAGATACCGCCCACCGTCTTCGCGATGATGTTCAGATTCACCCAGATGAGGCCGCAGAAAATAAATCCAATCAACGGCAGCAATGTGTCTCGCACAAAGTTCATCGGAGCTCCCTGCCGCCGCCTCATGGAAAATTGCCAGAAGCACGCAAAATTCACTCCCATGAACGCGAGGAACGCGCCGAAGTTGAGCAATTCTCCTGCGTGCTCATAGGCGCTGCCAATGTAGTTCAGCAACACGGCGCCGATAAACGAGAGTCCGCCTATCAGCAGGATGTTATTGGTCGGCGTACTCGTCCCGGGCGTTAGTTGTCCGAAGAACTTCTTTGGCAGGACACCATCGCGGCCCATTCCGAAGAGCAACCGAGCTGCGCCGAGCGTGCCCGTCAGGCCGCTGCCGAATGCAGCCACGATCAGGACGAGAGCCATAGACCAGGAAAGGATTAGTCCGCCGGCTCGTGTGCAAATATCCATAAATGCGGTTTCAAGATTTGGAAACGATCGCCAGTCTGGCCACACCCGCGCGCCAAGGTACGCCTCGATTCCACTGCAGACGCCGGCAAAGAGGCAGGTCAGCACCACGGCCAGCAAAACGTTGCGCTTGGGGTTCTCGACGTCTTCGGCTAGCGTTGTGACCCCGTCAAAGCCGATGTACGTGAGGGCGGCAAACGAAGTCGCAGTGAGAATCTTATGAGAATTGAAAGTCTTCGGATCGTAGAATGGCTGAATCGAGAAGAGGCCGGCCCATCCTTGCCCGGCATACAGAAAGCGAACCGCAACCGCAATAAAGTACACCACGACCACCGACATGACAGCTAACAGAACCTTGTTGGCGGTCGCGGAGGCCTTGACCCCAGCCAGATTCAAAGCCGTCATAATTCCCGCGATGATTAGTGCCCAGATGACAAAAGGAATCTGCGGAATGTGGAAATACGCGGCGCGTTCGTGCAGCGCCGTCGAGATCCACACGGTATTGATCAGCGGCTGCAGCAGATAATCGAGGATCATCGCCCAGCCGGCCAGGAATCCAAGATGCGGGTTCAGCCCCTTGCCAACGTAAGTGTAAGCCGACCCGGCCGTCGGATAGAGCGTAGCCATACGTCCGTAGCTGACGGCAGTAATCAGCATGGCAAACAGGGCGATCAGAATGATCAGGACAAAGTGGCCGTCCGAAAGTTTCTGCGCCACGCCGTACAGCGGAACGGGCGCGATCGGCTGGATGAGAACGATTCCGTAGAAAATCAGGTCCGACAGCTTGAGCGTGCGCCGCAGTTGCGGCCCACCTCCGCCAGCTTCGTTGCTCAAGCGCTTCTCCTTTTCGCAGGCGCGCCATTTTTCGAGCCAAGCACCACCGCGCGCGTCAAATTCTTCGGCACATCAGGATTCAAACCCTTGCGCAGACCCACCGCTAGCCCGAGCAACTGCGCGGGAATCGCCGTCAAAGCCAGCCGCGCATACTCCGGTTCGTCCAGGCCAAGCTCGATCAGTAGATCCGCGTCTCGTCGCAACACCGGTGTCGCGCGGTTGGCGACCACGAAAGTCGCCGCTCCCAGTTTTTTCAATTCCCCCACTAATAGACTTTCCTCTGCCCCCGCGGCATCGGATAGCAAAAATGTAATCAGTGTATCCTTGCTTGCGATCGATTTTGGCCCGTGACGAAATTCAAGCGTGTGATATGCCTGCGCGTAAGAAGAAGACATTTCGGTAAGTTTCAGCGCTGCCTCCTGCGCCAGCCAGTAATGCGCGCCTTGCCCCAGAAACACAAAATCCGCGAATCGCCGCTTCGTGCCAAACGCACGAATCTTATCAGCATTTACGTCAAGCCATCGCGCGGCCTTTTCCGGCAAACCATCCAGCGCGGACGCCATCTTGTCATCGCCCGCGAACTTCGCGCCCAGCCGTTCGAAGAGCAGCAGGATCGACGTGAATGATCGCGTCATCACCATGCTCTTCTCGTCGGCCCACGGCAGCTGCAAAGTATGTGTGCACAACTCTTCAAACACGCTGTCGCTGCTGCAAGTCACGCCGAGCGTTCGAACTGCCGGGTTTGCCTTCAACCATTCCGCCGCGCGCAAAACCTCCGTGGTCTTCCCTGAACGCGAAACAAGCACCACCTGCCGCGCACCTGTCCGCTGCATCACCTTATGCGGCGCAAATAACAGCTCCGATGCCGGCACCGCCGTGCACGCCACTTGCAGAAGTTTTGCCCACTGCGCCGAAATCGTCCGCGAAAGGTAATAACTCGACCCACAAGCCACAAACAACCAGGGTTCCCGAGCAGAAAAGCGTTCGAACACTCCAAGCAACTCGGCGTTTTGCTCGAACTGCTGTGCCGTTTCCACCCACGTCTCCGGCTGTGACAGGATTTCCTGCAGCGTCTGCTTCCCCGCAACCCTCGATGCCGGCCTTCCCCCGCTCGGAGCACGCCCACTCTTTTTCAAAACTCGTCCTCTATCTTTTTTCACGCGCAGCCCAAGTCCCTTTCTCCATCTCGAAGTCCGCTCGGAGTCGCCCAGCTGTTTTAGGGAAGGATGGAAGCCATCACCGATGCCTTGCTCGAATCATTGAATCGTTTCAATAAAGGCATTTTCCAAGAACTCTCCGCCTCGCGCAAGCACAAATTTCGCATCGCTCCTCACCCGCGAACCGCAAATTGCTCCTTTTTTCCATCCAAAGTTGTGATTTCCACCTGTCCTTTCGTACAGTACGAAGAATTTCCACAGTCAGTGTCTCTTCGTTAAAGTCTCCTAACTTTATCCGCAACGCTCGCCTCGCCCACGTAGTCTAATTAAGTAGCACCTCGTCCCAGCCGAGGGCCATCCGTATGGGCGGGGAACCAGGCATGACCGGTCGTAGTCCCACCAAGGTTGTCTTGTGGCATGTTCTGGGCGTCTTGCTCACGTTCTTCGTGGCATACTGGCTGCGCCCCTTCTCTCTCGAGCCCGATCCCGTTCTTCAAGGCTATCTTCAGGTCATCTCCGCGTTGCTGGCGTTCGTTTTTGCCGCGCTCACTCTGGTCCGGTTCCAAGGCACGCAGGATCGCATCTCCCTGATTCTCGGCGGCGGATATCTGCTCTCTGGCGCGGTCTTATCGGCCTCCGGCGTTCTCTTTTTTCAATTCCTACAGGATTCTCCCCTGCGGGCGAACTGGGCGCCCGTCGCGTGGTGGCTCAGCCGCATGCTTTTGGCTCTTCTGCTCCTGGTCGCGCTGCTCGTCGAGCGCTTCATTCCCCGTTCGCGCCACACCAAAGCGGAAATCACCGGTGCCTTGCTGGCGGTCGTCGGATTCACGTATGCGGTCACCGCGGCTCTTCGCCGCCTTCCGCCGGAAGCGTCCCGCCATCCGGGCTCTTTCATACCCAGCCCACACCAACTCCTGCCAGGCATAATCTTTTTCGCTGCCGTGATTTGGTATCGCCGCCGTCTTGATTCCGAGGACACTGCGTTCGATCGCACCATCTACGCCGCGGCTTGGATGAACTTCGCCGCTCAGATCGCTGCGTGTCAGTCGGAACGTCTCCTCGACGCGCCCTTCGTGCTCGCCCAGGTCCTTACCGTAAGCAGTTACGCTCTCGCTCTCGGCGGCGCGCTGCTCGATAATGCGCGCCTCTTCGAGCAAGTCAGCCATCTCGCTGTCAGTGATCCGCTCACCGGCTTAGCCAATTATCGCCGTCTCCTCGACGTCCTCGAGAACGAAACCGAGCGCACCAACCGCACCGGCAGGTCCTTCGCCGTGTTGCTCCTCGATCTCGACGGCTTGAAAAAAATCAACGACCGCTATGGCCACCTCGTCGGCAGCCGCTCTCTCTGCCGCCTCGCCGCTATCCTGCGCATTCATTGCCGCGCCATTGATACTGCCGCGCGCTACGGCGGCGATGAGTTTGCTCTTGTTTTGCCAGAATCGGAGGACGCCGAAGCGCAACGCGTCGCCAATCGCATTCGCACAGTCATGTCCGAGGACGAGCAAGTTCCGCGGCTCTCCGCAAGCATCGGAATTTCGATATACCGCGGGGATGGAGAACGAATCGAGAAGCTTCTTTCCGAGGCAGACCAGGATCTCTACGCGGAAAAAGCCCGGCGCGTAAAGCGAGGCATCGCCGCATTCCATGCTCGTCGCAAGACCCCAAAAGCCTGAACTGCTCTAGAGTTGAGTGGTTTACTCAAGTCCCCGCGGTTCTATGCCTGCCCCTTTTTAGTTCTTCTTGTAGACTTCTCGCAGTTTTGTCACAAACTCGGGGTAATCGTCTTTGAACGCTTCCTCAAGACTCTTGATCACCTTTTCTCGCTTATCCGGCGGCCACAAATTTATGTCTTTCAAGGCCTCGTCATATTCATGGCAGAACACATGTTGAGAAGTTCGCGAATCCAGCTTGCTGATAATCTCTTCATTGTCGTCAGCTCCCTGTTCTCCCGCGGTCGCCAATTTCTTCAAATCTTCTGGCGCCAGATAGTCCCGTTCGATTCGGACGTCCTTCGTCCCGCAAAACTCCGGTGTGACCTCCACCAGTTTGCCTTCCCGCACCCGCAAAACTTTCTCCGCGAACGGACGCCCCGCCATTGAGATGAAGAACGCCCCCGGTACGCTGACTCTTTCCCAAATCACCATTTCCCCGTCTTTGCCTTTCTCGAAATCCACTCGCCCTTCCATGGCAATCTCGAAGAGTTTGTGCGGTTTTGGCGAGAGTGAGAAAATTACATATCCCCAGCAGCAGTGATTGCCGCCACCGGTATCGGTGCGAAAGACGACGTCCGGTTTTCCATCGCCGTCAAAATCCTCGCCCGTCAGATCCTGGTCGAACACCACGTTGAATCCATTGGTGCGAAACACCACGTGCCCCGCGCTGTTGTAAATCGCGGCCGTGCAGGCTAATTCGGTTTCCGTTACGTTTCGCGCCGGCCCAAGAGAAATTTCATAGCCATCCCACAATTTCTTTGTCTGCGCGGGGTTGCGCTCGCGATATGAGTAGCAGGAAATCTCATCGTTATCTTGTGCATGAAGCGAGGGGCAAATGCAGGCGGCAAAAAGAAGTAAGAGGGCGGCGCGAAGCACGGGGCCTTCCTTCCCGCGCGCGGTTAGTACACAGCGCGGTTTTGCGTTGTGGCCTTAGTATCCAGCGAATAGCGCGGTTCAGGCTTCCCTTTGTCGAGAAGTTGCCCAGCAAGGTACTCGCCCACCGCTGGCCCATGCTTGAATCCGTGTCCCGAACCGCCGCCAACAAACCACACGTTCTCCATTTGCGGGTGCCGGTCAATTAGAAAGTCCCCGTTTGATGTATTTTCGTATTGGCAGACGCGAGTCTCGACCACTGGCGCATTGCGCATCGCCGGAAAACGGCTGGCCACGTATTTCTGCACGACTTCCGCTTCCGCGGCCGTCGGCAAGCGCGATTGCGTATCGGGATCGACGCGCTCGCCATGATGATCTAGCGCGATTTTCAGTCCTCGGCCTTCAATGTCCGGCATCCCGTAATACTCGTCCTCTTGAAAAAGCCACGTCGGCAAGGCTGGCGGGGCGAATCGCTCGTCTCCCGGGGGAACGCCGAAGAAGAAAACTTCCTGCCGGCTGGGGAAAATGCGATGCCCGAGAATCTCCGGGAAAACTTTGCCGAGCCACGAGCCGCACGCAAAAACAAATTGCCCAGCAGAAATCGATTCGCCGTTGCGGCACGTCACGTTCGCGAGGCGCCCAGTTCCGCGCGGCGTTTCAATCAAAGCAATCCGAAACTCCACCCCCAGCTTGACAGCATCCTCCACGACGGCTGCAACCGCTCGCCGCGCCAGTAGCACCCCGCTCTTCGGTTCCAAGAATCCCCGCGTCACTCGTTCGAAGGAAATCTGCGGATAACGCCGCTCGAGCGCCGCTTTGTCCATCTCTTCGTACGGCACTTCACAACGTTTCATCGTAGTCATTGTTTGCCGCACGCGCGAATCATCTTCGCCCGCAAGCCACAGCACTCCGGTCTCATGAAACAGCCGCTGCCCGGTAGCAACGCAAAAACTCTTCCACTGCGCAAGCGACCGCTGCGACGAACGCGTATAAATCTCATCCGTTCCATAACCCATTCGAATGATCCGCGTCTCTCCGCCCGAACTAGCCCGCGCGTTCGAAGGCCCATACGCATCCAGCAGCACCACACGCTGCCCGCGCCGCGCCAAATGCCAGGCGCTCCACGCCCCAAACACCCCAGCTCCAATAATCGCCGTATCGTACGTTTTTACCGTAGCCATTGCGATGCATCCTATCCCATTTGCTCCGCGTAGCACAGACAGTGCCACCTGCGCGATTTTTGTGCTCTAATCGACCCTTCGCGAACGGTCACGAGTCAGTTTCCGATAACGGCAGCGTTAATCAGGCGTTGAGAAGACTGCCGGGCTACCAGCGAGCCCTACAGCGTCGAGATCGCCTGTTTGCGCGGTTTACTCATTCGTGGCGGCTTGGCTTTCCTTGAACTCGGCCTGATGCCGTTCTGCGAGATCGAACAGGCCTATCGCTAGCAAGGGAAAAGAGAACCACCAGAGGAAGTATCCGATCCTGAGGTCTGACCTATCGGACCCAGAGAGAACATACCAGTGCGCATTAACGACGAAGGCAGTGGCGGCGGCCCACGCAGTCGCACGCCAGAGTGAAAGTGACCCACGCAACACGGCCCACGGTGAGCCAAATATGAAGAGCAGCGTCGTCACCGAGCTGACGGTTGCAAGTACCGCGTAGTACCACGTGCCGAATTTTGAATCGTCAACAGGCCAAACAGCGGAAGCAGCATAGCGGAAGGCTCCCCACCCCGGTAGCCAACGGGGGAATGTCGCCATGTCCTTAACGACAGGAAGGAACCAGGCAACCGCGTGGAGCAGCCAGGCAAGCGAAATCAAAAGCTGCGGTCTCTTCACGAAGATCCCCCGAAGCGAACAACAGGACTTGACTATCACCCTATCCGCGGCCAGCAATTGTCCCACAGCGCTGGCTTTAGGGCGCGCTTATTGGAATCGTCGTTGACAAACCGCCTTTGCGCTCATAGCCCCAAAATCGCCCGTCACTTGGCCGTGTAGACGCGTAACCGGAAACTGGGCCACCCTACAATCTCCACTACTGTCTGTAGTTTCCGGTTCCTCCGGTGATACCATGCAACGTTCCGTTTAATCCGCGGAGGTTCGTGTGAAATCGCTTCGCCAGTCCGTCTCATATTTTCTTTGCGCCTGCGCTCTCATCTTCTGCGTGAGCCTCGTCGTTCAAGCTCAGCAAATCGATCCCAAGACGTACGGCGGCATGAAATGGCGCCTCATAGGACCCTTCCGCGGCGGCCGTGCTATCACGGTCGCCGGCGTCCCTAGCCAGCCGTACACGTATTATTTCGGTGCTGTCAGCGGCGGAGTCTGGAAGACGACCGACGGCGGGATCTCATGGGATCCGCTCTTCGACAAGCAGAGCATTTCCTCCATCGGCGCAATTGCCGTTGCCGATTCTGATCCCAACGTAATCTATGCTGGCTCCGGCGAAGCCTGCATCCGCGGCAATATCTCTTTCGGCGATGGCGTATACAAATCCACCGACGCAGGTAAGACTTGGACGAACGTCGGCCTCAAAGACACGCGCCACATCGGCGACGTCATCATCCATCCCACGAACCCCGACATCGTCTTCGTCGCCGCACTTGGCCACGCTTACGGTCCCAACCCGGACCGCGGCATCTACCGCACGCGCGATGGTGGTAAAAGCTGGGAAAAAGTTCTTTACCTCGACGACCGCACCGGCGGCATCGAAGTCGTTTTCGACCCCCACAATCCCCACGTTCTGTTTGCCGCAATGTGGGAAGGCTGGCGCACTCCTTGGACTCTCAACAGCGGCGGCGCGAAAGATGGCCTCTATCGTTCGAACGACGACGGTTCAACCTGGAAGCGCATCGAAGGCAACGGCATGCCCGAAGGCACGCTAGGCCGCATCAGCGTCGCGGTCTCTGGCGCCGATTCGAACGTCGTCTACGCCCTCATCGAAGCCAAAAAAGGCGGCCTCTATCGCAGCGACGATGGCGGCGTGAACTGGTCGCTCGTCACCGACGATCACCGCTTCACCCAACGCGCCTGGTATTTTACGCACGTCTGGGCCGATCCCAAAAATGTCAACGGCGTCTACATCGCCAACACCGGTCTCTACGCTTCGAGCGACGGCGGCAAAACCTTCGCACGCCTTGCCGCCCCACACGGCGATCATCATGCCCTGTGGATCGATCCCAACAACACAAATCGTATGATCAACGGCAACGACGGCGGCGCCACGATCAGCGTTGACGGCGGCAAAAACTGGTCCACGCAAGACAACCAGCCCACCGCGCAGTTCTACCACGTTGCTGCCGACAACGATTTTCAATACCGTGTCTACGGCTCGCAGCAAGACAACTCTTCCATTGGCATCCGCACCCGTAGCGACCACGGAGCGATCATCCAGGGCGATTGGGACGCCGTGGGCGGCGGCGAAAGCGGCTACATCGTGCCGGACCCGCGCGATTCGAACATTGTCTACGCCGACGACGAAGGCCCCATCCTCACGCGCTTCGACCGCCGCATCAATCAAGCGCAAAGCATCGAGGAATGGCCCGAGGATCCCAACGGTCACGCCGCCGCCTTGCAAAAATATCGCTACACCTGGACCATGCCCATCGTGATTTCCACGCACAATCCCGACGTCATCTATCACACCGCGCAATACGTCTTTCGCTCCACCGATTCCGGCCGCACCTGGGCCACCATCAGCCCCGACCTCACGCGCAACGACAAATCCAAGCAGCAGGATTCCGGCGGCCCGCTCACAAAAGATCAGTACACCGTCGAATATTACGACGTGATTTTCAGCCTAGCGGAATCTCCCAAGCAGGAAGGCGTACTCTGGGCCGGCACCGATGATGGCCTCGTACACGTGACGCACGATGGCGGCAAGAGCTGGGACAAAGTCACGCCAAAAGATGTCCCCGAATGGGCGATGATCAGCCTCATCGAACCGTCGCCCTTCGACGCCGCCACCGCCTACATCGCCGTCGACGTCCACAAGCTGGACAATTTCAAGCCCTACATTTTCAAAACCAGCGACTTCGGCAAGACGTGGACAAAAATCATCAATGGCCTGCCGGACAATATTTACGTCCACGCCGTTCGCGAAGATCCCAAGCGCAAAGGCCTTCTCTACGCCGGCACCGAAACCGGCATCTATGTTTCCTTCAATGACGGCGCAAACTGGCAGCCTCTCCAGCTAAATCTCCCCGTCACGCCGATCCACGACATGGTTATCCACGATGACGCACTCACCGTCGCGACCCACGGCCGTTCGTTCTGGGTCCTCGACGGCCTCGGCCCTCTTCGCCAGGCCAGCGCCTCCATCGCCGCCGAAGACGCGCATCTCTTCACTCCGGATACCGCCTTCCGCACGCGTGAAGGCCACTTTAATCCTCGCCGCTATCCCATTGGCGAAAATCCCCCGTCCGGCGCAATCCTTTACTACTATTTGAAAGACTCCTCGAAAGATCCCGCCAAACTCGAACTCCTCGACGCCGACGGCAAAGTCATCCGCACCTTCACCAGCGAAGAAAAGAAAACCGACACCGGCCCCGATGAAGGCGAACGCGACGTGCCGATTGAGCACATTCCTGCCAAACCCGGCCTGAATCTTTTTGTTTGGGATCTGCGCTACGAGCCGCCAGCAAAAGTTCCCGCGCTGATTTATGACGCTGGCGAACCGGCCGGCGCTCTCGCTCTCGCCGGCAAGTATCAAGCGCGCCTAACCGTCGCTGGAAAAACCCAAACCGCGCCATTCGAAGTAAAAATGGATCCCCGCGTCCAAACCAGCCCGGACGATCTACGCAAACAATTCGACCTGATGCTCAAAATGAGCGAGCGCCAAGATCAAATGAACAAAACGGTAATCGCCATTCGTGATTTGCGCGCACAACTGCAAGCGCTGGAAAAGCGCATCGGCAGCGGTGAAGATGCCAAGTCCCTAGTCGCCGCATCCACCGACGTCCGCAAAAAAATCAGCGCCATTGAAGAAGAATTAGTGCAGGTAAATTCCAAATCCAGTGAAGACCAAGCCAACTACCCGACGATGCTCAACAGCAAGCTAGCCCATCTGCAAAGCCTAATCGACAGCGCCGACACTGCCCCGACCGCCGCCGAAGCCGCCGTCTTCGCCGACCTCGACCAACGCCTGGAAGTCCAGTTAACAAAATGGAACGAAGTCCTCGCGAAAGATTTGCCCGCGCTCAACGAGTCCATGCGCAAAAACAACGTCCCACTAGTAGCCCCAGCCGCAACTCCGGCGCATTAGCGACCGCCGTGGGGGCGGGGCTTGCCTAGCCCGCGCACACCACGACCAATCGCGAAATTAGGAAGCGTTTTTTTTTAGAATTTGCAGCGCGCGATTGTTCAACCCTGAAATGCGTTACCCAACGCTTTCCCCCAATGCGCCAACTGCTTCAACGACTTCGTATCCGTCGGATCCAAATGCAAAGGCGTCACCGACACGCTCCCCTCAAAAATCGCCGCATAATCCGTATCCGGCTCGACATCCCTGTCAATCTTCTGCTCATACAACCAAAAATAAATCCGTCCCCGAGGGTCTTTCCCCTCCGTCAACTGATTCCGCGTAATCTTCTTCGATTGGCGCGTAAACTTCACACCACCCTTCCACGGCTCTGGCACATTTACGTTGAGCAGCACTTGATCCGGCAGTCCCTCTTTCAAAATTAATTCCGCCGCCGCCCGCGCCACCCGCGCCGCCGATGCAAAACTCACCTTCTCACCCTTAGAACACAGCGACATCGCCACCGCCGGCATATGGTGCAAAGCCGCCTCCCGCGCCGCTCCCACGGTCCCCGAGTAATACGCGTTCTCACCCAGATTCGCCCCGTGATTGATCCCCGAAATCACCAAATCCACTTTCTCCGTCAAAAGTTTGTGCAACGCCACAATCACGCAATCCGCCGGCGTGCCATCCACCGCCCACTCGCGCTCCCCGGCCGGATGGCAAACTATCGGCTGCCGCAAAGTCAGCGACTGCGCCTTCCCGCTCTGCTCGCTACTTGGCGCCACAATGCTCACGTCCGCAAATCCCGCAAACGCCGCCGCCAGCACGCGCAACCCTTCCGCGTGAATCCCATCATCATTCGTCAAAAGTATGTGAGGCATGTCGCGAATGAACTCTCAATCTTTCTCGGGACAACTAGATTACGCGAGTTTCTACCGGGAGGAACAAAACGGTGTTGTGCGCGTTTCCAGAAGAAAAATCGTCAGGTCTTAGATGCGCTCGGAAGTGGAGACAAGGTGGTTCTCTTTCTTCTCTTTCCGGACAATTCGCAACGCAGATGTCGCTGCCAAAGCCACGTATGCGAGAGTCATCAGAGTGAAGTATATCCATTCATAGTCATTCTTTGGTGAGCGCAATTCCACCAGGGTGAAACTCTTTTCCCTGTGCGTTTAACATGCTCATTTGCAGCGGGCACGGTCGAGTCTGGCGCCATGGAGCACTCCTAGGCATAGGATTCTAGGTCAGATTGGTCAAGGCGGAAGCAACAGCCGAAGAAAAAATGGTCGGGACGACTGGATTTGAACCAGCGACCTCACCCACCCCAAGGGTGCGCGATACCAGGCTTCGCTACGTCCCGACCGAAAGCAATGCGAAGTGGGCTTACTGCTTTATCAGGCTATCACTTGCGTTCGAGAAGCGTCAAGAAAGCACGCAAAGTGTCTCGCAGGTCCAGCAACATCTTCCGGCTTAAGAGTTGCGCCGCGCCTTCAGCTGCCGCCCCGCCGGTCGAACCACCGCCAACACCGGTCGCGCCTGAGCTCTCGCCATCGCCATTCTGCTCGCGCAAATGCCGCCGCGCACCGGCGATCGTGAACCCTTCGTCATACAACAGCCGCTTAATCCGCAGCACCATCTCCACATCTTCCTGCCGATAAAGCCGGTGCCCGCTCGGACTCTTCACCGGCTCCAGCATGGGAAATTCCGTCTCCCAATAGCGCAAAACAAACGGCTTCAGAGCGGTCAGCCGGCTAACCTCGCCAATCCGATAAAAATCCTTATCAATCGTAGGCTGCGCGGCGGTAGCAGTACTCGGCATATCGATTTCCTATCGGCAGGGGACGCCGCTATCCTAGCAGTTTCCAACACTTTCCTGTAGGGGCACGGCACGCCGTGCCCGTCTTGGGTTGCTTCTCAACGCGAGCATGTTCGATTCAAGCTTCGTCTTTGTCTTTATTCTTCCGCGGCCGCGGCTCGCGCTTCCGCAATCTCTGCACAAACCGGACGGGCGCCCCGAGAAATTCATATTTCGACCGCAACTGATTCTCCAAAAACCGCTCATAACTAAAATGCATCGGCTCTTTCTGGTTGCTGAAAAGCAAAAACGTAGGCGGCGCCGTCTTCGCTTGCGTAATGTAATAAATCCGCACAGGCCGCGCCTTGGGTGTGGTCCCGCGCTGTAAATCCACGTCTTCCTTCAACCACCGATTCAACTCCGGCGTAGGAATATGTCGCTTCCGCGCTGCGGCTACCTGATCGATCAACGGAAATAGTTTCCCGGCCCGCTCCCCAGTCTTCGCCGAAAGAAAAACAATCGGCGCATAACTCAAAAATTTCAACTTCCCACGAATCATCTTCTCGTAATCGAACGCCAGCCTCTCCGGATTGAAATCTTCCGACCGGTACCGTTCCCCGGCAGGCCGCCGGGATTTTCCCTTCGCGCTGTCTGCGTCGCGCGACGCCGCATTCCGCGCCGCCACCACAGCTAAATCCCATTTATTAATCACAATAATGACCGATCGCCCCGACTCTTCCGCATAGCTGGCAATCTGCGCATCGCCCTGCGTTACTCCCTGCTCGCCGTCCACCACCAGCAGCGCAACATCACATCGTTCCAACCCCCGCCGCGCCATCACCACACTCAGTTTTTCCGCCACTAAAGTCGTCTTGGCTTTGCGCCGGATACCAGCGGTGTCCACAAAACGGTACGTATGCCCCTCGTGCACCACTTCCGTATCGACGTTGTCCATGGTCGTCCCCGGAATCGGCGAAACGATCGAGCGGTCCTCCCCCGCCATCCGGTTCAAAAGCGTTGATTTGCCCACATTCGGCCGCCCAATGATCGCCACCTCGACGGCGTCCTCCTTCGCCACTTCCTCTTCGGACTCAACGGCATCCACCTCGGCCAGCGCCGCGTCCAAAAGATCGTCCACGCCCGTCCCATGTTCCGCCGCAATCGGAAACACAGGCACACCCAAAGAATGAAAGACAGCCGCGTTCACTTCCTGCGAAACCGCATCCACCTTGTTAACGGCCACCACAAAGGGCTTGCCAGTGGTGCGCAAAAGCCGCGCCAGCTCCTGATCTAGCGGCGTAACGCCCGCCTGGCTATCCACCACCAGGACGAGCAGCGCCGCCTTCTTAATCGCTACATGCGCCTGCCGCAGAATCTCCGTAGGGATCAAAGCCTTGTCGTCGGGAACGATTCCGCCGGTATCCACAATCTCCAACGCCTTCCCGCGCCACTCTGCCTTCCCATAAATCCGGTCACGCGTAATCCCCGGCTCGTTCGTCACGATCGACCGCCGCGTCCCGGTCAGCCGGTTAAAAAGCGTGGATTTGCCCACATTGGGCCGTCCCAGAATCACCAGCGATGGAAGTATTTGCGTCATGTTGTTAAAGCGGCGGGCGGACAGTCGAGAACCGCAACAGCGCTGCGACCTTCCACTCTATCGCATCCCAGCTCATTTCGCTCATTCTGCGGCACTCTACCGAGTCTCACCATCAATCTGAACGAGTGCAGTCGTCGCAGCGGCCTTCACCAAAAAAGAAGCGCCCCGGCAGGGCCGGGGCGCCTCGGTTAATTGTTTTCGCAGTGGCTAGAAAATGATCTTCGCCACAAGCTGTGCGTTGCGAGGTTCGCCCGGTCCAAGACCCGGCGCGCCGTTGAAGTCGCCGATGGTATCGGTTACGAAACCGGTGCTCCCACTGACAGATCCAGCGCCAGAAGCCAGATTGATCCGATTACCGATGTTATAGATCTCTCCGCGAAGCTGGAGCTTAATCCGTTCCGTGATGGAGAAGTTTTTGAAGATGGAAAAGTCAAAGTCCTTGAAGGTCGGCCCATACCACTTGTTGCGCGAAAGATTGCCCATCGGTGAGAGCGTGTCGCACCTTGGGTCCGGAGGAGAGGCAAGAGGATTGCAAAAGACCCCCGGATTGACCCATTGCTCTCCACCGTTTGCTGCCGAGAACGTGTGGCTCACGCCCGCGAAAGGATTGCCAAAAACCCAGAGGCCGGGGCGGTTGGTGTTCCCAGTAATATTGAACGGTTGGCCTCCGTGGAGAACCCACAGACTGCTCAACTGCCAGCCGTTGAACACTTGCTCGGTCCAGCCGTGAGCCCACGGCGCTTTCGGCACGTCGTATATGAAACTAGCCGTGAAGCTGTTTCGCGTGTCGTAGTCGCCGTTTCCGTATTCCGCTTTCAGGTTTGTGCTATCCAGAGGAATGACGCCCCGGTACTCGCTCACCGTATCCAGTTCATGTCCCCAGGTGTAGGAGACCTGCGAAGTCAATCCGTGCCACGATCTAAGTCTAAAAGTAGTTTGCAGGGAGTTGTAGTTGGAATCGCCAACGCTGTTGAGCTGGTTGATATCGCCGAACGCGGGATACTGCGTTGCGAAGGGCCTCGGGCCGCCCGTGAGCGGAACTTGGTTAATGTTTTGCATGACCGAGAGCTTGTGGGATTCCATGCCGACATAGCCGATCTGAAAGACCGCTGCACTCCCTAAGCTCTTCTCGACCTGCAGGTTATAGTTGAAAATGTAGGGTGCTCGGAAATTCTGGCCGACCGAGTAGATTCCGAACGGTCCCTGCGAGCAGCCTGGATCAGCTGGTCCAATCACGCCGCTTGCGCACGTGGCGACGCCGGGGAAAATATAAGTATTGGGCTGCCAGGTATAGCTGCTGGCGCTGTAAAGGGATACAGGTTTTGGACCTGCCGGGTTGTCTTGAAGGCCATCTGCCGCGTTGTTCGGCGGACGATAATCGAGGAAGGGGTTCATGTTGATCTGATCGTAGAAAACTCCGAAGCCGCCGCGCACCACAAGGTCGTTCTTTGACGTCGGCTGATAGGCAAACCCGATGCGCGGGGCAAAGTTATTCTTATCCGGTGGAAATATGCCGCTGATCCCATTGCCCTGAACGAGGATTCCTTTGCCGGGAACAAAGACAGCCAGGTCTTGACTGTCGTTGTGGAGCGGGCCGAAATACTCCCAACGCAACCCGAAATTGATGTTCAGTTTGCGGGTAACCTGCCATTGGTCTGCGCCGAAAAAGCTCAGGCCGTTGACCGTAACTGTCCGCTCGGCGTCGCCCACAGCCACGCTGGAACTGGACACATCGCCGGCAAGGAAGTCCGCCAGAGCTAAGGTGTCCAAGCAAACGGCCGTCGCGGTGGCTGCCGGGCCGCAGGACCCTGCCCAGGGTCCCTGAGTTCCGTCGAAAGTGAACTGGCCGAGCGAGTGCCGGTAGTAAAACTCATTGACATGTCCTTGGCGCATTTCGCCGCCGAACCGGATTTGGTGCTTCCCGCGGCTGTAGGAGGCGATATCTTCCAGCATGCCCGTGATGTCATTGCGGCCTTCCGGAGGCGTGATGCCAACCTGCTCAAACCCACCACCGGACTGTGGAATGATGGCGATATTTGGCGCTCCGAAAATGGGCTTCCCGTTGATGAGCGCGTCCGGGCTTTGAAACAAGCCCATAGCCTTGGTGTCAAAGCTCGCGTTCGCGTCTCGGAACGTCTGATTGAAGTAGTTGACGCCGAAGAGGATCTGATTGGTTAAAGTCGGCGTAAAGATGGAGTTGAGCACCAGGGAGTAGTTTTGCACGTGGATCGGTGCTTTTTCGAAATAGTAGGGCAGATTTGAGCTTGCGACTGCGAGTGCCGTGCTAGTTCCCAATGGTGCGGTTTGGCTGCCCTGGCCATTAAACATGCGTGCCGACAGACGGTGCTTTTCGGTGAAGTTATAATCGAGGTTGAGCACCCCATTGTAACTGTAGCCTGTGGACGGCGAGGAACTGAAAAAATTGCTGGTTGTTGCCGGCAAGTCCAGAATCGAGGACGGCCCGGAAGTTGGCCAAAGCCCCGGTACCGTGCCCGGGTCGGGGCACGCCGCGCACAGTGCTCCGAGCATGTTTTCCGAAATCGAGCTCGGCGCAACACCGTGTGCTGTCAGAATAGCCAGTGCATTATTCACGAACGCTTGTGACGGCTCCGTGGCCACGCCGGAAAGCCCGATGATGTACTGTTGCTTCTCGAAACCCACGAAGTAGAAGAATCTATTCTTGATGATGGGGCCGCCCACTGTGCCCCCGTAGTTTTCGTTGCGTAGTTCCGGCGCCTTGGTCGGATTCGTACTCGGGCAAGCCGGATTCAAACCCGAGCAGTAAAACGGCGATGGGTCGGAAAAGATTTCATTCCGCCAATAGTAATAGGCGGAACCATGAATCTGGTTGCCGCCGGCCTTGAGGACCAGATTTACCGTTCCGCCCGCGTTGCGCCCCGCTTCGGCGCCGGATTGCGTCTGCGCCGAGAATTCATCGACCGCATCAATCGGCATCACTACGCCAGCAATTCCCGAAACACCGCCCTGGTTGACCGCCGGAATGTTATGCCAGAAATCGTTGTTGTCGACGCCATCAATCTGCCAGTTCATCTGATTTGGGCGCGTTCCATTGAGCGAACCATATCCACCCACGGAATAGCCGGAATAGCCCGGCGCGAGGGCGATCATTTGCGTGAAGTCTCGGCCGTTCAGCGGCAGATCCTGCACCAGCTGGGTCGAGATCGTCGTACTCTGTGTTGCGCTCGTTGTGTCCAGGCTCAGCGCGGCGGCGGAGACTTCCACTGTGGTGGACTGCTGTTGCATCGAAAGCTTGATAGGCAGCGAAAATATAGAGCCGGCCGCCACCTCGACTTTTTCCACCGTATAAGCCGGAAAACCCGGTGCTGTGACCGTCACCTTATAGGAGCCCAGAGGAATGTCCTGGAAGGAGAATTCGCCGTCGCTTGTGGTTACCGTGTTGTGCTCGAGCCCAGTTGCCGTTTCCGTTGCTTTGACTTGAGCGTTCGGGATCACGGCGCCAGATGGATCCGTAACCGTGCCACTGATGGCCCCGCGGAACGTCTGTGCGTGACCCGCGCAGACGAAGAGCGCGATCATGATCGCGCTAACCCCTGCCCGTAACATTGCATTCCTAATTCCCCTGTATCCCCTTCGATCTTGCCATTGCATAAATACACCCCTCCTTGAAAATCGAATGTTTCTCGGCAATGTTTGGTCGACCACTCCCCCGATTCTGTTCTCCTACTAGCACCATTTTGGCGGAGCCTGTCAATTCCAAGTTTTCGATTTGACGGGGCAAAAGATTGAATACATTGACTTTGCTAAATCGGAGAGTCTGCCGGCAAGGCTCGGTGCGCGGGCTCGTCAAGTTCGCCATGCATGCCCAAATGCGTTAGACGAAAAAACGCATGGAGCGACTTCCCCGCTGGAGGAAAGCCAGAGGCAGAGGCGGTTTTCGAGAGCATCTCTCCCCATATTGCTATGAACTGTGGCCCAGCTCGGCATTTCTGGTAGAGTGCTGAGCAGAGACGAGATAGCCCCGCTCTGCAATATTGCTATTTGTGAATTTCTTGTAAGTTTTAGGGGCTCCCCTGCGTACTAGTCTATGGAACCGCTGAGACCAGGCTCGATGAGCGTGCCGGGAATGACGGAGACCACGGAGGCAGTTGCCCGGGCTCGGGCAGGGGATGCCGATGCCTGGGGTGAGCTTTACCGGAATTTTGCCCCGGCTATCTTCCGGTTTTGCAGGAGGGCGCTACCGACCCGGGAAGACGCCGAAGATGCCACTATGGAGATATTCATGAAGTTGCGGGACAAGCTGAGCCAGTACGACGAGACGCGCTCCTTTTCCGCATGGCTCTACAGGGTGGCCGCCAACCATTGCTGGGATATCCTGCGCCGCCGCAAAATCCGCCAGGACAAAGAGACCGAAGATGTGGAAGATGTGCCGCTGGAGCACCCCGACCCCAACCAATTGGACAAGCTAATTGAGCAGAAGACCAGCGAGGAAGTACGGCACGCCTTGCAGAAGCTGGGTGCGCGCGCGCGGATGGCTCTGGTGTTGCGCTATTACTCGGACATGAGTTATGACGAGATTGCCGATGAGCTCGGCGTGCGGCGCGCCTTTGTGGGCGTCGTGCTGCTGCGCGCGCGGCATGAACTTCGGCAGGCGCTGGAGGGGAAGAGTGCGCTGGCTGCGGGAGGGACCCTGTGAGCGAACCTGCTAACCCGGTGTCGCCAGAAGGACCGGGCGGGACGATGGATCATCTGGATGAGATGACGTGCCTGCTTTACGCGGAGCGCCAATTGGACCGCGCTCGTGCGCAGGCCGTTTCCGCGCACACGCAGGATTGCGCGGCCTGCCGGACCTTGCTGAGAGCCCTCGACCGCGAATCGCGGCTGCTTACACGGGCGATGCGGGAAGAAGACGAACCGCTGCCGTCGCGGCTTGCGGAATTTCAGGAGCGCACTGGGAAATCGTTTGGCTGGATTTGGGGCGTCGTTTTTGGCTTGGCGGCAACCGGTGTCTATGCTCTGTACACGACCTTCATCGAGCCCGCGCAGACGCGGTTGGCTGATGCGGGATTCGGCGGAACGAGTCTTCTCAGCTTATTGGTTTTTCAAGGTGCCTTCTGGAAAGGATGGCAATCCGTGATCACACTTCTCGAGGTGCTGGCGATGCTGACCGTGGCGGGATTCGGCTTGGTTATATTCCGTAAACGCTTGCGGCGCGGCTCGGCATTGGCGCTGGTGCTGGCGAGCTTGTGTACAGCTCTGGCTTTGCCAACGCCGGCAGGTGCCACGGAGTTTCGCAAGGGGACGACGGTCGAGGTAAGGCAGGATGAATCTATCAAAGGCGACATCTATCTTTCCGGTGAGCGAATTCGCATCGAGGGCACGGTCGACGGCGACGTCTATGCAGCGGGCAAGGAGATCGATATAGACGGGCACGTCACCGGAGACGTGATCAGCGGGTGCCAATCCATGCGGATTCGCGGGCATGTGGACGGCAACCTTCGCGCGGCGGGGAACAACGGGACCATTTCCGGAAGTGTCGGAAGAAGCGTCACTTGGTTTGGCGATTCTGTGACTATCGATTCCACTGGGAAAGTCGGCGGAAGCCTCACCATGTTCGGCGGCATCTTGGCTGTCGACGGCCACCTCGGCCGCGACATTCTTTTCTTTGGAAATGAAGCGAACGTGAACGGCACCGTTGAAGGTGGCATCCGGGAAAAAGGCAATTCGCTGATCATCGCTTCCACCGGCCAGGTCGGCGGGCGCATTCAGTACGAAGGCGAGAATGAAGCTAGCGTTTCTGCCGGGGCGAAACTGGCCTCGCCGGTGGAATTTACCAAGAGGCAGCGTAAGTCGGAGTATGCGACTGGTCACTACTATGTTTGGCGGATCATCTGGACGGCGGCTTTTATTCTACTTGGGCTTGTGCTGTTTTTGTTGCTTCCAAAATTTGCTTCAGAGAGCGTAGCCGCCGGGGAACGGGTCGGGGCGCCAATTGGATTGGGCGTCCTGGTGTTCTTCGGAGTGCCGATCGCAGCTGTCCTTGCATGCATCACGGTCGTTGGCATACCGCTGGGGCTGCTTTCTCTCGGGTTGTGGTTCCTGGCGGTCAATTGCGCGGAGCTTGTGGTCGGTACGGTGGTTGGCAATTGGATTTTCGGCAGGACGACCGACACTTGGGGCCTAATCGGAAGAATGGCGGCAGGTTTTGCGATCGTTCGCATCGTTTACACGCCGATAGCACGACTGCATGTGATTGGAATCCTGGTCGGACTGGGAATCTGGATGTGGGGCATGGGCGCGATCTCCCTGGCGCTCTATAGCCGGCTGCAGCCGAAGGTTTCCTCCAGCTCGATGGGTGTGCCGGTCGCGGCGGCTTCATAGCTGCCAAATATGCCGGTGAAAGAATACGCCGGGGCCAAGCCACTCGATGCCCATTTGATTTGCCAATCGAGGCAGGCAGAATCCAGATCGTATTGTGAGGAAACTGTTGTCGTGCGGCGCTCGACCTGTTGGGGGTACCCCCCTCATATAAAAATGTCAATGCCAGGGTTTTCCGACAGTCCCAATTTTCGATGACCAGAGTCTGGTGTAGTAAGAACGGGCCTGAGCATCTGAGATGCTCAGGCCCGTTGCCTTTTGCGGAGGCGGGTAAATCTTGGGATACGTTATTGTTGGCGAACCTTGGCGGCAAAGAAGGGCGGGACAAGGGTGTTCGCTGAGTTTTCAATATATAGAGCTCGAACGCCGAGCGCAGGAGTCGTCGCGGGGGGATTACCGTTGACGATTCCGGCGAGATTGGTAACGCCCTCGGTCCCCTGTACACCCGTAAAGATCTGCACGCCAAATGTGCTGGAGGGAGTGAAACCGAAATACCCTGGAATGGCGGTCACGGTGAATTGGGGCGTAGCAGCAATGCTGACTGTCGAGCTGAACCGCGACCAGCGCAGAGTAACCGTGTTAACCGTAGAAGATGCAAACGTAGTGCCGTTGGCCGCGGTGAACGTAGTCGCGTGGACGGCAACGGTCTGGCCCAACTGGAGCGCGGTCGTGTTGGTAGCACTTCTAAACGCTCCGTAACTAGTGGGGTAGCTGCCCTGCACTGGCAGCCCTTTAGAATCAACGTAGAAATTAGGGCCAACGGACAGATTTACAGTCAAGGGAGCGCCGACCGTCAAGCTGCCGATCAGGGAATTTGTGGCGGCAGGGATGATGTCCGTGACGACCAGTGTAAACTGCGTTTGACCGACGGGATTGATAGCGACGACAGTGCCTTCCACGGTGTCCACGGTGGGGCTAGCCAAAAGAGGCTCTATTTCCTGGACCGAAAAGGTTCCATCGGTATTGAGAATGGCATCCATGCTAGCGCCTTGGCCGCTAGCCACGCACGAGGAAACATTGCCCTGCGTAGGAGTTGTGCAAAGAGTCTGAGTAGGATCCTGGTCCAGCACTGTCGAAGAATTCACGGTGGCCGTGATGGGCGGGCGATTCACAGCGGGAGCAGGGGTGATCGTGACGGTTGAGCCAGGGCTGCTAACGATGCCGGTAAAGTCCTCGATGAGATCAAGCTGTCCAGCAGCGAGATTGGAGTTCGCGCGGGGAAGCGCGAAAGCGCTGGCGGCATTGGTATTGGCGAAGTTCAGGCTCAACGTTGTTCCGCTGATGGTTATGGCTTGGCCAAGATTTACGTTAATGGCGAATCCCCCGTTGCCACTGACGGTCAGTGGCGAGGTGGCCGTGGCTGTGAAGGGTCCAGCAAATGTGGCGATACAAGTTTGGCCTGCAGCGCAGACCGGGTTGGTGAGCGCAACGCCGGTGCCGTTAAAGAAGGCGAGCGTAGCGCTTAAGAAGCTGACGGCGACTGAGGAGTAGCCGCCCGTCGCGGCCTTGGGAACTGTCCCGAGAAAGCCGGAATCGGATTGCAGCCGAACCAGGTCAAAAGAGTAGCCATTGCCACTATTGAGATTGAAAGTCGTCGGGGTCCCGATTGTGGGAGTCAACGTGATGGCAGTAGGAACAACCTTCAAACTCACAAGGCCCAGAGCTACAGGCGGATTGTTGGCGTTCAGGACAAAGCTCACGTTGGCAGTGCCGCCACCCCCGCCCCCACCGCCGCCATTGCCCTTGGGCAGGCCGCTGCACGAGCCCAAAAAGACGCATGCCACTAGAATCAGGAAAGGAAAGGTTTTATAGGATTTCATCACACACCCCATGCGGTTCAGACTTAGTTCCCCACGCCAGGAACCCCATCCCCATTCCGTGGCAGCACTTAATGTAACGCCGGGCAACAAACAAGTGGGGTACGAACTGCTCCGCGATGCCCAACTATTAAACCGTACGTACGGGCACCCGCGGGGTGGCTGTCGTGGCAGGTGAACGGGCGTACCTAGGGGATATGTTATGGTTACGAATCCGCTGAATGCGAAACGAGCCGGTCGATGGCTACAACGGTGGCCGCGGCCTTCCGTGAGCGGGGAAGAAAGGGTGGGCGTTCTGCCCAGAAAAGCTGCTAAATCGGTTGGGGATCCCCAGCCATTGAGGGCAGTCTCGGCGCTGCGCGATGAGGCGGAAGTGTTTGTCGACGAGACGCGTGAAGCGGGCGGGACTCCGACACCAGATTTGGGAAGGGACGCGGCGGCGAATCAGGCTGCCGAGAAGCCGTCCATGCGGGATGTGTTTGGGCCGGGGGGATTTCTGGAACGGTGCATGATTGGCGGGTATGAGCACCGGCGCGGGCAATTGGAGATGGCGGAGATGGTGCACGATGCTTTCGAGAAGCATCATCACGCGATTTTGGAGGCGGGGACGGGAACGGGGAAGACGCTGGCGTATTTGGTGCCGGCGATTTGCAGCGGGCGGCGCGTGGTGATTTCGACCGCGACGAAATCGCTGCAGGAGCAGCTTTATCAGAAGGATATCCCGTTTTTGCAGAAGCATTTTGCGCCGAATTTGAAAGTGGCGGTGATGAAGGGGCGATCGAATTTTTTGTGCGTGGCGAAAGTGAATCAGATGGCGGACCAGGCTTTGCTGAAGGGCATGGATGAGCTGGATGCGTTTCAGCAGATCAAGCAGTGGGCGAAATTGACGGAGACGGGGGACCGGGCGGAGCTGACGTTTTTGCCGGATGATTCGGATTTGTGGACGCGGCTGGATGCGCGGCGGGATACGTGTTCGGGGCAGAAGTGTCCTTCGTTCAATCCGTGTTTTGTGACGGGGATGCACCAGCGGGCGAAGGATGCGGATTTGATTATCGTGAATCATCATTTGTTTTTTGCGGATTTGGCTTTGAAGCAGGACGACTTTGGGAGCATTTTGCCGGAGTACTCGGCGGTGGTGTTTGATGAAGCGCACGAGATGGAAGATGTCGCGAGCGATTATTTTGGGCGGCAGATTTCGAATTTCCGGCTTGAGGAATTGGCGAGGGACGCGGATCAGACTCTGCGACTTTTGCATCTGGGAACGCCAGCGGTTCTGCGGCGGACACAGAGAATCCGCGAGAGGAGCCGGGCGTTTTTCGAACGGTTTCCGGCGCGCGATGGGCGTTATCCGTTTTCGCGCAATGAACGGGAAGCGTTTCTGGAGCAGAATCGCGAGGCTTACGATGACTTGGCGTCGGCGCTGAAGGGATTTGAGACGGAATGCGCGGCTTTGACGCAGAAGCCGGAAGAGATTCTGAGGATTGCAAGGAGAAGCTTTGAGATACGGCAGGAGCTGACTTTTCTATTCGAATCGAACGAGCGGAACTTTGTGTATTGGTATGAGCGGCGGAATAAAGGCGTTTTTTTGGCGGCTACGCCGATCGACGTTAGCCAGATTTTGCGCGAGCGGCTGTTTGAGCAGTTCGATACGGTGGTTTTGACTTCGGCGACTTTGACGGTGGGGAACCGGTTTGAGTTTATTCGGCACCGGCTGGGGCTGGATCACGCGAAGGAGCGCGGGTTGCCGCCGGAGTTTGATTACGAGAAACAGACAATGCTGTATTTGCCTCCAAACATGCCAGACGTGAGGAATCCGGCGTTCACGGCAAAGGCTGCAGATGAAATTGTGAATTTGCTGGAGACCAGCCAAGGGCGGGCGTTCTGTTTGTTTACAAGCTACTCGCAGATGAACGAATTGTTTGAGCGGGTCAGGACGCGCGTGCCGTTTCCCTTGCTCTTGCAGGGGACTTCGCCGCGGTCGGTTTTGTTGGAAAGATTCAAGAACACGCCGGGGGCCGTGCTCTTTGCTACGGCTAGTTTTTGGCAGGGCGTGGACGTGCCTGGGGAGCAGCTTTCTTGTGTGATTGTGGACCGGTTGCCGTTTGCGGTGCCTAGCGATCCGATTGTGGCGGCGCGGGTGGCAGCTTTGCAGGAGGACGGGCGGAATCCGTTTGCGGAGTTTCAGGTGCCGCAGGCGGTTTTGGCTTTGAAGCAGGGGTTTGGGCGGTTGATTCGAACGAAAACCGATCGGGGAGTTTTGGCGCTGTTGGATAGCAGGATTCAACGTATGGCGTATGGTAAGATTTTTTTGGAGTCTTTGCCGAAGTATCGGATGACCTCGGATTTGGCTGAGGTTTCCCGGTTTTTGGCGAAGAAGAAGAATTAGGAAAAAACATTTACACGGAGTTCGCAGAGAGCAGAGGACACAGAGAAGAATGTTTCAGGTCAGCGTGGAAGAGACATTTTCGGCGGGGCATGCGCTTCGCGGATACAAGGGGAAGTGCGAGAACGTGCATGGGCACAACTATCGCGTGCGGGTGACGCTCGAGGGGCCGCAGTTGGATGCGATTGGGTTGTTGGTGGATTTTACGCGATTGAAAGCGATTGTGCGGGAGATTATGGGGCGGTTGGACCACCAATTTGTGAACGATCTGGAGCCCTTTAAGACGGTGAATCCCTCGGCGGAAAATATGGCGAAGTATTTTTATGATGAGGTGACGCGCGGACTGAAGGATTTGCCGGCGGGAGCGCGGATCACGGATGTGATTTTGTGGGAGACGGATACTAGCCGGGCGCAGTACCGGCCGGGAGATTGAGAAGAAGGAAAGAAGTAACGACGTAACGACATAAAGACATAAAGACATAAAGACGTAAAGACGGAAGAGGGCGAGCGGTGAAGCGGTGAATCGAGGTTTTTACATCATTCTGATTCCGGCGGCGTTGGTGGCGATCGGATACGTCGTTGTGTTTCGCTACATTGGCGTTGCGCCTGCTTATTGGAGGTTGATCCTGCCCGTACTGCTTTTTGCGGGGGCGATGTGGTGGCTGAGTCGGAGAACGGGGCGCAAGACGGGTTCGGGCGCGCGGTAGGACGCGGGGGAGATGGGCGCGGTTGAAAAAGCGGCAGCTGGGCTGCCGCACTCCAAAGTCATGTTCATAACAGAAATATTCAAATCGATTCAGGGAGAAGGGACGCGCGCGGGGTTGCCGTGCATTTTTGTGCGTTTGACGGGGTGCAATTTACGTTGCACCTGGTGCGATACGGCGTATGCGTTTCACGGCGGGACGAAGATGAGTGTTGCGGACGTGCTTGCGCGCGTGGACGAGCTCGCGGTGAGGAGTCCGGAAGGGTCCGGTGCGGCCGCGAGTGTGCCGCTGGTGGAATTGACTGGCGGGGAGCCGCTTCTGCAGGAAGAGATATATCCCTTGGCGGAGAAACTGATCGCGGTGGGATATACAGTGATGATTGAGACGAGCGGCGAGCGCTATACCGGGCGGCTGCCGGGGGAAGTGATCAAGATTGTGGATGTGAAGTGTCCGGACTCGGGCGAGGCGGATACGTTTGAGATGCGAAACCTAGATGTGCTGGACGCGAAGGACGAAGTGAAGTTTGTGCTTTCGACGCGGCGAGATTATGAGTTTGCACGGGAGTTCACGGCGCAGCACCGGCTGGCGGAACGCGTACGGCAGGTTTTGTTTTCGCCGGTGTTTAATGATCCAGCGGGGAAGTGGAAAGGGTTGGAGGCGCGCGCGCTGGTGGAGTGGATCCTTGCGGACGGCTTGCCGGTGCGGCTGGGATTGCAACTGCACAAGTTCGTGTGGGATCCGGCGACAAAGGGAGTTTAAGAAACGGACCGCTGACGGGACGCAGCGGTTACTCGCAAAAGATGCGCACTTTTTTGCCACCTTCATCCACGTCAACATTTAGCTCGCGCATCGCGGGTCCCAGGTCATCGAGATTTATGGTGGCGAAGCTGCCCGCGTTAATGCCGTACTCTGCCAAGCGCTCGTTCACGCGTTTGGGCATGACGGCAAGAAGACTTTTTGCGGAGCCCAAGAAGGAAAGAGGCACGCGCATATTCACTTGGTCGCGGCCTGGTTGATCCACGACGATACGCAGATACTTTGGTTTCGCGTTACCCGGGGCGGCTGCTGCGGCATGCTGTTCAGTGCCGGACGTAGCATTTGAGCTGTTGGCGCTTAGCTTATCTAGAAGCTTTTCGGCTTCGTCCGCGGTGATTTTTCCTGCTGCGAGCATTTCTAGCACTTTCTTTCTCTCTTCGGACATGACGACGGTCTCCTCTCAGACTGCTCAGATGTGATTCGTTAGCTCAATTTCTCCAGGGCTTCTTCGACAGTCAATTCTCCGCGGGACAATTGCTCCAGGACGTAAAGATTCGGCGAAGGGCTTTCGAAATTTTTGTCGAGGGTCGCGGCGATGGCGTTCAACCGATTTTTGACGGTGGGATAGCTGATGCCGAAAATGCTCTCCATCTTTTTTAGCGAGCCATGATGGCGGACAAACGCGATTACGAAAGCTTGGTCGTCGGGGCTGAGTTTGCCTAAGGGGGACACCTCGAAATCGCCGTCGAGAGTGAGGTTGCAGCCAGGGCAGGCTAAACGGGTGACGTTTAGCGGTTGCTTGCAATCGGGACAGAGGGCTTTGGAAATGTCCATTACAATATCCAAGAACACGAGCAACATACTACGATAAATTAACAAAATCAACTATCAAATTAAGATTATTAAGAAGACCGGTTGAATCCACTCAGTTTCTCAACTTGCGGCCGAAATGATGAGTTCCGAGTCTAGTGGTAGGTTTCGGGTGCTGCCGAGATCGCGCCTTGTTTTGTGAGTCGAGCTATAATGAGTTGAGATGACAGCCGAATCGCTAGGTGCAAAAGCTGTGGTGCTTCTAAGCGGGGGGATGGACTCGTGCGTTTGCGCGGCGATTGCGCGGGAGCGGCATGGCGCGGAGAACATTGCACTGCTGCACGCGGGCTACGGCCAGCGCACGCAGCAGCGCGAACGCAGAGCGTTTGAGGAGATTGCGGATTTCTATGGTGTGAGCCAGCGGTTAGTGGTGCAGCTCGATCATTTCCGGGCGATTGGCGGGTCGGCGCTTACGGACACGAAAATCGCGGTGCCGGAAAATGAATTGGGCGCGACGGGACGCCATGGGAGCGCGATTCCGGTGACGTATGTGCCCTTTCGCAATGCGCATTTTCTTTCCGTGGCGGTGAGCTGGGCGGAGGCGATTGGGGCGAGAGCGGTTTACATTGGGGCGGTGGCGGAGGATAGTTCAGGCTATCCCGATTGCCGCGCGGAGTATTACCAGGTTTTTCAGGAGTTGGTGAGAGTGGGGACGCGGCCGGAGACGCAGATTGAGATTGCGACGCCTGTGATCACGCTGAAGAAGAGCGAAATCATTCGGCGTGGGATCGATCTCGGCGCGCCGCTACAGTTGACATGGTCCTGCTACCAAAATGAGGACAGGGCGTGCGGAGCGTGCGATAGTTGCTTGCTGCGATTGCAGGCGTTTGCGGAGGCGGGAGTGCCGGACCCTACACCTTACCGGTTGGCGGTTTCCGCCCACTCGTAGGACTTGGAAAAGAGCTAGGATTAAGGATAATAGGGCACATCCCGCCAGCCGGGCCGGGGAGGGTATGCCTCGGCAAAAGGAGAAAAAGCATGAAGAGACTTGGGAAGTCCATGTTGCTTGCGGTATTGCTAGCTGGCGTGTTGGCGACGATTCTCACGCCGAACGCGGATGCGCAGACTGGATCGATCGTCGGCACGATTTTGGATTCCAATGGGAAGCCATGGTTTGGACTGACTGTCGAGTCCGTGAGCGAGCAAGGCGTGAAGGCGGAAGTGAAAACGGACGCGGAAGGCCGGTTTGTGTTACGCAATCTTCGCCCCGGGGTGTACACGTTGACGATTACGGTGTTTCCGCCGCCGAACGAGAAGCAACCTCCCTTCCGCCTGGGACAGTTGAAGGCCACGAGCGGCGAAGAAACCAAAATGCCGGACATGAACTTCAAAGAATATATTGCGAAGCAGGGCACGGAAGCGGCGGAAAAAAACAAGAAGGAGTCCGAGGATAAAGCAAAATTCGAGGGGATGAAGGCACACTATACGGCGGGGTCCGCCTTTCTCGACCAGGAGCGCAAGGCAAAAGAGGATTTGGCGAAAGCAACTCCCGATCAGCGGGATGCGCTGAAACAAAACCTTAAGGATCTGTCTGACAAGGCGTCGGCAGAATTCCAGGCGGCGCAAAAGACTGCTCCGGAAAAGGACCCGAACCAGAACTTGCTATGGGCGAAGCTGGGCGAATCGTATGACCTTGCAGGCCGAAATGAAGAAGCGGCGCAAGCGTACCAGCAGGCCATTAACGCCAAGCCTGACGACCCGGGCTACTACAACAATCTCGGGAACGTGCTGGCGCGAGCGGGAAAGATTGACGAAGCGCGCGCGGCGTATACGAAGAGCGCGGAGCTGGATCCGACGAAAGCCGCGACGGCGTGGCGAAATTTCGGGATCAGCTTGTACAACGCGAATCGCGGAGCCGATGCCATAGAGCCTCTACAGAAATCTGCCGAGCTGGATCCGAAGAGCGCGCAGACCTGGTACCTGCTGGGGGCCTGCCTTATTTACAAAATGACGGTCAAAAAAGTGGGGGACAAAGATGTGCCCGAGTTTGCACCGGGGACGATTGAGGCCTATCAAAAGGCCATTGAGCTCGACCCCAACGGGCCCTTCGGCCAACAGGCCAAGGAAGGACTCGCGCAATTGCAGCAAATGGCTCCGGGTATCGATATCAGAGTGAGCGCGAAGAAAAAGAAGTCCTGAGGGATTTCGCGCTTTCATTTGTCGGCCGGTTCCGCGTTGCGGGGCCGGCCTTTTTTATTGAAATACGGACGTGGGATTTCTTGGGTTGGGTAAAATGTTTGGCGTTTATTCGGGGACATAATGCTAGCGGTGCATCATCGTTCCGGTAGTTTTGGTACGGCGAAGCGCCCAGGCGAAGACGACCATCGACAGGGGCAAGAGTACCGCGGTGAAAAGAAACAAGACCAGGAGGGGCTGCAGAACAGTATGCAAGCCCGCACCGCCCAGCAGCGCGGCGCGCATGGCGTCGAGTGCATACGTGACGGGATTCAGCTTCGCCACGAGCTGCAGCCAATCGGGAAGGACGCTGATGGGAAAGAGCATACCACCCGCGACACTCGAAACGCCCAGCAGAAACCACTTTGCGGGATTACCGCGTTTAAAGAGCAGAACGTAGCTGGCGGAGAGAATTCCCAGGCCGGAAAAGGCGAGCAAGGTGGCGAGAAGTACTGCGGCAACAGCAGCCCAGTTTGCATCGTGAAGCGGAAAACCGAAGAGCAAGGCGCCCCACGCGAGGTAGACCGCGATGCGGAACGTCGTGGAAACAAATGGATAGATGGCCGAGCCGGCCAGAATGACGGGAAGAGAAGTCTGGGTCACAAGAAGATGCTCGAGTGTGCCGGAATCGCGCGCTTCCGCCAGGCTTTGATCGAACGTGTCCATGGCGGCATTTAGATAATCGAGAAAGACAAAGCCGATCAGAGAAAAAGCAAAATAGCTGCCGCCTTGCGGGAGAGACGAGGAAAGCTGCGGGCTGTCGACAAACCGCGCGACATAGAAAAACATGGCGACGCCGAAGAGCGCTTCGACGGCTTCCAGCACGAAGACAGTGCGGTAGGTACGCGCGATGGAGAGATCACGCCAGAAGAAGACCCATAACTCGCGCAGGGTGCGAATCATTCCGGTGCGTCCTCCAGAGTGACGTGCGGGGTGCGGCCGGTGAAGCGCATGAAAGCGTCTTCGAGTGTCGCGGCGCCCGTGGTCCGTTTGAGGGCGGCCAGGGTGTCGCAGGCGAGCAGGCGTCCTGCGTCGATCACCGCGATTCGATCGGCGAGCAACTCGACCTCGGGCAAAGTGTGGGAGGCGAAGAGCAGGGAAGTATCGCCGCGGCGAAGAACCTCCGACCTCAGGAAGCGGCGAAATTCGGAGGCGGCGATGGCGTCCAAACTGCGCGTGGGCTCATCTAACAAAAGAACGCGCGGCTCGTGGAGCAGGGCGCGAGCAAGACTCAGGCGCTGCACCGTTCCGGACGAGAGTGTGCGCACCTGGCGGTCGAGAGCTTCTTCCAGATGGAATTGTTGCGCGAGAAGAGCGATGCGCTGCGCGGCAGAGGCTTTCGAAAGATGATTAAGGCTACCGAAAAAGCGCAGATTTTCGCGGCCGGTAAGCCGAGCGTAGAAGCCGATGTCGCTGCCGGCGTGATAGCCGAGTTGGCGTCGAACGGTGCGCGGATCGAGAACGACATCATGTCCGGCGATTTGCGCGCGGCCGCTGGTGGGAAGCAGGAGCGTGGCGAGAATGCGGAGGAGCGTGGATTTGCCCGCGCCGTTTGCGCCGAGCAGCGCCAGCGCTTCCCCGGGACGCACTTCGAAGGAAATTCCGGCGAGAGCAACGACGCTGGGTTTTTCGAATGGCTGGAGCAAGGCACGCCAGCCGCTGCGCGCGGGAGGGAAAAACTTCTCGAGGGCTGCAACGCTTATCGCGGCTTCAGGCACGACGAAACTTATAGCGTGTCTGCGGCTCGAAGACAATCGGCTCGCGACGAAAGGCAAACGGTACCGAACCGGGGGGATTTTTAGTCTGAATAGCGAAGCGCGCGATTCCCCGGTAGAATGTAGGCGAGCGATTTCACGAAGAACGAAAGAAGCAGAATAGCGGTTTTACCACGGGGGAGCTGAGGAGCGGGGCTGATGGTGTCATTCACAGATCGCGCTGAAGTGTTGCCGCACGTGCTTGTGCGTTTTCTGGATAAGGAATCGGTGCTTTTGAATTTGGAGACGGAGCGCTACTTCGGCTTGGACGAAACCGGGACGCGCATGTGGCAGGTAGTGACCACCGCGCCGAACATCGACGCTGCCTATCAGGAACTCCAGAACGAATTCGACGTTGAGTCCGAATTGCTTCGATTGCACTTCACAGAACTCCTGGGACGGCTCGTCGACAACGGGCTGCTCCAAATCCAGCCAGCAGATGTGGGAACGGCTTCGGCGGTTTAGCGCGCTGGAGCGCAGGGCGCGCGGGATTTTTCTGCGCGCGGCGGCTTTGCTTCCGCTGATAACTTTAAGTTTGCGGCTGCGTGGATTTCGCAAGACGCGAGCATTCCTTCAACGGTTTCTTTCCACTCAAGGCAACGAAACAGATTCTTCCTCGGCCGACCGCACTGATTTGACAGTGCGCATGGTGCGCGCGGCGGTCCGTCACAGTGCAGGCCATCCCACTTGCCTTGAAGAATCTCTCGCGCTGTGGTGGCTGCTAGGCCGGCAGGGCATCGCTACTGAGCTGCGGATAGGCGTTCGCAAGCACGATGAAAAATTCGAAGCGCACGCCTGGGTGGAGCGCGCCGGGGCGGCGTTGAACGAGCCTGAATCACTCCACGAACACTACGCGGCGTTTGACGCGGCGCTTTCGTCCACGCCGCCGGGTCCGCGATGAGTGGCTTTGCCGGTGTTGTCTCCGCGGATGGCGGAGCGTCTGGCATTTCGAGGGCCCGACGCCACGCAAATCTGGACGAGTCCGGGCGCGGGGTTTTGTTTCACACTGCTCCGTACCGGTCCCTCGCCACAGGCAGAATCGCAACCCTTTTCCTTGGACGGAAGAATTTGGCTTCTGGGCGAAGTGCGGCTCGACGGCCGCGAGGAATTGCTGCGAAATCTCGAGCAGCTCGGCGAAAAAATCTCCGTAGATGCGACTAACGAAGAATTGGTCCTGCGCGCGTGGCGGCAGTGGGCGGAGAAAAGTCTTGAAGCCTTGATCGGCGATTTTGCGTTTGCCATTTGGGATGCTGAGGCGAGGCAGTTATGGCGCGTTCGCGACTTGCTTGGGGCCAGGCCTTTTTTTTATGCATACGCAGGAGGCCAACTTGTTTTCAGCAACACGCTTGAGGCTGTGCGCGTGGCTCCGGCCGTTTCCGCCAAGCCCGACCTTCATTTCATCGCCGACTTTCTTTTGCAGTCTTGGTGTCCGGATGCGGAACGCACCGCGTTTCTCGATATTCACCGGCTGCCAGCAGGCTACGCGCTGAAGTATTCGAACGGCGAACTCTGCGTGAGCCGGTATGCGACTCTTCCTATCGAGGCCCGTTAGCGCAAACAATTGAATATTCGAGTAAGCTTCATCGAGACCGCGGGGGATGGTGTGACAGAAGCGCTGCCACAGGGGGCGGAAGTTCTCGAAGGGGAATGGGAGCTGCTGTTGGAGTGTGCAAGGCCCCAGCTGGATCGGCAGCGGCTGGCGGAGCGGCTTCGCGCGCCTCTCAAGTGGGCCTCGTTGATTGCGTTTGCGGAGGACCACAGCGTTCTGGGGCTCACCACCGCGCGGCTGGCAAACTACGACGAGAACGCTGTATCGCCGGAAAACCGGGAGAGTTTGCGCGCGTGGCGGCGTGCTTACACGCTCTTCACGATGAATTTGACGGCGGAGATGTTCCGGTTGTTCGATGGTTTCGCGGCTTCAGGCGTCGAGGCGTTGGTGATTAAGGGGCCCGTCCTCTCGGCGCGGTGTTATGGCGATCCAGGGTTGCGCCAGTACGGTGATCTGGATTTGATCGTGCGCGACAAGGACATTCAGCGTTCAACGGAGCTGATGATCAGTCTCGGATATGAACCGAGCGTTCCGTTGAGAGCGATCCGGGCGAAGAAGATTCCTGGCGAGTATGTTTTCCGGCAGTCGAGCACAAAGCTTCTGGTTGAGTATCATACGGAGCTTACGTTTCGCTACCATCCACGGCCACTTCCGCTGGAAAATCTTTTCCAACGGCAAACACGCGTAAACATCGATTCGCATAAAGTTCCCGCGCTCTCGCCCGAAGATGAACTCATACTGATTTGCATTCATGGCGCGAAACATTTTTGGGAGCAGTTGAGCTACATCGCGGACGTGGCAGCTTTTGTAACCAGGCAGGAACTCGACTGGGGGCGTGTAATGGCCGCGGCCGCAGAAGTTGGCGGGGAACGAATGCTGTCTGTTGGGCTGCGACTGGCGGCGGACTTGCTCGGCGCTCCACTACCGGAAAGTGTTGGCGCGGCTTTGCGATCGGACCGAACGGTTGGACGTCTCGCGAAGCAGATTACGCGATGCCTTCCCGCGGCGGGTTCTGCGCCGCCGGGAATTTTCGAACGCGCGATGTTTCGAATGCGCATGCGCGGCGGGATTTTGTCTGGCGTTGTGTATTTGTTTCGACTTTCGCTTTCGCCAACAGAGGAAGATTGGGTTGCAGGCGCCGAAAATAAAAGGCACTGGTTTTTGGATGCTTTGGGACGGCCGTTTCGGCTCGCGCGAAAATATGGGAACGACGGCAAGCCCTGAATCGTGCCCGTTCAGAACGAAAAGCGGATCACAAACTCGCACCGCAAAAACCAAAAGGCCCGGACGGAATGTCCGGGCCTTTTTCGATCGAGCTTTCTTAGATATTGGTGCGCCGCGAAATGGATCGGGGAGTTTTTGACGGCGGCGGAGGCATCTCAACAGTTATCGGCACTTCGCTCTTGTTGCGCAGTATGCCGAGTTTCACGGTTTTTTCGTCCCGCTTGCCAGCTAGCTTTTCGCGCAGATCGCCAAGCGAGCGGATGCGTTCGCCGTTCAGCGAGGTGATCACGTCGCCGCTCTTCACGCCGGCTTTTTCTGCCGGAGAACCGGCATTCACTTCGCGGACCAGGACGCCTTCGCCATCAGGCGCGCCAAAATAGGCGCCGAACTGCCCGCTCAAGTCTTCGGCATCGATTCCGAGACGCGGGCGCGAGCCAGCCAGCACACCGTAGCCGCCCCAGTCCATATCCGGCAGTGACGGCACTTCCGGAACTTCAATGTTTGGTAGCTGGAAAGAAAACGCGCGCGGCGCCGTTTTGAACCACATGTTGCCATGATCTTCCGACTTGCCCAGGGTCACGCTGAACGTTTGCGCGTGGCCGTCGCGCCACACGGTGAACTGTACGGAGCGTCCTGCAGGGATTTCGCGAATCATGCGGCGGAACTGCGCCGCGCCTTCGACGCGCTGGCCATTAATCTCCGTGATGACATCGTTGTCTTTCAGGCCGGCTTTGGCGGCAGGACTATCCGGCACGATGCGTTCCAGCAAGACGCCGCGTTCCGCGGGCAGTTTCAATTCTTTCGCCTTCACTGAGCTAATTTCCTGCGATTCGACGCCGAGCCAGCTTGCGCCCTCATCGCCGAGGACCACCATCGTGTCTTCGTCGCCCGGTTCGGGTGTTACTTCAATCCGTCGCTGCTGCTCTTGCGCTTGCTGGACCGCGGCTCTCACGGAAGCTTGCAATGCGCGAGCATCAAGGCGCTCCGCCAAGCGGGCCTGGAGCTCTTCTATTTTTTGCTCCAACTGCGCTACTTTTGCATCCGACGGCTCCTGCGAATTTGCACGAGGGCTGGGCAGCGCAATCAGCGCCAATCCGAGCGCCACGGCCCCGCCACCCATAAACAGATTTCGTTTCGTCATGATATTTTCCGTCCTCCTATTTCCGTTAGACGCGGCCCGCCTCAAACCGTCGACCGCAAGATTACGATTTGGATTCCGCCGTTGACGGTGTTCAACCGGATGGGAGCTCCGCCCTTGCCAAACTTTCCGCGCATTTCCCGGGGACGTTCCGCGGCTTCCTGCGAAAACGGCAGCTCGGAATAAAAGTTTCCATTTAACGAGCGCGCTTCCAGATTCGCCTGCGTATCCTGCGGCAAAGCCAGAAGCACGGAGCCATTGGTCGTCTCGGCCGCCATACCCTTTTCATCCAGAGCACGCGATAGCTCGAGGTGCACATTGCCGTTCGTCGTGTGTGCGTGAACGTTTCCCCCGCCCTCGTAGACCTCGATATTTCCATTCACCGTGCGCAACTCTTCCACCGACTCGACACCGGCGATTTTCAGTGTGCCGTTTACGGTACCGATGTGCTCGACGCGCGCGCCGTGCGGAACGCGAATCGTATACTCGACGGCGACTTCCACGCCCTCATTTTGCGGGTAGCGCGTGACGACGGAAACATCGTTCGGCTTGGCGTCGACCTCGATTGAGACGCGATCGAGGTCCGACTCTTTTTCCTTGGCGATTTTTACGGCATGGATTTCGATCACGTCACGGTCCCACCCTTCCACTTGAACGGGGCCGTTGACGTTTTGCAGCTCAAAGGAGCCGCCCGGCAGGAGCGGATAGGTATGGTTGAAGTCTTTGCTCTTCGCAAAGGCCGGCGCAGCCGAACCCACCGCCAGAGCCAGGATGAACAATACCGCCGTGCGGAAATTAGGACGTAGCATCGCGTTCTACCCCCTTCGAACACATCTCACGAGCTATTGCTCGTTATTGCGAAGCCACCGAGGAACCCGGGACCCGAACAAAACTTGCGCGCGATGCTGCGCTTGCTGCGTTCTACGTCAGTGCAGCTCAAAATCAAACGTGACCGTCGAAATGGTCTCAACTCGTGTGCCGTTGATCAACGCAGGATTCGCGCGCCACCGCTTCACAGCGTCGATCGCTGCGTCCGCGAGAACCGGCTCGCCCTGCAAAATCTTTTGTACTTCGATGCTTCCGTCTGTTTTCACCTTCACTTGCAATATCACAACTCCCTGAATATGTGCGCGCTTAGCAAGTTCGGGATAGGCGGGGCGCGGCGCGGCGGTGATCCGCTTGAAAAAATCGCTGGAATCCTCTCGCAGTCCGCCCATAAGAGCGATCTCCAGCTTGTCCATCCAGCTTTCGAGCCAGTCGCTCGTTTCTCCTGGTGGAGGAGGCTCCTCGGTTTTTGCATTGGACGCCGAGGCTTTGACGGGGAGAATATCCGACTCGTGCTTGCGATCGATGCGCTCGCGCTGCTCGCGAATTAGGGAATCGCGCAGTCCCGTGTCCGCATCAAGAAACTGCAGCCGGATTTTGCCCACGGTCGTGCGCAGCTTAAGGACTTCGCCTCCGCCGTTCAGAGCTCCCGTGGCGCGAACGGGGCCAGCGCTGTGATTTCCGAGTGGCTGAATGTTCAAGAGGAGCGCCGGGTCGGCTTCGATCCGGCTCAAACCGCCGTTTTCAACCATCGCGTCAATGTTGGCCGCAAGATTCCTGGGCAGGAAAACAATGATGTCACCGGCACCGGAGGAAAGCTGCGAGGCGCCAGGAAGGCTCACCTTGCCTCCGGATGAGTTTCCCTCCGGATTTATCCAGGCTTGAATCGTGCCACCGGCTGTGGCTGCTTGTACGGCGCCTGCCACGCGCGTCAGGCAAATGCTTCCGCCGTTGGATTCAACTTCCATCGGCCCGGAAACGGTGATGATACGGATGCCGCCGCCGCCGGTCTGCGCGCGAACGGATCCGCGCACTTCGCCGAAGTCGATCTGGCCGCCGCCGGTGCGCACACTTACGAAACTCCCGGCTTGCTTCAGCGTGATGTTGCCGCCGTCGGTTTCCAGCTGCGCGCGTCCACTGATCTGTCCGGCGCGGATGTGGCCGCCACCGCTGCGCAGTACGGCGTCTCCAGAAATATTTCCAGCGACAATGTGTCCACCGGCGGTGAAGGCATCCAGGTTGCCCGAAACGTCTTGCACCTGAATATGCCCGCCTTCCGTGTAAAGTTTGGCGCTCGGGCGTCCCAGCGCGGCAATGCGAAATCCGGTGAAGGCGATGCGCCCCGTTCGAATGTTGCCGCCCCCGGTGATCAGGCTCGCGGTGCCACCGACGTCTTGCGTTTCTATGTCGCCGACGCCGGTGTTGACGTCCAGGCTGTAGCCTGTTGGGACGGCCACTTCAAATTGTACGTAAAATTGCTCGGTTGCTCCGCTGCGGCCGATTTGCGATGGCGACGCTCCGATAATTTCCACACCGGATGCGGTGGCTTTTGCAGTAAGTGAATAACGATCGAGAAGACTCTGCGCCAGCGGTGCGCGCGCATCGGTTTCTATATGCGCCGTGTAGCGGACCAGTGGTGGCGCACCAGGTTCGAGAGCGACGATGCGCACCGAGCCGACGTCCGCGGTCAGATGAAGCGTTAGACCGTCTTTGGTTTGGAGCGTTCCCGAGCGGTCAACGGACGCGCGCGCGCCAGGGTCAGCGGAAGCGGGCGGATTGACGGGATGCAGCTCGAGGGAGTTCGCGCTATAAGCCAATTCCGGCAGAAGTGCGAGCGTGAAAATAAAGGAGAGTGCGATGCGAGGGACCCTGGGGCATGGACCGCTTGTCGTTTTGAAATTTGTGATCGTGCTCATCTCTTGCCGGCGACTCTTTTCAAATATCTAAATTTCTCACTGCATTTCTTACGGCGCTTCACTCAGTGAACTTCTCTTGCCGAACTTTTTTCACTGAACTTCGCGCGTGCCAATCTGCCGCAAAGCCGCGGCGCTCCGCAGCCGGACGTAGCGATTGGGGTCATTGCGTTGAAGCTCCTGGAGAGTGCGAACCACATGTTCCATCGAGGGGTCGAGGGGACGTTCGGCGCCATCGGGCGCAAGAGCAGGCTCGGTATTCGCCGAAGCATCCAGCGCCCCGGGCTCCAGCGAGCGAACCAGAAGGTTGACTGCTTCGACGCGCACGCCGGGATTCGCATCGTGCTCCAGCGCATCGATCAACGTTTCACGCACGGCTTTGTCCGCCACGGCGTCGCGCAAGGATTCCAGCGCCTTCATACGCACAGCGGGGTTCTGATCCTTGCGTGCCGCGAAGAGCAAGGCGCGGCGTACGTCCAGATCGGCGTTGCGGGCCCGCAGCGCTTCCAGGCAATCCAGCCGCACTCCGGTGTCTGTCTGATCGCCATTTTCGACCACATAGGTCAAAACGCGCCGAAGGTCAGGGTCGTCCACGCTGCCGGAAATCACCAGCGGCTCTTCCGTGCGCACGTGAACTTGCAAAGTTCCCGCCGCGCCATCGGATGTTGGCGCAAAATTGATGCCCGCGACGGCCATCTTCGCGAGCTGATCATCCGTGAATCGCGCACCGGGCGAAACACTCACAGTCTGGCCGGCGGAATTGGAATTGAGGCGCGAGGAAATCCACGGCAAGAGTTGCGTGCCGAGCGCCACGCCAAACAAAACGAGGAGGGCCCCGTTTAAAGCGGGGTGCATCACCATCGAGCGCCGCAGCCAGCCGAAATGCCGCCAGCGCTCTTGCAGCGGCGGCGCGGACAGATCATCAAGCGCTTCCGCAAGTTCACTGCGGCACTGAGAAAGAAGAATGCCGCCCGTGTCGTTCTGCTCGGAAGCTTGCAGAGCCTCCATCAAGGATTCGTGCAGGCCGCGCTCTTCGGCAAGCTGCGCCGCACACGCCGAACAAGCTGCGAGATGCGTTTCAACTAGCGCGTTTTCCTGCTCGGTGGTTTCGCTGCAAGCGTAAAAAACCAGCAACCCCGCAACCTCTTTGCACTGGAATTGTTGAGGCGCGCTCATCGCAGGCCTCCCAATTGGGTACGGAGCTTGCGCGTCGCGCGGAACAGCGAATTTTTTACTGTTTCTTCCGTAGTTCCCAGCGCGTCGCCAATCGCGCGCAATTTCAACCCTTGATAGTGCTTCAGCTCGAAAACGAGACGCTCGCGCGGCGATAACCTCTCCATCGCCGTGGCGATGCGCGCTTGAATCTCTTTGCCAAAAAGCTGTCGTTCGGGATCGAGTGTCGGACGGTGTTCACGCTGGCGCTCAAAGAAATCGGTGATGCCTTCCTCATGATTGCCTGAGTTGGACTCTGGCGCCTGATCCTCGGGCCGCGCCTGACGGCGGCGCAGCTGATCGAGGCAAACGTTGGTGACGATACGGTAGAGCCAGGTGTAAAAGCTGCATTCGAAACGAAAACGGTGCAGATTGCGGTAAACCTTGAGGAAAGCTTCCTGGTAAACGTCGCGCGCATCTTCCGGACGTTTCATGAGGTTAAGCGCCAGCCGAAGCACATCCCGGTCGTAGCGGTGAACAAGCTCTTCAAAAGCCGCACGGCTGCCGGCTTGAGCTTCCGCCACAAGGGTGCGCTCGTTTAGGTTGGGCAAAGAGTCCACCGTAGCCAGGGAGGCGCCGGTGCCACCCGCCAGGCCTGAATCATTAGCCAAAGCTAGAGCCCATCTTGGAAGCGGCATATTTCGCTTTCTCTTCTCGTGCGCTGGTGTTCGTGCTTATTTAACAACACCTTAGGCTGAATCTGCCAGCCCACCACACTAAGAACATTACGCGACCACCCAATTTGGACGTGCTAAGACGCCCCTGGGTGAGCATCCGCTTCCCAATTAGAGAACGAATATCGAACCCTATTTGTTTCCGATTTCCACAGCGGGCAAGGGGTTGCCCTGGCCCAGCGCGGAAAGACGACATTTCGGTCCTAACCGCGGCCTTTGTTGGCGCCCTCAGGTGGTGGTTGACGCTCTCATTCTCCAGACCGAGAGTGGCAAGGCGAGCAGCACCAACATTATTGCTACCAGGACATAGCCATTGGCGCGGTAGAACGCATCTGGTTGTGGCAACAATTGTGCCACGGCTCCGAGCAGCGCGAGCAGCGCCACGATGAGGAGACTCCCCAGCACATTAAAACGGATGACTCGGCGAACGCCGAAGACGATCACTCCCAGCAGAATCGCATCGACAAGGAACTGTTTCGCGAAATCGGTCCCCGTGGCCCAATCGCTTCCGGCGAGAAACATCGCGCCGAGCAGGAAGACTCCGAACCGCAACCAGCGAGCCTCGAGTACGGCCGTCACAAAAGCTGCGGTGAAAACGATGAGACCGGTCAAGAAGAGGCTGCTGATCACTGCGCCGCCGAAAATGGCAGCGGTGGGCAGGGAAGTGTCGAAGTAGGGAGCAAGAGAGAGCGGCAAGCTGCGATGCACCGTCTGCCAGTGGAATGTGAAGAATTCGAGCAGGCGTCTGAGTCCTAGAATCCCCGCCGTTCCGCACACGCCAATCCAAAGTGCATCGCGGTAATAAACTGCGGGCATGCGCGAACCCACCGGGAGGCGCTCGTTCCCGAACGCACGATTGCTAAAGTACGAAGCGAAACCGAAGAGCGCCGCGAGTCCCCCGAAATACAGAAAAGCCCCCACGAGAATGCCAATGGCAATGCCGCCGAGCATGGCTTTGAAGGGAATTGCAGTCTGGTAGCCGTTCAGGAAGTATTGAATACGGTTGCCGAATGCGACGCTCAATACGTAAGCAGCCAGCCCGCCTGTAGCCCAGAGGAGTAATCTGCGCCAGGGAACCGCGCGCATAGCTTCCGAGCTCAGGTTTTTGAAAAAAAGGACAAGCGCGGTTATCCCTATTCCGCCAAATAAAAGAATTGGAACGGCGAAACCGTAAATGGTCCGGAAGAGAGTTTGTTCTTCCTGCTTGCGCCGCCACTCGTCGGGGATTTTGATGTACATCCAGCCCGTTCCGCCCTCTCTTGCTTCAAGCTCATCGCGAGCTTCGGGCTTGGAGTAATACGATCCGCGGTATTCGGAGACTTCATCGCCAAGCACCGCGAGTTTGATGCGAACATAGGCGTGGCTCACCGCATCATTCGATGACGTCGAACCGGAATCGATGGGAGTGCGCTGTTGCCAGGCCAGCTCGTGATCGGTGCGGTGAATTCGCTTGTCGGAGTTTGCTTCGACGAGGCTCCACTGGCTCAGATCAAGCTTTTTTACTTCTCGCAAATATTTTTCGGCTTTGGCAACTGCTTCTTCCTTGCTCAACGAAGCTCCCGGAGCATCTTCGGCGAGTTTGTGGTTGACAGCGAGCAGCACGCCGTCGGGATTCAGCTTGATCGAAAATTCTTCCGGCTGGCTATCCCGAAAATAACGCACCTGCCAGATTGCCCCCGGTACTTGGGTGGCATAAATCTCGTTCAGGCGCGCAATGCCCACCCGCTGGCGCAGGAATTCATTGGTAACCGGATCGGTAAAGTCCGTAAAGATGGTTGCCGTGCGATAGGAGTTTGGATCGAGGCCACGCTGGCGAAGAACTTCATCGGCGCGGACCTTCGCGGTACGTGCATCGACGGAGAGCTTCAAATAGTCGCCGAGCGATGGAGCTTTGAAGCGCCAAGCCGCCACGCCGCCGAGCACCAGGCAAGCCGCGAGGAAGATCATGGTTGTGGACGTCAAGGCATCATAACGCCTCGTGGTGCCCGCTGCCGCTTCTGGTGCCTCCGGTTCCGGAGGAGACTCAAAGCTAATCTCCTTAATCGGCTCAGCGCTATTGAGCAAATCTTCATCCGGCTCGAAGCGGCCGCGCGAGAGGTAAGAGACCCCTGCGAAAATTAACGGAGCGAGTGCAGCTGCGCCCACGATCACACCTGAGATTTTGAAGTACAGGCTGTTCGAACGCACCAGCAACAGCCCTACGAGCGAAGCGTCCACCGTGTAATGCCAGATCAGCGTCGCCAGAATACCCCAGCGCAGCATCACGATTCCCGCGACGATGCCGATCAGGCCGACCTCGAGGCCGCGGATGTACGGCGGTTCGTTCGGATAGGCAGAGTGCAGAAAGCTCCAGCAGAACGCCGGAACAATGACCGCCACAATGGTCGAGCCCGTCAGTCGCTTTAAAAAGGGAATCGCAAAGAGCCGGAAGAGGAATTCTTCGCTGGTCGCGGCGAGCAAGCCGATCGCCACGCCGGAAATCCACGGGAAAGTCGTGTTCACGGAGTTTTCGTAGTTCAAATCCTGAGGCGCCCAGGCTCCGTAGTGGCGCGCGACGATGTAGAACGCCACGATGAATCCGATGTGCGCTGCCGCAAGCGACAACCCGACCGTCGCTGAGGAGAAAAATTCCTTCGAGCGCAATCCGCGCAGCGTGAACGCCTTTGCCAATCGCAATCGTCCCGGTTGCGACCAGCGGTACAGCGGTTCCCCGCCGGGTATCGGGAGGACCACCGTAAGCGCCGAGAGCACCCCAAAGAGCAGCGCTTTCGCAAATTCCTCGAACACAAAGCTCCCGTAGGCTGAGTTTGTGTCGTAACCCATGCGGTTCAGCGGCCAATTGTTGAGCTGCATCAACGTCAGCAGGATCGTGACGACGATGCCAAGCTTGATCGCGCCGCCCCAGCTGGTTTGCTTGCGCATTGTCAGCAGGATTCCCAGCGCAATTACCGCCACCAACAGCGCCAGGTAAGGAACGAAGGCCACTTCATTGTAGAGAATATTTTTCGATCGAAGTTTCGCGTAGCTGCGTTCCCAGGCTTCCGGCACCTGCAGGAATTCTTTCGAGCTTCCGGCACGGTCGCCCTGCAGCTCCACGCTCAGGCGGTACGGCGCGTCCTTGGCGCGAAAGTCGCGCTTTTCCCACGTAAAAGACCAGTCGAGTCTGTTTGGTTTCTTGCTGGAGTTGGCTTCCTCGGGGAGAAATGTCCACTTGCTCAAATCCACGCCCATCTTATTGCGTAAGAAATCCTGCGCTGTGGCTTCGGCGGCGGCACGATCTGGTGAGGCACCCGCGCGCGCCTCTTCGACTTTGTGCGTGTAACCGACAATTTCCCCGCCCGGACTGACTTGTACACCGAACTCTTCTTCCTGCTTCGGCCGGAAGAAGCGCACTTTCCAATACCAGATGTTCAGATCGCTTGACATCAGCCGGTTGGCCTGCTCGAGTCCTACCTCCCGCTCCAGATACGTTTTCGCGTTGTCGTCCACGTCGAAAACGATCGCCGATTGGTAGCCGCTGACGTCTTCTCCCAGGCTGCGAACAAATTTCTGAGCTCTTGCAAGGGCTTCCGCGCGCGAAACCTTGAAATCCACCGATGCTTCAGGAAACGCCTGGAAAAAATATTTATACCCAAACACCGCGCCCACAATGCCCAGCAGTACCCAGAGCAGCAGCGCGAGCTTATCCGAACTTGTTAGCCGGTCTTCCGCCACCAGTGCCTCCCGCGACGTTCGCGACGCAAAATGCTCACTCTAATGATACGCAGCAGCATAGCGCAAGTATCGCCTTATCAGTGTGTTTCCGCCGGGCCCGGTGAGTTTGCAGCGGGAATGATATAAAGAAGTGTTAATGACACTCAGTCTTACCACCGAAGTGCGCATGATCAAGGGCGTCGGCCCGCAGCGCGCCGAGCTTCTCGCCAAGCGCGGCATCTACACTTTTGAGGACCTGCTCGCCTATTTGCCGTTCCGGTACGAAGACCGTATCCATTTTTCCAACATTCGCGATATCCAGCCGAACGGCACGTACACAATTCGCGCGCGCGTGATGAGCGGCCAAGCCATCGCCAACAAGTTCAGCTACAACGCGATTTATCATCTGCTCGTACAGGACGCCGCCGGCGGCTTGCTCCCCTGCAAATTTTTTCACGGTGGCTATCTCGAAGGCCGCCTGAAACCCGGGCAGCAGCTCATTCTTCACGGCAAAGTCGAGATCGACAAGATGCGCCCCGCGCGCCTCGAGATGATCAATCCCCAACTCGAGATGCTCGGCGAGGGCGAGCCGGACTCCACAGAAGTCGGCCGCATCGTTCCCATCTACGAAGCCATCGGCACATTCGGCTCGCGCGCCATTCGTCGCGCCATGTACGCAGCGGTTCAGCTCATCGATGCCAACATGCCGGATGTCCTTCCGGAAGCCCTCCGCGCAAGTCTCGGTTATCCCTCGCGCCGCGAGGCGCTGATCCACGTACACTTTCCTGAGCCGGGAGAATCTCTCGAAGAGCTGAACACGTTTCGCACGCCGTCGCAGAAGCGGCTCATCTTCGAAGAGTTTTTTCTGTACCAACTCAGCCTTGCGCTCGACCGCAAAACCACGCGCAAAGAAAACGCCATTGCCTTTTATGTCCGCGAAGCAAAGGTCCGTGACGCCGTTAAGCGAATTCTTCCTTTCAAACCAACCGCGGCTCAATTCAAAGTGTTGAAGGAAATTGTTGCCGACCTCGAAAAGCCCGCCCCAATGAACCGCTTGTTGCAAGGGGACGTCGGCAGTGGAAAAACAATCGTGGCGCTACAAGCCGCCGTCATCGCCATCGAAAACGGCTGCCAGGCCGCGGTCATGGCGCCCACAGAAATTCTTGCCGTCCAGCACTATCTTTCCGCGCGCCGCATTCTCGCTCCCGGCAACTACAAAGTCGAACTCCTGATCAGCGGCCTGAAGCACGCCGAAAAAACCGCCGTTCTGGACCGCATCCGTACGGGAGAAGCTCAACTCGTTGTCGGCACTCACGCGCTCATCGAAGACCAAGTCCAATTCGCGCGCCTAGCCTTCGTCGCCATCGACGAGCAGCACCGCTTCGGCGTCCTCCAGCGCAAACGCCTGATGGACAAAGCCGCCTCCCACGGCCACGCGCCGCACGTCCTCGTCCTTACAGCCACGCCCATCCCGCGCACGCTTTCGCTCACACTCTACGGCGACCTCGACGTTTCCGTTCTCGACGAACTTCCGCCCGGCCGAACGCCCATCCAGACGCGCCTCACCTCCGAGCCGCATCTCCCCGGCGTCTGGGAATTTCTCCGAAAAGAAGTCGCCGTCGGCCATCAGGCCTACATCGTCTATCCGGTCATCGAAGAATCGAAGCTCGAACTCAAAGCCGCGATGGACGAATTCAAGCGCCTGTCCAAAGAAGTTTTCCCCAAACTAAAAGTCGGCCTCCTCCACGGCCGCCTCTCCAGCGAAGAAAAAGACGCCGTCATGGAAAGCTTCCGCAAAAACGAAACGCAAATCCTTGTCGCCACAACGGTCATCGAAGTCGGCGTCGACGTCCCCAACGCCACCGTCATGATCATCGAACACGCCGAACGCTTCGGTCTCGCCCAGCTCCACCAGCTTCGCGGACGCATCGGCCGCGGAGCCGCCAAATCCCACTGCATCCTCGTCGGTCCTGTCCGCATGACCGTCGGCCGCTCTGCGGCCGCGCAAGACGATGTCGCCCGCGCCCGCCTCGAAACCATGGTCCGCACCGCCAACGGCTTCGAAATCGCCGAAACCGATCTCCTCCTCCGCGGCCCCGGCGAATTTTTCGGCACCCGCCAATCCGGCGACCTCGGCTTCCACATCGCCAACCCCATCCGCGACAAAGACGTCCTCGAAGTAGCCCGCCGCGAAGCCTTCGCCCTAGCCGAAGACTCCGACCAATCCGCATCCCTCCAGCGCCTCCTCCGCCAACTCCCCAAAGAATGGCAACGCCGCTACCACCTCGCAAAAATTGGCTAATCTGTCAGCTAAATATGAAGGCGGTAATATCAAACCCCGGCAACCGGCATTCGGCCCGTGAACCACCGTGCTATACTCCGCGGATTCACCACACTCCATCTCGATTTGAGGGAACCACAATGGCGGCTTCTCGTGCCGTTGCTATCCGCAGGCCATTAATCCCCTTCAAGTACATTCTGTTCTTCGCCCTCGGGCTGATGTTTCTGTTCGTCCTATGGCACAACGAACGCTTTATCATTGACCATTCGCAACCGGCTTGGGCGTTTTTCTTCCCCGTGCGCTGGTGGCTTCTTGTGCACGCGCTGGCCGGGCTGTCTGCGTTGCTGATCGGCCCCTTTCAGTTTTCGTCGCGTTTCCGGCAGCGGCATCTGCGAATCCACCGCATCATGGGCCGCTGCTATCTCGGGGCAATTGCGATTTCTGCCCCGATGGGCATGTACCTTACTTGTATACACAACAGCCCCACAATCAGGTTTTACGTGTTAACGCTTGGTTCCGCGTGGCTGCTGACTGCGGGCATCGCATTTGTTTCGGTGCGCAACGGCAACATTCCATTGCACCGGCAATGGATGGTTCGGAGCTACGCAATCACAAGCGTGTTCGTAACCAACCGGGTGTTTTTGCGATACCACCCATCTATCAAGCTATGAATCGCCCGGGGGGACTAGTTGTCCATTCGGGGGTGGAATGGAGCATCCTCGTGGCCACGCTGGTCTTGACCGAGCTTGGTTTAGCGTGGCCAGGTATTTTCGCGAACTACCGTTCGCAAGACGTTAGAACCTAGGAACCAGCCGGCCCACGCGCACCGGATTCTTTGCTCCTTGACTAAAAACCAAAAACGGATAGTTAATAACTGCACTCATGCGCATAGCCGCGCGCAAATATCGCAGCCGTATCCCAAAGAGGCTCAAAGACCTCGCCCGTCGTTCCACCAGCGACCGCTTCGGCTAACCCATTCATGCGTAAAGGCTTATTCGACTTACAAAATCCTAATTGCAAGCTCCGGACTTTCTAACGCCTGTTTTTCTACCATCATCCGTGAGCCGCAACCCGCACCACGCGACTCCGGGAGAAAGCCAATGTCATCTGGTCCGAAAGGCTGTGAAGAGCCGTTTAGTTTGCAGTGCTGTGTTTGTGGCCACCGAGCTGAACTTTTTGATCTACCAGGAAGAGTCGGCAAATACTGCCTCGAATGCAGCGCCGACGTAGCCACCTCCATCCTGCTCACCACCGAGATCGACGCAGCAACACTAGCAGGCCAAGACGCCAGCGCCTTAGTGGCAGAATTCTCCCAACTAAGCACCAGCCTGCTGGAAAGAGCGCAGTCGGCCTAAAGCCGCGAAGCTTTCGCCCTACAAGCCGTTAGTTCAAAGGAAAACAATCCAGGTCGTTTGCAAATTTGATGGGGCCGGAATATTTCTTTTCGATCTCGGACTGTGTCTGACTTTCCTTGCCCAGCGTCCGCAGCATGCGATGAGAAAGGACCAATTGTTTGACGTGTGCCTCTCCGGCTATTTGCCCAATCACCGATGGAGGCATGTGCAGATTTCTTTCCACGCCGGTGACTCCTTCCGGCACGGCGTTGTGAGCCACGAATAAATCCGCGTTCGCCGCCAATTGCGGCAGAGCTGCGCCCTCGCCGTTCGTATCGCCGCTGAAAACGATCACTTTGCCGCCCATCTCCACTCTCCACGCAAGGGCCGGAACTCCTCCATGAATAACGAGCACCGCTTGTGCCGCAATGCCGCCGCGGCGAAATACCTCGGCAGGTTTCGCGGTTCCTACAACATTGTGCGGCTGCAATTTATAATCGCCTTCCTCCCCGGGCACCAACAGCTCGCTGAGATAGCGATAAGCCCCGTGCTTATCTCCAAAAAAATCGTAAACAATCTCTACTGTGGAGGGCATGAAATCATTTCCCTCCGGGCCATAGACCGGCAAAGGACGCTTGCGCTCTTCAAACCACGAAGACTTGATCAACGCAGGAAAGTCGCCGCTGTGGTCTTCATGAAAGTGCGAGAAAAAAATCACATCAAGCTGCGACATTCGCGCCCCGCTTTCGCCAAAGCGAAGGGCACTCCCTCCTCCCGCATCCACAAGCACTCGCGCTTGTCCGTCTTCCCAGATGAGATAGCTGCTTGACGCCCGCTTGTCTTGCAATTCGGGGCCGCCCGACCCAAGCACCTGCAAACCAATCCCCTGCGCTCCGCAGGACTGCGCTCTAACCGACGGCAGGAAGGCGCAACACAAAACAAAGCCAAAGAGTGCAAGCGAGCGAATTAGGCTGAAAAGTCGCGGCATAAAATACTCCTCAAGATTGAAGGTTGGCGGTCCAAGTTGGGGACATCGTTTTATTTCTTCCTTGCTCAATTTGATTCAGTCACCGGTCTCTCGACTATGCTAATTTTTCAGTAGCATGCGCATTATCGCCGGCAAGTACCGCAGCCGCATCCTGAAAAGCCTAAAAGGCCTCGCTCTCCGTCCCACCAGCGATCGCCTCCGCGAAACGCTCTTCAATGTATTGGGTCCGGGAATAGTAGGTTCCCGTTTCCTAGACCTCTTCGCCGGCACCGGCGCCGTCGGCATCGAAGCCCTCAGCCGCAGCGCCGCCGACGTAACCTTCATCGAAAATCACGCCCCCGCCGCAAAACTAATCCGCCAAAATCTCGACTCCCTCAAAATCACAACCGGATACACCATCCTCGCCGCCGACGCACTCACCTCCCTGCAAAAACTCGCCGCGCGCCACACCCCGTCCACTCCAGGCTTCGATTTCGTTTTCGTCGATCCCCCCTACGCCGCCCACGTCGACTACGCCCGCACCCTAGAATTTCTCTCCACCGCCAATTTCCTCGCCCGCGATGCCCTCGTCATCTTCGAGCATCACCACAAATTCCAACTCCCCGAACAATTCGACCGCCTCCGCTGTACCCGCGTCTTAAAGCAAGGCGACGCCGCCCTCACCTTCTTTCTCAACGTGTCTTCGCCGCGCGTCCAGGTAATCTAGCGGACTGATTTGTTGCGCTAAGCCTTCGTGTATTCTCCAATCAACACGCCATAAAATGGCGCTTGACAATATTCTCTATATATGTAGACTTTAGCTTGTGAAGACTCCTCGCCTATCCCCGCAAACCCTTCGCGTCCTCGAACGCTTCGTCGAGCGTCCGACCGCCTGGCGCTACGGCTACGAACTCAGCCGCGAAACTGGCCTCAAGTCCGGCACGCTCTACCCGATTCTCATGCGCCTGGCCAAATATTCCCTGCTCGAAACCAAGTGGGTCACCACTGAAGACGGCGTCCCTCCGCGCCACACCTACCGCCTCACCCCAAACGGCGTCGAACTCGTCCGCGCCACATTTGCCAACTCTCGTGTCGGCTTGAAAGTCCGCCGCCCCGCCTTCAGCGGAGGCCGCGCATGATCCCTGTCGAATTTCCCCGCCGCCTCGCCACTCTTCTCCTGCGCTTTGCTATCTGGATCGCGCCCCACGACACCCACGACTGGGGCCACGGAATGCTCAGCGAGCTAAATCACGTGGAAGGGAACTGGTCGGCATTTCTCTGGTCTCTCGGCGGCGCAGGCGTCCTCGCCAATCGCGCCATTCTTGCCGTAATCCTTCCCGGCAGCCACCGCCGCACCGTCTCTTCCGCGAGCGAACTTTTCGCCAAGGAGCTTCCCATGCGCAAAACCACACTAGCCGTGATCGCGTCCTGCGTCGTCGCGTCTCTGCTCTTTTTCCTAGCCCCAGCGTTCCGCCAAGCCTTCCAAGTCTCGCTCGCCCAGTGGCACGACGTTTTCCACGCGAAGCTAAGCTTCGGCTATCCAACCCGAGATCTGGAGTTGGACGCTCTGGCGAAAAAAGCCGAACAAAATCGCGATGCAGAAGCCCTCGCCTTTGTCGCGGTTCGCTACCCGAATGCAATCCAAAGGGAGCGCCTCGCCAACGAAGCTGTGCATCTCGATCCGAATCTTACCTGGCTCTATGCGGTTGCTGGCACGGCGTATCTATCGCCTTCCGAAATAGACCGTCGAGTCTCCTTGCTTAAACAATGGGATCCGGGAAACGCGCTTCCCCATCTATTCGCGGCTCAGAAAATTGGGGCCACCGTCACGTATAGTAAAGAATTTCCGCTAGGCAAGCTCGAGGAAAGCCCAGCCTGGGAAAAGGAAATGGACGCCGCGTTTCAATCTCCGAAGCTCGACAACTATCTCGACCGCCAAAAGCAGTTGGATCACCGGGTTCTCTCTCGCTATCGCCTTGACGACCCATTCCAGGTTGTCTCCGGTGAGGATTGGTATGGCTTTCCCAACTATGGAGTTGGGGAATGCTCCCTTTACGTGCGGTCGCTTCTCGAATCCGGTAAATCACTTGAGTCTCGGGGCGATCGCAAAGCGGCCTTTGAAAAATATTGGGTGGTGGCCCGTTTCGGCCAGATGATGAGTGATGGCGCCGGATTCATATTTATCATGAGAAAAAATATGAAGGAAGCCTACACTCGGCTCGGAGCGCTCTCTCAAATGGAGGGCAACAACGGAGCCGCCGCGTTCTACGCCGCGCTCGCTGATCAGTTCGATAAAGCCGCGGACAAGCAGCGCCTTCTCTTTCGTAACAGGTTTCAGGGTAGCGACGTTTCTCACTGGAACGCCTTCTTGGTGCGACTCTCCGGCCTGTTGATGCTGTTTTGCGCTGCCCTCTTGCTTCTCTGCGCACTCGGCATAGTGGTACGGAGCCGCCCGTTCAGGTTAAGTTCGCTTCATCCCAGCCGCCTCACGCTAGCCCTCGGTTTCAGTGCGGCCATCGGAGCACTTATCTCGAGCGCGGTTCTTTTTGTGAGCTACTGGCCCTACTCCGAACTCCTTCAGCGTTTCCTGAGTAAGGGTGATGATGCCCAGCTCTTCGAACTCTCTGCCTTCCTCCGCGACACCCAACTCCCGTTCGGCTCGCAATTCAACCTAGGGCCGGGCTCGTGGTACGTAGCTTCGTGGAGCGTTGTGTTTTATTTCTGGTTCGCCGTAACAATTTTGTGCGCGCTAGCGCTTCTCGTCGCTGTCTTCCGCCACTTCCAAACGCGCCCGCGAACCAGCGCCGCAGCATAGCTTCACGATGTAGGGGCGGGACTTGCCCCGCCCATCTGCCCTGCTCACTACTCACCACCCACAACTCATTGCCTGCCCCAGGCATCCCCAGTGCCCTCCCTCGAATCCATACCTCCTGGTCCCCAGCCACGCTATACTACGAGACTCATGTCATTGGGCCAGGTCAATAGTGGTTATAACCTCTTGGGACAAGGCGCGGCGACCGCCGCGCGCATGGCTCCCATTCCTACGCCTCCGCCCGAGCCCGTCATCGCAGAGCCCAAGCTCGACGTCCCCTGGGGCGATTTCCGCCAAAGCCTCTGGAGCAGCCTCCATACGCTCGTTTCTGGACCGTTCACGGTCGGAAAATTTCTCGGCGGCGACTACTTCCGCGATTGCTGGGTCGAACGCCGCATCCCCAAGCGTGCTGTCCTCGCTGCCGCCCTGTGGCACGTCGTTTTTCTTATATCTCCGATCGCCTGGTTTTCCACCGTCGTTCGCCACAACTCTGCTTTTGACAATACGCAGCTCACCTGGTCCGGCCCCATCGAAGATTTCCCCACCCTCGCAATCCCCGCCGCGAAGCCTAAGACCATCGCGCACGCCGATCCGAACAAACCACTCCCTCCCAAAGGCGCCGACGCCTTTCATCCGCGCCAGCGCATCATCACCGATCCCGTGCATCCGAATCACCCGCGCCAAACACTGCTCAATCCAGTTGCGCCGCAGCTCGCGCCCAAAACCCTTCCCGATATGCCGAACATCGTCCAGCTGCAGGCTCCGGTCGCCCCCGCCCGGCCGCACATTCAGATCAGCGCCGAAGCCCTCGCAAAACTTCATCCCCGCCAGCGTCGCGTCGCCGTGGTTGCGTCCGCTCCGCTGCCGGAAGTCCCCACGTTCGAACAAAAGCCCGCGGAGCTAAATCTAGCAGTATCGCCAAACGCTCCCGCACGTCCGAAGCTCGATCTGAACGCAGGCGCCGCACCCCGCGTCGCGGAGCGTGCGCGAACCGGCGACTCCGTCGCCGCGCCTGAAATCGGTGCTGCTCAGCCCGCCGCGAACGGAAACCCCGCTTCGCTCATCGCGCTATCCGCATCGCCTGCGGCTCCCAAGCCGGATGTTCAGCCGCCGCAGGGCAATCTCGCCGCGCGCATTTCCATTTCGCCGGAAGGCACCAAGCCCGGCGAACCCGATGGCTCGCCGAACGCTTCTCCGGACCCATCTGGCGGCGCTGGTGCACCGGCAGCGAGCAGCGGCGGCGGAAAGAGTCCCGTAGGCATCAGCATCAGCGGCGGAAACCCGCAGCCAAACGCCGGCGTTTCTGGATTGAGCAATTCGCGTCCAAAACTCAGCTTGCCATCCTCGCGCGGCCTGCTGACTCACTCGGAACCCACCAGCAAGACCGAGGACGTTCCCGAACGCAGCGGACCTCCCAACTTCGCGACGCTGCCGCCGGGTGCCAAGCCTGAGCAAGTCTTTGCCACCAAGCGCGTCTACACCCTTGCCGTCAACATGGCCAATGTCAACAGCGCCAGCGGCAGCTGGATTTTGCATTTCGCCGAACTCGGCGGTGGGCCAGCGGCAGTAGCGCTTTCCGCCTCCGCAGAGCTCGCCATGCCCGTCCCCGTGAGAAAAGTCGATCCCAAGTACCCGCCCGACCTCATCGAGCAAAACGTGCAGGGTGAAGTCGTTCTGTATGGAGTCGTTCGCGCCGACGGTTCCGTCGACAGCATTCAAGTTGCGCGCGGCCTCGATCCTCAGCTCGACGCCAACGCCAAGTACGCCTTCGCCCAATGGAAGTTCCAGCCCGGCTCAAAATCCGGCACGTCCGTCGACCTCGAAGTCATCGCCCACATCCCCTTCAAAATCCGCGACGACCGCTAGGCTCTGAACTCTCTGTGTCCTCTGCGATCTCTGTGTTCTCTGTGTAAATCTTTTCTGACCGTTGACCGTTGTGCGACCGAACCTCCGCAGCTACGCTCGCCCTTCCACCAGCTTTACCAGCGTGTACAGCGCATGATTGACCGGCGTCGGCACGCCAAGCTCTGCGCCGCGCTGCGAGATGTAGCCGTTCAACGAATCAATCTCCGTGCGCTTTCCGCGCATCATGTCCTGCGCCGTAGAAGAGTAGGCCCCAGCCAGTTGCGTGGCAATCTTGAAGGAACCCGCCAGCGCCACCTGTGGATCCTCAAATCCCGGCGGATGCACACCTGTCGCTTTTGCAACCGCGAGGAGTTCGTAGACCGCCGTTTCGACGAGCTGCCGTGCATCGGGACTAGCCGCAATCTGCCCGTACGTCGCGCGACCCAGCGCCGAAACGGCATTCAGCGCGCAATTCCAGGTCAGCTTGGTCCAAAGTTCGCCCGCGATATTCTCCGCGATACGGCAGCCAACATCGGCTCGTGCAAAGAGTGCCGCAACGCGTTCGCTCTGCGAATTCCGCGGCCCCACGACCAGATCGCCGCGCCCCGCATGCTTCACATGCCCTGGTTCGGGAACGGCCGCCGCCACATAAACTACTGCGGAGAGGGCCTCGATCCCCGATGCCGCGCGAATCTGCTCCGCGTTGTCCACACCGTTCTGCATGCTAACGACAGCAGCGCCGGGAGCGAGCAGCGGTACGAGCGCACTCGCCGTCGCCGCATTGTCCGTGGTCTTCACACAAAAAAGAACAATCTCCGCGCCGCGAACTTCAATCAACTCGGTCGAAGCTTCGACGCGCACGCTCTCTTTAAATTGCAGCGTGTCGAGAAATAGCCCGTTCTTCTTCACCGCCTCGACAAACGCTGCGCGGCCAATCATCATCACTGGAGCGCCCGCTCGCGCGAGCATTCCACCGAAATAACCGCCTACCGCTCCGGCGCCAACGACAGCAACCCGCGGCCAATTTTGAGCAGATGTCACGCAGTCACCACCGAAATCAGCCGGTCAATGTCGCGCTCCGAGTTATAAAGATGAGGCGACACGCGAATGTTCCCTTCGCGCAAGCTCACAATCACATTTTCACTCCGTAATTTCTGGTAGAGCTCGGCCGTTTTTTCCGGCGACCGCGCCGCAAAGCATCCGTAGGCGCCTCGGCATGCCGCATCCAGCGGGCTCGCCGGAACGCAGCGGTCTTTTGGCAGACGCTCGTACATCAGATCGATCAGGGCGCGATTGTGTTTCGCCACGGTTTCAGGCCCCACGCGGGCGACAAAATCCGTCGAAACATCCATGGCCACAAGATTGAAATTGAAATAGCTGGCTGGCTCTGCGGTGTCCCAACGTTTCGCGGCCGACGCGGGTTTCGGATTATCGAAATTGAGCGAAGCAAAATTGTCCGAGCCGGCCACTGCCATCCAATAAAATGGCCCCGGCCGCATGTTTGCGATGTGCTCGCTCTTAGCCCAGAAAAATCCTGTGCCAAATGGACTGAGCAGCCCCTTGTATCCCGCGCACACGACAAAATCCGCTCCTAGTTTTTCAACATTCATTGGCAGCGTGCCGCAGCACTGGCTGGCGTCCAGCAAAAGCAAAGCGCCCTGCCCATGGCACGCTTCGGCCACGCGCGCCGCGTCCAGCAGCGAGCCATCATCGAATCGCACCAGGCTCACGGACACGAGCCGCGTTCTCGGCGTCATTGCCGCCAGCAAATCATCAGCTATGATAAATCTTCCGTGCGGCGCAACGATGTTCAGCTTCACGCCTTCGCGCTCTTCCATCGGTTTCCAAACTGTATACTGCAGCGGAAATTCGCCCTTAGCGGTGATGATCTCATCGCCATGCTTCCAGTACAGCCCATACGCAACCGCGGCCACACCGGTGCTTGCTCCGGTAGTGATCGCAACCTCTTCCGCCTTGCCGCCAATAAGTTTCGCAATCGACGCGCGAATCCGGTTCGGCACTTCGAAGAAAGTCGAGTCTGGCTTGTGATGCGGGAATTTCTTCCACTCCTGTGCCGCTTGTAGCGCTCGCAAGGAAACCTTCGGCATCGGCGATTGCCCCGCAAGATTCAGGTAAGTCGCGTCCTCAAACTCAAACCATTCTTGCCGCCAATCGATGCGAGGAGCGGTGCTTGTAGTGCTCATGTGCGTCTCCTTGTGCGCCGGCCCAGAAGGGATTAGACTCGCCCCAAGCTCCGTCGTTTCCAACATCCAAATTGGAAATTCACCGCGATTTGGAGTGCGGCAGCCCTGCGGCCGCGTTTCTCAGCGACTCGCGCGACTCTATATTCGCCGAGGCTCAATAGATCGAACTAAAAGTGGCCGCGCAGCTCGCGAAATGCAGGTACGATGACAAGTTTTCCGGCTCCCGCCATGACGGGTTCGTGTTCGAGCTGCCACGTATGCTGGTGCGGAATGTAGACAGCATTGAGTCCGATCTTCAGGGCGGGATTGATGTCGCTGCGCGGGCTGTTGCCGATCATCCAGCCCTGTGATTTTACAATTTTGTATTTGCGCACCAAACCGCCGTAAGTCTCGGGATCTTTTTCGCTGACGATTTCGATGAACTCGAAAAAGCCCTGCAATCCGGAACGCTCGACCTTTGCGGCTTGCTCGGCGGGCTCGCCTTTTGTGAACAGAATCAGGCGGTGGCGTTCTGTCAGATAAGCGAGCGTTTCCGGGACACCATCGAGAATTTTCGGCGGCGTGCGTTCCAGTTCCATGACGCGGCCATGAATCTGCGCAAGCGTTTCGCGGCGGACCATTTGGTCCGCGAGCTTCAGGTAGGTTTCCTCGAGCGAACGGCCGAAGCTACGCACGCCGTAGCCGTACTGTCGGATGTTTTTACGCTCTGTTTCATTCAGGATGTGCCGAATGTAGGCGCGCGTGTAGCCGCACGGCTCGACGAGGGTGATGAAGTCCTCGATGAGCTTTTCGAAGAACACGTTGTTCTCCCACAACGTGTCGTCGGCATCGATCAAAAGTGTGTTGCGTCGCATGGGGACTCGTGTTCAGCAACCCTTGTGAAACGAAAGCTAATGCGTACGTCGTTTTATGGCCACGTCAGTCTACCAGTCTTAGAGCATCCTCGGCGATGGCTGCCGCCGCGCCGGGCTTGCCCATGGTTCGTGCAGCGTCTCGCATTCTTCCGAGGCGGGCCGGATCGTCCAGCAATCCTGCGATTTTCCACGCAGCCGCCGGCAAATTGTTGCAGCGAATCGCGGCGCCTGCTTCCAGCAAATGGTCGGCGTTGCGCTCTTCCTGCCCCGGAATCGGCTCGATCAGCGCCATTGGCAATGCGCGCGCCAGCGCTTCCGATGTAGTGAGGCCGCCAGCTTTTCCGACGAGAAGATCGGCTGCAGCCATGTATTTGTCCATGTCCGTGGTGAAGCCCACTGGGACGAGCCGAGGCGCGCCGCCAGAAAGTTTTCCAGCGCCGCTCGATATTTCTTCCAGGCGCTTGCGAACTTTTTCTGCTTTCCCCGCGATAGCGACAATCTGCCACGGACGCTGAAGCACCAGCAAATCGTTGACAAGCTGTTCGACCGGCCCAATGCCGTAACCGCCCGCAGAAATCAAAATCACGGGCGCGGAAGAGTCGAGGCCTAGAGCGCGCCGCGCATCTGCGCGATCCAAAGGCTTGGCAAACAGCGGATCGACGGGAATTCCGGTGACGCGCAATTTTTTTCGCGGCACGCCGATGCGCGCCAAGTATTCGCCAGCTTCGTCGATAGCCACGTAATAGCGGTCGACCGTGCGGCAGAGCCACATGGCGTGCACGTCGTAATCGGTTACAACGATGGCGTTGTGCGCGCGCAATTTTCGTTTGGCGATTAGCCAGGCAACAATTTCCGCGGCTAGGAAATGCGTGGCCACGCACAAATCCGGCTGCACGCGCTTGAGCATTCGAATCATCGGTGCAGTGTTCAGACGATCCATGGCCAGGCGACGCCGCGGATGATGCCAGGGCTGATCGAGGCGGTCGTAAAGCACGCCCATCAATTCCGGCGCACGGCGCACCATGGAAATGTAAGCCTTGTCGTAAACGCGCTGGAAAAGTTTGCTGACGTACTGAATGGTGTCGATGTGTTCCACGGCGCAGTCGCCGCGGGCGGCGAACGCTTTTTCAAGAGCCTGCGCGGCGCGGACATGTCCTGCGCCGGAAGAGGCGGACAAGAGGAGTACGCACGGTTTCGGTTTCATCCCCAGTGCGCTCCGATTTCGGAGGAGCGCATCACGAGGCCTTGCGGCGACCGGCGGCAATTTTTTCGAGCACTCCGCGCGCCACGTTTTGAAGCTCGCCGAAGCGCGTCAGGTAATCCTGAAATTCGTGGTTCAGCGTTTTCGCCTCTTCCGGGCCAAGTTGCGTGCGCAGGATCATGTCGCGCAGCCTGACCGGATGCGGCAGAAGCGCGTCTTCCTTCAATTCTTCGAGCGCAATGCTCGCGTCATAGTGATACATAAGTTCCCTCGCGGAGAAACGAGCCTCGATCGTTCAGATGTGGAACCGAAGGCTCACGCCATTGTACTCGCCGAGCGTGGTCGCAAGCGAGTGCCTGCGAACGGCCGAAAGCCGAGGAAGATTTATGCAGCGGTAGCTGCGGCGGGCATGAATTCGTAGCGTTCAATCTTCGCGGCGATGCCCATGCGCCCGTTGGAAGTGGGCTCGACGCGCACGATCTGGCCGAGGCAGCGAATATTGACGTCACCGGATTGCGTCACCTGCTCGGGCAGCGTGATCACAAACTCAATTTCGCTGCCAATGGGGAATTTCGTTTCTGCGAGAAAGTAGAGACCGCGGTAGCTGACGTCCCGGGTTTGCGCCGTGAGTTCGGACCCATGCGGTTCGTGCGGAAGCACGCGCAGCGGCAGCGTCATATTAAAACGCCGTGCTTCGCGGCGGTCGGCTCCGTCGCTCATTACTCCTCCACTCGGGCTGGAATTTCAACGAACGCTAACATTGGCACCAGCAAACTGCAATGCGAAACTCAGTAAATTACGTTCTAGTACGAGGTTTTGGGTCCAAGCCGTGTACTTTGAGGTATCTCGTAATTGGAGTAGTACTGTTACTCCCACAGCGTGCGTGGCTGACTTTTCTTCGCGTTGCGGTACACTCGCACATCTTTTGACTCGACTTATGAGCGCAAGGCACGAATCCCGCAATTTCTTTCTCGCAGGACCCGCAGGGCGTTTGGAAGCCATTCTGTGGAGTCCCAACGCGGGTTCGCCACCGATGGCTGCGGTCGTTTGCCATCCGCATCCGTTGTTCGGCGGGACGATGCACAACAAGGTGGTTTATCAAGCCGCGAAGTCGCTGGATGCGCTTGGCCTTCTGGTGCTGCGTTTCAATTTTCGCGGCACGGGAATGAGCGAGGGAAAGCATGATCTCGGCGAAGGGGAACGCGGCGACGTTCGCGCGGCACTGGATTATCTCGCTGCGGAATTCTCGAACATTCCGCTTCTCGTGGCGGGATTCAGTTTCGGATGCTGGGTGGGGCTTCGAACTGGATGCGAGGATGCGCGCGTGACTTCGCTGATCGGGCTTGGAGCGCCGGTGAACAACGCGGACTTTTCGTATTTGGCGCGGTGTGAAAAACCGAAGCTGTTTGTGCATGGAGCGAATGATATTTACGGCGCGGTGGACAAACTGAAAAGCATGGTTTCTTCGTTGCCAGGAGAAAACAGGATCGTTGTCGTGGAAGATGGCGACCACTTTTTTGTCGGAAAGCTCGACCAGGTGGATGGGGCGATCACGAAATGGATGAGCGAGAGGATTTCGCATCTGGAAAAGCAAAGTTGAAATCGAAGAGAGATTCCTCTCTGCGCAGGCCGACACGTTCGCAGGAGCGAACGTGAAAGAAAAAACGTCGGCCTGCTCCGCTCGGAATGACGGGTTGTGGCGCGGCAGGCATAGAGTCACGCACCTTCGCCACGTGTAAAGAGTTGGGTGAATTGATCAACCGTGGCGGGCGCGACACCCACTAGCTTCGCGTTGGCGTGGACGTGCTCGACGCGCGACATTCCGACCAGCGCCGTCGTGATTCCCGGCGACGACCTCACGAATTGCAGAGCGCGTTCTGCGTCGTTTTCGAGGCCCAGGGCTTGGGCTACGAACGCAGGTAAATTGCGCGCGACTTGGCCTTGCAGCAACGACGCGCTCGCGACGAGCGTAATTCCAAGTTCGCTTGCGGCTTCCATGACGGTGCGGTCGCGCCCGCCGATGGATTGATTGCCGAGCGTCAGAGCTTCCGTCATTCCCAGGTTGAAGGGAAGTTGTATGAAACGGAAACGGTGCTTTTCGCCGGCAATGTCCGTGGCGATCTGAGCGAATTCGGCGAGTTGCATGGCGTCTCGCGCTTTGGCTTCCTGGCGAAAGCCATTCCAGGTGGCCATTCCATAGAACTGAATTTTTCCGGCGTCGGCGGCGGACTCGAGAAAAATGAAAGCATCGCGGACGCGCTCGAGAAAATCCGGGCGCGAGACTTCGGTGAGCTGCGTTTCGGGGTTGTGTAGGTAGTAGACGTCGATGCAGTCGAGTTGCAGATTGCGGAGGCTGCGCCCGAGTTGATCTTCCAGGAAGCGCGGAGTCATGCAGTGGCTGCCGGCGACGAGATCTTTCGGCGTAAAGATGCCAGGCTGGATGTATTCTCGCAGAAAATATTCAGTGGGTTCCTCGGGCATCGAGCCATCGGGAGTCAGATAGCCGCCTTTGGTGGAGACCACGAGCTCGTCGCGGGAAAATCCTTTTGCTGCAAGCTGTTTGATAGCTGCGCCGATGCTGCGTTCGCTACGCTGGAAGCGGTAGTTGATCGCGGCGTCGATGAAGTTGATGCCGCTTTCGGCGGCGGCGGCGACCGCAGCCGTGTAGCTCGCGTCTACCTTCGGATCCGGTTGGCCGAGATAGGTGCCGATTCCGAGCGACGACATCACGAGGCCGTGCGCTTCGCGGAAATGGCCGTCGGCAGCGCGCCCGGCGAATCGGTTGGCGTAGCGCTTTGTGCCTTCGAGTGTGGCGGATTTGGTCATGATTTCCTTATCGTTTGCAATCGCCAAGACGGGCACGGCATGCCGTGCCCCTACGAACTATTGCCGGTCGCGGCGGGCTTTTTTGTTGGCGGTTCCTCGGTTTTCGGATTGAGGAGGCGCGAACAAGCCCGGAGAATCTTACGGTATGGCCAGTCCTTTTCGCGAAAGAAAATCTCGCCGTCGCGTGGATTGCTGTAGAACCAGCGGGAGACGAGCGCGAGATGCTCGCCGAGTTCCTCGCGGGCGGAGCTTACGGGTGGCCGCTGGGAGTTCTCCGCGTCTTGCGCGTTCGCAGAGTTTCCCTCCAGATAATCCTTGAAGATATGTTCGGCGGAGCGCGGCTGACTGGCGATTTCGCCGAAGCGCAGGAAGAACGGTTCGGCGAGGCGGCCGCCGTGGATGCCGAAGACGCCGATGGATTGTTCCTCCGCGGCGCGCTGGAGAATTACGGCGTCGAGATTCGCGATGCGACGGGCAAGCTCGGGACGGAAGCGCAACGCGTCGTCGAGTTTTTCAAGGCGCTTGTGAAGCTGCGCGGCGCGCTCGAAATCGAGATCGGCGCTGGCGCGTTCACGGTCGTCTTCGATGGCGGCGCGCAGCGAGTTGCCGTTGGTGTCGAGAAACTGCACCAGCCGCTGAACTTCGGCATCGTATTCCTCTTTGGTGCAGCCGGCAAAGCACGGCGCGAGGCACATTTTCATTTCGGAATAGATGCAGCCGGGAAAAGTAGGATCGCGGCGGATTTTAATCTGGCAGCGGCGGACTTTGAACAAGTCGAGAGCCTGCTCGGAGAAGGCGAGCGCGGATTTTCGGGAAGGGAACGGGCCGTAGTAAGCCCCTGCTATAGGCGCGCCGGTTTCGTCGACAGCAATGCGGCGCGTGACGTAGCAGCGCGGATAGGCGTTGCGCAGGCTGATTTTCAGCACGGCGGGCGGACGCAGGCGGGTGAGTTTGCGGTAGCGCTGCGGGAAAAGACGCTTGGCATGCTGATAGTAGGTGAAAATTTGTTCAAGCGCGGAGCCGGCGAGGCGATAGCGAATGCCGCTCGCGAGTTCGCGCAGATTGAGGCGCTTGCTGTTGGGATCGGCGGGGCCGAGGAGGCGCTGCAACCGGCGGCGCAAATCCTGGGTGCGAATCAGAAACGGTTCGGCGTTTTCCGCGCGCGATTCGATCAGGCAAACGGCGGGTTTGGGCGGCAGAACGGAGAAGAAATCTTCTTCCGCGCGCGCGGGATCGAAGGCGAGGCCGCAGTCCAGTTCGAGCACGGTGACAGGATATAACGGAACGGAGACGAGGGTTCGTGTTGGAAGAGGGGATACCCCACCCCCGGTGTTTTTTGTAAGAGTGGCAAACACAGGACTTATGCTTGACGCGGCGTCAGGGGTGGTTTGCAGGTTGGAAGGTTTAAAGGTTGGAATGTTGAAAAGCGAGGAAGAATCAGACTGAGAGGTGGGGAGAGCCAATTCAAAACCCGCACCCGCAAAACCGGTGAGTGCGGCACCCGCAGGAGGCGATCCTTCTTGCGCTCGAATACGATTCGGCAGAAGATAGCGCGGTGAACATTGGAAAACCACTCCTGGCAATCATCTTCGGATTTCTTCTGTTCTTTCCGTCTGATATTTCCTACGCCACCGAGTGCTTGGCACCTCCGCCGCTGAAGCCGATTCATCATGTTTGCGGATTTGTGAGCGATCCATCGGGCGCGCACGTCGCGGATGCGAAAGTGGCCATCCTGAAAGAGGGCAATGAAGTTGCAACGATGCAAAGCGGCGCAGATGGGCGATTTGCATTTGAGGAGTTGAAGGCGGGAAAGTACGACGTGCGGGTCGATGCCAAGGGCTTTGTGACTGCACTCTCGTCGATTGTTTTGGTGAAGCCCGGCGCTGGGTGCAAAAAGGAATTAAGCGTTTCACTCGGAGTGGGCATGAGCTGCTCGATCATCACCCTCGGTAAACCCGAGAAAGCTAAATAAAGCCACAAGCTCTGGCTTGCGTTCGTTGAACTGTTCCCAATCGTCGGCGAGGCTCCGCGCGTAGGCGGAGGTGTGATATACCTCTCACGAATTGAACTAACGGGTGTGCACAAAAGGAGATCCCAATGTTTTGCAGATCGGTCTGGCGAGGTTTGTTTTGCGGCGTGGTGCTTGCGTTCTGCTCGGCGGTTTGTTTCGCGCAGAACACGGAGGGGAAGGCGGCACCGGTGATTGATGTGCATGTGCACGCGATGGACGGGAATTTTCCGGGGGTTGCGCCGATGTGTCCGAACACGTCGAAGTTTACGGCTTCGGATCCGAAGGAGAAGGAAGCGCCGTTTGGTTGGGTCGCGGAGGCGTGCACGCCGGAGCTGTATCCGTCGGCGCCGGGCGAGTACATGAAGGATGTGCTGGCGGAGATGGAGCGGTTGAATGTGACGGCGGTGGTGTTTGGGGATCCGAAGAGCGTGCAGAAATGGAAGGACGCGGCGCCGGCGCGGATTATTCCGGGGACGTCGTTCACGGGCGGGATGGGGACGGGGCAACACGTGGCGCTGGACGAGCTGCGAAAGGATTTCACGACGGGCGGGTTCAAGGTGATGGGCGAGATTGGGCTGCAGTATGAGGGGATTTCGCCGAGCGATCCGTCGGTGGACGCCTACTTTGCGCTAGCGGAGGAGCTGGATATTCCCGTGGCGGTGCATATGGGGACCGGCGGGTCGGGACGCGCGAATGTGACGATGCCGAAATTTCGCGGGTCGATGGGGAACCCACTGCTGTTCGAGGAACTTCTGGCGCGGCATCCGAAACTGCGTGTACAGGTGATGCACGCCGGGTATCCGATGGTTGAAGAGATGCTGACGCTGCTGCAGGCGAACTCGCATGTGTATGTGGACGTGGCAGGGTTGATCTGGAGCTATCCGATCAAGGAAGTGAACCGGTATATCGAGCGGCTGGTGGATGCGGGGTTTGAGGACCGCGTGATGTTTGGGACGGACCAGTTGCTGTGGCCGAAGTTGATGGCGTATTCGATCAGTGTGATTCAGAACGCGGATTATCTGACGCCGGAGCAGAAGAGAGATATTTTTTACAACAATGCGGCAAGATTTTTGAGGATGGATGTAGGGCAGGGGAAGTGAGGGTGGGTGGCTCCGTTATTCCTGAGGTGCGCCGAATGCCTCGGCTTGTTGCTTAGTGAACACGCCACCCGAGAATGGCGCGGATCAGAATGTTCGCGTCGAGAACGACCATGTCAGTGGGCAGTGCGATTGCCGCGGCGACGGAGCTCCTTGAACTCGGCTACGAACTCCTCTTCGTCCACGTCGGCCAGAGCTTTGGCGAGACGATCAGCGGCAGCTTTTAGTTCGGAAAGATCGGCGGTCTTGGGGCGTTTGCGGCGCGTGGGGACGTAGACGCCGAGAGTTTCGCCACGGCGGGTGACGGCAACCGGGGTATCGGATTCGAGGAAACTGGCGATACGCTCGCGGAACTCGCGTACGCCGACTTTGATAGTGGCCATATTGGCGCTCCTACACCTTGTAGTGTACACATAGACGTACGCACGAGCAAGGGAACCGACACGTGTGGCACAAGACGCCGCCCTGAAAGGCGTCGCTACAGATGCTCCGGCTATTCCGGAAGCGGCCGTCGAAATCTGCGCATGGTCCAGCGGATGGCACCGACCAAGAACAACAAGAAACCGCAGAGGAACAGGATCACGGGCACGATGAGAAGCGTAAATGTCCAGTAGTGGACGTTCACGGACGGAAGCAGACTCATCCACGTGACAACAGCGGCGGCCAATACAACGATCCCTAGTAATAGGGCCATCGGAGGGCGAAGTCTGCGTGACAGAATCGCAGATAATAACGAACAGAAGTGCGAAGGCTACGAAGAGCAGAAAAAGAGCGAATCCTGGAATGTAAGAGTAGATGCCGATGCCGCCGCTGGACATCTGATCGGAGTCGAACTTCAGCAGCCGGAACGCAACGACTGAAGCCCGATACTGGCCAACGGTATGTAGATAAGTTTGCGCACTATCGGTTCCTAGGAGCGTAAGACCCAGGAGGAGATGACGAGGCGCTGGATTTCCGAGGTGCCTTCGTAGATTTCGGTGATGCGGGCGTCGCGGTAGTTGCGCTCGACGGGGTATTCGCGGCTGTAGCCGTTGCCGCCGTGGATCTGGATGGCTTTGTGGGTGACGCGGGTGGCCATTTCGCTGGCGAAGAGTTTGGCGATGGCGGCGTCCATGCTGAAGCGGGCGCCGGTGTCTTGCTTCCAGGCGGCTTTGCGGACGAGGAGGCGCGCGGCGTCGATTTCCGTGGCCATGTCGGCGAGCATGAATTGGATGGCTTGGAATTGCGAGATGGGATGGCCGAAGGCGAGGCGTTCTTGCGCGTATTTGTGCGCAGCTTCGAAAGCGCCTTGCGCGATGCCGGTGGCTTGGGCGGCGATACCGATGCGGCCGCCATCGAGCGTGGAGAGAGCTACTCTGTAGCCTTCGCCTTCGTTGCCGATGCGGTTGGCGGCGGGGACTTCGCAGTCGGTGAAAATTAATTCGCAACAGGCGGTGGCGCTGATGCCGAGTTTTTTTTCTTCTTTGCCGGTTTTGAATCCGGGCGTGCCTTTTTCTACGACCAGCGCGGTGATGCCTTTTTCGCCTTTTTCGGGATGCGTGTTGACGTAGACGATGGCGGCGTCGGCGGCGCCGCCGTTGGTGATCCACGCTTTGCTGCCGTTGAGGATGTATCTGTCGGCGCGAAGGATGGCTTTGGTTTGGAGGGCTGCGGCGTTGGAGCCGGCTTGCGGTTCGGTGAGAGCGTAGCAGCCGATTTTTTCGCCGCGGGCGTAGGGCTCGAGGAATTTCTTTTTTTGTTCTTCGGTGCCGTAGCGGTGGATGGGATCGCAGTAGAGAGAGTTTTGCACAGAGAGGATTACGCCGGTGGAGGCGCAGCAGCGGGAGATTTCTTCGATGACGATGGTGTAGGCGATGTGATCGAAGCCTGCGCCGCCTTCGGTTTCGGGAAGCGCGATGCCGGTGAGGCCGAGTTCGGCGGCTTTTTTGAATGTGGCGTGGGGAAAGTGGCCGGTTTCGTCGAGTTCTTTGGCGAGGGGACGGACTTCGGATTCGGCGAATTCGCGGACGGTCTTTTGGAGCAGAGATTGTTCTTCGGTGAGGTCGAGATTCATTGGGTGAGATTAGTTTAGCGCAGAAGAAGAAAAAGATTTACACAGAGGCGCGGAAGTCACGGAGGGCACGGAGAAGAGAAAAGCAGATTCCTCGCTTCGCTCGGAATGACAATGTTGTTCCGAGATTAGCTCGCTAGGGCTTTGCGGAGGCGTTTGTAGGTGACGTGCAAGTCTTCGGGGTGAACGCGGGTTTCGCCTGTCACCGTCATGAAGTTGGAATCACCGAACCAGCGCGGGAGGACGTGAAGGTGCAAGTGTCCGGCGACGCCGGCACCCGCTGCGCGCCCCAAGTTCATGCCGAGATTCATGCCATCCGGTTTGTAATTTGACTGAAAGGCTTTCTCGACGCGCTGCGCGAGCTTCATCATTTCGCCGAGCGCGTCGGAGTCGCACAAGTTCAATTCGGCGACGTGCGCGTAGGGGACGATCATCACGTGCCCCGATGTGTAGGGAAAGCGATTGAGGATGACGAACGTCTTCGCGCCGCGATAGGCGATCAGCGTTTCGTCATCCTTGTTGTGCGCGACGGCATCGCAAAAAATGCAATCGGGCTGCTTGCCGACCGTCACTTGCTCCATGTACTGATAGCGCCAGGGGGTCCAGAGATAGTCCATCGACACGCGTCCTCAAGATGAAAAGTTGCGCGGACAGCATAACGCAAAAGTGTGTGTGAGTCGCAAGGGCGTGCCCGCGGTCGCACCAGCAGAGTTCAGCGATGAATCAAAATCCGTGAGGAAGGCTAAAGCGGTCTAAGGATGCTTCGCGTCGCCAGAAGCGGGTGCAGTAGAGGTTGCTCCTGCCGAGGCAGCTGCTTCCGATGTGTTTACAAAATCCTTGAGCTCCTTGCTGGGCTTAAAGAATGGAATCTTTTTCGGCGGGACTTCAACTTTTTCGCCGGTCTTGGGGTTGCGGCCCACGCGGCCGCGGCGCTGGCGCGTGCGGAAACTGCCGAAGCCGCGAATCTCGATTTTGTCGCCATTCTGCAGGGACTCGATGATGCTGTCGAAGATGGTCTCAACGATGGTCTCGGACTCCTTCCGGGGGAGTTCGGTGATGCGCAGCACCTCTTCGATGAGGTCGGCCTTCGTCAGCGTCAGTTGCTTGGTCATCGTGCCTATGCCTCGTTGCAGAGCCAGTGTATCAGCGCCCGCAGGTTCTTGGTGCGAAACGGTTTAGAGGGGCCGAACGCGCCCGGTTGACCCTCTTCCTATCATTAAATTGACCCGCAGGTAAATGAAATTGTGCTGCCCCTATTGCCTTGCCGCCGAGGCGCCCTGGGAAGCGCAGCCCGGTTTGTTGCAAAAAAGCTTTTCGTCAACCGTCTGTTGTCTAAAGCCAGAAGCCTAACGGGCCGACAACTTGGATTTGAGCGCGTCGCCGATCGTCGCCGTCGAGGAAGACTTCGACGTGGACGTGGAGCGGTACTGCTCGATTTCTTTGCGCTCGATTTGCTTGGCGGCGGCGCGATAGCTCAATCCGATACGGCGCGTCTCCGGGCTGATCTTGATGATTTTGAAATCGTACTCCTTGCCCGGCTCGAGCGGGCCGGCGCTCTTCAGCGGGCCGGTGGTGGTGCGGTGCATGGGAGAGTGGCCTTCATCGCGTCGTTTGCGTTCTTCGATTTCCGTGTTGTGGCAGAGAGCTTCGATGTTGTCGCCGAGTTCGACGAACGCACCGAACGTAGCGATGCGCGAAACTTTGCCCTTCACGATCTGGCCGACTTTGTGCTGCTTGAACCATTCGCCCCAGATGTCGTTCACCTGCTTGATGCCCAGGGAGACGCGGCGATTTTCGGGATCGATCTTGAGCACCTTGGCGGTGACCGGCTCGCCCTTCTTGAAGACTTCATGCGGATTCTTGATGCGCTCGGTCCAGCTGACGTCGCCGACGTGGACGAGGCCGTCAAAGCCTTCCTCGATTTCCACGAAGGCACCGAATTCCGCGATGTTGCGGACTTTTCCGGTGACGATGGTCCCCACTGGATATTTATCGGCAACCAGCAGCCAGGGATCAGGGAGCGCCTGCTTGATACCTAGCGAGACGCGGCGATCGCTGGGTTTGATGTCCAGAACGACGACGTCGACTTCCTCGCCGACTTTGGCGACTTTGGATGGATGCTGGGCTTTTTTCGACCAGCTCATTTCGGTGACGTGGACGAGGCCTTCGATGCCTTGTTCGAGCTCGACGAAGACGCCGTAGTCGACGACGCCGACAACCTTGCCTTTCACTTTGCCGCCGGCGGGGTATTTTTCCGCGGCATTGACCCAGGGATCAGGCATCAGCTGCTTCAGGCCGAGCGAAACGCGCTGCTTTTCTTTGTCGAACTTGAGGATGATGACGTCAAGCTCTTGCTCGGGCTTCACGACGTCGGAGGGATGCTTCACGCGGCCCCAGCTCAGGTCCGTGAGATGGAGCAGGCCGTCGATGCCGCCGAGGTCGACGAAGGCGCCGTATTCGGTGACGTTCTTCACGTGGCCGTGGACGACTTGGCCTTCGGTGAGCGTTTCCATCAGCTGGGCGCGCTTGGCGTGCAATTCTTCTTCGAGGATGGCGCGGCGGCTGACAACCACGTTGCCGCGGCGGCGGTTCAGCTTGGTGACGCGGACTTGGACCTCGCTGCCCGTCAAGTCGTCGAGGTTCTGCGTCGGGCGCAAGTCAAACTGTGAGCCAGGCAGAAACGCGCGGACGCCGATGTCGACGACGAGCCCGCCCTTGATGCGGTCGACCACTTTGCCGGTGATGGTTTCCTTGGCTTTGTAAGCGGCTTCGATTTTTTCCCAGGTGCGGCGGCGAAGAACTTTTTGGTAGGAGAGAATCGTGAAGCCGTCTTTGTGCTCCCCGGTGCGCTGGACTTCGATGACAGCGTTGGGCTCGGGGCGCGGAATGTCCGTCTCCGAGAATTCCGCCGCAGGGATGAGGCCTTCGGTCTTTCCGCCGAGGTCGACCACCACGCCGTGTTCCGTATAGGCGACCACCTTTACTTCGATAATTTCGTTTTGCGAGGCAGCCTCGTGCTGCTCGTCGTACTGCTCCATCAGCTTGCTCATCTCTTCTGAGCCGGCCGCTTCTTCGGCGGCAGCCGTGGCTTCGGCGTCGGCTGGAGGTGGAGCGGCCGCTGCGTGCGCTTCCGGAGCAGCGGGAGCTTCCGCAGGAGTTGCGTGCTCCTGTGCGGGTTCAGCAGCGTGTGCGACGGGCTCTGGAGCACTTTCGTGCGCCACAGGCTCGGGCGCGCTTGCTTGCGCTGTGTTGACTTCTTCTGGAGTACCGTTCTGAGCTGGTTCTGAATCAGGTGCGGGTGCCGCTGCGGCCGCTGAGGACTGGTTGTCGTGGTCGGGTAACATGGTTGTTGGCCTCCGGAAGATAACTTCTATTCTGTCCAGCCCGGCTAGGCCGGGATAACGCAAAACGTCGATAAGATTCCTTGCGAATTCCCTGACAGGGTTCCTACAAGGAGGTTAACCGCCGAGCGGTCTTTCGGGACAATGCTGCGGGCGTTTCGAGGCGCACTGCAACCTTAAAAGGATACTCGCCGCCTCCGCTTTGTGTCAATGAAACGGGTTTAGGCGAACCGGCCCCACCCCTGCTCGCGGACCCCTATATCATTGTGATGCAAACCCGCGGCAAACATTTGGGCTATGCCGGATATTTTTTCAGCCGGTTGCGAACACGGGCTCTCATCGCTGGCGTTCCGGATTGCACTGCTTCCTCAAGAAGCTGCTTGACCTTGCTGCGCAGATCGGCGTCGTTTTGTGAGAGGTCAGCTAGCCCTTGCATGGCAAAAGTCTTCACAATCGAGCTGCGATCCTCGAGGTATCGCTGCAATACTGCTGCTGCGCGGTGGCGTTGTGGAGCAGTAAGGCGAAGCCGCGGAATCATGGCCGCGAGATGCCAGCGCAGCTCGATCTGTTCGGCTTCGGCCAGCAAGCCGAGGAGTTCCGTTTTGTAGGGGTCCAGCAGCCACGGCTTCTTTGCGGATACTTTTTCAGCGGCGTCGGCGGCACGCATGCGGACAACTGGATTTTCGTCCCAGAGGCATTTGATGAGTTCGCGAAAACGTCGCGACTCTTTGAGAACGAGCCGGGCCACCTCGTTCGCGCGTCCGATGGAGCGCTGGTCCGAACCCTCGAGCATTGCCGTGATTTTTTTCCGAGGCATGTTGCGAAAAGGTGTCTTGCGAAGATCTAAGCGCGGGCGCGGCCGGCTTGGGTGCTTTCGCGGCGGAAATCGGGGGCGATGACTTCCACGGTGCGGCACATTTCGAAGAGGCGGGAGCGCATGCGGCTGCCGATTCTTTGGTCGAGGGAATCTTCGCGAGTGGGCATGACGAGTTTTCCACTGGGGAGGCGTGTGGCTTCGCCTTCCTGGGCCGGATTGTCGTAGTAGTTCGTCGTGATGATCGTGGTGCGGCGCTCGTTGTAGCGGGCGTTGAGGACGATGCCAACGATGTCGCGGACCCAATCGGAGGGTTTGCTCGCGCCGAGATCATCTAGGACTAGAATCTCTACCGTGCGGAGGGGTTCGAGAATGCCCATTTCCGTGGATTCGCTGGCTGGGTTGTAGCTGGCTTGGATTTCTTTCAGGAGTTCGCGGTAATCGCAGAAGAGGCCGGCGTGCCCGCGACGAATTAAATCCTTCAGCGCAGCGACTGCGAGATGTGTTTTGCCGACGCCCGAGGGGCCCATCAAGAGCAAACCTTTTTCAGCGGCGCCTGGGTAGTCGCGAACAAATCCCTGGGACAGGAGCTTGGCTTTTTTCAGAGAGTCGGTTTGCTGGGGTGTGGCGCCGACGTCCGTGCTGTAGCTCTCAAAGTCACAATGCTCATAGCGTTTGGGGATGTGGGCGCGCTCGATGACGCGTTCGGCGCGATCCTGCATGCCGCAGTCGCAGGCGACAGCGACCTTGCCTGCGGCTCCGTCCGCGCGCGGGACAAGCTTCCAGCCGGTTCCTTTGCAAAGTTGGCAATACTCAAGCGGCATGCTGACAGCATACGTTCGCGGAGAGTTTGCGGCAAGGTGTCAGCTCTGGGAAAGCTGTGGAATGATGGAATGAGACAGGTATTCTTGCCTGCCTTTTTGGATTCGTTTGTTGCGGTAGGAACGTTTGTCGTGCTGCTGGCAGCGTTGAAGTTTGTAGACAGGCAAACCTGACAGACAGGAGTGTCTATCCTACTATGACGTTCGAGAGATACGCGGAGTGGCGCGAACGATCGCGTGGCGCGGTTGATGGGCTTGCGAGTGTGACGAGGCCACTCGCGAGAGCTCTTGCTGCACGACGGTGGCAAATTCCGTCATTTGTTTTTCCATTTCGACCATTTTTTCGCGCATGTTCAGGATGATTTCGATGCCGGCTAGATTTACGCCCATGTCGCGGGCCAGTGTCAGGATCACGTCGAGGCGTTCGAGGTCGGAATCGGTGTAGAGGCGCGTATTTCCCTGCGAGCGTGACGGTTTGAGCAGGCCGACGCGCTCGTAGAGGCGCAGCGTTTGCGGGTGGAGCTTGTACAGCTCCGCTACGGCGCTGATCATGTAGCCGGCTTTGGCCCGTTTTCTGGCTCGCTGTGGCATCTGTTGCTCTCTCTGCTTCATTCGCGAACTTCACCCCCTTGCATTCCCGCAGCCGGGCACGGCGTGCCGTGCCCCTACATTTTTACAGGCGGGAGTGGGCGGCATAGCGTTACAGTCCTGCTTTCGTGAACAAATCTTTGCGGGGATCTTCCGGCGCGATCGATTCCAGTTCTTTCATTAGGTTGCGCACGCGCTCATCCGTCGGTTGCGGGACGATCACCTGGATTTCGACGTATTGGTCGCCACGCGAACCATTGCGCGCGCTGGGCACGCCTTTTTCTTTGAGGCGAAGCGTTTTGCCGCTGTTCGTTGCTGGGGGAATACGCACCAGGGAGCGGCCGTCGATCGTGGGGACTTCGACCTTTGCGCCTAACGTCGCTTCAGTTACTGTGACCGGGACTTTCGTGTACAAATCGTCGCCGCGACGCTCGAAAAACGGATGTGGCTTAACATCCACTCGCAAATACAAATCTCCCGGAGGCGCGCCCATCGTTCCGGCGTTGCCTTTGCCGGGTACGCGGACGCGCGAGCCACTGGCCACTCCGGCGGGAACGCGCACGTCGATCGTTTCGGTACGGCGCAGGCGGCCTTCGCCGCTGCAGGTTGGGCAGACTTTGCGGATCTTGCCAGTGCCGCCGCAGCGCGTGCAGGGCACGTTGAACTTCATTTTGCCGGCGGCTTGCTGGATGGTGCCGGAGCCGTGACAGGTGGGGCAGGTCTGCGCCGAGCCGACTGCGCCGGTGCCATGGCACGTTTCGCAAGTGTCCAGGCGAGTGATGGTCAACTTCTTTACGGCCCCTCTGACGGCATCCCAAAAATCAATCTCTATCTGATATTCGAGGTCGCCGCCGGGCTCATGCTCCGGTTCTTCGCCGCCGCCTCTGCCGCCGCGAAAAAATTGGCTGAAGAGATCGCGGAAGCTTGCGTTGCCGCCTTGCGCGCCCGAGCCCCCGCCAAAATCAAAGCCGCCAAAGTCAAAATTGACGCCTTCTCCGTCCTGCTGTGGCCCGCCTCCTGGACCGCCGGGAGGAATGTTGTCGCTGTAGAAGCCGTACTGGTCGTACATCTGGCGCTTTTTCGAATCGGAGAGAACGTCGTAGGCTTCTTGCAGTTGCTTGAATTTTTCCTCGGAGGATTTGTCGCCGGGGTTGAGGTCCGGATGGTATTTGCGCGCGAGTTTGCGGAAAGCAGTGCGAATATCCTTCGCGTTCGCCTTCTTCGAGACCCCTAATAGTTCGTAATAATCTTGTTTGGCAGTTGTGGCCATGGAAATCAGTCAAAGTTAACAAACGAAAGTTGAAAGTTCAAAAAACACAGCAGCAAAGTAAGAAGGGCGGGGCAAGCCCCGCCCCTACAGGCTTTGGTTGCTTTAGTTAGGACGCTTACTTTCGTCGACGTCAACGTATTCGGCGTCGATTACATCGGCGGGCTTTTTGTCTTGCGGAGCGCCGCCCGAACTTGTACCGCCACTCGGTCCAGCACCCGCGCTTGCACCAGCGGCTTGTTCCGCACCGGGCTTCGCTTCGTTCGCTTTGTAGAGAATCTCGGCGATCTTGTGCAAAGATTTCTCGAGGTTCTCCGTGGCGGAACGCAAGCGAGCCGTGCCGCCTTCGGCGATGGCTTTCTTGGCTTCTTCGATGGCGTCTTCGGCCGTCTTCACATCCGATTCCGCAATCTTTTCGCGGTTCTCGCGGAGCATCTTTTCCGCCTGGTACATGATTCCGTCGAGCCGGTTGCGCGATTCGACTTCCTCCATGCGGCGGCGATCGTCTTCGGAGTGGGATTCAGCCTCGGTACGCATCTTCTCGGCTTCTTCCTTCGTCAGACCGCTCGAAGCAGTGATAGTGATCTTCTGCTCCTTGTTGGTGGCCTTGTCTTTCGCGCTGACGTTCAAGATGCCGTTGGCGTCGATGTCAAAGGTCACTTCGATTTGCGGCGTGCCGCGCGGCGCTGGCGGAATGCCGTCCAGCTTGAATTTGCCAAGCGAACGGTTGTCCGAAGCGAACTTGCGCTCGCCTTGCAGCACCTGGATTTCGACGCCGGGCTGATTGTCGGCAGCCGTCGAGTACGTTTCGACTTTGCGGGTCGGAATCGTGGTGTTGCGCGGTATCTGCACGGTCATCACGCCGCCGAGCGTCTCGACGCCCAAAGAAAGCGGCGTCACGTCCAGCAGCAGGATGTCCTTTACTTCACCCCCGAGCACCGCGCCTTGAATCGCCGCGCCTACGGCCACGACTTCGTCCGGGTTCACTCCCTTGTGCAGCTCTTTCTCGCCGAAGAATGTGCGGACGAGGGCCTGCACCTTCGGAATACGCGTCGAGCCGCCAACCATCACGATTTCCTGGATGTCGTTTGGCGACATTTTCGCGTCTTCCAGAGCTTGCCTGACGGGCTTCATCGAGCGTTCGAGAAGGTCGTTCATCAGTTGCTCGAGGCGCGTCCGCGTCAGCTTCTGCTGCATGTGGATGGGGCCGTCCTTGCCCGCCGTGATGAAGGGCAGGTTGATTTCGGTTTCCATCATTTGCGAAAGCTCAATCTTGGCTTTTTCCGCGGCTTCCTTCAGGCGTTGCAAGGCCATGCGGTCTTTGCCGAGGTCGATGCTGTGCTCTTTCTTGAACTCATCGATCAGCCAGTCCACGATGCGCTGGTCGACGTCGTCACCCCCAAGGTGGGTGTCACCGTTGGTGGACTTCACCTCCACCACGCCCGCGCCAACTTCTAGCACGGAAATGTCGAACGTACCGCCGCCGAGGTCGTACACGGCGATAGTTTCGTCGCTCTTTTTCTCGAGGCCGTAGGCCAACGCAGCCGCTGTGGGTTCGTTGATGATGCGGACCACTTCCAGGCCGGCGATCTCGCCTGCCTGCTTGGTTGCCTGCCGCTGCGCGTCGTTAAAATACGCGGGCACCGTAATCACAGCTTTGCTGACTTTTTCGCCGAGAAAATCTTCCGCGGCGGACTTCAGTTTGCCGAGGATCATCGCGGAAATCTGCGGCGGGCTGTAAATCTTGCCGAAAATCTCGACGCGCGCATCGTCGTGCTCTCCCTTGACTACCTTGTAAGGGATGCGCTTCATCTCATCAGAAACTTCGTCATAGCGGCGGCCCATAAAGCGCTTGATCGAATACACCGTATTTTCGGGATTCGTCACGGCCTGGCGTTTCGCTACTTGTCCCACGAGGCGCTCTCCACCTTTGGTTATGGCGACAACTGAAGGGGTGGTGCGTGCGCCTTCCTGGTTCGGGATCACCACCGGTTCGCCGCCTTGCATGACGGCCACAACCGAGTTGGTGGTGCCCAGGTCAATTCCTATAATCTTGCTCATCTGTCATATTCCTTCCGGAACCCGTCTACATCACTGGCCGTCCGGAAGGTAAGGGGTTCCGGAGCGGGCCGAGGTCAAAGGCGTGCTCCTTGGTCCAGTTCGAGACGCAGTATATAACTTGAGTGTGTCTTTGTCAAGTTTTCTTTCCTAGGACGTAAGTATCATTATTTCATTATCTTATGGGCGTTACACCCTACCGCTTAGTTCCGGTTATCTGATGCTGCAAGCTGGATAGCAGGTTACTTAAAAAGGCACCGAAGCCTTCGTGCCATTCAGGAGTAGAAACCTGTGATAATCTGACCGAGAGATAGCATCTCACCGTTTTGAGCGTATTTGCGGGAGGATCGCGTGAGTCGTCGCGCTGTGGTTGCTGCAGCTGTGGTCTTGGTGCTGATTTGTGGGAGGCTTCTGGTGAGCCGGGGCATTCACCCCGTTGCCGCGGCGCATTACATCGCCGAGGCGCATACCGTTTCTTCACCAGAAGTGGTGCCTGCCGCTCCCGCGAGGGAAGCGACCGCTACGCGGCAGCCGGCCGTACCCGAATCAGTAGATGGCGTGAACGACGTCGATCCGCACAAGGCCTTTGGCTCGAAGAGCGCTCCCATTGTGCTGGAAGTATTTAGCGATTTTCAGTGCCCCGCGTGCAAGACGCTTTTCGTGACCACCAACAGGCAGCTCATGGACAACTATGTGACCACTGGCAAGGTCTATCTGATTCATCGCGATTTTCCGCTGCCCATGCATGCCTATTCGCGCGTAGCGGCGCGTTATGCCCGGGCGGCGGCTGAGATCGGGAAGATTGAGGTGGTTGAGAAGACTCTGTTTGATAATCAGGAGAAATGGGAGCAGACCGGCGACGTCGATGGAACGATTGCCGCCGTGCTTTCCTCCGCGGATATGGCGAAGGTCCGCGCGCTGGTCAAGGGCGGAACGATTGAGCCTCTGATCGACAAGGATTACGCGCTCGGACAGATGTATCGCGTGAATCAGACACCTACGTCGGTCTTCCATTCCAAGGGGCAGACGTACCCTTACTCAGGCGTGATGCCTTACGAAACACTGCACCAGTTTCTGGATCAATTGCTTAGCCAGAAGTGAAGAATTTGGAAAAAATCAAGGCATGATGCAATCCAGCCCATGGAATCTCCGCCGTGCGATCATTTGGATTGGCCGCCTGGTTCTCGGCTGCATCTTTATTTATGCCGGCTATGCGAAGATTTTTCTTCCAAACCACACTCTTTGGCCCTACTTCTTCATGAAATTCTCCGTATCTACGAACCTCTCGAACTTCGCTACTCAAGTGGAAGCGTTCAAGTTGCTGCCCGCCTGGGGAGTGCAATTCGTCGCTAACACGCTGCCCTTCACGGAAATTATCCTTGGGCTGTTGCTCCTGATTGGCTGGCGGCTGCGCATTTGGGCGCCGGTTCTCACAGTTATTATGCTGGGGTTCTTCGGCGTTGTGTTGCGCGCGTATCTCTTGCACATGGACATCAATTGCGGATGTTTCTCGACTCCCCAACCGATCAATCTTCAAAAGGTGCTGGAAGATGCGGCGCTCTCTGGACTTGCGCTGCTCATGACTATCTTCACTTTTATGGAAGCTCGCCGGCCACATCCCTGGGCTGCCCAGGAAACGACGCGCGTCCAGGTTTAGTCGAGGTAACGCCCGAGAAGTTCGCTCGCAGACGAAAACGATGAAAACTCTGAATGAGTATCTGGAACTCGCTGCGGTTGCTCACGGGCATTTGTGCGCCGGGCAAGTGCTGGGCGTGCGGCTGGCGATGCTTGGGTTGCAAGAGCTGGGAATAGAAGATCCCATCGCTGAGCGCAAGCGCATCGTCACATACGTGGAGATTGACCGCTGCGTGACGGATGCCGTCGCGCTTGTTGCCAACTGCCGGCTGGGAAAGCGCGCGCTCAAATTCCGCGACTGGGGCAAAGTGGCTGCCACGTTTGTTGATCTTAAGACGGGCCGCGCCGTACGTGTCGCAGCCAAGGAATCCTCGAAGCAAGCTGCACGTGAAATGTTTCCGGAAATGGCCAAGGACGCGGGACAGCAGAAGGCTTACGCCGAGCTATCGGATGAGGTTCTCTTTGACAAGCAAAGGGTAAAAGTCGAAGTGCTACCTGAAGATCTGCCCGGGTTCAAAGGTCCGCGTGTGGTTTGTGCGGAGTGCGGCGAAGGTATCAACTTTAAGCGCGAAGTGGTGGTGGAGGAACGTATTCTGTGCCGCTCATGTGCAGGAGAGCGCTACTATGAGCAGGCCTGTGATTCCTGAAAAGCGACTTATTTCCTGCAAAATCCGTTCTCGAAAATCGTTCTGCGATAGAATCATGTTTCGATGCTAAGCCTGCCACCTATCACCTTGCGACTGCGCGGTTGGAAACTGATTGACCGCGTTGCGCTCGCGTTTCTCTTGCTTTGTTCGATTGCGTTGGGCGCGGCTTGTGGGTTGCTGTTTGTCTATGCCAGCGACCTGCCGGAAATTCGGGCGCTCGAAACGTACCGTCCTACCGTTGTTACCGAGGTTTATGCCGACGACGGGCAGCTTGTCGGCAGCTTTGCCCTGCAGCGCCGCATTCTGATGACCTACGAGCAGTGCCCGAAGGTTCTCTACAACGCGGTTACGGCCATCGAAGACCAGCACTATGAAGAGCATTGGGGCATCGACTTCCCACGCATCGCGGGAGCTGCCTGGCGAAAGATATTGCATGGTGGCAAGGCGCAGGGCGCCAGCACCATCAGCATGCAGCTCGCCGGCAACCTCTTCCTGGACCGCAGCGAAATCAGCTTTCGCCGCAAAATGCAGGAGATTTTGCTGGCTCTGCAAATCGAACGCCGTTATACGAAACCGCAGATTTTCACCATGTACTCCAATCAGGTCTATCTGGCGCATGGCAACTACGGCTTTGCTGCTGCCGCGCAATTTTATTTTGGAAAGTCCGTCACCGACCTGAAGTTGCAGGAAGCCGCGCTGCTCGCTGGAATGATTCGCGGGCCGATTTATTCGCCTCTGGCTGACCCTGCTCGGGCGCTGGCGCGGCGCAATCTGGTTATTCACCGCATGGAAGAGGAAGGAAAGATCACTCCTGTCGAAGAAGAGGCGGCAAAGAAAACGCCGCTGGGCCTGCACCTGCAATATCCGCGCAACGATCTGGCCCCGTATTTCTTTGAAGAGATTCGCAAGTATTTGGAATCGACCTACGGCACCGAAGCGGTGCACGAACGCGGCCTGCGCGTTTACACCACGCTGAACATCAAGATGCAGCAAGCCGCCAATCAATCGCTCCGCGACGGCCTGCATAGCTACGACCGGCGCCATGGCTGGCGCGGCGAGCCTGCCAACATTCTGCGCGACAATCTCGGCAAACTCGATAGTTACGACGACGATGATTGGCGTCATCCCATCGAAAAAGGCTCGTACGTCACCGGCCTCGTCCTATCCGTGGACGATAAGTACGCCACGATAAAAATCGGTTCTTACCGCGCGATACTTTCGCCGCCGGATTTCGCTTGGACCGGCCGCAAGAAGCCTTCCGATCTTTTGAAAGTCGGCGACCTCGCGCAGTTCTCCATTCAAGAGCTGCATGAAGCCACGGCTCGCGTGCAGCTCGAGCAGCAGCCTGCACCGCAGGCCGCCATTATGGCGATCGATAATTCGACGGGTGAAATTAAAGCCATGGTCGGCGGCTACAGCTTTGAAGATTCGAAATTCAATCGCGCCACGCAGGCCGTGCGGCAAGTGGGCAGTTCGTTCAAGATTTATCTCTACGCCGACGCCATCGAAAAAGGCTCCTCGCCGTTCGACACCATCGTCGATACGCCGTTTACAGTGATCAGCGGCGGACAGCCTTATTCGCCGCACAACTATGATGAAAAGTACGAAGGCACGATTACGCTGCGCCGCGCTCTGGCCGGCTCGCGCAACGTTCCCGCGGTCAAGCTGGCCGAAAAAGTCGGCATCAATTCCGTCGTGGATATGACGCGGCGATTCGGCATCACCACTTCGCTCCCGCCCTATCTCCCGCTCGTCTTGGGCGCGGCCGATATGAAGCTGCTCGAACATGTCTCGGCCTTCACGGTTTTTCCGAATGACGGAATCCGTATCGATCCCCACATGATTCGCCGCGTGACAAGTTACGACGGGGCGCTACTCGAAGAAGCGCATCCCGAAGTGCATGACGTTATTTCGCCAGAAGTGGCTCGGACGATGACGGCCATGCTGGAAGAGGTCATTCAATTCGGAACCGGCATTCAAGCCAAAGCGCTGGGCCGCCCGGCTGCGGGAAAAACCGGCACAACGCAGGACTACACCGATGCCTGGTTCATGGGCTTTACCCCGCAACTTACTTGCGGCGTATGGGTCGGCTTCGACGACAAGCAGATTTCGCTCGGGAAAAAGGAAACCGGCGCGCGCGCCGCGCTTCCGATCTGGCTGGAGTTCATGAAGACCGCGCTCGAAGGCCAGCCAGCTCTTGATTTTGCAAACGTTGTCACGCTGGAGCAGCAGGCGCTGGACCACAAAGTCAACGTCGACACGCCCGACACGGCACCAGAAACAGACGAGCCTGCTGCCCCCAAAGAGAAGCCTCCGGTGGTAACGCCGCCAATCAAGACCACAACGGCACCTGCCACCACTTCAGGGGTTCCTCCCGGGTTATAGCGGCGGCACCTCTATCCTGCTTGGCGCGCTCCCACGTTTGCCGAAGGCTCAATCTCTTACCCTGGCTTGCGGAACGGGTCCCACCCAAGGTTTGGAAGGGGTACTTCGCGGCCAGCCTCATCGACCAGCAGTAACGTCCTCTCCTTCTTGATTTCACCAATCGCTGTGATGGGGGTTCCATTTTGGAAATGAGGAATCCGCTTCAGCTTTTTGCGAGGCACTGTGAAGAGCAATTCGTAGTCGTCGCCCCCGTGGAGAGCCAGGTTGAGCCGATGGTCGCCCCGGCTCCGCCCGCTCTGCTCCGGTCGCACTCCGGGAATCTTCGCCTCTTCGACACGCGCCCCCACTCCGCTCGCAGCGCACAGCCGCGGCAAATCGGTAGAAAGGCCATCGGAGAGGTCCATCATCGCGGAGGCTAAGCGTTTTTCGGCCAGCCATCGGCCCAAGGCCAGGCGAGGCTCAGGGTAGAGATGTTTCCTCAGAACGAGATCGCGGCTGTTTACTCGCCGTTTTATCTTGCGGATCAGCCGGAGGCCCAGCTCTGCCTCGCCGAGCCGCCCGCTTGTGAATATGACATCGCCAGGCTTCGCTTGAGATCGCAAGACCGCCCTACCCGTCCGCACCTCACCCAACGCGGTCACACTAATAAGGATGTTTTGGTTCCGTGTCGTATCGCCCCCCGCCAACACACACCCAAATCGCTTGGCCGCCCTCTGCAGTCCTCCCAGGAACTGGTTGAGCCAGACGCCGGTGTGCGAGCCGGGCAGGGCAAGACTCAGCAGGAAAAACCGTGGTATGCCTCCCATCGCAGCAACGTCGCTGACGGACCGGGCAAGGCACTTCCACCCGACCGCATCGGGCGGATGCTTGTCTCGAAGAAAATGTGTGCCTTCCAGGAACCAGTCGCAGGTAAGAATCTGGTCGAATCCACTCGTACCCGTGAAGAGCGCCGCATCGTCGCCAATTCCCAGTCGCACTCCGGAGCCGCGAATATGTATCCGCGCCGCAATCTCTTCGATTCGCTCCAAGACGCTAGCCTCCCCGGGGCTCTGAGGCTTGGCGGATAGGTGCTTTGTTTTCTTCATAACTCGCGTTGAGTATAGCTCTCGACGCTCCTTTCGTGCGTGCAGATGAAGGAATTCGCCACAGCCGACGATTTGTAGAAGCCGTCGAAATCCTGTACTCCTGGACAGGTGGACGGTTTTTCACACCCTGTTCCAAATACCGCAAAATACAGGGTTGACGGCCAGCGCTACAGAATTTAGTATGAGCGAAGTCGCAAACCGAGACTTACGGTTCAGGTTCGATTTTCGGTGTGGTTCTCTTCCGCGGGCGTCAGGGCACAAAGCCCGCATTTGACAAGCTAGAAGGCCTGAGAGGCCAAGTAAGTGATTACGAGCAAGAACTATACGTTTTATATTGCGACGACGCCGGGCAAGCTGCAAAAGCTTGTTATCCCGGCGTACGTGCTTCATAGCCTTGCGGTCCTGGCCCTCATCGGCGCGGTCACTGTGGTTGCCGCAATCGGTTCTTACTCCCGGATGCTTTGGAAGGTCGGCAACTACAACGCTCTCCGCCACGATCAGGAAACCCTTAAGAAGCAGTATCAGCAGCTCCAGAGCACGGTCAACGACACCAACCAGCGCCTCGACTCTCTCCAATCTCTGGCCACCGAAGTGGCCATGACTTACGGCGTGCTACGCTATCACCCTGCGGCGTTCGATACGACCGACAGCCAAGTCACACCGGAAGACGCTTTTGACCGCTCCATCGAACAGTACACCTTCTTGAAGCGGAACGCGGCAGTCATTGCCGTCTCCTCCAGCGGAATGCAACTCATGCCCGTGATGAGTTTTGCCGACTCCACGTATACGCCATCGATTTGGCCGGTGATGGGGCACATCACGGACAGCTTCGGAGAGCGGCTGGATCCGTTCAACGGTGAAGGCGCGTTTCACACGGGCGTTGACGTGGCCTCTGATTACGGCGCGCCGGTTCATGCAACAGCGGATGGTATCGTGACCATCGCGGAAAACCACTCCGGCTATGGCCGTCTGGTTGTGCTCGACCATGGTTTCGGTATCAGCACCTGGTATGCCCACCTCTCGTCCTTCTCCGCCGTGCCTGGGACGCGTGTTAAGCGCGGCGAGGTCATCGGCTACACAGGCATCAGCGGCCGTTCTACCGGCCCGCACGTGCACTATGAAGTCCGCGTGAACAATGCGCCGGTGAATCCGTGGCGCTACATGAAGGGAACTACCGTAGGCGACTAGTCCGAGCCGCTTGCTTCCGTGAATTCCTCGCTTCGGTTTCTTCGGGGCATTTTTTTTGCGCTCGGCTGACTAATTCCGGATGGTGCTTTTGTGCGGCGGGACCTTGTTTTCAGGTGCTGGAGGCACGACTGGCATTATGGTGCGCGCGGCCTCGAGAAAACCGGGCGTCAAATCAAACATCAACCGGACCGACTTTGTCTCGCCACGATCGATCTGCGAGACATCCGCGCTCTTTAACAGTTCCAGGTAGGCCTCGCGCACATCTGGTGGAAGCTGCTGCCGCAGCTTCTGATCGTGGAGCCCCGCCTGTGCTAACACGAGCAACCCGTTGATCACGTCGGACAACTGCTTGGTGGGCGCGTCCGCCCCGCCTTCGCCTTCGAGCACGACGCGCAGATGGTCAGCTTCTGGTTTTCCAGCGACGGTGATCCACTGGAGCTGGTCGAGCAGAGCCGAGAGTTGGGGCGATTGCAGTCCGCCAGGCGCTTGCGCGCTTAGCGCTGCTGCGGCGCCGGCATCTTGCCGCACCACGACGAATACGGGCGAGCCGGCGAGCCGGCGGAATCGTTCGCGCCAGGCTTGCGTGTCCGAGTCTGCACGGGGCTGAGATAGCGTGGATTCCAGACTGGCATCGTTTGTCAACGCGATGCGATCGCTGCGCAAAAACGTGAATGTGATTCGCCGTGTGCCGCCTGCCATCGGCACAGAAAAAATCTCTTTGCCGCCGCGGGCCTCGCGCGTTCCTGTTTGCGATGCGTAGGCGGCAATCTTTTTACGGTCGAATCGCCCCTCGGCCACTGCAAGCAATGTGCTCTCTTGACCGTGCTTTACGAGTGCGATGCTCACGCGGTTTAGATCCCTCTCGTAATTGAATCCCGTGGATTGCAGGAACTGCGCATAGTCCGCGTCCGCCTTGGGCTGCGGCGCCCATTTATATAGCTCGGCGAGAAATGGTGATTGCCTCAACGCATCAAGGTCGATGTAGAGAACCACGCTGGTATCGGCGGGCATCTGAGCAAGAAGTTCGTTGCGTGAGCTGGATCCAGAGCCGCTCCATCGCTGGTAGCCATAGGGCACAATGGCGCCAACCCCGAGCGCAGCAACGATTGTCGCGGCAATTGTTCGCTTGTTCATCCAGCGGGCACCCAAGGCTCGCAATCTCGACAATGGCTGTTTAACGCGTTTCTGCCCAACAGACCGTGCCTTGCAGAGGGCACGTTTCAGGGATAAAATGAGGCCTACGGCCCTTGCTTGCCTGGCCTCGTGCAGAACCGCGGCATTCATGCTAAACTATAGAGGAATCGAAAGATAGAGCAGCTAGGAGTGCGACACAGGGAAACAGGTTTTCCACAGACTTGGTCCCCGACGTGCTCCAAATTCGATTCGACCCCTTGCAATTCCTGTGCCCGTTCTGCTATTATTGTGCGGTTTGAGCGACGCTGGCGTAGCTCAGCTGGTAGAGCATCTGATTTGTAATCAGAGGGTCGGGGGTTCAATTCCCTCCGCCAGCTCCACCAAGAATTGGCAGGGGAGTGAGGCGGAGCAAATCCTTGCAGGGAAAATAAACGGGCTGGTGTCTTTTGACACGAGTCCTTTTTGTGTTTTCGTTTTCGCGGAAGTTTCGAGCGCGAGGATTTGCCTGAAAAGTTTTGGGGGACAAGCAGTTAGCGTCCTTTTGTTTTCGCGGGACGGGTGGGTGAGTGGCTAAAACCAGCAGACTGTAAATCTGCCGCTCCTTGCGGGCTACGAAGGTTCGAATCCTTCCCCGTCCACCAGTCGCTCGCTGTTTGATTCGGCCGATCCCGTGGGTGATCGACCGTGATCAGGAAACCGCAGGGCAATCGCACTAAGCGATGTTCGAGCGAGGACCAATTCGCGGCAAAGGCGCTGCTCGGGAATAGTGCGCCAAGAACGGGTGATTTTGGGGGAACACGGGTTAGGCCTGGGTAGCTCAGTTGGTAGAGCGCGTCCTTGGTAAGGACGAGGTCACCGGTTCAATCCCGGTCCCAGGCTCCAGAATTAGAAGTCGGCAGTGGGGGAAAGTTTGCGGTAAAAGGGCGGGGGTAACTCAACGGTAGAGTCTCACTCTTCCAAGGTGATGGTTGCGGGTTCAAATCCCGTCCCCCGCTCCAGATTCAGAAGTAGCGAGTTCGCCCGTAGGATTCGCGCAGAAGAGAAGACTTGACGCAGAGGGCAAAGGAAAATGGCCAAGGAGAAATTCGAGCGCAGCAAGCCGCATTGCAACATTGGGACGATTGGTCACATTGACCATGGCAAGACGACCCTGACGGCGGCGATTACGAAAGTGCTGTCGAAGCACAACCCGAAGGTGCAGTTCCGGGCGTTTGATTCGATTGACAACGCTCCGGAAGAGCGCGAGCGCGGGATCACGATTGCCGTTTCGCACGTCGAATATGAGACGCCGAACCGTCACTACGCGCACATGGATTGCCCCGGTCATGCGGACTACATCAAGAACATGATCACCGGCGCGGCGCAGATGGACGGCGCGATTCTGGTGGTGGCGGCGACGGATGGACCGATGCCGCAAACACGCGAGCACATTCTGCTCGCTCGGCAAGTCGGCGTACCCGCGATTGTCGTGTTTTTGAACAAGTGCGACATGGTGGAAGACGCGGAATTGCTCGAGCTCGTGGAACTGGAAGTACGCGAGTTGCTGAAGAGCTATCAATTTCCTGGCGACACGATTGCGGTCGTGAAAGGTTCGGCGCTGCAAGCGCTGAACGGCGATGCGAAGTGGGAGAAGTCGATCGACGAGCTGATGGAAGCGGTGGACAAGAACGTGCCGCAGCCGGTGCGCGAGATTGATAAGCCGTTCGCGATGCCGATTGAAGATATTTTCTCGATTTCTGGCCGCGGAACGGTGGTCACGGGCCGAGTCGAGCGCGGCAAAGTGAAGGTTGGCGAAGAAATCGAGATCGTGGGATTCCGACCGACGCAGAAGAAAGTTGTGACAGGCGTCGAAATGTTCCGCAAGTTGCTGGATGAAGGGCTGGCTGGCGACAACGTTGGTTTGCTGCTGCGCGGCACGGAGAAAGACGACGTCGAGCGCGGACAAGTGGTTTGCAAGCCGGGCTCGATCACGCCGCACACGAAGTTCAAAGCGGAAGCGTATGTGTTGACGAAGGAAGAAGGCGGACGGCACACGCCGTTTTTCACTGGCTACCGGCCGCAATTCTACTTCCGGACGACGGACGTCACGGGCGACGTGAAGCTGCCGACAGGCGTCGAGATGGTGATGCCGGGAGACAACGTGAGCTGCGAAGTGACGCTGATCACGCCGGTAGCACTTGAAAAGGGATTGCGGTTCGCGATTCGCGAAGGCGGCCACACGGTCGGCGCCGGCGCCGTAACGGAAATCATCGAGTAACGATTTTCCCCTCGCAGACCGAGGGCGGGCAAGAGAAGGGTTTAAATCATGCGAGAAATCATTACGTTGCAGTGCGGCGATTGCAAAAACCGCAACTACACGACCACGAAGAATAAGAAGAAGCACTCCGAGCGCGTAGAGACACGGAAGTTTTGCAATACGTGCCGTAAGCACACAGGGCACAAAGAGGTTAAGTAGTTTTCCGTTTTTGGAGCAGGCATCGGGCGGAGCGGTTTGGGGGTTTTTTAGGGGAGTCGTCCAACGGCTAGGACTCCGGTCTCCAAAACCGGGTATGGGGGTTCGAGTCCCTCCTCCCCTGCCAGAGATTAAGTGACAGGCGATGTCGCCTGTCCTGTGAAGAGGACGAATGGCCACGCAGGCGGTCAAAGTGAAGAACGAAGAGTCGCAGGGCAACGCAATCACGGGGGCGGCGGCTGGCATCGGCCAGAAAGTGACCGGCACCGTCAACGACACGCGCGAGTTTCTGCATGACGTGCGCGTGGAGATGAAGCAGGTGACTTGGCCGAGCCGCGAAGATGTGGTTTCGACGACCGGTGTGGTCATCGCGACAGTCTTTTTCTTCGGCGTATTTCTGGCGATTGTGGATTGGCTGGTACAGATGGGCGTGACCAAGGTTCTCAATATATTCAATGTGTGAGGGGACTCAGAAATTGACGGCAATGCAGTGGTACATCATCCATACGTACTCGGGCTTTGAAAAGAAAGTCAAAGAAAGCCTCGAGAGCCGTGTGTCCGCATTCAGTTTGCAGGACAAGATCGGGCGCGTGCTGATTCCGATGGAAGACGTCGTGGAAGTGCGCGGCGGCAAAAAAGTCGTTTCTTCGCGGATGACTTATCCAGGTTACGTGCTGGTGGAGATGGACCTCGACGAAAACACCTGGCACATCGTTCGCTCGACGCCGCGCGTGACCGGTTTTGTTGGCTCGGCAACCGCTCCTTCGCCGCTGTCTGACACGGAAGTCGACGCCATCATCAACCGCGTCCACGTTCCAACGGACCGCCCGAAGCCGAAAGTGGTGTTCGAACGCAACGAGCAAGTGCGCATCGTGGACGGGCCGTTCGCCAATTTTAACGGCACAGTCGAAGAAATTGACAACGATCACAGCCGGCTGAAAGTTTCCGTCACGATTTTTGGACGTTCGACGCCGGTGGAGCTGGATTTCGCGAGCGTAGAAAAGCTGGGCTGAGCCGCGGCGCAGAAGCTGAGCACGTAAAAAGAGATTGAGGCAGGGACATGGCTAAGAAAATACAGACGACGATCAAATTGCAATTGCCCGCGGGCAAAGCCACACCGGCGCCACCGGTCGGTACGGCGCTCGGCCCGCACGGCTTGAACATCATGGATTTTTGCAAACAGTTCAACGCCAAAACGGCCAAGGAACCGGACGGAATGATTTTCCCAGTGCTCGTGACGGTCTACACCGACCGCACGTTCACGTTCATTCTGAAAACGCCGCCGGCTTCGATCCTGCTGCTTCGCGCGGCGGGGATAGTAAAAGGCTCGGCCGAACCGAATCGCAATAAAGTCGGCAAAGTCACGAAGAAACAGGTCCAAGAAATTGCAAAGATCAAGCTTGTCGATCTCAATACCACAAATCTGGACTCCGCGGTGCGCACTGTGATGGGTACGGCGCGCAACATGGGTCTGGAAGTCGTGGAAGCCTAGAAGTTCAGGCGCTACGAGATCGAAGGGGCAGAAGCAATGAAGAAGGCTGGAAAACATATCGAGAATGCGCGCAAGAAGGTAGAAGCGCGCCTTTACAAGCTCGCGGAAGCAAGCGAGCTGATCAAGAAGACGCATCACACGAAGTTTAACGAAACAGTCGAGTTGGCCATCAATTTGGGCGTCGATCCCAAGCATTCTGACCAGGTGGTTCGCGGCACGGTAGTTCTTCCGCACGGCCTCGGCAAGTCCGTTCGCGTGTTGGTGATTGCGAGCGGCGAAAAAGTTCGCGAAGCGCAGGAAGCTGGCGCGGACTTTGTCGGCGGCGACGACATGGTTACAAAGATCATGGGCGGCTGGACGGATTACGACGCGGTGATCGCCACTCCAGACATGATGAAGTCCGCCGGCAAACTAGGCAAAGTGCTCGGTCCTCGCGGCTTGATGCCGAATCCCAAGACCGGCACGGTCACGTTCGACGTCGCCAAAGCGATTAAAGAAACGAAGGCTGGCAAGGTCGAGTTCCGCGTCGATAAAGCCGGAATCGTCCATTGCGCCATCGGCAAGATTCAGTTTGACGCTGCGCACATCGCGGAAAACGCTCACGCGGTGATCGGTGCAGTCATCAAGGCCAAGCCGGCCGCAGCCAAGGGCAAGTACGTGCAAAAGATCACGCTGACCTCGACGATGGGCCCGGGCATTCCGATCGACCTCGTCGAATCCGAAACACTGGCCGCAGCAGCCTAAGCGAAGACTTTAAGGAAACGGGATCATGAAAAAGCGAAGTGAAAAACAGCAGGACCTAGACAAACTGAAACTGGAACTGGCCAAGGTCTCGACCGTGATTCTCACGACCTTCCAGGGCATCACCGTCGAAAACGACACCAAGCTCCGGCGCGCCGTGCAGGCCGCTGGCGGCAAATACCAAGTCGTGAAAAACACGCTCGCGGAGCGCGCCGGAGCCGGTACACCCGCGGAAAATTTGCTCAAGAACCTGAGCGGAACGAATTCCATTGCTTACACACAGACGGACGCAGTAGCGCTTGCCAAGGCGCTCACCAAGATTGCTAAAGACGTCCCGGCGTTTCAATTCAAGTCCGGAGTCGTCGAAGGCCGCGTCATCTCCATCGCCGAGATTCAGCAGCTTGCGAATCTCCCTTCGAAGGAGGAGTTGCTCAGCAAGATCATGTTCCTGCTGAACGCTCCGGCGCAGCGAATCGCTATGGCGCTAAACGCGTTGCCGCGCAACCTCGCGGTCACCGTCAACGAAGCGATCAAAGCAAACAAGTTTGGGTCCGGCGGGGCTAGCAGTTCCGAGCCGGCTCCTGTACCAGCACCAAGCCCTGAAGCGGCCCAGTAAATTTATTTTTAATTTTGAGAGGAGAAGCAAAAGTCATGGCGAAAGTGGATACGATTCTGGAAGAAATCAAGGGGCTGACGCTGCTAGAAGCGTCTGACCTCGTGAAGAAGATGGAAGAGACCTTCGGCGTCTCCGCGGCGGCGGCTACAGTCGTGGCGGGCGGCGGCGGAGCGGCGGCGGGCGCGGCACCGGCGGAAGAGAAGACGGAATTCACGGTCGTTCTCACTGACGTCGGCGGCAACAAGATCAACGTCATCAAGGCGGTTCGCGAAGTCACGAGCCTCGGCTTGAAAGAAGCCAAGGACCTCGTCGATGGCGCTCCGAAGACCGTCAAAGAGGGCGTCAACAAGGACGAAGCCGCGACCATCAAGAAGAAGTTCGAAGACGCAGGCGCCAAAGTCGAAATCAAGTAGTTTTTGTTGTACGGGCTTCGGGAAGAGGCGCGGCTGCTTGCATTGGCCAATTTACGGGCTGGAACAAGCGTGATCCGTCGCGCCAAAGGAACTCACGTACGCAAGTCAAGGCTGGTTATTTTCACAACTCCGCTGGTCCTTTTTGGACCCAATGCAGCCGTGTGCTCGCTGACTTCGGGCAGGAAGCGCGCCACACCGGCTGCATGCAGTTCTCCGGTATTTCCGCAAGTTGCCCGAATGGGATGAGCCCGAAAGGGAAGAGGTAGACCAAGCAATGTCAAATAGTCACCAGCACGTCAGGGAACGCGAGCGTCTCGATTTCGCGAAAATTCAGGGCACGATTCAGATTCCAAACCTGATCGAAGTCCAGATGAAGTCCTATCAGCGCTTCTTGCAGATGGACCTCCTGCCGAGCGAGCGCGATGACGGTGGTTTGCAGTCCGTGTTCACATCGGTGTTTCCGATCAAGGATTTCCGCGAAATGTCGCAGTTGGAATTCGTGGACTACTCGATCGGCAACTGGGAGTGTAAGTGCGGCAACCTGAAGGGCCTGCATCACCTGCGCGCCACTTGCCGCAATTGCGGCGCGTCCGTTGTCACCAATCCGTACCAGACCGGCGACGTGATCTGCCACAAGTGCGGCACGTTCAACAAGAATACGCCGACGTTCTGCAACAAGTGCGGCGATCCTGTCGCGATGCAGTTGAAGTACGACGTGAACGAGTGCCAGGAGCGCGGCATGACGTATTCCGCGCCGCTGAAGGTCACTATCCGTCTGACCATTTACGACAAGGATCCCGACACCGGCGCGAAGACCATTCGCGACATCAAGGAACAGGAAGTTTTCTACGGCGACATTCCGCTGATGACCGAGAACGGCACGTTCATCATCAACGGCACGGAGCGCGTCATCGTCAGCCAGTTGCATCGCTCCCCGGGCGTCTTCTTCGAGAGCGCCAACAACCGCTCCTACTTCCTCGGCAAGATCATTCCTTACCGCGGGTCGTGGGTCGAATTCGAATACGACACCAAGAACATTCTTTACGTGCGCATCGACCGCAAGCGCAAATTCCTGGGCTCGATTTTCCTGCGCGCGCTGGGGATGAAGTCTAACGAAGAAATCCTACGCACCTTCTATCAAGTGGAGCGCATTTCGCTCCGTGACAAGGATCTCTTGTGGAACGTTTCTCCGGGCATCGTGGACCGCAAGCTGGCTCACGAAATCCGCAACCCGCGCTCCGAGGAAGTGATTGTCGGCGCGCACAAGCGCATCACCGAGAATCTCTTCAAGGAACTCATCAAGGCGAAGATTTCGCAGGTTCGCGCGGCGCTGGTCGACCTCGAAGGCGCCTATAGCGTCGCCGACGTGGTTAATCGCCAGACCGGTGAAGTCCTGCTGGAAGCCAACAAGCCGTTGACGCCGGAACTCTGGCAAGCGTTTGCCGAGGGTGGCATCACCGAAGTCGACGTCTTCTTCCCGGAGCGCGACGACATCGGCGTGGTGCTCTCCCGCACGCTGGACAAGGACGCGATCCGCTCTTCGAAAGAAGCGCTGATCGAAATCTACCGCAAGCTGCGTCCCGGAGATCCTCCGACGCTCGAAACGGCCACCAATCTCTTCCGCGGCATGTTCTTCGATCCGCGCAAGTATGATTTCAGCCGCGTCGGCCGCCTGAAGTTCAACATCAAGATGGGGCTCGACACTCCGCTGGATAACCGCACGCTGGATACGCCGGACTTCGTTTCGGCCATCAAGTATCTCTTCAAGCTGCGCAAGAGCATCGGCGTGGTTGACGACATCGACCATCTCGGCAACCGCCGCGTGCGCGCGGTCGGCGAACTTCTCGAAAACCAGTTCCGCATCGGCCTTGTCCGCATGGAACGCGCCATCAAAGAAAAGATGAGCGTGTACCAGGAAATGTCCACGGCGATGCCGCACGACCTGGTCAACGCCAAGCCCGTCATGGCGGCGATCCGCGAATTCTTCGGCTCCTCGCAGTTGAGCCAGTTCATGGATCAGACCAACCCGCTCAGCGAAATCACGCACAAGCGCCGCCTTTCGGCTCTTGGACCCGGCGGTCTCTCCCGTGAACGCGCAGGATTCGAAGTACGCGACGTTCACCCGACGCACTACGGCCGCATCTGCCCGATTGAAACGCCGGAAGGTCCGAACATTGGCCTCATCAGCTCGCTCTCGTGCTTTGCGCGCATCAACGACTACGGCTTTATCGAGTCGCCGTATCGCCGCGTAAAGGGCGGGCGCATCATTGACTACGTCCAGATTGTCAACGCCGGAGACAGCGAATTCAAAGCCGGCGAAATTGTCGAGAAGGACAAAGTCGAAGAGCTCAACGAAGAGCTGAAGCGCCGCAAAGTCGTCTACGAACCGTACTGCTTCTACCTGTCCGCTTGGGAAGAAGACAAGTACGTCGTGGCACAGGCCAACGTTTCGCTCGATGAACGCTTGAAGATCACTACCGAGCTCGTCAACTGCCGCCAGGCTGGCAACTTCGTGCTCAAGAGCCGCGACGAAGTGGATTACGTCGACGTTTCGCCGAAGCAGCTCGTTTCCGTGGCAGCCAGCTTGATTCCGTTCCTCGAGAACGACGACGCCAACCGCGCGCTTATGGGTTCTAACATGCAGCGCCAGGCTGTGCCACTCATTCGCGGGGAAGCGCCGCTCGTCGGCACCGGCATGGAGCGCGTCACTGCGCGCGATTCCGGCGCGGTCGTGCTTTGCAAGCGCGAAGGCATCGTCGATCAGGTCGATTCGGAGCGCATCATTGTGCGCGTCGAATCCGATCACTCCGGCGTGCTTAGCCGCGAAGTGGGCGCGGACATCTATCAGCTCATCAAGTTCAAGCGCTCGAACCAGAACACTTGCATCAGCCAGAAGCCGTTCGTTCGCGTCGGCGATCGTGTGAAGAAGGGCCAAGTCCTTGCGGACGGTCCTTGCACCGAACGCGGGGAACTCGCTCTTGGCCGCAACGTCCTGGTGGCCTTCCTGCCATGGCGCGGCTACAACTTCGAAGACGCTATCCTCGTCAGCGAAAAGCTGGTGAAGGACGATTACTATACCTCGATTCACATCGAGGAATACGAAATCGAGGCGCGCGACACCAAACTCGGTCCCGAGGAAGTTACTCGCGACATTCCCAACATCAGCGAGTCTTTCCTTCGCAATCTGGATGAAAGCGGCGTCATTCGCATCGGCGCGGTCATCAAGCCTGGCGACATCCTGGTCGGCAAAGTCACGCCCAAGGGCGAGACCACGCTCACGCCGGAAGAAAAGCTCCTGCGCGCCATCTTCGGCGAAAAGGCCGGCGATGTTCGCGACGCTTCCTTGTACTGCCCTCCGGGCATCGAGGGCACCATCGTCGACGTCAAGATCTTCACCCGCAAGGGCGGTGAAAAAGACGAGCGCCACAAGGCCATCGAAGCCACGCAAGTCTTCAAGCTGGAGAAGAACCTCGCCGACGAAATCCGCATCCTCACGGATGAGCGCCTCAAGCGCCTGTCGGATTTGCTGGGCGGAAAAATTCTCCAGGCAGATTTGCACGACGAAAAGACCAACAAGCGCCTCCTGACCAAGGGCACCGACTTAACTCGCGAGCTGATCGAAAAGATCTCCACGCGCAACCTCAAGCGCCTGAAGCTCAACGAAAAAGATCCTCTCCTGATCGAAAAGATCGAAGAGATCGAGGAGATGACCTCGCGCCAGATCGACGTCCTCCGCAAGATCACCGAGGAGCGCAAGGAAAAGCTCAAGAAGGGTGACGAGCTGCCTCCCGGCGTCATCAAGCTGGTCAAGGTCTATATCGCCATGAAGCGCAAGCTTTCCATCGGCGACAAAATGGCCGGACGCCACGGAAACAAGGGCGTTATCGCCCGCATCGTGCCGCAGGAAGACATGCCAAGCCTTCCCGATGGCACGCCAGTCGAGATCGTTCTGAATCCTCTCGGCGTTCCTTCGCGTATGAACGTCGGGCAGGTTCTCGAGACGCACTTGGGCTGGGCTTCCAAGGAACTGGGCAACAGCCTCAAGCGTTTGCTGAGCAAGGAAGTCAAAGCCGAAGCTTTGCGCCGCTGGTTCCGCGAAGTCTTCACCGAGACGACCGTTTGGAAGACGCTATCGAAGCTGAGCGACGATGAGTTGCTCGACTACGCCGAAGGCTTCAAGGACGGCATCCCCTTCGCAACGCCGGTATTTGACGGCGCGCGCGAACCGGAAATCCGCCACTTGCTCGAAGTAGCTGGCTTGCCGCACGCCGGAAAGATCAATCTCTTCGACGGCATGACCGGGGAGCAGTTCGATCAACCGGTCACGGTCGGCTACATCTACATGCTCAAACTTTCGCATCTCGTCGACGACAAGATTCACGCGCGCTCGATCGGTCCGTACTCGCTCATCACCCAGCAGCCGCTCGGTGGTAAGGCGCAGTTCGGCGGTCAGCGCTTCGGCGAAATGGAAGTCTGGGCGCTCGAGGCGTATGGCGCCGCGCACATCCTGCAGGAGTTGCTCACGGCAAAGTCCGACGACGTCTATGGCCGCGCGAAGATTTATGAGGCCATCGTCAAAGGCGAGCCGGGTATCGAGCCAGGTGTGCCGGAATCGTTCAACGTGCTCGTTCGTGAATTGCAGTCGCTCTGTCTCGACGTCGAATTGATGAAGCGGCAAAAGCCGCCAACGGAGAAAGCAGCCGACTGAGTTGAAATCAAGCCGAAGGGGCACGATATATCGTGCCCCTTCAGGCAACATTTCGTGAGTTAGCAAGTTTTGGTTTTTGGGTTCTCAGCCGGTCCGATGCAAAACATCGGATCGCGTCCCCGGTGAAAGCCGGGGAGGGAGGAAACAACCTTGTATCGCAGCAGCCCTTATGATCGCGCCAGTTTGATCGCCGATTTCGATTCGATTCGAATCAGCTTGGCGAGTCCTGAAAAAATCCGTTCTTGGTCCCACGGCGAAGTCACCAAGCCGGAGACCATCAACTACCGCACCTTCAAGCCCGAGCGCGACGGCCTTTTCTGCGCCAAAATTTTTGGCCCCGTCACCGATTGGGAATGCCTGTGTGGCAAGTACAAGCGCATGAAGCATCGCGGAGTTATCTGCGATAAGTGCGGCGTCGAAGTCACCTTGAGTAAAGTCCGCCGCGAGCGCCTCGGCCACATCGAGCTGGCTTCGCCCTGTTCGCACGTCTGGTTCTTCAAGGGCCTGCCCAGCCGCATAGGCTACTTGCTGGACATCTCCATGCGCGACCTCGAGCGCATTCTGTACTTCGAAGCCTTCGTAGTCGTCGATGCCGGCGAAGTCGCCGTGCTTCGCGAACGCGAAGTCCTGCTCGAAGACAAATACCGCGAACTGCAGAAGGAATATCCCGGTCAGTTCACCGCCAAGATGGGCGCCGAAGCCATCAAGGAACTTCTCCGCCGCGTCGAAGTGGATAAGCTTTCCGAAGAACTCCGCGAGAAGATGAAGGCCGATCCTTCGCTTCAAAAGCGCATCAAGTTCGCAAAGCGCCTCAAGGTGCTCGAAGCTTTCCGCAAGAGCGGCAACAAGCCCGAATGGATGATTCTTGACGTGATTCCGGTTCTTCCGCCGGAGTTGCGCCCGCTTGTGCCTCTCGACGGCGGCCGCTTCGCCACTTCCGATCTCAACGATCTCTATCGCCGCGTCATCAACCGCAACAACCGCCTCAAGAAGCTCATGGAGCTTCGCGCGCCGGACGTTATCGTCCGCAATGAAAAGCGCATGCTGCAGGAAGCCGTTGACGCGCTGTTCGACAACGGCCGCCGTGGCCGCGTTCTTCGTGGCACCAACAACCGCCCGCTCAAGTCCCTCAGCGATACGCTCAAGGGCAAGCAGGGTCGCTTCCGCCAGAACCTTCTCGGCAAGCGTGTGGACTATTCCGGCCGCTCCGTCATCGTTGTCGGCCCGGAATTGAAACTCAACCAGTGCGGTTTGCCTAAGAAGATGGCGCTCGAGCTTTTCAAGCCATTCATCTATCACAAGCTTGAAGCGCAAGGGCACTGCACCACCATCAAGCAAGCCAAGGAAATGGTCGAGCAGCAAGAGCCGGTGGTTTGGGACATTCTCGAGGATGTGATTCGCGAACATCCCGTACTTCTCAACCGCGCTCCCACGCTGCACCGCCTCGGCATTCAGGCGTTCGAACCGGTCCTCGTCGAAGGCAAAGCCATCCGCATTCACCCGCTCGTCTGCACCGCGTTCAACGCGGACTTTGACGGCGACCAGATGGCCGTGCACATCCCGCTTTCGCCGGAATCCCAGGTCGAAGCGTCCGTGCTCATGCTCAGCTCGCGCAACATCCTGTCGCCTGCGCACGGTCTGCCTCTAGCCGTTCCGTCGCAGGACATGGTTCTCGGCATCTATTACCTGACGAAGTCCAAGCCCGGAGCCAAGGGCGAAGGCCGCGTCTTCGGTCAGTCAGACGAAGTCGTTCTGGCTCTCGAAGCCGGTGAAGTCGAGCTGCTCACTCCGATCCGCCTCCGTTACAGCGGCGAAGTGATCGACCTCACTACCGCTTACGACGATCAGGACGTGCCGCACACCGAGCCCGTCAAGATGGAGCGCCAGTTCATTCAGACCACCGTCGGCCGCGTGATTTTCAATTCGCACTTGCCGGCAAAGTTTCCCTACGTGAACGGTCTTCTCAAAAAGAAGGGCGTTCAGCAGCTCGTCTATTACGCTTACTTGCGGTATGGCCTGGAAGACACGGTCGTCCTGCTCGATCACCTGAAGGAGCTCGGCTTCACGTACGCCACGAAGTCCGGCATCTCCATCGGCATCGACGACATGCTTATCCCCAGCGACAAGTACAAGCTGGTCGAAAACGCCGAAAAGGAAGTCGTCAAGGTGCAGCAGCAATACCTCGACGGCGCCATCACCAACGGCGAGCGCTACAACAAAGTCATCGCCATCTGGGGCGACGTCACCGAAAAAGTCGCCGACGAAATGTTCAAAGCCCTCGAGAATCAGGACAAAGAGGGCAACATCAACCCCGTCTACGTCATGGCGGACTCCGGAGCGCGCGGTTCGAAACAGCAGATCCGCCAGCTTTCCGGTATGCGCGGTTTGATGGCCAAGCCTTCGGGCGAAGTCATCGAAACTCCTATCACTTCCAACTTCCGCGAAGGCCTCACCGTGCTGCAGTACTTCATCTCGACGCACGGCGCGCGTAAAGGTTTGGCGGATACGGCGCTCAAGACCGCCGATTCCGGCTACCTCACTCGCCGCCTCGTCGACGTGGCTCAAGACGTCATCATCAATGAGCGCGACTGCGGCACTACGGACGGCATTTTCGTCGAACCTATCATCGAAGCCGGCGTCGAAGTCGAGCCGCTGCGCGACCGCATCGTCGGCCGCGTCTCCCTCGACAAGATCAAGGACTTCGAGGGCTCGATCATCGTCGACGTCAACCAGGAAATCACCGAAGACCTCGCCAACCAGGTGCAGGCCGCCGGTATCGAGCGCGTACGCATCCGTTCCGTGCTCACCTGCGAATCCCGCCGCGGAGTTTGCGCTCTCTGCTACGGCCGCAACCTCGCCTCTGGGCGCATGGTTGAGCTCGGCGAAGCTGTCGGCGTCATCGCCGCGCAGTCCATCGGCGAACCCGGCACGCAGTTGACGATGCGTACATTCCACATCGGCGGAACTGCCACCCGCGTTTCCGAGCGCTCCACGCTCGAAGCGCGCAACAACGGTGTCGTGAAGTTCGTGGACCTCAAGTTTGTCGAGGGTCGCGGCGGCACTTCCATCGCCATGAACCGCTCGGGCTTGATCGCCATCGTCGATGAAAAGGACCGCGAAAAGGAGCGCTACCACGTCGTTTACGGCGCGCGCCTCCGCGTGGTCGACGGCGAACACGTCACCCACGGCCAAATTCTCGCCGAATGGGATCCATTTACATTCTCGATCCTGACCGAAACCGCCGGCTCCGTCCGGTTTGACGACCTGAAGACGGGCGTCACGATCGAAGAGCAAGTGGACGAAGTGACCGGCCTCTCGCAGGACGTTGTCACTCTGCCCCCTGGCGATGAGAAGCATCAGCCCGCGATTCTTGTCCGCGATTCTTCGGGCAAGGTCCGCAAAAAGTACCTCATGCCTTCGCGCGCTCACTTGATGGTTAAGGATGGCGACGAAGTGCAAGCCGGAGACGTGCTCGCGAAAATCCCGCGTGAAACCACCAAGACGAAAGACATCACCGGTGGTCTCCCGCGCGTCGTCGAACTCTTCGAGACCCGCAAGCCCAAGGATCCTGCCGTCATCAGCGAAGTCGACGGCGTGGTTCGTTATGGTGATATCGCCAAGGGCATGCGCAAGGTCTACGTCGAAAGCGAAGATGGAAAGACCACCAAGGAATACTCCATCCCACGCGGCGTGCACATCAACGTTCAGGAAGGCGATCACGTCAAGGCCGGCGAAGCCCTCATCGATGGCCCGCTCAACTTGCATGACTTGCTCGCCGTACTCGGCGAGAAGTTCACGCAAGCCTACTTGGTCAATGCCATTCAAGAGGTCTACCGCCTCCAGGGCGTCAATATCAACGACAAGCACATCGAGACGATCTCTCGTCAGATGATGCGCTGGGTCAAGGTCGAAGACGTTGGCGACACCACGTTCCTCCTCGAGGAGCAGGTGGACAAGTTCCGCTTCCGCGAGGAAAACGACCGCATCATCGCCGACGGTGGCCGTCCTGCAACTGGGCGCCCGCTGCTCCTCGGCATCACCAAGGCGTCGCTCTCGACCGACTCGTTCATCTCGGCCGCGAGCTTCCAGGAGACCACGCGCGTACTCACCGAAGCTGCAGTCGCCGGCAAGGTGGACTACCTCCGCGGCCTGAAGGAAAACGTCATCATGGGCCGCCTCATTCCCGCTGGCACGGGCCTCGAGCACTACCGCAGCATTCAGTTGCTGACGGAAATGCCCGCACCCGCTCCCATCGAGGAAATTCCGGAAGCCGCCGAGCTCACCGCGGAAGAAGCCGCGGCTCTCGACTTCCTGCAAAAAGACACCGAGGCCGACGCCGCCACAGAGGGCTAGTCGGTTTCAAAAGCGGGGTTTCCCGCCTCCAACACGCTTAAACGAGCAAAGCGTCCCGACCCGGTCGGGACGCTTTGCTTTTAGCCATTACGTAACCTGTACCGTTCAGGCACGGCGCGCGCCACGCGTCATTGCCGGGGCGCAGCGCTATTCCTACAATGATTGTGCAACTTTTGGACGGCTCCCTGGCCCCTTTCGCCAGGCGCCGACCGCGTTCTAATGCCAAAAAACGACCAGTTCTCCTCAGATTCGGCGAGCGATTCTTCCCCAGGCGGCCCTGACCGACCCACGGTCTCCTCGCGCCTCAATCAATTTGAAAAACGTCAGCGTGACCTCTGGCGTGTAACCTTTCTCCTCCTTTTTCTGATCTCTATCGGATTTGCGGTCGTGTCGTGGGGCACCATCCGTACTCTTACGCAGCGACTCGAACCTCTACTCCCCGGACTGGTGGTCATCGTCGTTCTCTTTATTGCCTACGCTTGGAAGCGCACGCAGGAAATCTCCGAGCTGCGCGGCCTGGTCTCCGGCCTGGAGCAGAGGGATTCCGCGCCTCCGAGCGATAAGCAGATCGATCAGCTCTTTTCCGTCATCTCCCGCTCCCAGCAGGGCTATCGCGACCTCATCGATTCCTTCGACGACATTCTCATCGCGCTTTCACTGGAGGGCGAAATCCGCGCGGTGAATCGCAGCTTTGCGGACCTCGTTGGCGCCAACTACCAGCAAATTATCGGCCGCCAGGTTTCCGAGTTTCTCGAAGAGGGCAGCGGCGACGGCCCTGAACTGATCCGCCGTGCTCTGCCGCGTTTTATCGAGCGTCGTCACTGGTCCGGCATTATCCAGATTCGCCTCAAGAAGCAGAACTCCATCTGCTATTACGATTGCGTCGCGCACGCCATGACGCGCGACGACAAAGTCCACGGCCTCACCGTCCTCGGCCGCGACATCACCGCCTTGCGCAAAAACGAAGCGCGCTTCACCGAACTCTTCGAGACGCTCCAGGAAGGCATCTATATCGCTATTCCGGACGGCACCATCCTGGACGTCAATCCCGCGCTCGTCCGCATGCTGGGGTACGACTCCAAGGAAGAATTGCTCGCGAAGCGAGTCCCGGAAATCTTCACCGGCGATGCCGAGAGGAAATCGCTTATTGAAGAAGTCGAGCGCCAGCCCGCGCCCCAGGGCCGCGAAATTACTCTGCTGCGCAAGGATGGTTCCCCCATCTACTGTCTCAATACGACCAGCGCCGTGCGCGACACGTCCGGCCGCGTGATCCGTTATCAGGGTTCCCTAATGGACATCACTGCGCGTCGCCAGATGGAGCGCCAGCTCCACAAAGAGCAGGAATTCGCCCGCCGCCTTATCGACAGCTTTCCGGATCTGATTCTGGTTGTGGATTCCACTTCTCATTACACTTTCATCAGCCCGCGCTGCGAGGAAGTCCTGGGCTATGAGCTCTCGGAAGTGGAAAATGCAGAGTTTGGCAGCCGCACCCATGCTGAGGACCTCCCCATCCTGCTTGCCGTGTTTGCGGACATTCTTGCGGGACGCCAGACTTTTGGCTCGCTCGAAGCACGCGTGCGCCACAAGTCGGGCGACTGGCGCCGCATCCGTTTCAATTTCAGCCCGCTCGCGGATGAAACCGGAAAAATCGAAGGTGTGGTTCTTTCTGGCCGCGATGTCACCGAACTCAAGCGGCTCGAAGAGCAGCTTATTCAAGCAGAAAAGCTTGCGGCCATGGGCCAGATGCTCGCCGGCGTCGCGCACGAGCTGAACAATCCCCTCACCGCCATCCTTGGCGTCACGGAATTGCTGCGCGAGGGCCAGACGGACCAGGAAGCCACCAAGCGCCAGCTCGAAATCACGCATCGCCAGGCGCGCCGCGCCGCGCGCATCGTTCAGAATTTGCTCGAGTTTTCACGCCCAGCGTCGCCCCAGAAAAAACCCGTCGATCTCAACAGCATTATCGACCGTACCGTTCAGTTGCACGAACACTCGCTCCGCAGAAATAATGTCGAAGTTGATTTTCGACCTCAGCCGGACTTTCCCGGCGTGATTGCAGACGCCAATCAGCTGATTCAAGTCTTTCTCAATCTGGTGACCAACGCAGAGCAGGCCATTCGAGAAGTTCGTGAATCGGGCCGCATCCAGATTCGCCTTGCCCGTGCCGGCTCGCGCATTTCCGTCACTTTTCAGGATGATGGCGTAGGCATTCGTCCCGAATCCGTCCCGCGCCTCTTCGATCCCTTTTACACCACCAAGCGCCCTGGCGGCGGCACTGGCTTAGGCCTTAGCATCTGCCTGTCCATCGTTCGCGAGCACGGCGGCACGATTGAAGCAGAAGCTCTTCCTGCGGGTGGCTCGGCATTCACGGTCTACCTCCCTATTGCCGCCGACCAGATAACGCGCCCCTCCACCAGTCTTTCTGGCACGTTGGCGGCAGCGGCGCCCAATCTCAACTTGTTAAAGGGCAGATCCGTCCTCGTTTTGGACGATGAAGAAAGCCTGCGCAGCTTGCTCTACGAAGGGCTCACCGCCCGCGAGTTGCACGTAGACTGTGCCGCCAACTTGGAAGAAGCACTGGCGTTCCTCACCGAGCGCTCTCATGACGCCATCCTTTGCGATATAAATCTTTCTCAGGACGGCGGCTTCCTCAATGGCAAGCACGCCGCGGAGCGCCTCCTCGCTGCGGCGGGAGACCGCAAACCGGCCCTGATCTACATGTCGGGAGAGCTGATCGAAACCTCGGAAGAGTCAGAAGGTCTCGGCGTCCTTCGCCATTTGCAGAAACCCTTCCGCATCTCCGACGTTCTTGCAACGCTTCAAGAAGTCTTCGCAGCCGCCCCAGACAACACTACGCCTGAATAAATTTTGCCCAGTCATTTGTTTGCTGCCAGTCCGGCTATTCGGGGGAGTAGCTCCATCTCCGATCTCCGCGTCATGTTCGCATTGAGGACAACGCTAGACTGGGAACTACCCGTCTCCCATCGATCGCGAGGTCCCTACAATTCGCGGCCGCTTCGGTGTAGAGTTCGCTCGTATGAGAACCTACTTCGATGGTCTCGCCCGCGACTTCCGCTACGCCTTCCGCAACCTCCGCAAGAATCGTCGTTTCTCCCTCATCGCCATCTTCGCCCTGGCTCTCGGCATCGGTGCTTCCACGGTCGTCTTCAGCGTCGTCTACAACACTATCTTCGAGGCACTGCCCTACAAGAATTTTCAAAGGTCGGTAGTCTTTGGAATTCGTAATCTTGCAAACGCCGGAGGTTGGAAGGGAAGGAACTTCTTTTATCCGCCCGAATTCCGTGGGTTTCGCGAACAGAATCACGTGTTCGAAGACATGATCGCTTACGAAGGCATACGTCTCCAATATGATGATGGAAAAGCGATTCACTATTGGCCCACGGGTGCGACAGTTTCGGGCAATACGTTTGCATATCTCGGCGTCGCTCCCTATATCGGTCGATCGATCACGGAGGAAGATGCCAAACCGGGCGCTCCGCTAGTTTTCGTGATGAATTACCGATTCTGGCAAAGTGAATTCGGAGGCGATCGGAAAATACTTGGCAGGAGTTTCGTCTTTTACGGCAAACCGACAATGCTTGTCGGAATCATGCCGCAGGGGTTCAACGCTTTTGATGCGAGCTACTGGCTGCCAGACCACCGGGACGAAGAGGGACCCTCTCTCCACGGTGGAGGGCAACTTATGGGGCGTCTTAAACCCGGCGTCACATTGAAAGCAGCTGGCGCTGATCTCGATGCCATTGCGCATCGCCTTCAGAAAGAAAACCCCAAGGGAATTTTTCCTGAAAAATTTGCCATCGTTCCACAGACGCTGCTCGATAGCCTGATCGGCGACTTCAAGAACACGCTCTATGCTCTGCTGGCTGCGGTTTTTCTGTTGCTCTTGATCGCGTGCATCAACGTTGCGAATCTTCTTCTGGCTCGAGCTACTTCCCGCGAGCGGGAAATCGCCATGCGCGCCACGATGGGCGCGTCCCGCGGCCGGCTGGTCCGGCAACTCCTCGTGGAGAGTTTCGTGCTCGCCGCAGCGGCCTCAGCGGCAGGCTGTTTATTGGCGTATTTCGGTTTGAAAATTGTCGTGTCCCTCATTCCTGGCGGCACACTCCCCGACGAAACTGTGATTCGCTTGAACGCGCCCGTCCTTGTCTTGTCGCTGGGTGTAACACTGCTGACGACCATCCTCTGCGGCCTCGCCCCCGCGCTTCATGTGGTACGCCGAGATTTACAGCCGCGCCTCACCGGGAGCGGCAAGGGGGTCGCCGGAAGTTATCGGCACGGTAAGCTTCGCGCCGGGCTCGTAGTCAGCGAAGTTGCCTTCTCGATCCTCCTGCTCATTGGCGCTGGCCTCCTGATGCGCAGCTTTTTGGTTCTCACGCGCGTGGATTTGGGATTCAATCCCAAGAATGTTCCGTATTTTCGGCTTGATCCCACAATGTATGCGCAATTTTCAGATCGCCGGACAAGACAGAATGCGCTGACTCGACGTCTCCTCGATCGATTAAGCGCTCTCCCGGGCGTATTCTCCGTCTCCGAATCCGTACAGGAACCGCCTCTGAACTACGACTGGAGCGACACCATCATTCCTGGCAAGCCTCACGCCGAACGCTGGGAAACGAGGTATGAAATATGCAGTGAAGGCTATTTCCAAACGCTCGGCCTGCCGTTGCTTCGCGGCAGATTTTTCTCTAAGGACGATGTGGACGCGGCGCGTTACGTGATGATTGTGAACCAGGCCTTCGCTCGTCAATACTTTCCCGGCGAAGACCCTTTGGGCCGCAAGGTCAAATTGGAGATTCTCGATCGTACCTTTCTCGACGTGCCCCATAACGTCTATTTCGAGATCGTTGGAATCGCGGGTGATTACAAGACTCGCGGCCCGGACTCCTGGCAGTCTTTTCCGGAAGTGTTTATTCCCTATGGCGTGCAAGGATTCAGCTGGCGCACGTTTATGGTTCGAACCGCCGTTGACCCAAACTCCTTCTTGAAGAACATTGGCCAGGAAGTGCTGGCCATCGATCCCAGCGTCCGGGTCACCAAGTCCGGCACTCTGGAAGGATCGCTGCGCGAATTTTATCGCGGTCCGCAGTTTGAACTTGTCACTCTGGGAGCCTTTGCTTCCGTGGGATTGCTTTTGGTTGTCATCGGCATATTCAGCGTGATGGCTTACACGGTCTCCTTGCAAATTCACGAAATCGGCATTCGCATGGCCTTGGGCGCACAACAGCAAAATATTCTTTGGCTCGTGCTTCTCAACGGCCTCCGCTTGGTGCTGGCCGGTATTTTAATAGGCGTATTCGCCAGCTACGCACTCACGCGCTTTCTCGCCAGCCAAATCTCTGGTGTTTCCGCCACAGACCCGGCTACTTTCGCTGTCGTTGTCGCCATCGTCGTTTCGGCGGGTCTGACTGCCTGCCTCCTGCCCGCCCGACGCGCCTCTCAAATCGATCCCCTCGTCGCGCTCCGCTATGAATAATCCTTCCACCTAACTGATCTGCCCAAGATCCGAGCAGATCGGAGCGTCGCACTCTCGACTTATATAGATATGATGTGATATAGATATGAATATGACTGAGATCGATCCTCAAAGGTTCCTTCCGCTCAAGACCCAGTGGTTTCACATCATGTTCTCGCTTGCAGGTGGTGAGCAGCACGGTTACGGCATCATGCAGCAAGTCCTGAATCGCACGACCGGCAAGGTGCGATTGTGGCCAGCGACCCTCTATGGATCCATCAAGCGGCTCATCGAGGCGGAGCTAATCGAAGAATCTGACGAACGGCCCGCGCCCGAACTGGACGACGCGCGACGCCGCTACTATCGGCTGACGGCGCTCGGCAGACGTGTCCTCGATGCCGAATGTGAGCGCCTGCAGGAATTGGTTCGCACCATTCGCGTGAAGCAATCCCAAGCCATGGTGACGGAATGAATTTCGCATCGCGAATCTACCGGCTCCTGGCTCTAGCTTTTCCGCACGAATTCAAACTGGCTTATGGCACGGAGGTCCTGCAAGTAGGCGAGGACGTCATAAAAGACATTGCCAAAAAGCATGGAACCGCCGGCCTGATCCGGCTAATCGCAGACATCGCACTTCGCGTGCCGCTCGAATACCTGAGCGAAATGCGAGGCGATATGCGGTATGCGATGCGCGCGCTTCTCAACTCGCCCGGCTTCGCGCTCGTCGGCATCATTTCGATGGGGCTCAGCATTGGACTCACGACAAACATCTACAGTACGAAGTGGGCGTTGCTGTTCCGCGATCTGCCGGCAGCCGCGAACGCCTCAAACTTGGTGATGCCTGAGAAGCCCGTCTCCTACTACTACATCGAGCAATTCCGCGAACAAAAAAACCTCTTCGCCGGCGTCGCCGGAATTCAGATCGGCGTTCCGTTCAATGTTTCCTTCCAGGGCGCGGAGAACGCGAAACCGCAACGCATCCTCGGCCAGCTTGTTTCGCCCGATTATTTTGCCGTGCTCGGCGTTCAGCCTCAACTCGGAAGAGTCCTCAGCCCTGCGCTCGACAAGCCCGGCGACGCGCCCGTCGTCATCACCGACCGTTTCTGGCGCAATCATCTCAACTCCTCTCCCGAGGCCGTCGGCCAGATTCTTCGCCTCAATGGCCAAATCGCCACCATTGTGGGAATCACGCCAAGAGATTTCAATGGCGCCTTTTCCATAATTCCCGCTGAGCTTTTCGTTCCGACCACCGCCCCCGCCGCGCTCGCTCCAGAGCTGGCCAATGACGTTCTGCATCAACGCAACGCCAAAGAATTCCTCGCCCTGATCTGCATGGCGCCCGGTGTCACCATCGATTCCGCGGAAGCCGCTCTCGACGCTATCACACGCCGCCTCGACGAGCAGGATCCTTCCTTGCCGGCGCGCACCGACAAAGCCAGACGCGTCACCTTGCTTCCCGCAGGCACGCGTATTCCCCTTCCCCGAAAATTGCGGCCAGTCTTGCTTGGCTTTTTTCTTTTGCTAACCGGCCTGGTCATGACGCTCGCGTGCACCAACCTGGCAAACATGCTGATCGCGCGCGGCGCCAATCGCCGCAAGGAATTGGCGATTCGCCTCGCCATCGGCGCCGGCCGTTTTCGCCTCATCCGGCAGATGATGGCCGAAGGCATTTTGCTCTCTCTCCTCGGTGGCGTCGCAGGATTCGCGCTCGCCTACGTTCTCATGGAGCTGAACTCCCGCTTCAGCACGCCCACCGGCATACCCGTGGAAACGAATTTCAACTTGGATTGGGGCGCGGCCCTTTTCGCATTCAGCCTCGCGCTCCTGTGTGGCATCGGATTCAGCCTTGCTCCCGCGCTCCAGGCGACGAAAGCCGACCTTACTCCCGCGCTCAAAGAAGGCTCGGCGCTTCAATTGCCCGGTTACCGGCGCTTCGGTCTCCGCAACTTGTTGATGGTGGCCCAGGTTGCTGCATCGCTCATGCTGCTCCTTCTCACCGGCTTCCTGGTCATCGGCATCGGAAAGGAAAGCACCGTCCAAACCAAATTCGATCCCCACGCAATGGTTCTCTTATCCATCGATCCAGTGCGCGATGGCTTCTCGCCGGAAAAAACGCAAGCTCTCTTCGAAAAGCTACCCGCTCTGCTCAGGTCCGCCGCTGCTTCGCGCAGCATCGCCTTTGCGGCTCAGCCTCCCTTTTCCGTCGTTGATGATGATGAAGCCAGGCAGTTGACTGCGGAAGATGCGGAGCACTCCCCGCGTGTCCAGCTTTCCGCGATCGAGGAAACGGTGGGCCCGGGCTATTTCGCCACGCTAAGCGAGCCGATGCTCGCAGGCCGGGAATTTCTCGATCGCGATCAACCGATCGAAGCCGCCGGATCGAGTACGTCCGCTCTGCCCGCAGTGCTGCCCGTCGTATTGAATGAGACCGCCGCTCGCGGATTTTTCGGAAATGGCAATGCCCTCGGAAAGCGTCTTCGAGACGGCCAACAATCCTATGAAGTCGTCGGCGTCGTCCATGATTTGCAGAACGGAATCGGTATCCGCCAGGCCATATCCTATCTGCCGCTGACTCCGCGTGATTTTGTGCGCACGCCCGCCGATGGCATCACCATCATGGTGCGGTCAGATGCGGGGCCGCTTGCGGGAGATGCGCTCACCAGCATTCGCAACGAAATCGCACTCATCGATCCCAATCTCAACCTTTTCCACGTGCAAACCCTCAGCGAATTCCTGGATCGCAGCCGGGCCTCCACGCGCTTTGCCGTCCAAACCTATGGCGGCATCGGCGTCTTTGGCCTGATTTTGGCAGCCATCGGCCTCGCCGGGATCACCGCCTACTCCGTCGCGCAAAGGCGCAAAGAGATCGCCATCCGCACAGCCCTTGGCGCAAGTCGCGCGCAAGTCCTTCGCTTGGTGCTGCGCGAAGGCGTCGCGCTGGTCCTCTCCGGAACGGTTTTGGGATTCTTCGGGGCGATTGCCATGGCAAAAGTTCTTTCCGCCCTGACGGACGTTTTTGTCCAGGCGTTTAGTGTCGGCACCGGCGATCTCCGCCTGCTCGTCGGCGCACCCCTGCTCCTCGCCGCGGTAACCATGCTCGCCTGTTATCTGCCCGCGCGCAGGTCAGTCAAAATCGATCCGCTCAAGGCGCTCCGCCAGGAATAGGGACTCACCGGTTTGTCCTCAACCTTTTGCATATCCGAGGTTCTCGCAGCGCTTCAGAAAGCTTTCGCGGCCGCCCCAGCCGACACAATCCCCGAATGAAGTTTTGCCTAGTCGGCTGCCTGCTGCCGGCCTGCCGTGCCGTTCGGACTTGTTGCCCTTTGGGACAGCTTCCTCGACGCAGTACGTTTGTACTATCGGCAGCGCACCCTTAGCTTGCAACAATCCAGTGTTGCCTGGGCCGTCGCGTGTGGGGCTCTCCGCGGCCTGATCGTTCATTGAACATGCGTCGTCCTCCGGCGCAAAAGGAACAACCCTATCGTGGATTCCGCAGTGGACACTCGGCCTTCGTCTGTCTCACCCTCAGCGAGTTCCTCGAAAACTTCTGGAGAAAACCCTCCGGTCAAGCCCAGGATGAATGCAGTTGCCTGTGAGGTAGGTGTTATCGCAACCGGCGCGCGCTCTTCAGAAAAGGGTGGCCAGCGCGAGCTCTTTACCGAAGAGACTACCACGGCTCTGGTCTTTGAGAATGGCGGAGTCCTCCGGCTGGCTGCGGCGGTGGTTCCCGGGCAATTGTTGTTTCTCACCAATAAGGAAACCAAGCGTGAAGTCGTCGCGCAAGTGACGCGCAAGCGCGACTTTCGGCCGATGATTTGTTACGTCGAGGTGGAATTCAGCGAACCCGCTCCCGGATTTTGGGGCATCGAGTTTTCCGAAACCCCAGCGCTCGCTGCGGCCCCGCCCCAGCAAAAAGAACCGGATGAATCGGCGCAAGACGCAGAAGACATCTTCTCTAGCGAGCCAATCGCGCCTGCGCACGCTCCGAGCGCGCAGGAAATTGCCATGCTGAACGAAGAAGTCGAGGCGCTCCGTGAGCAATTGAAATTGCTTCAAGCGCAGAAGGCGACAGGGAATTTACCCGCCCCCGCTGCGATTCCCGATCTGCCCCGCAAAACCGCTCCCGAACCTCCGCTCGCTCCGGTCGACGTTCCTGCCGAAGCTCCTGTTCTTGCGGACGCACCCGGCGAACAGTTGCTAAAATTGCTGACTGCAGCTGGCAAGCTGTTGCAAGAATCGCCAACGGAAGATTCTAGCGCTCTCGCGAGCGCTCATGCTGCTCCTGCGCCCGTATCTACTTCACAGCCGGCCGACGCCACCGAGCCGCCATTTTCCGAAGAAGATCTTCTGCCAAAACCCGCGCTCGATTTCAAAGGCGCAAAGCCTACGGCGAAGCTCGCCCCCAAGCCTAAGCAAAAGGCTGCCGCGGAAAGCCATCCTGCAGCGGTGCGCAAGGACTTACTCTTTGCGGCGTTTGTGCTCGTCGTAGCGGGCGCGGCTTGGTACCAGAATCTGCTTCCGGGCCTGCCGCTGTTAAAAAGTTTTGTCTCCAGCACCGCTCCAAGTATCGCGGCACATTCTGCACCAGCGCCTCAAAAGACAGCAAGCGCACAGGCCGATTCTGGCAAGTCTCCGCAGACGAGCGAGGCTCCTGCAACTGCGTCAAGCGTGGCTTTGGATGATGCGTCGCGATCTGCAGCGTTGGGAAAAGCGAAGGCTTCTACACTCGCCGCTCCCCAGACGGCAGTTGAAGGCAAATCAGCGCCCGATGCGGCCGGGGCGCAGGAAAAACCAGAGGTTGCTGCCATCGCCGAGAAGCGCTCTGCGCCGCTGCCATTGAGCAAAGCCGCGCTGGTTTCCGCTGTGTCATCCTCCGACGAAGTGGCTACCGTCCCGCCGAAATTGATCAAGTCCGTCCGTGCGATTGCCTCGCCGAATTCGCTGCCGGACTTTGCCACAGGCAACGCGAACACGGTGACGTTCGACGCTCTCGTGGATACGTCCGGCCACGTCACGTCCATGAAGGCGCTCTCGGGGTCTCCTTCCTTGCAAAGCGCCGCCATGGCAGCTCTCAAGCAGTACCGATACGAACCGGCCACGCGGCGCGGAAAGCCAGTCCCCGCTCACGTCACCGTCACGATCAAATTCCTATTCGAGCCTTAAATTTCTTTTCCCATTTGCGAGCCGAGCCGGCGGCGCAGAGATTTGGGGTACCATACGCGTGCATCGCAGAGTCCCACGAAAAATAGCTTCAACCCCAGGACCCAGGTTCGTTTTTGAACCTGGGTCTTGGGTTGGCTGTTGCTGCACTGTCTCACCAAACTTGCAAATTCCCGCCAACTCCTTCCATACCCTTAACTTCCACCCGTCTCATTCGAATGATACTCTTTCAATAATAGTCCTTGACAGTAATCAGAAGCCATGCTATCCTGTCACATGTTTACGTTGAGCCTCGAAGGGCTTTTGTCGCAATCCATCCAATCACCCTTCCCTACGCCCGGCGTCTCCCTCCTCCACACCTCTTTTGCTCGTCCGTCTAGGTGTGGACTTCGGCCCCGCGGGTTCTTCCCCGCCTTGTTTTTCCCTCTAAACTCTTTAGAACCCGTACTTCCAAAAAACACACCTCTAACTCCCGTAGAATCTGCACTTTCAAATCACAGCACTTAAAACCCTTTAGAATCCGCATTTACGAGAAAACCCCCAGGGGGGTGGGGGTCTTATTGTTAACCAGAAATTCCAGCCTAGTGGGGAGCGGGCTTGGACGTGGGAGCGGCGTCCACGCCGAAATCCCAGACATACATATTAATTCCATCCGGCAGGACTTCCGCCAGCACGTATTCGCCGGGGGGCAGCGGCGCGCTCAGCGTGAATCTGTAAATCTCCGGAGCGACTTCCCAGCGCTGGATCGCAATTTCATCCCTGTCCTCCGAGAGCTCCTGGCCAAACAGGCTTCGTATGGACTCAAGCCGCCGCTTGTCTCCCTTGACCAGGGCGTGCACCAAGGCCACTTCCGGCCCAGACTCGCCTTGCCGCTTGGTTCTCAGCAACGTGGAATCGTGATCCGGGTCTGTGGCCGTCTTCGCGCAGATAGAACTCTGGCTGGGTGCTCGTGAGCCGCACCGGCGCTTTGGCGCCCGGGAGTTCAATGTAATGTTTGTTGGGGATCATTGGTATGGGAGAGAGTGTCTTCAGAACGTTTTTCTTGTCTGCTCTCACTTGCGAGCCAGCCTGCTCGATCTTCCTGATCGACTTACCCTCCAGCGCGAACATGCCCTCCCCATCGGGCAAGAACACGCCAGGCGCCACCCTCAAGCTGGCGTCCACATCCACGGGCGTTTCCGCATTAGCCGCCGCTTCCTGGATCCGAACCTTTTCCAAGAGAGCCGAGGTTGTTTTCTCGTCGGCGGCTTCCGCCTTTTTTGTCGCGTCCCAATCCACAAGCGCGTCGGGTATCTCTTCCCAGACGCCTCGTTCCACGCTGAAATAGCGAACACGGTCGCCGTTCTTTTCATAGCTTCGGACAAGCTGGAAAGTCCCATCCTTCAGCACCAGCTTTTTGCCGTGGGGAAGACCTCTAGGCGCGGATGGGTTGGCTGCGGCGTCGGTGGCAGGCTTCTGGGGGGTGGGCGTATCCCGCTGCCGGGCGGATGCAGCGTCGGCTGGTTCATGCCAAGTCGTTTCCACCCAACTCAGCAAAGCCAATGGCATGACCAAAGCGACGTTAGCAGACAATCTCATGGCGGTTTCTGGCCTATCAGATGCCGGACGGAGGAGCCGGTTTGCCCCCCCGGGTCGAGCATACCCCCCTGCTCACGGCCCCGCAACTGCCCTCCCCGGCCGTCACAAATGCAAAAGGCTCTTTCCGGAGTAACGGAAAGAGCCTTTCTTGGATCGAAGCTCGTCGAATATTTAGTGTGTGCAGCGCGGGAACAACGTCACAAGCACCATTAAGTCGGACAGGGTAAACAGCCACTGGTCCGCCTGCTTGCCTGCCGCTTCCGCGGCCCGCGCGATAAAGCCCAAGTGGCGGCTCTTCGCAAAATTGCGGATGTGATCGACGCAAATTCCAGTTAGGCTGGCAATTTCCGCGTCGGTAAAGATCTTTTGGCTAGATTTTACGGTAACCATGGCCTTGTCCCTCTTACTGTCTGCCACACCGCGCGTCTACTTCTCGCTCCTGTTACGTTTGATGCTTTTTGCAGCGTACGCGATGCACCGTTTGTAGAGCAATAGTCGTTCCGTTCTCTCTACTTAAAACGAAAAGCCTAGTACTTTTGTTCCAAGCCCCTGTGTAAAAAGACATTATCTAATACTGAGTACGCGTGAGCTGGCTGGTACGAATCGAAAAGAAGAGGGAATAGGAGGAAAAAATGTCCTACTTTTGCAAACTCTCTATGGCTTTCGGTAGACTGGCCGCAATTTCTCGCATCTGTTTTGTGTGGCGCACTTCATGCGAGGCGATGAATTGCATCCATTCATACGCGTTTAATGTTCCTAGCGCCGGATGCGCCCAGCAGTATTCATCCAAGTTCCGACTCCTTGTTTCCTCCAGAAATGCCAGCGAACGCTCCCGCACGGTACGCAATTCCGCGAGCATTTCCTCTTTATCGCGCAGCATCTCCGGCGCAACGGGCACTGGCGACTTGCGGCGAATCCAGCGTGACTCTACAAGCGCCATCGGTATGTGAATTCTCTTTAACAAAGAAACGCGCCTCGGCGGCTTTTGCGCAACCCGGTCCGCTTTTCCAATCACCGCTCGTTCCACCATCATTAAATGTGCGATGAGTTCCGCTGCCGACCATCTCCCTTCGGCGGGCCGGATCGTCCATTCTTCCGCCGGGACGGAATCGGCCGCGCACAAAAGCCCGGTCTGCGCTTTGGCCATGCAGTCGAGGATGGAATCAAGTTTTTGCGGCACGACTAACTTGCACTCCTGTCCATCAGACTAATCCCCCGCCAGCCTGCTCAAACGCGTGCGCCAGTTGCAGCACGGTGGCTTCGCCGAAAGCTGGCCCGAAGATCTGCAACCCCACTGGCAGCTTCCCGCAGATTTTTCCGCAGGGCACAGAGATGCCCGGTACCCCCGCTAATGATCCTGTAACCGTATATATATCAGCAAGATACATCTGAAGAGGATCATTCGTTTTTTCCCCTAATCTAAACGGGGGGATCGGCGACGTCGGGGTCACGATCACGTCCACTTTCGCGAAGGCGTCTCGAAAATCCTGGGCAATCAGTGCGCGAACTTTTTGACCCTTGAGGTAGTACGCATCGTAGTAGCCCGCGGACAAGACATAGGTTCCCAGCACAATCCGTCTCTTGACCTCGGCGCCGAATCCCGCTCCTCGCGTCTTGCGGTACATCGCGAGCAGGGAATCGTCTTCCATGCGGAGGCCATATCGCACTCCGTCATACCGCGCCAGATTGGAGCTCGCCTCGGCCGTCGCGATAATGTAATAGGTCGCGATCGCGTAGTCCGTATGGGCCATGTGGATTTCGCGTAACTCGCACCCGAGTTTCCTGAGAACCTCAATTCCCGCTTCGATCTTCATGCGAACGCCAGCGTCCATTCCTTCGGCGAAATACTCCTTGGGAATGCCGATCCTCAGCCCTTTGACTGGCTTTTCCATAAAGGCTCGGTAATCCGGCACAGACGCAGTGGTGGAAGTCGAATCGTTCGCGTCGCGGCCCGCGATCACTTGTAGGACTGCGGCGACGTCGCGAGTATTCGTCGCAAACGGGCCAATCCGGTCCAAGGAAGACGCGAACGCGATGAGTCCGTAACGGGAAACACGTCCGTAGCTTCCCATCATCGCGGGTATCCCGCAGAACGATCCGGGCTGGCGGATCGATCCACCGGTATCCGTGCCCAGGGAGGCCACGGCCAGACCTGCCGCCACCGCTGCCGCAGAACCGCCGCTCGAACCCCCTGGCACGCGGTCCGTCGCTTCCGGGTTTCGGACTGCGCCATAAGCTGAGTTTTCGTTCGAGCTGCCCATGGCAAACTCGTCGCAATTGGTTTTGCCGAGAATCACGGCTCCTGCGGCTTCGAGCCGCTCGACGGCTGTAGCGTCGTAGGGCGGGACATAATTCTCGAGGATTTTCGACCCGCAGGTGGTGCGCACTCCGCGCGTGCTGATCACGTCTTTGATTGCGATGGGTACGCCCGCGAGCGGGGGCAGGGGCTTCCCCGCCGCGACCAGGGCATCCATGCGTTCCGCCTGGGCGTAGGCGCGTACTTCGGAGAGCGTCAGATAGGCATTGAGCTCGGTGTTGCGTTCTCCAATTCGCTTGTAGAAATCCGACGCCAGCTCGCGTGCCGAAACCTTCTTCGCGGCCAGCGCTTCTTTTACTCCGTCAATCGTCCAGTTCGTCATAGTGGGAAAGAAATTCTTGATTGTCTTCTTCTTTGCTCTTGCTTAATTTCTGGCCAAACCGGACAGACAGGAGTGTCTGTCCTACTTAGCGCTCAATCACCTTTGGTACTCTAAAGTACGGAGGTTCCGGATCGGGGGCCTGTTTCAGAATTTCAGCGGCTACATTGCATGGCACTACGACGTCTTCCCGCAACGTCGCGTCGGCGGTCTGATCGTCGGCCAAAACCTGGGCCATTGGCTCGACAGCAGCCGTATCCAATTCGTTCAATTTGCCAATGTATTCGAGGATTTCGTCAATTTGCGTGCGGTACATCTCCAGCTCGGCCTCGCTCAAATCCAGATAGGCCAGCTCTGCCACTCTTTGCACATCTTCCCGGCTGATTTTCAAATTGATTTCCCGCTTTCATTCCATTTGCAACGCTGCAAAATTCTAGCATATCCGCGCAGGTCGCCCGGTCTGCTACTGGATAACGTGGGCCGCCTTTGGATTGGGGACGAACACCACGAAATCGTAGCCGAAGATGACGCGCTCCAGCTCCGGGTCGATCTTGCCGTACTTTGAAAAACCGTCGCGCAAGGCTCGCAAATCATAGAGGGTCCAGGAATTCTCGACCTGGGCATCGAACAGCGGCTTGAGGAACAGGAATGGCGAATCTTTTTCGCCTGCAAGATCGAGCGGCACAGCTTCCGCTGGTTTTCCAATGCCCACAAAATGCAGTTGCTCGCCCTTCACGCCCGCAATCAAAATGTGTACCGACTTGAATTGGTTGGCTTCGGCCGCCTCGCCGATGAGGTTGCCCAGCTCGCTCGAATGCAGCGGGTTGATGCCGCGAAACATGTGATAGGCGCCGAATTTGAAAAATACCTTTGGCAAGACGCCGTTGCTTTGCGAGGAAGCCGCAAACGGTTCGGAGAAATTCTTTTTCATAAGCAGCGCGCGCTGCCGGTTCGATTTGTAGTAGTCGCCGCTCATGTTTTTTTGATAGATTTCGCGGCTGACCAGGAAGGCGTCAAATAATCTCTGAGCCTCGGGTTTGCCCTGTTTTTTCAACAGATCCCGCAGATGATCCAATTCCTCTTGCTTTGCGGTCATCATAAGGAGATCGCTAGGGTTGCCGCTCTTTGTGGCGGCGGCGTGCGCATCGTTGGTTTCTTTCAAGAGCGTTTCAATAGCGGCTTTCGCTTCTGGGCCTGGGTTCGTTGCTAGAATCTTGTCCGCCAAAAATCCAGTCGCGCCCATGAATTCCTGATCCAGGCCCCAGATCGTCATATGTCCGGGCGAAGCCGCGGTCTCGCATTTTTGCAGCATGGCAAATTCTTCCTGCCAGTTATAGAAAGCGATCGTTTCCGGATACTTTTTCTCGAACTCCGCAAGCTGCTTGGCGCCGTCCGCGCTGCGCGCCATCTTTTCGAGGTCGGGGGCGACGTAAGTGCCGATTTCGAGTCCCATGTGGTGGAATCCATGCAACGCAAGCTCCGCGCAAAGCGCCGCAGCGAACTCTGGGATTTGCCGGATGCCGTGGTCTTCGCCGAGCGCTACAAACTGCGCTTCCGCCATTGCCGTCCGAAGAACCTCCGCACTGGGACCCGCTAACTTTCCGTCCCGCACAGTGATCGCCCCGCGATTTTTATTGAGCGTCTCTGTAAATTCCGCGTTTTGCCCCCGGGCACAGAATGTAACTATCAAACAAGCTGCAAAACCGAGCGTCGCCGCACGATACGTTCTCATTTCTTCTCCGTCCGCAGGAAGAATTCCCGATGCTCAGCGGGCTTGACGCCCCAATGCTTTACGCATTGTAGAGAAGAAAAGTTCCTCGTCAATCCTCGAGAGAGCAGCGCCGCGGACCCCGCGTGCGGTCACTGGTTCGAGCGTTTTTCCCGCGGCAGCCCGGCGGATTCCAACTCGGCAATGGAATGATGCATGCTCGCCATTCGCCAACGTCCTTCCGATTTTTTGCACATTGCCATACCGCGCCCTTGCAACTTGCCCCGCGACGAGTCAATCGTGAACTCGTATTCGTACCAAACCGCCTCGCCGATGGGATGAAACGCTCTCTCAAGGATTTCCAGTTTCGCAGGTGGCTGCTGGTGAAAATACCGAGTGCGGAAATAGCCCACCACTTGTTCCCTCCCATAGAGTTCCGTATCGATCGAGAACAGAACAATTTTCGGGTCCAGGCAGTCGCCAAATTTCTCTTCGTCCGACTCATTGAAGGCATCGACGCACCGATGCATTTCGTCCTGCATCGCCGTCACCATTTGAGCGCCATGCGCTTCGTCCGCTGTCGCCACATGAATCGTCTGCTCTTTCAAGTTGATGCTGGCCCCCAGTTTTCCGAGGAGATCGACCCCCAGGATGCCGTCGATTTTTCGACCGCAAGCTCTTCCAATCGCCGAAAGATCAATGGCGGGCAATTTCACCTCGAGCAGCTTCGTTCGGCCCACCGTTAAGTCAGGCAATGTCACTTCCTTTGCGCTGGTCGCGAGGGTGCCGCTCCAAGACGTCACGTGGATGTCTCGCGCTTGCCCTGATGCGAACGATTCCAGGTTCAGGATCGACGTGGCCGCCGTGTCCACCAGAAACCACTTGTGCAGTCCCGCCACTTGCACTTCGATCATGGGTAGCACGTCGCAGCGCTCCAGCGGCAGCTCTTGCGCGTGCGCGACGCGTGGGGCGATCCCCGTGCCGAAGAAGACCGCAATAAGTAACGTGATGCGAAGCACGGCGGAGGAAGGGAGGGAACGGAGGACGATGGCATTTGCCATGGGCACACCTCATGCCGGAGAGCATATCACAGTAAACGAACGTTCGTGCTTATTTGTGTCTTGTGTTACAGTATTTTCATGCCGCGTGTCCTTCGCTCGAGTTCCCGCAAAGCGCTTGTCAAAAAGCGAATCAATGAGCGTGTCAATAGGCCCGTGCTCCGCCACCAGGCCAAGGGCTTGCGCACTCGAGAAGCCATCCTTGCCCGCGCCGTCGATATCGCCTCCGCTCAAGGGTTGGAAGGTCTCACCGTCGGCTCGCTCGCCGAGCAGCTGGGCATGAGCAAGAGCGGCCTTTTCGCCCATTTCGGTTCGAAGGAAGAATTGCAACTCGCCACAGTCGAAATGGCGCGCCAAGTTTTTATCGAGAAAGTGACGCTACCGGCAATCGCCGCGCCCAAGGGCATGCCGCGATTGTGGTCTTTGATCGATCATTGGCTGATCCTCGTCGAAAAACGAGTTTTCGAGGGTGGATGCTTTTTCACTGCCGCTTCGTTCGAATTCGATGGCCGCCTGGGCGTGGTGCGAGACCGCATCGCCGAAATCATGCGCGAATGGATTCGCTGCATCACAAGCTCCGTGCAAAAAGCGCAGGAAGCTGGCCACCTCGACCCAAAACTCGACGCCACGCGCCTCGCGTTCGAGTTTCACGCCATCGCCATAGGCGCGCATTGGGCGCATCAGCTACTTGAGGACAAACAAGCCTATTCACGCGCGCGTCTGATGGCGCTCGAAAAGCTACGGAGCGTCGCAACTCCGCAATCGCCGCGTCTTCCGTAGTTTGGGACTTTTCGTTTCAGGTCAGTGGCTGGCGGGAACAACTTCCGCGGTCTTGCGGGGGTATTTTTTCGCGATGTAATTATCGACGAGTGACTGGAAGGCCGCAGCCAACTCTTCGTACGTTCCTTCGAGCGTTACATCTTTCTTCCCATCAATATATATGGGGCAGCGCGGTGCCTCGCCCGTCCCCGGCAAGCTGATGCCAATATTCGCGGCTTTCGATTCGCCAGGGCCATTCACGATGCAGCCCATCACCGCCAGAGTCATTGTTTCCACACCTTCGTATTGTGTTTTCCAGATTGGCATGCTGTCGCGTATGTAGTCCTGAACGCGTTCCGCCAACTCCTGAAACGTGGTGCTTGTGGTGCGGCCGCAACCAGGGCAAGCCGTGACGCTCGGCGAAAACGAACGCAGACCAAGCGCTTGCAGCAGTTCGCACGCGGCATAAACTTCTTCGCGACGGTCGCCGCCGGGTTTCGGAGTGAGCGAAATGCGAATCGTGTCGCCAATCCCTTCGTAGAGCAAAACGCCCAGCGACGCAGCGGACCAGATCTGCCCCTTCATTCCCATCCCAGCTTCCGTCAAGCCGAGATGCAGCGGCTGCTCGGTCTTACTGGACAAATCGCGATAGACGGTAATCAAATCGCGCGGCCGCGAAGTCTTGCACGAAATAATAATTTGATCGTGGCGCAGCCCGCACTCGAGCGCCAATTCCGTCGATTGAAGCGCTGAGAGCACCATGCAGTCATTAATAATTTCTTCGGACTCTTTGCCCAGGTTCTTGTCCGTGTTCTCTTGCATCTTGAGCATCACTAGCTCTTGATTGAGCGACCCGCCATTCACGCCGATGCGCACGGGTTTACCATTGTCGCGCGCAATTTTGCAGATCGTGGAAAACTGCTCGTCGCGGCGCTGCCCCGCGCCCACGTTGCCTGGATTGATGCGGTACTTGTCCAGCGACTTAGCGCACTCCGGATACTTCGCCAGGAGAACGTGCCCGTTGTAATGAAAATCGCCGATGATCGGCGCGTTGCAACCGGCGTCCAGCAGCCGCTTCTTAATCTCCGGCACGGCCGCCGCAGCTTCCGGCACGTTTACTGTCCAGCGCACAATTTCAGATCCGGCCTCCGCGAGCTCCATGGTCTGCTTAAACGTTGTCGCGACGTCCGCCGTATCCGTGTTGGTCATGGACTGCACGACAATCGGCGCGCCGCCGCCAACGAGGACTTGGCCAACGCGCACGCCGTAAGTCTTCCGTCGCGGCCGGCCACTCGCAGCGGCATCAGTACCTTTAATCTGTGTAAGCATTACTCCTTCATTTTAGCCTGACTTCGATTCGAATATGAAATCCGATGCTCGATTGCTCCCCCCTTTTGCTCCCGCGTATCCTTCCCCTTGCTTATTGACAGGAGTGCTTGCATAATCCCTGTCAGTAACTAAGGGGAGTTTCAATGACCAAACCCACCGACCTTGTCCAAGGTACTCTCGACCTCCTCATCCTCAAGACCATTGCGCTCGAGCCGATGCATGGCTGGGCTATTGCTCAGCGAATTCGTCGGGTCTCCAACAACGTCCTACAGGTGAATCAGGGCGCGCTCTATCCCGCGCTGCACCGCCTCGAACAGCGGGCATGGATCCAAGCCAAGTGGGGAGAATCGGAAAACAATCGCCGCGCGAAATATTATTCGCTCACCCGCGCGGGCCAGAAGTATCTCCGGTCCGAGGAATCGAACTGGGAACGTCTCTCATCGGCGATCGGCCTGGTCCTGAAGACGGTCTGAGGAGGAACTCAGTATGCGCTGGGTCCAAAACGCTTTGAACTGGCTCCGCTCAGCTCTGCGAAGGAACACCGTCGAGCAGGAACTTGGCTCGGAGCTGCGCTTTCACATTGAACGCCAAACCGAAGAGAATCTCGCCGCGGGAATGACGCCGGAAGAAGCACGCCATGCGGCACTGCGCGAATTTGGCGGCGTTGAACAGGTCAAGGAAGACTGCCGCGACTCCCGCCGCACAAGCTATCTCGACAACTTACTGAAAGACATTCGCTACGGCTTGCGGATGCTGCGCAAGAGCCCTAGCTTTACTTTTTTTGCCGTCGCGGTTCTCGCCTTGGGAATTGCTGCGAACTCCGCGATCTTCAGCATTGCGGACGCTGTGCTGGTGCGCCCGCTCCCATATCGCGATGCAAATCGCCTGGTCATCATTTGGGAAGACGCTTCGGCCTATGGATTTCCCAAGGACACTCCCGCGCCTGGAAATTTTTCGGATTGGAGAACGCGCAATCGAGTCTTTGACGACGTGGCTGCCACCGGTTTTGGAGGTTCGTTCAATCTTACCGGCGAGGGCCTTCCAGAAAAGCTCACCGGGCGAGAGGTGACTGCAAATCTATTCTCCGTGTTGGGTGTGACTCCTGAACTTGGCCGCGACTTTCGTCTCGAGGATGACGTTCCTGGCGCAACGCCTGTGACGATTCTCAGTCATGGTCTCTGGCTCCGAAGATTCGGTGGCGATCCGCAAATTCTCGGCAAAGAAATCTCGCTGAACTACGAGAAGTGCATCGTCATCGGCGTGATGAGGCGCGGTTTTCAATTTCCAGACCGCGAAGCGGAGCTCTGGACTCCCCAGCGCTTCACGAAGGAAGAACTGGCCAATCACGGCAGCCATTTTCTCGAAGTGGTTGCCCGCCTCAAGCCTGGCGTCGCGCTGCAGAACGCGAACGCCGATCTGGCCGTGATCGCCCAACAATTGCAAAAGGAACATCCCGATTCGAACGCCAAAGTAGGAGCATTCGCAGTTCCGCTCCGTGAGGAATTCGCCGGGGATGTTCGCCCGGCGATTCTCATGCTCGTCGGAGCCGTCTGTTTCGTTCTGCTCATCGCGTGCGCCAATGTCGCAAATCTTCTGCTTTCTCGCGCCACCGGACGCAGGCGAGAGCTGGCGATGCGTCTCGCGCTGGGTGCCACGCGCGGCCGGATTGTCCAGCAGATGCTGACGGAAAGCGTCTTGCTCGCGATGCTTGCGGGCATTGCGGGTTTGCTTCTCTCCGTCTGGGGAACAAAATTTCTTGCCACGTTGATTCCGGCGGGCATCGCGCCCATGGCGGGGACCGGTGTTGACGGGCGCGTGCTGCTCTTCACGCTGGCGGTCACTCTCGCGACCGGCGTCCTGTTCGGAATCATCCCAGCGTCGCGCACTTCGCAATTTCATCTCGCGCCTTCGTTGAAACAGGGCGGCGGCCAAAGCGGCGTTGGTGCGGGCGGCCAGCGGCTGCGCGATTCTCTCGTTATTTGCGAAGTTGCTCTCGCCATCGTTTTGCTTGCCGGGGGTGCGCTCATGATTCGCAGCCTCCGGAATCTCTATCACCTCGATCCGGGCTTTCGCGCCGATCATGTGCTCGTGATGCACACGCCTTTGCCGCGCAAGAAGTACGAAGCGTTCGCGCGCCGAACTGCTTTTTACGATCAAGTGCTTGCAAAAGTCGAGAGTCTCCCGGGCGTCGTTGCGGCCGGATACACCACCTGGATTCCGCTCACAAATGCCGGTGGCGCGATGGGTGTCATTCTCGAGGGGAAACCGGAGCCAGCACCCGGGCAAGCGCGCATTCCGAACGTGCGCATCATCAGCAAGGATTACGCCGCCGCGCTTGGGATGAAGCTCATCGAAGGCCGTTTATTCGAACAAGACGACGGCTTCGGGAAACCACTCGTGGCGCTCATCAATCAGACCTTGGCGAGAAATTATTGGCCTGGCGAAAAGCCCGTCGGAAAACGCTTCAAAACCGGAGGCTACGGCGGAAAGTCTCCATGGATTACCGTGGCTGGAATTGTCGGTGACATTCACCAAGCCGGTCTCGATATTCCCGCGAGGGCGGAGATGTATTTTCCGTATCAGCAGCAGGACGATGGCTTTGACCCCGAGTATCTCGCCGTTCGAACTTCGGGCGACCCTATGGCGCTGGCGGAGGCGGTTCGTCAACAAATCTGGTCGGTGGATAAAGAGCAGCCTGTCGCCGGTGTGATGCCACTTGAGGACCTCGTCGATGACAATCTGGCGTCACGGAGAATGCAGGCATCGTTGCTCAGCGGTTTTGCGGGATTGGCGCTGTTGCTCGTTACGCTCGGAATTTATGCCGTGCTTTCGTTTGCGGTTACGCAGCGCACGCAGGAAATTGGAGTGCGCGTTGCGCTTGGCGCGCAGCCTCGCGATGTGTTGAGGATGATTTTTTCGCAGGGCTTCAAATTATTTTTGATTGGCGCCGCGTTTGGATTGGCGGCTGCTTTCGCGCTGTCGCGCGTCCTTGTGCACTTGCTCTACGGGGTGAGTGTGTATGATCCCGCGTCGTTTGTCGGCGTGACGATTCTGTTGGCTACTGTCGCGCTGCTGGCCTGTTATGTTCCTGCGCGGCGCGCCACGCGCGTCGATCCGCTCATCGCTTTGCGTTACGAGTGATCCCGAAAGAATCTGTCGGGCAATTTAGGAGCCGGCGCCTTGCGCGCCGATGTTGCCGCGAAGACCGAGCGCGTCGGCTTCCTCGCGCATCGCGGAAATGCAAAAGCCGATGTGCTCTTCGAGCGGGATGCCGAGCTCTTCCGCTCCTTTGCGGACATCTTCGCGGCTCACGCCCTTAGCGAAAGCTTTGTCTTTCAGGCGGCGCTTCACGGAGTCCACTTCAAGATCGAGGATGCTTTTCGAAGGGCGAACGTACGAGCACGCGGTGAGAAATCCAGCGAGCTCGTCGCAGGCAAAGAGGGTGTGCTCGAGCGGAGATTGGCGCACGACTCCGGAATAATCAGCATGCGAAAGAATGGCGCGCACGATTTCTTCGGAGTAGCCGCGGTCGCGCAGAATTTTCGCACCTTCGGCGGGATGCCCAGCGTCGGCGGCGTGTTCGTTGTTGGGCCAGCGCTCGTAATCGAAGTCGTGGAGCAGCGCAGCGAGGCCCCAAGTTTCTTCATCGGCACGCTGCTTGCGCGCGTAAGCGCGGACGCAGGCTTCGACGGCCAGCATGTGCTTGCGTAGGCTCTCCGATTCGGTAAATTCACACAGCAACTTCCAGGCATCAAGGCGTGTCGGCATTCGTTTCTCCAGGTTGAGAAGCCAGCAGTGTATCGCAGGAAGTAATCCTGGCGTCTTTGAACTTAACTTTGCCCGCAGGATGCGTCTTCTTCGAGCATCCTTCGTTCACGAAGGTAATTGGAGCTCGAGTTTTAAAGATTTGGGAATGCCAGCGCGGTTGCGAGCTGGCATTCTCGCGTGCTTTTCCGCTCGAAGCAGTTTCCTCGCATCCGCTTTAAACGTGCGAGCGGATGCATTTTTTATTAGTTAGTTCCTCCGGGGCCGCCCGTTGGGGGAGCGTCTTGCTGGACTTCTTTCTCGGCTTGGTTTGCCTCTTGCTGTTGCTTTTGCAAGTCCGCGACGGTGGCGGGATCCGGAGTGGCTGTGCCGTCAGGATTCTTCTGGGGATCGGCGGCTGGGCCGGTGGGAATACCGTCCTTGCCTTGATTTTGGGCAAGGGATTCTAACCCGGAGTCGAGTTGCTCAGAGAATTGATTGTGCATGTCCTGGAGGTCGGCGACTTGGATGCGAGGAGTCGATCCGCCCGCGCAGTCCGTCTTCTGGCTGCTGACAACATTGACGGCGAGCGTGTTGTTCTGGTCGGGGGTGGTTTCGGTGCGCATGAGAACGTCACCGGGGCTGAGGGTGCACGGTTGATCATTCGCGGTTACATCAAGGCTCGTCGTGACGACGAACACGCGAAGGTTGGGGTCGAGAGCTGCAGGGACGTCGTCAGTGCTCGTCGTAGGCGGCTGCGAATCGGGCGCAGGAGCGGCACCGGACGCGGACGTCTGCTCCGCCGCGGCTTGCTGGGCGGCGAGCTGGCGCTGCACTTCTTGAGAGATCAATTCCTTCACTTCAGGAGTCAGCGTGACTTGAGCATCGGCCGTTTGTTGCGGCGGAGGCGCTCCTGCCTGAGCTTGGGCTTGCGCGGCCGCTGCTGCATTAGCGTTTGCCGCCGCTGCGTTAGCGTTAGCGGCTGCTTGAGCTGCATAGGCGGCTTGCAGGTTTTGCGCGATGAGATAGTCGGTCAGCCAGAACGCGGCCGAAGGGTAAACAGGATAGGGCGCGAAATAATAGCCATACGAGCGATACCAAGGAGAACCGTACCAGCCCCATCCTGTATATACGATTGGCGGGCCCCAGGGACGGTAGCCCCATCCGTAGAAAGCAGGGCGATAGTAGTAGGGGGGGACGTATCGGTAATAAGTAACGCCGCGGTAGGGGTAGCCGCGATAGACGGCGACTGTAGTGTGTCCACCGTAGACGTAAGTGCGGCGCACGTAGGTTGCGCCACCGGTCTGATAGGTCCGCTCGGCGTACCCGCGATTCGGACCCGTGGTGACGACTCGGCCATTGATCTGGCCGTTGGGGCCGCGATATACCGTAGTGATTTGGCGCTGTCCGCCGGGGCCGCGGAAAACCGTGGTGCCGTTGGCAGTTTGGATCGTGCGAACGCCGCCTTGAGGATTGTAGCGGGCTACGGTGCCGCGATTTGTGACAACAGTGTCCAGCCTGCCGGTCTTGTTGTATTGGAGAGTGCTGCCGTTCTGGGTTCTTACCGTTTTGCCGCCGTCTGGGCGATTCACTTGAGCACCGGAAGCGGGTTTGCTGCCGCCCTGGTAACCAGGTCTACCGCCATTCTGAGTAGTCGGTTTGCCGCCGGCGCCGCCTTGTTGACCAGGCTTGAAGCCACTTTGCGGCGTGCCGCCGGGTTTGCCGCCATTCTGAGAAGAGCCATTGGAAGGAGCTGGCTTGCCACCGCCTTGTTGGCCAGGTTTGTACCCGCCCTGGGAAGTGCCTCCGGAAGCGGGTTTACCGCTATTCTGGGGAGTGCCATTGGAGGGAGCTGGCTTGCCACCGCCTTGCTGACCCGGCTTGTAGCCACTCTGAGGCGTGCCACCGGGTTTGCCGCCATTCTGAGGCGTGCCATTGGAAGGAGCTGGTTTGCCACCACCTTGGGGAGCTGGCTTGTACCCTCCCTGTGGAGCGCCGCCTGAAGGTGCCGGTTTGGTGCCGCCCGTGGGCCTGCCCTGGTTTGCAGGTGCTTGTTGTGTTCCGGCGGGCCTTTGTGGCGGCGGAGAATTCTTCTTCGGAGGAGGAGGGTTCTTTTTTTCTTCCGACTGCGCCGAGAGAAGCAGCGGACAGGTGAAAAGTAAAAACAGCGCCAAAATATATTTAGCAGCGCGATGGAATGCCTTATTGGGAATCATGATCTCCTCTGAACCGGTGAGAACTCTTGTGATGTCCTACCATGCAGAAACGTCCGCATTGAGAGAATCCGCTGCCGTCGGAAGCGGGACAGCAAGTCATGGCAGCTGGGTCGGCATGGCTCGATGTCATTCTTGCCGGATCACAAAGGCGTCATCTGCGGGTCAACAGGTCAATGACAAACGTGCCGCATCTCCATAGCATTGGCCTTCTGAAGATAGACTTCGTCATCCGAAGCTGCCTACCGCAGGCCTCTGGCACCGGATCACCATTCAATGTATACCTGCTGCCTTGTAATGCAAAACCTGAATCGGCAGTGGAAAGTTGCACCGCAGACGTCCCATCAAAGTCAGTTATTAGATCCTCCTTAATCGAGGATGGCGGTTTTTGCGTGCACCGCGTTGACAGAGGCGCGCAGGCTGTTGCAGCGGGTGAGGCAGGCAACGCGCGAGGATGGGGCTGGCATCGCAACACTTGACGGAGAGCAATTCAAAAAGACAACGCTGTGGCGGGTTTCCCGGCAGGTTGATGCGCCAGAAAATTCTGAAGGATGATGGTGTGTTTAGGCGCGGACAAATCCTGGAGGAACTTGCTGCGTGTTGGCCTCAAGGAGAAAGATCATGAAATGGACGACACGGATTCCCGCGAGCGTGCTGATGGCACTGTGTGGATTCGGCATGACGGGATTGCGGGCGCAGAGTAAGCCTGCGAATGGAGGAGAGGCGGCAGCGAAAATTGCCGCGATCAACATGCGGGTGGCGATTGCGAATACCTCAGAAGGGAAGCAGGCTGCCACGCAGCTAGAGGCGCAATTTCTGGCGCGGCGAAAAGAGCTGGAGGATCTAAACAAGAAAATCAGCGATTTGCAGCAAAGGCTGACTGTGGGAGCAACCACGCTTAGCGACGAAGAGAAACAACGGTTGACGCTCGAGGGCCAGCGGCTGGCGAGGCAGCTGGAACGCAAGCAAAACGAATTTCAGGAAGACCTGAATGATGCGCAGAGCGACGTGGTCGCGCGGATCGGGCGGCGAATGGTGGAAGTTCTCGGCAAGTATGCGCCGAGCAACGGATACGGCGCGGTGCTAGACGATTCGTCACAGAGCACGCCGGTAATGTACGCATCGACGGATATCACGGAGGAAGTTGTCAAATTGTATGACCAGACGTATCCCGTAAAGAGCGGGGCGGCAACGACGGATCCGAAAACTGTGACGAAGTCGGTCGCGAAACCGTCGGAGAAGTGACGGATAACGGCAAGAAAATAATGAATAGCGCAGAAGCATGCAGTTAGCGGAGTTGCGCGGGGAAAAAGGGCACAGACTGAAGTCTGTGCCACTTGGGGCTATTTGGGCCTGGAGATGAGGAGGTCGAGTTCGTCGAGGGAACGGGGCCAGTCTTCGCGGAGGAGGCGGGAGAGGGCGCGGTCGGCGAGGAGTTTTCCGTTGGTTTGGCAGGTGGGGCAATAGTTGGTTTCGTTGCTGGCGTAGCGGATGCGCTGGATTCTAGTGCCGCAGCGCGGGCAGGGTTGTTTGTAGCGGCCGTGGACGGCCATGCCTTCGCGGAAGGCGGTGACTTTTTCGGGGAATTTGCCGGCGGCTTCGGTGCGGAGGCGATCGGTCCAATGGGTGAGACTGGAGCGGATGGCTTCGTACAGGCGCTTGATTTCGGGCACGGTGAGTTTTTGCGTAAGCGCGAGAGGCGAGAGTTTGGCTTCCCAGAGAATTTCGTCGGAATAGGCGTTGCCGATACCGCTGAAGAGGCGCGGGTCTGTGAGGGCACGCTTGAGAGTGTGGTTGGCGGAGAGAAGCGCGGTGGCGAATTGCTCGAGAGTGGCGTTGAGGACTTCGAGGCCGCCTGGGTCGAGAGACTGGAGGCCGTCTTCACCGGCGACGACGTGGAGAGAAGCGCGCTTTTTGGAGCCGGCTTCGGTCCAGAGGAGCGAACCGTTGGAAAAATCGAAGGCGGCTAGACCGCGAGGCGGGGAAACTTTGACGCGGCCGGGCTTTGTGCCGAGCGGGTGCCAGTGCAGGCGGCCAGCGATCATTAGATGGAGGATTAACCAGAGGTCGTCTTCGAGCCCGATGCAAATGCGCTTGCCAAGCCGGCGGAGTTGGAGAACTTTTTTGCCCGAGGCATCGGCGAGGGGCGGAGTTGCAGTGCGGAGGAGGAAAGGGCTGACGATGCGGACGGCCTCGAGGGTTTGGCCGAGGATGCGCTTTTCGAGGGCTTCGATGTAGACGGTGATGTCTGGGAGTTCGGGCAAGCGGTCTCTCTGCTTCTGTCCCAAAATGGGGCAAGCGCAATCGTACAACGGCAGAAGCGTTTTTGTGGCGAGGGTGGCCCAAAAGCAATGGTGGTTCGCGGAAGAGAGTACAATAGATTGTGGAGTTGGGAAAGAAACTCAGAGAGACTGGCCGGAGGGACAGCGAAAATTTTTCGTAGAGATGAGACGGGAAAAACTGCATATACAAAAATAGTTCAAAAATACTCTTGACAGAAAATGGCCAATCGCACGATACTCCCGTCGCGCCAGTTTTCTGCCTTCCCCTGAACGACGTTCCGGGGTTCCCCCCACTATCCGCACGCCGCACAAAGTCAGCGAGGAGTACCGGTGTCTGTGCAAATAGAAAAAGAAACGATTAGTACGTTCGAAATGGATAGGGAAGTCATTCGCTGTAAGACATGTGGTCTCGTCCAATACCGGACGCGCACGGGAAACTGCCGCCGATGTGTGCGCGCCTTGCCTCAGCGTTTGGAGTTCCTGATACCTCCACCGGCACCTCCGGAGGAAGCAGCCGCTGAGCCCACGTCCGAAAAGTTCGCCAACCAGCAGACGGTCGAGAATATCGGCCAGCGCATTCGCCAGTTGCGCGAATCGCGCGCGATGACCCAGAGCCAGCTGCAGTCGCGCTCAAAGGTGTCGCGGTCTTACTTGTCCCGCATCGAGAGTGGCCAGATGACGCCGAGCCTCGGCACTCTGGAGAAAATCTCCGAAGCTCTGAATGTGGGCTTGAACCGCTTCTTTATCCCGGAATCCGACGGCGAAGCGCTGCTCGAGGATCCGTTCATCCAGGGATTGCGGCCGTTCCTGCGCCAATTGGATTGGGAACAATGGCAGTCCATTTTGAAGAGGCTGCAGGCGATCAGCGATCACGTCCATGCAGTGCCGGTTACTCTCCGCCCTATCGGTAATCCGGCGCGGATGCCGCAGCCCGCGTCGGCTAATGGCAACGGCAACGGACACAACGGACATATCGGTGCCGGCCATTCGAATGGGCATGCGCATACGCATTCCCATGGGCAGCCGCAGGGCTATGTGTTGCGGCGACCTGGCACGGGACCTGTGTTTCAACGGCCTGTAGCGCGGTAAGTTTTTCGTTTCTAAACCAGAGCACGAATTGGCGCGGTGTGACCGTGAGAGGTCACACCGCGCTTTTTCTTTTGGGGGAGAGAAGAAATTTCGTTTCGCAATGAATCTGAAGGTGCGTCGCCTTGGTTGGCTGGGATTAGAAATGGGGAGTGATTCGACGGTTGGCTTTTAACCCAGAGTGCACAGAGAACGCAGAGAAAACGGGAGAGAAGAAAGAGCGCTAGCTAGTCGCGGATGACGGAAACTTTGGCGGCGGGGACTTCGAGACGCATCATTCGATGATTCGAATCGAGGAACAGGTCGACTTCGAGGTCGGTGGTGCTGACACGAAAGCCTTCGTAGGACTTTCCATCGAGAGTGGCGGAGCCGGTGGATTCGGCGGTGATGGTGCCGGGCATGAGCTCTTGGGGGATGAAAACAGGGAACGTTTGCGGGCCGCGTTTGGACCAGTCATAGACGCGGGCGAGGACGGCATACTGGTGGTAGAGGTTATTGTCGAGGACGGCGATGAGCGGAGTTCCGAACGTAAAGGTCTGATCGAAGGGATGAGCGCCCTGCATTTGCAGGGTCATTTTTGCGATACCGTTTGCGAAGAGGATGTTCGCGCTGTTGGTTTTTTCTGCTTGCGACGTCCATTCGTAACTGACGGGAGCGCCATCGGGCAGAAGCGTGAGCGAGCCAGAGACCTTGCTGGCGGCGCTTTGCGAAGGTTTGATGTCCGCGATGCCCTTGGCGAGCCAGCCACCGGCGGCAGGCGTGATTTCGAATTCTTCGTGGCCAACGGTTTGTCCCTCAAGCTTGATAGTGAGCTTGCCTTTGTCCTGAGCGAAGACGGAAGCGCCCGGTGCTGCGGAGTTCTTCTTTTGAGCGGCAAGGCCTGCGACGGCGCACGCGAGAATTAGCGCGACACCGAGGGAGAGAGAGAATTTGGGCCAAGGACCCGAAAGTTTTTTGTTCATGGAATCCCCCTTCGCAGCAACCCGCGAAGCGCGACACAAGAAGATTTGCGGAGAAAGAATCTCCAATGCTCATTCTAACCAAGGCTAGTCAAGAATTTGGTTTTTCGACGACGAGATGTGCTTCGCTGCCACCTGCCACGACAATGCCGCGGCGGAGGATTTCCGCCACGACCAGGGTGGGATCGCCAGAGCTGTCCACACGATGATCCGCCAGCTGATACGAGGGAAGCCGCTGCGCATGGAGTGCGCGAAAGCTGGATTCATCGCGAAAGAGCGGGCGGCCGGTCATGGTCATACAGCGGGAAAGCAGAAGCTCGATGGACGAATCGAGCCACAGAACAGGGACGCCAGCGTTGCGGAGAAAATCCGGGCAGCCGGGCTGAGCGTAGGTGCCGCCTCCGAGCGCGAGGACGGTGGCTTCTTTAAGTTCGGAAGCGCGGCCCAAGGCTGCGCGCAACTGATCCGCTTCGATCTGGCGAAAAGCCGGTTCGCCGAAGCGCTCAAAAATCTGAGGGATGGTAAGACCGGCAGATTGCTCGATGCGTTCATCCAGATCGACGAAGCGCCACGCAAGCTGCCGCGCGAGAAGAGTGCCAACGGTGGTCTTGCCGGAACCCATAAAACCGGCAAGGCAAATGACTTGAGTGCGGGCCGCGGGGCCACGCAAAGAGGTCGGTTGAGTCACAGGTTTGTGTAGAGTGCGCCCACTATGGGCGCACTGTGTCCTAGCGCGATCAATTAATCGCGCTTCATGATGCGGATTGTACCACTGTAGGAGGAGAGTTCGACCTTCGCGAGGCCCATGCCAACAGTGCCGAAGAGGCCGTGGGTCCATTTCGAAGCGATGTGCTTTACGCCGTGGGAATCTGGCTTGAGAAAGGCAACCGCCTGATTATCGACGACGCCGGTGGCAGTCTGCGCCTTCAGGTCAAAGGAATCGGTACTGGAGAAACGCACTTCCACGAGGCCTTTGCCGCTCTTCATGGAATAGAGGCCCGTGCGCACGAAGTCTCCATCGAATAGAACGTTCCCCGTCGTGGTCATCAAGTTGACATTGTTCAATTGGGGTTGAAGAATCTGCGCATTACCGCCGATGGAACTGAAATCAAGCTTGCCCGCGCATTGCGTGCAAACCAGCGAGCCGCTGGTGGTCTTGACGATAATGTAGCCCGAAACTTCCTTCAGGTGGACGTCGCCGGCATAGCTTTCGAGCTTCATGTCGCCCACGACCTGCTCGACGTAGATAAGGCCAGTCTCGGTCTTGAGCTGAAGTTCGGTTTCTTCCGGAACCGTGAGCTGCAAATTGGCTTCGAGTTCCAAAGGCCGGGCCGTTGCGTCCAGCACGTTGGCAGTGACGTCGATGCGGTCTCCCACTTGCTCGATGTCGAAGCCAATTTTGTTGGAAGTTTGCGTGCCAACGACATTGACTTCGGCATTCTTCCAGGACTTGACTTCGATGCGGCCATTGGCCACGTTGTGAATCACGACGACGGGGCGCCCGGTGACGCTGAATTGTTTTTCAACGCGCTGCCCGGTGCCAGCTGCGCGTGCAGGCGCGGCGCTCCAGAGAAAAAGTCCGGCGCTCAGAACTGGGAAAATGTTCCTCTTCGCCCAAGTAACCGGCCCGGCCACGGTGATCTCCATCATTCGAAGGCACATGTCAGTTTATGCTCCTTCCGCGCTCAATCATCGCGGATAGTAATTCTGCTTTTTGCTGGTAAGCGGCCGACAAGTATTCGCGCGTCAGTTCATCCTGAGGCTGTTCCTTGAGATGGCGCTCGCACTCAGCAATAAATTCGTTCACTTTTTTTAGATTGTCGCGCAATGATGCGTCGATCGGGGAGCTGCTCGTAAGAATCATGCCGGTGGCGACCGGTTCCTGATCGTTCAGGTCCCGCGCGGTGCGGTCAAACTCTCCGGAAGGTTGCGAAACGGCTGTCGCCGCGACGGTTGGCACTGTAACGGGTTTCTCGGCGGCAGGGATCGCGGGCTGGACCTTGGCGTTTTGGGTCGGCGGCGCTACACGTACGGTCCGGTCACTGCGAATCTGAAAAACAGCAGCAGCTGCGATAAGGATGCCAACCATGGCTGTGGCCAGCACGCGGTTGCTAAAGAACGCCCCGATCGATTGCCACCAAGAAACTGACTCAACGGCAATAACGTCTGCGGGGGTTCTGATGATGCCTTCCTCTTCCAATTGCGCGCGAAGAGAAATCCAAATTCGATCCGGGGGAGTTATTTCCGGCGGCAACTTCTTCGCCGCGTCCACGATACTGGTGAGGTCCGCGATGTAATTGCGGCAATCCCGGCATTCGGCCAAATGAGCGCGCGCCTCATTGGGAAGCGGTTCAAGCCCTTCCTGCTCCAACACAAGTTCTACGTCTTTGCACTGCATGGCACTTCGCTCCGCGGCTAAAGACCTGGTAGCCTTCCCGCTCGACTACATCTGTGACTAGTAAGACGCTTCCCCGGCCCAGACAGTTGGCTGCATTCTAACTCAATTGCCGAGCCCCGACTGCGTTTTTGCAGCGTGACGTTCCGTTCGAGCCTGGTCCCGCAAATCCTCCTGAAGCAGCTCGCGCAGACGCGTCCTCGCTTTGTGTAACTGCGACTTCGAATTGCCTACAGAACATCCCATAATTCCTGCAATCTCGTTGTGCTCGAATCCCTGGACGTCGTGCAGCACAAACACGGTCCGATACCCCGGTGGAAGCTTTTCAATCGAGCGTTCCAGATTGACGCGGTCCACCGCCCCGCTGAGCCGCAAGTCGGGCGCCCCAAAGTCTTTCCTTGGGCCGCCTGTCTCTTCATCGGGTTCCGTCGCTTCTTCAAGAGAGGCCGCCGGGAGCGACTTCTTACGCAACCGCATCAGGACCACGTTAACCGTCATCCGGTGCAGCCAGGTGGAAAAAGCCGACTCACCACGGAAGGTCCCGATCTTGCGAAAGAGCTGCAAGAAAGCTTCCTGCATCAGGTCTTCCGCGTCGGACGGGTTGCCAACCATCCGCAAGCACAAGGCGTAAACACGTCGGCTATGGAGCTGGTACAAATGCTCGAAAGCCGCAGCATCCCCTGCCTGGGCCAGACGGATGGCTTCCGCTTCAGTCGCCGATCGGGGTGACTGCGTGGTATTCACCCTATTAGGCGGCGGTTGAGCAGTCGACACACTGGGCTCGCTTGGTCGGTTCCGGGCCAACGGTCCAATTGCGGCGCATCCATCGTGTCGGATGCACCGAATCCCTCCTTGAGTTGTCCTCGCAGAAACGGGCTGTTCTTAATCAAACACGCGCGGACACTTACTTATTCCCAGGCTCTTTGAGCCTTGCGGCCAGCCTCTAAGCTGGATAGTTTATTCTCCCCCGATTGGGGCCATACGTCTATGGCGGAGCAAGCGCTGGCTGAGGGTCAGCTTTTTGGGCTGAGAAACACCCATCTGGGTATGCACGGTAGCCTGGAAGGCCTCTAACTCCTCATTGGGAAGCGCCATGAGGAAGGATTTCAACAGAACTATGGCTTCCCGAAGACAGGTATTCAGGTCGTAATGAGCAGCGTCAACCGCTTGCCACTGACAGGCGAAATCCAGCGCGCCGCCGTTGGCGATCTCAGTAGCTGCGGCACAAAAATCACGATTGAGATCGTCCACCATCTCGCCCAGTGTGCTGAGCTTATAGAGAAACTGGGTGCGTTCACTGAAGAGAACGCGGCAGAGCAAGCCGCTCACGCGCGCCGCGCGCTGGCCCCTGGCACCCTGGAAATTGGCGGGATCGAGGGGAGCGGCATTGGGAACCGTGCCGTGATGTTTGGCGTGTTCGCTGAGCGACCAAAGCAAGGCGACAAGCGGGTGAGCAAATCGGTTACACAGGTCGGGTGTGACACAGACGGCCAAGCCGGCCTTAGTCCTTTGTCCGCCCTGGCGTAACGCAAGAGCTTCATCTAGAGAAACACTCAGCATGTTGTAAGAGATTTCCAGCAGACGGACATAGGAGCGAAATACCTGGTCTTTTTCTTCCGGTAACCAAGCTCGCCAGTCATCTTTTACGGTCATACCGCGGGCTGAGGGGGGGCGCACACGGTCTCTCACAAGGGGTCTCCCAAGGGAACAGGACGGGCAGTATAACAAATTCTAATTCCGAGAGAATGATTTTCTTGCGCGAGCGACTTAACGCGAATCGAGGACCATCAGCAGGAAGAAGAGCACAGGAACTGCGTGCTGTTGCCCCGGAGAGGCGCTCACCGCTATACTCGCGTGGGTCCACTCCGAAAGGAATTCCGATTGCAATTTGAGCCCCGCGATCAGTTTGAACAACGCCAGAAGAAACTCGAGCAGATAGAAGCTCTGGGACATGACCCGTTTCCGCGGGAATTTCGCTGGACGGATACGCCTGCGGCACTTGTGGAAAAGTATGGAGAGAAGTCGGCTGCGGAGCTGGAAGCCGACAAGCATGAAGTACGCGTCGCGGGGAGGCTTGTTTCCCTGCGGCTGATGGGCAAAGCCGGTTTTGCGCATCTGCAAGGTTCTGGCAAGCGTATACAAATCTATGTAAAGAAAGATGTTGTCGGCGAGCGCGGGTTTGAGCTTTTTCATCTTTTGGATCTTGGCGATTTAATCGGTGTTCGCGGACACCTTTTCCGGACGAAAACCAACGAACTTTCCATCTGGGTTGACGAGCTGACGTTTCTTGCCAAGGCTTTGCTGCCGCTTCCCGAAAAATGGCATGGGCTGACCGACGTCGAGCTTCGCTACCGCCAGCGCTATGTGGACCTGATTGCCAACGACAAATCGCGAGAGGTGTTTGTTGCCCGGGCGAAGATTATTCAGGAGCTACGGCGCTTTTTCGACGCTCGTGGATATATAGAGGTTGAGACGCCGATGATGCACCCCATCCCGGGGGGCGCAGCGGCGCGGCCCTTCGTCACACATCACAATACATTGGATATCGATCTATACCTGCGGATCGCGCCGGAGCTCTATCTCAAACGGTTGACGGTCGGCGGGTTTGACCGAGTCTACGAAATCAATCGCAACTTCCGCAATGAAGGGATCTCGACGCAACACAACCCCGAATTCACGATGCTCGAATTCTATGAAGCGTATAGCAACTATCGGGACCTAATGGAAATGAACGAAGAGCTTTTCGCGCTTTTGGCCATGAGCATTACCGGATCGACCTTGGTGAAGTATGGCGACCAGGAGCTGGATTTTTCCAAGATGCAACGGCTCTCGATGCGCGAAGCGATCGTGAAGTATTGGCCGCGAGAAGCGAGCGAGGCTCCTACGCTTGAGGGTTCGGGCCAACGATTTGGGCCACCGCCGCCTCCTACGCTTGAAATGCTGGCTTCCCCCGGAGGTGCGCGAGAAGCTACCAGCAGATACAACAATTGGGCCAAGAACACCGGGGCTCCCTATGCTGCTTCCAAAGGCGAATTGAGCGACGGAGAGTGGACCGGTCTGCTGTTTGAGACGATTGCGGAAGACAAGTTGATCCAGCCTACAATTCTGTACGACTTTCCCACCGACATTTCGCCGCTTTCGAAGCAGAAGCCGGAAGATCCAACTTTGACGGAGCGATTCGAAATCTACGTAGCGGGCATGGAAGTGGCCAATGGCTTCTCGGAGCTGAATGATCCCGCGGAGCAAGAGCGGCGCTTTTTGGCGCAAATCGCGCAAGGCGGAGAAGAAGTTCCTAAGCAGCTTGACGTGGACTACATTCGTGCGCTTTGTCACGCCATGCCGCCCACGGCCGGCGAGGGCATCGGGATTGACCGCCTGACCATGCTGCTTACCGACTCACAGTCCATTCGCGACGTGATTCTCTTCCCGCTCCTGAGACCTGAGCCGCGGCAAGACTCCGCTACCGAAGCGGGCGGCGCGTAAAGTATCCTTTCACTAATGCGATTCACCCATGCGATTTGAATGGTTCGTGGCGCGGCGGTATTTGCGATCGCCTTACCGGCCGGCGGTCCTGCGGCTGGTGACCTTCTTTTCGATTCTCGGCGTGGCGGCGGGCGTGGCGACGCTGGTGATTGCGCTGGCGATGAACACGGGATTCCGCGAGACGCTGCAGGATCGACTGCTGGAAGTCACCGCGCATGTTTCGTTGACGCGGCCCGGCGCGGTGATCCACGACTACGAAACGCTGGCGTCGAAACTCTCAATGATTCCCGGAGTGCGCTCTGTGACGCCGGCCTCTTACCAGACCGTGCTGTTGTCGTTTGGCGGACAGGCGCGCGGCGTGGTGGCGAAAGGCGTCGAACCCGAACGTGAGCGGCGCGGAGATGAAGCCCTGCAGAAAATTGTTGCGGGCAGTCTTGATTTCACTCCAGATGCGGACGGCATTGATGCGCTTATGGTCGGCAAGCAACTGGCCGACGAATGGAAGATGGCCCCTGGCGACTACGTGACCATCACGAGTCCACAGGGGCGGTTGACGCCGTTTGGTTTAATTCCGCGCACGCGGCGCTATCGCGTGGCAGGAGTTTTCGATTCCGGCTTCTACGACTACGACGAAAACTGGTGCTTCTTGACGCTGCACGCTGCGCAGGCCCTGGCTGGCACGACCGACGTGGTCAACGTACTTGAATTTCGGCTGGACAATCCGGAGCGCGCACGAGAGATCGCGAGCCAGGCAGAACAAATGGCCGGGCAGGATTTTATGGCCACCAGCTGGATGGAGCAAAACTTCGCGCTATTCCGCGCGTTGCGCCTGGAAAAACTGGTCACCGCCATTTTCATCGGGTTGATTACATTTGTAGCGGGATTGAACATTCTCGTGGTGCTTTCGATGATGGTAACGGACAAGGCGCGCGATATCGCCGTATTGATGTCCATGGGCACGCGTCGCGAGCAAATTCGAAAAATCTTTCTTTGGCAGGGAATCGCCATCGGGTTTACTGGGACGCTGATCGGACTCTGCATCGGGTATGCATTTGCCCTCATTGCGGGGAGTTATCATCTGATTCCGCTCGATCCGCAAATTTATGCCGTTTCTTATGTGCCGTTTCATCCCAGCGTGCTCGATGGGGTGCGGATCACGCTGGCGGCGATGGGGATTTCGATTGGAGCGACGATTCTTCCGGCACGGGCAGCGTCGAGGCTATTGCCGGTAGAGATTCTCCGGTATGAATAACCGGGCAAGTCGTGCCGGTTGAATATAAAGACCTTACGTGAGGGGTTTTGGCGCGTCGTTTGCTCCAATAACTGAGGCAGAGGCCGGCGGGCAGAACGGGTGTCGCCCTCGCCACCCGGAAGAGTGAAAGCCCGCTACAAGTTATTGAAAAAAGGAAGCTTAAGAGTGTTCAAAACCTGACGTTTGCAGGGCACTTTTGTGACAGGCAGCCGTTTGGCAGAAATAGGAAACTCTTGGGCAATCGTGCAGCGAAGTTGGCTACGGCCGCGGACACTTCCGTGGCAAAGGTTGCATCTAAGTAAAGAGGAGCAGTCCGGCAACCCGGGGAATAGTGGATCCAGCCTGAGTATAAAATGACCCAGCTGCAAGACAACGCGAGCCAAGCAGTTCGGACAAGCCCCGGAGATGCAACTTCCGTCGTGATGGAAGCGCGAAGCCTGAAGAAAATTTACGGCAGCGGCGAGAAAAGCCTAGCGGTTTTGTCCGATGCGAACCTGAGTTTGCGGCAAGGAGAGATGGTTGCCATTGTCGCGCCTTCTGGAGCCGGTAAAAGCACTCTGTTGCATTTGCTGGCCGCGCTAGACACGCCAACGAGCGGTACAGTATACTTCGCAAATAAAGCCATTGAAACGAATGATGACATTGCGCTCGCGGAATTTCGAAACCGCGCGGTGGGTTTTCTCTGGCAACGTCATCAGTTGCTGCCTGATTTTACGGCTGCAGAAAATGTAGCCATGCCGTTGTTTTTGCGCGGCGAAGATTTCACTTCTGCGCTGGGGATGGCGCGGAAGTGGCTTGCGGAGGTTGGCCTGGAAGATCGGGCGGATCACCGCGCAGGGGAACTCTCCGGAGGGGAACAGCAGCGCGTCGCAATCGCCCGGGCGCTCGTCACTGGGCCGTCCGTGCTGCTGGCAGATGAACCTACCGGAGACTTGGACGAGCAGAATGCTTGGGCTGTGTTTGAGTTGCTGGAACGGCTGCACCGCACGCATGGGTTGACGTCGCTGATCGCGACGCACAACCTGGCTCTCGCTGCGCGATGCGACCGGATACTCGGACTTGAACATGGCGTTCTGCAAACTCGCGGAGCTGCGGCTCCAGCGAGCGGGGCCCCAGGGGGAGAAGCGAGCTAACGTGTTCGAACGCTACACAGAAAAAGCGCGTCGCGTCATATTCTTCGCAAGATACGAAGCGAGCCAGTATGGCAGCCCGTACATCGAGACCGAGCATTTGCTGCTCGGCTTGATGCGCGAGGACAAAGCGCTGGCCAACCGTTTCTTGCGGCAGCAAGGATCGATTGAGTCGATCCGCAAAGAGATTGAGGCGCGCATCACGATTCGCGAGCGCATCTCGACCTCCGTCGAAGTGCCGCTCAGCGCGGAGTGCAAGCGCATCCTGAACATGTCGGCGGAAGAAGCCGAACGGCTCGGGCACAAGCACGTGGGGACGGAGCATCTTTTGCTCGGGATCCTGCGCGAAGAAAAGTGCTTTGGCGCGGAGATTTTGATGGAGCGCGGGCTTCGGCTCTCCACGTTGCGCGAAGAGTTGGCGCGCACGTCGGGCGAGAAGACGACCGCGGCGCGGCCGAAGGAAACTTCGCTGCTCGCGGAATTCAGCCGCGACCTCACGCAGGCCGCCAGCGAAGGCTCGCTGGACCCGCTCGTTGGGCGCGAGGGTGAAGTCGAGCGCGTGATCCAGATTCTCTGCCGGCGGACGAAAAACAATCCGGTGCTTATCGGCGAGCCTGGTGTTGGAAAAACGGCCATTGTCGAAGGCCTGGCGCAGCGCATTTCCGATGGCGACGTCCCGCCGTTCCTTGCGGACAAACGCATTCTTTCGTTAGACCTTTCTTTAATTGTCGCTGGAACCAAATACCGCGGACAATTCGAAGAGCGGCTCAAGACCATCATGAAGGAATTGATGGAGAGCCAGAATTCGATTGTGTTTATCGACGAATTGCACACGCTGGTGGGTGCAGGCTCCGCGGAAGGCTCGCTGGATGCCGCGAACATACTGAAGCCGGCGCTTTCGCGCGGCGAAATTCAATGCATCGGCGCGACAACCCCCGGTGAGTACCGCAAGTCGGTGGAAAAAGACCGTTCGCTCGAGCGGCGGTTCCAGTCGGTGAAGGTTCCCGCACCCAACGAAGAAGAAGCCGTTCAAGTCATCCAGGGCGTGCGCGAACGTTACGAAAAGTTTCATGCCGTCAGTTACACAGATGAGGCGTTGCGCTATTCCGTTTATCTTTCCAATCGCTACATTCCAGACCGTTTTCTTCCGGACAAGGCTATCGATCTGATTGATGAAGCTGGCGCGCGCGTCAAGCTCCGCCAGGCCACAGTCCCGGAAGAGGTCGGCGAAGTGCAGAAGCGCGTGAAGTTCATCACGCATCGCATGGAAACGGCGATCGCCAATCACGAATTCGAAAAGGCGCGCTTCTATTCCGAGGAAGAGCGCAAGGAAAAAGAGAACCTGCGCACGCTTCGCGAACGCTACAAGCTGGATGACGCCTCGACGGGCATTGTGTCCCGCGAGGATATCGAAGAAGTGGTTTCGCGCTGGACCGGCATCGGCGTCACCTCCATTAAGGAAGACGAGCAGCAGAAACTCCTGCGCATCGAGCCGGAGCTGCACAAGCGCGTCATCAGCCAGGACAAAGCCATTACCGCCTTGGCTCGCGCCATTCGCCGCAGCCGGGCCGGCCTCAAATCACCATTGCGCCCAGTTGGCTGCTTCTTCTTTCTTGGTCCCACGGGCGTCGGAAAGACCGAAGTCGCGCGGCGGCTTGCGGAATTCTTGTTCGGTTCGGAGAAGTCGTTGGTACGTTTCGATATGTCGGAGTTCATGGAAAAGCACTCCGTTTCGAAACTCATCGGCGCGCCTCCGGGGTATGTGGGCTACGAAGAAGGCGGGCAGTTGACGGAGCGTGTCCGCCGGACGCCTTACTCGGTCATCCTCCTGGATGAAATCGAGAAGGCGCATCCGGACGTGTTCAACATCTTGCTGCAAGTGTTCGAAGACGGGCAATTGACGGATGGTCTCGGCAACACCGTGGATTTTCGCAACACCATCATTATCATGACTTCCAATCTAGGAGCGCGGCACTTGCAAAGGCGCACCTCCATCGGATTCCAGTCTGGTGCTGATGAGGCAAGTCAGAAGTCCATCGAAGAGATGGTGATGAACGAAGTAAAGAGGGCGTTCAATCCGGAGTTCCTCAACCGGCTGGACGAAGTGATTATCTTCAATGCTCTCAGCGACGAAGATTTGCTCCGCATCATTGATTTGCTCGTGGGCCAGCTGAATGACACGCTGATCCATCGGCAGGTGCAGATAGTGCTGTCGCCGGAAGCACGCCAGTGGATCCTCGAGAAAACGTGTGCGGACCGCAACTATGGGGCACGGCCGCTGCGCAGGGCTCTTCAAAAGTACGTTGAAGATCCGCTCTCGGAGGCTCTCATCCAGGGGGGTATCCAGAGGCCGGCGACGCTGCAAATTTATGTCGCGGGAGAAGCCTTGGCCTTCCGTCCTGTGGTCGAGGCAACCCCGGTTATCCACTAGCGAATCTGACACAACGCACGGGTGATCTCGACCAGGTCGGGATCAACAAACGACCGGCCCACACCGAGTCCGGCGGGAGAATAACAAATTGTGTTTTGGGGGCGCGGCCTTGACGACCTCAATGGCCGCTTATAGGAGAGTCTGTTTGCCGTTTGGAGTTTTGGCGTTTCGGGTCACCTGGATCGCGGCGCTTTTTCTGTTTTTCGCGGCCAGCTCACCAGCAGCAACGCAAAAAAACCTCCTCGCGGGACCGTCTGCATCCGCGGACCCGGGATGGTTGTCTCTACCCTTTGACTCTGATTCCCCCAGAGCCGAATCCGTTACAACGGCCGATCCGCAAGCTGCCCAACAAGGCGTACGGCAAGCCGCGAACGGCCAGCCGGTAGCCGTAATCGAGCGCATCGAATTTCTCGGTAATCGCAGAATCCGCACCGACACCCTCAAGGCTCGCATCTTCAGCCGCGAAGGCGATCCCTACAATGAAGAGACGCTTCGCAGGGACTTCCAGGCGCTCTGGAATACGCAGTTCTTTGAGGACGTAAAGTTGCAAGTGGAAGATTCCTCCGACCGGCCAGACGGTAAGATTATCATTTTCAATGTCAAGGAACGCCCGCAAATCCGGCGCATCCGTTATGACGGCATACACTCCATCTCGGAATCGGACATTCTCGACCGCTTTAAGGAGCGCAAAGTCGGCCTCTCCGTCGAAAGCCCCTTCGACCCCACGAAAATCAAAAAAGCGGAAGTGGTGTTGAAGGAATTGCTCGGTGAGCACGGCCGTCAATTTGCCACGGTGACGCCGCAGTACGAACGCATCGCCTCGAGCAACGCGGTCATCCTCGTCTTCAAAATTGACGAAGGCCCCAAAGTTAAAGTCGGCACCGTCAAATTTACAGGCAACCACTCCTTCAGCGACCGTAAGCTCCTCCGGGCCATGAAACACGACCGCCCCTACGGAATTCCGCTGTATTTCTTCGACATCCCCGTATTGTCCAAGACCTATGACCGCGAAAAACTCAACGAGGATCTCGAAGTGGGCATCCGCGGCCTCTATCAGGACAACGGTTTCTTCCGAGTCGTGGTTGCTCCCAACGGCCCCATTCTGCAAAACGTGGATGTGCAACACGGAGGAGTTCCGGTTCCCGGTCTGAGGCCAAAGACCGGAAAGGCCGTCAACATCACCATTCCGATCGAAGAAGGCGAACAGTATCGGATGGGAACGCTCAAGATCGTTAGCTCGGACCCCGACAAAGCTCTTTCTCTCAAGGTCGAGCCGCTCAAGTCTATCTTCCCCCTGAAGGATGGCGATGTTTTCAATGTGGACAAACTCCGAAAAGCCATCAAGAGCTATGGAGATGCTTACGGCCAATATGGCTTCATCGATTTCACGGCCGAACCGGATTTTGACATTGACGACGCCACCAAAAAAATCAACCTCACCCTCCGCTTCGACGAGCAAAAGCAATATTATGTCCGCCGCATCAATTTTAGCGGCAACACCACCACGCGCGACAAAGTGATCCGCCGTGAGCTGCTCATCGACGAAGGCCAGCTCTTCAACAAGCGCTACTGGGACATCAGTATTCTGCGCCTCAATCAGCTCAATTATTTCGACAAAATCGAAGCAGACAAGGCTGTCGAGCTACAGAAGAACAGCAAAGACGGCACCGTCGACATCAATCTTAAGTTGAAGGAAAAGGGCAAACAGTCCATTGGTCTGCAAGGCGGCGTTAGCGGTCTCGCCGGCGGTTTTATCGGCCTCACCTATCAGACCAACAACTTCCTTGGGCTGGGCGAAACTCTTACACTCTCCGCGCAATTCGGCGAGTACCAGCGCACCTTGCAGTTCGGATTCACGCAGCCTTACCTCTTCGATCGGCCCATCTCCACGGGATTCACGGTTTTCTCGAGCAAGTACAACTTTAACCAAGCCCAGCAGGAAGCCCAGATTACCGGCCAGCAGGTTAGCGTAAACCCGCAATACATCCAGGATTACAATCAGAACAGCACGGGTTTTACGACCTACGCCAGCTACCCGATGAAGCGGTTTTCCTTCGCCAGAGTGGGCATATCGTATGGCCTGACGCACACGAACATCACTGCGTTCAATTCGGCCTCCACTCTCTTATTCGAACAATTGCAATTCCGTGCCATCGCCGGGCCAAGCGCTCTGAACGGTATCATCTCGAGCAGCATTACGCCTTCGATCACCTACAACACCATCGACAATCCGCTCAACTCGACAAAAGGCAAGAGCTTTTACTATTCCGTGTCGCTGACGGGCCTCGGCGGCAATGTAAAAACCGTCGCCAATGTCTTCGACGTGAAGTATTTCCACCCCGTCTACCATCGCCGCAACGCCATCGGTCTGCACTTCAGCACCGCCTACATCACCGGATACGGCGGTGGCGAAGTGCCTCCCTTCAACCGCTATTATATGGGCGGCGAAAACGATCTTCGCGGATTTGATATTCGCTCTATCTCTCCCGTGGTTTTCATTCCCGTCGTGACATCGCAAACGATGTTTTACCGCGATCCCACTTCCGCCGGAGCGTTGCGATCCTTCAGCCTTCCTGTCCTCGTTTACACCGCTACTTTGCCCGGCGGCGACTATCAAGCTTCCGGAAACATTGAATATCGCATCCCCATCGCGGGTCCAGTCACCATGTCTCTCTTTGGCGACGTCGGTACGGATGGAATTTTTAAAACCAGCGCCTTGCACCTCGATCCGACGGGCATCGCCAACATAACGTCCACGTTTCCCGAAGCCCCGCTAACCAAGACTCTCAGTATCTATCCCGGCACAAACTTCCGTGTCAGAGACTCCGTGGGCATCGAGTTTGGCGTCAATCTTCCCATCGTGCAGGCGCCTTTCCGGATCTACTACGCCTACAATTTGAACAGATTGTATTCGCAGATCGCGGCCCCAAATCCGTACGTCAACCCGAGTACTCTGAATGTCTGGAAGTCCACATTAGATGGAATAACGCCGAATCTCTGGGAGACCCAAATACAGCCGCAACTGAACTTCTTGAATAATCCAGGGCGATTGAACTACTTCGAGCCCAAGACGACATTTCGTTTTACCGTGGGAAAGACCTTTTAACCGCACGGGGCGGCCGAGAAATTCGAATCGACTGGCAAAAATTTAGCAGGCGTGGCCGCAATACTTGGGCCGCGCGGTCATTGGGGAGGCAAGGGAAATGAAGTTGTGGAAGATATCGAGCTACGTGGCTCTGGCGGTCATTGCGCCCTGTTTGCTTTTTAGTGGATGTGGCGGCAGCAGCGGCGCCATCGTGACCACCGTAACCATTTCGTCATCTGTGGGTCCTACGCTCATTTTGGGGCAATCGACGACCCTCACTGCCACGGTTACCGGTCCGACGAACACGAACGTTACCTGGGTCGGGTGCACTTACACCACTATCCCTGCCACTCCGGTCGGCAACACAACGCCTGCTGCCGCCAAACCTTGCCCCACGGATGGTTCCTTCGGCACGCTTTCCAACGAACAAACCACTGGCACCGCAACGTATCTTGCTCCCTCTATTCTTCCGAACCCAACCACATTTCCTGTGTTGCAAATCCTCATCACCGCGCAAGCCGTTGCGGACTCAAGTAAGCACGGAACCGGGATCGCCACGCTGACCATTGACTCCGGTATCTCCGTCACGCTCACTCCCACGACTGCGGCTGTGCCCACCCTTGAACAGCAACCCTTCTTTGCAATCCTCACCAATGATCTTCAATCCAAAGGTGTGACCTGGTCCCTCACCCAGACGACTCCCAGCTCGACTACCCCCACGACCCCCAACATCTATGCCGCTCTTCCCTCCTGCACCGTAAGCGGCAATGCCACGGGGTGTGGTTCGATTGATGCGAACGGAATCTACACCGCTCCGGCTGTCGTGCCTTCAGCCCCGACAGTCCCCACGACCGTCACCACGACGCCTCAGAACGTCACTATCGTTGCAACTTCCGTGGAAGACCCCACGCGCTTTGCCCTTGGCACCATCACCATCACTGCCGGCGGACCAATCACGTTTAACGGCATCACTCCGACCATCGCTCCGCAGGGCGCCATCTATTGGGACATTTATCTCAACGCTCCAAACGTCTCTTCGGCTTCCATCGTCACTCTCACGGATGCGCACAACGGCATAACGACACTGACTTCGGGATCTAACCAGCTCAAAGTCCTGTTTCCGATTCCCACAGGGACGGTGGCGAATCCGCCCTCGTCGGGGGCCCGCGTCCGCCTCTTTGCCTATAACCTCGTAAACACTGGCCCAGTCACAATTTCCATCACTGATCCCGCCGAACCGGTCACAACGAATCCCAGTGGGGTGTTCACTTACAACATTATGCCCGTGCGCCCGTCCTCATTGGCTTCCTTTCCGACCGACATTCTCCAGGGAGGCACCTCTTCCGGCAATATCGGTCTCACGATCGACGGTGGTTACTTTGGGGTGAACGGTGAGCTCGCCAACGTCGTCTTTCAAGGCACCACGCTTCCGGGCGCGACGAACGGCCAGGGACAGCCTCTATCAGGTCCAAAGCAACTCCAAATGCAATTGCCCAGCGGCGCGATTAATAATGGGCTCCCCGGACTCTATTCTCTCGCTGTCGGGCGCACCTCGCCGCCGCTTCCGTTTGCGAATAACCCGGCAGTTACGGATTTGGCCGTTTTTCCGAACTACTCAGCGAATCCTCCCGTACTCGTCGGTAGTCCCGTGACTGCTGGCACAAATCCTAGCGCCATCGGTATCGATCAGACGCTTGGAGTGGTCGCTGTCGCCGAGACGGGCTCAAATGCCGTTCAGTTCTACACCATCGGCGCCGGAACCCTGACACCCATCGGGGGTCCAGTGGCCGTGGGCAAGGTTCCCACCGGTCTGTCCGTGAATCCCACCAACCACACCGTAGCGGTGGTCAACTACCAGGATCAAAGCGTCACGGTTCTACCGATTCCCGGCGCGCCCGTTCAGGCTCCCGGCACTCCGTTCACTCTCGATATTTCTGGCGCGCTGCAAGGCCAGGTTTCGCCCGCGCCTCTGCCGTACTCCATTGGCGTCGACCCCAGCACCAATATGGGGGTCGTTGCTTATTCCTCTACGTCGGCTTCTTCGGCGGCCAACTTGGGGTTCCTCGTGAATTTGAATACGGGAACTAATCCCTACGGATGTTTCACTACCGGTGCAACGGCTCCTTGTCTTTTTGCCCAGGTCACTCTAAACACAGGAGCCTACCCGCAAGTCGCGATGGCGCCTGAGGGTCATCTGGCTTACGTATCGCCTGGGGGCTCAGGTGCTCTACAAGGCGTAGATGTAACCAAAAAATCCACTTCGGCCTTCATTTCTACGCTCACGCTTGCTGCAGGAATAGTCACCGTCACCACGACAGCATCGAATGGCCTGGTTCCGGGCAATTCCGGCACAGTTCTGATTACGGGCGTGCCGGCCCCCGGCGCGGCAGGTTCGGCAAATCCAACCACGGCCAACTTCAACGGCGTCTTCAACGTCGCTGCCATAAGTGACACGGCTTTCACCTACGTTCTGAACTCTACTTCCAGCGGCACAGTGAATGTCCCTGCTAGTCCCAACAATCAACCGGGGACCGTAGCGCAGGTTTTTTATAGCAGCCCGAATTTGATCTTTGGCGGCCTTTCCCGGACCACGCAAGGCATCGCCATCAATCCCATCACCAACACCGCCGCACTTGCGGATGCCAACGCCACCGGCACAAACGGTCCACAGATCAATTTGCTCAACGATTTGGATCAGAGCATCAGTTCCATATCCTTCTTTGCTACCTGCACCTTTTATACGACCACGCTCCCCTGCGCCAATTCGTCCGAACTGCTCGGCACGGCGAACGTAGGGTGGCAGCCATACTCGGATGCCATCGTTTCTTACAACCCGAATCTGAACCAGGTTTCCATTTCTGATCCCGTCACCGCAAGGCGCTATGCTTTTGTTTGCAATGTGGCGCCCAACTCTTGTCTTACCAATCCGCAAAATCCGACGCAGCAAGCTTCGTTTAACGCGCAAAACACTTTGCCAGGAACTGGCACCGCCACTCTGACGGTGGCGAATGGCACTACCAACTCTCTCACGCTGTTTGGCGGCATCGCCGTTGATCCGGCCACCAACCAGGCCTTCGTCGTCATGTCTGGCAGCAGCCAGGTCTATATCGTTGATCTAGGACCATGTAATCCTTCTAACCTTTGCCCCAATACCTTCAACAATCTCAAGGCCGCTCAGATCTCGAACATCCTGGTGCCCAGCCCTAACCCGGGATTGGGCGTCATCGGCGGTATCCCTAACGCCACCGTGCCGCAGGGAACGCTTACTTCAACCCAGGACTTGGTCGGGGTGCAAATTTTCGGCTCCGGTTTTGATACTTCTTCTCAAGTTCGCCTGGACGGCACAGCCATTCCGGCGGGTGACGTTCAATTTGTCAGCAGCAGGCAGCTTACAGTCACGATTCCCGCGGCAAATCTATCTTTCCCTCATAAGTACGCGCTCGACATGGTTAACGGAAGCGGCGTGCAGTCCAACCCGACGGACTTTTTCGTGATTCAAGCCGTCGACATGTCCCAGATCTGCACCAGCACCGGCGGGACGCTGCCGAGTTCCGTGGCCATTGCCGACCAGCTTGCCAATGGGCCTTTCTCTCCGATCGCCGTGGTTAGCAACAGCGGCTGCAACAATATTTCAGTAATTGATATAAATCCGACTGTCACCGTCAACGGCCAAACCGTGCAGAACCCCAACTTTGGCAAAATTCTCAATTCCATTGCCGTCGGCGCGACTCCTCAAGGGTTGGCAATCAGTCAGCCGTTTGGTATGGCTGTGGTCGCCAACAATACCGCTGGCACGGCCTCCTTCGTCAATCTCCTCACCAATTCTCTCGCCGTGCCGGATGTCTCCACTGGGACGAGCCCGACTGGAGTGGCCATCAACGATGCAACCGGTGCGGTTATCATCACCAACACGGGATCAAACACCGTGACGGAAATTGACATGTCTCAGCTCTTTGCTGCCACTCCGGCAACCACGCTTACTCCGGTGAGCATCGGCGGTTTCCAATTGCCGACCGCGGTGGCCATCGACCCTGATCGCGGCACCAACAATCAAGGCCTGGCCGTGGTCACGTCACTACAGCTCGTAAACGCGTCCGCTCCCGTAGGGGCACTGCAAGGCGTGGACATCGGTGCTTCCGTTCCAATTCTCAGCACCACGGCCCAGACCGGGAGCGTTACCGCGCCGACGACTGGTATCGTCTTTGACCCCACGGTGTCGACGGGGACGGCTAACCCCGGGTTGTTCTATGCAAGCTCCAGCGGCGGCAATGTGATCTCTTCGTTTAACCCGGACTCCGGCAGCGTCGTCCCCGTAAACGTTGGTATCAACCCGACCGCTCTGGCCATGAATCCAGAGACTGGCGCAATCCTGACCACAAACGTCGCGGGCAGCACGACATCGCTCGTGGATACGAGCGCGAGCCCCTTGAAAACGATCGGGACGATTGGGCTTCCAGGTTCGCCGCAATTTGGCGTTGCCATTGACCAATTCACGAATCTTGCTGTCATCGTGGATCAGGCCAACAGCCGGGTGTTCATCTTCCCCATGCCCAACTAGGGCATGCACTTGTCGTGGACTGTTGCAGTAGAAAGGAAACGGGACGGTACTCAAGGGACGCTACGGAGTCGCTGACGCTTTCTGATTGCAGCGCGGCAAGCGGCTCGCTATACTTTGGGGTTTGTGTGGTGCCCGCGGGCCGCGCTGGCAGTCGGAGATAGGTTCAAGCCAATCAAAGATTGGCTCCGGTTGGTTTCGATTTCATCGGGATCATCCAAAAACAAGGAGAATAAAGTGAATTTGAGAATTGTTTTGACATCCGCTGCTCTGTCCGCAGCATGCCTCATCGGCACGGCTTCAGCCTCGGCTCAGGCCGCCCCCGCGGCTGGCGCCGCAGCCGCAGCCAAGTCGGTGGGGATCATCAATCTGCGCGGTGCGATCGGAAGCACGGCCGAGGGCAAACAAGCGTCCGCGGAATTGCAGTCGCAGTTTGCTCCGCGCTCCGCCGAAATCGATAATCAGACGAAGGCGATCAATGATCTGCAGCAGCGCCTTCAATCAGGCCAAGGAAAATTGAGCCAGGAGGAAGAAGCGCGGCTAACCGCGGAAGGGCAACGTCGCACACAGAAACTCGATCGCCTGCGGACCGAGTTTCAAGATGACGCGAGCGCCGCTCAACAAGATGTTTTGGAGCGCATCGGACGCAAAATGGTTGACGTGTTGGACCGCTACGCGCGAGAGAACGGCTTCAGCGTAATTCTGGATACCTCCGGCCAGAATTCGCCGATCCTCTATGCGTCAAATCAGGTCGATGTCACGCAGGACATCATTCGCCTCTATGACCAGGCGTATCCGGTTAAGAACGCGCCTGCGGGTGCTACGTCAACTCCAAAGCCGGCGACACCCAAACCGGCCACTCCGCCGCCAGCAACGAAACCACCTCAGCAGTAATTTGCTGCAAGGCAGGTCCACAAATATTTGTAATGTCAAAACGCCCCCGGCAAAATCGGGGGCGTTTTTTTGCCGGCAGAAATATTTTTCTCCCGCAACAGTCTTTTTTCATTTTGCGGCTGAAAACTTGAAGAACTTCGGAGTTAGCAGCTATTGCTTTTCTTCCTCGGGAGCCTGCTTCGGTTTCGCTATGGAATTCCCTGTGTCCACCGAAAATAGCATGTAGTTTCTGAGCGTGTGCGTGTGGTGGTACCGCTTTCCACGCAACTCCATGAACATCTCCGCATCCCAGGGGAGCCACAACGATGTTTCGCCGTGTTCAAACTTCACTGGGCCGTAGTCGATCAGCAGATGATCGCGTGTGAGTTCTAGATCCTTCACTGGCTCGCGAAGATCCGTCTCGATATGAAGCACGTCGTAGCTGCTCGCGGCAATCCACACGCGGCCCTTCAACGGTATCGAGTAAGTGCCATGGCTATTTGTCCAGAGTCGAATGCGCGACGGCACATCTTTTTTTTGTTCGAAGCGCAGCCGCCAAACGGCTTTGCCCCGCCATGTTCCCAGGCCTTCGCACTTGTAGGTAAGATCTCCCTCATAGCTAGGGTCGAAAATGCTTAGTGCCAGAGCGGCCAGACCCTGCGTCGCAAGCGATGTCGGGAAAGATCCAAGGTTTTCCCCTCCGTCGCGCTTCTCTTCCAGAAAGGACATGCCTGGCCTCGGGTGTTCCACGAAAATAAGATAGTTGAAATCCTTCTCCCGCATTGACCCTGGAACGCCATACGCATCTACTTCTTGATGCTCGATATGCTCTGTTGCCAGGAACTTCTCAAAGTTTCCCAGTTGGCGCATCATCTTGGACTGCGTCCTCTGCACTAGATCGCTTTCCGAGCACGCAACATCCTGGACGGCCGGATATTCCTTGCTGTCAATATCCGGAGGCGCCCACGTGCGAACCACAGCGGGCGGAGGAGTCGGCGGGGGCGGAGGCTGAATCGCAGGTTGAGGCGGTTGAACATTTGAAACCGTCGTAACCACCGGCTTGTCGAGCGCAGCAAGCTGGATTTTTGCTTCAGGCACGGCGGGATCGCTCGGAAAACTCCGGATTAAAGTCTCGAATGCGCGCTTCGCCTCCGCCGGTTTTTCCTCCTGGACCAGAATTTGGCCCAAGAGCATCCACGCTGGCGCCGCATGATCTTTTCCGAGTTCCGCAGCGCGCTTCGCGTGAGGGAGCGCCTTTTCATAATTCTTCTGCTCAGAATACGCATTGGCGAGCAACCAGTGCGTGCGCCAGTCCGCGCCATTTATCTGGTAGGCCTTCTCGAGTGTCTCTGCGGCCGTCTTGGCATCTCCGGCGCGCAGCTGAAGTTCCCCGAGCGACAACAAGGAACGCTCATGCGAAGGACTGAGAGAGAGAGCCGCCTGAAATTGTGCGCGAGCCGCATCGAAATGTTCCTGCGTATATTCCAGCATGCCGAGCAGGTACTGGATGTCTGGATTACCAGGAGCCATCTTCGAAGCCTTTTCGAATTGCGCGCGAGCCGCGTCATACTGATGACGGCGCATTTTGTCGAGACCCTTGTCAATTTCTGCTTGCAGGCGCGGCGTCATCACGGACCCGCTGGGCGCAGCGTTTGCTAAGGGATTCTCGCTTTCGCTGTGCAGATAAATGTAAACGGTACAGACTGAGCCTCCCGAGAAAACGGAAACGTGTTCACTTCCGGTTTTGTAACCGAGGGCGGATACCTCGAGTTCGTATTCACCCGCGCCCATCCGCGGAAACGTGGCCGTCGAGTTGTCCTGCGTGGAAGCAGTCAAGTGGACGCCGCCCTGGGAAGAGAGCTTGACGATAGCGTAACCGGCGAGCGGCATGCCGCTTGGTTCGCGCACACTGACATTGACATCGACGGGCGTCTCGCCACCGCTCGTTAGGGAAGGGCCTGCGCCCCGCCCAGCGCCTTGCGACGGCGTTCCGCCGGAAGGCCGTTGCGCGCAAAGGGCTGGAGCAAAAAGAAACAGAACGCAGACGGCCAAAAGACCAGGGAAAAACATTGCGAGCGGAATACGCCGGGGAACCATATAAGTTCTGCCTGACCACCACAATCTCCAGAAACAGTAGCGAAGACTGTCCCGGGCGGTCAAGTAAATCTAAATCGTGAGGCAGAGGGCTAGGACCCAGTGCGAAGGGGGAAAGAAGAGGGCACCGCCCACGCGGGAGAAGAGGGCTTCGGTCGGGCGGGTGAAACCCGGGCAGCCGGGATTGAGAAACGGTCGTCAGATTGGCTTGGAATTCGATATAGTAGGCGGACAAGAACGAGGAGGACTTTATGCCGCAAGTAAAATCGCGAATGGAACGGATGCCGCGCCCGGCAGTTTTCGCAACGCCTGCGGAAGAGCGGCGCCACCGGAAACAAAAGCTTGCGGGAGCTTTCCGCATCTTTTCGCGCTGCGGGTTCGATGAAGGCGTGACGGGACACATCACAGCCCGCGATCCGGAGCGGCTGGACCATTTCTGGGTGAATCCCTTTGGGATGCACTTCAGCCAGATTCGAGTGTCCGATCTATTGCTGGTGAACGATCACGGCGAAGTCGTGGAAGGCGAACGGGAAGTGAACGCGGCGGCGTTTGCGATTCACTCGCGGATTCACAGAGCGCGCCCCGACGTGATTGCAGCGGCTCATGCGCATTCGCTGAACGGCAAAGCGTGGTCTTCGCTAGGGCGGCTGCTCGATCCACTGACGCAGGATGCTTGCGCGTTTTATGAAGATCATGTCGTGTTTGACGATTACAGCGGAGTGGTCTACGACACGGACGAAGGCGACCGCATCGCCAAGACGCTCGGGGACAAGAAGGCGGGCATCTTGTGCAATCACGGCTTGCTGACCGTCGGGCAAACCGTGGACGAGGCGGCGTGGTGGTTTATCACCATGGACCGGTCTTGCCAGGCACAACTGCTCGCGGAAGCCGCGGGCGAGCCGCGCAAGATTCCTCACGAAACGGCGAAGTTGACGCACACGCAAGTGGGACTGCCGATGGTCGGATGGTTCCAGTTCCAGCCGCTGTGGGATCGCATTACGCGCGAGCAGCCGGATTTGTTTGAATAGCGGAGCGTTGGCAGGTTCGAAGGTTGGAATATTGGAAGGTTCGTAGAAAGAGGCTCTCCCGCTTCGCTCAGAACAGGCACGCCGAGCGGAATAGGACTCCTTCGCAGGACTGCCGGAGAGGTGCCCCTCTCCAGCTGGTCGCACTAGGCGGAAACCCTTTCCGACAATGCCGGAACCTTCGGTCATCGGACTTGAGGAGAGCCCTTCGCTCCCGATGGTCGTCCCGTAAAAGCATTCGGGACGCAGAAAACGCGCTCAGGATACAATCCCTGATCGGATTTGTAGTTAACAATACGATCCCCCACCCCCCGGCTTTTTTCGTAAATGCGGATTCTAAAGAAGTTACAGGCGCATTTTTCGAAAGTGCGGATTCCAAAGAAGTTAGTGACTGGTGTCTGGTGACTTGCGACTGGGGGGAAGAAATATCGCAGTCCCCATGAGGGATGAGCCCCCGCCCACTGGGTATCCAGAGAGCCGTGAAGCAAGCCCATTAAAGAAATGAAGTTGCGGACAGTGGTGTGCGTGTGCAGAGACACGGCTGTGGAAAAAGAAGGAAGAGTTTGGGCTGGCGCCATATTGGCAGAGGTGGCGCAGGGAGAGGATGGAAGGCCTGAGAGGCTGAGGAGAGTTTGGCAAGCGAAACATGGGCAATAGTAGCATAGATGTTGATTATTGTCAAGTGATAGTACCGAAATGGTATCATTCGAATGAGACCCGGGGAAGTCGAGGGTTTAAAAGGAGTTGGCGGAAGTTTTGTAGTTTGGTGAGACGGATATGGGAAGTGAGTGATGGGTGGTGGGTAGGTCCGGATTTGGCGGCGAGAGCTGACGGTCCCGACCCGGTCGGGATCTTCGATCGACAGCTCACAGTCAATGAGTGGAACAGAATCTCCGCACGCGAGCCGCAAAGGACGCAACTCGGATGCGGAGAACTGAGGCAGCTTCTTGAGGGCCACAATCAAGGAATGCAAATCGAGCCAAAATTGAAAGCCTAAGGCAAACCCCGGGAGGGAATCTCCGGACCCGCGAGCCGCAAAAGGCGCGACCGTCCCCGTTGAGGAACGGATGGAAAAGCGCGACGAACTCAAATAGGCGTCGCGCTTCTCAGGGATTGCAAGGAGTGCATCTGATACTGGCGAATCCCCCTGGCGTTAGCTACGAGAGCGCGCCGAGAGGTTTCAGGGAGACAAGAAGCACGCGTAAGAATTCTCTCGCAGAGTTCTTATGGAGCGCAGTTCCATACAGCACAGAATCGCCCTGGCTAGCAGCGAATTGAGCGAAATCGTTTAGCGGCGTCGGGCGGGGAAAGATCAAAGGACCCAGGCGCGAACGGCGGTACCCGGAGCACCCTGGACGGGTGTAGAATGCCGTTTTGAAACCCTTAGAAGGGAATCTGTCATCTAAGGATCGAAGGGACTTGGAACCGAGGGTAGCGATATGAAGAAAACCATCTTATTTCGAGCAGTTTTTATCCTCATTGCGATGATTGCGCTCAGTTGGCTGCCGCAGTCGGCGCTCGCCCAACGTGGAGGACACGGTGGGGGAGGAGGATTCCACGGCGGCGGTGGCGGCGGATTTCATGGAGGCGGCGGAGGAGGCTTTCACGGGGGTGGAGGTTTCAGCGGCGGAGTCCACTCAGGATTCGTCGGCGGACGCTCCTATGGCGGATATCGTGGCGGCTACTATGGAGGGCGCGGCTATTACGGCGGTCGCGGCTGGGGCTACGGCTGGGGCGGCCGGTATTGGGGCCGAGGATACGGTTACGGATGGGGCTGGGGAGTTGGCTTTGGGTGGCCGTATTGGGGCTGGGGATGGGGATATCCGTATGGCTACTACTACAGCCCCGGGTATTACGCGCCCGGCCCTTATTATTCTTACCCGTACTATGGTCCTTCGGACGATCCCACGGGCAATCCGGATCCAGCCAACGGGAACGACGATCCTCCACCGGCAAATCCCAACGCACGGCCCTTGCCTAACCAGAACGGTCCCGCAAGATCCTGGAGACCACCGGTACCGGGAGGCGGAGCGAATCCAAACTACGGAAACAGCAACGTCGCGGCCGCTGCGCCGCGTGGGCAGGTTGTCTCCGTTGACAGGATGAGCGTGACGCCGAGCAGTTACCGAGCCGCCGGTTCGATCCCGACACATTCGAATACGGAGCGGGCCACCACAGGGCGGGCCATCGCGCAAGCTAGTGCACCGCTTCGACCGGAAATGCAAAAAGCGCTGCAAAGATTGAGCGAGATGCCGCCGTTTGCTCGCGAGCGCGAAATCGAAACCGGCCCCTACCGTCAGTTTTCTACCGAGGAGAAGCAGATTCTAAGAAATGGCCAGTGAGCGATAAGGAAGAGAAGAGGAAGACCCCACCTTTTCAAAGACCAAACCCGAAAAGGTGGGGCACACCGGAAAAAGACAAAGTCGAAATCGTTTTCTAGCGCTGAGGGTGTGCCACCCGTCCCCACCCGCCGATGCGGCACCCGGCCAGCGCAGAGATAAAGAATGTTGTCACATTGTCAGTGTTCCATTTGCATGGCTTGTCTGGGAGCGATGAGCCGCAGCGAGATTAGATCTCCTCTGAATTGGTCGAACCGCAGTTCGTACGTGTCTTCCGTCGCGCCCCCTTGCCGGGTTTTCGCCGTCACTCTCCATTCAGGCCACGTGGCAACATTGTTTCGGTTCTTGAGTAATGGTTGAAAATCGACGGAGAGCACCTGGATTTTTCCGAGGAACGGCTCCAGCGCCGCGATCGGCAGATTTTGGATGAGGTCGCTTTCGTCTAGTGGACCATATTTAGCGCCGGCATTTTTTAGCGCCGCTGTGACCTCGGAATCGGTCATCTCTGGGTGGGAAAGAACCATCCCCGCAAATGCGTTCATTTTTTCGAGGTCACGGGCCTTATCCACGGCATAGGCGGTCAGCCGTCCATCGGCACTGAACCAAAAGGATCCGGCAAGGAACTGCTTTGGGCGAATGGGACCGTTGGGACAACCTTTCGTTTTGTCGTTTGTTGTGGCCGGGGGTGAGATGTTTGAAGGTGCAGTTGGCGATCCGGGAGGGTCGAATTCTGGAGGCAAAGATTGGAGAGGTGCGGTCGGCGGTTGATTGATGCATCCGCCAGCATAACCAAGTATCGTATCCTTGGGTCCTTCCCCGATACTCACTTCGAGCCAGCTTATTGTTGTGTCATCTTGAGCATACGGAAGATAGGTATCCACAGTGAGGGTTCTACTTCCCCGTAGGTCCGGATATAGCGCACGCATGAATTTATGCGCCAGAATGATGCGATCTTTAGCTGCGACGGAATTTTGTGTCTCAGCCGGGGAGTTGGCGAGTGCCAAGAAGAGAGCGGCCATCAGCACGCGCCATGGGACGTTATTGTTTTTCATCGGGCTTGGTTGCAACCTCCAGCGGGACAAACGCTAGTATTCCCCACTATTTTATGGGCTACTTGCGGCAGTTGTTCGCTATGTGAGTTGGAATATTCCAAGGTGGGGTAAAGATTCGCGATCACCTGATTGGGCGGCGTTAGCGGCGTCTTGGCGGGTGGAACATCCTTTGGATCTGGATTCGTTTTTGTTTCGCATGGAACGCACGTTGCAACGATAGAATACTTTTAGTAAGCAACGCAGTAAAGACTCTGAGGCAGCCTTCTCACTTATTGAAGGCCACCCCGGAAAAAAATAAAATCAAATCAGCCTAGCGCGTTATGGGTCGCCCACCGCCCGCCGGGGGATAGCGGGATGGGCGACCGAGGGCACTTCTATATTCAGAAGCTAGTGGGCCACTTTCGGGCGGCGTGAAAGACGCGAAGGATTTCAACGGCGTTTGCGCGGACGCGATAGGGAACGATGTAGGGTGTGTCGGCAACGACCAGTTCGCGCGTACCGGAAACTCGGCCGGGGCGGCCCATGGAGGGATTCTTGGCGAGCAGGTCAACCGCGCGAAAAATTCTTTGTACGAGACGGCCGGCCGCGGCTGGATTGTCTTCCGCGATGTAGTCTGCTTCTGCTTCGAGGTTGGCTAGCGCGACGCGCAGCCACCTAACGCGCACGGCGAGACCACTTCTTCGCCACGCGCTTTACCTCGCTTTCGGTGGCAAACTCGCCTCGGTCCGCCTCGGCCAGTGCTTTGTGAATTTCTTCAATTTGCCAACTGTTTAGGGCAACGTAATCGCGAATGGCTTCCGCGGCCAGGAAAGAGCGCGACCTGCGCGTGGCTCTGGCGAGTTTGTCCAGCTTGCCAGTCAGTCCGCCATCCAGGCGGAGGGTGAGAATTTTTTGAGACGCCATTGGTGCCTCCCGATTACATCTGATTACATTGTATTCGCTTTGTGGCGAATCGGGAAGGTGAGTGGCGCATTGGATTCACCGAAACTTTCGCTCTAGGAGGAAGCACGAGGACGAGGAGAGGTCCAAGAGCACCAGGTGCAAAACCAGTCCCGCCAGAAGGCTATCTGCTATCTCACGACCGAGGCGGCTGTGCGGCGCCTGACGATTGTCCCGTGGAGGTCGCCGGCTTTTTGGGTCTTGGATGTTTCCGAGCTGGGCTGCCTGCGCCTTCCCCCGTTTGTGGTGAGACTTGCTCCTCTGGCTTAAATGGCGATACCTGATCGGAAGCAATTCGCCTTAGAACCAATGTGCTGCCCCCGTCCTTGAGAACCAGCTTAACTTCGTCCTTGCTCAACCACTGAACGACGGCGGAAGTGACATCTTGATCCGGGAACAGGAAATGCAGAGACCATGTAGCAAGATCCCGCGTGTCGATTGTGTAGGTTCCCTTCCATTCCAAACGGTCGAACACACCCTTCTGAAACTCATGCTCACCAAAGAAGATTCTTTGGGGATAGAGTTCGAGCGGGGTTTCATCCGATTGCTCATCCTCTTTAAGAATCGCCCAGGCACCGTGCAATCCGGTGGCCGGAATCTGAGAAGCGATTTCCGTTGCGAGATTCCGATCAAGTTGTTCCTTGTGGGCCACGTATTCGGTTCGTCTCGCAGCGTCGGCGAAATCGCTGAAGATCGACAATCGCAATGGTGCTGTTAAGGTCAAGCAATGGACCCCGCCTTGGGCCTTCGCTGCTTCGGTGGCCTCGATGGTGACAATTTCGGTTTTCGGACCGAACGCGGCCGCAATCTGATTCAGGGCGGAGGACTGGATATCCGTCTCATAATCCTTATAGGACGGAACAAGGAGTTGTTTGTAGCCGTCGGCACCTTCCCGTAGCAGCGCATTTAGCACCGTGGGGTAGTAGATATGGTAGATATGGCCGTTCGCGGGAATTCTTGGAAATGGCGAAGGGACTGGCACCACTTCGTATCCGAGCCGCCTGAGCCTATCGGCATCCAATTCCATGGCAAGCTCGGCGTTCAGCGCCAAGTCGCGTTCCGGGTTGCTCAATTTGCTCCAATACTCTGCCGCGAAAGGTTTTGACAGGTCATACGAAGCTAGCAGAATGCGTTTGCCGCCAGCCGGGAGCACGAACATATCGATGTGCTCAATGACGGGACCTGGCAGAGGATCAAGGTATGTAACATTCTTACAGCCTCCAATTTTCTCGAGTTCCTGGTCAAGATTGATGTTTTGATCTTTGTTACGAGAGAGGAGAACGCGCGTTGAAAGGCATCGGCCATCTTCCAGCTTGATAAGATTTCCGCCGTCGACGGCAACTCCCGAACTTTTGTAATTAAAATCAGGAGCTGCGAGGACCGCATCAGCTATGTCGAATGCAGAATCCTCATCGTTGGATCGCTGTACAGAAGCTTCGCTCAGAATCTGCGAATACTCTCGAAGTAGATAACTCTTAGCGTCGATGGCGGCAATTACAGCTTTGCGGGCCTCAGGCGTCGACTCTTGAGAGAAGTCGTCTGGCTGATCTTCTTCTTGCCGGGCTTCGAGCAGCTTCAGCCGCGCAGTTTCCAATTCTTGAAACTTCTCTCGCTTGGCCGCTTCCTTTCGAATATCGAAGTACCGCCAGTGCACGACGTATGCTGAATTCCCGATGGCCTCAATTTGCGGGCCGAAATCACGGATCCAGAGGCCGTCATGCGGGACAACTTTCATGCGGACTCGATCGCTTCGAAACAGCTCGCATATCTGAAATTCCTGGCATCTTTGATACACGGCACCCTTGGTGGTTTCGTCGGGAGCCAATAGCAAGACTGGGCCGAATTTAGCCGTCTCACGGACAATATTCATCTGAATTTCAAGCAGATGCTTCTCTTTGTTGAGCTCTGGGTCGGCATTGCCTAGCAATCCTTCTCTTACGTGCCGGCCCTGCTCCACACGAGCATCCAGCGCTTCGAGCGACAACATGACAACGTCGCCCGCAGAGTTTCGTGGCGGAGCGGGCGCGGATTGCGCACGCGAACTGGCAGGGGGGCGGAGGAAAAGAAAGAGAAGGAACGCGAAGAGGGGCGGGCTTGTGCGATAGCAAGTCTTGATCATGCAGCGCTTCCGTCCAGCGAAACTTCTTCCTGAGAGAACCCAGCCGCAGTGCAATGAAGTGCGTCCTCGAGAATCGATTCCCGCGACTCCACCATTCATTCCCCCTTCACCTGCACTCAGTTCCTGATGCAGAAGCGCGATGAGGGCAAATAGCGGCAGGAAACGGAAGCGGTGGAGTTTTGGCGGGATGGGTCAGTTACTCAAAACCGGAGGTGGGGATCCTGAAATAGTTTAAGTCACTAATACCAATGTGGCGTTTTGTCGGTCCAAGCTGGGGCTTTCCACGAGTAAGAACTATTTGAACCAGTATGGCGTTTTCTTGGTCCAGTCGTTGTCGGGATAGCGGGTGTGGAGAATTTCGAAGGCATCTTTGGAATAGTTCGGGGCGTCTGTTGGATCGGTTTCGTTGCAGCCGTAGCGCCAGGAGCGGACGACATTGTGGAGAGCTTCGGGAACGCGAGGGTCGTCGGGATGGGCTTTGGCCCATTCTATGGTGAACTGGCCGAGCCAACGTGGAGCGGAAGGAAGATCGGCGAGCGCACTTACTTCTTCGGCCGCCGTGTTTTTGTCTTCCGCAGAAAGAAATGCAGGGGCGGTCGCGACGCCGCCGGGATAAATTTCCTGGAGCGGAGCGCGAAGCGTGGAAAACATCAGATAGAAACCGCCAGTTGGGTGCTGATTTTTTTGTGTGGGCAGGAAGTTGCACCACCAGTTGTCTCCAAAATTATCGATGGAATTGAAGTGATTGTCGGTGGTGCTGTAGAACCAGCCGCGGCCGGGGCTGGCGCTAACGAAGGGCCGGAAACCCGGGTTGCGGAGAATGGCAAAGACGGCGGCGGATTCACCGGCTTCGGGGTCCGAGGTCTTGGCGTATTCGGCGAGGTCGTCTTTTAATTCCGGAACCGATTCAGTGAGGACCGGCGTCATTTCGCGGGCGATGGCGTCGTTTTTCAGGAGGATGGCGCGAGTCCAGGCGGCGACGGCGATGTCGCTGCGAAGCGCGGGTGTGAGGGTGTTTGATTTGGCGGCGTCGGCGAGAAGTCGAAGCGGGAGTTTTTCCGTGAGAACGACGCTCGCGTCGGAATCGAAATGCGGGCGAGTGACCGCGTATTCGGGAGTGCCGGGGTCGTAGTCGGATTGGCCGGCGGGAATGGGCGCAACGCCAGTGGCGTCGGTTGAGAGGCGCGGCGCGAATTGGAGGAATTCGGCGAGATTTGAAGCGAGCTTCATGCGGAGAGCAAGGAATTCGTTTCTTGCAGAGATGGGCATGGAGTTTCGCTGCTGGGCCAGCAACTCGTCGAGATCGTGACGGACGGTATCGGCACTGCCGGATTGCTCCTGAAGACGGAGGCGATGAAAGGTGAGGGTGAGGTAAGCAGGCGAGTCAGGGCCGACTTTGGAAGCGGCTGCGAGGAGCGCCGGCAGAGCAGATTCTTCCGCGTCCGCTTGTGAGAGGGCTGCGACGAGCCAGGGCAGCGATTTCGTTTCGTTCCAGCGCTGCAAGGAATGGTCGTAGCATTCGCCGCAGGAATGGCTGAAGGTGAGAATCCAGTCGGTCATATCGGCGCCAGCGAGGCGCGAGGATTCGTCGACGGTGACGCCTTTTTGCGCAGTTTTTCCTTCGGATGCTGGAGTAATGGTGACTGTTTTCGTGAGAACGGGATGATCGAGGAGCCAGAGATAATCGGTCAGGTCCTGATTGAAAGGTTTCGCAGGAGCGCCGCTTTGGAGAGAAGCTTCCAGTTCGTGAAGGCGATCCTGGCGATGGAGGCGAATGCGGACGAAGCCGAGGAGACGTTCGGCTGCGGCGTGAAAGTCGGGAGAATTCTTGTCGGCGAGGATTGCTCTGAGTTGCGCTTCCGCTAGCGACAAGGCGTCAACGTCATACTCGGAGTCGTTCGTCTCGAGCGTTCCCTTGCGGACGAGAACGCGCGCGCGAAGGTAGGGTGCGATTTTTTGGTAGGGAGATGAGGAATCTTTGGCGATACCCTCGAACGCTTTTTGAGCGGCGTCGAAGTCGCCTGCGTAGAAGAGCGCGGCGGCGATTTGGTAGGCGCGATCGGCGCGAATGATGGCGGGATCTTCTGGATGTGAGGCGGCGGGAATGACCGCAGGCTTAGGTTTGGGCGGATAGCTGATGTCGGCGGAGCAGTTTTCAAAAACTTGGTCCTGCGCAGCAATCCATTCTTTGATGACAGCGCTCTGGGCGCCGAATTGTGCTGCACGATTTTGCAGCGTGTGGACCGCGTTTTCGAAAGCGCCGCTCAGACAGTTGTAATAGGCGACGTATCGTTCATCTTGCATGCCGGCGCGAGTGACTCCGACGGGATCGAAAGTTCTGGGTGAATTCTTGGGCTTTTCGCCGAGCAGGTTGGCACGGGTCGATTCCCACGTTGCGATCCAATTCTTTGGTTCAGCGGGATTTTGGGATGGCGATGCATTTTGTTGCGATGCGGAAGTTGGCTGAAATCCCAGCGAAGCCAACTCTGCCGCATTGAACGGTTTGGCGCTGAGATTGCGATAGGCCTCGAAGAGATAGACGTGATAGTAGCCGCGCTGGAGGATGCCGAGTTTGCCTGCGGCGTAGCTGGCATCGCGAGCGTCAGGCGCATTGAAATCGGTGTAGGTGGGAGCGGTGAAATCGGGGCCACAGGCGAAGGCTAGCGGCGGAGGCAGAAAGAGCAAGAGAGCGAGAAAGACTGCAGCGAAGATGCGAGCGATGCGGCTGATCATGGTTGCAACTCCTGAATAATGTTTTGGGCGGCGGATGGAGTCCAAGCGCGCGGAGCGAAAATGTAGATGCGCTTTGCACGCGGGTCGAAAGTTGCGGAGGAGGATTTGGCGGTTAGCAAGTCGTGCGAGAAAGGTTCGTCCGTGGAGAGGCCGAGGCTGCCGCGGCAGGTGGCGACGGGAAAATCGTCGTTGGAGTGCAGGAATTTTGCGACGTTGGCGGCGTCGGGGCCCATGCGGAAAAGCATGGGGACGGCTTCGTCGATGGTTCCGGGAGGGAGCTGGGCGAGCCAGGGATCGCCGATGCACCAGGAGGCGAGGGCCGTAATGGAGAGCGGCATGGAGGGCGGGAGTTTTCGGCGGACGTCCTGGAGGAGAGAGGCGTAAAGAGTGTGGGCGCTCGCGGGGGCGTCAAAGTCGATTTGGATGGCAGAAACGCCGGGGATGGATTGCAAGTCTGCGATTTCCGAGGCGAGGAGCGCGCGTTGCGCGTCGGAAAATGTCCGAAATAATAAATGAGTGGCTGACTGGTTTTGTTGGAGAGCGTAGGAAGTGTGAGAAGCGGACGGGGTTTCGATGCGGACGACAGCGATCAGCTGCGTGCCGGGAGTGATGCGGAGAGGTTGGAGACGAGGGCGCACCGCGAAAGAAGGGGATGAGCCGGCGGAGGAATTTGCCAGGGGAGTCTCGAGAGTAACTGTTTTCGCGAGGAAGGCCACTCCGGCCTGATCGCGTGGTAGAAAACGCAGATCTTCGGGGCGCTCCCAGGCCCAAAAGGTTACGTTTGGTAACAAGGCGGCGCGGGCATTCGCTGGGGCAAAGGGTATATCTCTTGGACGCCAATGGAAGAGGCGACGGGCGAACCCGCGGGCGGGTCGGGGATGGAGAAAGACAACGGTCCCGGCGCAGACCAAGAGGAAGGCCAACATTGCTCCGGAGAATCTCGTCGCTCGGGTCACGAGAGACTCAAAGGGCAGTCGAATGGCCAATTTTTGCCCATTGATTTTAAAAGGCTTAGGCGAGCTGGGGGAGATGAATTGCGTTTGGGTAGCCACGGCGTGTTGACAGGAGCACACCGAACAGAGAGATGGCAAAATACCGCGAATAGGAGGTTCGAGCGATAAATCAAGCTTGTGGTGAGCGGCTCCATGTTCCACCGTATCTTGCTTTTACCTTGCTGGCGGAATATACTCTATTTTCGCTCTGAAGCGGGTCGCACGGATAGGTGGGCGCAAGCCCACTTTTTTGTTGGGCCGGTTGGAGGGCAGTGGACACCGGCATTACTCGGGGAGTCTTCGGTTGGATTTGGAAAAAATTCGAGAAGCCGCCGAGCGAGTGGCGCGGTCGGAAGGGCTAGAAATATTTGATGTTGAGTGGAAAGTGGGAAAGCAACGCTTCCTGAGAGTGACGATTGATCGGGCTCCGAAAGCAGGAGCGGCTATGAGCGACTCGTCAGGACAAATTTTGGCACCTTCGGAGGCGCGTGAGGGTGGGCAGCTGGGTGTGAGCCATGCGGATTGCCAGCGCGTGAGCCAGCAGTTGAGCGTGATTCTGGATGTCGAGGAGCTGATTCCGGGAGCGGCGGGGTACACCCTGGAGGTAAGTTCGCCGGGGATGGACCGGACGCTGCGGAACGCGGCGGAGTACGAGAGATTCCGCGGGCGGATGGCGAAGGTTTCGACGACCGAACCGGTTGAGAATGAGAAGTATTTCGAGGGGCGGCTGGCGGGATTTGTGGATGGGAAGGTGCGGTTGGAGTTGAAGGGGAAAGTGGCGCGGACGGTGGAGTTGCCTTTGGAGAAGATTCGGAAGGCGAATTTGATGGTGGAGTTTTAGGGAAAGTTGACAGTCGACAATTAATAGTCGACCGGAAAAGAAGGAAAGGAATTTTACACAGAGGACGCAGAGAGCGCAGAGGACACAGAGAAGAGGGTCGAGAAAAGATTTAGGACAGAAGAGATTTTAGGGATTTTAGGAACGGGAAGACGATCGGGAACGAAACATGGCGAATCTGCTCTATCAACAAATTGAGATGTTGAGCCGCGAGAAGCACATCGAGGCGACCGTCGTGGTGTCCGCGATTGAAGACGCGATGGTGGTGGCGGCGCGGAAATATTACAAGACGGAAGAGGATTTGCGCGCCAAGTTCAATCCGGAAACCGGACAAGTGGATGTGTTCTCGGTGCATGTTGTCGTTGAGGAAGTGACCGACCCGAAGAAGGAAGTGAGCCTGGCGGAGGCGAAGAAAAAGAATCCGTCGGCCGAGATTGGGACGGAAATTACCGCGGCGAAGCCTACCGACGTGCTGGGGCGAATCGCGGCGCAGACGGCGAAGCAAGTGATTCTGCAGAAGGTGCGCGAGGCTGAGCGCGACACGATTTACAACGAGTACCACACGCGCGTGGGCGAGCTGGTGACAGTGATTGTGAAGCGCGCGGAAGGCCCGGATCTGATTGTGGACATGGGGCGGACGGAAGCGCGGTTGCCGAAGCGCGAACAGTCGAAGCTGGAGACGTACAACATTGGCGAGCGTTTGCGCGTGGTAATCAAGATGGTGGATCGCGCGGCGAAGGGGCCGCAAGTGATTGTGTCGCGCGCGGATGCGAGTTTGGTGCAGCGGCTGTTTGAGATGGAGGTGCCGGAAATTTACGACGGGACCGTGCAGATTCGTCACGCGGCGCGCGAAGCTGGCGAGCGCACGAAGGTTGCTGTAGCAAGCCGGGATAAGGATGTCGATCCGGTGGGCGCGTGCGTGGGCATGAAAGGAATGCGCGTGCAGTCGATCATCCGCGAACTGCGTGGCGAGAAAATCGACATTATTCCGTATAGCGAAGAGACGGTGGCGTTTGCGCAGAAGGCATTGAGCCCAGCGAAGGTAACGCGTGTACAGATCACCGACCCGGAAAGCCGGAAGCTCGAGGTGATTGTCGAAGATTCGCAGCTTTCGCTGGCGATCGGCAAAAAGGGACAGAACGTCCGGCTGGCGAGCAAGTTGATCGGCTGGGACATCGACATCAAGAGCGAGGAAGAGAAGCGGCAAGAGATTGAAGAACAGATGACGGCGCTGACGGCACCGGCGACGCCGTTGACGGCGTTGGCTGGTGTTGGGCCGAAGACGATTGAAAAGATCGAGGCTGCTGGGATTACCAATCTCGAAAAGCTCGCCGGGATGACGCCGGAGCAGTTGATGGAGATACCGGGAATCGGCGAGAAGATGGTTGACAAGATTTATCAGGCGGTGAACCGGTTCTACGAAGGCGGAGCGGATGCCGCGGCGGCTGCACCGGCTGGGGAAAATACGGACGACATGGCAGTGGAAGGCGAGGCGACGCCTGAGAGTACGCAAGCGGCCTCGGAGAACGCAGAAAGTGCGGCCGCGGAGGAAACTCCCGAGGGAACTTCGGCGGACGGCGAAACGGCAGCGGCGGTGGAGAGTGAAGAAGCGTCGGCGCCTGAACATTCCGAAGGCGGGGCCAAGGCAGAGGAAGAGCCGAAGCCTTAAATAAGAGACAGCATCGGCCGAGTAAGGGCCGACTGAGTTTTTTGACCGTGGAACGGTCCATAAGAAGCATGAGCGAAGCAAACCAAGTCCGAATAAACGAACTGGCCCGCGAACTCGAGGTCAAGGCCAAGGCGATCATTGATCTTTTGCCCGGGTATGGCGTCACGGAAAAGAAGACGCACTCGAGTTCGATTCCTGAGGATGTTGCCGAGAAAGTTCGCAAGAACCTTCTGGGACAGGCCGAAGCCGAGGCTAAAGCGGAAGCTGATGCCAAGGTGGAAGCCGCAGCGAAGGAAGCTGCAGCCAGGGCTGCACGGATGCGGCCTGCGGCTCCTCCAGCTCCCGTGGCTGCGGCGCCTAGTGTGGTAGCGAAACCTCCCGCGCCAGCGGTTGCACCAGCCGCGCCGCCAGTTGCCCCCATTGCGAAACCGGTTGCTCCCGCTGCGGCTCCGTCTGCTGCGGCACCAAGCGCGTCAGCGGCTGCTCCAGTTGTCGTTCCCAAGGCGCCTGCTGCGGTTCCGGCCGCATCGCCCAGCGTGGCTCCTCCAGTTGCAAAGCCGATTGCTCCCGCAGGGGCGCCCGCAACGAGACCTCCTGCAGCCACACCGATTCGTCCGCCGTCGCCAACGGGACATCCGACGACAGCGCCCGGTGCGCCGCGGCCGGTAACGCCTTCTGCCCCACGGTCCGGAGCTCCGGCTGGGACTCAACCTTCTTCCATCCGTCCAGCGGCTGCGGCACCCGGTCCACCCGGTGCGCGTCCGACGGTGGCTGCGCGCCCGTTGCCAACTGGCAATCGTGGGCCGGTTCCCGGAACGACGCCAGGAAGCGGGCAACGCTCTGGCGGCGGACCACGTCCCGGCCAGCCGATGCGTCCGATGCAGCAAGGCAGCCAGGGAAGACAGTACACTCCGCGGTCCGGCGGCCCAGGTGGAACAGGGAGTTCGCCTGCGAATCGGCCTTTTGAACAACGGCGCGGAGCGATGCCGACCGGCACCCGTCCGGGGCCGCGAGCGCCGGGACGTCCTGGCATGCTGCCGGCGCTGCCGCCCGACAAAGTGCCGCCGAAGGCGGAGCCTGGCAAGCCGCTCTATACGCGCAAGCCTCCCCAGAGACAGCGGCCTGTCATGGACAAGCGGGAGCAGGAGGGTGAGCGCAAGCTGCACCCGACTCGCCAGCGTCCGGGAGCAGGGGACCGCCGATCTGCGGCAGCTGTCATCGCGCCGCCGGAACCGCGGCCGCCGCGCGAAGTTACGATTACCGAAGGCATTACGATCCGGGAACTCGCGGAAAAGCTCGACGTGCGAGCGAAGGATCTTTTGAAGACGCTCCTCGATCGGGGAGTTTTTGCCAGCATCAACCAGGCGCTAGATGTTCCCACGGCGACTACCCTTGCGGAAACGTTTAGCGGAGTTGTAAGCGTCGTCTCGCTTGAAGAAGAGATGGTGCTGGAAGTCGCGAAGGAAGAGACCAAGGAAAGTCTGAAGCCGCGGCCGCCGGTCGTCACGGTGATGGGACACGTGGATCACGGCAAGACGAGCTTGCTCGATGCGATTCGCGAAGCGGACGTGGCAGGCGGAGAAGCCGGCGGAATCACGCAGCATATCGGCGCGTACAAAGTGGTGGTGAACGACCGTAGCGTGGTTTTTGTAGACACGCCGGGTCACGAAGCGTTTACGCGGATGCGTTCGCGGGGCGCGAAAGTGACGGACATTGTAGTGCTTGTGGTCGCGGCCGACGACGGCGTCATGCCACAGACCAAGGAAGCGATCGATCACGCGAAGGCAGCGAAAGTACCCATCATTGTGGCTATCAACAAGATCGACAAACCGGAAGCGCAGGTGGAGCGCGTGAAGCGCCAGCTCTCCGATGTGAACCTGGTTCCTTCCGAATGGGGCGGAGATACCGAGTTTGTGGAAGTATCCGCGAAACAGAAGAAAGGCATCGACAGGCTGCTGGAAACCATTTTGCTGGTGGCCGATTTGCGCGAGCTGAAGGCCAATCCGGACGCGCCTGCGAGCGGCACGGTGCTGGAGTCCCGCGTGGACAAGGGACGCGGCCCTGTCGCTACGGTCCTGGTGCAAAACGGAACGCTCAACTCCGGCGACTTTTTTATCTGCGGCTCGGTGTTCGGCAAAGTGCGCGCGATGTTTGATGACCGCGGGCGGGTCATCAAGGATGCGCCGCCATCAACCCCGGTGGAAGTTCTAGGTTTGCAGGGCGTGCCTGATGCCGGCGACCATTTCCAGGTGACTGAGGAAGCCAAGGCGCGCCACATCGTCGAATATCGCCAGGGCAAGCAGCGCGATGCGCAAATGGCGCGCTCGAGCGGAGCGCGGATCACGCTCGACCAGTTGCACGAACAGCTGAAGGCTGGCGACGTGAAGGAACTGGGCATTGTCATCAAGGCGGACGTGCAAGGCTCGGTGGAAGTGCTTAGCGAAATGCTGCCGAAGCTCTCGACCGATCAAGTGAAGCTGAAGATTATCGGATCGGGCGTAGGCGCGGTCACGGAAAACGACGTGCTGCTGGCTTCGGCTTCCGGAGCAATCGTTATCGCATTCGGCATCCGACCGGACCGCAAGGCGATGGAGCTCGCGCAGCAGGAACATGTGGACATCCGCTCGCACACGATCATTTATGAAGTGTCTGACGAACTGAAGAAGGCCATGGAAGGCCTGCTGGAGCCGGTCCTCCAAGAGACGTATCTGGGACGTGCGGAAGTGCGGAACACGTTCAAGGTCAAAGGCTCAGGCACCGTTGCGGGATGCTACGTGGTGGACGGCGTGCTCAAGCGCGATGCGCAGATTCGCGTTGTGCGGGATGGCGCGGTTATCTACACATCGAAACTCAGCTCGTTGAAGCGCTTTAAAGACGACGCGAGCGAGGTGCGGACGGGATTTGAATGTGGCGCGGGCATCGCAAATTTCAATGACGTGAAAGTCGGCGACGTTTTGGAATGCTTCAGCGTTCAGAAGCTGAGCGCGGCGGAAGCAGCCGGCCAGACCGTTGGAACCGCCGGCCGCAGATAAGAATCAATCCCCGGAGCGCTCATGCCGGTTGGTCTGCTTACCCTTGAGCTGCACATCCCAGACGCGCAATCGTTGAAGGACAAGCGGCAAGTGCTGCGCAGCTTGAAAGATAAGCTGCGGAGACAGTTTAATGTTGCGGTGGCGGAGTTGGACCATCACGATGTGTGGCAGCGGTCGGTGATTGGCGTCGTTACGCTTTCAAATGAAGAGAAGCACGTGAACGAAGTGCTGCAAAAAGTCCTGGATGAAGCGGACCGCATTCTGGGGTCGTTTTTGATTAACCAGGCGATCGAAATTATTTAGAAAGATCCGCGGGGACGGAAATGAGTCCAGCCAATCACCGCCATGAACGGGTGGGCGAGGAAATCGCTCACGAGATCAACGCCATGCTCGCGGGCGAGCTGAAGGATCCGCGGCTCGAAGGCATGGTGGTGGTCAGCGAGGTGCGTGTGCAGCCGGACATGAAGCACGCGCGCGTGTTCATCAACATACAGGGATCCGCAAAAGAGCAGAAGGACGCGATCAAGGCGCTCGAGCACGCTTCGGGATTTATTCGACGCGAGCTGATCGAGCGTTTGCAGCTTCGCCGGTTGCCTGAGCTTCACTTTGCGCTGGACCATTCGCAGGAGTACACGGAGCGCATCGATCAGCTCTTGAAAGAGATGAAGAAGGACAAGCCGGCCGCATCTTAAATACATTCCGATTTCTACTGGTAACAGCTCACCGACAACTCATCTTATGCCACGCCAGCCACAGCCTGCGCCGTTTGACGGCGCGCTCGTCGTCGACAAGCCTCGGGGAAAAACTTCCCACGATGTCGTCGATGCCGTGCGGCACCTCGCGGGATTCCGGCAGATTGGACATCTTGGGACACTTGATCCGCTGGCGACCGGCGTTCTGGTGTTGCTGCTCGGACGAGCCACAAGGCTGGTGCAGTTTTACAACGGCCGCAGGAAACGCTACTCGGCCGGCTTCCGGTTTGGTTTCGCGACGGATACTTACGATTCGGACGGAGAAGCACAAGGACCGGATACTGCACCGGCGCTCGATACAGCGCTTCTCGAAAAGCTTGCGGCAGAGTGCGTGGGACGGTTCGAACAAATGCCGCCCGCCTTCTCCGCAAAAAAAGTGAAGGGTGTGCCAGCGTACGAGTTGGCGCGCAAGAAGCAGCATGTCGAGTTGAAAGCGGTGGAGGTCGAGCTTTTCGAGTACAAGCTGACTGGCGTCGAAGGCAGCATCGCGCGCTTTGTCATCGAATGCTCGTCGGGCACATATATTCGCTCACTCGCGCACGACATGGGACAAAAACTCGGTTGCGGGGCGCACCTGGCGGAGATCACGAGAACGGCGGTCGGCGAATTTTCGCTGGAGCAGGCCATCAAGCTGGAAGAGCTGGCGGAAGCGTCGCGCGCCGGAAAATTTGCCGATTGCCTGATCCGCCTGGAGAATCTGCTGCCCAATTTTCCACGCGTAAATGTGCTGCCCATCATTGAGAAGCGCGTGCGTCATGGGACAAAATTCAATGTGCAAGTCTCGCAGATTCAGCCCGGCCGCGTTGAGCTGCCTCCGGGGGCAACCTTGCAACTCGAGGCGGGAGAATTAAAGCCGCCGCGTCTGCGCGTCTTCAGCCAGCAAGACAAACTCGTGGCTATCGCCGAAGCGCTGGTGCCGCGCACCTATCAGCCCATCGTCGTTTTCGAACCATTGCCATAAATGAGGGAGTTTGCCGGGAAGGCGTAATAGTCTTGCACGTCCGCCATTTTGGCTAAGGTTGCCGCTGCGAAGGCGCGGGCGCAGAACCGCGGCCCACACTTGTATCGTGTCCGACGTAGATAGAGCGAGAGACACGGTCCCGCAGCCGCATTTTGTGCGGAGTGATCATAATCAACATCTCGGTGTCCTGCGCAGTCGTGTTTCTCTGCCCGAAGAGGTAGCCGGCACCGCCAGGAAGATTTGCCAAGCCAGGGAGGCCTGTGATGGTGCGGGATTCTTGATTGTCGAGCAGTCCGCTGATAATTGTAGGTACTTCCTCTTTAATACGCACAGTCTGCGAAATTGTGCGGTTGGTGATGATAGGGATGCCATTGATGCTGGAGCCAGCGAGGGCACGAATCTCGAACTCGAGTTGCAGCGTCACATCGTCATTCGGGTGCAGCGTGGGAGTGGCCTTTATCTTAACGCCGATATCTTCATATTCCGCGCCTGGATACGGCGTCTGCGCGATTGACCCCGACAGATTTGAAAACAAGCTCGCTGGGCTGAGGATTACGGTCACCTGTCCCGCGGTGCCGGAGGGATCGTCCGTAATCGCTACATCGGGCAAGGTGGCGCCGCTTAGGCTGGCAGCCAGAATGGCCGTGGGATTCGTGCCCACGGGAAGCTCAAAGGCCGGCGCGAACAAACCTTGACCAAGGCCAAGGAATACCGACACGCTATCCGTTTGTGGGTCGGTCACGGCAATGTCTGGAACGCCATCCCCGTTGAAATCGGCGATCGCAACGGCCGTGGGCGCCTGCCCCGTAGCAAGCGGCGAGTTTACCGCCGAAGTAAACGTGCCATCGCCATTGCCCAGTAAAACGCTGACCGTATTGTCGGTCTGGTTCACGACTGCGAGGTCAGGGTGGGAATCGCCATTTAGGTCGGCCGATGCGATGGCGACCGGGGATTTACCGACGGCGAACGGAGAGCCAGTCGCCAAGGAAAACGTGGCGTTTCCATTGCCGAGTAGCACCGTGACATTGTTTGTCGTTTGATTCACGATCGCCAAATCCAGATTTCCATCCGAATTGAAATCGCTCGAGGTCATCGCAATGGGGCCTGTCGTCGTGGTTGGCAGGGGAAAGGGCGAACCCGTTGCTTGCCTGAAGGTTCCATCACCGTTGCCGAGAAAAAGAGAAAAAGTGTTGTCCTTGAAATTCGTCACCGCAAAATCCTGATTACCATCGGCGTTGAAATCGCCAAGGACGATGGAGCTAGGCTCCTGGCCCACGGTGATGGGCGAACCGGTGGCCTCTTTAAAGGTGTCATCGCCATTGCTGAGGAGGACTTGCACGGTATTGGCAACCGGATCCGTGACGAGGAGATCGTGAAAACCGCTGGTAGTGAGCACCGCTGAAGCAATGGAAGGAGCAATCGCCGGTGCGGTGGTTCTGGCCGCGCCAAGCGAGATGGTTGTGGCGACCGGAAGAAAAGTTCCCAAGCCCCGATTTTGGAGAATGGTGATTGTGTTGTCGATCTCATTGACGACGGCGAGGTCCAGCAGACCCAGGTTACGGAAGTCGGCGGAGGTGAGTGCCACCGGACCGATGCCAACGTTGTAAGAAGCGCTAGGGAGAATGCTGCCGGTCGTTCCACCAATAGACGTGGCGGGCGTGGAAGCGCCGAGGCTTCCAGAAAGCAGGGAAAGGGTAACCGGATAGCGATCGCCGACAAAGAAAGAAGCCGGTTTGCCGTCCTGGGCGCGCAATAAGACCTGAGTGCCGCTGTGCACAAGCGTCAGCGCGTCGGAAAACTGCGCCGCGAACGTCGGCATTGTCAGGAGAAACGTCGTATTGCCGCCTCCCACCCGAGCCACCGGTGGGATGAGCGAGCCGAGGGAAGTTCCGGCGCTGGCGGCGGTTCCCCCGTTTCCGAAAATGCTCGCCAGCAGAGTGACCAGCGTGCCGATGTCTTTCGCCGCCTGCAATTGGGAAATTATGCCGGTGGAGAGAGAAATCAGCTCTGTCGAAGGAGGCGGAAGAATGCCCAGAGTGCGCGCTTTGTTTCGATCAACCTCGAGGATCTCTATCTCCAGCATCACTTCCCCGCGCGCTTTTTCGGCTTGACGGATGAGTTCGCCCGCAAGCGCAAGTCTCTCGGGAGCGTCGCGGATGGTGATGGCGCGGCTCTGTGCATCGAGTTCTACGCGGGTCGACCCGGTCATTTCACGCAGAACGCGCACTAGTTCGGTCATCTCCTCGGTCCCGACGGAGTCTGGCAAGACGAACGATTGCTCGGCTTGCACGGCATATTGGCGGCGCTTTTCCGCGGTGTCCTGAGCCACGAACAAAAGAGTGGAGGTTAAGGGGCGGAAGAATGTGCCGGTCTGAACGCCGAGGATCTTCAGAGCAGTGGTGAAATCGATATCGATAGCGTGTAGCCGGACGGTTCGCGCGGGGAGGTCCGGATCGAAAGTGATTTTTATTCCGAATAGCTGCCCCAGTTGCTCATAAACTGCTTTGGTATCGCCGCGCAAGTCGAGGTCTAGTTTGACGGCGCGGGGCTTCAATTCTGGCAGGCCCTCAATTTTCTGGTCAGGCGCGAGAGGCTCATCTTTCATGGCCTTCATCTGGATCAATCGCTCGGTGACAATTGTATTGCTTGGGTCGATAAGCAGAGCCTTAGCCAACTCCTCTGTTGCTACGTCGGCGTGGCCGGCGAGGGCGTCGCGCTCCGCGGCTTCGACGTGGTCGCGCACGAGCTTCGAGCGCATGGACACAATGCGCTCGATGAGGGCGGTGTCCTGGGGCGCGTAACGCGCGGCTTGCTGATAGTAGTTCAGTGCTTCATCAAAATGACCGTCTGCGAGCTCTTTGTCGCCGAGCTCAGAGATTTTCTTGGCGTATTTCGGATTGGGATGCGGGCTCATTTCGAGCTGCGTTTCATTCGGGACTGTTTGCGGCGGAGAGGACTGGGTTTGTGCGGGAGGCTGAGCTTGTGCGAAAGACTGTGCGCAAACAAGAAGGATCGCCGTTAAGAGAGAGACTGCTTGGCGGGCATGAACGGGAATGGTCATTGGATTGAGCAGGCTTTGTATTTTACCGCATGTTTAAATAAGAAAGCGGACTGGATTGGTCCGGTTGACGTAAATTCATACAAAGCGTAGACTTAGACTGTAGTTGCAAATGAATAACAACTGGAGATTCTTTGCTTCCTGCTTTTCTCATCGCTCTCCGTGAAGGTGTCGAGGCCTCCCTCGTCGTAGGCATCATTCTGGTTTATCTCTCGCGTACGGGCCGCTCGCAACTGGCGCGTTTTGTTTGGTATGGCGTGGCTGCCGCCGCGGCGCTGAGCTTGGCCGTGGCGATTGCTTTGGAGCGCTGGCGTATCAGTGAAGACGGGTTCGAGGGGGTCATGTACCTCGTCGCGGCAGCGTTCGTCATTACGATGATCCTATGGATGAATCGCGTTGCGCGCCACCTGAAAAAAGAAATCGAGCAGAAGATTGAGAGTTACGTGGGAAGGGCGGGAGCGGCGGCGGGTTGGGGCATTTTCTTCTTCGTTTTTCTCATGGTTTTGCGCGAGGGAGCGGAGCTCGCGATCATCTTGCGGGCGGTGGAGTTGTCCAGCGAGGGACTGCAGATCTGGATTGGGACGGCTTTGGGAATTGGCGCGGCTGTGGCCGTGGGGGTGTTTTTTTTCAAGGGGACCCTGCGTGTTCCGCTGCATCGTTTTTTCGCTGCCACCACCATCATCTTGATTCTCGTTGCCTTTCAGCTCGTGCTCACCGGATTGCACGAATTGAGCGAGGCGCAGTGGCTGCCGTCCAGTAAAGCGGAGATGGCCATCATCGGGCCGATCGTCCGGAATGAGCTGTTTTTCTTCGTGCTGATATTTGGAGCTGCGGCGCTGCTGGTTTTGCGCGAGTGGCAATCGGCTTCACACGCGCGCGCTGCAAAGGAAACTGCCGGTGAAGCTGAGAAACGGCTGCTCGAAGCGCAGAATCGGCGACAGCGGCGGTGGATGATTGCGGCGGCGACCGGGTGCCTCTCAGTAATTCTGTTGCTGACGGGAGACTTCGTTTACACGCGCGCGAATTCCGCGCCGCCCTCCGCACGGCCAATCGCTGCCGTGGGGAATGAAGTGCGTATTCCCGTAAGCGATGTGCAAGACGGCAAGATGCATCTGTTTAGGATTAATGCCGGTGGGCAGTCGCTGCGCTTCATGATTATTAAGAAGCCGAACGGCTACGGCACGGCGCTGGATGCTTGCCGCATCTGCGGGGCCGAGGGCTATCGCCAGGATGGGCAGAATGTCGTTTGCAGGCACTGTGGCTCGGCGATTTATGTGCCGACGATCGGTGAGGCGGGTGGCTGCAATCCGATTGGCGTGCCGTCGCATGTGGACGGCGCAGATCTAGTCCTGGACGTTTCTTCGCTCGTGCAAGCGACCAAGGAGATTCCGCAGTAGGGGCAAGATATATCGTGCCCATCTGGTGCGGCTTCGAACGCCATGTTTCTACGCCTGGTAGCCGATTCGTTTACACGCCGTCCGCGCCGCAAGGTGTTGACCGCGGCGGCCCTGTCGTTGGGCATGGCCGTGGTGACGGCGGCGCTGAGCGTTTCGCTCGATGTGGGCGACCGCTTGGCGAGTGAGTTTCGCAGCCTCGGCGCGAACTTGGTGGTTACGCCGCAGGCCGATTCGTTGCCGCTCGAGATTGGCGGCGTGGACTATCGCCCAGTCAACGCTGGCGCGTATCTTCCCGAGGCCGACCTCCCCAAAATCAAGACCGTTTTTTGGCACAACAATATCATCGCGTTCGCTCCCGTACTCGAAGTCTCGGCGTTGCTTCCTCATGTGTGGTACAGCGATCACCGGCCTTCACTTCCGGACCTGCAGATCCAACTGATTGGTACGTGGGCTGCGAATCGCGTGCCATTGCCGGACGGAGGCACTTTCGCCACCGGGCTCGCAAAAACCAATCCGTGGTTCCGTGTCGATGGGAAATGGTTCTCAGACGAAGGGCGCCTTGAACGCGTCGAAATGCCGCCGATGGGGCACTCCTACCTCCCTGCATCTCCGGAGTGTGTGGTCGGCGAAAAACTAGCGGCACGTCGAAAAATAAAAGCCGGTGACCAGGTGGTTGTCAGCGTCGCGACGGCTGGGAATTCTCAGAATATGCAGCAGTGTGACGTCACAGGGATTTTGTCCTCGGGCGGTCCTGAAGATGAAGCGCTGCTCATGCCGCTCGCCAGCGTTCAGAAACTTACGGACAAGCCGGGCCAGTACCGCAAGCTATATGTGAGTGCTTTGACGAAGCCGGAAGACGATTTTGCGCGGCGCGATCCCAAGACGATGAAAGCGGACGAGTTCGAGCGTTGGTCGTGCAGTCCGTATGTTTCTTCGATTGCGTATTCGATAAAGCAGGCGCTGCCGGGGACCGACGCGCGCGTGATTCGGCGCGTTGCCGAAGGCGAGGGCACCATCCTCACACGCGTTCGAGCGCTGCTTTGGATGGTGACGTTCGCGGCGTTGTTGGCTGCGGCGCTGGCTGTCGGAGCTTCTTCGGCGGCTTCGGTGATCGAACGGCGTACGGAAATTGGCTTGATGAAGGCTTTGGGAGCAGGCTCCGGTATGGTTGGTTTCCTCTTGGCGGCGGAACAAATGCTACTCGCGTTCGTTGGCGGAGGCATTGGCTATTCGCTCGGAATCTTTCTTGCGCGCCTTGTTGGGCAAAAAATCTTCGGCGTTGCTCCTGCGCCGTCGCTGCTGGTTCTCGTTGCAGTCCTTGTGCTCACCGCCGGGGTTACGCTCCTCGGTAGCGCTATTCCGTTGCGTCGCGCGTCACGCTATGAGCCCGCGCCCATTCTGCGAGGCGAGTGATGACCGCGCTTGGCACCGGCAATCGAGCGATGTTCTGGCGCATCGTTCGCCGTCTCCTCGGTGCAAATCGCGGCCGCCTGTTGGTTATTCTTCTGGCTCTTGGCGCCGGCGCCGCCGTTACTGCCGCTCTCCTCAATCTTCAAGTAGACGCCAAGCGCCGGCTGACCACCGAATTCCGCGCCTTCGGCGCCAATGTCATAATTTCACACAAAGCTGCAACATCGGGGGACTCGGTCACGACGGTGAATGATTCAATCATGGATGCGATTTCGAAATCCATCGGTCCTTCCGGGGCTGAAGCCACTTCTTTCCTCTATGTGATTGCCGGTGTCCGCGGGCCTCGGGGCGGCGCGCCTGTAAATGCGATCCTTGCCGGCAAAGGCAGAACGGGCGTCCACCAGGTGAGCGTCACGATCATCCCACCTCCTACTAATCCCGACGACCCGTGGTATAACCTGGCCGTTCCTGGAGATCTGCCGTGTACGCTCGGCGTTCAGCTTGCAAAGCAATTGGACGCGCATGTCGGCGATACGATCTCAATTCTTATCTCCGACCGGAGGAGAACGTGCAGATTTTCGTCGCTCTCCGAAACGGGCGGGCCCGAGGATAGTCAAGTCACTGTAATGCTGGATTTTGTCCAGCGGTTGGCAAATTTGCCCGGTCGCATTAGCGATGTCGAGATCGTGGTTCTAGGCACTCCCAAGCAAATCGACGAGCGCGTGAGCGCCCTACAAGAGCAATTTCCCGATCTCGGCGTCCGCCCGATTCGCCAATTCACCGACGCTCAGGCGAAAATCTATGGCCGAATCTCCGGGCTGCTGAACTTTACCGTTGCCGTTGTTCTGATTCTCACCGCTCTCTGCGTCATGGCCGCCATGACGAATGTCGCCATGGAGCGCAAGAACGACGTTGGACTGATGAAAGCGATTGGCGGTGCGACGCGGCGTGTCTTGCGTCTTTTTCTGGCGGAGGCCGCGCTGCTCGGTTTGGCAGGTGGCTTGATTGGGGCCGCTGCGGGCATTTTTCTTTCCATCTGGTTGGGCAAGCAGGTGTTTGGTGTGGCGGCGCAGCCGCGGCTGATTGTGTATCCTGTATCCGTGGCGCTCACCACCATCGTTGCGATTCTCAGTGCGTATCCGCTGCGGCGGCTCGCCAGCGTTCGCCCCGCTTCGGTCTTCCGAGGTGAAGCGTGAGCACGCCTGTTCAGATTCTGCCCGAGCAGAAGACGGTAGCGCCGCAGGTCGCGGTCGAGAATCTCGTCAAGAAATACGGCGCGCTGCGCGCTATCGACGGTCTCAGTTTCAACGTGGGTGCGGCCGAATGGGTAGCGCTCATGGGTCCATCGGGCTCGGGCAAAACCACGCTCATCAACATTCTTGGCGGGCTCGATAAGCTCAATTCCGGCCGCGTCGTTGTGGACGGCGTTGACCTTTCGAAACTTAGCGAGAACGAGCTGGTCCGCTACCGCGCCGAAAAAGTTGGCTTCGTTTTCCAGCAATTTCATCTCGTGCCGTACTTGAACGCGGTTGAAAATGTCATGCTGGCACAATATTTTCACAGCGTGACGGATGAGAAGCAGGCGGAAGAGGCTTTGCGCCGCGTTGGCATGGGCGAACGTATGACGCACCTACCATCGCAACTTTCCGGAGGCGAACAGCAACGCGTGGCCATCGCGCGCGCGCTGATCAATCAGCCGAAAATCATTCTGGCCGACGAGCCCACGGGCAACCTCGATGAAGCCAACGAAGAAATCGTTCTGAAAATTTTTCGCGAGCTACACCAGGCAGGCCACACGATTTTGATGGTCACGCACGATCCGGATATCGCACGCCAAGCCGATCGCCGCATCGAGCTCGCTCACGGGCGCCTGCATTTTGACACCGCACAACACGGCCCGGGCCATCCTCTTGCTTGCCCCCTCGCGGATACTGCCGACTGCTGCACTCCGGTTTCGCCCGACGACGAGATTCGATTCGATCATTTCCTTGAGCAAATCTGGATTTGCTGCGAAGAGGGAAAACCGGCAAATGTCAAGGCGCTGCAAGCAGCTGGACCTGCTGGCGAACTTCCCGTTCTTCCCGATGAGTCGGCGGCAAGAACCTTGAGCCGCATGAGCGAACGGCACCTGGTCGAAATGCAAGACGGTGAGGCCCAACTTACGCCGGTGGGAAGCCAGCGCGCGCGTGGCGTCGTGCGCCGGCATCGGTTGGCCGAACGTCTTTTTAAAGACACTTTTTCCGCCGACGACACCGAGGCCCACACGCAAGCCTGCAGGTTCGAACACATCATCAGCCCGGAGCTGGATCAGCGCATCTGTACTTTCCTCGGCCATCCCAAGACCTGCCCGCACGGCAATCCCATTCCGCCTGGCGATTGCTGCAACGGAAAACCGAAAAGCTGACTCTGTCCCCGCGCATGCCGATTCCACTTGATCCACGAAGGAAGCCGTCCACCGTAAAGGTCCACGTCAAAACCGGCGCAGGAGTCGACATCACCTGGGCCGACGGCCACGCCAGCCACTACGACTTCGCCTATCTGCGCGAAGAGTGCCCTTGCGCCACGTGCAACGACGAGCGTGGTAAAAAAGAAGCCTTCGCCACCGCAGCGCCAGCCGCCAACGCCTTTCCTCCGCTTCCCATGTTCAAACCCAAGCCGAGCGCGCAAGCCGCCACCGTTGTCGGAAACTACGCCGTACAAATCAGCTTCACGGATGGCCACTCCACCGGCATCTATAGCTACGAACATCTGCGCGCCATCTGTCCCTGCGCCGAGTGCACCAAAGCACTGCACACCTCTGCGTCCTAAATCGTTTCAGCCTTAACAAAAAAGGCCGTTCGGCTAGACTTCGCGGCGGAAAAGTGCGAGCATTTTAATCCGCTGATCGAGATCACCCGTACATGAGCAGCTCGTCCAAGACCCCTGCTGCCGCAGGCAGCCGAGGCAACGGTATTCCGCGCGTCATTGTCGCGACTACCGCTCTTCTCACATTTATTTCCTTCTGGCGGGCAGCGGCCATCGTTTTGAACGACTTGGCCTCCTCGGCGTATTACGCAGGCGGTGAAGCGGAAGGCTACATAGGCAAAACCGCGCCCTGGTTCATTCTTGCCATCATGTTGTTTTCGTACGCGGTGCGCGCCGTGTACGTCGAGAGCTGCAGTATGTTTGTGCGCGGGGGCGTTTACCGCGCGGTGAAGCAGTCGCTCGGCGGGACACTTGCAAAATTCAGCGTTTCCGCGCTGATGTTTGACTACATCCTCACGGGCCCCATCAGCGGCGTCGCGGCCGGGCAGTATCTGGCTGGGCTCATCAGCGAGCTACTGCAGTATTCGCATCTTGGCAACGCGCTCACACCGAATCAGGTCGACTTTATCGCCGCGGGTTTTGCGATTCTGGTCACCGTTTATTTCTGGTGGGAGAACACCAAGGGCATCCCGGAGTCCAGCGAAAAAGCGCTGCTCATCATGAAGCTGGTGACAGTGATGGTGGTGCTTTTGATCACCTGGTGCATCTACACGGCGGTCTTGAGGCATTCAGCGCTCCCGCCTTGGCCGCACCCGCGTAACCTTCGTTTAAACGCCAGCGCGCTCGGCTGGCTTGCGGGCAGTCCGCTCCCGCACATGTTCGGAATCATCGCGATCTTTATCGCGTTGGGGCACTCGGTCCTCGCGATGAGCGGAGAGGAGTCACTCGCGCAGGTTTATCGCGAGATTGAAAGTCCCAAACTGCCAAATCTGAAAAAGGCCGGACTGGTCATCTTTGTTTACAGCTTGGTCTTCACCTCGCTGGTTTCCTTCTTTGCCGTGATGATCATTCCCGACAGCGTCCGCCAGAACTACCTCGAAAACCTCATCGGCGGCCTGGCGATGAGCTTGCACGGGCCGCTCATCGCGCGGCTGATCTTTCATGCATTCGTGGTCGTAGTGGGAACGCTCATTCTGGCCGGAGCGGTCAATACCGCCATCGTCGGTTCGAACGGTGTTTTGAACCGCGTTTCCGAGGACGGCGTTCTCAGCTCGTGGTTCCGGCAGCCGCATCCGCGGTTCGGCACGAGCTACCGCATCATTAACATCGTCGTCTTGCTGCAAATCATTACCATTTTTATCAGCCGCGGCGATGTGACCTTTCTTGCTAACCTTTATGCCTTCGGCGTCATCTGGAGTTTCACGATGAACGGCTTGGCCGTCCTAGTGCTTCGCTACACGAGGCCCGGGGTGCGTGAGTTCCAAGTGCCCTTTAATTTTTATATTCGCGGCGTGCAAATTCCTGTCGGCCTCAGTTTGATCACGCTGACGCTTTTTCTCATCGCCGTCGTCAATCTTTTCACCAAGCCCGTCGCTACGATGGCGGGCGGCACATTTTCCGTTTTGCTCTTTATCGTCTTTACGATCTCCGAACGCCGTGCTCACCGAGGTGGCGCGGCTCATATAGAGATGGACCAGTTCAACCTGGAGCTGGAGTCCGAGCTGACGCCGGAAGCGGTCGGCGCGCGGCCTGGCAACATCCTCGTTCCCGTGAGCAACCACTTCAATCTCTATCACCTCGGAAACGTCCTTGATCGCATCAAACCGGGACGGCGCGACGTGGTTGTTTTGCACGTCCGCTTGCTGCGCCGCTCAGCTTCCGGCGAAAACGAACTGGACGCCGATCAGCTGTTCGGCAGCATCGAGCAGCATCTTTTTTCGCAGGCACTTTCCATGGCCGAAAAAAGGGGGAAATCCATCCGGCTGGCGGTTGTTGCCTCGAATGACCTCTGGGAAGGCATCCTGCGGGCGGGCGCTTCGCTCCAGTCCAGCACGATTGTTATTGGCCGCTCGGCGAAGGACAACACGGAAGAGCAGGCCCGCCAGATTGGCGATGCCTGGGAGAAACTCGGCGACATCAAGCCGCAATTCAACCTCGAAATTCATTTGCCCAACGGCGACAAGATTTACAAGGTCCTTGGGCCGCACGCTCCGAACCTGACCGCCAACGAAGTCAATCTTCTACACCGGTTGTGGCTGCGTTTTAGCGACGTGCTAGCGCCGCAGGAGCTGCATCATCACGATGTCGTGCACTTCGCCCTCGAGGAAGTCAAGAAGGAGATCGAAGACGGGCAGGAAGACGCCGTCGTCAAGCGGCTGCGCGCACACCTTGAGGGAAACCAATCGAAGAAAACGCCGTCCTCTTGAGGCAGCTTGCGGTCCGCAGGAATTTTACCGTTAAAGCCGGAATCTAGTCTTACGCGAGCTGCGTTGTGCAGTGGCCACAGCGCTTGGCCTGGATTGGAATGCTCATCGCGCATTGCGGACAATCCTTCGTCGTTGGCGCAGCGGGAGCGGCCGGCTTTGTGGTCCAGCGATTCACGGTCCGCACGAGCAGGAATATAGCGAAGGCGACGATCAGAAAGTTGATGATGTTGTTCAGAAACATTCCGTAGTTTAGCGTGGCCACTTTCTCCAACTTGGCCGCAGCGATGGTGTCATAGTGTTTGCTGGAGAGGCTGATGAACCGACTCGAGAAATCGACGGGTCCCACGAGCTTACCGAGCGGCGGCATCAGGACATCTTCAACAAACGACGTGACGATCTTTCCGAATGCCGCGCCGATGATGATGCCGACAGCCATGTCCAGCACGTTGCCGCGCATGGCAAATTCTTTAAATTCCTTTAGCATCTGCGTCTCCTTTTTTCTGTGGCGTGGGCCAAACGATCGCCTCTGCGAGGTTGCAGAAGCAGAGAGGGCCGTTCGTTGCGCAGATTATAGCTGAGGCAAAGAGAAAATTAAGTTGGGAAAGCGTTTGAGGAAAATTAGCGCGGCCGGAAGACGAGCGCCGCCCCGATGATTCCGCGCAAGCTCATCAAAACGCCCGCGGTGGCCAGCAGTGGCGCGACCCACAAAAACGGCACCCGGGAAATGGCCAGCATTACCACACCGAGAAGAGTCAGCGAAAGTCCGCGCGTCCAGTTTTCCCAGCGTGCCCACCATTTGTTGGGTCCATAGAGCGCCCGCAGGCCCCAAAGGATGAGCGCGCCGCTCAGGATGAGCCAAGAAGGCTTGTGGCGCTCCACAAGAACGCGCCCTGTGAGCGCCAGCCAGACGACAAGCACGCCCAACAGTACAAAGATCACTTCGATCATGAATCGCAGAACGCGCTGAGGCGTCAACATCGTAATCCTGAGCGTTTAAGGAACGCGCTCGATGCGCACTTTCTGTAGCACCACGGGCGTTTTTGGTCGGTCGTTCGAATCGCGCGGCAAATTGGAGATTTTATTCGCCACGTCTTGTCCTTCGATCACTTCGCCAAAAATGGAGTGCTTATTATCGAGCCACGGCGTCGCCGCCACCGTAATGAAAAATTGGCTTCCGTTCGTGCCAGGTCCGGCGTTGGCCATGGAAAGCTTGCCGGCTTTGGAATGATTTAGGGAGGGATGAAATTCGTCCGCAAATCGATATCCCGGTCCGCCGCGGCCCGTGCCCTGGGGGCAGCCGCCTTGAATCATGAACTGTGGAATCACGCGGTGAAAAACTAGTCCGTCGTAAAAATTCTTTTTTAGTTTTTTGCCAGTGTTCTCGTCGGTGAATTCTTTCGTGCCCTCAGCCAGCCCGATGAAATTCTCGACGGTTTTTGGCGCTTCCTTTTCAAGAAGCTTCACCACAATGTTGCCCTGAGATGTCTCGAAAATCGCGTATGTCCCTGATGGTCGGCTCATCCGTTCTCCTCGCGTACTAAATCATCCTACACGGGCGCCTCGGCCCGCGCCACTCGCGCCCGTCACCAGCCCTTTTGCTTCCGCAATTCGGTGATGTGCGCGGTGTGGTGTTTTCCGTGCCATTCATAGAGAAAGAGGAGCCAATCAACAGTGCGCTCGCCATGCTCCGGGTGCACAAGAACTCGCGCGAAATGCTCCGGCTTCAACGATCGCCACAAACGGTCAAAGCGCGCGTGCACGGAATCGAGAAGAGTCTGTGAACTCTCGATCGGCGCCGCTTTCGAATCGGCCAGCTCGGCCCACGCCGCTTCGTTATAGGGCTTGATGGTCGGTTTTTCTTCCGTAAGCGCGAGCTTCAAACGGACGAGCGCATTCATGTGGCTGTCCGGAACGTGGTGTACGACCTGGCGCAAAGTCCATCCGCCGTCACGATATGGCGTGTCCAGTTGCGAATCATTCAAACTTTTCACCGCCGCGCGCAACTTGCCGGGCGTTGAGGCGATCTCGTCGATGGCCTCTTGCCGTCTCACGGGTGTCACTTGCGTGGGCATCGCGAATTTTCCAATGGGGTAGCGCGGATCCATCTCATTCCCTCCTCGGGCGACCTCGGCCTTCCGCTCGCCGATGCCTGTGACTATAGCCGTGGCCCTCAGCGATGGTCAACGCGACGAGCGCAAGACGCCTCTCCAATTTGGACGCTTCGCAATCGGGTTCGCGATCAGGGGGATGTTACAATACGGAACTTCATGTTGTATCGGGGAGCTAGCTGTATCCTCGTGATGAATCGAACCGCCGCGCTGCTGAATCTAATAGTACGGAGATAATAGGAATGCACAACGTCGTGATTATCGGCAGTGGCTGCGCCGGGCTGACCGCAGCGATCTACGCTGCGCGCGCCAATCTGAAGCCCTTGGTAATTGACGGCCACGAGCAGGGCGGCCAGCTCGCTTTAACCACGCACGTCGAGAACTATCCCGGCTTCCCCGAGGGCATCATGGGGCCGGAGCTCATCGAAAATATGCGCAAACAGGCGCAGCGATTCGGCGCTGAATTCAAGGCGGGAGCCGTGAACGAAGTCGACCTCACAAAGCGTCCATTCAAGATCACGGCCGGCAAAGACACCTACGAAGCTAAGGCGCTGATCGTTGCCGCCGGTGCCACCGCTCGCTTGCTGGGCCTGCCGGGCGAACGTGAATTAATCGGCCGCGGTCTTTCGACCTGTGCGACCTGCGACGGTTATTTCTTTCGCGAGAAGGCCATCGCTGTCGTTGGCGGTGGCGATTCCGCGATGGAAGAAGCTAACTTCCTGACGCGCTACGCCAACAAGGTCTATCTCATTCACCGGCGTAAGGAATTTCGCGCCTCCAAAATCATGATTGACCGTGTCAAGGCCAATCCAAAGGTCGAACTTGTCATCCCTGCCGTTGTTGAGCAGATTCACGCTCCAGAGGGTCACGTTACGGGAGTGCGTGTGCGCAATCCGGGTGCAAAAGAAACTGCCGATTTTGCCGTCGAGGGCGTATTCGTCGCCATCGGCCACGACCCAAACTCGACCGTTTTCAAGGGCAAGTTGGAGATGGACAGCAACGGTTACCTCATCGCCAAGCATGGCACCCTGACATCCATCCCCGGCGTGTTCATTGCTGGAGATGTGCAGGATCATCGCTACCGCCAGGCCGTCACCGCCGCCGGTTCCGGCTGCATGGCCGCTCTGGACGCGGAAAAGTTCCTGGAAGAGCACACGGACTAGTCGCTGAGGATTTACACGGGCATAATCATATTGCATGGTCCGCGCGACGCTTCTCAAGCTATCCGAGAGTCCCCGCTTCGCCAAATGGGTTACCTCCAACGGCACCACGCGCCGCATGGCGCGCCGCTTCGTCGCCGGCGAAACGCTGGACGAGGCCATTGAAGCCGCCCGCGCCTGCAACAATGCCGGGATGCTCGTCAGCCTGGATTACCTGGGCGAAAATTGCGCCACCACTTCCGACGCCCAGCGTGCGCGCGATGCCTACCTGGAAGTTTTCGAGCGCATCCACAAGGAAAATCTCCACGCCAATGTGTCCTGCAAGTTGACTCAGCTCGGGCTGGACCTCAATGTTGATTTCTGCCAGGGCCTGGTGGTGTCCATCGTAGAGTTAGCCGTGCGGTATGACAATTTTCTTCGCGTTGATATGGAAGGATCGGCATACACGCAACGCACCCTCGACGTCGTAAAAAATGTGCGCTCCCGGAATCCCGCCATTGGAACGGTGATCCAGTCCTATCTTTACCGCAGCGAAACCGACGTCCAGGACTTGCTCGCTTATGGCTGCCGAATTCGTCTCTGCAAAGGCGCTTATAAAGAGCCGCCGGATGTTGCCTACCCTCGCAAAAGAGATACGGACTTCAACTACATCCGCTTGATGAAGATTCTCTTGCCCAGCGGCTTCTACCATGGCATTGCCACGCACGACCCGCGCATGATTGCGGAAACCATTCGCTGGGCGGCTGCCAGGCAGATTTCCAAAGATGATTTCGAGTTTCAGATGCTCTACGGCGTGCGGACCGATTTGCAACGCATGCTTGTGAAAGACGGCTATCGCCTGCGCGTTTACATTCCCTATGGCAACGACTGGTTCCCGTATTTCATGCGTCGCCTTGCCGAGCGTCCCGCCAACCTCGGCTTTTTTGTCCGCAGCTTTTTGCGTTCCTGAATTTCGCCGATCTTACTGCTTGCGGCAAACCGTCACGCCGTCGCGCAGCGGGAGCAGCACGGGATACAGCTCTTTCGAGGCATACACCAGCCGGTTGAATTCTTGCACTCCGCGGGTTGCGGCATCATCCAGAGCCGCTGGCCGGGCTGCTTTGCCTGACCAGAGCGTATTGTCCGTGATGAACAGTCCTCCGCGCTTTAGCTTCGGCAGCGCCACGCGCAGAGCGTCCGGGTATTGGTCCTTGTTCACATCGTTGAAGATCAGGTCAAATTTTCCAGGTGCTTTCTTGAGCAATTCGAGAGCGTCGCCCACCTGGACGTTTATGCGCTTCGCCACTCCCGCACGCCGGAAATACTCTTGTGCTCGTTGAGCGTTCGCTGGATCTCCGTCGGTGTAGATCACTTTTCCCTTTGGCCCGGCTGCCCGCGCTAGCCAGATTGTCGAATAGCCGATGGCCGAGCCCATTTCGAAAATGCGTTTCGCGCCGGAAACTTGTGCAAAAAGCGCGAGCATCCGCGCCACCGCTGGTCCAATGATCGGCACGCGGTGGTCATCGGCGTAGCGCTCCATCTCGCTAATGACGGCGTCCCGCTCCGGAAGCAATGCGTAGAGGTATTGTTCGACGTCATCTTGAATATAGCTGCTACGCAAGTTGTCGCTGCGAATCACAGGTTTTCTCCCGGTTTAAGAGCATGAATCTCCAGCCCCGCGTTGTCCCGCGTTTCCCGCCGCAGTCCTTCCACGGTCCCGGTCAGAAACGGAAACGTCGCGTAGTGCATCGGGATGACGTGCTTTACTCCAAGCAGCCGTATGGCATAAGCGGCTTCCCGCGGCCCCATCGTAAAGAGATCACCAACCGGCAGCATCGCCACATCCGGCTTATAAAGTTCTCCAATGAGTTTCATGTCTCCGAACAAGGCCGTATCTCCCGCGTGATAAATCGTGAATCCTCCGGGAATGCGAATCACGAGGCCCGCCGGTTCGCCTGCGTAATGCCGCACGCCATTTTCATCCCAGGAATTCGAATGAAACGCATGGGTCATCGTGACTTCAAACTCGCCAACCTTCTGCGAGCCGCCTTTGCCCATCGGGCAAATCTCTTTTTCAAATCCTTTGCTTGCAATCAAAAGGCACGTTTCGAAGATGGCCACAATTTTCGGCTTATGCTGCTTTGCCAGCGCCAAAAGATCACCCGAGTGATCCGCGTGTGCGTGGGAGAGAAAAATTACGTCCAATCGCGGCACGGTTTTCAGCGCCGCCGGGCACATCGGATTCGTCATCACCCACGGATCGATGATCGCTACCTGCCCCGACGGCGTTGTCAACGAAAACGTGCTGTGACCAAAATATGTGATTCGATTGCCCTTTGTGTCGAGCATCAGGTATTCCCCCATTTTTTTGATCTCGGGTCGAAGAGCTACTTGCCCTGTGGTGCTATGCTCTCGCCGCCTGCCAGCAGCGCGCGAATCGCTTCTTCGTATTGCTCCCGGCTCTTCTCGCCAATAAAGTGTGTTACTTGACGGCCATCCTTCGCATAAAATACCGACACAGGCATCGACCCCGTCCATCCCGGAAGGACGGACTGCCTGAACGCCGCTTCAGCTCCCGCGGTCTTGCGGTAATTCGGAAAAATCGGTTTGTACCGCGCTAGGAACCGTCGCATCAGGATCAAGTCGCCATCGTCATCCATGCTTACGCCAACGACCTGCAGTCCCTTAGGCGCATACTGCTTCGCCAGTTCGTTCAGCATCGGGTATTCGTCGCGGCAAGGCTCGCACCAGGTCGCCCAGAAGTTCACTATCAGGGCTTTCCCACGGTTTTGTTCAAGGATCTTTTGGAACCCTTGTGCGTCGATCATCTCAGGATCGTGAGGCGCTTTAGCTTGGGGCGACGCAAGCGCCGTCCCAGCGGCCAACAACATTAGTGCGCCAACGGCAGTTCGTATCTTCATCGATGTACCTTCCCCAACCATTCTAGCTGCATGCGTGGAAGTTGAGAATCCTCCCCTCGCACAGTACAATCAATCCAGTCGCTTGTTGGTCCCGGCAGGGGCGTGGTATAAGAAAATTCCGCCGGGCGCTTCCATCCGCTGGAACCGCTCTCGGCCGTTGTCCGAGCAAAGGAGATTTGAATGGCTTACGTAATCGCTGAGCCCTGCATCGGCACAAAAGACACCGCCTGCGTGGACGTCTGTCCCGTCGATTGCATCCACCCCCGTAAAGATGAGCCGGAGCATGAAAAGGTCAACCAGCTCTACATCAATCCCACGGAATGCATCGACTGTGGCGCGTGCGTCCCGGTCTGTCCGGTAACCGCGATCTTCGCTTTAGAAGACCTGCCGGAGAAGTGGAACAGTTACACGCCGGTCAACGCAGAGTTCTACACCGCGAAATAACACGCCGAATCGTTTTTCTAGTAGGGGTCTCAAACCTTCACTACGGCACGCTTCGGCCTGCCGTTTTTTTCAGCTTTCAAGCCGTGCCGTTTCCGCACGCCGTGCTCCGCCGCTCAGCGTCCGCTTGCGCACTTCCTCGAAAGTGGTCGCAAACAAAATCTTTTCCACGGCTCCTTGTACGTCCTTCCAGATCTGTTTCAGCCCGCAGCTTTCTCCCTCCACGCAGACCCCACCCATCGCTTCGTTGTGCACGCAGCTGGACTCCGCAAAAGCCCCATCGACGACTCGCAACACCGCCCCCACAGAAATCTCCTCAGGCGCCCGCGCCAGCGTATAGCCTCCGCGCACGCCCCGCCGGCTCTCCAAGATCCCGCCGCGCTTCAATTCCAGCAGGATTTGTTCGAGGTACTTCAAGGGAATATGGTGCCTCTGCGCAATCTCGTGGATAGTCACTACATCGGGATACTGCAGGCTCAAGTGCAGCACCGCTTGTGTGGCGTATTCGCCCTTTGCTGTCACTCGCATCGTGTACTCTATTCCTTGGTAAGCCTTTCACACGCGCGAAAGAGTGTCAATCTCCAGCGTCGGCTGTGCCGGCGGGGCCGACTCCGTGCGTCTAGGCAAAGTGCGCCTTTAGCGTATTTTTGTCATCCTTTGAATCTGAAATGTTGCGTCGCACGGTATGATGTTTGAGAGCAAGATTGTCCCCATGCCAGAACGCTTTCATCTCGTCCTGCTGATACACGCGCACCAGCCGGTCGGCAATTTCGGGTACGTGCTCGAAAAGGCATACAAGGATTCCTATCTGCCTTTCATCGAACTCCTCGAAAAGCATCCCGGCGTCCACATGGGCCTGCATTATTCCGGCCCATTGCTCACGTGGATCGAAGAGCATCGTCCCGAATATTTCACGCGCCTGAAAGCTCTCGTCAGCGCCGGACAAGTTGAATTAATCGGTGGCGGCTTTTACGAGCCGATCCTCGTCTCCGTCCCGCCCGAAGATCAGCGCGAACAAATCACCCGCCTGGCCACCTATCTAGAAAAACATTTTGCTCATCGCCCGACAGGCGCGTGGATCGCCGAACGTGTATGGGAGCCGCAACTCCCCTCCGCGCTAGCTGCGGCCAACGTCAGTTACACCCTCGTCGACGATATCCATTTTCTCTCTGCTGGATTTGAACCAGAGGAACTCTTTGGCGCTTACATCGCCGAAGACCGCGGCCAAAGCGTCTGGCTTTTCCCCGGCCAGAAGGCGCTCCGTTATTTCATCCCCTTCGGCAAAGTCGAGGAAGTCGTCACCTACCTTCGCGACGCCGCGGCGCTGCATCCTGGCGGCATGGCGTCGATGGGCGACGACATGGAAAAATTTGGCGTTTGGCCCGGTACCAACGCCCACTGCTACAAAGACGGCTGGCTCGAAGATTTCTTCACCGCTCTCGAGAAAAACTCTTCCTGGCTGCGCGTTGCGACCCCTGGCGAATACCTCGCCGATCACTCGCCGTTGGGCCGTGCCGATCTCCCCACCGCCTCGTACACCGAAATGATGGAGTGGGTGCTGCCCACACGCGTCCGTCAGCGCTACCACGCTGTTCAGAAAGAGTTCAGCGCGCGTCCCGAGATTCTTTCGTTCCTTCGCGGCGGTTCCTGGCGCGGGTTCTTCCGCAAGTACGCCGAATCCAACTTGCTCCACAAGAAGATGCTGCGCGTCTCCGCGCGCATCGCCGCGGTGCCCATGCGCCATAGCAGCTCGAAAGCTTCCGACGAGCTCATTCAGGCGCGGGACCTGCTTCTGCGCGCCCAGTGCAATGACGCTTACTGGCACGGCATCTTCGGCGGCCTATATGCTCCGCATCTCCGAACCGAACTCTGGCGCAGTCTCATTCGCGCCGAAGCCATCGCCGACCGCCAAACCGCCGCCACGCTCATACCCCACGTCGAATTGCTGGACTACGACGCTGACGGCGCACATGAGCACCTCTTCACTGCCACCGAGTATCAAGCTCTGCTCAAACCCACGGACGGCGGAACCCTCGCTGCGTTTGACTTTCGTCCCGCTGCCGCAACTCTTATCAATTCGATTCAGCGCAGGCCGGAGGCTTACCACGCGCGCCTTCGCGAAGCCGCAAAAACCGCCGTGCCTGGCGCTGTCTCTTCCATTCACGAACAAACTCTCGTCAAAGAGCCCGGCCTCGAGCGTTTTCTCCACTACGACCGCTGGCCACGCCACGCATTTCGCGTGTTGCTTTTTGACCCCGACCGCACGCAGGCCCAGTATGAAACGCTGGAATTACAGGAAGATCCTGGATTTGCCGGCGGCGCCTTTCATGTCAATTCTTCTTCTGCCAACGATGCTCAACTGATTCGCGAAGACGAACTGAAGCTTGCCGCGAAGGGCAGTTCCCCCGCGCCGAGGCTTTCCGTAGCTAAACGCTTTTCCTTCGGCCCTGCCCCGAATGGCTGCGAGGTCGGCTGCGAGATCGGATTGAAACTCAAGAACACTCTCGCAAAGCCCATCGCCGTCGGCATCGAATCGATTATCAATCTCCTCGCTCCTGCCGAGGCCGACCGTTTTTTTGAAACGCCCAAGGGGCCGCAAAATCTTCGCTTCAGCGGCGTTTTGCCCGGCCCGTTACTTCGCGTGGAAGATGGCTGGCAGCGCATACGCATCACGCTGCACGCGCCTGGTGCTAAGGAATTCTGGGTTGCTCCAATTGAAACAGTTTCTGAATCCGAGGAGGGTTTCGAGCGCGTCTACCAGGGTTCTCAGATTCTCGCCATTTGGCATCCGCCCTTGGTGGCCCAAGAGCCGTGGTTCGCGCGCCTCGTCTGGCGCATCGAATCTTTTTAATTTCCGTCCAACGGATAGCCGTTTTGCGGGCTTTAAGCCAGTATCACTCCGCTATAAGCAGATTCTGCGAGAACGGCCACTCTTCATCCACCCACTGGCCTTCGCACCGGAACCCGGTTCGCGCCGCCATCTCCGCTGCCTCGCCGATTCTGTATTTGTGCGAGCTCTCCGTCCAGATCGTTTCATCTTCATCGAGCGACACGCGAAGCCCCGCTGCCGGTATCTCCACGCGTTGCCGGCAGGTTGACCGCAAGTGCATCTCCATCCGCCGCTCGATCGCGTTCCACCGCGCCTCGTGCCTGAAACTTGCCAGATCGAAGTCCCCGCGCAGCTCCCGGTTGATCCTCGCCAATAGGTTTAGATTGAACGCAGCGGTCACGCCTGCCGGGTCGTCGTATGCCAATATTTGATCTTCGATGCTTTTCTCCAGGTCCGTGCCCAAGAGCAGGGCATCGCCTTCGCGCAGAATATTGCGCACGTTCCACAGGAAATCCTCGCCTGCGTCGCGATCGAAATTTCCGATGGTGCTCCCGAGAAAAAGCACCAGCAAGTGGTCGCCGTCGGCACGCCTGTCGGCCACCGTCCGCAAACCTTCCAGATACGGCTGTTCGTGACCGACGATGCTGACCAGGTCGATCTGCCCCAATTCCTTTTCACAAGCCGCCAGCGCCGATGGCGAAATCTCAATCGGGAAGTAATACGTTTTCTGCCGCCGCGAAAGCGCTTCCAGTATCCAACGTGTCTTTTTCCCGCTTCCGCTCCCAAGTTCCGCGACATGCACCGGCGATGGCAGCAGTCCGACGATCTCCCGTGCATGCTTTTTCAGCAGCCGCGCATCCGCGCGCGTTAAACCGTATTCCGGAAGGACGCTAATCGCCTCGAAAAGGGCCGAGCCCACTTCGTCATACAAATATTTCGACGGCAATTCTCGCTGTCCACTCTTCGTCAGGCCTTCGCGCACATCGGTCGCGAACTCGGACACATGTCTCAACGGAAGGGTTTGCGTCAGCATGTCATCTCCCAAGGACCCGGGTTTTTCCTGCTAGTGCTAGTCTTCCACGCAACGGAATGTTGCGTAGACATACGGATAGTGCGGCTGGAACCAGTTCCGAAAGGATCGCCGCAACATGCAAGCAGCCGTTCGCGACGACCCTCCCTTCATCACGTAGTGTTTGCCATCGAAGAAATTCGCGGAATAGCCGGGGTAAAAGGGCATGGCCACAAATCCTGAGAACGGCGCGAATTTTGTGCGCGTCCATTCCCAGCCATTGCCCACCAAATCGTGAACTCCAAACGCGCTCGCCCCTTCTGGATGCGAGCCCGTTGGTGCAGGATCCCACTGCTTAAAATCAAAATTCCCGTACCGTGCGCTTGGCGAGTCCTCGCCCCATGGATAAGATCGCTCGCTCCGGGCATCGCGCGTCCCGTAAGCTGCTCGGTGAAATTGCTCTTCAGTGGGTAGCGAGTGCCCAAGCCATTTGGCATACGCCGTGGCTTCCGCATGGCTCACATACACAGGCCAATCCAGCGGCAAGCGGATCTCGCCGAACATCGCCCGGTACATCCACAGATTTCCGTCGCGTCGCCAAAACGCTGGATGCTCAACACTTTCTTTTGCCTTCCAGGCCCATGCCTCGGCGCTCCACAGCGCGGGGCTCTCGTAGCCGCCAGCTTGAATAAACCGCAAAAAGTCCTGATTCGTGACGTTTCCGCTCTCAATCGCAAACTCAGGGACGTCCGCCGCATGCACATCCAGCTCGTTATCCCAGCCGAATTCATCTCCCGTCACATATTTCAGCCCCAAAGTTACTCGCCCCGCGGGTATCTCCACGAGCCGGGACTTCATTCGTGCCGCCCGATGACTCGGCGCGATGGGCCCGCGAATTTTTCTATCGGTTGGCAGTCGGTGCAACATGTACGCCAGCGTCTCTGCGTGCATCAAGCGGTGTTCGATGGCCACTTCTAGCATGGGAATCAACTGGGGATGCCCCTCGGCCGGTCGCGTCAGCGCGCGCTCAATCGCAGTATCCAGTTCATTTCGCAAACGCTGGTTGTACCTCTCTACGTCGCTGCGATCTGGCCAATCGCTAGGCCCATCGCTTGGCAATCCACCACCCACGGGGTCGATTCCAAATGCAAAAAGGTCATCGAACGTCCGCTTCACGGACTGCAACCCAAAAGCTCGTTGTGCGAGCAAGTTCCAATCAAATGCTTCTACGTGTCCCAGATAAAAAATGATCCGGTGACGCTCTGGAATGGGCCTGTCGTAAATGGCCTCGTCGCGAACAATCCGAAACAAGTCATCCGTTTGCGCGCGGGCGTCTAAAAGGCGGGTCTGAAGGTCGTGCCTAATGCGGACAGCTGTAGCCGTGGCTCCCATGGCATCTTCCCCCTTACTTGGATGCTGCTTCCGCGAGAAGGATGCGCCAAAATTCGGCGCCGGGGAGGCTGAGTGGAGTACGATGTTCCCCCTGTGGCGTGAGGCTGTCAATCGAAATGAATGCGAAACCCGCAGCGCCTTCGGACGTCGCCATCGAATTTCGCGATGTCAGCTACCACATAAACGATATTCCTGAACGCGCCATTGTCTCAAATGTGTCACTGACCGTTTCGCGGGGCGAAACCCTCGTCCTTCTCGGTCGCAGCGGCAGCGGCAAAACTACCCTCCTAAAGCTCATCAATCGGATGCTGCTTCCATCCCAAGGTCAAGTTCTCGTCGAAGGCCGCGCCACTACCGACTACGACCCTATTCGTCTTCGCCGCGGCATTGGCTACGTCATTCAGGAAGCAGGTCTCTTTCCACACTTTACGGTTGCGGAAAACGTCGGCCTCGTCCCCTCTCTCGAAAAATGGGACTCCGCAAGAATTGCCGCTCGCGTCGAAGAACTACTGCGCTTGGTAGGTCTTGATCCCGCCGAATTTTCTGCCCGGCATCCCCACGAACTGTCTGGTGGCCAGCGTCAGCGCGTGGGCGTCGCGCGCGCCCTCGCCGCCGACCCACCCATCCTACTTATGGATGAGCCGTTCGGTGCTCTTGATCCGGTCACCCGCGCCGAACTTCAGCGCGAATTCAGTGCCCTGGCTCGCCGCCTCAACAAGACCATCGTCTTCGTCACACACGACGTCCGCGAAGCGCTTCTTCTTGGGGAGCGTATCGCTCTTCTCCAAGGTGGACGCCTTGTCGCCCTCGCGCCCCCTCAAGATTTTCTTCTTCTCGACCATCCCGAAGTCCACGCTTTCGGCGCCTGCCTCGACCCATCCGAGGGAGCCTACAAATGAATCCCTGGGCCTTTTTCCTCGCTCACCGCTCTGAAATCCTTAGCGCCACGCTCGACCACCTAACCCTCGTCGTCATCGCCATGGCTTTCGCTATCGCCATCGCCGTTCCTCTCGGCATGTTCATCGTGCAACATCGCCACCTCCGCGCCATCGCCTTAGGCATCGCCAGCGTTTTTCAAACCATTCCCAGCCTGGCCCTCTTCGGCTTCCTAATCCCCATCCCATTCATCGGGGGCATAGGCCGCCGCACAGCTATTGTCGCTCTCGTTCTCTACGCACTCCTCCCAATCCTTCGTAACACCTACGTCGGCCTCAGCGGCGTTGACCTAGCGATCCTCGAAGCCGCCGAAGCCATGGGCATGACCAACACACAAATTCTCCTCCGCGTCCGCCTCCCGGTCGCCCTAAGCGTCATCCTGGCAGGCATACGCACCGCGACAGTCATCACTATTGGCGTAGCTACAATCGCCGCCGCCATCGGCGCCGGCGGCCTCGGCACTTTCATCTTCCGCGGCGTCGCCATGGTTAACGACTCCGTCATCCTGGCTGGCGCCATCCCCGCCGCGCTGCTAGCCATTTTCGCCGACCTACTCCTCGGCCAACTCGAGCGCCACCTCAAAGTCGTCTAATTTCTCAGGTCTTCTCTCCTTCTCTTCTCTGTGTTCTCTGTGCCCTCTGTGTTAAATTCCCCATTCAATGGATATCCGTGCCTAACATGCGTCGCATCGCGATCTGCCTCGTTAGCCTTCTTTGTTTCGTTAGTGCATCCTGCCGCAAACCCACCAAACCCCACCTAACCATCGGCTCCAAATTTTTCACCGAGCAAGTTATCCTCGCCGAACTGCTCGCCCAACACATCGAAGTCCGCACCAACATCCCCGTCGAGCGTAAAACCAACCTCGGCGGCACCCTCCTGGTCCACAAAGCGCTCCTGGCTGGAGACCTCGATCTCTACGTCGAATACACCGGCACAGCCCTCACCGCCGTTCTCAACGAGTCTCCCGATAACGAAGACGCGGCTCAAATCTACGCCCGCGTAAGACGCCAGTACTCCGAGCGTTTCAACCTCGACCTCACCGAGCCTCTCGGCTTCGAAAACACCTTCGCCATGGTCATCCGCGGCGACGACGCGCAAACCCTTCATCTCCATACCATGTCCGACCTCGCCCCGGTAGCTCCCAAGTGGCACGCAGGTGTCGGCTACGAATTTCTCGAGCGCCCTGACGGCTTCCGCGGCTGGAGCGATCGTTACAATCTCCACTTTGCCACCCCGCCCAACGTCATGGATCTCGGCCTCCTCTACCGCGCCCTAGTCGATCATCAAGTTGATCTCGTCGCCGGCAATTCCACTGACGGGTTAATCGACTCGCTTCACCTCGTCGCTCTCGAAGACGATCGTCGCTATTTCCCGCCTTACGACGCCGTTCCCATCGTTCGCCGCGCTGCTCTCGAGAAATTTCCCCAACTCCGCTCAGCTCTCGCCGATCTCTCCGGCAAACTCACCGCCGCCGAAATGCGCCATCTCAACGCTCAGGTCGACGCCGACCAGCGCGATGTCGCCGCCGTAGTCCGCGCTTTCCGGGCCTCAAAAAATCTATAGGTCGTAACCAAATGTCCGCCAGCAAGCGTCTAAAGATTAGCTTTGCTTCACCTCGGTTCAAGTTTCACAAAAGCAACTTTGGTGGCGTTCCTGGGTTTTATTAGTTGTGAGCATCAAGGCCCGGTTGGCACGAAGTTGCAATACTCCCGGTTCAAGTAGGTAGGAAATACAAATCACCTCGGAGGTTTGAATGAAATTACTTCTAGGAGTTCTTGCCCTCTTCTTGGTCTGTTCTGTTCCTGCTCTCGCGCAAGAAAAACATGAGGCTCCTCCTCCCGTTCACGGCGTTGGAGGAGGTCACGTTCCCTCTCATGGGCCAGCTCCAGCCAAGCCTGTTGAGCATCCTGCACCGCCAAAATACGTCGACAAAAATGGCCATCCCGACGCTCCTCACGTCCACACTAACGATAAGTGGGTCGGCCACGATTCCGGCCCGAATGATCCGCACTATCATCTCGATCATCCATGGGAGCATGGACACTTTACTGGTGGCTTCGGCAAAGGCCATGTGTGGCGCATTCAAGGCGGCAATCGCGAGCGCTTCTGGTTCGGCGGTTTCTACTTTACCGTCGCTCCCGCGGACTTCGGCTTCTGCGATAACTGGGACTGGGGCACCGATCAGGTCGTGATCTACGAGGATCCTGATCACGATGGCTGGTACCTCGCCTACAATGTTCGGCTAGGCACCTACGTCCACGTCCAGTATCTCGGCGGAGCGTAGTCCAATTCCCACTGGCACTTCTCCTAACTCTCGTAACTTTGAAAACAAGAGGGGCACGACTAGCCGTGCCCCTCTTGTTTTAGCCAGTGAGATTCAGGACCTTTCGGAGAGCATCACGATCCCCCTCATGTCGAGCTCGATTTGCACTGTTGATCCCGCCTTCCCACCACGACAAACTTAGAACTAGTATATAAGTGAACAGACATGCTCCTCAGCAACGCCTAGGATTGTCTTGCAGTAAAGGGACTGCAGTGTTGGCCAGTTCATCCCCATCAGCTTGAACACCTCGACCCCCAAAGAGCTGAGGACATCGAACAACACATCATTCGAATCGCTCGCCTGGATCGTAGTCCGGCCCTTCGTTGAATCGAACTAGTTCAACGCGTTCTCCGCGCTAGGCAAAGCAGGCAGTCATTCTTGGGAACGGCGTGGAAGTGTCTCGCAGCGCAGACAGAAAGGTAAAAAGCTATGCCTCTCATCCAAATTTTCATAGCCCTGATCGTCGTGGGTGTCCTGCTGTGGCTGGTGAATCGCTTCATCCCCATGGCAGGCAGTATCAAGTCAATCTTGAACGCGGTCGTGGTCATTTGTGTCGTTCTATGGCTCCTCAACGTATTTGGATTGTTCCATTCCCTCTCGAATATCCGCGTCGGATAACTAACGCGGTTAGAAGTCGCAAAGGGAAGAGTTGTCGACCACAGATGGCAGTCAACGATTTCAAACAAAAGGCGCACCATTTCAGCAGAGTGACGAGCGCATAAGTAGATGCAATGGAGGTAACACATGAAACCAATTGGAGTGATGAGTACAGCAGCTCTATTTTTGCTTCTCGGAATCGCTGCACCGGCTAACGGACGGCAAGAGAAACCGAAAGAAGAAGCCAAACCCCAGAAGCAGGAGCAACAAGCTAAGCCTGAAAAGCAGCAGCCCCAGGCCAAAGCTCCGAAACAAGAACAACAAGCGAAGGCTCCGAAACAAGAACAACAGGCCAAGCCAGAAAAACAGCAACAGCAAGCCCAAGCCCCGAAGCAGCAACAGCAGCACGCTTCACCAGAGAAGCAACAGCAGCAAGCTAAATCGCAGCAACCGCAGAACGGCAACTCCGCAAAGCAACCGCAACATTCCGATAGCCAGCAACAGCAAGCACATCAACAGCAAGCGGGCAATTCACACGCTCCACAGCGCACTCAGCAAGCCATGGCAACTCAACGCTCGCAGCCGGCGCTCCGCCTGAGTGCCAGGGGCAGCGGCCGAATTCCTGACGACCGTTTCCATGCCAATTTTGGCCGTGGGCACGACTTCCACATGGGTAATCCAGTTTTGGTCGGTGGATATTCTCGCTTCCAGTACGGCGGCTTTTGGTTTGGATTCGTGCAACCTTGGCCAGCAGGCTGGTACTACACCGACGACGTCTACATCGATTACGTGGACGGCGGCTATTACATGTACAACCCGTACTATCCCGGCGCGCGCTTCTCAATCAGCGTCGTGATCTAACGCATTGTACGTGGATCGAATACCACCCGACCCGGCGCGAGAATCTGTCGAGAGATAGGAATGTCGCCGGGGCGGGGAATTTCAATACTGTCGGTTGGTCTTACTCGGGAAGGGGAAAACAATGCTTGGAACTATCTTGATCATCTTTTTAATCTTGGCGCTTTTTGGCGCATTGCCGCGCTGGTCGCACAGCAGGGATTGGGGCTATAGGCCGACGGGAGGCCTGGGGCTCATTCTCGTCATAGTCGTAATTCTCGTGCTCCTCGGCCGGATTTAGATTTGGCCGCTCCTGTCAGGGGGGAGATAAAGCAATGAATGAATCCAGGCAGCATGCAATCCAGTTTCTCGAGAAAGAGATCAAGACCTACCTGGCGCTCTCTTTGTTCCTATCGAAGCGGGGGATTAAGACTGACCTGCTTCTCGGAACAAAAAAGGTCCTGATCAGCCCGTCTTTCTACAAAGAGAGAATGAAAGAAGCCAAGAAACTTGTTCATGAACTCAGAAGAACAAAGTAGGATTCGCATTCAACAAAGTGCAGCTTCCATTGACGCGCGTCTCTGTGGTATTCGCGTGGTCGCACTCTTTGTCATTCTGCTTCTGTGCGCCTGTGGTTCGTCCGCGTACTCCGTGCTCACCCACGAGGAAATCGTCGACCTTGTCTGGACCATTCAGATCAGCCCACTTCTTCTCAAGCGCTTTCCCACGCTAACGGAAGACCAGCTCAAGCTGGCGCACAGTTATGCCTATGGTGGCGCTGTCATCCAGGATCTTGGCTACTATCCCTTCGGCAGCGTGGAATTCAGCAACTTGGTTCACTATGTCCGCAGCGGTGACTTCGTTCGAGAGCTGCTAGCGCAGAGCCAGGACGCCAATGAGTACGCCTTCGCCCTGGGTGCGCTTGCGCACTATGCCTCGGATATCGCCGGACATCCCGCCGTCAACGCCGCCGTCGCCATCCAATATCCGAAGTTGCGCGCGAAGTACGGAAACTCCGTTAAGTACGCCGAGGATCACACCGCGCATCTCAAGACAGAATTCGGATTCGATATGGTGCAAGTGGCGAAGAATCGCTACGCCTCGGAGCAATATCACGATTTCATCGGCTTTCAGGTGTCTAAGCCTCTTCTGGAACGGACTTTTCCTCTCGTTTACGGTGTGGAACTAAAAGACGTGCTCGCGCATGAAGATCTCGCCATCGGCTCCTACCGCTTCGCCGTCAGCCGCATGATTCCGGAGATGACCAGAGTAGCTCTGCGAACCCACCAGAAAGACATGATGAGGGAGACGCCGGACTTTGCGAAGCAGAAATTCCTCTATCGCCTGTCGCGCTCCGACTATGAAAAAGAATGGGGCAAAGACTATCAAAAAGATGGATTCAAGACTCGCTTCCTTGCGATTCTCCTGCGATTCATGCCGAAAATTGGCCCCTTCAAAGCGCTGGCGTTCAACAATCCTACCGCGCAGACCGAGGACATGTATTTCAAGAGCATCAACACAACTGTCGACCAATACCGCATCTATCTGACGCAAGTTGGTGACGGCTCGCTGGAACTTACGAACACTGATTTTGACACGGGCAAAGAAACCAAAGCAGCCGAGTACTCTTTGACCGACGAAACCTACGCAAAGCTGTTAGCCCAGCTGACGGCTCGGAAATTCGATCTCACATCACCCGACCTCCGCGCGAACATCCTGAACTTTTATTCAGACCTCTCTCTTCCTCTGGAAACCAAAAAGGACGCCGTTCAATGGCAGAGCGTCCTGGCTTCGCTGGATCAATTGAAATCCGCGGCTCCAAACGCGAGTGTCGCACCTGCTATGTCCCAGCAGACGCCTAAATAGGGCCATCAGGCCAAGGAGATTTGTTGCGTCGACCGAAGATCATCGAATGCGCCTGTGGACTCGTGCTCACGCTTGTAGGACTTGAGCTGTATTCCTACCATGTGCGCGAACTTCTGGTCTCCCTGGCCCTCTTTAGCGTGCTTTTCCTTTTGCTCGCCCTGGTAGTTCTGGCAGCGATTCTTCTTTGGTGGGCAAGCGCGCAGATAGTAAGCAAGACGGGGCCCACGTCACGAAGAGTGATCGAATTCTCACGCCGTCTCATCGCCTCTTACGCAAGATCTTGAGCCGTTGAGAAGCTGCTCATCAATATGAGAGTCTTTTCCTGGCCTCGCGTCTGCGCGAAACTTCCTGTCCTGCGTCCAAACCGCCGCCGCTCCTTCCGATGCTCTCTCCGCTTCGTCGACTCTGCAAATAATCGACGAAAGTGTGTCCTAGTGCACAGACTTTGGCTGCGTCGCGTACTACTCTCGTTCCTCCAGAAACAAATCAATTCGTAAACTCTTGGGAGGAAATGGATATGAAGTTCGTAAAGACAATTTTCGCAGTGTTTGCACTCACACTGCTCGGCGCCACGTTAGCCCCTGGCGCTCGTGCTGATGAGTGGAACAAGAAAACCGTAATGACTTTTAGTCAGCCAGTGGAAATCCCTGGGCAGATCCTGCCTGCTGGAACCTACACGTTCGTCCTGGCAGATTCTCCTGCCGACCGCCACATCGTCCAAATCTTCAATGCGGACGGCTCACAAATCATCGCCACCGTCCTGGCGATCAACAACTACCGCCTCAAACCATCCGGCGACTCCGTCGTCAAGTTTGCAGAGCGCTCGGGCGACAACCCGGAAGCTCTCAAGGCGTGGTTCTATCCCGGCGATAACTTCGGCCAGGAATTTGTCTATCCGAAGCAGAGAGCCATCGAGTTGGCTGTGATCGTGAAAGAACCAATTCCCGCACTCGCTGCCGACACTGACATCAAAGTGGTCCCCATTGTTGCGGAAACTCCGGAGCAGAAAGAAGTGCCCGTAACCGAAGTGATCATGGTCACTCCTGCGCCCGCGGAAGTCGTAACCCCCGCTCCAGTCGTTCAGGGAACTACTCCGGCGCCTGTCGTGGAAACCGCTCCAGCGCCCGTCGTGGAAACTCAGCAACTGCCGCAGACCGCCAGCCAGCTTCCTCTAATCGTGCTGCTCGGCCTGGCATCACTCGTCGCAGCGCTTGGTTTGAAGCGCTTCTCGAGCTAAGGCCTATATATAAACGTAATGAAACTCCAGTGCGCCGCGGGGCTTGAACGTTTATTTTCATCCCGCGGCGCAAGGAGATTTGCCAGTGACTCCGATCGTTCGACCGCACAGTCTCGCTCTACTGCCGTGCTGCTATCCTCTCGCCGCTCTTCTGCTCTTATGTAGCCCCATGGTGACGGGCTTCTCGCGATCCCAGCAATCGCCTCCTCTTGACCCTGCTGCTTCCGCCACAATTTCGGTGAACGCAGAACTGGTGGCTCTCCCTGTCCGTGTGACGGACTCAAATGGAAATGTCGTCTCGGGGTTGACCCTCCAGGACTTCACCGTGTTAGAGGACGGCCGCCCGCAAAAGCTTACTCTCTTCCAGCAAGAAGACGCCCCCGTCACCGTAGGCTTGGTCGTCGACCACAGCCGCAGCATGGGTCCCAAGCTCGTCGAGGTTACCGCTGCCGTTCTTGCCTTCGCTCATTCCAGCAATCCTCAAGACGAAATGTTCGTCGTCGATTTCAACGATGATGTCTGGCTCCAAATCCTCGGTGGAAAGCCTTTCACCCACAGCGCAGACGATCTCGAGAAAGAAATCGCTGCCGTTTCCGCTCGCGGACGAACCGCCCTCTACGACGCCGTGTCCGAGGGCCTCAACCACCTGCGTTTCGGCCATTGCGAGAAAAAGGCCTTGGTCATCGTGAGCGATGGCGGCGATAACGCCAGCCATCAAAAGTTTTCGCAGATCCTCGATCTCGCTCAACGCTCTCAAGTGTTGATTTATTCAATCATCTTGCAGGGTGACGGTCAGGAAGAAAACCCTGGTGCCCTCCGGCATCTCAGCAAAAGCACAGGCGGGATCTCATACTCTCCCAGCTCCAAGGAAACCATTGCAAGCATTTCTGCCCTCATCGCCCGCGACCTTCGCGATCAATACACGCTCGGCTTCGCGCCAGAAAAACCGGCTAACGACGCTTCCTTCCGAAAGATTCAAGTGCAAGTGGCTGCTCCCGGCCGTGGCAAGCTTCACGTCCGCTATCGGCCCGGCTATTTTGCCGTGGACACCAGCCATCCTTCTCCGCAATCTGCCAAGAGTTCGCCATGAAGTCAGCCGGCCGCGCCACAGGTCGCTCCGGACGAATGAGTGCCTCCATCTCCCGCGCGGGATCTTACTTCTTTCTGGCAGTCGGTCTTCTTGCCCTCGGCTATGCCGCATACGTCGTCGTTGACGCCCACGCCTATCAAGCCTACGAACAATCAAAATTTGAAGATGTCAGCCGCCAAGATCCGCCGGCTCTCCTTGTTGAAGGCGGCGTGATTGGTGAAATCCAGGTCCCTCGTCTTCAGTTGAAAGCCATCGTCATTCAAGGCGACTCGCACACCATTTTGCGCCGCGCCGTCGGCCACATCCCCGAAACGGCCCTGCCTGGAACGCCAGGCAACGTCGTTCTCGCCGGTCACCGCGACACTTTTTTTCGTCCGCTCCGCAATATCCGGCTGGGCGATGCCATCACTCTCGAGACACCCAATGGCGCTTTTCAGTATCTTGTGGAATCCACCGAAGTCGTTCGGGCTACCGACGTGGAAGTCCTAAACGCAACGGCCGGCCGCACGCTAACGCTCATCACGTGCTTCCCGTTTGACTACATAGGCCCAGCCCCAAACCGCTATGTCGTCCGCGCTCGCGAACTTGTATCTTCATCTCCAGACTAGCCAGCCGCGCCGTAGACGATTCCCGGGATTCGTCGCCTCAGAAATGAATTGCACGCAGCCATCCTATCTTTCGCTCTTACTCCGCCAGACTCCCAAAATGGAACGAAATGCAGATGTGTTCACAACCGGACAGACACTTCTTCTCAACTCGTCTAACATTCCTTAGTGCAGGGCAGCCTGAGGGCTGTTTCGCGGATCCCCCCACTCGCTTCCGCCTAATGGTTTCGGCTGATAACCCTCACTTCGGAAAAGGCAAAACGGGACCAGCAGGTTCTGGACATTTCGGCATTCGGATTTGTTCTTGCGCCTGGGGCTAGCGACTTCCTTCTCTCTCGTTGGGTTCTTCGACTTTTTTTGGGCTTGGGCCGTCCTGACACCCTCACTCAGGGTCATTCAGGGCCGAGGGATAGTTTTCTGAATTGCGAGTCGTGAATATGAAACCAGTGTCTTTAGCCGGAATAGTGTTGGTGGTTTTGGGTGCACTGGCGCTCGCCTATCAGGGCTTTAATTACACGCGTCGCGACCATGTTTTGGATGTGGGACCAATGCATGTCACGACTGAAACTCAAAACAGAGTTCCCATCCCGCCAATTCTCGGCGGGCTCGCACTCGTCGGCGGAATTGCTTTGTTGGTCGTTGGGGGCAAGAAAAGTTCTTAGTTCAAATCTGCAAGAGTGCCCGCCTGAGAGTCGGGTAACGCATCACCCTCTCGCAAATGGATTTGTGTTGAAGGTTCTTCAACCACGGATTTTGTAGAAGTAAAAATTAGAAGAGATGTTTTGACCATCGGAGGTCAGTGATGAAGAAATTTTTGGTAACGGCAGCATGTCTTACATTCGCAGCGGGCGCAGTCTATGCCCACAAACTGAACAGGGAACAACGGCGCCTCGAAGAGTGCGGCGTTGTCATGTCAGAAATTCTCCACGTACCGGACGACATTCCCCAGGATCTTTTGAACAAGGCCGAGTGTGTCATCGTAATTCCGAGCGTCAAGAAATTGGCTTTCGGAGTCGGCGCTGAGTACGGACGCGGCGCCATGGTTTGCCGCACCGGCGAGCACTTCCGCGGAGCTTGGGGAGCCCCGGCGATGTACGCTCTTGAAGGTGCCAGCATCGGCTTTCAGATCGGCGGAGAAGGAACAGACTTGGTTCTCCTAGTCATGAATGGCCGAGGCATGGATTCGATCCTCAGCAGCAAGGTGAAGTTGGGCGGCGATGCTTCCGTTGCCGCAGGCCCCAAGGGACGTACCGCTTCCGCGGATACCGACGCTTGGATGCGAGCTGAGATTCTCAGCTATTCACGCGCACAGGGAATTTTTGCGGGAGTTTCCCTCGAAGGTTCCACGATTCGCCCTGACGATGATGCCAGCGGCGACGTTTATGGGCGTCCTATGAAGGCCAGTGAAATCGTGCGTGGCGAACATGTCGGCGTGCCAGAAACGGGCCGCCATCTCGTTAACGTTCTGGAGAAGCATTCGCCAGTCAACGAATCACAACGCGCTTCTAACTAATAGTTGGAAGTGACCGATTCGCCGGGATTTTTCTCATCCCGGCGAATTTTTGTTGGTGTGCCGAGCATGATCGACAGCTTGGAGGTGCAAGTCCTCTTCACAACGTGATGGACGTGAAGTGATAGCGAAGCGCAAGGGCGAAATAACACCCGCCGCGAGGCGGGGCCTGAAAGAAGCGCGGAGCAAAGACGCGAGCCGATGAACAAGAACTGGATCTGAGGCAGGCAGTGTTCGGGCGAGCTGGCCAATGGCAGCGAAGCCCTAATCCATCAAGGGCACTGAATGTAAATCCAGCGGTTGCGCGTCGAAGGCGGTCGAACTTACCTCGGGAGATCTGCTACCGGTCTCGAATTCGAGACTGAGGGGCGAGAAATCGTTTCTGACCCGGTGGCAGAAGTCAGCAGAGGGCGTAGTAGCTGCGCAAGCGGCGAAGGCCCGAACGGACCCCGCAAGGGGATAAAGGGAGCGATGAGTACGCGGCGCGACTCAACAACCGACAAGCGGCAGAAAAACCAGTACAGTCTGGCCTTTTCGGAGGAGAGTAGGGGTGCAGCCCCGATGGCCTACGTAGGACTGCTCCAATCCCTCGCAGTCCCAACTTCAGTACCTTGACGCAAATGGTCGCTTGCGGCCCCGAACCTTGCTTCCGCTCAACAGCTCTCGCACCTGCCGCTACTCACTACTTATGCCGCCGGTCATTTGCATGTTCTGCATGCCCATTGGCATCCAGCCAAGTCAGGAGCGAACGTATGCTGCCATGTGCCAAAGCTATACTTGAATCCGCAGCACCGTAATAGAGGTTGATCGTATCCCCGTCCGCTGCCACCGTATACCCGCAAGGAAAAACAACATCCTGCACGTCTCCGTGCCGTTCGTAGTCCGCCTCGGGCGCAAACATCCAGGAATCCCCTCGGATGAGGCATTTCTCAGGTTGCTCGAGATCGAACAGTGCCAGTCCCAGCCGGTAAATTGAGCTCGAAGGCGTCCTTCGCACGCCATGATAAATCATCAGCCAGCCTCTCGGCGTTTCAATCGGCGGCGGCGACATGCCAATCTTGTTCGCATCCCACCACGCGCCCCGGCGGGCTTCCAGCATGAGCTTGTGATTTCCCCAGTACCGCAAATCGGGAGAGTAAGAGATCCACACGTGAGCTCCCAGCGGTGTCATCGGCCGGTGGATCAATGCCCAGAATCCCCCGATTCTACGTGGCAGCAGCGCTGCATCCTTGTCGTCAGGTGACATGGCAACGCCCAGTCTCTCGAAGCTCCGGAAGTCGCTCGTCAACGCCAGCGAAACTCCAGGCCCGCCGCGCGAATAGGACGTGTAAGCCACGGCATATTTCTTAAGTTCCGGGACGTAGGTAATGCGCGGATCCTCAATACCCCATATTTCCTCGGGGTAGCGCTCCGCGTCGGGCACCAAAGTTGGCTCGCGGTCAATCTGCCAGTCGTCAAAACCGTTCACCGAACGCGCGGCGCACAGGTGTGAGAGTCCGCGGCGATCTTCCACCCGGCAAAGCAGCAGCGTGGAACCATCCGGCAGCAGCGTGGCGCCGGCGTTAAATACGCTGTTGATCGAATACGGCCAATCCTTTCCCGTCAAAATCGGGTTACCGGCGTGCCGCTCAAATAGCGTCTCGTATTGGATCATCTTGGCTTTTGCAGGGATTGTGATTACGTTCATGGTAGTTGGGCTCGCATTATTTTCTTAAGTTCTCTACTGACAGCTGCTTCAGATCTTTTTCCCGGTCCCGTCGTATTCTTCCACCTGGCGCATTTCCAAAAGTGCCATCAGGAACGACAGCGTGGATTCTGCGCCCTGATTTTCATTGGCGCGGTCCGGATGCAATCCGTCCCTGCAACCGCCTGTAGCGGGATCGTAGAGTGCGATCTGCAGATCATTGTCTCCCAGGAACCAATTGAACGCCGACCACGCCTCTTTGCGCCAGCGGCCCTTCCCGGTCGCTCGATAGGCTTGCAGGCACGCCGACACCGCCGCACAGGCCTCCACCGGTTGTTGGTCGAAGCGGGCTTTCTCGGTTGTCTTGGAATAAAAACCCTGCGAACCAATGGGCACGAAGTGGCCTTTCACCTCGCAACGCTGCAGCGTGACCAGCCAGTCCAACGCTTCAAGTCCGGCCGATATCATCTCTTCGTTCCCAGCGCGCACTCCCGCTCGCATCAACGCCTGCGGCAATCGCGCATTGGAATAGGACAGCCCATTTTCAAACCACTTCCAGTCCTCGGTTCGGTGCGCACGGTAGGAACTCAGCAGTCGATTTGCCAGCGCGTCAGAAGCACTTAGCGCCGCGCGATCCCCGGGGAACGAGTCCAGATACTCCTGGACTCCCAGCAAAGCGAAAGCGCACGCACGAGGGCTCTTAAACTCGACAGCGGCGGGCACGCCGAGTTCAAACATGCGGCCCGCCGCTCCGCGCAACCCCGCGTTCTTGGATCGACCGAGAGCCGTCCCCAGTCCCCACAAGGCTCGGCCATGACTGTCTTCTGAGTGTACGGTCTCGTGCCATTGGCATTCGTAAGTCAGGGAATTTCGAAATCGTTTAGTCGTTGGATCATACGCGTGCCACAAGAAAGCCAGATAACGGGAAGCCAGATCGGCCGAGTTTGCCGGCGCGTGAATCCCAATCTCTTCCAAAAGTGTGGTCACGATCAACGCGCGTGCGTTGTCATCGGTCGAGTACCCTTCAGGATAGTTAGGCACCACGAAAACCGCATGTTCCACCATTCCCGTGTGGTCCGTCATTCGGTAGAGGTGATCCAGTTTGATTGCGGGAAGCCGGTCGAGATTCTTTTCCGTGTTCCGTGCCGAAAATGTGGCCCGCGGATTTCGCAATCGCTCGTTGTAAATCCGTTCAAAGCTTTTCATATACTTCTGCGCCACGCGGCTCCATACCATGTCTCGCGCGTACAAATAAGCGCGTTTCCGCATGGCGTGCCTGGCCGTCGCGTTGTCCAGAAGCTCGACCGTCTTTGCCGCGATCGCTTCCGGATCATCGAATGGAACAAGCGCGCCGCGCTCGTCGTCCAGAAGCTCGACGGCGTGCAGGTAGGGCGTCGAAATGATTGCTTTTCCCGCGCTCAACGCGTACGCCAGCGTTCCGGAAACGACCTGCGCCTTATGCTTGTATGGCGTGATGTAAATATCGGCCGCCCCGATCAACTCAACCATCTCCTGCGGACTCACGAACCGATTGCGGAAGATTACATTCGCTTCCACACCCAGCTCTTTCGCCAGGTTCTGCAAAGATTGCCGGTATTTGTCGCCTTCCCGCCGCAGTATATGCGGGTGCGTTACGCCCGAAACCATGTAAACCACGTTGCTGTGCCGCGCCAGAATTTGTGGCAGCGCTTTGATAACGTTTTCTATCCCCTTATTCGGCGAGAGCAGCCCGAATGTCAGCAAAACCTCTTTCCCCTCCGTTCCGAACCCGTCCTTGTAAAAACTCGGATCGGTGAACGGCAAATCGGGGATGCCGTGCGGGATCAAATCGATCTTGTCGGCCGGAACTTTGAACACTTCCTGCAGAATTTCCGAGGACTGTTTGCTCATCACGATCACGCGGTCCGAAAGCGTCGCAATTTCTTCCAACACTCTGCGTTGGTCGGGATTTGGCTCGCGAAGCACCGTATGCAACGTCGTCGCGAATGGCATTCGCAGGCGCCGCAAAAGCTCCAGAATATGTGCGCCGGCCCGTCCTCCAAAGATTCCGTATTCGTGCTGTAGGCAAACCAAATCGATGTTGCTGAAGTTCAGAAAGTCAGCGGCCTGCCGGTAGGAAGCCAGATTATCTTCCGACAACTCAAACCGCACTCTCGCGGGATACGCATAACCTTCTTCGGTATCGTTAACCGGAAGCGCCAGCAGTTCGGTCGTCCCGTATTCCGCGTGCAGGGCGTCGCATAAATCTGCCGTAAACGTCGCAATCCCGCATCGCCTCGGCAGATAATTCCCCACGACCGCGATTCTGTTCGGAAGCACGGATCGCTGCGGGATGGGTGTCAGTGAGACCGGCCTCTCTTCCAACACGAGAGACTGCAACTCAATCACCGCTTCGGTTTCTGCCAGGGGTAGTATTTTTGGCAATGACATTCGATTTCCAGTGAATCTGTGATCCGCGGAAGAATCGCCGCGTGAGAGCCCAAGAAATACCCGCCTTGGAGGCGTATGGAACGCCGAACTTTTCTGTCAAATACTGAATCGCGTTCCGCTTATCGGAGAGGAGCGTGCCGTCTTACTCGTGCAAGACCACCGTCAGCAAGGACTTGTTGACCTTGATCTTCCCGTTGTATTCGATGAAGCCCAGCTTTCTGAATTTGTTCATGAAGAAATTCACGCGTGAACGCGTCGTTCCAACCATGCTCGCCAGCGTCTCCTGCGAAACCTTCGGCAATGTGCGCACCGGTTGGTCCTGTTTCCCATACCGCGCCAGCAATAGCAGCGTCCTTGCCAGCCGCTTTTCGCTCGAGTTAAACAACTGGTCGACCAGGTCCTCTTCCACCCGGATGTTATGAGCCAGCATGTACCGGATGAAATGGTCCGATAACTCTTGCTCCGCGTGCAGCACGCGCAGCAATTCGGCTTTCTCAATGACCAGAATCGTGGTTGGTGTAATCGCCGTGGCCGTGCCCATCCGGATCGTCTGGCCCGCCATGCAGCCCTCGCCAAAAAAATCCGTTGGGCCAAACATCGCCACCACCGCCTCTTTTCCGGACCCATTCACCACCGATAGCTTCACCCCGCCCTTCTGCACGTACATCACGCTATCCGCGACGTCGCCTTGCGTGTAGATGGATTCGCGCCTGTGGTATTCGGCAATTTTTCTCGCCACTCCCGCTGTATCGAGAAACTCTTGCGGGTCGAAAGTGCCGGCTTTACCATTTTTCTTTGGTTTTTGTGCTTTCATAGTCGGGTCGAAACACCATCTCGAGATGGTCGTTCTGCGACCCTCCTCACCCTATCAAGAAGACCTTGTACGTGACTGTATAAAAGGGGACAGCGCCAGCCGCCGCCAGTCTCTAAAATGACCATGTTGGGCGGCGAGAAGGAGCGAAATTGGCCGGTATCCAGGGCTGGGACGGGCGGTTTCCCTCCCCTCGCCGTTCTTCTTATTGCAGTCCTCTAAGGCGCGGTCCCCTTACGTCGGCGAGCGTTCGATTCTGTCCTGACCTTTCTTTAGAAAGCTCTAATGTCACAAAAAACCGCTTCACCAACTATTTTCGTCAAAGAGAACACTCTCTTGCCGGCAGGCTTGGCGCTTCAAAGCGAAGCCTTTTTACCCGGCTGGCGCTCGGTCACCAATCTCGACGGGCGCCAACTCGGCCGCAAAATCGAGCACGCGAAGTGGAATTTTTTCTATCTAGCCAATCCGATTAAGACTACGGTCTTCGGCCGCGAAGGCCTGCCTTCCCTGCGTAGAGCAGTCAAGCGCATCCTGGCAAAGCAGCAAAACGCGAAGCAGCAAAACCAAAGCTTCAACTCTCTGGAGATCACAAAGATAACTTCAAAGCGCATTCTCGGAGTGCCCTATCTAAGCATCTCCGCACACTTCCGCCATATCCAGGAAGGTATGTACCTGATCTCTGCGAAAAATTTCCGCCTGCGCGACCCATCAGCCACAACTTCGGCTCTATTGGCGACAACAGTTTTCGGCAGCGCTGAAAAGATACTCCAGGAAAAGGCCGCCGCAGAGCCGCAGGTCGCGGTTATTCCGAGCTCTTAGCTGTTCGCGTTAGTAGTACACGGGAGATACGACTATGAAAGCCATACGATGTTCCATCATTTGCCTCAGCGCCTTTCTTCTGGCGGCCTCCGCAGTTCGCGCACAGGATTTTTCCAGCTATCGTGGTTTTTCGCTCGGCGCAAACCTCGCCACGGTCCTGAAACAAACGGACCAGAAGTTAGCCGACGTAAATCTGATTCATCCCGGCCCAGCGCTCTTCCAGGAAGTCACTTGGTGGCCGCCCAGCCTGGGCGGCACGTCCTACCGCTCGGACAGCGTCGAGCAAATTCTCTTCTCCTTCTACAACGGCACGCTCTACAAAATGTCCGTCATCTACGATCAACCTTCCACCGAGGGCCTCACTGCGGGTGACATGGAAAAATCCATCTCCGCGAAGTACGGCGCCGCCACCACCATCGCTTCCGCCGCCGATCAAGCCGTAAACGATCCGTATTCTGGGAAGGGAAGACTCGTCGCTTCCTGGGAGGACCCTCAGTACTCCTTCAATCTCGTCCGTTCTTCCTTCACCGATCGTTTCGGCCTCGTCATCTACTCCAAGCGCGCCAACGCCGAAGCCGAACTCGCCCTAGTCGAAGCCCTCAAACTAGAAAAGCTATCCGGCCCCCAAAAAGAAGCCGACCGACAGAAAAAAGAAACCGACGCCCTGGAAGTCGCCCGCCAAAAAAACCAAAAAACCTTCCGCCCCTAGCGCCAGCCCTCTCCAATAGACGCAAGCGGCTGCCGGGTACTCTTCTTCCTACCTGCACCTCTGCGCCGATGCACTCGCCCCGCCGTTTTAGTGGAACAGACTTCAGTCTATTCAGGCTTACCCAGGCACCATTTCGCCCTCATTCGCTTCAGTATTGAACTCCCGGTACAATTGCTCGACATGTATCTGACCATTACCACGACGCACAATCCCGCCACCGATCTCGGCTACCTGCTGCACAAGCGCCCGGGCAAGCTCCATTCCGTCTCGCTCTCCTTCGGCAAGGCGCTTGTCTATTACATCGATGCTACGGAATCCCGCCGTTCTCTCCTGTCGGCTGCTGTGTGTCTGAAGCCCTTAACCGCAGGCCCTCCGGCCGCCGCTGCAAGCTCGATGTCACTGCTCCCGGCGCTCCCTTCTGCTTCACGCATACCCAGGAGTTCAATAAAGCCGACATCCTCAATCTCAAGACCGCCCTTCTGACCCGCTGCCAGGGCTTCCAAACCGCCCAGGCCATCAACAATTCCCTCAGCAACCTTTACATACTCCTCGCTAACAACTACCTGTCCCCCCGTCGCGCCGCCGTCCTCGCCTACATCAATAGCCTCCAGCTCCGCACCCTCCCCGCCATCGACGCCGACAACCACGCCGGCATCACCGACCCCACCGCCCCGGAAGAAGTCACCGCTGATCGGGCTTCCTCAGCCGATGTTTCGTCCTCTACTGCACCCGCAGCCAGTGCGGACTCGAGCTGGATCACCGAACCCGACCCCACCAGAAAACCGTCATGACCACGGTCACCAACCAAAGCTGCATGACTCGTACGGGCACGGCACGCCGTGCCCTTCTTGCTTTGAACCTTTCGACTTTCAACTGTCGACTGTCGACTCTCCCGATTCTCCGTCCTTTGACTCCGCCGCCGCGTCAACATACAATCCCGCGGGCTCGCGGGAGTCGCCGCGACACAACTTCGCAGCTGGGAGCAACTAGATGAGAAAAAGTTTGTGGCTTATTGCGGCAGGATTTTTGATGTTCGGACAGACCCCGCGCACGTCCGCGCAAGCGCCAGACAGGGAAGCGAAAGCCCCGGAAGCCAAAGCACCCGACAAGTGCGACGCCGCCGTAACCAAGGAAGAATCTTCCGTCACCGATCACACCATCAAACTCGGCGGCCAAGTCATTCCCTACAAAGCCACCGCCAGCACCACGCTTCTCAAGAATGACAAGGGCGATCCGACCGGACTCCTCTACTCCGTCGCCTACACGCGCAGCGACGTCAAAGATCTCACCACGCGCCCCGTCTCTTTCCTCTACAACGGAGGACCCGGCTCCGCCACCATGTGGCTGCACATGGGCGCGTTCGGCCCGCGTCGCGCCTGGACCGTCGACGGCACCTTCACTCCGCCCGCTCCCTACAAACTCGTCGACAACACCGAAAGCCTCCTCGACAAAACCGATCTCGTTTTCATCGACGCCATGGGCACGGGGTACAGCCACGCCGTTTGCAAAGCCCAGGAAAAAGACTTTTACGGAATCGATGAAGACGTCGAAGCCTTCGGACAATTCATCGTCACCTATCTCAGCCGCAACGACCGCTGGAACTCTCCGAAATTCCTGATCGGCGAAAGCTACGGCACGTTCCGCTCCGCCGCGCTCGGAAATTACTTGCAGCAGCACGACACCGTCCATCTAAACGGCATCGTCCTGATTTCTTCCGTGCTCGATCTCTCTACGATCACTTTTCCGCCAGGCGATGACCGCTCTTACGTCTACTACCTTCCCAGCTATGCAGCCGTCGCCTGGTATCACAAAGTCTTGAAAGATCGTCCCGCCGACCTGCCCGCTTTCGTCGAAGAAGTGCGAAAATTCGCGCAAGGCGAGTACGCGGACGCGCTCTTCAAAGGCGCGCAACTCTCCGCCGCCGAAAAAGCCGCCGTCGCCAAAAAAGTGTCTCGCTTCACTGGATTGAGCGAAGAATATCTGATCAAAGCTGATCTGCGCGTAAATCTCAGCCAATTCCGCGCCGAACTCGAACGCAGCGAGGGAAAGACGGTCGGCCGCATCGACGCCCGCTTCACTGGCTACACGGCTGATTTGCTCGAGGAAAACGCACAAGGTGACCCAGAAGGTCCCGCCGTCGGCGGCGCGTACACCGCCCTGATCAATTCCTACAATCACGAGGAACTGAAGTTCGGCAAGGACAAGGTCTATCACAACACCAGCGGCGGCGGTGGCGGCTGGAACTGGACTCGCCAATCCAGAGGCCCGCGCGGATTTTTCCCCAGCGGCCCAAATGTCCAAGGGGATCTAGCGCAAGCCATGATCACCAACCCCAAGCTGCAAGTCCAAGTCGAAAACGGCTACTACGATATGGCCACGCCGTTCTTCGCCACCGAATTCACCATGGAGCACCTAGGCCTGCCCGCCGATTTGCAAAAGAACGTGAAGCTGGACTATTACAACGCCGGCCACATGATGTACCTCCACGACGAAGACCGCGTGAGCCTGCACAACCAAATTGCCAGCTTCATCGACCGTGCCACGAAACAGTAGCTTCGCACATGGGAAAGGAGACAGCATCGAGTGATTGAGAGACAGAAAAATCGAGCAATCGAGATTCATGATTCCGTACTTGAGGAGCTGTCTTTGCGGGACGGACAGACAATTTTGCATTTCTCGCACCTGTACATCCACGAGTCGGAAGGCAGAGTTGGCATTGATGCTGGAAGCGGCTGGAGTCAGGAAGGCAATCTGACAATCAGCAATGCTCTAGTTGAAGGCTCATTCTCGGAGTGGCCCGCCCATCTGCACAAAGGCCAAATCGCCGTGGATGGCACAGTTTACGAGAACGAAATTCCTATTTCGCTCAATGTTGTGGGCAAAATCGAACTGCGATTGCAGTCCTGGAGCGATGTCATTTTCATCATCGGAAAAGGAGCAAAGCTGGAGTTAGTCGGAGAGGCGACCTATTTGGAAGAATTCCCAGGAGCCGGCTAGCGACGCTTCTGAGCGGCGGCGCTAACAAGAGCCTGATTCTTCTGCTCGGTATAAGCGACAAATTCCTCGTACGGACCTTTAAAGTCCTCGATCTTGCCGTCGTGGAAATGCCAGATGCGCGTCGCAACTTCATCAATCACGTCGTGATCGTGCGTCACCAGCAAAACGGTGCCGTCATAGCGCTGCAAAGCAATGTTCAGCGCGTTGATGGATTCCAAATCGAGGTGGTTCGTCGGTTCGTCGAGCACCAGGAAATTCGGTTTCTGCAGCATCAAGCGGCAGAAAATCAACCGCGCCGATTCGCCTCCGGAAAGCGCACGCGTTGGCTTCAGCGCGTCTTCGCCGCTGAAAAGCATCTGGCCCATCAGCCCGCGCAATTCCTGCTGATTGGCGCTTGGATCGAACTGCCAGAGCCAGTCGATGGCGGTCATGCCCTTGGTGATGGATTCGCCATGGTCCTGCGCGAAATAGCCGACGGCAACTTCGTGGCCCCACTTCACTTCGCCGCCATTGATTTTGAAATGGCGGTCGTCGTCTTCGATGTAGCCGGGCGCGTTGAGCACCAGCGATTTTAGTAAGGTAGTTTTTCCGGTTCCGTTGCGGCCCATCAGCGCGATTTTTTCGCCGCGCGACACGGCCGCCGAAAAACGCGGAATCACTTTCAGGTCGTCATAGGCTTTTTCGACGCTACGAATTTCCAGCGGATGGCGCCCTGAATTGCGTTTCATGTCCCACTTGATGTACGGCCGCTGAATGTTCGATCGAGCCAGTTCGGTTGTTTGGAGCCGCTCGACTTCTTTTTTGCGCGAGGTCGCTTGCGCGGAACGCGTACCAGCGGAAAAGCGCGCGATGAATTCGTTCAGTTGCGCGATTTTCTTTTCGCGGTTGGCGTTTTCCGTTTCGATGCGCGAACGAATCTGCGTTTTCGCCACGACCATGTCGTCGTAGCCGCCGACGTACATGATGATCGTTTCGTAGTCGATATCCGCAGTGTGAGTGCAAACGCTGTTGAGAAAATGGCGGTCGTGCGAAATGACGATCAGCACGCCTTCATACTCGGTTAAATATCGCTGCAGCCAGTGAACGGAATCGAGGTCCAAGTTGTTAGTCGGCTCGTCGAGCAGAAGGGCTGTTGGATTTCCGAAAAGCGCTTGCGCGAGCAACACGCGAACTTTCTGTCCGCCCTGCAATTCGCCCATTTTGCGTTCGTGCAGCGCGCTTTCGATTCCAAGGCCGTCGAGCAGCGTTCCGGCGTCGGCTTCGGCGGTGTAGCCGCCTTCTTCGCCGACAATGCCTTCCAGTTCGCCGAGACGCATGCCGTCAGCGTCGGTCAATTCTTCATGAGGCTTTGCGTAGAGCGCGTCTCGCTCTTCCAGCGCCTTCCATAGCGAGGCGTTTCCCATGATGACGGTGTCGATCACGCGAAACTGATCGAACGCGAACTGGTCCTGGCGCAGGACGCCCATTTTTTTTGGGCGCGTGATGGAGCCTTTGGTGGGCTCGATTTCGCCGGTCAGGATTTTCATGAATGTGGATTTGCCGGCACCATTCGGGCCGGTGACGGCGTAGCGGCGCCCGGCCATGAAGGTGCAGGTCACATCTTCGAAGAGGACCCGGGGTCCGAAGCGCATGGATATATTGTTGACTGTGAGCATAACCCTCCTATTGTAGCGTGAAATTGTTAAGCGCGCTTGTCACAGTTTGTTGCAGCCAGTACATTTGTCGCGGGACAAAAAGGCGATTTGAACGGAGCAAAAAAGTGATTCTAACGATATGAGGAGGGCGATTCAGAAGGTGGCGACTTCACTGGCGTTGATTGTGATCGTGGCCATGGGCGTGCGCGTCGGGTTTGCGTGGAGCCAGGCCCGAAAGATTGCGCCGAGCGTGTTGGGAATTGTGCCGTTTCAGCAGGAGACGGGGAACATTGCGTACGCCTTGGCGGAGGGCAAGGGGTTCAGCAATGTGTTTCGAACGGAGACTGGGCCTAGCGCTTGGCTGGCGCCGGTTTATCCTTTGCTTGTAGCGGCGATGTTCAAGCTGTTCGGAACCTTTACGGCGCGGGCTTTTTTTGCTTGCGTGGCGCTCAACATACTTTTTTCTTCGGCGGCTTGCGTGCCGATTTTCTTTGCGGGGAAGCGGATTGGCGGATTGGGAGTGGCGGCGGGAGCGGCGTGGCTTTGGGCGGTTTTTCCGAGCGCGGTCATGATGCCGTTCGAATGGATTTGGGATACGTCGCTGTCGGTGCTTTTGGCGGCGTTGATTTTGTGGGCGACTTTGGAGTTGGCGGAATCGGATCGGTGGCTGGACTGGGGAGTGTACGGAGTGTTGTGGGGTTTGGCGCTAATGACGAATCCGGCGCTGGGCTTGCTGCTGCCATTTTTGTTGGGTTGGGCGGCGTTTCGCGGGCGCGGGGAAGGCAGTTTGCGGTGGAAACGGGTCGCACTGGCGGCTGGCGTGGCGATTCTGTGTTGCGTGCCGTGGACGATTCGCAACTGCGTTGCTTTTCACCGATTTATTCCCGTGCGATCGAATTTGCCGTTTGAATTGTGGCTCGGAAACAACGACATTTTTGACGAGAATGCGCGTGGCGGGCGGAGGTCGATCACTCGAACAGAAGAGGCTCGACGATACGCGCAGCTTGGCGAGACAGGCTATATGGCGGAGAAATGGGAACTGGCGACTTCGTTTATGCGGACTCATCCGGGATTGGAGTTGCGTTTAGTGGCAAAGAAGTTTGTGGCGTTTTGGGTAGGGACGGAAGCGCCGGTGAAGAATTTTCGGGAGACGGATTCGTGGTTGATACGCTGGATTTTGTTGTCGAGTTTTTTGACTGCGGTTGGGGCGTTGATTGGTGTTGTGGTGTTGTGGAGAGGACGGAAAAAGATAACGCAGAGACGCAGAGACGGCGCAGAGAGGGAGAAGAAAAGCGACGTTGCCGAGGAAATAGCGAGAAAACCTGTTTTCCCGCTGGCTGTGTTTCCCGTTGTCTTTCCCTGCTTGTATTATTTGACGCATGCGGACCTGCGCTATCGGCACCCGATAGATCCGGTTGTTTTGTTGCTGACCGTGGTTGCGGTGGCTGGAGCATGGAACATGGTGGTTGGCGCAGCGAGTAAAGCCGACGAGCGGGTTGAAGCGTGAAGAAAGGATAGTGAAACGCAGAGACACAAGAGTGCGCTGAGATCAGAAGCGAAAAGCAGATCCCTCGCTGCGCTCGGGATGACAATTTGTGGTTATGATGAGCGGGTGGCTGGTTGCTCGTGTTGGAGACGCTTTGATAGAGTGACCGTTCGGTTGGAAGTGTTGAGTTGAAGATTCGATTGGAGAAGCACATGGCGATTTCGCAAGAGTTGCTGGAGATTTTGGTTTGTCCTATCTGCAAGACGCCGGTCAGGCTCACGCCGGACAACACCGGCTTGAAGTGCGCGACGTGCCGGCGGGTTTATCCGGTGAGGGATGATATTCCGGTGATGCTGCCGGAAGAGGCGAAGGTGGAAGAGGCGAAGTAGAGAAGTAATGAGGTAATGAGATAAGGAAGCGGGAAAAGACCACGAATGCCTACCAATCTTGCTGAATACCTGCCTCGTTTGAAAAAGCTGATCCCGAGATTGCGTGGGAAGCGCATGGGTGTGCTTGGAGATTTGATGCTGGACCGGTATTTGTGGGGGACGGCGACGCGGCTTTCGCCGGAGGCGGCGGTGCCAGTGGTGGATTTTGTTTCGCAGAGCGAGTGTCTGGGTGGGGCGGGGAATGTGGCGGCGAATCTGGCTGCGCTGGGGGCGCATGTCGAGACGTTTGGGGCGATTGGTACGGACGAGGCTGGGCGGGCTTTGCAGAAATGTTTGCGGGCGGAAGGCATTGTTGAAAAAGGAGTGGTTCCTGAATCGAAGCGTGTGACTACTGTTAAAACTCGGATTATCGCGCGGCATCAGCAGGTGGTTCGCGTGGATCAGGAACGGCGGGAGGCCTTGCGTCCTGAGACGGAGAAGAAGTTGCTTGGGGTTCTTTTTAATGCGTTGAAGAGTCTCGACGCACTGGTGCTTTCTGATTACGACAAGGGTTTGATCACGGATGATTTCGCCGACCGCGTTTTGAGCGCGGCGCATCAATTGAAGGTGCCTGTTTTTGTGAAGCCGAAGACTTCGCGGTTGTATGCGTATCGCGGGGCGCGGGCGATTGTTTGTAATACGAAGGAGGCGGGATTTTTTGTTACGCGATCTTTGGGGGATGAGAAATCAGTGGAAGAGGCGGGGCGGGCTTTGCTGGCGCACTTTGGGTGCAGCGCGGTGGTAATCACTCGCGGCGAAAAGGGGATGAGCGTGATTGAAGAGTCTTCGCCGCGGCATTTGCAGATTCCCGCGACGAGCTTTGAGGTGACTTACGCGCGGGTGGGGCAGAGCGGGGTGGAGCGAGGGGCCACCGGGCGGCAGGTGTTTGATGTGACGGGGGCGGGGGATACGGTTTTGAGTGTGCTTTCGCTGGCGGTGGCGGCGGGGGCTTCGCTGCCGGACGCGGCTGTGCTGGCGAATACGGCGGCGGGGGTGGTGGTGGGGAAGTTGGGGACGGCGAGCGTTGGACCGCAGGAGTTGGAGCATGCGTTGGAGGATATTCGGCGGTGAGAAAAGAAGCTGACAGCGAAAAGAAAGAATTTTACACAGAGTTCACGGAGGACACAGAGTTCACGGAGAAGAGAAAGGCGAGAAGGGCACGATGAATCGTGCCCCTACGGGCGAAAATAAACACTATGGCGGGAAGCTGAAGGATTTGTCTTTGGTGTCGACCCAGACGTTGACCACTTTTGTTTTTTGGCTTTTTTCGGGGTCGTTGTTGGCGATGGGCATGGGGGAGAAAGGGCTGATGGCTACGCGGACTTCGACGCTGGTGGTTGAGCCGTTTGGAGATTTGGCTTTGAGGATGCTGTAGCTTTTTACGGGGCCGTAGTAGCCGGTGGGGCCCCAGTCGGCGACGAAGTCCTGGAGCTTGTAGCTGGAGCCGGGGCCGGGTTTCCAAAGCTGGTAGGCGGTGTTCATGTCTCCGGCTACGACGGCGTTGAAGAATTGCTCCGCAGCTTTTTTCTCGGGATAAAAACGAAGCCAGAACCATACGGCGATGATGGCGATGATGAAAGCCGCCGTCATGGTAAAAATCATGGCCCGAGATTTTTTGTGTACATCGGCAGGTGGTTCGAGAAGTGACATTCAGTGGTCTCCTGCCCTGCGAGGCAGATTGAACGATTTGCGAGCGTATCTAAATTAACCTTTTCCGGGCGGGATGGCTAGGTTTGGATGGAAGTGAGTAGTGATGGCTAACAAATTTAGTGAAGCGCCAAGGACCAGCCGCCGCAACTTCCGCCACCTACGCTCGGGGTCATCACGAGCGCGTCCAGCTTTGCAGAGGGGCTGAGCTGCAACAAAAAACTGTCGGGTCCAAAAGTATCCCCGTCCTGCGTCGCTCCCCCTTCAATTTGCAGAACGTAGATTCCATTCGGGATCTCGCGAAAAGCGAAGCGGCCGTCACTGTCCGACACGGTACTGTATTCAGCGTCGCTGCGCGGACTCTTCAGCGTGAGCTTGGCATTGCTGATTGGTGCGTCAATCTTGCGCCTGACTTTCCAAACGAGCGTGCCGCCCTTGCCCAGTTGGGAAACCTGCAACCTTCCGGCGATCTGGCGCGTGCCAATAGGCGAGTCGCCCCACTCAAACTTAAGTGTTTTGCGCGCTTTTTTTGAAGCGTGCGGGCTGACGTGGAAGCATGTGTACGCAGCAGAAATCCCAAGCAATTCCGCGCTGAGCCAATAATCGCCCGGCGAAAGTTTCGAAATGTATATCCTTCCGTCGGCCCCGCTTCTCAATTCATTCTTGGTGCCGTTGCCGGTGATTTCGACTGTAACTCCAGAGAGTGGCTTGTCCTGATGGGTGATCCGGACGGCAAAATCGGGTCGCACCTCAGTACCATTGCCAGGGCAGCCGGCCGCCGAGCAAGCGACCAACGAACCAGGAAACGCGAAGACTGAGATTAGAGCAACAACAATCGGTAATGCCTTCAAGCACCGCCTCAATCGTTTGAGGATACAGAGTGCCAACAGGGAATTCCAGGCGCAAGATAAGCCGCCGCGCCAGATTCTGGCGCGGCTAGCCTTCGAGGGCGCCGGCGGAGCCTGCGGGGAGTTCGATGGCGTACTTGGTGCGGGCTTTTTCGGCGTGTTGTTCGAGGGCTAGCTCGATGAGTTTGTCGATGAGTTGAGGGAAGGGAATGCCGCTGGCTTCCCAGAGTTTGGGGTACATGCTGATGGAAGTGAAGCCGGGGATGGTGTTCACTTCGTTGAGATAGATTTTTCCGCCTACTTTTCCTAGGAAAAAATCGACCCGGGCCATGCCGCTTAGTTCGAGGGCGCGAAACGCCAGGACGGCGAGGTGTTGGAATTTTTTTACCTGGGCAGGTTTCAGATCGGCGGGAATGAGGAGTTTTGTGCCTTCTTCGAGATATTTGGCGGCGTAATCGTAGAACTCGCGGTGGGGGACGATTTCGCCAGGGATGGAGGCTTGGGGATCGTGATTGCCAAGGACGGAGACTTCGATTTCGCGGGCGTTGACGGCGCGCTCGACGAGAATTTTCATGGCGAATTCGGAAGCGAGATTCAGCGCGGGAGTCAGTTCCTGGCGCGAGTGGACTTTGGTCATGCCGACGCTCGAGCCGAGCGTTGCTGGCTTCACGAATAACGGATAGGGGATTTCTTTTTCGATTTGATGCTTGATGATGTTTTCGTTGCGTTCCCACTCGTGGCGATGGATGCAGAGCCAGGGGACTACCGGAATTTTCGCGGCTTGAAGGAGTTTTTTGGTGACGTCTTTGTCCATGGCGACTGCGGAGCCTAGGACGCCTGCGCCAACAAACGGCAGGCCGGCTAGATCGAGCAGGCCTTGGATGGTGCCGTCTTCGCCGAAGGTGCCGTGCATGACGGGGAAGACGACGTCGATGCGCTGGCCGCCGGCGCTGCCGTCGAGGCGGACTAGAGCGGCGTCGGTGGGATCGGCGCTCATCGTGACGCGCTGGCCGGTGCGGAGGACTTCGGGAAGTAATTTCTGCGCGCTGGTGCCGATGAGCCAGTGGCCTTCTTTGGTGATGCCAATGGGCACGACTTCATATTTGTCGGGGTCGAGGCCGCGAATTACAGAGGCCGCGGAGGCCAGGGAGACTTCGTGTTCGCCGGAGCGGCCGCCGAAGAGGACGCCGATGCGTAGTCGTTTTTTGTCAGGGGTCATGGAAATCGCCGGTTTTGGGTCGTTCAGTGCCAGTTCTTAGTTATAGGGGAAAGGTGGGGAGTTGTCGCGGGGGAAGTGGGAGGTTGGTTCTGGAGTGATAACGGAGATTTGGCGAAAGAAATTCGAGAGGGCTGACGGAACTTTATTCAAATTCCATCGTCTACAAAGGTGCGGGAATCTGGCAGGAGGGTCCGTGTCTTCACAAATGTCTTCTCAAAATAGGAATGGTGGCACGCCGTTTCTGGAGAATCTGCGGCGGGACGTGCGGTACGCGATTCGAACCCTCGTGCGGGATGCGGGATTCGCGGCCTTTGCGATTTTGATTGTGGGGCTCGGTGTGGGAGCAAGCTGCACGATTTTCAGCGTGGTGAACACGCTTTTGATTCGGCCGCTGCCGTTTCGCGATCCGGGAAGGCTGGTTTGGATAGCGAATCACCAGGACGAGACCAACGATATGTCTGGGAAGACTTCGCAGACGGACTATCTGCTGGATCTGCGAGCGAAGAACCAGTCGTACGAGGATCTGGCGGCTTACTTCGCGTTTTATGGTTTGGGCGATGCGAAGATGATTGGGGATGGGCAGCCGGAGAGACTGACGAGCGTTCCGGTGACGCAGAATTTTTTTCCGATGCTGGGCGTGGTGCCGCAGATTGGGAGGCAGTTTACGGCGGAAGAGTGTAAGCAGAACGGGCCGCGCGTGACGATGCTGAGCTACGGATTGTGGAGAAGGAAATTCGCGGCGGACCCGAACATTGTGGGGAGGGCGCTGTCGTTTGATGGCGGGTCGGTGACGGTGGTAGGCGTGCTGCCAGTGTCGTTTGATTTTTCGACGATTTTTACGCCGGGAAGCCGTGTGGATATGTTCGAACCGCTGCCGCTGTCGCCGGAGATCAATCGGGAAGGGAATACGGTCGCGATTATTGGACGGCTTAAGCCGGGCGTGACTGTGCAAAGTGCGGCGGCGGAAACGGCCGTGCTCGGGAAGCTGTTGCAGCAGGCACACAAAGATAGAAATGACTTTGAGCCGAAGGTTTCCGGGTTGGCCCAGCACGTGAGCGGGCAGCTGCGGCCGACGCTGGTGGTGTTGGCGTGCGCGGTGGGCGTAGTGATGCTGATTGTGTGCGCGAACCTTTCGAATTTGTTGTTGGCGCGCGGGGCGACGCGGAAAAAAGAAATTGCGATTCGCACAGCGATGGGAGCGGGGCGCGGGCGGTTGATCGGGCAGATGTTGACGGAGAGCTTGGTGCTGTCGTGTTGTGGGGCGGCGCTCGGGTTGGTGCTGGCGTTTGTGGGGACGCGTGCGCTGGCGCATCTGACGTCGGTGAGCATTCCATTGCTGAGTGACGTTCGAATTGACGGAAGCGTCCTAGGATTCACGTTGGTAGCTGCGCTGTTGACCGGATTGCTGTTTGGGTTGGTGCCGGCGCTACAGGTGCAGGACTTGAAGTTGCACGACACGTTGAAAGATTCGAATCGCGGATCGAGCCAGGGGCGCGGGCACGCTTGGATTCGCGGGGCGCTGGTGGTGTCGGAGATTGGGCTGGCGTGCGTGCTGCTGGTTGGTGCGGGGCTTTTGATACGGAGTTTTTTGCGCGTGCTGGACGTGAATATGGGATTCCGGCCGGAACGAGCGGCGGCTTTGCGGATTGATCCGAATTCGTCGTACAAAACGCAGGAGCAGAAGAATAGCTACTTCACGGAGGCATTGCATCGCGTGATGGATGTGCCGGGGATTGAGGGTGCGGGACTTTCGGACTCGCTGCCGCTGGGACACAACCGGAGCTGGGGTGTCGCGGCGAAGGGCGTGCAGTATACGCCGCAGGATTATCCGAACGGGTTTCCGAGGATTATCAGCGACGGATATTTTCACGCGATGGGAATTCCGTTAAAGGCGGGGCGCGATTTTACAGAGCGGGACACAAAGGGATCGCTGAACGTGATTATTTTGAACGAGACGCTGGCGAAGAATTTGTGGCCTGGCGAGGACCCGATCGGGAAAATTGTGCGGGCGGATGATCCGGAGCGGACAGTCGTCGGTGTGGTGGGCGATGTTCACCACATGGCGCTGGAAGAAGGGTCAGGCAACGAGTTCTATATTCCGATGCGGCAGACGCAGGATTATGGGACGGTGGACATGGTGGTGCGGACGTCGCTGCCAACAGCGGAACTTGCGTCGAGTCTTCGAGAGGCGCTGCGGCCCATCGAACCGGATTTGCCGACGGCAAATATGCGAACGCTGCAGACGATGGTGGATCGCGCGGTATCGCCGAGGCGATTTGTGGTGTGGTTGCTCGGCGGATTCGCAGGATTTGCGCTGGTGCTGGCTTCGTTGGGGATTTACGCGGTGATTTCGTATTCGGTGAGCCAGCGAACGCAGGAAATTGGGATTCGTATGGCGCTGGGAGCATCGGCGGAGACGCTGCAGAGAAGCATTTTGTTGCAGACGCTGGGTCTGGCGGGGATCGGGATGATTGTTGGAGTCGTCTCCGCGTGGGTGTTGGCGCGAACGCTCAGTGGGCTTTTGTTTGGAGTGACATCGAGCGATCCGGTGACGTTTGCTGGGATGTTGGTGATACTCACGGCGGTGGCTGCGCTTGCTGGGTATCTGCCGGCGCGGCGAGCTTCGCGGATCGATCCGATGGCGGCGCTTCGGATGAGCTGAGGTACTTCCGCTGTATATAAAAAGTGATTACAGGATTTTTTTGCCGAGGGCGGAGAGCACTAGCTCTACGCCGAGGAGCGCGGTGCGGTTGTGTTCGTCGATGATGGGATTTATTTCGACGACTTCGAGCGAGACCATGGCTTCGGAATCGGCGATCATTTCCATGGCGAGATGGGCTTCGCGATAGGTGACGCCGCCGCGGACGGGCGTGCCGACGCCGGGCGCGTCGCTCGGATCGACAAAGTCCATGTCGAGGCTGACCGCGATGCCTGCGGTGTCGTCCATGGCGTATTTGAGGGCGTCGGACATAACTTCGCGCATGCCGCGCTCATCAATGTCGCGCATGGTGAACACGTGGATGCCGGATTTTTTGGCGATTTTACGTTCTTGAGCGTCGAGGTCGCGCGCGCCGACGATTACAATGTTGCCTGGCTCAGCTTTGGGTTTGAATCCCATGATATCCACGAGCTCTGAGGGACCGTAGCCCATGATACTGGCGAGCGGCATGCCGTGGACGTTGCCAGAAGGGGAAGATTCGGGCGTGTTCATGTCGCCGTGAGCGTCGAGCCAGAGATAGCCGATTTCTTTCTTGTCTTTGCGATAGTGGGAAGCGACGCCGGCGGCGACGCCGGCAGCGATGGAGTGATCACCGCCGAGAACGAGAGGGAGAAAACCCTCGCCTAGAGATTTTTCGACGGTGGTGGCGAGATCTCTACAAGTTTCGGCGATTTCTTGGAGATACTTAGCGCGTTTTTCGCCAACTTGCATTTCTTCTGGCTGTTTCACCTCGAGGTTGCCGATGTCTTCGACGGTGAGGCCGAGCTGCTTGATGCGCGCCTGAAGGCCGGCGCCACGAAGGGCAGAAGGGCCCATATCCACGCCACGGCGACTTTGACCCAAGTCCATTGGTACGCCGATGATGCGAACTTTTTGATGCATAAGGCTTCTCCCTGATGCGACGGACGACTAGCGACCTGCGAAAACGCGCGCGGAAATACGCACGGATCGCAAGACGCGATATAACTCCCAATCTTCTGTTCCACTAAGGAATGCGAGAGCTACAGGTACTGCAAACTACCCCAGACTAAGGATACATGCGGTAAATCATCCGGGGAAAGGGGATGACCTCTCGGATGTGCTCGGTCCCACAAACCCACGCGACGGTGCGCTCCAGGCCGAGCCCAAAGCCGGAGTGGGGCACGCTGCCGTAACGGCGCAGGTCGAGATACCACTGGAAGGATTCTTCGGGCAAGTTGTGCTCGCGCAAGCGTTTCAACAGCAGATCGTAGTCGTGGATGCGTTGGCTGCCGCCAATGATTTCGCCGTAACCTTCGGGCGCGATCATGTCGAAGGCAAGCGCCAGTTCGGGGCGCTCGGCGTCGGGCTGCATGTAAAAGGCTTTGATGGCGGACGGATAATGGTGGATCAGTACGGGGCGGTCGAAAGAGCTGGAGATGATCGTCTCTTCGTCGCCGCCGAAATCGTCGCCGAATTTTGCCGGGTTGCCGCCTTTGTTTAGGACCGCTACAGCGTCTTCGTAACTGATGCGTGGGAACGGCGGCTTGATGTTTTCGAGCTTAGTTACATCGCGTTTGAGCGTTTCCAGTTCGCGCGACTTGTTTTTTACAACTCCTTGCACGATCGCGCTGACGAGGCCTTCGGCCAGCTCCATAACTTCGTCAAACTCGACGTATGCCGCCTCGGGCTCGAGCATCCAGAATTCGGTTAGGTGGCGCCGCGTCTTGGATTTTTCGGCGCGAAATGTTGGACCAAATGTATAAACCTTGCCCAAAGCCATGGCGATGGCTTCGGCGTAGAGCTGTCCACTCTGCGTCAGGTAGGCTTTTTGGTCGTCGATGTAATTGACTTCGAAAAGCGTGGAGGTGCCTTCGCAAGCGGCGGGCGTAAACATCGGGGCGTCAGCGATGGTGTAACCCTGGCCATCCATGAATTCGCGGGCCGCGCGGATAGCTTCGGCGCGAATATGAAGGATGGCGGCTTGGCGTGGCGTACGGATCCACAGGTGGCGCTGATCGAGCAGAAAATCCACACCGTGCTCTTTGAGCTGAATCGGGAACGGCGTGGCGTCGGGAACTTTCTGAACGATCTGAATCTTCCTGACGCCCATCTCGAAGCCGCCCGGGGCGCGCTGCTCGGCTCGGATTTTTCCTGTGACAATGACGCTGGATTCCTGCGTCAGTCCTTTTAATGCTTCAAACGCCTCGGGATTTTCCTTGAGAGCGCAGACGCCCTGGATGATTCCGGTCCCATCGCGAAAAATGGGGAACATCAATTTGCCCGATTCGCGCAGATTGTAGAGCCAGCCGCGAATGGTGACTTCCTGCCCGTCGTACTTGCCGGCCTGCTCGATAGTGATAATGGTCATAGTTGGATTGAGCGTCGATAGTTCAAACAAACAGTTTATCAGAGAGAGCGAATTCGGCGCGCAGCCATGCGAGCGAATTTTTATTGGTCCGGAGACAGCGACTCAGTCGCGAAGGGCTTCCCAATCCTCTGGATCGTTCGCGGGCGAAACAATGTCTCCGGAGATCTTCATCGTGTCCTTCAAAGAACCGATCCACTTCGCGCGGTCCACGACGGGAGTGGGCTTAAGCACGAGGATTTCGGCGACTGTCTTTCCTCGCCGAGTAATTCGGAAGGGTTGCTCCATCTTCTGGGCGCGCTTGATGATCTTGTTGAATTTAGTCTTGAACTCATAAATGGATAGTTCGTCCGCGGCGGTTTACCCTCAAAATTATCGGCGATGATGCCGTTTGCGGTCAACGAGCGGCTAGCTCCACTCACGTTCAAAGCGGTCGAAGGACGCGTTGGCGGCAGCTAGCTGCTCGGGGGTGGATGGGGCATCGTGGCCGGTTTTTTCTTTTAGCTCAAGGGTGAGAGGAAGATCCGGCTCGGGTGCAGACTTCAGGATTTTGACGGCGGACTCCCAGTCGATTGAGCCGTCGTAGGGCGGGAGGTGCTCGTCTTTTTCGCCGTGATTGTCGTGGATGTGCGCGGAGACAGCCAGTTCGCGCAGCGGCGCAAAGCCTTTTTCGATACGTTCGGCTTCAGGACCATCAGCAAGATGCGCGTGGCCGATATCGAAGTTGAAGCGGAGGCCGGTCAGACGCGTTTCGTCAACGAATGCACGAAGATAGGCAGGATCCCCCATCTCGCTGGTGGTGTTTTCGACAGCGATGGTCACGCCAACGTGGCGGGCGTGCAGAACCAGGTGTTCGAGCGAGCTGAATGCCGCATCGCGCTTACGCGGGTCGGCGGTTTCGCGCGAACCGCCCATGTGGAGGATTAGCCGGGAATAAGGCAAATCTTCCGCGACGTCGATCACGCGCTTCAACTCGTCCATGGCTTCAATGCGGCGGACGCGTTCCACTTCGGTGATGGAAAGCGGTGTGCCGCCTTCACGCGTGGCGCTCAAGTCGCGGCTTGTGGGAGCGTGGAGGGATGCGACCATGAGGCGATGCTGCGAGAGCGCGCTGGCCATCGCCTGGATTTCCTGCTTGGTGGTGTAATCGAAATGGCCTCGCGTGCCGAAAATCTCGACGGCTTCGAATCCGGCCTCGGAAATCTGCCCTAGAAGTTCCGTAGTAAGCCTTCGCGACACGAACATATAAGTGGAGAGGATTCTTCGCATAGCCCCGTGCACTTTGCTCTGAGATGAAAAGCCAAACGCTTTAACCCGGCTCGCCTAAAACATCCAGGGCACCGGCACAAAAATCGTTCAGTAGCCGACGGCAGCGCCGTTATCGCGCGGGTCCGCCGCACCGAGGCGCTCACCGGTTTTCTGATCGATCCCGATGGCGTTGACCAGACCAATGTGCCCGCGCCGCCGCGTTTGGTAGCCTTGCGCATTCAGCGCGGACTCCATGCTTGCGGGGAAGTCCTTTTCCATCAGGATTACGTCCGGCATCCATTGGTGATGGAAGCGCGGCGCGTTGATGGCTGCCTGCGCATCCAGTCCCAGGCGCATCCAGTTTAAAACGCTGAGCAACGTGGCAGAAATAATCGTCGGGCCACCGGGCGAACCAGTTACGAAGCTGAGTTTGCCGTCACGCAGGAGAATCGTGGGCGTCATGGAGCTGAGCGGCCGGTGTCCAGGAGCGATGGCGTTGGCTTCGGATTGAATGAGACCGAAGAGTGCGTTGGGGACGCCGGGCTGCGTCGTGAAGTCGTCCATCTCGTCATTCAAAAGAAAGCCCGCGGTGGAGGTCACGCCTGAGCCGTAGCTGTTGTTGAGCGTGTATGTGCTGGCGACAGCGTTGCCGGCTGCATCGACGACTGAGAAGTGCGTGGTGTGTGGGCCATCGTTGAGGCTAATCCTTTGCGGGGCCACGTCATTCGAGGCGGAAACTCCGCAAACGTGCGGCGTGCCTGCCTTTACGTCTTTACTGGATGAGGCGCGCTGCGGATCGATGGTTGCCACAAGCTCCTTGGCGTAGCAATCGCTAGTGAGGCCTTCGACCGGGACTTTGGAGAAATCGGGATCGGCGAGGTACGCGGCGCGATCCGCAAAGACTCGCCGCATCGTTTCCACTACCATGTGCACGCTTTGCGGGTCGTCCCAGCCTTTTAGCGGGACACCCTGCAACATGTTCATCGCTTCGATGATGGCTACGCCGCCCGAGCTCGGGGGAGGCGAGGTGATCACATCCCATTTGTGGCCGTCGAGATCGTAATTTGCGTGCAGCGCCTGGCGAACTTTCGGCTGATATTGCGCGAGATCTTCGAGAGTGATTAGACCGCCCATGCGCTTCATGTCATCGACGATCATCTGCGCGGTCTCGCCGCGGTAAAACTCCGCCGCCCCGTTTTTTGCGATGCGCTTCAGAGTTGCGGCTAGATCTGGCTGCTTAAGCGTGTCGCCGGGATGCAACATTTTCCCATCGTTCAAGAAAATGCGACGGCTTACAGTGAATTGCTGCAACACGGGGCGTTCTCCGTCCAATTGCCGCGCAAGCTTTTCGCTTACGGGGAAACCGTCTTCCGCAAGATGAATCGCAGGCGCGAGAACGTCGGCAAGCTTCAGCTTGCCGTAGGTCTTTAGCGCCAACTCCAGACCGGCGACGGTTCCCGGAACCGCGACGGATTTGTAGCCGATGACCGAAAGCTCTTTGTCGAGCGTGCCGTCGGGCTTGATGTACATATCGCGCGTGGCTTTGCCGGGGGCGACTTCGCGGTAGTCAAAGAAGGTCGTGCGTCCATCGGCAAGACGAACAAGCATGAAACCGCCGCCGCCGATGTTTCCCGCTGCGGGCTCGACGACGGCTAGGGCAAAAGCTACTGCCACGGCACCATCGACGGCATTTCCACCGCGCTTCAGGATTTCGATGCCTGCCTCGGTGCCTAGCTCTTCGTCGGATGCGACCATGCCATGCGCCGCGCGGACAGCCTGTTGGGGCCAAGACCCCGCCGCCTGCGTGTGGTCGCGATATTCGGCCGCAGCCTGTCCACGCGATAGGGGAGCCAAGAGCGTGAGTGTTACCGCCGCCGTGCACAAGGCACGCAAATGTATTTTCATCAGGGACACCATCGCAAGGAAAAGACACTAAGTGATTAGAAGGAAGGCGTCAAGGCGGGTGCGCAGATACTCTCTTGTCTCCCGCAAGCCGATTGGATAAGACTAGACTCGCATACCGAGGGCAGGTCTCTCGTTCCACGGGATCGGAGAAGCGCTCTGTGTTCGCTCGTCGCCGCACCATCTACCTGGCTTTTCTTCTGTACATCGCTTCGCCGGCACGAGCACAGGATCTGCTCGAAAACGCGTTTCGCATTCCCACGAAAGATGCCGGCAAGAAAGGCCTCGAAGCTGTGATCGTGCGCCCGAATGAGCCGGGCCCCCATCCGCTGGCCGTTCTTACGCACGGCACCCCTCGCGAGGCCAGCGATCGCCCCGGAATGTCTCCCTGGCAAATGGTTCCGCAGGCGCGGGAATTTGCCCGGCGCGGCTGGACTACGGTCGTCGTCCTACGCCGAGGTTACGGGGATTCCGGCGGCGGTTTTGACGAAGACGCCAAAGCATGCTCAAACCGTCCGGATTACTACGATTCTGGCAAGGAATCCGCGAAGGATTTGCGTGAATCCATTGCCTATCTTTCGAAACTTCCCGAGGTCGACCCCACTCGTATCATTAGCGTCGGAATTTCTGCGGGCGGATTCGCCGCAGTTGCTCTTACGGCCGATCCGCCTCCGGGGCTTGTGGCCGCGATTAGTTTCGCTGGCGGACGCGGATCGAGGAGGCCTGACGAAGTTTGCAATCCTGGTGAGCTTATCCGCGCTTTCCACGAGTTTGGGGAGAAGTCACGCATACCCCTGTTGTGGGTGTATTCGGAGAACGATCATTTTTTCGGGCCACAGATTGCGCAGGGCTTCTATCAGGCGTTCACACAAGCCGGTGGAAAGGCGACGTTCATTCACGCGGCGCCCTTTCGCCGCGATGGACACGGACTGTTTTCGCTCGGCGGAATCTCTATCTGGACCGTCATGGTTGACGAATTCCTGAAAAGCCAGAATCTCGCCTTGCGTGCAACTCTTCTTTCGCTGCCCGAGCCGCCCGATGTTTCTGCGCCTGCGCAGCTCAAGGCTGGTGGTCGCGAAGAATTTCGCACCTTTCTGACTTTGCCGCCCTACAAAGCTTTTGCGGTCTCAGCTGAAGGACATCTCGGTTACGCCTTTGGCCGCCGTTCCGAAAAGGATGCCCAAAAATTAGCCAAGGAACGCTGCGAGGAGAACACTTCCAGAAACGACCCTTGCGCCCTCGTTACCGTTGAGGTTCCGTCCACCGAAAAACCTTCCGGCAGCAACTGAAGTCGCCGATCAGCGGGGCTGATATTTTGTATCGCTCCATAAAACACCGCTCTTTAGAACGATCTTTGTGATTTAATCCTCCCGAACAAAAACGAAAGGACCCAGAAATATCCAAATGAAGAACTCGCATTCATTTTGCCCGCGATTCGCGGCCTTGTTTTTCTTGTGCGCATCCTGCCTTCACCCTCAGAGCGGCCCGCCTGCGGACCTTGATGCGTATGCCGCCCGCGACATGAAGACGTTCGATGTGCCTGGTATAGCGTTGGCCGTCGTGAAGGATGGGAAAGTCGTGCTTGCCAAAGGGTACGGCGTCCGAAAACTAAGAGACGCTACGCCGGTCGACGAAAACACTTTGTTTGGGATTGGCTCAAACACGAAGGCTTTCACAAGCGCGGCGCTGGCATCGCTCGTGGACGCCGGGAAAATTTCCTGGGACGACAAAGTGTACGAGCGGCTAAAGGGTTTCGAGATGTACGATCCATACGTTTCGCATGAGATGACCATTCGCGATCTGTTGACGCACCGCAGCGGGATGGGCCTCGGCGAAGGCGATCTGCTTTTCTGGCCGCATACGACATTCACGCGCGACGACATCATTTATCGATTGCGATTTATGAAGCCGGCCTCGAGCTTCCGCAGCCACTATGCCTACGACAACTTGATGTACATCGCAGCGGGACAGATTATTCCTGCCGTCACCGGGAAATCCTGGGAAGAGTACATTCGCGAGAAGATTCTCGATCCGCTGGGGATGAAGACTACGAATTTGAGCACAACCGCGTTCAAGCCCGGAGATAACTATGCGTGGCCGCACTCAAAGGTCGATGGAAAGCTGCAAACCATTCCGTTCCAGGATTTGGATAATGCTGGACCCGCGGGAGCGATCAACTCTTCCGTTGCGGAAATGTCCAAGTGGATCATGCTGCAGCTCAACCACGGAAAATTTCCAGGGCGGGAAGAGCGGCTGTTTAGCGAGGCACAATCCCGCGAGATGTGGACCGCCCAAACTCTCACGCCCATCAGCGTTGAACCTTCGCCGGTAGGTGTTTTGCGTCCACAATTTGCGGCCTATGCGCTTGGTTGGGGAATACGTGATTATCATGGGCGAAAGTTGGTTGGACACACCGGCGGTGTCTCTGGCTTCGTTTCGCGCGTAATACTTGTTCCGGAAGAGAGCCTGGGAATGGTGATTCTGACCAATGCAGAGCAAGGCGGCGCGTTCGACTCGATCATGTATCACACTTATTTTTGTTAATTATATATTTTTTAATTATATCATATAGTAGCGTAATTTCAGATAGTATTTAATATGCATCTTGTTTCATTTTGTAACGTTAAAAACACTTCTTCGATATTTCTTATCGCATCAATTTGCTTTAAAATTGTCTTATTAACAATGCTAAATCACAACTTTCATATTGTAATTGAGACTGATAACAAATCCTTAGTTCTACTTCTTTATCGTTAACATTACATAACAAAATCGTTATAAGCGTACTTTTACAGCTAACTAATTAAAAATCGCTACCCATCCTTATCACTATCAACCCTTTTTTGACACAACCACTACGACCTTAAAATACAAAATCAAACAACAACAACCAAAAAAAACATCCAACACATACAAAATATAATCAAGACAACTACCCCACCACCCATCACTCAAACAACACACAACTCTTACAAAAATACCCAACAACAAAAACACACAAATTCCCAAAACAATAAAACCAAATGTGGACCGCCCAAACTCTCACGCCCATCAGCGTTGAACCTTCGCCGGTAGGTGTTTTGCGTCCACAATTTGCGGCCTATGCGCTTGGTTGGGGAATACGTGATTATCATGGGCGAAAGTTGGTTGGACACACCGGCGGTGTCTCTGGCTTCGTTTCGCGCGTAATACTTGTTCCGGAAGAGAGCCTGGGAATGGTGATTCTGACCAATGCAGAGCAAGGCGGCGCGTTCGACTCGATCATGTATCACGTGCTGGACGCTTATTTTGGGTTGCCGCCAACGGACTGGATCCCGAACTTCAAGGACGCAGAGGTCGAGTACGAAAAAGCGGCAAAGCAGGCCATGGCGGACAGCGATAAGGGGCGGGCAGCGAATTCCAAGCCGTCGCTTCCGCTGGAAAAGTACGCGGGAGTTTACAACGATGCCTGGTATGGACCGGTCACGATCAAGAAGGAGAACTCAGGACTTGTTATCAGCCTCAACCACACTCCGAAAGCCGTGGCCGATTTGCAGCATTGGCAGTACGACACCTTCAAAGCACATTGGCGCGACCGAACCATCGAAGACGCGTTTGTGACGTTCACACTGAATCCCGACGGCAGCATTGACCACTTCACAATGGCTGCGGTTTCGCCGCTCGCCGATTTCAGCTTTGACTATCAAGACCTCTGGTTCACGCCGGAGCGGTCGGCCGCTCACTGATTGAGCAGACGAATGGCCTAGATGCGTGCTGGGCTGGCTGTGGCGCAGGAACCTGCTCGGGCAAGTGCGCTTGCGCTTTATAAATTGGATTAAGTGTTTCGTTTTGTTACTGTTCGCTTAGGAATTCGACATCTGGCGGGCCGGGTAGAAGGCCAGCCGCGGTGCCCCGTTCGATGAGGGTTTTGACAGCTTGCTTGCCGCGTTCGCCGTAGCCGAGCGTCCAGCGGTTGACGTACATGCCGACGAACTTGTCGGCAATTTCCGTTTCCATGTCCCGGGCAAACTGCATGGCGTAGTTCAGGGCTTCTTCCCGGTGTTCGAGTCCGTATTCGACGCTATCTTTAATCGTTTTAGCGATTTGCAAGCCTAGGGCCGGACCAAGCGCCCGCCGAACGGCATTTCCGCCCAGCGGTAGCGGAAGCCCAGTCTGCTCATGCCACCAGACGCCCAGGTCGATAACGCGGTGCATGCCGAGCTGAGGGAAGAGAAGCTGTCCTTCGTGAATCAGGAGGCCCGCTTCGACAACTTCGTTCTTGACGCCGTCCAGGATTTTGTCGAACGCCATTACCACCGGCTCAAAGTTTGGTTCAAATAGCTTCAAGGTGAGATAGGCAGTCGTCTTGAGGCCCGGGACGCCGATGCGTTTTCCAGCTAAATCTTCTTTTTTCATGGACTTGGAAGCAACCACGATAGGTCCGTAGTTTTCTCCAAAGCTGGCGCCACAGTCGAGCAGGACGTACTTATCACGCAAGCTCGGGTAGGCAGCGAAGCTTACTGCTGTGACGTCATAGGTTTCCGTAAGGGCTGCTTCGTTCAGGGTCTGAATATCAGATAGAACGTGGGTGTATTTGTAACCGGGCGTCAAAAGCTTATGGGTCGCCAGCGCATAGAACATGAAGGCGTCGTCGGAATCGGGGGAATGCGCGAGTTTGATCTCGACGGTCTCTTTTTCAGTCTTTGAGGCTGCCTGTGTACCGGACATGGGCTTATCCAGTTCCTTCTGACGGCCAAGCTCCGAGGGAGCCGGTTATCAAATAGCCCGAGCCGTTCGTTCGGTTTCTCCGAAGAGAGTCTTCCCCTCGGGAAAGCTCTGTTGAGGAACGGTAAGGAGAGAACGTTTGCGACGCTGGGGCTTGCGTGGCGCGGTGGCCAAGCTTATTTCCGCACCGCAAAGACTAGCATAACCGTAGTTCCTCGACAATCGCCACCGCTAAAGGTAGCTGCTCAGCAGCAAGCGCGAATGCAACCAGTCGGAGTTGCGGATCGCAACCCGGTCAGCGCTGCTTCTTTCCTTGGTCCAGAGCGACTCGGGCCTTTACCAGTCTTTTTATCAGCGCAGTCGGGAGTGGCTTGTCCGTGGGAAAGTGGATGGTTCCTTTAGAGCTGGAGAAGCCTTTCAGTTCATTTTTGAAGGCTTCGATTACCGCGGCGGTAGGGAACAAACTGCAGTGGTTCGAAAACGCGGCGAACCATACCAGCACGCGTTCGTGCTTGAACGCAGGAATCCGATAGCTGATGGTCTCGGTAGCCTCCGCTGGTACAGCGGACCTAATCGCCGCGCGAAGTTTGTTGAAGGTGCTGCGGACAGATTCCGGGACACTGGCAACGTATTCCTCGACGTCTTTCGGAGCGGCATTGCTTTTCGGCGCAGAACTTCGTTTGCCAGACTTCACTCTTTTCATGGGGCAATGCTACTGCCACTGCCACTTCAAGTCCATGCTTGGAAGAACGGCCGCGGACTCGGTCAATTTCACAGGCAGGCCAAGTGCCGTTAATGCATCGAATGCATTCTTCCGTGAAAAGGAAGCGCGCGGCTCCATGCTAGGATAATTACGGTAGTCACTTCGCATTGCTTGGGCCATCTGTGGAAAAGAATTAGAAATCCGCCCCGGAAAGACAATGTTCGTGGAAGCCCCGAAGTTCACCCAAGCGGAGATGGCTGGATTGATTGCCGAAACTGTTGCATGGATGCACCAGCAGCGTGACAAATACCGTCCCGTCTGCAATACGTTGTCGGAGGCCGTGAAAGTAAAACTGCGGCCGTTTTTTCCTGCGGAAATCCTGGATAACCTGCGATTAAAAGATCTTTCCAAGGCAGGCGAGACGATTCCATACCCGCCTTTTTATGAGCGTGTTCGTGCGGGCGGCGCGCGCGTCGTTCCGGACGCCGCGCACATGACGGCGATTCCCTTCATCGATGTCGCGCTGTTTAATCGGCAGCCGACGCTGCGAACGGTATTTCATACGCTGATCCACGTTACGCAATTTTCAATCGTTGGCTTGGAGAAGGTCATGGCAGGATACTTCCGCGCCTTGAACGACTCTGGCCTCTGGATGGTTGTGCCGTACGAGGAACAAGCTTACAAACTGGACGCTCGCTACACCAAAGATCCTGGCGACGTATTTTCGGTGGAAGCGGAAGTGCGGGAATGGTTGCGCAACGGAAAGTTTTAGAGCCGTAAAAAATAATCCAGCTCATTCCGTTCGTGAACCTGGCCGGAGGCGTTAAAGCGCGGAGACCATGCGGGCGATGGCGTCGTCAAACGTGGATTTATTGTCGAGATAAGGCTGCCAGAAGCGCCTGAGAAGTACAAAGTAGTCGTTCCACCCGCGCTGGTAGAGGCCTTCGCGAATGGCGTAGGGCGTGTAAGTTTCCCGGGGAGCGGGATGACCGCCGTTAACGTTGGGACTAACGATGTCCTGTGGTTCCTTGGCAGCCGTCATCAACAGAGGTCTGATCACTTCGCCGGTCGTGTAAAAGATAAGCGCGTGCCAGAGGTCTCGGGGAATGGCTTTATCGCGCTGGCGGCATTCGCGAATGATCGCCGATTCCACGGGCTCCGCGATTCCGTGCGAAGCCTCGTGAAAGAGCACTTCAAAGGCGGCGTCGTCCTGGTTGCGCGGATCGGTGCTGGAGATTGTGACTCGCAGCGGGTCGAGGGTGGTGTAGGCACCCGACGAATATGCGTAGGCGCACACGTCCACGCGGATTTTCGCCTTTGGCCATTTGGTCTGATAGATGTCCGCTAGCCGCTCGGAAATTCCCACACCCTGTTCTTCGATGAGAGGCGCGACGCGCGCGACCCAGCGGCGGTTGGCGCGGTCCTGGTCGGCCCACAGATGAGCGCGGTAAACAGTTGCGGCGGTCTCCAGCACTTGGGTTAGCTTCGGTGGCAATCCGGCGTCGCACGTTTTCTTTCGCCTGCCGGAGAGTTCGTCACAATCCTCAAAATCTCCGAGCTGATTTTTTAGCAAGATCAGATCGTTATTGAAGAGCAAGTCTTTGTTCGCGTAGTTTGCCACGTAATAGTCGACCGAACTGTCCCAAGCGAGGCGCTCCGCGGGGCTGAGGGCGGTGCCGACATCTTTCATGGTCTTCAATTTTATTTGTGGGGAGGGATTGCCCTTTTGAGCGGCGGCAGGCGGAAATTCGCGCAACTTAGCCTCGTAGTAAAGCATGTGGTGCAGATTGATCCAGAATCCGCTGTGAAATTCGAAGACGGGAAGAGGTCCGTAAGCGGAGCTGGATTGTTGCGCCATCGTGGCCAGCGGAGTCAGAAGAGCGAGGGTTAGGAGCAGGCAGAGATGTCGAGTGGATGCTGGGCGCATGTGGAATCGCACGATAGTAGCGCCAACTCCTTCGCCGCACAAACCCGGGATTCTTTCTTTCCCCTATTTCGCAATACCCGATGTAATATGCCCGCTCATTTTGCTGCCGATTGTTGACTGGAGAGTGGGATGACGAAATTTTGTGTAGTGAGCTGTATCGCGGCGGTTTTGTTCGCGCCATGCGGACTGTTCGCGCAGCAGTCGCCGCAGCTCCCGGCCCTGAAACAGGAAGCCGCGGCGGAAGTGGACAAACTCCAGACACTTACGCAACAGATGGTGGACGAAATTTTCAGCTTCAGCGAATTGGGGTTCCAGGAATACGAGACCTCGCGCTACGTCACGGGCATTCTTGAGAAAAACGGATTTCACGTGGAGCATGGCGTGGCAGGCATTCCCACGGCCTGGGTAGCCACGTACGGCAGCGGCAAACCGGTCATCGCGTTTATCACGGATATCGACTGCATTCCTCGCGCTTCGCAGAAGCCGGGAGTGGCTTATCACGATCCGATAGTGGAAGGCGCGCCGGGGCATGGAGAAGGACATAACTCCGGGATGGCCGTCAACGTCACCGCGGCTTTGGTACTGAAGAAACTTATGGATGGGCACCACATCACTGGGACCATCAAACTTGTTCCTGGTGTTGCGGAAGAATTGCTTGGCACAAAAGCGTTTTACGTTCGCGCAGGATTGTTCAAAGATGTGGATATCGTCCTGGGTGCCCACGTGGAGTCGGAATTTTCGACGTCGTACGGCACGGGGAACGGCGAGTGGAGCGGACTCGTCTCCGTACAGTATTTTTTTCATGGTAAGGCGGCGCACGCTGCCGCGGCGCCGTGGGAAGGCCGCAGCGCACTGGATGCCGTCGAGCTGATGGACACCGGCTGGGATTTTCGCCGCGAGCACCTGCGCCCCCCACAGCGTTCTCATCGCGTCATTATCAATGGCGGGGATCAGCCCAATGTCGTTCCATCGGAAGCGGCGGTTTGGTACTACTTCCGCGAGCTGGATTATCCGCACATCAAGGATCTCTACGATTTGGGAAATACCATTGCGGATTCCGCGGCCAAAATGACAGGGACCACGGTTGATCACAAGTTGGTAGGATCCGCGTGGCCGCCGTATTTGAACAAGGTGATTGCCGAGACCCAGCAGAAAAATATCGAAGCCGTCGGAATGCCGAAATGGAGCGAGGCGGATCAGACGCTGGCGAAGGCTCTTCAAAAGGACATTGGCGCGAAAGTGGAAGGTCTCAAGGAGAAAGTCGAGCCGCTCTCGGAGCCAGTGAAAAAACCCACGGGTGGAGGCTCCGACGACATCGGCGATATTTCCTGGAACGTCCCGATGGTCTATCTGATGTATCCGGCAAATATCCCGAATCTTCCCGGGCATAGCTGGGCTAACGGTGTGGCGATGGCAACGCCCATCTCCCACAAAGGCTCGACCGCGGGCGCCAAGGTACAAGCCTTGACCGCTCTAGACTTCTTTCTTCAGCCGCAACTTGTGCAGCAAGCATGGGATTATTTTCGGAACGTCCAAACGAAGGACATTCACTACGAGACGTTTCTTAGTCCCGATGACAAACCAGCTGTCGAGATGAATAAAGAAAAAATGGAGAAGTTCGCGCCACAATTGAAGAAATATTATTACGATCCCGCGCGCTATAAGACTTATCTCGAACAACTGGGAATTCAATATCCAACGGTGAAGACTAACCCGTAGTGTTTTATGCGTTGATGCGGCTAAGATCAGTGCTCTGGCAATCTTGGATCAGATGAGGAGCCTACTGTGCCCTGCCGGTCCGCGCCGCGAAGAATCCCAGATGCATCACGGAAAAAGGAGCGGTGGCCAGTGCGGCCATACGACAACGGTGTTGCGGCAAGCTCGAACTTCCCCGGCGCGCCCAGTCCGCTGGCACCCACAATGACATAACGGAACGAATATCCATTTCTCATTCCTGCGGCCAGATCAGATTCCAAGAGCCCGGCGGCTTCCGCGTTAGCGGGACCATGCAGCGGAGGCCCGAGACTCGAAAGAGAGTTAGGCAGCCGCGCGTACTTGAGACGAAAGGCTTCGATAGCTTCAGCGATATCCTTGAGAGATCCGATGGCGGTTTGCTCATTTTTGTCTGCTTCCGCGGAGTCCCACTCCAGTTCCAGGGATGGTAAATCGAGAAGAACCACGCCCAGCGAGAGGATCTTCCACTCGCCGTTCTCCCGCACCAGGCCCATGGTGACCTGAATCGCGCTGGCGTCCGTCGTATCCGTGGCGTCGCGCAAGTTCACCGGCATAAACGCCACATTGTCACGAGTGTCTGCGCCGCCGATTTGGATTTCCGCGGCGCCTGCGGGGGTATCGCAGCGCACGATGGGACGGCCGGAGGGATTGTTGGTCGCGGAGGGTTTGCCTGCTTCGTTGAGCAGCACGAATCGTTTCATAAACGCTACGCGAGCTGCCGGCGCCATGCGGGAAAACGATTCTTTGTTGCGCGCGGTGAGAAAACGCTCAAAGTCGCTTTGGCTTTGCGAACAGGCCGCCATCAAGAGATCGCGAAGCGCGGCAGATGGCCCGTTAGCCGAGGCGGCTTGGGCTGTAAGATTTGAACTCGACTCCTGCGCGGAGGCCCTATTCGTCAGGAGCAGAAAGAGTGCGGGCACCATCATCGCGTTGGCAACTAAGGTATTTCTTCTAAATTTCACATCAGTCCTTTGCGGCGCTCAGGATGGCCGCCAGATTTTGGGTAAAAGCCGAGCGCGGCATCACTTCGTCGCAGCCCGCTGCTTGCGCCTGCGTTGCGAGGTCGCGTTGCACGTGAGAGAGAAACCCAATGATTCGCAAGTCTTTTTGTTTCGCGCGCACGCGCTCGATGGCCGCAAGCGGCTGGCTCCGGGAGTTCAAATCCACGATGACGAGCTTTGGCGGCGGTTCCAGCAAGCCGAGAAGCGCGTCACCGTTCGTGGCCACTTTCAACTCGAGGCCCAGATGTTTCGCCGTCTCCGCGACCTTCATTTGAAAAAATAAATCGTCCACCAGTGCCACGATTCTTCCCATGCCAGCGACTCCTCCGCGCCTGTTACTCATTATGCGCCACTTCAACTTTTCGCAGCCTTTTCGAGTAAGATGCATGCATCGCTTGGGAGGTCCCCCCATGCAGCAAGGTGTAGCCCGAACCACCCAGCCGGCAGTCACCGGATCCATCCAGCCTGCTCTGTTGCTCCTTGAAAAGACGCCGTTTCTGCTCGAAACGATGCTTCGCGATTTGCCGGAAGATCTGCTGCGCTGGAAGCCCGCGCCAGAGCGCTGGTCGATTGCGGAAGTGATCGGGCATCTTGCTGATATTGAACTGATCTATGCCGACCGGACGCGGCGCATCGTTACGGAAGACACGCCAACTCTGCAGAAGTACGATCCAACACAAACCGTTGTGGTTGGCGATTATGTACGCGGCTCAGCAACCGAAAACCTCGCATTTTTCACGAGGACGCGGCGCTCCACCGTAATTCTCTTGAGAAGCATCCCGGCCGATTCCGGCGAGCGCGAAGCTACGCACTCCGAGCTTGGCAACATTACCCTTCATCAGATGCTTAGCGAGTGGGCTTCGCACGACCTCGGGCATCTCCGGCAGATCGCGGAGCTTTACCGTGCGCGCGCGTTTCACCCATACGCCGGTCCATTCCAAAAATATTCCAATCCGAAGCCGTGAAGGAACACCCGGAGGACGCGCGTTTGGCCGCCGCGGGCCTGCGTGAAGTGACTCTCTATACGCGGCCGGGCTGTCATCTCTGCGATGAAGCCAAGGCCGCCATAGCGCCCCTGTTGCGTGAGTTCGCCTTGGTGCTGCGTGAAGTAAATATCGATAAGGATGCGGTTCTCGAAGAGCGCTACGGATGGGATATCCCCGTGATCTTCATCGGCGCGCGCAAAGCCGCCAAGCATCGGGTAGACATTGAGCAATTCCGGCGTCAGCTTCGGGAGGGCGCAGCGAAGAAAGAAGTATGAAGATGAGAGGCAACTCGTTTAGTGTTCGCCACCTGGCTCATGGGCGCCAACAGTTTTGTCAGGCACGTCGCCCGCGCGGCCTTTGACGCGGTCGTAGACGCTGATTTGGCTCACCGAGCCAAGCGCTTCGTTGTAAAAAGTTGGGACACCCAGCGCGGTTCGCAATTCTTCGTTGAACTTGCGCAGATTCTCGAGATGCGATGCCAGCGCAGGCAGCTTCAATCCATCGTCGGTCAGCAGAAATTTCTGGTAGCCTGCGTCCCAGAGCCGCGTGAACCGGCCTTTCAGCATGATCGTCGGCGCAACCGTCATCTGGTAGAGATCGTCCGCGCCCTTGCGAAACTCCGCGCCGGAGCCGTATTTTTCCACGCGCACGACGCCCCGCGTGCTGCCGACGGCAAAGCCGAGCGCCGCCAGACTTTCGATTTGCTTCCCTGTGAACCGCTGTTCGACATTCCACATAGGGCTCTTAGCCTAGTAAATGCCGCGAGTTCTGTAAAGCGGACTGCCATTTGTGATTGTTGAGAATCGGTTTCCCGGTGATGGTTCTAATCTAATCGAGCGAGAGCTTTCAGGTTTTTGCTGGAGACCAAGAGCGTTCCCAAATGCGCCACAGCGAAACGTCGCCAAGGCCCAGCTGGTTCCACCACAAATCCAGCATCTTCTGATCGAGGCGCAGAATGCCATCGCGCGTGACTCCCGCGGGAGGCGGAACAAGCGTTGCCAGGCGGTCATAAACTGGTCCGCGCTCCGCTTCTCCAGCGCGAGAGAGGAGATGCCAGACGGTGAGCGCGTCGCGCTGGCGAGCCTCCGCAAGTATTTTGCTGAGCTCAGCGCTCCGTTCTTCCGATGTGCTCGTTGCAAAATCAAATTTGGACAGGGATTCGCGAAAGGATGCGGAAGCATCGTCAAAATACGGAGTGCCTGGCCCCACTTTCGGCCGTGTTGCGCAAACCGCGCCCGCGGGGATGAACGCTTCATGTCCATCCAGCTTAAAACCAACCCAACCCAGTTTCGTTCGGAGAAGTCCTGCGCCCGAATCGTCTACTTGCAACGTGTAGGAACAGCCCAGGTCTACGGCGATGGCCGAAGGCGTATCGACCGTAAACTCACCCGGCAACGCCCAGATGTATGCGTGAATCGTGCCGCGATCGAGCGCCAGTCGATTGTGTCCGTTGCCCCCCGCGACTGAACGCAAACGCGTGTTCGGCTCCACATTCACCGTTCCAATATCTGCGACGGAAATGTTGGCTTTCGAATGGCTATCGGTGACGAGAGTTTGGCCGACGCCAAGCTTGGCGGTTCCAGAGCTCATTCCAAAGGCATTCGATTCCACTTGTGGAGTGCCTGCGACACTCTCGACGTCCCACCCTGGTCCGGAAGCTGCATTCGGCTTCTGACTCCATTGCAGAACACCGAAGGCTGCGATGAACAGAATCGTTGCGGTCGCGGCTACGAGTCCGAACGGCCATTGTGATGGCATAATCCGCTGCCAGAATCGCAATCGCGGCGCTGCCGTGATCGCAGGAAACTCGGCCCCCTGACCTTTGTGGCGGAATTTGGCGAGCGTGCTTTCCAGTTTTTGAATCTCGGGGTCGGGTTCGCCGGAACCATCCCAGAGATAATCGTCATTCATGGCTCATTCCTTTTACGCAACGCATTCTTTTCCTGCGCCGCTGAATTTCTACCGCCGCAGGAATCGGGCTGCATCGCACCGCCAAGCGAAGCCTGGTTCAGTTTCTCTCGGAGCTGCTGCATGCCTCGATGCAGATTGACTCGAACGGAGCCGGGAGTCAGGCCGGTGCGCGCGGCGATCTCCGGCCCCGTCATGCCCTCCACCAATCGGAGGATCAGCGTTTCGCGATAAGCATCCGGGAGGCTGCGAACGAACGCCAGGATCACCGCTGCTTCCGCATCGGGGGCCGTATTCGATGCAGGCAATTCCGCTTCATCTTCCGGCAGGCTCTCCGTTACCGCGGCAACCGCCCGCGTTTGCCGATAGTAGTCGTTGGCACGGTTGCGCGTGATGGCCGCCAGCCACGGTCCAAACCGGGCGACATCGCGCAGGTCGCCCAGCCGAGGCATTGCGCGCAGAAAAACGTCTTGAACGAGATCGTCCACGTCGCTCGCGGGCACTCTCGCCAGCAGAATTCCGTGAACCATGCGCGCATATCGCGCGTACAAACCGCCAAATGCGGAGCGGTCACCTTCGCGTGCGGCCAGCACCAACGAAGAATCACCCTTAGGTTCGGGGGCAGGCGCGGTGGTCACCGCTCGACAGTCCCTGATTGTGAGGCGCGAGTCAACTGTGGTTCCAGCGCTGGATATGCCGACTCCGGATGTCATCCCGGTATGCAGGACGCTATGATCTAGGTAAGTGTTAACAATGGATCGCGCCCGGAGCCTGCCGACTCTTGCTTATGCCCACAAACCATTCTCTACTCCTTGTAGGGTGATTGCCGCTAACTGACGCTAAAGTCAGGCTATACCATCAAACTGGCGAAGAGCATCTAATTCGGAGTAAACTGGTCGCATATCCAGGAGTTTGTCAGGCGACGCAAGAGCATGGCCACTGTTAATCCCATTACCGCCTCGGAGGTCACATCCTCCATCCAGCTCGAAAAGTCTCATAGCCGCACGGGGCAGTCTGTGCTCGAACTGATCGGCAACACGCCGCTCCTGCGCCTTTCGCGAATCGGCAGCGAATTCCCCAATGTGGAATTCTGCGCCAAGGCGGAGTGGTGCAATCCCGGAGGCTCCGTCAAGGATCGGCCAGCGCTGAACATGATTCAAGCGGGTCTAGCCAGCGGTGCTCTCCGGACCGGCAAGACTATCATTGATGCCACCAGCGGCAATACGGGGATTGCGTACGCCATGATCGGCGCAGCGCTCGGCTATGGCGTGAAGCTCTGCTTGCCGGACAGTGCCTCCCGCGAACGCAAACGCATCCTCAGTGCTTTTGGGGCTGAGCTTGTTATTACCTCCGGCGACGGGGGTACCGACGGCGCAATTCGACGCGTTCAGGAGATAGTCGCGTCCGACCCGGAAACGTATTTCTACCCGGATCAGTACGGCAATCCGGCGAATTGGCAGGCGCACTATCGCACTACCGCCAAAGAAATCTGGGAGCAAACCAGCGGAACCATAACGCACTTTGTCGCGGCTCTAGGCACGAGTGGAACATTTGTCGGCGCATCGCGGCGGTTGAAGGAGCTGAATCCATCGATTCGCTGCATAAGTCTTCAGCCGGATGCAGCGTTTCACGGTCTGGAAGGCTGGAAGCACATGCAGACCGCGCTGCGCCCTGCGATTTATGACGACACGCTCGCGGACGAAAATCTCGAGGTCTCGACGGAGGAGTCCTATCGCATGGTGAACCGGATCGCGCGGGAAGAGGGTCTGCTGGTCAGTCCCAGTGCAGCTGCCGCGCTGCTCGGCTGCTTCCATGTCGCGAAAGGCTTCCCGCCCGGCGAGCGCGCCGTGATTGTCACCGTTTTTGCCGATTCCGCGTCAAAGTACCTGACCGAACGCTTTTGGGATGAAGAGTGATTCCACAATGAGCGAAGCTCTGGAACTCTGGATAAGCGCCGAGCTTGCGACGAAGATTCGCGAGCACGGCGTCGAGACATATCCGTATGAATGCTGCGGTGCACTTCTCGGAACGGATCACGATGTTCTCGCATACGACCCAAATCAGGAGCCTCGAAAGATTTCCCGCGAGGTGCTTTCACTTTTTCCGCTCGTAAATCGGCGCGATGATTCGCCGCGCAATCGTTTTTCTGTTACGGCGAACGATGTGCGCGAAGCCGAAAAAGCCGCAAGCGCGCAAGGGCTTGGCGTCATCGGCTGGTATCATTCCCATCCCGACCATCCGGCGCGCCCCAGCGACTACGACCGCGATCACGCCTGGCCGTGGTATAGCTACATCATCGTTAGCGTGCATACTGGTGTGCCGCAGGACATGACCTCCTGGCGTCTGAAAGACGACCGGTCCGAATTTTTGGCAGAAAAGATTTCGCCGATGAAAGTAAGCGCCGCGAACTAGCAGGGGTCCGAGAGAACGGGAGAACGAGAGATGTCTGTCAAAGTGATGATTCCGACGCCGCTGCGAGCTTACGCGGGCAAGCGCGATTCCGCCGAGTTCAGCGCCGCGACCGTCGGCGAAGCGCTCAGCGGGCTCACGAGCCAATTCGCGGAGTTGCGCAAGCATCTCTACACCGAAGACGGCAAACTGCGCGCGTTCGTGAATGTTTATCTCAACGATGAGGATATCCGCTATTTGGCGAAGGAAAACACCCCGACGAAAGACGGGGACACTATCAGCATCATCCCGTCCATCGCCGGCGGTTCCGCCGAAAACGTTGATTGACTTTTAATTGACAGGGAGCTTTTGCAATGGCCACGACCACACAGCCGCAAACCGGAACGAAGCCGGCCACGAGTCTTTCGAACGAGGAAATTCTTCGCTATAGCCGCCACCTGATCATGCCCGAAGTGGGCATGGAGGGTCAGCTCAAACTCAAAAACGCAAAAGTCCTGCTGATTGGCACCGGGGGGCTGGGCGCCCCGCTGGGACTTTATCTCGCTGCCGCCGGTGTCGGGCGTTTGGGACTCGTCGATTTCGATGTCGTGGATTTCACGAATCTTCAGCGGCAAGTCACTTTTGGCACAAGCGATGTCGGCAAATTTAAGAGCGAAGCGGCGCGCGAGCGGCTGTCTAACCTCAACCCCAACATTCAAATCGAGGCCTTCGAAACAAAACTCACCAGCGAAAATGCCCTTGAGCTTTTCAAGGATTTCGACATCGTCGTAGATGGCACTGACAATTTTCCGACGCGCTATCTGGTGAACGACGCGTGCATTCTTCTCGGCAAACCAAATGTTTACGGCTCGATCTTTCGCTTTGAGGGCCAAGCCACGGTTTTTGGTATGCCGGAAGGACCCTGCTACCGCTGTTTATACCCCGAGCCGCCTCCGCCAGGACTCGTGCCGTCTTGCGCTGAAGGCGGAGTGCTCGGCGTGCTGCCCGGAATCGTCGGCTCTATCCAGGCGATGGAAACGATTAAGTTGATTTTGGGGGCTGGCGATAGTCTTGTCGGCCGTTTGCTGCTCTTCGACGCGCTTGGCATGAAATTCCGCGAGTTGAAGCTGCGCAAAAATCCGAACTGCCCTATGTGCGGCGAGCATCGCACCATCAACAAACTCATGGACTACTACGAATTCTGCGGCGTGCGCGGCGAAGAAGCTCCCGGCCCCGATGTGCAGGTCCCGGAAATTACGCCGCGCGAACTGAAATCGCGCCTCGATCGCGGAGACGATCTCTTCATCCTCGATGTGCGCGAGCCGCACGAATTTCAGATTTGCAATCTGAAGGGTCACTTGATCCCGCTCGGCGAATTGCCACGCCGCGTTCACGAGCTAGACTCTTCGCGTGAAATCGTCGCGCACTGCCGCAGCGGAAAGCGCTCCGCCGAAGCCGTGGACTTCCTGCGCAAAGCCGGCTTCCGCAAAATCCTCAATCTAAAGGGGGGCATTCTCGCGTGGTCGGATGAAGTCGATCCCAGCCTACCCAAGTATTGAGAGCAATCAGCCGTTTCCTTGAGTTCCGAGCCAAGTCTGCGTAGTCTAGAGAGCGTGTTCGGCGACAAGCGCCGAACGCGCTCTCAGCTTTTCGGAGGCCTGAATGGCTGCAGCCAAGATCATCATCAACAGTAACGGGTCGATTCGTGTAGAGGGAGATTTTGAAATCGTCGATCCCGAAGGCCGCGTTTTCGGGCTTGCTGGACGAACCGCCATCGGTCTCTGCCGCTGCGGTCAGTCGGCCAACAAGCCGTTCTGCGATGGCTCTCACAAGGCCTGCAGTTTTAGCGATATCGTGGTGGCTCGCGAACTTCCCCCTCCCAAACCCAAGCTATAACCCATAAAAAGGGAAAGGAGCGAGACATTTGACCCGTGAGACTGTCTCACACTGAGACGCTGCCCGTATTCACGCTGATACTGTCCCAATTGTCGGTAACTCTAACGGAACAAAGATGATAGTTTCCTTAGGCTCCTTTTTCTCCGTCCTTCTATGTGTCTCGCCGGTACACAACCCGGCAACCCTCTTTGCAGCGCTCTTGTAACTGACGAAAAATCAGTTACTTACGGGCTGAGATTTTTCCTCCGGAAAGGGCACAAACTTGCATTCTCATGGTGTTGTAGTTGTTTCTTCGGTATTTGGGGGGTTTCGTGGGTGGTTGGGGCCAAATCGTCGGGTTTCTTCGGAAGGAGCGTTCTCGCGTTCTGATCGCTTCCACCGTTGGCCTGGCGTTTGTGTTTTTTGGCGCCATATTCTACCTGCGGCAGGCCGCTATTTCTGGTTCCCCCGAGATTTACCTATATCTTGAAGTTGGCGGCACGCTCCTGAGCTTCTGCTACGCGGCAAATGCGCTGGTCAGGTTCCGCGGTACACATGACCGCACTGCGCTCATCCTGGCATTTGGCTTTGTCCTCTCGGGAATCATTGAGACCGTCGGCTACTTCGGCCTGAACGATGTGCTGCAGGCCGGCCCCGCTGCCCTGACGCGAATCCCAATGGGCTGGATGGTCGGCCGCACGATCCTCGCCGTTTTCTTGCTCTCCGCCATCGCCGTGGAACGTTACATTCCGAATGCCCGGCAACCCAGCAAAGAAACCGCAGGTGCGTTGCTGGTGGTCGCCATTGCTACCTATCTTACAAGCGCAGCTTTTCTTGCCGCGCCTTCGGCGCCGCTGGCTCATGCAGGCAGCCTTGTCTCTCGTCCCTGGGATTTGCTCCCTGGCGCCCTGTTCCTGTTTGCCGCAATTTGTTTCGGACAGCGTCTGCAGAGCAGCAAAAACAATAAGACCGCGGCTAGCCTGTACGACTATTCGCTCTTTGCCGTGGCCTCGCTCAACGTCGTTTGCCACGTCTCCGCGGCCTTTTCCCGCCATCTCTTCGATGGTCCGTTCTTCCTAGCAGAGCTGAGCAAGACCGCCAGTTACGTCGTCATGCTTTCCGGCGCGCTGCTCGATCAAGCGCGTCTCTTTGACCAGGTGCGTTCGATGGCCGTCAGCGATTCGCTCACCGGCCTCGCCAACTATCGCCGACTCATAAGCGTCTTGGAAGCGGAACTGGATCGCTCGCGCCGCACGCAACGTCCTTTCAGCGTCGTACTTCTGGATATGGATGGCCTCAAGACCATCAACGATCACTACGGCCATCTCACTGGAAGCCGCGCCATCGTTCGCCTTTCGAAGATTCTTCGCAGCCATTCTCGCGCCATCGACACCGCGGCGCGTTACGGCGGCGACGAATTTGCCCTCGTGCTTCCTGAAGCCGGTCCGGACATCGCCGGGCGGGTCGTTTCCCGCATTCGGGAACGCCTGGCCGCCGAAGCTGAGCCGCCCGCGCTTTCCGTCAGCGCCGGGGTTGCTGCATTTCCAGAAGATGGCGATACTCCGGAAAAGCTTCTGGGCGCTGCCGACCGCGCTCTCTACGGCATGAAGCATCGCAGCAGCAGCAATGTAAAAAATCTCACGCGGATTGCCGCGTGCCTATGAGGATGAATGCCAGTCAAATCCAACAGGCACGCTTTTCCCTTCAACCGCGTCGAACGCCGGATCCCCATGGAGATCCCCGTCCTTCTGGACGGCCATCGCCGGATGCCCGGCACGGAATCGACTTTTACGGAAAATGTGAGTGCGCGTGGCGCGCGGGTGGTGAGCACCCGCCGCTGGGAACACGGCGAACGGCTGACGTTCGTATCGCGCACCGGAGAGTTTCGCTCCTCGGCCCGGGTAGCATACTGCGAACCATTGCAAGGCGACGGCTTTGCGATTGGCGTGGAGTTTCTCGAGCCAAAAGGGCGATGGGTTGTTTAATCCCCAAGATAGCTTGACGTAGATCGGCAAGCGGATAGGAGGGAATACCTGGAACAAGAGAAGTCAGAAAACTTGCGCAAAATTAAAATCATTTGAAGCGCCGTGCGGATCGAGAAGGAGCCGCCCGGCGCTTCATCTTTTTTGGGCAGACCTTTATGTGTGACGACGCTCACGTCGTTCTATGCGCACGGCGGATTATGCGGCGAAGATGGTTAAGTTTGTGCTTTGTTCCCTAAGATTTCCTGGTAAACGCGGATCATCCCATCAACCATACGCTCGAAGGAAAAATTCGCTTCAATTCGCTTGCGGCCCTCTTTTCCGATACTCGCCGCAAAATCGGCGCTTTGAAGAATTCTGCTCGCCGCATCGCAAATTTCCGCGACGTCCGGGCCGGAAACCAGTAATCCGCTTTTTTCGTTTTCGATGATTTCGCCAAGGGCCCCTTTGTTGAATGCGATGGAAGGAATCTCGTAGGCCATCGCCGCGAGCAAGGAATTGTTCAGCGCTTCGAAAAAGGACGGCAGCAAGAAAACGTCCAGAGCGGCGTACACACTCTCCACATCCTTTACAAAACCCGGAAACAAAACAGCTCCCGCGATACCAAGCTCTTGCGCCAGCGATTCCAGTTTCGCGCGGCATGGTCCATCGCCTGCAAGCAACAGTTTCGCCCCAGGAAATTCCTTCCGGAGTTCGGCGAGGGAGCGAATCAACCACTCCTGACCCTTGTCCGGCAACAATACCCCCACGCAGCCGAGCAATGGCATATCACCGGAAACTCCCCAGCGCGAGCGCGCAGCGCGTCGTTGAGCCTCCGTGAATAGCGGTGGAATCTCCGCGCCTTCGCAAACTACAGTCAATTTCTCTCGTGGCGCTCCCGAATTTGCCGCCTGCTCCGCCACCCACTTTGAGTTTGCGATGATACGCGCCGCGGCTTCATAGCGGGCACGCGATGCGCGGCTCTTCCCGATGGGGTATCCCACGCGGCGCGAAATCAAAAAGGGAATGTGCTTGTGCGCACCAGCCAGCCACACCGCCGAGGCGGCGTGCGCTTCATTGGCATGCACAAGATCAAATCCCCCGCCACGGACCAATTCGCGAATCTTCCACGCCGCTGGCAGCCGAAATAATCCACGCGAGACAAAATGAACGCGAACGCCATTCTCGCGCGCTCGCTCTCCGAGCGCAGACCCGCGCGCAGCCACGAGTTCCGCCTCATGTCCGCGGCCGCGCAATCCCTTCAAAATGAGGAGAGCCTGATTTTGTCCGCCGCGCCAGGCTGTCTCGAGATCGACAACCAGCACCTTCACGGCTTCGCTCCGGTTGCTCCTCGCTGCTCTTGCTCGATCAATTTGCCCAGCTTCGCGTATTTCAGCCGCACGGAACGAGCCGCCATTTGCGAAATGATTGCGCCGCGGTATCCATCGAGAAATCCGCCACGCAAAAAATAATTCTGAAACCAGCTCCACGGTGTCGCCAGCCACATCGCGCCCCGCCAGTTTCGTTTCCCGTCCTCAAACATTTGGCGGGCTGCAAGGGCGGTATATCGCTCGACATTCGCCTCGTGCTCAGCGAATGACCTCACAGTGTAATGGAGCAAATCACCAGCAAGTCGCCCCGGCTTGCCCTCAAACCGCAGCGCTTCGTGGATGATTCCCGAAAACTGCGTTTTATCCCGCCGGTACAGCCGCCGCTGAAAATCCGGATACCAGCCCGAGTGCTTAACCCAGGCTCCCAGATACCATGTCTTTCGCGCCATTTCGTACACACCGAATCGCGCCTCGTGTTTCTTCCAATCCAGCAGGGAAGTCTGCAATGCGCTGCTCAACTCCTCATCCGCGTCCATGGACAAAACCCAATCATTCTGCGCACGCGCAGCGGCGAAATTCTTTTGGTCCGAATAATTTGTCCATGTGCGTTCAAAAAAAACCGCGCCATGCTCGCGAGCGATCGCTGCGGTTCGGTCAGAGCTTCCGGAATCCACCACGACAATTTCGTCCGCGATTCCCTTTAGCGATGCCAAGGCGCGCGGCAAATTATGTTCTTCGTTGAGTGTGATCAGGCAGGCGGAGAGGCGATTCATCGGGTGCTTCGTAAGCTCAACGCTATCGTCCGTATCTTACACTTACGATGCGCCGAGTTCAGATTGTAATATGCGGAAGAGCGGAGCAGGGAAGCAACGTCACTTTTTCTGGAAGCTGACACGAATCCGGCTCTCGCCAATGCGAAACTCCGAGCCGTCCTGCAACATGGCCGCTCTCACGCGCTCTTCGTCGTAAAACGTGCCATTGGTGGAATCAAGATCCTTCAGGTTGATGACCTTGTCGCGCACCTCCAGCAAGCAATGGTGCCTCGAAATCTCTGGGTCACTCAACGGGATGTCCGCGCCCTTTCGCCCAATCACGACTCGCGATTTTGTCAATCTAAAGTGCTCGCCATTCGCGGGCCCCGATGTGACGGCAAGCACAAATACACCATCCGCAGGCAGTTTCATACCATCGTCTTCAGGCGGAAGATGCAAACCCGAATGGGAAGCGTCAGCGCGGGCAAACGTGGGCAGCGGGCTAATCACCACGGTCTGGTCTGGGCGCCGCTTGACTTCCACAACCGTGGTTTTCCCGCATTTTGAGCATTTGAACTGCACCTTCGGATGGATCGTGGAGTCGGCATCCTTGAGCTTATGCTCGGTCCCGCAATGAACACACTTGGCCTGCATCACTCTAATTTAACACTCGTGCCGGGGCAGAGTTGGGCTCTCTTCCTCCCCATGTTGCAAGGGTAATTTGCTGCCTCGGCGAACCCAAGCTGCAACGGGTGTACGTCAAGAAAGTGATGAGTCATGCGGCTCTGCGTACTGACCGGCGCTCCCAGAAGTCTTGAAAACGACCACTGAGTTTTGAGCAGCGAAGAGCAATGATGGCGTTGGAGCCTGGCTTGGTCCAGTGCATGCCGGCGCGTTTGAGTCGTGTGCCAATGGCTACCTTGCATCCGGCCTCGACGACGCCTGAGGACGTGCACAAGCCTTGGGCGTGGAACTCCGGATAGCGCATACGATCGCGGTTGGTCTTGAAATAGTGGAGACAGCGACGAGCCAGATCGGAGCGTGGGACCTGGCGGCGGAGGGCGTTGAGCAGCGCCATGAATCTTCCGGTATCGAGCTCCTTCTTACGGCGTTCTGCCCATTGAACAGCCCGTGGAGCGGTGGGGCCGTAAAGAGCTTTCCCGACTTCACTCAAGTATTGTTTGGCATGATAGCGGTCCACAATCTGAGTGGCCTCGGGAAATTGGTCGGCCGCGATGTTCCAAATCCACAAGGCCCCATCCCCGAGCACGACCGTGCGTGGTGCTTGGCTGAAGCGGCGGCGCGTAGCTTCTCTCCAGACGCGCTGGGCGAAGGGAGAACGTGCGGCAGCGGTATCCAGCGCACTGGCACTCTCCAAGGCCGCTGAATAGCTGACCGATCCTTCATCGCGAAGGGGTGTGCCTTCTTCATCGAGCGATTCCGCGCTCCAAATGGTGCAGAGTTTCACCTCGCCGGTCTTGGCCGATCCGTCCGGTTGCTTGCCCGTTCGACCGACGAGTTCCTCTGCGCGTAGAGGAATCCCGGTGCCATCCATACCGAGATACAGAGTCCGCGGCAGAGGAAGAGAATCCAGAGGTTCGCTGTGCAAGCGTTCGTCTTCGGCGATCTCCTTTCCCAGCGCTTCTGCTGTTCTTTCCACTTGCTTGGCATCCACGGCCACGCCGGCCAGTTCCGTCAACAGCTCGCAACCTTCCTGAAAGCTGACCATGGCCCCCACGGTGCCCACCATGCGCGTGAGGGCTGGAGAGAGCGAGGTGTTTTCGATGCCCAGATGTCCATCACGAGGGCAGCAGCCGTGGCCGCAGGAAGAGCAGTGATAGTAGGCGCGCTCGAGTTGTAGGGGACCGAGTACGCTCTGCACCTGCTTGCTCCGGCGTCCCACCAAGCGTGCTTCCTGTCCACAGTTACAACGAACTCGCGAGCCTTGCTCATCGCTGGTGTCGGCATTGAGACGTTGCGCGACCGCGGCTCCGGCCAGTTGCAGGACCTGTTGACGCACGGCGAGCTCCAGCGCTTCCAGATCCAGATCTTCAACCGCCTGACGACCGAGGAGCGTCTCAATCTCTCGCACGACGTCGGTAGCCAGTAGATCGGCGAAGAGGTTTTTTTTTAGCCTCGTTCGCTGGGAGCGTTTCCGCATTCCGCACTTGGGCGGAGCAGATTTGCTCACTCACGAGGATCAGTTCGCGCACCAGATTCCGGAAACGGTGGTATTCGGCGATCTGCGCTTTGGCTCGTTCTACTGCTGGGCCTTGCGGAATGATCTGGGTGACCGTCTTTCCAGCAACGCGATGAGTCAACGAATAGGACGGGCCGTGTCCCGGGGAGTCCTTCTGAGCGCAGTGGCAGTTGCGCTTGCCACACTTACGAAAACGCGCGGTCAGAAAACCGGGGCGCAAGTCATCAACGCGAGCCAGACTGGCGGCGAGCTGATGGCGCTTATCAAGCAGTGCCTGCAAGGAAATGGTCATAGAAGCCTCCTATCTGACAGGCATTATAAACTGTCAGACAGAGAAACAAAAGCCCGCCCAAACCCTATCAGACTCGGAATGGATTTTCATGTCGTGCGCCCAGCTGCAACCCGCGGGAGGCGGCTTGCCCGCGTCTTGTGCTACGATTAAAGATTCCAATCCAAGCAGGAGAGCGTTTGTGCCGGAACATATTTCGCGCAAGGAATTGAAGCAGGACAAGATCCACGATGCCATTGAGCACGGCGCTGAAGCTGTCTTTTCACACACCACCGTTCTCGCCGCGGCCGTGCTGGCCGTCGTTATCGTCGCCGTCGGCTATTTTGGCTGGCGTTTTTATACTGACCGTAAAACGGTGCAGGCTACCGCGGCGCTCGACATCGCCACGAAGGCTTACTCCGCGCGCATCGGTGCCGTCCCCGATCCCAACGATCCCAGCGAGCCGTTCTATCCCACGGAGGCCGCGCGCGCCGAAGATGCCGTCCAAAAGTTTTCTGCAGTCGCCGAGAAATATCCAAACACAAATCCCGGCAGACTTGCCGCCTACTACGCTGCGCTCTGCTACGAAGACCTCGAACGCCACAATCAAGCTCTCGAGCAATTGAAGAAGATCAGCTCTGGTAAGGACAAAGAACTCGTAGCCATGGCGCAGTATCAAACAGGAGTGATTTACGAGCGCACGGGAAAGACGGCCGAGGCCGTCAAAGTTTTCCGCGACCTGGCCGACCATTCCTCCGTCTTCGTCCCGCGCCCGCTCGTTCTTCTCGAACTTGCCGAGACCTTGCGCCAAAGTAATCCGAAAGAAGCCGCCGGCGTGTATGAGCAGCTCAAAAAGGAATTTCCGAATACGCCGGTCTCGGAGGAAGCGGACCGCGGACTGGAAACGCTCGCGCCACAATCCTGAGCCCTGGATCCTCTCCGCGACAAGCTCGGGCGGACCGTTGAACCTTTCGAAAAAGTTTGAAGACACCTGAGAACGCAAACGGACGGTAAAGTCTCCGTCCGTCGCCGGAGCCGCTCATAGAACCACTCCACACATGCGCGCCGTGGGCGATGCGCGTGGAACTCTCGCGCGGACGCCGCTACCCTGAGCCACCGCATCCCTACCGTACCGAATACGCGCGCGACCGCGACCGCATCATTCACTCGCGCGCCTTCCGCCGCCTCGAAGCCAAGACGCAGGTCTTCACCATCCGTTACTCCGATCATTTTCGCAATCGGCTCACGCACACTCTGGAGGTTTCGCAGATCGCTCGCACCGTCGCCTCAGCGCTCGGCCTTAACACGGATCTCGCCGAGACTCTCGCTCTCGTCCACGACATCGGACATCCGCCCTTCGGCCACGCCGGCGAAAAAAAACTCGATGAGCTTATGCGCGCCCGCGGCTCGCGCTTCAACCACAATCTCCAGGCGCTCCGCATCGTAGAGCAGTTCGAGAGTCCCTATCTCGATTTCCCCGGCCTGAATCTCACCTTCGAAGTCCGCGAAGGCATCATCAAACATTCGCACGATTACACCGCTTCACAATTCCCAAATCTTGCCGAATACCTTCTCGATCTTCGAACGCCGCTCGAAGGACAACTCATCGATTGGGTCGACGAAATCGCATACAACACCGCGGACCTCGACGATGCACGCGAAGCAGAGCTCCTGGATCTTGAGGCCCTGCGAAGCGAAGTTCCAATTTTCGCCGAGATGTACGCTCAAATCGAGGCAGCTTATCCCGCTGGACGGGACAAGCTAAAATTCAATGCAGCTCTGCGTCTCGTGCTCGATCAACTGGCCACCGATCTCATCGATTCGACGCAGCAACGCGTGCTCGCTTCCGGAGCCGCAACGGTGGACGACATTCGCCATGGCCCACGCAGGCTTGCCGGTTTCAGCGACGCCTTGGCCCAGCGCAACACAGAAATGAAACGCTTCCTCTTTAAGCACATTTACAACCACCCCGCTATCACCGAAGACCGCGACCGCTCGATCCGCTGCCTCGAAGAGGTTTTCGTCTACTACCTCGATTCACCGGCCTCGATGCCCGCCTCACACGAAGAATCTGCCCAAGCCGAAGCCCGGCACGTTGTCGTTTGCGATTACATCGCCGGAATGACCGATCAATTCCTGCTTCGCAAGCACCAGGAGCATTTCGGCCCTTCTGCTGCCCCCGCCGCAGGCCAGATTTCCGAATCTTCTTAAGTCCCGGAGCGATCCCTAACCACACCATGGAACGCACACACTTTGAAACGCTCGTCGGAATGTATAACAACGCCCCGATCAACAATTGGTTCCGGCCGCAGCTCCGCATCCCCGAAGAAGGGCGGGCGGAGATTGAATTGCCTGTCCGTGAGGACTTTTATCACGCCGCTCGCGCGATTCACGGCGCCGTGTATTTTAAAGTCCTGGACGACGCAACATTTTTCGCGGTGCAATCTCTCGTTAAGGATTTGTTCGTCGTAACTTCCTCGTTCCAGCTTTATTTCCTGCGGCCTGTCTCCGAAGGCCATCTACTCGCACGCGGCCAGGTCGTTAGCCGTTCGAAACGTCTTTACATCGCCGAAGGCGTCCTTTTCGACAGTCGCGGCAAAGAAGTCGCTCGAGGAAGTGGAACGTTCATGCCAAGTTCCATCCAACTCGGCCCCGAGTTGGGTTATCGCTGAGCGCCGCGCTTCATCGCCTCGAGACGCCAGCCTTGCCCTGATCTAATCTCCACCATCGATTGTGATAGCCTTAGCCGTCTTCCATCACCGAAAGGCAAAAACGCATGTCGCTGGGCTCGAACACTTTTCCCGTGCTCCGATGGGTTAGCTTGTGCTGGATGATCGTCTGGCTTCCTACGTATTTCCGCGTGTGGGGCTGGGCCAATCTGTTGCACTTGTGCGATGTCGCGGTGATCCTGAGTCTTATCGGTATCTGGTGGGCGAATCCTCTGCTGCTCTCAAGCCAGGCGGTCAGTTCGTTGGCGGCAGGTCTTTTTTGGATCTTGGACGTTGGCTGGCGACTCACGACTGGACGTTATCTCATCGGTGGAACGGATTACATGTGGGACGCGCGTTACCCGCTCTGGGTACGCCTGCTCTCGTCCTTTCACGTCGGGCTGCCGCTGGTCCTGCTTTGGACTCTGCGTCGAATCGGCTACGACAGGCGCGCCCTGGGTCTGCAAGCCGCAATCGCCGCCGTTCTTCTGCTCGTCTCTCGCTTCCTGTCAGCGGAGATCAACATGAACTACGCCTACCGCGATCCGGTCTTCCTCCGCGCCTGGGGACCCGCCCCCGTTCACCTCGCGGCCGCGTTCATCATCATCGTCGGATTGGTTTACTGGCCCACGCATCTTCTGCTGCGCTGGCTCTTCCAAGCGCCCGGCGTTCCGGACATAATGCCATGATGCCGGCGTGAGTCCCGAATTCGCAGAAGTCCTAACTGGGGGACCAACTCCTCCTTCTCCCAGATGGAGTTCAACACGGCGAGGAATCGCTCGCTTCTCAATCAGCGAGTTTTAGTTTTTCCATGTACGCGCCAAAAGCCGCTTTGACTCTTGCAGGGTCAGGCGGTTTGGTTTTGTAATCCATCAAAGGCAATACGAAATCATCCATCGCTTTGTCGATCTGCTCGAACAAATCGGGATGCGTTTTCTTTAGCGCGGTGTCGCCGCCGTAGTCTTCGCCCTTATCCCACACCCGCTCGAGGCTATGTGCGAGCTGAGCGGCCGTTGCGGTATCTCCTTTTTGAAACTCCAAATAGGCGTGCTGGGCAATGGCACGGTAGGCTCCCATCTTGGTGTTGTCCACACCAGCGGTCTGAGGATTTTTCTTTTCCTGGGCCGAAGCTTTGGAAAGTGCTCCCATTCCGACGAAAAAGACAAGCAGGACTGCGAAGATCGGCCTGGCGGTCTTGAGGAAAAATTGTGTCAATGTATCCTCCCAAGAGATAATCGTGTTTCTCGGCCCGTACTTTCTGGATGACCTATTTTCTCAAGTCCTGACAGAATCGGAGCGCGAATTCGGAGTCTGGTGGAAGGTGTTGTTCACAAAAGAGTACGTACCCAATCGAGTTCACTAGGTGCGTAGAATCCTCGTGCGCTGTCGAGGACGCTCCTGCGCCGGATCGTGGCTTGCCCACCACGCGCGCCAGGCATTGGCATCGTTGCCGAGAGCCGCGCCGGTAATCACGCGAAGCGTTCCATACACCAACTCCCGCGTCGTCGTGTTCAGCGAATCGTCGTCGGCAAAATTGAGCAGATGAGGCACCGCCGCCAGCCGCTCTTCCCGCGTGAGCATGCCGGATTGGCCCAAGCTGCTAGCCGCCAGTTCGCGCACACGCGGCGAGCGGTCGTGAGTCAAAATGTCCAGGAGTGGATCGACCGTAGCGTCGCTGCCCAGCATCGCCAATCCTTCCACTGCCCAATAGCGTGTGTGTTCGCTGGGATCGTTCGCGTAGTTCAGCAGGCTGTTCAGCACCTTCTCAGGTTCAACGCCACGGTTTCCCAGCGCACCTAGCCGCCACAAAGCCATCCCTCGGCTTGTAGGATCACGCTGCAACTGCCGGATCAACTGCGCAACACTCTCGGGCGACTTGCTCAAATTATTTGCCGCAAGGTCAACGTCGATCGCTGCCGTCCGCACGCGAAGATCGCGTGAATTCAGCGCCGCCAGCACCAGGTCAAAAAGCTGGTCGGTATTCTTCAGGCGACCCCGCCAGCCATCCACATTTTCACGCAGCAGATCCAGAGCAGCCTGGTCGTCATGCATCGCGCGTTCCAGCAATTGCGCCGCTTGCTGCTGCGGTGGGAGATGCTTTAGTTCCGCATCCAGCTTATTTTCCTCAGGAGTCGGCATTCGTACAGGCGAGACGGCCCGCGAAGGTCTCTGCGCTGGAAGTCCGTTGCCCCACTTTTGAGTTGGCAGCGTCGTTCGTGCGGTCTCAAATCCGGCGGCGAGCGAAACGCCGCCAATCGCCACGAGCAATGCCACATTTCGGATTCCCCGACGCAGCCACCGAGTCTTCGCTTGCGCGCCAGACTTGTTTTCTAGACAAATTGGATTTTGCTGCTCGTTCATTCGCCGTCGCTCCGCTAGGCGTGGGCGCAACTAGAGCACCGCCTGTCACCAGCGAAATTACGAGCTGAGCTTGTGCGTGGGTATGGTACGGCGGGACAGATTGCCGCTATTTCCTATCTAACCTTATTGTTTTCAATTGGCTCGGGGAGTTACTCATAGGCGAAGCCGGCGGAAGCTGCGTCCCATGGTACAGGTGACTTCGCACATTCCCATTTCATCGAGCCCAACTGCGCCCATGGGTATTCTCACAACGCTCAATGCTACCCGGCTGTGGGGGTCGGTCTTCTAAGGAGCCGTCTGCGCAGGAATAACTTTTGTGTCCTTCGGCGTGAACTCAAACCGCAGCCGCCATTCGCTCGCCACGCTCTTTCCGTCCACTTCGGGTGGCGTGAAGGCCCATTTTTTCGCGGCTTGCAAGGCGAGATCCGCAAAAAACGGGCTTGGTCCGGGGGAGTCCAGCTCCGCCCCCGAAACACTGCCCGCTTGATCAACGTGAACTCTTACGCTAACGCGCACCTTCCCGTAGATAGTTGCGCGCGCCTTCGGCGACACGTCCGGCAGCACTTGATCCAAGACCTCTCCCTTGCCCGGAACAATTCCACTGATGGCCGGTTTCGCAACTTCCTCGGAGGCAGGCGCTGCGGTAACCGCCGCCGTGGTAGAAGGCTGCTCTTTTTCGCTCGTCGGCTTCAAAGTGTCCTGTGCGGGAGGTGGTGCGGTCCGCTGTGCTTCTTGTGGCGTTGCAGGAGCTGCGGACTTCGCTGACTGGGAAATCGCAGGCTCGCGCTCCGGTTTCATCTTGGGTTTCGATGAATCCACGGACTGGGCTGGCTTTGAAACTGCACCTGCGCCACTTGGTTTCTCAGAAGCCACGGCCGGTGCGGACTGAGTTTCCGGGTGATGCGTCAGCAGTCGCGGCACCGTCAGAATCGCTGCAAATGCCAACGCGCCCACAATGAGCGGAACAAGAAACCGCGACTTGGCACCCGATTCCCTATATGGCGATGGCCGGTGCGGATTAGTTTGCACCTGGGGCGTGGCTCTCGGAGGTACCGGCAACGTGGCAATGGGTTTCGATGTCCCCGCAGAGGCCTGGTTGGCTAGGGCTGCCGGGCCAAGACTCGCGCCCGTCGCGGCAACAGATCCCGCAACAGACGCAGACGCCACGGCTGCTCGCGCATTCAGCCGCTCCGCGATGTCAGCAACGCTCACGCGCCGCTGAGGCTCCAGCCGCAAACATTGGCGCGCGATCTCCAGGAATGGCGCAGGAAGATTAGCGGGCACTACCGGCTCGCGATTCGGCCCGGACTGCCACTCCGGCAAATGCTGTGTCAGAACCTCGACCAAGGTCATGCCCAGCGACCAAACGTCCGCCGCCGGCGTCAGCATTCCGCTGGCCGCTTCAGGCGCATCGTAAGCACGCGCTCTTTTTGAGGCGCTCTGCGCTTCTCCGATGCGCGAAATCGCATCGCTCGATAGCTTCAGATGGTCTCCGCTGGCCAATATATTTGCGGGCTTCAAATCGCCATGTACAAAGCCCTTGCCGTGCAAGTATTCCAGCGCATCCAGCACCGGGAATAGCATGTCGCGTGTTTCTTCCGCCGTAAGCGCGCGCTGTGGAAGGATGTCCGCGAGATCTTCCTCGGCGTACTCCATCACCAAGTACAGCAGATCATCACCGCCGAGCCGGCATCGCCCTACGCGGAATATTCGCAGGAGATTCGGATGAGAGAGTTGCGAAGCAAATTCCCAACTCGCGAGCTGCGAATCGGCAGTTGCCGGATCGGCAGGAAAAAGCTTGATGGCAGCTTTTTTCGGCTCGCCGGCGCCGTGCTCTGTTAGGAACACCGCGCTGTGATCGGATCCGCCAAGATATTGCCGCAAGGGAAAAATCCCTTCGACAATCTGGCCTTCCCATTGTTTCGAGGCCTCGGTCATTTTGTACCCCCGCCCGACCGTGGATTTATTGCAAGTTTAGTTCAAGTCTAGGCACTTCACCCGGGAAAGGCGTCTGGCTGGATACCCACCATACTACCAATACTGCCTGCCCTTTCAACTGACCCTCAGACCAGTAGTTTTTTTAGATTCCAATAAGATACTCTGGCAGCGATCACAGGATTCGATTCCCGCGAATGGGAGACCAGCCGTGTTCTGCGACCGCTGTGGACTAAACTTCCTTCCCAAACAATCCGTATGCACCCGGTGTAGGCGCGTTCCGACGCGCTACTGGTTTCAGTTGATGAGTCTGGTCACGCTACTCGTAGCCGTGGCGTGCAACGGTCTCGTAGCCATCTTCCTGCTCCCGCGCTATGCCACGGGACATAACTCACGCTTCATCTTCCGCGCCTGGTGGTGGTTTGACCAAAATGTCGCTCTCTATGGCTGGGTGCTTTTCGCCGTCGCTCTTCTGGCTTGGGATTATTTTGTCTGGAAAGAGGCCCGGCCCAAAATCAAAGGCTGGTTTACGCGTAAGCTGCTCACTCTCTCGCTCGCCGCTGGCGTAGCCCCCATGATCCCCTGGTGGATACCCGCTGGCCAACCTCCGGGCCAATTTCTCTCGATGATCGGCAAGTATCCCGGCCTGCCTGCGATTCTTGCCTGGGCAGTTGTCTTGGTTGTTTCGGTCCTTCTTTGCAGCGACGCAGAGTCGCGCGACTATCTCCTCGGCCACGGAAGAATCCTCAGCGTTGTGAGCACCGGAATGCTCTTGCTCGTGCTGACGATGACCATGGTTGGCTGGTCGCTTACTTATTGAGATTCCGTACAGGGGCTAGTTTTTCAAACGGATTCCCGTTCGTTCCCAAGAAACTCACAACGATCCTCGCCTCCGTAACAGCTTGTAGGGGCCGAGCTTGTTTACTCTTTAAGAGCTTGGCCTGTGCGAGTTACAAATAACTCTCCCCGACTTTGATGGCACGCTCTACTTCGCGCGTGCCATCGCCAAACATAGCGTCACGTAGCGTTTGAGCTTCTGGGTAATCAGAAAATTCTCCTTCACGTGCTCATGCCCGTTCTCGCCAAGCTTCGCCGCAATCTCCGGATGGGACAACAAGAACCGAATCTGATATGCCGTCCCCTCGACCGAATGCGCCAAAAGCCCCGTATGTCTGTGGATAATTTGCACAGGAATTCCGCCGACCGCCGAAGCCACGACCGGTTTTTTCTTCCACAGCGCTTCGGAAACCGTCAACCCGAACCCCTCCCGCAGGCTTTTCTGAATCACAATTGTCGAAGCGCGCTGTAGTGCGTTCACTTCCAGCGGTGCCCACGCCGGCAGTTCGATGATATGAATGTCTGCTTCGCCATTCGCTTCTCGCTGGACTTCCTTCAGAACTTCCGCTCCCTCCGGGTCATCAGAGGCGCTGCCCCCGGCAAGCACCAGTTGGCAATCGAAATATCGCTTCACGATGCGATATGCGCGAATCACGCCAACGGGATCTTTCAGCCGGTCGAACCGCGAAATCTGCGTCAGGATGGGCCGTAGCGGATCGATCTGATATTGCGCCAGCGTCCGCGCTACAAACCCGCTCTCCAAATCACGGTTCTTCTCTGAAAGCGGATCGATCGCCGGATAAAAAAGATACTGCGGGATAGCCAGCGAGCGCGAAAACTCCGGCGAAGAAAACATCGCTGCATCATAGCGCGCCACGAATTTCTCCAAAAAATCCCAAACTTGGCGATTCGGATGCGACAGATCGATATGGCACCGCCAGGCCCAATGATTCCCGCTGCCTTTGCGTCCTTCTATAAGCGCAGCGGGCTGCGGATCGTGGATAATCATGAATTCGGCGTCGAGCGGAAGCCGCGCGCGGTTACGCTCGTTGCACGCAAGAAAAATTTCAAAATCTTTCGGGTCCGCGTGATACGGAGCCCCATGAAGCGCGTTGTGAAACGACTTCGTCACTCCATAGAAGTCATCGCCGCCTGTCATCACGTCCCAGCGCATTTTCAGCTCGAGTTCCTCCGCGAGCGGCAGAAGCCGGTTTAGAATTTCCGCCACGCCCCCGCCCACCGCGGTTGAGTTAATCATCTCTATGCTGCGGCCTCGCAATGGTTTCGCGAGCACGCGCAGCTCGTCGATCTCGCCTTCGCCGAGCAGCGCTGCGTAATCATCCAACGGAATCCGACTGGCGATCGCTACTTCGCTCATCCTTTTCTCCTCTCGCGGTCGATCAGCCGAAGTACCTTGGCGCGGGCACTGTCGAGCGTGTTCGTATAAATGTCGATGTGATTCACGCTGTCTGCCAGCGTTCCCAGGCCTAGTCCATCCGCCAGCCAGTGCGAAAAATCGTTCGTTTGCAGTTGCAACCGGAGGCGCGACGAGAGGAAGTGGAAATAAAAAGAGGCGTGGCTCAAATGCACGATGCCGTTGCGAAATTCTTCCAGCGTCCGCGCTGTGAGTCCGAACGGCAGCGTGACCTCCACGCTTTCGCAAAAGTAAAAGCGCTCCAGAGCTGTTTGCTCCGATAGCGCCGGATTTGCCGTGCAATAATCGCTGACCACGCGGCACAGGTCGCTGCGCAGTGCGGCGATGGAAAGATAATCTCGCACATCGAGCGCCGCGAGCTGCTCGGCCAGGTCTTCGCGGCTCGCGTCCGCGTGCGCCCATTGCGCAAAGTCATTCGAAAAGCCTTCCGTCAGGAAGTGATGGCTGCTCAAAGTCTGGAAAGTGTGATGAAAGATGGAAGCATCACTGCATTGGCTTAGCCCCTTGAGAAACTCGGTCAGCGTGCCCGCGGACTGGTTCCCAATGCGCGTCAAGTACGAGACAGTGAAGAATTCGAACGGTGTTTCAGCGGTGATCATGTGCTGGTTCTCCTGTTCCACGAACCCTGTGGCAGTGCGCTGCATATCTGACTCGCTCATTTGGCGAGTCCGGGACGGTATGGTCATGATGTTTGTGGCACCTCAATCCGTTCTGGAGCGTCGATGCGGATCTCTGTCAGGTCGGAGAGCAGATGCGCGGCCCATCGGTAGACGTTGTGCTCCCGCACGTTTTCCCGCATTCGCTGCATGCGCCTGAATTGTTCTTCCTCCGGCATCTCCAGTGCGCGGTGAATCGCTTCCGCCACTTGCTGCACATCGTATGGATTTACGAGCAGCGCGTCCGGCAGTTCGTGCGCCGCCCCCGCGAACGTGCTCAGCATAAGAACGCCTCGCTCGTCTTCGCGCGCCGCCACGAATTCCTTCGCCACTAGATTCATTCCGTCATGCAGCGAAGTCACCAGGCAGACGGAAGCCGCTTTGTAGTACCGCGCAATTTCCTCGTGCGAGTGATGTTTCTTAAGCAACACAATGGGTTTCCACCGCCCCGCTTGGAACCGCGCATTAATCCGGTCCGCCTCCGCGCTGACTTCATCCAGAAAGTGTTTGTATCGGTCGATCTCCGTCCTGCTAGGCGCTCCAATCTGTACAAAAGTGAATCGATGTTGGTAGGCGGGATAAACATCCAGGAAATGCTCGATTCCGCGGAATCGCTCGATGATCCCCTTTGTGTAATCGACACGGTCCACGCCCACGCCCAGCAGGCTGCCGTCGATTCCCAGCTCGCTGCACAGAGCCGCCCGTTCCTCTCCAGCGTTTCGCGTTTCGTTTCCACCGTGCCCATTTTCCGGAAACGCCACGCTAATCGGATACGGCCTCACCCGCGTGACGTGGCCTTGCCGATTCACGGCAAAACGGTCCCATTCCGTCAGCGCTTCCACGGCCCGGTCCACTGTTTCTAGGAAATTGTTGCAATGCGATTGGATGTGAAACCCGATCAGGTCAGCGCCGAGAAGCCCATCGACCAGTTCCCGCTGCCACGGACAAATGCCAAACACTTCCGGATTCGGCCACGGTATGTGCCAGAAAATCGCCACGCGCGCATCCGGACGTGCTTCCTTGACCATCCGCGGCAGCAGCGCGAGGTGATAATCCTGCGCCAGGAGTATCGGCGACTCCGTTCCTTCCATCTCTTGCAGCACCGCATCCGCAAAGCGCCGGTTTACGCGCTGGTAATGCGTCCAATCTTCTGGACGAAACACCGGCCGCGTATGTGCAATATGGCAAAGGGGCCAAAGCCCCTCGTTCGCGAATCCCTGGTAATACCCTTTTTCTTCCTCGTTGCTGAGCCACACGCGCCGAAGCGTATAGCTCGGCCGCTCCGGCGGAACACGCTGATGGTCATAAGCATCGGAGACTTCGCGGTCGGCGCTGCCCGATCCGTGAGCGATCCAAGTTCCATCGCACGCTACCAGCACAGGTTCGATCGCCGTCACGACGCCGCTTGCCGGCACGATGATCTCAATGGAATTATTTTTTTCCCTGTACACGTTCAAGTATGGCTCGCGGTTGGAAACCACAAACAGCGGCTTATCCTGCAATTTGTTCCGCAAACTTACGCGGAGCCGTTCCGCTGTCCAGATGGAAACGTTGGAGTCGCGCAACCGCGCTTCCTCCTCCGCCGACGCTCGCGCCGCGTTCAAGTCATGCGCCAGGTGCGTCACCTCCTGATGCAGTTGATCGAAGATCTCCCCCTGCGGCGTCATCGGCGGAGCGTGCGTCTGTCCCGTTCGCAAAGTTCGCAGCCATTTTGCCGTCATAGCAAGCGGCGCTGTAAACGTCCACCTCACCAGCACGAACGCCAGCAAGCTGATCAGAATCGTTTGAATCGCTGCGTTAACAAACGCATCCCGAAGCGTATGCTGCACCTGCGTGTCGATATAACTCGTGTCATGGAACAGGACCAGAGTGCCGGCGGCTTGCCCGTCGCGGTGCAATGGCAAAGCAAAGATGTGCATCGGACCCAGGTACTTTTCGTCCCCGGCCGCGGAGCTGTCCTTTGTCAGAAATTCACCCTGACCTGCGTCTCGCTGTGCGGCACGCGTCGCGACCGCCGGGCGCGTTTGAAATTCCGGCGGGAGTCCCGTGGTGACAGCAATCGCCGTGCCCTGGACGTCGTAAACCGCGACACCCTGCAGATGTTCTCTCTGTCCGAAACGTGCTACGAGCCGTTGCAGGTTTTTGTTAGATCCGCTGACCAGAAGAGGCTCGACCGTTTCTTGAAGGCTATCGCCCAGAATTTCCGCGCGTCGCGATAGGTCGCTGCGAAGATTCCGCCTCTCGGTCCTAACCTGATACGCCGCGAACAACAGAGACACCACCGCCACGCTGACGATTAAGGGCAGGACAATCTTCAGAGTCGTGCGCATCAAGACTCCTCAAGTTCGTTGAGTAAACCAGATTGCGCCGGGGCTGAGTCAGGCGAAATACAGGATTACACTAGGCCGAAAAGAAAAAATGCAGTAGGTCAGTAAGGATTGACACCAGAGGCTGGTGTCACCACAACGTGTACGGCAATGTTCTTCCCGCTGTCCGAGCGGTATTCCACCATCGCTTGCGCTCCGATGGTCAGTTTGCCTTCCACTTTCGTTTTGTCATCCACCAGGAACTCTACGGACTGCGGTCCCTGATTGTCTTTTTTTGTGCTTATCGTAAACACGGCATCGCCCACCGAAGCGATCTGTCCGGATACGGATTGATTCTCCGGCGCGCGGTTCGCGCTGCGTCCGGCCGCGTTCGCGGGCAAGGGTTGGGCAAACACGGCAAGGGTAAAGCAAGCCATAAAAAGCGTGGCCAACGAAAGAATGGTCCGGAATCTCATGAAGTTTTCTCCAATTTGATCTCGACCGGGACCTGAGAAAGGGCACGAAATGAGCCAAACTTCTCTAAGATTTGCCCGTCTCAACTAAGTCGCTCTATGTCAGCAAGTTATGTGCTGTACGCGGCGATCGCGAAAGAATATGGCCTGGTACTAGTCCCATGCAATTCTTGCTCGCTCGCAGCCCTTCCTCGCCAGCCCAGCCGACAATTTACAAATCCCGCTTGCTGCGTGGCCAATCGACCCTGCTACCTTACCCTCCAAATTTCCGCAGTGGTATCCTCTTTTGTACAGGTTATGCTGATCCAGCGAATCTGATTCGAGGTGCCTAGGCGATCCGTCACAAAAGTGAGATGACGTATGTTTGAACGATTCACAGAAAAAGCCCGCCGCGTGATTTTCTTCGCCCGCTACGAAGCCAGTCAATACGGCATCATGTCTATCGAGACAGAACACTTGCTGCTCGGATTAATGCGTGAGGATAGGTCGCTCCTTTGGAAGTCTCTTCGCGAAAATGGTGGCGCGGAATCGATTCGCCGGGAAATCGAATCCCAAATTACGCGTGGCGAGCGCCTATCCACAGCTATTGAAATTCCTGTCAGCGCAGAGTGCAAGCGCATCCTGAGCAAAGCCGCAGAAGAAGCGGAGCGTCTTGGATCAAAATATGTGGGCACGGAACATATCCTTCTCGGAATCCTCCACGAACACAATTGTCTGGCCGCACGGCTTTTGCGCGAACGCGGTTTGACTCTCGATTGGGTTCGCGAAGAACTGACTCGTCCTTCAGATGATCCACAAAGAAAATTCGAGAATGCCGCGGCAGAAATTGTTTCCGTGATGCAAATTGCACGGGTATGGGGCCTCGGTCAAGCAACTGAGTTTGCAAGCATGTTTGCCGCGGATGGCCAGTTTGTAGACATGCAGGGCAACTTGTGGATTGGTCCGGCGCGAATCCATGAAGCGGCGAGACTCGTCTTCGCCGCTCCTGGCTGGGCCAAGTCGATCGGAAAAATCGAAGATGTTCAGTTCGTCGGCAGTAAAGCGGCCGTGGCGACCCTGGTGTGGGAATCTCCCGGAAAGCTCGAAAAACCGAATCCCGGCTGCGTTCGCATGACCATCATCCTCACTCAGAAACCGGAAGGTTGGAGCATCGTCCGCGTTCAAGCCACCGGTTTCCAGCCCCAATCCCGCACCGCAGCGGTTTAACCCGCTTTTCCGGCCGCTGGTACTAGAGCCACCCCTTGCCAATCGTGCAGCAAAAGCACCAGAAATCGGCCCTGTTCCTTGACTTGCCGCTCGCGCGACGGAATAATGATAAAGCATGAGCGTTAGCGCCGGAGGCATTCAAGACTTGTTCCTCGATGTAAAAGATCTCGCGGTTCGCAAGCTGCGTATCCGGAAGAGCTATGCCCCGGGCAGCATCGATTACCATTCGTCCGAGATTAAACAAGTCGCCCCTGTGGAAGTCACCGCCACTGCCGAGCTGCTCGAAGGCCAGATTCGCATCGAAGGCCAGCTCGAAACCAAGATTGAAATGGTCTGTGCCCGCTGTCTCGAACCGGTTATTGAAGACGTGAACCGCTCTTTCGATCTGTTCTATGCGCCCATGCCTAAGGGCGCCAAGCCGAAAGAAGACCGGCTCAAGGATGACGACACTGAGATTGGGTTTTTTGAAGGAGATGGCCTCTTCCTGGCGGATGTGCTCCGAGAACAGGTACTATTAGCTCTGCCCCTGAAAGTCATCTGCCAAAGTGACTGCCGGGGATTGTGCCCTAACTGCGGTGCCAACCTGAATCACGAGGAGTGCCGCTGTGAGACCCACGCGACGGACCCGCGGCTGGCCCCTCTCGCGCGCCTGAAGCAGGACTGGCTGAAAAAACAATAGTTTACAGGGCCGAAAGCCCATAGAATCCCCCCACTGAGGCGGGAACGAGGAGTATTGCTATGCCTAACCCAAAAAGACGGCATTCGAAACGACGGACGAGCACCAGACGGGCACATGATTTTCTCGAGAAGCCGCCTCTCGGTGAATGCCCGAATTGCCACGAAACCAAGCAGCCGCATCAGGCTTGTCCCCATTGCGGTTTCTATAAAGGCCGCGCCGTGCAAGACAAGTCGGCTTGACGCCGCCTTTTCCTGCCGGGTCTCATCCAAGAACTGGCGGCCAGATAAAGCGTTCAGATAAATCCGATGATCACTATCGCCGTTGACGCCATGGGCGGAGACAACGCTCCCCGCCCCGAGGTTGAAGGCAGTGTCCTGGCTGCCCGCGAACTGGGCGTACGCGTGATGCTCGTCGGGCAACCCAACGTCGTTCGTGCAGAGCTGGCCAAACATGCTGCCCCGAACTTGCCCATTGATATTGTCCCGGCAAGCGAAGTGATCACCATGGAAGATCACCCGGCTCAAGCTTTTCGCAGGAAGAAAGACAGCTCCGTTCATGTCGCCGCGCGCCTGGTGCGCGAAGCCAAAGCCGATGGTCTGGTCAGCGCTGGAAACACCGGCGCCGTCATGACCGTCGCTAGATTTTTGCTTGGCACTTTGGAGTCGGTCGATCGCGTCGCGCTCGCCGCGCCCTTCCCGAATGCCAAGGGCGGCGTTTCTGTGCTGCTCGATGTCGGTGCCAACGTGGATTCCAAGCCCGAGCATTTGGTGCAGTTCGCGGTGATGGGCGAAATCTATTACCGGGCGACCTTCGGCAACCGCCGCCCCCGGGTCGGCCTGTTGTCCGTCGGCGAGGAAGAAATCAAGGGCAATGAACTCACGCGCGAGGTTTACACGCGTCTGAAAAAGAGCCCGGTCCATTTTGTCGGCAATGTCGAGGGCGGAGATCTTTTCTCCGGAAACGTGGACGTGATCGTCAGCGATGGATTCGTGGGCAATATCGCCCTGAAAATCTGCGAAGGCCTTGCCGTCCAGATTTTTGGCCTGCTCAAGAAGTCTATCCAAAGCTCGCTAGCGTCGCAGGTTGGTTTTCTTTTTTCGCGAGGAGCCTTGAAGGGTTTGAAGAAAACAATTGATTACACGGAGTATGGGGGCGCGCCGCTCTTGGGCGTGCGAGGCGTTTGCGTTATCGGCCACGGGCGTTCCAACGCCAAAGCCGTGAAAAACGCTATCCGTGTCGCCGCGGGCCTGTCCCGCGCACGCATCAACGAAAAAATCGAACAGGAGCTCTCAGCCGCAAGCGTTCTCGCATGACGCCTCAGGAGAGGAATTGACGATGGGCAAAGTTGCATTCTTATTTCCGGGTCAAGCATCGCAATACCCCGGCATGGGCAAAGAGCTGGCGGAAAAGTATCCGGCAGCCCGCGCAGTTTTCGAGGAAGCCGATAAGGCCCTCGGTTTCTCCATTTCCAAAATCTGCTTTGAAGGCACCGAAGACGAGCTCAAGCTCACCGCCAACACGCAACCCGCCATTCTCGCGTGCTCCGTCGCCGTCCATCGCGTCCTAGCGGAAAAAGGCCTAACTCCAGATTTTGTAGCAGGCCACAGCCTCGGCGAATACTCCGCCCTTGTAGCCGCGGGCTCCCTGAAATTCAGCGACGCCGTCCAGCTTGTCCGCAAGCGCGGCACCTACATGCAGGAAGCCGTCCCCGCAGGCGTAGGCGCAATGGCCGCCATCATGGGCCTGTCGCCCGCGGTAGTTGCCGATGCCTGCAAGCGCGCTTCAAATGGCGAAATTTGCTCTGCCGCAAATCTAAATTCGCCCGAGCAAACAGTCATCTCCGGGCATGCCGCAGCCGTCAAGCGCGCCGTCGAAATCGCCTCGCAACTCGGCGCGAAGCGCGCCGTAATCCTGGCCGTTTCCGCCCCATTCCACTCCGCGCTAATGGCCCCCGCGCAAGAGCGCCTAACCGAAGACTTGAAGCACACGAACTTTGCAAATCTTTCAGTTCCCCTGGTGACCAACGTCGATGCCGACACCATCTCGACCGGCGACGAAGCCCGCGAAGCCCTAATCCGCCAAGTCACCATGCCCGTCCGCTGGGAAGAATCCGTCCGCCTCCTGATCGATGAAGGCGTCAACACTTTCGTGGAAGTCGGTCCAGGCCGCGTCCTGACCGGCCTCCTGCGCCAAATCGAGCGCTCCGCAGCCACGCTCAACGTCGAAGACGAAAAAAGTTTAGCCGCCACGGTCGACAAAATCGCCGGCGCCCGTTCCGACGCCGCGTGAGTAGCACAGACTTTAGTCCGTGCGCGGTCGCAAGAGTTTGCTGGCTGTAAGCAAATGTAGCTCAGGGCGAGGCCCTTAGGCTTTTCGCGGGTGCCCCACCCTCGTAAGTTGAGGGTGGGTCTTCGGGTTAAATCTTCAATCCAGTGAAAAGTAAGCACAGGGAAAAAAGATGTTCAGCCTAAAAGACAAAGTAGCCCTAGTCACCGGCGCGAGCCAAGGCATCGGCCGCGAAACCTCGCTAGCCCTGGCCCAAGCGGGCGCAAAGGTTGTAGTCGCCGCCCGCAACGAAGAAAAACTCACCACCCTCGTCACCGACATCCTGGCCGCCGGCGGCGACGCCATCGCCATAAAAATGGACGTCGCCGACCCCGACCAAATCAAATCCGGCTTCAAGCAAACCCTGGAAAAATTCGCCCGCCTCGATATCCTCGTCAACAACGCCGCCATCACCCGCGACGGCCTGGCCCTCCGCATGAAGCAAGAGGACTGGGATGCCGTAATCCGCACTAACCTGACCGGCGCGCACCTCTGCATCCAGCAAGCCCTGTCCACCATGATGCGCGCCCGCACAGGCCGCATCATCAACATCGCCAGCGTAGTCGCACAAATGGGCAACGCAGGCCAGGCCAACTACGTCGCCGCAAAAGCCGGCCTTGTCGGCCTCACCAAAGCCATCGCCATTGAAATCGCTTCGCGCAACATCACGGTTAACGCGGTCGCCCCCGGCTTCATCGCCACGCCGATGACCGACGTCCTTTCCGACAAAGTGAAAGACGAACTAAAGCTTCGCATTCCTCTAGGCCGCATGGGCACAGCCCGCGACGTAGCCAGCGCGATCGTTTTCCTGGCGAGCGACGAAGCCGCCTACATCACCGGCCACGTCCTCGACGTCAACGGCGGCTTGTATCTGGCCTAGCGTGGCTTTAATTGTGTGAATGCGATGGCGGATTACAGTAGAGCATGGGAGAAGTACAAACGCAGGTGGGCTCGAAACAGAATCTTAGGTTGGTCTTTTCTGCCGCCAGTGTTGCTGTTGGCCTTTGCTTCGCGATTCGTGCACAACCCACGTACCCTTGAGGCCATTCAGGTCGCTAGCGTTGTGTTATTTGTTTGTTGGCTCGTCGTCCGGATCTCGTCTCAGTATCAGAAGGACCACTTTCTGTGTCCGCGTTGTGGGAAGCAGTTCCATAGAGGTGGGCCAACGTACTTCGGAGCGTCGAATAGCAACTTGTGCTGGCATTGTGGTTTGCCAGAGTATGCAAAGGACGATGGGCCTGCGGGGTGGGTGCAAAGTTGACCTTGTCCAATCCCATGACTAGAATGAGCAGGTTGCCTGATAGAGGGAATTCAAGTCCATAGGGCGGCGTTTGGGCCCATGAAATGTTAGTGTACGTCGATGCACAATAAGCGATAGCAAATCGCGGAGGACACCGGAATGGCCAGTGTGGAAGAACGCGTAAAACAAATTATCGTCGAGCAGCTCGGCGTCGATGAAGCCGAAGTGACGCCGACAGCGTCCTTCGTGGACGACCTCGGAGCGGATTCTCTCGACCAGGTCGAGCTAGTCATGGCGTTTGAGGAAGCCTTCGGTATTGAAGTCCCCGACGAAGACGCCGAAAAGATGACCACGGTGAAGGACGCCGTCGAGTACATCGACAAGCACGCCAAGGGAAAGTAAGCCACGAAATTATCACCTCAACAGGGAGCATCAAAGACTTGACTCACCGGGTAGTTGTTACGGGTGTTGGACTGGTCTGCGCGCTGGGCATCGGCACGGAGGAATCTTGGAAGAACCTCATCGCCGGCCAAAGTGGCGTTGGCCATGTTACGCAATTCGATACCACCGGCTTTGACTGCAAGATCGCCGGCGAAATAAAAAACTTCGATCCTTTCCTGTGGATCGAAAAAAAAGAACTGAAAAAAATGGGCCGCTTCATCCAGGTAGCCCTCGCTGGCGCGGACTTCGCCATAAAGTCCGCCAACTGGAAGCCCGAGGATTCTGATCTCAACGAAGTCGGCGTCTACGTTTCCTCCGGCATCGGCGGATTCGATATCATCGAGCGCGAGCACTTGAAATTAGTTCAGGGCGGGCCCGGCAAGATCTCTCCCTTTTTCATTCCTTCCGCCATTGTCAATCTCGCTTCTGGCCACATTTCCATTCGTTATGGAGCCAAGGGTCCGAATTCCGCCACGGCCACCGCTTGCTCCGCTTCCGCTCACGCCATCGGCGATTCCTTCAAAATCATCGAGCGTGGCGCAGCGGACATGATGATCTGCGGCGGCACCGAAGCTACCGTCACTCCGATGGGCATCGGCGGCTTTGCTGCGATGAAAGCCCTTTCCACCCGCAACGATGATCCCGCTCACGCCAGCCGCCCGTTCGACTCCGGCCGCGACGGCTTCGTCGTCGGCGAAGGAGCGGGAATTCTGATCCTCGAGTCGCTCGAGCACGCGCAAAAGCGCAATGCGCCCATCCTCGCGGAAATCGTTGGCTACGGCATGGCCGGCGACGCCTACCATATCACCCAGCCCGCCTCCGACGGCGATGGCGCCTACCGCGTGATGCGAGCCGCTATCAAGGATGCCAAACTCGTGCCGGACGATATCGGCTACGTAAACGCGCACGGCACCTCCACGCCGCTCGGTGACTTGATTGAAACGCGCGCCCTCAAAAGGGTGTTTGGCGACAACGCGAAAAATGTCCCAGTCAGCTCCACGAAATCAATGACCGGCCATCTCCTCGGCGGCGCAGGCGGCCTAGAAGCGGGCATCAGCGTCCTCGCCCTGCGCGATCAGATTTTGCCGCCCACCATCAATCTCGAAACGCCCGATCCCGAGTGCGACCTGGACTACGTGCCAAATGTGGCCCGCAAAGCCTCTGTCGAATACGCGCTCTCGAACTCTTTCGGCTTCGGCGGCACAAACGCCGCCCTGATTTTCAAACGCTGGTCCGGAAAGTAAGTCGTAGCGGCGGCCTTTAGGCCGCCATCGGTTGAGGCGAGGTCGATCCGGTCGAAACCGTTAGTGACTAACAATCGTACGTTGATATAATGATTCCACGAAAATCAAGGAAGGACTCTCAAGGAAAAATCTCGTGAACATCATCGTCAGTATCAAGCAGGTTCCCGCAAAGGACGCCCCTCTCGCCATCGCCGGCAACTGGATCAAGGAATCCGACATCGGCTTCGAAATGAACGAGCCGGACAGCTACGCTCTCGAAGAAGCCCTCCGCCTCAAAGAAAAACACGGCGGCGAAGTCATCGCGCTCTCCATGGGCCCCGAGCGCGTCAAGCAAACCATCAAGGAAGCTCTCGCCAAAGGCGCCGACCGCGGCATCCACATCTCCGACAACAACTTCGCCCAGCTCGACCCGCTTGGCTCCGCAAAAGCCCTAGCGGCCGCCATCAAAAAAGAAAAAGTGGACCTCGTCCTCACCGGCCTCCAAAGCGACGACCACGGCTTCGGCCAGACCGGCGTCCTGATTGCCGCTCTTTCCGATCTTCCGCACGCCACCATCATCATGCAGATCGAAGTCGCTGGCGACAAAATGAGACTCAAGCGCGAACTGGAAGCCGGCTGGTTCCAGCACATCGAATGCCCGCTGCCCGCGGTCCTTTCCATCCAGTCCGGCATCAACAAAGTCCGCTACGCCACCCTGAAAGGCATCATGGCCGCCAAGAAAAAGGAAATCGCCACCATCACCCGCGAATCTCTAGGCATCGCGCACGAATCCACTCAGAAAATCGAAAAAATCTACGTCCCCACAAAAACCAAAAAAACCGAATTCCTCACCGGCACTCCCAAAGAAGTCGCCACCAAGCTAGTCGAAAAACTGAAATTCGAAGCCCGTGTGATTTAAAGATCGGTCGCGAGGAAACGTTTGTTATCAAAATTCATAATCTCGTTAGCCTTTATAGCACTACTGGTGATGCCGCGCGAGGCTGGCGCACGGCTGCAGTCGAACGCAAATTCTAACGCGACGGGTAAGCGGACCCACACCGCGGAGACGGCCCCAAAGCTTCAACGAAATCCAATTTTCGATGAGATACTCTCCGACCTTAAGCAGAAAACTCGTGTTCCCCTTCGCCTGCCCGCCTATTGGCCCTTCAGCGAGCGCACCCCGGACGACCAACTGAAGAAGGATCAGGGCGAAGAGAATCTCTACGCTACCATTGTTGACGTGAGTGACCGTCATTACGCGATCCAGATGGCCTTCGGCAGAGATTGTCAGGGAGAACACGTTTGCCGCGACGGTGGTCTCACTGGCAGCAATGTATTTCATGATGACTATCCGCAGCGCCCGAAGGTGAAGGTCAAACTTCGAGGTGATATTTCGGGGAGGTTTGGCGCTGCAGAATGCGGTGTCTACTGCGACGAATCCGTTCTTTATTGGACCGAATGCGGATATCACTATTCCGTTTCCGGCAAAGCGGCCACTAAAGAAGACCTAATTAAGATCGCCAACTCTGCGATTGACGTAGCGCAAGCGGAGTCAAGGCTGCCACACAAGACCGGCTCGCAAACAGGAAACCCCACACTATCGAAGCAAGAAAAGGCAAATCCATGAAAGTCCTGGTCATCACCGAACTCCGTCAAGGCAAATGGAACAACGCCAGCTTCGAAACGCTAGCTGCCGCCCAGCAAATCGCCGCGGACACCTCCAGCACGATCAGCGCCGCAGTCATCGGCAAAGGCCTCTCCGCGTTCGCCGCCGAACTAGCCACCAAAAATGTCGCCGAAGTCTTCCAAGTCGAACACGATCTGCTCGAAGCCTACACGCCCGACGGCTTCTGCGTCGCCCTGAAGCAAGTTATCGACTCCGCCAAGCCCGACCTCGTCCTCTTCCCGCACACCTACCAGGTCCGTGACTTCGCCCCCAAACTTGCCGCCTCCCTCGGCAAAGGCATGATCGGCGACTGCATCGCTTACCGGAACGAGTCCGGCAAACTAATCTTTGTCCGCCAAATGTTCCAGGGCAAAACCGCCGCCGACGTCACCTTCCAGGGCGCCGGCCCGTGGTTCGCCTCTTTCCAATCCGGAGCCTTCCGCGCCGACCTTCTAGCCCCGCATCCGTCTGGCAAAGCTCCCATCAACGCATTCGCCGTCACGCTGACCCCCGATCAAATCCGCACCAAGCCTCTCGACCTCTTCAAAGAAGCCAAGTCCGCCGTCGACCTCACGCAAGCTCCCATCATCGTCTCCATCGGCCGCGGCATCAAAGCCCCCGAAAACATTCCCCAAGCCGAAGCCCTGGCCAAAGCCCTCGGCGGAGAAATCGCCGCCTCCCGCCCCATCTGCGACGAAGGCTGGCTCCCCATGGAGCGCCAGATCGGCAGCTCCGGCCAAACCGTCGCCCCCAAGCTCTACCTCGCGCTCGGCATCAGCGGCGCCATCCAACACGTCGTCGGCATGAAAGGCGCACGCACCATCGTCGCCATCAACAAAGACGCCAACGCCCCCATCTTCGAAATCGCCGACTACGGCGCAATAGCCGACATCTTCGAAATCATGCCCGCCCTAACCGAAGCCCTCGAAAAATCCAAATCCTCCTAACCGCTTCTCCGCGTCCCCCTCGGCAGTGGCTCAATTTTCAGCTACCGCTTAAAAATTAGCCAAACGAGTGTGGCAAAACGACGGAACGGGCCGGTGAGGGCATTGGATTGGCCAAATTAAATTTTGTCACTCACGACAAAGGAACAAGAAGAGTCTGTTCTGTTACGCAAATCCATGCCCTATGATTTGAGAGTTCATTTTGCCGTTCCATCAAGGAGGGCCCTGTGCCTAAGAAAGAGCTTGTGCTGATAGCAAGCCGTGCAATATCCCTGTATCTGGTTTTCTGGTTTTTGGGCAACCTTGTGAACACACCCTCCATTGTGTTTGCCATTTCACACTATGCGGGGCTGCCAGCATCAGCGGGGCAAAATTATTTGTACAAACTGGAACTCATTCAGCTCTTGTCCCACATAGTTGCGAGCACAGCGCTTTTCCTCGCCGCTATCTGGACTTACAGATGCGGCCCAAAGCTAGAGGCGTACCTTTCGCCGTCGGAGAATTGATTTTCACGATTGGAATCTTGGTTACTTCGCTCTGATGCCCAAGCACGCACCAGTTGTGCCGGCCGCAGACTGAGAGCAGGAAATAAAAGAATTGTCATTCCGAGCGAAGCGAGGAATCTGCTTTTTCTTCTCTGTGCCCTCTGCGCTCTCAGTGTTCTCTGTGTAAAATGTTTGTCTTTCCAGTTCAAGGCGAGCAACGATGAGAACGGACTTGCTGCGATTCAACGGCGCTGTCGAGCGCGATCCCGCCATCGACGCCTGGATGAAACAACACGCCGGTGAATTGGGAGCCATCGCGCATCGCTGGTTTGAGGTAATGCGAAAGTGCGGCGACGAAGTTCGCGAACTTCTCCACGACGGCTGTCCGACTGCCTGTCTGGGAGACGCCCCCTTCGCCTACGTAAATGTCTTCACCGCACACGTAAACGTGGGCTTCTTCCATGGCGCATCCCTGCCGGATCCGGCTCGCCTGTTGCAAGGCGCCGGCAAGTTCATGCGCCACGTAAAGCTGAAACCGGGAACGCCCACAAATGTCGTAGCCCTAAACACGCTAATCGATGCAGCCTACTCCGACATAAAGGCCCGCGTCGAAAACGGCTAACTACCTAGTGCTGTTGCGTATCGTTCCGATCAACCTTCGGCCGCGCCCGCACGCTCGGACGCCTATTCAGGCGCAAGTTCCTTCGGTAGCGGATGAAGTTGAAGGAAGGCGGCTGCCGCGTCGCGGGCACGTCCCGCGATTTCGCGCGGTTTCGGTCGTTCGGTGACCCCGAGCAACAGGCTCACCAGCAAATCGCGCCAGAGCAACCCTGCGAACTGCCGGGCAAGTTCGGCAGGACGGCCCGTGAGCAATCCGGACGCCAGGGCCCCGGCCATGATTTTGCGCATGGCGGCGCGGCTTGCCTCGCGTCCTGTAGAGTCGAGCGCTCGCGCCACTTCGGGGGACTGGACCGCCTCGGCGATCGCCAGCCGGAATACCGCAATCACTGTGGGATCGCTTACCTCGCGGACGAACTTCGTCCCGAAAGAGACCAGCACCCGCTCCAGGGTCTCGCGCTCGCGCAGCTCGGGCAGGTCAGCGGGCACTTCCAGTCGCTTGGCGCGCTCGCTGATGCAGGCAATCAGCATTTCCTGTTTGTTGCCAACTAGCGCGTAGAGCTCTCGCTTCGAAACGCGCGCGCGTGTCGCGATCTCAAGCGTGCTGGCCGTTGCGTAGCCGCTCTTCATGAACGCCGCAAAGGCCGCCTCAAGGATGCGCTCGCGCACCTTGGTTTCGTCGCCGGCTTTCTGGCGACGTTTTGACATCGGCGTCGTAGCCATTACCCTCTCCTGCCCCCTTCGGTACCATAGAGTACCATTATCTTTATTCTCGGGACGTAACCTTTTCTCCTCGCGAGCGTCTAAACTAGCGTGTGGTACCCAGTAGTACCACACAAGATCCAAATTTCGTGAGGAATCAAAGGAGTGAACAATGAAGATCGAAATGTTCTACCTGCTGCTGGCGTTCGCGACGATCCTGGCGCCCCTGGCGCAAGGTCAGTCCACACCGCCGCAGCCCAAGATCACCGGCGTGCTGGCGATGCTTTCGCCAAAACCGGGGGTTACGGTCGAGCAAGTCATGAAAATCATGCCCGCCGAAATTCGTGCGACCGTTCCCCTGTATCTCGACGGCAAGATTCAGCAATGGTTCACGCGCGGCGACGGCCGGGGCGTCATCTTCCTACTGAACTGCAAGGACGTGGCGGAGGCCCGGGCCCTCATTGAAAACCTGCCTCTCTCGAAGGAAAACCTCATGGACGAGCAGTTCATTCCGGTCGGGCCACTCTTGCCGCTCGGAATACTGTTGCGAGATAGCCCGGCCAATAACTGAACTCGGCCATGGAGCGTCCCCCTGGTCAGCGGACTGTCCAGCGGACTTTGGTGCGAGACAACGCATGGCCAGACATTTCCTCGCATTCAGGAAGGAACCCAATAAATTTCAGGAGCTCGACACATTTCAAGAAGTGAGCTCGAATTGCACCGGAAAGGATCGATCATGCCATCTCCAGTTTTGTTCGGAATCAGTGCTACGTTTGGCTTGGCTGCTTGGGGAGCAGTAGCGTGGCAATACATTTGGCCAGAGCTAAGGGAACGCCCCAGCCCAGAGAATCTGAAGCCCATCCTGCTGCTGCACGGATTCAGGTTCCTCGGATTGGCATTTGTGGTGCCGGGTGTAGTATCTCCAGACTTGCCGGCAGCATTTGCTCAACCAGTAGCTTTCGGTGATTTCATAGCCGTCATTCTGGCTTTGCTCGCTCTGGCTACGCTGGGAACCCGCACAGGGACGGCGCTGACTTGGGTCTTCAATATCTTCGGAACTGCCGACCTGCTCTTCGCCTTTTACCTGGGAAGCCGCATATCACTCCCGGAGACCCCAGGCTTGTTAGGCGCTGGCTATTTCATCTTGGCTGCCTACGTGCCTCTTCTTCTCATAACCCATGGCTTGGCGTTCCGAATACTGCTACGAACCAAGGCTGTCGCGCCGTCACCGAGCAAAGTACGTATCGCTTGACCCACAACGGCTTGTGGTTAGGTAAAAAGAGCCGGCGGGACAGTTGGGCTCCACGTACGCTATCCCGGTTATCTACTTGCCCGTGCTGATGATCACCCACGTCGTCGCATTCTATTTGCTGCTGCGTCCTCAGCCCAAGGCGGTTCGAGCCCTCGCTGGCGATGCCGCGGCATTTTAGAGTCCCCGCGTGTGTGGTCAGGAGCAGTTGAAGCTAGAAGAGCCGCGACTGCATGGGAGTGTTCTAAAGTGACCCGGCGTCGCGGACTCCCCACGCTCATTATGCGAATTGTTGAGCTTCAACAGGCGAGCCGGATCCGGCAGTGCCACGCCGTGAAAGAACGCCACGTTTACGTGTGCAAAGCACCGGCAAGTTCATGCGCCCCGTAAAACTGAAACCGGGAACGCCCACAAACGCCGCAGCGCTAAGCAGTCTCATCGATGCGGCGTACTCCGATATAAAAGCCCGCGTCGAAAACGACTAGCTACCCAATGTTTTTGTAAGCATGCGGCTTGATTATGCCTATCGACGACAGCCCAATCCGCCCTCCGGCCATCCTTATTGCAAGCTGGCAGGTTCCGCGTCCAATCTCACTGCGTGGAAATCGTGCGTGCCGTATCGAACATTCAAGCCAATCACTTTACCTTGTTCGTCCTTCTCGGCAACAATATGCCCGAAGAATTTACGCTCGAGAAACTCAGTCGGACTTAGCGGAACTAGAGGCTGGCTTTCGTTCGCCAATTGCAGAAGCACGTAGCTCGGCTGCGCAATCAGCCGAAATTTTTCGTCAGGGGTGAAAAAATCCGGACCGAATTGGTAATGGCCCTCGTACGACAAAAGAACGGACTGAGGCAGGACCGCGGCACGCACATTCGGAACCGTCATTCTTTGGCCAAACACAATCGCGGCGATCGCCTCAGCAACGGGATCCTGTGTCACGCTGCTGTAGCTGTTGCTCAACAGAATTACCGTGAGATCATCATCCGGATACCTGTCAAGTTCCGCAGCGAATCCAGGGCTGCGACCTTTCGCGGACATGACGCGGTGTCCTAAGCGCCGTCCAGTGTACCAACCGTATCGGTTGCCAATTCCTTCGACAAAATAGGTCCGACAAGTGGACGACTTGAGCAGGGTCTCAGCTTTGAGCGCGCGGTCGAATCGGAAGAGATCGTCAACGGTAGAGAACAATGAACCGTTGCCCGTCTTGTTCGACCAATCCACGTACGCGGCTTTGTCGTATCCCTTCACGCCAGCTGGGACGTATCCAGCCGCCGCGAGGGGAATAGGCTTCGCTGCATCTCCGTCGTGACCCGAATTAGTCATCTCCGCCGGTTGGAGGATGCCTTGGCGCAAGATTTCCGAGTACGGTTGCCGCGTAACCGTTTCTAATATAAACGCCAGCAGATTGTAATTAGAGTTGCTATAGCTGTACTTTGCGCCCGGCTCATATTCTAACGGCAGGTTAGCAAATTTCGCGATGATCTCGGAAAGCTTATGCGGGCTCCGGCTGAATGTATCGTAGTCGGGCAAATCGTTAATGTCAGGTATTCCGGAGGTATGCGTCAGGAGGTTGTCGAGAGTGATGTCCTTGCCTCGCGGGAAATCTGGAACGAATCGAGAAACACGGTCGGAGACGCTCAGACGACCCTCTTCCTGCAATTGAAGAATCGCCGCGGCTGTGAAGGCTTTCGAGACCGAAGCGACATGGAAGCGCGTGCGTGGTGAGTTCGGAACACTTAACTCGTAATTCGCCATCCCGTAGGATTCACGCATCAAGACACGACCGTGACGAGCGACGAGGACTACTCCAGACAAGTTGCCGCTCTCCGCGAGTGGTGCCAGGTATGCTCTGATACGCGTTGCGAGCTCAAAATCAGAAGCGCTTCCTTGCGCCGGTTGCCGCGAGCTACCCGCGGTGTACGCTCCGATTAGGCACAAACTCAGGACGATAAGCACAATCTTCGGCCCCGAATTCTGGCTCGCCCAATCTAATCCCATAGTTACCTTCCCTGCGTTCTAGGCAACGCCTTTCGGGGCAATCGCAGATAGAAGCGCGGTACTGGAAATACCGACTTCGAAGCAAAAGGTTACAGCGGCGGCGTAACTTGTACTTGTGAGAGGAAGGTTGAAGTCTGTCAACGCGCTTCAGGGCCGTACGGATTTGTTACTCTTGCATGGACGGCTCTAGTCGCGGTTTCGCTTTCATGCTCCCTTAGCTTTTGGAATGAAACCCGGAACGCCGGTGTTCACCACTGGATTCAGCCGCTGTCTGGTCTGAATTCGATTGATTTCGTCAAGCGCGTCTGCGGGAAGGGCAGTGATGTCGAAATTCTCTCTCGCGCGAGCCGAACTCCGGGGCGTAGTAAGCAAAGCCGTGCCGCGCTGCACCGCCCAAGCCAGCAGCACCTGCGCCGGCGTCTTTCCCACTCGCGCGGCGATACCCGAAATCACTGGATCCTCGAGCAGCCCTGGCTTCATTCCGTGGCCCAATGGCGCAAAAGCCAAAAGCACAACGCCCTTCTCCTTGCAGAATTCCAATAGCTCCGATTCCGGCAGATACGGATGCGATTCCACTTGCACCACCGCTGGCTTGATTCTCGCCGCTTCATAAATGGCCTTCACTTCGTCCAAACCGATGTCAGACAGTCCAATGGCCCGGCATTTACCACCATCCACGAGTCTCTCCATCGCCCTCCAGGTATCGAGCAAAGTCACGCCGTGGTCGTAAAGCACATTGCCGTCTTGATCCCGCGGATCCTGCTCATCCCCGGGCTGAAACGCAAAGGGAGTGTGAATGAGATAGAGATCCAGATAGCTGAGCCCCAGCCTTTCCAGACTCCCCTCGAAAGCCGGTTCAACGCGCTCCGGCCGGTGATTGGTGTTCCACACCTTCGTGGTAACAAAAATCTCCCCGCGCGCAATCCCTCCCGCCGCAAGTCCTGCCTGCAACGCCTTGCCCACCTCGCGCTCATTCCCATATCGTTCCGCGCAATCGAAGTGTCGGAATCCCGCTTCCAGCGCGTCTCTAGTCGCGGTGATCGTCACGGCTGCGTCCGGAATTAAGGTGCCAAAGCCAAGTGCCGGCATACGGCCGCCACCGTGGCTAAGTGGAATTCTAGTCATCCGCAGATCAGAAGATTCAATCATGGTTCACCTTCAAACTATTTCGCGTTCGGCATCGCCACAAATTCAAAAATTGGATGCAGCATGCCGCAGACTGGGCGCTAACACTTGATGAGGAAAACGCAGAGTATAGCCGCGACATCGTCGCACAAGCCCTGACTAGTCGGTGCAAGTAACGTTTCCCACCCGCGACGACTGTCATACCATCATTTCTTAAGGAGGGCGGGCCAGTTGACAACCAGCGTCAATGGCGAGGAAAGGTCTGCGGGCAGCGAGTTGATCAGGAAGCGGCCGTCTGGTGCCACGTCATACTGGAACATATCGTAGTCGGGGGCGACAATACGCGTCTGAAAGAGGAAGTGAGGCACCCCTGCAGTTTCCGTGCGCGAGTCAAAGCTCGCAGCCATCAATTTTCTGTCCGGCTGTATGTAGAAAATCTGCCTGCCGTCGTGGCTCCAGCGAGGCTGAGCGTCCCCACCACCGGAAATCTGGATCCGACCTCCGGGGCCTGGAAATGGTTGGACGGAAATCCCGGTGTAGGCAATCCACCTTCCGTCTGGGGAAAACTGTGCTTCCGCGCCTCGGGGCGCGAATGGTATGACTTTTTGGTCTTTCTTGTTGTATATCTTGAGAGAAGGCAGCCCCTTTGCGAAATCCATGAAGACCAGATGCCCGTCCCCTGACCAATCACAAGGCACGATTCGACTTCCCTTAAGAAGCACCTGGGGAGAGCCAGAGCCGTCGGCTGAGACTTCCGAGATGGGGACGTCAAGACCACCCTTCGCGCCAAAGGTAATGTGTTTGGCGTCGCGAGACCAAGTGGGGACTTCGTCCTTTCCGCCATCGGCGAGGCGAGTGCTGAGACCGCGCTTGAGGTCGTAGACGCGAATAGAATATTTGCCGTTGTGGTCGTCGTCCGAGGAAACGGCCAGAAAACGCCCGTCGGGAGAAATGCTGGGATCCTCATAACCGGAATCGGGAATCTGGCCCAGTTCTTTGCCTGTAGAGTCGTACCACACGAGCCGCGAAGCCGAGTCCGCTGCGGATTGAAAAATAAGAAGACCATTCTGAGACACGGAGAATCCCGACTCCGAGAACCCTCTCTGTTTTTCCAATTCCTCGGCGGCCAGCGCCACCGGGGCGCCCGTAGTTTGCAGCTTAGCAGTGTCGAATGGTTGCGCCATGAGGCTACGCTCCTGGACGTAGAGCAGATAACCCGAGGCGAAGTACACGTTCCCTGTCAGTTCCGACGAGATCAGCCTGGTATCAGTTGAATCCAGCGAACCCACGTACATGCCGTTCTGTAGAGAATCATCCGGGCTACTCCAGTCCACGGTAAAAAGGAAGTGCTTGCCGTCGGGAAGAAACAAAGGCCAGCGATGCGCCTGGCCGCTGCCCAGACGCGAGATCTTGGTGAGAGGTGTTGCGGCACCACCGCGCTCCGATACTGTTAGTAGCTGTCCGAAGATTTCGGGTGCAAAGAGGATCGTTCCCTCACTATTCCATGTGCCGCCGCGGCCACCAGGGGCATCGGCAAGTACCTTCACCGTACTGCTCGTGATATCCACGGTTTTCAGTTTGCTGTCGGTGAAGAAGCCGATGCTGCGGTTGTCCGGCGACCAGAAAGGAAATGAGGCCTGTTCTGTGCCACTGATCTGTTGCGCGCGGGAGGACGAGAGGGAACGTACCCATAGAGTGTCCCGGCCGTCGGCGCCAAGGACGACGAATGCCAGTCGGGTGCCGTCGGGCGAAATAGCGAAGTTATAAGGTTCGTAAGCCGTCCCTTGAGGCTGAGGGAGGGAAGAGCGGATCGCTTGGGCGGATTGGGGCGGGCGGAAAAGGCTAACAGCAGCGAGTGCGATGGCGGCGAGAAAACAAATCGCGGATATACTCCATGATGCGATTTGCGAGCGGGAGCGCGGAGCCGCCGGAGGCACGGCGATGCCGGCTTCCGAGCCTCCCTCGGCGATCCATTCGAGTTGCAGCTTTATGTCATGCACCGACTGCAGTCGTTCATCTGGATTTTTTGCCATGCACAACGTCACCAGACGATCCAGCGCCGGCGGCGACATCGGCTGCAACGACGAAATCGGTGGCGGGTCGCGCTCCAGAATCGCCACCATCACGTTGGTCTGCGACTTGCCCTCAAACGCCCGCCTCCCTGTCGCCATTTCATACAAGACTGCGCCCAGTGCGAAAATGTCCGAGCGCTCGTCGGCATCTATTCCTTGCAGCTGCTCGGGCGACATGTACTGAAGTGTCCCGACGATTATCCCTTCCGCCGTTAGCGGCCTCGCCGCCGGTTCCATTGCCTTCGACAAAGTCGCGAGCGTGGTGAGGCTCGCTGCCGGCGCCACATCGAGCGGCTTTGCCAAACCGAAGTCGAGCAGCTTCGCTCCAGCCTTAGTCAGCATGATATTCCCGGGCTTCAGGTCACGGTGCACCACGCCAGAGAGATGCGCTGTCGCCAGGCCTCCGCAAATCTCGATGCCGACTCTCAGCACCTGCTCGAACGGCAACGGGCCTTTGGCTAATAGATCGGCCAGCGTTTTGCCTTCCAGAAACTCCATGACCAGGAAATCGATGCCGTCTTGATGGCCCACGTCATAGAGCGTGCAAATATGCGGGTGCTGCAGAGAAGATAACGCACGCGCTTCGCGCTGAAAGCGCTGCGTCACGACTGATTTTGCGGTCAGATGTTGTGGCAGGATCTTGATGGCGACGGTCCTGTCGAGGCGCGTGTCTCGGGCGCGATAGACTTCGCCCATGCCGCCCGCGCCTGCTGGCGCAACAATCTCGTAGGGACCCAATCGTATGCCATTCGTCAGCGCCATGAATGGGACGGATTATAGGCCTATGAGAAGGGTGCTGCAAAACGAATGCTCGTCCTCGAACACAGCACTTGCGGAAACCATTTCCCGTTTCGTCTTGCTTCGCGGCAGGGCAAACTCGGACAGCCCGTTAATCGATTGTTCCAAGTTATGGCTCGCCACCTGTTCCCACGGATAAGTCACCAGAAACCAGCTCTTCGTAGACATGCCGCTCGAGCATGAAAATTACTGGTTGGATTCTGCAAAATCTATTCGAGGTTCTAACCAGACTTACGCTTACCCGTTCGCTTGCCCCGCGGCCGCACGTAGTGGAACCGAATCAAATAAATATTCTCGCCTCGACCATGTTTCGCCACCTTGAGCAGATCCAGAACGCCAAGGAATCCAGACTCGCGCGCCAGTTCAGGCGTAATATCCGGAAACCCTATCGGTTCGATCGAATCGACTTCAATCTCGCCTTCCTCCATGCGGTATCGCGCGCCCACTCTGACGCGCGGACTCATCCAGATTCGCACACTGCAAGTGATCTCTCCGCGCCGTATCCCCTCGCGAAGCCGTTTAGTGAACACCATGAAGAGAGTTTACGTCCTACGCTGCAGCGCGCCTAGCTTGCAAAACGACGGGCCAACGACAAGATCAAGATAATGGGTCAGTTTCCGGTTAGCCCGTGACTCGGGAGTAATCGAGGTCATAATGATGCTAGGGGGCGAGAATGGCACAGTAGCATTTCCCGGCAAATCGCGAAATCGAGATGGTTTTGCTCACTCTCCAAGTGTTTCAGGTTCTTTTTCTCTGGGTTCACGATTGGATTCCGCTTGGGCGCCTCAACGATGTTGCGGCGGTACGCAGCCAGGATACGAGACGCCGTCTTGTCAATGTGACGCTCATTCAAAGCGTACCGTGGACCATCGGGCTATGCTTTAGCCTGCTGTACTTTAGACGACCGTATCCCGACTGGCTTTACGACTGGCTCATGATTAGCTATGGTCTGCTCTTTATCGGGCAAATCCGCGCCTGGTGGATACCTTATCTTTTCCGACCGGAACCGGAGCGAGCTACTCGCTATCAAATCATGTTCGGCAAAACGCATTCCTTCTTGCCGCCGCGCAATGGAATGGTCCCAAACACTGCGCATATCCTGCTTCATTTGGCGACCGCCGCCGAATCCTTGGCCCGATTTGTTCGGTGGTCAAGTTGTCATCGCTTTTTTATATTGCGCCGGATTATCGGAAACTAACCCACCACCAGCTGTCGGGGTGAGCTGTCGGCTTGGCAGCCCAACGATCCGGTGCCACAACGAACAGGCCGTCGCCTGCAGACGTAAGTTCTTTAGATGCAACGGTTACAGAAAAATGGGGAGGGGTAGCGGCCGAACCACGGACGAGGCACGCCCATACAGAATCAGGTCGTCGCAGTGACAGCGGGCTCCGCGACACGCAGCGACTTGGTCTATACTATGGGCACGCCATGAAATTTGAAGACTACAAGATCGTCCTCTACCGCCAGGACGACGGCGCTTGGGTCGCGGAAATCCCCGCCATCTCCGATTGCTACGCACTGATGGACACCCGCGAAGCCGCCCTCGCTGAGCTCGTGCAAGTTTTCAACATGGTTGCGGAAGGTTATCGCGAAAAGGGAATTCCGCTTCCCGCCGATACGACCGAGATCGTTAATGCCTAGCGCGAAAGCGCGCGATTTTCAAAGAGTCGCGATCGCCCTCGGATTCTTTCTCAAACGACAAACAGGAAGTCACGAGCAATGGGAACACGTGGATGGTCGAACTCTGACTGTTCCGATTCATGGAGGACGGGATATCGGACTTCCACTCTTCTTTAAGATTCTTCGCCAATTGGGAGTGACTCTCGAACAGTTTCAGAAGCTTCGCTTAGAAGCCCGAGTTCCAATTTTGTTAGAATCGAAAGCACGATGACCGTCCAACGCGAACAGCTCGAAGCCGACGTCCTGATCGTCGGCGCAGGCCCCGCCGGGCTCTCCTGCGCCCTGCATCTCGCCAATCTCATCAAAAAACACAACGACTCTGGCGCCAAGCCGCAGCTCTCCGCTGAAAATATCTACGTCCTCGAAAAAGGCCGCGAAATCGGCGCGCATCAACTCTCCGGCGCTATCATGAATCCCAAAGCACTTGCCGAACTCGTCCCCGGCTTCGAAAAATCCGCCCCCCTCGACACGCCCGTCACCGATTCCGCCGCTCTCCTCTTCACCAAAAACTCCTCCTTCCGTTTTCCTATCACTCCGCCGCCATTCCAAAATAAAGGCAACTACGTAGTCTCGCTAAGCAAAATCACGAAATGGCTAGGCGGCTTGGTCGAAGCCGCAGGCGTAAACGTCTTCAAAGAATTCGGCGGCGCGCAACTCATCTACGAAGGCGACGGCATCGCTGGCGTCATCACCGAAGACAAAGGCCTCGACAAAAACGGCAAACCGAAAGACAACTTCACTCCCGGCTACGAACTCCGCGCCAAAGTCACTGTCCTCGCCGAAGGCCCGCGCGGCTCGCTCACAAAAAATCTAGTCGACACAAAAAAACTCGACAACATCAATCCGCAATCCTACGGCATCGGCATCAAGGAATTGTGGGACATCCAACCAAACCGCATCGAGCCAGGCTACGTCGCTCACACGCTAGGCTGGCCCGTCCCCACCAGCATGTACGGCGGCGGCTGGATCTACGGCCTCTCCAACAATCGCCTCTCCATCGGTCTCGTCCTCGCGCTCGAATACGCGGATCCCCAATTCGATCCCCACGCCGCCTTCCAAACCTGGAAAACGCACCCTTTCCTCAAGAAAGTTCTCGAAGGCGGCAAACTCGTCCGCTACGGCGCCAAATCCCTCCCCTACGGCGGCTGGTACGCCATACCGCGCACTTACGTCGACGGCGCCCTCATCATCGGCGATTCCGGCAGCTTCCTCGACTCCCAGCGCCTCAAAGGCATTCACATGGCCATGAAGAGCGGCATGCTAGCCGCCGAAACCATCTTCGACGCCATGAAAACCGGCGACGCCACCGCAAAAACGCTGAGTGCCTTCCCGAAAAAAATCGAGCAAAGCTACATCAAAAAAGAACTCTGGCAAGTCCGCAATTTTCACCAATCTTTTCAACACGGCATGCTTCGCGGCTTCATCCACACCGCCTTTCAACAAATTACGGGCGGCCGCGGCCTAATCGATCCCATGCGCGCCGAAGCCGGCTACAGGCATTACAAAAAAATCAGCGGTCGCCCCGCCCCGGAACGCTTCAAAGGCGACGGCAAGCTAACCTTCGATCGCCTGACCGATGTCTATCACTCCGGCACGCGCCACGAAGAAGACCAACCCTGCCATCTCTACGTCGCCGACCTAAACATCTGCTCCACAAAATGTGTAGAGGAGTACGGCAACCCCTGCCAATACTTTTGCCCTGCCGCGGTTTATGAAATGACTAAGGAATCCACTGGTCAGCCGAAGCTAAAAATCAATTTCACCAACTGCGTCCATTGCAAAACCTGCGACATCGCCGACCCCTACCAAATTATCAATTGGGTTGTCCCCGAAGGAGGCGGTGGCCCCAACTACGAAGGCATGTAGACTTTTTCACCAAAGAATTTTCGCATCAAAAGAAACGGGCCCTTCACGAACTGTGAAAGGCCCGTTTTTCTTTCTTTGCTAATCCGGCTTTAGTTTGGCTTCAATCCGTAAACGTCGATCTCGCCCGGAATAGTCGTTCCGCCATTCCCTGTGTCATTTCCCCTCGTCCCGATGTACACCTTTCCGTTCGCAACCGTCGGCACCGTGAATTTCACGGCATTTCCCGCGCTGTCTCCTGCCGTTTGCGCGCTGTTCCACAGTTCCGAAGACAATTGCGTCGCATCAAATGCATGCAGCACTGCCGCACCGCATCCGGGAGACTGCTGCGTGCAATATTGGCCGCTATCAATGGCCCAGAGGATTCCGTTTGCCGTTCCCCGCGCCGACACCGACGGCGTCGCCCCCGGAAAACCAAACGTCCCCGCCGACTGCGAGGTCTGCGCCGCATTGAATTGACCCGCCGTTGCATTGAACGCGAACGATTTCAAAGGTCCGCCTACCCCCGCGATGTACAGCGCATTGTTAAAGAACGCCGCCGTAGAAAATATCCCGTTCCCCTCCGAAAATTTCTGCACCGCATTCGAATCCACTGGATTGAAGTTTGCCCCGTACCCGCCCATATTGTCGCGGTCCAGTAAAAAGAAGTTGCCCTCTTTTCCGCCGCCAATCATCAAATGCTGGTGTGGGCCAGTCGGCTGGTCCACCAGAATGGCCGCTCCACCAGATCCGTGATCCGTGTCGCCACCCTCCAAATTCTGCTGGTCCGCCGGCGTGAAATATCCCGCCACGGATAAACCGCCCGCCGTGCTCAGCTTCACAGTACTGTCCCCGTAATCTGTCCCGCCGGAATTCACATCGAACGTCCCGTTGCCTGTCAAGAAATACAAATTGCCCGAGGAGTCCGCTGCCGGCGCTCCTCCGCCCATCCAAATTCCCGAGTCGCTTCCATTAGGATTGGCGTTAAACGTCGCCACCCGCGCCAGCGTCGTTTTGTCGAAGCCGATCACCCATCCGTGGTACGGCCCGTTATCTCCGTGCGATGCCCAGGCCACGTAGACCACGCCATTCGAAAGCACCAGCCCCGGCCGCTGGTTCTGCCGCAGCGTACTGAACGCTACGTTTCCGCCTGATGATCCGTCTCCCGTCCCTGCCACGCTGATCGCCGACGTAATATTCACCGGCCCGCCAAATTTCTCGCTCCCATCCGTTAAACTCAAAGCGTGCAGTCGCTGAAAACACGAAGTTGCCGGTGTGCAGTTCGTTCCGTTCGTCTTGCTCTTGCTGATCGCGTAAAGCGTGTTCGACCCGGGATCGATCACCGGCGTCCCGATAATTCCAACGTCCGGCTGAATGTCGCCCGTGCCCACATCCGAGCTTGAGACATATATCTCGCCGCTTCCGAGCAACGATTTGCTCCAGTAGGTCACACAAGGGTTCGCGTCAGCGTCGAACGCGTATACTGTGTCGTGCGTGGTCGCCGCAAGAATCACGTTGTGCGTCCCGCCCTGGATGGGCAGATTAGCCACCCACAGCGGCTGCGCATACATCGCCCCGTCAGCCGCACAAGAAAAAAGTTTTCCAAACGTCGCCGTCGCCACATTCGCCGTCGTTAGCGCGTACTCTTGGGAATTCACACCGTCGCGCGACAGATCGTTGTGGTAGGTGAACACGCCGGCAAGATCAGACACACCAAACGTCGCCGTCGCGCTCTTCGTTACGTCCGCCACGCTGGTCGCCGTCACCGTCACCACTCCCGCCGTGTTCGGGGCCGCATACGTAGCCGCCGATGTACTCTGTGTGCTGAAGCTTCCGCTCGAAGCGGTCCACGTCACTCCAGCGCTGCCCACGTCGTTCGTCACCGTCGCAGTAAATGGCATCGTCTGCGAAATCGTCAATCCTCCGCGCTTTGGACTGATCGTCACGCTGATGTTGCCTGACGCGGCCGGTGTCGTCGCACTCTCCGTGTTCGAATACGCGCTGTTGTTACCCGCAGCGTCGTTCGCCCGCACGCGATACGAATAAGAAGTAGAAGCCGTCAGCCCCGTATCGTTGAGCGTAATCCCTGTCGGCGTGGCGATCTGCACAAAATTCGAACAACCCGCTCCAGAGCACCGCTCCACTTTGTATCCCGTCACGCCAACGTTATCCGTCGAAGCCGTCCAGGAAAGATTGATCTGTGTTGCAGAAGCAGCCGTCGCAGCCAGATTCGTCGGTGCGGTCGGTGGCGTAGTGTCCGCAGCCGCCGGCGTCGTCGCACTCGCCGTGTTCGAATACGCGCTGTTGTTACCTGCAGCGTCGTTCGCTCGCACGCGATACGAATAAGAAGTAGAAGCCGTCAACCCCGTATCGTTGAACGTAATCCCGGTCGGCGTAGCGATCTGCACAAAATTCGAACAACCCGCTCCAGAGCACCGCTCCACTTTGTATCCCGTCACGCCAACGTTATCCGTCGAAGCCGTCCAGGAAAGATTGATCTGTGTTGCAGAAGCAGCCGTCGCAGCCAGATTCGTCGGTGCGGTCGGTGGCGTAGTATCCGCAGCTGCCGGAGTCGTTGCGCTGGCGGAGTTGGAGTACCCGCTGTTATTTCCCGCAGCGTCATTCGCTCGCACGCGATACGAATAAGAAGTAGAAGCCGTCAACCCCGTATCGTTGAACGTAATCCCGGTTGGCGTAGCGATCTGCACAAAATTCGTGCAACCCGCACCCGAGCATCGTTCCACCTTGTACCCCGTCACCCCCACATTGTCCGTCGAAGCCGTCCACGCCAGATTGATCTGTGAAGCCGAAGCCGCTGTCGCCATCAGATTCGCAGGCGCGGTCGGTGGCGTCGTGTCTGCTACCGCCGGAGTGGCCGCGCTCGATGTATTCGAGTACCCGCTGTTATTCCCTGCCGCATCCACCGCACGCACCCTGTACGAATACGAAGTTGCTGCTGCCAATCCAATATCATTGAATGCCGCGCCAGTCGGTTTTGCAATCTGCGCAAAATTCGCGCAACCGGCTCCTGAGCATCGTTCCACCTTGTATCCGGCCACACCCACGTTGTCCGTCGACGCCGTCCAGGAAAGATTGATCTGCGTAGCCAAAGTTGCCGTCGCCGTCAAATTCGCCGGCGTTGATGGCGGAATCGTGTCGGGCGTCGGCGTCCCCACAGTAGAAGAACTCCCCAGACCATTGCATCCGGTAAGCATCCACGCCCACATGCACGCGAACGCCGCCCAATAGAAATGCCTGTGCACAACTCGGGTTGCGCTTCCGCTGATCATCTAGGACTCCAATTGGGATTCCGCCACGCTTCTGAACTATTAGATGTCGTCCGGGCAGGGTAAGGTAAGGTGACGACATCCGTATCTTTGAAAAGTACCATGAGCAGGGTTCAGCCGGAACATTACGAGAGGACAGTTTCATCCTGAACCCTGGGACAGGGGAAGGCCAAGCTCGCGCAGGCAGTCCGCATTCGCTGCTGTGCGAGTTACCCGCTTCGCGACCAAAGCCTGTGAAAAAAGGACCTCATACGATCCACAACAGAGCCTTGTGCAGGTGCCGGCGTCGCTGTTTTCGGAGCAGCTACCACGGGAGGCGGTGGTGGCGGCGTCGCGGCCGCCGTTGCTATCGCATCTTCTTCCACGCGTCCCTGAAACACCAGCGTCGGCCGCACGCGCACCCGCCGGACAATAACCATCAACCCCGGATCCGGCTCCGCCTGCACTTTCGCGTTCGCATCAAACCTCAGCGGCGGCATAATCACGGTGTAAATCGGTTCTTCCTTCTTTTCGGTTCTTTCACTAGGCGCTGGTGCATCGCTTGAATTCGGAGCCGCTTCGCTGCTACCACTTTCCCCAACTCTGGCCGCTGTGCTGTCCCTCGGCGCCGGAATCGTCCTGGACTTCGCGACCTGCAGTTCGCATCTGCATTGTCCTGTGCCATTGCGCATCGCGTCGATCTGCGCGTTTGCCAGCATTACGTCCACGCCTTGCGGCACGATCACACTCCGTCCGCTCAGCTGCTGCTCCACGCGCAGCGCTCCACGATACGTGTGAATGCACATCATCCCCGGACTCTCGAAGCCCACAAGAATCTCTCGCGGATCATCTCCTATCGCCACCGTCTGCGCTTGAATCTCCGCCGTATACACCGTCAGCGCCGGTTCCCGCTCCACCAGAGCGTGTATCGCTCCGCTCTCCAGTGCCACCGTCAGCGATCCGCCCGATTTCAGCACAGAAAAATGTGCCGGACCGCAAATGGAAATCTGTCCGCCCTCCACAAGACTAATGCGCGCCTGCCCGGACTTCACGCGCACGTCGCTTCCGCTCCGCAAAACTGTTTTCGTCTGTCCGCCGACAACTTCCATGCTCATCGGTCCCGTCACGGCAATGTCTTCGCCTTCGATCAATCCCACGGCATCGCCCGCTGGCTGGTCCGGAGTCGCTACCGTTGCAGTCTTCGCCGCCGCCGCAAAAAGTCCCGCGCACAGCAACGCGCAAACGCCGGCTAAAAGCCGCGCACGCCGCACCGGTCCACGCAAATAAACTCTCCCCAGCACTCTTAATTCGTCTCCCGCAAGCCCGGCAAGAAACTCTCGCCTATACTATACGTCACGTCGCCTTCCGAGCAGGCGCATCCATAAACTATGACTCCGCCCGCCGCCAACGCCTCCCCATCACCCGATCCCGCGAACGATTCCGCCAAAAAAATCCTTTCCGATCCAATCGGCGCCCACTACGACACCCGCCTGCCCGACCTTCCCTGGTCGCGCCGCATCCAAATCCCCTTCATCGCCGCCGCCGTTTACAGTGTGATTCGCATTCTCGGACCCACGTTGCGTTACGAAGTCCTCGGCTGGCAAAACGCCGAGCGCGTCTACGCCTCAGGCAAACGCTGCATCTGGGCCTTTTGGCACCGCGTCATCATCCCGATTGTCTGGTGGCATCGCAATCACGGCGTCGTGGTCATGAACACCACAGCCTTTGACGGTCAGTGGACTCGCAAAGTTATCGAATGGCTAGGCTTCGGCACGGCTCAAGGAAGTTCATCACGCGGAGGCCTGCGCGGTCTGGCGATTATGGCTCGCCGCCTCGAAGAGGGCGTCGATTGCGCCTTCACTATTGATGGCCCGCGCGGCCCTCGCTACATCGCCAAACCCGGCCCGGTCATGCTTGCCAGAAAAACCGGCTGCCCCGTCCTCGTCTTCCACATCGGCGTTGACCGCGGAAAAACTTTTGAGAAAACGTGGGACCACTTTCTGCTTCCCGCTCCATTCGCTCGTGCCGTAATCCTTTTCGCTCCGCCGATCTACGTGCCGCCCGATGCCAACGCGGAAATCCTCGAAGCCAAACACGCAGAAATGCAAGGCGAACTGGAGCGCGTCCGCGACATAGCCGAATCCTGGTTTTCTCTGAGTGAATCAGACCGTCAAAAGCATCGCGCCGAATTTTCGAAATAGTAGGACAGACATTCCTGCCTGTCTTCGCTACTCAATCCCCATTCCCAACCCGTTCCCCCAACTTCACCGGCACATCCATCTTCTTCCCGCCTCGATACACTGTTACGCTCACCGTATCCCCGGGCCGCTTGCGGTTGAGAACCAAATTCATATCCGACTGACTCCCAATTTTCTGACCGTCAATCGCCACGATCACATCGCCGCCAATCATAATTCGCTGCATCCCTGCCTGTGCTGCACGGTCTCCCCCATGCAACCCCGCTGTGGCCGCAGGTCCGCCTTTCGTGACTGCCTCGATCAGCAATCCCTCTTGCACCGGAAGATCGAGCGCCTCCGAAAGCCATCCGCCCACGGACAAAGTCTGCGCGCCAAGAAATGCCTGCCTCACGCGACCTTCCGTCATCAGATCGTGCGCAATCCGCTTCGCTGTGTTCACGGGAATCGCAAAGCCAATTCCCGCCGTCGTCCCGCTCGGCGTATAAATCGCCGAATTGATTCCAATTACTTCTCCATGCGAATTGATCAGCGGCCCGCCCGAATTTCCTCGATTAATCGCCGCATCCGTCTGAATCGCCTCGTCGATAAGCGTCGTCTGGCTTGTCTGCACCGTGCGCCCCAATGCGCTAACTACTCCTGTCGTCAGCGTGCTCTGAAATCCAAAGGGGTTCCCGATCGCCAGAACTTTTTGTCCTACCTGCAGCTTCGACGAATCCCCTAATGGCAGTGCCACCAGCGTCTTGCCCTTCGGATCGATTTTTATCAGCGCTACGTCGTTGCGCTGGTCCGCTCCAATAAACTTCGCCACATACCGCGTCTGATCGCCCAGCACCACTTCGATGGACTGCGCTTCCTGCACCACATGGAAGTTCGTCAAAATATATCCGCGCGGATCAATTACGAATCCGGACCCCGCCCCTTCCACGGGCACCGGATCCATAAAAAAGTCATATTCCGTCGCCTTCGTCAGAACGTTGGCCACCGCCGCCGACGCCTGCCGGTAAACCCGCACGTTAATCGACTCGTCGTCGGTCAGCGCCGCGTCCCGTGCGGAAACTTGCGCCACCTGCGCTCCCGCCTCCGCCGTTCCCGCCCCGGTTCCCAACGGCAAGGCCTCCACCTTCCTCGGCTGCCGCTGTCCCCAACGTCCTCCAGCCCAATACGCCCCGGCAATAATCACTACTGCCGCAATCACCAACCGCACTGCACCTGACGCTTTTCCCGCACTCATATTCGCAATCCTTCCTCGACCCCGAGCAAATCCCCGCCTGAATCCAACGATACCACACGCACTTTCCCAGCGAAGCATCCCCGTAGGGGCACGGCATGCCGTGCCCGCTCTTCACTCTTCTTTTTTCTTAGACGTTTCTCCCCGTCCCTTCTCATCCATTCTCGATCTTTTTCTTTCCTTATTTCGTTACCTCATTACCTCATTACTTCTTCTCAGCTCTCAGCTTTTCCGCCAATTCCTCCACCTGCCGCCGCGTCTCCTCCAACGACCCCGAACAATCAATCTTCTCCGTAGCGCATTTCAACTTCTCCTCCACCGGCCACTGCGCCGCAATCCGCCTCCGCGCCTCAACCTCGCTCAACCCCCGTGCTAGCAATCGGTCGATCTGCTGCTCAGGCCGGCACCACACCACCACCAATCCATCCAAATTTTTCTGATATCCCGCCTCCACCAGCAAAGCCGCCTCGACGAACGCCGCATCCTTCACGCCACTCTTCTCCCATTCCGAAAATTTCCGCGCCATCTCCTCTTCCACTCGCGGATGCACAATGGCGTTCAACCGCTCCAATTTCCCGCGGTCCGCAAACACCAGCGCCCCCAGCTTCCCGCGATCGATACGCCCGCCCGCCCCGGTTACGCCTTCTCCAAACTCGCGCCGAATCTCTTCGAACGCCCGTGTCCCCGGCTCCATCACTTCATGCCCCAAGGCATCCGCATCAATCACATGGAATCCCATCTCGCGCAGCATTCCCGCAACGGCGCTCTTGCCGCTGGCAATGCCGCCTGTAAGGCCGAATCGCTTCATTATTTGTCTTTACCGCGAACCCGAGCCAGACGGCCCGCCCGCCGAAATCGTCCGCGGAATCGCTTTTGCCCGCCGCATCCGCGCCGCCTTCACCGTATTGCTCATCAACATCGTAATCGTCATCGGCCCCACGCCCCCCGGCACCGGCGTCAACGCCCCCGCCACATTCACTGCATCCGGATGCACATCCCCCACAAGCGCATTCCCCTTACCCCTAAATTTTTCCAGGCGGGCAGGGAAGTTCTTAAACAATCTTTCCGCTTCGCCAGAATCCGTCACGCGGTTGGTCCCCACATCAATCACCGCCGCCCCCGGCTTAATCCAATCCGCCTGCACAAACCCCGCCTTCCCCATCGCCGCCACCACAATGTCCGCCCCGCGCACCACATCCGCAAGATTCTTCGTCTTCGAATGGCAAATTGTCACCGTCGCGTTCGCATGCATCAAAAGCAGAGCCATCGGCTTCCCCACAATATCGCTGCGCCCCAAAACCACCGCATTCGCCCCCTCAATCGCAATGTCATTGCGCCGCAAAATCTCCATACACCCCGCCGGCGTGCAAGCCACCAACCCTGGCCTACCGCTAACCAACCTCCCCAAATTTACCGGATGAAACCCATCCACATCCTTCGCCGGATCAACCGCCTCCAGCACGCGTTTCGTATCCACTTGTGGAGGCAATGGCAACTGAATCAAAATCCCATCCGTATCATTGTCCCGGTTCAAATCCTCCACAATCGCCAGCATCTCCGCCGTCGTCGCGCTAGCCACCGGCGTAATCAACCCACTCCCCATCCCCAACTGCTCGCAAGCCGCAATTTTGCTCTTCACATAAAGCTGCGAAGCCGGATCGCTCCCCACCAAAACCGCCGCCAACCCCGGCCGTATCCCCGCCGACGAAAGGATCGCCACCTCATCCTTCAACTCCCCAAACATCGCATCCCGAATCTTCGCCCCATCCAATGTTTTCGCCGTCATTCCATCCCCTGTAGTGGCCGGTCTTCAGACCGGCTCTTGTCATCTTGCAATCGCTCGCCGGGCCGTTGCCGCGAGCTCCGAACGTAACAAATTGTCCTCCACTTTGCCCCCTCTGTCACCCCAGCCCACACCCACGTGGTGGCTCAGTTTCCGATTGCCGCGTTAGCCAGGCACTATCGGAAAGTAGGGTGCGTAAAGGGAATAGGGATTATTGACGCAGGGCGGCGCGAGTTTCGGCCAATTTTTTCTGTCACTGTTTCAGGTAACGAAGCGCAACACATCCTGACTTAAAAATCTTGGACTCAACAAGTTTCAATTGTAATTTCTCCTGCAGATTAGTCCCTTCCATCAGCCGTCTCCCTTCTCCTGCAATTATTGGCTGAACGACAAACTGATATTCATCAACTAGACCAAGCTCTATAAGTTGTGAAGGAATATCCACACCGCCGATTAAAATACTTTTGCCTTGTTCTTGTTTCAATTTAAGTATTTCGTCTTGCAGCTTCGTGCGAACGATTGTCGTATTTCCTTCAGCACTGTCTAACGATCGTGAGAAAACAATTTTGTTGATGGAGCAAAATGTGTCAGCAAATTCGATCTCTGCTTTTGTCTCAGAACGATTTTTTGCGACATCCGGCCAATAAGGAACCATCAATTGATAGGTTTTACGCCCAAAGACGAGCAGGTCAACATCTCGCAGGAGGTGCGTGTAATATTCAAGTAGTTCTTCATCGGCAATCGTTTTGGTGTGGTCGCAGCAGCCATCTGCGGTAATGTTGATTGCGAAGATTACATTTCTCATTTTTGCCTCGGATTGAGCAGCATGGTCTTCGAACATTAAGCCAATAACTTTGAACCGCGCGTCATTGCGACATAAAGATAGGTGAATCCAACTGGAAAAGGCCGTCCCCGATGTTGATGGCTTTCGTTGGCCGTGAACTGTCTGTGCCCTCGCCGAGCAGCCGGACGTGTAATTCTACCGTAGAGTCTTCGTTCCTATTTTCAAATAGCAGTATCACAAAAGTTGCTTTGGCTGGTTTGTCGGGTTATCGGAAACTGACCCAGCACCCAAGCTCGTCTTCCCGAGCGAAGCGAGGGATCTGCTTTTCTCTTCTCCGCGTGTCTCAGCACACCCCTGCGCCTCTGCGTTATCTTTTTCTTCTGTTTCTTCTGCCGCCTCGCCTCATCTTATAATCTCCCCATGTCCACCGGCGCCTCATCCGTTCCTTCGCCGTCCCCCCACCTCCGCATCCACTCCATCAACATCTACGTCCGCGATCAGGACCGCTCCCTCCGCTTCTACGTTGACCAGCTCGGCTTCCATCTCGCCTACGACGCCAAACTCCAATCTGGCGAACGCCTCGTCGCGGTAGCCCCTCCCGACGGCCAAGCCGTCCTCACCCTGATCGCCCCCAAACCCGACTCTCTCGATTTCAAACTTATCGGCCGCTCCACCCGCCTGACCCTAATCACCGAGGACGTTCTCGCCAAATACCAGGAATGGTCCAAACGCGGCGTCCGCTTCCAACACACCCCTCGCCTCCGTCGCATCAAGTTCGATCCTGCCAACTCCAACACATCCCGCGGCCCCATCCAATCCCCTCTGCTCGGCGAAGAAACCACCGTCTGGGGCGGCGTCACCACCCGCTTCCGCGATCCCGACGGCAATACTTTCTCCCTCGTCAGCTTCGACGAAATCACTCACGCCCTCGAAGCCCAGCGCCGCGCCACTGCCGCAAAACTCGAACTCGAACGCCGCGCTGTCCAGGAACTAGAAATCGCCAACGAAGTCCAGTGCCGTTTTTTCCCCCAAGTCCGCCCGCCAATTCAAGCGCTCGACTATTCCGGTCACTGTTATCCCGCGCGCGCCGTTGGCGGCGATTATTACGACTTTCTAGACCTTGGCCCCGACCGTTTCGGCCTCGTCATCGGCGACGTTTCCGGCAAAGGCATCGCCGCCGCCCTTCTCATGGCCAACCTGCAAGCCAATCTGCGCAGCCAGTGCTCGATCGCGCACGATTGCCTGGAAAATATTCTTCGCGTCGTCAACCAGTTCTTCTCGCAAAACACTCCCGACGGCGCCTTCGCCACGCTCTTCTTCGCCGACTACCACGTCCCCACCGGCCGCCTCCGCTACATCAACTGCGGCCATCCGCCCGCACTCCTCCTTCGCTGCGACGATTCCATCGACCGCCTCGACCCCACCGCCACCGTCCTCGGCATTTTCAAAAAGTGGGACTGCGAACTAGGCGAGCGCACCATCCACCCCGGCGACACCCTGGTCCTCTACACCGACGGCATCACCGAATCCTTCAACGAAGCCCGCGACGAATTCGGCGAAGCTCGCCTCATCGAATCCCTCCTCCGCCACCGCACCCAACCCAGCCAATCCCTCCTCCAAAACATCGTCGCCGACGTCCGCCAATTCTCCCCCCACGAACAACACGACGACATCACCCTAATCATCGCCAAATCCTCCCCCGCACCTCAGCAGTGAGTTGGGTGCCGATTCAGGCGTTTCTCCGTCATGTGGGTCTCAGCGCCCGCTGAAAGGCGCTGCTCTCGATATCTAGCTGCCTAGAATAATTCCCCACGGCCCAAGTGCTGTTCCTGTTTCGTGACTTACCGTGATGTCGATTGCGGTATAGTGACGGCAAGTATGGGGAAGTTAGCCTTAACCCCTGGCTTGCAGAATGTATGGAGGAAGCCGCCAATGGAGAACTTCTTCGAAAAGGTCTATTTGATCGCGCTGGTTCTCGTGTCTGGTTCGCTCATCCTCGACTCACACGCTTGGGGTCAAGAACAAACTCTTGCACCTAGGGTGGAAGGCCGTATTACCTCAAAGGATGCCGAGGGCCTTGAAGAAAGGCTGAACACAAATCCCGACAATCTCGCCGCGCGGGAAGAATTGCTAAATTACTATTTTATGGAACAGTTGATATCCCGAAAGCCGGAACTCGAGGAAAAACGGGAGCAGCATATTTTCTGGCTTATTGAACACCATCCAGAATCCGAGTTGGCGGGTTCGCCCGAGGCGGGGATTATGCCCATAGGGTTGTCCGGCAGTACGGATGGATACCAACGTGGAAAGCAGTTATGGGCGCAGCAGGCGGAAAAATATCCGGACAATCAGCAAAATCTCCTCGCTATTCTGGCTATTGGACCATGCTTCACTCCGAGGGAACTCCGTCCGGCGAATGGAACCTCGAAGCTCGTATCGATGGCGAGCCTGCGGGAACTCTTAATTTTGTCATCACTGGCTCCCCTGTTGCTCACGCACCGCCTCCTCCCCAACCGCTAACCCCAGCCGACCTCTATCGGAAAGCCATGGAAGCCACGGTGATCATCGAAAAACTCACCGCCGATGGCACTCCAGTAGAAAAGTCCACCGGCTTTTGGATCGCCGACGGGCAGGTTCTCACCTCGTTCGAGAGTATCGACGGGGCTGTTGCTCTGCGCATTTCTCAGACTTCCGGCAGTCAGATTAAGACTGATCAGGTACTCGCGTGGAACCGTTGGCAGGATTGGGCAGTGCTGAAGGTAGATGGCAACGCCAAAGCGACCCTAAAACGCAGTACGAATGCTGCCGCAAATGTCGGTGATCGCTGCGTTTTCCTCGAATGGGGCGCCGTCGGCTCGAAACTCACCGACGGCTCTATCTCAGGCACAAATTCCTTCCCGCGACCCGGTGCACGGTTCCTTGTATCATCCGGAGTCAGCTCCCAATCCATAGGCGGCGCACTTTTGGACGAATTTGGAAACTACGTTGGTGTCATAGGTGGCAGCATCGTTCCCTCCGCGAATCCGATCCGTATTCTCTATCTCTTGAATGATTCTGGAAATTCCAACGCCACTCTCGACTTTGACACTACGGGCCTTGCCGTTCCCAACTCACTTTTGCCCGATCTTCCGCTGAATGCTGCCGCCCCAACTTCGCTCGCTGAAATCTCGAACCGTGGCGAATTCGCTTCTCTTGTAGTCAAGTCCAACTCCATTCAGTACATGTCCGTGACCACTGCTGTCGGTAAGGATTCCGGCAACATTCCACTTCCGAGAAATTCAAAACAGATCTTCTCAAAGCGCGACAATAAGGCCGCTGTTTACTTAAATTGGCAGTCATCGGTTAAAGAAAAAATAGTCTGCAGAGCGCGATGCCATCGAGAGGGAGGAACTCAACAGAGACATTGCCGAAATGCGGGCCCACGTCCTCGCCAAGCGAGCCGCAAAGGCCGCTGAGGCTTCAAGAAAATCCCAGAATAACTCGTCCACGGTAACAAGAGATTTTTCCGTTCCCTCGTCTAAACCCGCGCCGTCGAACACTCCAACTTCGTCCGAGTCCGCCACTCCTCAGCCCCCGCGCGACTACTACAGCATGCGCACTTGACCTGTCTATTCAAATGTCCTGCAATTCACACCAGCGCGCTCAATGGTGTTCCGAGACACCCAAGACATTCCCGTCCGGATCCTTGAACCACGCGACTTTGCTCCCACCCGGCGCCGTCCAAATCCCGCGCTCCTTGTCTTGCACGAACGGATATTTATCAAATACGACGCCGCGTTTCGTCAGCCAATCAACCATTCCTTCGATGTCGTCCACCTTCCAGCCCAGCACCGTGCTCCGCAGCGGCGTAAACGTCGGATCCTTCACGATCCGGATCATGCTCTTGCCCGCCTGCATCACCAGCGCAAACTGATCGAGGCTCACAAACTCGAATCCCAGATTTCCCTCGTAAAAGGAGCGCGCTTTCTCGTAATCCTTCGTAAGAAGGAAGCCAATCATGTCCATCGAAGCCAGCATTTTTTCTCTCCTGAACGATACTTCTTGGATTTTCAGTTGTCTCATATCCAGGACACACCATCAATAAGACCTGTAAACTGGATGGGTCCTTAGAGGCGGCGAGCAGTTCATCGCAAAGGAAAACGGCATGTCATTATTCGGAGAACTTGGAACACGCAAGGAGCTGGAAAACAAGGCTAAGGCCGAAGGCCGTCTGCCGCCGGGGCAGTCGCTGACGCTGAAGTGGCCTGTGCTCCATTACGGCAGCATTCCGCACTTTGATCCCGCCAAGTGGGATTTCAAGATTTCTGGCGAAGTGGAAGAGCCGAAGCGCCTGACCTGGAATGACTTTCGCGCGTTGCCGCAAACCGAAACCAAGTCGGACTTCCATTGCGTCACGCGGTGGAGCCGCCTCGACAATCACTGGAAAGGCGTCCTCTTCACGGACGTGATGAAGCTAATCAAACCAAAGCCAGGCGCGCAATTCGCCTCCATTCTCGCGGAGGAAGGCTACACCGCAAACGTTCCCCTCGCGGACCTCTTGCGGCCCGATGTGTTGTTCGCCTTTGAGCATGACGGCGAGCCGCTGACTGGCGAGCACGGCGGCCCGTTGCGCCTCATCGTTCCGCAACTCTACGCCTGGAAAAGCGTCAAGTGGGTCCGCGGCTTCCTGCTCTTGGACTACGACCGCCTCGGCTTCTGGGAACGCAACGGCTACCACGCCTACGGCGACCCCTGGAAAGAGCAGCGCTACTCAGGCCGCTGAGCGAAAGAAAGCTCAAAGGGAATACCTTTAAGCATGAAAAATTTCGATAGCGTCGAACGCCACCATTTACGGCCGTGGGTTTCTCCTGAATTGACATGCATCCCGCCACTCTGGAATCATCCCAAGACTGTTGGCGTAGCACAGGCACTCGTGCCTGTGCGGTTTTCTGGCATGTGTAAGCCGCTGCTCGAACCAGTATCGGGTCTTCATTGCGCGGCTGGTGAGAGTCTCCTGAAGCATTGCGCTTTTTTGAAGTAACTTTTGCAGAAGCACTTTCGTAAGGTAGTGATGAGGGGAATCAAGACATGGCGGCCGGCATCCGCACAAACGAATTGCGCAAGGTTTACAACACGGCGCCGCCGCTCGCGGCTGGCGGGGGTGGATTTGCCTTTGCCGAAAAGCGGAGCAAGGGCAAGCAGCCGAAACCGGAAGTCGTTGCACTCAATGGAATTTCACTCGATATCCATTCAGGAGAAATCTTCTGCCTGCTGGGGCCAAACGGCGCGGGTAAATCCACGACCGTGGGCGTGCTCACCACGCGCGTCAAACCAACCGCAGGGCAGGCGTGGATTGGCGAACATGATGTGTGGAAAGAACAGTCCGCCGTCAAACGGCTGATCGGCGTTGTTGCTCAGCGTCCCAATCTTGATTTTTCTTTGACGGCTCGAGAAATATTAGTTTTTCACGGCGCCTACTTTGGCCTCAGCTCCCACGAACGCAACAGCCGCGCCGCGTCGCTCCTTGAGCGCTTCAAGCTCACCGACCGCGCTGATCAAATCGTGCGCGGATTTTCCGGCGGCATGATGCAACGTCTCTCCATCGCGCGCGCCATGATGCACGATCCGCAAGTGCTTTTTCTGGATGAGCCCAGCGCCGGCCTCGACCCGCAGACGCGGTTGCTCCTCTGGGAAATCATTCGCGAGTACAACCAGAGCGGCAAAACAGTTCTGTTAACCACGCACAACATGGAAGAAGCCGACGCGCTCTGCCAGCGTCTTGCGATTGTCGATCATGGCCGCATCATCGCTTTGGGCACGCCGACAGAGCTGAAGGCCTCGGTGCCGGGCGGCTACCTGGTGCGCGTTCGTTTCGGGCAACACTCGCCGGATTTGCTGGAGCGTCTGAAAGCACTGTCTGGAGTTCGAGAGGTACGCGCGACGGAAAATAATGGCGCTGACTTGTACGCCGACCGCGGCGGCTCGCTCGTTTCGGATGTTGCGAATCTCGCGGTGGCGGCCAACGCGGAATTGTGCGACGTGCACATCTCCGAGCCCAGCCTCGAAAATCTCTTCTTGCACCACACCGGCAGGAGCTTGCGCGAATGAACTACAAAGCTTTCGTGGCTATGCTGGCGCGCGACGCGCGCGTGGCGCGCCGCAACATCGTGGCGCTGCTGTTCCAGACATTTTTGCAGCCGCTGATGTTCGTGTTTATATTCGGGCGCGTGATGGTTGGCAGCGGCTACATGCCGCCATCCTACAAAAGCCTGCTGCTTCCGGGCATCATGGCGCTCAGCATGGTGGGCACAGGCATCTGGGCCGTCGCCATGCCGCTCATAGGCGAGTTTCAGTTCACGCGCGAAATCGAAGACCGCCTGCTCGCTCCCATGGACATTTCATGGGTCGCGATTGAAAAAGTTGTTGCCGGTACGTTGCAAGCTCTCGCCGCGGGAATCATGGTGATTCCAGCAGCGTGGCTACTGCTCAGACCGGGCGTCGACTTGAGCCTCCACCGGCCAATTCTCTTTGGCATCGTAGCGCTGCTCGTAGCGTTGTTTTCTGCGTGCGGCGGGCTGGCGCTCGGATGCAGCGTCGAGCAAACCCACATCGGCCTGATGTTTTCGCTGGTCGTTGCGCCAATGATCTTTTTTGGCTGCACGTACTATCCATGGAGCGCGCTGGCAAATTTCCCGGTCATGCAGAAAGCAGTGCTAGTGAATCCGCTGGTCTATGCCAGCGAAGGTTTGCGAGCAACTCTGGTGCCGCAATTTCCGCACCTGTCGCTGTTAGCCGTATTCGTTGCCTTGTTTGGATTCAACGCGCTGTTTCTTACGGTAGGCCTGCGGCAATTCCACAAGAAAGCCGTCAGCTAGGAGAGTTAAAAGGAATCTAGCGCCAACGAAAAAGTTTCAGCGCGAGAACAAAGCAAAAAACGAGCCAAGCACTCAGCACACCGATCTGAGGCGCCAATTGAACGAGATTCGCACCCTGCAACATGTTGGCCCGTAACGCATCGATCGCTGCAGTTAGTGGAAGAGCCTTGATGATCGGCTGCACGACATCGGGAAAACGCTGCGCGGAAAAGAACACGCCCGAAGCGATCCACATCGGAAGCATCACGGCGTTCATCAAACCGGAAGCCGCTTCAATGGTCTTGGCTCGCGACGCGAGCAGCAAGCCCAATGCACTGAACGTCAGCGAGCCCAGAAGGCACACGACCGCCAGACTGAGCAACGAACCGCGCACCGGCACATGAAAAATCCACGCGCCGAATCCAAGCACGATGCCCACTTCGGCCACCAGCATCAATATTCGCGACAGCACATACGAAAGCAGAAAGTATTGCTTCGGCATCGGAGTCGCGATCAATCGCTTCAAGAGTTTTTTGCGTCGCGCGTCAACGACGGTAAAACCCATGCCCCAGATCGCGCTGCCCATCAAATTCATTCCGAGCAATCCGGGAATAAGGAAATCGATATAGCGCGAACCCGGCTCGCGCATCAACACATCGCTCGACGCAACGGAATCGACGCGGCCGGCGGCCTGCTGTACCGCGCGGTCCGCGAGCATACGCGCCGTGCGCCCTTCTGGATTCGTATCGTCGTAGCGATAGACGATGGCGCCGTTTGCACCGGGCACCGCTAGCAACGCAATCTTGCCCGTGCGCAACGCTTCTTCAGCGGTCTGCATGTCGAGTTGCTGCACCGCCAGAAGCTTTTCCTTCTGGAGAGACTGTGTAATTTCAGGCGTGACCGTCGCGATCTTCAGCACTTCCGCCGGACGATTGCGGAACGCGATGCCGAGACCTCCTGCGAGAAGAATCGGAAACGCGAAGATCCAGAAGAGAGCTTCTGGCTCGCGGAGAGTTTCGAGAAAGCGCACGATTGTTAATTGCACGAGCGGGTGCTCGGAGAAAGTTTTGCCGCGGGGAGCTCTTCGCTCCGCGGCGCGAACTTGAATATCGGGAATGGCTCTCGTTTCACTCATTCGAATCGGGCATCTCTCATTCGTTGGAATCGCTTCCTAAAATCAATCGTTAGCTTAGTCATCGCGTAGATGTCGTCCCGTCAGCGAGACGAAGACATCCTCCAGAGTTGCGGAATGCGTGCTCAGCTCGGTGAGCGGAATATTCTGGCGTGTCAATTCCGCGAGCAGTGCAGGCACGGCGCGATGGAGTTCTGTGACTTGCATTTCCACGGTGCCGTTTTCGGAGCGAACGTCGCGAACCCCTTCGATTTGGCGCAGGGCGGCGACGTTCAGTACAGATGATTTAGCTCCGGCGGAAAACGCGACCATGTGTTCCGCGCAGGTAGAAGCGATGAGTTCGCGCGGACTACCGAGAGCGATTTGTTTGCCGTTGTCCATGATGGCGACACGTTCGCAGAGGCGCTCGGCTTCGTCCATGTAGTGCGTGGTGAGAAGTATCGTGCGACCCGAGGATTTGAATTGCTCGATTAAATCCCAAAGCTGGCGGCGGGCTTGCGGGTCGAGGCCGGTGGTGGGCTCATCGAGAAAAAGAAAATCAGGATCGCCAACCAGAGCGCAGGCGAGAGCGAGGCGCTGTTTCTGGCCGCCGGATAGATTGCCGACGCGAGAATTCTTTTTTTCTTCTAGTTGCACGAGCGCGATCGCTTCCGACGCGCCTGGGCCTTGTTCGAAGAAGCTGCGGAACAGACGGAGCGTTTCGAACACAGTGAGCTTCTCGGAGAGTTGCGTATCTTGTAATTGGATACCAAGACGCTGGCGAAGCTGCTTGGCATCGGAGTTCCAATGCATGCCGAGCAATTCGACTTCGCCGGAATCCGGTTCTGTGAGGCCTTCGCAGATTTCGACGGTAGTTGTTTTACCTGCACCGTTGGGACCGAGCAGGCCGAAGCACTCGCCAGCCCGAACTTCGAGATCGAGGCCGTTAACGGCGACGACGTCCTGATACGCCTTGCGGAGACCGGCGACACGCAGGGCTGGTTTGGATGCGACCGCGAGCATGAATCCAGTATCGCGTCAGAGACGGGGGACATGCAACCCTCGAATCGGAAGCGAATCGGAAAACATCCTTGTGATTCGAATTTTACAAAGGCTTCACGCGATGGAGTGCAAGGTGTTAATCTCGCTGCCGTTTTGGGGAGGTCATGCACGCAATGAGAAATTCGATTGGACGGATGGGCTTGGTGATCGCAGTTGCCGGCGCAGTTTCAATCGGTGCGGTGAGGGCGCAGCAGGGAACGCCGCTTACGCAGGAGCAAAAAGATCAGCGGGTGCAGACGGAGAAGGAGCTCGAGTCGGTGGCCATCATCGAGCGCAAAGTGATGATTCCGATGCGGGATGGCGTGCGGCTGGCGACGGATATTTACAGGCCGAAGAATGCCAGCGGGCCCGTGCCGATTATTTGGGTCCGCACGCCCTACAATTTTAATTTTTGGGACGTGCGTAACGGATTGCCGGCGGACATGAAAGCCGCGCTGACGGCGGTGAAGCGCGGGTATGCGTACGTGGTGCAGAACGAGCGCGGGCATTTTTTCTCGGAAGGGAACTACGACATTCTAGGCGCGCCACGGACCGACGGAACCGACATGCTGGATTGGCTAAAGGCACAGCCCTGGACGAATGGAAAAGTGGGGACGACGGGATGCTCGTCGACGGCGGAATACCAGATGGCGATCGCCGCGATGGGGCATCCCGCGTATGCGGCGATGAATATTCAAAGTTTTGGCGCGGGTGTGGGACGCGTCGGACCGTATTACGAGCAGGGAAACTGGTATCGCGGCGGGGCTGTGCAGATGCTGTTCATTACCTGGATTGCTGGGGAGCAGAACCAGGTGAGACCGATGTTTCCGCCGAATACTTCGCAGGAGGATTTGATTCGCGCTTCGAAATTGTTTGATTTGGCGCAGCAGGCTCCGCCGGTGGACTGGTCCAAGGCGCTGTGGCATTTGCCGGAGCAGGATATTTTGAAAGCGGTGGATGCGCCGCACGGAATTTATGCGGACGCAATGCCAGTGCCGACTGGCGGCCGGATGATTCAGCGGACGCCGAACGATTCTGCGTGGTACAAGGGCGGGTTATATCACGATGACATGCCGCTGAATTTGCCTGGGCTGTGGTTCATGACGTGGTACGACGTTTCGATGGGACCGAACCTCGAGCTCTACAACCACGTACGAAAAACGGCAAAGACGGAGATTGCGGATGAGCAGTGGGTGATCATCGCGCCAGTTGGGCATTGTGCGTATACACGGGCGACGGAGGATACGGTGGTCGGCGAGCGGAGTATGGGCGACGCACGGCTCGACTATCAGGAGATTACGTACAGTTTTTTCGACCGTTTCTTGAAGGGCGAGAAGAGCCCGAAGATCGATTCGATGCCGAAAGTGACGTATTTCACGATGGGGATGAACAAGTGGCAGACATCCGAGACTTGGCCCCCTGCCGGCGCGCGGACGATGACGTTATATTTGTCGAGCGCGGGGCGCGCGAACTCTTTGACAGGAGATGGGGCGATGGCTGCGTCGGCTCCTGCGACGGATAAGCCCGATTCATTTACTTACGATCCGATGAATCCGGTTCCGTCTTACGGCGGGAATGTGTGTTGCACTGGGACTGCAGTGCAGGCGGGGGCGTTCGACCAGCGGAAGATGGAAGCCCGCAACGATATTCTTGTCTACACATCGGAACCATTCAAGGAAGGGACGGAGTTGAGCGGGCCGATTACGCCGACGCTGTATGTTTCGTCAAACGCGAAAGACACGGATTTTACGGTGAAAGTGCTCGACGTTTACCCGGATGGGCGAGCTTACAACCTGGACGAATCGATCCAACGGCTACGGTATCGCGATGGGTACGATAAGCCGCTTGCGTGGATGGAGGCGGGGAAGGTGTACAAGGTGACGCTGCAGCCGCTGAACACGAGCAATTATTTTGAGGCGGGACACCAATTGCGAATCGAGGTGTCGAGCAGCAATTTTCCGAGATTCGACCGAAACTTGAATACCGGCGGGAATAATTACGACGAGGAAAAGGGAGTGGTGGCGCACAATGAGGTGCATCACTCGAAGCAGTATCCTTCTCAGATGGTGTTAACGGTAGTGAAAAAGTGATGATGGAAGGTTGAACAGTCCGGGGATCAAGAACCCCCAGACTGACCCTCAAATACGAAGGCGGGCACCCCCGTGGCACTTGAACATTTTCCTTAGTCTATGCTCATTGAAAGGCATGTGGCGGTGCGTCTTGTTTTTCGCTGATGAGGGATTGTGCGCCTCAGAAGCAAATCATGGATCTATTTCTTCTTGATCTGAACTACGCAGCGCATTCGATGTGGCGGGCCAAGGGATTCGCGCGGGCTGGGTGCGGTTGCGCAACAGCGTTGCTGGCTGGTAAAGTTTCGCCAGAATTAGGGCCGGAAAATCCGCGCCAAGACTCGTGGTTGTTGTATGGAGTTCTAGCCGCAGTTTAAATTTTCCGTGTTGCTGGGCTTCCATCCTACTTACGAAGCAAGCTAGAAATAGAACTCGACAACAATGCGCCGGATGACCTTGAAAGGGAGGACTTGCGTCATGACACGCCAAATGAAGATATGGGGATTGCTGATTCTCACCGCCGCGCTGATTCTTTCGGCTTTGCCCGGAAGGTCCCAGGAAGCGGCCAAAAATGCCAGTTCGAACACACCCGCGGCGAGCGATGTGCCCAAGATTGTCTTCGAGAAATACACGCTGCCGAACGGGTTGCAGGTGATTCTGCACGTAGACCGCAAGCTGCCGATGGTCCACGTAAACAACTGGTACCACGTCGGCTCGAAAAATGAACGCGTGGGGCGAACGGGTTTTGCACACTTGTTCGAACACATGATGTTCGAGGGCTCGAAAGACGCCAACGGCAAGTACTTCGGCTTTATCGAAAAGGCAGGAGCAAATCTTTTTGAGGGCGGCGTGAATGGAACGACGAGCGAGGACCGGACGAACTATTTCGAAACCGTGCCATCGGCGAGTCTTGAATACGTGTTGTGGCTCGAATCCGACCGCCTGGCGACGCTCACCGACGTTTTGACCAAGGAGAAGCTCGATAACGAGCGCGATATCGTGAAGAATGAGCGGCGCCAAGGTCTGGAAAACCAGCCTTACGGCCGGGCCTTTATGCTCATCACGGAAAATGTTTTTCCCAGCGGCCACCCGTATTCCCACACGGTGATTGGCAGCCATGAAGACCTGACGGCCGCGAGCGTCGACGATGTGAAGGAATTTTTCCGTACGTATTACACTCCCAACAATCTCTCGCTCGCGATCACCGGTGACTTTGACGTGGCCGAGGCAAAGCGTCTGATTGAGAAATACTACGGTCCGATTCCTCCCGGACCGGCGCTGGATCGCCCCAAGCACTGGGTGGAGCAGCTAGACGCGGAAAAGATCATCGATGTGAATGATCATGTGCCACAAGAGCGCACGTACTTTGCGTGGCCCGCACCAGCTTTTTTTGACCCAGCGGATGCGGATTTGGATCTCGTCTCGCTGATCCTGACCGATGGACTGTCTTCGCGTTTGAACAAGTCTTTGGTTTACGACAAGCAGATTTGCTCGGATGTTGTGTCGTTCGAGAACTCCTCGGAAATAGCCGGGAATTTTGTCGTGTGGGTGACGGCCCGGCCGGGAGCGTCGCTCTCGCAGGCGGAACAAATCACCACGGAAGAAATCGCGCGACTGGCCAAAGAAGGCCCTACAGCCGCTGAGCTGAACCGCGCGAAGACCAAGTGGGAATTTAGCTATGTGACAGGCCTCGAGCGTATCGGCGGTTTTGGCGGCAAGGCTGACCAGCTCAATACATACAATACCTATCTCGGGGACCCAGATAAATTCGCCGCGGACGTGCAGCGGCACCGGGCCGCGACAGCAGAAGGTGTGCGACTGGCGACGGCGAAGTGGCTGGATACACGAAACCGGGTCATGGTGAGGTTCCATCCGGAGAATTCGACGGCCAACTCGCAAGCCACGGTGGATCGCGCAAAGCAGCCGGAACTCGGGGCCGACCGGCCATTCCTGGCGCCGGAAGTGAAGTCGGCGAAGCTAGACAACGGAATGGAAATTTTAATTGTCGAGAGAAAAGACCTGCCGAAGGTTTCCGTAAGACTGGTCGCGCGCGCGGGCAGCGTCGCGGACCCGGCGGGGAAGGAAGGATTGGCGAGCCTCGAAGTAGAAGTGATGAAGAGGGGAACAACGACGAAAAAGGCCCTGGAAATTGACGACACGTTGGGCGATCTGGGGACAGCGCTCAGCGGTGGCGCAGGCCGGGAGTCCGCAACGCTGAATTTTGAGGTGCTCAAGAGGAATCTTGGGCCAGCCGTGGCGATTCTCGCAGACGTGGCACGGAACCCAAGTTTTCCGGCGGAGGAAATAGAGCGAGAGAGAAAGTTGCGGCTCAGCGGACTGGCGCAGGAAGAGAGCCAGCCAAACGCAATTTCCAGGCGAGTAGGGCCGATGCTGACGTACGGGCCGAATCACCCCTATGGCCGTCCACAAGATGGGTTCCCGTCCACGGTCGAGAAAATCACAGCAGAGGACCTTACTAAATTTCATGACAGTTATTGGAAGCCTGGAGGAGCCGCATTGATTCTCGTCGGGGACGTTACCGTTGCCGAAGCGGCGGAACTCGCCAAGCAGAACTTTGGTTCTTGGCGCGGGAGCGCTCCGCCGGCAGCGACGGTTCCCCCTCCGCATGCAGTTGGGCCTGGCAAAGTGTTCTTAGTGGATCGTCCGAACGCCGCGCAAACCGTGGTGGCGGTGCTCCTGCCGGGGCCGGCACGAAATGCGGCGGACTATTACGCCTTGAGTTTGGCGAACACTGTGTGGGGCGGCGCGGCGGGAGCGCGTTTGGGCATGAACATACGAGAGGAGAAAGGATACTCGTACGGCGTTTTTGCTTTTCCCGCGCCCAACTCGAAATACGGAATCTGGAGAGCTTTCGGGGGAGTACAAACGAACAAGACGAAGGAAGCCCTGGTGGAATTCGAGAAAGAGCTGAATTTCATAGCCGGACAAAAGCCGGTATCTGAAAAAGAACTGACCGACGCAAAACACGCGCGCGTGCGCGGCTATGCGCAACAGTTCGAGGCCATGGACCGGGTGGCGGGACAGATAGAAGAACTCTGGGCCTATGGCCTTGCGATGAATGAATTGCAGCGAGAGCCGGATGAATTGCAAAAGGCGACGCTCGCGGCGGTCAATGCGGCCGCGCAGAAGTACGCGCAGCCGAGTGGGGCGACTCTTTTGCTCGTCGGCGATCTTTCAAAGATTGAAGCCGGGGTGAGGGAACTCCAATTAGGTGAGGTGGTTATTCTGGACGTGGAAGGAAAACCCGCGGTGAAGAAGTGACGCGGGTGAGGTAAAAATCTCAGGATTGAAAACCTCAAGAGCCCACCCTCAGAAAACAAGCGTGGGCACCCGTTGTAAACGCGAAACGAGGGGCACCGGCGTTGAAAGGCAAGGCGGGCCTTATAAGCGTGCATGGACGCTTGAACATTCTTCTTCGTCTATGCGTACTGAAGGGCAGGTGGCGGTGTGCTCCGCTTTTGACTGAAGGGACTCCGCGGCGAGGGCAAATCATGGATGTATTTTTCCTCGATCTTAAATACGCGTGGCGGTCTTTGTGGCGCTCGAAGGGTTTTGCGGTAACGGTGCTGCTGACTTTCGCGGTTTGCATAGCGGCGAACACGGCGCTTTTTGCCATTGTGAATTCCGTCGTGTTGCGACCGCTGCCGGTGCCGGAGGCGAATTCGATTTTGCTGATGGCGAACGAATACCCGAAAGCCGGGGTCACAGGAATCAACAGCAGCAGTTCGGGAGATTATTTCGACCGTTTGCGTGAGATGACGGCATTTGAGGGCCAGGCGATGTTCAGGCAGCGGGACCAAACGGTCGAGCTAAATGGATTGCCGCAGCGGATGCGGGGGATGGTGGTTACGCCGTCGTGGTTCACGCTATTGCGAGTATCGCCTGCGTTGGGGAGGCCCTTCCTTGAAGAAGAAGGGGAAGTTGGGCGCGAGCGCGAAGTGATTCTGAGCCACGGGCTATGGGAGCAATTGTATGCCGGAGACAAAACAGCGATTGGGCGCGAAATACGGATCAGCGGACAGCCATTTACGATCGTGGGCGTGATGCCGGCGGGCTTTGATTTTATTGATCCGGACGTGCGGTTGTGGATGCCGATCGCGTTCACGGCGGAAGAGAAGACGCAGCACCACAGCAACAATTGGACGCACATCGGAAGATTGAAGCCGGGGGCGGCGCTAGAGCAGGCTCAGGCGCAGGTCAACGCGTTGAACAATGAGAATCTCGATCGATTTCCGGAATTCAAAGAAATTTTGATCAACGCGGGATTCCACACAGAGATCAAGCCGCTGCAAGAAATGCTGACTGGCGGCGTGAAGAGGACGCTTTATCTGCTGTGGGGCGGGGCATTTTTGGTGCTTTTGATTGGCGGATTGAACATCGCTAACCTGGCGCTGACGCGGCTTTCGCTGCGGCGGAAAGAAATGGCAACGAGGATCGCTTTGGGCGCGGGGAGGATGCAGCTGATGCGGCAGCTGATCCTGGAGAACGTAGGACTGGCGCTGGTTGGAGGCGTGAGCGGGATCGCACTTGGCGCGGGTTTGCTGAAGACACTGGGCGCTGCGGGGCTTGAACATTTGCCGCGGGCTCAGGAAGTTCATTTGGACGCGACCGTGGTTCTGGTTTCCCTGGCGCTGTCGATCGCCGCGGGATTGTTTGTGGGACTGTTTCCATTGGTGAGCGCTTCGAAGATTGGGATCAACGATGCGCTGCACGAGGATAGCCGAACGGGGACTACGGGGAAGAAAACGAGAAGCGTGCGTCAACTTTTGGTGGCGGCACAGATTGGATTTGCCTTCGCGCTGCTTATGGGAGCGGCGCTGTTTCTGACGAGTTTTCGGCGGCTGCTGCAGGTGGACCCCGGATTCAAGGCGGAAGGGGTCGTGACGGCGTCGGTGAGCTTGCCGCGCTCGAAATATGTTAAACGCGAAGATTGGGGCGGATTTCTGAAGCGTGCACTGCCCGCAGTCCGGGCGATCCCCGGAGTTACACAAGCGGGAGTGTCGGACGTCATTCCGCTTAGCGGGAACCACAATGACGAGGTCATTCTGGCTGAGGGTTATCCGATGAAGCCGGGCGAATCGATTATTTCGCCGCTGCTGATGGACGTGTCGCCCGGTTACTTCGAGGCGATGGGCATCCCGATGTTAAAAGGGCGAAGGTTCGACGAGCGCGATAACGAGAATGCTCCGCGGGTTGCGATCGTCGAGGAGCGGCTGGCGCAACATTTCTGGCCCAACAGCGATCCAGTGGGGCGCCGGATGTACTTTCCAGGCGATCCTAAAAATCTTCTGAAGGTCGACGAACATACGGTGTGGCTGACGGTCGTGGGCGTGGCGCGGACGCTGCGCTACGAGCATTTGGAGGACAAGGGCGCGAACGTCGGCGCGTTCTATTGCCCCATTGCCCAGGATGCCGACAGCAATTTCACGTTCGCGCTGAAGACGGTTGGCGATACCGATTCGGCGGTGCGAGCGCTGCGCGCAGAGATTGCTCGACTGGACCCGGACCTGGCGGTGTTCGATGTGCATTCCATGTCGGAGCGCATCGACCTGTCGCTGGCTTCGCGAAGGACTTCGATGCTACTGGCGAACGCGTTTGGCGGAGTCGCGCTATTTTTAGCGACACTGGGGACATATGGCGTGCTGGCGTATTTGGTTGCACAGCGGACGCGAGAAATTGGGATTCGTGTAGCGTTGGGCAGTAGCCGGGCGGCGATTCTCGGGCTGGTTTTGCGGGAAGCCTTCGAGCTCGTGCTTATCGGCCTGGTTTTAGGAGTTGTGGGGGCCGCGTCTCTGCAAAAGCTTGTGGCTACCGAAATATATGGTGTCCGGCCGCTCGATCCGGTTGTACTAGCGAGCGTCATGACGCTGCTGGCGATCGTGGCGTTGGCCGCATGCGCGGTGCCTGCGCAACGGGCCATGCGAGTCGATCCCATCGTGGCGCTGAGAAGCGAGTGAGCTCCTAGTTGTGAACACTGCACGCACGTTGTCCTGCCCCACAGAAGGCCGTGACAATACTGGCAAAATGTGGCTGAAGCGAAGAGCTCCGCTAATCCGCGGCGGCGTGGGATTTGGCTGGGTCGATTTCGATGCGGCCCTTGAAATGAGCGCCGTCTTCGATGCTGATGCGGGCGGTGGAGATGTCGCCGGTCACCGAGCCTTCGGTCTTGACGTCCACGCGATCGCCGTGGAGGTTGCCGATGACTTTGCCGTAAACGATCACTTCACTGGCGTGAATTTCGGAATTGAGTACGGCGGTGGCGCCGACGATGAGTTGATGGCCATTGAGCGAGATAGGGCCTTCTACCTTGCCGTCAATCTGCAAGTCTTCCGTGCCGCTGAGCTGACCCTTGATATGCAGGCCGGAACCCAGGCGGGCTGAACTACGAGTGCTAGTAGGGGTGGCCAGCCTCGGAGCCGAAGGTGCGCCGAAAGCGATGACGGATGCGGGTGATGCCGCTGGAGATGTCGCCGCGGATGCCATCGGAGATGCTTGAGGTAGCGGTGGCGGAGCGGGGGCCTGAGGTTGCGTTTGCTGCTTATTCCACATAGTTCCTCCCTATCGGTCCATGAAGAGTAGATTTGGCCCCGGCTAGGATGGAGCAATGTGCAGGTACTTTAGGCGGGCGCAGTGAAACGACGCAATGCAAAACTGCGTGCGTTTGCGCATTCGAGAACCTGCCCGCCGGAACAGGTCAAATTGCCGGGGAGTGGAGCGCAGACTGTTTGGGGCGGCGGTCGGTGAGTTGGGACTCGTCGACCGAAGTTCGGTAGTTTTGGCAGGTGTGGCCTCCTGCGGAAGTTATGGGCGACTTGCGAAGCTCGCGTTATTTTGAGGCAGTTCGCTGAGGACCTTGCCCGCGGCGTCGAGGAATTGTAGTTTTGGGGTACCGTCTGGCGCTACGCGGAGGACGAGACGATCGTGGCCTTCCGCGTCTTTTAGCTGGAGCACAGAACCACCGTCGCGGGCGCGTCCGAGAATGACGCGCGGGTGATCGCCTGGATGAGTTTCCAGAAACTTTTTGAGTTCGGGTTCGCGTTGATTCTCGGGAAGTTTTGAGATGCGCGTTAAGGTTTCGAGCGCGTCAGTGATGGGGTAGTCGCCACGGTCGTCCATGCGGAGGAGAGAGTATTTTTTGTCGCCGTCGCGGCCGGCGTCGATGGTGAAAATCTGATCCTGCATGTACTGATCGAAGCTTAGGTGGCCGTCACTGCCGGTGACAAGGCCGCTTTGGTTTTTGGAGATGCCGTAACTGAGGCCGCCGTCTTCGGTTCCTTCCTCGTCGAAGAAAAGTAAGCCGGCGGATTTTCTGTTGTTGGGGTGAGGGTATTCCTTGTTTTTGATGTAGATGCCGGGCGAGTTGGCTGTGTTGGTGAGGACTAGGCGGATCGTTCCGTCTGGTTCGACTACATTGATGCGGTGAACGGTGAGCTCATCGCAGTTTCCTTTTGGTTCTACGCGGGCAAAGCCGTAAACGATGGAGAGCGCGAAGATTATGGTGAGAAAGCTGGAGTAAGCGGCGAGGAAACGGCGGCTAGAAAGAAAATTAATCATGAAGTTTCTCCTTTGCTGGGAACCGGAACTGTCATCTAGGGAGCGACGAAACCGGGGATCTGAGAGGTGAGGCTGGCGGCGTCCCAATTTTGCCAGCCTTCAATGATCTGGCCATCTTTAATGCGCACAATGGAAGTGCCGGTGATATGGACGGGAGTGCGCGTGGAGACGTGGACACAACTGCAAGACCAGTGAACGCAAACCAGGTCGCCTTCCCCCAGGGACACGATGGGCTTGAAGGAAAATTCCGAGAATTGCGCGTACATGATGTCGTAGACGTGAGTGAATTCCGCGGGGCCACGAAGGTGCTTTCCGCCTTCGTGAAGAACGCCCGTTTTGGCAAATAGTTCCTTGATGGACTCGCGGCGGCCTTGCGTCCAGACCTCATCGAAAAAGCGAAGCAACAGAGCCCTGTTTTGTTCAGGAGTGGATGGAAGCGCATCGGCGGACATGGGTACCTCGTGCGGGGACGGGACGCGCCACTATATAGGATTTTTGGTTGAAGCGGCCAGCGATTCGGGAGGAAGCGAGCGGGAGGGAGTATTGAATGGGCCGCGAAAGGGGTCGTGCGGAAAAGAAAGAGGGGCACGATGTATCGTGCCCCTACTAGGAAAATAAACGAGAATCCAACGATGGTTAGTAGATGTCGTACTGCTCCCAGTGGAGCGTGGCGTCGGATTGGATAATGATGTGCTTGTGGGCAGTCTGTTCGAGCTCGTCCATCAGCATGGACTCGCGCGTTTTGAGGGCTTTGGCGATTTCTGGATGAACGCGAAGGGTGAGATTCGGGCCTTCGTGATCGGCTGTGGCCATTTTGCGGGCTTCGGCTTGGATTTCGTAGCAGAGCGTGGGAATGGATTTGACCATGCCGGAGCCGGTGCAATAGGGGCAAGGCTGGCAGAGAACGCGTTCGAGCGCTTGCTTGGTGCGTTTGCGCGTGATGCAGACGAGGCCGAACTCGTTGAACGAGAGCGCTTTCGATGGGGCTTTGTCTTGTTCTAGAGCCATTTGCAAGGCGGACAGAACCTTTTCGCGGTTGCGGCGCTCTTCCATGTCGATGAAGTCGACGACGATGATGCCGCCGAGATCGCGAAGGCGGATTTGGCGGACGATTTCTTTGACGGCTTCGATGTTGGTCTTGACGATGGTGTCTTCGAGGCGCGTGGAGCCTTTGCCGACGAATTTGCCGGTGTTGACGTCGATGGCGACGAGGGCTTCGGTGTGGTTGATGACGATGTAGCCGCCGGATTTTAGCCAGACTTTGGCGCGCAGGGCTTTGTCAAGTTCGTGTTGGATGCCGAACTCTTCGAAGATCGGCGTTTCCTTGGTGTAGAGCTTGACCTTGTTGACGAGCTTGGGTTGGAAGCGGCTGACGAATTCGACGATCTTGCCGTACTCCTCTTCGTTGTCGATCCAGATGCCGGTGAAATCGTCGCTGACGTAATCGCGAAGAATGCGCTCGACGAGATTGAGGTCGCGATGGAGAAGCGCGGGAGATTTACGCTGTTCGCTGCGCTCCTTGATTTCGTTCCAGGACTTGCCGAGGAATTCGATGTCGGTGCGGATTTCGTCGTCCGTGGCGCCGCCAGCGGCGGTTCGAACGATGAAGCCGCCGGGATAGCTGTTGCCGGCTTCGCTGACGAGACGGCGGAGGCGCGAACGGTTTTCGGCGGAGATGATTTTGCGAGAGACGCCGGTGTGATGAACCGTCGGCATATAGACCAGGAAACGGCCCGGTAGAGCAACGTGACTGGTGATGCGGGCGCCCTTTTTGCCGAGAGGTTCCTTGGCGATTTGGACGACGACGTCCTGGCCGGCTTTCAGCATTTCGCTGATGAGTTGCGGACGGCGCGGCGGGCCGGAATGGCTGCGATGACCACGATCGTGGCGCGGACCACCGGGACCACTGGGACGGCGTTCGAATCGCGGACCGCTGGGGCGCCCGCGGTCTGGGCCACGGTCTGAGCCGCGATCGGGACGGCCACCACGACTATCTGGACGACCGCCGCGGCCGCGATCACGCCCTCCGCGCTGAGGACGCTGAAAACGGGCGCGGGGATTGCCGCCGATGCGGGCGGAATCGCGCGGGAAATCTTCGCGCGGAGCAGAGGCGCCGCCGATGCGCGGGGCGCGAGTCTCACCGGGAAGCAGGATGACATCTTCCTCGATGATGGCTGGTCCTGCGGCGATTTCGCCTGCATGCGCTTCGATCACTTCTGCTTCGGCGTGTTCCTGTTCGGAATGCTCGTGTTCGCCATGCTCGTGCTCCGTGTGTTCGTGCACCGGGTGTTCGGAATCACCTAGTGCAGCAGCGTGTTCGGCGCTTTCGTGCGCGGCGTTGGCTTCGAATTCGGCGCGATTCGCCGCGCGATGCTCTTCGACTTCCTCGGTTTCATCTTCGGAAAGTTCGGTCTCCGCGGCAGCCTGATCTTCGGCGGCGTCCAGGTGCGCTTCTTCCTGGCGTTCTTCCTCCTCGGCTTCTTCTTCCGTGAGTTCGGTTTCGCCAGCGGCGTGAATTTCTTCGGGCTCGTCCTCTTCGAATTCGGCGCCACCAGAGAGGGTATCGACTTTGGCGTGGTCGGAAGTTTCCTCGTGTTTTGCTTCAGCCAACTCGAAGGAGAGGGAGGCGGTCTGCTGCTCGCTCAACTCGACGTCGGTGCGCGCGGGCACGGAATCTGAACTTGGGGCTACGGGCGACTCGAGCGGAGAAGCTGCATGCCGCGAGGGATTCGCGCCGTGAGCCGAGAGGGAAGAGTCTTCGGCAACGCCGATATTTTCGTCGGCAGAGACGGGAGCCGCTTCGGATTCAGAGCCGGCGTCGGCAAGGAGCCAGCGGGGAAGTCCGCCGGAAAAGCGGCGGGGAACATTTCCGCCAGCAGGTCCTGTAGCAGGAACGGGAGCGCTCACGTTGCTGGAAGAGCGAGGCGTTGCGTCTTCGAAGTCGGGTTGCGGTTCGTGAATTTCCGGCTCGGCAACTGGAGGCGGAGGCGCAGCTACTGGCTTTCCACGATACTTGGCTAGAGACTCGCCTGGGAGAAGAATGGGTTCTTCCGCAGTAGTGCCGGATGCGGAGGAACTGGCAGTTTCAGGCGGGCGATGGTCAAAGCCGCGCTGCGCAGGACCACGAGGTTCGAAACCACGCGGCGCGCCGCCGCGATTTTCCGGGCCTCGCTGGTCGCGACCACGGTTGTCCTGGCCACGATTATCGTGACTTCGATTGTCGTAGCCACGGGACTCACCTTGCGGCGAAGCATATTTGGAGGGAGGCAGATTGCGTCCGCCCACGCCCGGGCCCTGAGGGCGCCCCCCGCCACTACGTTGACGTCCGCCACGCCGTCCCCAACGTCCGCCACGACCACGGTCGCCGCCACGATCTCCGCCGCGGCCGTAATTCTGGCCGCCGCGATCACCACCGCCTGCAGAGCGAGGCGCGTAGTTCTGAGTGGGATTGTAATGGGGAGAAAAATTCTGCGGAGCGGAAGCGTTCGAATCCGGTTGTCGCTCTTCGGTGTGATGAGCATCGTCGTGCACTTCGGCAGCGTGGGCGCCGAGAGTTTCGTCGGCACCGGCTTGGTCTTCTACAACGCCGGGGTGCTCATCGTGAGAGAGGGAATCGTGATGAGACGATTCGTGATCGGATGATTCGTGCGAGGCTTCTTCGCCGTGGGCTTCGTGGGCGTGGTCTTCTTCATGCTCGTGTGAGGAAGCGCCGCGGCCCAGGGTTTCGCCGGGAAGCAGTTCGACAACGTTGGAAGGGGCAGGCGAAAACGCCGGCGCTGCTGCGGGTGCGTCCGTGTGCGCGTGCCCGTGATCGTAGTCTTCGAGATTTTCGAAAACGTCGCTGACGTAGAGGAAGGCATCGCCATCGAGGCCGATATCGACGAAAGCGGACTGCATGCCGGGGAGGACGCGGGTGACTCTGCCTTTGTAGATGCTGCCAACGAGGGCGAACTCTTTTTCGCGCTCGATGTAAATTTCGACTAGCTGACCTTCTTCAAGAATCGCGACCCGCCGTTCGTGGGAGGCCGCGGAGATAACCAATTCTTTTGACATGAAAACTCCTGACTGTTAGTGACGCCGGCTGTGCCGGGAGTCACATTTCTGTACGGCCGCAAAGGGCCGACAGGACGCATCGCCGCGAGCTTTTGCCCGTCGGGGGTCCAGTAAATCGGGGCCGGCCCGGTTTGCACCGGGACACACGCTGGCCACACTGATATCGAGATGGCTTGACGTTCGAAGCCGGAGGGAAAATTCCTCTTGCTTACGAGGCTGGTCCGTTGCCGGAGAGCTTCCAGGCTAACGGCGGACGATGCTGTCCTCACTAAAGATCCTTGTTCCTATGGCCCAAGCTTGCAGGGGCCACGATTACCGACCCGGCGGGATTTGCCTGAGCAAACACCCTGCGCGGGACTGGCGGGGGGTTCAGTTAACGAAGCGGCGGAGCCGAACATTCATAACCAGACCAATCGCCAGGAAAACAAACAACGTAGCGGAACCCCCATAACTCATGAGAGGAAGCGGGATACCGGTCACGGGCATAGCACCGATGACCATCGCCACGTTTACTAAGACATGAAAACCAAGCGCTGCTGCGACGCCCATTACAAGAAACATTCCGGCGCGGTCTTTTGCGCGCTGAGCATTCTGCACTAAGCGTAACAGAAGTGCCATGTACAGCCCAAGGGCAAGAAGCACGCCTTTGAAGCCCTGCTCTTCCGCCCAGGCCGACATGATGAAATCGGAATAACGGACGGGGATGTAGCCGAGCTGGTTTTGCGTACCGTTGCCAAACCCTTTGCCCCAGAAACCGCCAGAGCCGACGGCAATCTTCGATTGCAAGACTTGATAGCCGGAGCCTTTGGCGTCTTCTTCTGGATGCAGGAACGACGTAACTCTTTCCTTTTGATAAGGCTTCAAGACGCGCCACGCGACGGGGAGCATCAAGAGCCCGATAAGCGCAATTGCTGCGGCGTGTTTCCATTGCAATCCCGCAAGAAATGCGCCTACGACCAGCAAGGGCACCAATACAAGCGCTGTGCCCAGATCGGGTTGCTTGAGAATTAAGCCGAGCGGCAACCCAATGATGAGCCCTGCTTTGATCAAATCCTGGAGAGAGAGCTCATCCGTGCGCACCTCCGCGAAGAAGCGCGCCATCACGATGATTATAATCAATTTGACCAATTCCGACACCTGAAGAAATTCGCCAAGGATGGGGATCCAGCGTTTGGCGCCGAAGCGGGTATGGCCGAAGGCGAGGACGGCGACGAGGGCGGCGATGCCGATGAGATAGAGAATGGGGGCCTGGTCGAGAATCAGGTGATAGTCGAGGCGGGATAGAGCGAACATCAGGACAAAACCTACGACCAGCCAGCGGAGTTGCTTGTTCTGCATGCCGGCGAGGGAGCTGCCGTGGGTGGCGGAATAGATCTCGATAACGCCGAGAGCGCAGATGGCAGCGAGGATGGCTAGCAGCCACCAGTCGTAATCACGAGTTCCGGGTGCGTCGTTCATAATGAAGCTGACAGTCGACAGCTTACAGCTAACAGACTAGAACCAGATGTTCGCCTGTTGCTTGATTTGATCTTTTGCCGACTGACTTTTCACTCCCAAGTATTCGAACAACTCAAATTCAACTTTAGCGCTGCGGGTCCACGCTGGCAGCGTGCGGTGGCACTGCGGCTGATGCTGCCGCGGGCTTCATAACTGGGCGCGTCTGAACCGTTGCCGCAGCTGCTGCCGCGCCATGACTCAAATCATACTGTTTGTCGTCGGCGGTGAGCTGGCCTTGTGTCTTCTTTGCCTTCTTATCGTAATAGGCCTTGACGATGTCGCGAACGACTGGACCGGCCGCCTCCCCGCCATGCTGGCCGCTTTCCTGAACGAGAACGGCCACGCAAATTTCCGGATCCCGCTTCGGCGCATAGCCCACGAACCAGGCGTTGTCGGCGAACTGCGAGCCTTTTTTCACGAGATTCATTTTGTCGTAGCCGATGACCTGCGCGGTGCCGGACTTGCCGCTGAGCTCGATGCCAGTGAGTCTGAGCTTACCACCGGTGCCGCCCGGTTCGTTGACGACACCGTACATAGCGTCCGTCACTTTTTCGACAGTGGAGTCGGACATGTGAAAACGATCTTCGCCGACGTTGGGCGCGTCCTTGAGCATGTGCGGCTGCTTGAAGACCCCGCCGGAAGCGATGCCACCAATCATACGGGCGAGCTGCAGAGGCGTGGTAGTAACGGCGCCCTGTCCGGTGGCGACGGAGATGACTTCACCGGCGTACCACTTGCGATGAAAGGTGCGCTCGACCCACTCCTGCGTAGGCATGAGGCCGGGCTCTTCGGAGGGAAGATCGATGCCGGTCTTGTGGCCGATGCCGAGCTTGATGGCGTAGTAAGAGAGGCGGTCAATACCGAGACGCATGCCGACGTTGTAAAAAAAGACGTCACAGGATTTCAGGATCGCGTCGTGCAGGCCCAGTACGCCGTGGGACTTCGGACCACTTTTAGCGTAGAAAACGTAGCAGTGATATTGGCGGCCAAAGAAGGTGCCGTAGCCGGGGCAAAACGTTGTGAAGCCCTCTTCGGGGACGTGATCTTCGAGCATGGCCGTGGCGGTGACGATTTTGAATACGGAACCGGGAGCGAGCTGGGCTTGAATGGCGCGGTTCAATAGAGGATGCAGAGGATCGTCGTTAAGTGCTTTCCATTCATCCGCGGAAACGCGAACAGCAAAATCATTTGGATCAGGTGTGGGACGGCTGACCATGGCGAGCACTTCACCAGTGCGCGGATCGAGGGCAATCACGGCTCCGGGCCGCACGCCGAGGGACTGTTCGGCGACCTGTTGCAAGTCGTAGTCGATGGTGAGCTGAATTTGTTTGCCGGGAATGGGTTCTTGTTGGGTAAGGTGGCCGAGCTCTTTAACTTCCTTGCCGACGCTGTTGACGACGACGCGGCGCATGCCGTCTGTGCCCGTCAGGATGTCGTTGTACTGGCGCTCGAGGCCGGTTTTTCCGGCGAGGTCGCCGGGGCGCAAGCGGCCATTGCTGGCTTCGATTTGCTGCTCGCTGACTTCGCCGACGTACCCGCTGGCGTGGGACATGAAGCCGCCGGGAAGATAACGGCGACGCTGGACCATCAACATTTCAAGGAGCGGGATATCCGAGCGATGCGACTCGATGAAAGCGACATCCGCGTTGGTGGCTTCCGGCTTGATGACGATCGGCTGGAACTTGGGAAGATTCTTGGTGCTTTCCAGCTGATCCTTCAGGTCGCTGATTTGGATGCCGAGGCCATCGGCGATGGCGGGGAGATTTTTGTCAATGAGAGCGGGATCATCGCGGAGAAGAAGGATGCTGAAAGACGGATAGTTGTCCACCAGGACGCGGCCATCACGATCGAGCATGCGGCCACGGGGAGCGATGATGGGAATGGAGCGAACGCGATTGCGCTCGGCCATTTGGCCGTACTTATCGGAGTCGACGACCTGGAGTTTCCAGAAGCCGAGAAGCAACAGTCCGACCATGCCCACGATGACGTAGGAGGCGATGGCCAGTCTGGCCTGTGGCAAGCGATTGTCGTTGCGAAACCAGTACGACACGAAAACCCCGCGCGCGAGAGTCTTTTTTTGCTGCGCTCGTCAAACGGACGGCGCTGTCATCAGGGCGATTCGTCGCCCGTCCCGCGAGAAGCCGGGACATACTCGCGTCACGAAAAAATCTGCAGCGTGGGTTTCGAAATGTCCGTCGAAAACTTTTTTCGAAAAAATTCGAAAAATTCCCTCAGGGATCCCGAAGCACTGCCGGACTTTCGCTGCAGCAAGTGCTGCAAAACGGCAGCAAAGTCATTTTTAAACGTAGCACTTGGGCAAGAGGGCCGCAAGCCGTCCTGAAGGACAGTTGCTTGGTCAATACCCAGTGGAGAACCGGGGGTGGCGACGGACTCGGTTTGACCAGTAAGGGAGTACCGGTTACCCCGAGGACATCGGTTCCTCCTGCGCGGCTTAAGCCTTCAGGGATACCCGCGCGACTGCGGTGGACTTGCGGCACAAATCCCAGTGATGCTTCATCGCAGGGCTTGAGGTGTCGTCCAGGCCATGCGCTCTGGAGACCTGCACTCTGCCGCACCCAAACAAAACCCAGGACTTATGGCTGCCAGGTTCGGGTATTCCACATGCAAGAACGGCATTGTTCATCGGAGGCACAGTCGCAGTTTTGAATAAAGGTGTCGTGGGAAAGCTGGACACCACCTCACAAACGGCTCTGAACTTTGAGTCTCCGGGAGGCAAACTTGTTATTCCTTTCGAGGAGATCGATTCCTACGAGTACTCCCAACAGGTGGCGCGGCACCTGGGTGTCTTGCCCGCGATTGCGGTCGGACTCGTTAAACGTCGGCAGCGCAGACACTTCTTCCGCATTACTTACCACGACGACAGTAAAACGCAGCAGGTGGCCATTTTTGAAGTGAGCAAGGAGACGCCCCGAAGTTTGCTGGCCGTCCTTCAAGGGCGGGCGCCGGAGGGTTGCAAGCCGCAGATAACCGAAAGTGTGGTGTTCTGCCAAATTAAGTACGCCGGCGGAGTTAGAGCGCAAGCGGCCCGAAGGAGGCTCCGCGGAGTTTGTTGACGGCGTCCGCAACGAGGCTAACCGCGCATTAGATGCATTGTTGGAAACTTACACACTGTATAGCAGTCCAGAAGCTTGCTCCTCGGACGGCGCGCGCGTTATCGTATCTTGATTGTTCACATGCAAAGCGAACCTTCCTCACCTCTGCGTTTGGCCCTGGTCGGAATGTCTGGTGCTGGAAAAACCTTTTGGACAATGAGGTTAGCTGCCGAAGGATGGACTGCAATTTCTTGCGATGACCGCATCGAGGAGAAGCTGGCCTCGCGGCTGTCGGCTGGCGGGCATTCAGGAATTAACGGCGTGGCGGCTTGGATGGGCTGGCCGGATAATCCGAAATATGCGGAACGCGAGTCACAGTATCTGGAGGAGGAAATCCACACGCTGGGCGAGGCGCTGACGGGCCTGGAGCGAGAGCCGGATAAACCGTTGGTGCTGGACACCACGGGGAGTGTGATTTACACCGGGAATAACTTGTTGTTGCGTTTGCGACGACGGATGACCGTGGTGTATCTTGCAGCGTCGGCGGAAGAGCAGCAGCTTTTGATCGAGCGCTACTTGAGCGACCCTAAGCCGGTGCTGTGGCGCGGTGCTTTTCAGCCAAAGGACGGCGAATCGCCGCGAGAGACTGTTGCGCGGTGCTACCCCACGCTGATTTCTGCCCGGCGGCAGAGTTATGAAGCTTTGGCTCATTGCACTTTGCAGGTGGCGGAGCTGCGGGATCCTGCGTTTGATGCGGCGGCGTTTCTCGCGAAAATTCGCGCCCAGCTCGAGCGCGGTCGATGAGATACCGAAGCACGGGGCGCAAGGCGGCGCTGACTTCTCTGCGCGGCGCCGTGCTGCGAGGGCTTGCGCCCGATGGCGGCCTCTATTTGCCGGTGGAACTCGCGCGGCGTTCACCTCAAGAACTGGATGAGTTTCGGCGCTTGCCATTCACGGAAGTTTGCTTCCGCGTGGTGCGACCGTTTGCCACGCCGGATGTGCCGGAAGAAGTGCTTTGGCAAATCGTTGCCGAGGCTATCAATTTTCCGGTGAAGCTGGTCTCACTCTCGCCCGGATTGCACATTCTCGAGTTGTTTCACGGACCTACGCTGGCGTTTAAAGATTTTGGCGCGCGATTCATGGCGCGGTTGATGGGCTATTTCGTGCGCGGAGAGACGAGGCCTTTGACGGTTCTTGTGGCAACTTCCGGCGATACGGGAAGCGCTGTTGCGCATGGGTTTCTCGGCGTACCGGGAATTCGCGTGGTGATTCTTTATCCTTCGAAGCGCATCAGCGAAGCGCAGGAGAAACAATTCACGACGCTGGGCGAAAATATTACCGCGCTCGAAGTGGCGGGGAGCTTCGACGATTGCCAGCGGCTGGTGAAACAGGCGTTTTCGGATGTGGAGCTGAATAAGCGCGCGTTTCTGACTTCGGCGAATTCCATCAACATCGGACGGTTGCTGCCGCAAATGTTTTACCACGTGGCTGCGTACCGGCAACTGCCAGTGGCGTCGGTGCCGCTGATTGTGTCGGTGCCCAGCGGGAATTTTGGCAACTTAACGGCCGGACTTTTTGCCAAGCGTATTGGTTTACCGGTGGCGATGTACGTGGCGTCGACAAATGCCAACGATGTTGTGCCGGAATATTTGCGCTCAGGAGAATTTCATCCGCGGGCGGCGACGCAGACGTTTTCAAACGCCATGGACGTTGGCAATCCGAATAATTTTCCGCGCTTGCTGGATTTGTGCCGCGGCCGGATTGAATATGTGCGCCGTGAAATTTGGGGCCACGCCGCTACGGACGAGGAGACGCTGCAGGAGATGAAGTCTCTCCACGAGCGCTTCGGCTATATCGCCGATCCGCACACTGCAGTTGGAGTCCTTGGATGGGAGGCCTACAAGCGCGAGCGTTCTGAGCCTGCGCAAGGATTGGTGCTAGCCACGGCGCATCCGGCCAAATTCGCCGAGGTCGTGAAGCGCGCCATTGGCACGGCGCCGCCGCTCCCCGATCGTCTCGCCGCCTACTTGAAGCGCGAAAAACTGTCTCTGCCGATGTCGAGTGCTTATGAGGACTTCAAACAATTTCTTTTGGGTCAGTAAGGGTTAAGAAGGCTTACGCAGGCGGTCGAGGAGCATGAAGAGGAAGACGGCGACGAAGGCGTTGACGAGCGCGGCGATGCCGAGATGCATGGTGAACCATGGCTCGGGTTGCGAAAGGAGCAGTCGGCGCGTCAAAGCGATGATTCCCTGGTGAACGGCAAAAAAAGAAATCGTCAGCGCGAAGCGCGCTGCGGGATGTTCCGTATCGAGGCGCGCGCCAATCGAAGAGGCGAGATAACCGATCACGGTTTTTGCAATGCCGTACAGACCGAGAGGAACGGTGGGTCCGCTGAGGCTGTCTTGCAAAATGCCGATCACCATGCCTAGAAGCAAGCCGGTGGAAGGATTTCGACGGCTCAAGCCGAAGTAGATGACGATGAGCAGCGGAAGATCCAGAATCGCGGCTTTCGGAAAATAGATGGGAAGAAAAGCCTGCAACACAAGGGCGAAAGCGGTAGCCAGGATGATCGCGCCCGCGCGGAACTTGTGAACCTCGATGTGCAGTTCGCTTCCGCGAATGTCGTAGGTGTCGTTCATGGTTTCTCGGGGGGAGCCGGATTAGTTGCCGCGGCAGAAGGAGCTGTTGCCGGCGGTGTTGCAGAGCCGGGCGCCGGAGACTCTTGCTTCAACTCGAGAGGCTTCATGGTCAGCAGGACAAAGACCTCTTCGAGCCGTTCGAGGCTCGCAGCGGGCTTCACGCGAAGCTGCTTGAATGGATTGCCTGACTTGATTTCCACGATAGTCCCTACAGGCAGGTCGCGCGGAAAGATGCGATCCATGCCGCTGGTGACCACGCGTTCACCGGAATTTACATTGTCATCGTTAGGGATGTACTTCATAACCAGCAGCGGCTCGCCAGTACCGCCCACCGGGCCCTGGAGGCGCGAGTCCACCAGCATGGCGCCCACGCCGCTGTGTTCGTCCGTCAGCAGCAAAACCTGCGCGGTATCTTTGTAGGACTCGATGACTTTGCCGACCACGCCATCGGGCGTGATGACGCCCATGTCGCGGCGGATGCCGTCACGCTCGCCGCGATCGAGATAAATAGTCTGGCTGCCGGAGTCGGCGCTTCCAGCGATGACACGCGCGGCGACCATGGGCACGGCTGCATTTGTCTGACGGAATTTTAGCAGCGCGGCGAGGCGGTCAGCTTCGCTGGCTTTACTTTGCAGTTGCGTGATTTCCAGCTTGAGCGCGCCGTTTTCGCGTTTCAATTCTTCGTTTTCGCGCGAAGTGTTCTGGAGCGCGAAATAGTGATTCCAGGTATCGCGAATGTGACTGACGCCGTGAGCGCCGGCGCGTTCGAATGGCGAGACCGCGCCGACGGTCCAGACGCGGATGAGACGGCCCTGCGAGTCGCGCTTGATTTGCACGGCGAGCAGCAGCACCTGCAGGAGCACGACCCCGCCGAGCAGGAAAATCGATCTATGACGAGAGGGAATGCCAACCATGGAGTCCAGTAGCACAGACCTTGCCCTGTGCGGATCAGAATTTCTGCAATCGCGTCAAACCGGAAAATCCGTTAGTCGATGCAAACCTGCCGCAGCAACTTGAAATCGCTCAGCATTTTTCCGGTGCCAAGTACGACCGATGCCAGCGGATCGTCGGCAATAGAAACAGGCAGACCGGTTTCTTCGCGGATGCGCTTATCGAGATTCTTGAGCAGCGCGCCGCCGCCGGTCAGGACGATGCCGCGGTCGCTGATATCGGCGGAAAGTTCGGGCGGAGTGCGTTCCAAAGCTACGCGGACGGCATTCAGAATGGTTGCGACGCATTCGCTCAACGCTTCCCGAATTTCACTGTCGTCGATGGTGACGGTCCGAGGCACGCCTTCGATCAGGTTGCGGCCTTTCACTTCCATAGTCAGCGGTTTTTCCAGCGGATAGGCCGAGCCGATCTCCATCTTAATTTGTTCCGCGGTGCGCTCGCCAACGAGCAGGTTGTACTTGCGCTTCAAATACTGCATGACCGCTTCATCCATCTCATTGCCGGCGACGCGCACGGAACGCGAGTACACGATGCCGCTCATGGAGATGACCGCGATGTCCGTGGTGCCGCCGCCGATGTCCACGACCATGTTTCCGGAAGGCTCTTCGATTGGCAGACCGGCGCCGATGGCCGCAGCCATGGCTTGCTCCACCAGATAAACTTCGCTGGCGCGTGCGCGATATGCGGAGTCTTGTACCGCGCGCTTTTCCACGGGCGTGATTTCGCTGGGCACTCCGATGACGATACGCGGATGCACCAGCACGCGGCGGTTGTGCGCCTTTTGAATAAAATACGTCAGCATTTTTTCGGTGACTTTGAAGTCGGCGATGACGCCATCCTTCATGGGCTTGATGGCGACGACGTTGCCTGGAGTGCGGCCGAGCATCTCTTTCGCTTCGCGGCCGACGGCTACAACTTCTCCGCTGGATTTGTTGATGGCCACGATCGAAGGCTCGTTCACAACGATTCCCTTGCCGGCCGAGAACACCAGCGTGTTCGCGGTCCCAAGATCGATGGCGAGGTCGGAAGAAAACAAACTGAACACCGACCTCAGGTTGTAACCGTTCTTATTCATCCCCCAGCTCCCCGCGAAGAAAACCTCTCCGCCGTCCAGCCGACAACGAGCTGCCTAGCAGCATCACGGTCTAGATGCACCGCCGCGCGGCCAACTAGACCATTGTCTCTGGACTTGGCGACGAGCGCAAAGTCGCGCCCGTGTCTTTTTTCATTCGTGACCGAAAAGCGATCAACGTTCGAAACTTTTACTTCGGTACAACGATCGTCACCTTCTGCTGGTTCGTGCCGCCGCGGCGGTTTTCGCCAATGATGACGATAGTGTGCTGGCCAGGTTCGAGCGGCTCGGTAAAGTGGCGGAACGTGCCGTCCGCCGCAATAATCGGCACGGGCTGGCCGTTTACGATGAGCGCTGCGCCGGGTTCTGTCCGGCCGATAATTTCCACGACGCGGCCATGAATCTGCGTGCCGGTAATCTCCAGCACCATGTCCTGCGTTTTTCCCTGTGCGACCAGTGTAAACCGGAACGTTTCGCTGACCTCGCTAGTTTCCTTCTTGGCGTTCGTGGCGGTGACGTTCCAGAAATAGTCGCCGCCGTCGAGCCCGGAGATGTCCACGCCGGTTCCTGTAACTGCGGAAGCCTCTTTCACGGTCCTTGTAAACATCGCCGTGGTGCTGATCTTTAGGTTGTAAGAAACCGCCTGCGACACTGGTTTCCATTCAAAATGGATCGACGCCGCTTTCGGATTTTCCACGATCAGCGGCTCGAAGTTGCGCGGCGAACTCAGGTCCGGCGGCGCCAGCACGTCAGACTTTGTTATTGGGCCGCCCGTTGTGTAGCTCGCCTTCTGATACGCTCCGATCTCCACTTTTTCCTGGCCGCGTTGGACTTCCGCGCTTCCGCTGGAGACCACGATCTCGTTTTCCTTGTTCGTCGGGTCGGCCTTGACCGCCGCGCTGCTGTTGGAATGCAGTTGCGCCACGGAATCTTCCATGCTGACAGCAGCTTTGGAATCCGGTGAAGAATAATTTGGCGTCTTGAGGTCAACTTGACCGATGTTGATGCGCACCGCCGAGCTGGAAGGCTGCTCGTGGCCCATCGAATTTTCTTCCACGGTGATAAACGTTCCGGACTTCACGGTGTACGTCGTGCCGTCGGCGAAGGTGATGCGCGCCGCGCCTTCCGAAGAAGTCTGGATTTGATCGCCCTTGTCCAGCGTGGTGTGGAAATCGGCGTCCACCCATTGCACGGAATTGACTTTCTTGACCTGCACTTTTCCGTCGAGGTTGACGAACTTCGCTTGCGTCTGTGAAATGGTCGTGGCTTCGCTGTCGCCATTGCCGATCGACTTGTTCAGCTTGTCGTACGCTTGGATGTACAAGTCCGGCTTGATGAGATAGAGCGCCGCGAAAATGATGGCCACAAGAAGAATGACGTATACGGCCACGGTCTTGTACGTCACCGTATGCCAATACACTTCCACTCGCTTTATCTTCGGGTGGTTCGGGTCGTATGGTGTCTGTGTACTCACTGGTTTTCGCGCCGCTCTGCCGCCAATCTTGGAATCTAACACAGTAATTAGAACGCGGACGCCCGCTGGAGCTTGCGGTAGTTAAACAGCAAATAGCGGTTGCGCATACTAGACGTTGGGACAGGAGGTTTTGCCCGAAAGGACAGTGGGGCATTTCCACGCCCGTTCAGCAATAATTCGAGATTTTGGGGGAGAGATCCGGCGCGGCCTTAGGTCGACTTTGCGCGAAGGAAGGCCAGCGTCAGCGGCCATGCCAACAGAGCTGCCGACGGGCTATAGCTGGCGCGCGCGTCGCAAAAGAATGCGTGGTCGGCGTTAGAAATCTCGACGTTGACGAAGTTTTTTCCCGCCGCTCGCAGCGCATCGCTCACCGCGCGGATCTGCTCCGGCGGAATGTGCTTGTCGCGTCCGCCCCAGAAAAACAATAGAGGAGCTTGCAAACCGCTCGCTCGGCCGAGCAAGCCGGGATTGGTCGTGTTCGGAGCGATTCCACCGCCGTAGTAAGAAATTGCTGCCGCGAGCGGCAAGGTGATGGCTGCAAGAAACGCCGCGCGGCCGCCCATGCAATATCCAATCGCGGAAATTGGCAGGTCCGCGCCGATATAACCGCGGAGCCAGTCAAACGCAGCGCGCTGGTCTGCCGCCATCGAGGCATCATTCAGCGCTTTCATGTGCGGCACGGCGCTGGGAAAATCGTCGTAGCGTATTTCGATCCCCGCGCCTGTGCGATGAAAAAGCTCTGGCGCTACGGCGACGAAGCCTTCCCGCGCAAACCGCCCGGCGATGTCGCGAATGTGCGCGTTCACGCCGAAAGCTTCCTGGAAAACGAGCAATCCAGGGTTCGCGCCCTTTTCCTTTGGCCGCGCTACCCACGCGCGCATGGTGGTGCTGTCATTGACGCTGAGTTGGACATATTCGCCGCTGATTTCCATATTTGCTCCTCTAGTTTTTGAGGACTCCGGTAAGGGCCGGAATCAATGCCGGATAAAATAGCTGGGCTTGTCCAGATTCGCCGCCACGGCTACATCGAAAAAACCAACCATCATCTCGTCGTAGGTTTGTTCGCCCCAGCGCACGGCGGCCTCAGGATCCGGGTTGTGGGGATTGTTCCGCGAATTATCGTACCAAGCGACGGCCTGCAGTTGCGTACCTGCTTTGAGCAAGCGCGGTTCGGCGAGGCGATAGCTCATCTGCCAGTGAAAATGATAGCGGACGTCCAGCAGCGGTTCCATTTCCTGGTCCTGCCTTGCTCCGGAATTGTTTCCTCTGTGAATGATGTTGTACTCGAACCGTTTTCCGCGCAAATGCATGTGCGGAAAGAAACTAAGCAGCGTCGCGTCATTTGGCAGAGTGCCGCGCGCTTCCACGCGATAATCCGGCACGCCCGGCGGAATTACAAAATGGTCGTTCGTGAGCTGCAGCGTCAGCACGCGCTGGACTGGTACGTGCTTTGCAAAAATCATGCCAACACTGGTCTGGTCGTTGCTCGCATGTCCATTGGTCGTATAGTGCATTTGAAAAACGAGATCGGATCCGGCAGGAATAAATTTTGCCATGTCGTCCGGCCAATTATCCGGCGAACTCCCGGGCGCGTAAACGAGCAGCACGTCGCTGTCTGTCCAATGCGCGCCCTTCCGATCATCAGGATCCGTCAGCGTGGAAGCGCTGAACGGCACGCCTACCGGAGCGTGGCGCATCCACTGCGAATCCGGCCGCCTTATATAAACGACAGCGTGATGCACGTTCGCGCGAAGAGACGGCAAGACTTCCACCGCTTGCACCCAGCGGTCCTCCTTGAATCCGGTCGCTACAATTTCGTAGGTGTACTCGACGTCGCCGCTCGCAGGTAGCGCCACGCCCTTGGGCATTTTCAAGATCAAGTCTGGCTGCGGAATGCTCCAGCTCTCGGCCCAACGAATCGGCGGAGGAGCGTCGTGCACATCGCCAGCAGGCGCTCCGGCGGCTGCCCAGGCCACAAGCGCAGCGATCTGTCCCGCGGATAGCGACGGATCATTCGAGAAGTGTCCGATATGAGGATCAGCAAACCATGGCGGCATGGATTTATTCTGCGCCGCCGCCGCAATCGCGGCTGCATAGGGCCGTGTCTGTTCGTAAGTTTCGAATCGCATCGGCGCGATGCCCTCGGCATGATGACAAATCTGGCAACGCTGCTGCAGAATCGGCAGGACGTCCCGGTAAAAAGTCGGCGCGTCCGAAGAAGAGCGTTTCGACCCCGCGTTTTGGGTAATTCCAGATGGCGCCCCACGGCTGACGCCGCCGAGCGCAACAAGAACCAACACTGGAAGAATCACAGCAGCGTGCTTCCATATTGCACTAAGTTTGATCATCCTCAGGGTTCGATGATACGCGCATTGCCGCGGTTTCCTATCAGCGTCCGCGCCTGACAGGTCAGCTTCCGAGTGTCAGTCAGTTTACTAGGTCAACGACTTTAGTGATATTTCCCACTGCTGTTCCTAGCCCGCAGCTGTTACCTGACATGTGCCGATCCGTAATTCTTGGCTAACTAATCAGGCATATACAAGAAATGCGGGAATTGCCGCTATTCCAGCGAAGAGTTGGTTTCATTAACGTAAGCAATTTTTGATCATCGTTTGCTGGCTGGGATCGGTCTCATGCGGCAAGTCATCCTGAAGCACAGCCTTCGACTTCGGCGTGTTAATTATGCACAGCACTCGCACAGCCCGAGCGTGCTCCTCTGAAATCTGCGCGATCCGAATGTCCGATTACGCGACTACGAGCTGTGTGCGAGGAAAAAATCACTTGGACGTTACCACCTCTACCGCTGTTGTGCATCTAAGCAGAAAAGGAGGTGTTTCCATGGACAGACGGATATTCCCGACCCTTGTTCTTGCCTCTCTCCTCATCGTGACCGTTGGAGGGGCGCAAAGTTCCTCGGAAAGCGAAAAACCGGTGTGGACGATGGAATCCATGAAAGTGAAACCCGGAATGTTCGGCATTACGCTAGCCTATTTGGACGACAACTGGATACGCGTACGCGAAGAAGCCAAGCGTCAGGGTGCCGTCCTGAGCTATCGCCGCATCGCAGAAAAAGGCAGCCAGGAAGACGACAGGGAGATCGTTTTGCTCACTGAATATAAGAATCAGGCCTCCTATGACGCACGTGAGAAGCTCTTCTCTTCGATACGAAAAGAGTCGCCCAACAATACGTTCTTTGTAGGAATGTTCGATGGAAGACTTCCTCAGAAACAAGACCTCTATGACATTATGAATTCACGCGTATTTCAGGATTATTCGGATATCGACAGTGCACGATTCCGACTTCTCTCTAAGGATTAACTTGTACTGATCTTAACTTGTCGGCGGCCTGGTTTTGATTGCTTGTTCCCCGCGATCGCATAACCTGAAGCAAAGCTGAAAGGCGTCGATAGTTTTCTGCAAAAATCCCTTTGCAAATCGCAATATTTCCGTCTAACCGGACGTTGACATCATGCGCTGCTCGACATAGCATCCTGTCTATCCGGTACAAAATCACGGGCCGAGCCGAAGCCATTAGTAGAACGGGCACGCAGGCCGCGCGACTTTACTTCGGGAATGTTATTTTTCAGTACCATACACGTAAAAGAAGAAGACACTCGTTCGCTGTTGCAGAGATGCGCAAGTGTGTAATCACGGAGCACCTACAATGAGCAACAAGATCATTGACAGCATCAAGCACGCCATCATCGAAGACGACGATCCGAAAACCGATTCGAAATCGCAGGCCCATCCACAGGCTTCCCCGGCTTCCGCTCCCACCGTTACAACAAGCAGCAGTGGGCCGCGTCCCGTCATGAGTGCGCAACCCATGAGCGAAGAAGTCGAACACGTCTATCAGCGAATCCTCGCAAAAACCAATTTCGATTCCACGCAAATTGCCGCCACTATTCACAAATATCTGGACCCGCTCGTCGCCATCCCTTCTCTCGATGAGCGCACCCGCTTCAAGACCGCCGTCGTTCAAGCCAAGGCTCAGGAAGGCTTGACCCAAGAAAAAATTCTCGCCACCTTCGAGGGCCTCAAAGTCGCCCTTCAGAATGAGCAGGAATCCTTCACCGCATCGGCTCAGGCAACGAGAGAGCGGGAGATTGCTGACCGCCAGAAGCGCGTCCAGCAAGCAACAGATGAAATCGCCCGCAAGCAGAGGGAGATTGCGCAGCTCCAGCAGCGCCTTACGGAAATGACCAGCGAACTCCTCGGCGCTCAAAGTAAAATCCAGCGCGCCGAATCGCAATTCGCCGCCGCCGTTCAGCGCCGCGCCGCTGAAATTGATCAGGAAAAGGCCAAGTACGCCGGCCTTCTCCAAGGATAGGAAACGATGAGCCTGACACCGACCACTCCCGCGAGTCTGAGCGAGAATTTGAAGTCATTCTGGGCGCGGCCCGAAGGCAAGACCGGAATGATATTCCTTGGTGCCGGCGCCGCCGCCCTCATCTATGGTTGGGGCAAGATCGTGCCTTTCATCGTTTCGATGCTGGCAGACACCCTTCACATGGTTGGTCTGGCGGCAATTCTTGGCGCGATCCTCTTCGTTCTCTTCAGCAGCCGCACGCACCTCCTCTTCCGCTTGTTGATGCGCTGGATCACTGGAATGATCATCAACATCGACCCCATCGGCATCCTGAAAGATCACCTCTCCCAAATGCGCAAGCGCCGCGAGGTGATGTCGCAGCAGATCAGCAACGTGAGCGGCCAGATTCAATATCTGAAAAGCACCATCGAGAAGAACTCGGCCATGGCCAGCGAAAACATGCGCCTGGCCGCGCACGCCAAGAAAATCGCCACCACCACCGCTGACCAGAACGAACAGCTCCGCATGGCCCTGCAGATGAAGGCCAAAGCCAATCAGGCAGGCCGGCTCCAAAAGTCCAACCTTAGCTACCAACAGCTTCTCAACAAGCTGCAAAACATCTACGAACTTCTCAGCAAGTGGGCCGTGCACATTGACTTCTACATCGAGGACACGGAAAACGAAGTCAAGCAGGCGGATATCGAATACAAGACCATCAACGCAGCCTACCGCGCCTACCGCACCGCCCTTTCCGTTATCAAGGGCACCGGCGACGAAAAAGAACTCTACAACCAGACCATGGAGAATCTCGCCGAACAAGCCGGCCGCAAGCTCGGCGAAATGGAAGATTTCCAGCGCCTTGCCCAGAATTTCATGGACACCATCGATCTCGAAAACGGCGCAGTCGAAACCGAAGCTCTCGAAAAGCTCGACGCCTACGAACAGAAGCTGCTCACCAACGGGACTTCCGATACGGCTTTCCTCTTGCCGGGAGCCACGGCTTCGCCCGTCCCTGTGACGGTCAAAAAAGGCGACGATGCTCCGGCTCCGGCCAAGAGCGCGAGCGATTACGGAGATATGTTTAAGTAACGGCTTCAAGTCTGGACGGTTGAGCAACGGTTGTTGCGAGGGAGGAACTCCAAGCTATGGCACGTCTAAGGACTGGTCCAAAGATCATTCTGATCATTCTGCTTGTGGTGGGCTTTGTGTTTGGACTCCGCAAGGCCGCTGAACTTGGCTGGATTCCGACTCCTGGCGTGATGAAGGCCCTCGTGCCGGAAAAAGCTGTCCTGCCGGATGTGAAGGACGCCTTGGTGCAGAACGTGGACCCAGCGCCCCTTCCCACCTCAACCCCCGCGAACGTCCGTGCCTCTTTAATCCGCGGCGAAATCTGGGAATGGAACGCCCAGATGAACTTGATTTACGCCAACGGCGGGCCAGCCACCACCAAGGGCTCTCTGATGGAAAAGCACAACGTCAACCTCTCTCTCATTCGTCAGGATGACACCGGCAAAATGCAGGAGGACCTGATTGCCTGCGCCCGTGAAATCTCCAGCGGCTCTCCCCAGTGCTCCATTGGCGCAAACTTCGTCGTCATCATGGGCGACGGCTCCGGCCAGTTTCTCGCCGCTATCAACCCACAGCTCGCCAAGCTCGGCCCCGAATATCAGGCAAAAGTGATCGGCGCTACCGGCTACAGCCGCGGTGAAGATTCTTTCATGGCTCCGCCTGAAGTGAAGTCGAATCCCCAGGCCGCCAAGGGTCTGCTCGTCGAAGGCGTCCTACGTGATGGCGATTGGAACATCGCTCAGAAGTGGGAAGGCGACAACGGCATTAAGAACAACCCCGACGAAAAGACCTGGGACCCTGATGCCGTCAATTGGCTCAACGCATCGGACTACAACGTCGCCGCCGCGGACTACGTCGCCAGTAAATGCGATGATCGCAAGGTCGTCAAAGACGGCCACCTCACCGGCGAAACCAAGCATGTTTGCGTCAACGGCGTCGTAACCTGGACTCCCGGCGACGTGACCATCGCCAAAGGCCGCGGCGGCCTCGTCAAAGTCGTCAGCTCAAAACAGTATCGCTCGCAAATGCCCGCCGTCATCCTCGGCCCCAAGAATTTCTTCGAACGCAACCGCGCCGAATTCGAAGGCTTGCTCGCAGCCACCTTCGAAGGTGGCGACCAGATCAAAGCCTTTGATCAAGCTTTGCACAAAGGCTCGGCCATCAGCGCCAAGGTCTATAACGATCAAGACGAAGCTTATTGGTACAAATACTACAAAGGCGTCACGGAGACGGACTCGCAAGGCATCAAGGTCGATCTCGGCGGTTCCACCGTTAACAACCTCGCCGACAACTTAATCCTCTTCGGCCTGGAGCCCGGAACCAACGACAATTTTCGCTCTACCTATACTGTTTTCGCCACCATCGCCACCCAACAGTATCCCGCGCTCTTTAAAGACACGCCTATTCCCGACGTAAAGGACATCGAAGACAAATCTTTCGTCACCGGAGCGCAGGCCCGTATGAGCAGCGGAGGAGCCGAGGCGGAAGCCCCACAATACGCCGCCAATAAAACTGGCCCCGTCGTTTCGAAGCGCTCCTACTCCATCAACTTCGACACCGGCCAGGCAACCTTCACGACAGAAGGCGTGCGCACGATGCAACAGTTGAAGGACTCGCTGGCCATTACCGGCCTCTTCATTCAAGTGGATGGCTACACCGATAACGTCGGCACCGAAGCTGTAAATCAGGCCCTCTCCGACGCTCGTGCGGCTGCCGTAAAGGACTGGCTCCAAAAGCACGCACCCGCAAACTTCCCGGACAACCGTTTCAAAATCTCCGGCCACGGCTCGCAAAATCCCGTCGCCACCAACGACACCGCCGCGGGTAAAGCCGCGAATCGTCGCGTCGAAATTACTCTGCTGGGCAGCTAAAACTGACCAGGCATCTCAGTGTGATCCGGGAGGATGCTCAATCCTCCCAAACCGACGGGGGTAGCCACTCTAGATGAATGAAGCACTCAGCGTTCTCTCACCCAACCGGGTGATCTCCAAGCAGACGCTCCGCTGGTTGATCGGCTTCCAGCTCCTGATGCTTTTTTTTATTTGGATTTTTTCCCCCACTGTTTTCCTGCCAAAGCCTAAGGAAGTCATTCAAGCCCTAAGCGAAATGTGGATGGAGGGACTTGGCGGCGAGCTCATCACCAGCTTCTATTTGAATCTCCAGGCAATCGCTCTTTCAACCATCTTCTCGCTCCTTCTTGCTTATCTCACCGTCATCCCATTCTTCCGCCCCATCGTCACCCTGCTCAGCAAACTCCGCTTTCTCTCCATGGTAGGCCTTACGTTTTTCTTCACGCTGATGGCCACCACCGGCCACGAACTCAAACTCTACCTGCTCGTTTTCTCCGTCTCGGTATTCTTCGTCACCGGCATGGCAGAAGTCGTCGCCGCCATCCCCAAAGAGAAATTCGATCTCGCGCGCACCCTCCGCATGGGCGAATGGCGCGTCGTCTACGAAGTCGTCATTCTCGGCCAGGCCGATAAAGCCTTCGAAACGCTCCGCCAGAACGCCGCCATGGGCTGGATGATGCTCACCATGGTCGAAGGCATCTCCCGTTCAGAAGGTGGCGTCGGCGCCATGCTGCTCAACCAGAATAAGCACTTCCATCTCAGCGCCGTATTTGCAATCCAAATCAGCATTCTCTTCCTCGGCCTCGGCCAGGATTACGTTATAGGCCTCCTTCGAAGAGTTTTCTGCCCCTACGCCACTCTCACTCTGGAGCGAAAATAGGATCCTTATGGCCGCCCCGTGCACCTACGGCAAAACTCTCCTCAAGGTTGATGACGTCTCCCTCGAGTACGACGGCCGTCCAATCCTCAAACACGTCACCGCCGAAATCAAAGACATCATTCGCCCCGACTGCGTTCAGGGCCAGGTCGTCGGCTTCCTCGGGCCTAGCGGCATCGGAAAAACCCAGCTCTTTCGCATCATCGCCGGCCTCAACAAACCCACTTCCGGCCGCGTCACCGTGAACGGCGAAAACCGGCCCGTACAACCTGGCGAAGTCGGCGTCGTCGCCCAGGATTATCCCCTCTTCGAGCACCGCACCGTCATGTCCAATCTCCTTCTCGCCGCCGGCCAAAAAGAAAAAGACTCCAAGGCGGCCCACGACAAAGTCGTCCAATATCTCAACGACTTCGAACTCCTGGACAAAGCCCGCCTCTATCCCGTTCAGCTCTCCGGCGGCCAGCGTCAACGCTGTGCCATCATTCAACAGATCCTGTGCTCTGATCACTTCCTTCTCATGGACGAGCCGTTTAGCGGCCTCGACCTGCTCATGCTCGAAAAAACCAGCGACCTCATCCAGAAGGTCGCCAACATGGACGAACTCAACACAATAATTGTCGTCACCCACGACATCACCGCCGCTGCCGCCGTCTCCGATCACCTCTGGCTTATGGGCCGCGATCACGATTCCAAAGGCAATCCCCTCCCCGGGTCCCATATCGTTGAGACTTACGATCTCATAGAGCGCGACCTCTGTTGGCACCCTCAGATCGTCACTCATCCCAGTTTTGTTGATTTCGTCCGCGAGGTCAAAGAGCGCTTCCGCACCCTGTAGTAGTCCCACGATCGCGTGACCTGCAGCCTAAGTATTGGTCTGTGCCTGATTAACGCTGCGAGTTCAATGGCTCGGCGGAAGTCTCGATGCAGGGTTTTGAGGTGTGAGGGGGGTTGGCCGAGGCGAGAGAATGAAACTCGCCCGAAGAAGCGGACACTCCCTCCACACGGGGTGTACGTCAAGAAAGTGATGAGTCATGCGGCTCTGCGTACTGACCGGCGCTCCCAGAAGTCTTGAAAACGACCACTGAGTTTTGAGCAGCGAAGAGCAATGATGGCGTTGGAGCCTGGCTTGGTCCAGTGCATGCCGGCGCGTTTGAGTCGTGTGCCAATGGCTACCTTGCATCCGGCCTCGACGACGCCTGAGGACGTGCACAAGCCTTGGGCGTGGAACTCCGGATAGCGCATACGATCGCGGTTGGTCTTGAAATAGTGGAGACAGCGACGAGCCAGATCGGAGCGTGGGACCTGGCGGCGGAGGGCGTTGAGCAGCGCCATGAATCTTCCGGTATCGAGCTCCTTCTTACGGCGTTCTGCCCATTGAACAGCCCGTGGAGCGGTGGGGCCGTAAAGAGCTTTCCCGACTTCACTCAAGTATTGTTTGGCATGATAGCGGTCCACAATCTGAGTGGCCTCGGGAAATTGGTCGGCCGCGATGTTCCAAATCCACAAGGCCCCATCCCCGAGCACGACCGTGCGTGGTGCTTGGCTGAAGCGGCGGCGCGTAGCTTCTCTCCAGACGCGCTGGGCGAAGGGAGAACGTGCGGCAGCGGTATCCAGCGCACTGGCACTCTCCAAGGCCGCTGAATAGCTGACCGATCCTTCATCGCGAAGGGGTGTGCCTTCTTCATCGAGCGATTCCGCGCTCCAAATGGTGCAGAGTTTCACCTCGCCGGTCTTGGCCGATCCGTCCGGTTGCTTGCCCGTTCGACCGACGAGTTCCTCTGCGCGTAGAGGAATCCCGGTGCCATCCATACCGAGATACAGAGTCCGCGGCAGAGGAAGAGAATCCAGAGGTTCGCTGTGCAAGCGTTCGTCTTCGGCGATCTCCTTTCCCAGCGCTTCTGCTGTTCTTTCCACTTGCTTGGCATCCACGGCCACGCCGGCCAGTTCCGTCAACAGCTCGCAACCTTCCTGAAAGCTGACCATGGCCCCCACGGTGCCCACCATGCGCGTGAGGGCTGGAGAGAGCGAGGTGTTTTCGATGCCCAGATGTCCATCACGAGGGCAGCAGCCGTGGCCGCAGGAAGAGCAGTGATAGTAGGCGCGCTCGAGTTGTAGGGGACCGAGTACGCTCTGCACCTGCTTGCTCCGGCGTCCCACCAAGCGTGCTTCCTGTCCACAGTTACAACGAACTCGCGAGCCTTGCTCATCGCTGGTGTCGGCATTGAGACGTTGCGCGACCGCGGCTCCGGCCAGTTGCAGGACCTGTTGACGCACGGCGAGCTCCAGCGCTTCCAGATCCAGATCTTCAACCGCCTGACGACCGAGGAGCGTCTCAATCTCTCGCACGACGTCGGTAGCCAGTAGATCGGCGAAGAGGTTTTTTTTTAGCCTCGTTCGCTGGGAGCGTTTCCGCATTCCGCACTTGGGCGGAGCAGATTTGCTCACTCACGAGGATCAGTTCGCGCACCAGATTCCGGAAACGGTGGTATTCGGCGATCTGCGCTTTGGCTCGTTCTACTGCTGGGCCTTGCGGAATGATCTGGGTGACCGTCTTTCCAGCAACGCGATGAGTCAACGAATAGGACGGGCCGTGTCCCGGGGAGTCCTTCTGAGCGCAGTGGCAGTTGCGCTTGCCACACTTACGAAAACGCGCGGTCAGAAAACCGGGGCGCAAGTCATCAACGCGAGCCAGACTGGCGGCGAGCTGATGGCGCTTATCAAGCAGTGCCTGCAAGGAAATGGTCATAGAAGCCTCCTATCTGACAGGCATTATAAACTGTCAGACAGAGAAACAAAAGCCCGCCCAACCCTATCAGACTCGGAATGGATTTTCATGTCGTGCGCCCCTCCACACGATTCCATTTGAGGCGCGAGGCTTGTATCTCCTATAATGGTGTGTTTGCTTAGGAGCCGGGGGATTCAGCAGATGGCTGGTAGCTCAGATAACACGCAAAAGCTTTTTTCGCGCATCTTTCTTGGTGTGGTCGTGCTGGCTTTGTCGGGCGGCATGCTGCTCTATCTTGTGCCGAGCGGTCCGGGTGACACCCGGACGTCCACGGATGCGGTGGCCAAAGTGGGCGATCAGACCATTACGGTCGCCGAAATTCGTCAGCAGCTCAACCAGATCAAACAGACCAATCAAGTGCCCCCGATGCTTGAGCCTTACTATGCGCAGCGAATTCTGCAGCAACTCCTCCTTCAGAAAGAGATGGAGTACGAGGCAGGCCAGCTGGGCATTCGCGTTTCCAACGATGAGATTGCCGACCGCATCAAGCTAATCTTACCGGCCGCCTTCAACGGAGATTCGCCCATCGCGCCGGATCAGTACGCTTCCCTGGTCCAGTCCCGCACCCAAATGACTGTTCCACAGTTCGAAGAAATGGTTCGGCAGGGCATGCTCCAGGAAAAGTTCCAGAAGCTGGTGACCGACGGGATCAGCGCGGGCCCGGCAGAGCTGCAGGAAGAATTCGTCTACCGCAACCAGAAGGTAAAACTGGATTACGCGTATATCAAGCCGGAAGATCTGCTGGCAAAGATCACCGTGGATGACGCGGAGGTGAATACCGCCTACGAAAAGAACAAGGCGAAGTATCAAGTCCCGGAAAAGCGCGTGGTGCGCTACGCCATCGTAGACGTGAATCAGATTCGCCAGAGTATGCAAGTTTCTGACGATCAATTGAAGGCCCAATACCAGAAGAACATCCAGGATTACCAAGTGCCGAACCGGGTACACGTCGAGCACATCCTGCTGATGACTGTTGGCAAGCCGGACGCCGAAGTCGAAGAGATTAAGAAGAAGGCTCAGGGCATTCTGGACCAGGCCAAAAAGGGCGCCAATTTCGAGGATCTCGCCAAGAAATACTCCGAGGACGGCGGTACCCCTGGGAATCCCGGTTCGAGAGACAAGGGCGGCGACCTGGGTTGGATCGTCCAGGGCCAGACGGTACCCGAGTTCGAGAAGGCGGCGTTTTCGCTCCCGAAGGGCAGTATTTCGGACCTGATCAAGACGCAGTATGGCTTTCACATCATCAAGATCATCGATAAGGAAGCGGCCCATACCAAGCCCTTCGATGAGGTAAAGGATTCTATCCGCACTCCGCTACTTCTTTCGGAGGCCGATAAACAGGCGAGCGGTATCGCCGACCAACTCTCCCAGGCCATCCGACAGTCAAATAAGGTTTCGCTCGACGACTTGGCCAAGCAGTACCACCTCACCGTCGGGGAAACGCGGCCGGTCGCCGCGACTGACCCCTTGGTCGAATTGGGGAACTCGCCGCAGACCAAGGTCAGCGATTCCATCTTCCGGTTGCGCCAAGGCGAGCTGAGCCTTCCGGTGCAGACGGATCGCGGCTACCTGATCCTCTCCATCAAGCAGATAGTTCCCGCGCACCAGGGATCTCTTGAAGAGGTCCGGGACAAAGTGGTTGCCGAACTGAAGCAGGAAAAAGCATCGGCCGAAGCCCGTACCAAGGCGGATGAGCTGGCCAAGAGAGTAAAGGCGGGAGAAAAGTTCGACGCCGCAGCTAAGGCACTAGGCTTGGAGGCCAAGACCAGCGAGGAATTTGCGCGTTCAGGCTCCATTCCCAATGTTGCCAGCGGCAAACAGCTCGCCGCCGCGTTTCAGTTAAGGACCGGCAATGTCGGCCCCCCGCTCAACCTTGGTGCTAATTGGCTCGTCTACGAAGTCGTGGACAAACAAGAGGCTAACCCTGCAGATTTGGAGAAACAAAAGAAGGAAATCACCGAGGCCGTGCTGCAAAACAAGCGCTCGATCGCCTTTGAGGCGTTCCGGACGGCTCTTGAAGACCGCCTGAAAAAAGAGGGCAAGCTACAAGTGATGCCGGAAAAACTGAAGGGTTTCGGCGACCTTGGCTAGTCTAAGTAATTGAAAATAAATATCTTACAAACTATTTGCACCAGACTTGTCTTTCTCTTCGCACCTCGGTAGCCTATTGGTGTCTCCCAAGTAGCCGATTTCAGGCCTGCGTATGCGCCCGTTCAAATACATGAGCGAGCCGGAAGCCAGCCGAAATCGCAAATGAATCCGCCATGGCCCCCCAGCGCCAAGACCTCAGGACCTTATGAATACGAAGAAGACTCCCTCTCGCACATCAGCCACTGTCCGCAATGACTACCGCTGCAGTATGGAAAAAAATCAGTCCGGCAAGTATTGTGTTCGAATCCAGGTCTTCTACCCGCGCCACGCCTGGAATCTTGGGGTGTTTTTCCTAGCGTCCTCGTTTGACCGCGCCATGAAGAAGCTCGAAGAGTCTCTGGACTTCTTGCAGCGTCATGAGGAGAAGCTCTGGTTCTGGGGTGTGGACCGTGCCGAAGACATGGGTTTTTCCGCTGAGTTCCTCCGCGAGGCAGGAATGAAGCTGGATCATCGCACCGAGTTTCCCCGCAGAGCCACCAATCTTTCCCTGGCTCCAGAACGCGAAGTGCCGGCGTTTGTGCTCGGGCCGGTCCGCCGCGGGCTGGCCGAATCGGTGGAAACCACACGCAGCGCCGTGGTCGGCGACTGATTGCGGAAGCTTGCTAGCGTCAGACTGGCTTTAGCGGCCGATTTCTTGAAACGAATTCTCAGTGTCCAATTGGCCGGCGAATCTGGCCCTCTTCCATATTGACTTCACCTCTTTTCTTCGCCATCATGCCGAAATTCGAGCCGGCCCGCGTTCCAGTGGGCACGCAATTCAGTAGGAAACAAGACGATGAAACGCGATACCAAGAAGCTGGCTCTTGCCCTGCTCATGGCGCCCGTGTTTTTCGTTAGCGCTGCGGAGTTGATCGCACAATCGCCGCAATCGAGCGGTTCGGACAAACCGCAGCCGTCTGCGGCTACTTCTAGTGCCGCTGCAGCCGCGCAACCTAAGCCTGCCGCTGCGCAAGCCGCCCCCAAAGCAAAAGATTTGATCGATATCAACACGGCGACGAAGGATCAGCTAAAAGCGCTGCCGGGGATTGGCGATGCGTATTCGCAGAAGATCATCGACGGCCGTCCTTACAAAACGAAGACCGATCTGTTGAATAAGAAGATCGTTCCGGCGGCGACGTACGAGAAGATCAAGGCACTGATCATCGCTAAACAGCCTAAATAGGCTGGGCCAAGCAACGCAAGTGACGGCCCGACCGTCGCATTTTCGGCGTCGCTGGGGCCTTCTAGAAACTCCGAACGTAAATACGATTCATCTTGCTTCTTCAAAAGCCCGGCGGGTTTTGCTGCCGGGCTTTCTTATTCTGTCTGCTATTTTTCACGGAGGATGACTTCGCCTTGGCCGACGAGCTGGTCGTTGAGCCAGAGGCGGTACTTGTAGGTGGCGCTCTTCAGACCGACACGGGGAGGGCCGCTCAGCAAGCGCATGCCTGCAGGGGCTTGAAAAATGTTGGAAGAAAAGGGGCAGCGGTTGACGTCGAATTCGACGCGAAGATTGCCGGCGTCCGAGATCCAGGAGATTTGGTCTCCGGGGTCGAGAACGACGACTTGGGGTACGAGTCCGACGAGTACGGGACGTTCTGCCATTTTTCCTCTGCTCCCTGCTGAAGAACTGTGTAGGAGTAAATGCGTGAAACCGCGAAATTCTCTCGCAAACGGACAATAGCACATCTGTGAGAAGAGTTCTTCTCGCGAAATATCTTGAGCTGCTTTGCATCGCAACAAGAGTGTTTGTGTGCAATTTTGCACATCCCTTCCACCTGTCCTTTGGTACGACTTGACCGGCGCATAACGCGGCCCCAGACTGAATGCGGTGAGCCATGCGGCCATTTCTTTTTAGGCGCCGGCAGGTTTTTCGCGCTCGCAGAAAATGCTGTAAGAGCGTCCGCCGGACGCGAAGGAAGTCCCCGAATGGCCTCACGCGCTTTGTCCATACCTTTGCCCAATGGCTCCCGCATTTCGCTTGTTTTGGCCTTCCCGTTTGCAGTGATTCATCTCCTGGCTCTTGGCGTATTTTTCGTGCATTTTCGGTGGTCATATCTTGCAGTGTGTCTAGCGCTGGTGGCGGTCCGGATGTTTTTTGTTACCGCCGGGTATCATCGTTATTTCGCGCACCGCTCGTATAAGACCAGCCGTATGTTTCAATTCGTGATGGCGTTTCTGGCGATGACTTCCGCGCAAAAGGGAGTGCTGTGGTGGGCTGGACATCACCGGCACCATCACCGGCACTCGGATCAGGATCTGGACATGCATTCGCCGACGCTCTTCGGTTTCCTTTGGGCGCACGTGGGCTGGTTTATTACCGACAAATACGACGTTACGCCACTGGAATACATCGGCGACTTTGCGAAATATCCCGAATTGCGGTGGCTGAACAAGTATCACCTCGTGCCGCCGATCGCTCTGGCGGCGGTTATTGTCTTGATTGGTGGATGGCCGCTGTTTGTTTGGGGCTTCTGCCTGAGCACCGTGCTGTTGTGGCACGACACGTCTACGATCAATTCGCTGTCGCATCTCTTCGGAACGCGGCGCTACGAGACGAGCGACACGAGCCGCAACAACTGGCTGCTGGCGCTGCTGACGCTGGGAGAGGGGTGGCATAACAACCACCATCACTTTATGGCTTCGGCGCGGCAGGGTTTTTATTGGTGGGAGATCGACATCACATATTACACGCTGAAAATGCTTTCGTGGTGCGGGCTGGTTTGGGATTTGCGCAAGGTGCCCGCGCATTTGCTTGCGGAACATAGACTCGCCGCGTAGTTTCTTCGGAACCCTCATCGATCGTTCCCTAAGCTTCTTGACATGATTGACTGGACGGGTGTGTGCCTCCACCCCCGAGTATCCAGAGAACCGTGAAGGGGGCGGGGGGAAGTGGCAAGTGACGAGTGGCTGGCGAAAAAGAAAGATAACGCGGAGGCGCGGAGTAAACAGAGGTGCGCGGAGAAGAGGGCACGATGAATCGTGCCCCGATGAATCGTGCCCCTATAAGAGAGATGGCGGGGAGGAGGTGGGCGATGGATGATGCGTAGGGCGCGGTAAAGCGGCCCAAAATAACGAAAAACAGGAATTGGAAGGCGATGGCCAGCGGAGGGAAGAGAAAGACGAAGAGAGATTTCTCTCTGCCCAGGCCGACCGCTTTGCAGGGGGGCGGGGTAGGATCGACCGGAGGTGGACCTGGACTAGGAAGGGGGGAGATGTGGAGCAAGACGTGTTTGTGCGGTTGCATGCGCAGGAGGGTGAGGAGAGGGCGGTGGAGGAGGCGTTGCGGGAGGTGGCAGGGCCTTCGCGGGAGGAGGCTGGCTGCCTGAGTTTTCATACCTTTCGGTCGGTGCGGGACCCACGGTTGTTCTACATCCATTCGCGGTGGGTGGATGAGGCGGCGTTTCAACGGCACGCGGATTTGGAGCATACGGTGAGATTCTTGAAGCGCGTGGATGCGCTGTTGGATGAGCCGCGCAACGTTACGAGGACGGAGATGATGGAGTGAGGTGGGAGGGAGAAGTAACGAAGTAATGAAGGAAAGAAGTAATGACACAGGAGCATGAAGAAGGGTAAAAGGTTGGATGTTGAACAGCAAGCAAAAGCTGGAAGTTGAACGATGAACTTTGAAGGCGGCGGAGTACATTTTTCCGCGTATGGCGTATTGGCTTGATTCGGAGGAGAATGGCTGGACAGATGCATTTTCGTTGGGGTGAACCATGAAGCGGCTTGCGACCAGCTCTGCAGCAATCTTGCTCTTCACCGCGATTTCGCTGCCTGGATCTGCTGGGCGGCCTGGCCAGCAGAAGAACAATACGCCGATGTCCTTCACGGGAGAGGTGATGGACAACGAGTGTGGCACGGAGAAGTCGCACGACGCGATGATGAAGAAGGAAGGGTTTAAGAACGCGAAGGAGTGCACCCTGGGATGCGTCAGCGCGGGTGGCACGTTTGTTCTCTACGCGGTAAGCAACAAGACCACGTATCTGCTCGACGATCAGGAAAAGCCTAAAGAGTTTGCCGGTCTAAAAGTGACGATCATAGGCACCTATGACGCCGAAACGAAAACGATCCACATCCAAAGCATTCAGTCCGTTCCCTGAGTTTGCGAACCGACGGTCCTAGCTTTCTCTTCCAATGCAAAAAAACGGCTTAACTCGGGTTAACGTCGAAGCTCTGCCGTCCCGTTGCAGTGCTAGAACACTGGTACTTCGGGGCTATTCACTTCGTTCGTTCCGGAACAATACTGTGTGGGTGAGGCTGCCAGGCGAGCGAGGCGGTGTGTCCCTGGCGGCCAGACCACGGCAAAACTAGGGCTAACTTGAGACTTCGCACAAAATTCATGGTGTCGCTGGCCGTGGTGATTGCGGGCCTGACCTGGGCCACCCTGTTTATCGTGCGGCGGACTGCCGAGGAGCGGGTGCAGCGGGAAATCCAGGAAGAATCGCAGAATGCGATGAAGACGTTTCAGGTGCTGCAGCAGGGACACGTAGTTGCGCTGATGCATAAAGCAGATTTGTTGGCTTCGCTGGTGACCTTGAGAAACGGGGACCCCGCGGCGATCGAGGACGTTGGAAGGGACCCCTGGCAATCGGAGGAATGCGATTTGCTTGTGCTCGCAGATGCGAGCGGGAAAATTGTCGCGCTGCACACGACGATGGATGAATTTCCGATGGCTACTGCGCAGGAAGTTCTTGGGCACGCGCTGAAAGAGCGAAACACGACGGGGTGGTGGTACAGCGGGAGACGCCTTTATCAGGTGGTTTTGAAACCCTTCTATGCCGGTCCGCCAGCGAAGAGCAATCTGCTGGGTACAGTGATCGTGGGCCGCGGAATCGATCCAGAGGCTACGGAGCTTCGGCGGGTTTCGTCGAGTCACGTGGTGTTTCGCTACGGCAACGATATTGTGGCCAGCACACTGTCTTTGTTCAAGCAGCAGGAATTCGCTACAGAGTTGCGGTCGGGGAACTGGAAGGAGCAAGTCACGCTGGACGGCGAGCGATTTTTTGCGAGTTCCGTGGAGCTGACGAGCGGCGCGAAGCCCGTAAGCATCATTGTTTTGAAATCTTACAACGAGGCACTGGCTTACCTGGAAAAACAGAACCAGCTGCTTGGCGGATTGGGGATATTGGCGGTGCTGGCGGGAGGCGTGTTCGTTTTTGTGATTTCGGATCGATTCACGCGGCCGCTGGCGCGTTTGGTGGAAGGCGTTCAGGCGTTGGAGAAGGGAGATTTCTCCTATCCCGTGGAGGCTAAGGGTTCGGATGAAGTTGCGCATGTTACGCGGGCGTTTGACCGGATGCGGAAGACGTTGAAAAGCGATGAGTCGCAGAAGCATCAGTTGGAAGAGCAATTGCGGCAAGCGCAAAAAATGGAAGCGGTAGGGAGGCTGGCGGGCGGAGTGGCGCACGATTTTAACAACCTTCTGACGATCATCAAGGGACACGGAGATTTGATGCTGGATAAGTTGCAGGCCAGCGATCCCTTGCAGCGAAATGCGAACCAGATTGAGAAAGCGGCCAATCGCGCGGCATCGCTGACGCGGCAGTTGCTGGCATTCAGCCGGATGCAGGTGCTGGAGCCGAAAGTATTGGATTTGAATGTGCTGGTGGCGGAGATGTGCAGCCTCTTGAAGAGGCTGGTGCGGGAAGATATTTCGTTTACGTTTAAGGCGGGGGAATCGCTGGGGCGAGTGAAAGCAGATCCGGGACAGATCGAACAGGTAATTATGAATTTGACGGTGAATGCCTGCGACGCGATGCCAACGGGTGGCAAGCTGGTTGTTGAAACACGGAACGTCTGTGTGGATGAAGCGCTGGCCAAGACTCGGCCGCCGTTGACGCCGGGGGACTACATCCGACTTACTGTCGAAGATAGCGGACACGGAATGGATGCGGCGACGAAAGAACGAATTTTCGAGCCATTTTTTACGACCAAAGAGCTGGGCAAAGGAACCGGTCTCGGGCTGGCAACGGTATACGGCGTAGTAAAGCAGAGCGGCGGGTGCATCTGGGTGGAGTCGGAGCCTGGAAAAGGCACGCGATTTGAAGTGTATTTGCCGGCGGTGCAGGAGGCGGAAGAAAGTGTTTCGCCGGAAGCAGCGCGGAAAAACGGCACGTACCATTCCGGGGCCGTGTTGATCGTCGAGGATGAAGAGGCGGTCCGGGAGTTGGCAGCTGAATTTATGAAGTCGGCTGGATACAAAGTGCTGACGGCTTGTGACGGCACGGAAGCGCTGGCGGTCGCTAAGCGCTCCGGGCCCATTCGAGTGCTGGTGACGGATATCGTGATGCCCAACATGCGGGGGCCGGAACTTGCCAAACTTTTGAAAGCGAGCCGCAAAGACCTGAAGATCATTTACATGTCTGGGTACCTGGAATTTAACAAAGGCGATGGCGAGTTCCTGGAGGGAAGTTACTTTCTGCAGAAACCTTTTTCGCGAGATAGCCTGGTTAGCAAGGTGGACGAGGCTTTGAAGCAAAAACGCGTGCCCGGCGGCGCGGTTCAACAATTGGTTTGAGGTTGTTGGCCGATTCTTTAGAGTTTCTCGCCAACCGGGAAAAACCAGCTCAACGGCGGTAGTAGAGATCAACTCGCGAGCGAGGATCTCAATGCAGGCTGCCCGAGAAAGCGTTGCCGCGTTCTGTTGATTCCTCCGCCAGCACAATCCACACACTGCCGTGTCCAAGGAATGGCCTGGAGGCGATTGTTGGGAATCGTCCTTTCACAGGTGACGCAAACACCGTATTCGTTGTGGGCGATGCGCTCCAATGCTCGCTCGATTTCGGAAATATTGCGAATCTCGCGATCCATCGTGATGATCGCAAACTCGCGACTGCCGTTGCGGGACGCCTGCATGGCCTCATCATCGACTTCGTCTTCTATGATCATTTCCTTGCGCAATAGATCTAAATGATTTTTCAGTTCCGTTAATCTGGAACGCAGCAGGTCTTCAAAAATCTTCGTTTGTTTTGATGGTTTGCCGTTCTTGGTAGTTGACATCGCTTCTTCTCTCCAGGTTTGGCGCTCTCATTGCCAGCGTGCACAAACATGCTATGCGGACATGAGCGCGTTCGTCGCTTGGGGAGTTTCACTCCACTCTGGTTGTTGAGCCATACCCGAATTTACGTATTATGGCGAGCGCAACACCGGAGTCAGGGCTTTGCTGGTTTTTTTTGCTTGCCCGCTCGCAGAGAGCAGAAGTTTGTCGGTCGGGCGCTATGGGGTCCGATTGGCGGTCCGCTCTTAAGGCCGACATACTCTCGCCGCCCAAATCAATACACTGGTACTCGTGATGGAAATTCGTGATCGAGGGCTCTGTGGCTGAGTCACGCCCCGTTCCAATCGCACGACAATCTTAGGCTGGGCTTCTACAGTAATCGCGGTATAGCGTAAGCGAAATTTGTAGGGGATTATGGCGGTCTCGCAGTACCTTTAGTACTGAAATAGCGCCATGCTGCCCCGAATGGAGAGCTTGAAGAGATCTCGAAATACTTCTGGCAGCTAGAGTCCTGACAATGGAATGGAGCGCATCCTATGAGCGTGAAAGCCAAAGACGTGGAAAACCCAACCGAGAAAGCAACCGTCACTCTTCCCGGAACCGTTGAAAAGATTATCCCTTCTCTGGATCCCCAAGAACCGGAAAAGGCGCAGATTGCCGTGGAGGGTGCGGAAGAGCTGTACCGGGAGATTCGAATCGAGAATACGCTGCAAGATGAAGCGGGTAATGAGGTATGTCTAAAAAGGGGCGCTGAGGTCGAAGTCACAATCGCCGCGGAACCAGAAGCAACGACGCCAAAGAAAGAGGCCGAGCCACAGGACCTCGAGCCCGATACCGAACAAGAGAAAAGAAAGAAAAAAAACTAATCGAGTTAAACGCGGTATTGTCCGCCGGATACATCAATCAGTGTATTGCCCGGCCAAGTTCCATCGGTAGTCTTGAGCCTGGTGTTAGGCCGATGGCTAAATGGGCTCTGCAGTGCAAAAACTGTGAACAGCTTTTCACACACTCCAAAATAGGAAACACTCTGGCTGACTATTTTCTTCCCGAGAAGCCTAAGTTGCCGCCAGAAGGTCTAGAGATTGAGTGCCCGCATTGCAAAGCCAAGGCTACGTACCGACCAAATGAACTCAGGTACAGGGAAAGCTAAGAGCTTGGCGGGACGGATGTCGCTGCCGCAGCGAGAAACTGCTGACGTGTCCAATCATTGCGCTGTGGACTGGGGCCGTTGCGAAGGCATTGGGTAGCGGCGCCCGTCCAATTCTGATTTCGAACATAGCTCATAAAGGTGGGAAAGCCATTGAAGAGGCCAGTGACCCCAAGGTTGTAGATCATGTCGAGCAGGCCAAGCTTTGCGGCGTCCGGAAAGACAGAATAGTTGGGGAGACGCTGGTTAAGCTGGGTGTCAAAAAACGTGAGATGGCGCGTGAGGAGCACGTCTACTGCGGGATGCGGCAAAGTCGGGGAGTTGGGGGAGCGGTAAAAGGCAGCGGGATATTTTCCGGGGGGCAGAGCGGAGACCCGGGAGTATTCGGCTTGAATCGCGGCGGGGTTGGAAGGTTGGTTGTTGGCATCCACGAAGGCGAGAGCAAGAGCGCTTGCAGGAGTTGCAAGGAGTTCCCCGACGGCCACGGTAACAAAACCTTTTGTGTCCAGGTACATCCAAGGGACGACTCCTTCGAAAATTTCCAGATGCGCGAGTGAATCTTGCAGGTAAAGCATGCGTTCCCCCTGAGGTGAGCTGGGGCTCCTTTGGCATTGGTATACACGGTTCGCGGCCGGCTCTCAATGTAGAAAATGGAGAGTGAGCCGGGCGGCGCGTGGAATCAAGACTCGGGTGGCGGAAGCGGGGGCTGGGGAGGCGGATCGGTTGAAGGGATGCCGAGGGCGTCGTTGATGGCTTTGAGAAGGACGGGAACGTCGACGGGCTTGTGGATGTAGGCAATCGCTCCGGCTTTGAGGGCGGCATCGCGATTGCCGATAGGAGTGCGTGAGGAGAGGACGATGACGGGGATGGTGCCTGTGTTAATAAGCATTGAGAGGCGCTGCAAGACGACGAAGCCATCGCCGGCGGGAATGCCGAGATCGAGAACGATAAGATCGGGTTGTTCTTTGCGGGCGGTACTGATGGCGGTCAAGCCGTCGCGGGCCGCGACAACTTCGAATCCGGCAGTTTTGAGGCGGCGGGCAAGAGCGGTGAGTTGAACGACCTCATCCTCGACAATTAAAATTTTCTTTCCTGCCATTGCAACGCGTAGCCTCTGCCTTCGTTAAGAAGTGTTGTGTGACCCGGAAGTGGAGTTATGTTCCGTTCTGTCCTGAGTATGCGTTCGTCAGGCGGAGATTACCAGACAGATAGCAGAGGTAGGGAAGGCGACAGAGCAGGAGAGTAACGGTGCCAAAATGAAACGTCGGAGTCGGGGTGATGGGGGAGGCGAAGAATACCAATACGGGATTGGGCATTGTACAATCCGGCGCGACGGAGTTTGACATGTGGATCACAAGGGAAAGGATGACGGATGAAAACGGGGCGGTGGTTGACGGGGATTGGGAGTGTAATTTTGTTTTTGACGGGGATCGGGCATGGGACGCGAATCGCGCAATTGCAGAAGATGATTGTGGACAGCGGAATGAAAGCGCCACTGGACGCGATCTTGAAAGGCTGCTGGCTGGTGTTTTCGGGTGAGATGGTGGCGCTGGCGGTGATAGCGATGGTGGCGAGCGCGATGTCGGGCGGGGGGCGGTTTGTTTTGATTTGCGCGGCGACGATGATTTTCAATGCGGGGCTGCTGCTGCACTTCGTGGGGCCTTTCTTTGGCGTTTACGTGTCCGCTGTCGTGGCGCTGTTTTATCTCGCGGGTGGATTGATGCAGGTGAAACAGCAGGCGTGAGTTTGGTGCCGCTGACGGCTCACGGACGATAGCTGCGGCCAATTTGTCGGTTGCGATGACCGGGGCGTTACGAGAAAATCGAAATTCGGGCTGTGCAACCGAGTGTCCGCCTAGGAATGTGACTGCGGGCAGCTCTGGCGGCGTTTCGGCAATCAGGTGAAAGAAAAAGAAGGACAAAGACAATGACGCAACACATTGGCGAACTCAATCCACCCCACCGATTGATGCTGACTCCGGGGCCGTCGTCGGTGGACCCGCGGGTGTACCGTGCGCTGGCGACGCCGCTGGTGGGGCACCTCGATCCGTGGTTCAAGACTTGCATGGACGAAACGCAGATTTTATTGCGGCAGATATTTCAGACGGAGAATCGTTTGACGATGCCGCTGTCGGCATCAGGCTCCGGCGGGATTGAAGCATCGGTGCTCAACGCGCTCGAAGAGGGCGATGAGGCAATTGTTGCTGTGAATGGTGTTTTCTCCGAGCGGATGTTTGAGATTGCCTCCCGGGCGACTTCGAAGGTGCTTAAGGTGGACGCGCCATACGGTTTGCCGGTGGATGCGGAGGATGTGCGGCGGGCTGGCAAGGGCAAGAAGATCAAGATGATTGGATTTGCGCAGGGGGAGACTTCGTCGGGGGTTTTGACGAAGATTGAAGCGTACCGCAAGGTTGCGGACGAATTCGGAGCGCTTTTGGTAGTGGACACGGTGGCGTCGCTGGCGGCGGTGCCGCTGCACGTGGACCGCGAGCGGATCGATATCTGTTTTAGCGGGTCGCAAAAGGCGATTAGCGCGCCGCCGGGGATGTCGCCGATTACGGTGAGTCCGGCGGCGGAGGAAGTTTTTCGGAAGAGAAAGACGAAGGTGCAGAGCTGGTACTTTGATTTGACTACAGCGATGAATTATTGGGGGAAGGAACGGTTGTATCACCACACGCCGCCGATATCCTTGATATATGGGTTGCGGGAGGCGATGCGGATTGTTGTTGAGGAAGGCTTGGAGAATCGCTGGGAGCGGCATCGCGTGAATCAGTTGGCGTTGATCGCGGGCGTTGAAGCGATGGGGATGGGGCTCCTGGTGAAGAATCCGGCGGATCGGTTGCCGACGGTTACGGCCGTGATGATTCCGAACGGGATTGACGATGTGAAGGTGCGAAATCAGCTTTTGGAGGAATTCAATATTGAGATTGCGGGTGGTTTTGGGCCGGTGAAAGGGAAAATCTGGCGAGTGGGATTAATGGGTTATTGCAGCCAGAAGCCGTTCGTGCTGTTGTTTCTTTCGGCGCTGGAGAAGGTGTTGCAGGATCAGGGTTACCGGGCGCCGGCAGGAGCGGGAATGGCGGCGGCGATCCAGAGTTATTCGCATGCGGAGACAGCAGCAGCGGTGAGCCGGTAAGAAGTAAAGAAGTAATGAAAAGAAAGAAGTAAAGAGGAAGAGGGGAATTGTGACGACACGGCCGGTACTTGCGAATGCTGGGGCGATGAGTCAGTTTGTCGGGGCGTTTGAAGTGACGTCGAAATTGAGCGGGAAGGTGTATCAGTGCCGGTTTTCGCATATGTGGAATGGCGTGGCGACGCGGCACAGCGACACGATCGACACAAAGTTTTTTGTGGAAGGCGGGGCGCACGTGGTGGGATTGGCGCACACGGCGTTCGTGAAATTCCGCGAGAAGACGGGGCGCGATTTGACGGATCGGGAAGCGAGTTTTGTGGCGGCGGAGTATCTGCGAGAGAGGCTTGAAGAAGAGGATGAGCGACCTTTGTATGATGTGCCTGAAGCGGACGTGCTGAGATTGATCGAACAGATCGGAATCAAGTAGTTGGCGGGCGCCGCTAGTCGCAGGGTTCGACGTGGAAGGCGGCTAGGCGAGGATGATGCAGGCCATCGCGGCGGACGAAATAGATCACGAGAAACATCAAAAGTGAGCCGAAAACCATAACGGCCACGGCTACCTGAAGACCAAGTTGAAGGTCGCTGGCGTCGGAAATTTTCCCCACGAGTTGCGGTCCTACCGCCCCGAAAAGTTGCGTGACCAACATGTAGACGCCGATGGCCGTGGCATGCGCGCGCTGGGGTGTCAAGTCATGCAGAACAGCGGTGACAGGTCCATGATACCAGGACATAAAGAATCCGCCGATGAAGAGGGCGGCGAGGAAGATCCACTTTTCGTCGGATTGAATAGCGAGAAGAAGGAAAGGAGCAGCGAACAAGAAGGCGGCGGCGATGACGAGGATTCGACCATAGGGATACTTTCTCTGGAGTCGGTCGGCGAGATAGCCGCCCATAAGGACACCGAACACGAGAGAAAGGATGGCGACGAGGGCGATAGAGAGAGATGCCTCACGGACACTGAATTCCTTATAACCGACGGCAAAATCCGTGCCCCAGGTAATAAGCGAGACGCTCGCGAAGGTGATGCATGTTCCGGCGACGATCATCGCGAGATACGCGGGGACGCTAAGCAGGCTGCGGATAGGAACCACCTCGGACCGTGGCCTGCGCGGAGGCTCACGCAACTTGATCACGAAAACCAACGGAATCATACAAATCAGCCCGACGATGATGAAGGTGTATTTCCAGCCATGCGCTTCCCCCATGATGCCGCCAAAGGCCTGCCCCGCAGCGCCCCCGAGGAGCATGCCAGAAGCGAAGATGGACTGAGCCATGGCGCGGCGTTGATAGGGGAAGGAATCGGAGATCATGGACTGAGCGGCAGGAGCGTAGGCGGCTTCGCCGACGCCGATCAGAGCCCGCGCGACAAGCAAAAGCATAAAAGAATTGGCAAACCCGCAGGCGATGGTTGCCACGCTCCAGACCGCGACGCCAGCGGCGATGATTTGGGTGCGGCTCCAGCGGTCGGCGAAAAGGCCGCAGGGAAAACTGGCGGCAGCAAGAACAACGAGCAGCCAAGTTTGCAGGGAACCGAGTTGTGTGTCGGTTAAGCTCATCTGCTGGCGGAGAAGAGGAACAAGGGGCACGATGACCAGGCGATCGGCGAAGTTGACAAAATTGATCAAAGCAAGTACAGCAAGAAGACGAATTTGGTAGGAAGATAGCGGAGTGGGATTCGACGCCATAGTTGGTTTGCTCAACTGGCCAAGAGAGACCTGGTTCGAAAGGGTCTGAGAGATTATATACCGCGCATGAAAGCCGTCACGCCTACGAACACTACAACAAGTAGCCAGTTAACTACCGTACTTTCTTACGGAGCGATTCTGCTTTTAGGGTATTTCGTGTTCCTGATCGTGGAGCCGTTTCTGGTGCCGCTGGCGTGGTCGGCGGTGCTGGCGATTTTCTTTTACCCGCTGCACGAAAAAGTTCTGCGGAAAATGAAGCCTACCGCGGCGGCAATGACGAGCACGCTGGGGGTCACGCTGCTGCTGATTGTGCCGGCGCTGCTGGTGCTGTTGCTTACGACGCGGGAGGCGCTAGTGGCAACGGCGCAGATACAAAGCCAAATGGCGGTACATGGGCAGGGCCCGAACGAAGGACTGGTGATGCACGTCGAGGAATGGATTCGCATGCGGCTGCCCCAATCGTTGCAGGGCATCGATATGTCGGATCCCGTGCAACAAGCCGCGGAAAGAATCGCCTCGTTTCTTGGAGGGAGATTTACGGGGCTGCTGAAGAATTTGGTCACTTTCTTCGTGGATTTGTTCATTATGATTTTTGCTTTATTTTTCATGTTCCGCGATGGCGATGAGATCGTGCGAGGAGCGAAACACCTGCTGCCGTTTGACGAAGATATTCAGACGGACATGCTGGAGGAATCGAAGGAACTGATTTTTGCGAGCGTGGCGGTGGGCTTGCTGGTCGCGGCGATTCAGGGAGTGCTGGGGGGCGTGTCGTTCGCCCTCGTGGGGATTTCCGCGCCACTGTTCTGGGGGGTGCTAATCGGATTTTTCTCACTCGTGCCAGTGGTGGGGTCTGCGCTGCTGTGGATTCCGGCTGCGCTTTGGCTGGGATTCAGCGGCCATTGGGGAAAAGGATTGCTGGTAGTGGTGATTTGCGGCGGGGTGTCCACGATCGCGGACAACATCGTGCGGCCGATGCTGTTGCGGAATCGGACGCGGCTCAATGAGCTGTTGCTGTTCATTGGAGTGCTGGGTGGGTTGCAGGCGTTCGGGCTGCTGGGGTTGGTGGCCGGTCCAACGATCGTGGCGGCGGCGATGGGGGTGTTCCGCGTGTATATGGCGCACCGAGATGAATTGACGGCCAAAGGCGCATGAAAGTAGTAGCGAGGCCACAGAACAATAGAGATTTGCGCGCGCGCACCGGCAAGTAGGCCATTTCGGGAGCAAGGTTTTCAAGTTGGGAAACGCTGACAGGGAAACTACGGTCGGCGCTGCACGGGTGTGCTAGAGTACCCGGCTCGGATGACTTCCAAGGACCTAAAAACCGCTGCGACTCCTACAGAGCTGGCACCGACGAAATTGCGGTGGCGGTGCGAGCTGCCGCGCATACCGTTTGAAACAACGGCACAGGCGGAATTGCGCGAGGGCTTCATCGGGCAAGAGCGTGCGCTGCGTGCGTTGAAGATGGGCGTCGAATTGTCGGCGCCGGGTTACAACGTTTTCGTATGCGGATTGGCGGGAACCAGCCGTGGCGGGACCATCGCCAAGATGATCGAGGACTTGCACCCGCGAACGAAGCCTTCCCTGGACCGGTGCTACGTCAACAATTTCAAGATTACGGACCGTCCGAGACTGCTTTCGTTGCCTCGCGGGCAGGCGAACGCTTTCAAAAAGGATATGCAGGCGGGGATTGATTTTCTGCGGCGGCGGATTCCGCAAGTGTTTGAAGGCGAGCCCTTCCAGCGGCAAAAGGGAAGGATTGTCGAACGCTTTACGGTGCGCGAAAAAGAGCTGATGGACGATTTTACGCGGCGAATTGCGCGGGAGCAGTTTGCACTGGGGCACATGCAAGTGGGAGCGGTGGCGCTGCCGGAAATTTTTCCGGTGCTCGAAGGGCAGATGGTGCCGATCGAGGATATTTCCAAGATGGTGCATGAAGGGAAGCTCGAATCGCCAGTGGCGGAAGACATTGAGAGAAAGTACGAGCAGTTCCGACAGGAGTTCACCGTTGTTTACCGGAAAACGCTGACGCTGTCGCGGGAACTGGCGAGCGAACTGAGTTATTTGGAGCAGGAAGCGGCGTCGGTACTGGTCGACGGCGTGATTGAAGAGTTGAAGGAAAAATATCCAGGGTCGAACGTCGCAGAGTATCTCGAAGAGGTGCGCCATCACCTGCTGGATAATCTTGATCCTTTCAAAGAGCGGGAAGGCGAAGGTGAATCGGAAGGCGATACGCCCGATGGGTTGCCGAAGATGCCCGGATCGGGCGGGCCGGAGCGCGACCCGTTCCGCGTGTACGGCGTCAATGTGATTTTAGCCCACGGCGACGACGAGGAATCGCCAGTCATTTTCGAGACGACGCCTACGTACGCGAATTTATTTGGGACGATTCAGCGTGCTTATGACACGCGAGGCGGGTGGACGAGCGACTTCATGGACTTGCGCGGCGGTTCGCTGCTGCGGGCGGACGGCGGCTTTTTGATTATGTATTCGCTGGAGGCGCTGTCTGAGGTGGGAGTTTGGCGGGCGTTGAAGAGGACGCTGAATCACAACCGACTGGAGATACAGCCGCTGGAGATGTTCTATCCGTTCGGAGGTAGCGCGCAGAAGCCAGAAGCCGTGGAGATCAACGTCAAGGTGATTTTGATCGGAGACCGGCAGCTTTACGAGATGCTGTACGAGTACGAAGAGGATTTCCAGAAAATTTTCAAGGTGCGTGTGGAGTTTGACGAAGAGATGCCGATGAGCGACGGGGTCATTGCAGAATATGCGGGGCGATTGCGGACGCTGTCCGAGAAAGAGGGATTGTACCCATTCGATCGTGGTGCGTTTGCAGCCATGCTCGAATACGGAGTTCGCAAAGCTGGGCGGCGGAACAAAGTGACAGCGCGGTTTGTGGATATTGCGGACCTTGCGCGCGAGGCGCACTACGCGGCAGCGGCTGCGGGTGAGAGAGTGGTGCGTGCGGCGCACGTGAGGGACGCGCTGGCATCGAAGATGGAACGGCATAACCTCATCGAGACGCGCATACGAGAGATGATCGAAGAGGGCACGCTGCTCGTGGATGTGACGGGAGAGCGCGTAGGGCAAGTGAACGGGTTGAGCGTGCTGGAAATTGGAGGGTACTCGTTTGGGAAGCCAGTGCGCATTACGGCGTCCGCGGCTTTGGGCAAAGCGGGGCTGATCAACATCGAGCGGGAAGCGAATCTGAGCGGACGGTTTCACGACAAGGGCGTGCATATTATAGCGGGATATTTGCGGAGTTTGTTTGCGCAGGACAAGCCGTTGTCGCTGGCCGCGAGCATCTGTTTCGAACAATCATATTCGGGAGTGGATGGCGACAGCGCGAGCTCGACGGAAATCTACGCTTTGGCGTCGGCGCTTTCCGGACTTCCGCTACGGCAGGATATTGCCGTTACCGGATCGATGAATCAGCAGGGAGACATTCAGGCGATTGGCGGAATCAACGAGAAGATCGAGGGATTCTTTGACGTTTGCCGGATTAAAGGGCTTACCGGGACACAGGGAATAATCATGCCGGAGGCGAACGTTGAAGACTTAATGCTGCGGGAAGACGTGATGGACGCGGTGGCGGCGGGGAAGTTTCATATTTGGCCGGTGCGCAGAATAGAGCAAGGGATCGAGATTTTGACGAAGTCGGCGGCTGGGCGACGCAATGAGGACGGGACGTTTGAGGCGGGAACAGTTTTTTGGTTGATGAATGAGAAGTTGAGCGAGATGGCGAAGACACTGAAACAGTTCGAGTAGTATTTCTTCAGGAATTCCAGACGCATAAAATTCAACGGAAAAGAAATAAACAGACAGGAATGTCAGTCAAGTGGGAAAAGGCAGACAGACAAGAGTGTCTGTCCTACTGATGGTCCGGAGGCGGAGCAATATAGGCTTGGCGATGATCGATGCGATAGGCTGCGGCGGTTGGAAAATCGGAAGCGGTGCTCGGGGCGTTCGCAGTGGCGGGGCCGGTCACGCGGACATCGATCAGATGGGGCTTTCCGTCGTGCACGGGTGGAACGAAGCCTAAGTTATATTCGTGGCGCACGAGTTGCGCGATCTCCGCAAAAACCGCGGCAAAATCCTTGGTAGTTCTCGGGAAGTAGGCGCGGCCTCCATTGGTTTCGGCAATGGCCTTTAGCTCTTCATCGGCCTCTGCAAAGCCTTCGGCGGCGGCTTGCGCTTTTTCCGAAGGAGGTTGGTCTTTCTTGGAGTGTTTTTTTTCGGGCGGGTTGGCGCCGCGCAGTTCGCCGCCAAGAGAAATGGCTAGCACGCGGACATCGGTGGACTTCAGGCGGGCAAGAAGATTCTGCGCGGCGACGGGCGGGGAGGTATCGAACCCAGTCGATAACAAGACGAGAGATTTTTTGCCGGGAACGTGGGCAAGCCAATCGAGAGCGGTGGCAAGGCTGGAGGCGAGATTTAATTGGCCGAATCCAAGATTGAAGCGCAACTGGTCCAGTGCAGCGCCGGCGGTACGTTTGTCTGGAGTGTATTCCAGTATGAGTTCAGGAGCATCGTTGTAACGGGCGATGGCTACTCGGTCGCTGGGGGAAAGGCCATCGAGGAGGGCATGGATCGCTTGAAGATGGCCGCCCTCGATGAGATATACGGCTGGACCTGCTTCGATGAGGAGCAAGACTTGAGCAGGCTCGTCGACGGCGAGGAAATCCGTGATGGGTTGCTCGACACCGTTGTCGAAAAGGTGGAAGTCTTCGCGGTGAAGACCGCCAACGAATTGCCCGTGAGAGTCGGTGACGACGACTCCGACGTTGACGCGGTCCACGCTGATGCGGATGTTGGGAGGGGGCTGCGCGGGTTGCTGGCAAAAAGCGGGCGCAAGCAAGAGGGTGCAGGGGATAGAGAGAAATGCCCGGCATAGAGAGGAAAGAAACATAGCCCGATTTGGCATCGTAGAATGGCGGCGAAAAAGACAGAAGCCCTGTCCCGCGCTAAGTTTCCAGAACGCGGAACAGGGCTTGCAATTTCTACCTAGTGTAAGCCGATGCTTAGACTATGAGGGCTTTGTCGGAGCCGGCGTCGGGGATGCCGGTGGGGCTGCAGCAGGTGCAGCGCTAGCACCCACGTCTTTTGGCGTAGAAAGATAGCCGGTGGCCTGGTTCTTGCCGACGTCGAAAACCACGATTTCGTAGGGAGACATTCGCGAGGCGCCCTTGACGTAAAACTGTATAGGCTCGCCAGCGGTCTTGTCCTTTTTTTCGATGGTCCGGTCATCCACCAAAACCGTCATGGTGTATTTGGATTTCTTGGGGTCCGTCTTGGTCAGTGTGAGCTGGGTCGGTCCGACCTTTTGGCCGTTCTTCGTTTTCGTGAGCGTGAATTCGTAGTAGTTGCGGTCACCGCGGCGCTTCAATTCCTCGAGGTCGTCGTGGTTGCGAGCGATGAGGCCGCTCATGACGCCCTCATCACCGGTCACACGCTCGAGCTTGCCCTTGGTGACTTCGAGATCGCTTTTGGTCGCTTCGATGTCCTTTTTCGCTCCTCCAACTTCGGTGGCTACCGCGCCAATTTGTTCCTGGCTTTCCTTCTTGACCTGGGACAACTGGGCGGTGAGTTTCTGATCCGCCTCCACCTGTTCCTTGCGGATGGATTCCGCGCGGCTCTTGGCCTGAGCTAGCTCCGCGACGGTCATGCCCATTTTTTGTTCCGTGACCTCGATGTGGCCCTTCAGATCGGCGAGACGCGCATTGGCTTGCTCGAGTTGCGCGGTCAAGACTTTGTCTTGGTCCTGCTCTTTGGCAAGGCTTTGCTCGAGCCGGGAGATCCCGGAGTAACCGACATAGCCGAGCGCAGCGATAACAACAAAAAGCACGACGAAGAGCGCCGCGATCCAGCGCGGTGTTCCCGTGGATTCGTAACGATAAGACTCTTCTGGACTCGGCACATTTGGAGAAATGCTCATTCCCCCTCCTCAGTCATGGCTCCAGGCTGGGATCTGGATGCCGGTAAAATTATCTACCGCAATTCGCGCTGTGTCTACGGGCACTGTCAGCGGGACTTACTTCGCGATGCGCGGGCTTTCCCTCCGGTCTTGCGGCGGGGGGAGCGTTCCGGCCAGCGAGCGAAGATCGAAGTGGTCAAACCACCCCGGGGCGTGAATTCGCCGCGCACCACACACCATTCGGGACGAACAGCATGGACGATATCATGAAGAATTTTATTCACGGCATTTTCATAGAAGATGCCGAGATCGCGATAGGCCAGGAGGTACATTTTGAGAGCCTTGAGCTCGATGCAGTCCTTGTGCGGCATATATTGGATGGTGATCGTGCCATAGTCCGGCATCCCTGTTTTGGGACAAACGGAAGTGTATTCCGGAAAGCGCGTGGTAATGACGTAGCCGGGGTATTGGTTGGGCCAAGTATCAAGCTTTGGTAATTTTGTTTCAATGCCCGCGCGGGCGTGATCGGCTGTGTAGTCCGCCATGACGGTTCCCATTGTACGTTGTTAGGTGACTTGGAGGCGACAGGCTCTTGCCGAAACAGGGCGCATCCCCTATCCTCTTGCGAAGAGGACCCTCCAGAAACATCCGATGAACTGCCCAGTGTGTCAAGGCGGGGCCTGCCGGCGATCGAGGCGGCGGTCCGTTTCCGAATACTTGTTCAGCGCTGCGGGCGTTGTTCCGTGGCGTTGCACGGCTTGTGTGACGCGCTTCCACGCGCGAGCCATACCGCTCCGGCGTATTTTCTACGCGAGATGCGGCATTTGCGGCAACCTGGAGTTGCAGCGAATCGCCGCGGAAAAAGTTCCGGGAGTGACATCCGTGGTAGGACGCTGGCTGGGATTGCCTGCGGTGAGATGCGAGCCGTGCCGGCATAAATTCTTCTCGTTGCGGCCGATGTTGCCAACGGAACGGACAAGCGGAGCAGCGGCGAAATACTGATTTAGTACCTACGAGTTCTACCCTTCGAGTACCCGCCCAAGACAATACCGTACCTCAGGCCCCGTACTATTTGCAGCCTGCCCCCAAAAGGCAAACCCCTCTAGCCTCATTGGGCACGGGAGGTGTTCATGGAAACGAGCATTCGTGTCCTGGTGGCTAACGGTCCCCGGCTGTTCCGGGAGCTGGTGGTCTCAACCCTCTCGAAACATTCGGGGATCAAGATCGTGGGCGAGGCGAAGAACGAGAAGGACGTCCCATCGTTGGTGGCAGAGACAAAACCTAATGTTCTTTTAATTGCGCTGGATGAATCGCGGCGGCGCCCGTCCATGTGCGACCAACTGCTACACAAGTTTCCAGGGTTGCGGATTGTCGCGGTAGCGTCGAACACGAATTTGGGGATTCTGTACTGGGCGTCGCTCAAGATTCATTCGACAACGATGGGGACAAGCAAAAACGTCCTGCTGAAAGTGATGCGAGACAGTGTGTCGCGGACGGAGGAGGAGCAACTTCATGAAAGGGACTTCATTCCGACCGCACGATGAGATTTAGACGAATAGGCCGGCGCAAAAAAGATTGTTGTTTGGCGGGTCCAGCTAGTTGATTGGTTTTCGTGGCGCTTTTTTTCAAGAGCCTGCTGCGCGGAGCGACGCGTCCTGATTGGTCTTGATGCCGCAATTGACTCCCATATAGGTAAAAACTGCACAAGGTCTGCCCTGGATGCGCAACCATGGCCTTGAATGGGTTTTTCGTCTTTCTCGCGAGCCGCACCGGCTCTGGCGCCGCTATCTCATTTACGGAACGGAATTTATAGGCCTGGTCTTACTGGAATCTTTAGGCCTCAAAAATTTTCTTAGTTTGCGTATTTGATCAAGCGAGCTCGGAAGTGGGAAGCTTAAAGACCGTTGCTTGCTCAAGCCTGTGGACCATGCGAAAATAGCAGCGCTGACCGGTTTCTACGGAAGCTTTGCATTTACACACAGCACTCCGGCGCTATCGTCTAGGGGTCTAGGACACCGCCCTCTCACGGCGGTAACACGGGTTCGAATCCCGTTAGCGCTACCAACTTTATTTTACATCTTGCACTACTGGCGGCGGAGTTTCAGGCGCTGGCAAGATCCGCGCGCGAAGCCGACAGCAACTTGGTTCGTACGTAGGCCGACACGATTCGCGCTTGCCGGCCTGCAATAACACTACTGTTGACAGTGCGAACATTTAGGCCGCCCGCAGTCCCCCACGTCACTCCAAACGACGGGTAAAAAAGGGTTTAATGCTTTGTTTTACGCGTTAGGCACTCCGTACTATGAGGGTACTAGTACGGAACACTGTACTTCCCAAAACGTGACAACCCTTGTTTCATTTCGGACACTAGAAGCATGTCAAACCCTGCTTCAGAGCTTCCAGGGTCTGCGTATTCAACCAGGTCGTTAAATACGACACCGGTCCGCCACACACGGAACACGGCGATCGTCTCCCGCGAAGTTGCTGGTGAGACGATAGTTGTACCCATTTGCCGTGGTGTGGGGGATCTCGATTCCGTTTACACCTTCAATCCGGTCGGTCGAAGCTTGTGGCGCCTCCTCGAAAACGGTCAAACAGAAGAGGAATTAGCGAGTTGGGTTGCCACGAATTACGAAGTGGATGCGAAACAGGCAATGTCAGACGTTCAGAGCTATCTGGCTGAACTCCAGGAAATTGGCCTGATTCGAACGCTTTAGTCGGTCCCCTCCTTCTCGGCTTGCCTTCACAAGGGCACGACGCTCGAAGTGTGGGGTTTGCGCTTTTTCATTGAGTACTAAGAGTACTAGATTTTCATCGAGAAAGAGAAGAGTCAGACGTGCAAACGGCAGGATATGGCGAGTTGACGAGCTTGGTTCACCAGCGTTTCCTGGGGAAACGGGCACCGCTTGAGGTGTCTATCGAGGTCACGCGCCGGTGTCCGCTTGAGTGCCTCCATTGCTACAACAACTTGCCGATGAGCGACCACGCGGCCCGCGCTGCGGAACTCACCTTCGATGAGCATTGCCGGCTGCTCGATGAACTCGTCGAGGCAGGGTGCTTGTGGCTGCTCTATACCGGCGGCGAGATTTTCGCGCGCAAGGACTTTCTTGAGATTTACACCGAAGCCAAGAAGCGTGGCTTCCTGATCACTCTGTTTACGAACGGCACCATGATTAATGAACGGATCGCCGATTACCTAGCCAAATACAGGCCCTTCGCGATCGAAATTACTCTTTACGGGGCGACGCGGGAAACCTATGAAACTCTGACGCAAATTCCTGGCTCCTATGACCGCTGTATGAGAGGCATCCGCCTTCTACTGGAGCGAGGGCTGCCTTTGAAGCTCAAAACGGTGCCGACCACCATAAACCAGCATGAGACTTTTGAAATGAAGCGGCTGGCTGAGGAAGAATTTGGCGTCGAATTCAAGTTTGATTCACTGATCAATCCTCGAATCGATTGCTCCCAGAGCCCGCTCGCCGTGCGTATCTCGCCCGAGAAAGTGGTCGAACTGGATTTCTCCGAGCCGAAACGCAAGGAAGACTACCGGCGCATGGCCGAGCAGGAACTGTCCATGCCGTTGTCGGTTGAGCAGACAGAACGGCAGAAATATACCTGTGGCGGAGGAGTGGCGGGCTGCGCCATCGATCCCAACGGAACGATGAGCATCTGCGTGATCTCGCATCAGCAAGGTTACAACATCCGGCAGGGCAGTTTCCGGGAAGGTTGGGAAGGCCCGCTACGCGAAATTCGCAATCAGCCACGAACGCGTCCGACGATCTGCGATCGGTGCCAAATTCAGTCGCTGTGCAGCATGTGTCCGGCAAACGGCGAACTCGAGAGTGGCGATCAGGAGTCTCCCGTCGATTTCCTGTGCCAGGTTGCGCATCTTCGCGCTTACGCGCTCGGCTATAGCGTCCCGGAGCACGGGGACTGCAAATGCTGCGAAGCCGGAGAGCACCACGTGGACCTGCTGGCATCTGCCGAGCGGCTGAAAAGTTTTAAACCTGAGCTGGGTCTCCGATCAGGAGGCAGGACCGCTTCTCCCGTCTTGAATGTTTTACAGCCCGTGTCCGGAAACAACGGCGCAGCATGCGGCTCATGCCGGACGCACCGATGAAGAAAGAAGTGTGATCGTGAACGACGAGAGCGACAAGAAGCCACTGGGACAGGGCGCGGACGGGGCTTACGAGCCTCCCAAAGTCATTCGCGTGAGTTTGCGGCCTGAAGAAGCCGTGCTCGGACATTGCAAAGTGACTGGCGCAATGGGCCCGGTTGGGAGCTCCTCCTGCCGCTCTTACGTCTCCTGCCGGACGCTGGGGTCGTGAGAGGCCGGAGAAACCAAATGCTGCCTTCTCAAAAAGAGTTCTCGCCAACGAAGGATTTCAACGGACTTTCGTTCCCGAGTGCCACCGAGCTTGCATACCGCATAGGAGGCATCACGTTCGGTCTACACGCGGAAGGCGAACTGCTGCTGACTCCTGATAGAGAGCTTCGTGCGTTCGCCATCGAGCCCACCCTTTGTGATGTGAACCTGCAAGTCGCGTGGGCTGATTCGCTGCAAGTGCCGGACTCTACTCTCTTATTTCACTCGGGCGGGTTGTGGTCGCTCTTTGCCGAGCCCAGCGGATATCGCTTCAGCTTTCTCTCGCCTCTCTTGGGAATGACTCCTTATAAGGAAGCGTGGCTTGATCCCGATTTTCGCTCCGGACGCGTGCTTTTGTCGCGCAGGTATTTTGACACGGATCGCCCTGTCTATCCTCTTGAGTACCCGCTCGACGAACTGCTCATGATTCACCGCCTTTCGCGCGGCGAAGGCGTGGAAGTGCACGCCGTCGGAATTTCCGACGAAAACGGCCGCGGCCATCTTTTCCTCGGGCATTCCGGCGCCGGAAAAAGTACGACGGCCCGCTTGTGGATCGATCGCCCGGGAGCGCGAATTCTCAGCGACGACCGCATCATTCTGCGCGCTCGTGAAGGCCAAATCTGGATGTACGGCACACCGTGGCATGGAGACGCCGGTATTGCCTCGCCGGATTGCGCTCCGCTTACGGGAATTTATCTGCTGGCGCATGGAAAGAAAAACACGCGAGTTTCCCTGCCAGCGGGCCGTGCGGCAGCGGAGCTATTTACACGCAGCTTTGTGACGCACCATTCCGCGGAAGGTATTCAGTTCACGCTGGGTTTTCTGGATCGCGTCGCGCGTCAGGTTCCTTGTTCCATTTTCCAATTCGTCCCCGATGACACCGCCGTGGAGGCCATCTGCCGTGCGTGAGCGTAAGTCCATCGAAAAGCGGAACTCCGCGCAGTTCGCCGCCATTTGCGACGCGCTTTTGCGGCATGGCGCGAACGTGCGGTTCCGGGCCCACGGGCAGAGCATGCAGCCGAATGTTCTGGAGAACGACGCCGTGATTGTGGCTCCCGCAGAGCAAAAGCTCGAGCGGGGGGACGTGGCTCTCACGCACGGGAAAGATGGGTTCCGTGTGCACCGTGTTTGCTTCGCCGACGGATCTGCCGGAGAAATTGTCACGCGCGGGGACGCCGGCCAGGAGAACGATGCAGCCGTGAATGTTGTTCTTGGCAAGGTGGTAGCGATCGAGCGGAATGGCCAAAAAGTTTCGATGGAAAGGCCCGGCATCAAGTGTTTGCACGCAGCGCGCGTCTGGATTCGCCGTTTGTGGCTGGCTTCGACGTTGCGCCTTGGCCGGCTTTCCGCGAGCTCTTTGTGCTTCGGATTAATCGCTGCGTTCGGGCTGCTCCTCAACGCCACTCCGGTTGCTGCGCAGGCCGATCTTACAATGTCGCAAACGACTTCGGTTTCCGTCGTCGACACCGGCATCAATTTCAACTACAGGGAAATCGCAACGAACAAAGGGCCCAACGCGGTTCCCGCTGGGACGCTAGTCGTCTATCAGCAGACGCCCCCCAATACCACACTCCAGAACATCACGGTTGACGCGAACTGGAATTGTTCAAATCCCGGGGCAGCCGGTCCAATCATCTGTATTTACGCCCCGGCCCTGGCCAGCGGCGCCAACACCTCCGCCGACCCCATCCTATTCACGCTGAGCGTGAATGCCGGAACGACGTACGGCACAACCATTCTCAACTCCGCCACCGTCACCTCGCAGACGACGGACCCGGTGCCGAGCAATAACACGAGCATTACGACCGTGCTTGTCGAGGCTGCCGCCCAGGCGGACATGGCTCTTTCAATGACCGCAGCACCCACACCCGTGTTCTTATCTTCTCCCTTAACGTACACCATTCAAGTGCAAAATCTCGGCCAGGCCAGCGCCTCTACGGTTCAGGTTGTGGATACCCTTCCCGCGACGACAACTTTCGTTTCTGCGAACGCTCCGGCGGGATGGGCCTGCTCGGGAACGACCACGGTTACCTGCTCGCTTACAGGCACGATGGCGCAGGGAGCGTCCGCAACCCTCACGATAACAGTGACGTCCCCGTTGACAGCAGGCCCTATCACCAACACGGCGACCGTTAGCTCAACCACCGCAGATCCCGTTGCTGCCAACAACAGCGCGACAGTCATAACCGTGGTGCAGCCGCTGGTTTGCGCCACACCTGGCAAGGACGGCGCCGGCGGCACCCTCTCGGGAGTGGTGAATACGTACTACCGGGCTTCTGCAAACGGCACTCTAGCCGCTGGGAAGAACGCGGTGACTTTGGCTCCGGCTCTGCCGGCGGGTGGCACTCCGATAGCCGTCGGCGACTTGCTCCTCATCATCCAAATACAAGACGCCTTGATCAATAACACCAACAGTTCATCCTATGGGCACGGCGTGCCCGGTGATCCAGCGGCAGGCTCGACGAATCTGCAGAGCTCCGGTCTGTTTGAGTATGTTACGGCCACGAGCGCAGTCCCGCTTGCGGGTGGCAATCTTACGTTCACTGGCACAGGGGCCAATGGCGGAGCGCTGAATAGCTATGTGAGAGCTACTTACAGCGGTGGCGGAAACCACGGGCAACAGCGATACGAGGTGATTCGAGTCCCCCAATATACATCGGCGACTCTGAGTTCGGCGCTCGCGCCGCTTCCTTGGGACGGCAACCTCGGAGGAGTGCTGGCCATTGACGTCGCGTCACAGCTTACATTGGGCGGCACGGTTAGTGCGGACACATTAGGATTTCGCGGCGGCGGAGGAATTCTGCTCACCGGAGGCAACGGTGGGGTGAGCACAGACTATGTGGTCCAGTCTGCCAACACCACCGACGGTTCGAAGGGCGAAGGCATTGCGGGAACTCCGCTCTATGTCGCGCCTGCGACGATTACGACGACAACCACTCCGACCAACACCGGCTTCGAAGGGTACTCCAACGGGAGTTTTGCTCGCGGCGCGCCGGGGAATGCCGGCGGCGGCTGCACGGATGGCGATCCGCCAAATAACGATTACAACTGCGGAGGGGGCGGCGGAGGCAACGGCGGTAGTGGCGGCCTAGGAGGTTACGGTTGGAATAGCTTCACCGTTTCGAACTCCACCGACGGAGGTTTCGGCGGCGCAACGTTTCCGGCCTCGACGAGCGCAATTGTGATGGGCGGCGGCGGTGGCGCGGGTGGCACGAACAATGGCTCTTGGTTTATTTCCGCCAGCAGCCATGATTCGAACTCCATCGACGCCGCATGCTCCACGGGCGCGACCCCCACATGCACGGGCATCTATAGCAGCGGAGGCATGGGCGGCGGAATCGTGATTGTGCATACCGGATCCGTTGCTGGCACCGGAACGATAACATCGAACGGACAATCGACGCTGAGCACGGACAACGACGGCACAGGTGGAGGTGGCGCCGGAGGATCGATTATTTTCTTCGCCAACACTGGCGTATTGACGGGCCTGACCGTGAACGCGAACGGAGGTAGCGGCGGCAATACCTGGCCTGAAGACGCCCCAGGGACATTCAATACGGCTGGGTCTGGCGCCCGCCATGGACCAGGTGGTGGAGGTAGCGGTGGAGTCATCCTTCTCTCTGGCGCGCCTACGGCCCTGGCGGTGAATGGCGGTGCCAATGGCTACACGAATACCGTCCAGGATTCGTTCGGTGCAACTCCTGGCCAAACCGGTATCAGCGCCACCACCCACGTGATCACAGAGACGCCAGGCACGCAGTCGGGCGCCTATTGTGCAACTGCCGATTTGGCGGTTACGAATGCGGCTACGCCCAACCCCGTTCTTGCCGGCAGCAACATTACCTACACGCAGGTAGTGACCAACAATGGTCCACTGGATGCCGTGAATGCTGTTTTCACGGAGGCCATACCCACCAACACTACGTTTCAATCGCTCGCCTTCCCCGCGGGGTGGTTGTGCAGCACTCCTGCCGTCAATGGGACGGGAAATATCACCTGCACCAATCCGGACGTGGCCAAGCTGGCGGCGGGAACCTTCACGCTAGCCATTAAAGTGCTGGCGTCCACCGGGTGGGGTACTCAGATCGTCGACGTCGCTGGCATAACTTCCGGGACGTCCGACCCGAATCTCACGAACAACTCGGCGACGGCTACGACCTCGGTAACCCTTTCAACTCTGGCGGACGACGCGATCACAAACACTCCATCTTCGACTTCGGTCCCTGCCGGCAGCAACATCACTTACACGCAAGTCGTGACCAATAATGGACCGGCGGCTTCCCCGAATACCTCGGTGACCGAGAGCCTCCCGGCAAACACATCCTTTGTCTCGGCTACTGGGCCAACTGGATGGGCTTGCTCCCTCATAACTACCACGACCCCGAACACTATAAATTGTTCTGAGACAACTGCGCCTGCGTTGCCATCCGGAAATACTGCGACGATTACCGTGGTGGTAACTGTGATCGCCGGTACCGCAAATGGAACGATCATCACCAACACTGCCAGCGTCGTTTCAGGCGTCGAAGATCCGAACACCGGGAACAACAATGCGACCGCGAACGTCACCGTGGCAGCAGCGACCCAATCCGACCTAAGCGTGACCAGTACGGCTTCGCCCAATCCCGTCACCGACGGCAATAACATCAGCTATGCGCAAATTGTGACGAACAATGGTCCAGCCGCCACTGCAACCGGAAACGCCACGTTCACCGACACCATACCAACGAACACGACTTTCGTCTCTTTCACTGTTCCAACCGGCTGGAACTGCGGAACTCTTCCCGCCGTCGGCGCAACCGGAACTATCAGTTGCACAAACACCGCCTCGTTTGCGCCGAACACCACGGCCAGTTTCCCCCTCATCGTCAAAGTGAATCAGGGGGTTTCGCCCGGCACGCCCGCGTCGCCGACGATTATTTTGAATACAGCGAATATCAATATTCCCTGCTCGGCGGCGACTGATCCGATTTGCTCGAATAACTCGGCCCAAACGAAAGTGTATATCGCTGCAGCGACGGAGGCCGATGTCGCGATCATGAAGACGGCTTCACCCGAGCCCGTCAACCAGGGCACAAACATGACCTACACTTTGCAGGTCACAAATAACGGTCCCGCAGTGGCACAGGGCGTGACCGTCAGCGACAACCCACTTCCGCCCGAAGTTTCGTATGTCTCCCTGTCTACGACGCAGGGCTCGTGCACTTACACCTTGGCCACGAACTCGGTCGGCTGTAATCTCGGCTCCATTAGCGTGGGCGGCCTGGTTATCGTTACCATCAACGTTACCGCCAACACCTTCAGTTCTTCGACGCAATCGACCAACACGGCGACCGTCTCCGCGACCACCACCGATCCGAACACCACAAATAATTCTTCGTCGTCCATCTCGACCATTCTGAGCCCGACTGCCGTCCAGTTGGCTTCCTTCAGTGCGATGCCGCGGCAGGGCGGCGGCGTGCTTCTTGAATGGAAAACCCGCGAAGAAATTCGCAACCTCGGCTTTAATGTTTTCCGCTTGGACGGCCCAGGTCGCCAGCGCCTGAATCCCTCGATCATTGCCGGATCGGCATTGCTAATTCGCGGTGGACGTCCGCAGCATGCTGCAAAGACTTATCAGTGGTTCGATCCGAACGGTACGCCACAATCGACCTACGAGCTGGAAGATGTCGATCTGAATGGTACGCGCATGGCGCACGGGCCTGTCTCGGTGGACGTGTCGGCAGCTCCACGGTCCGGCGCCGTCTCCCAGCCACTTCTTTTGACACAACTCAATCATGCAACCATACAGCCCGCCCTTATCGGTCGTCTCCGGCCACCCACGCCACGGCCTGTCATTCCGGCTCCCGGGCGAGGCGGACTGCCCGTGTCGCTCGACGGGGACGCGGCAGTAAAGATTTCCGTCGAAAGCGAAGGCTGGTATCAAGTCTCAAAAGCTCAGCTCATGGCCGCCGGCCTTGATTCCAACGCCGAAGCGCAGACTCTCCAGCTCTACGCAGAAGGCATCGAGCAGCCCATGTTGATTCTCGGCCGCCAGACCGGACCGCTCGGCCCCAACGACAGCATCGAGTTCTACGGAACGGGCATCGACACGCCATTCTCTGGCACGCGTGTTTACTGGCTGATTCGCGGATCGCGTCCGGGAATGCGGATCAATTCCATTCCCGCTGTGAATGCCGGACTTTCCGAGCAGCAAAGCTTCCCGTTTACTGTCGTGCTGGAACAGCGCACCACATATTTCGCGACTCTGCTCAACGGGGAAAACAACGACAACTTCTTCGGCGCCGCCGTCACGTCCGAGCCAGTGGACCAGCAACTCACTGTCGTCCACGCCGATCCCAATTCCAGCATGCAGATTTCCGTCGACGTAACACTGCAAGGCGCGACCGATCAACAGGCGCACAGCGTGTCGGTGTTCTTCAATGGAGCGTCGATCGGCGAAATGGATTTCGCGAATCTCGCCAATGTCACCAATACTTTTTCCATCGACCGCAGTTTGCTACAGGATGGCGTCAACACCGTCACACTGACAGCTTTGCAAGGCGACAACGACGTGAGCGCCGTACAGTCCATCTCGCTTCACTATCCGCATACCTACGAAGCTGATGCGAATTGGCTGAAAGCCACGGCGCCTGCGGGCAGCACGCTGCACATCACGGGTTTCAGCAACCAGCAGATCCAGGTGTTTGACATCACCAATCCTCTCGCCGCTGAGCAACTTTCCGGCACAGTTGGTCAGGAAAGCGGGAGCTACGGCATCAGGCTCGGCTTGCCGCCCGCGGCAGGACAAGAACGCACTCTCCTGATCTTCTCAGACGATCAGATTTCGCCGCCATCTGGGCTTGCTTTCCACAAGCCCGCTGCGCTCGCGGCCCGGAGCTTCGGCAGCCAGATGGTGATCATCACGCATCCTGATTTCCAGTCCGCACTCGGCCCGCTCGTCAGTATGCACGAATCGAACGGTCTGAGCGTCCAGGTCGTCACCATTGACGAAGTCTTCGACGCCTTCAACTACGGCGAACGCAGCCCATTCGCCATTCGTGACTTCCTGAAAAACGCCGAATCGCAGTGGACTCGGAAGCCGCAATATCTGTTGCTCGTTGGCGACGCCTCGCTGGACCCGCGCAATTACCTCGGCTTGGGCGATTTCGACTTTGTTCCCACGCGCATCATCGAAACCGCCGCGTTCAAGACCGCTTCCGACGATTGGTTCAGCGACTTCAAGCAAAATGGATTCGAGACGATCGCTACGGGCCGCATTCCAGCGCGCACTGCGTCGGACGCCACGCTCGTCGTGTCTAAGATCGTGAACCACGAGAAGGGCCTCACGGGCGAAGCCGGAAACCAGCAAGCTCTGCTCGTTGCCGATCAAAACATCGGCGCGGATTTCACGACCGCCACGAAGTTTGCCGCAGCGGATCTGCCGTCATCGCTTCAGCCAACGGAAATTTTTGCGGATGGCATGGATCCCAACGTCGTCACGCAGCAGATTCTCACTGCGCTCAATAGCGGCCCACTCCTGGTCAACTACTCGGGCCACGGATCCGTCGAACAATGGTCGTTTGCTGATTTTCTCGATGATACTTCTGGCGCCGCTCTAACGAATGGCGATCAATTGTCTGTCTACCTGCTCATGGATTGCCTTAACGGCTTCTTCCAAGACGTTTACTCCACCAGCCTGGCAGAAACTCTTCTGCTCGCACCCAACGGCGGCGCTGTTGCCGTCTGGGCTTCCTCTGGGTTCACTAATCAGCCGCCCCAGGCGTCCATGAACCAGGCGCTCCTTCAGATTCTCAAAACCAATCCGTCGACGCCGATCGCTGTTGCGATCGTTCAAGCGAAGACCGGTGTGACGGACAACGATGTTCGCCGCACTTGGATTTTCTTCGGCGATCCTGCAATGCCCCTGCAACTGTCGCCGTCAACTTCAACGGGCCACCACCCTCCAGTGCGAGTAAACCCTCCCATTGTGTTACACCCTTAATTTTTCTTTTGTTTGCTGCCGGTTAAGCCGACCAGACCTAAAAACTCTTTCCACGAAATCGGCGCAAAAAGTCGGGTTGGTCATTGCCCCGTAATCGGCAATCCCGTGAAGCGAATCCCTGCGCTATGGACCTTATAGCGAATATTTATTCCCACCAGAAGCGCCGTGAGGGATTCCACAATTCGGGCATTCTCAAGTTTTCCGCCGTTTAGCGCGCGTGCTCCGGGAATTGTTTCCGCAAGCTCCGAGGCGATTTGCTTGGCGCGGTCGTCATCGCTGCACACCAGTATGTCGCAGTCGACAGCCTCATCCTTGGAAAGCAGTTCAGCGCCAAGATTCTGAAACGCCGCCGCGACGCTGACTCCCGACGGCAGCAATTCCTTGGTCTGCTCCGCCGCCGATCCTTGCCACACGCCAAGCATCCGGGTCGCCGCTCCTCCAACCGTACTCGCCAGTGGCACCGTTGTGTCGATCACCACCGTCCCGGGCTTCCAGATGTTTTTCAACTGTTTTAAAAGCGCCGCGCAACCGGAAAAAGGAACCGTTAGCACAACAACGTCGCATTGCGAGGCCGTCGCGGCGTTGTCCGCGCCTGCGATTTTCGCCGAGCCGCCAATGCGCGCGCGAAGCTGTGCCGCAGTCTCCTCCGCGCGCTGCGCATCTCGCGAGCCAATCACAATGTCCTCACCCGCCCGCGCCCATCGGTATGCCAGCCCCGATCCCTCCGGGCCGGTTCCGCCGAGAATCCCAATTTTTCTACTCATCGCCACTTTCCCTCGCCCCGCTGACTCTCCGTGCGCTTCTTCCCGACGCGTTTGCAGTTTTGTCTGTCGCTATGGCTGCTCTCAACCATCGGCTCTGATACGATAGCTTCAACGGCAACTTCTCGTGCGCCCGGAGGATGGGCGAGAGCAAACGATATCACGCAACGCAACGGGCTTACGATGGAAACTACAGGTCGATCAGAACACTCGCAACCGCTTCCCGGGCAGCGCACAGAAGCGCAACACGAGATCCTTGCACTCCTATTGCCTATTAAAGATCTGCGAAACGCAAAGCAGCGCTTGGCAGGGGGCATGACGCCTGAAGAGCGCTTCGGGCTGGCGCAGGCAATGCTGGAGGACACAATTCGCGCCGTCTCCAGAGTACAGCGAGCAGAGAAAATATTTGTAATTACAAACTACGAGCCCGCAATGGAAGCCGCCGTGAATTATGGATGGGAAATCTTGCGCGAGACTCACCAAGTTTCAGAAAGTTCGTCGGTAGATTTTGCCTCGCGCCTGTGCGCCGAGTGCGGCGTCGCAGGACTTCTCCGCTTACCTCTCGATCTTCCGTTGATACAACCCGGAGATATCGACGGTCTCCTCACGACGGAATGCGCAGCCCCTGCAGTCGTCATCGTGCCCTCACGCGACGGCACTGGCACCAACGCGATTCTTCGCACGCCGCCCACTCTTTTTCCTTCACATTTTGGGCCGAACAGTTTTGCCAAACACTGCAGCGAGGCGGAACGAGCCGGTGCAAAAATCATCGTTCGAAGAAACGAGCGGCTGGAAATGGACCTGGACGATGAGGCAGATCTGCGCGCGCTGCTGCAGCACGATCTAAGGAATACTGCAACAGGGAAGTGGCTTGAGGACAGCGGAGTTGCAGCGCGCTTTCGAACCCGCGCAATCGCGGTGTGAATACTGTGCGAACAACCTTCGTGGTCTCGGCGAGGTAAGGCGAACCCGTCGCCTGGCTCTTTTACTTCGTCATCGCATTCCCATCGCGCCCCACGCCCAGCGCATCGGCCACTCGATTGATGTAGTTGAACCACGACGCGATCAGCGTAATCTGTAAAATCCCCCGGTCGTCGAATCCGACGGCCCGCAGCTTCGCGTGATCCTCCGGCCAGACCTTCGTCGCGTCCTTCGTCAATTTCACGACGTAGTCCAACATTGTGCGGTCCTGTTCGCTGATCGGTGCCGTGCGGTAATCCTTCTTCAGCGCTTCCACCATCTCTTGATCCAACGTCACCCTACGCAGAAACTCTGCGTGAGATTCGATTCAATAGTGGCACCGGTTCGTAACCGAAACCATCGTCGCGATCATTTCATGCTGATGGCGCTTCAGCGGCAATTCGGGAGACATCAGCGCTCCGAACGTGCTGAAGGCATGAAAAAGCACATCGGGAAACAGCGAGTGTGAGCCCACGATGCTCTGTTCGACTCCCGCAAAAACCGTGGGCACCGGCATCGCATACTCCGCTGGATAAAACTTGCGCTCTTCCTCAATCGCCTTCTTGACGCTTTCGTCCTCTTCCATTCGGACTGTCTTGATCCAGGTCATGCTCGCTCGCCCCCCAAAAAATCCGCGACAAATCGGTAGTTTCTTCCGTAAATCGAATCCCGTTTTTGTTCCCGCTTCCTTCGTGGCTTCTATTTCGCCTTCGCAGAATTTTCATTCTCGCAAACTGGTGCTTACAAAGAAAGGCGGCCGGATGCTGTGCTGGCATCCGGCCGCGGGTGCTTTGGGGTGCCTCCACGTCGCCTAATCTCGGTAAGGTGGGAAGCAATTGATTCGTTACGCGTGTTATAGCGAGGTCCCAAAGAACTGGCAATAATGCAAAACGATTAGGAATCGAGTTATTCTATAACTCCTTTAGTTTCAACGATTTCATGGGCCTTCCCGGCGGCCAGGTCCTTGTACTCTTCGCTCCTTCCGCTAGGCCAGTCAATCGTCACCCGTTCGATCTTATCGCTTTTCCCAACTCCAAACGTCACCGTCAGCTCGGATTGTGACAAATAGCTCGACCCCCCGTGCACCATTCTCCATTGGCTCGGCCCGCCATTTCCCCCAGGGAAGATCCGCACAATTGCTCCAATCGCGTCGCGATTTGATTTTGTTCCGATAAGCCGAAACCGGATGCTGCGATTTCCGCCAGTCTGATCATTCCGATATAAATACGCCAGCCCGTTATTCGTCGTCATCAGCAAATCCAGATCGCCGTCGCGGTCGAAGTCGCCATACGCAAGCCCGCGCCCCACGATCGGTGTTTCAAAACCACCGCCGACTTCTCGGGCGACGTCGCGAAATTTTCCAGTTCCCTGATTCAAAAAAAGTTGTGGCGCTTGCGCATAGCCCACATTCCCTCGAATGTTTCGCACCGTCTCGTCAATGTGACCGTTCGCCACGGCCAGGTCCAGCCAACCGTCCAAATTGGCGTCGAAAAAAGCGCATCCAAATCCAAGCGTGCTCCGCGAGGCCGCGCCCAGTCCGGAAGCTACAGCAATATCGTCATAAGTCCCCCCGCCAACGGAATGATAAAGTCCGATCATCTCGTTATCGAAGTTCGTGATGGCCACGCCGGCTTTGCCGGAATTTTCAAAATCTCCCGTGTCAACTCCCATTCCGGCTCGGGCTTTTCCTTCCGTGCTGAAAGCCAGCCCTGCCTCCACGCCCACATCCTTGAATCTTCCATTTCGCAAATTCTTATAAAGTTTGTTGGGCTGTGTGTCGTTCGCTACCAGCAAATCTGGCCAGCCGTCCTGGTCGTAGTCGAGCATGGCCACACCCAGCGATTTCGAGCTGCTATCGAAAATCCCGCTCGACGCTGTCACATCCTCGAACGTTCCATCGCCCCGATTGTGAAAGAGCCAGCAGGTATCACCGCGGTACGCTTCCGGCGTACAGTACGATTTGTGCGTCCCATCCAGACTGCAAAAAACATCATGTTCCGGCGACCAGCGCACGTAGTTGCACACAAAAAGATCAAGCAAGCCATCGCGGTCGTAATCAAACCAAAGCGCCGACGTGCTGAATCCTTGGCGGCCTAGCAAACCGCTCGCTTTCGTCACATCGACGAACGTACCTTTGCCCGTGTTGCGGAAGAGCCGGCTCTGCCCCACGCAACTAATGAACATGTCGGGAAAACCGTCGTTGTTGTAATCGCCCGCAGCCACTCCCATTCCGTAAAGCTCAATATCCAATCCCGCGGCTTTGGTCACATCGCTGAATGTCCCGTTGCGATTATTCCGGTAAAGCTTCGACGTCGATCGTCGCTGCCCATGGCCCGGCCAGTCCATGCCGTTCACCAGCAGAATGTCTTGCCAGCCGTCCCGGTCGTAATCGAGGAAGGCGCAGCCCGATCCAAGCGTTTCCGGCAACAGCTTTCCGCCGTACGCCCCGCTGTTGTGTTGGAATTGAATGCCGGCAGCCGCTGTCACATTTGTAAGATGAAAACCAAGATCGCCGCTCGCTTGCGCAAATATCTGTGCCGGTGAAATCGCAGCCCCGATCCCCGCAGCGCATGCGTTCATCAAAAAATCTCGCCGCCTCAAGGCAGATTCACCAGTCCGTTTCGGATCGCGTACACTACAAGCTCTGCCGTTTTGTGAATCCCTAGCGCATCCATGATATTCGCACGATGCACGGACACCGTATTCGCGCTCAGATTCAATTCCGCGGCAATCTCCTTATTTGATTTTCCCGCTACAATCCGTTGCAGTATTTCAAGTTCTCGCGGTGTCAGCCCGCCCTCGCGCTCGCCCTTCAGCGCAGCCGGAAGCGCGACTTGCGGATCCAAAACCTTCTCGCCTTTAGCCACTCGCTTGACCGCGTTCGCAAGGTCGAGGTCCATCGCGTTCTTCAAAATATAGCCGCGCGCTCCCGCGTCCAGCGCCTGCCGGACCAGCGTATCCTCCGAGTGCATACTCAACATCAAAATTGCCACTTCGGGTCTTGCCTCGAGTATTTTCCGCGTGGCCTCCAGGCCATTCATGCCCGGCATCGCGCAGTCCATCACGATTACGGCCGGCTTTTCTTTGACCGCCAAGCGCATCGCTTCCTCGCCGTTACTTGCCTCGCCGACAACCTCAATCTCTGGATCATCTTCCAGGATGCGCCGGAATCCGTGCCGCACCAGCGCGTGATCGTCCACCAACAAAACTCTCAGCTTAGCTCCCATGGGTCTCGACTTTCTGGCGCTCGATTCGTAGACGAACCAGCGTGCCTCCGCTCGCAGGACGCAGAAGTTCGAGTGTCCCGCCGATGATCTCCGCTCGTTCGCGCATCGCCACCAATCCAATCCCGCGCCCATTCTTCTCGGGCACGATTCCTTTGCCGTGGTCTTCCACTTCCAGTTCCAGCGCATAGGGCAAAAACTTCAGCCGCACCCAAGCTTCCTTCGCTCCAGAATGCCGGCTCACGTTATTCAGCGCTTCTTGCAAAACGCGGTAAACGTGGACGCTGGCGCCGCCGTCGAGCGGAAACGCCGTTCCAGTTTTCTCATAGTGCACCGCAAGCCCCGTCTGACGCTCCACCGTCGGAATATACCAGTCCAGCGTGCTCACGAGTCCGGCTTCATCCAGAAGCACCGGATGGAGCGCCTGCGAGAGGCTACGAATATTGTCCAGCGTGGTTTGCGCAATCTCGCGCACCTCCTGCACCTCTTCGCGTACCTTTGAGCCTTCCGGAAGATGGTTTCCCGCTCGCCCCAGCAGCGAACCAATCGCGGTCAGCACTTGCCCGAATTCGTCATGCAATTCGCGCGAAATGTGCCGTAGCGTGGACTCTTGCGTCGAAATCAATTTTTGCGCCAGCTCACTGCGTTGCTCGGAAAGCGCCGCCAGTCTTGCAAAAATAATCCGGTTCGTGCGAATTAAATACAAACTCGTCAGCACGATCGTGATCAGCGTAGCTCCCAAAAACAAATAAAGCTGGCGCTGCACACCGTCGTAAATCTCCGCGATGCGCCCTGCTGCCCGCTCCTCGCCTTCGTTGTTTTGCACTAGCAAGCGGGAAACCGCCGTGCTCAGCGATTCTTGCCGGGCCTGCAGCGTCAACGGGATTTGCTCGCGCGCCTCTTGTTCTTTGCCCGCTGCTGCCAGCGCAAACATGCGATGTACCGCATCCCAGAATTGCGCCACGGACTGCGTAAGATAATTTCGCTGCTCCTCCGTGCGATTCGTACCGGCCAGTTGTTCCTCGAGATGCAGCGCCACATCCAGATCTTCGCGGATCCGCTCGAACTGCGCCGACCACGCCGTCAGCGGATACGGTTCGCTCGCGTCCAGCATGTCCCGCATCGCCAGTCCCACCGAATTTAAATCGTTCTGCACGCGCAACAGTTGCAGCGAATCCCTGCGGTTTCGGTCAACCATTTCGCTCTGCAATTTCCGCAATCCGGAAAGCTGCACCGTAATGTAAAACGAATACGCCACCACCGCAGCAAGCGTGATGATTAGTCCGAAGAGAAGCCCGGTTGTCGGCGAGCGCTGCGCAGGCGTTTGCACGAACCGAGGATACCTCAGGCAGTCGCTTTACGCCGCACGAGGAGCAGCAGAAAAACCATCGCCACAGCGGAAAAAAGCGGCACAAGCAATCCGATACGCAAACCGCCCGCGTGCGTGGAAATGAATCCCACGAACGTCGGAACGGCTGTGGATCCCAGCGACGACATGGAAAACATGAGCCCACCCAGGCGCACCGCCCTCGCTCCATACCACCGCGAAAGCCACGCAACGAAAATCGGGAAAATCGTCGCGCAACCAAGCCCGGCCAGCGCCACGCTGGCGAACGCAGTTTTTTGGTGCCTGGCGAGCAGATACAGCGTGTTTCCTGCAATGACCAGAACCAAAGCGATCATGACCAGGCGATATTCGTGAATGCGCGCAAGAAGAAATGGCGCCGCGGCGCGGCCGGCCAAAAGCGCTCCGTAGAAAAACATCGGCGCAAGCGTCGAAATGCCGGTTCCCTGGGTGACGAGCCGTTTCGTGTAAGCAGCGGCCCAGAATCCAAGGCTTGATTCCACTCCGACATACAGAAAAAAGAGCGCGGCTAGCGTAACAGTTGTAACCAGGCCAATGCGCGCCGCCACCGCATGGATTGTCGGGCTGGACGTTGCATGTCTTCCTCCAGGAAACGTCGTGAAAATAAATGAAATCGCGAGCAGTCCGCCAAATCCCGCAAAAAAATACAAAAATTGTGCTAGCAAGCCGTTTTTCAACGCGACCAGCACCAGCGGAGAGCAGAACATCGCGCCTACTCCCCACGCAAGATTCACGAGGCTCACCAGCGATGCACTGCGTGCGCCTCCGATTTCCGCCACTGTGAGATTCGTCGGAGGCACCACCAGGCCATAACCAATTCCCAGAGCTGCCAGCGCAAAGTAGGCGACCATCAACGACGGCGCATTCACCGTTGCCAGCCCCGCGGCTATAAGGAAATATCCGAGGACGAGAGACGTACGCGTCCCGAAGTAATGCACAAGGAGACTCGACAACCAAACTCCGGCGAGCGACCCGGAAAACTGCACTGCCGACAATACGCCTGCTTGCGCGTCGCTGAGCGACCACCGCGCAATGAACAGCGGCAGTATCGGCCCGACGACGGTGATTTCCACGCCTGTCAGGACGAATCCGGCGAAGAGCAGCACCAGCAGATAGCGCTGACGGGCTGCAGCGTTGATGGCGATGGCTTGTGTGCTCACTGGTTATCAACCATTTTGCAGGACTGCGGCGCTGCGGGCAACCCAGCGTTTTTCTGCGGCCTTTTGCGTCTTCGCGAAATGTAATCCTTCCAATCTCAAAAAGGTGCTACTCGCAAGCTCGAAATTCTTTTTCTCCGCTTTCAAAAACTAGGCGCTCGCTTTAACGATGCGATAGTATGAAGCGCCATTTGCGTGCTTCTGTAATCGCGTCAGGGCGTCTTTGTGATTCTTTTTTCGATGCTTTCATGATCGATGTTGGCCTCATCGGATTCGGGCTTGCGGGCCGCGCCTTTCACGCGCAGGTGATTCGTGCTGTGCCCGGATTGCGCCTCGCCGCAATTTTGCAACGCAGCGGCAATGACGCTGCCGAGCAATATCCCGATGTCCGCATCGTCCGTACTCTCGATGAACTCCTCTCCATCAATGAAATTCGTCTCGTCGTCATCGCCACGCCAAACGATTCTCATTATCCAAGCGCGCGTCAATGTCTTGCCGCGGGACGCGATGTCCTGGTCGACAAGCCTTTCACGACCACTTTGGAAGAGGCGATTGAGCTCGTGCAATTTGCAAAGAAACAGGGCCGGCTGCTCACCGTCTATCAGAACCGCCGTTATGACGGCGATTTTCAGGCCATCGTGCAGCTCGTTGCGAGCGGCGTGCTAGGACGCATCGTTCGCTTTGAATCGAATTACGACCGCTTTCGTCCGCAACTCAAACCGAATGCTTGGCGCGAGCGCTCCGGTCCGGGCACTGGCATATTCTTTGACATCGCGCCGCACCTCATCGACCACGCGCTCTTGCTCTTCGGCGTGCCGCAAGCGCTGACGGCCGACATTCGCATCGAACGCGAAGGCGCTGTTGCCGATGATGCGTTCGACCTCGCGTTTCACTATCCGCGTGGACTGCGCGCGGACTTGCGCTCCTCAATTCTGGCCGCAGCGACTCGCCCACGTTTTATTCTGCACGGAACGCAAGGCGCATTCGTGAAGCAATCCTTCGATCCGCAAGAAAACAACTTGCGACACGGCCACGTCCCCACGGACACTGCGTGGGGCGCGGAGCCGGAAGAAAATTGGGGCCTGCTGACTCTTTCCGAGAACGGCGCCCTCGCTCAGCGCCGCGTTCCCTCGGTGAATTGCGACTACCGCGACTTCTACGCCAATTTGCGCGACGCCATTCTTGGCAAGGCAATGCTGGCCGTGAGCACGGACTGGGCGATCAACGCAATGCGCCTGCTCGAATTGGCGCGCCAAAGTAGCAATGAGTGCCGAACCGTTTCCGTTCCTGCAACAAATTGAGCACTCTTCCCGAGCACCTCTCGGATGGTGCTTGCTGCGACAATCAGGCCGGCGCGGATATCCATTTTCCGAAGGTAACCGGTGGCTCTCGCGTATAATCGAATTTCGTGCAAGCGGGAGGAGCGCTACCGTGGCTTCCGTCATTGAACTGGCACCTTCGATTTTGTCCGCCAACTTTGCGCAATTGGGCGCCGACGCGAAAGCTGCGCTCGAAGGCGGCGGCACGGTTTTGCATCTCGACGTGATGGACGGGCACTTCGTGCCGAATCTCACGATTGGGCCGCCCGTCGTTGCTTCGCTTCGCAAAACCATTCCGGATGTGACGTTCGATTGCCATTTGATGATTGAAAATCCGGATGAGTTTATTCCCGCATTTGCGGAAGCTGGCGCGAACTGGATTTCCGTACATCAAGAAGCCTGCGTTCACCTGGATCGCACGCTCCATCTGATTGAGTCGCATGGGTGCAAGCCGGGAGTGGTGATTAATCCGGCGACTCCGGTGCACATGCTCGACGAAGTGCTGGATATCGTGCACCACGTTTTGGTTATGTCCGTGAATCCTGGGTTTGGCGCGCAGCATTTCATTCCCAACTCGCTCAAAAAGATTGCGGAGCTTGCGCGCATCCGCAATTCCCGCGGCCTGGAGTTCCGCATCGAGATTGATGGGGGCGTTGCGCTCGATACTGTGGGGGATATCGTTCGCGCTGGCGCGGAAATTCTTGTAGCTGGCAATGCCGTGTTTTCGCACGGCGACATTCGCGAAAACGCCCGAAAGTTATTGGACGCTGCGCGCGCTTCGATGGTCAAAGCACGTAAACGGCGAATCGTCAGCGTTTGATAGATCGTGCACGCGGCAGCGGTAGGCCTCAGAAGGCGGGGCCTACGACGGCAACGGCGTTGCGTATTCGGGCCGCTACTGTTCCTCATAATTCCAGGTTAGACCGCCATCGACCACGAACGTCGTTCCCGTCACATAACTGGACTCGTCTGAAGCCAGGAAAGCGGCGATGGACGCTACGTCTTCCGGTTTTCCCAATCTACGCAGCGGAATATTTTCCAAGAGACTCTTCAGCTTTACCGGATCGTTCAGTAAGTTTTTGTTGATGGGCGTTTCGATCGCGCCGGGGGCGATGTTGTTGATGGTGATGCCGAGCGGAGCAAGTTCGATCGAGAGATTGCGGGTGATCATTTTCAGCCCGCCCTTGCTGGCACAGTAGGAAGAAAAGTGCGGGAAGGGAAGCTCTTCGTGGACGGAGCTGATGTTGATGATTTTTCCCGGGCGCTTGGCTTGCATCAGATAGTGGACCATCGCTTGCGTTACGAAAAACAAGCCTTTCAAATTCACGTCCAGCACGAAGTCGTAATCGGCTTCAGTGACGTCCCAAAAATTGGCGCGCTTTTCGACGCCTGCGTTGTTCACCAAAATGTCCAGCTCACCGAGCTGCGAAACTGTTTCAGAGATGAAGCGCTGGCCGTCGGCGAGCTTCGAGACGTCGGCTTGAATTGCAACGGCTTTGCCGCCGCCGACCCGCAGGCTCTCTGCAACCCGCTCCGATCCGGCTGCGTCGGAGCGGTAGCAGATCGCCACGGCTGCACCTTCCTGGATGAATCGCTGGGCGATTCCTAAGCCGATCCCCTGATTTCCGCCGGTGATGGCCGCTACTTTACCTTCCAAGCGTTTTGACATGAGTCAGGCCTCCATTTCCGCGGTGCGTTCCCAAAGGGGAACGCACAACGGTAACGCTTGGATGTTGCGGCCAGGTTTCTGGCGCAGTGAAAATGGGCGGGGGTACCCCCCATAAGCGCTAAGATAATAGTTGACTGGTTGCTGGGTTAAATGTAGCCTCCGCACATGGCTGAACTGGAAGACTGGGAGATTCTGCTGGGGCTATTTCCCCCGGAGTGGCGGCAGTTGGGGAGGAGCAGCGGAGCGGTGCGGCGGTTGCGCGGCTTCCCGTCGTTGGAAGCGTTGCTGCGCACGCTGCTGTTGCATGTGGGCTGTGGTTGGTCGCTGCGCGAGACGGCGGTGCAAGCAAAGTTGGCAGGGATTGCCAACGTCTCGGATGTCACACTGTTGAATCGCTTACGGGATGCTGAGGATTGGCTGCGGCAGTTGTGTCAGCGGCTATGGAAGGACAACGGGGTCGATTTGCAGCCGCGGCTACAGGGCCGCAACGTGCGTCTGCTGGACGCCACCGTGGTTCGCGAACCAGGCAGGACGGGCAGCCAGTGGCGGATTCACTACAGCCTGCGCTTGCCCACGTTGGAGTGCGATTATTTCGATCTCACTGCCACCGAAGGCGAAGGCGCCGGAGAGAAGTTCGGACGTTTTCGTTTCCGTGCGGGCGAACTGGTTCTGGCCGATGCGGGCTACTGCCATCCGGCCGGGATTGCGGCGGTGGTCGAGCAACAGGCGGATGTGTGTGTGCGCCTGAATCCTCACGCCCTGCCTTTGTGGGATAAGCGGAGCAAGTCATTTCCGTTGCTGGAATCCTTGGCCGGGTTGCAAGAGGCGGGGGACGTGAACGCGTGGCCGGTATGGGTGCATTCCGGCCAACACCGGATTGCGGGGCGGCTCTGCGCCATTCGCAAGAGTCGCGAAGCGATGGCACGGACGCAAAAGAGGCTGGCGGAGAAACGGGGAAAGGTGGTCAGCCCTGAAACGTGGCAATACGCCCAGTATGTGCTGGTGTTCACGACGCTTTCCTCGGCTAGCGCAACCGCGCGACAAGTTCTGGAATGTTATCGTCTGCGATGGCAAGTCGAGTTGACCTTCAAACGCTTGAAGTCGATCGCCCAGTTAGGACATGTCCCCAAACATGATGACCAAAGCACCCGTGCTTGGTTGTACGGCAAACTGTTCGTGGCCTTGCTGAGCCAAAAGTTGGCACGAGTAGGAAGAACGATTTCCCCCTGGGGCTACTCCTTACCCGAAACCGAGAACCCGCAGCCGGTGGCGTGAGTTTCAGTTTGCATTCCACCAGGTAATCGCAGCTCTGCTCCCAGAGGTGCCGCTGCAAGCGGTGTTGCAGAGTTGGAACCAAATCGCCGCAGCCCTGAGCGAACCCCATCGGAAACGAAAACCACAAACTGATTTCTTATCTTAGCGCTTATGGGGTACCCCCCTCCCCGGTTTTCTCGTAACTGCGGATTCTAAAGGACTTTAAGGGCGATTATGTATTTGACACAGATTTGAGTTTAGCGTAGGATTCCAACCATGAAGTCAGGCGATATCAGAGGCTACGCAGTCACGGTTGGCGCAATCTTGGGGCTGCTGTTCCTGATCGTTCTATGGAGCTATCGCGCAAAAGAGATTATTGGGTGGTTCCGATGAAACTCATAGACGTAATCCGTCAATTCAATACCGAAGATAAGTGCCTCGACTACATTGAGAAAATGCGCTGGCCAAATGGCGAGCTAGGCTGCGTCCATTGCGGCGAAGTAGGTCGCGTGTCCAAGATTACCCGCGAGGCTGGTAAGAACAAGCGCACGCGGATTTACCAGTGCTTGGCCTGTGGGAAGCAATTCAGCGCGACTAGCGGTACGATCTTCAACGATACGCACCTACCCCTCACCAAATGGTTTATGGCTCTGGCGCTGATCTGCGAAGCCAAGAAGGGCATCTCTGCGAAACAGATAGAGCGGCATCTGGGGGTGAATTACCGTACTGCTTGGCATCTGTGCCACAGAATCAGAGCTGCCATGCAAGACGGCGGGTTGCTCACGGGCGAAGTGGAGGCCGATGAAACTTACTTCGGTGCACGCAAGCCCCGCAAGGGCCGTCCCTACGTCAAGAAAGATAAGAAAGACGTGGTTTTGGGGATGATCGAGCGTGGCGGCAAACTACGCCTGGTTCCTGTGAAAGATGCCAAAATGGAGATACTCGGCCCCGCGCTCGAAGAGCACATTAGCCCCGGAGCGCACACGATTTACACCGATGAGTCTGCTGCCTATGCGATCTATCTCCAGCGGCACTTCGATGCCGAACACAAGACCATCAACCACAGCCGGACCTACGGCATGGGTGACACGCACACGAATACGATTGAGAACGCTTTCAGCTTGCTCAAACGTGGCGTCTACGGCACATTCCACCGGGTTTCGGTAAAGCACCTGGGCCGCTACTGCAATGAGTTTTCCTATCGATTCAATCGCCGCGGGGAGCAGTTGCAGATGTTCGATGCGACGCTCAAGAGCATCCTGAACGAAAAAGCCCTGACTTTCAAAAAGCTCACGGCTTCGCTAGGATCGGAGTCTTAGGGCCACGCCGGCCCTGAGTTTTTATCTTCTTGCGAGGCTCCGGCTTGGCCCTCAGCATCTTTTTCAGGGCCTGGTCGAACTTTCGTTTTTCCACTTTCATCTCACACGAATGATAACAGGGTTGGCCCGTCCGGAGGATTCCGACGAGATACTCCCCGGCCACGGTTTCCCTACCGTAACACGCTTCTGTGTCAAATACATAATCGCCCTTTAAGTGGCTCTGTTGACATCCTCGGCACAGTTTGCGATTTGAGTTCTCGACGCTAGAGGGTAGAGAGTGTTCTCTGAGGAAGCAGGAGGGACGATGGCCGAAGTCGGACTCCTGCCGTTTGCCCGGGTGGCCCTGCAAGTGGCCAAGCGGGTCTTGCCGCCGTACCGCAGCCGTTTCAGCAAACACCAATTTAGGCAGCCGCAGTTGCTGGCGGTGTTGTGTTTGATGCGCTAGGAAGACTGGACCTTTCGCGAAACCGAGGTGCGTCTTGGCGAGCATCGCGACTTGCGGGAAGTTTTGCAGTTGCAGAGCGTGCCGGACTACACCACCCTGTATCGTTTTCTGAAGCGGCTTGACGATGACCTGATCGACCGCGGGCTGGGGGAAACGGTGCGCCGCCTGCGCCGCGGCAAAACGCACGTGCGCGTTTCCGCGGCTATCGATGGCACGGGGCTTTCCTACAACGCCGTCAGCACCTTTTTTATACGCCGTATCGAACAGCATTCGCGCGCTAGGACCTGTCATCGGCACTGGCGGAAGTGGCTGGTGGTAGCGGAAATCTCCGAGCGCCGCCGACGTCAGTTCACGTGAGCGAGCGGGATGATGAGGCTTCCGATTGCAGCGGTGCTGGGATCCTGAACCAGGATACGCAGGGTGGTCGCACCGGATTGGGGCTGTACAGATTTGCGAAAGGTTATTCCTGATTTCAGTATCGCTGGATATTGTTTTTCGGTGAAGCGAAGATTGATGCGATTGGCTGATTCGCGGAGCACCTTTCCCGTCTCGTCTTGTTCAATCACGGTTATGTCGAGAGCGCCTGTGCGGACTTCACCGCTCTGCACAAGCTGAAGATCGTGAATACCGATAGAGCCAGAAAGGGCAATGGAATTCGGCGTTGGTTGATTGACGCGATCCACCTTGACCTCAAGCGGAATAGTGGACGAGTCCAGCGGACTCTTGATGGCGATCAGAAAATTGTTGTGACGATCGTCTTGGGTGGCTGGGGCGTCTTTGAGGGCGAAGTAGCCTTTGGGATAGCGGAGATTCAGCCCGGAACGGTGGACCTGGACTTTTAGTTCATGGAATTTCCCGTCCAGCGACTCGGAGTCTATGTAAAAGCCGAGATTATAGGTGACGGCGGAATCCTCGACGGCTTTGCGAATGGCGCTGGTAACGTCATTGGTGTTGACGAAGGCGCGGCCTCCTGTATCTTCAGCTATCTTCTGCATCGTATCCACGCCAATGGGCTGGTCGGTTTGGGCCGGGCTCTTATCGAGCCCGAGTGCGCTACTAAGTTTGGAGCCGCTAGCCGCGGTGTCGTTGGCCGAATCCGGCACTGCCCGGGGAAGAAGCCCGCGCGCGTCCACGGGATAAGCAGCGATTTGTGCGGGAACCAAAATGCGCGCGAGCGCGGCGCCGGAAAAGGGAAGATTGGCGGTTAGCCAAACAAGGTTTTTGCGGCCGGGGATGTTGGCAACGTGAGAGGCGATGGACTGAAGCGCTGCCATGGTTTGCATAGCGCGGCGCTCATTTGTGGCTGCGGCGAATTCCAGCGCTTGCACGTCCATGTTGTCGTTGAATTCCTTGCCGGGTACGGGGGTGTGGTAACCGCCGGGCTCGGCGGCCTCGCGGTTGGTCTTTGGTGTAGTGTCGTAGTTTTTCAAGACCGTGAGAAGGCGGTCGCGGTCGCTCGTGAAGTCGCATAACACATGCAGACTTTCGCTCAGACCGTAGATGGCCACGCGATCTCTCGTGTCGAGAGTCCTGATAAATTCGATGAGATGCGCTTTCGCATTGGCCAGTGCCAGATCCTCTATCCACATGGGACCGCTCTCGAGCGTTTCATGGCCATTACTCGAAAGGGTATTCAGGTTGTCGAGCAGGACGATAGTGACGCTCCTCGAAGTGCTTGCGCCGTATTGCGGAAGGTCTGAGAACGTGTTTTGTGGAAGCGGCTGTGCAGGCTGCGGCGCGGACTCGCTGGATTCGATGGAGAAAACGCTGATTTTCTGCGTTTTTCCCTGATCAAGCACGACGAAGTCGTCCTTTGTCAGACTCCCCACGGGGCCGGTGCTGTCGCGAACGATTATGCCAATCTGGACCAGGTGAGTGGAAACGTGAATCTGGGGAGCCTGGGGGGTGTTGTGCGACGCCAAAGCCATTGGCACCAGCAGCGATGCGAGGACCATCGCTAATCGGCCAGCTATGAACTCAGCAAATGGCCTCATGGTTGTTCACTTTGCCGATGAACGTGTGAAGGTTAGCACGTTTTGCGCGCTGTGAGCGTCCCTGTATCGCGCGAGAGATACAAAATGGGCGCCTTTGGAAGTCCTGCGGGAACTTCCTTCTAGCATTTCTTTTGCGGAAGAGTAGAATCCGGGCACTGGCCTGTGGTGGGCCTCGCTTTTGCATGTGTATTTGATGGAGGTGGTCGATGGGTCGGATCGACTTCGTCCGGGGTGTACTTTTCCTCGCTCTCCTTCTGCTTGTTGCAACCCTGGGATTTTCGCACGGTGCGGACAAATCTGCGGTTGTTTTAACGGGAACAATTTTCTCGGATGGAACGAACGAACGCATCGCTCATGCCGACACGATCCTGTGTGAGGACGGCGGGCTTCCGCTGCAGGAGTTGCCAGCGAGTGATTCGGGCGAATTTTCCTTTCAGGGGATTCGACCTGGGACCTACCTCCTCAGAGTGAAGGCGAGTGGTTTTGAGTCCGCCGAGATGCACATCGATTTAACCTTCGCTTCGGTGCGTGGGTTGTCCGTAGTCCTTAAGCCTGCGCGCGCCGCGGCCCCGCCGGCAGGCAAGACAATTTCTGTCCACGAACTCGCAATGCCGAGGACGGCGCGCGATCTTTTCGCTTCGGGAAAGAAAAAGTTGTACGCAGAAAAGAATTCCAAGGCTGCGTTACGAGATTTTGAGTCCGCAATCAAGAAGGCGCCTGACTTCTACGAAGCGTACTACCAGGCCGGCATGGCCTATCTCTCACTGCAAAATCCCACCGAAGCTGAGAAAAATTTTCGGAAGTCCGTAGACCTCAGCCAGAAGAAGTATGCGGATGCGGAGATCGCGCTGGGCACGATCCTGCTGCACCGCGGGGAGGCGAACGAGGGGGAAGCGCTGCTGCGCGAAGGTCTGGCGTTGAATCCCCATTCCTGGCCCGGGCAGTTTGAGCTGGGAGAACTCGAAGTGGCGCACGGCCACCTGGACCTTGCCTTCGCTGCGGCGGACGAGGCAAGAGCTCTCGCGCCAAACCAGCCGGTCGTTTACCGGCTACTGGCGGTGATCCACCTGCAACAGAAAGATTATCCTGCGCTAATCACGGACCTGGATGCTTATCTCCGGCTCGATCCGGACAGCCCGGCGGGGCTGCGCGCGAAAGAAATCCGGGCCGCAGTGGAGAAGCAGATCGCGAACTCGTCAGGAACTGCTGTGTCCGCCAACAAATAATCAGACTCTCGTAGCCAAAGGTGCCAAGCCCCAGATTTTTCGACCCTAGCATCACAAAAGTAACGCGCGGCCGCGGAAGGTGCAGATCCTTCTGAGAGGTGCAACTTAATTTGGGAGGAAGCGGCACTCGATTACTAGGGCTAGGGCTGATTCCAGGCTTACGCCGGCCGCTACGAGGGGTTGGATCCATAGGCGGTGAAAGCTTTCCGGCTGATCTTCGGCCTCGGTGAAGAGGCAATCTAGAGCCTCGAGCTTCCAAAGGCGCTCGAGATCTTCGCGGTTCAGGCGCTCGCGGTATTCTTCAATGAAAGTCTTGGATTCTTTGTTGTTCGTCTTGTTGCTCATCTCTTCAATCCTTCTATTGTTTGATTCGCTCGCCTGTTTCCGCGTTACGCTGTCGTGGACTATTTGTTTCCTAGCAAGAACGTCGCCAAAAGGCGGCAGGGATTAGGTTGGTGATTTCTTGTGTTGGCTCCCGGTTCCGGCCCGGTGCTGGCCATTTTTTGGCTGGCACCGGGAACCGGAAGGGAGGCGTTGGGTTTATGACGTTTCAGTTAGGCAGCGATGAAGAGCGTTCTGCCTTCGCGATTTACGAGGAGCAGAGGATCGGTGCCGCTCTTGCTGATCGCCTTCTGGAACTCAGAGACGTTGGTGACGGGTTGATGGTTGACTTCCTGGATTACGTCGCCCTTTTGCAGGCCGGAGTCGGCCATTTTGCTGGCGGGGTCGATGCTGGTGACGACGACGCCCTTGGTCGTCGCAGGAATGTTCAGCTCGTGGGCGATGCTGGCGTTGAGGTTGCTGACTTCGACGCCTTCCAGCGCCTTGCTGCCGCCCTCTTGGTCGTCATTCGAATCGGCCTTGGCGGATTCCGTAGGCATTTCGGCGAGCTTTACTGTGGCGTCGCGCTCTGTGCCATTTCGGAGCGTCTTGAGCTTGAGCTCGGTGCCTGGTTGCATCATCGAGATGCTCATGCGGAGTTGATTGCTGTCCGTGACGGGCTTGCCGTTGACATCGAGAATGATGTCGCCTGTCTTGATGCCCGCTTCAGACGCGGGGCTGTTGGGAGAGACGTCGCCAACGACGATTCCTTCAGATTGTTTTTCGCCAAAGGCTTTGGCCATGGCTGGAGTAACGTCCTGCGGATAGATTCCCAAATAGGCGCGGGTAACGTGACCGTTTTTCAGGACCTGGTCCATAACCTGGCGAGCAAGATTTGCCGGGACGGCAAAGCCGATACCCTGGCTGCCGCCGGAACCGTGGGAGATGATCGCGGTGTTAATGCCAACGAGTTCGCCGCGGTCATTGATGAGTGCGCCGCCGGAATTGCCTGGATTGATCGGGGCATCGGTTTGGAGGAAGTCTTCATAGTCCTCGATGCCGAGGCCGCCGCGGCCAGTGGCGCTGATGATGCCTTTCGTGACGGTTTGGCCTACGCCGAAGGGATCGCCAATGGCTAGGGCCACGTCGCCAACTTGTACTTTGGAGGAGTCGCCGATGGTGATCGGCGAGAGATTCTTGGCGTCAATTTTCAGGACAGCCACGTCGGTCTTTGGATCGGCGCCGACGATGTGAGCTTGGAATTCGCGCTTGTCGGACAGTGTGACGCGAACGTCCGTAGCGCCATCGATAACGTGATTGTTCGTGAGAATATAGCCCTCTGGGCTGACGATTACGCCTGAGCCGAGAGCCTTCTCGCGCGAGTCTCTGGGAGCCTGGCCCCTCCCATTTCCATCCTGTCCGAAAAACTGGCGGAAGAATGGATCCATGGGCATCTCTTCCGCGGATTCTCGGCGGTTGTGGACGACTTTCGAAGAGGAAACGTTAACGACCGATGGCAAAACTTCTTTAACGAGGGGAGCGTAGCTGCTCTTGCTCGGCCCTTCGCTGGCGTCCGCCAGTTTTAACGTGGCAGGGGGATTGGATGATAGTGCTTTTTCCGTAGCGTGGCCGAGGCCCAAGCCTGCCACACCTAGTGCAAAGCCAAGTCCGAGAACTGCCGGTCTCGAGCTGAGCAGAGATTTCGCTGAATTCATTTTTCTCTCCTGTTTCGAATGCAAATTACTGCAACCGACACGTAGCTGGCTGCTGCTGTTTTGGTTGCCCTTATTCAGACGCTGTGGGGGAGGGGGATGATTCTCCCTGGCAGCCGGGATATTGGAGACTGCGACTGGGTAGAGGCGGCGAACGGCTTTAAGAGGGCCAGCGGAAGGCGCAGCGAACGGGGCTTAGGAGATGATGCCTCTGCGTACGGCGAACAGGATTAGTTCGGGAATACCGCGCAAATTGAGCTTTTCCATGATGTTGGAGCGATGAGTTTCGATGGTGTAGACACTGAGATTCAGGAGGTTGGCGACATCCTTATTGGATTTGCCTTCGGCAACCAGTTGGAGAACTTCGCGTTCTCGCGGCGTGAGAAGGTCGTAGGCGTCTTCGGCGCCGCTGCGCTTGAGCTTGCGGACATAGTCGTCGAGAAGAACTTTGCTGACCGCGGGGCTGAAGAAAGACTTGCCTTCCGCGACGGCGTGGATGGCTTTGATGAGATCGGACTCGGCCGAGTCTTTTAAGAGGTAGCCCTTGGCGCCGGCTTTGAGCGCGCGCAGGACGTAGCTTTCGTCCGAATGCATGCTGAGCATGACGACGGAGATTTGCGGATTGGCTTGGGTGATTTGCAAGGCGGCTTCGATGCCGTTCAAATTGGGCATGCCGATGTCCATGACGGCCACGTCGGGTTTAAGGGATTTTGCATTGGCCACGGCTTCGCGGCCGTCGTTGGCTTCGCCGACTACCGTGAGATCGGGTTGCTGCTCGACGAGCAGGCGCAGGCCGCCGCGCATGAGCTTGTGGTCGTCTGCGAGAAGGATGCGGATTTTTCTCATGGGCGGTTCAGGCTAGGTTCATTGCTGAATCATGGCCGGATTGCGGTGAATCCGCATGGTGGAGTGGCAACTCTGCCTTGACCGTGACGCCCTTTCCGGGCGCGGATTCGATTGTGAGGGTGCCGCCGAGGCGGCGGACGCGTTCTTCCATGCCGAGAATTCCCATGCCGCGCTGACGCTTAGGATCGAAGCCATGGCCATCATCGGTAATTTCGATGGTGATTCTGTCCGAGCCTTGCACGACGGTTACCTTCGCGTTTTTCGCAGCGGCGTGTGTGGCGGCGTTGTTCAGAGCTTCCTGGACAAGGCGGTAAACGGTGACTTTCGTCTCGTCGCCTAAGTCTTCAGAGACATTTTGCGAGTGAACTTCCACTTCCATATCGCTGCGGCGCGAGATTTCACGGGCCTGCCATTCGAGAGCAGGGATGAGGCCGAGGTCGTCTAGCATGGGAGGGCGGAGAAGAAGAGCGATGTCGCGGATGGATTTGACGGCGGTTTCGGCGACGGATTTTATGTGCGTGATTTGTGCTTGCGTGACGCTGTCATCGGACGGGACTAATTTAGAGAGCTGCCCGACTTCGACCAGGAGTGCGCCGAGGGACTGGCCGACCTCGTCGTGGAGTTCGCGCGAGATCGATCGGCGTTCTTCTTCCTGGGCTTCCACGAGACGGGCGGACAACCCTTCAAGTTCCAGGCGGCTGAGGGCCAGAGCTTGATAGCGTTGGCGAGCCTGGCGCTCGAGGCGGAGGATATACCAGCCGCAGGTGAGCGACATGAGGACGCCGGCGAGTAACGCGAGAGAGACGAGCCAGATGAGGCGGGATTCCAGTGTTTGAAAACGCGTCGCGACGGCGAGATTTTCGAGAGCGAGCTTATGTTCGTTCAGAGTGGAAACTTGGGACGAAAGTTCGAAGATGCGCGTGCGCCAGGGAATGAGCTGCTGACCGATGAATTGATAGGCGCGTTGGCGGCGAAGATCAGCGCGCCAGGCAAGGACGATAGCGCAGGAACTCTCTTCTTCCTGGAGTTGCTGTTGCATGGCTGCAAGGAGCAGTTGCTCGTCGGGGTCGCGGTCGGCGGGAAAACTGAGCAAGGCCACGCGGACCGCCGCGATCTTGTTTGCCACGTCGGAGGGCTCAGGACTGGAAGTTTGAAGTTGATCTTGCAGCAAGAAGCGCTCGATTTGATCGTCATAGACGCGCACGGAAACGACGATGGTGCCGAGAGCGCGATTGTGAGCGGTGAAGCGGCGGCTCACTTCCTGAGAGGCGCGATCGAGATGACGAAGAGAAAAAAGAGCATCGACGCCGGCGCCGATTAAGAGAGCGAGAAGCCAGCCAAAGGAAATGAGGAGGAGGCGGCGGAGTTGTTTGGAATGGCGTTGAGTTTCTGAGTCGTCATTGGGAGACTTTCGCGAGAGAGGGGGTGCGGCGTTGTTGGGTGAGTCGGGAGGCACATATTAGAGAATATGACAAAGCTCAGAGAAAAGCGCGGGGCTAAAGCCCGGCCTCTACAGGGCGACATAGGGCCGCTTGCGCGGCCCTATGCGTGAGGACGTGAGACCTAGGCCACGGTGACGTCGGGACTGAGGTAGACGTCCTGAATGGTATTCAGGAGTTGGACGCCTTCGCTCATTGGCCGTTGAAAGGCTTTGCGGCCGGAGATTAGGCCGGTGCCGCCGGCGCGTTTGTTGATGACGGCGGTGGTGACAGCGTCCTCGAAGTCGTTGGCACCGGACGCGCCGCCACTGTTGATCATTCCGGAGCGGCCCATGAAGCAGTTGGCGACCTGATAGCGGCAGAGGTCGATGGGATGATCGCTGGCGAGGTCGGTGTAGATGCGCTTGTCGAATTTGCCGTAGCTGGAATCGCCCATGTTCAGGGCCATGTAGCCGCCGTTATTTTCGGCCATTTTTTGCTTGATGATATCGGCTTGGATGGTGACGCCGAGATGATTGGCCTGGCCGGTGAGATCGGCGGAGAGGTGATAGTCCTTGTCCTTCTTGAACGCGTTGTTGCGGAGGTAGCACCAGAGGACGGTGGCCATGCCGAGTTCGTGGGCTTCGGCGAAGGCACGGCTGATTTCTACGATCTGCCGGTCGGCTTGGTCGGAACCGAAATAGATGGTTGCGCCGACAGCGGCTGCGCCCATATCCCAGGCTTCCTGCACGGTGCCGAAGAGGATCTGATCGAATTTGTTCGGAAAGGTGAGCAGTTCGTTGTGGTTGAGCTTCACGATGAAGGGAATCTTGTGCGCGTATTTGTGAGTGACGGCGCCAAGAACTCCAAAGGTAGAAGCGACGGCGTTGCATTGGCCTTCTATGGCGAGCTTGACGACGTTTTCCGCGTCGAAATAGTCCGGATTCTTGGCGAAGCTGGCGCCGGCGGAGTGTTCAATGCCCTGATCAACGGGAAGAATCGAGAGATAGCCCGTGTGGGCGAGGCGCCCGTGACCAAAGATGCGCTGAAGATTGGTAAGCACCCGGACATTTCGGTTCGATGCGGCGTAGATGCGATCCACAAAATCGGGGCCGGGAAGATGCAGACGCTCCTTCGAGATTTTCGGTGTCTTGTATCCGAGAAAATATTCGGCTTTTGCGCCGAGATAGGTTTCGATGTTTCCAGTGCTAGTCGTGGTTGCCATGGGACTCTCCTAAGTTATTCGCGAATTGCTCGCGTGAGCATGCTGCCGGCGGCGGAATCCACCAGCCAAAGCAAAGTGCCGTTCAGCGGTTGAATCAACTGAGCCGGCAACTGATCCGGCTCGTAAGAGCGTTCGAGGACCGCAGTCAGCGCCGGGGCTTTGTCCGCACCAGTCACCATGAAGATGACGTTGGCGGCATTGTTGACGGCCGGGGCGGTGAGCGTGATGCGGTCCATCAATACCTTACCTACCCAATTATGCACCGCAATGCGGCGATTTTCGCGCAGCGCTTTTGTCCCCGGAAAAATCGAGAGGGTGTGGCCTTCGCTGCCCATACCGAGCAGCACCAAATCAAAGCGCGGGAATTGGCCGACGCTCAACTTGAAATACGTTCGAATGGCCTGTTCGTACTCCTTGGCGGCATCTTCTGCTTCGGGATATTCGCCTTTAATGCGAGTGACTTGCGCCGGTTTCAGAGGCGACTTCGAGAACATCGTTTCCCGGGCCATGCAAAAATTGCTTTGCGGGTCGTCCGGGCCAACATGGCGCTCATCGCCGAAAAACACATGCATGTTATCCCAAGGCACCTGCGCGCTGAGAGCGGGATCATCCACGAGCAGGCTATAGAGGATTTTGGGTGTGGAACCGCCTGCCAACGCCACATGGAACGAACCCTTTTCCTTAACCGCGGCTGCCGCAATCTCTACAAATTTGCGCGCGCAGCGCTCCGCGATGGCCGCGCTATCCGGCAAGACTCGAACCTCGGCGGTTGATTTGTCGGCGGCCATGCGCTTTTCGCCCTACTTGTTCATCGCTCCCGCGCTCTTCAGGTTTTCCGTAGCCGTTGCAGAACTCTTCGCGTCTTCCTCTTCTTCGCCGATCCTGCGCCAGGCACGGCCGTCCCGAGCCATAAGTTCGTCGGCTTCCTTCGGTCCCCAAGAGCCTGAAGCATAGTTGGGAAAACCGCGAGCAGGGAGCGCTTTCCAGACGTCAATGACCGGCTCGATGGCAGCCCAACCGGCTTCAACCATGTCGGCGCGCTGGAAAAGAGTGGCGTCGCCCATCATGCAGTCGTAAAGAAGGCGTTCATAGCCAGTGCTATGCGACTTGCCAAAATCGCGCGCGTAATCGAAATCCATGTTGACGAGGCCGAGCTTCATAACTGAGCCGGGAACCTTGGCGGCAAAACGCCAAGAAATCCCTTCGTCGGGTTGGATGTGGATCACGAGCCGGTTGGTGCGTGGATCTTTTATAGGAGTCTTTCGAAACAGCATGAAAGGCGCCCTGCGAAATTGGATGGCAATCTCCGTTACACGCTTTGAGAGACGCTTTCCGGTGCGGAGATAAAAAGGCACATCAGCCCAGCGCCAATTATCGATTTTGAGTTTCAGTGCAACGAAAGTCTCGGTATTCGAATCCGGCGCGACGCTCGGTTCGCCGCGATAGGCAGGAACTTTTTGACCGTCCTCCGTGCCCTCGCCGTACTGGCCTCGAACCGTGTTATGCAAAACGTCTTCGGGAGTGAGGACTTGCAATGCGTGCAGGATTTCGGCTTGTTTGTCGCGGACCGCGTCGGCTTCGAAAGAGATGGGCGGCTCCATGGCGGTGAGAGTGAGGAGCTGGAAGAGATGGTTGGGGACCATATCCTTGAGCGCGCCCGCGGTTTCGTAGAAAGCGCCACGGTGTTCGACGCCGACAGATTCAGCGGCGGTGATTTGCACGTGATCGATGTACATGCGGTTCCAGAGCGGCTCGATCATGCTGTTCGCGAAACGAAAAACCATCACGTTTTGGACGGTTTCCTTGCCGAGGTAGTGGTCGATCCGGAAAATCTGTTTTTCGGTCAAGATTTGTTTCAGTTCTTTGTTGAGTTGTTTCGCTGATGGGAGGTCGTGGCCGAAAGGTTTTTCCACGATCACGCGGGTCCACTTGCCGTTTTCTTCCTTGGTGAGGCCGATCTCTCCGAGCTTTTCGACAATTAGCGAGAAAAAATTAAAAGAGACGGCCAGGTAGTGGAAGAGATTGCCCTGTGTGTCGTGATTTTTATCGGCCTCGGCAATCTGGTCTTTCAGGCGCTGGTAGGCAGCGGGATCCTTAAAATCGCCCTGGACATAGTAGATGCGATCCAGAAACCATTGCCACAGCTTTGGGTCGACAGGGTGGTCTTCGAATTTGTTTATTTCCTCATTGAGGAGAGCGCGGAAAGATTCCGTGTTCATTTGGTCGAAAGCGAAGCCAACAATGGCGAACTGTTGCGAAAGAAGGCCCTCCTGCGCGAGGTTGATCAGGGCGGGAATGAGTTTTCGCTTGGTGAGATCGCCGCTCGCCCCGAAAATCACCATGACGCAAGGGGAGCCAGTGGGAGCTGCATCGGTCTGATTTGGAGTCATCCAGGTAGTCCTATCTCACTTGTTCAGTTGGCCGCTGAAATAATTAGTGGCCGGATTTTTTCTCGATGTGGCCGCCGAACTGAAACCGCATGGCGGAAAGAACTTTGGAGGCGAAATCGCCTTCGCCGCGCGATGTGAAGCGCTCGAAGAGAGACGCAGTGAGGACCGGCGCGGGGGCAGTAGATTCGATCGCCGCGAGAATGGTCCAGCGGCCTTCGCCGGAATCGGACACGCGTCCTGAGAAACGCTCAAGCGTGGGCTGTTCCAAAAGGGAGATGGCGGTGAGATCGAGCAGCCAGGAGGCGACAACGCTGCCGCGGCGCCAGACTTCGGTGACGTCCGCGAGATTAAAATCATATTGGTAGTGTTCTGGATTGCGTAGAGGGGTGGTTTCCGCGTCATTCTCGCGCTGAGTTTTTCCAGCGTTGGCGTGCTTCAGAATGTTCAAGCCTTCGGCGTAGGCAGCCATCAAGCCATATTCGATTCCATTGTGGACCATCTTGACGAAATGACCAGCTCCCGATGGGCCGCAATGGAGATAGCCCTCTTCGGCAGTTCCGCCGACCTTTTCGCGGCCAGGAGTGCGATCCACGTTTCCGCGGCCGGGGGCGAGCGTTTTGAAAATGGGGTCGAGGTGTTTCACGATGTCCAATTCGCCGCCAATCATCTGGCAGTAGCCACGTTCGAGGCCCCAGACGCCACCGCTGGTGCCAACGTCGCAATAATGAATGCCTTGGCCGGAAAGTTCACGAGCGCGGCGAATATCGTCGATGTAGTAGGAATTTCCGCCGTCGATGATGATGTCGCCGACTTCAAGTTTGCTAGTGAGTTCGTGAAGCGTAGCGTCCACGACCGCCGCCGGAACCATCAGCCAGATGGCGCGGGGCTTTTGCAGCTTCTTGACGAAATCGTCGAGCGAGCTCGCTCCCGTTGCGCCTTCTCCCGCGAGCTGTTTCACGGAGTCCGCGCTCCGGTCATAGACGACGCAAGTGTGGCCGTTCTTTTGCAGGCGCCGGACCATGTTGGCGCCCATTCTTCCCAGCCCGATCATGCCAAGTTGCATCGCAATTGCTCCTGTCCGCTAGTTTTGTGAGTCTTCAGCGAATTTAATCGATATTTATTTTATGCGAGCGCTTGATTAACGGCGTCTGTCAGCGTTGCCAGCCCTGCGGCGACATCTTTGCCGAGATGGACACGCAAAGCACGCCTGCCGCGCTCCGCGAGAACGGCAAAATCACCGCGCGCTTGCGCCGCTTTCACCACGCCAAAGGTGTACTTCTGCCCAGGAACCAGAATGTCTACAGCGTCGTCGCAAGTAATCTGCAGGAAAACACCAGAGTTGGGCCCGCCTTTGTAGGCTTGGCCCGTGGAGTGAAGGAAACGCGGCCCAAAGCCTAGGACGGTGGCTACTTTTTTTTTGTCGCGCACGGCGAGGCGAATCGCTTGCAGCGCTTCTTCATGCGCTCCGTTCATAGTGATGTACCCAAGGACGGCAAAATAATCGCCGGCATCGATGCGCGCGAGATGTTTCTTCAAAAAGCCCGGTAGTGTGGCCCCGCCCTTTAGCGCCGCGGCGTTTTTCAAGTCAGCATAGAGCTTTGCTCCATCGCCCGTAAAGAATGGAGATTCGGGTGGGAGCTTGCCCGTGGATTCGTATTCGGTAGTCAACTTGCGCGTTTCCGATTTGCTGGCTTCGACGTCGGGCTGATTGAAGGCATTGATGCCGATGAGAGAGCCGGCGACCGCCGTAGCAATTTCCCAGCGGAAGAATTCCTGGCCGAGGGTGTAGACGTCCGGTAACACGATCCGGACGACGGGGTTCCCGGCCTTTGCGAGCGCATCCACCCCGGCGGCTTGTTCCTTGTCCGGATCCGATTCGAGGCGCAGATACGCAAAAACGCGGTCGGTGCCGTAAGCATCCGATTTGGCGAGGAGTTCGCGGTCGACGGGGATGATGCCCTTGCCGGATTTTCCCGTGGATTCGGCAAGCAACTGCTCAAGCCAGGCGCCAAGATCGTAAATTCCCGGCGAAGTAATGATCGTCATCTTGTCGCGGCCCTGATCTGCGGCGAGGCCGAGAATTGTTCCCAGGATGACGCCGGGGTTTGTGGAGGCGTCTGAATCCATGCCGCACGCTTCCACCATTTGTTGCGTGTTTTTTAGAAACTTGGGAATGTCAATTCCCATCACTGCAGCGGGCACCATGCCGAAATTGGAAAGCGCCGAGTAGCGTCCGCCGATGCTTGGCACGCCCATGAAGACCTTTCGGAATTTGTCTCTCTCGGCAACGCGCTGCATTTTTGAGCCGGGATCCGTGATGGCAATGAAACGGTTGCCCACTTCTTTTTCGCCGACCTTGGCTTTCACGCGATCGAAAAAATATTGCTTGTAAATGTTAGGTTCAAGCGTGCTGCCAGATTTGCTGGAAACTATGCAGATCGTGTTGCTGAGGTCCACGCACTCTTCGATGGCTTTAATTTGCGCGGGATCAGTGGAATCCAGTACGTGAAGGTCCGGATAGCCAGCGGCCTTGCCGAAGGTCATCCGAAGGACTTCAGGACAGAGACTGGAGCCTCCCATTCCGAGGAGCAAGGCGTTCTTAAACCCCGCTTTCTTAATGTCGGCGGCGATCTGCTTTAGCTTGTCAATGTCTTCGATTTGCTGCTCGGTAATATCCAGCCAGCCGAGCCACTTGTCCTCGTCGGTGCCGGTCCAAAGCGATGCATCTTTTTGCCAGAGCCGCTTCACTTTGCCGTTCTTCTTCCAATTCTGAAGCGAAGCGTTTACATCATTTTCGAATTTGTCCGGGAGTGTGTAGGTTTGGCGATTCAAGCTCACGCACTCACCCCTGCGCTTTTTCCCGTTGCGTCCAGAAGCTGTTTGAACGCATCCGCGAAGAGTTTGACGCCATCCAGAAGAAGCTTGTCCGTCGCTTCTTTCATGGAGAGGCCGGCTTTGGCGAGGTTGTCCATGGTCGTACGTGCTGCGTTGACGTCTTCCGTCAAGCTGTTGCGGAGCTTGCCGTGATCGCGGAAGGCATCGAAAGTTGCCGGAGGAATGGTGTCCACCGTGTCGGCGCCGATCAGTTCTTCCACGTAGAGGACGTCGCGGTATTTGGGATTCTTGGTGCTGGTACTTGCCCAGAGCAGGCGCTCCGTTTGTGCACCTTTGTCGGCGAGGGCATTCCAACGTGAGCCACCGAAAAGTTCCTGATATTTCTTGTAGGTGAGCTTGGCATTGGCTATGGCGATTTTGCCGTGGATGCTATCAAGCAACGCCTTTTGCGCGGGGTCCGTGGCGGTCTTCAGCTTCTCGTCGATTTTGCCATCGATCAGAGAATCGATGCGGCTGACAAAAAAGCTGGCGACGCTGGCAATCTGGCTGATGTCCTGGCCCTTGGCAGCACGAGCTTCGAGGGCGGCAAGAAAAGCCTCGGCGACTTGCTCATAAGCAGACTGCGCGAAGAGCAGAGTGATGTTGATGTTGAGACCATCTTCGAGAAGCTGTCGAATGGCGGGGATGCCTTCGGGAGTGGCGGGAACCTTGATCATGACATTCGGGCGATCAACGGATTTCCAGAGCCGGCGCGCTTCGTCGATGGTGCCCTTCGTGTCGTTGGCGAGATAGGGAGAGACTTCCAGGCTGACGTAGCCATCGCGTCGTTTAGACTCGGCGTAGACAGTCTTGAAGATGTCGCAAGCATCCTGGACGTCGCGAATAGCGATTTTTTCAAAGAGACCTTTGGCGTCGAGTTTTTTTGCATCTGGCGATGTAAGGATGTCTGAATAGAGGTCGCTACCAGTGATCGCCTTTTCGAAAATGGACGGATTGGAAGTCATGCCGCGGAGCCCATCGCTATCGATATATTTTTTGAGGCTGCCGCTGGTAAGGAGGTCTCTGCGAATGTAATCCATCCAGGGGGATTGACCGAATGCCAGCAGCGCTTTGAGGGGATTGGCGCCTTGCGTGGTGCCGACATTGGGGACCGTAGTTGTTGTCGTCATGATGATTCTCCTCTAGCTTTGGAAACTCGTTGAACGTCTATTGTACTCCCTGAGGGGTGCAGCCGCGCCGGTCACATGCACATTGGCCAGTGTTGGCTAATGCCAGCCGGGGCTCAGGAACCTGGGCAGTACTTCGTTTCCAGTGCCTTCACTTTGCCGAGTCGCCGCACATGCCGCTCTTCGTTGGTAAATTTCGCGCCCATAAACGCCCTTACCAAATCTTGGGCGAGGGCTATGCCAACGACGCGCGAACCGAGCACGAGCACGTTGATATTGTCGTGCTCGACGCCCTGGTGCGCTGAATAGGTGTCGTGGCACATTCCTGCGCGAATGCCGGGTAGCTTGTTGGCGGCAACACTGGCGCCGACGCCGCTGCCGCAGATCAGCACGCCGCGTTCGGCCCTGCCATCGAGCACGGCGCGGTCCACGGCTTCGGCGAAATCAGGGTAGTCCGAAGGATTTTCGTTGAAGGCGCCAACGTCAAGCACATCGTTGCCCATCGAGCGCAGCAGGTCGCCCATGGCGTTTTTGAGTTGAAAGCCGGCGTGGTCGGAACCAATCACAACTTTCATGCGAGACTCACTTTCCGAGGACTTCTTTGGCTGCTGCAATCACGTTTTCGATTTCAAAGCCGAACTTTTTGAGCAGGTCCTTGAGCGGGGCAGACGCTCCGAACGAACGCATGCCGATGATCTTGCCTTTGGGGCCGGCGTAGCGGTCCCAGCCGAAAACGGATTCCATTTCGACGGAAACGCGCGCGGTGACGCTCGCGGGCAAGACGCTCTCTTTGTAGGCAGCATCCTGTTTTTCGAAAAGCTCCCAGCTGGGCATGCTGACGAGGCGAGCTTTAACGCCGTCTGTCGTCAATTTTTCGTAGGCGGCAGCGCAAAGACCGACCTCGCTTCCGCTGGCGAGCAAGATAACGTCAGGCTTGCCGCCCGCGGCGTCGGCCAGAATGTACGCGCCCTTGGCGACACCCGATGCGGGAGCATATTTTGTGCGATCGAAAGTGGGCATGGCCTGGCGAGTGAGCACGAGCGTTGAAGGACCGTGTGTGTGCTGGAGAGCAATTTTGTAGGCTTCGACGACTTCGTTGGCGTCGCCGGGGCGAAAGACAAGCATGTTGGGCATGGCGCGGTAGGCGGCGAGCTGTTCGACGGGCTGGTGCGTTGGGCCATCTTCGCCGACTCCGATGGAGTCGTGCGTGAAGATATACAGAGCTGGAATTTCCATTAGAGCGCCAAGGCGCATGCTGGGGCGCATGTAATCGCTGAAATTGAAAAATGTGGCGCTGAACGCACGAAGCTTTGACAGCGTCATGCCGTTGACGATGGCGCCCATGGCGTGTTCACGCACGCCGAAGTGAATGTTGCGGCCGTGATACGCGTCGGGGAAAAAATCGCCCGCGCCTTCAAAGGTGAGATTGGTTTTGTTGGATTTGGCCAAATCGGCTGAACCGCCGATGAGCCACGGTATGTTGGCAGCGAGCGCATTTAGCGTTTTTCCAGAGCTCTCGCGCGTAGCCATGCCTTTGGGATCGGCAGGGAAGGACGGGAGGTTTTTGTCCCAGCCGTCCGGCAGCTGGCCGGCTTGCATGCGGTTCAGTTGATCGGCGAGTTGGGGGAATTGTTTTTTGTAGTCCGCGAATTTCGCGTTCCAGGCGCTATGGGCTTCTGCGCCGCGTTTACCAACGCCGTTCTTGAATTGCTCGTAGACGCCATCAGGAACTAGGAATTTCGCGTCCTCCGGCCAGCCGTAGTTTTTCTTCACCAATTTGACTTCGGCTTCGCCGAGCGGTTCGCCGTGAGCCTCATAAGTATCTTGTTTGTGCGGGGAGCCGTAGCCGATGTGGCTATCGACCACAATTAAAGTAGGACGGCCTACTGTGTGCTGGAACACTTCGTAGGCGCGGCCCAGCGCATCCAGATCGTTCGCATCGGCAATGTGCGTAACGCTCCAGCCGTAGCCCAAAAACCGTGTCATTACGTCTTCGTTGAAGGACCAATCCGCGGGGCCGTCGAGCGTGACGTGGTTGTTGTCGTAAATCCAGCAGAGATTCGAAAGCTTCAAATGACCGGCAAGCGACGCGGCTTCGCTGGAGACGCCTTCCATGAGGTCGCCGTCTCCGCAAACGGCGTAGACCTTGAAGTCAAAAATCTCGAAGCCAGGCTTGTTGAAATTTGCTCCGAGCCATTTGCTGGCTATCGCCATTCCGACGCTATTGCCTGCGCCCTGTCCAAGCGGACCTGTGGTGGTTTCGACGCCGGTGGTGATGTGAGATTCGGGATGGCCGGGCGTTTTGCTGCCGATTTGCCGGAAGCGCTTGATTTCGTTCATCGAAACGGCGAGCGAATCCAGGATTTTGCCGTCTTTCGTAGCTTCTTTGACGCCAGCGAGATGGAGCGTGGCGTATAGCAGCATGGAAGCGTGGCCTGCGGAAAGAACAAATCGGTCGCGATTGGGCCAGGTGGGGTCCGCGGGATCGTAGCGCAAGTGCTGTTGCCACAGTTCATAAACAACTGGCGCCAAACCCATCGGCGCGCCAGGGTGGCCGGAATTTGCCTGTTGCACGGCGTCAATCGCCAGAGTGCGGATAGTGTTTATGCTCAACAGGTCGAGATTCGGCTGGCTCACATTGGCTCCTGTGGCAGGGAGGAAAACTCCCACGGACCACTCGTTAGATTTTGATGCACCGCGTTACAGAACGGCTCATGTGATTTTACGCCGAGATGAATGCAGACGCTCGCTAGTGCGCTGAATGCTCGTTTGAGAGTTGGTGCTGCGCGCTTGCGCTTGGTCCTCCTCAGAGGCGGCCGTCCAGAATGAGCAAGAAAAATTACCGCGCCCCCGAACGCTTGTCAATCAAGTTACAAAGCATTCACAAAGAGTGACGCGTCGTGCTGTGCGACACGCTAGCGCGCCCAAGCGTTGAGCGCAGCGTCCATCCATGCTATTTTTTTGTAGCTGTCCTGCCCGGGTGGCGGAATGGCAGACGCTGAGGACTTAAAAAATTCTGCTTATGCCGCAAAACATCAATAGAAATGGGCCTTTTTGGCCTGCCGTTAACCAATCATGTTAGCCAATTTGACCCCTGGGGACTTAGGGAGTCCTATTTACATAAATAGTACCGTAGTTCATCAACACATTTTTCCTATGTACTTTCCCTGGCATCCACATTAATATGGGTTACAGAGATCAGAGGAACGCACGGTGCCATGGTGCACCGCCTCCGCCATCCCGTATAGGGCCATAGGCCCACCAACCCGGGAACGCAAAGTCGCGACTTAAACGTCGGGAGATTTGCGTCCAATGCCAGACCCCAAAGATTCTCAACCCGTGGTGACGGAGTTCAACCGCTGGCTAGCCGTTGATGCGGCCGCCGCGTATTTAGGGATCAGCCAAAATTATTTGCGAAAATTAATTCATGATGGCGACCTCAAAGCCGGTCGTATTGGAAATAACTTTCGCCTCGATCGCTTGGACCTCGACCAACTAATGCTCCGTCGCAAGCGCGTCGTCGCGCCGTACCAAAAAAATACCAGGCCTTGGGTTTCGAAGTATCACGCCCAGAATCGCAAGCGAGCGACATCCTCTTAGTCTTCCATGTCTCCGACGTGGCGGTCTGAAGCGCGTGGTTCCTGGCTTCGGGTCCATTCTCTTATCCCTGGCTGCCCAAAAATCCAAGCAGCAGAGCTGGGACCCCGCGAAAAGATTTGTTGAAGTGTCGGCTGCCGGTTAACGGAGTCGAGGCGGAACCAAAGTTAGACATAGCAGGAGCAAACAAACATGGCACCAACAGCAGCCCGGCGTAACTTTGCCGCAGATTTTCAGAGAGATGTCGGCGCCCGAACGGGAATCGTTCCGGGACACGTTTGGCAAGCGGTTCTCAACAGCGACAATTTTAGCTACTCCATCCAGCTCAACGGCGTAACGAAGTTTGCAAAAGTCGTTTGGCCTGGACCTCAAGGCGGCGCGCTCACGGACAGTTCGTACGGCGACTCAATAATCATCTACGCGCCGGACGGCACAACGTCGATCAGCGACACGCTGGCATTTTTGAACAATTGCAACTAGGAGAAGATCGTGAAAAAGAAAACGAAAGTTCAGATCGGCGCGCGTACGCTCGGCCCGAAAAAAGCCGAGACGCTCAGCGGGCGTGAAGAAAACCAGAAACACAAGGCGCGGTTCAAGGCAGGCGCGTTCGCCGCAACCGATCCCAATGCGGGACGACCGAATGGGCGGCTAATTCCGTCGCACCAAAATGCGACGCCGTCCGCAAGAGAGGAGAGCACCGATGTCACTAAGTGACGACGCAAAGAACAGGTTTGATCGGCAAAAGCCGCAGACCCCGACGAGCCAGGAACAAAAAAATAGGTTCGACTTGGGAGAGGACAAGCGCAACGCAGAGCGCCGAGACACCTCGAAGCATGACGCTCGTGTTGAAAAGATCGCCGACCAAAACTCCCGCTGGGTGAACAAAAACCTTCAGCCCGTCTCGGCGGGCGGAACTAGGTTGCCAGCCGACCTGGCGAAGCTGAGGGTTGACACCGGCGTTGGCCGCACCGCACCCACGGCAACGCCCCTCAACGTCAGCGTGGAAAGTGTGGTGGAAACCATCGCCGCGCTAATTTTCGCCTGGAAGGCCAACACCGAGAGCGGAAAAAACTATGTGGCCTTGTTTGAACAAAACGATTGGACCCGCGAGCAGATGAACAACATCATGCAATCTCTCATTCAGAAGGGGCATCCCATCAACGCGGCGTTGCCCGAAAAAACATTTCAAATTGCTTACGCCGGGAATCATCTCGATCCCCGAAGGCGAACGGACCGTGCGGGAAATACGATTCGCCTCCGTGGCGAGGCGAGGCGGCCCGCGCCCGTGCCATTTCCACGCGTAATTTGGGCTGATGAACAAGCAGCCATTGAGCAAGAGCAGCAACAAAAAGCCCTGGCGACCGCCGCTGCCGAGACTAGCCGAGCGAAGAAACTTCCGTTTGACCAATTGCGGCGTGAAGCGACGAAGGACCGCAAGTCGGAACCCGCGCTGATGGGACCGGTGTGGTGATGGCCACCACAAAGGACGGCCTTAGGTTCGACGAATATGATGATTTTGAGATTATCCGCATCGCCGACGACGGGGTGGTGAGGGCGCTCCGGGAAGCTCACCTGGATGAAGAGGGCACGGAGGCTTTCGCCGCCGCACATCCAGAATTTTACCAATGTGCTGAAAACGCGACGGCCCTGGCGGAGCACCTCGCCGACTTCGGGGACGGCGACAGGCTGCCCTGCACGCGCCGAAACCTGGAGCTGGTCTACAACGAGCTGTTGGCCGAAGGAAAGATAAAGTCCGCGCCGCCTACACCGGCGGCGGTGGTTGACAAGCTAGCCGGCATTACGCTCACCGTGACCGACGCCTTGCTCGAATACGTAGCCCCAAGCGACGAAGCCGCCGCGTTGGCGAAGCTCGCCGACGATCCCAACCTTTCCGACCACGCACGGAAGGCTCGGGACCGTCGCCTCGCGGTCCTCGCGGGCCAGCAGCGCCGCGAGCAATCCAACCTGCCCCCGCATTACGGGCAGCGACCCGTTTTCTGATGACGCGCGCAACAGGCGCAAAGCTCACCGCCGAGATTCTCCATGATGGCCACCACTTCTTGGCGACCCTCCAGTGGAAGCCGGGACACGGTGGACCGCAAGAGGTTGCCGGTGACAGCGAGGAGATCATCGAGTTCCGCCTTCGCCAGCTCGATTCGTCGGTGAAATTCTACTTCGAGGACACCGGGCCGCGGCGGAGGGCCATGCGATGAAGGCCAACGGGAAAAAGTTCGTTTGCTTCATCCACCGGGACCAACGACGGCCCGATGAGTGGGTGGGCGTTATCACCTGGCGACTCGGCCATCGTGGCCCCTTCCTCGTGCGCGGCGCGAGCGAAAGTGAAGTGCGCGAGAAGCTGGCGCGGCTCGACCCGACGATCCGCTTTCACCAGTGGCCGCAACTAAACCCCGGAGGCGAAAGGAAAAATGAGGATGCTTCGGCAAATTGAGATTGATGGCATGAACCTTGTATTACAGGTCGAGCGCAAGGGACACCCCTGGTGGCTGATTGTGAACCGGGGCGCGGGGGAAAACGCCGAGGTGTGGTCAAAAATCTTCGGCAACCGGTTCGAGGCAGAAAAAGTATTCGACTTCTTGGGGATGCGCTTCGCGCACGACTACTTGAAAAAAATCATCGGCGACGAAGAGCGCTACGTGCGGCTGTTGAAGCTGCTCGGGGACCTCGAGAACGATCCTTTTTTCTGCCGGGCCGTAAAGGAAAAACAGGAACGGCTTGTGGAAAGCTTGCTCGGCGGGATTCTCGAAGAATCGGAAGCGCCCGAGGCGGTGAACTAGAGCGACACGCGACACGAAGTCGTGCGACGAATGTGAAGGAAGTAAGCCGGTGAAAAGCTAGCCGGTTTGCGGAGAACGATAGATAGAAAAAAGAAGGAGAAACACCATGCAAGGTCGAGTTGCGGTCTATTGGCAGCACAAGCATTTTGGTTTCATCACCGAAGGAAACACCCCCACCGAGATTTTCTTCCACGAGAATAATCTCGCCCCTGGCAGTCCGCTTCCCGAAAAGGGTTCGCGTGTCAGCTACGAAATCGGCGAGTACAACGGTCGGCGCGTCGCCGATAACGTTCACATTCTTCCTCCAGCTACGGGCGGTGCCGCGTGAGCGCCCTGACCGCACCGGGCTGGAGACTCCCCTGCGAACACAATCCCGTCCGCCTTACCTGCCCGCATCGCGGCAAGGGCTGCCAGCCGCCTGCCGAGCCGATCGCTCCTCAGGCCGGCGATCCGTGCCCGGTATGCCGTCGCAACGGCGCGAACTACGGCACGATCGCCTGCAAAGACGAACACTTCCAGCGGGCCCTCGCGAAGCACAAACTTGATTCTGAAAACTGGCACAAGACTTGGGATGAGCTGCCACCGGCTGCAGCTTCGCCTGCACTTGGGGATGAGCCGTCGGCCTTCGAGCCCGAACTGCCTGCCGGGCCGGTCCCGATGGCCGACCACCAGGTGATTTCCTTCCGCAGCGCCACTCACGAAGGCCGCATCGAGTGGAACCGGCGCTTCGGTCGTTACGAAGCCACGGCCACGCCGCGCGACTGGAAAAAGGGCAAACGGCTGCCGCCGCAGGGAGCCTACCTCGGTGACACCGTGGCGGAAGTCAAACAGACGCTGCGGGAGCATGTCGCGGGCGTTCGGTTCGTGGACGAGCCGGAAGCGGCGGCCGCAGGCGCCGAGTCTGGGGACGCGAAAACCGAGCCGTTGATCGAGAGACCATCCGTCGGCCTGACCGCCCAAGAACAAGCGTACTTCGACAAGCGAATGGGAACGCCCGCCGAGCGGCTGGCGATTCTCAAGACCTTGCCGGCCGCCAATCAGGTGCCCGCTTTTCTCGCAGTGCTGCCGCGATGGGTGTGCTGGCGCAAGGTACAAGATGAGAATAATCCCAAAAAGTTTCGCAAGCCCCCGTTCTCGCCGTTGAGCGGGAAAGGGATCGGCGCCGTGGAAAAGTACGCCAGGGAGTTTACGGACTTTGCCACCGCACGCGCCGCCGCCGTCCGCTTCAGGATGAGCGGCGTGGGGTTCGTTTTCCGCCAGGGAGATGAGCTGGTGGGAATCGACATCGATAACGCTGTCGGCGCTGACGGTGCGATTGACCCGGAAGTTCAGACCTGGTTGCGCTGGTTCAGCCAGACCTGGGCGGAGTATTCTCCCTCGCGCCGGGGAATCCACCTCGTCGGCCACGCCACGATTGCCAAGGCCCTGACGGCAACACCGTTGTCCAAGACCTGCGCTGCCACCGTGGAAGCGTACGCCAACGACCGTTTTTTCTGCGTCACGGGAAAGTTGCTGGAGGGGGTGCCGCTTGAGGTGCAGGACATCCAAACGAGCGTCACGAAGCTGCTGTCTCACCTTAACATTGATGAACCACTAGATGCCGGGCCGAGCGCCGACAAGCATCCGCTGTCCAAGGCATCGGCGTTAAAAATCCACGCGGACAACCTCGACGCCCTATTGCACGCCCAGTACGGAGAAGGAAACTCCCTACTCAACAAGACCGCATTTTTCGCATCGCGCGCCTTTCACGGCGAGGTGTTCGAGGGAAGCACAGAGGAGCAGCTCAAGCAGCAGATCTTGGATATTCCGCTACGCCAGTGGCGGAATCCCCACCCGGAACACGGTGCGGTGATGACTGTCAACTCGGGCTGGGAGTCGGGGAAGAGCCAACCCTTAGCGATACGCGAAGAGACTCCGCTTGAGCGCGAAGTAGCCAGGCTCAACCAAAAGTTCTTCGTCATCAAAAATTACGGACAGAAGTGCCGTGTTGCCTGGCTCGAGGAAGAGGTTCACCCCGAACTCAAAGGGCACATCAAGCTCCAGCACCAGTCCTTCAGTGACTTTAAGAACGCGCTGCTGAACGAGCGCGTGAGAGTCGGAAACGATGACGACGGAAATCCCAAGTATGAACCGTTGGCCCCAATCTGGCTGTCCCACTTCGACCGTCGGCAATACTGGCGGGTGGTCTTCGCTCCCGGACAAAAGGTCGATGAAAAATATCTCAACTTATGGCAGGGTTTTAGCTGCGCGCCCCAGGCTGGCGACTGCTCGCGTTACCTCGACCACCTGAAGAACATCATCTGCAACGGCAACGCCGAGCACTACGACTACACGCTCAAGTGGATGGCGCGCGCCGTACAGCATCCCGGCGAGCGCGGCCACGTCGCGCTGGTGTGGCGCGGCGACAAGGGACCAGGCAAAAACATCGCCGCCGACGGCTTCGGTAAGCTGTTTGGTCCGCATTTCATGACCATCACGAACGCCGAGCACCTCGTAGGGCGGTTCAACGCTCACTTGCGCGGAAAGTGTGTGCTCGTCGCAAACGAAGCTTTCTACGCGGGTAACAAACAGCATGAGGCCACGCTGAAAGGCCTCATCACGGACGTTACTCTGCCCATCGAACAGAAGTTCGTGGATGCCGAGACGGACGTAAACCTGCTGCACCTGATCGTGCTGTCAAACAACGAGTGGGTGGTTCCCGCCACGGAAAAGGAGCGGCGCTTTTTCATGCTCGACGTGAGCGGCGCGCGCATCGGCGACCTCGCCTACTTCAAGGCACTGGCGCACGAGCTGAGCCACGGCGGTCAAGAGGCACTGCTTCATCATCTTCTTCACGTTGACCTCGCGGGTTTTGACGCGCGCGACGTGCCGCACACCGAAGCGCTGCATTCCCAGATGGCGGAGTCGCTCACCGGAGTCGAGGCCGCTTGGTACGAGTGCCTGTACCGCGGCGAGCTGCCGGGGCGCGTCGAGAAAGACGGCACCGCCTGGCTGCGTGGATCGGAGTTTGTTAAGTGGGCGGGCAAGCAGGGGCGTCGCGACTGGACCGGCTTGAGCGTCGTAAAGCTCGGTTATCTGTTTGGCCAGAATCCGCGCGGAAAGGACAAGGGAATGGATTTCGCAAAAGACAAGATCGGACTCTTCGGCACCGGCCAGCGCAACAACAGCTGGAGGATTCCCACACTAAAAGACGCGCGCGATCTCTGGTCGAAGAAACGGTTTCAGCAAACCTGGGAGGGGACGGCCAGCGACTGGCAGGCCGCGGAGGAGGATTAAGGGTGGCGAAATCTCATGTCCAGGGTTTCCCCTCGAAGCCCGAACAACCCTGGACAACCCCGGACAGTTCGGCGCAGTGTGGAGGTCCACGACCCTTGCCCTGGGTCTTTGGCCGTCCAGGGTTGCCCGGGGTTTGAGGAACCCTGGGCACCCGTAAGTTCAATCCACTCTATCTCCCTGTCCGGGGTTTCCAGGGTTTCCAGGGTTCTTATAAATTTCTATAGAAATCTAGAAAAGATGAGGTTTGCCCCCTGGAGCTACCGCCGTATTTGAAAAGATGGCGTTTTTTTGAAATGGTAGCGATTCGGACCCAAAACCCTGGAAACCCCGGACACGGGCCGTTTCCGACCCGCTCCATCTTCCCGTCCGCACCACAAAACACCCGCCAGATCCCCGCCCTCCGAACCCCCGCTTCCGCCCGCCAATGGTGGAAACCCTTACCAGGCCCAAGAAACCCGCCTGTGGTCACCAGAATTCCACCCTTCATGGCTTCTGGGCCGCCCTGGCGCGGTCGCCCGCCGATCCTTGTCCGCCGGACCAAGACTGACCTTTTCTGTCAGCATGTAGAATCTAAAGACGTTAACAAATAATAAGAATTTTGTTTACCCCCGGCGACCTTTGATATACGATCATTCACGTACCGAGGAGGTTAAGAATGAGAAAAGCTTTCGCTTACCTCAGGGTCTCCGGAAAAGGGCAGGTCAAGGGCGACGGATTCCCGCGGCAGCGCGCGGCGATCGATGCCTTTTGCAAGGCCCACGACCTGGTGGTGAAGGAATGGTTTGAAGAAGAGGGCGTGTCGGGCACTCTCCCCGGTGAAAGTCGTCCCGCCTGGATGGAGATGTGGAACGCTCTTGAATCCAATGGCGTGAAAACCATCATCGTCGAGCGACTTGACCGCTTGGCCCGCGCGCTGATGATTCAGGAAACGTTGCTGGCCGACCTGAAAAAGAATGGCTTCGAGATCATCAGCACCGCCGAGCCCGATCTAGACTCCGACGATCCCACGCGCAAGCTGATCCGGCAGGTCCTCGGCGCCGTCGCCGAGTATGACCGGGCCATGATCGCCGCCAAGCTGCGGGCCGCCCGCGACCGTAACAGCAAGAGGGCGGGCCGACGCGTGGAAGGACGCAAGCTCTTTGGATCGCGCCCCGGCGAGGAAAAGGTCATCGCGCGAATGAGCGAGCTGAGGGCCCAGGGTCTGAATTATCCGGCCATCGCGCAGAAGCTCAACTCCGAAGGCCTCAAACCTCAATCGGGCGGGAGCTGGTTTCCCGCCTCGGTCAGCCGCACGCTGGCGCGTGCGTAAAAATTAGCTGAATTCCGAGTCGATCCGTCACCGTTAGCTAATTAACAAGTAAAAAACTGTCGATGTTTACTAAACGGGGTACCCTACTTTGAGCCCGGGGGTCGGGGTCCGCCACCTCTCGGAGCGTTTTTCTAAAAGGTTCTTAGGTACAGTGGGTTTACAAGCTGCTTAGTTTACATAAACACCCCGGCAGGGGGCCCAAACCTCGGCGCAAGATTCTCTTCCCAACGGGGTCCCACAAACCCGGGCGTCATTTCCTCTCCTGGCAGGGGACCCGCGACCGGCGGCCCACATCCCTTTTCACTCTCCTCAAAGGGGTACCCTCCCATTTCCATATCCCGGCCAGCGCCACTTCACTAAGGTCTTCTAGCAAGGAACAACGTCCCGTTTTTGTCTCAGGCAAACCGCTGGGTATAATTGACTAAGCGCGCACGAAGCAAAAATCTAGCGGGCGTGGAATATGGGACGCAAACCAAAAATGACGGTGACGAGTCGCTTTCTCGACGAGCAGCGGCCTCTCGCGTCGAGGAACGTCCCGTCCCCTTTTCCCGCAACCCTCCGCCCAATCGCGAGGCAATCGGGAGACTCTGCTTCCGTGGCCCATCCCCGAAAATGGACCTGAACATTGCCGATCTCACAAGGGCGATTAGCGTAGCAGCCTTAGAGAACGCGATTGTCTTCCTGGACACAAATATTTTCACAAGGGAGCTGGACCAGCGCATTTGGGATGCCCTATTTTCAAGACAGGTTTACATCACTCCTGGCGTCTATGCGGAAATGGCGCCCTGGCTGAAAACGCCGTTCTGCAACAAGGCTATCCGAGATCGCGTCTTGGCAGCGCTTAAGCACCAAGTGAACTGTTCGAGAGATGGGCAGGTACCACCGCCCTTCCCAGAGATTCAGGCCGGTGACATCCCCAAAGTCGAGGTTCTGTTTCTCGGCGACGATTTCAAGAGCCACGGCTACGAATACTACGTGCGACTCCTAGCTCTTCGGAAAGTGATGGGGCAGGCTGCTGCAAACATACTGACAAGGCAGCTCGGGCGGACTCCCTCGGATGATGAATTCTTGGCAGAGGTTCAAAACCGTCTAGGCCGGCGCGGCCTTTTCATTGCCAAGAAGGGTCAAGATGCTGCAACTTCTCCCAATAAATTCGTAGACGAGGAACTGGTCGTCATGGCGGCGTTGGCAGCGATACTAAAGGGCCGAGAGACGTTCATCATCTCGCGGGACCCGGACGTACTCGAGCAGTATTTCAAGCTCCTTTGTCTGATGAAAGAGCACTACCGCGCCATGCTCATTGCTGATAGGTATGCGGCAAACCCCGAGGCGATGCCCTTTCGCGAAGTGCCTGTCACGACTGACGGCAAGGAACCCCAACTCTTCTCAGGGCAATCCTTCCTCCAATTTGAATCTACGGACGTGGAGTTCAACCCGTTGCCCGCGAGGTTTCACTTCGTGAATGTGTACTGTTTTCTTCTGGGCGGAGAACTCCCAAAAATGAAGGCCACATATTGTTCCTTCTGCGCCGAAACCGAGATGGCGGAGATGCTGAGAGTGAAGACCGCGACTGGTGGGCTCAGCACGGATAAGTTAGGTGGCCGAAACTGTGCGATCCACACGGCCCCTCTGAGCGCCCAAACGTGCAAAGTCATCGTGTCGATCGGGATGGATAGGATTGGCCCTGCCGGCAAGGCGGATGGCTTCCGCATGGACGATTTCTTCAATACAGTCTGTGAGAACGAGCTGCACACCCATCTTTCCTATGCAACTGACGAAACAGAGCTATAGGAAAGCTCGATTCGCGACCGCGTTACAACAAGAGAATTTATTTCGCTAAAGTAAGTCCTGCGCGCCCGCCTACAAGCAATGCGCGTCAAGTTCCCTTAAACTCAAGTCGCGAGGCTCGGGTCCGCTCAGCAAGCCCTCAAGTCGAAGCTGTGGGCCTATGCCCGAACGAAACGCGGGAAGCTAAAGAATGCTTGTAGCTGGCGCGGATGGCTCTTCATTGGACCACGGCCACACAGGATTTCCGTATTTGCGATAGAACAAGAGTTCTCTGTCTATCAACTGTATGAGCCTAGTCTTCGGGTTATAAGAAAGAACTAGCGGTGAAATGCTTCTGTCTTCTTGCAGCCTATTTAGGCGCTGAAGTGCCGCTGTAAGGTCCGACTGCCGCACCCTGGAGTTGTACTTTTGTACGCGATCGAAGATTACATTGTAGTGCAACCCTGAGAGCAATTCTGTGTCCTTCGCTTCCATACACACTCTCGCAATGTGTTGATACACCTTAAGCTCACTTTCCTCACTGCTTTTGAAGCCTTTTTCTAAGGCGTTGCCGAATTGGCGATACCGCGAATCCTCCTCGTGGCATATGGTTGTTCTCGCTTTGTCGAGCATCCCCGGGCTGTTGGTCAATTTGGGCAAAAGGTCAGTGTGTGCATCTTGCAAAATGCCGCAGTTGAAGCAGTACTTTTCGGCGATCCGCTGAAGCAAGCCGACGTTTTGATTGGAGTCCGCAATGATGGCGGCTTTAATCTCAGGGCCGAATGCCATATTGAGAGCCTCCTCACCCTTTGTTAAAACGTCGTCCAACTCCTTGTTGTTCCACTGGATGTCGATCTCTTCTATTCGGCCGCTCAAATCCCCGTTGTAATACTGAAGAAGATTCTGCTCTGCCCAGACTCCCACAATCATAAAAAATGTCCCCATGTCCCAGAGAGCTTTAAGATCGAATGCCAGCGTCTCTTTTTCTTCTTCGGGGACGTAATGGAAATCTTCTACAACTATGCGCTTTCCAGCCTTTCTTATTTGTTCACTGAGATATCGAAGGTTCTCGGCGCTCTGCCCAACGATGATGGTTTTTTGTCCTGACGTCTTCTCCAGCTCTCCGGCTGCTTCGGTCGCGATTTTACCTTTGGCGACGAACGGAATGCCCACCTTGCCTTCGCCCTTCACAGCCACAGAACCGCTCATGGTTGTAGACTCTGTTTGCTCGACCGGAATCGGAATTCCGATCTGACTCAAGATTTCGGTATATAGGCCAACGCAAGTGGTGGAGGCCCTACACTGAACGGTAATGGTGTCCGCCTCGGGTAAATTCTTTTTCCGCAGGATGGTCTTCCCTTGTTTAGAGCTTCCGTGGATTACGATATGCCTGTCAGTAGATAGCAGATATTTGAATTTCTCATCAAGGCCAGAGCGATTCACATAGGTGTATCTCGGAACGGAAATTCCGATACCGAAGACTTCGTTTAGTTTTGGCACGGCACGATCCTCGCCCGGCGAAACTTGCTGCCTTGGAAGTTCATGCGTAAAGGCTAACGCCGTTGGTTCCTCGTGGCAAGAAGAGGCAAGACGCGGAACCGAATTATCAGAGCGGGGTCGCGGGATTTGCTCCGTTTGCTAGCCAACACTGATTTCGCGCCTGTCACTTCGTCAACCGCGCCGGCACCCGCCGGCCCCTTCTGCTGTGTACACAACCAGGTCTTCACGACTTAATTAGCCCCTAAAGACGGGTGCCCGCCCACAGCACCGCGAGGCGCGCCCCGCGAAAAGGAGCAATCACATGAAGAACAAGACCAAGAAGCCGAAGCTCATCACCGTGCCGGTAACCTCGCTCGGGATCAGCTTCTCGCCGGGAGATCCCTCCCTGGTGGCGGTCAGGGGATACGACGCGACGAAGTTGAGCGACAAGCTGGCGAAGGTGTTTCGGAAGATTGAGAAGCGGGGGCGGGCCGGCCTGCGGCTCAGCGCGCTGGACCGCTACCGCCGGTGGAGCGCCAGATTCCTGCTGAAGATCGGAGCCTTGCGAGAGGTCCCGGAGGGGAAGAAGAAGGCCGTGGCGAAGCGGGCTCCCGCCAAGAAACCGGCGCGGGCCAGCACCCCGGCGAAGGCATCAACCGCCGCAGCCCCGGCCAACGCGATCGCATGACGGAGACCCCGACACGGGAGGTGACGAGTGAAAGCGCAGCGGCTCGAAGTGAACGGAGTAAAGCTCCACCCGCGATTTAGCAAGCTGGTGCTGGACGCGCTCGCCCGCCTCAAAAAGCTGGAGCAGCTCCCTACGATTCCCGCTGGCTATGTCCGCTTTGAGGCGTCGGATAAATCGATCCACCAAGTTCCCCGCAAGCACCTAACGGCGGCACGTCTCCTCGACCCCGGTTTGATCCCGTGGAAGAAGGGCGTGCCGCAGTTTAGGAAAGACGAGGCTGAGCTTTTTCGCACGCTCTACTTCGTGGTCTTCGCGTCGTAGCCCATGCGGGACTAGGGCCAAGACCTGCATGGGAGTGATCGCCCCACCTTAATGTAAGTAGAAATCCCGACTTCTGGTAGTCTGCACGCATGCCCGAAGAAAACGCCTCCCCCGCATCTCCAGTTCCGGGGGAACCGCCCCCTGGCGGAGTTAGCGACCGTTATGTTGGATTCTGCGACATTTTGGGATTTTCCAACCGAATCCTGTCCGACTTCGATGGAACCGTCGAACTTTATAAACGGTTCGGCGACACTATTTCGGGATTCAGCTTTAAAGAAATAGAAATCACTATGTATTCGGACGCGGTCCTGATAGCAGGCAAGTCCCTTGGCCCCGTCTCATCTGCCATTCAGAGTTTGTGGTTCTTCGCATTAGCGAGCGATCTTATGCTCCGCGGTGCTATCACCAAGGGCCGCTATTGGGAACAGCGTCAAGGGAATCACATGCTCGTTGCTAGTGAAGCCCTGGTGCACGCCGTGAAATTGGAAAAGTCTGTCGGTGTTCCTGCCGTAGTGATTGCTGATGACATTGAAATCCCCGATGGGTTTTGGGTGCATCGCTTTCAGGCGGGTCTGCTCCAGACTCCAATTTTGCACTTCCGCGACCGAAACATCGTGAACCCCTTCAACACATATTGGTTTGCGTCTGCATCTGCCCGTGCTTTCCAATTGATGGCCGCTAGCCCATCACACAAAGACAAGTATCTGTGGTTCTTAGCATTACATCGGGCCGTCAGTAGCGATCGAGAGTTGGTGCCCCCCGATGTTCTAGCGCGCTTTATTAAAGACGGTATTTTGTATCGGAAAGATTCGGCGTCTCGAAAAGCAGACATCTGGTGAGACGACAAAAACCCATCTAGTGCAAAACAATCCAAACCTCGAGGCCCGGAGCATAAATGCTTCGGGCCTTAGTATTTGTCGATTAGTCACTACCAGTGGTGCTCATCTCAGCGAATGAAGGAGTATTGAAGGAGCGTGAGGTGGAAGCATGGTTTTCAAAGTGGTCGGTCCTTTCTCCGTGCCCGTTACAAATAACCCAGGAGGCAAGCTCATCTCGGAAAAAGATGTGGCGAGTTTTTGGAAGTTGCACAGCAAATATTCAAAGCGTCGGGGTTGCTACACCTTCGGAATGAGAACGGGGAAAGGTGCGATGCCGGGTTATGTGGGTAAGACGGGCAAATCATTCAAAAAGGAGGCATTCGGTCTCCATCAGCTCAATAAGTACCACCAGTTTATGACGGAGTATGAGAAGGGTCGGCCAATTCTGTTCTTTGTGATAGCTCCAAAGTCGAAGGGGATGCCCAATCATAAGAAGATCAGAGAAGTTGAGAAGTATCTGATCGACCTGTCCATGACACGAAATCCTAATCTTCGCAATAAACAAGACACAGACGTGCCGGACTGGGGGATCCAAGGCATTGTTCGCGGGAAGAAAGGGAAAACTAGCGGCGGCACAAAAGATTTTCGGCAGATGTTAGGGATCTGATTGACGTTCATCCGGCCTCCGCTGTAGAATGCTGTCAGTTGGTGGAAGCCAACTAGCTGCTGGTAGAAGCCGGAAGGGTTTTCAAAATTGATCGCACCTGTCGGGTGCGGGAATTTTATGACTCTCCTGGTTGGTGCCAGGAGAGCCTTTTAATTTTATGGCGCCTGTCGGGCGCAGGAGAAATGCATGAGTTCAAGTGACGCAAAGGCAACAAAAGTTCAAGCCAATTTCCAATCTCTCTCCGCTGTAGCTTCTTCACTTAATACCGCATCCGATGAACTCACACGAGTCATCGGCACGCTTGATGAAGCCCTAAAGAAGCTCAATCTCGGCTTAACCGTTTGGGTGACATTCGCAGACCGGAGCGATGAAAATGACCCATCGCGATATGACGTCGATCAAATCGGATATTGCAGGGTCAGTGACAAGTGGGGCATTTCTCTGCGTCACATTTGGGGGCATGAAGCCTTCGATGCGCACAATGAAGATGGCCCGTGGCTCTTCACCAATGGGCCGAGAGAGTTGCGCCTGCGCAGTGTAGACAAGATAGCGGACCTTATTGAAGCGCTTAGTAAAGAGGCCTCCGCTACCACGAAAAAAATCCAGGAGAAAACGAAGGAAGTCGGCGAACTGGCGCGCGCGATTGGAAAGGTCGGGAACGAGCCGAAACCGAACACCCTCGCCGAGCGCATAACCGCCGGTCAAAAATCCCTGACGGCCACCGGGAAGCTCAGCGATATGAACGACCCCGGAAAGCTCGGCGATATGTTGGGAGCTAAAGAGGGGAGCAAGTGACATGCTCGATCCCGAGACCCTCATCGTTAAGGGCGGCGTTTTGGCGCTAGCCAGCTTCGCAGTCATCCGAATCGTTTGGTGCGACTTCAACAAGTTGATGACCGATCTCCGGCGAAAGCGAAAAAATCGATAGAGCCGGGGGGCGCTAGACGCCCTGGGCTCGTGCCGCGCGCTTCCTCCTTCGGCGTCGATGGCCCATAGATGTTCGTGTCCCTCAGTCGCCTCAGCCATCGCTTCCGCGGTTAGGATAGGTCTCTGACAACGTGATCGAGAGCAGCGACGGACGAAAGCGCCGTGCCGCGATCACATGTTTGGCCGAGGCGTTGCGCGCGACCGGGATGAATCAGGTTGCGAAATTCTCTAGCGAGTCTTATTTCCGTCGGCGTGCCCCCTTTGATGATTGTGAGTTTGGCTGCAACTTCCGCGAATTCGTGCAGGTCCCACCGTTCGAGGTTTGGGTCGGGTTGCCGCGTGAGTTCTCCGCTCGTCCTGAGAGCTGCCGTTGCAGCCGTTATGTCCGCGGGAGGGCGCTGCTGAAGAGACCAGAGTAGGAGAGCTTCGATCGCAGAACCTGCTAGAACTGTGGCGGCTTTCCACTCGCTGTTCGACAATGCTCTGTCGACAGCCATTATGTCGATTAGTAAGTTTGTTCGGAGTTCCACGTCCGGAATGAAGTTGAGTTTAGATGTGGCGGACCCGAGAGGCTCGTCTCGACATTTCGCTAGCGCGTCCCGGATCTCGGTTACCGGATTCATCTGAGTGGCGCCCGACATGAATCCAAGATCGTGTCCGCGGTCGGGGACGCTGATCCACGCTGCAAGTTTCTGGCCGATGTGGGCAGTTGCGCAGACAAAGGTTGGGTACGTGGCTCTGTCCATTACGAGGAGTTCATTCGGGATTTTATCGACGAGGGTGACGAGCCCGGAGAGTTGCCCCGCTTGGCTTCTGGCGATGTTGTTGAGGTCGTGACTGGAGGGCCAGAGACTATTTATAAATGCAACGACTTGACTTGGAACGACTCGGGGCATGGGCCACCTCTGGAATGCAGTTCTATCAGAGTGGGATACGAGTGGCTAGTGGAAGACGGGGTGTCTCAGTGTTGCGGACAGACACGGGCTTCGCTGCAAAAAGCAGTTGTGTGGGCGCGCTAGGTATAGTTCTATGTACGTACCGGGTTTCAACTATGAATTGGTTTCTGGGAGGATCTTCGGCGAACCAGATTTCGCGCAACTGAGAGGATGACGATGACAACATCTAAAAAGGATGCCAGCTTAGCGTCTCGATTGTTACGTGGCAAAAAGAGTCCAAGGAACGTGAAGAGTGTTGCGGGCTCCGATCTTTCGCAGCGCAAGGGTGCAAAAAAGAGCGGACGCAAATCTAGCCGCAAGAGCTGAAAGGACGCGCCCGGGAGGATCGCAAACAAGTTCACGGATAGGCTACTGGTGATCAGAACAACTTTTGCGAGACGTCTCGGTAGCTGATTCCGCTAGCCCCGCGGCTGGCTAAGCCCCGAGCGCCTTGGCTGCCGGCACCGCACGCTCCGATACTGGCGTAGTTTTGGTTTTTATCGAGAATCATGTTGTCCTCAAGTTCGCCGACGTAGTGCCCGCCCATCGTGTGCGCGTGCGTCCCTCGCAGCTGACCGACGGCATGACCGTTCATGCTGTAAATAATATGACCATCGTGAAACCCAAGGGCCTTACCCGACTTGCTGTAGATGTTCGCTTCCATGCTTTAGCTCTCCGGACTCCTCCTATGTACATGCGCATAATATCTGAATAAAATTCGATACGTGACGAAAAAGCAAAAACGCGGGCGCTACGGCGACGGTTGCGTCTACCAGCAGCGGGGACGCCGCATCTGGTGGATGGCCTGGTATGAGCCGATCCGTCAAGCGGACGGCGTCATCAGGGGCGAACGCCGATACGAGTCCACCGGAACGGACGACAAGAAGGAGGCGCAGCGAAGGCTTCGCGCCAAGCTGCAGCTCGTCGGCGGCCGCCGTCCCACTGTCACTGACCCGCGCAAGGTCTCCTACGAGGATCTCCGTCAAAACCTGCTGGACTATTACGTTGCTAACAACACCCACTCGCTAAAGAAGGACGCCGAGGGCCACCTAACGCTCAACACGCTGTCCCGGCTCGACCGTTTCTTCGGCGGCTGGCGCGCCCGTGAGATTCAGGTAGCCCACCTTAAACGCTTCCGAATCGAGGGCAGGAAGGACGGTCTCTCGGACGCGCGACTAAACCGGTACATGGCGACCCTGCGCAAGATGTTTCGCCAGGGGATCAAGGACGAGCTCATCACCGGCGAGGAGGAGCCGTCGTACTTTCCCATGACAGAGGAGCCGAACGAGGCCGTGGGCGCGGTCTTCATCGAGCCGCAGTGGTACGCGCCGCTTCGGCTGGCCCTCAAGGAACCACTGCGCAGCGCCTTCACCCTGTCCTACCACACCGGGGTTCGCGTCGAAGAACTGGGTAGACTCCGCTGGCAGGACGTGGACGCTAAGAATCGCCTCGTCCGCCTGCCGGGCCGGAGCACGAAGACAGGCAAGCAGCGAATGGTGGGGCTGCCCGCCGACTTTGACCTCCAGCCGGGGACTGCGGGCGAGCTCGCCTTTCCGCTCGGCGACTGCCGGGAGCGCTGGCGGACGGCGTGTGTTAAAGTTGGGGCGGGCTACTACGAGTGCCGCGAGTGCGGAGCCCGTTGTGCCGGGCGGAAGTGCCCGACGCATGGCAAGCGGCCCACGAAACGGCTGCGCTACAAAGGAATCACGCTGCGGCACACGCGCCACACCGCCGCGCGGAACATGAGCGAGGCCGGGATGGAGGAGAAGCGGATCATGGAGATCACGGGTCACGTCACGCGCTCCATGTTCGATCGCTACAACATCGGAAAGGAAAGCGACGTGGCCGAGGCGCGGGACCTGATGGAGCAGTTCCATCGCGCCAAGCAGCGGTTAACCAATGTTAACCAATCGGGTGTAAACAGGAGTAATCGGAAGTAAAGGAAACGCAGCAAAAGATTGAATTTCTGCCCGGCCCGGGTGGCGGAATGGCAGACGCTGAGGACTTAAAATCCTCCGGGGTTTTACCTCATGGGGGTTCGAGTCCCCCCCCGGGCACCAATTTTCCATTCGAGTTGTGGCTCGCTGGAGGGCTTGGAATTCGCGTCAGTCAGCCGCGCTAGTTGGAGAAATCCGCCTCGTCGTAAACCTTCTCACCTCGCAGCACGTCGTCATCGCCGTCGTCCCAGCCCTGATTGGAAGACATCGTGAAGGAAACCGGTGCGTCCTTGTCCGGGTCGGCAAGCACGTGGAATTGCTCGCCATTGAAATAAGTTTGGCCGGGAAGAAAGCCGCTGATGAGATTCGTGCCGTCAACGGTCGCTTGAAAGTCGGCGATCAGGCTAGGGCCTCCGACCGGAACGCTCAGGTCGTAAGTCACTTTAACGTTGGCGTGGTCTTTCTCAAATTTGATGTGATAGGTGATGGGATCAGCGTCCATCGGCATGCGGAGCTCCTTTCGATGCCACGAAACGGGGCTGTTAAATGCACCTACGGTACACGGATTCTAGCTCTTCGGCCATCATCCAAAAGCCGGGGCGCTGGCCCTTTTTTTCGTTACCACCTTTTTCATCTTGACAGAAAATGGCACCTGTCTTATATTGTCTCTTGGGTAATATTGTGGGCTTTCTCGATACCGCTGGTATTCTGCAGGCGTTTCGCTTTTCCGCAATTTGTCCACATACGCTAAGTCATTCATCTTCAAAACGTGCAGAATTGCCAGGCGGTTTGCACCATTGCGGTGCGATTCTTTCCCATTAAACGCTTTAGAATCAACACTTGCAAAAGTCTAGCAAAACAAAACACTTTATCTACTTGTGGAATCACACGTTTATGCAAAAGCGGGGGAGCCTCCTCCGAAAACCTGCGCGCCTGCCAGCCACGATTCAGCACAGCCTGGCCAGGAATCTGCCTCCTCACTCGCGCTCTTCTTCTACACTTTGTCTGATGCGACCCGCCTTGCGGGACTTGGCTCTTGCCTGGCTGACCCAAGTTGGCGGACGTTTTTGGTAAAACGACTGCACGTGGGTCACAGGAGGTTTGCGTGGCGAGTACCGAAAATTTCGACCTGATCGTGATCGGCTGCGGCCCTGCCGGCGAAAAAGCTGGCGCCCAGGCCGCCTATTTTGGCAAGCGCGTCGCCGTCATCGACCGCGCCGAGCACATGGGCGGAAGTTGCATAAACACCGGCACAGTTCCCAGCAAAACGCTGCGAGAATCCGCGCTCTATTTCTCCGGCCTCAAGCAACGCGGCCTCTATGGCATCGATTACTCGCTCAAAGAAAACCTTACCGTTCATGATTTTATGCGCCACGAACGCGAAGTCGTCGATATGGAGCGTCAGCGCATCCTCAAGAATCTCGAATTGCACCATATCGAACTTGTGCGTGGCCAGGCTTCTTTCGAGGACGCGCATGCCGTCTGCGTGGCCGGTGCGAATGGCACCCGCCATCTTCGCGGCGAGGTCATCCTCATCGCCACTGGATCGAAGCCCCATCGCCCTTCCGAAATAGCTTTCGACGACGTCCATACTTTTGATTCGGACACGTTTCTTCAAATGGATCGCATCCCCAAAAGTCTCGCCGTCATCGGCGGCGGAGTCATAGGCTGCGAATATGCGTCCATCTTCATTGCGCTGGGAGTCGAAGTCACTCTTGTCGATGGCCGCGATCGCTTGCTGCCGTTTCTCGACGGAGAAATTTCCGACCGCCTCTGCGACCGCCTCACCGCCCTCGGCATGCGCTTCCTCTTCAACGAGCGTCCCGTTAAAGTTGAAAATTCCTCCGCCGGCGTCCGCCTTTCGATGAAAAGTGGCAAGACTCTGGAAACCGATGCCGCGCTTTTTGCTGCAGGCCGCCGCGCTGCGATCGATGGTCTCGCCTTGGAAAAGGCCGGTCTCGCTATCAACGACCGCGGATACATTCCCGTCGACGACAACTACCGGACATCTGTTCCAAATATTTATGCGGCTGGCGACGTGATTGGATTTCCCGCGCTGGCTTCCACTTCGATGGAGCAGGGCCGCGTCGCCGTGTGCCACGCCTTCGGCTTCAAGTACAAACAGCGCGTCGCATCCATGCTTCCCATGGGCATTTACACCATTCCTGAAATTTCCGCCGCTGGCGAAACCGAAGAATCCTGCAAGGAAAAAAAGATCGACTATTGCGTAGGGCGCGCCCTCTACGAAAACAACGCGCGCGGCCACATCATCGGAGACACTGCCGGAATGCTCAAGCTAATTTTCGCGCGCGCGGACCGCAAGCTTCTGGGCGTGAGCCTGATCGGTGAGAGTGCCACCGAGCTCATCCACATCGGTATGATGATTCTGGACAACGGTCAGTCCATCGACGAGTTTATCGAACAGGTCTTCAATTATCCGACGCTAAGCGAAACGTACAAGTACGCCGCTTACGATGGCCTCGGCAACCTCGCCGGCCACAAACTCCGCGAAGGCTAGCCGCTGCAAGTCTCTTCTGGCATTCTGTAAGCCGTGAGCAAATGAAGATCGGTCTGTTATTCCTATCAATTTCTGCCATCGCTGCTGCGCTGATTCTGTTTTCATGCAGAGCTAGCACTCAGCCCAACTCGCCGGAGAAGCAAGCACCGAGCGCCTATCTTGGCTTCGATCTCAACATTTTCCCGGGCAAGGATGCGCTTCCGGCTTTGCGAAAAACTTTTTCCTTCAGCAGCTATTGGCTCAGCCCGCCGACTGGTGAAAAAACAAACACATGGCTCGGGCAACGCGAACTATTGCGCTCGCAAGGTTTCGGTTTTTTGCTTCTATACCTCGGCCCTCTGAGCCGCGAACTCAAGAACGAAGCGGCAGCGGCTCAGAAGGGGACTCGCGACGCCCGCAACGCGGCTTCTGTCGTCAAGAGCGAGGGCTTTCCATCGCAAGCGATCATTTTTCTCGATATAGAAGAAGGCGGCCGTCTTTCCGTGGCGTATCACGCTTATTTGCGTGCTTGGGCTAGCGGGCTGGCAGAAGCAGGTTATCGTTCTGGAGCGTACTGCTCCGGAATCCCCCTCAAAGAAGAACCAGGCGTCACGATCACAACCGCGGACGACATCCGCGCGCATATTCCCTCGCCGGACTTCGTTTATTTCATTTTCAACGATGTCTGTCCGCCTTCGCCTGGTTGCACCTATCCGCAGAATCCGCCCTCCCCAGCGGTCGGCGGGATTCTCTACGCGTCGGTCTGGCAATACGCGCAGTCGCCGCGCCGCATAGATCGCACTGCGCACTGTGCGCCGGGCTATCATACCGACGGCAACTGCTACGCGCCCGGCGACACGGCTCACGCTTGGTCTCTCGATGTGAATTCGGCCACGTCGCCGGATCCGTCTAACGGCAGGTAATTGGCAATAAAAAAGGGCGGCAAGATGCCGCCCTTCAGGTCGATACTAACTGCGAATTGTAAACCGCGGAGCGCCAACTCGAATTCGCGCGGCGTTTGGTGAACCGGCTTAGATCTGGCCCAAGCCGCCGTCGACGTGCAACTCTTCGCCCGTGATATACGAGGAATCCGACGAAGCAAGAAACGCTACGGTGCCCGCCACTTCGTCAGAGGTTCCGATGCGCTTCATCGGCACTCGTGTGCTGATATTCTTTGTGAATTCGTCGATCGCCGCTTGCGGCAAACCGGTGCGGCCGAAAATCGGCGTCTCAATAGGACCCGGCGCAACCGCATTCACGCGAATGCCGCGGCTCACTAATTCAGCGGCGGCCGTGCGGGCCATGGAGCGAAGCGCTGCTTTCGTCGCTGAGTAGGCGCTCGTACCTTCCGTGCCCTTGATGCCCGCGACGCTGGTGTTCAAGATGACCGAGGCGCCATCATTGAGGTGCGGAATGGCCTTCTGAATCGTGAAGTACGCGCCCTTCACGTTGGTCGCAAAATTCTCGTCGAACAGGCTCTCGGTCGTTTCGGAAAAAGGAGCAAACTTGGCCACACCGGCGTTCACGAAAAGAACGTCGATCTTTCCGAATTTCTTTTGCACCGCCGCATAAATTTTGTCGATGTCTGCAAGCTTGGAAACATCCGCCTGGATTGCCAAGACGCCATTGCCGAGCTGCTTTGCGGCCTCGTCAAGCGTCTTCTGGCTCCGTCCCGCAATCACCACGCGGGCTCCTTCTTCGAGCAACCGCTTTGCCGACGCCAGTCCGATACCGCTGTTTCCGCCCGTTACTACCGCCACTTTTCCTTCGAGTCTTTTCATAGTGTTCTCCGTATATTTCGATTCACTAGAAATCCGTACCTGAGAATCGGGCAACCTTGCCCTTCCCTAGGTTTCGATACTTAGATGAACATCGAAATAATCGGTTGCATCGATTTTCGCCGTGTTTCTCGTAGGCGACGATTCTCTGGCAGGTTTGCCGCAATCTTCGCTACACTAAGGTTCGGAACATGGATCGCGCCCGGATTGAAAAGATTTCAAAGGCTTTGGCTGATGAGACTCGTCTCATGATTTTTGAGGCCATTTCTCGCAATAAACGTAAACACATGAATTGCGGGGACATAGTGTCCCTGCAAGGCGTTACTCCCGCCACCGTCTCTCACCACCTGAAAATCCTGACGGAGGCCGGTTTGGTGGAATGCCACAAGGAAGGCCAATTCGTTTATAGCCATAGCGTGCCCGGAATTGTGCGGGAGTACGCGCGCGCCCTCGCACAATTGGTTCGTGGCAAAAAAGTGGTGCGCAATCGCTGAAGTGCCGGCTCAGTCTGTGGGATTCCGCGGAAATTTGAAGTACGGAAGCCGCACTCCATTGATCAAAATCTGATCCGCACGAATATTTGTTGGTGCCTCGAATCCCATCGTCCCGCCGTTTGTGACGTAATCGTCTTCATCCACGCCATCTCCGCTTACGCCCAGCCCTCCCACGAGCACCCCGTTGCGATACAAACCCGCGCTTCCGGGGAAAAAAACGATTCCGCTCTTGTTGGCGTTGACGGGTCCCGCCTCCATCCCCTGCGTGCAAGGGTTCGCCACGTCCTGCAAATAAAGATTGAAAAATGGTCCGGAGGACGAACCGTCAATCCCCGGCGGGAAAAAAGGTTGTGCACCAAAGCTGATGGTGCGGTTGGTGACGGCCGTGCCCATGGGCACCTGATTCAAATCCGCGGCTGCGCGCGCGGAGCTGTTGAAGTACACCATGTTTCGTGCTTTGCTGACTGCGACGTCAATACTGAAGACCGTTGAATCCTGCATCCGCCGCAGGCCGATCATTGTGCCGTCGAGGTCGGCAACCGCAATCACCATCCGCGTTCGCGAACCGATTGGCAATCGAATCGCGGTGCGCGTGACGTCGGCCGTCGCTTCCGCATTATCCAAAATGGTCTGAACGTCCGCGGCGCTCAATCCTCCAAGTGGCCCCGCCGCGGGCGTGATCAAATCGCCGTCTGGCGGCTGCCCGGAGCTGTTCGCAGGCGCAACGAAATACGATCCGGCGCCAGCAACCGATCCAGCGGAGACGCTCGGCGGTAGTGTTGTTTGCGTTACGAACGGAAGAGCGACGCCGCCGATGAAAACAACTCCTGGAGCAGCCGGTGTCGGTCCAAAAGAGTCCGACGGCCCTGTGCGCTGCGCCGTCGATCCGACGAACGCCGCATACTCGGCCACGTTGAGATCGCTCGAAGACGTAACGACTCCAATTCCGCCGACAACCACATTCTGGTAAAAAATCGGTACCCCGCCAGGATTCACGGCCAGAGGATTCGAATCCATCACATCGGCTTTGCCGGTTAGAATGCCGGGTCCAAATCCTCCGCCAAGCGCGAGCGATGGAGGAATCTGGCTCTGAAAGGCAACGGTGTTCACCAGCGTGCATCCACGATTGGTGTTTTCGATGCCGTACAGATCTGCGGGGGGCGCGTTCGTCACGCCAGGAGGAAAATGAATTCCGCTGATAAACCGTACCGTGCGCGAGGAAAGCGGTGCCTGATCATTACTGAAAAACGCTCCCGTCCGTGCCAAGGCTACAGCCACATCATTCGCATCCAACACCTGTCCGAAATTCCCCACCGCTGTCGCCGGCGCGTTTTGCGTGCGAAACACTCCAAGCACAAACCCCGCCCGGTCCACTATCGCGACGACCATATCGACATTCACGGAATTCACTGCGGCTTGCACGATGTTTTGCACCTCGGCGACTTGCAGCGGTTGCACCACTGCAACCGGCGGCGGAGACGCGGGGGTGCTGGTTCCGCCGCCGCAGCCCACCAACAGCAGCGCCAGAACTCCGGCAATTCCCAATGCCAACAAGATGCCCAGCGCTAGCGTTTTTTGACGCTGTTCCAGGGCGCGCCGTGCCGCGACCGGCCTCCGAATCGAGTGTTCCTTTTGCATGAAGGGTATCTTCCTTAGTAACACGCCTCCTTGTACCCCTCAATCCTTCGCGACCGGCGCAGTTCCTATCGGTGAATGCTCGCGACGCGTAAGAATTGTTATCGCTTGTGTTCCTCTTTCGCGGAAATGGGTTGCCCGCTGCGGCCCGATATTGTTAGCTAGAAAGCGATCCCTTTTCCTTGCGCAAATTTTCTCAGGCCGCAGGTATGCTCGCTCTGTCTTCGCGAAGCTTTCGACGCGTCACTGGCTCGGCTCCCGCCGCGCTCTGGTTATCGCTCGCTATCTTGGGGCTGGGAACTGCCGCCGGCGCGCAGCAACCTACCCCCCCGCAGCCATCCGCGGCAGGTGGGCAGGCCACGGTCCAAAAATCCAGCGAAGCGGCCACTGCGCAGCGCATTCCTCGCCAGCAGGCTTCGACGACCACGGCCATCGACGGCGTCCTGCGCGAATCTATCTCCACGAACGAAGCACGGCCCGTGGCGGCAGCACAACTTACGCTTCGTCACTTGCTAAGCGGACAGGCTGTGCACGCCACTTCCTCCGTGGAAGGCGTGTTTCGCATCCTTCTTCTTCCGCCCGGCCACTATGAATTTCGCGTCGAAGCTGAGGGTTGCGCTCCCTTCGTAATTCCGGATCTCGGCCTCAACGCCAACGAGGTCACCACGCTGGAAATTTCTTTAGTCAGTATCACCAGTGCCGAATTTAGTTCGCGTCTTCCGCGGCTCCCCGAGCTTGGTCCCGCCGTCCCGCCTGGCTCATCGCCCGCGCTTGGCAGCTATCGCGAGCTTCGACATCGGCTCGATTCCGATCCTAATTACATCGCGGAACTCGCGCCGGAATATCTGCCTCCCGTTGCCGACATCTACAACGTAGTCCCCAATCGCTGGGCGCTCAATCAACCCGACTATCGCCGCTACCCGCAGAAAGGCGAATATCCCTACACCAAACCGCACTGGTACGACCCATTCAATCGCAATCACTTCAAAGGCGATGAGCCCATCTGGCCCGAAGTTCTCGGCCAGCAGATTTTCTTGAATTTCACCGCGTCTTCGGAAACATTTTTCGATGGCCGGCGTGTCCCCTCACCGAGCGGCGTGAGCGCCGCGGAGCCGGGCAGCTCTGGTTTCTTTGGCCGCGGTGAGCAAGCCTTCTTCGATCAGACTCTGCGCTTCAGTTTCGATCTCTTCCACGGCGATGCGAGCTTCAAACCGGTCGATTGGCGCATTCGCATCACGCCGGAGCTAAGTCTGAACAATCTTGATGTTCGTGAGCTCGGCATCGTCAGCCCCAACGTGCTCGCTGGCACCGACCGGTTCGACAATCATCTTGGTCTCCAGGAAGCCTTCGTCGAAGTAAAGCTCCACGATCTCAGCAACAACTACGATTTCGTTTCGGTGCGCGCCGGTATCCAGCAATTCAACGCCGACTTCCGCGGATTCCTTTTCGTTGACGAACAGCCCGGGCTGCGTATCTTTGGCAATTGGCACAGCGACCGCATCGAGTACAACGCCGTTTATTTTCAGATGCTCGAAAAAAATACCAACAGCGGCCTCAACACTTTCAATCGCCGTCACCAGCAGGTTGTGCTGGGCAACGTCTATCTTCAAGATTTTTTCTTTCCGGGATACACCGCGGAATTTGTTGGCGCGTGGAACAAAGATGATCCGAGCGTTCATTACGACGACAACGGGTTTCTCGTGCGCCCCGCACCGATTGGCAATGCCATCAATCAGGGCGCGGGAGGCGGTCCGCTCACGCATGGTATTCGTGTGGGCTATTTCGGCTGGCTTGGCAGTGGCCATATCCGCCGCATCAATCTCACGCACGCTTTTTATCAAGCCGTCGGCGAGGATACTTTTAATCCCATCGCCGGGAGGCGCGTTACCGTCAACGCGCAAATGGCGGCAGTTGAGCTTTCCTACGACCGCGATTGGATTCGCTACAGGGTTTCTACGTTCTACACCTCCGGCGACGCCAACCCTCGCGATGGCCGCGCCCGCGGCTTCGACTCGATCGACGATCTCCCGAATTTCGCCGGCGGCATCTTTAGCTTCTGGAATCGCGAAGACATTCGACTTCTTGGCTCCGGCGTTCAACTGACCACTGACGGCAGCCTGATTCCGTCGCTGCGTTCCAGCAAAGAAGAGGGCCAAGCCAATTTCGTCAATCCCGGCATTTTTCTGGCGAACGCGGGTGCTGATTTTGACATTACTCCCAAGCTTAAAGGCTTCGCGAATTTCAACTACTTGCGCTTCGAACGCACCGAGCCGCTCGAATATATATTGTTCGAATCCTCCATTCGCCACAGCATCGGCGAAGACTTCGGAATCGGCGTGACGTACCGTCCGCCGCTTACCGAAAACATTGTGTTAACAGGTGGCGCATCCGCCCTGCAGCCGGGCGATGGGTTCAAAGATATCTACACGAGCCGCACACTCTTCTCGCTTTTCGGCTCCGTGAAGTTTACTTTTTGAGGAAACGCAACAGATGACCTCGCCGCGCAAATTCAAAACGCCGTCTCTGCGCAACCTCTGCGTTTTCTGCGTCTCTGCGATATCTTTTCTCCTAGTCTCTTACGCTGATTCAGCCTCAAAGGTTCACGCAAAGCAAGACGCTCCGCCAGTTCGCGGCCAATCGCAGCAAGAAGCCGACCGTAAATCGGCAGGCTGCCTCACCTGCCATACCTCGACCGATGAGCCGACGATGCATCCCACAAAAACAGTGTTTCTCGGCTGCACCGATTGCCACGGCGGCGGTTCTTCCATCTCTGTAGCTGCAAGCACGACGCCAAACTCCGCCGAGTACAATGCCGCCAAGGAAAAAGCTCACATCCAGCCGCGCGATCCGAGCTTCAAAGACCGTTCCGCTTTGCCCGAACGCACCTACACGAAATGGCTAAAGGAATCTCCCGAATTCATCAGATTTGTAAATCCCGGCGATCTGCGAGTCGCACCAGAAACGTGCGGCGCCGCCGGCTGCCACGCGAAAGAAGTCCGCGCTTCTTCGACCAGCATGATGACCCACACAGGTCTTCTGTGGGGCGCCGCGCTCTACAACAACGGCGCCTATCCCATTAAAAATACGCATTTCGGCGAGAGCTACGACCGCGATGGCACGCCACAATCCATCAAAACTTTTTCGCCTCCCACGCCCGAAGAAACTCGTAACAAAGGCGTGCTCCCCGAACTCGATCCGCTTTATCGTTGGGAGATATCTCAGCCAGGAAACGTCCTCCGCGTGTTCGAACGCGGCGGCCAGAAAAAATCCGAACTAGGCAATCCGAATCGCGAAGAAGACCCCGGTAAGCCCGATGCCAAGCTGAGTGATCGCGGTTTCGGTACGGAACTGCGCACCGATCCCGTCTTCCTGGGCTTACAGAAAACGCGTCTGGTCGACCCAGTCATGTCACTGCCCGGCACCAACGATCACCCCGGCGACTTCCGTGCCAGCGGCTGCACTGCATGCCATGTCGTATACGCAAACGATCGGGATCCTTCGCATTCCGGCTCCTACGCACAATTCGGCCACTCCGGCTTCAGCGCTTCTTCTGATCCCACCATTCCCAAGAACGAGCCCGGCCATCCCATCAAACACGTTTTCACTCGCTCGATCCCCTCGAGCCAATGCATGGTCTGCCACATCCATCCAGGCACGAACATGCTCACCACCTATTTCGGCCTCACCTGGTGGGACAACGAAATTGACGCCGACAAAATGTATCCGTCGCAGCAACGCCATCCGACGGAAGAGCAACGCTACCAATCCTATTTGCGCAATCCGGAAGCTGCCGCCGCGCGCGGCCTCTGGAGCGATGAAAAATTTCTCGAAAATCTCGGCAGCCCGGAATTCAACGCGAGGTTGAAAACCACGCAATTCGCCGATTTCCACGGCCACGGCTGGGTTTTCCGTTCCGTCTTCAATCACGACCGCAAAGGGAACTGGCTCGACAAGGACGGCAAGCAAATCGCGTTCGATGATCCGGACCGCTTCGGCAAAGCCGTCCATCTTGCCGACATCCATCTGGAAAAAGGAATGCAGTGCAACGACTGCCATTTTGCGCAGGACAATCACGGCAACGGCAAAATCTACGGCGAGCCCCGCGCCGCCGTAGAAATCGACTGCATCGATTGCCACGGCACGATTCGCAGCAAAGCCACACTTGTCACTTCAGGTCCTGCCGCTCCCGAAGGCGGCCGCCACCTCGACACTCTGCGCACGCCGTGGGGTCTTCGCCGTTTCGAATGGCGCTCTGACGGCGCCGTAATTCAACGCTCGATGTCCGAAGAAAATAAAGAATGGGAGATCGTCCAGACCGCCGATTCCGTCACGCCCGGCAACGTGCACTTCAGCATGAAATCCTTCCGCGCCAAGTTAATGACTAAAGACGGCACCATCACCCAACAAATGCCGCAAGACGATGAACATCTCGCCCACGCCAATTCCTCCATGACCTGCTACTCCTGCCACACTTCCTGGACGCCCACCTGCTTCGGCTGCCATCTGCAAATGACCGCCAACGCGCGCAAGCCCATGCTCCACAACGAAGGCCTCACCACGCGCAATTACACCAGCTACAATTTTCAGGTCCTTCGCGACGACATCTACATGCTTGGCGTCGACGGCACCGTCACCGGCCATCGCATCGCCCCCGCACGCTCTTCGTGCGCCATCCTCGTCAGTTCGCAAAACGCGAACCGCGACTGGCTTTACTACACGCAGCAAACCATTTCCTCTCCAGGTTTCTCCGGCCAAGCTTTCAGCACATTTGTTCCGCACACCGTCCGCGCCAAAGAAACCAAGCAATGCAGCGATTGCCATGTCTCCGCCGCTAACGACAACAACGCCTGGATGGCCCAACTCCTGCTTCAAGGCACGAATTTCATGAATTTCATGGGCCGCTACGTCTACGTCGCAACGGGCAAAAAAGGTTTCGAAGCTGTAGCCGTCGCCGAGCACGACGAACCCGAAGCCATCTACGGCAGTGATCTCCAGCGTATCGCCTATCCTGACAACTACAAGAAGTTCGTAGACCACGGTCGAGAACTCTCCACAGCCGCGAGCCACGAAGGCAACGTCCTCGATGTCCAAGCCCGTGGCGAATATGCCTACGCAGCAACCGGCCCCGGCGGCCTGCGCATCTACGACATCGCCAACATCGACAACAAAGATTTTTCCGAGCGCATGATCACAGCTCCGGTTTCTCCCATCGGCCAGCGCTTCTTCGTCCCAAGCAAAAACGCCGTTGCCGTCGCTTCACCGACCACTCTCGGAGTGGATCCGCTCCGCCAACGTCTTCCCGAAAACGAAGAGCAATCCATCCATCTTCTCTACGGTTTTCTCTACGTCGCCGACAAAGACGAAGGCCTCGTCGTCATCGGCAATCCCGATCTGAAATCCAGCAGCCCCGGCGTAGGCACGCTTTTAGACGGCAATCCCGCCAACAATTTCCTCAAGCGCGCTCTCGCCTTCAATCCCGACGGTATCCTCATCGGCGCGCACCGCATTACCATCGCCGGTACCTACGCCTACATTCTCACCGACAAATCTCTCGTCGTCGTCGATCTGGATAATCCGCTCGCCCCGCGCGTCACTGCAACGATCGGCGCGCCAGTACTCAACGATCCCCACGCCATCGCCGTGCAGTTTCGCTACGCCTTCCTCACCGATCGCGACGGTCTCAAAGTCCTCGACGTCACCGACCTGGCACAACCTAAACTCATCCCTAACGCCGCGGTGCCTCTGGAAGACGCCCGTAACGTCTACGTCGCCCGCACCTACGCCTACGTCTCCGCAGGGAAGCAAGGCCTCGCCATCATTGACGCGGAAAAACCCGACGCCCCCAAGCTCGATCAACTCTTCACCGCCGAAGGCCAACTCAACGATGTCAGCGACGTGAAAATCGGCTTGGTCGCGGGCAGTGCGTTCGCCTTCGTCGCTGACGGAAAAAATGGCCTCCGCATCCTGCAAATCGTCTCCCCCTGGGACGACCCCGCGCATTTCTCCGGTTTCAGCCCGCGCCCCACGCCAAAACTCATCGCCACCGCACGCACGCGCGGCCCTGCGCTCGCCATCTCCAAAGGCATCGACCGCGACCGCGCCGTCGACGAATCCGGCAACCAACTCGCCGTCTTCGGTCGCCGCGGGGCACGCCCCTTAAATCACGCGGAAATGCAGCGCCTTTACCAGCATTCCGTAAATGGCTCGTTCTATTCCGTCACTGACGAACCCGTCGAATCTCCAAGCGCGGGGTCGTCTTCATCTGTAACATCTCTCTTCACCCGCGCCCGCAGTTGGCTCAATTCTCTTTTCTGAGGTGATGTTATGAATCGTCGCAAATTTCTCGACTCGACACTCAAAACCATCTCGGCCGTTTCTTGCGCCCCGATTTTCTCCAATGCGCTTCACGCATTCGTCTCATACCAAGGTGCACCGCCGTTGCGCAGTGCCAACGCCCCGCGTCCCCAACTCGCCATCACCATGGACGATCCTCGCTTGAAACTCGAATCCAATCTTCGATGGCAAGACGCCAACTCCCGCATCTTAAAAGCTCTCGACAGTCGCAACATCAAAGCCGCCCTCTTCGTCTGCGGCATGCGCGTCGACGAATACGATGGCTCCAAACTCCTCTCCGCATGGGACCAATCCGGCCACCAAATCTGCAACCATTCCTATTCCCATCTGAACTATTGCGGCCCCACTCGCTACGCCGACTTCGCTGTCGATTTCCTAAAAAATGAAAAAATCATCGCTCCCTATCACAACAAAACTCTTCTCTTCCGCTACCCGTTCCTCAAAGAAGGCGACACTGCTGACAAGCGCGACCGCTTTCGCACGCTTCTCAAAGAAAGCGGCTACCGCGTCGGCTATGTCACCATCGACGCCTCCGACTGGTACGTTAACGACCGCATGGCCGATCGCCTCATCAAAGAACCCAAGTCCAACATCAAGCCCTATCGCGACTACCTGATCGCGCATCTCCTCGACCGCGCCTCCTTCTACCGCCAACTCGCCATCGACGTTCTCGGCCGCGACATCCGCCACACCCTGCTCATTCACTACAACACGCTCAATGCCCTAGTCCTTCCCGACGTGATGGCTGCTTTCGAGACCGCTGGCTGGCAATGGATCGATGCCTCTCTCGCCTTCCAGGACGAAGTTTTCCACAGCGCTCCCAAAACCCTCCCCGCCGGAGAGAGCCTGGTATGGGCCCTGGCCGCTGAAACTGGCCGTTTCAAAGACCGCCTGCGCTATCCCGGCGAGGACGACATTTACGAGGAACCCAAGATGAAGGCTCTCGGCCTCTAGGCCCCGACGCCTCAATGTTACGGAGCACTTTTTTCACTTTTCCTTCGCTGTCGCTATCTCCTTCTAGACACGCCTTTTGCCATTTTTTGATACTCGAAAGGCACCCATCTCCTTTCCTTTGTATCTTTTAACCTTAGGACACATCTAATCAAGGTATAATGATTCGTTCACGTTTTTAACGCATAGCACCCATCAAAATAATTCGTGGAGGCACCCCCGGTGAACAAGGCTATCGTTGTACGTGTAGGGGGGTACTGGCACCGCACTCAGGGCGGGCCCACCTCGCTAAAGGCGAGCATTCAAGTGAGCAAGAAGGAGTACTAGAACATGGTTAAGCACTATTTACTGGCGAGCGATTTTGACCAGACATTGAGCTTCAACGACTCGGGAGTCGCTCTCTCGGAGCTCATCGGCTTTCACGGGTTCCACGACAAGGTCAAGGGCCTTGCGGAGATGAACCTCGTCCAACAGGGCGCCGAACTCAGTTATCTGATTCTGCATGACCCGGAATTCCGCCGCGTTCGCCGAGACCATTTGGTGGAAACCGGCAAGCGCATCCGCCTGAAGCACAACGTCGCTCTTTTTGCGCGCGCGCTCGACAATCTTGCCGAAGGCTACAAGTTCCATTTCAACGTCATCTCCGCGGCTCCGCAGGAAATCATCCAGTCTGCGCTCGAGGGAATCGTCCCGCCGCAAAATATTTTCGGCACGCGCTTCCGCTATAACGACGCCACCGGCGAAGTCGAATCCATCATCCGCGCCTCGGCCGGTTGGGGAAAAATCACCGTTCTCGAAGAGCGCCGCGCCGAACTCAGCATCAGCCATGACCACATCATTTACATGGGCGACGGAAGTTCCGATATTCCCGTGATGATGCACGTCAATCAGCATGACGGCTTGACGATCGCCGTCTCCGAAGCCAAGTTCATCACTCGCGTCGCGAAGCGAACCGTGCTCAGCGACAACGCCATGAGCGTCCTCGTCCCCGTGCTCGAAAAAGTTCTGAACTGGGACTCCGCGCATATCCGCCGGCTTTTCACTTCCTACGGCTTAAACCTCCTTGAGTGGGACAAAGTGCGCACCGACATGCTCACCATTCAGGATTCCGCGGAGCCTGTCGTCATTTCTCAAGCCCACGCTCACTAACTCTTGTCTCAAATGAAACGGGCGGCTATCCCTCTTCAGGGTAGCCGCCCGCTTGTATTTCAAGGGGATTTGTTAGCTCACTGAGAACCAAACTTGAACTCAATGACCTCTGACGTCTCTCTCGGGCCAGGCTCAAATTCGCTCTGCAGAGCCGCTTTTTCTGCCTCCGGTGCAAGCACGGGATGGCCACCGATCACGTGCGTTCGTTTCACCTTGCCGTCAGCCCCGATGGTTACCTCGATTTTCACCACGCCTGTCAAGTTCAGTTTCTTGGCGAGCTCGGGATACTGCGGCTTGCCCATGACCCTCACCTTGCGTTTGGATCCCGGGGCATCGCCTTCTTGCGCGCGTGTCGAGAGCGCCACACCGCTCCCTACGCCAAGTACGGCGAGCAAACACACTGCCAGTATTCGCTTAGCCTTTGTCACTCTCATGTCCTTGAAGCCGAAACGTCCGGCGAAGTAAATGCCTGCATGTAATTGCATTTGCCTCGCCAGACTTTGGGGAAATCCGCGCCACTTCGCACTTTGTTAGAAATCACTTAGATTCATAAACTTGTGGATGTGCTGCGGGGATTGCAGTCGTCGTCCGAGGTAGTACTCCGCCATGCAAACATCTCATGTTTAATCGTTTTAGTACGCTTTGTCTCGTTTTGAGACAGAAGCCTTTGACGACTTTGTTTCACTAATACACAGGTTATTCAACGTTTGTTTCAGCCCCGTGCATTACTTGTTCCTTCAGAATAGCGGTCACGTTTTGCGCATTCCGCATCCTCGGTTACAATTCCCCCCGCGGAGGCCACATGTCCAAGAAATCCATTCTCATGCTCATTGGCGATTACGTAGAGGACTACGAGGTGATGGTTCCATACGAGGCGCTTCTGATGGTCGGCCACACCGTTCACACTGTGTGCCCAGGTAAAAAAGCCGGCGAGTTCGTGGCCACCTGCATCCACGACTTCGAAGGCGAACAGACCTACACGGAGAAGCGCGGCCACAATTTCGCTCTCAACGCCACCTTCGATCACATAAAGCCTGAAGACTACGACGCGTTGATGATCCCTGGCGGCCGAGCGGTCGAATATCTTCGCCTCAACCCGCGGGTCATCGAGATCGTTCACCACTTCTCGAAGACGAACAAACCTCTCGCGGCAATCTGCCACGCGCCTCAAGTTCTCGCCGCCGCTGGCGTCCTAGCCGGAAAAAAGTGTAGTGCCTACCCGGCCACAGGCCCTGACGTAACTCTCGCCGGCGGCACTTATGTCAGTCTCCCCATGACCGAAGCCCTCGTCGACGGTAACCTTATCACCGGCCCCGCTTGGCCTGCGCTCCACTCCTGGCTCGCCAAATTCCTGGGCGTCCTCGGAACACAAATTCAACCTTAATCTGAAGGGTAGCGCGCGTCTTTCGGTCACGACGCCGTATATCTCTGGATCGATCCGCACTTTCTTAATTTCGGCGGTCCGTGGATAATTGTCGGTTCACTATTCCTCGGAAGGGGCTCTGCATCATGGCAAACATCAACACCAAAAAAGGCGTCATTGGCATTCTCACCGGCGGCGGGGACGTCCCCGGTTTGAATCCCGCAATTCGCGGCGTTACCATTCGTGCGCTTCATGAAGGCTACCAAGTCATCGGCTTCCGCCACGGTTGGGCCGGCATCGTCGATATGGTCCGAGAAAAGGACTACGACAATTCCGACAATTTTCTGGTTCTCACCCAGGAAGTCGTAGAGCGCGCTGCACGCACCGGCGGCACTTTTCTCCATTCCTCGCGCACGAATCCCGGTCGCGTTAGCAAATCCAACGTGCCAGCCCATCTAAAAGACAATTTCACCGCGGAGAAAAACGATCTCACTCCCGAAGTCCTCAAGAATCTCTCTTGGCTTGGTATCGACACGCTCATTCCCATCGGCGGCGACGACACCCTCAGCTACGGCGTTCGCCTCCACAAGGAAGGCTTCAAAGTTATTGCCATCCCCAAGACCATGGACAACGATGTCCCAGGCACCGATTACTGCATTGGCTTCAGCACCTGCGTCACGCGCACCTTACAGCTCGTCAATGACCTTCGTACCTCCGCTGGTTCTCACGAGCGCTTCATGGTCATCGAAGTCTTCGGCCGCTACGCTGGCTACACCGCCATGCTTCCCACTATGGCCGGCGCTGCCAACCGTTGCGTCATCCCCGAATACAAATTCAATATCGAGCGCCTCACCGAGCTTCTCGTCAACGATCGAAATAAGAATCCCAGCCGTTACTCGACGGTCCTCGTTTCCGAAGGCGCTATGTTTGAAGGCGGTGAAATGATTTTTGAAGGCGAAACCGCGGATGCCTACGGCCACAAAAAACTTGGCGGCATCGGAGATATCGTCTCGGACAAAGTGAAGGAACTCTCCAAGAAATTTAACAAGGGCAAGACCATTGAGGTGGTCAATCAGAAGCTCGGCTATCTTGCCCGCTGCGGCGACCCGGATGTCGTCGACTCCATCGTCCCCATGGCTTACGGCAACATCGCCCTCGAATTGCTCTTAAAGGGCGTCCACGGCCGACTCGTCGTCCTCCACAATGGTAGCTACGGCAACATCCCCATCGAAACGATCACTTCCACCAAGAAGGTTGTCGACATCAAGGAGCACTACAATATCGAGCGGCTCCGCCCGCAATTCTCAAGCTTTGAAGCCAAGCCCTTGTTCCTCATGGGGAGCTAGCCATTGGTGGCAAGTGAGAAAAGCAGGCTAATCCCGTTTTGCCATGCGAATCACAGGAAGGGACAACCCGGCTTTCAGCGGAACCTCGATATTCTCCACGGCGGCGTAACCTTTCACCCCGAATAGCTTCGCTCCCGTCAACGTCGCGCCCATTTCATAGCTCGTAAAACCCGCAGTGCTGGCCGCAATTTCGCACGCCTCAAGAATTCTGCTTCCGATCCCCTGCCGCGCCCATGCCGGATGAATAAAGAACGCCCTGATCTTTGCCGCCTCGCGCTTGGGATCCAGCAGCGCATCCTCCCGCCCCGTCCAATGATCGCTGCCATAAAGTGTCTTGCGCTTGCTCCAGCCACCGCACCCGGCGATCGTCCAGCCGGCTTCGGTATTTTTCGCTCCGCCAGTTGTTGCCGCTCCGGACGGCGCATCTGCGGCCTTGGCTTCCGCAACAAAATAAGTCCCATCCGCGATGAGCTGACTATCTACGCCGAACACGGTTTCCAGCGCACCCTCCATCTGCGCCGGCGTATAGTCTTGTGCCTGCAACCCCCGCACTGACGCCTCAATCAACGCCCGCAATATCGGGATCTCGGCCATAACGGCCTTACGGATTCGAATCTTTGCCCTCTTCATCTTTTTCCATCTCAAGCTATTTTGGCGTCTTGCATGGCAAACACGTACTCCCGCCACTCACCATCACTAGTCACTATCCCTTCGCCTTCCCCTTCAACATTTTCGCAACTTTTTCGATCTCCTCGGTCTTCTTGTACATCTGCACGGAGAAAACTTCCGTAGTCACCGTCTTGTCGACCTCTTGCTTCAATGCGCCGGCCAACTGATACAACCGATCGACTCCGGCACGAAATTCTTTTTCGTTCCGCTGCAGTGCCGCTCTCTTTGCGCTTTGCGAATCGGGTTTGGACGCCTCCTGTTCCGCTGGGTTCTGAGTCTCCGCCGAGGCCGGCGGATTTGGGAAGGGCTTATCGCCTCGTACTTGCCCGAAGACGAAGCAATCTGCCGCCGCAGAACAACTCGCCGCCGCGGCTAGCGCCTTCAAAAATATGCGCCTCGTTTCCCTCATGGCATCCTCCTTATCCGCCCTTCTGCGCTCGCGCCCATTCTGTCACTTGTTCCCCCAGTGGTTTCAGTTATTTGCAAACACGCCGCAAATATTTGGAAGAGAACTTCGGAGCATTCAGCGTGAAGCTTTCCGCGAGCGACTTGGCACGCATCGAAGAAATCGCTCCCCACGGCGCCGCTGCTGGCCAGCGTTACCTAGAACACATGATGGCTCTGATTAATAAATAGCGCGCTCGCGATTCTGCGTTTTTAATGCCCGCCCGTGCGCAGCGCTGGCAAAGTAAACGTCGGCTTGACTTCTTTTCGCTTCGACCAATCATGATACGTGTGACACTCGAAGCACCGCGCCTCCGCGTTTTCCGGCCCCGAAGCGTGACACGTCTTGCAAGTCGCAATCCCCGGCAATAGCACGTCGCCCGTCTCCGTGCTGCTCAGCGCCTTTTCGTGACAGCTCGCACACGCAAATCCGCGGTGCGCATTATGATCGAATCTCGAATGCGGCATCCATTTCACCGTCGTTCGCGCCGGTTCGACCACCGGCAAATTATTCTGCCCCGCTCCAACCGCAAGCGCATGACATTGTTTGCAAGTCTTCCGCCACAAAAGTTCCTCGGCATCTTTGATCCGCTCGCCAACCCACTCATTCGGCGTATACACTCGCACAGCCACCTGCACCGGCCTCCCCGACAAATCGCGCCCGGGCTCACGCGCTTCGCGCAACTCTCCAGGATGCGCGGCGATATACTCGCTGAATTTCTTTACAAGAAACGCGTGCAACACCTCCGGCATATCGTGCGGCACGCCTTCACTGAACCGCTTGTCAAACGCCAGCGAATGGCAACCCGCGCACGCCGTCGCAAATTTTACCGGCGCCATCAGTTCACGGCCACTTTCGTGCCCCGGACGTGGAAGCGTCCCCGGTTTGAGAGTGAGCGCCTCATCCTGCGCAGAATAACTGGCGTTAGCCGATGCGTAGTTCGCGTCGGCGTACTTCCAATCCGCCAAAACACTCTCGGGTTGATGACAATTCCCGCATTCCAGCTGCACATTCGGCCCGTTTGGTCCTCGCCGGATCGGTTTCATGTGAATCGCGTGATTCACCCGAATCGTTCCAAGATCGCGGGCATTGTCGCGCAACGCGGCAAATTCCGGATGCCCGTTCTCCAAACTCGCAATATGCGCCGCGTAATGCGGCGCGCCGCTGCTAGTTTTCAAATCCCCGTGGCACTCCGCGCAAGTCTCATTCTTCGCCGCAACAATACTCACTCGGCCGCGGTGTTCGGTATGGCACGTCGCACAACCAACCGATTTCGTCTGCGCAGCGTGGTGTATTGGTCCATCGTGGCACGACAAACAAGCCGCATCGCTGGCCTTCGCCGAAAACATGCCCGCCGTCTGCACGTGGCACGCCGCACAATCAGCCTCCAGCACCGCGTGTGCCTCGCTCATTCTCCCGCTCGAATACACCCGGGAGTCCCGCGAAAATCCGTGCCAGCCAATCCAAACCAGCGCGATCGCAGACAGCCCCACGCTCAGCCAAAACTTCGCGCGTTTCAGCGCGGTCGGCCTCTTGAAATAATTCAGGTCGATGCGCTGCGCCAGCTTCTTGGTTGTCCGTGTTCTAGCCACTCGTTTACCCAGAACGAAGCCGAAGGGTCACTCGCCCCCCGTTACTTCTTCAAAAGCGCAGCGCCATAACCGCATGCACCGCCCCCAGCAAAATCAAGGCCAGCGAAATCGGTATGTGCACCAGCAACCACCCATGCAACAAATGATGAAGCCGCTCCTGCCGCACCAACTGCCGCGACTCATCGCAAATTTCTTCCAAATCCTGCACCGTCGCCTGCGCCGCCTGCGGCATTAACGTCCGCAACCCAGAAAACGCAACATGCGCAGTGTCCGCATCGCAAAGCCGCGATCCGCGCAACTTTGGTTGCTCGAGAAAAGGCCGCATCTCGCTCAAATAAAACTTTCGCAAGGGCGCGCGCTCCTCTTCGCTAAGCACAACCGTCTCCGTGGCAGCCGCCACCGCTGTTCCGCCGCTCGTAGTAGCCATGCCCCGCGCCGCGCTAAGTCCACCCCCGCGCAAAACTTCTTCACTCGCCGATTTGTCGATTCCTAATGGCCCGCAAAGCGCCTCGACGCCACGGTCCGCTTCCTCGCGCAGCAGCTTCCGTACATTTCCAATCTCGTCGTAAATCGTTTCCAGCTTCACGTCCGCCGTCATTACGCGCGGCACGTAATGTTGCAGCGCCGCCCCGAACACTCCGCTCAGCACCGTAATAATCAGCAGCCACATCAGCACGCTAGTCAGCGTCCCGCCAAAATGAAATCCGCCATGAAACAAAATCATCGGCAAGCTCAGCAATCCCAGCCACAAGTGCCCGCGCATCCAAGCCTGCGCGCGGCCGACCCGCCAGGTCGGTACCCGTTTTCGCGCTCCCAGCAGCGCCGCGAAAATCATGAACCCGAATCCAACGACACCAAAAACCAGCCCCATCGTGCTGCCGCCTCGCGGTCCTTCCGGCGCTTCCACGGCATACGTTGTGTACGCCAAGGTAGAAAGGGCGAGCATCACAATCGACGCACCCGCCCACCCGCGTTGTGTCTTATCAATCCGCAAGCAAAAATCCTCGCCGCGTCACTTCGCCGCTCCCCCGCCCAGCATTTCCGAAAAAAATGTCCTCGGGTCCACGCGGTGCGCCGCATCGTGCGGGCAAGCGTAGACGCAGCTCGGCTCCTTCAAATGCGTGCACAAATCGCACGAAGTAGCCTTCTGTTTCACCACCGCTTTCTGCCTACCCGGCCGCTCCAGGTCTTCCACCATCACATCAAACGGATGTAAATTAATGTTCCCGTACGGACAATTCCGTGCGCACAAGCCGCAGCCGATGCACCAATCCTCGATAATCACTTCCAGTGAATTTCGCCGCCGGATCGCTCCCACCGGGCATCCCACCATGCACAGCGGGTCGCGGCATTGCCGGCAAGAGGTCGCCACCAAATACTGTTCGAACCGCAAACCCTCCCGCACCAGCCGCGTGACTCCGTCATGCGCATCCGCGCAGGCGTTCACGCAAGCATCGCAGCGCGTGCAATTGTTCAGGTCGAGAATCAGCAAACTCTGCGCTTCCATCAAACCCTGCGAAAGAAACTGATCGATGGGTACGCTCTTCACCGTCTGCATCCGTTGCTGATTCTGCGCGCCGCGTTCCGCCGCCACTGCCTCGAGTCCCTGCCGCACGCTCGGGAAGCGTTCCACCATGTCCCGAAAATCGTTGCCAGAGATACGCACCACTTCCACGTGGTCCAGCGCCGTGCAAGTCGCCGTGCGCACTCCTCCACCGAGCAATCCAATCTCCCCGAAATAATCTCCGCGCGAAAGATAAGCCAACACGAGCTCTCCGCCGGGATACGTCTCCGAAATCTTCACAAACCCGATGCGCACCAGATAAAAACTCTCAGCCGCGTCGCCCTGCTGCGCGATGATTTGCCCGGGCGCAAACCGCTGCAGCTCCACGCTCCCCTTCAAGTGCTCGATAAAATCCGTCGAAAGATCCGCGAACATCGGCACACCGCGCAAATGGTTTTCCAGCGCCCGCTTGCGATAATTCTGGTCGATCTGTGCCCGAAACGTTTTGTTCTTCATCATGATGTCGAGCACGTTCCGAAGCATTTCGAACGCCACAACATCCGTCTCCGCAATCACCGTCGCCGACCGCGGATAAAAATTCATGCACGTCATCTCTCCAAACAAATCGCCGGGCCCGAGTTCGGCCACCGGATTTCCGTACGCGAGGTCCACGGACGCATCGATAGGAATCGTTCTGTCGCGAGTTTCCTCGGCGCGGATGTCCGTATCCCGCGCCGCAAGTGTGCTGGTAAGTTTCTTAAATAGTCCCTTCGCTCCGCCTTGCGTTTTGACGTGCGCGATCGGCGACGAAAGCGAAACACGCGCCTTGCCCTCTAGAATATAGAAGGCCGTCGACCCGAATTCGCCTTCGCGGCATATGATCTCCCCCGGACGAAATCGCCGTTTTACGATCGCCCCGCGGTTCAACTCCAAGAACGTCCCCGAAACTCCCTTGAACACCGGCAATTGCAAAAGCTCTTCCGCTTCGAATCCCTGCGCGTCCGGCCCCGCAGCAATGGATGTGCCCACAACGGTCTTGTTCGTCAAAGCACCCGTCGGACACGAAACCATGCACTCTCCGCAAGAAATGCACGTCGAATCGCCCATCGGCGCGTTCAAATCGAACGCAATTCCGGCGGAATAACCCTTCCCCATTCGTCCGAGCACAAAATTATTCCTAATTTCGTCGCAGCCGCGAATGCATCGATCGCACAAAATGCAGGCATCGTGATCCACAGCAATCGCCAGCGAAGAATCATCAATCCCTCGTGAAACAGTGCGTTTTGCGAATCGCGGCTCCGTAATACCCGCCCCCTTCGCCAAAGTTTCCAGTTCGCAATCTCCCGATTTTTCCTGCCGCGCACACGGCGACGGATGGTCCGCCATCAATAGCTCAAGCAAAGTCTTCCGCGCGTTCAAAACTTTCTCGGAATTCGTCACCACCTTCATGCCCGGCTCGACTGGCCGCACACACGACGCCGTAAGCACCCGCGCCCCAGTGTCCACCACGCAAAGTCGGCACACTCCCACCGGCGTTTCATTTTGCAAATGGCAAAGCGTCGGAATTGGCGTCCCATTCATCCGCGCCGCATCAAACACACTCGTCCCAGTGGCCACCTGCACAGGTCGCCCGTCAATCGTGATCTCCACAAATCCCGCCGGTGTAGTCGCCGTACTCACAATGCTCGTCTCTCCTCCGTGCCCTCTGCGTCCTCAGTGAACTCTGTGTAAAATCTCTTTTCTGGACTCACGGCCGTATCCCCACGCGCTGCGCTTCTCCCGCCCGCGCCGCAGCAGTAAAACAAATTCCGCTCGGGCACTTGCCTTTCAAAACATGCGCCTCCACTTCCTCCCGAAAATATTTCAACACCGACAACACCGGCGCCGGAACAATCTGCCCAAGCCCACAAATAGAAGTCAGACTCATGGCCTGGCAAAGCTCATCGACCAAAGCCAGATCCGCCCGGTACTGTTTTTCCGGCAGACCGCTCTGCGTCCACCGTACCAGCAAATCCGTCATCTTTTGCGAACCCACACGGCACGGCACGCACTTCCCGCACGATTCATTCCGATAAAAACGCACCGCATTCAAAGCCATATCGAGCATGCAAGTCGTATCGTCGCAAACCACAATCGCACCCGAGCCAAGCATTGAACCCACCTCGGCCAGCGCCTTAAAATCCAATCGCACATCCACCATCGACGCCGGCAGATACCCCGAAGACGGCCCCGAAGGGGCAAACGCCTTCAACTGCCGCCCGCCGCGAATCCCTCCTGCGTAGTCGAACAAAACCTGGCGCATCGAGATTCCCATCGGCACTTCGAAAATTCCAGGTTTCGCGGCATGGCCACTGACACCAACAAACTTCAGCCCTCGCGAACCACCCTTTCCTTGCGCCTTGTACCACTCCACCCCGCGCGCCAAAATCTGCGGCACATTCGCGAATGTCTCCACGTTATTGAGCACCGTCGGCTTTTGCCACAGCCCCGCCTGCACGGGAAACGGCGGTTTGTTCCGCGGCTCTGCCCGCTTGCCTTCGATAGCCTCAATCAACGCGGTCTCTTCGCCGCAAATGTAGCCGCCGGGACTGACGAAAATCTCCAAATCAAAGCTAAGGCCGCTCTTCAAAATATTCTTTCCGAGCAAACCTTCGTGATAGCAACGCCGCAACTCCTCGCCAAGAATTTCTTCCTGCAGGTGATATTCGTGCCGAATGTAAAGAATTCCTTTTTTTGCGCCGGTAACTAGCCCCGCCACGATCATGCCCTCGATCACCAGGTACGGCAGGTGCGTCATGATGAACCGGTCTTTGATAGTCCCCGGCTCGCTCTCGTCCGCATTGCAAACGACATACTTCTCCGCCCCCGGCTCCTTGCGCACCAAATCCCATTTCATACTCGTCGGGAATCCCGCTCCACCCATCCCGCGCAGTTCCGACGCTTTCAGCTCCGCCAGCACCCCGTCCCAATCTCTTGTAGTGGCTAGTTTCCGAACAACGCCGTATTTCTCGCCATCGCCGTAAGGGTCGGACGCGCACTCCACGCGCCCGTTCTCCGGATGCGGTTCGGACACCTCTTTGCCAAGAATCGCACTCCTCGCAATCGCCTCCGCTGACGCCGCCGTAACACTCGTAAAGATCTCATCGTTGATGAAAACTGCAGGCGCTTGATCGCACCTCCCTAGGCAAGACACATCGCGTATCAGAACATCGCCAGGACTGCTTTTGGCAAAGCGCTCCTGCAATTCCGCGCGCAATTCGCAGGCCCCATTCAAGTGGCAGCTCATGTCTGCGCAAACACGCACGTCCGCCTTAGGGGGCGGCACAAGCTGAAAATGCGGATAGAAACTGGCGACGCTATGAATCTGATAAAGAGGAGTGCGCGAGCGCTGGGAATAAGCTTCGAGTTCCGCCTTGGGCAAGAAGCCGTAGCGAAGCTGAATAGCTCGCAGGTCGTCGAAGATCACGGCGCGGCAACTCGCATCGAAAGGCGCCGGTCAGGTCGTGTCGCCCGGCGTGGAGTGTAGTACGGATTCTCTTGCATACTACTGGCGCCCTCCCACCCTGTAAATAGAAGCCCCGTTGCCTTTTCGCGCCACGCCGCGAAAAAGACAACGCGTCCGGTGCACCTTCCAAACGATAATTGGGCGAACGAATCGTCCGTCATTGCGAATGCAAATCGTCCGCAAATCCAATTGGCTGCGCGCCACGCTGTGCGCTGCGCTCTTCCTTGCGCTGACCTTTGCCGTTCGAATGGCGGCAGCGAAAAACGGCCCTGCCGAACCAACAAATTCCGCCTCCGCCGATGCAGCCTCTAGGCCCGTCGAAACGACTGCAGCGCCTGCCGCCAAGCCTGCCGATTCGAACGGCGAGCCAGTGAAATATATCGGCCCCGGCTCCTGCGCTGCCACAAGCTGCCACGGCAGCGTCACACCCGTTGCTGGCAGCCGCATTCTCCAAAATGAGTATTCGACCTGGATCGTAAAAGACAAGCACAGTCGTGCATATCAAGCGCTGACCGGAGACATCGGCGAACGCATCACCCGCATTCTAAGACTCAATGCGAAAGCCGAAAAATCGCCGAAGTGCCTCGCATGTCATGCGCTGTACACCACTCCGGAGCAGCGTGGCCGTCCATTCGAACTGTCTGAAGGCGTCTCCTGCGAAAATTGCCACGGCCCTGCGTCCGCCTGGCTCGGTCCGCACACTACGCGCGATTGGCCGCACGAAAAATCCGTCGCGCTAGGAATGCGCGATACACGCGACGTGATCCATCGCACAGAAAAATGCCTCGAGTGCCACCTGGGCACGAAAGACAAATTTGTCGACCACGAAATGATCGCCGCCGGTCACCCCGATCTCTTCTTCGAATTGGATTCGTTTTCCGCGGTGATGCCGCGCCACTGGAAATCCCCGCGCGAATCTGCCCCTGGCAAACCCGTCGAAGATGCCGCGTGGGCTGGCGTGCGCGATTGGAGCGCCGGCCAAGCCGTCCAGCTGCGCGCCGAAATGGAGCGCCTCTCTTGGAGAGCGAAGGGTGAGCGCTTCGATAAAAAAGATGTGTGGCCCGAATACTCCGAGCTTTCTTGCTTCGCGTGCCACCACGCTCTCGTCTCGCCAAAAGATAGCTGGCGGCAGGAGCATGGTTTTGCTGGCCGTCGTCCTGGCGATCCCGCGTGGAACGGTTCGCGCTACGTAGTATTCCGTTTGTTGGTGGCGCAAATTGATGCCGCGGGCGCGCAAGAACTCGATCGCCGGATACTCGAAGTCTCGGACGAAATGTCCAAGCTGAATCCCGATCGCAACGCGGTTGCCACTTCAGCTTCCGCGACTGCGCCGCTTGCGCAGCGTTTTGCGGAGCGGCTCGCGGCCATGCAATACGATCAAGCACTCGTGCTACGCATGCTGCAGCGAATTTCAGACGACGCAGAAACTATTTCCCTCGCTGACGAGCGCGCCGCTGAACAAGCGACGATGGCCATGGACTCGCTGTACATCGCGTACAGCAAGGACGCAAAGCCCAGCAACGCGGACGAAGTTCGCGCCGCCATCAACGAACTCTTTCGCCAGCTTGAAAATCCTTCCGCGTACAACGCCGACCAATTTGCGGCTTCGTTGCGGCGAATTCGCCCCATGCTGCGATAGGCAGTTGCGATAGCTAAAGTTTGCACGGGCCTGCGATAATCAAACCCTGAAAACCAGCTCCTCCTTCAAAAGAGTGCGGCAGCATTTTTTCTTGCGCGGCAGATTGGATGTGTTTCTTTGAATCGGTTCGAGAACTGGTTTTGCGCTTCGTCGTACTGGCGCAACTTGACGCGAAAGCGAGTGCTTCCCTGGATTTTGTCCGGCACGGAATTGGGAGAGCACGTTCTTGAAATTGGCGCAGGGCCTGGCGCGGCGACAGAGGAATTGCGAAAACGAGCCGGGCGAGTGACGAGCATCGAGTACAGCCACGCTTTTGCGGCGAGGCTTGCGCAGCGGACCGCAAGCAACAACGGAGCGGTGTTGCAGGGCGATGCCTCCGTGTTGCCTTTTCCAGAAAAAACATTTTCAGCGGCGATCGCGGTATTGGTTCTGCATCATTTGAAATCGCAAAAATTGCAAGAGCGCGCCTTCGCCGAAATCTTTCGCGTGTTGCGGCCCAGCGGCGTGTTTTTGGCGGTTGAAATTCAAGATGGTTGGCTGCAGCGCATCGGGCATATCCGAAGCACGTTTGTGCCGGTGATGCCGTCATCCGTGCCCGAACGGCTTGCATCGGTTGGGTTCTCGAGTGTGTCCATCGATTTTCTGCGCGGCGCTTATCGCATACGTGCAGTGCGTGCGCGGACCTCCGACAATTCCTCACGCTAGATGCCCCGACGCTAGATGCGTTGACGAGCGCGCACCTTGCCCTTAGCATGAAATGATGAGCTCTCGGGCGAAGCTCAACTTTCCTCCCGGTCCTTCCACCGGGCTCAAGCGCTGGTCGCTGGGCCCTCTGAACAGCGGCGATCCACTGAAATATTTCACGGGCCTCATGCGCGAGTACGGAGATCTGGTCAGCCTTCGCGTTCTGAATTTCCGCATCCTCTTGCTCAATCATCCCGAACATATCGAAGATGTGCTGGTGAATCACCCTCGAAAATTCATCAAAGGCCGCGTGCTGCTAGCCAACAAGCGCGTTTTTGGACGGGGCCTGCTGACGAGCGAAGGAGATTTCTGGCTGCGGCAGAGGCGGCTGGCGCAGCCCGCGTTTCACCGCGCGCGCATCGCCGGTTATGCTTCGACGATGGTGGAGTACACCGAGCGGCTGCTGCACGAGTGGCAGGACGGGGAAGAGCGCGACATCCATGCAGAGATGATGCGGCTCACGCTGCAAATCGTCGGCAAAACATTGTTCGATGCCGATGTCGAACGAGACGCGCAGGACATCGGCAAATCGATGGAGCTCCTGCTCAAGCTTAGCGCGAATTTCCGGCGCACTATTCTTATTCCACAATGGCTGCCCACGCCAACGAATCTCCGGCTGGAACGTGCGATCCGGCAAATCGAAAGAGTGCTCTACAGAATTATCGCGGAGAAACGTGCCTCGGGCCGGGATTCGGGCGACCTCCTCTCCATGCTGCTGGCCGCGCAGGACGAAGATGGTTCGCGGATGACCGATCAACAGCTTCGCGACGAAGCCATCACGCTTTTCCTGGCCGGCCACGAGACTACCGCGAACACGCTTTCCTGGACCTGGTGGTTGCTGGCACAGAATCCCGCGGTGGAAGCGAAGCTCCATGCCGAGTTGAGAACCGTGCTTGCGGGGCGCGCGCCTTCGCTCGACGATTTGCCGAAACTCGTTTACACGAATTACATCATCACTGAGTCGATGCGTCTTTATCCTCCCGCGTGGGGAACGGCGCGCACAGCCATTGAGGACTACGAAATTGCGGGCTACGCAGTGCCCAAAGGCTCCGGCGTCTCCTTTCCGCAATGGACTGTGCATCGCGACGCGCGGTGGTATGACGCGCCAGGAGAATTTCGTCCCGAGCGGTGGGAGGGCGACCTGCTGAAACGGATTCCAAGGTTTGCATACTTTCCATTTGGAGGCGGGCCGCGCCAGTGCATCGGCAACACCTTCGCGCTGATGGAAACGGCGCTGACGCTTGCCACGATCGCGCAGCAGTACCGCTTCCGGCTTGTCGCCGGGCATCCGGTCGTGCCGCTGGCGTCGATAACGCTGCGGCCGAGGTATGGCATACGCGTCGTGATGGAATCGCGTTCGGCCAAGAGCCGTGTCGCTACTGGCGAAAATGAGAGTTGATTTTCTGAAGTAGACCCCTACCCCCCCCCCCATAAGCGCTAAGATAACAGTTGACTGGTTGCTGGGTTAAATGTAGCCTCCGCACATGGCTGAACTGGAAGACTGGGAGATTCTGCTGGGGCTATTTCCCCCCGAGTGGCGGCAGTTGGGGAGGAGCAGCGGAGCGGTGCGGCGGTTGCGCGGCTTCCCGTCGTTGGAAGCGTTGCTGCGCACGCTGCTGTTGCATGTGGGCTGTGGTTGGTCGCTGCGCAAGACGGCGGTGCAAGCAAAGTTGGCAGGGATTGCCAACGTCTCGGATGTCACACTGTTGAATCGCTTACGGGATGCTGAGGATTGGCTGCGGCAGTTGTGTCAGCGGCTATGGAAGGACAACGGGGTCGATTTGCAGCCGCGGCTACAGGGCCGCAACGTGCGTCTGCTGGACGCCACCGTGGTTCGCGAACCAGGCAGGACGGGCAGCCAGTGGCGGATTCACTACAGCCTGCGCTTGCCCACGTTGGAGTGCGATTATTTCGATCTCACTGCCACCGAAGGCGAAGGCGCCGGAGAGAAGTTCGGACGTTTTCGTTTCCGTGCGGGCGAACTGGTTCTGGCCGATGCGGGCTACTGCCATCCGGCCGGGATTGCGGCGGTGGTCGAGCAACAGGCGGATGTGTGTGTGCGCCTGAATCCTCACGCCCTGCCTTTGTGGGATAAGCGGAGCAAGTCATTTCCGTTGCTGGAATCCTTGGCCGGGTTGCAAGAGGCGGGGGACGTGAACGCGTGGCCGGTATGGGTGCATTCCGGCCAACACCGGATTGCGGGGCGGCTCTGCGCCATTCGCAAGAGTCGCGAAGCGATGGCACGGACGCAAAAGAGGCTGGCGGAGAAACGGGGAAAGGTGGTCAGCCCTGAAACGTGGCAATACGCCCAGTATGTGCTGGTGTTCACGACGCTTTCCTCGGCTAGCGCAACCGCGCGACAAGTTCTGGAATGTTATCGTCTGCGATGGCAAGTCGAGTTGACCTTCAAACGCTTGAAGTCGATCGCCCAGTTAGGACATGTCCCCAAACATGATGACCAAAGCACCCGTGCTTGGTTGTACGGCAAACTGTTCGTGGCCTTGCTGAGCCAAAAGTTGGCACGAGTAGGAAGAACGATTTCCCCCTGGGGCTACTCCTTACCCGAAACCGAGAACCCGCAGCCGGTGGCGTGAGTTTCAGTTTGCATTCCACCAGGTAATCGCAGCGCTGCTCCCAGAGGTGCCGCTGCAAGCGGTGTTGCAGAGTTGGAACCAAATCGCCGCAGCCCTGAGCGAACCCCATCGGAAACGAAAACCACAAATTGATTTCTTATCTTAGCGCTTATGCCCCCCCCCCCCCCCCTATGTTTTTTGCAAAGATTTGATTCGATGGGAGTTAGCGGAGCTGAGCCTGCGAGTCTTTGCCAGGCTGCGGACCTTGGCTGCCGGGAGGCTGACGCTTTGGCGCACGGTCTTGTTTGCAGAGCTCATGACACCATTATGCACCAAAGTGGTGCGGGTTTTTAAATGTCAGCGTTGAGCCCAGCGCTCCGTGAAGACGAGAGGATGCGTGAGCGAAGAGACACAAAAAATCCGCACCTTCACAAGAAGGGTGAAGGGTGCGGCATCCGGCGGCAAAACAAGGGATTAGCCAGCCAGTAATCTCACACAACGTTAGCCGCCCATAAAGAAACTCATTTTCGGTTACGTCGTTTTATCGTACACTCCCTTTTTCCGCTCTGGTAGGGACCATGGAACCTTTCTTCCGTGCCCTTTGCGTTTTCTCCGCTTTTCTATTCGCTACTACCATTCCTCTGCGCCCCCAGGACATGCCCCTCCGCGTGGAAGCCCTGAGACTTCTGAATCACGCGAACGCCGTCAGCCGCTCGACCCGTATCTTGCCTAACCGCAAGCTCGAAGTAACGTTTCGGGCCTTCGGCCTAGACGGAACAACCAAGGAAGGCACGTACAGCGTCATTTATACGGTCGACAGCGAGCGGTACGAGACACAGTTTGGAGAATACAGCGCGATCAGCATTCATCTTCCGGATAGAATTGTGCAAAACGGCTACACACCTCCTCCGATGGAAGCCCTGGAAGTGCAGTCGTTGAGTCCGATCGACGTCAACCATTTCGACCAGTCCGATGTAATCAACGCGATTACGCCAGCCACGCTGTTTGGGCGCCACGCCAAGTGCATTCAATTTGAAACCGTTGTAGGGCGATCGCACCAGTCCAACGAAGTCTGTGTGGATGAAGAGCTGGGCACAATCATGAGCAGACACATCGGGGACGAGATTGTCGAGTACACGGACTATTTTTCGTTTGAGGGCGTCTTGTTTCCGGCCCACATGCGTCACTATATCAGCGGCAGGCTGCGCATGGAAATCGAGCAGAAGTTCACGGTTATCGATGGCCCGGTCGACTGGGCGGCGCTGACCCCGCCGAATGCCGTGACTCTCCTCGCTTGCACGCAGTATCGCCGCCCTATCGCACAGTCGACGCCGCAGCCGCCCACTGCAGGAGCTGGACCGTGGTATGACGTGCAGGTCCATGTCACGATCGGAGAAAATGGACACGTTCGAAATGCGTCCGTTCTGCCCACCGGGAGAGCCGATCTGGAACAGCAGGCTATCGAGATTGTGTCGGGATGGACTTACTCGCCGCCTACCTGCGACGGAAAACCGATGCCGGTGAACGCCACCCTGACTGTTCATTTCCCACCGCAGTGACTGCTCCAGCGTTCGTCACATTCCTACTGGCCAGCGGGCCGTCTCAAGTCCGGTTTAACGCGGAAACTTGACCCTCATGTCCGGGAACGGGCCCTCCCCGGAGTTACTGCCTCCGATCCACAAAATTCCACAAGAACGCTACTAACGAAAAGGCTAAACGCGTGTTGGGTTGGGCGCCGCGTTCGAACGAGGAAGCCGTTGTGGCTACCGCGTAAAGCTTGGAGCGGTTGAGGCTGTTGAAGGACAGTGCGAAGAAGGCCGCCTAATTCAGGTGGCGCCGCCCGGAAGAGGCGACGGCAGGAAGAGGCTATCGAGCGCCGCCCGGCCAGTGAGTTAACGCGTTGCCAGCAGCCGACGTTTGCGTGACGGCTTTCCGATGTAATAGACGACCGCGGCCGTTGTCCTGATATTGTTCTGGCCCTGAACCACGAGCGAAGAATTGTAGAAGGAAGTTCTCAAATAGTCCGCACCCGTGCGAATGGCCATGGAATCTGTCGCCCAATACTCAACGCCGCCGCCAACGGCCCAGGCATAGCCAGTCGTCCATCCCCCGAGCAGGATTGTGCCGTCATTGGTAAGAATCGGACCGCCCACTTTGGCGCCCCCAACGAGCGCATGAACGTAAATATCAAACTTACGGTGCACCGTGTGATGGAGAACGGGACCCGCAAGGTAAGTAAAGACAGAACTACTCCGCCCCGTACCCAGTACGTTGGAAGCTCGCGCATAACCCACATCAGTCGTTATGCCCAGTCGAGAAAAATTGATCGTGAAGCTGGCATCGGCGCCCTGTAAGCCCAATCGATCGGACTGGTTCCCCGGTTGACTCACGTAGGAGTAGCCAATCCCCATTTCTATCGTCTTGCTCTTGGCCGTGGCGATCGGAGCTTTGCTGCTTATGGGCTTTACTGGCTTTATGGGGGCGAGTGGAGCTTCGGCGCTTGCGGCGGGAGCGGGAGTTTCGCTGTTTCCGCCTGCGATTGAGGATTGCGCTGAAGCAGGCGCAGTGCACAGCAGGGAGCAAAATAATGCGGGGAAGAGGATTCTCATGCGGACAAGCACCACCCTTCAGTTCTGTGGGGCGGGGGCACTGCGTTTGTCATAGGCCTTAGCCGGCGACTTTGTGATGCGACAAAAACATTCGCGCCGAATCGCGCATCGTGCCGCGCAGACGTTGAACGAATTCAGGACGAAGGCGTGGACGTGGCCGATGACCCGCTATATTCCCGTGTGCAGGCCGATCGCAACGGCTGGCTCTTGCACAATCGCGTGTCGCCGATGAAGAAATCCCACTAGGCGCCGGATGACCATCCAGTGGCGAATCCTAAAGACTCGCCAGGATACGCGCTGTTCACTTTTGCACAATTAGTGGAGATGTCTGGCGGGATGAGGCAGGCGGGTGGAGCAGAAATAGATGGGAAGAAAAAGCCCGTTGCGCAGTGAGGTTGTTTTTTTCGAGAAGACGTAAACCTCTCAGGGTTGGGACTCGGGGGAGAGGCGGTAGCCTTGCACGTATTCGTAGGCGACGCTCCAGATGGCGCCTCCGGTTGCGGCGAAGAGGAGTTCTTCAATGGGGACGCCGAGGACGTAGATGCCGAGGAGATTGGGGATGTTGTAGAAGCGATGAACGAAATCGGGATAGAGGAAGAGAAGGCAGAGGAACAGGAAAAAGTATAAGGCGGTGAAGCTTAGGGCGCTGATGAGCATGAGGGGGACCAAGTCACTGCGGAGGAAAGCGATGACCAGGGCGCCTGCGGCGAAGGCGATGATGGTGTTGTACATGGTTTTGTGTGGATGCCAAAGCTCTAGCGCGATGAAAATCACGGCGATCACGACGAAAGGTGCGTAGTGCCGTTTGCGCGCTTGGCTTCGCATCGTTGCCAGTCCTTCTTTGAGAAGGAGTTCACCAACTACCGAAGCGATGCCACCTACTGCCGCGGCCCAGAGAAAATCTTCGATGCCGACGCGGATTTTTTGGTCGAGGTTGAAGAGCGACGGGGGCGTCCAATATTGGGGAACAAACAGAATGCTGGTGAGGGCCATGGGCGTGGCGATGAGAGTGCCCCAGCGGATCTGGGATCGGTACTGCTTGCCGAAGATGGAGCAGAGGATCCAGGCTGCCCAGAAAATGAGCACTCCGACGAGATAGGAATAGTGATAGTTGGGCAGGTAAGCAGACAAAGGATACCACCAGCGGGAGAGTGGCTGGAGTTTACGCCAAGAGCGTCTTCAAAGAAAGATAAAAGCTACTCCTTGAATTTCTTGCTGGGGGTGGCTTGTTTTTGGTTTTGGAGTTCGAGGATATCGGCACGGGTGTCGGATGAGCCGAGGAGCCAGCGAGCGAAGAAATCGCCGCGAGCCATATCGACGTAGCTGACGATGGGCATATAGGAATGGCGCATGCCCGGGTAGATTTGGATTTCGAAGCGCTTTTCGGCGCGGATGAGGGCGTTGGCGACACGCATGGTGTTGACCATGCTCACGTTTTCGTCCATGTCGCCGGTCGTGAGCATGAGGTGACCTTTGAGATTTTTGGCAAGTTCGGAATTTTTGTCGATTTCGTAGATGAATTTTTCGGTGCCGTCTTTTTGGGCTTCTTCGCGGACGCCGTGATATTTTTCGCTCCAGTCGCGGTTGTAGACGTTGTTGTCGTGATTGCCGGATTCGGACCAGCCGGCTTTGTAGAAATCGGGATATTGCAGAAGAGCTGCGGCGGTCATGAATCCGCCGCCGGAGTGTCCCCACATGCCTACGCGGCTTAGATCAATGTATGGATGGATTGCGGCTAGGCGCTCGGCGGCAACTTTTTTGTCGGCGAGACCGTAGTCGCGGAGATTGCCGTAGCCGTAGGCGTCATACCATTTGTCGCGCTGAGGACTTCCGCCGCGCGCGCCAACTTCGATGACGATGAAACCGAGCTGAGCGAGCGGGACGTTGGGACCCTTGGGTGAGAAGGTCTTGTTCACGCTTTCGGTTTGCGGGCCGGGGTAGACGAACTCGATTAGCGGATATTTGCGAACGGGATCGAAGTCGAAGGGCTTGTACATGACGCCGTAGAGATCGGTGATGCCGTCTTCGGCTTTGACTTTGAAGACTTCAGGAAATTTGAAACCGGCGTCGAGGAGTTGAGAGACGTCGGTGGTTTCGAGATCGACGAGCTGGGCTCCCTGTGCGTCGACGAGCGTGGACTTTGGAGCGGTGTCGACGCGGGAATAGGTGTCTGCAAAATATTTGCCGTCGTCGGGAGCGCTGACGGCGTGAGAAAAATTGCCGGGAGTTAGGGGTTGCAGGCCAGCGCCGTCGAGGCCGATGCGATAGAGATGCGTGTAGTAGGGATCTTCGCCGTGCTCGCGGCCGTTGGCGGTGAAGTAGAGAGTGCGCGATTTTTCATCGAGAGAAATGATTTGATCGGTGACGTACTCGCCGGAGGTGATTTGATTTTTCAGTTTTCCCGCGGCGTCGAAGAGGTAGTAATGAGCCCAGCCGTCGCGTTCGGACCACCAGATCAGTTCTTGGCCGTTGCCGGTGAGGCGGAGCGGCTTGATGCTGAGCCAGACGTTGGAGCGTTCTTCGATGAGTGTTTTTGAAGCGCCGGCTGCTGTGTCGGCGACGCAGACGTCAACCTTGCGAAAATCGCGATTGGTGCTGGTGAAGTAGAGTTTGTCAGAGGTGTCCGAAAGCCAGCGCGGGCTGACGCGCGTGAGCGGCATTTGGCCCCCCTCCTGCGTGCCTTCCTGCTCCTGGTGGAGTTCTTCGCGATCGCGCTCGGTGACCGGGGCGTCGGAGATACGGAGCTGCTGTTCAGGAAAATTTTTGGCTTGCACGACGACGCGTTGTTTGGAGGCAACGTCGAGAATTTCGAGTTGCGAACCGGGCATGATGTCTTCGCCGGGGAGCGGGTAGGGATAGGCTTCGAGCGTGGGGCGGGGACTCGCAAGCGAATGAATGACCCAGAAATCGGGGACTTTGCGAAAGTCGTCGCGCGTCACCGCGAACTTTTTTGAGTCTTTGGACCAGTGGATGGTGATGGCAGGAGCGCGGATACCGGCTTTGTTTGTGTCACCCTTGTCTTCTTTTTTTAACTCCTCTTCTTGCTCAGGAAGAATGCGGCGAGCGTAGCCGAATCTTTCGATGCCGTCGGTGGTAACTTGGGTCTCGACGATGGTGGTCTCGCCGGCTTTTTTCAGAGCCTTGGCGTAATTGTCGGCGTCCATCATGTAAAGATTTTGGCCGCGGGCAAAGACAACGATTTTTTCGTCGGGGGAAACGGCGGCCCATAGCGGTTTCTTGCGCATGGGCTCGACGTTATCGAGACGCGTGATTTTGGCTGTCGCGAGATCGTATCCGAACGATAGGATGCGTGGCTCCTCGGGAGGTTCCGGAGATTGGCCTGGACGCGCGCCGCGCTGGCCCTGCTGCTCGGTTTGCTTATCTTCTTTCTGCTTGTCTTCGTTATGCTTGATTTCACTTTCGTTGCCCTGCTGGCTGCCGTCGTCCTGGGATTTTTTCGTGGGCTCATTGGGAACGACGCCGTCTTTGCGGATTTCCACTTCGAAACGCATGCGTGTGTCTTTGTCGGCGAGCCGCAGGCGTTTGATAGGGAGATGTTGCGCGTCGTAAGGGAAATTCGTGAGCGTTGAAAGAGTAGCGGCGATTTTGACGTTGTCCCAGAGAAGGGACTTGGATTTTTTGAGGGGGTCGACGATGTAATACTTCGTGCCGTCGGTGGTGCGGTAGCTGTACCAGAATTTGTCGGAGAGTGTGAACCAGTGGGGAGTGACGGAGAGGTCGAAGACGAGTTGATTCACGCTGGCTGGGAGGAAGCGGGCTTCAAGAGCGTAGTTCGGAGTGGTAATTGGGGCGGGGGATGCAGACGTTGCGGCATCGGAGGAAGCTGTGGCAGCCGGGGACGCGCTTTCCGAGCGGCCGGGCATTTGCGCGGAGAGGCTCACCACGAAGATCGCCGAACAAATGAGCAGGGCCGGTCTGCCCCAACGCATCCAACGCGGGTACCTTGACGACAGAGATTTCCTAGCAGTCGCCGATTTCATGGCTGCGCTTCCTCCATTTTGTTTGCTGAGTCGTGCTCAGACTATCTACCCCACGGGCGGCGCATTATAAACCAAATGCGGGAGACATTCTTAATACTGACTAAATACGGGCTAGTCGAAGGACGTGAACGAGGGAAGAAGCGTTTCGGCGGATTAGGAGGGGCACGGGCAGACAAATACCGTCGCATAGAAAATGCGGCTACTCTTGGGAGTTTAGATATTGCGCTGGGGCCTGTCGAATCTAGCTGAGGGCGTGTCTGAGACGCTTGCTGGTCTTTGCCAGTTGGCGCTTGAGAGCGTCGACCTGCTTTGTAATATCTTGAAGCTCTTTCTTGGCAAGCGTTCCAGCCCGGACGACTTGATGAGCTTTGCGGTCCGCTTTGCCCAACGCGCCCCCGATTTTCGCTGCGACTTGATTGAACTTGCTCTTCTTAGCCATTCGCGACTCCTTAAATAAGTAAGAACTTGGGTCCACAACCATCGTATACCTAAGATGAATTTTGGAGGTAGGAAGATACGGAGGAGAATCAACGCGCGAGAATAGCCGGGCCGCTCCCGTCACACGTCGTGGAACGAGACGGTCTATTTGCTTGCGGCGCCGAAAGAGAGCGGGCCGAGTTCGGTGCGGGTTTGCATGACGCGGAGGATGGAATCACGCGAGACCATGCCGATGATTTGGGCGGCACCATCATCGGAGCCGGAGACGATAGGCATTTGATTGATATCGGCGGAGAGCAGGCGTTCGAGAAGGCCGAGGAGCGGCTCGTCGGGAGTGGCCCAGAGGATGCGCTCGCGGGGAATCATGACGGCTTGCACCGAATTGTGAGCCCATTCGTCGCGCGGCACGGAATTGAGCGTGTGGACGTTCATCATGCCGACGAGGCGGTCGTCGGTGATGACGAGGTGGCAGCGGCGGCCGGTGCGCAGGACCTCGGCCCCATAGTCTTCGAGGGAGATGGCGCGGCCAACGGTAGGAACTTCGTTGCTCATTACATCGGCGGCGCGGAGGCCGGAAAGAGTTTCGCGAATGGCGAGTTGGGCGACGCTTTCCTGAGCCGCGTTCAAAAGGAAGAAACCGACGAACACGGTCCATAAACCGTAGATGACGATGCCTTTGAAGACCGCAAACCCGCCCAAAAGAATCATCGCATAGGCGATCAGGCGACCCGTCGTACCGGCAATGCGCGTCGCGCGAGAGAAGTTCTTCGTCGCACCCCAGACGATGGCGCGGAAGATTCTGCCGCCATCGAGGGGAAAACCTGGCAGGAGGTTGAAAACGGCGAGCAGCCCGTTCATGCTCCCGAGCCAAAGAGCCGATGAGTAAACGACGGCGTTAGTTGGAAAGACTTTTGTCAATCCTAAGAAGAACAAAGCGAGGACACCGCTGGCCACTGGTCCGGCGATAGCGATGTTGAATTCTTGAATGGCTTTGGTAGGGTCGCGTTCGATGCTGGCGACTCCGCCGAAAATGAAAAGAGTGATGGAGAGAACGCGGATTTTGTAGTGCTGGGCGACGACGCTGTGGGCCAGTTCGTGGAAGAGAAGGGAAGCGAAAAAAAGAACGCTGGTGAAAACGCCGACGCTCCATTGCTGAGCGGGGGGCCAGCTGGGATTCTGCTGTTCGAACTGTATGGAGAGCGAATAGGTGATGGCGGCAAAAATAATGACCCAAGTCGAATGGAGAAAGATGGGTATCCCGAGGATTTTGCCAATGCGCATTCCTGGGCGTGTCGCCATTCGAGTGACTCTGGAAGCAGATTGCTTAGCTGCTAAAGATCAGGCTAGGCAGATTCGCGTCCTTCTTCCTTTCGGGACTTAACCCGGCGTGCATGCTGCCGGGTCGTTTTTCTGACACTACTACAATAGCTCTGATTGCTTGTGCGGCCAAACGGGACCGGGGGTTTCGCGTCTTGCCGGCCACGGGCGTGTTTCCCGCCACACAAAGGCCACCTACTGTCAAAGAGATAAGTCGTTTATTTTCAATGCATTCAGCGTGGCGCTCAACGTGCCATTCCCATTGTCGCAGGACATTGTAGGACCTGGAGGGACACCATGATCGCCATGCTGCACTTCGCAACACTCGTTGTTACAACCCTTTTCGCCGCGGCGGCTGCCGTGGCGTTTAACGCTTTGCTCTTGCGGGCGATGTTTGTCTTGATGCGGCCTGCGACGGCCCGGCGTTTGAATGCACAGACGCAGCTGGTGCGCGGGACGACGCAGCTGGCGCGGGCGTACGCGTCGTATCGCTAAGCGGAACTAGGAGCGGGGGCACGGCCCGAGATTCAGCGGGCAGGATTCCCGGCCCAGCGTGAGCGGCGGAGTTGGCGGTCACCGCTCCGCCGCAGCGCCCCGGGAGTGAGAGGGAAGGAGCAACACCATGCTGGCATTGAAGTATTTGCTGATGATTCTCGGCGTTGGGCTGTTCGGTAGCGCCGGGGCTTTGGTGGTCTACGACATATTTATCTCGGAGCAACTTCGGCGACTGTTGGCGCGCAATAAGACGAGTGAAGCAGGAACGGGGGCAGAGACGGGGATAACAGCACGCCGCCCTTTCGGACCGGTCCGCTGGAGGCTGGCGCAGCGGCTGGCGATTTCGGGCGTGCTGCCCATCTTGCTGGCGCTGAGCATCGTGGTGATTCCGGACGGGTCCGCCGGCGTACGTGTCAGCCAGATTTGGGGCGCGCGGCGCGGCACGCTGTATCCGGGAATGCATTTCGTCACGCCGCTCGTCGATAGCGTGGCGTTGTATGACACGCGCGAGCAGGTGTATTCGACACTGGCGAGCGCTTCGGCAAAGTCGGAAAACGAAGTGTTGGTCGTTCAAGCGCGCGAGGGATTGAACATTGGCTTGGCGGTTTCGGTGAGGTACCGGTTGGACCCGCGGCGCTTGGATACGATTCACGCGAATTTGCCACAGCCGGTCGGTGAACAGGTAGTCGCGCCGGTGGTGTCGACGATTTACAGGCAGCTTGCGCCGAACTACATCACGCAGGAAATCTTCGCGACCAAGCGCGAGGAGTTGCGTTCGAAGGCTGCGGCGGCGATCACCACTCGGCTCGAGAGTGACGGAATCCTCGTGCGCGAAGTGCTGCTGCGCGATTTACAGCTTCCGGCGGAGTACGCCAAGGGGCTTGAAGGCCTGCTGCTGAAAGAACAAGAGAATGAGCGGCTGGGAACCGAGCAAGACATTAAGTTGAAAGAAGTGCGGATCGCGGAGCTGGAGGCGGAAGCGCAGAAGGCGCGTGACGTGAAACAAGCCGAAGGGCAAGCGGCGGTGCGCGTGCTGCAAGCCAAGGCGGAAGCCGACGCAATGCAATACACGCTTCCGCTCAAGCAGAAGCAGATTGAGCAGACCAAGCTGGAGGCCGAGGCCCGCAAAGAATCAACTTTGCAAAATGCGGAGGCTGCGGCCCAGGCGAAGATCATCGACAGTAAAGCGGAAGTCGAGCGGCAGAGGAATTTATCGGAGGCGGAAGCCAACCGAATCCGCGTGACGGCGGCGGCTGATGCTGAGCGTATGAAATTCGAGGCGAGCGTGTTGAAGCAGAATCCGATGCTGATTCAGAAGATTATTGCAGAGCGGCTCTCGGACAAGCTGCAAATCATGATGGTGCCGATGGACGGGAAGAATTTTTTTGCGAATGACGTGATGCACTCGGCGTTTTCGGGCGTGACGAATGGGAATAACAATGCGGCGTCGGATGATTCGGCGGATTCGGATGGTGCGGCGCCGGCTCCGACGGTTAGTGCGCAAAAGCGTTCGCCTAAAAAGCCGTAAGCGATTATTTGAAGATTGCACAGACTGAAGTCTGTGCTACTGGTTCCGCTAGCCGATACCCCTGCGGGTGGCTCGGGACGCGTTGCTGGAAAGGAGGAAAGATCATGAGCATGCAGGCAAGCACCGCCGCGCTTCGCCGAATTTGCCAGAGGTTATTCCTACGCCAGCAGCGTGGACCGCGCCACTCGGCTAGCGGTTGATTTTTTTCGCTCGAAGACGAGAACGGCCGGCTTTTCGCCGGCCGTTCTCGTTTGCATCCGCGCGTGGACGCGGCAATTTAGAATGAGACGGTGCCGTTAGTTCGAGCCCGGGAATTTCGGCCGGGGAGGAAGGCCCTTGTAATCTTTCAGGGCTTCGTTCGCCAATTCGATGGCTTTCTCGAGTTGCGGGTCATGTCCTTCCACCACCAAATCGGGTCGCTGGGGAACGACAAAGTCCGGATCGACGCCGTGATTCTCGACCGCCCAAGATCCGCCGTTTGCCCAGGAATAAAAACCGGCGCTTGGAGCGGTGACGAATCCCCCGTCACGCATCGGCGCGCCGCGATTGATGCCTACAAGACCGCCCCAGGTTCGCGTGCCGACGATGGGGCCAATTTTCTCGAAACGGAAGAGCCAGGGGAACAAATCGCCGCCGGAGCCGGAGAGTTCGTTGACAAGCATGACCTTTGGTCCGTAGATAGCGACTGGCGGATACGGAAAGTCTTTGCCATCGCGGTTTGAGATGACGGCGAGGAGAGACCGCTTGAGTTTCTCGGTGTAGAAATCGGGAATCTGGCCGCCGGCGTTGAAGCGTTCGTCGACGATCATGCCGTCTTTGTCGAGCTGTCCGGTGAGCTCTTTGTCGAAGGCAATGATTCCGGGAATGGTGGTGTCAGGGACGTGCATGTAGCCGATGCGGCCGCCGGTGGCTTCAGCGACTTTGCGGCGATTGGCCTCGACCCAATCGAGATAGCGGAGGTCGTTTTCGTTGGCGATGGGTTTTACGGTGATGTCCCACGCGCCATCAGCGCTTGGCTTGCTGTTGATTTTCAGGGTGACAAGCTTTCCAGCGAGGTCCTGGAAGTAAGAATAAACGTCCTGGGTTGCGCGAGCTTCCTGGCCGTTTACGGAGATCAAATAGTCGCCAGCTTTAACCTTGAGGCCGGGCTCGGTTAATGGGGAGCGCGTGTCGTCGTTCCAGTTTTCGCCGGGGTAGATTTTCGCGATGCGGTAGAAGCCGCCGTCCGGCTCGTAGTCGGCGCCGAGCATGCCAACGCTGACGCGGGGTTTCTTCGGCTGATCGCCGCCGCCGACATACGTGTGCGAAGTGCTGAGTTCGGCGATAAGTTCGCCGATCAGGTAATTCAGATCGCTGCGATGAGCCACCCAGGGGAGCAGCGCTTCGTAGCGCGCGCCGATTTTGTTCCAGTCGTGGCCGGTCATGTTGGGGTCCCAGTAGAAATCGCGCTCGAGGCGCCAGGCTTCGTGGTAAATCTGGCGCCATTCTTCGCGGGGATCGATCTTCACTTGCAGTCCGCTTAGATCGAGTTTGCCGGCGCCGACTTTGGCTTTGCCGGGAACGGCATCGGTGATGCCGAGGACGGGGCCAGCCTTGTAAAGAACCTTTGTGCCGTCTTTATTGATGTCGTAGCCTTCGATCCCCTCAAGCAAGACTTTGTCTTCGCGCTTGGTCATGTCGTAGATGTGAAGGACATTTTTTGGACCTTGATCCGGCGTCCCGAATTGGCGGGCTTCCTGCGGAGTGGTGACGTAGAAGAACTTGTCTTTGCGGGCCGAAAGGCTGCTCAAAATGCCCGCGCCGATAGGGACGGGGGCGACGCGTTTGCCGATGCCATCGAGATCGATGTGGATGGGCTTTACGGCTTCGGCTTTTTTCTCTTCTTTTTGCTCGCCAGGTTTTTGTTCGTCGGGTTTTTGATCGCTTGATTTAGCGGCGTCAGCTTTCTTTGCGTCATTCTTTTTGTCTTTGCTTTCGTCGGCAGGTTTTTCTTCGTCGCTTTCGGGCTTGAATGGGGAAGGTTCGTCGGCCTTGAGCGTGACGGCGAAGACGCCGTCGGTCGAGTAATAGTTGAAGCGTTGGTCGAGCTGGCCGATGCTGGGGTAGAAATAGCGCGTAGAGATGAAATAGAGGTATTTGCCGTTGTCGTCGAAAACGGGATTGTTGTCGTTGTAGAAGCCCGTGGAGACTTCGGCGATTTTCTTAGACGTGAGGGAATATAGGAAAACATCGCTAGCGCCGCGCCGATGGGGCTTCGAATAAGTTAGCCAGAGGCTGTCAGGAGACCACGCGGCGTCTGCGATCAGTCCGTATTCAGAGGTGTCAACGAGAATGGGTTTCTTGTCGTCGAGATTCACATACCAAAGCTGATTGGACTTGTCCCAGTAGGCGAGTTTTTTGCTGTCCGGGGACCACGTTGGGCCGAAGCGATAGATTTTGCCGTCCGTGGTGATGCGCGTTTCCTCGCCGCCCATTTGGGGGCGCGTGTAGACCTCGTATTCACCGGTTTTGTCGGAGAGATACGCGATCCACTTGCCGTCGGGCGACCATGCGGGATTCAGCTCGTGAATACTTGAGTGTTCTGTCGTCAGCGTGCGGACACTGCCGTGCTCGGCGGGGACGGTGAAGACATTGCCGCGGGCTTCGACTACAGCGCGTGCGCCAGAAGGAGAGATCGCCGCGCTACCGATGGTCTGGCCGACACTTTTAAACTCCGGTCGAGCTTCGATGTCCTCTGCGCGAACCACGATAGGAAGACTGCGCGTCTTGCCACTATCGAGACTGTATTCGTAGAGCAGGCCGCCGTTTTCATAAACGATCGCGTCGGGACCGAGGCTGGGCCACTTGATGTCGAACTCCTGATAGTCAGTGAGCTTTTTGGTTTGCTTGGAAGTGAGGTCGTAGCTGTAGAGATTCATGACGCCGTCGCGGTCGCTGATGAAATAGATAGAGTTGCCGTGCCACATGGGAAACATGTCCATACCGGGAGTTTTCGGCAGCTCTTCATACGTGTTCTTTTTCAGGTCGTAGATGGCGATCGGGAGACTCCAGCCGCCGCGATAGCGTTTCCAGGTGCGGAACTCCTGCGAAGTTTCGAGGTAGGCGATTTTTGTGCCGTCCGGAGAGAAGGAAGTGAGGTCGCCTCGGGGGACGGGCAGCGGACGAGCGGTGCCTCCTTGTGGAGAAACAAGGTAGAGGCGCGTGGCGCGGCCTAACGATGTGCTAAGGCGGTCGGAGCGGAAAAGAATACTTTTGCCGTCAGGCGTCCAGCCGAGAACGATGTCGTTCGAAGGGTGAAAAGTGAGCCGCTTGGGCTCGCCGCCCTCGGCGGAAATGACGTAGACATCCGGGTTGCCGTCGTACTCGCCGGTGAAGGCGATCCACTTACCATCAGGCGAAAATTTTGGGTAGAGCTCGTCTCCGACATGGGACGTCAGCCGCCGGGCAGCGCCTCCTTCGCGAGCGGCGATCCATAGGTCGCCGGCGTAGGCAAAGACCACACGGTCCTTGGAGATGTCCGCGAATCGGAGAAGACGGGTCGGGCCCGAAGGCGCTTGATCCGCCGTGACGGAAGACTGCGCATGCGCGGACGGCGTTGACACGGCAGTCAGGCAGGCCATCGCGGCGACAGCCAGCCGCAGAAATACGTTAAGACGAGGAGCGATCCGATTCATTATTGTCATCCTTGAGGACAGAGATTTCCCAGTGTATCCGACTTCTTAGATGGACGCGCGCGGCCGTAAATTGTTTCGCGGGGCTGCGAGTATTTTCCGCAAATTTAGGCCGGATCCGGCAACACATTTTCAAATGGATACAGCACACCAGATCTGCGGCACTCCGAGCGCCGGTTTGCAGCCGTGATATCATCATCCGGCAAGCCAGTGTCCGCCAAGCAAAATTTCTCTCCACTGCGCCCGCGGGGCCGCGCGATTCTCTGTCAGCTGCTCCCATTTGTTCTTTTCTTTGTTTTAGTTTTTCTTCCGCGATCTGCCCAAGGTGACAATTTGGAGGAATCTACTCGCCTGCTAGCTAGAAAGGTTTGGGCCTCCATCCACGGATCTTCGGTAAAGTTGGAATTTCGGAACCTCTCGTCGCTCCGAAGTGCGGAGTTTGCAAGTGTATCGGCGGCGTTCCAGGAAGAGTTGCAGAGGCGAGGGGTGAAGATTTTGGCAGCGGACGCGGCAGCCAGTCTAGTGGTGAGCATTACGCAGAATCCCACGGAATATATTGGCGTTGTTCAAATTCAGCGCAAAGAAATTATAGAGACCGTCATGGACACAATTGGGCTAGTGAAAGGCCCTGGCGTGCCTGAACCGCAGTTTAGCCTCGTGCTGCATAAAGAACTTCTCTTTTCGTCGGACAGCCCGATTCTCGACGTGGTGTTGGCCATCGACGCAAAGCATGCCTACGCCCTCGGGGTCCAAGAGATCAGTTCCTACGAATGGCAGGGCGGCCAGTGGGTGCCGACGGGAGTCGAGCATCTGCCCATTCATCGATCGCCGGAGCGCGGTGGGCGAGGGTTTATCCTTCAGGGCGTCGATTCGCAGAGGGTGTATTTTCCGGGCGAGTTTTGCCACGTTTCCACAGTGAGCGGAGAAGGATGGAGCTGCGAAAAATATGCCGACCTGATGCCTGTGCCTACGGTCCCTTCCGAAGCAGTTGCCGGAAAGAAGCTGGGAGCGTGGATTTCCGGAGCACAATTTGAGACTGAGGGAAAAACAAAGATTGTCGTAACGGGGCAGGATGGTTCAGCGCGTTTGTATGAGGACGGTGCCGAGCCCGTCGCCGTGTTCTCGAATTGGGGCAGTGAGATTGCTAGCGTATATAGCGGGTGCGGAAGCGGTTGGCAGGTGCTGGTGACGGGCAAGGGAGACTGGACCACATCAGATGCGATTCAGGCCATTGATCTCAAGGACCGCCGCGCACGATCCGTTTCTGCTGCCATGGAATTTCCTGGACCGGTCGTTGCCTTGCACACTCCAGCGACGAGAACCGCCGATAATGCGGCAGCGAACGCGAGAGCGGTCGCCGTCGCCCGGAATCTTCAGACAGGTCGGTATGAGGCCTATCAACTTTCGATTACTTGTTCTAGGTAGCGTTTTACTGGTGAGTGCCGCGACTGCCGGTGCGGCGGAGAACCCGCGCTATGGCGGGACGCTCCGCGTCGAACTACTTCCTGCCACGGTGTCGCTAGATCCACGGGAATGGCGAGTAGGATCGCTAGAGTCGGCCACGAACGAAAAACTGGCGGCCTTGGTGTTCGAACGGCTTGTGGCGCTCGATAACTACGGGCGGTTTCAACCTGTGCTCGCGGTGGAGTGGTCGCACGATGTTTCCAGCAAACGCTGGCAGTTTACGATTCGGCCAGGGATTAAGTTTTCCGACGGGACACCGCTAACTGCCACGGATATCGCGGCAGCGCTCCAACCGCTGCTTCCGGGGACAGAGCAAGTTTCCGGGTCTGGCAATACTGTTGTGATTCAGTCGACAGCGGCAGTGCCTGACCTGCTGGAGCAGCTCGCTTCCGGCCGTTACTTTATTTATCGGGTGCAGGCGAACGGCGGCCTCGCAGGGACTGGACCCTTTGTTTTAAGAGAATCGCCAGCAGGTGGCACCCCTTCGCGGGCCGCGAGCTCGCATCTCTATTTCCGCGCAAATGAGGAAGCTTGGTCCGGCCGGCCGTTTGTCGACGGCATCGATGTCACGCTAGGCGTAGCGCCGTTGCGAGCTAGGTTTGATTTGCAGCTAGGGAAGGCCGACTTGATCGAACTTGCCCCCGATCTTGTGCCCCGCGCAAAGCAAGCCAATCTGCGCGTTTGGACGTCGGAGCCCGTCACGCTTTACGGTTTGCGATTTGACGATGCGCAAGGCGCCGCATCGGACGTTCGCCTGCGCGAAGCACTTTCGCTTTCGCTCGACCGAGGCACCATGGCCAACGTGTTGCTACAGAAGCAAGCCGAACCTGCAGCAGCCCTTTTGCCGCAATGGCTCTCGGGATATGCTTTTCTCTTCAACGTGGATACTAATCTTGAACGTGCGAAAGAATTGCGTCGCGGGCTTCCCGCGAATGAAGCTGCCAGCGCGGAGCCGCTGCGCCTGCGCATTGATCCGGCGGGCGACCTTCCCAAACTTCTGGGAGAGCGCGTGGCCGTGAACGCGCGACAAGCTGCGATTCTCGTGCAAGTCACTGCCAGGCCAGCCGCACGGGCTAGTGCTACATCGCCAGCCACGTCTGACCCGCCCTCGGGAGTCCACCTCTTTGCATGGCACTATTCGTCACTTTCTCCGCGTGCCGAGCTCGAAGCCCTGTTTGCGGCATATAATCTGAACGAGCCTTCGGAGGTGAATGCCACGAGCACGGATCACGAGCAACTCTACGCGCGCGAGCGCAGAGTTCTGGAAGACCGGCGGGTGCTGCCGCTCGTCGTGCAAGCGGAATCCGTGGGGCTTGGTTCCACCGTGCGCGATTGGATGCCTGCGCGCTGGGGCGAATGGCATCTCGCGGACGTTTGGTTGGAGCTTACTGAGCCTGCTGCGGCGGACTCCTTGAATACTGGAAATACTGCGGCGCCACCTTCCCCGCAACCGCAGGCGACTGCCCCCGGAGCAAAGCCATGAGCTTTCGCACAAAATTATTTCTGATTTTCTCGATTACCGTGCTTGCTTCGGTTTCGCTGGTGGCCTATGGCGTAACGCACTATACGCAGGCCGCGTTCGAAGAATCGGACGCGCAACGCAGCGAAGCGCTCGTCTCGCAATTCAACAAAGAATACGCGCAGCGAGGCGACGAAATTGTCCGACAAGTGAAGGACATCACGGACGCCCAAATCACGCTAAATGTCGCTATTGATCTGGCGAGGCCCAGACCGGACTTCTCCTTGTACGTTCACGACGCGGCCGGGGCGGCGCAGGACCACGGGCTGGATTTTGTGGAGTTCGTGAGTTGGGACGGCACACTTATATCTTCCGCGCAATACCCGGCGCGCGTCGGCTACAAGAACGATTGGGTCACGTCGAACAAGAATTGGAGCGACTCGGGGTATTTCTTGAGGAAGGAAGAGTTGCCTGACGGAGTGGCGCTTTCGCTGACTGTAGTCCGCACGCTCGCCGGTGGAAACGATAAAGACATGTACATCATCGGTGGACGGCGGCTCGACCAGAATTTTCTTGCCTCCCTGGTTCCTCCGGCAGGGACTCGTGCGCTCCTCTATCGGAATCTGGAACAGGGTTTCGTAGCCTCGGGACTTACGGACGTAAACGGGCCGTTCGAACAAACGGAACGGTTGCGGCCGCTGATCGAAGAGATTCAGAAGCAGCCGAAACCGCTCGTGCGAACGATCGATTGGACATCGAACGCCGCGGACGCCGAATCCTTTCATGCGATTCCGCTGACGGGCCGCAACAACGAACTTCTTGCCGTGCTGCTGCTGGGGAGTTCGCGCAACGAGCTTGTGCTGCTGACACGCCACATCTTGCAGATCGCTGCGGCTGTCGCCGGAGTGGCAATTCTGATCGGCTTGCTCGTCAGTTTGTGGGTCTCGGCCAGAATCACGCGGCCGCTCGAGGAGCTGGCTGAGGGCGCAAGGGAAGTTGCCTCCGGCCGATGGGATACCGTCATTGACCTGCGCGGGCGAGATGAGATTGGACAGCTTGCTTCAGCCTTCAATGAAATGACGCAGACGCTTGCGGCACAACGGGATCAGCTTGTTCAGACCGAGCGAGTGGCGGCATGGCGGGAACTGGCGCGGCGTTTGGCCCATGAACTACGCAACCCGCTCTTCCCGCTGCAAATCACGGTAGAGAATTTGCAGAAGGCGCGGCAGTTGGACGCGAAGCAATTCCTGGAAGTTTTCAACGAATCTACCGCGACATTGCGAGCGGAACTCGCAAATCTCAACACAATTGTCGGGCGTTTCAGCGATTTTTCGAAAATGCCGGCGCCTCATTTTGCGCGCGTCAATGTGAATGAAGCGCTACGCAATGCCGTGCGCCTGTTCGAACCGCAATTCAACGCCGTCGGCAAGCCGCCGGTCATACCGGAATATTTTCTCACCGAGCCGCTTCCGGAAATCGACGCGGACGCCGATTTGCTGCACCGCGCGTTTCAAAACCTGGTGCTGAACGCTCTCGACGCCATGCCCGCGGGAGGCACGCTGACCATGCGCACCACGGAGCACGAAGGCAACGTCCGAATCGAAGTGGCGGATACCGGAAAAGGCCTCACACCAGAAGAGTGCTCGCGGCTGTTCACGCCGTACTACACGACGAAAGTTTTGGGCACGGGCCTGGGCCTCGCGATTATTCAGTCAGTGATCAGCGATCATCACGGAACCATTTCCGTTTCAAGCGACGAGGGGCGGGGAACGACGTTTCGCATCGAGCTGCCACAGCGCCAGTCCGCACATCCACCAACTCCGACAGAAGAAGCAGCCCCAGAGAAGAAACCGCCACAGAGTTTCACAGTGGCTGCTTCCGACTAACGCGAGCCAGCCGTAAAGGACACCATTTGCCACGCAAAGCTCACCTTCTCCTCGTCGACGACGATCCCAACACACTCGCTTCGCTATCGCGCGCTTTTCGGCTCGCTGGTCACGAAGCTACCGTCTGTGACAACGCGCCCCGCGCACTGGAGCTTTTGCGCACCGAATCTTTTGATCTGATTCTTTCCGACGTCGTCATGCCTGGAAAAAGCGGCATCGAGTTGCTCGAAGATTTGAAGCATGCCGGCGTGAAGACACCAATTGTTCTTATCTCTGGGCAAGCAAATGTCGAAATGGCGGTCAAGGCCACGAAGCTGGGCGCTCTGGATTTCTTGGAGAAGCCACTGTCGACCGACAAACTGCTCGTCACAGTGGAAAATGCGCTTCGGCTTTCACGGCTCGAAAACGAAAACCGCGAGCTGCGCCACAGACTGGGAAAACACGAGCTGGTTGGAGCTGGCCCAGCGATGAAGAAGCTGCTTGCCCAGATCGACCGCGTGGCGGCCAGCGAAACGCGCGTTTGTATACTTGGCGAGACTGGAACTGGCAAGGAGTTGGTGGCGCGCGCGATTCATGAAAAGTCGCAGCGCCGTGAGAATGGATTCATCACGCTAAACTGCGCGGCGGTTCCTGCGGAACTGATCGAATCGGAGTTGTTCGGCCATGAAAAGGGAGCATTCACCGGAGCGGCAGCAAAGCACGTTGGCAAATTCGAACAAGCTGAAGGCGGCACATTGTTTCTCGACGAGATTGGTGACATGCCCGTCTCCATGCAAGCGAAATTGCTACGCGTGCTCGAAGAGGGCGAGGTCGAACGGGTGGGCGGCGACAAGCCGATTCGCGTGAACGTTCGCGTACTCGTAGCCACGCACCGGAACCTCGAAGATTTGGTGAAGCAGAACGCCTTCCGCCGCGATCTTTTTCACCGGATATACGTATTTCCGCTGGCGCTGCCCCCGCTTCGCGAGAGGCCGGAAGATTTTGCCGAGCTTGTGGCCCATTTCGCGCGGCAAGTGGCCGCGCAGAACGGTTGGAAAGAGAAGCTCTTTGGTGCGGACGCGATCGCGGAACTGCGCCGCTACTCATGGCCGGGAAACGTGCGCGAGTTGCGCAATGTGGTGGAGCGGCTGGTGCTTCTGTCCGCGGAAGATTCCATCACGGCCGCCGACGTGCGGCTCGTACTTTCCGGAGAGGACTCCGCCACCGGTTCTGCAGCTTCCGCAGCAGCGGGCGCTGTGGCGACGGGAACACTCGCGGAACGCACGGAAGCTTTCGAAAAAGAAGTGCTGCTCGGAGAAATTAAGCGCCACAATTTTCACATGACAAACGTGGCGCGAGCTCTTGGTTTGGAGCGCAGCCATCTTTATAAGAAGTGCCAGCAACTCGGAATCGATCTGCAATCGCTGCGCAAACCCGACTGAACCTGCAGTTGCACGCCACATCGCCCTATTCCACGCAAATAATTCGTCGAACGAGACACGGCCTTTGTAGGGGCGCAGCATGCCGCGCCCCTACAATCCCGCATGCACACTCGCGAACTCCCCGTAAACCATTGAAAACAGGATAAATATAGTTCTTGACACAAATAGCGAAAAGTAATATGTTATTTGCAGATTGCAATAAGCGGGTTCTTCGATGACTCTCGGCAACAAACTCCGTTCTCTCCGCTCTGTAGAAGGTTCCTTGCGTGGCTTGGGCCGTCCTATGACGCAACAGGAATTGGCGAAGGCCATGAAGAAGGAAGTAGGCCGCGGGCTAAGCCAGGCGTACCTGTCGCAAATCGAGAGCGGCACACGGCCGCACCTAACGCACGGCACACGCACGCTGCTGGCGCGTTTCTTCCGCGTCTATCCGGGATTTCTGGTGGACGATCCGGAAGGCTACACGCCGGAGCTGCAGTCCGCGTTACGCGCCGTCGACGCCAAGATCGACTCCTGGCTCTACGCCGGCGCGGAACAATTTGCCGCCGATCCGGAGCTTCGACGCGGTCTTCTGGTGATCGCGGAACACGAAGATTCGCGCCGCGCACTTTTGCTGCTCGCGGAAATTCTTCGCACGCCGGGTCTGGCGGAACGTCTCGGAGAAGTTTTGCATGCGGGCAAGCGGCAAGGCAGTGGACATCCACCGCCTGCGAGTTCACTGAACAACTGACCCGAAGGGTCCGCGTCTCGAATTCCAGTCTGCGCAGCGGGGTGCTGCGTTTCGAGGTGTCTTATGAACTGGTCCGACTTCTATCTTCTCTGTTTCCTGGTGGGCTTCTCGCTGAGCGTTCTTTCGTTCCTGGCGGGCGCGGTCCACATTCATCTGCCGTTTCGCATTCACCTGCCGTTTCACGCGGCGCATCATGCAGGCGGCTTGCCGGCTGGTGGTCAAGGCCATGGCGTGGGCTTGAAGAGCGTGGCTGTGAAGTCCGGCGGCCACGTCTCCTGGTTCAACGCTTCGACGCTACTGGCGTTCCTGGCTTGGTTTGGCGGCGTCGGCTACATTCTGACGAAGCATTCTCACTTTATGGCTGCGGCCATTCTCGGATTTGCCTTCTTGGCAGGGCTCTTCGCTGGCCTTCTCGTTTTTCAGTTCATGGCACGGCTTGTGAAAGCCACCAGTGCGCCAATGCTGGACTGGGATTACCGCGTGGAAGGAACCGTGGGGACGGTCAGCATGCCGATTCGAGCTAATGGGACTGGCGAAGTGATCTTCGAACAAGACGGCGCGCGCAAGAGCGTTGGCGCGCGGAGCGAAGATGGTACCAGTTTGGCCAATGGGACCGAAGTGGTTATCGCGCGCTACGACGATGGCATCGCTTACGTGAAGCGATGGGAAGAATTCACGAAGTAAGCGTAAAGAAGGCGCGAATAGAAAGTTTCTCGGACTGACGCACGATACAAACAGTCCGGTCAGAGAAAAAGGGAGGTCCACTATGTTGGATTTTTCGAGTGTCTGGGTCATGGCCGGGTTGTTGGTGCTGGTGATCCTCGTAATTCTGGTGACGTTTGCAAAGATGTTGAGGAAGGCGGGACCTCACGAAGCGCTGGTGATTTACGGCATTCGCGGACCGCGGACGATAACCAATGGCGGCACGATTATCCTGCCAATGCTTGAACAGTGCCGCGAGCTCTCGCTGGAGCTGATGTCGTTTGACGTGGCTCCGCAGCAGAGCCTTTACACCAACCAGGGCGTTGCCGTCACGGTCGAGGCGGTCGCTCAACTTAAAGTGAAATCAGATCCCGTGTCCATTCGAACAGCAGCCGAGCAGTTCCTGACAAAGCGGCCCGAGCAGCGCGAAGGGTTGATCCGGCTCGTGATGGAAGGCCATCTCCGCGGCATCATTGGCCAGCTCACCGTGGAACAGATCGTCAAGGAGCCGGAAATGGTCGGCGACCGCATGCGGTCCACCTGCGCGGCCGATATGAGCAAGATGGGTCTCGACGTCGTGAGCTTCACGATTAAAGAAGTGCGCGACAAGAACGAGTACATCACCAACATGGGCCGGCCAGACATCGCGCGCATCAAGCGCGATGCGGAAGTAGCCGCGGCCGAAGCCGACCGCGACATCGCCATCAAGCGCGCCGAAGCGACACGCGCCGCGGCAGTTGCGAAAGCGCAAGCCGATCAGGAACGCGTCGCCGCCGAAACCGCCTCTTTGGCAAAACAAGCCGAAGCGGAACGCGACCTCGATATAAAAAAGGCCAGCTATCTGGAAATGACCAAAAAAGCACAGGCCACAGCCGATAAAGCGTACGAAATCGAAACCAACGTCATGCAGCAGCAGGTCGTTACTGAAGGCGTGCGCGTGCAGCAAGTGGAGCGCGAGTCTCAAGTGAAAGTGCAAGAAGCGGAAATCGCGCGCCGCGAACGCGAGCTGATCGCCACCGTCCTCAAGCCAGCGGAGATCGAGCGCCAGCGCATCGAAACGCTCGCAAACGCCGAACGTCAGCGCTTGATGAGCGAAGCCGAAGGCCGCGCCTCTGCTATTCGCGCGCAGGGCGAAGCCGAAGCCGAAATCATCTTCAAGAAAGGCGAAGCGGAAGCCAAGGCCATGAATGTCAAGGCGGAAGCTTTCCAGGAGTATAACCAGGCCGCCGTGGTCGACAAACTCATCAGCAGTTTGCCGGAAGTTGTACGCGCGCTTTCTGAGCCGCTCAGCAAAGTGGACAAAGTCACCATCGTCTCGACGGGAAATGGCGACGCAGCCGGCGCATACAAACTCACCGGCGACATCACGAAGATTGCCGCGCAAGTGCCGGCGCTCTTCGAAGCGCTTTCCGGCATGCAGATGTCCGAGCTGCTCAGCAAAGTGCGGATGATCGGCGATAAGGCGCCGAAGCCGGAGAAGTCCGAGAAACCATCAGCGCCAAAAGCGTAAGGCGTAACGTTTGCTTCCGTCCCGGTGGGCTCGAACGAGCCCACTGGGACGCTCGATGGCAGTTGGGGGACGGCCATGACGTGGAAAGACGAACTCCTGATGTTGTGGATCTTTTGCGCCGTAGTGATTACCTTCGCCGCCCGCCATTTTTTTGGAGGTGCGGTTTATCTGGTGGAGCAATTGGTGGCATTCAGTCTTACCTACATGCCTGGCCTATTGCATCTGCTGAGCGGGCACTTGCGTTAAACGGATTTTGCGTCGAATCGGGCTTTGTGCTGTTTGGCTGCAGTTTAGAGATTTATATTCTATTTTTGGCAGCAATAGTTTTCGGCCGTTTGAAAGGAGAAATGTCATGGGACTTTTAGAAAGAGTGAGCACGTTAATCCGGGCCAATCTGAACGACATGATCGATCGTGCAGAAGATCCGGAGAAAATGATCAAGCAAGTGATGATGGACATGGAGAATCAGTATCTCCAGGTCAAAACGCAGGTGGCGGTTTCGATCGCCGATCAGCACATGCTCGAAAAGAAGCTTCGTGAAAACGAAGATTCGGGGAAGGACTGGATGCGCAAAGCGGAAATTGCCGTTGATAAAGCGCAGGACGATCTGGCGCGCGCGGCGCTGGACCGATTCCACACTTCGCAGCGGCTGGCCCTGAGCTATCGCGAACAGGTCGACGACCAGAAGCTACAGGTCGAAGCGCTGAAGGGCGCTCTGCAAAAGCTTGAGCAGAAGCTCGACGAAGCGAAGTCCAAGCGCGATTTGCTGCTGGCTCGCCACCGGCGCAGCGTGGCGCTCGGCAAAGCGGCGCGCGCGGGTACCGCTCTCGGCGACAACTCGAAGAGCGCGACGTTTGACCGCTTGAAGGACCGCGTGCACCAGACCGAAGCGGTGGCGACGGCTGAGGTCGAGTTGATTACCGACGACATGGGAGAGAAACTGGTGCGTCTCGACCGCGACAACGAGGTGGAGCGGTTGCTCAATGACCTAAAGTCGCGCCGCGGCCTCCCGGGATGAACACGCCATTGGCTCACTCTTCCCGCTCTGGCGGATATCGGATACGAGAGTCCTTGGTCGCTGCTATGTGATAACGCCTTATCTGGAGGCAGCGGCCAAGGCAGATTCGAGCTCACGGAAAGCAATTCCGACGACGATGGAAAGTATGTAGGCCGAGAACGATTCCACGTCTGCAACTACTTGAAACACCATAGCGAATACGCAAATCCAAGCGATTGCCGCAGCGAAGATTCCGACATACGGAATCGCCACCAGGATCAACACTATGGAGCCCAATAGAAGGGGCCTCAATATCTGGACGAAACGTCCCTCTCCTCCCATGAACAATTTTGCCAATTGAAAACAGACTCCGATCTGAGCGAGCGACAACAGCATTCTTAAAGTCAGCAAGAAGATTAATCCGACCAACATTTGGCCGGTCGCGGATGAACGTCCCGCACTAGCCAATACCGGAATCGAATTCGCAACGATCCAAATTGCGATTCCGTACCGAAGAGCGTTGGGGTCGCGTGAGGCTCTTTGAATCGCATCTCCGTTCCAGACGGCGATGCGAAACGCCTCACGGATGTAATGAATGGGCGAGAAGCCAGGAGGAGGTGGCGCCGTTTCTTGAGCGACTATCGCAGGCAGAACGATGGCCGGTCTCGCGCCAGCGCAATTGTGCGTCATTCCATATTCCATACCGCAAGTCGCGCATTTCATTGCGGCGCTTACCCCCTCGGGAGAGAAGGGTGGACTGTAACACAAACAGTAGCTATTCGATGAGGTACATAACGTTTGTGCTTTTGGCTCGAACCGATTTGCGGGTGACTAGTGGGGGACCAGGAAATTTAACGCGAGGAAGACCGCGTTGATTCCAGCCGAGATGAGGAACGCTTGCATGCGCCCGATGCCGTCAACTTCTTCAAACACAAGCATTAAAACTGCGGTCCAGGCGATTCCCGCGGCATAGAGTCCGACGACCGGGATCAGAATCAGGACGTTTACAAACCAGCCCAGAAACAGCGGGCGCATCACGCCGACAAGAGTCCCGGTGGCGCCCAAGAAAACTTTTGCTATGGCGTGACAAAGGCCAATCTGAATGAGAGCGATTAAACCCATATAAGCCCATACGAAGACCAGGCCCAACAGCAAACCCAAAAAGATCGTCTCGGAGGTTTTTCCCTCGCGCGCCAACATACCGGGCAGTGCGGTCACTAGAAAAATGATGGCCGCGCTAAGGGCGCTAAGCGCAGCGCCGTAAACAAGAGCATTCGGGTCTCGCGAGGCCCGGCGGATGGCCATATCATCCCAACGGACAATGTTGAAAGCCATGCGGAGGTAGTAGAAGGGCGCAAATTCCGAGGGAGGCGGCGCCACCTCTTCCAGCGTCATGCCCGGCGACAGTCCCGAGCACTCGTGGGAGACGCCGTAGTCAATCCCGCAGACTTTGCAACGCAAGGGGGTGCCTCCGGGGAGAATCGATTGCAGACTTTATTATGCCTGCCGCGTCTACTCCTTGAGGAAACATCTGCTCCAACAGGTTCGTATAGGTGATGTGTGTCCTAAAGTGCGAGAATGTTGCCAATGAATCCCTGGCTGATTGCCGCTACACCCTCTCTGGCAGCCGCAGCCGCCGGTCTGGTTGGGTACGGGGCGGTCTATCCTCGTTCGCAACTCTTCGGCACTACCGTTTGCCGCACAAATTCGCCGCGCAAGCTTGCTCTCACGTTTGACGACGGTCCAAATCCCGCGATTACGCCGAAGCTGCTCGATCTGCTGGATCGCTTTAAGGCGCGTGCGACTTTTTTTGTTATCGGAAAGCATGCGCGCGAGTGTCCGGACCTGCTTAAGGAGACGGCCGCGCGCGGCCATGTCATTGGCAATCACACGGACGCCCACCCCAATCTTTTCTGGCTGAAGCCTGATCAGATCACGGTCGAGCTGCGTTGCTGCAATTATTCGATAGTCGCGGCCACGGGCGCTCCCCCGCGCTGGTTCCGGCCGCCATTTGGGGTTCGCAATCCGTGGGTAATTCCCATGGCGCGTGAATTGAAGCAGCGCGTCGTCATGTGGACGCTGATTCCCGGCGACTGGCGCGCCACGTCTTCGGAATGGCTTATTCCACGCATAGAGCAGATCGCTGCGCGCGCGAAGCGCAATTTGAACGCAGCAAGCGCTGCAGACGGCGCGGCTACTACGGGTGACATCCTCTGTCTGCACGATGGATCGCATCGTCAACTGAACGCCGACCGTTTGCCAACGCTAGCGGCTCTTGAACATTGGCTGCCACGTTGGCGTGACCTCGGCCTGGAATTTGTTACAATCGATGACGCGGTGAGTGCACCCGCCACTTAGCCATGGACGAACGCGCCTTTTATACAGAGAAGGAAGAAACGAGAAAGATCAAGCTCGTCTGCCCCAGCTGCCGCGGCGAATTCGAATTCCCCGTGCGCTGGAAAGTCTCGCGGAAGAAAAGGGAATTGCCGCGCGGCGCCGGCGAAGAAGACCGCCGAAAGTTTGCTAAGGCCACTTCCTTCATGGTGCGGCTCGACGATTTGGTGGCTTGTTACAAGTGCCGCAAACGCTTTGAGCTTACCGGGCAATCCACGGTGCTCATCAACGATAATCTGGGCGATCCCAACGCTGACCCTGAGAATTTCGGCAACCGTTGATTTTTTCTCGAACCCCTGACCACGAACCCCTATCCTCCGAAATCTAAATCTCCGGGTACAAATCAAAAAAAGCGGCGACCGATTCGTGGAACGTCGCTTCGATCTCCTCTTTGCTGCCTGAAATCAAGTGCATGGAGATGCGCGCCGTCCGTCCGTTCTTCAGAACAACCGTTGCGTCTTTCACTTCGCCCAGCTCTTCCTCGGGCAGCAACCGCATTCCATAGATCAGCGCCAGCTTCGCCATATCCGTTGCCCTCTTTCTTCGTGGCTTCTCGAGACGCCCTGAGGCTACTCAGTTTCCGTCTGTCCCGTCAACCAGAATGGGCGATTTGCGCAGTGAGCAATCTCTTTGCCTGGAGTACGAACCCTGCAAGTGTCAACAATCGGTTGCACCTGACTTTTTCGCGAAGGCAGGGATGAATCACGGCCTGGACGGCCATTCGTTTCTTGGGGCAAGTTCTGGCTGCCACAAGACTCGTCTTTGCAATGTGTTGGCGATGTTCGGAAGGCAGTCCAATCCCGTTCACTGATAAGCGTTCTGTCCTGAAGAGAATTGGCCAAAGATTTGCACGCTAATAGGCTTGCGAGTTCGGAATTCCCCGCCGGAGGGTAGAATGCAAAGCAAACGATTTATCTCGATCACCGTCCTGATTTTTTTACTGTTTTCCGGGTCACGCGTGAACTCAGCACAAAAACAAGATAAATTCTCCGCAAGCGAGCCGCAGAGCGATAAGCCAAAAGCATCGTCCATGGAAATTGCGCCGCTGCCCACAGAGCTCACTGACAATCAATTGCGCGCGATTCAGGAACTCAGTCCTGCCGTATCGTCGGACAACCAAATCAGACGACACATGCGGGCAGCTTTTTTCAGCAGCGCAAGCCAGCACCCATTGACGCCGCGTGAGGTTGCCCTGAGGGAAGCCGCCTACGCGCTGGCTGGTCATGCGAAGCAGTACGTTCACGTGCGGCTTGCGGACGGAAGAGTGTTGACGGGCACCATAAGCAATGCGAATAACGATACATTCCAAGTGAGGTCGCACATTCTCGGGGACGGCCATACTGTTCGCTACGATCAGCTGGCAGAGCCGCCGCGACCTGTTCTCGCTGTAGGGACAAGAGTGGTGAAGGGCTTGGAAGTGACGGGGCTAGTCGCGCTCTGCATAGTGGCGATTCCTCTCTTTGTGGCGCTGTATCCGCTGGTACTAGCCGGCGTAATCTCGGATTGCTAAGCGGCATTGACACGCCGCGTGACCCAGCAAATTCGGCTCTCTATCAGGGGATGCAAGCGATATACTCAGACATCCAGCAGCCCGCTTGGCGCATCGGACCAAGCGTAACGGAGGGATGTCATGAGCGGAGTTTCCCGCCGAAGTTTTTCTCACTACAGCGTTTTTGCTGCCGCCAGCCTGTTTTTGCTTCCGCAACTAGGCCGCGCGCAGCAACCGCCTGGCCCGCAGACTGCCCCGCCACCGTCTGTATCTCCTGCGGCGCCGGCTGCTCAGCAAGTGCCGACGTCCTCAGATAAAATCAGGGTTCCCGCGGGCACGCATGTCGCTGTCGTTCTCGAAAACGGTATCTCCACGGGCAGTGCGAAGGCCGGCGATTCTGTTTATTTCCACACGTCTTTCCCGATTACGCAGAACAATCACATTATTATCCCGGTCGGTTCGTATCTTCGAGGCGAACTGATCGAATCCAAGCGGCCCGGCAAGGTCAAGGGGCGCGGTGAATTTCGCATGCGTTTGGACACGTTGATTTTTCCAAACGGCTATACCGTGGATTTGAATGCGACTCCTCGAAGCGCGGATACCGGCGGAAAAGAGACCATGGACTCCGAAGGGAAAATCACCAGCGCAGGGGGCAAAGGGCAAGACGTAAAAACCGTCGCCGAAACGACCGCGACGGGCGCGGGGATTGGCGCCATTGCCGACGGGCCCAAAGGTCTCGGCATAGGCGCTGGCATAGGCGCTGCCGCGGGACTCGGCGCGGTTCTTTTGACGCGAGGTCCGGAAGCACATCTTCCACGCGGTTCGGCGCTCGACGTTGTACTCGAACACGAGCTGACCTTGGACAAGAATCAGATTCAATACACTGATAGTGGGCGGGCCATGCCCATCACGCCGCCTCCCGCGCCGCAGCAATAACCCGCGTCCCGCAGCCGAACCTCAAAACACATTCAACGATTGCGAAGCGCGCTCGATTTTTATGGCTAGCCAGGGTCAATCTAATTTCAGAAATTCTAAGCTCTGTGCGCAGAAGCGGACTGAAATCGCATCGGGCTAAAGCGGTCCCAATCCACGCTGACACGTTGTTGCGTCACCCATTCGCGAACGAGCCGCGCCGTGATAGGCGTCAGCAGAATTCCGCCTCGAAAATGTCCGGTTGCGATAAGCAAGCCGTCGATGTCGGTCGGTCCGAGGATGGGCAGATGGTCCGGCGAGTCAGGCCTGAGGCCGGCCCAGGTTTCTTCCACGCGCGCGGCTGCGAGGCTGGGCGATAGCTCAATCGCGCCGGAAAGAATTTTCTCTAAGCCGCCAGCCGTCAAACCTTTTTCGAAGCCGGTATATTCCACGGTTGCTCCGGCGAGAATCCTCCCGTCATTTCGCGGAACAAGATAAATGTTCTCCGACCAAAGAACCCTTTCGATTTTCAAGTCGTCCGCGCGCAACGCAATCATTTGGCCTTTTGCTGGCCGCACCGGGGCATAAGCGGCGACTCCCTCAATGCTTGCGGAAAAGCATCCGGCTGCAATGACGGTCCACTGCGCTTCGATCTTTTCGTTTTTCAGATGCAGACCAAGGCATCGTCCGCCTTCGCACCAGATAGCTTCCGCGCCGCTCCCCGGGAAAAACTGCACGCCGCTTCGCCGGGCCGCTTCCAGCGCAGCCTGCGTCATAGCTCGATTGTCGACGGATGCTTCGTCTGGCCGCAGCACGGCAGCTTCGAGCTCTTCGCTGAGAGACGGCTCCAGTTCGCGAGCGTCCTCTGCACGGAGTGGCTCCGCCTTCAGCCCCAGCCCGTGATGCAGCGCAATCACTGTGCTGAGCTCTACCCGTGCGTCCCGCGAAAATAGCGCTTGCAACGTGCCCTTCGGGCGGTAGCCTGCGCTTTGGCCGGAGATTTCCTCGACCACGCGCACGAATTCAGGATAGATCGCCATGCTCGCCTTGCCTAACGGCACGAGCGAAACCATCGCCGCACTCTCCGGTGCAGGCGAGAGAATCCCCGCACCTGCCCACGATGCTTCCTGCCCGGGATTCTGGCGATCAAATAACCCGACACGCAGCCCTGCGCGCGCCAGTTCGAGCGCAATTGATCCACCGATCAATCCACCACCCGCAACGGCTACATCAAACTTTTTCATACGGCCATCTTAACGCAACTGTGTGCTGGGTTCATGTTGGGGCAAGCGATGCATTTGGCTTCCACACTGATTGCCGATTTGACGTGGTATCTTCCGCATCGAGGCGCGTCCGTTTTGCAAGAATAGAAGTTACGGGGCTAATGAGAATTACAGCGGCCCAACGAGCTCTTCGGACAAAACCTGAGCCTTTTTCGCCAAATCGCGAGCCCGTGTCCAATCGCCCGCCCGGCCCGATTCTCGCGCGTCAGAAATGAAGCTGCGCACTTTCGAAGCAAGGTCGGATTGCGTGGCGTTCAACGATTTCCCGGCCGTGGCGGCAAGGTTGTGTTCGGCGGCGGCCAAACTCTGATTCGTTTCCCGTTGCAATGAAGCTGATTCTTGCGTCGATAGTTCGGGAACAATTTGCGGGGCTTCGGGCTTTCCTGACAGTGCAGCTGGATTCGCCGAGGGAGCAACCCCGCGTGGCCTTACGGGAGCGGGGGGAGTTCGCGTGGCCAGCGGCGTAGGAGGCTGCGGGATTTCGAGCCCAAGGTCCGGCACAGGAACTTCGTCAACTTCCGCTGGGGAAGGACGTTGAGGTGCGATTGGCCGTACAAGCACAGCCGTGTTCCAGGGAATGGTTGGATTTTTTCGCGCGGCGCACCCGCTTGCCAAGATCGCCGCGGAACCTAGCAGGCCAAATAAAATCCGGGCCCGATCTCGCATCAGGGCAAGCTGGGGTTGGGCCGAGGTTTCCGTCATATGCAATGGGGACTGCAAAGCAATTCGCATCATGCCGCGAGCGGCAGTTCGATTCGAAACGTCGTTCCTTTGCCAACCTCTGTCGTAAAGTCTATCGAACCGTTGAGAAGCTGCACAATGCGAAACGTGCTGGCCAGCCCGATGCCGCTTCCTCCGGGGCGCGTCGTAAAGAAGAGCTGGAAAATTTTCTGCCGGTGTTCGGGTGGGATGCCTTTGCCCGTGTCGCCCACGCTGATCTCCGCCATTTCGCCGCGTCGGCTAAGCACCAGCCGCAATTGTCCGCCGCCGGGCATTGATTCCCCGGCGTTCAGCACCAGATTCAGCACGGCCTGCTTCAATAAATCGCGATCCACATAAACTTCCGGTACGTCGATTGGCAAGAGCCGCGCAACTTGAATGTTGGCTTTTTGCATCTGCGGCTGGGCTATCTCGAGAACCTCTCCCAGCAATTGCGCAAGCTGGGTAGGTTCGAGCCGTACATCCATCGGCCGTGTGAAATCGAGGAACCGTTTCACGACGGCGTCCAGGCGATCGATCTCCTTGTCGAGCACTTGCACGGCCTGCTTGGCGCCGCTGTCGGAATCTTCCGGCAAGGACTCTTTCAAATTCTCGAGCCACAGCCGCATCGAGTTGAGCGGATTTTTGACTTCGTGCGCGACTCCGGCGGTGATGCGCCCGAGGGCGGCCAGCCGCTCGCTCACTTGCAATTGCGTGTTGATGCTCTCGATCGAATCGAGGTCGCGCAAAGTCAATAGCGCGCCCATCCGTTCGCCATCCTCCTGAATCCCTTGTACGGTCACGCTGACGCGCTTTTCTCCTTCTGTTGTCTTCAATTCTATTTCCGCGGCAACCTCCCTCAATTCATCACCATCGAGGTGCAGCGCATCCCGTAGCGGATGCCCGATCGGAAATATATCGGTCACACGCCTGCCGAGGAATTGGCCCGCGGGCGCGCCGAGAAATTTCTCCGCGGCCGGGCTGACCATGACCGCGCGCGCGTCGCGGGTAAACAGGAGTAAACCGTCTTCCAGACCAGCCATGACAGAGTTCATGTTTTCGCGCATGGTGCTGAAAATCTCATGCACTCCGCGCAGTTGCTGGCCAACCTGCGAAATCTTTCGGCTCACTTGGCCGAGTTCGTCGCCGCTTCCCGCGAAGCCTTTCACCTCCGGTACGGGCATGTCGTACTGGCCAGCGGAAATGCGGTCCAATTGCTCTGAAATGCGCGCCAGGGGCGCCAGCGCCGCCCGGCTGACGACTGCGGCGAGAACGGTAGAAATCACAAGGGCCAACAGCACAATCGTGCCGAGTTTCCTCACAATTGGCAGGATCTCGTTGGTGAGTAAAAGCCCCGATGAGACCGCGACGTGCGCTTCGCAGGGCTCGCCGCCAATGCTGAATGGATATTGGTATTCGTAAATTCCCGGTGGTCCGGCTAGAACCTTAATCTGGTGCAAAATACCGCGCTGTGTGAGCTGCGTAAGCGGCGGCCGTCGCATCGCGAATTTTCCTACCAAGGACTTATCGGTCGAGGCTAGCAATCTCCCCTCGTGATCCGTAATCGAGACTTCATATATTGAGGATGCGACCACGGCTGTCTGTAGCTGAGCCTGCAACCCTTGGCTTGCACCCAATGCATAGGCTACATAGTCGCGGATGTCTTCAGGCGCGTTGGATTCGGGCCGCCAGCCTTGAGCCTCGGCATCGCGCAGCGCACGCCTTACTTGGTCGAAGGTACTGGTGGCAATATCCTGCGCTCTTTTCTGGCTTTGATCCAACACCTGCTGGAGGAGTAACGCAAAATACACAAGGGACACCGCTGCCACCACCAGCAGCACGAGTCCTGTCATCACCAGCGTAAGTTTTGTTCGCAGCCGTAGCTGCATCGTGGGTTCCTACTCTGCCTCGGCGCGTTCGCCGCCGTATTCTTTCAGCTTATTGTGGAGCGTCTTGAGGCTGATGGCTAGCAGTTCGGCTGCACGAGTCTTGTTGTTTCCCGTAGCGTTCAGCGTCTGCAAGATGAGTTCGCGCTCCATAGCGTCAACCGTTGTCCCAACAGGGAACTTGATCGACGACAGATCACCGGGGCTCTTCGGTGACGTTTTGCCAAACTCTCCGGGCAGGCACGCCCGTGTGATCAGCTCTTTCTCGCACATGATCGAAGCGCGCTCAAGAATGTTGCGCAGTTCGCGTATATTGCCAGGCCAGGTGTGGCTCATGAAAATATCCAGCACTTCCGCGCCGATGCCACGGACGTGCTTCCCATGTTTGGCGTTAACGTCGCGCAAAATGTGTTCCACCAGAAGAGGAATATCATCTTTGTGCTCGCGAAGCGGAGGCAGATTGATGTGAAAGACGTTCAGCCGGAAGTAGAGGTCCTGCCGTAGCTCTCCGCCGGAAACCGCTTTTTCCGGATCCTTATTCGTCGCTGCGAGCACGCGGACATCCACCGGGGTCTCGCTCTTGCTTCCCAGCCGCCGCACTTTGCGGTCTTCCAGCACGCGCAGGAGCTTTGCTTGTGTGGGCGCGGGCATCTCGCCGATCTCGTCCAGCAGCAGCGTGCCAGCATCTGCGAGTTCGAAACAGCCGATGCGGCGCTCGGCCGCCCCGGTGAACGCTCCGCGCTCGTGGCCGAAGATTTCGCTTTCCATCAGAGTCTCGGGAATTGCGGAGCAGTTGATGGGCACAAACGGCCCGTTCGCTCGCGGCGATAGTTTGTGAATCGTCCGCGCGACGATCTCCTTTCCGGAGCCCGTTTCTCCCGTGATAAGCACGGACGCCGAGCTCGGCGCGGCCATCTCCACGATACGCATCACTTCCTGCATCGGCTTTGATGCGCCCACTAACTCGCCCAGTCGCCCCGCTTCGCGCAGTTGGCGTTGTAATACGACGAGCTGTCGCGCGTCGCGCGCCTTGCTCAAGGCGCGGTCCAGCAAAGCCCTCAGCACCGGCCCTTTGAGCGGCTTTTCGATGTACCAGAACGCTCCCGACTCGATGGCTGCCACGGCACGCTCTTCGCTGCCCTTGCCTGTGATGATCACGGCGGGAACGTCCAGCAACTCGGGCCCAAGCTGTTTGAGCAAATCCAGACCGTTCATTCCGGGTAATTCGACGTCCGCGATTAACGTATCTGGCTGATAGCTGGCGAATTTCGCTAGCGCCTCTTCCGCGGTCGCTACGCCAAGCACATCGAAGCCCCAGCGTTGCAGCAGCTGCTCGTAACCTTTGCGCGCGTTATCTTCGTCCTCGACAATCAGCACGCGGTCCTTGCGCTCGAGCGGCTCCATCGCGCGCACCACACTTCTCGACTCATCCCCCATGCAGTCACGCCTCTCCCACGCGGAACGTCTTATTTTCGCAGATTCTGGTGCAGGCTGGACACTTCGACTGTAACAAGCTCACGCCACGCTTGCCAAGGCGCTCTTTGAGGGAAGAGCGCATGCTTATGCTTGTTCTGAAGGAAGGGGAGTCTCGCGCTCAGCGGGGGATAATTGGTTGAATTTACCGCAGCGGCTGAGCACGAATGACCTTGAGTGTGCCTCGGCCCAGGAGCGCAACCGACCTGGGATCATCGAAGCATAAAGAGAGAGCGTCAAAGCTTAAGTCATTTCCCAAATTGAGCTTCGCCACTGGAATTGGTTCGGAGGACATCCAAACGATGAGCTCAACCTCGTCAGGCATTACAGTGTCATCCAGTTTCCAAACATCAAGCATCAGGTGGGACAGCCATGGCCGGTGTGTGAACCCAACGGCGAAAGAACGTCCATCTTGGGCCACATATACCGGTCCGGAGAGGGAAGTATTAGGTTCGAGCCTCGGAATGGAGGGCGAGAAAACGGATGTGCCGTCGGTCCGCAAGACCAAAATTGATGCTGCCGCGGCTTCACGTTTCGCGCTCACGCCCACAATGGTGTTGTCGGAAAGAAACGCAACCTGATTGGGGATCCAGAAGCGCCCCAGCCCTGTGTGGGTCACATTCAGTGATGCTGGAAACGGGGTCCACATACCATCAAACTTTCCAACGAAGAGTTTTGGGTCCTCGTCCACGGTCCTAGTCGTCGGCGGAGCTTTCGATGTGCCCCGCCCGAGCATTTCTTTGTCGGAAATGGCCAAAACCTTAGGGGCTTTCGAGCTGGCGTCGGCGGTCCATTCCGATTTTGTTTGGAGGGTATTAGCGTCCAGCAATTTGTAGTGCACGCCGTCCGCAAGGGCTTGCGCTACCAGCACCGAGCTCCCGGTGGGGGAAACCAGAAAGGTGCTCCAAGTCTGTTTGGAATTCACAATCGAAGGAGCCAGGAAAATCTTTTTCACTTCATCGCCGGTTGGAGAGAGAAGGTAAAGTGTTTCCCCGACTTCTCCGATAGTCTGGTGGAAGTGCTGGAGAAGCAGGAGCAAATGGCCCTGCGAGGTGGGAAATAACTCGAAGGACATATCACCCGACCAGGGGCCGCGTTTCGAGTTCAACTTCCCAGTTGCCGCGTCGAAGAGCAGCAGCGAGATCTCCCAGTTCGCGTCGGGACGGTCGCTATGCTCGTCAATTTGTGTCTTGATAGGCGGGTTACCTACAGCGACAGCGACAACGCCCATTGCAGCGGCCACACACAATTGTGACGAGGTCGCCAGAGCCTTGGCTTCGCGCCATTCCCTGTAGCCATACTTTCTGAGATCGACGGACCAATCTTGAGGGCCGGATGCTTGCGCCGAGAGAACTAGAGAGAGTCCAAGAATCAGCAAGAAGAGGATCTTCTGAGGCATCCGCGATGTGGCAAGATCAATCAAGCTGTACTCCTCCCATTCGCACACCGTCGCTTCATTCTTTCACCAAGTACAGCGCTCGTTCCAGTTCCAATTCCAGCTTAACGCCCTTTGGCAGTTCCAACTCGCGGCCTCGGCCGGACTCCACCAGGTACGCGGTGATTGCGCCCAATGCCGCGCCCTCGGCGGCTTCCTTTTTGTCCTTGTCTTTGACGCCTTTCACCGCGCCGAGCGCCGCGCCTGCCGCTGCTGCTTGCGCTGCATCTTCCTGCGTGCTGCTTCTTCCCTCGATCAAGCCTTCCTGGCCGGGCTTGTTCTTCACGCTATGCTCACCGGGAACGCTCACGACTTCTGCCACGATAGGCAAGTGCCCGAACTTCGTGTGAATCTCATCAAAGGTCAGCCATATTCTCGCGCGCCCCGTCGTGCCCGCCGATTCCACATGGCTCACGTGGCCCTCGATTTCCGCGCCGGATGGCAGGTAAATCCCACTGCCCGCTTCGAGCGGTTCCAGCGTTTTCACTTTAAATTTTGCTCTTTCCGCCGTGCCTTTGGTGCCCAGATCATCTTCCAGCGACACCAGAAATTTTGTCCCAGGCGCAACGCCATAAGTCTCGAGCGGCAGTCCGTGGCGCTTGCCGTCCGCAGCCTTCGCCGCCTGATCCTCGGGCGCTCCGATCTTGTCAGCAGAAACTATCGGCCTTTCTTGTGACGGTTGCGGGACTTGATCCCGCGAAGTTTCCTGTGCGGCGCACGCCGTGCCGAACTCTAGAGCCACGGTAAGCGCGGCCGCTGCAGATAGAAATTGTCCCCATTTTATTGCCCGCATGATTGCCTCCCGGACTTGCTCTCGGCCAATCCAATATGCAGGCCATTCGCCATTGCCATATTCCGCTGCGCCGGTAAGTTGCTGACAAAACAGCCAGTTGAAAGTCAGGCAGGGCAGCCATCGCAAGGGAATCGCAAGGCTGTCAGGAATATGCGTCACCGAACTGCATGCTAACGCCGACAGTGCAGGAATAGTCTTCAGATCGCCTGAAGTGTCCTTTGGAGATGTATTTAAAGATCTATTCGGAGAGGAACCGGCGAATCCGCCGCAACACTTGCGCGTACATGGCAGGCGTCACTCGCCCAGTCTGCGTGTTTTGCTGGCTCGGGTGGTACACGCCGAAAAGCCGCGGGCCTCCGCCCGGAAGCTCCGTTTCAGCGTCGTGCGCGAAGTGAAACGCTGCTCTTGATGTAATCAGGCCGCGCTGCTTCAAAATTTCGAGGTAGGCGTCCCACGCGATCTTTCCGAGGGCCAGCACGACGCGGGGTTGCAAAATTTCCAGCTCACGCACCAAATAGCTTCGGCAATTTATAATTTCCGATGGAAGAGGCTTGTTTGCTGGAGGTGCGCAACGTATTGTCGCCGCAATGTAAGCATTTTTCAGGCGCAACCCGTCGTCGCGCCGCAGCGAAGCGGGCTGATTGGCAAATCCAGCTTTGTAGAGGGCCGCGTAAAGAAAATCTCCCGAGCGGTCTCCGGTAAAGACACGCCCCGTTCGATTAGCGCCGTGGGCCGCGGGTGCAAGCCCCAGAATCAATAACGCCGCATCCGGATCGCCGAATCCCGGGACGGGCTTGCCCCAGTACGTCCATTCGCGAAACGCCCGCCGCTTTTCTCGCGCCACTTTTTCGCGGTATTCGACGAGGCGCGGGCACTTACTGCACGAGATGATCTCTTGGTTGAGGACGCTCAGGAGTAGTTTTTTCTCAGCCATGGTGGAAGTAGACGTATCAAGACAGCCTCCGCGCCATCATCTGATTCAGTTCCGCGTAGGGCACAGTCACCTGGTGCAGCGAATCATAGGACCCATGCGCCAGCCAATCCTTTGCGACTCGTTGAAACGCACCCATCGCCGCACGCATCGCTGATGATCCCGCACTTACACGCGCCACACCCATCTTTTCGAGGTCCTCGAGCGATGGGCAGCCCGCCGATGCCAGGATGTTTAGCGGCGCGTCGACAGCCTCCACCAGTTTTGCGATGATCTCGCGATCGCACAGACCTGGCACGAACAGGCAGTCCGCTCCCGCGTCGCGATACGCGTGCAGCCGCTCAACCGTCCGCTGAAATCGCGTGGTCTCTGGCCCAATCGGCATCAAATATATGTCCGTCCGCGCGTTGATCACCACAGGCACGCCCAACGCCGCTGCCGTCTCTCGTATCGCGCGAATTTTCTGAACCTGCAGCCCCAGCTCCACATGCGTGCTCTCGTCATCTCCCGTCACATCTTCAAAGTTCAGTCCCACCGCTCCCGACGCCACCATGGCTTTCGTAAAATCAGCAATTTCTTCCGGTGTTTTTCCGTATCCAGACTCCAGATCTGCGGTGACCGGCACGCGCACCGCCCGCGTAATCCTCGCGACAGCATCCAACATCTCGCCCCGAGAAATGCGCTGCCCGTCGGGATACCCGAGCGAAAACGCCACCGCCGCGCTGCTCGTCGCGATGGCCGGATGACCAACTTCCTCGAGGATTCTAGCGCTGACCACATCCCAAGCATTCGGCAGCGCCAAAAGCCGTGGTCCTTGATGCAGCTTCCTGAGCTTTTCTGCCTTTTCAGCCTGTACTTTAATTTCCATTAGAATTCCCTCGTTTAACGCCTCGCAAAACTATGCATGGTCTTTCCGCAGCCAAGATTAGGTACTCGCCGCTTGGGACGAAACGTCCAATTTGGAGAGCTATTTGCCAAGTCCTAGAAATTCCTTGGCTGGCGCGCCGAAAATCTGCTTTACTTTGCATTCAGGGCATTCGCCAGCACCACGGCCTCATTGTGTTCCTCATCCTTCGCCCCAAAGAGCAAGGTGAGCGTTCCGTGCTGCTTCGCCATTTTCTTCAGTTCCGCGACGAGTTCTCTCTTTTTCGCAAGTTCGCTCCGGTATCGCTTCTGAAATTCGCCCCATTTTTCCTGCTCATGGCCGAACGACTTTCGCAAAGCATCGCTCGGCGCCAGATCCTTCATCCACGCGTCCAGGTGCGCGGCCTCTTTTTCCATTCCCCGCGGCCATAATCGATCCACGAGCACGCGCCATCCATCTTCTTTTGCCGGCTTTTCATAAACACGCTTGATCTTGATCATCGAAGGCCAACGTTGCCCACTGCCAGCAATCACTTTCCTCGAAAACGCCCGGTAACACTATCTGGCCCTCGCCTCACTGCAAGAGTGCGAGCACCTCGTCATGGATCTTTCCGTTCGTGCTCACCATATTCCCGCTGTAGATCGATCGTTTTCCATCCACGTCCGTTGCCCGGCCACCCGCCTCTTCCACGATCAGTCCAAGCGGAGCCAAGTCCCACGCCTTCGAATGCAAATCCAGCGCCGCCTCGATCGCGCCTTCGGCCACCAGCATGTGCTGCCAGAATCCGCCGAGTGAGCGGCCATGCCGCGCTGCGTCCAGAAGACGCCTCATTTTTTCAATCTTCTCCCGATTTTTGTTCGGGCCGGTGCCGCCCGTGAACGCCATTCCCGCATTCAATCGTTCGACTTTCGAAACGTGAATTCTTTTTCCGTTCCGGTAAGCCCCTTCGCCGCGATATGCCCACCAGCGCACGCCCAGCGCCGGGGCGCTCGCCATTCCCGCAACGATCTCACCATCGCGCTCGATTCCCAGTAGCGTTCCAAAGGTCGCAATCCCACGCGAAAATTCCTCGGTTCCGTCGATGGGATCGATGATCAATCGAGCCCGCCCTGTCGTGGACGGGCCCTTGGCATTATCGCCGCCCATCTCTTCGCCTAAAACATCCATTGCTAACCCGCTCGCGGCTACTTTGGCCCGTGCCATCTCTTCCACACCGCGGTCTGCTTGCGTCACGGCCGTGCCGTCGTCCTTTCTGTCGATGCGAATCTCGTCTGCCCGGAAATATCGGATCGCGATCGCATCAGCCTCTCTCGCAAGATCTTCCAGCAGCAACCCATATTCTTCTCGGTATCCCATTCCTTCTCCCGTAGACCGCGATCCTCAATCAGGCCGCTTTCTTTTGGTTTTCAGCCCTCGGCCTTCTATTTTTGACTTCTTCCGCTCCCCCAATTGACACTACTACCTTCCGCCTCTAGCATACAAAGCAATGGCTATGAGCGCCCAAGCTGACAGCGGCACGGTCCTCGACCGCATCCTTCACGCGCGCCGTATTGAGGTCGATCACCGCAAACGTGTCCTCCCCGAAGCGGCTCTGCGGTATGGTGTGAACGCTGCTACGCCGCTCCGCGATTTTCCCGCTGCCCTCACGCGGAATTCCTTAAATATTATCGCCGAATTGAAACCCGCTTCACCCTCAAAAGGAATTCTGCGCGATCCTTTTCATCCGGTCGAGTTAGCCCAATCCCTGGAAGCGGCGGGCGCCGCAGTGCTATCGGTGCTTACCGAAGGTGAATTCTTCCGCGGCTCATTAAAGAATCTCCGCGATGCGCGCAAAGCAGTGAAGCTTCCCGCCTTCCGCAAGGACTTCATCTTCGATACCTGGCAAGTGTGGGAAACGCGGGCTAATGACGCGGACAGTTTCTTGCTGATTGTCACCGCTCTCGGCGACGAACTTCTTCGCGACCTCATCGCTCTCGGCCGCGAGATCGGCATGGAGCCCCTCGTCGAGGTTCACACCGCCGCTGAGCTCGACCGCGCCCTCGCCGCCGAAGCCCGCATCATCGGCGTCAACAATCGCGATCTGAAAACTCTCGATCTCCGCGTCGAGACCTCTTTCGAGCTGATCGAGCGCATCCCCGACGCCTGCATCGCCGTCAGCGAATCCGGCCTACGCACTCACGACGATCTCATCGAACTCCGAAGCGCCGGCTTCGACGCTTTTCTCATCGGCGAAAGTCTCATGCTCTCGCCGGATCCGGCGGCCGCCCTGGGAACTCTTCTGGGCCGATCGGCGCTGCCGGTCTAATTGCGCCATGATCCTGGTCAAAATCTGCGGCATCACCAATTGGCCCGACGCCAAAGCCGCCTGCGATGCTGGCGCCGACATGCTCGGCTTCAATTTCTACGAGAAAAGCCTTCGCCGCGTTTCTACCGTGGAAGCCGCCACCATGCGCGGGAAGCTTCCTTCGGGTGTACAGGCCGTTGGGCTTTTCGTGAACGCCAAGCCCTCGGAAATCAATTCGCTCCACGCTTTCGTACGCTTCAACGCCGCCCAGCTCCACGGCGACGAGACCCCCTCCATCGTCTCCGAAGTTTCGCGCACCGTTCCAGTCATCAAAGCCTTTCGCGTGGCCGCGGATTTTCCGCTCTCGACTCTCGACAGATATCACGACGCGTTTGCTTTCTTGATTGATGGCTCTCGCACCGGCCAATTTGGCGGCACAGGTGCCAGCGCCGATTGGAATGTCGCCCGGCGCGCTGTTGCGGCACACCGTATCATGTTGGCTGGTGGTCTCACTCCGGAAAACGTCGGCGCCGCGATTCGCACCGTGCGCCCGTACGCGGTTGACGTCGCGAGCGGCGTCGAATCCAAGCCCGGCAAAAAAGATCACGCGCGGATTAAGGAATTTATTGATGAAGTCCGCCGCACGGAAGCACAGCTGAACGCGCCAGAGACTGGACAACCTGCGCCATGAGCTCGACGATTCACTCAGCAACATTCGCTCCCGGACGTTTCGGCCCCTACGGCGGACGCTACGTTCCCGAAACGCTGATGGTTCCGCTCTTCGAGCTCGAGCGGGCCTATGAAGCCGCGAAAACCGACGCGCGTTTCCAAGCTGAGTTCGCCGATCTCCTGAAAAATTTCGCAGGCCGCCCCACGCCTCTGCAATTTGCTTCGCGTCTAACTTCACATCTCGGCGGGCCGCGCATCTACCTCAAGCGCGAAGATTTGCTCCACACTGGCGCGCACAAAATCAACAACGCTATCGGTCAGGGCTTGCTTGCCGTAAAAATGGGCAAACCGCGCATCATTGCGGAAACCGGTGCCGGTCAGCATGGCGTTGCGTCCGCCACCGTCGCAGCGCATCTTGGCCTCGAATGCGTCGTCTATATGGGCACGGAAGACATGGCGCGCCAGGCGCTCAACGTCTCGCGCATGCGCATGCTTGGCGCGAAAGTGGTCGGCGTCGATTCCGGCAGCCGCACTTTGAAAGACGCGATCAACGAAGCCATGCGCGATTGGGTCACCAACGTCCGCAACACACACTACCTTCTTGGCTCTGTTCTCGGCGCGCATCCGTATCCTACGATGGTGCGCGATTTTCAGTCTGTCATCGGCCGCGAAGCTCGCGAACAAATTCTCGCCGTTGAAAAACGCCTTCCCACGCATCTTTTCGCGTGCGTCGGCGGCGGCTCGAACGCCATTGGCCTCTTCCACCAATTCCTGCGCGATACTTCCGTAAAAATGGTCGGCATTGAAGCCGGCGGACGCGGCAGCCAACTTGGCGAACACGCCGCGCGCCTGGCGGCGCATCAGGGCTTCACCGGAGCGCGCCCCGGCGTCTTGCAAGGCACCTTCACCTACATTCTGCAAACCGAAGACGGCCAGATCGCCACGACGCATTCCATCTCCGCCGGCCTCGACTATCCGGCCATCGGCCCCGAACACGCCTGGCTCGCCGACGAAGGCCGCGCCGAATACGCTGCCGTCTCCGATACCGCCGCGCTCGAAGCTGCGCGTCTTCTATCGCGCACCGAAGGCATCATCCCCGCGCTGGAATCCGCCCACGCCATTGCCGGCCTCATCGAACGCCTGCCGCGCCTCTCCGCCGACGACGTAGTCATCCTCAACCTTTCCGGCCGCGGCGACAAAGACATGGACACCTATTCCCGCCTGCTCTAATCTTTCTTGAAAAACAATGGCTTCGGCAACTTCCAACTCGACCCGCATCTCCAAAAAATTCGCCGAACTACGCGAATCCGGCGAACTCGGCATTGTCGCCTACATCACCGCAGGCGATCCCACGCTGGACGCCACGCGCAAATTCGTGGTGGCCTTAGCAGAGGCTGGCGCCGACGTCATCGAACTTGGCATCCCCTTCAGCGATCCTCTCGCCGACGGCCCCACGATTCAGCGCGCCTCTGAGCGCGCACTCAAAGCACACACGACGCTCGCCCAGGTCGTCGATCTCGTTCATGAAGTCCGCAAGTCTAGTGAAGTTCCTATCGTTCTGTTTAGCTATTACAATCCCGTCCTCCAAATGGGCCTGGAAAAATTCGCAAGCGCTGCCGCAACCGCTGGCGCCGACGGCGTCCTCATCACCGATCTCACTCCGGAAGAATCGGACGACTACCGCCAAATCTTAGCCGCGCATTATCTCGACACGATTTTCCTCGGCGCTCCCACGTCCACCGACGAGCGCCTCGGCAAAATCGCCGCCGTGTCTTCAGGCTTTCTCTATCTAATCTCGCGCACTGGCGTAACCGGCGCGAAAGATGCTCTCCCCGACGATCTCCCAGCCCTTCTGCGCCGCGCGCGCAAAGTCACGCAACTTCCCATCGCCGTCGGCTTTGGCATCTCCCTTCCCGGGCACGTCTCCCTTCTCGGCGGTCTAGCCGATGCCGCCGTAGTCGGCTCTGCGCTTGTCTCCGAAATTGAAAACGCTACCGCTGCGAATCCAACTCCTGCCTCTATCGATGAGGCCGCCAGGGCACTCGCCGTCCGCATTCGTTCTCTAAAAGAAGCCGCGCGCCACGGATTCTCCCGCCGCGAGGTCGCCCCATGATTCTTGACCACCGATGGCGACTCTCTCCAAGTTTGTCATTCCGAGCGAAGCGAGGAATCTGCTTTTTCCTCTTGGGCGAGGCGACGTCATGAATCTCTCCGACTGGCGCCGCCGCATCGACGAAATCGACAAAAAGCTTGTCGAACTCTTGAACGAGCGCTCGCACTGCGCCCTCGAAATCGGCAAACTGAAACAGGCGGCCAACATCCCGCTCTATCAACCGGACCGTGAGAACGAAGTCCTGGCCAACGCCGAACGCGCCAATCCCGGCCCGCTGACGGACGCCGCGATTCGCCGCCTCTTCGAGCGCATCATCGACGAAGCCCGCGCCGCCGAGCGCAACGCCATGCACCCCGGCAGCAAGCAAAACAAAGGCGGGAATGAATGAGAAGTTGGCCCGGTCTTATAAGGAATGCATTTCGTAGCGCCGGGCTTCAGCCCGGCATCTCTGCCGCGTAGAATCAGCTGCAATCGAAAGGGAATCACTAACCATGGTCATCGTCATGCAAGAAGGCGCCAGCGGCGCGCAAATCCAGCACGTCATCGATCGCCTAGTCGCCTCAGGCTTTAACGTTCACCGCTCGACGGGCGAATCGCACACCGTTCTCGGCGCCGTCGGTGTCCATCGCGATTTCGATCACCGCGATTTCGAGCTTCTTGAGGGTGTGAGAGAAGTCATGCGCATCACTCAGCCTTTCAAGTTAGCTAGCCGCCAGTTCAAGCCCGAAGGCACCATCGTCGATCTCGGGCGAGGCGTGAAAATTGGCGGCAATGAAGTCGTCGTTGCTGCAGGCCCTTGCTCCGTCGAATCGCGCGAACAAATTCATTCCATCGCCGAAAGCGTCGCCAAAGCAGGAGCAAAAATTCTTCGCGCCGGCGCATTCAAGCCGCGTACATCACCCTACGCTTTCCAAGGCCTTGGCGAAGAAGGCCTAAAGCTCATGCGCGAAGCCGCCGACAAATTCGGCCTCTTCACCATCAGCGAGGTTATGGACGCTTCGCAAATCCAGATGATGCTCGGCTACGTCGACATTTTTCAGGTCGGCGCGCGAAACATGCAGAACTACTTTCTTCTCCGCGCGCTCGGCGAAGTCCGCAAACCCGTCCTTCTCAAGCGCGGCATGTCCGCCACCATGGAAGAGCTCCTGATGAGCGCCGAATACATCCTCGCCGGCGGCAATTACAACGTTGTTCTCTGCGAACGCGGCATCCGCACGTTTGAAACCTACACGCGCAACACGCTCGACATCGCCGCCATCCCCGTGATCAAAAAACTTTCGCACCTTCCGATGCTCGCCGATCCATCTCACGGCACCGGGCGCCGCGACAAAGTTCCTCCAATGGCGCGCGCCGCAGTAGCCGCAGGCGCGGACGGCCTGTTAATCGAAGTCCACAATGATCCCGATCACGCCCTCTCTGACGGCGCGCAATCGCTCCATCCCGATAGTTTCAACCAGCTGATGGCGGAGCTCCGCATCATCGCCCCAGCCATTGGCCGCCGCATGGCCTGATTCATGCCCTCAACCCACGTCATCAACCGCGTCGCTATACTCGGCACTGGCTTAATCGGCGGCTCGTTCGCACTAGCCCTGCGCAAATACACGACTGATATTCACATCACAGGCTGGGACCGTCCCGAAGTCGTCCGCGAAGCCCAATCCAGCGGCGCGATTGATCTCTCTGCTTCGGGTGACCTCGCTCCCGCGCTCGAAAACGCCGATCTCGTTTACATTGCCCTACCCATCGGCGCCACTCTCGATCTGCTCCCGGAAATCGCGCGCTTGGCCGCCCCCAACGCCCTGATCACAGACGCTTGTAGCACGAAAGTCCGCATCACCGAAGAGGCCGCCGAGCTTTTTCCCGACGATTCCACAAAACTCTTCCTCGGCGGCCACCCCATGGCCGGCAGAGAACAATCCGGGATTGCCCACGCCGACCCCGACCTCTTTCGCAACAACACATACGCCCTAATCGGCGCTTCTTCCGATTCACACGACGCCCGCATCTCTGCCTTCGTAAAAATCTTGGAAAAAATCGGCGCCCGCCCCCTGTGGCTCGGCGCCCAACAACACGACTACGCCGTCGGCCTCGCCTCTCATCTTCCGCAACTTGCCGCCGTGGCCCTAGCCTCTTTCCTCTACGATCGTCTCGACGAAAACGGCCTTCCCATCACGCTAGCCGGGCCTGGCCTCCGCGACTCTCTCCGCCTAGCCGGCAGCCCCTATTCCACCTGGCGCGACATCGTCCTGACCAATAAAGAAGTCCTCTCCGCCGCCCTCGATCTCTTCGCCCACCGCCTCGACGACCTCCGCGAGCGCCTAGCCTCCCGCGACCTGGAAGCCGACTTCGACGCCGCCAACGAACTCTACAAACTTCTCCGCTCCTTGTAGGGGCACGGCACGCCGTGCCCTTCTCGCGTGCGTTCCCTCTACCAAGCCCCTTCCTTTCTCCCGACCCACCAAACAATTCCGACGCCGAGAGTCTGCTGTTCCTTGCTCAACACACCCGTCTTATCCGTAAAAAACGATGGCTGATTCGAAAAATCCCGCCGCCACTCGTATCGCATCAAGAATCCATCGGATAGCTTGTAATCGAAACTTACGGTAGTTTCCTTCAAAGCTTGCGTGATTCCGCTGAACAGCCCGCCTCGATCCGACAGGTACTCCGCTCGCCCCGCCACAGCAAACTTTGGCGAGAATTGATATTTAGCGTAGCCGGCCCCGCCAATGACGTGCGAAGGCGAGGAAGACTGCCCCAGGGCTGTATTCGTATTCTGCCACTCACGTTCAATCACGTAATCGCCTTCCAGCGCAAACGTCAGCTTCGGCGCCGCCTGCCAATTCACGTAGCTGTCGAAAATGTGCAGCTTCCCGTTTGGCGCTGGCGTAATCGCCTGAAACGTCAGGCCCGGCTGCACCGGTATCGGCCCGCTCGACGACACTTCAATGCGGTCAGGATGCTCCTGCCCCACGTAGTAGTTCAAATTCCAGGTGATGTTTTTATTTGGCGTGGCCGTGAACCCGAACAACTCATCCTTATAGCCGTTGGTGGCTTCCGCTTGGTTCGTGCCATTGACCAGCCAATAGTTTAATGTCAGCTTATCGTTTACTTTGAAGGCGGCCCGCAAGCCCATGTGGTAGAACGGCAGATAATCGAACCAGTAAGATCGCGAATAATTCATCTGGTCTTTGGTGTAGTTTCCTTCGATTCCGATCGAGCTTCCAAATTTGCCGACATCCACCGTCAATCCGTTGCCAATCGGAACCACGTACGTTCCATAAGCCTGAAAAATGTTTTGATATATCGCCGGCCTCGGTTCGTTCGCCGGATTGCCTTGCAATGTGTCGGTGGCTTGGCCGTATTGCAGGTCCAGGCGGAGTCCAAGCGGCCGTCCCGCGTCAACATCGGGAGCGCGCTCGAACACCAAATCCGCTTGATTCAAACTGATGTTGTTGCTGAGAACGTCGTACGCCCGCAGCGCGTTCACCCGCCCAACGGGGTCGTTGAAGTTGTACTCATAATATTCATCCACCGCGAAATTCAGCGTTGCGCCATGCAGGTAGTCAAGAATTCCGCGATCCGCGGCGTTTATCTGTTCCTTAGGCGCTTCCAGAGCAGCGCTCTGCGCCTGCCCGATTGCCATTGAAGGTGCCGCTGCCTCCGCGCTAGAGAAGGACGCGGTCGCCCGTGAAGATGTAGGTGCGTACGCGCCCATAACTGGTGGGGCTCCGGCAACGGACGCGCTGTTCGCGATTCTCTCGCTCGACGCAGGTTGCCGCTGTTTCAACTCGCTCTCTAATTCCGTTACGCGCGTCAGCAAACTCTGCACGACTTCGCGCAATTGTTTCACCTCCTCTGCTGATGCCGGTGCCGCACTCGGTGCCTGCGCACGGCCTGCTGGGCACCAAGCCAGCAGCGCGATACACACTCCTATCGCATAACGCAGCCAGGGCTTGCGAATCGAGACTTTGGAAATCGTAGCATTGCAAATCAGCGGCTGACCGCTGCGCAAGCGGTAGTTGATCATGGGGAAGCTTCTTTCCCGGTTGGCAAAGACCAACTCCAACCGCGTTCTTGTCTCCGGGTTTTAGCACGGATTGGCTTAGTTTTTCGTTAAAGTCGCGCCGTCCGTGCACACCACGACCCAACTAACCTCTCCAGCTCAATTTTTGGTTTCTATTTCAGGTCAGCTTTCGCAGTCAGCGGCAATTCCTGCGACGATCCGCCCACCATAAACGTGTAGCCGCCGGGCACCAATTTCCACCCGTCCGCAGCCTCATCGTAGATCGACAAGTATTTCGTATCCACATTCACGCTAACTTCCTTGCTCTCGCCCGCTTTCAACCACACCTTGTTCCAACCTACCAATCGTTTCGGTGGTTCGTCCGCGCTGGCAGGCAGTGCCGCATACACTTCGGCGATCTCCGCTCCATCGCGCTTTCCTGTGTTCTTCACGGTGAAGCTCACGGCCGTTTCTTTCCCCGGCGTAACCTTCAACCCCGAATACGCAAACGTGGTGTACGACAACCCATGCCCGAACGGAAAGAGCACCGCCTTTTTCTCCGCGTCATACCATTTATAGCCAACCTTCAATCCTTCGTCATACTGCACCGTGAACGTCGGCTTCGCCTCACCTGTCTTCATGACCGCCGCTTCACCCGTCTGCTCAGGGCCGGGCTGCGTCAGCTTCGGGTGCGGCAAATCCGCCTCGCTTTTCGGAAACGTCATCGGAAGCTTCGCGCTCGGATTTACGTCGCCGCTCAAAATGTTCACGACGGCTTCCGCGCCTCTGCTCCCCGCATACCACGCTTCCAACACTGCTCCCACTTTATCGACCCACGGCATGGTCACTGCCGTTCCCGTCTCCAGCACCACGATCGTTTTCGGATTCGCCGCCGCGACGGCCTCGATGATTTCGTCTTGCTTCACTGGCAGCGACAGATTCGGCAAATCCATTCCTTCGCTTTCCCACTGATACGCGAACACGATCGCGACATCCGAATTCTTCGCCAAGGCTGCGGCACTCGCCGGATCCGCGCCCGAATCAAACTGCACCTTCGCCCCAGGGAATTTGGCTTGCAGCACTTTTATGGGCGATGGCGGAAACCACACCTGCGCCTGCCATCCTGCCGACGGCCTCCCCGGCGCATCCACCTGCGCCGACCCGCCACCCGACATCATGCCTTCATTTGCGTGAGGCCCAATCACCGCTATCGAGCGCACAGCTCCCGCACTGAGCGGCAACAACCCCTTGTTCTTCAGGAGCACGGCGCTCTGTTCCTCAACCTTTTGCGCTGCCGCTAAATTTCCTTCGATATCCGGCACGCCCTTCTGCATCGGAAAATCCACAATTCCGGTCGCAAACTCGGATCGCAGCACGCGCCTCACATGCTCATCGAGCTCGGCCATCGAAACCTTTCCCGCTTCTACGGCCGCTTTCAGCTTCGCTCCAAAGAACTCATCGAGCGGCTCCTCATTGTCCAAACCTGCTGCGGACGCCTTCACCGTGCTGTGCGTACCGCCCCAATCCGAGACCACGAATCCCTTGAATCCCCACTCTTTCTTCAAAACATCCGTCAGCAAATACTTGTTCTCGCAACCAAAAACTCCGTTCACCGCGTTGTACGAGCACATCACCGCACCAGGATCGGCAATCCCCACGCCAATCTCAAACGCCAGCAAATCGCTCTCCCGCATCGCTCGCTTGCTGATGATCGAATCCACTTCATTCCGTCCGCTTTCCTGATCGTTCACCGCGTAGTGCTTGATGTCGCCAATCACGTGCTGGGCTTGCTCGCACTTCATCAAATTTCCGACCAGCGTTCCTGCAAGGATGGGATCCTCGCCCAAATACTCGAACGTTCTGCCGTTTCTCGGCTCGCGCGTGATGTTTACGCCGCCGCCCAGCGTCATGTTATATCCCTGAGCGCGCAGATCCTTGCCGATCACTGTGCCGAACGCGCATGCCGCCTCTGGGTCCCAGCTGGCAGCTGCGCCGAGGTTGGAAGGCATGGCCGTCGAATATCGCCCATTCTCTGCACTGCTCCGCACGCCGTACGCCGCATCGCTCATTTGAATAAATGGAATCCCCAGCCGCGGCACTCCAAGAACAAATCCGGCGCCGCCGTTTCCAAGCTCGGGCTCGGGGTGTTGGACTTCCCGCGGCCAACCAGGCATCCCCATCCCGTGCAGCAAATCGATCTTCTCGTCGAGCGTCAACTCCTTCAAAACCATGGCCGCGCGCTCATCGGGCGAAAGGCTGGCGTTCATCCATGGATGGTTCCGATCTTCCTTTACCGGCTGCCCAGGCATTCGGTGCTGGGCATAAAGAGTTGTAGCCAGCCCCAAAATCGCCGCTACGCACGCAGCAAGCACACCAAATCCAATCGTCGCGGAAGCTCTGCTCCGCAAACGCCCCAACTCATTCATTTTCATCAGGACCATCCCTCGACCATGAATTAAATCCCACTATAATATCGATATTTCTGATTAAAGCCACAACCAAACCAACGTCTTGGCAGTTCCTCTCCCATGCCTACCTTCCGCGGATGACCTCTTTGTCCACACGACCGTCATTCGGGGCCCCAAAAAATCTTCGTGCGCCCATTGCCAAACTCTGATTTCTGTTGTATCAGGTCGTTTTTAGACGGCCTACCGAACGGCAGCTTGTCTGCCGTTTTTTCATTTCTCGGCGCTTCGATCGACTTGCACAAAACCTAAGTACTTTAGAATCCGCATTTACAAAAATGTGCCCGTAACTCCCTTGCAATCAGCAGTTCCAAAACAAAGGACTTAAAACTTAAAGTCCTTTAGAATCCGCATTTACGGAAAAACGGGGAGGGAGGGGCAGCTCCCGAGCTTCGCAGCATCTCTTTCGATCCTTGGCGCGTTACTTCCTTGCGCCCCCGTTCCCATCTTGCAGTACACTGCCGAGTTCGCCCCAGGAGCTCTCTTGGACAAGCGCATCTCGTCCGCCGACGCCGCGATTGCCACTCTTACCGATGGCGCCACTATACTGATGGGCGGCTTCGGCCTCTGCGGCATCCCAGAAAACCTGATCGCCGCCGTCCGTCGCAAAGGCATAAAGAATCTCACCATCGTCAGCAACAACGCCGGCATCGACGACTTCGGCATCGGCGTCCTCCTGCAAAATCGCCAAGTTAAGAAAATGGTCTCCACGTATGTCGGCGAAAACAAACTCTTCGAGCAGCTGGTCCTAAGCGGCGAGCTGCAAGTCGAGCTGAATCCGCAAGGCACCTTGGCCGAACGCCTCCGCGCCGGAGGCGCAGGCATCCCCGCGTTCTACACGCCTACTGGTGTCGGCACCATGGTCGCCGAAGGCAAAGAAACGCGCGATTTCGACGGCCGCCAGTACGTCCTCGAACGCGCCATCCGCGGCAACTTCGCCTTCGTCAAAGCCTGGAAAGGCGACCGCTGGGGCAATCTCATCTATCGCAAGGCCGCCCGCAACTTCAATCCCATGATGGCCACCGCCGCCGACTACGTGATCGCTGAAGTCGAAGAACTGGCAGACCTTGGCCAGCTCCCCCCGGACCAGATCCACACACCGGGCATTTTTGTCGATGCCATCTTGCAGGGCCCGAAATACGAAAAGCGCATCGAGCGCCGCACCACGAGGAAATGAATTTTTGGTATCGATACAAATTCCCGGAATCCAATAATGTCTCTTACTGACGACCAAAAACGGGAACGGATTGCACGGCGGATTGCATTGGAATTGCGCGACGGCTACTACGTCAATCTGGGCATCGGGATGCCTACGGCGATTGCCAATTACGTGCCGCAAGGCATGGACGTCATTCTTCAATCGGAAAACGGCATGCTGGGTGTCGGCCCGTATCCGCTCGATTCCGAAGTCGATCCCGACCTCATCAACGCAGGCAAAGAAACTGTCACCGAATTACCGGGCACATCTTATTTTTCTTCCGCGGATTCTTTCGCCATGATTCGCGGAGGCCACGTGGATTTAACGGTTCTCGGCGCGCTGCAAGTCGATGAGAAAGGGACTCTCGCCAATTGGGCCATTCCCGGCAAAATGCTCAAAGGCATGGGCGGCGCCATGGACCTGGTCGCCGGCGCCAAACGCGTCTTTATCGCCATGGAGCACGCCACGCGCGACAACAAGCCCAAAATCCTGAAGAAATGTAAGCTCCCGCTGACCGGCGTCGAAGTCGTCGACCACATCGTCACCGAGCTTGCCTTCATCGACGTCACGCCCGAAGGCCTCGTCCTCCGCGAGCTAGCCCCAGACGCCACCCTAGAACAGGTTCAATCTCTGACCGAGCCTAAATTGTGGATTCCTGTAGCCGGTCCCAAGCCAATGCCGGTCTGAGCTGAAGAACTCCGTCTTCTCCGTGCCCTCTGTGTTCTCTGCGAACTCTGTGTAAATGTCTTTTCCTACGAAGAAGAACTGCTAAGGTGCCGCGCCGTGCTGAACGAATAGTGAAGCGCGGAAAAGATGCTGAAAAAAGTCACGCCGTAAATAAGCAGATGAATAATCTTCCTGAGATGAAAGTCAGGATAAGCCGCCGAAAAAACAACTGTGAACACGAGAATGATCTGAAAAGCCGTGGTCATTTTGCCGTAGATGCTGGGCGGAAACGGCCGATAACCCGAAATGAGCAGAATCACCACGGCCACGACAAGAATCAAAATGTCGCGGCTGAAAACGATAATCGTGAGCCACCACGCGATCTGCTTCTTGAACGCCAGAATGATGAATGAAGAAGAAAGCAGCAGCTTATCGGCGATCGGATCGAGATAAGCGCCAAGGGACGACCGCTGATTCAGGCTGCGCGCGAGCAGGCCGTCGATTCCGTCCGAAAGCCCCGCGATGACAAGCACCAGCAAGGCCCATTTATACCGCTCGTAAGAAATAAGAATGAGAAAGAACGGCAGGAAGCCGAGTCGAAGCAAAGTAATTTGATTGGGAACCGTCCAGATGCGACCTTTCATTGCAATTCAGGATAGCGCAGTTCCGGCGGCCCTTGTCATGCAAATTATGTCATACAAATGTTGTCGCCGGAATTGAGTCACGCGAATTGCGAGAGATATTCGGTAAGCGAGCGGCCGATCTTGCGCGCGAAAAGCTCATTCATCGAAGGAATGGAGCCGCTCGGCTCATCCAAAGACACGCGTTCGACGCGGTTCATAGGAAAAAAAATCGTCGGAAACCCAATGCGTTCGCCGTCGGGCTCGTTAATCTGGCGGATAAAATGGTCGAATGAATTCAGGTCTATGCCCCGGAGCGTGACGCCGGAAGGATTAATATCCAGCAGTTCGCCCCAAACTTTCTCTTTGGGTGTGTGCAAACTTACGACGACGATGGAATGTGGATCCACGGCTGGCGCCTCGTTCTCACAGTAGAGTAACTCACTTTTTCCTGCTGCGGAGGAGGATTGTGGTGACTCTCCAGGCAAAGGGTCACGGTAGTGCTTAATCATCAGCGCGAAACTCACAATCACAACCAGCCCTGCGAACCATCCTAGCGCATAAGCTCTCCTGCGCTCATTTGGGCTATTCAGCTGACGGTCGGCGAAGAGTTTTCCCAACACGAACCCGGCAGCCAATCCGGCTCCGTGCGCATAGTTATCGATGCCCATTCTCATGAACCCGAGGGCAAACAGAATCACGACGGAACTGATCAATCTCGATCGTAGCTCGTGCATGTATGAACCGCCGCGCTTCGTGGTGACAGCCAACATTACGCCCACGAGCCCGAGTATCGCGCCGCTCGCTCCCAGTGAAAAGTTGCCGAAATACGCACTCGCTAGGAACCCGAAAGCGCCAGTGAATACATAGATGAAAAGATATCGCGCAGAGCCGTATAGTTCCTCGATTGCCGGCCCGAGCTGCATTAAAGCCATCATATTGAAGCCAATGTGAAGCAAGCCGCCGTGTAAAAACATCGCTGTGACGACCCTCCACCATTCATTCATGTAGAAAATTGAAAACGGGAAGCTCGCGCCCAGACGGTATTGCGTTGCGCCGCTCAGTCCCCATAAAATGCTCAGCCCGCCTCCGCCTCCCGTAGCGGCCAGCGCCATCCAGCTGACGCCCAGCATTATGACGTTCGCGATCAAAAGCACCGTGGTCACCGGGGCCTCGTGCTCGCCGAAGACTCCGGAAAATTTCTTGCTGAGAGCCGCGAGAGAAAAACGCAAGTTCGTGCCGCACACATGGCACTTCGTGGCGCTGATGCCGACGAGCGCTCCGCACGCGGGGCAAATCTGCGGACGCGGCTGGTTGTTTCCGCTCCCGCCAAAAAGTCCCCGCAAACTGCTCTTCCAGCGCTCCAAACGCCGCTGCCACTCATAGGAAAGCGCCAATTCTCCTCCTTGCGAGCCACGCACCGCGTTCCTATAATACAGAATTCACAGCTTTTTACCGTTAACGAGGAACCGTGAGCGCCACCATGGACAAATTCGAGGAATTCGGCCGCCGCATCGACGAAGAGCTGACGCGGCTCCGCAGCTATATCGACAAAGAAATTGCACCCGAAACGGAAAAGCGCACAGCTACGTTTCTGCGCGAAGTGTCGGAAAAGTTCACGCAATTCGCCGATAAGCTCGAATCGCGTACGGCGGCCCGCGCCGAACGCGATACACAGAAGCCGCCATCGCAGCCATGATGCGAGCCAGCTTGTGACCAACTGCAAGGCCACGTGCCGCCGCGTGAGCTTTTTCTGTCCGTGGAACTCTCTGCTGAATTGTCTACTGAACTTCACCGGCTTCTTCCTGCTCGCCATGATTGCTGGATGCGCTTCGCGTCATGTCACTGCAGGCGGCCAACCTGCTCCTTCGCAACCGTCGGCCGCATCGCCGGACACGATCGAATCCACCAAGCGTGGGACCGATGCTGGACCAGCGTCAGCACCTGCGACCCCTTCGCCAAAGCGCAGCAAACCGTCGCAGAGCCCCGCTCCTGCAGGCTACGTCGAAGAGGGCAATGCTTCCTGGTACGGCGTGCCTTTCAACGGGCGGCGCGCCTCGAATGGCGAGATCTACGATATGTACAAGCTGACGGCGGCGCACCGCACGCTGCCGTTTGAAACCATGGTGCGCGTGACGAATCTTCACAACGGCAAATCCACGACGGTGCGCATCACCGATCGCGGGCCCTTTGTCGACAATCGCATCATCGATCTTTCGCTCGCGGCGGCGCGCGAGATTGAATCGATCGGCCCGGGCGTCGTACCCGTGCGCGTGGAGGTTCTCACGGAGGGCATCGACCCCACGGGCGGATTCTTTACAGTGCAAGTCGGCGCGTTTCGCGATCAGGGCAACGCGCAGAGATTGCGCGATCGTTTGAATCTCTCGTATTCCCCTATTTTCATTCAACAGTACGATTCGCCTGACGGCACTTTCTACCGCGTGCGCGTCGGCAAAGTGTCTGGCGAGGACGCCGCGCGCCAGTTTGGCGAACAACTACGCAACCGCGAAGGAGTTACTCCAATCGTTGTCCGTCTCGATGAAGCGACACCTTCGGGAGGGAACTGATGAGCGCTGACTGCTTGTTCTGTAGAATCGCCGCGAAGCAAATTCCGTCCAAGATTGTTTACGAAGATTCCGATATCTTTGCGTTCGAGGACATCAGCCCGCAGGCTCCCACGCACATTCTGCTTGTGCCACGAAAACATTTTGCCTCGTTGGATGATGCGACGCGCGAGGATCAAGCGATTATCGGCAAGCTACATCTGGTAGCCGCGCAACTAGCTCGTGAACGCAATCTGCTAGACGGTTACCGCACCGTCTTCAACAATGGCACCGGCGCCGGCCAGTCCGTGTTTCACCTGCATCTGCACTTGCTCGGCGGGCGTCAGTTCCGCTGGCCGCCAGGGTAGTCGCGAACCAGAAGAGCTAGGGAGTACATAGCCGATCTCGAATCCATGCCAGAATCTGTTCATCGGTAAGAGCACAGGTTGAAGCCTGCGCTACCAAAGGCTCATTCGTAACGAAGTGCGACCAGCGGATCCGCTTTCGTCGCGCGGCGGGCGGGGACCCAGCACGCAAGTAGCGCCACGGCGGAGATCGCAGCTACTGCTGTGGCGTATGTGGCGGCGTCGGTTCCGCTCACACCAATCAACAGGTTGGCCATTGCCCGCGTGAGAGCCCACGCGGAACCTACACCTAGGACGACTCCCGCGCTTATGAGCGCGAGGCCCGAGCCAAGCGCGAGTTTCAGAATGTCGTTGCGGTTCGCACCGAGAGCCACGCGAATGCCCATCTCGCGCGTACGCTGGACCATCCCAAACGAAACGATTCCGTAAACGCCGATGACGGCGAGGGTAAGACCCAGGAATCCGAGGGCCGCAGCCAGAGAAGCGGCTAGACGAAAGATGAACAAACCGCCGAGTCCGCGGACAGTTTGTTGCATGGCGCTGAGGTCGATGATGGGAAGATCGGGTGCAAGGGCTCGGACCTGCTCTTGTACAGCGAGCCCAAGTGCTTCAGGTGGGATAGAAGACCGAATCTGAAGCGACAGCCGCGAGCTGAAATTTTGCGCGAGCGGAAGATAAAAGTAGGGCTTAGAATCCGGCGAAAGAAAAAAGTACTGCCCATCCTGCGCGACGCCAATCACTTCGACATAAGACCCGCTTTCACCAGCCCATCGGAAACGCTTGCCGACGGGATCCTCGTTTGGCCAAAGCCTTTTGGCCATCGTTTGATTCACGATGGCCACTTGCGGCGCTGTTTCGTCGTCCGAATCGGCGAAAGCGCGGCCACGCAGAATGGGAATCCGCATAGTTGCAAAATAAGTGGGATCGACAGTGTTGAAGGATGTCTGCGGCGGCTGCTGGCCGGCAACCAGAGGATGACCTTGCACAGAAACGAATCCCACGCGGCCAGGAATTCCAAGGGGAACAGCATAAGAAAGGCTGGCCGATTGGATTCCGGACACAGCGCTGGCCCCACTCTCAAGTTCGCGATAAAAAGCTTTTGCATGAATTTCGTCGTAGCCGATTTGCTGCGGATCCAGCATCACGTTCAAAACGTGATCAGGATCGAATCCGAGGTACATCCGCTCGGTATGCCGGAGACTACGAACAAAAAGTCCCGCGACAATCAGAAGGATGAGCGACCCTGCGACCTGCGCAACCACCAGGACGCTGCGAATGCGAGAGCCGCCCCGCACAGAGGAGTCGCCTCGCCCGCCTCCTTGCAGAACGTCATTCACGTCGGCGCGACTGGCGCGAAGTGCCGATAACAGGCCCACAAGAACGCCGGTTAGTATCGCCGCCGAGAGTGTGTAGGAAAAGACGCGCCAATCCAGGCTGCAATCCATTTTGTAGGCAAAGTTTGTGGTGGCGGTTACGGATCGAAGGGCTGAGGCGCTCGCGCTGATCGCCCATTTGCCGAAAAGCACGCCCAGGATCCCGCCGAGCAAGGAGAGAAGAAGGCTCTCTGTGAGCATTTGACGCAAGAGGCGTCCACGGACCGCGCCCAAAGCGGAACGAATGGCCATCTCACGCTGGCGCGCGGCCGATCGCGCCAAAAGAATATTCGCAACGTTCGTGCACGCCAGCAGCAAAACGAGACCCGCGAGAACAAAAAACAAACCGGCAATGAAGGGAACGAAGCTCGAGACAAAGACGGCCGGCCGAGCCAATCGCTCCGGGATGACACGAATCGCGACATCTTTGTTTGTCGACGGATATTGAGCCGCCAGACGCTGGGCGGTGATGTCCGATGAAATTGCAGCTTGGGAGGCGGAGATGCTTGGTTTCAGCCTTCCGAGAACAATCAATCTCCGGTCGCGACGGTCCGTCCAGAATTGGCTGGACTCTTTGTCCATGGCCATGGCGTTCAACGTCAAGTAGCCGTCCATGTCCATGGCGAAGAGGCTGCCGTGAAAATCACTTGGGGCAACACCGATGATCGTTGCCGGCCGTCCATTGACCAGAACCTGTTTGCCTACGACACCGGGATCGCCGCCAAAATTTCTTTGCCAATAGGAGTGCCCAAGAACGACGAGAAGAGGAGCGCCCGGCGTCTCCCCTTCGCCCGGCAGGAAAAACCGGCCGAGCGCCGGCGTGACACCCAAGGCCGAAAAATAATTTCCTGTGACGCTGCTGTAGCCAAATTCGCGCGGTGTTCCATTGGCGCTGAGCCCGGCGACAGATAATCCATAAGCGAAAAGATCGGAGAACACTTCCGACTGTTTCCGAAAATCGAGAAGATCTGGGTAAGAGAAATTGGAGCCGTTGTGATCCTGGGAAAAAGCCAAAACGTGGATTTGCTCCGGCGCTCGCACCGGCAGGGGACGAAAGAGCCATCCATTGAGCACGCTGAAAATCGCTGTGTTGACGCCGATGCCCAGCGCAAGTGTGATTACGACGATGATCGTCAGTGACGGGGACTTCTTGAGCATGCGCACGCCATACGCAATGTCTTGAAAGAGCGTTTCAAGGAAGTTGCCGCGGCGGGATTCGCGGGTTTGTTGCTTAATAGATTCGAGGCCGCCGAAATCCAGGTGGGCGCGGCGGCGGGCTTCTTCGGAAGACATGCCTGTGGCGGCGTGATCGGAGATTTGGCGTTCGATATGGAAACGAAGTTCAGCGTCGAGTTGTTTTTCGGCTTGTTGTTTTCGGAAAAGGCGAATGATCCAGTTCATTGTCACACCTTCTGTTCTGCCGTCCGCAGCATCATGGCTTTTCTGTTTTCGCTATTCATAACGCAGGGCGACGAGGGGATCGACGCGGGTCGCGCGGCGCGCCGGCAGGAAGCAAGCTGCCAAGCCCACCGCGACGACTAGGCCCGCGACCGCGCTGAATGTCCACGGATCCCTCGTGGAAACGCCCCAAATCTGGCTCGCCAGGAAACGTGTGAGGCTGTAGCTCGCGAATAGGCCGAGGAGAATTCCCGCCGCCAGCAATCGTGCGCCTCTTGCGAGGACCATATTCAAAATGTTTCCTTGCTGCGCGCCGAGCGCCATGCGAACGCCGATCTCGTGCGTCTGCAGCGAGACGGTATAGGCCATCACACTGAACACGCCGACGATGACCAACAACAGGCTGATACTGGCGAGCGGTGAAGCGATCAACAGCCCAAACTCCGGAGTGGCGTACGTAAACCTTTGCAGGAAATCTTCAAGTGGAGTGGTCAACAAAATAATTTCGTTGCGATCCACGGCCCAAACTTGTTCCTGGACGGCGTGCGCCAAGGAAGCTGGTTCCACAGTTGTCTTCAAAAGAAAAACAAATCCGCCACGAACCGTATAGGGAAGAAAGATCAACGGCAATGTGGGCCGCTGAGGGCCGGCGCTTATCACGTCTTTGACGACACCAATGATCTGAAACACGACATCTTGCGGCGTTAGAGATGAACCCTTGAAGGCTTTCACCTGTAGTTGTTGTCCGATCGGATTCGCATCGCCAAAGAAGTCGTGCGCCAATCGCTGACTGATCACCCCAACGTATTGCGCTGTTCGTACTTCTCGTTCGGAGAGCCACCGGCCCTGGATCATGCGCAGCTCCAGCGTTGGAACGAGATTTTCGTCGCAAGCAAAGAGGCCAACTTCTTCCGTATGAGTTGCCCCAGGAACACTAACTTTGTATCCGGCTGACGGGCTATAACCGGGCATCGCGTCCTCGATCGCAACATGGGCCACGCCCGGCAAGGCTTTCAATCGTTCCGCAACATCGCTGAGCATGGCCAGACCCTGCGGCGAAGCGAATTTTTGGTGAGGGGTGACGGAAATCTTGTTGTGGCTCAGGGGAGGTGCGAAGACGATAAACAGGACATTCTTAGGATTGAAGCCCAGGTCGACGTGGGTGAGAAGAAAAAAGCTGCGCATCATCAGGCCTGTGCCTATCAAAAGGACAATGGCGAGAGCGACCTCGGCGACGACTAGTGCGGCGCGAAGCTTTCCGTGGCGCGCGCCACCGTTTACGCCTTTGCCCGAGCCTGCCAGTTGCGGTTGTATGTCCGTGCGCGCTACACGAAGGGCCGGGGCCAAACCGCAGATCAGCGTTGTGAGCATAGTAAGGGCCAGAGCAAAAAATAAAACTGGCGCGTTCAGCCCAAGTTCTGTTTCAGCGCCGAGATGCCCGCCTCCATAGATATCTCCTGTGCGAGGAAGAATTGCTGGGACAAATCTCACGCCGATCCATGCGAAGAGGCAAGCCACAACGCAAGCGGCCATCGCCAGCACGGAACTCTCCGCCAGGAGCTGGCGAACCAGCCGTCCGCGCGTCGCGCCGAGAGCAGAGCGTACTGCCATCTCTTTTTCTCGCACGGTCGCTCGAGCTAGAAGAAGATTCGCAACGTTGCTACACGCGATCAAGAGCAGCATCGCGACTGCCGCAAGCAAATCATAGAGCAGATGCTTCGTATCGGAATGGAATGTGGTGGCACCTCCTTGGGGTCCCAAGAGGGAGTCGGTGGCCGACTGGATTCGTGCCTTGAAATGTCTTGGAAAATCGTCTGGATGGAGAAGTGCGAGGCGTTTGACGATTAGATCGAGGTCCGCGGAAGCGGTCGCTAAAGTTAAGCCGGGCTTCAAGCGGGCCAGCACTGTAGCTTTTGATTCTTCATCCGCGCGCGGCGTATCTTGAGAGCGGGTGAGCGGAACCCAGATTTCGGCTTGTAAACCATAAGCCTGGAAGCGTTGGGGCATGACGCCTACCAGCGTTCGCGGCTCACCATCGATAGTAAGTACCTTGCCGAGAATTTTTGGATCCTCGTGGAAAACGCCTTTCCAGGTCCTGTAACTCATGACAAAAACGGGAGGCGCTCCAGGCTTGCCATCTTCCGGAGTGATGCCCCGCCCGAGGAGCGGCGGCACACCATAAAAATCAAAAGCGTCAGAGGTGACACGAGTGCCGTTGAACTGGTACATTTGAGAGCCGTCGTTGGCGAGCACAAACGCGCCCGGGATATACCCGACGATATTTTCGAAGACCTGATTTTGCTCACGGATAACACCGAGATCCGCTAAATGAAGGCTCAGAGATTCCACGCTGCTGTCCGCCTTGCCCGTGTTTTCGGTGTTCTGTATAACCGGAACTACCAAACGGTTCGCGTCTTTTGCCGCAAACGCATTAAAAAATAAATTGTAGAAAATGCTGAAAACTATAGTGGAAGCGCCAATCCCGAGAGCGAGCGCGAAGATGGCGACAAAGGCGAAGCGGCGATCTTTGCGAAGATTGCGGATGGCGTAACGCAAATCTTGAAACAGGGATTCGAGAGCATTGCCGCGGTGGGACTCGCGAGTTTGTTGCTTGATGGATTCGAGGCCGCCGAAATCGAGGCGGGCGCGGCGGCGGGCTTCTTCAAGCGACATGCCTGCGGCGATGTAGTCGGAGATTTGGCGTTCCATGTGGAAACGCAGTTCGGCATCGAGTTGTTTCTCGGATTGTTCCTTGCGGAAGAGACGGCGCAGCCAGTGCACGGAAGCACCTCCTATTCGGCGGTTCGCAGGATCAGGGCTACAGCATCGGAGAGCCGCTCCCAATGAACGAGTTCGGTCTCCAACTGTCTGCGGCCTTTTCTCGTGAGCGTATAAAATTTTGCGTCGCGTCCTGTTTCTGATTCGCGCCAGTCGGCCGTGAGCCAGCCGCGGTCTTCGAGGCGGTGGAGGGCGGGGTAGAGCGAGCCCTGGGGAACTTGAAAGAAATCCTTGGAGATTTGCTGGATGCGCTGGGAGATAGCGTAGCCGTGAATGGGGCCCAGCGCGACGACCTTGAGGATTAACATGTCGAGAGTTCCTTTGAGGAATTCCGATTTTTCTTGAGCCATGTGGACACCTAGAAGTTCTACTCTTAAGCCTAGAAGTTCTACCTATATGAAAAAAAGACCAAGATGTCAAGAAGTGAGTTCAGAAGAAATCCTGGCCCGCGTGTCAACGCAAAGTAGAAATGTCCGGTTTTCCGCCAGATAGAAATGTCCGCTTCCATGGTTTTCTCCAAGGGTGCTCTGCAGGCACATGGTATTTGGGTTTGCTTTGGCTTTTGGGTTTCGGTGTTCGTTCCGCAAGTCCTGGAGGCCGTAGGCCGGAAGGACTTGCGGAACGCCGCGCCGGTTCGGGGCAGGCGCGCAGGTGCAGATATCGCCCTCGGTAGCGCAACCAGTAGCTTCCGTCCAAGCGCCGTTCGATGTCGACCGCAGCTCCACGAAGCCCTGCACATACTTCTTCCCGCAGTACTCCCCAGCGATTCCCGTCCCAGCTTACGGTGTGGTCCTGAGCCACTTTGCGGCCCACGCGTACACTCAAGATTTCTTCCAGGCGCTGTTCCTGCCCCAGTCGTCGATGGGCATTGTGGGCATTCCGCGGTGCCACCGTAAAACGCTGCTCCCACTCGGGAACAAAGCGCGTCTCCAAAAAGTGATTGGCGGCCTCCATGCTGTCGATTCCCGCCAAGCGCATCTCCTTCACCAGACGGTCCTGAAGAGTTTCAAACAGTCTCTCGATACGCCCTTTGGCTTGCGGACTTTGGGCCGCGATCCATTCGATCCCCAGTTCGTTCAAGGCTCGCCCGAACTGCGTTCGCAGCGGATCTCCCCGCAGCTGTTCAGCAAGCGGCTGCGGGCCGGCCGTTCGAAAAATGCTGGCTTTATCGGTGTAATGGGCCAAGGGACGTCCGTAGCGCCGTACCCATCCGCCAAACGTTCGCAAATTCTCTTCCGTGGTGTCGTGTTCGGTGAACCGTGCATGGATCCGACTGGTAGCGTCATCGATCACGGCGATCAACTGGCAGGCTGGACCGCGATCCTCCAGCCAGCGGAAAGGAGAACTGTCCTGCATCACCAGCTCCCCGAAACTGGCTCTGCGCTCCCGCCACACGTGGATCTTTTTCACCCGCTGACAGCGCGGACGCCAAAAGGCCGCTTTGCTCATCCACCTCCGCAGGGTCTCCCGGCTCACCAGGAAACCATCCTTGGCTAAGTGTTCGGCGGCCAGCGTGGGCCCAAAGTCGGCATAACGCTGGCCCACGCGAGCTAAAACCTTCCGTTCGAAGCCGGCCGCCAGCTTGCGATTCGATGGCCGGCCTCGTAATCCGTGAACCAGGGCACCATCCCCGTGCTCGCGAATCCGCAGCAGCATCCGGCGCACCTGGCGGTCGGTTATTTTCAGCCGCTCCGCTGCTGCTACCTGCGAGAGATGCTTCTCCTGTACCTCGTGCAACACTTTCAATCGATCCCGTTCTCGTTGGCTCAAAGTGATTCGCTCCGTTTCCATGGGGGCCTCGGCCATCCATGAAAGCGGACATTTCTACTTTGCACAAACCGGACATTCTCATTTTGCGGCGACAGAAATCCTGGCCCGCGTGTCAACGCAAAGTAGAAATGTCCGGTTTTCCGCCAGATAGAAATGTCCGCTTCCATGGTTTTCTCCAAGGGTGCTCTGCAGGCACATGGTATTTGGGTTTGCTTTGGCTTTTGGGTTTCGGTGTTCGTTCCGCAAGTCCTGGAGGCCGTAGGCCGGAAGGACTTGCGGAACGCCGCGCCGGTTCGGGGCAGGCGCGCAGGTGCAGATATCGCCCTCGGTAGCGCAACCAGTAGCTTCCGTCCAAGCGCCGTTCGATGTCGACCGCAGCTCCACGAAGCCCTGCACATACTTCTTCCCGCAGTACTCCCCAGCGATTCCCGTCCCAGCTTACGGTGTGGTCCTGAGCCACTTTGCGGCCCACGCGTACACTCAAGATTTCTTCCAGGCGCTGTTCCTGCCCCAGTCGTCGATGGGCATTGTGGGCATTCCGCGGTGCCACCGTAAAACGCTGCTCCCACTCGGGAACAAAGCGCGTCTCCAAAAAGTGATTGGCGGCCTCCATGCTGTCGATTCCCGCCAAGCGCATCTCCTTCACCAGACGGTCCTGAAGAGTTTCAAACAGTCTCTCGATACGCCCTTTGGCTTGCGGACTTTGGGCCGCGATCCATTCGATCCCCAGTTCGTTCAAGGCTCGCCCGAACTGCGTTCGCAGCGGATCTCCCCGCAGCTGTTCAGCAAGCGGCTGCGGGCCGGCCGTTCGAAAAATGCTGGCTTTATCGGTGTAATGGGCCAAGGGACGTCCGTAGCGCCGTACCCATCCGCCAAACGTTCGCAAATTCTCTTCCGTGGTGTCGTGTTCGGTGAACCGTGCATGGATCCGACTGGTAGCGTCATCGATCACGGCGATCAACTGGCAGGCTGGACCGCGATCCTCCAGCCAGCGGAAAGGAGAACTGTCCTGCATCACCAGCTCCCCGAAACTGGCTCTGCGCTCCCGCCACACGTGGATCTTTTTCACCCGCTGACAGCGCGGACGCCAAAAGGCCGCTTTGCTCATCCACCTCCGCAGGGTCTCCCGGCTCACCAGGAAACCATCCTTGGCTAAGTGTTCGGCGGCCAGCGTGGGCCCAAAGTCGGCATAACGCTGGCCCACGCGAGCTAAAACCTTCCGTTCGAAGCCGGCCGCCAGCTTGCGATTCGATGGCCGGCCTCGTAATCCGTGAACCAGGGCACCATCCCCGTGCTCGCGAATCCGCAGCAGCATCCGGCGCACCTGGCGGTCGGTTATTTTCAGCCGCTCCGCTGCTGCTACCTGCGAGAGATGCTTCTCCTGTACCTCGTGCAACACTTTCAATCGATCCCGTTCTCGTTGGCTCAAAGTGATTCGCTCCGTTTCCATGGGGGCCTCGGCCATCCATGAAAGCGGACATTTCTACTTTGCACAAACCGGACATTCTCATTTTGCGGCGACAAAATCCTGGCCCGCGTTGACGCGCCGAGCGGCGCAGCGTAGGATTCGCGGCAACCTTCTCTTGACGAAAGGCACCCATGACGCAAGGACCGACACGCCGTGAGTTTCTCGGCTCGATGGCAGGATTTGCCTTGCTGCCGATGGAGCAGGAAAAACCCGAACTGATTCTGCACAACGGAAACATTTGGACGGTGAACGCGGCCGAACCGCGCGCGGAAGCCGTCGCCATTTCGCGTGGCAGATTTTTCGCAGTGGGAAGCAACAGCGATGTGTTGAATCTAGCAGGAGCAGGAGTGCGGAAGATCGATCTCGGCGGAAAAACGGTTCTGCCGGGATTCATCGACGCGCATTCGCATCCCGCGGATGCCGGCCGTCTGCATTTGCGCATGGTGGACTGCGACTTGCGCTCGATTCAGTCGATTCTTGCAGCGTTGCATGAACGAGCAGCAAAGACGCCGGCAGGAGAATGGGTGCTGGGGTTCAAGTACGATGACACGAAGACGGAGGAAGGCCGAGCTTTAACGATCGCGGACCTGGATGCGGCCGTGCCGGATCATCCCGTTCACATCCAGCACCGCGGCGGACACACGGCGTATGCGAATTCCCTGGCGTTTCGCAAGGCAGGGATTGATGAGAAGACACCCGATCCGTCAGGTGGACAGATTACCCATGATTCCGCAACAGGAAAATTAAGTGGACGCGTCGCTGAGAGCGCGAACGAGTACTTCGACAAAGTCATTCCTCTAAATTTCACACGAGACGATTGCCGCGAGGGAGTGAAACTCATCTCCAAGATGCTCGCGCACACCGGAATTACTTCGGCGACGGAAGCGCAAGGCACGCCACAGGATCTGCGCGCTTATCAAGACGCGCACGAGGCCGGCGACTTGCTCTATCGCGCGTACTGCTTCATCAACTATCACTATCTCGACGCGATGATCGCGGCCGGCGTGCGCACCGGGCTTGGCAATGAGTGGGTACGCGTTGGTGCGATAAAGCTGGTTTGCGATGGGTCGATTTCCGAACGAACTGCGCGGCTTTCCGCACCGTACGAAGGCCGACCGAACGATTACGGCATATTGGTAATGACCGAAGAAGAGATGTACACGCACGGCCGCAAAGCGCATCTCGCGGGGTGGCAGATTGGGACGCACGCTAACGGCGACGTGGGGATCGATACGACGCTTCGTGTCTATGAGCGGCTGCAACACGAATCTCCGCGGCATGATCCGCGCTTCCGTTTGGAGCACTGCACCGTGGTGAATGACGAGTTGATCGCGCGCATGAAAACGCTCGGTGCAATACCGACACCGTTTTCGACATACGTCTATTATCACGGCGAAAAAATGGGCTACTACGGCGCCGAGCGCCTGAACCATATGTTCGCTTTGCGGAGTTTCATCGATGCGGGAATTCGCCCGACACAAGCCTCCGATTATCCGCCCGGACCATTCGAGCCGATGATGGCGCTGCAATCCGAAGTGACACGCACGGACACAAAGGGAAACGTTTGGGGGCCGAAGCAACGCATCACGATTGAAGAGGCTATTCGCGTTGGCACTTTGAATGGCGCGTACGCTTCCTACGAAGAAAACATCAAAGGATCTATAGAAGCAGGGAAGCTGGCGGATCTGGTCGTGTTGGGACGCGATCCGCTTCGCGAGAATCCATCCTCGCTGATCACAATCCCCATCGAGCGGACGATGATTGGCGGTCGCTGGTCATTCGAGTCGTGAACTGTCTTTGAATGGCGCGGAGAAAGGCGCTTCCACGTTGAGTTTATTAGCTCAACTCTGCGATCAATTCAATTTCGACGCAGGACCCGAGTGGGATTTGAGCAACGCCGAAGGCGCTTCTCGCATGTTTACCGCGCTCTCCGAAGATCTCGCCGAAGAGCTCGGAAGCGCCATTGGCTACGAGATGCTGTTCGGTGAACGACGGAGCGCTGTTCACCAGGACCATCAGTTTGACGATTCGCGCGATCTTGCTTAGATCTTCGGTCGCCGCCTGAAGTGTTCCGATCAATTGAATGGCGATTTCTCTTGCCGCCTCTTTTCCCTGAGCAGTGGTGAGATCCGCGCCGAGCTTTCCCGTCCAGGGCTGTCCGTCTTTCTTTGCGATGTGCCCGGAGACGAAGATCAGATTGCTTGTGCGCACGAACGGCAAAAACGCCGCGGCTGGCGGTGCGACTGGTGGAAGGGAGATTCCCAGAGCGTTCAACTTTTCGTAGACAGACATTTCAGTCTCCTGTTTTGGATTCTGGAGATGCTTTGCTGGAAGAAGGCGGCGCATGGTCGTCAGATTTGGCCCCGCTCATCCGAGAAAAATCGACGGCCGCCGTGTTTCCACCGCAGACGAGAACGCCTAAACGCTCGCCAGGCTGAGGTCTGTAGCGGCCGGAGAGGATCGCTGCGAAAGCAGCGGCTCCTCCGGGTTCCGCAACGATGCGCAGGACTTTCCAGAGGGCCTGCTGGGCTTGCTGGATCGCATCGTCGGTCACGAGAATCACGCCGCTGACGCATTTTTGAGCGATAGGAAACATCAGTGCGCCGACTTGCTTAGGAGCGAGCGAGTCGGCCGCAATGCCTCCGGCAGGACTGTCGACAGGATGCCCAGCTAGCAACGCGTTATGCAATGTCGGCGCGGCTTCAGGCTCGACGCCAACTATCTTGATGCGGTTCGCATACCACGATGCTACGCCGCCTATGAGGCCGCCACCGCCTATAGCAACAAGCAGTGAGTCAAGATTGGGAACCTGTTGCTCAATCTCGAGACCGACGGAACCCTGTCCGAGCAGCGTCTCGGGCTGATCGTAAGCGTGCACCGTAAGCGCGCCAGATTCAGCGGCCCAATGTTCGCTCGCGGCCAGCGCATCGGAGTAGCGCTCCCCGGTCACGACGAGTTCCGCGCCATAGCCGCGGATGCGCTCGATTTTCTCAGGCGAAGCGACGGTGGGGACAAAAATCTTTGCAGGAATGCCGAGTTTCATCGCCGCGAAGGCGACGGCTGCGCCGTGATTGCCGCCGGAGGCTGCAACGACACTAGCTTCCGGAATTTTTCGAAGCAGCAAGTTCGCGAAAGCGCCGCGAGCTTTGAAGGAACCCGAATGCTGAAACAATTCGAGTTTGAAAATAAGCGGGATGGAATCGAGGCCGAAATCGCCGCCGTCCGCTTCGATGACGGGCGTCCAGCGAATGTGCGGCCGGATGATTTTTTCCGTCGCATTGATTTGGTCGCGATCGATTCGCATCGCAGAAATTGGTGGCATAGAAGGATTGTTAGCGGAGCAGACGGACAACGTCAGGGCGCGACGACATCCTTCAGCTTAGGCTTGACCTGGACGGCGGCAAGACTCGATGCATCCCAACCGCCGCCCAGCGCTTTAACCAGAAGCACGCTGGTCACCAGCCGCTGACCTTGAATCACGGCGGCCTCCTGCTCGTTGCTCAGCAGGTTCTGCTGCGCGGTGACGACATCCAGGTAGCTGACCAGCCCGCCTTTGTAGCGGTCCTCGGAAAGATCAAGTGTGCGGCGGGCAGCGTCCACAGCGAGTTGCTGCGTATCGCGTGCCTGTTCGAGAACTGTTAGCCCGGTAACATCGTCCTGCACTTCCTGAAAGGCAGTCAGCACAGACTGGCGGTAATTTGCGATGGTGATGTCGTAGCCGGATTTCGCAAACTCCACCTGCGCGCGGCGCGCTCCCCCGGTAAAAATACTTTCGGCCACATTTGCACCCAGCGCCCAGAAGATGCTGGAAACGTTGGCCAGCTTAGCGACGTCGGCTGCTTGCCAGCCGCCATTTCCAAACAAATTCAAAGAAGGATAGTACGCCGCCTTGGCAACTCCAATCTGCGCATTGGCGGCAGCCATCTGGCGCTCGGCTTGAGCGATGTCCGGGCGCCGCTCCAACAAATCCGAAGGGAGTCCCAGGTCAATGGGCGGCGGCTCCGCTTTCAGTTCTTTGACAGGAATGTGAAAGTCCGGCGCGGGTCTGCCGACCAGCACGGCGATCGCATCTTCAAACTGCTTTCGCTGCTGCAACAATAGCGTGGCTTGCGTGCGCGTTGTCTGAAGGAGTGTTTCTTCCTGCGCGACGTCCAGTCCGGAAGCAACGCCGCCCTTGTGGCGCGAATCCACTAGCTCCAAGCCGCGGCGCAACGCGTCCACGGTGCGGTTCAGAATTCCAAGCTCGGAATCGAGTTGCCGAAGGCTGAAGTAATCGCCAGCAAGCTCCGCGGTGATGATGAGCCGGACATTTCCGAGGTTTGCAGCACTGGCTTGATACGACGCTTCCGCAGATTCGATCGTCCTGCGGCGCTGGCCGAACAAGTCCACTTCGTAGCCCACTGTAAAGGGCAACGTAAAGGAATTCTGTGTAACGGGCTGAAGCGGTGGAACCGCGCCGCTCGGTGGCCGGTTGCCTGAAATCCGTTGCCGGTAAGCGTTAGGGCCGGTACCAAAGGTTGGAAAAAGCGTTGCGACCTGAATGGCAGCAGCGGCACGCGCCTGATCATAGTTTCCAATCGCTGCTTGCAGCGTCTGATTTGCCGCAAGGGAGTCCTTTTCCAGGCCGTTCAGCTCATCGTCGTGAAAAACGCTCCACCATTCGCCCTTGGGGACGGCGTCCTTGGGATCGCTCGCCCGCCAAGGTTCCGAGACGTCCCACTTTGCCGTAGTGGGCGCAGTGGCGCGCTCGTACTTGGGTCCAACCGTGCACCCGACCAAAAGCAATACGTAGCCGGCCGAGCACAGAAAAGGCAGGAAGAGTTTCCTCTGGGGTATTGCCATTACCGCTTCGCTCCAGGCGCTCCGTTCGTGTTCGGAGCTTTGGATGGAGGTGCTTGCGCTGGTGGAGCTGCAGTGGCGTCTGGTTGCGCGATTTGCTTGACGCGCACCTCTTGGCCTTCGTCGAGCGAGTCCGCGGGATTCAAGACGATCCAGTCGGTAGGCGCAAGGCCTTGCAAAACTTCAAGCGTTGTTCCGTAGTCGCGCCCAATAGTCAATTGGCGGAGGTGCGTTTTGTTATTTGCATCTACAACCACAGCGCGCAAGCCCTCCGCGCGGAAAAGCAGAGCATTCACCGGCACTTGCACGCGCGAAGCCGCGACCTTTACCTGCAAGTGGACCTGAGCGTAGCCGCCCGGGAAGAGCTGGGCGGTCTTGTTCGGCACATCCACTTCCGTCAGAAGAGTTCTTGAATTGGGATCGATGGCTTCCGCTGTGCGCACTACTTTTCCTTCAAAGCGCTGTCCGGGAAATTGCGCCAACTCGAGAAAAGCTCCGAGTCCGCTGCGTACCGTCGAGGAGTACATCTCAGGCACGCTGACATAAACGCGAATAGGATCCGTCTGCGCCAGGGTAAAAAGCTCCTGTTGAGCGCCGCCATTGCCGGCATTGATCAGCGTTCCAGTATCTATATTGCGCCGTGTGATGACGCCGCTGAACGGGGCGTAAACGTGTTTAAAAGATTCCAGTTCCTCGAGCCGCCGGACATTCGCCGCAAAAGACTGGACGGTCGCCGCTTTGGCGGCATAGTCGCCGACGGCGTTATCGACTTCCTGTTTGGACACCCCGTCCGTTTTGATCAGTTCTTGATAACGAGACGAAGTAATCTTGGAAAGATTTGCATTGGCTTGGGCAGTGTTTAGGTCCGCGCGCGCCTGCAAAAGTTGTTGATCGACTTCGGGCGTGTCGATATCCGCCAACAGCTCGCCCTTCGGCACGCGCGTTCCGATATCGTGGTACCACTTTTGCAGATAGCCGCTTGTGCGGGCATAGATAGGCGATTCCACATAGGCCTGGAGCGTGCCGGGCAACACGAGGTCTTCCTGCGCAACCTCCGAGGTGGGATGAGTGACCGCTACGGTAGGAATGGCCAGCGCTTCCGTGTTTTCGGCCAGAGCATGGTATTGCGCACGGCGCTGGAGCAAGGTGAACGCGCCCAAGATCACCAGTACAATCACACTCAGAATTAGATACGTGAAGAGCCGGGTGCCTTTCACGGGCCGTTGCCCTCCCTGTTCGGGTTCCATCTGTGATCCGCCTTCTTTCATTGTCCGCTACTCCGCTCTTTCTTTTCCACTTAGGCTACCGCAGGGGACGATGATTGGCTACGCTGCTTTCTCCGTTCGCGCCGGCCATGAATCATCGAAAAAACGCAAGGAACAAAAAACAGCGTGGCAAAGGTCGCGAAAAGGAGTCCGCCAATCACGGCGCGGCCAAGCGGGGCGTTCTGTTCGCCGCCCTCGCCGAGGCCGATGGCCATCGGGATCATGCCGATAATCATGGCAAGCGCGGTCATAAGCACTGGGCGGACGCGAACAAATCCCGCTTGCAGCGCAGCCTCACGCGCGGATTTTCCTTCGCTCATCTGCTCGCGCGCAAAGGAAACCATCAAAATACTGTTGGCGGTGGCCACGCCCATGCACATGATCGCTCCAGTAAGCGATGGCACGCTGAGGGTCGTGTGCGTCAGCAACAAAATCCAGCAAATCCCGGCGAGAGCCCCGGGCAAGGCCGTAATGATGATGAATGGATCCAGCCACGATTGGAAGTTCACCACGATCAACAAATACGCCAGGATAATCGCGCCAATCAGTCCGTACCCCAGGCCTCGGAACGAGGTGCGCATCGTTTGGACCTGGCCGCGAACTTCGATATGGCTGCCGCGCGGCAACTCGTTCTTCACTTCGGCCACACGCTTGAGGACTTCGTCAGAGACGCCGCCCAGGTCACGGCCATCCACTGCGGCGTAAACATTGATCATGGGCTGCACGTTGTAATGAGAAATCTCCGCCTGTCTCGCGGTGTTTGTGGTGTTCACCAGATTTCCGATGATTTGAGGCGGAACGCCGGGAGCCGTACCGGTTACCGGCGTGTTTTGCAGCGCCTGATAGCTGTCGACGCGATATTGGGGCGATTGCACGGCGACGTTGTAACTGACGCCGTTCTTTGGATCCAGCCAGAAGGCGGGGGATGTCTGAAAGCTGGAGCTCAGAGAAACGAGAAGATTCCCTGCTACATCCTTGGCTTGCAAACCGACCGATTGCGCGCGCGTGCGATCCACATCCATATGAAGAGTCGGCTCGTCCAGCGCCTGCTGCACATGCACGTCGACGGCTCCCGGAATATGCCGGAACTCATTCGCGAGCTTTTCCGCCACGATATAATTGCCGCGCTGATTATTTCCTGTTACCGCGACGTCGATGGGAGCCGGGGTTCCGAAATTCAAAATTTGCGTCACGATGTCCGCGGGCTGGAAGAAAAATTGCGTGCCGGGAAATCTTTGCGGCAGCTTCTCGCGGAGTTCATTGATGTAGGTGCTGGTCGGCTTGCCGCGCTCTTCTTTCAGCTGCACCAGGATTTCGGCATCGGAAGTGCCAAAGGTTCCGGAGTTGCTGTAGCTGAGATTGATGCCGCTGTAGGGGACGCCGATGTTATCGAGAACGGTTTGCAATTCTTTTGGTGGAATAGTCTCCCGAATAACGGCGTCCACTTGGTCGGCGAGGCGGGCGGTTTCCTCGATGCGCAACCCAGTGCGTGCACGGAAGTGCAAACGAATTTGCCCAGCGTCGACCTTGGGGAAGAAATCCCTGCCCAGAAGCGCGACGAGGCCGATGGAGAGCACGCAAAATATGAGGAAACAGGCACCAAATAATTTCGGCCAATCCAAGACGGACGCCAGACCACGGCGGTAGCCCTCGCGGAAGTTTTCAAAGCCATGCTCGAATTTTTGCTGGTAGCGGCGGAAGAAACCCTGTTTTTCACCCACATGCTCTTCGGGCTTGTATTCGTCCGCGCTGCTCAGAAGATACATGGCCATCGTGGGAACGATGGTTCGAGACCATCCATACGAGGCCAGCATCGCGAAGCTGACCGCCTCGGCGAGCGGTACGAAGAGGAATTTCGCCACGCCCGAAAGAAAAAACATGGGAAGGAAGACGATGCAAATGCAAAGCGTGGAAACGAACGCAGGCACGGCAATTTGCTGAGCGCCATCGAGAATCGCCTGGACCGTTTCCTTGCCCATGGCCAGGTTGCGATTGATGTTCTCGATTTCCACGGTGGCGTCGTCCACCAAGATGCCGACGGCTAGGGCCAGTCCGCCGAGCGTCATGATGTTGATCGTTTCTCCGAGAGCACTGAGGATCAGAATGCTGACGAGAATCGAGAGTGGAATGGAAACCGCAATGATCAGCGTGCTCTTCCAGTTTCCGAGGAAGACCAAAATCATCACTGCTGTGAGGCACGCGGCGATGAGCGCCTCACGCAAGACGCCCTGGATCGACGCGCGGACGAACACCGATTGGTCGAAAAATGTCGAGACGCGGAGGCCTTCCGGCAAGGAGGAAGCGTAGTTGGCCAATACCTGCTTCACGCGGTCGACGATATCGAGTGTCGAGGCGCCGCCGGTCTTGTACGTGCTCATGAGTACGCCGCGCTGGCCATTCACGCGGACGACGTTGGTTTGCGGCGTGAATCCATCGCGAATGTGAGCGACGTCTTTCATATAAATCGTCGCGCCATTGACGGTCTTGACGGGCAGATCGTTCAGACCTTCCACCGTGAGCGGGCTTCCATTCATCTCAACCAGATATTCAAGCGAGCCGAGTTTCACGGTTCCCGTTGGCAGAATCAGGTTTTGCGCATTCACGGCGTTGACGATGTCCACGGGGGAAAGCCCCTTGGACTGCAGCGAGGCGGAATCAATGTCCACCGAAATGGTGCGCTGCTTTCCGCCGTAGGGGAAGGGAAGCGCCGCACCTTGTACCGTAGCAAGCTGCGTGCGAATGAAATTGTTTCCAAAATCGAAGAGTTGTTGCTCGCTCAAGCTGTCACTCGTTAATCCAATTTGAATGACGGGAACGGTCGAAGCCGAAAAGATGGCCACCAGGGGAGGGGTGGTGCCCGGCGGCAGGCTTTTCAAGATGGTTTGCACGATCGCCGTGGTTTGTGCCAGTGCAACTTGCACATTGGCCGTCGGCTGGAAATAAATCTTGACGACGGCAATGCCATTGAGAGATTGCGATTCGATGTGCTCGACGTCGTTCACCAGTGTCGTGACGGCCCGTTCCGAGTTGCTGGTGATGCGCTGCTCCATCTCCTGGGGTTCGAGCCCCGTGTAGGTCCAGACAAGCGTGATCACCGGGATGTTAATTTCCGGAAAGATGTCTGTCGGCGTCCGCATCAGCACCACGGGCGTCAGCAGGATAATGACGAGAGCGAGCACCACGAAGGTGTAAGGTCTCGCGAGCGCTAATCGGACAATCCACATAGAATTTCGGAGATTCCTTTAAAGGGCTATTTGCCCAGCCACACAAATTGGAACGGTTCTTCCGTCGGGTGCTCTCTTCTTTAGATTCCTGAACTCAATTGTTTGGGTACGCCCCTGCGACCAGATACGATATATCGTCTGCTCGAATAGTTAGCATGCAAATCGTTTCTTATCCGAACATTCTCAAATCTGCCCAGGCCAAGCTTCGCCCCAAACCTTTATAGATCAAAGTGTTAGACGACACTTGCGCCCGTGCGCCTTTCATCTTACTCCGATTTTGATGCCCCCAATTTGACTCGGGTCACCTGCAAGGTTTCGGCCGAATTGGACTGCAGATCCCTAACTTTCCGAATGGATGCGTCTTTCGGGTATAGTCCTTCGTCATTACATCCAGTGTGCCTCGATATTTGTGCGCGTTGTTCCTACGGGATGTCAAAAAAAGGAGCCGACTCAGTGCTTTGCATTTCGTAACCTTTCCAAAACTTATTCCGGCGGGGCCCGCGCGTTACAAGGCGTGTCGCTCGAGATTACTCCCGGAATGTTCGGATTGCTGGCGCCAAACGGGGCCGGAAAGTCCACATTGATGAAGATTTTAGCCACTGCGGAAACGCCCGACAAAAAATTCAAAGTGACGCTCAAGACCAGTTCACGGAAGAAAAAGGCGGACGGGTCCGGAAGTGAGACGCCGGTGACGATTCACGACCTCATCGACCTCGGAGTATTCAGCGGAACGAAAGAACATTTGATGCGGCTGAACCTGCACAAAGAGTGGATCGCGCAAGAAATGCGAACATTTGAATCGTGGTGGACGGAAAAACCGACGTTCGCGGGGATCGACAAGTACAACAAATTGATCGACCGCGACCCCGCGGATAATTTGATTGAAGTGGAGAAGCAATAACGTGCGGGGCGCAACAGGCTCGAGCGGCTACTTGTGGGTCATGACGAAGACACCGTCCCAGTCCGCGGTCGGTTCTGCGGCGATGTATTCCTGGCAGCGTTCCACGTAGACGCGCGAAGGGCCGTCCTTCGGCCATTTGGCGAGAATTTCCTCGAAAGCGCTCTGCGCCGCTTTCCACTGGCGCTTGCGATAGAGCTCGCGTGCGCGGGTGAACAGTTCTACTTGTAAGCGCACTGTCTCGGGTGAACCGTCCGCTTCAAAATCCGCTTGCCGCCCCAGCAACTGGTAGATCGTAACAGGCTGCAGCTTTCCTTTGACGCGCATCAAATCCAGCTCGCGAAAAACAAAGCCGTCGCCCTTGGCGGCTTGATACGTCGTTTCATTCACGATGATGTGCGTGCCGTAGTCTTTGTTCAGGCCTTCAAGCCGCGATGAAAGATTTACGGCGTCGCCAAGCGCCGTGTACTCGGATCGCAGCTCCGAGCCCATCTTGCCCACACTGGCCACGCCCGTGTTCAGCCCGATGCCGATCTCAAGACTCGGCTTGCCCTGCGCTTCCCACTCCTTATGCAGCTCGCGCACGCGCTTCATCATTTCCAGCGCCGCGTTACAAGCACGTGTTGCATGACCGGCTTCTTCGAAAGGCGCGCCCCAGATGGCCATGACTGCGTCGCCGATATACTTGTCGAGCGTGCCCTGATACTTGAAAACAATGCGCGTCATGTCCGAAAGATATTGTTTCAGAAAGAGCGCGAGCTCCTGCGCGTCCAGCTTTTCGGAAATGCTGGTGAAACCACGAATGTCACTGAACATCACCGTGATGTCGGTTTTCTTTGGATCGACAAGTCGCGGATCGATGAGCAGCCTCCGAATGACCTCCGGGCTGAGGTATTGCCCAAACATGGTGCGTACCTTACGTTTTTCTTTCTCCTCGACAAGCGCACGATACAGCGAAACGAGCAATACGTTGCCCGTGAGGGTCATCGCGGGAATTGTGAAGTTCAGCCACCAACCGCCAAGAAAAGCCCCGAAGTCCACGGCCACCAGCGGAATGAGTAAAGCTGCGCCGAACCACATCCAGCGCGGCTGCACCAGCGCCATCCAAATGCCCAGCGGAATGCCAAAGATAAAGATCAACAATGCGTCGATGAGTGCAGTCTTGGCATCGCGCTTGATGAATCTGTCGTTGAGTATGTTGTCGATTGCGTTCGCATGGATTTCCACTCCGGGATAGATGTTTCCTCCATATGGAGTAGCGCGCAGATCGCCTATGCCGGTTGCGGTCGCTCCGACCAGCACTAATTTTCCTTTGAACTTTTCAGGGGGAACGCCCTTTTGGAGCACGTCAGCGATGGAGTAATGGCGAAATGTGCCCAGGGGCCCCTGAAAATTGATTAACATCTGCCCATGAGCGTCCGTGCGAACCGAGAGCTTGTTGCCGAAGTCGATCCGCGAGAATCCGGCCGGGCCATAGAATAGGTTTGTATCCTGCGCGTCCGCACCCATAAGCGCGCGAGCCGCCATGATGTCGAGGGATGGATAGACATCCCACTCCGTCGGATTTTTGGATCGGCCGTAAGGTAGGAAGAGCGTTGCACGGCGCACGACGCCGTCTGTATCCGGAGGAAAGTTGAAAAATCCCGTCCAAGAAGTGTCTCCGCCCAGTCCTGAAGTCAGCCTATCGAGATTCGCTTCCGCTCCTCGAGGGACGAGATTGGCCAAAGAGAGAATTTCCATTAGGTGGAGTTTGTCCTGCTTCTCGAACTGAGGGCGTAAAGGGTGTGCCGGGGGATAAGCGAAGAACGAGATTTGATCGGCGTAGGCTTGCAACGACGCCTCGGATACACCTTCGAGGTCCGCAGGCGTAAAAAGAAAGTAGTTGCCAAGGATTACTGGGCCGAATCGGCGTATGGATTTTGCGAACTGCGAATCGGCGTCGTACTCTGAGGCGAGTTGTTTGACCTCATCCGCCAGCTTCGGGTCTATGGCTTCGCCAACTTGCCGTCGCTTCTCGAGTCGCTCAGCTAAGGCACGCACCGGCGCGGCGGTTTGGTCGGGTTTGCTGAAGGTTATGTCAAAGGCGACGACTTTGGCGCCGTCGTCGTGTAGGATGTCCAGCATTTTTGCAAAATATGCCCGCGAAAACGGCCAGCGACCCAGAACTTCCTGCGCCTTCTGATCGATGTCGATGACGACGATCCGGGGTTCGGGATGCGAAAAGAGCTTCGGACGATACTGGAAACGCATGTCAAGCGTCGCGAGCTCGAGCCTCTGAACGAATTCGAAAATAGGCGTGGGCCGCTCGCCCACAAATGTGAGGACGTAAAGAAGAATTGACAAGAGGGTGATTGAGAGGCTGAGGAGAAACGAAACTCGGTGCCGCCACCACGACTGAAGTAGTTCGTACAGGCCGAACAGGCCCCGCCTTTGCCACCATCCGTCTGACGGAGCTGCCATTTCGGTTCGTGCGCTACTCGCGGAAGACAAAGTTCATGCGCACGCCGCTAACCTCGATGACATCGCCATCGTTCAGTCGCACAGGTCCAGTGATGGGCGCGCCATTCACCGTGGGCATTTTGTCGCCGGGGCCGATGTAATACCCGTCATCGCGCTGGTTGATCTGCGCGGCCATCGGTGGTTTGAACCACCCTTTCACCTTCACCGTAGCCATCGCCGATTTGCCGATGACCGTCAGCTTGTTCGTGAGCATGTACTCTTTCTGATCGGTTCGCCCTCCAACGACGATGAGCGTCGGAACTTTCAGCCGCCCGGACGCAAACTGGACGCGCTCGCCCGTGGCTGCCGCTTGTTGCAGCATGTCGCGCCGCGCCTTGGTGTCGAGCACCATGGTCTCATTGATGCGCGGAGCGCTGGCTTTGCGCCCGGTATCCCACGGCACGGGAGCGTCGCCGGAGGCATCGACTTTGATGTGATGTTTGCCAATCCAGATGGAGTCGCCATCGTGCAGCGTGGCGCGCTCCACACGCAGATCATTCACAAACGTCCCATTGAGGCTATCGAGGTCTTCCACCACGAGCCGCCCGCCCTCAAAATACACGCGGGCGTGATAGTTCGAGACCGCCAGGTTGTCGACAGGCAGGTCATTGTCCGGAGAGCGTCCAATGCTCACCGCCCGGCTTCCCACCGGCACTTCCTTGACTGTCTTTTCTTCAAACATCAGGCTGAGCTTCGCCATCTCACATTCCTCCTGCGGCGCCGTTTCTGGCCCCTTTATTTCGCGCTCCACCAAACAGCCAAGAAAACCACCCTCGGGATTCCGCGCCCACGCGCACGACAATGACGGTAATGTTGTCCACCCCGCCGCGCTCGTTGGCCAAGTTGATAAGCTTTTCCGCGGCCCTCGTCGGATCCGTTTCTGCTTGCAAGGTGCCTGCAATCTCCGGTTCCGTGACCATGCGCGTTAGCCCATCGCAGCAGAGCATCACAATATCCCGCGCGAACAAAATGTGCTCTTCGGTGTCCACTTCAATATCCGGCAAAGCCCCCAGCGCGCGCAGAAGGACGCTCTGCATTTCGCTTTCTTCCGCTTCCGCCGCCGTCAAGATGCCTCGCCGTACCTGCTCCGCCACCAATGAGTGATCGCTGGTAAGTTGCTGCAAATTGCCGCTTCTCAGCAAATAGGCCCGCGAATCTCCTACGTGCGCGATGCTTAATTTCGAGCCATCGATCCACGCGGCGGTCACGGTTGCGCCCATCCCGTGCTGTTCCGGATGCGCTTCCGCCGAATCATAAATACTCTTGTTCGCCAGGTGCACGGCGCTCGTCAGCCGCTTAGCCTTCTCGCTCCAGGTTGGCTCCGGATTGCCAAGCATCGTGGCTGCGAAATCGGTCTGCGCGGCCATGCAATGCTTGACGATGGTTTCCACGGCCATCGCGCTGGCCACTTCGCCGTGCGCCTCGCCGCCCATGCCGTCCGAGAGCACAAAGAGATTCAGCGATTCGACAATGCGGAAACAATCCTCGTTATTCGTGCGCACACGCCCCAAATCGGTGACGCCGCCGCTTACGATCCGCACAAATTCTCCCGTTGCCGCTCTCTCTCTGAACCCGTGCCCACACCCGTACCCGGCAGTCCTGTTCCCACGCTAGCAGACCCTTTCCGGCGGCGAAAGGCTGTGACGCTTACTGATTACTTGGTTTTACGCGCCATTTGCCGCCCCGGCACTCCCCGAGGGTACAACTAAATTGGCCACTTTGCGCCCCTGTTTCTGCTGGCCGCAGCTCGCTGCGTGCCTCGCCGGGATGCTTCCGCTAAAATCTGCACCACATCAAGCGGCTTTGCGGGTAAAGTCGGCTTAGCGTCCCTCATCATGGCCAAGGCAAAAAAAAGGCTACGCAAGCGAGTGGTTGCTTCGCGGCGCACTGGGTTGTCCGCCGCACAGGCGGGGCGCGAACTCGAAGAACTGAACCGCGTTGGCATCGCGCTATCCGAGACCCATGACGTCGAGAGACTGCTTGCTCTGATCCTCTCGAAGGCCCGGGAGATCACCGGCGCCGACGCGGGATCTCTTTATCTGGCGGAACAAATCGGGAGCGGCACGAACGGTTCTGCGTCCAACGAGGTGAACGGCGCGAAAAAGACGCGGCAGCTGCGCTTCCGATTGACCCAGAACGACAGCGTGCAGTTTCCGTACTCCGAACACACGCTTCCGCTTACGGAATCCTCGATGGCAGGCTACTGCGCGCTCCACGGCGAAGTCATCGAGCTGGCGGACGCGTACCGTATTCCCAAATCGCGGCCCTTCCAGTTCAATTCTTCTTTCGACGAGGAAGCTGGATACCGCACGCGCTCTTTGATCACTCTGCCCATGAAAAACGGCAAGGGCGAGGTCCTCGGCGTGCTCCAGTTGATCAACTGCAAGCGCAACCCCAAAGCGCGGCTGACCGATGCAAATGCCGTCCATCGCCACGTGCATCCCTTTCCCGAGCGCGCCGTGCGTCTCGGCCTGTCTCTTGCCTCGCAAGCCGCAGTCGCCTTCGAGAACTCGCAGCTCTACCGCGACATCGAAAATCTGTTTGACGGGTTTGTGAATGCCGCGGTGAAAGCCATCGAGCAGCGCGACCCAACTACCTCTGGCCACTCTCAGCGCGTTTGCAAGATGACCATGGCGCTCGCCGAAGCCGTAGATCGCGAGCCGCAGGGACCATACGCCGATTTGCGTTTTTCGCGCGAACAGATGAAGGAGCTGCGTTTCGCCACACTGCTCCACGATTTTGGCAAGGTCGGAGTCCGCGAAGAAGTTCTCGTAAAAGCCAAAAAACTTTACCCGCTTCAGTTTTCCCGCTTGTTGGATCGATTTGACTATATCCGGCGGGACATCCAAGCACGCATCGCAGAACAAAAAGTGGAACTCCTGCTGGGGCCGCTTCGCAAAAAAGAAGCGGAAGCGCGCGCACGTTTGAAACTTCTCGACGACGAAGGCAACCGCCTTATCGCTGAGTTGGACCGCCATGCCGAATTTATCACACGTGTGAACGAACCAACCATCTTGCCATCAAGCGAATTCGAATTGCTCACGGAGATATCCCAGAAGACTTATCGCGACCCGCGCGGAGCCGAGCGCCCATACCTCACTTCTGAAGAGGTGAGGTACCTCTCGATACCGCGCGGCAGCCTCGATACGACCGAGCGCCGCCAAATCGAATCGCACGTGACGCACAGTTTCAATTTCCTGGCGCAGATCCCCTGGACACCCGAATACCGCGGCATTCCCGAAATTGCGCGCGCCCACCACGAAAAGCTCAACGGCAAAGGCTATCCGAATAGCCTCACAGCCGCCGAGATTCCCGTGCAAGCCAAGATGATGACGATCTGCGACATTTTCGATGCACTCTCCGCATCCGACCGTCCTTATAAGAGAGCTGTCCCTACGGATCGCGCGCTGGAGATCCTCAAGCTGTGCGTCCGCGACGAGGAGATCGATCCCGAGTTGTTCCGTCTTTTCCTCGATGCCCAGGTCTATCGTCTCGTCTCAAAACCCGTGCAGTAGGCGCCGAGACTCTCTGGAATATTGTGAGGATTACTTTTTGGCTTGCCCGGTTCGTTTGGGTTCCTCGCAAGGTTTTTGGCTCTTTTATAATAATTGCGGGGCACGATATGTGGATCTTCCTTCTTGGGCCTTTTCTTGCGCTGCTTCCCCATCGCTGGCGCAAAGCCCTGCCTTTCTACCAAGACGTCCCCTGGCGTTCCGCGGCCATCCTCAGCGGGCTGGCGGAATCCGCGATCGCCATCGCCGGGCTGATGTACTGGTATTCGTACTCCATGACCGCCTGGGTTTCTCACGCGCTGGATGACGTCCTGAACAAAAATTCAGCCACCGGAATCACTGATCATGAAATCGGTTTTGCCGCGCTCGTCGTTTGGGCCACTCATCCCCTGACTTGGGTCATCGCCCTTTTTTGCATTGAAGGCGCCTGACGCTTGTGCGCGTCGTTCACAGATACCGTTCTTGGCGTTTTTCCTTTCTATTTGATCGAGAAAATCTACTCGAAGATTGTTCGCCGCGGAACGCGCGAGCCTGCGGGAACTGTACAATTTTCGCAGAGCCACGTCTCCTCCTACGTGGGCACAATGAAGGAAAAAGTTTTGACCCGTGGAGGCCGCAAGCCCCGCACTTCAGGGCGGGGTAAGGCCGACTATATTGGCGCCGCCTGCTGCTCAATGTAGCGTTTGATAACTTCCAGTGGCGCACCTCCGCAGGATGCAGCGAAATAAGAAGGCGACCACAAAGCATTCTTCCAGTAGCACTTAGCAATGCGAGGCAGTTGGCGTCGTAGAACGTAACTCGATACACCTTTTAGAGAGTTCACCAGAGATGAGACAGATACTTTCGGCGGGTAGTTCACCAGCAAGTGAACATGGTTGCTTTCGCCGTCCATCTGCACCAACGAAGATTCAAAATCGGTGCAGACCTTGGAGAAGATATGTCGCAGATATTCAATAGCTTCACCGTCGAGGATGCAACGTCGATATTTAGTCACGAAGACCAGATGTACGTGCATTGCGAAAACACAGTGTCTACCGCGTCGAAAGTCCTTGCTTTCATCCATAGACCGGATTATAATGCAACGATGGAGCGTAGGCAAGCATTCAAGTTTGAATTGATGCCAAACGGCGAACAGCAGCGCATGATGCGCCGCTTCGCGGGTTCGTGCCGCTTCGTTTACAACAAGGCGCTATCATTGCAGAAAGAAATGTTCGAACTCACCAGTCGTTCGCACACCCGCTTCCAGTTGGATAAATTGCTCACTCTTTGGAAGCAAGAGACCCCGTGGCTATCCGAAACACCTTCACACGCTTTGCAGCAAACACTGGTGGACCTAGATAGAGCCTTCGCAAATTTCTTCAAAAAGCGAGCAGACTTTCCGAAGTTTCACAAGAAAGGACAGCGCAGTTCGTTCAGAGAGTCGGACCCCAAATGTGTCACGCTCGACCAACCAAATAGCCGTATTCGTTTGCCAAAGATTGGCTGGGTACGCTACCGCAACAGTCGTGAAGTTCTTGGCGCAATAAAGAATGTCACGGTCAGCGAATCGTGTGGCAAGTGGTATGTCAGCATCAGCACCTTGCGTGAAGTTGAGCAGCCGCAGCATCCATCAACGTCAACAGTCGGTATGGATTGGGGCGTCACCAATTTTGTAACCTTGTCCAACGGCGAAGTCGTAGATCAATGCCAACCGTTGAAAAAGTTCCTAACGAAGCTAGCGAAATTGCAACGCCGAATGGCGTGGAAGATAAAATTCTCTAAGAATTGGCGCAAAGCGAAAGCCCGTATAACGAAGTTGCACAGCGAAGTTGCAAACATCAGAAAAGATTTCGTACACAAGGTCTCGAACAGCATCAGCAAAAACCACGTCGTTGTCTGTATCGAAGACCTACAGGTAAAGAACATGAGCAAGCGGTCAACTAAGAAGGTAGCGCAAAAGTCTGGACTGAATCGTTCGATCTTGGACGCCAGCCCATTCGAATTGCGCCGTCAGTTGGAATACAAGATGCAGTGGCAAGGCGGTTTGCTTGTCCCTGTGCCCGCACCGAACACAAGCCGCAAGTGCCCCGATTGTGGGCACGTATCGGCAGAGAATCGCAAGTCGCAAGCGAAGTTCATTTGCGTTGAGTGCGGGTTCTCAGCTAATGCGGATTTCGTTGGTGCTGTAAATATCAGAGAGGCGGGACTCGCCTCGTTAGCCTGTTCGTTGTCTTCGGGTGAAGTAAGCCCGTCGTGTCAGGAACCCACCGAAGCGACTCAGGGGCAACGATGCGTTTGAGAGCAGTAGGAATCCCCTTCCTTCAGGAAGGGGAGGATGTCAAGGCCACGCTTTCGCAAGTTCCCGATGAGCTTTGCGTCGCAAAAAACTGCTCAGAGGAATTTCTTGAAATCCGCGCCTGCCGCCCGAAAGCGGACTGGACTCCGCCCCGCGTGGTTCGCTATGAAGACCGTTACTACCGGCTGGAAGACTGCGCTCGAATGTCTGGGCCGCGTCCGTTCGTCTACAAACTGCGGCGATTAGCCGCTGGCGTTCCGGGGCGTACCGTTCTCATCTATTCTCCAGACGAAGCGCCCGTCACCGCGAACCGGTGAGAGGTCTCGCTGCCCGCCTCCGGCTTCGTAGGTTAACGTTCCCCCACTTCCTCAGCACAACGCCTCTCGACTACAATCACATCATGCTTCTTCGCCGTCCGCCGCCTCTGCTCGTTCTGCGAAGCCTTTGCCTTGCGGTGGCGTTCCTTACGCTTTTTTTCTCGGCGTCCGCGCAAAAATCCCCGCCGTCATCAGCCGGACGCACTCTGCTGCTGCCGCGAACCATCATCTCGGGAGAGCGAGCTACTCTCGCCGTGCTTGACGCCAATGGCCGCCTGACTCCCCGCGCCGCAGTTGTCTTTTCCAATGGCGATCGTTTGATCACCGATGCAACGGGGCGCGCGCTGTTCGTCGCTCCCCTCAATCCTGGCGTCATTCGCGGCTCAATCGCTGGCCGCGCAGGGAACAGTCCCGTGACTGTTCTGTCGCCGGAGGAAACCGCTCCGCCCGCCATTCAGGTCACGTCGGTGCCCAAAATCGCATCGCTCGCCGACCGATTCGAGATCACCGGCCAGGGCTTTTGCGGAGATGCCGACGCGAACCAGATCACCGTCTCGGGCGAACCTGCCTTCGTACTTGCGTCCTCGCCGACTTCTCTGGTGGTGTTGCCACCGCCAGATTTGCAGCCCGGCCGCGCGTCCGTCGACATTTCCTGTGCAAAACGGAATGGGCCGCCGCTAGAAATTGTCTTCGTAGCGCTCACTCTGGAAGCCGACTCTTCGCCGCTCGCGCCCGGTGTGCATCGCCAACTCACCGTCCGCGTCCGCGGCACAAAAGACAAAGTCACGCTAGAGGCCAAGAATCTCGCTCCAGACATCGCCGAACTCCAAGGCGGCAATCCTCTGCAGTCTTCCAGCTCTGGCGGCTGGGAAAACCTGGCCCACTTCGCAATCGTCGGCCGCAAACGCGGCAGTTTTATGATTTCCATCCGCTTGTTGAATTCCACCCCGCTCCCGCGCCACTGAGTACGCATAATATTGCGAAAGAAGCGATTTGGAGTGCGGCAGCCCCGCTGTCGCTTTTCTCAGCCCCTGGCACGGCTCTATATTGGAGAGGCTCGATAGATCTCAGTCGCAAAGTTAGTCCGCAATTCCCAGCGCTTTGATTCTCAATGTGATGGTAAGCGGCTACGCCTTGCTTTTCGTGCTGGTCTCTACGGAGAGCGCCAAAGTCCCCTGGCCATTATCCAGAACCGCATCCGGCGGGCCATTCCCGATCAAAGAATCCATCGTGCTCTGCGTTTTTTCCAGCTTCTTGTCCGCGTCGCTATAGGTCTGTTGCGCGTTCTTCAAATGCGTCCCAAGCTTTTCAAACACCTCAGTGAAAGACGCGATGTTCTTCTGAATCCCCGAGAGCCCCGCAGAAATGCGCATGGCGTTCTCCTCGATCTGCATTCCCCGCAAACCCAGATGAATCACGCACAGATGTGCGTACAGCGTGTTCGGCGAGACAGCGACAATGCACTTTCCTCGGCAGTAAGAGTCCAAGGCCTCGCCCTTGCTGTCTTGCGTCATGAGCATCTCGTAGTACACGTTTTCCGACGGCACAAACATCAGCGCAAGGTCCAATGTACCCTCGTTCGGCACAATGTATTTCCTCGCGATGGAATCCGCGTGCCCCTTGACGGCCGTCGCAAAAGCCCTCTTTGCCTCTGCGCCCTCCGCTTCGATTCGTCGAAATGCATCCAGAGGAAATTTCGAATCGACAGCCACAAGTTTCCTGTCCCGCAAAAAAATGACCGCGTCCGCACACTCGCCGCTCGAGAAACGGTACTGCATCGCGTACTGCGAGGGCGGCAAGGAGTCTTCCAGCAAACGCTCCAGCGTCACTTCCCCAAGCAGCCCGCGAGTCTTCGCCCCGCCAAGGATTCCCTCGAGCGATTTTGTCGCGGACGAAATCCCGCGTCCTAACTCTTGAAATTCGCCCAATTGTTTCTGGATGTGGCCGATCTGTTCCCGAGTATTTTTAAGTTCGTTGGCGATTGCCGTTTGTCCTTGCGTCGCAATCTGCGCGGAATTCGAAACGCCGTCCTGCAGCGCCTTTGTCACGCTCTCCAATCGCTGTGAAACACTCTGCCCAATCGTCGCCATCTGCCCCGTGCTCTGTGCCTGAGCCGTCCCAATCGTCTGCAAGTCCCGCCGCAGCTCGCTTAGCTGGCCTTCCAGGAGCCCGCTTTTTCTTCGTTCTTGTGAAGTCTGCAGCACCAGCCAAAGCACCAACCCAGCTACCACGATCACAACCCCGATGAGCACTACATTCATTCTTTCTCCAGTCCATCTTCGGGAAACGGTCTCCTTACTTTACCCGGAGTTGTGTGCTGCGGAAAGCTCCCGCCAAAACAAAAGGGCCTCGCCTTCGCGAAGCCCTTCCGGTAGATAGTTTTCAGACAGCTTGACGATCCACCCGCCCGCGTCTCTCCTACCAGCTCATCTTCAGCGCAAACTGCAACTGCCGCGCAGAGTACGCCGCCGATGGCTGTCCCGCGCTGCACGTCGAGCCTGCGGACGGGTCGCAAAGCTGGTTCACCGCCGTGATATTGGTGCGGTTAAAAAGGTTGAAGACCTCGGCGATCAAGTTGAGCTTGATTCTCTCGCCCACGGGTATGAGCTTGGCCACGCGCATGTCCCACGTGAAGAAGCCCGGCATGTTAAACGCATCCCTGCCCAGACTGCCTATGCACCCCGCGCCCGCAGTCGTAAACCCAGGCACCGTGAACTGCTGAGCGCTGTCCGTCAAACAAACATTGGCAAGAGCAAACGTGACGCCGGGAATGTAAGGCGACGTTGTGCCGCCGGTCGCCGCGCTTCCCCTCGACGGACGCGCCTGCGAAGCTCCCAGGTCCAGCCGCGTGTCTTGTCCCGTGATGACGTTGAACGGGCGGCCGGAAGAAACTTCAACGATAGGCGAAATTGTAATGTCCCCATAAAGCCGCCTCAAGAAGCTCTGGCCTTGCGCGCCTGCGGGACTCTGGAATACAGCGCTGGTCACCCAGCGGTTGGGCTGGTTGTTGACGGAATTGGATCGCTCGAATTGCGGAAAACGGCTGTCTTGCGGCTCAAGTGTGGACTGCAAGTCCGTACTATCGTCAATCGAATGCGACCACGTGTAACTGGATAGCATCTCGAAGCCTTTCGAGAAACGCTTCGTCAGGTTAACCGTGAGCGCGTTATACCAGGAGTTGCCGTTCGAGGCCTGCGCGTCCACGCTGTTGAACGGCACTGGCACTCCGAACCCTTGGGGGTAACCGGCCAGCGCCGCCAACCCTACTTGGCCGGCATACCCGACGCTCAGCGGCTGCCCCGGTGCGACGAGTGCCGCGAACGAAGGATTAGGTCCCGACGGCCGGAAAAAATTAAAAAATGCCGGCGAGCTTACATATTGGCCATTCAGGCTAGCAAGCGGCGCCGGACATCCGTTGAGCACTCCCAGCACGCTCACGGCGATCACGGTGACCCCGCACGTCCCCGGCGTGGCCGGAATATTTGACGCGGGCGCCACCACCGTCAGCGGATTGCTCACCGATATGCCAGAAGCCGCCGCGTTGAACGCGTTTTGATCCAGCAGTTGTGGGTTCGTTGAATTAACGTCGATCGGCCGGTAAAGGTGTATTCCGCGTGTCCATTGGTAGCCCACGCTGATTTTCCACGATGGGGAGAGTTCGCGCTCCACGGTCAGATTCGCTTGCTGCGCATACGCATAACTGAAATTCTTCGTCACCGGCAGCGTGAACGGCAGAATCGAGAGCGGAAAACCGTTTTGCAAATAAGCTTGGTTCGCAAAGAGCGAACCCGCGGCGAACGGATCAAACCGCTGTTGTTGCGGCAAGTATCCCAATGTGAGGGAAGTGGGAAACGCCGCGTAGATCGAGTTGGCGTTCAGCACACCCTGGAAAATGGAAGACCCGTTCAGGTTTGTGGGGCTGTCCAGGTTCGAGCCGCAAAATCCAGGCGGCGTTGGCGAACCTTGCGGCAGCGGCAGCAATCCGCAGGCAGACGCAGTTCCCCCCGCGGACAAAAGCTGCACGGAGCGCCCACCGTCGGCTGTCGTCGAGTCGAACGCAATAGCCAGAAGCGGGTGATCGAAGAAAAGCCCGTAGCCTCCCCGGACGACAGTTTTGCCGCTACCCGTGGGATCCCACGCAATTCCGAAGCGTGGCGCAATATTTTTGTAATCTCGCGGCACGCCTTCCTGCACCCCCAAGGCCTGTTCTGCCGCCGCATTCACGGCCGTGGCGGGCGCAAACAGCGGCGTGATTTCCAAGTCGTACCGCAGTCCGTAATTCAGTGTCAGCTTGCGGCTTGCTTTCCAGCTGTCCTGAATAAAATATCCCATGGGCACATTGTCAAACGGCGAACTTGAGTTCCCAATCCCTTGAATGTAAGACGTAGGAATTCCCAATCCATAAGCCTGCAAACCAGTTGCGCCCGGCAAGGCGATACCTCCGCTACACGAGGCTCCCGTTCCGCCGATGCAGTTGGGGAAGCCGAAAGACTGGGCCGAAATGCCTCCGAAGTTGACGTCACCGCCAAAGTCCAGCTCGAAAATCTGCGGTTTGCCCGAACGCAGTTGTATCAGCGCGTAATCCCCTCCCATTTTAAAAGTATGGTTGCCGCGGATCAGTGTGACGTTGTCCGTCCATTCGAATCGCCGTTCGATGCGGTCCACGGTCGAATACGGCTCGCGCCCAAAGTAGGCATAGCCGGGGATGTTCACCCCAATGTCCGACCCGCCAGGAAGATCCGAATAGCCGTAGTGCAAGCCGCGTCGCGCGCCCTGGAAGCGAAATTCGTTGAACGCCGTATCGCTGAGTATCGTGTCGTGCTGGAATATGACGGTGATATCCCGATATTGGTTGATGCCGGCGCGCGTTCCGGCGTTCTGGCCAAAGACTTGGTTTTGTGAAGTCGATTCGACGCCCGTGACGAGCGAAGGCGAAACTCCCACACGCACGAAAGACGTGTTGCGGTTGTTCCAGCGCTGATCCAGTCGCCCTGACCACAAACTGGTTTTTTCCGATGCGGGGAAATTTCCCCGGAGGCTGTTTAGGTCCGCATACGACGCAGGCAGTTGCGCTACGCCATAGGAATAGCCTGCGCCAGGTGCCACTGGAATCGAGGAGCACGTCACCGTGCCGATCGTAGCCCCAACAGGGCACGTCACCGGAATCGGAAATTGCGCCCCAGGCCCTGGATTCACCAACCCTCCCGTGAGTCCTGGCGCCACCAGCCCGTAATCAACCTTGTTCAGCGCCACGCTGGAAGCCGAGCCCATGAAAACCGCATACTCCTGGGCTAACGCCAGCTGGCCCGCACTTTCCAGTTGTTGGACCGCGGTGGCCTGCGACGGCGTCAGTTGTACGGTCAGGGGCCCTAGGCTAATTGGCACCATGCCGAAGGGTCCGGTCCCGGGCGAAGCTGTTCCGATGCTTGAGAAATCCGTCTCTTCGTGCTGCGTGTATTCGTAGGAAAAAAAGTAAAACGTCTTGTCCTTTTTCAGCGCGCCGCCAAATGTTGCGCCTGCCTGAACTCGTGTATACGGTTGCTTGACGGGATTCAGTTCGCCGGTTGCCGGGTCCACTACGCCGGAAAACGGGTCCCTCGCCTGAAACGCCTTGTTCCGCAGATAGCCGTAGACGTCTCCATGCATTTCATTCCCGCCGCTTTTGGTGACAATGTTGATCACGCCGCCCGTTGCCCGTCCGTACTCCGCGTTATAGTTGCTCAAAATCAGCTGAAACTCTTGCACGGCTTCCTGCGACACCGTTGAGCGAATTCCATCCGTCGAGTTATCTCCGGCGTCTGCACCATCCACGCTGACCATGTTCGACCGCGCCCGGGCGCCATCGACATTCAAACCGCTGTTCGGCGCAGGGCCGATGGTCGGAGAGACGTCGCGCGTCACCTGGGAGTTTATGAGTGTAAAGTTGATGTAGTTGCGGCCGTTGGTGGGCAGGTTCTCGATGCTGCGTTGGTTGATCGTTTGTGAAACTTCCGTCTTCGTGGGCTCAATGAGGGCAGTTTGCGCCGTCACGGTGATAGTTTGCTCTGTGCCTTTCAGCGCCAGCCGCGGATCGAAGCCGGCGTCTGCTCCCACTGTCACGACCACGGAATCGCTCTCGTACACCGCAAAGCTCGGCCCGCCGTCGACACTTACCTTGTATCTTCCCGGAGGCAGTCCGACCACTTTGTACCGCCCCGCCTCGTCGGAAACCACGGTGCGTTCCGCGCCGGTTCCCGTGTTAGTGATCGTCAGTTTCGCGCCTCGCACCGCGAGTCCTTGCGGGTCGCTCACCGTTCCCGAGAGCGTCGCCGTATCGACTTGCGCCCTCGCCGTCACAGCGCATCCCAGCACCAGCATGCACAGCGTGATCCACGCAAACACACCATGACGTTGCCGCATCTGATCCCTCCAAGTGGAAACCGTTCAATCTTCCGCTACCCCTAGCGGCGGCGGGGTGTCCCGCCCAACGAAGGCTATTCAATCGGATATTTGACTTTTACTTCAATAATTCGTCAAGTTCAACCAAAACTTGCCAGCCGAGCCCTGAGTCTAAACCTCGAAAGACTTTTTTCGTTGGTGGACTGTAAAGAGGGTGCTTCAGGAAGCAATAGAGCCGGAGACTGGGTAGCACGGGCTTCAGCCTGTGCAGTTCCCGCCGCCCGTCATTCCGAGCGAAGTGGGCCGACGCTTTTTCTTTCATCATCGCTCCTGCGATGATGTCGGCCCACGCAGCGAGGAATCTCTCTTATTCTTTCTTTTCTTCGCCACTCGTCACTTCCGCCCAGGCGAAGCAAGAGATCTCCTTTTTTCAGTCAAAACGATAACGAAGAGCCTCTGCTACGGCCCTATATCCAATTCGCCGGTAAATCGAATTTGATGTGGGGTTACCCAGGTCAGTGTATAGAATGCACCGATACCCACCGGCGCGAAAATGCTTTGACAAAGCATGAACGCAGCCTGCCGCGTAGCCGTGCTTTCGCTTTTCGGGTGGCGTATAGACTCCAGACAGCCGCACCACGCCTTGTATTGGTTCCCGGCTTACGGCCATTGACGTCGTCTCTCCGTTTTGATCCCAAACCCAGAGCTGTCCGGCGGCCAGCCCTCTGTCTACGCGAAGTTCGGTATCGTTTGCAGACTCACCAATTTCATTTTGAAACGCACGAGTCCACTGAATCATCAAACTGCGGTCGCTCGGACCTGCCTGCCGTAACTGACCTTCGGTCCGTGGAACTTCTCCCAGCTCCAAGAGTTCGTAGAGACGCATCCCCTGGAAGGGTATGGCTGCCGATTTACGTCGCTCACTCCATTGCCCAGCGAAGCTGGCTGCTGTTCCCGCGTCCCCATTGACACCACGTAGGGTCACGCCAGCTTTCGCAATCGCATCCACCATTGCCAGCACCACTCGCGATTCCATCGGTGTCAGAGTCGCTGGGTAGTCTAGAGGTGACTGAACGACCACGCCGACGGCCTTGTCTCCGTGAAATGCGATCCAATACCGGCCTGGATCGCCCGAAGCCACGCGGGCGTGGAGAATCGACAGAATCATATTGTGCAAAACAGGTTTCGACGAAAGGAACTCCTCAGCGCTCCTCAAGACGAACCCAGGATCTTCGCTGAACAGCACTTTGAATTCCATGCGGGAAATCTTACCTGAGTTGGAGCAGGGGGTGAATCGCTCAACCGTAAGACGCGCCGGGCGCCGCACATATCGGTTTTGCGTATGCGGGTCTAGATCTCACTGCAACCCCGGTGAGGATGCCATCGCCGACCGCCTTGGAATTCTAAGTCGCATTTTTTTGGTGGCGCGTCAGTTCCCGATAATCCGAAACAAAATAAAAGGGAACTGACAACCTAACCACAGGACAATCGGGTCCGAGGATTACTTCCGGTATGCCGACATAACCGGTCAATCTCTGCCCATGTTCAGGGCGTCGCGAGCTTGCGAGCTTCGCTAAGGATTTTGGTAAGGCGGTTGGAGAGCCGGTCCAGGCGACGGCGAGAAGTTCCGTTTGGCAGCGAGCGGCGGAACGTTTCGAGCACATGTTGAGTAGCAAGCAAAGAATCGAGCACTCCGCCGAGGCCAGTTCGAGGGGGGGCAGACGGCACCCTCGGTTGCGGAACCAGATGCCGAGGTTTTGAGCGAGCCAGCTCAAATGCCCGCTGGAGATCATTCAACGTGACATCAAGATATTGCATGGTCATTTCGGGAGAGGTGTGACCGAGTAATTTCATTACCGCGGGAAAACCAACGCCGGCTCGAAGCATCTCCGAGGCATAGGTGTGACGAAATTGGTGGGGGACGATGTGCGTGGAAAGGCCGAGCGAATGGCAGACTTGATGCAAGTAATCACGAAAGTGGCGAAGGAGCGTGTCTTTGGCGCCCGGACGGGCCAGGAGCCGTCCATCGGCCGGCAGCGGATCAAGAGAACGAAAGAAGCGGAGGCGTTGGACGAGTTCACACACAAAGGGATCTACGGGGACCATACGTTCCGTTTTGAGTTTGCCGAGCGGCACGTGAATCGCCCATTGACCTGGGCCGGTAGAGCGCAGGCAGTCGAAGGACAGATCGGCACACTCACCGATGCGCATGCCGGTGTGGCGGATGAGCAGAAAGACGTTGCCGCCGAGATCATTGCGCAAGCGGAACTCCTGCTGCAGCAGTTCGTCCTGCTCTGCCGTGAGTGGGCGTGGAAGTCTTTGCGGGAGGCGCGGAATGTCCTCGCGGCGGATCAGATGAGCGAGTTCAGAAAGCTGTTCGGTCCAAGCCAGCTCGTTGAAAATAGAACGTAGAGCGATAAGCCGATTGATATAGGACGCCGTTGACAGCAGCGGCGCTTGCGAGTGCAGGCGGGACATCCAGCCAAGGATGTGGGGTTCACGACGCAATTGGTCGAGGCACTGCACCTCCGGATGATCAGCGCCAAGATAGTTTAGGAAGTTGCGTGCCGTCCCGTGGTGCTGACGAATGGTTCCGGGACTGAGTGCAACGCTGAAGGAATCGACTGCCCGGTCGAAGACCGGAGCCAGAGAATGTTGTAGCGGAGGGCGTCGCGCGCGGTTCATGAGGGAGTCCTCGGAAGAGGACGAATGTGCTGCGCCACGGCGCGCGCATATTGAAGATAGACGTCTTGTGGGGTGACTTGCACATACAGCAGCGTGGTCTGGATATCGGCGTGACCCATCAACTGCATGAGCGCGGGAAGACTCATTCCGGCGCGGATCATGTCGGAGGCAAAGGTGTGTCGAAAGCGATGAGGGTTGGCGAGCTGGATGCCGGTGGCCTGGCGATGGTAGCGGAATAAGGACCGTAATCCCGCAGCGGTCATGCGTGTTCCGCGCGCGTGTCCTTTGAGCGAGACGAAGAGTGCGGCGGAACAGGGCTTGGGCCGTTCCAGTCGCAGATAGTGTTCGAGCAGTTGCACGGTTTCCGGCGCCAGCGGCAGGAAGCGAAATTTATTGCCTTTGCCACGAACGCGAAGCTGTGCTTCGGAGAGCAACGCGACATCGCGATTCAAAGCCAATACTTCGGCGGACCGCAGCCCTTGCAGTAACATCAAGCCCACGATGGCCAAGTCGCGCGAAGTGTGGAAACTCGACCAGAAGCGCGCTACTTCATCCACCGAGAGCGGCACGATGTTGCGTTTGGACACCTTCACGCGCAGTCGGCTCATCGCTACTTGCCGCCGGCCAAGACCCATCGGCCTTCGCCGCAAAAAAGCTTGATGAAAGCCACGGGCGATCTGGCAGGGAGCATCGGGGAACTCGTTGCGGATGGCGCGCTCGGCGACGGCCACGCGGTCATTGATGGTGGAAGGGGAAGGCCGAGGTTGTTGGCTGGACTGGAAGCGCAGATAGTCCAGGAGCGTGGACTCGGTAAGGTCATCTTCCCTAACGTCGCCGATGTGATGAACACTCTCCCACCAGCGAACAAAGTGCAGCAGGTTGTGAGCGTAGATGCGCAGAGTGGTGTTCGCCAGGCGGCGGATATATTCGCGATCCAGGTAACGATTGATCCAGCCGATTCCTCGGCCAGTGGTCTGCTCGACGACACGAACCGGACTTTGTGCGTTGTGGGAGGTCTGCTGGTAGTGCACACAGAACTTCATGGCTGAGCAGCCTCCAGAAGAGTTTGAAACTGTCCTGCGTCACCGCCCTGGACGAAGAAAGAGTTCGGATCGTGGCCTTCGGGCAGGAGAACGCGGCGAGTGGCGATGCCTTGCGCGCACAGACGCTGAGCTAACTGTTGCGAGGCTTGTTGTCCACTGCCGTTGGCGTCGACATCGAAGGTGAGATAAACGGTGCGCGGACGGTCGCACAGCTGTTGAAACTGGTCAGCGTTGAGATGGGTGCCCAACGAACAGGTGACATGGCGAAAACCGGCGTGCCACAACACCGCGAGATCGAACAGACCTTCCACCAGAATCACCGCAGGAAACTGGCGAACCGATTCCCAGGCGAACAAGCCGCCCTTCGATCCGGGGAGGAATCGATGGGCGAAGGCGGCAGCGACACTGCGGCCGTAGAGGTTGACGACGCGTCCGCCTTGGCAGCACGGGAAGATGACGCGCCGGTAGAAAGCGTCGCGGCCTTGTGAGTTGAGCAGACCGAGACGTTGCAGGAGATCGCAAGAATAGCCCTGAGCCGCGAGATGTCGGCGCAAGCTCCCGCCGGGAGCATAACCGATCCGCAGTTCTTTGATCACGGGATCGCGCAGTCCTCGTTGCTCGAGATAGCGCCGTGCTTCGGGGTAGCGATCGAGTTGCTGTTGATAGAAAGTGGCGGCTTGCTCCAGCACGGCAGCAGGGTCAGCTGTAAGAGAACTCTGCTGCTTGAGGTAGGCGAGACTTTGGCGGAAGGAAAGATGACGGGACAACTGGACAAAGCGAAGGAGATCGCCGCCCTGACCGCAACCGTGACAGTAGAAGAGATTCTTGCTGGCGTTGACATAGAACGAAGGGCGGGTTTCCGGATGAAGGGGACAGAGTCCGACGAACTCGGGGCCGAGAGCGATAGGTCGGGCGATCCAATGCTGCTGCCGCAGATAATCGAGCAGCGAAAAGCGCTGTTTCAGTTTTTCGACATCCTCGCCCACGGCGCAGTTTTGCCTCTGGAGGCGAACGTAGGAGAAGGTGGCCAGCATTCCCAGGCAAGGATGGTGGGAAGAGAAATTTTCTCAGAGCCGCAAGGGCCAAAGAATTTGCAGAACCGGAATCAGCCCAGACAAAGGCTCAGCTTGCGGATTGGTCGGATCACCGCACCCCAGCCAGTGAGTCATGCGGGCGAGCGTTTGGCGAAAAAAAGAAATGGCTGGCTGAGAGCGGTCCAGTCCGTGGGCCCAGCGGCGAAGTGTGCAAGGATCGGGCACGCGATTCGGATCTTTGAGCGTAGGCATGGCCTCTTCCCAGGAGCAGTGCTCCGCGAAGCGCCGCCGCAGCGCCTGACAGCGAGCCAGCAAACTGTAGTGTGTGTAAGGAAGAGAAAGTAACGGCAGGAAGGTAAAGGTTTTCCCGCAACCGGGGCAGCGACCCCGCCGGATGCCAATCCAGTCGTGGTGTTCATCGTGCGCCTGTTTGCGACGGCATCCGTGGCCGATGATCGAATCGCATTCACAAGCGGGACATCGCCGCAGAATGATCTCGGCGCAACTCGTGGCCCAATCCGTTTCGAGCTTGTGCGGGGAGACGGAAAGTGGGATAAAAAGAATCGTAGCTCGTTGGAGCTCTGCCCCGGCTTGACCTGCCAAGATCTGAGCCGGAAGCGGAGCTCCTTCCTCCTGAAACAAAATCCAACTGAAAGAGAATAACCCTTCTCGTCTGCAGCTTTTAGGGGTGTGATCCAGAATATTGGCCGGTAATAATCGACAACTCGGGAACTGGCCCGCGCCCCCCAACCATCAAGCGCCATTGTCCTGTATCTACTGCATTTGAAAGGCGTAACCGAACGATCTTATTCTGACAAAAAAAGTCGGCACGAAACCCATGGACCACTTACACATGCGCCGTTCCTTTCCCCTGGTCGGCAATCTATTGAATTCAGTAACCAACCGCTTTACCTCCGGCATCAAACTGGTCCACGGTAGGCGCAAGGAGGAATCATCGTGAATTCCAAGCAAGTGGTTCTCATCACCGGCTCTAGCACCGGCTTCGGCAGACTGTTCACCGAAACCCTGGCTCGGAAAGGGCACACGGTCTTCGCAACGATGCGGGACCCTGGAGGCCGCAATGCCAAGAATGCCTCCGAAATCCGTGCGCTCGCGGAAAAGGATTCACTGCCAATACATGTCCTTGATCTGGATGTAACCGACGACACCTCGGTCGAGCGGTCCGTGAATGCCGCTATCGCCAAAGCCGGCCGCATCGACGTCGCCATCAACAACGCCGGCTACTACCTCACCGGGCTGGAGGAAGCGGTCACCACCGAACAGGCGCGACGTTTGATGGACACGAATTTTCTTGGTCCGGTTCGCGTAAATCGCGCCGTGCTCCCGCACATGCGGCGCCAACGCAGCGGCGTGCTGATGCACATCAGCAGCGTCGCCGGCCGCGTGGTTCTTCCTTCCGTGGGTTTCTATTGCGCCAGCAAATTTGCCCTTGAGGCGTTGGCCGAGGCGTACAGCTACGAACTTGCCGCGCAAGGAATTGAATCTGTTATTGTCGAACCCGGGGCTTATCAGACTGCTGTTTTCGGCAATATGGTGACGGCTGCCGACCAGGCGCGCACCGATGCGTATGGCGCGGTCAAGGAGATCCCGGCGAAGATCAACGCGGCACTTTCCTCCACTACCGCGGATGCGCAAGAAGTTGCGGACGCCGTTCTGCGGATTATCGAAACTCCTGCGGGAGAGAAGCAGCTGCGGTATGTGGTTAGCCCCCGAAGCAACGGTGTCGACCAGATCAACGCCGTCTCAAAGCAAGTGCAAACCAATCTGCTAGAAGCCTTCGGCCTCGCTGCCGACACCAAATTCCTCAACCGTAAAGCAGTCGGCTCCGTCTAGCTCTCTTGCGGCAACACCGTATGGGAGGAGTTGGTTACAACGCCTCCCTGTTACGCAACCTTTGATTAATGTGGTGAACCGGCCAACCGAATTCGCGTGCTCCGGCCCTGCCGGAGGCATCCCGCGAAGACTCATCCAGTAAGAGCAAAAATGCGATTACTCGTGAGAAGCTGCCGAGTGAAGAGTTATGTCGTAAAGGATTCCCCACTTGGCGAATGACGGGCAAGCCGGAAGTAATCCTAAGGCAAGAGTTGCCGACCATCCGCCCAGAGTCTGCGCCTCGGTTGACCTGCATACTTGCAGCCACTATCCTTGCCACCTTCGCCAAGACTTCTCGAAGAACGGTGGCGTCATGAAGCAGTCTTCCAAAGAGAATCGCGTTGCCTGTTGGATGGGTGCCCTGATTGTCATCACCTTGCTCGCGGGGACGCGCATAGCTTTTGCCGGTAACGATGCTGCTGATGAGGCCTCGGCCACCATTCGGCCGGAAGCGATTCGAGCGGATATGCGGTTCCTTGCGGACGACTTGCTTGAGGGCCGCGGGACAGGGACACGTGGACATGAAATTGCCGCAAAGTTCATGGCTTCTGAATTCGAAGCCATGGGCCTCGAGCCCGCGGGCGACAACGGAACCTATTTTCAAAGCGTGCCGCTGCGTGCGATAGAGCCGGATCAAGGGCGCACAACTCTGAGCCTCTGGCGAGGAGGAAAAGAACAAGTCCTGATCTTCGGACGGGATTTCATAAGCCTGGTGGATCCAGGCCGCACAGAAGTCTCCGTGGAAGCGCGGGTGGTTTACGTGGGATTTGGGGTGACGGCAGCCGAGCAGAGCTACGACGACTATGCGGGCATCGACGCAAAAGGAAAGATCGTGGCTTTTGTGTCTGGGGCTCCTCCGCAGTTCGAACCCACAGTGCGGGCGCACTACAGTTCTGGCGCGATGAAGGCAGCAAGCGCTGCAGCACACGGCGCTGTCGGAGCAATCGTGCTCGATAGCCCTGCCATGGAACAAATTCATCCCTTCAAGGAGCGAGTGAGCGACCTGGCGTTTCCGGATATGCGATGGCTCGATACAAAGGGACAACCGAACGATTATTTTCCGGAACTACGCGGCGCGGCGTTTCTGAGCATTGAGGCAACAATGACTGTGTTTCAAGGCAGCGGGAAGTCTCCGGAAGAGATCTTTGCCGCAGCGAAACAAGGAAAGCCGTCGTCCATGGCCTTGCCTCTGGCTGCCAAGATAAAGACCGTATCCAAATTCCGTGACTTCCGTAGCCCCAACGTCGTGGCTCGTGTTACAGGCAGTGATCCAAAACTCCGAGACGAGTACGTTGTGTACACCGCGCATTTAGACCATCTTGGAATCGGCCAGCCAGTGAACGGGGACAGAATCTATAACGGCGCTTTAGACAACGCTTCCGGGTCAGCATGTCTGCTAGAGATTGCGCGGGCTTACAGCAAGATGCAGCCGCGTCCGCGCCGCTCGATTCTTTTTGTGTCCGTAACAGCAGAGGAGGCTGGGTTACTAGGCTCAGATTATTTTGCCCACTACCCGACTGTGGCCAAAGACCGCCTTATAGCGAACATCAATATAGACGGCAATCTTGCCTTGCTATGGCCAATCGAAGACGTAATTGCACGTGGCAGCGAGCATTCGACTCTCGGCATAACCGTGCGAGAAGCCGCCGCGCGGTTGAGTTTGGACGTAAGCCCTGATCCCTTCCCGGAATTGGTATTTTTCATTCGCAGTGACCAATACTCATTCGTGAAACAGGGAATACCTTCGGTGTTTCCGAGCGTAGGCACAAAGTCGAGCGATCCGAACATCGAGCCACTGCAGATCATCACGAAATGGCGGCTGACAACCTACCACAAGCCCCAGGACGATATGAACCAGTCGTTCGATTTTGAATCAGGAGCAAAATACGCGCGGTACAATTTTTTTCTAGGATATTTGGTTGCGCAGAAGACTGAAAAGCCGACATGGAATCCGGGTGATTTCTTTGGTGAGCACTACGGGAAGAAGACAAACTGATTGCTTTCAACTTCGACAGTACGTGGCGTTTCTTGAATATCACCAAGGTCTCCAGCCATCCTCATTCTCAGCTGCAACGGTGCGCCTGAACTCATAAGCATGGCCACCGTCAAAACGAGGTGTCCGGAATCCCCGTCGTGGGTAGATCACAGGCTAACCGGAACCTGGCCCACTACTCATTTTTTCGTTGACGACCTGTTACTCTCAGCATATGGTAGTCCTTGGATATTACTGCGTCCCTTTGGAGTATAGCGCCAGCATCTTGCTGGCGTTTTTGCTTTCTGGCGTCCGCGAATTTGCCTAAGCCCTTTGTTCGCAACACTTACGAGACCTGCACAATTATGGGGCAAATTGGGGCACTCAAGTCCTTTAGAATGAGCGCTTACGAAAAAAGGGGGAGGGGGGCCCTTGAGGGGGGCCCAGAGGGGGGCCCCCACACGACGCAAACACGAGCCATGACAAGCACTGCTAATACAGGGGATGACCGCTGACTTAGAACTGCAAGTGGCGTTGCACCAGCTTGCGAAGCTTCTCGCGGTCTTCATCCTTCATGTGCACGAATTCGACGCCACTACCATCCGGACCGAGATTCCGCACCACAGCGGTGAAGTGAATCTTGCGCAGCCCCGAACGAACCTCCAGCTTGATCGAATCTCCCACGCTAAGTTTCTTGGGTGACTCCAGGTACGCTCCGCCCAAGCTGATAGTCTTCACGCGCGCAAGGCCTGCTTGTGAGCCATCAATCTGCGCCCGCAAGGGCGATTCGAGAGGGACTCGTACATACCTTCGTGGCACAACGTAACTGGTATTAGTCTGCGGCGCCGATTCATACGCCGCGCGCGCCCGCGCCGAAGACGGCCGGTTTTCAATCATCGCCAGCGCATCTTCCGCCGCCGCACGCAATCCCGAGGGTTCGGCAAACGCAAGCCCTTCGCGGCCCTCCGCCAGCATGCGCAGCAATTCCGCTGCTTCGCCGGCGTGCATGCGCCCGATCGCTTCGATCGCCTTGATGCGCACAAAGAGGTCGCGCAAGACTTCATGCTCGCCAGCGGCAATCTCCATCAATTGCGGCACGGCGGTCGTCTCCTGCGCCAAGCCAATTTGATCGATCATCATCGGAACGACCAGCGGATGAGCGTCCGCCAGAACCGCGGAGAAGACAAAAGCCGCGCTGTGTGACGAACTGGCAAGGGCCGGCCGTGAAAGTTCGCTCACCGCGAGGTCTTGCAAATTCCACTCCCAGCTTGCCAGCGCCCTCGCAAGACCGCGCAATAAGCGTTCCGGATCGGTGGCGGCCAGCAGTTTAATCGCGGCGCTCACGCGTTGCCTCCGCGCTTCATACAGCCGCGTTTCAAGAAGGTTCAGTGCCGGCACGCCGATAGTGCGCAGCAACCGCGCCATCGCGGGCACCATTTCCGTGCCGCGTGGTTCCGTCAAAAGCAGCGTCAGGCGATCGAGCAGTCTCTCGGGATCGCGCTGCAGAAGCCGCGGCAAAACTGGATCGAGCGGCCGGTTGGCCAGCGCCGCATCCACCAGAAGCAGCCAGCGGTCCTGCGCCACAAGCCGGTGCGCCAGCGCGGACATGTGATCGTGTTCTTTATCCTTCGGCACGCGTTCCAAGCCGATCAAAATATTTTCGAAGCCCGCGTAATCCGCGCGAATCACGGCCACGCGTCCCAGCGTTTCCAGAAACGCCGCCAGCAGCGCTGCGGTCTCCGGAATGGTTTCCTTCTCCAGAGCCTTCATCGTTCCGCGGCTCAAATCCTCTGGCAATTGATTGGGCCAGAGCGATTCCATGATCGGCGTCATTTCATTTAATCCCGCCGCTACCGCTCGCCTCGCGTTGACGTTCTCATTTTCCACGCGCCTCGAGTAGTTCAGCAGAATGTTTCGCGCCTCGCGCCGCGGAGCGTCCGCTCCCGCTTCGGCCAACTGCCCAAGCGTTCGCTTCAGCGCCACAACGGGGACACTCCACACTTCTGGTCCGCGCAGCACTGCGGACTTCTCTCGTGGCGGAAGTTCCAGCCAGAACTTTTCGACAATTTGTTCCCTGTGCGTGTCGCTGGCCCAGGTAGTCGCCAGCAGCGTCAGGTGCTGCGAAGAATGCGGGCCCGTGTATCCGCCCGAAGCGACCAGCACGTCGCTCAGTTTATGAAATGTCTGGCGCACGGCAGCAGGCGCAAGCGTTCCGGCGGCAAATTCCGCTCCGAGGAACTCGAGAATCAAACTCACGGAAAGGCGCAGCAGGTATGGCTGCGGGCGCTCGCCCTCGCGCGGAGCGTACTGCGAAATCGAACTAAGCAGCATGCGCACCGTCTCGCGGCTCGCATCTTCCATCGCTCCGTGAATCGCCCGCGCTGCCTCTTCCGGAGCAAGCCCGCGTGCCGCCTCGAGCGGTGGCGTCAGACGCCCAATCAAACGCAAGGCGCCAATAAGATCGTCGGTTTCCGGCGGCAAAATGGGAGTCTCGTTGACCTCGCGTGGCGAGTTTCCGCCGTAGGCCACCAGCGCGCCCATCAGGCTGGCCAGCACCGTATCCACTTTGCGTTCCGTTTGCGTGTTAATGGAAATCCCTTCCACGCGATTCTCCAGGAACCGTGCGGCCCACCAGCTGCTTCCACCGCGCTTTATAGACTCCTCTGATCTTAGCAATGATGCCTTGAAGAGTTGCGCGAGCGTGTCCAGTTCGCCTACATGAAATTGTCTTGCGAATGCCAGGGATTGAATTCCCGCGCGCTGCAAATCCTGCGCAAGAGACTGCATTTCGCCTCGCACATCTGGAAGATGCGCATCGCTGAGCTTTGGCGCCACCAGTCCGCTGCGCTCAATATGAATTTCAATGCCGTTCAGCGCGCCCGCGAGATCGTGCAATGTCTCATACGAGGCGTCTAGACTTTGCAGCCGGCGAGGGTGGTTCCTGTCATAGAGGCGTTCCGAACGGAACAGCAGATGAAGGCATCGCAGGGAATGAATGAGGCCCGCCGTCCGTGCATCCGGGGTGGGAGAGCCTGCGCCGGGCGCGGCGCCAGAAAGTGGCCGCGACGCGTTTCGTACCTGTGACTCGGCGTGCGGGTGTGATTCAGCGTCGTAGCGCTGCTCCTCCACCGGCATAATGGCCCGAAGTACCAAGGCTTTCCCCTTTTGCTTCCGTCGCCCACATCTAACCGACGCCCGTAATTTAACCAACCGGCTAAATAGGGACCTCTGCCTTGCATACTCCCGAAAGGAAAGGAGCGAGATGGCAGGGTACCCTTGCCTATAAAGCAAGCACGCTGCCTGCCCCCTCATTTGGGAACTAAGCTGCTTGTTTTGAATAGGTTGGTTCCGAGGTCTTGGAACCCGCGAGATGGCGTGGTTACAAAAAGTTACGTTCCTAGTAGGGGCGAGCCTATCTCACTTGGCATTCAGCAACTGCTCTGTAAGTCGCTAGCCCAGCGCTTCTGCCGCAGACTCGGCTCATTTCGGCTGAAGCGTCACATTGGTGATGTTAACCGTGCCACCCTCGGTCGCCTGGAAAGTTCTCCTCACTTGTTGGTAGCCGTTGAGCCTAATGGTTACTGTGTGTAGGCCCGCCGGCACTTGTACCCGCGCTGGCGTCGTTTGTCCTGTCGTTTGCCCATCCACAAAGATCTCTGCGCCCTTCGGACTCGTTTCGACGTCCGCCCACGCCACCTTCACGTTGGATTTTTCCTTTAGTGGCACGTCAAGCTGCGTCTGAATGTTGTCCTTTACTTGCACGCTTCCGGCGTATGCGTCGTAGCCCGGCATGCGCAGCACCAGGTTGTACGAGCCCGGCGCAAGTGGCAGCGTCACCGGCGTCTGGCCGGATTGCTTCGCCCCGTTAATAAAGACATCCGCCCCCGCCGGTTTGCTGGTCAGGAGCAAGCCCTTTGCGAGGGACTCGAGCGTCACCTTCTGGTCGACGACACTGCCCGCCTTCACTTGAAGCGCGGTCTGCATCGGCTGGTAGCCCTCTTTTTGTACTTCCAGGCTGTACTGCGCGGGCCCAAGCTCATTGAAGCTGCATGGCGTCTGGCACTGATTCACGACGCGACCTGCCGGGCCGCGCAGAACTGCCGTGGCACCGACCAGATCCGTGACCACGTGAATCGCTCCGCGGCCCCCCGTGGGAACAGGGTGCCCTCCGTCCGCGTCATGTCCATTGTCAGCCGCGGGCGCGTCTTCATACTCGATGTGATCCACCACCCGCACGCTCGCTGGCGCGTCGCGCAAAAATTTCAGCAGCGCCCCGTGTTCCGTGGGACGCAGCTTTCCCGCCAAGATCAGCGTGCTCCCTATCGCCTGCACCTTGGCCCGTCCCGTCAAACCCTTTTCCGAGATAGCTTCTTCAATTCGCCCCTTGTACTCCGCGGCCTGCGCGCTCACAACCGGTTCGCTCTTCTTCGGTGCAGGTTTTTCTACAGGAGCCTCTGCTGGCTTCTTTTCAGCCGGAGCTACTTCGGGACTCGCTGCTACTGGTGTTTCATTTCCCGCTGAAACCGCGGGAGTCGTGTTCGTTACCCCATCCACTGGCGCAGCCGCTGTGGAATCTTTGTCGGCGCGTTTTTGTGCGGCGTTGATCTGCCGGGCATCTTCAATTACCGGCCGCAGCTTCTGCACCCCATACGCGATCACGCCGATCAGAACCAGCGCGATGAAAATGCTGCCGATGACGCTCTTCTTCTTCGGCTCTTCGATCGGGGCGAGCGGTGTTATCGGTCCAGTACGCCGCACGACGGGCGTCTGCGTGGGGCTGGAAGCGCGAGCATTCAGTGAACGTGTGGTTGCCACGGTCATGGGATCTTCCGCATGGAAGTTTCGGGCGCCCTGCGCGCCCACGCCTGTTCCGCTGAGAGGAACCGTCGCGTTCGGCGCTCCCAGTCCACCCGGACCACCCGACACCATAGTCTTATCCGGGCTTCCTCCTGGCGCAATGCTGCGGTAATTCCTCAAATCCTCGAGCATTTCGCGGCAGCTCTGGTAGCGCGTCTCCGGCTCCTTAGCCAGCGCCTTCATCACTACCGCGCTGATGCCAGGATGAATCGAAGGGTCAATCTGACGAGGCGGGACCGGCTCTTCGTTCACAATCTTGTAGATGACTGTGGTGATGTTCTGTCCTGGAAAAGGCTTCTCGCCCGTGACCATCTCGTACAGCAGCACGCCCAACGAGAAAATATCGCTCCGCCCGTCAACCGCGCGGCCCTTTACCTGTTCTGGTGACATGTAGCTCGGCGTACCCATTACATGAGCTGTCTGCTGCATGGTCCCGAACTGCAAAATTTTCGCGGTGCCGAAGTCGGTGACCTTCACCGTATCGTCACCCGTGAGCATGATGTTCGCCGGCTTGATATCCCGGTGCACGACGTTCCGCTCATGCGCAAACTGCAGCGCGCTGCAGGTCTGCTCCATGATGCGCAGCACGCGCGGCAGCGCAAATGCTTGCCCACCATCGAGATGCGCCTGCAAACTCTTGCCTTCCACCAACTCCATCGTGATGTAGTACAGGCCGTCTTCTTCGCCTGCATCGAATACCACCACGATGTTCGGGTGGGTCAGCAAGCCGGCGGCGCGCGCCTCCGTCTGGAACCGTGTCAGCAGCTCGGGACGCGACAATCCCGTGCCTTCTTCGCTCAATTTGATGGTTTTGACCGCGACCGTGCGCCCAATCACCGGGTCCGTCGCCTTATAAACCACACCCATGGCGCCGCGGCCCAACTCGCCCACAATTTCGTAGCGTCCTGCTTTTAAACCTGTTGTCATCGTCTTATTTAGTCATCCGCCTAACGCCACTTGGACCTTGTCCGCCCGCATCTCGGCCAGTCGTTTTCAAATGTTAAGTCGGCGGTCCATCGAGGACACGTTTGCTGACACCCAGACGCCCTATCATGCACAGTACCCACTAAATTTTCAGTTGGTCAACGCTACCGGGGTACTAGTGTTTCGCACTCGACACGTGCTGCACCCAGACTGGGGTGGTACTGACTCGAGCGTCCCTCAGCGAGCCAGGGTTCTGGGAACCTTTATATATATATGACAGAAGAGCCGTTAGGGCCGGGGAAGCCCTTCGCCGGGCGACATACTGCGCTCCGGCATTGGCACGTTGGTCTCACGGATGGGCCGATCGACTTCCCCGGGCCGCGATGGCGCTTCCAGTCCGTCCGTCAGCAAGTAACCCTGCAAGGCCAGGCCGTTGGTCCACACGCCTTCCAGCGCCGCGATGTACTCGATCTGTAATTCGTAGAGTTTGCGCTGCGCCTCCAGCACGCGCGGGTAGGACGCCAGCATCAGCCCGTACTTGTCCACCAGCAGGCTGTAGGCTTTCTTTGCATGCGGCAAAATCTCGTCGCGATACTCCACGGCCATTAGCTTCGCGTTTGCATACTCATCAACCACGGTGGCAGCGCGTTCGCGCAGCGTAAGTGCCACGCGGATTTTTTCCTGCTCCGCGCGGTCCATGTCCGCGAGAGCCACCACGATGTTGCCCTGGTTGCGGTTGAAAATCGGGATCTGCACGCTGGCCTCTGCCAGTCCTTCCCAACCTTTGGCCCAGGGCACGCTTCCCAAAGTCTCGTGATTGTATTCCATTCCAGCGCGCACCAAAATGTCCGGAATGGGCTCGCGCTGGGCGCGCGTCAGGACGGCTTGCGCGCGACGCGTCGCGGTTTCCGCGATCTGCACGGCAGGGCTCTGTTTCGCAATCGTCTCGACGACCTCTTCTTCATTTAGTTCCGGCCAGTTTCTCTCAAGGTCACCCGTCACCGTCGAGATCGGCAACGTGGGCTGCCCTGTCACTGCCGCCAGCGAACGCCACTCTTCGCGCAAAGTGTTTTCCTGCATGCGCGCCGCCATGCGCATGCGTTGCGCATCGACCTCCGCTTCCAGGACTTCCGATTCGTCCGCCTGCCCCGTGTTCATCAATTCTCTTTGCGTCTGCGCGGCATTGTCTGCAATTTTTGCCAAATCGCGCCGTGCCTCCAGCCATTCCTGCGCCGACAATACGCGCAAAAACGCCATCTTCACCGCGGTTGTGACGCGCGTGCGTTGTTCCTGCGCTTCAATTTCCGCCAGTTTGGCCTCTGCACCCAAAACCTCGCGGCTCTTGCCTAATTTTCCGGCTGTCACGATGGTCTGCTGCACGAAAAATCCCTGCTTGCCTCCGCCGACCGAGCCGCCTCGGACCTCATCGCCTGTGTAGCCTACGGAAGGATTCGGGTACAGCCCCACTTGCTGCTGCCGCGCCTTGGCCGCGCGGATTTCGGCTTCCGCTTGGCGCAAGGTGGGATTCGTTTCCCCAGCCATTTTCTCCATTTGCTCGAGCGTCACAGCCTGCGCCCCCGCGCGCTCCTGCGCACGCCCCATTCGCGGATACTCCGGCTTCGCAAGCGGCACATCGGCGTGATTGTGCTGCATTTGTTGGTTCATTGGCATCGGTGGAGTTTTCTCCTGCGCTTGGGCTGCAATTACCAGCATCGTCGAACAGAGAATCGTTGTAGCGAGCGTCAAGGCTTTCTTTCGCATGGGAAATAGGGATGCGGTTAACGGGGATTTCAACACAGACGCCGCAGAGGGCACAGAGAAAAGGAATCGGAGGCTGGACAGAGATTCTGTTTTACGAGCCATGGGAGTGCTCCTTTTGTTCTGGGGTGCCGGTAGTTTTGATTCTGTGCGTCATCTCTTCGTACTCGCGATCGGGAAGCACGCGAATCAATGTCATCATGCCCATCATCCCTGCGCTCCAATTCGGCGGCAGGCCGTGTGTCTCCGGTTTTGCCACGGCTTCATCCATTCCCATTTCCATGAAGGCATCCTGCGGAAAGCCGGGCACGGCGTTAGCATTCGCCGCGATTGGGGAGTGGTGGACGTGTTCGAATGGCACGCTTTTTGCAAGCGTTTCCATCTGGCTCAGCGCTTTTGCGTCGTTCGTGTTGGCCGTCTCGATCGCGCGGTCCTTTAGAAGATCCATCATGTTGTTCATCATGTGGTGCGGCAGATGGCAATGCACCATCCACGATCCCGGATACTTCGCTTCGAATTCCACGACGCGCGCTTGCGCCACACCTACCAAGACCGTGTTCATCGGGTACCACGTTGATTCCGGCGCGCGTCCGCCTTCGGTTCCGGTCATGACGAATTGATTTCCGTGCAAATGAATGGGGTGATGGTCCATGCCCATGTTGATGATGCGGAGCCGGACGCGGCTGCCGAGCCGCGCGATCATCGGGGTGATCGCCGGCGCGGAAACACCGTTAAACGTCAGCCAGTTGTATTCCATCGCCGCCGTATTCGGCACGGTGTTGTTCGGCAAGACGGCCCATTCTTGTAAGATCACCCCGTAATCATGATCCGCACGCGGCTTGTAACTCTTTTCCGGATGCGCCACAAAAAATCCAATCATCCCCATCATTTCCTGCATCGCTCCGTGGGAGTGATAGAAGAAGGTCCCCTCCTGATGCACCGTGAATTCGTAAACGTATTTTTCGCCAGGCGCGATAGGTTTCTGGCTGATCCACGGAACGCCGTCCTGTTCGATCGGCACCTCCAGCCCATGCCAGTGAATGGAAGTGGATTCTGGCAATTTGTTTTCGAAAATCACGCGCACGCGCTCGCCTTGCTGCACTTGAATCGTTGGCCCCGGGCAGCTGCCGTTGTAACCCCACGCGTCAATCGTCTTGAACGGCGCGATTTTCCGTTTTACCGGCTCGGCTACAAGCTTAAAAACCTTCACGCTGCCATCCATTTCGTGCGGTAGATCCGCCACGTCCGGCGTGACCATCGGCAAAAAAGGATCTGGCCCTGCCGGCGCCGCTTCCGTTTTCTTATGGTTGCCATACGGACTGTGATGGCGTCCTTGTTCAATGGCTCGTGCGGCTTGTGGGTCGCTTAACTGCGTGTCGCCACGCAAAGCTTCCGTCAATCCAAGAAACCCCGCACCAAAAAACGCCGCGTCCTGAAAAAATCTTCTTCTCGTGCCGCTCATTCTTGCCTCCGTGATTGCCGTTCACACTGTTTGCGATTTGGATTGGTCCACAATTTCCCAACGAATCTGCCCTTCTTCGAGCAAAGGCAGGGCTCGCATTCCGAGGCGGGCCGTTGTTCTCACCCCGTGGCGATTGTGTGATGCTCACGCTCTGGATTAATGGACTACGTTTGATGGATAGATTCGGAAGGAGAACTTCAGATGCGAAGAATCGTGGTCAGAAGAAGGGGATTCCCTGACTTTATTGGAACTCGATGCACGTCCCAACGCTCTGGGCTTGCATGCAAGCTAGCAAGGCTCTGCGCGGACGAGCCATTGATAAGCGCTTGTGAGGGATCGTTCCGTAATTCCTGCGAAAGCAAAGATTGCCCGCTGGCCTTGACGAGCACCGCGGAAAATTCGGAAGCGCCGCAAACCTTGTTCGGCGCAACAAGCCGTTTGCTGCCGTCGGCTCCCATATTTGCCATCTCGTGACATTGCCCTTGCCCACTGCCGGAAGGACAAATCTTCGCAGCGCAAAGCAGTGCGCATGCAGGCGCGATCGCCAAAGCAAGGACTGTCAGCATGGCAAGCATGGCTACATTTGCAGGCCGGGTACGAACTGGAATCGCTTGGTTCATTCTATCTTCTTTACGTCTGGCAGTTGCTTTCAAGCTTTCCACCCTCCGAACGATGGCGTGCCAAACTGAAAAACAATTCTCGCCATCAATGGGGTGCATCGTTGCGTTCGCCAAAAAGCCAGCGTCGCACACCTTTTGGCAATTTTGAAAATCGACCGAGCCCAGCCGCGGCAGCTACAGAGGATGCAGCCCAAAGCAAGCGATAGGCGACCAAACCCAATACGAGAAGAACCGTGAGTGATGTGGCTATCAAGGTTGACTTATCCATAGCGTATCTCGCGGACATTATATCACTGCCGTCGTCACACGCTGATTGCGGTGCCATTCTCCCGTTTTCGTTGTGGACTACGGCAAAGTTTAGAGACTTTGCGCGCAGATTATTTTTGATCTGTCGAATCAGGAATAAACTGGTGAACAGGTTGTGCCTGGAACAGTCACGAGCAAACCTCACAACGCACGATTGCATCGCGTATGATACGACTAGAGGAACCGCCACATGGTAAACTCGCCAAGTTCAATGACCAGTAAGCAGAAAATCCTTGCCGCCCTCGCTCGTATCGAGCACGAGGTGGACGATATGGAGCGTCGAGTCAAAGCTGTACAACAAGATTTAAACCGGGTCAAAAGAATAGTACGGGGTTAGAGAATTTCAAACTGAACCATTAACTCGCTTGGCTTTAAGCGCCAAAAGTCCTTTCCAAGCAGCTTTAATAGCCAGATGTTCAGAACTATCGATTTGGCTAAGCGTGGCCAGCCGGTTTTCAATTGCTTGCCTTGCTTCAGCGATACGTCCCACCAACTTGGATTTGTCAGTTTCCAAGACTGCAGACACGTATGCCGTTTGCCATGAATAATTCTTTGGGTTGTTCATGGGCCTTCTTTCAGGCGAGTAAGAATGGCCAATAACACCATACGCCGATCTATACAAGACCGATAGGGCTAGGCGTCGTTTTGGGTCAGACTAATTCAAATTGACCCACTACTGCACAACGGCTCGGCGTCCATAGTATGCCGCGATACGCAACGGTACACGGGAAAGGTTGAAAATCTCAGCGTCGCTGAAACACCCAACCAGAACCGCGATCGCAGTGCCTACATTGCGCAGTTCCATCGTAACCAGAAGCCGCACAAGATAGACACTCGGCCCAATCATTGTCACCGATTGCGCTCTTATTCGTTCCCGTGCATCTGTGCGTTCCATCCATTCGCAGACACTTCCCATTGGCTAGCTGAATGTTATAGCCGGGTGCTCGACACAGGTTGCAACACGTGACTGGCTTTGGGCGCTTCATGGGGCCGGGAAGGGCATTCTAACGCATCCGTCGTTTCGATGGCTGCGTTTGATTCTATTTGATCTTGCGGGTTATCTAGCGGTTCTGTGCTGTATTGAACTGCGGAACGCAAGAGCTCTGAGAAAGAATCCTTGCGCGTGCTTCTTGTCTCCCTGAATCTTCTGGGCGCGCTCTTGTAGCTGACGCCGAGGACGATTCGCCAGTATCAGATGCACTCCTTTCGATCCCTGAAAAGCGCGACGCCTGTTTGAGTCCGTCGCGCTTTTCCACCCACCAAACGCAAACACGGATAATCCGTGTGTCTTAATCGGCCAGAGAGGGGTCGCTCAACTCCCCGCGTGATAGACTTCGCCTGAAAAGGCCGAAACATGAAGCTGGTGCTTTTCCGGGGCCAGCCCGCAGTTTGTCCGAACTGCTTGAGGAAGTCTCTGCGAAGATCGAGACGAGGGGCCTCCTGGACTGGTTTCTTCATTACTTCTTGTTCATCAGCCCATATCGCTGCCCTCGCTGTGGTGAACGGCATTTCCGCTTTCGCCCGACCATGAAATAGCCGTCTCTGCTCGTGCAACGCATCGTCCACTTTTCGAGTCTAAACCGATAAAGGGGAGCCCACTGTGATTCCGCCCTTCGATATTTTCCATGTGGAAGGTAACGACCATTTGAAGTGGAAAGCGACGGCAGAAACGCTCGACGTTGCCAGATTACACATCAAAATTCTAATGGCTGACGTGAAATATCGAATCACCCAACGATTCAACGATTTTGATGCGTTTCTCCCTAGGCAGAAGGCGTCGCAGGGCACGACAACTGATATCATTGGCACTGTGGACCCAGAGAATTCCAGGTTGGTAGACGAGGCAGCCAACATTTGTACGTCTGGCAGGTGGACCGCCGTCAATGCAAGAGTCGAGAGTCTGGCCGCAAACCCCGGCATCGACAACGGGTGGTGGGTGCAGCTATTCGGTGCACTGTGCTTCCAGATTTTTTCGGAATACCTGTCACTGAAACGTGCCTACAAGGAGAAGCAGGATAAAACCTCCTTGCTCGCCTGGCGGGCAAGGAATCTACTGGAACTGTCGGTCTGGTGTTTGTATTGCTCGAAGAGCAGAGAAAATGCACGCCGTCTGTATGAGGACGCTGGCCGCGACGTTCTCGGTATTTTCGGTGCTTTCACAAAATGGGGAACTGCAACCGCCCAAGACCCCGAGTGGCTCAACCTGATTACCGGCGCGAAACAGAACCTGTCCCAACAAGCACTTTCGGAAGGGATTGCCTCACCCGATGGACCTTACAAGGAAGTCCGCGACGCGGCGGTTGAGGTTGGGATCGGCGACCACTTCAAACTCAGTCACCGAATGTTATCCAAATTCGCTCACCCTACCGCCTTGAGGATTCTGACTCAACCCGATGAAGCGAAGGAGGCCGTGCAAAATGACATCTTCTTCAGCCAAGGGTGTCTTTTCTTCACGGGGGCATTCCAGGCGGTCGAAAGCCAACTACGCTAGAACGTGGACGCCAGCGCGTTCAGGACGGCCTTTCCGCCGTCTCATCCGTTGCCACGGTGTATATCGCGGTGCTGGCGATGCTCTTGTGGCCGAGGGCCTGCTTGAAGAGAAAGAGTGGGTAAAATCTCCGCGCGAATCCGCTAGATGGTTGGAGCGGTTTCAGCGCCTACTAACGCGCCATCTTCTGTAGCGTGTACAAAATAAGCTTGCGGTCTTGTTCGCGGGCCTTGCCCATCAAGCGGCGGAGTTTGTTCAGATACTGAGCATTCTTTCCTGAATTACCCCAAAGACCGTCATCAGAAGATTTTCGTTTGAAAACATCAGGCGCTTTCGCTGGTGCGTTGCCGTCGTAAAATAGCTTGTACATCGGAATTTCGAGCGCACGCGCCATCTTTTCCAAGGTCTCAATGGCAGGAACCGTGTGCCCGTTCTCGACGCGGGAAATGTAGCACCGCAAAAGTCCGGTGCGCTTTTCAATGTCGCCCTGACTAAATTTCTTTTGTTCGCGAAGTTCGCGGAGTCTGTCGCCTATGACCATGCGGGGATTATTCCACTCAACCGATTGGAAGGCAAGGCAGCACGCGTGGGCGGGCGCACGACATGAAAATCCATTCCGAGTCTGATAGGGTTTGGGCGGGCTTTTGTTTCTCTGTCTGACAGTTTATAATGCCTGTCAGATAGGAGGCTTCTATGACCATTTCCTTGCAGGCACTGCTTGATAAGCGCCATCAGCTCGCCGCCAGTCTGGCTCGCGTTGATGACTTGCGCCCCGGTTTTCTGACCGCGCGTTTTCGTAAGTGTGGCAAGCGCAACTGCCACTGCGCTCAGAAGGACTCCCCGGGACACGGCCCGTCCTATTCGTTGACTCATCGCGTTGCTGGAAAGACGGTCACCCAGATCATTCCGCAAGGCCCAGCAGTAGAACGAGCCAAAGCGCAGATCGCCGAATACCACCGTTTCCGGAATCTGGTGCGCGAACTGATCCTCGTGAGTGAGCAAATCTGCTCCGCCCAAGTGCGGAATGCGGAAACGCTCCCAGCGAACGAGGCTAAAAAAAAACCTCTTCGCCGATCTACTGGCTACCGACGTCGTGCGAGAGATTGAGACGCTCCTCGGTCGTCAGGCGGTTGAAGATCTGGATCTGGAAGCGCTGGAGCTCGCCGTGCGTCAACAGGTCCTGCAACTGGCCGGAGCCGCGGTCGCGCAACGTCTCAATGCCGACACCAGCGATGAGCAAGGCTCGCGAGTTCGTTGTAACTGTGGACAGGAAGCACGCTTGGTGGGACGCCGGAGCAAGCAGGTGCAGAGCGTACTCGGTCCCCTACAACTCGAGCGCGCCTACTATCACTGCTCTTCCTGCGGCCACGGCTGCTGCCCTCGTGATGGACATCTGGGCATCGAAAACACCTCGCTCTCTCCAGCCCTCACGCGCATGGTGGGCACCGTGGGGGCCATGGTCAGCTTTCAGGAAGGTTGCGAGCTGTTGACGGAACTGGCCGGCGTGGCCGTGGATGCCAAGCAAGTGGAAAGAACAGCAGAAGCGCTGGGAAAGGAGATCGCCGAAGACGAACGCTTGCACAGCGAACCTCTGGATTCTCTTCCTCTGCCGCGGACTCTGTATCTCGGTATGGATGGCACCGGGATTCCTCTACGCGCAGAGGAACTCGTCGGTCGAACGGGCAAGCAACCGGACGGATCGGCCAAGACCGGCGAGGTGAAACTCTGCACCATTTGGAGCGCGGAATCGCTCGATGAAGAAGGCACACCCCTTCGCGATGAAGGATCGGTCAGCTATTCAGCGGCCTTGGAGAGTGCCAGTGCGCTGGATACCGCTGCCGCACGTTCTCCCTTCGCCCAGCGCGTCTGGAGAGAAGCTACGCGCCGCCGCTTCAGCCAAGCACCACGCACGGTCGTGCTCGGGGATGGGGCCTTGTGGATTTGGAACATCGCGGCCGACCAATTTCCCGAGGCCACTCAGATTGTGGACCGCTATCATGCCAAACAATACTTGAGTGAAGTCGGGAAAGCTCTTTACGGCCCCACCGCTCCACGGGCTGTTCAATGGGCAGAACGCCGTAAGAAGGAGCTCGATACCGGAAGATTCATGGCGCTGCTCAACGCCCTCCGCCGCCAGGTCCCACGCTCCGATCTGGCTCGTCGCTGTCTCCACTATTTCAAGACCAACCGCGATCGTATGCGCTATCCGGAGTTCCACGCCCAAGGCTTGTGCACGTCCTCAGGCGTCGTCGAGGCCGGATGCAAGGTAGCCATTGGCACACGACTCAAACGCGCCGGCATGCACTGGACCAAGCCAGGCTCCAACGCCATCATTGCTCTTCGCTGCTCAAAACTCAGTGGTCGTTTTCAAGACTTCTGGGAGCGCCGGTCAGTACGCAGAGCCGCATGACTCATCACTTTCTTGACGTACACCCCGCGTGGGCTGTCGGCGCGACATTAGATTAGCCAACTACACAGGCAAGTGACCGTCGTCGTCGGAGTGGAAGCCGGGAACCGATTCTGAAAAATAAATGGGAGCGGGTAGGGCCCGCTCCCGTGCGAAAGATTGGAAAGTTATCCGAGGTCTAAGGCTTCGCTGCAACGGCTTTGGCTTTGGCGGGTTCAGGGACGACGCCGAGCTGCTGCATGAGGCCCAGAGCGTCCCAGTTGACATAGGCTTCCGCTATCTTTCCGTTCACTAGGCGCGCGACGTTCATTCCGGAAATGGTGAACTGCTTCCCGGTTGCCGCAATCCCGCTGAGGTCACCTTTATGAGTACCGCGACAGGACCAGCGGGTCATTACTGTTTCGCCTTCGGCAATGATGTCTTCGATCGTCAATCGAAGGTCGGGGAAAGCATTGCGGTAGAGAGTCACTCTCATCCTTTCACTTTCCGGGCCGTGCCCAAAATCGGGGGTCGAAGAATCATGATCTGTGTAGTTAGGGGTAAAGAGCTGGTCTGCCAGCGACAGATTGCCCTTGTTCCAAAGTTCTTCAAACACACGACGAACGATAGCTTTATTGTTTTCAGACATGAGTGGTTCTCCTTTTTGAAAAACGGTCCTCGCATGAGGCGAGTCGGACCCGATTGATGTGGCGTTGAACCGCTGAGGTCTTGGGCGTGCAGTCGTACACGTCGGGCAGAGGGTTTAGCCCCGCGGGAGCGGAGAGAAAGGAGCGGAGGACGTACTGCCCTCTTGGCGCTCGATGCGGAGCTTAGCTGCTAAAGAAACTGCCCTTGGGCTACGGAGCGGGAGTCTCGCCGCAAAGGGCGAAACCTCGGTGTGATGCTGTTCTCATGGAGTGTGCATGTCAAGGACAATCCAAACTTTCTCTTGCGCAAAAGCGGCTCATTGCCCGGTAAACATCTGTATGCGGCAGCGCATGTTGCTCGTTTGGCCACTCGCAGAGTAACGGCCCATACCCCATGATAAAATCCTTCTCAACACCCCCAATTAAGTCGAGCACTACCAACGCCACGCTCTTGGAAGCGTGGCGTTCTTTTTCAAAGTTTAATTACGCGACTGTGATCTACTGGCGTGGACCGCTTGCACGGCATTGTGTGAGGGTTGAGAGCAACGATTTACTTCTTGCGGTAGCCCCGGAGTTTCTTCCGCTCTGAATCCGCCCCTTCGGCAAACCGTACTCGTTGCTTCATGGTCGAATCCATGCCCAGAAGACAAGCGCGAGAGTACCAACAAAGACTATGAAATATCCGGTCCAAGCTATGCTCTTTTCAAGTCTTGCTCTTTGAAGTTCATCCATAAAGCATAGCGCTATCCACGACGGTACGGGGAGCGCCGTACGTAGCCGCACTCACGCACGCTGCGCTTGTTTTGCTTCGTCAACCTTCTTACGGGCAGCCTTCAATCGGATGTAGTCTTTGTTTGTCGCGATTCGCAAGTATGCGTGCGTCTTCGTATCGTAAACAAAAGAGTTCGTGGAACTTTTTACTGCATTCGTCACTGGGCCGCCTACATAAAATCCAGTCTCGTCCGCGATGGCTTTATTGGTTTCTTCTTTTAAACAAGGGATTGCAGTTCCCCGAATAGTCCCAAAAATCCCCTCGGTTGCTTCCGCGTATTCCTCTTTTGAAACCTTCCGAGCGTTGACGTATAAACAGCAGCCTTTGTTACACCGTTGCACGTCGCGTTGTTCGGTCATTTCTACCTCTCACAATCAAACAGAGCTTAAATCTGATTCCTCCTCCTGCGGCCTTAAAGACGGCGATGAAAAGGAAGAAGGGAGGCGCCCAGGTCTGATCGCCTCCCCAATCATTTCCCCTTTCGGGGAATCCGATTAGCCCTATAGGAGGGTGGATAATCGGCTGTGTCCGGCTTACCGATGGGACTCGCAGAACAGCGATAAGGTTACAAGAATTTCTGGAGTCGTTCGCAAGAATTGCAACGGCGAATCCGTCGTACTTCAGTGTCGCATCCATGCCCAGACAAGAAGCACTGTGATCCCAACGAAAGCAATGAAATATCCGGCCCACGCGATCAGGGTTTCAAGCCTGGCCGTGGGGCTAATGCGCATGCCTTCTTTCCAAGAGAGTGATTTGGCCTGCTAAGTCATCATCCCGGTGCTCCATTGTGAGCGTTTGGCCGTCACCTGAGAGCGACCAGAAATCGCGGAAATGGCCTTCGCGACCGCCCACGTTCATCCATGATTCGATGAGCAGTTCTGTGCCTACCCGATTCGACCGACTCCGAACTTGGATACCGTGAACGGAGTTGGCGACTTCCTCGCCATTAGTGAGACCCCTGAAGAGGACCCTGTCTTCGGTGTCATCCATTTTAGTGATGACCATCTCCACGACCAGCTCCGGATCCGCGTGATTTATTTTTACCAAAACTACTTTCGGCGCAGGGCCTAGCAGCTTGCTCTTCTCAAGATTTCCTTTCCAAACGCCACTGAAGTTCAGGTTCATGCTTCACCATTGAAAATTCTGTGCCAGTATCGCCGAATCGGGCTTTTTCCTTTGCCGTGATCCTTGACCATTCTCCTGCGCGACGACCATCCGGTTGGAGCGTCGCGCGATCCTAAAACTGTCGATCACCGACACTGGTATTACATACTGAGGCGGAGGGGTGGGTAACTAGTCTCGGGGAACAAAAGCACGGGCCGGATTTAGTGAATCCGAAATCGTCGTAGACGAGCGCGGTTTTGCGCAGAACTAGGCCCCGACTGCAACGCCTTTCAGATCATTGAGTAACCAGCCGCCTTCCACGCTTCGACACCGCCCTCTAGCACCTTGACGTTGGTAAAACCCTGCTTTCGATATTTCGCTGCCTGACCGACAGCGCTGGCTTCGCCGGGTCAACCTCAATAGAAAATGATTTCCTGTGTCTTCGGCAGCGACTCCGCCCGTGACTGCAAGCTGGTGAAGGATATGGACCCGTCCAGATTTAGCATCCGGCATTTTGCCTCGTCCTCGTAGGCGCAGACTAGTAGGGCTTGGCCCGCCTTTGTCTTCGCGTACGCTTGTTGCACGCTGATTCGCTGGATGTCTGCCATGTCTTCACTCCTTGTGCCATGTGATTATAGCGCTGCGCGAGTCGAGTCCTTTGATACTTATGGTATTCTTCCTTCCTCGCTTCCTCTATCAAAATCACATTGAGGTAGAGAAATGCTCAATTTTGAACCACCTGCAATCAGTTGGGTCCAGTTTTTCACGATCAAGCGGTAGATAGCCGCGAGTACGTCAACAAGGTTGCCGACCAGATTCCTGAAGAAATCCGAGACCAGTTGCTTTCGATTGTGAAATGGGCGGAAGAGACAGAGCAGTCGTGCGATATGTGGTGTGACATAAATCACAAACAGTGTTACGAAGAGACTCGCTTAAACATGTTTTTGGAGCAGCAAATCAAAGAACTATTCGCTGCGATCAGAGCGACGAAGCACGCAGATTCGATTCGTGCTCTCAGAGAGGCAGCCCGTGATTGTGGCAACCGAATTCGAGCTTGGAAGTTCGATGCAGAGCAGAAAGATTGCAACAGGAAGGACTTGTGATCGCTCCGCCGTCACCGCCTGTTATCCCATGAGTCCGTAACGAACATGATGTTAGAGGCCGCTGTCCGGCGCTGGCTGGTGACAACAATTAACAGGAGTCGGCCATTCCACATTTTTCTTATCAGTGATTTGGTCGGTCTGATAGAACTTCCAAAGCTACGAGATTATCTGCTACCGGTTCTATCCTGTCGTCCCAGCAAGTCCGACACTCGTCAGTGCTCTGGACAGCCAATTATTCTGGCCTCCCGTATCAGTCCTTCGTCGTCACTGACAACCGCATACGAGCAATCCTTATCAGATTTATCGGTAAGAACTATCGAATAGGATTTTTTGTCCTGAGACACTGTCAGGCGAAGTCGCCATCCCGACATAATTTCCAGAGGAGCACCCAAATTAAGGTCTTTCAGTCTTGGGCTGCTACGCGAGAATTGGTCAATTGCTTCCTTGAATCCCTGACTCGCAACAAGTGCATCCCATTCCGCGAACGACCCCCCGTCTTTATCTCTGTACCTCATCTGGGCTGTGTTGATTACGCGAACTAGATTTATGAGCAGCCTTTTTTCTTGCATATCCGGCCCTTGGATCGAAGGCCGGACCTGAGCGTGATTAGGAATTCCACCGACCATCAAGTATGAAACCAGCAACGAACTAACAGCTATAAACCTAGAACGCATATAACCTCCTAATTTGAGACCTGGGCGTGGGAGGGTTTTACCAAAGGGAACTTCGAAGTCAAAGTACTGGCAACTAAGCTTACCACAACTGACGCACCAGCAATCTTTAGACCGCCCGGTGTACCGCCAAAAGCGATTCCAGCTAAGGCGACGTTGCGAAAAACCAAGACCCAGGACACAGTTCCTTTCCCAGTTAGACCGCAACCACATGGAGTGTTTCTTCGCCCTCGCAAGAGATTGATGGCCATGACTCCGGCAAAAGTTAACAGGAGCAGTGCACAGACGGCTGCTACTGCTCGGTTGTGGCCTACGAGCAGCATTGCAAGGCCGAGACCCAATTCTACGAGAGGAAGGCTAACAGCTACCGGAGAAATCAGGCGAACAGGCAGAATCTTATACCCTTTTAAGGCCTTAACGAACGGCTTGGGCCTCAGAATCTTAGTCAAGCCTGCTAGTACGAACGTCAAGCCGATCAGTCCGACACATAGATCAGCGAGAACGTTCAACCACATTGGCATATACAATCTGCACCCGCCGAGAAACAACATTCCTGAACATCACAAGTAACAGTGTAACAATCGCAGATAATCGTACATACGCTATCGCGAACCCAGGCACAATTCGAGCACGTGCCGCAGTTTACGCAACAATAGCTATAGCCGCTTTGGCAATTAGTTGGGCAATCGTTATGGCAGGTGCAGTCACGTTGTGACGGACAATGAAACGGAGCGTTGCAGCAAACACAACCGAAGTTTTGCTGTGGAGGAGTCGCAAAACCAAGGAACCGGGAGAACATAATTGTTGCAAGAAGCCTACTAGGCCACCAACCTGCTTCGACATTGGGGGCGGGAGTATCACTTCCCTTCGCTCGCGCTTCGACGAGAGACTTACTGATATCGGCGTACCCGGTCTCAGTTCCCAACGGCCCCTCATAAATCATTCCCAGTTCGTCGCTTACAAACGTAAAATTGTATTCAGGCCCCTTCATTGAAACTGCCGCTACATATCTGGACAGATCGGCATTAGGCGCGACAAAAATATCGTAGCCGTTTAGTTGGAAACTTCCGTCAGATGGGAATTTGCCCGAGACACCTCGGAAACGTTGGGGAATCTTTTCAGTCAGCTTTTTGTACCCGATGCATTCATGCAGATGCTCTGCGGCCACATGCCCGCCTGTGGCCTGGAAATTCCACTTCTCCGTAGTGTTTATGAGTCTCAGAATCTCAACCGCGAAAAACATGTCTTTCCATTTTTGGTCCCGGACGAGCCTTTTGGGGCGCGTGTATCCAAGAGCTTCCTTCCAATCGGAAATTACAGGGAGCGTACCAAGGTATGCGAGGAAATTGCGCCGGAGCATAGAAACCTCCTGGCTGGAACCGGGCCGACCAAGTGTCGTCCGGTGGAACAGCAACAGATTCATATGCTATATACGATATCAGATAAATCGATGTCAAGTGAAAAGTGCGTTACTAGGGCAATTTTCTTAAACTGCGCTGCATTCTTACGGGCCACGAAACCCATGAGGCAGGTGGCGACGAACGGCCTGCTCAAACGTGTCGTTTGGATGGCCGTATGCCGCGTCCATGATGTTCGTGACGCAATCCCAGGTCAGATCGGTGAGCGGGTAGTGGAGGAGTCTGGGCTTGCGCTTCCGCTATATCGCTTTCTGTTTCATCAGCGGATTCTATCATTGCGGCATGATGGCAAACCAGATGCTCTTTAAGGCAGTGGTAAAATCCGCGCCGGGAGAAAACAAAATGACACCGTGCCCTTCCCCACCGTCGAATCTAGTCCTTCCGATATTGTCTCTAATCGTTGCGGCCCTCGCAGTTTTCTTCGGTCCACTTATCACTCTAAAAATGTCCGCGAGACAAATCGAGCTTTCCCGCCGAATTGCGAGCAAACAAATCGTCGCGCCGATGCGCCAAGAGTGGATAAACACTTTTCGAGAGAAATTGGCGGAATTAACTGGCAGCGCGTTTCACTATTGGAACATGCGGTTTATAATTAAAGGAGCGGTCGAATTGAGCGACGATGAACAAAGACGGCTCGTTCAAATCGAACATGAAATCGAACTATTCATAAACCCAACAGAGCAAGACCACCGGGAATTGATGGAGGCTCTAAGAAAGGTGCTTGGGTTGCTGGAACGGGGCACCGACGAACGAGGGGAATTCAACCCGGCGCTAGACAAAGCTACGATACTCGGACAGAAGATTTTCAAAACCGAATGGAACCGAATCAAGGACGATATCGAGAAAGCGTAAAGGAAGATTAGATCATGGTGAGCCTGGGGAGGTTCGAACTCCCGACCTAGAGTTTAGGAAACTCTCGCTCTATCCATCTGAGCTACAGGCTCACAAATTGATTGTACCCAAATTCTGTACCCATTTCTGTACCCAACTAGCCCGAAAGTGGGTACATCTTGGCCGTTTTACGCCGAGTTTCCGCCCCGTAAGTCATTGATTCTACGTTGACGCCGTGCGTTCGGGCGGTTTAGGAAACCGTTGCTCTATCCATCTGAGCTACAGCCCCGCTCTTCCACATTATATTACGTTCCGCGCCCCAAGCGCCGCGGCCCTTCGTCTTGCCGTCACGAAACATTCGGCGGGCCGCCCGGCGGCGTTGGCTGCGTGGTATCGGGCTGCAATCCGGGAGCGACCTTGCCGATGCGCAGTCTTTTGAAAATCGTCGGCCAATATTCTTTCAGCAGGTTGTTCGCCGCGCTGAATCCGATGCGAACCCCATAGCGCTCAAACGTATTTCCCACTGTTCTTTGCGCATCCGGAAGATAGGTATTCGCCAGTCCTTCTGCGGCCAGCGGCCCCAAGGTCCCCGCACAGTTGAACGTTTCGTTTCCTGCATCGGTGCGAGTCACCAGCGCCCGGCGCAGCGCGTATCCGGCTCGCGCCTTAAATCCGCCGTTCAGTTTCACGAAGAATCGCGGATCTTCATGCAGCACGGTCGGCAAGAGAAACGACCCAAAAAAATGGCTGGAGGCGCCTGTTGCCATCGAGGACCCAAATCGCTTGCCGAATCCCGATGCTTCCTGTCCGTAGCCGGGCAGCGTATTTCGTGCCTGGCTGATTCCCGCGAAGGCTAACGAACCCAGGAATTGCGGCGGGGATACGCTCTTGTCGAGAAAGAGCTCAAATTTCTGTAGAGAACTCAGCGGTCCTGGCGTGGTTGCCAGCTCGGGATACATGTAGGACCTTCTCGTGATCAGCCCCAACGGAGTAGCCAGAAAGTTCTTCTGCTGATCCTGGTTTGCGCCATTCGGATTCTGTTGCGGTTTTGGAGAATCCGGAAGATTGGACTTGTCGGGAGTTTGCTGTGCATTCGCAGCACAGCTTGTGAGGAAAATGGCTACGCCTGCCAGGAGTAGGTGGGCCTTTAGCGTCACGCCCGGTAGTTTAGCACGCGTCCGCTCTCAATTGTCTCTACCGCGTTTCCCGTACTTTACCGCTGCCGCGATCGCGTCGTACCTTCTCTTCGAATCTTCGAACGCCTTGCTAGAGGCACTCCACTCGCGCACCACGTCAACTTCTACTGATTGGTTTTCTGCCCGCCGGCAGCAGTCTCTTCCTGCGGCTCTTCAGCCTTTTGCCATTTGGAATCGAGGTTGTATTCCTTCATGGATTTAGCGAGCATTTCGGTCTTCTTGCCAAGATCCCTCTGAAAAACTTCGCCATTCTCGTTCACGATGAATGTCATCACGCCGGACGAGCCGTATTCCGCCGGGTACGCCACGAACGCGAACCCTCCGGTCATTTTGCCGTCTGAGATGTAGTCTTTCGCGCCGCCTGGGCCATTTTTCCCCTGACGGGTCAGAATGTGGAAAAAGTAGCCGCGAAAAGGAGCCTGAGCGCCGTCTCGGCCTTTGCCATCGCCATCAACCACGGCCGAAGCCAACAGCGGTCCGATGGGGCTGGGAGCTTCGCCCTCACCGGTTTTCCAATAAAGACCATTGTGCTGGCCTTCATCGCTATAAATTTTATAGGTGTATTCGTTATGCTGCGCGGAATAATATTCCTTTTCGGCCGCCGCAAGTTCCTGGCAAACACGAATCGTTGACATCTCATTCTCGCCAATTCGGCGGAAAAGGATTTCCTGCTTGCCCGCGTCGGTGTCGAAATACCATGCATTGCCCGTTTTTACGAGCGGTATGGGCGTGGGCCAATTCTCCGCCCCGATATATAAGGTAGTGGTTGCGTTCGGTTCATCCACGAAGCGGTGCATTTGCTTAAATCTCCGCACGAAATTGGCGCGGCTCTCGGCGTCTTCGGCTTCGTCTCCCGACGAGACGATTTGCTTTCCATCGCGTCCGAGGATCTCGAGCAGCGTTTTTTCGTCGTTAGCCTGGAGCGCCGCGACCAGCGCGTGGCTCGCGGCTTCCGCCGTTGGGAACGTCCTCTGGCCATGCTGCTGCGCCGTGGCGCGCGTGGCAAAGCACGGCGTCAAAAGGATAGCAACCGCGGCCAACTTAGCAAGGTTGGCCAAGAGAGAATTGTTCAAGCTCAGCTGCGTCCGCAACATATTGTTTTTCTCCATTTATAAATTTTTGCAATCTACGAGAAACTCATCGAGAGTTCGATTAGTGAGGCCTGCCCCCGCCGCCACCGTGAGGCGCTCCGCCTCCATGAGATCCGCCGCCGTAGCTGGAGCTGCCGCGTGACGAATAGCTTCTGGCCTGGCCCCCGCGGTCGTAACCGCTGAACGCGCTCGATTTAGTGCCGCCTTGCGCATGAGGTTGCGCGTACCCTCGGGCCGCCTGGCTGTTTCCGTTGAAGGGCCTTGTCGTTGCGCCGGGGCGATTGTAGACGCCGCCGCGGGCGCCTCCTCCGCGATAGTAATTGTTCCGGTTGTAGAATGTGGCGCTCCGGGAGTAGTAACGGTTGTGATTATAAATGGCGTAGTGGTTATGCCAATTAAATCCCCAATTGTTCCAGCCCCATCCAAAACCGCCGTAGAAACCGACTCCGAAGCCGAGCCCGAACGAAAGGTAAGGACCGCCATACCAGATTCCGGGGTAGGGATACCAGCCAGGCCATGGCCCGATGGGACCTCCATAGACTATCCACGGATTGTAGGCGGGGACGTAAACGACATTAGGATCGGCCGGCTGAATAACAACTGTCGAGTCCTGCGTTGAAACGGTTTGCTGTGGCGTGCTCTTAAGATTGCCCGCTTCCTGGGCTCGCTGGCGCATCACTTGCACGGCATCCATTACGTCCTGCTGCTGGTTGTAATAGGCATCGCCGAGGGAGGACGTCCAGGTAAGGTTCTTGTCCATATTTCCAAGCACGGACGGAAATGCGGCAAGCGCCTTGACGCTGGGGTCCCAGGGTTGCTGGTCCACGGCTCGACCCAGTTCTTCGCCCTTCAGGTCAGGATGCGCTTGCACCCATCTGTTGGCTTCGACGACTTGCTCGGGAAACGTGGACGCCGCCAAAATCTGCGCTACCAGCGAATCCGGATAAAGCGCAATCGGCGCTACCAACTGTTGTAATTGTTCGGGAGTCTGAGGCGCGTGCTGCGGCCTCTCCTGCCCGGCCGGCGGTTCGTCTTGACTCTGGATGGGTGCTTGCGCGTCTTGTTGGGCTGCGAGGTTTTGAGCCCCGCTCGCGAACAACACGCCTAGCGACAACCCGGCAACCAAAATCCGCTTGGCCAATCGAGGTTTGAATGGACCCTCGGCACACCTCAAAATGTTCATATTCTTAAACCTCCCTCTGCACGTTCATTACCCAAACTCCGTTACTTACTTAGATGAGCGAGATGCGACCAAGGATAGCTAGAAAATTCCTTTTACCCCTCCGACCGCGCATCCCAACTTGGTAATTGGATTCAAATCGCTCAGAGGTGATCGATTCGCCCGGCACTCCGCCTGCCAACGATCGAGCTTTTGCTTCCTTAGGCTGGCAAAATCGGCGATTTTCGCTCGACCTCTGGCCGACGTGTACCGCGCACGAAGACGAGCACAACACTAATCCCTGCAGGTAGCCTAACAACTGCGTCCGACGGCAGGCTGTGCAAAAAGGAACGCTACTGGCCAGCCCCCCGAAGAGTCCAATCGCTTTATTTCCAGCGGTGTCACCCCTCGCCGCTCCGTGCTACCATCTCCCACCGCTTCCTATCCGTCACCAGCCCTGCCGAACTGGAGACTGTCATGAAACGCACCCTTCGCATCGTTGCTATTGTGCTTGTTGTTTTGCTCCTTATTGTGGTCATCGTTCCGTTTCTGATTCCCGTGGACAAATTCCGCCCCACCATTGAAGAAAAAGCTTCGCAAGCGCTTGGCCGCCAGGTTCAGCTTGGCGGTCTGAGTCTTTCCCTGCTCACCGGATCGCTCTCCGCACAGAATCTTTCCGTCGGCGACGATCCTAAATTCAGCACGTCGCCGTTCCTCACCGCCAAGTCGGTCAAAGTCGGCGTCGAAATAATGCCGCTCATTTTCAGCAAGACTCTGAACGTCACCGGCATCACCATCGAGAATCCCGAAGTCAATCTTCTTCACAATCCCGCGGGCCAGTGGAACTATTCCACGCTCGGCGGGGCCGCCGCCAAGTCTGCTCAGAAGCCCGCCGCAGCGTCTTCCACTGCGCCTGGCGATTTCTCCGTCCAGAAATTTGCGCTTAATGACGGCCGCATCACCGTGGGTTCCACCGCGAGCCAAAAGCGCAGCACCTATGATCACGTGAACATCGTCGCGTCCAACTTTTCCATGACCTCCAAGTTTCCCGTCACTGTCACTGCCAGTCTTCCTTCCGGCGGAACCTTCAAGCTCGACGGAACCGCCGGACCCATCGACCAGGCGGACGCTTCCCTCAGTCCTATCAATGCTAAGCTCGACATAACTGCTCTCGATCTCGCATCGACCGGCTTTGTCGATTCGAGCGCCGGTCTCGGTGGCCTTCTCGATCTCAGCGCCAATCTGTCCTCGCAAAATGGGGAAGCGGAAACCAAAGGCAACGCAAAGATCTCCAAGGCTCTTTTTATTGCTGGTGGCTCCTCCGCTGGCGTTCCTGTCACCGTCGATTTCGATACCAAATACAATCTCCGCAAAAGCGCTGGCGTGCTGGAACCCTCGACGCTCAAGATCGGCAGCGCCGCCGCGCATCTAAACGGCACGTATGAAACCGCGGGGGAAGCTACGGTCGTAAACATAAAGCTCGATGCCAAGGATATGCCTGCGAAAGATCTCGAAGCTTTTCTCCCTGCGCTCGGCATCATTCTTCCAAAGGGAACTTCACTTCAAGCGGGCACGCTCAACGCGAATCTGAATCTTGCGGGCCCTTTGAGCAAATTAATTACAACGGGCGACGTCGGCCTCTTCAACGGAAAGCTCGAGGGCTTTGATCTCGGGTCGAAGATGAGTTCGATCGCCTCACTTGCGGGCATCAAGAGCGGCAAGGATCTGGACATTCAAAAACTCACCACCAATCTCCGCATGGCTCCCGATGGTCTGAAGGCGGAGAATTTCGTCGCTGTTGTTCCTTCGGTCGGCAATCTTTCCGGTGCAGGCACGGTCGATTCTAAGAACAATCTTGATTTCAAAATGGCGGCCACGCTCACAAGCGCGCTCGGCGACGTTGCCAGTCCAGTTTCCAGTGTTGGCGGAATGCTTGGCAAAGCGACAGGCGGCGGAGGTGGCTGCAAGAGCGGCACAACCGTGCCCTTCCAAATCAAAGGCACGACAGCGGATCCGAAATTCATCCCGGATGTCGGCGGACTCGCGGCCGGCATGTTGAAGTCGCAACTCGGCTGCGCCGGCGGTCTCGGCGCCACCGGCGCAAAGGACGCGGGCGCAGCTCCCGCCGATGCCGTAAAAAGTCTCGGCGGCCTTTTCAAGAAGAAACCGCCGCAGTAGTAGTCACCATGGCAGGCGTGGCTCTTGTCTTACGTTGTGATGAATGAGTCCCACGGATTATTCATAGCGGAGCGCGATCATTGGATCGACGCGAGATGCCCGCCAGGCAGGGAGGTAAGAGGCCAATCCCGCCGAAGCAAGGAGCGTAAGCGCGACTAGGCCGAAAATGACAAAGTCGAGGGTTGCGACGCCGTACAGCATGCCTTTCAAGATACGCCCAACGGCTATGGCACCTAGCAGCCCAAACGCCAGCCCCAGGAGCGCCAGGCTCATTCCCTCGGCGAGGACCATGCGCAAAACCTGATCGCGACGCGCGCCCAAGGCAAGGCGCAATCCGATCTCGTGGGTTCGCTGTGCCACAGCAAAGGCCATGACTCCGTAAATTCCGACGGCAGCCAGCAGCAGGGCCAATGCAGCGAAACCCGCGTACAGCACGGTGAAAAAGCGATCTCCCGCAAGGCGCTCGTCCACGATTTGGGACATTGTTTTAACGTTGGCCAGGGGCAAATCGGACTCCATGGAGACGACCACATCCGCGACGTTCGCAATCATTGCCGACGGATCTCCCATCGTACGCACCGCCAGCTCCGCTTGCGGTGATGGGCTCTGCCAAAAAGGCACGTCTATTTCCGGAACGTCGTCATTGCGCAGGCCAAAACTCCGCACATTCCGGAAAACTCCCACGATCTGCCATTCTTCTAAGGGATGCTCCGCCGGGACCCCGGGGATTCTCTTGCTCTCGACGATAATTCGCTGTGTGAGTGGATCGACTCTGGGTAGGTAATGCAGTACAAAATTTTCGTTCACAACCGCCACTCGTACGCCACCCGCCGAGTCTTCTCGAGTGAACTCCCGTCCTTTGACGATCTTTATCCCAAACGCCTGGTAGTAGCCGGGCGTGACTGCCAGGAACGCCGCTCCCGGGCGCGAATCCCGATCGACCGCAGGGGCGCCGGCAATCCAAAATTGGATTCCCGCGTGCGTCCCTGCCACGGGCAAACCGGTCGAAGCTGCGACGGCGGAGACACCGGGAGCCGCCTCTATCCTCGTCAAAAGCTCGCGGTAGAACGAGACCATCTGTTCAGGTTGTACGAGTCGGCCGTCAGGGACCGGCAGCGAGAAGGTCAAAATGTGATCGGTTCGCACGCCAAGATCAACCTTTGCAAGATTCCAAAAGCTGCGGATTGCCAACCCAGCACCGGCCAATAAGGTCAACGCAAATCCGAATTCCAACACTATCAAGGCCTGTCGCAAACGCTGGCGGCCGGCCCCCGTGCGTCCTCCTTTCAATGCTCGGTTGGGATCCACACCACAAGCCTGCCACGCCGGAGCGCAACCGAACACCACGCCTGCCGAGAGGCTAACCGCCAGCGTGAACAGCAGGACTGCTGCGCTGATCTTCACATCTGCCTCTGAGGGCAAAGCAAACTCGGGCAGCATCGAAACGATCACTTTTATCAGCGCTCCAGCCAAGCCTACGCCGACAGCGCCGCCCACGATCGCCAGAACGAGACTCTCCGTCAAGAACTGTGCAAAGATTCGTTGCCGGCTGGCACCCAGGGAAACGCGAACGGCGATTTCTTTTTGACGTACCGTGCTCCTGGCCAACAGCAAGTTGGCCACATTCAAGCAAGCGATACACAAGACGAGTCCGACCGCCCCGAATAGCAGCCAAATGGTGGTCCTAAAAACCGGCGGAAGAAAATCGTCCTGCAAGGGTTCGACGCTTACCCACCAGTTCGTATTGGTTTGCGGATTGTCTTGGGCGATTCGGAGAGCCACCACGCTCATATCAGCTTGCGCCTCAGCGATAGTTATGTGCGGTTTGAGGCGCCCCATCACAAACAGCCAGTGGTACCCGTGATTTATCTGGTCGGGGCGAAACACCAAGGGCACGACCATCTCAAACTGGATTCGATCCAGCGGACCGGGCGCCGTCACTCCCACCACTGTGTAAGGCACACCGTCCATTCGCAATGGCTTGCCGATGATTCCGCTGTCCGCGCCCAGGCGCTTCCAAAGCTTGTAAGTAAGGATGACGACGTGGTCCTTGCCGGGCGTACCTTCTTCAGGTAAGAAGCTGCGACCGAGGAGGAAACGGATTCCTATCATTCCGTAGTAGCCGGGGGTGGCCTGCTGGGCGATGACATGTTCCGGTCGCCCGCTCGTGGCCAAATTGAAGCTCGTACCAGATGCCGTCGCCGCGTTGAGGTCTTGAAAAACATTACTCTCCCGCTTCCAATCCAGAAAATCGCCCGCCGAAGCTCCCCAAACGCGCTTGTTCGCCCGCGTCGGCCAGACCATGACCAACTGCTTAGCCTCGGGATAGGGTAGCGGCGCAAGCAGGGTGGCATAGGTCACGCTATAGATCGCTGTTATTGAACTAATGCCTAGCGCGAACGTGAGAATGGCAACGGCGGCGAAGCCAGAATTCCTCCTCAGGCCACGCAGGCCAAAGCGAACATCGCAGAAAAATTGTTCTACGGAGCGCCAGCGCCACACTTGGCGGCTGTCGTCTTCGATGAGCGTCAGATTGCCGAACGCGCGCCGGGCTGCGGCGGTGGCTTCTTTTCTGGGCATGCCGGTGGCGACGAGTTCTTCGATCTTTTCTTCGAGGTGTTCGCGAATTTCGTCGGAGAGATCGTTGTAGAGCCGGCGGCGCGAGAAAAGTTGCTTTAGCAGGTTCATGATTCACCCGGCGCGAAATTTACCATTGACGGCTTCGAGCTATCGCGAATAGCGGTCACTCGTACCGCAGGGCAACCATCGGATCCACCTTCATGGCGCGGCGTGCTGGGATGTAACACGCCAAGAGCGCGATTAATATCAGCAGCGTCACGACGGCAGCGAACGTCAGCGGATCGTGCGACGTCACTCCAAACAGCAAGCTCGTCATCAGGCGCGCCAATCCCAGGGCAGCGATCACTCCGATACACACGCCGACGAGCGCCAGCTTTGCCCCTTGTCTTAGGACCATGCTGACCACGTCTCTGCTTTGCGCTCCAAGCGCCAAACGAATTCCAATTTCGCGCTTACGCTGCGAAACGGTGTACGAGATGACGCCGTAGATGCCGATGATGCCCAGCGCCATCGCCATCGCGCCCGAGATTCCCAGCATCACTAGCGTGAAAGATGTCCGCGCCATGGACTTCCCGTATACATCCTCCATCGTCCGCACCGAAGCTACCGGCAAATTCGAATTCACTGACCACACCGCCTGCCGCAACTCATTCAAGAAACTCTGTGTGCCCGCACGATCGCTTCGAACCACGAACGTCACTTCTCGAATCGGCTGCGCTGGCCCGCGCCCATAAAGATTCTCGACCATGGGCGGCCAGTACACGATTTCCGTTGCTTTCTCTTGCACGCCCTTTTCACGCACATCCTGGATCACGCCGATCACCTCGCGCCACGGCAGACCCGGGTCCTCCGTCAACCGTTTGCCAATTGCATTCGCCGGCGTGCCCCACGCCTGCCTCGCCAAATTCTCAGAGACCATCACCACCGACCTGAGTCCGTACACGTCATCCCAAGTCAGCTCGCGTCCGGCGATGAGCCGCGTACCGGCCGCGGCAAAGAAGCCAGGCGAAACGTGCTTGTAAAAATGCAGTGGTGGGAGCACGCCTTTGGGATAGGTTTTGCCTTCAATGAAAATCGTGTCCCAACCGGAATCGAAACCCTCCATCGGCATCTCGCTTGCGAAGCCTGCCGACTTCACCCCTGGAATCGCGGATAGCTTGTCTAGCATTTGGCTTTGCGTTCTCGTCACGTGCTCCGTTTCAGCGATTAGCGAGCCCGGAATAGAAATCCTCATTACCTGCAGATGCTGCGCATCCGTAAATCCCGGATCAACCGCTCGCAGCGCCTGGAACGTTCGAATCATCAGTCCCGCGCTCACCAGCAAAACGAGCGCCATCGCCACTTGTCCAACCACCAGCAAATTCCGCGCTCGGTGCCGCTCGCGGCTTACGCTGATTGTCCGTCCTGCGCTCCGCAGTTCCAACGAAGCTCGCGGCCCGGCATACTTAAACGCCGGAACTAATCCAAACAGCAGTCCCGACAACACCGAGACTAAAAATGCAAATCCCAGCGTCCTGGCATCAATGAAAATTTCATTCAACCGCGGCAAGTTCGCTGGCCCAATCGCTGCAAGGAAACGCACGCCCGCGTAAGCCAGTCCAAGGCCAACGATTCCGCCGAGCAACCCCAGCATCACGCTTTCCACCAATAATCCACTGATGATGCGCTGCCGGTCAGCGCCAAGCGCCGCGCGCACCGCCAGTTCCTGTTGCCGCGACTCGACCCTTACGAGCAAGAGATTCGTCACGTTGGCGCAGGCGATCAGCATCACCAGCCCAATCGTTCCCATCACCACCCACAACGCCTCGCTTACATTTCCCACGACTTCCTGCTTCAACGGCCGGATCATCGGCGTAATTTTCCACGTCTCGTAAATGTGCGGAGGCGATCCCGGCCCGTTCGAAAACGAATCCATCCAGATCGGCAGCATCCGCGTCAAGTCCGCGTTCGCTTGAGCAATCGTTACTCCCGGCCTCAATCGCGCGATGCCATGAAACCCGAATCCCGCCAGAATCAATTTCGCGCGATCGAATTGAAACGGCCTGATTAGATCGAAGTCCGAATCGACAAAACGAAATCCCTGCGGCATTACTCCAATAATCTCCAGCGGCCGCGAATCGACCTGAATATTTCGCCCAATCGCCGAGCGGTCCCCGCCAAACCGGCGCTGCCAATACCCATAGCTCAGCATCACCCGTGCGGGCCCGTTCGGCACCAGATCCGCCGCAGAAAACCATCTGCCAACTTCCGGCGTGACATCCAACGCTTGTAACACTCCGTCGCTGACGTCCACCACGCCCACTTGTTCCGGTTCGGCCAGTCCCGTAACGCTCGCCGTTCCCGTATCCCACACTCCCAGCGACTGAAACGTCCGGTTATTTTCCGCATACGTGAAATACATTGAAGGCGAAAGCAACAGACCGTTCTCGAAATCGGCCAGACCTGCTGCGCCCGGAGCGGTTTGGTGCAACGATACCAACTCTTCCGCCTTTGGATAATTGAGCGGTTTCAAGAGCACGCTGTTCACAACGGTGAAGACGGCCGCATTGGCGCCAATTCCAATCGCAATGGTCAATAGACCAACCGCGGTGAAGACGGGATTGCGCCGAAGCATCCGCAATCCGTAGCGCACATCCGCAAAAAAATTCTCGATCGACAGCCACCGCCAAACTTGGCGGCTATCCTCTTCCGTTAGGGTGACGTTTCCAAATTCGCGGCGAGCGGCAGCGGTAGCTTCTTTTCTAGACATGCCGGTGGCAACGAGTTCCTCGATTTTTTCTTCGAGGTGTTGTTGCATCTCGCTGGAGAGATCGTTGTAGAAGTGGCGACGCGAGAAGAGCTGTTTCAACCAGTTCATGATTTCCTCCGCGCTAAGGCGCGTGTAAAACTCTCGAACATTCGAACTGAGCTTTCACTCGTACCTCAGTGCAACCATGGGATCGACGCGCGAAGCTCGCCGGGCCGGCAAGAAACTGGCGATCAATGCGATGGTTACCAAGAGAGCGGAGGCGCCGGCAAAAGTGAGCGGATCGTTCGGTTGCAGGCCAAAGAGAAGCGAACTTGCGCTTCGAACCGCGACGAGGGCGAGCAGGACGCCAACGCCAACGCCAAGCGCCAGCAGCACGAGAGTTTGGCGCACTATGATGCCGACAACATCGCCTCGGCTTGCGCCGAGAGCCATTCGAATGCCGATCTCATTCCGGCGCATGGCGACGATGTAGGAGATGACGCCGTAGAGTCCAACGACCGCGAGGAGCACCGCCAGGAGACCGAAGAATCCCGACAGCGTCGCCATTAAGCGCTCCTCGACCAGGCCGTCGCGAATCTCTCTTTGAAAATCAGCGAACTGCGTGACAACGTCGGGGTGCTTTTCAGCGATGACGCGCTTCGCAGCCGCGGCGACCGCCGCAGGAGCAAGATTTGAGTGAATCATTACTTCAGTCCAGGGGCCCTGGCCGGGGAATTGAGAAGCGGGGGCGAAGGTCATAGGCGGGGTCTCGCCGCGCAGATCGTTGTATTTCGTATCTGGGATGACGCCGACAATTTCGTAAACGGTGGCGGGGTAATCCGGCTCGGGGCTGGTACGCAGTGTCTGCCCGATGGGGTTGGCGCCGTTCAAATAGCGGCGAACGAACGTCTCATTCACCAATGCCACTCGCGGTGATGATGCGGTATCGTTCTGCCTGAAACCGCGGCCAGTAATGACCGGAATGCCCATGGTCACAAAGTAGTCCGGACTCACCCACGTGAATTTGGAATTTCCTTCCTGCGATCCGATGTGAACGCCATGTTGCCAACTGCCTCCGAGCAATAGTGTATTCGTGGTAGTCGCGGCGTTCAAAACTCCGGGCACGGAGCGCACTTCCGCCAGCAATTCGCGTTGGAAGTCTGCCCAACGTTCCTTGGGCAGATTCGATTGCCAGAAACCCAGGAATGCATCGGTGATACCGCTCTTCCGCATTCCCGGGTCAAAGGTCATCAGGTTGCGAAAGCTGCGGACAAAAAGTAGAGCCCCCACGAGGAGCACTAGGGAAACGGAGACTTGCGTCACGACCAGAAGCCGCTGCATCGAGAAACGCTCGCGGCCTCCCGTCGTTCCCCGACCGCCGGCCTTCATCGCAGAAATGGGCTCCGCGCGAGTGGCGCGCAGCGCGGGAGCGATTCCGAAAACGACGCACGTAAAGGCCGCTGCGCCAGCCGCGAAAAGAAGTACACGCCAATCTGTGACCATCTGAAGATTTGCTTCGGCTCCTTCGGTCGAAAACGACCACACCAGCAGCCGACTCAAAGATTGCGCAAGGGCGATACCCATCGCGGCTCCTGTTGCCGCGAGCAGCAGGCTTTCCGTGAGCAACTGCCGTATCAGACGCGCGTGCGAAGCTCCCAGCGCGAGCCGAACCGCCATTTCACGCTGGCGCACGCTCGCGCGAGCCAACATCAAGTTTGCGAGGTTTGTGCACGCGATGAGCAGGACGAGCCCTGCGATGCCCAGAATCAGGAACAGCGAATGGTCATAATCGCGCAACGCGCTGACGCCCGTTGACGCGGGGTAAGCGGCGAGCCGGAAGTGTTTGTAGATTTCGGTCCAACGCGTGTCGCGGCCGGGCGGAATCGTTGCTTCGAAAACACCTGGGCTCAGTACATCCATCTCCGCCGAAGCGCGTTGTATCGTCGCGCCTGGCTTCAAACGGCCCATCACCGAGACCTCGAAGGTGTCGCGTCTCAACCCGTCTTTCGGCTCGCAAAATGGAACGGCGATGTCGAAGCCCTCGCCTACCACCATTCCAAAAAAGTCCGGTGGCGTCACGCCGACGATCTCCACAAGTTCGTTATCCACCACGAGCTTGATCGCAGGCGACAATTCGCGCCCGCCCAGTTCGCTCTGCCAGTAGGCGTAACTCACCACCGCGCTGGTCATGGGACACGCGCCCTCATCTTCGGGCATCAACAGACGTCCGCGGAAGGCACGGACTCCCAATATGCGAAAGAAATCGCCGCTAACGCGCAGCTCGTGGAAGTGGCGCATCTCGCTTCCCCGGCCTACGTACCTCAGGTTCACACTCCAAGCAAACACGCCTGAAAAGGATTGCTGGTGATCCCGGATTTCCTGCCACAGTGGCCGCGTCAATTCTCCATATTGCTGATTGAGGCCCATGCCTTGGTGCCCGGAGTCCGTAATCCGCACTTCGGCGAGTCCCTGAGGATCTTGCACGGGCAGGCTGCGCAAGCGGATGGCATCGAGCAACATAAAAATAGCGGTGTTTGCGCCGATACCGAGCGCAAGAGTAACAATCGCGGTTGCTGCGAACCCGGGGCTCTTGCGAAGGGTGCGCAGAGCATAGCGAATGTCCGCGAAAAGGCTTTCGAGAGAGGGCCAGCGCCAAACGTCGCGGCTGTCGTGTTCGATGAGTGTGAGATTTCCAAACGCGCGGCGGGCAGTGGCGCTGGCTTCTTTTCTGGACATGCCGGTGACGACGAGTTCTTCGATCTTTTCGTCGAGGTGTTGTTGCATCTCGTCGGAGAGATCGCTGTATAGCCGGCGGCGCGAGAAGAGCTGCTTGAGCCAAGTCATAGCTCACCCGGCGCTAGGACGCGTGTAATTCCTTCGAGCATTTTTTCAAAGCGCGATACCTCGTGCTCGAGATGCTTTGAGCCTGCGGCTGTCAGTTTGTAAATTCGCACACGACGATTTGTGGACGATATGCCCCATTCTGCTTTGACCAGTTCCTCCTTGAGGAGGCGCTGGAGAGCGGGATAGAGAGAGCCTTCTTCAATTTGGAGAAGATCGTTGGAGGTTCGCTTGATGTGCTGAACGAGCGCGTAGCCATGCAGGGGCTGGCGTTTGAGAGTTCGGAGAATCATCATTTCAAGCGCACCGGGAAAGAGGTCGCGTTGTTCAGATTTTTTCACGGTCGCTCCCGAGAAACTGCGGAGGCTATGTGTTACAAGGCCTAGAGCAAAATAGTGTAATGGGACTTTGCCGTCAAGAAATATTTCCGAGGACAGAGAGAGCGAGGGAAGGGAAGCTAGGCAGCCGTTGAGGAGCTACTCATAACGCAGAGCCACCGTGGGATCGACGCGTACGGCGCGGCGTGCGGGAATCCAGCACGCGAGCAACGTGATGAAAGAAAGCAGCGCCGCGACGGATAGATAAGTGAGCGGATCGCTCGGGCTGACGCCGACCAGCATGTGTGTCATCGCTCGCGTCAGTGCCCAGGCTCCGGCCAGGCCAAAAAGCAATCCCGCGATTACGAGCCGCGCGCCTTGCTTGAGCAAGAGCGCCAGAATTTGGCGCGGGCTTGCTCCCAGAGCCATTCGAATGCCGAGCTCTTGCGTTCGCTGCGTTGCGGCGTAGGAAACGACGCCATAGACGCCTACGACTGCCAGAAGCAGGCCCAGCAAACCCATGGCCGCTGCGAGCGAAGCTCCGAGACGATAGATGAAATATCCCAATGTGCCACCCAGTGACTCCTTCATCGTCTGGATTTCTTCGATGGGGTCATTGGCGTCGAGCGCCTGTATTTCGCGCTGGACTATCGGGGCAAGCGATTCGAGAGGTATCGAGGAACGAATCTGCAGGGTGCGCTGTGAAGTAAAGTGCTGCGTGAGAGGGACGTAAAAGTACGGTTGCGGATCTTCAGCGAGAACGCGGTACTTGCCATCGCGCGCGACGCCGACGATCTCGACGAAGGGGCCGGCATCGCTACTCAGGCCAAAGCGTTTGCCGATAGGGTTTTCCCCGGACCAAAAAAGCCGGGCCATCGTTTCGTTGACGATCGCGACGCGAGGAGACGTCTCGCTGTCGGCGTCCGTGAATGCACGGCCGAGGAGGACACGAACGCGGACGGTTTCGAAATAGGGCGCATCGACGCTATTGAACATCATCTCGGGCGCCTTTTGGCCGGGCGGCACGGGCCGCCCTTCGATATAAACCGATTCCCTCTCGAGCATATAAGCGACCGGTACTGCCGAGGCCAGACTCGCGGATTGCACTCCGGGAAGCGCACGGATTTTTGTTTCGAGCGAACGATAAAATTCCTTGGTTTGCGTTTCGCTGAAATTATGGAGGGAAGGATCGAGGCGGACGTTCAAAAGCTGATTTGGATCGAAGCCTATGTCCATGTGCTCGACGGCGCGCAGGCTGCGGACGAAAAGTCCGGCGACGATCAACAGCATTAATGATCCCGCGACTTGCGCGGCCATAAGGTCGCCGCGAACCTTATGCCTAGCCTTGCCGCCGGCGTCCGCGCGGCCGCCTTGGTGCAACGCAGTATTGACATCGGCGCGAGTGGCGCGAAGCGCAGGCGACAGGCCGGCGGCAATCGCGGTGAAGAGAACCGCTGCGAGCGCGTACACAAAAACTCTCCAATCGAAACCGAAACCGAGCCGAACTGGAATGTTAGACAGGTGCGTGGAGCTGGCAAAATGGCTCAGGCCCGCGCCAAGCGCTACTCCGGCAATTCCACCGAGCAGGGCTGTGAGCATCGTTTCCGTAAGCATTTGGCGCACAAGACGGTAGCGTGCGCCGCCCAGAGCCGCACGAATGGCCATCTCGCGCTGCCGAACGGAAGCGCGCGCCATGAGAATGTTTGCGATGTTCGTGCAGGCTAACAGTAAAACGAGGGCGCCGAGGATCAGAAACAATCCGGAAAACACTATGAACGCATTGTTGGCGTAGGGAATGGGGCGCGAGAGCCGCTCGTCCATCACACGTACGCTCAAATCTTTATCTGTCACCGGATATTGTGCCGCGAGCCGCCGTGAAATTACGTCGAATCTGCTTTGGGCTTGGGCGAGAGTCACGCCCGGCTTCAGTCTGCCAAGAACCAGCATTAAGTGTATGTCGCGGCTATTCCAAAAATTGATGGCCGAAGATTTGTCAAACGCCGTGCTGAGCGGAGCGTATGCATCCATCTCGAAGACGGAGAACTGCCCCCGGAATTCTTTCTCCATGACGCCGACAATCGTGGCCGGCTTGCCGCCCACGCGCACTTGTTTGCCGATCACCTGCGGATCACCGCCGAATCTTCGTTGCCAGAAGGAATAGCTAAGGACGAGGATGGCGGGTTCGCCAGGGTGCTCGCCTTCGCTGGGAAGGACAAGCCGGCCGAGAGCGGGCTTAACACCGAGCGCGGAAAAATAGTTGCTGCTGACGCCGCCGATGGTGAGAGTGTCGCTATGGCCTTCGGCGGCGAAGTTCAACCGCCACGCCGTGGCCGAGCCGAAGACTTCACAGATCGGCGCCGTTTGTTCGCGAAATTCCACAAACTGCGGATAGGAAAAACCGAGCGCTCCGAGTGAAGAATCACCAGACTGAATCACCAGAGCGGCGATTTGCTCGGCGGCGGGCACCGGCAGACGCTGCAGCAAGAGGCCATTCACCAGGCCGAAGATCGCGGTATTTGCGCCGACCCCGAGAGCGAGCGTAAGCACAACGATGGTGGTGACGCTTAGGTTCTTGCGCAACATGCGTGCGGCGAAGCGGAGATCCTGGAGGAATGTTTCGAGCATGGGCAACCCCCTTCGTTCCCGATACGCTTCTTTGGTTTGTTCGATGCCGCCGAGTTTCATCTGCGCTTGCCGACGCGCCTCTTCTGCGGTCATGCCGGCACGCAGATTGTCGTCGATGTGCATTTGGAGATGGCTCTCCATTTCGGCGGCGAGTTCGCGCTCACGCTTTTCTTCGCGGAAGAGGCCAGCCATGCGGAAGAACCATGCGCGAATGCGTCTCAAGCTGGAGCCTTTCGATCCAAATTGGGTCGATCAAAGTAGGGCCGATCTAGGTTACATCGAACTAATTGGTAGCCTTTAAAGATATGTCTCATTTCGTCCAATCATTCGTAGCGCAACGCGACGATTGGATCGACGGATGCGGCGCGCCGCGCAGGGATGACGCTGGCGATGAGCGCGACCAGTGTCACGCCTAACAGCGCGCCAAGATACGAGATCGAATCTCCCGGCATTACGCCGAAGAGCATCGAGCGCATGAGTTGCGCGCCGGCGATGGCTAGCGGGACGCCGAAGGCGATACCAGCCACGCTGATCAGCAAACTTTCGCGCAAGACCATCCAGAGGACCTGCGAACGCTGCGCCCCCAGCGCCACGCGCACGCCAATTTCGGAAGTGCGGCGGCGCACACGATAGGCCAACGTGCCGTACAAGCCCGTTGCAACGAGCAACGCCGCTATCAATCCGAAGAACAGCGCCAGCCGCGCAAAAAGACGCGCCTGCCAGAAGCTTTCATCGAATTGCGCGCGCTGTGTCATCGGCTTTTGCATGGGAAGGTTTGGATCCATGTCGCGGAGAACGGCGCGGATGCTGGGTATGAGCGCCTCGGGATTTCCCATGGTGCGCAGTTCGACATGCATATCAGAGACCGATTCGCGCTGGCTGAACGGAAAGTAAATCATCGGCCTCGGCTTTTCGGCGACGGTTGTATATTTACTGTCCGCGGCTACGCCGACGATCGTGAACTGACCTTCAGGTTTCGTACCGCCCACCATATGGCCCAATACAGCGCCGTTCGGAAAATACCGCCTGACAAATGTTTGATTGACGACGGCAACCTTGGGCGCCTGCCTCGTGTCAGCATCCGCAATGTCGCGGCCTTGCAGGATAGGAACTCCCAGAGTGTGCAGATAGTCGGACCCGACGTCATTTGCACGCATTCCTACCTCTTCAAAACTGCCTCGGGGCGTCACGCCATCTATGGCAAAGATACCGTTGTTGCTCCAGCCGGAGCCGAGACGGTTGGCCATTAATGTCGCGGATTCAACTCCGGGCACAACCCGCAAGCGTTCGAGGAGTCTCTGATAGAAACGCGCTCTTTCGTCGTCGGAGCGGGCGGAAAGCGGACTGGTGCCGAAAACCAACAGTCCATCGGTACGAAGGCCGAGCGGCAAGATCTCGTAATTGCGAAGCGAACGAACGAGTAAGCCCGCGCCGACTAGCAGAATGACGCAGAGAGTCATTTGGGAAGCAACAACCAATTTGCCGGTCCAGGAGCTTTTCTTGTTACGTTGCGCCGCCGCGTTCGAGGTCTTAAGACCCGGCCCATCGGAGATGCTGAGAGCGGTACGAAGCGGGGCTAGACCGAATACCACGGCACACGCCAACGAAATCGCCAGCGTAAAAACCAAAACGCGCGAATCCAGCGTCAAGGGAACTTCCAAACTCGACCACGCGGCAAGGGCGCTGCTGGCGGCCGTCGCAAAAATCCAGCCTAGCGCCGCGCCAACCGCCACCAGCAACAGGCTTTCTGCCAGCAACTGCCGCAACAGGCGGCCTGGGCCCGCTCCAAGTGCCAGCCGCAAGGAAAACTCTCGCTGGCGGGCGGAATTCCGTGCGACGAGAAGCATGGCGACGTTGGTACAGGCAATGACCAGAACCAATCCCACCATGATCATCAGAATTTCGATGGGCTGAGCGTAATCGTCACGGATACCTTGAATACCTTCCGTGGGAGCAAGGGCCAAAGTGGGTTTCGGCGTCTTTGGATCGACTGTGCCAAGGCCGATCAGCGCAGAGCTTTGAAAAGCCGGATCGAGCATCGCGATCGCTTGCCGTGATGTAACGTGAGGCTGTAGCCGGCCAATAAGCCGAATACACCACCATTTGGGCGAGCCGTAGAGAGCGCTGTCTTCTGAGGGCGGTTCGCCCCAGGCATTCAATTCAGGCCGATTCTGCAATGGGATCCACAGATCTGTGGAAAGGCCCGGCTCGACGCCGTAGAAGCCTTGTCCGCTCACCCCGATGATTGTGAACGGAACTCCTTTCACGTAAATCGATTGGCCTATCGCGGAGGGACTGCGGCCGAAGCGGACGGTCCAATAGGAATAGCTGAGCACAGTGACCTGGGCGTGCGCAGTCTCATCCTCAAGCGTGAAGCCGCGACCGCGGGCAAAGGAGGCGCCGAGGCCCGAGAAAAAATTACCGCTTACTTCGTCCGCTTCTGCTTCTTCAGGGTCCTGTCCGATGCGGACCGCCGTTTTGCCGATTGCCAGCGGGATGTAAGCCATCAAATCGGAAAAGGCAGCGCGTTCCGCGCGCAGCTGCTCGAAGACTGGTTCCGAAAATGAGGTGCTGTCATCGCCCGTGTTCATTGCACCGTCAGGCTTGCCATTCGGAAGCACTAAGTAAACCAATTGTTCAGGACGCGGCAGCGGAAGGCTGCGAAGAAGGACGCTGTTCATCACGCTGAAGACAGCGGTGTTGCCGCCGATGCCAAGCGCGAGTGTTAAGACGGCGACCAGAGCGAAGCCTGGATTCTTGCGAAGCAGGCGAAATGCGTAGCGGCAGTCTTGCAGAGTGGTTTCCAGAATGGGGAGACCGCGGCGCTCGCGGTAGTTTTCCTTGGTTTGCTCAACCCCACCTAGCTTCATGATTGCCTCCCGGCGCGCTTGTGCTGGCGACATGCCAACGCGTAGATTGTCTTCGATGTGCAGTTGAAGATGGCTCTCCATCTCGTCGGCAAGCTCACGCTCGCGGGGCTCTTTGTGGAAGAGTCCGCCAAGCCTAACGAACAAAGCGCGCGGCCATCTCATCGCTAAACCGTTCCTTCAAATTCCTGAGCTATTCTCGAAAAACAAAAATCTCCAAACTTCAACACCAGATCGCTGTGGTTATTCGTATCGCAAAGCCACGATGGGATCGACGCGCGACGCTCGACGAGCCGGAAGGTAGCAAGCGAGCATGGCGACGCCGGTGATCAAAATTGGCACCGATAAAAAAATCCATCCGCCGGAAATGTGGTAATCCTGAAAAAGGCTGCCGAATGCTTTTGGAAGAGGTAACGCGCAAGTTAGTCCGACAGCCACGCCGATCAGTGCGAGCTTCAGCCCATCCGTAATCACGAGGCGCAGAATGCTTTCCTTCCTGGCGCCGAGAGCCATGCGGATGCCGATCTCTTGCCTGCGTTGCCCCACGGTGTAGGCCACCAGGCCATAAATCCCGATACCGGAAAGCGCCAGCGCCAAAACGGCAAAGGTCCCCATCATCTTTCCCATGATCTTGTCGCCGGCCACTTCGTTTTCGAGAATGTCTGGAAGGCTCATGAGTTCGCCGATCGGCTGGTCGCGATCAATCGACCAAACCGCTTCCCGCAAGCCAGGGGCAAGTGAGTTCGCGTCGCTGATGCCCCGCACCATCACGGCGGCCTCAGCCATCGGATGCTGCTCGAAAGGCTCATAAATCTCCGGATCATCTATGGAGCGCAGCGGCCAGCCTTTCACGTTCTGGACGAGGCCAACAATGGTGCGCCATGGGTTTGTAGCGGCATCCGCCGAATGAATGCGAATCTGACTTCCGAGGGCGTCTCCGTGCGGGAAGAACTGCTCCGCGAGTTTTTGGCTCACCAACGCCACCAATGGAGCATGCGCGTCATCGGCCGCGGAGAAATCGCGTCCTGAGATGATCGTCGTCCCGCTAGCATCGAAGTAGTGCGTGCTCACGACGCAATAGCGTGCGTGGGCCAGTTCGCCTGCAGGCAGATTCTCCTGTCCGCGAAGGCGAAAAGGAATTTCTTCCGGTCCGGCGCCTGGCAGGACCGAAGTGATGGCTGCGGATTTCGCGCCGGGCATGGAGGAAAGGCGACTAACGAGTTCACGGTAAAACTGGATTTGTGCGGAAGCCTCCTTATAGCGAGATTCCGGGAGAGTGATCTGCGCCGTCAGGATCCGCTGAGGATCGAATCCCATGTTTCTTCGCATCCCCTCAACAATTCCTTGAATGAGGATCCCAGCTCCGCTCAATAGCACGACGGCAAGGGCGACCTCACCGGCGACCAAAATGCTGCGCAAACCGTTTTTCTTTTTGTTCGAAGAAACCGTTGCGCTTTCATTTTTCAGCGTCGCAAAGATTTCCACCGACCTCGCTTTTAGCGCGGGAGCAAGACCGAAGAGAACGGCCGATAACAGTGCGATTGCCGAAGTGAAGCTGAGCACTCGCCAATCGATCTTGAGCTCGATCAACTTGACTGCGTCGTTGAAAGACAACGCGGCTTGCATCACGCGCTCGCCCGCGAGCGTGAAAGCGAGACCGGCGCCGGCGCCCAGCGCGGCGATAAGCAAAGCTTCGGTCATTAGCTGGCGCACCAGGCGGGTTCTTCCCGCCCCAATAGCGATGCGCACGGCCATTTCCTTACTTCGGCCGGTCGCGCGCGCCAGCATAAGCCCGGAAATATTCGCGCAGGCAATGAGCAGCACCAAGCCGACGGCGGACAGCAGAAGAATAAAAGCGGGCCCGGCATTGAAATCGCGAATCATGTATTCCTGCAGAGACAGTGTGCTTGCGCCCCATCCGTTATCTGTCTCCGGGAAGTTTTTTGCCGCGAGAGCACCCAGCGTCTTTGCGTTTGCCTGCGCCGTCTCCAAGGTCACCCCTGGCTTGAGCCTGCCGAACAGATACAGATCGCGTTCCTGCCTGGCTGCTCCGCTTTGCTGAGATTCGTTCAAGACCAACGGTGTCCACACTTCGCCTTGAAACGACATCAAGCGGAACTGGAACGGCATCACTCCAATCACGGTGTATCGCTCGTTATTCAATCGGATGGCTTTGCCGACTAGACCAGGATCCGATCCAAATTTCCTATGCCACAGGCGGTGGCTCAGAACCACGACATGGTTATATCCTTCCTGATCTTCGCCGGCCGCGAAAGTTCGGCCTATCTCGGGAGAGGCGCCGAGCACGGAAAAGTAATTAGCAGTTACCCGGACGGCGCTCACGCGCTCGGGATCACCACCGCCGGTCAAATTCAAACTGTTGTAGGGATTCGAGGCTGCTAATTCGGTGAACACCTGATTCTCGTGCTTCCAGCTGAAATAATTCGGAGCGGAGACGGGGCTCAGGCCGGACCCCCACATGTGGATTGGGCTCAACCCGTAGACCACAGCCAGATGATCTGGATCAGAGACAGGGGGCCGAGTGTAGAGGACCGCGCTGACGAAGCTGAAAATCGTGGAGTTGGCGGCAATTCCAATCGCCAGCGTGAGCACAGCAACTACCGTGAATCCTGTGTTCTTTCTCAGCATGCGTGCACCGAAGCGCAAGTCCTGAAAGAAAACTTCCAGCAGCGGCAGCCCGCGGCGCTCCCGGTAGTTTTCCTTGGTTTGTTCGATGCCGCCGAGTTTCATGAGTGCCTCCCGCCGCGCTTGCACGGGCGACATGCCCGCGCGCAGATTGTCTTCGATGTGCAGTTGGAGGTGACTGTTCATCTCGGCCGCGAAGTCCTGCTCACGCCGTCGCCTGCAGAATAGCTCGCCTAACCTAGAGAACCACGCCCGCAACTGCCGCATAAAAACTCCTCCGCAATACCAATGCCCCCTACGACCGCTCTTCACCTGGCGCCAGAAAGCGCGCAAGGATCGCGGTTGTCTGCTCCCACTCGCGCTCTTCTTTATTCAGTTGTTTGCGGCCCGCGCGCGTGAGCTTGTAATACTTCGCTTTGCGATTGTTGTCCGATACGCCCCATTCGGAGCTGATGTAGCCCTCCTGCTCGAGCTTCAGAAGCGCGGGATACAAAGTTCCGTAATTCACGGCAAGAAGATCGCCGCTGGTCTGTTCAATGCGCCGCGCAATGCCGTAGCCGTGCAGCGGGCCCAACGCTTGGAGCGTCTTCAGTACCATCAGCGCCAGAGTGCCTTGCCACACATCCTTCTTGTCAGCCGCCTTATCGCCCATCGTTCTCCTTGTTCTTCTCGGGTCCCCTCTCGGTTCCTATGGGATGCCCATACCGAAGATGCCATAGGCCCTATGGGAAGGCAATAGAAGAAACGAAGTGAGCCTGCCATTTGTTTCCTGTTTTTTTCAGATTTTTTTGAGCCCCTTTAAGCCGCCCCGCGCTGTAGTTCTCGGCTCCCATAAATCTTCATCCTCCTTGACTCTCCCGTAACTTCTGACTAGCCTCTTGCGTCTACCGAACAGACTGTCGGGGGGTTCGTGTCCTAGACGTGTCCGAAAAAGGAGCCTGCATGCGTTCTGTCCTCGCGCGCCGGTGCGTGTTCGCACTCGCGTTTGCTGTCACTCTTTTCGCGCTTCTCGCTACCGCGCCCCTAACGCGCGCGCAGGGCGGTGAGCCGCAATACTTCGCGATTCGCGGAGCCAAAGTCGTTCCGGTTTCTGGGCCGCCTCTGGAAAACGCCACCGTGGTGATGGCCCATGGCGTTATCACAGCGATTGGCAAGGACGTTGCCATTCCTCCGGACGCTTGGATCATCGAAGGCAAGGGCCTCACGGTTTATCCCGGGCTTTTTGATTCGTTCACCGATGTCGGCCTTCCGGCAGCTCCTGCCGCACCCGCAGCCGGTGGCGCTGGTGAAGGAGGCGGCCGACGGGCGGCTCCAACGGGAGAAGTCTCGCGCGGACCTGAAGACCGTCCGGGGACCACGCCCTGGCGGAGCGCGGCCGATGAAGTCACCCTGAGCGACAAGCGCATCGAAACCTGGCGCAACGGCGGCTTCACCAGCGTCGTCTCCGCGCCCAGGGGCGGAATGTTTCCCGGGCAGGCCGCGGTCCTCGATCTAGCAGGCGACCGCGGCAGCGAATTGGTGGTTAAGACGCCTGTGGCGTTTCCCATTTCCTTGCAACCCAGCGGCGGCTTTGGAAATTTCCCTGGCTCGCTGATGGGCGCTCTCGCCTATGTCCACCAGGTGTGGATTGACACGGATTGGAGCGCTGCTGCGCTGGCCATCTATGAAAAAAATCCCCGCGGAGTCCCGCGGCCGCGCTACGACCGCACAGAAGCCGTCCTCGGCGAAGCGCTGGAGGACCACACGCTAGTGCTGATTCCGGCGAACAATTCCATTCAGCTCCGCCGCGCGCTTGAACTTGCGGATCGCTGGGATGTGGACGCAGTTATCTACGGCGGGCAAATGGCCTATGAAGTGGCCGGCGAAATCGGTGCCAATAAACGGAAACTTCCCGTGCTCGTCAATCTGAAGTGGCCGGAAGCGGAAAAAGACGCGGATCCCGACGAGAAGCCGTCGCTCCGCACGCTGCGTTTTCGCGATAAGGCGCCTTCTTCCCCTGCGGCGCTCTCCAAGGCCGGCGTTGCGTTCGCGTTTTACTCCGGTGGTATCACCGCCCCCAAGGACATCCTCAAGGCTGCGAAAAAGTCGATTGATGCCGGACTCGCCCCCGATGCTGCGCTGCGCGCGCTGACGCTGACGCCCGCCGAGATCTTCGGAGTCGCCGATAGGACAGGTTCCATCGAGACCGGGAAGATCGCAAATCTTGTTGTAACCGATGGCGAACTTTTTGACGAGAAGACTAAAATCAAAATGGTTTTTGTAGATGGCAAAAGGTTCGAGACGCATGAGCCCGAGAAGCCGAAAGATCCACCTAAAGGAAACATGACCGGCAAGTGGAAACTCGCGTACACGACGCCGGAAGGTCCGGAAGAATCCACGCTGGATCTGGAGATGGCTACCGACGGCACGCTCAGCGGAACGACCACGAGCAAGCGCGGCACCACCAGCATCATCAGCGGCTACGTTAGCGTCGACAAATTCAGCTTCACCATCAACATTCCGATCGAGGGAAACCCCACCGACGTAGTCTTCTCGGGCACCTTTGACGGCAGCACCGTGAAGGGCACCATCGACGTCTTGGGTTACTCGATCGAGTTCACGGGCGCTAAGCCCACAGCGCAAGCCGCGGCAACTGGCGCTTTCAGCATCCCCAGTCGTACGAGCAATGAGTCATCTGTCGACGGGGGTGCACTGTGAGGATTCCATTCATGTTGGTTAACCATCGTTTGCGGATCGCACTGGTTTGCGCGCTATGCTTCCTCGGGCTTCTTCCTTTGACTTGTGCGGCCACTCCGCCCGAGGCGCCCCCGGTAATTCTGATCCAGAACGCCACCATCCTAACCGTTTCGCACGGCACCATCGAGCGCGGCTCCATCCTTATTAAGGATGGCAAAATCGCGGAAGTGGGGCCCTCTATCAAGGCGCAGAAAGATGCCCAGGTCATCGACGCCGCAGGCCAGTGGGTTATCCCCGGCATCATCGATTGCCATTCGCACATCGCCGTCGACGGCAGCGTGAACGAAGGCAGCGTTTCAGTTTCCTCGATGGTAAATATCGCGGATGTCCTCAATCCCGATGACATCGACATTTATCGCGATCTCGCCGGCGGGGTGACCATCGCAAACGTTTTGCACGGTTCCGCAAACTCCATCGGCGGCCAAACGGTAGTTATCAAGCTCCGCTGGGGCCTGCCCGCTTCGAAGCTGCCGTTCGAAGGCGCGGTTCCTGGCATCAAGTTCGCGCTCGGCGAGAATCCCAAGCGCTCCAACTTCAGCATCCCAGGCGCAACCCCGCGTTATCCCACGACGCGCATGGGCGTCGAAGAGACGATACGAACCGCGTTCGTCGAAGCGCGCGATTACAAGAAAAGCTGGGAGGATTATGACAAGCGCGTCGCCGCCGGCGATAAAAGCGCGATTCCGCCGCGCCGCGATCTTCGCCTCGATCCCCTCGTCGAAGTTCTTGATGGCAAGCGTTACGTTCACGCGCACTGCTATCGCGAAGACGAAATCCTCATGTTGCTTCGCGTGGCGAAGGAATTTGGTTTCAAGATTCGCACTCTCCAGCATGTACTGGAAGGCTACAAAGTAGCCGACGAAATTGCCGCCGCAGGAACAGGTGCTTCAACGTTCTCCGATTGGTGGGCCTATAAAGTGGAAGCCTACGATGCGATTCCTTACAACGCGGCGATCATGACGCGTCGCGGCGTAATCGTTTCCATCAATTCCGACGACGCGGAAGAAGCCACGCATCTCAATCAGGAAGCCGCGAAGACCATGAAGTACGGCGGCCTCACTCATGACGAAGCGCTCAAGCTCGTCACGCTGAATCCGGCGATACAACTCGGCATCGACAAGCGCGTCGGTTCGATCGACGTCGGCAAGGATGCCGACCTGGTCATTTACAACCACGATCCCCTCAGCGCCTACGCCGTCGTCCAGCAAACGTTGATCGATGGACGCGTGTACTTCGACCGCAAGCGCGATATCGCCGATCGCGCGAACCTCGAAAAAGAAAAGAAAGCGCTGATGCAAAAGGAAAAGAAGGCTGGAGAGAAAAAGCCAGACGCAACGATTGAAATTGGCAAAAAGCCCGGTGCCAAACCAGACGAGAAAAAACCAGACGAAAAGAAACCCGAGGAAAAGCCTAGGCCGCCGCAAACGGACGCCGTTTCCGGAGGTGCTCTGTGAAGAGCATCACTTTGATTCTGCGCTTAATGGCAATCGTTGCAGCAGTTTGCTTTGTTTCTCAGAGTGCCTCTGCGCAGGCACCGGCTGTCGTCGCTCTCACTCACGCAAAAATTTTCACGCTGGCCGGCGCGCCCATCGAGGATGGTACGCTGGTCATTCGTGACGGCAAAATCGCCGCCGTCGGCGCCAACGTGGAAGTTCCCGCAGGCGCGCAGGTCATCGACGCCAAAGGCTTGCAGATTTATCCTGGCCTCTTCGATCCCATCACGCAGATGGGCATGAGCGAAATTTCCGCGGTAAACGCCACCGTCGATACCACCGAAACGGGCCCGTACAATCCGGACGTGGTCGCGGCGACGGCGGTATTTCCCTCCAGCGAACACATTCCCGTGACGCGCGCTTCAGGCATCACCGAAGTCCTCACGGTACCGGACAGCGGCGGTTTTGATGGCGGCGGCTCACGTGGCGTAATTGGCGGCCAGGCCTCCGCGATCAGTCTCGCCGGATGGACGATCAACGAAATGCTGATCAAAAGAAGCGTCGCCATGGTCATCAGCTGGCCCGCCATTGAGACGCGCACTTTCGATTTCGCGACGTTCTCGCGAAGAGAAAAGCCATTCGCCGAAGCCAAGCAGGAGTACGAGAAGCAGGTAAACGAGTTGACGGATTATCTCGATCGCGCTCGGCACTACGCGCAAGCCATGGGCCACGGCGGCCCGGCGGACTATAAGCGCGACCTGAAGCTTGAAGCGCTTGCCCCGGTCATCCGCGGACAGTTGCCTGCACTTGTCTTCGCGGATCGTGCGCGCGACATCCGCAACGCCGTCGAATTCTGCGACAAGCAAAAGCTGAAGATGATTCTCGCAGGCGGCGCGGAAGCGTACAAAGTGAAAGACCTCCTGCGCTCCAAGGGAATCCCCGTAATCCTGCGGCCCACGCTAAGCCTCCCAATCGAGGAAGACGATCCTTACGATCGTCTGCTCTCCCAGCCCGCCGAACTCGCCGCTGCCGGTGTGAAGTTTGCGTTCGGCAGTTTCGACAATTCCTTCGCGCGGCGCCTCGGCCAACAAGCCGCGAACGCCGTCGCCTACGGCCTTCCCTACGACGAAGCCCTGAAAGCCGTCACGGTCTATCCAGCCGAGATTTTTGGCGTCGCCGACCAAGTCGGCACGCTCGAGACCGGCAAAGTCGCAAACATCATCGTCACCAACGGTGATCCGCTCGAACTGACCACGGAAGTGAAGTTCCTTTTCATCAAGGGCCAGCGCACCTCGCTGGATAACCGACACCAACGTCTCTACGAAAAGTACCTGAACAGGCCGAAAGCCTCGGCCGCGAACTGACGCGCCCGCATCACTGTGCGGGGCGCCAACTCTGGTAACGATTGCTCATAGCATCCGTCTGATGGATGGGATAGATTCGCGCCTCGGGGGAAACCCATGTTCAGACTGCTGCAGGACATTCGCTTTGCATTCAGGCTCTTGGCAAAGAGTCCCGGATTTACCGCGATTGCCATCCTCACGCTCGCTCTCGGCATTGGCGCGAACACTGCCATCTTCAGCGTTGTAAACGGCGTGCTCCTGCGCCCCCTTCCTTTTCGCGATCCAGCCCGGCTAATTCTGATCGCCGAAAAAAGCTCTTTTCCAGTGATCAGCACTTCCTACGAAAACTTCTGCGACTGGCGCGACCAATCCTCCTCTTTCGAACGCATGCAAGCTGTCCGTTCCGGCGCTATTACTCTCACCGGAGCCGGAGAACCTGAGCGCCTGAACGTCCAGATGACCACGGCCGGCCTCTTTTCCATGCTCGGCATCAACGCCCAGGTTGGCCGCACCTTCCTCCCCGAAGAGGATCGCGCTGGCGGCACGCCGGTCGTTCTTCTCAGTTACGGCCTTTGGCAGCGGCGTTTCGGTGGATCCATGGAAATCCTCGGCAAGCCTATCAATCTCGACACTCGTCCCTACACAGTTGTCGGCGTGCTCCCCGCTGGTTTTCAGGTCTTCCAGTCCGTCGACGTATTTCTCCCCTTCGCCCCTTGGGCCGCCACGCTCCCGCAAGATCGCAACTGGCATCCCGGCATCCTCGCTCTCGCTCGTCTCAAACCCGGCGTCTCCAGAGAGCAAGCCAACACCGAAATGATCGGCGTCACCAAACGCCTCGAGCAGCAATATCCTCTTTACAATACCGGCACCAGCGCCGGGGTCGTTGGCCTCCAGGATCAGATTGTGCAGAACTCGCGCCCCGCCCTTCTGCTCTTGCTCGGCGCTGTTAGTTTTGTTTTGCTCATCGCTTGTGTCAACGTCGCGAATCTCTTGCTCGCGCGCTCTGCCTCGCGCGGCCGGGAAGTCGCCATTCGCACGGCCTTAGGTGCGGGCCGCGGCCGCGTCATTCGACAGCTCTTGACCGAAAGCGTCATGCTCTCTCTTGCGGGAGGAATTCTCGGCGTATTCATCGCCTGGTCTTCGATCGGACCTCTTCTGAAAATTGCCTCTGGTAGTGTCCCGCAAGGCGCACCCATCGGCCTCGATACCGGCGTGCTCGCCTTCACCGCCGCAGTCGCGCTGTTTACTGGCTTGCTTTTCGGCATCGTCCCCGCCTTGCGCACCGCCAAGCTGGATTTGCGCGAAGCTCTCAACGAAGGCTCGCGGAGCTCGACCGCCGGGCCCGGCCAACATCGTCTTCGCGGCGCGCTGGTCGCCATGGAAATCGCGCTAGCGCTGTTGCTTCTCGTCGGTTCCGGTTTGCTCCTGCGCAGTTTTTCCCGGCTCCAGGAAGTCCCTCCGGGGTTTCAGCCTGATCATCTTTTCGTTGCCGATATTCCTCTCTCGCTCACGGCCTATGCCAAACCTGAAGACCGCTACCAATTCTTCGATCGCTTGGTCGATCGCGCCAGAACGCTTCCCGGGGTTCGCTCCGCAGCCGCAGCCTCTTTTCTTCCGGTAAGCGGCGGAGGCAGCATCATCCACTTCAATATCACCGGCCATCCGCCCAAATCTCCCAAAGAATTCATCGCCGCCGGCTACCGCACCATCACGCCCAACTATCTCGAAACGCTCGGCGTCCCGCTTCTGCAAGGCCGTCTCTTCACGCCCGCCGACAACGAACACTCGCCCGCGGTCGTGGTCATCAACAAGACGATGGTCACCACTTTTTTTCCTAATGAAAATCCCATCGGCAAGCGCCTCCAACTCGGAGCAACCGCCGAGCAGGATGTGCCAACGATGGAAATCGTTGGCGTCGTTGGGGACGTTCTCCCCGGCCTCGGCATTGATCCGCAATCGGAAATGTACCTGCCCTACCGCCAAGCGGATTTGCTTCTGCCGGTCTTTCAACTTTCCGTCGTGATGCGCACCGCAGGCGATCCCGCGCTTCAGACGGCAGCGCTTCGCAGCGCTCTTGCGGAGATCGACCCCAATCAACCGCTCGTAAAAGTGCGCACGATGGAGCAAAACATGGCCACCACCGTGGCTCAGCCGCGTTTCCGCGCCTGGCTCATCGGTATCTTCGCCATGCTGGCGCTGGTGCTTTCTGGCGTTGGAGTCTATGGCGTGATGTCCTACACCGTGACGCAGCGAACCAGCGAAATCGGCGTTCGCGTCACGATGGGCGCGCAGCCGCAAGACGTATTCCGGATCATCGTTGGAGAAGCACTGCGACTGGCACTGGTCGGGGTGGGAATTGGTCTGGTCGCCGCACTCGCACTGGCTCGCCTCCTGCGAAGTTTCCTGTTTGGGATCAGCGCCTACGATCCCTTTACCTTTATTGGCGTTTCCGTTCTCCTGACCATCGTCGCAATCGCGGCATCCTATTTCCCAGCACGCCGCGCAACCCTCGTCGATCCTTTGGTTGCCCTAAGATACGAATAAACCCCACCCAGCCCAAAATTGGCGTTAATCTCCGCTCGCCTGCCACGTCTATTAGGCTTGGGTCCCTCTTTTGTCGAAACTTTTGACCCGCACTCGCGTTTAGAAGGGTAAGTCCTATGTGGCGCGCTACTTATTTCGTCCCCCTAGTCCTCTCCACTGCCATTTTCTCGCCCGGATTGCAGGCCCAGGAGCCTGCCAAGATCATCTCCGACTACGTCAAAGCCGCCGGCGGCAGCAAAGCCCTGTCCAAAATCCAGACCGAAACCCTCGAAGGCGCCTTCAGCAATCCCTCTGACGGCAAACCCTCCACCTACACTTTCAGCCTCAAACTCCCCAACCGCTACTACTCCGAATTCGTCCTCGGCGAGAAACCCCTCATCGAAGCCTACAACGGCAAATCCGCTTGGCACCAAGTCCCCAGCGGCGAACTCTCCACCCTTCTCGGCCAGCAAGGTCAGCAACTCGAAGCCGCCTCGCTCTACTACAACTCCCGCCTTCTCAATCTCAAAAAGCACAAACTCGCCGTCGCCTTTATCGGCCACGCCCAGGTCCGCGGCAAAGACGCTCTTCAGCTCGAACTCACCACCACCACCAATATCCGCCGCGAACTCTTCTTCGATCCGCAATCCCACCTCCTCATCAAGGAATCTGCTTCCGTTGCCGGTCTCGACCAGGAAATTCTCTATGACGACTACCGCACCGTCGACGGCGTCAAGCTCCCCTACAAAATCGAGCTCCACCGCGGCCCCGACACCTACTCCATCAACATCACCCGTGCCGTGATCAACGAAACCGTCGGCGAACGCACCTTCGACTTCCCCATAAAATCCCAGGTCAAGCTCCCCGACCTCAAAGCTCTTTTCAAGGAGATCGACGAAAATCAGAAAGCCGCCGACAAAATCAGGGAGAATTACGCAGGCACGCGCGTCGAGGAAGAAACCGAATTTGAAAAAGATGGCAAGGTGAAAAAGACCACGGTGAACGAATACACCTTCTTCTATCTAAATGGCGACGAAGTCTCCACCCTCGTCAAAAAAGACGGCAAAGCTCTGAGCGACGAGGAACAAAAGAAAGAAAACGAGAAAACGCAGAAGGAAATCGCCGAAATTCAGAAACGCGAAGCCAAAAAAGAAGCCAAGGACGAAAAAGCCAAAGAAGAAGGAAAAGACAAAAAAGACAAGGACGACGATGACGTCGGTATCGAAACCTTCCTCCGCGCCGCTCAGTTCGTCAACCCGCGCCGCGAACGCTTCCGGGGCCAGGACGTCCTCGTCTTTGACTTCGAGCCCAATCCCGAATTCCAGCCCCACAAAATGGTCGAAAGAATCGTCCACGAACTCGCCGGTGTCATCTGGATCGACGAGCAGGCTCACGAAGTCGCCCGCCTCGAAGCCTATTTCGTCGGCGACTTCCGCGTCGCCGGCGGTCTCCTTGCCAATCTCCAAAAAGGCACCAGCTTCGTCTTCGAGCAGTCCTATTTCAACAACGAAGTCTGGCTCCCCACCTACGAGGAAGCCCACGTCGGCGTCCGCGTCCTCCTCATGAAAGGCTTCAACGTCAACGCCACCACCCGCTATTCCGACTACAAACGCTTCAACGTCCAAACCCTCTCCACCATCAACCAACCCAAGCCCGCTACCGATCCCGCAACCGAAAAACCCAACGACTAGCTACCGTGGGTGGTAGTATGACGTCTAACTTGGAAGGTAAGCTGTGGCCTCAGCAGAGGACTAAACATGGCTGAATTGGAGTCCATTGGCTCGCCACTGGCAGCTTCTGTCCCAGCTTCTGCCCCTTCCGTCCCGGCCACTACGGCTACCCCGCGGCACTCTCTCCTCGTCCGCGTCACTCACTGGATCACCACCCTCTGCTTCTTCGCTCTGCTCGTCACCGGCGCCGAAATCGTCATCTCTCACCCACGCTTCTACTGGGGCGAAACCGGCAACGACTTGACCACCCCGCTCTTCAAACTCCACATCCCCTCCTCGCGCTCCTTGGTCCCCTCCGGCTACAGCTATGTCCTCCCGGACCAGAACGGCTGGAGCCGCTACCTCCACTTTCAAGCTGCCTGGATTGTCGTCTTGACCGGCTTACTGTATGTAATTTCCATCTTCTTTACCGGGCACTTGCGGAAAAACTTGTTCCCGCGCAAAGCCGATCTTTCGTGGCGCGAGTTCTCATCCTCGATCGCGGACCATTTGCGCTTCAAGCGCCCGAGCCTGGCAGAGGCCTGGTCGTATAACCTGCTCCAGCGGCTCACGTACCTCTTCGTGGTCCTTATTTTATTTCCCCTGGTCATCTGGACCGGACTCGCCATGTCCCCCGCCTTTGTTTCCGCATTTCCGCTAACCGTCACTTCGCTCGGCGGCCAGCAATCCGCGCGCACGCTTCACTTCTTCGTTTCCCTAGCTCTTTTGCTCTTCCTTCTGGTTCACGTCCTGATGGTTTTTCTCGCCGGATTCAAGAGCCGCATGCGCGCGATGATCACGGGCCACACGGCTACAAATAAGGAGCGCACATGAGGAAGCTCTCGCGTCGCAAGCTGATCACCACCGGACTCGCGGCCACAGCGGGCGTAGCAGGCCTGGGCGTGGCCGCGCGCCTTGCGCAAAAGTATGGTCTCGTCCCGCCCGATCACAGCGGAATCTTCGGCCTCGGCGAGACATTGACCTACGCCTCGCAGCGGCTGGTCACCAGGCACTCTTTAGCGCGTGAATTCTCTAGCAGCCAGATTTCGAAGCCTCCCTTCGCCAACGAAATCGAGCCTCTCACTGACCAGTTCAAGCGCCTTCAGGCAGGAGGGTTCGCTGATTGGCGGCTCTCTGTCAACGGCATGGTCGCCCGGCCCGGCTCGTTTTCGCTCGATCAGCTTAAAAGCTACCCGTCTCACACCCAGATCACCATGCTGCAGTGTGAAGAGGGATGGTCCTATATCGCCGAATGGGTCGGCGTGCCTTTGTCCCGCGTTCTGGATGTTGTGGGAGTCCTCCCGCAGGCCAGATACGTCGTCTATTTCTCGATTGAACCCGACACGTGGGAAAGCATCGATATGGCCGACGCATTGCACCCGCAGACTTTTCTGACCTATGGAATGAATGGCGACCAGCTTCCCGTGGGCCACGGCGGGCCGCTTCGCCTGCGGCTCCCTCGCCAGCTCGGCTACAAAAACGTCAAATTCATCACTCACCTGACGCTCACCGATAGCCTGAAAGGTTTTGGCAAGGGTCTGGGCTCCGCGTCTTCAGACGCCGGCTACGCCTGGTACGCTGGCATCTGAGAGCCCGTTTCCGGCACCCGGTCACTCGCAACCTACCTGGGGCAATGTAATGTAGCGAGGAGAACATGCCAATAACTGCAAGGCTAGATGAAACCATGAAGCTCCTCATTCCGTTGTCCCTCGGCACCCTGCGGTTACCAGACATCATGTCAAGTCCTAGGAATTCTTCGGAACGTGGGCCTCGCTGAAGGCCAACTGCGTACGGCGGCGCCAGAAGTAGCGCGCCGGGAAATAAATCAGCACCGCCCACAAAACGAGGAGCGGGCCGTGGCCTGCCACGAACAATAGGATGGAGGAGAGGCTGTCGAGAGCATCGTTCAAACCGCCGATCGCGGCGCTGCGAAGTTTCGCTCCCATTGTCTCGGCAGTCGATGTGCGTTCCTCCCGCAGGGACAAGAAAACGTTGGCGAACGAAACGCGCCTTGTGGTCGCAGAGCGCTCCCCTTCGATGCGCTCAATTTCGGTGCGCAGTGTCGCCACCTGGCGTTCGAGGGAACCAATATCGCTGAATTTGTCGTCTTTATTCTGCAGGATTCGCTGGATGCGCTGCTCTTCGTTCTGCGCGTTCACCAGGCGTGCTTCGAGTTCGCTGTGCTGCTGGGTGATTTCGTCGGCGGCTTCTTCCTCGTGTTCCACCACGCCGACCCCTTTCAGTTCCGTGAGAGCGGAGCGATATTCCGACGAAGGGACGCGTAGCGTCGCGGAAAGGATGCTCCCCGTCGGCTCCCCCACCATGCGCAGTTTGGCCACGTAGCCATGGTGGCGCTCAAGAATTTCTTCCAGGCTGGCGCGCGAATGCGCGAACTCCCGCGTCGCCACAGTTAACTCCGCGGAATAGGCGACCTGCGGCTCACGGTACGCGTTCGCGGAATCTGACGGTGCCGGCGAATAGAGCTTGGATGCCACTCCAGCAGGCATAGCCGCGTTGAGTTCTTTTGTATTATCAATCGGGGATCCAATTCCGTATGCCGGAGGGAATTCGGCGCTTGTGGTCGCGCGAGTCGGGGCGAAAGTAGCACTACTCTGGTGTGCGGGCGCAACATTCTGCTTTGATACGGACAAGAATAGGAGAAAGACTCCGGCGGCGGCGCAAGCCGCCAACACCAATCGGGGACGGGCCGAAAAAGCTTCGCGGATTCGAACGACGATGGATCGCAGACGGTCTTCCATGACAATGCCTCCTGCTGCTTCCCAGTTAGAACGCGGCGGCCCCGATTTCTTGCAGACGGGTGCACAAGCCTCGTAGCTATCTGCCATCCCGCACATAGGCTTAAACTCAGAGGGCCGTTGAAGAGGTAGCAAAGAAATGAAGACCGCCATCCCGGCACAGAATCGAGGAGCCCCGTGAAGAAGATTACCGTTGCTGTTCTGCTGCTGTTGTTCGCGTGTACATGGGCCGGGTCAAAACCTTACCCGACAGAGCCCAACCCGGCGGACTACACCACAACCGTCCATGTCAGCGCATGCCACCTAAGCTTTGCGCCCCCGAGCGTGTTTCAAGATTTGGATGTCGTGATTAATGGAAATAAATACGAGCTGCAAGCCCAGTCAGGTGACGGAGTCTTAGCACTCGGCGACTACAAAGCAAAGCTCGTCCAAGACTTGCACAAGACTGCGTACGAATCGTCCCAAACCTATGAGTTTCTGTTCCCGGACATGAAAGTCAGAAAGTTCTCGGTTATCGGGCAAACCGAGTGACCGCGTGCGCCTTGGCGGGCGAGATGGAAGTCGGGTGAGCGTGCGGGTTGAGTCGGTCAAAGTCGGGGCCCTCGGGTGGGATACCGTGGAAACGGAGGGAGCAAATGCCGACGGGTGGAGAGAAACGGGCGGCTTGGGCAGGAGGGGAGGTTTTGATCCATTCTGTGCGGACGGCGGTAGCGGCCGTTGTCTCGCTGCTGGCGGCGCGATTTTTCCGGCTGCCGGAGGCTTACTGGGCTCCAATCACAACCATGGTGATCACCCAGTCATCCCTAGGTGCTGCGCTGGTCGTTTCCGGCCAGCGATTTGTTGGAACGGCGCTTGGAGCACTTGCCGGCGCGATTGTGGCAATCCTCTTTGGGCCAAACATGGTTGTATTCGGCGCTAGCGTGTTTCTCCTAGGATTGGTTTGCGCCGTCTTGCACGTGGATAGGAGCGCCTATCGTTTCGGGGGAATCACGCTGGCGGTTGTGCTGTTGATCTCGCGGCCGGCTTCTGCATGGGCGACCGCGTTTCATCGGTTCGCGGAAGTGTCCATTGGGATTGGGGTGGCGCTAATATTGACCATCGTCTGGCCTGACAAGGATGCACCGGCGCTGGAGAAAAAGTGATCCTTGCCCGTCGCAGAAGCGCATCTGCTAGGCGAGTGGCGCCGCCTTAACGGCGGCGCTGCGCAGACGCTACGAGGGCGGGGTTTTTGATTCTCCTCAGCCGGCGACAATCCCTCCCCTTGAGACTCCCTTCATTTCTTCCCACTACCCCACTGCTTGCTCTCCACAACCCGTCTCACCAAACTCCCAATTTCCTCCCAACCCCTTCCCTCCAATCCACTTATTTTGTCTCAATTCGAATTTAGTAAATTAAGTACTATACCTTTACAGTAATCTGAATCTCTGCTACCGTTCCCCATGCTCGCCCCGCTCAGCCCACCGCCATCTTCTTACTCCCCTTTGCCTCGCCTCTTCTCTGAGTCCTCTGCGATCTCTCTGTTAAGAAAGACACACGTCAATCCTGCGACGAACTCGCAACCAGTGGAAAACACGACTACTTTCAATACCAGGTCTGCCAATCTTGACGTCGCGTCAAGTATAAGTCCTTTGTTTGCCACTCTTACAAAAAACACGCGGCGTGGGGGTATCCGAGTCGCGAATCTTCTTTCCGCTCCAGAATTTCCCGGCTCTCAACTGTCGACTGTAAGGACCCTTCTGTTACCATGCCCTCCGCACCCAGGAGCCGCCCATGCCTAAATCTTTTCTTTCCATCCTTCTCCGTACCCTCGTTCTCGCGTCTCTCGCGGCCTCCGCTCTCTCGGCCCAGACCACATCTTCCTCGTCCCCGCTCCGTGTCGGGATCGCTGGGCTTGTTCACGGACACGTCGGCGGTTTCCTGCAGCAGAACCAGCACCGCCCGGACATCCAGATCGTCGGCGTCGCCGAAGCCGATACGAAACTCGCCTCGTTCTACGAATCGAAGTTCTCGCTGCCGCACAATATCTTTTTCACCAGCGTCGATGAGATGATCGAGAAGACCAAGCCGCAAGCCGTTCTCATCTACACAAATACTTTCGACCACCGCAGCGTGGTCGAGGCCTGCGCCCGCCATGGCATCCCTGTGATGATGGAGAAGCCTCTGGCCGTAAGCCTCGAAGACGCCCTCGCCATGCAAGCCGCTGCGCAGCGCGGAAAAATCCAAGTCCTCGTAAACTATGAGACGACTTGGTACCGTAGCAATCGCGCCGCCTACGACCTCGTCCACGAAAACGCCATTGGCGACATCCGAAAAGTCGTGGTCCACGACGGCCACTCCGGCCCCAAAGAAATCAACGTCGAGCCCTGGTTCCTCAACTGGCTCACCGATCCGAAATTAAACGGCGCGGGATCGCTCTTCGATTTCGGATGTTACGGCGCTGATCTTATGACTTGGCTCATGGACAATCGCAGGCCGGACACGGTCACCGCCATCACGCAGCAAATCAAGCCGGATATCTATCCGCACGTGGATGATGAGGCCACCATTGTTCTGACCTATCCCAAGGCCCAGGCAATTCTGCAAGCTTCCTGGAACTGGCCCTTCGACCGCAAAGACATGGAAGTCTACGGCCAGACCGGCTACGCCATCACCGTGAAGCGCGATGCCGTCCGCGTCCGCCTCGCAAAGCAAGACGAAAAACTGGTGGACGCGAAGCCGCTCGACGCTCAGGAAAGTGATTCTGTGAATTATCTAAGAGCCGTTGTTCTGGATGGAATGCAGCCGCGAGGACTCTCCTCGCTCGAAACCAACATGATTGTCACGGAGATCTTAGACGCCGCTCGCCAATCCGCCGCGACAGGGACAACGATTCACCTTCAAGGATCAAAATGAGGAGTCGCCTTTGTAGCGGCACGATTCATCGTGCCATCTTCGCGGTCCGCGCGGACAATCTACTTGGCGTGAACGGGACTATCAAGCACGTCGCGAACTTTTTGCACCAACGCCCCGGGCGTAAACGGTTTTTGCAGGAAGGACAGACCAGCCTCCAACACGCCACCCTGTGCCAAAACGTTGTCCGTGTACCCGGACATATAAAGCACGCGCGTTCTCGGATGCCGCGAGGTGATTCGCTTAGCCAGTTCGCGCCCGCTCGTTCCCGGCATAATAATGTCGGTCAACAACAAGTGAATTTTCCCACCGTGCTTTTCGGCGAACTGCTCCGCTTCCTTCGTACTCTTTGCGGCCACCACCGAATATCCTTTTGCGGAAAGTATTCTGTTGGCCAGCTCGCGCACAGCTTCTTCGTCTTCGACCAGCAAAATCGTCTCGCTGCCCTTGCCCGCCGCGGGAATTTCCACCATCTCCGGCTTGGAATCCACTGGCGCCGCCACGCGTGGCAGATACACCTTGAAAGTCGTCCCTTTGCCGGGCTCGCTGTACACCCAGATGTACCCGCCGCTTTGCTTCACGATGCCATACACGGTGGACAGGCCGAGGCCAGTTCCTTGCCCGCTTTCCTTCGTTGTGTAGAACGGCTCGAAAATATGCGCCACTGTTTCGGGGCTCATGCCGATGCCGCTATCGGAGACGGCCAGCATCACGTAAGAGCCGGGCTTGACAGAGACGTGGTCGCGCGCGTACGTCGAGTCCAATTCCACGTTCACCGTTTCCACCGTCAACCGACCGCCCTTCGGCATCGCATCGCGCGCGTTCACCACCAGATTCATGATCACTTGTTCGATTTGCGCCGGATCAGCCTTCACGTGTCCCACGTTTGCGCCGCACCGCGTCCTCATCTCGATGTGTTCACCCATCAGCCGGCCCAGCAGCTTATCTAGCCCCAGCACAATGGCGTTCAGGTCGATTACCTTCGGCTGCAGAACTTGTCTTCGGCTGAAAGCCAGCAATTGGCGAATCAGGGTGGATGCACGCTCCGCCGCATTCTCAATTTGTTGAATATCAGCGCGCAGATCCGGCTGCATCCCTGTGCGCTGCTCCGCCAGCTCCGCATATCCTTTTATGATGGTTAAAAGATTATTGAAGTCATGCGCGATGCCACCCGCCAGCCGCCCCACTGCTTCCATTCTGCGCGATTGCTGCAACTGATTCTCCAGCAGCTTCCGCTCCGTGATGTCGACGATGATCCCTTCCATCACGGGATGGCTGTAGCTCCCCGAAACCACTACCGCCGTGTCACTTACCCAAATTACAGCGCCATCCTTCCGCACTATCCGGTATTCCGCCTGGAAGCGCTCACCGCGCACACTCGCTTCTTCAGCCGCCTCAATCACGCCGTGATCCTCTTGCGGGATGTGACGCGTCCAATCGCGAGAGTTAGCAAGCCATTCGTCCTGCGAGTAGCCCGTGATGGCCTCGACTTGCGGGCTGATGTAGTGCCATTGGCCGTGGATGCCGAGTTCCGCGATATAACTGATCGCCGCGACCTGTTCCACCAGCGTCCGATACTTATTTTCAGCGTCGGCTCGCGCTTTCTCGGCTTCCTTTCGCGCGCTGATATCGTGGCCAATGCATGCGGTAACGCCGTTGGCAAGCGAAGCGATCGCCATCTCTACGGGAAAGATGGTTCCATCCCGCCGGCGCAGGCTGATTTGCCCGGACCACTTACCTTCTGCCTCCAGGGATTTCCGAACCTGCTGGTGCAGTAATTCGATGTCGCGCGGATCGTAAATCTGCCGCCAATTCACGCCAACCAAGGACTCCGGACTTTCGTATCCCATCATCCGCGCGAACGCCGCATTGACGTAAATGTGTTTCCCATCTTCACCCAGAATAGAGATTCCGTCCGCCGCCGCGTCCATGGCGAGTGCTTGCCGCCGCGCCGTCTCCGCGGTTTTTGCTTCCCGGTATCCGCTGATGCCTATACGCACGGCAAAGCACAGGATGGAAACGCCAAGAAGCGAAAAACGAAGAACGCGCCATTCGGAAGGGAATTGCGCCACCTGCACCAGCACAATCAGTGGCGCCAGCACAAAGATGGCATTCGTTAGCACCATATCGCTAAAGGTTTTCCGCCCAACCGGTCGCCTAGCCTCGGGGGCCACCGACGGCTGCCAGCGCGCGGCCCACGAAGCGGCCCACAGAAAAGGCAGCGTCCAGCAGAGATCGAAAAGCGTGCCGGTGGGGGTCCTTTGAATGGACTGATGGTATTCAGCCAATCCGGAGCTGGCAGTGAAGATGGAATAATAGAGAGCAAAACCCACATATAAACTGCGAATGTGTGGTGTGCGCGCCCGGGCAATCTGAATGCAGGCAAGCGCCACGACAGCGAACTCTTCACCAAACTCCATCCAGAGCTGGCGTGTCGCGGCACTCTGCTGCTGAAGGTGCGCCGATGGCACGTAGTAGACGCCAAGAAAGACAAAAAAGAACACAATTGCGATTTGCGTGAAATCCAGAAGGAATTCGGGTTCAAAGCGCGCGGAATCTTTCTCTTGATTGAGGAAAAGCGCCATCGCAAAGAAAACCGCATGCAGGCTGAAAACGAATTGCACCGCGGAACCCGTCGCCGGTTTGCTATGCAGAACGAATTCATGGTACATCCACCCGAGGTTCGCGACGCCCCAGGCGGCCATTCCGCAGCCAACCAAGGCCCAGAAGGGGCGAGCCATGCCGCGCGCTCGCCGCGAGGCTCCAAAACACATCGCCGCTGCCAAAGCGCTGGCCGAAACCTCAAGAAGATTTGCGATTAGAGTGCCTGCCGGAGACACCCCGAGAATAAATGCTTGCGCAAGGTGAGCGCCGACAAGGGTGGCTGCAAGAATGAGGAGCTTTCGGGGCATTCCTGCTAGTTCTCTTTCAGATTTGAAGATGGATGATGCTAAGGGCCTAGTTTAACCGAATTAGTAGACGCGAGCGGCGCCCTTTCCGGGTACGTGTCTTGGCATGCAACGGGGCTAACAGGCCTCGAGAATGGCCCGGCCGGCTCTACTTTGAGTATGGATTCAGCAAGTCAACGAAACTTTCCCATGGTCTGTTAGGCGCAACATTTTGAATCGTTTGAATTCGATGCAATGAATCCGTGCTCAATTATGGGTGCAGCCAAGATCAACTCTCACGCATCCAACCTCCATTATGGTCACCTCTCAGCCAAATCCAAGCATTACCCCGCGCGAGATTTTGAGCGCTTGGGGAAAAATCCTGGGCGGTAAAGCGCCGATGCTCTCCATCGAAATTACGCGTGAGTGCCCGCTCAGTTGTCCTGGCTGCTACGCCTACGGCGATGCGCACCTTGGAGGCGGCAAACTTCTCACGGACTTGAACGATTTCCGGGGCGACGCGCTCGTCAATGGCGTGCTGGACCTGGTGCGTAAAAACCGGCCGATGCACGTCTCCTTGGTCGGCGGCGAACCTCTTGTCCGCCATCGCGAATTGAGCGCCATCCTCCCGGCGCTGAGCGCCATGGATATTTTCTCGCTGGTCGTCACTAGCGGCATCATCCCAATCCCGATGGCATGGATGGATCTGCCGCGCGTGCGAGTAGCCATCTCCATCGACGGCTTGCCCGAACACCACGACATCCGCCGCAAGCCCGCCACCTACGAGCGTATTCTAAAAAATATCGATGGCCGCAAGGTGAACATCCATTGGGTGATTACCCGTCCAATGCTCGAGCGGCCCGGCTATCTGGAAGACTATGTTTCGTTCTGGAATGCTCGCCCCGAGGTCGATCACCTTTGGGTGAGCCTCTACACGCCTCAGATCGGCGAGGAAAGCGCGGAAAAGCTGACTCCGGAAAACCGCCAAGAGGTAGCTCGCGTGTTGCCGTCTTTGGCCCGGAAATACCCAAAGTTTTTGATGAACGAAGGCATCGCGCAGGCCTTCCTCCACCCTCCGCAGAATCCCGCCGACTGTCTTTTTGCGAAAATGTCCGCGAACTACTCCGCGGATCTGGAGACGCGCGTCGAGCCTTGTGTGTTCGGCGGCTCTCCCAATTGCGCGGAGTGCGGTTGCGCGGCCAGCAGCGGCTTGCACTGGATTCGCACCGTCAAAGTCGCTGGTCCGCTCCGCGTCGGGCATTTTGTGGGCAGCTCGGTTGGCGTCGGTTCATTCGTCAATCGTCTGCGCCGCCGCGAAAAAGGCCCCTCGCGCTGGGGCTCTAACGGTCCTCAGACTGGCAAAAAGCCTGAACTCGTTCAGATTGCGACTTAATCTATTCCGGTTTGCCCTCGATGGAGGCCCTCAGGGCTTTCGTTACTTCGCTAGCGATGTCGTCCTGGACCATCAAGATGTCATCGAACGGCCGGTCATAGGTTTCTGACCAGACTACAAACCCGTTATCCGCACGAATCAAACGCGCGTCGACCCGCAGCCTCGATCCTGACTTGCGCACGCTTCCATCGAGTATGTAAGCGACACCCAGCGTCTTCGCGATATCGGCGATGGTTATTTGCGGAGTCCCATTTGAACGCGGCCATAATTTGCTCTTGAAATAGAACGAGGACGTAGCGGACGGTACGCGAAGGCCGGGTATTTTGCTGAGTTTGTCGATCAGTTCCTCGGTCATGCCGTCGGCGAAGGGCTCCTGGTTCATCTCGTCGGTCAGGTCGAGAAACGGCAGCACCGCGACGGATTTCTGTGGCTGCGGAGTAATGGCGCCAACAGTGCCATTGGCGGATGACGCTGAGCTATTGTTCTTCGCGGGTTTGCCGTAGAACAGGAGAGCGACGACGAGAGCGAGGCAAACCGCCGTGGTGGCCGCAAGCGTAAAGCGGGATCTGAGGCGCGAGCCGGACTTCTTCTGCACATCGAGCGCACTGCTCGTCGATGTAGCGAGGATTGCCAGGTTAGCAGGTTCGCCGTTCGAAGCCTGCGAAGAACCGGTTTGCGCTCTCGTCTCAGCGCCTGTCTGGGCGATGGACTGATCCGCCCAGGGACTGACTTTCGCCACCATCCGATACCCTAGTCGCGGCACGGTCGCGATGTATATGGGCTGCTTGGGGTCGTCGCCGAGCAGACGGCGGAGCGATGTCACCGCCTGATATACGGAGTCCGGAGCCACCATGACATCAGGCCAGACCTGGTTGAGCAAATCATCGATGCTGACGACCTCGTCGGCGTGCTCGGCGAGGCACAGCAGCAGACGCATCGTCCGTACCTCTACCCGAGCGGTCTCTCCATTTCGTGAAATCTCGCCGGACGCCGGATTAACGCTCCAGTCCCCGATGCGAAGCTTTGTTGTGGTTAGGCGTTCCATGAGGGATCGATTCTCGCCGCCCGCTTCTGAATGGAAAGCCGACGCTCGCCGAGTATACCAATACCGTGGGGAAACGCCGACCGCGTTCCGGCCGCGGCCGGCCTTGCGCTTAGCAACTTGCTCCGCAACCCCGTTACAGTCAATGCAGGGCGAATTCAGAAGTATTCAGAGTGTTTCAGGGCAGGCTCAGGACTTCTCGGCTCTCACGCGGGTATTGTCAGCCGTCAAAACTGCATGGCAGAACGCATCAGAAATCAGCGGGGAAAGTGAGGATGTCGGATGACTGTAGATTCTGGACGTGGGTCAGGGGAACAAACGGGGAAGAGAAACGCTCTATTGGCGATCGCAGTGGGCGGTGGGATTGCCGGGACTCTGGACCTCTTACAAGCTTGCATCCTGTTTGGATGGGACATTCCGCTGGTGATTGCTGGCGGCCTGCTTGGACGGCAGGCTTTCCAGGGAGGCGCCGGGACCTATGTACTTGGCGTCGTGCTGCACTTCTTTATCGCTTGCTCCGCAGCGGCTGTGTATTACGCGGCAAGCCGTAGGTTGGATTTTATGAACGAGCACCCGCTGGTATGCGGCTTGTTCTTTGGCGCCGCGGTGCAAGAGGTAATGAACCTCATCGTTTTGCCTTTGTCCGCGCTTCATTCGCGAGGCCCTTACAAACTTCATGATTTGATTCTAGGGCTGGTTGTGCACATGGTCGTGATCGGGCTGCCGATTTCCTTCAGCGTTCGGCGGTTCTCGAAATAGACGCGATTTGGCAGATTATTTGGAGGGGATGAGCGTGCTGTGGCTGGCCACGCAGAGCCAGGCGTCGTTGCGTTTGATCCAAGTGTCTGTGAAGCGCGAGCGGATCGTGTAGGGTTTCCCTTTGTTCGTGCCCGTCTCGCGATAAATACCAGTGGCCACGGCGGCGTCGCCGTACAGCTGAACGCTCAGGCCTTCATCGTAAAGGTGATCCGCCTTTTGCTGCGGCGCAGCGACCCACTTCATGTATTCCGATTTGTTCATGAACGAACCATCGTAATCCGTGTAAACGAGGGTATCTGCGAGCAGGGAGGAGACTTCTTTGACTTCCTGCTTGGCCTCGGCTTGATTCCAGGCGCGCTCCAGTTGCTTGATCCGGATTTCGTCCACACTTATGGTTTTTTCCTGTGCGAATGGGGCGCTAGAAAACAGCACTGCGGCAAGCGTTGCGAGCGCGAGTCGTTTCATGGCGTATGCCTTTTACTGACGGAAGTTAGCGGATTTTGCAAAAATCGCATTGAGCTAATAAACCTTAGCAAAAATGCAGGGCCCGGAAACGGCGAGATTTTGGTGTTGTATGCAATGAGGCAGGGCAAATTCAGGAATTCAACGAGGAAAATAGCAAAAGTCGTCAATGCGAATGGTTGCGACCTGGTACCTCTTTTCCAATCGCTTTTTCGGCCAGCTCGAGAACAGCCGCGCTAGTTTGTCAGCGGCTTTCGAATGGATAGCGGTCTTGCGATTGGACCGCGGCAGCCACGCGCCTGCGCAAAGCAATTGTGTCCACCGGAGCGCGCTTGCCGAAGCGCTTTAGCACGGCCATTTGCGTGGTGAGCATGTCACCTTCGTGAACCGCGGCGATGGCGCGCTTGGCTTCGTGTTCGACACGCTCAGCCGCATCCGCGATGAGCACTCGCGTAGCATCGATCATCGTCTGCGTAGCCGCTTCGCCTTTCGTCGCCGCTGCCTTTTGCGTCCGAAGAAGAGCAGACTCCATCGCGTACACTTCCATCACGACGTTCGAAACCGCCCCGATGAGTTCCTGCTCCTCCGCAAGCTTGTCGCGGAATTTCTGCACCGCGCCGCCCGCCGCCTGCAAAAACATCTTCTTCGCGTTGGCCACCACGCGGGCTTCCTCGGCAAGCACGCCTTCCGGTGCTTCTTCGAAGGAAGGTCCTGCGAGGATTTCGTCCGCCAGTTTCATCGCCGCGGGGATCAGCGGGAGCTGCCCGCCCATGGCGCGCTTCATCAGCATCTGGATGATGAGCATGCGGTTGATTTCGTTTGTGCCTTCGAAGATCCGGTTGATACGTGAATCGCGGTACGCGCGGCACACCGGGTAATCCTCGTGGAAGCCGTAGCCTCCGAACATCTGCACACCTTCATCGACGACAAAGTCCAGCATCTCGCTCCCATATACTTTCGCGATGGAGCTCTCGATCGCGTATTCCTCGAGCACTTTCATCGTGTTCTGAATCTTGTCTCCCGAGCCCGATGCCGCAACCATCGCCGCCTCGATATTGCCCGCCGAGCGATAGACCATCGATTCCAGGCTGAAAATCTGGATAGCCATTTCCGCCAGTTTTTCTTTCATCAATCCGAAATCGCCGATGGATTTGCCAAAAGCCTTTCTCTCTTTCGAGTATTTAGAGGAATCTTGCAGTACGCGCTTCGCGCCACCGGCACAGGAGGCTCCCAGCGTGAACCGCCCCGCGTTCAAAATATTGAACGCCACGATGTGTCCGCGGCCGATCTCATGCAGCACATTCTCTTTGGGTACCTTGCAGTTCTCGAGGAAGATCGGCGTCGTCGAGCTGCCATGAATCCCCATTTTGTGCTCTTCATTCCCCGGCTTAAATCCAGGAAAGGTTCGCTCCACGATGAACGCAGTGAACTTCTCTCCATTGATCTTCGCAAACACGATGTAGATATCCGCGAATCCACCGTTGGTGATCCACATTTTCTGGCCATTTAAAATGTAGTGCGTTCCTTCCGCGTTCAATTCAGCGCGAGTCAGGGAGTTCTGCGAGTCAGACCCGGCTTGCGGCTCGGAAAGACAATAAGCACCGATCCACTCGCCAGTGGCCAGCTTCGGCAGATATTTCTGTTTCTGCTCTTCGTTTCCGAAATAAACGATCGGAAGCGATCCGATGCCCGAATGCGCGCCGTGGGTAACGGCGAAGCCGCCATAGATAGAAAGCTTTTCCGTGAGCACTGTCGTAGCGATCTTATCGAGGCCTGCTCCCCCGTATTCCTCCGGAATTCCGCCGCCCAGCAAGCCAACCTCGCCCGCCTTTTTCACCAGCTCCGGCATCAGCCCGGGCTTCTTGTTCTCCAGGTCTTTCACTAGGGGCAGCACCTCCTTGACGACAAATTCCTCCGCAGTCTGGCCGATCAGCTTCTGGTCATCCGTCAGATCCGCAGGCGTAAAGACGTCTTGCGGGAGGGGTGTCTCGAGGAGAAAACTTCCGCCCTTGGCGGCTGGTTTGCTGATCGTTGCAGTGGCCATCATGGTCTCCTTGTCGCGCTGCTTGTACTCGCGTGTCGGTCCGGCATCTGGGTCACACCGCCCTTACGGGGCGCCTCAAATACCAGTGGATGATGTCTGAAAACTTGCGGAACGTCCTATTTTACTCCTCCGAACAGGAATAGGTAAACAGCGTTAAAGCGGGGAGTTCAGGTGGCTGAAAAGACACCGAAATGTTCGTCGAGCTTCAAAGAAAATGGACAGTAAAATAGGTCTTGACAAAATAATTGGTCCATTGGAGACTACGGCTGCGTTTCCTTCGAGGGCTTGCTCAGAGCCATGCGCATCACCCGTAGCGGCGGTTGGAAAATCCCCAGCACGCGCCCTCCGTATGTCTCCGCGGCCTCATCAGGCTCTGGACTCGGCTTTGTCCGCGAGCCTGCCCAAGCAGCCATACTCCTCCATCACCCGCTCCGACTGAAGATTCTCGCCGCCCTCGCCGAACCCGATTCCGCGACGGGTGTTGCCAGGCGCATGAAACTTCCTAGACAAACGGTGAACTACCATGTCCGCGAGCTCGCCCGCGCACGCTTCCTGGCCCGGGCCGGACGTCGGCGGCGCCGCCATCTCTTCGAGCAATGCTACGTTGCCACGGCGCGCGGTTACGTTTTGTCGCCGGAATTGCTAGGGAAGCTTGCCGTTGACCCCGCGCAAGTAGCCGACACCTTTTCAGCGCAGTATTTACTTGGACTCGCCTCCAAGCTGCAATCGGAACTGGCGCGTTCCGCGGAACTAGCCGCCGCGGCCGGGAAACGGCTTGCCACTCTCTCGATCAACACCGAGCTGCGCTTCACTTCGCCAGACCAGCGTGCGGCCTTCACCGCAGAACTTCAGCGCGCGATCGTAGAAGTGGCAGGTCGTCACAGTTCACCGTTTGCCAAAGCAGATGGCTCGGCTGCGGAAGGACGGCCATTCCGCCTGGTCGTCGGCTGCTATCCGATTCCGCCTGCGAAGGATCTAGAATCTCAACCGCAGACGCTCGACACAGAAGGGAACGCGTCATGACAGACAAGCCCGAAAACAAACCGATCGAGCACGTTGGCCGAATCCTCCGCGCCGAGATCCGCACGAAGGCCACGCCACAACAGGCCTACGACGCTTGGGCCGATCCCGAGAAGATCGCTCACTGGTTTCCCGATCGCGCCGAAGGAAAAGCCGAACCCGGCGCGACGATCACCTGGGTCTTCGAGAAGTTTAATTACCGAATTCCTTATGAAGTGCTGATCGCGCAGCCCGCCGAGAAATTCGCGATCCGCTGGAATCCTCCTCCGGGGATGAGTGCCGGCGTCCTCGAAGTCACGATTTCGAAAGAAGGCGGTGAAACCGTTATCAAGCTGGTGAATTCCGGCTTTCGCGAAGGTGCGGAGTGGAACGAAGAATTTGAAGGCACGGATTCCGGTTGGCGCATGGCTTTGGCCTTGCTGAAGCATTATCTCGAAAATTATTTCGGAATTTCCCGCAGCTCGTTTCTAGCTATGAAGTCGGCGGAGTTTTCTTTCGATCAGATCGTTCCCTTGCATCGCACCGCAGCCGGACTGCAGAAATGGCTGACGAAGAGGGGGGAATATGGCGAAGTGGGAGAAAGCTTTTCTCTGGAACTGCAGGAAGGCGGCAAAGCTTCTGGCCGTGTACTAGCCAAAACAAAACGGGGGACCGCGCTCAGTTGGAACGAAATTCGCGGCGTCCTGGAGCTGAAAGCCTTTTCGATGGGCCCGCAAAAAATGTTATGCGTGCGCGGCTGCGGCTGGGGACTAAGCGCAGAAAAAGCCAAAGAACTCGAAGCTCAAATGGAGCGAGCCGTCGAAAGGTTGCGGCCCTGATGGCTGTGAACAAGGCGAGCGTTTGAAAACTGTCAGACACATGGATCGTCGAGACCGGCCAGTTCGAAGGCGATGCCCTGGTCTTCCGTTCGGAGTTCTCGGCTGGCGGTTCCATGGTAAAGCTGCGCAACGTCACGCGCATTGTGAGCCCTGGAAAACTTGTGAGCGAAGAATATTTCACAGCGAAGGATGCGCCGGAAGCCTTGTTCGTCACAGTCGACGCAAAAAAGCGTTAACCGCCGCCATTACCCGAATTGTTTAGGCGGAGAGAAAAAGAGCTTCGTCTCAAACCGCGTTTTACAGCCGCTCCAAAATCCCCGCGGCTCCCATGCCGCCGCCAATGCACATGGTCACCATGCCATAGCGCGCGTTCCGCCGCTGCAATTCGCGCAAAATCGTGGCCGTAAGTTTCGCGCCAGTGCACCCTAGCGGATGACCGAGTGCGATTGCGCCCCCATTTGGATTCACCCGCGCAGGATCGAGTCCCGCCTGTTGTATCACCGCCAGCGCTTGCGCCGCAAACGCTTCATTCAATTCGAACACCGCGATGTCATTCAAGGTCAGTCCGGCCAGCTTCAACGCCTTGGGAATCGCCGCCACCGGTCCGATCCCAAACTCTTCCGGCAAAACGCCAGCCGTGGCATACGCCACAAAACGCGCCAGGGGTTTCAGTCCCAGCGCTTTCGCGCGTTCCTCGCTCATCACCACCGTCGCCGCGGCTCCATCGCTCATCTGCGAACTGTTCCCCGCCGTCACTGTTCCTTTGACGTGAAACGCCGGCTTCAACTTCGCCAGCGCCTCCAAGGAAGTATCCGCGCGCGGCCCTTCATCCGTTTCAAACGTGAAAGTTTGCGTCGCCGCTTTTGCCGCGGACTTTCCTTTGCCACTTCCCGAAGCGCCGCTTGAAGAGGTTCCGTTGCCGTTCGCCACCGCGGTGATCTTCACTTCCACCGGCACCGTCTCTTCCTTGAAGTGTCCTGCCGCAATAGCCGCCAGCGCTTTCTTGTGCGACTCCACGGAAAACTGGTCTGCCTGCTCCCGCGTAATCCCAAATTTCCGCGCGATGTTCTCCGTCCCCAACCCCATATTGATGTACGCATCCGGGTTGTGATCCACCAGCCACGGGTTCGGCGAAACCTTATTCCCGCCCATCGGGACCATGGTCATCGATTCCGTTCCACCCGCAACAATCACCTGCGCCGATCCTGCGCGAATCCTCTCCGCCGCAATGGCAATCGCCTGCAACCCCGAAGAACAAAACCGGTTAATCGTCATAGCCGAAGTTTCAATCGGAAGCCCCGCGCGCAGCGCCGCAATCCGCGCTACGTTCATCCCTTGTTCACCCTCCGGCATCGCGCAGCCAAGAATCACATCATCAATCTCCTTGGCGTCTAATCCAGGGACGCGCGCTAGCGCTTCCTTAATCGCCAGCGCCGCCAGATCATCAGGCCGCGTCGCGCGCAACGACCCCTTAAACGCTTTTCCCACAGGTGTTCGAACGGATGAAACAATCAAGGCTTCAGGCATGGCGTACTCCTTGGCGAAGGACTGAAAAGCGCCGCAAACGCTATTGTTGGCCGCGGTCTGAGAAAAAGCAAATTAGAGAAGCGTCCAGCGGAAGCCACCGCTAATTCAGGTGGTGCAGTAAGAACAAAGCAGACGGGCGCGATCCTTGGATCATTCAGGCACAAGGCACAGCACAGTGTGCAATTGTGAACAGACGCTTAAATCCCTCTTGTCGCATCCTGACCGGATGAAAATTAGAGAATTAACGCCTAAACAATTGTCCTCCATCCCTTGTCCCACGTGTGGCGTACCTGTCGGAAGGCGTTGCGTACTTGCTTCAGGTGGCAAGCGCTCCTCGCCTCACGTAGACCGGCGCCTGTGTGCGGCCGATTCCGTGAAACAGAAGAGACTCAATGGGTCGCCGTTCGAACCGTGCACGCAGACTGCTGCTGCGCTGGCATAGGCGACCCCGACGGCGGAGGTGGGCCCATCCTGTTGAGCCCGCGAACCGACTCCAGCTCTTCCCGACAATCCTTTCGCAACATGCGTCAATTTAGCTATCTATGTTGATCTTGGCCTGTAATTGCGCTTGAGCAACGACCTCACGCCGTCCGCGATAGTAGCGTTCCAATCAGACTCCCCGAGCATCTTTCGGACTTGAGTCGGTCCGTGCGTAGTGCAATGAGCGCCTAGAGCCTCGGAGGCATTTCCAAAGGTTGGATTATACCTCTGCAACTTCCGCGGACATTCCTGAGGAGCTGCGCAAGATGATTGGAAAAGTGAAATGGTTTAACAATGCGAAGGGATATGGTTTCCTGGGGCGGGAGGATGGTCCGGACGTTTTCGTTCATTACTCCGCAATTCTAGGCGATGGCTATCGGAGCTTGGCCGAAGGAGATTCGGTCGAATTTGAGATCGTACAAGGCCCAAAGGGGCCTCAAGCAGCGAATGTAAAAAAACAAGACTGAGTATCTATGTGGGTGGGTCTCTTCACGTTACCCAACCGCCTGTAGAGCCAGTCGAGTTTTGAAAGTAGCCCAGGCAATCCTGCCTGTGTTCTTCGTCTTCCATTGCCTGACCTATTGAATCCCGCATAATATAGCGAACTATTTTCGGGTATCCTGCGTCTAATTGGATATGGGAAACCCTGCTGGAGTACCTCGCGATTTTGAAGCCTTAGAGAAACGACGCTTTCAAGCTATTCAGATGTTCGAGCGTGGACTGCGTCAGGCTGAGATTGCTCGTCAGCTCCGCGTTGTCCCGCAGACAGTGTCTCGCTGGATGCACGACTATCGCACCCACGGCAAGTCCGCGCTGCGGAAAGCGGGACGTGCCGGGCGCAAGCCGCGCTTGAGTGAGAAGCAGCGACAACAACTAGAGAAGCTACTGGTCGCAGGTCCCGAGCGGCTCGGCTATGAGACCCCGCTGTGGACTTGTCCCCGAGTGGCTCATTTGATCGAGCAGGAGTTTGACGTTGGCTATCACGAAGGCCATGTCTGGAAGATTCTGGTTGGCCTAGGCTGGAGTCCGCAGCGACCCGAGGGGCGAGCACGAGAACGCAATGAAGAACAGATCCTCAATTGGAAGAAGAAGGTGTGGCCAACACTAAAAAAAAAGCGCGCCAGGAGGGGCGAATCCTGGTCTTCATCGACGAAAGCGGACTGAGCCAGCGGCCGCATCGTTGTCGTACCTGGGCGCCTCGCGGACAAACACCCATACTGCAATACAACTTCAATTGGAAGAGTCTCTCGGTCGCTGCCGGGCTCACCCTGTGGAACTTCTACTTTCGAATCTATGCGGGGGCCATCAAGAAGGAACAGGTCGTGGACTTTCTTAAGGCCTTAGTGCGGCACTTGGACCAGCCGTTGCTGATCGTGTGGGATCGCCTGCCGGGGCACCGCAGCCGGCTGGTGCAGGACTACATTGCCAGTTTGCGAGGCTGGATTTCCACCGCCTATCTGCCGCCCTACGCCCCGGAACTGAACCCCGTCGAGTACATCTGGGGTTACTGGAAACAGCACGAGTTGCCGAATGTCTGTCCGAAGGACTACTGGCAACTGAGCGAAGCCGCGCGACGAACTCTACGTCGCATGCGCCGCCGTCCGCGACTGATCACTGCCTTCTGGAAGCAATCTTCTTTATGGTCAGAATAGCTCTATATTATGCGAGAGTCAGTAAGCACCAGCCACATCCCCATCACTTTCTGATCGCCGCACCCTTTCGTGGAATAAAAATTGTCCCCGGCGGCGTAATCTTATTCACCTGCGAAAAATTCCCTTGATTCAAAGCCAGCCCAATCCTTCCCCGTGAGTCGACATACAGCAGCGACTCCCCCACCGGTACATCCATAAACGTCTTCACATAAGGCACGCTAAAAGGCTTCTTGTTCACCTGCACGATGACCTTGTCTCCAAGCGCGTAGCCAAGTTTTCTAAACTCCTCCCCCGGTATGTTGCTGATCAGCGATCCGTAAGGATCATCCAAACCAATAATGTCGCCATCGATCCCGCGTTCCGAAGTGCTCGACACCTTCGGTGTAAGCTGCACCAGCTGTGGAACGACTTCTCCGGCCAACGAGAAGTCCCACCCCTCAGCCAGATGTGCTGCCGCCGGTGAAAAAATATCCCGTCCATGGAACGTCGAAGAAACCTTCGGCTGCAGCATCCATCCTGTGTTGGTAATTTCACGCGCGGAGTCCAACCCATCCCGCTCAATCACCGGCGTAATCACTCCATTGTCCGGCAACACAAAATACTGACCCTTCTTCGTTTTGACGATCACGGCCTTTCGCGACGTCCCCACTCCCGGATCCACCACTACCAAAAAAATCGTCCCCGAAGGATAGTACGGCGTCACTCCCGCCAGAAATCGCGCCGCTTCTTCAATCTGGAAGGGCGTCACTTGATGCGTGATATCCATCAACCGCACATCCGGCGCGATTCCCACAATCACGGCCTTGCACACCGCCACCGCGTCATTGGCCGTCCCAAAGTCCGTCATGAACACGATCGTCGGTCGCGCCGCTCCTCCCTGCCCGGCCCCCGTTCTCTCCGTCGGCCTCTTGCTGCATGCACCACAAAAAACTGCCCCCGCTAAAACGAAAAGTGCGAAAAATCGAATGCGTGAAGCCATCGAGTCTCCCAACTTCAATGAGTTTTTGTAAATTCTGTGAGACCCGTCCAGGCCTCACCTTGCCGGACGTCAAAACGCCGCACTGGACGCATCGCCCCGCCAGGTCACAGCAGGTCCATCGCAATTCGTCCATCCCTTGAACGGGAGGCAGTATACAGGAGGCCGGAAACCTCTGTCGCTTGCTTTAGCTCTTGGGCCGGACCCATTTCTCCCCAATAATGTCGTTGGGTTTCTCCGACACCTCCTTTACACTATTTGCGCTTCGTGAGAGAAGTTACGCAAGACCAAGCAGCCTGCCGCGCCCAGAGAAGGCCCAGCCGCATTGCGTACGCGAATTAAACCGGGACTAAACAAAAAAGAGGAGAACGACCGTGCTTCGAAGCTTAATCGTGGGTGTGTTTTTGGCCGTCTGCGCAACCGCGGCGCTAGCCGATCAGGTAACCCTGAAAAATGGCGACCGTCTGAGTGGCACTATCGTCAAGTCCGACGCGAAAACACTTTTGCTCAAGTCCGACTTTGCGGGCGATGTCAGCCTGCAATGGGACGCCGTCACTTCCATCGTTTCCACGCAAGCGCTGCACCTCGCGCTCAAGGACGGCCAGACCATCGTCGGCACCGTGACCACCAACGACGGCAAGTTTGAAGTCGCCACCAAAGATACCGGCTCGGTCACCGCTTCCAAGGATATCGTCGTCGGCGTTCGCGACGATGCCGAACAAAAGGCTTACGACGATCAAATCGAGCGCCTCCGCCATCCCCACCTCACCGATTTCTGGAGCGGCCTCCTGGACACCGGTCTCAGCGTTACACGAGGCAATTCGCAGTCCCTCACTTATACGCTCTCTGGCAAAGCCGCCCGTGTTACCGAGCGTGACAAAATCTCCGTCTATTCGACCGCGATTTACAGCAATAGCACCGTCAACGGCGTCAACTCCACCACCGCCCACGCCATTCGCGGCGGAATTCGCGGCGACCTGAACGTCAGCGATCGGGTCTTCATCTTCGGCTTCACCGACTTCGAATACGACCAATTCCAGGATCTCAATCTGCGCAACGTTCTCGGCGGCGGCTTCGGCTATCACGTGATCAATACAAAAACCACAATCTTGGATGTCTTTGGCGGAGGCAGTTACAACCAGGCGTTCTTTGGAGCCACCGCCGCCACCGCTACGGAGCCCGCTATGCCTTCCGTTACCCGCAAGACCGGCGAAATCGTTCTCGGCGAAACCTTCAACGCCAAACTCAGCACTCGCACCACCGTTACCGAGCAGTTCAGCATTTACCCGAACCTCTCGGACACCGGTACCTATCGCTTCCAGTTTGACGCCACGGCTGCAACGAAGCTGAAAAACTGGCTCAGTTGGCAGGTGACCTACAGCGATCGCTATCTGAGCAATCCGCTCCCCGGCTTCAAGACGAACGACCTGCTTCTTTCCACCGGTGTGCGCTTGACATTCGGTAAGCCTGTGTTTTAAATGACCCGCGCACTTACCCTTCCTGTCCGCATCTAAGCAAAGGAGGCACCACATGATTTATTGGCTCGTTGTTGGTCTCATCGCTGGCTGGCTCGCGGGACTCGTCATGAGAGGTGGTGGCTACGGCATCATCGTGGATATCCTTCTCGGCATCGTCGGTGGCTGGCTTGGCGGCTGGCTCTTCGGTCGCTTGGGTATTTGGCCGGCCGGAGGGATGATTGGCTCGATCATCGTCGCCTTTGTTGGCGCTGTCATCCTCGTCGGGATCACCCGGATCCTGAAAAGAGCCTAACGTCTCCATCCCGAGGCAATCCGAAGCCGACTCGAGGTAAACAAATCGCGCTGCCGGAGGCGAATTCCTCCGTCGGCGCGATTTTCCTTCTAAAACTCATGGTGAATCGGATGATCACTCTAGCCATCGCGTTAATTCCGCATGTACTCACTGGTGAGCGAATTTTTTGCCGTGAGCAACTGCTTGGGCGTGCCCTCGAACATGACCTGGCCGCCCTTGGTGCCCCCTTCGGGGCCCATATCTATGACCCAGTCTGCATTTTTGATCACTCTCGTGTTGTGCTCGATCACAATAACGGTGTTGCCCGCGTCCACGATGCGGTTCATGATCTCCAGAAGGTGACTGAGATCCGACATGTGTAAGCCGGTGGTGGGTTCATCCAGCACATAGATGCTGCCTTGTTTGTGCAGTTCACTCGCGAGTTTGATGCGCTGGCATTCGCCACCAGAGAGCGTGCTCAGGGGCTGCCCCAATGTCAGGTAATCGAGGCCCACGTCGCTCATGGCCTGTAGCTTGCTCGTGATCTTGTCGATCTTGAAGTATTCGAGTGCCTGCCTGACCGTCATTTCCAGCACATCGTTGATCGATTTTCCGTTGAGCTTGTGTTCCAGCACTTCTTCTTTAAATCGTTTGCCCTCGCAGATCTCGCAGGGAGACTTGACCTCGCCCATCGCGGGAATTTCGGTGTAGATCACGCCCAGTCCCTGGCAGTTCTCGCAGGCGCCTTCCGAGTTGAAGCTGAAGAGGGATGGGCTCACCTTGTTGGCGGCCGCGAAGGCCTTTCGCACCTCGTCCATGATGCCGGTATAGGTGCCGGGATTGGAGCGGCTCGAAATACCTACAGGGGATTGGTCGATCACAATGCAGTGCGAGTGTTGACGAAGAAAGGTCTGATGAATTAACGAGCTCTTCCCCGAACCTGCCACACCGGTGATCACCGTGAGTACACCTTTCGGGATGTCCACGCTTACGTTCTGCAAGTTGTTGGCTTTTGCATTCTTGATCGACAGTTTTCCACTGGGGGAACGGAAATCGCTTTTGATCGAAACCGACTGCTTCAGATATTTTCCGGTGAGCGTGTCCGCGCTTAACAGATTCTTGAACGGACCTTCGTACATGATCTGGCCGCCCTGAGTTCCCGCCTGCGGACCCACGTCCACGACATGGTCAGCGACTTTAATGACGTCAGGATCATGCTCCACGACGAGAACCGTGTTTCCTCGATCGCGCAGTTGTTGAAGAAGCTCATTCAAACGATGCACATCGCGCGGGTGAAGACCCACGCTGGGCTCGTCGAACACATACATCACGTCCACCAAGCTGCTGCTGAGGTGTTTGACGATCTTCACGCGCTGCGATTCGCCGCCGGAGAGCGTGTCTGTTTCCCGATTTAAGGTGAGGTATTCGAGGCCGATGTCCACGAGATATTGCAGGCGCTGGATCAGTGTTTTCAAAATGGGTGTGGCTTTCGGTTCCTTGATGGTCTTGATCACACCGATCAACTGGCTCACTTCCATCGAAGCCAGTTCCGCGATGTTGTATCCGTCGATCTTGCACTTCAGCACTTCCTGACTTAAGCGCGCGCCCTTGCACACCGTGCATGGCCCCATCGTGATCCAAGGCGCCACAAGCTTTTGTGTGCGTTCCGACATGGTCTTCACGTCGCGCGTGATGTACTTGGCGGTGAATCTGCTGATGATGCCTTCGCACGTTATATTGAAGCTCTTGCCGCCGACCTTTGTTTTTATTTTGTAGGGTTTGCTGTAGAGGAGCAGCTCCATTTCCTCTTCGCTGAACTTTGAGACCTTCTTGTCCATGTCGAAGAGTTTCGACTGGCCGAGGAAATTCCAGTACCAGCTGCCAACGGCATATTCGTGGAACAGAATTGCGCCTTCGTTCAGCGTTTTGGATTTATCGAGGAAGAGTTCCAGGTCCACACCTACTTTGCGGCCGAGGCCATTGCAGTTCGGGCACATGCCCTTGGGGTCGTTGAAGGAGAAGACGTTTGTGTGTCCCACATGCGGTTTGCCGATTTGTGAATAAAGCCTGCGCAGCACAGGGTAGATGTCCGTGATCGTGCCCATCGTCGAATGGGAGCCGCCGCCGAGCCGTTTCTGGTCCACGACGATCGGCATGCTCAGGTTTTCAATGGCGTCGGCGTCCGGCTGGGAATAGCGCGGCAGGAAGGTGCGGATGAACATGCTGAAATTTTCGTTCATCTGGCGTTGTGCTTCGGTAGCGACAGTGTCGAAGACGATCGACGATTTGCCGGAACCCGAGACGCCGGTGAAGATGGTGATCTTGCGCTTCGGGATGCGCAGCGAGATGTTCTTGAGATTGTTCTCGCGCGCACCGCGAATCTCAATATATTCCTGGGGCATGGTTACCTCTAGGGTTGCTATTTTGACCCAGGCGGAGCAGGTTGGTCGAGTTGGAAGGATATGGATGCGAGGCGCTGCTCGGAAGCGAGGAAAGTGTCCCGTCTGTCACCGATTTTCCCGTCCCGATTTTCCCGATTTTCTGAGCCGGGTTACCCGCGTAAGTTTTCAAAAACAATGTAACCGGAAATAGTCTCCGGGAATCGAAGGATTCGGAGACACTCTCCGTTTTATCGAGTTTGCGCCGGCCCGTCAAATATCGTGAGAAGCCAGATGCGAAACTTGAACGGGCTGGCTTAAGGAGGAAGAAAATGGCGAATGCATCTAGGGCGACCTCAACAAGATTTGGGGCAACATCAACAACCGACGAGGTTTTGGCGGGCGTGAATCTTCGCGGGAAACGCATCCTCGTAACGGGCGTTTCGGCCGGACTGGGTGTGGAGACGGCGCGGTCACTTGTCGCACATGGCGCGCAGGTTGTGGGTGCGGCTCGCGACTTAGCCAAAGCGGAAGCGGCGACCGCCCAGGTGCGCAAGGACGCTGCGGCCAATGGTGGCGGCTTCGAGCTGGTTGAACTCGACCTTGGTAGCCTCAAGAGCGTGCGAGCTTGCGCCGACAAGCTGATCGAGAAGGGCGAACCGTTCGAGGTAGTCATCGCCAATGCCGGAGTAATGGCCACACCATTTAGCCAAACACTGGAGGTTTCGAGATGCAGTTCGGCACCAATCATCTCGGTCACTTCGTCCTTGTCAACCGAATCGCGCCTCTCATCCGCGCGGGCGGCAGGCTGATCAATCTTTCTTCTGCAGGCCATCGTTATTCCAACGTCGATCTGCAAGATCCGAATTTTGAGCGCACGCCTTATGAGCCTTTCGTTGCCTATGGCCGCTCGAAGACGGCGAACATTCTTTTCGCCGTTGCCTTCGATAGCCGGCATCGCGCGCGTGGCGTTCGCGCTGCGGCCGTACATCCGGGAGGCATAAAAACCGAACTAGGCCGCTACACGGACCCAGCTCGCCTTGAAAAGCTGGTCGCACAAATCAATGAGCAGCTTGCCGCACAGGGAAAAGCACCCTTCCAGTGGAAAACGATTCCGCAGGGCGCCGCGACTTCGGTGTGGGCTGGCGTCGTTGCTCCAGCAGATGAGGTCGGCGGCCGATACTGCGAAAACTGCCATGTCGGCAACATCGTCCCAGACGACGTCACCATTACCGCAGTCAGCGAAGGAGTTCGAGCCTATGCGCTGGACGCAGCGAACGGCGAGGCGCTGTGGAAGAAGAGCGAAGAAATGGTTGGGGAGTCTTTTTAGAAGCCGGGGACAGGAACGTGTGAAAAAATGCAGATTCGCGATTCCAACGGAATCGGCGGCCAAGAATTTATCGTTTAGAACCCGTATGGGCGACGTTTGCGACGTCGGGATACACTTGGATCACCCGAAGAATTCCTAGGATCGATTTTTTTTCGCATTCCTGTCCCCCGGTTTCCCAAAACCTGCACCCTCAAAACCGGAGGGTGCGGCACCAGGTGCCGCACCCCGTCAGTCTCTGCGTCACCCGCCCACCTGGAGCGCGGGCGGCCACCCGCCCGGAATTCTCTGCTCCACCCGCCTCTTTAAAGAGATGATGGCTGGATTCGAGGAGGCCGCAAAGCACCGCCGGAAGCACACCGCGCGCGTACGAGTGTTGCGCTTCTCTCCGGGTGTGGCCACCCTGCGGCCAAAAGAGCTCTGCAAATTCGTAAAAAAACCTTGAAAAATCCTTGACAACAAAAGTTGTCAAGGCTAGCATCTCCTCGTGCTCGACATCCAAATCATCGATGATCCGGCAGCGGCGACGGCAGCTTTGGGGCCCATGCGGAGTCGACTCCTCTCCGAGCTGGTCGTGCCCGCCTCCGCGGCGACCTTGGCCACGCGGGTTGGCCTGGCTCGGCAGAAAGTCAACTACCACCTGCACGCGCTGGAGGCGCACGGGCTGGTGCGTCTGGCCGAGGAACGCAAGTGGGGCGGGCTGACGGAACGGCTGCTCGTGGCGACGGCCGCTTCCTACGTCGTTTCGCCGGGCACCATGGGTCCGGTCGCCGCGGATCCGAATCGGGAAATCGATAGGCTGTCCGCAAGCTATCTCATCGCCCTGGGCGCACGGGTCGTCCGCGAAGTGGGCGATCTTGTTCGTCGTGCGAAAGAGGCGGGCAAGCGCCTGGCGACCCTGGCGGTGGATACCGAGGTTCGCTTCCGGTCGGCGAAGGACCGGGCGGCTTTCAGCAACGAGCTCACCGAAGCCATCACGAAACTGGTTTCGAAGTACCACGATGCATCCGCCCCCGGCGGGCGCGCGCATCGCCTGGTGGTCGTGGCGCATCCTCTCCCGCAAAAATCCGATCCCCCTAAGGACAAGGAGCCATCATGAGCGTGAAGAAAGAACCCTCCGGACGCCGTTATGTCCAGGTCGAAGTCGAGGTTCCCGGCACGCCAGAAGAAGTCTGGCGGGCCATCGCCACCGGGCCGGGTATTTCGTCCTGGTTCGTGCCGACGGAGTTCGAGGAGCGCGACGGGAAGCCCGTCGCGGTGAAATTGGACTTTGGTCCGGGCATGGAGTCCCGTTCCGTCGTGACGGCTTGGGATCCGCCGCGGAAGTTTGCCGCCCAGGGCGAAGGCTGGGGTGGCTCGCCGCCCATCGCCGACGAGTGGAGCGTCGAAGCGCGCGCGGGAGGCACCTGCATCGTCCGCGTGGTGCACAGCCTCTTCGCCAGCACGGACGACTGGGACAACCAGCTGGAAGGCACCGAATTCGGCTGGCCCGCCTTCTTCCGCATTCTGAAGATCTATCTCACGCACTTCCGCGGCCAACGATCCGCGATGATGCAGTGGATGGCCCCCGCCGCGGGAACCGAAGCGGAGGCATGGGAAACGCTGACCGCCGCATTGGGGCTGCGAGGCGTAAGCGCCGGGCAGCGTTGGACCGCCCCGGCGGGCGTCCCGGCGCTCAGCGGCGTGGTCGAGCACGTCACCCAGAGTCCGTGCAACGCCCTGCTGCGGCTCGACAAGCCCGGGCCGGGCGCCGCCGCCCTTGGCGCCGTCAACTTCGGCGGCCAGAGTATGGTCACGCTAAACTTCTACCTCTACGGCGATCAGGCGGCCGGGACCGTCGCCCGCGAGACACCGCTCTGGCAAGCGTGGATTCAAGAACGCTTCCCGATGCCGTCGGAGACGAGCAAGAGCGAATGATCTCGTGATCATGAGAAAAAGGCGTAGTTTCAAGACTTTTTGCTTTTATGTGCTTTCGTTTGGGTACGCGCAGGCGCTTTGCTCTTCAATTTGAGCTGATTGTAATCAATGGCGGCACGGACGAGATTTTTTAGAGCACGCGCGTTGATCTTGTCGCCGTCGAAAAGATCGATCGCTCGCCATTTGTTGCCTCCGAGGCCGGCGTTGAAGAGCTTGTCGGGATCCGGGAGGTTCGCCCCGTTGGAAAAGGTAAGCTTCACTTTATCTTTGTGGGCGTTACCGACCGCGATCATTCCGTCGCGAGACCAGACTGGGCTTCCCATCCACTTCCATTCTTCGATGATTTCGCGGTCGGCTTCAAGGATGCTCTTGCGGACGGTGGCGAGCGTTTTGCCTCGCCAGTCGTGAAGTGATTCGATCAGTTGGTCGATACGTTCCGTAGGATTCATTGGATCTTTATACTCCAATTCTTGCACGAGGCGCTCAACCTAGGCTATCTTTGGGTCCTCGGCGGCTTCGCTATGTTGAAGAGTTCTGCTCCCTCTTTTATCGTCGACGACTTGCGCGCGACGGTTGCGTTCTATCAATCCAAGCTGGGGTTCGACGTTCTTCATAAGGGTGGTGGTGACGGAGACGGAGACGACTTCTGGGCCATCCTGGTACGCGACCGAGCCATGCTTTTCTTCAAGGCCATCACACCCGAGATCCATCCACAGCCGAATTCTTCGCGCCACGAATGGGCTCGCTGGGACGCCTACATCGGCACGGATGATCCCGACTCGCTGTACACAGAGTTCGTAGGCCGGGAGGTGCCCATGCATCGAGAACTGGCCAATACGGGCGATGGACTCCGAGCCTTCGAGATCACCGACAACAGCGGATACGTGCTGTGCTTCGGGCGCCCCGTTGACAAATAACTGCATCGTAAGATCATCAACCCTTTCCTCGGCTTGACCTGCTATGCTGCCGTGTCATCCGCCGGCCGAAGATGATAGGTTCGAGTGCGAGGCTGTGCCAGTCACCTGCCTACTAGTAAGAAGCCGTCGAACGACATGGCCTTTCCACATCCACAATCCCGAAAGGACAAGGACAGGAACGTAGACATACCTGGTGACGGCGGCGTAGTTCGGGATTTGGTCAAACGGGCTATAAATATAGCCGACTATAGGAATGGCCAAGACGATGTGAATCCAGCGAACGATCGAACGTTTGGTGGCTTCTCTCATGATTTGTCCTCCTTTATTCACTACTTTTGAGCCGCCTGAGGCGGCCAGTTGGGCGACTCAATACCGAACTGCTTGGCGTACTCCGCGTTCAGCCGCTGCCAGCCGCCGAAGTTTATGGCATCGGGGCCAACCATGCGTCCAATCGGAGTTCCGCTGAGAAGGCGATCCAGCACATCGAAGCAAATGTGCCACCCGGCAGCACCCATGGCGATGAAGCGGTGACCGATGTTGGTCCACAGCGTCAGCCGCGTGCCGGCAGCCAAGGCTTCGAGTTGCCACCGCATATCGAAGCCACCCCACTTGTACTCAAGCACCTCGGGAGCGTCGGCTCGCGTCACGGTTGTTTCGGTAACACGGGGCGCGGGTGCTCCCACCGTGGTGAGCTTCACCGTGGTCCCAACCGTACCGAGGTTTCCATCGGCATCGAAGGGAGCCCACTCGTGCAGATGCGCGGGGTCAGTAAGCGCCTGCCAGACTTTTTCCGGTGAGTGGCGCAGTTCTCGGACGAGAATGAGCGTCCACTTCTCTCCGTCCTTTTGAATCTGTGCCCCGCTGGCCGGACCCGGTGTGTACTGCTCGAGATTGGTCATCATTCTTCTCCTTGTCGTACTGCGCCGCTCAATCCGCGACGACCAATGATGGTGACCGGGCGCCCTACCACTTTGCCAGTTGCGTAAGCTGAACAAGATTGCCGCAAGTGTCCTTCAGCATCGCGATGGTTGAGCCGGTCACGTCGGTGGGCGGCATCGTGAACTCGGCGCCGCGAGCCTTGATTTTCTCGTGGTCGCCCTTGATGTCGTCGGTGAAAAACATGATCGCGGGCTGGTTCTGCTGAAAGATCGCCTGCTGATAGGTTTTGGCGGCGGGGTTGTTGTTCAGCGCCAGTTGCAGCTCAACGCCGTTCGGATCCTCGGCCGGAGCCACCGTCAGCCAGCGATAGGAGCCCTGGCTGAAGTCGTTTTTCTTGGTGAAGCCCATTGTCTCCGTATAGAAGCGTAAGGCTTTGTCCTGGTCGTCTACATATACGGTGGTCACTTTGATTTTCATTTTGTTTCTCCTTGTGCGCCGGTCAAACCGGCGAGGTGTAGTGAATGCAAAAGTCATACGAATGTGAACTAGCGACCCACATCGGCCCCGAGTCATGCGGAGCTGCTCGCAAGGGCGGCGTCGAAGCGTTGACAGGGGAACGTACGGGCCGGGTATTCAGCCGCGAAAGAACCTCACTCCGGGACGCCGACGCTGTAAGGAGATGCGGAAGGCTCCATCGGGTGCACCGATATCGCGAGGTGTGCTTGAGTCCCGCGCGGTCAGAGACCCCGAGCACGTACGCAGACACCTCGTTCGGGAACCGGGAGATCCCAGGTCTACCCAGGGCTGCAGTAGCCTTGGGACGCATCGGGAAGTCTAAGGACGTACGCCGATGACGAACGGACCTGGGAAGTCGGACAGACCCACTGTACCTGGGAAGTCCCCGAACAACGCCGGGCAACCGGTTGCGGAGGGGACGGAGGGAAGGGGTTTGGCCAAAGGGAACCTGCCACAGCAAAACGCGTCCCGGACACCGAGCCGGACGGACGCGCCGAGTGCGCTGGAGCGGGTACGTCAAGCAGCAGGAAAGGATAAGAAGTTGCGGTTCACAGCACTTCTGCACCACATCTACAACCTGGAAACACTGCGCATGGCCTACTTCGGATTGAAGAAGGAAGCCGCGCCCGGTGTGGACGGGGAGACGTGGCGGCATTACGGAGAAGAACTGGAGAGGAATCTCCAGGATCTTTCCGATAGGCTGAAGCGAGGAGCGTACCGAGCGAAGCCGGTGCGTAGGGTGTATATCGCCAAGACCGACGGGCGGCAAAGACCGCTTGGAGTGCCGGCGCTGGAAGACAAGATCGTCCAGCGTGCGGCGGTCGAGGTGCTGAACGCCATCTACGAAACGGATTTCCTCGGCTTCTCGTACGGGTTCCGACCAGAACGCAGCCAACATCAAGCGCTGGACGCGCTCTACACCGGACTGCTGACGAGAAAAGTGAACTGGGTGCTGGACTTGGACATCAAAGGCTTTTTCGATGGCATTTCCCACGAATGGCTTGTGAAGTTCGTCGAGCATCGGATTGCAGATCGGCGCGTTGTGCGGCTCATCCAGAAATGGTTGAAGGCCGGCGTGCTGGAGGATGGGAAACGAATACGAGTGGAAGAAGGGACGCCCCAGGGCGGAAGTGCTTCGCCGCTTTTGGCGAACGTCTATCTTCATTACGTATTCGACCTGTGGGTCCAAGCATGGCGTCAGAAGCGCGCGCACGGCGATGTGATCGTGGTGCGATTCGCGGACGACATCGTGGTGGGCTTGCAGAGCAAAGCGGATGCCGATCAGTTTCGGGCGGAACTTACGGAACGAATAAAGAAGTTCAACCTGGAACTGCATCCCGAGAAAACGCGCCTGCTGGAGTTCGGTCCGTAGGCCATCGATCAACGGCAGTGGCGTGGAGAAGGAAAACCGGAGACGTTCAACTTCTTGGGCTTTACGCATATCTGCGTGAAGAAGAAGAGTAATGGACGGTTCACGGTGCTGCGGCAGACGATACGTAAACGGCTGCAGGCAAAGCTGAACGCGGTGAAAGCCGAGCTTCAGCGACGCATGCATACACCCATTCCCGAACTGGGCAAATGGCTGCAAGCGGTGGTGCGTGGACACATCCGGTATTACGGTGTGCCCTTGAACCAACCTGCGCTGCACATATTTCGGTTCCAAGTGGGGCGGCTCTGGCATCGCGCGCTGACGCGGCGCAGTCAGAACGGCCGCGTCCTTTGGGTCCGCATGCGGCGCCTCATCGCTCGCTGGCTGCCACTGCCTTCCGTCTGTCATCCCTATCCCCTGCGCCGCATGGGCGTCGTTACCTAAGGCAAGAGCCGGATGCGGGAAACCCGCTCGTCCGGATCCGTGGAGGGGGTTATGAGCAATCATGATCCCTACTCCGACTGTTATGTCCGCGGTTTGGGCCGCTTCGTTTTTTCCTTGCCTTGCTTTTCGTTGGTGTTGCCATCGTTGGTGTCGAAGGATCCATGCGGTCGAGGTGGCGTTCGAGAGCATCTACGTGAGCGGACCAGAACCGGCGGAACTGAGCCAGCCAGGCATCCACCTCCTGAAATGGTTCAGGTTTGAGCTGGTAGAGACGGCGTTGTGCGTCCACGGTAGACTCCACGAAACCGGCCTCGCGCAGCACTCGCAGGTGCTTTGACACGGTCGGCTGCGTCATACCAAGCTGACGCTCGATCTCTCCAACCGACTGTTGCGACGAAACCAGGAGGCTAAGTATCGCGCGGCGGTTCGGCTCCGCAATGATTTCGAATACAGATTCCATGCTCTGGATATACTCCACGAGGCATATACGTGTCAAGGTATATTTTAAAAAAGACGCGCCAGCCGGTCTGGGCGCACCTTCCGCGCTCCCGGCTTTGATATGGATTGGCCTCATCCTTCACAACTTAGCGGAGAAAATCCGCACCTGTACTCCTGTACGGAGGGACAGGTCCCCAAAAGCGAGTACAGGGAAAAGCAGGCGAAAAGACGGGCGAAAGATTAGTCACATATAATGCACTGATTCTAGAAGACTTAACCTGTTTCAGAGTGGGTCATAAGAGTACTGAACCAATGGTTTGCACCCCAAATTGTGCCTTCTGTACTATCGCCTTCAGACCTGACTTGCTGTCAAATAGGTCAGGTGCAAGAGGCTGGACCAAAAGACAGGGATCACGCATCTAAAGACCAGGTCAAGACGAGAGCAGCAAGAATCTAGGGGGCAGCAAATGTTCGGACAAGCGGGGATCAATAACAGAGGATCGATGAAGACCAAGGACAGCAACCGCAAATGGATGTGGTGGTTCTTGGGGGGCGTAATCGCGCTGCAGCTCTACTTTGTGCGCGAACTCCTTGCCGCCTTTGCGCTTTTTGCGCTGGGATTCGCGGCTATCGCTTTCGTGGTTATGAGCCTTTACATGCTTCAGAAGGCTTGGGAAGCCGGCGTTCAGCGCGTAGCGGACAGCCAGAATCCTGTAGTCGATATGGCGCGGCGCGGTGTTAACGCCGTCGAAGACCTGGCGCGCCGCCCATTGCGCCGCCCGGGTTCCGCCGCGGCTCGCTAAGCCGCCAGCAAGTTTCTGGCTTTTGCCAGAGCACACGCAGAACTGACCATCTTGCCTCCTTCAGGATGATCACAGCTTCTGTGGACTGTAAGCAGCAAATGGCCAGCCGTCCTGAGAGAGCGGCTGGCCTTCTTCTTTTCCTTCAGCTTTTTACACACTGTTTTTTAACTAATTTGTTTTCAGTGGATTAGTTCATTTCCGCGTGATCTCAATCATCGTTTGGCAGATTTTCCAAAAAATGCTTGACAGAATTTCCGGATCGTTATATTCAACCAGTTGGTTGAATACACATGCCATCTGATCAGCTCACATCAACGCTAGCCGCCCTTGCCGATCCCACTCGCCGGGCCATTCTTGCTCATTTGATGTCCGGCGAAGCGACCGTCACCGAACTTGCCGAGCCTTTTGAGATTGGCTTTGCTGCCGTCTCCAAGCACATCAAAGTGCTTGAGAATGCCGGACTTATCTCGCGGGCGCGAGCTGGACAGTGGCGACCTTGCCGCATCCAGGCAGCTCCTCTCAAACAGGTCGCCGATTGGGTTGAGGAATACCGCATGGCCTGGGAGCAACGGCTCGACCGCTTGCACGACTACCTGACCGAGTTGCAAGCCAAGGAGAAGAAACGTGGCCGAAACAAAAAGTAGCTCCGCCGTAGGCGAGGCCAGGCAGGAACTGGTCCTGACGCGGATTCTGGGGGCTCCGCGTAGCCTCGTTTTCAAAGCTTGGACGGATGTCAATCAGATGGCGCGATGGTGGGGTCCTCGCGGATTCACCAACCCCGTCTGCGAACTAGATGTGCGACCAGGCGGCCTCATTCGAATCGACATGCGCGGGCCCAACGGCACGATTTATCCGATGAAGGGCGTGTTTCACGAAATCGTCGAGCCCGAGCGCCTCGTCTTCACTAGCACTGCTCTCGAGGACGAGCGCGGCAAACCGCTGCTCGAAATCCTCAACATCATCACCTTTGAGGACTTCAACGGCATCACGAAACTGACACTGCATGCTCGTCTCGTCACGAAGGATTTCGCGCTAACTCCCCAGGTCGCCGCCGCTCTGGCGGGGATGGAGCAGGGTTGGAGCGAGAGCCTTTACCGGCTCGCCGATGAAGTTGAGAATTCTTTCAAAACGCTTTTGGCCGAACGCGAAATCGTCATCTCGCGGGTCTTCGATGCGCCTCGCGAAGTTGTTTGGGACGCGTGGACCGATCCAAAACAGGTTGTGCAGTGGTGGGGGCCGCGAGGTTTCACCACGACGATTCACGAAATGGATGTGCGGCCCGGCGGCGCGTGGCGACACACCATGCACGGTCCGGATGGTGCCAACTATCCAGGTAAGAGCGTTTTTTCGGAAGTCGTAAAATCCGAGCGTATTGTTTTGACGCACAGCGGAGGCAAAGAGGGCGGGCCGGGAGTGAATTTCAAATCTACGTGGACCTTTGAAGCCGAAGGCGACCAGACAAGGGTCACGATCCGGATGGTCTTCGATTCGGCGCAGGCACGCGAGCATGTGGTTAAGGAATTTGGAGCGATCGAGGGCGGCAAACAGACTCTTCAGCGACTCGGTGAATATCTTGCAGGCCACGTCGCTAGCGTTTAGCTATTTGGCAGGCGAACTATGTTTCTCCGACAGCCTTCTTTTTTCTTCCCAACGTTGCCGCACGGCATCAAGGAGTTGTTCTCTGCCGGTTTGCATTTGCCTGACCAGTGCCTGGTTGCCGGTGTCTTCATGGCGCGCGGCCCACAAGACCATTTCTGTCAGCACTGGCGCCAGGTCAATCCCTTTGGGCGTCAGGGTGTAAATCACTTTTCGGCCATCGGCGGGATCTCGATGTGCCTCGACAATTCTGTAGGATTCCAGCCGGCGGAGACGGTCGGTCAGAATATTTGTGGCGATTTTTTCGTCGGAGTGCAGAAATTCGTTAAAGGTTTCATATCCGCGGAGCATCATGTCTCGCAGGATCAAGAGCGACCACCGGTCGCCCAGCATTTCCACCGAGGCGTTCAACGGGCATCCGGAACGGCGCTTGGGCGGCGCTTTCTTTTTTTGCATGAATTGAGCGTAGCAATCATCACTTGCACTTTGCAAGTAAGATTGGCAGACTGCCTTTTCGGGGGAGAAATAAAGGCTTGACATATTCCTGTATCGGAATGTATTGTGGCGGTTATGGCACGAGCCGCAACCACTTCCGATGCTTTCAACGCTGTCGCTGAGCCGCGGCGGAGAGAGATACTCAACTATCTGGCTTTGCAGGAGCGGCCGGTGGGAGAGATTGTCGATGCTTTGGAGATGGAGCAGCCTTCCGTTTCGAAGCATCTGCGCGTCTTAAAGGATGTTGGGTTGGTGCATGCGCGGCGCGAGGGTCGGCAAATGTTTTACCGGACAAATGCCGAGGCCATCCGTCCTCTGCATGAATGGGCGGGCACGTTTGAGAGGTATTGGAAGCATCAGTTGATCCGAGTGAAGGAGCGGGCCGAGGAGAAGAGCGGGCGGTGAAAAAGGATTGAGGGAGCAAGGAAAGACTGTCAGCAATTAATTCGGACGAAATTCGAAACAAGTGTGGAAACAGAAGTTGCAACGAAACGTCGTAATCAGGATGAGGAGGACAAAATGCAAATAAATCCATATCTCATGTTCAACGGCCAGTGCAAGGAGGCATTCAAGTTTTACGAAAAGTGCCTCGGCGGCAAGATCGAATCAATCTTTACGTTTGGAGATTCCCCCATGGCACATACTGTACCGGCAGAATGGGGAAGCAAAGTGATGCACGCGCGCATGAACATCGACGGCATGATCTTGATGGGTTCCGACGCCCCTCCTGGCCGTTATCAAGGGGCGCCTCACGGTTTTTCCGTCTCGCTCTCTATGAAAGATCCCGCCGAAACAGAACGTATCTTTCATGAGTTGGAGCAGGGCGGCACTGTGGAGATGCCCATTCAGAAGACTTTCTGGTCGGCTCGCTTTGGCATGCTTGTGGATCAGTTTGGAATTCCCTGGATGCTCAACTGCGAGCAGGCTGCCGAGGCGACGGCGTAGCGTTTTGTGCGTCAGTCGCTGGTCATACTGGCTATAGAAGTCTCGCTTTGAGTGGTCATTGTGCAATACCACTTTCTGCGGGACACTCGCCCATGTGCCAGCGCCTGCGCAAATGCTCGCAGTGTTTCAAGGGGGCACGCATGATTGCGCGCCCTGAACGCAGAATGAACAAGGACAGACAATAGGGAAGAGAAGACCGGATATGAGTTTTTGAGCGTTTGCCGAGCAGGGGCACGATGTATCGTGGCCCTACGAGGGAAGGCAAGTCGGCGTATCGCGGAGGGAATTAGTGGAAGCAACTGGACCGATTTCAAAGAAGATGATCTGGGCTGGCCGCGTTATCAGCGCGATACCTGTGTTACTTATGGTTTTCAGCGCTGTCCTCAAATTCCTAAGGCCGCCACAGTTGGTCCAGGGGATAGGGCGCTTCGGCTACCCGGAGAGCCTGCTTTTTCTCCTGGGCGTTCTCGAATTTCTCTCTTGTATTGTGTATCTGATTCCACGCACGGCTGTTCTTGGCGCCATATTGATGACCGGCTATCTCGGCGGGGCTACAGCTAGCAACGTTCGCATCGGGGATCCATCCTACATTCTCACGGTAACTCTCGGCGTCTTCGTTTGGTGCGGACTCTTTCTTCGCGATTCCCGAGTTCGTGCACTTATCCCGTTGCGCAGCTAGCCGCAATGGATGAAAAGGATTTTGCGCGTTCTGATTGCGCGCTGAATTAAAGGAGATGGGAAGATGAATTTCACACTCGCGCCGTTCCTACAAGACCTGAAAGTTGCGCTACGCTCGCTCTATCGCGCCAAGGGGCTCGCCATTACGGTAATCCTGACGCTGGCGCTGGGTATCGGCGCCAACGCTGCCATCTTCACGCTGGTGCGCGGAGTGCTGCTTCGTCCGCTGGTCAATCGCGACGAAGACAGGCTGATCTACATCCGGCAAAGCGCGCCCGGGATCGGCAACGAGAACTCCAACTTCTCTGTCCCGGAACTCAAGGATATAGAGTCCGGCTCCCGCGCCATTAGTGAGTTCGGCGATTTCTCGACGATCAGCTTTACCATGGTCGGCCTGGGCGATCCGCGCGAGGTGCAAGCGGGCGTTGTCGACGGCAAGTATTTTGAAGTGATGGGGCTGCATCCCGTTCTCGGCCGACTCATCGGCCCGCAGGACGATGGTCCTAAAGCTGACGGCGTCGTCGTGCTGACCTATCGGTTCTGGTCCTCCGCCTTTCATAGCGATCCGAGCGTCCTCGGCAAAACCGTGCGCCTCGGCAGCGGTCCCATGGGGACGCGAAGCGGCACGATCATCGGAGTGCTCGAACCTTCCATCCCCTATCCATCCGATACCGAGATCATCGCCAATGTTGTGACCAGCCCGCACCATCTCTCCGCGACCATGGTGGAAGGCCGCGTTCATCGCATGACCGAACTATTCGGACGGCTTGCACCTGGCACAACTCTGGAGCAAGCGCGCGCTGAACTCCGTACCTCCTATGCCTCGATGGTGGCGCAGCATCCGGAAGCCTACTCAAAGCAAGCTGATTTCCAGATCAGCTCAACGCGACTGCGTGAGCAGATCACCTCCGGCGCGCGCACGGTTCTTCTCGTTTTGCTGGCAGCTTCTGGACTAGTTTTTATCATTGCCGTTTCCAACGTGGCGAATCTTATCCTAGCGCGTTCGGTTCGCCGCGAAGGCGAGCTCGCCATCCGCGCCGCTTTGGGCGCCAGCCGGGCAACGCTTCGCCGCACACTTCTGGCGGAGAGTCTTCTGCTCTGCGGTGCAGGTGCGCTGCTCGGAGTTCTTATCGCGCGCCCGATGGTTGCTATTCTCGCGCGCTACGCGTCGCGCTTCTCGATCCGTGCCTTGGATCTGCCTGTAGATTCCAGCATGCTGTGGGTTGGCACCGGGCTGGCGATGGTCGCCGCCGTCCTTCTCGCTTTTATTCCGCGTCTGCCTTCGGCCAATTCTTCTCAGGGATTCGGCCTTGCGACGGGCAGCGTGCGCATCACCGGCGGCACCAATCGCCGGCTACGACTTTTCGCTATGACGCAAATTGCCGCTTCGTTTCTGCTTCTCGCGGGCGCCAGCATGCTGCTGAAAACTCTGCTCGACATGCAGAACGCTCGCACGATTCTCGACACACCGCGAGTGCTGGCAGTTAACCTTCCCGTGGACTCTTACGGGAAGACTCCCGATCAGATCTACCGCTTCTATGAGGAAACGGTTCGCCGCGTCAGCCAGTTGCCCGGTGTGGACGGCGTCGCGGTCGGCGATTCCGTTCCCTGGCGGGACACGACTTTCGACTTCGCACTGCAGTTCTCCGCTGATGGCCACACCAAGGGCCCCGGTGAAGAAGATCCTCGCACCCAGATTCGCAGCGTAACGCCTGGATTTTTCTCGACGGTTGGCGTGCCTCTTCTCGCAGGACGCGATTTCAATGACCTGGATCGCAAGGACAAGGAGCCCGTAGTCGTCATCAGTCAGAGCCTTGCGCAGAAGATGTTCCCTGGCCGCGATCCTCTCAACCGCCATATCTGGTGGACGGATCCCGTAATCGCGTTTATCGGCATGGATTCAACACCGCACCGTATTGTGGGAGTGGTCGCCGATTTGGACAGTACACATGTAATCCCGCAGCCAACGCTCACGGTCTACAACGCCATGGAACAGCAGGGCCTTTTCGCGGGCCGCCTATTTGTCCATACACACTCCAATCCCTACGCGCTAGTGACGCCAATCACGAAGCTGATTCGGGATATGTCTGCCGACCAGCCTATCGAGAAAGCAGCGACCCTTGCAGACATTCGGGCCGAGGTGCTGACGCCTGACCGGCTCAACTCCGTCGTCTTCGGAGGATTTGCGCTCGTCGCACTGGCGATTGCGATTGTCGGAGTGGCGGGAGTTTTGGCGTTCTCCGTGAGTGCACGGACGCGCGAATTCGGTATCCGTCTAGCCATTGGCTCACAGCCGAGCAGTCTGCTGGCAGGAGTCATCCGCGAGGGGGCGATCATGGCTTCCGCGGGAATCCTTGCGGGCGCGGTTGGCGGGTACGTCCTCGCGCGCCTGGCGGGCAGCTATCTGCTCGACATGAAAATGCCCAGCCCGCTGCCTGTGGTCATCTCGGCGATCATCCTTCTCGTCGCTGCCATAGCGGCTTCGGCGCTTCCAGCCGCGCGAGCCGCGCGTGTCGACGTCATCCAGGCCCTGCGAGCCGAGTGAACTTGAGACTCTCGGATTCGCCAACTTTTTTCAGCTGACCGCCGCCGGAATGCGGCCCGGTATTTTCATGAACGTTTGTGATGGATGCATTTCACAACGTAAGGTCCCAATCGATGTGCAGAAACATCAAGACTCTTTTCAACTTCGAGCCGCCCGTTACCTCGGACGAGATTCGGGCATCTTCGCTGCAATTCGTACGAAAAATCAGTGGAATCCACAAGCCGTCGAAGGCCAACGAAGCTCGCTTCCAGGCGGCGGTGGATGAAATAGCGGCGGTCTCGACGCGTCTTCTCCACTCACTCGAGACCAGCGCGCCGCCAAGGGATCGAGACGTAGAGGCGGCCAAAGCGAAAGCTCGTGCTGCGGAGCGATTCGGAGATTGAGTTCCGACGAATACACACACACCTGCGAAACACGGCGTGGCTTTCTGGTTTTAATTTGCCAATTTTCCAACCGAAAGCTTTTTTCATCACACCTTTGCTGCAACGCTTCTGTGCTACTCTTTGCGCCCGCGAGCATACGGAGACGCGCCCGCTGAGGAGATTTTTATGATCCGGCAAAACAGACTGAGTTTTCTGCTGGGAATTGCCGTAGCACTTACGCTCTCGATTTGTTCTGCGAGTCCCGCGCAGGAAAAAGACAAAGCTCCCGTAAAGAAGATCGCTATCCGCGCGGGCCGGCTGATCGACGGGAAGAGCGACGCGCCTGTGCTCAACGCCCTGATCCTCGTTGAAGGCGAAAAAATTGTTTCCGTCACGCCGGGAGGAACGCCTCCTGCTGGCGTGGAAGTTATCGATCTCTCGAAAGCGACCGTGCTGCCGGGATTCGCCGATGTTCACACGCACGTTCTGCTCAATGGCGACATCACGGCGGCAGATTACGACGAGCAAATCCTGAAACAATCCACTCCCTATCGCGCGATTCTTGCCGCGCGGAATGCACGCATTGCGCTCGAAAACGGTTTCACTTCTATTCGCGATGTGGAAACCGAAGGCGCGATGTACGCCGACGTGGATGTGAAAACCGCGATCGCTAGGGGCGAAGTCCCCGGGCCGCGCATGCAAGTTGCCACGCGTGCGATGGCTCCGACGGGAATGTATCCGCTCCTGGGTTATTCGTGGGAGTTGAAAGTACCAACGGGAGTGCAGACAGTGGACGGCGTCGAGGGCGCGCGCAAAGCCGTGCGCGAGCAAGTGATGTACGGCGCGGATTGGATCAAGTATTACTCGGACCGGCGCTATCACTTTGGAGATGACGGCGTACTCTACAGCATGGTGAACTTCACGGATGAGGAAGCAAAAGCTATCGTGGACGAAACGCACCGGCTCGGGAAGAAAGTCGCAGCGCATTGCATTGGGTCTGACGGAATTGCGGCCGCGTTGCGTGCTGGCGTGGATACCATTGAGCATGGCGACGGATTTACTGACGCGCTTCTCGATGAAGCCGCCCGAAAAGGAGTGTATTGGGTGCCGACGATTACCGTCGGTGCGTACGTCGCGCCGGGACGCGGCGGTAACTGGGTGAAAATGGTTGATTTGGAAAAAACTGCATTTCAAAAAGCGCTGAAGAAAAATGTGAAGATCGCTCTCGGAACAGACGCCGGCGGCTTCGATTGGAAACAATTGAATGAAGCGGAAGAGTTCGTGTACTACGCTAACTATGGCATGACGCCTATGCAGGCCATTCGCGCGGGCACGGTGGTTCCTGCGGAACTTCTTGGGTGGAGCGACAAAGTCGGGACTCTCGAAGCGGGGAAGTGGGCGGACATCGTTGCGGTCAGCGGCGACCCGCTCAAAGACATCACAGAGCTCAAGCGTGTGAAATTCGTGATGAAGGCTGGAACGGTCTACAAGAACGAGGTGCACTAGCCAGGAAAAGGGGCGAGACGAGACAATTTGGCGGCCTACCGTTGGACCGCGCTGCACGTCTAATGATGCTGGAATTCATTGGCAAGAAACGGAAGACGATAATGCAAACTCTTTGGCAGGACTTGAAATTTGCTTTGCGGATGCTGAGGAAGAATCCCGGATTCACGGCTGTGGCGATTCTTACGCTGGCGCTGGGAATTGGCGCGAACACCGCGATCTTTAGCGTCGTCAACACCGTTCTGTTGGAACCGCTTCCTTACAAAGATCCTGGACGGATCATCAACTTGTCCGGAATGGATCTAAAGACGAAAGTCAGCGGCGCATTCCTGTCGTACACAAAATACACGCAAATCCAGGAACAAAACAAAACTCTTGAGAGCATCGCTGGTTTCTATCCGCTCACACTTAGTTTGGTGACGGAGCGTGAGCCGGAAGCCGTAAACGGAGCACGCGCTTCGATCGATTTTTTTCGCGTACTGGGAATCTCTCCCGCGCGCGGCCGGACTTTTCTGCCGGAAGAGGAGCAGGACGGAGGCGCGGATGTCGCGATCATCTCGGACGGATTCTGGCACAGTCATTTCGCAGGCGATGCCGCGGTGGTTGGCAAGTCGTTGGTGCTTGACGGAAAAAATGCGACCGTCGTCGCCGTCCTTCCGTCAAGTTTCCATTTTCCGCTCCAGTTTCCGGAGCCGGACGTTTGGCTTCCTCGCCCTTCAGAGACGGTTCTGCTGACTCCCGCCCAGGTTCGCAGCGGTGCGAGCTACTTCAACGTGATTGCGCGATTGCGCCAAGGGGAAACTTTGGCGCGCGCGAGGGCGGAATTCGACGCCATCAATGCGAGTTACAAGCAGCAGTTTGGAAGCAATGTGGACGCCACGAAGTTCGGAATTTTTGCGCAGACTCTGGAAGACAGCCTCGTGGGTGGTCTCCGGCCTTCGCTTCTCGTGCTGCTGGCTGCTGTGGGGTTCGTGCTTTTGATTGCTTGCGCGAATGTCGCCAATCTTCTGCTTGCTCGCGCTACCGCGCGCGAAAGGGAAATCGCCGTGCGAAAGGCGCTCGGCGCTTCCGGCGGCCGGCTGGTGCGCCAGTTGTTGAGCGAAAGCATTTTGCTTTCCGTGTGCGGCGGAGCGCTTGGGGTTTGTTTGGCGGGCGCGCTGATGCCGGCACTTCGTTCCATCAGTCCGGGTGCGGTGCCACGCCTGGGCGAAGCGAAAATCGATGGCGTGGTGCTGATTTTTTCTCTACTTCTCTGCGTCGTCACCGGAATTGTTTTCGGCCTTGTTCCCGCGCTGCAAACATCGAAGAAAGATCTTCATGAAACTCTCAAGGAGGGCGGCCGCGGTTCCTCGGAAGGCGGGGGACGCGGCCGCTTGCGCGGCGCGCTCGTCGTGGCGGAGATCGGGATCGCGCTTGTGCTGATGACTGGGGCGGGGCTCTTGATGCAGAGTTTTGCGCGGTTGATGCAGGTCAATCCTGGATTCTCGCCGAAAAACCTGACGGCTTTTCCGTTGACGCTTCCACCCAGCCGGTACTCCAAAGCGGAACTTCAGGCGCAGTTCTATCGGCAGCTTCTGGAGCGCGTGAGAGCGACGCCCGGCGTGCAAGCGGCCGGCATTACGAGTTATCTGCCGCTTGGTGGTGCAGCGCGTTATGTTTTTGTGTGTCCGGAAGGGTTCGTTTGCCAAGGAATTGGAAAAGATCCGACGAGTGCGGCGCGCCAGGTCAGCGCCGGGTATTTCGAGACAGTTCGAACGCCGTTGCTTAGTGGCCGCACCATCGATGAGCAGGACATTGCAGGCGGGTCGCCCGTTGTCGTCATCAACGAGACTGCGGCCAAGCATTTTTTTGCCGGGCAGAACCCCATCGGCAAACATCTCGCTAATTCGCGCGACATGGTACAGCGGGAGATCATCGGTGTTGTCGCCGATGTGAAGTTCAACGCTCTGGACGCCGCCAATGTGGAAGAGATGTATTTGCCCATGGCGCAGGTTCCTTGGCCGCAAACGGCGCTACTTGTGAGGTCGGAAGCCAACTCTCAATCTCTTGTTGCTGCGGTGCGCGGAAAGATTGCGGAGGTTGATCCGAATCTTCCCGTCGCGGGAATCTCCAGCATGGAAGAAGTCGTCGGAGCTTCGATCGCCCAGCCAAAATTGACCATGCAATTTGTTGGACTTTTCGCGGGATTCGCATTGTTGCTGGCGGCGATAGGAATTTATGGAGTGATGGCTTACACAGTGACCGCACGCAAGCAGGAGATGGGGATTCGCGTGGCGCTTGGCGCGCGGCCGGCCGATATTCTGCGGCTTGTGGTGGGGCAGGGAATGCGTATGACACTGATCGGCGTGGGCGTCGGAGTCGTCGTCTCGCTGGCGTTCACGCGTTTACTGGCCAGCTTGCTCTTCGGCGTGCGGGCAACCGATCCACTTGTGTTCAGTGCCGCTGCGCTGGTTCTGGCTGGAGCCGCATTCGTGGCCTGCTATCTTCCGGCTCGCCGCGCCACGCGTGTCGATCCGATCATTGTCCTGCGATACGAATAGCCGTCGTCACCACAACGCACATAGCGGCAGAATCGCTACGATTGCGCAGGCCGGTCAGCAGGACGCATCCGTAGCGTCAAAACCAGAGCAATTGCGATGAGCAAGCTAAAGATGACGTACAGAAAGCCTGGCGTGAATGAGTGGGTGCGGTCGAGGAAATAGCCGATCACGGACGGAGTAACGAAACTTCCAAGATTGCCAATCGAATTGATTAGGCCGATGGATGCCGCTGCTGCCGATTCGCCGAGGAACACTGAGGGGATGGGCCAGAAGGAAGGAAGAAAAGCATTGGCAGTGGAAGCGACCGTCAGACACGCAAACGCAAACCAAAAATGGGAGCCGGAAAGAATCGTCAGAGCGAACGCTACGACGCCGAGCATGAGCGGGACGGCGGTGTGCCAGTGGCGTTCGTTGGTGCGGTCGGAGTGCCAGCCGTTGAAGAGCATGGCGAGGAGTACGGCCACATAGGGAATAATCGATAGCATGGTTACGGCCAGATTCGACATGCCGGATGCGCGCTTGAGAAATGTGGGAAGCCAGATCGTCAGCGAGTAGATGCTGCTGACTGCGAAAAAATAGATGAGCGTCAATTGAATGACGGTCGGCTGCAGCAGCGCTTCCCAGATTTTGTAGGAACGCGCCGTTTTTTTCGCGAGGGCTTCCCTTTCGAGTTCAGCGGTGATCCACTCGCGCTCTTCCGGCGCAAGCCAGCGAGCTTCGCGTGGCCAGTCGGTGAGATAAAAAACTGTGATGACGCCGAAAATGATCGCTGGAATTCCTTCAACAATAAACAGCCAGCGCCAGCCCTGCAAACCGAACCAGTGGACTCCGAGCAGCCAGCCTCCGAGCGGAGAACCCACGATGTTGGCGACGGGAATCGCGATCATGAACATCGCACACGCTTTTGCGCGGTCCTCGGAACGGAACCAGTGAGTTAGATAGACGAGGATCCCGGGGAAGAAACCGGCTTCGGCGACGCCCAGCAGGATTCGAACGATGTAGAAATGCATGGGCGTTCGAATGAACGCCATCAGAACCGTGATTAAGCCCCAGGTAACCATGATGCGCGCGAACCACTTGCGCGCGCTCCAGCGCTCGACGATGAGGCAGCCGGGAATTTCGAAAAGCAAATAGCCGACGAAGAATATTCCCGAGCCGAAACCGAAGACGCGGTTGCTGAAGGATAAGTCGTGCGTCATTTCGAGAGCGGCGTAACTGACGTTGACGCGGTCGAGAAATGCGATGACGAAAAGAGTGAAGAGAAATGGCAACAAACGCCGTGAAATGCGAAGGCGTGTGATCTGACTCATGGAAGTTGTAGAGGCGGACTCCTGCATCCCGTATGTGCTTCTAACACAGCGAAGAATGGATTGCACGCGAACGGAAAACATGCCATGGGGCTGTTTCCGGTGAGCGCGATTACTGCACACTATACCGTGCTAGACGCCACATTCTACTTATCAATCCAGGGCGTTCAATCCAGGGCGTTCGTTGACTTGCTCAGGAGACGCAACCTAAGATAACGGCATCATGGCGGACTCCGACAGGCTCATCGGGCAAACCATCTCCCACTATCGCATCATTGAGAAGTTGGGAAGCGGCGGCATGGGTGTGGTATATAAGGCTGACGACACCGAGCTTGGCCGTCTCGTCGCCTTGAAATTTCTGCCAGAAGATCTAGCCCAAAACTTGCGAGCAGTGGTGCGTTTTCGCCGCGAGGCGCGGTCAGCCTCTGCCCTGAACCACCCCAACATCTGCACCATCCACGAAATTGGCCAGCAAGATAGGCGTGTCTTCCTCGTGATGGAGTTCCTCGACGGGCGGACGCTCAAGCATCACATCTCTGGCAAGCTCCTGTCGCTCGACGAAACGTTGGAACTGGCAATTGAGATTGCCGACGCGCTCGGTGCATCACACGCCGAGGGCATCATCCACCGGGACATCAAACCGGTGAACATTTTCGTGACCAAGCGAGGACACGCTAAAGTTCTGGATTTTGGTCTCGCTAAACTGGTACCCGGCAGCGGTGCGGTGAATCTTTTGGCGATGACTACCGCCAGTGAGATGGAGTATCTCACCCGATATGGAAAAGCGGTTGGCACCTTCATGTATATGTCTCCCGAGCAGGTACGGGGCGAAGAGCTGGATGCACGCACGGATTTATTTTCATTTGGAGTGGTGCTCTACGAGATGGTGACAGGGGTGCTGCCCTTCCGGGGAGAGACCTCTGGGGTGGTTGCGGATGCGATCCTGAATCGAACTCCAGCCGCGCCGGTGCGATTGAATCCAGACCTGCCTCCCGAGCTCGAAGCCATCATCACCAAAGCGCTGGAGAAAGACCGCAAGTTGCGCTACCAGAGCGCTTCCGACCTGCGTGCTGACCTGCAACGGGTCAAACGCGATGCCGGGATGGTCCACGTTGCGGCGGCAAAAAGCGCCCGTGCCGCGGAAACGGGAGTATGGCGCCGCAACAAGCCGACCGGGGCGGTCCCCATCGATTCCATTGCCGTCCTCCCTTTAACTAACGGCGGCGGAGACCCAGATACAGAATACTTGAGCGACGGCATAAGCGAGAGTGTTATCAATAACCTCGCGCAACTACGTAGCGTGCGAGTGATGGCGCGCAGCACTGTGTTTCGGTACAAGGGAAGAGATCCAGACCCACAACAAATCGGCCGCGAGTTACGAGTGCGTGCCATTCTAGCTGGTCGCCTTCTCCAGCGTGGCGACACATTGATAATTCAAACGGAACTTATTGAAACAAAGACAGGTTCACAACTTTGGGGCTCGCAGTATGTTCGCAAGCTTGAGGACGTCCTTATTCTGCAAGAAGACATTTCGCGTGAGATCTCTCAGAATTTGAGACTGAGGCTGACCGGCGAAGAGAAGGAACGATTGTTCAGGCGCTACACAGACGATCCAGAGGCATATCAGCTTTACCTGAAGGGCCGCTACTTTTGGAACAAGAGAACAGACGCTGATCTTCGAAGGGCGATTTCCTATTTCCAGCAGGCAGTTGCAAAAGACCCCGAGTATGCGCTCGCTTACACTGGACTGGCGGACTCGTATCACGTTCTTTGGGTTTATAGCGATATCACACCCAAGGAGTGTCACCATCTGGCGAAAGCTGCCGCGCTTCGGGCGGCTCAGATCGACGATACTCTCGCCGAAGCTCACACCACCCTGGCATCGATTGCTGCTGCGGATGATTGGGACTTTGCCGAAGGGGAGCGGGAGTTTCAAAGAGCTCTGGCGCTAAATCCTAACTACGCCACGGCCCATAAATGGTACGCGGAATCACTTACTTACGTGGGTAGGTTCGATGAAGCGCTGCTTGAGATGCAGAAGGCGCAGGAGTTGGATCCCCTATCGCTTATTGGAAATGTGACCGCCGGCCAAATACTCATACACGCGCAAAAATACGATGAGGCCATAGCTCAACTCCGGAATGTCGTGGATCAGGACAGGAACTTCCAGCTCGCGCATAGCTCTTTGCGGGACGCATACGAATACAAGCACATGTTTCCGGAAGCGATTGCCGAAAATGAAGCAGCAGCTCTGGCCGGGGGGTATACCGTGGAGCAAGCGCAGCGAACCGCAGCCATACTGCGGGAGGCATATGGGAGGGACGCCGAGGCAGGCTATTGGCGCGCGCGCGTTGAACTAGCGCAACAGCATACCCGTGAGGGCAGAGTGATCAATTATGACGAGTGCCGGTACCGGGTCGCGAGTTTTTACGCCCATCTTGGAGATGTGGATTCCGCTGTTCCGTTCTTGCAGGAAGCTTTGGAACAACGCGAAATTGCGCTCGCTTATGTTCGGACCGCCCCGGAGTTTCAGTCATTCCGCTCCGACCCGCGCATCGTGGAAATCATGCGACAGATGGGACTTCCTCGACGAGCTGGCGTCTGAAGCGGGTGTTGACAAGTCAATTCCGGCGTTCTATAGATGCATGCGAGTTATGGGCCTTCCTCCCCGTCGGAACGAAGAACAGAGCAAGGAGTTCTCATGCCGGTCGATAACCCCCGCATAAAGGAATTGCTAAAGAAGCTCTTCCGCGAGCTCGATAAGGAGTTTCGTGAGGAGCTTTCAAAGCGGCTTGCTGATGCAAGAAAAGCGCCCGCACGAAAGTCAAGAAGCGCGCCGGTAAGAAAGTCGCGAGCTAAGAAGGTTGCATAAACAGAACGGTACGGTAATCACGGTCAAGCGGGATTACCCGGCGTGCTGCGGAGCGTTCCGGGCTATGCCAACAAGAGCAGTCTTTCGGCCAACCACCGAAACCGCTGTGTAGTGAGGCTGGGCTGTAGTCTCGCCAGGCTGCGAAGAGAGCTGTTCAAATATCGATTTGCGATAAGCAGGCTTGCCTGCAAGGCCCCACAGTCTCGGATGACAGCCGCCACTTGCTCAATGCTCTGCTTGCGTAGGGCTTTCTTACGAAGAAAACGGTGGAGCAATTGCCTTTGGCTTCGATTAGCCAACTGAAGCGCCATAATGATAGGCAAGCGCATTCTCCGCCCCTTTAGATCGCTCGCATAAGTCTTCCCTGTCGCCCTGGATGGCAGCATATCAATGGTGTCATCAAGAATGAACAGAGCCATCCCGTACGAATAGGCAAATTTACTCAGGAAGTGAATCTCCTCCTCTGGTTTGCCGGCCAGCAACGCGCCACAGCGAGCAACTTTCTGAAAGACGCGTGCTGAACCTAGGGCGATCATGCGGTAATACTCCCGGCGCGTTATGCTGAGCCTACTTGTGTTAGAGATATCAAGATATTGTCCGACATAGACGTCCACTAGAATCTCGTTTAGAAGTTTGCATGCAATGCTGTCGTTGCGAAAACATTCTTTGGCCCCTTCTTCGCACACACACCTAAGTGCAATCGCCTGGAGCAATTCGGCAGCGATTATGGCATGGTTTACGTCATAGTTGAGATAAACAGGACGGTCTTTGTATCGTAATTCGCCGGAATCGAAGATGTCATCGGTGATCAACGCTGATTGCTGTAACAGGTGGAGAGCCGCTGCCATCTTGAGGATTTTTTGGCCATCACGCTCCCTGCGGCAGAAGGAGTATTTCAAGACAAAGGGATATGCCGATGGTGTGTGGCTATTTAGCCCGAACGCCATTAGTTTCCGGAGGCGCGCATCGGTTTCTGGTACGCTGTTCATGACCAAGCGTTTGGCGCTTGACAGCGTCTCCCGGAAAGTCATGTGGAATGCCAGTTCATTCTTATTCATGGCAGAGGATGATAACCGCACGGAGTTCTTGCAGACTACCCGAGCAGCAGAGCCGTGATAAGTGAGAGCGCGACCAATCGATCTCGGCACCTCAAATTAGCTGTTTTCTGCTCAGCCTCGGGTTGCTCCCCGGGTTAGATAATTTGATCGACGGTAAATCGGACGGCGGCCCTAACGTCCGCTGGACCGATACAGCACGCAATCGCGGCCAGCCTGCAATCAATCATGGCGCTCCAGATTCTGCGCACTGCCTCATAGTCCGCTGGCCCGGGCATGAGAATCTCCCCACAGAACACCGGTTGAAACACTTTGATGCCCATTCTACCTTCGGAAGCTGGAATGCTATCACATGGCTCCTTGCGGCCTGTCTGGATTACGCGCGGACCGGAGGTGATTCCACTTACCAAAGCGGTCGCACAATCGGAGACTGTCACGCTATTAAAAAATTGGTGAATTAATCCTTGGTTTCTGCGCTGGGCATTACGTTTTTTAGCGGCCGTATGCGCTTGGGTTCGAGTTCGGGATGAGGAAGCGGTTTGCGCGGGAGCATTTGATCGCGCATGGCGGTGTTGTAGACGAAAGTTGCTTCGACGAGCGCGGCTTGGGCTAGGTCTTCAGCTTGCAGGCGTTCGTAGGTGTCCATGTTCGAATGGTGGGTGCGCGAGCCGTAGTCGAGCGAATCTTGAATGAATTGGAATCCCGGGAGACCGATGGCGTCGAAGGCTTCGTGATCGGTGCCGCCGGTGTCGCGCATGGTTATCGCCGTGACGCCCAGATCTTTTAGCGGCTCCATCCACTGCGCGAAAATCGAAGCGATGGCGGCGTTGCCTTGCAGATAAATGCCGCGGATCTTTCCGCTGCCATTGTCCAGGTTGAAGTACGCGGATAGCTTTTGATGGTCCGGCTTAAGTTGGATGGGGCCGGCGGGGTCGCGATCGTACTCGGTGACTACCAGCTGGTCTGGCTCGTTCGAACGGGGGACGAAACCAAAGTGCTGCTTTACGTAACCATAGGATCCGAACTCGCCCTCTTCTTCGCCGGTCCATAGGCCGACGCGAATCGTGCGGCGGGGCTTCACTTGCAGCGCGGTCAGGATACGCATGACTTCCATGGCGACTACGCTACCCGCGCCGTTGTCGGTTGCACCGGTGGCGGAGGCCCAGGAATCGAGATGGCCGCCGAGCATAACGACTTCGTCTTTCAGCTTGGGATCGGTACCGGGAATTTCGGCAATGGTGTCGAAGCCATGTTCGTGGTCGCCAGTAAATTTTGTGTCGATGTTGAGCTCGATGTTGACGGGGACGCCGGCTTTCAGGAGACGGTAGACGCGGCCGTAGTTTTCAATGGCGGTGACAGCGACGGGCAAGGCATCCGCGTGTTCGCGTTGATAGATGAGCCAGCCGAAGCCTGCGCCGGTGTCGTCGAAGATGGTACCGCCGGAGCCGCCACTGTTTCTTCCGTCGCGACTGGGCGTGATCACGGCGACGGCTTGTTCGGCGGCGAGGAAGTGGCCGATTTTTTCGCGGAAAGCCAGAGTCTTGAGAAACGATGCCCAGGAAAAGGGACTGCCAAGGTCGGTTGGATAGGTTTCGATGCGCTTGAGGTCGGCGTCATCGTCGCGGGTGAAGAGCGGTTTGTCGACGGGCTTTACTTCGCGCATTTCGCCAAAGAAGACGATTTTTCCGGTGAGCTTTCCTTTGTATTTGTCGAAGTCCGCTTCGGTCTTGATATCGACCCAAACGGCGGGAGCAGTCACTGGGCCTTTTGTAGCCGGCGACCAGGGCGCGGCTTGCGCGATGAATACGGCTGCGTCCGGAGAAGTCATGCGCGCCCAGGTGTTTAATTGTTGCCAGCCCATGCCGAACTCGCCCCAGTCTTCGAGATGCGCGTTGCTGCAGCCCATGGCGGTGAATTGATCGCGGGTCCACTCGTTGGCGCGCTTCAGATTTGGAGAACCGGTCAGGCGCGGGCCGATACCATCCATGAGGGCAGACGCGTACTCCATGATGTGCGAGTGCGTGAGAGCTTCGTCGCGGATGTTTTGGTACATGGCAAAGTCGAGAGATTCTTTTTCGGGTTGCGGCTGTTCATAAGAAGGCCGGGGAGCTTCTTTCGAAGTAGCTTCTTTCTTGTCGTTGTCTGCGGCGAACAAGGAAACCGCGAGGCCTGTAAGCAGAATCGTGGCCGGAATGAAGGTTCTTTGGGAGCGCATGACGTTCCTTTTTTTGAAAGCGAATTCGAGGAGCATAACAAAGGCATTGAGATTTACCAAGAATCTCAGAAGTTAGTCCGGGGCATAGCTTGTTTATCGGCCTGCGGTGAGCAGGTTCATCGCGCGTGTCATCGCGCGTGTTGCACCTCTTTGATAATGTCCCCTTCTGGCCTCGTTAGAAATGTCCCCTACACTGTGACCTCCAGAGGAGGTCCGGTTGAAGAGGACGGCGATGAGCACGAGGGAACTTCGGCGCGCAGAGGTATTGGGGCGGGTGAAGAGCAAGACACTTCGGTTGACCGATGCGGCAAAGATACTGGTGTTGAGTTACCGGCAGACGAAGAGACTCTGGAAGCGGTATCGAGGGGAAGGAGCGAAGGGTCTGCAGCACCGCAGTGCGGGAAGAGGTTCGAACCGCGCGAAGCCGGAAGAGTTTCGGCGGAAGGTTCTGCAGCTGATCCGAAAGAAGTATTCGGGAACGGAGCAGAAGCGATTTGGACCGACGCTGGCAGCGGAGCACTTAGCGGATGAGGATGGGCTGGAAGTGGGAGAAGAGACCTTGCGACGCTGGATGCTAGCGGAGGGGCTGTGGAGCCGCATGCGGAGACGGAAAGCCCACCGGAAGCGGAGAGCACGGCGGGAGCACTTTGGCGACCTGGTGCAGTTGGATGGAAGTTTCCATGCCTGGTTTGAAGAACGAGGGCCTCGAGGTTGTCTGATGAACATGGTGGATGACGCCACGGGAGATACGAACTGCCGGATGGGAGAACAAGAGACCATCTGGGCAGCGGCGGGGGTACTGCGATCGTGGATTGAGAAGCATGGAGTTCCCCGGGCGTTGTACACGGATTGGAAGAACGTCTATAAGCGGGAGCCAACAGAAAGAGAGCGACTGCGAGGAAAGGCGCCTACGACGCAGTTCGGACGCATGTGCGAGCGGCTGGAGATCCGCATCATCGCGGCAAATTCACCGCAAGCGAAAGGTCGCGTGGAACGAAACAACGGGGTACATCAAGATCGCCTGGTAAAGAAGCTGCGGCGCAAGGGGATCCAGGATTACGAAGCCGCGAATGCGTATTTGGAAGCGGAATATCTTTCTGAGCACAACCGACGATTTGCGCGGGAAGCGGCGCGACCCGAGGACTACCACCTGCGGACGCCAAGTGCGGCGAGGTTGCGAGAGGTTTTTCGACTAGAGACGGAACGATGGATCAGCAACGATTGGGTGGTGCAGTACCGCGGGCATTTTCTGCAGCTCCAGCCGCAGAACCGGCGGTACGGGCCGACACAGAGCAAGGCATTGATCTGTGAGTGGGAGGACGGAGCCGTTGAGGTGCGCTATAGGAATGAACGCATCGAGTACGAAGATCTGGTGTCGCGGCCGAGCGTGGTCCCGGCACCAAAGGCAAGGCCGCAACGCGAGCCTGCCCAGCACGGAAGAAGCAAACCTGCCCCGAACCATCCGTGGCGGGAAGGCCATGAGGAAAGAAGAAAGCAGCTGTTGCTGGATCGAACGCAAATGTCAGCACTCATTGGGGCCTCCGCCTCCGCTTCGCCCTAAACGCGCCGCCCAAACCGCGGCGCAGGGCTGCGCTCCGGCGGAGGCCCCAATGACAACAACAAAGCAAAAAAAAGGGACACTTCTAACGAGGTAAAGAGGGGGACATTTCTAACGAGGCTTGACAACAGGTTCATCGCGCGTTGACTTGCCTGGTGGCGCGCCCTAAGATGCATGCCAAAGGACGGGATTTCCCGCGATGATTGGCCAAACGCTCGGCCACTACCTCATCGTTGAAGAGATCGGAGCAGGCGGCATGGGTGTGGTCTATCGCGCCCATGATGAACAGCTCGACCGTGACGTTGCGCTGAAAGTTCTTCCCGCTGGGCTACTTGCCGATGAGGCTGCCCGGAAACGCTTCCGCAACGAGGCTCTGGCTCTCGCCAAGTTAAACCACCCCAATATCGAAACTGTCCATGAATTCGGAAGCGAGCGAGATCTCGATTTTCTCGTCATGGAACTGATTCACGGCGTTCCGCTGAGCAAGAAACTTTCAGAAGGGCCTCTCGATGAAGCTCTCACGCGAAAACTGGGCGCGCAACTCGCGGAAGCAATGGCCGCCGCTCATGCTCAGGGCGTGATCCACCGCGACCTGAAGCCCGACAATCTTTACATCACGAGCGAGGGGCGGCTCAAAATACTCGATTTCGGATTGGCAAAACTCTTTCATCCCCAAACAGAAATCGACCAGACACAAAGTATGGATGACACGCGTTCGGTCGCTGGAACGCTGCCTTACATGTCGCCGGAGCAGCTCCGCGCGGAGGCCGTCGATGCCCGTACGGACATCTATGGCGCCGGCGCTGTCCTATATGAGATGGCTACCTCGCAACGGCCTTTTCCGGAGAACCAGCCGACACGGCTGATCGACGCCATCCTCCATAGCTCTCCGCAGCGTTTAAGTGCATACAAGTCGGCGAGCTCGGCTTCACTCGAAGCGATTATTTTCAAGGCGCTCGAAAAGGAACCTTCGCGGCGCTTTCAATCGGCGCGCGAACTTCTTGCGGCTCTGGAATCGACCAGTGTTCTACCAGCCTCTACACCTAGATTCAGGTGGACGGCAGCTGGAATGGTAATCACCGGCGTAATTCTGATTCTGGGTGTCGTACTCGGACTCAATCTTGGAAAATCGCGCGACCGCGTGATCAATCGACTGATTCCAGGGCGAGCGCGATCACAACCTTCGGCCTCCGCGATACCGGTCCGGCGATCTGTTGCGGTGCTGGGATTCAAGAACGCCGCCGGCCGAGCGGATTCGGCGTGGTTATCCACAGGATTATCGGAAATGCTCACCACGGAACTGGGAACCGGCGGGCAGATCCGTACCGTTGCGGAAGAAAATGTCGTGCGAGCGAAAATGGACCTTTCCTTGTCGGATGCCGATAGCCTGGCCAAGGACACCCTGACGCGCGTTCGCAACAATCTGGGCACCGACTACGTGGTCCTCGGTTCCTTCGTGGACCTGGGGAAAGAAGGGGGCGGACAGGTTCGCGTGGATCTGCGTCTACAAGACGCACGTACCGGTGAAACGATCGGCGTCGTTTCCGAAACAGGCACGGAAGGCGAGCTTTTCGGGCTTGTTTCGCGGGCTGGCCGCGACCTGCGCAGGGAACTTGCGATCGAAAATATTTCCGAGGCTGAAGCCGGGAACCTCCGCGCGGCCATTGCTTCCAACGCGGAAGCTTCTCGCTTTTACGCCGAAGGGCTTGCAAAGCTCCGCGTCTTTGACGCGCTAGCTGCACGCGACCTGCTTGAGAAAGCTGTTGCTGCCGATCCGAACTATGCCCTCGCCCATTCCGCTCTGTCGGCCGCGTGGTCCTCGCTAGGATATGACACTAAGGCGGCAGAGGAAGCCAAGAAGGCTTTCGATTTGTCAGGGAACCTCTCGCGTGAGGATCATCTTTCGATTGAAGGACGCTATTTCGAGGCCATCAAGAACTGGCCAAAGGCTGTTGAGGTCTATCACACGCTCTGGAACTTCGCTCCGGACAATCTCGACTACGGGTTGCGCCTTGCCCAAGCGCAGGCTTCCGGCACTTTGAACAAGGATGCCATGGCAACGGTGGAATCACTGCGTAACTTGCCTGCGCCCGCTTCCGATGATCCACGCATCGATCTCGCCGAAATTGTCGCCGCTCACGGGCAGTCTGATTTCAAGCGCGAGCTTTCGGCGGCGCTACGCGCTACAGAAAAAGGCCAGAAACTTGGCGCACGGCTCCTCGTGGCGCGTGCCGAGATGGGACAAGCGCGCGCGTACTACGACATGGGCGATGTTCAACAATTCCAAAAGGCTGCGGAAACATCCCGCCAGATTTACGCCGAAGCGGGCGACCTCGGTGGAGAAGCACGGGCCTTGCACGATTTGGGAACCGTTCTCTATGAACACGGCGATTTGGCGGGCGCACAAAAGAATCAGCAAGAAGCTCTCGATACTTGCCGCAAGATCGGCAATCAACGATGCGTGGGCGACGCGCTGAATAGCATCGGCATCGCCTTCAAGGATCAAATGGATTTCGCAAGTGCACGGCAAGCGTACGAACAGTCCGTCGCTATCCGCCGCGAAACAGGCGATCGCATAGGCGAAGCCGTGAGTCTGAACAATATCGCCGTCTTGCTCTACCAGCAGGGCAAATTTGCATCTGCAAGAAAACTGTACGAACAATCCCTGGCCATTACGCAGGAAATCGGCGAAAAACGCGGCATTGCCCGCGCGCTCACGAATTTGGCGATCGTGTATCACGAGCAGGGCCAGCTAGTGGAGTCCCGCAAGCTGCAGGAACAATCCATCGCTATCCGCCGCGAGATTGGCGATAAATCCGGCACCGCTCTCGGCCTCAATAATCTTGCAGCAATGCTTCTCGATCTCGGGGATCTGCCGGCCGCACAAAAAGCCATCGAGGAACAGATGCCGATCTTCCAGCAAGCCGGCAATCAGCGCGCTGTGGCTTATGCCACGTTTGTCCAGGGCGAGCTCTTCAAGCTCCAGGGAAAACTCGATCAGGCCCGCAAGGCTCACGAAGAAGCACTTGCTATTCGCACTAAGATCGCGGAAAAGGTCACCATAAATGATAGTGTTTTGGCGCTTGCAGCTCTGTCGATCGAAGAAGGGCGCCCAGCCGATGCCGAACAACCGGCGCGGCATAGCATTCAGCTGGCAATCGCGGAAAAAGCCCCGGGAAATGAACTTAACGCAAGGAATCTCCTCACCCGTTCACTACTCGTGCAGGGAAAGATAGTCGAAGCGGAAAAAGAGATTCATATCGCGGAGCTGACGGCAGCAACGACGGAAAGCCGGTTGATCGGCATAGACACGCTCATTACCGCTGCCCGTACTCACGCGGCCACGGGTAAGGCGGCGGATGCTTCAAAGAGTCTAGCGAATGTGCTCGCCGAATCCTCCCGCCTGAGTTGCGGCCGCTGCGAGTTCGAAGCGCGGTTGGCGCTCGCCGAGATCGAGATGAAGCAGGGGAAAAAAGTGGCTGCCCGTGAGCATTTTACTGGGCTCGAAAAGGATGCCACTTCGAAGGGTTTCCTGCTGATCGTTCACCAAGCCCAGGCTGCGGCCAGCAAGTAAAACAACTCCTTTATGGTATGCACGGAAACGATCGCGGCCTGCGCTGAATGTATTTGGGAATACTACCGGGGGCAAACTACTCGAACAGACACCAACTAGTCTGCGCTCCATGCTACGATCAGCGCCGCAAATTTGAGATTCGAGGTGTTCCTCGTGCGCCACTTTTTGATTCGGCTTGTTGCGGTCGCGGGCATATCCACGAGTTTGTTTGCGCAGTGGCCGCCTGCCCCAGGCCACACGACGTTGGATGTGTGGCCGCATGGAGCGCCGGGCGCTCCGACCAATTTACCTCCCGAAGGCGACACGACCACGGCTAAGGATCACGTGGTTGCCGGGAAGCCGGTCATTCGAATCGGGAATGTCTCCGCTCCGACGCTTACGCTTTACGCGCCTGCGGGCAAGAATACGGGCGCGGCGGTCGTGGTTTTTCCTGGAGGCGGCTATCGCATTCTTGCGATTGATCTGGAGGGCACGGAAGTGTGCGACTGGCTCACTTCGACGGGGATCACCTGCGTTCTACTCAAGTACCGCGTGCCGGATACCGGGCCGTACCCGAAATCGGACGCCGCTTTGCAGGACGCGCAGCGGGCACTCGGCATTGTTCGTTCACGCGCCGCGGAGTGGCACATCGATCCGAGGCGTATCGGCGTGCTTGGGTTTTCAGCGGGGGCGCATCTTGCTGCTGCGCTTAGCACGCATTTTGATAAGCGGCTTTACGATCCAATCGATGCCGCCGACCGGCTGAGCTGCCGGCCTGATTTTGCGGTGATTGTTTATCCGGGGTATTTAGCTATCGCGGAGCAGAACTTTGCGGCGAATGCGGACATCCATCCGAACGAGCAGACCCCGCCCTCCTTCATCGTGCAAGCAGAAGACGATCCCGTGCACGTGGAGAATTCGACTGTGTATTTTCTTGCGCTGAAAAATGCGAAGGTTCCTGCGGAGATGCACCTTTATGCGCAGGGCGGACACGGGTATGGACTTCGCCGCACGGAGCTTCCGGTCACAGCGTGGCCTCAGTTGGTGGAAGCCTGGCTCCACACCATCCAAGTTCTGCCGCCCGCCGCGCGTTGAAATGAAAGCCCGCGGGCACGGTATGCCGTGTCCCTACGGCTTACATTCGAGAAAAAGCACTAGAAAAACGCGGCGCCGCCGTCGACGTTGATGGATTGGCCTGTGATGGCGCTGGATTGGTTAGAGCAGAGAAAGAGCGCGGCGCGGGCGACTTCGTCGGCGGTTTGCCCGCGGCCTTGCAAAATTGTGTTCAGAAAACCGGCTAGCTGTTCTTTGGGACTGACACCAAGCTTTGCGGCCAGGGTGTTGCCCAACTCCTTCGACATACGCGTTTCGGTGACAGGGCCCGGGCAGATGGCGTTGACGCGGACGCCTTTCCGGGCGGCTTCAGCGGCAGTGATGCGCGTTAGGCCGAGCATCCCTGCTTTTGCGGCCGCGTAAGCAGAACCCCACGGGAACGCGGCCTTTGCTGAGAGGCTTGAAATATTGAGAATGACGCCGGAGCCGCGCGCGTACATTTCAGGGAGTACGAGTTTGCTGAGCAGGAAGGCCGCGCGCAGGTGAACGGCGATGACGTTATCGAACTCCGCGAGGGGATAGTCTTCGACGGGAACTACGGGGCCATAGTGGCCGGCGTTGTTGACGAGAATGTCGATCTTGCCAAATTTTGCGCGGGCTTCCGAGATGATGCGCGTGCAATCCGCTTCGAGCGCAAGGTCGGCGAGCGAGTAATGTGCGTGTTCTCCGCCGCTGGAAATTTCTTTCACGGTGGCTGTTAACTCTGCTTCCGTGCGCGCCGTCAGGAACACAGAAGCGCCTTCGGCGGCAAACAGTTGAGCCATGGCGCGGCCGATGCCTCGGCCAGAGCCGGTGATGAGGGCAACTTGGTCTTTGAGGAGCATAGGAAGAAGAGGATAGAGGCAGCGCGATGCGGAGGCAAGAAACTATGGGGCTGAAGGAGCCATAGAGACCTTGCTTGTCCCGATGGTTCCGAGAGGAGCAACTTCAACGTCTGGCCAAGAACTGTACTTCTGTTCAGGTGTAATTCCTTTGGCGCGTGGATAAGCTCAATTCTAGAGAGTGTGCATGCATTGCTGCGGCATCCCAGCGCTGGCCGGTCCGCGATTCCAGATCCCGCGGCCGAATCCCAGCCCAGCCGCTCTTTTTGACGTGGGGGTACCGCCCGTGCGCCGACCAATTCTCGTCATCCAGGTGAGCGCCATTCTTGTGCCGCTCACGTTCGCGGGCTGCGCGGGGCTGACTTCATCCAACAGTTCGAACGCCGGAAACAAAGCTGTGGCGCCGACGATCGCGGCGCAGCCGGCGAGTCAAATTGTGACGGCTGGGCAATCTGCGACGTTTAGCGTTATGGCGTCAGGTACGGCGCCGCTTAGCTATCAGTGGTTAAAAAACAGTTCGAATATTGGCGGGGCAACAGCGGCAAGCTATACGACACCGGCGACCATTGCGGGCGATAGCGGAGCGAAATTCGATGTGGTGGTCAGCAATTCGGCGGGGAGTATCACGAGCGCGATGGCCACGCTGACGGTGAGCGCAGCAGCAGTAGCGCCGACGATCACGACGCAGCCGGCGAATCAGAGTGTAAACGTAGGCCAATCGGCGACGTTTAGCGTCACGGCCACAGGAACGGCGCCACTGAGTTATCAGTGGCAGAAGAATAGCGCGAATATTTCTGGCGCGACGACGTCGAGCTATGCGACACCGGCCACGAGTTCTGGCGACAATGGGGCAAAATTCGATGTCGTCGTCAGCAACGCGGCAGGAACGCAGACGAGCACAATGGCCACGCTGACGGTGACCGCGGCTGCAGTGGCGCCGACGATCACGACGCAACCCGCGAATCAGACGGTGAACGTAGGACAGACCGCGACGTTTACTGTTACGGCGACAGGGACCGCACCGCTCAGTTACCAGTGGCAGAAGAATAGCGCGAACATCAGCGGCGCGACGGCGGCGAGTTACACGACACCGGCCACGGCAATCACCGACAACGGCGCAAAGTTCGACGTGAACGTCAGCAACACGGCAGGAAGTCAGGCAAGTACGATGGCTACGCTTACCGTGAATGCGGCCAATACTTCCACAATCAATGTCGTCACCTATCACTACGACAATCTGCGCACCGGGCAGAACCTGAACGAAACGATTCTTACGCCTACCAATGTAAATTCGACGACTTTCGGCAAACTCGGCGCGTTCACCGTGGATGGACTTGTGGACGCGCAGCCGTTGTATCTCTCTGCGGTGGCCATTCCTAGTGTGGGAACGAAAAATGTTTTGTATGTGGCGACGGAGCACGACAGCGTGTACGCGTTTGACGCGGACTCCGTCAACGGCAATACGAGCACGTTTTTGTGGAAGGTTTCGCTGCTTGGCAGCGGAGAAACGTCGAGCGACAACCGGGGATGCGGCCAAGTTACGCCCGAGATTGGCGTGACCTCCACGCCAGTCATCGACCGCTCGCGCGGAACTCATGGAGCGATCTACGTGGTGGCGATGTCCAAGGACGCCAACGGAAATTATTTCCATCGCCTGCACGCCCTGGATCTAACGACTGGCGCCGAGCTTTTCGGCGGGCCAACGCTTGTACAAGCGACGTACCCCGGTACTGGCGACAACAGCTCCGGCGGAAACGTGGTCTTCGACGCCAAGCAATATAAGGAGCGCCCCGGGCTACTCGAGATCGGTACGACCATCTACACAACGTGGTCTTCGCATTGCGACGCGGGTCCGTACACTTCGTGGGTGATGTCGTATGACGCGAACACGCTGGCGCAGACGAGTGTGCTCAACCTCGTACCCAATGGCAGCGAAGGTGGGATCTGGATGGCGGGGACCGCTCCCGCGGCGGACGCCTCCGGCAACATTTATTTCATGGTGGGGAATGGAGACTTCGATACCACGCTGAATGCAAGCGGCTTCCCATCGCAGGGGGATTGTGGACAATGCTACGTCAAACTGGCTTCTAGCGCGCCGATCACGCTGCTCGATTACTTCACGCCGTCGAATACTGTTTCGGAATCGAACTCTGACACGGACTTCGGCTCAGGTGGGCCGCTGCTATTACCTGATTTGGTGGACGCAAGCGGAAACACGCGCCACTTGGCTGTCGGCTCCGGCAAGGACGCGATCATCTACGTGGTGGACCGCGACAACATGGGGAAGTTCAACAGCACCGCGGACAATATCTATCAGCAGATCAGCGGGCAGATCGGCGGCGTGTGGTCCAAGCCCAGCTACTTTAACAATACGGTTTACTATGGCGCGGTAGGCGACCATTTGAAGGCTTTCCCGATCACCGGTGCGAAACTTTCGGCAACCCCCGCGACGCAAAGCTCCGCCAGCTTTGCCTATCCGGGGACGACGCCGAGTATTTCGGCAAACGGCACGTCGAACGCGATTGTGTGGGCCGTGGAAAATGGTTCGACAGGTGTGCTGCATGCGTACAACGCGACGAACTTGACGAGCGAGCTTTACAACTCGAATCAAGCGGCCAACAATCGCGATCAGTTCAGCGACAGCAAATACGTCACGCCGATGGTGGCCAACGGCAAGGTGTATGTGGGCACGCCGAATAGCGTGGTGGTTTTCGGCCTCTTGCCCTAAGCGCATTCTAGAGCCGGCGCTTCTTGCTGCAGAGCGCTAGCGCTTGCGAATGTAAATGAGTTTTTCCACCGTCGCGCAAACGGTTCCTGAAGAATCTTTCAACTCAATCAAGTAGGTGCGGTCGATGGAACGTTGTGTTTCGAGCGCCGCGCGAATCACAGCCAACTCCTCATCCGCGACAACAAAACGGGCGTGCAGCGTTTCGCGCCCCGGCTTTTTGAATTGAATCGACGCGGATTTGTCCCACACGATGAAGTCCTTCCCGAGACGTCGGATCAGCATGACCATATAGATGGGATCGACAGCCGAATACATGCTGCCGCCGAAGATCGTGCCGACATAGTTGCGCGTGCGTCTGGAAAGCGGCAAATCGAGATGCACCTCGCTCCAGTCCTCAGCGACATACCGCGCTCTTCCGCCCGTTCCTCGATAGCAGGCAAACGCATAGAAAGACCAGCAGCGCAGCTTGTTGGAGACGACCGTCGAGAGAGCCATCTTGACGTAAGGACTTTATCGCATTCGGAGACGCGACGCAGCAATCTGGAAGATAGAAAACGAGAGACTCCAAGCCTCGTTTCAGCGCAGTGCGCTGCCTTGGTGATGAGGCTTAAGACAGCTTTTCGGCTACTTGCCCGCGCTGAGTTTCCACAGCACAGCATTCACCAGGGAATTGACATCGCTCTGTGTGAACGTAGTCAGACCGGCCTTTACGGGTTTGTTCCCGATGGCGCGAAACGCCAGCTTCTGCGTCGGCGCCTGCAGGAAGTCGAACACCATGGTTCCGGTGCGGAATTTGATGTTCTGGTAGCCGTACGCTGGCGGACCCCAGCCCCAGGATTGCACGCAACCATAAGGACCGCAAACAACTCCGGGATATCCGCCTGCATAGCCAACGGGCACTGCGGCGCTCTGGTCCTTCACGGCGATATGATAATCGACCCAAAAGGCAGCAGCGTTCGGATCAGTCACTTCCTTGAAACCCTTTTCCGCCAAAGCCTTAGTGATCGCTACCCGAATCTGTCCGCGGAGGATTTCATTGGACGCTTCGGTTTGCGGCACCGGCTTTGCACCCCGGTTTGGTTCGTCTCGCGAGATGACTGGCCGTGATTCGCGCACGGCAGCGGGTTGCGCCTCGACCGGGCGCCAAGCCCAGGTGGCCTTCTTGGGGATGGGAACTTCGGGATTGCGCTCGGACGTGACGTATTCATTGCATCCGGCGACGAAAATCAAAGAAAAACAAGCAAAAGCGCTCAAAAGCCGCTTGGTAATGCTAACTGGACGTAAAAGCCGCATCTGACGAGCCTCCAAAGGCATATTTCTCCTCTGCCTTGTTGAACCCAACACTTATTGGATAGTTGCGGTGGGAAAATAGGTTGTGCCGTAGCGCGCCTTCCGGCCTAAAAGGACAAACCATCAGGACCCCGGAACTCCCCAATCCTTTGGAGGGAAAGTGACCGGCCAAAATTTCGGCGCGGGGAGATCAAACTCAAAGGCTACGGCGAAGTAGTCCGCGCTCGGTTGATCGACACGCACCACCCGGCAGCTCTGTTCCATGCCGCTTTGCGGGTTTACCAGAATGAACGGCTGCCCTACGAGGAGCTCCGCTTTTAATTTCATCAGGCCGCCATGCGCGTTGACCACCAGCGTGTGCGTGGATTCCTCGACATGCACGCTGTCGGGCGTCTCGGCGAGAACCTTGATCGGTATCTGCAGCATGACACGTTCGCTGCGGCGGCGATCTCTCGGATCGGAAGGGGGCACGAAATTCTCCGTTACGTGGCGGCCTTCGCTGCAAGTCTAAGTCTTTGGGTGGCATTCAAGCGATGCCGACCTGTGGTTCCCCAAGGCACCTGTACTGCGGCCGCTTAACCGGGCCGGCTCACTGGAGACGGGCGGCGCTACCGCTGGTCTCCTGTCTATTAGTCTAACTTAGGCGCGCGCGGGTAATCCGGACTGCGAGGAACAGTGGCGTCCATTGGTAAACGTGTTCGCGGACGTGTGGTTCGGGAAGGCAGAGCGAGGCTGGTGAGTTTCGTAGATCTAGGGGAGCAGCATGGTTTGAAGTCGGGATTTCACCACCGGCCATTCGGAATCGAGGACACTGAAATAGACGGTGTGGCGGATGCGGCCGCTAGCAGTAATCATGTGATTGCGGAAGGTGCCTTCTTCTCGCGCGCCAATGCGCAGGATAGCGGCGCGGGATTTTTCGTTGAGAGAATCGGTTTTTAGTTCCACGCGGATGCAGCCGAGCGTTTCAAAAGCGTGCAGTAACAGAAGGTATTTCGCTTCCGTGTTTACGGCGCTGCGCTGCCAGGGCGGGGCGACCCACGTCCAGCCAATTTCGACGCGGCGATGCGTGCGGTCGATGTTGCCATAACGCGTGCTGCCAATAGCCTGGCCGCTGGACTTTTCGATCAGCGCGAAAGGTAGCGAAACGCCGCGAACTTGCTCTCCGAGTGCGGTGGCGATGTAGGCGGACATCTCCTCGGGCGTGCGGACGGGGGTGGGAATCCAGCGCCATAGCTCTTCCTCCAGGCCGACGGCGGCAAGGCCGGGCTGATGCGCTGCGAGAGCGGTTCGAGGCGGACATGGCGGCCTTCAAGGGTCACTGGCGCGACGATCATCTCTGTGCTCATACGATGTGTGGAGGCAGGCGGCATGTTACAGCGGAGGCCGCTGCTTGCGGAGCGCCAATTTGGCAAAGGACTTCGCGCTGGAGGCGCCGTAAGACTCGGTTCACTAAGGGTGGAGAGTATTGCAAATACAGCGGTAAACCAAAACGTGCTGTCCGGCGTCCTATCTTCTGACACATACGGGAACTTTCCGCTTCAAATGCATGAACTAGTGGTTAGAGGCGGCCCTCCTTTAGTGGTTGAGCTTGGACAAAAATGAAGAATTCTCACGCAATTGGTGCAACACGTTGTTCAACGAATCATTCGACAAGGGGACCGCGCTTGATTCGCTGGTTCATGGGCTTGGCCGCGCTTTTGTCCTTAACACTTTGGGCGCGTGATTTTCGCGCGCAGCAACAGCCGCCAGCTCAGCAACAGGCGCAGCAGCCGCCGCAGTCGCAAGGGCAAGCGCAGCCGGAACTGAAGCGCCCACAGGAAGGGCAGCCCACTATCGCGGTCGAGGTCAAAACCGTGAGCGTCCTGGCGACGGTTCGCGACAAGCACGGAAAGATTATCTCGAACCTGACCAAGGACGATTTTCAGCTGGATGAAGACGGCCGTCCGCAAACCATCAACTATTTTGCGCACGAAAGCGATTTGCCGCTGCGTCTGGGCCTGCTGGTGGATACCAGCTTGAGCCAGCGGCGCGTGCTCAATCAGGAGCGGAGCGCCAGCTACAGCTTCCTCGATAAACTTTTGCGCCAGGATAAGGATTTGGCTTTCGTGATTCACTTCGACAGGGAAGTGGAGCTATTGCAGGATTTCACTCCCTCGCGCCCCCAGTTGCAGGCCGCGCTGCAAAAGCTATCGACTCCGCAGTTCGACGGAGGAAGCGGTAGCACCAGCGGCGGTGGAGGCGGTGGAAATGGCGGCGGCGGTGGAGGAGGACGCAGCCGAGGATCACACGGCGGAGGAACGCTGCTCTACGACGCGGTTTTCCTAGCGTCCGACGAATTGATGAGCAAGCAGCAGGGCCGCAAGGCGCTCATCATTCTTTCGGACGGGGTGGACCACGGCAGCAGAGAGACTTTGGCGGAGGCTATCGCAACCGCCCAGCGCTCGGACACGATCATTTACTCCATCTTGTTTGCCGACGAAGAAGAAAACTACAGCCGCCCTGGCGGGTTCGGCATGGGCGGTCACGGAGGCGGCATGGGCGGTGGCCGCGGCGGCGGCAGGTATCCTCCGCAAGAGCAGCGCCCCGACGGCAAGAAAATCCTCGAGCAGATCTCCAAGGAAACCGGCGGCCGCATGTTCAAAGTCACAAAAAAAGAAACGGTTGACGCCATCTACGCCGAGATCGAAGAAGACCTGCGCAACCAGTACAGCCTCGCGTACACCCCGGACAAAGGCAACACTGTCGGCTATCACAAAATCCATCTAGTCGTCGGCAAGCAGAAAGACCTAGTCGTCCAAGCCCGCGACGGCTATTATTTTGGGCAGTAGCCCACCAGCAGAGCCTTCCAATTCAGACGTGCCACCATCATAAAGATGAGTAGCTCGAAGTACGGTAATGGAACTAACTAGAAGTTAGCTGCTCTGCCACAAATCATGCGGGGAGTCTCGGATGACTACAGTCGCCTTGAGGTCCATAACTGTGGACTTGGAAACCCTTGCTTCGATAGAGAAACCTATGAGACCTCTCTGGGTTTGCCTCACCCTCTTCCTTTTTGCTTGCACAAACTTAGCGGCGCGCCCGGTTTCGCCTCATGCTCAGAAGGCCGTTGAAACCATTCAGCACCTTCGAGCGATTGGTCTGCCCAATTCTAATGATCTGGAATCGGGTCCGCCTGCCAAGGTTCCCGCACTGCTCAGACTTCTCAACCAGGAGCTCAAAGCCCTTATTGTGGAAGACCTCAACGACGGCGATCGGCATGCGGTTCCCAGCGAGGAAGAAATAATGGAGCAACTCACCGCTGCCGGATGGGACGAAATCCCAAGCCACAAGTGGAGTGCCTACGGAGAGATCAGGCAAATCAAGTTTGACTGGAAACTCGGATATGAACCGGGAATCCTGGTTGTCTCAACTCAGCTGTGGCTTCCTTGCGGCAGCACAGATCCAGATTCAGCGATCTATGTGTTTCAGGGAATAGCTCGTCATTGGGATTTGGTCCTAGCTGCTGAGTCCGATTTCAACCCTGCAGGTGAAAATGACGAAACCGGAATGCAATATGAAATATCTCCGTTTGACTCACGCGGTCGCTGGTTTCTGGTCGTCGCGCATGTGCCGCCTTCCTGCCGCAGAGCTCCCAATGTCCTCCGGTATAAGGCACTGCAGGCGGGCGCGAACGCAAACCAGCCCACACTCCTTGTATCGGGCCGGGAGTCCATCGACCCTTTCTTTCAGCCCCCCTTTCAAATTCGCGCTGAATCGGATTGGTTCGCCGTGACGCATGGGAAAGTGAGAAAGCTCGACGGTGAGCTGGGAATTGTTATTTCCCGCTACGACCTCAGCGATCGTCCCTCGCGCCGAATAGCCCCTCTAGCACTCACTCCGGAGGACTTTCTGGACCAATGGACGCAACTGAGTTGGGATGACGCGAAACGATGGACGAAAGCTTCATCGGACTCTGGCCTTCAAGACTGGCATTCGAAATTGAACAGCCTCACAACTGCTTCCACGGAGATAGAATCCGTTCGCCACTGTTCAGGAACAGATGATGGCGATCAAAGCTGGCTCCTCGAACTGTCCATCGATCAGAGAGTCAATCCTTCGATAAAGCAGGAAACCTTATACGTAAACGTTGCAAAAAGAGGGGGAAACTTTCTCCTGGATGGAGTCCACGAGAGTCGTTCACCCGGATGTCCTGGCAAGACCGCTCTCAACCCCGTTATCGACCATAGCCTTCCGTCCTGGTAACAGGGGTTTCGTTGTGAAAGCACTGTCGGCTAAGGAAACCCGGTGCGGGCCAGCCACGCCGTAAGGTATGATAGAGTCTTCGGAAATTACTCACTTAGGATAACGATGCCGACTGCGACAAATGGGAAGGTATTGCTGAGGGTACGGCCGCGGGGATTCTGCGCGGGAGTGGTGCGAGCCGTGGATATCGTCGAACTGGCGCTGGAAGCGTATGGCGCGCCGGTCTACGTGCATCACGAAATCGTGCACAACACCTACGTGGTGGAGCAGTTGCGCCGTCGCGGGGCGATTTTTGTGGAGTCCATCGAGGACGTGCCGCACGGCGCGGTGCTGGTCTTCAGCGCCCACGGCGTGCCGCCGACGGTCCGCCAGGAAGCCAAGGACCGCGAGCTGAAGGTGATTGACGCGACCTGTCCGCTGGTCACCAAGGTGCATCTCGAAGCCCTCAAATTCGCGCGCGAAAAGCGCACCATCATTTTGATCGGCCACAAGGACCATCAGGAAATTGTCGGCACATCGGGCGAAGCTCCAGACCGCACCATCGTTGTGGATTCGGTGGCGGCCGTGGATGCTCTTGAAGTCGCCGAGCCGGAGAAGCTTTCGTTCTTGACGCAGACCACCCTAAGCCTCTACGACACACAGGAAATCGTGGCACGCCTGCGGCAAAAGTATCCGTTAATCAAAGGTCCGGCGAGCGACGACATTTGTTACGCCACGCAGAACCGCCAGGAAGCCGTCGAGCAAGTAGCGAAAGACGTGGATTTTCTCCTCGTGGTGGGCTCGCCAAACAGCTCGAACTCGAACCGCCTCGTCGAAGTGGCGAAGCGGAGCGGTGTGAAAGCTCAGCTCATCGATTCAGCCAAGGATATTGACGTGAAGTGGCTCGAAGGCGTAAAGCGCGTGGGCTTGACCGCCGGCGCGTCCGCTCCCGAAGTGCTTGTCGAGCAGGTGAGCGAGCGGCTGGCGGAGTTTGGATTTACAGATCAGCGCGACCTCGATTTGATCCGCGAGGATGTGCGCTTCACGCTGCCTCCGGAGCTGGCGACCATTGCGCCGGCCCCGCGTCGTTAAGAAGAGGCGCCAAAGATTTGTGGCATCATCGTTTTGCAGTAAGCAGGGCCAGGCATTTGGCCCGCGAAGTTTGCAGTCGGACCAGCGCGGTAGGCGGGGACACTCAAAACAGGGAGCTTAACCTTGGCGGTCAAAATCGTCCGTCAGCCGAAGAAGATTGCCTTGATTGGCGCGCCGTCGAGCGCGGCGGCGTTTTTGGCGGGCAGCGAAAAGGCGCCAGCGGCGTTGCGAGCAGCGGGGTTGGTCGAGCGGCTGCAAAGCGCGGGCTACGAAGTGATCGATCACGGTGACTGCTCGCCCAGACTTTTTGCAGACGACGATGAACACAAGCGCGCGCGCAATTTGCAGGAAATTGTCGCCGGACTGAATGACCTTAAGGTTCGCGCCGAACTCGCCGTGAAGAGCGGCGCACTCGTGCTGGTGCTGGGCGGCGATTGCGCGCAAGTCATCGGACTTCTCACCGGCGCGCGCCGCTACTACAAGCACGTCAATCTATTGTGGTTTGACCGCGACGCCGATTTGAACACGCCTGCCTCGACGCCTTCCGGACGCATCGATGGGATGGTTGTCGCCCATGTAATCGGCAAGGGAGCTCCCGAGTTGGTGCGCTTTTTTGGCGAGTCGGCGTTGGTGCGCGAACCCGACGTGACGCTCTTCGGCCTGGAACGGCTCGACCCGCCGGAACAAGAGTTTCTCAGCAAATCGCCCATGCGCCACATTGACGCGTCGGACATTCAATCGAAGGGCGGAAGCGCCGCGGCTCGAGCTGGCCTCACTTATGTGCACGCCGACGCGCACGAATTCGTTCTGCACTTGGACACGGATGTGATCGCCGCGGACGAATTTCCCGCTGTCAACGTGCCCGGCGCCGATGGACTGAAGATGGCCGATGTGCGCGCGGCCCTCAGCGAATTTGTAAAACACAAGAATCTTCTCGGGCTAGTCGTGGCGCAGTACAACCCTGACAAAGATCCCGATGGCAGCGGCGCAAGAAAGCTCGTTGATCTTCTGGTGGAAGCGCTCTCTGCGCGCCTCGAAGCTCCGGCGTCATCCGCCGCCGAGCCTGCTGCGACCGACTCGCCAGCTGTCTCTTCCCCAGAAACGTCCGCTTAGGCAGTCCAAGTCCCAACAGAATTTCATCGAACACTGGCTGGTCTGCTCAGCTTCATTGCGAGGGAGCGTCTGCTTACGTCTGCGATGCAGCAGACGCTTCGGCGCGTTTGCGATGGTAGCGCGCGAGACCCAGCCAGGTTAGATTGAGGCCGCAGTTGAAAATGTAGTGTTCGGCTTCGACAGCAGAGAGGCGTTGCTTGATTTCCGCGCTGGCGGCAGAGACGAATGCCTCAAGCGCAGCTTGCTGATTCTGATTCGATCGCAGGACTTCTGCAGCAAGAGCCGCCCATCGTTGCAAATTTTTTCGGTACTCCGCGATGTGCGCCGCGGGATTGTTGGAATAGCCGAAGTGCGTGAGAAAAAGCCGAGCGGGCGCGCGCGCTGCGATTGCATCCAGCGAAGCGTTCCATATTTCCAGATCAATATCCGGCGGCGGGGCAAGCGGAACCACGTACGGTTCGCCTTCAATGTGGAACCCTGTTGTGTCGCCGACAAACGCCCTGCCATCCGACGAATCGAAATACGAAACGTGATGCGAAGCGTGCCCCGGGGTGTACACGACTTCGAGGTTGCGGTTTCCGAGCGAGAGCGTCTCTCCGCCTTTCAGCATGCGCAAATTCCCGAAGGGCACGGGCAGGGTCTCGCCAAATAAATGTTGCAATTCGCCCGGCCAGAGCCGCTCCGCGCTCGCGAGGAGCTTCGAAGGGTCGGCCATGTGCAGCATGCCGGCCTTATGAACGTACACTTCGAGGTTGGGATTTTCTTTGATCAGGGCGCCCGCCGCTCCGGCATGGTCCAGATGAATATGCGTGAGCAAAATAGCATTCAAATCCGAAACGCCGATGCCGCGCGAGTCCAAATGCTGTCGGAGCGTCGGAAGCGTCGAAGCCGGACCAGGGTCAATGATGGCTCGATGCCCATCCGATTCCAGCAGCACCGCCGCAATCGATCGCGGTCGCCCCAGCCAGTTCGTATCCAGAATCGTCGTCGCAAGCATGGAAGCAGTAGTGTAACGCGAGTTGGCGCGTGGAAGTCCGGCGTGGGAAGGGGCCCCCTCCGGGCCCCCTCCCAGCCCCCTCCCCCGTGTTTTTGCAAAGATGTGATTCTATTGGAGTTAAGGGGCGGTGGTGTGCGAAAGATGTGATTCTATGGGAGTTAGAGGTGAAAGCGTGATTGGAGCGATGAATGGATTTGAAGAATGAGGGTAGCCCCCACCCCCGGGTGTTTTTCGTAAGTGGCAAACAAAGGGGTTAAGCTTGACGCGGCGTCAAGATTGACAGATGCAGGATTTAGAGCAGCTGTGTTTTCAGTCAGTTGCGGAGGGGCTGCAAGAGTGGCAGGGAAGGGACTTGGGGAAGGGACCGTTTGGGCGAGGGAAGCCGGACGGAAGAAGCGCATTTTTGGCAGAGACGATTTTACGATTTCAATGTGTGGAGCGAGAAGAAGCTGAAGGAGGTGCGGCACCTGGTGCGGCACCCGCAAAATCTCTGCGCCACCCGCCCGGCACTTGTACGCCTATGGACGAGTATCCGTCAATGGAACTATTTCTTGTGGGCCGTGGCGGCTAGGTTATCTGCGACGGATATCGAGCGGAGGTCAGCCCTTTTTGCATTGCAAGGCATCTACCAACAAGCGTGACCTCCCGGCGAATCGTATCAGCAGGGGGCCGCGAGAACTGCTTTTGACCGTCCGATTGGCGGAAGGAAATACTTGCAGATAAAGGGAAACCTGGAATAGGCTTACAGCGCCGCGTGGTGTCACTTCCTGAATTTTCTCCCAGCGTAGAGTCAAAGTGGGGGAAGCTATCGGCGGTGTGGCGGCAAATGGCAGATAGCTTGACGCAATAAAATAATAGGTCCAGGCGAGTTTGTGGCAACGCCACAGACCGGGCCGCGGTGGGGATAATCACGACTTGGGTTCCGCAACGGATAACTTAGGGAGACGAATCATGCGTACTTGGTGTGTGGCAGTGGTGGTCAGCGCTCTATTAGCTTTGCCTTTATGCGCCCAGCAGAATGGCGACGGTGCGAGCGCGGCGGCGACAGCGGCGGAAAAGAGCCCCGCCAAAACGAATGGAGGGGACATCACGCCTGCTTCGCGAAACCTTTTCGCTCTTCCGGACGCCCCGCGCCCGAAGCCACTCCCGTCCGATGCCAAATCGAACGACAACACGCCGCCAGGACGACTTGTGCCCCGTTACGAAGTCACAGGCATGTTCGACTACGTAAATTTCAATCCGGCCGGGGGTTTCGCTTCGTTTAACAATTACGGAGGATCGGGAGCCTTCACCTGGAATGCCACGCGATGGCTGGGGCTCACGGAGGAACTCGGCGGGTTAAGTTACAACCGCATCGTCAACGGCACGACCTTGCACGGAGGCATCACGACATTTTTGGCTGGTCCCCGTGTGAACTTCCGCAGATTTGATTACTTCGTGCCCTTCGTGGAATTGATGGTCGGCGCAGGACATGCCGGCCCGGAGATGACAGGCAGCAACAGCCAAACCGCGTTTGCCCTGGTGGCCGGCGGAGGTGTGGACATCGCCTTGACGAGGAACATCGCCTGGCGCTTCGCGGAAATCGACTACCTTTCGACCTCTTTTTATGGGAACTCTCTCGCCGCTGGCGGCAGGGAGAATAGCTTACGGTTGGGAACCGGTATCGTTCTGCGTTTTGGCTTGCCCCACGAGGCTCCTCCGGCACCCGTGAATCACCCGCCGGTGGCCGCGTGCTCCGCGAACCCCACATCCGTGTTTGCCGGCTCGGGCGACACCGTTGCGGTTCATGTGAACGCCAGCGACCCGGACAACGATCCGCTCACTTACAGCTACACGGCGACGGGCGGCGCGGTGGACGGCTCTGGTCCTGATGCGCGCTGGAACTCCACCGGCGTTACGCCGGGCAACTACACGGTTACTGCCCAGGTCAACGACGGCAAGGGCGGCACGGCATCTTGCGCCACGGACATCAAAGTGGAAGAGCGCCCCAATCGTCCGCCGACGGCTACCTTGTCGGTCGAGCGCAGCCCCATTCTTCCGGGTGAGCACACCGGAATCACCTGCACGGGCACGGATCCGGATGGCGATCCGTTGACTTACAGCTACACGGCTTCTGGCGGCCAGGTTACCGGCACGGGCCAGAATGTGTCGTTCGATGCCACCGGGTTACAGCCCGGAACATACACCGTGAAATGCACGGTGAACGACGGACGCGGCCGTACGGCCGATGCTTCCGGCAACGTAGAGGTCAAGGAAGCTCCCCAGGTTCATCAGCTGGAGATGAAGCTGGCCCTGCACAGCATCTACTTCCCGACGGCACTGCCAACGGTTGCGAAACCCAATGGCGGTTTGATGGCCAGCCAGGCAGTCACTCTCGACACGCTGGCAGCCGACTTCACGCAATATCTGACCTACAGGCCGAACGCTCACTTGATCCTGGGCGGCCACGCTGACGTCCGTGGAGGCAAGGAGTACAACCAGCTTCTCTCCGAGCGCCGCGTGGAAAAGACCAAGAGCTACCTGATCGAAAAGGGAGTTCCCTCCGATCACATCGATACCAAGGCGTACGGCGAGGAACAAAACATGACCGACGCTGAGGTCAAGAAGCTTCTCGAAGACGATCCGGACCTGACGCCTGCGGAAAAGGATAAGTTCCTGAAGAACCTTTTGACCGTGCGCCTGGCCAACAACCGGCGCGTGGACGTCACCCTCAGCACCACGGGCGAACAGTCCGTGCGGCGCTTCCCCTTCAACGCACATGACGCCTTGACATTGCTTAGCCGAGGAGGCCCGGCGCCTGCTGGCACGACAGCTAAAGCGCCCGCAGCCAAGAAGCCAGCGCCCAAGCCGTAATCGATTGGGACGCGAGCCAATCCATCTAAGCGTGGAAAGGCTCGCTGGATCGCTGCGAATTAACGCGCCGCGTTCGGCGGTTCACTGAACGGCATACAAAAACGGGGCCTCTCGGACATCCTCCGGGAGGCCCGTTTTTCCTTTATGACCGGGATCACAAAGAAGAAATCCCTTTCCCGATTCGTGAAAAGTACCCGGGTAGTTCCACGAAGGGTAGAACGGCGTTTTGAGAGAGTCTCGCGTGGCGGGCCGCTCCGCGCTTCCATTCCCGAAGTGGGAACAATTAGCATTCTGAATTGGTAAATAACTGAAAAAGAATAACTTGCATGGCCGTTTTGGGCTCGGACGGGAAAAATTAACGGAAGCGTAATTCCCAAATACGAACTCCTTCATAAATGCTAGAATAGCTAACTTGTTGAATTATGAATGAATCGTACTCTTTTCCGAAATTGGTACTGAGTTTGCAATTGAAACCCGCGCAAGATTTCCGCGAGGTGACAGCCGATGATTGAACAAGCCGCAGCACAGCGCGCCACAATTCCTATCAGCGTCCTCGTTGTGGAAGACGAAGAAAGCACGCGGAAAATCTGCGCGGACGTGGCGGAATCCTGCGGCATGAAGGCTATCGTGGCCAGCTCTGTGGAAGAAGCGCTGCGGCGTTTGGAGACTCACGCAGTCGATATCATTGTCACTGACCTGATTCTGCCTCCCTCGAGCGGCCTTGACCTTCTGAAACAAGTTCATGAAATGTACCCGCAGGTCGCCGTCCTGGTGCTGACGCAATACGGGACCATCGATTCCGCCGTGGCTGCCACGCGCATGGGCGCCGTGGATTACGTCACCAAGCCTTTTCACATCAATGATCTTCGCGCACGTCTGGAGCGCGTGGCCCGCGACATGGATCTCGACCGTGAGAACCGGTTATTGCGCGAGCAACTGCGCTCCAAGCCGGGATTCGGCGGGATGATCGGCGTTTCGGCGAAGATGCAGCGCGTGTACAAAATGATTGAAAAGGTCAGCCAGCACGAGTATCCCGTTCTGATTCTGGGCGAGAGCGGCACGGGCAAGGAACTCGTGGCCAAGAGCATTCACTACTCCGGAATTCGCAAAGAACGGCCCTTCGCGCCTGTGGACTGTTCCTCGCTGGTGCCTACGCTCATCGAATCAGAGCTCTTCGGCTACGTGAAGGGCGCGTTCACCGGCGCTATGCAATCTAAGCAGGGGCTGCTCGAAGCAGCGCAGGGCGGAACGCTCTTCCTCGATGAAATTGGCGATATGCCCGTGGACCTGCAAGCCAAACTCTTGCGCGCTTTGCAGGAACGCGAGGTGAAACCGGTCGGTTCTACCGAGCGCCGGCACATCAACATACGCATTATCGCCGCCACCAATCGCGATCTGGAATCCGCTATCCGCACCGGCGCCTTCCGCCAGGACCTTTATTTCCGCTTGAACGTGGTACAGGTCAAGCTCCCGCCGCTGCGCGAGCGCAAGAGCGACATCCAGCTCATGGTTATTTCTTTCCTTGAAAAATTCTCCGATCCGCACGGCCCTCCGCGCACGATTTCCGATGATGCCATGCGCCGCTTGATTGCCTACGACTGGCCCGGCAACGTGCGCGAACTGGAGAACGCCATCGAACGCGCCGTAGCTATGGGCTCCGGCCCCATCGTTCACGTGGGAGACCTGCCCTCAAATCTGCATTATCCGAGCAGCGAACGCGTTCCCGAAAAGGACGAACTGCTGCCCATGGAAGAGCTGGAACGCCGAGCCATCCTGCGCACGTTGCGCGAAACGGGCGGAGACAAGTTGGCGGCTGCCCGCATGCTCGGCATCGGAAAAACCACGCTCTATCGCAAGCTCAAGCAGTACCAGATGGAACAGGCCCAACCATAAGAGGGCAAGGCCGTTAAAGTATGGGTTCACAGAGGGGCCTCGCCATAAAAGGCCGAGTCTATAAAGGGCCGAGCGATAACACGAACTTATCTTCCTCCGGATTTCTCCAGAAGAAACGACCACTTCTTTTTCGGCGCGCCTGCCCCTGCAAATCTGTACGCGTCGCTGCCTGCCGTTTGCGCCCGAACTGATCACCAGATAAGAAGCTACCAGACCCACTCTGTTCCCCGGTCCACTCTGGGAAAGAGAACGGCGCCAGTCTCGGCATGGGACTAAGGACCTTGCCACGCCCCCTCTTTCTTCCCCCGCAAATTGCTGATTACAAAGCATTACTGAGGTTCTCGGTTGGGCCTACCAGTGCATGTAGTCATCGCGGAAGGAGCATGCCCTTGGCGGAATATCGCCGTCACCTTCCTAGCGGGAACAAATTCGAGGCGCAAAAGATGTGGGCCCGGCGAAAAAAACAAGAGGACGAAGGCTCCTGGCGGGGCGCGGCACGCGCAGGACTTGCTGGCGCACCTCGCGAAGAATTGATGCGCGAAGCGATTCACTCTCTCTCCATGGATGGGCGCGCCGATCGCATCGGCGTCTGGCTGGAACAGGATTCGCCCAATGGCGCTGATGGGCACGCAGCGGCTTGCCTTCGCGGAATGATCTGGGAAGCAGAGGGAGAAGACACGCCGGACGAATGGGAGAAGCTGTCGCTCGAGGCTCCCTTGCCTCAGGAGCTGCTCGCTGCCGGCAAGAGCGTCGAGCAGGAACTCGACGTTTCTCAAGACCGGTCCCCGAATCAACCGATGATTGGCCCGCTGGTAGGCCTGCGCCGCGCGCTCTGGACTCCGATCGAGGGAAGAGGCCATCTGCGTGGCGTGCTGCTCACCGGGACGCGAAGAAAACAGACAGCGATGTCCCGCCATTTAGCGCAATCGGTCGCCGCGGAGCTTGCGCTGGCGCTCGAATTCGAGATGGAACAGCGTTTCGCCCGGGAACGCAAAGCAGACGTGCGCCTGAGCAAACAAATTCTTGGTGCTCTTGCCGGCAGCACGTCCGCCGAGGAGATTCTCTCGCGGCTCGTCACCAGCTGCACCGAAGAGTCCGCTGATGGGTCTGGGGCGGGAGCGTCCTTTGCCGTCATCGGACACCGGCCCACGAGAGCGCCGAACCCTTTATCGCCTGCAGAGATGGAGTTTGCCTGGGAAAGCGGAGATCCGGCCTGGACCCACGCGATCGCTCGGGAACCCCTTTCAAGCTTGTGGCGGGGGGCTCTCGATGCAGGGCAAGTCCTGGGAGAGGAACCTCCCGCTTCCTGGGCCAAAGCAGGATTGGCACGGCTAGTAGCTATCCCGCTTCTGTCGGCCACAGAGACGCTAGGCGTACTCGTCGCTGGCATCCCGCAGAAAACTGCTTCGCTGGCCACGCTCGAGCGCCTCGAACTCCGTGCCTCGCTGGCCGTCTCCGCTCTCGAACGCCGGCGTCAGCGCGCGGAACAAATCCGTCGCACCGCTCGCCGCCACGCGCTTTTGGAATTCAGCCCGGAGCCCACGGTTCTTCTCGACGCAAGCGGCAACATCGCGAGCTTGAATCGCAGCGCAAGAATTTTGCTCGAGGAAACCCGGGGCGAGCGAACGCCCGAATCGCTGCGAGAGCAAGACGCGCAAGGTGCTCGCAAAGACCCCGTCTGGGCAATCGGCGGCCGTTTCGCTTATCTATTCTGTGCACGGGAGCAGCCGCGCATCGAAGAATGGTCGACCCGCGCACTCGCTGGCGAGCGAGACAAAGCCATCGAGGTTCAGGAAGTTTGCGAAGGAGAACTCATTAATGGCGTCCGCGTGCGCCTGCACGCTCCGGTTTTCGCGGGAGAGGACCTTGCGGCGGTGGTATTCAGCCCCGCGGCGGGGGACGAGGCCGTTCAACAGCGCAGCCGCTCCGAGGCGGAACTTCACAACGTGCTCGAGTGGGTCGAAGAAGGCATTCTGCTGTTCGGCGCGAACCACAGCGTCCGCGCCATGAACACGCGCTTCGCGCAAATCGCGGGGCTTTCTCCCGAGGAAGCCGCGGCGTGCACCACGCTGGACGGCCTCATCGGCCGCCTTGCGGAACGCGCCGCGGAGCCGGAAGATTTTGCAAAACGCTGGCGCGAACTGGCCCGTGGCGCCGAAGGCGGCAGCCGCGAGGAGCTGCAGTTGGCGCGGCCCGTGCCCCGCGTGCTGGAGCGTTCCGTGCGTCCGGTTCTGGACCAAACAGGCCGCCGTCTTGGACGCGTCGAAATTTACCGCGACCTTACCGCACAGCGCGTTTTTCAAGCCAAGCTGTTGCAAACGGAAAAACTCGCGGCGCTTGGACAGATGGTCACCGGCATCGCGCATGAGTTAAGCAATCCCCTCACTAGCATTCTGGGTTACTCGCAGCGGCTCCTCGTTCGCAAAGACCTTGCGGGCCGCACCGAAGCGCGCCAGATTTATGAAGAAGCGGAGCGGGCCGGGACCATCCTTCGCCAGCTCTTGCTGAGCGCCAGGGAGGCCCGGCCGGAACGCAAGCGAGTCGCTCTCAATCAAGTGGTGCAACGCGCCATGGATTTGCAACGCTTCGGATCGGCTTCGGAAAAAATTCGCATCGAGCTGGACCTCGACCCCACGCTTCCTTTTGTCACCGGCGACGCCGGCCAGCTGCAGCAGGTGCTGATGAATCTGATTGGAAATGCACGACAAGCCATCGTGCAGGCGGGAAAAGCGGGAACCATCCGGCTGCGGACGGCGCGGAATGGAGACTACCGGATGGCTCTCCAGGTCATCGACGACGGACCGGGCATTCCTCAGGCGATTCTTGCGCGTATCTTCGATCCGTTCTTCACCACCAAGCCCGCGGGCGTCGGCACAGGTCTTGGACTCGCCATCGTGCTCAGCGTGGTGCGCGAACACGGCGGCCAGATAAGCGTGTCGAGTCCGCCGGACGGCGGCACCGTCTTCACCGTCGAGCTCCCCGTGGAAACCGAGGCCTCCGTTGAACCCGGCCGGCGCTTCCTCGACGAGGGCGAGCAAGTTCTGCCGGTCTCCACTGGATCGGCCGGACGCAAGAATCGTCCACCGGCTCTGCCTCAGCCTACGCCACACTCAAATCACTGCGGAACGCGCATCCTGGTTGTCGAAGACGAGCCTACCGTGGCGAGGCTGATCGCCGATGTGCTGGAGGACGAGGGACTGCACGTCGATGTGCTGCTGGACGGACGCGAGGCGCTCGATCGCGCCGGGCGCGAACGCTTCGACCTCGTGATTTGCGACATGAAAATGCCCGGACTGGACGGCCAGAATTTTTACCGGTCGCTAGCGCGCGCGCGGAATCCGCTTCAGGAGCGATTCTTGTTTGTGACCGGCGACGTGATTGCCCAGCAAACCCAGGAATTTTTGGAGCGAAACCGGCTGCCTCACGTGGCCAAGCCTTTCCGCGTCGAGGAGCTGACGGAGAAGGTATTTAGTCTTCTGGACGGCCAGCGCGCGCGCGGAGGGCGCGCTGCGGCGGCCAAGAAAGCTCATTGAGCCCATTAGGAAATTCCAAGAAAATGGAAGGTGACATGACACCCCGGGAATACACGATTCTTCTGGTAAGCGATGACGCGGCTCTGCGTGCCACGGCGCGCCATGAACTCGAGACCATTGATGAGCGGCGGCATGTTTCTTCTGTGAGCACTGTGGACGCCGCGCGGCGCATTGTCGAAGATGCCGCGCCCGCTGTTATTTTACTTACGGAAGCCTCTGTGACGCTGGAAGCCGACGATCTGCGCGAACGCGCGAGGCGCTTGGATTTGGCGGTCTCTTCGCTGGCCACCTATGCCCCGGTCGTGGTGATCGGAGATGCGGAACACCAGACGGAACTCTCCGCGCTGGTGGCCGCCGGGGCAGCGGATTACGTGGTGCGCACGGGCGGGTGCCTGACCGTGGCGCTCGGTCTTGTCGAACGGCGGCTGCGAAAAGCTCTGCGAGATGCCCAGGTGCTCCCCGCCGCGGGTGAACTGCTTGAAACGGGGCGAACCGACGTGTTCACGGACTTGGATCGCGAGGATTTCGGCGAAGTGTTACGGCACGAATTGAACAATCCGCTCACTGGCATTCTGGGGAACGCGGAACTGCTTCTCTCCGAAATACGGCGGAAAAATGATGACCGCTTGCCGCACGGCGCCCCTCAGCGCCTCGAAACCATTGCGGCGCTTGCGGTGCGCCTGCGCGAATCCGTTCGCCGGCTCAGCACGGAATGGGAATCCCGCCAGCACGCCGTGCATTCGCCTTAGCGGTTGGGGATATCCACAATCTCGATTCACTCACTGAACTCAAACGCCGGATGGGAGCACTTGCGGAGCTCAAGGCGCGCGGACAAGATACTGTTCAAAAAAATAATAGGTTTCGTACGCGAGCTGGCGGTGAGGAGCCGGGTCGCTGAACATGTGATCGGTGTCCAGGCGAACAAACTGGACAGTGGCGCCGGCTTCTTTGAGCTTATCGTAAAGCGCCTGGGCGTCAGCGATGGGCACCATTTCGTCGCGTGTCCCGTGGATGATGAGAAACGGCGCGTTGGATTTCGAGACGTGGCTGACCGGTGAGGCATAACGCCAGACATCGGCGTGACTCGAGTAGTCGCCAAAGAAGCTCGTAAAGAATTTGTCTCCATCGCTGCCCTTGGGAAAGGGAGCAAATTCGGTCGGGCCGCTAGTATCCACCACGGCCTGAACTTTGCTGGGAAATTTGGTGAGCGCAGGATCAGAATTGTCGCGCGTATCGATCATGCCGAGAAGCGCGGCAAGTTGCGCGCCCGCGGAGTGGCCGTAGGCGCCGATGTGATCGGGCGCGACATTGTATTTGGCGGCGTTGGCGCGGAGCCACCGGACGGAGCGCTGGACGTCGTCGAGCTGCGCCGGCCAACGCGTCGCGTCGTCGTGAAAGAGCCGGTAATCTACCGGGACGGCGACGAAACCGGAGCGCGCGAGAAACTGCGCAAGTGTGCGCATGGTGCTCTTGTCAAAGCTGGTCCAGCCGCCGCCGTGAATGAGAATGACCGCGGGGCGGGGATGATCGCTGTTAGCCGCGGGCTCGAAAATATCGAGGAGAAGCGTTTCGCCGTTGACAACTCCATAGGAGAGGTTTTCGTGAACCGGCCCGGGAGTGGATTGTGGCGGTTTGGCGGATGCAGGCGGAGCAGCCGTCGCTGGCGCGGCCTGCCGTGCGCGTAGCGGAAGACTCGTGACAGGGAGCACCATGAACGCGAGAGCAAGAATAAGTCTTCTCATGAACGAAATTATAGCGCGGCAGGGGCGGAAGAAAGCAATGTCGAGAAAACTTTGCCCGCGAGAAACGCGCAAGAGCTACGCACTTGTGCGCGGTTCGGCCCGAGGCTCCGGGGAACGGGTGAGTATCGCTTCCACACAGCCTGCTCTTTTCAACCCACGGCACTCCTGCTAGGCTTACCTCCATCGCGGCGGCCGTTTTTGCGCCCTGTACGCCATGAGTGAATCGCCTGCTCGCCAGAAAGTGAACGAACTTTTCCCTGAACTGCTCGATGGGCTTCGGTTGCTCGAAGGCCGCTTCCCTGCAAATGAGATTGCCAATCGAGTGGTGCGCGCCGCGATGGGCCAGCCCGGCGTGGTCGGCGCGAGGCTTTGGCGCGCGGACCGTGGCGAAGCGGAAGTCTGGGCGGAAGCAGGAACTCTTCCCACGTCGACTTCTTCGGGTATGAAACCGGGATTGCCGAGTGACACCAGCAAAGATCCGTCGATTTGGGCTGGCGCGCTGGGGAGCGATGATTTCCGCGTGCGAGTTCTGGAGGTTCGCGGCGCGGGGCCGCTCGAGGAACGAGTCCGCAGCCAGATGGATTTGCTGGCGCGTTTTTCCGCGGTTGTGCTGGCGCTGGCGGAGCGCCGCGGCGCGATGAAAGAGCTTTCCAGTATTATTGAAGCTACAAAAAAGCTGAACTCCACGCTCGATCTTGGCGAGCTCATTCATATTATTTTGCAGATTGCCACGCGGCAGACTGGCGCGGAGCGGGGAACGGTTTTTCTCGTCGATCGCGAGCGCAACGAAATCTGGTCGCTCGTGGGGCTGGGGCTCGAGCAGCAGGTGATTCGTTTGCCGGCGGACCGCGGGATCGCCGGCTGGGTAGCGCGCGAGGGCTCCGCGGTGCGGCTGGAAAACGCGTACGACGATCCGCGCTTCGAGCCGGATATCGACCGCAAGCTGGGATTCAAGACCAAGCAACTGCTTTGCCTCCCGATCCGGAATGAAGCCGGCGCAATCATCGGTGTATTGCAATTGCTGAACAAGACGGAAGGCTTCACGGACGAGGATGAAGCTTTTCTCGACGCACTTTCGGTGCACGTGGCGCTGGCGCTGGAAAAAGCGCAGCTGCACCGCGAACGCGTTGAAAAAGAAAAAATGGAGCGCGACCTGGCGCTGGCGCGGGAAATTCAAGCCGGATTTTTGCCGGATGCACCGCCCGTTTTTCCGGGAATAGAAATTGCCGTTTCGCACCGCGCTTCGCAGATGGTTGGCGGCGACTATTACGATTTTCTTCCCGTGCAAATAGAGGGAGGGGAAGCGCTGCTGCTGGTCGTGGCCGACGTGGAGGGGAAGGGCGCGGCCTCGGCCCTGGTGATGGCCAATGTGCAAGCGACGCTGCATGCGTTGGCGGATCACGTCGAGCCTCTTGAGAAATTGCCCGCGACCATCAATCAGAAATTGCTGATGGGTTCGCACGCGGCTGCGGCGCACGGCCGCCACACCAAGTACCTGAGCATGTTCCTCGCGCTCGTCGAAAGCGGCGGGCGGAGCTTGCGTTACGTGAACGCCGGGCACGTGCCGCCGGCGGTGATTCGCGCGGATGGCCGTGTCGAGTGGCTGGAAGCAGGCGGAATGATTGTGGGGATCCTGCCGGACGTTCACTTTGAATCCGGCACGCTGGCGCTTGGGCCGGGAGATTTGCTGGTTGCTTGTACGGATGGGATTACCGAGGCCATGGACGCCGACGGAACGGAATTCAGCAAGCAGCGGCTCGCGCAACTTGTCAGCGGCATTCGCGAACACGGCCCCGAAGAGATTATGCGCAAGGTCCTCGCTGAAGTGGAGACGCACTCGCGCGATGGAATGTACGAGGATGACCGCATTTTTATGGTAATGAAAGCCTGCTGAGCCGCATTTGATTCTGCTTCTCTTCTCTCTGCTCCCTGTGTACTCAGGGCACCTTGTGTAAATTCTTTTTCTTTAGCTTTCCTTAGGAACCGGTCGAGGAATAGCGGCGCAGGCCGATACGCCACGAGGTGGCGGCGAGCGCAAACGTGGCAGCGGCGACAAGCGGAATCAGGAACGCGTAAATGCGAAATTCAGTGCGGCCGAGAAGCCGTGACGCGGGATAAAAAGTGGCGAATCCAAACGGGATGATCCAACTGAGCAGGAATTGGATGTAGCTGGAATAGATCGAGAGCGGGTAGCGGCCGAAGGCGAGGAGATTCCAGAAAGGCGGATGGATGCCGATGCGGTCCTCGAACCAGAAAGAAAACGTGGAAAGGAAAAGAAAGACGGAGAGATAGATGATGCCGCCGCAGAGCGCGAAGAAAGCCAGGAGAAGAACATCGAGCGCGCTCCAGTGATACTGAAGACGGCGTGAGGCCCACACGACTACGACAAGGCCGACGGCGACTTCCTGCAAGGATTCGATGCGGAATGCGTCAAAGACAACCTGAAACAGGGAGGAGAGCGGGCGCAGAAGGACGCGGTCGAACTTTCCTTCCATGATATACGTGGCGCCGAACTCATAGAGATTGAGAGAAAAAACGTTGAAGAGTCCGAAGGGGATAAGCGAGAAGCCGTATAGAAAGACGACCTCTTCCATTCGCCAGTTGGCCAGAGTCGGAACTCTCTTGAACAATACGAAGACAAATCCAAGCGAGAAAATCGTGGCGGCCATGGAAGTGGCGGCGGAAATGAAAAAGTCGCCGCGGTAGCTGACGCGCACTTTGGCGTATTGCGCGAAGTAAGAACCGAGCAGTGCCGCATGTCGTTTGAAATTGATGAAAGTTTCTCTCATCTGCGTCCCGACTAGCCACCGTGGATAGTAATTTTGCGCGTAGCGCGAATCCACCAGAGATGGCCGAGGAAAAGTAGCGCTGCAACCCAGAAATATTCGACGGCAAGGAGACGAAGCGTTTCGCCGAGGGAGAGGCGGCCCAGATAGATTTGCAGAGGCGTGTAAGCAATGTGCTCGAAGGGAAGCCACGACGAGAGAATTTGGATCGGGCGCGGGAAGAAATTCAGCGGGATGAGGAGGCCGCTGAGCAGTTCGATGAGCCAGAATTTTGCGCGAATCAGCGCGAGGATGGACGTGAGCGGGATGGCGCACGTGCCGATGATGAAATTGAGCGCGCCCATGATGAAGAAGCTGCCGATGGCGGCGATGAGGAACAGTAGGAAATTCAATTTCGAGGCGGGCGGCAGGACTGGAAAGAGAAGCGTGACGATGATGGCCGTTGGCGCGGTGAGAAGGATGAGACGGAACGCGGATTCGCCCATGGCGCGCGCAAGCCACATGCCCTGCACGGAAACGGGCTTGATGAAATCCATCGCGATTTTGCCGTCGATCACTTCGTAGGCCATTTCCTGATCGATGGTGTTCCAGTAGAAGGAACGCAGAATCCAGCCGGCGCTGACGTAGGTGAGAATTTGCGGAAGCGAGAATCCGGCGATAGGGCCGGTGGCGTTGGCAAAAACCGCTCGCCAGATGAAAAAGTACACGGTGACGTTGATGAGGTAGGTGATGATTCCCGTGTAGTAGCGCAAGCGAAACGCGAGAATGTTGACGAAGCCGATGCGAATGAATTCCGCGTAAACCTTCAGGCTCGCGAACGGCGAGGGTTTGCGAATCGGAAGCGGAAGTGTTTGGGTGGCGGCCATATCGATTGCTAGTACCGTGATTTTACCGGCTCACTGGTGAACCGTTCTTTTCCTCTGGTTGGCACAAACTCATTTCGGCTTCGCCGGAATAGATGCGTTTGATGATTTCTTCGATGGGCTCGTCTTCGATAACGAAGTCGCGGACTTCGACCGCCGCGAGAATCTGGCGAATCAAATCGCTGGACGAGACGCGGGCGCGGTCGAAGCGCAGGCGGCAGGTCATTTCATCGAGACGCTCGAGATGCAGAGTGGCGGCGCCGCTGTCGCCATTGGGCGCGAGCGCGGGGAGATTCTGCTCGAAGGCGGCGAGGCGGGCGCTTTGGTCGCCGTCGCGGAGGATGAATTTTATTTGTTTGGTGCGGAGGAACTGTTCTTTCAGGCGCGAGAGCGGGCCGTCGTAGAGGACGGTGCCGCGGTCGATAATCATGATGCGGCGGCAGAGTTCTTCGATGTCGTCGAGATCGTGGGTGGTGAGGAGGACAGTGGTTTTGTAGCGCTGGTTGATGGCGCGGAGGAATTGGCGAATGTGATCTTTGGCGACGACGTCGAGGCCGATGGTGGGCTCGTCGAGAAAAAGGATAGGTGGATTGTGGAGCAGCGCAGCGGCGAGGTCGCAGCGCATGCGCTGTCCGAGAGAGAGTTTGCGAACGGGCACGTCGAGCAATTCGGTGAGACCGAGGACCTGGTTGAAGAGTTCCATACGTTCGTCGTAGTCGCGCTGCGAGACGTCGTAGATACGGCGGAGAAGTTTGAAGGATTCGACGGCGGCGATGTCCCACCAGAGTTGCGTGCGCTGGCCAAAGACGACGCCGATCGTTTTTACATAGGCGGCGCGCTGGCGCCAGGGGACGAAACCGTTCGAGAGAATTTCGCCTGAGGTCGGAACCAGAATGCCCGTGAGCATTTTGATGGTGGTGGATTTGCCGGCGCCGTTGGGGCCAATGTAACCGACCATTTCGCCGCGGCCGATTTCGAAGTTTATGTTTTCGACGGCTTTAACGGTCTGGTATTCGCGATGAAAAAGATTTTGCAGGCCGCCGAGAATGCCTTCGCGCCTCTTGAAACTGCGGTAGTGCTTGGAGAGGGCGTGGACCGAGATGAGGGGAGCGTCCGGCATGAATTAATAATTTTAGCACGCGGGGGAGAAAAGACCGGCGCTGCGCCCTTTTTGGCGTGAGTGACTCGCTTTAACGACAGAGATTAGTTGATGCCGCAACTGCGCTACCAAGATTGTAGAAAAACCGACAGGCAAAAATGCCTTTCCAACCCAACCAGCTTTGCAAAACTCAGGCAAGGCTGCTAGTCAAAATCTGCACAGGCACGATTGCCTGTGCCACTTATTGGACGGGCTTGGCTTGGGCAACGTTAGCGTAAAAATCGAGGACGCGGCGCTGGAACTCGGCGGGTTGGAAGCCGAGAGCGGCGGTGTGGAATGCGCCGGGGACTTCCCAGAATTGTTTGGGGCCGATGGCGGCGGCGTAGATGCGTTGCGTGTGGCGGCAAGGGAGGGCTTCGTCTTTTTCGTCGCAGATGAGAAGGGCTGGGAAGGCGCGCGTGGCGACCGCTTTTTCTGGAGAGACTTCGGCGACCGGCAGGCCGGTGAGTTTTTCGCCACGATAGAGGAGCATCCAGCTAAAGGGCGCGAAGATCGTCTTGCCGAGGAGGGGCGAGCGGCGGAGGCCCGCGTAATCGTAAGTGGCCTCGCGCAGGTTGGCGAAAGATGCTTCGGCGACGACGGCTTCGATGCGCGGATCGGCTGCGGCGGATTGCAGAGCGATGCCCGCGCCCATGGATTCGCCGAGGGCGAAGACGTGCGGAGTTGGGGGCGGCGGCGGATGGGGATATTGTTCGGGAAAGTCTCCTAAAGACTTGGGCGGTCTATAGCCCGGCTGCACTTGTATGTCGGTTCTTCGCCGACGGGTCTGGGCGAGAAGGGCGTCGACGATGGATTTGGTGTCGTTGCGTTCGAGCCAGCCGTAGGTGGCGATTTGGCCTTCACTGGCGCCATGGGCGCGGGCGTCCATCATGACGACGCTGTAGCCGGCACGGAGGAGGAATTCGGAGTGGCTAACCACGCCGACGCGGTTGTCAGCGACACCGTGGAAGAGGAGGACCCAGTTGCCGTTGGGGTGGTCGGGGCGGACGATCCAGCCGCGGAGGAGGATGCCGTCGGGGGCTTGGACATTGTAGTCTTCGCGGTGGCCGCCGGAGTGTGCGAAGGACGCGTCGGCTTCGCGGATGAGATCGGGCGTAAGCTCGCGGCGGATGGGATGAAGGAAGCCTGGGGCGACCAGCCAGCCCGCGATGGCCGCCAGAATGGGGGGCAAGAAGAGAAGGATCAATAGGATACGGATAAGGCGGCGGCGTAACGTCATCGACATGGTCTTACTTAATATACGAGATATACGAGGGAACGAGTGGCCTTGTTCGGGAGCTATTGGAGATGTGTGTCCCCATGCTATGCCACCCCTCCCCTCACCCCTCCCCCATAAGCGCTAAGATAACAGTTGACTGGTTGCTGGGTTAAATGTAGCCTCCGCACATGGCTGAACTGGAAGACTGGGAGATTCTGCTGGGGCTATTTCCCCCGGAGTGGCGGCAGTTGGGGAGGAGCAGCGGAGCGGTGCGGCGGTTGCGCGGCTTCCCGTCGTTGGAAGCGTTGCTGCGCACGCTGCTGTTGCATGTGGGCTGTGGTTGGTCGCTGCGCGAGACGGCGGTGCAAGCAAAGTTGGCAGGGATTGCCAACGTCTCGGATGTCACACTGTTGAATCGCTTACGGGATGCTGAGGATTGGCTGCGGCAGTTGTGTCAGCGGCTATGGAAGGACAACGGGGTCGATTTGCAGCCGCGGCTACAGGGCCGCAACGTGCGTCTGCTGGACGCCACCGTGGTTCGCGAACCAGGCAGGACGGGCAGCCAGTGGCGGATTCACTACAGCCTGCGCTTGCCCACGTTGGAGTGCGATTATTTCGATCTCACTGCCACCGAAGGCGAAGGCGCCGGAGAGAAGTTCGGACGTTTTCGTTTCCGTGCGGGCGAACTGGTTCTGGCCGATGCGGGCTACTGCCATCCGGCCGGGATTGCGGCGGTGGTCGAGCAACAGGCGGATGTGTGTGTGCGCCTGAATCCTCACGCCCTGCCTTTGTGGGATAAGCGGAGCAAGTCATTTCCGTTGCTGGAATCCTTGGCCGGGTTGCAAGAGGCGGGGGACGTGAACGCGTGGCCGGTATGGGTGCATTCCGGCCAACACCGGATTGCGGGGCGGCTCTGCGCCATTCGCAAGAGTCGCGAAGCGATGGCACGGACGCAAAAGAGGCTGGCGGAGAAACGGGGAAAGGTGGTCAGCCCTGAAACGTGGCAATACGCCCAGTATGTGCTGGTGTTCACGACGCTTTCCTCGGCTAGCGCAACCGCGCGACAAGTTCTGGAATGTTATCGTCTGCGATGGCAAGTCGAGTTGACCTTCAAACGCTTGAAGTCGATCGCCCAGTTAGGACATGTCCCCAAACATGATGACCAAAGCACCCGTGCTTGGTTGTACGGCAAACTGTTCGTGGCCTTGCTGAGCCAAAAGTTGGCACGAGTAGGAAGAACGATTTCCCCCCGGGGCTACTCCTTACCCGAAACCGAGAACCCGCAGCCGGTGGCGTGAGTTTCAGTTTGCATTCCACCAGGTAATCGCAGCGCTGCTCCCAGAGGTGCCGCTGCAAGCGGTGTTGCAGAGTTGGAACCAAATCGCCGCAGCCCTGAGCGAACCCCATCGGAAACGAAAACCACAAATTGATTTCTTATCTTAGCGCTTATGCACCCCTCCCCCCCCTGTTTTTGTAAGAATATCAAAACACAGGGTTTAGATGAGAGCGGTCTGCGAAGAATGTCATTCTAAAGGGTTTAAGGCTGTGTTGAACCGCACAGGCTGAAGCCTGTGCTACTTAGAAATAAAAAAGGCAGCCACTGGCTGCCGTTTTCTGGGATTTTTCCCTAGCTTTGGGAATAGCCTGTCGGTCGTTTGATTCAAGGGACAAATTGGCCTGAGTCGGGATTGTGCCGAGATGGGGCGCATTGAACTGCGCCCCTACAAGTGGGGCGGCTTGGTTATTTGCTGGAAAGGGCGAATTGGTTGCCGTCGGGGTCTTTGAAGACGCTGCTCGAGCCCCATTCTTCCTTTTTGAGCTCCTTGGTGAATTGGACGCCTTTGGATTTAAGGATTTTGGCGGTGGCGAAGAGGTCATCGCACCAGAAGGCGATGGACTGGAATTGGCCGATGCGGTCTTCGTGGCCTTCGGGGGTGAAGAGGGCCAGGCCGGAGTCCGCGCCTGGGATCAGCAGTTCGATCCAGCGCTGTTTTTCGGTGAAGGGTTGATCGGTGACGACTTTGAATCCGAGGGCTTCGGTGAAAAACTTCAGAGAAACGTCCTGGTTGCGTACGGGGATGCTTACGAACTTGATGCCACGGATCATAGGAGCCTCCAAGAAGAGATTTTCAAGAACATAACTCGCTGCGTTTGGGGATTGCAATCTGGCAGGGATTGCTATAGGAATGGCTGGTATAGCTATGATCTCGCTGGATGATTACGTTGTGGATGTGTTGATGCGCGACCTCGTGGGGCACGACCGGAGGCCGGTGTCTTTCTTGGTGTACGTGTGGCTGGCGGCGGAGTCGGGGCGGAAGGGTGGGGCGGTGGAGATTAGTTACAGAGAGTTGGCGGAAAATGTTGGAGTGTCGAAGAGTTCGGTGCAAGGGGCTGTGGGGTGGTTGGTGCGGAGGAAGTTGATTGGGGTCAGCAAGGCGAGCGTTACGGCTACTCCCTGTTATTCCGTGTTGTGCCCGTGGAGGAAGACTACAAGCCAGGACAAAGGAAAACGAATGCATGGGCGTGGATGAATTGCGGTGTGGCCGGAAAGAATGAAAGAAGGATTTCATACAGAGGGCGCGGAGGGCACTGAGGACACGGAGAAGAAGGGCAAGACGGGCACGGCGTGCCGTGCCCCTACGGAGTGGTGGCGGCAGTTGGGTCCCGGGTAAGGAAGGTAATGTCTTGGAGGCCGGATTGGCGGATTTGGGCTAGAACGGCTTTGACATCGGCGTATTTGGCGCGGGCGTCGGCTCTGACGTAGACGGTTTTATCGGCGCTGTTGTGGGTGGCTTCGCGGAGGGCATCGGACAGGTCGGTGAGAAGGATACGATGATTACGAAAATAGACTGCGCCATCGCGGGCGATGGCAACTTCCCGGGCGTCTTCGCGGAGGGCGCTGGGTTGTAGCGTCGAGTTTGCCGTCATTGGGATGTCCGCGGGAGAGTAGCCGCGATGGATGGGTTGCGTGTTCGCAATCAACATGAGGAAGAGTAGGGCGAACATCACGCTTGCGAATGCGGAGACATCGATCGAGGTCCGAAGCGGCGTGCGCTTTTTGCGCCTGGTCCAGGCGGGATGGCGGACGAATAGCCTCATGCGGGAGCCCTTTGGGGAGTGGGAGACTCGGGTCGTTTTTGGGCGAGCCAGGGCATGCTTTTAGTATTGGACACCGGTGAGCGGGAAAAGTTTGGGGATTTTGGGGGATCGGCAAAAGAGGCAACTACGTGGCAAAGAAGGAAAGGAAGGAATTTACACAGAGCGCACAGAGGACACGGAGAACAGAAGACAAGACGGGCACGGCGTGCCGTGCCCCTACGGGGGAAAGAAATTAGGAACGGAAGAGGACGGATTCGCGTTGGAAGGTTTTTACTGCGATGAAGATGGCAGCGGCGGCGTAGACGCAGGTGGAGGCGAAGATGATGGCGATGGATCCCCAGTGGTAGGTGCCGGTGATGATTTCTTTGCAAATCAGGCTGGTGTTGAGGATGGGGATTAGGGCGAGTTTGGGGTTGAGTTCGACGCCGGGGAGCACGCTGGCGACCGCGGGAATGACGACGATGAAGGTCATGGGTGTGAGATAGCTTTGGGCTTCTTTGTAGGTTTTGGCGAAGAGGGCTACGGTCATTAGGACAGCGGAGAAGAGAACGGAAAGCGGGAGCGCCATTAGAAAGACGGCGACGACCGAAGTGAGGCCGAGATTCATGTGGATGCCCGCACCGGATGTGTTCGCGGAATTTGAGAGGGCGTGGCCCATGTAGGCGAAGGAAAGGCCCATGGACGTGACGGAAAGGATTGCAGTGGTTAAGGAAGCGGAAAAGACGAGGAGAAATTTTCCGAGGACGAGGTCGAGACGGGAGACGGGGCTGGAGAGAATGGTCTCCATGGTGCCGCGCTCTTTTTCGCCGGCGGTGAGGTCGATGGCGGGGTAGATGGCGCCGGTCATGGAAAGAATGATGACCATATAGCCGATCATGCTGCCGATGCTGGCGCCGCCGACTTTCTCGGGGGGAGCGACGTTGTGCTGTTTGGTGTCGAAGGGAGCGATGAGCGAGTCAGGCAGATTTTTCGCTTCGAGGCGCTTTTTGACGAGGTCGTCGCGATACTCTTTTAGAGATTTTTCAACGTGCTCTGCGCCAAATTCGGATTTGAGTTCACCTTCGTAGTAATGAATTTGGATGGTTTGGGGAGTGCCTTTGTCGAGGGAAGCCTGGAAGCCTTCGGGTATTTCGACAGCAGCGCGAATTTGTTTATCAGAGATTTGATCCTGCCAATTAGACGCAAAGGGAACGACTTCAATCTCCTTGTTCGCCTTTAAAGCATCGACGACGGCGGGGGAATCTTCGCCGTGAATGATCATGATTTTGGGAACTTCTTTTTTAGCGCCGCCGATTAAGACCGCTGAGAGCGAAATCATCCCGGAGATGAGAATGGGAAAAGCGAGCAGAGGGACGAGGACCGTAGAAATGAGTGTGCGGCGGTCGCGGAGCCACTCCCTGAGTTCCTTGCGATAGACGACGCCGATGGCGTGAAGATTCATGACGATTAGGCCTCCGCGTTGGCGAGCGGGCCAACGACTTTGACGATGATTTCTTCGAGATTGTGTTCGTTGTGTTTGGCGCGGAGCTCGGGGAGCGTGCCTTCTTCGAGGAGCCTGCCGCTGTGGATGATGCCGATGTGGTCACAGAGGCGCTCGACTTCGCTCATGATGTGGGTGGAAAAGATGACGGTTTTGCCGCGGTCGCGGCAGTCGGCGATGAATCCGATGATGGTACGGGCGGTCATGACGTCGAGGCCGGTGGTGGGCTCATCGAAGATCATTACCGGCGGATCATGGACAAGAGTGCGGGCAATGGAAGTTTTCTGTTTCATGCCGGTGGAGAGTTTGTCGCAGCGGCGGTCGCGGAAACTGTTCATGTCGAGGCGAGAGAAGATGTCGTCGATGCGCTTTTTGAGCGTGGGCTCGTCGAGACCGTTGAGGCGGCCGAAATATTCGACCATTTCTTGAGCGGTGAGGCGCGGATAGAGAGCCGTAGCGGTGGAGAGAAAGCCGACGTTGGCGCGTACTTTTTCGGGGTGCTCGACGACGTCGAAGCCGTTGATGATGGCGGTGCCGTCGGTGGGTTCGAGGATGGTGGCCAGCATGCGGAGAGTGGTGGTTTTGCCGGCGCCGTTGGCGCCTAGCAGGCCGTAGATTTTGCCGGGCTGGCAGGTGAAGCTGACGTTGTCGACGGCGCGGATTTCGCCGCGCTTCTTGTCCTGGAAGCGCTTAGACAAGCCACGAGCATCAATCATTAATGGACCCCTCGCTTGCAATAATCAGAAGACAGGGCAATAAGGCAACTGAGTCTACTACGGACGGGGAGGGAGAAATATTACGTTTGTGGTTGAGGAGATCGGTGGCTCGCGACTGGGCTGGTGACCAGGACAGGTCAGTGCGCAGATAGAGTTTCTTGCGCCACAAGAGGTAACCCGCACCGGGGTGGAGTTTAGGGGGCGCGGCGCGCATCCAGAAGGTTGGGCGGCGCATCTGTATTGTATTGGAGATGGGACACTTATTAGGCACCAAGGTGGAGAAAGCGGCGCGGCTATTGTTAGAATGAGACGCTTCGGGGCACTCCAGACGTAGGGCAGCAAGCCACGGACAAGATTGAAGAAGGCCATGGGGCGGTCGGGCTTGTGTGCCTTGCTGCGTGCTTGGTCAGGGACTGTTTGGAATAGGAGAACATGGAACGAAGGCTGCGCAACCGGATATTGATCTCGCTGCTGCTGGCGGTGGTGGCGGCGATTTTCCTGGTGTGGCTCCAAGGGAGAAAGCCTGCAGCGAAAATATCGGCGGTGACGCCTACGCGGGAAAACCTGGTGTCTTCGATCAGCAGCAACGGGAAAGTGGAGCCGATCTCGCCGTATGTGATGAGGGCGCAACTGAATACGTTTGTGAAAAAGATTTATGTGACCGAAGGGCAGACGGTGAAGAAGGGGCAACTCTTGCTGGAGTTGAACGTGAAGGAAGTCGCGGCGCAACTGGCGGACACGCGGTCGAAACTTTTGCGGGCGCAGGACGATTTGCGAGCTGCAAGAGCGGGTGGCAAAGCGGATGAAGCGGCCAAGGTGGCCGCGGATTTGGCCAAGGCGGAGGCGGCAAGCGAGAGGTTGCAGCGGAATCATGATTCGCTGGCGCGGCTGGCAGAAGGACAAGCGGCGACGAAAGAGGACATTGCGGCAAACGATCAGGCATTGGCGAACGCGAAAGCGGAAGTTACGCGATTGCTGGCGGTGAAGCAGGAGTTCGACAGGCAGGCGCGGCTGGATGCGGAGCGCGGGGAGTTGCAGGTGCAGCAGACGCTGAGCGAAATGGCGGCGCTCGAAGACAAGGTGAATAACGGGCAAATTTCGGCGCCGGCGGATGGGACGCTGTATTCGCTACCGGTGAGGGCGGGCGATTTCGTGAAGCTGGGGGATTTGCTGGCGGAGATGGCGGATTTGCACAAGGTGCGCGTGCGAGCGTTTATCGACGAGCCGGATCTGGGCGGGCTTGAGGCTGGCGAGCCGGTCGTTATCATGTGGGATGCGTTGCCGAACCGGAGTTGGGCGGGGAAGACGGAAATCATTCCGAAGCAGGTGGTGCCGCACCTGACGCGGAGCGTGGGGGAATTGTTGTGCGCGGTGAATAACGACAAGCTGGAGTTGCTGCCGAACATCAATGTGAACGTGCGAATCAACTCGAAGGAGCGCACGAATGTGCTGGCAGTGCCGCGAGGAGCAGTGGCTTCGGAGGGCGGGCGGCGGTACGTGTTTGTGGTGAAGAAAAATGAATTGGGAGTCGGTAAGTCGAAACTGGAAAAACGAGAGATCAAAGTGGGAATCGCGGACGCGACCAGCTACGAGGTAATGAGCGGATTGCAGGAAGGGGAAATGGTCGCGCTGCCGGGAGATACGGATCTGCATGATGGCATGGCTGTTCAGGTAGTGAATACGAATGCGGCGTAATTTGGGGATGGGGATACGCAGCCAAACAAAATGGCGACCGCTGCTGGCCGCCTTGCAATGTGTGCTGGCCGGCACGACAGGTGTTTCGGCGTCGGTCAAGCAGAGCGACGCGTTGGAAGCGGGGCGACGGGCCTACGAGAACAGTGACTATGCGAAAGCAGTGCTGGAATTGCAGACGGCGGCAGCAAACGAAACGCAAAACGGCGAGATACAGCTGCTGCTGACGAAGTCCTACCTGGAGCTGCAGGAGCGCGACGCTGCAATCACCAGCGCGGAACGAGCGGTGGCGATAGATCCGAAGAGTTCCGTGTATCACGAATGGCTGGGGAGAGCTTACGGAGAGAAGGCGGACCATTCGTCGATGTTTTCCGCGCTCGGACTGGCGAGAAAGACGCACAGAGAATTTGAGGTTGCCGTGGAGCTTGACGAGAAAAACTTTCCGGCACGGCAGGCTCTGATCGAATTCGATTGCGCGGCTCCCGGAATCGTGGGCGGCGGAGAGGAGAAAGCCAAGCCGGAGATTGAGAAACTTCAGGCCATGGACGCTTCCGAGGGACATTTCGCGGCCGGAATTTGCCGGAAAGAGAAAAAGGATTTCGTGGCGGCCGATGCAGAGTTCAAGTTGGCTCTGGAGAGCCATCCGAAGAGACCGGACCTAATTTACGACATCGGGGACTACGCGATGAGACACAGTCAGGCCGAGCGATTGATGGAGGTTGCCGAAATTGGAGCGCAAGCGGCTCCCGCGGACCCGCGTGGCATGTTCTATCGAGCGGTGGGTTTGATCCTCAAGAACGAGAAGCCGGAAGCAGCCGAGAAACTGTTGCGGGAATATTTGCAGAAAGCGCCAAAGCGCGCAGAGTATCCGCGATATTCGACCGCGCACGAATGGCTGGGCCGCTTGTACGAGAACAAGGGCGACAAGAAATCGGCGGAGAAAGAGTATCAGACGGCGCTGCAACTGGATCCGAAAGACAAGAGCGTGCGTGAATCGCTCAAGCGGGTAGGGAAGAATTGAAGAAGAGCGGAGATAGTGTTGCGTTCGGATTGTGCGCCGTGGGCGGGTTCGGCGGATCCGGGCGAGTGGAACTTGGGCGAATAAAACCGGTCGAGTAAACCTTCATGATGGATCTGAAAGAAACGCTGTCCGTATCGATCGACGCGCTGCGGGCTAATAAGCTGCGCGCGATGCTGACATCGCTGGGCGTGATTATTGGAAGCGCGTCGATCGTGCTGGTGGTCACGGTGGCGCTGACGAGCAAGAAATTTGTCATCTCGAAAATTGAAGCGGTGGGCTCGAACGTGGTGTGGGCGGAGCTGGTCCGAAGCTCGGAAAAGGCTCAGCCGCTGAGCTACGAACTGACGTTGGACGATATGGAGGCGGCGAAGAACGCGATTCCGGAAATCGTGCAAGTGGCCGGAACGACGGACGTCCAAATGACCGTGGTGGCTCAGGGAACGGTGAGGCCAGTCACGTTGATTGGGGTGACCGCGGGATACCGGGAAATCCGGAGGCTGGTCGTCTTGCGTGGCCGTTATCTCGATTCCCTGGACATGGAAGCGCGGAGCAAGACGTGCGTCATTACGCCGCAACTCGCTAAGCGGCTTTTCGGACAGGACAACCCAGTGGGCCGCGACTTGCACGTGGGAGAACTCATCTTCACGATCATCGGGGTCTTCAACGAGCGCGTGGAAACCTTCGGGCTTTCCGACATTCAGACGGAAACCGTGCTGATCCCCTTTGGACTGATCAAGTACTACACGGGCGTGAATACGCTGAAGGTGCTGGACGCGCAGGCGGCGACGCCGGAGGACGTGCCAAGCGTGCAGCGGCGATTGGCAGAGCTGCTCGCGAACCGGCATCCGGGCGGCGCGGAGTATCACGTGCAGACGCTGGCGGCGATTTTGACGGCGGCAAAGGATATTTCGCTGGCGCTGACAATTGTGCTGATCCTGATTGCGTTCATCGCGCTGCTGATTAGCGGGATCGGGATCATGAACATCATGCTGGTGACGGTGACGGAACGCACGCGAGAGATCGGGATTCGGAAGGCTATTGGAGCGGCGCGCAAGGAGATCATGTATCAATTTTTGACGGAAGCCATTTTGATCAGCGGGGGCGGGGCAGTGCTGGGGATTTTGATCGGGTTGCTGGTGCCGGCGATCGCTCAAATATTTCTTCCGGGGAACTTGCGCGTGCCGGTGTCCCCGCTGAGTGTGGTGCTGGCGTTTGTGGTGTCGTGCTCGACGGGATTGTTTTTTGGATATTTGCCGGCGAATCAGGCGGCTAAATTGCAGCCGATTGAGTCGTTGCGCTATGAGTGAGGCGAGTTTGTAGCGAGTGAGATCGGGAGCGCACGTGGGCAACAAAAGAAGGAGCGGGGGAATGCGAAGAACTACTGTGGCGGTGGGTAGCGCGGCGTTTGCTTTGCTAGCGGGGACTTTGCTCTTGAGCGCAACGGCGTCGGCCCAGACGGCGGCCGTACTTCAGGCGCCGGTCGGGCAGGCAGCAGGGCAACCTGGCGCAGCGGTCGCGGGGGGACAGCAGGGCGGTCCTGTGGCGCTGACGCTGAAGAGCGCGATTGAGATGGCGCTGAGGAACAGCAAAGACATTCAAATTGCGAAATTGCAAGCCAGCATGGCGCAGCACGCCACCCAGGTCAGCAGAGCGGGATTTCTGCCGAATGTGTACGCCGGGTCAGGCGCAGGTTATACGTACGGAATTCCGGAGACTCCTGGCGGCCGTGCACCGTCGCTCTTCAGCCTGACATACACCGAAGAGATTTTTAACGAGCCGCTGAAGGGACAGGGAAAGGAGCTGGAGGAACAGGCACGGTCGCAGAGGATTGTCCTGGAGGATGTGAAGAATAGCGTGATCGTGCGAACGGCCATGGCTTATCTGGAACTGGGCAAGGTGCGGCATTCGCTGGAACTGCTGCGCGCGGAACAGGAGAGCGCGGACAAGATTGTGCAGGTGACGCGGGAGCGACAGGGAGAAGGATACGAACTGCCGGTGGAAGTGACGAAGGCGCAGCTCACGAAAGCGCAGGTGACGCAGCGTGTTCTTCAGCTGGAGGGGCGGGAAGACGAGTTGGAAGTTTTCTTGCAGGGGCAACTCGGGCTGGGGCAAGAGCAGGCCATCGAAGTTACACCGGAGGAATTGCCAGGAGAAGCGGAGCAGGAAGGCGCAAATCTGGTGGCTATCGCGATGCAAAATAACGTGGGGTTGTTGCTGGCGGAGTCCGACGTGCGGGCGAAAGAGTTCCGGTTGAAAGGCGAGAAGCGGGGGAATTTGCCGACGCTGGAAGCGGTCAGCACGTACAGCTTGCTGGCCAGCTTCAACAATTACAGCGAGTTTTACAAGAAATTCCAGAAAAATAATTTCAACGCCGGTGTACAGGTGCAGGTGCCGATATTCAGCGCGAAAACGAGAGAGGACATCGGTCTGGCGCAGATCAATCTTCAGACGGCGCAGGCGACGCTCGCAAGCAAAAAGACGCAGGTGAGCGCCGAAGTGCGTCAGAAAACGCGGCACTTGCGGGAACGGGATGCGGCGAAGGAAGTTGCACGGCTGGAGCTGCAACTGGCGCAGCAAAATATCGGAGTACTGCAAACACAATACGGCGAGGGCAAAGTGAATCTGCGCGAGCTAGAAAGAGCGCGGCTGGAAGAGAGCGAAAAATGGATGGCCTTCTTGGACGCGAATTTCCAGAGGCAGCAGGCGCAGCTTGATTTGCTGAAGACGGCGGGGCAGTTGGATAAGGTGTGGCAGTGAGGAAGTAAAGAAGCAACGAAGTAATGAAGTAGAGACGGAAGTAAAGAAGTGAGTGGCGAGTAGTGGCTTGTGATTGGTGGCTGATGCAACTGGAACAGGAAAGCTTGGTTGCGTTCTTAGAGGCTGTTAAGAAGCTAGACGCGGGCTTTGCTGGGTTGCCCACGTTCGAATCGAAGGTACCGGGCAGCGTGGGGATCGCAGAGGCGCTCGCGGCTACTGCCGAGCGGTTGCACGATAATTATCCTTACTTTCACCCGCTTTACGCGGGGCAGATGCTTAAGCCGCCGCATCCCGTGGCGCGCTTGGCGTATGCGCTGGCGATGTGGATCAATCCCAACAATCATGCGCTGGATGGAGGGCGAGCGACCTCCGCGATGGAGAAAGAAGCGGTTGCGCACATCGCGGGGATGTTTGGTTGGAAAGAGTTTCTAGGCCACCTGTGCGGCGGCGGCACGATGGCAAACCTCGAAGCGCTGTGGGTGGCTTCGCAAGTGCATCCGGGGAAGAAGATTCTAGCGAGCGAGCAGGCACACTATACGCATAAGCGCATCAGCGCGGTCTTGCAATTGCAATGCGAGAGCGTGGCCTGTGATGCGCGCGGGCGAATGGACATGAACGCGCTCGCAAAAAAAGTGGCGCGCGGCGATGTGGGCACGGTGGTGGCGACGATGGGAACCACGGCGACAGGGTCTGTCGACCCGCTGCCGGAGATTCTTGCTTTGGGTACGAAGCATGGATTTCGGATTCATGCGGATGCAGCTTATGGCGGTTATTTTGGGCTTGCCGGAAATTTGGGAGAAGAGGCTACGCGGAGCTTTGCCGGGATCGGCGAGGCGGACTCGATCGTAATTGACCCGCACAAGCACGGATTGCAGCCGTACGGTTGCGGCTGCGTTTTGTTTCGCGATCCGTCGGCGGGACGCTTTTACAAGCACGATTCGCCCTACACGTACTTCAGTTCTGCGGAACTGCATTTGGGAGAGATCAGCCTGGAGTGTTCGCGGCCGGGCGCCGCGGCGGCTGCTTTGTGGACGACACAAAAACTGTTGCCGCTGGAACGGGGCGGAGAGTTCGCGCGTGGGCTCGAACGAGGAAGAGCCGCGGCGCTAGCTCTCTACGAGAGACTCGAGAAAGAGGAGCGGTTCGCGACGGCGTTTGCGCCGGAGCTGGACATAGTGATTTTCGCTCCACGAGCAAGAAGTGTGAGCGAAGCATCCGCTCTTTCGCGCCGGATTTTCGCCGCCGCCGCTGGGAGGAATTTACACCTCGCTGTAGCGGAGCTGCCCACGGCTTTTTGGGGAGCAAATCTGGAAGCGATGCAGCGCGACCGCGAAACGATGACATGCCTGCGCTCCGTACTGATGAAACCAGAACATTTCGACTGGATTCCTCGGATATGGGACGAACTTTCGGCAGCGACAACGGAGGCCCTCGCGGCAGAAGGCATAACACGCGCTGCAGGCTAGGAATTTCTGAAGGTCAGGTGTGTGTTCCAAGCAGAGTGTTGATCCGGCTAAGAAGTGTTGTTTTGCTGAAGGGCCTGGGAAGCATGGAAGAAACGGCTTCGGCAGGGTCGGGAATTTCCAAGACCGCCAGAGGATTGGCGGAACTATAGAGGACGCTCATCTCTGGGGAACGCTTACGCAAACAACAAATCGAGGATAGCCGGTAGGGTTTGGAAGACAGATCTCTAGCGGGTTGACGAAACGAGATCCGTTGGGGCGCTGGACCCAGCGAACTATGCGAAGGGTCACAATTTACAGGATAAGGAATAGCTTTATGCACCCCGCCATTGGGCGCGAAATAGCACCCGGACGGACAGCCATTTAATGCTGTAGTTGGCGTTTCGATGCAGAAAAAGGACATTTCGCAGAAACAATTGAGCGCATGCAACCAAGTCAGGTAAACTGTTATCTAGATGTAAGGGTTCCTCTGGGTGAGCCGCAGGCGCGGCCCTAGATGTCGTCGTTCGGGCGGAATGCGAAGAAATCTGCAGCTTTGCAGCTGAATTTGGAAGACTGAGGGTGAAGAATGCCGGATGTAATGAAAACGCTGTTATTGAACCCGCCAAGTTTTGAGAATTTCGATGGTGGAGCGAGCTCGCGGTGGCCCGCGACGCGTGAGATTGAGTCCTATTGGTACCCGGTGTGGCTGACATATCCCGCAGGGATGATTCCGGGAAGCCGCTTGCTGGACGCGTCGCCGCATAAGGTGAATTGGAAGCAGACGGTTGAGATTTGCAAAGACTACGAGTTTTTGATTTTGTTCACATCGACGGTCGGCTTCACCAGCGACGTCAAGCTCATCCGCAAGATCAAGGAATCGAATCCCAGCCTGAAGATCGCGTTTGTCGGCCCTCACGGGCACATCAAGCCGGATGAAACATTGCTGGCAAGCGAAGACATCGATTTCGTGACCCACGGCGAGTTTGACCACTCCGTGGTGGAATACGCACACGGGAAGCCCGTTGAGCAGATCATGGGCGTCAGTTATCGCAAGGAAGGCAAAGTCATCCACAACGCGCCTCGTCCGCAACTTCACACCGAGGAGCTGGACGCGCTGCCGTTTGCGACCGATATTTACAAGCGCGATCTGCAAATTGAGCGCTACAACGTGCCGTTCCTTCTGCACCCTTACGTTTCGTTCTATACGACGCGCGGGTGCCCGGCGTTGTGCACGTTCTGCATGTGGCCGCAGACGATTTCCGGCCATGCATGGCGGACGCGGTCGACGGATAACGTGGCGCGGGAAGTAAAACAGGCGCTAGAGTATTTCCCACAGATGAAAGAGATTTTCTTCGACGACGACACCTTCAATATTCGAAAAGACAGGGCGATCGAGCTGAGCCAGAAGTTCAAGCCGCTGAAATTTCAGTGGTCGTGCACGGCGCGGTGCCACAGCAAGTACGAAGAGTTGAAGGCGATGGCGGATGGGGGAGCCCGTCTGTTCATCGTGGGATTCGAGTCCGGCGATCCGCAGATTCTGAAAAACATCAAGAAGGGCGCGACCGTAGAGATGGCGCGCGAGTTCATGAAGAACTGCAAAAAGGTGGGAATCAAGGTCCACGGCGATTTTATTATCGGACTTCCGGGAGAGACCAAAGAGACCATCAACAAGACGATTGATTTCGCGAAGGAACTGGATTGCGAAACGATTCAGGTTTCGCTGGCGCATGCCATGCCCGGCACGGAGCTGCATGATTCGATGGCGAAGGAAGGCTTCCTGAAGGTGGAAGCGCTGGCGGATTCGGGCGGGCATCAGTTGCCGCACATCGAATATCCACACCTCTCGAAAGCCGAGATGATGGGTGGGGTGAACCGTTTTTATGATGAGTACTACTTCCGGCCGCGCGTGGTGTGGCGCATCGTGCGCGAAGCGCTGTGGGATTCGAATGAACGTAAGCGGCTGTATCACGAGGCGACGAGCTTCCTGAAGCTGCGCTCCGAACGATGGAAGTGGGTACGGCAGGGCGGCGACGCACCGAAGCCGATGATTTCCGTGCCGGAGACGCCGTCAGCTTCTGGAAACGACTAAAGCATAAACAAGATGGCAACTGAGGGCAGGCTACGGGTCAAGACCCTGGTCATGGTGTGCGTGATGGTAGTGTGCGCCAACGCCGGTGACTTGATGCTAAAACGCGCGATGCTGCAGATTGGCGCTGTGCAGCTGTCCGAGCCGGGGCTTGCCCACGCATTCCGGATGACCGTGAGCAGCGGAACTCTGTGGGTCGGCATATTTTTTCTTTGCGGATTCATGCTCAGCTACATGACGGTTTTAAGTTGGGCGGATTACAGCTACGTCATGCCTGCGGGAGCGTTTGGGTACGCGCTACTCACTTTTTTTGCGGTTGTGTTTCTGCACGAAGCGGTTTCGCCGCGGCGGTGGGTAGGGGTGGTTCTCATTTGCGTGGGAGTGCTGCTCGTTGGGCAAACGAAACCGCGCACGACGCCAGTGACGCGTGAGGCGCTGGCATGATGCACGTCGCTCTGTTTCTTTCCTTCCTCATATTTGGGAGCACTGGCGGGGAGATCGCCATCACTCGAGGCATGAAGGCCACGGGAGAGCCGGGGAGGCTGCGGCCGAAGGAGATGCTGCAATTTCTCGGCAGGGCTTTGTGCAACGGCTGGTTTTGGGCGGGTGTGCCTCTGATGGCGCTGTCGTTTTACGCGCTACTGGTGCTTCTCTCCTGGGAGCCGATCAGCTTTGTGATTCCCGCTTCAGCTCTGAGCTACGTGGTTGGAACATTTGGCGCGAAATATATTTTGGGCGAAGAGGTGAGCACTGCGCGCTGGGCGGGGGTCGTGTTGGTCTGCGCGGGAGTGGCGCTGGTTGCACTGGGATAGGCGAGGTATCCTGCCAGGGCGCGGTTCTGCAAGTTGAGCCGGTGGGGACGTATTGGATGGAGCGCCGGCTGATTCTGCCGGCGGGCGAAAGGTGCTCGAATTTGTGCGGGATAGCCGGGTTTACACATAAAAATTGGGCGCCCGAACCTGAGCGCATAGAACACGCTACGGCTACGCTGGCTCATCGCGGACCCGATCAGCGCGGAGTGTTCCGCTCGAGCGTCCTTTCGATGGGCGCGACGCGCCTGAAAATTATCGACTTGCAGGGCGGGGACCAGCCCATCGTTACCGATGACGGCGACACCGCAATTGTCTTTAACGGGGAAATTTACAATCACCTGGAATTGCGCGGGGAGCTCGAGAAGCTGGGGCACCGGTTTCATTCACATTCCGACACAGAGACTGTCCTGCACTCATTTGTCGAGTGGGACACGGAATGCTTTTCGCGTTTGCGCGGGATGTTCGCGATTGCGCTTTGGACCAAATCGTCGCGACGACTGGTTCTGGCTCGCGACCGCATGGGCATCAAGCCACTTTACATCGCGCGGCACGGTGAAGATCTTTTCTTCGGTTCTGAGCTTAAGACTATTTTTGTGCATCCCGAGTTCGAGCGGCGCTTGAGCCTTGCGGGACTCGATTGCTACCTCTCGCTCAACTATGTTCCTTGTCCCTGGACGCTGGTTGAGGGCATCGAGAAGCTGCCGCCAGGACAGTGGCTCGAATGGCTCGATGGAAAAGTGCGCGTCGAGACTTACTGGAGTTTGCCAGCGGGTACCATTCGCGAGCGGCCGCTCGATTCGGCCTGCGAGGAATTGGATTCGCTTTTGCAGCAATCCGTCCGCGAGCACTTGCTTTCGGACGTTCCTCTAGGGTTGTGGTTGAGCGGGGGCATAGATTCTTCGACGGTGCTGCACTATGCGGCGACGGCCTCATCACGGCCCATAAAGACGCTCTCCGTTTCTTTTCTCGGAAGAAGTTTTGATGAAACGGCCTACATACGAAGCGCCGCAAAGAAGTACGGCACGGATCATCAGGAATTCGACCTGAATCCCGGCGCCGACCTGCGGGGAGCGATTGAGGAGTTTGCCTATTACTCGGACGAGCCCAGTTCGGACGCTGGAGCTCTGCCGGTCTGGTACCTCTCCAAGATGAGCAGGGCGGAAGTGACTGTGGCTCTGAGCGGGGAAGGGGCGGACGAACTGTTCGGCGGCTACCTGACTTATCGGGCGAACCAGCTAGCGCGGCCGATGCGGTGGCTGCCAAAGTGGTCGCTGCGCGCGGGGATCGCGCTTGCCGGGCTGTGGCCGGTTTCGGACGATAAGATCAGCCGCGAATATATGGTGAAACGCTTCTTGGCGGGAAGTCTTATGTCGCCGGAGCGAGCGCACGTTTATTGGAACGGAACTTTTTCCGATGCCGAGGTGGGTTCTCTCTCGGCGCTTCCATTGCCAAATTCTCTCGACAATATTCTTGGCGAGTTACGCGATTCTCCTGCTGCCAAGGATGGAGTGTCCTCATATCTCTGGTTTGACCAAAAATATTTTCTTCCCGACGACATTTTGAACAAAGTCGATCGCATGAGCATGGCGCACTCGCTGGAAGTGCGACCGCCGTTTCTGGATCATCGTATCGTGGAATTTGCCGCAACGCTGCCGCCTTCGCTGAAGATGCAAGGTTCGCGCCAGAAGATCGTTCTCAAGCGATTGATGAAGGACAAGCTTCCCGAGATGATCCTGCGGCGGAAGAAGGTCGGCTTTGACATTCCGGCACACGAATGGCTTCGCGGGCCGCTGCGCGAGCTTCTACTGGATACGATGCAGCGCGGGCTCGCGGAGAACAAATCACTTTTCCGGCCGGGCGCGGTCCAGGAGCTGGTGCGTCTGCACCTGGAGCGCCGTATGAATATCGGTTACCACTTGTGGGGCCTGCTGCTTCTGTTCCTATGGATGAAAAAATGGCGAATTCAGGCGGCGCCTTCTCCGGCGCCAGCTTCCTGGATACAGGAAAAAACAGGTATATCTACCTAGCGGTCCTGCTGTTTGCAGGAGCCATCTATCTCGGCTGTATCGTTTCGCCACCATCCTTGATGGACGATTCGGATGCGGTGCTGGCGCAAGCCGCCAGAACGATGATGGAGACTGGCGATTGGGTGACGCCGCGGCTGGACGGGGTCGCCTACCTCGAAAAGCCGCCCCTGTATTACTGGCCGATGATTCTTTCCTACAAGCTCTTTGGAGTTCACGATTGGGCGGCGCGCATTCCGTTTGCGGTATGCGCCATGGGGCTCGCGTGGCTGACGGCGGCGATGGGAGTCTGGGCTTTCGGCAAACGGGCGGGATTTTATGCGGGATTGTGCATGGCCACGTGCATTGGGTTATTTCTCTTCACGCGCATCTTGATTCCGGATGTGATGCTTACGTTTACCGTCGCTCTTGCCTTCTGGGCGTTGCTGCGGGCTCTCGACGAGGAAGAGCGGCACTCGCGCCTTTGGGCCGGTGTTTTCGCCGCGAGCCTGGGCACGGGACTCTTGATCAAAAGTCTCGTCGGAGTGCTTTTCCCGCTCGCCAGCGGAATCATCTATTTGCTTCTAACGCACCAGTTATTTTCCGCGCGCACATGGAGGCGCCTCCATCCATTCAGCGGCGCTCTGATTGCGCTACTGATCGCTGCGCCCTGGCACATTCTTGCCGCGATCCGCAATCCGCCCTATTTCTATTTTGGCCTGCACAGCGGCCCTGGGCAGTACCACGGATTTCTTTGGTTTTTCTTTATCAACGAGCAGCTCCTACGCTTCTTGAACCTCCGCTATCCGCGCGACTACGACACGGTACCGCGGCTCTATTTTTGGCTCTTCCATCTCTTGTGGCTGTTTCCCTGGAGCGTGTATTTCCCATTGATCGCGAAACTCTCTTTTAGGCCAATCGACCGCGCGGGCAGAGCGCGGCTCATGGCGCTTTGCTGGATTGGTTTTCTCCTGATCTTTTTCACGTTTTCGACGACTCAGGAGTATTACTCCATGCCTTGTTATCCGGCGCTGGCTTTGCTGCTCGGCTCTGCGATGGCTGCGGGAGGGAGCTGGATACGGCGCGGCACGTATGTTCTCTGCGGAGTTGCGGCCAGCGCGGCCATCGTCACGCTGACTTTGTTTTTTCTCGTGCGGCATGTGCCCGCCCCGGGAGACATCTCTTCGGCGCTCAGCCAACACCCCTCGGCCTACAAGCTCTCTCTTGGACACATGGAGGACCTCACGATCGAGTCCTTTGCGTACTTGCGTGTACCGCTTTTGATTGCGGCTGGTGCTTTTCTGGTTGGTGCTGTTGGCGCGTTCCGATCCGCTGGATTGCGCGCTTTTCTCTCGGCGGCGCTGATGATGGTGCTTTTCTTTCATGCGGCTCGTTTGGCTATGGTCGTTTTCGATCCTTACCTTTCTTCGCGCCCGCTTGCGGAATCCTTGCTCCGTGCGCCGGAAGGAAAGCTGATCTCCGGAAAGGCCTATTACACTTTTTCTTCTATCTTTTTTTATACGAACCGGACAGCGCTGATTTTGAATGGGCGCTTCAACAACCTGGAATACGGCTCCTACGCGCCCGGCGCTCCAAGGGTTTTTATTGAGGACGCTCAATTTAAGGAGCTGTGGCTGCAGCCTGAACGCTACTACCTGGTCGCGCTGGATTCGGGCGTGCCCGCGCTGGAAAATCTTGTTGGGCGGGACAGGCTCAGTGTAGTGGCAAGCAGCGGGGGGAAGAGCCTCCTGACCAATCATCCGTTGGCCGGATCTGTTTCGTCCCCGCAAACGGGCCTCATGCGGCATCAGGGAATAGTCTCTACCATTCCACGCGCTGAGATGGCGTTTTGGCCAACTTCACTTTTCGGGACTTGCTTTGGGAATGCCTTGCTTGTAGAAAAGAACAGTCTGGTGCCTCTAACTAGAGTGGTAATTCGTGATGGGTTTTTCGAGCGACGAGGGGACAGATTTTAGCCCTAATCACGTATACTGTATTTATTAACAATAGACGGAGACTACGGCTGGCGCTATAAGCTCGCCTTCTCATCCTGTTCAGGCTGGCGCAAGAAAAACGTGCCGCACCACGAGTCAATGGGCCCAGGGTGATTTCACTAAGGAGGAATGATGAAGATTGCTGTGCTTGGGGGGGATGGCTATTGTGGATGGGCAACCGCTTTGTATCTGTCGAAGCAAGGGCATTCCGTCGCCATCGTTGACAATTTTGTCCGCCGCCTGTGGGACCACGAACTCAATGCGCAAACCCTGACTCCCATTCGTCCGCTCTCCGATCGCTTGCGCGTTTGGCAGGCGATTAGCGGCAAGACCATCGAATCTTTCTACGGCGACGTTTGCGATTACGAGTTTCTCGCTTCCACGTTGCGGGCTTTCGAGCCGGACGCGGTTGTGCACTTCGCCGAGCAGCGCTCAGCTCCTTACTCGATGATCGACCGGAGCCACGCGGTCTTCACGCAGGTCAACAATGTGGTAGGTACGCTGAATCTGCTCTTTGCGCTCCGGGAGCATCGCCCGGATTGCCACCTGGTCAAGCTTGGGACCATGGGCGAGTACGGAACGCCGAATATCGACATTGAAGAGGGTTACATCACCATCGAGCATAACGGCCGGAAAGATATCCTGCCGTTTCCGAAGCAGCCCGGCTCTTTCTATCACCTCTCGAAAGTGCACGACAGCCACAACATCATGTTCAGCTGCAAAATCTGGGGGTTGCGCGCCACGGACCTGAACCAGGGCGTGGTCTATGGAACGACGACCGATGAGACGTCCATGGACGAGGCGCTCATCAATCGTTTCGACTACGACGATGTTTTTGGCACGGTGCTGAACCGTTTCTGTATTCAAGCGGCTATCGGCCAGCCGCTGACCGTCTATGGCAAGGGCGGGCAGACGCGAGGCTTTTTGGATATTCGCGATACTGTGCGCTGCATCGAGATCGCGTGCGAGAATCCCGCTGCTAGGGGAGAATGCCGCGTCTATAACCAGTTTACAGAACAGTTTTCGGTGGGTGAGCTCGCCAAGATGACTGTGGCCGCGGGCAAGAAGCTCGGCCTAAACGTCGAGGTCGACCACCTACAGGATCCGCGCGTTGAAGCCGAGGAGCATTATTACAACGCGAAGCACTCCAAGCTAATCGACCTGGGCCTGAAGCCGCACTTGCTTTCCGATTCTTTGCTGGACTCGCTGATGAACATAGCGGTCAAGTACCGCGACCGGGCAGATGCCTCGCTAATGCTGCCGCAAGTGAACTGGCGCGAGCCGCGCAATGACCGGCGCCTGCAGATGAGCAACACGGCGAGGAACTCTTTGGGAGCATCGCGAGTCCAAACTGCGAGCGAGCCCGTGGAAAAAGCCAAAAAGCATTCTCATCACTAGGCTTTTCGCCGCCAACATTTTCATTCTTGAGTGACGCGGGCACTCAGCGGAAAGCCTCGGCGTCGTTTGCCACGCGCAACGCGAGCTTCAGTCCAAGAGCGAACTCGGCCTGTTCGAGGGAGTCTTCCACTTTCGCTATAAAGCGCTGAATTATGGGCTCCTTGTTTGCCAGAAGATCGAGGAATGCCACGCGGGTGTTCCGTTTCTCCAGCCAAACACAGCGTTCATCCGGCTGCTCGTAACCGCAACGAATTTCTTGCAACGCGGACTGCGGGGCCGCGTACGCCCGTATGGCCAGCAGATGAGAGCCGAGATTGTCCATCGCGGGCATCCCCGTATGATCGGCCCTGCTTAGGAAAAAATGGCCCCCGAAGCGCAGTCCAGTTCCCGGGTGGAAATCTCTACGCCACCGATCCACTTCTTCGAGAAGGCAATACTCGAAATGGACGGCGAGGAGACGGTGCAGCGATTTGGCTCTGGCGAGGAGCGATGAGGTCACGCGTTGCGAGCCTTGCCACGGTTTCTCCACTACAACGTGCAGGCCGGCGTCCAATGCGGCCTCGATCATCAACCGAACATGAGGTCCGGGCAGTACACAAAGCCACGCGATCTGTGCCTCGCTTGCGGCTATGGCTTCGCACAGACGCGACCTATAGGTGCTATCAGTCTCGCCGGAGGCCCGCCGTGTCACTGGGATGCTGGAGACGCTACGGCCTTCCGCAGCGAGGATGCTCTGCATCCGCGTTGCCCAACGTCCCCGGCCGAGGATCACGTAGGGAGGTGCGTCACCCATCGCACTTTCTCGCATCCATATTTATCCACAGAAGGGAATGTGAAACAGGAGCAGGCTTTCTCCGAAGCACTCATTTTTGCGGAGCAGGAGGAGCCACGGGGACGAGCATCCCTCCGCGGATGCGATAGTCAATGTCCCGCCAGCGTATGCTCCTGCGCCCGAAGCTCAGCAGCCAGATCAGCAAAGCCCACGCGTCCCACACGGGCACAAGCGCCATCTTTTTCCATACGCCGGCTTGCTTCAATCCCCAGACGCCGATCAGCCAAGTCATTGCCGCGCGCACGCAAACGTAGCCACCGAGATATAAGAAAGCCACTAGCGCTGAGGGATGAACCGACACAGCAGCGATCGACCACGCTAACCCTTGGGTAAAAATCAGGCCGATATGTCCCCAAGGCCGCATGTGCCGCATCACGGTCATCCAGCGCAGGCGCTTGAAGAAAAATTCGCCGAAGGATTTAAAGTCAGCCACCGTCTCGACCGTGTACGGCAGCAGCGCCACTTCAAAACCCTGCCCGGCAACCAATCGTCCGACAAGCAAGTCGTCGGCGGGGCGGTTCTCAATCGCGGTGTAGCCGCCGAATCCCGCGAGATGGTTTCGCGTGGTAACAATAGTCTGTCCGAAGGCGAACTTTACTCCGTCCAGTCGCCAAGCGACCATTATCCCCGGGTAAAAATCGCAAAACATGCCGATGGATTGGAGTTTCTGTAGAAACGTGTGCTCCTGCGTCGAAACGTATAGGCAAGTAACAGCACCAATTTTAGGGTCGCGGAGAGGCGCGACCACGGAACGCAGGTAGTCCGGCCGGACGCGAACGTCGCTATCGTTGATGACCAGCACTTCGTTTTGAGCTTCACTCACCAGGCGGGCCAGCTTGACGACTTTGTCGTTGGCTGCGGTATGGCCGGAGACGTGAACCACTCGAATGCGCCGGTGCGGAAAATTGCGCTTTAGCTTTTCAATGACTTCCAAAACGGCTTCGTCGCCATCGCCGATGCCAAAAAGCAGCTCGTAGTCGGGATAATCCTGATTGCAATAGCTCGCAAAGTTTTCGTATGCCTCAGAATCCAGCCCGCGAATCGGTTTGAGATTGCTTACGGGAGGCGTGTAATCCGAAGGTTGCATAGAGTTCTTAGCGTGACGGAAAAACTGCCACGAACTGTAAAGCGCGAGGAAATAATAGACAAATGGGATGGCCGCGACGCCCAGAAAAATGTAGGTGAAGTTACTCGCCGTCATTGCGGTCCCCGGGTCGGGATGGTAAAGCAGTATTTTTCAGCGATACTGGGATGACACATTGACCGGCGTTTACGATTTCGGTTCGAGGTCCGGAAGGCGGAATGTCAAACAACCGGTTCAGGGCGGCGATCATTCTTTTTTCTGTAGCCGGTCCTTTCAGAATATTCGTGGAGTTTACTGCGAGCCACAAAATAATAGCAAATTACGTTGATTTCCACTCCCCAAAAGCCGCATAGGCAGCTGATTCGTCAGCCCCGTTCGAAATACCATGCGGGGACTCGGCCGCGCCTCATCAGGATTTTATCGACAAAGAGCCGTCGTTGGGACGCCTTCGTAAATCGTGCAATAATGATTGGGGAGCCTTCGGATGCATCCGAGTTCACTGCGATGAAGACTTTTGCTTCTTTCTCACGATTGCTTGGCGGGCGAATTCGGGCTTTTGCGGCTCTCGCCTCTCAGTTTCGTTTCCCAATTCTGACGCCTGGCACGCCCTCTGCGTGATGTCTTCGCGCGGCCTGCACTTCAAGACGTATTGCATGCTTCTGATTATGGTGGTCTTCGCGCCTCTCGGAAACGTGTTGCTTGGCAAGGGCATGAAAAATGTCGGCTCGGCGGTCAGCTGGGCGCCTTCGAGACTGCCCCATATCATTTCGCTGGTTTTCGCCTCGGTTTACATCTGGCTCGGCGTCGCCTCGCTGCTCACCTTTTTCGTCGCCTACATGCTTATTCTTTCCTGGGCTGATTTCAGTTATGTGCAGCCGGCCTCCTCGATTGCTCTTTTGGTCGTCGCTCTTCTGGGTTACTTCTATCTGGGCGAGAGGATTTCACCATTGCACTGGACAGGCATCGTCGTCATTTGTCTCGGTGTTTTCGTCGTTGGGAATACTCCTCCGCGTACCACCGAGGTGCGCTGAGTATGCGCGAAGCTCTGCTTTTATTTTTCGTTGTGGTGAGCGGAACGGGCGGAGAGATTTGCGTCACGCGCGCCATGAAACGCGTGGGAGAAGTGACGGATTTTCGTCCCCTCGCGGTTGTCCGCGTCATTCTGCGCGCATTGAAGGTTCCCTGGATGTGGATCGGTGTCGCGATGATGGCGCTCGCTTTCTTTTCGCTGTTGGCCGTGCTCTCCATCGAAAACGTCAGCTTTGTCGTACCCGTGACCGCGCTGAACTATGCGGCGGGGGCGCTCGGCGGAAAATTCTTTCTCGGGGAACGCGTGACTCCACGCCGCTGGGCGGGAGTACTGATCGTTTGCATTGGGGTCACCCTGGTGTGGCTCGGCAAACGTTAAGTAAGTGTGGAAATACACGCGCCGTTGCGCGATTCTCGCCGTGCTCCATCTGACTCACCAAGCCAGCGATAAATACCGAAGCGTTCCCCTTTGTGGCAAGCTAGGAGAGCGGCGCTCAATCGATCTATCCAGGTAATCTCAGCAATCAGGAAGAGAATCTCGGCGTGATGATATTTCATTCAGGATGGCGTGATGCAGTGCTGCTTCTGGCGGCCGCGCCCCTTGGGTATTACGTTGCGGCCACTTTTGCCGCTTGGCGTTTCTTCCGCCGCGAGCGCAAGCACAAGCTGCGAAACTACGCGCCTCCCGTGAGCCTTCTGAAACCGGTCCGCGGCGTGGACTTCGCCAGTTACGAAAATTATTCGAGCTTCTGTCACCAGGATTATCCTGACTACGAAATTCTTTTTGCGGTGAATGACGATGCGGACCCAGCTGTTCCGTTCATCCATCGACTCATCGCCGAATTTCCGGAGCGCCAGATCCGTCTGCTCATTGGCGCGGAGAACTTGGGTGCAAATCGCAAGGTCAATAAGCTCGCGCGGCTCACTGGGGAAGCACGCCACGAGATCCTTGTTCTCACCGACGGCGACGTTCGCGTAGGGCCGAACTACTTGCGCGAAGCCATCGCTCCATTTGTGGATGAAAGCACCGGCGCGGTCACCTCCTTCTACCGCGGCATCGCCGAGAAAAACCTTGGCGCGGAGCTCGAAGCCATCGGCGCATCCAGCGATTTTTTCGCCGGCGTACTGATGGCCGAGTGGACCGAGGGCATAAACTTTGCATTGGGCGCCTCGATAGTCACCACCAAGCGCTGGCTCTCCAAAATCGGGGGCTTTGAGTCCATTGCCGGAATGCTGGCGGACGATTACGAGCTCGGCCTGCGCATTGCCCAAGCCGGTGGACGCGTTCTTCTTTCCCGCGAGCCCGTTTGGACCATGTATCCTGCGCAAACGGCCAAAAGGTTCTGGGATCATCAGCTTCGCTGGGCACGTACGGTGCGTCTCTGCCGCCCGCTTTCTTATTTTGGCTTGATCTTCACCCTTGGCTTGCCATGGGCTCTGCTGGCGGCGCTCGTCGCTCCCACAAAGGGGATCGCCGCTGCCTACCTGATCGCCTACCTTGTGTTGCGTCACGTCATGGCTTGGACCGTCGGAGTCTGGGGAGTTGGCGACGATGTGCTGCGCCACAAACTCTGGCTCGTTCCGCTGCGCGACGCCCTGTACTCGGCCGTCTGGTTAGCGAGCTTTGCTTCCAACCGCGTCACCTGGGGCGGTCAGGAATTCACCATGAGCAAAGGCCAAATGGTGCTCGTGGCGGGTTCCGAGGCAACGGAATCGACGCCAGCAACTTCCGCCCGCGGTTGACGCACCAGCGAATCCCGATTAAATTAGATGTGAAGAATCGTGGCTGCCCCGGTCATCGGGATCAAGCTGCGGTTCCTTTTTTTCCTCCCATCGGCTGGGAGATCGTCCAATTGGTAGGACTCCAGACTCTGAAAATGTAATAAATCGTGAGATAAACCGTTTGGACCGTTGCACTTACGATTAAAGCCGAACCCCTCAAATTGCCCCTAAGATTGACCCACACATCCTTGCCTATACAGCATTTGCGGCAAACTTGAGTACCGAAAGAAAACTGGCAATTTGCCGCGAATTCGAATCTCGCCAGCCCCACTTAAATTATTCCCGCTGGCCAGCGCCGGGCGCTAGGATGGCTGCCTATGAATAAAAAGCCAAAGAAGAATAAACACTGCCCGGTGCCCGGCTGCAAGACCAAGGCCCCGCACCTAGCAAGCCCTACGACAGCGGGAATCCATCATGCGTTCTCGAAACCTGAAACAGCCGCCGAATGGGTAAAAGCGTGCATTGTTGAGCTTGTGCAGTCAGTTGAAGCCGACGTAGCCGCAAACAGGTACTTCGCTTACCTGACACGGTGGCGGCATACGGAAGAACTGTATCACCGCGCTTTGTACGTGATATTTGTCGCTGACCCGCAAGAGATTCGGCACGTCGCTTCCAACGAACCACCCAACAGTTTCTCCGCGATGTGGAAGAAGGTGAATGAAGAGGTCTACGACGGCAAAGGCACGCTTGACCAGAAGCTTGTGGGATTGAGCCGCGAAGAATTTACCGCAATGGACACGTTGAACAACGCCGGGCACGCATCATTCGCGACGGTCGTTATGTGCATCGACGTGTCGAAGAATCGCGAGAAATGGAAGCCAATCATCGAGAAGCACATAACCTACTGGAAGCAACTCACCGTGAAGCTCAACTTCATAGCGAAGGGGTTCCAAGCGGGCAAAAACAAAGAGCAGGTTTTGGCGGAGTTCAAGCAACTACGCATAACGTCTTAAGCCCACCAGATTATTCCTTCTTCCCATGGTGGCACAACCTCCGGTGGCAGATTCTATTCGACACTATACCGAAAGGAAGAGGGCCGGGACCCTTTTCGGATTCCGGCCCGGATTGCTTTGGGAGATGCAGGAGTTATTCGCCAATCATCAAGGCAGATTTCGCAATATGGTGAATTCTCTTTGTGACCGCTTGATACCTGCCGCCACCGCCGACCTTGACCAAGGCAGCGAACAGACGAACCGTTTCCTTAGCTCCATGCTTTCTTACCACTTTTTCGATTCTGGCATTTACGTCCCTATGGCCTATTCTCATCTTCTTCCTCCGCAATAGGTGGTTTGCGTTGTGGGTTGGATTCTACCACGCGAGAAAAAGGAAAGGACCGGAATTCGTTTGAGCGATTCCGGCACGGGTTTCCGCCCGAAGGACGACGTGGTCGATTGAGTGATAAAATCACCGCACTTGGAGGCCGCAAATGAGCCAACTAAACCAACCTCAACAAGCGATGCTAATTTGGCCAGTGCTTGCGCTGGCGGCACGGATGCAAAAGGTTCTCACGTATGGAGATATTGAGGGTCTCACTGGAATCGTGGCAGTAGGACAGGCTAAGGCTTTGGGCATGATCAATCGCTACTGTAAACGTAAGCACTATCCGCCGCTGAACACAATTGCGGTTTTAGGGCAAGGAGACGGTGTAGGATTCCCCGGCCCCGGCGAGCCAGATAAGTTGACGAACGCACAGTATCTGGAAGAACGAGCGCGTGTATTTGCTTTTGACTGGACTAGCAAGGCGGTGGACAAACCCCGTCCAGAGGATTTTGAGGCAGCACAACCGGGGGCGACAGCCTAAGAGAATGTGAGCCAAATCAAAAGGGCCGCAACGTTAGACTGGATTTTGTATTCGGTACAGCCCTGCCGCCGCTTCAAGCGCATAAACATCACTCCGTCATTCCTGAAACATCTTCCGAAGTGGTCCCGCGTGCAAAGCCGTGATCGCACACCTCAAACGCGAGTCGGACATTCTGGTTTGGATGCACAGGCACAGGAACTGAGGTCCGATGGATTTGACCAGTGGCCTATGCAGTCGCATTGAAGCCGTTAGGGTACCCAAGACCTGACGAATATCCAGATGCTCTTAAATCTCAGAGCGCAGTGGCTTGCCAAATTACCCCTTCTTCATCGCTGACAAAAGCGTAACGCCCCTGGTTGGAGGTTTCCTGAAGAAATATGATGTAGGACTTCTTGTCCGGAGCAATTGTAAGGCGCAAACGCCATCCAGGCACAATCTCGGGTGAGCCGTCCAATTTGATATCCTTGAGCCTTGGGTCGCCATGCGCAAAAATTTCGATTGCTTTCCCAAATCCTTGGCTCTGCGATAAGTCATTCCACTCCGCGAACAAACCTGAAGACTGATCTCTATACGTCATCTGCGCTGTATTGATTGCTCGGACCAAATCAACCGCGAGTTTTCGATCTTGGTAATCTGGTACTGGTGATGCTGGACTCTGACGGGAGTTACCCAGCGCCATAACGGAAGGTACAACCAAAACCAGGAATGCTATGGAAAGTTTCTTAAGCATGGAGTCCTCCTCAAGACTATTTAAGTGGACGCTTGCTGGGGTGGCGTGGGCTTGATCTAAATTTACAGAAAACAATGTGCCTAGCAAGCTAAAAAACAAACTAGAATTGTCTTCCCAATCTCTACCCGCACCAAATCCAAACTGCGGGGTTCCCAATGACCGAAGACCGCAAGCACGCCATTTTATTTGCCGCTACGATTTTATCCGCACGGAAGCTGATTGAGTGCATCGAGTCCGACAAGCCTAATTTTGCGAAAGAGTATTTCGTGGACAAGGCCATCAACGAAGCTGCGTTTGTGCTGGAGCGGATTGATAGGAAGTGGCCGTCCACAGGATGAAGGTCTGGCCACTGTCGGTGGTTGTTCCTGTGGACTGTCCGGGTATCATCCGGCGTATGCCAGACTTGCCAGACTGGTGTTCCTGGGCATCGATGGGACGCTGTGCTACGCTCAACTATAAATGTCGGCATTTGATAACGTCCTCAAACTAACAAAGCAGTGGCAACCTCAAACGTTGCCGACCGAGTTGAAATATCGGGACTCGTTGATTGCGCACCTGCGGGAGCAGCTACACGACGCGAAAATCGAACCAGAGTATAGGCATCTTGGAACTACGACAGACGTTTATGTTAAGCAGCCGGGTTTCCTCGGTTCGTCCGAAGTTTTTGTCGAACTCAAACGTAACCTCCTCCAAAAAGCACAGTATGATCGTTTAATAGGTCAGATCGAATCGTTGGAACCTAAGAAGAACCCCATCATCGTAATCCTCTGTGGAGAGACGAATCCAGCGTTGCAGACGCGATTGATGGAGAGATATCGGCCATCAGGGAAGGTCGTATTTATTCCTTTCGCGGTCGTAGAAAAGCCCGTTACCTAGCCCGGATTTCTCATAATTAAATAGAAAAGGCTGTTGCTTCATGGCATAACTCTTTTGTCTAGAAAGAAATCCTGCCAAGGAGGAGCAACAGCCTTATGACCACAGAGTGTAACCAGTTTGTCTTCGGATTTCATCCCCAAAAGCGACGCGAGATCCGCGCGCAGTTCGACGGCGGAGCGATCACCAGCGACGGTGGTGGTCTGCTCCTGCGGGAGGTCGAGAAGCGCATTGGGATCCTCCAGCAGTTTGCCGCCTGCTTCACCGATTATCGGAATCCCGATCTGATCGAACACCCGGTGAAGGAGTTGGTGGCCCAGAGAGTCTATGGTCTGGCTTTGGGGTACGAAGATCTGAACGATCACGAGGAGTTGCGGAACGATCCCTTGCTGGCGGTGCTGGTCGAGAAGCCGCATCCCGGCAAGGAAGCTTTAGCCGGAAAGAGCACCCTGAATCGCCTGGAACTAACCAAAGAGACGGTCCGTCAGAAGGAGCGCTACAAAAAGATCGTGTTGGATCACGGAGCCGTGGATCGCCTGCTGGTGGAGGTCTTCCTCGAAGCCCACCAGGAGGCGCCGAAAGAAATCATTTTGGATTTGGACGCCACCGACGATCCGCTGCACGGGAAGCAGGAAGGGCGTTTTTTCCATGGCTACTATGGACACTACTGCTACCTACCGTTGTACATCTTCTGTGGAGAGTTCCTGCTGGGTGCGCGGTTGCGATCGTCGAACATCGATGCCTCAGCGGGAAGTGTAGAGGAGCTGCAGCGCATCGTAGGACAGATTCGTTGCGCATGGCCATTGGTGCGTATCGTGGTGCGTGGAGATTCGGGATTTTGCCGTGAGGAGCTGATGGTCTGGTGTGAAGCGAACCGCGTAGAGTACTTGCTGGGACTGGCGAAAAACGAACGCCTGAAGGCCGAGATCGTGAAGGAGATGGGGGAGGCGAAAGCCCGGTACCAAGAGACCGGACGCGCCGGCCGGTTGTTCAAAGAGTTCGTCTACCAAACCCGGGAGAGCTGGAGCCGTGCGCGACGGGTGGTGGCCAAGGCCGAACATCTGGAGAAGGGAGAGAACCCGCGGTTCGTGGTGACGTCTCTGAGCGGAGAATCATGGCCGGCACAGGCGCTATATGAAGAGCACTACTGTGGAAGAGGGGACATGGAGAATCGGATTAAAGAACAACTGATGCTGTTCAGTGATCGCACCAGCACGCACTATCTGCGCAGCAATCAATTGCGACTGTACTTCTCTTCGATTGCCTACGTGTTGTTGCAGATGCTACGGCGACTGGGACTGGCAGGAACGGAGTTGGCCCAGGCGCAGTGCTCCACCATTCGGCTCAAGGTGTTGAAGATCGGCGCGCTGATCCGCATCACGGTGCGCAAGGTGTGGGTCTCGCTGGCCGGTGGGTACCCCTATGTCGCACTCTTCCAGCAAATCTATGAAAAGCTCTGCGCCGTGCCGCTAAAGTATTGAAAAAGAAAGATCCCGAACAACTTCTTCGTCGCTTCTGTCTACCGCTGGCAAAGTGTGCGCCGAAACAGCCGCAGAGAGAGAAAAACTCTCACGCCCAGTTAAAAACGGATCAACTGTACAACAGCGCGCTGCGAAACCATCATGCAACTACCAACTTGAACAAACTTCATTCCCCTTTTGCCAAGCGGTGAGAAATTGCGGCTAGATGTTCTTGGATGTCATGGCGGTGGACTCTCTAATTACCGCATCAGCCGCAGCAGCGCCGTTTCCCAGATGTACGGGTATAATCGTATGGCACAAGGAGGTCACATGGCAGACATCCAGCGAATCAGCGTGCAACAAGCGCACGCAAAGATGAAAGCAAACCAAGCCCTGCTAGTTTGCGCCTACGAGGACGAGGCCAAATGCCGGATGCTAAATCTGGACGGGTCCATATCCTTCACCAGCTTGCAGTCCCGGGCAGCGTCGCTGCCGAAGACACAGGAAATCATTTTTTATTGAGGTTGACCCGGCGAAGCCAGCGCTGTCGGTCAGGCAGCGAAATATCAGGAGCAGGGCTTTACCAACGTCAAGGTGCTGAAAGGAGGAGTTGAGGCGTGGAAGGCTGCGGGATACTCGATGAATTGAATGGTCTGCAAAACTGGTCATCTGTGGGTTCGAGTCCCACCGCTACCTCCAAAAATTCCTTAGCACCGACGGCAGACCGCTTGTTGGATTGTACTGTCAAAGCAGGAGACCGTATGAAAGCTGACAAAAAACGCAGGGCCGGGATGCGAATCTCGCGCAAAAAGTTAAGACTCAAACAGAGTGAACTGGCCGCGTTGGCAGGCGTCAGCCTGGAGACGATTATTCGATACGAAAGATGCAAGCACGTTTCGCCGGAGACTGACTCTCGTATCGGCGGGGCAATCCTTAGAATGGTTATGAAAAAGTATCCTCAAGCCGTAAAGAGAGCGGTACAGCCGTTCCTGGAGGAGGCAGAAAAATGGGAGAAAATCCATTCTGTAGAGCCGGGAAGTCAGCTTGCGCTCGAACTTGAAAGACTGAATGGAAAGACCCTGGCCGAAATGAAAGCGCAGGCCGAAGGGGTGGGTATTTTTCGGAGAGCAGCGAACAATTTCCTTTCCTTGACCGAGTGACCCCTGGCAGCATCGCTACCGCCCAACCGAAACTGCGACTTTCGAACGCTAATACATCAGCGAAGGCTTCCAGTCTTTGTCGTCTATCCATTTGTGAAAGTGTTCTTGGACGTCCTCCGGCATGTTTTTAATGTCAGGCAAGAAGGCGATTTTGATAGCCTGCCGCAACATCTCCCTAGTTTCGTCTAATTCTTTTTCGACTTTCTCCAGCCTGGCAAGCAAATCGCTTTCACTCATGGGTTTCCCTTTTGCGCTTCTCTTGCTCCGCAGGCCCCCGGTACTTTTCTATTAGGAACTTCGTGGCTTGTGATATCTCCGAATGATAAGCACGACAAGAATAACAAGAGAAACGATTCCCGCAGCGATGAATATGAGAATGGGCGTAAGCGATACAGCATGCATGGTTTGCATGCTTCAAAGCGTAGCAGAAATTCTAATCTATAGGAACCCTGGGACGAATTCAGGAAACAGAAATTGCGTCCGCTTGCGAAATAGCTAGCTCAACTGATTGACGGTGGCGGGTACATATTGTTCTCCGCCATCACAAACCGGAACTAGGTCTGCCGCGATCAATGAGAATGAATTCGAGCAACCTGGACAATCAAGCCAAATGACTCGATGCAACGGAATATGCAGCACGTATTCCGGCCACATCAACCAAAGTTTTTGGTTACACCGAGGGCACTGACAAGTTTGAGCCGCAAGAGTTTCAGAACTGCCCACACGAATGCGGGAGCGTAATACGGTCAAGACTGGCTTCATAAATCCTCTAGCTAGGAAACGGAGGATTTGGAAAGGAACGGGGAAAGAGATTCTACTGCTTATCCAATGACGGCGTAAAGAGTCTTACATTGGCGGGGCCGCTGTCGGCACTCGTCCGATAAATCACTAGCGTTTATCAGGACTCGACACCTGGACATGAAATCGGACCGTTAGCTTCCCCTTTGTTCTTTATGGTGACAGCGTACAGCGCACGCGGTATCGTACTCTTCGTGGTTCGCATCTCACCTGCGCTTGCATCTGTGCTGGTGGCCATTGCCGCTTCCGCGCAAAACCCTCCTCAGTCTACTCAGATTCACGTATCTACTCACCTGGTCCAGATTGGCATTATCGTTCGCAATAACAACGGCCCCGTCGCTGATTTGACAAAGGACGATTTCGTCGTGCTGGATCGAGGAAAACCGCAGAAAATCAGTGTCTTCGCCGCGGAATCCGCCGCGTCTACTCCGCAACCTGCTGCACCTCAACCTCTGCCTCCCAATACATTCTCCGATCTCCCCCAACTCAACGGCCCCGCTGTCCGCAGCATCACCATCGTGCTGCTCGACAACATCAACACTCTTTCTGGCAACGGCCATCAAGGATACGAAACTGGTCCTTGGTGGATGGAGGATCTCGCGCTCTCCAACGCGAAGGTACATCTTATCGAGTTCATCAAAACTCTCGACCCGAAAGACCGCGTCGCCATCTATGGACTCAGCGACACTCTGCACGTTCTATCCGACTTCACCAGCGACCGCGATCGTCTTCTTGCCATCCTGAAAAACTATGACACTACTTCAAAGACCAGTCGCGAGACCGTCGAGCCCGGCGCCTACCACACACCGGTGCCCGGGGAATTTAACCCCCTTCTGAACGCACAAGTGCTTCGATTGGCCGCAATTACAAATGAGCGTCGCGCCGAAGCAACTATATCCGCCCTCCAGTCCATCGCTTCCCACGTCGCCAATATTCCCGGTCGCAAGAATCTGGTTTGGCTCACCGCCAATCTTCCTTTTTCGAGCGTTGCCCTCGCCCGCATCCTGGGCCCTGCACAAATTGCCGCGTATCCAGTGGACGGGCGCGCTTTGCTCACGCGAAAAACTCCGGAATCGCAGTGGGAAATAGACGATCAGCTCGGTGGCGTCTTGGGGGTGGGCATGCCTGCACAGTCGTCGGCGCCCATAGGCATTGACACCATGCAAACGCTCGCCGACGAAACGGGGGGTCGAGCCTTTGTCAACACCAACGACCTCACCGGGGCCATCCTCGACGCCGTCGAGGATTCCGCCGTCACGTATACGCTCGGCTTTTACATGGATTCCGACTCGCTGGACGGAAAATTCCATGAACTGAAAGTCCAGATCCACCGGTCCGGATTGAACCTCCGTTATCCAAAAGGCTATTTCGCCCTCAAGGACACGTCGGCCACACAAGACGAGCGTCACAACAATTTTCTGATCGCTATCAAGAGTCCGCTGGACTCGTCCACTATTCCGCTTGAGGTCAAGGTGGATCGAGTCAATCAACCAACGCCGAATTCCATTGCCCTTTCTGGCTCTATCGGTATTCACGATCTTCAGCTTGTGCAGAGCGGCGAAATCCGGACAGGCGCTCTCGACATAACCGTGATTGAACAAGACGAGACGGGAAAGGTGCTGCGCGAATCAGCCAATCGCATCAATCTCCGCTTCACCGAAAAGCAATATCCAGCTATTTTGAAAACTGGCATAACCTTTCGTAAGTCTGTACAGCCTCAAGCCGGAATGACCACGCTGCGTGTCCTGGTTCAGGATCCCAGCACCGCAGCGATCGGAAGCGTGATCATTCGATTGTCCCAACTAAAGTAACTAGAGCCGAATCTAATTCTGCGCCAATGCGGCTGTCGTGCTCGCCTTTTCTCACATTGCCGCTCTTTCTCGACGTGGCCGTCTTTTCTCGCCTTTCCGCACGTAACCTACCTTCGCTCTTTCATCCCTCCGTGAATCGCAAAAGTGGTACGCTCCCCTCGTGACGCTCCGTAAGCCGCCCGCTGGGAATGCATTCAACCGGCTGTCCATTGCCGCGCTGTTCGTGACCCTCGCGTGGATTCTGGCGAGCGCCCTGTTGATGGCTCCGACTTCGCTCGCGGCTCAACAATCCGTAGACACCGAGAAAAAACTCAAGAACCGGAGCTTGCAGTGGAGCCCTCCCGCGCTGGACTCGCCGGTCCACTCTCTCGCTTCGTCGCCACCCTGCGAGCTTGCCAGGGTGTTGGAGCAAGCCGCCGGACGCGAGAGTGAGCAGGTCACCAATCTTCAAAACTTCACGGCGCAGGAAAAAATCGAATATCGGAGTTCCGATGTTCAGAATGTTGTCCAAGATCTGGGTTCCGAATCGTTCGACTATATTGTTGTCTTCCAGCAGTCACCAGGAGGGCTGGTCTTTCAAGAGAAACGGAATCCCAGGCACGGAAGCAGCTTGTCTGGTGTCGCGACGCAAGACATGGGTCTCCCGGAAATGGTCCTGATCTTCCTTCCCAACATGCAGGGCGACTATGAAATGAGCTGTGAAGGCGCGGTCGAATGGGGTGGCCAGCGCACCTGGGTGGTTCGCTTCCAGCAGCGCAAGGATAAGCCAAGTCGGACATATTCCTTCCGCGTCGACAACGTTGTGTATCCGGCCAGGCTCAAGGGACGCGCTTGGATCGCCACCGATACGGGCGAGGTCGTCCACCTAGAGACGGGACTGATGGAGGCGGTTCCGGCGGTGAGAGTGCAGCATTCCTATCTGTCGATCGACTATTTCCCTGTCCAATTCCAGACGCAGCCTGTGAGAATCTGGTTGCCGCAGCTTGTCGACGGCTATTGGGACTTTGGTGACCACCGCACCATTGTCTATCACACCTTCACCAATTTTATGTTGTTCTCCGTCCAGACTGACCAGAAGATCGAGAAGCCGAAGCAACCCTGACGGTCCGAGTGATTACACGGCAATCTTTTACCTAGGTTTTCACTTGCGTTCGATCAACTGGACTCCAAGCCCGTCAGGCGGGAGCCCGCTAGGCAACACCAAAGCAGTATCCCACTGAAATAAGTTCTTCCATTTCTGGAAAAATTCGCAAGTCACCCTTGTTCTTTATGGATGACAGCGCACTTCGCACGAGGGTATCGTGCTCATCATGGCCCGCATCTCAACTGCACTTGCGTTACTTGCGTTAGGGGTAGCGGTGATTGACGGTTCGGCTCGAAACGTGCCGCAAGGGCCTGCGATTAGCGTATCCACTCGGCTGGTTCAGGTAGGTGTCATCGTCCGTGACAAGAACGGCCCGGTCTCAGATTTGACGAAGGACGATTTCGTTGTACTTGACCGAGGGAAACCGCAGAAAATTAGCGTTTTCTCTGTTGAATCTACCGAGCCCGCTTCGCAGCCTGCGCAACCGTTGCCACAAAACACGTTCTCCGACCTTCCTCAGTACGGCACAGCCGCCCCGAGGAGCGTCACCATAGTCCTGCTCGACAACCTGAACACGTTGTACGGTTCCGCGCCGACTATTTTTGAGAACACTCCCCGCTGGATGGAAGACCACGCCCTCGCCAATGCCAAGGCGCATCTGCTGGAATACCTCAAAAATCTTGGTCCGCAGGACCGTGTGGCCCTGTATGGCTTGAGCGATACCCTACACGTGCTGTGCGATTTCACGAGCGACCGCAGCCGACTTTTGGCCATCGTGCAAAACTACGATGCGCAGTCTCGAACGAGCCGGGAAATCGTGGACCCTGCGGCAATTCATTTGCCTGACCAACCTAGCGGTGGCGTCCCCCCGCCTATTGATGCCGACCGCATGCGACTGGCGGAAAATGCAAATGCGTCGCGTGCCGCGATTACTCTGGCTGCCCTCAAGGCCATTGCCGATCACGTGGCTAACATTCCGGGCCGCAAGAATCTGGTATGGCTCTCCGCCAATCTTCCGTTCTCCGCCGAAGCCATGGCCGCCATTCTTAGTCCTGCGCAGATTGCCGCGTATCCTGTGGACGGGCGAGGGTTGCTGCCGCGCAATTCTTTGACGCAGGAAAATGACACCCCACTGGGTGAGTTGGGATTGCCGACGGAGATGAATCAGGAAAACAGTTCGGCAGACTCTGGCCAACCCCCTGGCATCGATTCCATGCAGCGCCTCGCCGACCTGACTGGCGGACGGGCCTTTGTGAACACCAACGACCTTACGGGGGCCATCCGCGACGCCGTCGACGATGCCGCCGTTCTCTATTCTCTAGGTTTCTACATTGATGCGCACTCCGCCGATGGAAAGTTCCATGAACTGAAGGTGCAGGTGAGACGCGAGGGCCTGACAATTCGTTATCCGAAGGGGTATCTCGCGGCCAAAGATGCCCCTCCCACGAAGGACCAGAATTGGAAGACGGTGCTAACGGCAGTGCAAAGCCCGATTGAATCATCCGTAATTCCGTTGCAGGCCAAAGTGGACCGAGTAAATGAACCGCTGCCGAACTCTTTGAGGCTTTTGTGCTCGATTGATGTCCACAATCTTCGACTCGTGCAGGCCGGAGATTTGCGCAAAGGAGCCGTCAACGTGTATGTCATTCAGCAGGATGGCGTCGGCAAGGTGCTCAGCCAATGGACCAAGACTTATGACCTCCAACTCTCAGAGAAACAATACGCTGCTCTCTTAAAATCGGGTATGCCATTCAGTCAGGATGTACAGCCCAAGGCAGGCGTCACAACGTTGCGGGTATTGGTCGAAGACCCGGCCACCTCCGACATCGGCAGCCTGATCATTCCTTTGTCCCTACTGAAGTAGCAAAGGCCGAATTAAATTCTGGCGGAGTTTGAGCCGCAAACTCGATGGCCGTTGGCAGCCCACCGACTAGCGAACCCCAAGTCCCGATTAGCCCCAAATTGGATGTATCTCAGAAATAGGTGAGTATGCGGCGATGCACGATGGTAGTTGTCTCGGGGCCCATGCGCATGACCTTCCTCTGCTGGGTCCAGTTTGCGCAGTTGTCGTATCCCTCGTAGCCATACGTATAGAGATATACAACGCCGTTGGCCCCGAACGGCAATGGTAGGGAAGTCGAGCTCGGAACTTGTTCTGAAGGTATTATCGTTCCGTTCTCGTCGATGCTACAGCGGCCAGGGGGAATGACGTTGTTTGGGCCCAGGCTCACCCGTGCTTCACTTTTGTCGCCATGTTCGTTGTAGCTGATGGCTGTGGTTGTCTCGAAAGCGAAGTTGCGTTGGCACACTGCGGCCAGGTGTCCCTGGGCATCGTATGAATAGAACACTCCGGTTCCTTTCCTCCCGCGAAGTAAGCCCTTCAGTGCCTCGTTTAAGGCGTGTAATTGCTCATCGTTGAATTTCGCTGCCTGTTCAGTGGGCATTGCCTTTGCGAATAATTGGCCAGGATTTTCGAGGATTTGACCTTCTTCGATGATGCGGCCATTCGCGTCATATGTACGAACTAATCTGCAGACGAGGTGACCTTGCGTGTCGAACAATTGGAGTTCGGTCGGGTGACCACGGTCGTCATACAGAACCCTGACTTTTCCGGAGGTAGGCGGTGGAATTTCCTCCTTTGGCTCGTCCCATGACAAGTCCATGGCCTTGACGGCACCTCCCTGCTTGAAGATTTCCTCGTTAGCAGCAGCTTGAACCTCGCTGACCCTCCCACTTTCGTCGTAGGTATAAAGAGTTTCGGCTGGGGGCTCACCGGATTTGCCTGAGCTGATTTTGGTCAAACGGCCAGTTGCGTCGTACGTCCGCGTGCTGACCCAATCTTGCGACTCGGGGTGGATAGAGCGAGTAACAAGAAGATTTCCCGCAGCGTCATATATGGTTTCGATTGAATGCGTATAGAGGTCGCCCTGCCCGTATTCATTCATGCAACTCCGGACTGGGCCTCGGAGGCCGACCTTTTCGCGGTCATTCATGTTGCAATTATCTCCACGAAATCACTCCGTCCCCGTAGTCCACAGAAAGTGCACAGGACTGAAAGTTGCCGGGGCCGCCCTCGCACTCCTCTGGCAATCACATTCAATCGGAGCACACAGTCCTGTGTTTATTGCTTTCTCCATTCCAAGGACTATACTCTCCCCACCAGTGAGGCCACCGCACGTCGCGGTGGGAGCAATATGTCGCACCACTCTTACTCCTACCTAGAGAGACGGTACAGCAAGAAAACCAAACTACAAGTTCTCTTGCTGGTGACAGGAATGGTTGGGGCTCTGATCGGCGCGATTGCTACTGTGCAATTGAGCGAAACGGACGCCGAGAAAAACGGCAGGGTGGAATCAGAGCTGAAGAGTGAGCGAAGCGTAGATCGCAAAAACTTGATTGAGCAGCAAGAATACTATCTCCGTGTTTCCTGTGAACAGGGGAAGGCGGCTTGCGACGAAGCAAGAGAGGATATCCGAAAGCAGAACTGCCAGATGTTTGGTGAAAATTGTCAGCGAAATCAAAAACCTAATTTTACTGCTTCTTATCCCACAATTCCGTGAACAGCTTGACCGTGGCTGGTCCGTGGCCTTGGTATAATGCCGCATTTCGAATTATGCCGAATTGAGTCGCGTGGCCAGCCGTGTTTCCTCTCGATAGCTGGATTTCGCAACCCAGCGCTGCCTGATCAAGTCGGCATAATCCTGAGTTAGTTGATCCCATACCCGCATGGGCGATGTCGCCGTTAATCGGGAGTGGACAGTCTCGGGATCGCATGCAGCGGCGGGTCAACACTGCGTGAGATAATTCCCTCGTGCAACTCTCCACGCTCAGAGATGGACAGATGAATAGTACAGAGGCTTTCTTCGTCAAAGCTGGCAAGCTAGTCGGCGGGGAATTGTTTTCAGTACTCCTCGGAATAGCCGGAGGGGGCGTTTGTGGCGCTGCAATCCTGGTATTTGGTGCGCTCATTGGCCGGAGCGGGACCACGGGCGCGGAATACGTCGGCTATTGGAATATCGCATTAGTTTGGCTCGGCTTGACGTATGGCGGATTCTTCGGCGCTTTCGTGGGACTCGTTGCTTACCCGCTGGTTGTCCGCAAAATCGGATTTCAGAAGTCCCTCTTACCTGCCTTTGTGGGTACGCTTGTCGGAGGATTCGTGGGAGCAGTTGCAGGGCCTCCTTTTGCGGTTCTGACGGGGATTTGTGGGTTCTTCATTGCACTCTACTGGGCCAAATCAAAACGCATTGCTCCCAGCGGTTAAGAAGTGGCTATAGACACAGAGAAAAATGGCCAAAACAAACGAATACTACGCATACTTTATGGTGTCCGGTCCATTTGACCCCGCCGAGATAACCAAGAGAGCTGGAGTCATCCCCACAGAGTGTTCGCGTGAGGGGGACCCAATTCGGGGTACTCAGCATCAGCACAAATGCAGTCGGTGGTCTTTATATTCTCGCGTAGAAAAGACGAATTCAGATTTAGAACATCATGTCGAGGATGTTTTGAATCAACTCGATGCGAACATCGACGTGTTTAAGCAGCTCAGCATTGAGTTTGATGGTGTAATGCAACTCGTCGCTTACTTCGGCCACGACTCAAGTCCCGGAACCTCCTTTAGCCAAGAAGTTATCAGGAGGTTGGCAGAATATTCGCTCTGTCTGGACTGTGATTTTTATTATCCGAACTGACGACAAATCTTCTCGCCATCCCTGCGGTTACCGCGCAAAGCATTAAAGGTTCTTCAGGAAAGCCAGCAAGCGGTCGTCGGGTCGGTAACGGCCATTTCGCGTTTTGCTGGGAGTGGCCTTGGCAAGTGCCTTCTCCTTCATCGCCATGCTGGCGTGAAGATACATCTCGGTGGACTCGATTGACTCGTGGCCAAGCCACAGAGCGATCACCGAGCGGTCCACACCCTGCTGGAGCAGATCCATAGCGACGGAGTGCCGCAGCACATGCATCGAAATGCGTTTCTTAGCGAGCGTAGGGCACTGTTTTCCTGCCTTGGCGACATGCTTGGCCAGGACACGCTCGGCGCCATCACGGCTGAGTGGCCCGCCCCGCGCGCTGGGAAACAAGCCGCAGAGCCAGATAGCCGCGGAGGGATTTTCTCAATTCGCTCATGCCACACCTCCGGGCCAAGGATGCGCAATCGAGCGCAGTGCCGCCAAGTCAACTTTGGCGTAGATGGCCGTGCTCCTTTCGGACTGATGGCGCAGTATCTTGGCGATCTCGGACATGGACGCTCCATTGCGGAGCATTTGGGTAGCGAGCGAATGGCGGAACAGGTGCGCCCCTCGGGTGGGCGCGTCAATTCCAGCACGTCGGAGAGCTCGTTGCACGACAATGTCGACAGCCGCGGAGTCGGAGAATCCCTCGTGAGGAGCAGCCGATCGAATGAAGACTCTCCGGCATGCGCACGAAGGCCTCAGCTGCTTCAGATAATGTGCGAGAGCGCGGCCGACATCCTTCGGAAGGGGTAGCTTGTCCAGTCGTCCCCCTTTTCCCCGAACGATTAGTTCACCCGCCTCCCAGTCGATGTCGTCAAGTCTCATATCCACGATTTCCGCGGCGCGCAGCCCGAGTCGAGCCAGAAGGAGAAGAATTACGCGATCTCGTCGGACAATAGGGTCATCTTGATTGCTTTTCCTCAAGACCAGCTTGACCTGCTGCGGCAACAAATATTTGGGTAGCCCGGAAAGATTCCAATTAGCCACTGAAGGAACGCTTGCGGCTAGATCGATGACTGTTTCTCCACTCTGGTGCAAAAATCGGAGGAGGCTGCGGAGCGCTTTAGCCATACAGCGAGCGGCATGCGGGCTTACGATCCTGGCCTGACGAAGTATGCATCGAACAATGTCCTGGGTGCTCAGTTCGCTCAAAGAGAATGGGCCATCTGCAAAGCGCTCAACAAGAAAACGCCGCGTGTGGAAGAGATACTGCCGCACGGATTTCGGTCGAAGGCCTCGCTGTTCCGTCAGGTATTGCGCAAACCTGAGCTGCAGTTGGTCGAGTGCGCTCATCTTCGGTTGAAGATACGAAACTACATTCGCTTCCTGCAGACGTTTCAGCAACGACCGCAACGTCGCTGCATCTCCTCGCGCCTTGCTGTATCGCTTTGCTCGGTGGCGAATGAATCCTTGGATACGTTTCTCGGTGAAGCCTTCCACTTTTATTTGGCGCAGCCGCATCCACTGGTCGAAGACCCGAACGAGGTGGAGTTTGTACGCGATACATTGGTTGGAATATCCTCGCTCAGCAAGCGAGCCCATGAATTCGGGAATGTACGAATATAGTGGGCCGCCCTGCTCTTTCAGCGGGACACATGGGTTCCGATCCGAATGACTTTGCATGTGAATCTTCTCCTTTTCGGTCCGAGGGACCGTCCAGAGAAGTGAGCGGGATTATGCCGACTCAATCAAGCACCGCTGGGGGATGAAGGCGGCTAATCTAAAGGAAAGGGAGCGGGTGAGGTGACTCAATTCGGCATAATTCGGAAGACGGCATTATACGCGTTATGCCGACGTCGGCATAAGGCGTAGTGATTGTTGCAACGATCTCGGAACTTTGGAGGGGACCAGGAACGAACGGGTCCTGGCGGTAGCATTTTCTGCTCACTTACGGAGCGGAGCGAAACGGGCCTATTTTCAGACAGTTTTTTTCTTGGAGGTCGTAGCCCTCGGGAATAGCTTGGTGATGGCGAGTGGTCAGATGCGAAGAAAGAGAATATTCAGTTGTTTTCTGCTGGGCGTCAGCTACTGTCGGCTGCATAAGGGCGGGAAAGACTGAGCCACAGGTGGAGCAGCAGTTGAGCACTGCTGTGCACCCGATGTTTGCCGCGGTGGAGATAGCGGAGGCGGTAGAGTCGTTCGATGGTCAAGGCCAGCATGGTGAGGAGCCAGCCGATCAGCAGACTGTTGGCATGATGATGACAGATATGCTCGAGGCCGTGACGACTCTTGGCGTCGTTGAAGCCTTGGTTTTCGATCTCCCAGCGGCTTTTGGCCATGCGGAATAGCGATTGCGAACCCACGGTGGAGGAAGGGAAATTCGTCAGCCAGTAGGCTTGCACTACCTGGCCGTCCGGCTTGTGCTGACGATAGAAGAACACGCGCACGGTTTCCCAATCGAGCGTGTCCCAGGGATCGAAGTCCTCCGCGTCCCAGAGCTCCACGCGATCTGCTCCGTGCTGGAAAACCGTTGCGGGAGGCCCGCAGGGAAAACGTTGCTGGGCGGCGGCCAGTAACTCCGGCAAATTGTCTTTCAGCCGTGCCACCACTCGGAGACCGAGTTCACCTGCCGTATGCAGGAACGGTGCGGTGGCGAATTCTCCATCGACGACCACATATTGCGCCAAGCGCTTTCCCACGCTCCCGATCACCCGTCGCAATAAGCGCTGCCCGGCGGCGTACTCGCTGTCGCCCGGTCCGTAGGGTTCCCCATCGCAGGGCAGAGACAGGCCGGTTCCCACCACGCTGACCATCACAAAAGAATGTTGATAGCCCAAGATCTGTTTCGCAGCGTTCTGCTTCGGCCGACAGAGGGTGCAACCCTGCTGGGTTCGCCAACCCGCGCCGGTGCCGTCGAGGGCCAGGCCGATCCAGCGGCAATCATCAAAGGCCTTGTTGCGCTTGGCGCCGCGGATGAGGGAGAGCAGGGCTTGCCGTGTTGGACCGGGATCGAGCCGCTCGGTGAAATAACCCAAGGTATCGTCACAGAACGGAGTGGCGATGGAGAGAGTGCGTCGTGCCGAAGATCGTACCAGTGCCTCGACGGCATGAAAACTCGATTCGCGGAGGATTTGGCCGATCAGCAGGGCCCAGAGCAGAGCCTGCGCCGGAATCTGCGGTTGTGGCCGACCGTCTCCAGGATCCCGGAGATACCGTCGGAGGCGAAGACGCCGTGTCACATAGTGGAGCAGATGACGTGGCGTCGAACGGTTCATTTTTTCTTTTTCTTAGGTTTCTTGCGCTCCAGCACGAGCAGCTGGGCGTTGGCCGCCAACACTTCGCGGACGGCGTCTTGAAACTCCCGTCCCGCTTTGACCCGGCGCCGCACTTCCTCGACCCAGTCCTTGGGAATGTGCTGGACACGTTTTTTTCCCTGCACCATAAAGGTCAACGACCAGACCGGATGGCCACGGTCCTCGGCACAATGACAGGTGGGCTTGCCGCAATGGAGATGCGAAAGGGAGAGCGAACCAGGGAGGGCATCGGCGGGAATAGAGAAACGCCGCAGCAGCTGAAACTTGCGCTGACGCAGTCGAGAAGCGAGCGGTCCATTGCCCCTATGGATCATCTTAATGTATACATACAATAAGAAAAAGTAAAAATCAAGCCATGTCAGCGAATGCGAAAATAGGAGTCTACTGCGGAAGGGTCGCGAAGAGGGACAATAGAGCGGCCACGCGGGGGTGGACTGGGCTAGCCCCTGTCAATCTTCCGAAACGGCTGTGATTGTTGGCGTAGGCAAACATTTTCCGAATCCTCTTGTCATTCACCATCTGCTTGAGGAGAGCGACCCAATCTCTCAAATCCTTCGTGCGATCAACGATGGGCTTATCCCAGGTCTCCGTCAACTTCTCGATTCCCTTGCGATCACCAAGCCATCGGACATAAGTGAAGTCCGCCGTAATTAGTTCAAACTTTTCCTCCATCTCCCAGGGCCGGGGCACAAACGACGTGTCAGTCAGCGCCAACGCGATATTGTGCTCCCGCAGCAGGTCAGCAAATTTGGCATCAAGCCACTTCTTGTTCCTAATCTCGACTGCAAATTTGTGGTCCGTAGGGAGCTTCTTCAGGAACGATGCCAGCACGGTGAGAAAACTGTCTTGCTTCGGGAATTTCCATTTGTCGAACACCGGAAACTGAAACACCATCGGACCAAGTTTTGGTCCGAGAATATCCATCGTTTTCACGAACTCTTCGAATTCAGAATCGCAATTGACTAACGCCTTTTCATGGGTAATGACCTGCGGAACCTTCACGGCGAAAATGAAGTCGTCTGGAGTTCGGGCGGCCCAATTGCTGACCGTGCGAACAGAGGGACATCCGTAGAAAGTTGAGTCAATTTCGACCGTTTGAAAGTGTTCTGCGTAGAAAGCAAGGTAGTCGGCAGACCGCATGCCCTTCGGATAGAACGAACCTTCCCATCCTGTTGCTGTAAACGATGATGTGCCGAGAAGAATGCCGGGGACTGAATAACGCCGATCACCTGTCAAAGTGTTTGGAAGTGTGTCCGATTCTTCCAATTTCTCCAATGGAAAGAGGGTTGGATGACGAATTGATTCCGCTTTAGAACGCTGTGATTTCACGGCTCCGAGAGGATAACCCAATTAGCGGCGAATGAAAGTTAGCACAGTGCAGGCGCTGCCGCAGCTTAAATTCCGTAATTCACTTTTCGCAGAGAGTTTTTATAGGCTTCGCTTGCTTCGGTCGCCTTTTTCTGCGCGTCTTGTTCCGCAAAATGAGCCGCATCCCACCGCTCCATCTCGGTCATGGAATGGTCATGTGTCGCCAAGTCTTCCTCGGCGCGGATTGCCCACACCCACTCATCCACAGCCTTCTTGTAAGCGAGACGCAGTTCACTAGGGCCGGGAGGTGTCATGAGCGGCAGATTAGGCCGACCATCAAATCAGGTCAATGCAATTAGGCGATTGTGACAGAAAATTAATCGAGTCTTGCCGTTTCGAGGAGTTGGCCTCCTAACGAGCAAGCCACAGCGCATAGCGAATCGCCTGGAACATTGTCCACCGATGGTGGGCTCGAAGGATGAAATACCAATTGAAGAGGGATGGTGATTTCATAATTGTCCTACTGACCGTGGCCGCCGTACCTACGGATAGATAGTGGTAAGCGGTCGCAGTTCGTTTCGTAAGGCTCCAATGTCCCTAGTGTGGGCAGTTTGGAAGCGTCTGTCTGTACACTTATGTACTTAGATTGGTAAATGTTTGGCGGTAGGGCGAGAGAAGCAATTCGGTGTATCACGTCCGCTTGTACTGATGAACTTTTCCGTCCACCACGACCGCGATATATTTCCCGTGCTCCAAAAACTGCATGACCTGCTTCCCGTCTCGCGCAAGTTTCGCCCACCTAGATTTGGTGTTCGGATTCTGTTCAAGTCCGCGCATGTGTCGATCTTCGAAGCGGAAATCGATCTGCTTTAGTTTGCTCTTCGAAGTGTGGCGGACAGGATAGCCTTCGCCGTCGAGATCGACGGCTTTCTTCTTGTCGATCAGGGATTGTTGCCACACAGAGAGGAGGGCGGATTCAAAGGACGCTGACATAAGCTGAGAGTATCAAACAGCTTTCTTATTCTTGAAGCACTAACCCTTCGGCTTGTACTCCCTGCACTTGCAATTCGGAAACAAGCAGATGTTCAATATTTTTCGTCCAACGAGAGTTGCGAAGTGGATTGTCTTGCCGTGGGTGCAACGACACGGTTGTATTCTTGGCATCGGGGAAGCGTATCACGGGTGGAGTTGCCAGAGTTTTGCTCGAACATCTGCGCCGGACAGGACGGCGGTGTAAGCGGTTCTGGCACGATCTGAGTTCCCAGGAGGAATGCGTAGTTGTCCACAGACTAATTTCATCCGCACTCGCCGGTATCGCTTGCACTATGTTAAATAAATGGCACGTAGCTTAACGCGGAATTCCCTTGACAGCCACTTATAACTAGGCGTACAAGGCTCGCATTCGCCCTGTGGAGGTCCCCATGTCCCCAGCTCGCTTCATCCGCGCTCTTTTCCTGCTTCTTTTGATTTTTCTGCTCTCCCCCGCCGTAAACGCTCAAATCACCGGCGTTTCCACCCCGGTTCAAGCTGTCGGCCACGACTACATAAAAATGCTGAACGAATCTGTCAATCCCGCTAACGGCTCCGTCAGCATTAACATCCAAGCTCCCGTTCCGCCCGGTCGGCGCCTCACGCTGCCCTTTTCTTTCAACTACAACTCAAGCGGCACCTACACGCCACAAGGCACCGGAGGCGGAGGCGCGTACATGCAGGCCACGGATCTATACTTGAACCAGGATGGATGGTCCTACGGCATTCCTTTGGCCAGCAGCGTATTCGTGTCGCATACACCAGTTGGGCAGCCGACCTGCTATGCCTGGACCGGCTACGCCTTCATAGACTCCGCTGGAACCCAATACTCATTCAGCAGTTTAATCGGATATGAAAGTGCACCACGCATTTGCACTGGCTACAACAGCGTTACCAGCCAAACCCTCGACTTCTACTCCGCCACTCTCGGCTCGGAGTCCAACTCCTACCCCTTGAATGTCACGAGCCTCGATAATACGACCTATACATTTAACACAGGGGGCGGATGCGCTGTAACAAACGGTGGGCCGTCATCAGCCCCGCCCTCCACGATTGAAGATCGAAATGGCAACATCATAACAATCACCGAAACTTCTTGCACTGGCTCCTTCACAGCAACGGATACGCTGGGCCGCACGGTTCTTTCCTCGTCCGGGTTCGGCAAGACGGGCAATACCATTACAGTCCCCGGCCTCGCCGAACCATATACCCTGACTTGGGGTACCGTCTCACCAACATATTCACCTGGATCGACACGAGTTGCGACCGATGGATGGTGCAACACCGGCTTTAGCGGCCCCGGTGGCGGAGCCATCCCCGTCGTCACCGCGATCTCCCTCCCTAACGGCCAAGAGTACACATTCACCTACGATCCCGTTTATGGCTTGCTGACAAAGATGACGTACCCGAACGGAGGATACATCAGCTACACCTGGGGATTGAACACTCGCTCCGACTTCGCGGCTGTAGAGGATTCCAACGGAGCCCCTCAGCAGTGCGACTTCACGTACGATACGCCCGCTCTCACCCACCGCTACGTCAGCTTCGACGGCTCCGCCATTGCCGAGCAGCAGGATTTCACCAACTATACGACAACCTGGAATCCTAACAATTACGCGGTGTGGACCACCAAAACAGTCACCGTCACGACACACGACCTGATCAACGGAACCAGCTTCCAGACGAATTACACCTACTCGCCGGTCACTGTGGCGACTGGTGGTAGCTCGTGGCTACCCACCCGTTTTGGCACGCAGGCTCCTGTGGAGCAGCAAATCGTCTACGACGGCACGAGTGGAAGCACTCTTCGAACCGTCAACAAGACTTGGTACGACCAATTCGAAATCAAGACCGATCAAACCGTCCTTGATAGCGGCCAGACTTCTCAGGTCAACTTCACCTGGAGCGGCGGATTGATCACCGAAAAAGATGAGTACGATTTCACATCGACGCTCCAAAGAAAGACCACCTATACCTACGGAGGCGGATTCAATCAACCCTGCAAGGCAATCGTTTACGACGGCGGTGGAAATCGCTTTTCAGAGACAGATACCTACTTTGACGGCTCAGCGACCCTCTGCTCCCCCGGCACCACTTCCACTGCATCCGTAAGCAACCTTCCGCCCGGGACGCACGACGGGACAAACTATGCGCCGACTTCGACAACCGAGCGCGGAAACGCCACGACCGTCACGAAGCAATGCTTCCAAAGCTCTACAGCGTGCGCCAGCGGGAACGTAGTAACGTCTTTCACGTATGATGAAACGGGCCAAGCGCTCACTTCAACGGATCCCAATGGCCACATCACGCAATTCTCCTACGCTGACAACTACACCGAACTCTCTGGCGGCGCGAATGTCAGCTACACCCCCACCTACAATACCAACGCGTTTTTAACCAAGATCACCAACCCCCTCGGTCAAACTCAAAACTCCACCTATGACTACAACAACGGCCAACTGACCATCTCGAAGGACCAGAACGGCCTAGTCACAACTTTTGTCTACAATGACTCCCTCTCTCGTCCCACATCAGCAACGCGTCCCGACAGCGGCCAGACCACCATCTCCTATAACGACACGTCCCATACAGTAACGACCTCAAAGCAAATCAACTCCAGCCTGACCATCACAACCATCGCTCTCTCGGACGGCGTCGGTCACGTCAAGGAAACGCAGCTCACTTCCGATCCCCAAGGCACTGTGTATACGGATACTACCTATGACGGCCTGGGCCGGGTCAGAACCGTCTCCAACCCATACCGGTCCGGCTCGGATCCCACCACTACCGCCGGCACAACGACATACTTCTACGACGCCTTGAGCCGCAAATGCCTCGAGGTTCCGCCGGACGGCACCTTGCCAACAGGCAATGTTTGCTCGTCCACTCAGCCGGCCAACGACCTATTCATGGCGTATTCCGGCAGCACGACAACCGTTACGGATCAAACCGGGAGATCGCGCGCCAGTGTGCTTGATGGCCTCGGCCGTCTCATGCAAGTTTTTGAAAATCCGACCGGCCTGAACTATGAAACCGACTACACCTATGACCCTTTGAATGACTTGCTCAGCGTGAACCAGAAAGGCGGTTCAACGAATTCCTCCCTCTGGCGCACTCGCACCTTTGTCTACGACTCGCTCGCCCGGCTTGTTACCTCCACGAATCCTGAAGCTGGCACCATCACCTACAAATACGATAGCGATGCCAACTGCGCCTCTCCGAATTCCTTTATCGGTCTTCTTGTTTCCAAGACGGACGCCCGCGGCATCCGCACCTGCGCCCAATATGACGCCATCAATCGCGAAGCCATCCTGAACTATTCCAACGGTGATCCCACCGTCACGACGACGTACGACCAGGCGAACTGCCTCGGCCTCTCCTCCTGCCAAAACATCGGATACCGCACCAGCATGACCGATGCCGCCGGTTCCGAAATTTGGAGTTATCAAGTCGACGCCACAAACCACCGGAGTGTTCACGTTGACCAGCGCACCACCGCCAGTGGGTCGAACAACATCACGAAGACGGCGACCTTCTATCTCGACCTCTCGGGCAACGTCACGCAAGCCGTTTATCCCACGGGTCGCGTCGTCAATTACACGTACAACGCCGCCGACCGCCCCATCAACGCTGCCGACGGCTCCAACGGCATCACTTATGCCACCGATTTTCAGACCGCGCCGACCGGGTGTTTAAGCGGTGCCGTCTGCTATACCCCGCAAGGCACCTTCTACGCCCTTTCCGTCGGCCAATCTTCCTCCTTCACGGGGCTCAATATTTCTCACACCTACAATGTCCGCCTCCAGCCCAACGAATTCAAAGCCTCTTCGAGCGCCGGCAGCGCCATCGACATTACCTACAGTTATGCCGACCCCCTTAACGGCAACCACAACGCCGGCCACGTCTTTTCCATCACTAACAATCTGAATTCCAGCCGCACCCAGACCTTTACTTACGATCAACTCAATCGCATTACCTCCGCAGGCACGAGCGCCACCTCCGGAACCTACTGCTGGGGCTACCTATACACCCTAGATGCCTGGGCAAATCTTCTCTCCCAGGCAGGTTGGTCACCGAATTACAATGGCTGCAGCGAAGCCACCATGGGATCCGTAACGGCGAACGGCAACAATCAAATCTCTGGCTTTACCTACGACGCCTCGGGCAACACCCAAAACGATGGCACCATCGCCTACTTGTACAATGCCGAAAGTCAGATGAAAACCGCCAACGGAGTGACCTACGCCTACGACGGCGATGGCCGCCGTGTTTACAAATCGAATGGCAAGCTCTACTGGTACGGCGCCGGCGGCGACATCCTCGCGGAAACGGATGGCTCCGGCAACACGCTCAACGAATACATTTTCTTCGGCGGCAAGCGCGTCGCTATGCTTCCTACCGGCGGCAATCCCATCTACTACGTCGAGGACATGCTCGGCACTTCCCGCCTCATCACTCAAAACAATGGCACCGTATGCTACGACGCCGACTTCGATCCCTACGGCGGCGAGCACGCTTACACGAACACCTGCCCGCAGAACTATAAATTCGAAGGCAAGGAACGCGATACAGAAACTGGCAACGACGATTTCGGCGCGCGCTACTACACCAGCCGTTTCGGCCGTTGGCTCAGCGCCGACTGGTCCAACGTCCCCATTCCTGTGCCCTACGCCAACCTCACGAATCCGCAAACCCTCAATCTCTACTCCATGGTCGCCGACGACCCCGAATCCTTCGCCGACCTCGACGGCCACACCTCCACCCAGACGTACCAACTCGCGAACCCCGCCGCCAGCAGCGCCTGGGACCCCACCTTCGCAAGCAGCGACAACGGCCTCTTCTCTGGCAACGACACACCTCAAGACTTAAAACTCGAAGACGTCATAAACATCATTCAACAGGTGAAGAAAGGCTCGGCTGACCCGGTGACGATGGGCATGAGCATATTCAACAGCCTCGGAAACAACGTCAGGGTCAGCGGCGACATAATGAGACAAGCCTTGAACGATACGGGAATCAAGCTAGAGGGTGCGGGGGCAGACTTAATCTCCCATGCGCAAAGCATCTCCAAAGCAGCAAGCACTGTGACAATCCTCAGTAGCGCCGAGTACTCTACGAAACAGGGCGCCAATACGCTCTACATCGACAAAAAAGTCTCTTTTAACGTAGGAACGTCAGGCGGATTGCCCGCTCTCACTGACATAAAAGGGCTAAGTGCAGACACAGCAAAACACCCCGGCGTCACAATCAACCAGATTGCTGTGGCTATGCACGTATATACTAAGAAGGACAACGTCCAAGGCGTCCCTTTGGGTGTTCCCATCAGGTCCCTTGCGGTCACCGGGAGCAAAGCTTGGGTGTTTTCCGGGACTGACTACACTCCGCTTCAGTAGCACCGAGGTTTGTAACGGAATGAGCGTTTCCATTTGGAGGCGGCGTTGGAAGCAAACTCTACGCTTCATGCTGCTGTGTCATCTGCCGCTGATTGCGCAGTCCAAGGAAACTCCCTCTCTTAGTTCTTCGCGTTCTGTGCAAATTACGTTCGGCCCGCGAGCCGAGCTTGGCCCGGCGTTATCTCCTGACGGAAAGTGGCTAGCATTTGAATACTTCCGTCAGGGTCGTGATGCGAGTCCCCAGATATGGCTTATGGCTCGCGGCGGAGGGCCGGAGTCCGCAACGCCACTCATCGACGATCAGAATAACAACTCTTGGCCGGATTGGTCCCCGGACAGCAAGTGGATAAGTTTCGTGTCCGGTCGGACTGAAGGACAAGGCAACACTTTGACCTACCAGGTTTATAAGATCAGGATCAGCGACAGATTGATTACGCAACTGACGCATTTTCCAAATGAAACGGTCCTCAAGGACAGCACGAGTTGGTCGCGCGACGGACGAATCGCTTTCGTCTATGGCGACAGCATTTTTGTCGTCGCCAGCGCGGGTGGGGAGCCGAAGGAATTGATAAACCTCGGACAAACATTGTCCCCGGGCACCTTGTGGGGTGCGGTGTGGTCGCCAGAGGCAAAGCGTCTGGCCTTTAGTGGGGCCCGGCCTGGCTCATCGTCAGAACACAAACATATTTGGGTGGCAGACCTAAGCGGTCATGCATCCCAGATCACCAAAGGGCCCACGGATTCAATGGATGACCTTCCTTCTTGGCTAGATGACGACCACATCGTATTCGAGCGCTGGAACAAAACTGGAGAGGTTCGCATTTGCGTGATTTGTCTGCACACATTGCGAGTTACATATCTGACGCACGGGCATATTGACCAGACTCCCGCGGTAGATGCTACCGGAAATACTCTCTTCTTCGCACGGGCCAAGGCCTCGGCGAAAAACATTCATTCTTGGCTACCTGAAACGCACATCTGGCAGGCTCCCATTCACGTGAAAAACCTCGCGCTGGTGGGCTGCAGGCCATAAGCTCCGCGCCATGGCGGGTGGCCCGGAGAAAGCTTCCTGTCATTTTCTGGCGGGTGGCCCGGGCGATAAATCACGATGCCGGGTGCCCCGGACGTCGCTTTCACGTCTGGGGCCTTTGATTTTCCTCCAGTTTCTATAACAGTATCAAATTAGTTAGCCCCCGGCCAACCCCTTTTCCGCCAGCCCCGTTCGAATTCGCACTTGTCCGCTCCCCAATCGCTGCTCGCCATCACACAAGTTCTTCCGGCGGATCACCGGTAGGCGAGATCGAAATACACCTCGCGGGTCTCGACCTACCGTATGGAGAATTCTGGAATGGGCCGTCCGGTATAATCGGTCGTAGCGGTCTTCGAACGCCAAACCGCCCGGAGCGATGGACACGGCTGCTCGGGCACTCAACCGTTCGGGTCTACGCCCAAACCGCGCAAGTACTCTTCAATACTTGCAGTCCCTGGGTCAATCTGTTGTGCTCGCAGCCATTGTGCTTCTTCGACGGATAGAACAGCATGTTTGTCGAACGTAGGGCAGACGACCTGTGCGCAGTGCTCGCAAAATTCCTGTCCCGTTAGGATATTTGTGATCGTACCGGGAACTTTGGACTGACACTTTGGACGAATTGTCATTCAGTTCTCCCAAAGATCAGGTTCAGGCTGCGCAGGTATGTTGTACGCCCGTCTCAAGTGCACCCATAGCTCGGCCTTTTGTTTTTCGGAGAGTCTGCGGATCGCATCGCTCATCTCCCGAACAGCTTGAGAGGTTGTCCAAAGCTTGGATTCGTCTCGTTGAATCATGGTCGAGGCCCCTCTAGGTAGAGTTCTTCCAGTGCAGCAAGAAAATCAGACACCTCACACCAATCTTCACCGTCCAAATCCGAAATTTCTTTTTCTCCGAACCATGCATACAAGACATAATTTTCTACTGTGAGTGGCAGATCGGGCTCCTTGAGCATGTAGTTCAAGACATGACACGATGTCATGATTCCTCCTCAATCTGACCATTGAGCAAATTTTTCAGCCCATCCCGAAGCGATAGAATGTCATTTGGTTTTGGGTGAACTTTTGCCAGTGGCTTTTCGTGGGAAAGATACCTCGCACAAACTTCTCTATCCGAGAGCGAAGCAAGCACGATCAGGAAACGACTACCTTCCGGGTAGCCTTGGGCTAGCCGTTGGCGTAGCCGCTGCGCCAGGTGCCGAACTGCGAGGGGATTGTTCAGAATCTTGTTATTCTCTATTGCCATTGCATCCTCCTGTTTAGGGTGCGGTGGAAGTCCTCACCGTTGGCGATTGCCGTCGCTGGCGGTGGGGCGTTGCTTATCTCTTCTTTTTCTCCTTTAGCCTTTCGAGAAATTCTGAAACCGCGAGCCGAATGAGATGACTGACTGGAACATCCTGACGTTTCGCCTCGGCGGTTAGCTGCTCTAGATGCTCTTCTCTGAGCCGAACTGCCGTGAGTTTTCTAGCCACGGAACAATCGTATAACACTCGATGTCGTCTGTCAACATCGAATCTAAACGAGGTGATTGGGCGAAGCCAGTTGGCCGATCCGCGCCGCTGGAAACGGCCAACTCTCTGTGCGACCACGAGTGCCCTTCTGCGTATAGTGCTTTTCTAATCCCGCCGAAAATCCCAACTACGCCGGACTAAGAACTAACTCGGGCAGTTCTTCCACTGTGGACCACTTGTCTTCGAATCTGACCCGCCACGCCAGCCGGGTCAGTTCGTTTTCTACCGCGTCGTACTCTGCTTGCATGATGGCGTCGTATTCCGCCTCGGTAAGAACAGTCTCTTCCTTCAGAATTCGTTTGTTCTTGATCCTACTCGTTAAAACTTTCAGCACTGCGTTGTGTAACCCGTCAGTCATCTGGATGCAGGAACCGCCATCCGCCAGGAACTGTTCCGGTGTCATTATCTGGTACGCTGTCGGAGGACGATTGTCGAACGTTGCGAGAGCGTAGACACCATCGGTGGATATCTTCCCGCTGGCTTTCTGCCATTGCTCGTTTTCTCCGGGCGTGTTTATTCCTCTGCGCATCGCCTGACGCATTGTTCCTGGTTTCATGTTTGCTTCCCTCGCTACTCGTGCAATAGGCTTGTGCTTCTGGATGATATCCACAAACGAATTCATCAAGCCCGGTTTCACTTTCAATTCACCGTGTTTCAGTTTGTCCAAAAACTCCCGTGCCTTCCGATCTTGTGCATCATGCGAGACCGTTGTCTGACGCACCGTGCTCTTGATTCCCGTGCTGAGATACATGGTCCAACCAACATCAGTCTTGCGTTCAATGACTTCGTTTTCAAAATGCTCCGGCGGAGTCTTGAACCATGCATCCCGATTGTGCCGATATTGCCTATAACAGGATTTCAGGATCGCCTTCCATTCCTGGCAATCTACGATTACATCCGGCTCATCTTTTCGTTTAAAGGTCAACACACCTGGAACAAATTCCCATCCGACATCCGGTTTGACGTATTTCTCTGGAATCGATTCTGCTCGAATAAGCGGATAACAGAGACCGTGCCCGGGCGTCCAAGGTTGACTATTCCAGTATGCAAGTCCCTTCATCTCACGAGACGGAAGCGGCGGGAGAGCAGGCTCGATAAACTTTTGCGTGCCTACGTCAAACGTTCCCGCGTTCCATGGCGAGCAGTAATCATGGCACTCGAAGTGATGGACCTGTTCTAGAACTGATCTTTGGATATGCATGTCAACCGTTTCGTCTGCATCAATCCAACCTATCACGTCGTTTTCATGCGAGGGGACTGTCGTCTGAATACGCATTGGATTATCATAATCGCCTGCGTAGACGATGCCATTATTGTCATGGCGATGCACGCCATCAGAATTCGTGCGCTCCTCCAACTGTTCTTGCCCGTGTTCAGAGTCCTTGAGTTTCTTTAAATAGTTTCTTTGTTTCTTAGAATCTTGAAGCTGCCTCGTAAACTCCCGTAAGTAAGCATTGGCTGATGGAAAATAATCCCAACATTGATAGTCTTTAATCTTTTCGGCTTGTCTAGCAAACTTCGAGTCAACGGTGTGGAATTTAGCAAAGGAACTTAGGTGATGGAACTCTCCGTCTTGCTGCTCGAAGAGAAAATCCTCCCATGCATCCGTTGGCTTTCCGTCAGTCCATAGTGCAGGAAGTTTATTCGACTCTCGATACTCCAGGGAATCTACGAGCCACGGAATACCATTAAACCTCGAATCTGTTTCGTGTAAAGGTTTTTCTTTTTCCTTGAAAATGAATTTCGTCCGGGCATAGTTCTCCCGTATCTCTTGCAAGTCCTCGGGAGACAACCATACACCCTTGGACCAGAGATAGCCTGGTCCGGGAGCGATGGGCGGGTTGGGGGAAGTCGTCATTCTTCTTTCTTAGGTGACGAGAGATACACTGTATCTGAAGGACGCAAACCTTTAGTCAGAACACCAGGCTCAGGAATAGGAACTTTCGACTCTGGCTTCCTTGGTAGACTGAGTATTGTTGTTCCGCTCAGTGCATTAATTCCTGGATGGTCCAACACTGCCACAACGTCACATATCTCTTTGTGCAGGGTTGCCACACGATCCCAAACTTGCTGCCCGCTGTTCGTTTGTCCTGCTTCCTGTTCTGAAGTATTATTGAGCCACGTACATACGTTATCCGCAGCCTTTCTTAAAATGTCTTGAATCAAAATGTCTTTAATCATGTTTCCTCTTCTCTGCCGCAGGGCGGCATTTGATTAGATGGTTCAGTCTTTGAAAAGGTCGGTGCCCTGCATGCAGGTCTTTTGTCATGCTTCGGCTACTGCCTCCACGCCCGATATTATCAGGTTGCGAAAACCTTGTCAAGTCCTTATTGAAGAGTACACCGATTATTTCGGTTATACGTATAGTAAATCGTGTAGAATCTGCTCGGTTTACTATACGCACGAGCATCCCGAGTATTTCTGCGTATAGTGCGGCCCTGTACTCGCCAAAACTCAGGCACTTCTCAGTCTGTAACGCTTTTTGCATAGGATAGAGGGACAAGAATGATCGGGCCAGAGGAGCATCGCTTCTCAGCCGGTAACAGTTTTTGCATAGAGTAGGAGCGGTATATGAACCTTCACAACATCACGGAGAGCACGGTCAAGCCCGGCGCAGTAATCAGACTGACGCTCGACTTGACCCCGCTCGGCATTAAAAGAATCAAATTGGCAGCAGATAGCCCGGAAAATAGGGATTGGGCATTGAGGAAGTTGGAAAGCGTGTTGCCGCAACTGGAATTGCTCGAAGAGAGTCTGCTTCGAGGGATATAACGAACCCAAATAATCCTAGAAAACGTTTTGTTGTACGCTCGTGAAATATCACGGGTGAATGCCAATGGTTGAACCAATGTGGCAAAGGTGAATGTTATGTCTGAATTAATGGCGATAGGTTGTAGACACGTGGGAAGCGTCAATGCATATTTTGATGATTCGTGCGTTTGGCTTCATCCATGAGGTTGTAGCGGGAGTCGTTGTTGCGTACTTTTTTCATCTCCGTGATGTTAAATATGGCGTACCTAGGGCTGGAGAACTTTGTACTTTTATGCCCATGGTAGGTGAGAAAGGACTTCGAGCGAAGGATGTCATTATTGGCACCAAGGTTGGTGCGTAATGTTCCCTTACTCACAAGCCGAATTGAAAGCAGTTCGAGAAGCAGAAGCAAAGTGGCCTGACAGTGTTCCTGCATGGCCTGAGAACGAGTCCATCACGGAAGCAATCTGCCGATCTTACGAGATTGAGGATTTGCGATTGCAGGAACAGTGCCTTTTGGAGATAGCGGAGCAAGACCCTAACTTTGCATTGGTAAATGTTGGCTTGCCTGCTGTGCCAAATGTAGTGGACCATAAGCAGATACTGCCTGTGCTCCAACTAAGATGCCAGATGCTGACGAAGTTGGTCACGACTCCTGAAGATATCCAAAAAGAGAAGGACGAAGACGCATCAGAAGCCGCAGCCTACTTGAAGAATTTGAAGATTCTTCGAGAGAACGACTATCCCATGGAAATCCTGATGCAGAATGGTCCGTCGCGTATGGTAGTGCCGAACGGCACAGCGGCGGTACGGGATATCAAGACAGGCGAGACCATTCTTGCCAAGCCTGAAATCATGAAGGCTTTTGAAACCTATCGAGAAAACATCGATAATGCTATCGAGGACCTTGAGAGCGGCGAAGATGATACCAAGCAAACGTATCCAAACTGCCTAAGGCTCCCAGGTGCACTTTCTGATCTTGCTGACGCTCTGTACCCGTCGTTGCCTTACGAGTTCAAGTTGTGGGCTTTGATAACCAGATGGGGAATCATGCGCAGTGGCTTGGATTATCTTGTGAACGAGCCACACATACAACCAAGGTTCTATACGATTCTCGTGGCTCTTCCAAACAAGGGAAAGACCGGAGCAATTAATGAGAGCCGTACTGCACTTGAGATGATCCAGAAGGTTGTGCATGGTAGGTTCGTCACGGACTCTAAGCCTTGCGTATTCTCACAGGTTCATAATCACCCATCGATAAACTCTGGCGAATACCTAGCCAAGGCATTCTCGGATGCAGGCAAAGCAGTCGTTAAGGCGGGGATATCCATCAAGGACGATAGAGCACGAGTGCTTATTGATCCTGACGAAATCTCTACCATCTTCGAGATTGGGAAGTCCAGTGTCAGCAAGACGAGCATATTCTTTCCAGAACTACTCAAGTTGTATGGCACCAATCGAATCTCGAACGAAACTAAAAAAGACGGCGTACTCGGATCAGAAAAGGCGCACCTAGCCATCCTAGGTTCGACCACTGAGCAGAAGTACCCGATGCTTTGGACGGGAACAGGCGGCGGAGCCGATGGGCTAGTGTCTAGGATAACGGTCATTACGACTAATGCTCCGGATGCTCCAGCCTTACAGGCGAAGTGCTTGCCTGATCTTGAGCAGCGGTATAACCGTCTATTTGCCATGGCGGCGTTGCCAGGTCAAGCCATCAGCATCGGACCAGAAGCCGGGCAGATTATGTCCGCTTGGTGGGCATCGGTTAGCGGGAAACATTCCATCCGTATCCTAGAAACGGTCAAGCAGGTTTGCATCGTGTTAGCGGTCACTTCCGTGCCAGAAGGTTATGCGGGCACTGAATTGACAGTTAGCCCAGAAGTAATGCGGGCGGCTATCGAGTTTGGTAAATATGAGATGCAGGTGCGTGAGACACTAAACCCAGAAGACAGTTTTGGACACGTCCAGGCCATGGAGAATTTAATCCTTGGGTGGGCTAAGAAACACGCATCCAAAACTGATCCTAAGACTAAGAATGACTTCAGGCGTGGTATTCAACCGCAACGGCACCCTGGCGGTCTGGGATCGTTCCTTATGGCTTGGAAGAATTGCACGCAGTCGGAAGCGTTGAAACTTCGAAAAACTAGGGGAGAATACGAGTTTTTCAGTGCCTAAAAAGTTGTATACAAAGTCGTATACAAAGTCCTAGACAAGTCGTAGACAAATTGACTTACGGAAATAGGCTTGTCTACGACTTGCTCCCGCAAACCCTTTAGAATGTGGAGTGACAAAAAAGTAGGGTAATAAGCCATCGTCGTGTTTTGAATGTATACCTACATATTAGGCTGTCTACTGTCTACGACTTGGTTTTAAATAGGCATTTCCTGGTCCGCTTATGACGTTTTGGTTAGCTCAGGAGCGAGCGTTACAAGGGCATGCCTCGGTATTCTGGATATATTGTAAGAGGTTATTGGTATGTATTGTCAACGGTCTCGGCATTTCCGCTACCAATCGTTTACATAAACTAGTCAAAATGCAGTCAAACGGGCAGTATTTGACTGCTAAATATTATAGAATCAGTAATATACGGACAAAATGGATTTTGAAACGTTCAAACGGGATGAGTCAAAACACGAGGGAGTGCCTTACTGCGGGAAATCGCCTAGGAATGGGCAAGAAAGGCTATTGGGCGAAGGCTTTACCAATAGCAGCCGTAGCTTCATCCTGGCTGGTGTGATAGTAAAATTTGATCGTCGTTTCAGGTCGGGCATGACCTAAGGCTTTTTGGACAACGTCAACGGGGACGCCTCGCTTCCGAAGGTTAACTGCTAGGCTATGTTTAGCAATGTGAATGTTTCGGCGTCCGGCGTCAATGCCCGCTCGAAAGGCGGCATCCTCGAACACGTTATAAATGGCTCGTCGTGTCATTCCGGAGCCGAGTCGAGAGGTGAATACGAATATACTGCCAGTGTCCTCTCGTTCGCTCAGGCAGGCAGCCAGGGCTGCTTTAACATCCAGGAGGGGATTCGGATCGCTCGTGATTTGTTGGCGAGTATGCTCGGACCCCTTGAGGCGTTGCACGTCACAATAGTTGCCCTCGACATCGGAGAGTTTCAAAGTTGATAACTCAGTGGCTCGGAGCCCAAAGCGAAAGGCAAAAAGGCAAATGGCCCAATTCCTGTCGCTGGTCTTCTTGGCTTGAGCCAATACTGCCAGCATCTCATTGAGTTCTAAGTACTTAATGTCGTCCATAATGTTCTCGCCTCTGGGAATCATTATACCTAAAGCGAAACGCTTGTCAAGCATTATGTGCGGCAACTTCCCACTTAGGTGAAAGCGGAAGTAGTAAACGATGTGTTTGTAACAGTTACGGAAATACAGCATGGCGAAGCGAGCAGCAATTATCCATTGACGCCTGAAGCCAAACCGTTGACAATCGTTTCGAGGTGCTTAAGATGGCTGGAAACGCTGGCAAAGGTAGACCGAAGTTGGGCAAGGCAAAGAAGGACTCGCAAATCATGATGCGGACGACAGACGAGACGGCGCAAGAATTGACGAGGATAGCAGTCGAAATGGACCGCAGCGTCTCCTGGCTGCTGAATGATCTTGCAGTGAAGTTTATTGCAGGCCGGGCGGCAGAGGCAGGCAAGTCGAAATAGGCGAGGGCTAACCGCAGAGTAAATACCACGTTGAGCAACCCTGCAACGAAGTGCAACGCAATAATAAATCGAAATAAAGTCGCCAGTTTGGAAGTCGCCGTTCGACCGTCGGATGGTCTGGTCGAGTGGGCGATCCGAGTTTGAAAAATTTTTTGAGGTCCAAAATAAACTCTTAGGGAAGTTAGACTTAGGAATTCGACTCCGCCGCAGTCGCCCCCACCTTAAGTCCTGTTTTGTCAATAACTTGCGAAGAACACACATACTTTTCGATACGTGGATGTCACACGAATTTTAAATGTACCCCGGTGGGTTATGGCGTGCCGTACCCGCCACTTGGATTTTCTGTGGATTCAAAATTGCCATATAAAATTTTTGAAATTTTTTGACAGGGCCGATGCCCAGGAGCAGCACATGGAACAAGTTACCAACGCATTCGGGCAGCAGGTTGCAAAGTCTGTACACGCCTGGAAGCCAATAGCTTAAATGGACCGGGCGGAGCGTGCAGAGTACAACCGACTGCGTGCAGCAGACTCTAGAAAGAGACGAAAAGAGAAAGAAGACCTGCTCGAAGAAAAGAAACGTTTCGAAGAGGAAGAGAAGCGTCAGTACATGATTAAGCCGGAAGAGAAAGCACTGGATGCCGTCCCAGAGAAGTGGCAGGACAGTTTTCATTCTTTCTTGGACCAGGATACCGCACTGGACAAAATAGCAACGGAGTTGAACCGTCAGTGGCTTTACAGCTTTGATGTTCGAACGATACGAGAGTTGCAGAGACTGATCTTCGGAGTCGAGAACAAGTTTATTCAAGCCGATGAGTATCTTCGTGTCTTGGGCGAATTCCCGGACGTGGTGCTATCCGAGACGATTAAGTCTTTACAGACACGCCCTGGGTTCAATGCCGAGTCCGATTTGATCGATTTGCGCAAGAGCCCAACCTTCATGGAAATTTACAAGGATGCGCTGTGGAAGGCATACAGCTTGAACGATCCGAAGTATACCCCTCTGATGGATTCCAAAATGTGGTCTTCCGTGAAAGCAGAATTCCAAAGGGTTTGCCAGGATTAATTTTGTCGGAGACGTTAGCCGACATGGGCCAGGACACAACCGTTACTGACATTTCGGTTCCTTCCCTGGCCTAAAAGTTTGCACCGATAGTGCTATTGGTGCAATCGTGAGTCCAACACCAGGCGACTCATTCCCGCCTTTCTTCTGGACTCCCAGAGTGTTCCCATCCTGTTACGTATCGGGATAAGACTTGAACGCTTCTGCCATAGGTGCGTCCGATCAGCTACTGTGACTTCAAATCCCGCAGCGAGCCGTCGATACTCTCAATGAGCAATCATTGGGTGAAGCATCGCAGAGGCGTTGAATTTATGCAGTGAATAGGAGCAACAAGATGGACAACAATTCCATGATTCAATTTATTCAACGAAATGCGGATGCTTCAGCAGACCCCGGCGCAATCGCTTCGTATTACATGAAGAAATCCGAAGACGAGGTGCGTGCGGACTACCAGCGTTTGCTTCAGGGAGAACGTATGAGGATAGTCGAGGCGGATGCGGAGACGCAGAAGGCACGCCAGGCTGCCGCCGAAGCACAGCAGAAGGCCGCAGACGAACTGGAGAAGTATCGCTTTCTTCAGACTTGTCAGGTTGTTCACGAAGACAAAACAATTCAACCGAATGAAGCCAACCTCTGCGAGCTACGTTCGTGGCTTCGGCCTGGAGAAGTGCTTTGTGCAAGCATGCTTACTCAGGCGTTGAAGGAACAGCCGCATTTGAAGTTCAGGTTGAGTTGGGAACCAGACGTGGACAACAGCCCCGCCGCCACGAAGGCAAGGAATGCACAGGTGGAAGCAAACACCAGGGCTACATTCAATTCCGTGGCTCGTGATTACGATCTAAGCCGTTGCGAAGCCAACGTCCAGGCTGTTTTGGATAAGTTCCAGGATGGCGCGGACGCATTCCAGATTGGACTTGCTATTCAGAACGGTCAACTCAATCTCGCTTCATGTAACAAGCAAGAACACTTGGAATACACACGGGAACTAGAACGGGAATTCGAACGTAAGTGGAAGGCAATGCCCGTGCACGAAATAAGGAAGCGCAGTGCGGAGTGTACTGCGGAGCGACAAGCGTTGCTGGCTCGTCACTCTTGGACTGAGCGTGGCGTGCTAACTAAAGAAGACGAACACGCAGCACGTCAGGAAAGCATCAAGCAGCAGGAAGCAGCATTGGGATATCCAGTGATGCCAGAGTTTATCGGAGAAGCAAAACTAGACGCAGCGTATCTCCGGGGATGTGACAGAAACAAATTGACCGATGCAATCCGCAGATTTGGGGCGTATCAGGTCAACCAGCGGTTGGTGGTAAAAAGTTAAGCGGCTGTGCCGCAAGGGAGAAACATATGTACAACGAATCGCAAGTTAAGCAGTTGGAAGCGTCATTAAATCAAATAGGTGAAGAGGAAGTTCCGAAAGGGTTGATCCAGGCAAATGATGGCGGCGTGATGGTAACGGTTGTGGAGTATTTGGAAAAGAATTCCATACCTCCCACGGTTGACGCAATCCGAGCCGCAGTCAAGGCTCACGAGGCTGCGGGGCACAAACTTTATCACGAGCCGTTTGTTATGGTTTATGCGAACGAACTCCAGCAACTGTCTCCCGAGGCTCAAAAGAAATTTAACACCTTCTGGAACTCCACTTGGGTTACAGGTCAGTTGGTCACAGGAAGTTCACAGCAGGGCTATGACAATGCGACCAAGTTTCTGGTTTGGATGCACGGCAGGGAAATGTCGAACGACTACTTGCAGATGGCGTTCTCCAATCTGACTGCAAAAGGACAACTGCATTTTATTCCGTCAACGCATAAGTTGAGTGAGGTTGCGCAGAAGGCAGAAGCAGAGAAGACCCACAAGCCAGGCGTGTTCTTTGAAGATTCAAGGATTAAAGAACGTGAATGGCAGAGGGCCGAAGCACGGAGAAAGGCTGATGCTGAAGCCGCACGAGGTAACACAACCCCATCCGACGCTGTATGGAAAGAAAAGTGGGACCGATTGCAGGGGAATAGCTACGCCCAGACTTCGAGGGTTCGTGCAATTTGGATCTCCCGTCCGGATGGTAGTCCCGACTATAAAGCGATGTACGAAGCGGGGCTGGCACTTTTGGACGAATCCGGCAAGCAGCCACTGGATAGGTACTAATATGGCAGACTTTTACGGCAACGATATCCGAGAACTTCAACAACGCGTTTCCAAACTGGAGCGGGTGCTTCTAGAGAAAGGAATTCTCGAAGCACCAGCACCGCCCGAAAAGCCCGTGATCGAAACCGTCGTCTGCAAGATTATCGCAGAGGCGATCCAGCCGTGGGGCGGAAATGGGAGAAACAAATTGTACGAAAATTGTAGGATGGACTTCCCAGACCTGCGCCAGGATTGGGTGTTTTCGGGTTCAGATTTCGCTTGATTTCCGGTTACGGCGTTTGTCCGGAGTATGTTTTGAGCCGCAAGGCCTGCTTGCAACTGCGAATCCGATGCGCCAATATGCTCAGGCAACTTTTACGGAGGCTCGTTCCCTTGCCCAAGGATCCGAGCAACGTCGGTGGCTCCGCAGATTCACTCAGCAACATGCAAACGCTTTCTTCCGCGGAGAGCGTTTCCGATTCGATACGCCGCCATGGCTGGCCCGAGAAAATCGGCCATTACCGGCTCGTCCGGGTACTCGGCGAAGGCGGCATGGGCACGGTCTTCGAAGCTGAACAGGAGCAGCCGCGGCGCCGCGTCGCACTCAAAGTGATTCGGGCGTCTTGGGCCCACGCGCAATTGCTGGAGCGATTCGAGCGGGAGTCGCATGCGCTAGGCCTCTTGCACCATTCGGGAATCGCACAAATCTACGAAGCGGGCAGCGCCGAAACCGGAGCTGGCCTCCAACCGTTCTTCGCCATGGAGCTCATTCATGGCCAGCCTCTAACGGAATACGCCCGCACACACAAACTTGGCATACGGCAACGGCTCGCGCTCGTGATTCAGGTCTGCGAGGCCGTGCAGCACGCGCACCAACGCGGCATCATCCACCGCGATCTAAAGCCTGGCAACATTCTGGTAGACCAAATGGGCCAGGCGAAAATTCTAGATTTCGGTCTGGCGCGCTTGACCAACTCGGACGCGGAAGCCACCAGGCAGACCGATGTTGGCCAAATCCTGGGCACCCTCGCGTATATGAGCCCGGAGCAAATCCTTGCTGATCCCGCGGTCCTCGATACCCGCAGTGACGTCTACGCTGTTGGCGTAATGCTGTATGAACTGCTAGCCGACAAGTTGCCCTACACCGTCTCGCGGCAAGTTCACGAAGCGATGCACAGCATTCAGGAGAGCGATCCCGCTCCGCTTAGCAGCGTGAACCGCCTCTATCGCGGTGACATCGAGACCATTGTCGGAAAGGCATTGGAGAAGGAAAAAGACCGCCGTTATGCCTCGGCCGCCGACCTGGCCGCGGACATCCGCCGCTATTTGGACGACCAGCCGATCACAGCCAGACCGGCAAGCACCGCCTATCAATTACGAAAATTCGCGAAGCGCCATAAAGCGCTAGTGACGGGAGTCGCGGCGGTGATGGTGGTTTTGGTCGCTGGCGCAGTGGCCAGCACGTGGGAAGCGGTGCGCGCCCGCAAAGCCGAACGCAAAGCGCAGCAAGAATCGGAAATCGCGCAGGCCGTCAACGATTTCCTGCGAAGGGATCTTCTTGCGCAGGCCAGCGCCTACAACCAGTCCAAGCCGGACCCGGACCTCAAGGTCCGGACGGCAGTGGACCTCGCCGCGCAAAACATCAGCGGTAAATTCGATCATCAGCCGGAAGTCGAAGCCGCCATTCGCGGGACCATCGGCACAACCTACATGGGCTTAGGCCTGTACGCCGAATCTCGCGAACAGCTTGAGCGTGCACTGAAACTCAACCAAAAAGTTTTGGGACCGGACAATCAGAAAACCATCGAGGTGATGCTCGAACTGGCTAACACCGAAGAAGCGCAGGGCAAATTCCCAGAAGCGGAAAGCGTTGCCAAAAAAGCCCTGGATCTGAGCCGCCCTTCGCTAGGCCCGGAACACCGCGACACGCTGCGAATTATGGAACGCCTCGTCTCTATCGACGACGAACTCGGCAAGTTCTCTGAGGGCGAGGCCCTCGGTGTTCAGGCGTTGAACATCAGCCGACGCATCAATGGTCCAGACTCTCTCGAAACCGCCAATTGCATGTATTTTCTGGCCATCATGTATTACGAGCAGGGAAAAACCGCAGAGTCACAGTCCCTTAACCAGCAGGCTGTGGACATTCGTCGTCGCCTCCTCGGTGCCGATCATCCCGACACTCTGAATGCCATGAACAATCTGGCGACGACCTACGCTCAGCAGCGCAACTATTCCGAAGCGGAAGCGCTGAACAAAGAATTGATCGAACGTCGCGGCCGCGTCCTAGGCCCCGATCATCCGGATACGCTCGATGCCATGATGAATCTGGCGTGGGACTACCGAGCGGAGAAGAAATACGCGGACGCGCAAGCCCTGGACGAGCAAACTTTGCAGGCGAAGCGCCGCGTCCTTGGTCCCGAGCATCCTTTGACCCTGCGTTCCATGCAGAACCTCGGCAACGATATCCGCGCTCAGGGTCGTCTCGCAGAAGCCGAGGCCATCGACAGGCAAACCCTCGACATTCGCCGCCGCGTTCTCGGTCCGGAAAGTCCCGATACGCTCTGGTCTATGAGTGACCTCGCCCACGATAACTACAGGGCTGGCAAATACCAGCAGGCTGCTGAACTCGACACGAAGGTCGCTGAGCTTCGCTCACGTGTTTTGGGCGCCCAAAATCCGCAGGCTCTAAGTTCCTGGAGCAGGGTGGCTACTGACTACCAAGCTCTCCATGACTATCCCAAGGCAGAATCCGCCTACCGCACACTTTGCAAGAATGCTCCCGATAATCCAGCAATGCTGAATGAGCTCGCCTGGTTTTTGTTGACCGTGCCGGACAAGAGATTAAAGCGGCCCGCGGAAGCTTTGGACCTGTCCCGCCAGTCGGTGAAGCTGGCGGGCCAAAACGCCGGGAACGAATACAACACGCTGGGCTTGGCGCTGGTCCGCAACAGTCTGTGGGACGAAGCGTTCACCACGCTGAACAAATCCGTAGAATTCAACAAAGGACAAGAACCGACCGACTTCTTCCTGCTGGCCATTGTCTATCAGGTGCGCGGCGCCAAACCCGATGCGGAACAAAACTTCACACGTGGCGTGGACGTGGCCCGCAAACTGCGACGCCAAGACCCCGACACGATCGAGATCTGGGCCGACGCCGCCAAGTCCCTCAGCAAGCCAGCCCCAGCGGTTCCGCCCACAAAATGAGACCCGACGGGGACCGCCTTACCGCGCCCATAGGCCAATCAACTCCAACGCATGCCCACCATTCTCTTAGCTATCTGCTAAGTCCCGATTAGTTCGGACAATGTGTGGGTTCCGGTACCGATGTTGATATAAACTGTGCGCCGTGACGCTTCGCGAAATCTTTGTAGAGAACTTTGCGGGTGATTTGGAATATCATCCGCGGCGAGCGGTCGCATATTTGGCGCTGGCCGTCTCGGCTTTTTGCTTTTGGATTTTCTCGCGCTCGGATTTGCAATTTACCACTGTTCCTCTCGTCTTCGCACTAGGCAGCCTTGCTCTACTAATCAAGGGAATCTTCCTTTTGCGTAAATCGTCAGAGGGTCTCGGATTGTCGGACCAAGAACTCGCTAGGCTCTCTGACCCATCTAATCGCAAGGAGTTCCCATCGATCATCCAACAAGCCAGCCAAGTGGTTCAGGACTTCGGTACCGGCTCGTTTCTTCTGTGGCCAATTCTCAATCTCGGCAAGGACATCGACAAATCATGGAGCGACCCTCCAATGTTCCGAGTATTTCTCGTCGGTGCAATTCTCTTCTTCCTTGGCTGGGTCGTGCGTCGTGTTGCTTATTCCAACAAAAAGGTTGTCAACTCCTGATTTGCGTAACCGGACATCAAGTCTCAGGGAGTCATTTCGCTAGCGCCTGGCTATTTACCGCCATACGTGGTTTAAGAGAAACTGAAGGATAATGCCTCCAAAGAAGATGCTAATTGCGATCAGTTTTACTTTGTCAGCTTTCCGCAGCAAGGTGCCGCTCGGGAAAAGTTTCTTATATTCGCTTCGAAGCTCGAAATACCGATAATTTCCCCAGAGCAGAGGATATTGTTTCTCCGGGGGCAGCTTCGCGTTCACAAGATCCAGGACTTCCATCTCAAGAAGGGCATTCCAAAGTCCGAAGAAACCGGCAATAAAAGCGCAGATGGCGGCAACGGCAATCTCTCTAATATCTTGGCTCATTGCCACCCTCGGAATTTGAGGGCCTCGCCGAAAAAAGCGGCGGCCATCAATCAAATCATCCTAAGCGGCGAATGATTTACAGTAAAGATGAACACACATTTTAGTGCTCGGTCGCAAAACTTCAAACTGGATGTCTCAAGTCCTTCCATGAGAAGGCCGGTGAGTGTCAAGTATGTTTTTCTTTCTTTCTTTCTTTCTTTCTTTCTTTCTTTCTTTCTTTCTTTCTTTCCTGTAAGGATGTTTTTGTTCTTCTCTTCCTCCCTGTGAGTTCCTGTCCTTGAGCCAAGCCGCTCCTGTCGCCACCCTTCCATCCGCACTCTTTGTTGAGCGATTGTCGCTCGGTGCAAGTTGGGTGTACTCGATTCAGTAGGTGCTGCTACCTGATAATCGACCTCTGTTCCCCTCTTTTCGAAGGGAACTGGGCCAGGACTTAGCCGCAGTCACCTGATCTCGGCGGTTGAGCTCGGCTGTTTGGATCTTTTTCTTTCTTGTATGCTCCTTTTCTTTCTTTCTTTCTGCCTTTCCAAGTTTCCCACAGGGAGATATTTGTGGGGACCTCTTTACTCTAGGCCGCAGCGCGCATCGCCTTGTGGCTATTGCGCAGGGGTTCGTACACCTCTCCACTCACCCACAACCGATGCAGTAGTACCGCCAACTTTCTGGCCACCGCGACAACCGCTCGTTTCTTGGCGTTTTTCCCTCCTCGCTCGGCAAGTCGCAGTCCCCATCGCCGCAGATCACTATCTTCCCCAAAAGGTCCCAGGATGTAGTGCGCCCCCTGCACCAGCATTGTTCTCAAATAGCGGTCTCCCTCTTTGCTGATGTGCATCTGCGGCTGGCTCTCTCCGGAGTTCCTGCGCCCAGGTTTTAACCCCAGAAAACAGCCGACCTCGCGACTCTTTGCGAACCGCTGCGGATCGTCTAGCGTCAAGACATACGTCAGCGCGATCTGTGTTCCTACCCCCTTCACCTGTTTGAGCAATGCGACTTGCGGGTAGCTCTCCTTGGCGATTTTCTCCATCCGCGCGTTGTATTCCTTGATGCCCTCGTTCAACGATTCGATTTCTTTCAGCAACGGTTCCAGAACCTCACGCAACTCCGCGCTCAATTCCGCGGCCAGCTCCCGGCTCACCTGTTCCGTGCCACACTTCGGCAGCCGTTCACCATGAGACTTCGCCAATCCTTCGCGCCGCATTCACCAGCGCGGTTCGTGCACTCACCAATTCCGCACGTGCCCGGATCACTGTCAGATGAATTTGTGCTTTCGCGCTGCGATGCCGTACCGGCCCCAACAGCTCAGGATCGATTCTGGCCAGCCGCGCCAGTGTCCGCGCATCGTGTCGATCATCTTTTCGATTGCTCTTGCTGATCAATTCCACCTTTTGCGCGTGCGCCACGAGCACCTCGTGTCCCAGCTCCTTTACCAGCCGGCTTAGCCACGGGGAATGTGTTCCGGTCTCCAGCGCCACGAGACTTCGCGGTATCCGTTCAAATGTCTGCTTCATCGCTTCCGGCGTCGTCGCTAGTTTCTGTTCCAGAAGGACTTCGCCGGCTTCATCCAAAACGCAGTAGTTCGACCAGCGATCGCCGAGGTCCAAACCAATCGTGAGCTGGTGTCCTTTGAAAATCATGTTTCCATTTACCCGAACAGTGCTAGTCTTTTTCATAGCCGGTCTCCTTTTGTGCCTTGAGCACGTCTTTCATTGGGAGCGTATCGCATCCCGCTGGAGACCGGCCTTCTCATCCCATCTGATAAGTCGTGCCAGACATCAAGTGAAATGCGGGTTTGTGGACAGTGAACGGCGGAGTTCTGCTACTAACGCGCCATCTTCTGTAGCGTGTACAAAATAAGTTTGCGATCTTGCTCGTTGGCCTTACCCAACAATCGGCGAAGTTGATTGAAGTATTTCGCGTCTTTTCCTGCGTTGCCCCAGAGACCGTCATCAGAGGATTTTTGTTTGAAAACACCGGGCGCTTTCGCTGGTGCGTTGCCGTCATAAAATAGCTTGTACAACGGAACTTCAAGAGCACGCGCCATCTTTTCTAGTGTCGCAACAGCGGGAACTGTATGTCCGTTCTCGACGCGGGAGATGTAACAGCGCAGAAGTCCGGTCCGTTTCTCAATATGGCCCTGAGAGAGTTTCTTTTGTTCGCGAAGTTCGCGGAGCCTGTCGCCTATGACCATAGTGGCGGGATTATTTCACCAAGGCGGTTGGAAGGCAAGCCAGGTCCGGCGGGTAGGTTGTCGGCACTTTTCTAGCTCCGGCTTTTCCCTATCGAAACATAAAACTTGACAAGTACCAATACTATGTGGTAATCTACTTGTACGTCGGATCGCCAGATCCGGCAAGTCTTGGCTCCAGGAAGGAGCCATGTGGTCGTCTCTGAAAGCTACGCTAGCCTCCCTAGGACGTAGAGAGTCGCAGAGAACGACAGTCGCCAGAGGCGGCGGTATAAGAGAATCGGTAGCACGAACAAACCGATAAACTCAGGCGCATTCAGCACCAACTCACCAAAGGGTTGGTGTTTATGTTTCCCCACAGGCAGTTTTCTTTTCTTTTAGGCCATCGTCCGCTTTCTTTCAGTCCGGACTGTAGGCATCTCTTTTCATTGCTGGGACAATTTCTTCTTTACCGGGCGGTGGCAGCATGAACGCCGCACCTGCTATTATTGACGCCGCAACGGTTCGAACGGTTCATCGGAGAGGAAAATCGATGAGTCGTAGAACTGGTCAGAACGGAACGATTGAAGAAAGAAATGGAGCTTGGCGGGGCAGATACCTTATTGATGTTCCTGGTCAAATGGAGCGTCAAAAGCGGTCTGTTGTGCTTGGCTTCAAGAAGGACATGACCAAATCTGAAGCGAAGAGAAAGTTGAAAGAGATCATCCGGCAAGAGGGCATAGACCTTCCGACCTACGTGATCCCATCAACTGAAAACTTCGCTCAGAAAGTGGAGAAGTGGGAACAGACTTACGTTGTGAAGCGGAAGCCCTCTAACCAAGACTTGATGCGATATCACCTCAAGGTCTATCTGTTGCCGAAATGGGGCAAGACCCCGGTGGAACTCATCACGGCTGAAGCGGTCAACGAATGGGTGGGTGCGCCTGAACTGGCTCACCTCTCCCCGGCGACCGTCAAGGGAATCATGAGCACCTTGCAGCTAGCTCTTGGAAAGAGATTTGGCAAAGGGGCAATTTCCTACCCGTCGAAAGGAGAGGTAGAGGACGATCCCCGATGCTACTTGGCGGAAGAGGTGCAGCAAATCGTTGAAGCTGCCAAAGGGCAATACAAGGTGCTCTTTAAGTTGGCGGCAGAAACGGGCGCTCGTGCTGGCGAACTATATGCCTTGACTGTGGATGACTTGCTGTTCCAACACAACGTCATCCGCATCAACAAGAGCATGTACCGCCAGAAAGTGGGCTCACCCAAAACCAAGAATGCAACCCGCTGGATCAACGTCAAGCCTTACGTTATGGAGATGCTGAAAGCGCATTTGAACGGCAGAAAGGAAGGTCTGGTCTTCCAATCAAGGCGGAAGACTCCCCTTGTGAACTGTGTCGTTCTCAATAAGCATCTACACCCGCTGCTTCGCACACTCGGGCTGGAACGTGGCGGTATGCACGGCTTCCGGTACCATCGAGTAAGCACCCTGGTCATGGCTGGAACGGCGATTGAGGTAATCAAGAAGTGGATCGGACACGGTAGCGAAGAAATGATTCGTCGCTACACTCATCTTCGGCCTGATTTTATGCAGGACGAACTTGCCAGAGTGCCTGATTTCTCCCTTGAAATTGGGTCGAGAATTGCTGTGATTGACCCTTTTGACCCAAAGCTTCAAGCCGTGGCATGATGTAAGTCCCACGTTGTCAACAGCTGGGAGATCGTCCAATTGGTAGGACTCCAGACTCTGAATCTGGCTATCCTGGTTCGAGTCCAGGTCTCCCAGCCAAACTTTTTTGCTCCAATGACGCAATGTTTCCCCGCATGAGGCTGCCATGATCGCGATCATCATGGGCACGACCGGCTCCGGTAAAACCACCATCGGCACCTTGCTCGCGAAACGACTGGGATGGGAATTCGTGGACGCCGACGATTTCCATCCGCCAGCAAATGTCGAAAAAATGAAGCACGGCATTGCACTGACCGATGCGGACCGCGAGCCGTGGCTGAAAGCGCTCCATGACAAAATCGTTGAGTGGATTGCGGAGGGCCGCAATGTCGTGCTGGCGTGCTCGGCGCTCAAACAGAGCTATCGCGATGAACTGCGCGCCGGTCCCGACGTAAAGTTCGTTTATTTGAAAGGAAGCTACGAACTGTTCTCGCAGAGGGTGCTCGCCCGTAAGGGGCATTTTGCCAAGCAAGATCTGCTCGCCAGCCAGTTTGCCACTCTCGAAGAGCCGACGGACGCGATCACTGTGGACGCCGCGCCATCTGCTGAACAGATTGTTTCCGAAGTGCGGAGGCAGCTTGCGTATGCCTAGAGCTCTTTCCCGCTCGCTGCATGGCAACTAATCCAGCGTAAACGCCACATACATCAGCTTTTGATCGCGCTGAATTTGCAGCACTACTGCGGCGCCCGGCGGCAAGGCTTTCAATGCATTCCGCAGACGTTCCAGCGTGGTCATCGGTTCGCCATTCAGTGTACGGATTACGTCGCCTGCGGTCAGCGGCACTTCCGCGGTGGCCCCTGCTGCACGCGCAGCCACAATGATTCCAAATGGGCCGCGGAGCTCCGGCACCATTGCCGCAATTCTCTCGTTGATTTCTATGGCAAGAATGCCAAGCGTGGGAACCAGGTTTTTTTCCGGGTCGGCCAGCGCAGTGATCTGATCCATGTCCTTGGGCGGGTCCATCAACGCCACATCGAAACCCAGCCGCAGATTCCCCCGCAGGATGTCCAGGTGCACTTTGTCTCCACTCTCGCGCGACATCAGATGAAAAGCCACGTACGGCACGCTGCTCGCCGCTTTACTGTCGATAGCCAGCAGGACGTCCCCAATACGCACTCCTGCGGCCTCGGCAGGCCCGCCTGGCAAAACGTCCGAGATCACAACTCCAAAGTTGCGCGGAAGCTTCAAACCTTCCGCCAACGTTGGCGTTATCGTCTGAACGACGATCCCGATTTCCGGGCGGTGCAGATGGCCGAATTTGCGCAATTGCTGGTAAGCGAGGTTCACAACACTGCACGGAATTGCAAATCCGAGCCCTTCGTTTCCGCCAGACTGCGACAAAATGAAGGTATCCACGCCGACGACTTCGCCGTCTACATTCACCAGCGGACCGCCCGAATTGCCTGGGTTGATAGCCGCATCTGTCTGGATATAAACCATCGTCGCGTCGGGATCGGTCTGCCGAGCCACCGCGGAAATAATTCCGCGAGTCACCGTATTGCGCAGCCCTTCCGGGCTTCCAAACGCAAACACCGATTCGCCTTGCTGGAGATTCCGGTAGCTTGCAAGCTTCAGTGCGCGAAGATCTGCGACATCTACCTTGAGCAGAGCGAGATCGATTTCGCTGGTGACGCCGATGATCCGCGCCGGAACGAGGCTTGTTTTTGAAAAAAGCGCCGCGTCCGAGGAATCGTCGGAATTTGCGCTCGAAAGCACCACCTGCACGCGCTGCGCTCCTTTCACCACGTGCGCGTTCGTAATAATGTACCCGCTCGGATCGATGATGAATCCCGAGCCGATCGCCCTCTGCCGACCAATGACTACGCCGGTGTTTCCGTGCTCGCTTTCTTCGACCTGACCATACCCCGAGACCAGAATCTGTACCACGCTCGGAGACACTTTGCGGATCAGGGCGCCCACGGATTGATCCGTTTTGCGCAATTCTTCCGTCGAACGCCCTTGCGCCTGAGCGCGGCCGGACGAAAAGGAAACGCAGAGCAATGTGGCGATCGTGAAAAGTATTTTAGGTAACCGCCGATGTGTCGCTCTTCGAACTCGCGCTTGAGGCTCAAACATGTGCTCGATCTCCTCGGAAACTCTCTTAATAAAGGGACGCTCTCGCACGGTTCTAGGGTACATCGGATTAAACCAATCTGCGCTTTCAGAAGCCGATAGAAGTCTCTGGCGCAAAAAATATTCTCTGCTGCGGCAGCGTGCCGCAACATTTTTCAGTTTCCTCGCGACCTTGCATATAGCTGAAGCATCCCATCCTCAGGGGATTGCGCCTTTCTTGCGGGCTTGTCGGAACGGGCACGTATCCCGCACCGGTCGCCTCGCGATTCGCAAAAGATGCGACCATAAACCATAATTTGAGAGCGCCTACTGAGGGATTCCAAACCATGGCCAGACTTCAATCCAAGGAAGACCAGCGGCTCGAGGAAGACCGCAATCGAAAAAAATACTGGAAGCGCTGGGGACCGTATCTCTCCGAGCGCCAGTGGGGAACGGTTCGCGAAGACTACAGTCCCGGCGGGACCGCCTGGGAATATTTCCCGCACGACCATGCGCGCTCGCGTGCCTACCGCTGGGGCGAAGACGGCATCGGCGGCATCTCCGACCGGCACCAGATGATCTGCTTCGGACTCGCGCTGTGGAACGGCCGCGATCCGATCCTTAAAGAGAGACTTTTTGGCCTCACGGGGAACCAAGGCAATCACGGCGAGGACGTGAAGGAGTATTACTTTTATCAGGACTCGACACCCACGCACAGTTACATGCGCATGCTCTACAAATATCCGCAGGCGGAATTTCCGTACAATCGCCTCGTAGAGGAAAATGGCAGGCGGAGCCGTGCGGAACCCGAATTCGAGCTTCTCGACACCGGCATTTTTGCCGAGGACCGCTATTTTGATGTCTTTATCGAATACGCCAAAGCCGACGTGGAAGACATCCTCATCAAGATCACGGCTGTAAATCACGGCCCCGAAGCGGCTATCTTGCATGTCCTGCCGTCGCTGTGGTTTCGCAACACGTGGTCCTGGGGCCGGGATTTGCGTAGACCCCGCGTGCAAAAAGCCACCAGCATTCCCGGAAGCTTGTGCGCCGAGGTTGAACATTGGAAGTACGGCAAACGCTGGCTTCTCTGCGCTGGCCAGCCGGAGCTGCTATTCACCGAAAACGAGACTAACTTTGCCAGGCTTTTCAACGGCAAGAACCGTTCGCCGTATGTGAAGGACGCTTTTCACGAGTACTTGATTCGTGGAAACAAATCCGGCGTCAACCCACAGCAGACGGGGACAAAAATGGCCGCGTACTATCCATTGCAGCTCGCCCCCGGCCAAAGCGAAACAATCAAGTTGCGTCTCACCGACACGGAGCCGCTCGCTTCCATGGAACGAAGTTTGGGCGTCGTCGGGACTATCACGTCGCCAGGCCACGCCGACCGCCCGGAAGGTGTGCCAGCTTCGAATGATTTTGATGCGGGCTTTGACAACGTATTTTCTCTCCGCCAGAAGGAAGCCGACGAGTTTTACGCTTCCCGCGTTACCTCGGAATTATCCGACGATGCAAAAAACGTGATGCGTCAGGCTTTGGGTGGGTTACTCTGGTCCAAACAGTTTTATCACTACGATGTTCGCAACTGGCTTGAAGGCGACCCGGCTGGGCCGCCGCCGCCGCCCGAGCGATTGAAAGGCCGTAACAAAGATTGGAAGAATCTCTACAACGACGATGTCATGTCCATGCCGGACAAATGGGAATATCCCTGGTACGCAGCTTGGGACTTGGGATTTCACTGTGTTGCCCTTGCGATCGTGGATCCGGATTATGCGAAGGAGCAGCTCATCCTTCTTCTTCGCGAGTGGTACATGCATCCCAACGGGCAACTGCCTGCCTACGAGTGGGCTTTCGGTGATGTGAATCCTCCTGTCCACGCCTGGGCTGCGTGGCGGGTTTACAAAATCGAGCGGCGCGTTCGTGGCGTGGCCGATCGTGGCTTCCTCGAAAAAGTTTTCCATAAGCTTCTGCTCAACTTCACCTGGTGGGTCAATCGCAAAGATCCCGACGGTATGAACATTTTCGAAGGTGGTTTTCTCGGTCTGGACAACATCGGAGTTTTCGACCGCTCGGCGCCTCTGCCTACCGGCGGCCACCTCGAACAATCCGACGGCACCAGCTGGATGGGGATGTATTGCCTCAACATGATGGCCATCGCGCTCGAACTGGCCAAGGAAGATCCCGCCTATGAGGACGTAGCCAGCAAATTTTTCGAACACTTCGTGAACATTGCCCACGCCATGAACGACATGGGCACGGATGGCATCGCTCTCTGGGACGACGAAGACGGCTTTTACTATGACGTCCTCCACCTGCCAAATGGCAGTGATCATTTCCTGAAAATTCGATCCATGGTTGGCCTCATTCCTCTCTTCGCCGTGGAGACCCTCGAGCCGGAAATCGTCGACCGCCTTCCCGGCTTCAAGCGCCGTATGCAGTGGTTTATTGACAATCACGCGGACGTGCCGGAACACATCGAAATGACGCAGCGTTCCGCGCGCGGTGTTCGCCGCCTGCTTTCGCTCGCGAATCGTAAACAACTGAAGCGCATCCTTAGCCGCATGCTTGACGAAACGGAGTTCCTGTCGCCCTATGGCGTTCGCTCTCTCTCTCGCTACCACCTCGATCATCCCTATGAAGTCCAGGTCAATGACCACGTCAGCCGCGTAGACTACGAACCCGCAGAATCCACCAGCGGCATTTTTGGCGGCAATTCCAACTGGCGCGGCCCCATCTGGTTCCCGATGAACTATCTCCTCGTCGAATCCTTGCAGAAGTATCACCACTATTATGGCGAGGACTTCAAAGTCGAGTCGCCGTCTCGCAGTGGCAACGAATCCGATCTTTGGGAAGTGGCTGCAGAAATCTCCCGGCGTCTCGTTCATATCTTTGTTCGCGGCAAGGATGGCCGCCGCCCTGTCGCCGGTGGTACTGAATTGTTCCAAAGCGACCCGCACTGGAAGGATTTGCTCCTCTTCTACGAGTTTTTTCATGGCGATAATGGCGCCGGCGTCGGCGCGAGCCACCAGACTGGCTGGACTGCTCTGGTCGCCAAATTGATCGAGCAGAGCGGCGAGTAAAGTGCCCAGCGTTATTTTCCGCCCCGCTGCCCTGGCGGACGAGAAGGCACTTCTCCGCATGATGCGCAATCTGGCCGAACAGGAACCGGGCGCCTATTTTTTCGATGAACCGGCTGTCCGCGGTGTGTTGCGAAAGTTTCTGGCGAGCCCTGACCTTGGCCGTGCCTGGGTTTTCTTCGATGGAGAAACTCCCGCCGGCTACATTGTTCTTACATTCGGCTATAGTTTCGAATATTACGGACGCGATTCCTTCATCGATGAGCTGTACATCGAGCCACAATATCGGCGGCTGGGAATCGGCCGGCGCGCCATGCAGTTCGTTGAAGAAAGCGCTAGCGAACTGGGAGTAAACGCAATCCATCTCGAAGTCGATCAAGGCAACGACCCAGCTGCGGAGCTTTATCGTCGCGCAGGCTACGACAATCACTCTCGTTTCTTGATGACAAAGTGGCTCAAGCCCGGTAAACACTGAGCGACAATTCGTGGCATAGGCTACTCCAAAGAAAGGGAAAGCCGTGGCGCCGCAACAACCTTCGTTTCCGATCGAAGCCCAGGCCCAAGTTCAATTTGGGCGCGATATCTGTGGCAATCTCCCGGCTGCCGAATCCCGCGAGTGGCTCGTTACCAACGGCATCGGCGGCTTTGCTTCTGGAACTATTGCCACAGGCATGACGCGCCGCTACCACGGCCTACTTATAGCGGCTCTTCAGCCGCCGGTCGGCCGCAATCAACTCGTTGCGGTGCTCGATGAAACCGTGCGCCATGGCGTTGCAACGTATGCGCTGGCAACGCATCGCTGGGCCAGCGGCGCCGTTGACCCGCAGGGCTTTCTCTACCTCGAAAGTTTCCGTCTCGAAGGCACCACTCCCGTTTGGACCTACGCCCTGGCCGATGCCTTGCTCGAAAAACGCGTTTGGATGGTTCAGGGTGAAAACACTACGTTTATTCACTACACTCTTTCGCGCTCCAGCGGTCCTATCGAAATCGACGCTAAAGCCCTTGTCAACTATCGCGACTTTCATTCACTGACCCGCGGCGGCGACTGGCACATGAAAATCGCACCTGTCGATCAGGGCGTTATGATTCTGCCATTCGATGGTGCTACGCCTTTCTATCTAAAAAGCGCCCAAGCCTCATGCGAGCCGCAACACGAGTGGTATCGCGGTTGTTATTTGACCAGGGAAACGGAACGCGGCTTGGACGATCACGAAGACTATCTCTTTGCTGCACTCTTCCACGCCAAGCTGTACCCCGGTGAAAGTCTCACTATCGTTGTGACAACCGAAGCTACCACTCCACTCGATGGCGAAACATCACGCGCGCACCGCGCAAATCACGAATCCGCTTTGCTAAAAGCCTGGCAAGCACAAAACGAAAAATCCACCGCGAGCGCTCGCGGATGGCTGCGCCAACTCGTCCTCGCCGCAGATCAATTCATCGTCAAACGCACGCTTCCTGATGAGCCAGACGGCCGTAGCGTAATCGCCGGCTACCACTGGTTCGGCGATTGGGGACGCGACACCATGATCGCCCTGCCGGGCTTGGCGCTCGTCACTGGCCGCTCCGATGTTGCGAAGCAAATCATTCTCGCTTTCGCACGTTATGTAGACGGCGGCATGCTCCCCAACAATTTTCCCGACGCAGGCGGCAAGCCGGAATACAACACCGTCGATGCCGCGCTCTGGTATTTCGAAGCGGTGCGCCAATATTTTGCCGCCACGCAAGACACCGCGACGCTGCAGAAGTTGTACCCTGTTCTGGCGAGCATAATTGACGCCCACGTCGCCGGCACGCGCTACAACATTCACGTAGATTCCGCCGATGGCCTTCTCTACGCCGGCGGCCCAGGGGTTCAGCTCACCTGGATGGACGCCAAAATTGGCGAATGGGTCGTTACGCCGCGCACAGGCAAGCCCGTCGAAATCAACACGCTCTGGATCAACGCGCTCGAGACTATGGCGCGTTTATCCCGACTCCTGAACAAATCCCCGGACAACTACGAACGCCTCTCCGCGCAAGCCAAAAACAGTTTCCAGAAATTCTGGAACACGGAACGAAACTGCTGCTTTGATGTGATCGATGTTCCTGGCTCCGCAAAGAGCGACGGCAAGGACGCCACGTTGCGCCCCAACCAAATTCTCGCAGTGTCGCTGCCCGTCAGCCCGCTGAGAAAGGACCAACAAAAATCCGTCGTCGACATCTGCGCGCAGCGCCTGCTCACCTGCTACGGCCTTCGCAGCCTCGCCCCTGGCGAACCGGACTATCAGGGCCACTATGGGGGTGATCAAAGATCCCGAGACTCTGCCTATCATCAAGGAACGGTCTGGGGCTGGCTGCTTGGGCCATTCGCGTTGGCACATCTTCGCGTTTACGGCGATCGTCCAGCGGCACTGCGCTATCTTGAGCCCCTTGGAAGCAACATCGACGCCTACGGCCTCGGCACCCTAGCCGAAATTTTCGACGGCGACCCGCCACACGCGCCTCGGGGCTGCATCGCTCAAGCCTGGACGGTAGGCGAAATCCTGCGCGCCTGGAGCGAAATCGTCAAAGCTAGGTGAGTTATTTCTGGTGCGCCTTTATCGTGGATTCGTACAACTCGATCAGAACTTTGCCGCCGCCCGGAACAGGCATAAGGAAAAAGTTAACGCGCGTTCCATCTGCTCCTGGCCGAGTCTCCGGATAAATCCCCGAAACTCCAAACTTCTCTTTCAAAATCTCTGTCGCGCGGTCCACGTTCGAACAGCGGAACTCCACTTGCTGCACGCCTTCTCCAAATTTCACCAAATATCGCGCAATTGCACCATCACCACCAGGCGCCCTCGACGTCAAAATATCCAAGGAAACTCCGTTTGCAAAGTGCAACTCAAACTCCTCCGCATCCTGATCTGACGGAACCTCGGCCAAACGCGACACACTATGAGCCGCCCGAATCTTCGAAAAGGTCTCCCGTTGTACCGCCAGCCCGACCGTGGCCTCAGGTTTCGACCCAAGCAGCAATCCCGATAATTCCGCGTCGCTCCGCCAAGACGCTGCCGCGTGCTCGGCAGAGGCTCGCCCCGCTGCAAAAATCTCCGCAGCCGCAGACTCCCACACGGAGGCCTCTCCGGAACAGAGCCCTGCAATTGCCGTATTGAGCGGGCTGGACATAGTCGGCTCAAAGATTGTAGCGTGACTAGGCAACCAGATGCGGCCTCCGCTCCGAGCCTGGCGCGAAAGTTGCAACGATTCTCCCTCCCAAATCATCTGAGGGATATGCCGAAACCAGTTCTATTTACCGTCGATGACGATCCGGAGGTTCTGCGTGCCATCGAGCGGGACCTCCGCAGACACTATTCCGACCGTTATCGCGTGATGCGCGCCAGCTCCGGCAGCGCCGCCCTCTCGACCCTTCGCGAGCTAAAAACTCGCAATAATCCCGTCGCTCTGCTACTCGCCGACCAGCGCATGCCCCAAATGAACGGCGTTGGCTTTCTCTCTGAAGCCATGGAAATCCATCCCCAAGCCAAGCGCGCTCTTCTTACCGCCTACGCTGACACCACCGCCGCCATCGACGCCATCAACGAGGCTCGCATCCACTACTACCTAATGAAACCTTGGGATCCGCCGGAAGAAAAACTTTATCCCGCGATCGATGATCTGCTCACGGACTGGAATTCCACCTTCCGCCCGCTCTACGAAGGCATCCGCGTTCTTGGCACCAGATGGTCCAACCGTTCTTACGAGCTTCGCGATTTTCTGGCTCGCAATCAGGTCCCGTACCAATGGATCGATGTCGAGCTAGCTCAAACCGATCCCGAAGTTCGCACCCTAATCGCCTCCCTCGGCCCGGAGGCCGAAACGCTCCCACTCGTTTTATTCCCCGATGGCACCAGGTTAGCCGAGCCGCCGCTTCCCACTGTTGCCGACAAAGTCGGTCTCCGCACACATGCTCTGACAAATTTCTACGATCTTGCCATCGTCGGTGGCGGCCCCGCAGGGCTCGCCGCAGCGGTCTACGGCGCGTCAGAAGGCCTTCGAACGGTTATCATCGAGCGCGAAGCCCCCGGTGGCCAGGCTGGCCTCAGCTCCCGCATCGAAAACTATCTCGGCTTTCCCGCAGGACTTTCCGGCGCCGACTTGGCCTTCCGCGCCGTCGCGCAAGCCAGGCGTTTTGGGGTTGAAATTCTCTCGCCACAGGACGTCGTTGGCCTCCGCATTGACGGCCCCTATCGCTTCATCAAGCTGGCCGATGGCGCCGAGATTTCCTGCAACGCTCTCCTCCTGGCGATGGGCGTTCAGTGGCGCAGCTTGGATGTCCCCGGCATCGACCGCCTCCAAGGCGCCGGCGTCTACTATGGCGGTGGCACTTCGGAAGCCATCTCTTGTCGCGGAGAAACCGTTTACATCATCGGCGGTGCGAATTCCGCCGGCCAAGCCGCCATGCACTTTTCTAAATATGCGGAAAAAGTCGTTATGCTCGTTCGCGGTACCTCGCTGGCTAGCACCATGTCTCACTACCTTATCCAGCAAATCGAAAAAATGCCCAGCATCGAAGTTTGGCCTCAGACGACAGTCGTCGAAGTCCATGGCGAAACACGCTTGACCGGCATCACCGTGGAGTGTGACCCCACTGGAAAACGCGACCAGCTTCCTGCCTCGAGCCTCTTCATCTTCATTGGCGCGCAGCCCCGCACGCAATGGCTGGGCGAGCTCATCGAACGCGACGAGCGCGGTTTTATCCTCTCTGGCCCCGACCTTTTACGCGATGGCAAGCGCCCCGCTTCCTGGACCCTCGACCGCGACCCTGGCTTACTCGAAACCAACGTCCCAGGTATCTTTGTGGTCGGCGATGTGCGTCACGGTTCCGTAAAACGCGTCGCCTCCGGCGTCGGCGAAGGCGCCGTCGTCGTTCAATTCATGCATCAATATCTGGCCAAAGTACAATGAGCCTGCCTATCAGGAGAGCAGGACGCGCATGACCAATACTCCCGTGCCATCGCCCGCTGAGGAACTCGTCGCCAAACTGCGCAAAATAACTGTCTTCGCGGACCTTCCGCAAGAGGATCTCCTTTGGTTTGTTTCCGTATGTGACGAACGCCGCGCCGCTGTCGGCGAAATCATCATGCGCGAAGGCGATCAGCCGGACTTCATGATGGTCATGTTGGAAGGCGAGATGCGCGCCAGAAACGAGCACGGCAGTGCCGACGGCCCCGTGTTTACAATAATGGCAGGCGATGTCACGGGCATGCTCCCGTTCTCGCGTCTTAAAACGATCACCGTCACTGGCCGTGCGGTTACTCCCTCGCATTTCCTCGGTTTTCCCGTCGTCCAATTCACGGAACTCTATCGGAGAATGCCGGAGCTTACCCGCCGCCTCGTGGGTTTGCTCACGGACCGCGTTCGCAACGTCACTCGTACCGAGCAGCAACACGAGAAGCTCGCCGCGCTCGGCAAACTTTCCGCCGGCCTCGCTCACGAACTCAACAATCCTTCTGCTGCCGCTCGCCGTTCCGCAGCGGCCCTGCGCGATTGTCTGGCGCGTCTGCGTGAAGCCGCCCGCAGCACGGACATCGGCCCCGAAGACTGCGCCCTTCTGGCCCAGCGCGAAGAAGAAATTCGCGTTGCTCTGAAACCCGTGCAGTTCAAGGATGAATTCGCCCGCGTCGAGCGCGAAGAAGCTATTCAGGCGTGGCTTGAAGCGCACAATGTCGAGGATGCCTGGAAGCTCTCACCATCCCTCGCGGATGCTGGCCTCACCGACGCACACCTCGCATCCTTTGCCGCCGCCGCTGGCGCATCTGTTGGCCCTGAACTCACCCGCTTCGCCACGCTCCTCGAGATGGAACGCATTGCTGACGAGCTCGAGCACAGCTCCGCACGCATTTCCGATCTCATCAAAGCCATCAAGGAATATTCCTACATGGATCAAGGCCCCAGGCAGGAAGTCGATATCGAGCGCGGCCTCGAAACCACGCTCACCATCATGAATCACAAGCTCAAGCGCGGCATAACCGTCATCCGCGACTACGCCCCCAACCTGCCCAAGGTCATGGCCAGTGGCAGCGAATTGAACCAGGTCTGGACCAACATTATCGACAACGCCGCCGACGCCATGAAGGACAGCGGCAAGCTCACCGTCCGCACCGCACGCGAAAACGATTTCGTCCTGGTAGAAATTGCCGACAACGGCTCTGGCATTCCGCCCGACGCGCTCTCGCGCATCTTCGATCCATTTTTTACGACCAAAGGCGTGGGCGAAGGCACGGGCCTCGGTCTCGATGTCGTCAACCGCATCATCAAGAACGTCGGTGGCCACATAAGTGTCACCTCCGTCCCCGGCGACACCCGCTTTCAAGTTCGAATCCCTATTCAGCCCTCGCACTAATGACTTTTGGAGGAGTCCATGGCCGACGTTTGCACGCACATCGACAAAATTCATCCCGCAAAGCCAAAATCCAAGGGCTGCGAAGAATGCCTCAAGATGGGCGACACCTGGGTGCACCTGCGGCTCTGCCTAACGTGCGGCCACGTCGGCTGCTGCGATTCCTCAAAAAATAAACACGCCACCAAGCACTTTCACGCCACCAAACACCCCGTCGTCCGCTCGCTCGAACCCGGCGAAAACTGGATGTGGTGCTATGTCGATGAATTGATGTTTGAAGAAGATTGAAGTGGAAATAGGTCCGCATATCGTCGACCACACAGCGCAGTTCATTCTTTCGGCGGCTAAGGAATCCAAACCACTAGTTCCAGCATCCAAAACGAAGCGGCGGATGTTGAAAGAAAGGGAAAGGAAGTGGCTCGTGGCAAAAGTGAAGCTTGCTCTCATCGCGAAGTTGGAGGCAAAACCAGGAAAGGAAACCGAAGTCGAAAACTTTCTGAAGGGCGCTTTGCCTCTCGTTCAGGAGGAACCTGGCACGATTGCGTGGTTTGCCATCCGCTTGGGAAATTCCAGCTTTGGAATATTTGACGTCTTCAATGATGACGCCGGCCGTCAGGCTCACCTGAACGGGAAAGTCGCCGCCGCGCTGATGGCCAAAGCTTCAGAATTGTTCGCGAAGCCTCCGGAAATTCAAAAGTGGGATGTGATCGAGTCGAAGCTGTAAATCCATTGCTCGGGTTTCTGCGCCTTCGGTCTCGGGCGTCGTGGCCCATTCCACTCTGCTATGTTCTACGCGGGTGACGATTCAGGCGGTTGCAATGTCTGCCCTGGCGGCATGGAAGTCGGCGTCCCCGGCAAGCTTGCCGGCGGCATCTTGCTTCCCAGCGGCCCGTAACGCGGCGCGAAAAAGTCCACCGTGTACGATTGGAAGAACACCAGTCCCGGCGCATACACAAATCCCACAACGTAAAGAATCCCCGCAATCGCCAGCAACCCAACGGCCGCCACCAGTAGTTCCGTCGAGATGTCCCACGTAATCCCTAAGCCGGTGCCGATGAGGTACCCGGCAAGGGCCAGCAGCCCCAGAGGAATCAGCAACACCAAAATCACAATCAAATTGATAATCGCAAAAATAATCGCGGCTGCCATTGCCAGCACGATCTTCATCAACACATACCCGGCATAGGCCAGCTTCTCTGTGCCCATTATCGCCAGCAGCCGTTCCCAGCCTTCCAGTGCGCCCACATTCTCGAACGCCATCACCGGCACCAGAAAATCCCGCCCCAGCATTTCGATGATCGCCAGCACAGCCACCAGCGTAATCACCACCAGCGCCAACAGAATTCCTCCGCCAATCAATACTCCGAGGTTCCGGTCCGGATGCTCAAACCGTCCTGCGCGATACGCAAGCAGCAGCGGTAGTCCAGCCACCAGTCCTACTACCGCGAACGCCCCAAATCCAAACGCGATGACCCACAAGAAGTATCTCCGGCCCGCGGCTCTCCACCGCCGCCACCCTTCGCGCAACCGGCACTGCCCGCTAACCACGGCATCCAAAAGAATAAACCTGTAGACGCAGTCGCTATAAATCCACAAGAGCATCACCGCCAGCGCCAACACGACGCCAACCACGATCCACCCCATATATGGCTGGATTTGCTCCCAACCAGGTTCGCTGAAAAGATGCGCAGTTTTAGCCCAGTGATTGTCGCCGCCTTGTCCTCGGTTGGTGTTGAAGTTCGGGATGCTTCCGCCACCGCCACCTCCTCCTCCAGCTTCTCCCGTAATCAAAGCCACCACCGCGAGCCGCGCCCATAACCCAAAACGAAACGGACGGAACAGCAACTGCTTCGTCCGGGCAAGAGCTGGCGAAATGGATTCCACCGCCGAGGCGCGATTCGGCACGCAACACCTTCCAGGGCAGTCACTCTATTTCTATCTTCCGACCTTTAGCAACAAGTGTTTAGGGAATCTAGTTCCGTGGAAACGCCTTGCCAACGATCCTCTTGCCGCGGCGCCCGACAAACCCTCTCTCTCGGAGCATCAGGCTCTCTCTTCGATGCTTCCTCTAAGAATTGTCCGCTCTCCCACCTCCTCTCGACCTGCTCGAGTAGTGCGACCCTCGCCGCATGTGCCGCGCCATCGCCCGTATTTGTCTGTACTGCCCGTGGAGGATCCACAGCGAAGCCAGTCCTAGCGCCGTGAGCGTCGCTCCCAGTAAGACGTATTCATCCGCATACGGCCCCGCATGACGAATGGAATCGAGCAACACGTGCGAGCCGAGCAAACAAAACAAAATGGACAACGCGGCCCATAGGTAGCGATCGGGCTTCATAGAAACCACCTCGGTTCGGACACCGTGCGATCGGCGCCGTACACGTCACAAGTTTGCCCTTCTTTCCATCCCTTAAGGGCTCGTGTCGTTAACTGGATAATAATAGGTAGGCACAAACTACTATTGCAGGCGTACTCTGGCTTCAACGTACCAGCGTCGAGAAGAGTTCATCCCTGTGCATCGTGCCATAACGCGAAGCGCTCTCTGTGTAATACTCGCGCTGAATCTCGACGGCTGGATCGATCCGCGTCAAATCGCCACCCACAGATTACACACCATCCCCGTTTACAACACGACTCGTGTTATGCGGAAGACAGATCAGCCCTGGCTGCCAATGGACAAGGCTCGATTTCCCGTGCAGGTGCGGCTAGCGGAACCCCTAGCCCCAGCATTATCCTCTTCTCGGAACTTCCAATTTCTCGGTTTTCTCCTGCGCGGCCATCACTTCGCGCAATCTCCATCTCTATCGACTTGGAACTGACGGGCTTGGCAATATAACCATCCATCCCTGCTTGCCGGCATCTCTGCCGGTCCTCTTCGAACGCATTTGCCGTCATCGCCACGATGGCCACGTGCCTCCCTGTTTTCTTCTCGCTTGCGCGAATCTTTTCAGTCGCTTCCAATCCGTCCATGATTGGCATCTGCATGTCCATGGCCACCAAGTCGAAATCCTCCTCGGCCAGGAGCCGCAGCGCAATTTGCCCGTTGCCCGCAATGGTCACCGTGTGCCCCATTTTCTCCAGCAGCCGCGAAGTCAGTCGCTGATTCACAACATTGTCTTCGGCAAGCAAGATCCGCAACCCCGGTCGCCCTTCCTCCACGGGCGCTACTGCCTCCGCGACCTGAGTTCCTTTCGCCTCTCCGAAGCATTCTTGCAACGCCTCGTACAGTGCAGAGCGTCGAAACGGTTTGAGGATGGTTCGAGTCACGCCCGCCTGCTCGCACTGTTTCCGCTCCGCTGCGTCCAGTGCCCGCGAATGGACCAGAATCGCCGGGACATGGGGTGCCGCGGAACTCCGCAAGGCAACGAGCAGCGCGAGTCCTCCCGGGCTGCTCATGTCCTTATCGATCATCATGGCCGAGAATCTCTCCCCCGAGTGCTGCGCTCTCGTCAGCAAAACAAGCGCGTCTTTCGCGCCCGCCGCCTCCACCGCTTTCATATTCCACCGCGGCAGCAAGCGCTCCAGCAGTTCCCGGTTTACGGGATTGTGGCCAACCACAAGAACGCGCCTCACCATCGGCTGCATCTTCGGCTGCACCCTCCCGTCCGGCGTCACTCTGAGCTTCTCCGTTGCCGCATCGCAGAATACCTTCATCGTGAAATGGAACTCGCTGCCTCTCCCCACTTCGCTCTCCACCCAGATGCGCCCGCCCATCAAGTTCACCAGCCGTTCACAGATCGAAAGTCCCAGCCCCGTGCCGCCGTACCGCCGCGAGGTGGACATATCAGCCTGCGCGAATGCTTCAAAAATCTTTATTCGTTTCTCCTCTGCTATTCCGATACCCGTATCCGAGACTGTGAATTCCAGCATCAATCCGCCCTCGGTAGTCCCCGCGTGCCGCCCATAAATGGCTACCTGCCCTCCGTTGGTGAATTTCAGCGCGTTCCCCACTAAATTGATGAACACCTGCCGCAATCTTGTGCAATCGCCCCGCACCACCTTTGGAATATCTCTGCCTATATTCCATACCAGCTCGATACCCTTCTGCTGCGCTTTTAGCGCCAGCGGTTCCAGCGCCTCCTCGATGCAGTCTTCCACCGACATGTCCGCGATTTCCAGGTCCAGCTTGCCTGCCTCAATCTTCGAAAGGTCCAGAATGTCGTTCAACAGCGTCAACAGCGATTCTCCCGAACTCTTCACCATGCTCAAATAATCTCGCTGCTCCGCGTCCAGGTTCGTTTCGAGAGCTAGCGTCGTCATCCCCAGTATCCCGTTCATCGGCGTTCGGATCTCGTGGCTCATGTTGGCCAGAAAGTCGCTTTTCGCCCGGTTCGCTGCTTCCGCATCTTCCTTGGCCTGCCGCAGAGCTTGCTGCGCCTTTTTCCGTTCCGTAATGTCCACGAACGTCACTACCGCGCCGCGCCTCTCGCCATCCTCAAATAAGGGATGGCACCATAGCTCGGCATCGAAACTGGTTCCGTTCGACCGCCATAGCAGCTCTTCCGCCACGTGAAACTTTTTGCCGCCCTGGAGTTCTCTCTGCATGGAGCATTCCTCGCGCGAGTTCGCTGTCCCCTCCCGGCTCGTGTGGTGTATCACGTCATGTATATTTCGACCCAGCAGTTCCTCCTGCGAACCGTACCCCAGCAGCCGCAGCAATGCCTGATTGCAGAATGTGCATTCTCCCTTGTTGTCCACTCCATAGACCGCTTCCCCTGTCGATTCCAGCAGCAGCCGCATCCGCGCTTCTTCTTCCGAAAGCTTCTGCTCGCTTTCGTCTCGTTCGCTGATCAAAGCTCCCAGCACCAGCCCCGCCAGCGACAGAATCAGCATCAGAAATTGCAGCAGCGTGAGTTCGTGATAGGTCCGCGGATACACTCGCAGCGCCACAATGATTCCCGTATCCAGCGCCAGAATCGCCGCTGTCGCTCCTCGTAGTCCCCGCCGCACCGCCACCAGAATCAGCGGCGGAAAAAGTAGATAAAACATCTCGCTGCCGCTGGAGAACCTCCCGCTCAGCGCCGCCCACAACACTGCCACGATGCTCGCCGCGAAGAGCCCCGTTTCGAATACGCGCCCCAATCCCCGCAGTTCATGCCTGCCCGTTCTCTGAGTTGCTTCCTCCGCATTCCCATCACGTTCCCGATAACCCAGGAATACCCGTAACCCCGGCAAAACATAAATCAGGGAAAACGGCACGATCGATCCGATCGCCACTGCATCTCCAACCCACCAGTTCATCGTCGCCAGCAAGTATCCCTGCGCGGGAATCAAGTGGTCCGCCTCCAAGAACCTCGTCCCAACGAACGCCACAATCCACGCAGCGCACGTGGCGATTAGCAGCAGCCACGTCACATCTCTCATGGATCGCAGACGCCAATCGATTTTCACCACTCGGCGCAATATCACGGCCGCCACCGTGTACACCGCAATGAACTCCACATTCCCGACGAGGAAAGAATACGAACGGACCGGCAGGTGATAATTCACAATCGATGCGATGCATTCCGCCACCAGGATCACCGGCGCGTAACGCCACCCGAGTCCAATCAGCGCGGCCAGCGCAAGCCCTGTGGGTGGGTACCACGCGCTGATTTCAGTCCAGATCTGAAACGAGACCGTCGTTCGATCCACCAGTACATACACCAAAACGAAGCACGCGGCGACGACCAACTGTCGCAGCTTCCAAGTCTTTTCTGGAGTCAATCATCCCTCCGGTCTGTTTGGTGTCCGTGCCTTCGCTGGTGCAGGCTTCGAGGCATCACTTGGGCCCACAAACCTCCGTTTGCGAGCCGTCTAGCTTGATCATGTTCCGAAATGAAAATGCGGCCTAAAAAAGCTCCGCAAACTCTCCTCAGCCACTCGAATTGCGGTTCCAGGAAATTCACGCTAATCCTTGTGATGTCAGCAAGTTTGTAGTTCTTTGGGTCAGCATCTTCTCGCCCCAGGGCGCACACACCCCTGTGCTTTCCTAGCGCTCGGAGGGCCAAATCGCTAGGTTCGTTCTGCCGCCAAAGATTAGAAGACGCTAATGAGGTTGAGCCACGAACCGTGCCCTTGAGGGAACAACTCTTTTGGCTGCCCGTTCTTCACAGTTGGCCGTTTTACTTACCTTGGATCCGTGAAACAAACAACTCCAAGAATTTGTCAGCCTGCACTTCGATGCAAACCTTGGCGTTCGGCACCACCTTGTCGAGACCTTCGATGACGTAGCGGTCTCCGTCAGGAAAATGGCGCAGCACATTGCGCTCAATTTCATTCCGCCGGTTCGCCACCGTTTCCCCGCGCGTGAATTCGCCTCGAGTTTCGACATCGACATGCATGGCCGGCGCCGTCACCAGCGCCCCGTCGATTGCCACTCCCACCGCCAGCGGATCGTACATCGGCGTCCCGGTGTCCCCGAATTTTTCCGACAGTTCCACAAGAAATTTCGTCACCCCATAAATAAAATCGTTGACCGGACCGTGCGTCTGCCCGAGCTGCTCCAGTTGTTTGCGGCTAAACAGAGTCTTATCTCCGACGTCGAGCCCCACCATCGTCAGCGGCCATCCCGCCTGAAAAACGATTTGCGCCGCTTCTGGATCGTTATAAATGTTGGCCTCCGCTGACGCGTTCACGTTGCCGCCCTTTAGCGATCCGCCCATCAGAATCACTTCTTTCACTAGCGGCACGATGGTTGGATCTTTTTCAATCGCCAGCGCAATGTTCGTCAACGGGCCAACAGGCACCAGCGTGATTTCGTGAGGATACGCGTGTACAAGTTCAATGATGAGGTCGGGCCCGAACCGCGCGTCCGCTTTACATTTACTCGGGGGCAGTTCGATGTTCGCCATACCATTCTTCCCGTGCCAGAACTCTGCCGTGATCAGTTTCTGGAACAGCGGATGCTGCGCTCCTCCCGCAACGGGAATGTCACACCGGTTCGCGAGCGAAACCATCCGCAGCGCATTTTCCAGTCCCTGCCTCGCGGTTACGTTCCCCGGCACAACGGTGATAGCCTGCACATCCAACTCCGGAGAATTCAGCGCCAGCATCAAAGCCATGGCGTCATCGGTCCCTGGATCGGTGTCCAAAATGATCTTCTTTGCGCTCACAGCCCCTAACGCTGGAGCGCAGACAATCCCCAGCACAACAACCACGCAACTACAAATCCGTGCGAACCACCTCATCCCATCAGCCATATTCTTCGTCTCCACCGAACTCGTAGGGCACGGCACGCCGTGCCCGCCCTTATCTCATGCACCTCGGCTGCCATTGTAGGGCCGCAACATATTTACCCTGGGCCCGGAAAGGCTCTGTCCCAACCCGGCAAGCTCGCTTTCGCGAAGCACCCGCATTACTGTTTTGTTTTTGGACTAAACAACAAAGAAGCCGCCAGCGCCACCAACAAAATCCCCGCCACAGCCGCAAGCGAGATCTCCACTGAAATATGCACCCACGGCTCAACAATCATCTTCGCCCCAATAAACGCCAGCACAAAGGAAAGACCCGCCGTCAAATACCGCAAGCGCCCCAGCACGCCCGCCAAAAGAAAATACATCGCGCGTAAACCCAAAATCGCAAACACATTGGACGTATACACGATAAACGGATCCCGCGTAATTCCGAAAATCGCGGGAATCGAATCCACCGCCATAGTGATATCTGTGATCTCTACAATCAAAAGCACGACAAACAAAGGCGTGGCAAACATTTTTCCGCCATCCCGCACAAAAAATTTGCTACCCGCATACTCCTTCCGGACTCGCAGATACCGTTTTGCAAATCGCGAAATGCGGTTCTCCTCGGGATGCATCTCTGCTTTCTTCGCGAAGAACATGTGCAGTCCCGCGTACACCAGAAAAGCGCCGAATACGTACAGTACCCAGCTGAACCGTTCGATCAGCCCCGCTCCTGCGGCGATCATAGCGCCGCGCATCATGAGCGCCCCGAGAATCCCCCATTCCAGAATGCGGTGCTGAATCTTCTCATCCACGGCAAACGCGCGGAAAATCACCAGAAACAGAAAAAGATTATCCACGCTGAGGGCTTTTTCGATCACATATCCGGTAAAAAACTCCAGTCCGCGCTGCTCGCCGGAGAAATGCATCACGCCGAGTCCAAACGCAAGCGACAGTCCAACCCAGACGAGCGTCCAGGTGATCGCTTCCCGCGTTTCCATTTTGTGGGGACGCCGGTGGAAGACACCAAGATCCAATGCAATCGCGGCGAGTACGATGAGATTAAAGATCAGCCAAAGGAAGGGTGTGCCCATGGCTGCTGTGGCCGGCGCGCGTTAGGGTGCCGACGCTGAAAGCGTGTCCGTAGCGTTCAGGTTGGTGAGTTCGATGCGGAAAGCTTGGCCTGCTTGGATCGTCACTGGCACATCCCAGCGCACCCGCACGTCGCCGGCGCTCGCGTCGAAATTTAGCGTGCTAATCCAGTAATTGCCTGGCGCCAGCTCGCGGAGGAAGGCGTGCCCTTCCAGGTCCGTATCCACCTTGGCCGCCAGATATTTCTTTTGTGCCACTTCCGGAGCCAGCTTCTGCACGTGCTTCTTCTGATTGCTCAGGATCAGCGCCCACTTTGTCTGCGGATTTACGGCGTTCAGTTCCAGCTCCACGCCGGAAACCGTTGCCGGATTCGCGATAATGAATTTCTTCAGCGCCGTGTAATACGTCTGCAAGTCTTTTTCATACTTCTCCGGATGTGTCTCTTTGTCGGCGTCCTTGTATTTCGGTTTCGGAATGTCTTTGGTTACACCGCCGCTGTTGGAGTGCTGGTAAGCCAGCAAAAATTCCGGCGTATGGATGATGTCGTCGGGCTTCAGCAATTTATCCAGGTCGGGAGCCGTCAGATCGAGCGTGTCGTGGGCTTTCAGCCAGGCTTTCAATTCCTTCGACACTTTCAATCCGTCGATGAATTCATTGCGCGGGGGAATGACGTCTCCCGCCTCGATTTCCTTGGCAATGTCTCCGTAGCTCTTCGTCAGAATGTACAACGTGAATTGGCGCACGGGTTCCGGCTTCGCCGCCGTCGGCGATACGCGCGCCGTGATATCCAGACTGGCCGCGGAGCTCTGCGCTCGCGCCGCGTGCGCGAAGCACACCAATCCCGCGAGGATAACCAAGGAAACGTCTATTGCTCTTCTCATGCCGAAATCCTAACAGATTGTCCATAGCCCAGACAGAAGAACCATCGCATGTGTTGCTTGAGTCACTCTCTAGCCTGCATTATTCGTGAAGAGTGATTCGGCGATGATTGTTTTGAGCGCGCGACAATCCGCGAGGAATGGCAGAGATAAGTTGAACTGCAAGACTGATTCTAAAGTTGTTAGTGGAGTTCAAGTTCAGGTTTTGAAGCGAAACGAGACACCCCAACCAGAAGGTTGACGTGTAAGAAGTTCCTGTCGTGGAGAACCTGGATTATCCGCTTTGCGCGCCCAAGCTTAAGGCGAGACGATGGAAGCTTTCACGATAGGGGAACGCTTGAGGCAAATGCAGCACGATGCGACGCACCGTGACGATAACTTGCGCTCCGAGTTTCAGAAAATGCTCTCGTAAGGTCGCGACTTGCGCCCGGGCGTGGCGGGTCCCTGCCAGGCGAAGGCGCATCTCCTGCATCAGCGCATATGCTGCCGCTGTCAGCAGCACGCGGAACGTGTTCGCCAAAAAGTTCGAGCAACTGGTCCGGCCGATCTGCATGCCGTCGTGCAATTCTTTAATCCGGTTTTCGACATCGCCCCGCTGACAGTAGGTCTTCTCGTAAATCCACTGCGGACTCTGTTTTAGGTTGGTGACTACGAAGCGCGGGTTGTCCTTCGGTTCCTTGTTCGTGGCGCGCACCACCTCGGCTTTGTAGATGACCCGTCGTTTCCACGGCCAAGTCTTTTTGGTAGCGTACCGGCATTCGCCATAGACGTGTTCGGTTTGGCCGGAGAGCTCCGACGCACGACGAGACCGCTTCATGGCCGATTTCACTTTACGCTTCAACACTGCATTGGCGGCCAGGTTCACGAGGTATTCCACTTTCGGTTCGCAATCCAGAAAATCCAAAACTTCCGGGGATGCGAAGCCGCCGTCGAGTCGCACCCGGAGTTTCGCCTTGGGAAAGGCGTTACCTACTCGTTCGATCAGACGGCGCAGAATTCCCAGCGCACCCAGCGACCCAGTGGCATTGCCCCGCCGCAACACCGCCGCTACCAAGTACTGCTCCGCCTCCTCATTAAAGGTGAGAAAACAAACCATCGGCAAGTAACAGTAGCTATCGTAATGGCGATTGAAAAAGGTGAACTGTTGCTGGCCGTGCGTGGGGTCGTCGGTGGGATCCATATCGATGGTGATCCGCGGGGCGCGACCACGTAGACGCTGGCGATGGCGTTCAATGACGCGGTCCGCAAGAGATTCTGTCATGCGCAACAGTTCCTTACGATTCGGAGTATTTTCAAAACGCGACAGAGTAGGTTGCGAAGCCAGGTCCTCGCCGGCGACAGGATCCCGACCAACCAGCAGCTTGTGGATCGGATCGCCAGCCAGCCGTGCCGCATCGTTGGCGTCCTCATATCCCAATGCGATGGCCATGACTCGTTGAGTAATCAACTCACGCAACTCATGCTCCACCTTACCTGGTTGCCGGTCATCTCTCAGACAAGCCGCCAATGCCGAAGTCAGGCCAAGGCGCCGCTCGGCAGCCTGGAGAAGAATTGCTCCACCATCGGAACTGCCCTGTCGTTGATCAAATCTCGCGACCACCGGTCGATCAAAAATATCTGGAAAAAGGAGACAGTCTGTTGTGGTATGTTCGGACAAGCGAAGGCCTCACTTTTGGTCTCAAATCTGCCTAGACAACGGATTTGTACCATAGCGAGGCCTTTCGTGCTTATGAAATCATGAATTTTCCAGGCTAGTGCGAGAAGAGCAGGAATAAGATAAATAGCCCCAGTCCAGCCAGAATCAGCCCAGCGAGCAATCGCGTCAGAAACGACGCTGACGGAGCGGCCAAAGGGCCCGGAGGTCTCTTCGGCGGACCGGGCGGATCGAGCAGGCCAATCCCCGTCAATTTACGTGGCGGCCCGCCAAGGCGCGCCGAGGATGGCTGCGGCTCCAGCTCTTCTTCCCACTGGCGAAATTCGTACGGCATGCAGAAATGCTACCCCTGCGAGTGGCAGCCGTCCAGAAGTTCAGCGGGCCTCGGCTATGCTGTTCTCCTCGCCGAACTTATACGTGCCGTCGCTCGCCACGGTGATTTTCAGCGCGCGATGATCCTTCTCAAACAAGTCAAAGCCCTCCCGGAGATTGCTCCAAAATGCGAGAAGTTGCGGCTGGTTCGGATAGCTCCGCGCAAGTGACTTGAATCCGTCTGCTGTCAGCCGTGCGGGAAATATCTCGATAGGGATATGCCGCTGGCCCGCCGCGTGAACCTGCACGGCCAGCCAGTAGACCTCCTTGATTCCATCATCCGTGATGGGGATGCATCCGATGGTCACGCAATTTCCATGAAGGAAAATATCTCCGCCGGGATTCGCGCGCGAGCCGAGGACCCGGTCTGCGCCGTTGGGATAGCTGATATGCAAACTAAGGAAAAAATTGCTCTGCGGGTTGAACCAATCGAGTTCGTAGAATCCTTCCGGCACCTGGACGTCGCCAAATTTTCGTTTCGGCCCGAGCACGCCGGAAGTCGCGCAAATCGCATAGGTGTGCACCAAAGCATAGGAATTTTCCGCGTTATCCGACGCCCAGAGTTCGAGCAGTGCTTCTTTCTTGAAGGCACGAAAAAGGATGGCGCGCGGCGGATAAGAAATTTTTTTTTCTTCAAACATGCGCCGCAGAGCATCGTCTTTCTCTTTGGCAGCGAGCCGGACGCGGGGATATCGAAATTGCTCGTCGCGGAACGACTTAACCTGCTGCGAGGTGGCAACAGAACCCAGAAAAAGCAGAACCACAGGAATGAGAGCGATTGGCTTCCTAGGCAGAGACTATCGGGCACTTCCAGAAGTCTGTTTCCGAAGCGCTCTTGACGCGGATTCCTTAGCCCACGCAGGCGCTGTCGGAACAGTGTCAGAACAGGCGAAAGACGGCTTCGACGGTGACCCACGCTGCCACGGCATGCTTAGCTCCGTCGCGAGCCGGACTGAATTTCCAACCGCGCACGGTCTCCACCGCCCGTTCGTCCAGTCCAAAACCGATGCCTTTAACGATGCGGATATCCTGTGCCCGCCCATCCACGCCAACGAGGACTTGCAGCGTCACCGCGCCCTGCACCTTACCGTGCCGCGCCTCGTCCGTGTACGTCGGATACGGACAATACGCGCAAGCAGGTTGGACGGCAGCCGGTTTGTAGAGAGAATTCTGATTGTTATAGCCAGCCGGTCCATCTCCGTTATCGCCAATGCCAACACCGTCTTTGGAGCCAATGCCCGGGCCTTTCCCCGGCCCCGGGGAGCGCGTGTCGTCCGGCATCCAAGGCAATCCCATATTATCGGTTGGGGTAAGAACGGGCGCTGCATTCGGGTCGAAAAGCGTAGGCGGCTCGGGAAGTAGGTGGTCCTGGTTTTGCGGGAGCGTTGGTCTCACGAGCACGATGGAAGAAAGCGGCGGGAGATTCCCTCTCGTCGCGGGTATCGGGTTTTGATCGCCGCCGCGGCCACCGCCTTCCGTGGGATCAGCGCTAGTGAGGGTGCGGATGAGTGGTGCGGAAAGCTTGTACGGGCCTAACGGGGTTGTTCCACCAGGGAAAGGCGGTTTTGGCACTCCCTTTGTATTCGCAAGGAGCAGAAGAATTGCCGCAAAAACAGCAGCGTGCGTAAGCAATGAAGCGCCCTGCGCGCGTGCCGGCTGTAGCGATTTATCGAACTTGAGGAGATGAATGGGCGCGCCGTTTGCCGCCGACGGTTTGAAATGCGAAGGAATGAGAAGTTGGCCCAGATTTTCTCGAACGCGGTTGAGCCAGGATTCCGTTGTGGGATCGTCGTTGGAAAAAGGGCGCAGAAAGGGATCGTGCATACACAGGCCTCCGTCTCCGCCTCGCGGTTCGGCCCGACAACGTCTGGAGGCGGGCACCAGTCGGCTAGTCAGAAGTCTAGAAACAGAGTTTGGTTGCCTGCGGAGAAAATCTTGAGCAGTTGGAAAAACTAAAATCAAAAGCTAAGTATTCAGTTTAAAGCGGGGAAGCTAATACAGCCGGAACGTCACTTCAATCGGTACCTGCACGGCCACAATCTTGCCGTTCGGTCCAGCCGCCGGCCGGAACTTCCAAGTGCGCACGGACTCGACTGCTTTTTCCCCGAGGCCCATTCCGGGATCCTTCAGGATCGAAATGTTGACCGCACGGCCGTCGGCGGTAATGGTCACCTGCAACACCACGGTGCCCATGTACTTCGCTTTGCGGGCATCATCCGAATAGAGCGGTGGCGGGCAATAGATACATTCCGGGATGCCAACGCCATTGACGCCTGCGCGAAACGCGCCGCCTCCCGTGCCTCCGCCTTCACCGGGACCCAGGCCGCCGCCGGTGCCGCTACCGATTCCGGTGCCATTGCCATGTCCGAGAGAATCGCTCACACCGTTGGCCAGCGGGTCGCCAAAATTCGCCGCATTGATATTTGGCACCTTAAGATCTGGCGGCCCGAGGAGTGACGGGTCCATGGCGAGCTTGGGATCCGGATTCTGTGGCTTCACCTGGGGTGGCGTGAACTGCGTCCACTGGAACTTCGGAAGCTTGCCTTTGTTGACGGGTGTCAGCGTATGGTCGTTCGCGCCACCACCGCCGCCCGCCTTCTTCGCGCCCGCCGGGAGTTTTGCCATGTACGGCGAAAGATCGATCCCGGTCACTTCGACATTTTTATTCTTGGCTTCCGTCTTAGTCCCGAAATGCCAAAACAACGGAATCAAAATCACCAGCGCAAAGACGCTGCCATGAATCGCAAAGGAAATGATTTGGGTCCAGCCGAAGTTTTCGTCCTTCGTCCAAATGTCCTTCACCTTTACGGGCTTGCTGGTGAAGTTCGCGGGCGGAAGTTTTGCCGGAAAGAAAGCCTCTTTAATGCGTGACCCAAACCCGCCGAAATTCGTTCCCCAGGAGACCGCCAGGCGGCTGTTCACGGGGCCTTTCGGTACCGGACGCGAGCTGAAGAAATCTTTGAGATTGTCCATAACGCCCGCGCCGAATACTGTTTTTACAAAGGGCGCGCCAGGACGGTCCGCGACGTTGACGGGACGCTCGGTTAGAAACTGTTTGAGGTTGGACCAAAAATTATCGGGAATAAGCAGAGCAGGTGCGCCAAACTTGGGAACCGCTGAGGCTGGTACTGGAACGGCCTTCTGATCGGCGGAGGCAGACACCGCGGGCTTTATTGCTTCAGGCGGAACGAGATTAACGATTAGGTCCGGCACCATCTTCCCCCTGATTTAGACGCAGCTGGGCTCCGTAGGGTGTCCTGAATCGATATGATTCGCGAGAGCCGGGAAAGGTTGCGCGACCCCAGCCGCTGACACCGACTGCCAATCATTGTAACATACAGAATTACAACGCTTTCTCATGTTTCTGGCTGAATACCTGAACCAAGGTACGGCAAATCAGGTACGGCATTTAACATACGGCGAGCAGGGGACGGCAATCGAATCGAGCAAGCGCAGCTGCGGGCACACACAGAAATGGCCGAACCTCTGGAACTCAAGAAAACTCTGAATCTGCCTAAGACTGATTTTCCGATGAAGGCCGGGCTTCCGCAACATGAGCCGAAGCAGCTTGCAGCCTGGCAGGAATCTCATCTTTACGAGCGGATTCTGGAGGCGCGCAAGGGGCACCCGCTGTTTGTTTTGCACGATGGTCCCCCTTATCCAACGGGCACGATTCATCTGGGCACGGGACTCAACAAAATATTGAAAGATGTGATCGTCAAATCCAAAAACATGGCGGGGCATTACGCGCCGTACGTCCCTGGTTGGGATTGCCACGGATTGCCGATCGAGACGCAGGTGGAAAAGGAGCTTGGCGGAAAGGGAAAGGTTTCGCCAGCGGAATTCCGCAGGCTTTGTCGTGAGTTCGCCACGCGCTATGTGGAGCAGCACAAACGGGATTTCCAGCGGTTGGGTGTTTTGGGTCGATGGGATGATCCGTATCTCACCATGAACCACGAGTACGAAGCCATTGTCGCTGGCGCGCTGCTTGATTTTATGGAGAAAGGATACGCGTACCGCGGGCGGAAGCCGGTCTATTGGTGCATCTACGATACGACGGCACTGGCTGAAGCTGAGGTCGAGTATGAGGATTACACCAGCCCCTCGGTTTGGGTGAAATTTGCTGCGGCGGACGGCGGAAAGAGCGAGCTTGCTGGGATGAGCGACGTGAGCCCCGTCATTTGGACAACTACGCCGTGGACTCTTCCCCATAACCGGGCGCTGGCGTTTCATCCAGATTACGAATACGTGGTCGTTGAAACGGAGAAGGGCGCGCTGTTGCTCGCTGCGGAACGCGTGGCGGCGTTGCAGGCGGAGTGCGGAATCAAAGAAGTACGATTGCTTTCGAAGGGGAAAGGCCGGGATTTTGAGGGCCTGAAATTCCGGCATCCCTTTTTGCCCATACAGGTGCCGGGAATTTTGGCGGACTATGTGACCCTGGATCAGGGCAGCGGGATCGTGCACACGGCACCTGGACATGGTTCGGATGATTTTCTCTCTGGACAAAAATATGGTCTGGAAATTTATGCCCCGATCGATGACAAGAGCGTGTATCTCGAAGGATTGCCAGAATACAAAGGTAAAAATGTGTTTGAGGCGAATCCGATCATTGTGAAGTTGCTCGAAGATTGCGGAGCTCTTCTCGGAAATCACAGCTACACGCACAGCTATCCGCATTGTTGGCGTTGCCACAATCCGGTGATTTTCAGGGCCACAGAGCAGTGGTTCATCAAGATGGATCAAGCGGCGCACGAGAAAGAAAAGACATTGCGAGCGGAGGCCCTCGAGGAAATTCACGGTGTGAAGTGGATTCCGGCTTGGGGAGAAGAGCGAATTTACGAAATGATCGAGAAGCGGCCCGATTGGTGCGTGTCGCGACAGCGGTTCTGGGGCGTGCCGATTATTGTTTTTTATTGCGATAGTTGCGGCACGAGGCTCGAAGATTTTGCGGCCCTGCGCAACGTGGTCAAGTGGTTCGAACGGGAAGGCGCGGACGCGTGGTACAAGCACACGGCCGAGGAATTGTTGCCTGCCGGAACAAAATGCTCGTGCGGCGCTGGATCGTGGCGGAAAGAAAATGACATTCTCGACGTGTGGTTTGACGCAGGCTCTTCCAATCTTGCCGTTTTGAAGAAGGATGAGTGGCCAGCCGATGTTTATCTCGAAGGTCCCGACCAGTATCGCGGGTGGTTTCAGAGTTCTCTGCTGATTGCCACAGGGTTGCGCGATCATGCGCCATACCGCAGCGTAGTTACGCATGGGTGGACGCTCGATGAACACGGACGGCCCATGTCCAAGTCGCTCGGGAACGTCGTTTTACCCAGCGATATTTGCGAAAAATGGGGAGCGGATCTTCTCCGATTGTGGGTAGCTTCGCAGGAGTATCAAGCCGACGTAAAAATGAGCGAGCGCGTGATGACGCAGCTCAGCGATGCCTACCGCAAGATTCGCAACACGTTTCGATTCGCGCTGGGAAATTTGTTCGATTTCGAGCCGGGGTGCGACGCGCTCCCGAATGAGCAGCTCGAAGAAATGGATCGTTGGATGCTGGAGCGCACAGCAGAATTGGTCAGAAAATGCCGGGAGTGGTATGCGGTGTACGATTTTCACCGCGTGTATCACGCGATTCACGATTATTGCGTGGTCGATCTCAGCGCGTTCTATTTTGACGTACTGAAAGACCGGCTGTACACCAAGGCTGCGAGAAACAGTTCACGGCGTTCGGCGCAAACGGCGGTTTGGAAAATCAGCAGCGCGCTGGTGCGCTTAGCTGCGCCCATTCTGGTTTTCACTTCGGAAGAAATTTGGACCCATTTGCCAAAGTTGCCCGGCGAACCGCAAAGCGTGCACATCGACGTATTTCCTCAAGAGTTGGCTCTGCGCTCAAATGTGGATGTGAAGAAAAAGACGGAATGGGAAAAGCTCTATGCGCTGAGAGCGGAAGTTTTGCAAAGTCTCGAGCGTGCCCGCACAAAGAAATTCATCAATTCTTCACTCGAAGCCAAAATACAGCTTCGGTCAAAGGGTCCTTACCTGGAACTCTTGCAGAGACACGCAAAGGATTTGCCAGGCTTGTTCATCGTTTCGCAGGTGGAAATACTGGCGTTGGAATCGCCTGGCAATGATTCCGGACCGATTCAGGTTGAAGTTCTGCGCGCCGACGGCACGAAGTGTGGACGCTGCTGGAACTACTCGACACATGTGGGGGAGAATACGCGCTACCCTGGCATCTGTGAGCGCTGCAGCGAAGCGCTTGCGGAAATCGAAGGATGGGAGCTTGCGCGTTCATGAAATTGCCTTCGCGCCTGAAGTGGCTTTGGCTAACGTTGGGGATTGTGGTTTTGGATCGCGCCACCAAAGCGTGGTTCGAAACGCAAACGGACCTGGGCTGGCGGCATGAAGTTGTTCGCCACTTCATCTATCTGGTGCATAGCCGCAATCCAGGGATCGCCTTCAGTTTGTTTGCGGATTCGCATTCGCCATGGCTGCGGATTTTGCTGACGGGCGGATCGCTCGTAGTGATTTGTGCGCTCGCATGGCTGCTGGTCGCCGGGCAGACGATCGACCCGGTTCAGAAGCGCGTCAGCGAGGGTGGCGCCTGGGCATGCGCCGGGCTTGCGCTTCTGCTGGCGGGAGCTACGGGAAACGTCACGGACCGCATTCTTCACGGCGCGGTGACGGATTTTTTCGAGGTGTGGATCGGGAGCTACCGCTGGCCGGCGTTCAACGTCGCGGATTCCGCGATTACCATCGGCGCGATTCTTTTAATCCTCGACCTAATTTTCAGTCCCAAGGAGTTAAGCACCTCGACAACAAAGAGCCGTTCGTCCGCGTAAGCGTATTGAGTCACCCCGGAGTCTGGAGCGTTTGATTCGCGGCTGCGGCAAACTGCTAGAATCTTTTTGTGCCTTCCCCCATCACACACAAACTCTTAGTTGAGAAGAGCCACGCTGGTGAGCGGCTGGATCGCCATCTGGCGGCGCACCTACCGGAATTAAGCCGCACGCGGATTCAGGAATTAATTGAAGCTGAGCTCGTCCTTGTCGATGGCAAGCCGTCGAAGGGTGCGCACCGTTTGCGTGCGGGCCAGAATATCGCCGTGGATGCGCAGGCTCGCCCGCCCATGCGGGCGGAAGCGGAGAGCATTCCGCTTGAGATTCTTTATGAAGACGACGACGTGATCGCGGTGAATAAAGCCGCGGGGATGACTGTGCACGCCGGGGCGGGTAACACGCGAGGGACTTTGGTGAATGCGCTGCTAGGGCGAGGACAGGCGCTCTCGCAGGGTGGGGATGCGTTGCGGCCTGGAATTGTGCACCGGTTGGATAAGGAAACTTCCGGGGTCATTCTGGTAGCAAAGAACGATTTTGCGCACGCGAAGATTTCCGAGGCATTTCGCCAACGCTTGGTGAAGAAAACCTACATCGCGCTGGTCGAAGGATTGTTGACGGAAAAGCAGGGGCGCATTGAGCTGGCGATTGGGCGGGATTTGCACCGGCGTACGCGGATGGCGGTTTTCAAAGAGAAACCTGGGAGCGCTCTGCGAGAGAGCTTGCAGCGCAGTGGCGCGCGGGAGGCGCGAACGGATTGGCGGACGCTGACGGAAGTGGACGGGACGACTCTGGTGGAAGTGCAGTTACATACTGGGCGGACGCACCAGATTCGCGTGCATTTTTCGGCGATAGCGCATCCGGTTGTGGGAGACACGCTTTACGGAGCGGCTGCGCAGTTTCGCGTAAGCGCCGGAAACGGCAGTGGCGCGTCTAAAAGCCGAGAGATGGTCACGATGCCGGCGCTTGGTAGAAATTTTCTGCACGCGGCGCGGCTGGGATTCTCGCAGCCGCGAACCGGGGCATGGATCGAAGTGCGGGCGCCGCTGCCGCGGGAATTGCGCGAGTTCGTCAAAAAGCTTTCGGAGGCTGCCGGAGAGGATCCGGAGAGAATTGACGCTGCGCTCGCTAGCTACCTATAATCTACTGACATGTCCAAGGCACTGATTTCTCTTCTTCTCGTAGCGGTATTGCTGACGGCGGCGGTCAGCGACCGCGCACAGCAGGCACCGGCGAAGCCTGCGACTTCGGCGCAATCCTCGCCGGCTCCTCAGGCGACCCCGCCGGCGGCGCCACAGCAAGGCCAACAGGGGGAGAGGGCTGCGCCCCCCCAAACTCCGCAAAAGATCATCCAAGTCGTAAATTTGGTGGACGTTTTGTTCACCGTGCTTAACCGGCGCAACAAGCTGGTGCCCGATCTGCAAAAAGAAGACTTCCAGATTTTTGACGAAAAGTTTCCGCAGGACATTCGTTACTTCAGCAAACAGTCTGATTTGCCTCTGCGTATCGGAATGCTTGTGGATACCTCGAACAGCATCCGCGACCGAATCAAATTCGAGCAGGATGCCTCGATCAATTTTCTTTTCAGCGTACTGCGGCGGGGAAGAGACGAAGCGTTTGTGATGACGTTTGATGATGAGCCGCAGGTGGTGCAGGCGTTCACGAGCGACGCGGGGCTGCTGCGCGATCAAATTATGCAGACGCGGGCAGGCGGTGGGACCGCGATCTACGATGCAATTTACCAGGCCTGCCAGAACGAATTGAGCCATCCGCCGCGTCCGCCGGGGGATCAGCCGGACGTCGTGCGGCGCGTGATGATTTTGATCAGCGACGGCGACGACAATCTTTCGACACATACCAGGGGCGAGGCCATCGAGATGGCGCAGCGGACCAGCGTGGTGATTTATACGATCAGCACCAGCACGCAGTGGATTCAGCTTTCGCAGACGGATCCCGACAAACTGGCCAACCGGAAGACGCACCTGACGGAAGGCGACAAGATTCTGCAGGACTTGGCGGACGAAACCGGGGGACGCGCATTCTTTCCGTATCACGTGGATGATTTGGATCAGTCTTTCCAGGATATCGGCGACGAATTGCGAAATCAGTATTCGATTGCGTATATACCTACGAACTACGTTCTCGATGGGCGTTACCACAGGATTCGCATCGAAGTGCCCGACCACAAGGGATATCAAGTGCGCGCTCGACGCGGGTATTTTGCACGGGCCAACCGGGAAAATAATAATAGTCAACCGAGTCCTTCGGGCCCGGCTTCTCCCTGATTGTTTTAACTTCCGATATTTTCCATGACAAATTTTTTTGGGGCGTTCGGGTGCGCGGCGGCGGCGATTTCGGCTGCGCGCCGTCAGCGGATGGTATCGCGGAGGATGACGGCGTCGGATTCGTTGTGGCCGCGCTCGATCGCGATTTTTGCGCCGTCCTTGGAAAAACGGAACTTGTCGATGCGTTCGGAAGTGAAATGGGTGAGCTGATGGGGAGCGGAGCCATCGAGAGGCTGCATCCAGAGGTTGCCAATACCTTTTTCGTGGACGGTATAGACAACGGACTTGCCGTCCGGCGCAAACTTTAAGGGCGAGGAAGCGCGTGGATCAATGTTATGGTAAGCGACTTTCTTGTCGTCGATGGAATAGAGGTCCAGGACGAGTTTGTGATCCAGTTCGCGAACTTCCAGGCCAGCGATGGTCTTGCCATCCGGGGAGATGTCCGCAGCACCGTTTGCGGCGCTCAAGACTGTCTCGGGCGTACCACCATCAATGGAGACACGCTTGAGGGGCTTGCCTTGGCCAAAATCAACATAATAGACCCATTTGCCGTCCGCCGAGCATAGCGGATCGGATTCCACGGCGCCAAAGGTGAGTTGCTTGAAGTCCGCCCCCGAGGTGTTCATTCTCCAAAGATTGAAGGAGACTTTGCCGGAGCGGCCCGCGGAACGAAACACGATGTAGGGTTGCGGGCCACAGGACGTTAGTTGATCGGATATGTGATCTGCATCTGAATAGACGAGGGTTTCGCCGCCCTCGGGTTTGACGATGCGGATGTCCGGGACTTGTATGAAGACGATCCGGCCGTCCGTGGTCCAATCCCAATTCCAAACCTCGGTGCTGGAGGAAAGTGGGACAGCGTGGACATCATCAGGTTGGGCAACGCTGGCAACTTCAATCTGGTACCGGGACTGAGACTGGTTGGCAGCGATGGTGCGGCCGTCGGCGGCAACGCTCGGGAAAAAATAAGCGTTCGTATCCGTGGTGAGACTGCGGTAGTCACCTCTGGGATAGCTGACGATGCCCAGCTGAGCATTCAAAGCGCCGACGTTACCGAACTCGGAGACGAGAAGGCCAGAGCCGTCCGGCATCCAGACAGGAGAGATAAAAATTCTATTGGTGGCGAGGGAAATGATCTGCAGTTTAGCGGACGCCACGTCAACGGCGAGGACAGCGGCGGTGATGCCCTTAGCCAACTGGGATTCGGTGATGACGATGGTCTTGCCATCCGGGGACCATGCGGGGCTGTAATTGCCTGGGCCCTCCAGAGTAACGTCTTTGAAAAGCGTGCGATCGGGGGAACCATCGCTCTTGGCGACGATCAATTCGTAAGTAGGAGAATCGTGGTCTTCGCGCAAAAAGGCAAAGCGCTGGCCGTCGGGAGAAAAAGTGATGGGGCTGTCGACATCCTTGATGAGCAGACGAGGGGTGCCACCAAGCATGGGGGCAGAGTAGAGAGAGGCGAGGGTGTGCTCAGCCTCATCGCGGCGGACGCAATAGATATAGTTGGCGTCGGGAGAGAACGTGAGCCCCGCATAACGAGTGGCCGCGGGCGGAACGAGCTGCGTATTGCTGGCCGAGGCGATGTGGCGGAGCCACAGAGACTGCAAGCCATTTTCGTCGCGGACGTGAAGGAGATATTTGCCGTCGGGGGAGATGGCGGCGAGAGCAATGTGGCCGTTGTTGGTTAAATTTTCGATGGAGAAGGTGTCGAAAGGTACGTGACGCGAGCGGAGAACGATGGAGTAGATACCGAAGGCAGCGGCAGCAACTACGACAAGAATGCCAAGAATCGTGAGGCCAGTGCCGAGCTTGTGCTTTCTGGCGGCGTCCACGATGGCGGAGCTGCCAGAAGGCGTCACTTTAGGTTGAGAGGACGGCGGCTCGGAAACGGTCGAGACCCGGGCTGCGGATCTTTGTGTACTTGCAGGGCGGCTGCCGGAATCGATTTCGCGCTGGAGGCGTTTGAGGTCAGCGCGCAGTTCGGCGGCGACCTGGTAGCGCATGTCGCGGTCTTTTTCGAGGGCTTTGTTGAGGATGCGCTCAAGTTCGGGTGGAACATCAGGATTGATGGTCACCGGTGCTGCAGGGGTATTGTGCAGGATGTTATCGAAAACGACGGCGCTGGTGGAACCGGGGAAGGCTTGTTTGCCGGTCAAGATCTGGTAGAGGACGGCGCCTAGGGAAAAGAGATCGCTGCGGGCGTCAATTTCTTCGCCGCGGGACTGCTCCGGGGACATGTACTGAATCGTGCCAACGGCCATGCCGGGACTGGTGAGCAGAGTGTCGGCGCGCGCGTCGAGAGTATGGCCGGCGAGACCGTCCGAATGGCGGGGAAGGAGCTTGGCAAGGCCGAAATCGAGGATTTTGATGCCGCCGGCTTCGGAGACAAAGATGTTTGCGGGCTTGATGTCGCGGTGGACGATGCCTTTTTTGTGGGCGGCGTCGAGGGCGTCGGCGAGTTGGATGCCGAATTCTACAGTGCGTGTGATGGGCAATGGCCCGGCGGCGAGAAGCTTATCCAGAGATTCACCTACGAGAAGCTCCATAGCGATGAAGGTGCGCCCGCCGTGCTCCTCGATGGCGTGGATGGTGCAAATTCCGGAATGGTTCAGAGCGGAAGCAGAGCGAGCCTCGCGAAGAAAGCGTTCGAGCGTCTGGCTGTCCTGCTCGTTTGCTTCCGGAATGAATTTGAGTGCAACGCGGCGGCCCAGCTTGGTGTCTTCGGCTTCATAGACGATACCCATGCCGCCGGAGCCGAGTTTTCGGATAATCCTATAGTGGGCGACCGTTTCGTTAATCATGATGTGGGTTGCAAGAGGGATGTTAAACGGTAGCGGAAATTCGGTCAATGCATTGGGAGAATTCGGTGGTGTATCGGTTCGGTTACGCGTTAACCGGAAGTGGATTGCTAATGCGTCAGATGCCCATTGATCTGATTTTAGCCGGTGCCCTAAAAACGAGGCAGATTCGACTAGCAGAACTCCCAGGAATCTCTCATAGCTTGTAAACTTCGATGAATACTTCCACGTATCGCGGAGTACTTGTTGCGTTCAGAACACTTTCTGCACTAACCGCAATCCCTTTTTCTTTGTATATCTTTTTGATTTCGCTTTTGATTAAGTCTAATTTGGCTTGATCGTACGGTTGTTCGACGAGGGGAAGGAGTCCTTTTTGCGTTAGCCGTTGCCCTATTTCATCTGGCGAGACTCTTTTGAACGAACCGTTATAATGCAGCGCAAATCTGCAAACCACCAGGCTCGTGCTGCTGCTCTTGTTTGACGGTTGGGAATCGGCATCCTGGGCTGCCACAAGGAAAGGGCACAACAGGGTCGCACAGGCCATGGCTAGAGGGAGAAGAAGCCGTTTAGAGGAGACCATAGTTCACCCTCCATCAACACTGGGCAAAATCGTACTCTGACCCACCAACTCGCGCAAGTAACTTCAAAGCGGATCGAACCAAATCCGCAAATTGAGCTCCACGCTTGAGTAACACATGAAGCAGGAAGTTGATTTTCAACGTCACACAGCAACAGCTGTTCGTCGTTTTCCTTAGATTCGCGCTAAAAGCTGTATCCCAGTGAGAGCACCACCGTTGGATTAGCCTGGCCGACATTGAAGATCTGCGTTGCGAAGGTCACCTTCTTATGTGTGAACTGCACCAATAGGCCGCGCTGGATATCTAACGGCGTCTGGTAGGCTCGCGTGCGTTGCGTAACGTACCCAAACGCAAACCACGCCTTCGGCGAGTATGTCAGCTGCGTCCACGTGTAGAAAAAATTGCCGGCTTTTGTGTCCGTGTCGAAAACATATTCGTTCGCGCTATACAGCTGTAGCTTCTTGTACGTGGCCGTAAATTCCAGCCCCGGCGCCACTCCATTCACATTTCCAAACACTCCGCCGATCATGGGGGTGGCCTCCAATACCAACCTTTTCCCCACGCTCAAGTCGTAACCGACCCACAGCGACCCCGTCTGCTGGGCCTCGTAGTTGTACCGCGCTTCCACGTGGAGTGTGTCGTGATCTCCGGTGAATGTTGGCGAAAAATACGATTGCCCGCGGGGCACCAAATACCCACTTATGCTCACGTTGAAGTCCCAGGAGTTTGCTGGGGCCGGGGTATTCGCGGGCGGTGGGCTTGCGCTCGTTTGCGCCGGAAGGCGGCTGCCGCAAAGAGCTGCGGCGACCAACATCGCGAGGCGCAGTGTGGGCGTCATCCTTCGCAGTAGTGGGGGTCGCAATCCTTTATTGGGACGTCGATACTCCTCAACCCCCCGCGATGGGACGCGGAGCCGTTTCACAATATCGATGCGCCCGTCCGTCATAGGAGCCCAAAGTTACCATGGCAACGTCACCAGTTGCCCATGTGCAAATAAGACGGTCTGCGCAAACTTAACTCGAAATGTCGGGGAAACGCGCTGGCATCGAAGAAGAGTGTCAGGAATACCGCCGGCCTATTCTGTTAGGGATGTACCAGGTCTGTACACAAGAATAGAGATGCGACAGTGGGAGTTCTAACGACTGCTTCCCCTTTTTGACAGCTCAGTTTTTGGGAGCGTAGTAGCCTTTGCGGGCCAGGACTTTCAAGTCTTTGCCGGTGACGTCAATTTTGATTTTGCGGAATTTGCCGTCGCGGGCGGAGTTTGTCGGGTAGTAGCCGAGAGTGTACTGGCTGCGGAGCTCTTCGGAGATTTGGTCGAAGGCTTCCTGGAGATGCTTTTCGTTGTTCACGACGATCATGCGGCCGCCGGTTTCGTCGGTGATTTTCTTGGCGATGCTGGCGTTGGCGCCGTAGTGCGGGTCGTAGACGAGAAGGATGTGAACGACCGTATCGGTGCGCTGGGCGGCTTCGATGGCTTCTTCGACGCGGACCTTGCTGCCATTGTCTTCGGCGTCGGTCAGGACGACGACGGCTTTGCGGCCGGCTTCGGTCGAGAGTTTCTCGTTGCAGGCGAGGTAGAGGGCGTCATAGAAATTGGTGCCTTTCGATCCTGATTGCGGGATCGTTCCAGGCGTGATGGGTCCACCTCCACCACCTGTGTTGATTTGTGCTTTGCGAATGGCGCGATTGAGCTCGGAGCGGTTGTCGGTGAAATCGGCGAGGAGATCGACGTCCAAGTCGAAGGACATGATCATGGCTTCGTCGCCCTTGCGCATAACGCGGTTCAAGAAGCTGCTGGCGCCGTCCTGAATGGCGCCGAGCATATATTGCTCGCTGCCGGACGTGTCCATGAGCAACCCCAGAGTGATGGGCAGCGTCACTTCTTTAGAGAAGAACGCGATTTTCTGTTCTTGATTATCTTCGGTGACCTTAAAATCTTCTTGCTTGAGGTCGGTGACGATGCGCTTGTTCTTGTCGCGCACGGTGACGAAGAGATTGACCAGGTTTACATTGGCCTTGATCGTGGGGCCTTGAACTTCCGGCTCCTGCGACAGCGCAGGCAGGGCGATGGCGGCGGCAAGAAGGGGCGTCACGCACAGTGCCGCGAGTTTCTTAAGAGAAGGCATGTATACTTTCCTTGACGAGAGATGCCCGGCCGGAAACGGTCCGCTGGGGTTCTTCGCCACGTTAAGATGCTAGCAAGAGGTGCGATGGATGCGTCGCCGGGAGAGCCGGCGGCGGTGCCAGCACTGACTCTGAGAGGAAGTTTGGCCTGAGGGATATGAAAAGTCTACGAAAAATCGCGGGTGCCACGTGTGCTCTATTCTTCGCAGCCCCAGCTTTGTGGCTTGGGTTCGCGGCGCGGCCACGCCAGCAAGCTGCTCCAGCGGCCCAGGAACCTTCCCCGGCGCCGCCGGACTTGCCTCGGCTGAGCGATGCGCGGGCAAAGATTACGGTGAACGCTAACTTGGTGGTGCTGCCGGTAACCGTGAAGGACCGCTCCAAGCGGCTGGTACCCGATCTCGGCAAGGACGAATTTCGCGTTTTCGACGACAACGTGGAACAGAGAATTGAGGTGTTCACGACGGAGGCTTTCCCTCTTTCGATGGTCATTCTGATCGACAACGATTTGAAAAAGGGGGATGCCAAGGAAGTGCAAGACAGCCTTGACGCTATCGTGGGTGGAATGAGCGATCTGGATGAGGCGTTCGTTTGCAAATTTGACCAGTTTTTTCACCCTGGCAAAGGATTCACCAGCAACCAGGACCAGCTCCTTGTCGAGCTGAGGCGGACCAAGCTGGACAGCCAGACCAATGTGATGTCTCCCGGCGGGCCGTTCAACGGGCCAAGCATCAATGGCCACGCTCCCGACGGATCGCCCTCGGTTGCCGGTTCCACGCGAGAGATTCTTGCGGCGCCCACGAAAGCGCTGGATGATGCCGTGTACGGAGCTGCGGAGCTCTTGAAGGACCGGCCGAGAAACCGGCGGAAGATCATTTTTATTGTCAGCGATGGGGTCAACGGCGGAAAGAAGTACAACACCAATACGTACGACAACACGGTGAAGGAGGTGCTGGCGCACAGCATCTCCGTGTTCGCGGTGGGTGTGGGAAGCGCGTTTTACGACCGCAGGTTCGAGCGGCTCTCCGAATACGCGCATGCCACCGGCGGTGATGTGTATTACGCGGCCAAGAAGGAATCGCTGCAGGATCTGTACTCGAGGGTAACCGAGGAGGCGCGCAACGAGTACACCTTGGCGTACGTGCCGCGAGGCGTAAAAAGTGCGAACGATTACCACACCGTGGAAGTCCGGGTGAAGCGCGAAGGGCTGACGGTCCTTACCCGCGACAAGTACTACACCGGCGGCGTCTCCCAATAAAAGATAAATCTTTGGCTGTGGGGCGGAATTTTCTTGACAGCGGCGCGGGGCACTCGCATACATAGCGAGATGGCATGGCAGGCGGCGCCCGTCATGACCCGAGAAGTGCGATTGACTGCGGCACATGGGGGCCGCGGGTGAAAGGAGCATCGCGATGAAGAAAAAGGGAAAGAAGGACGAAGCCAAGGGCCCGAAAAAGGGGAAGTAAGTTTTTTTGCTGAAGATTCGGTTGGTTAGGGCGCTGCCCGCTGGGTAGCGCCCTTTTTTTATTGGGAGAGAGGATCGCGGATACTTGCGACCGCTCTTCCCGGGTACGAACTATGCATGGTCGTTGGAGGACCGTTTAGAAAGTTGCCGCAGCGCGTCTCTGGAGTTCGCGTTCGCGAAGGTAGAGAAATAAAGGAAGGCCGAGAGAGACTCCTACGAACAAAACCGAGACGACGGGAAGCCACAGCCTGCTCATCTTGAGGCGCGCGCCCTCTGCGCGAATAAAACCGATCAAAGTGATCGCGGAAATAAGAACGTCCAGGCCGAAGAATCCGCCGATGCGGTTTGCGAAGAGTTGGCGGACGAAGAGGCGCATGTCTAGACCGTGCTCGATGACCCAGGGAATGAATTGAGAATAGGGAATGGCGAAACCCAGAACACAAAGCACTAGGTAGAAGATCTTGCGGTTCATGTAGTCACCTCGTGATGTGTATTCGGTAGTCAGTTTCCGATTACCGCGCATACCAGGACTTAGCCTGTTGTGCATTTAGCATAAGCCCACTCGCGGCCAGTCGGGCGTACGGGCTAGACTAATATTCAGAAACCTATGGAAGACAATCGCGCCGTTGTAGTCGATGTCGATCTCAGGCCAAATGACGTTTACACACCATTTCGATGGGATCGCTTCAATCTTGCAAGATGGGTCACCTCGATCGTCCTCTGCTTGATTTTCTACGATCTGTACGAGAACTCGCGAGCGACTATCCTGTCCTTCCAAGGAGGCAAGTCCATCCTGGCAATCATCGCTCTACTTGTCCTCTTCATTCTTTTGGGACTTCTCCTTTTCCCGTACCTCAGACTGCGGGCTATGTTCAGGAAGTCTCCTACGATAACAAAAACAAAACGCTACACTATCGGTCGGTCCGGAATCACGATTCAATTCGACGACGCAACCAGCGACTGCAAATGGTCATTGTTCGAGAGAGCTGTCGAGACGCCAAGCGTCTTCGTCTTGTCGCAAACGTCATATCACGGGACATATATTCCCAAGAGGTGTTTTGCTTCTTCGGCTGACATCGCACGGGTTCGCGATCTTATTCGCGAAAATATGCCTGGGAGATGGCGACTGCGACGTGCATGAGGCTGGTACGAACTTTTCCAGTAACAGGCTGTCAGGCATTGAGTCTATTTCGGTTTATTGGAATTCGCATGTCCCGTCTGTTAATGCGTGGCGGAGTTTTTCGTTACTGCAAGGAGTTTGAAGTTTTTGTCGAGCAATACCGTCGCGCGATTGGGCTCGTCCGCGCCCTTAATCTCCAATTCCCAATTCTGGGCCACTTTCTTTACGCTGCCGAGGGAGTTGTAGAAGTAACCCTGCGCAGAGAATTCCAATCTTTTTGGCCGAATGAAATCAGCTCCAAGCTGCTGGCCGAGGTTTATCTCCTCAACAAACTTCGTTGACGCGCCGCCAAAAATACCAAATTCCCCGTCCTGCCAATGCTCCGCAACGTACGACCAAGCGTCTTTTCGAGCGCGGAATTTCAGACTGGAGTGAAACACTTCGACGCCTCCATTCCTAGACCAAAAATCTATCCATTCCCCATCTTGTAAAAGCAGGATGTGATATTGCGGGTCTTCAGGGCATGCTCCGCCCTTTTGGGGTTTCTCCATCATCGCGATGGCATGCTCCTTATCCACAAATCCCACGCTGGCGCGCCAAAGAAACTCTCCTGATCGCGGCCTGTAAAGGCCCCGCACTGGCAAATAGATGGGCTTCCCCTGCCGTTCGGTCACGAGCAAGCGGTCCCAGACTTCATATTTCGTGCCGTCCCCCAATGTGGCTTTGCACATGTGGTCCCAGTCGGACAGATACCTGGGCTCGGACGTTTGTGCGCTCAGCGGCACCACCATCAGGACCAGCGCGGCCAAAAGCTTCCATCGGATTTGCATCTTTGCCTATGCTAGACGAAGTATCAACCGAGGAGACGAACAGGTGACCTGCATGACATTAGAACGATTAAAGCTAAATTTCTTGCATGGCCACTCATGCGGATTTACGTGAATTCCTCAAACTCCTGGTAAACTCGGACTGCGTCTTTGACGCTTTGCTAGTGCCAGGAACTTGTCTGGGGCGATTCCTTGATTTGAAAGGACTTATCAACAAGTTCCTGGGGAGTCGCGTGAATGAGCGTTAATCAGGCGCTGACGAACGAAATGCGGCGAACCAGTCACCCGTACGGGGAAGATTGAGGATTGCAATCACCTGATGTCACAACAATTCGCCGCCAAACTCCACAGCCCTGCGGCGCACTTCGACTGGCGCTAGCGAGCAGCGACGTCTTCGGCTTGACTATCGCGCGGAGTTGCGTTCACCCCTGCCACATCTGCCTGCTTACGGCTTCGGAGTCTGCTTGCGCTTTTCTGCCACCGCCTGCACGCGGGGCTGCGGAGGCTTAGACGAATTGCGCTTTTCAGCAAGTTGCGTGGTCGCGGCTGAATTGGTTTGCTGCTTCCGCGAGTGCGTTGCTGCCGGCTTTGGCTTCGCCACTGGGTAAACATCTTCGACGCCGGTATTTGTGAAAATCGCCGGGCTAACTTCCTGCGCTTTGCAGGTGGGAGAGAGCAGCAGCACTCCTCCAAGTCCCAGTAGGATCATCGGCATCTTCAACATATTAAAGGACTTCACTATGCACCTCCAGCTGCAAAACGGATTAGAAAACTCTAGGGTGCCATCATTCTCCCCACCGCCCCTGCAACGGCCAATAGAGCGCGAGTACTACTGTGTATCAGGTTGGCTAATAACACCGCCGGGTCACCCGGTTCCTGGGATTGGCCAACGACTAACCTTCGAGTTGCCTCCAAGAGGACGACACAAACCTATTGCCCGCTTGCGTTCTTTCAGAACAAGAAGGCAGGCTCTGGCGAAACCCGATTTGAGCGTAGATGTAGGCTTGTCGGAAAACGTGAGAAGTGTGGATCAGCCGCCAGATTCGAACGAGGCCAGGACTTTGTCGAGAAGACCAAATGACAATGCATAGAGTGAAAAGCTCTGAAATAACTCCCGATTGAGCATTATCGGAGACTGACCCACTGGGCATTCAGGCGAAGCAATACTTTACTTCGATTGGGACCGTGCGGAGCGCGCTTAGCCGCTTAGCGTCTCTTCGTAGGCGGGGCAAATCGGTTTGTAGGCACAACTTCGGCAGACAAAGCCGGGATTTGGCGGGAATTGACCGGCGCGGATGTCGTCGGCGGCTTCGAGTACGATCGCTTGTGCTTCCTCGAGCTGCTTGGCGTCGCGGGTGGTGACCTGGATCTGGTTGTTTTGGAGGTAGTGGAAGACCAGGCGGACGGGATTCCATTCGAAGATTTCTTTTGCGGCGAGGGCATACAGGCTGAGCTGCAAGTCTCTTTTGGCGTCGGCGTCCTTTTTGGGCTTGCCGGTTTTGTAGTCAATGATTTCGACGTCTTTGCCGCCCAGCGAGTTCACCTGGTCCATTCGTCCAGTGATTGTGACGTTGTTCGCCAGAGGAAGCTCAAAGCTTTTTTCCAGTTCGAGCACCAGCGAAGGGGTCGCAAGTATCGACGTGTAAAAAACGCGCAGCTGTTCGAGGCCTTCTTGTTTATATCCTTGCTCCTGATAGTCATCCTCAAATCCTGCGGAAGTCCACTCGGTGTCGAACACTCGGGCCACATCTTCGAACGGAATCTTTACGCCTTTGCGAAGCTGGTCGACGAAGCGTTTGATGGTGGTGTGCATGACGCTGCCAAAGCTGAGCACCGCCTTAGGGCCTTCCCGCAGGCGCCACGAGCGGCTAAAGAGATATTGTTGCGGGCAGGTGCGGTAGCCGCTGACCGCGGAAGGGCTCAAAGCGAGCGGTTCCGGAGTCAGAGGATGGAACTCGAGAGCCCAGTCGGCAATGCGAGAGAAGATTTTTGCAGGTTCGGAGAGAGGAAAGAGTAGCGGGTCGCCAGCGTACGGGGATTGTTTTTTTGTGATGGATGCAGTTTCGGGCAGTTTTGGTTTCATCTGGTAGATATCGCGGCGCTTGATCGCGGGATCCATCAGCAAATCCTCGATGAACACAGGAATCTTTCCTTTTTTTTCGGTGAGTGAGGTGAGCGTGAGGCGGTTTTCGGCGCGTGTCAGAGCGACGTAGAAGAGGCGGCGCTCTTCCTGAATGTGAAACTGCTCGGCGGGTTCGCCTTCTTTCATCAGCGCGGCGGGGAATTCGAACACGCGCGAGCGTTCCGCGGCCGGGAATTTCTTGTTGTTGACGCGGAGCAGGAAGACTTGCGGAAACTCGAGGCCTTTGGCGCCATGAACGGTCATTAATTGGACGGCATCTCCAGGGACGTCGTCTTCGAGACTGATCGTGCCGCCGGCTTGTCCGTAGTAGTCGAGATACTCGACAAATTCCGCGAGGCTTTGCGTTTCGCTTTTAGGCTCCCACTCCTTCGCGAATTCCGAAAGGCGTTTCACGTACTTGCGGTCTTGCGGGCTGGCGCGTTGCGCCACTTCCAGCCATTCCAAGAGATCCGCGAGGATTCCGCGAGCACTGCCGCGATGCAGCGTTTTGCGCTGCTCGGAGACGAACTCGATGAGCTTGCTCAGGGCGGCGTGCGAGGCATCGAACGGCAGCTGGCCTTGCGGTACCTGCAGCATTTCGTAAAGAGCTTTTCTCTCTTTTCTAGCCCGCTCGGCGAGGCGGACTAGATCGCCGGGCTCCAGCGACCACGCCGGCGCCGCGAGAACCCGGGCGCAGGCAATGTCATCGGCAGGACTGTCGATCAGGTGCAAATAGGCGAGGACGTCTTTGACCAGCGGATGATCAAGAATCGAGAGCCTGCTAATCACGAAAGGGATTTTGTGGCGGCAGAGTTCTTCGACGAGTTCATGGCGGTGCGCATGCTGGCGGTACAGGATGGCGAACTCGCGCCATTTGCGGCCGGCTGCGCGCATCCGCAGGAGTTCGCTGACGATCCAGCGGGCTTCGTCGTGTTCGTTTTCCAGTTCGACGATGCGGATTTTCTCGCTTTCTTCTTTGTTGGCGCTGAGCACTTTTTTGGGGAAGTCGGCGCTTACGGTGTTTTGCGCGATGACTTGCGTGGCTACGCGCAGGATATTCGGCGTGGAGCGGTAGTTTTCGACCAGCGAAACGCGGAATTTTGTGGAGTCCTGCCCCTCGCGCCAGCCGGCAAAGCGCTCGAGAAAAAGTTTGAAGCTGCCGAAAGAGGCGCCGCGGAAGCGGTAGATGGCTTGGTCGTTGTCGCCCACGGCGATGATATTCTTTTTATCGCCGGCCAGCAGTTCGAGGAGCCGAAGCTGAGCGATGTTAGTGTCTTGAAATTCATCGACGAGGATGTAGCGATATTTTTCCTGAAGCGCGCGGCGGAGCCTAGCGTCGGTTTCGAGAAGCTCGACGGCGCCGGTGATGAGCGAGCCAAAGGAAACGCGCTTCTTTTCACGCATCAATTCGTCGCTGGCGCGGTACGCGCGAGCGATTTCTCGTTGCAGGGCGACTTCCTCGGCGCGCTCCTTGAAAGTGTCCTCCTCGAACCCGCCACGGTCGGTTTCTAGCTGTGCCGCGAGTCCTTCCGCGTAGCGGAGATAGTCGTCGCAGGAGACAAGTTCGTCCTGGCAGCGCGAGAAAAAATCCACGAAATCGTTTAGAAACTGTCCGGGGTCGGCAAGCCGCCGATACTTTTCTAGTTTGAGGCGCTCCAAATTTCGCCGCAGAAGAATCCAGTGGTCGACCTTGTCGAGCATCAAACGTTCGGGCGCGGCTTCCTTCAGAAGACTCTCGCAGAAAGCGTGAAATGTCGCGAGCGTGACTTTTTTCCCTCGCTCGCCGGTAGCTCGCACGACGCGAGCCTTCATCTCGCCGGCTGCCTTGTTAGTGAAAGTGAGGCCGAGAATGTTTTCGCCAGAAAGGGAATTGTCAGATTGGAGTAGATGGCGGATGCGCTCAGTGATAACGCGAGTCTTCCCAGTCCCTGCTCCCGCAATGACCAGCAGCGGCCCTTCGCCATGCGTGATGGCGCGCCGCTGCGCCTCGTTTAGTTGAACACCGACTTGAGCTGGCGGCTCAAGATCGAAAAGTGTAGCCATCACCTTAGAAGGTTAACGGAAATCAGGGCGAAGGGGAAGCGAAGCCAGTTGTCAGGCTTTTTTCGATGAGAAGAGTGTTTCTTGCGCGGACAGTTTGCCCGCGGCCACTTTGGCGTTTATCTCTGCTGATTTGCCGCGCGGCACGCTTAGAGATTCCCACTTTCCAGTCTTGGTGAAAGTTAGATGCTTGGCGAGAAACAAAATCTGGCCGACGTGATGCGCGTAGTGAGCGACCTGGCGATTGGTGGCTTGCATGACGGAATGAGGTTCCGTGCGAATCGTCACGGTTCGCGTGAGGTCGGCTTCCGTCAGTGGCTCGAGTGCATCGAACACATATTTCCAACCGCGTTCCCACATCTCCAAGAGTTGAGCGCGAGTCTGCGGCGGGGTTTCAAATTCGGTGTCGCGGTTGCGGTCCGGCTTCTCGCCGTCGGTGGTCAGAAAATCTAGCCAGCGCGAGCGCATATTGCCGGACATGTGTTTCACGATGATGGCGATGGAATTGGATTCGGAGTCTAATGTGATGAAGAGGGCTTCGTCGGGGCATTGCGCCATAGCGCGCTCAGCCAATTTTTTGTAATAGCGAAAGAGCCCGATGGAGTCCTGCAAATACGATGTGTTGAGTTGGTGAGGCATAAGGATATTCTGTTCCGGCGGAAACGCTTGTCAACGGCAATCCGCGCGAATTCCTCCCGCCGAGGGGACATCGCGCGGAGGATTCCGATGACGATGAGCGAGAAAAATAACGCTTGACATTTCGCTTTTCGTTCGCCTATGATTTTGGGCGCTGAGTGGAGACTTTTCAGTGGAGGCCGACATGACTATTGGACAATCGATGCTGCCTGAATTTGACCAGGAGATGCAGAGTACGCGCAAGGTACTTGAGCGCGTGCCCGAGGACAAGTGGGGTTGGAAGCCACACGACAAATCCGGCACCGTGGGCTGGCTTGCTTCGCACATAGGCACGGTCCCCGGATGGATAACGATGACCATCAATACGGACGAGCTGGATTACGCGCCGGTCGACGGGCCAGGCTACGAGCCGCCGAAGATCACGAACCGGAAAGAGCTTCTTGCCGCGTTTGACAAAGAGAGTGCGGAAGCACGGGCCGCGCTCGCCGGCGTCAGCGACGCAGATATGGTGAAGGGCTGGAAGTTGCTGGCTGGTGGCAAGGAGATCTTTACCTTGCCGAAAATTGCCTGTATTCGGGGCATGTGCATGAATCACATGATTCATCACCGCGCGCAGCTCACGGTTTATTACCGGTTGGTTGGCGTGCCCGTTCCAGGGCTGTATGGCCCGAGCGCCGATGAGGGCATGCCGGATTCGGCAGCAGCAGCTAACTAAGATTGGCCATGGGGAATGCGGACATCTTGTCCGCGTTCCCTATTTTTCTTCACCTCTTCGCCCCGCGACTGCTTCGGCCGCAAGGCTGTATAATGGTGTGCGTTGCTCCTCCGGAGGATTACCACGCACATGGATGCTGCCGTCATTCTTTCTGCTGTTCGCACGCCTATCGGAAAATTTCAAGGCGGACTGGCCGGATTTTCGGCGGTGGACCTAGGCGGCAAAATCGTCGCCGAAGCCGTTCGCCGCGCGGGGATCGACTCTAACGAAATAGATGAGGCGATTCTGGGCAACGTGGTGCAAGCGGGACTCGGGCAGAATCCTGCGCGGCAGGCAGCGCTCAAAGGGGGTTGTGCCCCTCGCGTTGCGGCCATGACCATTAATAAAGTATGCGGCTCCGGTTTGAAGGCGGTGGCGCTGGCCGCGCAAGCCGTCCAGCTTGGCGAATCGGAAATGGTCGTAGCAGGCGGAATGGAGTCCATGTCGAACTGCCCGTATTTGCTGCCGCAGGCGCGTACGGGCTACCGCATCGGCGATGGCAAGCTCGTGGACTCGATGATCCACGATGGGTTGTGGGACGCGTACGAAGATTTTCACATGGGCATGACCGGCGAGTTGGTCGCCGAAAAATACGGCATCACGCGGGAAGAGCAGGATCGGTTTTCGGTCGAGAGCCATCAGAAAGCGATCCGGGCGCGAAAGTCTTGCTTTTTTGAAGGACAAATTCTGCCGATCGAAGTCCCGCAAAAAAAAGGCGACCCAATTGTCATTAAGTACGATGAATCGCCGCGCGAAGACACTTCCATGGAGGCGCTGGCGAAGTTGAAGCCGGCGTTCAAGAAAGATGGCACGGTGACTGCGGGAAACGCTCCTGGCACGAACGATGGAGCGGCCGCGTTGATTGTCACCAGCGAGCGGAACGCTTCGCGGCTCGGTAAGCAGCCGATCGCGCGAATTGTTGCGCAGGCCGTCAGCGGCGTGGAGCCAAAGTGGGTGATGATGGCGCCGGTGGACGCAGTGGAAAAGCTGCTTACCAAAACCGGCTGGGACCGCGACAAGGACGTCGACCTCATCGAGCTGAACGAAGCCTTCGCTGTTGCAGCGATAGCCGTGACGCGGCAGCTGCGGCTCAATCCCGAGAAAGTAAATGTGAATGGCGGCGCTGTGGCGTTGGGCCATCCGATTGGAGCGAGCGGCGCGCGCATTCTGGTCACGCTTCTTTATGAATTGCAGCGCCGCAACCTGAAACGCGGCATCGCTGCGCTCTGCCTCGGCGGCGGCAACGCGGTTGCGCTCGCAGTTGAACGATTTTAACTGGGTCCTGGTGCAGCCCTTGGGACTCCGAATGCTGTTTGACTTCTTTTGAAGCACTTCCCAACCAAGATCGAGTGGAGCTCACTAACTCTAACTGTATTATTCCGCGGGGTGAGGCGAGATTTCGTCTTTCCAGCTGTGGCCGCATGAACGGCACTTCCAGTCTTTGTTCGTAAACGGGATGGGCAGACTCACGAATAGGGCGGCGTACGTGGCTGGCTTATCCAATCCGTCGAATGAAACGTCAAAAGATTGGCACTTTGGGCAGCGTGGCTGCTCATATTTTCCCGGCGTATCGACGTCAAATTTTTCTGGGACACCCTGGTCCAGTAAATTCTTCGCTTCCGGCGCATCTTCTTCGCGGACGAAGAGCTTAATACCGCCGATCAAATTCGAGTAAAACCAATCCAACCGAACTAAATTATCATCAGCGAGGTAATTCTCAATCCCAGCGGAATCCAGAATGCTTTTCGCGATGGAAGCTTCCGGGAGATCTCTGAAGCGCCGGATCATCGCAGGCTCTGGAGGAATGGGTTCCCGAGGAGCTATTGCTTCGTGTGCCACGATCTCCGGAAGCGGCTGCATGCCACGCCTGGCTATTTCGGGACTCAGAACTTGGCGCGCTATTTCGGTCAACGTGGATGCATCCGCGACTATCTCGGCAAGCTCAGTGTCTTCCATCCCAGCGTAGAGAGCTGCGAGTCGTTCTCTTTCCTTAGCGGGATCGATTTTTGCCATGTCTCGCGAATCATACGCCCCTTAACCAGCAGCGTACAAAGTTGGCAAAGTGTATCTGTTCCTATCGAGAGCTCGGCTCGAGATTGATATCATCCGACCTGATGGCGGCTCCAGTCGGCTGGGCCAGTTCGTATGCGCAGTAAGGGCAAAACTTGTCCGTCTCCACGACTTCGTGTTTGCAATTGGGGCAGGACGGGTGCAAGTTGCATTTGCAGTTGGGGCAGAAGTTGAAGCGCGCGCCAACCGTTTTTCCGCATTGCGGGCAGGGATAGGGCAGCGGTTCGCGCATCAGGAAATAGATCAAGAAGCCGATGAAGGTCGAGGCCGGGAGCAGGATAATGACAAGTAATGTCCACAGCGCAGAATTCATTCCGCGCCGTTTCGCGTCGCGATTCACGTAAGCAATCCAGAAGATGATCGTCGCCATGACGAGCGATACAGCGGTGATGATCCCTGCCAGCGCCACGGAAGCTAGAGCGAAGTTGTCCTGCAATTCATACGGAAAGAAGCTGCCATAGTGAACCGCGTTCCAGCGGTTCACAGAAAAAGCGATGCTCTGCGCGATCAGGAACAGCACTACGACGGTCCAAATCACGCCGTTTGGAATGATCCGAAATTCTTGCCAGAACCGGAGATTCTCCTTCTTTCTGCGCAGCCGAATAAGCTGCATCCTCTCATTGAAGGAACCGGTTACTTTTTGCTGATAGTCGGACATGTGCTTTCCTCTCTCAAACTTTGCGCAGACATTTTTGCTCACCTTGCTTGATCGTTTTCGTTCGCTAGTCTAACGTTTTCCAACAACACAATGGCGGCTGCGACTAAGGCTGGGACTGTCCACCAGAGGCCGAAGCCCATTTCCCAGATGAGGCGGGGTAAGCCCAAACGGTCGCCGGCCCATTCAAAGGCGCGCCAGACGTACGGTGCAGTGGCGATGCCGAGCGCCCAGGACATGGCGCACATAATCCAGAGAAGGCGGCGCTTGGGTTCGCGTTCGCGCATTTCCTGGGCGCGCAACTGCACGCGGAATTGTGTGCGTGCGGCGAGGCCGCGAGGAAGGGCGATTGGCAAGCCGCGCAATGCGCTAAGAGCGGCCCTTGTTTGCTGCGCGACTTGGGTGCAGCCTGCGCACTCGCGCAGATGCGCGGAGAGCCAGTCACGCTCGGATTGCGTGATTCCTTCGATGCGCTCCTGCGCGATTAGCCTTTCAGCGCGGGTGTGCAGATTTTCGTTCACACTGCACCTCCTTGCATGGCGCCGCGGAGGGCTTCGAGACCGCGGTAGAGGCGCGACTTCACGGTGGAGAGCGGCGCGGCCAGTACGCCAGCGATTTCTTCAAGGCCTAGCTCCTCCTGAAAACGGAGAACCAGAACTTCACGATAGACCGTGGGAATACGGTCGAGCGAGGCATGGACGCCGATTTTTTCTTCGGCGGTCAGGACCAGATGCAATGGCGAAGGTTGGTTCTGCGCGGCGAACTCCATCGGCGCGCCTTCTTCGGGATCGGTCAGCGCGTCGAGGCTTTGCATTTTTTTCTGGCGCTGCCAGTCAATCACCAAGTTGCGCGCAATGCGGAAGAGCCAGGCTTCGAACTTGTATTTGCCGTCGTATTGATGGCCGCGCTCGAGCACGCGAATCCACGTTTCCTGGAAAAAATCTTCGGCGCGCTCGCGGCTCGAAGTTAGATAGAGCAAATAGCGGAAGAGCCGGTATTGATACTGCTCGATCAGCTGATCGAGGAGATCGGGGTCGCGGCGCTTGAGCCCCTGGGCGAGGGCCTTGTTGTCGTCGGCCATCTGTGCGGAGAAGAGAAGAATCGACCTCAATGGTGCCGGGGTCAGAGTTGTAAATGTCGCGCTCATTCTACAGGGTATACGTGTCGGCACGACCAAAAGACGCACGTCGAGTCAGTTGCTCAGTGTGTCTGAACCTCGGTTGGTTTAGGAACTCTTTATGACTAGGTGCCTCCCCTGTTTTTTGTAAATGTTGCTGATAAAGGACTTACGATTTGTATGAGCGGCAGAGTGCCGGGCTAAAGCCCGACGCTACGTTTGGCGAAGTTACCAAGGTTTGCCATCGACTAGGAGGCGGTGGGTGTGGTCGAAGTGGACGGCGTAGGGTTCGCGATTTGGCGCGCCTGTTGGCGCCGGGATTGCTGTGGCAGTGGAGCGGCTGGCGGGGCGTTGTTGGGTTGGGCGGTTTGTGCTGGAGCGGGATTTGTTGTGGGGGCGGTGGGTTGGGATTGGGCTGCGTTGGCGCGGTTGGGAAAGAGGGAACGCGCGATGTTGAGGGCGGCTTCGGTGTCGGTGCGGGTTGAGGGTGGTGGCTGTGGCGGCGCGGTGGCCTGTTGCGGCGGCTGAGTTGGGGTTTGGCTTCGTGCTGACTGAGATGGCGCTGGCGGATTGGGTTCGGATTCTTCGGGCTCGGCGCCGTCACTAGCATTGTCGTCCGGATCGGGGTCGTTGGGGTCTGGCGGGTAGAGGTGGTCGTGGTTGGAGTTGATGGAGGAGCTGACGGTTTCGCGCCAGGCATCGATGCCGAAGGCATTGATGTATTCGTGTTGGGCCGTGCGGGCGACGCGGGGTTTGATTTCGCCGCGGATTACAGCGGGGATGAGACGGCCGAGAGCGGTGTTTAGATCGTTGGCGGAGAGGTAATCGCCGGAGAAGAAATAGGCCAGGTCTTTGGCGAGCTTTGCCGTCGCCTGGGATTGGGATTCTTTTTGGGCGTGGTAGAAGCAGAAGTGCGGATGGCTGCTGATGCGAGGGGTGCGGCAGCGGCGGCCATCGGTGAAAGTGAATAGACAGAGTGATACGCGGTCCTTGGCGGTTAGCGAAGGCATAGATTTCTCCTTAATTGAATTTTTGATTTGGACTGACGGAAAAAGAAAGAGCACAGCCATGATTGGCTGTGCCACCAAACATGGACCTAAAAACGAAAACGCCTCGCGGGTTGGCGAGGCGCAGTTCTGAATGAGAGAATTGTACCAGAGCGTATCGTGCCGATCAAATAAAATTTGAGGTGAGGCTGAGGTGGATTGGGGATTTTACACAGAGGTCACCGAGAGCACAGAGGACACGCAGAAAGGGAAACGGTCCGGATATACGGTGTTTTGGTGCGGTGTAGTAGACTTTCGTAGCTCCCATGTTTTGTCCTGTTTGCAAGGCTGAGTATCGAGAAGGGTTTAGGCGGTGCGCGGATTGCGACGTGGATCTTGTGTGGGAACTGCCTGCTGCGGCTATTGTTCCCGAGGAGCCCGTCGATCCAGGCGATCCAGAGGAGGATCCGTTCTGCTTGTTTTGGAGCGGGGACGATCCGCGGATTCACGCGGAACTTTGCGAGCTTTTGGGCAAGGAAAGAATTCCTAACAAAACAGTTCGGCGCGAAGATCATCTCTTTCGTATATCGAGATATCCCGCGTTTCAGATCGGGATTCCTTTTTCGATGTTCGAAAGAGCGGAAGCAGCCGTTAAAGAGGCATACGGCTCTGGGACGGAGGCGGAAGCGCAAGATGCGGCATTGCTGCTGCCGTATGAAAAGGATCGCTTGACGACATCGCGCACGGTTGCACCGTGGCTCCCAGCTTCGCGTGGTTTTGCCTGGTCAAGCCGTGATAGTGCGAAAGAAATGACATCTCCGGGCGAATTCGCTCCAGAGCAGCCCTCTATCGAGACCGTTGCGGAAGAGTCGCGAACGGATTGGGATCCCGAGGGTTGGCATCCCGAAGATGCAACGGCGGAGATTTGGTCCGCGGAATCGGCGGAGCTCGTGGACATGCTAAGCAGCTCGCTGCGGGAGAACCAGATTCACTTCCGCTTTTCTCAAAGCGGGGGCAAGAACACACTCTTTGTCCTTCCCGAAGATGAATCACGCGCGCGAGAAATCGTTCGCGAAGTCGTTGAGGGCGCGCCGCCGGAGCGAAGGCTGGGTTGATGCTTTTTCGCCTGCCGCATTTCGGCTTGGGTGGGAGTACACTTGGAGGCTGTTTGGGCGGTTTTTCGGATCGCGGCCGTGAGTGTTACTTGCGGCCAGTCGTCGCAGTAGGGTGCTAGTCGATCGTCGGGAGGAACTCATGGCTTCAGGTCCTGGACCGCAAGGGTCGCTGATTATGTTGTGGGCGGGGGAGGACCCGGCGCTGCACTCTTCGCTGATAGAGGAATTGGAAGTAGCGGGGATTCCCTTTGTCGACAGGCCAACCGGCGATGAACATGTCCCGCCCTCGGCCGATATCCTTCCTATCGATTGGAAAACGCAATTCGGGTTCGAAGTGGCGGTGTCCTCATCGAATCGGGCGGCGGCCGAGAGGATTCTCGAAAAGCTGCTGGACCAGGAGCCCGCGGACATGGAGATTGCTGCGAATGACTCTGCGCAGCCTCGAGTAGCGGAGGTAAAACCCTCCCACTTGAGCGCGACTAATTGCGCAGTATGGTCTGGCGCAGATGAAACGCGCGCGGGCTTTTTGGTACAAGCACTGAAGGAAAACGAAATTCCAGCGCGAGCCGAGACGCGGGGCACTGAAGCAACCGTCTACGTTCCGCCGGAAGAGGAAATGCTGGCGCGCGAAATTATCCGGGAAATCGTCGAAGGTGCGCCGCCAGCGTGACGCGGTGTTCTGCCCGCTTTGCAAAGCCGAATTTCGGGATGGCTTTACGCAGTGTAGCGATTGCCGCATCTCTCTGGTTGCGACTAAGCAAGAAGCCGACCGGCAAACCGTAACGTGCGTATGGAAGGGCGGCGACAAGCGGGAATTCGAGGCGGTCCTGTCTTCCTTGCAACGGGCGGAGATTCCATTAATATTTCGGGAGCACCTGAATGTGCGGGCCGCAGTTCGATCGAGTCTCCTCACCACGGTGCTTGGGCGCGTGAATCGCACGCGCGATACGGAGTTCGAGGTTCAGGTATTGGGAAACGATGCTGAACGAGCGCGGCTCGCTGTTCACCAGGCCCTTGACGAGACGGAAGACGATTAGTGGCGGCGGAAAGACACTTGGTTTGCGAGCGGCGAGAGCGTCCCTTACTTCCTTAGCTTCCTTTACGTTATTACTTCACTACTTTACGCGAATGCGGAGGATTAGAACTTGTCTACTGATGCAATTAAGACCGTGGCGGTGATGGGTGCGGGGACGATGGGGAATGGGATTGCGCATGTGTTCGCGCGGGCGGGCTACAAGGTGATTTTGCGGGATGTGGAAAAGAGGTTTTTGGAGCGCGGGCTGGAGACGATTGGGAAGAATCTGGACCGGGAGATTAAGAAGGGGAAGTTGGCGGAGGCGGAGAAGGGAACTGTGCTGGGGCGGGTGCAGTGCGTGACGGATATGAGGGCGATTGGGGCGGCGGATTTTGTGGTGGAAGCGGTGCCGGAGAAGTTGGAGATTAAGCGGGCGGTGTTGACGGAGGCGGATAGGATTTTGCGGCCGGAGGCGATTTTGGCTAGCAATACGTCGTCGATTGCGATGACGACTTTGGCGGCGTTGACGAAGCGGCCGGACCGGTTTGTGGGGATGCACTTCATGAATCCTGTGCCGGTGATGGTGCTGGTGGAGGTGATTCGGGCGCTGCAGACTAGCGATGCGACGTTTTCGGCGACGATGGAGTTGGCGAAGAAGCTGGGGAAGACGCCTGTGGCTGTGAATGATGCGCCGGGGTTTGTGTCCAACCGGGTGCTGATGCCGCTGATTAATGAGGCGGTTTATTGCGTGATGGAGGGCGTGGCGACGCCAGAAGCGGTGGACGCGGTGATGAAGTTGGGGATGAATCATCCGATGGGGCCGCTGGAGTTGGCGGATTTTATTGGGCTGGATGTGTGCGTGGATATCATGCACGTTTTGCATGAGGGGCTGGGGGATCCGAAGTATCGGGCTTGTCCGCTGTTGAAGAAATATGTGGCGGCGGGATGGTTGGGGCGGAAGGTGGGGCGGGGATTCTACTCGTATAGCTGACTGTGCAGCCGTCACGTTAATCCGATGCGCGAGGCTTTGGATAATGCTGCAGCTCCGGTGACCGGCTGGAGCGAATGGCTGTGCAGAAGAATGCAAGCAGCAACAGGGAAAACCACCAAAGGAAAAATCCATAGTGCAAGGTGTAGGGCCGCACACCGTCTGGAGTCAGTTGAACACTTTGCCAGACCAGCGGCAACGGCGCAGCAACCCAGAGCCAGGTCGTGATTAGCAACGGAGTGCTACGGGCGCGCGCGAGGCTTCGAACTCGAAACGGCGCAATGATCATCCACAAATTGGCGAGCCACAATAATCCAACCGCGGAGAAGTGGGCCGCGGCCCACGAAAGGTGCCCGCGATGGATTGCGTCAGCGAGCTCGATCGCATTCATTACCCCAGCAGTCAAAGAAAGGAGTGCGGCCGCGTAACCGCGTTGCATGCCGTCCGCAGGCGCCCAGTGCCTCGCGTTATCCGGCGGGAAAGTGATGGCCGGAAGAAAGAACGAGCAAAGCCAGAGTAGTATCGGGACGGCAATCACTAAATAGTGCCGGGTGGCGGAACGGTCCACGCGGATATTCTAAAGCGCTGCGCGATAAATGTGCGATAGGTTTCTCCCCGATGCGACGCAACTGGCATTGGCGCCGGATTTCGACCATGAGCATCCGGCGAAGCGGCGAAGAAGGCAGGGTACGAAAGGGAGTTAATGGCGAACAAAAGGCAAAAATAATGTTTGCTTTTTGTTCGCCTTTCTGCCATCCTCTCCTCGCGGTTTTCAACAGGTGCGGGATGTGCTCCCCGACGAGGCTGGCGATAAGTTGTCCGGAACATGCTAGGCTCGAAAGCGAGTTCATCGAGGCGCGCGATCGGATGCGGGGGCTGGTTCGGCTCCGCAATCTGGAGCCCGCCGAAGAGCGGCAACTGGCGGTGCGGGTGGCGATGGCCATCGCCCGCTTGAAGGAACATGTCGCCGAACACGGTTGCGAGCGCCGGGGCTGACCCCGTTCGGCTCTGAAGAAAAGAAGGCGTGACGGGAAGATAATTAGAGTGTTACTATTAGGCTTCCGCTATGTTTTCGGGCCACGATTAAGGCTAGGCAAGGACGGGCACGGCATGCCGTGCCCCTACGAGTGCAAATGAAATTCCCTAATTTTCTCTACCGAGGTGTGAAATGACAGAAGAAAAAGAAAAATTGCTGGCAGCGGCGATATCACAGATCGAAAAGGACCACGGTAAGGGCGCGATTATGCGCCTGGGCAGCCGGGATGTTCTGGTGCCGGTCAGTGTAATTCCTAGCGGATGCCTCTCGATTGATGCGGCGCTGGGCGTCGGCGGCTTTCCGCGCGGACGCGTAATTGAGATTTACGGGCCGGAATCGGGCGGTAAGACGACGATGACGTTACACGTGATTGCGGAAGCGCAAAAGCTCGGCGGGCAGGCGGCGTTTATCGACGCGGAGCATGCGCTCGATCCGGTGTACGCGCGCAAGCTGGGCGTGGACGTGGACAATCTGCTGGTCTCGCAGCCGGATAACGGCGAGCAGGCTTTGGAGATTGCGGAAACGCTGATTCGGTCGGGCGGAGTTGACATTGTGGTGGTGGACTCGGTCGCCGCGTTGGTACCGAAGGCCGAGCTCGAAGGCGACATGGGCGACCCACAAATGGGTTTGCAGGCGCGGCTGATGTCGCAGGCGCTGCGGAAGCTCACGGCGATTGTGTCGAAGTCGCGCACCTGCCTGATTTTCATCAACCAGATCCGCGAGAAAATTGGCGTGATGTTTGGGAACCCGGAAACCACCACCGGCGGACGAGCGCTGAAGTTTTATGCGTCGATGCGCATCGATATCCGGCGCATTCAGGCGATCAAGGAAGGCGACGTAGTTGTGGGCTCGCGCACGCGCGCCAAAGTCGTAAAGAACAAGGTGGCGGCACCGTTCCGCGAGGCGGAGTTCGACATCGTCTACGGCGAAGGTATTTCGCGCGAAGGCGACTTGATCGATCTCGGCGTGGACAAGGGTCTGGTCGAGAAGAGCGGCACGTGGCTCAGCTTTGGCGGGGAGCGCATGGGCCAGGGCCGCGAAAACGCGCGCAGCTTCCTGAAAGAAAATAAGGACATCCGCGACAAACTGGAAAACGCGCTACGCAAGAAGCTCGAGATCGCGATTCCTGGTGGTTCCAACGCCGCTGTACACGGTCCCAACGGCCACGCACCGGCGACTACGCACGGCGACAAGCCTCCCGTCAAAGCGGCCGCTGCTGCGGCCACGTCAGGCGCAGCCGACGCCAACAAGGCCCGTCCGACGCGTTAACCGCTGGAGTCAACTCGCTTGCGAGGCCTGTGCTAGACTTTTTCCGTGGCGCAACACAACGACGTCATTCGGGAATCGTTCACGACGCAGGCCCAGGCGTTCGCGGCGAATCCGTGGGTCACTGACGAAGAGCGCATTCGGCGTTTGGTCGCCGCCGCACATCTCACCGGTAACGAGCGCGTACTGGATATCGCGACGGGTCCGGGATACATAGCGGAAGCTTTCGCTCGCGCTGCGCGAGAAGTTGTTGGCGTCGACCTAACCGATGCCATGCTCGCGATCGCCAAAGAGCGTACGAAGGAACGCGGTATTTCCAATGTCTCGTTCCGCGCCGCTGATGCGCAAAACCTCCCTTTCGAAAATGCGGCGTTCGACGTAGTTGTGTGCAGGCTCGCGCTGCATCATCTTATGAACCCGCTGCAAGTACTCCGCGAAATGGCCCGTGTTTGCCGCGCAGGCGGCACGGTCGTTGCAGAGGACATTTACGCCAGCGAACATCCCGAGCGCGCCGCATATCAAGACCGCTGGGAAATCCTGCGCGATCCTTCGCACGTCCGCACACTTTCGCTCAGCGAACTGCTCCAACTTTTTCGCGAGGCAGGCTTGGAGACAGATTGCGTCAATACAGCCGACGATCTAACTCCTGAAGTGGAGCGTTGGCTGGCGACCACAAAGACCCCGCCAGAGCGCGCAACTGAAATTCGCCGACTGCTTGAGGAAGACCGTCTGCACGACCTGAGCGGTACACGGCCGTTTCAAGATGCGACAGGGCGACTTTTCTTCCATGCCCGCACGGCGATCCTTGCCGGACGCAAGGTCAGCTAAATTCGTCGTCCTGTCCCGATGGTCAGTCGTTGATAACAAAGCACATACGAACGTACTGGTGCGCCTGAGCTATTGCGTACTATCCCCCCGAGTGCCTAGAATGTGTCTCAACGTGAGAGATGCTGTTTCTCTACGGAACAAAGTGGGCACTACGCAGGGCGTCTAAGTCGCATCAAATGAGCAGGGTTCTGATTTGGTGATTTGGGTGCAATATCAGTAGGTGTTCGGGCGGCACGGTGCTCCTCAGATTTAATGATTTAGAAAACGGTCGACGAATGCAGGTTGACCGTAAGTACAGGATGAGGTAAGTATTCGTCCCTGAGAGTTTTCGGGGAAGTCGCGGACCAAAGGCGGTTTAGTGAAGAAAGCAGCAAAATCGGTTCTCGCAATTCTGGTCACGGCGCTCTTTGCCGTGCCGGTTCCCGCTGCGCCGGGCGGTTTGACTTCCAGCGCAAAATCCCGCAAATACGCTTCGCGTTACCGCGGCGTTCCTACTTTTGCCGATTCCACCAGCGCCGACATTTCGACGTTTGATGACCCGGTCGTTCGCGCGGCCGTCGTCGAAGCTCTGGGGCGCTATAACGGATCGGTAGTCGCCGTCGACCCAAACACCGGCCGCATCCTGACGGTCGTAAACCAAAAGATTGCCTTCGGGGATGGCTACATCCCGTGCTCGACGATTAAGCCGACCATCGCCCTCGCAGCGCTCGAAGAAAATGTCATCACGCGCGACACCATGCTCAAGGTGAGCTATCGCAAGTACATGAATTTGACTGATGCGATGGCCCACTCGAACAACGTGTTTTTTGAGCAGCTGGGTCTGCGCATGGGGTTTGATACGGTTTCAAAGTACGCGCGCCTGCTGGGCCTGGGCGAGCTCGCCGGCTACAACCTGCCGGAAGAGCATCCAGGTGCATTCCCCAGCGCGCCGCCCGCGCTCGGCGGCGTTGCGCGGATGTCCAGTTACGGCGAGGGAATTCAGATCACTCCGTTGCAACTTGCTGCGCTGGCGGCGGCATTTGCGAATGGGGGCACGCTCTATTATCTGCAGTATCCCCGCACGCAGGAAGACGTGGCAAGTTTCGCGCCGCGCGTGAAACGCGACTTGAATATCGGCTCGATTCTCCCGGAAATTCGCGAAGGCATGCTGGCTGCGGTTCTCTATGGGACGGGCAAGTCTAGCTTCGACCACGGCGGCGACGAAACACCGCTTGGCAAGACGGGGACCTGCGACGACCACACCACGCCCTCGCATATCGGATGGTTCGTGACGTACGCGGATGAAGCCCATCCGAAAATCGCGCTGGCTGTTCTGCTCCGGGGAAACACGCGCACCGTCAAAGGTCCAATGGCGGCAGTCGTTGCGGGCCGTATCTATCGCAAGTTGCGCGAGCAGAATTATTTCGCCGAATCCACAGCTGGAACCACGCCGCTCAATTCACTTGTCTCTGGCAAGTAAACGAAGAACGCTAATTGCGAATCAAGAATGGTACGTGGCGCGGAACGTTTCGAGGCACTTCTTTGCGGTGTCCAGTTCCGAGAACCTGCTGCCTTCCTGTTCGATAAGGTAGTACTCAACTGCCCCAACGCTTTCCGCCGCTTCGAAAATAGCCTTCCAATTTGCGACGCCTTCGCCAAATAAAACCGTGTAGCCTTTCCCGGCGTCCGGTGACCATTCTTTGAGGTGAAGCGAGCGAATGCGGCCGGGATTGGCGCGTATCCACGCCACAGGGTCGGAGCCAGCTTCGATACAAGTCCCCACGTCTAACTGCAACATGACCGAGGACTTCGTGTTCTTCGCGACGATTTCGATGGGACGAACGCCGCCATCGGGAGTGAACTCCGCTTGATGATTGTGATAGCCGGCCTTCAATCCTGACGGCTCCAACTTTTCGGCGGCGAAGTTCAGCGAGTCCGCGACACTTTTCCATCCATCAAGTCCGGGTTTCTCATGTGAGCTGGCCATCACCACATATTTGCAGCCCAAAATCAGATTCAGGTCGCGCGCGCGCGAAATCTTTTCCGGCCCCAGATAGGAACCGTCGTTGTGAGTGGAGTAGCAATGAATGCCGAGGTCATCCAAGAGCTTTCGCATGTCCTTGGTCTGGCTCTCGGTCCACTCAAAGTACGGAGCGTAAAACTCAACGCACTGGTAGCCCATTGTCGCGACAGCGCGCACCGTGCCCGTGAGATCATTCTTCAGCGCATTTCGCACAGAATAGAGTTCGAGGCCAACAGGAATCGGCGTCGCTCCATCGGCTCGAAGCGCCAAAGGCAGCATCGCCGACATCACCAGAAAAGAGCGGCGGGATAAGGCATTTGGAGTCATGGCCGCATCCTACTCGAGAACGAGCTGAATTTCATCAAGAGGTTAGGCGGCTCTGAAGGTTACGCGATTGGACGCAGGGGGCTGGATTCGCGTTTGACTGCAATCGTGGTTTGGTACAAAAGTGTTCGTGGTAATCTGCGTTGCTTGCGGATGCCGTTGGTGGCCGCTGCGCTGCAAGGTGTAGCGAGCCGGCAAGTTTAGCGAGTGGCAGGGGGAAAGAGTGAATCGTCGCTTTGCGATTGTATTGGTTATCGTGCTGTGCTTTGGCGCTGGAGTGCTCACGTATGTATTTCGCCTGCGCCTGGCGGCCTTGGCTGAATTTGAGCATCAAGTGAAGCTCGGCCAGGAAGAAGCGGCCTCGATACGCGCGCAACTCATCCTGCCGACCGAAAAGCGAGTTCTCGCTCGCGACAATTTTACATCCGCACTCGAAAAGTTCGGGCTGAGCCATCAGGATGCCGCCAACGCCTCATCGGCGGCTCAGCATGCGTTCAACCTGCGGCAGGTCCGCGCGGGAAATACGATCACGGTGGGACGTTCCGTCGAGGGCGACCTGCGCGAGATCGATTACAAGATCGATCCGGACCGCATGTTGAAGATTGTGCCCGCAGATACCGGCTTCACCGCTGAAGTGAAAGAGATTCCTTCCAAGATAGAAGTCACGGCAGTTTCCGGACAGCTCGATGATTCGCTCTTCAACGCTGTCGAACAAGCCGGCGAATCCCCGGAAATAGCGATGCGCCTCGCGCAAATCTTCGGGTACGATCTGGATTTCTACACCGATCCGCGCAAGGGCGACACCTTCCGGGTGCTGCTCGAGAAAAAGAAGTACGCCAACGGTAAGACGGCCGGGTACGGAAGGATCTTCGCCGCCGAGTACGACAACGGCGGCAAAAAATACCAGGCGCTCCTTTTCCATGACGAATTCGGCCGCCCCGCCTACTACAATGCCGATGGGAAATCGCTGCAGAAGGCGTTTCTGCGCTCGCCGCTCAAATTCTCCGCGCCGGTCACGTCGCACTTCAGCGCCGCGCGTTATCACCCGATTCTGAAGACAGTGCGTCCCCACATGGGAACGGATTATGGCGCGCCGATTGGAACGCCGGTGCAGGCGATTGGAACGGGCAAAGTTTTGTTCGCGGGATTAAAGGGCGGCGAAGGAAACATGGTGCACATCGCCCATTCAAACGGCTACGAAACGATGTATCTGCATTTGTCGCGCATGTACGTGCGCGCGGGCGAACACGTCGAAATTGGAAAAACGATCGGCCTGGTTGGCAGCACAGGCCTCTCCACGGGACCGCATCTGGATTTTCGTATTCTGCAAAAGGGCCAGTACAAGAACTTCGAGAAGCTAGGCTTACCGCCTTCCGATCCAGTCTCCAAGAAAAATCTACCGGAATTTGCCGACCTTAGGGAAAGGTGGCTCCCGCTTCTGAAGAAGCCTGAGCTGTTGCAAGCAGCCGTCCCCGCCGTCGCAGGGCATTAAAGAACTTCCAGACCTGTCTTTCTGCAACTGCTCTTCAATAAATGACGGGAAGTTTGGAGTAATCGGCGGTCCCTTCGCTGGTGACGCGGAGTACCAGGAGGGTGCGGTCGTCGTGCGGGCTCAAGCCAGGACCACTGTGATCGTCTGTCGCAGCGATTATTTTTTCCGAGAGCTCATTCGCGGAAACTTCAGGCCCGATGCTTGCCAGCAAAGCATGCAAGCGCTTCGAGCCGAACTCCTCTTCGCGAGCATTTTCCGATTCCAGGATCCCGTCCGAAGCAAATAGAATGATATCGCCGGGCAAAAGATCGATGGTCGTCTCGTCGTACTCGGTGTCGGGGAAGAGGCCCAGCGGAACGCCTTCCACACGAATCTCTAGCGCGTTCCCGCCGCGCACCAGCAAAGGATAAGGCCCGCCGGCATTGGAGAGTGTCAGGCGGTGCGCCGCCGCATCGTAGACGGCAAAGAGCATGGCGATGAACCGCGAATCGAGCCGCGCCCCATACATTCGGCGATTAAGCATTTGCAGCATGCTCGCAGGGTTGCACGTGCTGCCCACCACGAGCTCACGAAGCGTCCCTATAGCCAGCGACCCATACAGCGCAGCTGCGGTTCCTTTGCCGGAAACATCCCCCAGAGCCATGGCCAGTTTGCCTTTGCCGTAGGGAAGAAAATCGTAGAAGTCACCGCCCAGCTCTCGTGCGGGGACATAAGCAGCGGCGAGATCAAGACCAGGAATCCCGCGCGCGCCATGTGGAAGCAGTTGGCGCTGAATCTCGCGTGCGGTATTGAGGTCGTCCTGGAGTCGGACCTGATTCTCACGCGCCTCTTCGTAGAGCCGCGCGTTTTCGAGTGCGACCGCGATGTAAGACCCCAGCGTCGCAAGCATACGCTCGTGCTGCTCTGTGAAGGCGTTCTTCTCCGTGCTCTCGAGATCGAGGACACCGATCAGCCGATCCTGGAGTAGAAGCGGAATCACAAGTTCGGAACCCGTGTCTAAGCCAATCTCGCAGGTGACGTGGCGGGGGTCGTTCGTGACATCATTTACGCGTACGTTGCGGCGCTCGGCGGCGGCTGTACCAGTAATGCCTTCGTTGAGTGCCATGCGGAGGCGCACCGGGCGCGGATCCTCATAGCGAAAGGTGAATACGCTCTCAAGATGCTGTGATGCCTCGTTCCAGAGCATCACGCTAAAAGCATGGTAGTCGACCAGACGCTTAACGCGCTTGGCGATACGGAAGAGGAGTTGTTCGCGATCGAGGATGGAGGTCAGCTCGCGGCTCACCTCGTAAAGCAGCGACAGCGTCTTGGCCTGCTCCGGGTAAGCGGTCAGAAGGCTCTGTGGGACTGGGTCCACGTCGCCAAGAATGCCGTAGGCTCCGAGTTGAGAGATGTCTTCCATTTTTGAATGAGCCGCGTCAGCTGGTTCATTAGATGTAGCACAAACGAATCGGTTTCAGAAGCCGATGTTGTTTTCAACCGCCGGCCAAGGGCTCTTGTTAACCATTGGGAGCGGATTCGCTTGACGGGGGCCGGACCCCGTACTTACGCTATTGGTGACGGAGGATTGGAGCTGTTATGAATCCTTCTCAGGGGCAAGCCGGGGTTTCACGCCCGTGCGCTTACTGCGGAAAGCCGGTGCCCGCGCGCATGAATCGTTGTCCCTACTGCCGCGAAGAGGTTTCCGAAGTTCGTTTGTCCGCCCGCACTGGCAGAGATGGCCGCCGCGAAGTTCGCCGCGGGCTGATCTACATGCTTCTGGGCGCAGTGATTCATTATTTCGCTGGGGGCTACAGCGCGCTGACACTCCCCTATCCTCTCAATCCTATCGTGACAGTTTACTTGTCGCCTGTCGTTTTTCTTGGTGGACTGGGAATGTGTATTTACGGGATTTATTTGCGGATGCGCTCCTGAGAGGCCATATTCCCGAGCGCTTAACGGAAAGCACAGCCTCAGAGCATTTCCCCGGAAATCCTGGCTTTAGCGAATCTTCAGCAAAGCCCAATAGATCGCAAGCTTGCATAATTCCAGCAGGTCCTCTTTCGCGGATGCGAAGCCCGAGCTCTCCTCTGGCTGGGGATGATCTTCTTGTTGTTCCGATGTTGCAGGCGCGGGCTGTTCAGATGGCGAGTGAGGCGCGGCGAGAAACGCCAGTTGCACGTTGCCATTTAACAAAGAGCGGCAACACATGCGGATCCGGCGCAGATGTGAAGCGCTACTAACGACAAGGACCGAGCGGATGTCCGGGTTCTCTCTGAGCCATCGCGCGAGCGCATCGATCTCCGTTAGAGTACCGAATCGTCCGGGCCGCACGTACTGCGTTCGCACCTCTTGGCCTTCAAAGAAAACAAAGTAGTGGCGCTGCGAAGGGGGCAGCTCTTGCGCCAATTTCAAGAGATCCAGCGAGGCCGGCAAGGCCATCTTCGAGAAACGGCGGATTTCGAAGCGCCCCACGCTCAACAAAATCCTGGGCGCGAGGCCCTGACGGAATAGCTCAAGGGCATATTCTTTGCGATGAACTTTCCCAGCGAAGACGAAAATGAGGTCGGCCTGGCGCGGTGCATCGACGGGCGAGAGCCACGCGCGCAAGCGCGGCAAGAGCAGCAAGGATCGGCTGGCAGTTTTCAAGCACTCATCACAATAGCGCATCCAGGACGGAAACTTGTCGCGGGGTTGCCGGGCGAGGGCTGGCGAGGCTCTTCAAGGCCCTGTCCGAAAGGACAACGTGACCGATTGGGGGAGTACTCGCCCTTCAATCCCTCGCTACAGGGAGCACCACGTGGCCTACTGATGAACGGGACCCGTCCGGGTTTCGCAAGTTCGGCCTGAGAGAGTGATCGGAGGGCAAATGAAAAAGCTAGTCTTCATTGTAGCAGTGGCGATGTTAAGCGTTTCCTTTGGTGCGGGCAGAGCCGCCGCGCAGGGACCGCAAGGAGCGGGCGCGGGGTCAGCATCCTCGAGCAGTTCGGCTGGCACACACTCGCTGAACCCCATCAAGTGGGTAAAGAAAGATCCGAAGTCGGCCAGCGATACGCTCGATGCCAAAGACGAACAAGACAAGAAACTAACAGCCAACCTGCAGGCCCAAGGCGTTCTGCCGGCTAACACGGACGCCAAGAGCGCTTGCGAAAACTTCAAGGCGCTTGACGAGTGCGTGGCCGCGTTGCACGCCAGCAAGAACGTGGGACTGGATTTCAACTGCTTGAAGTCAAACCTGACGGGCGTGCAAACGAGTGCGGATATGTCCTCGTGCAAGGGTCCGGCCGGTGACAAGGCGATCAGCTTGAGCAAAGCGATCCACACAATGAAGCCGGACGCTGATGCAAAGGCAGAGACAAAGACCGCGGAGAAGCAAGCCAAGGACGATTTGAAAGCCGCGGGAGCGTAGTTCCGCAGATCGAGAAAGCGACGACGAATTTCGGGTGAGAGTACAAGAGAGTGAAAAGGGCGGGCTAGCTGGAAGTTACGGCGCCCGCCCTTTTCGCTTTGGGAGAGGAAGGGTGATGGCAGCTACTGACTGGGAGCAGCGGTCTTTGGTTTAGCCAGCTCTTCCTGGACGTGCGGCGGAAGAGATTGCATTCGTTTGATGTACGCGGCCATGCTCCACATCTCCTTGTCCGTATTCCATTTGCCGTTGGCAAACATGCCGGTTCTGCGGATCCCATGTTTGATAACCCAAAAGATTTGCGCCTCAGTATATTCGGTGCCTACCAGCGGCAATTGCGGAACAGGTGGAAATAGTACGTCGCCGCCATCCTTTTTGGCCTTGCCCGGAATACCGTGGCAGCCAGCACATCCATCGAAATAGAGCTTTCCCCCGGCGATGAGATTTTCGTCGGTGGCACCAACCGGGTTTGACATTTCCGGCGCCTCGCGGCGGACCGAGGCATGAACGGCTGAAGACATCAGGAGACTCTCCAACCTGGACGGCGGCAAATCGCCGCGCGCTTCCGCCAGACCTAGGCGCAAATATGCAAACCCAGCGATGAAGATAATCGCGATTGTGGCCAGGACTCCGAGAAGAAAATGTTTCACGGTTGTCTCCACGGGATCTTGAAGCCGGCTTTCGGTTTTGCGGGCACAAAAGTGTCGTAGTTTGCAGAGTGTCAGTCGACAATAAGAATCCGCTCCCACTTCACACCGATTTGGACCGTGCAAAGCGGACGCAACTTTGCTCCGAGCCGAACGCAACCTATCCGAATAGACGCACCAATCCGGTGAAGCGCTTTTCTGTGTCCGCGCTTTTTGTTTGCCAGGTTTTATCGACCAGGAGCGGCCAGCCTCAAGACGCAGCTGCCTTAGCCTTATCGGCCCGAACCAAGGGTACATCCACAAGGTGTTCGGCCAGGAACCACACTTGAAGTTCGTTTGTCCGGATCACGTTGGAAACAATCAAATCGTTGGTTCCGTCGTCTCCCGCCTCGCTCGCTAGCTTGGCCATGGTGCGAGCTTCTTTCAGGATGATTTCGTGGGCTTCGAGAAGCCGCGAGATCTGCACCGGCGCTTCCTCCCGGCCACGCGGCGGCCGCGGGATCAGAGTGGTCTCAGCAACATCCGCCGCCATCGCCAGGCTGATGCCGCCGAGGACCTGAATTCGCTCGGCAATATCGTCCACGAGCTCGTCCTGTTCGCCGTGATGCTTGTCAAAGAGCAAATGCAGCTGGTAAAACGTGGCGCCCGACACCTGCCAATGATGCTTTTTGTACATATCGCGAAGCGTCATGGTATCCGCGAGAAGCTGGTTGAGGTTTTCGGTGCTGCCGGCGCACACTTTCTCGTCGAGCGCGATCGGCAGTTTGGCGATTTTGCCGTAAGGCTGGATTTCTGGAGCATGCTGGTGTTGAATCGGTCGAGCGTGCCGCGTACCTTCCTCGAGCTGATTGTAGGAAGCTTCGCGCTTGTTATTTTTCGGGCTCATGGATATTTCTCCTAGCAAGGAATCTGGGGGGATGCCGAGACCCAATCATACGCTTATTGGGCTGCAAATATGATGCTGACGGCGGAGGCTTAGATGCAGAAATCCAAGCGCGGGCTGGGCACGGTCCTCGATGCGCTGGAGAAACATTACGGCGTGCAGGCAGCTGTTGGCCCGAGCGAGCCGTACGAAATGATTCTGTTCGTGAACTGCGGGTACCCTGCGACCGATGCGTCGTGCTGGAGGGGATACGAAGCGTTGGAGCGCGAAGTGGGAACGAAGCCTGAAGCGATTCTAGCCACGCCAAAAGCAAAGCTGGCAAAGCTAATGCGGCTCGGCGGAATTGTGCCAGAACTGCGCGCGGAACGTTTGAAAGTCATCGCAAACCTCGTGAACGAAGAATTCGGCGGCGACTTGAAGTGGTCGCTAGAGAAATTGATGCAGGAAGAGAAGAAAGACGCAGGCAAAGGGATTCGCCTCGCTAAGAAAGCACTAAAGGAATTTCCCGTCATTGGCGATCCCGGAGCGGACAAGATTCTTTTGTTCGCAGACTTAGCGCCAATAGCTGCGGTTCCCTCGGCTTGTCCGGGCGTGCCGCAGCGCATTTTCTTCGGCGAGGAGGACAAAAACTACGGCGCGGGCTACCGCGCTGCACGCGAGGCGATGACGGCGGAACTTCCCGAAACGCTCGACGCGAGGCAGAGGGCGTATCTGCTCCTTAAGCGTCATGGGGCTGAGATATGCAAGCGAACCAAACCGAAGTGTGAGGTATGTCCGGTCAATGATATGTGCACTTATTTTCGAGAGAAGCTGCCAGCGAAGCGGTAGTGCCGACTACATTCTCTTGGTCTGGGAGCCTGTGCTGTGCTGGCTGGAGCTATTTCACTTCCCAGGTGTCGCCTGCGCGGAGAAGCTTCGCGAGATCGCCAGGCCCGCGCTTCGCGATAACGTCCTTGATCTGCTGATTCATGACGTCTTCATAGCGCGGAAGATCGTCCCACGCGCGAAGAACGCCGATGGGCGTGGGAAATCCCGGACGATGCTCCATGTGCGAAAGCAAGAAGGCGTAGGACGGACGCGGATGATGAGCATCATGGACTACCAGGTCCGATTCCGTAATGCCATTGCCGAGTTGGACGACTTCAATATCGCCGTCGGTCTTGCGTCGAATGCCCTTGTCGCGGTTCTTGCCGAAAACAAGAGGTTGGCCGTGTTCCAACTGAATGATGTGCTCGCTGCGCGCGTCGCGCTCGGTGAGGTTGAACCATGCGCCGTCATTAAAGATATTGCAGTTCTGCAGAATCTCGACAAACGCCGAGCCTTTGTGCGCCGCGGCATGTCTGAGTGTCTCTTTTAGGTGCTGCTGGAAGACGTCGACGGAGCGGGCCACAAAAGTGGCCTCGGCGCCAATCGCAAGCGAAATCGGATTGAACGGCCTGTCTAACGAGCCAAACGGCGTTGACTTGGCTTTCTTGCCGATCTCTGAGGTCGGCGAATATTGGCCTTTCGTCAACCCATAGATGCGGTTGTTGAAGAGCAAAACTTTCAATCCAACGTTGCGCCGGAGCATGTGAATCGTGTGATTGCCGCCGATGGAGAGGGCGTCACCATCGCCCGTCGCGACCCAGACTTCGAGATCCGGGCGAATTGCCTTAATCCCAGTGGCCACCGCGGGCGCGCGGCCGTGAATCGTGTGAAAGCCGAACGTATTCATGTAATACGGGAAGCGGCTCGAGCAGCCGATGCCAGAGACGACGACAAAATTTTCTCGCTTGATCCCGAGTTCAGGGAAAACAGACTGAACGGCAGAAAGAATCGCGTAGTCGCCGCAACCGGGACACCACCGTACCTCCTGGTCGGTCTGGAAGTCTTTCTTGGTGAGAGGCGTAATTGGCGGCAGCGTAGCGGTGCTCATCAGGAGTTCTCCCCGAGAATCTCTTCAATCTTTTGCTCGACTTCGGCCTGCTTGAACGGCCGGCCCTGAATCTTGTTCAGCCCGATAGCGTCCACGAGATATTTGGCGCGCAGCACCCAAAGAAGCTGGCCCATGTTCAGCTCCGGCACAAGAACTGTCTTATATCGCTGAAGGACTTCACCGAGGTTCGCAGGCAGGGGATTGAGATAGCGCAGATGTACATGCCCAATCTTGCGGCCCTGCTCGCGCTGCGCTTTCAACGCAGCCGTAATGGCGCCGTGCGTCGAGCCCCACGCGACAATCAGCAAATCGCCTTCGGGGTCGCCCGCTGGAACTACGTCCGGGATCTCCTGCACGATGCCCGCAACTTTCGCCGCGCGGATGCGCACCATGTTTTCGTGATTGAGCGGCTCGTAATTGATGTTGCCGGTGACGTCCTGCTTCTCGAGGCCGCCGACGCGGTGCTCAAGCCCCGGCGTGCCGGGAACCGCCCAAGGACGCGCGAGCGTTTGCGGATCGCGCTTGTAGGGCAAATAACCGTTCGGACCGTTGGCTTCCGTTGCAAATTTCACGGGGAATGCCGGAATTTCATCCACGTTGGGAATCTTCCACGGCTCGGCGCCATTCGCCAGATAGCCGTCCGAAAGAATGATCACGGGAATCATGTACTTGACAGCAATGCGACTGGCTTCGAGCGCAGCCCAAAAACAATCGCTGGGTGTCGCGGCGGCAATGATGGGAATCGGTGCTTCGGAGTTGCGCCCAAAGAGCGCTTGCAGGAGGTCGGCTTGCTCGGTTTTAGTCGGCAGCCCCGTCGAAGGTCCGCCGCGCTGAATATCGCAAATGACCAGCGGGATTTCGACTGCGACCGCGAGGCCCAGCGCTTCCGTCTTTAACGCCATACCAGGGCCGGAAGTCGTCGTGATGGCCAGCGCACCTGCGTAAGCCGCTCCGATCGCGCTGGTGATGGCAGCGATTTCGTCTTCCGCCTGAAAGGTCATCACGCCGAAGTCTTTGTATTGCGAAAGCTCGTGAAGAATGTCCGACGCAGGCGTAATGGGATAGCTGCCCTGGAAGAGCGGCAGGCCCGATTTCTGCGACGCGGTAACGAATCCCAGCGCCAGCGCCTGGTTGCCGCTCAAGTTGCGGTAAAAGCCCGGCGCAAGCTGCGCCGGCGGAATCTCATAACTGATCTGGAAAGCTTCCGTCGCTTCGCAATATGAATAGCCGGCCTTCATCGCGAGCTTGTTAGCTTCGACGAGCAGCGGCTTATTCTTAAATTTCGCGTCAATCCAGCGAACCGTCGGCTCCATTGAGCGGTTGTAGAGCCAGTAGCACATACCGAGCGCAAAAAAGTTTTTGCAGCGGCTGATGGACTTCGCGTCGATGCCAAGATGTTCGAGCGCTACTTTTGTCAGACGCTCCAGCTCCACCGAAAAAAGCCGGTACTTGTCGAGCGAATGATCCTCGAGCGGATTTGTTTTCGACTGTGCTTTGCGCAGATCGTTTTCCGTGAAGGCGTCGGAATTGACGATCAGTATCCCATTGGCCTTCAGGTCCGCCACATTCATCTTGAGAGCGGCGGGATTCATGGCGATCAACACATCAACGCTGTCGCCCGGTGTATACACGTCGCTCGAAGAAAAATGCAGCTGGTAGCCGCTCACGCCAGGGAGAGTGCCTGCAGGAGCGCGAATCTCCGCGGGAAAATCCGGAAACGTGGCGATATCGTTGCCGTATAGCGCGACGGTATTGGTGAACTGGCTTCCGGTAATCTGCATCCCGTCGCCGGAGTCGCCGGCAAAGCGGATGACCGCGCGATCAATCACTTCGCGCTTGTGTCTTACCGGCGGCGTTTCAATCAAAGTTGACATAGTGACCAAGGCTCCGCTGAGTCTCAACTCCCGCACTAATTCCCTGAGGGAGGGTGGCTCAAGTTGTTAGATGGCCGGCACGATAAGCAGGTTGGATGCTCTATCCGGCCCCCGATTCCGACAGCAAGAGAATACCACAGCGGAACGCGCGAGGCGGTGCAACTAGACGTCGCGCACGAATGTGTCGTTACGGAAACGACGCAACGAATTGCCATCGCGCTGCGGGGCGCCGCGGCTCAAGTCTTAGCCGCTTCAGCAGCGGCCTCAAGGAAGCGAGGACGCTGGGACAGTAGAAGGGTGGCTAAGGCGGCACACAGGACCACACCGAAGATCATGCTGCCGCGGAAGTAGTTGTCCGTCAGCAAGGAATTTCCAACAGGGGAAGCGGGATACTGCTCCATAAACTCCTGCATCGCCGCGCGCATGATCGGTCCATAACTCGGACTGAAAAAAGTCACCACCGCGTTAACTAAGAATACGAATTGAATCACAAGCTCGGTGTAGAGAGCCCATGGCTTGAGCTTGAGCATCCCAAAGCCCGCAACTCCCGAGGCAGCGCCGATAAACGCCAGGAATATTTTGGGAGCAGCACCAACAAAAACATGCCCAAAGAAGAACAAGGGGAAGGAAGCTGGCACAGGAAACAGCAGGAATAGCAGCATGCAGACAGAAGAGAAAATAAGAAAAACAGAGAAAATCGCGAGCGGAAGCGGGCAAGTGGGTCTTAGTTTTCGCTGCGGTTCGATTGCCGATTCGGACTGCGGAAACCCAGAGGGGTCCATCGCCGGCGCGTACTCCGCGAGACTTATGGCGGGACTTGTGAATGCCGTAGCAACCCGCTTGCGCGTAAAGAGGACGATCCACCAGATCCCGACGCCAGCAGGTATGCCGTAAAAGATAACCAGAAATATCCTCATGAACCGCATGACCTTGTCGGCGTCGGCTGGGTTTACGTTCGGCAATTGAGTTTGAACTGCGCTGAAAATTAAAAGACTAAATGCAATCGCGCCGACCGAAACGAGAGTCATGAATCCGGCCCAAACCAGGATTGTTATGCGGGCCCAATTTCTCCGGCGAATGACTCCGGCTCCGACGAAAATTCCAAACACGGCGAGCGCCAGCATGAAAAACATAATTGCCGCCGACATCGCGCGGACTCCCTGCGGCATAGGCGGAGCGCCTCCCGTCGTTGGCATTTCTGGTATGAGCAGCAGCGAGAAGCCGCCGAGCAAACCTCCTAAAGCGGCAAACAAGCTGAAAATGATCGCCACAACTGCCGCTGCGGTCACCGCCGGAAGGGATTCTCTTTTGGCAAGCGTGTTCATGTGTTGACCATCATCGCAAGCGTCGCGGAAGATTGTCTATCGTCCGGGTGTATATCATTTCCAGAAGTGCTGCCGTAGGGAAGCAAAAGTAACGCGAAGGCAACTTGTTGCTTGACGTTCGCTTTCTTTTCGCCTAAAGTAAGAGCGCTTCAAGAGTTTCTGTGGAGGCGAGCAATGGCCCTGACAAAACGCCAAAAAGAAGTCCTGGATTATCTGGTTTCCTTTGACAACAAGCACGGGTACGCCCCCAGCTTTGAAGAGATCGGCAAAGGCCTGAAGCTGACCTCCCTAGCCACGGTTCACAAGCACATCACCACGCTCGAGAAAAAAGGGTTCATCCGGCGTGGCTACAATCAGAGCCGCTCGATCGAAATCCTGCAATTGCCGAAGCCGGTGAAAGAACAGATCAGCGATAGAAAGATTCAAGAACTGCCGCTGGTGGGCCGCATCGCAGCGGGCCGCCCGCTCGAAGCTGTGGAAGAACGCGAGACTTTGTCGCTGGGCGATTTTGCCCGTGGCGGCAACTCCTTTGTTCTTCAAGTGAAAGGCAGTTCTATGATCGAAGACCACATCATGGATGGCGATTATGTCGTATGTGAGCAAACGCAGGTTGCTAACGCGGGCGATATCGTCGTAGCTCTGATCGGCGGCGAAGAAGCGACACTTAAAAGATTCTACCGCGAAGGAGCTGGCAAGATCCGCCTCCAACCCGCGAATTCTGAGATGGCTCCTATCATGGTGGCCGCAAACGACCTCAAGATTCAGGGACGCGTTATTGGCGTACTTCGTAAGTACTGAAAAACCTTCCCGCAGCTCCTTTTCGACCTCGGGACGCGCAGATTTACTCTCTCTATCCCCTTCGACTATTTCCGATTCCTTCGTGCCATGAACTATGTTCGCTCGTCTTCGCCAAGCTCGCCGGCTGCACCATAGACATGCGTCTCCTTCCATTTCCAGATACTATGTAGATTCCTTGTAGCCACTTGGAAACGCGCAGCGTCAAAGGTACGAGGCGGGGACAGGTTGCATGGTCGCTGCCAGGGAAAACGCCAAACGTGTCGACCAAAAACCCAAGCATATTAATTGTCGAGCCTGACGACGCCCTCCGCCAGCTACTCCTGGACGTTCTGCGTTCAGCAGGCTATGAAGTTTCCTCCGCGCCTTCACAGGAGGAAGGTTTCCGAGTGGTTCAGAGCGGCACCGTCGATGTGTTTCTGCTTTCCGCTGACTTGGCCGATGTTCTCTGTTGCAGCTCTCTCACAGAAATCAAAGGTCTGGGATCCACCGCCAACACGCGCGTGATTCTCTTCGCGAGCGGGGGCGGTGCCATGCGCGCGCGGGCCTTGGATCTGGGCGCCGATGATGTGATGACACCTCCGTGGGAGCCCGCGGAGCTGCTTGCCCGAGTGCGCGTGCAATTGCGCGACAAGCATGCCTTCGAAGAATTACAGCTGAAGTCCCGCATCGCGGAAGAAGGCCAGGAAATCGCACATACCGCGTTTCAAGCCCTTGCGGTAACAGAAAAAATGACTCGCGATGCCTTCTCCACCGGCCGCGCATTGAAAATCGGCGTATCCGCGCTCCTGGCTGTGGCCGCGCTCATCTCCATCGTCTTTCTTCTGTTTACGCGGCGCGCCGACAAGGAAACGCGGCGCGCCTATTCCGTGATCGCGCAACTCGAGCACGGCGTGCGCACCGAGGAGGCCCTTGTTGCCGAGGCCGCCAAAGCCCGCGAAGAGCTCCAGCAATCGGACATTACGGAGCAGAAACAACAACTCCAGAAACAGACCGATGATCTTCGCCAGAAACTTTCCGCCGCGGACGCCAGCGAAGTTTCCGGCCTGCGCAAACAGTTGGACGAGACCACCAGCCGGCTGAAGAAAGTAGAAACACAATCCGATGCCGCCGAAGGCGTCATCCGAGCCAACGCCCCGAGCGTTTGCTTGCTCCACGTCTCGGTTTCCTTCGTGGACCAGGCCTCGCATCGCCCCTTGCGTTACGGCGCGATTAATCCCGACGGCCAGCCGCTAAAAGACAGCGACGGCAACGTGGTCTATAGCCTTGAAGGCCGCGCCCCCGAGGTTCGCGAAGATTTCTTTGGCACAGGTTTCATCGTCGGCCAAAATGAAATCCTCACGAACCATCATGTCGCGCAACCCTGGTGGAAGAATGAAGAGCTGGGGGCCGCCGCAGAGCAAGGCTTGCAGCCGACGATCGCAGAAATGACTGCCTATTTCCCGGAAGCGGCGGCCGGCATTCCTATGAACATTTCGCAGATCTCGGACGAAGCGGATCTCGCCGTTCTTCGGGGCGACATTTCCGGTCTGAAACGCCCCATTCTAAAAATCGATGGCCGCAAAGAAGCTGCCGTCAGCGGCCAACTGCTCATTTCGCTCGGCTACGCGACTGGAATAAGCGCCATCATGGCGCGCGCCGGAGAAGACACTGTAAAAGACATTGTCAGGTTAAGCGGTGGCGACCCGAAAAAAATTGTCGACGAACTCGAGCAGCGCAAGCTGATCCGTCCGCTTGTGACGCAGGGGCATATCGGCGACGTCCTGCCGGATAAAATTGTCTACGATGCCCAAACCACTTCTGGCGGCTCCGGGGGGCCGTTGATTAATCGCGACGGCCAGGTGATCGGCGTAACGTTCGCTGTCGTCCGAGGCTTTGGCGGCTCCAACTTTGGCGTCCCCATTCGCTATGCACAACCCCTGCTCAAGCCGTAAAACACTGTGCCTTCACCGCGTGAAGCGGCAAGTTGAGCAGGGTTCATTGTGGTTTCGCATCAAGCGCATAATGCTTTGCGGCTGCCGGGCGATTTTTGTTTGCATCCTCGTTTTCACGCTCATCTGGCCAACTTCATCCAGGGCCTATGCGGTTCTCGCGCACGAAGCGATCATCGATGCCGTTTGGGAGACGCACATCAAGCCGCTCCTGCTGGCCCGCTTTCCTGGTTCCACCGAAGAGCAGTTGAGCGAGGCGCAAGCCTACGCCTAGGCGGTTCGATCATCCAGGACATGGGTTATTACCCTTACGGAAGCCATTTTTTCAGCGATCTTACGCACTACGTGCGAAGCGGGGATTTTGTGCAAGCTTTGCTTCGCGATGCGAAGGACCTCGACGAGTACGCATTCGCCGTCGGCGCTCTGGCCCATTATGCCGCGGACAATGATGGCCATCGCCTTGCCACAAATCGCGCCGTGCCCCTTCTCTATCCCAAACTCCAAAAAAAGTACGGCGACACCGTTTGGTACGAACAAGACCCGCTCGCTCACACCAAAACGGAGTTCGGCTTCGACGTACTTGAAGTAGCGCACGAGAGCTATGCGCCTGATGGCTATCATGACCTGATCGGTTTCGAGGTTTCGCAAGACCTGCTGGATCGCGCATTTGAGCAGACCTACGGACTGCAGCTGAAGGATGTCCTCAAGGACGAGGACAGAGCGCTCAACTCCTATCGTCATGCCGTCAGCAAGACCATCCCGATGGCCACAAAGGTCGCATGGAGCCTGAAGAAAGACGAAATCAAAGCTGATCTTCCGGCCATCACGAAGAGAAAGTTTCGCTACAATCTCTCGAAATCGAACTACGAGCGAGAGTGGGGCAAGAATTATCAGAAGCCCACGTTTCGCGAAAGGTTTCTGGCTTTCCTCTATAGACTGATTCCCAAATTCGGCCCGCTCAAAGTGCTTCAGTTCAAGACGCCGACCCCAGAGGCTCAGCACATGTTCCGCGATAGCTTCAACGCGACGCTGGACAACTACCGGAGATTGATCGAAGAGGAGCGAACTGGACACTTGGACCTGCCGAACGACAATTTTGACGTAGGCGAAGCCACGGGCCCGGGAAAATACGCCATGAATGACGACGCTCACGCCAAACTGTTGGACAAGCTGGCCGATCGAAAGTTTGCCGGAATATCGGCGGAACTGCGCAATGAGCTTCTGAGCTTTTTTTCCGAGCCCGACGCGCCCTACGCGACTAAGCGCGACGCCAAGGCATGGGCTACCGTGCAATCGGAACTCGGTCAGTTGAAAAATGTCGCGCCCTCCGTGGCCGTGGCGAGCGGTCCGAGCGCCCAGTAGATTCAGCGTCGTCAGCCTGTGAGTGCGTCGGGCGAGCTTTCTCGACGTGTCCCGTCATCCGCATTTGAATTGCTGGTTCTGCAAATCGAAAAAAGTGCTCCAGACTCGCCGCGTCCGCGTGAAACAATGTAAAGTTTCGCATAACCTACTTGTCGGCTCAGGGATGAAGAAGAACAAACCCATCCGAAAACTGCTCGCTGCCAATCGCAGCGAAATCGCGATACGGATTTTCCGCGCCGCGAACGAGCTTGGCCTGCGCACCGTGGGAATTTATTCGCAGGAGGACCGGCTCGCTCTGCATCGCTTTAAAGCGGATGAAGCGTACCAGGTAGGTGCAGGCAAGGGCCCGGTGGTGGCCTACCTCGACATCGCTGGCATCGTCGGCTTGGCAAAGGAAAAAGGCGTCGACGCCATTCATCCCGGCTATGGCTTCTTGTCCGAGAATCCCGCATTTGCACGCGCCTGCGAAAAGGCCGGCATTGTATTCATCGGCCCAACGCCGGAATTGCTCGAACTCCTTGGTGACAAGACTGCCGCAAGGCGTCTGGCGGATTCGGCTGGCGTGCCGGTGCTTCCGGGCACAGAGGAATCGATAAGTTCAGCAGCTGAAGCGCGTAAGTTCGCGGCCTCGATCGGCTATCCAGTCATCGTGAAAGCTGCTATGGGCGGCGGCGGGCGCGGCATGCGCGTAGTACGCAGCGAGGCGGAACTCGATCAACGTCTAGAGGAAGCTCAGGGCGAGGCAAAATCGGCCTTCGGTGACGCCAGCGTCTTTCTGGAGAAATATTTGCCTCGCGCTCGTCATCTTGAGGTCCAGATTCTCGCGGATAATTACGGAAACCTGCTGCACCTCTATGAGCGCGATTGTTCCGTGCAGCGTCGCCACCAGAAAGTCGTCGAAGTGGCGCCAGCCGCGAATTTGCCGCAATCGATCCGCATGGGATTGTGCGATGCCGCAGTTCGTCTTGCGCGCAAAGCCAACTACCGTAACGCAGGGACCGTCGAGTTTCTCTACGACGTCGACGCTCAAAAATGGTATTTCATCGAAGTGAATCCCCGGATACAAGTCGAACACACCGTAACCGAAATGGTGACGGGCATCGACCTCGTACGTTCGCAAATTCTCGTAGCGCAGGGCCACAAGCTTCACGAGGAGCCGCTCGCGTTACCCGAACAAGCAAAGGTCCCGCTTTATGGTGCCGCGCTTCAGTGCCGCGTCACCACTGAAGATCCAGAGAAAAATTTCGCGCCCGATTACGGCAAGCTCACCACTTACAGATCGCCGGCTGGATTTGGAATCCGCCTCGATGGAGGCACGGCGTACGCTGGCGCGGTTCTCGCCGCGTACTACGATTCGCTGCTCGTAAAAGTGACAGCGTGGGGAACGAAGCTTCCGGAAGCCTGCCAGCGAATGGACCGCGCGCTGCGCGAGTTCCGCATTCGCGGCGTAAAAACCAACATCCCCTTCCTGGAAAATGTGGTGAACCATCCGCGCTTTCGCGCCGGCGAGGTCACAACTTCTTTTCTCGACGAATCGCCTGAATTGTTCCGCCTGCAAAGCCGCGGCGACCGGGCGACAAAACTGCTCTCCTACCTCGGCGACGTGATTCTTAATGGCAACCCCGAAGTAAAAGGCAAACCGGTCCCTAGAACATTTGAACAGCCGGTGCTGCCGCGCGTCCCAGGTATCGAACCGCCGCCTGGAACGCGCCAACTGTTGCAAAAACTAGGTCCAAAGAAATTTGCCGCATGGGCTAGAAAAGAAAAGCGCCTGCTTATCACGGACACGACCTTTCGCGATGCCCACCAATCACTGATGGCCACGCGCGTCCGCACACACGACCTGCTAGCCACCGCGAGCGCCGTCGCGCAACGTCTTCCGAACCTCTTCAGCGTCGAAATGTGGGGCGGCGCAACTTTCGACACCGCCATGCGCTTTCTTCACGAAGACCCCTGGCGGCGCCTTTGCGATTTACGTCAGCGAATCCCCAACATCTGCTTTCAGATGCTTCTTCGCGGCGCAAACGCCGTGGGCTACACCTCTTATCCGGACAACGTGATCGTAGAGTTCGTCCGCGAATCCCACGCCCAGGGCATCGACATCTTCCGCATTTTCGATTCCCTGAACTCCATCGAAAACATGCGCGTTTCGATCGACGCGGTGCTCGAAACCGGCGCCGTCTGCGAACCTGCCATCTGCTACACGGGAGACATCTTCGACAAATCCCGCCCAAAGTATTCGTTGAAATATTACGTGGCCATGGCCAAGCAACTCGAAAAACTCGGCCCGCATTTTCTGGCCATCAAAGATATGGCTGGCCTCTGCAAACCTTATGCAGCGTACGAACTAGTAAAAACTCTCCGTGAAGAAATCGCCATCCCCGTGCACTTTCACACGCACGACACCAGCGGAATAAATTCCGCCTCTGTACTGAAGGCCGCGGACGCGGGGGCCGACGTTGCCGACGCGGCAATCGCCGCCATGAGCGGCGGCACCAGCCAGCCCAATCTCAATTCCATCGTCGAAGCGCTGCGTTACACGCCACGCGACACAAATCTCGACATCGAAGCGCTCAACGAATGCTCCGACTATTGGGAAACAGTGCGCACCTACTATTTGCCATTCGATTCCGGCCCCAAATCCGGTTCCGCGCGCCTCTATCAACACGAAATTCCCGGCGGCCAATACACGAACCTCCGCGAACAGGCCGCCGCCATGGGCCTGAACCACCGTTGGCGCGAAGTAGAAAAAATGTACGCCGAAGTGAACCAACTTTTCGGCGACATCGTGAAAGTCACGCCTTCCAGCAAAGTCGTCGGCGACATGACGCTCTTTCTGATGGCCAATGAACTGCAACCGAACGATCTGCTCAAGCTCGACGCGAATCACGATCTCTCTCTGCCGAATTCCGTTGTAGAAATGTTTTCGGGCGTCCTCGGTGTTCCTCCTGGCGGATGGCCGCGCAAATTGCAAAAAATAATCCTACGCAGGGCCGCCCCGCTCAAAGGCCTCCCTGGCGCGAGCCTGGAGGCCGTCGACTTCGACGAAACCTCCGCTACGCTCCAGAAAAAAATAGGCCACACCGTGCGCCGCGACGACCTCTTGAGCCATCTTCTCTACCCTGATGTGTTCGCAAAGTACGACAAGTTCCGTCAGACTTATTCGGATGTTAGCGTCCTTCCCACGCCTGCGTTTTATTACGGCTTGGCTTCCGGCGAAGAGATCACCATTGAAATCGAGCCGGGGAAAACGCTCATCCTCAAATTTCTGACGGCCAGCGATCCGCATCCCGATGGAACGCGCACGCTCTTCTTTGAATTAAATGGCCAACCGCGCGAGGTTAACGTGCGAGACCTCGCGCTGCGCGTTGTCGAACGCGCCCATCCGAAAGCCGACCCCGCTGATCCAGGCCAAGTGGCCGCGCCAACCGCTGGCGTAATCAGCGGCATCGCCGTGCAAGCAAATCATCCCGTCGAACGCGGAGCCAAACTTTTGACCCTCGAAGCCATGAAAATGCAATCGAACATCTATGCACCCATCACCGGCCGCGTTACCAAGCTTCTGGTCACCCCAGGGCAACATGTCGAAGCCAAGGATCTGCTGGTGACCATCGCCCCGTGAGCGGCCCCAATCTCCGCAAGCACGAAGGTTTTCGGTCGCGCTTCCTCAGGAACCAGCGCGACCTCATCGTCTATCTCCCTCCCGGTTACGACGATCAACCTGGCCGCCGCTTCCCCGTGCTCTATCTTCACGACGGCCAAAATCTTTTCGACGGCGCAACCTCTTTCATTCCCGGCATGGACTGGCACGTCGGTCAAACCGCTGACCAGTGCATCGACTCTGGCGCCGTCGAACCCCTCATCATCGTCGGCATGTACAACACCAAAGCCCGCATCCGCGAGTACACGCCCACGCACGTCCCCAGACTTGGAGGCGGCCGCGCGGATCGTTACGCCAAATTCCTGATCGAGGAAGTAAAGCCCTTCATCGAACGCGAGTACCGCACTCTTTCCGGCCCAGAAAAAACTGGCATCGGCGGCTCTTCGCTTGGCGGACTCGTTTCTCTGTACCTCGGTCTCAGGATTCCCGAAGCTTTTGGAAAGATTGCGGCGCTCTCACCTTCCGTCTGGTGGAACCAGGGAGTCATGCACCGCTTCGCGGAAGCCGCGAGTGTAAATCCGCGACCGGCTATCTGGCTCGATATCGGCACACGCGAAGGCCCGCGCATCGTCCAGGACGTCGAACACTTTCGCGACGTACTGCTGCAAAAAGGATGGCAGCTCGACCGCGACCTGCACTACCAGCGCGTCGAAGGCGCTGAGCATAATGAGGCCGCCTGGGCCCAGCGCGTCGGTCCGTTCCTTCAATTCTTGTATCCGGCCCGCCAGAGCGCTGTATAATCCGCACCTGTCGCGCGCCTGTTTATAGCCGTCCCCGCGAAGGCCGCGCGGCGTTCAGAGGTCATCGATGCCAGAGAGCCGTCCTCTCACTATCCTCTGTGTCAGCTCCTACGAAAAAGGCCAGGAATTTCTGCGTACCTGCAAAGCGATTGGCTGCCGCGTACTCCTTCTGACCGTCGAAAAACTCCGCGACGCGGATTGGCCCCGCGAGTCCATCGACGAAATGTTCTTCATGCCGGAAGAGCTTCCGACGCTAGACCTCATCAACGCCGTGAGCTTCGCAGCAAGATCGCAGCCCATCGACCGTATCGTTGCCCTCGACGAATTCGACATGGAAAATGTCTCAGCCCTTCGCGAACACCTGCGCATCCCCGGCATGGGCTTGACCACCGTCCGCTATTTTCGCGACAAACTCGCCATGCGTGCCCGTGCAAAAGAAACAGGCATTGCAGTTCCGGACTTCGTTCCTGTCCTTAATTACGATGCTTTGCGCGAGTTCATGGGCCGTGTTCCTTCGCCCTGGCTGCTCAAGCCGCGCTCGCAAGCCTCGGGCATCGGCATGAAGAAAATTAACAATCCCGCCGAGCTCTGGCCCTGGCTCGATCAGCTTGGCGACCATCAATCGCACTATCTGCTCGAACAATTCATTCCTGGCAGCGTTTATCACGTGGACAGCGTCGCTTCCGAGCGCGAAGTCGTCTTTGCAGAAGCCCATGCCTACGGCGCGCCTCCCCTCGAGACCTCGCATCAAGGCGGGGTTTTCACCACGCGCACTCTTCCACGCGATTCCGTCGAAGTGAAAACCCTCCTCGAAATCAATCGCAAAGTCCTCGATGAGCTGGGCTTCCTTCGAGGTGTCACGCACGCCGAATTCCTGAGAGCCAACTCCGATGGAAAGTTTTATTTCCTAGAAGTGGCCGCCCGCGTTGGCGGCGCCTATATCTCAGATGTCATCGAAGCGGCCACCGGCATCAATCTCTGGCGCGAATGGGCGCGCCTCGAAGTGGGAGCCGGCAAGCAGCCTTATCAACTGCCGCCCATCAGCCACGACTATGCCGGTGTGCTCGTTTCCCTGGCTCGCCAGGAACGTCCCGACACTTCCGCGTACAATGACCCCGAAATCGTCTACCGCATCACCAAGTACCATCACGCCGGTTTCGTCTTAAAATCGCCCAAGCCCGAACGCATCCAGGAGCTTTTGGACTCCTATTCAAAAAGATTTCAAGCGGATTTCCTGGCGACACAACCTGTTCCTGAACGCCCAAGCTCCTAACCCGCCGAATCCCTTGTAGAGGCACAGCATGCTGTGCCCCGGCTTGCCCCGTTCTCATCGAGTCCGCTCTTTCTCTGCCTTTCTTCAAGCCGTCACCAAAACTTTACCCAACCTTAACCGCGAAGAGTGGACGAACACACTGTCCAAAGGTCTAGTTACTTTCACGAACGGCTATTGAAGACTGCATTTGCCGTGCGCCATACTGAGGAATACAGTTTGCAATACCCCAAGCGACTTTCTGCGCGGGGTGGTGCTATCCCTTTGGGAGGGACCGATGTGGGGTAATAAGAAACCGGAAACGCCGCAAGCCGCGCAACCGGATCCGAAAAATTTTCCAACGAATCAGCCGCCGAAGTCCGCTCCGGCGACTTGGGAGGGAACTACCGCAATGAGTACAGATGCCATGCGTCCACTAGGTGCAACCGCGGACCGCGCGACAGCGCGGCTCGGGGCCAGCCTGCACGTGAAAGGCGAGATCTCCGGCAACGAGGATCTGCTGATCGACGGCTCGGTCGAAGGACTGATCCAGCTTGATGAGCGGAAGCTGACCGTCGGGACTACCGCAAAGGTCACTGCCGATATCATCGCCCGCGAGGTGGTGGTTTACGGCACTGTGAAGGGAAACCTTCGCGCCAAGGACCGTATCGAGATCAAGAAGGACGGCTCCGTGAACGGTGATCTCACGACCGCCCGGATCATGATCGAAGACGGCGCCTACTTCAAAGGCTCTATCGAAATCGATAAGAGCTCCGAGAAGGATTCCTCACACAGCGCCTTTGCAAAGAGCTCGAACGCTCCCGTCGGCGCTCCAGCTGCGAAAACAATTTAACTCATTCTCAACTATTTTAGTTTTCCTCGGGGCGGCGCGGACATCCAGTCCTCGCCGCCCTTCGATTTTTCTGCCTCTTTTTTTGCACCCCTCAAGAATATTTCTCAACTTTATAATTAACATAATTGGATTAAAGTTGGTTTGCGTAACCCTCTCAACTCTGCGCGCCCCGGCTCTTTCCGGTCTTCCCTGCCGGCTTGGCTCCTTCAGCCCAGGACGCACAACGAACGTGGGTCCTGCAATGAGACGGCGAATACGACGCGCCCTCGGTTTGTTACCGGTCTTCTTTTGCTGGCAGCCTATGGCTGCGGCGGCGGTTCCTCCAATTTTCAGACCTCGCCTCCACCTCCGCCTCCACAACCAGATTTCTCCATTGGATTCTCTATGAATTCCGTCAACCTCCAGCAAGGATCCACGAGCTCCGCGGTAATGCTTTCCGTCAACCCGCTCAACGGCTTCACCGGCTCCGTGCAGGTGACACTCTCCGGATTGCCGGCCGGCGTCATCTCAAATCCACCCAGTCCTTTCAGCGTCGCTACCGGCTCGAGCGCTCCCGTCCTCTTCTCCGCCGCGCCAAACGCCCCGACAGGAAACTCCACGATTATTGCTACCGGCATCAGCGGCTCGCTTTCGCACCCGGCAAATCTCGCTCTCACGATTCAAACCGGAATAGCTGCCAGCTTGCCGCGTACCGCCTATGCGAGAACAGACTCCATCCCCGCATGGGACGATCCATCCGGTGAGCCTCACCACCGGCACATCGCCTACGATTCTGGCCACCAGTTCGTCTTCGTGGCCACCGAGGGCTCCCGACGCCTTCAGCTACGGCCCGCAAGTCATCCAGATTTTGCCAAACGCAGGAACGCCGTCCGGGGGCGACACCATCCAAATCTACGGCTACGGCTTCGGCAGCGACCCCACGAAACTCACCGCAAAAATTGCTGGCGCAACCGCCACCGTACAACAGATCCAAAACGTGGCCGACGTTGGGCCGTCCCTCGGCCTGGACTCGACATACCCTTTTCCCCTCGAATGCATCACCCTGCAAACGCCCACCGGAGCGTCTGGCAAGGCCGACATCGCCATCACCTCGCCCGCCGGCTCTGTCACCGCCTTGAAAGCGTTTCAATATCTGCAGGGCGAGAATTTCTATGTCAAACCCTCCTTCGATAAATTCGTTATCTACGACCAGCCCCGTCAGTGGCTTTATCTCAGCGACATCGACCACATCGACGTTTTCAATTTGGCAGGCACTTTTTTCGGGAACGTCATCGAGCCGCCCGGCGGTCCTCCCCCCTCCGGGCAAATTCGCGGCTTGGCTCTCACTCCGGACGGCACCCAGCTAATCGCCGCCGATTTCGGTGCGCAAAACATCTATTTGCAGGATCCGACACCGGTTCCGGAACGAGCATCGCTGTCGGTGGCGTCGCCGGCTACGCAAACTCTGGCCCCGCCCGTGTGGCCGCCACCAGCACACAAAATGTCTTCGTGGGTTTAAGTGCGGAGTCCGGCTCTTCTGGCGCTTGCGCGTCTTGCCTCGGCCAGGTGAACCTTACGGCCAGTCCTCCCACAATTGAACCGGCCTCACAGCCCGAAATCACCAGTCTCACCGGCGCTCCGCTAGTGCAATCGAATGGCAATGGGAATCAGGTCTTCGTCGCCTTCGCCAACGCGCCAGGTGGCCCGCTCGCCCTCTGGAATTCATCTTCTCCAAATCAGTTTTCCACCTTCACTGCAAACGACACCGCCACCGATCTCGCCCCCACATCCGATGGAACCATGCTTGCTCTCCAAGCCAATGGCACAACCGAAATTCGCGGTGCCGATCTCTCGCTCGCGTCTGCCCCCGCGAATCCAGAGCTCTTGCAAATTCCCGGTCGGCAATCAAGTTCCCGGCGTTACTCTCCATCCAAGCGGCGCGTCTATCAGCCGTTTCTCACCGGGCCCGCCGGCAACGTTGGCGTGAACGGCGGAATAGATATTCTCGATGCGCACAGCGGCGTTCTGCGTCTGCGTCTCCTTTTGCCCCAACAATTCATGACTGACGTCGATGGCCTCCACGGCAGCTTTCTGGCCATTGACGAAAACGGCCAGCGATTATTCGCTATCACCTCGAAGGGCGGCACCGCCCAGAACGCAGGCGTGACCATCGTGGCGCTAACCAACGTTCCGCTCGGAATCGGTACGTTGACTCCGTCAAATGGCCCCGTAGCCGGCGGCATCACTCTGACGATTCGTGGCAGCGGCTTTCAAAGCGGCACCACCGCCGCCATCGGCGGAAAATCCGCCACCGTCACCTTTAAAGATATGAACACGCTGACGGTCGTAACGCCTGCCCTAACCGCAGGAGCGCAACGCGTAACCATCACAAACCCCGACGGAGAGTCTGTCTCCCTAGACGCCGCCTATACCGCCAACTAACCCAAACAATTCCTTTGTATGGGCACAGCAGCTGCGCCCCAGCTTGCCCAGGCGTCTATCAACAAGCGTTCCTTCTCCACGCATCCGCACCATCCGCCGCCCACAAAATCTCCTCCTAACCAAATTCTCCATTTTTTCATCTCATGCAATGTAGAATTCCCGCGACAAACGAGCCGCTATGCAACGCAGCGCTCAAACCGGACGAAAGGTCACGAAACATGGAAACGAGCAAGCTCGGCAATTCCGATTTGCAAATTACCCCGGTCGGCTTTGGTGCCTGGGCCATCGGCGGCAGCGGCTGGGATTTCGCCTGGGGACATCAAGAAGACGCGGACTCCATCGCCGCCATTCATCGCTCGCTCGAACTTGGCGTGACCTGGATTGATACCGCGGCCGTCTACGGCATTGGCCACTCCGAGGAAATGGTTGCGCAAGCCTTGAAGGATTGGCGCGGCCCCCGGCCCTACGTGTTCACAAAATGCGTTCTCCGTTGGGACGAGCAAGGCCATATCACGCAGAATCACACTGCGGCATCCATCCGCCGCGAGTGTGAAGACAGCCTGCGCCGCCTGCAAGTCGAAGTGATCGACCTCTACCAAATGCACTGGCCGCCCTCCGACAATGGCCCGGGCCTCGAGGAAGCTTGGCAAACCATGCATGCCCTGCAAAAAGAAGGCAAAGTCCGCTGGATCGGCGTCTCCAATTTCAACGTCGAGCAGATCAAGCGCGCCGAGAAAATTGCACCAGTCACGTCCCTGCAGCCGCCCTACTCGTTGATTCGCCGCGCGGTCGAAAAAGAAACCCTGCCCTATTGCAAACAAGAAGGCATTGGTGTCATCGCCTACGCGCCCATGGCTTCCGGACTCCTCACCGGCGCAATGACTCGCGAGCGCGCCGCCTCCCTACCGTCCGATGATTTCCGTAGCAAGAATCCGGAGTTTCGCGAGCCGCGCCTCTCCAAAAACATCGACCTCGTCGAGCGCCTCCGCAAAGTCGGAGCACGCCACGGCCGCAATCCTGGCGAAGTCGCTATCGCCTGGGTGCTCAGCAATCGCGCCGTCACTGGAGCCATCGTAGGCGCGCGCAACGCCAAGCAAGCCGAAGGCGTCATGCGTGCCGGTGAACTAAAACTATCTCCCGAAGAAATCGCGGAGATCGAAGGCGCAGCCGCAGCGGCAGCAGCCCGATAAAGCGCGCGAGGAAGCTCGCTAGGAGGCTCGCTCCATGGATTTTGGTTTGAAAGGGAAGAAAGCCGTCGTTTCCGGCTCCACTGCAGGCATCGGCCTTGCCATCGCCACCGCGCTGGCCGCCGAAGGAGCCAATGTGGTCGTTAACGGCCGTACGGAAGCGCGTGTAAACTCCGCGCTGGAAAAAATTCGCCAGCACCACAAAACCGCTAATCTGCAAGGTATTGCCGCGGATCTAGGCACTGCGAGCGGCGTAGAAGCTTTCATCAAACAAGTCCCCAACGCCGACGTTTTAATCAACAATCTAGGAATCTTTGAGCCCAAGCCCTTCGCGGAAATCCCCGATGCTGACTGGCTCCGCTTCTTCGAGGTCAACGTCCTCAGCGGCGTGCGCCTCGTGCGCCACTATTTGCCCGGCATGCTAAGAAACAATTGGGGCCGCATCATTTTCATTTCCAGCGAATCCGCAGTGCAAATTCCCGCGGAGATGATTCACTACGGCATGACAAAAACCGCACAGATCGCCGTCGCTCGCGGCCTCGCCGAATCCGTCGTCGGCACGGGCGTCACGGTAAACTCCGTCCTTCCCGGCCCTACCGCTTCCGAGGGCGTCACGGGTTTTCTCGACAGCATGGCCAAGCAGGGCAACCTCTCAATAGCCGAGATCGAGAAGGAGTTCTTCAAATCTGTTCGCCCCAGCTCGCTCCTGAAACGTTTCGAAACACCCGAAGAAATCGCCGCCGTTGTCGCCTTCGTCGCCAGCGCCCAGTCCGCCGCCATCAGCGGAGCCGCAGTCCGCGCCGAAGGCGGCGTCATCCGCAGCATCTAGCCAACAGATTGTAGAGGAGGGGCTGCCCCGCTCGCGTAATCTAGCGCCCAAAATCAAGCCCGCGCGAAGTCCGGCCGCCAAGTCTTAATCATGCGCTTGATCTCCTTACGATCATTCAAGTTTTCCTCCAGCACCTTCCGCGCCAGCTCCGGCAATTCGGCATTGCTCGCAAACCGCAGCGCCACCAACTGGTTGATCGTAAACTCCCCGATCCGCGGGTGCAGGTCCGCGGGCAGCACCCGTTCGAACCGCAGCCGCTCCTCGAGACGAATCACCCGGTCCTGCACCTTCAGCGCCATCCCGCGCGCCGTCCCAATCCCCACAAAAAGCGCCGCCGCAACAAGCACGGAAACCACGCTACTGATCGTGAATGCTTTCACACACCAATAAATTTGAAATCCAATGTTGATCAGCAACACCGGCAAAACAAAAAAATGAAACAATGGTACCCATTTCGCGTGACTCTGGAAGCTCTGTTCAGCCATCTCTATCCTCCAAGTTGCGTGCCGATTCTAACAGAAGCGCTTTTCTGTATGGCCCGCAACCCAACGCCGCCGCAATTCGCGCAACAATCCTTCGTCTCGTCGCTCTTTCTCTTGAACCGTTTCCCTACCTCGCGCATCTAATCTTCGGGTAAACTAATTTCGATCGCGCGAAGAAGCCGCGCATTAGTATGAGGAGCAAGGAACATGGCAAAAGCCATCTGGGGTGGCAAAGTCATCGCGGAAAGCGACGACACTGTCGTCGTCGAAGGCAATCAGTATTTCCCTCCCGACTCCGTCACCAAAAATTTCCTGAAATCCAGCACGCACACATCTATCTGCCCGTGGAAAGGCACGGCCCACTACTATCACGTCGAAGTGGATGGCATGAAAAACGAGAACGCCGCCTGGTATTATCCCGAACCGAGTCCTGCTGCCAAAGAAATCAAAAACCATATCGCCTTCTGGAAGGGCGTAAGCGTCGACCCCGGCAAAAGTTAAAAATTTCTGCGACAATTCGAATCCACGCCATGAAGTTCTGACCACGGAGGCGTGCGTTCTCTACCAGTCACTGCTCACTGTTCACCACTCACTCTTCAATTCTTGATCTCATCCTTAAACACTGCCCCGTTGTGCATCACAAACCGCACATGCTCCAGTTCGCCGACATCCTTCAGCGGATCCCCCGACACCGCAACGATATCCGCATAAGCCCCCGCCGCCACCACGCCAATCTCGCCCTTCATCTCCAGCATTTCGCTGGCGCGCACGGTAGCCGACTGAATTGCATCCATCGGCGTCATCCCCATGGAAACCATCCGCCCGAATTCTTGCGCAATCGGTTCCGTCCACGGAATCCCGCCCATGTCCGTCCCATATACGATCTTCAAGTGCGCCTGCAGTGCCTTGCGAAATGAAATCTCGTGTACCGCCGCCCGTGCGCGGTCCCGTTTTCCTCCCGGCGTATCCGCCGCCGCCCAGTCTCCGTAGTAAGGCGCAAGCGTCGGGCAGTACCACGTCCCCTGCCGCTTCATCTGTGCGATCTGAGCGTCGGTGATTTCCAGTCCGTGTTCGATGGAATCACACTTGCCGTCCAACGCCCTCTGCAAACCGATTCCGTTGTAAGCATGGCACGCCACCTTCTTTCCCCAGCCATGCGCCTCATCCACGATCGCCTCTAATTCCTCCACCGTCAGCGTCGGCTGCGAAACCAGCTTTCCCTCTTTGTCCACCCAGGACCGGTGCGTCATGTAAACCTTGATCCAATCCGCGCCATGCTCCAGCTGCTGCCGCGCCGCCTTCCGCGCCTCCACCGGCCCATCCACCAGTTGCGCCCCCTTCGGCATATCCAGTTCCGGCGCGTAATCTTCCAGGTTGTATCCGCCAGTCGTGGAGATCGCTCTGGTCGCGCAAAAAAGCCGCGGTCCTGGAATCGTTCCTTCCTCGATCGCTTGCTTGATCTCGACGTCGCCGTATCCCGCCCCCTCCGTTTCCAGATCGCGCAGCGTCGTAAACCCCTGCTCAAGCGCCCGCCGCGTCGCAAACGTCGCTCGCGCCGCTCGCAGCGCAATCCCTGCCTTCAAAATGTTTACGTCATATCCGCCTTTGTTTGGATCCTCGCCCCACAAAAAAATATGCGTATGCGAATCAATCAGCCCCGGCAAAACCGTCGCCGTGGAGAGATCGATCACCTTCGCGCCGGACGGAATCGCCGCGGAACTATCCATCACTTTCTCGATGCGCTCGCCACGCACAAAAATCAGCTGATTCTTCCGCGGCGTATCGCTAGCTCCATCGATGAGCGTCCCCGCGCGAATCACTGTCAGTGTAGCCCCGGGGGGCACTGCCGTCTGCGCGCGTAAACTGCCCCCGCCCAGAATTAACAAGCTAGCCAGACATAAAATTGCTTTTTTCATGGAACACTCCTCTGCGGCGGACCGTAGCTTGCCCCAACCACAAGCACGATTGCAAGGTGCTCATATCTCTCGAGGCCGCGTCAGCAATTCACTATCTCCTCTGCCGCGCGCCTCCCGAACCCTCGGAGTATCTCTTTATGAACAGTACTGCCCTTCGTTCTATTGCCACAACGACGCCTAATACGTTTGGATAGGGATGTGAACGCCATGCTCCATCATTTTTCTTTTGCTCAAACAAAGTTGCCATCGCGCCTGGCTTGCCTGCTCCTTTGCCTCATCGCACCTGCTGTCTGCAAAGCGCAGGGTGTCGGCCAAGTCGAGTGTGCGCGCCCAGGCGATTTTGTCTACCTCTACAGCTCCATGACCACTCTCGATGTTCGCCTGACTCTGCAATGCGGCCAACAAGTGGAAGTCACCGGCCGCTACGATCAATATTTCGGCGTTCGTACCGCCGACGGCCAAACTGGCTATGTCCCCATCGATTTCTTGCTGCTGGTAAAAACAGCGCCGGGCGCAAAGCCTGTTTTGGCGCCCACTAAGGAAACACAAAGAGAGAAGATTGCTTATGATCCTCCTGCCAAAAAGCCAGATGTTCCCGCGAACGCTCCAGCTTCCGCACAAATTCTCATTTTGCTCGATAGCACTCCGGTTCGAATGAAACTCGGCAGAGCTCTTTCCTCCGCCGATGCCCAAGTCGGCGATGAGGTGGACCTCGAGGTCTCGGAAGATGTGGTCGTGGATGGTTTCCTCGTAATTGCCAAAGGAGCAAACGCCGTCGGCGTCGTCAACGAAGCTGAGCCCAAAAAGGCTCTGGGCCGCGGCGGCAAGCTCGGAGTGCTCGTCAGAAGCGTTCGCCTCGCCAACAATCAGGAAGCCGTCCTGCGTTCCGGAGGTGAAGCCAAAGGCTCCAGTTCCACTGCGGGTATGGTCATTCCAGTGATGCACGGAAAAGACATCACATTTCCAAAAGGTACGGAAATCACTGCCTACGTAAACGGCGACACACGCCTAAAACGCGAAAATTTCCACGCCGCGCAACAAATTCCAGACGCCCCGCCCAGCGGCAAAGTTTCCAATCTCCCGCATCCCTAGCCCAATCTGCCACCACGAGAACGCCAGCCACCAAATTCTTCGTAGGGGCCGACATGCCATGCCTGGTTTGTCCCAGGCGCACGAATCACAAATTGAATGTCTTTGGAGAATTCCGTTCAACTACCGAGAAGATTAGGCTGCAGCCGGCTGTAACCATGCTCGTGCGCCCAGAGCGTCAGCGGAATCGCCGCAAGATCGTCCACCACTGGCACGGCATTGCCATCCTTGGTGAGGTCGATCGTTCGAACAAAAAACTTGCACGTGTCGCAAACCTCCACACGTATATGTGGAAACTGCTCCGCCACATACACAGGAAGTTTCTTCTCTTCTTCCTCCCCGCAGGTGGGGCACAGAATCCGCCGGAACTCCCACTCGTACGCGCAAAAAGAGCAGACCATGCAGCGCTTTCCGCCATCGCCCTCGATCCGCAGCACTCCAAACAGTGCCCGCCCGCCGCACAAAGGACACACACGCGGCGTTGCCAAAACAGGCGGCACGGCAGTCCGTCCCGCGACATACGCAGCGTATGGCTGTAGAAACGCCCGCGCGAAAAACTGCGCAAACGCTCCAATCTGCTGATCGAACCGCCCGCCAAGTTCCCAATAGGAACTCAAAAGCGTGATCCACGAATCGGACGGCATTGCCGCAATTTCGCGCGCCGCCGCGGCGAGCGCGTTTGGAGCGTTCTGTTCCACGAGCGAAAGAAAATTGCGAAAGTGGGGAAGCAGAAGAGGAACATCCAGGCCCTCGCGCAAAGAACCGAACAGTTGAACCTCTGGCTGCTGTTTGCCGCCTTCGGCGATTTGAGTTAGAAAACTCTTTTGAAAGCTGGCGATTCTCTTGTAAAACGAGAGCAGCTCGCTTGCGGAGGATTTTTCCGAGATAAGTTTTTCGGCGCGCCGGATCCGCGCGTCGTACTCGTTCCCAGCCGCTTGCTGAGGCGTCATTTTTTCGACGAGGCGGGCTGCCCTGTGAGTTCTTTATACCAGCCCGGGTGATACCGTTTCACGAAATTCAGGGGGACATCTCCGTGGACCATGGAATCCAACGCGCCGCGCTCCGCGAATACCCCCATATAAATGTGAAGCAGGAAAAGCCCGATGGTCAGCAATGCCGATGATGCGTGAACCAATACCGCGACGTAACGCAAATAGCGCAAGCTCCACGGAATATATTCCGTGAACCACAGCACGGTCCCGCTTAGCAGGAGAAGCACCATGCAAACCACAAAACCCCAGAACAGCGATTTCTGCCCCGCGTTATAGCGCCCCGCCGGCGGCATCTTCTCGTCTTCGTTCTGCACGTAATAGCCGACGGATTTAAACCAAGTCCTGTCGCTCTCATCCACATTCATGTGCGCTGCCCACATGCCATACATCACCACTACGCTAGCGGCGAAAACCAACCCGATCCACGGATGCAACATGCGCGAAATCTGCCCGCCGCCGAAAACCGACGCAAGCCAGAAAAGCCACGGAGACCAGAACGCCAGGCCAGTAAAGAGCAAATAGAGGTAAGACCCCCCGGCGACCCAATGCGTGATCCGTTCTTTGAAGTTGTAGCGCAACACGTGCCCGGGCGGTACAACCTGTTCGGTTTCGCTCACGGCTCCGCTCCTTCGTGAGGTTCCTTGATCGACTCTTCGCGTTCCTTCGGTCCAAACCGCAAGTAGTGCACCACGAGTCCGACGATCCCGCCGATCATCGCCGCATTTCCAAGCCACTTCAGCGGGCCCTTCCAAAGTTTCACGGACCACGGAATGCTCGGATTGGACGGCAGCCCGCCATAAAGTTCCGGCTTGGTCGCGTCATGCAGCACGTACACCACGCCCGTGCCGCCGACTCCCGCCGGGTCGTACACGCCTGCGTTGGGGAAGTTGTAATCGTCGCGAAGCTGCTTCGCGCGCTTCCCAGCGGTATCCAGCATGTCCTCTTTGCTGCCAAAGTGCAGACAGCCCGTGGGGCAAGACTTAATGCACGCTGGCTCAAGGCTTTCTTGCACTCGATCCGCGCACAGCGTGCATTTGAACACGCGATTCGTCTTCGGATTCATCTTCGGAATGTCGAACGGGCAACCCGTGATGCAATAGCCGCAGCCGATGCAGTTCGCTTGCTGAAAATCAACAATGCCGTTTGTGTACTGCACGATCGCGCCATCGGCGGGGCAAGCCGCCAAGCAGCCGGGATCCGCGCAATGCATGCACTGATTCTTGCGCATCAGCCACATCAGCGAGCCGTCTTCCTTTTCGTGCTCGTTGAAAAGAATCAGGTTCCAATAATTCCACCGCGTCTCCGGCATCGTCTGATACGTGTTGTCGAAGACGGTTTCGCCGAACGGTAGGTCATTCCACTCCATGCAAGCAACTTCACAAGCTTTGCAACCGATGCAGGTCGTCGTATCAATGAGTTTGCAGACCGTGAATTCGCGCTGAGCGTCTTCACCCGGAACACTCCCCGCGTGCCCGGAAATCTTTTGAACGCGTAATGTGGCTTGGCTCATGCGCGTCCCCTAGACCTTTTCCACTTTCACGAGGAATCCCTTGAATTCCGGCGTGTGCGCGTTCGGATCGACAATCGTTGGCGTCAGGGCGTTCACCAGCATGCGCGAGGTCTCGCCTTCATCCTCGGCGATCCCGCGGTACCCCCAATGAAAGGGAATCCCGATTTGAAAGGTCTTCTTTCCGTCGATCATCATCGGCTTGATGCGTTTGGTGACCATAGCCTTGGCGACATATTCGCCGCGCGCGCTGGAGACTTTTACTTTCTCCCCGCCTCGGATTCCCATTGCGTTCGCCATTTCGGCGCCCATTTCGATGAATGGCTCCGGCACAAGCTGTACGTTCATCGGATTGTTCTTGGTCCAATAATGATAGTGCTCGGTCAGGCGAAACGTCGTGCATATTACCGGGAAGTCTTTCACCGTTCCGTACTTGTCGTCGGCGGTCTTGAGCTCCGTCACCACCGGGTTGTGAGTTCGTTCGGGATGGAACAAGTTCTGAACGGGGCTCTCGAACGGCTCGTAGTATTCCGGGAACGGACCATCGGCAAATGCGGATAGCGGCGCGAAAATTCGCCCCACGCCCTCCGGGTTCATAATGAACGGGCCCATGTGATCCTTGGGTTTAGAGTCCGCCTTGAAATCCGGCACGTCGTTGCCCACCCACTTCTGCGTGCCCTCGTTCCACCAGACCTGCTTCCGCGACGGATCCCACGGCTTGCCGTCCACGTCGCACGACGCGCGGTTATAAAGCACACGCCGATTCGCCGGCCAGGACCAGCCCCATCCAGCGTGCACTCCCATGTTCGAAGGATCGGAAGGATCGCGCCGTGCGGTCTGATTCCCCGCTTCGGTGTAGGCACCCGAATAAATCCAATTTCCGCAAGCCGTTGTTCCGTCGTCCTTGAGCCAGGAAAAACCGGGAAGCTGCTGGCCAGCCTTGATTTGCACCTTTGTAGCCGGGTCCTCCAAATCCGCCAGCGCCTTGCCGTTAAGCTCTTTCAATACTTCACTTAATGCCGGGCTCTTGGGAGTCGTATAGCCCCAGGTCAGCTTCAAGATCGGATCGGGGAATTTGCCCCCATCTTTTTTGTAGAGATCCCGCACTTTTAGGAAAATCTCCGCCACGATCGCCTGATCCAGCCGGCAATCCCCCGGCGTAGGAACCGCCGCGTTTTTCCATAGCAGCCAGCGCGCGGAATTCGTAAACGATCCATCTTTCTCTGCAAAGCCCGCGCACGGTAGGCGGTATACAGTCGTCTGAATCTGCTTCATGTCGCCTTGCGCGATCACCCGTGGCGACTTCCAGAACTCGCTGGTCTCATCCTGATAAATTTCCCCAACCACAAGCCAATCCGCTTTTTTCAACGCGTCGATATTTTTATTCGAATCCGGCCCGATGGCCACGCCGTTCATGCCAAACGCAAGCATGCCCTTGACGTTGCCGTTGTACATGTCGTTCCACAAATGCGTCCACGAATAATCTCGGTCCACCTTCGGCAAATAATCGAACGCCCATCCGTTTTCTTTGGTGGCTGCGTCTCCGTACATCGCCTTCATGAAGCTGACCGTGAATTTCGGCGTATTGCCCCAATAGTTGAAGGAATCCCATGGAGCCGGTTTCGACGATGTGGGTGTGGCCCGCTTCATCCACGCGTCGAAGGAACCGTCAGCCGGAGTCGGCACTTTCAAGTATCCAGGCAAAGTGTCGAACAGCCCAGCCATGTCCGTGGCACCCTGAATGTTCGAATGCCCGCGCAGCGCATTGACGCCTCCTCCGGCGCGTCCTACGTTTCCGAGCAGCAGTTGCAACATCGCCGCCGTTCGAATGATTTGTGTGCCGAAGCTATGCTGTGTCCACCCGACCGCGTAGATGACCGTCCCAACCTTCTTCATATCGCCGTCTTTGCGAATCGACGTATAAAGCTCGGCGGCTTTAACGAATTGTTCTTTGGGAATTCCCGTAATGCGCTCGATGATCTCCGGCGTATACCGGGAATAGTGCTTCTTCAAAAGCTGGAACACACAGTTTGGATTCTGCAGCGTCAGGTCGTAATCGACGCTTCCCGGCAACCCAGCCGGCATCCCGGCTGCGGTCGCGTTGTGCGCCGCTCCGCCAGCCGCGTCGTAATTCCATGTCGTTTTGTCGTAGCTAAACTTGGTCGCATCAAACCCAGAAAAAACGCCGTCCGTATCCGCTGGCAGCTTGAAGTCGCTCTTAACGACAAACGCCGCGTTCGTGTAATTAATGAGGTATTCTTTCGCGATCCGGTTGTTCTGAATCGCGTAGTTGATCACGCCGCCCAGGAAGGCAATGTCCGTTCCCGCGCGAATCTGGCAAAACATATCCGCGACGGAGGAGGTGCGCGTGAAGCGCGGATCGACGGAAATCATTTTCGCGCTGCGCGTTCGCTTCGCTTCAATAGCCCATTTAAATCCGCAGGGATGGTTCTCGGCTGGATTCCCGCCCATGATGAGCATCATGTCGGTGTTCTTGATATCCACCCACCCGTTCGTCATTGCGCCCCGGCCAAACGTTGGTCCCAAACTTGAGACCGTGGGGCCGTGTCAAACTCTGGCCTGGTTTTCTAAATGCACGACCCCCAGGGCGCGCATTGTCTTGACCACCAGAAAATTGAACTCATTCGTGTCCGTGCAGCCGCCGATCCACGAGATAGCTTCCGTCCGGTTAACCGTGACTCCCTTGGCATCCTTCTCGATAAAGCTGTCATCGCGCGTTTTCTTAATCTTTTGCGCGATTTCAACTAGCGCTTGGTCCCACGATATATCCTCCCATTGCGTACCGCCGGGCCGCCGCACCTGCGGCTTCAACAGCCTGCGATCATTGAGAATATCTTGTTCGAGCGACGCGCCCTTGGGACACAGCGTACCCCGGTTGGTCGGATGGTCGGGATCGCCTTCCACGTGCACCACCTGCGGCGTGACGTTCTTCGCCTTGTCGCCGATGGTGTAGATGATCGTGCCGCAACCCACCGCGCAGTAAGGACACGTCGACCGCGTCTCACTGGCACGTGCAATTTTAAGAACTCGGAGTTGCGCGTAAGCGGGTTGTAGATCGAAACCGAAAACGGCGGCTGCCGCTCCGCCAATGGTGGTGAACTTCAGAAAGTCTCTGCGGGTAGCCTGCATCGTACCCCCTGGGATAGAGACAAACAGACTGCGCACGGCGCCTCTTTAATACTGCCGGTCCGCTGCGAAGTCAAGTATTCGACGACTGAGCCAACGATTCCGCAACGGGTGTTGGCTGAGGTGGGAAGTAAGTAGGTTTAGAGCATTGTTGAAGCGTTTCTGGCAAAGAGACGGATGGGCATAGTAATTCGCATAGCTTTTCGAGGGTGAATAGCAGGTTTGCGGGGCCATTTCGAGGAGTCCACCGGCAGGAAGACCGCGATGCGGATTCCGGGGGCGAGCCGAAGTTCGGACGCGATGGTGCGGAAAACCTCAGGGCGACATGCCGGCGGGGGCTACCTCACTGTAGAGTTCAGCAGCGATGAGCCTGGCCCAGAAGATTTGCGTCTTACCCTGGCGTGCGGAGGGCTTCACATTGCGCGCCAGGAAGACATGAAAAATGTTGTAAGCCAGGAAGGCCACGAGCAAAAAGCATTCGATGGCGCCGGGATCATGCTTGAACACATGATCGGAGTGCCATTCGTTGGCCAACTCGTTGAAGCCATAATTCTCGATATCCCATCGTTGGTGCCCTAGATGGACGATGCGATCGACGGGAACTTGGGCCAGCGATAGCGTGGTCACCCAGATCCAGTCACTTTGTTGGGGATGGTCCTGCTTGTCGAGTTGTCGACGAACCGCATAAGTCTCCAAGGAACGCACCACGCGCACCGAGGCCCGCACTTGGGGCCAGGTGAGTAAGTCTGGAAAATCCCACCAGCGGCACGGGCGGGAGCGATAGCTACCCGGCTGAGGCGCCACATGCTCAAATAATCCAGCTGCGTCCTGATAGAGGTTGCGCCGTTCATCCTTGAGCACCACCAGAGCGTGTTTGCCGTGAGCGAGCAAGAAATTGAAAAAGGGGGCCTCCGCGTAAAGCGCGTCCGCAAGCACCAAATCGAAGGCCCGCGGGTAGGCGGAGATCACCCGCGCCAATAAGCGCAGGGCGGTTTCCACTTCCTGCTCTCCGGACCGTTGCGGCTCATGATCGAGGAGCAAGCGCACGGCCTCCCGTCCTGGCAGCGCACCAGTCAGCAACATCAACGTAACCTGCCGATGATAAAACTGAATGCGATCCCCTCCCGCCGTGTGGATGGTTCGCTGCAAACAGCCAGAGCAATGACGCAGGTAACTGGCATGGCTTTCGTGACCGTCGAGAACGACTACTCCCAGGCCGTAAATATCCGGCAAGGCCTTATTGCGTTTCAGGCGCTCGTAAACATCATGAATCCCTTGCCGCAACCCGTTGGCATCGAACACCGCATGGACTCGTCCCAGGGTATCTGCACTGAAGGTCGGCTCTTCGAGCCAACGCTGCCAGAAGCGGGCCCGGCCGAGTTGTTCCCAAGAGTTGATGCTGCCCAACCTGGCCCAGAAAAGTACCAGCGACGATTTCACCACCGCCGCTGCAGAAATGCGCGGCTTCTCTCTGCGGTCGGAAACCTGAGTGACGATATCTTTGGAAAGCTGAAAGATTTTTTCCGAATAGGCGATCAGGCGGCGAAGAACGATTATCGTTTCTTTTCCTGAAGTCGTTTCCATTCCAGCTCGGAAACTTCCTCAATCAGTTCCTGCATTAGGCGATAGTCGTTGACGGCTTGGCGCACGCGTTGCTGCCAGGCCTTTGGGACACAAATCTGGCGAAGCTTCCCCGCTTGGCTCTGCACCAGGTACAAAGACTTATGCAGTTGCCCTCGGGCGCAACGGCAATTCGCCTTGCCACAGGTGCCCGAACGCTCAGAGAGAGTGCCACGAAGAAACCATTGAGCGGAGGAAAGCTGCGCAATGCGGGAACGGAAGTTGCGCTCAACGGCGGAGAGTTTGGTGCGGTTCAGAGGGTCATTCATACCTTATACATAGTACATATACAAGACCAAGAGAAAAGTCAAGCGCAAAAATACAATGCGAATTTGCTCTCTGAGCGTACCTCGGCTAAAACATGAATGGAATCAAACAGTTTGGTCGGTTAACAATCTTCGTTGCGGAACCGCTGCGACTGAGCAGCGAGGATGGATACAAAAATAATTCCGAATACCGCACGATGCCTCAGCTAGAAAAAGAGTGGAAAAGATATTGGGGCCGAAGTGGGCCGACCGCATTCTTGCAAAGAATGTCTAAGATGCAGATTCCAATAAGTTTATTGAATTACTGACCCTGGCCAGGCCGAATAGCTGAGGGACGGAACACACGAAGGGAAACACTACGCCGACACAGATTGTGTGGCGGGGGCGGCGTCCGTGTCTGTTGTTGCGCGGGCGCCTGCCGCGCGGTAACGAACAATGAGCAGCGTCAGGTCGTCGGCCTGGCTTGCTCCACGCGCGAAGTTCTCGACGGCTTCGAGAACACATTTTTGCAGCTGATCCAGCGGACACCCGGTCTGCCCGGTAAGGACTTCGCGTAAGCGAGGGACGCCGAAAAGCTGCTCGTCGGGATCCATGGCTTCGGTTACGCCGTCGCTGAAGAGAACGATCGTATCGCCAGGCTCGAGTTTCAGGCGCGCCATAGTGTATTCGGCTTCGGGAATGAGCCCAACGGGATAAGAGCCTTCGCTGAAAGGTTCCTCAGCCACGCCATGGCGAATCAGGAACGGCGAAGGATGACCGGCATTTATAAACTCGAGGTGGCCGTCGTCATCCAGAATGCCGAAGAACATGGTAGCGTATCGGCCGACTTCCGCATGATCGCAGAGAAAGCGATTGACGTGGTTGAAGACGCGGGCGGGATCGGTGCCCAAAGTCATGGCGGAGAGCGCGCCCTGGAGCATAGTGGTAAGAAGAGCAGCGCCTAGACCCTTGCCGGAAACGTCGGCAATGAGAAAGGCAGTGCGATTGTTGTCCAGCGGAAAAACGTCGAAATAATCGCCTCCGACAGAAAGACACGGATAATTGCAGCCAGCAACGGCGAGGTGCGGATGATCGGGGAAATTGCGTGGAAGCAGCGCTTGCTGGATGCCGCGGGCGATGTTGATTTGTTCTTCCATACGCTGCCGCTCGCGTTCACGAACGACGAGGCGGGCATTGTCCAGAATGCTGGCGGCGTCGGCGGCGAGCGCGTCGAGAATCTGGCGGTCGAGTTTTGAAAAAGCAGCGGGGCGGCGCGAATCGAGATAAAGGACGCCAAGCGAATGCCCAAAGGCCGGGGTCGAGCTGGAGTCCGGCGAGCTCGCGCGGTGCACGGCAAAGAGAGGAATGACGACGACGGCGCGAAGCCGCTGCGCAATGATGCTTTGCGCGGATTGTAAATCCATCTCGGCGCGTTCGATATCCTCGGTAACAACGGGAGAATGCTGGCGCAGCGCGAGCTGAATGGCGGTTTGGCTCGGAGTGATGCTCTCCGGCGGAAGGCGAAGACCGCCGGTACGGCGAGCGAGGCGCACCTTCAGCGCTCCGGTAGCGTCCGCCTCGAGAAGCATGCCGCGGTCCGCGTCGGTAACAGAAACAGCATGATCGAGCATTGTCCCGAGCACAGAATCGAGAGGAAGTTGCGAGTGAAGCAAAGTGGTGGCTTCAAGCAGCAGATTGAGCTTGCGAAGGCCGCCGCCAACGGGCTCGGAGCTCGTGATGTGCTCGATGCGCGTCAGGAGATTCGGAAGGGACTCCTCGCCGGCCGCGGTGCCCGAGCGGAAGACCACTTCGTAGGAATCTTCGAGACCGAAGGTAATGGAATCGCCGTCATTCAAGAGGCGGCTCTCGACTTTTTCGCCGTTGATAAAAAGACCGCGGCGCTGGCCCCGATCTTCGATGTACAAGCGGCCTGCTTCGATAACCAGTGCGGCGCAGTTGCGAGAGATGCGGCGATCCGAAAGCTGAAGATGATTCCCGGTTTCCGCGCCTCGGCCGATCAGAAACGGGGTTTGCGTGACGCGCACGTAGCGGCGAGCGCCGTCAGGTGAGACGACTTCGAGTACTGCGCCACCCATCGAGATCGAGGCTGTGTCGGGCATGGGATGCTCGCGACGGGATTGTAGCACGCGCCCGACGAAAAGCCGCGCTCCCTAACGTGCGGCCCGCCACGTGAAAAAAGGAAAAAGCGAAAGCGATCAGCAAAACCGATTGTCATTCCGAGTGTAGCGAGGAATCTGCCTTTTCTTCTCTGCGTTTCTCTGCGTACTCTGTGCGTCTCTGCGTTATCTTTTCTTTTTCTTCTTTTCTCTTGTCGCGCGCGCAAATCTATTCGTGCCGCAGCGCCTCCAACGGATCAAGTCTAGAAGCGCGAAGCGCGGGAATGTAACTTGCCGCCAGCGCAATCACGGCGAGGATCACTGTGGCCATGATCAGCGTTGTGGCATCATGTGCTTTCAGTCCAAAAAGCAGGGAAGCCGCCGCGCTTGACGCCGCAAGAGCCAGAACGACACCGAGCGTCAATCCAATCGCCAGCAGCAACAAAGATTCTCGCAGCACAAGCGCAATAATCGACCTTCGATCCGCTCCCAGCGACATCCGAATCCCAATCTCATTGCGCCGCCGCGCCACCATGTACGAAATCACCCCATACAACCCAATCACCGCCAACACCACCGCCAGCCCCCCAAAGAATCCCGCCAACCGCGCCATCAACCGGTCCCGCAGCAATCCCTCCTCAATCATTTCCTGCAAAACCACAAAACTCACATCCAAATCCGAACTCGCCCCCTTCGCTACGCTTTTCACGTTCGAAATCAAACTCGCCAGCGGCCCATGCGCGCGAATCAAAAATTCCACATCCGTGTCCGGCCGTTCATTCTGCGCCATCGGCGTATACACAATCTGCTGCGCATCTTCCCGCAAGTCCGCGTACTTCGTATCTTTCACCAGCCCAACGATTTCGTAAGGCCCAGAAATCTTGCTCATCCGCCGCACGCGAAACTGCATTCCCACCGGATTCCCGGTCTTGAGAATCGTCCGCGCAAAAGTTTCGTTGACGATCACCGCCAGCGGCGCCCCCACGACATCGTGTTCGTTGAAATCCCGTCCCGCCAATATCGGCGTTCGCATCGTCCTAAAAAAGTCCGGGCTCACCGCGTTAAAAGCCGAAAGGGAATGATGATCCTTGGGTGCGTCGGGATCTCCCGTAAGGATGTCGTGAATCTCCCCGTTCCCGCTGAGCGGCACAATCTTCGCGGTCGCGGCGCTATCCACGCCAGGTATCGTTCGCAGGCGATCCAGCAACTCCTTCGCAAAAGGGGTACGCCGCTCGGCCGGAAGATTCAGCGCCGTAAAATCGATATCCGTCACCAGAATCCCGTCCCGCTCGAAACCCGCATCCACCGAAGCCAGCTTCCCCAGACTCCGCGCAAACAGCAGCGCCACGACCAGCAAGGTGAGCGACAGCGCGATCTGCGCCACCACCAGTACGCGCCTCAAGCCAAACCGCGAACCCCCGTCCGTCGTGCCTCGCCCGCCTTCCTTCAGCACAACGTTCGGCGACACGCTTGTCGCGCGCAGCGCCGGTGCCAAACCGAAAATCACACATGTCAATACGGCGAGCCCCGTAGTAAATCCCAGCACTCGCCAGTCCGTCCCCATCTCGACAAATAAAGGGTTGTTTTTCGTGCTCAGGGAAGCCACTAGCACCTGGCTCAAGCTGTGCGCCAGAAACCCTCCCAGAGCCGCACCGATGGCTGCCAGCAACAAGCTTTCCGCCAGTAACTGCCGAATGAGCCTGCTGCGGCTTGCGCCCACCGCCATCCTCATTCCCATTTCTTTTTCTCGAGCGCTTGCTCGCGCCAGCAACAAGTTCGCCAGATTCGCCGAAGCGATAAAAAGGACCAATCCCGCCAGCGCCAGCAGCAGCCACAGCGGACTCTCATAATTGCTTCGCAGTTCCGAAACGCCGGCCCCCCCGGGGAAGGCCGCGAGCCTGTACGCCAGAAACCGTTTCGCCTGCTCCGGATTGAAGCTCGCCGGCAGTGTCGCCTCGAACAGTCCCGGCGAAGCCGCCCGCAGTTGCGCGGTAGCCCGTTCAATCGTCCAGCCCGGCTTCAGCCGCCCCATAGACGCCAGCCACCAATAATCGCGCCGTGTCAACACCGCGTCTTCGTTGCCATCCACAATCGGCTCAGCGCAAAGCGGAGCCGCCACGTCGAAATACCGCCCCATCTCCACGCCATAAAATCCGGCGGAAGCCACTCCTATAATTTCAAAGGGATGCCGGCTGATCGAAAGCGTGCGTCCCACAATGGACCGGTCGCCCGCATATTGGTGCTGCCAGAACGAATAACTAATCACCACACCTGAAGACGCGCAGCCCGGACGATCGTCCGCCGGCGAGAGCAGCCGCCCCAAAGCCGGCTCAACTCGCAACGTCTCGAAAAACTCCCCGCTCACCCAGAGTGCCTGCACATTCTGCACTTCACCCGCCGGCGAAATGTTGAACTGCGTCGGGCTCCACGCAAACACCTCCGAAAAACCCTGCTGCTGCGCCCGAATCTGCTCCCACATCGCATACGTCAGTTCCGAATACCGTCCGTTCGCACTCCCGCTCCAGCTTTGCCGTTCATCGATCCGCACGCTGGCCAGCTCCTGCGGATTCTTGACTGGCAGCGTGCGCAGGCGGACAGCGTCCAACAGCTGAAAAATGGCGGTGTTCGCACCGATGCCGAGCGCGAGAGAAAGAATCGCAGCGCCTGCAAAGACGGGATTGAAGCGCAGCAGACGCACTCCAAAGTGGAGATCGCCCCACAGAGTCTCGAGGTGCGTTTCCCAACTCGCCGAGCGCACATTTTCCTTCACGGCTTCGACGCCACCCATTTCGATGCGCGCAGCGCGGTGAGCTTCTTCGCGGGTCATTCCTGCGCGCATTTTTTCCGCGGTTGATTTGTCGAGATAGTCGCGCAGCTCATCGTCCAGTTCCTGCTCCACCCTGCGTTTACCAAAGAGCCCGCGGATCCCAGCCGAAAGATTTGACCAGAGTCCCAATATATCCTCCTATGAGCCTCGCGCTACGACGCGGTCTGAAGAATGCGGGCGATGGCCGCGACTTGCCGTTCCCACTCTTTGGTTTCGCTGCGCAGCTTTTGACGGCCGGTTTTTGTGAGCGAGTAGTATTTCGCGCGGCGGTTGTTGTCTGAGGTTTTCCACTCACACTCTAGAAGACCGGCACGTTCGAGCCGGCGGAATGCGGGGAACAAAGAGCCGGGGTTGACTTCGAAAACGCCGTGGCTCAGTTGCTGAATTCTCTGGGAGATGCCCCACCCGTGCAGCGGTTCAAGCGCAAGCGTTTTCAGGATGAGCATGTCGAGCGTACCTTGCACGAGGGTCGCGGAAGTATCGGTCATCGTTCGTCCTGTGTGTCCGTCCTTGGCGTGAGTGCTTTCGGGGCACTCCTCTGGAGAGTCGAGAGAAGTATTATGGCGCTGCTCTAGATTGTCAAGAGAAGCCAGTGGGACAGACTTCAGTCCGTCTCCCTCTTAACAATCGCCAAGCCTGCAAATGGGATCAGTGGGAAGCGGCGGCGAGGCGGCGTGTGACGTAGTCGGCGACGTAAGCGTCGAAGAGATCGTTGAGCTGATGCGTAACAGGTCCCGGAGCAGTCGCGATCATGTGCCCGTTGATTTCGCCGACGCCGATGAGATTGCGATTCGTGGAAGTAATGAAGACTTCGTCGGCGGAATAAAGATCTTCCGGCCGAAGTGATTGTTCGATGACCGCGACTCCAGCTTCGGGAGCGATCTCGAAAAGAATTCCACGCGTCACGCCTTCGAGGCAGCCGGAATTCAGCGGCGGCGTCAGAACTTTTCCGTTTTTTACTGCAAAAATATTCGCTGCGGTGCATTCGGCGATTTCACCGCGCTCGTTGAGAAGAACGACTTCGTCGAATCCTTCTTTTTGCGCTTCGGCGACACCCCAAACATTTTGCAGCCAGGAAGTGGTCTTCACGCCGGCAAGCGGCGAAGCAGCGTGGCGCCCCTGTTCGCGAAGAGCGAGTCGCACCGGCTCGCGATATTGCGGAAGCGGCGCGGTGTAAATGATCAGATCGACTTCGGGATTTTTTTCATCGCTCTGCCAAAACCCAACTTGGTTGTAGACCAGATAAATGCGCGCGGCGCCTTCGGTGACTTGATTGGCGCGAATCACTTCGTGAAGATTGAGCCGGACTTTGGCTGACGTGTAAGGCATAGGAAGATGAATAATGGCGGCGTCTTTTTCCAAGCGGCGCCAGTGGCGCTCGTAAGCGAAAGCTTCGCCGTGGAAGATGCGCAGGGTGGTAAAAAGCCCCCAGCCGCAGATCAGGCCAGCTTGGCCGGGGGAAAGCCTAACCTTTTCAATGGGTAGCAGGCTTTCGTTGTGGAAGATCTTGCTGTGGATCACGCGCGCTCCTCGGCATCCGTCGACTGGGCTGTATCAGCCAATAAAGAGGTATTGTATCCGAATTGGAATGGGGGGCATACGGGCCAAGGGACAGGCGTGTAAGTATAAGAAAAAAATAAACTTACATTCGACTCCGAAAAGATAGAGTTCATGGCGGGAGGATTGACTTATGGCCTGGCTGCTGAAGACGGAGACCACGGAGAACTAGGGAACCGCCAGGGCGGACGAGCAGGCGGGCGGCAAGATCAGATTCTGGCCCTCGTAGATGCGATTGGGGTCGCTAATGGACGGGTTGGCAGCGGCAAGGCAAGGCCAAGCAGAAGAGCGGCCCAGATTGGACTTTGCGAGATTCCAGAGAGTGTCGCCCTTGCGGACTTTAATTGTTGGGGCCGTGGTGTCGCTGGCATTGCGTGTGGGATGGAGGGTTGCGACAACAACCGGCAGATTGAGCTGGGCGCCGGTGCGGATTTGGTTCGGGTTGACGACGCTCGGATTGACGGCAAGAAGTTCAGGGTAGCGATTGCCGCGGCCGAGATTTTGTCGCGCCAGCTTCCAGAGAGAATCGCCGGGCTGGACGGTCACAACATTTTGAGCGGAGATCGTGGTGGGATGAAGAGTGGGTTGCGGTTGCACCGGGCGAATCGTTGAGACGGATGCAACGGGTTGTGCGGGATTGGGCGGAGCGGGCGGTTGCATCGGTTGGATGAGAATGTTTGGTGTCGCGGGGCGGGAAGAAATTTTTGGTTGCGCAGGAGTGATGAGCCGACCATGAGCGCGAAGAGTTGGGCGGACAACTTTACTAACGTCGGGGTGAATATTCGGACGGACGATTCGCAGTACATCTTCGCGAACTCTGGGTTGAACGTCGTTGCTAATTTTGGGATGAACTGTCGGGCGATTATTTTCACGGACAGATGTATGGGCATCCGTGTGTACATCCGCATGCACTTCGGGACGGACATCTTCCCGGACGGCTGGACGAACTTCCGGGCGGCGAACTTCTGGCCGAGGAACTTCCGGGCGAACGGGAACGGCGGAAAAAGGATCGCGGCGAAAAACATTTGACGGCATTTCGGGCGAGGACGTTTTGGAGCGGAGAGCCGGTTGAACCGGAGGATGAATCGCGGGACGCTCCGGCAAAATCGGAGAGGCGAGCGCGGGAGTTGAGAACGGAAGATGGAACGGTTCCGTTTGTTTTGGTTTCAGCGCTTGCAATTCTTTTTGCTTGCGAAGTTGACGCGCGACTTCGCCGAGAGAAGTTCCGGGAGTTTGTGAATTTGCGTCGAGAGCTGCCGGCGGATTTTGCGGAGAGGCGGGCGTGCAAATATTTTTCTGCGCGCACTCGTTTTTCTTCGTTTCGATTTGCGCGCGGTCTTCCGGAGTCAGAATGTTCGGGTGCTTGAGATCTTCTTCGGTGTAAACGTGCTTGGCGCTCTTCTGCTGTTTCTGTTTGCGTGCGCGTTCCTGGCGAGCGGCTTCGGCGACGGATTGATCTTGTTGGTCTTGCGCGCGAGAAATATTTGTGCCGAAAGAGGCGCAGCAGAAAAAAAGAATGGCAGGTGCGGCGAAACGGAAGGGACGCGAGATTCTCCCTAAGCCTGTGGTTCGCGGCTGGAGGGACATGGGTCCGTTTGGGTCAGTAAGCTGCATGGCAAACCGACTACGGGGGGACTCCGCGTAAGAAGAATTGTATCGAAGTCGGCACCTCAGGGAAAAAGTTTTCTTGTGGTGTGTTCTTGGCGGTAAACCCCTAGAGATACACGATTTTACCGGGAAGAAGAGGGCAGTTTGGCGTACTATCGGTGCTCTTATTTTGAGGGAGAGAGGCCGGGGGAACTGAAAATGAAAAAAGGGACGAAAAACGAAATTGGCGCCGAGGAACTGGGCGTGGCGAAATCTGTGATGGGCCCACGCGGGAAGCGCGATGGCGAAACTTCCGGGCGGCGTCGATTCTTGCAAGCCGGCCTGCTCGGAGGAGTGGCAGCTGCGGCTGGTCCTGTTTTGCAGCCGGTATTCGGGTCGCCGCGCGGAAACGCGGCTGCGGCGAAGGCTGCAAATGTTCCGGCGTTTGAGTTGGACGAGATCACGATTGGCGAATTGCAAGATGGGATGAAGTCCGGCAAATACAGCGCACATTCGATCGCGGAGAAATATCTGGCGCGGATCGCGGCGATCGACAAGAACGGACCGATGGTGAACAGCATCATTGAAATAAATCCAGACGCGCTGGAAATCGCGGAAGCGCTGGACAAAGAGCGAAAAGAGAAAGGGCCTCGTGGGCCGCTGCACGGGATTCCAGTGTTGATCAAGGACAACATCGCGACTACCGACCGGATGCAGACGACAGCGGGGTCGCTGGCTCTAGTTGGATCGAAGCCACCCACGGACGCGTTCATCGTGCAGAAATTGCGGGAGGCAGGAGCCGTCATTTTGGGAAAAACAAATTTGAGCGAGTGGGCGAACATTCGGTCGAACCACTCGATCAGCGGATGGAGTGGGCGCGGCGGGCAGACGAAAAATCCGTACGCGCTGGACCGGAATCCGTGCGGATCGAGCTCGGGAACCGGCGCGGGAATTTCGGCGAACTTCGCCGCGATCGGAATCGGAACGGAAACGGATGGATCGATTGTGTGCCCATCTTCGGCGAACGGACTTGCGGGGATCAAGCCGACGGTTGGGCTGGTCAGCCGCAGCAGAATTATTCCGATTTCGCATACGCAGGATACGGCGGGACCGATGTGCCGTACCGTGCGAGATGCGGCCATTTTGCTGGGAGCGTTGACGGGCGTTGATCCGGACGACAGCGCGACGGCGGCGACCAGCGGGAAATCGTTCAAGGATTACACACAGTTTTTGAATGCGGACGGTTTGAAGGGCGCGCGAATCGGGGTGCTGCGGAAAGTGTTTGGGTTCAATTCTGCGGTGGACCAATTGATGGAGGTGTCCCTCGAGGTTATGAAGAAGCAAGGCGCGACCTTGGTGGACCCCGTGGAGATTGAGACGTCCGGCAAGTTCGGAGAGACGGAGTTTCTCGGGTTCATGTACGAGTTGAAGGCAGACTTGAATGCCTATCTTGCGTGGCTCGGACCGAACACCCCAGTGAAAACCTTGAAGGACATCATCGAATTTAACGAAAAGAATGCGGCGAAGGAGATGCCGTATTTTGGGCAAGAGAATTTTGTGAAAGCCGAAGAGAAAGGGCCGCTGACGACCAAGGAATACGTGGAAGCGATTGCGAAGAATCATGAGCTGGCGGGCAAAGAGGGCATTGACAAGACGATGGATAAACATAAGCTCGATGCCATTGTTGCGCCGACGGGCGGTCCGGCGTGGCTGACGGACATCGTGAACGGGGATTCGTTTGGCGGAGGCAGCTCTGAATTTGCAGCCGCGGCGGGTTATCCCAACATCAATGTTACGGCGGGATTTGACTTCGGGCTGCCGGTGGGGATTTCGTTTTTTGGGAGGGCGTGGAGCGAGCCGGTTTTAATCAAGCTGGCGTACAGCTTTGAACAGGCAACGAAATTCCGGAAGGCTCCGCGATTTTTGGCGCACGTCGAAGCGTAGGCGGACGTGCCCGAATGGGCGGAGCGGTGGCCGTTGACAGCTTCCAGCGGGCCTTGGCACCCGTACGACAACGCAACTGCGACGGCCACGTGACGTCGGGGTTTGCTCCGATTTTGGTCAGGTCAAAACGCTTTGGTTCAGGTGGCGGTCGTAGCTGGGCTTGGATGGGGAGAGTCTCTCAATCGGTGCAGGATTGGCGTGGTTACCAGCGTGGTGACGACGGCCATGATGACGAACATTGTAAAGAGCACCGGCGAAAGGACGCCTAGGTCCAGGCCAACATTGAGGACAATGAGCTCCATCAATCCGCGAGTGTTCATCAAGACGCCCAGGGATGCGGCTTCGCGCCAATCCGAGCCCGTCCATTGAGCAGCGAGAAAGCTGCCACCGAATTTGCTGAGCGAGGCCATGCCGATAATCAAAATACAAGCGAGCCAATCGCGAGTTCCGTGCACAAGACCAATCTGAGTCCGCATGCCTGTAAAAACGAAAAACACTGGCAGTAGAAGAACCACAACTAGATCCTCACACTTCCTCCGAATATCGTGTGCCAACACAGAATCGTGGGGAATTACGGTTCCCAGAAGAAAAGCGCCGAAAAGTGCATGAATGCCGATTCGCTCTGTCAATAAGGCCGAAAGAAGTAAAGCAGCGCAGACCACCGCGAACATGTCTTGCGTTGTCCGGCCTTTCGCCGTTTGCCAGCGCACGAGCCATAGAGCCCCTCGCTTCGCAATCAGCAAAACGAAGAGGATGAACCCAATCGTGGTGATCAAAGTGAAAAAAAGACTTCCGGTCTGCGCATGCGCCACGCTGATAACGAAGGCAAGCAGGCACCATGCGACGACGTCGTTGATTGCAGCGCACGCTAGGGCAAGCACTCCCAGACGCGTCTTCTGTATTCCACGATCCGTAAGAATGCGCGCTAACACCGGGAACGCGGTTATAGACATCGCTACGCCGATGAAAAGAGCAAAGGTGGTGAAGGAGACCGCGCTGGCGGAATATCGGGGATAGAGCCAGAGTGCGATGGCTGCCCCCGACAAAAGGGGAGGACGATGCTGGCGTGCGAGATGGCCACGGCGGCTTGGGTGCGCTCTTGCAAGAGTTCCGTATCCAGATCGAGACCGACGAGGAACATGTAGAGCACTACGCCGACTTGAGAGAGCAGCGCTAGATAGGGTGCTGTATTTACGGGAAGGATTCGAGAGGCAACCTCTGGGGCCAGCCAGCCAAGAAAGGATGGTCCCAAGAGAATCCCGGCGACCACCTCCCCCATGACCTGCGGCAGGTTTAGCCAGCGAAACAGCGCGCCAAGAATGCGGGCTACAACAATGATGACCACCAGCGCGAGCAAAACGTACAGCAAGATGGCGGGCGCTTCGGAGGCCGGTGGTTTGATGGATGCTACCGGTGCCGACGCTCCGGTGGATACCAGCGAGCGCCCTAAGGAGCGAATCAAGAAAAAAGCAGCAATACTTGCTCCAAGTTCGTCGCGTAGATGAGTGCGATGCGGGATATTCGGATCATGATGGGGGTTAAAACACGCCGCAGATTGTAGGCTTGTGTAGCGTGATGTGCATAGCGCTGTGTAGGACGAACTTCCCCTTCAGCTCGTCCAGGCATCGAAGCGATCTGGAGTCCGTTTGTGGGCTTACTCTAGCGGGAGTTTACTGCGGACTCGGTCGGCAGATTTCTAAGAGCTTCTTTTTGTGAAGTTTATATCGTCCAGTTGGTATTACCCACGGTGGGTAATCTGCAGTTCATCCAGTTTCAGCGCCTTGGCCAAAGCCTGCTGCGCAAGAGTTTGCTTGGAGAGCACATAGGCCGCGCGATCAGGGCCTTTCTCGCCTTGCTGTGGATAGAGCAGGATGAACTGCTGAATCTGCTGCAACTCTTCGATGAGTTGTTCCATGGAAAGATCGCTCCAGGCGGCTTTGGCCTGGCGATGCACATACTGCAGCAGAGAAATGCCCAGCATGCAGTAAAACGCATGGATGCGAATCTTGCGGTCGGTCCAGTGATGCATCGGTCCCCAAGCGAGCCACTCTCCGTCTTTCAGGCCGCGGAAGACGCGCTCGACCTGTTGCTGGCCGGCATAACCGGCCACCACTTGTTCCGCCGTCCAGTCCATACGGTTGGTGAGCAGCACCGTTCGGCCTAAACGACGCCCAAGAAGGCGCTCGAACGCGGCCTGATCGAAATCAAACTGTAGTCGCCATTGCCCATCGCGAGATTCCAGCTGATAGCGAATTACCTCGGAGAGGAACTGCCCAGCCAACCACTTCTGAATCTTGCGCGTGATACCTTCCTCGGTCCAACGCGCTCGAGGTTTATTCAATTCCTTCACGAAGCGTCGCAGGGACTGCAGCGCGCGGCTGATGCTGGTGGTCAAGCTGTGCAGTTGCTCGGCGGCAAAAGGCGCCGAATACTTCAGCACCGCGAAGTATTCCTGGCCGTGCACCAACAGCTTCTCGGCCACGGCCCGCACACCCGGTTGTTCCGCGCTGCAGAGCGGCAGCTGTTCCGTGGAGCGCTCGCGCAACTCCGCTGGCGCTTGATTCCACGGCAGAGCGGAAATCCATCCCACCCCGGCCTGTTCCAGTTGCACGGTGTTGTCCAGTGCAGCTGTGCCCTTGTCGAAGACCAGCGTAACGGTGTCGCGAGCAATTTGGTTTTGATCCAGCAAGCGCACGATGCGTGTTAACGCCACGGAGAACTCTTCGACATCGGCCACGTTACCCGGATAGACGTGGTGGCAGAGGCTCAACCCATTCTCTCCGTCCAGAACATAGCTCAGACCCACTTGGCGCAGATTGTGGCGGCCCTGTTTGTTGTGGCCGCGCTGGGCCAGCTGGTTCCGCGTGTTGGTGCTGGCAATGTAGGTGTAAAAGTTGGTGGTATCGTAGGCCAGCAGTCGACGACCGACCAGTTGCTGCTCCTTCCACAGACCGAGTAAACGCAACTGTGCACGATCGAGAGGATCTTCCGCGGGAGCGAAGGGCTCGCTGGTCTCTGGCAGAATCTGTTCGAAGGCGTCCCAGAAGGCTTGCGAAGTAAAGCGTTCGGCAGGAAAACCCCACTGGGAAGCGAGGATGGTCCGCTCGTACCAATGGCTGACTTCGGTCTTCGGACCGGGATCACAGATGCGGTGAATGGCCGCGAGCAGGAGATAGTGGGCAGGACCGGGTCCGGAACGCGGAGAAGGCCACAGGGATTCCAGTAGTGGCCATACGCCGGACTGTTTGGCAGCCAGCCACAAGGCGCCGGGGAGACCGAAGTCTCGCAAGGTGGCGGAGAGAGGGACGGGGGCCGTCTTTTGCTGAACGAGTGCAGCGAGTTTTTCGGCGGTGCCCAGATAGGCCTGATGGACGATGCGAGGTTGGCCGTCGACGCGGGCGCTTTCGACGAGGTAGTAGTAGAGGCGGTTGCCTTTTTTCTTTTTGACGAGGCTAGCCATTAAGGGTAATACATAAACATAACTGCATTACTTGTCAAGCATAAAATGCGGACATAATCGCGGTACAGTCAAACAATGTAGGGTAATACACATTCCAAGAAGGAGAAACCCGATTAAATCCTACGCATGGAATGAGTTAGTGGGAATGCGCAGCGTTTCGGGAGAGCACTCGCAGTAAACTCCCGCTAGTTCAAGCGCGGCCGGTTCGCTATGAGTAAGATCAGCGTGAGTGGAAGTGGAATATCCTTTTTAACGCTGAGTTCAAGGAGAGCAGGGAGAAGAAAGAGGTTCGCCGGGCGGCTCTCGAAAAGCAACGTCCGCTAGTGAGGTGCCCCAATCCGTCCGTAAGGTGTTAGTCATGGGCGCTTGGCAGCCTGAATGCGAGTTGATGCGAAGTCAATTCGCTGCTAGAGGTCGCCTTTCGATGGTTGAGCAAATCCTGTAGGTTTGTGAGGTCCATCGGGAAGCCCGAAGGACGGCTCTTTTTCGAAGCGCTTCCAAAAAGCGCTCTGCAAATCCGTCGATAAGAACCTCTTCCGGGGAATGCTAAGAAGAAAGCGGCAATGAGCGGACGGCGTCCAGGCACATGGCCAGTCCCTCGATGGCCGTCCCCAGTCGTAAGCTCAGTTGACGAGCATGATGCACCAGTCGACCCGGCATATGGAAAATCAAAAAGCGTAGTCGCTTCGGGCGGGCCGTCAATAAGTCTGCCGGCAAGGCCAAGCGCTTCAGCGCGGTGAGCACGTTGTAGGCGATCACCGCCAGCCGCAGCCAAGCAGCGTTAGCGCCGAAATATTTCGACGGCAACACCCCGGCCGCTAAATCATTCTTCATCACATCGTGTACCCGCTCGATGGTCCCGGCTTTTTCTCGATGCCACTCGATCAGTTTCACCGGTTCCCAATCCCAGATGTTGCTCAGCACCGCAAAATGTCGCACGCTACTGCCGTCAGCAAACAACCCTCCCTGCCGTTGGCGCAGCCGGATGGCGATGTAGCGCAGTGGTTTGCTGTCCTTCGGCTCGGCTTGCTGGTTCGACACGAACACTACTTCGGCGCACTCCCGATCCATACCCGGCTCGGGCTCTCCGTAGGCCTTCCACTCCTTTTCCGGAACTTCCAGAATGGCCTCGCGCAACGCTTCGCTCATCCGCACGCTGATCGCAAAACCAATGCATCCCTGCGGCCCTTCTGCACGTCTCTCGTTCGACAGCCAGCGCAACAACTCCTTCTCATGACAGGCCGCATCGCCGCGATAATAGTAGGTCGTCACTGTTTTGGGCAGCGCGGCGAACGCCGCTTTCGCCACCGTCAACGGAGCCATCAGTGCCGGTACGTTCCCATCTCGAAACTCATCGGCCAGCACCGCGTCCATCTCGGCCCACACTGCCAGCATCGGCTGATAGCCTCGTGGCCCTTCGTAGGTGTACAGGGCTTCTTGTTTGCGGCTCTCGATAATCGTGGTGTCCTGATCCACCGTAGCGATCTTCTGCTCCGGACATCGTTCTCCCAATCGCTGGATCAGATCTTGGTTCACTTTTCCTAACCCTTCTAGCGCTTCACTCTCTGAAGGAATGTACGCAATTTGATCCGGCAGTCGTTGCTGCTTGGCTTGCTCAATCCTTTCTTCTTCATGGAACGCATACAGGAACTTCCGAGCTGCTTCCGGAGAAGGTACTTCGTGCCCGATCAGTTGCCCTAACCCGGGGTCCGCCCGCAGTCGCTCAAAATCATCCAGGCACTCACCTCCAGCGGCATTCAGAACCACGAAGCTCTCGACAAACGTAGCCTCGTCGTAACCCCGTTGGCGCTCCTTCACCACCAGGTGTTGCTTCACACTGCCTGGTAATCCCAGAGAACGAAAGGCTTGCACCACCAGGGGTAAGCCTCCCAGCGCCGTCAGCATCTCTTCGGCTGGCTTGGGATCGAACTCGAACAATAAAGGTGATTCGGTCGGCGAGGGCTTTTCGATTTTGCGCATGCACGCCATCGTATGCGAAGGACGCACCTTGCAGGTGAGAATTCGTAGTCTTCGGTTTCACACAGCCCACCGGCGTTCTACGCTGGCGTACAGCCTCATTCAGGCTCCTCGCCCCTGCAACTCTGTAAAACACGTTCCGCTATCGACGGATCGGGGAGGTGGGAATCGCGTTGACAGGAGCGGGGACGTACTTTAAGATTAGCGTTTGTCTCTATAGGGAAAGGTGTGGCTGAGAGCGATGAGGACGTACGTAGCCAAGGGAGAAGAAGCGGAAGCGCTGAAGGTGGGCGCGAACTGGTTTGTGGTGGATGCGACCGACCAGGTTTTGGGGCGTCTGGCGACGAAGATAGCGCGGATGCTGATCGGCAAGGATAAGGCGAGTTTTACGCCGTACCTGGATTCGGGGGATCACGTTGTGGTGATCAATGCGGACAAGGTTCGCATGACCGGAAACAAGGTCGAGCAGAAGATTTATTATTCGCACAGCGGGTATCCGGGCGGATTGAAGGCGGTTCCGGCGAAGCGGGTGCGCGAGACGAAGCCGGAATGGATGATTCGCGAGGCTGTTTTGGGGATGCTGCCTAAGAACAAGTTGCGGGCTCGGCGAGCGAAAAAATTGCGGATTTACCGGGATGCGGCTGGGTTGGCGAGGCACGCTGGGCAGAGGCCGCAGGCGGTTGCGTCGTAGGATTTGGACGGAAGACAGACTGAAAGTTTGTGCCACTTTGGGTTCTGGCAGGGTGGATGGATTAACGGTCTGGGTTGGTGCTTCGGCTGTAGAAAAACGCACAGACTGGGAGTCTGTGCTACTGGATTCTGCACGTTGCTGTTCCTTGAAAAGTGTGGCCGCGTAGTGGTCACCTCTAAGTGGTGCCTTAGGCAGGGAGCAAAACCGTCGTGGAGTTGAGTGGTTCCGGGTGTCCGGAATCAGGCAATTTTAGGAGGAACGTTGAGTTCTACTGGTACGCCCATTGCGGGCACACAGACTTGGTTTCTTGGAACGGGCCGGCGTAAGGAGTCGGTAGCTCGAGTGTTCTTGCGCGCGGGTAGCGGCAAGTTCACGGTGAACGGGCGCGAAGTGGAGAGTTATTTTCCGAATCATGCTTGGAAGCACGATGCGATTGAGCCGCTGAAGTTCACGAGCTTGGCGGATCAGGTCGACGTCAAGGTGACCGCGCATGGCGGCGGCGTTGGCGGGCAGGCTGGCGCGGTGCGCATGGGATTGGCGCGAGCGATCTCGCGTTACAACCCGGAGCTGCGGCCGGCTTTGCGGAAGAACGGATTTTTGACGCGCGATTCCCGTATGAAGGAACGCAAGAAGTACGGGCAGAAGGGCGCGCGGAAACGCTTCCAGTTTACGAAGCGGTAGTTTTGTTGCCCTGGCTTTGCCAGGGTTGCAACGAGCTCCGGAGGGAATGCGCGAGCAAACCCTTCGAGATCACGGCCGGCAAGGAGCCGGCAATAGGCTGTTCTTTGGTTTGTTTTTTTGTTTCAGAGGTGGCGGGCTAAAGCCCGCCGCTACGTAGGCAAAAAACAGGTCACCGCAAACAGCTATCCTAATAGGAGGAAACTTGGCAGTAGAAATTACGATGAAAGAGTTGCTGGAGGCTGGAGTTCACTTCGGTCACCAGACGCGGCGCTGGAATCCGAAGATGAAGGAATATATTTTCGGGGAGCGCAACGGGATACATATCATTGACCTGCAGAAAACCCTCAAGATGTTCCGCGAGGCTAGCCGGTTTGTTAGTGATCTTTCCGCGCAAGGCAAGGCAGTCCTATTCGTGGGCACCAAACGGCAGGCGCAGGAAGCTGTCGCCGAGGAGTCGAAACGCTGCGGGGCATTCTTTGTGAACCACCGGTGGCTGGGCGGGACGCTGACAAATTGGGCGACGCTGCAGAAATCGATCAAGCGGCTGAAGCTGCTGAAGGCCATGACGGAAGACGGCCGGATTAACGAACTTTCCAAGAAAGAAAAAGCGCGGCTGGGCCGCGAAATGAAGCACCTGAACCAGAACCTCGAAGGCATTGAAAACATGTCGCAGCTTCCGGACGCGATGTTCGTGATCGATTCGAACGCGGAAGAGATCGCGGTGAAGGAAGCGCGGCGCATGGGCGTGCCGGTGGTCTCGGTTGTTGATACGAATTGCGATCCGGACGTGGTGGACTGGATCATTCCTGGTAATGACGACGCTTTGCGCGCGATTCGCCTCTTTACCACGAAGATCGCGGATTCCGTGCTCGAAGGGCATACCGCTTATCAGCAATCGCAAGTGGCGGATCAGAAGTCGGCAGAAGATCAGGCGATTGTTGACGGCGTGGAGTATGTGGATACCAGCGCGTATGAACAGTACGAGAAGCAGGAAGGCGATTTCGTGGAGGGAGCGGTTGTGGAAGTTCCCCCAGATGCGCCTGTTGAGCCCGCCGAGGCCGCCGAAGCAACGGTGCCGCCGGACGCGGAATCTCGCTAAACAAATTGCGCGGGTAGAAGTTTCGTGAGGCCCGCCCCATGCGGCTCGGGGTGGGCCGTTTTGCTAACAACGGCATTGGATAAAAGAATTCAAATCAGCGAAGAGAAAAAAAAGATGAGCACACAACAGCCAGCTATGCAGATTCCGGCGCACCTCGTGAAGGAGTTGCGCGAACGGACCGGAGCGGGTTTCAGCGATTGCCGCGCGGCGCTCGTGGAAGCAAATGGTGTCATCGAAAAGGCCATCGAGATTTTGCGGAAAAAAGGACAGGCGGCCGCGGCGAAGAAATCGCAGCGCGAAGCTAGCGAAGGGCTCGTGGGCAGCTATATCCACGCAGGCGGGAAGATTGGCGTGCTCGTGGAGATCAACTGCGAGTCGGACTTCGTGGCGCGCACGGAAGCCTTCCAGCAGCTTTGCCATGACATCGCGATGCACATTGCGGCGCTTGATCCGCGGTACGTGCGGCGCGAAGATGTTACGCCAGAAATGCTCGCGGCGGAACGCGATATTTACCGCGCGCAGGCCCTGGCCACCGGCAAGCCCGAAAACGTGGTCGAGAAGATTACGGCAGGAAAGATGGAGAAGTTCTACGAGGAAAACTGCCTTTACGAGCAGCACTACATCAAGGACGAGAGCGTAACGATCGGCGAGATGATCACGCAGGCGATCGCGAAGCTCGGCGAGAATATCTCCATCCGTCGGTTCGTGCGCTTCAAGGTCGGCGAAGGAAGCGGGCCAGCGGGCGGACCAGAAACGGCGCCAGTTCCGGCGCCTGTCAGCGCGTAAAGATAGAACTTTCAAACAGCATTCGAGAGCGTTCCGGGAAACCGGAACGCTCTTTTTTGTGGTCAGGGCGATTGTAAAGGCGAGACATTCTCAACAAGGCGTGGCGGCGGACCGACGAATGCGGTTACTTCGGTGCGTTTTCCGCGGTGGTAAGCGCTCCCATGGGAACGCCGATGGTGCCGCAGTTCCCGGAATTGAGGTCGTAAATACCTGTGCGGAGATAGACGTCGCCTGGAGGGAGATCAATCTCTTCGTGGATTTGCAGGCCGACGGCTTGTGTTGCGGCGTAGACCTTTGTGTCCATCGCCAGCTTGCTCCTTCGTTTTAGAATGTTGAGGATTTTTCCATCGTGGTCGAAAGCGATGAGCATCACTTCGATGTGGCCGTGACGCACGGCCTCGGAAGGCAAGCCCATCGCGATATCTTTAAGCGAAACAGCGAACTCTACATCGTACCGGGTGAAAGGCGGCTTTAATTCTGTGTTGCTGCCGGCGCGTGGTGCGTTGGGAGTAGGCTGCGGATTCTTTGGAGAGAGCCGGACTTTGTAGAGAATCTGATCGAAGTTCGGCATCCCGAGACCGATGAGGGGAATGAGCGGGTCATCGGCTTCTTCGGCGGAGTTGGCATCGGATCGCGGTTTGTCCGCGTAGTAGCCACGGCGGTAGGAGAGCTTGTAGTTGCCGCTCGTAAGGCTTACCTGGATGCGGCGATATTTTCCGTTGGACTTATTGTTCGTTGGTGAGTAAGCGAGCGTGTAGTAGTGCGAGCCAATATCGACGGCGTCCTTGACCGCGTCACTCAAGGCGTTTGTGTTGTAGAAGGCCCGGCCACCGGTTTCCTGCGCGATGCTTTCCATGGCGAGCTGGTTCGAGCTGAGTATGGCCTCAAGCTGTTGCCGGGTACCGGCAAGATTGCTTACGTCAAACGTTGGATCTCCCAGCGCGCCGAGAGCAGAGACAGGATAAATAGCCACCTGCGCGGCGGTAAGCATGTCCGAGGTTTGCTTAACGTGTTCCTGGAATTTGGACGCGCGAATCTTGGCGTCCGGGACAAAGCTGATGGGGAAATTGTCCGGGAACCAAATGACATTCTTGCGGGCAGGAATTCCGGATAAATAGCGTGCAAGCTGTTGGAAAGCTTGCAGGGTTAGTTCTACGCGCGACGCATTTCGATTCGCAGCCTCAGCGGCCTGGAACTGCTCGAGGGCTTCAATCGCCGCGGGTGCCGCATCGCTATGGCGCATCTGATGCACGACAAGATCCTCGCTGAACTGTTGAGACTGGGTGGGAAGGCCTGAGAGTTGCGGGTTGACGCCAAGATTTTTGTCGTCCAGGGCGGCGGAGAGTCCTGAGAAATCGGTGGTGAATCCGCGAACGATCCGGAGTCGAGAGCCGAGCGCGAAGATCGCGAGGCGAGCGCCGGGTTGGACGGTGTCTAGATATTTGATCACTTGCTGGCGCGCGAATGATTGATCAGACGGCTGCGTGTTCAACAGATCGAGTAACAGCACGTTGACGGAGTCCGCGGATTTCGCGGTGGGAAAGTTGGAAAAGACGTTGGGTGGCATTTGCGGAGGTTGGATCTGAGCCGGTTGTGCGCTTTTGTGCTCTTCGAACGAGGATATGGTTTGCGGCGCGCCCTCTTCTGTGACCTCGAAGTCTTTATTCGTCAGGCCAAGGACGGCTTCGCCCTTGTTGTCGGTCACGACGACGTCGAGGAGAACTACGCGTGTTTCTACTTTTATCGTGGGTGCGGCGGCGGAAGCGTTGGGAGCGGGAGCTTGGGAGTGGAGCGGAGCAATGGCACACGCTGCTGCGAGAGGCCAGGTCAGATAACAGAATCGCCGACTTCTCATTGTGTGCTCATTGCGCGGGGCTCGCTCACTGGATGGCCTCTTATGAAACGCCCGAACGTCGGTTTGCGTTTCCCACCTGCGCTGAACTGCGTCTTTTGTTCCGATGAGCATACTCCGATTAGCAGAGGCGCAGTTCTAGTGTATCGGTTCAACGGCGGCAGCTGGGCTGCCGCACTCCATGTTGTGCGGGGGCCGGGATAGTTTGTTACAATTCCGAGGATTTTATTGGGCACTGACCGGGGGGCCATGGCCGCACTGAAGAAGGCTGCAAAGAAAACCGTTAAGAGAACGCCGAGACACGCGCAACTGGCTTACCGGCGCATACTGCTAAAGCTTTCCGGAGAGTCGCTGCAGGGGCCGCAGGGATTTGGGATTCACGGCGAGACGATTCAGGCGATTGCACAAGAGTTGAAAGAGGTACACGCGCTGGGGATTGAGATCGCCATTATGGTGGGCGGGGGGAACATTTTTCGCGGGGCGCGGCAGAAGGGATTCGAGATTGACCGCGCGACCGGCGACTACATGGGCATGCTGGCGACCGTCATTAACGCGCTGGCATTGCAGGATGCGCTGGAGAAAGTGGGCGTGTTTACGAGAGTTCTGAGCGCGATCGAGATGAACCAGGTTTCGGAGCCGTTCATCCGGCGGCGCGCGATGCGTCATCTCGAGAAGCAGCGCGTGGTGATTTTTGCGGCGGGGACGGGCAATCCTTATTTTTCGACCGATACCGCGGCGGCGTTGCGCGCGATGGAAATTAAGGCGGACGTGATTTTGAAGGCGACGCGTGTGGACGGGATTTTCGATGCCGATCCGGAGAAAGTTTCCGGGGCGAAGTTTTTTGCGGCGATCACTTATCGCGACGTGCTGAATCAGAATTTGAAAGTGATGGACGCGACGGCCATTTCGCTTTGCATGGATAACGGCATGCCCATCGTAGTTTTCAACATGAACCAGCACGGAAACATCAAGCGGGTGGTGATGGGTGAACGCGTGGGATCCAAGGTGACTCCGGCATAGAGCAGTTTCGAGGGCTTCGAAGATGACGACGATTGCAACAACGAAAGACGCGATGGCCGCCGCAAGAACGCGGATGGAAAAGGCTGTGGACGATTTCCGCAAAGAGCTGGCGACGATTCGCACGGGCCGTGCGAATGCGACGCTTCTCGACAACGTTCGCGTGGATTATCACGGCACGCCGATGCCGGTGAATCAACTCGGGACCATGACTGTGCCGGACGCAACGATGATTGTGATTGCGCCGTGGGATCCTAGTGCGGTGGCTTTGATTGACAAGGCGATTCGGACATCGGACCTGGGATTGAATCCGACGAATGACGGCAAAGTGGTGCGGGTGCCGATTCCTTCGCTGACGGAAGAGCGGCGCAGGGATTTGGTGAAGCAGCTGCACAAGGTGCTGGAGAATCACCGGACAGCGATTCGGAATATCCGGCGGGACCTGAAGGAAGCGATCGAGAAGCTCGAAAAAGAGAAGAAGATCAGCGAAGACGACAAGAAGCGGTCGTTGGACGAGCTGGAAAAACTTTCTCACGCGGAGACGAAGAAAATTGAGGATTTGAGCGCGGCGAAGGAAAAGGAAGTGATGCAGATTAAGTGAATGAAGTAAAGAAGTAGGAAGTATCGAAGTAAAGAAAGCGAGATACCGTCGGAAGACTTGCGCTGATTGAGCGGGGGGAATTTAACACAGAGGTCACAGAGGTCGCGGAGAAGAGCTGAACCACTACTAGAAAAGAGTACCTCGCAGTCATACCACTTTCTTGCAGAAAAACTTATGGTTTTTGTGTGGCGGCAGGAGTTGTGTCTGCGCGATCAAGCGCAAAGACCTGCGATTCATCGCTTTGCACCGCGTGCAGGAAAGCGTTGTAATCGGCGGCGCGGTCGGCGGGAATTTCCTTCAGAATAAAATTGAGATGGCGGGAAGCGGTGAGTGTGGCATTCTTTGCGGAGTATTGCGACGTGTAGGCGGCGAAATCGCGCTGGACGGACGTGCCCGCGGGGATGTGCGCTGTTGTACCGGCAGGAAGATGAAGTGTCGCGTTCAATTCGACATCGATAGGCGTGCCCAGGTCGATGGAAGGAGCGGCTCCAGCGACCGGCGGCTTCGCTGGCGGATCTGGAAGTCCCAGCACAGGCATAAGAGCAGGGATGCGAAGCAGCTTTTTCGACCAGTCCACGAATTTCGGCTGGGTGATTTCGTACTCGACGGTGAAGGGTTCGTGCGTTGCGTAGGGATCTGAGGTTGTCACGTTTGTGATTTGGCCGCGGAAGCCGTCGGACATCGCCAAAAGTTGCGCAACGTTTTTCCAATTTTCCTTTGGCGTTTTGTGAAACGCGACGCGCAGCAGCAGCTCATTATTTCCGCGAATGACGTATTTCGCTTTCGTGGTTAGCTTGCCTTCGGTGTCCAGCGACGCGTTCAAATCCACTTTTTGCGATGAAGGGAACGGCAGGCTCTTGGGAATACCGCTCCAAACCTCCGAAGGAACGTCGTGGATCTCGCTCCACTCTCCCATCACGAGAGCCATGCTTCCCAGATACGCGGGCGGAAGCAAACCCAAAGGAGCCACTTCAAGGCTTGGATCACCCCAGCCGCCGGGGTATCCATCTTCGATGACGAGATGCGTAAGAGCCGAGGGGCTGCCAACGATGGGCCCAATCTTTTTCGAAGGCCCAATGAAAAGACCGTTAAAGCCAATTTTAGCCGCGGCACCGAGTGACTCAAGAAGGACAAATTTGTCTTCTGGATTTGCGTAGCCGGACGAGAGAACTTCAGCGACCGGACGCGGTTTAAAACCAGTTGCCCCAAGCGGAAGGTCCACGGTGGCGATTTTCTGAGAAACGAAATCGAAGATTCGCTGCGCTTTTTCTTGCGGAGTTTTTGCGTCGTGAGTCAATTTGTCGGCTTGCTCTGTAACTTCAGCGGGAAGCTCTTTTGGAGGGAGCATCGCGTAATAGAGTTGATGCGAAAGTCCCCACCACGAGAAAGTGTGGCCGAGCTCGATGTCCGGCATGTCTTGCGCGATATCCGTGTCTGGCGCTCTCTCTGGCTCTTTAGCTGGGGCCGTGCGGTCCCATCGGCAGAGGACGCGCGCGTCCTGTCCATCACCGATCTTCTGAATCGATACGGTCGGCGCAGAGCGGGTTACGTAGAGCTGGATTCGCTTTGGGTCGTCAACCGGAAGCTCGTCGGTGGTGCCCGGTGGCTGAAGACGTTCGGGCTCCGTCGATTCCACCGGGGCCGGGGCTGGTTGCGGCGAGTCCGCAGGATTGGCAGTTGAGGGCGCTCGTCCTGAGCGCGGCCCTTTTTTGCGTGATTCAAGCTGAATCGGCAATTTTTTCAGTTCTTCCGGAGGGATTTCCCCGATTGGTTCGGAGGTCATCCATCCTTGCTTCGGGAACGATTGGCGCGATTGAAGGATTTGCCGCATCTGTTCGTTTTTCACCACGTACATATCGGCCGGAGCGAAGGAAGGCGGGAGGTCGAGTTCGAAGATTTCGTGAGCCACGACTCCTGAGTGATCAAATGTGTGCGAAGGCCATTCGGCAAGCTTTAAAGGAGGGTTCGACGTCGTGGTGATGACGCGATATTCGAGAGTGTCGCCGGGCTCCAGACCGAGGATGCGGACGGACTTGACGCGGACGTCTTGGTAGGCGGGGGCGTTTGCGACGGCGGGATTTGGCGCGTCGGTGATGGCGCTTGGGAGAACGTCTGCGGTACCGCCGCTTGGGTGCGTGATGCGGACGAGGGGAATTTCCACTTGTTCGAAGGAACGGTTGAAATCGAAATTGAGGCGGCCGAATTGGCGGACCCCAAGTTCGTCGTTGATTTTGACGCGGGCGTGGACTTCTTTGCGGTTGGAACCATCCGTTTCAAAGCGGATGCGGGTCTCCAGGAGTTCGATTTCGGCGGGAAGTTTGGGTGAGGGTTTCTGCGTGGCTTTTTCCTGGGTTTTTTCTTGAGTTTTTCCTAGGGCTTTTTCAGCAGGTTTTTGGGATGGGTCTTGCGCCTGCTGTGGTCTTGCAGCAGACGCACCTAGAAGAAAAATTGCTGCGGAGATAGAGATCGCGGAGAGGAAAAAACGAATAGCTTTCACGTTGGCCTCGCAGGCAGTTTAGGGCGAGAGAGAATTGGCGTAAAGCGGCGGCTTGGGCGCCGTTGCGCGCTATACACGAGGGTGAGCCGGGTGTGGAGCGAGCACATCGGACTTGCGATTACCGTTTGGAGGTTTGTCCGTCTGATGGCATGGTAGAGTTTTGTGCCGAATCGCTTAGGGTAAGAGGAGAACCGGGAATGCGAAAGATTTGTGGATGGGTTGCAGCCATAACGTTGGTGGCGGCGCTGGGCCTGAGCGCAGAAAACAGGCCGACGGCAAAAGGACCCAATGAAGACGGCACGAGACCTGCGCTCGTAAAAATTGCTGGGGAGGGGATGCTAGATTCGCATGCGTTTCAGTATTTGACGGAATTGAGCGACGACGTCGGCGCGCGCGTGACAGGGTCGCCGCAAGCGCAGAAGGCTATCGAATGGGGCCTGGCGAAGATGAAGGCCATCGGGCTCGAGAATGTCCACGCAGAGAAATGGCAATTGTGGCGTGGCTGGACGCGAGGGATAGCACAGGCGGAGATGTTGTCGCCGATCCGCAGACCGCTGCACATCGATGCCATGGGTTGGACAGGGTCTACGCCCGCGGGAGGCACCGAAGGCGACGTGGTCGCAGTGAACCTCTTCGACCTCGACGGCGAAATGAAAAACATGTCGCGCTTTACCGGGAAAGTCCCGCTGGTCGTAATGCGCGGCGAGCCGAACAAAAGTTTCATTCAACTGTTCGCGCAGCTCGGTGATTTTCTGAGGGCCGCTGGAAAAGCGGGCGCCATTGCCGTAATCGGCGGGCAAGGCGGCGGGAAATCCGCCGGAATGAATCTGACGCATACGGGGATTCTTGGATTCGATGCGGACTTTGTGGCTCCCGTGGTTTCGATGACAGCCGAAGACCAGGGACAGTTGGAGCGCTACCTCGCGCGTGGATTGGTGCCGCGGGTGCACTTCAATGTGCAAAATACTTTTACGAACGGGCCTGTGGAGAGCGCAAATGTGGTGGGAGAAATTCGCGGGCGTGAGAATCCGGAACAGGTGCTCGTGGTGGGTGGGCATCTGGATTCGTGGGATCTTTCGGAAGGATCGACGGACAACGGCATGGGCTCCAGCTGCACGCTCGGTGCAGCCGATGCGATTGTGCGCAGCGGAATGAAGCCGCGCAGAACCATTCGCTTCGTGTTGTTCACGGGAGAAGAACAGGGGATCGATGGCTCGTTCGCGTATGTGAAGCAGCATCAGGCGGAAATGGCGAATCATTTGGGCAGCTTGATTCTTGATAACGGCCAAGGGCCAGTGAAGTCCTTTCAATTAGGAGGGCGCGATGACCTGGTGGAAGCTTTCAGGCCATTCGCATTAGCGCTCGCGGATATTCGCGAAGTCAAAGTGGATGACAAGGTGGAGGATGGCACAGACACACTCCCATTTTCGATGGCCGGTTTGCCGGGTATCAACATGGATCAAGATTCGCCGGAATATCAGAACACACATCACTCAGCGGCGGACGCGCTCGAGGCCGTGAAACCGGACGTGCTGGCGCAGGACGCCACGCTCATGGCGCTTGCGGCTTACTGGATTGCGGACCGTCCGGAACGGTTTGCAACGCCGTGGTCCGCCGAAAAAACGGCCAGGATGTTGATCGCCCAGCATGAAGACGCCATGTTGAAGGCTTTTGGGTTATGGCCCAAAGCGTTCGCGGAAATCGAAAAGAAGGACGCCACCTCTAACTAAATGTATTTGTATCAATAGCTTACATTGGTTTTGGAGGCGGGCAGCCCTGTAACTGCGCATTTGGCAGACGTACGGGTCAGAACCCGTGTTTGAGGCAGCGATTGTGCTCTGGTACAATGGTAGTTCACGGTAAAGCCCCAAGTGCTTGATTTCCACAGGGATTCCGCTTGGACCTGTGAAAGAAATTTGACAGAGCACGTTGTTTTCCTTATACTCTACGTTTTGTCGGGGGTGTTTCTACCCTGACGAGGGCGACCGCTAAGTTGTTGCAGCGGTTGAGTGGGTTGGAAGGGAATTATCTTCGGTCCCGGAACAAAGTAAGACGGAATGGGACAGAAGAGCGGCCGGAATGGGACGCCTGTCCCGCAAAGCCGAGTAAGCCTCTCCGAAATGAAGCCAGGAGCGTAGTTCTGCCTCTTGGAGTGCGTACGGAGTTTCTTGCTGGTTGTATCTCCGGATTCGCAGTAGACCTTTCAGCACAGATATGTGCTCTCGCGCATTTTTGTATGCGCGCCTTGCGAGAGCCACGAAAGTTTTGCGCGTACTTGGTGACCTTGGTGTGGTCACACATAGTCGACCGCTTCGCGGTCGCGCATAAAGTTGACCGCTGTGCGGTCACAGATAAAGAGGACGACTGTGCCGACGTTTTCACAACTTGTACGAATGGGACGTGAGAAGGTTCTGGTTAAGACGAAGTCGCCTGCGCTCGCCGGTTGCCCGGAGAAGCGCGGCGTCTGTATTCGCGTGTACACGCAGACGCCGAAGAAACCGAACTCGGCTCTGCGCAAAGTAGCGCGCGTGCGGCTGACGAATTCTGTGGAAGTGACAACGTACATTCCTGGCATCGGCCACAACTTGCAGGAGCACTCGATCGTGCTGGTGCGCGGCGGCCGCGTGAAGGATCTGCCGGGGGTGCGGTATCACATCGTGCGCGGAACGCTGGACGCCGCGGGCGTTGAGAATCGCAAGCAGGGACGCTCCAAGTACGGGGCAAAGCGGCCTAAAGCTGCCGCTGCGAAGTAAAACGGCTTACTAGAAATTGCGAGTGCAGCGAAGAGATTCTGAAGGAGCGATAAAGAGCAATGCCACGCAAAGGACTTGTTTTCCGGCGGACACAAGCGACCGACCCGGTCTATGCCAGCGACATCGTGGAGAAGTTTATCTGCTCGATGATGTGGGAAGGCAAGAAGTCGACGGCGCAGCGCGTGTTTTATGGCGCGATGGATCAGGTTGCGAAGAAGACGAACGACGATGCCTTGAAAATCTTCAAGAAGGCGATCGAGAACGTGAAGCCAACGCTGGAAGTAAAGACCCGGCGTGTGGGCGGCGCGAACTATCAGGTTCCCGTGGAAGTAAATCCGTTCCGGCGGCAGTCACTGGCGATTCGCTGGCTTTTGCAGTACTCGCGCGAGCGCTCGGGCAAGACGATGATCGATAAGCTCGCGGATGAGTTGATCGACGCGGCCAATGCTCGCGGCGGCGCCATCAAGAAGAAGGAAGACGTTCACCGCATGGCGGAAGCCAACAAGGCGTTCGCGCACTATCGCTGGTAAGAGGGGCGCTGGCAAGAGTTTTGGCAAGGACTAAAGAAAAGAAATTGTAATGGCTACAGAAACCAAAGGGGCGACGCAGCAGATCATGGGACGGGCTTTCAAACTCGAAGACACGCGGAACATTGGGATCATGGCGCACATTGACGCAGGGAAAACCACGTCAACCGAGCGCATCCTGTTCTATACCGGTGTGACCTACAAGATCGGGTCTGTGGATGAAGGCACCGCGACCATGGACTGGATGGAGCAGGAGCGCGAGCGCGGGATTACAATCACCAGCGCCGCGACGACGGCTTCGTGGGACCGCTTTGGCAAGAAATACCGCGTCAACATTATTGATACTCCCGGTCACGTGGATTTTACCGTGGAAGTTGAACGCTCATTGCGCGTTCTCGACGGCGCGGTTTGCGTTTTTGATTCCGTTGCCGGCGTGCAGCCGCAGTCGGAAACCGTTTGGCGTCAGGCGGACAAGTACCGCGTCCCGCGTATTTGTTTCGTGAACAAGATGGACCGTACTGGCGCGGATTTTGACCATGTCATCCGCACGATTCGCCAGCGCCTCGGTGCCCACCCCGTTCCTCTACAGTTCCCTCTCGGCCGCGAAGAGAATTTCATCGGCATCATCGATTTCATCGAAGAAAAAGTGATTGTCTGGCTTGAGGAAACGCTCGGAGCGAAATTCGAAATTTTTGAAGTTGCAAAACTTTGGGACAAAGCGTTCGTCGATTCGCGGCCCGATGTTGCTGCCGCGCTGAAGGGCTCGGCCATCGACAAGGCCTTCTACGACGAACATCGCGGCAAAATGGTCGATTACATCGCTGAGCATGACGATGAAGTGATCGACAAGTATTTGACCGCAGGCACGCTCTCGGTCGAAGAGATGCGCAAGTCGGTTCGCAAATCGACGCTTCTTCTAAAGATCGTTCCGGTGCTGGCGGGCTCGGCTTTCAAAAATAAGGGCATTCAGCCTTTGCTCGACGCGGTCGTAGACTACCTGCCGTCGCCAGTGGATGTGCCGCCGCTCGAGGGCGTCAATCCCGAAAATGATGAAGTCGTATTGCGCCGCGCTGCAGATGACGCGCCGTTTTCCGCGCTGGCTTTCAAGATTATGTCCGACCCGTTCGTCGGACACGTCACCTACATCCGCGTTTATTCGGGAGTCCTGCAATCCGGCAGCTACGTTTACAACCCCGGCAAGCGCACGCGCGAGCGCATCAGCCGCCTGCTCCAAATGCATGCCAATAAGCGCGAAGAAATTGACGCCGTCTATGCCGGTGACATCTGCGCCTGCGTTGGTTTGAAGAGCGTAACGACCGGCGACACCCTTTGCGACGAACAGAAACAAGTGATTCTCGAATCGATCGATTTTCCCGCCCCGGTTATTTCCGTAGCTATCGAGCCGAAAACGAAAGCTGACCAGGACAAGTTGGGCATCGCCATGCAGCGGCTTGCCCAAGAAGATCCAACGTTCCGCGTCTCGACCGAGCCAGACACCGGGCAAACGCTGATCTCCGGCATGGGCGAGCTGCACCTCGAGATTATCGTCGACCGCATGCTGCGCGAATATAACGTGCAGGCCAATGTGGGCCGGCCGCAAGTGGCATACCGCGAGACGATCCGCAAGAAAGCGGAAGCGGAAGGCAAATACATCAAGCAGACCGGCGGCCGCGGACAGTACGGCCATTGCGAAATCGTTTTGCATCCGATGCCCAGTGCCGCGCATGAAAACATGCACGAGATGTCCACCGATGAGCTGGATGCGATTGCAAAAGAAATCGCTGGCGGTTCCGGCGGCAAGTGGAAATTCGATAAGGAACACCGCTTTTTGTTTATAGATAAAGTGGTTGGCGGCTCGATTCCGCGCGAATTTATTGCGCCGATCGAAGCAGGCATTCGCGAAGCATTGGACAACGGCATCTTGGCGGGCTTCACGATGGTCGACGTCGCGGTGGTCTTGGTCGACGGCAGCTATCACGACGTGGACAGCTCGGAAATGGCGTTCAAAATCGCAGGCTCCATGGCTTTCAAGGAAGCTTGCGCGCGCGCCAAGCCCGTGCTGCTCGAGCCCATCATGAAAGTGGAAGTCGTTGTTCCCGAAGAATATATGCCGCCAGTGTTCGGCGATTTGAACGCGCGGCGTTCGGCGATTCAAGGCACGGAAAACCGCGCGGGCAGCAACGTGATTCGCGTGGAAGTGCCGCTGGCGCAAATGTTTGGTTACGCCACGGATTTGCGCAGCCGCACGCAGGGCCGCGCTACTTTCACGATGCATTTTTCGCACTACGCGGAACTTCCCGCGGCGCTGGCCGAGGAAGTGATCAAGAAACAGAAGGGCGAGAAGTAAGACAGATTTGATTTAGTCGGTTTACGAATTCGACTGAGGAGCAGAAGGCAATGGCCAAGGAGAAATTCGAGCGCAGCAAGCCGCATTGCAACATTGGGACGATTGGTCACATTGACCATGGCAAGACGACCCTGACGGCGGCGATTACGAAAGTGCTGTCGAAGCACAACCCGAAGGTGCAGTTCCGGGCGTTTGATTCGATTGACAACGCTCCGGAAGAGCGCGAGCGCGGGATCACGATTGCCGTTTCGCACGTCGAATATGAGACGCCGAATCGTCATTACGCGCACATGGATTGCCCCGGTCATGCGGACTACATCAAGAACATGATCACCGGCGCGGCGCAGATGGACGGCGCGATTCTGGTGGTGGCGGCGACGGATGGACCGATGCCGCAAACACGCGAGCACATTCTGCTCGCTCGGCAAGTCGGCGTACCGGCTATTGTCGTGTTTTTGAACAAGTGCGACATGGTGGAAGACGCGGAATTGCTTGAACTGGTGGAACTGGAAGTACGCGAGTTGCTGAAGAGCTATCAATTTCCTGGCGACACGATTGCGGTCGTGAAAGGTTCGGCGCTGCAAGCGCTGAACGGCGATGCGAAGTGGGAGAAGTCGATCGACGAGCTGATGGAAGCGGTGGACAAGAACGTGCCGCAGCCGGTGCGCGAGATTGATAAGCCGTTCGCGATGCCGATTGAAGATATTTTCTCGATTTCTGGCCGCGGAACGGTGGTCACGGGCCGAGTCGAGCGCGGCAAAGTGAAGGTTGGCGAAGAAATCGAGATCGTGGGATTCCGACCGACGCAGAAGAAAGTTGTGACAGGCGTCGAAATGTTCCGCAAGTTGCTGGATGAAGGGCTGGCTGGCGACAACGTTGGTTTGCTGCTGCGCGGCACGGAGAAAGACGACGTCGAGCGCGGACAAGTGGTTTGCAAGCCGGGCTCGATCACGCCGCACACGAAGTTCAAAGCGGAAGCGTATGTGTTGACGAAGGAAGAAGGCGGACGGCACACGCCGTTTTTCACTGGCTACCGGCCGCAATTCTACTTCCGGACGACGGACGTCACGGGCGACGTGAAGCTGCCGACAGGCGTCGAGATGGTGATGCCGGGAGACAACGTGAGCTGCGAAGTGACGCTGATCACGCCGGTAGCACTTGAAAAGGGATTGCGGTTCGCGATTCGCGAAGGCGGCCACACGGTCGGCGCCGGCGCCGTAACGGAAATCATCGAGTAATCGGATTCAGAGAGGGTTGTGGATTAATTAAATGAGACAAGGCGACAAAATTCGCATTCGTTTGAAAGCGTACGACCACCGCATTCTGGACCAGTCCACTAAGGAAATTGTGGATACGGCAAAGCGCACGGGCGCGGATGTTGCGGGCCCGATTCCTCTGCCGACCACGATCAACCGTTGGACGGTCTTGCGGTCGCCGCACGTAGACAAGAAATCGCGCGAGCAGTTCGAGATGCGCACGCACAAGCGGCTGATTGACATTCTCGAGCCGACGCCGGACACGGTGGACGCGTTAATGAAGCTCGATCTTCCGCCTGGCGTGGACGTGGAAATCAAGGCGTTCGGTCACGCCGTAAAGTAAAACCAGTTTTTGTAGCGGCCGGGCTTTAGCCCGGCATCTTGAAAAGGACGCAGCCAATACCAGAAGCAAGGCACGCTGCGAAAGAGAGAGACGAAGCGATGGCGGTCAACGGGATTATCGGAATCAAGCTGGGGATGACGCAGATCTTCCAGACAGACGGAACGCTGGTCGGATGCACGGTGCTGCAAGCGGGACCGTGCGTCGTAGTGCAGCGCCGGACAAAACAAGTCGATGGCTACGAAGCAGCACAACTGGGCCTCGTGGAATTCGTCAAGCCGCAGCGTGTGAACAAAGCTATGACCGGGCATTTCAAGAAGGCTGGCGTGGCGCCGATGAAAGTGCTTCAGGAAGTGCGCATCGAAGAGTCGGCGGACGAAACGAAAGTCGGCGACCGCGTACTGGTGGAGAATTTCGCGGCGGGCGAGCTTGTGGATGTAAGCGGCGTCAGCAAGGGCAAGGGTTTTGCGGGCGGCGTGAAGCGCTGGCACTACGCGGGCGGCGATGCGACGCACGGCTCGATGTTTCACCGCGCGCCGGGCGGCATCGGCGGCAGTTCGTTTCCGTCGCGTGTTTGGAAGAACCAGCACTTTCCGGGTCACATGGGGAATGCCCAAGTGACGGCGAAGAATTTGAGAGTCGTGAAAGTGGACACGGACGAAAACCTGCTGCTTGTGAAGGGATCCGTGCCGGGGCCAAGCGGAACGTACATTTTTATCAGCAAGACGCGCAAAAAAAAGAAGGCGCAGTAAGATTTTATCGAGTTTCGAGAAGGACGAGAAATTATGCCGGTCGTGGACGTAGTCAATTTGAGTGGCAAGAAAGTGGGCGAAGTGGAGCTCGCCGACGCGATTTTTGGCGCGAAGGTGAATCCCCACCTGCTGCACGAAGCGACGCGCTGGTATCAGCGCGAGATTCGCTCCGGCACCCACAAGACCAAGGACAAGAGCGAAGTGAGCGGCGCCGGCCGCAAGTTGTGGCGGCAAAAGGGCACCGGCCGCGCGCGCGTTGGCTCGATTCGGTCGCCTTTGTGGCGCCATGGCGGAACGGTTCACGGACCGAAGCCGCGGGATTACAGCTACGCGTTGCCGAAGAAGATGTTGCTTGGCGCGTTGCGCTCGGCGCTGTCCGCGAAACTGTCGGAGCAGAGGTTGACCGTTGTGGATGCTCTCGACCTCGAAACACACAAGACCAAGGGCTTGCGCGAGACGCTTGGAAAGCTGAACGGGAGCAAGTCCGCTTTGCTCGTCTCGCACGGCGAAAACCGCAACTTGGAACTCGCCAGCCGCAATCTCGAAGGTGTGAAGGTTGCCGCTCCGCACGTTCTGCATGTTTACGATGTGTTGAAGCATGACCTGGTCATTCTCTCGAAAGATTCTGTTGTGCGGCTGAGCCACACGCTCGATCCGGAGAAGCGCCCGGTGGTGGTTCCTGACGTGGAAACGATTGCGCCTGCAGCTACTCCGGCAAAGAAAGCCGCAGCGCCGAAGGCCAAAGCGGCAGCGAAGAAAGAAAAACCGGCCACAAAGAAAGCTGCAAAAAAACCGGCCAAGAAAAAGGGGAAGGAATAAATCATGGCTGCCCCGCACTATCAAATTATTCGCAGGCCGATCATCACGGAAAAAGGCCTGGGCGTGAAAGAAACGCAGCACACGGTGGTGTTTGAAGTTTCCGCAAACGCTACCAAGACGCAGATCAAAGAAGCGGTTCAGCAGATTTTCAAAGTGAAAGTAGCCGCGGTTCGCACGGCGAATTATGTCGGCAAAATGCGCCGCCGCGGACAAAACGAAGGCTACCGGCGCGATTGGAAGAAAGCGTACGTGAAGCTCGCGAAAGACGAAAAGATGATTGAGTACGCGGAGAACTTGTAGCACGAGCAGCTTGGGCCACGGCGAGCGAAACGAGATTAAGTAAGAGGTAAGAGGCAGCGATGGGACTGAAGAGCTTTAATCCATATACGGCTTCGCGGCGGTTTATCACCGTCGTGGATAAGAGCCACATTACGAAGCAAGAGCCGGAAAAGTCTTTGCTCGAGCCGAAGAAGCGTTCGGGCGGGCGAAACAACCACGGCGAAATCGTGGTCTGGCATCGCGGCGGCGGCCATAAGAAGCAGTACCGCAAAGTGGATTTTCGCCGCGACAAAGTCGGCATCCCGGCGAAAGTGGCGGCCATTGAGTACGACCCGAACCGCAGCGCAAATCTTGCGCTCTTGCACTATGCCGACGGCGACAAGCGCTACATCCTGCATCCCGTGGGGCTCGAAGTGGGCGCGATGGTTTCCACCGGCGAAGGCGCGGACATTCTTCCGGGCAATGCGCTTCAGATCAAGCACATTCCTCCCGGCACGATGGTCCACAACCTGGAGCTGAATCCCGGGCGCGGCGGACAAGTGGTTCGCTCGGCAGGCGGTTCGGCGCAGCTCTTGAGCAAGGAAGGCGACATCGCTTTGGTAAAACTGCCTTCCGGCGAAGTTCGCAAGTTTTCGCTGGATTGCATGGCGACGGTCGGGCAAGTCGGCAACCTCGACCATGAGAATGAAACTTTCGGCAAAGCGGGCCGCACGCGGTGGCGCGGCATCAAGCCGACGGTGCGCGGCGTGGCTATGAACCCTGTGGATCACCCGCACGGCGGCGGTGAAGGCAAAGTGAAGGGCAATCACCCGCAAACCCCGTGGGCTTTCCCAACGCTGGGCAAGAAGACGCGCAACAACAAGCGTACGGACCGCAACATCGTTGAGAGAAGGAAGTAAAAGACATAGACGAACAAGCGTGACGCAGCAAGCGCTGGAAGCTGGGCGGTGATGGCAGAGCGGCCCGGCGAGAGCAAACGCGATGAGAGCAACACGGACGGCTAGGTCAAGAGCAGCAGGACGGCGGGGATCGATACGGCGAGCGGCGGCAAAGCGCTCGGCACGGCCCGCAAAGAGAGTCGTAAAGCGCGCAGCGGCAAAGAGCACGAAGCCGGTGCGGCCAACAGGGAAAGTAGTAGTACCGCCGCCGGAGCCGGTTCTGTACAAGCTGTGCAAGCCGGGCTGGGCGGTGATTGTGGAGCGGATTCCAAACGCGCAAGGCACGCGGTTTGTGTGCCCGTTTTGCCCGAAGTCGCATCGCGTTCCGGGGCCGGTACGAGGATTCAAGAAGATGCGGCGCGCGCCGTGGGGCCGCTTGCGCCGAGTGGAGGAATAGGGAACCGATGGCACGCTCACTGAAAAAAGGGCCGTTTGTGGATGGCCACTTGCGTGAAAAGGTCGAAGGACTGAACACGCGGAATGAAAAGAAAGTCGTAAAGACCTGGTCGCGGCGCTCGACGATTGTGCCGGAAATGATCGGGCACACCATTGCCGTGCACAACGGGAAGAAATTCATTCCCGTGTATGTGACCGAGCAGATGATCGGGCATAAGCTGGGCGAATTTTCGCCGACGCGCTCGTTCAAGGGACACGCCGTCAAAGCGGCGCTCGAGCGGGCTGCAGGCGCGGCTCCGGCAGGCGGCGCAGCACCGAGTGGAGCAGGAGCACCAGCAGGAGGCGGCGCAGCTCCGGCGCCGAAAGCATAATTTATGGCTGACGTACAGACACAAACCGCCGGAACGATCGAAGCGCACGCGCTGGCGAGGCACGTGCGGATGTCGCCGCAAAAGGCGCGTCTTGTGATGGATATGATCCGCGGTGCGAAAGCGCAAGACGCGTTGCAGACGCTTCGCTATACGCCGAAGCGCGCTGGCAAGCACATTGAAAAAGTGTTGCGCAGCGCCATCGCCAACGCCGAGCGCAAAGCCGAAGACTCGGGCTCGCCGCTCGATGTCGATCAACTCTTTGTTTCCACGTGCTATGTGAATGAAGGCGCGAGGTGGAAGAGGATTCGTCCCGCGCCGATGGGTCGGGCATTCCGTTATCAGAAGCGCACGGCGCATTTGTGGGTCGGCGTTGCCGAGCATCATGTCGCCGCTGCTGAGCGCGTCGCGTCCAACTTGGCCGAAGCCGAGGCACAGAAGGGCGCCCGCGGAACGATTCGCCGTGTTCGCAAGGCTTTGACCGGGAAGCGCACAACGTCGAAAAAGGGGAAGAAGTAATGGGACAGAAGACACACCCTTACGGGTTTCGCCTGGGCTATAACAAGCCGTGGAAATCACGCTGGTATGCTGACCGCGACTACGCCGACCTTCTTCACGAAGACGTGAAGCTGCGCCGCGAACTGAAGGATAAGCTCAAGAGCGCAGGCATCAGCTCGATCGATATCGAACGCGCCGCCAACAAGCTCGTTGTGCGAATCTATACGGCGCGTCCGGGAATCATTATTGGCCGCAAAGGCGCCGAAATCGACAAGCTGAAGCAAGAAGTGCAGAAGCGCACCAAGCGGGAAGTGCACATCGACATTCAGGAAGTGCACCGCCCTGAACTCGATGCACAGCTTGTGGCGGAATCGATTGCGCTGCAGCTCGAAAAGCGCGTGGCGTTTCGCCGTGCAATGCGCAAAGCGGTGGACTCGGCGCTTCGCTTCGGCTGCAAAGGAATCAAAGTGCGCGTTGCCGGGCGTCTGAACGGCGCCGAAATCGCCCGCAAGGAATGGTATTTGCAGGGGCGCTTGCCGCTGCAAACGCTGCGCGCGGACATTGATTATGGGACTGCCGAAGCGCAAACAACGTACGGCGTGATTGGCGTGAAGTGCTGGGTCTATCAAGGCGAGAACGTTCCGAAGCGCGCTTCGAAGATTCAGAAAGAGCGCGACGCCGTCGCCGCGGCATAAGAGTTAAACGCATTCGAAATGGCCGCACAACGGCCGACGAGATTAGGGAAGCGAGAACACAGCGATGTTGATGCCGAAGAAAGTGAAGTACCGGAAGCAGATGCGCGGCCGGCGCAATGGCAAAGCCTGGCGCGGCGGCGATCTGGCTTTCGGTGACTACGGATTGAAGGCCATGGAAGCGGCGTGGATCACCGACCGCCAAATTGAAGCTTCGCGTGTAGCTATCACGCGATTCATCAAGCGCGGCGGCAAACTTTGGATCCGCATTTTTCCGGACAAGCCTTTCACCAAGAAGCCGGCGGAAACCCGCATGGGCAAAGGCAAAGGCGCACCGGAAAAGTGGGTGGCAGTGGTGAAGCCGGGACGCATCATGTTCGAAATGTCCGGTGTGGACGAAGCGACGGCCAAGGAAGCCATGGGCTTGGCGGCGCACAAGCTGCCAATTCCCACGAAGTTCATTACTCGCGCGGGGAGCTTGTAATTATGCCGAGACGCATTGAAAAAATTCGCGAAGCAGGCGTGAACGAGCTTGAAGCACAGCAAAAAGAGCTCACCGAACAGATTTTCCGGTTGAAGTTTCAGCTTTCCACCGGCCAGGCGGAAGCGCTCAAGCGCCTGCGTGAATCGAAAAAAGATTTGGCGCGCGTGAAGACGCTTCTCCGCGCCCACGAAATATCAGCTTCGAAGTCGCAAGCAGCAGGGAAGGCGTTATGACAACCGAAACACCAGCGGCAGCAGCAGCGAACACTGACACGCGCGGCGAGCGCACCATACTCACCGGCAAAGTCACCAGCGCGAAGATGGAAAAGACCATCGTTGTGGAAGTCACGCGCCTGGTCCAGCACCCCAAGTATCACCGCGTGGTGCGCATTTCCAAGAAATTTTACGCCCACGATGAACAGCGTGCGGCAAAACAGGGCGACACGGTGAGGATTGTGGCTTCGCGGCCTCTTTCCCGCCTGAAGCGCTGGCGGCTGAAGGAAGTGCTGACGCGGAACGCGTCAGCACAGTAAGCGGGACAGGGGAGCATACCGATGATTCAGATGCGAACCTGGCTGACGGTAGCCGACAATTCCGGCGCGCGGAAGCTGATGTGCATTATGCCTGTGGGCGGCGACGCCGGACTCCAAGCCGGTCTCGGCGACGTCATAACCGCGTCGGTAAAGGAAGCGACACCGGAAAGCCAGGTCAAGCAGGGCACGGTCGTGAAGGCCGTGATTGTGCGAATGCGAAAAGAACGACGGCGCAAGGATGGCACGTACATCCGCTTTGACGACAATGCAGCGGTTTTGATCAACGAAGCGGGCGAACCCGTGGGAACGCGCGTGTTTGGCCCGGTGGCAAGAGAGCTGCGCGACAAGAAGTTTACAAAGATTGTTTCGCTGGCTCCGGAGGTTTGGTAAGCGATGACACTGCGACATGAAAGAGCCGAGCGGCACACCATCAGTATCCGCAAAGGCGACCAGGTGAAAATCATCGCCGGGCGCGATGCGGGTAAGACGGGGCGGGTACTCTCGATCAACGCCAAGAAAAATACCGTGGTGGTCGAACATGCTTCGATCATCAAGCGCCACACGCGGCCGAATCCGGGGAAGAACATCAAGGGCGGCATCGTGGAAAAAGAAGGCCCGGTCAACGTTTCGAACGTGATGATTGTTTGCTCCAGCTGCGGCAAGCATACCCGCATGGGACACACCGTTCTTCCGGATGGAACGAAAGTGCGCGCATGCCGCCGTTGCGGCACGACGCTAGATAAGTAAGGTTTTTTAGGTAAAGGACAAGGCAGAGAAGAGAAATGAAGACACGACTACACGAAAAATACAGTAGCGAAACGGTGCCGGCGCTGATGAAGCGCTTTGGCTGGGAAAACAAAATGGCCGTTCCGAAACTGCAGAAGATCACGGTGAACATCGGCCTCGGCGAAGCCAGCCAGAACGCTAAGCTGCTGGATACCGCTGCAGTCGAGCTCGGCCAGATCACCGGACAAAAAGCGATCATTACACGCGCGAAGAAATCGATAGCCAACTTCAAAATCCGCAAAGGCATGCCTATCGGCTGCGCCGTGACGCTGCGCGGAGAAAAGATGTACGAATTTCTCGACCGGCTTTGCAACGTGGTTCTGCCGCGCGTCCGCGATTTCCGCGGGCTGCCTTCGCACGCCTTCGATGGCCGCGGCAACTATACGCTGGGCTTGAAAGACCAGCTGGTGTTTCCGGAAATCGATTACACGCGCGTGGACAAGATCAAGGGCATGAACGTCACGTTGACGACGACCGCAAAGAACGACGAGGAGGGCCGCGAGCTTCTCAAAGGTCTCGGAGTTCCTCTGCGCGTTCCTGGAGGAGCGCAATAAATGGCACGCTTGGCAAAAATCGCAAAGACGCATAAGAAGCCGAAATTCAAGGTTCGTGTTCGCAACCGCTGCCGCGTTTGTGGCCGCGCCCGCGGATATATCCGCAAGTTCCAGATGTGCCGCATCTGTTTCCGCGGTATGGCGCTCAAGGGAGAAATTCCCGGCGTCGTGAAAGCGAGCTGGTAGGAGAGCTATGCAGACCGATCCCATTGCCGATTTTTTGACGCGCATTCGCAACGCCGCAGCCGCCAAGCACCAGCGCGTGGACGTGCCTGCGTCGAAGCTAAAAGCGGAAATCGCCCGCATTCTGAAGGAAGAAGGCTACATCTCAACCTTTAAAATGGTGGACGAAAACAAGACGCGCAAGATGCTGCGCGTTTTCCTGAAGTACACGCCGGACCGTCGCAGCGTCATCTCCGGCGTAAAGCGTATTTCGCGCCCCGGCTCACGCCGTTACCTCGGCGCAACCGACATCCGCCCGGTCGTTGGCGGCCTGGGCATCAACATTTTGACGACGCCGAAGGGTTTGATGAGCGGACGCAGCGCCCGCAAAGCCAAAGTTGGCGGCGAAATTCTTTGCGAAGTTTGGTAAACGGTCTTGTAGGGCACGGCATGCCGTGCCCGCTTTCAAAAAGTTGTAAACGATTTGAGCTTTCGGAGCTAAGGACGAACAGATGTCACGTATCGGACGCAAACCAATTCCAGTTCCTGCAGGCGTGAAAATCGCTCTGCAAAGCGGCCAAGTCGACGTGCAAGGGCCGAAAGGCAAACTTACTGTCCCGCTGCCGCACGGTATTACGTTTGAGCAAAAAGACGGCGTGCTCACGGCGCTTCGTGACACAGAAGACCACCGTGCGCTCCACGGTCTGGCGCGCGCACTTGTGGCCAACGCCGTTCACGGCGTTACGCTTGGCTTCAAGAAAGATTTGGACATCGTTGGCGTAGGCTACCGCGCCGAGCTCAAAGGCAAAATCGTCGCGTTCGCTCTCGGCAAATCGCACCCCATCGAGTTTCCGGTTCCGGAAGGAATCCAGATCACGGTGGAAAAGCAGACGCACATCGTCGTCAGCGGCGCGGACAAAGGCAAAGTCGGACAAGTCGCCGCCGATATGCGCGCTCTCCGTCCGCCAGATCCGTACAAGCAAAAGGGCGTGCGCATCACCGGCGAGCGTCTGAAGAAAAAGGCTGGCAAGGCTGGAGCAAAGGCCGGCGGCACCGCATAGTTTTTGGCCGCCTGGCGGCCAGAGGTATCGAGGAGAAGAAACAGTGGCATCGGCAAGAGTTCGCAAGTTATCGAAAAATCTTCACCGCCTGCGCGTTCACGAACGCGTACGCCAGCGCGTTGAAGGCACCACCGAGCGCCCGCGTCTTTGCGTGTACCGTTCGCTGGGACACATTTACGCGCAGGTCATCGACGACCGTACCGGAAAGACATTGGTCTCCGCGAGTTCCGTGGACGGCGAAACGAAAAAGAATTTGAAGGGTGGCGGAAATATTGCCGCAGCCAAAGTGATCGGCAAGACCATTGCCGAACGCGCCAAAGCTGCTGGAGTGGGAAAAGTAGTGTTCGACCGCGGCGGGTACAAGTATCACGGCCGCGTCAAGGCGCTCGCCGATGCGGCGCGGGAAGCGGGGTTAAAGTTCTAAGCCTATGTCGAAGCAAATTTTGCGAGACAGTTTAGCGGTACGCAGGCTGCTGGAGGTGAATCCGTCCGATTTGAAAGACGACGTGATCGCCATCAACCGCGTCACCAAAGTGGTAAAGGGCGGCAAGAATCTCAGCTTTTCGGCGCTGGTGGTCGTTGGCGATAGCCACGGCCATGCCGGTTTCGGCATGGGAAAAGCGCGCGAAGTTCCCATGGCCATCAAGAAGGCCATCGAGCAGGCGAAAAAGAATCTGATCAAGCTGAACCTCAAAGGCTCGACGATTCCCCACCAGGTGCTGGGACGTTACGGCTCGGCGCAAGTGCTGCTGAAGCCCGCTCCCGATGGCACGGGAGTCATTGCCGGCGGTCCGGTGCGCAAGGTGATGCAGGTGGCGGGAATCAGCAACGTGCTGACGAAGTCGCTCGGCACTTCGAATCCGCACAACGTGGTGAAAGCCACGTTCGCCGCGCTGCTCGGCCTCAAAGACGCGGCGCAGGTTGCCGAGACGCGATCCAAGACGTTAGACGAAATCAGCGGCCGGTATCAAAAAGCGGCCGTAGGTGAGAGCAGCTAATGGCCAGCAAGAATAAATCGAGTGTCGAGAGAATAGGCAAGGGTAAGGGCGGCAAAGTCAAGGTGAAGTGGGTTGTTAGCTTCATCAGCTGCACCGATGACATGCGCCAAACCATTCGCGGTCTTGGACTGCGCAGAATGCACCAGGTGGTCGAGCGCGAGGACACGCCCGCGGTTCGCGGCATGATTCACAAAGTGCGGCATCTCGTGGAAGTGGTGGAGTAAAGCGATGGCGAAAAAAGTTTCCGGCGGCCGCAAAGGCGCCAAAAAGGCGGGCCACCCGAAATCGGTGGTGAGCCTGTCGACGTTGAAGCCGCCGAAGGGCTCGCGGCACCGCAAGGTGCGTGTGGGACGCGGCATCGGCTCGAAGCTGGGCAAGACTTCCGGTTCCGGCGACAAGGGTCAGAAGTCCCGCCGGGGCTATTCGCGCCGGCGCGGATTTGAAGGTGGCCAGATGCCCTTGCATCGCCGCATGCCGAAGCGCGGGTTTCACAACCTGTTTAGAGTGACGTACTCGGTGGTGAATCTGGAAGAACTGAACGTTTTTCCGGAGAACGAGACCGTGACACCCGAATTGCTTCGCGCGCATGGTTTTGTGCGCCGGGTAACGGATCCGATCAAGGTATTGGGCGACGGCGAATTGAAGACCAAACTGGCGATTCACGCGCATGCGTTCAGCGCCTCCGCCAAGGACAAGATCACCAAAGCGGGCGGCACGTTTGAAGTCGTAGCATCGTAAGGTAACGGGGAATCGCAGGGTAAACGTATGAACCGATTCGTCGAAGCTCTGAAGAACATGTTCCGGATCCCGGACTTGCGGAACCGCGTGCTGTTTACGCTGGCGCTGCTGGCCGTGTACCGCATCGGCGCGCATATTCCGACGCCCGGCATCAACGCGGATGTGCTCGCGGAAATGTTCAAGCAAGCGCAGGGTTCGGTTCTGGGCATCTTCGATCTTTTCAGCGGCGGCAGTTTCCGCAAGCTCACGATTTTCGCGCTCGGCATCATGCCGTACATCACGGCATCCATCATCCTGCAGTTGATGCAGGTGGTTTTTCCGTACCTCGAGCGGTTGCAAAAAGAGGGCGAGCTCGGACGCCGCAAGATCACGCAGTACACGCGTTATCTGACCATCGTCTTGAGCATCATCCAGTCGTTTACCATCGCCACGACGCTGCAAGCCACGAATTTGAGCGGCCAGTCGCTCGTGTATCACCCGGGCTTTGGTTTCACACTGATGACTATCCTGACGCTCACGACCGGCTCGGCATTCATCATGTGGCTCGGCGAGCAGATTAGCGAGCGCGGCATCGGCAATGGAATGTCGCTGATTATTTTTGTCGGCATCGTGGTCGGTCTGCCGCGCGCCGTCGATGACCTTATCACCAAGGCGAGAACAGCCGCCTGGGGGCCGTTCACCGGGCTGGCGCTGATCTTCCTGGTGGCTTTGATGGTCGCGGTCGTGGCGTTCATCGTGTTTGTGGAAGGCGGCCAGCGCCGCATTCCCGTGCAATATGCCAAGCGCGTGGTTGGCCGCCGAGTGATGGGCGGGCAATCTTCGTACTTGCCGCTGCGCGTCAATTCCGGCGGCGTGATTCCGCCGATTTTCGCGAGTTCGCTGCTGGCATTTCCCGCGACGGCTGCACTGATGCTAGGGACGCGGTGGGCGTTTCTGAACACCATCAAGGAACGTCTGGCGTGGGGCGAACCGCTCTATACCGTCGTATACATCACGATGATTTTGTTGTTCTCGTTTTTCTACGTGGGGATTGTTTTTAATCCCACGGAGCTTGCGGACAATATGCGCAAGAACGGCGGATTTATTCCAGGCATCCGGCCGGGGCGCAACACCTCCGAGCATGTCAGCAAGATTCTGAAGCGGCTGACGTTCATCGGCGCGGTTTATCTTGCGATTGTTTGTTTGCTGCCGGAATGGATGATCGCGGGTATTCACCTCGACCATCTTGGATGGGGCATTGGTTCCTGGTTTGACCGGCACTTCCCGGTGTGGTTCCTAAAAGGTTTGGGCGTGCAATTCTATTTCGGCGGCACGTCGCTTTTGATCGTCGTCGGCGTGGCCATGGACACGGTGCAGCAGCTGGAAGCACAGCTGGTCATGCGCAACTACGAAGGATTTGCTCGAAAGGGCCGGTTGCGCGGCCGGCGGTAAAACATGGCGACGAGCCCAGCGGTGCCGGAAAATCGGCCCCCGGAAGAGCTCAATCGCGCCGTGATTTTACTCGGGCCTCCGGGCGCGGGGAAAGGCACGCAAGCGAAAAAGCTTGCGGCCAAGTATTCGGTGCCGCACCTTTCGACAGGCGACATGCTCCGGGAGCACGTGGCCCAGGGTACGCCGCTTGGCATAAAGGCCAAGCCGATTATGGAGCGCGGCGAGCTGGTCCCGGATTCGCTGGTGCTCAAGATTGTCGCGGAACGCATCGAGCGGCCGGATTGTGCGCACGGTTTTGTGTTCGACGGGTTTCCGCGAACCGTCGCTCAGGCGCAGTACCTGGGCGAGTTGTTGAAGCAGCATGGATTCCGGCGGCCGTTCGTGATTCATCTGGTAGTCGATACGGCCTTGATACTCCGGCGCATCACCGGCCGGCGGACGTGCAAGACGGGTGGCGAGATTTATAATCTCTTCGAGCGCCCGCCGAAGGTGGAAGGACGCTGCGATAGTGACGGCGGAGAACTTTTGCAGCGGCCGGACGACCGGGAAGAAATTGTAGCGCCGCGGTTGCAGGCGTATCACAAGCAGACCGAGCCATTGGTGGCTTATTACCGGAGGCTGGGCCTGCTCCACGATGTGGACGCCTCGAAGATCGTGGAAGAAGTGGAACTGCAGATTTGGAAGACTCTGCACCACGCGCGCGGCAAGCATTAGTCGGCCCGGGAAGGGCCTTATAGTAGAAACGAGCGATGGCGATTCATCTGCGCAGTGCCGAAGAGCTGGAGAAGATGCACCGCGCCGGGCTTGTTGTACACGAGACTTTGACGGCGCTCCGGGATATGGTGCGGCCGGGGCTAACGACGATGGACCTCGAGAAGTTTGCCGAGGAAAAAATCGCCGGCCGGCCGGGTAAGGCGGCGTTCAAGGGGTACCGCGGTTATCCTTGTTCGCTGTGCACCTCGGTGAACAGCGAGATCGTTCACGGGATTCCGTCGCCGAAGCGGAAGTTGCGCGAGGGCGACATCGTCTCGATCGACTTCGGGATGGAAGTGGACGGGTATTTCGCGGATTCGGCGGTCACCGTTCCGGTCGGGCAGATTCGGCCGGAAGTGAAGAAGCTGCTGGATGTAACCCGCGAATCGCTGGATCGCGCGATTGACAAGATGCGCGCCGGCAACCGGCTCGGCGATGTCGGTCACGCGGTGCAGAGCTGGGTCGAGCAGCACGGATATTCGGTGGTGCGAGAGTTTGTCGGGCATGGCATCGGAACGAAGATGCACGACGAACCCAACCTGCCGAACTACGGCGAAGAAGGACGCGGGGCGCGGCTGCAAGAAGGAATGGTCATCGCCGTCGAGCCGATGGTGAACGCGGGCCGGCCGGAAGTTCGGATGCGGGACGAGTGGGTGGCGGAAACAGCAGATGGCAGCCCCTCGGCGCACTTCGAGCACACCGTGGCGATCACGGCGAACGGGCCCTGGATTTTGACGCGGCCGAAAGAGATGACCGGGCCGTCTTGGTAAGAGCAAGAAGCAAGCGCAAGGCAGTGACTGGGTTTTAGCCCGGCGCTGGTAACGCAGGAGAATATGGCGAGACCGATTCGCGAGAAAAAAGAAAAGGGCGACTCTGGAAATCCCAAAGAGGACGCCATAGAAGTAATGGCGACGGTGATTGAGCCGCTGCCAAACGCGATGTTTCGCGTGGAGCTGGAAAACAAGCATCAAGTGCTGGCGCACGTTTCCGGCAAGATGCGCAAGAATTTTATTCGCATCCTGGCCGGTGACAAAGTAGCAGTAGAGCTTTCGCCGTACGATTTGACGCGCGGCCGGATCGTCTACCGCTACAAGTAGTGGCGGGTCTTTAGACCCGTGCTTTTGGGTCTTGCGACTTTGGAAGGGGCTGGATCATCTAATACCCCTGCTTTACAGGGCGCGCCTAAGGAGGCGGGCCGCTGGCCGCCGAGAGCGGCTGGAATGAGGAAAACGCAATGAAAGTACGGGCATCGGTAAAAAAGATTTGTGACAAATGCAAAGTGATCCACCGGCGCGGAGTGGTGCGGGTAATCTGCGCCAATCCGAAGCACAAGCAGCGTCAGGGTTAAGGAGACAGAATGGCACGCATCGCAGGTGTAGACCTTCCGCCGCAGAAGCGCCTTTGGGTCGGACTGACTTCGATCTATGGCATCGGGCAGGAGCGCGCGAAGAAGCTCGCCGCGAAGGCGGGCGTCGATCACACGAAGAAGATCCGCGACTTGACGGAAGATGAAGTCAATCATCTCCGCCAGGAAATTGAAAAAGAAGGCCGCGTGGAAGGCGATCTCCGCAAGGAGATCCAGATGAACATCCGCCGGCTGATTGAAATCCAGGCGTACCGCGGAATTCGCCATCGGCGCAATTTGCCAGTGCGCGGACAGCGCACGCATACCAACGCGCGCACCCGGAAGGGTCCGAGGCGCGGCGCAGTGGCGGCGAAGAAGAAGGTCACAGGCAAGAAGGGCTAACAGTTAATCTTCGTAGGGGCACGGCACGCCGTGCCCGTCCGAATCATGGTTTTAGATTTTGTTGCAAACTGAAACGGAGTGAACAGTGGCAAAAGAACAAAAAGGCGCGGTGCCGGACGCAACAGCAGCGCCGACAAAACCGGCGGCGGCAACAAAGCGCAAGAAAGAATTTAAGAAGAAGCGCGAACGGCGCGTCGTGCCGCACGGCATTGTTTATGTGGCGGCGACGTTTAACAACACGCAGATCACCATCTCAGACACGGATGGCCGCGTGATGTGCTGGTCTTCCGCGGGAGCCATCGGCTTCAAGGGCTCTCGTAAGGGTACGCCGTACGCCGCGCAGCAGGCTTCGCTGGCTGCCGCGGGTGTGGCGCGAGACCAGTACGGCATGAAGAGCGTGGAAGTGCGCGTGAAGGGGCCGGGCTCGGGACGCGAGTCGGCTGTGCGCGCGCTGGCAGCTGCGGGACTGCACATTCTGTTGATCCGCGACGTGACGCCGATTCCGCATAACGGTTGCCGTCCTCCGAAAAGGCGCCGGGTTTGATGAACGATTTTATGAACCGTTTGATTAAAAAAGATATTCAAAGAGACACGCAAGAAGTTTCGTCTCACCAGAGTTTTGGGAAGGGAGAATAGAAGTTGGCAAGACACCGAGATGCAGTCTGCCGCCTGTGCCGCCGGGAAGGGCAGAAACTATTTTTGAAAGGGCTGCGGTGCTTTACCGAGAAGTGCGCGATTGAGAAGCGCAACTTCGTTCCGGGACAGCACGGACAGTCGCGGCGCCCCAAGGTCGCGGGTTACGGCCTACAGCTGCGCGAGAAGCAGAAGGTCAAGCGTACCTACGGGTTGCTCGAAAGGCAATTCCGCACGTACTTCGAGAAGGCTGTGCGAGCCAAGGGTCCGACGGGCGAAAACCTGATCATTACGCTCGAGCGGCGTCTGGACAACGTGGTGTGGCGCGCGGGATTGGCGTCATCGCGTTCGCAGGCGCGGCAGCTCGTGCTCCACGGACACGTTCGCATCAACGGGAAGAAGGTCAACATTCCTTCTTATCTCGTGACTGTTGGCGAAGAAGTGGCCATCAAGGAAAAGATGCACCAGAATGCGATGGTGCTCGAAGCGCGCAACGTGGCGCAGAGCCAGAGCGCAGTGCCGTGGCTCGAACAGGACCGCGAGCAGTTCAAGGCCAAAGTCGTGGCGTTGCCGAAGCGCGAAGATGTGCAGACGCCGCCGATTAACGAGCAGCTCATCGTCGAGTTGTATTCGAAGTAAGCCGCGGACGGCCCGCGCCCGGCGGTACCGGGCAAGTAGTTTGGTTTTAGGTGGCCTATCGTTCGGCTGCCAGAAGGAAGGAACACGATGTGGAAGGGTTTTCAAAAGCCGAAGCGACTTGCATCCGAGCTGGAATCATTGACCGAGAAGTACGGGCGGTTTTCCGCGCAGCCGTTTGAGCGCGGATGGGGAACAACGGTTGGAAACGGGTTGCGCCGCGCGTTGCTGAGCTCGATTGAAGGCGCCGCGATCACCGCCGTGAAAATCGAAGGAGTGCTGCACGAATTTTCCTCGATTCCCGGCGTGGTAGAAGACGCAACGGACATTATCCTGAACTTGAAGCAGGTGCCGATCAAGCTCAACACCGATCTGCCCAAGACGATTTTCTTCAACGTCGAACATCCGGGCCCGGTGACTTCGGCGCAAATCGAGGAAGACGCGGACTTCGCGGTGCTCGATAAGAGCGTCTATATCGCGACGGTCAGCGAAGGTGGCAAGCTGCAAATCGAGATGCGCGTCAAGAACGGCCGCGGCTATGTGGCTGCGGACCGCAACTACGACGAAGACCTGCCGATCGGCTACATTCCGGTTGACTCCGTCCATTCGCCGGTGCGCAAGGTCAACTACGCGGTCGAAGCGGCACGTCTCGGCCAAATGACGGACTACGAGAAGCTGATGATCGAAGTCTGGACCAATGGTGCAATCACTCCGCAGGACTCCATCGGTTTGGCTGCAAAGCTGGTGAAGGATCACATGAGCATCTTCATCAACTTCGAAGAGCCCACGGAGATGGCGGAGTTGCCGCAGGAAATCGCCAACGATCCGCGCCTCGAGCATCTGGACCGCTCGGTCGAAGAGTTGGAACTTTCCGTGCGTTCCTACAATTGCTTGAAGAACGCGAACATCCAGACGATCCGCGAACTCGTGCAAAAGAGCGAGAACGAAATGCTGAAGACGAAAAACTTCGGCCGCAAATCGCTCAACGAAATCAAGGATATACTGACCAAGATGGGCCTCAGCCTGGGAATGAAGTTCGACGAGCACGGCCGGATTATCTGGCCGCCGCTGCCGAGCCAGACCGCGCCGCCGCCTAGCGAAGATACGGTCGGACTGTAAGAGAGTTCAAGGTTCAAAGTTGAAGAGTTCAAAAAGACTCTTCAACTTTCAGACCTGCACAAAAACTTTTCACGGCCTGCTTGAAAGAGCAGGCCGTCTTCAGATAGCAGAAGCTAAAGGGATAGACGATGCGGCATCGCAATTCAGGATCAAAACTTGGACGCAACCCGTCGCACCGTCGCGCGACACTGCGTAACCTCGTCACCAACTTGTTCGAGCACGGGCGGATTACTACCACACTGACACGCGCCAAGGCGACGCGGCCCGTGGCGGAAAAGATGATCACGCTCGGCAAACGCGACACGCTGCAATCGCGGCGTCAGGCGGCGGCGTACATCATGACGCCTGCCGTCACGGCGAAGCTCTTCGGCGAGATTGCGCCGAAATTCGCGGACCGCGCCGGTGGTTATACGCGGATCATTCATGCGGGCATCCGCGTCGGCGATGGAGCCAAAGTGGCTATCCTCGAGATCGTTGGCTACGAACTGAAGAAAAAAGAAACGAAAGAAAAAACCAAGAAGGAAGAACCGGCAGCCGCCGCCAGCTAATACCCTGCAGTTTCGGAGTGATTACTGCCTCAATTTCGCCCGTCGCGGATATCCGCAGCGGGCGATTTGCTTTTCGAGGTGGCTCGGCTGCACGGCACCCCCTCCAGCACCCCCTCCCCTCTTTTTCTGCAAGTGTTCATTCTAAAGAGTTTAAGTCCAGTGTTTTGGAAGTGCTCATTCCAAAGAGTTTGCAGGCGTGTTTTTGGAAGTGCGGATTCTAAAGGGGTTAACGACTGGCCTTCCATCCTGGCTGGATGCAGGCTGAACGGCGGCAAAAAAGTCAAAAAAACCTCTTGACATGTGTCATAGTGTTATAGTCAACTATGACAGTACACCGCATTCGTGGGATCTCCTATTTGACTACATTAGCGAGAGCCTCGGGGCGGAAAGTGAGGAGAAAGAACATGAAATCCATTTGCCTTATGTTGTTCGTTGCTCTGATGTCGCTCACCACTGTGGCTTTCGCGCAGCATGACGCGCACAAGGCCGCCGACCAAGTCGCGCCGCCGGAGGCACAGAAGTCTTTCGACGCAATGAAGAGCCTGGCAGGAAACTGGGAAGGCCCAGTGACCGTCGACCCGCCGCAGCCGGAGATGTCAGACGGCAAGCCCTTGCATATCTCGATGCGCGTGACGTCCAGGGGAAACGCGCTCGTGCATGAAATGCAGGAAGCGGGAACCCCGAACGACCCGACGCGTTACGACCATCCGGTCACGATGTTTTATGTGGACAGCGGTCGCCTCACGCTGGTTCATTATTGCGACGCCGGAAACCGGCCGCGCATGCTCGCCAGGCCCTCGGCGGACGGAAAGTCCGTGGAATTCGATTTTTTCGACATCTCCGGCAGCACGGATTATGGACACATGCAACATGCAGTGTTCACGTTCATCGACTCCAGCCACCACATCGAGGATTGGACGTATATGATGCCAGGGGACAAGCCTATCCACGCGCACTTCGACTTGAAGCGGATACAGTGACGGACGCGTCGCCGGTAACGCGAACTGGAAACCCTAATGGACCGTGAGTGGAATGACAGTCAGCCGATCTACCGCCAGCTTCGCGACCGTGTGGTCGCGATGATTCTGGATGGAGTTCTCAAGGAAGGCGACCCGCTGCCTTCTGTGCGCAATGTCGCGGCTGAATATCGGGTCAATCCACTTACGGTCCTCAAGGGATATCAACAACTGGTGGACGAAGGTCTGGTTGAGTCCAAGCGCGGTCTAGGTATGTTCGTCAATACCGGCGCGCGCAGTCTGTTGCTCAAGGCAGAACGGCAGAAGTTCCTGGGAGAAGAGTGGCCGAGGGTCCGCGCAACCATTGAGCGGCTCGGCCTTACGGCGACCGAGCTGTTGAACGGCGCAACCCACCCAACCCAACATCCATCTCTCGATGACGCGCGGGCAAAACCGGCCGAATCCAATCCCCCAAAGAAGGAGCGTTGAAGCCATGGCATGTATAGAAGCCCGCGGGTTGCGCAAGACCTTCGGTTCAACCATCGCGCTGGACGGCGTCGACTTGCGGGTGGAAGAAGGACGGATTCTCGGAATCGTCGGTCCCAACGGCGCCGGCAAGACCACCGCGCTCAACGCGATTCTCGGCCTCACGGCCTATGAAGGAGAGCTGAGGGTACTTGGACGCGACCCGTGGAGCAAGCGCGATCAACTCATGCGGGATGTGTGCTTCATTGCTGATGTTGCCGTACTGCCGCGCTGGGCACGGGTTTCGCAGCTACTGGACTACATTGCCGGTGTGCATCCGCGATTCGATCGGGCGAAGGCGGAAGCTTTTCTGGCGAAAACCACCATCCGGTTCGCGAGCAAGGTCCGGGAATTGTCGAAGGGCATGGTAACCCAACTGCACCTTGCTCTGGTCATGGCCATTGACGCGAGGTTGCTGGTGCTGGACGAACCGACACTGGGCCTCGACATCCTGTATCGCAAGCAGTTCTACGATTCCCTGCTGAACGACTACTTCGATCGCAACCGCACGATCGTGGTGACGACGCATCAGGTAGAAGAGATCGAGCACGTGCTCACCGATCTCATGTTCATCAACCGTGGCCGCATCGTCTTCCAAAGCAGCATGGACGAATTTGAGTCGCGCTATCTGGAAGTGATGGTGCATCCGGAGAAGGCGGCCGCGGCGCGGGCGCTCAAGCCGATGCACGAGCGCCAGGTGTTCGGTGGCAGCATCCTGCTGTTCGATGGTGTGGATCGCCAGCAACTGGCTGCGCTTGGTGAGATGCGCACGCCCAGCATCGCCGATTTGTTCGTTGCTGTGATGGGCCAGCAAAGCGGCCAGGCACAAGGAGCGGGTAGATGAGCACTTCATCGAATGCGATGTCCGAATCCATCCAAGCTCAGAGCGCCGCACCTGCGGCCTTCCCGGCAACTCGCGCCTTATATTGGTCGGTGCGCCGTGAATTATGGGAGAACCGCTCCATCTACATTGCGCCATTGGCCGTCGCTGCGGTTGCTCTGTTCGCTTTCTCGATTAGCGCGATTGCAGGCATTTGGGAGAAGGCGCTGAGGCTCGATCCGGCGCAAGCCAGCGAAGCAGTTACCCAGCCATACGACATAGCGGCGGGTCTGATGATGCTCACCTGTATTATCGTGAGTGTGTTCTATTGTCTCGATGCGCTGCACTCCGAGCGCCGCGATCGCAGCATCCTGTTCTGGAAGTCGCTGCCGGTATCCGATCTCACCACAGTGCTCGCGAAGGTGAGCATTCCCCTCGTCGTTCTGCCGCTACTAACTTTTGCGATCGTCGTCGCCATGCAGGGGATCATGTTGCTGTTGAGCAGCTTACTACTTCTGGGGAACGGTCAGAGTGTGGCCGCGCTGTGGACGAAGTTGTCGTTCTTCCGGATGTCGCTGCTGACGCTCTACCACATTTTGACGGCCCATGCGCTTTGGCCTTTGCCAATCTATTGCTGGCTGCTTCTGGTATCCGGATGGGCGCGACGCGCGACATTTCTATGGGCTGTATTGCCGCTGGTCGCCATTGCCGGCGTCGAACTGATCGTGTTCCGCACCGGGCATTTCGCTGCCTTAGTGGGGTCTCGATTGATCGGAGCCGCGCCAGCTTTTGACTCCCCGGACAATATGTTCCCATCGGGACCCATGACACATATCACCGCAGGAACATTCCTAAGCAGTCCGGGGTTGTGGATCGGCCTGGTCGTCGCCGCAGCATTCCTCGCCGCAGCCGTGCGGCTGCGCCGCTATCAAGCACCCATTTAGGTTCGCGTCGCATGGGTCGGCGAAGTCCTGGTAAACGCTGCGGTTATTGGAAAAGTAGAATTGGGCCTGATCCTCAATGTCAGGTTACGCGACTTACCCGGACGTAGCTGTCTGACGCGAAACATCTCGGCACTTCGTGCGTATAGTAGATTGCGGGTGTTCGGAAGGAAGGTCCTATATGACCCGCAAGGTGGCACGATTTCCCGAAAGGAGTTTCATGAACAAAAAACTAGGTTTTGTGTTTATTGCATTGATGGCAGCTCCCGTTGCTCTGCTCGGGCAGGAGAAACCACCTGCGTCGTCCGCTCCACCGGCGCAGTCCGCTCCGCCCGCGAACCCGATTACCGCGAGCGAAAAAGGTTTTTACTCGTTTGTAAGTAGCGCGGTCGTCGGTGCGGCGCAGAAAATGCCAGAAGAAAACTACTCCTTCAAGCCGACACCGGAGGTTCGCACTTTTGGTCAGCTCGTTGGCCATGTGGCCGACGCTTCGTACACGTTCTGCTCGCAAGCCATCGGTGAAGCAAACCCAGCAAAAGACATCGAAAAAACGAAGACGTCAAAGGCAGACCTCGTGGCTGCGATCAAGGACGGAGTGGCGTACTGCAACAAGGCATTCGACAGCATGACCGATGCAAAAGGCAGCCAGATGGTGAAGCTCTTCAACTTCAACGTAGCGAAGCTAACGTTGTTCTCGATCAATACAGCGCACACGGATGAGCACTATGGGAACATGGTGACCTATCTGCGACTGAAGGGGATCGTGCCGCCGACAAGTGAAAACCAGCCCGCACCGCCACCGAAGTAAGAGGCTCGAACACCTAACTCGGCAAACCGCCATGTCTTGGTAAACGCTAGCGCTTAATCGGACGCGCGTTTTCGCGGATACGTGAAGACAGGCACGGTTCTCTGCGCGCGTTCGATTAAGCCGTTTGCACGTGGCCGCTGGCGATTGCGGTGGACGCGGGCCCTATGCAAAATCAATTGCGGGAAGGAGCGGTGTTGAGGTGTGCCGGGGACTGCGCGACCGAGAGCAACTGGCGAGACCATGTGCCAATAAGCTTGCTACCACAAAAAGTATCGCGATGACCATGCCCGAAGAAGCTGGAACAAGAGATTGATGCAACGGCAAGACGCAGAGGTAGGGGGCGTGGCGAAGCACGCGAAGGATTCGGGTTAGAGAGAGTCGTTTCATGCCGCAGCAGTCACCATGGGTGGAGAACGAAGCTGAATCTCGGCAGCGGTGAGCCGCTCGATAACCTTCATGGGTCCTCCACACTTGGGGCAGCGATAAAGAGCCGGAGCGTCTTCGGTGGAGGAAGCGTGGTGTTCCGCTTGCGGCTGTGGTCCTGAGCTCAGCAACTGAAAGCAAAGCGGCAGAAGCGTGGTGCGCCGACGGTTGGCCAGCAAGCCGAAATGTCGGATGCGCACGAAGCCTTGCGGGAGGATGTGCAGTAAGAAGCGACACAAGAACTCGTTGACCGATAGCGGCAGCAACTTCTGTTTGTTGTGGTCAGCGGAGTCCCGCCAGTGAAAGGTGACTTGACCATCGGTGAAGGAGACCAGGCGGTGGTTGGAGATGGCCACGCGATGGGTGTAGCGGCCGAGATATTGCAGCACGTATTCAGGGCCCCCGAAGGGAGGTTTCAAGTAGACCACCCAGTATTGTCGATAGAGGGGTCGCAGCCAGGCAGCGAAAGTCTTGGGTTGAGCGAGGAGTTTCAGGTCTTCCGGGAAGCACAGCTGGCCGTCCTGGAAGGCTTGCTTGAGCGCGTCGACAAACTTGCCACGAAAGATTTTCCGCAGCACCTTTTTCGGAAGAAAGTAATTTTCTCCCGAGCGAACCCAACGGGCGTGATCGGGCGAGAGGCCGCCGGCGGGAACGACACAATGGACATGCGGATGAAGATTAAGTTGCTGGCTCCAGCTATGCAAGACGCTGAAGAAACCGATCTCTGCGCCGAGGTGTCTGGGGTCGCGCGCCACTTCGAGAAGGGTTTCCGCACTGCTACGAAAGAGGAGATCGTAGAGGAGCTTCTTGTTCTGCAGGACCAGCGGCGCCAAGCGGCTGGGCAAGGTGAAGACCACATGGGCGTAGGGCGTCGGTAGAAGTTCTCGCCGACGCGCAGCGATCCAGCGTTCCCGAGCCGCGGTCTGACACTTCGGGCAGTGGCGATCGCGGCAACTGTTATAGGAGATGGGGGCACGATGTCCGCAGCGGGTGCACTCGTCGAGATGGCCACCGAGTGCGGCAGTACGACACCGCTGGATGGCCCGCAGCACTTTGACATGCTTCCAACGGAGCCAGTGGCGATTTCGCTCGATGAAAGCCTCTCCCGCAGCGCGGATGATATCGGCCACCTCCAGAGGCGGCCGGCTCATCTAGTTCTCGTCAGGCGGCTGGTCGTTCAGTGTTAGCGAGTCCAAAGGACTCGCGGTGGAGTTGAGGCGTTGTATCGCGAGGTGCACGTAAATCAGGGTGTCTTTCAGATCTTCATGACCGAGCAGGATCTGAATCGTGCGGAGATCCGCGCCCGCCTCGTATAGATGCGTCGCAAAACAGTGGCGAAGCAAATGGGGATACACGCGTTTCTGGAGACCGGCGCGCTGGGCGGCTTTCTGACATGCGTACCAAACGGTTTTCGTATCGATGGGCCGATCCTTGCGATAGTGGCTGGGAAACAGCCAGGTACTGGATTTCCGATGGTAATAACGCCAGTGGGCGCGGAGTGCCACCAGTAGCTTGGGACTGAGCATGACATCGCGATCTTTGCGGCCCTTGCCGCCACGGATGTGCACCACCATGCGCTGACTGTCGATGTCGCTGACTTTCAAGTGGGTCAGTTCGGCGTTTCGGGCGCCGCTGGCGTAGAGGGCCATGAGCAGGATGCGTTCGCCAGGGGTGCGCGCCGCATGGAGGAGTTGCGCGACTTCTTCCCGGCTCAGAATCGTCGGCAGGCGACGGGTCTTTTTCGGATAGGGAGTTTCGGCAAGGCTCCAGGCTCGGCGAAGAGTCTTGATGTAGAAGAAGCGCAGCGCCGCCAGGTGTTGTCCTACGGAATTTGCTGACAACTTGCGCTTCTGGAATAACTCGGCTTGATATTCCCGAATCTGTCGAGGACCTAAGCGATCTGGCGAACAGTTGAAATGTCGAGCAAAATCTTCTACTGCACGAAGGTAGTGGCGTATGGTATTTTGTGCATAATTACGAAGCTGGAGTTCTTCCAGCATCATTTTGCGAAGATGGGTCACGGGAACACCTCCTGTGACCCACACTTACACCCAAGCCCTCAAGCAACCAACGCTCCACTACCTCACGCGCAGCGTCCGCCGCGCCAGCGGCTACGTGCAAACGCGGTAACCCGACAACTGCTCGCTAACTCTCCAACATCACGGTTGTGGATCAACGGTTATTCTTCATCGGAGGAGTCTGACCTGAAAGTCCAGGCTGGCTTTTATTGAGGAGAAGGCGGATCCCTACTCACCCGCCGAAATATGCAAACCCACCGATCCGCCGCTCAGATACAGCCCGATAGCGGTCCTATTCTTGGAATCCCGAGCGGACCAGACCGTCCTCTGCGCGCCAGAAAGTTCGTCGGCCTCAATGCTCTGTTGCGTCAACCAACTGGAAGGTATCAGCAACCGCAGCAACCCTACCAAATCAAGAAACTCACCTTCCGCGGCCGCCTCCGAATCTTGCGGCCAGTAGCAAACGTACTGCTTTGCTGGCCTGCCAGGTGCCCGCGACGAAGCGGCTTTAGTGCTCTTTGCGGATACCGGAGCGAAATTGGCGCCCGAGACGGGTTCATTTCTTGAGAAGGATCTTGTGCCCGCAGAAGGCTCCGCATGAATCAGGCAGCTCGCCGCCCCGGAGAGTTTGACGATATCCCCGAATGAGGTGCTTCTGGAAGGCACGGAGCTCCCGCTCCTGACCCCTAGTTGCCGGAACGAATTCGTGCGGTTTTCCAATACTCTCTTGAGCCCCTGGCACAAATCGTCGCAGTCGCCGTACCTCCTCAATGACCGCTCTCCGGAGTTTCCCACCACGGGCTCAGCGCGCAAGTTATCTGTAGTTGCCGGCGCAGGAGTTGCCGCCGCAACAGTTGACGCTGCGGGCTGCGGTGTCGCTGCCGGAGCCGAAGCCGCGCGCGGCTGCGGTGCTTCCGGCTTCGCCGATGCCGACAGCTCCAAGGCTCTCGACTGCGGCCTCGGATTCCGCGCCAGATCCACCGACGAGTTCAACCAAAACGAAATCCTCGTCGTGCCATCGCTCTGTCCAACAGTTTGCAGATGCAATGGACACTGCCCGAGGTAAGGTCCATCTGCGATGTAAGGGCCTTCCAAGTGATACCCGCCGTAGTTGGTTGTTTCCAACCGGGCTGCCTCACAACCCTGCGGCCCCGCGTCAACATAATGATCCGCGCCAGGAGACTCGCTCTTGAATTGCCACAAATACTGGAGCTCATGAAGGTCGGCCATTGTCTTGGCGTACCACTCCTCCGCTTCCTGGGCTGGAACCTCCGCGGAGCACATGTACACCGCCACCTCATTGCTCAACCAGAAATCTGTGTGGCAGGGCACGCGGATTGCGCCTACCGAAAGGTCCGGGTTCGGCGGCGTGAGCTTGGGATCTCTAGGTTTGAGCGGCGTGCTGCCGCGAAACTCGCGAAAATCGGTTTCCGCCGCATAAAGAATATATTGGAGACTCCAACAGGCCCGGTTCTGGTGGTTCCTGCACTGCGCGAACGTCGGAACAGCGAAAAAACTCGCACAAAAAAGAGAAAGAAGCCAAGAAATTTTTCCGTTCATGACGTGCCTGCCCTTCGAGACGAGATACACTTGTGCTGTAAGCAAGGACAGACCGGGGAGTGCCCCAGCGGCAGCAAGCGCGTACTTCACCGATTCCAGCTACGTACGAACTATCCTGCAGTTGGCAAACATACAGATGGGATTGACGCCCCGAGGGTTGCCCATCCCTTACAATAGGAATCGGTCTCCCGTGCGCCCGCGTTTCCCCATCCTCGTTCGATTTATCCAACCCACTCTGCCACAACCCGGCGTGGCGAGAATTGTTGCGCGGTTCTCTATAGGGGTTCATTTTAGATATACAGAGCCTAGTCCTTCATTTGATTGCATAACAATGTCGGCTCCTCGATCCGAGTAGACTGTGGTTTATCGACGACCGCAGGCTCGGAGAAAGGAGCCGAACATGATGATTATAGGCGTAGATTACCACCCGAGCTTTCAGGCGATTGCATTTTTAATGGAAGAGACTGGTGAGTGTGGCGAACAGGAACTGAACCACAGTGACGGGCAAGCAGAGAGATTCTATCGAGACCTGAAGCAGCGAGGAATCTGCGTGCGGGTAGGCATGGAGGCTACCGGATATTCACGCTGGTTCGAGCGGCTACTGGCAGAGCTGGGGTTCGAGGTATGGATGGGCGATCCCGCGGAGATCAAGGCCAAGCGAGTGAAGAAGCAGAAGTACGACCGCGAGGATGCTCGACTCTTACGCAGGCTGATGCTGGAAAATAACTTTCCGCAAATTTGGGTACCTAGTCCAGAGAATCGGGATCTCCGGCAACTGCTGTGGCACCGGCATCGGTTGGTGCAGATGCGCACGCGGATCATGAATCAGTTGCAGGCGTTGGCGATGAACGAGGGTTATCGCTGGAAGAAAAAACTATTCAGCGAACAAGGACGAGCACTGTTAGAGAAACTCTCGTTGGCACCGTGGGCCAGTCGGCGCCGGCAAGAGTTGTTGGAGTTGCTGGACCGCATGAATCCGACGATTGCGGAACTAACCGCAGCCGTCGAACGGGAAGCCCGGAAGCGACCCGAGGTGCTGCGACTGATGACCCATCCCGGTGTTGGTCCGCTAACGGCCCTCGCCTATGTGTTGATCATCGGAACACCGACGCGGTTCGAACGCGGCAAGCAAATCGGCACGTACGTGGGGATGATTCCGAGTGAGGACTCCAGCGCCGGCAAGCAACGGCTGGGGCACATCAGCAAGCAAGGCAATTCCTTGTTGCGCTTCTTGTTGGTGGAGGCAGCCCAAGCAGCAGCGCGTAACCATCCTGACTGGAGACGTCGGTACAAGCACCTGGCGATGCGTCGGCACAAGAGCATTGCCAAGGTAGCGATGGGGCGCCGGCTGGCGATTCGGTTGTACTGGATGTGGCGGAATGGTTGTGAGTATTCACCGAAGTTAGAGTTCGGTTCGTACGCGGGACAGCTCGGTACCGGACATGGCGGGAAGTAGAACGCCGTGCACTTGAATGGGCATCCCGCTCCCTGAAAAGGGAGTTTGAACTAGTAATCGTGGTCGAAGTTTTGATCGAAGAGATGTTTAGGTCGGACTGAAGCCGACCGCTAGATTACAAACGAGCCGTGGTCGTCGATGCAGGGAAAGAAAGAAAGCGGAAGAAAACGAAAGAGAAAAGACTCTTTTAGGTGAAAAGAAAGAAGTGTGCTCAAAAAGAGCTTGACAGGGCCGACATTGTTATCGCGCTGGGAAAAGCGTGGAAGAGGAGGAACCGAAGATGAGGCGGTGAAACCCCTTGATGGAATCCAGCGGGTGAAAGTCCCGTACGGCCAAAGCGAGCACGCAGGCCGATAGCGAGTGTTGCCATTCACCGGGCGACTGGTGGGTGCGAAGCGTACACAGCAAGGAAGCAGGCCGTGAAGATTCAGCTCCGAAATCCGGCTCGTTGCGATGCCGACGCTGTTAACAAGGCGGAAGGCAGCATCCGGACGACCGCTATTGCGAGGTCGTACCGGGGTCGCCGGAGTCCCTAGCTCGGGGCATGCTTCCAAAAGGATTCCCCATGAACCCAGGAGAGCTCACCATCTTCGCTCGCAAGAGCGGTAAAGCGGGCGCCAAGGGAGACCGTAGGCGCCTGTCCACGGATGGAGGAGCAGTCTTACGAACCCGTAGTACCGATGAAGGTGGGGAACCGCAGGGCTCCGAAAGGAGCGGCCACGGAACCCACTGGAGGGAAGGGGGGAACAGGTGCACGTATCTGACGAAAGGAAACATAGCCGAGGCTCAGACCTCGACACACTATGTCCACACAAATCGACAGAATATCCGAACTAGCCAGGGAGGATCCGAAGCGACATTTCCTTTCGATCGCTCATCTGATCACGCCTGAGGCGTTGTATGCGGCCTTCCGAGGGCTCAGAAAGAAAGCCAGCGCAGGAGTGGACGGCGTCACATACCAAAAGTATGAAAAGGATGCCGCGAGGAATATCCAACAGCTTCATGAGCGGCTCAAAGAGGGCAAGTACCGAGCCCAACCGCTGCGCAGGATCTATATCCCCAAGGAAAACGGCAAGGAGCGACCTATCTCCATACCGTCTTTGGAGGACAAGATCGTGCAGAAGGCGACGGGCGAAGTGCTAAACGCTATATATGAGCAGGATTTCCTCGAATGCTCGTTCGGGTTTCGACCTGGACGAGGACCGCACCAGGCGCTGGAAGAGGTGGGACGAGTCATCTGCACAAAGCCCACGAGCTGGATCCTGGAATTAGATATCACCGCCTACTTCGATTCGATCGTGAGAGGGCAGCTCATGGAGATGATCGAAAAGCGAATCAGCGATGGCAGCGTTCTCCAGTTGATACGGAAGTGGATTCAAATCGGCGTCATCGACGAGGGCCGATTACTCGTGAGCGAAACAGGGACAGGGCAAGGGCAGACGATCAGTCCGCTTCTCGCCAATGTTTACCTGCACTTCGTGCTTGACGAATGGTTCGAGAACGAAGTGAAGCCCCGCTTGCGGGGGGCAGCACACGAGATACGCTTCGCCGATGATGCCGTGCTGTGCTTCCAGTATCGGGAGGATGCCGAGAAGGTGATGGAGGTCTTACCGAAGCGGTTCGCCAAATACGGTCTGACGCTCCACCCGGAGAAGACACGGCTCGTGGACTTTGGGCGATACGCGGAGGAACATGCGAAGCGGCAGGGGAAGAAACCACCCACGTTCGATTTCCTCGGCTTCACGCACATCTGTGCACGCAGTCGGAGAGGGAAGTTCATGGTGAATACGAAGACGATGAAGAAGCGTCTCCGACGGGGCCTGACGGCAGTAGCCGAATGGTGCCAGGAGCACCGCCATGAGCCTGTGGACAAGCAGCTGAATACCCTCAACGCCAAGCTCCGAGGCCACTACCAGTATTACGGACGTCCGACGAACTCCAGGAGCCTCTGGCAGTTCTATAGGGCGGTCTGCAAAATCTGGCGGAAGTGGCTCAGTCGCCGAACTCGCGGGAAGGGACTGGCGTGGGAGAAATATACCGAATTCCTCCGTCATCATCCCTTGTTGCTTCCTTGGATCACACGATCTTGGAACTGTGCGGGGAGTAGCGCCTGAGGAACCCGCTGCGTGGAAATCTGCACGGTGGGGTCTGTGAGGGGGGAGAGCGTCGGTGCAGCCATGGTCGACCTAAACGGGCACGAAGCTGGAAACGGCGGATACAGCCAAGGAAGACCTACCGCACGCTGGGTTCTCCTCTACTCGGAGAGATGTCCGGTAAGCGACTTACCAGGCAAGTGGAAGTCAATTTGTAAATACAAGCGCGTTTGCACGTAGCCGCTGGCGCGGCGGACGCTGCGCGTGAGGTAGTGGAGCGTTGGTTGCTTGAGGGCTTGGGTGTAAGTGTGGGTCACAGGAGGTGTTCCCGTGACCCATCTTCGCAAAATGATGCTGGAAGAACTCCAGCTTCGTAATTATGCACAAAATACCATACGCCACTACCTTCGTGCAGTAGAAGATTTTGCTCGACATTTCAACTGTTCGCCAGATCGCTTAGGTCCTCGACAGATTCGGGAATATCAAGCCGAGTTATTCCAGAAGCGCAAGTTGTCAGCAAATTCCGTAGGACAACACCTGGCGGCGCTGCGCTTCTTCTACATCAAGACTCTTCGCCGAGCCTGGAGCCTTGCCGAAACTCCCTATCCGAAAAAGACCCGTCGCCTGCCGACGATTCTGAGCCGGGAAGAAGTCGCGCAACTCCTCCATGCGGCGCGCACCCCTGGCGAACGCATCCTGCTCATGGCCCTCTACGCCAGCGGCGCCCGAAACGCCGAACTGACCCACTTGAAAGTCAGCGACATCGACAGTCAGCGCATGGTGGTGCACATCCGTGGCGGCAAGGGCCGCAAAGATCGCGATGTCATGCTCAGTCCCAAGCTACTGGTGGCACTCCGCGCCCACTGGCGTTATTACCATCGGAAATCCAGTACCTGGCTGTTTCCCAGCCACTATCGCAAGGATCGGCCCATCGATACGAAAACCGTTTGGTACGCATGTCAGAAAGCCGCCCAGCGCGCCGGTCTCCAGAAACGCGTGTATCCCCATTTGCTTCGCCACTGTTTTGCGACGCATCTATACGAGGCGGGCGCGGATCTCCGCACGATTCAGATCCTGCTCGGTCATGAAGATCTGAAAGACACCCTGATTTACGTGCACCTCGCGATACAACGCCTCAACTCCACCGCGAGTCCTTTGGACTCGCTAACACTGAACGACCAGCCGCCTGACGAGAACTAGATGAGCCGGCCGCCTCTGGAGGTGGCCGATATCATCCGCGCTGCGGGAGAGGCTTTCATCGAGCGAAATCGCCACTGGCTCCGTTGGAAGCATGTCAAAGTGCTGCGGGCCATCCAGCGGTGTCGTACTGCCGCACTCGGTGGCCATCTCGACGAGTGCACCCGCTGCGGACATCGTGCCCCCATCTCCTATAACAGTTGCCGCGATCGCCACTGCCCGAAGTGTCAGACCGCGGCTCGGGAACGCTGGATCGCTGCGCGTCGGCGAGAACTTCTACCGACGCCCTACGCCCATGTGGTCTTCACCTTGCCCAGCCGCTTGGCGCCGCTGGTCCTGCAGAACAAGAAGCTCCTCTACGATCTCCTCTTTCGTAGCAGTGCGGAAACCCTTCTCGAAGTGGCGCGCGACCCCAGACACCTCGGCGCAGAGATCGGTTTCTTCAGCGTCTTGCATAGCTGGAGCCAGCAACTTAATCTTCATCCGCATGTCCATTGTGTCGTTCCCGCCGGCGGCCTCTCGCCCGATCACGCCCGTTGGGTTCGCTCGGGAGAAAATTACTTTCTTCCGAAAAAGGTGCTGCGGAAAATCTTTCGTGGCAAGTTTGTCGACGCGCTCAAGCAAGCCTTCCAGGACGGCCAGCTGTGCTTCCCGGAAGACCTGAAACTCCTCGCTCAACCCAAGACTTTCGCTGCCTGGCTGCGACCCCTCTATCGACAATACTGGGTGGTCTACTTGAAACCTCCCTTCGGGGGCCCTGAATACGTGCTGCAATATCTCGGCCGCTACACCCATCGCGTGGCCATCTCCAACCACCGCCTGGTCTCCTTCACCGATGGTCAAGTCACCTTTCACTGGCGGGACTCCGCTGACCACAACAAACAGAAGTTGCTGCCGCTATCGGTCAACGAGTTCTTGTGTCGCTTCTTACTGCACATCCTCCCGCAAGGCTTCGTGCGCATCCGACATTTCGGCTTGCTGGCCAACCGTCGGCGCACCACGCTTCTGCCGCTTTGCTTTCAGTTGCTGAGCTCAGGACCACAGCCGCAAGCGGAACACCACGCTTCCTCCACCGAAGACGCTCCGGCTCTTTATCGCTGCCCCAAGTGTGGAGGACCCATGAAGGTTATCGAGCGGCTCACCGCTGCCGAGATTCAGCTTCGTTCTCCACCCATGGTGACTGCTGCGGCATGAAACGACTCTCTCTAACCCGAATCCTTCGCGTGCTTCGCCACGCCCCCCTACCTCTGCGTCTTGCCGTTGCATCAATCTCTTGTTCCAGCTTCTTCGGGCATGGTCATCGCGATACTTTTTGTGGTAGCAAGCTTATTGGCACATGGTCTCGCCAGTTGCTCTCGGTCGCGCAGTCCCCGGCACACCTCAACACCGCTCCTTCCCGCAATTGATTTTGCATAGGGCCCGCGTCCACCGCAATCGCCAGCGGCCACGTGCAAACGGCTTAATCGAACGCGCGCAGAGAACCGTGCCTGTCTTCACGTATCCGCGAAAACGCGCGTCCGATTAAGCGCTAGCGTTTGCACGTAGCCGCTGGCGCGGCGGACGCTGCGCGTGAGGTAGTGGAGCGTTGGTTGCTTGAGGGCTTGGGTGTAAGTGTGGGTCACAGGAGGTGTTCCCGTGACCCATCTTCGCAAAATGATGCTGGAAGAACTCCAGCTTCGTAATTATGCACAAAATACCATACGCCACTACCTTCGTGCAGTAGAAGATTTTGCTCGACATTTCAACTGTTCGCCAGATCGCTTAGGTCCTCGACAGATTCGGGAATATCAAGCCGAGTTATTCCAGAAGCGCAAGTTGTCAGCAAATTCCGTAGGACAACACCTGGCGGCGCTGCGCTTCTTCTACATCAAGACTCTTCGCCGAGCCTGGAGCCTTGCCGAAACTCCCTATCCGAAAAAGACCCGTCGCCTGCCGACGATTCTGAGCCGGGAAGAAGTCGCGCAACTCCTCCATGCGGCGCGCACCCCTGGCGAACGCATCCTGCTCATGGCCCTCTACGCCAGCGGCGCCCGAAACGCCGAACTGACCCACTTGAAAGTCAGCGACATCGACAGTCAGCGCATGGTGGTGCACATCCGTGGCGGCAAGGGCCGCAAAGATCGCGATGTCATGCTCAGTCCCAAGCTACTGGTGGCACTCCGCGCCCACTGGCGTTATTACCATCGGAAATCCAGTACCTGGCTGTTTCCCAGCCACTATCGCAAGGATCGGCCCATCGATACGAAAACCGTTTGGTACGCATGTCAGAAAGCCGCCCAGCGCGCCGGTCTCCAGAAACGCGTGTATCCCCATTTGCTTCGCCACTGTTTTGCGACGCATCTATACGAGGCGGGCGCGGATCTCCGCACGATTCAGATCCTGCTCGGTCATGAAGATCTGAAAGACACCCTGATTTACGTGCACCTCGCGATACAACGCCTCAACTCCACCGCGAGTCCTTTGGACTCGCTAACACTGAACGACCAGCCGCCTGACGAGAACTAGATGAGCCGGCCGCCTCTGGAGGTGGCCGATATCATCCGCGCTGCGGGAGAGGCTTTCATCGAGCGAAATCGCCACTGGCTCCGTTGGAAGCATGTCAAAGTGCTGCGGGCCATCCAGCGGTGTCGTACTGCCGCACTCGGTGGCCATCTCGACGAGTGCACCCGCTGCGGACATCGTGCCCCCATCTCCTATAACAGTTGCCGCGATCGCCACTGCCCGAAGTGTCAGACCGCGGCTCGGGAACGCTGGATCGCTGCGCGTCGGCGAGAACTTCTACCGACGCCCTACGCCCATGTGGTCTTCACCTTGCCCAGCCGCTTGGCGCCGCTGGTCCTGCAGAACAAGAAGCTCCTCTACGATCTCCTCTTTCGTAGCAGTGCGGAAACCCTTCTCGAAGTGGCGCGCGACCCCAGACACCTCGGCGCAGAGATCGGTTTCTTCAGCGTCTTGCATAGCTGGAGCCAGCAACTTAATCTTCATCCGCATGTCCATTGTGTCGTTCCCGCCGGCGGCCTCTCGCCCGATCACGCCCGTTGGGTTCGCTCGGGAGAAAATTACTTTCTTCCGAAAAAGGTGCTGCGGAAAATCTTTCGTGGCAAGTTTGTCGACGCGCTCAAGCAAGCCTTCCAGGACGGCCAGCTGTGCTTCCCGGAAGACCTGAAACTCCTCGCTCAACCCAAGACTTTCGCTGCCTGGCTGCGACCCCTCTATCGACAATACTGGGTGGTCTACTTGAAACCTCCCTTCGGGGGCCCTGAATACGTGCTGCAATATCTCGGCCGCTACACCCATCGCGTGGCCATCTCCAACCACCGCCTGGTCTCCTTCACCGATGGTCAAGTCACCTTTCACTGGCGGGACTCCGCTGACCACAACAAACAGAAGTTGCTGCCGCTATCGGTCAACGAGTTCTTGTGTCGCTTCTTACTGCACATCCTCCCGCAAGGCTTCGTGCGCATCCGACATTTCGGCTTGCTGGCCAACCGTCGGCGCACCACGCTTCTGCCGCTTTGCTTTCAGTTGCTGAGCTCAGGACCACAGCCGCAAGCGGAACACCACGCTTCCTCCACCGAAGACGCTCCGGCTCTTTATCGCTGCCCCAAGTGTGGAGGACCCATGAAGGTTATCGAGCGGCTCACCGCTGCCGAGATTCAGCTTCGTTCTCCACCCATGGTGACTGCTGCGGCATGAAACGACTCTCTCTAACCCGAATCCTTCGCGTGCTTCGCCACGCCCCCCTACCTCTGCGTCTTGCCGTTGCATCAATCTCTTGTTCCAGCTTCTTCGGGCATGGTCATCGCGATACTTTTTGTGGTAGCAAGCTTATTGGCACATGGTCTCGCCAGTTGCTCTCGGTCGCGCAGTCCCCGGCACACCTCAACACCGCTCCTTCCCGCAATTGATTTTGCATAGGGCCCGCGTCCACCGCAATCGCCAGCGGCCACGTGCAAACGGCTTAATCGAACGCGCGCAGAGAACCGTGCCTGTCTTCACGTATCCGCGAAAACGCGCGTCCGATTAAGCGCTAGCGTTTGCCAGGACCTAACTCACTCCTGAAGTGGATTCTCGACGAAATCCTTGGACAAGCTCACCGAATCCGCTTGCACAGACGCCCATAGATTCGGCCCACGCTCTCGAGGTGTAAAAGCGTGGGCCGTGCCGTCCGGTGGTCATCAGGCGGAAATAGGAAGTTGATTCTTCAATCGACGGTTATGCGAGTAGCGGCTACTGTTCCCTTGACCTCTGCTATTGGCTTTCCGGCGCCGACGGCATCATAGCTGGGAGGCCAGAGTTTGAAATCGAACATTCCTTTATAGGTTTTTCCGTCGGGCGCGACCGTGTTCGTTTCGTCGTCGGTGAAGATGGCCGAGAGGCTGCCGTCCGAGTTGAACATTAAACCAATGTGGTGCAGCTTGACGGTGCCCTTGCCCAAGTCCTTCCAGACGCCGTAGCAGATATTCCCGCTGGCGGGTGGAATGAATGCATTTTCAAATTCAGTTCCATCCGCGTGCCAGGTCTTAAAGGATTCGACGAACGGGAAGGGTGTCGGAGGGAAAGGCCCTCCCGGAGGGAAATTCTCATCGTAATTTGCAGTGAAATTCACATGCCACAAACCTACGATGGTGGAATGCTCGTTCCATTCCCCGTCCGCGTGAGGGCTGACAAAAGGAATTGCGGGTGCGGGTGCAGGTGCCGGTGCGGCTCCAGCTCCCGCTTTGTAAGGAAAGGCACAACCACCGGCCTTGGCGCCGGCGGCGGTAAACAACAGCCCTAACGCGATCAACGCCCCAAGAGCGGAAAACCGCCAGCTCCAAAGAACCCGGAAAATATTCTTTCGATTCATTTTTTCTCTCCTTTGAGTTTTGCCTCAATTTCGTTGCGCTCCATGCTTGGCGTCCAGAACGACCCCCAAGTGGAAATGCCGGGGCAGAATGCAGAAACACAGGCTGCTGTACAATGCGCTGCCCATCACTTTCTGTTCAATTCTTGAGCATCAGCTAACACCATCATGTATAAGGACTTATCATTTAGAACCTAGTATGATCAGCAGTTGACCATAACTTTGGCGGTCTGCCAGCATCACGCCATTTCCTCGGATTCCAGCGAGAGTGACCAAATGTCCTCTTCGGTCGACAAATCAGAACGAGCATCGGGTGGCAACTCCCACCGAGTGGCCTTCGACCGTTTTGAACTGGACCTGCGCTCAGGGGAATTGCGCAAGGACGGACGAAAAATCCGATTACAGGCGCAGCCTTTTCAGTTGTTGGCGATGCTAATCGAGAATGCCGGGGAGGTAGTGACGCGGGACGAAGTGTGTCGCGCCCTGTGGCAGGCGGACACCTTTGTCGACTTCGATCACAGTGTGGCCGCCGCGGTAAGCAAGATTCGCGAGGCGCTGGGTGATTCGGTGGAAAACCCGCGGTTCCTAGAGACGCTGCCGAAGCGGGGCTATCGATTCATCGGAAAGATCAAGCCTGAAGCGCCGGTGGTAATGGCGGTTGCGAAGCCGCAGCAATCTGTGGAACTTGTACCCGTCCCTGCGGCAAATGCCTGGACGAGTCGGAAATGGGCCCTTGGTTTGGTAGGCGCAGCCGTCCTGGTAGCAGCCGCGGTTCTATTCGGCCGGCTATCTCGCAAGCCTGGCAGTTCCCAGCCGATGACAGTTGTCCCCTTCACTTCCTACCCAGGCTGGGAGACAGCCCCTTCGTTTTCGCCGGATGGCTCAAGGATCGCTTTCTCCTGGGATAACGGCGCAAGCAAGCGCTCGGGAAGGCCAGGGTTTGACTTGTATGTAAAAGCAATTGGCAGTGAAACGGTGCTGCGGTTAACCAACCATCCTTCCGAATGGATCAGTTCGACGTGGTCTGCCGACGGCACGCAGATTGCCTTTCATCGCCTGGCTGCTGACGACACTGGCATCTACGTTGTGCCCGCATTGGGCGGACCGGAACGCAAACTCCTCGTCACCCATATACCCTACTCTGTTGCCGCGCCCATCAGTTGGTCCTCCGACGGGAAATGGCTCGCCTTTTCCGATACAGAAAACGGACGACCCGACGGCCGCGCCTACCTGCTCGACATGGAGACTCTCGAATCTCACAAGTTTCCCCATGATCCTTCCTGCAATCACGAGGGAGCCTTAACGTTCTCGCATAGCGGGCAGGAACTGGCCATGCTCTGTGTCCATAACACGACTTCCTTCGAGTACTTGGTTACCGATCTTCAGGGAAAATCCAAGCGATCGCTGGCCACTCGGCGCGAATTTCCCTTAGGACTAGCCTGGAGCGGGGATGACAAGTCGCTGATTGTGTCAGGGGCCAATGGACAGGACGAAGAATTCTATGCAATCCGTGTGAGCGATGGCGATGTGCACAAATTGCCCGTCGGAGATGGAGAATGGCCAACGATTTCTCGCGATGGGCACAAATTGGCCTTCAGCCTGACCGACGACCGCGTGAACATCTGGAGAAAAGACCTGGAACATCCCGAAGCTCCGGCGTTGCAGATGTTGGCGTCTACCCGGCAACAAAACAACAGCCAATATTCTCCCGACGGCAGACATGTGGCCTTCGATTCGGCCCGCTCGGGAACCTGGAGCGTCTGGGTGGCCGACGCCGATGGCGGCAATCCCGTTCAGATTTCGCATGAAGGGCCAGCCGGTTTCCCCCGCTGGTCGCCTGATTCGCAGAAAATCACATTCGATATGGCGGCAGAACCCAGCGGTCTTGGGGGCGTGTACACGGCGGATATATCGGATCGTGTCGCGCACAGACTGAAAACCAATGTGCGGGAGGAGGACCATCCATACTGGTCGCACGACGGAAAGTGGATCTATTTTCGCGGCTCCGAAGGCGTTGGTCATCAGCTCTACCGTTGCCCTGTGGGAGGAGGTGACGCCACACTTCTCGCGGGATCCCTGGACCTAGTCACTTCTATCGAGTCTTCCGACGGCAAGGCGCTCTACTTTCCTTCGAGAATTGCCAACTCGAATATCATGATGCTTGCGCTGGACCACTCCGGTGCGACGCCCCAGGAAGTTTCCGGTATGCCGAGAGTATTTGACGAATCTCAGTGGACGCTCGCGCAGGACGGAATCTACTTCGCCCCTCATGACAGCCCACGGAGCATTTGCTTTTTCGATTTCGCTACCAGACGCACCCGCGAAATCTTCAAAGCCGATAAAGACCTGGGCGATGGCATGTCCGTCTCTCCCGACGGCCGCTACTTGCTCTACTCGCAAATCGACGAGAGTAACGCCAACATCATGATCGTGAATTACTTCCACTAACCGATCATCCTGCAGGATAAAGGCGAGTAACTCATATAATTGGTGCTGCGCCAGGCAGAGTTAAGTCCCGATCAAACGCTAGCGCTTAATCGGACGCGCGTTTTCGCGGATACGTGAAGACAGGCACGGTTCTCTGCGCGCGTTCGATTAAGCCGTTTGCACGTGGCCGCTGGCGATTGCGGTGGACGCGGGCCCTATGCAAAATCAATTGCGGGAAGGAGCGGTGTTGAGGTGTGCCGGGGACTGCGCGACCGAGAGCAACTGGCGAGACCATGTGCCAATAAGCTTGCTACCACAAAAAGTATCGCGATGACCATGCCCGAAGAAGCTGGAACAAGAGATTGATGCAACGGCAAGACGCAGAGGTAGGGGGGCGTGGCGAAGCACGCGAAGGATTCGGGTTAGAGAGAGTCGTTTCATGCCGCAGCAGTCACCATGGGTGGAGAACGAAGCTGAATCTCGGCAGCGGTGAGCCGCTCGATAACCTTCATGGGTCCTCCACACTTGGGGCAGCGATAAAGAGCCGGAGCGTCTTCGGTGGAGGAAGCGTGGTGTTCCGCTTGCGGCTGTGGTCCTGAGCTCAGCAACTGAAAGCAAAGCGGCAGAAGCGTGGTGCGCCGACGGTTGGCCAGCAAGCCGAAATGTCGGATGCGCACGAAGCCTTGCGGGAGGATGTGCAGTAAGAAGCGACACAAGAACTCGTTGACCGATAGCGGCAGCAACTTCTGTTTGTTGTGGTCAGCGGAGTCCCGCCAGTGAAAGGTGACTTGACCATCGGTGAAGGAGACCAGGCGGTGGTTGGAGATGGCCACGCGATGGGTGTAGCGGCCGAGATATTGCAGCACGTATTCAGGGCCCCCGAAGGGAGGTTTCAAGTAGACCACCCAGTATTGTCGATAGAGGGGTCGCAGCCAGGCAGCGAAAGTCTTGGGTTGAGCGAGGAGTTTCAGGTCTTCCGGGAAGCACAGCTGGCCGTCCTGGAAGGCTTGCTTGAGCGCGTCGACAAACTTGCCACGAAAGATTTTCCGCAGCACCTTTTTCGGAAGAAAGTAATTTTCTCCCGAGCGAACCCAACGGGCGTGATCGGGCGAGAGGCCGCCGGCGGGAACGACACAATGGACATGCGGATGAAGATTAAGTTGCTGGCTCCAGCTATGCAAGACGCTGAAGAAACCGATCTCTGCGCCGAGGTGTCTGGGGTCGCGCGCCACTTCGAGAAGGGTTTCCGCACTGCTACGAAAGAGGAGATCGTAGAGGAGCTTCTTGTTCTGCAGGACCAGCGGCGCCAAGCGGCTGGGCAAGGTGAAGACCACATGGGCGTAGGGCGTCGGTAGAAGTTCTCGCCGACGCGCAGCGATCCAGCGTTCCCGAGCCGCGGTCTGACACTTCGGGCAGTGGCGATCGCGGCAACTGTTATAGGAGATGGGGGCACGATGTCCGCAGCGGGTGCACTCGTCGAGATGGCCACCGAGTGCGGCAGTACGACACCGCTGGATGGCCCGCAGCACTTTGACATGCTTCCAACGGAGCCAGTGGCGATTTCGCTCGATGAAAGCCTCTCCCGCAGCGCGGATGATATCGGCCACCTCCAGAGGCGGCCGGCTCATCTAGTTCTCGTCAGGCGGCTGGTCGTTCAGTGTTAGCGAGTCCAAAGGACTCGCGGTGGAGTTGAGGCGTTGTATCGCGAGGTGCACGTAAATCAGGGTGTCTTTCAGATCTTCATGACCGAGCAGGATCTGAATCGTGCGGAGATCCGCGCCCGCCTCGTATAGATGCGTCGCAAAACAGTGGCGAAGCAAATGGGGATACACGCGTTTCTGGAGACCGGCGCGCTGGGCGGCTTTCTGACATGCGTACCAAACGGTTTTCGTATCGATGGGCCGATCCTTGCGATAGTGGCTGGGAAACAGCCAGGTACTGGATTTCCGATGGTAATAACGCCAGTGGGCGCGGAGTGCCACCAGTAGCTTGGGACTGAGCATGACATCGCGATCTTTGCGGCCCTTGCCGCCACGGATGTGCACCACCATGCGCTGACTGTCGATGTCGCTGACTTTCAAGTGGGTCAGTTCGGCGTTTCGGGCGCCGCTGGCGTAGAGGGCCATGAGCAGGATGCGTTCGCCAGGGGTGCGCGCCGCATGGAGGAGTTGCGCGACTTCTTCCCGGCTCAGAATCGTCGGCAGGCGACGGGTCTTTTTCGGATAGGGAGTTTCGGCAAGGCTCCAGGCTCGGCGAAGAGTCTTGATGTAGAAGAAGCGCAGCGCCGCCAGGTGTTGTCCTACGGAATTTGCTGACAACTTGCGCTTCTGGAATAACTCGGCTTGATATTCCCGAATCTGTCGAGGACCTAAGCGATCTGGCGAACAGTTGAAATGTCGAGCAAAATCTTCTACTGCACGAAGGTAGTGGCGTATGGTATTTTGTGCATAATTACGAAGCTGGAGTTCTTCCAGCATCATTTTGCGAAGATGGGTCACGGGAACACCTCCTGTGACCCACACTTACACCCAAGCCCTCAAGCAACCAACGCTCCACTACCTCACGCGCAGCGTCCGCCGCGCCAGCGGCTACGTGCAAACGCCGTTATCGTACATCAAGTGAAATTGGGCCATAACCAATTATCCTGCTACTCGACTAAGCAGGCACAAATGGAACGCTGGTCCCGAAGCTTGGCCAGACGAAAGATCAGTGACTCGAAGCAATCTCGACGATCTTCAACGAATTTCCACTCAGTTGCGATTACCAAAGAACACCGAGACGCCCGGATTAAAATTCGTCGATACTCGCAGTTTCGCTGGTGGGCACAGACTGAACAGAATAGGGTGTGATGAAGTGTGGAATTCCGCAAACGTATCCGAATTGTGAGGAATACGACCTATTCGAGATCGGGCGGAGTCACCTTGGCAATCCAGGAGTCGTAGTCGGAAGTGAAGCCCGCTTTTTGCTGAAGGGCGTGAACTTGGCGTTCGACCTGGGCCATCTGGTCGTCTGAAAGCTGTGGGATCACTTCCAACTGCTTCCCAATCGCCTCCATGGCATTCGCGACTTTCTGTTCCGCGGTGCCGGCTCCAGCACCAGCGTTTCCGTCGTCGCTCTTCATGCAATCGATCACGCGCTTGGTCACTTTCTGGCTGTGCACCAGCGACACGCGGATGTTCCCCTGTCCGGTGACGACGTTTCCGACTCCGAATACGCGGTCCACAGCGGTATACCGCGGCAGATCATTGCCCGAGAATGTGTAGTATTCACCATTCATGTTGATCCCAGAAAGTTTCTCCGGCACCGAGCCGATCGAAGAAACGACCAGCGGCGCGCGGAGCTCGTGTTCCGAACCAGGGATCGGGTCAGCCTTGCGGCCCTCGATCTTCGTTTCAACTACCTTCAGCCCTGTGAGCCGTCCATTTTCCACGATGATCCCGGTCGTCAGCCTGCGATCCTGGACGCGAAACAGGAATTTGTCGCGCGCCAGGCGCAGCATTTTCTGCCGAACCATTTCCGTTTTGGCGATCTGCTCTGGCGTCGCATTGTCGGGTGGTTGCGCCAACGGCATGTCCTGTTCGCGGCGTCGATAAATTAAGAGGCAGCCCTTCACGCCCAGCTCTTCCGGTTTGAGGCCGTGCGCTTTGCAAACCTCCGGAATACTTTTTTCCAGCTCATGCATGCTGGTCTGAATGCCGCGCGCCCTTAAAGCGCGTTCGTAGTTTTCGAGCTGCAGCACCTTGACCACGTCAAGCGACGCTAGCCCGCCGCCCACCACCACGGCTTCGTCGGGCGCTTCATAGCGCGGTCCGCGATAGTCTTTTTCGTTCTTGTGGTTGTACCAGTAGATAAAAGGATTTTGGTAAACGAGGCCTTTGTCGACGTACTGCTCTGCTTCCGGCACGCCCAAATCCCGGTCGCGCCACGCGCCATTGGCGAGAATCACCGCCGAAAAGCCCCACTCGAAAAGCTGGGGAAGACTAAAATCCCGGCCAAGCTTGGTAGAAGGGATGAAATACACATTCGGCTTCTTCATGCGCGCGTCGATGCGCCCGTATTCCTGTTTGCGCTGCTCGACGTGCCAACGCGGCAGACCGTCTTCGATCTTGCCGTACGGCCGCGTGTTCTGCTCGAACACGGCGACTCGAATTCCGTGATCCGCCAGAATCTCCGTCGCCACCGAGCCTGAAATCGCACCGCCAATCACCGCCACGAAATGACGCCCAGGATTCGACATCTATCTGCCACCCCCCGCGCATTGCAGCGGGATTGTACAACGCAAATCGTGCAAAGTCTCCTTAACCACCGAGTGCTTCTAGGACTGTTTGGGAAAATCGTGTCTGGGAGACGAATGGAGGATTATGGTCTGTCCGACAGCCACTCGACCGGTGCGCGTGACCGTGCCGTAGATTCCCGCGTTGTTCTTGTTCGCACGAACCACCGCCTTCAGCACTTCTGGCGCCGAACCTGCTGAGTCGGGATCAAGATTCACCATCGAGCAGCGAACGTCGTGCATTGTGACGGCGATGGCGGGAGCGTCTTCCCCCTCGCCGAAGGACAGCACACCGCCCAGCCATTCGTCCTCCTGGAAGGGAACCGATCGCAGTAAACGAACCACAACATTTGGGCGAAATCTTCGCACGTCCGGGCTCTGCCCTGCGAGTCGTCCGATCTCGCGCACCGTATCGGAGGCGATCACCGAGATGCACGCATCATCGAAGATGCCATGCCTCAGCTGCATCATCTGTACGAGAGCCCCGTACCGGCGTGCGACCTCCGCGGCCAAGTCCGGGCCGAAGACGGGCAGCTCTTCGCTATCCGGTGTCCGAACATGCGTAGGAAGCTCTCCTTGAGCACTGACTTCACGGCGGAGCGGAGCAAACAGAAGCAGCTCGGGAAGCTTGCTTGCTGTTAGCCACGGGAACCCGCTGCGGTCATCCATCCGCCGGAATGCCAGGCGCCTGTCACCATCGAGGCCGTGCCAGCCCAGGTTGGCGGCCTCGAGTCGTTCGCCGCGCATGGACTTCACCGGATACCGGAAGATTGCCTCCACATGTCCGATTTCTATAGGCATGCTCGATCCGAATCCTCCCAACGTCAAAGTTGACGGGGGCGATGACCTCGCCGCCGCTCGCTAGGCGCCAAAGCAGCTGCGCGCGAAGGCCGCCCCGTAGAAGTCGATCGAAGCATTTCCGCCACTGACGGGCAACATGGGAGCGGTTTGCGTCATCATCACTTCACCGTAAGCATCAAGGATATTAGCAGGCTGCTGGAGAGTCTTTGGAAGATAAGTCTGATTAACCGGAAAAGTGCCATCGTGACGGCAATGAACTCCACGACTCGCGCGCGCTGCGACGCGCAACAGGTATGGACATCCCCGCAGGACGATGCGAAAGACGAGGGCCGGACTCAGCCCCGCAGTCATCATCCGTATATCTTCGAGCTCCGTCACACCAAACGCTTCCTTCAACGCGCGAGCAACTGCGGGTTGTTTTGCTTCTGGGATCAATTTGACTCCTAATTTGCGCTAGCTCGGCCCAGTGCGAGATGAACGTGGAGGAACGCTCAAAGACAGGCTGTTTGAAGGCGTACCCGGCTCCAGAGGCTGATGGGGTGGCACAATTCTGCGGGGATAGGTGGGCAGGTAGTTCAGAAGTGTGATATCGCCCAAATCGATCTCATCACGCACGGAGTAAAGATATTTTGGTTTGCTGACGAGAAGGGAGGTTCCGGAACAGATGGGCAGGCGGAGCTGACGATCCTCAAACGCGAACTGCCGACTGAGATCGATGTCGAACTGCTTGATGGGGCTCAGAGCGAGGTCTGGCGTGTCGTCGGAGCTCAGCACGGAATAGGATGCGGGCATTTCCGCCAAGCCCTCCGCAAGAACCTCCTGTGATACTTGGCACGATGAATTGGGAAGCTGGGCCATAACCAAGAGAGGTTGCGGCTGCTTGAGCGCCGAAAAACAGTGGAGCGCATTCTGTGAGAGATCGTTCAAGCAGCGCGCTCCGCTGGCAATGTTTAACCGGTCGCCGGCTACGATGATCTGAGTTGCGGCGCCGGTCTGGTAGACGTTCAGGGCCAGTGTAAGGTGTGCGCGCACCGGGACATTCTTGACGCGATTAAAGACGGCCTTTTTCATGCTGATGTTGGGCCATTCGAGGGTACGACCATAGGTCACCGTGTCATAGTGAGAGTGCCAGTGAGTGCTCCATTGCTCGCCGGTTGGCATCTCAATGTCAAGTCGGACGCCCCGGATTTGCGCGATCGTCGTTTCAGCCAGCCTGGAAATTTGGAGAGGAATCTCCAATCCCACTTCATCGCCGTAGAAATTTGTGCCCTTTACCCTGTCGTGCGCAAAGGTCAATGAGCGGTCGAGCGTGAACTGCGCGGGCAGCGAATGGACCGGTGTGGGAAGAGGGAAGTCGCGATTGATGAGTGTTTTGTAGGGGGCAAGGACGATGACGAGAAAGATGAGCGCGGCACCGGTACCGACCACGATCCTGGCCAAACGCGTCCGCCGGTAGATGTATTGAAACAGGATAGCCGTAGACGCAACAGCGAGATAGATAAACGCCTGAATGGAGTCGGTGGCATCCGTCGCAAAATCCATATCGGCGTTGAGCGTGAAGAAGAGAAGGAGTCCAAGGAGGCAAAGGAACAGGATAAGGATCGCGACAGCGGCTTGTCCTATTCCCGAGGTGATGCTGGCAATCGTGAGGCATGGCAGAACCAAAGACAAAATGAGCAAGAAGTGAATGAACAAAAGACCGGGGATGGAGGACAGGACGGGGAAGCTTGCTAATTTGAGCAGGATCAACTGACACACAAGAAGCGGAAGGTGAATGAAGAGTGCGACAGAAAGAAGCTTCGCTGCCAAAAGCTTATGCCACTCGTAAGGGCGAGTGACCCAGAAGAGACGGTCGCCGACGAGAGATTCTCCCTGGATGAGGCGGATAATGAGGAAAGCCCAGGAGATGACCATAAAGGCGGGGAGAAAACTGATCAGGCCGCTGAGGAAACGGCTATCAAAAGTCTGATGAATCCAAATGCGGGGCTGTTCGACCATGAAGGAAATAAGGAGGGCGAGGGAAAGAAGGATTTCGGGCCAGTGATGGCGAGCATCCTTGCGCAAGATGTGGAGAATTTGGCTCATGCGCAGGGGCGGTTCAGGCGGGCCTCCGGCCGGTTTTCGCAAGAGCCAAAAAGATAGAGCGGAGAGACATGGGCGTAAACGTGACGCTGCGAACCGGACTGAAGTGCTGAGCGATAGCCGCGTCCGCGGATTTCTGGTCGAATGACTCATCCACGAATCGAACGGTCTGATCTGCCGCCGTCACTTGAATCCAATTCGCGGGCAGATTGGGAGGAATGGCGGCTGGGGCGTCGAAGATAACTTCCACTTCGCGAAAACGCGCGTTGAGGGAGGACATCTCTTCGGAGAGACGCAAGCGGCCGGAGTCGAGATATGCCAGATGAGTGGCGAAGCCCTCGATTTCCGCGAGATCGTGAGAGGAAAGAAAAATCGTAGCTTCCTTGGCGCGTTCGAGAAGTGCGTTGCCAAGTTCGTCGCGGACCATGGGATCGAGGCCGCTGAAAGGCTCATCGAGGACGATGAGCTTGGGCCGAAACGCGAGAGCGCTGGCGAGAGCGGCCTTCATGCGCATGCCGCGGGAGAGATGTTTGAGTTTGCGATCCAAAGGCAAGTCAAATTTCTGAACGAGCTGCGTTTCGAGTTGCGTGTCCCAGGCGGGGTAGAAGGGACGCAGATATGCCAGGAAGGCGCTGACACGCATCCACGGAGGGAGTTGCTGATTCTCCGAAACGTAGCCGATGGAGGCGAAGGCCTTGCCGGATATTTTTCTGGAATCGACACCGAGGACGCACGCAGTTCCCGCGGAAGCGCGGAAAATGTTCATCAGGATTTTGATGAGGGTGGTCTTGCCGGCGCCGTTGGGGCCGACGAGTGCGTGGATGGCTCCCTGAGGGACGGAAAAATCGAGGCCATCCAGGGCACGCACCCGGCCGAACTGTTTTGTCAGTGCATGGGTTTGAATGCAAAGCACGGCGGTACTATAGCAGGCACTAGACGGAATGCTAATAGAAAGGTGAACTCGACCGCGCGAATGGGTGTCCCAGGCGAAGCAGGGACACCAGGCGAAGCAGGCGAAGCAGGGAATTGACAAACTAAACTAAACCGTTTAGTATGCGGCTCCAAGAAAAATGCCACAGGGAGGCGCAAGTGGGCACAATGATTCGCGTGGAAAATCTCGTGAAGAAATTCGGAGACTTTGCGGCCGTCGACAATATTTCGTTCGAGGTGCCCAAGGGGGAGATTTTTGCGTTTCTGGGGCCGAACGGAGCGGGAAAAACGACGACGATCAAGATACTGACGACACTCTTAAAAGCTACGAGCGGAACGGTGGAAGTGAATGGGCTGAATCCGAAGACGCACGAGAACGAAGTGCGGCAGAGTTTTGGAATTGTGTTTCAGGATCCCAGCTTGGACCAGGACCTGACGGCGTGGGAGAACATGGACTTGCACGGCGTGCTGTATCACGTGCCCGCCAAGCTGCGGCGGGAGCGTGCAGAAACGCTGCTGAAGCTATTTGAACTTTGGGAGCGGAAAGACGCGCTGGTAAAGACGTTTTCCGGAGGAATGAGACGGCGGCTGGAAATTGCGCGAGGATTTTTGCACACGCCGAAGATTTTGTTTCTGGACGAGCCGACGCTGGGGCTCGACCCGCAGAGCCGCAACCAATTGTGGACGCACGTAAAGCGGCAGAATGAAGCGGACCACGTGACGGTGTTTCTGACGACGCACTACATGGATGAAGCAGAACGCGTGGCTGACCGGATTGCGGTCATCGACCACGGCAAAATCGTGGCCATCGGAACCGCTGAGGAATTGAAACAGAAAACTGCCGCGCAGTCGCTCGAAGAGGCATTTCTGGCGCTGACCGGATCGACGATCCGGGATGAGTCGGCAACCTCTAAAGATCAGTTGCGGCAGGTGGCGCAGATGTTTCGCGGAGGAGGCCGGCGATGAACGCGATTTATATTTTGTGGCTGCGCGAAGTGAAAAAATACAGCCGGTCGAGAGTGCAGATTATTGCGTCGCTCGGCCAGCCGCTTTTGTATTTGCTGGTGCTGGGATTCGGACTCGGGCCGGTGTATCAGAAGGCGGGAGGCGGAAGTTATTTGCAATTTATGGCGCCGGGAATTATCGGAATGGCGGTCCTGTTCACGTCCGTATTTTCCGGGATCGCGCTGCTGTGGGATCGGCAGTTTGGATTTTTGAAAGAGACGTTGGTGGCGCCGGTGCCGAGAATTAACGTCATGATTGGGCGGACGCTAGGCGGCGCAACCGTGGCGATGCTGCAGGGTACGCTGATCATGGTGGTCTGCCTGATTGCAGGATTCCGGCCGGTGAGTTTGATAGGAATACCAGTGGGATTCGCGTTCATGGCTTTGATCGCGATCGTGTTTGCGGCGCTGGGGACGTCCATCGGATCGAGCTTGCAGGACATGCAGGGATTCCAGCTGATCATGAATTTTCTGGTGCTGCCGATTTTCTTTTTGTCGGGAGCGCTCTTTCCGCTGAACAATCTTCCGAAGGCGCTGTCGTTTGTGACGAAACTCGATCCGCTGTCGTACGGAGTGGATGGATTGCGCGCGGCGCTGATCGGGTCGACGCACTTCGGGGCGCTGGTGGACGCCGCGGTCCTTTCCATTGTGGCAATGGGACTGCTGTGTCTCGGAGCGTGGCGATTTTCGAAGATCGAGATTTAGAAGATGTCTCGAGGATTGAGCGCGCGGGCACACAGCAAGGTATTGGAGTCAGCGACGGAGCTTTTTGCGGAACGAGGAATTGATGCGACAAGCGTTGACGCGATCGCGTCGGCGTCGGGCGTAAGCAAAGCGACGATTTACAAGCATTGGGTGGATAAGGACGCGCTGTGCCTGGAAGTGATGCAGTTTGTGCACGAACTCGACGACGGGCCGCCGGAAGTGGATTCCGGAGATTTACGCGCTGACCTCATCGCCTTTCTTAAGTACGAACCATCCCGGAAAAAAGCGGCGATCACCAAAAAACTTATGCCGCATCTGATCGCGTATTCGGCCCGAAACGAAGAGTTCGGCCGGGCGTGGAAAACGCGAGTGATGGACCGGGCTCGAACGAGCCTGAAGATGCTGCTTAGGCGAGGAGTGAATCGAGGCATATTTCCGGCTGTTTTGGATGAGGACCTGGGCGTGGCGTTGTTGCTAGGGCCGATGTTGTACCGGCATATTTTCGGATCGAGTGTGAGTCTGGACTGGTTGGCCGAGGGTGCGGTGGACTCGTTTTGGAGGGCGCACGCGCGCCCTGTTGAGAAGAAAAGAAATCCGAGGTGACTGAAATAGAATCGCAGATGCAAACAAGTCTTGAATGTGCTGGTTTACGTGCGCGCTTCTAAATTGGGATGGGGTTGCGATTGGCGAATTGGAGCCGCTGGTGCCAGTAGGGGTAGATGGGTTGGGTGGCGCTGGCGGCGTCGAGTTTGGCGATTTGGTCTTTGGTGAGATTCCAGCCGACGGCGCCGAGATTCTGGCGGAGTTGCTCTTCGTTGCGGGCGCCCATAATGACGTTGGCTACGGTGGGGCGCTGCAAGAGCCAGTTCAAAGCAATTTGCGGAACGCTCTTGCCCGTTTCTTTCGCGACTTCCTCGATAGCGTCCACAACCTCATATAGATATTCGTTTTCGATTTGGGGGCCGGCTTCAGCGGTTTTGTGCAAGCGGGAAACTTCGGGAATAGGGCGAGTGCGGCTGATTTTGCCGGTAAGGCGAGCCCAGCCGAGGGGGCTCCAGATAAGCGCGCTGACCCTTTGATCCAGCGCGAGAGGCATCAGCTCCCATTCATATTCGCGGCCGATGAGGGAGTAGTAGACCTGATGGCCGACGTAGCGGGACCAGCCGTAGCGCTCGGAAATCGAGAGCGACTTCATGAGATGCCAGCCGGAAAAATTGGAGCAGGCGATGTAGCGGACTTTGCCGCTTTTGACTAGGGTGTCGAGCGTTTCGAGAGTCTCTTCGACGGGAGTGAGGGCGTCGAAGGCATGCATGTGGTAGATGTCGATGTGATCGATGCCGAGGCGGCGGAGGCTGTCTTCGCAGGATTGGATCAGGTGATGGCGGGAGGAGCCGAGGTCGTTGGGACCGTCGCCCATGGCGAAGGTGGCTTTCGTGGAAATGAGGACGCGATTACGTTTGTCGGCGATGGCTTTGCCGAGGATTTCTTCGGAGAGGCCGCGGGAATAGACGTCAGCGGTGTCAAAGAGATTGACACCGGCGTCGAGGCAGATGTCGACGAGGCGTGTCGCTTCCGCAACGTCGCTGGCGCCCCAGGCCTTGAAGAATTCATTACCGCCGCCGAACGTGCCGGCGCCGAGACTGAGAACGGGAACTTGCAGGCCGGATTGGCCGAGTTGTCTGAATTCCATGGCGGCTTGGATGCGCTGAGGAATTCGTAGGATACAGGCGCGAGGCGTGAGTTGGAGCTGGAGAGAGCGGAGGATAAAGAGTGTCGTTTCATCGCTTTGGGGCGAGCCTGAGGCGGACAGAGCGGTTGGCTGCTTGATCCGGCTTCTGGGGGCTGAATTACGCGCGCCGGGAACCTAAGACTATCCTCATCTGTGTTATCCCAAACGGATATTGTTTATGTGCGCACACCTGTACCGCGTGTGAATTGATTTGCTTAGAAACCGCAACGTACTCTGATCCTGCGATACGCAGGGCTTCGGGGAATCGCCGCCGACGCGGCGACTCCACACTCACATCGTCCTGAAACCAGTTCGGGCCACCCGCACGATCGATTCTTGTGCAGCAGGGCAAGGCGAACGGGTTTCAAATTCTGTCGGAGCCTTTAGCGGCGAGGAACTCAAGGAGAAATAAACGGTTATGAAAGCCGCCCTAAAGCCTTTCTTTCTGATGTACTTGATGGCACTTTCGATTTTACTGGCCGCCTGCGCAGGGCTACCGAAGAGTTCGGGTACGGGCACTGGCACGGGCGGGCCCTTTACGATCAGCGTAACGGTCAGCGGGCTTACGGGCACCGGTCTCGTTCTCGAGAATAATGGCACGGATAAGCTTACGATAACTGCGAACGGCACCTTTGCGTTCGCGACCCTCGTCGCGAGCGGAGGGTCGTACGCGGTAACCGTTCAAACGCAACCCAGCAATCCGATCCAGACTTGCGCGGTGACTACGCCCACCGGCAGCAACATCACCGCCAACGTTACACTCACGGTCGCGTGTACCACGAATCCAGTCACCGCCGCCATCGGCGGCACGGTTGCCGGCCTGGTCGCTAACACGAGTGTAATCTTGCAGAACAACGGCGGCGACAGCCTGACGATTACGGCGAATGGAGCTTTCACCTTCAAGACCCCCGTCACTGGCGCGGACGTCTACGCCGTCACTGTGCTTACGCAACCGATCAACCCCAACCAGATCTGCACGGTGACGGGTGGAAGCGGAACGGCCGGCGCAAACGTCACCAACGTAGCGGTGAACTGCGTATTGAGTTACTCCATTGGCGGCACCGTCAGCGGTGTTGTCGGCACCGGCTTAATCCTCCAAGACAGCGCCGGAACCACTGTCGAACAGCTCCCCATTAGCCCCGCCAACGGGAATCAGGCATTCACGTTCACAAAGCTTGTTCCCACTGGTACGGCCTTTACGGTATCCATCTTCGCGCAGCCCACCGCGCCGACACAGACTTGCGTTGTCACGCCTGGCACGGGAAGCGGCACCGCTAGTTCCAACATCACCACCGTCGCAATCACCTGCCCCGCGGTGACGTACAGCGTCGGCGGAACAGTCGTTGGCCTTGCCGGGACTGGCACCGCCAATGGCCCGCTTACAGACAACAGCTTCGCCTTGCAGAACAACTTGGGTAACACCCTAAGCGTAAGCGCCAACGGGGCATTTACCTTTGCCACGCCTGTGGCCCTCAACGACCAGTATCAGGTTTCTGTGTTCACTCCTCCCAGCACCCAGTTCCAGGGCTGCACGACTTGGGATTACAAGGGTGTGGTGACGGCAAGCGTCACGAGCATCGTGGTTGATTGCGCCCATGACGACTGGACATGGATCGACGGCGCGAATACTGCCGGAACGATCGCTTCGCCACTGTACGGCTTGGTCGCAACGTCGGCGCCTACGCAGCTTGCGAACCCCTATACCAACACCCCTGGCGGGCGATACGGCGCTGCTGGTTGGAGCGACAGCCATGGGAATCTCTGGATGTTCGGCGGGGAAGGCTGGGAATTGTCGGGAAGCAGTACGCCCGCCACACTGGATGCGCCAATGAACGACCTTTGGGTTTGTCCCGTGATTGTCTCGGCGGTTGTCGATCAATGTCAATGGCAGTTGGTCGGCGCGTATGATCCGACGCCGATCCCCGCCAACCCACCTGCCCCAGCCACCACGGTTGGCGCGCAAGTTATAGTCAACGCGCAAAACGAGAACCAAGGCGGCTTTTATAACACTGTGGGAACCGCAGGTGTTCCAGGAGGACGCTACGGCGCGGCCACTTGGACCGATGGCACCGGAAATCTTTGGATGTTCGGCGGCAATGGTAACTCTTGCTGCAGCAGGGGACTTCTCAACGATCTTTGGGAGTTCAATGCGAGTGCTTACAACCCGGCTCTCTTCGATAACCTTACGGGCGCACCCTACACTTCCGCTGCGGGCCAATGGATTTGGAAAGGCGGACCCAACTCAACCAACCAAGCGGGCAATTACACGGTAGGCACTCTAGTCCCCGGCGCTCGCGTAAACGCCGTTAGCTGGAAAGATAATGCCGGAAACTTCTGGCTCTTCGGTGGATACGGCTTCGACGGAAGCTCGAACGAAGGATTCCTGAGCGACCTCTGGGAGTACACCGGTGGCAACTGGGTCTTCGTGTCGGGCAACAAGACGACCAACCAGAATGGGATCTACGGCACGCAGGGAACGCCGCTAGGCAGTAATCTTCCCGGCGGGCGTCAGGAAGCTGTCGGCTGGGCCGATGCCAGCGGAAATCTCTGGCTCTTTGGTGGAGAGGGACTAGACTCCACCGGGACGGCAAACGGGATACTCAATGATCTTTGGGTATACAAAATCAGCACCAATCAGTGGACCTGGGTAGCGGGGTCCAAAACCGCAAACCAAACGGGCGATTATGGAGCCCAGCCGTTCGTGGGTCCCCCAACTACTGTAGGAGCAGCTGGCACTGTAGGTTTGGCGACCAGCGCGCCCGGAACCTTCCCGGGATCGCGTTGGGGTGCCGCCGGCTGGGTGGATCAGGGCGGGAATTTCTGGCTCTTTGGCGGATGGGGACTGAATTCGACCGCAACGAATGGAAACGGCGCCCTCAACGACCTATGGGTCTACACTCCGAACTCCACCCCCGACCAGCCAGGCACATGGACCTGGATCAAGGGATCGAATACAGGCAGCCAAAACGGCAGTTACGGCAGTCTGACGCGCCCATACGAGACTTACTACATCTGGACACCCGGCGGCCGCAGCAATGCGACGCCATTTATCGACAGCCTTGGCGAGCTCTGGCTCTTCGGCGGTGAGGGTTACGATTCCACGAGTAAAACGGGGAACGGCTACCTCAACGACATGTGGAGATATCTGCCTTATAAGAATTGATCACGCTCCAGTCTCGGAGTGATTGTGCTTCCATCTCGCCCGTTGCGGATATCCGCAGCGGGCGATTTGCTTTTCGAGGAGGCCGGACCGGGCATAAGCGCTAAGATAAGAAATCAATTTGTGGTTTTCGTTTCCGATGGGGTTCGCTCAGGGCTGCGGCGATTTGGTTCCAACTCTGCAACACCGCTTGCAGCGGCACCTCTGGGAGCAGCGCTGCGATTACCTGGTGGAATGCAAACTGAAACTCACGCCACCGGCTGCGGGTTCTCGGTTTCGGGTAAGGAGTAGCCCCAGGGGGAAATCGTTCTTCCTACTCGTGCCAACTTTTGGCTCAGCAAGGCCACGAACAGTTTGCCGTACAACCAAGCACGGGTGCTTTGGTCATCATGTTTGGGGACATGTCCTAACTGGGCGATCGACTTCAAGCGTTTGAAGGTCAACTCGACTTGCCATCGCAGACGATAACATTCCAGAACTTGTCGCGCGGTTGCGCTAGCCGAGGAAAGCGTCGTGAACACCAGCACATACTGGGCGTATTGCCACGTTTCAGGGCTGACCACCTTTCCCCGTTTCTCCGCCAGCCTCTTTTGCGTCCGTGCCATCGCTTCGCGACTCTTGCGAATGGCGCAGAGCCGCCCCGCAATCCGGTGTTGGCCGGAATGCACCCATACCGGCCACGCGTTCACGTCCCCCGCCTCTTGCAACCCGGCCAAGGATTCCAGCAACGGAAATGACTTGCTCCGCTTATCCCACAAAGGCAGGGCGTGAGGATTCAGGCGCACACACACATCCGCCTGTTGCTCGACCACCGCCGCAATCCCGGCCGGATGGCAGTAGCCCGCATCGGCCAGAACCAGTTCGCCCGCACGGAAACGAAAACGTCCGAACTTCTCTCCGGCGCCTTCGCCTTCGGTGGCAGTGAGATCGAAATAATCGCACTCCAACGTGGGCAAGCGCAGGCTGTAGTGAATCCGCCACTGGCTGCCCGTCCTGCCTGGTTCGCGAACCACGGTGGCGTCCAGCAGACGCACGTTGCGGCCCTGTAGCCGCGGCTGCAAATCGACCCCGTTGTCCTTCCATAGCCGCTGACACAACTGCCGCAGCCAATCCTCAGCATCCCGTAAGCGATTCAACAGTGTGACATCCGAGACGTTGGCAATCCCTGCCAACTTTGCTTGCACCGCCGTCTCGCGCAGCGACCAACCACAGCCCACATGCAACAGCAGCGTGCGCAGCAACGCTTCCAACGACGGGAAGCCGCGCAACCGCCGCACCGCTCCGCTGCTCCTCCCCAACTGCCGCCACTCCGGGGGAAATAGCCCCAGCAGAATCTCCCAGTCTTCCAGTTCAGCCATGTGCGGAGGCTACATTTAACCCAGCAACCAGTCAACTGTTATCTTAGCGCTTATGGCCGGACCGGGCGCCCACCCCCCTCCCCCCTTTTTCTTGCAAATGTTCATTCTAAAGGGTTTTAAGTGGCTCTGTTTACATCCTTGGCACAAAGGCTGATTTTCCATGAGGACGAGCGAGCGGTGATGGTGTTTTCTAATGGAGCAGGAGGTGCGATGCCCGAGATCGGACTCCTGCCTTTTGCTCGCGTGGCTATGGATGTAGCCACGGCGGTTCTTCCGGCTTACCGGAGTCGTTTCAGCAAACACCAATTCACCCAGCCGCAGTTGCTGGCCATACTCTGCCTGATGCGTTACGAAGATTGGACTTTCCGCGAAGCCGAGGTGCGACTGCGCGAGCATGCGGAGTTGCGCGCCGTGCTGCGACTGTCGAGCGTGCCCGACTACAGCACCGTGTATCGCTTCTTGCGGCGGCTGCCTGACGATACCATCGAGAGCGCGTTGGGAGAATCGGAACGGCGACTGCGCCGCAGTTCGCGCCGCGGCCGACGCCGGGCTTGCGCCGCACGCCGCCAGTACCTATTTCATACGCCGCGTTGAGCAGCATGAGGGCGGGAAGACGCGCTACAAACACTTTCTGAAGTGGCTGATCGTGGTCGATGTGGATCGCCAGATCATTCTGGCGCAACGAGCGCGACAAGGTCCGTGGTGCGACACGCGTGCTTTGCCCGGCTTGGTGGACGCAGCGAGTCGCACCATGCCCATTGGAGTGGTGCTGGCGGACGCGGAGTTCGACTCCGAAGCCAATCACCGGCACGTGCGCGGCACGCTGGGAGCTCACTGCATCATTCCGGCCAAACCGCGCCGCGGCGTCCTGCGAGAGGAGGAATCCGTTACCAGATGTACCGCGCTTTTCCGCGGCAGTTGTATGGGCCGCGCGCCAAAATAGAAACGGTCTTCTCGGTGATCAAACGTAAGCTCTCTACCAAAGCACCGGGTTGCATCTCGCCCATACAGATGCGGCAAGCTCTGTTGCTCGGCCTGGCTTTTAACCTCTATCGGTTGAGGCATCCCACCACTCCTGCAGGATGTAAACAGAGCCGTTTTAAGTTCAATATTTTGAAAGTTGTTCATTCCAGAGAGTTTGCAGGCGTGTTTCTGGAAGTGCGCATTCCAAAGGAGTTAGCGAATTGGCAAACAGAACTGAGCGAACAATTCAAAGTCAAGGATCCCCACACGAATCAGCGTCCGCTGAGTTCAGCTTTTTTACACCAAGCGCTGCCCCTTCGACTTATTCATTCAAACAAATCGCGATTTACAAGCGGAATCCCGGATGCGAATAGGAAACTCAAGATTCAGTCCTGAGCTGTATTTCATATCTTTCAAGAACTCGCCAGCAGACGTTGGCGACGCTGAACATCGCAACGGGCGAGATAATTCGCGACCTCTTGGGATGATCAGGAGAGTGCACGTAAATTGTTCCGGAGGCGGTCTGAATCGCCATCGCGCAGAAGTGCCTCGACTGCGGTGTGGGTATTCCTCCAGACTGGAACGGCGCGTGCGAGCAACCTTCGCCCCTTTGCTGTCAGGGTCATCACGCGGGCGCGGCCGTCCGCAGGGTCTGCTGTTACCTTGACCAGACCTCGGCGCTGCAACGCCTTGAGAACGGCCGTCAGGGTGGTCCGGTCCATTCCGAGTAGGGACGCAACTGCCGCCATACCTGGTGGTTCCGGGCGGTTCAGGGACATCATGAGCGAGAATTGCCCGTTGGTCAGGCCGAGTGGACGCATAGCATCATCGAAGCGCCGTGCCAGCGCCCTGGCAGCTCGCTGCACATGGAGACAGAGGCAAGAGTCGCGGACTTGCAGCGTTGTCTCAAAGGTAGGTTTCGCAACGGTGACCATAGACAAATAATATGGATATCAACGTATCTTGCCAAGAGGCCCGAACGCATGCTACGTTGATATCAATATGTATTGCCCGGCGGGGCGATTTATTTTTATGGCAAGCGCGGCGAGCAGGCGCAATGGTGTAAGTAGGGTCATTCCGTATCGATGCCGTGGTCTTCAGAATCAGGAGAAGTCATGGAACGAAAAAGAGTGAGGACGAGCGCATTAAAGAGCATCGCTCTGGTCCTCATCTTCACCGCGGCGTGGCCCGCGCAAGCTCAGGACGCCAAGACGCCCTATCCGGCCATGGCCCCGCTCGAACAATACCTGATGCCCGATCGCAACGAGGAGATCAAAATGGCGCGCAGCGCTGCGCCAGACTCCATCTCCGTCGGCGCCGAAGTTCTGGTTCTCGGCAAAGCTGGCTATGAAACTGCCGTTCAGGGAAAGAACGGGTTCGTATGCCTGGTAGAACGATCGTGGACTGCTGGAATAAACGATTCGAACTTTTGGAATCCTAAACTGCGCGGTCCTCTCTGCCTGAATGCTCCGGCGGTAAGGTCCTATCTTCCACGCACCATCAAAAAGACCGAATTGGTCATAGCGGGACGGACGAAAGCACAGATCTTCGAGGCTATCACCGCTGCCATCGACAAGAAGGAACTGCCGGCGCCGGAGCCTGGCGCGATGTCCTACATGTTGTCGAAGCAAGGCTATTTGGGCGACCAGGCTGGCGGACCCTGGCTTCCGCATCTGATGTTTTTCACTCCAGAGACCGCGTCCAAAGCCTGGGGCGCGGATCTGCCGGGATCGCCGATTATCACGTCTCAGAACCCGGAGGAGCGCCTTACCATTTTTATGATTCCAGTAGGCCGCTGGTCGGATGGTACGCCCGCTCTCCCTCAGGCTGCGCACTAGCTTCGATCTCGAGCGAGCCGTGGCCCTCGCAAGAACAAGGACCATCCGAGCTTGAACGCAAGAGGGTAGGTGGAGTCTTGCGGTTTTGGCTTCTTTGCATCGCGCAGCACAAACAGAGCGATTCAACAGCTTTTACGACGTATGCCCAACACCCCCCGCAAGAGCAGGGGTCGTCGGAGTCGAGGTAATCCCGGCGGCCTCCTGTCCCTTAGGCCACGCAGGTCCTGATAAAACGCAGGTACCGGAGAAGTCCTATAAAAGGGAATGTCAAGAGACATTCCTCTCCGTCGGCTCGATGCCGACACTTTTTTGTCTCGGCATTCAGCCCAACTGTTTGAACGGGCACTCGTGAGCGAGTGGTCTTGCTCAGGCAACGTAGGTTCGTGCTTCTTTTCCTCACTCGAAACGGTGAGATCCTTCTTCCTCCCTGTGGTTCCATTTCAGTGTGGTGACGGCGCCATTCGTTTCTGAAACAGCAAGCCTGAAAGTTATCCACTTTATGAGTGGCAACGCATGGTCCTATCGGAGACTCGTGGCCTATGGCTTTCTTGGATTGTCCGAGAGGGCATAGGGTGGATTCGGAGACTCGCGTGTTTGAGGCACGGGCCTGACTTTTCCGATGGATACTTCCCCTCGAATCCGAGCGTCTCAAGAACCCGACAGCTACCGCCAGGAATAGTTCCCCAGGTGGAACGGACTCTTTGCCAGAGACGCTCAAGCTGCTTGTTGTTTCAAATAGTTGGCGTCGAAACGTACCTCCTTCTTCCAAACGATCAACGTGATCGCGGCAATCTTCCTCGCCAAGGTCAAGCGCGCCATCGTGGGCTTCCTTCCCTTAGCCAGCAAAGCCTCGTAGAAATCGTGTAGCGGTCCAGCCGCGGTGCTGGCTCTCATAGCTGCACCCTTGAAAATATCTTTGAGGTCGTGGTTGTGATTGTCATTCGAATCAGTCACATAATGCCCACCATTTTGTTGAGACCGTTACGATCTACTACCGTTGGCATCCGCTTTTCGGTCGGTCACTGCGTGTCTGTAGGCGCGAGAAAAAGCGACGTGGCGAATACGTTTTTTGCCAGTTGCCTGACGGTACGATCTCCTCTTTGCCGGCCTGGATGTTCAGTCCGGAGTGTGCTCAGCTTTCCCTTGGTTCTCCCCTGATTGCCGTAGAAGCGCTCTTGCAGCTACGTGATCTGCTCAATGCTTTGCAAGTTCCCTCCGGTTGCGATAAGGCTTCGCTGAAGCCATCTCTCAAGGGAGGGAGTAAATGAAGCGACCCGACAAACCACTCGACCGGCAGATGAATCTATCGCTCCTCAGCATGCCAGCGGCAACCGTTCCCAACGACAAGCAAAGAGAACTGACGCAGGCACTCATGGAGCTACTGATCAGCGCGATACGCGAAGACGTTGAGCAACAAGAAAACAACGGAGGCGAAGATGAATCCGAAACTCACTCCTGATCGTCTTCGTCGGCGGGCCATTGTTTACATTCGCCAGTCCACACCCGGCCAATTGATCCATAACCAGGAGAGCCAGCGCCGTCAGTACGGCCTGGTGAATCAAGCTCGTGAGTTAGGTTTTCAAGAGGTCATTGTGATTGACGACGATCTCGGACGCACTGGGTCAGGCTTGGTCGAGCGCCCAGGATTCCAACGTTTGGTCGCTGAAGTCTGTACCGGAGAGGTGGGCGCCGTCTTCTGCATCGAGGCTTCGCGATTGGCACGCAACGGTCGCGACTGGCACCATCTGATTGAGTTATGCGGAATGGTGGACGCTGTCGTTGTCGATCCGGACGGGGTATATGATCCGGGCATCATCAACGATAGGTTACTACTGGGTTTAAAGGGCACGATGAGCGAGTTCGAATTGAACTTGCTTCGGCAGCGATCCGCGGAGGCGATTCGCGCCAAGGCTCGCCGCGGCGAACTGCAGCTTCTTCTCCCCATCGGTTTCCGTTGGAGTGCGAATGGCAAAATCGAAAAGGATCCCGATCATCGGGTGCAGCAGGCCATTCAATTGGTCTTCGGCAAGATGACCGAGTTGGGCAGCGTGCGGCAGGTCCTGTTGTGGTTTCGTCAAGAGAACGTTTTTCTGCCGGCATATCCTCATGATCGTGGGGAGTCCAGCATGGTCTGGAAACTGCCGGTCTATCACAGTATCCTTGGGATTCTCACGAACCCCATTTATGCTGGCGCTTACGCCTTCGGCAAGACAGAAACGCGGATCCATGTCGTCAACGGTCGTGCACGCAAAACAGCTGGTCATCACAAAGCGCGATCTGCGTGGATGGTCTTGATTCGAGAACACCATCTCGGTTACGTTTCCTGGGAGGAGTATGAACGGAACCAAGCGATGATCGCCGCCAATACCTACATGAGATCCGGAATGGAGCCGAAGACAGGCCGTGGTGGTCGAGCTTTGCTCTCCGGCATTCTTCGCTGTCGGCAATGCGGACGAATGTTGCATGTGAACTACAGTGGTCTGCGAGGCGTTGTGCTTCGCTACGAATGCAACGCTACGCACATCCTGCGGCGTTGCATTTCGTTTGGCGGTTTGCGCATTGACGAGGCTGTGGCTAATGAGGTGCTGGGCACGATCAGCGGCAACGCGGTTGAGGCGGCGCTCGAAGCTGTGGAGCAGATCCACCATCAACGACAGGAGCAGCGCCGGTCGTTCGAGTTGGAGTTGGAACAGGCTCGGTACGAAGCTCGGCTAGCAGCTCGGCGATACGAAGCCGTCGATCCCGATCAGCGATTGGTTGCGGCAGAGCTGGAGGCTCGATGGAACGCTGCCTTGCGGAAGGTGCGGGAACTTGAAGACAAGCTGCAGGAGTTTGATTTCGGGATTAAGTCTGCACCGATACCGAACAAGGAACTTTTGCTGAGCTTGGCGCAAGATCTACCAGCCGTCTGGAACCTACCGTCTACCGACATGCGGTTGAAGCAACGAATCGTTCATATTCTGATCCAAGAAATCGTCGCTGACGTGGATGATGAACACAGAGAAGTCGTTTTGTTAATTCACTGGGCTGGGGGTCGTCATTCGGAACTTCGCGTCAAGAAATACGATATAGGCAGGCACCGGTGGTGTACCAGCATCGAGGCCATTGAAGTCATTCGAAAAATGGCCACCAGGTTTTCGGACCAACAGATTGCGACCACGCTGAATCGGCTTCGGCTCCAGACAGGAACCGGCAACACCTGGAATGACAAAACGGTTCGCTCTGCTCGCTACAATCACCATCTGCCGATCTTCGATCCTTCTGATTATAAGAACAGCACCGTAACTCTGGAGAAGGCAGCAAAACGTTTGAATGTAAGCCCGACGTGCGTACGGCGCATGATTGCACAGAAACAGCTGCCCGCTAGTCAAGTCGTTCCGTTTGCACCGTGGGAGATTCCAGTGGAAGCACTGGAGTCGGAAGTGGTGCGAAAGGCGATCACCAATATCAAGAACCGTGTTCGCAACCCACAAACTCAGGAAGCCAGCGAACAACAGTCAATCTTTTCAGAGAGTTATTGAGGTACAGCATAATGTCGCAGGATCATTGAGACCGCGCAGTGTGACGGGTTTGTTCGAGCGTTGTAGCTGTCCCTCCACAACGCGGTACTGCGCGCTGTCGTGGGTCTCCAACCCCAGCCCGCTGTAGGTCCACAGTTGCCGCTTGGTGCGAAACCGATGAGGCGTCTGCATCACGGCAACCAAGTGAGCCGCTCGAAGCGGACCAATACCAGGAATCTGGCGTAGCCACTTCGTGGCACGGTGCTTCCTAGCCTCGGCCAACAGTTCTTTCCGGGCTTGTTGGCGCACCAGTCGCAGGGCGTCGAGTTGTTGGTAGTAAAGTTCCGCCCGCCGGTGCACGCCAGCTTCGGGGATCTTGCTCAACCATTCCGAACGGTAACGCGGTGCGTAGACTTGCATCCCGGCACAAGGAATGGCCCAGCTCCGATACAAGGCTTTGAGTCGATTCATCTCATGCGTGACATAAATCCCCATCTGGCGTTTTCGGTGAGCTTTTTGACCAGCCCGAAGAAGCACCCGCTATACGCAAGACCGTGGAAGCAATGGCGGTTAGCCGGAGGGGAGGAAGAAAGAAAGGACGTCAAGACATAAATGCACATATGTCACCCATTGTGCGCACTTTCTGGGGGCAGAATCGCTGTGAACCGCATATTAGTCGCCATATATAAGCAGAACTCGGCAAGAATTGACCGTAGCGATCCCATGTGCAGTAAGTGCTTGACATATGATCTCGGCTGTATTATAGAGTCTTTCATGATCACTCCGGCCAAACGAAAGGCCCTGCTGGCTTCCGGGACCCTGAACCCGCATCCGGAAGCCGTGCGCTCGGAACTCTTCCATACGGATTTCTTCGACCCCTACGACTTCGCGCAGGTCAAATACGAGATGTTGCGCGCCCACTCGGTCGATGAAGACGCGGTGGCCGAGGTGTGCCGCCAATTCGGCCTTAGCCGAGAAAGTTTCTATCAGATTCAGCAGGCTTTTCAGGAGCTAGGATTCAGTTCTTTCCTGCCGCGCAAGCGAGGCCGCAAAGGCCCGGTCAAACTGAAAGGCGAGGTCCTAGAGTTCGTCCTCGCGCAGAAAAAGGAGAATCCCGCGATCGACCCGGGGCACTTGGCGGCTTTGATTCAGGAGCGCTATGGCATCGCGATTCATCGGACGACCGTGCTGCGGGGACTGAAAAAAAAACTGCGCTCGCCGCGGAAAGAGCTGGCGAGAAGCATTCGTCGCGCGCGACGATCCCGTGCGGGAGATTTATGAAAATGTGCGTTGCGAGGCACTCAAGAACTCGGAGCCAGCTTCCTGGGCCCTGGAGCGCGTTCGCCGATATGGAGTGGCCAGCTTGCTCCCCGGCGGGCAACCGGATTTTCCCTTCATTCTTTGCGCACAGAGCGTTCCTCGTCCGGCCTGGAGCGGGACGAGAGACTTTCATCGCGAGAAACTTCTTGAGGTTTATGAATTCCTTACCAGGGAGGTGATGGAAGATGCGAGTCGCCATCTACGCCCGCGTTTCCAGCGAGAGGCAGGAGAAGGAACATACGATTGGTTCGCAGTTAGAAGCCTTGCGGAACTACTCGGCTCAGAATGGGATGGAGATCGTCGAGGAGTTCACGGATGAGGGCTACAGCGGGGCGCGGCTGGATCGTCCCGCGCTGGATCGGATGCGTGACTTGGCGGAGCGCAGAGGATTCGAAGTGCTGCTGACTTACTGTACCGATCGACTGGCGCGGAAGTTTGTGCTGCAGGCCCTCATTCTGGAGGAGATGGAACGATTCGGAGTGAAGACGATTTTCCTGGAGGGCGGTGCGGCCGACGATCCGCTCTCGAAGCTCATGCACCAAATCACCGGAGCCGTAGCTGAGTTTGAGCGGACGAAGATTGTCGAAAGGAATCGGCGCGGCAAGCTCTACCGAGCTCGGTGTGGTGAGGTTGTTACCTGGAGAGCCCCTTTCGGTTATGTGCGCATTCCACGTCGTGACGGTGTGGCGGCACATGTGGAGATCGATGAGAACAAAGCGGTGGTGGTTCGCAGAATCTTTAATCTCTATGCGAAGCAAGGCTGGACGGTTCGCCAGATCGCCAAGCAACTCACACTGCAGGGAACTCCGGCGCCGGGTGGTGGTCGGGAATGGAATTTCTATACCGTGGATCGAATTCTTCATAATGAGGCCTATGTTGGCACGTTGTATTACAACCGCCACAACTGTGCAGCGATCGAAGGGACGCATGGTCACAAGAGGCCTTCTTGCCAACGCATTCTTCGGCCCAAGGAGGAGTGGATCCCGATTTCGATTCCTCCCATCATCGACTTGGAGACCTTTCATCAAGCCGGGATCCGGGTCAAAGATAATCAGAGATTCTCTCCGCGGAATCTGCAGGAGGATGCTTATCTTCTACGGCGGCTCGTCCGCTGTGGGCACTGCGGGTTAAGTTGCCGTGTCAGCAGCAATACGGCAAATCCCAATTGCAGTCATTATTATGTTTGTCCAGGAACGAAGAAACACTTCCTGATCGAGAAGCGATGCTCACAGAGATGCATCGGCGCCGATGCGTTGGACGAACTGGTTTGGGAAGAAGTGAGCACCAGGCTGCAAGATCCGGACTTGGTGCTAGAAGCGTATCGGGAGTGCAGGATTCACCGGAATGGAGAAGAGGCTGGCTTGAGCGAACAAGGGCAAAAGCTGGCGACCCAGATCAAGTTGGCAAACACAGAGATGACGCGGCTTCTGGATGCCTACCAGGCCGGCACGATTGAACTGCCGGAGTTGCAGAAGCGCCGACGATTGGTGGACGCAAAGCTCGATACGCTCCATCGAGAGAAGGAGCTTCTGGAAAAGATGGCTCGCGAGCAAAAGCAAGAAGGCGATATCCGGCTTGACCTCGAGGAGTTTCGAGCTTTGGTGTCGGATCGTGCTCAACACTCTTCCTTCGAGGATAAACAGAAGCTCATGCGCATGGTCCTGGACAAGGTCGTGGTCAAGGACTGGCGAGTTGATGTGCACTACAACATTCCGCTTTCTCGACCTGCCGCCTCGAAGGAAGAAAAAGTGTCAACCAATTTCGATTTGTGTAACGCACGTCATCACCCGTCCGAGATCCTTGCTGATCGTCAAATAACTACGCGACAATTCCTTCAACATGCGCAGGCCATGTTCTCCGTGATACACCGAACTGAGCTTGCTCATGTACAACAGTTCGGCCAGCTTGCGTGCGTCGATGCGGTCGCTCTTGCTGCCTTCTTTCAGCAAGGCATTCTTTCGCGGATTACACACCACCAGTTCCGTGACATGTGGCTTCAGCAGATCGTACAACCAGCCAGCCCAAGTGCCTTCTTCAAACGTGAGGTGCATATCTCCACGCAGCCCGTGGATAAACTGCAGAAGGGTGCTCGCTTTGGTCTCGATGACGCATTCCATCACCACCTTGCCCGCAAAATTCAGAACTGCGATCGAAATGCTTTCCTTATGCACGTCCAAGCCGATATATTTAGTGCTAGTCATAGAGGGTGTTCCTTTCTTGTAGGGGAATGAGCCAAGCACTCAAACCTACTCCAAAAGGGGCGCCCTTTTATAATGTGTGAAATTGGCCCGATTCCCGGCGTCCGGTAAGCCGTGCGGGAGTTAGGCGCAACATGCGGCAGCAGCGGCCGTCGGGAAAGTGAAACTGGCAGCGCGGGGCGATGCCAGTACTGGAATTCTTATTGGTCATGGAAGCCTCTTAAAAGTGGATTTGAGTTAGGGCCTATCCGGAAGCGCGGCGGCTTAGCGGGCTGTTGAAAAACCCGCAGAAAAAGCAAATCCCTCGCTTCGCTCGGGATGACAATTACGAAGTTTTGCTCAGGATGAGAGTCACGGACTTCGCGGCACCTGTTAGAGAGCGGACCGAAGATCAGACCTGACTACTGTGCGTTAGGGTTCGAGCAGACCAAAAAATAGCCGCCCGGAAAGGCGGCGGCAAAGGTCGAGTGGGTCTGATTCTCCGAGAAGAAGAATACCGTTAAAGGTATATCTCTGTCAATAAGTATTTAACTCGCCAGCGCTGCCGACGGGGAGTTGGGGCAGCGGGAGAGTCTAGAGCGCGCGGAGGACGACTAGGGTCATGTCGTCGCTTTGCGGGGCGCCTGCGGCGAAGGCGTCGGCTGAGTGCATGATGCGCGCTATGGTGTCGCGAGCGGGGAGACCGCTGCAGGTGGCGACCGTTTCGATCAATCGCTCTTCGCCCCATTCTTCGAGGTTGGGACTCATGGCTTCGCTGAAGCCGTCGGTGTAAATCACTAGCAAATCGCCCGGAGCCAAGAAGAGTTCGGCCTGCTCGTAGGCACATTCCGGCAACAAACCCACCACTGTTCCTCCAGCTTGATCGAGACGCTCGACGGCGGCGTTCTTTGCGGCGTTGCGGAGAAGTATTGGCGGGCAGTGTCCTGCATTCACGTAGCTGAGGCGGCGAGCGGCGGGGTCGTACTGCGCGTAAAAGAGAGTTGCGTAGCGGTCTTCGGTAGAAGCGTCGTAGAGCATGGCGTTGACGCGCGTGATGAGGCCGGCGATGTCGTTGCCGGCGCGCATGGCGTCGGCGCGGAGGGAAGCTTGGAGGCTGGCCATAGTCAGAGCGGCAGCGATGCCTTTGCCGGAGACGTCGCCGAGTGCGACGCCGAGTTTGCCGTCGGGGAGAGCGAGGAAATCGTAGTAGTCGCCGCCGACACCAAGGGCCGTGCGGCAACGGCCGAAATAGTCGAGGCCGGAGATTTCAGGCAGGCGCTGGGGGAAGAGGCGCTCCTGGACTTCGCGAGCAATTTCAATTTCGCGGTTTAGTTTTTCGCGGCGGCCGATTTCGACGGCGATGGCGGAGGTTAGCTCGGCGTTGGAGAGCGCGAGGGCGGTTTGCGAGGCCACGGATTTCAGGAGACGAATATCCGTGCCCGAGTAGGGAGCTTCGGAACGTTTTTCGCCGAGGCTGATGATGCCGAGGAGATTTTGTTTCGTCAAGAGGGGCAGAAGCAATTGCGGCTGGAGAGAGGCAAGGTTGCTGCGCTCGTCTTCTGACATCGCCAGAGTATTCACCCAGGAGTTCTCGTCGTCAAAGTAGACGCGCTCGGGGCCGGCTTCTCGCTTGAGACGGCTAACTGTCGCACCGGAATCGGGCAAATCCGCAACAAAGGCAGCGGGGAAACCAAGTGCAAAGGCGGGCCGGTAAAAGCCGCCATCTTCAAGAAGGACTGCAACGCGGGGGATGTGGAGGGATTCAGCGATTTTTGTCGCCACTCTCTCGAGTAAGGGACGCTTCTCTACGATCGAGCGCACCTCATCGCTCAGGGCTTCGAGAATTTGTTCGGCGTTATAGGCGTCGCGGAAGAAGCGGCGGTCGGTCCACGCTCGAAGACGCAGCGCAACGCGGCGAAGCAAAAGGACAGCCACAATGAGCAGCGAAATTGCGGAAATTTCGTTGGCGAGGCTGAGATGACGGCTACGGGAGAAAGTGACTCCAGTGATAAGGACGGCGGCCGTCAGGATAATTTGCAAAACGCGAATGCCACTTGTCGCGAGCCCGTATTGCAAACCCTGGCGAATGACGACGTGCACATCCATCGCGCGGTGTACCACGATGACGTACGCCAGCGTAATGGGAAAAAGAAGCATCAGGGACAGCGCGGACAGCACAAACCATTCCGGAAAGATCTGCTCGAGCTCGCCGCCCTTGATGTTCTGCGTAACGAAGAGAATGCATGCAGGGGCCATGCTGATGGTGGAGCCGGTATAAAGCAAACGCAGACGCCGCTTCGCATCGGGCGTGACGGCCTGGCGCATCTTGACGGAAATGCAGGCAAAGAAAGTGCCGATAGCCCCAAAACTGAGCAGGAAGTCAACCGTGCTCAGGCGGTCCAGAGCCGCGGATATGGAGGCCACGGATGCGAAATTCTCGAATTGACCAAGCCGCACGATAACATTCATTACGCAGGAAACAATCAAGAGCGTGATGGCAATGCGCTTGGACCAGCTCCACCAGACGGGGTCTTTCTCAGGGAAAGGCTCAGGAAAGAAGACGCCGAAAAGCAGCATGAAAATCGGCCAAGCGGTGTCAACGGCTACGCGATACCCTTCCGCGACATCGCGAACGACGGGCCCCCAACTCTCGACTCCCGCGCTGTAAAACACAGAGAAAAACAGCAAGATGAAGTACAGGCACCACGCGGAAGGATCTCGAGGACGCACGGCTGTGACCCAGAATCCAAGCAGGATGCAAAAGGTGGGCACGACGAGTTTCAGGGCCAAAAGGGATGCGGCAGGCAAACTGATGGGTGGAGCAGTGGCCTGCTCGAGTGGAATGGTGGCCGAGCGCGGAGCTGTTTCACCGGGACGCAGGAACTGAACGGTGAGGGAATCGCCTGGCTTGGCGGTGCGGATCGCTTCACCGAACACAGCCAGTCCGGTCACTGGACGGCCGTTCATCGCGAGCAGGATGTCGTTGTTTCGCACGCCGGCTTGCTGGGCGGACTTGGTCACGAACTGAAGGACGGGGCGGCCTTTGTCGTATTCCGGCGTGAATGGAAATGAAGCGACCTTGAGATGGAAATAATTCGGAAAAGCATACAAGGCAGAACGAATCTGATACGCCGATGCAAGTGCGAAGAGAAGCGCAAGGCAGATGTATTGGAGGATGGGAGGATTCTTGGTGCGCATGTCCAGCGGCTCAATCAACCACAATTAGTGGTATGCAAGGTAGCATTGCTGGAGCGCGGCGGCAAAATTTTTGCTGGAGGGAAGGCTTGCGGTTAGAGCGAGGGTGCTGAGGTGGGGTCGGAAACTTGGCCCGGAAGCGAATCAGATTTTGGGCGGCGGAGACGGAACCAGAGCCAGAGGGCGGCGAAGGCGAAGAAGGCGCCGATGGAGTCGAGAAGGGAATCGTAGGGAGAGGCGGTGCGGCTGACGACGAACGCTTGATGGATTTCGTCCATGATGGAATAGCCTGCGGCGACGGAGAGGGCCGCGATGCCCCACGTCCAGCGCCAGCCTTTGCGATCGCCGCGGACGCCGCGGTAGATCAAGATGCAAAAAATAAAATATTCGGTGAAGTGGGCGCTCTTGCGGATGACGTGGTGAATGAAATTGAACTGGTCTTCGGTGAGATGGGGGAAAAGCCATTTCACGAAGAAGGAGAGAACCGTTGCGGTGTGCTCGGAAGAGAAGGAGTCGGTTGAAAGAGTGAAGATGACGCAAGCCCAGGCGAGGGCGGGCCACCAGGCGCGGAGCCAGGCAGGCATCAAGAGTTTGTGCAGGCGGGGCTGCATTTCCGGTAATTGCGGGGCGGGGCGAGGATTGCGCCAGGGTTGCGGGTCAGACAAATCTAGATCTCCGGTTACGTTTTTTAGTTTAGCTCATTGACTGTTATTTTCCCGAGACGGGTTGATCGCGGTGAGAAGAATAGTCAACTGGCGGAAGAGCGGGAGCAGGGCTCCCGCTCTTCAAGTTTATTCCATACGATAATTCGGGGCTTCGCGAGTGATGATGACGTCGTGGACGTGGCTTTCACGGAGGCCGGCGGCGGTGATGCGGACGAAGCGGGCTTTCTCGGTGAGTTCTCTCAGCGTGGGAGCGCCGACGTAGCCCATGCCGCTTTTGAGGCCGCCGACGAGCTGGTCGGTAAGCGCGCCGAGAGAGCCTTTGTACGGTACGCGTCCTTCGACACCCTCGGGAACGGACTTGCCGCGCTCTTCCATGTCCTGAACGGTGGCGTAACGATCGGAGCCCGCGTCCATGGCGCCCATCGAGCCCATGCCGCGGTAGGACTTGAAGGTGCGGCCCTGATAGAGAATCGTTTCGCCCGGAGCTTCTTCCGTACCGGCGAAGAGGCTGCCGATCATGACGCAGGAAGCGCCTGCGGCGATGGCTTTGGTGATGTCGCCGGAATATTTGATGCCGCCGTCGGCGATGATGGGGATGCCGGTGCCTTGCGCGGCGCGCGCGGATTCCATGATGGCGGTGATCTGGGGTACGCCTGCGCCGGTGACGACGCGCGTTGTGCAGATGGAGCCGGGGCCGATGCCGACCTTCAAGCCGTCGATGCCGAGTGCGATGAGATCTTTCGCGGCTTCGTAGGTGGCGACGTTGCCGGCGATGATTTGTACTTCCGGCAGGCGATTTCGAATGGCTTTGATAGCGTCCATCACGCGGGTGGTGTGGCCGTGGGCGGTGTCGATGGCGAGGACATCGGCTTTAGCTTTGGACATTTCGACGGCGCGCTCGAGGTAGTCTCCGGTGGCTCCGACTGCGGCGCCGACGCGGAGGCGGCCTTGATCGTCCTTGGCGGCGCGCGGATATTCGCGTTTTTTCTGGATGTCTTTGACGGTGATGAGGCCTTTGAGATTGAAGTCCTGGTCAACGACCAGGAGCTTTTCGATGCGATGCTTTTGCAAGATGCGCTCGGCTTCTTCGAGCGTAGTGCCTACGGCCACGGTGACGAGATTCTCTTTGGTCATCACGGAGCCGACCAGCTGGGAGTGATTTTTTTCAAAGCGCAGGTCGCGGTTGGTGAGGATTCCGGTTAACCGGGAGCCACGGGTCACAGGAAGACCGGAGATGTGGTACTTGTTCATGATCTCGAGGGCCTGGCGGAGGGTGATGTCTGGGGAAATGGTGACGGGGTCAACGATCATGCCACTTTCGGAGCGTTTTACGCGGTCGACCTCTTCGCCTTGGCGGTCGATGGGCATGTTGCGGTGCACGAGGCCGATGCCGCCCTGTCGGGCGATGGCGATTGCCAGCCGGGATTCGGTTACGGTGTCCATGGCGGCGGAGGCCAGCGGGATATCGAGCGCTAGTTTGCGGGTGAAACAGGTGCGCGTGTCGACTTCCGTCGGCAGCACAGAGGATTTGCCGGGCAGGAGAAGCACGTCGTCGAAAGTAAGACCCTCGGGAATTGGACCTTCAATCATTACAACCTCGGTTCTGAAGATTAGCGCCCTAAAACAGCGCAGCCCAGCGCGCGGCCGCTGGGCGGGAAGATGAACGCATCAGATTGCAAAAATCAATCACTGTGAAACTTCTATTCTAGGGGGCAATGGGATTGCGGTCAAGCTGGTGGTCTTTTGAGCGAGGGAGGATTCTGCCTAAGCGATTCACCGGGCGCGCAGAGGGAGGTCTGGAGAAATGGACAGTTTCCGTGCTAGGTTCTTAGAATGAAGCCCGGCTCGATTTCTGCCTCAACACTCGCTGCCCTGCTCTTGACCTTTTGTTCAGTGCTTTCCGCTCAGACTACGAAGAAACCTGCAACCGTTATCATCGAAGTTTCAGACGGGCACGGAAGCCCTATCCCCGATGCCCAGGTAGAGATCATCTTCGTCGCCGACGCCAGTGCCAAGACGGTTAAGACAGACCAGATGGCCTCAGCGAGGTTTGAACTCGAGGAAGGGGATTACGACGTAATTCTGACCTGCCTTGCCTTCAAGACGTTGCATACCCGCATCACGGTGAAACCTGGCGAGAGCCAAAAATTCGAGTTCGCGCTTCGAGTCGGGGGATACCCTAGTCCCGACCCCTGTCCCGTCTTCCCCGCTCCGCCTGAAATAATGGATCTCGTGCCCCTCACGATCGTAGCGGTAGACCCGAGCGGAGCCGCTGTCCCAGACGTTCAGATAAGGCTTCTTCCCGATTCACTGGTAAAAGCTCTAACTGATCCCAAAACAAATGAACGCGGCGAGCTTTCGGTGGATTTGCTTCCAGGGAGCTATTATTTATTTGCCGCTGTTCCAGTGTTTCTTCCTTCAGCGGAGAGGATTCAAGTACAGGCAGCGCCAAACCAGGTTGTTAAAGTCGTCCTCCGATTGCCCGAGCTCACGCGCACCGTCCGCCTCGGGGGCCCGAATTTCCCCGTTCAGACAAATTTACCCGCTCCAAAGCTGCTCTCGCCTCCGGTTGCCACCGCCTCGCTCACAATCATTGTGACGAACTCGACCTGGGTTGCTCTCCCCAACGCGCAGATCGGTGGATTTCAGAAAGAGGCAGCCTGGAGTTTCCCAGAAACGGACGAACACGGCCGGTTCAACGTGAAGGTGGTTCAAGGGAGCTATGAGCTGGTTGTGACCAACCCGGGCTTTCTACGCTGAACCAAAGACATTCAATTGCGGGAAGGAGAGAATCGGACTGTACGTGTTCTTCTTAATGAGGCTGACTTTCCGCGCTGACTGACTCCGTCATTTGTCGGCCCAGCTGCCCATCAGTGAATTCATACCCGAGATTACCCGAGATGCCTACTCATCCGAAACTGATCCACAGTCTTATTCCGGGTTGCGAGGGCGCTTACGACTGTTTTGCGTCTACACGGAGTGCAGCACCTTGTAGCTGGCGAGGATGCAGCCGCCTTCCATTTGGCGGCACTCAGTGAGTGTGAGCTTTACTCGGTGGCCGGGATCGCGAAACGTGGGAATGCCGGAGCCGAGAAGGATCGGGTGAATGTTCAGGCCGATTTCGTCCACCAGGTCCGCGGCGAGCAGGGATTGGGCTAGTTCGCCGCCGCCCATCAGGCAGATCTCTTTCCCGGGGCGTCGCTTCAGTGCTCGGACGAATTCGACGGCGTCGGAGGTCACGAGTTCGACGCCGGGATCGTCGAGAGCCTTGAGCGTGCGTGAGAAGACATAGTTGCGCATGACTGGCGCCTTGCGCTTGGGGCTCTTCGCTCTGGCGGGCTTCTTTGCAGACGAAGGTTTCATGGCGACCGAGACGTCGTACGTTTTTCGTCCCCACAGGATGGTGTCGACGTTCTTCCAATAGTCCGCCATCACTTGTTGGACGTCCTTGCTGAAGTGCAGCCAGTCGATCGAGCCATCGACGCCGGCGAGGAAGCCGTCCAGGCTGACGGCTCCGCCATAGGTTACGGTGCGCATTGATTCGCTCCTTGTGCGCCGGTCAAACCGGCGAGGTGTAGTGAATGCAAAAGTCATACGAGTGTGAACTAGCGACCCACATCGGCCCCGAGTCATGCGGAGCCGCTCGCAAGGGCGGCGTCGAAGCGTTGACAGGGGAACGTACGGGCCGGGTATTCGTGGAGGGGGTTATGAGCAATCATGATCCCTACTCCGACTCTATTTTGCATTGCAGGAAACGCATAAACTAAATGGCCGTTTAGAAATGATACTATACGAGCGTTGAGAAACGGTCAAGACCCATGAGCCCGCGCCCCAGGAAGGTCAGCGACAGCCAGCTCTTTGCCGCCGCGCATGCGGTGATGAGCAGAGTCGGTCCGCGCGAACTAACGCTTGCGGCCATCGCCAAAGAAGCAGGCGTGACCGCGGCGGTGCTTGTCCAGCGATTCGGATCGAAGCGCGCGCTGCTGCTGGCATTGGCTGAAAAATATTCCGATGGATCGGGCGAGTTCATCGCGGCGCTGGCAAAGCGGCACGCCTCTCCGCTGGCCGCGCTGCGCGCATACGCAGACTGCATGGCCGGGATGGCGGCGTCGCCGGCGGCTCTCGCGCGCAACCTGGCCTATCTCCAGATCGATATGACCGATCCGGACTTTCGGCGGCACTTGGTAAAGCAAGCGCGAGCGACGCGTGCCGGTTTGAAGCGGCTGGTAGAAGCAGCGTTAAAAGCGGGCGAACTCACGCCGAGTGTGAAACCCGCGAACTTGGCGCGGACGATCGAGACGGTACTTAGCGGCTCGCTGATTACGTGGGGATTCTATCGAGAAAGGACAGCCGCGCGATGGATGCGGACTGATCTGGAGTCCGTGCTGGAGCCGTGGATGACAAAACGCCGGGGAAAAGCGGGAAAGCGTTGACGATTTGCTCAGGGTTGGTTGGTGTTTTCCTTGAGCTGAGTGATGATCTTCTTCTCGTAGTCCTCTGGCTTGTGCTCGTCTATTTTGAGGACTCCTATTCCAAGCGGGTAAGGGTCTGGCGAGCCAAGGGGCACATCCTCGTGGACATGAACCACCAGGGATGTATGCGGGTTGCCTTGCGGGTCGTTCGGGTTCGGCACCCAATACTCCGCGAAGCCGAGAATCTGGCCGGAGCCGGCCAGCCTTTTTAGTTCGGCCCACTCCTTTATTGCAATTTTCTTTTTGCCAGGAGGGAGGCTGAAATAGAGAATCCCACGTCGAGGAGCCCTATACAGCCCGCTGGAGATCGGGACAGGAACCGCAAACAAACCCCAGATTTGAATCCGCTCCGGCGCGTTCTCGTCCGGTTCGAGCACAACCTTGTTCACAATTCCGTAAATCACGATATTTCCGTTCTTCGCAGGGGAGATTTGGACCAGTAGGAAGATAACCGCCGCGGACAAGATCACAACTCTGAGCGTTCTCATAGCCTTGCCAACCTTCCTTCACCACATGGCACACAAGGATGGCGCGATTACCGAGTCTGGTCCAGCGCGTTTTCAGTGGATTGCACGTCGTTCAGATCGTTCAAGTACTCAAGAAAATGCGTCTTTTTCTCCGGACTTTTTTCTTCCGCAATCATGGACTCGAGAATGGGAACGAGAAACCGGTTATAGCGCGCGAGCGTGGCATGGTCGTGCGTGACCAGGGCTTGCTCGACGGCTCTTTGTGTTGTGGGTGTGACGAGTTCGAGGCGGCCGACGAAAACCCGGACGGTTTGCGCCGGAGCGGGGTTGATCGAGAGGGGCAGGACGCTATCCACGAATTGGCGCGGGACGATGTAGAGCAGGCGGCTGCCTTCTTCAAACCAGGAATCGCGCCAGGTTTCAAACATGGCTTGGGCTTCGTCTTGATAGAGGCCCTGCGCGATGAGCATGTCTTCCACCGCCAGTCTCAGCGAATCCATATTCGCATTGAGTTCGGGAGGATCGAGAGTTGGTTGAGTCGCCGAGGCGTCTGCGATGCGGAATCCCAATTTGTCGCCGCGGCGCTCGAACAGGAGCATCGCGGGAATTTCTTGCGTGGTGAGATTTTGGGCGACTATCTTTTCGCCCTGAGTTAGCTTCACGGACATCGGAATAGAAAAACTGGCAACGCCACGGTAGAAGAGAAATTTCTCGGTCTGGTCGCCGGCTTGGGTCTTAATTCGCAGCGGAGTGGAGGATGTTTGCCGGGCGGCATAGTAGTGATTCGTGCTGTCTTCGCGCGGGAGGGTTGAGGAACCATTTGGTTCTAGCGTGACGGAGTCCCAGGAGATGCTGCTGTCGGGCTGCTTCTGGCGGCGATTCCAGTCATTGTAATAGGCGACCATTCGCGCTTGAGTCTGAAGACCGATGGGTTCGACGCGGTTGGCGTGCGGATACCATTCGGTGATGAGGCCTTGCGAGAAGGAGACGTGCACGGAGAGAGTGGTGGCGTGGTTGGTATAGAAGTAGAGAACGGGCGTTTCCATGCGCACCGTGCCGCGGAGGCCACCCTTGAAATCGGGCGTTTGGAAATGCTCGACGAACCCCGGGAGATCGGTCGAGCCAGTCAGCGGCAGCCAGTAGGCGGCGCGGCCGTCCTTGCCGGCAATCGAGGTGAACGTGCCCCATTCGTGGGCGGTAAGGGCTGGATCGTAAGACGGCGTTTGCGCGTGGAAGAGAAGCGGCAGAGCGGCTAAGGACAGTACGAGAACGGCGCAGGCAAGAAGGCGAGATTTCATAGTGCTGGCTCCTTATTTCCCCATCGGCTAGATTGACGCGAAAAAACGGGCGAGTGTTAACAGCGCTCGGGCGGCAGGAAACGCTGCGGCAAGGATTGCCGTAAGGGTTGCGGTGTCGGCGGCTTGCCTGGTGTGTGGCGCTGCTCTACAGTGAATTCATGGCTTGGGAGATGGAGAAATTTGAGCCGCACGCGCTGCTGAGGAACGGCCACGCCATGACAATTGCGGCGGCGTTTGTGCGCAGGCGTTTTGACCTGCCGCAGGCGGAAGAGCGATTGTTTCAAGTGGATGCCGAATCGCGGATTCTTGGAAAGTGCCATTGGCAGCCGGGGAAACGGCGTGACGCGCCGGTGATTGTGATCCTGCACGGACTGGAAGGGTCGAGCGAATCGAATTACGTTTGCGGGATTGCGGAGAAGGCGTTCCGGCTGGGATTTCACGCGGTGCGATTGAACCAGAGGAATTGCGGTGGCACCGAAGCGCTTACGCCGACGTTGTACAACTCCGGGATGAGCGCGGATTATAAAGCGGTGATCGAGGAGTTGGCCATCGGGGATGGATTCGAGCAGGTTTTCTTTGCCGGTTACTCGATGGGCGGAAATCTGGTGACCAAGATGGCAGGCGAGTTTGGAGATGCTGCACCGAAAGTGCTGCGCGGTGTGTGCGTGGTATGCCCGGCGATGGATCTTGGGGCGTGCGCCGATGCGCTGGAGCGACGCGACAATTTTTTCTACCAGCGGCATTTTGTAAAAGGTTTGATGGCACGGTACGCGCGAAAGGCCAAGATTTTTCCTCAGCGCTATCCGCTGAATGGAATCGGACCAGTGCGATCGGTGCGAGAGTTTGACGACAAGATTACAGCCCCGCAATTCGGCTATCGCGACGCGCAGGATTATTACGATGCGGTGGGGGCGAAGAAGGTCGTTGCGCAGGTGCGCGTGCCGATGCTGATGATCACGGCGCAGGACGATCCGTTTGTCCCATTCGAGTTGTTTCGGCGCGCGAATCCTGGGCAGAATCCGGCGATAAGGTTCGCCACACCGGAGCGCGGCGGACATTGCGGCTTTATTTCGAATCAAAGCGGCACGAAGCGATTCTGGGCGGAGCAAAGAATCGTCGAGTTTTGTGAAGCGATTCGGCGCGCGTGAAATCAGCCCATCGGTTTTTCGAGCGAGACCTGGAAGTTTGGTGTCAAGAGTTGTGCGGGGCCATCAGGCATGATGACCATGTCGTCTTCGCACCGAATGCCAAACTCTCCGACAACGTAAATGCCCGGCTCATTCGAAAAAGTCATACCGGGTTCGAGGTTGGTCTTGCTGCCGCGAACGAGATAAGGATGCTCGTGGCCGTCGAGGCCGATGCCGTGGCCCAGGCGATGCGTGAAGAATTTGTAGTCGGGGCCGTAGCCGCCGCCGGTAATGACGGCGCGCGCTGCATCATCGACCGTGCCGGATAGCCGACCTGCGCGGGCCGCGTCCAATGCGGCATCCTGGGCTTTGCGCGTAAGTTCATAGGCCTTCGCGATTTTCTCCGAAGGCTTGCCGAGGATGCCCATGCGCGTGACGTCCGAGGCATAACCATCGACGGCGCAGCCGCCATCGATCAAAATCACATCGCCTTCCTTGAGCTTTTGCGGTTGCTTGGTGCCGTGTGGAAGAGCGGCTGAGGCTCCCAGCAGCACGAGCGCGCCGCCGCGCAGGCCCATCTTTGAAAAACCTGCTTCGACAAGGTGGGCGATATCGTCTTGAGACATCCCTTCGCGAATAGCGGCAAAAACAGGTTTATAGACGTCGAACGTGGCCTCGCAAGCGAGGCGCATCAATTCGAGTTCGTGCGGAGTTTTGCGCGCCCGGCAGGCGATGGTGACAGGATCAGCGGACACGTACTCAAATCCGGGAGCTGCTGCGCGCAAGTGATCGGAATACGTGAAGTAAACGGTCTCTTCGATGCCTAGCCGCCCGGTTCGAACGCCTTGGTCGGCCAAGGCGGCCGCGGCAAGCCTCGTTGGACTTTCATCTTCCTGCCACACCCGGATTTCGATCGGGAAGCGCAATTGTTCGCGCAAGCGGCCTTCTTCGAAGCCGGGGCAGACGAGAACAGGTTTACCCACGCGAGGCAGAACGAGTCCGACGAGGCGTTCGCTCAAACCCCAGCGAATGCCAGTGAAGTAGTAGAGCGAAGTTCCGGGAGCGAAGAAAAGAGCGTCAAAACCCGGTTTCAATTCAGACATCAACTGCTGCGCGCGGGTCATGCGGGCACGGAATTCATCCGGTGTGATGGGTTTCAGGCGGTCGCCAAAAGGCTTCAAACCCGAAAAGTCCGCCTTAGGAGCGTCTTGCGAGATTTCAGCGGACGCCTTCGCGGCCGGCAAAAGCGCTAAGGAAGAAGCCGCAGCTGCGCTTTGCAAAAAGCGCCGGCGCGTGGTACCGAAATCAGTGGGCATCTATGTTTTCTCCAGTGTGGAGAAGACGTTTAACTGGCGGAGGCATAGCTTGTCAAGCGGGATGAAGAAAAACCAAGTGAAGCAGCAGGGGAGAAGTTCGGAGAAAATTCTGAGAGCGCTACTCCATGCGAACGGCCTGAATCGTTTTCCCCTGAACTTTGAGTTCGATGCCGAGCGGCGGCCGCAGGTCCGAGCCTTGCGCGATGGCCCCACGCACCCAGACGTTGCCGGGCAGATTCGTCATTTTCGTGGGATCGTAAAGCGTGCGATTGCAGGGGTTGCCTACCATGGGATGCTTCGCGGCATTGAAGTCATAGTCGCTCTTCAGTTTGGCGAGGTCGGTGATGTACTCGAGCTGGCAATTTCCGAAAGGAGCATTCAATGAGAAGGCCCAGTAACCGTTCGCTTGGGAAGCAGAACTCGCAGGCAAACGAATAAGAAGACCTGGAACGTTTTCGCCCGTTAGTCCATTGCGGATAAAGAACTGCTTGGAGGACCAGGCTTGGCCCATCTCCGCCACGGTTGCAATGCCGGGGTCCTGCTGTGTAGCGTGCGGGAGCGCTGCATTCGGATCAGGAGCGGGAGCCGGTACCTCTATTTGAGGAGGAGGTTCAGCCGGAGGAACTTCCGCGTGTCTGGGGCGGAGAATCCATCGCCCGCCGAAAAAAACCACCAGCAATACCGCGAGAAGTACACCGACCATCCGGACCGTAGGATTGTTCAAAGGGCTGCGGTTCGAGCTTGGCCCGGCAATACCGGGTATCTGCGGCATTTCTGCCTTGTAGCGGTCAGGCGGGGACTGGTCCGACATAAGAGTTTGTATTGCTCTTAATTTTTGCCGAAGGTGCGCTCAACGCGAGCGTGCCCGCGGCAGCGGTAGAACGAAAGATGCCTTGCCCGGTTATTGTAGAGCCATACACAATACCAAGCAACACAGGGTAGTCCGGAAATGGTGTGGGACGCAACCGTATCACCTGTGCGAAGCGGCCAAGTTCGTGTCCTTCTCGCCAACACTGTGTTATTGAGAAGGTTACAATAAGTGCCGTGAGACTTGTCTGTAGCGCGTGAGGCCTCTAGTGTAGTAGGAAGCATGGGGGAGAACCGGCTTCCTCGCCGAATAGAATGAGTCCCGAATCACGCGGGGGCGCGCGGGCTTTCGTCCGCAGCCTGAACATTTTACTTAAGTTCGCACGGCTCTACGAATTTGGCCATGTGCGGACGGCGGCGCAGTTTGAAACTGCGTGGAAAGAGCTCCGAAGTGCGCTCGATGAGAGCAGCGGCAGCGGGCTTTTGCTTGGAGCTTCGGGGAACCAGATCTTGTTGGACGGCGTGCCACTCGGTGCGTCCGCCGGTGAAAAAAGTTTCGCGCAGCTGCTGACGGGCTCCGGTATTGCCAGCATTCACTTCTCTCCGAATTTAACGCAACCACAATTTGCCCGCTTCGTACGCGGTTTTCCAAGCGGCAACGCCAAGCCTTCCTCTCTCGCGGAACAATTGAAATCCGCGCTCGCCGGTGAAACGAGCATCAAGGTCAACGAGATTCGCTATGTCGCAGAAGATTCTTCCGTGGCGGGAATCAAGATGGCCGCGCAACTTACCGCGAAGGCTCTCGGCGCTCAAGGCGACAAGTTCAAAGATTTCTTTGAAGATCCCAACAAGCTCCTGCAGATGATTCTTGCCGCGGAAAGTTCGCGCAGCAGCGGCGGCGGTGGTGGCGGCGGGGGAGGAACGGGTCCAGGCTTTGGTCCCGGAGGGGGCGGCCCTGGCGGTGTGCCCGGAGGCGGCGGTACGGGCGCAGGCGGCTTTGGCTCCGGCGGCGGAGGAGGATCGGGAACGGCCAGCCAGGCTGGAAGTCTTTGGGAAGGCGGAGGCGGTGGTTCAGGAAGCGCTGGAGGTGGTTTAGGCACAGGTAACGCTACGGGCGGGCCAGGCAGTGGTCCGGGCGGAGGCCCGGGGTCCGGTGGGGGCGCGGGTTCAGGCGGCTCGGGAGTCGGTGGCGGAGCTGGCGGCAGTGGCGGCTCTGGTGGAGGCGGCGGAGTTGGGATTGGCGGCGGCGGGACGGGGATTGGCGGAGGAGGCAGCGGCAGCGGCGGGCCTGGTTCTGGCGGAGGCCCTGGAGGCGGTGGAGGTGGTGGTATTGGAGGCGCAGGCGGCGGGCCAGGGGTAGGCGGCGGAGCTGGAGGTGGTGGCGGAGACGCGGCACCTGGAAAGTGGCTCACGGCGTCGGCTCTGCTCAGGGGCAGTACGCTGGGCGGTGGCGGCCCAGTGCCTGGAGGACCGGGCGGCGGGTCCGGCAGCGGCGGCGCTGGGTTTAGCGTTGCGGAAGAAGATGTCCGCGCGATGCTGGGGCTTTTTGCTCAACTCGGGAAGTCGCGTAAAGATCCCGAAGCGAAAATGGATGTTCCGACGTTTCAGTCGCGCTTGAGCGCAATGCCGGTGCGCGCGCAATTCACGCTGCAGCAGGCGCTGGCAGGACTGGCGGCACAGGCGCCTTCGGAAAAAGCCGACAAGCCGATGTTGCTGAAGCTTGCGGAACATGTGGCGATTCGTTTTGCCCTGGACAGTTACGAGCGCGGCGAGCTGCGCGTGAACGCCGTTAAGCAACTCCTGGATCGCATGAATTCCGAGATTGAAGCACTGCGCAAGATTCTCGGTTCGCAAGAAGAAATGATGGCCCAGGCGGGGCTATCGGTGCAGACGTATACGGAGCTGCTCGATCAAGAATTCTGGGAGCAAGTTCCGGAAGAGAACAAGAAAGAAGTTCTGACATCGGATGAGGCTTGGTGCGTGCCGCCGCGAAACGTAAGAGCTTTCCTGGAAGATATGTTGCGGCGCGGCGAATTGAAAACCGTGAATGAAATTTTGATGAAGTACGCGGCGTGTATCGCGTTGGAAGCGCCGGAAGCGCGGCGCACCACGGCGATTGGGCTTTCCGATTTGGCTGAGCTGTATGGCAGCGGCGACGGCAGCGCACTGATGGAGTCGATCCGGCGTCTGGGAAATCAGCTGGCCGTCGAGCGGGAACCGGAATTGCAAACGTTAATCAGTGCGGCCTTCGTGCGCATGAGCCAGGAGGCGGCCTCAAAGCGCTGCTACCCGGCTATGCAACAAGCGCTTTCTTCTCTCGATAGCATTGAAGCGCAGCGCCCGGGATCAACACAGAGCCTTCGTCCGCGCATCGGCGCCGAAGAACGCTTGCCGGAATTCATCGAAGAGGCCCTGCGCGGCGGTCACATTGCAGACGGCATGACGGAAATTCTCGGTCTGATGCCCAAAGCCACGCTGCACTACGTGACGAACCGCTTCGGCCACTGCGGTTTCCGCGAAGATTGCGAAGTGCTGAGCCAGATCGTGCGAGGGCTTGGCGAAGATTCCACGCAACGACTACTGGAAATTTTGCAAACCGCGCCTGCGAACGAGGCTGCCGAGACGATCGGCTTGCTGAGCCATTTCGCTCCCGACGTCGTCGATAAAATTCTGCCAGTCCGGCTGAGCCAATGGCCACGCTCCTCGCATGACCGCGCCGTGCGCCAGCTTTCCTCTGCTCCGCCCGAACAGCGGGCCAAACTGCTCGTCTCGCTTTATGACTCGCTAGACGCCCTGATCCGTCCGCTGGCCATCGACGAAATGGGCATGAGCGGCCAGCACGAATGTATTCCGAAGCTGGTGGAATTGGCGCAGAACGATCACACTCCTCCCTTTCACCGGCTCAAAGCTCTTGAAGCGCTGGGCCGCTTGCGGGCATCGGCTGCCAGTCCCACGCTGCAGCATATTCTGGAAGCGCGGCAGGTGTGGCGTTGGGTGTACCCCACCGAATTGCGAATCGCGGCCGTCCAGTCGTTGATGCGCATCGATCCCACCATGGCGCTGGAAAAACTCAACTCCAGCGGACTCGAGCGCAAGGATTTGACGCTGGAGCCCACGGATCCCGAGCCCAACTCTACTGCGATGCGTCAGCGTCGCTACGCGCGGCTGAAACTATCGAGAAATCTGATCGCCGTGTCCACCAACTTGCGCGAAAATTTCCGACTGTCGATCCCGGAACTCAACCTGGGAGGCGGAATTGGCGCGGGCCAACGACACCTGGCGCCGGGTTCTCTTCTGTCACTCAAGCTTTCGCACGGCGTGCGAAACATCAAAGCCCAGGCCATCGTGCGGGGCGCGCGCCCGCAGGCGATGGCGTTCGAATTTGTGGACATGGATCTCGAAGACCGCTCTAGGCTGCGAAAGGTGTTGATGGAGCTTGGCGGGCTTCCGCAAGTATCGGCGGTGACCAATCGCAGCAAGCGGCGCGGCCGAGTAGCGCTCAACAAGTAGTTAGAACAAGAATTTGACGGCGTGCGATAGCGCGCAACCCCCTCCTTCCCACCTGTACTCGCTCGGGCTAAACCCGTCCGGCCGAGCAGGTCACGCACCCGTCCTCGTGGCGGCTTGACATCAGCGACACATAGGACCTCTGTACCATTGCCGCAGACGAGTCATAACCCTACGGTACTAGACAGGAAGTCCTATTAGGGGACGGGCATAGCAGCGAATGATAGCGGATACCAAGTCGACTTCAGGACGAGCCTTCGTAAGAAGTTTGAACATACTCCTGAAGTTTGCCCGTTTGTACGGCTTCGAGCACAGCCGTACTATCGAACAGCTGGACATCGCCTGGCGTGAGCTGCATGCGGCCATTCCCACCGGGACGGATGCGGGCCTCATGCTGGGCGCGACTGGTTCTCAGCTGCTGCTGGACGGCGTTCCCCTGGAAGGCGCTCCCGCTGAAAAGCAGTTCGCTCAGTTGCTTTCCGCTGCCGGACTCGCCAGCATTCAGTTTTTCCCCTCCGTCACACAGGAAGAGATTGGCAGGTTTGCCCGCGCGTTTCCGACAGGTAAAGCAAAGCCCACTGAACTCGCCATACAACTAAAAGCCGCGCTCACCGGCGCCCAAGGCATACGCTTGAATGAAATATGCTTTGTCGCAACAGATTCGCGCTTGAAAGATGCCAGCGTGGCCGCGCAACTCGCGGCGGCGTCACTCGGCGAAGACCAGAACGAGTTTAAGAAATGGCTTAATGACCCGCAGAAATTGCTCGAGTTGATTGCCGCGGCACAAGGCTCGAGGGGTGGCGGATCGGTTGGCTCGGGCATGGGATCTGGCGGTTCCGGCTCGGGTGGTGGCGGCGAGGGCGTTGCGGGAGCCGGCGGCGGTGGAATTAGCGGAAACTCCGATGGCCTGGGTGGATCGGGCGTTGGTGGATCAGGCGTGGGAGGATCGGGTGTCGGTGGATCAGCCGTTGGTGGATCGGGTGTTGGTGGGTTAGGTATCGGAGGCGGTTTGCCGGGTGGAGCGTATGCGACCGGAGCAGGGAGTGCTGGTGTTGCTGGCCTAGTTCCCGCTGGTTCAGGGGCTCTACTTGGTGCAGGGCCGGGAGGCACAGGCAGCGGCGCAGGTGGCGGACCGTGGCACGGAACCGGCAAGAGCGCAGGACCGAGCGAAGATGAAATCTATGGAATTCTGGGCGCGCTGACTAGCTTCGGCAACGTCGGTGCTGGCCAGGGCGGCGCAGCTGCAGCTGGGGAGTTCCAGCAGCAGATGAATCAATTGCCGGGCACTGCGCAAGACACTCTGAAGCGTGCGATTGCCGGGCTTGCGGCACAGGCGCCCGAGGGCCAGCCGGACGAGTCGGTCCTCGTGAAACTGGCCGAACATTTGGCCATTCGCTTTGCGCTCGAGCGTTTTGAAAGCGGCGAGGTCAAGGTCAATGCCGTGCGGCAGATGCTGGACCGCATGAACGCGGAGATCGAAAATCTCAGAAAGATTCTCGGCGCGCACGAAGACAAGATGACCGATGCCGGAATCATGGTCGAGTCCCACCGCGAAATTCTCGACCGCCAGTTTTGGGCAGCAGTTCCAGAAAGCGGCAAACAGGCCGTACTGCTATCTACCGACGCGTGGTGCATCCCGCCGAAAAACGTGCAGTCCTACGTGGCCCATTTGATCGAGACCGGGGACGTCGCGCAAGCCATCAGCATCCTCCAGAATTACGCATCGTGCGCCGACAGCGAAGAGCTCGATGCGCGCAAGAAAACCGCGATGGGCTTGTCGGAAATGGCCGAGCTTTACGCCAAAGCCGATCCGAAGCTCCTCGGCGAAGCGTTGCGTCATTTGGGCGTGCGGCTGAGCGTCGAACAAGACACCGATTTGCAGACGCTAGTGAGCGCCGCGTTCGTGAGACTGAGCCAGGAGGCTGCCACCAGCCGGTGCTTCCCTGTAATGGAGCAGGCGCTCGATCTAATTTCCGGCGTCGAAGCACAGCGGCCCGGCATTGGCCGAAGTTTGCGCCCGAAGATGGGCATCGAAGAACGCGTTCCGGAATTTGTCGACGAAGCTCTGCGAGCCCGGCAAGCAGCCGCGGGAATGACAAACGTTTTGAAAATGCTTCCGCAGACGTCGATGGAACAGCTCTCCATGCGGTTTAATCGCTGCAGTCTTCGGGAAGACGCCGAGCACATATCCAATCTGGCCGCCGATCTTGGGGAAGAGGGATTGCAATATCTGCGCAGCACAGTAAGAGGCGGACCCATCACCGAAGCCGTCGAGATGGCTGGGCTTTTGAGCAAGCTGGATCCGGAAGCGGTGGAAGTGTTCTTGCCGTCGCGCATGAAAGATTTTCCCAGGACGTCGCAGGATCGCATCGTGCGGCAGATATCCGCGAGCGGCGCTCCGGGACGTTGCCGAATTCTTCTCGAGATGCTCGATCATGTCGATCCACTGATTATGCCTTTGGTGATCGATGAGATTGGCGTGACCTCCGATCGGGAAGCTCTGGGCCGTTTACTCACGATGGTGGACGGCGATTTGCCAACGGGGGCCGGGCCTTTTCTGCAAGTGAAAGCCATTGAGGCGCTCGGGCGTATTCACGCGCCGGAATCTACGATCACGCTCAAGCGCGTGGTCGAGGCGAAGAAAATGTTTGGGTGGGTCCATCCCCAAGAGCTTCGCATCGCCGCGCTGCAAGCGCTCATGGGGCTGGAGCCGGATTGGGCTCGCGATTTCGCGGCCAAAAGTGGAATCGACCGGGAAGACTTGGCCCTTGCGCCGCTCAACGTCATTCCCAACTCAAAATTTGTCCGTCAACGCCGCCATACGCGCATCCGCCTGCACAAACCCGTGACCGCCGTGAGCACAAACCTCAAGGAAAACTGCCGCCTCGAGATTAAGACGGCGAGCCTCTCGGGCGGTTTTGCCAGCATCAGCCGCCATCTCCCGCCTGGGACGCATGTGCAACTCAAGCTGCAGCTCGGGATGCGCAATGTCCTCGCCACGGCTCTGATGCGGGATTACCGGGCGCAGGACATGGCTTTTGAGATCGTGGATATGAGTCTTGAGGAGCGCAGCAAATACCGCCGCTTGCTGGCCGATAACAATTCGCAGTCGTCCACCGGGACGAATACTAAGAGCCAGGCCGCACCCGTCTCCGCCGAGACCTCGGTACCGTCTGCCTAGAGGATCCTCCGCCGTGTCGCCGTTCTTGGCGCTGGCGCATCCAAACAGATAGAATAGAATGTTTGTACTGGTCGCGGCAGAGCCGCCGGTGCGATTACTCTCGCGGAACACCGCCAGGAGACGGCGAAACCCTTCATGGATGTTGCCAAGGCAGTTGACACAGTTGTCGCTCGATTTATCGGCACCAAGCACGAGCGAGACATCAAAAAATTACAGCCGCATGTTGTGGCTATCAATGCGCGCGAAGCCGAAACGCGCGCGCTCAGCGACGATGAGTTAAAAGCTCGCTTCGCTGAACTTAAGGCTGAGGTCCACGAGCAGCTTAAAGACGCCGATCCTAGCGAGCCTACCTACAAAGAACTCCTAAAGAAGGTGCTCGACCCCGCGATCGTGCCGGCCTTTGCCCTGGTTCGCGAGGCTGGCCGGCGCTTTCTGAATATGCGGCACTTCGACGTCCAGCTGATCGGCGGAATGGTGCTGCACGACGGCAAAATCGCGGAGATGAAAACGGGCGAGGGCAAAACGCTCGTAGCGACGTTGCCTGCCGCGCTGAACGCGCTGGCTGGGCGCGGCGTACACGTCGTCACCGTGAACGACTACCTGGCGCGGCGCGACGCCGAATGGATGAGCCCGCTTTATCGTAGCTTGGGACTTTCCGTCGGCGTGATCGTTCACGATCTGGACGATGAGCAGCGCAAAGCGGCTTACGGCGCCGATCTCACCTACGGCACCAACAACGAATTCGGTTTCGACTACCTGCGTGACAACATGAAGTACGACCTCGCACAATGCGTTCAGCGCGGGCATCAGTTCGCCATCGTCGACGAAGTGGACTCCATTCTTATCGACGAAGCCCGCACACCGCTGATCATTTCCGGCCCCTCGGAAGAGTCCACGGACAAGTACGCTAAGATCGACAAAATTATTCCCAAGCTCATCCAGGACATTGACTACACCCTGGACGAGAAGCATCGCACCGCGACGCTCACCGAAGAAGGCTTCAGCAAGTGCGAACGGCTGCTCAACCTCAGCAACATGTCCGATCCCGTCAACATCGAAATCATGCACCACGTGTACCAGGCGTTGCGAGCCCACGCCCTGTACAAAATTGATGTCGACTACGTGAACAAAGACGGAGAAATCGTCATCGTCGACGAATTTACGGGCCGTCAGATGCCCGGCCGCCGCTGGTCAGATGGTTTGCATCAAGCCGTCGAAGCAAAAGAAGGCGTCAAGATCGAGCGCGAAAATCAAACGCTTGCGACCATCACCTTCCAAAATTATTTCCGTATGTACAAAAAACTCTCTGGGATGACTGGCACGGCGGAAACGGAAGCCGCGGAGTTCGGCAAAATCTATAACCTCGATGTCGTCGTCATTCCGACGAATCGCACACTGATCCGTGAAGAACATCGCGACGTCGTCTATCGTACTGAAAAAGAAAAGTTCCAAGCGGTCGTCAATGGAATTCTCCAGGAAGACAATTCCTTCGCTAACGGCATCCGCCATTACAACGAACGCGGCCAGCCGGTGCTGGTGGGAACGATCTCCATCGAAAAATCCGAAGCCATCGCCGAAATCCTGAAGAAGGCCGGCGTTCCCCATCAGGTGCTCAACGCCAAGCAGCATGAGCGCGAATCGGGCATCGTCGCGCAGGCCGGGCGCAAAGGCGCCGTCACCGTGGCCACCAACATGGCCGGCCGCGGCACAGACATTCTACTCGGCGGCAATCCCGAGCAGATGACCCGTGATTATTTTCTGAAAAACAAATTGGCCATGCCTTACGCCGCCGCGCCCGCCGTAATTCCCGCCGAAGCCGGCAAGGACGCGCTGCCCACCGTGCCCATGGTGCTTTTTCAACACGAAGGCAAAATCTTCCAAGTGCCGTCGGATCAGTGGAAGCCGGTGTACGAACAATTCGCTCAACAGTGCAAAGCCGAGCATGACGAAGTCGTAGCGCTCGGCGGCCTGCACATCCTGGGCACCGAACGCCACGAAGCCCGCCGCATCGATAACCAGTTGCGCGGACGCGCCGGCCGCCAGGGCGATCCCGGCTCTTCGCGATTTTTTCTTTCGCTCGAAGACGACCTCATGCGCATCTTCGGCGGCGAACGCATGCAGGCGCTGATGTTCCGCCTCGGCATGACCGAAGGCGTGCCGATCGAATCCGGCTTGATCTCGCGGCGCATCGAAAACGCGCAAAAATCCGTCGAAGCCCAAAACTTCGACGCGCGCAAACACCTGCTTGAATACGACGACGTGATGAACAAGCAGCGCGAGACGATTTATGCGATTCGCCGCTCCGCGCTTGAAGGAAAAGACCAACGCGATTACGTTCTCGGCGTTGCGGAAGATGTCGCGCGCGAACTCGTCGACACGTTTTGCCCGCGCGAGCAGCACCCCGATCAGTGGAACGTCACGCAGTTCCTCGCGGAAGTGAACGCCCAGTTCGGAGTTGATGCCAAAGCCGCCGGCGCCGATCCCGCTACGCTCAGCCACGACGAACTCGCCGAAGCCACGGTCAAAGCCGTCACTACACGCTACGAGGAAAAAGAAAAGCAGTTCAGCGCCGATTTAATGCGCTGGCTCGAACGCCGCATCATTCTCGATGTCGTCGACTCGCAGTGGAAAGACCATCTTCTTTCACTCGATCACTTGAAAGAGGGCATCGGCCTCCGCGGCTACGGCCAGAAAGATCCGCTAGTCGAGTTCAAAAAAGAAGCGTTCGTCCTGTTCGAGGACATGATGGCTCGCATCGACAACGAAACCATCCGCTATCTTTTCCACATTCAGGTGCAGCAGAACGAGCAGCCTCCGCAAGGCGGGCCAGGACAAGCGCCTCCGCCGCCACAGCCGATCCGCCCGCGCGCAGGCGCCGCTGTCGCCAGCGCCGCAGCCCGCGCCAGTGAGCCGCCTCCGCAGCGCCTGCCCGAATTCGCCCGCCAGATGGAACGCAAGCAAGAGCGCCAACAAAAAGAGTTGCAATACCAAACCGGCCCAGCACAAGCTGAAGCCCCAAAACCAGTTCGCGCAGGCGCAAAGGTAGGCCGCAACGATCCCTGCCCCTGCGGCTCCGGCAAAAAATACAAAAAATGCCACGGCGCCAACGCATGACCCGTTTGATGGCAGTGATTGTCATTCCGAGCGGAGCAGGCCGAATTTCTCTTCCGCTTCGCTCCGGCGAAGCGTCGGCCTGCGCAGTCGAGGAATCTCTCTTCGGTTTCAGCGAGTAGACAAGGTAACCAAATGCCTCCAGCACCCATGCCGCAACCCGAACGCCACCCTATCCCCGGCGTAAAAAATCTAGTCGCCGTAGCCAGCGGCAAAGGCGGCGTCGGCAAAACCACGGTCGCCGTCAATCTCGCCCTCGCCCTCGTCAATCTCGGCCAGAAAGTCGGCCTAATGGACGCCGACGTCTACGGCCCCAACGTTCCCATCATGCTAGGCACGCTGCAAGAGCCCCAAGCGACCGCTGAAAAACGCATCATCCCGGTCCAAGTCGCCGGCATGAAAATGATCTCCATGGGCCTGCTCAACCCCGGCGATAAGCCGATGGTCTGGCGCGGCCCCATGCTCCACAGCGTCATCACGCAATTCCTGCGCAGCGTCGAGTGGGGCGAACTCGATTACCTCATCATCGACCTCCCGCCCGGCACCGGCGACGTGCAACTCACGCTAATCCAAACAGTCGCCGTCACCGGCGCGGTTGTCGTCACCACGCCCTCCACCGTCGCGCTAGCCGATGTGCGCAAGGCCATCGAAATGTTTCGCCAGGTCAACGTCGAAGTCCTGGGCGTAGTCGAAAACATGAGCACCTTCCGCTGTCCGCACTGCGACAAGCCCATCGACATTTTCGGCCACGGCGAAGGCGCTAAGACCGCCATCGCCTACGGCGTCCCCATTCTCGGCGAAATCGAAATCGATCCCCGCATCCGCATCGGCGGCGACACCGGCAAACCGGTCGCCGGCCTCGGCGAATCGGCCCCCGGCACCCAAAGCCTCTACGCCCTAGCCCGCGCCGTCACCGCCCGCCTATCCGAAGTCAGCGCCACCCCCTCCGGCCCGTCAGTCACGATCGACTGAGTCGAAGCGGATGGCGACACGTGCGTGTTATGATCTGAGCAGACGGCTGGATGTTCGCTGGGGCGACGGTTGGGTTGGAGTTGTACTTGATGACTGGCCCTATGTGAACTTAAACCCTTTAGAATCAGTGTTTGCAGAAATCTCATAAGTGTTGCATCTAAAAGACTTACAGGAAAGCTAAGCCGTTTAGATGCAAGGTTTACAAAAAACAGGGGGGAGGCCAAAGTACAATGTCTAACCACAATCCCGGCTCGAACCCCGCGCGCGGCTCGCTAGAGCTGGGCCGACAGCCCGACATTCGCCCCTACCGCGGCAAGCACCCGCAAATCGCGGCATCCGCCTATATTGACCCCGCTGCCGTCATCATCGGCGACGTAGTCATCGGCGAAGACTCCAGCGTCTGGCCTTGCACCGTGATTCGCGGCGACGTCCACCACATCCGCATCGGCGCGCGCACCAACATTCAGGACGGCTGCGTCCTCCACGTCATGCGCGACGAGCACCCGCTCGTCCTAGGCGACGACGTCACCATCGGCCATTCCGTCACGCTCCACGGCTGCACCATCGAGTCGCGCTGCCTGGTCGGCATGGGCGCCATCATCCTGAACGGCGTACACGTCGGCGCGGGCAGCGTCATCGCCGCCGGCACGCTCCTCCTAGAAGGTGCCAAAATTCCCCCCGGCAGCCTGGTAGTAGGCCACCCCGGCAAAGTCAAGCGCGCCCTAACCGGCATCGACCAAGCCAGCATCGACGCCTACGCCCAGCGTTACGTCGAATATAAGAATATTTACAAGTCAGAAGTGGCGAGTGGCGAGTGACGGCGAAATTCTATAAGACGACGAAACTCTATAAACTGTCATTCCGAGCGTAGCGAGGAATCTGCTTTTCGTCTCATGGCCAATAAATCCAAATTCCAAGCCATCCGCGGCACGCGCGATTTGCTCCCTCCAGAAACCGCCCTCTGGAACCGCGTCGAGCAAACCGCCCATGAAGTCTTCAGCACTTTCGGCTTCGGTGAAATTCGTCCGCCCATCATTGAAGATGCGGGATTGTTCGCCCGTGCGATCGGCGACGAGACCGATGTAGTAGCCAAAGAAATGTTCAATGTTCAGAGCAGCGAACCGGACATTGTCATAAAGACTGAAGACGGAATCATCGCAATTGAAATCAAGGAGTCCCTCAGAACTGACAGCCGACAGCTCGAATCGCAGCTGGAACATTATCGGTCGCTTTTGGAAAGATGGCGAAGTGACCCATCGTCGATCGCCAAGAAGGAAACGTGGATGCTGCGTCCAGAAGCGACGGCTAGCGTGTGCCGGGCTTACATCGAACACAACATGCAGCAGCTTCCGCAGCCGGTGAAGCTGTACTACATGGGGCCGATGTTTCGGCGGGAGCGTCCGCAAAAGGGCCGCTATCGCCAGTTCTATCAGATTGGGGCGGAGATTCTTGGTGGGCCAGATGCTCCCGCCATCGACGCCGAACTCATCGAAATGCTGATGAGCTTCTTCGATAAATGTGGCCTCCAAGGTACGGAACTGAGCATCAATTCCATCGGGCACGCTGCCGACAACTGTCGGCGCGGCTACGTGGCGAAACTCCGCGAAGAACTCATCAAAGTGAAAGACAAACTCGGCGCCGACTCGCAACGGCGCATCGAAACGAATCCGTTGCGCGTCCTCGACTCGAAACTCGAGCACGAGCAAGCCATCATCGCCACGTTGCCGCGTATCGCCGATCATCTTTGCGACGAATGCAAAGCGCACTACGCCGCCGTGAAACACGAGCTTGAGCAGCGCGGTGTGATCTACCGCGAAAACTGGCGCCTCGTCCGCGGCCTCGACTACTACATGCGCACCACATTTGAAATCACCGCACAAGGCCTCGGCTCGCAGAACGCCGTCTGCGGCGGCGGCCGCTACGATGGCCTCGTTGAACTCCTCGGCGGCCCGCCCACAAAAGGCATCGGCTTCGCCATCGGCGAAGACCGCCTAATCTTGTCGCTGCAAGAAAGCGGCAAAGCGCCAGCCGCGCAAGGCCGCGATGTGTACATCGCGTGGATGGGTGAAAAGGCTTACGCCACTGCGATCCGCGCCGCCAAAACTCTGCGCAAAGCCGGCTTCCGCCTCGAGCTGCCACCCACCGAACTGAAATTCGGCAAAGCCCTCGAGCGCGCCAGCAAGCTCGACTCGCGCTTCGCCCTCATCCTCGGCGATAATGAAGTCCAGAGCGGCGAGTGGACGCTCAAAACCCTAGCCGACGGCTCGCAACAGAAACTCACCGAACAAGCTCTGCTAGACTATCTGAAGTCTTTGTAGTGGCGGGTCTTCAGACCCGTTCTTTCTTTTGGGGGAAGAGCACGTGCTGGATTTCCTGGGTAACTTGCAACGCACACACTATTGCGGCGCACTGCGCGCCTCCGACGAAGGCCACGACGCCATCGTCATGGGCTGGGTCTCCGGCCGCCGCGACCTCGGCAACTTGCTTTTCCTCGACATTCGCGACCGTACCGGCATCGTCCAGGTGGTCTTCAACAAGGAGTCGCAGCCCGCCGCGCACGCCAAGGCGGAGCAGGCCCGCAGCGAATTTGTGGTCGCCGTCGAAGGCAAAGTCATCAAGCGGCAAAAAGCGAATCCCGAACTCGCCACCGGCGAAGTCGAGCTTATTGCCACGAAGCTGCACATTTTAAACAACGCGAAGACGCCGCCGTTTCCCATCGAAGACGAAATCAACGCCGCCGAAGAAACGCGCCTGCGCTACCGCTATCTCGACCTGCGCCGCCCCAAGCCGCACCGCAACCTCGCGTTGCGCCACAAAATCGTCCTCGAAATTCGCAAGACCATGGACGAAATGGGCTTCCTCGAAGTCGAAACGCCCATGCTCACGCGCTCGACGCCCGAAGGCGCGCGCGACTATCTCGTTCCCAGCCGCGTGCATCACGGACAGTTCTACGCGCTGCCGCAGTCGCCGCAGATCTTCAAGCAAATCCTGATGATTGGCGGGCTCGACCGCTACTTTCAGATCGTGAAATGTTTTCGCGACGAAGATTTGCGCGCCGACCGCCAGCCCGAATTCACGCAGCTCGACGTCGAAATGTCCTTTCCGCGCCAGGAAGATATTTTTCACGTCATCGAAACGGTGATGGTGCGCGCGTGTGCCGTCGCGGGCGTTAAAACGCAAGGCCCGTTTCCGCACATGCTTTACAAGGACGCCATTCGCAAGTACGGCAGCGACAAGCCCGACCTGCGCTTTGGCATGGAGCTGCACGAAGTTACGGACTGCTTTCCGGAAGAAGCGAAAACCAAGCTGGGGATTGAAGGCAGCGTGTTCGCGCTCGCCGCTCCCGGCGCGGCCGGGTATTCGCGCAAGCAGCTCGATGAGTTAACGGAGAAAGCCAAGTTAAACGGTGCGCGCGGTACGTATTTCGTAAAGCTCGCCGCCGAAGGCACAACCTCGACGGTTGAAAAATTAATCGGCGCGGAAAATGTCAAGAAACTCGCCGACGCTTGCGGCGCAAAAACAGGCGACCTCGTCGTCGCCGTAAGCGCGAAGCAGCAAATTGCAGGCACGCACGCTGCCGAGCTTGTCGCCGGTCAAGTGCGTTTGCAGCTCGGCGAAGCACTCGGCCTGATCGACCGCACGCAATGGAAATTTCTCTGGATCACCGGCTTCCCGCTCTTTGAATGGAGCGAGAACGACAAAACCTGGGTCAGCGCCCAGCATCCCTTTACTGGCATCGTCGACGAAGATTTGGAAAAGTTAGAGTCTGCGCCGTGGGAAGTGCGCTCGAAAGGCTACGATCTCGTCCTCAACGGCAACGAGCTCGGTTCAGGCAGCATCCGAATCCACCGCCAGGACATTCAGGAGCGCCTCTTCCGCGCGCTTGGCCTTACGGAAGAACAACTTCGCCGCCGCTTCGGATTCTTCCTCGACGCGCTGACCTACGGCACGCCGCCCCACGGCGGCATCGCCCTCGGCATCGACCGCATCGCCATGCTCCTCGCCGGCGAAAAATCCCTGCGCGAAGTCATCGCCTTCGCCAAAACCACCGCCGCGGTCGATTTAATGGCCGAGTCGCCGTCTGAAGTCGATAATGACCAACTCGATCAGTTGGGCATCGCCATTAAGGAATAGAGTGAGCGCGTCAAATTCCCAACCCGTGGAGAGCTCGACGCCCGTTAGCCAAAAGCGAGCACTACCCTGGGCCACGACGCGTGGCATGCTGGTTGCTGCGGGACTATCCATGTATGTCGCCAGTTTCTCTCTTTGGGCCGTCGAAGACTTCGGGTGGATGGCGAGTCCGGTAAGAGGGTGGATTTGCGCGGAATACGCGCTGTTTTCGCCTTTTAGTGAGGACGGGCGGTCCGCTCTGCATGAGAAGCCCATCGAATACTTCTCGATACTGGGAAGTGGCTTGATTAACCCACTGTTTTTGACTACGTTCTTTCTTCGGCTTTTTAGAGTGAGACCAAGGGCCGTCATTGTTTTGAGAAACCTAACGATTTTGATGATTCCGCTCTCCTGGGTCGTTTTTCGTTACGAGCATTTTTATCCCCGTGAGGGTCACATCCTCTGGTTAGCTGGCATGCTCCTGACGCTTTTTGCGATGTCGAGTGTGCAGCTCAAACCCCCGAACGAGCAGCCGGCATGAGTCGAATTCGGATACTGCCGGAAGCTGTTGCAAATAAAATCGCTGCGGGCGAAGTTGTCGAACGCCCCGCTTCGGTAGTCAAAGAGCTATTGGAAAACGCGCTGGACGCCGGCGCGAAGACCATTCGCATCGAAACGGAAGTTGGCGGCAAGCGGATGATCCGCGTCATCGACGACGGCCACGGCATGATCCATGATGACGCGCTGCTGGCTTTCGAGCGCCACGCGACGAGCAAGCTGAAATCGGCCGATGATTTGCTTTCTATCTCGACGCTCGGCTTTCGCGGGGAGGCGCTTCCAACGATTGCCGCTGTGTCGCGGCTGCTCCTCGAAACGCGCGACGAATCGGAAGCAGAAGGCACGCGCCTCGAATTTGCCGGTGGAAAACTTGTCAACGTGAAGCCCGCCGGCTTGGCTGCTGGCACGACGATCAGCGTCGCCGATCTTTTCTACTGTGTTCCCGCGCGCAAGAAATTCCTCAAGTCGGACTCGACCGAACTTGGCCACATCGCCTCGCTCGTCACGCACTACGCGCTCGCCAATCCGGATAAGCAGTTCATCCTCACCACGCCGACGCAGGAAATCATCAACTGCCCGCCCGCGGAAAAACTGGCCGACCGCATCTACCAACTTTTCGGTAGACAGTCGATGGAGGAGCTGGTCGAAATTCCGCCGACTTCGGCGGCGTTTCGCGCGGCGATCACTGAACCCGAACTCGAACAAGGCGAGGAGAGCGCGAGCTTAACGGTGCGAGGTTTCACCTCGCGTCCCGATGTGCAGCGGCCCAACCGCAACGGTATTTATATTTTCGTGAATCGCCGGCTGGTGCGCGACCGCCTGATTCTGCAGGCCATTCACGAAGCCTATCGCAACATTCTCCCGCCTACGGTTTTTCCCGCCACGCTGCTGTTCCTCGAAATGCCGTACGACGAAGTCGACGTCAACGTGCACCCCGCAAAAATCGAAGTGCGCTTCCGCCGCTCGCAATTCGTCCACGACTTTGCGCGCGACTCGATTCGCCAGGCACTCGTGAGCGTTCGCCCCGTTCCCAGCTTCGCCGCCGCAGCCGCAAGCGCCTCGTCACAAGGGCTGTCAGCCTCCCATGCAAACATTCTCGACAGTGGCTCGGCCGCTGCCGTGGCCGCAGGCGTCCCGCGCGCCATTATTCCGACGATGGAAGAAATCGGCGTAGGTTCTGGCGTCGGCTCCGACGGCGGTTTCGATTTGACGTCCGATGCGCTTCGCCCTGTCGAACAGCGCTTCGTGTTTCCTGCTGGTTTGGATACTTCCACCGAGTCCGGCGCAGCTTTTGCTGCTGCACCGGCAGCACCGGCGCTCTCTACGTCGAACTGGGCTGGAAATCTCGCTGCGCCAAGCGCGAGCGCGCCCGCCACTCTTCCTCGGCCGGACCAAATCGCGGACCTGAAACCTCTCGGGCAAGTCAGTTCGAGCTTTATTGTTGCGGTGAATGGTGAAGGTTTGTGGCTCGTGGATCAGCACGTCGCGCATGAGCGCGTGCTTTTCGAGCAGCACCTCGACGCGCGGCGCGCGGGAAAAGTGGAAGCGCAGCGCATGCTGATGCCACTGGTGATCGAGCTTTCGCCACGGCAGATTGTGATCTACGAGAAAATTGCGGAGGAGCTCGCCGCGAATGGATTCGAGGTCGAGCCGATGGGGCCGCGCAGCGTTGCGATTCAAGCTGTGCCCGCAGGAATCGCGCCGGGAGACGGGGAAAAACTTCTAACCGAAATCCTCGACGGCATCGAGCGGGAAAACGCGGCGATTTCGATTGATACGTTGCAAGCGAAAATCGCGGCTTCAACCGCTTGTCACGCGGCGATTAAAGTGAACATGCCGCTCGATCAAACGAAAATGGAATGGCTGCTCGGCGCGCTCGCGAGAACGGATTGTCCGATGAGTTGCCCGCACGGGCGGCCCGTCGTGCTGCGCTATTCCGTGAAAGAGATTGAGAAGGCGTTTCATCGGATTTGAGTTAAGACGGAGAAAAGAAAAAGAAAAAAAGAGTTTACACGAGTACGCAAAGAACACAGAGGGCACAGAGAAGAGCGGAACAGTATTTCAGGAGACGGTGCGAATGACGGAAGGGCAGAAGACGGCGGTGATTTTCGGGTTGGCGAACAAACGGAGTATAGCTTGGGCGATAGCGCAGAAGCTTTCGGCGGCTGGTTGGCGATTGGGCATTACGTATATGAACGAACGGCTCGGGCTGGAAGCGAAGGATTTGATTGCGGAGCTGCCCGGTGGGGATGGATTCATGTGCGACCTTACGCAGGATGATCAGGTCGCGCGCGTGTTCGATGAAATCAAGGAGAAGTATGGACTTATCCACGGGTTGGTGCACAGCGTAGGATTTGCTCCGCCCGATGAGTTGAAGAAACCATTCGTGGAGACTTCTCGCGAAGGATTTAGGATTGCGCATGACATCAGTGTGTACTCGCTGATCGCCGTGGCGCGCGGCGCGGCGCCGCTCATGGCGTCTGGCGGAGGAATTGTCACGCTGACGTATTACGGCTCGGAAAAAGTTGTGCCGAATTACAACGTCATGGGTGTGGCAAAAGCGGCGTTGGAAGCGACGGTGAGGTATTTGGCGTACGATTTGGGGCCGAAGGCCATTCGTGTCAACGCCATTTCCGCGGGGCCTATCAAGACGCTCGCGGCGCGCGGCATCGCGAATTTTGGAGACATGCTTAGAACGCAGACTGAACGCGCTCCTCTGAAGCGCACCGTTGATCCCGGAGAAGTTGGCTCGACAGCCGCGTTTCTGCTTTCCGATGCTGGTTCAGGAATTACCGGCGAAACGATTTACGTCGATTGCGGCTACAACATCATGGGATTTTGAGTGGCACAGGCACTCCTAGCTGTGCAGTTTTGTTTTGTGCCGTTCATGAAAATGCGCACAGCCAGGATTGGCTGTGCCACCAAAATGCCAAAACTCACCATTGCCATTGACGGTCCGGCTGGCTCGGGGAAGAGCAGTCTAGCCAAGCGCGTCGCGCAAATTCTCGGATACCTCTATCTCGATAGCGGGGCGATGTACCGAGCGCTCGCGCTGAAAGCGCTCCGAAAAAAAATCTCGCTCGACAATTTCCCCGCTCTCGAAGAATTGGCGCGCGGCACACACATCGAACTCAAGCCACCGACGTCGGAGCAGGAAGCCGCGGGCTCGAAGAACTGCGTCTTTCTCGATGGCGAAGAAGTGACGCAGGCGATCCGGACCTCCGAAGTGGCGCAATCCGCATCGCGGCTCGCGACCATCGCCGGAGTGCGCGAAATCCTTGTCGCCGAGCAACAGCGCGCCGGCGCTGGCGGAGGCGTGGTGATGGAAGGGCGCGACATCGGGACGGTGGTTTTCCCGCGCGCCGAGCTGAAGATTTTTCTGGAGGCTTCGCCGGAAGTACGCGCGGAGCGCCGCTGGAAGGAGCACCAGGAAAAAGGTGACGCGATGACGCTTGCGCAAGTCTTAGAAGAAGTTCGCGAGCGCGATCGCCGCGACCGCGAACGAAGAGTTTCGCCGCTGGTGCGCGCCTCCGATGCCGTATTGGTTGATAATACCGCGATGGATGTTGAGGAGACCGCGCGGCTCGTCGTCATGCTGGCGCGCGAACGCGAAAGGGATTTATCGAAAGCGGCAGGCAGGGAAGCGTGAATCGCGAGGCATCGATGCCTGCCGCGCGGTGGCAATTGGGCGCTTGCGCAAGACACGCGACGCCTTGCACCTAAGTACTTGAAAATTAACAAGTAACGCGAAAAATGGGCCAAAAATGAAGATTTTTGAAATTTAGAGCTTGACAGAATTTCAGTCTACGGTTACTTTCGGATTACCTCAGTCGTACCCTGCTGCAATTTAGGGCAGGTCCTCACTGAGCGTGGAAAGCAGATATGAGACACGAAGATAAAAGCCAAGTCGAAACCGCACCAAGGCGACCGGGTCTCGTGGACTGCTTGTTCACGCGACTCTAACCAATTCCTTTATTGGCCGCTTAAGTCGTTTCGATCCAACACCATTCGTCGCCAAAGCTTTTTTGCTTTGCGGTGAAACTGTAGCCAGCTCAAAGAGTTCTGAGCTATAGAGACAGCGTAGATCATTTCATTTCTAAGATTTCTGACGACAGCAATGTTCCTGGGATTGTGAAGTTCGCGGGTACTTCATTGGGAAAGGCCGAAAGGCTCGGGTTCAAATCCCGAAAGACCGTGAACGCTTATTCCTCCCGGGATTTGTGAAAAGAGCTGATCTGGCGAATGAGTGTGAGCCATTCAGCGTGACGCTAGAGGTGTGCGCGGAAGAGAAATAACGGGGCAATGAAGTAGGGAGGAAAAGAAAAAAAGATCCGAGAGTCTGCGGCGTGGTGAAGGCTTGGGTTACATCGAGCTCCGAAGGTCGCAGGTTCGATTCCTGCCGGTGACGAAAGTTGCTGTAGCTCAGTGGCAGAGCTGCGGACAAGTTCCTGGGCCGCTGATTCCCGCCGCAAGGATTTGCAGAGTGGTGAAGGCGCGAGCTACTTCGTACAACGGCTGCGGGTTCGAGTCCCGCCAGCGGCGCAAGCTGCCGTAGCTCAAATGGCAGAGCAAAGTGGCGCTCGAGCCGATGGTTCCCTCTGCAAAAAGATTCCGGTGTGGTGAAGGTGCGCGTTACATCGGTAGAGCGTCCCGGTGAGGAACCGGGAAGGGCGCGAGTTCGATTCTCGCTTGCCTGGAAGAGAAAAGAGCCGGGCTAAAGACCGGCCACTACAACTTCGAGGCAATAGCTCAGACAAAAACTGGCGCGGGCCGATGGTTCCCACCGGAAGAGGGAAGAGCACAGCCAGGATGGGCTGTGCCACCGAGATCAGGACAGCCAAGAGTGGCTGTGCTACCGAGATGCCGGGATGGCGCGGAGAAGAGTTACTTCGTCTGTGAAACGATGCGGGGCTGCTGCTCCGCAGCTCTGCTCGATTATTCCTCCCGGCTTGGTTTGCCGGCGCGAATCGCTAATTGGCGGGCGATTCGCGCCGCGGCAGAGGGTACAGACTGAGGTGTGTGCCACTGCAGAGAGGTTGGACGTGGTGTGGACAGGGTTACTTCGCCTGGTACGCGGGAGGTTGTGGGTTCGAATCCCACTTGGTCCAACAGAAAGGCTGGCAGCCTAAAGGCCGCCGCTACGTGGCCAGTAGCTTAATGGATAGAGCGCCGGATGTTCCCTGGCCGGATGTTCCCGTCCAGCAGTTTTAGGGAAAGGAAGGAGGTGCCGTCATGGAAGAAGTCTTGTCTTTGGAAGGACCGGTGTTGAAGGTTGATGGAGAGCTGGTCTTGTTCATCCCTCTTAGTGCCGGGGGAGACGAGTTGATTGAGCTTTCTCGCGGCATCTCCGAGGTGCAGGGCGAGTTTCTCAAGATCAAGATTCCGGTTTGGCTCGCGGCGGTTTTGCGGATTGAAGAGGGAGATTTGGTGTGCGTGCGTAAGGCCGGCGGATTGATTCGTGTTGGTTTGTCGGATGCGCGGGTGCATTGATGCGGGGCAGTTTGCGCTGAGACGTTACGCTCGGCGCGGACGACGAAGAGAAAAGCAGATTCCTCGCTACGCTCGGAATGACAGCCGGGAGTGCTCTTGGAATGACAGTCGAGCAGCGGTGACAATCGAGCGGTGGTGCGGCGACAGGTTTGTACGCTTCGATAGTTGGAGCGGCAAGGAAAGGAGGGAGGTCGAGATGGTGAAGATGAATGTGTGGAAGCGGATGTTCCGGGCGCGGACGCACGAAGGAGCGGTGGCGCAGCGCGTTGACGTGAAGCGTGAGCTGCGGCGCACTGTGCTGACGTGCTTGCTCTGGGAAGATGCGTTCTACGAGAAGGGCAACGACATTGCGAAGCGGATCGCGGAGCTTGTGGCGCGGAGTAAGCCGGAAGATGTGGCGGCTCTGGCGCGCGAGGCACGCGACAAGATGCTGCTTCGCCATGCGCCGCTCTTTGTTACGCGCGAACTGGCGCGGCGCAAGGGCGCGGGGCCGCTCGTGGCGGAAACGCTCGAGCACGTGATCCAGCGGGCCGACGAACTCGGCGAGTTCGTGGCGCTCTACTGGAAGGAGATGAAGCAGCCGCTGTCCGCGGGAGTGAAGCGCGGGCTGGCGCAGGCGTTCACGAAGTTCGACGCCTACCAGCTTGCGAAGTACAACCGCGAGTCCGTGGTGACGCTGCGCGACGTCCTGTTTCTCTGCCACGCGAAGCCGAAGGATGCCGAGCAGGAAGCTGTTTGGAAGAAGCTCGTTGAGAACACGCTCGAGCCTCCCGACACTTGGGAGGTTGCCTTGTCCGCAGGGAAGGACAAGCGCGAGAATTTCGAACGGCTCCTGCGCGAGGGCAAGCTGGGCGGCCTGGCCGTCCTGCGAAACCAACGCCTGATGCTTGCATCGGGTGTGGATCCGAAGCTCGTTCGCGAGCGGCTGGAGAAGGGAGTTGCGCGGGCGCTGCCGTTTCGGTTCGTGACGGCGGCTCGCTACGCTCCAAAGCTCGAGGAAAGCATCGAGCGCGCCATGCTTAAGGGCATCGTCGGACTTGAAAAGCTGCCGAGATCGACCGGACTCGTCGTAGACGTGTCCGGTTCGATGGACAGCGTGCTTTCGAAGAAAGGCGAGACCACCCGCATGGACGCGGCGGCGGGGCTTGCCATTCTGCTTCGTGAGAAGGCCGAGGAATTTTCGATCGCGACCTTCTCCGATGCGTGCGTGGAGCTTCCTCCGCGGCGTGGATTCGCGCTGCGGGACGCGATCGCCGGCTCGCAGGCGCACTCGGGGACGTTCCTCAAGCGCGCACTGACGATGCTTCACGAGAAGCGGGATTGGCATGAGCTTGACCGCGTGATCGTGATTACCGACGAGCAGACGCACGACGGAATCCTGCCGGCGTGGACGCCGCGGGCGTACGTAGTGAACGTGGCCCCGTACAAGCACGGCGTGAGCTACGGCAATGGATGGACGCACGTGGACGGATGGTCCGAGAGGATCGTGGACTACATTGCGGCGGCAGAGTCGGAGGCCGCAGCTTAAAGTGGACTGCGACAACTAAAAACACATACCTCAGGCTGAAAGCCTGAGCTACAGAAAAACGGCGCAACCGGGAAACCGGTTGCGCCGTTTTTCTCGAGTGGAACGCGTAAGGGAATGCTTGATGTTCGATTACGCCGGTGCGGACATCGAACCGAGAAATTCTGCGTTGGACTTCGACTTCGTGAGGCGGCTGAGTAAAAGCTCCATCGCTTCGACGGTCGAGAGCGGGCTCAAGACTTTGCGCAAGACCCAAACGCGAGCGAGTTCGTCCGGCGGGAGGAGCAACTCGTCCTTACGCGTGCCGGAGCGCTGGATGTCGATGGCCGGGAAGACGCGCTTATCGGCGAGGCGGCGGTCGAGATAAATTTCCATGTTGCCGGTGCCTTTGAATTCTTCGAAGATGACGTCGTCCATTCGGCTGCCGGTGTCGATCAACGCGGTGGCGATGATGGTGAGCGAACCACCTTCTTCGACGTTGCGGGCGGCGGCGAAGAAGCGGCGCGGGCGCTGCAAAGCGTTGGCGTCGATACCGCCGGAGAGAACTTTGCCTGAAGGCGGCGTAACGGCGTTATAAGCGCGAGCGAGACGCGTGACGGAATCGAGAAGCACGACGACGTCGCGCTTGTGTTCGACGAGGCGCTTGGCCTTTTCGAGGACCATTTCCGCGACCTGGATGTGGCGTTGCGGCGGTTCGTCGAAGGTCGAACTGATCACTTCGCCCTTGACGGTACGCTGCATGTCCGTGACTTCCTCCGGGCGCTCGTCGATGAGGAGAACGATGAGCGCGACTTCGGGATGATTGGTGGTGATGGAATTGGCCATGGACTGCAGAATCATGGTTTTGCCGGTACGCGGCGGAGCATTGACGAGACCGCGCTGGCCCTTGCCAACAGGGCAGAGAAGATCGAGCACTCGGCCCGTCATGTTCTCCTTGGTGGTTTCCATTTTGAGGCGGCCTTGCGGATAGAGCGGGGTCAGGTTGTCGAAGAAGATTTTATTGCGCGCAACTTCTGGATCTTCGAAATTGACGGCTTCGACTTTGATGAGGGCGAAGTAACGCTCGCCATCCTTGGGCGGGCGGACTTGGCCGGAGACGGTGTCTCCCGTGCGGAGATCGAATTTGCGGATTTGCGACGGCGAAACGTAAATATCGTCCGGGCCGGGGAGATAGTTGTATTCCGGCGCGCGGAGAAAACCGAATCCGTCGGGGAGACATTCGAGGACGCCTTCGGAAAAGATCAAACCATTTTTCTCCGTTTGGGCGCGGAGGATCTGGAAGATCAACTCCTGTTTGCGCATGCCGCTGGCACCAGGAATATTCAATTCCTTGGCGATCTTGGCGAGGTCGGTGATGTTCTTTTCTTTTAACTCGGCGAGGCTAATACTCATCTGATTGCTTCCTTCAACGCTTGTTTCTTTCATATGTCCTTAACTTTGATTGTGTAAATTGACCTTCTTTTTTGCGTGGCCGCGGTGCGGTCAACAAAATCCCGGATTTTTAGTGAGGTGGCGCACCGCTCTGGCGGACAAACGAAAACATGCCAGGATGGGCAAACCAGACTTTCTGTAACCGGCGGCAGCGCGGAGCCACGACATGCAGGGAAAAGCTCGCAGGGCGGGCCCAAAACCACGCTGCTTAGTTGGTCAAACTCTTGTCTTTCTCGGCGCTGGCGACGAATGGTTCCGCGACGGGCGCAACCTCGGGATGTGCGAGCGGCACGATCAGCCGTTCAAGCGCAACCTGCAGCACTTCATCCATGGTTTCTACAAAATGAACTGTGAGACAGGAGAGGATCTCCTGCGGGATATCCGCTAGGTCCTTCTCATTGTCCTTCGGAAGCAGTACCGTATGCAAGCCCATTCGGTGGGCGGCCAGGAGCTTTTCTTTGACGCCGCCGATTGGGAGAACCTTGCCACGCAGGGTGATTTCGCCGGTCATGGTGATATCGCGGCGCACGGGGATTTTAGTTAACGCGCTGACGATTGATGTGCAGATCGTGATTCCGGCGGAAGGGCCGTCCTTGGGGATGGCACCTTCAGGTACGTGCACGTGAATGTCGACATTGCGATAGAAGTCCCGGGCTAGGCCGAGCTGCGCGGAGCGTGAACGCACATAGCTCATGGCCGCTTGCGCGGATTCTTGCATCACGTCGCCGAGTTTACCGGTGAGCGTGAGACGGCCTTTGCCTTCCATCAAGGTTGCTTCGGTGGCCAGCACGCAGCCGCCGACTTCCGTCCATGCGAGGCCGGTGGTCAAGCCGATTTCGTTGTGCTTTTCGAGCCAGTATTCACGATATTTTAGGATGCCGAGGAAGTCATTCGTGTTGGCCGGGGTGATTTCGGCACTGACGGAAGCGCCTTCGGTCACGACTTTGCGCGCCATTTTGCGCGCGATGTTCTGGATTTCGCGCTCGAGGCTGCGCACTCCGGCTTCGTGCGTATAGTGCCGGATGACATGCAGCAGGCCTTCGTCCGTGAACTTGAGGTTTTGCTCGTTGAGGCCGGTGGCTTCGCGCGCGCGCTTCACCAGGAAGCGCTTGGCGATCTCGAGCTTTTCCTGCTCGGTGTAACCCGGAAGCCGCAGAATTTCCATGCGGTCTTGCAAAGGCTGGGGAATCGTGTGCAGCACGTTGGCAGTGCAGACGAACATCACTTTCGAAAGATCGTACTCAACGTCGAGATAGTGGTCGGTGAAGCTGTGATTCAATTCTGGGTCGAGGACTTCCATCAGCGCGGCGGATGGATCGCCGCGGAAGTCGGTGGACATCTTGTCGACTTCGTCGAGAACGAAAATCGGGTTTACAGTGCCGGCCTTCTTCATCATTTGGATGATTTGGCCGGGCAGGGCGCCGATGTAGGTACGGCGATGGCCGCGAATTTCGGCTTCATCGCGAACGCCCCCGAGCGATACGCGGACAAATTTGCGGCCGGTGGCGTGGCCGATGGACATGGCCAGCGAAGTCTTGCCGACGCCCGGAGGGCCAACAAAGCAGAGGATCGAACCCTTGGGGTTCTTCACCAGTTGACGAACGGCTAGGAATTCCAGAATGCGCTCTTTGATTTTCTCGAGGCCGTAATGCTCTTCGTTGAGGATTTTTTCGGCGGCCAGGATATCGCGAATTTCTTTGGACTTCTTTTTCCAGGGCACAGCGAGAAGCCAATCTAGATAATTCCGGCTGACGGTCGACTCTGCCGACATGGGCGGCATCAATTCCAGACGCTTAAGCTCTTGAATGGCTTTTTCGTGGACTTCCTTGCTCATTCCAGCGGCATCGATTTTCTTTTTGAGCTCGTCGATCTCGTTCTTCTCGCCGCGGCCGAGTTCCTTCTGGATGGCTTTGAGCTTTTCGTTGAGGTAGTACTCTTTTTGCGCTCGTTCCATCTGGCGCTTGACGCGCGTGTTGATGTTGCGGTCGACGTTCAGCTTTTCGAGTTCGATCTCGAGGATATCGCCGATGCGGTTGAGGCGCTCTATAGGATCGACCGTTTCGAGCAAGTCCTGTTTTTCGTCGACAGGAAGCTGGAGGTTAGCAGCGATCGTATCGGAAAGCCGCGCCGGGTCATCGCCACGAGCTGCCGCGATCATGGTGTCGTAGTTTAGGCTTTGCGAGAGCTTGATAAATTGTTCGTACAGGCCGGTAATCTTCTGCACGGTCTGGTCGACTTGCGGAGATGGCTCAACGCGCGCATTTAGCAAGCGGACGGTGGCGCGGAAGAAGCCCTCTTCCGAGGTGATCGAAAGAGCGCGAGCCCGCTCGACGCCCTCGACCAAAACTTTTATGTTGCCATCGGGCAACTTGACGCTTTGTACGATGTTCGCGAGCGTGCCAACGGCGTAGATTTCCTCAGGCTTCGGGTCATCGACGGAAGCGTCGTGCTGTGTGGATAGGAAAATCTTTTTGTCGCCGGCCAGCGCCTCTTCGAGAGCGCGCACACTGGCTTCACGACCGACGATGAACGGCGTCATCTGCTGAGGAAAGATGACCATGTCGCGCACCGGCATCATAGGTACGCGCTTCAAATCCTGTTTTTCACGGTTGAACATTAGGGCCCCTGAAAATCGTTCGAAATCCCAAAACGGCCTATCCGGCCTTTTCGAGCAAACTCCAGTTAATTTCCCGACTGCGGACCATTTCCGCGGTGACGACAAAGTCGCGCACCTTGCGCTGCATCGGGAGGTGGTACATGAGTTCCAGCATGAGGTCTTCGAGAATCATACGCAAGCCGCGCGCGCCGACTTTGCGCTGCATCGCGAGCTCGGCGACGGTATCGAGAGCGTCGTCGGTGAAACGCAGACGGACATTTTCGAATTCGAACAGGCGCTGATATTGCTTGAGCAGCGCGTTTTTCGGTTCCGTCAAGATGCGCACGAGTACGTTTTTGTCCAAATCGTTCATCACGCCGGCGACGGGCAAGCGACCGACAAATTCCGGGATCAGGCCATAGCGTATCAGATCCCCGGGCTGCACCTGCTCGAGCAACTCGGTATTGCGGCGGCTTGGCGTTGATGGCGCGGCGTCGGTGTGAAAGCCGAGCGAATGGCGGCCGGCGCGCTTCTCGATAATTTTTTCTAGGCCCACGAAGGCGCCCCCGCAGACGAACAAGATGTTCGTCGTGTCCACAGGTGTAAATTCCTGGTGCGGGTGCTTGCGGCCACCTTGCGGCGGCACATTAGCAATGGTGCCCTCAAGAATTTTCAGCAGCGCCTGTTGGACGCCTTCGCCGCTCACGTCGCGCGTGATCGAGGGGTTTTCGTCCTTCTTGGCAATCTTGTCGATCTCGTCGATATAGATGATGCCTTGCTGGGCTTTCTGGACATCTCCATCGGCGGCCTGCAGGAGCTTCAAAATAATATTTTCGACGTCTTCGCCGACGTAGCCGGCTTCGGTCAGTGTCGTGGCGTCCACGATGGCGAACGGCACATCCAGCATGCGCGAAAGCGTCTGCGCCAGAAGCGTTTTGCCGGTGCCCGTGGGACCAATCAAAAGGATGTTGGACTTGCTCAGCTCGACGTCGCCCGGCTGCTTGTTCAAGAAGATGCGCTTGTAATGATTGTAGACCGCGACAGCGAGTTTCTTTTTCGTGCGGTCCTGCCCAATGACGTAGCCATCGAGAAATTGCTTGATCTCCGGGGGACGCGGCAGCCTGCGCGCGGGCGCGGCGGCCTGTTCGCGCTTTTCATCTTCAAGAATGGTCTGGCAAACGCCGACGCATTCGTTGCAGATGTAAGCGCGCGGATAGTCCGAGGGAGAGCTGATCAACTTTTCTACCTGTTCCTGAGTCTTATGGCAAAAGGAACAGCGCAGCGGCTCGTCTGGGTTGAATTTTTTCACTGGTATGAGGGCCTCGTCTCCGCTGGGCTTCGACGGAGTCTCTAATCCTTATTCTAGGCCGATTTATCCCTGGAGCAAAAGAGAAACTCGAAACGCTACTAACTTTTAAGCACTAGCTGTAACCGCGCGCCGCCCCTGCGGCGTCCGCCTGCTAGCGATGCTTGTAAATGATCTCGTCGATCATGCCATATTCTTTAGCTTGTTCGGGATTCATGATGAAATCCCGCTCGACGTCTTTCTCGATTTTTTCAACGGACTGGCCGCTGTGCTGCGAAAGCAGTTGATTGATGACCATGCGCATGCGAAGAATCTCTTTCGCATGAAGGTCGATATCCGTGGCCTGGCCGCCGAGGCCGGACATCCACGGTTGGTGAATCAGGATGCGCGCGTGCGGCAGCGCGAAGCGCTTTTTCGGCGAACCGCCAGCGAGAAGAACCGCTGCGATGGAAGCTGCCTGGCCTACGCAAGTCGTAACGACATCCGGCTTCACAAATTGCATGGTGTCATAAATTGCAAAGCCTGCGGTGATCGAACCGCCCGGCGAATTGATATAAAGCTGAATGTCTTTTTCCGGATCCTCGGCTTGCAGGAAGAGCATTTGCGCGGTGGCCAGGTTGGCGACATGGTCGTCAATCGGCGTGCCGATAAAGATGATGTGTTCCTTGAGCAGCCGGGAGTAGATGTCGTAGGCACGTTCGCCGCGGCTGGTCTGTTCGACCACCATCGGAACGAGCGTTGTGCCGCGATACTCTGGTTCTTCGAAATTTTTCATTTAAGTGGTTGAGCCGCCGGAAAGTTTCACTTTGCATCTGCCGCCGCGGCGCTTGCTGCCGCAACGGTTTTGACCTGAGCGTTCTGCGCGAGCCAGTCGAGAGTTTTATCACTCCGCAACTTCGCTTTCATCCTATCGAGCGCACCCTGCTTTGTCAAACGAGCGCGCGCAACCTCTGCGGATTCGCCACTATGGCTGGCCATGTGTTCCAGCTCGTGATCGACTTCTTCCTCAGTCACGTCGATGTTTTCCGCGGTAGCGATGCGATCGATGATCAGTTCGGCCTTCACGTCGTCCGTGGCCCGTTCCTGCTGGCGCTTCCGCAGAGTCACCCAGTCGACGTTTACAGCGCGGGGATCGACGCCCTGAGCCGCGAGTGAGCGCACCACACGTTCCAAGCGCACATCCATTTGATGCTCGATCAGCGATTCTGGTACAGGGAATTCATGCAGCTTCACGAGTTCAGTAATGACTTTCTCTCGTTGCAATTCCTTCTGGCGGTGATCGCGCTGGTGTTCCAGGCTTTCTGAGACCTTCTTTTTCAGTTCATCCAGTGTGGCGGCGTCGCTTACGTCTTTCGCGAACTCGTCATTCAGTTCGGGGAGCTTTTTGTTCTTGATGCCGAGAACCTCGACAGCGTAGTTGTAGGTTTTCCCGGCAAGCTTGGCATCGGGATAGTCGGCAGGATAGGCGACCTCGAAGTTCTTGTGGTCGCTGACATTCGCGCCACGCAGGTTTTCGTTGAAAGGCTCCATGGTCTCTTCGGCGCCGATGTGGCACAGGACGCTGTCTGCTTGCAGCGGTTCGCCGCCGCCTGCGGGAGTTCCCATCAGTTTCAACTGCACGTAGTCGCCGTTTTCGACGGCGCGGCCTTCCACGGGCGCGAAGGCAGCTGCCCGCTCGCGCATCTCCTCGAGAGTTTTCGAGACGTCCGCGTCAGTGATGTCCATCGCGGGCATTTCGATGGCGAGACCTTTGTAATTCCCGAGCTCGAATTCCGGAAGGACTTCGAAGACCGCGCGGAACTTTAGGGGCTGGCCCTCGGCGAAATCCAGCTTTTCGACCTGCGGTTGCGAAACCGGCGTCAGCTTTTGTTCCGAGACGGCCTTTTCGACGCGCTCTGGGACGAGTGATTGCAGTACTTCACCCTTAATGTCCTCTGCGAAGCGACGGCGAATGAGCGATACGGGTGCTTTGCCCGGCCGGAATCCCGGCACGCGCGCGACGCGGGCGAATTCCTTGGCAACGCTCTCGATTTTTTTCGTTACTTCTTCCGCGGGAATCTCAAGGTCCAGCTCGCGGCGGCAAGTTGCTTCAGCCATGGAACAATCCTCTCCTAGATAAATGATGCGGCCACCATCGGGTCTTCGTGAAAATTCTCGCTGGTCTGGACGGCAAGCGCCCCAGTAACTTGCGGAAAGCCAAGCTTGTCGACCGCTTTGCGGCCGCACGTGAACTTAGATGAGGCCAGACAGGAAGAACTTAGCCTGCAATGCAAAGTAAGAGTATAGGTGACGGTTCGGAGAGCGTCAATCAGCCGCAGCGGCCTGGCTAAGTGCCTTTGTGAAGTCGGCGTGGAGCAAGCGGTGGAAGAGGTGCTCGCCGGCTTCGCGGCGGACGGACAGACGGCCGGCGACATATGCACGTGAGCTGAGTCCTCGCTGGACTGCATCGCAGATGGCCATGTCTTCATCTTGGACTTGTTCGCTGACGGCGATGCTTTCTTTATGACGGGCTTCGGCGGTTGCGCTGGTGTCGGCAAAGTAGTAGTCGAAGACTACCGCGCAGCGATTTACGGCAAGAGGCAGCACTAAGTTCGTGTCCATCACGCCTTCATAGGCGTTGATCATGAAGTTGGGATACTGCCAAAGATAAAACGCGCGGCCCTGCCTGGTCGCGGCGACTCCCGCCTCTGAAGTCGAATCCGAAGACAGAGGACTGGATTGCAGGCAAGCGCGCTCGAAGTTCTCGATCGTGTATTTGGTGTATTCGATGACGCTGCTCAGTCCTTTGTGTGCGTGCGGCACGTGATAGCCGCCATCCAGATAGTTGTCAACATAGACCTTCCAATTGCAGTTGAGCGTGTAGACGCGCCGGTCGAAGAAGTGCAACTTCTTTGCCAGATCGAGAGGCGCCACAAGCTCCGGCACTACGCCCAAGAAATCGCGGAGTGGCGCGGCGCGTCCATCCAGGTTTACAAACACAAAGTTCTCCCAGGTGTCCACGCGAACGGGCACGAGGCCATTTTTTGCGCGGTCGAAATTGCAGACGCCGTCAAATTCGACCATTCCTTTCAGCGCGCCGTCGATTCCGTAGGTCCAGCCATGGTACGGGCAGCGAAACTGTTTTGCGCAACCCTGCGATTCGGTGACTACGGCAGCGGCGTGATGGCGGCAGACATTGTAAAAGGCACGAAGTTGGCCATCGTCTCCGCGTGCGACGACGAGAGGTTCGCCCGCCAGCTCTGCCGTGAGAAATTGACCGTTTTCGCGGACTTGATCCGTGCGGCCGACCACCTGCCACGTTGTGCTGAAAACGCCGGCGCGCTCGAGTTCCGCGATTCGCTCATCGAAGTACCATGGCGCGGGAATCGTCCAAGCCTGTTCCAGCGGATCGAACGGATTATAGAGGTTCACTACGTCGCGGATGCCGCGTTCCATGCCTGCTCCTCGAAGAGGGCAATCCCCCAGGAGGCCTGAGAATCGCCAAACACTTGATAGCGCGAAACGGCTGAAGGTGGAAGCGAAAAAAGAAAAGTGAACTGCTTCGAGAGTAAGTCTTGACGATGGGCTGCGGGCGCGTCGCGTCCCATCAGTAAATCAGTTTCAGCGAGAACTGAATTTGCCGGGACGATCCGGCGGTATGGCTGATGACACCGAACCCGCTGCCAAGAACGGTGTTCGAAGGCAAGCCGAAATTCACAATGTTAAATATATTGAAAAATTCCGCGCGAAACTCGAGCATGCCCAGTTCGCGGCTGCCTCTTTTTCCAAACGGGGTGTCCTTGATGATGGCCATATCGAAATTGTGAAAGCCTGGGCCGCGGAATGTATCGCGGCCCAGGGTGCCAAAGACCCCTTGATTGGGGCCTGTTCCGCCTGGGACATTGATCGGGATAAAAAAGAAAGAGCTGTTGTTTGCGCCACGTCCAAAATAATCTTCCCGAATAGGGCGGCTCGTCGAGAGGTTAGGCATTGCAACCAAGTCCGGGCGATCTGTCCCGCCGGCTCCGATGCCAGTTTGTTGGATTCCGGAATAGACGGTAAAGGGCGGGCCGGTCGTCAACGTGGTGATATTCAGAAACTGCCAGCCTTTTGTAACCTTGCTGCCCAGAGGTTGAAGGAAGTTCACGCGGTCGAAGGGCAGCGACTGAAACAGGCTGATTGTGAAAACATGCGTCACATCGAAGGTGGAGGGCCCCTTTTCGGCGCTCGGATCCAAAGGATTTTGCGGCAGGGTTTGCAACGTAACCCCGGGCAATCCCGATATTCCGCCGGGCACGGCGCTCGTGTTGTCGATGGATTTAGAAAAGGTGTAACTAGCCTGAAAGCTCAACCCAATTCTCGAATAGTTTTCAGTGGCGCTGGTTTGCAGCGAATGATAAGTCGAATGAGCAGACGGATTCATCACCATTTCCGGCCCAAAACCGCCAATCGCGTGCCCGTGAGCGTTGAATTGTGTAAACGGCGCAAACGCCGGGTCCGCGCCGCCGTAGCCGTTGGGCGCTTCCACGCTCGCAAGATCGACTCCCACTGTTCCTACATAAGCGGCCGAAACCTTCACGCTTCCGAAGTCGTGATCGATTCCCGTCGTAAACGTCCCAATGTATCCATTGCGAAAATGCCGGCTGATCACGCCGACGGAAAATAATTGCACTTCATGGCCTGGGGTAGTTGCTGCAAGGTCGTCCTGAAATCTCTGCAGATCGATGGGTATATTCGCGGGAAGGTTAGCACTACCCGATGCGAAGAGAGGTTGCCCCGAAGTGGTGTACACAGGAGGAAGAATCTCTGGCACGAAGGTATTCTGAAATGGCACAGGAACGTCTGGCAACGCGGTGACCAGTGGCTGGAAAATGAGCGGAAAGTTTCCGGTGACATAATTCTCGAGCCAAAGATTCGGGAGAATTGTAGTGATCGCTCCACCGGCGTGAAAAGTTGTGTGCTTGTTCACCGCGTAATCCAGCGAAACGCGCGGTCCCCAGCCATTTAAGTTGAGCGGATAGACCGGCTGCGGGTTGTATTGGAAAACCTGTGTGGCGCCAGGCGCATAAAAAGAGGTTGGATTGCCGGCGGCGTCGACAGGGAAGGCGATGGATGTCCGGTGTTTGGCTTCTTGGATGCGGCTATTCAGGTCGTAGCGCAAACCGTAATTCACGCTCAGCCGGGAGTTCACCTTCCATGTGTCTTGAAAATAGAAGTTGTACGCTTCGCGCCTGACGCCGGCTTCGTCAAACTTGTTTCCCACGGGCGTCACACTAGCGGCAGCGGTGATCGAGTAGGAGAAAGGCGTCGCCGTCAACAAACCCGTAAGCGAATCGGGCAAAAGCTGACCGGGCTGAATGTCGTGCTGACCGCTCGCGGAAGGAATAAGCACGGGCGAATACGCGGGCCCGCCTCCGAACACGTAGATGCCGTTGGGATTGGTGCCGAAAATCGTGGCGTCGCGGTTAAAGCGGAGTTCGGCTCCCCATTTGAAACTGTGGGATCCATGCGTGTACGTCATGTCCTGCTTGAATTGATAAAGGTTTCCGTAGGAGCCGAAAATGGAGCCGTCGGCAGAATTGAAATTCTCGTAAAGTCCGTCCGCGAAGGTGATTGCGGGCTGCACGTGATTCGTGGTCGGGAAAAAAGGCGTGCTGCGGATGTAACCGAGCGAGGTCACGAAAGCCAAGTGCGGAGAAATTGTTCGGGTATACCTGACCGCTGCACTTCGTTGATGATCAAAAAAGTTGACACCGAAGCTGGGATCGATCGCTGTCTGATCGGGATTGGTCGTCGGGCCGCTCACCTGATTCAAGCTGAAGCGGCCGAACAGCATAGCTCTGTCGGAAATCTGATGATCGATGCGCACGGAAAATTGATCCGTATCCGTTGCTACCTTGGAAGAGGTTGCGAACGTGCGAGCTCCGTAAGGTCCCGAGGGCTCATTGGGCAACGGATAGCCCGCCAAGACAGATGCGATTTCCGGATTAACGGGTACGATCAAGGTATCGCCTGGAAAAGTCGTGGTATCAATTCCTTGTCGTTCCGCCACTGTGGGGACGGGAAATACCTGCGTCGTTCCAAGCACTTGCCGGAAGCCCTGATACTCGACGAAATAAAAGGTTTTGCCGCGGCCGTCATAGAGTTTTGGAAGAATCAATGGACCGCCGTTGGTTACTCCAAATTCGTTGCGAACAAAGGGCGGGATGCGCCCCGGGTCCACAGCGCTTTGGTGATCGAAAAAATTTCGCGCGTCGAATGCGGCGTTGCGGACAAATTCAAAGGCGCTGCCGTGCACGTCATTCGTGCCGGACTTGGTGATCACATTGTTGAAACCTGCGGCACCGTGTCCGATCTCCGCGGGCATCACTCCAGAGCTCGATTGCACTTCTTGAATGGCGTCGACGTTAAAATTCGAAAATGTGGCTCCGCCGAGTTCGGGGTCCGTAGTATCCGCGCCATCCATGGCAAAGACGGAGGCGGAGCCGCGCTGGCCATTCACGGCAAACTGTTGCGTGAAATTCGCGGCGCCGTTGGTATCGGTCATGGTCCCTGCCGCTAAAAGCAGCAGCTTGCTGAAATCGCGCTCGTTCAGAGGCAAGCTCGAAACTTCGCCGCTGGAGAGATGCTCACCGCCCGTTGCTTGCTGAGAAGTTCCTGCTCCCGTCGTCAACAGACGCACTGTCCGCCCTTGTTTGGAAAGTTCGAGTCCGGAGGTCAGCGCGGCTCCTTGTTGTAGAACAAGGGGATTGGCTGCTTTCCAAGTCTGGCTGGCGGCACTCACCGAAATCTCATAGGATCCAGCGGCGATATCGGCAAAAGAAAATTCTCCGCTCGGGGAAGTCGTGGACGTAAATTCAAGGTTTCCTGTTGTCGCATGCAGCCTTATTGTCGCATTACTAACAGGATTTCCCGCCGAATCGTGCAGCACACCACGCCAGGAGGTTGTTGGAATAGAGTTGGCCCATGGAGCCAGAAGGAGGACGACAACAAGCCAAACTGGAATGACTCTGTTTCGGGGATGGACAGCGATGAGTGTCTTGTCAGCCCTCTGAAAATCTTGTCCCAGATGGTCCCCCGCCAGTCGCGCCGAACTCGGCCAAAAATACCCCTAAAGCCCGTTGCCCTTCGCGCTCACACGGACTTCCAGAAACTTGGTGCGGAAGAAAGGATTTGAACCTTCACGGCCTTTCGGCCACAAGATCCTAAGTCTTGCGCGTCTGCCAGTTCCGCCACTCCCGCACAGTGGTCTAACTTATTGAATTCTAACAGCTTCCTCCGGTTTCGTCTCTTCCTGCTCCTGAGCGATTTTAGCTTGTCTATAGCTTAACTCGATTTTCCGAGCAGCATCGGCAAGATCACGCTCGCTCGTGATGTTGTAGCGGTCGAAGACGTTGCGCGTCTTATGGCCGCTGACTTTCATGCACACGACTTCGGGAATACCGGCGCGCACCATGTTTCTGACAGCACTCCGCCTGAGATCGTGAAAGAGCAAACCGGGACAACCGGCAGCGAGCGTTATTTTATCCCATGTTCCGCGAAAATCCGATACCGTCTTCTTGCCCTTGCCGCGTGTGAAGACAGCATCGTCGGCGGTCTTGCCAGAGCAGCACGCCGTGAGCAGGTTTTTCGCGTCTTGCGTCATCGAAACTTTCCTTGCTTCGCCGTTCTTGCTGTCGCGAAGCTGAACGATGCCCGTAACGAGATTTACGTCTGAGACTTTCAGATCGAGTAGCTCTGCTTTGCGAAAACCGAATGAATAAGCGAGCGTCAGCATCGCTCGCATGAAGAGATCGGAGCAATTCGTAGTGAGCGCGTCGAACTGCTTCTGCTCGACGAAGCCTTGCCGGGGTTTCGACTCCGCCAAGCGATGATAACGCAATGGGTGGGCGACTTTCCGAGGTTGGCTCTCGTAAGCGAGCGTGAATGCTCGACGCAAGAGGCTCATTTCCCGATTGATCGTGCCATTCGCAGCTTTCTCTTTGCGCCGCGCTTCGATGTAGCGCGCGAGCGTGTCAGTGCCGACGTTCTTCGCGAGCATCCCGCCGAAGAACGGTTTCAGATGGACTTCCCAGACGCGCTCGGCCCAGGCGACTGTCTTTTGATTGATTCTGTAGTCGGCGAGCAGCACTTCGTAGAGGCTATCGACCGTCACTTTGGCGACGGCCACCGCTTCGCCGCTAGAGTGCTTCAGCATCTCTTCTTTGAGCACGTCGAGCGCGTCGCGGCGCAATTCTTTCTCTGTGCTCTGCTGAATCACGCGGCCATTCACGGTGAACTTTATCCACCAGAACCGCGAGTTCTTCGGCTGATAGACGCTGCCTTGACCGCGCTTGCCACGCGGCTTCTTCTCTATGCTTTCCATTGCGGGTTACCTCCGCAGATTAGTTTGCGTGCGTATGCCGAAACGGATAGACCGGCCTTTGTCGCCGACGCTCGAAGAGCCTTGTACTCTTCGCTCGTCAGCCGCAAACGGAGAACTGTTCTCCGCCTGTCTTTTGCTGCCTTTGTTGGCCGTCCTCGTTTCACCATTTATTTATTGTCCTACGTTAATTAGGCGTTGTAAAGCTCTATTCTAGCTCCGATGCTGCTGGATGAATTTCTCGACATCCGCTTGTGTGAAGCGCAGCGGCCCGCCTTTCGTCAAGCGGACGCTCGCCAACTCACCGGCACTCACCTTGCGCCTGACTGTGATAGTAGAGACGGCCAGGAGCCGCGCTACTTCTGCGATGTTGAGTAGCGGCGTCATCGGCTCGGGCGGGCTGATTATCCTAGGTTGTGCACTCATCTTGTTGCTCCAACGCATTGAGATCAACTAGAGCATTTCGGTCCCTAGTCATGGCGCCGGACGAGGCTGTTATCGCTGGAGCCACCAGCAGTGTTTTGTCGCCGGTACTGACCGTCGGAAAGCCTCAAATGACGAGGACGCTTCGTTCCCAGCAGCCGAAACTTTCATGCGAAACCTAAGCTAGAGTTAAGCTATGCCCTCCCGTAAGTCTCGCAATGTCTTGTAGTTGCGCGCACGCGATAGTTAGATAGTCTTGCGCGTTTTGACGTTTTGACGAGTGTTGCAACGCGTGGAGTGAGATCGTCGCTCTCCGGTCGCCGGCGTTGCCAGGTTGAGCGTCGTAGCGCGTTCGAGAGAGGCTGTGAGGCCAACGGCACGGCGGAACGTTTACTTGTTGAGTAGTTTTCGCGCGCGGTGCTCGGGGAGAAATTGTTACGCTTCTTTACGCGCGATGCGAGGGCCACGGGCTCCCGCTTGCGCAGTTTGCGCAGTTCAAACACAAACTTTTTTACGCGCGTGATATATAGAAAACTTTGGTACGAAGTGCGCAAACTGCGCATTTGTTGAAAACAAGACACTTAACTTTCCTCCTCAGTCTGCCGATTGACTAAAACGACGCCGAGATAGTGCCGCCTTCCTGCGTCGAGACCGTGATTGAGTCTCGCCATACGTTGCGTAAAAACCTTGTGACTGATTGCGTGATCTGGACCGCCATTCCACGCGACGTAAGCGTTATAGAGAGCGTCTGAGCGTTCTCGTAGACCCGGTTCGCAACACTCGTCAATGAACTGCTGGATTACGTCCATTTTCTTTCGCCATTTCTCTTTCTCTGCGGCGAAACTTTCTGGCGGTTCGCCTATCCCTTCTTTCTGTCGCAATCGTTCACCCTCAGCCATCCATGCGAGGATGCCGGGAGCTTCATTGCGTAAGATTTTCTCAACGAGCTTTTTGTCCTGTTCGCTCTTCGGCACTGGGTTGCTGAACACGACGATGGCGACGCGATTCCATACCGCTTGCTCATCAGACGGAATCACAGGCAGATGGTTCGTATCGAACCAGAGCTTGTGCGTCTCTAAGAACGTGATCTTTTTCTCGTACTTCGCTGATGCTGTGATTTTCCCTTGCCCTTGAACGATTCGCTTAATCGCCGCGATAGAGAGCTTTCTGTTCTGGTCAAGCTCCGAAGTCGTGGCGAGCCGAGCGCCGCGCAACGAAACCAAGTCTTCTTGCACGGCGGAATCGCCGCCCCGTTTTTCCATCAACGTATCGACTTGCAGCAATACGGCGTACTCTTCGAGCAATCTGCGAAGAATTTCAAGGAACGTTGTTTTCCCTGTGTCGCTCTTCCCCCATACAATGATGAAAGTTTTTTCCGAAGTATCGCCAGTCAACGAGTAGCCGAGCAGTTTCTGCATGTACGGCAGCGCAGCTTCCCCGACCGCGTGCTTGAGCAGTTCGAGAAACAATTCCAGTTTCGATTCAGGGTTGTAGTCGTAGTGGACTTTTTTCGTGATGTTGTGAGAGCGGCGATGCGGGCCGAGTTGCATTGTTTCGAGATCGAGCGTGCCATTCTCGAACGTAAGCAAAAATGACTGCGTGTCGAGGTCCGTCGCTGAGACGCCGAGCTTCTTTTCCGCTTCACGTAAACCATTCGTAAGGCGGAAACTGTCGAGACACCTACTCGCCGAAACGATGTCTTCTGCTTTCCCTGTTACCGCGACTTGCACGATGCGCTTCCGCATGGTTTTTTCCATCAGCAATCGGGCTTGCTGGCTGTCGTCAACGCGCCATCGTTTGCCGTCCCACGCGAGCCATTTCTTCATCTCGAAGCAATAAAGCAGATTGTCCCGTTCTGCTTCGACAAGCAGATTGGCGTTTCCGGCATCGGTAGGTTTCTCGTTCGCTTTTGGCACGAGATAGTGGCAAACGCTCCGAGCGATCTTCCGGCACATCTGTTTGTAGTCGCGCCCGTACTCCTCGCAGCGCTTTTCGCACACTTCGATGAGCGCGTTCGCTATCGCATCTTCCTCTAGCCCGTCATGCCGCAACTTGCCGGCAATGCGCGTCAACTCTGAATCGTGAGAGCCACGAGGAATTTTGTCGCCGTTGATTTTTGGACTTGCGCCGTTTCCATTCTTGCTTTTCGCACCGTTAGATTCCGGCTTGAGGATGAAACTTGGCAGCAAAGAAGCTTCAGCGTAGGGGATATCCTTCAATACACGGTACGGAAGTCCCGTTTCATGGTGAATCGACGGCGGCGCTATGACATATCCGCCGTCGCCTTTCGTGTCGATTTTTGGCGCGAGAACTTCTACGCTAGTTTTCGTTTCAATTTCTAGCGGCTGATGAAACCATAGCTGTTTGCGCGTGGGCCGTGTCTCGACGGTGAACGTCTCCGGTAAGTTCCATTGCTTCGCGTGCTCTTGCGCCTGCTGGCTGTCGAGGTCAAGAACAAAGAGATTGTTAACCCTACCGGTCGGGACCGCGACTTGCGCGTTAGGCCACTTCGTCCACCATTTGCGGATTTGTTCTTCGTCCCGCGTCGCATCCTTGAATCCATTTCCGCCGTCCTTCTTTTTAACGCACGGTATCTTCGCGGAACATGGAAAAACGGCATAACCTTTGCTTGCGTATTCCAGCGCGACATCTAGCATGGAAGGATTCATCGCGCACGCTCCGGTTCCCACAATTCGACCCACACTTCGCCGCTGCCGTGATTGAAAAAGGCATACACGTACGTTTCATTGTCAGAAGCGTCTAGCTGGTTTCTATTTATTTCATGTAGGAGCAAGACAGCTTCGATTACTGAAACGTCGAGCACGGCGCAGATTTTTTCGAGCAACACGAATCGCCCGTCAGCGTCTTGCTCGCCTTCTTTCCGCAGCACGTCGAGGATAATGCGCTTGCGCTGTTCGGCTTCTTCTCTCTCCGCTTGCCGGACGCGCTCCGCGATCTGCCGCATTGTCCGCTCTTGTTCTCTCGGAGTCTGCGACGCGAGGCGCTTTACGAGCCGCTGGCCCTGTGGAGTCAGCCTGACGTACGTACCGTCTTTCTCCGCGATAGTCGTGCTCCTGCGTGCTTCGAATCGCAAAACTGGCTCGGCGCTCATACGGTCAACCCCGCCGGGCGCGCCTTCGCATGCTGACCCTCGTAAATAGAAACGGAGCGCCACCAAGCGGACAAGTCCGGTAATGGTGGGCGCTCCACGTGTTGTTCTATTTTCTTAGGAGAATGTTTGCGACTGCGATGCGGGAAAAGGGACCGCCTGCCGGTGCGCCAACTGATGCAGTAGTGACCCGCTGGCGCGGAGCACGCACGGCAATAACGTTTGCACGCTTCTTCGGAATGGTTATCTGGTACTGGAGGGTAGTAGCGTTTCACGGCCAAACTCCAAGCGCAAAGATCGACCAGACGAAAATGCTTTCTGGTCTGCGCCGGAGCTAGGCTTTAAGGTTCTAGCGTCTTGTCCGGTACTGGCCAACTACTGCGAGATTCAGTTCCTGCTCATTGACGGCTTCCTGCTTGTTGGAGCGTGTGCCCTTCAATCCAGAGCGCAGGGATTCCATCTCGCCAGCTGGAAAACCTCAAACGACGAGGATGCTTCGTTTCCGGCAGCCTACTACACTCTACTACACACAGCGCTTGCTGTCGATAATTATTCTGTTGATATATACATACTATATACATTAAGTAACAAATTTTTATTATAGCATGCTCGAAACGTAACGCTTTAGAGTTGAGTGAGAAAGGACTCGCGTCGTGAACAAAGAACTAAGCATGCCGTGGGGTGACGCAAAGCATCTGGTCAAGTGGCGAGAATCTCTCGGCATCGGTCAAGTCGAGCTGGCTCATGCGGCTGGGGTTTCTCAACAGTTGGTAAGTTTCATCGAAAACGAAGAGCGAACCTTTACGGACGCTTCACAGTTCAAATTGTGGGGCGCGATCATGCAGTTGGGCTTCGAGCGCGTCAAGCAGACAGTCAAACTGCCCGGCGATGAGCTTCGACAACTCCAAGTTCGACTAACGGGGGCGGTAGAGACAAATGGCCGACGAAAAAACAAAAAAACGGTACGAGATTTTTGCCAGGGAGTATGTCGTTGACCTGAACGGCAGGCGCGCGGCAATAGCTGCGGGCTACAGTGTAAAAGGCGCGGAAGTCCGCGCGTCCGAATTGCTGGCCATGCCCGAAGTAAGCGAGATGATTGACACGCTGCTATCCGAACGCGCCTCGCGGCTGGAGATCAAGGGCAGCCAAATCTTGGAAATGTTACATGCGTTAGCGACTTTCGACGCGCGGAACTTCTACAACGCTGACGGCTCACTCAAGGAAATCAAGGACTTGGATTATCAAACGCAACTCGGCCTTGCCGGTTTCGAGACCGAACACATCCCCGGCAAAGCAGCCGGAATCGTGAGCAAGATCAAGCTCGCCCGGCCAGGCGAACGCGTGGCGGCGGCGGCGGTTCTTGCGAAATACCTGCCCGATTTGAAGGAGAACAGTCAGCGCGTCGAGATGACAATGAAGAATGAACTCGCTGCGCTGTCGGACGAGGAGCTGGCCGCGCGGCTGAGCGCGCTGATCGGAGAAACCTTAACTGGTGGAAGCAAAGAACTCATAGCGCAGATCGAGGAGAGTGTCGCGCGTGTTAAATCATGATGCGATGCCGGAAGTGTTTTCGCTCCTTGAGGAGCTGGCGCTGCGGAAAAACGAGTCAAAGCTCGCGCGTATCTCGCGCGCACTACAGGCGCGCTACAAGGCGCACCCGGGACTAGTGGAGTTGGACTTGGACGGTCTCGCCGAACGTATGAATGACGCTCGCAAATGCACAGGAGAGGAGTCAATGTTTGAGCACGCCTGAGCGAAACGTTTTGGAAGAGTGCTTTTTGATTCTCGACGAGATCGCTTTTTAGGCGAGAGCCGAAAGCAGAATTCGAGCCGCAAAAGTTAGTCTGTGCTGTTATTGGGCTGAGCACGAAATTGTCGTAAAACTAGGTTTCAGGCACGTGCGCGAGTTGGAGCAAAGCAGATGAACTTATTGGAGCAATGCCGAGAGGAGTTGAACCGAATCGAAGCGGAAATGACCGACGAGCAAGCGCGACGCGTGGCTAACTTGGTGTTCCACATAGCCCGCGAGCTACTCGGCGAGACCCTTGATAGCAAGCTCGCGGAGTTAGTCATTGAATCGATGAGCGAGCGCGGCGAAAACAAAACGTTTCGCAACTGAGGGGAGGAAAACATGATCGAGAACTTAGCGCCATGGTCACAGCCGCCGAGCCTCGCGGCGGCGAAGTACCTTAAAACGCGCGGCCTAACAGACAATATGATTATGCGCGCGCTCCAAGCGCTCGGGCGGCAACCGGCAGCGGCTCCCGCTCCGCCGCCAGTAACTCCGCCGTGGACATCTACGGGCGCAGGGGTAGGCGCTGCGAGCGGCGTTATGGTCCCTCTTCGGCGCAAGCGTGAGGCGGCGTTGCTGCGAGGAATTGCTACGGGGAATTGCTGTGAGTTGTGGAGCTGGCTGGAGAAAATAGCCAAACAGACTTGGTGGTTCCGCACTGGAGCATTCTAGGGTTCTCTGATGGGCTCCGCGGCTGTTAGACCTTTGGCATGCCTTTTAACGTTAACAAAACAAAAGACTTAACAAGTGGAAACAATATTACAAAATGAAACGTAAGCCCTATAGACAACACTATCTCTTGACTGGCATTATTTGCACCCGACCGACTATGTCACTTGGAATCGCATTTAAAGGGCCCGAAGGTATTGTGCTTGCCGCTGATAGCAGGGTAACCCTGAACGCTCAGGTCCAGATCGCCGCCGGGACGCCAATACTTTTGCCAGCTACCTTCGATAACGCGACGAAGCTTCTAAAGGTCAAAGGTCAAGACTATGTCGGTGCTATAACCTATGGTGCCGGTGCAATTGGCCAGCAGGAACCTAGAACGGCCCACAGCTTCATTCCCGAGTTTGAAAAGTCGCTAGGCAACACGCAACGGTTGTCGGTGCAAGATTTTGCCCAACGCCTCAGCGAATTCTTTATGGCCCGCTGGACTGATGCTCAAATGCCAAACCCTGCACCTCCGGGTCAGGACATGATCTTCCTGATTGGCGGGTACGATGAGGACGCAGCATACGGAAGAGTCTTTGAGATTTACATTCCGTCAAGGCCTGTACCTCATGAAACGCTTCCTGCCGGTCAATTCGGCGCAACTTGGGGTGGTCAACATCAAATTGTGAGCCGTCTCATTAACGGTTTCGATCTGATGGCACCGCAAGTGGCCAGAGATTTCTTGCACATTCCGATTCAAGTAGCGGCAGGGCAAGTAGACCCGCTCGATATCGAATTGAGGACAAAACTTTCTGCTAGGATACCTTGGCAATTTTTACCGCTTCAAGATTGTGTCGATTTGTCTATATTCTTGGTTCGAGCGACGATCACACTCCAGAAATGGACTATAGACATTCGGGGAGTGGGTGGCGCCGTTGATGTGGCAACCATAACCCGAACAGAGGGATTCAAATATATCCAGCAGAAAATGCTAAGCGGAGAGGTGACGAAATGAAGATATATGAAAATGTTGTTGCCACCACGAAAGATTGGCTTAAGGCCTCTGAGGGCATAAGGATAACAGCCTACGACCCATCATGCCTGACTAGAATAGAGCAAGAAATCGTGGAGCCTGGAAAGGCGGTTAACTTGACTGCCGCCGATCGAGCCAGGATGAATCGCGCTAAACCTGGAGTTCATACGCGGACTGAACGCTTCTAATTGAATGTTTGCTCCGCAGCACGACGACCCACCGAGCCTGCGCCAAGGCGATATTATCGCCAACGTGTTTTTTCCGCTTTCGCGACCGAACCTGCTTAGGTACCTCGCGACGTACAACTCTGGAACGGACACCCAGATAATCGTTGACCCATACGTCGAAACCCCAGTCGGTTCAAGAAAACAGTACAGCCAATCAATTTGCCACGGGGTGGTTGGTCATGCGGCGGTTATCAGTCAGTGCTGCGACTTGGATAGGAAGCACCCGAAGGGCAGTTTTTCTCTATGTAGGCTGATTCTATTTGAGCCCGCTCGATACAGAAATGTCGAAGCGCTTGCTAGCAACATCGACCCATGGGGAAGTGAGAATCCGCATTTTCAATTCTTCTACTTCGGAGAGATTGATGGTCTCCAAGGGCAATACCTAGCTGATTTTGGTTTGCTCACGAGTTTGGGCTGGCCTGACTACGAACTGGCTCTTCGTAAAAAATTGCATCAACTCGACGATCTAAACCGAAACAAGTTTCGCGTGAAGATTGGAGCGTTTTTCGGCAGACCGGCTGAAGAGGATGTTCAAGCTGGTTTAGCAAATCCATACGAACCGGTCCCGGCTGTCGCTTTAAACCTTATTCAGAGGTTCTTTCGATTATTCCGATAGACTACGGTGAGCTTCCGCAGCGGGTTACCTCCGCTGTGCGGGTTAGGGGCACCGTGCGGCCTTGAACCGCGCGGCGCTCCGCTTCAAAGCAGTTTCACCTTATCCGAATGCGCGACTACGGCATAGATCACATAAAACCAAGAAAGGAAGCCATGCAAAACGGCCCACAGTACGGCGTGGTTCGCTTCCCAAGATATTACGACGGACAGAGTCGCCCCGAGACTATAGAATGCCGCACCACAGCCACCTCCGGATGCAGAGGCAACCCCGGAACCGGAGCCGTTTTTTTCGACTGCATCTTCTAGGTCAGAGACTCTCGACTCCAGGTCTTCTCGATCAGTCTGTTCGTAGTCCTCGTAATCTTCGTCTTCGTGGTCTCCCATTTCTGGCGGTCCTCCACGGTCGGAGTATTACACGGGCAGAGGCTCCGTGGCGCGATATCCGCTTTAGCTTACGCGGCTGTGAACCTAGCCGCAGGCGGCAATGGCGGCGTGACCGGCGTGCTTGTCAAAGAAGCAGATGGCGTCTACACGCCTCCTAAGATGGGCTCAACAGAGGTCTGCACACTTCCGTCACTCTCGGCAAGTCGCTCGAAGCATCCGCAGGAATCACGCTTGGCGTTTATCTCGACGGCGAGGCGATTGCTACATTCTCGCCAACGTTAGCGACGGCAAACACTCAGCCCTGGGGTTTGCGGGGTTGGTTCACCTGCACGGCGACAGGTTCGAGCGGAACTGTGACTGGCGCAATCGTCTTGTGGCAGAGCAGCCCAAGAGGGGGCGGAGTCTTCACGAGCACGACCGGAGTAGCTTCCCCGGCTTAATCGGTGACGGTCAGCACGACCACCTCGCACACACTGCAAATGCAGGTTCAGTGGGCTGTACAAAACACATTAAACACAATCACAAGCAACGTCTTGACTGTTCATCGTATCGGGTAGGAATTTGAGTCTAGCGGGAGTGAAGCCTCCTAGGCCGTTCCCTACTCACCGTTTGTGAGGGTCGTCTAGCTGATTGGTTAATTGACTCTCCTGACCCCGCCCTGCCAGCTTTGGAAATTCTCTCAGGAGCGAACGGGTTTTTAGGAAGCCTATAAACGTCCGATTGTTCAGCCCTTCAGCCACGTACCAATCATGCACCAGACCAGCCACGATCATGAGTGTGCAGAGTGCGACGTAATATCGATTCCTGAGCGTCGGTGCGAACCGTATCGCCGCAATGCCGCACCATCCCGTCGCTTCGGAAACAATCATCGTCATAGCCCCTCGTATATCCTCAATGCGCAGGGTCCCGAGTGTCCAGTAGAGTGCATCCCATTCCTCCTGATCTAGAAGCTTTGGTTCGATTGCGTATTTCTCCCTAAGGAGTCGCCCCGCGAGTAAGGACCATAGCTTTCGAGCGCCTTCGTCAATTGGAGTCTGCGAAACCGTAAGTTGGACACGTTCGCCGAAATCCCGGAGCCGCCGCCGTCTGCCGAACCACGGTTTCCTGCCCAGCCAGGTCATGACCGGAAAGAGAGGCCATATGCAAAGTTCCTCCCAGACCACGACCAGCAATCGGTAGACATGGCCGAATATGCGCTGAATCAGCGTAACTGCCAGGATAAAGGCGTTACCGATGATGAATGCAAAGAACAGTGCGATACCCCCAATTGCATATTTTCCCAACCCTGAAGCGTCCTGAGCCCTTGCGACTAGTTCGCAAAATACCGACGGGTTCGCCAAGAGGATGGATAACTCAAAGAAAACACCCGGCACTAGAGCGACTAGATAAACGTGCGTTTGCGGAGGAATCACACTCGAAATGACTTTGGAAATGGCATTTGTAACTTCAGAACCGGGAAAGTCAGCCATGTGCTGGTTGCCTCGAATTGCGCGAGGCTATAACACAACTAAGTACCGCGCAAGTTATGGGGCGGCGGGAGAGCCTCCTTCACGATCGCGTCGCGGCGTCTTAGCCAACCGTTGCAGATGTCGCACGCTAACATTTCTTTCTGCGATTTGTGCGTGCCCATGAGCATGTGCTCTGGAGGTTGCGGCAGGTCGCCGCTTTCTAGAGCGTTTTTTAAGGCCTCCACTCCTGGGAGCATCACCGCTTTCGCTCGTGTAAACCATTCAGAGAAAGGAGCTACTTCCACTTTCAGTTCTTCAGGCGATGGCGAATTGCTACTCAGCTTTTCATAGGCTGCAGCGAAAGCCTTATTCCATTCTTGGCATTCAGGGCATTGTTTCCGTTCCTCGCCGGATTCATGAGCATGCGCAGGCGGGGGTCCCGCTAGAGCATTTGCTTTTGTCTCCAGGGCCATGAGCGAAACCAATGGCTCCCCTTCTTTTTCAAATTTCTCAAGACTGGCATTCAACTCACGGTCCCACTCCGGGCACTCGCCAGCACGCATCTTCTTCAATATCTCTATCCCCCGTTCTGTTTTCTCCTCGCTCATGGTGTTTCCCCCTTTGCACTAAAAGTCCTCTTGCACTTCGAACAAATGGGGCGGCAGCATCGTTGCCTCCGCGATTCGGACCATCTGGGTTTCAAGCTTCTGATTCTTCCCAAGCATTACTTTCATTATCCGCACGGATTCCTCTTGTTGCTGGATAAGGTGGCCGACGAGTTTCTCCATCTTGGCTCTACACTCGGCGAGCTCCTTCTCTGCTTTTTCTGCTCTTGCGAGCAACTCATCATTTGTCATGACGACCCTCCAACGTTGCTGAGGTTGCGGATGCTTCCGCTTTGGCCTTCAATTTGCGTACGTCTTTTATGAGGCTCGCCATTAAGACCACGGCCACAGTCACGAAGAGCGCCATAACGAGCCAGTACCCTATGTTCGATAGCATAATGACTGTCCGAGTTTGAAGGGGAAGGTCTATCCCGATACCCGCTGGAAGCACCCACTGAAGCACCCACTGCGGCTTGATCAGAACCACAATGACAAAGAGCGCGATGGCGAGCAGGAACCCTTTCAGAAGCAGCATGGTCCCTCCTTGGATGGATTGAGGGGGAGATTATACTCTCGTCTAAGTACGTGTTCGACAACGAAAAATCAGGCGGGGTGCGTGGCAAATTTCAACATAACAACTTTCAAGCGGGTGAGTTTGAGACTTGGATTAGACTGCGAGGAGCGTGCATAGCGGGTTACCTCCGCTGTGTGGGTTAGGGGCGTCGTTCGGCCTTGAACCGAATGGCGCCCCGCTTCGATGGTGTGCTCCGTATTTTACTACCCAAGAGGCGAGGCGTTTCGAGACGTTTTGGAACATGGCCCCAACGGAGGGCTTCAATGCCAAAGAGTCATTCGAGCGGAAAAAACAAGCGCGGTGCGCCGTCATTCGCGTTGAAAAAGAATGCTGGAGAGGGGATTGAGGAAGCAATTTTCTGGCGCGCTGCTGGAGTTGTGGCGAGATCACAAAGAAAACTTGAAGTGGGCGCGGCAACCGCGATTCGATGGAAAGGGCGATCATTCCTCCTCACTGCCGGGCATGTGATTGATGGATATTCGGATGCAGAACTTGAATTCGGTTTTCGCCCAGAAGGTACATTAGATCGAGACCCGTGGTATGAAACACATTTACTGATAAGGCCAGATCAACTAAAACTCGCTGTGCCCATTCGCATTATCGCTCGGCTTTGCAGCAAGAACGACGACCTGGCCGCATTGGAAGTTGACCCAGTAGAACTCGACAAAAAGATTCGCTTTTACGAATTGGACGAGAACAGCAAACTCATTCATCCCATAAAGGCCACGTTGTGCGCGATTGGCCTTCCGGCGGATGCTTTCGTTCAATTGAACAGAGTTGCTGGAGCATTAACTCCCTACAGCCTCTGGGGCAACATCGTACGGGTTAGAAAGAACCGACCACCGGGCTATGACAGGCGAAAGAACTTACTGATGGAATTCTTACCGGATAAAGATGGAAGAAAACCTCACGGATTTAGCGGTGCCGGTGCCTGGTACCAAGTAACACGAAAAAAGCCTCAGGTTATCTGGAGACCAGACCCTGCACTGGCGGGCGTCATCACACACTATTTCCCGGGGCGAAAGTTGTTATTGATTTGCAGGGTTGAGAGAGTCGTTTCGTTCCTGAAAAAGTTCGTCCCATGATAGGGCTGCCCGCGTTCGTCTAGTCTCTAGCTTATCTATAGCTTCTCGATGAGAAAGAATGAGCAACGTTGAGCAAGTCTGAGTCTTTCTCATCACGCGCGCCTGATAAGCCTTGTGTTTCGTTGAGTATCGGTGAGTAAGAGTGAGTAAGCGGAGCGCGTCGAATCCTAAGTCTTGCGCGTCTGCCAGTTCCGCCACTCCCGCAGTGGTTCCACCAATATACCGGGAATCTGCCCCGTCCCGCCACATCTACGATGACTCTGGATTGTCCTCCGTCTCAGGAGCATAATAGCTTTGTATCTAGTGTCCCGTTTGGCCACTCCCGCGGCCGAAAACTGGCGCCTCGCCCAAGCTGGCGCCATCGCAAGGCCTTGCTGCGAAAGAGGGCAGCGTCATGATCATTCAAGAGCAGGGCGATCAGTTCATTCTGATCCGGCAGACCGACCATGCCATGTTGTCGGGTTTTTTTGCGCGCGCGCTAGGCAATAAAGTCTTCAGCCGGCCCGAGCCCTTTGAATCGTTCTGTTTGGCGGCGACGGAGCATGACAACGGCTGGAACGAATGGGAGCTCCTGCCCCAAATCGATCCCAAGAATTTCACGCCGTACAACTTCATGTCCATTCCTACCGAGGAGCACATCGCGCTCTATCAGCGGGGAATTGAACGCGTCGTTAGAGTTGACCATTACGCCGGACTTCTCGTCAGCATGCACTGTGCCGGTCTCTACGACCGGACCCGCGCTACGATGCCGGGCTTCTCAGCCAAGTACGTCAGGTCCAACGAATCGCACCTCGTCACAGACTTTCTGCAGCGGCTGAGACTTCAGCAGTTGCGCCTCAAGGTCGATCTTCGTGCGGATCCGCTCCTGAAGGCCTACTCGGACGACCACTCGCTACAAGCGAATCTTCAGCGCCTGGAAGCGCTCGATCGTCTTTCGCTTTATTTCTGTCTGGCGCCGCTGGATGGCTATACGATCGATACCGTCCCTGTGAACGGCAATGGCAGTGAAGCGGATTGGGATTTACAGCCCGGGGAGAACAACGTCGTCACTTTGAAGCCTTATCCGTTTCAGAAGGATCCGCTGGATATCAGTATTCTGGCGCGGCGCGTTCCCAAGCGGGCCTATGCGGACGAACATGAGTTCCAAAAAATCCTGGCGCAGGCTCCTTATTTCGCGATGAACTTCACACTTAGCGCGGATGGAGTCCGCATTAACTCGCGCTCTGCCGTCGCCTAAACTGTCCTCTGATCAATCCAACGTCTGTCCGCGAGTTTCCGGCAAAGCCAGAGCAAGCAGCGCCGCCATCAAAAACGCACCCGCTTGCAGGAAGAAAGCTGGTCCGATCCCATATCGCAGCGCCAGCGCTCCCACCGCAAAGGGCGCTATAGCCGAAAGTCCTCGGCCGACGTTGTAACTCAATCCCATGGCCGCGGCGCGAATTTCGCCGGGAAAAAGTTCGCTTGCAATCGCTGCGTATCCTGAGAAATAGCCCGTTCCGAAAAATGCCACGAGCGGCCCGAGCGCCAGCAGCCAGAACGGGCTGCGCGACATTCCGTAAATCGGTACCAGGGCTGCCGCGATGATCAGATAGAGGAAGTAAGGTTTGCGGCGTCCAAACGCGTCCGAGAAAAATCCAAACAGCGCGTAACCAAGCCATTTTCCAAAGCAAAGCACGAGAAAAAATGTGGTGGTTTTGACGAGACTGAGCCCGCGTCCTCCCTGCGACGGCGGCAAGGACAAATACGCCGGAATCCACGTGAACAATCCCCAGTAGCCGAACATGCTGCAGGCGTTCATCGTCGTGGCCAAAATGCCGTTGCGCAAAACGCCTTTCTCCAGAAGCCTGCGCAGAGGCACCTTTTCTTTGCGCGCCGCGCGTTGTTTCCACAACTCCGGTTCCGGGACTCTGCGCTGAATCCAGAAGACGAGAAATGCTGGCAACACGCCGACAAAAAACACAGGCCGCCACCCAAAGTGCGGCAAAACAAGAGCTACGACGAGCGCGGCAATCGCTTCTCCAATGGCATACGCCGATTGCATGAATCCCAGCGCTTTCCCGCGATGCTCCGCGCGCCAGGTCTCTGCAATCAGCGCTGCGCCGGTGGTCCATTCGCCGCCCATGCCGAGGCCCAACACGAATCGGAACGTGGCCAGTTGCGGAATCGTGTGCGAGAACCCACATGCTGCGCTTGCAAGCGCATACACGAGGATAGCCGCCATCAGCGAGCGGATGCGCCCGATGCGATCTGCAAGAATTCCGAAAAGCAATCCGCCAATACCGGAAGCCACCAGCGTCAGCGAGTTCAGCAGGCCCGCGGTGCGCGTATCCATCGCGAATTCGCGGATCAGGAACGCGAGGACCAGCGAATAAAGCATCACATCCATGGCGTCGAGCATCCAGCCGAGTCCGCCAGCGATCAGCGAACTCCGCTCCGGCCGAGTGGCGTGACGAAGCCAATCGAGGCTAAATATTCGGCGAGGGCTGTCTGGCGCGGCTGCCGGGGTTGGACTTAGAACAGACAGGCGCGGTGTTGCGGAGTTTGTCACGCGGGGATTGTACCCAAAAGTGCTCTGTCGCGCGTCAAGAACTGGGCAAGCACAATCCATACATAGTTTCTGGTGCGGATTACGACACAGGATGTACCATTCTGCTCCGCGCATTACTATCCGCCGTAGTACTGGTGCAACATTTGTTTCTCTGGGGGAGACGACGATGAGTAGTCTGAAACGATCGAGGAATATTTTTTCCTTTCTGCTGGCGATGCTTTTGCTTGGATTCATAGGCACGTCATTGCATGCGCAAACTCTCGATGAGAATGCGCTGAAGGGAATGAACTGGCGCCAGGTCGGTCCGTTCCGAGGCGGACGCGCCCTTGCCGTAACCGGCGTCGCGGGTGATCCGCAAACTTATTACTTCGGCGCTGTGGCCGGCGGTGTTTGGAAGACGAGCAATGGCGGCATGACATGGACGCCGATGACGGACAAGACTGGGATCATGTCGGTCGGCGCGATTGCCGTGGCTCCCTCAGACCCGAATGTGGTTTACGTCGGGACTGGCGAATCCTGCTGGCGCGGAAATATTTCCTACGGCGACGGCATGTATAAGTCCGTGGATGGCGGCAAGACGTGGACGCACATCGGCCTCGAAGACACGCGGCATATTTCCAAGGTTATCGTCCATCCCGCAAATCCGGACATCCTTTTCGTCGCCGCGATGGGCCATGCGTACGGGCCCAACGAAACGCGCGGCGTCTTCCGTTCAGCCGATGGCGGCAAGACCTGGCAAAAAGTTCTCTTCAAGGACAACAAGACCGGAGCCATCGACCTTACGTTCGATCCTTCAAATCCCCATATTTTGTTCGCGGCACTTTATGAAGCGCAACGCTATCCTTGGACTGCCGTCAGTGGCGGCCCTGGCAGCGGACTTTATAAATCCAGCGACGATGGCGCAACTTGGAAGCGTCTTGAAGGCCACGGCCTTCCTTCCGGCGTCCTCGGCCGCATCGGCGTGGCCGTGTCCGGCGCCGATGGCAATCGCGTCTACGCCATCATCGAAGCGGAAAAAGGCGGCATCTATCGCAGCGACGACGCGGGCGATTCCTGGCAGCGTTTGAATCCCGATCATCGCTTCACGCAGCGCGCCTGGTATTTCCATCACATTTTCGCCGATCCCAAAAATGTAGACACCGTTTATGTGCTGAACACCGCCGTCTACCGCTCCACCGACGGCGGCCACACTTACAATTTCGTTCGCTCGCCTCACGGCGACAACCACGGCCTGTGGATCGATCCCACTCATCCGGACTGGCTGATCAACGCCAACGACGGCGGCGCCACCGTTTCTCACGACAACGGCAAGACCTGGACCACTCAGGGGAATCAGCCCACCGCGCAGTTCTATCACGTGGCTACAGACAACGCGTTTCCGTATCGCATATATGGCGCGCAACAGGACAATTCCACGGTGGCGATTGCCAGCCGCAGCGATGATGGTGTCATCGACCGCCCGGACTGGTATGAGGTCGGCGGCGGCGAAGCAGGCTTTGTCGTTCCCGATCCCACAAATCCTGACGTTGTTTATGCCGGTTCTTACGATGGGTTGATCACGCGCTTCGACAAGAAAACTCATCAGGTTCAGGACATCTCTTCCTGGCCGCTCAATCCGATGGGCGCTGGCGACGCCGACTTGAAACACCGTTTCCAGTGGACCGCTCCGATTGCAAGCTCTCCGAATGACCCCAAGGTCATTTATCACGGTGGGGAAGCGGTGTTTAAGACCAGCGACGGTGGAATGACTTGGACGGCAATCAGCAAAGACTTGACGCGTAACGACAAGACCAAGGAGCAATCCAGCGGCGGCCCACTCACGCAAGACAATACCAGCGTCGAGTATTACGGCACCATTTTTGCCATCGCTGAATCGCCTGTCGAGAAAGGCCTTATTTGGGCTGGCAGCGACGACGGGCTTGTGCACGTCACGCGCGACGGCGGCAACAACTGGGCCGACGTGACGTCCAAAGAATTCGGCGAGTGGAGTCTCGTCAGCATCATTGAACCCTCGCCGCACTCCGCGGGCACCGCGTACGTCGCCATCGATCGCCACAAACTCGATGACTTCCGTCCCTATCTTTTCAAAACGGCCGATTATGGCAAGACGTGGACGAAGATCACATCGGGTTTGCCCGATAATAGTTACGCGCACTCTGTCCGCGAAGATCCAAAACGCAAGGGCCTGCTCTATGCTGGCACGGAGAATGGCGTCTACATTTCTTTCGACGATGGTTCACACTGGCAATCTCTGAAACTCAATCTGCCCACCACGCCCATTCACGACCTCATCATAAAAGACAACGACCTGATTGTGGCCACCCACGGCCGCGCCTTTTGGGTGCTCGATGACATCGCATCCATTCGCCAAATGACTGCAGCCCCCGCAACGGACGAAGCCCATCTTTATCAGCCGGCTACCGTCGTCCGCTTTCGTGGGCCGGGCTTCACACTGCCGGTCGGTGTGCCCGTCGGCGCGAACCCGCCTGCCGGTGCGGTGATCGACTACTCTTTGAAAACCGCACCCAAAGACCAAATCACAATGGAAATTTTCGACGCGCAGGGCAAACTTGTTCGCAAATATTCGAGCAAAAAATCCACCACCGGCGCTTCTCCCGACGAAGAGGAGTTCGGCATCAGCCGGCCCGGACAAGAACTTCCTGTCGAAGTCGGCTTGAACCGCTTCGTGTGGGATTTACAGTACGATGCCCCCACGCTTGTTCCTGGCGCTGTGGGCTGGGGAGGCCGTCCCGAAGGTCCCCTCGTGGCCCCGGGCACTTACCAGATCAAATTCACCGTTGCTGGAAAAACCTCCACGGCCAGCCTCGAAATCACGAAAGACCCGCGCGTTTCCGCATCGCAAGCTGACCTGGAGAAACAGCAAGAGTTCGCATTGCGCATCCGCGACCGAGTCACGGCTGGCAATGAAGCCGTGAATCAAATTCGCAGCGTCCGCAGCCAACTCGAGGCCCTGAAGAAGCGGCTTGCCGCGGACCCGAGCGCAAAGCCTATCCTTGAATCTGCGGACGCGCTTATCAAGAAAATGAACGCCGTCGAAGAAAAAATCATCCAGCCAAAGTCCAAGAGCGGAGAAGACCCGCTGAATTTCCCGATTCAGGTGGTCGATCAGCTCGTAGCTCTGCAGGGGACGGTGGAAAGCGCGGACTCCGCGCCGACCGCCGCATCCTACACGGTCTTCGACGAACTCAATTCGCGCCTGGAAGCGCAGTTGGCCGCTTGGCACGAGATCGAGTCCAAGGATCTCGCCGCGCTTAATGCCGCGATCCAGAAAGCCAACATCCCCGCGATTGCCCCCGCGGCGGAAAAAGCTGAAAAAGGCGAGAAGTAAGGACAGGCGGCTTCCTCCTCGGCATCCATTATTTAGTTCCCACTGCGTTGACAAAAGCCATTGCTCTAGAAACCTGCTTTTGCTACCCTCCGCGCTCAGTTGAGCCCTCCAGGAGGTGCCTTCATGGCATTTTGCAGAGCGTGTGGTCAGGATGCGGGCGATGCATCGTTTTGTCCCAAGTGCGGGGCCCCGCAGGGCACCTCGCAAGGCGCTGCGCAGAGCTCGGCGGTAGCCGCTCCTGCTGCCGCTACGGATTCCCCCACCGCAGGAATTGATGAAAACGTCGCCGGATTGCTTTGCTATGTTTTTGGATGGGTCTCCGGCCTCATCTTTTTGCTCATCGACAAGCGTCCTTTCGTAAAATTTCATGGCGCCCAATCCATCGCTTTCAACATATGCATCGTCCCAATTTGGTTTGCGCTGTGGATTGTCTGGCTTATCCTCCTCCATGTTCCAATCATCGGCCTCCTTGGAGTGGCCATCTTCCCTATTTTCGGGCTGGCTGTCTTTGCGGTTTGGATATTCCTGATGTACAAAGCTTACTCACACGAGAAATTCAAGCTACCGATCATCGGAGACATTGTAGAAAAGATGGTCAACAAGTAGGAGTTTGCGAAACCTTACGTCTGAGGAGAGCCGTCCGGCTATACAGGGCGGCTCGCTTTTTTTGGTGCTTCTCATCCACGCTTTCCGCTTGACTTCTTTTTCAGGTCCCGCCAACCTAAAAGGCTTTGTTTCTGCTTGCTAAGGCAGAAAAAATCGAAAGGCGCCATCGCTTACACATGACCCGCGTCCGGCTGTGCTTCCACGACCGCTGCTTTGATGGGACCGCCTCCGCCGCTCTCTTCTATCGCTTTTACAAGGAAAAATTCGATCCCGCCGCGGAATTTGGTTTCACCGGCATGACCCATCGTGCTTCGCAGCCGTGGACTCCCGGCCTTTTCGATGGAGACGAAAACGCCATCGTCGATTTCAAATATTCGAACTCACCCAAAGTCACTTGGTGGTTCGACCACCATCAAAGCGCGTTCCTCACGCCCGCGGACGCCGAGCAATTCCGCAATCATCCCGGCCCGCACATGTTTTACGAACCGGACTATAAGTCCTGCACAAAACTTATCGCGACGGTGGCCAAAGAAAAATTCGGCTTCGACATAAAGCCGCTCGAAGAACTGATTCACTGGGGCGACATCATCGATGGCGCGCAATATCCCACGCCGGAATCTGCGGTCGAGCTCACCGAACCCGCTACTCAGCTCGGCCTTGTTATCGAAGCGGCTCCCGAGGACGGCTTGCCCGCGCGCATCATTCCGGAGCTCGCCTATCGTCCCCTCGCCGAAATGGTGAAGCTTCCCCTCGTCGCCAAACACCTGGGGCCTTTGCTCGAACGCCACCGCAAATCCATCGAGATTCTTCGCCAGCGTGCTGAAGCCATCGACGGGGTGATTTTCTTCGATGTCAGCGATCTCGATCTCGAGGGCTACAACAAGTTCATCCCGTATCTCCTGCATCCCGAGTGCGTCTACTCGGTTAGCGTCAGTTCTTCCGCAGTCCGCGCCAAAGTTTCGCTCGGCACCAACCCCTGGAATCAAGCCACTGCCGATAAAAATCTCGCCTCGCTCGCCGAAAAATTCGGCGGCGGAGGCCATCCACGCGTCTCCGCCATCTCCTTCGATCCCGCCGACCTCCCGCGCGCTCGCCAAGTCGCCCGCGATCTAGCCGCCCAACTCCGCGCCAAGTAGACTCGCATACGCGTCGGTCCGAAGATTTCGCATCCGTCACCGCAATCTGACGCGCTTGGGGACTGGCAGTTCACGACTGCGGGATTTACATTCGGCAGAGGCTTGCTGTCTTCATTTCCGATCGGAATTCGCGTGGATCAATGCACGTGGGGCACGTCGTCGTTTAAGGAGAAAACCTCTTTGAAGTCGGGTTCGTAAGGAAAAATGTGGAGCATCCAGGTGAACACATAGGCGTGGAAGATCCCCCGTTCGGCTGTGCAGGCCTCTTGCGTGTTTATGGAGCCGAACATGCCGAACTTGGGATGGGCGGCTTGGTAGTCCTTTATGCGGTCTTCCGGGGCCTCGCAGAAGTTGATGTGCCTATGCCAGCGCGCGATGCTGAGCGGGATGCCTTGGTTCAGCTCATCTTCTGTTGCGTCGGGGTTGGCGGTGTACATCACACCCTCCAGCTTGTATTCCAGCATCGGAGTTCGGCGGTAGAGCAGAGCGGTTGGCTTGCTCGGGTCGAAGTGGAGGTCAGCTTCCCGGGCATTAGCTTTGTTCATGAAATGATATTGGGGCTGCTTGAGTTTCGGATTCGCGATGACATATCCGTCGAGCAAAGCCTTGCGGTAATCCTTGTAGCGTTCCATAGTTGCCTTCGCTTGCGCCACGATGGCCTTTGCTTTCTCCTCATCGCCGGGCTGCTTTGGCCGAAGCGGCGTTACATACATGTGGCCCGCCATGGCTGCCATGCTCGGGCCCATGCTGCTCATGTCGTCGTTGTCGCGCATGTCCATTCCGGACATGCTGCCTTGCTGCTGGCCGTGCTGCCACGTGTGCCCAAGCGGCGCGATCAGCAATGCGGCTCCGGAGATGAGCGTCAACTCCACGATGCGCTTGAATAAGATCTGAAAGGACCGATGTTGTTTTTCGTTCACTGGCAGGAACCTCGGTATCTCCAAAAGCTCTCTGAATAATACCGCCACGTCTACCGGCATCAAGAGGAAATGTGGGTGGTCGATAACCCCGCAAAACGGTGGCGATGAATCAATCGCCAAATCCTGGCCAACGCCGTTATCGGAAATTGGCCCACCACCTGCGCCAAGTCTGTTCGACAAAATTGCGCGTCCCGTGTAAAATTCTTTGATCCTCTGCGCGCCGCTAGCTCAATTGGTAGAGCAATGGACTCTTAATCCATAGGTTGTAGGTTCGATTCCTACGCGGCGCACCATTTTTTCCTGCAAGAGAAGGCTACCGTTCCTGCCTAACGCGGCGCGAAGTGCACGACCAGATCGGTGCCAATAATCGTCGGCTTTCCATTGCATAACGGCGCGGAAAAGACCCACGAGGAAACAATCTCAATAGCTCGCTTCTCCAAGTCGGGTCTTCCGGCGGGAAGCACGGTCGCCTGCTGCACCCGCCCATCCGGGCCGATTCCCCCATGAACCTGGACGTCGTACCAAGGCCCGGGGCCCGCATCTGACGGCTGCGGCGCGGATTGAATAGCCGGCGGCTTGTAGTCATGGCAAGTCCTCAATGGGTGCGCGTCCGGCGGTGTAAGCGCAGCCCAATCGATCGGATCTTCGATCACGCTGAACTCCTGTTTCACTTCCATGCGCAGCTTACCGTTGATGTAATGCCGAATCGTTCGAGGCATTAGAACCCCTTCGAAAGAGACGTAGTCGGTGTCTTCGATGAGATCCTCTGCAACGTTCCAGCGAACGAGCGCGCCGAGTTCATCGTCGAAGCAGATTTCGTTCGCTGGTTGCCGCGTTTTTCCATTCACGGTCTCGAACTGAACGCATTTGGCGGGGCGCCCATTTAGAGTGGCTGGCGTGATGGAATGAATGATATCCGACTTGTCGAAGCTCCCGATGAGCAGTGGCGTCAGTTTTTCCAACTCCAAAGTCTCCGCGGGCTCGGGCGGGAAGTCGTTCTGTACGATCTTGTCCGGGAAGTGAATGCTGATGCTGTGAAAGTCGCCGAAAGTCGTCTCATAACGCTCGATATCCCCCGCAATGACGTTATCGGCGCGCCCGTCGACCGTAGTTCCGTCCAGGCGGTAGGCGCGAAACGTAACTTCTTCTTTGTGATTGCGAGTCCTGTGAGTCGGGCGGCTCACTGCGTTGGCGTGCTCCATCAGTTTGAACGCTTCGACGCGCACCGACAAGTCTTGCGCGGAGAGCCGAACGCCACACATGTACAGAAGAAGCGCGGTAAGGAGTCCCAATGAACGGAAAAACTTGGACATGGCCCCTCCTGAAGGAGAGAAGGCGCAAGTGTACTCCCAAAGCAAGGGACTTGCTAAGACCTAAATTCGACCGAATTCCCGGAACCCAGTGTATGTCAGCAAGCAATTTACCGAGCCACGACTGAACAACGCAACGAGCCTGGTTGGACTGGCTTCGCGCGAACCTTCGCGTCATAATTGCAACGAATGTTTCTCTCAGAAAAAGCTCCCGGAGGCGAAACATTGTGGTAACTTCGTGCGTCCAAAAGGCAAGCAGGAGATCGACGGTCATAGTGTGTTCTAAGCGCGTTAAGGGAATCACCTTCAAGCGAACGCGGACGCGCTATCCCATACGCAATCTTATGAAAATGTTGCAATCTTTGGCGGTCGTGGTTGCCTTCGCAGTAATTTTCGCCAGCGGCTGCTCGAAGTCTGTTTCCAGCAGCATGCTCGGCGACGCTGCTCATCCCACGCCGGTTCACGTTTATACCGTCGCGGAGGAAACCGCCAAACGCCGCGTCCAGGCCGCCGGCTCGCTCTTCGCGCTGGAAGAGAGCATCTTGAGCGCGCAGGTCGAAGGCCGCGTTTCCCAGGTTCTCGCCGACGTCGGCGACACGGTCAAGGAAGGCCAGCCGCTCATCCTGATCGATCCGCAGGAGCTCCAGTTCGAAGTCGACCGCCAGCGTGGTCTCGTAACGCAGGTCCGCGCGCAACTCGGCATTGGCCCGAACGATCCGCCGCCCGCCGATCCAAAAAAACTCGCCTCCGTTCAACGCGCCGCAGCCGACCTCTTCGACGCCGAGCGCAAATACGGCCGCGCGCAAGAAATGTTCCAGGGTAAGCTGATTTCGCAGCAGCAGTTGGATGAAGCCGCCAGCCGCTTTCAAAGCACGCAAGCCGGCTACACGGTCGCTTTGCAGGAAGTCGACCGCCTAAAAGCTCTACTCGTCTCCAGCGAAGCCAGTGAGAATCTAGCCGAGAAAAAATTGAGAGACGCAACGATCCGCGCCCCCTTCCCCGGCTCGATCAAAACGCGCGACGTTCACCCCGGTGAATATCTTCGCGTGCAAGGTCCCGTAATGGTCCTCGTGCGAACCGACACTTTGCGCGCCCGCCTCGCCGTCCCCGAACGCTGGGCTGGCTCCGTAAAAGATGGCGCGCCCGTGGATTTGCAGGTCGAAGCATTTCCCGGCGAGACATTTCACGGCCGCGTCTCTCGCATTAATCCTGCCGTCGCGCAGGATTCGCGCACCTTCGAAGCCGAAGCCCTTCTCGCGAACGCCGACGGCCGCCTAAAACCCGGGTTCTTCGTGCAAGCTTCGATTCCCAGTGAGAAAGAGGAGAAAACTATCTTTCTTCCCGAAGGCGCGGTGAATTACCGCTATGGCGTCTACAAAGTTTTCCTTCTGAACGGCAATCATGTTTCCGAGCGCCAAATCCGTCCCGCCGGCCAGACCGAAGACCAGCGGGGCAAGCGCTTTGAAGTGGCCGAAGGCTTAAAGCCGGGCGACCGCGTCGCTGTAGCCATTTCCGGAGATTTGCACGACGGCGCCACCGTCCAAGAACAAGCCGAAGGGAACACTCCGGCGCTGAAGTAATTCTCGCCGGAAGATCACTCACACACGCCGATGAAGCTAGCCGAAACCTGCGTAAAGTATCCCGTCTTCACCGTGATGCTGATCGCTTTTCTCGTCACGCTTGGCGCGTTTTCCTATCGCGGCCTCGCGGTAGACCTTTTCCCCAAAGCCGATCCCGCCACCGTTAACGTCGACGTCCAGTTGCCTGGGGCCACGCCAGAGGAAGTTGTCACCGGCGTCGTCCTTCCTCTCGAAGATGCTATCTCGAGCGTCAGCGGCATCGACGAAATCACCGTCTATTCCAGCGAAGGTTATGCGGACATCACCTGCACCTTCGTGCTCGAGCGCGACATCGACGGCGCTGCGCAAGACATCCGCGAGAAAGTCGCGGCTGCAGTAAATCGCTTACCGCGCGACACGCTGCCTCCCGTCATCACCAAGCAAGATCCGCAGTCCGATCCGATTCTCACGCTGCTCGTCAGCGGTCCCATCAGCCGCCGCGAACTCACCGAAATTGCCGACAAGCAAATCCGCCGCGCCATCCAAACTGTCGACGGCGTCGGCAGCGTTGAGCTCAACGGCGGCCAGGCGCGCCAAATTCGCGTTCTCCTCGACGCGCAAAAACTCACCGCGCACAATTTCACTGTTCTTGACGTGCGCGACGCCCTCCAGCGCGAAAACATCGAAGCCCCTGGCGGTCGCATAATCACTGGCCCGCAAGAGCTAGGCCTCCGCACCCTCGGCCGCGTTACTTCCGCCGAACAGTTCGGCGAAATCGTCATCGGCACACGCGGCGGCGCGCAAGTCCGCGTCCGCGACGTCGCTCAAGTCGAAGATGGCGCCCAGGAACTCCGCACCTGGTCCGCTCTCTATCGCAGAGGCGCTCCCGGCCAGGATGTTGTCAGCATTCAGGTTCTCCGCCAGTCCGGCACCAACACCGTCCAAGTCGCCGACAACGTAAAAGCCAAGCTCGACGAACTCCGCGCCCAGCTCCCGCCCGGGGTACAGCTACTCGTCATCCACGACATCTCCGACTTCATCAAAGCTTCCGTCCACTCGCTCCTCGAACACCTGATCCTCGGCAGCATTTTCGCCAGCGCCATCGTTTTTCTCTTCATGCGCAACTGGCGCGCCGTCCTTATCGCTGCCGTCGCGATTCCCGCCAGCATCATCGCCACCTTCACGCTCATGCGCGGCATGGATTTCTCCCTCAACAACATGACCCTCCTCGCCCTCACCCTTGCCGTTGGCATCGTCATCGACGACGCCATCATCGTTCTCGAAAACATTTTTCGCTTCATGGAAGAAAAGGGTGAAGACCGCAAAAACGCCGCCATCAAAGCCACGCAAGAAATCGGCCTCGCCGTCATGGCCACCACTCTTTCTCTCGTCATCATCTTCCTGCCTATCGCCTTCATGAACGGTTACGCCCGCAAATACGTCAACTCTTTCGGCTGGACCATGGCGATGGCCATCCTCGTCTCTCTCCTTGTAGCCTTCACGCTTACGCCGATGATGTCCTCGCGCCTGCTCAAGGTGAGCGAAAAAGAGAAAAAGGCCCACGCCACTGGAATCCTCCATTGGATCGAGCAATCCTATTTAAAACTACTGCAATGGTCCCTTGCCCATCGCTGGGTCATCGTCATCATTTGCGTGGCGACTTTTCTCTCGACCTTCGGCCTCTATCGCTTGGTCGGCCGTGATTGGATTCCATCCGACGATCAATCCGAATTGATCAGCTCCTTCACGCTTCCCGAAGGCACCGCCCTTTCCAAGACCACAGATCGTGCGCAGGAAATCGCCGAGCGCGTGGTCGCCCTCCCCGAAGTTGCTTTCGTTCAATCCTTCACGCACGGCCCCACGAATCACGCGCATCTTTTCATCGGCTTGGTCCCCCGCAGCGAGAGAAAACGCAGCCACGAGCAACTCGCCACCGAAATTCGCGGCTACCTGGCCGGATATCGAAACATGGTTTCGAACGTCCGCCTCCCCTCCGTTTTTGGCGGCGAAACTTATTTCCCCATCGGCGCGGTCATCCGCGGTCCCGAGCTCAACAAACTCGCTGACATCAGCAAACAAGTCGCCGACCTGATGCACCAATATCCCGACCTGGTCGACGTCAACCCCAGCCTCAACCTCAACACTCCTGAGCTCCAGGTAAAAGTCGACCGCCAGCGCGCCGCCGACATCGGCGTTCGCATGACCGACGTCAGCGACGCCGTCCGCCTCTTCTATTCCGGCGAAGACGAAATCACGCGCTTCAAGGAAGGCTCCGAGCAATATCCAGTTATCATGCAGTTGCTAGAGCAGCAGCGCGACAATCCCGACGTCCTCGCGCAAATGATGGTCCCTTCCACAAAACTCGGTCAGGTCCGCCTGGAAAATGTCGCAAGCATCGTTCGCGGCGCAGGCCCCGCCACCCTATGGCGCTACAATCGCGAATTCGAAGTCACCGTCTACGCCAACGTCGCCAGCGGCTATCCGCTAGACCTCGCCGCTGCCCACACTGTCGACTCCATCAAGCAGATCGGCCTCCCCGCTGGATATTCCTACCGCTTCACAGGCCAGGTCAAAGTCCTCGAAGAGACCACCTGGAATCTCCTGCTCGCGATGCTCCTCGCGTCCATCTTTATGTACATGGTCCTGGCCGCCCAATTTGAAAGTTTCTCCCACCCCTTCATCATCATGCTCACGCTCCCGCTGAGCATCCCCTTCGCGCTCCTCTCCCTCTGGATCACAGGCCGCGCCCTGAGCCTCTGGAGCGCCCTCGGAATGTTCCTGTTGTTGGGAATCGTAAAGAAAAACGGAATCCTGCAGGTCGACTACACTAACCGCCTTCGCGCCACCGGCATGCCCGTCCGCGAAGCCATCCTCGAAGCCAATCGCGTCCGCCTCCGCCCAATCCTGATGACCACGCTCTCCATCGTCGCCGGCCTGATCCCCGTAGCCATCGGCATAGGCGCCGGCTCCGAACAACGCGCCTCCATCGCCGTAACCATCATCGGCGGCCAAACCCTCTGCCTGCTCCTGACTCTTCTTGTCGTGCCAGTCGCTTATTCCTACCTAGCCGAATTCGAGACCGTGCCCTGGGCCACCGCCGCCCGCCGCCTCTTCTCCCGCACTCGCCACCCAGTCAGCAACTCCTCCGCCGACTAATTCATTTCACGCGTGTACCAGCTGATGGATACGTCGCACACGGATTTGCTTCTCACGTTTTCGGGTCTGTGCAATGTCGTAAGAGGACTGCATCCGCATCAGCGTATCCATCTTCACGCCAAACGCCTTCTCAATCCGCAGCGCCATGTTCCCCGAAAGGTCAGCATTGCCGTTAAGCAAACTCGACAGCGCCGGCCGCGAAACTTGCAACGCCGCCGCCGCCGCCGTCACCGAAAGGCCCGCGGCCTCGATAATCTCCGTCCGAATAAAATCACCCGGATGGGGAGGGTTCTTCATAGGCATTGCATCAGCTCCTTCTACCTAGTGGTAGTCTTCCAGATCCAGATCGCAGATTTCGAGTTCTGCTGTATCGATACGAAACGTCAAACGCCGGTTGCGTGTAACACTCAGGCTCCATGTGCCTTGCGGTCGCCTGTCAACGTGTGTCCTTTCCAAGTTGGCAGCGCGTGTAGTTCCTCGGGCTCCTGCATGTCATCGAGGAACGCCAGCATCTTGCGGAGCTTGTCCGCCGAGTCAGGCGGAACGCCTTTCGCACTGTCTTCCGCGTAGAGCTTCTTCAGGCCCTTGTGAGTGAAGTTCCGTATCTTCACCTAAGTCACTGTAGCCTGTCGCTTTACACTTGTCAATAAGGGATACCAGCCGGGCGCGAGCTTCAAAAAAGCCTAAGGGGTGTCCCAGTCTACCGTTTTGAGCAAGGTTACCTCTGGCTTTTCCACACATTTCCACAGCCGCGTTAAACCGATAAACGGCTCTGTAACTCCTTTCGATTTGTCAACTTCCATAGGGGCGTTCGAATCCATGCTCGCCGTTCGAATGAGTACTGAATAATATTATAAATCTATTGACAACTAGCCGCTCTCCCTGCTACCATACCCCATGTTTCGCTCGCGATCCACGCCAACAAACTTCCGGTCATCCCTTCAGCGTCCCCATTCCCCCCACCTCGACCTCCCCTCTGTGAACTCTGTTCCCTCTATGTCAAAATCCAACTTCCACCCCAGATCGGCTGTTCCGACCAGAGCGAAACAACCTAACCCTTTAGAATGTGCAGTTCCGAAAAATGCACTCGTAACTCGTTTAGAATCCGCATTTTCAAAACACGGCACTTAAAGGGCGATTATGTATTTGACACAGAAGCGTGTTACGGTAGGGAAACCGTGGCCGGGGAGTATCTCGTCGGAATCCTCCGGACGGGCCAACCCTGTTATCATTCGTGTGAGATGAAAGTGGAAAAACGAAAGTTCGACCAGGCCCTGAAAAAGATGCTGAGGGCCAAGCCGGAGCCTCGCAAGAAGATAAAAACTCAGGGCCGGCGTGGCCCTAAGACTCCGATCCTAGCGAAGCCGTGAGCTTTTTGAAAGTCAGGGCTTTTTCGTTCAGGATGCTCTTGAGCGTCGCATCGAACATCTGCAACTGCTCCCCGCGGCGATTGAATCGATAGGAAAACTCATTGCAGTAGCGGCCCAGGTGCTTTACCGAAACCCGGTGGAATGTGCCGTAGACGCCACGTTTGAGCAAGCTGAAAGCGTTCTCAATCGTATTCGTGTGCGTGTCACCCATGCCGTAGGTCCGGCTGTGGTTGATGGTCTTGTGTTCGGCATCGAAGTGCCGCTGGAGATAGATCGCATAGGCAGCAGACTCATCGGTGTAAATCGTGTGCGCTCCGGGGCTAATGTGCTCTTCGAGCGCGGGGCCGAGTATCTCCATTTTGGCATCTTTCACAGGAACCAGGCGTAGTTTGCCGCCACGCTCGATCATCCCCAAAACCACGTCTTTCTTATCTTTCTTGACGTAGGGACGGCCCTTGCGGGGCTTGCGTGCACCGAAGTAAGTTTCATCGGCCTCCACTTCGCCCGTGAGCAACCCGCCGTCTTGCATGGCAGCTCTGATTCTGTGGCACAGATGCCAAGCAGTACGGTAATTCACCCCCAGATGCCGCTCTATCTGTTTCGCAGAGATGCCCTTCTTGGCTTCGCAGATCAGCGCCAGAGCCATAAACCATTTGGTGAGGGGTAGGTGCGTATCGTTGAAGATCGTACCGCTAGTCGCGCTGAATTGCTTCCCACAGGCCAAGCACTGGTAAATCCGCGTGCGCTTGTTCTTACCAGCCTCGCGGGTAATCTTGGACACGCGACCTACTTCGCCGCAATGGACGCAGCCTAGCTCGCCATTTGGCCAGCGCATTTTCTCAATGTAGTCGAGGCACTTATCTTCGGTATTGAATTGACGGATTACGTCTATGAGTTTCATCGGAACCACCCAATAATCTCTTTTGCGCGATAGCTCCATAGAACGATCAGGAACAGCAGCCCCAAGATTGCGCCAACCGTGACTGCGTAGCCTCTGATATCGCCTGACTTCATGGTTGGAATCCTACGCTAAACTCAAATCTGTGTCAAATACATAATCGCCCTTAAAGTCCTTTAAAATCCGCAGTTACGAAAAAAACCGGGGGTGGGGGCCACGTCTCTCCGCTTGCGCCAACCCCGCCGTCCCATGCACAATTCGCGTGCTCAATCCATTCAGCAAGGAAGGCGCGCGATGCGACGACTAATCCCAGCACTCCTCTTGGCTTTCGGCTTCGGCATTTCTCTAGGCGCACAAACAAAACCCCCCGTGCAGCCGCCCGACTACGGCCAGTGGGAATCGCTCGCCGTGCCGCGCGAGTTCGGCGGGCTCTCGCCGGATGGCAAGTGGCTGGCCTACGGCATCAATCGGTCCAATCGCGAAAACGAGCTGCGCGTTACAAACATTGCCGACGGCACCACCAAGACCGAGGCGTTCGGCACGCAGCCAGTTTTTTCTCCGGACTCGCACTGGGTTGCCTACGCCATCGGCTACTCCGAAGCGCAAGAAGAAAAAATGCGCAAAGACAAAAAGCCTGTGCAGAGAAAGCTCGGCCTTCTGAATCTCTCAACCGGCGAGCAGATCGTTGTCGATGGCATCGAGTCCTTCTCGTTCAGTCCCACAGGAACCTATCTCGCTATGCGGCGCTACGCGCCCGAGAAAAAAGACGCGCCCGATGCCGCCGCAACCCCGGAAAGTGACGATACACCCGGCGCCACGCTGATACTCCGTCAACTCTCCTCGGGACATGACACTTCCTTCGGCAACGTCTCTGAATTCGCGTGGCAGGATCTTCCTAAGCGCGGCACGCTTCTCGCGATGACGATCAACTCCGAAGACAAAACCGGCAACGGCGTGCAACTCTTCAACTCCGAGAACGCCTCCGTCCGCGTGCTCGATTCTTCCGCTTCGGTCTACAGCGGCCTGGCTTGGCGCAAAGATGGCGCCGATCTTGCCGTCCTGCGCTCGAAGTCCAATGACCACCGCGAAAGCGCGACACAGGTTGCGCTCGCCTGGACCCATCTGGGGGACGCTTCCGAAGCGAGCCATACCTACGACCCCACGGGAGACGCGAAGTTTCCTGCCGGCATGCGCACCGTCTCTTTTCACAAGCCAACTTGGTCCGAAGATGGCGACATGGTTTTTCTAGGCATGGCCAAATGGGAAGAAAAAATCGCCGAGCCCAAAAAGTCTGAGAAAGATGCGAGCGGAGACGCCGCAAAAACAGACGCGACAAAGACCGATTCGGCGAAGACAGACTCCGCGGCGAAAGATAAGGGCAAGGACAAAGCCAAGGATGCCGAAGAGCCAGCAACGGTGGCCATCTGGGGCGCCCGCGACGCCGAAGTCATGCCCAAGCAGAAGCTAAGCGCCAAGCGTGATCGCGAGAAAAATATCTTGTGTGCCTGGCGCTTGCAGAACGGCCAGTTTGTCCCGCTCGGCAAAGATCTCGAGGAAGAGATTGTTCCGTTCAACCATCAGCAAACCGCCTACGCTGCGAACTGGTCCGCATACGCCATGGAGCGCAGCATCGGCCGTCCCGCTGCGGATGTCTATTTCGTTGACCTCGCGACAGGCAATCGCACAAAAATTCAGGACCGGCTCAATGATGACTACTATCTCGAGGCCAGCCCTGCCGGCCATTACCTGCTCTATTTTCACGACAACAACTATTGGACGGTGAATACCACCACCCGCGCGGTCGTCAACATCACGAAGACTGTCCCCACGGCATTCGCAGACCTCGAAGCCGATTACACCATCAAACAGAAGCCCGCGTTCGGCTTTGCCGGATGGACGAAGGACGACGCGAGCCTCATCCTCTACGACAAGTTCGATCTTTGGCAGGTTTCGCCCGACGGCTCTCAATCCACAAAACTCACAGATGGCGCCAAAGACCAGGTCCGTCATCGCTACGTGAAACTAAATCCGCGCGACGAATTCATCGACATCGACAAGCCGATGTACCTAAGCATGTTTGGTATCTGGACGAAAAAATCCGGCTACGCGCGCCTCAATCCAGCTACGTCCGGCAAATTCACCGAGGAGCATCTCGTTTGGCTGGACAAAAGCGTCGACCGCCTCGGAAAAGCCAAAGATGCGGACGTTTTTGAATACGTCGTGCAGACCTTTACGGAATCACCCAATGCTTTTGTCGGTGGGTCTGATCTGAAGGATCCCAAGCAAGTCACAAAGACGAACCCCTTCCAAAGCAACTACGCGTGGGGTAAAGAAGAGCTTATCGACTACAAAAACAGCCACGGCGAGCACTTGCAGGGCGCGCTCTACTATCCCGCGGGCTACGACCCCGGCAAGAAATATCCGATGGTCGTCTACATGTACGAAAAGCTGTCCGATGGCCTGCATCAATACAGCGCGCCTTCGGAGCGCAATTACTACAACGTGGGCGCCGTGACCAGCCACGGTTATTTCATGCTCGAGCCGGATATCGTTTTTCGCCCCCGCGATCCGGGCGTTTCGGTCGTCGATTGCGTCACGTCGGCAGTCAAACGAGTCATTCAGATGAACGTGATCGATCCCAAAAAAGTCGGCGTGATGGGCCATTCCTGGGGCGGCTTTGACTCTGTGTATCTCGCCACGCACACGACGGATTTCTTCGCCGCCGCCGTCGCAGGCGCTCCCATCACCGACCTCGTCAGCAACTATGGAAATCACCACTGGAGCTCCGGCATCGCGGAAACCGACCACATTGAAACCGGCCAGCAGCGCATGGAAGTCCCACTCTACGAAGATCTGCAAGCTTACATTCGCAACTCCGCCGTCTTCGGCGTGCAAAACATGACCACACCTCTGCTCATCGAGGTCGGCGACAGCGACGGCACCGTCTTTTTCCATCAAGGCGTCGAGCTCTACAACATCGCACGCCGCGCAAGAAAGAACGTAGTGCTTCTCGAATACGCCGGCGAAGACCACGGCCTGCGGAAAAAACCAAACCAAATCGACTACCAGCGCCGCATCTTCGCCTGGTTCGGCCATTATTTGAAGGACGAGCCCGCCGCTCCGTGGATCACGAACGGCGAAAGCTATCTAGACCGCGAAAGGGAACTGAAGCAACTTAAAGCTGGCGAGGGCAAGGACTAAGCGAAAGCCCTAAACGCCGTTGAGTAAAAAGGATTGAACAAATAGGAATGAGCACGGCGCAGAATTTTAGAAATGGCGCGCAGCTAAGCGCGTAAGCACGGTGTCGTGCTCCTCTAAAAGGGAATCCGCGAAACCGCGTGTGGGCGCGCGCAACAGCAGAAAAAGTTCTCCAGCCCACAATAGAATGTCCAGCAGGCGGCCGCGCTGGAGATTGTCAATATCTTCGCAATGCAAGGCCACATCCAGCGTCTTACGCGAGCACTCCTCAATGAAGGCCCGCAGCGAGGCGAGATCGAGAGGCATGCGTCCGAGCTTCTGGCCCCGGGGATCGATGCGTTGCAAATTTTCGTAGCAGAGTTCGATGAAATGGTTCAGGCAAAAATCCTGCTGAGCCAGTGAAGCCACAGCGGCCCCTTCACAAAAATCCACTGCACAGATTTTGTCCTCAAACATCTTTGACGTGGCCCCCAATTCAAGTCTTTCAACTCCCATTCCGCCCGCACCCATCCTCCATATATAACCCCCCATAAAGTTGGATGTTGCGAGGGCGCTCAACTGTTGCCGGAAAGTTTTTCGGATTCGGACTATAAGTAATCTCGAATGCGTTCGGTGTTCTCAGGCTACGCACAGCGCGTGCTCCTCTTGCAGGCCTGTTTCGAACGCGGCTTCGGTGCATGGCTGTTCGAATGGCTGCAAGCTTTTGGGGGCCCCCGGCACAAAAGCGGCCAGCGTTTGCACGCGCAGGCAGCGATCCAGATACGGAGCCAGCAAGGCCCGCACCCAGCGCACGTTTTCGCTGCAACGCTGCAGGCGATCTTCCCCACTCCACAGCGTGACAACTGTTACCAGCCGTGCTTCGTGGTTTGCGATCATAACGAAACTTCCTGCGAAACCGGCGACTTCTCCGAGCGCTCCATTGATTGCCGCGGGCAAAGCGGCGTGGATCTTGTGCGCTTCATCCGGCTTGGCAACAAACTCGACGTTCAGTGCCGTGATCCGCGAACTGGTGTAGCACATACCGAGTGTCCGCGCATTAGTACTCAGCACGTTTGGATCGAGCGGCCGCGATGCAGGATTGGAAATACTTTGGGGTTGTAACGAACGCGACACGGAGCCTCCAGATTCAGTGGTCCTCCCCTTTAAGGGGGGAGGCGCATCCTCGTGGGTCCAGGTCCGACTCGGATGCGCCCTGGTGGGACACGCGGGGGACAGGGGAACCGTCCCTTCGCAGCAGGACGCCCAAGTATTCGATGGGTTCCTACAACCGAATAGTGCAGGAGGGGGGCGATTCGTTTCACGGATCCGATTCAAAACGGGAACCATTGCTCCCGGTAGATGGCACGGCTATACTCGTCGGCAATAAAACTGAGGGCTACGTGGAACTCTTCGCATTCACCAGGGAATACGTGGAGCGCCTCCGCGAGGGAGACCCCTCGACGGAGCAACATTTCGTGGCGTATTTTGATCAACTCCTGCGGATTAAACTGCGGGCGAGGATGCTCGCCTCGGAAACGGTGGAAGACCTTCGCCAAGAGACCTATATAAGAGTGCTGGTTACGCTGCGGAAGGATGGAATTCGCCAGCCGGAGCGCTTCGGCGCGTTCGTTAACTCCACTTGCAACTATGTCTTGCAAGAGTTCTACAGGGCCTCTTCCAGAACCAGCCCCTGGGATGACTCTTACCTGGAGATGCCCGACCGAGCCGTGAACGTGGAGGGCTTGTTAGTTACGAAGCAGATGAAGGATCGGGTTCGCCAAGTTATCGAGGAACTGCCTAAAAAAGACCGCGACCTGCTTAGAGCCTTCTTTCTGGAGGAAAAGGATAAGGATGAGGTCTGCAGGCAGTTTGGCGTAGACCGAGATTATTTGCGCGTTTTGCTCCACCGGGCCAAGGATAAGTTCAGGGTTTTGTATGAGAAAGACAGGGATGGGCTTTCGGGGAGGCTTTCGGCTGGGGAGGAGACGTGAAACGAACTGGCCCCCACCTGCACTACTCATCGGTGGATGACAAACAATGACAAATATGGATCATAACGAGGCGGTGCGTCTCCAGGCCGCCGAAAAGTACCTCCTCGGGGAGCTTCCGAAGGAGCAGCATGCAGCGTTTGAAGAGCATTACTTTGATTGCTCGGCGTGTGCAGAAGAGATCAAGGCTACTGCGGCATTTATGGAGAGCTCGCGACAGGTGGTTCGCGAAGAGGCTCCGCAAATTATTGACGAAAAAAGACTTGTTCCAGCCTCTCCAGCGAGAGGTGGATGGTTTGGCTGGCTGCGGCCTGCTTTCGCGGTTCCCGTGTTTGCGGCACTGCTGCTTTTTATTGGCTATCAAAACGGAGTTACGATCCCACAACTGAAGGGAAGTCCCTCTTCCCAATCCGCAGAAATCATCAGTTCCTCGTTCCATCTGGCGGGCAGCGTCCGCGGCGGGGATGAAACTGGGACGAAGCTGCAAGTACGGCCTGGAGAGAGCTTTCTTCTTAACTTTGACTTCACACCGGCTCGCACGTTTAGCGAGTACAGCTGGCAGCTGCTGGATCAAGCTGGCAAGGCTGTGAAACACGGCACGATCAGCGGCGACAAGAAATACCAGACCGTTTCCTTACCGGTTATCGGCGGTGTGGAGAGTGCCGGCAGGTACAATCTGGTCTTCTTTGGCGGTGCCGATCCTAACGGCCAAACGGCAAACGAGAACGATGTTCAACGGCTGACGTTTACGGTTGAATTTCTAAACTAGATGAAAGAGTATTAGGCTCCGTTTTAACTCCTTGAGGTGTCCCCAATGCTCGAAGCAATTCACATTCCCTTTCGCTATCACGCGGGTGGTCACGCTCTAAGCGGAGTATTTCACCGACCCATCTGCCACGTTATCGAGGCACAGGCGTCCGTCAACCTGCCCTCGATCGGCGGGTTCGCTCAGGCACACGTAGAGAACTTTCACGCGCATCACTTTGTGTCTTTCAAATCTGCTCATACACATGCTTCGGGAAGTAAGCAGGATGACGACATTGTCACCATCAATGCCACGAGCGTAGTCGAAGGGCTAAACATCTTGGGAGTCGTTACTGCGGATCGCGTTGTGTCGCGTGTCACCTCAGAGTACGACCGCCGGAGAGACGGGAATATCAACGGCAACAACAAAGAAGGGCATATCGTCGCCTTGGGCAGCGAGTTCCACAACCTTCGCATTGCGGGGCATCCTGTAGCTATAAAACTTCGCCACAATTTGCTCCTCCAGAGCAAGACATTCCGCGAGCTTCAGGCTAAGCTTGAACCCGATAAGGGCCCTGGAAAAGAAGAAGACATCTATGGAGAGGTTGTGCTGTGTTCTCTGGTCCAGGATATAGAGCTTGGGGATTTGCAAGGAGTGGAACGAATCGGACGGAACGTCCTCAAGATCAAGCATTTTGGCACCATCTCGTTCGCCGAGGTATTGGCAACGGCGGGAGACCGAACTCTGACGATGATGCGGGTTCACCTGGGCTCACCCGACGGGGGTTTGCTGGTGGTAGCGGAATCCTGCAGCAACGGCCGCCCGTGGCCGCCCGCACCTTAATAACATTCCCAGTAGTTTTCTTTTTTTGCCTACTCCTAACTGGTTCCTGCGTGAGCGGTTGCGCGAAAAGGCAGCCGCCAGACGTGGTGTTTGCGGATGTGCGCCAGAAGATGCAGCACGGAGACCTCGACAGAGCCCTTCAAGAGGTAGATGCGGCTTATCGTGAGTATTCCGGTAAGAATGCCGAATGGGCCTGTAATTTCCGCATATTGAAAGCACAGGTTCTCATCCATCGCGGGGCAATCTCTGAAGCCCAGCAACTCCTCGATGAAGATATCCCAACAACATTGGTGACCTCAGAGGCTGCGACGCGAAGGAAAATGGTTCAGGGCATCGTGCACGACCTGGATCAACAGTACGACGCAGCGGAAATAGATTTTCTCGACGCCGAGAAACTTGCTCGCTCATATCAACCTGGTCTGCTGGGGGATGTCCAGCAGGCGAAGGGTGGACTAGAAACTGAACGGCGGAACTTCATTGAGGCAGACAGATCCTTTAAGTCCGCTCTTGCGATAGCTCGTCAACGGGATTTCGCTTACGGGGAGGCAAATGCGCTGGGCGGGCTAGGTAATCTTGCAATGAAACAGGGAAGGTTCGATCAGGCCATCGATTTCTTCAATGGGGCCTTGAAGCTGGCCAGACCCCTGAACATGCAATCACTGGTGGCTAGGGCTCTAGGGAACATGGGATGGAGTTACTTCGAGTTGGGAGACTACGAGAACGCTCTCTCTTTCTATCAAAAAGGCATGGAATTCTCGTTGAAGAGTGGGCTTGTAGCGGATCGGGTCTATTGGCTTACCGAAGTTGCGAGACCACAGTTTGCCTTGCGGAACTACGCGGCCGCACAAAGTGTCTTGCGAGACGCCCTGACGCTTGCGCGACAACAGGATGACAAACGAATCCTTACAGAATGCCTGAATCAGCTTTCTCTGGTTGCGCTGGGAACAGGGCAGCCCGAGGTTGCTCAGAAATATAACCAGGAAGCGATGGATATCGAGCGCGCGGGTGTCGACCAGTATGGAATCCTGGATACGAAAATGCTCAACGCGCGGATCAGCGCCGCCCATCGTGAATTTGAACAGGCCGAATCGCTCTTTCAGGAGATCATTGCTGATCCTAAATCCGATCAGGCGTCGCGATGGGAGGCGCAAGCCCATTTGGCCAAGGTGTATGAGGATGAGAATCAGCCAGCGAAAGCGGAGCACGAGTTCACTCATTCTCTAGAGACTATCCAGACTGCTCGAGCTTCTATTACTGACGAGGAGCTTCGACTGTCCTTCTTGTCCAGCAGTATCTCCTTTTATGGTGATTACATTGACTTCCTGATCGCTCAGGGCAGACCCGATGACGCGCTAAGGGTGGCCGAGCAAAGCCGCGCTGGGACCCTGGAGGAAGGCCTGAGCGGCAGTATAAGAACCATTAAATCCTCTACGAGGAAGTTTCAACCTCAAGAAATTTCCCAACGCTTGCGAGCGACGCTACTGTTTTACTGGTTGGGCGAAGAGCACTCCTATCTATGGGCTGTCACTCCGATGAAGACGACCTGCCTTACACTTCCGGCGAGTTCGGAAATCGACGGGGTGGTCAAATCGTATCGAGAAGCAGTTGCGACCTCCAAGGATGTAGCTGAAACCGAGCAGGCCGCTGGGGAGAAACTATATGCGACGCTGGTGGCGCCCGCGCAGAAGTTGATCCCGCAGAATTCACGCGTGGTTCTGTTGCCTGACGGCAGCCTGTATTCGCTGAATTTTGAAACTCTGATTGTCCCGGGGCCGAAGCCGCACTTCTGGATTGAAGACGTCACCCTGACCACGGCTAGTTCGCTCTTTTTGCTGGCTTCCGGTGTCAGCCGGCCGGCCCCCAAGCAGAAGAATTTGCTATTGGTGGGAGACGCGCTGAAAGCTAGCGATGAGTTCGACTCCCTGCCCCAGGCTGAAGACGAAATGCAAGATGTCGAGCACTACTTCCCGGAAGCGAGCCGAACGATTTTAAAGCGCGAGCAAGCTACGCCCGCTGCCTACCTTGCGAGCAACCCCGAGCACTACGCCTACCTCCACTTCGTGACTCACGGGACAGCAAGCCGCGCGCAGCCTCTGGAATCCGCGGTCATCCTGAGCAAGGAACCGGCGAGCGATACTTACAAGCTCTACGCCAGGGATATCGTCACGCGTCATCTGAACGCCGAATTGGTGACGATTTCTGCTTGCAATGGTTCGGGAACGCGGGCGTATTCTGGCGAAGGTTTGGTTGGGCTGTCGTGGGCGTTTCTACGCGCTGGCGCTCATAACGTCGTAGGCGCGTTATGGGAAGTCAGCAATGCTCCGTCCACGGGCCAACTTATGGACGCTTTTTACAATGGCCTCAGCCGCGGCGAGGATCCCGCTACTGCCTTGCGCGAGGCCAAGCTTTCCTTCTTGCGTTCTACTGATTCGAAATCTGTCTTCAGGAAGCCCTACTACTGGGCACCGTTTCAGCTTTACGCCGGTTCCTGACATACCAACGCCTCAAATCTTGCTAGCTCGGAAGTGGGTAGTTCGCCAGCTGAAGATCGCGAGAGCGTGAAACGAATTCACGCTGTTGGGCACTACTTAGGGTCCAGCAATTCTTTTGCATGGGGTGGTTTGGTGAATCTAGATCATTGCAGTCTCTCTACAGAGGAACAAAACTCAGTCGTGGTTGCGCAAAGCCTGAATGCCAGTCACACCGGTCCGAGAATCGAACGCTGCGAATTTGAGCAACTGCTGCAACGTGCGATGGAAATCCTCAATGCTCGCGACCTTAAAGCGCAACTAAGGACTGTTGCATCGACTTCGGCCGTTTGATCCCAACATAGAGGACGCGAGCGGCGCATCAGGTACGCGCCGCTCGCCGTCCTATTTTTGATTCCGCGCAAATAATTCTACGCAACAGACTGCGGTTATGAGTTTCCCGTCTCTAGGCGACAGATCTCAAGACGTCAGAGCTTGGAGCAGGTTTTGTCCGTTGGGAGTGCCGAGTCCTGTGCAGGCGTCCCAACCTGCGCCGGCTTTGTAGTCGCCATTGTTTCCTTGCGTGATGTCGCGGAACGTGGCGTTTGCGGGTGCGGCGTAGAGCAGGGGATTGATGAAGCCGGCGGGTTTGCCGAGGCCTTGATTGATACGAGCGATCAGACCAGCCCACAGAGGCGCTACGGCGCTGGTACCGCCAACTGGAGGAAGTCCCTGCGCGGGATCGGGGAAGCTTGTGCCATCGCAAAGGATGCGGTAGCCGGACGCGGGAGCGGCATCGCCGGCAACATCCGGTACGCCGCGCATCACTGGGCCGGTAGGATCGGCGGCCGGAGGGACTCCGGCCTTTTGTTGATAGCTGGGCAGCGCGAAGACGCGGCTTACGCCGCCGCCGGTGCCGTCATTTTTTCCGTCGTCCCAGACGACTTCTTTCGCGATGGCTGTGCTGGAGGCGGTCAATTGAGTGCCGCCGCAGGCGAGCACAAAGGGATCCGAAGCGGGGAAGTCCACGTGAGCTTTGCCGTCCCAGTTGGGATCGTTGGAGGCGAAATCAGCGGAGCCACTGTCGCCGGCTGCGACGCAGACGGTTAGGCCAAGACTTGCAGCGGATTGAAGGAGCTGATCGAACTCGTTTTGGAACTGCGTGGTTGCAGTGTCTTCGGGACCGCCCCAGCTGATCGAAACGATGTTGGGTTTGTTGACGGTGTCGGAGATGATGGCGTTCATCACGCCGAGAAAACTTTGGTCGGTAGCATCCGGGGCGAAGTAGACGACGATTTTTGCGCCCGGAGCGATGGAGCCGGACACTTCGATATCGAGCATCACTTCGACATCGGGATTGTTGGGATCGAGCGCGTTGGTGCCGGGGCTGTTTGTTCCGCCGTTCGGATAAGTGGCTGCGGTGACGCTTGGCGGTTTGGCGATGCCGAGATTCTTGAAGTAGGTTGTCAATTCCGCTGGGTGAAAACCGCCGCCGAGTTCGAGAATGGCGATGGTTTGGCCGGTGCCGTCGAGATTTTTTGGAAAATTGTAGAGCGAGGCGAGCTGCGGCGGCGTGAATCCGGCTGGGATCGAAGCTGAAGCGGTCGATCTGCCGGCAGCCGCGCCAACACCCGCCGCGCGAGCTGTGCCATGGCTGACGCGGAAGTGCGGCTTAGCGAAAGGGCGATTGTCGAGCCCGATGACGCTGGTCACGATGCCTTGCAAATTTTCTGGGATGAGGATGTCGCCCTCTCTGCCGCGATAGGCTACGTCGCCGGACTTGTACATTTTGAGGTCGACGCCGAAGGCTTTGCTGTAGGCGGGAGCGGTGCCGGAGAGCGTGACGGTGCGCTGGCTGGCGTTTGTATCCGTGACGCGCAAGCCGTTTTCTTTGGCGAAGGCTTCGACTTTCGCGATGTCGGCCGGGTCGGCGCCGTGTTTAGCGGCGTGTTCTTCGCGCGTCATGTAGGTGCGGTCGGCGGGCTTCTGTTTGCACTGGCCTTCGATGGAGGGAAGTTCGTTGCGGCGGCGCACGGTGACCGTGACGCGGAATTCCGCGCTGGGCACTTCTCCGATGATTTCGGCATTGGGCAGACGATGCTTTGTGCTGCCCGCTAGCTTGGTTTGTTTTTGTCCTGCGTTCATGATTTGAAGCTCCTTTCTTGTTATCGATTCCCTGAAACTTTTTACTTGGCCTTTTCAGTTGGCGTTACTTGCTGGATGCTTCCACTCCGCGGACTGGCGGCGGGTTCCCGGACAAACGTAAATTGATGAGGTTGTTAAGCATGTCAAACCAGAACGGCGCGCCCAAGACGATGGCGAAGGAAGTGAGCAGAATGCCGAGCACTTTCAAAGCTCCCGCGCCGAAGGCGTTCGGCAAGGCTCGGACGTCATGGGCGTTCTGCGACCATCCGATGGGCGGCGTATTTGCTTCGCGAATTTCTCCGGTGACCTGTTGTAAAGAACCTTCCGGATTTAGGTAATCGGCTGGAGTTGTAGATTGAACCTTTTTCACGGCCTGTGCAACCACCGCGCTGCTGAGGGCCTGGTCGCTCCATAATTCTTTGACGATCATCAGCGTGTCGGCGTTTACGGCCGCGCAGAGGAGGAGTCCAGCGGCGAAGATAATTTTTTGGGCCATGCGTTTGTACCAGCCGGTTACGCGGGCCATGGTGTCGTCGAACCAGTGTTCGACCTTCAGGCGGGCTGCGTCCACATCGCCGCCCGCGGAGTTGATCATGTTGAGGAGCGTGGTGCGCAGCTTGGCGTCGGGGATTTGCGCGACGCCTGCGAGCAAAGACTGGACAGTGCGGGGCTGCGTGGCGTCCGCGGGAGCGACGATGTCGAAGAGAGCGGCGGCGAACATGCGCGCGGAGATGTAGGACGGCTTCTGCCCTTCGGGCGCGGTGCCCTGAATTAACGGATGAGCGAAAAGTTTTGCCGTGTAGTCGTTCGGCCCGTTCTTGAGCATGTTGCGGACGCCGTTTTCGAGCGTCTTGGCGCGAAGAGAAAACATGGCGGCAATGACTTCCTTGACGCCGGAGCAACCGATACTGAGAACCAGGTAAATCAGAGTTAGGCCGACGATGACTTCGAGGACTTGCGATCCGAACACGTATGCCTCCTTGCCTGCGAGGATTAACCACGGTTGGTTTGCCGGGGTTGTGCTGCCACGGCTAGTCTGCCGTTGTTAGCCCGCCGGAGTAATCGCGCCACGATTCGAACGTTTCCATTCCGCCACCCCCGCCTGGGATCCATCCTTGACTAGAGACGTTGGGCGACTATGCTGTTATGCAAATAGTGGCTCGAGACGATGAAACGTTTCGCGGGTCCGAGGTCACTACCTGCAGAGAACCAGCCAAAACTCTGAAATGCGCGGGGGGTGTGTATGTCAGCCGGGTTGGACAGCCTGAAACATATTGTTGTGCTCATGATGGAGAACCGGTCATTTGACCACATGCTCGGCGCGCTCCGGCAAAAATATCCCAAGATTAACGGGCTTACGGGGAACGAGTCGAATCCCGATACGAACGGGGCGATCGTCAAGGTTCAGCCAAACGCGCAATTTCAGAGCCAGCTTGATCCGGATCCGGACCACCACTTTCCGGGCGTGGATCTGCAAATTTTTGGCGGGGCACCGCCTGGGCCGGGCCGCGCGGCGAATATGCAGGGATTTGTTAAAGACTATTTTTCGCAGACGAAGGACGTCAATCGTTCGCACGACATCATGAATTACTTCACGCCGGACAAATTACCCGTGCTGACAACGCTAGCCACGGAGTTCGCGGTCTTTAATGGCTGGTTTTCGTCAATTCCGGGGCCGACGATTTGCAACAGAGCGTTTGCGCACTATGGAACTTCGTTTGGCCAGGTGGGGATGGATATTTTCTACATTTTAGACAATACGATCGCGAGCATCTACGAGCGCATGATTCAGGCCGGACACACTGCGAAGATTTACTACTACGATCAGCCGAGCTCGACGATGGAGATCGTGAATCTGCTGAAGAATCAGCCGCAGATTTTCGCGACCTTCGATCAGTTCATCGGTGACTGCTCCGGGAACACGCTTCCGGAGTACAGCTTCATCGAGCCTTGCTACAACGATCATCCGGGCGCAGACGGCGGCCAAGTCCTCGCGTCCGACCAGCATCCGGACCACAACGTACGCGAGGGCGAGCGCTTCATAGGCGACGTTTACAACGCCATTCGAACGAATCCCGCTCTATGGCAGAGCACAGCGCTGCTGGTTGTGTATGACGAGCACGGCGGAATTTATGACCATGTCGTTCCGCCTGCGTGCACTCCGGATGGATACACGGCCTCTGCCGACGCCACTGGGACCGGGGCACCCTTCGCATTTGATCGTCTCGGAATCCGAGTTCCCGCGGTCCTGATTTCTCCTTGGATTCCGCGCGGCACAGTTGTGACTGGCACTGAGGATCCTGCAAACGCGCAGATTTTTGAGCACGCTTCGATTCCTGGAACCGTGACGAACTTTTTTCTCAAAGGCGACGCCAAGCGCACCGTTCGGGAACAACAGGCCAAGTCTTTTCTCGGCCTGCTGACCGACCAGATGCGCCCTGACGATGACTGCGTGGTCTTCAACAATCTTCAATAGCGGAGAGGAAAAATATGGCGCCCAAAGTAATCAATGTTCCGAAAACAGATCCCGGTGCATACAACCCCAACCGTCCGGCGGGGCTTTTGTTGCGATCCCAGGCTTTGCATATGCGCGAGGCGTTGATCCAGCATGTGCATGAGCTGACCACCTTGCTCAACATCGACATGAAATCCCTAAAAACGGAAGCCGATGTGAGCGCGTACGTTCACAAAGCCACAGCTTTTCTCCACACACACGCCGGAAAGCCTGTGAAAAAGTGAAAGAGGCTCTTATGTCCCGCGCCGCCGTAGTTCTTCTGCTGATTGCTCTTGCCGCGACTGCGATGAGTGCGCAACAGCCCGCTGCGCCTGCGGATACCGGGCCTGACAATCCCTCAGAACTTTACAAGCTGCAGCACAGCTGTTTCGACCTCAAAGGACTTATTGATTGTGGACAGGAGCTTTTCACCGGGCAACCCGTGCACATTGCCGTCGGCAGCATCGCTCCGCAAAATGGCTTTGGGGTCGGGCTTGCCTACGTGGGCCACAAAACTACGGAAAATTGGCGCATCACATGGGATTCGGACGCGGTCGCATCCGATAACGAATCCTGGCGCGCGGGCGTTTATCTAAAACTCGTGAATACGCACGAGAAAGCCCCCACCGTCGAGTTTGGCACCAAGGGCCGCAACTTGAAGCCCAATCTCACCGCTCTACCTGAGCGGCCGGTCATCAATGTCTACGCCCAGACGATCACCCTAAATAAGCTCACCTACTTTGGATTGGGGCCGAACACAACCGAAGCGGGCCGCTCGTTTTATGGCATGCGGCAGACGATTGTAGGCGCGAGCGTAATCAAGCCTTTTTACGCGAAGCTGAGCGCAGCCTTCTACGCCGAACTGAACGGACGATTCGTGGATATTTTCCCGAGCCTCGGCCAGCCGAGCCCTACCATTGGCGCGCTCTACACGGAAGCCACCGCTCCCGGACTCGCGAACCAGGCTGGCACTTTGCAACTTGGCGAGGGTGTCCGTATGCGACCGGTGCTGCTGAATGATTTTGTCCACCTGGACTACAACCTGAACTACCAGCAATACGTCGCGCCCGGAAACTCGACGTTTTCTTTTCAGCGCCTGACCACGGATTTGTCACATCAGTTCGCCATCTACAGAAAGACCACCCGTTTCATCGTACCGAGAGACACCAACGGGCCTGACGAGTGCTCCATAGATAGGGACTCAGAAAACGCAGAATGCTCCGTTGACAAATTCGCCCAACACCACGAATGTCTCACCGCGCAGGGCGCGACGAGCTCCGAGTGCAAAGAACTTAGCCGGGATCTTCAGGGCAGTTTTGGCGTGCGAGTTTATTCGGCGCTTTCGATGACCCCCGGAGGCGACATCGTGCCGTTTTACTTTCAGCCAACGCTCGGCGGCTCCGATATCAACGGCAACCAATCCTTGAGCAGCTATCAAGACTATCGCTTTCGTGCGCCGAATGTCCTTCTGATTCGCGAGAGCTTCGAGCACTCCATCGGCAGCTTGCCGCTGGGCTTTACTTTTATGGTTGACGAGGGAAAAGTGGCGCTCACCCGAGGCGGGCTTGGATCCAGCCCCTGGCTGCACAGCTTTTCCACGGGTTTAACCCTTCGCGCGGGAGGCTTCCCGCAGGTGTACCTACTGTTTTCGTGGGGAGGCAGCGAGGGCACACACACCATCGTAAACGTTAACAACTCGCTGCTGGGCGGATCTGCGCGGCCTTCTTTGTTCTAACAAAACGCGCGCTCGGTCGGCTACAGAATGTATGCGACCCCTTGCTGCTTTGCAGAGCACTGGTGTCAGTTCGTCGCGGCCGACATATCGCTCGCCTCCTCTTCTGAATAGCCAAGCTCTCGCAGAACTTCGCTTGTATGTTCGCCAAGCAACGGGGGTGGCAGGCGGTAACTGACCGGCGTTTCAGAAAATTTAATTGGATTGCCAATGCTCCGCGCCATCCCCAATGCAGGATGCTCGAGTTGGACAATCATTTTGCGCGCTAGCGTCTGCGTGTCGTTTACAGCCTCTTCGACAGTGTTGATGGGTGCGGCAGGAATCTGCGCTGCTGCCAGTTGTTCGAGCCAAGCGCTCGCGGCCTGGCCATCAAACATCTTTTGCAGTAGCGGAATCAGTTCGACGCGATTCTTGATCCTCAGCGCATTTGTCCGGAATCTCTCATCTTGGCCGATGCCGTTCTCCATTCCCATCATGCGCACAAACTTCTTCCACAGCGCTTCCGTTCCCACCCCTACAACAAAGCCCCGGCCATCCGCCCCGCGAAACACCTCGTAGGGCACAATGCTTGGATGGGCGTTGCCCCAGCGTTTTGGCGAAGCTTTCGCATTCAAGTAGCTGCTTCCGACATTCGCGAGCCATGTCAATTGCGAATCGAGCAGTGCCATATCCAAAAATTGCCCACGGCCCGTTTTTTCGCGCGCATAGAGGGCTGCCAGGATCCCGATGGACGAGTACATGCCACAGGTCATGTCCGCGATCGCTATCGGATAGCGCATCGGGCCGCCGTCGGGCTCGCCCGTAAAGCTCATCACGCCAGCCTCAGCTTGCGCGAGAATGTCATAGCCAGGCCGGCCTGCTTTCGGCCCCGTAAAGCCGTAGCCCGTGATGCTGCAGTAGATGAGGCGGGGATTTTTCTCACACAGTGTTTGCGCGTCGATCCCACGCTTCTTCAAAGAAGCCAAGGAGGGTTGATTGCAAATAAAAATATCGGAAGCGGAGATCAGCTTCCGCAGCGCCTCCGCTCCCGGCGGATGATCGTAATTCAACGCAACCGATCGCTTGTTGCGGTTCGCTCCAAGAAAATAGGCGGATTCGCTTCCCACAAACGGCGGTCCCCAGCCTCGCGACTGGTCGCCCACTCCCGGCCGCTCGATTTTAATGACATCCGCGCCGAAATCCCCGAGCAGCATCGCGCAGTAAGGACCCGCAAGCGCTTCGCTCAATTCGACCACGCGGACATCATCCAAGATGTTTTTCGCGGACACGGTGCGTGATTATAGCCGACATCCGGGCCATTCCCGTTTCGGCACTGCCGATTCTCGGCACACCGCTTCCTGGGCTCTTTTTTCTCCGCAACCTCCATCAAAATTTTGAATTCATTGCAAAATCAAAATATCCTTGAAAAGTTTTCCACCACAAATCGTTCCAAACATTACTTTTGTCTTGACACTTCTCTCAACCGGACGCTAGCCTACGGCCACTGCTACAAGTGGGGGAATGTCCTGGGGACTGTTAAAATTTGTTCATATTCGCGGCTTCGCGTAAAGATTGTTTCCGCAGTATGTGCCACGACCCTGCATCGAGTTTTTCCTTTGCTTGAGTGTTCTGGTCCAGCACAGTATTTGGAACCAACAGCTGTTGAGACTTTTTTCGCCGCCACGCGTGATGACACATTTTGGGCCAGGGCCGCGCAATCGTCGTAAACAGGGGTTGTCGAAAGGGGTGTCACTCATGAGGTTCAGAATACTTTTTCTGTTGTTGGTCTGTACGATCGCGCTTTCCGTTTCTCCGGCACTCTACGGACAGGCCGCTGGCAGTTTTTCGGGCACTGTCACGGACAAATCCGGCTCGGCCATCACTGGGGCCACAGTTACTGCCACCTCACAAGGCACCGGCGTCTCACGGCAGGCGAAAACGGACGAAACCGGACACTACCTTATTCCATTGCTACCGGCGTCAATCTTTACCGTGCGAGTCGAGTTTCAGGGTTTTCAGAGCGCCGAGAACAAGGATGTGCGCCTGCAAGTCGAAGAAGCGCGTGAATTGAACTTTGCGCTCGCACCGTCCACGATTTCCTCGACGGTAGAAGTGTCCGCTTCCGCCGTAACGGTAGAAACCTCCAATCCCTCCCTCGGCCAGGTTATCAACGCGCAACAGGTCGCGCAGCTTCCTCTGAACGGCCGCAACTTCGTCCAACTCGCCACTCTCACCCCCGGCGCAACGGCGGAGACGAACCCCAATAGCTTTTTCACGTCGGCTGCCAGCAGTGAGGTGGCCGCGCGCGGCTCCTTCTCGCTATCTGTAGGCGGCTCGCGCCCCAACAGCACCGACTGGATCCTGGATGGCGTAGACAACAACGAATTGACTGCCGGCGGTATCGGGACTTTTTCCTCGATCGATGACATTCAGGAATTCAAAGTTTTGACCTACAACTACTCCGCCCAATACGGAACCCGCGCTGGACCCACAGTACTGGTCACAACTAAGTCCGGCTCCAACGACTTCCACGGCTCCTTGTTCGAGTTCATTCGCAATACCTCGCTCGATGCCAAGAGCTTCTTCGCCACCACGCCAGAAAAATTCAATCTGAACCAATTCGGCGGTTCCATCGGCGGTCCGATTCGCAAGAACAAGACCTTCTTCTTCCTCGATGGCGAGCAGAAGGATCAACTTCATGGCATCACGTTTACCGGTCTAGTCCCCAGCGCTGCGATGCACACGAGCGCGGCGCAGCCCTACGCGGATTTCAGCGCCGACCCCTTCGGGAATCCGGTTTCCGCCACTTCCATCACCAACCCTTATACGGGCGGTACCCCTTTTCAGTGCACTGGCAGTGCCAGTGGTCCGCCCACCGCCGTCAACCCGAACGGCAGCCAGGTCCCCGGCGTTGCCTGCGCCAAAATACCCGCCGCTTTGGTTAACCCCCTCGGTGCGGCCTTAGTGAATTTGTATCCCCTGCCAAACGCCAACAATGCCGCTCAGGGATTCAATTTCGTAAGCGAGCCGGTCCGCAGCCTCTATGAAACAAAGTTTGACATCCGTGTGGACCACACCCTTTCGGCCAACGACAATATCTTCGCCCGTTTTAGCTACGACGACGCCGACTCCTACGTTCCTGGCGGGTTTGCTGGCGGTTTTGCCGAGATGAGCGCCTTCGGCAGCAATCAGGGCATCGTCAATCACGCCCGCAATGTGGCCATTGGCGAAACCCATGTTTTTTCAGCTACGACGGTGAACACAGCGAGCTTTGGTTACAACCGCATCTTCGACTACATCACTTCTCAGGGCACGGGCACTTGCAGTTCCGCCAACCTCGCCGGCATCGGCATTCCCGGCGCCAACCTCGGCTGCACCGGCGCGCCCGGTAGCGCGACGTGTGTCCCGGGAGCTTATAGCTGCGGCTTGGTTTCGGTGTTGTTCAACGGCGGCTTGTGGTCCCTCGGCGATCGCGGCTACACTCCATTCCAAGGTGGAACCAATATCTTTACGTTCGCTGATTCCCTCGACTTGATTCGTGGCAAGCACGACTTCAAAGTCGGAATTGACGTCCGCGCCAATCAGATGAACGTCGGCACCGAAGCCTTCCAGGATGGTTTCTGGATTCCCCTCGGCGCATTCTCCGGTAACCCCGAAGCCGATCTAACCTTGGGCTATGTGAGCATTTCCGAACACGATCAGACTTTCAACGGCCCGGTCACCGGCCGCCGCTGGAAAATCATCCGCCCCTACGTCCAGGACGATTGGCGACTCACCAAGGATCTCACCCTCAATATCGGTCTGGCGTGGGATTTGAGCACGCCCATCACCGAGGCCGCCGGGCGTATGGCGAACTTCATTCCTCCCAGTATTGCCACGGGCGCGAATGCCGCCACGGGCCAACTTCTCATCGCAAATCAGGGTGGCATAGGCGGGTCGGCTGGCATATACATGAATTGGCAGGCTCTTGAGCCGCGCATCGGCGCGGCCTGGAAGGTTCTCGGAAGCGATAAGACGGTAGTCCGCGGCGGCTTTTCGATGTATCACGACTCGGCGTGGAGCCAAGGCGCCCAGGGCCTTTGGCAGAACCCTCCCTTTTTCGCCGAGGGCGACATCTTCCAGTTCGGGGGGTGCCCAGTTTCTACCCCGTCCGGTAATACCCCGGCCTGTGGGCCGGGCGGCAAGGTATTAAGCATCTCTAGCGGATTTCCAATTTTTAATACTCCGCCGGATGTGTCCACCTTTACGGGGACTTATTTCTACCAACCGCGGGACTTCCGGAGCGGACAGGTGGCGCAGTACAATGTTAACGTCGAGCGCCAGTTGCCCGGCAACATCGTGCTCACCGCTGGCTATGCCGGTTCGCGTGGCAACCACATCCTGGTCGCCGGTAACGCCATCGACACCAACGGTCCATCGGCATGCGTTGCGGGAGGAACCTACACCCTTGGTTGCGGCCCCGGTGGGGCTCCTTTCATATCGCCCTACACCCCACCAAACTTCAACGCCATTCTGGAATTCGGGGACCTCGGCAAAACCACTTATAACTCCTTCCAAGTGAAGGCCGAGACCAAGAGTACCCATTACGGTATTTATGCACTGATCGCCTACACGTATTCGCATACTTACGACAATGGGCTTAGCGACGGCCTCGGATCATTGCTGAGCGCGCCGTACTTCCCGCTGCCGAATTGGCAGAACCTGGATTGGGCCCCGTCTCAGCTCGATCTTCACAACAACTTTACTGCCAGCGTCATCTACGATTTGCCGTTTGGCAGAGGCAAGAAATTCGGCTCCGACTGGAGCAACGTGACGAATTCGCTGCTGGGCGGCTGGCAGTTAACGCTGATCGAAAAAATCACTTCCGGCTTCGCCTTCCCCCTGATTGACAGCGCTAACGGGAATTTTAGCGGGCCTGGCGTCTCTGGCGTCGCCTTTAACACCGGCGGCAATGGGAATAACTTCAACCGCCCCGACCAGGTTGCTGGTTGCAACCCCTATGCAAACCAGACCAAGACCCAGTACATTAACCCAGCATGCTTTGTGCACGCCCCACAGGGTGAACTCGGCAATGCAAGTCGTGTTCCCGTCTACGGTCCGGATTTCGTGAATACCGATTTCTCCGTGATCAAACAATTCGCGCTGCCCTGGGAAAACATGGGTCTGAATTTCCGAGCGGAATTCTTCAACCTTTTCAACCACGCGCAGTTCGGTCAGCCACTCAGCGATATCAACGGAAGCGGTTTTGGCGCGGTCAACTCCACCGTAAACAACCCGCGCCTCGTCCAGTTCGGCCTGAAGCTTACGTTCTAAACCGTGCCGAACACTCGGCGCTTCTGATCTCGATGGACGATGGGGTGGCCCACCGCAAGTTCGGTGGGCCGCTCGTCGTTTGAAGCATGAGTTGGCCCCGCGCAGCTGCCTGGTCTATCATTCTTCTCAATTCTTTGCAGACCATTCCGGAAAGGAAATGTTCAATGTCCTGGGTTCGCTCGTTCGCGCTGCTCTCGCTTCTCGCTGCGCTCTTTACTCTGTCACTTCACGCGCAGACGAAGCGCAAGATCATCATCGATCAGGACGCCGCTGGTCCTGGCGGCACGGACATGCAGGCCATTCTTACGCTTATCAATTCGCCGGACACGGAAGTTCTCGGCATAACTGTCCTCACTGGCGACGCCTGGCGCGACGAAGAGGTGCAGCACACGCTGCGCTTGCTGGAAATCATTGGCCGCACGGACATCCCTGTTGTTCCCGGCGCCGTTTTTCCACTTGTGAATTCCAAAGAATACATCGCCAAGTGGGAGACGTTCTACGGCAAGGTCGTTTATCAGGGCGCCTGGAATTTTGCTAGCCGCCACCCCGTCCATGGCCCATACGAAGTTCCACCCATGCCAGAAGGCGCTCCCACAATCAAAGCCTCGACCGAAGACGCCGCTCATTTCATGGTTCGCATGGTTCATCTGTACCCGCATGAAGTCACCATCTACGCTGCCGGACCCATGACCGACCTCGGCCTGGCCATTGCCTTGGATCCGTACTTCTCGGAGCTTGCGAAGGAGTTGATCGTCATGGGCGGGAGCATGAATCCGCAAACCGACGACCCTGAATTTAACCTCAGCCCGCGCCGCGAATTCAATTTTTGGATGGATCCGGAAGCGTCACACGCTGTGCTCCATGCCCACTGGCCGCGCGTCGTTCTTACAACGGTGGACATTTCTGTCAAGACGCGCATGGAGAAAAGCCTCATCGAGCAGGTCGCAAAGAGCCCCACACCTGCGGCGCAGTACGTAGCGAAGTATGCGGGAGCAAATTATCTCTGGGATGAACTCGCCGCCGTCGCCTGGCTAGACCCCAGCTTTATCACCAAGTGGCAGAAGCTCTACGTCGATGTGGAAGTCGATCACGGCGCATCTTACGGCGACACGCTGGCGTGGGCCCCCGGCCATCAACCCGGGATGGGCGAGGTCCTGGTTGACGTCCAGAAGGATCTTGATAAAGAGAAGTTTTATAAAGAGTACGTCGATCTACTCACTCGGCCGACGCCCCCGACTCGCCTCACGCCAGGGAAAGTAAATTGATGTAAAAAAGTGAGACCCGCATTCGAGCCTGTCTCCCCGCGCAAAGCCTTGGAATCGGAGTGAAACGCACATAGCAACCAATCCTTTCTACTTGCTTGATTGGGCGCGGCGTTTCCCCGACAATTAAAGGTCAGTTGTTGCCCATTTTCCCCGCAGGGCTGCCGTCGCGGCGGCCAGCGGAGAAGCGAGAGAGATGTCCACGAACGCGAATTCGGTTAAACGCTTTGTTGCCTATTTTTCCATGGAGATTGCGCTCGAGAATGCCATGCCGAGCTATAGCGGAGGCTTGGGCGTGCTCGCCGGAGACACCATCCGCGCCGCCGCGGATCTTCGCCTCCCGATGGTGGCCGTATCTCTCCTCTACCGGAGGGGATTCTTTTCTCAGCATCTCTCTGAAGACGGCACCCAAACAGAAGAGCCCGTCGTTTGGAAAGTTGAAGATTTTCTCAAGGAAGAAACGGCGCGTATAACTGTACCTCTGGAAAATCGCCGCGTCGAACTGCGCTGTTGGCGCTATGACGTTAAAGGTGTGCGAGGCTTTGTAGTGCCGGTCTATTTTCTCGACGCCGATGTTCCTTCCAACGCGGAATGGGACCGCAACCTGACCGGTGGACTTTATGGCGGCGATTCTTATTACCGGTTGTGCCAGGAAGTCCTGCTGGGCGTCGGTGGCGTGCGCATGCTTCGCGCGCTGGGGTATGAAGACCTCACGCGCTATCACATGAACGAGGGCCACGCCGCCCTGCTCTCCCTGGAATTGCTTGGCGAGGAAGCGGTAAAGGCGGGACGCACAGCCATCAATGGCGAAGACATCGAAAAAGTCCGGGCCAAGTGCATGTTCACCACGCACACGCCGGTGCCTGCCGGTCATGACCGCTTTCCGATCGAATATCTCACGCGTGTTTTTCCGCAGCAGAGCAAATTCTTCGATTTGAAAGACGCTGCCGTCGCCGAGCTCGTGAAGCGCTCTTTGCAAACCGAGCAAAACTATCCAGATTTGCAGGAAGCTGCGGCACGCGGAGCCCATTTGAATATGACGTACCTGGCGCTCAGCCTCAGCACGTACGTCAATGGGGTAGCCAAGCAGCACGGTGTTACGTCGCGGCAAATGTTTCCGGAAGTTCCCATCGAGGCCATCACGAATGGCGTTCACGCGGTGACGTGGACCTCGCCTCCATTTCAACAACTCTTTGATCGCCAGATCGCGCAGTGGCGCGAGGACAACTACAGTCTTCGCAGTGCGCTTGGGCTTCCTCCGGAAGAGGTCTGGTCCGCGCATCTGATCGCCAAGCACGAACTACTGGAAGCCGTCCGCGAAAAAACTGGCCTCACTCTCGATGAGGAAGTCTTCACAATCGGTTTTGCGCGGCGCGCGACGGGTTACAAGCGCGCGGATTTAATTCTTTCTGACTTAGACCGTTTGCGCCAGATCGCCAAGAATGCCGGACATTTTCAGATCATTTATGCGGGCAAAGCTCATCCCAACGACGGTGGAGGCAAGGATATTATCCGGCGCATCTTCCAAGCGAAGAAGGCGCTTCGCAAAGCCGTGCCCGTTGTTTTTCTCGACGAGTACAATCTCGATCTCGGCGGCAAAATCACCTCCGGCGTCGATCTTTGGCTCAACACGCCACAATTTCCACTCGAAGCCTCGGGCACGAGTGGCATGAAATCGGCGCTCAACGGAGTTCCCAGCTTGAGCATTCTCGACGGCTGGTGGGTGGAAGGGCATATCGAGGGCGTCACCGGATGGTCGATCGGCGAGCCGAGGCGCACCATGGACCCGACGGACATTGCGACGGACAACAGCAAGGAAGCTGAATCGCTCTACTCGAAGCTAGAAAACATCATTCTCCCGATGTTTTACAAAGAGCCGAGGCTGTACATCCAAATCATGCAGCACGCCATCGCCATCAACGGCTCCTTCTTCAACACCCAGCGCATGGTGCAGCAGTACATCACCGACGCGTATCTGAGATAGAGTCTTCGGCGGGCAGAAGTGCTTTCGAAGACACCTGCGCGCAACCCCTGAACGGAGCTTTTGCCATCACTCGGCGGGTTTAAGAATCCGCTTTTCGCCGCGCAATTCTTTTGCTGTGTCCAGAATATTCGGCTTAGCAAAATGGTCGAAGTAGTTCCAATCGCCGTATTTCTGCTTCAACCCGGGCATGACGGCGTTCACGAGCGCGTCGTCCTTTAATCCATCCTTCACGGGCTGCGACAGAGCCGCCCGTAAATCCGTGATGTAGGCTGCCATGGCGCGTACCTCCGTTGCCGTTCCAACGTCCCCGTGGCCCGGAACAAATATAGCCGTCGGCCCCTCCGCTGCCATCTTCATGTCACTGGCGATCCAATTCTCGGTAGATGCGTCGATCAAGTTGGGCAGCGACTTGTTCCAGAAGAGATCCCCGCAGAAATAGACGTTCGCATCGGGCACACTGACTACGGAATCGCCGCCGGTGTGGCCTAGAAAATAGCGAACCACGACACGGCGCGAACCGAGAAATAGCTCGAGCGCGGAATCATAGACGAGGTTGGGAGCGAGGAGGCCATCGATCCATGCTTTTTGCTCTGGCTTGATCCCGGCGCCGAAAAATTTAAGGTTTTCGGTATGGATCCAGGTGCGCACGTTCCTGTGGGCGATGATGACGGCACCAGCTTGCGCGAAAATCGCGTTGCCGGTGACGTGGTCGAGGTGGTAATGCGTGTTGACGACGAACTTGACGGGGAGCTTGGTGAGCTTCTGGATTTCGCCGAGCAATTGTTTTGCGGCCGCCGCATCTTGAAAGGTGTCGATAACGGCGACGCCGTCGTCACCGATGACGAACCCCGCGTTGGAACCAGCGGAACTTTTAGGTTTGGCGATGGCGGCAAAGACTTTGTTACCGAGGGGCTTGATGGTGAAGAGCAGGGAATCGGGGGACGCTTCCTGCGCGCGAGCTGTGCACACTAGAGCTAGAAGAACGAACGATAAAGCCATTGTTTTGCGCATGGCTCGGTATGGTATCGCGCAGAAGGGAAAAACAAAAGAATTAGACGGAGAACGCAGAGGACACGGAGAAATCAGTGCAGGCGATTTTTGTAGACGGCCATGCCGACGGCGGCGTCCATGCCGATTTTTTCGAGGGCGCTTATTTCCCGGCGGGATTTGATGCCGCCTGCGGCGATGATGGGATGTTTTGTTGCGGTGCGGAGTTTGTGGAACCAGTCGAGGTTTGCGCCGGTCATGGTGCCTTCGCGGTCGACGTCCGTGCAGAGGAAGGCGGTGCAGAAGGATTCGAGTTGGGACATTACATTCTCGGGGCGCAGAGCGAGGCTGCGGCGCCAGCCATTGATGGCGATGTAGCCTTTTGCGGTGTCGAGAGCGATGACGATTCGACCGGGCGCGATTGTTTTTGTAAGCGCACGGAGAAAGCGGGTGTTGACCTTGCCTTCGCGAAAAGCGGCGCTGCCGATGATGATTTGTTCCGCGCCCCATTTGGCAATTTCCCGTGCACGCGCGATCGTTCGGATGCCGCCGCCGACGCGAACTTTCAATTTGTAGCGCTTGCGGGCGTGGAGGCAGAGTTCGCGAGCAAGCCGGTTGTTGTCTCCGGTGCCAATGGCGGCGTCGAGGTCGATGAGGTGCAACCATTCATAGGCTTTGAATTTTTCCAGAAGGCCGAATACATCGGCGACGGCGAGTTCTCGATTGCGCCCATGGACTAGCTGGACAGCTTGGCCCCCTTGCAGATCGATGCAGGGAATCAGCACGGCAAACGCACCTCGATGTTGCGAGCCGCGAGAAATTGCTTGAGTTCGCGGATGGATTGCACGTTGTCGTGGAAGATGGAGGCAGCTAGGGCTGCGTCGGCTGCTCCTTCTGAAAAGATCTGCGCGAAATGTTCCGGAAGTTTTGCGCCCCCGGAAGCGATGACTGGAACGGATACTGCTCGCGAAATCGCGCGCGTCAGTGGCGTATCGAAACCAATTTGCGTGCCGTCGCGGTCGACCGAAGTGAGCAGGATCTCGCCAGCACCGAGTTCTACCCCCCGTTGCGCCCACATGAGAGCATCGCGATTGGCAGAATCACGGCCGCCGCGGACCATCACATCCCAACGATCTTCGACGCGTTTTGCGTCAATCGCGAGGACGACAGCCTGCGCCCCGAATTCGCGCGAAAGTTCGGAGATAAGTTCCGGCCGCGCAACCGCAGCAGTGTTGACCGTCACTTTGTCGGCACCGGCGCGTACGACGGACCGAGCGTCCTCGAGCGTGCGGATGCCTCCGCCAGCCGTAAGCGGAATCGCCAGCTCTGCCGCTACGCGCCGAATCGTTTCGAGAAACGTGGGACGCCGGTCTCGCGAAGCGGCGATATCGAGGACCACGAGTTCGTCCGCGCCCTCCGCGTTGTAGCGAGCCGCGAGCGCCACTGGATCGCCAGCATCGCGCAGGCCCACGAAGTTCACTCCCTTGACGACGCGCGCTCCGTCGGTGTCGAGGCACGGAATGATGCGGTGCGCGAGGCTCACGCGGCAAGCCTCAGAAAGTTTTGAAGAAGCTGCGCTCCAGCGTCGCCACTCTTCTCTGGATGAAACTGCACGGCGAAAATGTTTTGCTTTTCGATGACAGCGGCAAAATCCGTGCCGTGGTTGCAGAGAGCTACGTCTTCTCCATTGACTTTGGTGGCCGCGAAGGAGTGGGCAAAATAAAAGTACGCGTCAGCCGAGATTCCCTCGAGAAGACGCGAAGGGCGAGTGACCCTGAGTTGGTTCCATCCCATGTGCGGCAGCTTGACGGTCGTGGGAAGGGAACGAACGGAGCCGGGCAGGAGATGCAAACCACTAAGCTCCGGAGCCTCTTCGCTGGTTTCATAGAGCGCCTGCAGGCCCAGGCAGACCCCGAGAAAAGGAACGCCGCGCTGAATGGCATCGAGAAGAGGCGCGCGAAGAACACGCTCGTCGAGTGCGCGGATGAGCGCCGCATAGTGACCGACGCCAGGAAGGAGCAGCGCTTCCGCTTTTTCGATGCACTCCTGGGAATTTGATCGATGCGTGGCGGCACCAAGGCGCTGCAGAGCGCGCTCTACGCTGGCAACGTTGCCCGCCCCATAGTCGATGAGCGTCACCTTCATAGGAGCCCTTTCGTACTTGGCAGAACACTGCGCAGTCTCTTATCGCGCGAGACTGCGAAACGCAGCGCCCGTGCGAATGCCTTGAACATGGCTTCGACTTGATGATGCGACGACCGTCCGTAAAGCGCGCGCAAGTGAACGTTCGCGCGCGCGGCTTGGGCGAACCCCTGAAAGAAATCTTCGGTAAGTTCTGTCTGGAAATCACCAACGCGTTTTGCGGAGATCTTTGCGTGGACGACGCAATGAGGGCGACCGCCGAGATCGACCGCAGCTGCGGCCAGAGTTTCATCCATGGGCATCAGAAAATATCCAGCGCGCAGAATTCCACGTTTTGAGCCGAGTGCTTTCAGCACAGCTTCGCCGAGCGCAATGCCAACGTCTTCGACGGTGTGATGTTGATCGACGTCAAGGTCGCCTTTCGCAGTAATCTCCAAATCGAATGCCCCGTGGCGCGCCACGAGATCGAGCATGTGGTCAAAGAAACGAATCCCGGTAGTGATGCCTGACTTTCCGCGACCGTCGAGTTTCAACTTCAGCCGGATGTCGGTTTCGTTCGTCTTCCGGTGAATGGTTGCGGATCGCGGCATGTGTTTACCTGTAACGCTTGATAAGCTTCAGCAAGCGCTCCATTTCTTTTTGTGTGCCGATGCTGGCGCGAACCATGCCGGGACCGATATCTTTCGCCCGATCTCGAAGCAGAACACCTTCCGTCTGCAGTTTTCGGCAAAGTTCGGAACCGCGGGGACCGAAATCGGCCAGGAGGAAATTCCCGGCGCTCGAATAGGTCTTTACGTTTAGCTTGTGAAGCTCCTTTTCGAACCAACCTCGCGTCCTCAAGATATTCTGCACGTACACCTTCATGGTTTTGGAATCTCCGACGGCCGCTTCCGCAGCCGCCAGCGCAGCTACGTTGACAGGGAAGGGCGCCGTAGCGCGGCGAAGGATCGCCAGAGATTCGGCGCAGGCGATGACGGCGCCGAGGCGAAGGCCCGCGAGCCCTGCGGCTTTGGAAAAGGTGCGCGCCACGAAGAGCTGAGGGTACTGGTTGATCCATGGAATGACCGTGAGACCAGAAAACTCGGCGTAGGCTTCATCGACAACGATGGCAGTGTGAGTAGCGGCCTTGAGAATCGTTTCGATCGTATTTTTTTGTAGCAGCGTCCCGGTGGGATTGTTGGGATTGCAGATAAACAACGCGCGCGGATGAGAAGCGAGCGCCCGAAGCACCCCGTCGAGCGGAAATTCCATCGCGGTTCCGTAGCGCTCCACTTCGATTTTCGCCCCCGCAACTTCTCCCCAGTAGCGGTACATCGGGAAGGTTGGCTCGCAGACCACGACGCTGCTTCCTGCATCGACAAACGCGTCAAAAAAAAGCCGGAGCGCATCGTCGCCACCGTTGGTTAGGAGAAGTTCTTCCGGTGCCACTTGAAAATGATGCGCGAGACGCCGAGTCCCACGCTCATATTCGGGATACATCGAGAGAAGCTTCGGTGTGAGTTTCGCCAAAGCTCGCCGGACGGCAGGCGAGCAGCCGGCAGTATTTTCGTTGAAGTCGAGGCGCAGCTTGTCGGCGCGGCCTTCGCCTGGCGGTTCGTATGTGCGGCGATCAAGAATTGCTTGTCGAACGGGGAGTTGCGGTTTCATTTGCGGACCTTCATCTGCGCACCTCGACAGCGTTGGCGTGGGCGAGCAAGCCTTCCGCCTGCGCCAATCTTACCGCGTCGTTAGCGAGACGTTTGAATCCGTGGCGTTCGATAGTTTGAACGCTGATGCACTTCACAAAATCGGCTGCGGAGAGACCGCCGCGCATGCGCGCCCAACCTCCGGTCGGCAAAACGTGATTGCTGCCGCTAATGTAGTCGCCAAGCGGCTGCGCACCCCAAGGACCAAGAAATACTGTGCCGGCTGCATTAACTCCTTTGAGCAACGCGTCTGGATTATGTGGAAGGCTCAGATGCTCCGGTGCAAAGCGATTAGAGAAAACGCAAGCGGCCTCCAGAGACGACGCGAGCAGGATTGCGCCCGTCTTGCCCATGGATGCGTGGGCGGGATTGCTCGACGGAAGATTTGTTAATTGCAAGTGGACTTCTTTCTGGACCGCGCGCGCCAGCTTCAGGGATGGCGTTACGAGAAAACTTCCTGCATCGGGCGCATGCTCTGCTTGCGCGAGCAGATCAGCCGCTATCGATTTCGGATTGCCTTTTGCCGCGAGGACAATCGCTTCCGTTGGGCCTGCGGGAAGATCGATAGCGCAATCGCTGCTGACAAGCTGTTTAGCGGCGGTCACGAACCGATTGCCAGGACCGAAGATTTTATCCACGCCCGGAATGCTTTTCGTGCCGTAGGCGAGTGCTGCTATCGCTTGCGCGCCGCCAATGCGGGCAATTTGCGTTATACCAAGCAATCTTGCAGCGGCGAGCAGTTCTGCGTTGGGTTTGGGGCAAACGACTGTGATGCGATTCACGCCAGCCACGCGAGCGGGGACGACGGTCATCAGCAGAGTCGAGACCAGAGCGAAACGTCCACCCGGAATGTAGCAGCCGATGGCATCGATTGGACGCACGAGTTGAGAAATGGTCACGCCAGGCTCGACTGCAAGAGACCAGTCACGCGGCAGTTGTTTTTCAGCGACACGGCGAATGTTTCTTTCTGCGTGGCGGATGGCGCGGGGGAAATCCGAGCTAACCTGCTTGCGCGCGGCGTTGATTTCGTGTTGTGAGACACAGACGCCGTCGCGGTGAAGGTCGACTCCATCTAGTTTCTTCGCCCACGCCGAGAGCGCCGCATCGCCGCGTTTACGAACGTCGGCGATGATGTTTGCGGCAATGCGCTCGGCTTCCCGGTCGCGCTCGTGACGCGCACGAAGGAGTTTTTTTTCAACGGCGGACGTGAGCTTCAGTATTCGCATCAGAGTACGATCTTGTTCAGCGGGTATTCGACGATGCCCTGGGCCTTCGCGGCCTTCAGTTTGGGCAAAATCTGTCGCACCACAGCTTCTTCGACAATAGTGTTGATCGCGACCCAATCAGGATCGCTGAGAGCGGAGATCGTAGGCTTCTTAAGAGCTGGCAAAACCGCGAGAACGGCGGCGAGATCATCGCGGTGAACGTTCAGGAGCAGGCCGACTTTGCTGGCCGCTGCGATTGCGCCTTGCAGCATAAGGATAAGGTTTTCAGCTTTCTCGCGTTTCCACGGTTCCGTGGCGGCACTTCGATTCATGATGAAAACGGTAGCGGATTCGAGAACCGTATCCACGATGCGAAGACGATTCGCTCGCAACGAAGAGCCGGTCTCGGTGACCTCCACAATCGCATCGGCAAGCTGAGGGACTTTAACTTCGGTGGCGCCCCAAGAAAATTCAACGCGCGCCTTCACGCCGTGCCTCGCCAAGTATTTCTCTGTGATTTGGACGACCTCAGTAGCGATGGTTTTGCCTTCGAGATCGCGGACATTGCGCATCGTCGAGTCTTCCGGAACGGCGAGGACCCAGCGGACGCGAGCTAGGCGCTGCTTGGCATAAACGAGTTCGGAAAGTTCGTCGACCGCGGCGCCGGTTTCCACGACCCAGTCGTGCCCGGTGATTCCCGCGTCGAGCGCCCCGGTTTCGACGTAGCGCGCCATTTCCTGAGCGCGGACCATGAGGCACTCGATTTCGGGGTCATCGATCGTGGGAACGTAACTGCGCGAGCTGAGCGTGATCTTCCAGCCTGCCCGGGCAAAAAGTTCGAGAGTTGCGTCCTGCAAGCTGCCTTTGGGGATGCCGAGCTTAAGACAACTCATGCTTTTTTCTCCTGCTTCTGGTGGCCGTAAACAGTTTCCGGCGCAAAGGTGCGCTCTTCGGTGATTTTCGCCGTGCCATCAGCTTCCAAATTCCGGAAAAAGCAACTGCGAAAACCTTCGTGGCACACGCCGGGTCCAACTGCTTCGACGCGCACGAGCAGTGCATCGGCGTCGCAATCGACGCGGAGTTCGCGGACTCTGAGAACGTGTCCGCTCGACTCACCCTTTTTCCAGAGCTTGTTGCGCGAGCGGCTGAAAAAGACGACTTCGCCGGAGCGTTGAGTTTCAGCCAACGATACGGAGTTCATAAAGCCAAGCATTAAGACCTCGCCGGATAGGTGGTCCTGAATAATGGCGGGAACCAGCCCGCCCGCTTTGTCGAAATCGATGTTCACGGATTCCAAGTGCATGCCTCCCAAGACTAATCGCCAAAAAACAAAAAACCCGCTGGAGCTTACTGCGCCAGCGGGCCGATGAGTGCTTTGTGTTGCGAAACTCTATGCACACCTCATCGGGCGCGGCGTGTAGCCGTGATGATGGCGGTGATGCGCCCGAGAGTTCATGGTTAGAAATTAAAGAAAATCGTGTTTGGTGTCAACAACGGCTTTTTTCTTGTGGGGTTGCGGCATTCTCGAAGTGGGTTGGGCGAGCCTGATGGTGCGCAGAAGCCTCAGTTCCGACTGGCTGAGTGTGAAGCTCCTCCAGCGTTAAAGTTCATGCTCATCTGCAGGTGCACGGCAACGCCGGTCTTGTCGTTCTCGAGCTTTTCTACGCGAACTACTTGTGCGACATACTCACAGTTCATGGGATCGTGGGGTGAGGAGTAAGGAAAGGTCACGAAAACGCGCATGCCAGGATAATAGGACTTTTGGCGCGTGGTGAAATAGATGCCGGTCTTCGAAACGTTTACGCTGATGGGCAGGTCTTCAAAGTGATCGTCCCGCGGCTCGGAAGGGCGGACGCGGACGGGCCGCGAAATCTTCGCTCTGCGGGCTACGCGCTTTTCGGAGACAGACTTTTGGAGCTTTTCTGGCATTGCGGTTTTCAGGTTAGAATCTGCGTGCACAGCGTCGATCCGCGGCCTGGGCTGAATCGTCTGCCCAGTTCAGCGAATCTGATAGCCTTAGAGAGCAAGGCAAAGGCCAAATAGGCAGAGAGCAAGGAACAATCATGGACGAAAAAATCCGTAAAGACGAGGCCGCTTGGAAAAAGCAACTCACGTCGAATCAATACTATGTGACCCGCCAGAAGGGGACAGAGCCGCCGTTTTCGGGGGAATACGAGGACACGGACGCGCCCGGGGTATATAAGTGCGTCTGCTGTGGCCAGCCGTTGTTTCGTTCTGATACCAAATACCACTCGGGCTCCGGGTGGCCGAGCTTCTACGCTCCGGCGAACGAGGAGGCTGTCGAGACCGAGACCGACGCCAGCCACGGCATGGCCCGCACGGAGATAAAGTGCAGCCGCTGCGACGCACACCTGGGGCATGTCTTCGAAGATGGTCCGAATCCGACGGGGTTGCGTTACTGCGTTAACTCCGTATCCTTGGAATTGGACGAAGAGAAAAAAGACTAAAAAGCGCCCCGGCTGGGCCGGAGCGCCTCTCAGATTTTTACGCTCTCAGGAGAAAATCGAAAATTACGCGGCAGGACAGGTGCAGGCCACGAGCTCCGCTACAGGATCGCTTTCGCGGTCCCAAATGCCAAGCAGCATTACTTTCGTTCCCGTAGGATATTTGAAAACGTAATAAATATTTGAACGCCCTTCGACTTCAAAGAAGCCGGGTCGCCGCGGATCTGGCCGCGAAGGAGCACCGGACTGAAGCAGCATGCGCAATTCAGCAATCTGCTCCTGCGAATGATTTCGCAGGTCTTCCACGAGGGGCGGGTGTTTCGTAATTGTCATAATCATGTTCAATCTCCGCCACATTCAGCTTATCGTTACCCTCACCAGTTAAGACGAAAAAAGGTGGGAAAAGTTTCAAGGCTGGCAACTTCTTTTAAAGAATGTTTCGAGGCGGCCAGGGGCGAAAGTAGAGGAAACCGCGCATTTGCCTGCATTTTGACGTGAAAACAGGCATTTGAGGGTGGTCCATATTGGCTCTCCGTCCGTTCCATGTTCGGCTCCCTGATCAGTTTGATGCGCGGAGAGAGCACGCGTAACATCGAAATCGCACGGGTTCTCTGACGGATTCAGAGATTCCTCAATTGCCTAAATTTCTTGTAATAAATGCAGCGTTACTATCTATAGCGGTACTTGCGCGAGTGGCGCTTCCCTGCGATAGTGGATGCAGTGACCTACCAACCTAATCAGGGATGGCCTCTGTGACGAAAACTCCAACGAAAAAGTCCCCAAAGAAAGAGAAAACAAATTTTGGCAAAGACAAGCGGCGCAAACATCACCACTTTCTGGTGACTGTGTACTATGCCGACGGGGAGAAGTTCGGCCGGGTGTACACCGACGAAGATAAAGCGGATCGTTTCGCCGACCGGCAAAAACGTTCTCCAGTAGTGAAGTCCGCGCGCGTTACGATGGTTTCCTGAAAAGGAAACTTCGTGATTTTGTCGCTGATGAAAGGGAAGCCACGGAAGGCTTGTCGCTGCCGCGCGGGCATGTTATAAAAAGAACTGTCGTTGAGCGGCCTTAGTATAGTGGTAGTACGGAACCTTGCCAAGGTTCAGGTGTCGGTTCGATTCCGATAGGCCGCTCCATAATTTCAACTACTTACAGCGACTCCATCTTCAGCGCGGGACCATAAAGGACCAATTGCTGTTTCTGCCGCTGGATGAATCAATCCAACCAACTTCAGATGTGCTGCCCGTTTAGCCGGGGTCAGAGCCTGCGCGTACACATCCAGCGTCAGTCTGCTGCTTGCGTGCCGCATCAGTTCCTGGACCGTCTTTACGTCCTCACCGCCGCCTTTCAAGAGCGTTGCGAACGTCCTGCGGAAGGAATGCCATCCCAGAGCCTTGGTGATGCCTACGCGCTTCGCAGCGGGATGCACGTAGCACTTTAGCGGAGTCTCTGGCCAGTACGGTTGTTTGCCGTCCATATCCGGGCTAGCAAATACCCAGTCACCCATCTGCTGGTACGGTGCCTGTCTGCTCCAATCCTGCAGAGCTTCGAGCAGTGCGCCATCCATTGGCACGGGCTTCTGGGAAGCCTCTGTCTTCATGTCACCGACATGCTGATGAACTACTGCTCTGCTGAGCCGGATTTCACCAGCGGCGAAGTCAACGTCAGACCACTTCAACCCCAAAGCTTCAGATACCCTTAATCCCGTGGCAGCGGTCAGAAAGACCAGCGCACGGGCCGGGTTCTCAAGCTCTGCCAGTAACTTCTTCAGTTCATCCAGCTCCAGTACGTCGGGCAACTTCTCACGCTTCGCACTCTGGCGCACGAGCGTCATAGGATTCGTCGCAATCCACTCGTGGCGGCCGGCATGGGCAAAGATGACGTGCATGGTGTTTCTGATCTTCGCCTTTGTCGCGTTCGCAAGTGGCAGGCTGTGAAGCCAGCCTTCCACTTCCACTGTGCGCACGTCTGAAAGCCTGTGTTCGCCCCACTTCGGAAGAACCCAAGTCTTCAGCGACGTCTGGAAGGTTCGTTGTGTTGAGAAGGCCTTGCTTGGCAATTCGTTCTCTTCATAATGCTTGACCAATTGCCTTAAGGTCACGGGCACTGCGGGATTGACCGCGTTGATCGTGGAGCGAAATGTTTCAACGGCACGTTTTGCCGCTGTCTTGGTTGGGAACTGTTCGATGGTACCCACAACCACCTTCCGGTAGACCCTTCCTTCCGTTGCGTTCTCGCGCCAACGAAAGATCCAAACTGCGGGGCCGGCCTTCCGCATTTCGCGTGACAAACTTCCTGACTGATAGCGTTGCCGTGTGAATTTCACTGTATCTTCTCCTGTGTGAAATCCACGCGGTCAGCGGGTTGGCAATTTGAATTTATCCGAGATTGCAGCCATGCGTCCAGCTCTGATACACGAAAATACCAGTGGCCGCCAATTTGGTATCCGGGAAGACTTCCCGTCCGCGCGTAGCGCTGCAGGGTCTTGACGTGAATATTGCCCAGCAATTTCGCCGCTTCGGGACTGCCAATCAAGGCTTCGAAGGCAGGCTTGGATTCTTGTGAAGGTTTGAGTGTAGATGCTTGGGCCGAGCGCTCAGCACGGGCCCTGCCTTCTCCCCCTGTGGCCGCGTGTTGTGACGCGGCATGTAGAAGGCTTTTGCTACCTTCCGCGAGTGCGTCGGCTAGAAGGGAATCTCCCGCTACGTCTGAGTTCTCTTCCTCAATACAAATTGCATTCGAGCGAGCATTTTCTACAAAGCGCGGGGCATGCTGTCTTGGGGACGCTGTGTTCTCGCGCGCACCGAATTGGGTTGGACGGGACTTCATGTTTGTTAGACGGCCTTCGCAAGAACGTCTCCTTTAGCTTTTCCATTGTTGTGGTTGTTTGCGTGTTCGTCTGTCCAGCGTCTAAAGTCGTCGTCCTTGCGGAACAACAGCTTCAGGGCTTCGGTGATCACGTAAGACGGCGAAGCATCGATGAACTCAGCGTAGAGCTCTAGCTGAGTCTTTACCGATTCTTCGACACGCGCTTGGATGGTGACTGCTTTGGGCTGTTTTGGTGGTGACTTCAAAATAGACAACGGACTTCTCCTTTCGTGTTCCTACAAGATGTCAGACATCCTGTCTGACAAATTCTCGGGTCCGTATATGCAAGCGCGCAAAACGCGGCCCCGAAGTTTCTGTGAGGGCGGGAGCGACCACACGGCAACCGTGACGCACCGTGCGTCAAAGGGTGGGGTCGCTCCCGCCTCAGGCGCGGTCTGGGCCGCGCACAATTTCGTTCTTCGGGACGATTCATGTGATTGATTTCCGTAATCTTGTACTCGATCGAGGGTGAAGTAGGAGGTGAGGTTGCGGTGAAGTAGGAGGGTGAAGCCTACTTCACCGGAACTTGAGATTTTGACGGCCAGGAGCGAGGCTGCTTCGCCCTTGACGAAAAAACATGCGCACCGGCATACAGCAACGGGCGGGGGCGACCCGGAGAAAACTTTTAGGCGGATTGACCGCCAAAAAGTGGGGTCGCTCCCCGCCTGATTTGCCCTCTCTTGCGCGGTAACTCTCGCAGAGGTGGTGGTTGGAAAACGCTTCAGAATGAATTCCGTGGGCCGAGCGTTAGGTGAAGAAGTGGCAGTTCTGAAAGTGCAGAGGGTAATTCTTACCGTCTTCACCTTATTCATCCTTTCCCTACACATGTTTCGTCTAAGAATTCGGGGACACACGCGGGCAAAACATCGGAAGGAATCTTCGTGGGCTGGAGCGACCCGAGGATCGATTTGGCCACGGAACCGTGCGCAAAATTGGGGTCGCTCCAGCCCAACATGGAGTTTTGCCCGCGTCCAAATTGATCGTCGCGCCGTGCGCAACCTCTTGTTCCTTGGGCATTTGCTCGATCGCCGAGGTGAACGCGAGGGTGACGGATCGGGTGATCTGTGTCTTTCATGCACCCGTCACCTTCCCGCGCTGCAGAGAGCGGTACAAACCCTTTGACATCGTCGAGTCCTCTACTATTAAAGAGGCCTTGAAAATGGAAAAAGTAAGAAAAAATCTTGCCCCTGACCTACGGGAAGCTGTAGTAAGTATCTTCATCGCAGAAAGTCCACCAGTCCCCCTACTTACTAGGGAACATCCAGCAGGGAAAAAGTGAGAAGAAACTTTAATCTCTCAGGGATCCCAAGTCGCCCGGGGGAAGTCCGGCCACAGCCCCCTACTTATTAAAGGAACATCGAGAAGGGAAAAAGTAAGAAAAAATCTTAATCCCCCGGGAAAAGTCCAAGCTGGCAGAGAATTCCCGATAACGGCCCTCTACTTAATTAAGGAACATCCAGAGGTCGAAAAAGGAGAAAAAATCTTGGTACTAGTACATTTTTCTAGAAGTCGCCCGGAGGAGTGCGCCCACAGAAGGGAGGAGAGAACAGGAGACTAAATCCGGTAGTTCGCATCGTTCCGAGTCTCGAGAACTCCTCGAACGAAGTGCATTGATAACCGTTTCAACGCCAGGGTCCGCCGGGCTTCCACATCTTCGTGAACGAATGTCCTTCTTGGACGCTGCGGACCGGGAGAGCAAGAAAGTCTCGGATGGCTTCCATCACCGCCTTGAATTCAGCCTTCTCGATGTAGGATCTGTTCTTCGCGCAAAACGCGGTCCATTGCCGTTTCTTGTTTACGTCCTCATAAAACCCGGACGTGAAGGCGACGGGCAGACCTGCCATCGGAAGGTCAGTTCTACGTTTTTGAAAGGTGTTTTGAATCGCCTGGGCGAGAGTTCTTCCTTCGAACGCGAACGTACGGGACAGGATCTCCAAATCGTAGAAATCCTTCATGCGGGTATTGGCGATCCCGAGTTCTCAAGTGCTTCGAGTTTTTCGGCAAGGACCGTTTCTTTCGGATAGGCCAGCAAACGCGGGCCAGGGAATTCCAGGAGCGTGGGATAGCCGGTCTCGGAAGGTGCGGGTGTGACGATGTCGCCGAAGCCGATGTCAATCTGAATGGGAATCTTTTGCGCGTTCGAGATACGCAACGAAGGTCACCCGGACGCCTTCGTAGTCGGCATCCTCGGATACGCGTCCCGCTTCGACGGTCTCGGCATCGAAGCGCAAGCCGTCCTCGTCGACTTCCAAAACGCAGAGTTCCCGAAAAATATGGGCGAAGCGCTCCGGGGCGTTGTCACCGCGAGCGAGGAAATCGGCATCACGTGTCGGACGATAGCGTTGTTTCGTCCACAGCTCGAAGAGCAGCGCGCCTTTCAGAATGAAAACGTCACGGTGACGGGAGCAGCTCAGCCGGAAGAGAATACGTTCGAGCTCGTACTTGACGAGGATCAGTCCGAAATCCACGTTGCGCTCGCGCGCTAGGTTCGCGAGCTTCTGGCGGACGGAAGCGGGGAGGTTCTTTGGGGCCGGTTTGGTCAACTAGAGTGACTCCAGATAAGGGCGCATGACGTTGGCGACGCGGCAGACTTTGGCGGCGGCAGCGAGTTCGTCAATCGAGGCTTTCTTCTGCTGGCGACATTCCTTGAGGGCTTCTATGGCGACATCGAGGCCAACCTTGCTGCGAAACTTGAAGCAGTCGGCCACCGTCTTTGCCGGGGAAAACGCCCGAAGAGTTGCACCGGAAATAGAATATTCTTTCATTCCAAAGTGAAGGGCTGCCCCGGACATGCGCACGATGCGAACGGGGGGAGCGGAGACTTTGGGAGCCCAGGCTTTGTGACCGATCGCCATCCAGACCTCGTGGGGAGACTGCGTGGTGCAATTGTGAAACCGGAGCGCAGAGAGCAGGCAGACGATTCCCCTGGGGATTTGGTAAGCCGCCTCGATGAGGGAGGTGTTCTCGGTTCCGGAGAAATCCCGAGAGGAATAGAGACCGCGGCCGACCTTTTCCAGGTCCCCCCGGCGAGCCAGCCGCGGGAGATACGTTCGTGGAATGCCGAGTTCCCTGGCATCTTTGGCCCTTACGATCTGGCGCTTTGACGCCAGCTTGCGGAGCTTCTCGGCTTTTGAGTTTTGCATGATGCCCTCGGGAACAGTGTACCAAATCCTCGGCAGTTGTAAATAAGTGCCTAGAGTATGTAACATAGGGTCTCTCGTGAACGGCAAGACGGATCGGGCAGGGCGTCTGCGTCATTCATCTCAACACAAAAGAGGGTCAGCGCAGCTGGCTGCCAAGCAGGCGCGCTTCAGTTGAGTTCAAGAGGGTAAGTAGCAGAGACAAGGGCGAGAGGCCAACAAGTAATCCGACGCAAAACTCAACGACTGGAAGCAGCCGATTCGTATGCCGTGGCAGGGGCCTTGCAGACAAATGAGATAGTTGAAAATTCAATGGGCTAGCTGCCCGTCACATCCTATCACTGCCCATCATTGACCGACATGCAATGCAAAAAGAACGCAAGCTGAACTTCTAGTGATCTTCCCTGGTTCGTCAGGCAGTACGTGACAGGGCAGCGTTCTAACCAACTGAACTACGTCCCCAACCGTGGTATCAACAACTTAGCCTAAAACCTTGCAAACATAGGCTTTGCAAGATTCGCATACAGCGCACCGTTCGCCTCCTGCGCCCCTGACTGCAGACGTTCCTGGCAAAACCTCCTGTAAACCTCCTGTAAAAATCAGTGTGCTCATGCGAGATTTATCCTAATACAGATGCATCAAAGAGGCGAACCACCATTCTGAAGTCTCGTTGCGGTGGCCGATTCGTGCCAAGCATTCGGTTGAAAGCCGAAAGCGCGTAGCGTTACTCGGCTCAATCTGGATCGTTTTGTGCGATGTTGTCACGACAATGTCAGACGGATGAAAGCTAATCTCACCGAACGAGTGGGCTGCTTTTCGAAAATTTGCTAGAACGGTCTATGAAACCGTTGCAAACCGATCGGAAACAATATGGGCGCTACAACTGTCTTGTAAACCGCCGCCATTTTCCAATCCATGCTCAAATGTCCTTGACGCTTTACAAGGCAATCCATTCTGCGGTTCGGTTCGTGGTCGCTCGTTCAAGCTAGCGAACTTCGACGATGACGAGGGACACGTCGTCGGCGAGGGGACCGTGCCTCCAGGCAGCCACGCCATCGAGGATTGCCTGCTTCATCTCCCCGAGCGTTCGCTCGGCCGACTGGCGGACCAACGCGGCCAAGCCTTCGACACCGAGCATGTCGTCAAGACTGTTGAACACTTCGACTAGCCCGTCGGTATAGAAAACCAAGCGGTCTCCGGGCGAGAGTTCGATTTCGTATACCGACTCGGATGGAGCAGTTTCGGGGAGCCAGCCGAGGATACCGTTTTGCGAATCCAGCAGGCGGAGACCGCCCTCTGAAACGAGCATTGCGGGCGGATGCCCGGCGGCGGCAAAGGTCATGTGGCGCCCGCGTCGCGCAAAGCGCGCTGCCGCCATAGTGAAATAAAATCCGTCCGAGCCGATGTGATGATGGACGAAATCGTGAAGGTGTCGCAGTAAAGTACCAGGTTTCGTTTTGCGTTCGAGTTCATGCAGAGCTTCGGAGTAAATGCGATTGGCCACGAGTGCCGAACCAATCCCGTGGCCCGACACGTCGCACATGATGAGGCTCAGAAGTTCGTCACTCTGGGGGAGAATTACCCCAAAGTCGCCGCCGATGGTACGAGCTGGGCTGTAGGAGGCCTCAACGGCGAGGTCATTCCAAACCAGGCTGCGGGGCGCCAGTGATTGCTGGACGCGTGCAGCGAGTGAGAGTTCGGCCTCAATTTCCATCTGCCGCTTTTCGAGTTGAGCGTTGGATTCGCGAAGTTGCTCCTCGACGCGCTTCTGTGCGCTGATGTCGGTGACGATAAGCAGGACGTATTCCTGTCCGTCCGGGGCCTGAATTACTCGCCCGCTGAAGATGGCCGGGATCTTCTCGCCGTTTTTACGAGGAAGGTAGAACTCACTTCGACTGCGCCCATAGCGGTGGCCTGATTCATGCTGTCGCATGATGTACGGAATATCTGTCGCCGGGAAGATCGCACCTGGAGTTCGGCCTTCGATCTCCCCACGTTCGTACTGTCCCATCCGGATCAGCGCTTCGTTGGCAAAAACTACACGAAGCTGATCATCGACAATGACCACTCCCTCGTTCAGCTCTTCAAGGATATTCTCCATCTGGCGAAGCCAATCCGGAGTTTTGATATTGACGTTAGACATGGCTTTGTTGAGTTGAATTCGTTCGCAAAGATTGTATATCGCGATCGAGCAACCGGGTGACGAGAGCAAACAGAACACTGACCGATATTCCACACATCAACACACCGGTGACGCTTTCCAGGGGGCCTAAGAGTCGCCAGGTCGACGGGAGAACCACATCCCCATAACCCACAGTGGAATAACTGCTTGCTGAGAAGTAAAAGGCGAGCTCCCAGGACGGGAAGCAACGCGTCCGGTAGAAACTGGCCCACAGAAGAATCACGAGCCCGTGCAGAATTATAATTGCGACCATCGATTTCACTACCAGGGTGGCCGAGTAAACTGGCCCATGCTTGTGAGTGTCCCTGATCAGAACACGCTTTAGCCACTCGATGAGCGTAGTTACGCCGGCGCACTGCAAGCAGAGTGTAAGACTCAGCAGAAGAACAGCCGCGGCAACTTGATTGAAGAGAATCATCGCAAAAGCCTTCAACGAACCAAACATGCTCACTGTTTCATTCGAGGGTCTTTCCCATGGCCGTTACACGCCAGTCGAGAGAGCAAAGCCGTGACAAACCAACTGACCTTTGTCATCAGCTGGTGTGTGGCGCCAGTTCAGGGGCTGGGCGAGCTTCAGTCTCAGCCGCAGTTTGCTTCGTTTCCCAGCGAATGATTTTCAGGTCGAGTACGAAAATGCTGTAAAGAACGGGTACCAGAAGCAAAGTGATGAAGGTTGCCACGGCAAGCCCGCCTATCTGTGCATAACAAAGAGGCTGCCATAGGGGCCCTCCTTCAAGCGCTAGTGGGAAGAGGGCCAAGATGGTCGCTAGCACAGTGATCATTACGGGCCGGATACGCTGGATGCCTGCGTCCGGAAGGGCCTGCTCCAGAGGCTCCCCTTTCTCATGCATTTCCTCGATGAAATCGAAGAGTACGATGACGTGGCTTACGATCACTCCGATTAAGCTGGCGATGCCAAGAAAGGCCATAAATCCAAACGGCGTATGCATTACCGAGAGGGCGATCAGAGAGCCAATCACTCCGTAGGGAGCAGCGGCGAATACCAGCAGAGGTTTTACGGCGTTATTGAATTGAATCAATAGCGCGAGGTAAATCCCTAGTAAAGAAATCAACAGAACGAGTTTGAGGTTGTCGAATCCGTCGATTTGTTTGGCCCGTTCGCCACCAATCCGGAGCTGATAACCCGGCGGGAGATTTTTCTGAAATTCCTGTATTTTTGGAAGGATCTGGTTAAGCACCTCAGAGGCGAGAACTCCCGGCTGGGGATAACACAGTATGGAAATGGTGCGAAAATGCTCGCGGCGCCTGACGCGACCGGTTTCCAAAGAATTTCCGACCGTTGCGATCGACAACAGAGGCGCGCGGTTATTGGTCTGTGAAGAGTAAATATAGAGGTTCTTGATATCCGCAAGCTGAGCACGTTCCTCCATGCGAAGGCGCGCCACAATGGGGATGTTCTTGTCGCCTTCCTTGAAGATGCCCACTGTTGCGCCGCTCATGGCCGCAGTTGACGCCTCTGCCACATCGGCGTTGGTAATGGCTGCCACGTTGGCGCGGTCTGGATCAATCTGAATCCTCTGCTGAACATTGTCAGGGAACCAATCATCACGAAGAACAGCAATGCCGCGAGCTTGCCTGACGATGTCTTGAGCCTGCGCGGCAATCTGACGAAGAGTGCGAATATCGCTAGCTTCATTTCTCGCGTCAACGTCCGCCTGCCCAGAGATCAACAACTCGACAGGGTTGTCCACAGGATTCGTTTGCAGTTGACGAACCGTAACCCACGCCCCTGGTACTTCCTTATCCAGGGCGTCTTGGATCGGACGAGCTAACTTTGGCGAAGCCTCTTTATCCGTGATCTCAACAATCATTTGCGCGTAGTTGGTCTGGGGCATTTCCGGCGAGACCGAAAACCAGAACCGAGGTCCCCCGCCACCGGCAAAGGTCGTCAGCGACTTCAGAAGATGCCCACGATGTTCCTTCGTAGTGACGTCAGGCGAATTTTCAATCACCTGCCGAACGACTCTTTCGGCCTGCATTGCCGCATCATTGGTGACGCTCAAGGGAGTGTCATTGGGCAGCCAAATATCCAAATAAAACCAATATTGGACATCTTCGGGAAAGAATTGGGTCTTAAGCCGGGAACCTAACATCGCACCTGGAATCAGGAAAACCAAGGACCCGGCGAGGACAGCCCAACGGTGCTTTATGGCTTTGCCCACAAGCCGGTTATAGAAGCCGTAGAAACCCCGCTGCCGTCTCTCCTCGATAGTCGGTTCTCGCTTTGCTGGAGCACGCAAAATGTAGTAGCCCAGGAACGGAACAAACGTCATCGCAACAACGTACGCGCACAGCAGGGAAGCCGTCATCACCACCGGGAGGCTCTTCAAGAACTCGCCGGTATTGCCGGTGAGCATCAAAAATGGCAGGTAGGCGATAACATTCGTGATGGTCGCATAGAAAATCGCGGTTGCCAGCTTTGTAGGGCCGAGCCAGCAGGCAACGCTGCGCGGAAACCCTTCCGCCAAATGGCGTTTTATGCCGTCGCCGGAGACCACCGGCACGTCCACGAGAAGACCCAGCGCGATGATCAGCGATGCGATGGAGACTTGTTGAAGATCGATTCCCAATATATACGCAATGCCGAAGGTCATCGCCAGTGTGATCGGTATTGCCAGCGCCATGATCAGTGCCAGCCGCCACTCCCAAAACCCAATCAGCGACACCAGGACGACGAGAATAATGGCTTCCCCAAGCGCCCGCATGAAGAGGTTGATGTTCTCCTTGACTTGTAGCGGTTGATCGGAGGTGTGCGCCAGAATCAGGTCGGCGGGGAGGATTTGGCGAAGCTCCGAAAGCTTCAAATTCACGGACTCTCCGAAGCGCGCGATTTGCTTTCTATCGCGCATGTAGATCGCCAAGGTGATCGCGCGGCTGCGCTGCCAGTGCCCATTTGTGTCCCGCCAAGTGTAGTAATTGAGATACTGGGCAGGAGCCTGATAGCCTCGGCTGATTTGGACGAGATCCCGTAAATATACGGGGGTACCCTCTGATGTAGCCGATACGGCCACATCGCCGATGCTTTTTGCGGTATCGAATTGTCCGGAGGGAATGAGAGTGACCCTGCGCTCGCCGGTTTCAACAGTTCCGCCCGGCGCGATGATGTTCCGAGCCGAAAGCACTTTGGAGAGATCAGCAGGACGAAGGCCGTAGGCTGCGAGGCGATCCTGCGAGTAATCCAGATAGACGGTCTGCGACAAAACGCCCCGCTGTTCCACCTTGGAAACTTCGGGAGCACCCTGCAGCGTTCGCCCAATCAAGTCAGAAAAATTGTCGAGGTCGGCATAGCTGTATTTGTCGCCAGCAACGTTGGACAGTTTCGTTTGTGTGTCCCTGGGATCGCGGACGATCGTCGGGTACCACACATCGGGATGCAACTCGGATCGTTTTAGCCGCTCCGAGATAAACCGCTGAATGAACGTTTGAATGGAACTGTCATCTGCTTCGGAAACGCCATCCACGAGAATGAATCCGCTTCCCTGTATGATTTCCGAGTCTCGGATGATGCCGTCGGCCCGCGCTTCCTCTTGAAACAGGTATACGGTGTCAAGAACCGCACGCGCCGAAATAGATTGCGGAAAGGAATCCACCACCGTGATGCGCTGCCCTCTTCCATTCTGCTGTTTTGCATCGCGAGCCTTGCGAATCGCTGCTTCGACGGAATTGGCACGAGCTGCAATTTCGATGTCGTCCGCCTTCGGGCTCGCGACGGTCAGCATGAGCGCGGCGGTGTCTCCGAAATCGCTCTGGAAAGTGATGGGGCCGGCGCCCTGAGGCAACTGAGAATTTAGAGCATTCAGCTTGAGGTTGATATCGCTGAATTGCCGCTTGGTATCGGTGATGCCCTCATCCAGTTGAATGGTGACAAACGAATAGCCGGGCAGAGATATGGACTTAATCCCGTACTCTGCATCCGTTCCCGGATGGATAGTCTTATTCTCGGCGGCAACGTCCTCAATTCGACGGGTAACGTACTGTTCGACTTGTTGCGCTGTGGCTCCGGGCCATGGACAAGCCGCGACGCCGAGACGCACGGGAATGTCCGGGTCCTTGCGCTGCGGCATGGATGTATAGCCGAACCAGCCCCAAATGAGCACTCCGAGGAGAAGTATCCAGGAGATGTGCGGGTGCTCGACAAAAAACCTCGGGATATTGCGGCGATTACTGATCTCTTGTTCGTGTTCGAGTGCCATTGTTCTATACCTTTATGGGACAACCTGGATGAAATCGCCGTCCTTCAGACCAGCGGCTCCAACGACGACAACTTTCTCGGCTGGATTTACGCCTTCAACTGCCACATCACTCTCGTGGGTTTCACCAAGTGCGACCTGGCGCAAATGCACAACCCATTTGCCGCCCTGTTCGCTGGCGACGAAAACCGCGTAGTGTCCGGCTGAGCCGGGGTCGGCAACAACGGCGCTAAGAGGGACGGAGGGAACCGCGGCTTTGTGATCGCCTATCAAACTCAATGAAGCAATCATCCCGGGCTTCAATGAAGCATTCGGGTTGGGGACGGTCACCTCGATGGCAAAAACGCGATTTTTCTCATCCGCGCTCGCAGCAATACTCGTGACCCGCCCGTTGTACTCTTTCGGATCGTCCTGCAGATGAATGCTGAATTGTTGCCCCAGGCGTAGACGCCTTACGGCATAGTCGGGAACTCCAAAACTGATTTTGACCGCACTCGTGTCGGCGATAGTAAAGGCCGGAGTCCCGGGTGCTGCGAGGTTACCTAGTTCAATGTTCCGGGCGAGGATGTACCCTGAGAAGGGCGCCGTCAGATCCGCGTCCTGGAGAGCCAACTGCGCTTGGTGCAAATTAGCCGTGGCCTGATCCACAGCCGCGAGGGTCGAATCGAATTTCGCCTGCGCTCGATCGAACTCGGGCTTGGTCAAGCTCTCTGAGGCGTAAAGCGTCTTCGCGCGCTCGTAGTCCTTCGTAGCCTCGACATGCTGAGCTTGGGCGGCACTCAGTGTTGCGGTGGCCTGGTCAAGTTGATTCTTCAAGTCCTGATGGCGAATCTGCGCGAGAACCGCGCCCCTAGCAACATAGTCTCCTGGACCTATGTCTCGACGCCGTCCGTCAGCACCCGCGACCTGTTTAATTTCCGTCACATATCCTGCGGACTTGAATGACAGAACCGCTTCCGCGAGCGGCAGAACGGAAGCCGAGTAGCGCAAATCTTCCGAAGGCGAATACAAAGCCACATCCACTACATGAACGGGTGTGGGAGATTTAGCTGCGACTTTCGTGGGTTCCTGACAGCCACTTGTAGCCACAATCGTGGCGAAAAGCGCAGCCCCTATAACTGACCCCACTCGTTTCCTGTTGCTCCCCATAGAGTCCACTCCTCTCCGATCGCATTCTCGAACTCCTCCCTGACTGGTTGTCGCGCCCAAAATAATTCTTGCTCTCATCGGTTACTCTTCTCCCATCGCTTTGCGCAGTTCGGCAAAAGCGCTCCAATAAGAGGAAAGCGCCTGCTGATACTGGAAATTGGTATCGGAACTCTGAGCCTGTGCTTGGAGAAGGTCTTTTAACAGTGCGGCCTGCTCCTTATATTTGTTTCTCGTCACGCGGAGTTGCTCCGCAGCCGCTTCGTGGGCAGTACGCGAGGCCTTAAGCAGCAAAGAGGCTTCGTGCCATTTGCGATATTTGCTGCCAACTTCGACGGCGACCTGCGATTCCGTCTCTTGTATTCCGTTGCGCGCCTGTTCGACGGTCTTGGCTGCCTCGGCAACCTTGTTGTGGCGGCGCCCCCAATCGAGCGGCTCCCAGGTCAGGAAAAATCCAGCGGTGGCAACGTTTTGCGGAAGAACTTGCACATTGTTGATTCCCTGATAGCGCACCTCGAGACTCAAGTCCGGAATGTATTCGGCTTTCGCGAGGCGCCGGTCATATTCGGCTTGCTTTTCCTTGAGGTGCGATTGGCGGCACTCGGGGCGGTTCGCCAGAGCTTCCTGCCGGGCGGAATCGAGAGTCAGGTCGCTGGTGTCTTGCTCCGGAATGAAGTCAACACGAAAGGGCGTGGCAACATCGCGCCCAAGCAGTTGGTTCAAGGACTCACGCTGTGTGTCCAGCCCATTCTGTGCGACGGACAACTCATAGCGCGATTTGGCTAAGCGCGCGTCGACGTCCAATACATCGGCCCGCAGCACCGTCTTTTCGGCTGCGTGCTGGGCGGTGACCCGCTGTGCTTCTTCGAGTGTTTTCACGGCCTCACGCGCGGCGTCCACACTTGCTTGGATCGCGACGAGATTGAAGTATGCATCGCGGACTTCGGCAGCGATCTTCTGGCGTTCAGCACGCACATCTTCCCGAGCAATATCACGTCCCAGTTCCGTCGCGTGAATGCCGAGACCGATCTTGTATTGTTGTGTCAACGGTTGATCGATGCTGCCGGTGAGATATGTGGTGAACACCGCGGGCGTGTGGACTTTGGCATTCGTCCCTGGGATTGGACCCACCCCTGGATACGTGCCGAACACACCTTTTTGGAAGGTGAAGTCAAATGGTTGCAAGAGCTCGCCGCCCAGCATGGAAAATTGAAATTGGGGCTTCCGGCGGCTGCGAGCTGTACTCACCTGGAAGTCGTATTTCTGAGCCTCCAGCGCCGAGTTCTTCACAAGCCGGTTGTGTTGGAGTGCCAGAGTGACCGCTTCATCGAGGGTAAGGAGTGGCACCTGAGCATCGGCGTTCGATTGCTCTTGCGCCGATGAAGTCATCGGCCATGTAAAAGCACAGAGGATTAACACTATTGATAGGTAGGTAGATTGCATATTGTTGATCCGTTTGTTGAGGCTCCACTCCCTACAAGCCCCCGAAGAGTCGTTGTGACCGCTGTTTGCGCAATGCGCTCGATGGACAGACGCTCGACGTTCGCTAGGCCATCGATCGCAAGCATGGTTAGGCCGTGAACTACGGCCCAGGTGTAGAGAGCCGCGGTTTGCAATTCCGACTTTCGGGTGAGTGCGGGGTTGAAGATTCCGATGCGGGCGCCCCGGCGGAGAATGTTTTCCAGAACGGCACGCGAAGCCACCCACGCGGTCAGGACTTCTTCTGGACGCCAGGCAGGGCCACTCGGCGCCACACTGAACATCAGGCGATAAAGCACGGGATTCTTAATGCCAAAGCTGACATACGCGGAGCTCATTTTCGACAGGGCTGCTCGAGGATCAGCGATCTTCGCGACGGCAGCCGTTAATTCACTGCGCAGCAGATAGTGACCAGCCGCGGCCGCGGCGTCTAGCAGGTCTCGTTTATGATGGAAATGGTTATACGGCGCATTGTGACTCACCCCGGCCCTGCGCGCGACTTCTCGCAGGGAGAAATTCCAATCTTTGTCTTCCGCCGCGAGCTCAAGCGCGGCTTGAACGAGGGCTCTACGCAAGTCCCCGTGGTGGTAAGTATCCGGGCTGTGTGTCCGCAGTTTTGAGTTGTTCATTGCCCTATTCATCGAAAGATCGCTTCACCAGAAATGTGGACAGTGCCGATACCTAATGTTGCTGGCATCCACATGCCTGCTTGTTTCGGATTGTGAGTAATGCAGATCACATGCCAATTCGCGCGCATTGCAAGTGGTTGATTTACATGGGCATGACAGGTCTAGGCCGTGCGGCGCTGCCGGTATGCGGGCAGCGCCGCACGGCGTGCACATTGCCAGCAAACATCGCGATGCCAGAGCCTTCTGCGATCTCGGCTGGTCGATGAGCTGGGTGTCGGTCAAGCTAATCTGGTGCGGGCGGAAATGCGTGGTCACAGCTGAGTGCTGCCGTCATTAGGCGAGCAACGGGTGCGGCCCGAGATGTCGAAACCCGTTACGCCGGTCGTTGTTAACCTGTACTTTTGAAGGCTGATCGAGATGGACAGCGAGTGCAGAGAGAGGCGTGGCAGGCAGAGCAGGCAGCATCGCGGGCTTCTGCAATATCGGGTTCGTTCCGCTCAAGCACCTCGGCGTTGGTTACAGCCGCGGCAATCGGCTATTTGATCTCGTGAGCCAGAGAGACTGCCAATTCTCCGATCGTGCTCACTCGGTTGATGTACGCAAGGTCTGCCTCTCCGCTTCAGGGCAGCGCCCTAATAAGAACAGCCTTTCACGATCCCATGCGGTCGCCCAGCGCGTGCGACAACTGTCATCACTCGACACTCCCAGATGGACTGAAAGTGAGAAGACCTTCCGATTGTTGTTGGCAAGCTATCACGATCGTTGAAAAACCCTATTGGACTTTCGGGATTCCCCTACAGCTGCAATGTGTTTCCGTAGCTTCTTTCTGCCGTGGAACACCCGAGCTTTGACAGCGGCGACCGAGAGACCCATGTGTTGCGCCGTCTCTCGAGTCGATAATTCTCGAAGTTCCTTCAGCTCGAGCACCCTTTTCATTTCCGGGGTCAGCCGTCTGATCGCGATCGACAAAATCCGCGCCTCCTCTCGCTGCAGGCAGTTAGCCTCAGGGTCAGGACTCGCATCGGCTACATCAGAGTCTGGACTCGCTCCTTCATCGCTGATCGAATCGTCTATGGGTACTTCTCGTCGCCCACGAGCTTTTCGCAACCACATCAGTGCCTCGTTTATTGCAATACGCGTTAACCACGTTGAAAACGAGGATTTCCCTTCAAAGTTGCTCAAGTAGACGAAGGCGTTTTGAAAAGTCTGCTGGACAACGTCTTCAGCGTCTTCGCGAACCCGTGTGTAGCGAAGCGCAAGCGCAAAGAGCTTTCGCCGATGGCGCCTCACAAGCGCTTCAAAGGCGTTCTCATCACCGTTCTTGGCAGCGGCCACAAGAGCCTCGTCGGTGGCTGGATCATTGAACGAAACGGGGCCAGCAAATGTTGGCTGTGGGGGTCCTATGTCATCCGAAGAACGGGCTGTGTTCATAGCGATTATCTCTATCCCCGTCAGCCACGCGCTAGCCACAGGCCATACCGAATGGAGTCGGCGAAGCTGAATGCCTTGCTGTACCGCAGAACGCGATAACACCCGACCCACTTGCGAGCGAATACGAAAATCAGTGACATAAACCCTCCCGAGAACCCAAACGTCCCAACACTGAGCGTTGCGCATTCGCATGTTGATGGGCAACGCGGGTGCCAAAAGAAAACCCACACAAGTCATTGAGATCAGTGGAGAAGCGCCCGCGGATGTTATCTAGGCGACAGACGTTGCCCGCATCCGGGCGTTTCGGGACTTCCTCAGTGAGCTGATGATGACTGCGGCGGCAGGAAATAGCGGGACGGACGAAATCGCCTTGGAAACTCACATCGTGATTTTCGTAATGATGAGCTGGGCGGCGTTTTCAGACTTTCTCGTTTTCCGGCTGACGGGCGAGGGCCCTGCGTCGACGACCGTTTGTGCGGGAAGCACCTGGCTTGTTCCTATCCGATGCCCCATCTCGAGCAAGGCGCAGATGCAGGCGCTCGCATACGTCGAGTGTAAAGGATGTCGAAGCAGCGAACGCCGCCCCGAACCGGCCAAAAAACGATAGTACCTCTTCTCCCACGGAATCGATGAAGGTGACATCCGTTAGATCTACGACCAGTCTCATTCCCTCGCGGCAGCGCGTTATGAGCGTGCGAGTGTTCTCGGCGTCATTGCCGGTGAATCGGCCTTCAAGCTTGAGGCTCAAACTGTTCGCGGACTCGTGTATCTCGACGCGTAGCATCGCACCTCCATGAGCATCTAAGCAGCCAACGGCGTCGGCTGGGGAGCTCCCTTGTCAAACTCTTGCAGGTGCTATACCAGGTACTCGTCAGCGTAAGTTATTGAAATTACAGGAGAATATTGAGGTGTGTCGGGGGTAACCTGTGCCGGACCAACGGGCAGTGCCATCATGCGGGCGCGGGGCTCAATGGCCGGTCTGGGGCCAGAGTTGCGAAGCGAGGTTTCTAGAGCTACCGAATTGTCACTCGGTATAGCCAGCACGACTGATGTTCAGTTTGTACATTTTGTTTTGGAGGGTTGTTCGTTTCAGTCCGAGGCGCTCTGCGGCTCCGCCTTGTCCGGCTATTCTCCCCGAGGCGGCTTTCAAAGCTCGGATGATGATCTGCCGCTCAGCATCTTCGAAAGTTGATGCGGCTGAAACAACGGAGCGCCTCAGCTCTGCGCGTGCGACGTTCAGTTCGTCGCCTTGCGTCAAAATGACGCAGCGCTCGATGAAGTTTTCCAGCTCGCGAATGTTGCCAGGCCAATCGGCGTTCACCAGCGCCTCCATCGCCTGCTTCGGAACCGACTTAATGCGCTTTTGCATTTGACGCGAGTGGCACAAAACAAAATAGTGCACCAGGAGCGGAATGTCCTCGCGCCTTTCGCGAAGCGGAGGGATCTCAATCGGAAAAACATTCAATCGATAAAAAAGGTCTTCGCGAAACTGGTTCTTGCGGATCATGTCCTGCAGATCGCGGTGCGTTGCGGCAACCAGGCGAACGTCGACGTGGATGGTTTTCGTGCTCCCCAGTCGTTCAAACTCACGTTCCTGCAGGGCACGCAATAGTTTGGGTTGCAGGTCGAGACTGATATCGCCAATTTCATCTAGAAAGAGAGTGCCGCGATCGGCTAACTCGAAACGGCCTTGTTTCTGCATGAGCGCGCCTGTGAAAGCGCCCCTTTCATGCCCAAACAGTTCGCTTTCTACCAGCCCGGAAGGTATGGCGGCACAGTTCAGTCGAACGAAGTTGCGTTCACAACGCGGGCTGAGATTATGAATCGCCCGGGCAATAAGCTCCTTGCCGGTGCCAGTTTCACCGTGCAGGAGAACGGTTGACCCCGTTGGCGCGACAATGGCAACCTGATCCAGCACTTTGCGAAGGGCGGCGCTCTTACCGACGATGTCCCCCAAGTTGTACTCGGAGCCAATTTCTGATTCAAGATAAAGGCGCTCTTCTTGCAGCTCGCCCACTTCGGGGAAGCTCGTTCCTGCGAGGCCTCCGGGGTTTGTGAAAGGTATGCTTGCGCAAGCCATGCTGTCCTCCCAACCTTAGAATGCATCAGGATGTTTCTGATGATGGGAGAAGTCTCCGACGAGTTAGTTTTCGTTACAAGGCCAGATCGGGAGGTCGTGGTCAGGGAATATGGTGGGGCCTCCTGCTTGTACTTCCTGGTGAGAAAAGTTGCATACTTTTGGGGATGGAACGCTACGCTTTGGGGGGATTCAACTTGCACTAAAGCGATGGACGCTTAATGTCGCGGGTCTGCGAGGAGCTTTCTTCCGTAGAGTTTGGCATCAATCGACCACATTCCGGGCCCGATCATCGCCACTGTGCCGCCGAGACCAGCGAGCATGATTGGGGTTAGGGAAAACCCGGGCCATGCCAAGAATATCCAGGCCTCTACAATGGCAATCGTAATTCCGGTGACCGGCGTCCAGAGGCCGAGAAGCAGAAATACTCCGGCAACATCCCCAATCAGACAAGGAAGGCGCAGTTCAAGCCTTGTAGTTTCGACAAAATGTGTTCCCCCGAAATAGAGCAGAACCGTACTTGTCAGTATGCGCTGAAGCAAAAGCCCAGCGCCCGGCCAGCCTTCGGCGAATGTGGAAAAGAGACGCTGCACACAGGTCCTCACCAATACTCGTCTCATGCTATTTGAACTTTGGAAGCGACCGAAAGGGTAAAAAGTAGGATTTATGAGCCCGACTTCTGGCGCGCCTCAAGCTCGATGATCCCGCGTTGTAGCGCGATCGTAACGGCATGAGTTCGATCGTTGGCGCCCAATTTGGAAAGAACATTGGAGATGTGGTTCTTGACCGTCGTTTCTCCAATGCAGAGCTTGTCCGCGATTTGCTTATTGGCATTGCCTGCGCCAATCAAACGAAGCACATCAATTTCGCGCGATGTCAGCTGGTCGTCGGCAGCGTGGTCGGCCAGTTCCGCCGCGACTTCGGGCGGTATGCGCTTGCGCCCGGCATGGACAGTACGGATGGCGTCCAACAGCTCTGTGCGCACGTTTCCTTTCAGCAAGTATCCCCGCGCACCCGCTTTAATCGCGTGTAGGACTTGTACGTCACCGGCATAGGTCGAAAACACAAGAATCTTGGCATCAGGGAATTCGCTTCTAATGCGGCCGATCGCTTCCGTACCATTCACATTGGGCATTTGCAGATCCATCAGGGTCACGTCGGGTCGGTGCAGTCGAAATTGTGCGATGGCCTCCTGCCCATCGGAAGCCTCCGCTACCAATTCCATATCCGGCTGACCTCCAAGAAGGGCCGCAATGCCCTGGCGCAAAAGAGGATGATCATCAACCGTCATGATCCGAATCGTATTAGGACCGGCGCTCATAAATCCTCGTTTTCCGAAACAGCTTAAATCTACCGCCATCGCCGAATTTTTCATAGGCGATAGAACCTGGAACAGTCAATCGCACCTCTGTCCCGGCACCTGTTTCGCTCCAGACAGCCAATCGCGCTCCAATCCCTTCTGCGCGCTCATAGGCACCACGCAGGCCCCAATGACCGGCGCGACCGTGCTCTTTCAGCACTTTGGGATCGATCCCTTTTCCGTCATCACGGACGATTAACACAAAAGTGTCATCGTCATAGCGTAGCTCCGCCTCGATGCTCCGGGCACGTGCGTGGCGGTACGCATTTCGCAGCACCTCCCGCGCGATCCGATAGATCTCTTCCCTGATCATCGCCTGCTTCGCTCGTCGGGTACCCTCTACAATCACTCGCAGAGCCGGGGAACCGTGTTCACCGTTTTGCGAGGACGCCAGTTCACGACCCGTTGCCAGCAGCATCTGCTCGATATCGCTTTCCTTCAATAGCTCCGAGCGTAACTCCTGAATCGAGCTGCGGCCCTCCGCAAGTGCCTGATCTGCGGAAACTAGCGCGTTATCCAGAGCTTCACACGCATCTTCGGGACGATCAGGGAGGTGATTGCGAGCCGCCTGAAACCGGAACACGAGACCCTGAAAACTCTGCAGCAGCGTGTCGTGCAGATCCCTTGCGATGCGTGTGCGTTCGCCGACGCGCGCCTCCAGGGTCATGTCGAACTCATGATGGAACTGCCGGACGCGCAACTCGTAGGCCCCCCAGAGCAGAGCCAGCACCACGACCGCACAGATGGCTCGAAACCAGTTGGTCCTCCACCAAGGAGGCGTGATGAGAATCGGCAGCGACACCCCTTCTTCATTCCATACGCCATCGCTGTTTGATCCCTCCACACGAAAAACATATTTGCCCGGGTCGAGATTCGTGTACGTGGCCAGGCGCTGCTTGCTGCCCACCTCGTTCCAGCCAGGGTCGAAGTTCTCGAGCTTATATCGATAGCGGTTCTTGTGCGAATTTGCGTAACTCAAGGCCGCGAATTCAAAAGAGAAGACACTGTCCCGGTGGGAGAGAGTTAAGGAGTCGACGTAAGGTATGGCTTTTGTAAGTACCGATTTCGCGCCGATGGGAACAAGTTTGTTGAAAATTTTGAAGCTGGTGATCACTACCGGAGGAATGTAGGGATTGTCCAGAACATTTTCAGGGAGAAATGCGTTGAACCCATTGCTACCGCCAAAGAAGATTTCTCCGTCTCGCCCTTGATAGCAACCGGTACTGAACTCATTGCTCTGCAAGCCGTCGGAGACGTCGTAGTTTCTAAACGTTTCCGTCTGAGGATCGAGCCGGGATATGCCCTTGTCGGTGCTGAGCCATAGCTTGGCAGCCCCATCTTCCAGAATGCAGCGAATAGCGCTGCTCGGCAGGCCTTCGGTTTCCGTGTAGCGGGTGAAGGTTCCGTCCTTACGATTGTACCGGTACAGTCCGTCAAAAGTTCCCACCCACAGTGCTCCAGCGCGGTCTTCGTGGATTGTGTTGATGCCCCCGCCGTTGAGTCGCTGGGGGGCACGCGAGTCAGGCGTGTAATTCACAAAAGTCTTCGCCTCTTCGTCGAAACGGATTAGCACGCCACCCCAGGTCCCTGCCCACAGCGTGTCGGAACGGTCCTGATAAATGACCCAGACGGTATTTGCCAGGCTGGCCGGATTATCCGGAACAGGCCGGTAGTTGGTAAACCCCTCGGTCGCTGGATCGAAACGGCTTACACCTCCCTGCTCGCCCACCCACATGTGGCCGTTTTGGTCTCCATAGATCGTGTAAACGTTGTCGGAAATCAAGCTGTTGGGATCATCAGGATTGTGCCGGTAATGCTTGACACGGCCAGTGCGTTCATCGAGCCGATCAAGACCGCTGCCCCCGCCACCCACCCAAAGATAACCCGCTGCGTCTTTGTAAAGGCTATCAACGTTCGTGCCTTTACCGAGCGTATTCTCGTGGCCCGGCTTGGGAAGGTAATGCGTGATTTCGCCCGTCTTTCGATCGACTCTGTCCAGCGCGCGAGGAAATAAACCGACCCACAGAACACCATTGGACTCCTGATAAATCGCCTTTACCCTGCCGGGTGTAAGACTGTTGGGGTCTCCGGGGCGATGCTGGTACAACCCTAAGTGTTCCTGCCGAAAATTGAGAATATTGAGCCCTGAGTTCTCAGTTCCCACCCACAGCAAGCCGCCCTTGTCCTGATAGACTGACATAACGGCGTTGCTGTCCAGGCTATCCGGATTGTTCTCCTCGTGCTGAAACCGGTACGTGTAACGTTCTGTTCGTCGGTCAAAGTAATAAAGGCCTAGGCTCGACGGCACCCAGAATCCATTCTGCCCGTCAGCCGCGAGGGTACTATTAGCCGAGCCCCCGTTCGTCGTCGATGGCACGGCTCCTACAGAACGGGCGCCAAGTGGGTATCTCGTTAAGCGCTGTGCCTGTCGATCATATTTCACAAGCCCGAAGACCGGGGAATCGACTAGCATCCACAAATTGCCGACTTCGTCTTCATACACACTCTCTGCGCCGAGGCCATTCCTGGTTGCAGGAGGGCAAGTAATCTGTCCTGTCTGTTGGTTCAGATGGAACAGACCGCGCTCGCCAACAAACCAGATATCGCCACGGCTATCCGCGATAACCTGAGTGATCCTCCCAACAAACTGGCCATCGCTGTCATTGCGGTAATGGGTAAATGTTCCGGTCCTTGCATCAAGTCTATCGAGGCCGCCATCTTCGGTGCCGAACCAAAGATAGCCGCGACTGTCTTGCGCGATGCTCTTGACCGAAGCACCACCGATACTATTAGCGTTGTTCGGGTCATGGAGGTAGCGGGTAAAGCGTTCGGTTGTAGGGTCGAATTTATTCACCCCAGTGTTGGTGGTAGTCCAGAGATAGCCCTGATCGTCTTCTATCAGATCTTGAATAAAGTTGGAGCTTAAGCTACCAGGGTCGTTCGGATCATGCTTGTACACGACGAAGCTATTACCGTCATAGCGGTTAAGGCCATCTCGAGTGGCAAACCACATAAAGCCGCGGCGATCCTGCAAGATGGCGGTCACGTAACCTTGAGACAGCCCATCGTTGGTGGTGAGGTGCGCGAGTTTGAGGTCCCGCACCAGAGCATCGCCGCCCTGAGCCTGAGAATTCTGGTGCCCGGGGCTCGATTCAGCTCTCCCGTCGCGGTCCCCGCGGAACCGGGACTTCCTCCTCACGCTGTGGATACTCTTGACAGGAAGATGCTGAACCGCAGATGGCCGCCACGGGATCTTGCGAATACCGTCGAAGCGAATCAATCTGGATTCCTTGCCGAACCAGAGATAGCCATCGGCCGTCTGGGCTATCGTGTAAATGGCCCCCTTAAAAAACCCGTCCCGGACGGTCCACGCAGTATGCGCGTACTGGCTAACATCCAGCGATGAGTCCTGCGCAAGAAGGGGGGCAGCCCCGAGCAGAAGACTGACAGTGCTAATCGTAATGAGCGCCAGCGCAGCTTTCATTTGCGAGGCCGCCGTTTTAACACTGGGCTGCTTTGCACAAATTTTGCAGATGTCATGCCAGATACCCGCGGCATCACTTCTCGAAATTAAACTGCGCATTGCGGCCGGATACTCACCCGGAATACTCAGCGCGCCTAATGTTCAGCTTGTTCATCTTGTTTTGGAGTGTTGTTCGTTTAAGTCCCAGGCGCTCTGCCGCTCCGCCCTTGCCGGCGATTCTCCCGGAGGCGGCTATCAACGCATCGATAATGGCTTGCCGCTCGGCCTGTTCGAAACTTGGCGCGGCGGAGGCAACGGAGCGGACCGATGGTTTCTTCAGCTCTGCACGTAGGACATTCAATTCGTCCCCTTGCGTGAAGATCACGCAACGCTCGATGAAGTTCTCCAGTTGCCGAATGTTGCCAGGCCAATCGGCGTTCACCAGCGCCTCCATGGCCTGCTTCGGCACGGACTTAACGCGCTTTTGCATTTGCCGGGAGTGGCGCAAAACAAAATAGTGCACCAAGAGCGGAATGTCCTCGCGCCTTTCGCGAAGCGGAGGAATCTCAATCGGGCAAACATTCAGTCTGTAAAAGAGGTCTTCGCGGAACTGGTTGTTACGTATCATTGCCTGCAGATCGCGATGGGTTGCGGCAATCAGGCGAACGTCCACGCGAATCGTTTTCGTACTCCCCAAGCGTTCAAATTCGTGTTCCTGTAAAGCGCGCAACAGCTTTGGTTGCAGCTCGAGACTGATATCGCCAATTTCATCTAGAAAGAGAGTGCCGCAATCAGCCAACTCGAACCTGCCTTTCTTTTGCATCAGGGCTCCGGTGAAAGCGCCCTTTTCATGCCCAAACAGTTCGCTCTCCACCAGCCCGGAAGGTATGGCGGCGCAGTTCAGTCGGACGAAAGTGCGCTCGCGACGCGGGCTGATGTTATGAATGGCACGGGCGAACAGTTCCTTGCCAGTGCCGGTCTCGCCGTGCAGGAGCACGGTTGATTGGGTGGGTGCGACAATCGCAACCTGATCCAGCACTTTGCGAAGGGAGGCACTTTTGCCGACGATATCCGCGAAGTTGTATTCGGAGCGGATCTCCGATTCGAGGTACAAGCGCTCTTCCTCAAGGCGATCCCTGGCCTCCGTGACGCGTCCATACGCAATCGCGTTGTCAACCGCGAGCGCAATCTGATTGCTGATTTGTGACAGGAGGTCCAGGTCCTCTTGTCCGAAGTTGTTCTGACGGCGGCTGCCCATCGTTATCAAACCCAAAGGGCGGCCTGCGGTTACCATTGGGGCGATCGCCATCGAGGCGATGGACTCGGCTTTGAGCTTTTCAACGATTGCTGCGGGAAGGCTCTCAAATTCTTCGACCGACAGCAGTTCAGGGACGTGGGCGCGCAGCTTCTCGTGATCGGTGTCGTTAAGTTCAGACTTAAGGACAGCGGTCAAGAAACCTTTGCCGCTGGGGAAATCCAATAGGACGCATTCAAGCAGGTTCGATTGTTTATCGATCAACCAGAATCCGGCGAAGTCGTTTCGAAAATAAGCCCGGATGGAAGCTGATGCCGACCGAAACAACTCATCAATGTCCAGCTTGGAAACGATGTGGTTGTTGATCTCCAGCAACAGCCTGAGCCGATCCCGCTCTTTCACCACTTGTCGTTGGTACAGCTCTGCGCTGTCCCTTGCCATAGCGCACTCGAGTGCAACCGCAACGTGCGACGCCAGAGAACGGAGCAGTTCGACATCTTCGGGGGTGAATTCCTCGCCCCGCTCCTTTGTCACTGCGAGAATTCCGTAGCGTTGCTGGGAGGTAGACACGGGAAATACATAGGTGCTTCGGCCGACAGACTGCGGTGCAAATGGAGCCAGCTCGGGATGTTTCAACATTTCCTGTGATACGTCCGGGAGAAAAACGGGTCGCTGTTCCTCAAGCACTTGCGCCGCCGCGCCAATGCGCGAGACCTTCGTACCAACCTTGATTGCGGGCGCGTCCGCTTCTTGATCGAATGCCAAAACTTGCAGACTTTCTCCGCCACCGTCCAGGATGTAAAGGTGGGCTCCATGGATTTTACAAGTGCTGGACAAAACGTCACGCAGGCTGTGCAGAACGGCTTTGACCGTGGGCTGATCGGCCAGGGTGGTGGACGCATCCAGCAAAGTTCGATATCGATCTTCGGTGCTCCTCATAATGCGGGTACTTACTTCGCTCAGTTGATGTACACATTATTAAACTACCGCACGTACGTCTGTGATCAGTGTCACGACCAGCGCAATCGTTCCGATCGCGCCGCTCGGCGGCGGCTCTATACCTACTCGCTGCGGTCGGCAACTCGCAGCCGCCCACCATTTTTCCCAGGATGCCCGTGAGCATAGCACCGCCACACCTGAAGTTCCACCTTGAAGTATGCGCCTTCTCGTAGGGTCCCAATGAAGTGTGTTTTACATCACTTCGGGTGCTTCCGTCTCCGTCCACGTCGCGGTCATTGGGTCCTGACAGTCAGCACGGGACAGCTTGCGCCGCACACCATTTCATAGGCCGTTGCCCAATGCGTTTGAGGGGCGGCGACGACGTGCGTCGAACGACGCAGGCCCATGAAGATGAGGTCGGCCTTGAGTCTCAAGGCTAACTGCAAGATTGTCTCGGACGGTCGCCCGAAGTGGACGAGGTACTCAGGCGGTAGCGCCAATTCCTCCTCGTTTGTGAGCAATTGTTCGAGTCGCCGCAAGCAGGCCATGCGAGCAGCATCCCGCATGAGAAGAGCATCGCGCGACGGATGTTCTGGGACGGGCGCGACTGGAACGACGTGCAAGAAAATCAGTTTTGCGCGTAAGTGATTTGCGAATGAGATGGCATGGGGCAAAGCGCGTAGAGAGCCTTCGCCGAAGTCGGTTGCGAAGAGAAATTTCAGATTTGTCTTGCCGAAATCAAACGTACAAGAGTTCGGCCCAACTGTGAGCACGAGGCAGTTGGCGTGCCGAAAAACGTCTTCCGCTACCGATCCTAAAACAATCCTTCCGAGGCCACGCCGGCCATGTGTCCCGAGGACTACAAGATCAATGTGGTTCTGCGAGATGATCGATTGCAATTCTTCCCACACGACACCCTTGCTCACAATCGATTCGTGTTCGATGCCCTTGAGTGAGCCGCTCTCGACCAATTGCTGCTCAAGTTGTAGCAAATCCCTTTTGGCTGCTCCGGACGCGGCTTCCAGGGCGTCCGGGCCCGTAAGGGTATAGCCAAAGCCCGAGACGACGTGAGCCAGATAAAACTTGGCTCCGTAGTGTCGGGCAACTGCAAGTCCGTGCGCTAAAGGTTGTCGGGATGCATCCGAAAGATCGGTTGCTACCAACACCGATTTCAGAGAAAACCGCGCACGTGACGCTGCGAACGACATGTCCGTTTCGGATCCTCCCCTAGGGACCAACGAGGTTTTGGCCGCGCAATCGTTCGAAATCAAATCCAGGCAGCGACCAACCGTGGTCGGTTGGATTCGTTTCTAGGAACCCATCTGCAGCACACGCCTTTGCGACCGCCGGATCCGATTTCGCTGATGATGCGAACCCGCGGTCGAGTTTCGGCGGCGCGCCGCTTCCGCCGTTCAATGCCATGTAAATTAGAGCGACGTTGGGAAGTGAACTTCTCAAACAGCCTAGCGAACTCACTCGTAATGCTCATCTCGAACTCCCTTTGGTCGCTGCTCATTTCAATACATTCCGCCAGCGAAGCCTTGAGCACCGAAATGGCGAAATCGCACACACTATGGATGTGCAGGTCGCCTGCCAATCCGGTCGTCGGTAAATGTGTGGTTCTGGTTGGTTTTTCTTGCGATGGCGCAAATAGCATACTGCCGTTTCAGTGGCAGTGACCTCATTAGGGCAGCAGGCGTAGCCGCGCAAACTGTAATGTGATGCGAACTAACGGGTTTTGCCGAAACAGGACTTTGGCAATGCAAATGCACCGATCAGTCGAGCGACAGGAACTCCATTATTAGAAAGAACTCGTCCGTAGACTGTTGACGAAAATGTTCCGCCGGCAACTGGGCGCTGCACAACCGGCGATTGTACGTACATGCCCGTTGGAGGTGCACAACAATGGAATTGGTCAGTGGCGCCTTGAACCCGGCTTCGATTTCAGCGCTGGCGGCCATATTCGGCTCGCTTGTCGGCGCATTTGGTTCAGCTGTTACCGCTTGGATTGGCCAGAGGCATCAAGACCGACGAGATCTCCTCGCCAAGAAGATTTTTCACCGCGAGCAGTTGTACTCGGAGTTCATCAGCGAGAGTGCAAAGGTGATAGTCGACGCTGCTCAACACACATTTCAGGATCCGAGCAGGCTGATACCAATGTATGCAGTGCTCGGTCATATTCGTTTGAGCTCCTCGCCAACCGTAGTCGAAAGCGCAGAACGGCTCGTTAAGGTCGTCCTCAACGCATATTTAGAGCCAAATCTTACGCCCGAGGAATTCCGCTCCAAGGCGGGCAAGGGCGACGACCCACTGCGCGAGTTCAGCAACGTTTGTCGCCGTGACCTCGAATCACTGTGGGCCGGTCTCCAAGCCAAGAAACGGCGTCACAAAGAAAAGTCCCTGGGGGGGATTTCCCGTCGGGCGAGTATTTCATCAGGCGAAAGGTTGCAAAGCCCAATGGCAGCGAAGCCATCCGAATCTCATAGCGAGCTCTGAAACCTGTCCCAATCACGCCCAAATGCATTCGCAGGCCTTCGAAAGCGCGCGCGCTGAACTCGCCCGCGCGATGACGGCATTCTCCGAGACCACATCACGTGCGTGTGCAATGGCATGTCACCTCCATCTTTCCACCCTTAAGTCGGGCGGATCACGTCTTAGCCGTGCAATTTCCAGATTGGACTTTGGATTTACGAATGCTACGCTTCTCACATCAAGGCAGCCGATTCGTACCAGAGCGGAATGGATCGACTCTCCGTTCCGCCAACATGAAGGACTACGAGCAAGGCACGGCATCGATTGGCGGGCAGCCCAGGAGACGCCGGGCTGCAGGCTACTCCGTGCTATGCAGGATGCGCCACGAACAATGTGGCGGAAAGCGCTTGGTCTGAATTGTCAGATGAGAACCATTAAGCGCATGCTCGCGTTGCTTATCATGACCGCCTGCGAATTGTCAGGCGCCAGCTACGGCTCGAGTTCTTCCGTTATACAGAACGTCTGCGCTCCGGCAATCAGGGAATGCCGTCACTCACCTGGCGACTGCTGCGATTCCAGCTTGTGTTTTATCGTGACGAGGACCCGCTCGAGTGAAGAACGGGTTTTGTCTACGGCCACCTTGCGCACGATGCTCCCTTTCAATCCGGTAAGCCCGGCCTGTTTCGACCCTTTGACGGTAATGATGTAAAAGCCGGGGCGTTGCGCATCTTTGACGCAGACGGTTAGATCGAGCGCCGTTTCGAAGTAGTGGCTTGCGTAGATCTGTTTCTCAGCCACTGCGTAGGCAGGCTCTTTTCCAATTGCTCCCCGATAGACGATCTTCTGTACGATCCGGAAAGTCGGCTTCAATCCGAAATTAACCTTCTCCCAATAGAAACCGGCCTGCACGTTGTCCGATTTCGCCTTCGGATATTCGAGCAGATACTCGTTGAGTTCCGGCAGGTACACTGGAAGCGCCTCGAATCGTCCTACCAACGAAGCGAAGGTTTCCGCCACCGCCGCCGGGTGCTTCTTGTCACGATAGGCCCCCAGGGCGGTGTTGCCCCCTTGCATGTACTCCATGAGCGCCTGCAGTGCCAGTCGCTGGGCCAGGTGATTCACCCTGTCGGCAACATCAGGCGCGGACCAGTTGATCGACTGCTGAAACTCTTCTATCGCCTCAGTTGGCAGTTGGACCTGGCAATGCCCTGTCTTGCAGTTCTTCAGCTCCGTAATGTCTTGCTCTTCCAGGGTGAAGCCCTCAAGGTCGGAAAGCTGCGGCGAATCGCTGAAACTTTGGATTGCGAGATAGCCGGGGAGCTTGCGTAACGCGTCGATGTCAGACGCAAGCTTGAGGTAGCTCTCTGGAGTCGCCTCCACATACACCGATCCGAAGACGTACACTTCATCAGGGGTACGCGACTCTATGACCTTGGCAACCGCCTTCCCCGAGCGGATCGCAGCTATCTGCTCCTCATTCAATCCAACAGACTCGCGGAAAAACTTATATGGCTCGTCCGGAGTGTCTGCCTTGATCACAATAGCCAACAGCAGCAATACAACTGGAAGCGTGAAGCAAAAACAGATCCTTCTCATGAGCCTTCACCTATTTTGCTTTGCCCACTCGGCCCTCTTCATCACGATCATGCACATGGCCCCTACTCCAGCCCAGAAGACGGCGCGCACACGTCGGCACAATGCCAACGTCAATCCAGCAGTGCCCGCCACACCGAACATGTTTGCAATAAGCATGTTCCCACCTTCGTAGGTCCCGAAGTTGCCTGGATTAAGCGCGCCCACGAGGTTGATTACCTTTGTCAGGCCTTCGAACACAAACGCGCCGACCACGGCGATCCTGGCTCCCATAAACACCAGGATGAGATAGACCTCCAAGATTGCCAGCCCGTGCCATAGGAGATTAAGGCTAAGGCTTGCCCAGAATGCGGCAGGCGCTTCGTGATAAAAGGTGAGGAGGTTGTGTTCGGCTGAATCAATGATCGACAGTTTGCCGCTGACCCAGTTCTGAAGGCGAGGCAATCGCCCAATCGCTCGGGCCGTGTTCCCCATCAACCGCCAGCGGTTTGCGACGGCCACCGACGCCAGGATCACCACTGCTACAAGCACGCCACTGAGCACCGATGCATAAACTCGCCACACACCAGAAAGAGGGGCAATCAGTAAAGTGACCGCGATTCCCGATACAGCAACGCCTGCGGCGGTCAAGGTATGCAGTCCCCCATCAATGGCGCAGGCCGATATTGCACCAGGCAGCGGCACTACAGAACTCGATAGCGATACGCGGATCCCCTCCCCAAGCAGCTTCCCGGCAACACCGAGCTGCCCGGCCGCGTCGGAGACCAGCTGAGCTCCAAAACTGCGTGACCACGACAGCCGACTAATATCGCCCCTGAACGCCTTTCGCCAGGCCCATGCCTTGACCAACTGAGAGAACCCTCCCAGAATGATGATCAGAGTTAGGCCCCAGCCGACTGCCTGGAGTTGTTTCCAGACGACCCCCGGGCCAGTTCGAAAAACCAAGTAGCCGAGTAGGCCAAGGCCCACCAGGGCCGCAAAGAATCGAAGCGAGATCCGAATTAGGAACCGGGATTTGGTCACGAAACTCCTGCTAAGAGCTCCTTGGCCCGATGTGGTTCGACCAGAGTTGTGTCCGCCCATCACGGCTCGGACTCCTTACCCGTGGCCCGCGCTCGTACGTCCCGCTCCGCCAGTAGCGCGAAGTAAGACCAGAACCTCGATCACAAAAACGCCGAATGAGAGTGACGGACTAGACCCTTCACATTTCCTACCTTGCATCGAGATGGCCAAACTTGGAGAAAGTGGTGCTTCTAAATTATTGGTTTGAAATATGGGCATAGGATGTAACCGGTCACGATAGTCGATTTCGAGTCAAGCGCTGCCCGCATTCGGGCACCGGAATCGCGGCCGCGTCTCGAAAGCTCGTGTTTCTCATCTATTTCCTTTGGCACTCTAGTTGCAGTTCGTACCGGCGGTTCAACGAAAAGGCACGCGACCCGCCGCACATCCCGCGGGCCGTTATAAAGGAAAATGAGATATGCGTCGAAACGCGATTCAAACATCGGTGATGCTGGTGGTGGTGATCCTGCTGTTGCCGTTGCTAGTCCTGGTGGCTCAGGAGACGAGTTCGCTCCTAATCGAAGGGCCGCAGGGACAGACAAGAGTGATACAGATGCAGGGGAAAAACTATGTGGAAGTGGACGAACTAGCCCGGATCACGGGCGGATCGCTGCGCTTCGTAGGGAATCAGATCATCCTGACACTGCCCGGGAGCGGCGATACGTCATCGCAGGCGGGGCAGTCGGCGCCAGCGCCACCGGTCGGTCTTTCTAGCCCTTTCCTCGCCGCGGGAATCGAAACGATGAGGGAAATCCTTGAATGGCACGCATCGTTAAAGACTGCCATCGAGCGGGACTATCCATTGTCGGATGACTGGTTCGGAAACTTCAGGAGGCAAATTCAAGCAAGCTTGAAGCATGCTGAAGCGGCGGCGAGCACGGACATGGATCAGAAGGCGCTTCCGCTGCTGGTCAACGAGTTCAATAACATGGGGGCGTTGACCGATAAATACCTGAAAATCACCGTGAGTAGGGACTATATTGCGCCCAACTCCCTGACCAGTGATCCCCTGGACAAGAAACTATTGACGTGTTGGCACTCGTTAGAGTCGATGGCGTCATCGAATCAGTTTGTGGATGACGGTTCGTGCCAGTAGGCAAGCAAGGAGCTTGGGGAGCCGGCTGGAGTAAGATTCTGCGGCGAAAAAGCCTGACAGATTGTCAGTGTGCATTGAAAGGATCGAAACGTATTCTAGCCGTTCGTTTAGCTCGAACCAATACAACAATGGATCGCGGGGCCACTTGGTATGTCGACTGCTCGAGTGGCAAACCGAGCTCCGAGAAATCGTCCGGACCCGGTAAAGCCGTGTCCACGATTCTTACCCAATCTTGCAGCGTACCTTCCTGGATTTGGAACTGCAGCTCCTCCCAATATGCATTGATCATTACATAGATGTCGTCATCCGCCTGGGACGCGCCATGCAGACAGAACGCCAAGCTTCGCGAATCCGGAGACAAATCGACCGCAGGACCAGTGCCGTACCAAGAGACGTCCTCGCGCCAGAACCTGCTGCGACAGAGAGAAGGATGAGACTTCCGGAACGCAATCATCCTTTTGAAGAAACGAAAAATGTCTTGATTCGCCTGGAGCTGGCTCCAGTCCAGCCAACCGATTTCGTTGTCCTGGTTATAGGGATTGTTGTTTCCGAACTGCGTATTCAGGAACTCATCTCCGGCTCGGAACATGGGGATGCCGTTCGACAGCAGAAGCAGACAGCAGAAGTTCTTAACCTGTTTCCGACGAAGTGCCAGAACCGCTACGGGAACGCCCTCGTCTCCTTCGTGGCCGCAATTCCAACTGAAATTCTCGTCCATTCCGTCCCGATTGTTATGGCCGTTCTTCCAGTTTTTTTCTGATTATAGGAAACCAGATCGTACAACGTGAAACCGTCATGGGAATCGATGATAGTTCACGGTTTGGTAGGCATGATATGCATCGGCGCGGCTATCCGGAAACAGATCGTCGCTGCCATAAATGCGACGCATGAGGTCCGGGATCATGCCGGCATCGCCCTTGACAAAACGTCGAACATCGTCACGAAACCGCGCGTTCCATTGAAGCCATGTCGCTCCCGGAAATCCGCGTCCGAGTTGATACGCGCCGGTGTCCCAAGGTTCTGCGATCAACTCCAATAGGCCCAACTCCGGATCGGCAGCGATTTCGCTGAAAATTGGAGCATCTCCCCAATTGAGCGACCCATCGGCATTACGGCTAAACACGGATGCCAGGTCGAACCGGAATCCATCAATGTGCATCTCATTTTTCCAATACCGCAAGCTGTCCATGACCATTTTGCGCACGTGCGGCTGGCTGAAATTCAAAGTATTGCCGGTGCCCGAATAATTGGCGTACGGAATTATCGGGTCGGAGGAGGGCATGTAATAACCTGCAGCACCGAAACCCTTGAAGCTGTAGATGGGGCCGCGATGGTCGCCCTCACACGTATGGTTATATACGACGTCAAGCACCACGGCAATTCCTGCTTGGTGAAGAGCCTTGACCATTTCTCTGAATTCAAGATGCTGCCCATCGTCGTCACAAGTGGAGGCATACTGAGCATGCGGTGAAAAAAAATTCAAAGGCATGTAGCCCCAATAATCGCCCTCGTGAGGGTCGCGCTGAAATATAGGCATCAGTTCGACGACTGTGATCCCGAGCTCGTTCAAATACGGAATCTTCTCCACCAGTCCGGAGTAGCTGCCGGCATGCGAAGGATGTACGCCAGAATTCCGATTCCTCGTGAAGCCCTTTACATGTAGTTCGTAAATGATTGCGTCCGACTCAGGGCGAGGTGCAACGTCTCCTGACCAATCGAAGGCGACACCATGCCCGGTCAGCACTCCCAGCGGCGCTTTTCCCGCGTTGGGGCCGGGCGCAATTGCCAGCTTGCGGTCAAACTCGGGTGGGAAGAAAACACATTTAGCATAGGGATCGAGCAAAACCTTTTCGGGATCAAAGCTCTGAAGCTCAGAAGTGACTTGTCCCGAGACCGAATAGGCGTAATAGCGAGCACCGCGCATTTGATTGAGCGGAAGTCGGCAATGCCAGATTCGTCCTGACTTGTTGCGGATGTAATCGAACTGGAATGTCAGGATCGGGTGTGCCAAATCGTCGGCCGAATAGAACAACAGGATGACGCTCGCAGCATGCTCCGCATACACCGCAAAATTGAAAGCCCGCTCCTCTTCCATCCACGTGGCACCCAGGGGTAACGGGGTTCCTTCTGTTTGTGACCATGTGGGGCGTTTTTGGGATGAGACTCCGAACCGATTCGCGTCGAATGCGCGGTCCTTGTCAGCAGCTGTCTTATCAATCGGGTTGCTCACGTTTTCTTAACCTAGCTCTCGGCTTTAAGTTGAGCCGTTCGTCGCAAAGAAGTGACTCGCCTTTAGCCGCTGAGCGTTTGAACCCACGTTCGCTCGACGCTTCGACCTCTCTGTCAATTCGCACAGCCATTCGAAAGCGGTTGTCGACAACATCTCCTGGGTGAAGCGCCAGCGCCAATTTCCGTCCACACGACCGGGTACATTCATTCGACTTCCAACGCCGAGGTCTAAGAACATCCTGTAACGGCGCAACCGTCAAAGCTGCCACGGAGGCCCATGCCAGCTCGATCAGCGCTGGTGCAGCTTCGCGCGCTATTCAAGAGCGGGCGATTAAGGTAGCCCCATAATGTTTGCTTCTGGGAATCGGGCAATTGTTCATACCACTCGCGAGTTGGCGGATTGTCATGCGTGCCCGTATACGCGACCGTGTTACTGACAAAATTATGCGGAAGATAAGGATTTTCAGCGTGACCATCGAACGCGAACTGTAGGACTCGCGTGCCTGGCACTTGAAATTGATCACGCAGCAACGCCACATCCGCCGTGATAATCCCCAGGTCCTCGGCGATAAATGGCAATCGCCCCAGTTCTCTCCGCGATCGCCTGGAAAAAGCTTGTTCCTGGGCCGATCACCCATTCGCCGGACTGCGCTGTCTTAGCCCCGGCTGGCACATGCCACGCAGCCGCGAAACCGCGGAAATGATCCAGGCGAATCACGTCTACATGAGCCAGCAGCGTACGAACCCTATCGATGCACCATCGGTACCCCGTGGAACGAAGCGCATCCCAGTTGTAGACAGGATTACCCCAAAGCTGTCCATCAGCGCTGAAATAATCGGGAGGTACTCCGGCGATGAAACGAGGCCGCCGCTGCTCGTCCAGCAGGAACAACTCGGGACTCGCCCAAACATCGCTGGAATCCGGTGAAACAAAGAATGGAAGGTCGCCTATCAGGCTCACGCCCTTGGCATGGGCGTATTCCTTGAGTTGATCGGCTTGCCGCAGCAGCAAAAATTGTTCGAAGCGAAAGCGATCGATTTCCCTGGCCAACTCTCGGCGCGCCTTCGCTAAAGCGGCAGGCTTTCGCTGGATCAGATCCTCCGGCCACTCGAGATAATAGGACCCGCGAAACTTGTTCTTGAGCACTCGAAAGAGTGCATAGTCCTTCAGCCAGGTTTCCTGTGTTGCGCAGAATTCCTCATAAGCAGGGCGGAGATCGCTGCGCTCGCCGGAGCTGAATCTCGTCCATGCCTTTTCGAGCAGCTTCTCTTTGAAAGGGATAACGGAATCGTAGTCGACCTGATCTGAAGGAAATTGCGATGCGCAGTCACTCATGTTGAGCAAGCCGTCTGAAATCAGGCCCTCGGGGCTGATGAGCAGACCATTGCCCGCAAACGAAGACAGTGATTGGTACGGTGAATTTCCATAACCCGTGGGGCCGAGCGGCAACGCCTGCCACCAGCCTTGACCAGCGTCCTGGAGGCGGTCGACCCAGGAAAACGCTGAGGGTCCGAGGTCGCCGATGCCGTACGGCGATGGCAGAGACGTAACATGCAGCAGCATGCCGGAACTGCGGTATTCGGACGGAAACGGCGGAAGCATGGGCACCTCGGCACCGGCGCTCATTGCTGACTCCCCGCGGATGAACGCAATGCGTTGTTCACCATCTCCTGGGCCTCCGCCACAATCGAGTCCAGATGCTGCTCGCTCCTGAAGCTCTCCGCATAAACTTTGTAAATGTTCTCTGTCCCTGAGGGCCGGGCTGCGAACCAGCCGCTTTTTGCCACGACCTTTAGCCCTCCGATCGGACCATCATTGCCGGGCGCCCGCGTCAACTTGGCCATGATCGGCTCGCCTGCGAGACCCGATTCCTTGACCGCATCTGGCGAGAGCTTTTGCAATTTGCGTTTCTGCTCAGGGGAGGCCGGCGCGTCGATGCGCGTGTAGTAGGCGGTGCCGAACTCTGCGACTAGTTCGCCGTAGTGTTCGCCTGGATCTTTGCCAGTACGGGCCGTAATCTCCGCGGCCAGGAGATCCATAATCGGGCCGTCCTTGTCCGTCGTCCAAACGGTTCCGTCGAGGCGAAGAAAACTCGCGCCAGCACTCTCTTCTCCACCGAAACAGTACGAGCCACCCAATAGGCCCGGTACAAACCACTTGAACCCCACGGGCACTTCGCGCAAATCCCGGCCGAGCTTTCTGACGACGTTATCGATCATGCTGCTGCTCACCAGCGTCTTGCCTACTGCAGCATCCTTCCGCCATTCTGGCCGATGCGTGAGCAAGTACCGTATCGCGACTGCGAGGTAATGGTTCGGGTTCATCAGACCGGCTGAAGGGGTGACAATTCCGTGTCGGTCCGAATCTGGATCATTTGCAAAAGCGACTTGGTATTGATCTTTCAACGCCACAAGTCTGGCCATGGCGTAAGGACTGGAACAGTCCATGCGGATCTTGCCGTCATGGTCCACAGTCATAAACGAGAAGGTGGCGTCAATCACGGGATTGACGACCGTAATATCCAGCCCGTACATTGCATTGATCGGTTCCCAATATGGGCGAGCAGCCCCGCCTAAGGGATCTACGCCAAGCCGTAACTTCGCGCCGCGAATGGCGTCCATGTCGACAACGCTCTTGAGATCGCGCACGTACGGGAACATCAGGTCCTCTTGGTGCGTAGTGGACGCCACGATGGCTTTGTTGAAGGGCAGTCGTTTCACCCCGGCATTGCCCGCTTGCAGCAATTCGTTCGCCCGGGTTTCCACCCAATGTGTCACGTCGGTATCGGCAGGTCCTCCGTTGGGCGGGTTGTACTTAAAACCTCCGTCTTCAGGAGGATTGTGCGACGGCGTAATCACAATGCCATCTGCGAAATGTTCTTTGCGATCGCGGTTGTACACAAGAATGGCGCGTGAGATGACGGGCGTAGGTGTCACGCCGTCGTTTTGCTGAACGACGGTCTCCACGTTGTTTGCCGCTAGGACCTCAAGCGCAGTTCGCTGTGCGGGACTGGACAGCGCGTGGGTATCCTTGCCCATATAAAGCGGACCGTCGGTTCGTTGCGAGCACCGGTAATCGCAAATTGCCTGTGTAATAGCGAGGATGTGGGCTTCCGTGAACGTGCCTTGCAAAGGGGAGCCGCGGTGTCCGCTCGTGCCGAAACTTACAAGCTGGTTGGCATCTTGCAGGTCAGGCCGACGTTCGAAATAGTCCCTTTCCAGCCGAGCGACATCCACCAGCATCTCCATAGGTGCCGGTTTGCCTGCAAGCGGCGAAAGCGAGCTTCGATGTGCTGCAGCTCCCGATGACGGTGTTTCTACGGTATTGGACATGGTTCTGCCTTCCAGATGTCACGAGCATATTCGGCAATGGTACGGTCGCTAGAGAACTTTCCGGAGCTCGCTATGTTCAAAATTGCTTTGCGGGCCCATTCGCCCGGCTTTGCGTACAACGCGCCGACGGCTTCTTGTGCCTGACAATACGAACTGAGGTCCGCCAGGTGCATGTAGTAGTCTCCGTTCGTCAAAAGGGTGTCGCGTAAAGGAGTGAAGACTCCCGGCTCATTCCGGCTGAAATGATCAGAGAAAATAAGATCCAGGGCCGCTCGGGTCTCCGGTTCATTCTCATAGTGCCAGTGCGGGTTATACCACCCGCGGCTGTTCTCCACTTGTTCTGCGGTGAGGCCGAACAGGAAGAAATTCTCTTCACCGGCTTCCTCGGCCATCTCGATCGTCGCGCCATCACGGGTCCCTACCGTCAGAGCTCCATTCATCATGAACTTCATATTGCTCGTTCCGCTCGCTTCAAATCCGGCCGTGGAGATTTGGTTCGAAACATCGCTTGCGGGAATCAAGCGTTCTGCAAGCGAGACATTGTACTCGGGCAGAAAAACGACTTTGATTCTCCCGCGTACCGCAGGGTCGTCATCAATCGTCGCCGCGAGATTGTTAATGAATTTGATGATCAGTTTGGCGAGATGATAGGCAGGTGCCGCCTTTCCGGCAAAGAAAAACGTGCGCGGCACAACCTCGATGTTTGGATTCGCTCGCAGCCGGTTATAGACCACCACAATCCGCAACGCGTTCAGCAGTTGACGTTTGTATTCGTGGATGCGCTTGATCTGGCAGTCGAAAACCGTATCTGGGTCGGTGTCCTGTCCTGACGCGGACTTCAGCCAATTGGCAAACTGCTCTTTCGCTTCGCGCTTTGACGCAAGAAACACGTCGCGAAAGCTAACGTCCTCGGCAAATGGTCTCAACTCTCTTAGCTCGCTCAGGTCGGTAATCCATCGTTCGCCGATGCCATCCGAAATCGCGCTGGATAGCTTGGGATTGGCTTGCAGCAGCCACCGTCTTGGCGTCACCCCGTTGGTCTTGTTGTTGAAGCGCTCCGGGTACATCTCCGCCAGATCCTTAACGGTGGTCGTGCGCAAGAGCTTGGAGTGGATTGCGGCGACGCCATTCGTACTGTGCGAGCCAACAATTGCCAGATGGGCCATGCGGATTTTGCGTTGGTCGCCCTCTTCGACAAGGCTGATGCGAGACGTGCGACCGTCATCGCCGGGGAAGCGAAGTCGCGCCTCGTCGAGAAGACGCCGGTTGATCTCGTAGATGATCTCCAAATGGCGGGGAATAAACATCTCGAACAACTCGACAGGCCACTTCTCAAGCGCTTCAGGCAATAGCGTGTGATTTGTGTAAGCGAGGGTCTTTTTCGTCAAATCCCACGCCTGGTCCCATCCCAGGTGGGCGTCGTCCAGCAAAAGTCGCATCAGCTCGGCGACGGCCAAAGACGGATGTGTGTCATTGAGCTGGATTGCCGCCTTCTCGGGCAGTTGCTCCCAATCTTTATTGAACCGTTGGAACCGCCGTACGATGTCAGCGAGCGAACAAGCCACCAGAAAATATTCCTGGACGAATCGTAGTCCCCGCCCCAGAGTTGTTGAATCGTCGGGATAGAGCACGCGTGTGAGCGACTCCGCCTCGAGACTCTCGGCCAGTGCGCCCACGAAATCACCTGTACCAAATTCCTGGATATCGAAGTAGTCTGGTGCCGCCGCAGCCCACAGCCGTAGGGTATTAATGGTCTTTCCGCCGTACCCTACCACCGGTCGGTCGAAGGGTATGCCGAACCAAGTTGACGGTCGAGCGGGGATCAGTTGAAAGCTGCCCCCGATCAGCTTAAATGAGCAACCTAACTTCACTTCCACCATCTCGACAGGTCGCACGACCTCCCAGGGATCGCCCATGCGGATCCAATTGTCGGGATTTTCTTTTTGCCATCCATCGACAATGGATTGTTTGAACATGCCGTACTCATAGCGTAAACCGTATCCCGTGGCCGGCAATTCCATTGTGGCCATCGAGTCCAGAAAACAAACTGCGAGCCGCCCCAGACCTCCGTTGCCGAGGCCTGCGTCGGGTTCTTCTTCAATTAGCTTGAGCCAATCGAGTCCTTGCTCCTTCACCGCGTGCTGAACCAACGGGCTAAGCAGGAGGTTGGAGATGTTGTTCGTCAGCGAGCGCCCAAGCAGAAATTCCATGGACAGGTAATAAACGCGTTTGGGATTGGCTTTGTTATACGTGGTCCTAGTCAGCACCCAGCGTTGTGCGAGGACGTCTCGAATCGAATGTGAGAACGCCTCGAAACGCTCTCGCGCAGTCGCGACCTGCGGGTCGATGACGCGGTCGAAAACCAAGTGCCGGTCGTAAAACGCGTTTTCCGAACCGACAAATGCAATCGGGCCGCACCCGTACTGTTTGAGAAGTTCCGAGACGCGCCATTCTTCTGGCGTTCTAGGGGGGACCTGAACGCCTTCCGCGGTTTTAACAACTTTTGTGCTCATTGGAGTTCCTTTTGATCTGAGTTATTTGAAATCGGTACTATCCAACATTCAAAACCCTCAATTTCTCGCCGAACGATTGGGGCGACTCACGCGGCCACGTGATGATCGTCATTCCAAAGCCGGATCACCGGCTGGGAAAGCTTGTGCTCATAGCCGAGCGCGCTTAGGCTCGCCGTAGTCAAGAGAAAATACCTGCCCGCTGGTCCCGGACCGAGCGCCAGCCAGCGGGCGGCAAGAACTCGAATGAAGTGTCCACTGGAAAAGAGCAGTACGTTTCCCGGAACTGTGCGGACACGCTGGACCACACGGTCCGCCCGCTCGCCTACTTGTGCTGGCGATTCGCCTCCCGGACAGCCGTCGCGGAACAGTTGCCAGTCTGGGCGTTCCGCGAATATCTCGGCCGAGCGCCGCCCTTCATATTGACCGTAGTTCCATTCCACCAGGTCAGGATCATTTTCGGCCACGGCGCCAAAGCCGGCCAGTTCACAGGTTCGGGCCGCGCGCTGCAACGGGCTGGTAAACACCCTGGCAAATGTCATGCCCTTGAGGCGCTCTCCGAGCCGCCGGGCGTTGCACTCGCCATTTGGAGTCAGAGGTAAGTCGGTAAGGCCAGTATGCTGGCCCGAGAGACTCCATGCCGTTTCGCCGTGACGGGCCACATACAACACTGGAAGTACTTCGCTCATACTGGTTCTATCCTTTTTCTGACTTAATTAATCCCCGATTCGCTTGCCGCTCTCTCGCCTTGTCGGAGGGACTCTTTCTGGGCAACACGCGCGTTTGTTGTGCCCGCTGGTGTACCTGCGCCAGCTTCCAACATTCTTTAGCGATAGCCCAATCTTCCTCAGCCCGAATCACCAGGACGCGCACACTTGAATCTGCCGTCGAGATTTCCTGATCGAGAGAAGGTCGTGCGTTCGTTTCACTATCGAGTCTGAGGCCGAGAAATTCCAATCCACTGCAAGCCGCGGCTCGCACCTCGGGGGAGTTCTCGCCCACCCCGGCGGTAAACACCAGGGCATCAATTCCTCCCAACACGGCGGCCATACCACCTATCGCTGCTCGCAAACGGTGCACATAAATGTCGAATGCCAACTTCGCTCTCTCGTGACCTTGTCGGATGCCGGCGAGGATCTCGCGCATGTCGCTCGAGAGACCCGAGATACCGAGTAAGCCCGATTTTTGGTTCAGCACCTTGTCGATGTCCTGGCCATCCAACTGGCCCTGGCGCATCAGGAAAGTCAGAATTCCGGGATCCACCGACCCGGAGCGTGTCCCCATCATCAGACCCTCCAACGGTGTGAAGCCCATTGTCGTATCAATGCTCTGGCCGTCGCGGATCGCGGTGACTGAACAACCGTTCCCAAGGTGGCAACTCACAATTCTTAGAGCTTTCACATCCGCTCCGAGCATCTGCGCCGCCCGCTCGGCACAGTACTGATGATTGATCCCGTGGAATCCGTAGCGGCGAATCCCGCTCTCAAACCACTCATAAGGACCAGGATAGATCGCCGCGGATGGTGGTATTTGGCAGTGAAACGCGGTATCGAAGACGGCCACTTGGGTAACTGCGCCGAAAAGATCTTCGACTATCTTCATGCCTTCCACCTCGGCGCGAATGTGCAGTGGCGCGAAAGCTGAGAGGCTCTCAATGGCCGCTCGCACTTTGTCCGTGATCAGCACGGGGTTCCTAAAATGCGCGCCGCCATGGACCACACGGTGTCCTACTGCGTCGATCTCCAAAGTCGAGGCATTGGCACGCGCGTTCCCACCACGCGCGGTGCGCAGCAGGTGCCGGATAACTTGCTCGCGCGAGCAAACCGGCAATTCCTCTTTGAAGGTGACACCCTGTGAGTTTTTTACAAGGATCGCCGCGGTGTCGACACCCCACTCGATTTTCCCCTGCCACAAGGGAACGGGCGGATGATGCGGGACCGTCTCGCCAATTTCGTATAAGCAGGCTTTCTGGCTGCTGGAACCCGAGTTGAGTACGAGAATTTTCATATGTTGAAAGGCCAGTTCAGTTTTGTTGTTCTGCGGGACCGTTTCTCACGCCACTTTTTGAGTCACCTTGGAGAGCGCGTAGTCTTCCAGGTGGCGAGCGTCGCTGTTGAATTTACGAATGCCCTCGGCGAGTTTTTCCGTCGCCATGGCGTCCTCATTGTGCATCCAGCGGAAGGTCTTCTCATCCAGGTGAATGCGTACTTCCTTGCTGGCCTGCGCTTTTGCTGGATCTAGCTTGCGCTCGAGAGTGCCCTCGGCCTGCTCCAACTGGTCAAGAAGGTCTGGACTGATGGTGAGCAAATCCGATCCAGCCAGGCGGACAATCTGATTCACATTGCGGAAACTTGCACCCATCACTTGGGTCTTGTAACCGAATTTCTTGTAGTAATTGTAGATGCGTGTGACGGACGCAACTCCGGGATCCTGGTCCGCAGGAATCTCCGCCCCACCGCGCTCTTTCTTGTACCAATCGTAAATGCGGCCAACGAAAGGCGAAATCAAGGTTACTCCGGCTTCGGCGCACGCAACCGCTTGAGCAAAACTGAACAGAAGTGTGAGATTGCAGTGGATGCCTTCCTTCTCAAGAAGTTCGGCCGCGCGGATGCCCTCCCAAGTGCTGGCGATCTTGATCAGGATGCGCTCTCGCGCCACGCCCTTTTTCTCATACAGCGAGATGAGCTTGCGCGCTTTGGCGATCGTCGCGGCGGTATCGAAACTCAAGCTCGCGGCGACCTCCGTGGAGACACGGCCGGGCACCACTTTGAGGATTTCACATCCGAACGAAACGAAAAGACGATCAATGAATTCTTCCGCCATCTCTTCGTGGCGGCCGCCGCGCTTGAGGGCAAGTTCAGCAGCTTCTTCCTCCAAGTGCCTATAGACCGGCATCTGGGCGGCGTGAAAAAGAAGCGAGGGATTGGTGGTAGCGTCCTGCGGGCGGTGCTTGGCAATAGCCTCAATATCACCGGTATCCGCTACAACGGTCGTGTATCTCTTCAGGGATTCAAACAGGGTCATTGCTCTCTCCTATCGTTCAGATCCGAAACTTTGGATTTACTTGCCATCGCGTGCTGCGATCAACTTGCTCGCTTCAAACTGAGTGACCTTGGCCAGTCGGCGACGATGCCGATCGGCGCCGTTAAATCTGGCGCCCAGGAAATTCTTCGTGCAGTCCCATGCGACCGCGATACCCATGGTCCGTCCTCCGAAGCAGAGGAGGTTGAGGTCATCATCCTCTACCCCTTGGCGTGCCGAAAAGTCATCGTGACAGAGCGCCGCGCGTGCGCCGCTCACTTTATTGGCAGCCACGGAGGCGCCCACGCCGCTGCCGCATACTAGAATGCCGCGCTCCACTTCTCTGCTGGCCACAGAGCGAGCGAGGGGAATTGCAAAATCCGGGTAATCGTCGTCAGTTTCATAGACTTTGTTTCCAAAATCGACGACCTCGTGGCCTTCCTTCTCGAGCAGCTTGGCGAGTTGCTGCTTCATCTCGAATCCGCCGTGATCGGCGCCTATACCTACCTTCATGTCGTGCTCCCGTTCAGTCCTGAGTTTGGTGCCGAGCAATCTGGTTCTTCGCCGCAGCCACAATTCTTTCGGCACTAAATCCGAACTTCTTCAACAACTGCTTAAGAGGTGCCGAAGCTCCAAAGGTTTCGATACAGACGTTGTGCCCTTCGGATCCGGTGTATTTGCTCCAGCCAAAATCCGATGCTTCCTCGACCGAAACGCGTGCCTTCACGCGTGGGGGCAGAACTGTGTCCCGGTAATTCCTGTCCTGATCATCAAACAATTCCCACGACGGCATGCTGACCACGCGTGCCAGCACGCCCTCCTTGTTTAATTGCTCGTAGGCTTCCAGGCAGAGAGCCACCTCGCTGCCGGTGCCGATGAGTATGACCTCGGGATTGCCGCCCGGGGCATCCGCGAGAATGTAGGCCCCGCGGGCCAGGCCCGAAGCCGCGGCGTACTTCGTCCGGTCGATTGTCGGTACGGCTTGGCGAGTGAGCACCAACACCGCCGGCTCGTGATGCAGTTGTAGGATGACTTTCCATGCTTCTCTCACCTCATTCGCGTCCGCGGGCCGGATCACAATCAGGCCGGGCATGGAACGCATGTGGGCAAGTTGTTCGATGGGCTGGTGGGTGGGGCCGTCCTCGCCGACTCCAATGGAGTCGTGAGTGAACACATAAATCACGGGGAGCTCCATCAAGGCGCTCAAACGCATGGAACCCCGCATGTAATCGACGAAAATGAAGAATCCCGAGCCAAAGGGCCGGACTTTCACCAGGCTCAATCCGTTTAGAATCGCGCCCATGGCGTGTTCGCGGATTCCGAAGTGGAAATTGCGTCCGGCATAATTCTCCGCCGAGAAGTCGCCGGCGCCCTCCTGCGTAATACGTGTCTTGGTGGAGGGCCCGAGGTCTGCGGATCCTCCTATCAACCAGGGAATGTTCTTGGCGGCTGCGTTCAGCACTTTCGCCGAGGACTCGCGAGTCGCCAGACCTTTCGGGTCTGCGGGGAATTCCGGCAATTCGCGGTCCCAACCTTCCGGAAGTTGGCGGTGCTGCATGCGGAATAGTTCTTCGGCGAGCTCGGGATACTGCTTGCGATACTCGCCGATTCGCGCGAACCAAGCATCGCGTAACTGCTGGCCGCGCTTTCCGATGCCTTGACGGAAGTGATCGTAGACGCCTTCCGGCACGTAGAATTTCTGGTCGTCTGGCCAGCCGTAGTTTCGTTTGGCGAGCCGAACTTCCTCCTCGCCGAGAGGTTCGCCGTGCGCTCCGCTGGTGTCTTGTTTGTGAGGTGCGCCATAACCGATGTGGCTGTCCACAATGATGAGCGTGGGGCGATCCTTGGTGTTCTGAAAAGTGCGGAACGCTCGCGCCAGCATCTCGAGGTCGTTTGCGTCTCCGACCCGCGTCACATTCCAGCCGTAGCCGATAAAACGAGTGGCCACGTCTTCCGTAAAGGCCAGGGAAGTGTTGCCTTCGATCGTGATGTGGTTGTTGTCGTAAATCCAGCAGAGATTCGAAAGTTTCAGATGTCCGGCAAGAGAGGCAGCCTCGCTGGAGATGCCTTCCATCATGCATCCATCTCCGCAAAGCGCGTAGACGTTGAAGTCGAAAAGATCGTCGAACCCTGGGCGGTTGTAACGCGCGGCCAGCCACTGCCGGGCAATGGCTATGCCTACGCTGGTGGCGACGCCTTGGCCGAGTGGTCCTGTGGTGGTCTCCACTCCTGACGTCCAGCGGTACTCCGGATGTCCCGGACAACGGCTATCCAATTGACGGAAAGACTTGATGGCGTCCAGCGGAACTGATACTTCGCCGAGTGTCTCGTAGTCTTTGCTGACAGCGCGAACCTCGGTCAAGTGCAGCAGGGAATAGAGCAACATGGACGCGTGCCCAATCGACAGCACGAAGCGATCGCGGTTCGGCCATACCGGATCTTGCGGATCAAAACGAAGGAACTGCTGCCAAAGACAGTAAGCCACCGGCGCCAATGCCATGGGAGTTCCGGGGTGCCCCGAATTGGCGGCCTGGACCCCATCCATGGAGAGTGTACGAATGGTGTTGACACAGGTCAGATCCATTGTTTGCAGCACGGGAGAACTGGGGGGAACAGTTGCTATGCTCATTGAGAATCAAAATCCTTTCGCCGCCTCTCTCCGGCGGCCCACTCTGCACCAAGCAAATCCGAGCTGGCCGGTTCGATCATGCGTAGCCATCCCTTACATTCCATCCGGTTAGGCTGACTCTTGGGGCCAGCGCCATCCGGTAATATCGGGGCTGTCGATGCCATGCTTGTAGGCATAGGCCCGGCAAGCGATCTGGGCGTTGCGAAACTTCTCCTTGGCATGGCCACCGATGTTCTGCAACCGCGGGACGCGGTCGATGGCGTCGATGGCCAGGCTGAATCGATCGGTCTCGTTGTTAATAGCCAGCTCCATTGGTGTGTTGATGTTGCCCTTCTCCTTGTACCCGCGCACGTGTATAGCCTTGTTCTTACGTCCGTAAGTGAGGCGATGGATCAGCCATGGATAACCGTGAAAATTGAAAATGATCGGTTTATCGCAGGTGAAAAGAGAGTTGAAGTCCGCGTCGGTCAAACCGTGCGGATGCTCGGTGCTTGGTTGCAGCTTGAAAAGGTCGACCACGTTGATGAAACGGATCTTCAGGTCAGGGAATTCCTGGCGGAGCAGCGCCGTTGCGGCGAGCGCCTCCTGTGTCGGGATATCGCCGGCGGAAGCCATGACCAAGTCCGGCTCGCCACCCTGGTCGTTACTAGCCCAATCCCAAATCCCGATACCTTTCGTGCAATGCGTAATGGCTGCGTCCATATTCAGGTACTGCAAGTGAAGCTGTTTGTCGGAAACGATCACATTGATGTAGTTTTCGCTTCGTAGACAGTGATTGGCCACCGACAGCAGGCAGTTGACGTCGGGCGGGAGGTAAATGCGCGTGACCGCGGCGCTCTTGTTCAGCACCACGTCCAGGAACCCGGGATCCTGGTGCGTGAAGCCATTGTGGTCCTGCCGCCAAACCGTCGAAGTGATCAGCAGGTTCAGCGAGGCGATCTTCTGGCGCCAGGACAGATGGTTACAGATGGACAGCCACTTGGCGTGCTGGTTGAACATGGAATCGATGACGTGAACAAAGGCTTCGTAGGAGGAGAAAAACCCATTGCGCCCGGTCAGCAGATAGCCTTCTAGCATGCCTTCCATGGTGTGCTCGCTGAGCATCTCGATGACCCGTCCGTCCGTCGCCAGTTCGCCGCCATCCTGGTCTTCGGGGAAGTATTCGGCGATCCAGAATTTCTTGGCAGCCTGGTAGATGGCCTGAAGTTTGTTGGATGTTGTCTCGTCCGGGCCGAACACGCGGAAGTTGTTCATGTTCGATTTCATCACGTCCCGCAGGAAGTTTCCCAAGGGCGGGACATTCTCGGCCTCGATGCTCCCCGGCTGATCCACCTTCAGGGCGTAGTCACAAAAATTAGGCAAGCGCAGCGCCCTTCGGAGGACTCCACCATTGGCATGCGGGTTGGCACTCATGCGGCGGTTCCCGGTGGGCGCGAGCTCCTTGAGCTCCGGTACCAGCTTGCCATTCTGGTCGAACAACTCTTCGGGCTTTTGATCGTGCATCCACTTTTCGAGGATTCGCAGTTGTTCGGGGTTTTTCTTGACCTCGGTCAGGGGCACCTGGTGGGCGCGCCAAAAACCCTCCAGCCGGTGACCACCGACTTCTTGCGGTGCGCCCCAGCCTTTCGGAGAGCGCAACACGATCATCGGCCAGCGCGGCCGCTTAGCGACGCCGGTCGCGCGGCATTCCTGCTGGTGATCCTGGATCTCCTGGACGCAATGCTCCACCGTGGCCGCCATCGCCTGGTGCATGCTGTCCGGATCCGAGCCTTCGACGAAGTACGGCGTCCACCCGTACCCGCGCAAGAGGTTTTCCAGCTCTTCATGGGTAATCCGTGCCAGCAGCGTGGGATTGTTAATCTTGTAGCCGTTTAAATGCAGGATTGGCAGTACTGCTCCGTCGCGAATAGGGTTCAGAAACTTGCTGATGTGCCAGGAGGTTGCGAGGGGGCCGGTTTCAGATTCGCCATCGCCAACCACCGCCGCAACGATCAACTCTGGATTGTCGAATCCTGCGCCGCAGGCATGCGAAAGCACGTATCCCAGTTCGCCTCCTTCGTGAATCGAACCGGGAGTTTCCGGAGTACAGTGGCTGCCAATGCCCCCAGGGAAGGAAAACTGCTTGAAGAACTCCCCCAGACCTAGTTCATCCTGACTCTTTTCCGGATAGATTTCGGAGTACGTACCCTCAAGATACCCCGGCCCCAAGACCCCTGGCGCGCCGTGTCCAGGACCAGCCATGAAAATCATGTCGAGATCGAATTTCTTAATCAGTCGGTTCAGGTGGATATAGATGAAAGCTAGCCCTGGGCTCGAGCCCCAATGTCCGAGCAGGCGGTTCTTGATATGGTCGGGCTTCAACGGCTCTTTTAACAACGGATTCGCTTGGAGATAGATCATCCCGAGCGCCAAATAATTGCACGCCCGCCAGTATGCGTGGGTCTTCCTCAGTTCCTCTGAGCTCAACGGCGAACCTTGGACCGTGGATCGCGCTTTCCCATATGCACTCAGCGAGCGCGGTGCGGATTCTTCAACTAGTACTCTTGACGTCATTTTAAGGCTCCTTACGTTTCCACTCTGCGTGAGGCAGGCTCCCTTCGCGATTCTTGCGAAAGCACCCTCACCACTAGTAAAGGCCGGCTTGGAACATAGGCCGTGCGGATCTTTGCCCAGAAGTATTCACGCAAGCAGGGTGCCATTCGCAAAGTACGAGAAAACAGGAGCTTCCTGCACTGTGCGCGGATTCGAGTGCCCGAATGCAGGCAGTTGCCACGGGCAGTCCCTCATGCCCATTTGCAAAGTCCACACCAAAATCAGCGTCTGGCGCCCTGCTGGATCGATCGGACTGAGTTCCAACGACTCAGCACCTGACGCGGTCGGAGCAATATTCCTTTTGACGGGAGGTTTCAAATCGAGTGTCCTGCCACCTTCAAGCCTTCTCCAAACATGCAAACCAGAGACTGCCACGCTCTCGTGCTGTGTTCGAAGCATTTGTGTTTCCCCCTTGGAGATCATGGTCGGTCGCTTCGCATCACTCTAATCGCAAGTCGCCTGCCAAAGTTGGATCGGTATGCAATCGGCAGTAGGTGCGATCGCGAAAAACCTACGCGACTTGCCTCAGCGTGATTTTTGGTCACAGCCACCACTCGGGGTCAGAATCCAGCACGAAATTTCATCGACTCACACTTTGTAGCCTGCTCTGCCCGCATGTGGACAGCACGCCCGGAATTTGGCTGATTCGTCATTTCAATAAATCAACGGCGCCCCTCGCTATCTTCTTTTTGGAAATGTACTTGAGCGCACAGTCAGACGCGTGCATTCGGATGGTCACTCGAATGCATTATCGACAGCAGCATTACTGATCGAATGGAAAATTGAGATCAATTATCGGGAAGGACGTGGTTCGTTGTGGCGGCACCAGTCGGACACGATCCATCGTTGCGAGGCGCAAGGAGCTAATACGATCGCTTACTTGCGAATTTAGGAGCTCCACGGAGAGGAATGGATACGACATCAGATGGCCGAGCGGGAATGGGGCAAGAAGCGAGCAGGAAAATCCATCGCCCACGTCGATAACTTCAGCCGCGAAGACGAGGTCGGCGACAAAATAATGCAAGAGCATTTGGCACAGAGCAAGACGGCGAAAGCATAGGCAAGCGTGTTTTAGGTGACCGTGTATTTCTGATCGTCGGGTGCGCCTGTCGTCATCCTTGCTGCTAGTCAGCAGAATCAGCAATTGAAATCAGTAGGGGGCTGCAACGCCATCAAATCGCGGGACTTAAAAATAGGGGGTCGTGTTCGATCCCCACCGCCCCTACCAACCTTTTTTCGTTTCAATACCAGGACACACGCCGAACACGGGGCAAAGCAAAGCCCGTCACGGTGGGCACATCGCTGATGTCTGGCGAGAGCGGGCCAAAGAAGGCACAGAAGTCATTAGTGGCCGAGATCGTGGCTGCGACGGTTGGCCCGAAGCTGCAAAAATTCGCGCAGCGCAGGGATCTCGAATTTCGTACCTTTTAGCAAGTGCTCAAGCCAACTAGGAACGTTGGTGGCGAGAGAGGTCACGCGGCCTTGGCGCATGCTCATTATCCGCTGCACGTTTTTCTCGTCGGCGAGGTTGGCGGAATTGTCGTAGATCTCCACGCGGTTAATTCCACCGTCACCAAAATCGAGGGCTGTCACAAGATGATGCAGGCTCTTTTGGAAGATGTCGCGAACAACACTCTCGGACGCGGAGTGTCCCCCACGGTAAGCGCGGGCCTTGATGCGTTTGATGCATTCTTCAACGCTGCCCGGCGTCACGTAATACATTGAAGTCCAGAAACCGTGCTCACGGGCAAGCTGCGCCTGCTCAAACGTAACCTGGCTGCGAAGCGTTGTTTCGAGGGCAAAGCTTTTCCGTGCGGAGATGTGGTCCAAAATCCACTTTTGAAACTCGACGTTCACCTGAAAGCGGATTTCTTTCGAGATACCCCGAAAGGAACCGGCATTCAGTTGCGCGGCGCGGTAATCAGCATTGAAGGAATCGACGCCGAATTCAGCTACGGGGAAACGAGTTGTTTTGCCGCTGCCAGGAGGACCGGCAACGATGACCATTCGCGGCCGCGCCAAGTTATCCCCCGAAGTCTCTGTCTGCGTCCTTACGCATATCTTCGGGGAGTTCGGTCTTCAGGAGGTTGCCTTGCTCGTCGATGATACCTTTGCGAATCATCTCCGCGCGTTCCGACTCGGCGATCTTGTTGCCCGCAGCGAGGACTTGAGCGGTGAGGGCGTCAAGTTCCGCGTCATTCTCCACGTCGATCGCGTCGAGAGAGTGACGCTTGACCGAGGCGGTCGGGAGTGGTTTTTCAGAAAGCATAGCAAGTTCAATTATATCGCAGTTTAGGGGAATTGAAAGTCTTCCTTAATGGCGGCTGGCTACATCTTTGGAATCTTGGCCCACTACAGGTTTTTCTTCGGGACCCGCAGAAAGGGCCGCGAGAGAATCCAGAACCTTTCGATCGAGTTCTCGTACTTGCAGCTATCGCAGCAGCTTTACTCGCTTTCGGAAAGGTTGGCGCAACGCCAGTTGTAATAAAGGTCTGCACGAACAATCCCTCTGGCAACATTGCCAACACCGGATTTGAGGAGAGCTAGACAATAGTCCCGATTGGGACGTTGACCGACCATGTCTTCAAAGTGGTTGCGCACAAAATATCAGCGCCGGAACCAACGCCGAAGCCCTTTGGAAGAAGAGTGAAGAAATGGTTGGAGAGTCTTTTTAGACGTCGGATCCGAGCGTAGGTCATTTCGAAGGCGAAGTTCGCGGACCAACGATATAGGATCTGAAAAGGAATCCTGAACCCGTTCGCGGTTCAAGAGCAAAGGGTGCCAACCCGCCTTCCGCGTGGGACCAACTGTAGGACCATTAAGCGTTTCTGACCGCTCTGAATGCTACTTAGTGCTCCTGAAAGTGCCCCGTAAGTTGTTGACACTCCGTTCCTTGCAGACTTGCCAAGGTTCAGGTGTCGGTTCGATTCCGATAGGCCGCTCCATTCTTTTCTTCGACTTTACAGTCGATTGTTACCCTGCCAATCTGAAGCCTTCCGTTCCAAATTCCTACACAACCTGTTCGTCTAAAACATAAAGTTTGTTTGATGGCCTCGATCAACTGACAAGAGGCCCGGAGTGGGGGCCCTAAGTCCCCGCAGGTAGCTAATAACCTGGAAAAACCGGCACCAGAATATCCTCAGGCGGCGTAGCGGCGGGGCAAGATTGTATTGGGGATAAAGACATGTGCTATCCGCCCGCAGCGGAATGGGTTGAGGGTGGAGAAGTCAGCGTGAGGTAGCACGGCGCAAGTAGTCGGCCGGAGGAAGAATGATGACGCCAGCGATCTTCTTACTGAAGAGCGGGCCGAAATGGCGGAGATCTCCCGTTATGAGGTGCGTGGCCCGGGCGGCGATCGCGGCGAGCAGGATTGGCGCGTCTTTATCGGGGAGCGAAACGCCTGCGGGCAATGCGCCACCTTCGGACTCAAACAACTCCAGCGCTGCGGATAGTTCGGCCAGGCGGGTGCGTTGGGATTCGGTGGAAAGGTTGGCGCGTGCTTCTTCCAGCGCATAACGGCTGGAACAGAGGACGACGCTGGGCAATTTCCAGAGGCGGAGAAGTCCAGCAGCGGGACGATAGGCGGCCGAGAAGAGGACGTTGGCGTCGAGGAAGAGCCTGTCCATGAGACGGCCCTACTTCGGGCGACGGTGGGGGATGGAATCGGGGTCGAGGCCCAGCTTTTTGACTTCGCGGCGGGCGCGATTGTAGTCGGCGCGATTTGTTGCGTTGGTAAGCAGGAATTCTGCTTTGCGCTCTGGAGTGTACTTTTCGATGGGGACGAGCATGGCGGGGCGAAGCAAGATGCCTTCGTCGCGCGGCTCGGCGGTGACGTAGGAGCCTTCTTCCAGACCAAAACGGCGACGAAGGTCTGCGGGTACGACGATGGTGCCGCGTTTGCCAATGCGGGCGGAATTCAAGCGAGTGTCTCCGTTCAGAATGTCAGGAAGTTAGTATATCAGACATCCCGACAATCTGAACATGTCCAGTAGTTACCCACCCTTTGCAAGAAACAGAGGCGCAAAGCGTAGGCCACCCCGGAAAAAGACAGAGTCAAAATCGTCGTATAGCGCTAAGGCTAGGCCACCCGCGATTGACCGTCCGAACTGGAACACCGAAGCCAGCAAGATCGCAGAACTGATAATTGAAAAAGCACTGAGGGGTTTCAGAGCAAGGAAACACAGGATGGCCGCTGGCGTTCAAGGCTCTGTTCGAGGCATCAAGAGAGCGGTATCGAAACAAATTATTTGCTTGGCCGACTGATTTGGCTGAGAAATTGGATGTTGAACAGTTCCTCACAAGGCTTGGACTGTGATTCTCTTTTTGTCCACGAAGATTCCGTCGTCCGGCGACGCGAGACAGGTTGCCAAGTATAATCGCTTTCATCTATGAACAAAGAGCACATCCTGCGAGAGATCAAGAGGACCGCTCAAGAAAACGGCGGAATGCCGCTTGGTTGGCGCAGATTCTTCCGCGAGACTGGCATTAAGGAATCGGACTGGAAGGGAAAGTTCTGGGCACGCTGGAATGACGCAGTCAGCGAGGCGGGTCCGGCCACGGTTTCCCTACCGTAACACGCTTCTGTGTCAAATACATAATCGCCCTTAAAGTCCTTTAGAATCTGCATTTGCAAAAAAGGCCGGGGGGGAGGGGGTCTTATTGCTAACCAGAAATCCGACGAAGGACCTCTCCAGGCACCCGATGAAGGGTGTCTGTCCCGAATGCGTTTTTTTGCATCCCGCATGTTTCTACGGGACGACCGTCGGGAGTGAGGGTCCTCTATAAATTAGTTTAGTGGAGGTACTCGGGGTCGAGCGTGAACTTGCTCTGCACCGCGAAGCCAGCTCCCCGCAAGCTGAATTCCGCCGTATCGCGTTCAGGCCCGAGCAGAGGAGCGGCGTCGAGAGTCCGCGGAAAGAAGAAATGGACGGAGGAGCTCGCGCCAGTTCCGGTGAACTCGATTTCAAGCGGGGCAACGGTGCCACGGTGGGTCTTGAGCGTCGCACGCAAATCTGGGCTTCCCGCCGGTGTGACCGCGAAGGGATCAAACCCAACGAAGCCGGGCTGCTCGAGTTTCACTGTGATAACGTAGCGATCCGCCGGAAGCCGCGGCGCCTGCGCCTGAAACGCGGCGAGCGCGCGTTCGCCGAGTTCCTCAAGCCGCGCAAAGGCTTGGTTCACCGGGACGGCCGATTCCCAGCGCACGAGGAAGGCGGTGGATGGCGAAAGACTTGGCGCCGCATTCGGCTGCCGGGAAGAATCAACGGGCGCTTCGATTCGCCCCTTCTGCAAGCAGTTCCCGTTTGCATCGATGGCATCGGGGTCGCAGTGCTTCGTGCCCGTAGGAATGCTGTAGCTCGCTTGATTCTCTCGCCGCAGGAACACCACAACTTCCACCTTCGCCCAAGGCGAGTGTCGTACAAGCTTCAGGGCTTCTGCATGCGACCACTGCGCCGGAGGCTTCTGCTTCCAGAAATCATCCGCGCGGGCGAATGGAGACAGTCCAAAAAACAGGGTCACCATTGGAAGAATCGTTCGGAATGCCGCGGAAAGCAGCGCGGCTCGGCTCCCGTGTGCGCGGGGTAATTCGGGGATCGCCGCATTGCCTGGAACTCTCATACTTCCACTAGCTCGATCGGGTTGACTGTAACAGGTTTGCTCCGTCTCCAACAACTATTCTGCCTGCATTCAGCTGGTCAGCCTGGATCGCCCCGCCGCTCTCACTAGAGACGCTTTTCCCATGTCTCACCGGGCAGCATCGACGAAGTATCGGCTTCAACCCTGAATCCCATCCGCGCCATCAGCGAAGCTCCTGCGCCCGGGCGGCGCCTAGTGTATTGGTCAGGATTGGACAGTTAGAGGATTCACAAATCTGCACCGTCGCATCAGCTGAATTATCTGGAATTTAGTTGACAAGATTCCATCCCGGCATAGAATCTCAGGCAAATAGACAGTCCTGGCATGGGGTCCTACATTTTGTTGCGGGGGTGGCGTTCGATGGCTAAGTCCCACTGTATACGATTTATTTTTGCACTCATTCTGACTCTCGGTTGCGCGCTTTCTCTGCCTGCGCAAATCACTACCGGTGAAATTACCGGAACGGTGATGGATCAGAGTGGCGCCGCAGTGGCGGGCGCGACTATCTCGGCTGTCTGTCCCGGCACAAACCAGATGCGTTCGGTGATCTCCGGGAGCGCCGGTGAATACCAGCTGTCCGACCTGGCCATTTGCGTCTATAAGGTCTCGGTTTCCGCTCAGGGATTCAAGACGACGGTGCGCAATGTGACGGTTGCCGTCGCCCAGGAGACCAAGGCGGATTTCCGGCTTCAGTTGGGCGAGCGCACGGAAACTATTACGGTGGAAGGAGCCAGCCCGCTGGTGGAGTTCTCCCCGGGCGTCAACAACGAGGTGGACACGAAGTCCATCGTGGATCTACCGACGGAGGGCCGTGATTTTAAGTCCATCTTGGCTCTTACACCCGGCGTGCAGCGCTCGCCGGGTGGCGGGTTCCTGGACGTGAGCATCAGCGGCCAGCGCACCACCACCAACAATTACATGATCGATGGCATGCCCAACAACGACCGCTTCTACGGCAGCGAGGTCGTCGGTCAGCCCGGCGTACTGGGGATCCCGGCGTCCGTTCTGGGCAACGATTCCATCTCCGAGTACACCGTTCAGCAGCTTCCAACGTCAGAGAACGGGGTCAAGGGGGGTGCTGCCATCAACGTGACGCTCAAGAGCGGCACCAACGATTTCCACGGCACGGGCTTCTATTTCGGAGACTACGATTGGCTAAACGCCAAGAACTTCTTCTCCACAAGCACACTCCCCTATCACAATCACAATTACGGGGGCACGGTGGGCGGGCCGATCATCAAAGACCGCACATTTTTCTTCTTCGCGTTTGAAGGGCAGCGTAACAAATCCCTTGAGCCATATAATCTGCTCATCCCCACGCAAGGCGATTTGGCCGCGGCCCTGGCGGACTTCGCCAGTCCCACTGTCAACCCCAATCACCTGCCACTGAATACGGCAGGCTTGAACCTGCTGAAGTATTACCCGTGTTCGGATGGCGCCGGCGCGATTGTTTCCTGCACGCCTGCCGCGGCTAACGCCGCAGTGGCCACCGGAGGGTTCACTCAGACTATTTCCAGCCCCAATACCGACTCCATGAGCAGCTTCATCATCAAGATTGACCATAAAATGAACGACAAGATGCAGCTCTCGGGGCGGTATATGTTCGCTGACAGCACGCAATCCGCACCACTCGGTGGATATACGCTTCCGCCGGCACCTGGCAGCGGCCTCGCATCCGACGCGTTTAACTCCATCGCTCCGACACGCGTGCAATTGGCCGGCGCAACCTGGAGCTACACCATGTCTGCCAATAAAATTCTCGACGTGCGCTTCAACTGGTCGCGATACTCACAGATTCTGGCACCAAATAATAAGGTTAACCCCCTGAGCCTGGGCATCGACACGGGCCCCCTGAACCCCGCCGATTTCGGCGTGCCTCCGGTCTATGCCAGCTCGGTGACCTATGGGAACCCTGGTGGCATAGCAGGCTACCCGCTGAGCACCCGCCCTACGCAGACTTACGATGTGTCGGCCCACTTCTCGTGGACCAAGGGCAAACATAACTTTAAGTTTGGCGGCAACTATCAGTACGCCTCCACCTTCAGCCTGCGGAATCGTGCGCGGCCTGTGCTAACCAGCGTCCAAGGCAGTTTTGAAACCCTTATTGACCAGTTGCTTACCGGCCGCCTCGACGAGGTTTCGCGCTCCTTTGGCGACACTTCACGCCACCTCTACCAGCCCTCTATGGGATTGTTTTTCCAGGACGAATGGAAACTCACGCCGCGCGTGACGGTGAGCTACGGCTTGCGCTGGGACGTCAATGGTGCGTTGGGTGACGCGGACAAGAATGCATCCAATTTCTTCCCCTGCGCTCCGCCGGAGACTACGGTCTGCGCGCCAACCGGGTTTCCGAACGGTCTGGTTCAGGTGCAGCAGGGGTTCTCTCGCCTCTATAACCTGGACCTTAAGGACTTTGGCCCACGAGCCGGATTGGCTTGGGACATCTTCGGTAACGGCAAGACATCTCTTCGCGTTGGTTACGCCATGGCTTACGACGTGGCGAATTTTTCCGCCATCAGCGCACCTTACGTCTTCCAAGGTGCCCGAGCCGGGGCGTTTACAAACTCGGACCTGGGTGTGTTCTCGGTCACAGCATTGGGCGCACAAGATCCGAGCCGATTGTTCGAGGCGTTCGGGCCGAACACGTGCTACAACCCTGCAACTAATACCCCTGGCGTTACGCCAGACTGGGTCTGCATCGGTCCGCAAGCGGGAAGCCCGAACCCGAACACACCTTTCCAAACCCTTGGTGCCAATCCCACCGGCACACCACCGTTTAATATTTTCGGAACCGTCCCGAATTTGAAGACACCAAGAATCCAGTATTACAACGCCACGATTCAACACCAGCTATTCAGAAACAATGTAATCACCGTGACCTACATTGGCTCACACGGAACAAATAGTCTTCTAGAGCGCAGCCTGAATAACCGCCCGGTTGGCTGTTGGGATGCCAACAATGGCGGCCAGCAGACAGGGCCAGCCGGTAGCTCAACGAACACCACTAAACTAAATTGCAGCCGTCCGTTTGATTCCGTGTACCAGTTGAATGGCGCGCCCAACTTCAATTACATCATGCAATTGACCAACGATGGGTACTCCCGCTACAACGCCATGCAGGTGACTTACCGGCAGCGCGATTGGCATGGGCTCGACACCATGGTCAACTTGACCTGGTCGAACTGTATTGACACCAATTCCGTGAATCGTGGCGGTGGCTCTACAGTTCCGATCGAGGAGAATCCTTACAATCCCAGCAGTAACCAGGGCCCGTGCGACACGGATGTCCGGCTGAACTTCAATTCCGGCGTGACCTACGACTTCCCCCGATGGCACGCCGCGGGACGCATGGGAGAGGGCTGGCAGATCGGGTCTATCGTGACGGCGCTGACCGGGCGTCCTTGGACCCCGTTGTTGGGCAGCCTCTCCGACCAATCCGGCCAGGATCTGGTTTACCAAAGGGCCGACTGTTCGGGAGTAAAACCCATTTACCAGTTCAGTGACCCTACAGTCCCCAGCATTACGAATGGGACCGCGATATTTTCTATTCCGGCCCCCAACACCATCGGGACCTGCGGCCGCAACTCTTTCCGCGGACCGAAATTCAAGCAGTGGGATTTTAACCTCATAAAGACAACCAAGATCACGGAAAGGATAAGCTTCCAGGCCCGCTTTGAGGTCTTCAACCTGTTGAACCATCCTAACTTCAATCCGATCCCGAGCAGCACCACGATCTCTGCGAAGAAGCTCGATCCTGCGAACTACCCGACAGCTAACTTCTCGAACTTCTCGCAGACGCCGGATATCGCCGCCGGCAACCCGTTCCTTTCTCAAGGCGGCGCGCGCGCTATGCAGATCGGGGGGAAGATCATTTTCTGATCTTCGGCCAGCGGTTCCGCAACGAAGATTGTTAACCGACCAAACTGTTTGATTCCATTCATGTTTTAGCCGAGGTACGCTCAGAGAGCAAATTCGCATTGTATTTTTGCGCTTGACTTTTCTCTTGGTCTTGTATATGTACTATGTATAAGGTATGAATGACCCTCTGAACCGCACCAAACTCTCCGCCGTTGAGCGCAACTTCCGTTCCCGCATTGCGCAGCTTTCCTCCGCTCAATGGTTTCTTCGTGGCACTCTCTCTGAGCGTTCGGGCACCTGTGGCAAGGCGAATTGCCGTTGCGCCCGAGGGCAACTGCATAAGTCTTTGTACCTGGTGCAGAGCCAAGCGGGGAAGCTTCGCCAGATTTGTGTCCCAAAGGCCTGGCAGCAACGCGTGCGCCAAGCCGTCAACGACTATCGCCTAATGCAGGAACTGATTGAGGAAGTTTCCGAGCTGGAATGGAAACGACTTCAGGAAAAGAAACGATAATCGTTCTTCGCCGCCTGATCGCCTATTCGGAAAAAATCTTTCAGCTTTCCAAAGATATCGTCACTCAGGTTTCCGACCGCAGAGAGAAGCCGCGCATTTCTGCAGCGGCGGTGGTGAAATCGTCGCTGGTACTTTTCTGGGCCAGGTTGGGCAGCATCAACTCTTGGGAACAACTCGGCCGGGCCCGCTTCTGGCAGCGTTGGCTCGAAGAGCCGACCTTCAGTGCAGATACCCTGGGACGAGTCCATGCGGTGTTCGATGCCAACGGGTTGCGGCAAGGGATTCATGATGTTTACGAGCGCCTGAAACGCAATAAGGCCTTGCCGGATATTTACGGCCTGGGAGTAGTCGTTCTCGACGGTCACGAAAGCCATGCCAGTTACCTGCGTCATTGCTCTGGCTGTTTGCAGCGAACCATCCACACGGCGGGAGGGGATCGCATTCAGTTTTATCATCGGCAGGTTACGTTGATGTTGCTGACTGGTGCGCTGCCAGGACGGGAGGCCGTGCGCTTGCTCCTCGATCATGAGCCGCAACGGTCCGGAGAGCAGGAAGTGGAAACCGCCCTGCGCTTATTGGCGCGGGTGATCTCCGCCTACCCGCGGGCCTTCGATTTGGTGCTTGCGGACGCGCTTTACGCGGAGGCCCCCTTTTTCAATTTCTTGCTCGCTCACGGCAAACACGCTCTGGTGGTGCTCAAGGATGAACGGCGCAACCTCTATCAGGACGCAGCTGGATTATTTGAGCATGTGGCGCCTCAGCCGGGTAGCTATCGCTCCCGCCCGTGCCGCTGGTGGGATTTTCCAGACTTACTCACCTGGCCCCAAGTGCGGGCCTCGGTGCGCGTGGTGCGTTCCTTGGAGACTTATGCGGTTCGTCGACAACTCGACAAGCAGGACCATCCCCAACAAAGTGACTGGATCTGGGTGACCACGCTATCGCTGGCCCAAGTTCCCGTCGATCGCATCGTCCATCTAGGGCACCAACGATGGGATATCGAGAATTATGGCTTCAACGAGTTGGCCAACGAATGGCACTCCGATCATGTGTTCAAGCATGATCCCGGCGCCATCGAATGCTTTTTGCTCGTGGCCTTCCTGGCTTACAACATTTTTCATGTCTTCCTGGCGCGCAATGTGAAGCCCTCCGCACGCCAGGGTAAGACGCAAATCTTCTGGGCCAGGCTCATCGCTGCTGAACTCTACAGTGAGGTAGCCCCCGCCGGCATGTCGCCCTGAGGTTTTCCGCACCATCGCGTCCGAACTTCGGCTCGCCCCCGGAATCCGCATCGCGGTCTTCCTGCCGGTGGACTCCTCGAAATGGCCCCGCAAACCTGCTATTCACCCTCGAAAAGCTATGCGAATTACTATGCCCATCCGTCTCTTTGCCAGAAACGCTTCAACAATGCTCTAAACCTACTTACTTCCCACCTCAGCCAACACCCGTTGCGGAATCGTTGATCTTCGGCTCCAGGCTTTGGTTCCGAAAAGGGAGTCTGCTACAATGCAGACTCCTTTTTCTCTTATGCGGCGCGCTTGCATCCTTTGCCTTTTCTTTCTGTTGCCCGCGCTCGCCGCGGCAGCCGCCGACCAGCCTAGCGTTATCCTGATCACTTTGGATACCGTCCGAGCTGACCGCATGGGCTTTCTCGGCTCAAAGCTTGGTTTGACGCCGCAATTGGACGCGCTGGCGAGTCAAAGCGTGGTGTTTGAACATGCCTACTCCCAGGCGCCCATCACGCCGGTCTCTCACGCAACCATACTCACCGGGACTTTTCCGCAGTACCACGGCATTCGCAACTTCGGCGATCGCCTGCCTCCAAGCGTCCCCTTTCTACCTGACATTCTTCACGCCCAGGGTTACCAAACGGGTGCCTTCGTCGGCAGCATCATCCTGGACCCGAAAAACGGGTTTGCCTCCGGATTCGAGCGCGGTTTCGATGTCTACGACGCAGGCTTTCACAGGCAGAAAACCGGGGAGCGCCGCGAGGCTTCCATGCAGCGCCGCGGCGAGGTGACACTGGGACACGTGCTCGAATGGCTCGGCCAGCAGAAGGGCAGACCGTTTTTCCTATGGTTTCATCTGTGGGACGCGCACGACCCCTACAATCCACCCGAACCGTTCCGCAGCCGGTTTCCGGGCGCCCCTTACAACGGGGGTATCGCCTACGTGGATGCTACGGTGGGGAAGCTGCTTGACTTTTTGCGGAACCAGGGGCTGTATGACAACGCGCTGATCGCCGTCGCCGCCGATCACGGTGAATCCCTGGGCGAGCACGGCGAACTGACCCACAGTATTTTCCTTTACGACGCTACCATCCACGTGCCCCTGCTCCTCAAACTTCCCGGCAATCTTTTTAACGGCCAGCGTGTCAATGCCGCCGCGAGCTTGGTGGATCTGGCGCCAACCCTTCTCGAAGCGCTGGGGCAGACGCCGCCTGAGGCCATGCAGGGCCGTTCGCTCCTCCCTCTGATTGGAAACCCGCACCCTGGAAACCGTCCTTCGTTTGCCACTGGAGACCACTCCGAACGCTCGTTCGGGTGGAGCGCACTTGTTTCCCTGCGCATCGGCAATCAGCTTTACGTGCGCGCGCCATCGCCCGAGCTTTACGATATGGCCTCAGACCCCGGCGAGAAGATAAATCTCTATCCGGGCAACCGCGCCACCGCGGTGCGCCTCGCAATCCAGTTGGACAATTTCCTGAAGCGCATCAGCACAGGGGCACCTCAGGCCTTGCAGGACGGACTCGACGAAAAGAGCAGGGAGAAGCTCTCCGCGCTGGGCTACGTGGCCTCTGGAAAGACCAGCCCACCCACACGCATTGACCCCAAGGACCGCATCGATGTGGCCAACGATATGCACGATGCCAGCCTGGCCATCGAGGAGGGTAAGGAAGCTACCGTCATCCCGCTGCTGCTGCGCGTGGTGGCCAAAGACCCGCAAGTGCAGGCGGCGCAGTATTATCTGGGCATCGCCTACTCGCGGAAGGGCAACTTTGCCAAGGCCATTCCTTCCCTGCGCAAAGCCGTCGAGCTGCGGCCGGATGCGCTGATGGCGCAGTACGAGCTGGCCATCTGCCTCTACGAAACCGGTGATCTGAATACTGCTGCCGCGCATTTCGAAATCCTGGTGGAAAACCGGCCCGATTGGAGCGACGCCCGCTATTCTTTGTCCTCGATTTATGCCCGTACTGGACGGCCTGAGGAAGCAGCCAAAAACTTGCTCGTAGTCCTCCAAGGAGAGCCGGATCATTACCGCGCAAATCTGCTTCTGGGGCGAATGCTGTTTCTGAACGGTACTTTCGAAGAGGCCCTGCCCTACCTGGAAAAAGCCGCGTCGGTCCAAACGGATTCCGGCGAGGCGCATTCCTTCCTTGCGGACGAATACGAGAAGCTAGGCCGCACCGCGGATGCCGAGCGCGAGCGCGCCGAAGCCGGCCGGCTGAAGACCTCCACTCGATAACGGAACGATCAACAAAAAAGTCGGTCATCTCATATAGTTACGAAACCGCGGGGGAGGGGCCTTGCCCCTAGCGGGAGTTTACTGCGGACTCGGTCGGCAGATTTCTAAGAGCTTCTTTTTGTGAAGTTTATATCGTCCAGTTGGTATTACCCACGGTGGGTAATCTGCAGTTCATCCAGTTTCAGCGCCTTGGCCAAAGCCTGCTGCGCAAGAGTTTGCTTGGAGAGCACATAGGCCGCGCGATCAGGGCCTTTCTCGCCTTGCTGTGGATAGAGCAGGATGAACTGCTGAATCTGCTGCAACTCTTCGATGAGTTGTTCCATGGAAAGATCGCTCCAGGCGGCTTTGGCCTGGCGATGCACATACTGCAGCAGAGAAATGCCCAGCATGCAGTAAAACGCATGGATGCGAATCTTGCGGTCGGTCCAGTGATGCATCGGTCCCCAAGCGAGCCACTCTCCGTCTTTCAGGCCGCGGAAGACGCGCTCGACCTGTTGCTGGCCGGCATAACCGGCCACCACTTGTTCCGCCGTCCAGTCCATACGGTTGGTGAGCAGCACCGTTCGGCCTAAACGACGCCCAAGAAGGCGCTCGAACGCGGCCTGATCGAAATCAAACTGTAGTCGCCATTGCCCATCGCGAGATTCCAGCTGATAGCGAATTACCTCGGAGAGGAACTGCCCAGCCAACCACTTCTGAATCTTGCGCGTGATACCTTCCTCGGTCCAACGCGCTCGAGGTTTATTCAATTCCTTCACGAAGCGTCGCAGGGACTGCAGCGCGCGGCTGATGCTGGTGGTCAAGCTGTGCAGTTGCTCGGCGGCAAAAGGCGCCGAATACTTCAGCACCGCGAAGTATTCCTGGCCGTGCACCAACAGCTTCTCGGCCACGGCCCGCACACCCGGTTGTTCCGCGCTGCAGAGCGGCAGCTGTTCCGTGGAGCGCTCGCGCAACTCCGCTGGCGCTTGATTCCACGGCAGAGCGGAAATCCATCCCACCCCGGCCTGTTCCAGTTGCACGGTGTTGTCCAGTGCAGCTGTGCCCTTGTCGAAGACCAGCGTAACGGTGTCGCGAGCAATTTGGTTTTGATCCAGCAAGCGCACGATGCGTGTTAACGCCACGGAGAACTCTTCGACATCGGCCACGTTACCCGGATAGACGTGGTGGCAGAGGCTCAACCCATTCTCTCCGTCCAGAACATAGCTCAGACCCACTTGGCGCAGATTGTGGCGGCCCTGTTTGTTGTGGCCGCGCTGGGCCAGCTGGTTCCGCGTGTTGGTGCTGGCAATGTAGGTGTAAAAGTTGGTGGTATCGTAGGCCAGCAGTCGACGACCGACCAGTTGCTGCTCCTTCCACAGACCGAGTAAACGCAACTGTGCACGATCGAGAGGATCTTCCGCGGGAGCGCAGGGCTCGCTGGTCTCTGGCAGAATCTGTTCGAAGGCGTCCCAGAAGGCTTGCGAAGTAAAGCGTTCGGCAGGAAAACCCCACTGGGAAGCGAGGATGGTCCGCTCGTACCAATGGCTGACTTCGGTCTTCGGACCGGGATCACAGATGCGGTGAATGGCCGCGAGCAGGAGATAGTGGGCAGGACCGGGTCCGGAACGCGGAGAAGGCCACAGGGATTCCAGTAGTGGCCATACGCCGGACTGTTTGGCAGCCAGCCACAAGGCGCCGGGGAGACCGAAGTCTCGCAAGGTGGCGGAGAGAGGGACGGGGGCCGTCTTTTGCTGAACGAGTGCAGCGAGTTTTTCGGCGGTGCCCAGATAGGCCTGATGGACGATGCGAGGTTGGCCGTCGACGCGGGCGCTTTCGACGAGGTAGTAGTAGAGGCGGTTGCCTTTTTTCTTTTTGACGAGGCTAGCCATTAAGGGTAATACATAAACATAACTGCATTACTTGTCAAGCATAAAATGCGGACATAATCGCGGTACAGTCAAACAATGTAGGGTAATACACATTCCAAGAAGGAGAAACCCGATTAAATCCTACGCATGCAATGAGTTAGTGGGAATGCGCAGCGTTTCGGGAGAGCACTCGCAGTAAACTCCCGCTAGAGTCCGAATCACTTCCGCGCTGACACCTGCTCGCCGTTCCAGTGGGCCTTTGCTGGACAGCCGCGATTCGCAACCTTATACTCAACTTTTCAAACTCCGGGGGTGTTCTATGGTTCTCAAGAGATTTCCTTTGCTGCTATCTATTCTCTTGCTGGCCTTTCCTGTCATTGGCCAGCAACAGAGCAGTTCCAAGCCAAAACCTCGTGTCATCGTCGTTGGCGTCAATGGTATGGAGTTGGACATCATCCGGCCGCTGCTTCTGAAAGGCCTAATGCCGAATTTGGCGAGTGTGATCGAGAGAGGCGCCTACGGAAAACTCCGCACGGTCTCCGCGCCCAATTGCCCGCGAGTGTACAGCACGCTGTTTACGAGCACGAATCCGGAGGAGCACGGCGTCACGGGATTTATCGTTGGCGGGATCACTGCCAACACCAACATGCTGAAGGAAGAGCCGGTGTGGTCGATGCTATCGAAAAGCGGGATCACCGTGGGCATGGCCAACGTTCCGGCTACTTTCCCGGTCATGCCCGTGAACGGGTACATGATCAGCGGGATGCTGACGCGCGGCAAGAACTGCGAAGACGGCGTGCTTTGCGCACCCAAGTTGAGCGAAGTCATGGGCGGCGACGCAGTCTATCCCAAGAGCATGCAGGCCGAACTGTTGAAAAATGTCGGCGACTTTTATATTGACTGCGAGCGGATGCCGGCCGCGGCGGATCTGAAGGGTCACGAAACGGAGCTCATCGACAAGTGGCTTGGCAAGGTGCAGCTCATTCGCGAGCAGCAGACCAAGCTTTTCGATTATCTGCTGACTACGCACCCCACGGAGTTCACATTCTTAGCGCAATCGTGCGAAGACCGCACCGGGCATTGGCTCTACCCCATCACGCCGTTCAATGTTGGCTACAATCCGAGCATCAACGGCGTCCGGATTGATGCCTTCCCGGACCAGTACGTCGCTTTCGACAAGGTGCTTGGCTCGATCCTGAAGCATGTCGATGAAAATACCTACTTAATTATCTTCTCGGACCATGGCATCAAGCCCCTGCGCGAGTTCGAAGAAAAAGATCCCCACGCGCACATGGACCATGAGAAAACCACGCCGGTGATCGCCAAGCACGATTTTGCCGATGGCGATGATGTCCCCGGCTCGTTCTTCGCCATGGGGCCGGGCATCAAGCATGACTTGCGGCTGATGGGTCTAGGAGCCAGCGTGTATGACGTGGCGCCGACTCTCTTGCACATCTACGGCATTGAGCAACCGAAGCAGATGCGGGGACGCATTCTGACGGAAATTTTCGAGAACGCCGACAATAAAGTGGCGGCGAAGCAATAATCGGTTTGAATCTTTCTGCGAGGCACTGGGACTTGCATTGATCTTGTCGGACGGCCGCTCACTGCGGCCGTTGCGATTTTTGGAGCGATTTTGCCCTCAACTGAGCGCGCCGCGCGTCTTGCCGCCGCCCGAGGCCGGCATAAGCCCGCGCCAGTAGCTCAAATATTTCAGGATTGCTGCTCGAAGGTTCGGCAACCACTTCCAGCAACTCCACGGCTTCAGTAAATTTTTTCTGGCGGATCAGCGCCTTCGCAAGATTGAGCTGCGCTTCGGTACTTCCGGGTTGCAAAAGTACCGCGGCTTCGAATTGGTCCTCCGCCGCGTTCGAATCGTTCAAACCGAGATAAACTCGCCCGAGTGCGAGTCGCGCTTCAAACTGCTGCGGGTTAAGTTTCAAGCTCGCCAGCAAGGTGTCCCGCGCGCCGGACAGATCGCCGCTCAATTCCAGAGCTCGCCCGTATTCGAACGCGTCCGCCGCATCATTCGGGTGGGAGTCGCGCGCCCGTCGCAGATAGCCGGCAGCTTTGGCGTAATTCCCTGTGGCCATTTCAATCCGACCCAGCTGTGTCAGAGCTATCGCTGAGGATTCGTCCAGTTGCAGTACCTTCTCCAAAGCCACCCGAGCCTTATCTGGCTCTCGGTCCTCTGACGCCATCATCGCGGTGTGCAACAGATTCTGCTCCTCAATTTTGTCTTTGGGATCGGGCAACAACGAGGGTTCGGGAACATCCGTAGCACTTCCAGCATCGGCTAAGCCCAAATATCCGAGCGCGTGCAATTCATCGATGGTGTTCGCGGAGACGGAGGCGGGCGAAGTTTTTCCAAACGCCGGTGATTTGGCGCTCATCTCCGCAAGCGTTTTACGCAATTTCTGAACCGTGCCATCCCATGGCTCGTAATGGTTGCGCGATTCGGCGGGGTCGTTGTTGAGATCGTAGAGCTCTGGCTTGGGCGCCTCGATAAACTTGAAGCCTTCCGTTCGAATCGAGCGAAGCGGAGCCCATCCAAACCGCAACGGATAGTCGGTTTGGCCGAAAACAGTACGGTGAGCCGCCTCGACGCCGGCAAAGAATGGTTCTAGAGAATCGCCATCCAGATTTGCGGGAGCAGCAATGCCAAGCAGGCCCAGAATCGTCGGCATGATATCTGTCGTGCGAACCTGCGCGTCAACGGTCCTGCCCGCCTCGCGTTCATTCGGCAGCTTCACAATCAATGGAACGTGGGTCGTCGAATCGTAGAGAAAGATGCCGTGAGTGTCCTCGTGGTGCTCGCCGAGTCCTTCTCCGTGATCTCCCACCACAACTATCATTGCTCCCTCATACCATCCCTGTTTCTTGAGGTAAGCAAGGAAGTGACCCAAGGCCGAATCCGCGTAGGCAATTTCTCCGTCGTAGAGCCGGCCCTTGTAAGTCTCACTGTAAGGCGGCGGCGGCTCGTACGGATCATGAGGGTCATAAAGGTGCAGCCAGACGAAATGCGGCGCTGTGGGATGGGCATTGAGCCACGTTTCCGCGTGTTGCACGACCTCCATCCCGCGGCGCTCGATTCGTCCCCAGCGTGACTTAGTTTCCGCCTGCGCGGGAAAATTGTCGTAGAAGTCGAACCCACGATCGAAACCTGGAGCGAGCGCCTTGCTGTCCAAAATCACGGCGCCGATAAATGCCGCGGTCCGATAATCCTGCTTCTGAAGCAATTGCGCGAGCGTGGTGTGCGTGGCGGCCAGAGGAATTCCAAAGTCACTCACGCCGTGCGAGCTGGGAAGTAGTCCCGTCAGAATACTTGCATGGGAGGAATTTGTGATCGGGCTGGGTGTGAATGCTTCCGTGAAGCGAATCCCCGCCATCGCAAGCTGATCGATAGCCGGAGTTTGGATGTGGTCGTATCCGTAGCAATGAACGTGGTCCGCGCGCAACGTATCGATGGTAATGAGAAAAACGCCAGGATGCGATGCCTTGTCGGGTGCGGGGTCGCGGGCGAGGCTAGCACCAACAGCTAAATGGCAGCAGAGTAGAACAAAAAAGATCCGCATAGCGTCGAGCGTATCACAGCCCGCGTTTTCGACTTCTCTGCTTCTCCATCGCCGTGATTCAATCGGCGTTCCCCGCACCCCTTGGTATCCTCTTAACGTGTAACAACTGCTTTTTTTTCACCGTTTGAAGCCTGACGCTTTGTTTGCCTGCCGACTGCCCGTGGTACACTGCGCTCGCTTAAGGCGAATCAAATACTACCAAACGGAGACGGACGATGATTCGATGGCTAGTGGGAATCGCGGCATTGCTCAGCACCCTTACGGCCGCGGCGCTTTCCAACGACACAACAGCCCCCGACACGCCTGAACCCGGTTCCGTCGAAGCAATCGCGAAAGCTACCGGCGATCCGCGTTTCCTTTCCCCTTGGGTTTCTTATCTTCCCCAAGCGCAAGGTGTTCCCTCGCCACTCGCCTTTTTTGGCCGCATCCCCGGCGCCCCCGGTGAATTCGTTGACACTGCGAAAGCGCACGCCTATTGCCGTGCCCTAGCTGCGGCGTCACCGCGTGTTCGCGTTTTCTCAATCGGTCGCAGCGAAGAGGGCCGCGATATCTTGATGGTCGCCGTCGCCGACGAAGCCGGCATCCGCGACCTTGACCGCCTCAAGGCCGCCACAGCATCACTCGCTGACCCTCGCACTCTCTCACCGGCCGCAGCAGAAGCACTCATGGCCACCTCACGGCCGATCTACTATTTCAACGCTGGCTTGCATGCCGATGAAACCGGTTCCGCAGAAGCCGTGCTCGAACTCGCTTATCGCCTCGCCGTCTCCGACCAGCCAAACATCCGCCACATCCGCGAACAACTCATCGTTCTCATCAATCCCGTTTCGAATCCCGATGGACGCGACAAAATGGTGGAATGGTTTTATCGCTACCTCAAGGGCAAGACCGATCGTGCCACCATGCCCCGCGAGTCTCCGCCGTACTGGTCCAAGTACGCTTTCGTCGACATCAATCGCGACACCCATCAGCAAACCCACGAAACTACCAAAGCCGTTCACCGCATGTTTCACGAATGGCATCCCACCGTCGTCCACGATCTCCACGAAGGCTCGCCGCTCCTGATGACCTGGAACGGAACCGGTCCTTACAATCCGAACATCGATCCCATCACCTATACCGAATTTCTCGAGCTCAGTTTTCACGAAGTCCAAACCATGACGGCCCTCGGAATGCCCGGCGTTTCCACTTGGAATTTCGGCGAAGCCTTCAGCCATCTCTATCTCGATTCCGTGGCCATGAATCACAACAGCATCGGTCGCGGCTACGAGACTTTGGGCAACGGCACCGCTGAAACCCTGCATTACAAGCTCCGCCCCTCGCAAACCTCCATGGAGTGGTATCGCCCCGCTCCTCCTCCCGCCGAATTTGACTGGTCCGAGCGCGACAACCTCAACTACAACGAAACCGGCGCACTTGCCGCGCTCGACTTTGCCGCTCGCAACTCCAAAGAGATGCTCCGCAATTTCTACAAGAAAGGCTGGGACTCGTGGCGCAAGGGACTCGACGAACCTCCCTACGCTTATCTCATCCCGGAAGATCAGGGAGATCGCAAACGCGTTGCCGACATGGTGGGCCGTCTCCTTGCGCAACGCATCGAAGTTGGCCGCGCCCAAAACGCCATCACTCTTAAAGAGGGCGACTTCCCAGCAGGCACCTACGTCATCCGTCTCGATCAGCCCTATCGCAATTACGCCGTCGATCTCCTCTCGCCTCAGGTATTTCCCAAGGACAAAGGCGAACCCTACGATGATGTCTCCTGGGAGTTTCCCGCGAATTTCCATCTTGCCGCCATCCCCACCGCGGATGCCTCTATTCGATCCGTGGCACTCACACCTCTGAACGAGACGCCACGGCCGGCGGGCACCGTTTCTGGGGAAGGTCCCGTGTTTCTGCTGAAAGATACCGGCCAGGAGAGTCTTTTCGCCGCCCGCTATCGGCTCGCTGCCTTCGATGTGGAAATCGCCGGGCATCCATTCAAAGCGGGTGGCGTCGACTTTCCTGCCGGTTCTTGGATTTTGCCCGCCAAGGACGGCCTGGTCGGCGCGATTCGTTCTGTCGCCACCGAGCTTGGCTTGGACTTCGTCAGCACTTCTGCTTCGCCCGGTGTTTCGCATCACACTGCGAGCGCTCCGCGCATCGGCGTTTGGGTGCCCTGGGCTGACACCGATTCCATCGGCTGGATCCGTTACATCCTCGATCAGCGCCGCGTTCCTTATACGTATGTTCGCGACGAAGACATTCGCGCCGGTAATCTTCGGGACCACATTGATGTGCTCCTCTACGGCCACGTCGATCTCGAACTCGCTGAGCAAATTGAGGGCCTGCCCAAACGTTGGGGCCCGATGCCCTTCAAGAAAACGCCGCAGACCCCCAGCTTCGGCACGCCCGCCGAGTCCGACGACATCACCGGCGGTATCGGTTACGCGGGCCTCGCGGAAATACAACGCTTCGTGGACAACGGCGGTTTGCTGATAACGTTGGGTAGTGGTTCGATGCTCGCTCTCAACGGCGGTATCGTGCGTGGCGTGCGCTCTGTCGCTGGCGGCGTCCCGCGCAGCCTCGCGGGCGGTGGTTCAGCTTCAGCCGCAGCCGCGCAGAATTCCGCCACACGCACTCCCGGCGCGCACGTGCGTGTCACTTTCGCTCGGCCGGATCACCCCATTGCCTATGGTTACCCGGCGCACACCCATGTCTTCCGCCAGAACTATCCGCTCTACAGCGCACCCCGCGCCTGGCTGCGCATGGCCTATTGCACTACCTGCCTCGATGGGCCCGAAGACCGTTCTGGGATCGTCCTCGAATGGGGCGACTCCGCTGGCGCTCCATTTGTCATCAGCGGCCAGGCCTGGGGCGAAGAAAATCTCCTGCGCCGCCCGGCAATTCTCGACATGCCAGTCGGCCGCGGCCACGTCGTCTCGTTCAACTTCAATCCTTTTCACCGCGACATGAATCGCGGCGATCATCGTCTCGTTTGGAATGCTATTTTAAATTGGCAAGCGATTCTTTCAGCCCCCGCGTCGGCCCATGTTTCCGCGTCAGACGACTCGGATGATTCGGAACCGTAGCCTGTTTTTTTTCGCGCCCGCGTTAACAAGGTGGAGACGTATTCTCACGGATCCTTCACTTGGCGCTACTCGCGCCTGCCGAGCCTGCCGAGCGCCGCCATTGACCTGCTGTTGCCCCATCTGTATCATCCGCGCATCCCAATTTCATTTCTATCGGAGAGGTTAACCATGTTGAAGCGTGCGAGATACGTTGTCGCGAAATATGCCGTAGCGATCGCAGTGGCTGTGCTGCTGGTTGCTCCTTTTTTGTTGCAGGCGCAGCAGCCACCCATCAGTCCTGAGGTGTACGGCCAGCTCAAGTATCGATACATCGGCCCGGAAGGCAACCGCGCCACATCTGTCGCCGGAGTTCCGGGAAAACCGAACATCTGGTATGTGGGCGCGGCCTCCGGAGGTATTTTCAAAAGTACCGATGGCGGGATCCACTGGGATGCCATTTTTGACTCGGAACCGGTGGCGTCCATTGGTTCGCTGGCAGTGGCGGCGAGCGATCCGAATATCGTGTGGGCGGGGACCGGCGAATCGTTCATCCGCAGCCATATCTCCGTGGGACAAGGCATTTACAAATCCATAGACGCCGGCAAGACCTGGTCGTTGATGGGATTGGAGAAGGCAGGCCGTATCGGCCGCGTGGAGATCGACCCGCGCAATCCAGATGTCGTGCTCGCGTGCTCGCTGGGCCACGCTTACGGACCGCAGCCGGAGCGCGGTGTATTCCGCACCAGCGACGGCGGAAAAACGTGGGACAAAGTGCTTTTCGTCGACGAAAACACGGGCTGCTCGGATATGGGAATGGATCCCAACAATCCGCGAATCCTTTTTGCCGGCATGTGGCAGATTGAGATTCACACTTGGGGCCGCACCAGCGGCGGGCCAGGCAGCGGCTTGTTCAAGTCGACTGACGGTGGCGCCACCTGGAAGCGCCTGGAAGGTCATGGCCTGCCGCATTCTCCCGTTGGCAGAATTGCCGTACGCGTGGCCAAAAAGGATTCCAACCGCGTCTACGCGGAGATTGAAACAGGCGACGGCGTCCCGCAACCGAACAGCCCTGGGCAGCTCGGCGAGCTGTGGCGTTCCGACGACGGCGGCGAGAGCTGGGAAATGGTCAACTCCGACCGGCAACTCCGCGGGCGCACGCACTACTACACGCGCACGGAGATCGCACCCGACAACGAGAACGAAGTGTTTTTCTTCTCCGCTTCCTTTTCGCGGACGCTCGATGGCGGCCGCACACTCACTAAGATGCCTTCCAATCCCGGGGGCGACAATCACGAGATGTGGATCGATCCCACGGACGGAGATCGCATGGCCGTGGTCAACGATGGCGGCGTGAATATTTCCGTGAATCGCGGGCACACTTGGAACCACGTCAACCTGCCGATCGCGCAGATTTATCACGTTACAGTGGACGACCAGATTCCCTACTTCGTTTACGGCAATCGGCAGGACGGCCCTTCGTGGCGCGGCCCCAGCAACAGCCTGCAGTTCGGCGGCTTCGGAGGTAACAGCATTCCGCGCGGCGCGTGGCACCCAGTGGCCGGAGGTGAGAGCGGTTTCGCCGTACCGGATCCCGTGGACAACAACGTCATTTGGTCTACGGGCACCGGATCAGGCAGCATCGGCGGCACGGTAACCCGCTTCGACGAGCGCACCCACCAGGACCGCGAAGTCGAGGTGTGGCCCGACTATGTGGCTGGCGCGCCTGCGGCGGAGGTCAGGTACCGCTTCAATTGGGAATTCCCCATCGCCATTTCTCCGTTCGACCACAACAAGGTGTATGTGGGTAGCCAGTTTGTACACGTCACCACCGATGGCGGCAATAGCTGGCAGATTATCAGTCCGGACCTGACGCGCAACGACAAGAGCCGTCAGCAGATTTCCGGAGGCCTCACTCCCGACAACATCGGCGTGGAATATGCCGGAGTAATTTTCGCTCTGACGGAATCCTCCAAAGAGGCAGGCCTGATCTGGGTGGGCACCAACGACGGGCAGGTGCAGGTGACGCGCGACGGCGGAAAAAACTGGACGAACGTCACGAAGAATGTTCCCGGCTTCCCCGAGTGGGGAACCGTAGACAATATCGAAGCTTCCCGCTTCGATGCAGGCACGGCCTACCTGACCGTGGACGGCCATCAGGTCAACTTTCGCGATCCGTATGTGTACAAGACCGCGGACTACGGCAAAACTTGGACGCTGATCACCGCCGGGATTCCGCACAACATGCTCAGCTATGCGCACTGCGTGCGCGAAGATCCCGTGCGCAAGGGTCTCCTCTACCTGGGCACGGAGGGCGGGTTGTACGTATCTTTTGACGACGGGAAGAACTGGCAGCCACTCCAGTCCGGCCTGCCACACGCGCCGGTCTACTGGCTGACCGTTCAGGAAAGATTCCATGATCTGGCGGTGGCTACGTACGGGCGCGGGTTCTGGATCCTGGACGACATTACCTCGCTCGAGCAGCTCACGCCGGAAGTGGCCGCGGCCAAAACATATCTGTTTGCGCCGCGCGATGCGTATCGCTTCAAGGAAGTCGTGCAGGCCGCTGCGGTCGAGTATGACCCCTCAACGGGAAAAAATCCGCCGTATGGCGCGTCCATCAATTTCTATCTCAAGGCCAACCTGGGAGAGAAGGACGTCGCCAAGCTGACTATCACGGACGCCAGCGGCAAAAAAGTGCGCGAGATCGAATGCCGCGCCCCGAAACCCGGCGCCGCACCGGCCAAACCTCCGAGCGAAGATGAAGCTTTCCCGGATGTCGAACCACCTCCATGCGAAACCAAGGCGGGCATCAATCGCGTCTGGTGGGACCTCCGCTCCGAGCGCACTTCGCAAATTCGCCTGAGAACCACTCCGCTCTTTGCGCCGGACGTTCCCTTTGGACCGGAAGGCTGGCGCATGCCTCCCGCCGTGGGGCGCCTCTCGGTGCTGGCCCTGCCGGGAACGTACTCGGTCACCCTTACTGTGGGAGAAGAAAAATTCACCCAGAAACTGACAGTGCTGAAAGATCCGCATACTTCCGGCTCGGAGAGCGACATCCAGGCGCAGACGCGCGTGCAGACCGCGCTCTATGACGAGATGAACTCCATGGCGACTACGGTGAACCAGATCGAGTCACTCCGCGCTCAGCTCGTTGCCCTCGGGAAGGAGCAAGGCACAGATGAGGCGTCGAAACCAACGCGTAAAGCCGCGGACGACCTGGGAGAAAAGCTCGCTGGCATAGAGACAACCCTGCTGCAACTTAAGCTGACCGGCCGCGGCCAGGACGACTGCCGCTGGTCGCCGATGCTGCTCCAGAAGGTAGGCTACCTCTTCAGCCAACTGGACAGCAGTGCCGATTTTCCGCCCACTACGCAGCAGACAGCCGTGCAGGAAGAGTTGAAGCAGCGCGGCGACAAAGCAGCGCAGGACTTTCAGCAGTTGGTGGGGAAAGACCTGGCGGCGTTCAACGCCATGCTGCGCGAGCATAACATCAGCAACATTTATCTCAAGACGCCCTGACGCAGGGTCGAGCCCGCAAACCGTAAGCATTTTAGGGACGGGCAAGTGAGTTGAAGATGATTTTGCTGGTCTCCTGAAGATCTGGTCTTCGAAGGCCCCTGGGAATCCGTTTCTTTCCTTGGCCGAGTCATCTCAAACACCGCCTGGCACGCGGCACCCTTCCCGAGCGTTAGAGCCTGTGTGTACACGTTTGGGTTCGATCGCCATAAGATTTCTCCAGACCAGCTTGGCACAATTCATCCATTGGGGAGGCACACTCGGATATGGCGGGCCCTCGGCTCGTACTCGACCGTAGCCTCACGTGGGGTGAAGCTTATGACATGTAAGTCATGCAGTTCGGAGAACCAGCGAAGGTTTAACTCGGAGATTAACGTCCATTTTGCCGGGCTGAAGAATCTGGACAAGCCCCCGGTTTTTGTATTCCCGCAGCTTCTGATTTGCTTGGATTGCGGTTTTACGGAATTTGCCCTTCCAGAAGCCGGGTTGCTCCTACTTGGAGAAGACGTCGCAGTATCTGGGACCAGAACAGGCCCGACACAGGGGTGGAGTTTTGACCTATCGGAAGTCGCTGCTGGGCTGCCGTTCAATAGGGGTAAAATCGAAACCCGCGAATCTGCTGCTGATAAATCGCTTGCCGTGAAGAACAGCTTCTACCGCCAGTAGCAATTCGTCTGCGCCGTCCGATTTGACCACGTAGCCATGCCCGCCGGCGTCTAAGGCTGCTGCTGCGATCAGCGAGTCACGGTTCTCGCTCAAGAATAGGATTTTCGACCCTGGAGCATCTTTGCGGATGGATGTGGCCGCTTCAATGCCATTCAACTTTGGAAGCCCGAGGTCCAGCAGGATCAAGTCCGGCTGAAATTCCGTCGCCTTTTGGACGGCTTCCAACCCGTCTGAGGCCTCGCAGATGATCTCCCAGTCGGGGTTCTCTCGTAGCAGGGAAGCGACAAAACGACGCCAGGGCTCGAAGTCATCCACGAGGATGATCCTGACGGTGCGTGTCATCTGTCTGTTCTCATGACAGTTGGCTTAAAGAGTTTCAATTCCGCGGGATTATTCCAGCTCAGATTCTGGAGCGCAACAGCTTTTTCGTTCCCGCACTTCTAAATCTCATCCTTGGCGCGTCGGCTGTAAAGCAGCAATTCTAACAGTTGCCTTTTGAGACATTTCTTACTATAAGTTGGGCTCTCTAGGAGTACCGCCAGTACCAAGATGGCGCCACAGGCACGGTTCGTTGACAAAACCTGAATTCCCGCCCGCCGGTTCCCCATTTACGCGTTCTGTTCAGTCTCCAACTTTCGCCAAGCTGAGAGGACTGGACGATAGCGAACTGATGGCGCAGCTACAGGCTGGCTGCAACGACGCTCTTGCTGTTTTGTTCGACCGCTACCACCGCCTTGTCCTCAGTATTGCTCTCAAAATCGTCCGCGATCCGGGAGAAGCCGAAGACGTGATGCAGAGCGTCTTTCTGGAAATTTTCCGCTCGGTGGCACAATTCGACCCCGCTAAAGGCACTACTAAAGTGTGGATTCTCCAGTACGCCTATCATCGCGCCATCAACCGCAGGCAGCACCTGAACGCGAGGAAGTTCTACGACCAGACGAATCTGGACGAGGTCGAGACTCGCTTGCCTGAAGCAGCCTCCACACTCGGCGGGTTCACACAACATGAGTTGAAGCATCTGCTACGGCAAGGCCTGGCAACCCTGAACGGCCCCCAAAAGCAGGTCGTTGAGCTGGCCAGCTATAACGGGCTCTCGATGAGAGAGATAGCCGACAAAATGGGCGATTCTCTATCGAATGTACGGCACCACTACTACCGGGGACTTCAGAAACTGCGTTCTTTCGTCGGACGCACGCGGGAGAAGGGTAAGACAGCGGGCAGCGATGAGTGATCATTCCCATTTCGAGGAGTTGGCCGCCCTGGAAGCGGGCGGATTCCTGTCGGGCGAGGAACTCATGGAGCTTCGCGAACACGTCAAGGATTGCTTGGAATGCCAGAAAGCCGAGGAAGAGTTCGGTGGACTCGTTCGTTCCGGAGTGCCGCTAACGGTGAGTCCGATTCGTGAATTCTTGGATATTGCAAAGACCCGGCCCGACAACGGCATCCGCGGGCGATTCCTCCAGCGTGCCAGGCTCCAAGGCATCGTGTTCTCACCCGGCGTCGACGGCTCAATCAGACATCCCGGGAGGCGAGTTGGCTTCTTCGTTCCAGCTGCGACCGCACTGGTCACCGCGATTGTCGCGGCAATCGTCTTCGGAACGTACTGGCATCCCGCGTCCCGGGGATCCATGCAGGCACAGCAGCAGGTCGAGCAGCTTAAGCGGGAGAACTCCGCGCTTACTGCGAGCCTTTCTAAACTAAACGAGTCGCTCACGGCAAGCCAGCGCGAGATCCAAAATTTGCGTACCGAATTGGGAAACTCCGCCACCACCGCCGAGAGCCTGCGACGCAACGGAGAGCAGGCACGAGGAGACGCGGAACGGTCCTCCAGCCAGAACGCGCAATTGCTGGAAGAATCCCGCAACCAGGAAAAACTGCTTGCGGAAGCAAAAGACGAGGCTGCCCGCGTCAACCAATTGCGGCTCAATGACGAAGCCTCTCTCGTGGAGGAAGAGGTTCGCATCGCGCAACTGTCTGATAAGCTGCGGGTTGCGAGCGCCACCCTCGATATGGAGCGGCAACTCGCGGCGGCAGGCAAGGATGTCCGGGAGCTGATGGCGTCGCGCCAATTGCACGTCATCGACGTTCGCGATACGGATCCGAATGGCAACACCAACAAGGCTTTTGGGCGCGTCTTCCTGACCGAAGGCAAATCCCTTACTTTCTACGCTTTCGATTTGAATGAAGACAGGGTATTAGACGCAAAGCGTACTTTCCAGGTCTGGGCAGTTCCCGAAACCGGGAAGAACACGTCACACAGCCTGGGCATCCTCCGCGTGGATGCCAAGGCGCAAGGGCGCTGGGTGTTGAAAGTGGAGAACCCGGAGCTTGTGAAGCAGATCAATTCCGTATTTGTCACGGTCGAGCCTGCATCTGGCGGCAAGCAGCCCAGCGGGCAAAAAATGCTCTACGCCTACTTGGGGGAGGCCAATCACCCGTAAACGCCGGTAATAACGCCCTTTAACGGGAAATCGCCCCGCGGTACCGCTCCTCCCGCGTTGCCTACCTGTCAGTTTGTCTGCTTGCTTCACCCCACCGATAAGAATATCCTACCCAACAATTTGAGCTCGAAGCGGAACTAGCTACAGGGTGCGAGCACTAGGGAGAATGCTCGATGAAGTCTCCGGTACTCGCTGTGCTTCTTCTGCTGTTCGCTGTGACGGCCTTCGCTCAAACCGAGAGTGCCCGTATTTCGGGTAGGGTGACGGACCTGACCGGCGCCGTGATCGTCGGCGCTCAATGCAAAATCACCAACATTGAGACCGACGTCTCCACCGCTACCACCACCAACGAGGATGGGATCTACGTCCTACCCGACCTGCATCCGGCCACCTACCGGCTGACCATTCAGAAGGAAGGCTTCCGAACCGTCGTCCAGCCCAGCCTCCAGCTGTTCGTGCAGGACGCGATCAACGAGAACTTCACTCTCGCCATCGGTCCCGCGTCAGAAAGCGTAACCGTTCTGGGCGACATTTTCGGGTTGCAAACCGACTCAGCGGCGGTCAGCACCGTGGTGGACCAGCAGTTGGTGGCCAACATGCCGTTGAATGGCCGGAGCTTCCAGCCGCTGATGGCGCTGACGCCTGGCATAGTGTTCACCTCGCAAAATCTCGGGCAAGGCCAGTTCAGCGCGAATGGCCAGCGCAGCGACGCGAACTATTTCACGGTGGATGGGGTGAGTGCCAATTTTGGCGTAAACATCAGTGGCCTCGGTCAGACTCTGGGGGCCGCGATACCGGGCTACACCGCCCAAGGCGGCACGAACGGACTAGTCTCCGTGGATGCCATGCAGGAGTTCCGCATCGAGACGTCGTCGTACCCGCCTGAATTTGGACACACTCCAGGAGCCCAAATTTCTATCGTCACAAAATCCGGTGGCAACCAGTTCCACGGCACGGCCTTTGACTACCTGCGGAACGACGTCTTCGATGCCCGGAACTATTTTGACGCTCCGCCGCTTCCCAAACCCGCGGAGCGCCAGAATGACTTTGGCGGTACAGTCGGTGGCCCCATCCGCAAAGACAAGACCTTCTTTTTCTTTTCGTACGAAGGGCTGCGGCTGCGGCTGCCACAGACGGCCACAGGCGAATTCTTGACGGCGTCAGCGCGGGCGGCGGTCGCGCCGGCCTATCAGCCGATTGTGGATGCCCTGCCGCTTCCCCCTGTGAACGCGCCTCTCATCGACCCCACGTGCAATAACATCACAAATCCGTGCCTCGCGAACCTCAGCGCGGCTTATTCCAATCCTTCCTCGCTCAACGCCACCAGTATCCGCATCGACCAGAACTTCAGCAAGAAAATCACGCTATTCGCACGCTACGTCCACGCGCCCTCTTATGGCACCTACCGGAGCTGGGAGGAATTACATTACCAAAACGCGAATGCGGATACCCTTACCGCCGGGGTAACTATCTTGCTTGCTCCCACCAAGGTGAACGACTTCCGCGCAAACTGGAGTCGCTACACCGGCGCCTTCATAACCGACCTTACAGACTTCTATGGCGGCGTGGCGCCGCCTACTTCCGTGTTGTTCCCGGCCTCGTCCGTTTATCGTCCTGACAAGGGTCAGGCGCTCGTTTATCTTGGGTCCATCGGCGACGGCAACATGGATGTCCGGGCGGGTACCGAATATTCCAATGTGCAACGGCAACTCAACTTTGTGGACACATTCTCCTGGGCCGTCGGCGTGCACCAAATTAAGTTCGGCATCGATTATCGTCGTGTAAACCCGACCTCGTTGGAAGGTACCGATTACAGTTTTTTCCCGTCCGGGTACGCGGAGTTGGTGGCAGGGACGTCGGGCGTCGTCCTTCTGTCTTCGTACCGGCCTTTCTCGGTGATCGTGAGTAACTACTCGCTGTTTGCTCAGGACACCTGGAGGGTCACGAACCGCCTGACGCTGACCTATGGTTTGCGGTGGGAGATCAACACCCCGCCGGTCTCGGCAACGGCAAGCCAACCTCTCTACGTGATGCAGGGAATCTTTGACGCAAACCCGCTCGCGGAGGTGCCAGGGCCTCTTTGGCACACCAGGTATAACAATTTCGCTCCGCGGATTGGAGTTGCGTACCAGATCACGCCCAAAATCGTGGTGCGTGGAGGATTTGGCGTCTTCTATGATTTAGGTTACGGGAATGTCGGCTATGCCGCGTATGGCTTTCCCTATTCAATTAATCAATTAATTTTTGCATCGCCACCGCTGGCTTTCGATCCGAGCAACCCAGCTTTGCAGCCTCCGCCATTTTCAGCGGTCATCAACAGCGGGGCTTTTTTAAGCGCTGTCGATCCAAACCTGCAACTCCCCTACACCGTAGAGTGGAACGCGGCCATTCAGCGGCAATTGGGAGCGAAACAAACGTTGACGGCAACCTATGTCGGGTCGGACGGCAGACGTCTGTTGCGGCAGGACGCCATTACGCCTCCAGCTGTTTTGAGCATAGGCGGAGGGCCGATACAGGTAACGCGGAACGCCGGGTACTCGCACTATGATGCATTGCAGGTCCAGTTCCAGAGACGAATTTCGCACGGACTGCAAGCCTTGGCGTCTTATACGCTGGCAAAATCGAGCGATGTGGGTTCCGCTGATGCGGTTGGTCTTGAGGCAACAAGCGTAAGCGACATCGTACTCCCACCGCTGTCGCCGTCGGATTTTGACATTCGCAACAGCTTCGCGGGCGCCATCTCGTACGAGGTGCCAACGCCTTCTTGGGGTCGCGCGGGCAAAGCGATCCTGGGAGGCTGGGCCGTGGACGGGCTCGTGCGCGTGAGTTCGGCGCCCCCGATCAACGTAACGGCCGGTGGGCTCGTGCCCCAGTCCGAATACAATCGCATCCAAGCGGACATCGTACCCGGCCAACCCTACTGGATCACTGATCCCACGCAACCGGATGGCAAAGCGTTGAATCCGGCTGCCTTTGCGCCGCCACCCGCCGGGGCGAACGGAAATTTCCCCAGAAATGGGCTGCGCAGCCCGTACTCGATCGACCAGACCGACCTTGCGCTACGCCGTCAGTTCAGCATTTCCGAACGAGTTAAGCTGGATGTGCGCGCGGAGTACTTCAACGTATTCAACCATCCGATGTTCGGACTGCCCGGATCGGGGTGCAACCCAGACGGCTTCTGGGGATATCAAGGCGGATCGGCATTTTCGACTTTTGGCAAGGTATGCCCTGGCTCGACGACGAACGTCGATGGATCAGGCACCATTACCGGTCAGAACCCACTGTACGCCCTTGGCGGTCCGCGGTCGGCACAGTTCACGCTCAAAGTGCATTTCTGAAGGAAGACGGAGGACGCGACAGCACTGCATGAGCCTGCCATAAGTGTACAGGAAGCAATTGCTAGCCGATCTTTCGCAGCTGCGCACCTTTGAGTCGGTTAAGTGCTTTCGAATCAGTTTCAGTTATCGAAAGGTCTCCACCACAAACAGCCCTTACCGGGAGGTCTGCACCTCGATTTCGTTGCTCTCTTTTTGCGCCACAAGGCGGGGTGGCGGCTGGTTCGGCAGTTCCAGTCTCAGCTTTTCTATGAGCAGCTTGGTGTCTGGGGAAGGTTGTGTGTAGCGGGGCAGAATCAACCAACGTTGATCGACCGTAGGAATCCACACATCGATCATTTTGATTTCGGCCAACTTCTCCAGCACTGCGGTGGGGGTCAACCCTGGGGCGTGCAACAACAGGCGATGCTTCAGTGTCACTTGCAAGCAGTACGCGAGAAAGGCGATCAGAATGTGCGCGTCGGCGCGATGCTCCAGTTGATGGTAAATGGGGCGTATGCCGAGTTCACTTTTGAGAGATCGGAAGACCGACTCGATCTGGGTCAACTGCACGTAGCGGGTCCACAGCACGCTGGGATCTCCGGCCGTGAGGTTGGAGCGCAGTAAGTAGTGTCCGTCGCGCCATTCCGCCACTTGCAGCTTTTTCTTATCCACACGAAACTGGAAGGTCTCCCGGGTGACCGGCTGGCCTTCCTCGGGTACTTGCATCTGCACGAACTGGAAGGCGCGGCCCGCTTCCGATTTCGCGGCGCCCAAACGCATCAGCAACTGGACCAGAGAGGGCAGGCTGCGCCGCATGGCCCGGAGCTTTTTGAGCAAGCGAGCCAGACGCTTGCGGCGCATGGCGGTCTCTTTGGCTCTTCTTCCTTCACTCTTGGCCAACACATAGAGCTCGCCGTCCTGCTCAAACAGTTTCACGTCCACCGACTCTCGAACCTGCTGCCAGGGCAGATCCAGCCATTTCTTTTCATATTGTTGGATCTTGCCTTTCGGTGTTCCCACCAGATAGAAAATCTCGCGTGCCGGATCCCGCATCTCCTGCAACATCTCTTCGGTCGGAATCCCGCGATCCATCACCCACATGCGTTTTGCTTTCCCGTAAGTCTTTTCGATCTGGTCCAGAAACCCGCGCAGGGTGGTGCGATCACTGGTGTTACCGTCCATCACTTCATAGGCCAACGGGAACCCATCGGTGGTGATCACCAGCGCAATCACCACCTGCAAACAGTCCGTCCGTTTATCACGACTGTGACCGTATTTGGCCTTAGGGTTCTCTTCCATCGCACCTTCGAAGTACGTACTGGTCAGGTCGTAGAGCAGAATTTCGAATTCCGCTTGAAACAGATCGGCCCACTTCTGACGCAGCCATAGAAAGAGTTCCTGCTTGTGTTTGAGCACCCGGTCGAGGCAGCGATACAAGCGATCCTTTTCGGCCACCGCGAAATCGGTTCCGAGCAACACATCCATGGCGGTAGTCAGGTACCACTGGCGATGCACGCGAAACTCGCTACCCGGATCCAGTAGCCGGTTCGCCACCAGTAGCTGCAACACTTTTTCCCAGGGGACGTCTTCGCGCGATCCGGCAAGGCGAGCATCCCAAAACTCATGCAAGCCCAGTTGACGCCACAACTCGCACGCCAACCAACAACTGCCGAACCGACGAGGGCGCCGCAGCTCAAGGCCGCTCAATTTTACTTGCAGACTGTCGATGGCATCGGCGGGAATCTCGCGGTCGTCGGGAAACAAACTCAAGTTCGCATACTCTTGCTGCTGTTCATCAAACACCGACAGCGACTTGCGCCAGGCCGCTTGTTGTTGATCGTTGATTTCGCCGAGATAGAGAACGGTTCGTTGCACCGTCTTGCCGGAACTGATGCGATGGTTTTCTACGATGCTGAAGTAGCGATGGTCTTTGCCGTCTTTTTTACGATTATTGCTGCGTAGAAACATGCTAACGACAGACTGCCAGAAGTCCGTTGTCAAAGGGAAGGCACTTGGTCTCCACTCTACCGTTTTCCGGGAGGGCGCCGATGAAAACACACGCCTTAACAATAAAAATAGGGGCAAAAAAGCCGAAAAATGTCAGCAACTGCGAAAGTGCGGCTAGCCTTGCTTGCGGCTATTCGCGGCAACTCAACTCAGCGCGTTCGCTGCACTCTTTGCGGGGGCTTAGTTGTGCTCCTCGGCGGAGGCGGAAGCGCGAGGGGATTTGCGCCAGTGGTAGAAGAAGGGGATGCCGCCGAGAATCGCTAACAAGCCCAGCGTGGAACGCACTGGCCTGTTCATCCACAAGTTCGCAGTGAGGGCAATCGCGGCGACCAAAAAAATCAAAGGCGTCAGCGGATAGCCCCAGGCGCGGTAGGGACGGGAAAGATGGAGCTCTGTTTTGCGTAGCCGCAGCAGAGCAATCGCCGTTAACGCGAAGAAAATCCAGACCGCAAAAACGAAGAGGGAATAGAGTTCTTCATAAGTTCCGCTGAGCGCGAGCAGCGCGGCGATGGCGCCGAGGAAAACCAGTGAGCCGCTGGGAGTGCGAAAAGCAGGATGAAGGCGCGCGGCGAACTGGAAGAAGACGCCATCGCGTGCCATGGCGTAAGGGATGCGTGCGCCCGTTAGGACGACTACATGGAGCGCTCCGAGCGCGGAGATGGCCATGGCGATTGTCAGCCAGGTTGCGCCGCGAGAACCGGCGAAGGACTGCACGACATCCGACGCGACGTGTTGCGATTGCGCCAGGGCGGCGAACGGCAAGATGCGGAAATAAACTACATTCGCTAGCAGGTACAGACCCCCGACAGTGAGCAGTCCAAGGATGATCGCTCGGGGAACGTTTTTCTCGGGATGCTGAATTTCTTCACCTAGATCGCCGAGGTCGTTGAAGCCGTTGTAGGCCCACATGGCAGGAACAAGCGCGGTGAGCACGGCGCCGATCGTTCTCCAACTGATCGGGCCAAAGCCAAGAGGGCCCGAACCGGCGGGAGTTCCAAGCGACACGGCTGCGATCGCATGCGGCTTTCCGAAAAGTACGCCTGCGACGACAATCACCAGGATCGCGCCGATTTTTAGGGATGTCAGCAGTACCTGAATGTTGCCGCCGAGACGCACACTCAAATAATTGATCGCGGTAACTGCTACCACGACCAACGCGGCGAGCGGTTGGGCCGCGGTAAAGGTAAACTCGTATCGCCCTATGTGGCTTGTGAATAATGGCGTAGCTACCACTGGGAAAATGAATCCGAGAAAGCGCAGAAATCCGGCGGCGAGTGTAGCCATCGCGACGGGCCGCTCGAGAAACGAGCTCATCCAGCCGAAAAGAAATCCCCAGAAAGGGCCCAGGCCGCGATTGAGATAAACGTAAGGCCCACCGGCCTTGGGGAAAGCCGCGCCCAGTTCGGCATAACAGAAGGCGCCGAAAAGTACGATGAGGCCGCCGATGAGCCACGCGGCAAAAACCAAGCCGACCGAGCCGACAGCGCGAGCCATGTCGCTGCTGACGAGAAAGATTCCTGTTCCGATGGTGTCGCCGATGACAATCGCGATCGCCGACCACACACCGAGACCACGAATCAAATCGGAGGATTGAGGACGCGCGGTTGTGTCGGGACCCTTTGTAGGCATGGAAGTTCGGAGAGCCTACTATCGAGACTTGAGGTGGTCAACCTGCGCCCTTACGTGATCGTCGATTCTAGCTCCTGCGAGCTTTCCCAAGACGATAGGGAATTCGTCGATCCCGTTTCTATGGTCGCATTTACGCGTTATCATCGAGGCCGCCATGGTTGCGCAAAAATCCATGCTGAGCGAATACGCCTGGGACCCGCGTTATAAAGTGTCCGGCATCGAAGACGTGATGACTCCTGCGCTGGTGGTCTATCCGGAAATCATCTCCTCCAACATAGAACGGACGCTAGAACTGCTGGGTGGCGATGCGGATCGCTGGCGCGTGCACATCAAGACAGCCAAGCTGGGCTATACGATCGGGATGATGGTCGAACGCGGCATCCGCAATTTCAAATGCGCGACCACGCTCGAATTACTGGTGGCATGCCAGTGCGGCGCGGCCGATGTTCTCCTGGCCTATCCAACGATGGGTGCAAATGCGCGCCGGGTAAGGGAAATCGCGGAGCAGTTTCCGGCCGTGCGCCTTTCCGTCCTGGCCGAGAACGCAGAACAAGTGGTGCAATGGCAGGGCAGTCGTTTGGGTGTTTTTCTCGACATAAATCCAGGGATGAACCGTACGGGCATCGAGCAAGGCCACCGCGGAGAGGTCGTCGGCTTGGTGCGCGCGATCGGAGCCAGCGGCTTGGAGTTCCGGGGACTGCACTACTACGACGGTCATCATAGGGCGCCCGACGAGCGCGAACGCACTGCGGCGGCTCACGCCGGCTACGATCGCTTGCTGGAAATTGTGAACGAGATCGAGCGCAGCGGAGTGCGCGTACCGGAAGTGATCACGGCGGGAACGCCAACATTGCCCTGCTCGGCTTTTTACGAAGGCTTTCGCAAGTCTGGGTTTATTCACCGCATTTCGCCCGGCACGGTTGTTTATTCCGATGCCTCGAGCCTGCCACAGCTTTCCGAACGATACGGCTACCGACCAGCGGTGCTGGTATTGACTCGCGTGGTCAGCCATCCACGCGCAGGGATTATCACCTGCGATGCCGGGCACAAGGCCGTCTCAGCGGACGCCGGGGTTCCAACCTGCGTTGCCGTGGGACATCCCGAACTAACGCCACTTTCGCCTAGCGAAGAGCACCTGCCGCTGGAAGTTGAGGGAGGTGCAGTTGGCCCAGAGGTTGGCGAAGCACTTTACCTCCTGCCACGGCACGTTTGCCCCACGGTCAACAATTTCGACGATGCGCTACTGGTGCGGAATGGCGCGATCGAATCCGTGGAGAAAGTGTCAGCACGCGGTCGCGAGGCGCCACTGGTTCGATCGAGCTACTAGGCGGTTTCGCTGATGGATGGAAGTCGAAGCGGCTAGGTTTTGTAACCCACCCCCTCCGCTGTTTTTGTAAACGTTGATTCTAAATGGCTTAGCCTTCCTGTAAGTCGATTAAAATCAATATTTAGGGGCAGTTCTGTAAGTGTTGATTCTACAGGGCTTGCAGACAAACCTAGGACTTCGTCGGGATTCTTATTCAAGGTCTCAATCGAGACGCAATTTAAGTGAACGGTGCACGCTGGCCATTTGCGAAAGGAAAATGCCCCAGGGCTCGGTCCTGCGCTACATTGAGGGGCTCGATCTGCAGGTCTGAAAGAGATAGGAAGCGCACAGGCAAGAACGGCTGAGCTACCAATCGAACCCTGAAATGAAAAAGGCGGCAACTTGTTGCCGCGCTGAGAATCTACAAAACTACCTGAAACAATTATATCACCGTGAATACCAATTTCAAAAACTCGGAGCAGATATTCAGGACACCGCAGTGCCGTGGCGGTTTGAGAAGCGAAGAGCACTTTAAATTCACGGAAGAGGAGGAGTGGACGAATCTTTTCTTGACTTTAGAAGTGAGGCAGGACAAAATTTCGCCTCGGTCGGTCAGCACGTGGGCAGTCCCCCCACTACGTCCCTCTTCACTCTGACCTACTTAATCGGTTGATTGGCGCACACCGCAGAAGTGCGCATTCACACAAAGCAGCAACCAGGCCCCGAATCACCAGCGACTCCAGGAGTTATACGATGAGATTGTCTGTTCGCGTGTTGTGCGCCGTTATCGGATTGGTGGGTGTGGCAAGCCTTTTGGCCGTGCCGCCAGCGGGAGCGCAGGTGGCTGGACAGAACGTCAACATGGTTTCGGGAACGAAGTGGCCCACGGGCGATCCTTTCCTACAGCGGCAGAACGAGCCATCCATGGCAGTCTCGACGCGCAATCCGCTGCATATACTCGCGGGCGCGAATGACTACCGGTCGGTGGATCTGGAGCAAGTGCTGAGCGGTGGAGTGGAAACGGGCGACGCGTGGCTGGGACTCTTCAAGTCCTTCGATGGCGGGTATACGTGGCAGAGCACGCTGCTGCCGGGGTGTCCTTACGCCATTGGTCAATGCAAAGACAGCGGAGCGTTGAGTTTAGGCAATTATCAAGCGGCGTCAGACCCCGTGGTGCGCGCGGGGACGAATGGGATGTTTTATTACGCCGGGCTGGCGTTTGACCGGGCCACGGCGACCAGCGCGAGTACGATCAGCACGATCTTTGTGGCGCGCTACAACGATTTGAACAACAACGAACAACTTGATCCCATCACGTACGTTGACACGCACATCGTGGCGTCGGGCAACAGTTCGCAGTTTTTGGATAAGCCGTCGATGGCGGTGGACATACCGCGCGCCGGAGCGGCTACCTGTTCGTTTACGGCGAACGAGCCGGGTGTCGGACCGAATGGCGGGACGCTCGCGGTTAGGCAGTCCTTCCCGGCGGGAAATATTTATTTGGCGTATACCGATTTTCTCGCGGGAACAAAGAGCAACTCCACGCCAACGCACCTAATGTTCACACATTCGACGGATTGTGGGGTGACGTGGAGCACGCCGGTGCAGATCAACACGGGGACGACGACGAGCCAGGGTAGCACGATAGCCGTCAATCCGGTCACGGGAGCTGTCTATGTGGCATGGCGGCAATTCGCCACGACCGGAGTAACTCCCGACGCGATCATGATCGCACAGTCGACCAACGCGGGAAAAACTTTCAGCAAGCCAGTACAGATTTCCACGTTTCAGCCATTCGACCAACCGACCTCAACGACGACGTTCCGGACGAACGCCTATCCCGCACTGACATCGGACATGTTCGGATTTGTGTATGTGGCGTATTCGGCGCGCGGCGTGAGTTCGAGCGGCGATGCGCGAATCGTTGCGGCAGGCTCGCTGGATGGCACGCACTGGACCCCGGCCTTCATGGTGGACAACCCGCCACAGAATGCGCAGACCAATCCCTCGGGGCGCGGGCACCAGATTATGCCTGCAATGACCTTCGCGAACGGCAGGCTTACGCTCCTTTATTACGATCTGCGCCTCGATCACTACGCCGGGTTTTACACGCCGAATCCGGCCAGCCTTGGAAGCTATACGGAAATGCTGGAGCCGCAAGGTGAACTGGCTCCTGTGACGACAGCGGGGTTAAATGAGGTGTTTACGCCCAATATTGATGATTATGGGTTGACGCTGCGGCGGCACACGCTCGATTTGCGGGTGCTTGAGCTGGGCATATTTCCGACCGTTGCTTTGGGGCCGTCGGTGCTCGTGTCGCAGTACGAGTTTGGATGCTGCGTGAATCCAGAGACCATGGACATTGAGCAGTTCAAGTTTAACGTGCCGAATCTACCGCTGTTTGATTCGGGGCAAGAAGCTTTCCTGGGCGACTACATCGACATCGTGCCATCGCCGGCGTTCGTGCCGAGCGGCAACTCTTGGGCTTACAATTTTATGCCCAGCGTGAACCCGCTTTTCCACGCAGTGTGGACGGATAATCGCGACGTGGTACCGCCTCCGGCTGGCGGGAGCTGGGAAAATTACACGGCGCCGGTGGTTGCAGGCGCAATAAGCGTTGAGAACGGCAATCCACTTCCAGCTTGCGTGCCCGGCCAGGAGGGCATGCGCAACCAGAATATATATACGTCGCAGATTACGGGCGGACTTGTTGCGGCAGCGCCGGGAAATGCGAAGCCACTGGGGACAACGACGTTCAACGGCAAGACGGTGCCATTCCAGCGCGCGTTTCCTGTGGAAGCGCAGAACACGACGGCTGGGCCGCTGAATGTGCGTTTCACGATTGCAAGCCAGCCGACAGGTGGCACGGCTTCATTTTTGCAGTTTTCACTTTTGACCACGCTGGATATCACGATTCCGCCTTACTCTTCGGTGTCGCGGAGCGTGTTTGCGACTTCGACGAACGCGGCGGCCAGCATCACGGTAAATGTGGCGCAGATTTCGGCGATCGGCGGATCTGTGGTAAGCAACGGGCTTACATCGACAGCCGTTCTCAATCCGGACATCACGAATCCGGGGATCACCAATCCCGGCATCACGAATCCCGGCATTACGAATCCAAGTATTACGAATGACGAAGTCACGAATCCGGGCATCACGAATCCAGGCATCACGAATCCGAGTATCACAAACCCGGGTATCACCAATCCGGATATCACGAACTCTTCGTATCTCAACCCCGGCATCACGAATCCGGGCATCACTAATTCGAACGTGGAAAACGTCAGCGCGACCAACCCGAGCATCACGAATCCTGGCATCACGAACCCGGGTATCACGAATCCAGGCATCACGAATCCAGGTATCACGAATGTGGATGTTGCGAACGGCTCGATTCAAGATGTGACGTATCCCATGACCAACAACGGGAACACCACGGCGTCTTACACAGTTAAGGCCGCGACGAATGGCACGATCCCGGGCGGGATCGTATTGCAGCTGCTGATTAACAAGCTTTATCAGACGCCGGTAGCGGTGAAATGCGTGCTTGGCGTGCAGACGCATTGGGTGACGGTTGCGAACATCACGAATCCAATGCTATTCACAACATCGAATCCGGGTATCACTAATCCCGACATCACGAATTCCGCGCCGACCGAGGGGTCGGTTACGCTGGCGCCGGGGGAAACAGCGTACATAACTTTTCGCGTGGTGAATCCAAGTCCAGCGACAATTTCGTTCAATCCTCTGAACGTGATCACTCCGGTGACAGTGCCGCAAGCGGTGAACACGACGACGGTGCTGGCGAATCCGGGAAACCCGAACCTCACGGCCCCGGCTGTCTATCCTCCGGTTACCATCGTGACGAACGCGCTTCCCGCCACAGACCGTTTGGATGCGGGGTATTCGGTGCAATTGCAAGCGGTCGGCGGCAAGCCGGGTGCGGATACCTGGTCCATCGCATCGGGCGCATTGCCACCGGGAATCGGCCTGAGCGCTTCGGGATTGGTTTCCGGGCAAGCAACAACGCCGGGAAGTTATCAGGTTACGATTCGGGCGGCCGATAGTGCCTCGCCACAAAACTTTGGGACGCAGAGCTACACGCTGAACGTGAGTGCGACCCCGCTTACTCTGCAGTTTGTACTGACGCCACCGGACGGAGTTGTGGGCCAGTTCTACACGGCAACGCCGCTGGCAGTGAATGGTGGAACGACACCGTACGTCTGGACGGCTACCGGTCTTCCGGCGGGATTGGCGATCGATCCACTCGCCGGGACGATCAGCGGCATACCCACAGTTGCAAATCCTGGAGGATCCACAGTAACGATCAAAGCGACGGATGCGGCCATACCGGCGGAGTCGATCCCCTATTCCCCGGAGATTCGTATCGGCTCGGTGATTGCGATTACCCCGCTGACGCTGCCGGCGGGCGCGATTGGCACGCCGTACACATTCCAGCTCAGCGCGAGCGGCGGCATCGGCGGCTTAGGATTTGGTCCGCCATCTCCTGCGCAGGGTGTGTTGCTATCCAGCAGCGGTTTGCTGACGATCGCGAATCCGCAAGCGTCCAGCATAACGTTTAGTATTAGCGTCCACGACGGGTCGCAGCCAGTCTTCCAGACCGTAAGCGCAAACTACACGATCCTCTTCACGGGGACGGTTGGTGGCAATGTGACGTTTACGACGCAGCCCGCAAACAGCGTGGGCGGACAAGTTATCGGTGGAAGCCCCGTGGTGGTTCATGTTGCTGACAACACGGACGCACCGATCGCTGGTGCGACAGTGAACCTATCGTTCAACGGCACGCCACCCTGCGCCTCCGCGACGCTCAGCGGCACACTCACCACGCAAACAGACGCCAATGGAAACGCTACATTCACGACTCTTAGCGTCGATCATGGGCAGAATGGCTACGCCTTGAAGGCCTCGGTTTCGGGTCTGTCGGCGGTGACCAATCCTTTCAACGTGACCGGCTTCTGCGAAACCGGAAACATGATAACAGCACGCCGCAATCACATGGTCATAGCGCTGCCTAACGGGAAGATCCTTGTGACAGGCGGAGCGTCGAACGCTAACGGTACCGGCTCTCTGGCTAGCGCCGAGCTGTACGATCCGGTGGCGCACACCTTCAGCAGCACGGTCAACGCGATGAGCACGTCGCGCGTCGATCATACAGTGACGCTGCTGCTCAATGGAGAAGTGCTCGTGACGGGCGGTTATTCGGACACGACACTCGCTCAGTCGAGCGCCGATATATATTTCTCGGCGAACAATGTGTTTAACCCGGTGACGGCGCAGATGACGACACCACGCGCGGAGCACGCGGCTACGTTGCTAGCGAACGGGAAGGTGTTAATTACCGGCGGAAACGACAACACCGGCAACTCGCTCGCAAGCGCGGAGATATACGATCCTGTCGCGAACACCTTTACGGCTACTAGCCATCCGATGAACAGCGTGCGGCAGGCGCATCACGCGGACCTGCTTCCCAATGGGAAGGTGTTGATCAGCGGTGGCCTCGATACGAACAACAATTCGCTGGCTTCGGCGGAAATCTACGATCCTGTGGCCGATACTTTTACCCTGACCGGGCCCATGACCACCGCTCGCGGGAATCATTCGTCCGCGCTGTTGTATACCGGACAAATCCTCGTGGCGGGAGGACTCACCGGTCCCGGAACCGGTCTGGTGCTGACTCCAACGGCGGAGCTTTACAATCCTGCTACAGGGACATTTACTCCGACCGTGAACATGAGCATCGCTCGAGGACACTACGCGGGAATCGTGCTGGGTGACGGCACGGACTTCATCTCAGGAGGCGCGACGCTGCCTGCCGGGACAAATGCGGATATCTACAACCCCGTGACGCAGACGTTTAGCGTAAGCGGGAATTTCACGGCAGTGCAGGCCGGTATGCGCGAGGCAGTAGCGCCGGACGGTACGGTTCTGCTTGCGAGCGGCGTCAACAATGCCGAACCGGCCGTCACGGTGCCCAATTCGGAGCTGTTTTATCCCTCGCCGTTGCCGGCTGGGATCGTGATAACGACTCCCATCGTGTTGCCGAGTGCTTCGCTGAACCAGCCGTACACCCAGATGTTCCTTGAGCACGGAGGCGTGGGACAGGTTACGTGGGTGGGAAACACGCTGCCTCCCGGTCTTAACCTGACCACCAACGGCATTTTGACGGGTACTCCAACGCAAAGCGGATCGTTCAACCTCTCAATCACAGCCAACGACACCAGTGCGTCGCCGCAAACGGCCACCGCAACGTACACCGTGCAGGTGAATGGACCGCTGACGATTACGACGACGACATTGCCGGAAGCAGTTACGGTGAACGGCTTCCCTGGCACTGCGCCTCCTATTCAGTACTCCGCGCAGATTCAGACTGGTGGCGGGACGGGAGGAGCGTTAACCTTCTCAGTCACGGCTGGTGCGCTGCCTCCGAGCATCACTCTGAATCCGGCGACCGGGGCGCTAACTTCGAGTTCGGTTACCGACCCGGCAGGACCGTACAACTTCACCATCGAGGCGGTGAGCGCCGGGCCGCCGTCCTCAGCGGCTACGCCACAGGCGTTCACGCTGACGGTGGTTGTGCTTATTGGGGGACAGACACCGAATACGTTAACTGCCGGAACCGCGGGTGTCGCGTATTCGCAGGTCTTGTCTTCCGTCGGTGGGACCCCACCCATTACTTATCACTTTTCATCCGGGACTTTGCCGCCCGGGTTGGCTATTACAACGCCAGGAGCAAACGGGTTACTGAGTGGCACCCCGACAAGCGGGGGAAGCTTTTCTTTCGCGTTTCAAGCTACGGACAGCTCGACGCCGGCGCAGCAGTACTTTGAGAGCGTAACGTTGAACATAGCCCCGCAGCCGCCGACGATCAACGGCTTTGGAACGAATGCTGGCAACCAACCGCAAATCTTTTGGGCAGCCAGCCCTACCAGCAACGTCACGGGCTATAACGTCTACCGAAGCACCCAGTCCGGAGGTCCCTACTCACTGGCAGGGTCAACGGGCGCAGCGGTCACCACGTTTGCGGATCCGAACGCACCGTCGGGTAATACGTACTACTATGTGGTTAGAGCGGTAGCCGGCGGAGTGGAAAGCGTGAACTCGAACGAAGTGTCGGTCACGCTACCATAGCGTAGGCGGGGCGATGAGCTGCGCTTTCACAGCGTAGACCGAGCCGAAAACTAATGGCCAGAACTACGGCGCTGGGCGTCCGCGACGAGCGGATCACCGACGCCTTTTTCTTTGATGGCGAGGAATGTTTTGTAGGACTCGGCGGCGCCGGGGCTGTTGAGACCTTCGCGGGCGCGGCCTTGGTAGTAATAAACGGTGGGCAGGACGTGGTAGCTGGGGACATCGTCGAGGAACAGGGAAGTAGCTTCGCCGCGGCGCTTCAGGCAGACGTCAAACTCCGAAGAGGCTTCCGTGAAGGCTCCGGCATCGAGATAGGCGCGGCCCATATCGAAATGGCCGAGCCAGGTATCGGCAAGCTTTTGCGCTTCCTGGAAGGAATTCAGCGCGTCGCGTGCGTCGCCTTTTTTGAGCTGCGCTTCGCCGGCGATTAATTTCGCATAAACCTGGGGCTCCGCTTCGAGTTTTTGGGCTAGCGGCGCCACCAATTGCAGCGCCTTTTCTTCCTGCCCCGCGGCGATGTAAACCTGCGCCGCACGATAAAGTACGCTTACATCTTTGCTTTCCTCGACGGCCTTGCTCGCGGAAGAAACGGATTCCTTCGTTTTTCCCAGTGTGGTTTGCAACAGAGCAAGGATGGCCATGTTGCCCGCCGCGGATTCCGTATTCTTTGCCGCGAGATCGGCAGAGACGGCTTTTTCCAAAATGCTTGACGCGTCCACAAGTTTGCCGCGGTAAAGATCCAGGTCCGCGAGACCGGTGGCCGCGATGGAAGCACCGTAAGGGCTTACTGCTTGAAGCTTCTCGTAGTCCGCTTGGGCCGCCTCCGTGTTGCCGAGACCCAATTCCGCTAGCGCCGAGGTGCGCAAAGCCTGCTCAAACTTAGGATTTTCCTGCAGAATTGATTGTGCTTCCCGGAGAGCGGTATCGAAATCCCCATCATACAGGGCGTACATCGAATAGTTGTTTCGTTGCAGAATGCTGTGTGGAGAAATCACCAAAGCACGCTTCTGCTCTGCGAGAGCTCTGTTCATATCCCTGCCGAGGAAGTACGCGAAGGCCAGGTTTGCGTGCCCCGCCGTGTCGGCTGGAAATTCGCTGACTAGCGCGGACAATTCCTCCATGGCTTTCGGTTCGTTGCGCATGAGTAAGTAGTAGCCGCTACGCGTGCGGTACTTCTCGCGATCGGTCATGCGGTCGATATGCGACAACGCTAGTCCGTAATACTTCTCCGCCTCCTTGCGCTTTCCGAGATCGTAATAGATGGCCGCTGTGCCGGCATACGCGCGACCCAAATTCGGGTCCAGCTCCTCCGCCTGAGCGTAAGCCTTCAAGGCGTCGTCCCATTTGGCGGCCATTTGAAAATCTTGCCCGACGGCGTAAGCATGGGCGGCTTCCAGGGAGCCAGCGCTGAAGGTTTCCGCGGCGGCTTGCTGCACGGACTCGGGCGAGGTGTCGCCGAGTCCCCTGCGGATACTTTCGGCGAGTTTTCCCGCGACGGCGAGCACGTCCTGTTTATTCGAGGCGTCCCGCTGTTCCTTCAGAATAGTTTTGCCCGTCGCGGGGTCCAGAGTGGTCACGTAGACCTTGTAGCCGCTTCCTTCCTGCGCGATCGAGCCCGTCACTACCGCGTTGACGCCTTCACTCCTGGCCACGAGTTGCGCCAACGAAGCGTCGAGGTGCGCGGCTCCGGGCTGAAGGCGCGCGGCGTCCTTCTTTGCTTGCGCGCGATTAATGGAGGAAATGAAGGGTGCCCCCTCGAGCGCAATGCCGAGCATGGGCTCGAGCGTGCCATCAAAGACCGAATCTCCGGTTTTGTTCTCGAAATCCGCGATGAGCAACGTAACCGGCGCATGAGGACCGCTGGGCTGGGGGCTGACTCTTAAGCGGAGATATAAAATCCCCGCAATCACGAGAACTCCGAGTCCCGCGGCCAGCCATTTTGCGGAACGAGGCAAAACGGAGACCGGAATTGAAACGGCGCGCGTACCGGCGGCGGGGCCCTGCCAGATTTCAATTTGCCGCAGCAATTCTCCTGTGCTGGCAAAACGTTTCTGCGGATCGATCTCCAGGCATTTCCGCACAATGTCGCTGAGGGGTCGAGGAATTGTCTTGTCGAGATCGTCGAGAGGCCTGGCCGGTTCGTTGGTCCGCTTCCAGAGCTTCCCCATGGTGGTGTCCGCGTCGAAGGGCACCTGCCCGCTCAACATTTCGTAGAAAATAATTCCGACGCTGAAGAGGTCCGAGCGCCCATCCAGAGTCTGGCCTTTTGCCTGCTCGGGAGACATGTAGTCCGGCGTGCCAATTAAAGCTCCAGTCTGTGTCATGCCGGCACCGAGCATCGAACGAGCGATCCCGAAGTCCATGACGTACGCTCGGCCGCTTTTGTCCAGCATGATATTTTGCGGTTTAAGGTCGCGATGGATCACGCCTTCGTTGTGCGCTGCTTCCAGCGCCCGGCACACCTGTGCAAGGATGTTTGCCGCTTCTGCCGGCTCGAGTTTCTTTTTACGGCGAAGAACGCCCTGTAAGTTCTCGCCTTCGATGTACTCCATGGTGATGAACTTGATCCCGTCGGCCTGGCCCAAATCAAAAATGCGGATCACGTTTTTGTGCGTAATTTGCCGAGCGAGGATCAGTTCCTGCTTGAACCGCTGGAGTATCTCGGGATTGGCCGCCATGTCGGCACGAATCACTTTGATCGCCACCTGGCGTTCCAGCTCTTTGTCGTGGGCTTGGTAAACAGCCCCCATTCCGCCTTGACCCAGGAGGCGGACAATTTCATAGCGGCTACCAATGCAAGTACCTGGGCTCAGCTGAACAAGGGCGGTGGCGGAGATGACACCTTCAGCTGCGGGCACAGACCAGCCCTGCCCGCTCGTGGCCAGCGTCTGGTCACTGAGCGGCAGCGGCGTCGTGCACTTTGCGCACTGCACCGAGGCTTCCGGGTTTTCGTAACTACACGCTGGGCAGACCATGCTTGTCGCGCCTTGGCTGCGCGAACGCGTTTATTATGTAGCCTTTGCGAGCGAATTCAAACAGGCAAAGGGTTTCTGTGTTCCTATAGTCCCGGGCGAAAGCAGCGATGCTTCTGATTTGCCAATTTTTCTGAATGGTATCGGTCTCGAAGGGGAGCCTTGCCAACTCGTTTTGCCCGGGAAATTAGCGGCAGAGTTCCGTTCCCGCAGGGCGCCGCTCGCTCTTGAAGTTTTCCTCAGCCTTGCGTATTCCGCGTGGTATGCTCGCCTCATTCCCGTTAGAATCAGCGCGTCCCATTGTTGCTTTCATGAAGAAGATCATCGTCGCCGTTGGCAGCACTCGCAAGCCAAAGCTCAGGGCTGTTATGAAAGCTCTGGACGCTTTTGCGCCAAAGTTCGTTCCGGATGGCGACTTCGAAGTCGTCGGCGTGGAAGTTGAGAGCGGCGTTAGTCCCACGCCTTCCTCTTGCGAAGAGCTGATGCGTGGAGCCCGCCAGCGCGTGGAAGCGCTCGTGCGACTGGCGCGCGAGACTAGCAAACACTGGCGGTACTTTGTGGGCTTAGAAGGCGGTCTTGAGGTTTTACAGGATGATAGAAGCCGCCGCGTCTTCCTGGAAAGCTGGGCCTATGTGAGTGACGGCGCGCGAGGCTTCTATGGGCGTTCCGGCGGCATCGAACTACCAGAGGAACTTGCCCATGAAGTTCTTGAGCGCGGATTCGACCTGTCGGATGCCATCGATCGTTTTGCAGGCGCGGTTGGCATTCGCGATGGGCAGGGAGCTTGGGGCGTGCTCTCCGGAGACTTGATTCAGCGAGACGAGTCTTTTCGCGTCGCGGTGATCACGGCCTTCGCGCCGTTCTACAATGCCAGGATGTATGGCAGGGCAGCGCGCACCGCAAGTTAGAATTTGTACCAGGATAATCAGGAGAGATAAGCGTGGACATTGTCAAAGGCAACATGGGCTGGATCGAAGTCGTCGTCGGCCCGATGTTTTCCGGCAAAAGCGAGGAACTGATCCGCCGCTTGCGCCGCGCCGAAATTGCGCGCCAGCGCGTGCAAATTTTCAAGCCCGCGATTGACGAACGCTACGCGGCCAACGAAATCGTTTCACATTCCGGCCTGGGCATCTCCTCGGACAACGTGACCAAAGCTTCTGAAATCATGGAGAAGCTTTCCCCTCGCACCGAGGTCATCGGCATTGACGAAGCACAATTTCTCGGTGAAGAGATTGTTGACGTCTGCACCAAACTCGCCAATCTGGGAAAGCGCGTCATCGTTGCCGGACTCGACACCGACTATCGCGGCCGCCCGTTCGAACCCATGCCGCGACTGCTCGCCATCGCCGAAGAAATCACCAAGCTGCTGGCTATTTGCATGCGCTGTGGAAATCCGGCAGTACACACGCAGCGCCTTGTTGAGAGCGAAGAACTCATTGTGGTCGGTGCCGGCGGAATGTACGAAGCGCGCTGCCGCCGCTGCTTCGAACCAAATCCCGCGCTTGCCCAGGAGAAAAAAGATGCGGGCCCGCAACTCATGATTCGTAATCGCACGGCCTCCGCCGGCAGCGCAGGGAACTAGCCCATTGCTCCGCCAACCCTTGTCAGTTTGTACTTTCTAACCGTCATCTCTCCTTGAGCTTGCCGGTCGATTCCTGCAAACTGTCTCGACTGACGACGCGCCACATCCACACATCGGACACTCATGATCATCGAATCCAAGGCCCCGACCCGCGTTGATTTTGCGGGAAGCACACTCGACATCTGGCCGCTGTATCTGTTTCATCCTGGCTCTGTCACTTTAAACGCGGCGATCTCGCGCTACGCTTCCTGTGTGATTCAAACCCACGCGCCTTGGGATGAGCGCATCAAGCTCGTCTCTCGCGACATCAAGCGCGAAGAGAGCTTCGCGTCGCTTGCGGCGCTCTCTAAAACCAAGCGTTACAAACTCCCGCTCCTCGCTGAGATCGTGAAATTTTTTCAGCCTCAAGGGGGCTTCACGCTCACTACAGATTCGGAAGCTCCCAACGGCGCGGGGATCGGTGGGTCGAGCGCCATGGCCGTTGCCATCTGCGCGGCGCTCGACCGTTACACGGGAGCAGGGAAGAGCAAGGTTGATTGGATTCACATCAGCCGCGACGCGGAAGCCATTGTCATCAACGTTCCTACGGGCACTCAAGATCATTACCCGCCCGCCTTTGGCGGCGCCGCAGCCATCGAACTTCCGCCCGGAGGAGAGCACCGCGTCGAGCTGCGGGTCAATCTTGACGAGCTCGAACGCCGCATCGCCGTCTGTTACACGGGCAAGCCGCGCCAGCACGGCATCAACAATTGGGAAGTGTTTAAAGCCCAGATTGGCGGCAAGCGCGCCGTGCAGAATAGCCTCGAACGTATCTCCGAAGTCGCCCAAAAGATGCGCTTCGCCATGGAGAAGCCGGATTGGCACGAGGCCGGACGATTGATGCGAGAGGAATGGTCCTTCCGCAAAAGGAATCTGCCTACGATTTCGACCAAGACGATAGACCGCGTCATCGATGGCGCGCGGCGCAACGGCGCGCTGGCTGGAAAGGTTTGTGGCGCGGGCGGCGGCGGTTGCGTCGTCCTGTTAATCGAGCCGGATGCCCGCACCCGTGTGGAGGCCTCGATCGTCGAGGCGGGGGCGGAAGTTCTGCCAGTGACAATAGACCGCCAAGGCGTCCAGGTCATCTCCCGCTAGGCTGTACGCGCTTGCCTCACCCGGTAGGCCCACCGTCAAGCCTTCGGCGGGTGTCTGCCGGGCGCCCTCGGCAACCAAGCCGAGCCGCCGAGTCTCGGGGACGGCAGTGGCTGTTTTTCCCGTTCCCCGCATCATAGAATCTTGGGGGTAATTTCGTAATAGAATAGGTATGCTGTCCCAGGGCGGCTGGCCTAAATAAGTCATGGCGACACGACTCATTCTCAGTTTGACCCTCTTCCTTACGGCCGACGCGGATATTCCGCGCGTCAATAGTCTTCGTCCGCCCGCGCAGCCCACCGTGGTTTTTCCCTCAGGCGAGGAAATTTCTCTATTCCCGGACACCGCGCTCGATGGGCAAGGCGACTCGCAAGCGTCCGCCAAGCCTAAGAGCGCAACGTTGCAGGAAGCTTCGAAGCTTGAACTTATTCGCTACGTTTCCGGCGAGTTCGCCAAAGCCATTAAATCCCTTCCCGCAGGAAAAGAGGGCTTGATCGTTTACGTTGGCAAGCCACTCCAGGCGGAATTTCTCGAACGCGCCCTGGCTACGCACGGCGCCGCCGTCAACAACGGCGATAAGGTACAGATCACCAAGCTGGATTTTCAAAACCACCAGATCATCGTGGATTTGAATGGCGGCGGCCGCGGCAAGAAGCGGCTGCGGGACCGCATCCACATTGAAATGGCGGGCATTCCGACCGGTCAAGTGACTGAGCAGGAGGACAAAGGCCCGCCGGGGCTGCAGCCTGGACAAGGCAGCACTATTTACCTGGATTTCAGCAAACCTGTTCCGGACCTGAGCCCGAATGATTTGAAACAGCTCCTTTCTCCATTCCTGGACTTTTCAAAACAGCGCTCGGCGTCGGTTGTGTGGGTGGACACGTTGCCTCCGGAAATGAAGAAAGCCATCCAGGAGCGCCGGCCGATCCTCGGTATGGACCGCGAACAAGTCGTAGCTGCTATCGGCAAGCCCGATCATAAAATTCGAGAACGCGACAACGAAGGCAACGATATCGAAGACTGGATCTACGGCCAGCCCCCTTCGAAGACCGTATTCGTCCGCTTCAATGGCGATCGCGTAACCAACATCAAGCAATACCCACAATAGATTTTCGCTCTGCCTGTGGCGCAGGAATGGTAACCTTGGCGAATGAACGCCTTTGATTTCAAAGTCTTTTTAGAGCGGGATGAAGACTACGGAGGGTACGTAGTGGTCTGTCCTTCGCTCCAAGGCTGCTACTCGCAAGGAAAGACCGTCGAAGAAGCCCTCGCTAATATTCGGGAAGCCATCGAGTTGTGCCTGGAGGACATGGACAGCCGGGGCGAGTCAATACCAAATCCTAGCAACGTATTAATAGGTAGCGTGCTCGTGACGCGATGAGCCCGAAGCTAGCAATTCTCTCGGGTGAGGAACTTATCCGAGCGCTCCGGAAATTTGGCTACGCAGTCGTAAGGCAAAAGGGAAGTCATGTCCGTCTTCGCAACGAAGACGATCCCGCACGCCTCCCTGTTACGGTACCAGGAACTGGCCAAAGGAACTCTGAAGAATATCTTGAGCGATTCTGGCATTAGCGTGGAAGAACTGATTTCGAGCCTTTAAGCTGGATTCCTGCGGGTTGGCGCTTCGCGTTGACTTTTCCACACGCAGCCCATAGCATTTTGTGTTCGAGTTTGCGGCCGTTTCTCTCTGGAGAGTCCGCCGCGGTTTCATAAATCCATCGGAGGAAGTAATGCCCATTAAGGTCGGCATCAACGGCTTTGGCCGCATCGGACGCAACATCATGCGCACGGCGCTCGATGACAAAGATATCCAGTTCGTGGCCGTCAACGACGTCACCGACGCCAAGACCCTCGCGCACCTGCTCAAGTACGACTCCATTCTCGGCAATCTCCCGCACAGCGTCACGCACACGAACGACTCGATCTCCGTCGAAGGCAAATCCTTCAAAGTTTTCAAGGTAAAAGATCCCGCCGAAATCGATTGGGCCAGCGTCGGTGCGGATATCGTCGTCGAATCCACCGGTCTCTTCACCAATGGCGCCGACGCAAAAAAGCATCTCCGCGGCGCGGTCAAAAAAGTCATCATCTCCGCTCCGGCCGAAGGCCCTGACGCCACCCTCGTTCTAGGAGTCAACGATAAGACCTACGATCCCGCGAAGCATCACGTCGTTTCCAACGCTTCTTGCACCACGAATTGTCTCGCCCCCGTCGCTAAAGTCCTCCAGGATACATTTGGCATTCACAGCGGAACCATGACCACCATCCACTCCTACACCAACGACCAGAAGCTTCTTGATCTGCCGCACAAGGATCTCCGCCGCGCACGCGCCGCTGCCATCAACATGATTCCCAGCTCCACCGGCGCCGCCAAAGCTCTTCATCTCGCCATTCCAGAGTTGAAGGGCAAGCTTGATGGTTACGCCATGCGCGTTCCTACACCGAACGTCAGCGTCGTCGACCTCACCGTCTTTGTGGAAAAGCCCGCCACGGTGGAATCCGTCAACGCCGCTCTGAAAGCTGCGGCCAACGGCCCCATGAAGGGCGTGCTCGCCTACACCGAAGAAGAGCTCGTCTCCGCCGACTTTAAAGGCAATCCGAACTCTTCCATTGTCGATTCTGGATACACCAAAGTCGTCGGCGATCGCTGCGTCAAAGTCCTTGCCTGGTACGACAACGAGTGGGGCTATTCCTGCCGCTGCCGCGATCTAATCAAATTCATGGCTGCAAAGTTTTAATCCATCGGTGGAGGGGCGGGGCTTGTTTACCCTGTAAGATTCCCGCCCTTTTATCTCGCGAGTCACAAATAACGAATCACGAGCCACAAATTCATGAATAAACTCACCATCCACGATATTGAACTCCGCGGCAAGCGAGTTTTCATCCGCGTCGACTTCAACGTCCCTCTCAAGGACGCCATCGTTACCGACGACACGCGCATACGCGAAACGATCCCGACGCTGCGCCTAGCCATACAAAAAGGCGCCCGCCTGATCCTTGCTTCGCATCTCGGACGCCCCAAGGGCGGTCCCGACTCCAAGTTTTCGCTTTTCCCCGTCGCGAAAAAGCTCGAAGCTCTCATCGGCAAACCCGTTCGCTTCGCTTCGGATTGTGTGGGCCCGGTCCCTGAATCCAAGAGCAAGACGCTGGCAGATGGCGAAATCCTATTGCTCGAAAACGTTCGCTTCCATCCCGAAGAAGAGAAAAACGACGAAGCTTTCTCCAAGCAACTTGCTTCCCTCTGCGATGGCGTCTTCATTTGCGATGCCTTCGGCTCCGCGCATCGCGCCCACGCTTCAGTCGTCGGTATCACGCGCTTCGTAGAGCAGTCCGCCGCCGGTCTGCTGATGGAAAAAGAGCTGACCTATCTTGGCAAAGCCCTCACCAATCCCACGCGTCCTTTTGTGGCGATTCTTGGCGGAGCAAAAGTCAGCGACAAAATCGAAGTCGTCGAAAATCTCATGAAAATCGCCGACGCCACGCTCATCGGTGGCGGCATGGCCTACACGTTCTTCAAAGCGCAAGGTTTGCCCATCGGAAAATCCCTCGTCGAAGATGACAAGCTCGATCTCGCCAGCAAACTTCTCGCCGACGCCAAGCAAAACAATCGCAAACTGCTGCTTCCGTTGGACCACGTCATCGCCCCCGAGTTTAAAGCCACCGCTCCTGCCACCACGGTCGACATCGCCTCCACACCTGCCGACCAAATGGGTCTCGATATCGGCCCAAAAACCGCTGCCGCCTTTGCCGCTGAAATCTCGCGAGCTAAGACCATCGTTTGGAACGGCCCCATGGGCGTTTTCGAAATGCCCGCTTTTGCGAATGGCACTCTCGAAATCGCCAGAGCCGTCGCTGCCGCCACAAGTGCTGGCGCCACTTCTATCGTTGGCGGGGGCGACTCCGTCGCCGCCGTGCACCAGGCCGGAGTCGCCGAGAGAATCTCTCACATCTCGACCGGTGGAGGCGCCTCGCTCGAGTTTCTAGCAGGCGCTAAGCTCCCCGGTGTCGAAGCGCTTACCGATAAGCCCACGGAAAAAGTTGTCAGCGTGAGCGCGCCCGTCGCGCGCCGCCGTGTTGTCGCTGGAAACTGGAAAATGTACAAGACGCAAACGGAAACCGAAGTGTTTTTCTCCGCGTTCTCCATGCTCGTTGACGGCATCAAGCAATGCGACATCGTCATCGCCCCGCCTTTTACCGCCATCCACGCCGCCGTCGAAGCCGCTCGCGGCTCGCAGATCGCCATCGCCGCACAGAACGTCTTTTGGGAAAAGGAAGGCGCCTTCACCGGGGAAATCTCCCCGCAAATGCTGGTCGAGGCCGGCTGCCGCTACGTTATTATCGGCCATTCGGAGCGGCGCCAATTCTTCGGCGAAACCGACGAAACCGTCGCCAAGAAAACCAGAACCGCCCTCGCCGCGGGCCTTACCCCGATTGTTTGCCTTGGAGAGAAGCTCGAGCATCGCGAAACAGGCGCCACCGAACACATTTGCAAGACTCAGTTCCTGGGCGGCCCGGGTTCGTTGACCGCCGATGCATTCTCCCGTATTCTGATAGCGTACGAACCAGTGTGGGCCATAGGTACGGGTAAAACGGCCACTCCGGAAATGGCGGCAGAGGCTCACCGGTTCATCCGTCAATGCGCCGCGGAGAAGTTTTCCGCCGCTCACGCCTCCGCGTTGCGGATTCTCTATGGCGGCAGCGTCAAGCCTGACAATATTCAGGGATTGATGGCGGAAGAAGAAATAGACGGCGTGCTCGTCGGCGGAGCAAGCCTCGACGCGAAGTCGTTTGCAAGCATCGTAAGAGATTGCGCAGGGAGATAGAAATGCCAGGTTGGATGAAGTGGACTATCGCTATATTGATCGGTTTGGCGATTATCGTCGTCGGTTTTCGCTGGGCGAGTGCGTTGCTCACCACGTTTTTCGTGATGAATTGCCTCGTCTTGATCATCGTCGTTCTTCTGCAGAGCGGCAAAGCTGCTGACCTCGCCGGCGCCTTCGGCGGCGCGGGCAGCCAAACGGCTTTTGGCCCCCGTGGAGCGGCTACGATTCTTTCGCAGGCCACCACATGGTGCGCCGTCATGTTTATGATTTGCGCCCTGGCCTTGATGATTCGCACGGACAAAGCAGTCGAGCAGGGCGGCTCGGTGTTGCATCAAACATCCAAGACCGCCCCCAAGAAGACGCCTGCGACGATTCCGGCCGCGCCAGCACCCGTGCCCCAGTCTTCCGCTCCGCAGAGCAATCCTCCTGCGTCGAGCACCGCGCCTGCGCCGGCCTCCACGCAACCCGCTCCGGCTCAGCCGAAAAAGCCCTAACCGCCGACCAGCTACTCTGACGTATGTAGCGGCTTTACCCGATGGTACGTCCAAGTGGAATTACTACCGAGTAGCCAGGCGGCCTTGCGGCCGCCCGGCCCTCTCAGAACTGGGCGTGAAAGTTTCCCTTCACCCAGCTCAAGCCCTTCGAACGCCTCTTTAGGGGAGACGCGGTTTCGAAGCGGGAAGACGCTGACGATGAACCCGGTCATGGCACTCGGGATGAAGTAAAACGCAGTTCGTAGCACCAGTGGAACCGCCCTTCACGCGGGGGACGCAGTAATGAAGGCGCCAACCTGTGATCCGGGTGATTTTTATGTGGCACTGAGTGCAGAGTCCACGTTGCTCATACCAGAGAAAGCGAAGAGTGCGAGTACCCCGAAACGTTTCCAGCATGTGAGCCCCTTCGCGTTCTTCGAAGTAGGTTTCATAGGTTGGATCGTACGGGTTCGCTTCGCCTTTAACCTTGACGTGTCGTTTGATGGGAGTGCTCTTGGCGTAGTACAGCCAGACTTTAGTCGGCCGTCCTTCGTCATCGCAGGTTTCACCGAAGAAGGACCAGTCACGATTCCCGCGCTGGTCAAAGTATTTCGGCTTGAACCAGCGCGGGCTTTTGTTCGGGTGTCTTCGTCGTGCCCATCTCCATAGACTAGAGAAGAGGGTGTAATCAACGCGTTCGAACGTGCGTTTGCTTACCGCGTGCCGATGATAGTTAACCCAACCGCGAATCTTGGGGTTAAGTTGATCGATCAGATCGGCGGCAGACACGCCATGTGCGTCTTTGATGATTCTTCGGATGCCCTTCAGGAAGGTTCCAACATTCTTCTTGGAAGGCTTGATGAACAGTTTCCCGTTGGGATACCTGCGCACATTTTGTCCGAGGAAATCAAAGCCGTGCTCCACGTGCGTAATGACGGTCTTTGTCGGAGAGAGTTCCAGACCTCGTTCTTGCAGGAACTGCTCGACGAGGGGTTTGATCTCTCCTTCCAGTAGTTCTTTCGACTTACCGGTGATGACGAAGTCATCCGCGTACCGGACGAGATTGACACAGGGTTTCACACCTCCAAGAGACTTGAGACGTTTTCCTGCTGGATACTTTTCCTGCAGGAGTCGTTCAAGTCCGTCCAGCGCGCAGTTGGCGAGCGCCGGGGAGATCACTCCCCTTACACAAAAGGTAATTTGGGCCGGATGTCTGGCTTGGCGGTAGGGAACCAGCTTGCGGTGGACCCATCAGGACTGGAATGCTATGGCGAATGGTGATGGTGTCGTCTCCTATCAGGACATCTTTCACTACGAGCCGTACGATGCGCTGGCGTTCCGTGATACTCAGTGTATCAGCAGCGCCGTGGAGCCGCGTGAGGAACGCGGTGAGGGTCTCCGCTAAGCGTAGGAAGTTGGCTTGATCGTTGGCTTGGTCCGCAATGGCTTGCAACTCAGCGCGGAGCGCATGTTCACGCTGGCGTAGTGCAGGCATACGCTCCCGCAACTGTTCGATCGACATGAGTGCTTCCTGGTAGGCGCTGAGAAGGCGTTCGATGCCCTTGCCAACATGCGCTAATTCCCTTTGCAGGCTTTGTTCGCGCTTTTTGGCCGGATCCGCGGAGCGCGCCGCCGTAAGCCGACGGTCAAGTTCCTGCTGGATCAGTGTGGGGTCTTCCAGCAGTCGAATGACTTCGGCCCAGACGATCTGATCGAGCAGATCCTGGCGGACAAAGCGGCCGTTGTCGCAAACCGGACCACCCAGTTTTCGCCAGCTATCGGAACCAATACATTTGTAGTAGTGGATTTTGCGTGCACTCGTTTGCGTGGATGTACGCGAGAAGGCGTAGCCGCACTTCTGACAGCTGACCAGCCCCTGCACGATACTGGGCTCGATGGTTCGACGGCGCGATCGTATTTTGTTCTCCTGAAGGAGTTCCTGGGCACGGGCGAAGCTCTCTTCGCTTACCAGTGCCGGCACGGGGATCTCGATCCATTCTTCGCGCGGGCGCTCGTGGCCGGCTGTGGTGCCGGGCGTAACCACACCGCGCCGACGCAGCGGACGGATGACGCGCGTCCGTGCAGAGGCGCGGGTCTTGCCGAAACATGCGACACCACGATACGCAGAGTTACGCAACACAGCCCAGACCGTCGAGCGTTCCCAGCGGGCACTTGCTTTGCGAGTCGAGATGCCTTCGGCGTTGATCCGGCGAGTGATCTCGCCGATGCTGAGTCCTTCAACCGTATACATCTCATAGATGCGCTCAACCACACGGGCCTCGGCTTCCAGCACGGCGTACGCGGCGGGGACCTCGTCGGTCTTGCGGACATAACGGTATCCATACGGAGCGCCGCTCATAACGCTGACTTCACCCGCGTGGGCCCGGTGTCGCTTACCACGGCGCGATCGCTCCAGAATCTGAGCCCTTTCGTACTCCGCGATCATTCCCTGGAACTGCACCAGCAGTTGATCTTCCGCGCTGGATCCCTGCGGCGCTTTGATAAACAGCGTTTCTACCCCGTTGCGGGCTAACTCCTCGATCAGCAGAATCTGGTACGCGTACTTGCGGCTTAGCCGGTCCGGTGCGTACGCCAACACGACCTGGATCTGTCCCTCAGCGGCCAGGTCTCTCACACGTTCCAAGCCCGGCCGCTCCAGCGTCGCTCCACTATAGCCGTCATCTTCGAAGACCCACTCTTTGGGCACTTCCAGATCGTGTCCTTGGGCAAACTCGATCAACGACGCCGTCTGGCTCGCAATCGTGTTCGCTTCGCGCTGCTGCTCGGACGAGACCCGTGCGTAGATTGCCGCTATCCTCATGATCGAACTCCTTCACGCTGCCACCGACGGGGCGCTCCCGAACGGGCACAAGAATACCGTAGGCCTGGGCGAGCTTCGAGTCGTGCAGGCGATCAAACAAATAGTCAACGTGAACTTGAAGCCGGCCGCGCGTTCGGCGCGGCTCAGCCATGCCTTCTCTGAGTATTCAGAAACGCGGCCAACGCTCGCGTCACGATCGCACCGATCGTCAGCCCACTGTTTCTCGCATACGCCCGAAGAAGACGTGCTGTTCCCGTCGGGAGTTTGAGCGTCATCGGCACCGTAGCCTCGGAGACTTCGACCGGCCGGTCCAGATGGGTCGCTTCCTCCAGATACCGGTAGGCTTGACGTTCTGACAGGTCGAACTTTCGCGAAAGGCGCTGCATGGCCTCGGGCAGTGGAACCTTGCCCAGCATCGCGAAGGCGGCGTTCAGCTGACGAGCCTTGTCCGGCTTGGTTGATCTGGACATCTGTCATAAACATATTACCTCTTAAGGCGTAAGTCAAGCACTGGGCGGCTAGCTCGCCAACCCCTCACTACCCTCTCAAATTCGAAATTACCTTTTGTGTAAGGGGAGTGATTATGCCGCCTTGTGGAGTTCCGTCCGTCGTTTCGTGAAGGACGTGTTTATCCATGTACCCTGATTTCAGCCACTTTTGGAGAATGACTCGGTCCATCGGGACGTGAGCCAAAAGCCAATCGTGTGAAATTTTGTCGAAACAGGACTTGATGTCGCCTTCAAGGATCCACTGCGTGTTTGCGCTTCTCAGTGCTTTGAAACACTGTTCTATCGCATCGGCGCAGGACCGCTGCTGACGAAAACCATAGGAGTTTTTATCAGCAGTAGTTTCCACAACGGGGGCGAGTGCCAGCAGATACAATGCTTGCTGCGCTCGATCCTTCATCGTGGGAATTCCGAGCGGGCGCGTCGTTTTGCCGTCCGACTTCGGGATGTAAACACGTCGCAGGGGCTGAGATCGATAACCCCTACGCTTCAGTGCATGAACTGCCTGTGTCTTCTTCTCTGGTGTGTCCCAAATTTCTTGGTCCACACCCGGGGTTTTCTTGCCATTGTTTTCCGTCACTCGTCGAACGGCGAGAACTTTGCCGCTGTAGGAGTGGGTTAGCAAACGTTGCAGGGCTCGCACCCGGCCCCATCTGCTTTCCTTCGTTGCCTGCACGATACGCACTTGGAGTCGGCGAACGTTGCGGTTGATGGCCTGCCAGTTAATGGCGTACCATTCCGCCGCTTCGCGTGAGACCGCACCAACAGCTTGCGCTGTCGTCATCTGCTTTGCCTCATGAGCCGATTATTCAAGTTCTCTGCCGAGTAGCCAGGCGCGATTACTCGCGCCCAGCCCTCTAAGAACCGTGCGTAACACTTTCGCGTTACACGGCTCGAGCACTCAACAACGCCCCCTTAACGAACGAGGACGCAGTCTTATTCAAGTGCAAGTAAGACCTACTCGATACTGGCTTACAGCCGATTCGCACAGCGATGGCAAATTCACCAGGCGTGTGGGAAGCCGCACCAACGGCTTGCGCCGTCGTCATTTGCTTTGCTTCCTGCAGCGGTTCCATAAACGGTCTCGAGTGCGAGCACCGGCGAAAAGTCTGCTCCGTTTCCGGCGACGTAATGTAGTCCCAAACAGGCGACGCAACGTCTATCTGCGCTATTACAGCGCAGCATTCGCTTCCTTTCGCGCTCCCATACCCACATCGCCATCGTCCGCCTCACGGCTTCCTACCCCACGTTTGTGGGGAACGATACGGGTTTACCCTGTTCCGCGGAGATAACTTAAAGATAGTGTAGGTGCCCCCTATACGCCGGCAGTGGTGTATGCCCATGACGAAGGACACACGAGCCTTCGTACCCTACTGCAATAGGAGCGCCGAGCATCTTCCGCTCCCTGGTGCTTACGACGCTTACGAGAGTTTGCATATGCTCACCATGCTATCTGCACCCTAGTCCCACCTCCGCCTCGATGCTAGCAGATGCACCTTTGCCTCGCGGCGCAGATGCCACTCTTGCGAGTGGGGTCCATTGTCCGAGAGTTCCAGAACAGTCCGTTACCTCGCCGCTCTGTCTCGTAGGGTACGTTCGATGGGACGAACGGTCTGCTTCTTTCACCAGACATTCATCTCCGTAGTTATTCAGGTCACAACGTGTGAAGCACCATAAAGGGAAGTCAGCCCGCTTTCGCGTCCGGTGATGTTGTCGATGATGCTGACGCAACCGATATCCACTCCATTACAGAGTGGCATTTGCTTTCTCCCTCATCTGTTATCCGCACCGCCATCGGTCCATCTTGCGATGAACTTTCCCCTTGCGGGGAGCGATGTGGATTTACCCTGTTCCGTTGGAATGACGCGATAGGTTAGGTCTGTTCTATGCGCCGACAGTGTTGGTTACCCATGACCGAGAACCCGGAAGCCTCGGTGCTCACTGCAAAAAGAGCCCCGCAGCATATTAGGCTCTCTCGGGCTAACGACGCTTGCGAACATTTGTGTATTCTGACCCTGCTACCAAGCCTAGCCCCTCTCCACCTTATGCTGGCAGATACACCGTGGCCTCACGGTTTCGGTGCCACTCTTGCGAATGTGGGTCCATTGTCCGAGGGCTTCGAACGGTCTGTTGCCTCGCCGCTCCAACCTCGTAGGCTATGTGCGATGGGACGCACAGTCTGATCGATTTCCTCCTTGGCCGAGTAGCCAGGCGCGATTACTCGCGCCCAGCCCTCTAAGAACCGTGCGTAACACTTTCGCGTTACACGGCTCGAGCACTCAACAACGCCCCCTTAACGAACGAGGACGCAGTCTTATTCAAGTGCATTAAGACCTACTCGATACTGGGTTACAGCCGATTCGCACGGCGATGGAAAATTCACCAGGCGTGTGGGAAGCCGCACCAACGGCTCGCGCCGTCGTCATTTGCTTTGCTTCCTGCATCGGTTCCATAAACGGTCTCGAGTGCGAGCACCGGCGAAAAGTCTGCTCCGTTTCCGGCGACGTGATGTTGTCCCGAACAGGCGACGCAACCTCTATCTGCGCTATTACAGCGCAGCATTCGCTTCCTTTCGCGCTCCCATACCCACATCGCCATTGTCCGCCTCACGGCTTCCTACCCCACGTTTGTGGGGAACGATACGGGTTTACTCTGTTCCGCTGGAATGACGTGCCACGATAGTTTAGGTGCTCTCTCTACGCCGGTAAGGTGGTGTGCCCATGACGGAGAAGTCTGGAGCCTCCGTACCCCATTACAATAAGAGCGCAGAGCATCTTCCGCTCCCTAATGATGACGACGCTTACGAGAGTTTGCATATGCTCACCGTGCTATCCACCCTAGGCCCATCTCCGCCTCGATGCTAGCAGATGCACCGTTGCCTCACGGTTTCGGTGCCACTCTCACGAGTGTGGGTACATTGTCCGAGGGTCCCAGAACAGTTCGTTACCTCCCCGCTCTGCCTCGTAGGGTACGTTCGATGGGACGAACGGTCTGATCCTCCTCCCAGACAATCATTCAAGTAGCTTCAGGTCACAACCAGACAATCATTCCAATAGCTTTCAGGTCGCAATCCGGTTTGCCCGTCATTTGACCAGCATAGAGTTGCAGGCGAAGTTGTGGGCCTGATCGTCAAATTTCTGATAAGGATCTCCATTCGGCTAATTTAGCTTTAGGGAATCGAGGACAGAGGAATTGTGTAGTGTGGCGGGCGTGTCCCGTATTCTGTCACCGTGAGGTTCAATCCATGCGCCGATTCGAGTTCAAGGACGGAAGCTCGAGCAAATTCTGGGAAGTGACAGTGTCGGGAAATGCGCTGACAGTGCGTTTCGGACGCATCGGCAGCGCAGGGCTAGAAAAATCGAAAACATTTGCCACCCCGATATTGGCGCAAAAGGAACAAGACAAGCTCATCGCGGAGAAACAAAGCAAAGGATATAAGGAAGTAGGGCCGCCGAGCAGTGCCAAAGACGTCCGGCGAACCGCGGCGATCAAGCCAGCCGGCCGGGTGTCCGATGTACTTGCACGCCTGGACAAATGGCTTTCGACGAACCGTCCTGACTACTACGGCAAACTGCTGCATGGTGCTTCACCAGCCGACTTGGAGGCTTTCGAGAAGGAATTCCAGGTTCAACTCCCGTCCGGCCTCCGTGAGCTCTATCAATGGCGAAACGGGCAAGACCCGAATTGCTCCGCCAGCCTGCAATACAACTGGATGTTCTCGCGATTGGAAGACCTTTCTGACAGCAAAGAAACCCTGGATGGCATGATCGGATTCGATTTTGAAGATCCCAAATGGTGGCGCCGGGGATGGATTCCATTCTTGTCGAACGGCGGTGGCGATCACTTGTGCGTGGATTTGACCGCCGAGGATGGGGGCACTCCCGGTCAACTCCTCACTTTTTACCATGATTCGAAGAGGCGTCCAGTCGAATATCCCAGTTTGCACGTTTGGTTAAGCGAGCTCGTCGGCTCGATGGAAAATGGCACTCTCGAACTATCCTGAAACAGACTGCGCATCTGAAACGGCAACAATAAATATAAGCTCAAAACGAACCATCCCGGGATGATTGTTGGCAAACCGGAGATTATCCTAGATTGGCCGCCAACACGCTGGCTGTTGCCTGGTAAACACTGCGGTGTCAATGGGTCGGCATCGCCTGGATGGGCTTGCAGGCTTTCTCGGTGGCAGTTAAACTGTCTTTGTCACCGATGTGCGGTCGTGGCGGAACTGGCAGACGCACCAGCTTGAGGGGCTGGCGGTAGCAATACCGTGGTGGTTCGAATCCACTCGGCCGCACCAAATTTCCCGAAGGAAAATTAGCCTTGGACAACCCTGCTGCGCAGAGCGCAGTATGCGCACCAGGGGCGCTCTTGCTTGCCAGTCTCGCCAACCTCTTTGTTCTGTAATTTCTAATCCCCTTGAGGTACTCTTTTTTCAATGTCAGTGGCAATTTGAATGTTGGGGGGATGCTTTTCATGTTCAAACACTCGCTTCGTTTACTCGCTGTTGCTTCTCTTTTCCTGCTGCCCGCTCACGCGGATGAAGATGTGGTCACTGCCATCCATGGCACCGTCACTAAAGTAGACGCTGCGGGCAAAACCATCGCCGTCAAAACGGCGGACGGGACTGTGCACACGATTCATTTTGTAGACACCACGACCATCCATGGCGTCCATGCCACCGCCACCGCTGCAAAGGACACTTTCCATGGCATTACCGAAGGCTCCGAGGTCGTCGCTCACTACACAGCAAAGGGCGCGGAAGAAACCGCCGTTGAGGTCGACAAAATCGGCAAGGGGGGAATGCATGCCGTCGAAGGCACCGTCACTCACGTAAGTGAAGACGGCAAAACTGTCGTTGTGAAAGCCGCCGATGGCACGGAGCACACCTTCCGAGTGGTAGGCCGCGACACTGTCATTTCCGCCAAGGATATCGGCAAGGGCACCGAGAAGGGCGCAAAAGTCACCGTCTACTTCACGGAAAGCGCTGGCAAGAAGACCGTCCACTTCTTCGAAAAGCTGTAACGGTTCCCGCTTTCACAAATCGTTCCGCACACAACGAACGCCCTGCGTTTTTTGCAGTCGGCGATAAAACGTTTGCGGATCGTCCACTCAGTTTTTTAACTTGGAGTGCCGCACAACTCGGCGGAGCAAAATCCTATCCATTCGGCGCGTCGGCCTGCAGCCTGCCCGCGACAAACAAGATAAACGCGGGAGTGATATTATCGCGGGCACTATGAAATCAAAATCTCGCGCTTTCCCAATACTGTCTTTCGTGTTGTTGACTTGCGCTCCCGTCTCTCTTGTCTTCGCCCAATCGACACCATCCGCTTCGAAGCATGCAATAGTCCTCCACGCCGCGCGCCTCCTCGATATTGAGAATGGAAAAATAATCGCTCCCGGCGAAGTCCTCGTCCAAGACGACCGCATCGTCGAAGTAGGCTCAACAGTCAAGCGCCCTCAAGGAGCCGAAGTCATCGATCTCAGCGACTCCACGCTCATGCCTGGTCTCATCGACGTTCACGTCCACCTCTTTCTCCATCCCGGCGCAGAAGATCTCCAGACCGTCGAAGAATCCGTCCCCCAACGCACGATCATCGCGCTTCTTGCTGCACGCGATGATTTGATGGCCGGCTTTACCGCCGAGCGTGACATGGGCACCGAAGGCGCAGGCTCCGCCGACACCGCCGTGCGCAACGCTATCAATCACGGCGAAATCCCCGGCCCGCGCCTGCGCATCAGCGGTAACGCTATTGACATTCTCGGCGGCCACGAAGACGCCAACCGTTACAATCCCGAGCAGCACGTCCTCTCCAACGCGACCTACGCCAACAACGCCGCTGAACTCGTGACGGTCATTCGCCAGCAATTCAAAGAAGGCGCCGACTTTATCAAGATGTACGAGACAGGCCCCGACTCCCTGCGCGACGGCCACTTCTCCACGCCGTTCCAATACACAGAAGCGGAGCTCCGCGCGGCTGTCGAAGAAGCTGCCCGCACTGGTAAGCGCGTAGCTGTCCACGCCACAGGCGAACCCGGCACGCTCTACGCTACGCGCGCCGGCGTCGCGTCCGTCGACCACGCCTACCAACTCAGCGATGAAACCATGCGCATCATGCGCGAAAAACAAATCTTTGCTGTACCCACGTTTGCCATCGCCGAATATTTCGCCGACCACGCCGCCACCCCCGCGCAAGCCGAACGCGAACATCGCATGCAAGATTTCCACGCCCAGGAATTTCGTAAACAACTGGCCGTCGGCGTTCCGATGGCAGTCGGTTCCGACGTCGGCCCCTTTCCCCACGGTACGCAGGCCCGTGAATTTAACCTGATGGTTAAATACGGCATGACCCCGCTTGCTGCGCTGCAAGCTGGCCTCCTCAATGGTGCCAAATTGCTTGGGTGGCAAGACCAAATCGGCGCCCTAAAGCCTGGCTATCTCGCTGATATCATTGCAGTTTCCGGAAATCCGCTAGACGATATTAGCGTCCTGCAAAAGGTGACCTTCGTGATGAAAGGCGGCACGGTTTATCGCCACGATCACCAATAGGAAACCCGCAAAATTTTGTAGTGGCGGGCCTTGCTTACCCCGTCGGGGCGACGCCCGCACCCTGTTTGCCGGATACTGCGCTAACTCTACCTAAGCCCCGGAACATTGCTTTCTGCTTTGCACGCCTGTATCTTGGTTTTGCACGGTCAACAAAATGATGATTTCGCACCTCGTCCCGCGAGCGCGTTAATGTCTGCCGCCCCCTCTCAAGTTCTTCCACATGTTCAGTCAGCAGGAACGAGCCAACTCGTCGACGTGGAGGCCGCCGGCCACTCCACTCCCGTCGCCTCCCCAGATCCTTCCGCTCGCGGCCGTTGGCTTTGCTCCCAGCTCGAAACAGGCAATATCCTGTTTTTCTCGCGTCCGCCGTTCACCATTCCCCAAGACGACCGCAGCTTTCTCCTCGGCCAGACACAAACGAGTTCCGCCCTCCACAAGAATGTCGCCTATCGTCCCGCCGAAGACCGCATCACCGGCCTCGCCAAGTCCGAAAACGTCGAAGCCAAGCGCCTTCGTCTCATCCTAAAGAGTTACTCGCAACACGCAACGCAGTTCCTCAGCGAACTTCTTCCACCCTACGCCGGAAAATGGAAACTCGATTTCGCCAGCTTCCGCCCTCTCGAAGAACGCGGCCGCTCCGCTCGTCTCCATGCGCGAAACGACTTGCCCCACTTCGATTCCTTTCCCACACGGCCCACTAACGGCGACCGCATCCTCCGTTTTTTCACCAATCTTAATCCCACCCAAAACCGCGTCTGGACCACCTCGCAAACCTTCGAAGCCATTGGCCCGCATTTTGCCAAGTCCATCGGTTTGCCCCGCCCACGCAGCGACAATCCGCTCGCCCGCAGCGTGCGTGCCCTCGCCGGCACTTTGCGCTTTCCCGGCGCTCATCGTTCCCCCTACGACAATTTTATGCACCGCTGCCACAACGCTATGAAGGAAGACGCCAACTTCCGCGAAACCTGCCCCAAACAGCGGTGGGAATTTCCTCCGGGTTCCAGTTGGATTGTTTTTACGGATTGCGTCAGCCACGCGGTCCTCGAAGGGCAATACGCCCTCGAGCAGACCTTTCTCGTCTCGCGTCAAGCCATGGTCGAGCCAGAAAAGTCCCCGATCGCCATCCTCGAACGAATCGCCGGCTACCCTCTCTCAAACTGACGTCGGTTACACCTCACGCCAGTCACGCGGCTTCTAAGTCGTCGAGTCATGCATGTCGCAGTCACTCTGCGAAAATTCCAAATCGGTACAGTCTTGAGTACCTTGTCGTTTCCGTGTTGGCTCACGCGAAAACTCTTGTAATTTAGCAAGCCCCGCGCGTGAATCAGCGTAAACTGAAATTGCCATGGAGAAACTCAAAGCATTTCAAGACGTCGCTCGCACCAACGGTTTCGTTGACGTCGAAGAAACCGACGATGGAACCGTATTGTGGTTGAAGAAGCCCACTGCGAACGCGGAAGACCGCATGTGCGTCGACAGCCTCACCAACAGCGTCACCGTGTTCTGGGCCACCATGCCCTGGAAAATAAATTCGAAAACTTTTCGCGCTGTTTCCGCGCTCCAGGAATGGTTCACGCTAACGTCTCGGCAGGCCGCGTCCATGACCAACCGCGACGCCCTTTTGCGCCTCGCCGTCGATAAGAACGATGCTCCCGCCATGGCTGCTCTGTGCGAGAACAACGCCGAACTCCTCCGCTCCTCCGTCGCCCGCTACTTCGAATCCGGTGCAGTCTCCGAGAAGGCCAAGTCTATAGTCATGCAGCGCGTCGCCGAGCACGCCCGCTCCTACCACGGCGATCAGGAGCCCGACCAATGGCTCGCCAAGTCTCTCAACTCCGAATGCGACCGCGTCCGCAACGAAGCCATTCAAGCCAAAGCTAATAAAGCCTGAGCCCGAGGCCGAACGGCTCTTCGCCAGCGCGAACTCCGTATCTGTCAATAGTGACAGTTGCTGGCCCCCTGCCCCGAGAGTAGTTTCCGCGGATGATTGGTTGGTCGTCTATATTCACGTTCACAAAACGAGCATTTCTCTACGCAAGCTTGTCCAAGGCCGCCGGCGCAACAGTCTTCCTCGTTCCCGGGTGCGGATTGAGAACGGTCGGCGCTCCCGACGAAAGTCGTTTCTGCAAGCCAGGCCCACCCCACTGGAACGCGAGATTGTACATGGAGATGAATATGCTGAATCAACGTCGTTCAAGGAAGATGCCGCAAGACGTGAGACACGTTGTTCCTGAACCCCAGACCTGCTGCGTCACTCGTTCCTCGTCACTTTCGCAATTCGTCGGTCTAAGCCTACTGTTAAGTTCGCTACTGCTTTTGGGTATCACGACCCAAGCGCCGTCGAGTGCGCAAGCTCATGCGGTAGCCCCGGGGGCCAGCTTGCTAATGCCCAGGGTTAGTGTTGGTAAGGTTTCGATTGAAGGGGAAATGCTCGATTCGGCGACCGGCGACGTGCTGGTAGCTTTTGAGTCCAGCAAGAGCGGCCGGAGGTTTTTCAGTGGGCTGAAGGCCTATGAGAAATGGGGCGACATCGATGCCGCCTTTCGCGACTGGGCGAAGAACCTTCGCGAGCGCCTAGACCAGGCGCACGGATCGTAACGGCGCGAGGCAGCACCCGCAGGGGGCACGACGATCAGTCAGTCGTCCAGACCACGGCGAGTATCGATGGAAAAGTTGACCTCGATTCTCCTCGTACCGACAGCCACGATTTACCAGTCAACCCCTATTCTGGGGCGCTTCCAGCCTCAAGCCAGCAGGCGTATAGTTGCTCCCGGCATGGTCACTTACGACAGTGGCGGCAGCGCAGCCCCGGAAGCGCCCCCTCCTGGTTTTCTCAACCGCACTCTCTTCAACACCGGCCACAAGGTGATCGGTCTGCGCTACCTCTGGCTTGCCCTGGGCAGCGTGCTCCTCGGAATGCTCCTCTCTCTGCTGATGCGCATTCACCTTCTCTGGCCTGGCGTCCAAATTCCGTTTCTTTCCGGATTCGGAAGCACGCCTGAACGCTACACCGCCCTCACAATGCTGCACGGCTCCTTGATGGTTTTCCTCGTGCTGACCACAGCGCCGCAAGCCGGCTTCGGCAACTATTTCTTGCCCCTGCAAATTGGCGCGCGTGAAATGGCGTTTCCGCTCATGAATCTGTTCTCGTTTTGGGCTACCGTAGCCTCGCTTGCGGGCATGACCGCAGCTTTTTTTGTCCATCCCGATGCCGGCTTCACGCTTTGGAGCGCCAGCGTCGCGCTCTTCTGCCTCGCTGCTTTGCTGACCGCCCTCAATTTCACCGTCACCACGCTCGATCTTCGTGCCAAGGGCATGACCTTGCCGCGCATGCCTCTCACCGTTTGGGCCTGGTTCATCAACGCCATCCTCAGCCTCTTGATTTTTAGCATTCTTCTCGCTGCTTGCGCTTTTCTCCTCTCCGACCGTCTCCTCTGTTCCCAATTTTTCTCTTCGCTAACTTTTCTTTCGCAGCAGCCGCCGACTCTCGCGCATTCCACGCTGCTTTCTCTCTGGCAGCGCCTCTTTTGGTTTTTCGCCCAGGCCGAAGTTTACGTCGCCATTCTTCCGTGTTTCGGAATCGTCTCGCATCTGCTCTCCATATTTTCGCGCAAGCCCGTTTGGGCGGAACGCGCCGCGGTCCTCGCTCTTGGAGGCGTTGGGCTATTCGGTTTTTGCGTTTGGGGCCAGCACATGTTTTCGAGAGGCCTCAACCCGTGGTCTCCGCTAGTTTTTTCGCTGTTGGCATCCTCGCTTGGATTGCCCGCTTTTGTTCTCTTGCTCAGTTGGTTCGGCACGCTTTGGAACGCCAAAATCCAGCTCAATACCGCGATGCTCTTCGCTCTCGGATTCGTTTCTCTTTTCCTGGCGGGCGACGTTTCTGGGCTTTTTCTCGCGCGCAACGATTTCGGTGCCGCTTCCATCAGCGGCGATTTCGTCACTGGCCATTTCCATCTGGTGATGGGCGTCGCTGCTACCTTCGCAATCCTTGGCGCCTTGTTTTTCTGGTTTCCCAAAATGTTCGCGCGCCGGCTCAACGAAAGTCTTGGCAAACTTCACTTCTGGCTCACCTTCGCTGGAGTCTATTGCGTGTTCATGCCTATGCATTGGCTCGGCTTGATGGCCCACTCACGCATCCTGGGCGGCGACTTCCCCACGGCCGGGCCGCCAGGCGCCTCGCTTCGCGCGTTCGTTACCGTCGCCGCGATACTCACCGCCGCTGCGCAAATTCTCTTTGTTCTAAATTTTGTTTGGAGTCTGCGGCGCGGCGAAAAAACCGAAGACCGCAACCCGTGGCGCGCCGCGACACTCGAATGGAGCGTTCCGTCGCCTCCGCCCATCGACAACTTTGGAGCGTGCGACCCAGTCGTCTATCGCGGAGCGTACGAGTTCGGCGCGTCAGGTGCCACAACGGCCTTCGCGCCCCAGAATTTTGCTCCCGCGCCTTCGGAGCGGGCGTCACAATGGAAGCAGCCGGCTGAAGCAAGCGCAAAGGAAAGCTAAAAAGGTCTTTATGCCAGGGTCAACCATCGTCGAGGACATCGAACTCATCATCGAAGACATCGGTGGCGGCGGGGGGAAAAATCCGCCTCCAGGTGGAGATGACGGGGACGAAGGTGGCAAGCGCCGCGGGCCGCACGTGCCTTCTTCGCGGCGCTATGCCACAGCGATCGTGATGGCCATCGTTTCCATCGTCATGTTCTTCATGGCCATGGCCAGCGCCTTTATTTATACGCGGACCAACAGCAACCGCTGGGTGCCGCTGCATCTTCCGTGGTTCATTTGGGTCAACACGGCGATACTCCTCCTGAGCAGCGTAACGATGGAGCTATCTCGCCGGCGTCTGGCGCTCGCGGACGTCCGAAAATTTCGGCAACTCTGGTTCGCAGCCACAGCTCTCGGGATGCTTTTTCTGATCGGCCAGCTGGTCGCCTGGCGCCAATTTGTTCTCGCTGGCTTTTACGTGTCCACCAATCAGGCCAGCAGTTTTTTTTATATTTTCACGGGCTTGCATGGCTTGCATCTTCTCGGTGGAATCTGCGTGCTGCTCTACGTGTCTTTCCGCAAATTTGAAAAAGCGAAAGTATCGCGCTCCGTCGCCGCCGAAGTCGCTTCCTACTACTGGCACTTTATGGACGGCCTCTGGGTTTTCCTGGTTGCCCTTCTCTATTTGGGAAAATGAAACCCAGCGCGGAACGGGGGAAAGGGATTTAGGCGGATTAGTGAGTGACAAATTCAGAAACCGCGTCAGCAACCCGTGCAATCTGTTCCGAACGCAGCTCCGGAAACATGGGGAGAGAAACTACCTCTTGCGCGGCGTGCTCCGCATGCGGAAAATCGCCAGCCTTGTGGCCTAGTGAAGCGTAGAGCGGCTGCAGATGTAGCGGAACAGGATAGTAAACCGCACTACCAATTTTCCTCTCGCTCAGCAACCGCACGAGCGCGTCACGCCGCTCCACGCGAACCGTATATTGGTGAAACACATGCTCATATCCTTCAGGGGTGAGCGGCGGCGCGACGCCCGGTATGCCGAGCAAGAGTTTCGCGTACGCAGCGGCATGCGCTTGCCTCGCGCGTTGCCATTCCGGCAGGTGGCGCAACTTCACGCGCAAAATGGCGGCTTGGATTTCGTCGAGGCGGCTGTTCCAACCAGGTTCGCTGCTGACGTATTTACCGGATTGTCCGTGATTTCGCAGCGATTTTAGCCGCGCCGCCATTTCGCTCGAATTGGTAACGACCATCCCCGCGTCGCCGTACGCGCCAAGATTTTTTGTGGGATAAAAACTCAAGCACGCCGCGTCCCCGAGCGAGCCGGTGCGACGGCCTTTATACTTCGCTCCGATCGATTGCGCGTTATCTTCAATTACTCTCAGTTTGTGCGCTCGGGCGAAATCTAAAATCGGGTCCATGTCGCACGCAAGTCCATAAAGATGCACCGCGATAATCGCGCGAGTCCGCGGCGTAACGCGGCGCGCGAGATCGGAAGGATCGAGGTTATAAGTGTCCGGCCGAATGTCGGCAAAGACTGGCTTGGCGCCGAGTGCGCTGACGGCGCTGCCTGTGGCGACGAAGGTGAAAGGCGGGATCAGCACTTCGTCGCCGGCCCGCACACCGCAGGCGCGCAGCGCAAGGATTAGGGCGTCGGTTCCGGACGCGACACCAACGCTCTGGGCGACACCGCAGAGTTGCGCAATTTCCTGTTCGAATGCGGAGCCTTCGCGTCCCAAAATGAATTGTTGCGACGCTAGAACGCCTTCGACGGCGGTTCGAATTTCTCCTCCAATGGCGGCGTATTGCGCCGCGAGATCGAGTTGCGGCACGGGCTCAAGCAGGGAAGTGGTTTGTGGGTGCGCGCTCATCGTTTGTTCACTTGTCAATCGGAGTCTGGAGCAACCTGCCGAGTATACGCCTTCGATTCCGGCCCCTGCGCCAATCGCCTATATAATGATGCGCCAAACAAAATGTTTGCGAAACGGACAAATTGGAATCTCGAGACGAACCGCTTAAGCACGGCGCTGGCGGCGCATCGCGCGGCGGGGGAGCCGCCGATCGATTTGACGCTGTCGAATCCGACGGAGTGCGGATTCCGATATGACGAAGAGGCCATATTGAGCGCGTTGGGCAATCCGGCAGCGCTAAAATACGAGCCGAATCCGCGTGGGCTCGCGGTGGCGCGGAGTGCGGTGGCGCAGTACTGCGCAGAGCGAGGGGCGATTGTTTCGAATGACGATATTTTTCTGACAACGAGCACGAGCGAGGCGTATTCCTACGTGTTTCGAACGCTCTGCAATCCAGACGATGAGCTCTTAATTCCCGCGCCAAGCTATCCCTTGTTCGAATTCCTCGCGGATATTCAGGATGTACGGCTGGCGCGCTACCCGTTGGTCTATGACTATGGATGGCAGATTGATTTTCATGCGCTGGAGCAGGCGATTACGCCGCGAACGCGTGGAGTAATCGTGGTTCATCCGAATAATCCAACCGGGCATTTCGCGAAGCCAGAGGAGATGCGCAAGTTGAACGAAATCTGCGCCGCTCGAGGGATGGCGATCATTGCCGACGAGGTGTTTCTTGATTTTGCGCTAAACGAAAAACAGATCGCAACATTCGCCGCGAATTCCGGGGCGCTGACCTTTACAATGAGCGGACTATCGAAGATATGCGGATTGCCGCAAATGAAGGCGGCGTGGCTGATGGTGAGCGGGCCGGAAGCGTGGAAAATGGAGGCGCTTGCGCGTCTCGAGGTGATTGCGGACACCTATCTCTCGATGAGCGCTCCAATTCAGCTGGGTATACCTGCGTTACTGGAGCAACGGCACGCGTTCCAGAAGCAGGTGATTGCTCGTGTGAACGAGAACCTATCCGAACTCGACAAGCGATTGGCGGCACAAAGGTCTTGCAGCCGATTGAAAGTGGAGGGCGGCTGGAATGCTGTGATACGCGTGCCCGCAACCCGCTCTGACGAAGAGCTTGCTCTTGAACTACTGGCTACGAGAGGAGTCTACGTCCATCCTGGCCACTTCTATGACTTCTCGTCCGAGGGGTACCTGATTGTCAGCCTAATTTTGCCCCAGAGTAATTTTTCGCATGGTTTAAGGCAACTGTTGGCTTTCTTGTGATCTTTGCACGACCTCGGGGGCTGACCCTCGCTGAGTTCCTTTAGTCAGACCGCTCTAAACAAGGCGCAAACTACGGGTCCCCCCGGAATAAAGACTTCCATAGACGGCCTAAAGAACTAAATCTCGTCCTACCAACGCCTGCGGAAGCCATCCGAAGGGTTCGCTACGGTCGATCAGCAAGGCGCGTGCATAGTTCCAGAATCTATTCATATAGATGGTTCCGTAGAAATGGATTCAGTTAAACGGAGAACGGAGCCGGTATCTACAAGATTTGGAATATTGATGTCTAGGTTGTTCATGACTGGTAATAGTACCGCGTTAGAAGTAAAAGATTTAGGTAAATTCAATGTATAAGTGATATAAGTTCCGGATTGGAAAGAGCCTTGCATTACAGGCTTTTGATCGGTGGTGCGGTTCTAGAGCGGTTTCCAACCTAAGTCGACGTTATAAAGGGGTTAAACGATATGAGGCGTGTCCTGAAGAGCGGCGCATTCTGGTCCTTTGTGCTCACGTGTTCACTCGTCGCGGCTCTGTTCTTGAGTCCGCTCGGCGTTCAGCAAGCTAGAGCTGATAACCTATATGCAAAGATTCAAGGGACTATTACGGATCCGGCGGGAGCCGTACTGTCCGGTGCCAAGCTTACTGCCACAAACGTCGGAACGAATATCTCGTACACAGCGGAAACAAGCGGAGACGGAAACTACGTCTTCTTAAACCTCCCGATCGGAACGTATCGAGTTACGGCGACAAGTCCAGGCTTCCGGACCTTTACAGCGACCGGAATTACTCTAGTTCTCGATCAAGTCTACCAGTTGAATATCAAGATGGAGATCGGACAGATTTCTGAGCAAGTTCTCGTCGAAGCGTCGAACGTCCAAGTGGAAACGACCAATACGCAGCTCGGCACGGTCATCAACGGCGACACCATCGTTGACATGCCGTTGAACGGCCGGAACTGGACACAGCTGCAGCAGCTTCAGCCTGGCGTTATGTCTTCTTCGGACCGGTTCGGAACCTATTCGACAAATGGCAGCCAGTCGCAGCAGAACAGCTTCCTGATCAACGGGCAAGACTCGAACGACTTGCCGCTGAACACGCCCCTGATTATTCCGAGCCCGGATGCCATCTCCGAATTCAGCATGGTGACGAACACCATCAATCCGGAGTATGGCCGCAACTCCGGCGCGATCATGAACGCCGCGATTAAGTCCGGCACAAACAGCTTTCACGGCGATGGGTTTGAGTTCTACCGAGACACGTTCCTGAATACCTCTGATTTCTTTACCCACGAACCTGCGGTCTTCCATCAGAACCAGTTCGGCGGAACGATCGGCGGGCCAATCCTGAAAAATCACTTATTCGGCTTCTTCTCGTATCAAGGATCGCGTTTCCGCCAACCTCAAGCTTCGACCACGCAGACGGTGTATTCGCAGGCCGAGCTGAACGGGAACTTCAGCCAAGGCGCAGACGTCGACCCAGTTACGGGCGTGCCATATATCGCGGAATCCACCACGAAAGCGCCCATGGCCCTTTGGGGTGACGGCGCGTCACCATGCCCCGTCGGCGGCCCTCAATGCGCAGCCAATACGACAAGCTATGCGACCCTCTTCCGCACTGGCATGATTCCCACGCAGGATTTTAATCCGATCGCACAGAAGTTGGTGACCCAGTTTGTGCCATTGCCAAACGGGGCCAACAATGCCTACAACTTTACGGCGGTCTCGCCGGGAAGCACGGATCAATACCTCTGGCAGGTGGACCAGACGTTCAACTCAAAGGATTCCATCCGGACCTATGGGTTCATCCAGACCAGTCCGACCTCGGAAACTCTTCCCTTCACCGGTGCGACATTACCGGGCTTCCCCGAAGTGGACTCACGGCATTACAAGCAGTTTACAGCCTCCTGGACTCACGTCTTCAGCTCGAGTCTCTTGAACGAATTTCGTTTAGGCTACACACGATTCAATTTCCAGGCTGTCGAGCCGCAAACGCCCGTTCTGCCTTCCAGCTACGGGTTTGACATTAACGTGCAGAGTCCCGCAGGCGCGGGGCTTCCTGTAATGAGTGTGGTTGGCGCTAATCCAGGACAAGTCAATTTCACTCTCGGGTTCAGCGCAAACGGGCCCCAGCCGCGCAAGGACCAGACCTACCAGATAGATGACAACTTCAGTTGGGTCAGGGGACGACACACCTTTAAGTTTGGTTTTGACGGACGCCGCTTTCAGGTAAACAATCCATTTTACTTCGAAAATGACGGTGATTTCTCCTTTGGCGCTGGTGGCTTGTTTACGACGAGCAACGCGGGAGCCGACTTCCTGCTAGGGATTCCGGACAGCTACGGTCAAAGCAGCGGAGGTTTCATCAACGCCAGCGCGCAGCAGGAGTACGTCTATGCCCAGGACTCTTGGAAGGTCACACCCAATTTTACAATGAATTATGGACTCGCTTGGCAGATCAACGGTGCGCTTACGGACCACTACAATAACGGTCGGGCGATCAACTGCTTCCGACCGGGCCAACAGTCTGCCATCTTCCCCACAGCGCCTGCTGGCCTGGTCTTTCCCGGAGATAATGGCTGTACAGCGGCCGGATATAATACTGGCTACCACCATTTTGGTCCTCGCCTCGGTCTTGCCTGGGCGCCCCACGCGAGCGGGACTCTCGGCAAGCTGACAGGCGATCAAGGAAAGTTCTCTATCCGCACGGGCGTGGGAATCTATTACAACCAGGTGGAAGAAGAATTGACGCTACAGAATCTCATCGCGCCGCCATTCGAGCTCATTGACGCAGGCATCGGAGACGTCGGCGGAAGTCCGAGTTTTCAAGCTCCCTTTACCGACATCGCTGGGCGCCCGATTGGAACTAACGGGACCGCCACTCTCACGAACAAGTACCCATTCGTTCCGCCCCCGGCGGGCAGCAATGTGGACTTCAGCTTCTACGAACCAATGTCGCTCAACACCCTCGACCCGAATTTTGCGGTTCCATACGCCGTGAACTATAACCTGACGGTGCAGCGAGAACTTCCTGGCCAAATGATTTTGTCGGTGGGTTACGTGGGATCGGAGGGGCGTCATCTGGAACGGGCCTTCGAGCTCAACCCATCCCTTCCCGGAGCCTGCGCAGCAGAACCTACCTGCATCGGTTCCACCGGGAGCCGCGCGCAACAAGGGTTCAGCTTCCCGCAGAATTTCAAGTATCCCACTACAATACCTGGAACCAGTATATTGGCCTTCGGCTCTGTTGGGCAGCAGGCCACGGACGGAGACTCCAAGTACAACTCATTGCAGGCCAGCCTGACCAAGCGGATGTCGCATGGACTGGACTTCCTGCTATCCTATACCTATGCCCATTCCACAGACGACGGCTCCAGCTTTGAGAATTCTTCCTTCGGCACGCGTGGCACAAACCCATTTATCAACGCGCTGAATTGGGGCGACTCGCAGTTCGATGGTCGCCAACGGTTCGTGGCCAGCTACTCGTACACGATCCCGGTCCCGCACGCACTCACTTCCAACGGGGCCCTGAGCAGAGTGTTCAATGGCTGGAGGGTTGCGGGCAATACTACCTTCCAAACCGGATTCCCCATTAACCTATCGGATTCTCACTTCACGTCTGGTACTTGTTGGGAGTTCACCTTCTACGGGTGCCCGGACAATCCCAGCCAGGTGGCTCCGATCGTGATTTCGAATCCGCGGTCCACTGCTAAGCACTTCTACTTCAGCACCTCGTCGTTCGTCGGAGCGACTCCCGGGACGTTTGGCAACACCGGCAGAGATTCCTTCCACGGACCAGGCCAAAATGTCACCAACTTAGGGTTGATGAAGGATATCCAACTCAAAGAACAGATGCGAATTGAGCTGAGACTTGAATCATTCAACACCTTCAACCACGTCAACTTCAACCTACCGTCCGGGAACATCAGGTCGAGTCAATTTGGGCAGGTCACCGGCGACACATTGGGGCCGCGCACCGTGCAGTTAGCTGGGAAGTTCTACTTCTAACCTTCAACCAGTTTGCAAGAAAAAGGGCGCCTATCACGAGGCGCCCTTTTTTTGATTCAGCAGGAGCAGGATAGGAGCATAAAGATTGACAGAGACTATGCCATGGGCCAGACTTGAAACGATTTGCACGCTAGTTGTGTCCGCGAATCACACGCAGTCAGGGTCTTTTAGCCGCTCCCTTAATAGGGACTATGGCCCAAGAAGGTAGGATGAACCGTCGTCGCCCGTTTGTTTCTCTGCGCGAGCTGTGGCTTTTGTTCCCTCTTCTGCTGCCGACATGTGCTCTTGCACAACAGGGTCCGGGAGGTCTCGGGGGATTCACAGGCGTACAGAACATAAATACGACAACTATCTCCGTGCAAGTTCGTGGAGCAGATGGGTCAAAGCTGAGCAGCATGGCGATCGTAAATCTCTCCAACGCTATGGGACAGATGATCCGGTCGCAAACAACGTTCGGAGCCCAGACGGTTTTTCAAATAGGCGCGGGAGCGTATGTAATTGAAGTTGAGGCATTTGGATACCAAAAGGCACGAGTACAAGCGGAGGTTTCAAGCGCACGGCCGCAACAAGTCGTAGTTGTGACACTCAAACCGGATATCTCAAATGGACTAAGTTATGTTGCCCCGGCGGGTGTTGTGCTATCGCCTAAAGCTCAGAAGGAACTCGCCAAGGGTGTCGAGAATTATCAGAGCAACAAACTTGATGAGGCCATCAAATATCTGGAGACGGCCCATCAACTTGCGCCGACGCATCCGGATATCGTCTATTTGCTGGGCGAGACCTACGAAAAGAAAGGCGACGTATCAGAGGCGCGAAAATATTGGGATCAGGCGATTCAACTCAGCCCCGGTCATGTTTCTTCGCTCCTCGCTTGCGGCGAATCCTATCTCCGCCAGAATAACGCAGAAGAGGCGCGGAGGTATCTGGACAAAGCCGTCGAGGTAGCGCCAAATTCCTGGCGCGCCCACAGCCTACTGGCCAACGCCCTGTTGCGGCAAAATTCCTACACTGAGGCTGTCACTCACGCGCAACGCGCTGTGGAACTTGATAAGGGACAGGCCAACTCCTCATTGCTGATCCTGGGCCAGGCACTCGCGGCGGAGCATCAGAATGAACAGGCCATCGCAGCACTCAAAGATTATCTGGCGGGGAAACCACCGGAGGCGCAGGCGCAGGCCGTCGTAAAGCTCATTGCGCGCTTAAAAGATGCCCCGGGTGCTCCTGCCGGGGCCACGGTCGGCGGCGTGACAACCTCTTACGAAACCGGGGCGCTCGCCAGCGACGTTCCTGACCTTCCTCTGACTGCGGCGGCACTCCATTGGCTTCCTCCCAACGTGGATGATGCCGTTCCTCCAGTGGAGCCTGGGGTCGCGTGCTCGGCGGAGGATATTCTCAAAAACGCCTCAACGCGTGTACAGGAGCTTCCGGCAGTTATCGATCGATATACGGCCACAGAGGTCTTGCACCATGAAGACGTAAACACGGCCGGATACGCGGATCGGATTGAGGATTTGTCCTTCAACTACGTGGCCTCGGTTCGAGAAATCAAGAACAAATACGGCCAGTCGATTGACGTTCAGGAGTATCGTAACGGCAGCACTGGCACGGAAATGTTTCCAAACCAGATGGCCAGCGTCGGCTTGCCCTCCATCGTTCTGATTTTTCATCCGATTCTTATCTCCGACTTCGATATGAAGTGTGAAGGTCTGAGTCGAACTCACGGTAACTTCGCGTGGCAGGTTTATTTCGCGCAGCGAGAAAACACAGAAAGCCGCATCCGGCGCTACCGAATGGGCGGCCATGTGTTTCCAATTGCGCTTAAGGGGCGCGCTTGGATTGACGCCAACACCTTTCAGATCGTGCGTCTGGAGACCGACCTGCGCGAAGCTCATCCGGAACTGCGACTCAATGCTGAACACCTAGTGATGGAATACGGTCCAGTCAAATTCAAGAGTCGAAATGAAGAACTCTGGTTGCCGGCCAGTGCGGACTATTATGCAGTCTTGCGCGGACACCGGTTTCACCGGCGTCACAGTTTCACAGACTACCTGCTCTTTTCCATCGATGACAAACAGAAGATCGGGGATGTTCCCAAAGACAAGGTAGCTGCCGATAACCCAAGCGAAAAGAAAACCTCAAACTGATCAAGGCAGTCCCCCCCAATTGGCGCCGACTTTGGAGCATCTGAATGGGCCGCCCGATCTTAAACTTCTCGATTTAACTCCTGCTGCGATTGCCAAAGTCTACAGATTCTTAAGGTGGGCAAGGCGAAACGGTGAGCCGAGGTGCTCGCGTAGCTCAACCCAATGCCCTTCAGGAATGGTGGAGAAGACATCGACGACTTTGGGGTCGAATTGGGTGCCAGAGCAGCGCCGGATTTCTTCGCGCGCGTGGGACATGGGGAGAGCGCGGCGGTAAGGACGGTCGCTGATCATGGCGTCGAGAGAATCCGCGATGGTGAAAATGCGGGCGCCGAGAGGTATTTGGTCGCCTTTGAGGCCCCGCGGATAGCCGGTGCCGTCGAAGAACTCCTGGTGAGCGAGAACGATTTCGGCGGCATCACGAAGGAACGGGATGCGGATAAGCATGTCGTAGCCGATTTGGCAATGCTTGCGCATGATCTGCTTTTCGTCGTCGGTGAGAGGGCCGGGTTTGCGAAGAATGCCATCGGGGATGGCCATTTTGCCGATGTCGTGGAGGAAAGCGGCGCGAGCGAGAATGGCCAGGTATTGATTAGGAACAGGCATGGCTTTGGCGATGGAAATGGTGAAAGCCGTGACGCGCTGGCAATGGCCTTCGGTCTCGGCATCTTTCAAGTCGAGGGCGCTGCCTAGGGCTTCGAGAGTGTCGTCGTAGGATTGTTCTAGCTGAGCTATCGCGCCAGTGAGCTGGGCAGTGCGCTCCTCGACCTGCTGTTCGAGCTGGAGCTGGTAGCTGCGGTTTTCAGCGACGAGGCGGCGATGCTGTAGAGCACGACCGACGCCGAGGAAGAGCTGGTCTTTCTCGAAAGGTTTCAGGATGTAGTCGTAGGCGCCGCGGCGAATGGCTTCTAGAGCCGTGGAGATATCGTGGATAGCGGTGACCATAATAACCGGGACTTCGGGGTCGTATTCGCGAAGCCAATCGAGCAGCTTGATGCCGTCCATTTCGGGCATGATCATGTCGCTTAAGACGAGATCCGGTGTGGACTTTTTAACTTGTTCCTGGGCAGCGCGGCCATTGCTCACGGCCGTGCAGCGATAACCTTTCGATTCGAGCATGGTGGAAACGACCTCTCGAATCGCCTCTTCATCGTCGACGACCAGTATCTGTTCTAGCTCCACGAGTGTTTGCCCCCGATGCCATTATACGGGACAGCACAGCGCGATTGCGGTGGCCTTGCCCATTAAGAAAATAGCATGTTAGCGTCAAAGGAACCTTCAGAGAGGGCCCTGTGGCGTCCCCCGCGAGAAAAGCAAAAGCTTTGTCTCGCGGCGAGGGCCCTTCAGACCGGGAGGCAGCGCATCGTGTTGGTGAACCAAGGCCTGCTCGGCATCGCTTTCTTCGAAGCGACGGCGTTCATCATTCTGCTGGTCCTCTTCTTTATTTTTCAGCGCGATCATATCAATCGGTATTTCCGGGTGTGGGTTGGCGGGTGGATTGTGTTCACCCTCGCCTCGCTCTGCGAAGTAGCGATGCTGAGCCGCAATTTGCCGCAATTGTGGCTGGCGGTAGTAATGGGAAGAGTCGTGGCAATGCTGCTGTTCTCCGCCGCCGTGGTGCAATTTACGACTGGTCCGGGAAAGCGAAGCTGGCCCATCTTGCCGCTTGCGGGAGTGGTGTTATTCGGAGTTTATTATTTTCAGCGCAGTGTGGCGCAGGACTATGCAAGCGTCTCATGGGGAACGGCGCTGCTGGCAAGCGCGGTGTGCCTGTGGACAGGGATGGTGCTGTGGAGATCGCCGTTGTTGAAGCGTGGGCACGGGGTGCGATTGCTCGAGGGCGTGTTTTTACTGACCGGCCTGCATGGAATGGATCGTCCGTTGTGGCCGCAGCATCCGTATTTTCTGTTGCGAGTGGCGTTTGATCATTTGTTGGGCGTGGCTCTGGGAATCGCCATGGTGGTCGTGGTATTGGAAGGCGCCCGGTCGCGCACGGTGGAACTGAACGAGAAACTGCGCCGGCTCACGCTGTTGACGACCGCCAGCACGCAGACGCTGTCTGTGCAGGAGGTGCTGGACCGGGTGCTGGCTCATTTGGTCGAGAGTCTGGGAGCGACTCACGGACTTGTGCGGCTGTTGGAGGGCGAGGGAGACAAGGCCCAGCTGGTGGTGCACGCTTCGGTGGGTTTTGATGCGAATTACCTGAAAAAGCACGGAAAATTGGCCGCCAAAGCACCCTGGTCCCAGCAGGTCTTACACAAAGAGTGCGAGTTCCTGCGTCTAGAAGATGAACCGGATCAGAGTGTACGCCAGAGAATGGCGGAAAGCGGCATCGGAAATATCATCACGATGGCGCTTCCGGGGAAAGATGGGCCGCTCGGGATTATCGCAATCGGTTCGACCCGAGACGAACAGTTTCAAGCAGACGAAATTTCGTACCTGCTGAATATCAGCAACTTGCTGGGATTGACGCTGCAAAATGTGCGGCTATTCGAGCAAGTGGCTACCGTACAGCAGCAGTGGGCATACACGTTCGATTCGATTGGGGACCCGATTCTGGTGCACGATCGGCAGGGACGGATTCTGCGCTGTAACTTGCGTTTGGGGCATCTGCTGGGGAGGGATTCGCAGGCACTGGTTGGGCGCGGGGTGACGGACTTGCTCGCGCGGAAGAATTTGTCTTACGAAGTGTGCCCCTATTGCGAGGGTGTCGCGGGAGAAGGAGATGATACCGACCCGTGGCTGCAAGGCTATTTTCTCGCGTCGAATTCCACGTTCACTGATCCGGCGGGAAATATGCTTGGAACAGTGCACGTGCTGAAAGACATCACGGAAAGAAAGCGCGCGGAAGAAAAATACCGGACGCTCGTTTCCAGCGTGCAGGAAGGCGTTTTTATTTCAACCCCGCAGGGACGATTCCTGGATTTCAACGAAGCCATGATGCGCATGACGGGATTTGAGACGCGCGAGGAGTTGTTAGGAGCCGATATTCCGGGCGCGATGTACGCGAATCCGGTCGACCGCGACCGACTGAAGAAGCTGCTTCAGGAACACGGCACGGTGGCGGACTTCGAATTCGAGATGAGGCGCAAAGACGGCGAAATTCGTACGGTGCTTGAGTCGTCCATCGCGGTCAAAGACACTGCTGGGAATGTTACGGCCTATCAGGGCTTTCTGCTGGATATCACCGAAAGAAAGAGGGCAGAGCAAGAAATTCGGCGGCGCAACCGGGAGCTGCTGGTCTTGAACTCGATCGGACAGACGCTCATGGAGTCGATGGACTTGAGCGATTCGCTGCATCGAACACTGCGGCAGATGGCGGAGCTGTTCAGTCTGGATGCCTGCGCGCTATACCTGTTTGACGAGGAGGGGACAAAGATCCGGCGCGTGGCGGCGGTGGGGCACCGCTCCGAGTACGCCAGGAATTTCCCGCCGGTCACGCTGAAGCCGGAGTTGCTCCAGCACATTAAGGCCGTGCACGCGACGTTTCTTTCGGTGCAGGGCCTTCCGCTGCCCGCTATCTTTCGCGAAGCGCAGAGGAAGGAAGAGCTTCTCTCCGCGTATATCGTGGTGCTTTGGTCGAAGGACCGCGTCATCGGCGGTCTGACGGTTGGGAGCCGCACGCCGAAGGAATTCTCCCCAGCCGACGTCAACCTGCTGATCGCGGTGGGCAGTCAGCTCTCCAGCGCCATCGAACGCACCACGCTCTACGAGGAGGCACGGCAAGCGTACGACAACTTGCGCCGCACGCAGGAGCAGCTCCTGCACAGCGAGAAGATGGCTGCCGTGGGGCAATTGATTTCCGGCGTGGCGCACGAGCTGAACAACCCGCTTACGGCCATCCTCGGCTACAGCCAATTGCTCACCTCCAGCGGCCAAATGGGCCCGCAAGGAATCGAATATTCTGAAAAACTCTACAAACAGGCCCAGCGCACCCACCGCATCGTACAGAATCTGCTGAGCTTCGCGCGGCAGCACAAACCTGAACGTGTGCCGGTGCAGCTGAATCTGATTCTGGAAGAGACGCTGGCGCTGCGCGACTACGATTTGCGGATGAATCACATTCGCGTGCATCTGGAACTTTCTCCGGACCTGCCTTATACCTCTGCGGATCCTCACCAACTGCAGCAGGTATTCCTGAACATGGTCAACAATGCCGTGGACGCCATGCTGGAACACACCAATGAAGGAGATCTCTGGGTGCGGACGGGTGCCAACGGAGACCGGCTCTTCATCGAATTTACGGATAGCGGACCGGGCGTAAAAGATGCCTCGAGGGTCTTTGACCCCTTTTACACGACGAAGCCTGTTGGCAAAGGCACCGGACTGGGTCTCAGCATCTGTTATGGAATCATCACGGAACACGGTGGATCGATCAGGGTTCGCAATGATCCTCCGCGCGGCGCGTCCTTTACGATTGAGGTGCCATATCAGCCGATACGGCCGGTGAAGGTTCCCGAAGCTGACCAGACGATCGAACAGGTGAGGGAAGGCCGCATCCTGTTGATAGATCAGGATGACTCCGTGCTGGAAGCTGTTAGAGCCATTTTGCTCGAGCGAGAGCATGAAGTAGAGACGGCAAAGACCGCCGCTGATGCGATGGCCCTCCTCGAGAATCGACAGTTCGATTTAATTGTGGCCGATCTTGACCTTTCCGGCACTGCCGGACGCAACATACTTCATGACTGGATCATGGCACGAAAGCCAGGCATGGCGAAACGTTGTCTGTGGATGCGCGGAGTCGCTCCGCTCGGGCGTCCTCCAGACGAAACGCCGCGGAATGGGAACTGCATTCTACAAAAACCGTTCAAAGCAGCGGAGTTGTTAGCCGCGGTGGACGGGGCGTTAGCGAGTGTCCAGACCGCGCCCGTCGTCCAGCGATGATGCCAGTTTAGCCGCCAGGGCCGCACGCTCTCCAAGGTTGTTCATGGCGGTTTCCAACCGGATCGACAGCCTGCTAACCACGTCGCTCAGAGACCCAAGTTCGGGAAGAGGCGCGAATCCGAATAGGAACTCGATGCGGATCATTTCATAGCGCAACGAAAAAGCCATACCCAAGCGGAGCCGCGCAAGTTCTTGCGCGACGCCTACTTGCGGCGACATCGAAGCAATGACCCTGGCCAGCCGCCATAACTTCAGGAAATCTCCGCGAAGGCAGGACAGATAGGCCAACGCAATCTTTCGGCGCTCCGTGCGCATTCTGCGGGCGAGCTGAGGTGATCCTCGCGAGGAAAGAAAGACGAAGTCTTCCGCGGCCAGGGCCTGCCGTACCTGCGGGAAATAGCTTACATGACGCTGGCACAATTCATCGGTGGAGTCGAGATTTCCATCGGGTTTTGCGTGCTTCCGAGGATCACGCAGGACCCATACAAGCAGAAGCAGCATGAGAACTGCGAACGCCATCAGGAGTAAAAGAGTGGAATTCACTGTTCACGCGCCTCCAGTTTCCAGAGTCGGAGGAGCTTTTCATTGAGCCGGCGCAAGTCCTTATTAATCTCTGGGGAAAGCCGCTGATAATCGGCGTCCGAGGTAGAAGCAAGTCGACGGTCTTCGACGGGCAAGGGCTTCCGGAGGGCGGCCGCCCAAACGATTAGTGCGACTACAAATGAAGACATGGTCGAAAGTTGCCACGCCGCCGCGTGGCGGAAAAAATCATTTTGGAAATAGGCTTGAAGCAGCGTATTGACCATAATTTCGGTGCAGGAATAAAAACAAAATCCGCCGAGTAGCAATTTGTAGGCGGACGGGACGGGAATAGAGTAGTAACGAACAAGGAGCAGGCAGGCAATGAGAGCCGAAGCAAAAGTGATGTGATAGCCGCGATCGAGTTCGAACCAGCGAGCCAAAGCCCAATAGCTGCGAGCTGCCAGCGCGACGAGTAGGACGACGATCCCCGACGTGACTGTCAGCGCGCGCCATCCAAGCCCCCAAATGCCCTGGTACGGCCTAAGCGTAATCTCAAGAATTTCGGTTGTGGCCAGCGCCTGTACGATCAGAGTGACGCACTCCGACGTCCACGCGAGGGTTTTAGGAGTGTCGGGATCACTCCACACATGCGTATAAACAAATACGAGGAAACCAGCCTGGCAAATATTCAGTGTGACGTAGGCAGTAAAATATGGCAATTTCCTGAAATTCCCCTTCAAGAAAAGAAGGGTCAGCACGAGCAGTTGTGCGAGGACGCTGCAGGCCCACAACCATAGTACGGGGAGCGGAAAGATGCCCATAGCCGTTAGATGCTAGCATGTCTTGACTGGCCGGTAAACAATCAAGTTACCTCCAAAGAAATGGATAGTCGGAACTGGGACAGCCAAAGGGTGGGTCCCACACGGGAACGGCGTAAAGCTCGTATTAGAAGTTTCTTAGAAATGAAACTCCGCAACTCTCCCTTTTGCAACAAAGGCGAGTTGCGGAGCCCTATAGCTTCTCGGCGTTCATCCATCCGCCGCAGGAGAGTTCATCGGCGAAGAGGTTAGGCCTCAACAGTTAGCACGCCAAGGCCAGGTGGAGGTGGAGTAGGAGTTGGAAGAGGTGAACCACTCGTGGCGAAGAGGCTAAAGCCCGGCGGCGTGGGCGTTGGGAGAGGTGAGCCACTCACGTCGACTAGGCTGAGGCCAGGTGGAGGTGGAGTAGGAGTTGGAAGAGGTGAACCACTTCGGCCGATGACACTTGAGCCGGGCGGCGTGGGAGTCTGGAGGGGGGATCCGCTTAGAATAGCAACAGAAACTCCAGCCTGCGGGTTACTGGAGAACTGTTTGACCGAGCTATTAACAGGGAGTACGATCAAAACCGCTAAGGCAAGCAATGACAGGCGAATCGAAATGTTTTTCATCATGGCTGAAAGCCTCCTGCGTGCAACCATGAAGAAGAATGGGAATTACCGAGGGTAATGGTTTAAAACGTTCCGTCTGCGGAACGGAGCACTGGATGAAAACGATTACGCAACTCCAGCAGAACCGGCGCATCATTCAGGATTTCACCCTGACCACTCTGGCGGGAATTCCAGGGGAATTCGGCAGGCTTACCTATATGGCCTCGTTGCGCGATCTCTCAAGCGGGAAATACGAGCACGCCGGGCTTGCGGCGTTGTATCCGGACGAGGCGGTGCAACAAGCCCTGGAATTGTGCCATGAGCAGATCTTCGAGCGAGTTCTGGAAACTCCGCTGGCGAAGCAGGAAGCGGATTTAAAGGAATGTCTGGAGCGAATGCCGGGTGGGCTAAGCTCGACACTGGCTCATTGGCGCCGTCTGGAGGCTTACCGCGTTTTGATGCCGGAGCGCGCTCCCGGCTATCTCAAGGAGCTTTTCTGTTCGAATCTCCGCGCATTGCTGGAGCTTCTTCAGGAAGAATGCTCCAGGGTTCATTCAGCCTAGTAACGACGCCCACCACACGGCCGACCACTTCGGCTTCTTCCGGTAGCCTCCAAACCTCCGGCACACAGCGGGATAGCGGATGGGGTTGCATGAGCAGGCGCGTGCCGTCCTGGTGGAACCATCCACAGCGGTAACCGTCGCGCAGCTCCACAAAATACATGGGACGGTCATATTCATTGGCCCAATCGTCGTCCTGAATACGGCTAACAGTCACATCCACAAGAACAACGCTGCCCGGGCGAAGCAGGGGCACCATGCGCCGGTCCGAGAGACCGATGTAACCATAACGGTGGCGGGCATTGGCATTGGTAAGCACACCTTCGAGACTGCCCCACTTTTCGATCATGCGGGAGAGTAGTTCCGTTCGTTTTGGATCGAAGGCCGGATCGAACCGCAACGGTGTCTTGAGCGAGACGGGAGGAGCGGCAAGATGCGTGAGCGGGGCGTGAAAGGCGCCACCGTCAGGAAAACAATCCTCGATAGGAACGTCGTACCAGCGGAATATCTCGAGCGGATTCAAGTGGTAGACAACCGCGAGCGTATAAAGCTTGTGCAGGCCCGGGACAACGCCTCGATTCTCAATATCCGCCAGACGGCTGATATGAAGAATCAACTCAGGACGGCCACGGCGCGCTGCTAATTCAAAACTGGCACGTTCGACATCGCGATAGGTTAATCCAAGTCGTTCACGGGATTGCCGCAGACGAAGTCCGGGGAGCATGTTTTCCTCGGGAAAGAGCTGTGATTCAGTTTGCAGAGTATAACAGAATTACCATTCTGTTAAGGATTCAGAACGGTAGGCTGTGAATTTCATTGGAAAACTTTTATCAGAGCCAGCAATAACGTTGCCTGTCAAAACTCTAAGGTCCCGCCGCGCGGCTATCTTTATTCGTTTTAGACGCTTGCACCCAATGAACGGCTCCTGCGAATCCTAGAGGAGCTAAAATGCCGGCCGAACCTGGCCTAAGATTGAGGATGAAGCGCGTTTCCTATAAGGCGTCATCGAGTGTCTGAGGATGCGGTCGTCCCCAACGCTTATCTGTTATTCTGCAAAGATTATGCCCCTATTGATCAAAAGGGTTGTTAACCGCCTCTGTGCGCTCCTAATGACGGCTTTGTGCTTTGTTGGCGGCGGCACGCTCCGCGCGCAACAAACAACGACGGCTTCCCCTGCGGCGGCTCAGCCGGCAGTAAACAGCGTGGAGTTTGCAGCGACCGCCGATGAAGTGCTGCAGCAAGTGAGCCAGATCACTGGGCTTAGGCTGCTCACGCCGGTGAAGAAGACCTTGCGGTCGCGAGATGAGATACGCGCCTATGTCCTCCGGGAGATGGATGATGAGAAAAACCCGACAGAGCGTTATGCAGAGGCACGAAGCGCCGAGGCTTTTGGACTGATCCCCAAGGGATTTGCTCTGGATGATTTTATGGTTGATTTGCTCACCGAACAGATCGCGGGTCTCTACGATCCGAAAGCGCGCGAATTCTATATTGCTGATTGGATTCCGATCGATGACCAGCGCATGGTCATGGCCCATGAGTTGACCCACGCTCTGCAAGATCAGCACTTTCAGATCGAGGTGTGGGTGAAAGCGGCGCGGGCGAATGACGACGCCGAACTAGCGCGCGAATCAGTACTCGAAGGCAGCGCCATGGCCGCCATGATTGATTTCCTGCTGAAAGGAACGGGACACTCGGTCGAGGATTTGCCAGCGATCGATCCCTCGCTGTTTGCCGGCGATATGTCCAAATCGCCCAAGCTACAGGAAGCGCCGCAGTTTCTGAAGGACGGCATGATCTTTCCCTATTTTGGAGGACTAACGTTTTCCACCGCGATCTTAAAATCGACGGGGTGGAATGGGTTGTCGGCAGTTTTTGCGAAGCCCCCCATTTCCACACAGCAGATCATGCATCCGGCTCTTTACAAATCGGGGAAAACTCCTGCTGCGGTCGCGATACCTTCTTTCCAAAAGTTGCTTGGCCCGGACTGGACGAAAATGGATGAAAACGTCATGGGCGAGTTTGGGTGGATGGAAATACTGAAGCAGTTTCTGGGCGAGAAGATAGCCAAGCCACTTGCCGCGGCGTGGGATGGGGATCGCTACGCGCTCTACGAGCAGAAACAAACCAAACGGCTGGTATTGGTTGCGCGTCTGCACCTGGACAGTGAAGAACATGCTGCGCAATTCTTTGGGCAGTATTCGGAGGCGCTTGAGAAAAAACATGATGCCCGCGAGAACGAATCGCGCCTGTCGAATTTCCTTTCCTTCAATACGGCGGATGGCGGAGTGTTCTTGCGCTGCGTGGGAACGGAGTGCATTTCCGTGGAAGGTACGAACCGCGCTGTATTTGACGGCATCAATGGGATGATTGGCTGGCCTGCAGCGCCGGAGGTTCCCAAGGCGACAGCCGCCGCTCGCTGAAATCTATTTGGCGGAGGAGTTTAAAAGAGACAAACTTGCTGCCGCACGATTCGCAGATTTCCTTTTGCTTTTACCCTCCAAGCGGTTAATTCGAATTATCAATTTTTCAGCGAGGCGCGCTACGCGGGCTGCTGCGTAAGGATCGCGGGTGTGCGCATGCATGTGCCGGAGCTTGGCCAGGCCCAGGCGGGCAAATTCCGTCGCGCGAGTGTGATCCTTGGCACGGCGTTCGTAATGGATGGCCAGCTGTTCACAAGCCAGCATTCCATCCTGTGGATCGGCGACGAGTTCAAGCCAGAGTGCGGCTGCGGCGGCGTGGTCGCCCCGGCGTTTGGCGAGCAGAGCAAGCTCGCGGCAGGCGCGCGGGCGGAATTCCGCGGGAAGGCCGAGATCGAGCGCCTGCGAACAAGCGACGTGGGCCCGATCGGAATCGCCGCGGCGTTCGAAAAAACGCGAGAGACCGAAGAGATCGAGGCTGTCTACTCCATCGCGCTCTGCTTTTTGAGAGGCGAGAAGTGTATTGATCTTGCCAAAAAGGGCGGCCAGGCCGCGCAAATCCATCTGGTTGTGTCGCAAAACGCCTACAAGGGGATCCGCGGGCCCTCCGCGAAGATAGTCAAAGTAATACTGTGGAATAAGCGACGTAGCGACGTCTTTTTCGCGATGCCACCCGAGGCGAGGCGCATCCAGAACGTGCCGTTCCAGCTCGACAAGACGCACAGACCCGAGACGAAGTTTCCAAAGAGCGCGCGCGGGATGTAACAAATCGAGATGCGCGGCCAAGCGCGGTGTGGGGATAGAACGCGTCATGGTGAAACGGCTATCGAGGAGCGGCCAGTCGAAAGTCTTGCCGTTGAAAGTGACGAGAACCGGACGTTCCGCGACGCGCGCGGCGAGTTCGTGAAGCAGCGAATACTCTTCCGTAAAGTCGCGCATGAAGAGTTGTTCGACCTGAAGCGCGCCGGCGTCCCACCAGGCGAGTCCGATGAGAAAGGCATACGTTCCCGTGCCGCCGGCCAGACCGGTAGTTTCTGTGTCGAGAAAGAGCCACTTGGATGGATCTTCCAGAGCGGCGTGCGTACGGCGAGATAGCTCGGCGTCACGAGTGCGGGAGAGAAGTTCGAGAGCCACAAGGGACGGCTCGGAGAATTCGGGCGTGGAGAACCAGTTGCGAAGGACGAGGTGTTCGCCAAAATGGTTTCTAGCCACACCCGCGCCGATAAGACGAGCAATGGCATCTTCCTGATCGGGCGCGCGAAGATCGGCTGGACGCGACGGTGCAATGCGCGCGGGGCGCAATGCGGCGAGGCGGGAGAATTTGTCGGCGGAAGAAGTCATCCCTAGCCACACAACCTGTCGAGAATGGCGAGAGCAGCTTCTTTGGCGCGTGGGGCAAGGTCGCCCGCAGGGCCGACACAGGACGGGCAGCCTTCGTCGCAGGTGCACGCGGCGATCAATTCGCGCGTTTTGTTGATGAGAAGCTCGTGTGCGCGGTAAAGCGGTTCGGAAAAGCCGATCCCGCCGGGATAGGCATCGTAGAGATAAAGATTTGGCTCGAAGAATTCTTTGAAGTTTGAAGCGGACGCGTCTCTAAGCCTCGCGGGCGTGAAATCATCCACAGTGCCGTGTAGGGGCGCAGCATGCCGCGCCCCTACAAGCTCGCTGCCGGAATCAGGCGTGGGCGGCCGCTCGCCAATGGCCGTGCCAAGATCGCGTCCGTCGCACATGAGCAGAAGTGTAGCAACGGACGCCAGCGCGTGGAGCAGTCCAAACATGCCGCTCTGCCGCTCACTCACGCTGTACGGAAGCGACTCGAGCAGCGGCCTCTCCAGCGTGATCCAGTACGACGTTGTGTGCATTTCGTTTTCGGGAAGCTCGAGCTTGCCGTCGCCGATGTTTTCGTTGGTGAAGAATTTTACTTTCTTGAAACCGACCACTTGCGAGCGAACAAGAACATCGCCGTGGGTATGCGAGTTCGCGGAGGTAGTGATAGCAGAGGCGTCAAACGTCTGAGTTGCTTCGAGAACACGGACTTGCGTGTACCGTACGGCGTCGGTGTAGTAGTCGACGTCCACCTGTTTGACATAAGCCTTGCGCTCTTTGAAATCGAGATGCTCGACGTGGTACTGCTGCCCGCCATGAATGTAGATCGCTTTTTCGTGCAGGAATATCAGCGCACTGGGGAAATCCACTTCTCCGATGACGTTTGGAGCGCCAGTGACATCGATAATTATGAAATTGTCGCTGCTGATCGAGCGGAGGCTGATCGTGTCGGCGGGATACGCTTCGTGCGTCCAATGAAAATGATCTCCCGCGAGGTGCAGATAGCCGGCTTCGGCCAGCCGCGCACAAAGGTCTGGAACATCGACTTCGCCGAAGCATTCGCCCGGCGCGATCGGCAATTCGAACGCGGCACATTTCAAGTGGTTGATCAGGATTTCGAGATTATCGGGCTGAATGAAAGCATGCTCCGGCGTATTCCCGAAAAAATAGTCCGGATGACGGACGATGAACTGGTCGAGCGGCGAAGAAGAGGCCACCATCACGGCACAGGAACTTCCACTGCGGCGTCCGGCCCGCCCCGCACGCTGCCAGGTCCCCGCGATCGAGCCAGGATAGCCAGCCATCACCACGGTGTCGAGCGAACCCACGTCGATTCCGAGTTCCAGAGCACTCGTGCTCACAACGCCGCGGATGCGGCCGTCGCGCAAGCCGCGCTCGATTTCGCGGCGCTCATTCGGCAGATAACCGCCGCGATATCCGCGGATGGTATCCTGTTTGCCGGGTGGCTGTGGATTGGCCTGCTGCAGATAGGTCAGCAGAATCTCCGTCTGCAGACGCGAATTTGCAAAGACCATCGTTTGTAGGTCTCGCTTCAAAAACTCCTGCGCCACCCGCGAGGTCTCATTGATGTAGCTCCGGCGAATCCCAAGGGCCCGGTTGACAACTGGTGGATTGTAGAAAACGAAGGTTTTTTCGCCCGCAGGCGCGCCATTCGCGTCGAGTACCTCCACTTCTTTTTCAAGCAGCCGGGTAGCTAGTTCGCCGGGATTCGCAATAGTAGCCGAGCAACAGATGAACTGTGGATCGCTGCCATAAAAGTTAGCAATGCGGCGCAGTCGCCGCAGCACATTGCAAAGGTGGCTTCCAAAAACTCCGCGGTAGGTATGAAGCTCGTCGATCACAATGTAACGAAGATTTTCGAAAAGGCGCGTCCAGCGCGTGTGGTGCGGCAGAATCCCCGTATGCAGCATGTCGGGATTAGTGAGCACCACATGGCCCTTCTCGCGGATGGCCCGGCGAGCATCGGCGGGCGTGTCGCCGTCATAAGTGAAAACACCAAAGCGGTCGTCCAGGCGCTGGTTGAGGTCGTGAAGCTCCGTCAACTGATCCTGCGCCAAAGCCTTGGTGGGGAAGAGATAGAGCGCGCGCGTGTCCGAATTTTCCAGAATCGAATTCAGTATTGGCAAGTTATAGCAAAGAGTTTTTCCGGAGGCGGTTGGAGTGACCACGACCACGTTCTTATCTGCGTGGACAGCTTCGGCAGCAATGGCCTGATGCGTGTAAAGCCGGCGAATACCTTTGGCGGCGTAAGCAGCGACGAGATCCGCGTGAACCCAGACGGGAAACTCAGCCCACTGCGCCTCGCGGGCGGGAAAGTAGCGCACCGCCGTGAGCACATCGCCATTGATGTCGCGCATTGCCAAGGTGTCGAGCACCTCACGCACGCGAGTCAGCGATGAACCAGCCGTCGGCTCGAGCGAGCCAGACGCCGCTGCCCGAACGGCGAGGGAATGGGACATGAGACGCTCCTTCTGTAATTCGCCTTTTGTTCGCCAAGGCTAACACGCGGTGAGAGCAGCCGCAACGGAGAAGTGCAAGCTGTTTCTCGGAGTTAAGACTCTTACGCCAGGTTGGCTTTCACTCGGAAAGGCGAGCCATAGTCCCTACGCGATTGCTTGCTAGAATAAAACTTACGGCCGTCGCCTGTAGTTGCCGGTTGGGCTAGGTATGCCGCTCTGGAATTCGATGGCCGCAGCGCGCCTGCAAGGAGAATCGTGGCCGAGCTTACCGTGCTTTACGATGGAGCCTGCAACCTGTGCCGCGCCAGCGTGGCCCGCGTGCGGCGCATGGATCCGGGCGCCCGCATCGAATTGCTCAATCTCCACGACGCGAGCGTCATCGCGCGCTTTCCTCAAGTAAATTTCGACGAAGCCATGCGCTTGATGCAAGCGGTCGACCCACGCGGCCGCGTCTATTCTGGAGCTGACGCCTGGGCGCGCATTGGGCTGGCGTTGCCCGGTTGGAAGCTGGCCGCGTGGCTGTTGCTCGTGCCGGGGATTCACTTTATCGCGCAACATTTCTACGCTTGGGTCGCTCGCAATCGCTATCGCTGGAATCGCGAACTTTGCGCGGACGGCACCTGTGCTTTGCATGTCGACCAGTCTTCCATTCCGAAAGAAAAGCGCCAGCAATAGATACTGGACTCGACACGATTTACCAGCGTGGCCACCCCGGTATAATGTCCGCGTCTATGGAATGGACTTCTTCGTCCGTCGTTCGCTGGCTTTTTGATTCGCGGGACGGCCCCTCGGACCGCTTCCTGTCCCGCTGGATTTTCCTGCGTGCGCTCGGCGCAATTTATTTCTCTGCTTTTTTCTCACTCGTTTTTCAGATTCGCGGTCTCATCGGTCCCCAAGGAATTCTCCCCGCGAGCGAGTATCTGAAAAGTGTAGCGGAACAAGTTGGCCACGCCCGGTATTGGTATGTGCCAAGCGTTTTGTGGTTTTCAAGTGGCTCACACATGCTGACGGGGCTTTGCTGGGTGGGCATGGCAGCCGCGGTTCTGCTTGTCATAAATATTCGGCCACGCGGTATGCTCGCCATTTGCTTTGTTTGTTTTCTTTCCTTCGTAAGCGCCGCGGGAGATTTCTCCGGATACCAGTCCGATGGAATGCTGCTCGAAGCCGGATTCCTCTCGCTCTTTCTCGCGCCGGGCGGTTTTCGTCCGGGTTTTGGAGAAACGCAGCCTCCCGTCCGCGCTGCGCTCTACTTGCTTCTTTGGGAATGGTTCCGCATCTACTTCGAATCCGGCGTTGCGAAAATTGCGGGCGGCGATCCCGAGTGGCGCAACTTCACAGCGTTAGACGAGTATTATCAAAACGGGCCGCTGCCAACTTGGATCGGCTGGTACGTACAGCATTTTCCGCACTGGTTTCACACCGCAACAACATTCTTCACACTGGCGCTCGAACTGGTTTTGATTTGGGCAGCCTTTCTGCCGCGCTCGTTTCGAATCGCACTCTTCTTCGTTGTAACACCCTGGCAGATCGGCATCATTCTTACGGCCAATTACACCTTTCTGAATTATCTCGTTCTCATCCTTGCGTTCCTCTTGCTCGACGACAGCTTCCTCATGCAGTTTTTCCCGACCAAATGGAAACAGCTGCTACTCGGACGCCCAATCGCACTTCCTACTGAGCCAGCTCCACTTGCTGTCGATCAACTCTCGATTCTGGCGCCGCCGTCGATTCCATCAACAGGCGAAGGTCCAGCAAGCAAAGACGTCCCGCGCGATCCGTGGCAGAACATCCGCTCCTGGGTCGCTCCGCTACGAGTAGCCGTAACCGCCGTGTTGTTAACGTGGATCTTCTACGCGACCACAGCGCAATTGGTATGGATGGTCACGCCCGCGCCACTGCCAACCTCGCCGATAGCCCTGCTGGATCCCTTTCGAATCGCCAACCGCTACGGCCTCTTCGCCGTCATGACGCGCGGCCGCTATGAAATCGAATTCCAAGGCTCCAACGATGGACAAACCTGGATCGCCTATCCTTTCCGTCACAAACCTCAGGAACTAGACAAACCACCGCGCATCTACGCGCCCTATCAACCGCGCTTGGATTGGAACTTGTGGTTCGCGTCGCTAGGCGAGTGGCGGGACAATCCAATGGTCTTGCGCACCCAAAGGCGCCTGCTTTCGAACGACCCTGACGTGCTCGCTCTGTTTGCGGCGAACCCTTTTCCGCAGGGGCCGCCACGCCGGGTGCGGGCTGTCCTCTGGCAGTACTGGTTCACGTCCATGGCGGAAAAGAGGGAGCATGGCTTGTGGTGGCGTCGCGAATTGCTCGGACTCTATGCTCCGGCGATTCAGCTGGGACCGGACGGAAAGATCATCGTTACACAATGGCCGGAGGCCATGCCTCCGCACGAATAACTCGCGCGTGTTGCCCATTTCGCGCGGACCATTCCTCTATCGCCGGAGCCGAAGAATGAGAATCGCGCCCGCAAAAAACAAAACAGCGGAAGTGGCGAACGCGGCTTGCACAGAAACAGCGCTCCAAAGAAAGCCCACCAGAAGGCTTGAGAGGAAATCACCGACCGCGTTGACGGCCGCAAGTGTCCCGAATGCCATCCCGTGCTGCTCTTTAGGCACAAGCTCGGCCGCGACGGTGTCTTCGAGGGCATCCACAACTCCAAAGTACAGACCACCCAAAACGAAAATTACGCCGAGCAACAAAACGGAATGGGTGCTCGTGCAGAGCAGAGTTGCAGTGATTCCGGCTACAAAATAGCCCGAGGCAAGAACGATCTTTCGCTGCGGAACGTGATCACTCAGCCAGCCGCTGCCGTACGCGGAGCCTGCGGAAAACAGGTTGTGCACTGTGTAAAGAACGACGGCTATGCTCGCCGCGCGCTCGAGTCCAAACTCAGGCGCGAGCATGCGCGAAGCATATAGAATGAGCAGCGAATGAGAAAAATCGCCTGTGCCGAATACGCCGACTCCGACAAGGAGACGGCGGAACGGAGCGGGCAAATCGCGAACGCCCATCAGGAATGAACGTTTCGGCTTGGACGCGATCGGACGTTCGCGTACCAGCAGCCAGAACGAAGCGACCGCAACGAGGCCCGGCAATAGAGTCCAAAGAAAAACTCTGTGGTAATTGTGCCCCGTTTTATCCAGCAGCCAGAGAGCTGTGAGCGGCCCGGCAATCGCTCCGATCGTGTCCATTAGACGCTCGAGGCCAAAAGCCCGGCCGTAGGCACCCGGTGGAACATCCGCCGCGAGCAGCGCCTTCTTAGCCGGCGAACGAACACCGCGGCCGAGCCAAGCCAGCGACCGTCCAATGAGCACCTGATACGCGTTCGTAGCCAACGCGAAAGAAGCGGTCGCAAGCGCCGTAACCGCGTAACCAAATACGGCAAGCGGCTTGCGACGCTTTAGGTTGTCCGTGTAGTGGCCGGCGGCAAGCTTTGCGAAACTAGAAAGCCCATCTGCGATCCCCTCGATGGCGCCAAGCCATGCAGGTCCCGCTCCAATCGCTGCGAGAAAAGCAGGCAGAACCGATGTAGCGGTTTCGTGGCTCCAGTCGCTAAAGAGGCTTGTGAGGCCGACACCGAGAACGGTGCGATTCAACCAAGATCGTTTTTCTGGGCTGTCAGCCATGGGAGAGCAGTTTACAGTCGAGTATGCCCCATTCAGAAATAAATGTGTTGCGGCTGAAGGAAGAGATGCGGGAGTTCATACTGCCAGCGCTATTCAGTCGATTTCAATTATTTCTTCGCGGCGCGATACAGAATTACACGCACTTTTTCTAGGGTAATCAATCCGCCTTCCACCATCTCGTCCAGACGCGGAAGAATTGCCTCGATGCGCTCCGTGGATTCGATCACTTCGACGATGATCGGCAGATCCTGCGACATGCGAAGCAGCTTATCCGTGTGATAGACGCTCGAGCCACCGTAGCCTGCCACTCCGCGCAAAACAGTCGCGCCCGAAAAGCCCTCTCGGCGCAGGAGCTCGACGATGGCATCGTGCAGCGGTTTGCTGTGCCATTTGTCCGATTCACCGATGTGAATGCGCATCAACGTGCGCTCGCCTTCGAATTTTTCGTGTGTCATCGCGGCTCCTAGAACCGGTTCGCCAACCGAATCCCGGTAACGGACAAAAACAAACCCGCAACCACGCTAGCCGCGACATACGTCGTCGCGCGCAGCCACTCTCCGTCTTCCAACATTTTCGCAGTCTCCCAGCCGAAGCTCGAAAATGTCGTATAGCCTCCAAAAAAACCGACCGCGATGGCTACGCGCCAATCCGGCGAAATAACCATGCGGTTCAGCGTAAATTGCCCAATTAATCCAAGAAAAAAACAGCCAGTGAGATTGACGACGAGCGTGCCGTGCGGAAATGTGCTTCCCGCGCGTGTTTGTACGACGCCCTGCAGTCCATAGCGAGCCAGCGTTCCGACTGCTCCAAAAATCGCAATCAATAAAATGCGCAAAATATCTCCAATCTGGCGGCAACCGCGCTCCGCAACAAAAAACTCCTGGAGCCCAGTGGCTGCCAGGAGTCATCAGAGCCAGCTCACTGCGCCGGCCCGGTTTTGGCGAACTCCATCGCCTTCGATATTTTCTCCATCAAAAATCTTACTTCCCCACGCCCCCCCGAAGCAACACGCCATATTCGCTGTCGTGTACAAGCTCACACGACGCTGTGGGGGCACGCCACGCCGGTCTAAACTCTTACTGCCGGTTAGCCGGCGCCACGCTCTTCCCCTGGAAAACGACCGCGCGCACTTTTTCCAACGCATGAATATCGCTCAAAGGATCGCCCTCGACCGCCACGAGATCCCCTTCCTTCCCAGTTTCAATCGTCCCCAGCTGTTCGAGCCCAAGCAAAGCCGCGCTGGTTTTCGTCCCCGAAACAAGCGCCTGCTGCGGAGTCATCCCATACTGCACTTCCGTGATCATCTCGTCGCGCACCGTTCCAGTTCCCAGCCCATACGAATGGTCCGATCCGGCCGCAATCGTCACGCCCGAGCGCAGCGCAAGCTGAAAACTCGGAAAATGAGTCTTCGCCAGCGCATTCACCTTCGTGATCACGTACTCCGGAAAATGCATTTTCACTCCGTTCGCCACACTCTCCTCCACGACGAAAACAGTCGGGACAAACACGACGCCGTGACTCTTCATGAAGTCCGCTGAAGCCTGATCCATTTCCGATCCATGCTCAATCGAGTCCACGCCCGCCTCAAGCGAAGCGCGAATGCTGCGAATATTCTCCGCATGAGACGCCACCTTGACGTGAGCCATGTGCGCTTGCTGGACAATCACTTTCAATTCTTCCGGCGAAAGCTGTTCGGACGTCGGCGAATCCAGCGGCGAGAGCACTCCTCCGGAAGCCATAACCTTAATCACCCTCGCCCCATACTTGAGTTGCAAGTGAACAGCTTTCTCCGCATCCGCCGTCGAGTTGATGAATCCGTGTAACGGCGTGTAGAAATCGTCCATCGGCAGATAGGGCGGCTGCGCATTGAAATCGCCGTGCCCGCCGGGGATAGAGATCGCATGCGCGGCAGGAACCAGGTGCGGTCCGGGAATAGTGCCCTCCTCAATCGCATCCTTAAGCGCGACATCGATGAACCCCTGCGTGGCCATAACGCGCGCGCCAACGACACCGGAAGAAAGTGCATAGCTCATCGCCTTGCTGCCACGCAGAGCCGCCAGCGGTTCAGGGACGGGCTGCCCGAATGCGCCGGCCCAGATGTGAATGTGCGCATCCACAAATCCCGGCAGCACGGTAAAGCTCGAAAGATCGATTTGTTCCGCTCCAGTTGGCACTGCGACATCTTTGCCGACGGCGGTCACCCTTCCATCCGTGATCACCACAACAGCCGGTGAGATTGGCGGTTTTTCCGCGTCGAAGATCAACTTGCCGCAGCGAACATAGACGACTTTCGGAGGCGGCGCCGCGAACACCGCAAGCGAGCCAAGCAAGCACACCATTGCGGCTGACAAGATTTTGCGCATCAAACACTCCTTTTAGGCGTCGCGAGTGACCACCCACGCCACAGCCAATGAATTCACCGGGCGCCAGCGTAATTCGCGAATGGGGCGAAGTCAAATTGCCGCCATGCGTTCCGAGAGCGGCCGCACGGTTTGTACATATTTCCTTCGTCTGGGCGCTTGATACTTCACGCAACCGTACAGCACGCAATCTCTTGGGACACACAAATAGCAGCCTCAATAACAAACAGCTCTCTTCTATGCGTTGTGCTCAGTAGTGAAAACGATAGCGGAATTCACCGTAGATTTCCCGCGGGTCGTTGTAGTGAAATCCTCCGAACGTCACACTGTTGTCCAGAAGGACGCGGCGGTTGGCCACATTCAGAGCAGTCACGGAAACACTGTATTTCTCCGCGAAGCTTTTCCCGAGTGATAGGTCAAATGTGGTGTGCCCCGGCAGATAGTTTCCGGGATATTGCGCGTTGGGAAACCCGTTGTGGAATCCCGAGCCATAGTACACGTTCGTAGAAGCGTACGCCTGCCAGGGAAGAGTCGCGTTGAAACCCAGATTCAAAGTGTTTCGCTGATCGTGGTCAACGGGGCCGTATCCCGGTGGCGGATACTGCGAGCATGTCGGTGTCGGAGGAGGGCAGATTAGCCCGCCGGTGATGGGTGAGGTTGCTTGTGCGAATTGATTCGCATAGGCAAGGTGAAACTGTCCGCGCCGCCAGAGGCGGGGAGAGCGCAGCGTGAGTTCCCAACTTTGAATCAAGGCGGCATCCCACGTGATCGGCCAGAAGAGATTGGATGCTCCGATATTGTTATGGTCCAGCCAATTCTGTGCCCGCGTCTGAAAATGATCTGCGTCAAGAGCCCACCCGCGAAATGGAATCGTAACGCCAAACTGATACTCTTCATCCCGCTCGCCGTGGAGAGGAGCGAATGAAAAACCCTGGCTGTTTGCAAAGCCGGCCAATGAACCCGTGGCCGTCAGCAGAGGCGGCGGCTGATAAAAGTCGCCGTAAAAAGCGCGGAAGACCCAATTCAGCCGCGGAATTTTAACGGCAATACCAAAGCGGGGGTCCACCTCGTTTTCCACGATATCTGCCGTAAAGTGCGATTGGCGAAAACCGGCGATTAATGTCAGCCATGGGGTCACCTTGAATTTGTCGCTGACGAATATCTCTTCGAGTCCTCCCGTGATGGAGGCCGATGAGGGCGGAAAGTTTGGAGTGCCGTCTGTAAATTGATTGTTGAAGTAGTTGCTCTGATGCTGAGCGAATCCGTACAAGCCTGCCTGAATGTCGTTTTTCCAAATGTTTGCATTAAGACTGGCCTGTACCCCGCCATAATTGGAAGTCTGGTCCACGTTGGTGGCCACTGGAAAATCGTCGGGCGAGGCTTGATAGCTGGCTTTGGTGTAGTGATAGAAAGGTGAAACTGTTAGCAGCAGATTTGGCTTGAAAGTGTGGATCCAAGAGAACGCAATGTAGCCGTCGGTTTCGTGCTCGCCATCACGAAGACCAGAACTAGGGGCCGCACCCACGGCCACCAGCTGCTGATTCCCGATTGAGTTAGGATCCGGGTCGTAGGGAATCTGGTAATAGTCCTGTCGCAGTGAGGTTACCAGCCGAAATTGGTTCTCAGCGTTAGGGTTGTATATGAAAGACGCGAATCCCCCATAGCCGTTCTCCGCATCGTGAAACACCTGCCCAATGGGGGTCTGAAGTCCGTAATTGCTTCGATTTCCATTTGCGCTGACATAGTAAGCAAATCGCTGCGTGTGTCCGCCACAGCTGATTTGATCGTTGGTTTGATAGAAATTGCCAAAGCTGGTGGCGAGCTCGCATTCCCGATCGCGTTCAAAACCCGATCGCGGAACGATATTGAAGATGCCGTAAGTGCGGTCCCCGTAATCCGCCTCATAGCTTCCTCTCTGAACCTCCAGATAGTCGATGTCTTTCGGGTCGATTTGAGGGCCCAGGTTGGCGGCGATATTTGTGTTAGGTATGGGGACGCCGTCAATGAGCCAGTCGACCTGGTGACCGCCCCGCATGTGCAGCATGTCGTGGGTTACATAGGCAGCCGGCACGTAATCGGTGATCATTTGCAAGGCGTTGGTGCGGTCGGCGCCGGGTGTCTGAGCAATGTCCACGCGCGCCACCAGCGTCGTTGGCGTCATGGAATCCACATTTGCTACCTGTGGAGGCTCTGCCGTTACCGTTGTGGTCTGGCTCACTGTACTGATCTTGAGTTGAAAATGGAGGGTAGGAGAGGAATCCGAAACTACGGTGACTGTTTGCTGGTCGTCCGCAAATCCCCTCTTCGTCAACGTCACCAGATAATCTCCCACAGGCACCGCAGAAAAAGAAAACGCGCCATCCTGGTCCGTCTGCGCCGTCTGTGTCCAGTCGGACGTCGCCGACTTAAGCTTTACCGAGGCGTCCGCAATGGGCCGATGTTGCGGATCATGCACGACTCCTCGCACGGTTCCAAAGATGTTGGCAAAAGCCGAAGCTCCAAACAGCAGAAATACCAGAAATGCTTCAAAGATCCTTCGCATAAACTCTTTCTCTCCTTGTGGAATGATTCTCTCGCGGCTACGAAGCCGCGATGCGGGTGAATAGGCGTGCGTGGAGAGCGAGCGGTCCTTTACAGGACCGAAGCGGTAATTCGAGGAGGAGGCGAAAGCGGTTTGACGAAACGCGAGATTTCGAAAGAGCGTGCCAGCCGGATTGGACGGATCTCTTCACTAGCCGAAGAAATAAAATTTGCCGGAGGCAAAACGAATGCGCCGGGCATCAGCGCGGGTCGCGCAGGGTCTTTGCAACAAGACATCGAGCACGATGTCATACCGCTCATATCGTGCCCGCAATCCATGGGCGCTGATTCTTGCGAAGGGGCTGGTTGTGACTTGTGGTGATGATGCTCGGGGATGTTGCAAAAGCCTCCCGTGCAACAGTCCACGCCATACGCCAACAGCACCGCGCCTGCTATCGGCGCATACAAAAGCGCCACCGCAAGCAGACAAAGCCATGCTGCGGCCAATCGAACGCGATCTTGTCTTTTCGTACTCACAAGAACCCGATACTACACCCCGATGCCACACAATGATACCCCACTTAGACGCCTCGTGGAGCTTTCAGGTAGCCGGGCATTATGAACGTGATCAATAGCAGAAGGGCTGTACCGCTTTTACCCCTAATTACGTGCGAACCGCAAACCCTCTCACGTCTTGACTTGCCAGCGCCTGCGTCGCAGACTAATTTTATGGCTCACACGTATCTCCTATTCGATTTCGGCACCGACGAAGAGAAAGCCCAGCTAGCCCGCCACAAACTCGAAGGCTGGAAGCAAGCCTTCCGTCTGGACAAGAAGCTGCAATACAAGCTCGAACGAGCCGACGACGAGGCGAAGGCCGACTCGGAGCAGGCCCATAAGGCCGCAGAGACGCCAAAAACCGAAAAACCAAAGGCGAAGTCCAAGGCAAAGCACAAGTCTAAGGAGACGGAAGCCTCGAAAGAAGCCCCAGCCGCTAATGGCAAAGTGAATTTGCTCGTCCGGCTCTATTTTTCGGGCCACGAGAAGCTCACCGAGCAGCGCTGGCTCGATCGCATTCCCTCCGAGGAGCCCTTCAAGGAAGCTTCGCCGCGTGTTGTACGCCAGGGCGAAGCGCAGTTTGACGAAGTCGTGAAACAGTTTGATTCTCTAGGATAGCTTCGCCAGTTTCGCGTGGCAGCGGCAGAGTTCAGGTATAATAGGGCTCCGCAAGGCAAAATCCTGCTTCCCAACGAGGGCAGATCGAATGGCGTTACAAACGCGCGTCAAACTTGCCAAGCTTGACGCACCGAAATTGCACGGCCTCGACCGCGACACCCTCATCCGTATTTATCGCACCATGTATCTTTCCCGCAGGCTGGACGACCGTGAAATCCAGCTCAAGCGCCAAAACAAAATTTTCTTTCAAATCTCCGGCGCAGGCCACGAAGCAGTGACCGCAGCTATGGGGCTTCTTCTTCGTCCTGGCACGGATTGGCTCTATTCCTACTACCGTGACCGCGCACTTTGCCTGATGTTAGGCGTCACGCCGCTCGACATGCTCCTGCAAGCCGTGGGCTCCAAGGAAGATCCCAGCTCCGGCGGCCGCCAGATGCCCTCGCACTGGGGCCTCCCCCACTTGAACATCGTCAACAAGTCCTCCTGTACCGGCACGCAATTTGTGCAGGCCGTAGGTGCTGCCGAAGCCACGCTTTATTATGCGAATCATCCGAAGGCCCTGGCACAGGCCAAGAAGGCGCCGCTCGGCCAGCACGTCCGCCACGAATCCGACGAAATCGTTTACGTCTCCGGGGGCGATGGCGCCACCAGCGAAGGCGAATTCTGGGAGTCACTGAACGCCGCGTGCGCCAAAAAGCTTCCCCTTCTCTACTTGATTGAAGACAACGGCTATGCCATTTCGGTCCCTGTCGAGGTCCAGACCGCTGGCGGCAGCATCTCGAAACTCACGCGCGGCTTCCCGGGCCTGCACATCGCGGAATGCGATGGCACCGACCCCCTCGAAAGCTACGCGATCTGCAAAGCCGCCGTTCAATACTGCCGCGAGCGTCGCGGACCCGCTCTCGTTCACGCGCACGTCACCCGCCCCTATTCCCACTCGCTTTCCGACGACGAGAAGCTGTACAAGACGCCCGAAGAGCGCGAAGACGAAGCGCACCGCGATCCGATCTCAAAGTTCTCTCTGTTCCTCGTCCGCGAAGGCATCCTAGACCAAAAGGAGATCGAAGCCCTGGAATCCGAGGTCGATCAGGAAGTTCGCAACGCGGCCGACGAAGCCCTAACCGCTGAAGAGCCAACAATCGACTCGATTCGCGTAAATATCTATTCGCCGGATATCGATCCCACGTCTTCCGCGTTCGAAGCGCAGTCGCAACTGCACGGCGCTCCGAAAACCATGGTCGAAATGGTCGCCGCCACGCTCTCCGACGAAATGGCTCGCGACGACCGCATCACTGTCTTCGGCGAAGATGTCGCCGACGCCAGCCGCGAAGATGCCCTGAAGCAGGTAAAGGGCAAGGGCGGCGTCTTCAAAGCCACTTCCGGCCTTCAGCGCAAGTACGGACACGATCGAGTCTTCAACACGCCCCTCGCCGAGGCAAGCATCGTCGGCCGAGCGATTGGCATGGCCACGCGCGGGCTCAAGCCAGTCGCAGAAATTCAATTCTTCGACTACATCTGGCCCGCGATGATGCAGATTCGCGACGAATTGTGCGTCATGCGCTGGCGCTCCAATGGCGTGTTTAAGTGCCCTGCTATCCTGCGCGTGCCGATTGGCGGCTATCTCACTGGCGGCGCCATCTATCACAGCCAAAGCGGTGAATCGATTTTCACGCATTGCCCCGGCCTCCGCGTCGTGATGCCATCTACGGCTCTCGACGTCGCCGGCTTGCTCCGCACCGCCATCCGCTCTGACGACCCGGTGATGTTTCTCGAGCACAAACACCTCTACCGTCAGCCGTACAATCGCTCCGAATATCCCGGCCCGGATTACACAGTGCCCTTCGGCAAAGCTCGCATGGTCACGGAAGGCTCCGAAGTCAGTATCATCACCTATGGCGCTCTAGTGCATCGCGCCGAGGTCGCCGCCGCCCAATTGCTCCGCGAAGGCATCTCCGTTGAAATACTGGACTTGCGCTCCCTTTCACCCTACGACTGGGAAGCCATTGCCAAGACCGTCAGAAAAACGCACCGCGTCATTGTTGCCTACGAAGATATGCTGAGCTGGGGCTACGGCGCCGAAATCGCCGCGCGCATCGCCGACGAACTCTTCGAAGAACTCGACGCCCCTGTGAGGCGCGTTGCGGCCATGGATACTTTCTGCGCCTATCAGCCGAAACTGGAAGACGTGATCCTCCCCCAAACGAGCCACATCGCAACCGCAGTAAAACAGCTGCTGGAATACTGACCGGTCGCCCATCGCCCGTCCCCCGGCCGCCGTCTAGCTCGAGGAAACTTTTTCACCCTTTTAGGCGTATTCTATTGTAGAAAAGGCTGGACGTTCAGCCATTTGGGGAGGGTATGCCAATGACTTGCCCAAGTTGCAGCAAAGACATCGCCGTCGGTTCCAAATTCTGTTACAACTGTGGCGCGAAACAACCTGAATCCGGCGCCCCAGGTCTTTCTCCCGCCACAGGTGCTTCCAAGCGCCTCATGCGCTCCAGCACCGACAAAAAAATCGCCGGCGTCTGCGCCGGCCTCGCCGACTATTTCGACATGGATCCAACCATCATCCGCGTGATCTGGCTGCTGTTGGTGATCTGTGGAGGCACGGGCATCCTCGCGTACCTGATCCTTTGGATCGTTCTACCGGTCGCCCCCGGCGGAGTCGTGGCCACTTCAACTACCGTCACAACCACCTAAACTCTGTTGAGCGATATGCCCTGATCAGTAAGCGCGAGTGTCTCTGACTCCGTGCCCTCTGCGGACTCTGTGTCCTCTGTATTAAAAAAACATTAGCCAAAGCCGATGCCAAAGCGACGTGGACTAGGCACTACTTATAGGGTTTCGGATTGCGCGGCGCCCGAGGCTTCCCCCCGCCACTCTCAAACAAAGGGTAGTCCACCGAAGCAAGCCCCGCACCCGTAGTCGCCAATGCAAAGCATCCGGCCGCAACCACCAAAGGGTATGCGTATTCATTCACCGCGAGACAGCTGTGCGGCGTATACACCTTCCACATCAGCACCACCATCTCGATCGCCAACAACAGCGCCGCTCCCCGCGTGAACAACCCCAGCAGCAGCAACCCTCCGCCAAAAAGTTCGATTACCCCCGAAATGTAAACGAAATACCCAGGTATACCGTGCTGCGCAAAAAGTGCCTGCGTTGCACTCGTTCGATGCGCAAGCATCGGGTAGCCATGCGACATGAAAATGATGCCAAAGGCCGCGCGTAGCAGAAGCAGCGCGAGCGGCTGCAGGGCATTGAGAGATTTCATCGAGTCCCTTCGAAGCGAAATTGTGAAAATGTTTTAAGAGCAGCGGCATTTTAACAGAAAAACAAACCAAGGACGGCCAAGCCCGGGCGTGGCTAAGAAATCAGGTACAATCTTTAGTGAACAATAAGTGGTCGCCCAAACTCAATGCCCAGAGATAGCGTGACTGTCGAACTTGAAGGCGTGCCCTGCGTCGCCACTGCCCTCCGGAATGCCCTGCGGCCATCCATCTTTCCAGCTTTTGGGAACGCCGCATGAAGCGCAAGCTCCTCATTGCGGTCCCGCTGCTTCTCATCGTTGCCGTTGTGGCCTGGTTCTTCCGCCCCAAGCATGAAACTCTGGGCGAAGCCTACGTTGGCGAACGCACCGCCACTCTTTGGAGCAGTGTGGCGCAAGTCCGCGAGCCTCTGGATACGTTGCACTACGGCGACCGTGTCGACGTAGTCGCACGCCGCAATGACAGCATCAAGGTGCGCACCGCGGCTGGCGAATTGGGCTGGGTTGAAGGGCGCTATCTGATGGACCCGGCGCTCTGGCAGCGCAGCACAAAACTGCTCAAGCAGGTCTTGCCGATGCCCGTGCAAGCCCGTGGCCGCACCAAAGTTGCCACCAATCTTCGCGTCGAGCCCGGACGCACGCAAGCGCGCCTCTACCAATTCGCACGCGGCGTGCCTGTCGAGATCGTTGGCCGCGCCGTAGCCGACTGGGCCCAGGTCACCGACGAAAAAGAACCCTCGAACGAGCCGCAAGACACGAAAAAGGAAGATTGGTTCCTGATTCGAGGACTAGCCACGCGTCCGCCGGGCGATTCCACAGCCCGCGCCGCGGAAACGACAACGACAGCGCCTGGCGATCAGACGCTGCCCATCGCCGGTTGGGTAATTGCTCGCTTCATCGAGTTGGATCTACCCGACGCCGTGCGTGACGGCGCGGCTTCCGCCAACATCCGGCCGGTCGCTTGGTTTGAACTAAACCGCATCAGCGACCCCGCGGGCGACAAAACGCAATATCTCGTAGCCGCGGCGCGCGGTTCCGAAGGCCAGCCCTGCGATTTCACCACGCTCCGCGTCTACACTTGGAACTTGAAGAAAGAGCGCTACGAAACCGCCTACATCGAAAATGATCTATGCGGTCAATTGCCTGTCCTCGTTGGCAAAGGCCCCAAAGGCGAGCCGGAATTTCGCTTTCACCAGATGGACGGCAATAAAGAAGAGCGCGTCTATCGACTGATGCAGACAGTCGTTCGCCGCATCCGCGAACCCGGGGAAACTGCGAAAAAAACCGGACGCGCCGTTGCCGGCAAGCCATCTGTAAAATAACTAATTTCGAAGAGCAAGGTCACATCGGTTGCGCAAACAGGATTGTGCAACCCCGTGAAAGGAAAAACGAAGAATGGCGCTGCATATCAGCGAGTCCGAAGTGCGAGCCGTGCTCACCATGCCCATGGCTATCGAAGCTGTCGAAGAAATTTCGCGCAAACAGGCGAATGGAGAAGTCGTCGTCCATCCTCGGCGCCGTTTTGAACTTCCAGGCGGAGGTTTTTTTCACTACATGGCCGCTGCGGATTTCTCCGCCGGCTTTGTGGCGATGAAGCAGTACACCTACGTTCAGGGGAAGATCCGTTTTATGGTGCCCCTCTACGAAATGCGCACGGGCGACCTGGTGACGATGATCGAGGCGGACTACATGGGCCAGTTGCGCACCGGCGCCGCTTCCGGCGTAGCCACAAAATATCTCTCGCGGCAAACGAGCAGCGTCGCTGCGATCATCGGCACGGGAGGCCAGGCGCGAACCCAACTTGAAGCTGTTTCAGGCGTGCGAAAGCTCGAGTCTGCGAGAGTCTATGGCCGAGATGCCGCCAAGCGAGAAAAGTTTTCCAAAGAAATGACGGAACGGTTGGGATTTCCTGTGCAAAGTGCCGATTCCTCGAGCGAAGCTGTGCGCGGCGCAGACATCCTGTGCACCGCGACCACCGCCGCCAATCCAGTCGTAAACGGCGCCGATCTCGCTCCCGGCGTGCACATGAACGCCATCGGCGCCAATCACGCGCATAAGCGCGAGCTTGACGATGAAGCCGTGTCCAGCGCCGACGTCATCGTCGTGGATTCCATCGAGCAATCGCGCCAGGAAGCCGGCGATCTAATTCTCGCATTTCGCGGCGACGAAGTTTGCTGGACCGGTGTAAAGAAATTGTCGGATGTCGTCGCGAAGAAATCACCCGGAAGAACGAGCGACACCGAAGTCACGCTTTTCAAATCCAACGGGATCGCTTCCTGGGATTTGGCAGTCGCCATGAAAGTCTATGCGCTGGCGAAAGAAAGGGGATTAGGAAGGGAATTGCCTTTCTGGGCCGCTGGCGGATCCAGCCAAATGAGCTAGCCACTGCGCTAGTGCATCGCTTCCTTGAACTTCCTGCGTAACGCCTCGTGAAGGCGGTTGCGCACTTCACCGGGCAGTTCGATAGGTTCCGAATCGCAGAAAAGTCTCACAGTCTTCTTCGTCTGATCGACAACCAACTGGCATTCTCCGCAGTCCTTAAGATGGCTCTCGAGTTCCAGCCTCGATGACGCATCAAGTTCACCGTCGATGAAACTCGAAAGTTCTTGAATGACGTTTTGGCAGTTCAATTTGTCGCACCCTGCTTGAAATAACGATCCAATTTCAGTCTGAGCTTTAGCCGTGCGCGCAGCAGCCGCGATTTCACGGCCGGAACCGAAATTCCCAACGCGTCAGCCGTTTCTTCAGTCGAAAGTTCTTCGATGTCGCGCAAAACAAAAACCGTTCTATAGTCCGGCTCAAGCTCGTCAATCACGCTCGACAAAATTTCCCGCATCTCCGTCTGCGCAAAACGTTGTTCGGGACCAGGTCCCCAGTCCTGCAGCTCGCGCGGCATCAGGTCTTCGTCGCCTTCGATAGGCTCGTCCAGCGAAAACTGACCAGGCCGGCGTTTTCGCAGCCGCATCAACGCTTCATTCGCAGCGATGCGAACCAGCCAGGTATAAAACCGCGAGTCGCCCTGAAAGGTTTTCAAATGGGAATAGGATTTGAGGAAGGCGTCTTGCATGGCATCTTCGGCATCCTCGCGATTGCGAGTGATGTTCATTGTCAGCCGAAAAATCTTGCGCTCGTAGCGGCTAACCAATTCCTCAAATGCCGATGCGTCGCCGGATTTGGCAGCCGCCACCAGCAGATGCTCGTCTTCACGGGCAACCGCCGAGGCCAGCCGGTGTGGGTTTGGTGTGCTCAAGAAGTTTCGCGGGCTGAAGAGCAGCCCTGCTCCAAATGTCTCCGTCTTTAAGTTAGCACAAAGCACGAAATCACACGCCTCATTCCCTTTGTTTGGATGAGGCAGCATATGTGCAGGATTCAGGATTCTGCACACTATTGTGCCCAGCGGCAGGTTACGCTCAAGCGACAGCGCTTGACAGCTAGAGCGTGGCTGTCTAGAGTTTTGTAGAGCATTCGTCAAGAGCGCGATGGGCAACCAAGACCCGGTTCTTTTCCTTCTATTCACAGTTCCCCAGCAGCCAGGAAGTACTCTATCTTCTCCCGTTTCATGGCCTTGTGTGCCACGATGTCTCTGCAAGAGTCGTTTGTTTCCGCCAGCGAAGAAAGCTGTCCGATCGCTTGCGAGAGGGCTTGACCGTTCGGACCGTCCGGCGCGAAAGGCTGGAACTCCGAAGTCAAAATAGGCAACACTAGGAAGATGCGAACACTCCCCGACCATCTGCGAAAAGGTATGAAGCTGGTCATCGTCGGCTGCAATCCGAGCGAATCTTCCGTACGCGTGGGCCACTACTACGCCGGGCGCACCAATCAGTTCTGGCCCATCTTGTACGAAAGCGGCGTGGTGCCGGAGCCGTTCGACTATCACGACGACAAGCGCGTGATTGAATTCGGCATCGGGCTTACCGACCTCGTCAAGCGGCCCACCAAGGGCGTGGAAGAGCTGACCCGGGGGGATTTTGCCGAAGGCCGCATCGTGCTTTCGCAAAAGCTGGAGGAGTTTTCGCCGCACGTTGTTGCTTTCAATGGAAAAATAGTCTACGAACAGTTTTCCCAGCGCAAATGCAAGTTCGGCATCCAGAAAGAGCTTCTTTATGGGGCGCGCGTGTACGTGCTGCCTTCCACCAGCAGCCAGAATGCGCAGGGGAAGAGCGAAAAACTGCAGCACTTTCGCAAGCTCGCGCAACTCGTTGCGCGCACCGAGAAAGAACGCATCGCGAAACCAGTCTAATACGGAGAATTTTTATGAGTAACGCACCTCAAGCCGCTCCCTCGGGTCCGGTCATCATGGAGAGCAAGCACGAAGGCATCGCGCTGTTGGTAATGAACCGTCCCGACAAATTGAATGCCCTTAATAGCGATCTTTCAACCGCTCTAAACGAAGCACTTGCGCGGATTGCTGAGGACGATTCCATTCACGTCGTGGTTCTCAGCGGCGCGGGGCGTGCTTTCTGCGCGGGCGGCGATCTGGCCGCTATCGGCAAGGGGCGCGAGCGCAAGGAGACTGCAGAGCTTGGGCCGATTCTGCGCTCGGGGATGCAGGCCGTTCTAAAAATGCGCTTGATGCCGCAGCCGGTGATCGCGGCTGTTAATGGGGCCGCAGCGGGCGCGGGAATGAACATCGCGCTTGCGGCGGACATCCGTATTGCCGCCGACACGGCTACGTTCGGACAGAATTTCTCGCGAGTGGGGCTTTTCCCGGACTATGGAGGAACCTATTTTCTTCCGCAGCTTGTAGGGCCTTCGGTAGCCGCCGAAATGTTTTACACGGGGGAGATGATCGATGCGCAAGCCGCGCTGCGGCTTGGCATCGTCAGCCGCGTCGTGCCAGCTGCCCAATTGGAAGCCGAAGTGAAAACCCTCGCGCAGAAAATCGCGCAAGGCCCGCCGATCGCCATTCGCGCCGTGAAGAAGATTCTGTTCGGAAGCAACAAGGAAGCGCTTGTGAAGGCCCTCGATCACGAAGTCGAGCTGCAAATGAAGTGTTTTCATTCGGAAGATTGCAGCGAAGGCATTCGCGCATTTTTTGAAAAACGCCATCCGAAATTCCAAGGCAAGTAGCGCTTCGATCCGCGCGCTTCTAGAGAGGCGTGCTCGTCTCTAGCAAGGATCTTTAATGGATGACATGCAAATCACGGCGAAGGAAGTAAATGAACGCATCTCGCGCGGCGACAAACTCTTGCTAGTCGATGTACGCGAGCAATGGGAATACGATTTGTGCCGGATTCCCGGAGCAAAACTGATTCCACTCGGCACAATTCCTGCGAATTTGAATGCTTTTCTCGATGCGGACGACGTGATTTGCTATTGCCATCACGGGATGCGAAGTCTCGACGCCGCGGTGTGGCTGCGCCAGCAAGGCGTCGAGAGCGTAAAATCGATGGCCGGAGGCATCGAACGCTGGTCGGCGGAAGTCGATCCGAATGTGCCGAGGTATTGAGAGCGAAACATGGCCAAAGTTAAGCTGCGGTACGTTGAGAAGCCCACTTGAACGACTTGCCGCAAAGCAAGAAGTTTCTTGCTCGCGCATGGCGCCGAACTTGAGTCTCGTGATCTGGACAAAAATCGTTTGAGTGAAGCCGAACTCGACGAATTGATCGGCAAGCGTGATTACAAGCAGTTTCTAAACCAGCGGAATGAACTCTACAGAACGAAAAATATGAAAGAGAATCCGCCATCACGCGCACAGGCCATCAAGCTCATGGCAAAGACTCCTAACTTGATCCGGCGGCCGGTGGTCATTCGCGGCGGTCAAATCGTCCTCGGTTACGATGAAGAGGCTTTCGAGAAGCTGTTGAAGTAGAACGCAGCCTCGGAATCATGAGAAACAGACTGCGTCTTTCCGCGGCGGCTGGATGCTTCTGTTCGAGAAAACTTCATGGAAACAAAAACCATTGCCATCGTGGGCGCGGCCGACTTGGGACGCAGGATCGCGTATGCAGCAGTCCTCGCCGAGTATCACACCATTCTTGAGGACATCTCGCCTTCCGCGCTGGAGCAGGGAATTGCCTGGACCGCCCGGTCGCTCGATGATGAAGTTTCGTGTGGAAGAATTGGCGCCCGAGTTCGCGACGCCGCACTTGCAAATCTCAGCGCTGCCAACTCCGCCGAAGATGCCTCCCGCGAGGCGGACTTGATCATCGAAACTGTTTCCGACGAGATGGAAATGAAGATCGAGCTCTTTACAATCTTCGACAAGTTTGCAAAACCCGGCGCCATTTTCGCGACCACGACTGCGTCGCTTTCCGTTACTGAGATGGCTGACGTCACATTCTGTCCGGAGCGATGCATCGGGATGCGCTTTTTCACGGACGCACGGAAGCGCGAGCACCTCGAACTGGTGAAAGGTCGCGAGACATCCGAGGAAACTATTGCAGCATGCCGCGAAGTCGGCCGCCGCATGGGTAAGGGAATTTCTGTGCTTAGCGAGGAGCAAGTTCTATCCGCCAGCAACGGAGCTTGAGAATGGATCCTCGGCGACTTCTCGCAACATGAGTAGCTCGCAAGAACTAAGAACGAGACCATGAACAAAGCACTCACAGAAAAAATCGTGATCCAGCAAGGCGACCTGACGGACATGGATACGGACGCCATCGTCAACGCTGCGAACAATGACCTGCATCTAGGCGCAGGCGTAGCGGGAGCGATCCGGCGCAAAGGCGGCGAAGAAATCCAGCGCGAATGCGACGCCATCGGCAGCATCCCCGTCGGCTACGCAGCCATCACCGGCGGCGGCAAGCTCGCGGCCCGCCACGTCATCCACGCAGCGAGCATGCAGCTCGGCGGAAAAACCACCGCCGCCAATCTGCGCACATCGATCGCGCACTCGCTGCGCATCGCTGCAGAGCGCGGCTTAAAAACGATTGCCTTTCCCGCCGTAGGGACAGGAATCGCCGGATTCCCTCTCGATGAATGCGCCGCCATCATGCTGCAAGAAGCCGCGCAACACCTGAAAGGCGAAACCTCGCTCGGGAAAATCTATTTTGTGCTATTTGACGACCGCGCCTGCGATATCTTTGTCCGGGCTTGGAACCGTACTCAGGCGGGCTCTTCCACTTGATCGGCGCTACTAGTTTCGCGCACTTCGCCTGAGTACTTCGACTCGGGACGCAGTAAGCCCGTACGCCCTCCCCACGTTTTTTGTAAGCGCTGATTCTAAACAAGTTAGCTGTTCATTAAAGCCCTTAGAATCAATACTTGTGAACGTCCTAGCAAATGTTGATTCTAAATAACTTGGACTGACGTCGGATCTCGGCCCTGCTGCTATTGACCGGGCTTCTTCAAGACCGGGCGGTCGCTCGCCGGAGGTGGTGTGGGAGTTGCGGATGCCGGGGTTGCTCCCCCTGCCGGGTTTGCGGCGGAGATGCCGCCTTCGGAATAGGGCTTCTTGAGGTAGCGCTCGGCTTCGAGTTGTGCGCCCCCGGTATCGTCGTTAGTTTGTTTAGCTTTGCTATATTCGTTGACGGCGCGCTCGCGCTGACCCAGAAGATCGAAGATTTTGCCTAGATATATGTGGCTCCAGACCTCGGTCCATTTTTCCGACGGCTCGGGGACGGCCTGCAATGATTCACGGCAAGCGTTCGCGGCTGCCTGGTAATTCTTTTGGTAGAAGAAAGCTTCGCACATGCGGAAATTGGCGAGCGGGCGGCCGGGTTGGATCGAAAGCGCTCTTTGATATTGCTGAATGGCCGCGTAGTAGTTGCCCTGTTCGGCCATCTCTTCGCCCCGGGCAATGGCGGCGCGTGCGCGCAGGGAAACGCTGCCTTTGAGGACGAGATTGTTGGGATCAACCTTGACGCCACCTGGTTTCGGGCGTCCGAAGGTTTCGACAATAAACGGCGAGTCCATGCCTAGAACATCGACCCAGCTTGTTTCCGGGTTGCCTTCGGTATCGACGCGCAACTCGACAGGCATGCTGAACGTGTCGATCTGTTGCTTGATCTTGCCGACGATACGGAAGCCTTTGGGCGTGCGGTAAACCACGAACTCGGTGGTGAAATCAGGAACGCCAGTGGAGTTCAGCCATTGCACGAAAAAGCCGCGGAGATTGGGCGCCACCTGGCCAGGTTTGGCTGCTGCTTGAACGTCCTTGTCGGCCAGATTGACGAGATCGTCGATGCGCGCGGTCTTGCCCGCGTACTGAGTGGCAAAATCGTGGAGCATCGTCTTGAATGCGACATCGCCCATTAGCCCACGAAGCATGTGGAAAACCATCGCGCCTTTATTGAGCACCACCGAACGATAATCACTCGAATACGGGTAGAGCCTTGCAGCTTGGCCAATCGGGGCTGCTTCGTCATACATAAGAGCGCCCACGGCAAATTCGTCGACGGTGCGCAGGCCGGCTTCTCGACCGGCGGTTTGCTCGGCGTAAAGCTCTTCGCAATAGCGGGCGAGGCCGTCGGTCACCCAAACGTCGCCAGGGCTGGCTGGGAGAACGGAGTTGCCAAACCATTGTGAGGCGACCATATGCGCAATGCTTCGCTCGGCCGCTTTTGGCTCCCAAATGCGGTGGCTGATCAGGAGGACGCCGGGCGCGGCGAAGTCGCGCAGGGTGCCATCGGGCAACTGAATGACCGTAAACGCCGGGTCCGGCAAGCCGCCGAAAAGGTCGGAAAAAATCGTGACAGCACGGGCAACATCGTCAGCAAAGCCCTGCGCATTGCCAGAGTCGGCACGCGGAGCGTACACCGCTACGTCGATCCCTTCGGATTGCTTGGGATTCAGCTGCAGATTTCCGGCGACGAAGGTGCCGTGCGGGCCGGGAGTCTTGCATTCAAAGGTGTAGAGGAGTCGTCCGCTTGCCATCGGCGTTGGTGCGGAACTGTTGCCCGAACCCGCGACCGCAAAATTATCGGGAACGTTCAGGCGAAATGTCGCAGTGTAGCGGTTGGAAGGATAGTTCGTCAGCGGAAACCATCTTGCGGGAAGAAGCAAATAGGCGTCTTCGTGGCCGATGACCGCGGCGCGCACGCCCGGTACCGGACTGTTTTCTTCGTTGGCGAGCAAGCCCGCGTATGTGAAGGTCAGCGTGACGTGGCCGCCTGTCGCAACGGGCGTCGGCAGCGTCACGAGAACATAGAGTGGGTTCATCGAGTCGCGCCCAAAACCCAACGATTTGCCGTCGGCTGTTTTTACGTCACTAACGACAAGATTGGGATGCAGCTCGACGCGGATGCTGCCGGAAACGTCGGTGGCTCGGAAGTCGATTTTCGCAACGGCGCTGATGGATTGGTGAGTGGAGTCGAGCGTGGCGGAGATATCGTAGCGGTCAGCGAGAAAGCCGAGGGGCCGGGGCGCCTGGGCACGGAGCGGCGAAGCGGCACAGGCGAGGGCGACGACGAGTAGAGCAGCAAACTCAACACAAATTCTTCGGGGATGGGGCATCAAACTACCTTTCAATGGCCTTGCAAAATGGAGCACCTTGCGCTGGGGTACCGACACCATTCTGCCTCTATAGGATAGCAGAGACCGGCCTAAGCGTTGCCAGCGACAGTCGAAACAAGGGCAGCGATCGCGTCGGCGGCTCGGTCGACTGCCCCCGGGGGCCCTAGGCGCTTGCGGACCTCGGCCAGGCCGGTACGGAGTTCCTCGCGGGCGTGCGGGTCGTTGAGTAGGCGCAGGACCTCCTGTGCGACTTTGGCTGGCGTGAAGTCCTTTTGAATCAGCTCGGGAACGACGCGGCGTTCGGCGATCAGGTTCACCATACTGAAATAAGACGTGCGGACCAGGGGCTTGGCGAGCAGGGCAGTGAGCGGCGTCACTCGATAGACGACGACCATGGGGACATCGAGGAGCGCGGCTTCGACTGTGGCCGTGCCGCTGGAGACGATGGCGGCATCTGCTGCGGATAGCGCGTTGTAGGTTTGATTTTCGACGACGCGGATGCTCAGCCCAGCGTTCCAGCCTGTTTGCAGATCGTTGAGGCTGCTGTGAGCTGCCGCAGCGATGACAAACTGGGCGGGGCACTGCTCGTGGATACGTTGGCAAGCCTCACGGATCACCGGCATGTGCTGGGCTAATTCGGCGTGCCTGCTGCCGGGCAGGATCGCGACGATTGTTTGACTGGAATCAAGGTTGTTCTCGCGGCAGAATTCTGCTCGATTCTGCGTGGCTTGCACGGCGCCGACGAGCGGGTGGCCGATGAATTTTGTCGGGACCCCCGCGCCGCCGAAGAACGCTTCTTCGAACGGGAAAATGCAGAGCGCTTGCGCGAAGCGGCGCCGGACAACGCGCACTCGCCACGGCCGCCATGCCCAGAATTGCGGACAAATGTAGTAGATGTTGCGCACTCCGTGCGGGCGGAGTTTGCGTGCGAGCCGCAGATGAAAACCAGGGAAGTCGGTGAGGATCGCGAAAGGCGGTTTGCGGCGCTCGGCTTCCGAAACCAGATGGCGCATCGCGCGAATCAAGGAAGGGAGGTGGCTGAGAATTTCCGTGATGCCGACGACAGAGACCTCGGAATAATCGGTGATGACGTCCACGCCTGCGGCGCGCATTTGCGGGCCGCCCATTCCGAAGAGCGCGACATCCATTCGTTTCTGCAGCGCAGTCGCGAGGCGTGCAGCGTACATATCCCCGGAAGCTTCGCCTGCGGAGATTAAGAGCGGAATCGGAGGCATGCGCGGTTGGTGCAGCGCTCAATCCGTTGCGGGCTGAGGAGCGGGGAGCGGACCGCGCGGCTGGTCCGCGATTTGGCCGGCGGAATCCCGCGTGTCTTCCGGCAGGCCGAGTTCCTGCTCCTTGTACTGGAGTTGATATAGGCGGTAGTAGATGCCGCGCTGGGCGAGGAGTTCCTGGTGTGCGCCTTGTTCGCGGAGGCGGCCTTTGTGAAAAACGAGTATGCGCGAAGCGTATTGAATAGTGCTGAGGCGATGAGCGATGACCAGCGATGTGCGCCCGGAAAGGAGACGGTCGAGAGCCTCGCGAATTTGCAGCTCGGTTTTTGTGTCAACGCTCGAAGTCGCTTCGTCCAGGATGAGGAAACGAGGATTGTGGGCAAGCGCGCGCGCGAAGCAAATGAGTTGGCGCTGGCCGACCGAGAGCGTAGAGCCGCGCTCATTGACACTCGTGTCGACACCCTCGGGCAACGAGCGGATAAAATCGCCAAGGCCAATTTCGCCCACGGCGTTCTCGACGGTGGCACGATCGATGCCGGGCGAGCCGAGGCGAACGTTGGATTCAATCGTTCCGGAGAAGAGAAACGAGTCCTGCAAGACGATGCCAAAGAGCCGGCGCAAGTTCTGGATGTTGAGAGTTTTTATGTCGATGCCATCGAGGAGAATTTGGCCGCGCTGCACGTCGTAAAAACGCAGGAGCAGGGAGATCAGCGTGGTTTTTCCTGCGCCAGTGTGGCCGACGATGGCGAGAGTCTGGCCCGGCTCGACGCGAAAGGACACGTCGCGAAGGACCCAGTCCTCGTCGGCAGGTTCGGGCACATCGCGGTAGCTGAACCAGACGTTGCGGAATTCGATTTGGCCGCGTGGTGATTCGAGGCGTACGCACTGAGCGGCGGAATCGATGGTAATGGGCTCGTCCAGCAGCTTGAAGATGCGCTCGGAAGCGGCCATCGCGGATTGCAGGATGTTGAATTTTTCGCTGAGGTCCTGAATCGGACGGAAAAAGCGCGTGGCATACATGGTGAAGGCGGTGAGCACGCCCAAGCTGAGACCGCTGGAGAGAACACGGTTGCCGCCGGACCAGTAAATCAGTGTGATCGTAGCAATGCTGAGAAATTCGACAGCTGGATAGAAAAGTGCAAAGGCGAGGATGGCATCGCGCCAGGCCAGCATATTATCGCGATTGCGATTCGCGAATTCGACGCGAGCTTTGCGCTCGCGATTGAAGATTTGCACCACGCCCATGCCGGAAATGTATTCCTGCAGAAAAGCGTTGATGCGCGCGATGGCGGTGCGGATGCGGCGGTTGGCATCACGCACGAACTTGCGGAAGAAATACGTGACCACAAAAATGAAAGGCAGCACGGCGAAGGCGTCGAGCGCGAGACGCCGGTCCACGGTAAAGAGCAGAGCGGCCATGACGGCGAGGAGAAAGAAATCATTGATCATGGTCACGACGCCGGCGGCAAAAAGATCGTTCAAGGCGTCCACATCGGTGGTGACTCGCGTCACGAGGCGGCCGACCGGATTGCGGTCGAAGTAGCTCATGGGCATGCGCTGGATGTACGCGAAAATCTCGCGGCGCATGTCGTACATGGTTTGCTGGCCCACGCGCTGCATGATGCGAATCTGCGCGTATTGCGCGAGAAAATCGGAGATCAGGACGAGTAGAAAGACGAGGCTGATCCACTCGATGCCGCGCCACGCCTGGGTCTCAGGAATGAGATGTTTCAGCGTTGGCGTGAAGTAACCGTCGATCGCCTTCCAGAAGAGCCAGGGAGGCGCAAGCTCGAGAGGAGTGACCACTGCGACGAGCGTCATCGCTAGCACCACGCGCCACTTGTATGGCCGCAGATACTGCATCAGTCGGCGCATCAGCCGCGCGTCGTAAGCTTTTCCGAGTTTCTCTTCTTCGTGAATATTGCTCATGCTCGTTCGAGTTCTTCTTCTAGCAATTGTTTTTGATAGAGGTCGGCATAATAGCCGCCGCGCGCGAGAAGTTCGTAGTGCGTGCCGCGCTCGGTGATGCGGCCATCGCGCAGGACGACGATTTGATCCGCATCGCGTACGGTAGATGTGCGGTGCGCGATCAAAATAGTCGTGCGGCCGCTCATGATGCCGCGCAGGCGGCTGAGAATCCGCTCTTCGGTTTGCGTATCGACGCTCGAGAGCGAGTCGTCGAGGATCAGGATGCGCGGATCTCTTACAATCGCGCGGGCTAGGGCGGTGCGCTGTTTCTGGCCGCCGGAAAGCGTGATACCTCGCTCGCCGACCATAGTGTCGTACTTCGCGGGGAATTCCTGCACATCGCCATCAAGGCTGGCGACATCGGCGGCTTCGCGGACGCGTTCCAGATCAAATTTAGGCAAGCCGAAAGCGATATTTTCGCCGACAGTTTCGCTGAAAAGATAGGTGTCTTGCGGCACGTAGCCGATCGCTCTGCGCAACGTGTCCAGCGGCCATTCGCGAATCGACCGTCCATCGATGAGCACGGCGCCATCGGGAGCTTCCCAGAGCCGCGCGACGAGGGCGGCGAGAGTGGTTTTGCCACTGCCGGTGGGGCCAACAATCGCGAGCGTGGATCCGGCGGGAACTCGCAGGCTGATGTCGTGCAGAACGCCATCCATCGCGGGACGGTTGCCATTTCCGGCGGCGTTCGCGCTGCCTCCGGCCATGGTCGTCGGATAGGCAAATGTGAGGTTGCGAAATTCGATTTCACCTTCAACTTTTTGATCGACAGACACTTTGGCGGCGCGGTCGTCAATTTGCGGCTTCGCTGCGAGAATGTAGTTGAGCCGGCCCATGGAGGCTGCGCCACGCTGAAAAATATTTGTGACCCAGCCGAGAGCAATCATCGGCCAGACAAGAATACCGAGATAGCTATAGAAGGCGATCAGTGCGCCAAGAGAAATCCGCCCTCGAAGAACGAGATGGCCGCCCTGCCACAAGACAATCAGAAACGTAATGCCGATGAGAGCCTGGAGCGATGGCATGAACATGCTCCAAGTACGGATCAACTTAACGTTGCGCGAGACATACTCGCGATTCGGCTCGTCAAAGCCGCGAATTTCGGCTTCTTCCTGCGCGTAGGCACGTACGACGCGGACCCCGGCCAGATTTTCCTGCACTTTTGCGGAGAGAGTTGCGAGAGAGGCCTGAATTTTCTCATACAGCTCGTGAATCACTTTCCCGAAATGTTGCACAACGACGGCGACAATAGGCACGGGGAGGAGAACCCAAAGCGTGAGTGAGCCGGAGAGCTGTGACATGACGATGATCGCCAGTGCCATGCCGATGATGGTTTGCCCGCTGTACATGATTCCGGGGCCTAAGACCATGCGCACGGCGTTGAGGTCGTTGGTCGCGCGGGACATCAGCTCGCCGGTGCGATTGCGCACGTAAAATTCCGGCTCCATGAGCAGCAAGCGATTCAGCAGATCGCCACGGATATCAAATTCAATGTCGCGCGAGACGCCGATGAGCACCCAGCGCGTCATGAAGGAGAGCACGGCGCGCAGTGAGACGAGAGCGATGAGCAGGAGGCAATAGATGCCCAATGCGTGGCGGCTGTGAGGCGAGTAGTACGGAATCATCCGGCTCAACCAGGAATCAGCCAGCAGTTGGCCCTGCGCACTCTTCTCGAACGGTCTGCTGCTTCCCGCGAGAATGTCCGTAAGGACACCGGTGGCCAAGGGGATCACGTTTTGCGCCACGCTCGAAACTACCAACGCAAACATTCCCAACGCGGTCGCGCCGCGATACCGTGCGAGGTACGGAAAGAACCCGACAAGATTTTTCCACGAGGATGTTTTCGGCGGCTTTTTGGCCGCCGAGTTTGCGCCAATCGTAGCTGCCGCCGCGCTCATCGGAGCACCGACCTCGCCGTATCCAGAGACGTTTTTTCCATCAGAAAATGTTCGTAGGTCATGTCCAGCGACTGGTAACGCTTTGTCGCGGGATTCCACGCGATGCCGATCGGCAGTACGTGTTTATCGGCGCCACTCTTGATCGGCGTGAAGTACAACTGGATTCCCTTGACGGGGTCTTGATCGTACTGAACTTTCCAGCCCACGACGGCCGATAACGGTGTCAGAGCGAGATAGCCCTTGGCATTTTTCAGGTATTCATCGCAGCGCAGCAGCTCCGACCATTTTCCGTCGGTCTCTTCAGCGAGTACGGCGCGCGTCACGATAGTTCCAGGGATGTCATTTTTTGGCGTCTTGGGTACGACGTTCGCGGCGAGAAACTGCCGCTTTCCGGTTTTCGCCAGATCTCCAAAGACAAGGACTTGCGTCTCTTTGCCCAACAGATTTTGCGCGGCGGCCTGCATGTCTTCTGGCACGGCAGGCGCCGCAGGTTTCGCGGGTTCTTCGGCAGCAGGCTTTGGCGTGGGGTCGTCCCCGCAGCCGGCCAGCAACAAGCACGCGAGAGCGAGAGAGCTCGCTGCCATTCCCAAAAGTATGCTTCGGCCACCCGTCACACGAAAGCGAAAGCGGCCCGCCCGGTCCCTCGTTTGGAAAGACGCAAGGGAGCAGGGAGCGATAGCCGTACAATCAGACTTTGCTTTTGATTCGTCCATCAGTGACTTGCCGCCGTCAGCGTGATACCCACTATACGGTCGGCGTGCCATCCTTTTCCGGCGTGTTCGGCAGCTTCCTTCCGTGTGGAACGCTCTGCGCCTGAGAGCCAGACCTGCAATCTTACGATTCTATCTGTTGCCAGCCCTTCGTGGAAGCGCCCACCGAACGCGGGTTCCTTGAGGGCCACCGTTGGAGCTAGCGCTGCCCCACTATCGCATCCAGCCGCGCTTCGAAGTTTTGCTCGCCTTCGGACCAAAGCTGGCTGCGCTCCACCGGCAGAGCCTGCTCGATCGACTCGACCCAGTTGAATAACTGTTGGATGTTTGCCCGGGTCTTTGCGTGATATTCCTTCAAATTGGCTGGGACGGACATCCATTGGCGAAATGTGTGTTCCAGCGGGTGGTCCGACGATTCGAAAGGATTAGAAGCCGCGCCGGGAGCGAGCAGGCCGCCGTGTCCGGTAAAAAAATGTTCGAAGCCAAGATCGGCCGTGAAGTTTCCCTCAGAAGCGGCGATGCCACCGTCATATTCGGGGCCGTGGCACGTCAGCATTAGCGGCTCCGGCCTGTGCATCCACTTGAGGTTCTCCACGTCAAAGCTCCAGAGATCCCATTTTGCGTTGACGATGTAGGCGCTGTCCGGGTGAAGGTGCTGAATTGCCAGGGCCGCAACTTCCGGTGCGCCATAGCCGAGGTCCTTTAGGTCCCACTCGGCCAGCGAAAGCTCGGTGGCATCGATGGGCTGCACGATGAGTTCCTTGAAGGCGTTTTCCGAAGCGGAAAGCGGTGCGGTCGCAAGAAACCTCGCGAACTGGGCAATCGAGGTGGTTTCGGAGAAGTCGCGCGTCCACACGCGCAGATAAGCTCGGTTAGCCATAGTCTGTTAAGACCTCTGATTATACGGGTGTGCGAGCCGAGAGGCGAATCTGAGCCCAAATCGGCTCAGAATTCTGAGAGAAAGCTATCGTTCGCTGCCGCCAGCGGTTTGCGAGCGAGTCATCTGCGGATCGGAAACCGGTGGCTCTGGAGCCGTCAAGTGAGACGCAATCTGCTGCAAGCGATCGCGCAGCGTTTCGCCGACGCTGGCAAAAACTTGGGCACAAGTTTCTCGCAGCGTTTCCGCGGCTTTCGCAGCAATGCTGTTGACTGCCTCGCGCGATTGGTGATCGAGGCTCGCCACGGTCGCGAGCATCCACTGATTCGAAACATTCTCGAGGCGGTTGCGATGCTGCTCGGCAGCCTGACTGCTCATTTGGCCGTATATCTTGTGCATTTCCGTTCGATGCGCTTCCACCGTCGACTGCCAGGACTCGATCAACGGCGACATTCCGGCTCGTACCCTCGCGTTCGCGTCGGCAACGCCTCGTTCCACAGCGCTGCTCATGCCGGCATGGAACTGACGCAAAAAGGCTTCCTGCTCGGCGGTAACTTTCTGCGACAACTCAGCCCTGGCCGCGTCGAGTTGCATACGCGTTTCGCCGAGTGAGCGCTGCGTCTCTTGACCGAAACCATCGAGCTCTTGCCGCGCCTGGCGCTGAATCTCATCCGTGAAGGCGGCCGTCGTGGTTTCCGCAGCTTCGGCAAACAGCGAGCGCGCCTGTTCGAACGCGTCGCGCACGACCTCTTCCATTTGCGTCTGCGTATGGCCGATGAAGCTGCGGCTGGAGTGATCCAGCTCGCTCGCGAAAACGCCGGAAACTTCTCCGGCCTTCTCTCGAAACTGGTTCTCCGCCTGCTCGACGGTCTTTTCGGTCAGACTCTGGATCTGCGTCTGCGCCTTTTTCTCGTACCACTCGGCGGATTTCATCAGGTCGTCCACCGTCTGATGCTTTAGGTCGGCCGCCCTGGATTCGATCTCGGCGAGGTTGCGCGCCGCAACCGTTTGCGCGGCTTCCTGCAGAATCTCGTCCACTCCGCCCAGATTTTCGCGGAAGCGCGCGAGAGATTCCGCGAAGGCTTCATCTGCCTCGGTGCGGATACGGTCCTGCTGCAAAGTAAGAGCGGCGTCTAGAAGCGAGCGGCCCCCCGCGAGGCGGTGAATCGCTTCATCCGTTCTCGAGATGTGCGGCTGCACCATGGAGTCAATCTGCTGGTCGAACCGTGAAATCGCCAACCGGCAATGTTCTTCAAACGTCGTGCGGATTCTCGCGTTGAGTTCTTCGAGGAGGGTCTCCGACTGGCGGTGTAATTCGTTGCGATGCAGGCTGAGCACGTCGTCCACTTGTGAGGCAAAACCCTCGAGAGCTTGCCTCTGCGCAGTCTCGGTGCGCGTGGAAAAGTGCTCCAATCGCTCGCTGGACTCTGCGGCGCGCCCCAAGGCTGCTTCCAGCCACTTGGATTGCTCCTGCAGAGAGTTGCGCAACGCGGACAATCGCTGTTCGGCCTCGCTTGCGGCGTTGCTCATGGATTCACGAGCCGCCGCCGTTTGCTGCTCAGATTGCTCTCGCAAAGAGCAGTGCAAATCAACCACCCGCCGCTCTGCTTCAGTTGCCGCATCATTAATGGATTCGCGGACGGCTGCGCTTTGCCGCTCCGCTTCTTCCTGAAAAGAGGTACGCAACTCTCCGACACGTTGTTCGGTCTCGGCTGCGGTACTGGCGATAGTTTCGCGGGCACTTATAGTCTGACGGTCCGCTTCTTCCTGCATTTGTGATACGCGGGTGCGGATGTGTTCGTCGAGGCCTGTTGTTGCCTTCTCCTGGGCAGCGGCTAATGTGCTTTCGAGCATCGAATGCCAATGCTCGTGCGCTGCCTTCACTTCGTTGTCGAGATGCGTTTGCCAGGAGGATTGCGCTGCGGAAAGTGAAGCCATGGCTTGCTGTCGAGTTTCGTTCGCGGCCTCGCTCATAGCTTCACGATGCGCGTTTGCAGCCACTTCGCGCTGGCGCGCCATCTCGTCCACCTCGCGGATCGAGTCTGCGGCGCGATTGGCGATTTGAATTTCTGCTTGTTGTGTTTGTGCGTGCAGCCGGGCAGCGGATTCCTCCGCCTGCTGGCAAAGCGCGCGAAGCGATTCCACGGCGCTCGCGAGATGTTGCGTTTGTTCGGTGCGCTCCGCTGTACCGCGGTCCGAGATTTGCTGCGTTAGCGCCCGCGTGAGCTCTTCGAGCTGCGGCGCAATCCAGCGGGGAAGCTCTCGTTGCAGCGCTTCCGCGGCTGCAGTGTGCGCTGCCCGCGAACGCGCGTCGGACTCTTCCTGAATTTTTGCAACCGCAGCGGAAACTTGCTGCGCCAGTTGTTCCCGCGCATTCGAAAGTTTATGTTCCCACTCCTCGATTGACACGCGGCGTTCGGCGCCGACGGCTTGCGCCGCTACTTCGCGCGCAGTGGCCTGGATTTGTTGTTTCGCGTCGGCCATCAGCCGCGCCATGTGCCGCGCCAGTTGCAGCGAGGCGTCGGTAGTGCTTGCCGGCGCAGGGAAGATGCGCAGATTGTCTTGCGCAACCGTCGCGGTCGGTTCCGGTTCCGTGAGCGGTAAGTGGATTTCCGCAGTCTCTGAGGTTCTCGGCGAGACGTCTTGCGCTCCCGTGTAGGAGGCACTCGCAGTGCGTCCCGCTTCCGAAGGCGCAAACCAATCCGGCGGCGGGAAGGCAATTCCCCACGTGTTTCCGGGAACTTCCAGTTCGAGCGCCACCTGGAAAAGTTGCCGCACCGTGCGCGGCCGCTGAATCCATGCCACGCGTCCGCGCACCGCTCTTGGAGCCTGCCCAGTTTCCGGGTGCGGCACTTCGAGCGTCACCCACATGTTTTTCAGAACGTAGTGTTTCGATTGGTAGCGGCAGCCGTGGCAATTGATGATGAGCGTCGAAGTGCGCTCCGTGAACGGGCGTCCGAGCGCGTCCACACCCGTCACCGCAAGCGGAACAGCTTGCATGATTCGCGTGCTGCGGCGCTTCCGCAATTCCTCGTTCTGATGCGCGACTGATTCAGACATCATTTCCGTCGTTTCATCGGCAAGATTGCCGCTCTGCTCGTCCATAGACACCGTCGCCGCTCCTAGAGTTTGGGCCGAACTCCCAGATCGCTTACGACTGCTTGGTTCTCGTACCTTGCGAAGTAGCTCCAGGAGTAGCTTCCGAAGTCGGCGTATGGTGCGTTCCACTAAGGAATTCCCATGCTTCTTTTGCGACCCAGACTGGTCCTACCAGCAAATAAATTGGTCCTTGAAAAAACGCCGGATGGTTTCCTTCGATCTTGTGTCCAAGAAGAAGAAAAAACCAGCCGCCTACAAAAAAACTCGCTCCCCAAATCCATTTCATGAAAATCAGCAGAATAATCCCCAAAAAAATCATGGGGATGCCCAGGCCATGGAGAAGCTTATTCCAGCCGGAAGAATGTTCGTGATCGTACTGCGCCATGTAGTGCGCCAAGCCTGGCATAGCGCACCTCCTTGCGGTGGGGGACCACTCCGCGGGAATCAGACTCTATACCCAAAATGGTCCGTTGGCTAGAGGCGGCCATACGTACTAGAACGCATTTGAACGTGTCCCAAATTTGCATCGTGGGAGTAGTCCAGAGGGAAGGCGAAGGTTAAACCCGATCTAACTTTCAGCTCCTGGCTTAAAACGTTTAGGTCCAAGCAAGCGGAACCTAAAGGTCTCGGCGCCCTTCGAGAGCCTTGAGCATGGTGACTTCGTCGGCATATTCCAAATCGGCGCCAACAGGAATTCCGACCCCGATGCGCGTGACGCGTACACCGAGCGGTTTCAGCAATTTAGATAGATAAACCGCTGTGGCTTCGCCCTCCGCAGTCGGATTCGTGCAGATGATGATTTCTTCGACCGTTCCGCCCTTCAGCCGCTCGATGAGAGGCTTAATCCGCAGCTGCTCCGGCCCGCGTCCAGACAGCGGCGAAAGAGACCCTCCCAGAACGTGATACATCCCGCTGTAGGTGCGGGTTTTTTCGATGGCCATGATGTTGTGCGCTTCTTCCACCACGCAAATTATCTTCTTGTCGCGATTCGAACCGGTGCAGAAGTGGCACGGATCATTCTCCGTAATATTGCTGCACACTGAACATTCGCGGATCTTCTCTTTGGCGTCGCGAATGGCGTCTGCCAGCCCCAGCGCATCTTCCGGCGGGCAGCGCAAAATAAAGAAGGCCAGCCGTTGAGCGGTTTTCTGTCCAATACCGGGGAGATGCTTGAGTTCATCGATAAGTCGTTCAACAGGAGCGGCAAAATCAGGCATACAAGATGTGTAGCACAGCCGCGCATCTCCGCGCAAACCAGGTTGAGAGTCCGCCAGGCAGACGGGGCACCGGCAGCCCCTCTCAGCCTCAATCACCCTCATTTTGGGGCTAGCGGGGTTCCTTTGGGCCATCTCCGTAACCCATTTAAACAAAAAGGCTTAGCATGCACATCGTTACTACCTATGGGTGCGCCGGGAACAAAATGCAAGAATCCGTCCTCCGCCCGTTCTACCATCAGAACTAATCGAGCAGTACGCCAGAGGAACGCCCGTGCCCTTTCTCTACTTACTGTACGTGTTCTATGGGTTGACGCTGCTCGCAGCGCCAGTTCTGTTCATTTCTCTTCTTCTACGGCAGGCCAAACTTCGCAAACAACTCAACGACTTAGCCGAAGACAACGCCCAAAAATTTGCAAGATTGCAACGCACCGTCGGCGAACTCCAAACAAAGGTCACTGCCGCAGCCCCCGCTGCTACGGCAGCTCCCGAGAAGGCTGCTAGCCCCGAGGCGCGTCAGCCCATCCCCGTTCCAAGGTCTTTCCCACACGTGCAGATTCCTCCTCCGGTTGTGGTCCCTTCGCGCGTCGAGATGCCGCCACCTACCAAGTTGCAGTCCCCCCCTCCGATTCCCGTCACAGAAAAAAAGACCGAACCGGCTTTCGCCCCGCCAGTAACCTTAACGCCGCCAGTCGCTCCCATCCTACGGCCCACGCCGCCCTCAGAGTCAAAACCAATTCCTCCGCCCGCGCCGCCAATCATTCCTCCGCCCACGGCTCCGCCCAAGCCTGCAACACCGGCAACCCCGCCGCCTCAGCCCACGGCAATCCCTCCCGCCGCAGCTGCGCGGGTCTCCACGCCGCCTACCTTCTCGCCCCTGCGCACTCCCGCGCCGAGGCCGACGATGAAGGATCGCATGAAGGCGATCTCGGCTCTGGAAGACGCGCTGGGAACCAACTGGTTTGCAAAGCTCGGCGGTATTATGGTCGTGATCGGCGTGACCACGATCGGCTTGATCAAGCTGCAATCCTTTGGAGCTGCGGGAAAAGCAATCGTTTCCTATCTCGTGGCGTCCCTGCTTTTGGCGGGCGGCATTTTCCTGGAGAAGCGCGAACGCTATCAACTTCTCGGCCGCGTCGGAATCGGGTGCGGCTGGGCGCTGCTTTTCGGTAGCACCTACGGAATCCACAATTTCCCTGCGATGCGCGTCCTCGATTCACTCGTTCTGGACTGCGTCTTCATGCTTGTTGTGGCGCTCGCCATGGCCGCGCACACCCTGCGCTACAAATCCCAGTTCGTCACTGGCCTCTCCTTTCTCCTCGGCTACACAACTATTGCTCTGAGTTTCAGTGAAGTTCCGCCGGTATCTTCAACAGGAACCAATGAGAGCACCGTCTACGGATTGCTCGCAGGCGTGTTCCTCGCGATCGGACTGGTCACGATTGTTTTGAAGATGGGCTGGTTCGAACTCGAAGTCTTCGGCATTCTCTCCAGCTACCTCAATCATCTCTATTGGCTCTACAAAATCCTCGGCCCCAACGGCGCGCACGGCCGCGCCTTCCCCGAATATCACACCAGCCTCGCCATGCTGTTCTTCTACTGGCTGACATTTCGCATTTCTTACATCCTTCGTGGCGTCAAAACCGACTTCGAAGAACACGTCTCCACCGTTTCCGCGCTCCTCAACACCCTGCTTCTGCTTGGCGTCATGAAGTTTCAATCTGTCCAACCGGACCTCGCCTATATAGCTTTGCTCGCAATTGGCGCGCTGGAGTTCATGTTTGCCCAACTCCCCATCACGAGGCGCCGCCGCCGCGCGTTCATCATTCTGAGTCTCCTGGGCGCGGCGCTCATGATTGTGTCCGTTCCATCCCACTTCTCCGGCAACCCGGTCGCGTACCTCTGGCTTGTCGGGGCCGAAGTCTTTCTCCTCGCTGGAATTATTTTCGAGGAAGTCGTCTTCCTCCGCGTCGGTCTCTTCACCGGCTTGCTTGTCGGCATCGATCTCATCGCTTTCAACTTCCGCCCGCTTGTCGAGTTGCGAGCCAAATCAGAAAACCTGGCGTCGGAATCCGGCATTCTCTTCGCTGCGTGCGGCATCGCGCTCTATCTCAACGCGTTGTATGTCGGTTCGCGTTGGAAAGATTCCTTCCGCGCTTTGCTCGACCAACGCCTTCTGGATACTCATTCGTATTTCGGCGCCTTCGCAACCGCAGCGGCGGCTTGGGCTCTTTTCGCCAATGATTGGACCGCGCTGGCTTTCGCAGCCATCATGCTCGCCCTGGCATTCCTCGGCCGCCGCCTCGAATTGCGCCATCTCCAGATTCAATACGCCCTGCTCGGCGCGCTCACTCTTTATCGCGCTGTCGCTTTCAATCTGCATCTCGAAAGCTCAGCCGATGCTCACATCACCACGCGCCTGATCACTCTTCCAATCCTCGGCGCCATTTTCTATCTCACTGCCAAGCTTGCCACTCTGCACGACGACCAGGAGCAGCGTGCGTTCCGTGGACTCTTTGCTTTCGCGGGCACCGCGCTTTTCGCAGCTCTCATCTGGTTCGAAGTGCCCGATCTCTGGCGCCCGCTCCTCTTCATCGCCTTCGCCGTCGCCCTTTCTGAAAACGCGCGCGCTCTGCGCTATCCCCTTCTTGCGATTCACGCGCATGGAATCTCGCTGCTCGCCGTGTTCACGGCTCTCACTGCGGACCCATCCACGATCCACGTCTGGCACAAAATTCCGCTGCATGCAATTGGTGCGCTGCCCGTTGTGGCCGGCTGCTACTGGATCGCCAAACGCCTCGGCGTGGAAAACCCGCGCCATGTGGAAATCGCGCGCGTCGCTTACACCTGGATTGCCGCGGGCATCATGGTTTGGATTCTCGAGGAAGCTCTTGGCGATCCATGGATTGCTGTCGGCTGGATCGCTTTTGCCGTGGCGCTCGCCCTCGCAACCCGCTGGATACGTTACCGCCAGCTTGCCTGGCAGGCGAACGTCGTCGCGCTCGCCGCTTTCCTGCGCACCTATACATTCAACCTGAATTTGTACGGGCCGCTCTGGCGCGGCGTTTCCATGCGCCTTTTCACCGTCAGCCTCGTCATCGCCGGTGCTTACATCCTCGCCAAAATTGCCGCCGACGATCTCGAAGAATTCGAATATGTCGTCCGCAACGCGTACACCTGGGCCGCAGCGCTTTTCGTTGGCCTACTCATCTTCGACGAAGCGCCGCATGACTGGATGGCGGTTTTCTTCCTTGCGGCCGGAATCATCCTCGCGCTCGTCGGACGCCGCTTCAACCTTCCACATCTCGGCTTTCAGGAACATCTTTTTGCCATCGCCGCCATCGCGCGCACGTTCGACTATAACTACCACCTGACTTCGTATTACGGAAATTTCAGCGTACGCATCGTTACTGTTTCTATTGTCGCTGCCGGGCTCTATGCAATTTCACGCAAAGCAACAGCTGCGGACGCGCCTCATGCTCTCCCTTCGGCGTATCTTCACACCACCGCCGCTACATCTATCCTCGCTCTTTTGATGTGGTACGAAGTTCACTCCGGCAGCGGCTGGCTCGCTGCTCTGTGGGCGCTCTTCGCTTTCACTCTCGCGGCCGTCGATCGCCGCTTCAAGCTCGACGACCTCCGCTGGCAGGCTCACGCTCTCGCCGCGCTCACCATGATTCGCAGCGTCTGGATCAATATGTACGTTACGGACACCTGGCACGGCTTCAGCGTCCGCCTTCTCTCGCTCTCCATCGTCGCCGTAATTTTCTACGCCATGTCGCGCCTCGTCCGCATGCCGGAACAGTGGCGTGCCCGCGACTTCCACCACGTCTATTCTTGGTCCGCGTCTCTCATCGTCTCCCTGCTTCTATGGCGCGAACTCAACCCTCTCAGCATCGCCGTTGGCATCGCCGTTTTTGGCCTGGTCCTTTTCGAATACGGCCTGCTGCGTAAAATTGCGCAATTCCGCTACCAGTCGTACGTCGCCTTCACAGCCGTCTTCGCCCGCATTTTCTTCGCGAACCTCGGCGCAGGTGAACCCGGCGTTTTTTGGAGCGACCGCATGATCACCGTCGCTCCGCTCGTCCTGATTTTCTTTTTCGTGTACACCCAGCTTCCCGCCAAGGAAGAAAACATCGGGCGCGACCCCCGCTTCCATTTCGATTCGTTCGTCGCCTATCTCGGAACAGGCACTCTTGCGGCGCTCTTCTACTTCCAGTTCCCTGACGAATGGGTCGTCACGTCTTATGCCGCGCTCGCGTTTGCTTTGTTTGCGGCCGCGTGGGCCCTGCGTCGTCCTATTTTCTTGCACCAGGGAATTCTTCTCACTCTGGGAACCTTTGCCCGCGGCATGGCCCACAATCTTTTCGGTGGCAGTTATTTGACCGGCGGCAACTGGAAGGGCCGCTACTTCGTCGTTGCCTCGGCCGCAGCGATTTTGCTGGCGACCCTCTACTTTGCGTTTGAAATTCGCGGACGATACGCGCCGCCCGCCAACGCGAGCCGCTGGAAAAAAATCACTACCGCGCTTGTCGCCAGACCCGAGCAACTCCAGTTCTTTGTTCCGGTGATCCTGGTCGCCACGATGTTCGCTCTAAAAATGAATGCCGAGTGGGTCACGGCCTCTTGGGGTCTCGAAGGACTCTGCATCGTCTTGCTTGCATACCTCGTTAAGGAACAGAGCTATCGCCGGACCGCTTATGCCTTGTTTTTGCTCTGTCTTGCAAAACTTGTCGCCATGGATGTTTGGCGAGAGACCTTGTTGGAAAGAGGCATCGCTTTTGTAGTCGTGGGTGGCGTGATTTTGGCTGTCGCATTCCTTCACATACGGCTCAAAGAGGCCTTCGAGCATTCGCGATGAAGCGCGCCGTCACCTTTATCATTTTCTTTGCAATCCTCGGAGTTTCTCTAGGCGGTTTGTACTGGAGCCAGCGCCGCGCCAAATCTCCTCCCGTCTCGGCGAATGCTGTCCTTAATATTGTTGCCGACACTGAGCGCGACATCACGCGCGTTCCCATGCATTTCACACGGCTCAGCGACGAGCAGGAAATCGCCATCGGCCGAGAGTTAGCCGCCAAATACTCCGGCCAGGTAATGAAGCCGACTCCAGAGGAAGAAGCGCTCGAAAAATATGTTCGCCGTGTCGGAGGCACTGTTTCCGCTCACGCGCACCGCCATCTTGACTACAACTTTCACCTGATTCCCGATCACAACATGATTAACGCCTTCTCGCTGCCCGGCGGCCCTGTTTATATCGGAGAAGGGATGCTCGATCTGATGGAAACCGAAGACGAACTCGCCAGCATCCTCGGCCATGAAGTCGAGCACATCGATCACTACCACTGCATCGAGCGCTATCAAATCGAAGCCAAGCTGAAAAATCTGAATCTCGACATCGTCGGCCAGCTTCTACAAGTCCCTCTGGAATTTTGGCAAGCGGGCTATCACAAAGACGAAGAATTCGAAGCCGATCGCGAAGGCGTTCGCCTCGCCGTTGAATCCGGCTACTCGCCGTATGGAGCGGTCAGTATCTTCACGCGGCTGGCCAAGCTCTGCGATGAATACGTCATCCACGCGCAAAGCCCCGAAGAAGAATTGTCCGAGCTAGCGATTCAAAGCCTCACTGGATATTTCCGTTCGCATCCTCTTCCGTCCGAGCGTCTCGACCAAATCAATCGCCTTATCGCACAAGAGCATTGGGAAAACCGCAAAACGCAAAAACCGTTCCACGTCGAATACGAAGTCCACAACGGCCAATTCGTGAAGTAAAAATTGGATTGGGGGTTCGCAAGGAAAAGAAGGGAACTAGAGTGAGCAAGGATTCGAAGCGCTTAGCTGCTTAAAACAAACCGGGGATTTTCATTCCCGATATTCCGGGAATGCTACCGGCGAGATTTTTCATCTGGCTGGCGAGTTCTTCATCGACGCGGCGCGAGGCTTCGTTGACCGCGGCGCGCACCAGGTCCTGCAGCATTTCCTGATCCTTGCTGGCAAAAACTTCCGGCTCGATGTGCAGGTCCACGATTTGCTTTTGGCCGTTCATTTTTACGGTGACCATGCCGCCGCCGGCCGAAGCTTCGACGGCTACGCCATTCACTTGCTGCTGCAAGTCTTCCTGCACCTGCCGCAACCTCGAGAGCATCTGCTGGATCGCATTGACTTCCATCAGGACTCCTCTTGGCGCCATTTTACTTCAGAGATTTTTCCTCCGAAGCGTTGCAGCATCGACCGTACCATCGGATCTCGCTCGAACTGCTCGCGCAACTCTTGCGTCCCTGAAATTCCGCGCGGCGCAGTTGCTGCAACTGCTTCTACTTTAGCACACACTCTTACCGGACGGCCCAGCACTTTGCTCGAAGAGGCACGGACCTTTTCAAGCGAGTCGCGTCCTTCCATCATTTCCGCGAACGCTCGCTTGTCCGCCGAAAAATAAATTCTCAGTTCCGCGCCTTCCAGCTCCCAGCGGCTGCCCTGGTTTACGATCTCGCCGAGAAACTTTTGTTGCGCCTGAATCGCCGTCTTGATTTCCGCAACTTGCTCCTGCGTGATTCCCGTAGCGCGAGTCTCTGCCGTCGCCGCTTCTGCAGGGGTCTCAGTTTCTGGCTCAGATTCGGGCGTAGCCGAAACGGTTGCCGGAGCCTGCGCTGCCGCTGGCGGGGCCGAGGCGGTTTTTATTTCCGCGGGCGCGGGCGCGGCAGCCGCTGCCGCCGAAAACGTTCCAAAACTTGGCGCAGCTATTCGCGACGGTGGCGGAGTAAAAGTAGTTTGCGATGCAGGCGAATAACTCCGTGCGAGCGGAACTTGCGGCGCGGCAATCGCCGGGGCGGCACTTGCGCTGCTGCGCATCGCGCCTGCTCCCGCTGGGGCTCCGCTACGAAGCTCCGCCAGCAGCTCTTCCATAGGCGCAAGCCGTTGTGCATTGATCAACCGAAGCAGGCCCATCTCCAGATGCACACGGGCATCGGGCTTGCGGCGCAAATCATCGTCGGTCTGCAAAAGGATTTGAAAAAATCGCGTGAGGTCTTCTTCGCTGAACTGCGCCGCTGCATTCGCCAGCGCGGGCCGTTGATCCGCTGTAGCCGCAATCAAATCCGAATCCGCGCCGGACACGCGCGCGATCAGTAGGTTACGCATGTGCCGGATGGCTTCCCGGCAAAAATGCTGGAGGTTGCGCCCTTCCTTCTGAAACGTGTGCACCAGGCCGAGGGCGCGGTCCGCAGAACCTTCTGCGATCGCGGCGACCAGTTCATTGAGCGAATCTTCCGGCACGACGCCCAACAGTTCGCGAACTTCTTTGTCCCCAATGACGTCGCCGCAATACGCCCGCGCCTGCTCCAGCAGGGAAAGCGCATCGCGAAGGCTGCCTTCCGCCATTCGCGCAATCACAGCGAGCGCTCCTGCCTCTATCTTCAAATTCTCTTTTGTTGCGATCTCTTCCAGGCGTCCAGTGATTTCCGCGAAGGTCAGCGCGCGGAAATGAAAATGCTGCGAACGCGAACGAATCGTATCGGCGAGATCTTCAGGCTGGGTCGTCGCCATCACGAAAATGACGCGGTCCGGCGGCTCTTCCAGTGTTTTCAGCAGCGCATTGGAAGCTTCGGTCGTGAGCATGTGCGCTTCATCGAGAAGCACGACCTTGCTGCGCGAAGCTGCAGGAGCGTAGCGCACCATCTCGCGAAGTTCGCGGATTTGGTCGATGCCGCGATTCGAGGCCGCGTCGATCTCGATCACGTCGAGCGAAGTTCCCGCGGCAATCTCTTTGCAGGAATCGCACTCGCCGCAAGGCTCCGCCGTCGGCCCGTTCACGCAGTTCAGTGCCTTCGCAAGAATACGCGCCGCGGTGGTTTTTCCGACGCCGCGCGCACCGGAAAAAATATACGCATGCGCCACGCGATTGTTCTTGATCGCGTTTGCCAGCGTAGATGTGACATGGGATTGTCCGACAAGATCACTGAAGGTTTGCGGGCGCCACTTCCGGGCTATGACCTGGTAGCTCATGTGTTGTCAGGTTACTTCGACCTTCCGTCCTGTTTCTTAAGCCAAAGCAGAAAAAAGACCAACCCCACGCAAGCCAAAAAAAACGTAACAAGGATTGTTCCAGCGAAGATCATGAATACGCTCTAAGAGCCGGGCGCGTCGCAGTTCACTTTCGATTTTCCACTGTCGACTGTGAACTGCATTTTCGGCGCGAGGAACTTCGGGTGATCTGCGGCACCCGAGGCAATCCCGATACCGTTGCTCCCTTCCGGGCCTGGCGGGGTTCGCGGGACCTCGTTGCACAGAGCCCGAAGTTCCACGCTCCGACAGCCGCGCTCTTCGCGCCGCTGCTGGTTTGAGTTTAACACACAGAAGTTTAAGTCGCGCCACTCGAGGAATTGTTCCGCGCCGCGATTCGATTTTCCAAACCAAATTCCCGGCGCAGCAATCACTTCGTAACGAGTCGGCTCACAGCAACTCTACGGTTTTGCGGCGGCGGCAGGAGCATCTGGCGGCTGTACTTCGGACGGATTTACCCAGTTCACTTTGAACGGGCCCGCGCCATGGACCTGCACGACCGTTTCGCCCTTACATAGACCAAAATGCCGCACCTCTTTGGGCATCGCCACGAAGTTACCGACGTTCATCGGTTGCAATTTGCTCTCGTCGAAGGTCTCGCCCATTCCCACGAGAAAAGTTCCTTTCAACACGGTCACGTTTTCATCCGTAGGATGCCAGTGCGCCGGAACCTTAGCTCCATCCACGCACCGAAGGCGCAGAACAAACGGCGCTCCATCGGCATTGGGATCACCGGAAACCGCCGCAAGGTCGCAGCCTTTGATGATGGGCGTCCATTTTAGATCGCTGGAATGCACGATCTTGTGCGCCGAGTCGTTCTCTCTTTTCTCTTGGCTGTAACTCGCCACTGCCAAGGACGCCAACGCAGTCATCACGGCACAAACGCTTTTCAAAAGACTTTTTTTCATTTCTCATTCCCTCCTGAAAAATGCAGAGGGGCGGCCGCCGTTTTTTCCTGGTGCCGTCCCCTCTGCGCGTTTTCTCCATTGTATTTTTCTTGCGTAGCTAGTTCTTGGGATAATTGAGGTCGGCTTTCACTTCCAGAATCTGTTTGGTGTGGCGTTCGCTGTGCGCCGCAATGAGAAGCACAAACTCGTAACCGTCAAGCTTTACTCCCATCGGGCTGTCGAGACCGTGATCGCGCAATCCCGGCGTCGTTTTCACGAACACTTCGGTTTTCTCGCGACTCTCGACGAAATGTTTGATGGCTCCGTCGGGTGTGCCGAAGCGGTTCGTCGGGACAAGGGGCTCGGGCGCCTGTGCCTTTTGCGAGCGGTCAGGAACCATCGCCACGACCATCTCATCGATCTTTTTGAGGTCGCGGCCGGGAACTGCTGGGGCGATCATGACTTTTTCAATAATGATTCCGCGGATAAAATCTTCGGACGCCGCGATGTGTTCCATCACTTGCGCGATGGACCAGCGATCCGGTCCGGCTTTGAAATTCCATTGCGCTTCCGACAGACCAGCCGTGGCTTCCAGAACGGCTTTCTTGGTGCTTTCGAGATATTGCACCGCCCGGTCCCTTTCCGCTTGGGTCACTTCTTGCGCGCGAAGGGATGTGGCTGCCGAACACGCCAGTATCGCAATCGCGGCTCCTGCTATGAGTCGCTTGAACATGTTTTGCTCACTTTCGTTTTGTGATTGGTGAGGGAAACGGAAAACCTTGGGAACACTGCGAGCCCGCCCGGACGGCTGGGGTTGGCGGGATTCCTCGAGGTGAAACCCTCCGTGTGACAAGCAATGTACCAGTGATTTCGCGCCGGGTCCATTGCCTCCATCCCGCCGCGAAAGATTGGGTGAATGGCCTGCTGCGGGGCGGGTGGATTGCGGAGGCAAGGGCGTGTTTCCTGTCCCTCCGCTCACACGCAGACTATAACATATTCGTACTAGTTATCAAGTGTAATCTTGTAGGTGGTTTGTCTGCTTGAGGCTGGCAAACGCTGCTGGCAACGAGATGGATCGAATTCGAGAGGATTAGTGGATTGAAATGTCTCGGCGGGATTGCGGAAGCGTCCGGGAATACCGAAGGCCTGCGAAAGTGGAGCAGCTTACCCGCATCCGAAGATCTGGTCGCGGATTGAGGTTCGTTTAGACTATAATGACCATTAGGACTATAACGACTGTTTATGGGATGGGAGGACCTGTGAAGGTAGAGAAGACGGAATGGACAGTCGCGGAAGCAAAGGCGAAGTTGAGCGAGGTGATCCAGCGGGCCGAGAAGCACGGGCCGCAGAGGATTACCCGGCACGGTGAACCGGCGGCCGTGGTGGTTTCCTCCGAGGAGTGGGAGCGCAAGACCAGACGTAAGGGGAACCTGGCGGACTTTTTCGCGAAGTCGCCGCTGCGGGGCGCGGCGTTAGAGTTGAAGCGCCGGAAAGAGCCGCCGCGCGAGATCGATCTGTGAACTTCCTGCTGGATACGAACGTGGTTTCCGAATGGGTGAAGCCGCGTCCAGATCCCGGTGTGATCGAGTGGTTGGCAGATGCTGATGAAGATCGTCTGTTTCTGAGCGTCGCGACGCTGGCCGAGTTGCGCTACGGAGTCGAGCGTTTGCCCGTCGGCCGAAAGAGTGCGCAGTTGCGAGAGTGGCTGGAGACGGAATTAACCAGCCGATTTGAAGGTCGGGTGGTGGTAATCGACGATACTGTGGCTGGCGCTTGGGGAAAATTGTTGGCTAAGGCGGACGCGGCGGGAAGGCCTATGAGCACAATGGACGGATTCCTGGCGGCCACGGCGGCCGTCCATCAAATGACGCTGGTCACGCGCAACGAAATGGATTTCGCTGCGGCAGCGATCAAGACGTTCAACCCGTGGAGCGAGTGAGCTATTTCTGATCGGGTCACGCGCCGCATCTCTCCCCGACTATCCCTCGGGGTTGAGGAGCTGCCATCCATCCGATAGATCTTTGTCCCTATCGCTCGTTAACTACTTGCTCGCTGTCGAGCCAACTGCCAGAGCAATCCATACGGGCGAGGCCAAAATCACCTTGTCGCCGACGTGGTGGACTCGAGCCAGTCCCCGGATGCCAATTGGGGATGACCGCCGTAAAAATGCAACCGCACTATGCGAGGCGTACCACAGGGAATCTAAAGGTAGAGCAAGTCGAATTAGCCTGTAGTCCTTATATATGAAGTGATCCTTCTTAATGTCTCCGATGGGGTGAACGATTGGAACCGCGCCATTTCTAAGTCTCGGCGCATTCTTAGAACGAAATCCTCCTACAAACGAGATAAGTTGCCCGCTGGAGTTCCTTAGGTCAGACTTCGTTGTTAGACGGTCGAACCATAGGGCTTCGGGATACAGGCTTTTTAGACCTCGTTCGTTCTCCATGATGTACTCCAGCAGGGATCCCTCAATGCATAGCAGGGGTGTGTTTGGCTTGAGCGGGGCAGCGTTGATCTGGATGTGTTCTCGCTTTGCCAACTCCTGGAAGCGCTGAACATTTTTGATCATCTGGTAAGAGACGGAAGTGTGAGTTAGCTTTTGGGACGCCCAAACGGTTTCTTGCGAGGTGCTCTGCTCGTCTTTTCCAAGTTAAGAGCTGTGTGACTGTATGTGCGCTCTCATCAGCGTCGACTGCCTTACCACAGTTTTCGCATAGCCAGATTCCATTCTTGATCGCAATCCTCTGACGGGATGCCAATTTTGAATTATACCGCGGGCCCTTTGGTGAAGCGGCTGTGATGTGCCCGCTACGCCGACACTCATGGCCATAGCGTCCAAACTCGACGGACCGATAGTGCTGGCTTCACAGCCTGGATTTGAGCAGATGAAGCCGACTCTCTCAGCCAGCTTCCTCTTCACCGTGGGGCTAAAGTTGTCTCTCAAGGAATGCACGCTAGGGCGGAGTCTGCCACGCGTGGTTTTTCGTCAAACGACATGCGCCGAGCATACCATTTCTGCTATTCACTGGGTGACACTAGCGTGGTAATGCCCCACCACATTTTTTGTGGTGGGGCATTCGGAAAAAAAACTATCATGGCACGAAGGGTTAAGCCGAGGCGGCGTTGGCGCCTTTGAGGAAGGCGAGCAGGTCGGCGTTGATTGTGTCGGCTTCGGTAGTGGGCATGCCGTGCGGGAAATTCTTGTAGGTTTTCAGAATGGCGCCTTTGACCAGTTTGGCGCTTTGGGGGCCGGCGGCGACGTAGGGGACGATCTGGTCGTCTTCGCTGTGCATTACCAGGGTGGGGACCTTGAACCTCTTGAGGTCTTCGGTGAAGTCGGTCTGGGAGAAGGCTACGATGCCGTCATAGTGGGCCTTGATGCCGCCCATCATGCCTTGGCGCCACCAATTTTGGATGATGCCTTGGGATGGTTTCGCGCCCGGGCGGTTGTAACCGTAGAAGGGGCCGGTCGGAAGGTCCAGGTAAAATTGCGACCGGTTGGCGGCAAGCTGCGCCTGAAGGCCGTCGAACACTTCTTTAGGTAGGCCAGCGGGGTTCGCAGGCGTCTTCACCATCAGTGGTGGCACGGCGCTAATGAGGACGGCCTTAGCGACGCGGCTTTCGCCGTGGCGTCCGATGTAGCGTGTGACTTCACCGCCGCCGGTCGAGTGGCCAACATGGATGGCATTTTTTAGATCGAGATGCGCGGTGAGCGCGGCGAGGTCGTCGGCGTAGTGATCCATATCGTGGCCTGTGCCGGGTTGGCTGGAGCGTCCGTGGCCGCGGCGGTCATGGGCGATGACGCGATAGCCGTGATTTAGGAAGAACATCATTTGGTTGTCCCAGTCGTCGGCCGATAGAGGCCAGCCGTGCGAGAAAACAATGGGCTGGCCGGTGCCCCAGTCCTTGTAGAAAATGGTGACTCCGTCTTTTGTGGTGATCGTTGGCATAATCGTTCTCCTTTTGCGTTTTGCGAGTTTTTCAATGCTGCCGATGTTTCGAAGAAATTGGTGGCCGGGCGTCCATCGGCCGGTTGTCCTGTGGTTGGATGTTTGTCGGAAGGATTCAGATGCGGTTTTTTGGCGCTAGTCGGCGGGCAGGGAGGGAGGTTGCCTAAATCGGAACGGGGAACGTGTGGGAGCGGTTGTGGGAAATTCGATTTGGTATGCTGGATGTACGGCCCCTCATTTCCTAAAAAGGAGATCCCAAAATGAAAATATGGCTAGGTATTGCAGCTGTGTTGCTTGTGCCAGCTTGCAGTTACGCGCAGGCAAAGCCTTGTGAAGAACTGAAGACGGAAATTGCGGCGAAGCTGGACGCGAAGGGCGTGAAGGGGTATTCGCTGGATATCGTGGCGAAGGACGCGGACGCTGGGGACGGAAAAGTTGTGGGTACTTGCGAAGCCGGGGCGAAGAAGATCGTGTACAAGAAAGGCGCGGCTGCGGCGGAAACTCCGTCGAAAGCACCGAGCGGGCTCTGATGCGCGGGACGGCTGATTAGCAGGAGTGGAGTCAAACGCGATGTTGGAACGGACGAGAATCGGCGAGGCTGCGGAACGATTAACCAGATGCAGCGTCGAAAGAGAGAGCGCAAGAAGAGCTAGCGGCGGATGCGGCGCATCCAGTCGCCCCAGGAGAGGCCGACTCGGGTCATGAGGATACCGGCGGCGAGGGCCAGAAGCATGGTCAGTGCGAATTGGAGCGGGCTGTGTTCGGTGGGGAGCCAGGCGTAGCGCGCCCAGTGGGACGTGGGCGGGATGAAATAGGGGGTGTTGTTGGTGGCGAAGAACCAGTTGCGCGACGCGGGGGACATAAGGAAATTTGCGAAGGGCCATTGAACGGCAACAAAACTTGCCAGCGAGGCTGCGCCAAGGATGGCGGCTTGCGTCCAGCGGTTCAAGCCAGTGATGCGGCGACGCACAAGATCAAACACAATCGCGGGGACGATCAGGAGCAGCGGGAAATCCGGCGGGACCAGGTGCGTGATTTTTTGGTAGACGGGGCCGAGCTTGGGCTCCGCGGGGATGAGCTGCAATATCCACATGAAACACAGATGCATGAGCGTGTAGAAGCCCGTCACGATAGTGGCAGCCCAGCGATTTTCTGAAGCGCGCGAGACGGCGGCGAACCAGATGGGCGCGGCAAACATAATGACGAGGTAGAACTTCGCGCCGTGCATGAACATGCGGAAGGTGTCTTCCTGCATGATGCCGACGGTCATGGCGAGAAGAAAAAGGAACGAGAAAAAGAGGAAGCGCTCGAGACGGACGCGGTACTCGCCGGTTGCCCGATTTACTTCAGCGAGGACGAGCACCAGTGTGCCGAAGCGGATGGCGGTCATCCCCAATGCCAGCAAAATGTGCGGCGGGCTGATGATTTTGACGTCGAGCCCGTAGGCGTTGTGCCACCAATTGTCGAATGGCGCGGAGGTAACCATCGCGACAGCGCCCCAGGTGCAAATAAATGCGCCGAGCGGCCCGTGGAACCCCCACATGGAGACGGAGTTGGCGCGGCCGGCCGAATCTTTGCGGAAGGTGGTCGAAAGAATGAGGTAGCCGCAGCCGAAGCCCGCGAGAATGCCGCAGAGCTGAATCAGGAGGTGCGCGGGAGTCCAGAACGTGTCGCGGCCGACGCTCTCGTGCCAGGAAATGTCCCAGACGCCGCCAACGGCGCTGCAAGCCACGGCGACGACGTTGCACCAGATGTACCAGGGGATCGTGAGAGCCTTGGCGGAGACGCGCTCGGCAGCGCGAGCTTGGAGCGTCGAGGAAAGAGGGATGGCGCCGGCCATTGGGTTGTGCTCCGAAAAGATTTGTTACTACGGGCCTCACGTGGCACAACCCGCGTCAGGACCAGTTTACACTGAGCGGACGTTTTTGGGGCAATGGTTGAGTGCGAGCTGTTTTAGCTTGGAGGGGAAGAATGCGGCGGTGGATGAAGACGGCCGCGGGAAGAGATTGCAGCCAACGCGGTTCAGTTGAAGCGCGTGGTTTTCCAGAGAGCGAGTCCGCAAGCGAAGAGAAAAACTAGCATAGCAGCGGCTAGCGCGGCCAAGGCGGGCCAGTTGAGCGCCATGTTCGGAGCGCGGGCTAGAACGGCGAGACTGATGAAAATTGTTGTGGCAGCGATGACCAGGAGCCAATCGAGCCAGGTTCTTCCGGACTGGCTTGTGAGCCGGCTGCCTTTGTTGTTCGAATCGTTTCCCGAAAGACCAGCTTCTACGTAGTCGGCATCGACTTTGTAGCGCTGGCCTTCGCGATCGGCGGCTTGCTTCCAGCGGGCGTGTTCCTTGCCGGTAACGCTGGAGAGAGCGATGGCTCCCGCTCCTGCGGCCATTAACAGAGAGCCGCCGATCACTTGCGCATAGAGCGACGTGCTGAGACCTCGCAGCTCTCCGAAAACCAGAATGCCCCAGAGCAAGCCCCACAACTGATTGGTGTTGGAGAGCGGAATGCCGCGGCTGATGCCGATATATTTTGCGGCGTATTGTTGAAATAAATCGCCGATGACCCACACGAAGCCGCCGAGCATGAGCCAGAAGAGCACGGGCTTGGCTAGTTCGAGTTGATGAAAGAGAGCGTCGGGGCCGCCACCGTAGGCTACGGCGAGAGTCAACATCATGCCGAGTTCGCCGATGGTGAAGAAAGCGATGAAGGAAAGAGGATTCATGCCGGTCAAATAAGCTTTGCGGTAGGGAACATACATCGTGCCCCAGAGAACGCCTGCGCCGAGTGCAGCGAGGATTCCACGCAGAGGATGTTCCGCGGGACTTTGCGCGGAGGAAGCAATGGCAAGAAGCGTCGCGCCAGCGAACATGAGGAGTGCGCCGCCTAGGACGGTGAGCCAGCGAATTTTTCCGGCGTCGCGCAATTCGTTGAAGAGAAGATAGCCCCAGAAGATGCCGAGCAAGCTGTTGATGTTCCAAAGAGGAAAGGCGATGCTGAGGCCGATGTCGCGAATCGCGAAAATGGTGAGCGTGTTGGCGACCGCCCAGAGGCAGCCTGCGAGGATGCCCCAGACGATCAAGTGAGGGGCCTGGCGAATGTCGGCGCGCATTTGACCAGTGCCGCGGATTAGGGCGGGGAGGCTCCAGCGCGCGAGAAATACACCCACGACCATCAAGAGAGAAACGACAAGGGGCGACACGCCGAGCTTCACCAGTTTTGTTGGAGCTTCCGCGCCGCCCAGCCAGGCGCCTGCGCCGAAGCCGGAGAGGATACCCACGAGTTGCAACTTGCGGAGACGTACGGACTGGACGGATGGCGAGATCATCTTTGTGGCGGCGGATTCCATGCGGGGAGTCAGCGAATCCAATGGAGCACGACCAGTCCGGCGAGCAAGACGATGGCCGGGACCCAGAAGTGAACATCGGTGAAGATCATGGTCCACACGCCGGCGGACTTCGGCGCTGCGTTTTCATCGGTCATGAACCTGCCTCAGTGCTGATCGAGCAAAAAGAATGCTAGCTGAGCTGCGTGAGTGCATTGTCGCGACACCTTCTTATCACAAATCCGTTGCGGCGGAAGAAAGTCTGCTGGCCGGTTTCATCTTGAACGATGAGGCTGTAAGATTGTGCGCGATTGGAAGGTTGGGGGGAGGAAACGCAAATGTTGCGATTTGCCGCGAGTGTGTTCGCGCTGTTGGTAGCGTGCGTCTGTCTGGCGGATGAGAATCCGCCATTGCTGTTGCATCAGCCGACGATTAGCGCGACGCAGATTGTGTTTGTGTACGCGGGAGATTTGTGGAGCGTGCCACGCACGGGTGGTGTGGCGCAGCGGCTCACAGCGGGGGCAGGAACGGCGTCACGGCCTGTCTTTTCGCCGGATGGCAGCGAGATCGCGTTTACAGGCAACTACGACGGAAATGCGGACGTGTACCTGATTCCTGCGAGCGGGGGCACGCCGCGACGCCTTACCTATCATCCGGCCCCAGATGAAGTGATCGGATGGACGCGCGATGGGAAGTCGGTGCTATTTGCTTCGCAACGGAATAGCTACTCCTATTTCAACCGGCTTTTTACGATTTCGCGCGAAGGTGGTTTCCCGATGGAATTGCCGCTGCCCGGTGGCGCTGAGGGATCGTATTCACCCGATGGCAAGGAACTGGCGTACGTGCCGCTGGACCACGCGTTCGAGATTTGGAAACGGTATCGAGGCGGGCGAACTTCGCCGGTTTGGATCGCGCGGCTCGCGGATTCGAGTGTGACGCCGATACCGCGGGAGAATTCCAACGACTTCAATCCCATGTGGGTGGATCAACGCATATTTTTTCTTTCGGACCGAAATGGGCCGATGTCGCTCTACAGCTATGAGACGAAGACGAAGGGCGTGACGGTTGCGCTCAAGAATGATGGTCTCGATTTCAAATATGCAAGCGCGGGGCCGGATGCGATTGCGATCGAGCAGTTTGGCGCGATTTGGCTTTATGACTTGAAGACCGGCGCGGCGCACAAAGTCGACATTCGCATTGCGGGAGACCTGGCACAGTTGCGGCCTCGCTATGAAAATGTGGCCAACCGCATACGCAATGCGGATATTTCGCCAACGGGTCTCAGAGCGGTGTTCGAAGCGCGCGGGGAAATACTCACCGTCCCCGCAGAAAAAGGCGACATCCGCAATCTGACGAATACGCCGGGAGCGGATGAGCGATATCCGGCATGGTCGCCGGACGGAAAGAGCATTGCGTATTTTTCGGATGAATCAGGAGAAGTGGCGCTGTACGTCAAGAACCAGAATGGCCAAGGGGAAGCGCAGAAGATTGATTTGGGGACGCCAGGATCGTTTTTCTTCTTTCCGACGTGGTCACCGGATAGCAAGAAGATTGCGTATTCGGATAAGCGGTTGAACCTTTGGTACGTGGATCTCGAGAAGAAAACGCCGATGAAAGTATTTCACGATCGCTTCACAGGGCCAGAGCAAATTTTTCAGGCGGCGTGGTCGCCTGACAGCAAATGGCTGGCGTACACGCAGCAGGAAGTGAGCCATATGCGGTCGGTGTTTCTCTATTCGCTGGAAACAGCACAGAGCCAGCGAGTGACGGATGCGATGAGCGATTCGGTTTCGCCGGGCTTCGATAAAGGCGGAAAGTATCTCTATTTTCTGTCCAGCACGGATGCCGGGCCGACCAAGGACACGTCGATGCTGAGCTACGACAGGCCAGTAACGAGCAGTGTGTATATCGTTGTCCTCCGCAAGGATTTGCCCTCGCCGCTTGCGCCCTTGAGCGATGAGGAAGGAGAAGCGAAGGCGGACGCGGCGAAGGCAGATGCGGCGAAGACAGATGCCGCGAAGACCGGAGGCACGGAAAAAGAGAAAGAGAAACCGCCCGCAGTGGTGAAAGTGGATTTTGAAAAGATCGGGCAGCGAATTCTGGCAATGCCAATTCCAGCGCGGAATTACACGGAATTGATGACTGGGAAAGAAGGAGTGTTGTTTCTCGCGGAGGGGCCGCTCGTCGAGCCTTTGAATGGTCCCGCAATGTTGACGGCACATCGTTTTGAGTTGAAGACTCGCAGGACGGACAAATTGGTCGAAAACATTCTGGCTTTTTATGTATCGGCCGATGGAGAAAAGCTACTTTACCGACACGCGAGCGCGCCGCAACCTGGAGGAACAGCGCAGGCGCAGGTCTGGGCGATTGCGCCACTTCCGCCCGCGCCCACGCCGGGAGCCGCGGGGGCGGGTGGTCCATCTGTCGGCGGTGGGCCCGCTGGAGCGAAGACGTTGAATCTTGCCGCAATGGATGTGCGCATCGAGCCGATGGTTGAGTGGAAAGAGATGTATCACGAGGCATTCCGCATCGAGCGCGATTTCTTTTATGACCCGGGATTTCATGGCTTGGATTTGGCGGCTGCCGAGAAAAAATTCGCGGCGTATCTGCCGGGAGTGGCGTCTCGCGATGACCTGAACTACATCTTCAAGGAGACGATGGGTGATCTCACAGTTGGGCATCTCTTCGTGCGAGGCGGCGATGGTCCGGAGGTGAAGCGCATTCCTGTTGGGCTTCTGGGAGCCGACTACAAGATCGAAAATGGACGCTATCGATTTTCACACGTTTACGACGGCGAGAATTGGAATCCGCAGTTACATGCACCTTTGACGCAGCCCGGTGTTAACGTCGTGGAAGGCGAATATCTGCTGGCCGTAAACGGCCATGAAGTGCATGGCAACGACAATGTCTACAGCTTTTTCGAAGCGACGGCAGGGAAGTCCGTCCTGTTGCGCGTCGGACCAGGCCCCGATGCCAGCGGCTCGCGCGAAGTGAGCGTGGTTCCGGTGGAAAATGAGATGGGACTACGCGAACTGGCTTGGGTCGAAGGCAACCGCTGCAAAGTGGAGCAGCTCAGCAAAGGGAAGCTGGCATACATCTATTTGCCGGATACGGCGAGCGGCGGATACACCTATTTCAATCGCTATTTTTTCTCGCAGGCGGGCAAGGACGGAGCGGTCGTCGATGAGCGATTCAATGGAGGCGGGACGAACACGGATTATATTCTCGATTATCTGCGGCGAACACTGATGAATTACCGCACGACGCGCGACGGCGAGGACATGACTACGCCGGTAAGCCTCATTCAAGGGCCTAAGGCCATGATCATCAATGAGTACGCGGGCTCTGGTGGCGATGCCATGCCGTGGCATTTCCGGCAGGCGAAGGTCGGAACGCTGGTGGGGAAGCGGACATGGGGCGGGTTGGTGGGATTCTTTGGCCCAGGCGAATCGCTGATGGACGGAGGCGTCGTGACCGCACCCAGCCGCGGGTTCTGGACGCCGAACAACGATTGGGAAGTAGAGAACCACGGCATCGCACCCGACGTGGAAATCGAACTGGATCCCAAAGCAGTGCGCGAAGGACGCGATCCACAGCTTGAAAAGGCGGTCGAGCTTCTGCTCGCGGACTTGGAGAAAAATCCTATACCGAAACACAAAAAGCCGCCTTATCCGAACTACCATAGCAACAGCGGGAGCACGACGGCGCGTCCCAACAACTAATATTGCTCGTCAGGGCGACGAACGCTTACTCCTGACGACCGGATCTGAAACTTTACGCATGTCCACGGCGTAGCAACAACAAGGAGTAGTGTTCATGAGGCGACGAGTGCCCCTGCGAGAACCGGTCGGCGTGGCGCTCGAAACACTGCGCGCGCACAAAATGCGCTCCTTTCTCATGCTGTTGGGAATCATTCTGTCGGTCGCCACGCTGATCGTGGTTATCGCGCTGATTTCCGGCGTCAATCAATACATTGCCAACAAGGTCGCCAATCTGGGCTCGAATGCGTTCACGGTGATGCGGTTTCCGATCATCACGGAAATGGAAGAGTTGGTCAAAGCCCTGCGCCGGAACAAACTCGTTACCTGGGATGACTATCAGGCGCTGCATGAAAACCTGAAGCTGCCTCTGCATGTGGGTGCGGAGGTGTGGACTTCGGGAAAGTCCCGCGTCGGTTCGCTGACCATTCAGGACACCAGCATCCGCGGCGTGTCGGCGAGCATGGCCGACATCGATGCACAAGAAATGTCTGACGGCCGGTACATCACCGAGGCGGACGAAAACAGCCGGGCAATGGTGACCATGATTGGTTCCGAATTGGCCAACAAACTGTTTCCGGGGCTGGACCCGGTTGGCCACGAAGTGCTGCTGGATAGCCGGCCGTTCATCGTCGTTGGCGTTGCCAAACCAATCGGCACCGTCCTCGGGCAATCGCGAGATAACTTCGCGTATATTCCAGTGGAGACGTTCATCAAGATTTACGGAGCGTACGAGGGAATCTGGATCAACGTCCAGGCGCGCGGAGCGGAGTGGATGGAACGAACGCAGGACGAAACGCGTGTGCTCATGCGCGCCCGGCGTCATCTGGGGCCGAATGAAACGGACTCGTTCGGGATTCTCGACTCGGCGACGCTGATGCAATTGTGGAATCAGCTGACGGGCGTGATTGCGATGGCCATGGTCGGAGTCGTTTCGGTTTTCCTGGTGATCGGCGGAGTGGTGATTATGAACGTGATGCTGGCGACGGTCACGGAGCGCACGCGAGAGATCGGGATTCGCAAGGCGCTCGGTGCGAGCCGACACGACATTCTGCTGCAATTTTTGGTCGAGGCGTGCGTGATGTCGGCCATGGGAGGAGCCATCGGCGTGACGATTGCCTACGGGATTTGCCTCCTTGCTAAAGCCACGACTTCTATTCCGATGCACGTACCGATTTCCGCGGTCATCATTGCGGAACTCATCTCGGCCGCGGTGGGGATTTTCTTTGGTGTTTATCCGGCGCGAAAAGCGGCCATGTTGGAGCCGATCGAAGCGCTGCGGACAGAAATCTAGAGGAGAGCTAGAGCAAAATGCGAATGTCGCTCGGCGAAAACGCTCAGATGGCTCTCACGACGTTGCGTGAGAACAAGATGCGGTCCTTTCTTACAGTGCTTGGCGTGGTGATTGGGATCACCGCGCTGCTGTCCGTCGTCGCGGTTTTGATGGGCGTGTACAACGACGTAAACGCTTTTCTGAGCGACTTCGGCTCGGATACGCTCTTCATTTTCAAGTTTGATCCCGGCATCCATACCTCGGGGCGGCTTACTCCGGAAGAACGCTCTCGGAAACCGCTTACCCTCGGTGATGCCGAAGCCATCGGCGAACTCTGTCCAGACGTCAAAGCCGTCTCAGCGGCAATTCTGCCCCGCGTTGTGGAAGGCGCGCCTGGCGGCCGCCCGCTGATGAGTGCGCGGTACAAAAATAAGGAAGTCGCTGGAGTGGATTACCACGGAATCTTGCCAGAGGATGAAGTCGTGTTCAATTCCAAAGCGGAACGGGGAAGGTTTATAAGCGAGGGCGAGAATTTGCACCGCAGGGACGTGGCTCTGATCGGTCCGGATTTAGCCAAAGCTTTGTATCCAGACGAAGATCCGCTCGGAAAACCGATCCTTGTTGACGGCGTGTCTTACGAAGTGATCGGCGTAATGGCCGCACGCAAAGGGCAACTGGTGAAAGACCAGGCCGCTGACAAAGCGATTCTTGTTCCTTACCGCACCTATCAGAAACATCGGCCCGGGGATGATGAGAATTTGATTGGCGCCGTCGCTTACCCTGGCCGGATGCCGGAAGCCGAGGACGAGATTCGCGGCGTGTTGCGTCGCCGGCGAAATGTTCCCTACAACAAGCCGGACAGTTTTGGGGTTTCGAGCGCTAAGGAGATCGCCGACCAATTCCGCCAAATCACAGCGTCGGTGGCACTGCTTATCTCCGTGGTCAGTTCGATCGGCCTGCTGGTGGGCGGCGTCGGCGTGATGAATATCATGCTGATGTCCGTCACGCAGCGCACGCGCGAGATTGGTGTGCGAAAGGCAATCGGGGCGCGGCGGCGCGACGTGATTTGGCAATTCTTGACGGAAGCGATTGTGCTAACGGGGGCCGGTGGAGTGATTGGCGTACTGCTCGGTCTAGGAATCAGCCTGCTCATCCATCTCCTCGTACCGAAGCTACCTTCGGCTGTTCCGCTGTGGGCGATTCTCGTAGCGGTGACGGTGTCGATGAGTGTCGGTCTATTTTTCGGGATGTATCCGGCAGTGAAAGCCTCTCGGCTCGATCCTGTCGAGGCTTTGCGCTATGAGTAGTGCGATTCACTCGTAACGAAGCGCCTTCATGGGATCATGCCGCGTGGCTCGATAAGCGGGCCAAAGACTTGCGGCCAACGCCACGAGAGCGAGAAAAAACGCCGCCCCGATCAGGCTTGCGGGATCGCTCGGGCGCAACCCGTACAGCAAAGTACGCGCGCCGCTTGTTGCGGCAACCGCAAGCAGCAACCCGATGCCGACGCCGGCTGCCAACAGGCCCAGAGTCTGCCAAAGTACGATGCCGACCACGTCTTGCCGGCTCGCGCCCAGCGCCATGCGGATTCCAATTTCATTTCTGCGCATGGCGATGATGTAGGAGATCACTCCATAAAGGCCGATCATGGCCAGCAGCGCAGCCAGCGCTCCGAAAAATCCGGAAAGCAGCGCCATCAATCTTTCTTGCACGAGCCCGTTCTGAATTTCCGTCTGGAATACGTGATACTCGATCTTCATTTCCGGGTAGAGCGGGTTGAGTTTTTCCCGCACCGCGGAGATCACCGCCGAGGGCGGCGACGAAAACCGAATGAACGCGTTGGTGAAATAGTATCTTTCCGGATATTGCTCCGCCGGCGCGAACGCTTCCGGCGGGATCGCTTCCCGCAGTCCCCCATATTTTGCGTCTTTCACCACGCCGACTACCTCGTATTCGTTTTCGGGGTAATGGGGTTCAGCACTCGTGCGAATGGTTTTTCCCAGGGGATTTCCTCCCCCCATGAATTGGCGGACAAAGGTCTCGTTCACAATGGCAACCGGTCGCGATTTCGTTGTGTCGCGATCGGTGAAGTCGCGCCCGGCAACAAATGGGACTTGCATCGTCCGGAAATACCCGGGACTCACCCAGGTGAACTTGGACTCGGCTTGCGCGGCGCCGGAGCGAACTTCCAGAGAGAAAAAGCCGCCGTCTAAAGGAACATGCGTCGAAGTTGCCGCTGATTCCACTAACGGAATGGAGCGAATTTGTTCTAGAAGCTGGTGCTTAAAGGTTTCGTAGCGCTCGGGAGGCAGATCGAGTCGCCGGAAATTCAAATAGGCGCGCAGAATTCCCGTCTCGCGGAAGCCCGGATCGAGCGTCATCAAGTTCCAGAAGCTCCGCACAAAGAGAAGCGCCCCGACTAGCAGCACCAGGGAAAACGCAATTTGTGAAACGACCAAGGTTTGTTGGAACGAGAATTTTTGGCGGCCTGCGGTCATGCCACGGCCGCCGGACTTCAACACTGCGCCCGGCTGCACTCGTGAAGATCGAAACGCGGGGACCAGACCGAACAGCAAGCACGTCGAGACGGCGACTAGAGCGGTGAACGATAGCACCCGCCAATCGATGTTCGTGGCCAGATAAAACGGGTCTCGTTCTGTAGCGAGTAGCCTCACCACGGTTCTGCTGAGGAACGAGGCCAAGCCGATTCCCAAGACAGATCCAGCGAGAGCGAGCACCAAGCTTTCCAAAAGCAATTGCCGCATTATTCGTCCACCGCTGGCCCCAAGCGCCAAGCGGACGGCCATTTCCTTCTCTCGCGTGCTGGCCCTGACGAGCATAAGGTTTGCCAAATTCGCGCACGCGATGAGCAGCACCAATCCCGTAGTTCCCAAAAGCAGCCACAGTGAAGTGTCATAAGCGTCGCCAGGCGCGCTGATCCCGTTGCTGCCTGGATAGGCCGTCAATCTGAAGTTTCGGAAGGTATCCAACTCCGAAGTGCTGTATCCGTCCGGGACGGTGGCTTCGAACATTCCCGGGCTGGCAGCGTCCAGTTGTGCCGAGGCCTGTTGCAACGACCAGCCCGGTTTAAGGCGTCCCATAACTTGCAGCCAGAATACGTCGCGCCGGATTAGAGTGCCGTCGCCTGGGATATAGGCAGGGACGGAACACGTTGGAAGAGCAACCTCGAACTCTTTTCCGACGTCGAGGCCGAAGAAGCCAGGCGGAGTTACTCCAATCACTTGGGTAGGATGCCCGTAAACAACAATTCTGCTTCCGATCACCGAGTCTTTGCCGCCAAACTCGTTCTGCCACAGCCCATAACTGATAACGGCTCCGGACGTCCCGCAGCCAGCCTGGTCATCTTCCGGCGTGAATAGCCGACCCTTAGCAGGCACGAGTCCGAGCATGGGAAACATTTCTCCGCTAACCCAGAGGCCCTGAGCCACTCTCTCCTGCTCTCCTCGTCCGATTCCGTAAACGGTACTGCGCCACGCGAAAAATCCCGAAAATGCCTGCTGCTGCTTACGGATTTGCTCCCACAGCGCTGTGCTGAGGGCTGTGTCATTGGCGGTCCACCCGAAATCATGGATTCCGCCCTTGATCTGTACCTTAACCAGTGACGCCGGGTCGGCTACGGGCAGACTTCGCAAACGGACGGCGTCCAGCAATTGAAAGATGGCGGTGTTCGCCCCGATCCCGAGCGCGAGCGTGAGGATCGCTGTAACCGCGAATGCCGGGCTCTTGCGCAGAGTGCGCAGAGCAAACCGCAGGTCTTGAAGCGTGGTCAGAAGCCACAGCGGGACACTGGCGGAACGCGCAGTATCAGTCTGACCATTCGCCGGCACGGCGTGGTTGCTGGTCATTTTCTTCAACAGTTTATCCCACCAACTCCTCGATTCAATGGCTGTCGAAATGCGGTTCTAAAATCTCAAGGCCGCCTGGGCCTTTCGCATCTTTTCGGGCGCTGGTCCCAGATCTCTTCCGGTGACGACCCAACGCAAACTCATCTCTGACTTCCGGCAAGCGGAAGCAAAACCTGCAGTGCTCAGAGGTGTGCCCGAAATAATAAATCGATACGTGTAGAAGGTGCAACTCGTTTCGGCGGATTTGTTCGATGCCGGAACCGGCGCCGGCTACAGCTTATCGGGAAAGAGAAAGACCTTTTTCGCGAGTTCCGAGGTCAGCGTTTCCGGGCGGTAGTATTTTTTAAGGATATTGTCGTCCCAGCGCAGGAGATCCGCATTGCTCGCCGAAAATTCCGCCCAGGTTTGCCGCGAGTTCGCGCGAGCGATCCGCTCTCGAATGAGCAGCAGGAAAGCCCATGTGATCGTTTCGTTGTAAAGATTCGGCTTGCCGTGTGCCGTGGCGAATCGTATCAGGCTTGTAGCGAAACGGCCCAGAGCTTCGAGTGGCGCGAATTTCTGCACATACAAGAACGCCATTTTGACGTGCTCTGCGTGATGAAAAGTTTCATTGGCCAAAGTACCTCTTTCAAATGCTTCCATCCACTCAGAGTCGTTCATGGCCTGCTTCGGATGTTCCGTGGGTCGCGTGGGCCACCCAGACAAGCACGGCCGCGGCATAAACGACCAGTCCTCCCACTTCATACTGACCATGCAAAATATGCACGAGAGCAGCGAGCCCAAAAATGACAAGCAAGAGATAGCTGCCGATCACGGTTGTGACGGGCACAAGGAATAAAACCGCGGCGATGATTTCAGCGCCTCCGAGAACCGGCCTGATCCATAAAGGCAATCCGGCCTTTGCGAGGAAATGCGCCGCTGAAGTGGAAAAGATAAACTGGCAGGATTCGAGCAGGACCACTAGGCCGAGCGTCCAGCGCAGCACTGGGATTGAGAATTTCGTGAGGCGTGCGTTCATTTTCCACGTTTGCCCTTTCTCGGCGAATGATTGGCGCGCGATTCGGTAAGCCGGTGGCTCGCGCGCGAATCCAGATCGAGCCCGTAGAATTTCTTCAAATCCTTGATGCGCTTCAGACTATCGGCGCCAAAAGGGCATTTGCCATCGAAGGCATGGAGCACTATGCCCTCGAGGAGATCTCCAAGCGACATATCGTGATATTCCGCGAATGCCTTTAGCACTTTTAAAATTCGTTCTTCCATGCGAACGCCGGTTTGTACGCGCTGGACATCGAACTTTTTTTCGTCTGTCATTGTGCCTTTCCACTGCTTGGTACCAATGTACCAAAGTACCAAAAGTGAGTCAAGAAGCCAGCGCGCCTGCCATTCACATTTCCATTACAAGCTGGAAAAGAATTCGCCGGTAAATTGAGCTTTCCACCGCCTACGATTTCAGCTATAAAACCAACGTTCCATCAGCCATCCAACCGAGCCAAGGGAAGCCATGCCTCTCCATAAAAGCCTGCTGTTCGGTTTCGCGCTTTCTGCCGCGATTCTTGCCCTCCCGCCCGGCGCGTTGCGCGCGCAAACCACGCAGTCTACGGCGAGTCGCATCGGCGCTATTGACGAGTCTTCACTCGTTGTTTTGCATGGCAATCGTCATCCGTTGGCGACGCCCGCCAATGATCTCGGAGAAGCCGCCGCGGATCTCCCCATGGAACGCATGCTGCTGGTTTTGACTCGCGACTCTGCGGCGGAATCCGCGCTGCAGAGTCTTATCGCCAGGCAGCAAGACAAATCCTCCCCGGACTTCCACGCCTGGCTTTTGCCCGATCAATTCGGCAAACGATTCGGCGTTTCCCCAGCGGATCTTCAAAAGCTCACGGGCTGGCTCGCATCCCACGGTTTTCGCGTGAACCGCGTAGGCCAAGGCGGGATGACCATCGAGTTCAGCGGCACCGCCGGCCAGGTAAAAGATGCTTTTCACACCGCCATTCACTCGTATGTAGTGAACGGGGAGAAGCACTACGCTAACGCTTCCGATCCGCAAATCCCGGCGGCTCTCGCGCCCGTGGTCGCTGGAATAAATACTCTCCATGATTTTCGAAAAAAATCGGCGATTCGTGTCTTGGGGAAGGCCAGCCGCATCCCCAACACCAGCATGTGGCAGCCGGAGTTCACCTTCAACGGCTCCGCGGGCGTGCAACATTATCTTGCGCCGGGTGACTTCGCGAAAATCTACAATACGGCGCCGCTCTATCAGAATGGAATCGACGGAACCGGGCAAAGCATTGCCATCGTGGCGCGCAACAACATCAATCTCTCGGACGTGCAAATCTTTCGCATCGCCTTCGGACTTCCCATGAACGATCCGCAAATCATTCTTGACGGGCCCGATCCTGGAAACTTGACTGGTCCGGAAGAAACGGAAGCCGATCTGGACGTCCAGTGGTCGGGCGCCATCGCGCCGAAAGCCACCATCAAGTTTGTCGTCTCCGCCAGCACCAACTCGACTGACGGCGCGGATCTCTCTTCTCTCTATATTGTGGACAACAATCTCGCGCCCGTTCTTAGCGCCAGTTTCGGCCAATGCGAACAAACCCTCGGCCAGACCGAGAACACTTTTTTCAACAATCTCTGGGAGCAGGCCGCCGCGCAAGGCATTACCGCCGTGATTTCGAGCGGCGATAATGGACCCGCCGGATGTGACAGCGACAGTCAAACTACGCCTGCCACGCAAGGACTTGCCGTTAACGGGCTCGCTTCCACGCCATTCAACATTGCCGTCGGCGGCACACAGTTCAATGAGAACGGCGCGGATAGCACGTACTGGTCGGCAACAAACGGCCCGGACCAAACTTCCGCGCTCGGCTATATCCCGGAAGTCGTCTGGAACGAGAGTTGCGCGGACCCGAACTTATGCGGCGTCGCTGCGTTGTTTGCAAGCAGCGGCGGCGCCAGCACTCTTTACAGCAAGCCCTCCTGGCAAGCGGGGCTCGGCGTGCCGAACGACGGCAAACGCGACCTTCCGGATGTCTCACTCGATGCCGCCGCCGGCCACGATGGATATTTGCTCTGCCAAGACGGCATTTGCACCACCAACGCCAGCGGACAGCTCATCAACGCCGAGCTCGTCGGTGGTACCTCTGCTGCCGCTCCCACGTTCGCGGCCATTCTGGCGCTGATCGCGCAGAAAACCAATTCCCGGCAAGGGCAGGCGAACTTTGTTCTTTACCCGCTGGCTGCCGCACAGAATGCTGCGAACTGCAGCTCCACCAGTCCTCCGCAGTTTCAATGCATTTTCAATGACATCACCGTGGGGAATAACAATGTCCCTGGACAGACCGGCTTTTCTGCGACCCCCGGCTACGATTTAGCGACTGGCTGGGGCTCCGTCAACGCCGCCAATCTCGCCGCGAACTGGCAGAACATAACTTTCCGCTCGACACTGACCACACTGCAGCTCTCGTCCACAAACCTGACGCACGGACAGTCTGTAACAGCTTCCGTGACTGTTGCCCCCAGTGTTGGCACAGGAACCCCCACGGGTAACGTGGCCCTCCTCGCTGGAGGTTCCGTGGGAGTGAATCTCGGCAACCTAAGCAATGGGACGATTTCGGGGATGGTCGAAACGCTGCCTGGAGGAACGTACTCGGTCACCGCCAGTTACGGCGGAGACGGCACCTTTGGCGCGAGCATCTCTACAGGTATTCCAATCACCATAAATCCTGAGTCCAGCAGCACAACATTCTCCGCGTTCGTCAGCGGCCAGTCAGGCAATCCGCCTTCCCAGGTAAACACGACCTACGGCAACTTCCTCAACTTACAGGTAAACGTCGCGGGAGCCTCCCAAAAGGGGACCCCTACGGGAACACTCACTTTTTCCGACACGTTCAATGGCAACACCAGCACGCTGCTGAGCACTTCTCTCAACAGTCAGGGCAACGCGCAAGTTCAGGAAACGCAGCTCGCCATCGGAAACCACACGCTCAGCGTCAGCTATTCCGGCGACGCAAGTTTTGCGGCAAGCAGCGCGGGGCCGGTTAGCGTGAGCGTCGCCAAAGGGCCCACGCAAACGATTCTCTTCCTTCCCACAGGGGCCTTGCCGAACAGTTCCGTGGTTCTGCAGGCTATTGTGCTTCCGAACGGCGCGATCGATCCCACCGGGACCGTGCAGTTTTTCAATGGGAAAACAGTATTGGGGATCCCCGTTCAGGTGAAGAGTTTAATCGCCACGCTGACCACCCAGCTAACCAACGGGTCGCATAGCATCACGGGGGTCTATTCCGGCGATGCAAACTTCGTCGGCTCAACTTCTGGCGCAGCCACTATCGTGGTAGGCAATCCCGACTTTCTAATCTCCGTAAATCCAGGGAACGTAATAATCTCGGGAAGCGCTCCCGGTTCTACCAACGTTCTGCTCACTCCCGGCCCCGGCTTGGGTTTCTTTGGGCCCATTTCCCTCAGCTGCTCAGGACTTCCCATGGGTTCTTCTTGTACTTTCCTGCCCGCGCAGCCCACCCTCGACGGTTTTACGCCCTTGACGGTCGCGCTCAGCATCACCAAACCTCCTCAACTGTCGTCTGCGATCCGCATGGCCTTTCACAGCGAGGCCCAGCGGCTGGCGGGTTCACTCGGAGGTGCGACACTGGCGTGCGCATTTCTTCTGGCATGGCCCAGGAAAAAGCGTGCGTGGCCACTCAGTGCAATATTGGTTCTGGCTGGGTCTCTGAGTGCAGTGAGCGGATGCAGCGGCAACCCGAACGCGTCTACCACGCCTGGCGGGGCATCCACGAGTTCTTTCGTTGTGACCGTCACGGCGAACGGGGGTTCGGGCGCGCAAGCCGTCAGCCACAGCGTGACGCTTCAAGTCACGGTTCAATAGTGCGAAGGAACAGCCGGTTCTCGCGCGCGAGCAAAGTCAATGGCAGAATCTTCGTTCTAATTTCTTGGCGTTCTGAAACACGAGGATGCTATCCGATGAAACTGACGCCGTTCCTTTTTGGCTCGATCGACCGCAAGGAAGAGAGCGCCGCACTCCCCTCAAGGGAGGGAGCTGCGGCGCTCTTGGGGGTTCTGGCTAGTTGGTTTGAGGGTAGATTGAGGAATTACTCTAGGTGGGAAACGTTTCGCGTGAGTCCGCCGCAAGGCATTGCCATCGGCCTCCGCACAAGTCTTTTTGATTCTCTGTCCTTGGTTCATGCCGCCTGTCCGCTTCCGGATTGACATTTTGCGATTTTGTTTTTCTAGGCGCTTTTCCATGTGCAGGGCGCTTGCCAAACGCTCCGCCGGCAAGCTCTGCATTTTCCCCACCTTACAAATGCACCCGAAAGAAGCTTTGCTTCAACGCGGGACACTGTGCCTTCGGGGTACAAAACGCCCGAAGTAAGACTGCCCACATGGGATCGCCATCCTTCGGGATTGCAGCGATTGGTTTTCTGGAAAGTGCGCGTCAGGCGGCCGCGCCACCGCTTCTTTCGCGAGTACGCATTTCATGGCCATCGCGTTTTAGATAGCGGTACAGGCTGGTCCGGCCGATCCCCAGTATTTGCGCCGCGCGCAAGCGGTTCCCCTGGCAAACTTCGAGCACCCGCTGGATATGCAATTTGCGCACTTCATCGAGCGACAGTGGCCGCCACTCGTCGCCCTCGGGCCTTCGGGGGCCCCTGTGTTGCAGATGTTCCGGCAAGTCCGCAAGATCGATGAAATCCCCGGTCGCCGTTATCGCCGCGGTAGCGATCACGTTCTCCAATTCACGCACGTTCCCCGGCCACGCATGCTGCAGCAGCACCGTCTGCGCTCGCCGCGTCAGCCCTGAAATATTTTTTCCATACACGTCGTTATACTTCTTGAGGAAATAGTGCACCAGCACCGGAATGTCCTCGAGCCGTTCCGTCAAAGAAGGCACGCGAATCTGAATCGAGCTAAGCCTGTAAAAAAGATCCTCCCGAAACCGCCCCGCCAGAGCTTCCGCACGGAGATCGCGGTTCGTCGCCGCAATCAAGCGTACGTTGACCTGCCGCACCTCTGGCGACCCCACGCGCTGGATCTCCCTGTTCTGGATTACGCGCAGCAGCTTGGCCTGCATCGGCAAGGACGTTTCGCCAATCTCATCCAGAAAAACCGTCCCGTTGTTCGCGTACTCAAAAAGCCCGGGCCTAGTATCCGTCGCCCCTGTAAACGACCCTCGCACATGTCCGAAAAGCTGGCTCTCGAGCAACGTATCCACCATCGCCGAACAGTTGCAGATCGCCAGCTTCTGCTGGCTCACCGGACTGATGTTGTGGATCGCCCGGGCCACCAGCTCTTTCCCCGTCCCGGTTGACCCCACCAGCAGCACATTCGTGTAATGCCGCGCCACCTTCCGCGCGAAATCGAATACTTCCAGCATGACCGGGCTTTTTCCCACGATTCCGTGGAACTCAAGGTCCTTCAGCAATTGTTCTTCGAGCGCGCGTACCCGTTTCCGCTGATCATAAATCGTGGCCACTTCGTCCAAAGTTCTCTTCAAGCGAACGCGGTCGATGGGTTTGGGCAGAAAATCCGTCGCGCCCCGGCGGATGGCATCCAGCGCCGATTCCAGCGTGTATTCCCCGGTCATCACGATCACATGAATCCCGGGGTCGCAGCGCAACGCGCGGTCAAGAAACTCATACCCGTTCATACCGGGCATGTTCACGTCGGCCAGCACCAGCCGGCTGCGGCCGGTTCGCACCAGACTAAGAGCTTCTTCCGGGTCAGATGTGGTGATGGCCTCATAGCCCATCTCATCCATAACCGCGGACAGCAAATCCAGCTGGGTGTGATCATCGTCCAGAATGCAAGGAGTCAAAGAGGTCTTTGTTGCCGTCAGCTCAACCGTTTTGCCATACGCGTGTGCCACATCCTCTACACTCGCAACGCTTGTGCCATCCCTGCACCTTTTCTACGTCTTCTGTTCGACCGGCCCGATCCCCGCTCTCCGGCTGTCGAAATCTCAGCCTCTCCTAAAGAATCAACAATTTAGGGCTCTTATCGTGTACAGCTCCTGTTCGTCCGCCTACGATCCCGGCCCTATGGTCAAAGAAGCCCCTGTCCAGCCCTTGTCATATTGGGTCATGGAGTCGTTTCGGTGCGGAACTCCACTGTTCCTTCACCCTTCCTGCGCCGATCCGCAGACCCGGTGTACCGGCTTAGGCTGCAGCGCCGAGCTCTCCTCTTCTCTCAGGCGAGGAGCCACCACGTTGAGCCGGAATTGATACAGGCCACTCCTTGTTTTCCCAATCACTTCGGCCTGGTATACGACAGGCTGGGAACGATCCGAATCCCCGGTTTGCAAGAGCCGCACCAGTAGAATGGCGCGATCGTTCAGGGCCCGCTTCAGCGCTACACGTTTGCCGGTTTCCTCATTCCACTCCAGTTCGCACTTCTCTACAAAGAAGTCTTCCTTGCCGTCCCAGCCAGATATTTCTACGGAATACAGGCGTGTGACGAGTGAGTTGGCATACCGAAGCATCCAGGGCCTCCGCGGGTTGGAAAAGCAGGCCAAGAACCACTTGTGGTGCTTTGTAACTTACTGAAAAAGAAAAGCTTGTCCCACCTGAAGCGTCTTGGATTCTGTTCGTAAGGGAGACACTGCTCTGGGAGTGTCTCGTTACGGCTCACTAGACGCTGCCTGGAAGTAGAAGCGCGCTCACAAATCCATAAATCGGTCCATAAACATAACGAAACAGGAGAATACCTACGAGGAGGCCCGCCATCGCCCAACCGCTGCCGCGGATCCAGTTCAGGTAGCGCTGCGCGGTTTTTTCGGTCATGAAGAGCAGAATCACGGTGCTGCCATCGAGCGGCGTCACGGGAAGAAGGTTGAACGTGCCTAGCAACAGATTCAACGAGAAAAAGATGAGCAGAGTAGTGGCCGCGAAATCACGTTGGCCCGTGACAGGGTCGGGATGAAACCACCCTAGAGCAGCTCCTAAATGCAGGCCAGCCACGGCGATTAGCATCAGCGAGAAATTTGCCGCCGGGCCGGCAAGAGCCATCCATCCAGACCGCCGGGGATGCCGCCTTTCCCAAAGTGGGTCGTATGGCGCGCTCGCCCATCCGAACATCGCATGCATGGAAATGTAAGAGAGAATTGGGATTACGATCATGCCCCAGGGTTCGCGCCGCATGTGCGGTACCGGATTCAACGAGACCTGACCGCCGAGTGCCGCTGTTTCATCGCCGCCCATCTTGGCGACGAGCGCGTGCGCCGCTTCGTGACACGTCGTCGAAAACAAAAACGCGACATACCAGATAAATCCGAAAACGAGATCTTCGGGAGAGAGACCCGGCAAGTGATTAGATCCTTTCGTTTGCGCAGCCCAAGCAGACTAGAGGTTGTCACCCGTCTTTGCAAGCGCGGCTCTTCCAACCGGGCCAGCGGGAGGAAATGCGTGCGATTCCGCGCGTCGGTGGTAAACTCCAGCCATGCCAACCAAAACCAGCAAAAAGAAGAAGCCTGCCAAAACCAAGAACCCTGTGAGCCGCAAGCCGGCGCCCAAGAAAAAGGCAGCCAAGAAAGCCGCGCCTGCCAAGAAGGCTGCTCCAAAAAAGAAGAAAGCACTCAAGAAAAACAGAGTCCGCGGCAAGAGAGAACGCCTGGATGCGGTCGTGTTCGAGCCTAAGGGTCTGGGAGCGCGCTCCGGCGGCCAGTCTGGCGATCTCCAGGGACTGTCAAACCGCGAGGGAGCGGATTCGGAGAGCGTGGACGAACTGCTCGAAGAAGGAAACGCCTTCGAAGCCGAAGTCGTTAAAGGTGTCGAAGATGTGCCAGATGCCGACGAAGGAGAAGTTAGAACACAAGAAGTGCCGGAAGACGACGTTCCCGAGGAGTATCTGGAAAAAGACGAGTAAGCCAAAAGTAAGCCCGCATGCCGTATACCGACACTAACTGGAAGGAACTCATCGCCCGATGAAGATTCATAGAATCGTGTTTGCTTTCATCGCCATCATTTCGTTGTCCGCTGTGGCGCATTCCCGGAATGGAGACTCTTCCAGCCATCCCTCAACCGAATCCGCCGAAGCCTTCCTCGGACGCTGGGATTTGACGTTGAAGGCGCCGGACCGCGAATATCCCTCCTGGCTGGAACTACGCGAGGACAATGGACAACTTAAGGCCGAGATGGTGGGCCGCTGGGGAAACGCCCGTCCGCTCCCCAGCGTGGAACTCTCGAACGGTCACCTGAAGTTCGTTTCTCCGAAGGAAGAAGAAGACAGCAAAGCCGATTTGGTTTTCGAAGGAACGCTGAAAGGAAAGACTCTTTCAGGCACACTGACTGGGCCCGACGGTAAAACCTGGCAATGGACCGGCCGCAGAGCGCCGGCGCTCAAAAGAACGAGCCCGCCGAACTGGGGGCCGACGATCCCCCTGTTTAACGGAAAAGATTTGACAGGTTGGCATGAAGACAAGCCCGGCGCATCGCCCGTGTGGAAAGTCGAAAACGGCGTGTTAGTTAGGCCGGACCGTGGCCCCGAATTGATCAACAGTTCCAAATTTGAAGACTTCAAGCTCCACGTGGAGTTCAACTGCGGCCCAACGTCCAACAGCGGTGTGTATCTACGCGGCCGCTACGAAGTGCAAATCGAAACCGATTCCGCCAGCGATCCCCCCAGCCAGCGTATGGGAGGAGTCTACGGATTCCTCGCTCCTTCGCCAGAGCCTGCACGCAAGCCCGGCGAATGGCAAACGTACGACATCACGCTCATCGGCCGCATGGTCACCGTCGTCCTGAATGGTCAGACCGTCATCGACAACAAGGAAATCCCCGGCATCACCGGCGGCGCTCTCGATAGCCACGAAGAACTGCCCGGCCCCATCTACCTCCAAGGCAGCGAAAAAGGCCGCGTGATGTTCCGCAGCATCGTCATCACTCCCGCGAGCAAGTAAGTGTCTGTTTTCGAAACTCGGAATTTTGCGGAGTAGAAACGATAACCAATCAAATTCGCTCGGCGTGCTGCCGCAGCCACGGCTCTATAGTTGATTTGCTCACCCGGCCAGATTCGTACAGCCCAATCAGCCAGTTGTAAGCCTCCAAGTCATCGAAGAGCAGTCTGTAGCCGTTCAGCAGGAGGAAAACGCCGATGGCCGTGATAGCCGTACGCTTATTTCCATCCAGAAACGGATGATTTTGCGACAAGCTCTCGAAGAGAGCGGCGGCTTCCTCGATGGCGTCGGCGTAATAACCGCTCTCAAGCCGCCCCACCGCGGATTGCAGGGCTCCGCTGTCCCGAAGTCCGCGGATTCCGCCGAACTTGCGCACAACCTCTGCGTTAATCTCGATGACTTCGTTTACGGATAGATAGCTGTGCCAAGCGGCGAAGGAGTTCGGGATGTTTGCTAATGAACTCATCCAAAGCCGCGCGGAAGGTCATGGCAGGCGCTTGTTCTTTCTTGAGGATGCGGACAAACTCCTCCACTGCTTCCTGCTGCTCGCGCGAGAGCGTGGAAATCAGGTTCAGGAGGTCTTGCGGTGACATGTTAGAACCTCTCCTTTCTTCATTTTAGCGCACAATCCCAAGGCTGTGGGGCTTCACATCCTTAAATAAATCTAATGGCACCCTACTGTCTCTTCCTGTTTTCGGTCGCCTCTGCTCTTATTCGCACAACTCTTGCGTGGGGCGTGATTTCGCGGTACACCCTTGTCGAACCATAGGCCAGTTGTACGACGATGCTATGCCAATGCCCGCTGATTCCATAGGAGTACCGATGCCGAGACACTTGCGATATGTTCTCACCGTCTTCTTCATCGCCACACTGCTTCTGATACAACTCGCCGCCGGCCAGGGACGTCCAGTCGTTCTGAAGGCCGCGACGGTTCTCGATGGCAAGGGGCAGATATTCCACAACACGACCATCGTCATCGAAGGCGGAAAAATCGCGCGCATCGGCGGCGGCACGCCCGTTGGGGCGATTATTTACGATCTCACGGGCTTGACCGTCACTCCCGGCTGGATTGACACCCACGCACACATCTTCTGGCATTTCGACAACGGCCGCCTCGCCGGAAAGGACGAGCCGCCCGTGCGCGCCATGCTCCACGCCGCTGACAACGCCATCCTCACGCTCAACGCCGGATTCACCACCATCCAAAGCCCGGGCTCGCCCGAAGACAAAGATTTGCGCGATGCCATCGCCCGCGGAATCATTCCCGGACCGCGCATGCTCACGTCGCTCGAACCTCTCGACGAAAAAAGCGGTCCGCCGGAAAAACTGCGCGAACTCGTGCGCGAAAGAAAACAGCAAGGCGCGGACTTCATTAAACTTTTCGCCTCGAAAAGCATCCGAGAAGGTGGCACGCAAACGATGACCGACGAGCAACTGGCCGCCGCGTGCAGCGAAGCCAAGTCGCTCGGTCTGCGCACGATTGTGCACGCTCATTCCGCGGAATCTGCGAAAGCCGCCACGCTCGCCGGCTGCACGACCATCGAACACGGCGCGTACGTCACCGACGATGTGTTCGCCCTCATGGCACAGCACGGAACCTTCTACGACCCTAATATCGGCCTCGTTCTTCAGAACTATCTCGCAAACAAAGAAAAATTTCTCGGCATCGGAAACTACAACGAACAAGGCTTCGCCTTCATGGAAAAGGGCATCGCCATCGTACTGGACACCTTCAAGAAGGCGCTCACTCACAATGATCTGAAAATTGTTTACGGAACGGATGCCGTCGCCGGCGCGCACGGACGCAACGAAGAAGAATTCATCGTGCGCGTGCGCGATGGCGGTCAAGATCCCATGGCTGCCATCATGTCCGCGACCTCGATCTCCGCCGACTCCCTCGGCCTCAAAGATAAAATTGGCGCCATCGCTCCGGGCATGGATGCCGATATCATTGCCATGGATGGCGATCCTCTCCGCGACGTTACCGCCGCCCGCCGCGTCGTTTTTGTCATGAAGGGCGGCAAAGTCTGCGAAAATCTCGCGCCCGGCGCGAAAGGCCACTTGCCGCAATAGCTGAGGCGCGCAGTCGACCTGCGGGCGAGCAAACCATCCGCCTTTCTTTCTGGAAGGGCGCTTCGTGCGCAGTCTGCTAGGCTTGAGTGACCGGAAACGCTACGCTTCGTCCCACAATCGGACGGTCTCCTGGGCGCACCTTTCTTCTCATTTCTAAATTACTCCCTTGTTTTCAATATTTTAGCGAGTCGCGTACGTGGCGCTCAGGGTGCGACCTAGCTCTTCCATATGAGCGCCGCAAGCCTAGTTTTGGACGCCTATAATCTTGAATCAGAAAATGCCGAGACCCTTCGCGCCGCCAAGCGCAAGGTTTTGGCTGATGCCCGTCTCGGCGATGGCGAAGCCTTTGCCGAAATGGTCCTGCCGTATGGACCGGGGCTCTATCGTCGTGCTCTGCGCCTGACTGGCAATCCTGCCGATGCCGAAGACGCCCGCCAGGAAGCTCTGCTGAAAGCGTTCTCGCGACTCAGCCAGTTTGCCGGACAGCAAGACGAGGGCAAGGATGACCTCCACGCCTGGGTTTCGCGCATCACCACCAATGCTTCCATCGACTTGATCCGGCAGCGCCGGGAAGGCAAACACGTTTCCCTCGAGGAACCCGGCGTCGTGCCGGAAGAGACTCTCGGCACCCGGCTACCGGCCCGGACCGATAATCCCGAAGAGTGCTATGCGCGCCGGGAGTTACGTGTACTGATCGCTGCTGCCATTGCTCGCCTCGCGCCGGACTTGCGCCAAATCTGTTTGCTGCGCGATGTGCTGCAGTATTCCACGCACGAGGTAGCGGCGCGTCTGGGTATTTCCACTGTGGCCGTACGCCTGCGGCTCTTCCGTGCGCATAGAAGGCTGCGCGAAGGTCTGCGGGATCGTCTGCGAGAGAAGCAGCGGCGATCAGCCACGGACATGACGCGCTTTCGCACAACAAAAACCGCGAATCCAAAGCGCACAGAAGAGTTCCTGCCTGTGAATGCCCAAGCCGAATACGCCTGCGGCGACTAGCCCCTGTTCCAGGAAATATTGGCTCAACCAGTCGGAATAGTTTTCCAGCCAAAGCGCGCTATGCCTCCAAATTGAGGTAATTCTGAGGGATTCTCACTACTCCGTGCCTAAACTCTGCATATAAGCTTTGCAAGCTCCGTTCGGAACTCTTGTAGTCCTCATATCGGAAATGTGCCAGTTGCTTCCTCGTTTCTTCAGGTCGAATGTGCCGTTCATGTCCACATAGTCGGAGCCATTTTCCGGAACTACAGAAATGGAAAAATCAACCGTCGCCGTATCTCCAGACTCATTGTGGCCCGTTACGCGCGGGGATTTCGACAAACCCAATCGAAGCCCGTTATAAACCACCGCGCTGCAGTGATGCTCCCAGAAGAACTGGGCAAACTGCTGTTCTTCGAGGGTCATGTTCTTGCCGAGGAGGAGGTGCGCGTTATCCAGCTTGTCTTCTATCAGTTTCTTCATGTCACCTTCGTCAGCTCTAGGGAGCATGATCTCGAACATTGCCTTCACGGTGTCCTCGGGGGTTGCCTGATTCTCGTGCGCTGGTTCGAAATAAGCCGGAGTTGACGGATGCCAGGGATAGATCGCGCTTGCCAAGGCGAAGAATAAAATGGCGCAAGTGATCCACCGTACTTTCATGTGCAGTTCCTCCGTTCGGCGTGGCTATATCTCCATGCTATTGCTCCTTTTGTTATGGGGCGGCGGCCCGCGGACGCCATGCGACCAATCAATTACCTTGGACAAGAGAGCAAGCGCGGGATCAGGGCCATAGCAGCCGCTTGGGCCCGCTGACGAAGGGATTACCGCGTTCATAGAAACGAAACAGCTTGTCGGCGGCAAGAGTGATGCCAATGCGAACGGCAAGCCCAATAGGCACTTCCTTAGCCGCGCCCCTCGGAGCGGACCTGGAAGGCACCATCTCGCCCAGCCACAGCGGCCCGCGCGCAAAAAGGTCAAGCCCGTCAAGATCGCGGCCGATTCGCAACGCTGCGGCAAGCCTTCCCGGTCCTCGCGTCAGATCGAGAAGTTTCGTCATTTTTCGATGCCTCTGCATCAAGGCGATCCCCTCGAGCGGCTCGATCGCGCGAAGCAAAACACCACCGCCGACGCCCGCCTTTTCGCTCGAAATGTTCAGCATGAAGTGCATGCCGTAATTGAAATAGACATACACGTGCCCATGCCGCAGAAAAAGCGAGTGGTTGCGAGGTGTCGGGCCGCGAAAATGGTGCCCCGCGGGATCGCCCGGCGGATAGCCCTCCGCTTCCACAATTCGGCCGCTGAGCCGCCCCTCAGGTAGCTCGCGCACCACAACTTTTCCAATTAGAAACCGCGCAAGCTCCAGCGTGTCACAGGGAAGTTCTTTTCGAGTGAGGCGGCGAAGTTTGAGGTGCGAGCGTGACACGGCCTACGACGAGCTTACGTCGGGCGGCTCGTTATTGAACAGCCGGGCGAGTTCCGCATGGTCGATCACGACGGCGGGATCCATCTGTATGGCATCAAAGTACTTTTTTTGAAACGCATCGCCTGATTCCGAGGGCGCAAACATCTTGCGGGCCAGCGAGAAGGCTATGCGAACATCATCAGCCGTAACGGGAGTCTCTCCAGCCAAAGTCTCATCCAGCCGAACAACGAATTCCGAGATATTGTGAAGCCAGCCAAATTGCTGGTGGTCAATCACGAGCCGGAAAAGTTCTCCCACCGTGACTTTTCCGTTGGCGCGTTCGTAGTCGCGCCGTTCCATATCCAGTAGCGTCTTGTGAACACGCAACAACGCCAGCCTTAGCGCGATAAGTTTCTCGCGCGCAGCGGCATCGTCGTCTTTTCGTGCGAGTGCTCTGGCGTCAGAAGGGTTCATGTTCGGTGTGTAAGTTTTATTGTCCGACAGATCGCTGCCAATTTCCAATCACGGCGCCAGATCACCCAGTCCGTAGATGGACGGCACTTTTACTCTGAGCTTCGAAGGGCCGTGCCCGATCTCCTCTAGAAAACCACCGACCCGCTCAAAACTCTCACTCGTGGTAGCGCTTTTCTCCGACTGGCAAAGCAATCGGCAGCCGGTTCTGCGGCGGCGGTAACGGGCAAGTGGCAAACGGCGTGTAAGCGCACGGCGGATTCTCCAGCCGATTCAAATCCAGGACAAGCTCCCCCGGTTTGTCGACGCCGTGGCTCGGCATAACTGTGTACAGAAACCTGCAAGCCTTGTAGGTCGTGGTTGCGCTAGTGGTGTCGCGAAGTATGAAGAAAAGTTGCGGTGCAGCGGGATCTTCAAGAACCGGCTCCAGACGGTATGTCTTATCTTCCAACACCAATTCCGCCACTCCGGGAACGGGCTGCGAATACGTTGTCCCTGCCAGCGTCGCTAGCGTGACGGACTTCGGCGGACTATACGGAATCCATTTCGCCTTCACGCGATATTTCGCGTCCGGTTCGTACCAATTCAATCCATGGAAAGCGACGAGCGTCGGCGATTTCGAATCTTTCACCCGCAGCGCATACTTGTCCGCGCGCCGGATGACATACATATTCAGCGTGCCAATGGTGATATGCGGTGCGTTTTTGTCGTTGTCCGCTTCCACGGTCAGAAGCTGAGCTTTTGCCGGCGCATCGGCCACGCGCAAATCTGGCGGGAAACCTCCGGTTGGCGGGAGAAGCTGCACGCTGTTGGCCTCAAGATGAAGAATTCCCAGGTGCGCCGCGCTATTTCCCGCAAGACGAATCTTATTGTCAGTCGCAGTGCCAAAAGAATTATCGCCGGGTTGCAGCCATTCAAGCCCTGTGAGCGAGAGCCAGCCTGCCGGCTTCAAAAGATCGGCGACGTGCTGCGCCCGCCACGTCGAGAGTTCATGTTCCCAGCTCGCATCTTGAGCAAAAGCTGGCGCTGCGAGCAGCGCGCAAAAAATCCCAAGCAAACGCAATTTGAGAGAGAGACGGTTAATATGCATGACAGAAATTATATCGCGGTCGAGGCGCGTGTCGAGCCATACAGTAATGCGACCGTGCTCAAAAACGCGGGGCAACTCTGCAAGCCATTAGAAAGTGGCTCCCGGTCGACTCCTGTGTGAGGCCTGACGACCCGCGCGCCGGATCTCACTTCGCGTCGTGGAAAATGACCCCCAATGTGTAACGCGTGCCGCGATGCACGCGGCTGACACCGTGCCGCAAGTTGACCCGATAATACCCGCGAGTTCCTTTCACCGGCCTGTAACGCGTTGTGAAAATGATCGCCTGCCCTTGATTCCCCCGCACCACTTCCGCTTTCGACTGCGCCCTTGGCTGTTGCTCGACCAAAATAAACTCACCGCCTTCCCAGTCGCGTCCCTCTTGCCCCAACAGAAAAACCATCTGCAAAGGAAAACTCACTTCCCCGTAAAGATCCTGATGCAGGCAGTTGTAGCCGCCCGCTTCATAATGAAGCATCAGCGGCGTGGGTCTTTTCTGCTCGGCCTTGTGACATATTTTCAGAAATTCGGCGTGTATCAGCGGATATGGTGCGCCGCGTTCGCCAAGTTTTTCGGCCCATCGATTCGCAATTTTCGCCAAATGCGGATATGCCGCGGTCCGGAGACCTGCGACCACCTGCGGCAACGGGTTTTCAAAATATTTGTAATCGCCAACTCCAAAGCGATACCTCTCCATGATGACGTGGCTGCGAAATCGTTTCTCGTCGCCGTATAACGCAACGAGTTCCGCGCATTCCTCCGCCGTGAGAATGGGAGCGGTGACAGCGTATCCTCGCGTCGAAAGTGAATCTTCGGCTGCCATCCAACCCAACGCGTCAACTTTTTCTTTAACCGTGATCTCATCTTCCTTCGATTGTTGCAAAACTGTCATAAAGCTCCTTTTTCAGCGAAGCCTCTTAATATGTGAGCAACAATTTACGGCTAAGCGCAAATGGGAAACCATCCGCTTTCGACCATGAAATTATTTTCTGCGCCCAAAACAAACTTTGCGGCCTCCTGAGTTCTAACGGTTACCGGCCGGAGCCATCTAAGTAAAGGAAACATCAAATCAAATCCCTCCGTAGGCCGGAGTGTTGTTTCTAACGCCCCAGCGCCAGGAGAAAAAAAAGGGAGTTGCAAATGAAAGTCACCAAGCTCTTCACTCTGTTGGTCGGCAGTTCATTGTTGTTATCCGCCAGCGTATTCGCAGGGAACGGCAGCAAGAAAACGCTCCATATCGACACCAGCGTCACTGTCGAGGGCAAGTCGCTGGCCCCCGGCGAGTATAAGGTCGAGTGGAGCGGCACCGGACCCGATGTAAAAGTGAATATTCTCAAAGGCAAGGAAACCGTAGCCAGTGTGACGGCACGAGTGGTTTCTGTCCCAGTTCCGAACAAACAAGACGGCTATTCGGCCACGGCCACACAAGACGGTAGCCACTCACTCAACTCGCTCTTCTTTAGCGGGGACAAATTCGATCTCGAAATCGGCCAAGGGACAAGCGCAAACACAGCGCCGGCCGCAGCCGCAACCAGCCCGAACTGACGAACTCGTTTTTTCGGAATACAAACCAAACCCGAAGATGCAAGAGGGGCCCGGCAAGGGCCCCTCTTTTTTTCTTTACGCAAACTCGATCAGTGCATGAAGTCTGGATTTGCAGATGAGCGCCATGGGCGCGTGCATACCGCTGCTTCAGAAAAGCGCCCGCAAGAAGAAAATGTCCCCAGAATTAAATCGAAACTTTTCGCTCAACGATGTACCCACTTAGGACCACAGTCCATCCAATTAAATGAAGTAAAAATCATTTGCCTCCGCGGGCCAGACCGTGTTTTCTCGGGCGTTAGCTCTCGGAGAAGAAAAAGGGGAGTTGTATATGAAAGTGTCGAGGCTTTCAACGCTGTTACTTGGAAGTTCTTTGTTGTTATCTGTCAGCGCCTTCGCCGGAACGACTATGAAGAAGTCGCTTCATTTGTATGAAAGCATTACCGTCGAGGGCAAGCAACTGGCCGCGGGTGACTACAAGTGTGAATGGAGTGGGTCGGGTCCCGACGTAAAAGTAAATATTCTTAAAGGAAAAGAAATCGTGGCCAGCGTGTCCGCGCGAATCGTTTCGCAGGGCGCCGCGAATGGACAAGACGGCTACGCGCTGAAAACGGCACAGGACGGGAGCCAATCACTCGCACAGATTTTCTTCACCGGAGAAAAATACGATCTGGAAATTGGCCCAGCGGCCAGTGCTGACACCAACCAGGCCCCAAATCCCAGCGGCTCCAACTGACGAATCGGCGTTTTGAATACTAGTCGAAACCGAAAGTGCAGAGGGGCCTTCGTCTGGCCCCTTTTTGCGTCTCTCTGAAGACATGAAATTAAATGGCGAAGTCTAGGCGGCTTGCGAGCCGGACTCCGCGGGCACATGAGTGCCGCGCCCGTTATCGCCAACGTGGAATTGCGCAGCTTCCGTTGAACCGGCTAACGCTGTAGTCGACGATGCGCCGCCGGAAACCACTTGTGCAATTTCGTCGAAGTAGCCCGTTCCCACGAATCGCTGATGCGTGACGGCGCGGTAGCTCAGCTCTTGCGCGGCGAACTCTTCCTGCTGCAGTTTCGAATACGCCGTCATGCCGGCTTTCGCATATCCGCGCGCCAAATGGAACATAGACATGTTCAGGGAATGGAACCCGGCCAGCGTGACGAACTGGAATTTGTAGCCCATTTTTCCAAGCTCTTGCTGAAAATTTGCAATCGTCACGTCGTCCAGCTTTTTCTTCCAGTTGAACGATGGCGAACAGTTGTACGCCAGCAGCTTGCCGGGAAACTTGGCATGAATCCCGTCCGCGAATTTTCTCGCCTCGCCAAGATCGGGGGTGGACGTCTCGCACCACAGCACGTCCGCGTAAGGCGCATAGGCGAGGCCACGCGCAATCGCCGCGTCGATCCCGCCGTGAAACTGGTAAAAGCCTTCCGGTGTGCGCTCGCCGTAAATGAACTCACGGTCGCGTGCGTCGGCATCGGATAACAGCAGCCCAGCCGAATTCGTGTCCGTGCGTGCAATCAAAATCGTCGGCACGCCGCAAACGTCCGCGGCAAGCCGCGCCGCCGTCAGCTTCTCGATGAATTCGCGCGTCGGCACAACCACTTTGCCGCCCAGGTGCCCGCACTTTTTCGCAGAAGAAAGCTGGTCTTCAAAGTGAATGCCCGCAGCGCCCGCTTCGATCATCGATTTCATCAGCTCGTAGGCGTTGAGCGAACCGCCGAACCCCGCTTCGGCGTCCGCCACAATCGGTGCAAACCAATACGTTCCGCTCGGCTTCCGTTCGGCGGATTCGATCTGATCCGCGCGCAGCAGCGCACGGTTGAGGCGCTTCACAAGGTTTGGCGCGGAATCGCATGGGTACAAACTCTGGTCGGGATAAACGTCGCCCGCCGTATTGCCGTCCGCGGCCACTTGCCAGCCCGATCCGTAAATCGCTTTCAATCCGGCTTGCACCATTTCAATCGCCTGGTTCCCCGTGATCGCGCCTAGCGCTGGAACATACGCGTCGCTGTGCATCAGATTCCATAGCCGCTCCGCGCCGAGCCGTGCCAGCGTGTACTCAATCTGGATCGTCCCGCGCAACCGCAGCACGTCATCGTACGAATACGGACGCGTGATACCCGACCACCGTGAACTGGTGTACCAATCCTCGTGTGAGTGTTTTGGTTTTCCGTTGGCCCCATTCTTTCCGTTCGATGCCATGTCTGTCTCCTTGCGAAAAGTCGCGGCCCTCAGTCCGGAGTTCGCTTTAATAAAGAATGAATTGCGCTATTTTCTAGGCCGGATTGAATTCGTGCCGCCGGATCATTTCTTCGCTCAAACTGCGCGCTTCGCGGAGTGAAGCCGCAGCCCGCGGATCGTTTGCATTCGCCGGCTCGGAGAGCAACTGGTCAAGCTCTTCGTCAAATAGCCGGCCGATTAATTCTGGTGTGTGCTGCACGGGCGCGCCGCTTTCATCGAGAATCTCCACGCTGCTCGAATGTTGCAAACGCTGCGCAATCATTAACCGATAGATGCGGTCTGTCGCTAGGTCTTCCATGTAGCCATCCAGAAGGCTCGCGCCTTTTCCATGCAAGACACCGTTGCGATAGCGAATCACGGTCCGAATAGCCGCGCGCGTTCCTGCAAGCGTCCTCTTGCCAACCCTTGTGGGAAGCGGTCGCAGATTTACATGCGTGTCCGGGTTACTTGGGCGCGTACTGAGCTGATTCGGGGCGGGGAATTGCGCAACGGCAATCGCGTTCTGATCCGGGTGGCCCGTCCACGCGCCATCCATCAAGGACGTTGCTTCGTTCTTCTTGTCTTCCGCAAGCACTTTCAATGCTCGCGCATTCAGCTCCGCGTCCTCCCGGCTCGGAAAGAGAGCGGTCATTCCGCCAATTGCGAGCATCCCGTGTTTGTGGCAAATCTCCGGTATTAGCTCGCGCAAGTTCTGGAAAAATGGCACGTTGTGCGGAATTGTGTTGCGGTCCGGCAAAACCCATTCAGGATTTTCCAGATTGAAGTGGATGAGGCTGGCCATGTAATCCCAGCGGCCAAGATTCAATCCCAGAATGTGTTCGCGAAGATTCCACGCGAACTCCTGCATCTGATAAGCGAGTGGGTGCGATTCCACAAGCGCCATGCACTTAATCGCTCCCGCTGGAAGACCCTTCGCGCGCGCAATCATCTGGAAAAGATCGCGCCACCACAGCGCCTCATCGGCCGATTCAGATTTCGGAATATAGAAGCACAGCGGATGCCGCAGCGTGCTGAAATCCACCTGATAGGCAACCATCGCCACGTCGAAGAGAGAGGCGGGCAACAGTTCGCCGTCAAGAATCCCGGCTTGGTGAATATGCAATCCGCGCGGACGCGTGAAAATCACCGTGTTGCTCGGCAAAATTCCAACTGTCTTTTCGCGCTTTCGGTCGTAGTACGTCAGACGGCCTGCCAGTGCATCGAGAATATTCTCGATGCCGCAAATCGTGTGTTCCCAGGTATTCGCGTTCGAGTCTTCCAGATCGAGCATCACGCCCGGTGCGCCGGAATTGAGCATCTTCACGACGAGTTCGGCCTCATCGGCCGGTCCGGTCATTTGGTTTCGCTGGTCGGCGCACCACGCTGGAAGCTCGATACGCCAGGAATTTGTGGTGGCTACGGACGGCGGCAAGTAGTTCGGCAATTTGCCGGCATGCGCATCGGCGAGAGCTCGTTCGCGCCGCGCAACCAGTGCGCGCTGCCGTAGCGTTAGCGCCGCATGCAGCGGCGCCAGAAACTCGAGAAATCCTGCGGGCAGGCCGCTCTCCAAATCGAACTCATCTGGCGCAGCGTTAACGGACACGATGCGATTCGAGAAGGGTAGCGGCGCGGTTGCCGGGTTCGGTTTTGCGGCTGCAGTCGCCATTTTTTTCAAACCTCCCGAGTGGCATTCGAGCTGGGTTGGGCCGATCATAGGGAAGGGCAATTCAAAGGCCACTGGCCAGTTACAACAAGCTTGTAAACGTCGTGTATTCAGGAAGTTGGGAGCCTAGGCCAGAAGCCCGAAAGACCAGGCTATTCGCAATGGCAACGAACGATACAAAAGTTCACACCAGGGACGCTCAATTTCCGCCGATTTCAGAAGCTGCACGAACAATGACAGCATCGCTTAGTGTCAGCGTATCTTCTCCGCAAGTGAATGATGATAAATTGACGAAGATAAATTTCCGAATGCCGTACAAGCCTTAAAGCTAACCGCGCGCCGCTTTCCCGGCGCATTTCTCGGGAACGGATGGCGAACGGCGCTGACGGCGTAGCGGGTCCTGCAGCCCCCTCTGAGTTTACTTGCCGCCCTCGACCTGTAAGTTGTTCTTCACCGAAAAAACATTTGGGACGCCGTTAGCTCGAAGGCCAGCCAGGTTTTTATCCGCTTCGCTGTCGACCACGCCTTCCAGAGTGACGTTTCCATTCTTCACGATGATATGGATCGAAGCCACAGAAGCGAACCCATAGCGTGATAAAGCCGGATCGCCATAAATGGCGCGGTACAGCGTCCGGCGCAGTTGGTCATCCATCGGAGAGGGAGGGAGAACTTCAATGTTGTTAACGACCGAACTGACACCCGCGACACTCTTCACCGCGGCTTCAGCGTCCGACTTGAGGGACGGACGAACGACTTGTCCCTCCAGGACCACTTTGTCGCCTTCCACCCGGTAGGCGAGATTGTCGAATACCGAGTAGTACGGCAGCATAACGAGTACATGACGCACTTCCTTCATGAGTGCCTGTTGTGTCTTGGGCTCGTTTTGATTCTTGGGTTGGTGCAGCGGCGATGCTGGAGTATTGGGCAGGACCGCCAGCTGGGCTGACATAAGCACCGCTACGAGCAGGGCCCGGAATTCTTTTCTCATCTTTCCCTCCTCCGAAGAGATTGCACTACCTCTAATGGTTAGATACAAGATGCACCGGGTTATGCACATACAGATTTGACTGTATGCGGGTGTTAGCATACAACTCGAACCCAACATCTCGGCAAGCGGCGAGCATTCGGAGATTTTTTGCAGGGGGCATTTCGCCTGGCTTGCGATTCCTGGAAGGAGGGCAACGCATTGCTGATCATCGGGCATCGCGGGGCTTCGGGCCACGCGCCGGAAAACACGCTGGCCGCGTTCAAGAAGGCGATCGCGTTGGGGGCCACATTTATCGAGACGGATTTGCAGCTATCGCGCGACGCGCGGTTTGTGGCCATCCACGATGACACGGTTGACCGCACGACCGGCGGCCAGGGCAAAGTGCACGATCAGACTCTTGCGGTGCTGCGACGGCTCGACGCGGGTTCGTGGTTCGGCAGCGAATATGCCGGAGAGCGCATTCCGACTCTCGAGGAAATTCTGGAATTCTCGAAAAAAAACGACGTCGTATTTTATTTGGAACTAAAACCAAGCGGCTCCTGGGGTGGAGAGCATGCGTTGATCGGAGCGCTGCGAGAGTCGGGAGAAGTGGCGCGCGTTGTGGTGATTTCGTTTGACCCGACGATTCTGGCAGCCTTGCGAAAGATCGAGCCGACACTGATGACCGGAGTGCTCTATGACGGGCAGCTCGCCGATCCTCTGAATTCCGCGCTGGATGTGGGCGCGCGCCAGATCGTGGTGCGGGGCGATCTGGTGACGCCGTCGATGATCGAGGCGGCTCATAAGAAAGATGTGCAAGTCGTGTGCTGGACGGTAAATCATCCGGCGCACATTCGGTTGCTCATGGCTGCCGGGGTGGATGGAATCATGAGCGACTATCCTGACCGAGTGATTGCGGCGCAGAAGAAAGACGCTTAGAAGAGTTAGCGCGCGCCAGTCAGGGAATCGCGTAGAGCGCCAAACTGGGAGACAGAGAGCTGTTCGGCCCGCGCATCGAGCCGCAGGTTCTGCGCGGCGAGAGCTCCGCGAACGGCGTCCGGACTCGCCAGCGATCGCAAATTGTTGATGAGTGTTTTGCGCTTCTTCGAGAAACACAATTTCACAAAATCCAGATAAGCGTCCTCATCGCGAAGCTCCAGGTTCGCCCTCTCGCCGGGAAGACGAAGCGTTACCAGTGCGGAGCCAACTTCCGGCGGCGGGCTGAAGGCGTTGCGAGGAATGCGCAGGACAAATTCAGGGCGTGTGTAGAGTTGCGTAGCGACGGAGAGATAGCCATATTGCTTCGTCTCAGGCTTAGCGGTGAGTCGTAGTGCGACTTCTTCTTGGATGACGATGTGTATCTCCTCGATCAAATCTGCGAACGTAAAAAAATGATGAAGAATCGGCGACGTGATGTAGTACGGCAAATTGCCGTAGAGTCTGATGCGCCGTCCGCTGGCAATCGCGGCCAGATCGCTTTCCAGAACATCGCCGTGGACGACCGTGAGATTCGGGAATTTTTTCGTAAGCCGCTGGAGTCGTGCGAGGAGCAGCGTATCCAACTCGATGGCAAGGACGGCTGCTCCGGTGGACGCGAGGTGCTCCGTCATTTCGCCGTGGCCCGCGCCGACTTCTATCCAGCAGTACGATGGATCCAGCGCTGGCGATGGCGGCATGGTCGAATGCGGAGAAACGCCGATGGCGCGCGCGATCTGTTCGCGCCATCCGGCGTCGGCAAGAAAATGTTGGCCAAGTCGTTGACGAGCCATGCGCCGAAAGTGTAGCAGGAAGAGCGTTGAACAGTTCCAGTCGAGCGGTTCTGTCTTGACGCGGCGAAATGAGTCCAGTAGCGTAAAATGAATGCGCACCGCGCGATCGCTACCGTGAATGCGCCGAGGGAAAGAAAGACGCGAAAAGCGTCCAAGGAATCGAGTAAAGACAAGCGAGTGAGAATACTTTTTGTAGCATCGGAAGGGCTGCCGTTCTCGAAGACCGGCGGCCTTGCGGACGTGGTCGAGGCGCTGCCGAAGGCGTTGGTGGCGCAAGGCCACGAAGTAGCCGTTGTGTTGCCGCGTTATCGCAGCACAAAGCCGAGCGCTGTCGTGATGGCGAGCCTCACGATTCCCATGGCGAATCGGCTGCGGTTTCCCGCGGTCATGGATGGCACGCAGATTTCTGGTGTTCGGTATTTTTTTGTCGATGATCCGGCATATTTCGATCGCGACGGTATCTATGGCACCAGCGCGGGTGATTTTCCGGACAACGCCGAGCGTTACAGCGAATTCTGCCGCGCGGCGATTGAAATTGTGAAGCATGTTTGGCCCGCGGACGTGATTCATTGCCACGATTGGCAGACGGCGCTGGTGCCCGTTCTGCTGCGCACTTCGTACGGCGACGATCCGTTGGTGAAAGACATTCCCGTCGTATTCACGATTCACAACATGGGTTATCACGGACTTTTCAAACCCGACGTTCTCGAACGCGCGGGCATTCCTCTGGCCGTATACCATCCGGCGGGCATGGAGTTTTACGGCAACGTGAATTTCTTGAAGGGCGGCTTGATCTATTCGGACTATCTGACGACCGTCAGCAGGCGTTATGCGCTGGAGATTCAGACGCCCGAATATGGATACGGGCTGGACGGCGTGGTGCGAAGCCGCGCTGACCGGATGGTCGGCATATTGAACGGCGTGGATTATTCCGTCTGGAGCCCAGACAGAGACAAATTCATTCCCATGAAATATTCCCCGAAGGAGATGAGTGGAAAGCACGTGTGCAAGCAGGCGCTGCTGGAATTGTATGGCATCGCGCCGGAGCACTTGGCTCGGCCAGTGATTGGAATTGTGTCGCGATTCGCGGATCAAAAGGGTTTCGATTTGATCGCGGAAAAAGCGCTCGAGTTGATGAAGGAAGACGTTTCGCTGGTTGTGCTGGGATCAGGCGAACGCAAGTACGAAGAACTTTTTCAGGCGATGGCGAACACGTTTCCTGGACGAGTGGGCGTGAAAATCGCTTACGACAACGAAATTGCGCATAAGATTGAAGCCGGCGCGGACATGTTTCTGATGCCGTCGCGCTACGAGCCTTGCGGCTTGAATCAGATCTACAGTTTGAAGTATGGTACGGTGCCGATTGTGAGAGCTACAGGCGGATTGGATGATACAGTCGAGCCGTTCGATTTGGAGCACGGCACGGGGACGGGTTTCAAGTTCGCGGAATATTCTGGCGTGGCGATGATGTACGCGATTCGGCAAGCTTTGCATCATTGCACCGACGAGCGCATCTGGCGGCGCATCCAATTGAACGGTATGGCAAAGGATTTTTCCTGGAAGGGGCCGGCGGCGGAGTACGCGAAAGTGTACGAGGCGGCGATGACCCTTCGAGGCGCTGGGCAGGCGGCACGAAACCAAATGTCTGTTACAACATCTAACTAAACTGACGAAGGAGACAAAACAGCGGCCTAACGGCAAGCTGTTGAGGACAAACAACATGGCGGAAAATATCAAAGCTGAAAGCATCCAAGCTGTGACGGATGCCAATTTTGAAGCAGAGGTGCTGACGGCCAGCAGCGCGCAGCCCGTGATGGTGGATTTCTGGGCGGAATGGTGCCGTCCCTGCCACATGCTGGCGCCGACGGTTGCCGAGATTGCGCATGATTACGCCGGCAAACTGAAAGTGATGAAGCTGAACGTCGACGAAGCAATGAACTCAGCGGGGCGGTATAACATTCGTGGAATTCCCACGATTCTCGTTTTCAAGAACGGGCAGATGGTGGAACAGATTGTAGGCGCAGTGCCCAAGGATCAGATTACCAAGGCGCTCGACCGGCATTTGGCGTAATTCGGCGAGCGATTCGCCGCGCGAAAAGTGCGGCAAAAAGATAGGAAGTTTGGCGGGGCATGTCGTACAGTTAGGTGCGGCATGCCCTTTGCTTTTTGCGCGGGCGTGGGATTTTAGGAGCATCGATTGGCTACCGCAGAAACAGCGGCAACGACACGCACTGTGAAGCCGGCGGATCACCCGCCGCTGCTCGCGGGAGACCGCGGGCCGATGGCGATGTCGCGGCCCGGGCTGCACGAAACGGTGTTGAAGATATTGAGGCCGCTGCCGCGAGGACTCATTCTGGATTGTCCCGCGGGAGAAGGCGCGCTGGCGCAGGATTTGCTCGCGGAAGGCTTTGATGTGCGCTGCTGCGACCTGTATTCGGAGTTATTCCGTCTGGATGGAGTAGAGATCAAGCGCGGCGATTTGGCAGGCACGCTGCCGTATGCATCGGAGTCGTTTGACTACATTACTTCGTTGGATGGGCTGGAACATATTGATTCGCCTCCGCAGGCGTTTCGCGAATACCGGCGGCTGCTCAAGCCGGGCGGTCATTTGATTATCAGTGTGCCGAACATCATGAACGTCGAAGAGCGGCTAAAGTGGCTGCTCTTTGGATATACATCGCATTTCAAGCCGCTTTCGGAACAGTCTAAATCCAAGATTCATTACGATTGTGCGGGCATGGACGAGATCGCAGTTCATGCTAATCCGATTGGTTACAATGAACTGCGGTATTACCTCGAGAAAAACGGGTTTGCGATTCAGGGCGTCTACCGCGACCGGAAAAAAGGGAATCAGTGGCTCTATTGGCCGCTGGTGGCGCTTATCCGGCTAATGGCGAAGCTGACGCCAGAAAAGCGGCGTAAAGATCGTTGGACGGACGAGTTAGCCTCGGATCCGGTGCTGCTCGGCGGGAACACGATTATCATTCATTCCATCCTGAAATAGTTGGCTGGCTGCGACGGTCCTAAGACTAGCCCTGAAGTGGAATTTGCTCGTTTGCGCTTCCTAGCATGCACCGCATTCTCCTCGCGCCCGCCATGGACTCTCAGTGTCAGGAACAGTAGATTAGAATTGCGCGATGGGGGAAGAGATGACGGTGAAACGGTGCCGTTGGGCGACGAGCGAGTTGAATATTCCTTATCACGATGAGGAATGGGGTGTGCCGCTGCATCACGACCGCGGGTTGTTTGAACTTTTGATTCTGGAGGGGGCGCAGGCGGGGTTGAGTTGGGATACGGTTTTAATGAAGCGGGCGCGGTATCGCGAGGTGTTCGACGGGTTTGATGTTGAGAAAGTGGCGCGTTACGACAAGAAGAAGGTGCGCGAACTTTTGAGGGACGCGGGAATTATTCGGAATAAATTGAAAATTGCGTCGACGATTTCGAATGCGCAGGCGTTTTTGGAGGTGCAGGAGGAGTTTGGGTCGTTTGATAAGTACATCTGGCAATTCGTCGCTGGCAAGCCGAAACAGAATGCCTGGAAGACTCACAAACGCTTGCCTGCGAAGACGGTGGAATCAGACGCAATGAGCAAGTATTTGCAGAAGCGAGGGTTCCGGTTTGTGGGTTCGACGATTTGTTACGCGTTTATGCAGGCCACGGGAATGGTGAACGACCATCTTGTGCAGTGTTTTCGATATGAAGAGTTGCAAGCAGGCGAACGTTAAACGGAATCGCCGCTCCTGAAGTGAAACGGCAACCACCATTACGGTATCATGCAAGAAAACTCGCGTGAGCGTCAGGGAAAGATTTCGACGTCGATGACGTGGAACGGAAGTTTTCCGGCGCTACGCACGCGATGTGTGTAGGCCTGTCCGCGAGCCTTGCGAAAACCGGGATTGCCGGGCTTGACGTCCTGCACTTCGCTCCACTCGCCGCCGGCGGGCTGGGATTGCGTTTTGTCTCCACTGATGGGAATGCCGACGTTGTCGTTGCTGTGCGTGTGAAATGAGGAGGCTTCGCCAGCAGGGAATAGGACGTCGAGGACGCGGACGTACTGGTTCTGGAAAACAAAGTGATGGTGCGGTTCCTTATCGACAGGAACGGGCTCAGTCAAAACGGTGGCGGAACCGCCAGGTCGGGGAACGGGGACCGCCGCCGCCGCGGCGTTCTTCAGCTCGATTTCAACGATCTCAAATGGCGTGTCCTCGAGATTTTCCACGGAATGAGTCACGGGCTCAGACCATCGCGAATCGCCAGCTTTATAGCGCAACTCTTCCGTTGCACCGCTTGCGGGGGTGACGAGGGCGTGCATGTCCGTGATGTAGACGACCACGCGGGATGGATGCGAATGCGTGGCGATTTTCTGGTGTGGCGCGTACCGCGCATGCAAGACACGAATCTGTTCGTTCTCGAACGCGACTTTCACGTCGGCGGGATCGACGGATACCGGGTCCTGGCTAAGGGCCGCGGGCGCTGCTGCGAGAGACGCGAGTAAAAAGGCAACAGAAAATGTTCGCATGGAGACGATGCTCCTCTGTGAGCGCACAGGATAAACGGGCTTTGTGCGCAATGCAACGAAACTGCGGGCTTCGGAGGCGTCTGACACGTGCTTGCGTTGAGGGCTAGGCGAGCTTACGATAGCAATCTGCCGTATCTTGGTGCATTCCAACGCAGTAAAGGTGAAAAGAGCGATTTTGCGATGACGTGTGGTTAGTGCACAGAGACAGGGCACTGCGCACGGGAGACAGGCAGGAATGCCTGTCCCACTTAGGAGAAGAGCCGGATGAAATCGGTGGTCGTGGTAGGCGCGCAGTGGGGTGATGAAGGAAAGGGCAAGGTGGTGGACTATCTTGCGGGGTCGTTTGATTTTATTGCGCGCGTGGCGGGCGGGCACAATGCGGGACATACCGTCATTATTGGGAAGGATCGGTATGTGTTGCAGTTGATTCCTTGCGGGATTTTGCGGCCGAAGCAGCAGGCGGTGATTGGAACGGGTGTAGTGGTGGATCCGGCGGCCTTGGTGGCGGAGATTGAGACTTTGGCGAAGGCGGGAATTGATGTGAGGGGGCGGTTGCACATCAGCAATCGCGCGCATTTGATTTTTCCGTATCACCGCGAATTGGACAAGGCGGCGGAAGGGGCGCGCGGGGCGGACAAAATTGGGACGACTTCGCGAGGAATCGGGCCGGCATACGAAGACAAGATGGCGCGGCGCGGTTTGCGGATGTGCGATTTGCTCGAGCCGGAATTGTTTCGAAAAAAAGCAGCGCGAGTTGTCGCGGAGAAAAACCGGCTAGCGAAGGGCGCTTACGGGGCGGACATTGATTTTTCGCATGAGGTGGAAGCGACTTTGAAGTTAGGCGAGAAGATTCGCGGATATATTTGCGATACGGCGGAATTGGTGAATCGCGCCTTGGATGAAGGGAAGTCGGTTTTGTTTGAGGGCGCGCAGGGGACGATGCTGGATATTGATCATGGGACGTATCCGTATGTTACGTCTTCTAGCGCGATTTCTGGAGGAGCGACGACTGGCGTGGGCGTGCCGCCGACAAAAATCAAGAATGTGCTGGGAATTTCAAAGGCTTACACGACGCGGGTGGGCGGCGGGCCATTTCCTACCGAGATGCCGGAGCTGGAGGCTCAGGAAGTGCGCGAAGCGGGGGAAAGAGTTTGGGGCGGTGACGGGGCGGGCTCGACGATGCGGGTGGCTGGATCTCATGGTGTTGCGTTACGCGAAGATGATTAATGGGATTGATTCGCTTGTGGTGACGAAATTGGATGTGTTTGATACGCAGCGCGAGATTCAGGTGTGCGTCGGGTACAAGTACAAGGGAAAAACTTTGAAAGAAATGCCTGCTTTGGCGGAGGAGTACGAGAAGGTTGTGCCCGAATATAAGACTCTGCCTGGATGGTGCGAGACGACTTACGGAGTGAAGGATGGGGCGAAATTGCCGAAGGCGGCTTTGGATTATTTGCGGTTTATTGGGGATTTTTTGCAGGTGGAGATTGGGATGATTTCTACAGGGCCGGAACGGGATGCGACGATTGTGCCAGCGGGAACTTTGTTGGCGCGGTGGTTGTAGGAAGAGGCAAGAAGAAAAAGTCGAAGAAAATGATTTACACAAAGGGCGCAGAGAACGCAGAGGGCACGTAGAAGAGTTAAGAGAAGGCCTCGAGAAATACCTACCGATGCTCACCTACGAGCAAGCACGCCAGAAGGTCATCGAGAAATTAACAGAGAAGAAGGGTCCGCGCGCTACGGAACAGGTGCGCGTGGGGGATGCGCTGGGATTCGTGTTGGCGCAAGAGGTGAAGACGGATCGGGAGTATCCGCCGTTTAACCGGGCTACGCGCGACGGGTATGCGGTGTTTGCGGCGGATGCGAAGGCGGGAGCGACGCTGAAGTGTACCGGGGAGATCAAGGCCGGCGACCGCGTCACGAAGGAATTGTGGGCGGAGACTTGCGTGCAAATCATGACTGGAGCTGCGGTGCCGTCTGGCGCGGACGCCGTGGTGATGATTGAGCACACGAAGCGCGACGGGGATGAGGTGCGATTCGAACGGGAGGCGTTGACAGGACAAAATTTTGTGCCCCGGGGGAGCGAGGCACGGGCAAGGCAGACGCTTTTGACGGCGGGGATGCGACTCGGTTACGCGGAGCTTGCGCTGGCGGCGCAGGTGGGTGCGGCGGAGTTGAAGTGTGCCTCGAAGCCGCGCGTGGCGATTCTTTCCACCGGCGACGAGATCGTGCCGGTGGATAGCATTCCTGGGAGATTTCAGATTCGAAACAGTAACAGCGTTTCGCTTGCGGCGCAGGTCCGGCTGGCAGGAGGAAAACCTGTTTTGTTGGGGAACGCGATGGACCGCGAAGACGATTTGTCATCCAAGATTCGGCGCGGTCTGCAGGAGGATTTGCTGGTTTTGTCGGGCGGCGTTTCGATGGGAAAGTACGATTTGGTGGAGAAGGTATTACGGGTGATGGAAACGGAATTCTATTTTGATGCGGTGGCGATTCGGCCGGGGAAGCCGGCGGTGTTTGGAAAGTGCGGCGAGAAATTTGTGTTTGGACTGCCGGGGAATCCCGTGTCGACGATGGTGACGTTTGAGTTGTTTGTGGCGCCGGCGGTGGATTTGTTGAGTGGGGCGGAGGCGCGGGCGTTACCTATTGTGGAGGTTCGGTTGGGCGAGGCTTTGCACGAGAAGCCGGGGATGACGCATTTCTTGCCGGCGCGGATGGAAGGGCAAGGGGCGGGGAGGGAAGTGAAGGTTTTGAAGTGGCAAGGGTCGGGCGATGTGTCGGCGCTGGCGAGAGCGAATTGCTATGTGGTCGTACCGGCGGAGAAGGAAAAGTTAGAGGTTGGAGAGAGAGTGGAAGTGATGGTGAGAAGAGATTTGATGTGAGGTGGGCTAGGGAGAATACTTAAGAAAAGGTTTTACACAGAGGGCACCGAAACACAGAGGTCACAGAGAAGAGCAGAATGGGGAAGTTGTCACACTACGGGAGCCGGGGAGAGGTGAGGATGGTGGATGTGTCGGAGAAGGCGGTGACCACACGGACGGCGGTGGCGCAGGGGTTTGTGAAGATGAGCCCAGCGGTGGTGCGGGCTGTGAGACGGTTGAAGAATCCGAAGGGGAATCCCTTGGAAGTGGCGCGGATCGCGGGCATTGCGGCGGCAAAGAGGACGGCGGAGTGGATACCTCTTTGTCATCCGCTACCGCTGACGCACATTGATGTGACTGCGCGGCTGTGCCAAAATGGCGTTGAAGTTCGCTCCGAAGTTACGGCGACAGCCCAGACAGGGGTCGAGATGGAAGCGCTGGTCGCCGTTACTGCCGCGGCCCTCACGGTCTACGACATGTGTAAAGCCCTCGACAAAGGGATGGAAATCAGCGGGATTGTTCTCGTCAAGAAGACTGGCGGGAAGAGCGGGGACTTTTTTCGCGGTGCGAAGGCTGCGGTTGCGCGCAATCACAAGAATAATCATAAAAAAACGACCCGGGGCCAGAGTCGATGAGCGCCGCGGGCGGAAAAACCGTTAAATTGCTGGTGGCGGACGATAATCCGCTGGTTAGGGATTTGGTTGTGAAGGGCATGGAGCCGTATTGCGAGGTCGAAACGGCTTCGGACGGCGCGGATGCGCTGCTGAAGGTGATTGACACACCCCCGGACGTGATTCTCTGCGATTACAAAATGCCGGGTCTCGACGGCCGCCAACTTTTCGAAAAGCTGCATGGGCGAGAGGCGACGCGGCATATTCCGTTTTTGTTCATGGCGAGCCGGGCGGATATTGAAGAGCGACTTCGACCGCTGGTGGATGGTGTCGAGGATTTTGTCACAAAGCCGTTTCTGGTGAAGGATTTGGTGCGGATTGCGAAGAAAGTTGTCGACCGTTTGCATCTGGAGAAACTGCAGAAGCGGGCCTCGCGGCCGGGCGTGATTCAGGGGCGGCTCGAAGAGATGAGCATGATCGATTTGATGCAATCGCTGGAGATGGGGCAGAAGTCTTGCCGGTTGGTTGTGCAGCACAACGGTGAACAAGGCGAGCTTTATTTTGCAAACGGACAGTGCCGGGACGCGAAGAGCGGAAAAGTCGAAGGCGATGACGCGGTTTATCGCGTGGTGCTCTGGACGGCTGGCGAATTCGAGATTGATTTCAACGCGGCGAATGCTTCGACGCGCACGACCACGACGCGGAATACGACTGGGCTTTTGATGGAAGCGATGCGGTTGATGGACGAAGCGAATCGCGACCCTGTGGAAACGAAGTAACCTGCCTGATGCGCGTCGCAGTGCTCACGATTAGCGATACAGTTGCGCGAGGGGAACGCGAAGACCTTTCCGGGCCTGCGGTTGTCGCCGTCTGCAGGGGGTTGAACTGGGAAGTGACCTCGGTGCTGCGCGTTTCGGATGATCCGGCAAACATTCGCGAGCAGTTGCGCGAATTGGCGGACTCCGGGCGCGTGGACTTGATTCTGACGACTGGGGGAACGGGGATTGGGCCTCGAGACAATACGCCGGAATCGACGGAGGCGGTCGCGGACCTGATTGTGCCTGGAATTGCGGAAGAGATGCGGCGTAAAGGATCGGAACTGACGCCGACGGCGGTGCTTTCGCGGGGAATGGCAGGCGTTCGAGCAAAGACCCTAATTGTGAATCTGCCGGGAAGTCCTAAGGGCGCGGCGGAGTCGCTAGATGCGGTGGCGCATCTCTTGCCGCATGCAGTGCACGTGCTTCACGGAGCGCGGCACGATTAATATTTCTACTGCTTCGCGCGCGGAATAATTGGCAAAACAATCCGAGAGGAGTGTTCCGCATCGTGGTAGATGCGGATGTGGCCGAGCTGCGTTTGCGAGGACGTGATTTCGGATTCGCCGGTTTGGAGATTTCGCGAAAAATGCGGCGAGAAGGCGGCGGAGATTTGTACGCGGATGCGGTGGCCTGCGCGAAAAACGTTGCTGGTGAGCACGCGATCGAGACTGAGGAGATAGACTTTACCCGGAGTGAGAAGCTCGGGCTTGAGAGACGCGTTGCGGTAGCTGGCGCGGAGGACGTCGAGGCCGGGACTCATGAGATTGAAGGCGGTGCCGTCGGGCGAGACGTCGAGTAGGCGCACCCAAAGATCGAAGTCGGGGACGTCGGCGGAGACGAACATTTCCGCGCGGATCGGGCCGGTGACTTCGGTGTCGGCCTGGAGAGGCATCGTGTCGAAGACAAGAACATCGTCGCGACCGGCAAACGCGCGATAGTCATGCGCGCCGTATTCGGTGTAGGGGTCGGTTAACGGATGTGCGGGATCGGAGACGAGCTCGGAGGTCCGAGCGGCCGGCATGAGCAGGGAAGAATTCAGCGTCCCGATGCGCGAAGCGGTTCCCGATGTTTTCAAGTAATAGTAAGTTTCTTTCGCCCGCGTTAGTGGCCAGGAATCTTCATCGCGCCAGGCGTTGTCTCCCATAACGAAAAGGCGAACGGGTTTTTCGCGATCTACGCCGTTGTCGATGTTGCGAAGATAGTGGTCCATCCAGCGGAGGATGAGTTCGTTGTAATCAATGGGAGCGGAGGTGCCGAAATCGCGCTCGCCGGACTTGGATTCGTCCTGGCCGCCGTGGGTCCAGGGACCGATCATCGTGTGCGTGCGGGGATCTTTTTCACCTCCGCGCGCGGCGAGCAGGCCGTTGAAATTTGTTGTCGCCCCATCGGGGCCGTAGGCTTCGTCGTACCAGCCGGAAAAATTCAAGACCGCCGCGTGAACGCGGTCGTACTTATTGCGCAGTTCGGCCCAGTCCCACCACGGATCGGCTGGCGAATGCGAAAGCCATTCGTAGTAGAAAGGCGCGACCTGCTTCAGGTCCGGCAGATCGCGCAGCGGCAGGAAGTTCTGCAAGCGTTCGTGATCTTGCTTCCAGGATGCAGCGGCTTCTTTGCGCGTTTGCGGCCCGGGGAGATTTTTGCGACGACCAGCGTCCGGGGCGATGTTGAACCAGATCCAGTCGAGCCACGAGCCGTCGAAGACGCCGCCAGAATAGAAGAAATTGCGCGGAGTGGAGAAAGTCATGGCGGGGACCATGGCTTTGAGATGCGGAGGGTTTTCGACGGCGGCGAGCCACTGGACGGCGCCAGGATAGGAAAGGCCGAACGTGCCGACGTTCCCGTCCGACCAGGGTTGGCGCGCGGCCCATTCGATGGTGTCGTAGCCGTCGTGGCCCTCGTTTTGATAAGGGGAGAAATCTCCGTCGGAGGCGTAGCGGCCGCGGACGTCTTGAATTACGACTGCGTAACCACGGGCGACCGCTTTTTCAAATGTTGAGCCCTCCTTGAGGGCGAACTGTTTGCTGTACGGAGTGCGGTAGACGAGAGTAGGGAATCGGCCAGAGGCGCTGGGGAGCACGATGTCCGCGCGCAAGACGACACCATCGCGCATCGGAACGGCGACGTCCTTGCTGACATTGAGAGCCGACGACAGCTTTGCTTCCTGAGAACTGCCAACGAAGAACGGCAGAGCGACAGCGAGTAGAAGGCCGATTGGCAACAAATACGAGAAACGGCGCAAGTTAATGAAGCCTCCGCGGGAGAATCGTAAAATCACGCCGGCGGCATTGTACTCGAAGAGGCGGCGAAACGGTGGTTGACGCGCGTGCGTGCGTCGTCAACAATGTTTGGACTATGGCGCTCAAACTTTCGGACAAGAAATTGGCGGTATTGGGGATGGGGAAGCTCGGCGGCATTTTGCTGCGAGCGTACCTGAAGCAGGGGCTGTTTTCGGCGAAGCGCGTTACGGCTACCGTGAAGCATGCCGAGAAGGCGGCGGCGCTGGCAAAAGAGCTTGGCATCGGCGTGAGCACGGAAAATCAGAAAGCCGTGCATGGCGCGGACATAGTTCTGCTGGGTGTGAAGCCGCAAGTGATTGGCGAAGTGTTGAAAGAGATTGCGCTGGAGTTGAGTGAGAAAACGCTGGTGGTTTCGGTAGCGGCGTCGGTGCCGACGAGTTACATCGAGCAGCATTTAAGCGCAAATGTCCCGGTGGTGCGGGCGATGCCGAATACTTGCTCCAGAGTCGGCAGTGGGATGACAGGGATCTGCAGGGGAACGCACGCCGGGGCGGAAGATTTGGATACGGCGCAGGCGATGTTTGATGCGGTGGGGCGGACCGTTGTTGTCGATGAAAAGCACATGGACGCGGTGACGGGGCTTTCGGCGAGCGGCCCTGCGTTTGCGTACATTATTTTGGAATCGTTCGCAGAGGCGGGTGTGAAAGTGGGATTGCCACGCGATGTTTCGACGCTGCTTGCGGCGCAGATGATGAAGGGCGCCGCGAGCGTGGTGCTTGAGACGGGCGATCATCCGGCGCTGCTGAAGGACGCTGTGACCACGCCGGCGGGCTGCACGATTGACGGCATTTTGGAACTGGAAGAAGGCAAGCTGCGAGTGACGCTGATCAAGGCCGTGGTCAAGGCAACGCATCGCGCAGGAGAATTGTTGTTCGAAAAATAGCGGCAAAGCCGCGTCGGATTCCGCTTTGGCGTTTGCGGCGGAGTCTCCCTTCTGCATGATTCACACCCTCATTAACGTAGTGCGCGGCTTTCTCGGCGGAGACGGCGCGCTCATTCTCCCCGAGATGGAGTTGGTGTTGTTTGCCTGCGGGATCCTGCTGATCGATCGCTGGCTTTCCGCCAATGAAAAACATTGGAACGCGATGCTCGCGCTTGCAGGAACGGCGTTCAGCGGATTTACGCTGTATGTGCAGCACGGAAAGATTCAGGCGCTGCGTGACGTGAATCCGGAGTCGCCGGGACTCCTCGGTCTTCAGCAAAGCGGGCTGGTCGATCCGTTCTTTCTATTTTTCGCGGCTCTCTTTCTGGCCGCTACAGCGCTGATTATTTTGCTTTCCGTGCGCTCTTTGGAGACCGAACAGGAGCGACGCGGAGCGTATTACGCACTGCTATTGTTTGCGTGCGTGGGCATGATGCTGATGGTTTCGGGCGTCGATGTGCTCGTGGTGCTGCTGGGATTGGAGACTTTGGGCCTGAGCTGTTTTCTCTTGACCGGATTTGCTCAGGGCGAGCAACGGATTAAAAACGCAGCGCGAAGTTACGCTTTTCTGTGGGCGTGCAGCTCGTTTGTGTTAGCTGGCGGCTTTCTGCTGCTTTACAGGCTCTATCAAACGACGAATCTCGGCCGAATGGGCGCGATCCTCGAAGTACGTTTGAACAATGGCGTGCCGTTCGGCGGGCTTACAGCTTGGCCTTCCGCGCTGGCGCTCGGTTTGCTCGCCGCGGGAACTTTCTTTTTGATCGATGCGGCTCCGCTTCATTGGTTCGCTCCCGCCGTGTGCCAATTGGCTCCAACTCCGATTGCCGGGTACTTGAGCATGGCTGCAAAGACAGCAGGGTTTGCGCTCTTGCTGAGGTTCTTTTCTTTTTTGTTTTTATTTGCGCACGAGAAATGGCTTCACGTTTGGGGCGGCGTGGCGATTGTGTCGCTGCTGTTGGGAAATATTGCTGCGATGCGACAGACCAATGTGAAACGTCTCCTGGCGTACGGGTCCATCGCGCAGACGGGATTTATTTTGCTTGGGCTGGTGGCGGGGAATGAGGCCGGTTTTAGCGGCATGATGTACTACCTCGGCGTGAATGTTTTTATGACAGCCGGCGCGTTTGGAATATTGATTGTGCTGCAACAGCGCGGAACTTCTGCGACAGAATTGCGCGATCTGGACGGCTTGTTCTGGCGCAGCCCTGTGGCGGCGCTGCTCTTGCTCGTTTTCATGATGTCGCTTGCGGGCATTCCGCCCACGGCCGGTTTTCTGGCGAAGTATTCCATTGTGAAAGCGCTCCTTGCGGCGCCGCATCCCGAACTCGCAGCGTTTGCCGTCGTCAACGCGCTTCTGAGCGTGTACTACTACGGCCGCGTCGTGGCGCATGCCTTGAAAAAGCCGTTCGCCGACGCATCGGCGCCAGAAGCGCCGACCCTAACCATAAGCAGCGGCCAGACGATCGCGCTGACCGCAGCCGTGTTTGTGTCGCTCGCAGCGGGGTTGTATCCTGAACCATTCCTGCGCATAGCGCGCTACGCCTTTGGTCAATAATTTTGGACAATAATCCCAACAAGACGGACTCAGGGTCTTCCTCCGGCCAAAAGGGAACGGGCGCCAACGCCCAGTTTGCCATGGCGATAGAGCTGCCAATCATATTCGTCGCCACGGTTGTTATTGGGGGCGGCCTGGGATATTTTATCGACCACTGGCTGCACACCAAATTCATCTTCATGTTTGTTTTCGGCGGCCTGGGATTTTTCGCGGGTTTGCGCGAGATACTGCGGCGGTTGCCCGGCTGATGGCGATGGAAAGGGTTGACCCATCCGCGCCGAGCGAGCTTGAACCGGCCGCCGCCGCGGCGTTCGCCCGCACGGAGCAGCGGATTGCGTGGCTAACACTCGCTCTTGGCGGAGCAACCGCAATCTTCGTGGCCATCCTGCGCCACACCGCGTGGGCGGAGGGCTTGGCGATTGGGACAGTCCTGGCGTGGCTGAATTTCCGCTGGCTGAAGCGGGGTTTGGATGCGCTGGTTGTGGCCGCAACGGCGCAGGTAGGGTTTACCAAGCCGCAAATTCCGGTCGGAACGTGGTTCCGCCTGATGTTCCGCTACGGCTTGATAGCCTTCTGCGTGTATGTTATTTTTGAATATCTGAAAGTTCCCCTTGCGAGCATGGTAGTGGGTTTGTGTGCTTTAGGAGCCGCGACAATCACGGCAAGTGTGTACGAAATCCTGCGTCCGACGGAATAGGGAATGGAACATCACGTAAGCTGGCTGACACAGATCGTAAATCGCATCCTGGGAACGCCTGCCTTGGCGCTCTTGGCGGCGCTGCACATCAAACCGAGCTATCCCGACACGCCTATCCCTGAGCACGTGGTGATGGCGCTGACGGTGCTTGTTGTGGGCACAGTGTTGGCGCTCTTGCTTAGGGCGCGCTTGTCGGTTGAGCGGCCCGGAGCTTCACAGCAAATCGCGGAGCTGCTGCTTACGAACCCGATGGGGTTCGGCATCAACGATGTTCTGGAAGAGAACGCGGGCCACGACTGGAAGAAGTATGTCCCGATGGTAGGAGCGGTGGCGCTGTTCATTTTGCTAGCGAATCTTTTTGGCGCGTTTCCGTTTTTGAGCGCGCCGACCGCGAACGTAACCGTGCCCCTCGCGTGCGCCATAATTACCTTCGCTTATTTTAATTGGCAGGGGCTGAAGCACCACGGCCCGGCGGGGTACGCGAAGCATTTTTCCGGGCCGGTGGCTTGGCTCTCTCCGCTGATGTTTCCTGTGGAAATTATCAGCACAACCGCGCGATTGCTCTCGTTGACGGTCCGTCTCTGGGCCAACATTTTTGCCAGCGATCTGATTTATGGATTGTTTCTGGGCCTGTTTACGGGACTCGCGGTTTGGGCTGGGACGAAGTCCGCGATTGCGGGCATTGTGTTGGGCGTGTTCCCGGCGCTGGCCCCCATCGCATTTATTATCTTGCACGTGTTCGTATCCGTTGTGCAGACGTACGTGTTCGCCATTCTGCCTGCCGTCTATATCGGCTTGGCCACGGCGGACGAGCACTAAACATTTTTGTTGTTTCCGATTTTTGTTAGCCGCTCCAGCGTGAGCCCGGCTGCACGGTGTCCGGGAACCACCTCCTGGCGGCAATTCATGAGGAGGAAGTTATGAAGAAAGCAGCAGTTATTTTGATCGCGCTCATCGCGGTGCTCGTCATTGCACCGGCGGCGTTCGCGCAAGCGGCACCAGAAGCGGCGAAGCCGCCAATCAACCCGACCACGCTTGTGATCGCAGTGGGATTTGGCGTAGCCGTCGCGGCGTTCGGCGGAGGTCTAGGCCAGGGTCGCATCGCGGCAGCAGCCTGCGAAGGCATCGCACGTAATCCGGGAGCGGCTGGCGGCGTTCGTGCGGCCATGATTCTCGGTCTCGTGTTCGTCGAGACGCTCACACTGTTCACGTTTGCGTTGGGATTTCTCCTCTACTCGAAGTTGTAGCCGGGTAGCAACCACACAGAATTGAAAAGGCCCGGAAGCGGAAGCCTCCGGGCCCTTTTGTTAGCCCCACCCCCCTCCCCCTTTTTTCGTAAATGCGTTGCTTAGAATTAGCACTTGTGGCGATTCCCTGGAAGTGTTGATTCTAAAGGGGTTGCGGAGTCAGAAAAACCGGTAAAACAGGCAAAACGCGGCGTTTCACGCTTCATTCATTCTAAAAGACTTAGCTGAATAACGCGTCAAACAACAGTCCACTCCACGATTTTCCTTGCTCTTTTTTCGTGAACGGCTTAAGCGGTTTCCTGCTCTAGATTTCTCCTCTTGACAGTCGGTAGGAGAAGCGTATTCTTCCTCCTGACGCTCAGGGGGAATCGTGGCGGATAAGCCGAGTGATCTGGTCCAAGGCACTCTGGACATGCTCATTTTAAAAATGCTGGCGCTCGAACCTATGCACGGGTACGGGATCGCCCTGCGGCTTGAACAGATAAGCCAAGGCGTTTTCCACCTCAATGCGGGCTCGCTGTTTGTAGCCGTGCAGCGGCTGCAACGAGATGGCCTGATCCAAGGCGAATGGAAGGCTACGGAGAACAGCAGGCGAGCAAAGTACTACGCTTTAACAGAACAAGGGCGAAAGAGGCTCAGCAGCGAAACACGAGAATGGGGAAGGCAAGTGGCGGCGATCGCCAGAATCTTGGAGACGGCGTAAGGAGGTTTCATGTCAATTCTGCGAAGAATCGCAGACGGGCTCCGATCGCTGTTCCGAAAAGAGCAGGTTAACAAGGAATTGGACGAAGAATTGCGCGGCTTCCTGCAGATGGCCGTCGAAGAAAAGATTATGCAAGGTATGAGCCGCAAGGACGCACTTCGAGCTGTGCGATTGGAGCGAGGAAGTCTCGATGTAGCAGAAGAAGAGGTTCGCTCCGCAGGATGGGAATCGTACGCAGAAACCGTGGGACGGGACTTGCATTTCGCGCTGCGGCAATGGACGAAGAATCCGGGATTTGCTCTAAGCGCGGTGTTGGTTTTGGCGCTGGGCTTGGGGGTAAGCGTGACGATTTTCGGGTTCGTGGATGCGGCTTTGCTGCAGCCGCTTCCCTACGTGAATCCCGAGAGACTGATGTCGGTGAACGAGAGCAATGCGGAATCGCCGCGCTGGCCGCTGTCGTATCCCGATTATCTGGACTGGCAGCGGCTGAATAAATCTTTCCGCTCGCTCGATATTTACAACGGCAGCGGATATTTGCTGCAGACTCCGTCCGGGGCGACACCGGTGCAGGGAGAGCGCGTGAGCGGCGGATTTTTCCGAACGCTGGGCGTGCGTCCCATGCTGGGGCGGGACTTTTCCCTCGACGAGGACAGACCCGGCGGGCCTAACGTTGCGATCCTCAGTTATGGTGCGTGGCTTCATCACTTCGGTGCGCGACGCGATGCGGTGGGGCTAACGGTCAACCTGGACAACGTGGCCTACACCGTCATCGGCGTTTTGCCGCGTACGTTTTCGTTCGCCAGAGCCGGCGACGCGGAGTTTTGGGTGCCCATCAATACCTTGAGTCCTCACGAACAGATGAGGACTTTCTATAATTTTTGGGGAATTGGAAGGCTGCGCGACGGAGTGACTGCGCGGGAAGCACTGGCGGAAATGACAGCCATCTCAAAGCAATTGCAGATGCAATTCCCCACGTCCGATCGCTCCGAGGGCGCCAGCGTCGTTCCCCTCTCCGACGTCATCCTTGGCGACGTGCGACCTATTCTGCTGACACTGCTGGGCGGAGCGGGATTGCTTTTGTTGATCGCTTGCGTGAATGTGACCAGCCTGGTGCTGGTGCGCTCCGAAAACCGCAGGCGCGAGGTTGCCGTCAGGCGCGCGCTCGGAGCGTCTCCGTCGCGACTGGTGCGCCAATTCGCCACGGAAGGAGTGTTGCTAGCCGCCTTCGGCAGTTTAAGCGGCGTGATATTTGCCGACTGGCTCACGAAAATTCTGTGGCGCCTTGTGCCCAAAGACATGGCGGCGGACATGCCTTTTCTTAGCGGTGTGGGGTGGAGTACTCATATGTGCGCATTTGCGATCACGATTGCATTGATGGCCGCGGTGCTGTTCACAGCGGCTCCTCTTCTTCGCCTGATTGCGCAGCAGGAAGGCGATGGATTGGCGAACGGGGACCGCAGTTCTGCAAATCAGTTCTGGCAGAGGCTCGGAGCAAGAATGGTGGCCGTGGAACTGGCGGTCGCTTTCGTACTTTTGACTGGCGCTGGCTTGCTGGGGCAGAGCCTGTATCGTCTGCTGCACGTACCGTTGGGATTTGATCCAAATCATTTGGCGACCGTGGAGGTCGAGGTTCCCGCGACGGGCGCCGAGAAAAATCAGCATACGGTGGCCCTTTACTGGGAGATTTTGCGGCGAGTCTCAAGCTTGCCGGGCGTGGAGTCCGCAGGAATCAGCACCATGGTTCCTGTGCAATGCAACTGCCCCGTCGACTGGATCACCTTCCCCGGCAGGGCATTCCAGGGTGAACACGATACCGTCAACGAGCGCCATGTGAGCGCGGACTATTTGACGATGCTCAAGGCCAAACTGGTGCGCGGAAGGTTCTTCACCGAAACCGAGGATGCCTCCAAGGCGGGAGTTGTTGTTATCAATCAGGCCTTGGCGCAAAAATATTTCTCGGGCGAAGATCCCATCGGCCAGAGAATCGCCGATTACGAGGGCGGGCGTCCGTCGGAGCGGGAGATTGTCGGCGTGGTAGCCGATGTTCGCGAGGGCCCATTGGATAGCGATATTTGGCCCGCGGAATATTTCTCCATCAACGAGACACAGGACTCTTACTTCAGCCTGACGGTGCGCACGAGGCAAGATGCCGGAGCAATGCTGCCGCTGCTGGTGAGCACCTTGCATCAGATCGACCCAGGTCTAGGCGCATTCCATGAGATGACCATGAACCAACAGATTGACGACACGCAAACGGCACTGCTGCACCATTTTTCCGCGTGGCTGGTTGGGGGATTCGCAGCCATGGCGCTGATTTTGGGAATTGTTGGGCTGTATGGAGTGGTGGCGTATTCGGTTAGCCGGCGGACGCGGGAGATTGGTGTGCGTATGGCGCTGGGGGCCGAGCGGAGAGGCGTTGTCCTTATGATATTGCGTCAGGCGGGAAACATGGTGACGTTGGGCGTCGTCGTTGGCTTGCTTGCGTCGCTTGGAGTGTCCCGCTTGATGGCCAGCATGCTTTTCGGCGTGCATTCCTACGATCCACTGACCTTTGCGGTTGTCGCTGTGATTTTGGCTGCTGTTGCGCTGGCCGCTTGCTACATTCCGGCGCGGCGGGCGGCGCGGGTCGATCCGATGGTGGCTCTCCGTTACGAGTAGCGCGCATTGCCGCCTGCTCCAAACAGTGACCTAGCCGAGAAAGGCTCAGGCAACTAAATCCACGTGCAACCCGGATTTATCGGCGATTTTTGGAATGTGTTTTTCAAATCCTCAACTCCTAGCAAGTCAGATTACCGGTAACTTGGGTACTGGGGGCTAGGTGAAGAGATCGGGGCCGGGGCGCCAGGCGCCGTCGGCGGTTCCGTAGGGGCTGGCGACCACGACGGTGTAGCCGTCCGGGTCGCGCATCCAACACTCCCAGTGATTGGGGCCACCGTCGCCATCGGGAGGATTGCGATGACGGGGCAGCACGATCTCGACGCCCATTTCGGCGGCGCTCTGCATGACGGCGTCGAATTCATCCACCTCGAACCAGAGCAGCACACCATTCCCATAGGGTTTGCCGGCGGGATTGCCGATGGGGCCGTGGTGATGCTCGACGTCAAAGTTGTGCAATTGCAGAACGAGCCGGCCATCCTTCACCGGTTGCTCATAGTGGCTGCCGCCGTGCGCGCCGCGGCAGTTGAGCAGGCGCTGATACCACCGGCTGCTGGCTGCAACATCCGTTACACAGATGAGAGGCTGGGGGCGCATGGGTCCTACGCTAACAGAACTCCTGCTTTGGAGAGCGGAGATAAAGAAATTTCAGAACAGTGGACTAGTGGTTGATGAGAGTGGACTGGAGCAGGTAGTTTAGCGTTTTGCTGGGGAGCAGGCCTAGGAAAATGGTGCCGAATGCGGCGATGGCAAGGACGACGTTTACTGAGAGCGGGAAGCGAGCGGGAGCGGTCGCGGCGATTTCGGCGCTGGGTTCGCGCATGTACATTACGACGATAAGGCGAATGTAGTAGTAGGCGCCGATGACGCTGTTGATGGCCATGAGGACGGCGAGCCAGATGAGGTGCGAGTCGACGGCGGCTTTGAAGATGTAGAACTTGCCGAGGAAGCCGGCTGTGACGGGGAGGCCGAGAAGCGAGAGCAGGAAAAGCGAGAGGACGGCAGCCACCACAGGCTGGCGTTCGGCGAGGCCGGCGAAGTCGTCGAGTTGGAGGTGTTTTTCACCAGCGCCGCCAAATTGCGAAACGATGGTGAACGCGCCGACTTTTACCAGGGCATAGGTTAGCAAATAAAAGAGGACGGCTGCGTAAGCAGGGCTCGCGCCGATTTCCATGTCCTTCGAGAGATTGGTGACGGCGGCAAACGCCACGAGAATATAACCCGCGTGCGCGATCGAGCTATACGCCAGCAGGCGCTTGACGTTGGTTTGCAGCAGCGCGCCGAGATTTCCCGCAAACATGGTGAGGACGGCCATGATCCAGAAGGCCCAGAACCAGAATTGGGTGGCGGCGTGCACGTCGGCAAAAATCCGCAGGAGCAGCGCGAAGGCGGCGGCTTTCGGTCCGGCGGAAAAGAGCGCGGTGACGGGGGTGGGGGCGCCTTCGTAGACGTCCGGCGTCCAAATCTGGAAGGGCGCGGCGGCAACTTTGAAGCCGAGGCCGATGAGGATCAGCGCCAGGCCAAGCTTCAGCATGGTGCTTGTGGGATCGGCGGCATCCATTTTGACGAGATTGGTAGTACCGGTGACGCCGTAGACTAGCGCAATGCCGTACAGAAAAAACGCCGTGGCGAAGGAGCCGAGAAGGAAATACTTCATCGAGGATTCGCCGGACTTGAGCGTGTCTCGGCGGTAGCCCGCGAGGATGTAGCTGGAGATGGAACTCAGTTCGAGGCCGATGAACGCGGTGAGCAGCTCTTGCGCGGAGGCGAGTACGCCCATACCGGCGGTGGCGAAGAGGACCAGAGCGTAGAATTCCGCATCCGCAAGGCGTTCGCGGTCAAGGTACGGCGCCGCTGCGAGAATGACGAGTATGGCGACCAGCCCAACGAGATGACTGAAGAAGACGCTGAAAGGATCGGCGGCAACAAGGTCTGAGAACGCGGAGCCCGGATTGTGGACCGCATAAAAGTTACCCATGATGCCGAGGAGCGCCCCGGCCACAGCGACAAACGTCAGGACTTTGCGGCTGCGCACGAAAGGCTGAAGCAGCATCAGGAGCGCGCCAAAGCCGCACCAGATGAGTTCCGGCAATACGCGAAGGATATCTGCGGAGTTGGGGAACGCGGACATTTAGCGGGTTCCGAGCCTTTCCAGCGAGTTTTGTTTTTCGACGGCGCTAGCCACAGCGTTGGGCGCATTGTCCCGCTGCGGCGCAAGTTTCGCGGGCGCAATCGCGTCGTACGCGCGCGGCGGGCGGGTCATTTGGTCGATCACCGACTGGCTGGCTGCCGCGGTGCGGCCCGTGATAAAGACCGAACCGATGCCCATCCAGAGGGTAATCACGGCCATGGTGACGAGAATCGCACGCTCTTGCGCGGAAGCGTCCGGCAGCGTGCGGTTCTTCTCGACGGTAATTTCGCCGAAGAAAACCTTCTGGTAAGCCCACAGCAAATAGCACGCCGAGAGAATCACGCCAAGAGCGGCCCAGGCGGCCCAGTTCCAATGCACTTGATATGTGCCGAGCAGGATCAGGAACTCGCCGACGAAGCCATTGAGCATGGGCAGGCCGAGCGAAGAGAGCGCTACGAAAAGAAAGAACGCGGCGAGGCGAGGCATGGGCGTGGCCAAGCCGCCGAACTGCGACATTTCAAACGTGTGGCGGCGATCGTAGAGCATGCCGACGAGCAGGAAGAGGCCGCCGGTGGAGATGCCGTGAGCGAGCATCTGGAAGACCGCGCCCTGCATGGAAACGGGATGGAACGCGAAAATGCCGAGCACCACAAATCCCAGGTGGCTAACGCTGGAATAGGCTACGAGCTTTTTGAGATTGGGCTGAACGAGAGCGACGAGCGCGCCGTAGATGATGCCAATGATGGCAAGCACCGCTATGGCGGGCGCGAATCGGCGCGAAGCATCCGGGAAAAGGGGCAAGCAAAAGCGAATCATGCCGTACGTGCCCATTTTCAGCAGGACGCCGGCGAGCATCACCGAGCCGGCCGTGGGTGCTTCCACGTGCGCGTCAGGCAGCCAGGTGTGGAAAGGGAAGAGCGGCACTTTAATGGCGAAGGCCACGAAAAAAGCGAGGAAGAGAAGTGTTTCCGTACCGCGAGGAAGAACGAGAGCGCCGGTTTGAAGCGCCTGCTGAATCGATGGCAGGTCGAACGTGCCAGTGGCGTTATAGAGCCAAATAATGCCGACCAGCATGAGGATCGAGCCGGCCATGGTGTAGAGAATGAATTTGATTGCCGCGTAGATGCGGCGGTCGTGGCCCCAGATGCCGATGAGCAGGTACATGGGAATCAGCATTACTTCCCAGAAGAGGAAGAAAAGGAAAAGATCGAGCGAGAGAAAGACGCCAACGACGCCGACTTCCAGAAGCAGGATCGCGATGAAGAATTCCTTTACGCGCTTCTGGATGCTGCTCCACGAACAGAGAATGGAGACAACGGTGAGAAACGTCGTCAGGATGACGAGGAAAAGACTGATGCCGTCAGCGCCGAGATGATAGTTGATGTAGGTTTGCCCGGCGGACCCGTGCGGCCCAAGTGCAATCCACCGATGAAGCTCTTCGAGCTGGTAGCCCGCGCTGCCGAGCGGCACGCCGCGGAGGAGCCACCAGAGCGATAGGATGAATTCGGCGAGCGAGACGGCAAAGGCCAGGCGGCGAATCCATTCGTGATCGTCGCTGCGAAGAAACAGCAAGGCAAGAGCGCCAATCGCGGGCAGGAAAATCAGAATCGAGAGCAGAGGTCCGCTGGGCATTAGCGCACCATCCCGACGACAGGCGCAGATGCAGGCCAGAAAAAGATGACAGCAATGATGACGAGCGCGCCGATGACCACCCATACCGCATAGCTGCGCGTGTTGCCGGACTGCGTGCGGCGGACAGTATCCCCGAGGCTCGTGGCGCCGCTGGCGATGCCGTTGACTGTGCCGTCGATGCCGGCAACGTCGACGCCCTTCCAGAGCACATTCGTGGAAATCCACATCAGCGGCTTGATGATTACGGCGGAGTAGAGCTCATCGACGTAATATTTGTTCAGCAGGGTGTTGTAGACAGGCTTCATGGACTTGGCGAGCTGTTCCGGCTTTTCGGGCTGGCGGATGTATAACCAGAAGGCCGCGCCAAGGCCAAGGAATGCAGCCGCGACGGCGACGATTGCGAGAATGATCTCGAGTTGGTGCGCGGCCGTCTCATTCATGGCTTCGACGCTTTGCGGCATGCCGAAGATGGGCGCGAGGAAACTCGCGAAATAGTCGGTGCCGCCCCAAAGTGCGGGCGCGGCGAGCCAGGCACCAGTCACAGAAAGTACTGCGAGAATTACTAGCGGACCGAGCATGCTCCAGGGCGATTCGTGAACATGGACGTGATGCTCGTCATAGCGCGGCTTGCCAAAAAAAGTGAGGAAGATCAGCCGGAACATGTAGAACGAGGTGAGCAGCGCGGTCAGCAAGCCGATGGCGTAGAGCGGATGTCCACCTTCTATCCGGAACGCGCTGAACAGGATGGCGTCCTTGCTGAAGAAACCGGCGAGCGGCGGAATTCCGGCGATGGCCAGCGTGGCGATGAGCATGGTCCAGTAGGTGTACTTGATTTTTTTACTGAGGCCGCCCATTTTGCGCATGTCTTGCTCGCCACCCATGGCGTGAATTACGGAGCCAGCGGCGAGGAAGAGCAGCGCCTTGAAAAAAGCGTGCGTCATCAGATGGAAGATGCCCGCCGAAAATGCGCCGACGCCACAGGCCAAGAACATGTAGCCGAGCTGGCTAACCGTGGAATAGGCCAGAACTTTTTTAATGTCGGTCTGCACCAGGCCGATGGTGGCTGCGAAGAACGCTGTGGCGCAGCCGACAACCGCGACGACGACCATGGCCGTCTCGGAATGCACGAAGAGGATATGGGAACGCGCGACGACGTACACGCCGGCGGTGACCATCGTCGCAGCGTGAATCAACGCGCTGACGGGCGTGGGGCCTTCCATCGCATCCGGCAGCCAGACATAGAGAGGAAGCTGCGCTGATTTTCCAGTGGCGCCCATGAAGAGGAGCAAGCAGGCGATTGTCATCGTGCCGAATTGTCCCCAGGCTTCATGGCTCCATGAGGGGCCAGACGCAGCTGCAAATAACGTAGTGAAGTCCAGCGTATGAAACGTTCGGAACAGCAGGAACATCCCCAGCATGAAGCCGAAGTCGCCGATGCGATTGACGATGAAGGCCTTTTTGCCAGCGTCGGATGCCGATTTTTTTAGAAAGTAAAATCCTATGAGCAAGTAGCTGCAAAGTCCGACGCCCTCCCAGCCTACGAAAAGCAGCACGTAATTTGCTGCCATCACCAGGATGAGCATAAAGAACATGAACAAATTGAGGTAGGAGAAGAAGCGGTAGTAACCGCTCTCATGTGCCATGTAGCCGGTCGAGTAGATGTGGATGAGGAAGCCGACGCCAGTAACGACCATCAGCATGACCACGGTAAGCTGATCGATCTGCAGGTCGAATCCCGCGCGGAAATTGCCCGCGGCAATCCACGTGAAATACTTTTGCACCCAGGGAATTTGTTCAGGGGAAAGTTGCATGAACTCGCGCACGGCTTCGATCGCGAAAGCGAACGAGAGTCCTGTCGCGCCGAGGGCCACGCTGTTGACGATTTTATTGGACCACTTGCCTCCGAGCAGGCCGTTGATGGCTGAGCCGAGCAGGGGCAGCAGCGGAATGATCCACAGATGATCGAGTATAGGCATTAGAGTTTGAGCAAATCCACGCGCTCGACGTTCAGCGATTGCCGGTTACGCGCGGTGAGAATGATGATTCCCAGCCCAACCGCCGCTTCCGCCGCGGCCACGACGATTACGAACAGCACGAACACCTGGCCGTCCGACTGGTGCCGCGCTTGGCTAAACGCCACAAACGCCAGATTCACGGCGTTCAGCATCAATTCGATGGACATAAAAATCGTGATGACATTGCGCTTGAAGACAAATGCGACGACGCCAAGGCCGAAGAGAACGGCGCTAAGAATCAGGTAGTAGCTCGTCGGGACCATCTTCAGCTTTTCTCCCGCTGCGCAAGCACTATCGCGCCAAGTATCGCCACGAGAATGAGGAACGAAGTCAGCTCGAAGGGATAAACGAAATCCTTGAAGAGCATGGTAGAAATCTCTTTTGTATTGGCCAGCGCGCCGGACTGCAAACCCGCTTGCGCGCTTTCGTTCGAACGCGCGATAGCCGCGGCCAGAAATCCCAGCAGCGCGACGGCCAGCGGAATACCAGCGACCCCGGCGAGCTTCGAAACATTCGTGCGCTCTTCCACTCCAGCGTTCAAAAGCATGATGACAAATACGAAAAGCACCATGATGGCGCCGCCGTAGACGATGATCTGGACCGCGGCGACAAATTCCGCGCCCATCAGCAGGTAGAGGCCAGCGAGAGCGATCATCACCACGATCAGCGAAAGCGCGCTATGAATCGGATGACGCTGAAGGATGAGGTTCAGCGCTCCGAGCACCGCGAGCGCCGCCAGCACAAAGAAAATGGCAAGCTGGGGCGTCATTGTGCACCCCACATCGATTTCGCCAGGATGGCAAAGGCGGTAATCACGACGTTGGCGATCGAGACGGGCAGCAGCAACTTCCAGCCAAACGACATGAGCTGGTCATAGCGGAATCGGGGAAGCGTGCCACGCATCCAGACATACACGAACAGAAATACGAATATCTTTCCGAGCAGCCAGAACGGCCCTTGAATGAACTCGTTCACCGTCGGGAACAAAATAAGTACGGCGCCGATGGCCGTGATGGCTGTCCCCACGCCGGGAAGAATAATCCGGCCAAAAATTGTTTCGTAGCGAATGCCGTCCCAAATCACCCACAAACCAAACGGAATGAGAATCACCGACGGCAAATAGTGAGTGAACGTCCAGCTAGCGGGGAAGGGAGAGAGCCATCCACCGAAGAACATGATCGTACAGAGACACGAAACGGTAATCATGCTGGTGTATTCGGCGATAAAAAACATCGCGAATTTGAAGCTGGCGTATTCCGTGTGGAAACCGGCAACGAGCTCGGATTCCGCTTCGGGAAGATCGAACGGAACGCGGTTGGTTTCCGCAACCGCGGCGACGAAGAAGCAGATGAAGCCCAGAATTTGCGGCCAAATATTCCAACCAAGAATGCCGCGTTCGGGGTGGTGGGCCTGCGCGTTGATGATGTCGCGCAAATTAAAGCTGCCCGCGAGAAGCAGCACGCCGACGACCGACATCGTCAGCGCAAGCTCGTAGCTAACCATCTGCGCCGAACTCCGCAAGCCGCCGAGCAGAGGGTACTTGCTGTTCGAAGACCAGCCAGCCAGCGCGACTCCGTAAACGCTGAGCGCCGTGATGGCAAAAAGCGCGAGAATGCCAATGTTTAGGTTCGCGATGCCGAGAAAAACAGTCTGGCCCAAAATGGGCCATGGCAATGGATCGGGTCCAAACGGGATGATAGCAATCGACGTCAGCGCTAGCGCCAAGGCCATCAACGGCGCAAGATAATACGTAAACTTGTCCACGCCCGCTGGCGTCGGATCTTCCTTCAAAAGAAACTTTGCGCCATCGGCAAGCGGTTGCAGCAATCCGTGCGGGCCGACGCGGTGCGGCCCCCAGCGCGATTGCATGTGCGCCACAACTTTGCGTTCGAACCACGTGAGATATGCGTTGACCGTTAGGACGATGAAAAGCAGAAGCGCAATCTTTACGACGGCGATAACGAGCGCGGCGTTTGCTTCCAGTTCGGCAAGGATCCAGTGAAGAATTGAACTCACGGCTTGACTTCCGCCTCCGGAAGAGATTCCATCGTCGTGCAGAAGCGTCCCAGCGTGCCGCTCGTGAAAAGCGTGTCTTGCGCGGAGCGAATCAAGCCGACGGGAACGTCATAAGGCGCATGCCCGTTCTTCGCAACATGAACGTGCGTGGCTTCTGCGCCGCCGGTCAGCAATCCCGCGGCTTGCACGTCATAGCCAGGCACGGCTTTGCGAATCTCTTCGAACACGGCAGCAGGCGTCTTGTAGTGGAACGCCTTGCCGAGGCCAAGTCTTTCCAGTTGATGTGACAGAATGCGCAGTAAGTCGAAATCGCTACGCGGTCCCATCACTTCGGCGGCTTTGTGCAAGAGCTGAATCTCGCCGGAAGTATTGGTGACGGTGCCCTCTTTTTCGTAAGCCGACGCGGCGGGGAAAACAATGTCGGCAAGCTTCGCCGTCTCCGTCAAAAACATTTCGTGAACGATCAGCAGTTCGAGCTTCCCGCGCCCAAATCCCAGCGTTCCAAAATGCAAGAGCGGGTTCGCGCCCATTACATAAAGCGCCTTAAGCTTTCCGTTTTGCGCCGCTTCCACCATGGCCGGCGCAGTCTGTCCCGCCTTCGCAGGAAGAACCGCGCCCCACAAGCGTTCAAACGCATCACGCGCCGCCGAATCGTCGGTGTGCGCGTAACCCGGGAGCCGGTCAGGCAGCAGCCCCATGTCGGCCGCGCCACGCGAATTCGCGTAATCGCCCAGCGCCATATAGCGAACTTTGCCCTGCAGCTTTGAGCCAAACGCTACCAGCTGCGCGATCGCTGCGCCCGTCACTTCCGCACCGAACACAATAGCTACGTCGGGCTCGGCATCGAGCGCCGCTTTCAGCTGCACAAGCTGCTCGACAAGGCCGCTCGGAAGTTGCCCCTCTTCGTGAGCCATCCAGCGAATGGCGGCCGCTTCCTGGCCCGGCACGAGCTTGACGAATTGCGTGGCCTTGCGCTTTAGCTTGATTTCCCGCCCATTCAAAATAAAAAGCTTTGCGCCAATATGGCGAATCCCTTTGCGAATCTGCCAGGCAGCCAGCGGATTCTGCTCCGTGGGATCGTTACCTACTAGGAGAACGGCTTTTGCCTCCGCCAACTGCTGCATGGTCAGCAGGGAATCGCTGGTGCGGTCACCGAGCGCCGTAACAAGCCCTGTGTAATCCGCGGTACGATGATGGTCGACGTTGTTCGTTCCAAACGTAGCCCGCGCCAGCCGCTGAAACAAATAGTTCTCTTCATTCGAAGTGCGGTTAGACCCGATAAAACCAATCGAATCTTTGCCGCCCGCTTCGTAAACCTGTTTGAGCCGCGTCGCGGCGGTCTGCGCAGCCTCTTCCCACGAAACGGGATAAAGCTTGTCGCCTTTGCGTACCAGCGGCTGGCGAATGCGGTCAGGATGCTTGGTGAAATCAAAGCCGAAGCGGCCTTTGATGCACAGAAAATCCTCGTTGATTCCAGAGAGATCGCGGTTATTCGCGCGCATGATCTCGTGATTGCGCACGCTCAACGTCGTTTTGCACCCGTTCGAACAATGCGTGCAAACCGTCGAGACATACGTCATCTCCCACGGCCGCGTTTTGTAGCGGTATGTTCCGCTGGTAAGCGCGCCCACGGGACAAATATCGATGCACATCCCGCACTCTTCGCATTCGAGATGATCTTCGCGATTTGGAATAATGATGCTGTTCGCACCGCGCATACCGACGCCGAGCGCCTTTACGTCCATGCCTTCGTCGCACACACGAACGCAGCGAAAGCAAAGAATACAGCGCGGGGCATCGTAATAAACCAGCTCCGACCATTTTTCTTCCGGCCGGTGAATTTTTTCTTCGACGAAGCGACTGGTATCCGCGCCGTAGCGGAACACCATGTCCTGCAGCTCGCACTCACCGCCCTTGTCGCACACCGGGCAATCGAGCGGATGGTTCGTAAGCAAAAATTCAAGCATCGCCTTGCGCGCGCCGCGCACTTGATCCGTGTTCGTTCGAACGACCATGCCTTCGGTCGCAATCAGCGTGCACGCCGTCTGCAGCTTCGGCATTTTTTCGACTTCCACCAGACACATACGGCAAGCAGCCTGAAGCGAAAGCCCCGGGTAATAGCAGAACGACGGCACTTCCGTCCCGATGCGCCGCGTCGCTTCAATCACCAGCGTGCCCGGAGGAACCTGCACATCGCGGTCGTTAATCTTCAGCGTAACTAGCTTCGTCTCTGCCATGGATTCCTAATGCGAGCCGACCAGCGCTTCCGCGGATTTGTACGCACAGCGTCCGTTCAAGTGATCTTCGAATTCGTTGCGCCATTTCTGCACGATGCTGATGGTCGGCAGCGCCGCCGCATCGCCAAGCGGGCAAAACGTGCGGCCCAGCATGTTCTTCGCCAACTCGCCCACGATGTCGATATCTTCAGGACGCCCGTAGCCCGCGTGGAAGCGATCCAGCATCTTCTTCAGCCAGGACGTGCCTTCGCGGCACGGAATGCACCAGCCGCAGGATTCGTGAGCGTAAAAGTGCATGATGCGCCGCGCCATGTCCACCATGCACGTGGTTTCATCCATCACCACCATGCCGCCGGACCCAAGCATAGAACCGGCCTTAGCAACGGAGTCGTAGTCCATCGGGATATCGATTTCGCTGGCGCTCATAATTGGGCAGGAACTTCCACCTGGGATAACGGCCTTGAGTTTCTTCCCGCCGGGAATCCCACCCGCCATTTCATAGATGAACTTTTTCATATTCATCCCAAGCGGAATTTCGTAAATACCAGGCTTGGCGATGTGGCCTGCGACGCAAAGCAACCGCGTGCCGCCATTTTTCGGAGTGCCGCGCTTGGCGTAGGCCTCGCCGCCTTCCAGAATGATGGCCGGAACGGAGCTGAGAGTTTCGACGTTATTAATGATGGTCGGGCAGCCGTAGAGACCTACAACGGCAGGGAAGGGCGGCTTGATGCGCGGATAACCACGCTTGCCTTCAAGCGATTCCATCAACGCGGATTCTTCGCCGCATTCATAAGCGCCAGCGCCGGTATGCGTGAGTATGTCGAAATCAAAGCCCGTACCGAGAATGTCCTTGCCCAAGTAGCCGTGCGCGTAGGCCTCCACGACGGCCGCCTCGACGATGTCCAGAACGTAGCGATATTCGCCGCGCACATAAATAAAGCCGCGGTGCGCTTCAAAAGATCGCCCCGCGATGATCATTCCTTCGATCAACTGATGCGGATCCATTTCCATCAGCGGGCGGTCTTTGCACGTGCCCGGTTCCGATTCGTCGGCATTGCAAATAAGGTATTTCGGTTTCGGCGAATCCTTTGGCACAAACGACCACTTCATTCCGGTCGGAAATCCCGCGCCGCCACGGCCGCGCAAGCTGGATTTTTTCACTTCGTCGATGATCGACTCCGGCGTCATTTCCTTCAGCGCTCTCTCGAGCGCCTTGTAGCCGTCGTGCTGCAGATAAACATCGATCTTGTGCGAATCTTTGATCCCCCAGCGCCTGCTGATGAGCGGCGTTTCCCCCGGTTCGCGCGGATGAAGCGCGCCAGCAGTGACCGGCTCCGCCGGCGGTACCTTGCCGCCATCCAGTTCCTTGATGATGCGATCAAACTTAAGCGCCGTGAGATTCTCGTAGAAGTCGTAATTCACTTGCATTGCGGGAGCGCCAGTGCAAGCCCCAATGCATTCCACCTCTTCGAGTGAGAACACGCCGTCCTGGGTAACCTCTTTGTGGCCGATTTCCAGGCGTTTCTTAGCGCGGTCCAGAATCTCGTTGCCGCCGCGCAACATGCAAGCCACGTTTGTGCAAACCTGAACGTGAAACTTGCCCATGGGCTTTCGGTGCAGCATCGAGTAGTAAGCGAGCGTTTCCTCGACCTGAACGTTGTTAAGATCCAGCCGGCGCGCAATCTCCGCAATCATCTCGTCGCTCACGCAACCGTACTCGTCTTGCGCGTACATCAGCATGGGAATCAGCGCGCTGCGTTTGAACGGGTACGCGTTCTGCAACTTCTCGAATCTTTGCGCAAGTTGTGGACTAAGTTCCATTCCGTTACCGGCTTCCCCCTGGATCTGTCTTTATTCCTTACTTCATTACGTCTTTACTTCTTTTTTTACCTATCGACCTCTCCCAAGACAATATCAATCGTCCCGATACACGCAACCACGTCGGAAATTAGCTGCCCTGTGACCAACTTCGGCAACGCCTGCAAATTGATATACGACGGCGAGCGAAAATGCGCGCGGAGCGGCTTCGGCGAGCCGTCGCTCGCGATAAAGCAGCCCAATTCGCCGCGCGGCGATTCCACGGTCACAAACGCCTCGCCCGGCGGCGGCGAAAACCCTTCCGTGAAAATCTTGAAGTGGTAGATGAGCGCTTCCATCTCCGTCTTCATTTTTTCGCGCGCCGGCGGCACGATGCCCGGAGCTTCGGTCCGGATCGGCCCGCTGTCCATGATTTTGGCCATTGCCTGGCGCACGATATTCAAACTCTGCCGCATTTCCAATACGCGGATCATGTAACGAGCAAAGCAGTCGGATTCCGTCCGCGTTGGCACGTCAAACTCGAACTCGTCATAACTCGTATACGGGAACATTTTGCGGTTGTCGTAAGCGATGCCCGCTGCTCGAAGCGTCGGGCCTGTCATGCTCAGGGCCACCGCGTCTTCCGCGGAAATGTAGCCGACGCCCTGCAGGCGTCCCATCCAGATACGGTTTCCCGTAAGCAGCGATTCGTATTCATCGATGCGGCTGGGCATCATCTTTAGGAAGCGCTCGACCGCCCCGCGCCACCCAGCTGGAGGCTCCAGCGCCAGGCCGCCGATGCGGATGTAGCTCGTCATCATCCGCTGTCCTGCAAACAACTCGAAAATCTTCAGAATCTCTTCGCGCTCGCGGAAACAATAAAGAAACACGGACATCGCGCCCATGTCGATGGCATGCGTTCCGAGCCACACCAGATGCGAAGAAATGCGCTGCAGTTCGACCATCATCACGCGAACGTATTGCGCGCGTTTGGGAATCTCGAGGCCCAGTAGTTTTTCCACCGCAAGACAGTAGACCAGGTTATTGCCGAGCGGATTGAGGTAATCCATGCGGTCGGTGAGCGTGATGGCCTGAGAATACGTTTTGTCTTCGCAGCTCTTTTCAATTCCCGTGTGGAGATAACCTAGATCCGGGATAGCCCGAACGACCGTTTCGCCATCCAGCTCGAGCAGCACCCGTAGCACACCATGGGTCGAAGGATGCTGCGGTCCCATGTTGAGAACCATCGTTTTTGTTGCGCCGGTGGCGGTCTCGACAGTGGTCATACAGAGCTCTTTCTGAATCCCGTAACCATCGGCACGTCGCGATAACCCTCGACGGGATAGTCCTTGCGCAACGGATAGCCTTCCCAGTCTTCGGGAAGCAGGATGCGCCGCAAGTCCGGATGGCCCTCGAAACGTATGCCGAAAAGGTCAAAAATTTCGCGCTCCAGCCAATTTGCCCCTGGCCAGACAGGCACCAAAGTATCCACAACGGCGTCCGAACCTGACAACCGAACCTTGAGGCGAATTTTGTCGCGCCGGGGAATGGAAACCAAATGGTAGTTCAATTCGAAGCGCGGCTCGTGCGGGTAGCGGTCAACGCATGTGGCGTCCGTAAGCAGGTCGAATTGCAGCTCCGCGTGGTCCCGGCAGTGCTCGGCAGCCGCTCGCAAAATTTTGCGAGGCAAAACAAGGGTGGTTTCGCCGCGGAATTCAATCACTTCCTCGATGGCGTTCGGATTCCACGCACGCAGCTGCTCGGCCACAACACTAGCGCGTTGGCTGGTATTCTCGGTCACCGTTTCCAAGCCCTCAGGCGCAGGCTAACTCTTATGCCAGTCGAGCGCGCCTTTTTTCCACAGATAGAAGTAGCCCACCAAAAGTATGGCGATGTATACCATCATTTCCACGAAGCCGTACATCCCGATACTCGGAGACATTTTTATAAAGTCCCGATAAATGTAAGCCCAGGGATACAAAAAGATGGCTTCCACGTCGAAAAGGATGAAAACCATCGCCACCAGATAGAATCTCACGGAAACCGGTGCCCGCGCGTCACCCGTGGGCTCCATGCCGCATTCGTAGGGCTGCTGTTTGGCGCGGCTCGGCCGGCGCCAGCCCACCAGTACCGAGGCAGCCGTCAGCGCCCCGGCAAGCGCCGTCGCAATCAGCAGGTGTAAGAGAAGCGGAGTGTACGCTTGTAAGCCTGAATCTGTCATAAGCGAAGGGCTATAATATCCATTCAGCCGCCAGTCGGTCAAATGGCGTGAGAAAAATCCTGCGGCGCGCGCCGGCGGCTAAATTATCGGCGAGCGGCCGCCGAGGAAGCGGACGAAATCGATGCTCTTTGGGCATAACACGGACGTGAAAGTGGGAGAGTCGGTCTATCACGTGCAGACCGAGGACCGGGGCACTGCGAATGCCTTGATCGATACAACGGTCTATTGCCGTGGCCGCGTTCTGCATCGCCGCACGAATAATTATATTGATTTGTTGCCGCTCGACACGGGACGCGAAGAGTTACTTAGAAAACGCATAGACGACCAGCATCGGGCCGTGACAGAAGAGATTCGCGGCGGCGCGTTGCACCTCGTGCCACCTCCGCTGCCGGTCCAGGAAAAGGCTGCCTCGAAGAACGCTGATTCCGTGGCGCATTCGAGCGCATCGCCTGCGCCACCGTTGGCATTGGAGCTGATCAACGCGAAAAACTGGCTGGCAGGAAAGCGCGCAAATTTGCATGTTGCCGTGCGAAAAAAGCAAAATGGAGAGGCTATCGCTGGCGCGTTGGTAACCGCGCGCATTGATGGCGCGGCGGACGTCACGGAATTTTCCACGGAGACGGCAGCCGATGGCCAGGCGCGGTTGGAATTTGACATGCCGCGGCTTGCCGGAGCCGAGCCCGCGCTCGTCATTGAGGCTTCGCAAGCGGATTCGAAAGGCCAGTTGAAGTTTCAGCTAAAGGCGCGGCCACGCGTACCTACCGCGTAGAAAAAAACGTTCGAGTTGGCGTCCGAATTAAATATGGCGATGGAAACGGCAATCTCGATTGTGGTGAACGGAGAAAAGCGCGAAGCGCATCACGGCGCAAAGGTTACCGATTTGCTGGTCTTGCTTGGCCTGGACTCAGGCCGCGTGGCCGTCGAACGAAATCTGGAAATACTCCCACGCCCCGCCTGGGCGCAAACTCCCGTGGAACCGGGTGACCGCTACGAAATCGTTCAATTCGTCGGCGGCGGTTAAGACCGAACCGCTATTTCTTCTTTTGCGCGTTCAGATATTTCTTCCAGGGCTTCCAGTAATACTTAGGCCAGCCGTTGCGCACACCCTTCTGGTCGTGTTGCGGCACGCCAACGTGAACTATCTCCACGACCGCGCCGCCCGGCGCTTTTTCAAATGTCATGATCAGGACAGATAGTTCATCCTTTTTCCAAAATGTGGCGCGCCACGCCTGCACAATCTGCTTTCCGGGAATAATGTGTAGGTTCTTACCGCCGATGGCCCCGCCGGGCGCTTGCCATGCGCCGCCGACTTTGCGGCTCAACTTGGCCGGCGCTCCCGTCGAAGCAGCGTGCTTTTTGGAGTCCATATACATCTCGAAAAGTGTTTCCGGCGAAGCGGAAAACTTCACGCGCTGCGAAATAGTCGGTGTCATGGGATTGGTTCCTGAGTGCCTCTCGAAATTACTGAAGTCTTTCGAGAAGGTGGCCCATTTTATTTTTTTTCGTCTGAAGATAGGCACGGGAAATCTTCGAGATGCGCGGCTGGCAGGGAACGCGTTGAGTAACGCGAATGCCCGACAGCTCGAGTTGACGGACTTTTTCCGGGTTGTTGGAAAGTAAGCGAATTCTTGTGGCCCCGAGTTTTTTTAGGATTTGTGCGGAAAAATCATAGTCTCTCGCGTCGGCGGCGAATCCCAGCTTTTCGTTGGCCTCTACTGTATCCATCCCTCCATCCTGCAACTGATACGCGCGCAGCTTGTTCATCAACCCAATGCCGCGTCCCTCCTGCGGCAAATAGAGGAGAATTCCGGAACCGGCCTGGCCGATTTTCTTGAGGGAGAGTTCTAGCTGCGCACGGCAATCGCAGCGCAGCGATGCGAGCACGTCGCCGGTCAGGCATTGCGAATGCACGCGCACGAGCGGCGCGCTTTTTCCGTTGAGTTTGCCGCGCACCAAGGCAATGGCTTCGTCCAGCGGACCGCGGCCCTTGAATCCGTAAATCGTGAAGCGGCCGTGCCGCGTGGGAAGAGCCGCCTGGGCGATGAGTTTAACTTCCGACTCTGCTTTTTTCGCGTACTTTCGTTTTTGCGAATTCTTATTCATGTTCGACCAGAAGTATAACAGGTACGCCACGCGAGGCTTTACATCGCCCCTCCGATTGGCTAGCGTTATCGAAGAACCCCACGATGGATAAAGCAACGGCAGTACGCGACCTCCTCTTCACCTTGTTGTTAAAGGTGGGCGTGGCGTCCTCGATCGCCGCGTTGCTCGCGCGCTGGAACACTTTCCGCCGCGTGCTCTTTACCGAAGAGCGCGACCCCGACCAAAAGCTGAAGTTGATGCTGTTCATGACGCCGCCTCTGATCGTCGGAGTGACGCTGCGCCTCGTCGGGTATCCCTACCAGTTCGCGGACCTCTCGCTCGAAGGCGCTTTTCTGATGGGATTGCTCGGCGGTCGCGTCGTCGGGCCAATTGGCGGCGCGATTATCACCATTCCCGCTCTGATCTCTCGCGAATGGCTGGCGATGCCCGCGGCTTCAACTGCGGGATTGCTTGGCGGATTGATCCGCCAAGCAATCCCCAACAAAGAAGACCTCTGGAACTTCGGCCCATTCACGTTTCTGAACATTCCGAAAGCCGTAGTGCGCCTGCTGAAAAAAGGCCAATTGTCCTGGGAAATGGCGCCGCTGGGTGTGTGCGTCATACTTGAACTGGGCCGTGTAGCTCTGGTCCAGGCCACCAAGCCCAAGTGGCTCTTTGCGATTCATCCGCAGTGGGATTGGTGGCTCGTCCTGACGGTAATCGCGACGCTTATGTCCGTCGCTGCGCCCCTGAAAATCTGGAACAACACGCGCATCGAGATGAACCTCGAGCGCCACCAGCAACTGCTGCTTAAAGCCCGCATGGATGCGCTCTCCCGCCAAATCAACCCACATTTTCTTTTCAATACGCTGAACACCGTCTCCGCCCTCATCCGCTTCGACCCCGACAACGCCCGCGAGGTGGTCCTCAAGCTCAGCAACATTCTGCGGCGCCTCCTTCGCAAGCACGAGACCTTCGTGCCCCTCCGCGAAGAGCTCGAATTCATCGACGACTACCTCGACATCGAAGTCGCCCGCTTTGGCCGCGACAACCTCGACATCATCAAGCACATCGACGACGAAACCCTCGAAGCCTTCGTCCCCAGCATGCTTCTCCAACCCATCGTCGAAAATTGCCTGAAGCACGGCCTCGCCCCAAAACTCGACGGCGGCAAAATCCAGCTGCGCACAACAAATACCGATGGCCGCCTGCACATCGAAATCGAGGACAACGGCGTAGGCATCTCCGAAGAAAAAATGCCGCACGTTTACGTCGAAGGCATCGGCTTGAGCAACGTCCGCGAGCGCCTCCGCGTCCTCTATGGCGCCGACTTCCATCTACAAATCGAGAGCCGCCCGGGTCAGGGCACCCTCATCAAAATTGATATCCCCGAATTAGTCTCCGCCATGCAGACGGTGGGTTGAAGATCACTCCCCTGTACCGCCGCGAGTTACGGTATGAGGATCGGGCGCGTACGGTTGTGCAGCCGATAGACCGAGAAATCCCGCCGGTCGACGGTGAAGATTTTGCGCAAGCCTTCTCGCTCAGCGACCCGCAAAAGCGCAGCGTCGGCAAGGTCCATCGGGCGGTTGGCATATTTGCGCATGAGTTCGCGGATCCGCGGGAAATCGCTAGCATCGAGGGGAAGCAGAAGCACCGCGCCTCGCTCCAGCATTTCCCAGAGCGCGTCTTGCGCCACAGTCAGATCGGATAAGAGGTACATCGCTTCGACGAACGGAGGCCAGACCGTTGCAAGTGGTTCGCGCAGTTCCTTGAGGGCCGCGGCGCACTTGGCATGATGTTGGTCGCCTGCATCGACCAATGCGACCAGCGGCCCCGCATCGATGAGAATCAACGCTGCCTCTTGCGGCGCTTAAGAACGGCGGTGAAGCTTCGACCCGTTTGCTCAGATCGCTTCGGATTTCCGCCGTCGACAACGCCGATCAGATCCTTGATCACCTCATACGGAGAAGTGACCGGCTCTTGACGGTCCGCCCATGCGGCAATCGCCTGGCGAATGACTTCCGATGTGGAGAGGTGCTTGCGGCGAGCCAGCCGCGCGAGGCGCTGCCGCGTTTTTTCGTCGAGCCGAAGAGTGAGTGGAGATGCCACGACTGTGCCTAAACGTATTCTACCGTATTACAGAATGTAATACAATTCGGTAGTCATCTAGCCATAAAAACCAAGCGTGTATCGGCGTGCAGAATGCCAATCCGGCGAGGTATAATGCATCTCACGCGCCCGTAGCTCAGTTGGATCAGAGCATCTGGCTTCGAACTAGCAGATGCTAACCTACTAAGTGCCGCGTCTGGTGTCGCTTACGCGGAAACGCACGGAGCAATCAGCCTCTTTAGTTGGACCGACGTTGGACTGAAATAGCCCGAAAGTTGAAGCTCCGGCTTCCGGAGTTGAGTTGCAATGAAGCGTCTGCCTTCTAACAAGGCGATGCAAACTAACTAAGTGTCGCTGCTGGTGTCGCTTACGCGGAAACGCACGGTGCAATCACCCCCTCGAATTGCACCGAAGCTGCACCGAGATGGTCCCCCAGTTGATCGGTTCGGTCAGCACTAGCGCGTTTACCGCGATCTATACCAGAGAGTGCAATGCCACCACAAACTTCCTCGACCCGGACTTCTGGGGCCTCAGCCAGAAAGTCACTTGATGTCCGATACGGCGTTACCAGGACTTTGGTCGTAAGTTCCGCATTGCTGACAAGCCGGGGACCATTCCATGATCTATCGTTAACTAAGGTCAAGGCCGAACCCAGTGAATATCCAGTTTGATCGCATATCATAGATGCGCTCGATCACCGAAGTCGTTTCATTGCTCTCAGAGGACCAGGAAACGACATGGATCATATATGGGAATGCCAAGCTTGAAGACTGGCCGTGATGCCGCTCGCCGCCGATTCTGTTTGGCGATGTCGGGGTTTGTTATGGCGCTTGCGCTAATGCCCTTTTCCTACAAAGTCGAACGCCGTCTGGAGACAGCTGCTCACATCAAGGGCGGAGAATCCGAAAAAGTTAACCTGGAGCTGGCGCAGCGTTTCCAGTCTTTGTACGCCCACCGCCTGATTGTAGTGATCAGCGGTATTCCCGACCCAGATTCTGCAGAAAGCGCAGATGCATTGGGCTTCTTAACCAGTTCATTGCGTAGTGTGCCTGGAGTGTCGGGCGCCGTCTCGAGTCTGGATTGGCCAGATTCTCTGTTCACCGGAAATAATGGCGGGGCCTTGATCATCGTCGGGTTGGACCTGCACGACAGAACTGTCGAGGTGTTGGTTCCCATACTGAAGGCAAAAGCAGAGTGGATGGAAGGTCAGCTTAGGTCGCAATACCCCGATGTCAAACTGGAGATTACAGGTGAGGCGCCACTGAGCCTCGACCTTCAAAAGGTCAGCGCAGATGACGTCAAGCATGCCGAGGAGCGTGCGATGCCGGTGACTCTCTTGCTTTTGTTGCTGGCTTTCGGCAGTCTTGTGGCCGCGCTACTCCCGCTGGGAATTGGAGTACTCTCTATCTCGATGGCGCTGGGTGCAGCTGCGCTGCTCGCGCATTATCTGCACCTGTCGATTCTGGTGCAGAATCTGGCGACGATGCTCGGCCTTGGCTTGGGCATCGACTATGCATTGCTCATGGTGAGCCGGTTTCGCGAAGCATTGGCCGAGGGATATGATCCCGGCCACGCTGCCGATATTGCTGCCGGGCTAGCAGGACGGACGCTGATAATCTCGGCCACGACAGTTGCAATCGGATTTTCAGCGCTGCTGACTGTGCCCATCAGCGAATTGCGCTCCATCGGGATAGCTGGCCTGCTGGTAACCGTTTTGAGTGTCATGCTGTGTACATTCATTCTGCCTTGGGTGCTTGGTCTGCTGGGGCATCGCATCAATGCCGCCAGAGTGCGTCTTCCAGGCAGACGATTCAAGACGCCGGAGAGCCTGTGCGCGGCGAGTAAGCGGTGGGAACGGTGGGGCAGCATCGTAACCCGCCGGCCTTGGACAGCTCTGCTTGTCGCCGGGGTTCCGCTACTGATCCTGGCATTCCAGGCACGGAGAATCTCTCCCGGGATTCCTGGCCTTGACTCCCTGCCGGCCGCAGCCGCGTCGGTGCGAGCACTGCACACGCTTCAAGGCATGGGGCGGGCGGGTATTGTGCAGTCCCTCCGTGTGATTCTGGAGTTGCCGCCGCAGTCTCCGCCGCTCTCGCCGGCTGGCTGGCTAGCCGTCACTCGCTTGACGAGACGCTTCCAGAGCGATCCTAGAGCGCAAGAGGTCTTATCTCTTCCGACCCTCACGGGAATGTCTGACACTGCGAACGCTGTCAACGATGTGCCCGAGCCAATCCGCAAGAGCTTTCTTGGCAGCGATGGCCAAGCTACGTTGATTGAGTTGCTGCCCACCGCCGCTCTTTCGCCCAACGACCAGAAACGATGGGTACGAGAAGTGCGTTCCTCCGATGTCGCGGCGATAACCGGCGTGCCCGGCGCTGTGCTGCGTGTCGGCGGCGTTGCCGCACAGGTCGCGGATTATGACGCGGTAGTAAGAGAGTGGTTGCCGAGGGTGGTCCTTGGCGTCGTATTGGGGAGCTTGCTGGCGCTCCTGATCGGGTTACGTTCGTTGCTTGCGGCTGTCAAAGCGATTCTGCTCAATCTGCTCTCCGTTGGCGCTTCATTCGGTGCGTTAGTTCTCGTTTTTCAGGAAGGCCACGGAAGCAAACTCTTCGGCCTCGACGGACCCACCGGCTCCGTATACCCGATCGTGCCGATTCTCTCGTTCGCCATCGTCTTCGGATTGAGCATGGACTATGAGGTCTTCCTGGTCGCCCGAGTCCTCGAAGAACGGCGGCGCGGTCTATCCGAAACATCAGCGGTGATCGAGGGCCTGGCGCGGACGGCCGGGCTCATCACGAGCGCTGGCGCAATTATGATTGCCGTCTTCACCGCATTCACCGTGGGAAGCTTTATGGTCGTCCAAATGCTCGGCTTTACGCTCGCCGTGGCGGTGCTGATTGATGCCACACTCGTCCGGATGGTTGTCGGGCCAGCACTATTGCAACTTGCCGGCGACTGGAATTGGTGGCCGTTTGGCCTATATGGGGCCCCGGCAACCTCTGAAAAGGAGCTTGTGCCATGACGGCGAACACCGTGGAAGCTCCAGTGACAGCACACGGCCTTGCAACAGCTTAATCAAGCGATTCGATTTATTTCGCTTTCTCGGCTGGAGCGGTGAACTGGCTGATATCAAAGTCCTTGCGTCCAAGATTTGCCTTTGCCGAGCCCGATTCGATTACAAGAATCGAAAAGCCGGGCTTGCCCTGCAGCTTTGCCTCCACTTGCGTCGCAGACCAGGCGCCGCCTTCCTGCCGCAGCCCATAGTAAATGAATTCCTTCTGCTGTTCCGTGCCGCGAAGCGTCTTCACCACATGCACAGGGAACAAGATGCCGCGGTCAATCCACGATGTTACCGAATCATAGTAAGTCCGGTCCTGAGGGTCGGACTTGCTCTTAAGGACAAAGCAATCCCGTGCGCCGTATTTCTCCGGCGCCAGCAGTTCCTGATTTTTCCAGAAGAACTGGCTCTCTACCATGTCCTCATAGGAAAAGTCCGTTCCCACTAGTGGGCTGTTCCAACGTTCGAATGGCAACACGCTGGCAGCCTTCTCACCAGGAAGTACCACCTCGACGGCCACGTGCCCATTCACGCTCATATGCAAAAGAAGGCTCGTCTTCGCTGAGCCAGGCCCCAAGATCTCACATAGCAGACGCAGACCATCGGGAAACCAGTGAGCCTTGGCGACAAACTTGTAGCTCGTGCGCTTGCCATTGCCTTCCACCCGTGTGAGTCGCCCGGTCAAACGGTAGTCCAAATTCTCAGTGCGCCGGCGCGAGCCAGTCAGCACAGTCTCCAAGTCAGAATTCGCCGCGCAGACCCGCGATGGATGCACAAGCGACAACAGCACCAGCAAAGCGATCGACGCTTGAATCACCCCAAAATCGCGATTGGCCCATCTGGCCTCTGGATACCGGCCAAACTTGCGATTGCGAGAGAACATTACGACGCGGCGCAGGAAGGTCATAGCTATGTATACAGACTAAGGCAGGACCGCAAACCAATTAACTTTGCTGCGACCCTCCGGGCTGCGCCATGATCTGCTTCTTGTCCAGTCTGGTTTCGGCCAGAATGGTGTTGAAATCTTTCAGCGTCATTAGCATCCCTTTAATCAGGTTTGGTTTTGTGTTGAATAGCTCCAACGTTGCGAGAGTAGGCGCGGCGAGGAACGCCGTTCGAATATTGTTCCACCGGCAGCCAACACCAATCGACCTAACGGGATTGGAAACATGGTGCCAGTAATACGGCGGATTATAAAGAACGTCGCCTGGTTCCAGGACCGTTTCGTACCAATCCATATGACGAGCCATGGGGTAAAGCTCGTAGTCTGGCTCGTCTGGGTGGTAGCCGGTGTACTTGTATAACGAACGGTTCGCTGGCGGGTCGAAGATCGGAGTATGTTCCACGGGGTAGAAGCGCCACTTCTTTCTCCCCTGGATCTGGACGAAAAGATTTTCGTTTCCGGCGTTGTGAATTGCTGTATCAGTCCCTTTCCCCCCGAGAAATAGAGTGTAGAAGTGAAGCCAACTGGTGCGGCGATTGGTGAGGTGGTCCTTCAGCCACCTCTGGTCAATGTCGATCCGAAGCTCCGGATGCCTTTGCAGCAGGGGATGAAAACGGGCATATTTCAACGAGCCGTGGTCAATCCCGTCAATTAGGTCGCCGAGAGTCAGATGCTCGACGGGGGCATGCAGCGGATTGCGATCCTGTTTCCCATGATCGACCAGCATTACGTCGTCGCTGCCGTATTGTTGCTTAATCCAGTCGAAACTCCATTTCCTGCAACACTCCCAATCCTTAGCCGCACCAACGAAAACCACTGGATGGCTCTTGTTCACAAACTCCTTCATGTAGGTCTTGCGGTCCAGCTGCGTGATCCGCGGCAACGGGATGACGCGCGATTCGCCGTTTTGCCGGATGCTCTCCAGCATTCTTTGATTCAGGCCGCTGCGCCAATATTTAAAGGTTCGGTCGACGCGCTCTCGACCGAGGAAGTGATCCATAGCCAAGAGTGTCCAATAGCTTCGCAAATCGCGGGGCCGGAAGCCGTTGGTTCGCAAACGCGAATTCCCGCTGATGGGTTCGCGTGCTGTGGCAACTGCGAATGCGCTTGTCATTGTCAATCCTACTTTCCCTCTGGACTGTTCGAGCTGATTCTCCGTTTTGCCCACACCGATAAATCTTCTCTGCAAATCTTTGAATTGTGCCGGGCATCCACCGGGAACGATCGATGAAACAGAAAATGACGAATCTCGCGTGTGTGCTCAAATTTTGCGCCGAGAGCGTGCAGTTCCTCCCCAATTCTCCTTCTTGCCTTCGCGGATTTGCGATCCGCAAGCTCCACGCATAGAACCGGAATAGTACTCTCTCCGCCCTTTACTCCGACCAGGGCCGTCCGGGATACCTCTCCATGTCCGTTGAATACTCCCTCGGTGGGAACCGTGAAATACACGCGCTTCGGTGTTACGACGCGCTGGGATTTGCGGCCGCACATCCAAAGCCTCCCGAGGTCGTCGACATAGCCTGCGTCTCCCATGCGGTGGTAGAGAGAGCCCGCGGCCCGGCATGGGATCTTGGCGTACTCAGTAGCATCGGGGTCATTGAAATACCGCCGAGAGACGACCCCGCCAGAGACGGCAATCTCGCCAATCTCGTACGGTGGCAGGGGCCGAATCTCTTCCCAATCGTTGATCGGCGAATCGCCGATCGGGATGATTGACGCCGATATTCCATGGAGGGGACGCCCTATGCAGACACCGGCTCCGCTCTTCGTTTTTTCGCTGGTCTCATTCAGAATCTCAGTGCTGCTCAGATTCGACACGGGAAAGGCTTCGGTTGCGCCATACGCCGTGAAAATTTCTCCGCCAGGTCCGATCGCCGCAGCCAGAGTTGCCAGCGCATGCGGTTCCGATGGCGCGCCGGCGCTCAGGACGCGCTCGATCGAAGTAAGCTTGCGATTTGTCTCGCGACAGTAGGAACCGAGGCGGCGAACCAGGACAGGGGAGGCAAAAAAAGACCGGCATTGATAGTCCTCGATGGAGGCGATCAACCGACTCGGGTCCGCTGCCGCCGGCTTGGAGGTATCCATGTCGGGAATGATTGCCGCGAATCCAAGCACCGGCGCGAAGAGCAGAAACGATGGAAATGTCATCAAGTGAGGCTCTGCCACGTACGGCCCCAGGAGCCCTCGCACGAGATCAGCCTGGGCCTCAAAATTCTGATGGTCGAACACCACAGCTTTCGGCGGGCCCGTGCTCCCGCTGGTAAAAGCGATGGCTCCTACCCCCTCGTCTGCGGGCGGGTCCACAGGAGGAGCACCTCGAGAAAACTCTTCAGGAGTGACGTCCGCAGGCCCAGACTTGCCTCTCGGCAGCGACTCAACGGTGAGCGAGATGCGAATCGAGTCTCTGCCCCAACCGAACATCCGGCGCGCGACCTGCGCTTTTCGAATGCCGACAAAGGCCGCCGGCATGGCGCGTTGAATGCATCTTCCTATGTTCCGCAGTCCGATCCCGGAATCGATCAGGACTGGGGGCGCACCCAGCTTTAGAAGAGCAAAGATGGCTGCACAAAACTCCCGCCCTGGGGTGATCATCAGGACAGTTCGCATTCCCCTTCGAACACCGCGATTCGCAAAAATGCAGGCGTACGTGTTTACGTCGTATTCCAGTTCTGCGAAGGTGACCTCGTCATACAGATCGTGTTGCCGCCACCCCTTGCAGGCCACCGCAAGTGCCAACCGGCCGGGGTGAGTTCGTGAGCGAGCCGCCAGCGCGTCCGCGATCGTTTTCGCTGTTTCAAGACTTGGCATCGTCATATCTCATGCATCGCTGGCGTTGGTTGTTACCATGGCTTCCGCCGACAGCGCTTGGCGCAATCTTTGCATGCCCTCTTCGATGCTGATCGCGGGATTGTATCCCAAGTCTCGCCGAGCCGCGGTGATATCGAAGTAGTGATCTCTCGCCATATTCAGTACCAAGAAACGCGTGAGCGAGGGTTCTGCGGTGACGCGAAACGCCCTATAGAAAGTTTCAAGCACGCAGGCAGCAACATACGCCACGGAAAAAGGGATTGATTTTTTCACTGGCGGCAGCTCGGCGGCGCTCATCATTTCGTTGAGCATGTCGCGAAGGTGGCGGGGATCCCCCTGTGAGATGAAATAGGCGCAACCGGCAGGAGGGCTCCCTGGCGCAAGCTGGCGTGCGGCGTCGAGATGAGCCCTCGCGGCGTTATCCACATAGGTCGTGTCCACCAGATTGTCACCGCGGCCGATGAGCATCAATCGATTGCCAAGATGCCGCTCCACCAGTCGGGGAAAAATCTGGTTGTCACCTGGCCCCCAGATCGTATGCGGCCGAAGCGCCACGGTCGCCAGGTCGGGCCCATTGGCAGCAATCACCATCCGTTCAGCTTCGGCTTTGGTGCTCGCGTAGTGACTCAGGTGTTTTCGCGCAATGGGCACAGTTTCATTGGCGTTCCTGATGTGTCGGCCACCGAAAACCACGCTTGGAGTACTCGTGTGCACGAGCTTTTTCACTCCATTTTGCCTGCAGGCGTCAATCACGTTTTGTGTGCCCACGACGTTGGTCGCATAATACCGGGCGTAATCGCCCCACATTCCCGCATGGGCCGCCACGTGGAACACCACGTCGGCCTCGCGCAGCGCCTCACTCACAGCCGAGGCGTCCGCCAAATCCCCCACATGACAGGTAACACCTCGCGCGGAGAGATTCGGGTAATGGTGACGTGAGAAACTCCTGACCGCGCAGCCCTCATCGAGCAGCATCGAAACGATTCTCGACCCCAGGAAGCCTCCGCCCCCCGTTACCACCGCACGAATTAATGGACTCATGGCAAAAATCCGCTTCCATTATCCTTTGAGAACGGCACAGCCGATGTTGATCCCCGGCCCCGCGGTAACACAGAGACAGACCTTTCCACTTCCCGCGAGTCCCGAAAGGAGCGACGCTTCTAAAATGCATGGCAAAGAGGATGTATAAAGGTCCCTGCCTTCCACGGTCACGTCCGAGACACGTTCGCGCGGAATCGCCAGGTCCAGCGCTACGGCGTCCAGGAATTCCGAAGAGATTTGGGGAAAATAAAACTCGTCGAATTCTGCAAGCTTCATTCCGGTCCGACCAAGGTACATCTGGATAGCTCTTCGGAGGCAAATTGACAGGTTCGCCAAATAATCTTGGCAGACCTGAAGTGAAATGTGGGCCGTTTTGCAGGCAATCAGGTCTGCTCGACAACTATCTGCGTACTCGTCGAAGGTAAAGAACTGGCAATCGGATACCTGGACGCCGGATTTGCCGGGCTCCATAATGACGGCGGCGCTTGCAATTTCAGCAAGCCCAAGAGTTGGATAGCCGTCCAGAAGGCGGTTGTCATCGAACTCGGCGGCGATTACCAGCCCTGCTCGGATCTGGCGCCGCCCGAACATCGTGCGCAGTATTTCACAGCCCATGAGAAAACCATTCGGACCAGCCTGAAGATCAAACGCGAGCGCGACTGGATCGCCCGCATTCGAGTGGGAACTGGAAAACAGGCTCCCCGCAAGAATCGCCGCGTAGGACGGCTCGGCCAGAAAGCCGCCCTTGAACACACCGATAAAAAGCAGCATCCCGATATCCTGCTTGCAGCAAGGAGCTTGCGCCAGACAGGCTTCGGCGGCTTCCAAGGCAATTTGCTCCGTGCTGAGAGGCAATTGCGGTCGTGATCGCGTGGTCGTGACCGAGGCAATCGACACTGCCTTTGGCGCGACGAGACCAGACATAGGGGCCGGCTTTTCGTACCCTGCGACCTTTGGGGTGGGTGGACCGTTGTTTCGGACTCGAGAAGGAAGATCGTCGAGGACGTAGAGAGCGGTCCCTACCGTCAACCCCGACGCGGCCATACAGAAAGCGACGCGGTCGCCCGGGCCGATGTTCCCGTTCTGCATTCGGTCGTTCAGAGCGACCAAGTGAGTCGTTGTTGCTGTGTTGCCCCTGTGTGCAAGGTTGTTTACAATCTTCCGTCGATCCAGTTTCGTGCCGTTCAATTGGGAGTTAATCTGCCGCGCACAGCTGTCTAAACTTCCCACGGAAACCTGGTGGCCAATCACGTGGTCAATCGCGTCAGGGCCCCAGCCCTGCTTGTGGATTGATTTCACAAAATGTCTGGCTGCCTCCAGACTACCCACCCGTAATAATTCCTTGGAATTAGTGACCATGACTGCACCTGTATCCCCTTCTCCGGCCGGGCTACCCCGGCTAAGAGAGCTGTATACGCCAAGCGTCAACAAATCGATGGATTGGAACCCGATTGCTTTGTCGCCGGACCTGGCGAGCACCACGGCGGCACCGGAATCTCCCAGGGTCAGGCACGCGAGAAGCGGGTCAGTAAAGCTGCTGATCTCCCGCTGCGCTGCATCCGAAATATGAGAGATGAATTCTCCGCTCACGACCATGGCGGCTCGGATATCAGTCATGTGAAGGATACAATCCGCCACCAAAATCCCCGTAAACATTCCCGCGCATGCATTGTTGATGTCGAATGCCATGGCATTCTTGAATCCCATGGCCTTGCGAAGACAGGTCGCAGTATTCGGTTCAATCGGAAAGACGAATCCTTTGCGGTCGTATTTGGAAATGTTGCAGGCAATTAGTAATCCGATGTCCTCCGCGCGGAAACTCGAGTGACGAAGGCTGGATTCGATCGCGCGGCACGCCAAATCGAACGAGAACTCGTCCGCCTGAACGTTGCGTATAGACTTAATCCCAGTAAACCGCTCTAGGGGGACCCTGATCCCGCTCCGGATTCCCGCTACCCGCCGCGCAGAAGAGATTTCAATGGGCGGTAGGTAAATACCCAAACTCTCTATATATGTAGTTTGCTGTTCCACAGGCGCTGTTACTTCCTTCTCCGGAGACGAGCCCGCATGGCAGTGTAAGACGTACGCGCTCGACGCGACTGCGCCGTCTGAAAGGTGACGTCGCATGCGTTGCCGGTTCCCGCATTGATGGCGGACGCAAAGACCGGGTAGAAATTAATCACGTTGCGTGGCTGCGAGAGGTCGATATCGACAAACGGAAAAGCGTCGAGCGCACCGCCGTCAAACAGATCCGTACCGTCGTTTTGCAGCGTGAGCACGGAGTCGCACAGGGTTCCCTCCGGCATTACCGCTACCATGCGGGGATGGGCGGCAGTGCTGTAGTCGAAACCATAGAGAATTCCGCCGTCGGCCCACGTCCCCACGTAGGCAACCTTGTTGGTGAATGTAATGCCGTCCGCGATCGCCGATGCTGTAGTAACCCCATAAGCCGGCAGGATTGCCTGCCCAACTTTTGCCGGCTTCGATGGGTTCGTTACATCGGCGATCACCAAGCCCTGGTCCGACGTCGCGAGAAGCGCCAGATTCCCGTCGATGGCGACATCCCCGATCGCAGTCGCCGGCTGGAACTGCGACAGAAGAGCCGGGGTGGACGGGCTTGCCAGGTTGTAAGTCAGAAGACCGCTGGTGTCGTCGGCTATAAACAACAGGTTATTACTGGCGCGGATTGTGATTGCAGGGGAAGGTATCGTTTGACTTGAGACTTGTAATGGAGCAGCGGGCTGCGAGATGTTGAAAGCGACCAAGTGACCGTCTGCTGTACCCTCGTACAGATAATTGCCCGATATGCTGAGCGCGCTCACAGCTCCCGTCATCGAAGTGATCTGCATCGGAGATGCAGGATTGGATATATTGACCACGATAAGGGATTGATCGGTGCCGACATACATTGTGCCGCCCGTTACTTGCACCGCAAGGGGATTGGCTGACCCGGTGTCGAACTCGCTCACTTCAGTAGGCGGATTGGTGGTCAGATCGAGGTTCGAAACGAACGCGTTGTGGTCGGTTTCCGTTGCTTCGAACAGATGTGACTGGTAGACGAGTTGATCGTAAACAACGGAAGCGAGAAACGGCCCCAGCGGCGTGGCCTCGATAATTCCTCCCCCTGTAGGACTTGCGTCGAACACCCGAATGCCACCGTTGCCCGTGATTACATACTGTCCCGCCCACGCCCCCGTCGTTGCCCACGTGGGATCAACGAGCACCCCGGTCAGCTTAGGCTGCGAAAGATCGGTAAGATCTGTCACCAGCAAGGAGCTCTGGAAAGCCGTGAGCAGTTCCTTGCCATTGAAACCGACCAGGTTGCCTGCGGCCAGGGACGGTAGCGTCGATACCTGCACCGGAAGTCCACTGGAGACATCGAAGATTTCGCCGCCAACAACTAGGACGTTTCCGAAAAACGAAGTGTAGTAGAAAGGGGGAGAAATCGTTTGCGCTTGCAGCAGAGATGGCGGACTCGTCGTCAAGTCGTATGTATCCAATTCGGTCGAAGCGGACGAAGTGGTGGCGTTTACCGAGTTGAGGACAAACAATCGAGTATCCGTTCCCATGGGCAGCGACGATACCGAGGAGGAAGGCCCCGCACCGGCCGGACCCGGGAGTTGAAAGTTGGTCTGCACGATGTTGCCGCTGCGAAGGTCGAATTGCTCAACCGTGACCTGATCCTGAGATCCCGACCAGCCGGTGGCTGGCCAAACCCAGACAATTCCGTCGAAATTGCTCCTGTTGCTCACTGACGGGATCGCAGCTTCTGCAATCAGCACGGGCGTCGTGCCAGAGATGTCGAATACCGCGATGACGTCGACTCCAACCTGATACAGATACTGGCCACTCGTATATATCGGACTGCGCAACGCAGTCTCCACTGCGTCAACCCAAATGGGATGAATGGGATCGGAGATGTCGTACACATCGATCCAAAAGTAGGTTCGATCGACGGGGTCATTCAGATTTCCGCTGGCCAAGGCATATAAGTGGGTGCCGGAAACGGAGACTTGCTCGTTGAGGGTTCCGAACGGCAGTGGTAGCGTGTAGTCGATGTAGTCTGAGATTTCGCTAACGACGCCGGGAACGCCGGTCACTCCCACGGTCGCGTTCTCCGTCGCGCCGTTCAAGGTCGCCGACACCGGGATGCCGCCAGCACTTGCAACTGCTGTTCCCGCCGTGTACAGTCCACCAGTTGTCAGCGATCCTCCACCAGCCAACTCCATCCAAGTCGCACCTTCGAGAATCGATTGCAGTTGCAGAGATGCTCCAAGAGCAACCGACGCGGGATACGGTGTAATGCGAAAGGGATGCAACCCTAGAATTTCGGTTTGGCAGGTTTGCGTGCCCGAGATGCATCCCTGGATGTGAGCGAAAGTGTCACTCGTCACAGCGCCCGGAGCCTCGTAGTTCCCACTCCCATCGATCGTACCCACATCGGTGGTCCACTGGATGGCCTGTGCGTTCGGCATCCCCAGTATCCGGTAAGAGAACTGCGTGGATTCCCCCGCCGAGAGGTCGCGATTGGCCGCGCGAATCCGGAGCGCAGGAATTCGAGTGAACTGCAAACTGTTCGTCACTACGGGGGCGAAACCGGGAAGCTGGGTGATGACCGACACTGGCCCGCTCACAGCAGAGAACGGGACCGGTATTTCCGTGCCGAACGTGGGCACAGGGAGAATCAAATTGTTCGGACCCGTGAATTGAATACCTATTACCGAGTTCAAGTTTGTTCCATTGATTTCGATCGTGTCGCCTGCCTGCGCCGAATTTGGGGACAGGCTCGTAATGACTGGCGTGGGGAAAACCTGGACTGCCACGGTCGAAGATTTTGAAGGATCCGCGACGCTGGTCGCGGTGATGTTAATCGGCGTCGGATCGGTCAGACTGTTTGGCGGCGTATATACGCCGGTCGGAGAAATCGAGCCATAGTTTGGCAATATGACCCCATCCGGACCCACCGACCAGGTGACGGCGGAATTGAAGTTGCCAACGCCGACTACGTTGACCGTAAATGTCTGCGTCTGGCTAGCGGGCATGTTCACACTTGTGGGAGTGACATTGACGGAGATTATGCCTAAGGGAGGCGCCACGACCGTCGCAACAGCGGTTCCAGACTTGGTCGTATCCTGTACGCTGGTCGCCGTGATGGTCACGCTGGCAGGATTGGGGATTACGTCGGGCGCCGTGTAGAAGGCACTCGGACCGGTGCCGACCGTCCCAACGGCCGAATTGCCTCCGGGGACGCCATTGACGGACCAGGTCACATTCGGATTGATGATGCCGGTACCTTGCACGTTAGCGCTGAACAACTGGTTGGCACCGGCGAAAACGTCTTGAGTTTTCGGGGCAACCGTTACACCACTGACCAGACCCACGACGAGACTGGCCTGCGCAATCCCTGACTTCGTAGAGTCCTGGCTACTGACGGCTTTGACGGTTACAGTGAAAGCAGCATTAAAGCTCGCTGGAGCGCTATAGTTGCCACCGGTGGAGACCGTGCCGACGGACAAGTTCCCACCGGGCACATCGTTTACCAACCAGACCACGGCCGCGCTGAAGTTACCCGTTCCAGAAACCTCAGCGCTGAACAGCTGCTGTTGCCCAGCCGCAATGGTTGGGTTTTGTGGCGACACACTCACCGTTGTGATGATGGACGCCGACTGTATGCTGGCTCCGCCGCCGCAGCCTTGCGCCAGGGTGATCGCTACAAGCAAGCCGATGATTGAAACTAAACGACCGATCTGCGTTGCCGCGTCAGAGGCGTTCATTACCAAACTCTCCCAGGGTGAGAAATCTGCCCTAAACGTCTGTCTAGCCACGGGTGAGGTCGCTGTACCGGGTTTCTCGAAATTCGCACAAGCGGTAAGGCGCGAGCCTGGGCTGACCAGAAATCAAAACATCATATCGGCCAGCCGACGATGAAACGCTCGACAACAAACCCGTGAGTGTCGCCAGCAGTGTCTGTGTACCGACCCACAATGTCGCCACGAGAATTGATGCCGTTTGCATAAGTTGAAGTCGAGCCAGGGAAATCAAAGGCCGTACACTGTCCATCCTGAACGAGCAGACCATGCTGGTGTCCGTCTGCTGTGGTCATCTCACCTGTCATTCTGCCAATTGGGTCCAATCCGCTGAGAAAAACGCCGCCCGTTGCGTCCGGGCAATTAACCGTCTCAAACTTGCTCCGAACGAGCAAATACCCGTGCGAGCCATTGTTGTCCACATACCCACCAACGATGCGCCCCGCCTCGACCATTGTCGCTTCCTGAAATATGATCGAAGAGCCTGGGTAAATGATTGGGGAAAATTTACCCTGGCTTAGTAAGTAGCCTCGAAAATTCACCCCGTTGTCACTTGCGACCCCAACGATATCGCCGTCTGAACTAATCCCCGTGGAGATCGTGTTCAGCGCCCCGGGGTAATCGATGGTCGTGAATTGCCCTTCGCTCAAGAGAAAGCCGTGATTGGACTTACCATCGCTATAGGCCCCTACGAGGTCACCTCGCGCTTGATCCAATTCACGCCGGTCGTCACTGCACCGGGAAAGTCGAGCGAAGAGAATTCGCCTTCTTTCAAAACAAACGCGTGTCGTATACCATCAGAATTGAAGTACCCTCCAACTATCTCTCCGTAGGCTGTGATCGCGGTGGGCTGCGTATTCGCAGCACCCGGATAATCGAAAGACCTGAAAACTCCAGACGGAGCCTGCGGAAAGGCGAGGGCCGAAAAGCAGGCAAATCCCACGAGACACAGAACTGAACCCTTGATCCTCATGGTAGCCTCCCAGACTTTCTTGGTCCAAATTTCGGACCTGGGCCCACTCTAGGATCTCAGTTCTACCTTTTCAAGCGACATTGAACGCCTCAGAGGCCCATGTCACACTTTGTCGCTATCCCACATAAGGCACGGTGTGAATGCCCGCCAAATAATACAAATACTGCTATAAGCACGGTGGGCGCTATGTCCAACCAGTTCCTCTCTGAAGATCGCCGCGTTTATGGCAGGGAATTGCCTCTGATCTAGAACGCGTTAACCAGGCAAGTGAACGGCGCCCTACGGGTCGTGTTACCTGCATTTGCGCACGGCTTGCCCTCGGCAAGCGACCGGATCATTGTTATGGGGTTAATTCTTTGTCCCAGCAAGCAATTCAAGGAGTAGCTTTTCAACTCGCTGGTGTGCCGACTTTTTTCTCGCCATCCAAATAATTGCGCCACCAGTCAAGCTCTTCATAATAGCGGTGCACCGTGTTCCACGGACTCCACCCCACGTGATACGACTCGGGGTAACGCACGAATCTTGCAGGAACGCGCCGCTTCCGCAGCGCGGTGTACATCTGTTCGCCCTCTTCGATCGGCACGCGCATATCGGACTCGCCGTGCACAAACAGCGTCGGCGTCGTCACATTACCCGCGTACTCAATCGGCGACTCCCTCACCAGCAAGGCGTGCGCCTGCGCATCCCACGGTGGGCCGAAGAATTCGCTCTCCTTTGTTCGCGGAATGTCCGCCGTGCCGTAGTCGCTGATCCAATTGGAAATTCCCGCGCCCACAATCGCCGCGGCAAACCGCGTCGTGTGCCCGATGATCCAATTCGTCAGGAAGCCGCCGTAGGAATAGCCGGTAACGCCGAGCCGCTTGTCATCCACGTGGTAGTGGCTCCGCACGTAATCCACTCCGGCCATCACGTCCTCATAATCGAGGTTCCCCCATCCGCCCCAAGTCGCCCACAGAAATTCCTCACCATAATTCGTCGAGCCGCGCGGGTTCGTGTAAACCACCAAATAGCCCTGCGCCGCAAACAACTGTTCCTCGAACGAGAACTCGTTGCCATACGCGCCGTGAGGCCCGCCGTGAATCGCCAGAATCAGCGGCCAGCTCTGCGCCGAGTCATAGCCACTCGGCTTGAGCACCCATCCTTCGATCTGCGTTCCATCCTTACTCGGATATAGAATGCGTTCCGCTTTGCTCAGCGCCACTTCGCTCAACAGCACTTCATTGAACGAAGTAAGCTGCTTCGCGCGGCGGCCGTCCAGCGACGATACAAATAACTCGCCGGGATGCGCGCTGTCCTGGCCGGCATAGACCATCAGCCCCGCGCTTGCCGAAGCGCTAAACCCGGAGAGCTGGCGCTCCCCGTGCGTCACTTGTATCACGTCGCCGCCCACCGCAGCCACTCGAAACAAGTGTTCGTTTCCGCCGATCCCTGCGCTGAAGCAAAGAAATTTCCCGTCTGCGCTCCAGCTCGGAGCGCCAGGCAGCAGATCCCAATGCGCCGTGGCGTTTACCGGGCTGCCGCCGCTGGCCGGCATCGTATAGATATCGACCGGCGCGCCATGATTCCACTTGGCCTTAATCACCTCGCTCAACCCCAACTCCCGCCGAAAGGCGATTGTCCCTCCGTCGGGCGACCATGCCGGCGCATCGTTGTTGTAGCCGTCGTCGGTCAATCGCTTCGTTTGCCCAGCCAGCGTCGCGATAAAAATGTCCGCCCGTTCGTAGGTGTACTCGTCGCGTTCATGCGTGTTGGCGCTGAAGATCAGCGCGTCGCTGCTGGGGCTCCAGGCCGCCTCCCGCACTCTGACTCCAAGCTGCGTCAGTTGCCGCGCCTCCCCTCCGGTCCGCCGCACGACGAAAAGTTCTTCCGCGGGCGTTGCTGCGATATTTCGCGGATCAGGCAAATAGCCGCGCCCATCGTAGCGAAAATTCATCCACTCGTAGGCTCGGCCTTTGAAGCGCTCGTTGATCAATCGCTCGGATTGGCTAGCGTATTGCGCCTCCCTCAGCTTCGCCATGCGCGCGACAAACGCGATCCATTGATTGTCAGGGCTGAAAATCGGCAAGCCTCTCACGCCGGAGATATGCATCGCTTCGGCGTTGGCCTGATCCATGCGCAGAAACCAGATCGAATCCCCTTCGTCGTGTTCTTTCTCGTCGCGAGCCCGCCCTGAAAACGCCAGCAGTTGCCCGTCGGTGCTCCATCGCGGCCCGGAAGCATCCAGCGCAGGATCGGAGAGCTTCCGCGGCGCCGTGTTTCCATTAGTCGTCGCAAGCCACAGCTCATGCTGCCGCCGGTTCTCCGCCTCGACAATCGTCGTCTTAACAAACGCAACCCATTTTCCATCCGGGGATATCGCCGGCGATTCCACGCTAACCAGCTGGTAGTAGTCCTCCAGCGCCAGCGCCCGTATCTTTTCGCCGCCCACCGCTTCCCGCGGCCTAATCAATCCTGCCAGCAACAGCATCGCAACAACCCCGGTTTTCACGCGCATGCCAACCCTCCGCGCTGTGATTCTATCCGAAATGCTGTCCCCAGCAGCAGGGTGGGCGCACCCTAAACCCAAAGCAAGTTCGGGTGGCCCACCCTTTGCAAGATACAAATCGCAACGGTGGGCTCCCTCTTCCCGTCCGGCATGACGTGGAGTTCCGCAAAGAAGTCGCTGAAAAAGCGGGTCTGGGTTTCAAACTGCCGCCTTCAAAGGTCGATGTTGGACCGAATTGACCGAAATGGACCGAAACGCCAGATGTCCAGCTGGCTGTAAGTACTTGAATGTTAAATTGGTTGCTCCGCGCGCCCGTAGCTCAGCTGGATAGAGCATCTGGTTTCGAACTAGCAGATGCTAACCTACTAAGTGCCGCGTCTGGTGTCGCTTACGCGGAATCGCACGGAGCAATCAGCCTCTTTAGTTGGACCGACATTGGACTGAAATAGCCCGAAGTTGAAGCTCCGGCTGCCGGAGTTGAGTTGCAATGAAGCGTCTGCCTTCTAACAAGGTGATGCAAACTAACTCTAAGTGCCGCTGCTGGTGTCGCTTACGCGGAAACGCACCGAAGCTGCACCGAAATGGTCCCCAGTTGATCGGTTCAGTCAGCACTAGCGCGTTTAGCTGGTTACAATGGTCATCCGCAGCCTTCGCTTTGTCCAACCCGAGGAAACACAGGACGTGCTAAGCTCACAAACCAATTAGGGAAGTGCTGCCCAGGAGGTGCCTATGGGCAATGAAGGCTCCATCCCGAAGTCCGATCCGGAAAATCCGAAGAAAAACGTAGATGCCGGAGGCGCGCACACGGCCGCAGCAGGCGCGTCCGCGGGAGGTGAGGCCACCCTCGACACTGGCGGAAGCGGCGCCGCGGCGGCGAAGGCCGAGAACCGAATGTCCATCGGACCTTACATCTTAATCAGGATATTGGGCGAAGGCGGAATGGGACAAGTATGGCTCGCGGAGCAGACGGCGCCAGTGAAGCGGCAGGTTGCGCTGAAGCTGATCAAGGGCGGATTGTACGACAGAGCAGTGATACAGAGATTCGAATCGGAGCGGCAGTCGCTGGCGGTGATGAATCATCCCGCGATTGCAAAGGTCTTCGATGCGGGAGCGACGAAGGATGGACAACCGTACTTCGTGATGGAGTATGTCGATGGTCCACCGATCACCCGGTATTGCGACAACAAGAAACTTAAGATTAGGGAGCGGCTCGAGCTTTTCATCAAAGTTTGCGAAGGTGTGCAGCACGCCCACCAGAAGGCTATCATTCACCGCGATCTCAAGCCCTCCAATGTCCTGGTTGTGGAGGTGGACGGAAAGCCCGTGCCGCGGATTATTGATTTCGGCATTGCGAAGGCCATTTCCTCGCAGCCCGGCACGGAGCAGACCCAATTTACAGAAATGGGTGCGCTGATGGGGACGCGCGGATTCATAAGCCCTGAACAGGCCGATCCGAACGTGTTCGATGTGGATACGCGAACGGACGTGTATTCGCTGGGCGCACTGCTCTATGTGTTGTTGACTGGGATGTTGCCGTTCGATTCCGAGGATGGGAAGAAGAAACCGATCGATGAAGTGCTGCGGCAATTGCGGGAGGAAGACCCGCCGAGTCCAAGCACGAAGATCAACACGGAGAAGGAAACAGCGACGGCCGCGGCGGAGAGCCGAGGGACGGAGACAAAGCAGCTGGCGAAGCTGCTAAGGGGTGATCTGGACTGGATCACGATGAAGGCGGTGGAGAAGGACCGCGCGCGCAGGTACGGAACGCCTTCGGAATTGGCAGCAGACATTGAGCGGTACCTGGAGAACCGGCCGGTGGTGGCGCGGCCAGCGAGCGTGGGCTACCGCGTGCGGAAATATGTTCGGCGGCATCGAGTGGGCGTCGCAGTAGCATCGGGCGCGGCAGCGTTGCTGGTGGCTTTCGCCATAATCCAAACCGTGCAACTGCGCCGCATCACGCGAGAGCGCGACCGCGCCAATCGAATTACCGATTTCATGACGAATATGTTCAAAGAGTCGGACACAATCGAAGGTCGAGGCAGCGTTATCACCGCGCGTCAAATTCTGGACAGGGGGTCGAAAGATATCGACGCGAGGCTAGCAAAAGAGCCCGAACTTCAGGCGCAGATGATGCAGGTAATGGGGATTTTGTACGATAACCTCGGCTTTTATCCGGAAGCTGAATCCCTGACGGCCCGCGCAGTTGAGATTCGACGCCACGATTTGGGGCCCAAGGATCCGAACACACTTGCGGCAGAGGAACATCTGGGATGGGAACTTTTTCGTGAAGGGCGAAACAGCGATGCAGAGAAGCTGCTCCGGCAGATGCTCGACGACAGCCAGCACGTGCTCGACCCGACAAATCCGACGAGGGTGGCGGGAATGGAAGACCTCGGTGTGACCTTGAATGTGGAAGGCCGATACCCAGAGGCAGAGAAATTAGAGCGTGAGGCAGTGGACATTCAGAGGGGCACTTTGGGACCGGAGCATCCCTTCACAGCACAGGCAATCGATAACCTGGCGCACGTTCTGGCTAATGAGGGACGGCTTGCGGAAGCGGAGAAACTGTACCGACAAACACTCGACATTCACCGCCGCATTCACGGCTCGGAACATCCGATAACACTGCTCACGATGTATAACTTAGGTGGCATTCTGTCGGAGGAAGGCCGTCCCGCTGATGCGGAGAAATTGTATCGAGAGGCGGTCGACGTAGGGCGCCGAGTCCTCGGACCTGGACATCCGGATACAGCGCTTTACATGAACAGTCTGGCCAACGTTTTGTCGGACGAACGCCGCTACGAGGAAGCTGAGAAGTTGAATCGGGAGGCGCTTGAGATCCGCCGGCGAATCTTTGGGCCGGATCACCCGATCACCGCTAGCTCCGTCTACAATGTTGGTTGCATCGCGGCGCTCATGGGTCGGCGGGATGAAGCACTGTCGCTACTCAGCCAAGCAGTCGACCACGGGCTGAGCCCCGACCTTGACTTGGGCATGGATAAGGACACCGATCTAAAATCCCTGCATGGTGACCCTCGCTTCGCCGCGCTCCTTATGCACGCGAAAGAGCGCGCCGCAGCATTACAAAAATCAAACTAGCTGCTGGTCTTTGCCTTCTGCCGCATTCGGCTAACCGTCAGCGATCGCTGACGGAGCCTTCCCCCTCTAAAAAAGTTGAAGGCGCTTGATACTTCCTAGGATGGCCCGTAAACCTGATGTCCGGTCGGCCAGTTATGCCGGACAGTCAGGCTGGCATACCTAGGTTCGATTCAAAAACTATGCCAACGGTTCCCGCCACTCCGGCGGTCTCGGCCCGTCTGTTTGCCCGAAAGGGGGTGACGCTTTACCTTGCCATTCTTCATCATCAAAGCGCAGTTTGGCAGCTCAATGCCGCGTGTCGCTCCAGCACACTCGCTATATGATCCGCTTTGTCTTCTGCTTTCGTGTTGCAAATGCTGTGGCCCATTTCATGCCTAACCGCCAAGTCCAGCAAATTAGCCCCGCGCACGTGCCACGTGCCAAACAACTCCTCCTCCCGCTGCCCCGTCACTGAACTTACCAACGCCTCTTCGACAAACGTCACGCGCTTCTCCAAACACGTAAACGCCGGACTATTGGCATCCAGCCCCAGCTTCTTCACTATCGGCTTCCATTCCTGTGATTTCACCAGCACCCACGTCCATTCTCCTAGTGCCTTTGTCGGGTACTTTTCCACCACCGCCTTCAGGACTTCGATCTGTTGTTTGCATTCCTCTACCGCATAACCGACGTAGCAATGAAAATGCTGCGGAGCCGCATTTGCACTCGCGTCTGCTTGTCCGGCTTTTGCAACTCGCGGCATGGCCGCGCTCATCATCACCGATCCCGCTACCATCCATCCCAACCAAGTAGTGAGTTTCATCGGGCGCCTCCTTTGGCGCCCCGAAACTCGAATGTCTACCTATATACCGCAATGCAGTGGCATACACAGATAGATCCTATTTGCTTCACACGCTAAGCCGCTGAAAACAAGGCATCTACCTACATAAACCGCAGCTCCTTCCAGCGCGGACAATCGCGCATCCTGTGCTATCCTCCCCCTAGGTCTTTCCTCGACGAAATGTCCGAGAATCCGCAAATCGTATCCCGCGTGATTCGTTTCGGGGCCTTCGACGCCGACCTGCAGGCACAAGAACTCCGCAAGCACGGAGTACGCCTTCGCCTCCCCGGTCAGTCCTTCCTGGTCTTGAAACTGCTTCTCGGGTGTCCCGGCGAACTCGTTACCCGCGAGGAACTGCAAAAGGCCATCTGGCCGTCCGACACCTTCGTCGACTTCGATCATGGCCTCAGTGCCGCCGTTAATCGTCTGCGTGAAGCCCTCGGTGACTCCGCCGACGAGCCGAAATTTGTCGAAACGCTCCCTCGGCGCGGTTATCGCTTTATTGGCGAGATCACGGCGACTTTCCCCGCTCCGCAGGTTTCGGACATCTCGCCATCTCGGTCGGCACCGGCGACACCAGGTGCAGTCGAGGCTGAAACGAAAGCACCTACGGCTTTGTCTCGTCGAAGATGGATCGTGCCCCTCGCCGCAGCGGCTCTAACCGCCCTGGTCATCGGCCTTGGCTTTTGGAAATGGCCCCATCGCTCGCAGCCTCTTGCGTTTAACCCCGTTCCCTTCACCACGCTTCCCGGTTGGGCCTGCTGCCCCGCGGTCTCCCCGGATGGTCGGCGTGTCGCGTTTCAATGGTCCGGAAAGCGAGAAACCGACTCCAAGGGCGTGGATCTGTATGTAAAATCCATCGGCAGCGAAGACCTTCTGCGGCTGACCTACGACTCGCTTACGCAGTTTGCTCCGACATGGTCTCCTGATGGTTCGCAAATCGCTTTTCAGCAGCTCGCTAACGGGGAAGGCAGCATCTACGTTATTTCGGCGAAAGGCGGCGACAAGAAAAAACTCCACTCGACACACGCTTCGTTTGGCCCTTCCATGACGATAAGTTGGTCGCCAGACGGAAAACAGATCGCCTTTGCAGACTCTCCCGCTGGCGGTGGTCAGAAACGCCTCCATCTTCTGAATCTCGCCACCTTGGAAAGCTCGCAGATCGAACACGACGATCGTTGTGAAGAGGAACTCGGTCCCGCCTTCTCTCGCGACGGTACGCAGCTCGCCTACGCGTGTCTCGGGTCGCTGAGTGACTTTGCGTTCGCTGTCGCGACTTCTTCCGGCGCCTCACCCCGCATCATCCAGCAATTTTCAGGTTTCCCGGAGGGCTTTGATTGGAGCGCCGGCGGCAAGAGCCTGATCTTTTCCGACGGCGCTGCCCTTCGCGAACTGTCCGTCGCCGATGGCACGTCGCGCGCAGTTGCCATCATCCCTGGCGTTGGTTCACTGGCCATTCCGGCGCAGGGAAACCGCCTCGTCTACGACACCAAGTCTGGCGGCAATAACAACATTTGGCGCGCAGACTTGCTTCATCCAGATGCTCCTTCCGTAGAGCTGATTTCTACCACGCGCGATCAGTTGGGTCCGCAGTACTCCCCCGATGGAAAGCACATTGCCTTCGCTTCTGACCGCGGTGGCCCCGGTGAGATTTGGATGAGCGATTCCGAAGGCGCAAACCTCGTGCAACTTTCGAATCTGAAGAACCGGTCCGCGGGGGCTCCCAGTTGGTCGCCGGACGGCACCAAAATCGTCTTTGATTGGCGGACCCGCAATCCGGATCATGTCGCTCTCTATATCGTGGACATCGCGGAACGCATTCCCCGCAAGCTCGAGGTCAGCACTGGAGACGCTGCCGTGCCTTTCTGGTCCCACGATGGCAAGTGGATTTATTTCTTGGGTGGCGCAGACGAGGTGCGGGGAGAGCGAATCTATCGTGTTCCTCCCCAAGGTGGCCGCGCGCAACCCGTCACTTCCGCCCGCGGCTACTTTCCCCAGGAGTCGCTGGACGGCCAGTCGCTTTACTTTGCCACCCACAGCAACCCCGCTACCCTGGTGGTAGCTTCCCTCAACCCAACGGGAACCGAATTCCCGGTGCCATCCGTGCCGCCACTCTCCTTTGTGTTCAACTGGACGGTCGTCCGCGATGGTATCTTTTTTTTCCCCGCAAATGACTTCAAAGCACTCAGTTTTTACAACTACTCCACCAAACAGACCCATGCTGTCCTCAAAACCAATGGCGGCGTCTTTTTCGGTGTGAGCGTTTCGCCCGACGGCCGTTACATCGTCTACGCGCAGATCGACGAGGCCCGCAGCGACATCATGCTGATCAACGATTTTCGCTAGCTCAATCTTCTAAAGTAGTAGAATGCGAGCCAAACGGGGGTGCTATGCGCGCCAAGTCCGGCGGACTGCTCACTTCGTTGCTTTTTTTCGTCTGCTTCGCCCACGGACAAGGAATCACCGCCACTATCTCCGGCTCGGTTCATGACCCCAGCGGCGCCGTCATCGCCGGCGCCGCTATCACTGTCGTGAATGCCGAAGAAGGTCTCACCGTCCGTCAGCTCACATCCGATTCCGCCGGCCAATTCGTCGTTCCTCTTCTTCCCGTCGGCCACTACGAGGTCACAGCGGAAGCTCCCGGGTTTCAAAAAAGTGTCCAGGGCGGCATCGACCTCAACATGAACGACCACCGCATCGTGGACTTCCTCCTGCCGCTTCGCGCTCAATCCGCGGAAGTCCACGTCAGCGCCGACCCCCTTCAAGTGGACCTGCAAACCGACACCGCCGCCGGCCTCATCTCCGGCACCCAGGTCCGCGAGCTGGCCATTAACACTCGCAACTACGCGATGCTCGTCGCCCTGGAGCCCGGCGTTTCCAGCAATCTTTCCTCCGACCAGCTCTATGTCGGCCTCAGCTCCCTCAACGGCCAGGGCAACGCCGTCCTTTTTTCCATCAACGGCTCCCGCCCCGATCAGAACAACTGGACGCTCGACGGCGCCGACAATCAAGAGCGTGGCTCCAAGAGTGGGCTGCTCACCTTCCCCAGTGTGGACTCCATCGCCGAATTCAAAGTCCTTCGCGGCAACTATGCTTCCGAATTTGGTCGTGGCGCCGGCGCACAAATCAGCGTCATCACCCGCTCCGGCACCAGCGCCTACCATGGCGGCATCTACGAGTTTTTCCGAAATGACGTCCTCGCTGCCAACAACTTCTTCAACAATCTTCGTGGCCTAGCCCGTCCCCCTTTGCGTTACAACGATTTCGGCTTTACCCTCGGCGGCCCCGTCGCCATTCCTCATCTCTACAAGAAAACTTTCTTCTTCTACTCGCAAGAATGGCGACGGGTCATTGACTACACCACCTTCACCACCGCCGAAGTCCCTACTCCCGCTGAGTTGCAAGGCAACTTCACCGCCCCCGTCTGCACGCAACCCGTCTTCGATCCCGTCACCGGCAACTGCACGAGCCCCACCACCACGCACATCACCAACATTGACCCTACCACCGCCGCCTACATCAAGGACATTTTCTCCAAACTCCCCGCGCCCGGCCCCGACGGCACCTTCAGCTACACGGGCCGCAACCTCTTCGACTTCCGCGAAGAGAGCTTCAAGATCGATCACACCTTCAACACTCGTCTGAGCGCCTTCCTTCGCTACACTCAGGACTCCATTCCCACCGTCGAGCCCGGCGGCCTCACCATCGGCTTGCCGCTTCCCGACACCGCTACTACGGACTCCAACGATCCCGGCCGCAATCTCACGCTGCGCATCACGGGCGCCGCCACTCCCCGCCTTCTCGACGAAGCCGGCTATGCTTACTCCTACAATGACATCCTCAGCGAGCCCGTCGGCCTGCTTAGCCAATCTCTCTCGCCCGACATTAATCCGACTCTTCGATTCCCCAATCTTTCTGGACGCGTCCCTACCCTCTTCTTCCAAACTGGCCAAAGCCTCTTGGGCTTCGGTCCCTTTGACAGCCGCAATACCAATCGCGCTGTCTTCGATAACCTCACTTGGATCACCGGCCCGCACATCACCAAGTACGGCTTCTCTTACAACCACTATGTAAAGGACGAAGGCGCCTACTTCCGTACTGACAACGGCCTCTTTGCCTTCCCCAGCGTGGGCCCTGACGGCCCCAGCTTCCAGCAGGAATGGGCCAACTTCTTGCTCGGCAACGTGCAGAGTTTTCAGCAAACCAACGTCAACCCCACCGCCGACATGCACCAAAATCAACTCGAATTCTTCGCTCAGGACCAATATCGCCTTCGTCCCAACATCACCTTCACCTACGGGTTCCGCTGGTCCTTCTTCCGCCAGCCCACTGAAGCGCTCGGCCATGGCAGCAATTTCGATCCGCAAGTCTTCAGCGCCAACAGCGCGCCCGCCATTGACATCACTACGGGCTTGCTTGTTCCCGGCACCTCCACCCCGGTCATGGACGGAATCATCCTCGCCGCCAAGAATTCACCGTTCGGCAGTGCCATGGCTCGCCAAACCAACCGCGACATCGCTCCTCGCGTTGGCTTCGCCTGGGATCCTTTCCGTACCGGCAAAACCTCTCTCCGCGGCGGCTACGGCATCTTCTTCGACGCTCCCGCCATGGGCCCCTTCGAAAATGGACCGATGAGCAATCCGCCCTTCGTGAAGACCATTGTCATCACCAACACCACACTGAACGATCTCGCTTCTGTCGCTCCCAAAATCAACCTCACTCCCCAGCCTGTTGGCGGCGTCGCCGTCAATTGGAAGCAGCCCTACGTCCAGCAGTGGAATCTCGACCTCCAGCGCCAGCTCTCGCCCACCATGCTTCTCGACGTCGGCTACTATGGCAACCGCGGCGTGCATCTCCCCTCCGATGAAGACATCAACCAGCCTCTTCCCGGCGCCTATCTCTCCGCCGGCGTCCTCCCGCAAGGCCCCATCACTCTTTCCAACTATCAGTTACTGAATTACGTCCGCCCCTATCGCGGCTACGACGCCATCAACCTCTTCGTTCCAGCCTTCAATTCCAACTACCATTCTCTGCAAGTCCAGTTGCAGAAGAGGGCCGGCGAGAATCTCATCGTTGTCCTCAACTACACCTGGTCTCACTCTCTGACCGACGTCCCGGATCAGTTTAACTCTCCGCAGAATATCTACGACCTTCACGCCGAATATGGTCCCTCTGAATACGATCGCCGCCACGTTTTCAACGGCAGCTATATCTACCAGCTTCCCTTCTATCGTTCGCAGCACGGTTCGGCGGGCCACCTTCTTGGCGGTTGGGAGGTTTCTGGCGCCGCTTACGCGCAATCCGGTCTTTGGCTCACCGCGGTCGGCGCGAGCATAGATCCTGCCGGTCTCGGCCTCACGGACTTCACCAGCGACAATACCGGCAACGCTCGCCCCGACCAGCTCGCCAACCCCAATCGCAATGCGCCGCACACCGTCGCCCAATGGTTCAATCCCGCCGTTTTCGCCGATCCTCCCGCGCAAGGCATTCGCCCCGGCGACGCCCCGCGCAATTCCATCCTCGGGCCAGGCGCTTGGCGCTGGGACGCGTCTCTCTTCAAGAACACTCGTGTCGGCGAACGCTTCAACACGCAGTTCCGCGCCGAGGCCACCAATGTCCTCAATCACACCAATTTCGATCAGGTCGGCACTTCCTTCCTCTCGGATCCTGTCCACTTCGGCCAGGTCCTCACGGCCCGCGATCCCCGCATCATTCAGCTCGCCTTGAAACTCTCCTTCTAACTGCTCTTCACAGGTCGTGAACACCGCACGTACTCCTAGCAGCGAATCTGCGGATTTCAAATGCGCTCTCAGTTTTGGCGAGGGACAGCCCAGATCAACAAGAATCAGCCTAATGTCGGTTTTATTTCTAAATCCGGATACGTCATCTCGGACCAGAACCCCCTCGCCCGGCTCTTTTTCGCCCGGCAGTTTCGTGTACGTCCAGAAGAACACCCGGCCGTTTGCGTAAAGGACTCCTACGAGTCTTCCGTGGTCGGTTGTGATGACTTGGACTATTTTGCTTTTCTTTTCGGGCGTTTCTTTGTCGGGCATTTAGAGCGCGCGGATTTTGTCGGCCACCATTCGGCTATTCTCTGCGTTCTGGCGGAAGACCTTCGCGACGTCCTCCCCACCTTTCGCGGTTTCCGATTCCTGTTTTGCAATCGCGCGCTTGTCTTCAATGACTTTCTCGGCTTCCTTGCGCTCTTTGTCGGACTCGTATTTTTCTTGGCCGGACATTTGGTCGCGCCGTATATGCTCGGAGGGTTTATCGCAACCTACGACGGTGTGGTGGTCTCATGAAGGTCGTCGAACGGCTGACGGCGGCCGAAATCCAACTCCGCTCTCCGCCGCTGGTCACCGCCGCAGCATGAACTCACTCTCTTTAATTCGAGTTCTTCGCGTGTCTCGGCACGGTCCGTACCTCTCCGCCCTTTCACCGAACAGATCTCTTTGTTCAGTGTCTTTAGTCACGCTTTTCAAGATACTTTGTCGCCGCAGCCAACACATGGCCCCGTCCTGTCGGGTGTTGTGCTCCGCGGCACAGTCTCCGCGCACCCCAACACCGCTCCTTCCCACATTCAAATTTGCATAGTGCCCGCGTCCGCCGCAATCACGGGCGGCCACGTCCAAACGGCTTTATCGGACGCGCGCGGAGATCCTTGCCTCCGTGTACTCCTCGCCGAGAACGCGCATCCGATAAAGCTGGGTCGGGACCTAGAGCGGGAGGATTTTTGAATCTTTATGTCGCTAGATAGAACCTTTTCGGTCTTCATTTCGTAATTAAGTTATTGCGCCCGGCGAGGGTTGCAATTTTAACAGGAGCACGCATTGTACGTGCGACGTCGAGACGACGCTGGCGGGTCGTCCCAATTTGTGACATCGGTCCAGAAGTTCCAAGCGAAGGCAGGACTTGCGTCCGTCTCGACCGAATGAGTTATCTCCCAAGGAACGGTCGTCATGAGCTGAACTCGAAGTTTTTAGATTACCTGCTACCGCGTAAGCGCGGCCTACGCAGGTTCGAGACCCCTCAATATTGTGGGCAGTATACGTTAAACCCCAGTGGACGAAGTCGCGTTACCGGAGAAGTTCCCCCAGTACCCTGTTAGATTTTTACCGCGCTAATTTGGATGATTGGCTCGCAATTGGTGTAGTTGGGGACGTCGCCGACAATTTCTTGCGCCTGTGGCCCCCACGCCTGAACAAATGCGTCAACGGACTCGAAGTAAAGGTGGCCCAAGGCGAGATAAGTCGGCGGAGAGCCCGGAATGGCCCCAGCAATTCCTTCTTCAACAGCGACACTCATAAGAGTTGAGCCAAGAAGCCGTTGAACCATGGGAATATGCTTTGAGCAGTAGTAGGACATGTCAAAGTGACTTCCCGGTCGGTTTGGATAGAGCACACTCACCTTCACCATAGAACCTCTCTGTCGAATATCGGGCCGTTGTGCGCCCGGGGATTACTCAACCGCTCATCACCACGTCAACAAATTCAATTTGGGGTCCCGATTAGAGTTACGTAACCGGACATCTCTAACAATGTCGGCCCTGGCAAGCTCTTTCTGAAGACACTTCTTTCTTTTCACCTAAAAGAGTTTTTCTCTTTCGTTTTCTTTCTTCTCTGCATCGACGACCACTGTTCGTTTGTAATCTAGCGATCGACTTCAGTTCGACCCAAACATCTCTTCGATCCGTACTTCGACCATGATTACTCGTTCAAACTCCCTTAGCAGGGAGCGGGACGCCCAATCAAGTGCACGGCGTTCTACTTCACGCCATGTCCGATTCCGAGCTGTCCCGCGTACGAACCGCAATTAACGGACTGCGAATACTCGCAGCCATTTCGCCACATCCAATACTACTTAATCGCCATCCGGCGCCCAACGGCTACCTTGGCAATTGTCCCTACCGAAAACCTCTTCTGGCTCATCACAGCTCCCGCAGCACCCACGTAAAAGTGTTACATGCCCTCTTTCTGGCACGCGAAATAACAATTCGCCAGCCACACGTGGAGTTCCGCAAAGAAGTCGCTGAAAAAGCGGGTCTGGGTTTCAAACTTCCGCCCCAAAAGAGGGATGTTGGACCGAATGGACCGAAATGGACCGAAACGCCAGATGTTCAGTTGGCTGTAAGTGCTTGAATGTTATACTGGTTGCTCCGCGCGCCCCTAGCTCAGTTAGATAGAGCATCTGGCCACGGCGCTAGATGCTCGAACGGAAGATAGTTTTTGCTAAGCCAATTTGAATTAATCGGATGCGAATGCTAGCCACACGAGGTTGAAATTGGAGAAGAAATAGCGGTAAGCTATTGATAGTAAACAATGTACGCGTGCGCCCGTAGCTCAGTTGGATAGAGCATCTGGCTTCGAACCAGAGGGTCGGGAGTTCGAGTCTCTCCGGGCGCGCCACTTTTCCCTTATAAAATGAAGATTTCAATTTGGTTCGTCCGGGCCCGTCCGGCCTTGTCCCCCTTTTGTCTCCCTTTGGCGGAAACAAAAAGCCCGAAGGATCACGCTTCGGGCCTTCCTCAAACGGCTACGAAGCAAAACTCAAAAGATAGAGCGTCCGAAAAAGCTCTGCTTCGTCCTTCCTGAACCGCGGCAAATCTTTATTCCAGGGAATTAAACCGGGATCGATGCGGCGCGCCCGTGCCATCTCCTTGCGAGGAATTTCATGGACTGATTTATCCGAGGCTTCAAAGCGGACATAGCCTTTGGGAATGGGCGGCAAGGCCTCCAATTTTTCCAGCCGCGCCAGGGCATCCAACACCAGCTTTGAGAAGCGCTCGTGGAGATACAAGCCGTTTATGTTGAGCCGAACCTGCTTCTTTCTCACAGCATACCTCTCCGAACGATGATCTTAACCTTTTCGCCGGGCGCAGCCTGCTCCGGTGCCCCAACGACCATCCACAGGCCCGGAGCGGTGAACTCCGATGGCACGACGGCCAGGGAAACCGCCGCATTGTGTTTCACGCGCAGGAAAAACGTTCCGGTGTTGTCGGTGAACACGATGTCCTTTCCCAGCCTGATGGCCGCGCCCGACACTGCCTGCCCTCGCTCATCCACGACCGTACCCGAGATCCGAAACTTGCCAGTGTTTTGGTACGTGACCGTACGGCCCGGACCGCCGAGGCCCGAGCCGAGGAACATCCCGCCGTCCACCCCGTAACGTATCTTCCCGCTCGGATCGACGCCGCTGGCGAGGTTCACGGTGGAACTTTTCCAGGGGGTGACGAGATGAACGGTGACGGTCATCGAGCGCTGGAGTGGGGCGTTGCCTTCAGGCACGAAATAGACGGCCTGTGCCACGTCCACCGAAAAACGATTGGTGATGAAGCCGCCGCCTAGCGACTCGCTCCAGCGTCCCTGCGAGCGCGTCGCGTATTCGCGCAAGATGAGGTGCCGTCCCAGCCTTTCTCCCAGCGACATGCCCAAGCTGGAGTTTCCCTTGAAGCTCATGAGGTTAGCCCCAAGGTCGAAAACGCCAAGCCGAAGGTTCGCGCCGTAGGTCTCGCCCGAGCGCGAGCCGAGGATCTTTGAGGCGTAGATGCTGAGGCCGCCCATCCCTGCGGACGCCATTACCGTCTCGAAGGTCGTACCTTGGAGGCGCAGGAAGTTGGCGCTGGCCGCTAGGTTCAGCCTTCCGCCGAGCGACGTGTGGCCGGTGGACCGGGCTTCCAGCATGCTCTTTCCCATGAACCAGCCGCCGCCCGCACCCGCGTCCAGGTGCTCCTGGTGAAAGCTGACGTCGCCCAGCGCTGTTAACTCCTTGCCGCTGGCCGTGGCCAGGGTGGCGAGTGTAAGAGACTTGAATCTTAGCCGATAATAGCCGCCCGCACCGCCACGGAGGCGGAACGGTGTGCCGTGAAAGAAGGAGGACCCGAGCAAAGATTGGACGTCACCGGCGAAGAGCGTGAGTTTCTGGTTCGCATCACCCCGGGAGAGCGTCACTCCCATGACGCCGGTGGATAAGCCGGTACTTCCCACGGTGGCTGAAAAGCTGTCAGAGCCCAGGGCCAGGTCCCACCCCCGCCAGGGACGGACCATCGCCGCCTGGAACGCGGGGACACCATTCACTATTCCGCCGCCGAGCTCGAGATTGAAATTCGGCAGATAGATCGTCCCCATCGCGCCAGAAGATTCATACAGCGTGCTGCTCCCGCCCGTCAGCTGCACGACCTGGGCCCCAGAGAGAATGGGAAACAGCAACAAGAGAATAAGGATATGTGCCTTACGGAGGGCGGCGCTGAGCCCGCAGCGAGGCCCGTCGCGCGCGACGAGCTCACCAATGGTCATGGCTTGCCGCCCTTGACGACGCTGGCCCGGCAGTTCTTCTGTCGCTCGCAGGCGTAAATTACCGCAGGCATGTGCAGCGCCACGGACATTCCCGTTTGGGTGTGTTGCCCGCTCGTGAGAGTAGAAAAGATGACCACCGCACATGGCTTCGTGGCGCAGCGGAGGGTGTACCAAAATTCCGCGCTCTGCTTCGCACCGATCTTGGCGCTTTGCTGGCTCAGCTCGACGCTGACCCCGGATGCCAGCGCCACGAGGCTCGGCTTGGCCTTACCGCTGGCAAACACCAGGGATTGCGGTTTTTCCACAACCACCGTTAATGGCGTGAGGCCGGGGTTGTTGACGGTGAACGATCCGTTGAAGGGCTTCGTGCCCTTAGCGCCAAGCTCCGTGATGACGGGACTGACCGTTTGCGCCAAGACGGCGTGCGGAATGAGCCAGAAGATAAAGATAAAGATGACGGCCGCCACGGCGCTGATCTTTCGCTTGGTCTCTTCGCTCAGTAACTTTCCTTTATTCCAGGGGACCTGCCCTTTATGAGCGGCGCTCAGCTTTTGCTTGGTCTCTTCGCTGAGCGTCCGTCCTTTCATGGGTGACGGCTTTCCCTTCAGCGCGGCACTCAGCTTTTGCTTGGTCTCTTCACTAAGCGGCTTTCCCGGCTTTCCCTTCCGCGCGGCACTCATCTTTTGCTTGGCCTCCTCACTAAACGTCCTTCCCTTCCTCGCGGCACTCATATTTTGCTTGGTCTCCTCACTAAACAGCTTTCCCTTATGAGCGGCACTCATCTTTTGCTTGGTCTCTTCGCTGAGCACCTTTCCCTTATGAGCGGCACTCAGCTTCTGCTTGTGCTCTTCGCTAAGCGACTTTCCCTTATGGCCGCCCTTACGGGAACCTTCTCGGTGCTTCCTTGTCGCTTCGTCATGGGCCACGAAGTCCAGGATCGGCTCCGGCGGTCTCAGCGTCACCGGGTCGAGCTCATGGTCCAGGTAGCCTTTCTTGCGATCGTTGCATTCCCAGTGCTCCAGCCGCAGGTTGCTAGGATCATGTACGCCATCACGTCCCTTCGGCCATCGGGACTCGGGTACGATGTGCCCGACCGTGGCGGAAGAGGGGTGGGGCCAGGGTAGGGTTAGGTCAACCGGGGTTTTGCAGAGCCCGCAGCGAGGTCCGTCGCGCTTAACGAGTTGATTAACGTTCATCATATTTTTTCTCCTTCGTCACAAAAAATACGGGGGAGTTGTTACGCTCCCCCGTTCCCAACCTCATTTATTTTTTAAGCGGATTTCCTCCTTTTGTTTTTATTCGGTGCACCGACGCGCGGTTACCAAACCCACGCCTCGATCTGGATCTGCCCGGTGTAGTCGTTGGCGGCGGAGTACGCGAGGAGCGACGGGATGCCGAACTGGTAGGTAAGCGTCGTGTTGCCCGTCAGGTTGGCGCTGGTGAGGTTCACCGAGTAGTCCCCCGGGCAGGTGTACAAAAGTGGAATGGTCCCGCCGCCCAACACCTGCGACGCCGTGAACGGATTCGTCCCAATACCGTCGATGCAGTAAAGCTGGGTATTTGGAATGACGGCCCCCGTGGAGGGACTCGAAAGCGCGGTGGTGGAATTTAGAAACACCGCGAGGTCGAGATTCTGGTAGGCGCCCGCTGGAAGGTTCCAACCAACGCTGATGTGAACGGGGGACGAATAGGCTGCGCTCGTAAAATTCAACGAAGCCGTGTCCACGCTTACGGTGAGCGACGGTGAGACGGTCGCGGTCAGGTTAATGGTCGCCACGTTCGACGCCAGGGGTGTGCTGGCCTCGGCCAGGGGGATGAAGGCCCCCCCGAACACTAACGCCAGCGCGAGGACAAGGCTGCTGAGTTTTCTGAACATTTCTATTTCTCCTTTTTCAATTGAGGCCTTGGTGCGCCTCCTCCAACCCACCGGGGATCGATGGGCTGGCAGCGGTGCACCCCTCAGCGCGGAAGGTGACGGCGGCGGTAGGTCGGGATGCCGTGGCGGGTCTCGCCGTGGTAGAAGGAACGCTGTGTGGCGCGTTGGCGTCGCAGTTCTCGGAGCGCGAAGAACGCCAGGAAGATTCCGCTCACCACGAGGAGCGCCCCGAGCAAGAGTTCCAACGCCGTCTCGGTCGTGGTGTAAAAGAGGGCGATCCCTCCCGTCACGACCGAGAGGGCGGCGAGATAGAGCCCGAGGGCGGTCATCGCCCGGCCCCAAAGCAGAAAGCCAGCGTTATCAAGGAGAGGATAAGGACCAGCGTTGCGGCGAGCGCTGCCAGAATAAGTACGCCGCCGATGATGCGCAGGACGGCTCTCATGTGCGGTCTCCCGCGAGGACGAGCAGTTCGCACATCGCCATTCCGACGTCGAAGCGCTCGTCGATGCCGTATTTCAGTTGTGCCGAAAATAAGTGGTTGAACGCCGAGCGCAGCAACGCGCCGCGCAACACGGCGAGGTTAGTGGGATGAGTCTTGTGCTCGATTCCTGAAAGAAGCGTGCACATCGTGTGTCGGGAAACGTCGGCGTGGTCAGCCACGGCGATGGCCTCCCATCAACAACACAAGATGCGACATACCCTGGCCAGCGCCCGCGTAGGCATCGTCGTTGTAGGCGGAGATGAAAAGATGGTTGAAGGCCGAGCGCAGAACCGCGTGGGAACACTCTCTTAAATTCTCGCGGTCGGCCTTCTGCTTGATCGTGGCGAGCAAAACACTTACGGTGTAGTGCGGAAAGTCTCTTACAATATATTCAGGCATCTCAGCACCTCCTTTGTGCTGTTTTGACTAGGGGCACCGGGACCGCACGAACGGCCCGGCGCCCCGCTAAAGAACTAGGTTTGTACCTCCAGGCAAAGTAGCGCCCGTTCCATCTCGTCAAAGGTCCAGAAACCTTCCTTGAATTGTTCGTATACGTGGGCGCCGATCCGCTGCCGGTATTCGTCGGCGGTATCTGGCGTGAGGGTCAGCTCGCCTTCGAGCCATCCCTGCGCGAGCCACTCGGCGGCGTGTTCGGGTTTCATTTGTCATTCCTCGGCTTAGGCGGCCTGCGCCAGGGGGTGACCAACCTTATTTTTCGGGGAGGCAACCTTCGCCGGTTTCTTAGGGCCCGTCTTCCGGGCCTTTTCTTCCTTCACCTCTGGGACCTCTCGCAGGGCTCCGATCTTCAGCAAGAACCGGGCAGACCACCTCCGATAGCGGTCCAAGGCGCTGAGCCGGAGGCCGGCCCTGCCGCGCTTCCGCACCAGGTGAAACACCTTCGCCAGCTTGCCACTCAACCTCGTCGCGTCGTAACCCCTTACTGCTACCAGGGCTGGATCGCCAGGGCTGAAATTTATCCCGAGCGAGGTGACCGGCACGGTGATGAGCTTCGGCTTTTTTTCTTTTTTGGTTTTCATGATTCGTTCTCCTTTGTGAGGCAGGATGCCTCGTAAATGGCTCCCGGCGCTGCACCCTTGCCAGGGTGTGCTCCCGGTGGCCGCTATTAAGTAGTGACGACAGCACTTTGTAAACAATTAGCTGCACGGGGCCAATGTCAAGGTGATCATTGGGTTACCTTGTGGGTAATCAGGCGGCCCGGGGCCCGGGGCAGCACGGAAATAAGAACTAGATTTTCACTTCCAGTCGTGGGAAGCTCGCGGCGCGAAGGCGAACGCGGAAGGCTGTGTGCGGAGGAGAGCTTATGCAGAAGTTTTTATTTGGGCTGGACCGCCGCGTAGAGGAAATAGCGACCGGCAGGTTCGGCAGGGTCAAATATCAAGGCACCACCGGCGACGGCACCAGTACGGTGCGTTTCTATGATGTCCTCTTTGAGGATAGTAAGGATGGGAAACCCGAACGGCGAGAGGAAAGCAAGCTGAGGGCGGCGGGACCCGAGGCTCCGGGGCAAGGGTAAACGGGATCGGGTTTCGGAAAGAGGAAGCGGGACAATGAAGAAAACGGCTAAGAGGAACACCGCTAAGGCATTTATGTTCGTTCATTATTACGACTCGAAAGACAAGATGCAGGACTGCCTGGCCCGGTTTGACCCGAACCCAGCGGCGGCCAAGCGTGCCTTTTGGGAGCTTTGCACCTGCTTGCTGAAGCGACTTCGCAAACGCACTATAAAGGATCTTCCCGATGAGGTGCAGGAGCAGCTGCAGGCGCTGGCTGACAAGTACGGAATTGAGTGACGCGGGCCGGGATTCGGAAACGAAAACGACGGGGCTTACGGCTTCGGGGCGAGGCGGGTGTGATTTTCCAGGGCCATGCGGATCTCTTCGGTGGTCGTCCGGCGGTGACGCCGCGCCAGGGATTCAATTGCCTCTTTCAGCGGGATCGCCAGGCGTAGCAGCACGGCGGTGGTCGGTTCGGTCAGTTTTTTCATCGGGGGTTAAAAAGCTCCTTATTTTGAGAGGTGGGGATGGGGGGGTTGGGACCCTATATCATTATATATCTAATCTGCCGGGGGAACCGGAAAAAACGTTCTTGAGAAAAGTTTGGCTTGGCTTCTGGTAAGCTGGGAACCCCCCGGCTGGCCCTTAACAAGGGTACCCCGTTTGGTAAACATCAGCATATTGTTACTTGTTAATACACTTACGGTGCACCGTGGTTTTTCAATGGCCAACTTCGGGAGGTTTAGCACCTGGGGCAGCCCTAGGCGATGGGGTTATTTTTCTTGTCGTTTTTCAGGGCGTTGCAGATCGTCATCGGGCTGACGCCCAGCTTTTCGGCGATCGCTCGGTAACTCCAGTCGGCCCGACTCAGACGGTAAATCTGCGCCAGGTCTAGATGGTGCTTGCGCTTGCGGGGTTTTAGGTCCGCGGCGCCCGAGGGACGGCCCAACACCTTGCCCGGGCCAGGTATCTGCGTCCCGCCGATCCTCTTACCCTTGGCCCTCGCGTTGCGCAAACCGGCCTTCACGCGCTCGACGATCAAGCTCCGTTCCATTTCGGCAACCGCGCCGAGGATCGTGAACAACATCTTGCCCGCCGGGGTATCGGTATCGGTGCCCTCTGTAAGGGAAACAAACCTAATCCCCAGCAAGTTGAAGGTCTCAAGCGCCTGCGCCAGGTGAAGCGAGCCACGGGCAAACCTATCCCACTTCCAAACCATCACCGCCTCAAATCTGTGGGCGCGGGCGTCGGACATTAAGCGGTCGAGGGCCGGTCGTTTTTTCTCCTTGCCGCTAATGTAGTCCACATATTCCTCCACAATCTCAAGGCTACGGCGTTGCGAGTCCTCTCTCATGGGCATGAGCTGAAGGTCAGGGTCCTGATGACCGTTATCCGTGCTCACCCGGGCGTACAGCGCAATCTTTTTCATCTTGGCCGCCTCCGCAGATACCCTAGCCCAGTACCCCGAGATTGTACACAAAATAAGGACTAATGTCCATAATAGATTTATGCCATGGAAAACAAAGGGTTTAGGCCAAAAGGCGGTTTTGGGCTTCCGAAGGGTCGAGGGGATTGGCCAGGTGGAACGACACCAGAGCCATAGGAGGGTGCAATTCTGGTGGCCAGAGGCGGGTTTCTGGGTCGAGGGATGGGTTTCCGACCCCTTGGCCGGCCAGGGATGATTCTGGGGCGAATTCGGGGGATGGTTTCTGGGGCGCTTTTTGAGATCGGCGCGAATTCTTCCAGGATTTTCTACGCGAAGTTCGGTGAAAAAATTTCTGTGCGAAAAAATGCGCTGGGTAAAATTTACTTTACATAAATAAATCTTGGCAAATAAAGGCCATCTTGGCAAATCTTGGCAAATAAAGGCCATCTTGGCAAATCTTGGCAAATAAAGGCCATCTTTGGCAGATACCCCTTCGCTAACCCTAATAGAATCAACCAGGGCGGTATCACCGGTATTATGAGCAACCCTATCTTGATGGCCTAATTTTGATATTTTGATTTTGCAGGTCAAAGTCAAAAGGTCAAATCTACCCCCCTGGGCACCTGTGCTTCATGATACCGATGATACTGGTCCCTTTCAGAAGGGCATCCGCCCCTGGTCCCCAGTCCCGCGGCCCAGGTCCCGGCTCTCACCTCCCGCGACGCGAACCACTTTCCAGTAGCCTACGTCCTTTCCACCGGGGCCCTTTCCCTTTACCAGCTTGTAGCCGCCCTCGACGCGATCCCGCAGGTTGCGGAAGCGCCAGGCGATCTCCCTGGGGGCCCACTCTCCCTTAGCGCCGAGCAGCTGCTGGTAGGTTTTGCCTGACGAGTTTTTCTGGATCTCTTCCAGCCTCATGGGTCTTGGGCCAAACTCCTCGTACCACGTCGCCAACAGCCCGACGTTGGTCTTGCGCTCCGGGTCGTCTTCGATGACCATCTGGCAGGTCTCCTTCGGATCGGCGTAGCCGAGCCAGGTCAAGCAGCCGGTAATGAGCTGGTCCCACTTCTCGAAGCCGCCCCACGCGGGACGCGGCAGCGACCATGGCCTGTCGGCGAGGATGTAGGCGCGGAGCGCGGTGAGCGCGGCTACTACCAGCTCGGGGTGGTGCTTGGCGGCGACGACCTCCGGCTGGAAAGCAAATCGCCGGTTCTCCGGGTGTTCCACGTTGGCGTCGATCGCGACGAGAAGCGAACGCCAGGCGAGGTCGCCCGTGATGAGCAGGTTGTTGCCGGTGGCGAAGAAAACGGCGCGGTTGTAAAGGGTGATGTCCTCGCTGCGCCCTAGCCAGCGGTCGGTTAGGTGATTGTTAGTGATCAGCGGCGCAAACTTGGAGCTGCGAAACGGCTGGGCGATATTGTCGATGAGTACGACGCGGTCCTGGTGCAGAAGAAGGGGAAGGAGCGTCTTGCCGAACTCCTCCTCGTTGCGGTAATAAATGGTCGTGGGCTTATGGCCCAGCATCGCGCGCGTCGCGGCGTCGGCGATCTTGGTTTTTCCCGAGCGGGGCTTCGGTGCCTTAATCGCGATAAGGGGAACCGCTACCTGGAGCGCGGAGCGCGCGGCGATAGTCAAGCAGCTCGCCAAGACGACGCTGTACGCCGCCGTTTTTTGCCACGGCTGCCCCTCCTCCTGGTCGCGCACGAAGGGAAATTGGCCGAAGATGGCCTCGAACTTTTTTAGCGCGGTGAGGGCGTCATCCCGCGTCGGCCGGTCGGGCGTCAACGGGTACTCGCACGACGGGGCGAGAAACAGCACCCCGTCGCGAAGCTCCCCGGGCCGGTCGTGCACCTCGCCGGACTCGAGCAGCACCGGCGTGTTCACGAGCATATCGAGGTGGGAATAAGGAACCTCGCCAGGATAGTTGGCACAGCGCTCCAGCAGGTGCCGGCTCAAAGCTGACGGCGGAGAGATAATCAGGTGCACCGTTTTTCCGCGGTCCGATTGCTCACGCAAGAAGCAGCCGTGCTTGTCCAGGTCGCGGTCGATGGTCTCCTTCGAGGCGTTGGACAAGATGACGCTGGCGTCGTCGCGCTCAATTGTGTCCTTCTTTGCCTTCACCAGCTGACTGTCATCGATGCCGCGCGCTAGCGAGGGCATCACTAGGCGGCGGTTGCTCTCGTAGTATTTTCCGCGAGATTTAACCAGTACCTTTTCCGCCGCACGAACGATCTCATCCAGAAGCCGCGGCCCGCACAAGATTCCGCTGGTGAAGGGATCGGCCACACCGGCCTCCCAGCCGCTCTTGATCGTCTCGCGTGCCTCATTCTCTCCCATGGGATCGGTCCACTTTTTAGTGACGATCTCAAAGAGCCCTTTCTTGAGCTGCTCTTCGGTCTTTTCCAAGACGCCGGAGGGATAGGCTTGTCCCAAGACAAAGGCGGCCTTATTCGTCAGCGCGTTGCCATTTCCTCCACCTACTTTTGCCTCACGCAGCTCTTGGCACGCATCCTCACATTTTTTTCGGATCTCACCTGCCGGGAGGGGATGGCGCGCTTTCTTAGTGCCCCCTTCTGGGGTTTCAGCTTCAGCCGCGGGCTTATGGTCTTCGCCCACCCAGCGGAGTAGGTAGTCGATACCCTCCTGGCAATTTTGGATGACCTCGACCGGGGGCCCGATGCGCCGCCCAGTTAGCGTGAAATATCGGCCGCTGGAATACGCCTCCACGTGAGTGGGATCGGCACCTCGAAGCGGGGTCGAGACCAAAGCTTTGGCCAGCGTGCCCCGGCAGATGATGTGGAAGCCCGTGTGGCTGGGAGAGAATTCGATATATGCCCCGGGAAAAAACTTCAGCCATTGTTCGGCCTCGGGCCTGATCTTCCCGTCCACCACCGCGTCATCAAAATCGATGCCCACGTATTCGGTGCCATCCAGGGCGATGCCTACGCCGTCCAGGCGGTGCGTGACCGCGCCTCGGATTGCGTCATCGAGATTCTGAAAGTGAGAGCGATGTTTTTCTGTCCCGCCAATGCGCGAGCCATCGCGCGTCGAACGCGGCGGTTTTTTCCACTTGTGACCGTTCCATTTGTAGATAAAACCGAGATGCTGAACGAGCGGAGGCATCTCGCGTGGAAAGGCAGCGGGATCAGGGAAGAACGGCACGGGCTTTTTTGAGGTTGAAAGCGATTTCAGCCGGCTCGCGAGTAACTCGAGGAACCGTAGGATGATCGGCTTCGCGGCGGCGGTCGTCAGGCCGTGCTGCTCGATGAAGTCTTCAAGGGCCCACGCGCCGGGCGCCCGAAACCGGACGGCAAGGGCTTGCTCAAAGCTTTGCGCTTGCTCCTCCGTGATGAAAGCCCCACCCTCAGCTTCAAGGTGCTCGGCCAGGTGGTCGCGAAGCGCGAGATGATCTGGCAGGAAGAATGTTTCTTCGGCTTGAGGCTCGACGTTCGCGGCAGGCTCCAGCGTTTCCTCCTCGAAGGGCGCTTCGTACTGAGCGATTGCGCGCTCAACCTGTGCTGATATGGTTTCCAGTTCAGGCGGCATGTCGTGCTTCCCGCACGGCGTTTGATGCCTCGGGCAAGCGTGCCCCAACCCCAGCTCGTGGCACTTAAGGCAGTGCGACTGGCGGCGCAGGTTGCACATCATGCATTTGGGATCGTAGCTCGGCGGGGTGTTACTTGTTTTCGCTTCGGAATCCACGGGTATTTCCCTCCTTGAGTTTGGTGGTGCGTGTTTCTCGGATTAGGACAGGCTCACCGAATTGCAGGTCAATTTCGATGGTGCCCCAAAGGCTAGTGCGCTTAGCGTCATCCAGCATTGCATCAAGTTTTTTCAGTAGTTCCGGTTTGTCCATCAGATCACCGTTTCTTGAGCGAAACGTCCTTGTTTTTCTAGTAGGTTATAAATTATGTCTCCAGGTGTGTTACAAGGAACAGCCATGATTGAAAGATGGTTACGCATCTTTTCATCAAGTTCCTGGCTGGGATTTAGGAGCTCAAAATGCTCGCACCTAACATGCTTACTGTCTTCATTAGGAAAAACTCTTACCTTGCCAAGTTCGTTGTCCCAATAGATGGGTTCAACTGTGGCACCGGAGACACGCCAGCCGATGAGCGGAGTTTCCGAAAAGCAGAAGTTTGTTGGGAGTCGGGTGAACCTGCATCCCACAACGCGCCACCCTGGTGCGGGCATGATCTGGCTTTGCGCGGTATCGTTCAGCGCGTCCGCGATGCTGCCTAGCTTGTCGTCAAGTGCATTCGCAACATATTCAAGGCCCGCACCTACCGTGTTGCCCATCTTGACGACGGCATCACTTAACTCAAAGAGTCCATCACCCAACTTCTGACCTACGTCCTCCAGACCTTTACGAACTAGTTCATCATCTTTAACCGTCATCTTTCTTTTCTCCTCTCCTCTCACTCTTGCTCCCTCTCGGGAAACAAATTTCGTTTGTCTTGGACTCGTCTCGAAACTTCATGGCGTCCGGTTTGCTGACAAAGTGAAAGCCCGGATACTTTTCGATAAGGCGCCCCACCGCGGCCTCAACGGAGTCATACGGGAGGGTATGCTCGCGTCTTCCGGTTCTTGTCTCCGTAACCTCGGCCCAGACCCCTAGGTCAACGGGCTCACCGCCGAACAGGGTGCCGTGGCCGCGGAAGATGGAACCTTCGTGTGTGTCGGACGCCCAGAAAATAATGTCAGTCTTATCCTTGTTCACGTCTCTTCCTCCCTTTCCGGCGTCATCACCGAAAACTCCTCAATGTCTTCCATCGTCGCTACCCTGGCAGGTTTGCGCTGCTTTTCAAGCTCGGCCACCGCGTCAAAAACGTGAGTCACCTGGCATGAGGCACAGGGCCTGAAATACAAATCCGGCGGCGCGCTACTATCAACGCTGTGCGCCCAATCCTTTCGGCAAAAAGTGCACTGATGCCAGCAGGCTTCTTTCACGGCGTGCGCGCCTCAATTCACCGCCTCAGGCTGTTCCGACTGTTCTAAGATCCAGCCCAGCAGGCTTTCGACGAGCCGGTCCTGTTTGGCCCGGACGGCCTTGCGGAAAAAAGGATCGGCCTCGAGGTCCCCGAGCAACTTCAACACCCGCACGTACCGTTCTTCGTCGCCGATGATTTTTTTCAAGTAGTCTTGCGCGAAGCGCATCCCCAAGAAGTCGAATACTTTTTCTGCCTCGAACCGGTTGCCGAAGATTTTTGACCACACCTCGGCGTTTTCCCCCGCGCCCCGGTTCACAATCAGCCACCAGGGGTGTCCCTTGCGCTCGACCTGTAATACAAGGTTCATGCCATCAATCTCAATTTGCCGAAGCATCCTCATTTTTCCTTTCGCCTCCGGGATTTAGTTGCGGCCACTGGTGAAAGCGTATCGTCGGGTCGAGCCGCGCCAGCTTCTCGCGCACCTCCCGTTCGCTGTTGCCTCTTACTAAGAACGGTCCGCGAAACCCGAGGCGCCACGTAATGATGCCCACCCACTCATCGGGCCGTCGTTGGTCCCGGTGGATGAAGCAAACGAACTTTTTCCCGTTGGCCTTCATCGCATGGCCCTCCGCCGCGGCACGGTGTCCTCGTAGAATTTCACCGACGAATCAAGCTGGCGAAGGCGAAACTCGATGATCTCCTCGCTGTTACCGGCAACCTCTTGCGGTCCACCGTGTCCCGGCTTCCACTGGAGGGTCGCCAAGAAGTGGTGGCCATCTCGGCGGTGAGCTTTGAGCCTGTTGCGCGCGTCATCTAGATAACAACGCGCTGCCCGTAGTGCGGGGGCAGCTTGGATTGCTCGCGGCGTTGTTGACCGGCTAACGCGGCCAGCTTCCGCAACCGTTGTTTGCGCTGGTGGTCGTTGAGGGCGGGATCGTCGCGGAGCTTTTCCAGCGCGGCGGCCTCGTCGCTTGGGAGTACGTATTCGGCCAGGGCATCTTCGCGGACGAGCGTCACACCTGCCGTCTTGTCGAGCACGGGCATAGGAGTGGGAGGCGCTGACTCTATCTTTCCTTCGGCCAGCAGCTCGTTGTAGACCAGTTCCAGGTTGCGGCGCGTGCATGGCAATTTTTCACCATCACCGTGTTCGGCCAGCCTCTCCTGAAGTGCTTGTGAGTTTTCCTCGCAGCGATAAAATTCGGGATGTGCATCGGCAAAAGCGTCTATCCCTTGCTCGTCCAGGTGTTCTTCGCGGAGGGCGCGAACTTCTTCGTCCACCGCAATGCGGACAATCTCGAACGAATCGTAGCTGTCAAACATGAGGCCGTTCTTCGCGGTTGCCATCACGACACCACAGGTCCCATGTGCTGTCGCTCGACTTTGCGATCTTTTGTCGCCTCTTTCTTAAGCTGATCGAAGGGCAGGGACTTGGCTCGGGCGGTCTCTGCGGCGGATTCGGCCAGCGCTTTTTGTTGCTGCTCTTGCTCGATGGCTGCTTGTTCATCAGGCCAAATCACTCGCGGAAACGGCACGGGCGCGGGCCGCCTCGCTTCGCCACGCAGGTAAATCACGTTACCCGCCCTGTCACGTCGTTTCCGCGGGTCGAGGTGATTGCCGTTGTAACACAGCAAAAATGCGTCCTCCGGCAACTGCGAGTTGATCGGGTGCCCTTTTTGGATGAGGTGCTGCGTGGTTTGAGTCAACTGCTCACGGTTCCAGTCATTCTGCTCAAATAGCGCGAGGAAGTTCTTTCCGTTGGGGCTATTCTGCTTCCAGTCCCTGACGAGCGCGGCGATGGTTTCCACCACGCTTTCCACGCTGACGTTGAGGGGCGTTGCCGTGGGTGCGGTGCGGCCAACGCCGGTGTCAACCCTCAGCTTCGCCAGGTCGGCTGGCAGCCTAGTTCCGCCCGCCGAGACGGGCTGAAGGTTTTTGTTCACCCAGCGGGAGTTTTGGTCGGCGATCTTTTCAACACGAGCGTCATGCTTCGAGGTGTCTCGGCGCTCGGCGTTGCGCTTGTCCTCCTCGCGGTCGAATCTATTTTTTAGTTCGAGGCTCGTCGGGGTTTGCCGCTTTGGCCGATCAAACCTGTTCTTTGCGTCTTCACTTAGTGACATCGATGCTCTCCTCTCTTGCGGGTGGCGTCGCATTTTGGTGCGACGGAATTAGCGGGCCGTTCGGTCTGCCTGCGTTCAGATCGTTCTTCGCGAACGCGCCCGATTTGAATGCGGCCTTGTGTCCCTGATTTTGTTTGCGCCCGCTAAGCGTCTCGGCCTTCCTGGGGCCGAGCGTGCGAGCGCCGATCTGAACTTTCGAGTTCTTTTTCACGATCTTCTCCTAGTTGCAATTGTTCAAAAACGCCAGCGTGTCGCTGACCGCGACCGTGCCATCAGCCGCGTAGATGATGCAGGTGTCGCCGTACGAGCTGTCCGTGAGCGCGCCGCCTTGAGGTCCAGGCCAAACGACTTTTGCAAACTTCGTTACGCCGTTGAGCTGGATGGCGTAGCTAAAATTGTCGCTGTTGAGAACCGCTTGCCAAACGTGACCGGCGACGACGCCCGTCCTCGCTCCCACATCTCGTACAAAATCTGCGGCAAAGTTGCGCCGGGCTGCTGTTGGTACCATGTTTGTTTGCTCCTGCTTTGTCTAACCTTGGTTCCGCTTCGACTCCGTTAACCGGCAGCCGGTAACAAGCCCTGTTCTTTTCGCATTAGCCAGCTAGCTTCAGCAAAATCAATTCCGTATCGCTGTGCTAATTCTCCAAAGAAAGGACAAGTTCGAAAGTCCTCTTTCACTTCAGTGACAGCTTTCTTGTTTGCTGTAGCAATTTTTTCAAACAGTTTCTCCGGGTCTAGTGGAGGGCTGTAGCGTGGCGCGTTCAGATCGATAGTGAATACTCTCGTCATTTGTTTTCCTCTCCAATCGCAGCTCCCACCTCATCGGAAGCGGCGAAATTGCGCCGTGCTGCTGTTGGTGCCATGTTTGTTTGCTCCTGCTTTGTCTAACCTTGGTTCCGCTTCGACTCCGTTCACCGGCAGCCGATCACTTCAACAAATCTTTTCGCGGGGTGTTCACGCCAATTCATCGTGCTACTTCCTTCATGAAATTCTCCACGTCGCTCTGTCGGTATCGCACGGCATGGCCAAGTTTCAAATAAGGCAGGGCATAACGCTTCACACTTCTCCACACGGCGAGGGTGCCGGGAGAGACGCGCAACAACTCGGCGACTTCCTTGGTGGTTAAGAGTTTTGGAAACACGACGGCACACTCCAAGAAAAATGTGTTCTATGTAGCGAAGTTCCGCAGGGGGAGAACTTCTTGGCGGGTCTCTCTACTAACGCGGCGAAAAGTGAAGCGATCGGCCTGATATCAATACTAACCAGGATAGTTCTCGGTGTACATCCCCAAAAACTGGGCCTTGTGACCAAAAGATTACTTTATGTAAATAGGTACGACTTTCACCTTTCTTTCTATTTACATAAATCAGTCGGGCTTCTTCTCGCCCGCCGTCAGCAGCGCCTTGGCGGCGCGTTCCATCGCCTCTCGGACCGAGTCGACCTGGAGCCGCGCGTAGATTGTCGTGGCCGCCGGAGACTTATGGCCTAAGCCCTTTCCGATGATATGAAGGCTCGTTCCCAGGTTGGCTTGCCACGACGCCAGAGTACGTCGCAGGTCGTGAATCCGAAAATCCTTAATGCTTGCCCTCTTTAGAAACTCAGGCCAGGTGTGTTTGAACCCGGTCAAATGACCGGTTGCGCCGTGCGAAGGGAAGATCCACTCAGCTTTGGGCTTAGCGGCCTGCTGACGATCTCTCAAAATTTTGACCACCTCTTGCAGCAGCGGAATGACATAGGGATCTTTGCTCTTCGGGTTTGGTACCGTCCAGACGGGCGGCTCGAAGCTGACGTCACGCCAGCGGGCCGATAAGATGTCCATCTTTCGCGCCTGGGTGAAGATGGCCATGACGATGAAGTGTTGCAGATCCCGGCTAGGTTCATTTTCCAGCGCGGTTATAAATTCTTCGACCTCGTTGTCCTGTAAGAAGCGCGAACGTTGGTGGGGCTTTTCGGGAAACAGCTTCACCTTCGCCGCCGGATTTTCTCCCTTCCAATCCATGTGCTCCTTGGCCCAGTTGAAAACGGCACGAACGAGTTGTAAGGCACGATTCGCGGTGAAGAGGCCGTGTGCGTCACGAAGTTCCTTATGGCGGTTTAACACCTCACGTTTGCGGATGTGCCCGAGCTGGCGGTTGCCCCAGGAGGAGAGATACTTTTTGAACTGCCACTTCGCGCCCTCCACCGACGCCGTAGGATTCTTCGAGTTGTGGGCGAGGTGGCGGTCGGCGTAGTCGTCCAGGGCAACCTTCAGGGTTATGTCGTGCCGCTTCTCAAACGGATCGTCCCCCTGGAATTGGTCGGCTTTCCAGCGCGCCGACTTCCCGTTGTACTCAGCGGCCTTCATGCGGGCATTCTCCACCGTGATGTCGGGAAAGTTGCCGATGTTTTTCCACTCGTGCTTGCCTTTCACCTTGCGGCACCAGCAGAAATACTTTCGTCCGTGGGGTTCGACGCAAAGGCGCAAGCCGTGAGCGTGGGTGTCGTGCCAGGTCACCCGCTTGCCAGCCGGTATCAGCGCACCAATCGACTTCATCGTCAGGTTCATGCGAAGCGAAGCCTTACGCGGCATCTTGTCTGCCCCCTTGTTTCCCTTCGGCAGTAAACAGGATAGGTGAACCGTCCCTGTGGTCGGGAAACAAACCCCGAGATTCTACCCTAAATCATTGATAAGGAAAGTGTTTTTAAGGTTTTTGAAACGTCCGTTAACCAGAGGGTATGAGCCATTCCCATGGCTTCGAACCAGAGGGTCGGGAGTTCGAGTCTCTCCGGGCGCGCCATTCTTCGCAAAAAATTTAGAAAGAAATTTTGAAGCGTGCGCGGTATCTGTGGCCGCTTCTTCCTTACGTCCTTACCTCATTACTTCCTTACTTCCTCATTTCTTCGGATTCACCAGCGCCTGGTAAACCACCGGCCGGCTCTGATACTCCACAGCTGGGCTGTCGGGTCCCAGCACACGCTGAACCATCCCGACAAAAACGAGATCGTTTGTCGGGTCGATCCAGAACCACGTGCCCGCAGCCCCATCCCAAAAAAAGGTACCGCGCCCATCGGGCAGATTGGCCTCCAAAGGGTCGTACTCGACGGCGCAATCGTACCCATATCCCAAACCAGGCCGCATCACTTGCGCGCCAATCCCAAACTCCCCCGTCAAAAGATTCGGCGCCAGATGGTTCGTGCTCAGCAATTGCACCGATGCCGGCGACAGAATCCGCACCCCGTTCAGTTCGCCTCCGCCGGCCAGCATCTCCGCAAACCGAAAGTAATCTTCCGCCGTCGTCACCATCCCGTCGCCTCCCGACGGCATTCCCGGCTGCTCCGCGTAGTCGCCGCCGAACCCTGGCGCCGGCACCACTTCGCCTTTTTCATTGCTGCGGTAGATCGTTACAAATCGTCCTCTCTTGTCGGCTGGCACAAAAAAGCCGCTGTCTTTCATACCAAGCGGCTTAAAAATGTGTTCCTGCATGAAATCCGGCAACGTTTGCCCCGACAGCTTTTCCACGATGTAACCCTGAATGTCCATCGAAGCGCTGTACACCCACTTCGTCCCCGGTTGGTAGGCCAAAGGAATCTTCGCCAGCTTCTCAATAAACTCCCGCAGCGTCTTCGACTGCATCACTCCCACTCGCTGATATTCCTTGTCTACTGGCGTGTTACCGAAAAACCCATAGACAAATCCCGCTGTGTGCGTCAGCAACTCCTGCATGGTTGGCGCATGAATTGGCTCCTCTAGAATCATGTTTCCCGCCGCGTCCACCCCTTTGCACACTTTCAAATGCGCGAACTCCGGAATGTATTTCGCAATCGGATCCGACGGCAGCCACTTCCCCTGCTCGTAAAGCAGCATAATGGCCACACCGGTCACCGGCTTGGTCATCGAGAACGCGCGAAAGATCGTGTCGCGCGTCATCGGCGCGCCGCTGGCCGCATCCCGCATTCCGTACGTCCGATAGTCAACGACCTTGCCGTGCCGCGCCAGCAGGGTCACCGCCCCCGGCAGCTGCTTCGTATCCACCACCCCCTGCATCAGCGCGTGCAGCCTCTCCAGCCGCTCCGAAGAAAATCCCACAGTTTCTCCGGCTTCGCCACCGTCATGTCGACGCTCGTAGGCCCGCTGCTCGCAGGTTGCTGTCCAAAAACCCACTCCGCCCCGCCAGCAAGAAACAAAACAACCAGCAGCGCCGGTGCATAGTACGAAATCCGTACCTTCATCGTGAGTTCTCCTCGTGCGTCGTTATAGAGATTACGCCATACCTCGATGCGCACGGCCGCACATTATCGCCCTATTTGCCGCACCCACACCACCCACTTCTCTGATTTTCATCCATGGAGTGCGCCGGCCCAGCTGGCGCTTTCGCTTCGCAAGAGGGCGTTTCTACTTCACTTCTGCCATCGGCCGAACGTCGCGCTTAATCTTCTCCTCCACATGCCGCCTGGAAATGGACAGAGCATAGTGCGCCTGCAGATTTATCCAAGACTCAGATATCGTTCCAGAGTATCGCGCCAGTCGCAGGGCCATCTGCGAAGAAATGCCACGCTCCTCCTTCACGATTCTATACACGGTCGGAGTGGCACTCGTAGCGCCAACGCCAGCTTATTAGCGTTCAATCCGAACGGGACCACAAACTCCTCGCGAAGGATCTCCCCAGGATGAATTGGCTCTGGTTTCGTCATGTTTCCTCTCACTGATAATCCACGATTCCCACGTCGTCCGCGTCGCCATCCCGCCACTCAAAACGCACTCGATCATTCTCCTATGGACGATTGCAGAATCGCGCATTTGCATCGATATTCCCTGGGAGCTACTCCCATCTCTCGCCTAAACACGCGACTGAAAGAACTTTCCGATCCGTATCCAATGGCTGACGCCACCTCAGAGAATGACGTGTTGTTCGAGCGAATCATGGACCCTGCTTTGTACATCCGCCGGGTAAGGTATTCGAGAGGAGTCTGCCCCAAAACGGTCCCAAATTTTAAGGCAAACGCAGACCTCGACATGCGTGCTTCGCGAGCTAGTGACGCAACAGAGCAGCGCTTATCAATGCCCGCATGCATTGCCCCTATGGCTTTGCTGAGATGCTTGTCTGACATAGCCGCCAACCACCCCTTCGGCGGGGCCGCGGAGCTGCTTAGTGGGTGACACAACGTTATAGACTTTCATCGTACCGTGGATGATCGTGGCTATGCTTAAAGTGCACTCAAACGCCTGCAACACTACGAATCAATCTTGGCGAGCCTGCGGCGCAGAAAACGCCGTTCCACATCGTTGGTAGCAAGCGTGATGGCTCGCCGATAAGCCTCGGCCGCTTCTGTTGTTCTTCCGAGCCGGCGAAGCAGGTCGGCTCGTGCGACCGGCAGAAGATGGAATTCGGCGAGTGCCCCGCGTTCTTCGAGATCGTCGAGCAGCGCCAGCCCTTCTTCCAGAGACCGGCCCATCCCCACCGCAACAGCTCGGTTCACTTCGATGACCGGTGAGGGATTGTCCCGCAACAAGATGTCATACAGTCCCGCGATTTGCGGCCAATCGGTATCCTTCGGTGTCTTGGCATTAGCGTGCAGCGCAGCGATGGACGCCTGCACCGCGTAAGCGCCGGCCGCTCCGCTGCGGAGCGCCGATTCCGTAAGGCCGGTGCCTTCTTTGATTTGCTCCCGATGCCAAAGATTGCGATCCTGCTCCTCCAGCAGCACAAGCTCACCGTCGGAGCTGACGCGCGCATCCCGCCGTGAGTCGTGCAGCAGCATCAATGCCAGCAACGCTTGCGCCTCCGGTTGTTGCGGCAGGAGCTGGCAGAGAACCCGCCCGAGCCGAATCGCCTCCGCGCAAAGCTCCCGCCGGATCAGCGCATCCCCACTGCTCGCCAGATACCCTTCGTTGAAAATCAAGTAGACCACCAGCAACACGGCCTCGAGTCGATCCCGCAAGTTTTCTTGCGAGGGGACTCGATAGGGAATGCCGGCGTCTCGGATTTTCTTTTTCGCGCGCACCAGCCGCTGCGCCATCGTTGCCAGCGGCACCAGAAATGCTCGCGAAATTTCCTCGGTCGTCACTCCGCACACCGTTTGCAGCGTCAGTGCGACTTGCGCCTCCGTGGGAAGCGCCGGGTGGCAACAAGTAAAAATCAGCCGTAAACGGTCATCGGGAAACATTTCGTCTGTCGCATCAGTATCCGGTTGGACGGTCGATTCCGTGTAGCGCGCAATCTCATCGCGCTTCGTATCGAACCGCCGCTCCCGCCGCAACCGGTCAATCGCCCGGTTGCGCGCCGTGCTGATCAGCCATGCGCGAGGGTTTGCCGGCACACCATCCGCAGGCCACTTCTGCAGCGCGGTTGCATATGCTTCCTGCAGCATCTCCTCGGCGAGATCAAAATCGCCGAGGAGGCCAATCAGCGTAGAGAGGATGCGCCCGGACTCTTCGCGATGTAGTTTTTCTAAATCCATGAGGGTGAGGATTTATCTCACCCTGTGCCATAGAGATTGTCAACGCCAACCAGCAGCGCGGCCATATAGCCGAAATAAGCCGTGCCGCTTATCATCGGCCAGCCCACTCCCTAGGCCTGAGCAACTTGGTTCATGGCAGCGATGGGCCGAACCTCGATCGATCCGCGCCGCGCCCCAGGTATCCGCGCCGCAATACCCAGCGCCTCGTCCAAGTCCTTCGCTTCCACCAGGTAATACCCGCCAAGTTGTTCCTTCGTTTCCGCGAACGGGCCGTCGGTAACGACTCGCTCCGCGTCGCGCACACGCACAGTAGTCGCCGTGGACGATGGCTTCAGTGGATTGCCGCCAATGTAGTGCCCGCTATCTTTAATTTCCTGCGTGAACTTCAAGTAATCCTGGTGCATGGCGCCCATGTCCGCAGGAGTCATCTTGTTCCACTCCACCTCCGAGTGATAAATGAGCAGCAGATATTGCATTGTTGTTGCCTCCTGCAGGTTAGACGAACAGGCTACTCGGAAATCGACATCGCAATTCAGGAATCAGCGGGGTTTGTGACGCTGGCCCTTGAGTTTTGACGAGCTGCTGGATTTTTTTCGAAATGTATATGCCACCCTGTTTTTCGGTGCTTCCCCCGAAGCTGCCGCCGCCGCCGCCGCCGTAGGAAATCGCTGGGAAAGGCTCTCAGGGGCAGCGAGCTGCCAGGCCGCGGCCAAAGCGCGACGAATTGTAGTTATTTTGGCGGCTTTAAGACTGACGCGCGTGCAGCCCTTGCGTCCCCAAGCCCCTGTTTCTGGAGAGAATACCGCTGGTTCGGCGCGCACAAGCATCTCCTGCTCGACAGGAGCGACCTTCACCATGGCCCGGTCAGTGTCCGGGTAGCCGAGTGTGGCGAAGATCTTGCCGGCCACGCGAAAGTCGGGATGGTTCATGTGCGCGCGCTCCTCAGTTTCCGGAAAGCTCAAAGCCAGCTTGCGAAAATCGTTAGGCGTCATGGTGGTTCCCCGGTTTACGAAGAGTGATATGACAACACAAAGCCTTGATTCCGGCAACGGACTCTCCACCAGCAACCGTCGCGCGCCAAGTCCCTTGTAGGGGCACAGCACTGCTGTGCCCGTCGTCGCCCGCGTGTGCTGATCAACTCCCAATCCCGAACAATGGCATACTACGATGCAAATCGCAGTGCACGTCGGCGCTGAAATATATCCGAACACGAGCGATCTGCGACAAAAAGCGAGAACCATCATGAAAGCTGCCGTACTACACAAGCTAGGCAAACCTCCGCGCTGTGAAGAATTTGTCGAGCCGACGGCGGGGACAGGCGAAGCGATTGTGCGCGTACGGGCCGCGTCGCTAAAACCGATTGATAAGCAACTCGCTGCCGGATCGCATTACGCAAGTCCGCGCGAGCTTCCGGTGGTTTGCGGGGCCGACGGCGTTGGCGAACTTGCGGATGGAACTCGAGTATTCTTTGGTGGCCCGCGCCGGCCGTATGGCGCGATGGCAGAGCGCACCGTCGTTCCTGCAGGGTTTTGTTTTCCTGTGCCTAAGGAAATGGACGACGCTACAGCGGCCGCCCTCCCAAATCCTGGTGTCTCGGCCCTGCTTTCTCTAAACAGCCGCGTGAAGGTTGCGAAAGGCGAGACTGTTCTGATCTTGGGCGCCACAGGAGTCACCGGAACAATCGCCGTTCAAATCGCAAAATTGCTCGGGGCTGGACGCGTGATTGGCGCGGGACGCAATCCGGAAGCGCTCGAAAAACTCCGCGGCCTGGGCCTGGATGCAACGATTCAACTCAATCAGGCCGATGAAGATTTGAAGAAACAATTTGCACGCGAAGCCGGCGGGACCGGACTCAACGTAATCATTGACTACGTCTGGGGACGGCCAACGGAAGTGTTGCTTGCGGCGATCACCCGCTCAGAGTTTGCCGCCGTAAATCCTGAGACTCGCTTGCTGCAAGTAGGAGAAAGCGCGGGGCCGACCATCTCGCTTCCTGCAGCTGTGCTGCGAAGCACCGCGCTCACGATCCTCGGAACCGCCGGAATCCCTTCCAGCGACGTTCTCGTCGCCGCGATGCAGCAAGTCCTGGCGTGGGGAGCTGCAGGCACATTACGCATCGAAACGGAGCAAGTTCCGCTTGCCGACATCGAGCAAGCCTGGGCGCGCACCGAACGCAGCCGCAGACTTGTCGTCATTCCTTAGATCGCCCACTGTCGTTCTTAACTCCCCGCCATGAGACATTGTGTTCTTTTAGGAGTGAGATTGCGTATCCGATGGGGATGGCGGCTCCAGGGGTGGGGCCAGTCTGCGCGGAAGATTTGGCGATGGACACAGGCGTACCGCGCAGCCAAAGCCCTTCGACCAGCCCGACAACCGCGTTAGAGTCGACTGCCAGGACGGGAGACCCGCTCTGGCCTTTCACAACCGGATGGCTGAGAAGAAAAACGTCAACCGCGGAGGCGGACTTTTCCAGCTGCGTGGACTCGTAACTCAGAACTGTGCCCGGTGATGAATCCTCGCGTGTCGAATCGAAGCTATACGCATTCTGCAACCTTTGGGGGTGCAGCGAAAGCGCAAGGACAGATTGTCCTTTAATGGCTGGCTCGGAGGCCAGAGGCAGGAAGGCGACTTGGTATTTGCCCGCGAAAGGATTTGGCGTGGCGCGCAGGATAGCAACGTCGTGCTGTAGATCTTTGGCGACCACGGTGACTTGCAAGAGCTTGGGCGGCGAGTTCGGGCGGTTCACGAGGATGTACGGTTGGCCGCCGTCTCGAAAAGTCTCGAGGACGTGCGCGACCGTCAGGAGATAGCCTTCGTCATTGATGAAGAAGGCGTTGCCGAAGAACGTGTAGTGGTAGCCGCGCGCGGCTGGTGATTGATCGTCGGGGTAGACGACTGGACATACAGAGGAAATAGCCGAATCGTCGGTAGAGTTGGCACGAGCTTGCGTTTGACGGGCCGCGAGAGGGCTTAATACACACACCAGAGCGGCTAGCGCTCCGTGGGCCGCGATAGCGACCTTTCGGCGGTGCGTTGTTGCAAAGCTCAAGGGCACAACATCCTCGCTTGCCATACTTTGACAAAGTGAAATGCGCGTGTAAATGGCAGGAAAGGGCGGAAAAGGGCCAGGTGTGCGGAGCCGCTCCTCGACCTTTGCCTACGAAAATCGCGCGGAAGGCAGCGAAAAAAGGGCTTGACAAATAGCCGTCTTTACGGTAACTTCAGTACAGAGAGAAATAACAGAAATGACAGACACTGCAAAAGCAACGCTTTCGCCCGTAGCTCAGAAATTCATCTTGCACTGGGGTGAGATGGGCACCCGGTGGGGCATTAACCGCACCGTGGCGCAAGTACACGCGCTGCTGTTCCTTTCGCCGGTGCCGGTGCCGGCCGACGAGATCTCTACCACCCTAGCGGTGGCGCGGTCGAACGTTAGCACTTGTTTGCGTGAGCTGCAGGGGTGGGGGATTGTGCGCGTGGTGCATGTCTTGGGCGACCGGCGCGATCATTTCGAGTCCCTCAAGGATGTCTGGGAGATTTTCCGGATTGTCTCCGAGGAGCGGAAGCGGCGGGAGATTGATCCGACGTTGCGGGTGCTTGCGGAGTGTGTGGCGGAGTCTAAGGCGAATGCGCAAGGCGATCCGTATGCGCGCGAGCGGATGGAAAGCATGCTGGAATTCTTGACGGTGATGACAGGGCTGTTTGACGAAGTGTTGCGAATGCCGACAGCGGCGCTCAAGGGAGTGGGGAAGTTGCGAGGCAAGGTCTTTACTTTGCTGGGGAAGAAGGCGGTCAACGGTTGAGGATGGGCTTCGCATATGCGGACAGTGGAAAAGACTATGCAAGCAACGGCATTCACTAACGATGGCAAACTCACGCGAGAGAAAACGGGAGCGGCAGAGTGGCTGCTCGTGCCTTGCGTGCGGCTTGCCCTTGCTGCCGGGTTTCTTTCTTCGGTCGCGGATAGATTCGGGTTGTGGGGACCTCCGGGTTCACCCAAAGCGGCCTGGGGAAACTGGAGCAATTTCGTCAAGTACACGGCAGTGCTGAACTTCTTTCTGCCACAGCGAATTGCGCCGATCCTAGCCGTAGTCGTCACGATAGCGGAAAGTAGTCTCGGAGTTTTGTTGATCCTAGGACTGTGGAAGCGCGAGGTCGCTGCGTTGAGCGCAGGCTTGCTTTGTCTGTTCGCGCTGGCGATGTCTGTAGCACTCGGCGTCAAGGCTCCGCTCGACTATTCGGTGCTCGCGGCGTCTGGCGCGGCCACGATGTTGCTCCTGCAGGCCCAAAAGAAAGAAGGAAGACAGACAGGAATGTCTGTCTCACAAAAATGATTTCGCTGACATCGGAGTTTACGGACGGGAAGGGGCGGCACGCGCGAGGATGGTTGTTCTTCGATGCGGAGTGCGCGTTTTGCACGCGAATTGCGCGGTGGTTGGCGCCGATTTTGGAGCGGCGCGGATTGGCGGTGGCGCCTTTGCAGGATGCGCGAGTCGGAGCTTTGCTCGGAATGACGCGCGAAGAGTTGCTCCGCGAGATACGGCTTTTGCTTTCAGATGGGCGGCAGTTTGGGGGAGCGGATGCAGCGGTGGCTTTGGCAAGCGAAATCTGGTGGGTGCGGCCGCTGGTGTGGTTCAGCCGAGTACCGGGGGGGATGGAGGCGCTGAGGACTTGGTATCGCTCGATCGCGATGCATCGGAGTTGTGCCGCGGTGAGCTGTCCGGTTCCTGGAGTGACAAAGCGAGCGTAACTTTCGATACACGAAACGAGCTTAGCGCTCGATAGGAGACCACAATGAACGCCCTGCCTCTGCTCCTGTGGTTAGCGGGTTTCGTGCAAATCGCAATTGCTTCCGCAAATTTTTTCCTGCCGCGAAAATTGAAATATCGAGAAAACTTGGAACGCGTGGCGCCGATCATTCGGCAGGTTTTCGAGGTGCATTCCGTATACATCGTCGGCGTGTTGCTGTTGTTTGCGGCGTTGACGCTTGGATTTGCGCCGGAGATGGCGAGCGGGCACGGGCTCGGTCGATTTTTGGCCGCGGGCATTGCCGTTTTCTGGCTGTTTCGCGCGCCGGTACAGCTTCTTTATTACGATGCTTCCTTACGGCGCACGAACCGGCTTGGTGACGTTGCGTTTACTGCAGCTGCGATCTTTCTGACCGCGGCGTACGGGGCGGCAGCGTTGCTGCCGCGCTCCTAAGGCTCCGCCATGAGCCAGTCATCCAGAGTTCGTGGTGTTCTTCGTCTGCCCATCCTGATTGGCAGTGGTATTTGGCTCGCTCTAGCGCTGGCCTGTTTCGCATCTCACGCTCGCCTCGGCATCATTGAAGTGCTCTTTCTGCTAGGTCCGTGGATTGTGGTCCCGCTTGGCGCGGATCTGGTGCGCGGCGCGGAAGCTTCGAAGAACAACGTCGTGCGAGATTGGGTGCTGATCGCAGCGGCCTCGCTGACCTCTGTTTCATTTTTCCTCGACAACCGAACCGCGGCGGCCTGGTTCGCGAGTACCTGGGTCCTAGTGTGCGCCGGGTTTGCGGGCGATGGCTTGCGCCGTTTCGTGATTGCCGGAACGAACTCCTTCACGCAGTTTTGTTTTGCTTCGGGCGAAGGATATTTGCTCGTCGCGGGAATTTGGCTGGTCGCATCACGGGCGGGTCTGCAACTTCTGGCGTTTCGCGAACCAATCGTTTTGCTCACTGCGGTGCACTTTCATTTTGCCGGTTTTGCGTCTGCAATCCTTGCCGGATTGGTAGATGAGGCCTTCGCTGGGCGCCCCGGGCGTCGCATTCTCCGCGCGGCTTTGCTGGCCGTTGTTCTGGGGCCCGGGGTTTTGGGGTTGGCGTTTTTGCTTGGGCCGAAGGTGAAGTTGGTTGCGGCGCTGATGATTGCTTTGGGCCAACTAGGGCTTGCGGGCGGCATGGTGCGTGTTGGCATGACGTCGAAGAACGGCGGGGGGCGCTGGCTGTTGTTTGTTGCGAGCGCGTCAGTGGCAGCAGGGATGATTCTGGCGGCGGTTTGGGCAATTGGTGAGTATCCCTTGCAGGCGTTTGTGAATATTCGGCAGATGGCGGAATTTCATGGAGTGCTCAATGCGGTTGGTTTTGTGGTTTGCGGGTTGGTTGGGTGGAGTCAGCTGAGGTCGGAGCAAGGCGTCCTGAGTTGAAAGCCGCACAGACTGAAGTCTGTGCTACTTAGGGAGATCCCTCGTCGCCATGCTTCTCGGGATAGACTTTCCTTCGTCGGATGTTTGGTTACCCTAAACCGGCCCCCTGAGTTTTTCATAAACATTGATTCTAAAGGTAGTTAAAGTCCCTTGTTTTTATATAACTTTGCAAGTGTTGATTTTAGAGGACTTACAAGTGTTCCCGAAAACGAGGCAGGAGGGCCTCCGCTTAGCCCACTTCGGCACGCTTGTTTCAGGCGTTGGTCACGCTTAGCACATTGCCATCGGGGTCTTTCATCCATGCCACCTTTGTAGTTCCTCCTGGGGCGGTCCAGATGCCTTGTTCGTCCTGAGTGAGGCGAGGGTAGCGGTTGAAGGCTACACCCTTTTCGTGCAGGGCCCCGACGGTAGCGGCCACGTCCGGAACGTGGAAGCCGAGGATGGTGTGCTCGTGCGGAGTGAAATCGGCAACTGAGGAGACGCGTAACGTAACTCCACCGATGTTGAAGACGGCGGCGAAGTTGTCCTCGTAGGCCAGTGTCAGCCCCAGGGTGTCACGATAGAACGCGGTGGCGCGGAGACGGTCTCTCGTGCAGATGACAATTGCAGGCATTGCGGACCCAAGGATTCCCATGTGATCTTTCCTCTCTCTTGAGTAGCTTTCTGCCTATATGGTCAATGCCGCGCGACAGATACTTTCCGAGTCGCGATCGGGGGAAATAGCAGGTGAGTACAACAGCGGAGGCCACCTTTGAAACTGGAAAGACACATTGGCGCCTGATCCTGTCGGCGAAGAGAGGACATGGGTAACTCCACAGAGTTGAATTGGAAATAAAAAAGGCCTCGCGGGAAGCGAGGCTCACTAACCAACGCCACGATTATACCGTGATACTCGCGGGATCGTCAATGAGTGAATCCAGTCCTAGCGCGGGGCGACAGGACGCGGGGACTTCAGTATAACGAAGGTGAGTGCTGCTATCGTGAGGCCCGCTTCAATCCAGTAGAGAGCTGGATTGCCTTTGAACAAGAAGGCCGAAGCTACCATCGCCAATGCAAAAACAAGCGACCAGAGAATGGGCTTCATACGAGGAGTGTAGCATGGCTTCATAGGTCAAACCCGCGCCCTTGAAACCGAAAGGCGCGGCATTCGGCAGGAACGCGGACCATGCTACTTTCTAGTCTTCCTAACGATATGCAGCTTCACTTCTTTGCCGTTGACGTCGAGAACGTACGCGTGTTTCCCCTCGATAGCGATTTTGGTTACCTCATTTACCGGAATATCGCGTGCGTGGCTATCGTTGTGCGGGCCCGGTGTGTAGGTATAGTCGGCAAAATAAACCATGTCCTCGGTCTCAATCGTGTAGTGGATGGTGTTTTTTTCGCCAAACAGTTTCCACGAAACATCGGTTTCCGAAGCAGCTTCTATCTTCGCTGGTTTCCAATCGCGCGTCTTTGCCAGAGATGTAGTCGCGACCAACAGCGTCAGCATCAGAAGACTGAACTTTTTCATTAGGACTCCTCTGCGGAGTATAACGCCATTCCTATCTCTACCCGCCTACGCCCGCAAGAACAAATCGCGAAGTACGGCGCCCGATGTCAGGGCACGGCCACCCGCCTAATTCATCGAGGTTGGACCGACATCGGGTATGCTCTCGCAATCGCGACGGACCCAAAATACTTAGAATGGTTCTTTGACAAGACTTTAATCTTCATAATCAGTCAAACCGCGTCATCATTAAGAAGGCTTGGCGGCCCCAAGGAGAATCCAGATGTTGAGTGGCGAGTTGATTGAGATCGACGGGATTATCGCGCAGGACCCATTCAGCGTCGGGGTCGTAGAAGAAATATGTGACTCCGAGGTCCTGAAAGCGGCGCACTTCAGGTGTGGGCGATAGCGTTTTCGTGTGGTCTAGGCTTGGTGGAAGATGACTCGGCACAAGCTCGTGGATGCAAAAAGCCCTGCCAGTGTAGCGGGTGGACGCCGATGGAGTAGCCCGCCATTCGCGTAGCGCGTCGCCAAGAACCCCAAGGACTTGCGCAGAATTTCCGCTCTGCAATGCCTTCGTGATCTCCTGACCCTGCGCAAAGTTTGCTTCCTGACATGCGCGCAGTGCGACAGATGCATCTGCCCTTGCCAGTGATGGCCCGTAGATGGCGCAACAGGGGTGAGAACAACTAAGCAGGATCACACTGATCAGCCATACTTGTCTCGTGAGCCTCATCGTTCCCATGAGCATACTATGGCGGTTATTCCCAGCAGACCTCATTGTTTCCGTCTAGACACTGGTCGGGCAAGAATAAAGCTGGTGCCCAATCAACGCAGCCGTAACTATACAAGTGGTTTTCGCTCGGAAACGCCTTTCTTTGGCTTCTTGCTACGGGCCTGAACGATGGCCATTCCAAGATGCTCGTTGGCAACGTCGAGGATAACTGGAGCGCGCTCCGCCATGCTCTCCGCCAGACATTCCACTGGACGGATTTTCGATTTATACTCTGTCTCATGCCGAATCCCAATCCACTTGCCGGCATCGTTCCGCAGGTCGTCCATCCCGTAAACGACGGCGAAACCACCATCAGCGAATACGTTGAGAAGATCGAAGGCGAAGTCGCGCTCGATACTTACGTCAAGGCGCAGATCTCCGCGCCCGAGGTCGTGAAGCGGCTCACCGAATTGGAAAACTGCGTATGGCGCCTGGCCAGTGCTGCTTTGGCCCTAAGCGATGTCGATGAGCATCCGGAATTGTGTGCTGCTGCCGAGGAAGCAAAACTGATCCTCAAGAATCGGCTTGAGGTCGATGAAAGCAAGCACCGATTCCACAGCGAATTGGGAGCGTTCAAGGACGAATTGCGAATCATCAAAGACTAATGCCTTTCAACAGTCAACAGTTGACAGTTAAAAAGCAACAAAGGACAGATGCGCCCTAGAAACTTAGTCGCGAGGACAGGGCCGTCGTCTAAGCGATCTCCTACAGAAAGCCTTGCTTCTTCAACTCCTTCACAATCAATTTGACGACACCGTCGATTGCTTTTTGCGCCGACTTGGGATTGAACGAATCGCTCGTGCCGGTCCAGATGAGCTCTTCGTTTGGCGGGGTCGCAGAATAGAAATTGGTTTCTACGCGAACAGCCGTGTCTTCACGCAAGTAGCCGGGAGAATAGACTTGTCGGTAGACCGTGCCGTAATACCCGTAGAACGAGCGGTAGTAGGCATAGGGAACTGCATAGCTATAGCCGGGGATGTTGGTAATCGTTTTGTCGACTTTGACGAGCCGCGAAACGAGGACGGCGTCGATCTTGAAGTCGCGGATTTGGCCTTCCAAATAGTCACGGTCGAGTTCGCCGGAGTGCGGTCTGAAAAAAATGGTGTTACCGGGAACCGCTTCAAGGCCGTCACCTTTGATGGCAGCCGAAAGATCATCTTCGAAATCCGCACGGACTTCTGGGTTGCCGCTCATACCGATTACGAGAACACGACGAGGCTTCGGCCCACAATAGGTGGGATTTTTCCAGCTCACTATGAGTTTCGCGGCCGCGCCATATGCAACGGGCAATATAGCCAGAGCGCAAAACGTCAGTACCCAGATCAATGCGCTCGCGCGACTGGCGCGATACCTTAGCATTTATTGTTCTCCGATTCGTTGGCCACGGTGCAGTAGGGCAAGAGATCGCCCAGGATGAAGCCTGCACGACAGCATAGGATGTGCCTGGTGAATTGGAAACTGTTAGAACTAACAGGGTTCACCGCGAATCCGATAGCGCCCGATTAGCGTAGTAGTTGGAAGCTCGCCTTCTGCGTCCGGTAACGACAGGTATGCTGGCGGTGCTTTATGCTTTAGAGGTGCGCGATTGAAAGGTCAAGTTTTGACAATCCTGCGAAGCGAAGTCGTTGCCATCATGTCCGGAACGATTTTTGTGTTCATCGGGCTGGTGGCCTGTGCGGCTGCGTGTGCCTTTGCGGCGGTCCGCCGTCAGAGCGGAGTGCGCCTCTTTGCGTGGCTGGGAATATGGAGTGCGATGTACGGGGTGCTGCTCTTGGCTGATGCGCCGAGCGTGGTGGCGGCACTGCCACACCAGGTGCGAAGCGGTGTGCCTCTCCTGACGATGGCAATCGACTATTTGTTTTTGGTTATTGTTTCGCTTGCGTGGCTGGAATTAAGCGCCGGAAAAATGCGGGTGTTTCTGAAGACAGTCATCGGATTGGGTCTGGCCTTCGGGATCGCGGGAATCGGATTTTTCGTGGTTACAGGATCCCTCGAAAAGTTGCTCCCTTACGTCCATTTCATTGCCGCTGTGGCCCTCATCATTTTTGTAGTCATCCTTGCGGTGCCCGGACTCTCGCGCAAGTACCTGATTCTTCCGAACCGCGCCGTCATGGTTGTTGGCACGCTTGTTTTTGCCACGGATGCGCTGTATTTCAACCTGGCGCGGCTTTTTCACTACCCGGTGTACCGGATAACAGGCTCGCTGGGGCTTGCCGCTCTGCTCTTCTCGTTTGGGTATGTAGGCGTGCAAATGGCATTGGCGGGAGAACGGCGTCTGCACTCGATTGAGAGCGAGCTGGTGATTGCGCAGGAGATTCAAGCCTCGATTCTTCCCGGCAAGAATCCCGAAGTGAAAAATCTTCTGGTTGCGGCGGTTTATCATCCGATGACGGCCGTCGCTGGCGATTTCTATGACTTCATTGCTGTCGATGAGAACCGGACTGGATTTCTGGTGGCAGACGTCACGGGACATGGAGTGCCGGCCGCGCTGATCGCGTCGATGATCAAGGTGGCGATTCAATCGCTTGCGCCGTGCGCCCACGATCCGCGCGAGGTGATGAGTGGGCTGAACCGCATACTGTCGTCACAGCTGCGGGCGCAACTGGTCTCGGCGGCGTATCTGTGGATCGATACGGAGAAGCGCAGAGCGCTTTATTCGGCGGCCGGGCATCCGCCACTGCAGCGTTGGCGCGGAGGCAAGCTGGAGCGCATCGAAAGCAACGGGCTGCTGCTGGGAGTGCTACCGGATGCCGAGTATCCCGTCTGCGAGATGGAGATCCAGGCGGGTGACCGATTCCTGCTTTATACCGACGGCATGAGTGAGCCGGAGAATGGCGGCGGGGAAGCGTTCGGGGAGCACAGGCTCGAGCAAGTCGTTCGCGACAACCGGCTACGGGCACCCTCTGAGTTTTTGGAGCAATTACTCGCTGAGATTCACAAGTGGCAACCTGCATCGACCGAGCAGAAGGACGACATCACGCTAGTGGCCATCGATGTTTTGTCCTGACGAGTCCGATGTCCACCCAAATTGTCGGCGATCCTCCATCGAATGTGTGGGTTAAGCGTTCACCTTTTGTTCATTCCTTCTCCAGGTTGCGTGCATTGGCAAGAAAAGGGGAGTGTGCGAAAAATGTCGCACGATGCAGGGCGTTCAACGCCGTCGGCAACGGGCGTTAGCAGCCGAGCAAACTCGAAGAACGAAAGGACAATCGCCATGAATTATTTCAAAGTTCTGCTACCCAAAACGCTGTGGATCGGGGCCCTCGGAGTTGCGGCGATGTTGCTCGGGTGGACGCCCTCCTGCAAAGCGCAGGAAGTTAGCCCGGCGATTTTCACGGATACGGGGGTCGAAGACGCTTACCCGGCGGCGAAGCCGCTTGCAAAGAAGCCAGCGAAAGTGCAGATCGCTGCGCACCCCCATCAGGGCGTGGCCAACAACGACGCGGACGCTCGAAAGCAGAATGCGCATCGCGTGGCGCGCAAGCCGAACGTGGTATCCGCGCCGGCGGTCTGAAGGCCAAGCGAGAGGACTTGCCGCGAAGGTTGCTGACAAGTCCTCTACGAGCAGGGCCCGCTAGCTACATATCAGGGATAGCGATCGAATGATTTACTGTTTTTTTGCCCCGTGCTCAACCAACCTCTACAAACACACCCTGCACGGCCCGCCCGTAAATGAGGAAGTAGCCTACGTTTCCATTTTTCCGGGCGGCATGAGGTCCCACACGCGCCAGAATTCCTTCATTTGATCGGGCGTGCCGAACGAGACACGCACATAGGTGTTCATAGAAGGAAATAGCCGCGCGATGGCGATGTTGTTTTTCCGGAAGTGTTCGATGACGTCCACAGCCAATCGGCCCGTCTTCAGCATCGCGAAATTCGTGTGCGAGTCGACGCCGCGCACCATGCGGGCGTTTGCCTGATTGAAGAATTCCTGGCGATCGTCGGCGTTGCGGTTGATGCTCAGCCGGACATAGTCGAGATCGTCGTAAGCGACGAGGGCGGCTCGAGCACCGATGGCGTTGAGTCCTTCCGGAAGACGGCGCGCCGCAAGAGCTTTGATTTTTTCGGGCGCGCCAACAGCGTAACCTGCGCGAATTCCTGCGAGGCCATAAACTTTTGAAAAAGTTCGAGCGACAATCACTCGATCATCGTCCATAGGACTATCGATAAAGGAGGCGTAGTCCGCGGTAGGGGCGACGAAGTGATGGTACGCCTCGTCGATGAGGACGGCTGTGGACGCGGGAAGCTTGCGGATGAAAGCTTCCAGATCTTTGCGAGGCGTAAGGCTGGCCGTGGGGTTGTTGGGATTGCAAATGTAGACGAGGCCGGTGGAGGCGTCGGCTTTCGCGAGGGCGGCGGCTAGATCATGAGAGTAGGTTCTGGTGAGTGGGATTTCGGCGACTTCGGCGCCGAGAGTTTTTGCGCAACGGCCAATGGACTCGAAGGTTGGCAGCGCCGTAATGAGTTTTTTGCCTGGTGCGAGAAAGGCCGAGGCACAAAGGCTGAGGATTTCGCCGGAGCCACAGCCGAGGACCAGTTGTTCGGGCTTTATGGAGTGGGACTGCGCTATTCGAGCGTGCAGGGCACTGACGGCGGGGTCAGGGTAGCGGTTGGCAAATTGCAGGGAGTCCTGCATCGAGGCGATGACTTTTTGCGAGGGGCCGTAGGCATTTTCGTTGCGGCTGAGAATGATTGGGCCACCGGGTTCGCTGGCGCGGGACCCGGGGATGAGTTCGCTGAAAGCGAGATCGGCCATGACAGGCAGGCCGGCAGTCGCGGCCACGCCAGCGGCGATGTTACGAACAAAACCTCTTCTCGTTATAGACATAGACCTCTATCCGCTACATTTCTGTTGATAGCAGCTACGAGTGTAACAGGTCAAGAAGGCGCGCGGATGGATGAGCACGACTGGAGTTCCGCACGTTTCCCGGGTCCCCTTAAGGGTGTGCTTTGAAGGCCACCATCTGCATGACGCGGTTTGGAGGCGAGAGCGTCGCGTACGGCGAAGAAGGCTGCTTTGGGGTTGAGTTGGGCATCGAAGGGGAGAGGACGCTGGGGGAGACCGTCCTTGCGGGGGCGGAAGTTTTGCAGCCAGGAGTCGCGGTCGGAGAGGCACCAGGTTAGGACGGCTTTTACCGAATTGTGACGAAGAATGTTTTCGAGGAAACTGCGATAGAGTTCGGCGACTTGGCGATCGCGTTCGGGGATGTCGGCGGGCATCGCGGAATCGTCGACGTCGAGTTCGCTGACGAAAACCTGCAAGCTGAGTTTTTCAATTTCCAATAAAAATCTGTTGAGGCCGGTCCAGGTGGGTGCGCCTTCGTTGGTGCGCAGATGGGATTGCACGCCGAGGGCCTGGATGGGGACGCCTTTTTTGATGAGGCGTTGCAACATCGCCAGGACGGCCTCGCGTTTGGCTTGCTGGCTCAGGGAATCGGTTTCGATGTCGTAGTCGTTGTAGGTGAGGATGGCGGATGGATCGGCTTTGGCGGCGGTGCGGAAGGCGAACTCGACGTAGTCTTCGCCGATATTTTGCAGCCAGAGGGAATTGGCCATGCCGTTGGGATTGTGGTGGGACGGGTTGATGGCTTCGTTGACAACATCCCAGGAATGGATTCGGCCTCTGTAGCGGCCAACGACCGTTTGGATGTGAGTGGTGAGAAGGGAGACGGCATTTTGCGGAGTGATGGCGGAATCCAGCCAGGGGGGATTGTGTTCGTGCCAGCAGAGATTGTGGCCGCGCGCGGGGATGTGGTGAGATTCGGCGAAGTCCATGAAGAAATCGGCTTGGGTGAAGTCGAAGCGGTCTTGTTCGGGGTGAGTGGCGCGCCATTTCATTTGGTTTTCGGCGACTAGGATCGAGCATTGATCGAGGAGGAGAGGAGTGAAGTCGGGGCGGTGGAGTTGGGAATCGGAAACGGCGGTGCCGAAAAAAAGGCCTTTAGAGTGGGCGAGTTCGCGGAGTTTGGCCGTCTCGGCGGATTTCACGGTTAGCGGAAAGGTAGAGGCCGCTAGCGAAGCAAGAGACAGTTGGACGAAATCGCGGCGGTGCATGGGTGGTCAGTGGGCGACGAATTTGAACGGGGATTTTAACACAGAGGGCACAGAGGACACGGAGAAGAGAGAGCGGGACGTCTAGGCGCGGGCGGCGGAGGATTGTTCCAGGACGCGGCGATAGTAGGCTTCGTAGGCGGGGATGACGTCGTTGGCGCAGAAATTTTTCTTGGCGTGGAGGCGAGCAATTTTGCCCATTTCGCGACCGCGGTCGGCGCGGGAGAGAACTTCGATGGCATAGCGCGCGGCTTCTTTTACGTCGCCGGGTTCGACGAGATAGCCATCGACACCGTGCTCGACGACTTCGGGGACGCCGCCTACGTTGGTGGCGATGACCGGGACTTCGCAGGCCATGGCTTCGAGAGCGGCCAGGCCGAAGGATTCGAGTTGCGAAGGCATCAGGAAAAGATCGGCGACGGAAAGCTTTTCGTAGACACCGTTTTGCTTCCCAGTAAAAATTACGTCCTTCTGGAGGCGTTTTTTGCGGACCAGGTATTCCGCGGCACCGCGGTCTGGGCCGTCGCCGATCAGGACTAGTTTAGCGGGCATTTTGGCGCGGACCAAGGCGAAGATTTCGACGACGTCGGTGAGGCGTTTTACGGGGCGGAAATTTGAGAGGTGCATGAGGATGGGTTCGCCGTTGGGCGCCCATTGTTCGCGGAGGGCGGGCTGTGGGGTGCGCGTGTAGAGATCGCAATTCACAAAATTGGGAATGACTTCGATGGAGCGCTTGATGTCGAACTCTTTGAGAGTTTGATTTAGAAGATATTGGGAGATGGCGGTGACGCCGTCGCTTTGCTCGATGGAAAATTTTGTGATGGGAAGGTAGCTCCGGTTGCTGCCTACGAGAGTGATGTCCGTGCCGTGAAGCGTGGTGATGAATGGCAGGCGACGCGGGGCGGCCATGGAACGCGCGAGCATCGCGCTTACGGAGTGAGGAATGGCGTAATGGACATGGAGGAGGTCCAGGGATTCGGACTCAAAAACTTCGAGCATCTTGGTGGCGAGAGCGAGCGTGTAAGGCGGGTGATCGAAAAGCGGGTAGCTAGCGACCTCGACCTCGTGAAAATGGATGCGCGGGTCGTTGGGATTCATGCGGATGGGCGGGGCGTAGCTGATGAAATGGATGTCGTGACCGCGGGCGGCGAGTTCTTGTCCTAGCTCGGTGGCGACGACGCCGGAACCGCCGTAGGTGGGATAACAGGTGATACCAATCTTCATAAATGAGGATCTCCGTGGTCCTCAGTTGTGAATCGCGGGCAGATAGGGCAGCATTCTACCGGCAAAGCGCTTTCATTGCGTGGGCTTAGAGATTCCTTAACATACATCAGATGAACTGGCTCTAGATTTGGCTGCAATGGCACTCCATTAGACGCGGGAGGGGGCAAAACCGTGACACGACTTGCGGGCAAGGTGGCCCTGATTACGGGCGGAGGAACGGGGATTGGGCGGGCGATCGCTCTGGCTTTCGCGCGAGAGGGGGCAAAGGTTGCCGTCGCGGGACGGCGGAAGGAGAAACTGGAGGAGACACTGCACGAACTGGAAAAGCAGGGGAACGTAGGGTTGGCGATTGTCTGTGATGTGGCGAAGGCCAAGGATGCCGCGCGCGCGGTGAGGGAAACGGCGAAGGCATTCGGCAAGATGAATGTGCTCGTGAATAACGCAGGGGTTCTGCATGTGGCCACGATTGAGGGAACTAGCGAGGAGCAGTGGGATAAGTTGTTGACGATCAATTTGAAGGGGCCATTCCTGATGTGTAAAGCCGCGTTGCCGGAGTTTCGCAAAGCGGCCGGGGGCGCGATTGTGAATGTCGGCTCGGTGCTGGGTTTGGTGGCGATGAAGGATCGTGCCGCATATTGCGCTTCAAAGGGTGGAGTGACCCTGTTGACGAAGGCGATGGCGCTGGACCACGCGCATGAAAATGTGCGGTCGAACTGCATTTGCCCCTCGATTGTGGAGACCGAGTTGGTGCAGGGACTTTTCGCGGCTTCGGCAGAAGGGAAAGCTTTGCGCAAAGCGAGGATCGGGCAGATTCCGCTGGGGAGGATGGGGCGTCCCGAAGATGTGGCGGAAATGGCGGTGTTTTTGGCTTCGGAGGAGTCGAGCTGGTTAACCGGCGCGGCGGTTCCGCTGGATGGCGGGCTTTCGGCCTATTGAGAGGAGCATGAAGATTCGATGAAGTCAGAATTGTTCAACGACTTGAAGAAATACGAAGCGGCGCTGCGCCGTAGGACGAACGACGCTGGAGCGACCTCACTGCTGGGCCTCTCGTTGGAGAGTTTAGAAAAGGGGCATGTGGTTTTCACCATGAAGATAAAGCCGCGGCACAAGCAGCTCCATGGAGTGGTCCATGGAGGAGTTCTGGCTACTGTGGCGGACACTGTGGCGGCGATCGCGGCGTATACGACAGTTCCCAAGGGCACCGAGATCGCTACGGTGGAACTGAAAATAAATTTTCTGGAGCCCGTGCCGGGTGGGCGCATCAAGGCCGTAGGGCGCGTTTTAAGAACGGGCCGGAATTTTGTCGTAACGGAATGCGAGATCTACAAAGAGAACGGTGCAATGGCTGCCAAGGCGCTGCTCACATTTGGGGCAGCCCGCGGCCACTCGATTAGCCCACGCTGAAACCCACAAGGGCAGCCAAAAAGTTAAAGGAACTACTCGTCCCCGCCGGCTGCGGCTTCTTCTCCATCTTTGTGGACGTACTTAATGACGCGCTTGAAAATGAGCAGGTTGGGGCTGCCCTGACGCGTGAGCTTGATGCAATCGCGATCGTACCACTCGACCGTGCCGCGAAGCGACTCGCCGTTGTCGAGAACCACGACCATCTGGGTATGGCTTTGCATCTGCTTGACCCAATAGAAGTTCTCGGCGTGAGTTGTCTCCGGCGGAGCAGGCTTCTTGCTGGGCGCGGGGCCGTTGTGGGAGATTCTCTGCGGTGGCTGTTGCTCCTTCACATCCGGAAATCCCGGCCGAAACATCCTGCGGTTAACCATGACTTCTCCTTGCAGCTAACGGTGGGGTGAGTTCATTGGGTGAGATGCATGCCTAAGGCGCTGGGTTACAGTCGGAATTAGAAAAGTTTGGGACGAAAAAGAGCGCCAAATAGGGGAGTTGAGGGTTGAAAACGTTAAGATTCTGGTGCGAGAGAGGCTGCCAGAGCGTCGAGACCGAGCTGGCGATTCAGGTTACGGCGCGCACCGGAATGGAGTTCGTCGAAACCGGCGATGGCGCGCATAACCCACCGCGAATCAACCGACTTGGCGAGCGCAGCGAGTTCTTTTGCCAACGGGAGATTTCGCAAGGCTGGTTGTTTCACTCCGGAAGTGAGCTCCAGAAGATCGTTGAGTAGCCCGTAGAAGACGCCAAGCTGATCTTCAAAGCTCGACTCGCGGTCTTTCGCGAAAGCAGACGTGCCGGCGAAAAGTTGAGCGAAGCCCTGGCCCTGCGCGGCGCGTTCGAGGATACGGAGCGCGTTGCGGCGCCGGTCGGCGGTTTCTTCCACATTCATTTCGATGGCTAGTCCGGGGCTGCCTTCGGCGAGTTGCGCGGCGAGCTTCAGTTCAGGCGCCTTGCGATCGGTTTTTTCTTTGAGAATGTTTTCGACGTCGAGCTTTGATAGCGGCGCGAAGTGAAATTGCAGGCATCGGGAGACGATCGTTGGGAGCAGCGTGTAAGGTGAGGGCGCTGTCAGAATGAGTGTGGCGGAGCCGGGAGGTTCTTCGAGGATTTTCAAGAATACGTTGGCTACGTTCCAATGCATAGTTTCGGCGCCATCCAGAATAAAGACGCGGCGACGTCCCATAGGCTGGAAGTACGCGGCGCGCTGAACGGCGCGGAGCTGACCGATGCGGAGCATGGGTCGTGCGACTGGACTCTTCAAGCGAACAGGGTCGGGCACAAGGGCCCAAACGTCCGGGTGCGTTTGAAGGATCAAGGGGACACGTTCGACGGTGGCTGCGTCGGCACTTTCGCCGCGTTCGGCGAGGCCTTGTTCGATTAACTTTTCAGGGTCGGCAAGTAACGCGATGCGCTTGCAGGTCTCACATTCGCCGCAGAAGTCATCTTTCAGGCGTTCACAATTGGCGGCTTGCGCAAACATGCGCGCCAGCGTGTACTTGCCGAGGCCGCGAGGGCCGCTGAAGAGCAGGGCATGGGGAACACGCTCGCTGCGCAGAGCGCCGCGCAGAGCGGCGACGATTCGCTCATTGCCGAGGAATTCGGAGAAGCCCATGGGTCAGCGGCCCTCCTTCGCAACGGGCTGCGAAATAACTTGCAAGACAGCGGCGAGAATTTCCGTGGCGATATGCTTTTGAGGGCGCATCGCGCCTCGAGTTTCATCGAAACACGGAATGGTAGCCCAGTTTGGCCGGCGCGAGAGCTGATCGTACATCGCGGCTGCATCTTCAAGGTGGCGAAGGCTGGCTTCCTGCAGATCTTGCTTCACTTTGGTATAGCTGCGGGCGGATTTGCGCGCCACGAGCTGCTGGGCCTGGCGAGGCGGGACTCGGAGATAGAGCACCAGCGTTTCTCGCGGCAAATTGTAAATGTTGTATTCCAGATGCTCGATCCACGAGATGAACGCCGAGCGGTCGGCGGCGGGGGCGCGGGCAGTTTGGTGGGCGAGATTCGAGCCGATGTAGCGGTCAGCAAGAACGATCTTGCTTTGGTTCAGGGCCGTTTCCAGGCGGAACTTGGCTTCGAAGCGATCGCCAGCGTAGAGCAGCGCGCTAAAGTGCGGGTCAACCGTCTCGAGAGCGCCAAAATCGCCGTTCAAGAATTGGCCGACCATTTTTCCGAACCAGGAATCGTATTGGGGGAAACCGGTCGAATAGACGGCGTGGCCATTGGCCTTCAAGGCTTTTTCGAGCAGCTCGACCTGGGTACGCTTGCCGCTGCCGTCGATGCCCTCGATGGCAATGAGTTTTCCCGGTGGAGTCATGTGCGAAGGCCAGTCTAACCGCAGACTCTCAACGCTGCAACGCTGTGCATGCTACGATTCAAATTTGAACATGGCGCAGACATCGATTCGAGAAAACCTAAAGCGAGTGCAAGAGCGTATTTCTGCTGCCGCGCAGCGAGCGGGGCGGCGAGCTGGAGAAATCATCCTCATTGGAGTTTCAAAGACGCATCCGGCGGAGGCCATTCGCGAGGCTTACGAAGCAGGCTTGCGGCATTTTGGAGAAAACCGCGTACAGGAGTGGGAGGGGAAGCAGGGCGGTTTGCAGGATTTGAACGCCACCTGGCATCTCATTGGGCATTTGCAGAGCAATAAGGCACATAGGGCGGCGAAGCTTTTTCATAGCATCGATTCCGTGGATGATCTTGCGTTGGCGCAGCGATTGGACCGGGCAAGGAGCGAATCTGGTGTAACCGAAAGGATTCGTGTGCTCATCGAAGTACACATCGCGGAGGAAGAGGCCAAAAGCGGAGCCGACGTGAAAGATCTTCCATTGTTGGCCGAGAAGCTTTCCGCTCTGCCTATGCTGGAACTGGCCGGGCTCATGTGTATACCACCCTTCGCGGAGAATACGGAAGAGGCGAGGCCGCATTTTAGGCGATTGAGGGAATTGCGTGACGAGTTGTCAGAGCAACTTGGCCGCGCGCTGCCGGTACTCTCGATGGGAATGTCGCACGATTTTGAGGTGGCGATTGAAGAAGGGGCGACAGAGGTGCGGGTGGGAACAGCTTTATTCGGAACGCGCGATGCGGCGAGGGTTGGTCAATGATCTTCCCTGGAGACGGGAATGAAGTTATTTAGTCCATTTCGAATAAGAGAGATCGAGTTGAAGAACCGGATCGTGGTTTCGCCGATGTGCGAATATTCGGCGAAGGACGGCCATCCGCAGGCGTGGCACCTCGTACATCTAGGCAGCAGGGCGATTGGAGGCGCGGGGCTGGTATTTACCGAGGCGAGCGCCGTGGAAGAGCGTGGAAGAATTTCGTCGGCAGATACTGGGATTTACGCGGACGCGCACGTTGAATCCTGGCGCCCTATCGCGGAGTTTATTCGATCGCACGGGGCGGTTCCGGGAATGCAGATCGCACACGCGGGGAGAAAAGCAAGCACGGCGCCGCCTTGGACTGGAGGCAAGCCCGTTACCGTCCAAGACGGCGGGTGGGAGCCGGTTGGGCCGAGCGCGTTGGCATTTGACGCGGGCTACACGGTGCCGCGCGAGTTGTCCGTGAGCGAGATTGAAGAAATTGTCGCGGCGTTTCGGAAGTCTGCGGAACGCGCGCTGGCGGCTGGCTTTGAAGTTATCGAAATTCACGCCGCGCACGGATACTTGCTGCATCAATTTGTGTCGCCGCTCTCCAATGCTCGGACGGATGGGTACGGCGGCAAATTTGAAAACAGGGTTCACATTGTGGAACAAGTAGTTCGAACGGTTCGCGAAGTATGGCCGCAGTGCTTGCCGCTTTTTGTTCGTGTTTCCGCGACTGATTGGAAAGAGGGCGGCTGGGATTTAGCGCAGACGATTGAACTCGCGCGGCATTTGAAGCCGCTGGGCGTCGATTTGATTGATGTTTCGAGCGGAGGCGCTGTGCCCGGAGTGAAAATTCCTTTGGGTCCGGGATATCAAACGGGATTCGCGGAAGCGATTCGCAAGGAGGCCGGGATTGCGACGGGCGCTGTTGGAATGATCAGCGAGGCTGTGCAAGCGGAAACGATTCTGGCGACCGAGCAAGCGGACCTCGTGTTTCTTGCGCGTGAGCTTCTGCGCGACCCTTATTGGCCACGGCGAGCGGCGAAGGCGCTCGATGTGAAGATCAAGGCACCCGTGCAATACGAAAGAGCCTGGTGAGCGCGCGATGTTTGCGGAAATCACGGAGAACCTTGCGGCTGGTACAGTTTCGTTTGCGGTTCGCGTGCAGCCGCGGGCGAGTAAGGACGAGATCGCTGGGGTGATGGACGGCGCGCTGAAAATCCGTCTGCAAGCGCCGGCGGTGGAAAACCGGGCGAATGAGGCGCTGGTTGAATTCCTCGCGCATCTTTTGAAAACGCCCAAGTCGGCTGTTAGAATTCTTGGCGGTGAGCGCAGCCGAACAAAACGCATCGAAATTCGCGGCGTAACGAAACAGCAGGTGCTGGGGCTGCTCGTTCACGACGCGTAACCACCCGCATTTCTGAAACTCGGCGAATAGATTGGACGTCATCAGAACATGAGCGCAGATATCAACGGAATACAGAGCGACCTGCGAGCCGCGAAGTTGGACGGCTGGCTCTTTTACGATTTTCGCGGACGTGATCCCATTGCGCAGGGGATTTTGCAGCTTCCTACGGGGATGCGCACGCGCCGTTGGTATTACTTTATTCCCGCGAAGGGGACGCCGCGCAAATTAGTTCACAAGATTGAGACGGAATCGCTGGCAGCGTTGCCGGGCGAGACGCTTTTTTACGCCGGGCAAGAAGAGCTGAGGAAGAACCTCCGGAAACTTCTGGGGCGCGCGAAAAATGTCGCGATGCAGTATTCACCCAAGAACGCCATCCCTTATGTGGCGATGGTGGACGCTGGGACGGTTGAACTTGTTCGAAGTGCCGGAGTGAAAGTTTTGAGCTCCGCTGACCTGGTGCAAAAATACGAAGCGTGCTGGAGCCCGGCGCAGCTGGAATCTCACATGGCAGCAGGCGCGGTGATTGACCGCGTGGTGCGAGAGGCATTTCAACTCGCCGCAAAAAACGTCCGTGAGAAGAAGACTTTTACCGAGTACGATTTGAAGCTGTGGATACTGAAGGAATTTGAAGCGGCCGGTATCGCGCTGGAACAGGGCCCGGACGTAGCAGTCGGTCCGCACGCAAGCGACCCGCACTATGGCCCTACTCTGGAAACGGCCTCGCCGATTCGCGAAGGAGATTTGCTGCTTTTGGACGTCTGGGGAAAAACGAAGGCGGCGGGTAGCGTCTACTACGACATAACCTGGGTCGGATACCTCGGCGCGAAGGTTCCGGAAAAAATGGCGAAGGTTTTTGGAATTGTGCGCGAAGCGCGGGATAAAGCGGTTGAACTGATTCAATCGAGTGTCGCCGCAGGAAAGCCCCTGCAGGGATGGCAAGTTGACAAGGCCGCGCGCAGAGTGATCGAAAAGGCGGGTTACGGCAAATATTTTTTCCATCGCACGGGCCACAACATCGGGCAATCGGTGCATGGCAACGGCGTCAACATGGACGGGCTAGAAACGCACGACGTCCGGCATCTGATTCCGAAAACTTGCAACTCGATCGAGCCGGGAATCTATCTGCCTGAGTTTGGCATCCGAAGCGAAGTGAACATGTACGTCGGCGAAAAAGAAGCGCGTGTAACCGGAGCGGTCCAGAAAGAGATTTTGGCGTTGCTGGCTTAGGCAGAGCCGGCCGAAGCCAATGAGGGCGTAGGAAGAAAAATGTCTGAAGACACAGCGACGGACACGACAACGGTCACCACAACAGATCCAGTGGCGGTCGAAACAAGTCCTGCGCATCAGCAGGGGAACGAAATTTTGGCGATTGCCATTGGAGTAGCGGGGTGGCTTGTTCCGGGGCTGGGTCATGCGTTGCAAAAAATGTGGGGACGGGCGCTCGGCTGCTTTCTGACGGTGGGGGCATTGGTTTTTCTTGGTGTTGGAATGCGCGGCAATGTTTTTAGTTCCGAAGGCGGGGACGCCTTCGGAATGCTTGGCTATGTCGCAGATCTCGGCACGGGATCGTTTTATTTCGCGGCGAAGGCGCTCGAAACGCAAGGCTCGGATGTCGCGCACGCCGAAGGCGATTACGGAACGCGATTTCTTGCGGCAGCAGGCGTGCTGAACCTGCTGGCCGCGCTGCACGCTTACGAGGCGGCGCGAGGTCGAAAGGCGTGATCGCCACGATCGGGTTAACTCTCAGCCATTTTCAGGCGATGACGCTCTTCGCGCTGCTCATCTCCATCGCGTTTGGGTTTTTGAGCCGGCGCCGGACGAGCGAACGCGTAAAATACATCATCTGGTCGTTATTTTTATTCCTGCTGATTGGAGTGGGAATTGGCTGGGCGATGTATCCCTTCTCGCGCTAATAGAACGCCACTTTTGCGGATGAATTGACAGAAATTTTGCGCGAATGCTATTGTGAATGAACTGGCCGAGGTAGCTCAGTGGTAGAGCAGCCGATTCGTAATCGGCAGGTCGCGAGTTCAACTCTCGCCCTCGGCTCCAGAAATCTCTTGTAGAATCAATAGGCTTTGTCCTGCCGAACCTGAATCTCTCTCAAAATTGCTGCAAGATTGGTGCAAGTTTCGAACTTTTGTTGATTCTAAACGCTTGTGAAGTTCTCCAGGGACTTGATTTCATAACCCGACTTATTAGGACTTGACCGCGTGGTCTGTCGATAACTTCCGGTTTGGCGACAAGTCGCCTGGGACTGTGAGAATGCTTTTTGGGGGTCGAGCGTTAACCGTACTTGAGATCGGTGCTCTGTCCGACCTCGATGATGTAACCGTCCGGATCGCGGATGTAGCAGCGAATCTCGCCGTACTTGACAATCGGTTCCGTTAGGAACTCGGCCCCTCGACTTTTCCACAATTCGTAGCACGCTTGAATATCCGCAACGCGGAAATTCATAAAGTTGTTGATGTGATTCGGGTCGGGGACACTGAGCGTTACCGTCGGCTTATCCGGGGTCGGCCCGCCCCCGACATTCAGAATCATCCAAATATTCGCAAGCTGAAGGTACGGAGGCGCGTTGCCGTCACCCATGGTCAGAATGCGAGCGCCGAAGACCCTTTCGTAGTAGCGAGCCGATCGCTCGACGTCGGCGACGGTGAGAAAATGCGCGATGCTGATCCCCTCTCGCGGGGGCATCTCATAGCTCTTCTGTTCGATTTGTACGCTGGTCATTGACGTCTCCAATTCCGACAAACGATGCTCATCTGCTGATTCCGGTTCTTTCATATTCATGCTATGCCGGTTGAGCCTGACAAGGAAAGTCAAAACAATTGGCGTTGGCTATGAGGGTTCACGAGCTCTGAGAGTGTCACTGACAAACCCGGACGTAATCCTTAAGTCCCGATTAACGCTCGGTTACCGGTAAAATGGAGTACTAGCCCTGAAGTCGCTGATGTGACCGTCCGATAGATTCACGGCGCCTGAGTTTTCTGCCGGACTTGCTTTCTAGCGACCAGGCGCGTTCGTGATAGTTCACTTTCGAATCCTGGAATTCCACGAGTTTAACTCTCGCCGTTGGCACTAGAAATTTCTAAGCTCTTTTCTTTCAATCACTTCGTAAAACTGGTTCATTGGTTTACGCCGCTGGCGAGTATGCCGCCATCCACGATGAGCACGGATCCCGTGGTGTAACTGGCCGCGTCCGAGGCGAGGTAAACCGCCGCACCGACGAGCTCCTCTACTTTCCCAAAGCGTTTCATGGGCGTGCGCATGAGCCATTCGTTGCCGCGCGGCGTGCCGTCCAGCAGTTTTTCATTCAACGCGGTGCGGAAGACGCCGGGGGCGATGGCGTTCACGCAGATGCCGTGCGGCGCCCATTCGATGGCCAGCGACTGCGTCAACGAAGCGACCGCGGCTTTGCTGGCGGAGTAGGCGGCTACCTGGAGCATGCCAAGAAAAGAGCCGATGGAGGCGATGTTGATGATTCTTCCGTAGCGGCGCTCTATCATGTGCGGGCCGAAAATCTGGCAGGCGCGCAGAATGCCGGTGAGATTTGTCTCGAGAATGTCATTCCAGTCTTTTTCGGAGAAATCGATGGTGGGGGCCTTCTTCGTGCGCCCGGCGGAGTTCACGAGGATATCGACTTTGCCGAAGTCCTTCACGGCCGCGTTGAGCACTCCTTGTAGCGAGGCGCGGTCGGTGACGTCCGAAGTGGCGCGAAGGGAGCGGCGACCTAGCGCTTCGATTTCGCGTGCCGTGGATTCGACTTGGTCGAGGCGCCGCGACGTCGGGGCAACGTCGGCGCCAGCTTCGGCCAGGCCGAGGGCGATCGCTCGGCCGATGCCGGAGGTGCCGCCGATGACTACCGCTGATTTGCCTGTCAGATCGAGCTTGCCGTATCCCATGGTTTATTTCTCCGAGTTAAGATTCCTTCTCCAATCATCGCGTGTGGCGCTGCTGCCGCGCCATTTCCTTCGCACTACCAGTCGAACATCGTGCCGTCCAACTTTCTGTTTATTGGCAAATAGGCGCGCTCATAAGGAAACGTCGCCGCAAGCTTTTCGTTGTAGTCGACGCCCAAACCGGGGGCGTCTCCCGGATGAAGGAAGCCGTCGTTGAAAGAATACGAGTGCGGAAAAACTTCGTCGGTTTCCTTCGTGTGGAGCATATATTCCTGGATTCCAAAATTATTGACGGAGATATCGAAATGAAGCGTAGCAGCCAGGGACACGGGCGACAGGTCTGTTGCGCCGTGGCAGCCGGTGAGGACGTGATACATCTCCGCGAGGGACGCGACTTTTTTGAGGTGAGTGATGCCGCCGCTGTGGACGGTGGCCATTCGAATGTAGTCGATCAATTGCTCGGTGATGACGGTCTTGGCGTCCCAAATCGTGTTGAAGACTTCACCTAGAGCAAGTGGCGTGGTGGTGTGTTGGCGAACAATGCGAAAGCCTTCCTGGAGCTCTGCGGTAACGGCATCTTCGAGCCAGAAGAGGTGATACGGCTCGAGACTCTTGCCCAGGCGGGCTGCTTCGATCGGTGTGAGGCGGTGATGCGCGTCGTGCAGGAGATGAACGTCATCGCCAAACTTGAGGCGTAGAGACTCGAAGAGCTTTGGAACATGCAGCAGATATTTTTCGGTGGACCAGAGATTCTCGGGAGGAAGACCTCTCTCGGCTGGCTCGTAGTAGAGCTTATCTTTTGCGACGCCGTAGGTTGAGGCGATGCCGGGAATTCCTGATTGCGCGCGAATGGCGAGGTAGCCCATGGCGGCGTATTTGGCGACTTCATCGATGGTTTCTTCGATGTCGCGGCCGTTGGCGTGGCCGTAGACCATGACGGCGTTGCGGCTCTTTCCGCCGAGAAGGTTGTAAACCGGAGTGTTGAGAGCTTTGCCCTTGATGTCCCAGAGAGCGATGTCGATGGCGCCGATGGCGGCCATGGTCACAGGGCCGCGGCGCCAGTAGGCGCCGCGATAGAAATATTGCCAAATATCTTCGGATTGAAAGGGATCGCGGCCGATAAGGCACGGAATTAGATGCTCGGAGAGATAGGCTGCAACGGCCATCTCGCGGCCATTGAGCGTCGCGTCACCGAGGCCGTAAATGCCCTGATCGGTGTAGACCTTGAGCGTAACGAAATTTCTGCCGGGCGAAGAGATCAATACCTTTGCATCTGTGATCTTCACCGATCCTCCTCAAGTTTCAATCGGCCTTTCCTGCTTGGCTTCGCTACTTGCGACCCCGCTTGCCAAAAGCTAGAGCGGAATACTTCAGATTCTTCGGACGAGGCCTTGATCCGTCGCTTTTGTATTTCGCACTAGGAGCACCACAAGAATCATCCCGACGAACGGAATCAGGCCAGCGATGATCATGAGCGGGTCGAACAAGTGCGTCCCCGTCGCAACGCGCGCATCGGAAAGATGGCCTGCTAATTCAAAAACGACGATCGTGCCGAGCGCGGCTCCCGTTCCGCTCAGTCCGCTGACGGTCGCCACCGATTCGTTTTTGTAAAGGTCAGAAGGTAACACGTTGGCGATTGTCGTGAAAGATGCATAGGAAAAAGTGGCAAGGGCGAAGAGAAGCGTAAGCCAGTAGAGGTTCACGGTAAATATGGTGGGAATGAGCAGGGCCACGCCGCAGCCGCCGAAAACCACCAGCGCTTTGCGCGCGTTTCCCACAGACCAGCCTCGCTTGATCAAAAGACCGGAAAGCCAGCCGCTGAAGAAATTCCCGAGATCAGCCGCGATGAAAGGAATCCAGACGGCGATCAAGCCGCTCTTAAGAGCGATGCCTTTGGCGACGAGATAGATAGGAAACCAATCGGCGATGAAGAACCAGACTGGGTCGGTGAAACTCCTAGCAATGATGGTTCCCCAAGTTTGCGGCAGCTTGAGAAGATCGCGCCAGCGCGGCGGTGTTTTTGAGGGTGGCTCATCTTCTTTGTGGTCGCTCAGGATCGTCTGCCGCTCGGCGACACTGATACGAGGATGGTCTTGCGGCAGGTGGTAGAGCCAGCGCCAAACGATTAGCCACAAGAATCCGAGCAAGCCGGGAACAACAAAAGCAGGACGCGTACCCCAGCGAAAGTACAGCCAGAGGATAATGAACGGCGCGACAGCTCCGCCGATCGAAGAGCCGCTATCGAAGAGCGCAGTGGCCAAGCCGCGCTCGTGTTTTGGAAACCACTCCGAGACGGCCTTCGTTGCGCCGGGCCAGTTCCCGGATTCCCCGAGCCCAAGGAAAAAGCGGAAACCCATGAAGGAGTAGAGCCCTCTGGCTAGCGGAGTGAGGACAGAAACAATCGAATACCACAGGACCGTAAACGTGAGCCCGCGCTTTGTTCCAATGCGATCCATCAGTCTGCCGTTCAGAGTTTGTCCGATGGAATAAGCTACGCGGAATGCGATCACCAGATTGGCGTAGTCCGTGTTGGTCCAGTGGTAGTCCTGTTTGAGATAGGGAGCGAGGAGAGAGAGCGTTTGGCGATCGATGTAATTGATGACCGTTGAAGCAAACAAGAGTGCGCCAATCCACCAGCGCAGTGAAGGAATGGTGCGGACGCCTTGAGAGGTTAGTTTTGGACTCCTTGCTTCTCCGTGAATGCCCATTAGGGAGCGGTTTCCGTAGAACGTCGTCTCAAACGAATCAGAGAGTCTACATCAGCGCCAGTGGCAGGGAAATTGGATTTGGAGGCGCTACTTCTTTCTTTTCCGGTTAACGCTTTTTGATATAGTGCCTCCCACGATGCCAGTCGAATCTTCGAGCGCGCCGGCGTCTCACCGCGTTGCGCTCACTGGAAATCAAATACGCGGGTTCTGGGCCGCGTGGGGTGGATGGACTCTCGACGGCATGGATTCATTCATCTACGCGCTCGTTCTTCTGCCTTCGCTTCGCGATCTTCTTCCTCGTTCCGGCATCGCCGCAACCAAAGGCAATATCGGCTACTACGGCGGCTTGCTTTTCGCGCTCTTCCTGATTGGCTGGGGACTCGCATTCTTGTGGGGACCCGTGGGCGATAAGTTCGGCCGCGTTCGCACACTGATGCTGACCATCGTGTGGTACTCGATTTTTACGTTTCTCAGCGCTCTCGTCACCAGCGTCTGGCAGTTGGCGATTCTTCGCCTCCTCGCAGGAATCGGAATCGGCGGTGAGTGGGCCATGGGCGGCACGTTTGTTGCGGAAGAATGGCCGGAAAGCCGCCGCCACGCCGGCGCGGGCTACATGCACACGGGCTATTACGTCGGCATATTTCTTGCTGCGATCGCCAACTACGCGATTGGCAGCCATTATGGTTGGCGCGCTATGTTTGCCGTTGGAGGTGTGCCAGCGCTTCTTTTGGCTTGCGTGCGACACGGCGTCACGGAACCTTCGCGTTGGTCCGCCAAAGTAGAAGTCGTTCGTTCCTGGCAGATCTACCAGCCCTTCGCGGCGCTTTTCTCGCCCGCGTTGCGTCGGCGCACCATCTTGAACTCACTGTTTATGCTCGCTTCGATAAGCGGTCTTTGGGCCGGAACGGTCTACGTCCCCGCAGCGGTAACTTCGCTTGCGGAGGCCGCGGGCCGCGTTGGACCGCAAGCCGCACAGCTTGCTTCGCGCGGCATTATGCTTGTGGCGTTCGCTACCATTCTGGGATGCTTGGCAATGCCCTGGCTCGCGGAACGGCTTGGCCGCCGTGGCGCGCTCGGCTTTTTCTTTACACTGATGATGGTGTTCATCGCCCTCACGTTTGGCAAAGTTTTCTATCTCGGCCCCACCGCTCTCCCGTGGTTTTTTGTGTGCTTGTTTTTCCTCGGGTTGGGCGGCGCGAATTTTGCGGTTTACACGCTTTGGCTGCCAGAGCAATATCCCACGGAGTGTCGCGCAAGCGCTTTCGCGTTTTCCACGTCCTTTGCACGTTTTGGCGGAGCGGCGATCACATTTCTGGTCGGAAGCGGAGTGCAGCGCTACGGCTCTCTCGGAATTCCAGTCGCTATCACCGCGCTGGCCTTTGCCGTCGGCCTTCTTTTGATTCCTTTTGGAGCCGAAACTCGTGGACAAATGTTGCCTGCGTAACACCGAAATGCAATGGAGTTCGATGCCAGAGACATTCGGAAGGTTTGGCTACAATGAGAGTCCGTCAACTCCAGATTGGCAAAGGCTCATCGAGTGCAAATAACGGACCCCGCCGTTAATTCCAAATCGAACGCACGTCACGCCGTGCTCGCCGGTTTTTTTGGATGGACACTCGATGCTTTCGATTTTTTTGTCGTCGTCTTCCTGTATGACGTCCTCGCTCGTCAATTCGGAGTATCCAAAAAGGACATCATCTTCACCACCTTTGCCACGCTCGCCATGCGCCCTGTGGGGGCAGTGATTTTCGGCCTGCTAGCAGATCGCTACGGCCGGCGCAAACCGCTGATGGCGAACGTCATCTATTTTTCGTTAATAGAGCTCTTATGCGGTTTTTCGCCGAACTACACTTTTTTTCTCGTCATGCGAGCTCTGTTCGGCATCGGCATGGGAGGCGAATGGGGTGTTGGCGCGTCACTCACGATGGAAGCTGCTCCGGTGCGCTGGCGCGGCATCCTCAGTGGAATCTTGCAGAGCGGCTATTCGATCGGCTATCTGCTCGCCGCGCTGGCGGCGCGTTTTCTTCTGCCCGCTTGGGGATGGCGCCCGATGTTCTGGATTGGCGCATTGCCCGCGCTGCTCGCGCTCTACATCCGCACGAAGGTTCCGGAGTCGGAAGCGTGGAAGCAAAATCGCGCTACCAGCACGGGGCAAGTTTTGCGCACGGTGATGCTCGACTGGAAACGCTTTCTCTACCTGGTGGTGCTTATGACCTTCATGATGTTCATGTCGCACGGCACGCAGGATTTGTACCCGGATTTCTTGAAGGAAGTTCATCACCTTTCGGCAGCCGTAGTCGCGAACATCGCAATTGTTTACAACATCGGGGCTGTCGTCGGCGCAATTATCTTCGGGCATCTCTCGCAAGTCGCCGGCCGGCGCAAAAGCATGATGGCGGCCATGGGGCTTTGTTTGGTCATCATTCCTCTGTGGGCGTTTGGCGGGAGTTTGGCTGTTCTCGTTATCGCTCCGTTCCTAATGCAAATGGGTGTGCAGGGCGCATGGGGCGTAATCCCTGTGCACTTGAATGAAATGTCCGCGGATGCGACACGCGGATTGATGCCTGGGCTTACCTATCAATTGGGAATTCTGTTCGCATCGCCCACGAATAACATTGAGTACGCTTTGCGCGACCGCGTGGGGTACCAGTGGGCTATCGCCGGTTTTGAAGTCGTGACGATTCTTACGCTCGCCGTCCTCCTGCTGCTTGGTACGGAGCGCCACGGGCGAAGTTTCGTGCGAGATCCGCTCAAAGATCCGGCGTTTGCTGCGGATTAGCTTGGCCGCCCCAGGCAATCCGCTCCAGTTAGCTCAATAATCGACTTCGAGCTTGGCGTATGCGCCCGCTTCTAGTATTTTCCAATGCGCGAATTAATACACTCACGGCAGGCAACGGATGGGTCTCCGCAGAACGTCAGATAGTATTGGAAAGCACGCGATCGACGATGAATGTTCGACAACTCTTTGATCTCACTGGACGCACGGCGATCATCACCGGCGGTTCCATTGGTCTAGGCCGCCAAATGGCGGAAGGCCTGGCGGAAATGGGCGCCAATCTCGTGCTCTGCGCTCGCAAGAAAGAACGTTGCGAGCAGGCTGCCGCCGAATTGCAGAACCTCGGAGTGAAAACGCTGGCATTAGCCTGCGATGTCAAAAATCCCGCCGAGGTTCAGTCCGTCATCGAAGCGGCTATGTCTCAATTCGGGCGCATAGATATCCTCATCAACAACGCGGGAACTTCGTGGGGCGCGCCCGTCGAAGAGATGCGCCTCGAACAATGGAACAAAGTGATCGAGACGAATCTGACGGGTACGTTTCTTTTCTCACAAGCCGCCGGAAAGTTTATGACCGCCCAGCGGCGCGGAAAAATCATCAATATCGCTTCGGTTGCGGGCATCCACGGGGCTCCGCCGGAATTTCAAGCCATCGGCTACCACGCCAGCAAAGGTGGCGTCATTGCTTTCACTAAAGACCTGGCCTGCAAATGGGGTATCCACAACATTCAGGTAAACTCTATTGCTCCGGGGTGGTTTCCAACGAACATGTCCCAGGTCGTGATAGAACGAAACAAGGAAGAATTTTTGAAGAAAATCCCGGTACGGCGATTCGGCAATGACCACGATCTAAAAGGCGCGGCCGTTTTTCTCTCTTCCGACGCCTCCGATTACGTCACCGGGCATGTTCTGGTTGTCGATGGAGGACAAACCGCCTAAACGGCACTGGATTCCACATGAATATTCCACTCACACCACTTCGATGTTTGCGATACGCAGAAGAGCAATTTCCGCGCAGAACCGCTGTCGTTTGCGGCGATCTGCGATTCACGTACGCAGAATTTGCGAAGCGTGCCGCACTGCTAGCGGGCGCGTTGCGCGCAGCCGGCGTGAAGCCCGGCGATCGCGTCGCCTTCCTCAGCATGAACTGCCATCGCTTGCTCGAAGCCTACTACGGCGTTCTCGACGCTGGCGCGATTCTGCTTCCCCTGAATATCCGGCTCGCGCCCCATGAGCTCGCTTTTATTTTGACTGACGCCGGAGCAAAAGTACTCTTTCTCGAGAATGATTTTCTGTCCACAGTCGAATCCTTCCGGCAGAGTGCTACGACCGTGGAAGCTTTCTATCTTTTAGATGGCACGCCTCAAGCAGATTGGCTCGCGCGAAAAAACTACGACGAACTGCTTTCCGCCGCCACGCCATACCGCACCGACATCATGGACGTCGACGAAAACGCCGTCTCCGAGATTTTCTACACCAGCGGCACCAGCGCCACTCCCAAAGGCGTGATGCTCACGCATCGCAATGTTTATATGCACGCTCTCTACGCGTGCCTTACCGACGACCCTACGGCTGACGCCGTTCAGCTCCACACCATTCCGCTCTTTCACGCCAATGGCTGGGGCACGCCGCACGCCCTAGCTTTGACTGGCGGGAAACATGTGATGCTCCAGCGCTTCGAGACTGCCCGCATTTTCCGTCTGATCGAACAGGAGCGCGTGAGAAATATGTGTCTTGTGCCGGCCATGGCCACGGCTCTCGTTAATTGCCCCGAGCGCACAAAACATGATTTGAGCAGCTTGCGCCTCATCAATATCGGCGGAGCAGCATCGTCTCCGACTCTAGTTCGCGAGGTCGAAGAAAAACTTGGCGCGAGCTGCCGCTCCGGCTACGGCCTCACAGAAACCTCGCCCACACTCTCGATTTCTAGAATGAAGCCCGGTCTTGATTGGCAAGGAGAGCAAAGATTCATCGGTCAGGCTATGACCGGTTACGCGATTCCAGGCGTGGAACTTCGTGTCGTCGATGCAAACGACAAAGATGTGTCTCACGACGGCAAAAATATTGGCGAAATCGTTGCCCGGAGCGATGTAGTGATGGAGGGTTATTGGGGGCAGCCGCAAGCCACCGCCGAAGCCATGCGTGGCGGATGGTTTCACACCGGCGATATGGCGACGATCAATGAGGAAGGCTACCTCCTCGTCGTCGACCGGAAGAAAGAGATCATCGTCAGCGGCGGCGAAAATATTTCCTCGCTCGAAGTGGAAAAGGCGCTTCTCGCCCATCCGGATGTATATGAGGTTGCCGTCGTTCCCGTTCCGGATGCGAAATGGGGGGAAGTGCCGAAAGCTCTGGTCGTCTTGAAGCCCGACACAAAAGCCACGGAAGCAGAATTGCTCGATTTCTGCCGGGGCCGCATCGCGCACTACAAAGCGCCTCGCTCTGTTGAGTTTTTCGACAGCCTACCGAAGACGGGTACAGGTAAAATTCTAAAAAGGGAACTGCGCAAAAAATATTGGGGCGGACAAGACACGATCCGTCCTGAATTTGCCAGCCGTAAGTGAGAAGTCTTATAAATGAGACTGATGTCTGCGCGGCGTCAACGGGCGCGGGCGCCTGTTTCCGTGAGACTTAAGAGACTTTATCCGAGAAAGAGCGGCCAACCATGAGCGACCTGGTTCAACTCACGAAAGATAACGGCATCGCCGTAATCACCGTCAACAATCCTCCGGTGAACGCGCTGAGCCCCGGCGTGCCCGAGGGCATTGCCGCCGCCATCGAGCAGATCGACAAAGACGATTCTGTGAAAGCGGCGGTGCTCATCGGCGGCGGCAAAACTTTCGTCGCCGGCGCGGACATCAAGGAATTTGGCAAAATCACTTCCGGCAAGGCCGGTGGCGGATTGGAGTTGCCGACGCTGCTTTTGAAAATCGAAGATTGTCGCAAGCCCGTTGTCATGGCCATTCACGGAAGCGCTTTTGGGGGAGGCCTCGAACTCGCCATGTCTGGCCACTATCGCGTAGCGGTGGCTGCGGCGCAAGTTGGCCAGCCGGAAGTAAAGCTCGGCCTTATTCCCGGTGCGGCCGGCACGCAGCGCTTACCGCGCCTCGCAGGAGCTGCCAAAGCCGTCGAAATGTGCGCGGACGGCAATCCCATCAAGGCCGCTGACGCCCTGAACGCAGGCATCATCGATCGCTTGGTGGATGGCGACCTGTTATCCGGCGCCATCTCGTTTGCGCGCGAAGTCGCAGATAAGCCCGTTCGCAAAACGCGCGAACGCAATGACAAACTTGGTTCGGCGGAACAAAATGCTCCGATTTTTGCCGGCGCGCGCGAAAACGCGCGCAAGAAACAGCGTGGCGTGATCGCCCCGCTCGCAGCCATTGAAGCCGTCGAAGCCGCGACAAAACTCCCGTTCGAAGAGGGTTGCAGACTCGAACGCAAGCTTTTCATGGAGTGCCTTTTCTCCGATCAATCGAAAGCGCTCATCCATGTTTTCTTTGGCGAACGCGAAGTGGCCAGGATCCCCGACATTCCTAAAGAGACTCCGCTGATCCCGGTGAACTCCGCTGCAGTCGTCGGAGCCGGAACGATGGGTGGCGGCATCGCCATGGTCTTGGCGAACGCAGGCATTCCTGTTCTCCTGAAAGAAGCCGATCAGGCGGCGCTCGACAAAGGTCTCGCCAACATCCAGAAGAATTATGCGACGTCCGTGAAACGCGGACGCTTTACCCAAGCCTTTGTTGACGAGCGGCTCAAGCTGATTCAGCCGACGCTCAGCTACGATGCTTTCGCAAACGCTGACTTGGTGATCGAAGCCGTCTTTGAAGGCATGGCGCTGAAAAAAGAAATCTTCTCCGAACTCGATCGCGTCTGCAAACGCGGCGCCATCCTTGCGAGCAACACATCGACGTTGAACATCGACGAAATCGCTTCCTCGACTTCCCGTCCGCAATCGGTGATTGGCACGCATTTCTTCAGTCCTGCCAACGTGATGCGTCTGCTCGAAATCGTCCGCGGCAAAGCCAGCAGCAAGGAAGTCATTGCCACTTGCATGCAGCTCTCGAAAAAAATCGGCAAGATCGGGGTCTTGGTGGGGAACTGTCGCGGCTTTGTTGGAAACCGCATGTTTCATCCCTATGTCCGCGAGTCCGTTTTTCTCTTGGAAGAAGGAGCCAGTGTCGGAGCAGTTGATTCTGCGCTCTATGATTTTGGAATGGCCATGGGCCCACTTGCGGTTGGCGATCTCGCCGGTCTCGATGTCGGCTGGCGAATCCGTAAGGAGTATCGTCACCTGGAAAAGCCCGGGATTCGGCAAGCCTTTGCTGGAGACAATCTCTGCGAGATGGGCCGCTACGGCCAAAAAACCGGCGCCGGTTGGTACAAGTACGATGAGAACCGCCGTGCGATTGCCGATCCTGAGGTCGCGCAGTTAGTCCGCAAATGGGCCGCCGAAGCCGGAATTCCACAGCGGGAAATTTACAAAGAAGAAATTGTCGATCGCTGCATCTATGCACTCGTGAATGAGGGCGCGCGCATTCTCGAGGAAGGATATGCACTGCGGGCGGTGGATATCGACATTATTTACCTGAACGGTTACGGCTTCCCGGCGCATCGCGGCGGACCGATGTGGTACGCCGATACTATCGGCCTGAAAAACGTTTTCGATCGCGTTGAAGAATTCCACAAACAGCACGGCGAACTTTGGGAGCCGGCTCCGCTTCTGAAGCGCCTAGCGGAAGAAGGCAAGAAGTTTGCTGATTTCAACAAGGAGCAGAGCGCAACCGCCTGACGCAACAGAAATCCGGAGCGATTCGGACGCATTTCTTTTCTCTTAGTTCCTATCTCCTAATTGAGTCGCGGTTTCTTCGGGTGACGCATGGGACGCGTTTTTCTGGTTCGCCACGCACAAGCTTCTTTCCTTGAGCCGAATTATGACAGGCTCTCCGCCACTGGCGAAGCTCAGTCACGAATACTCGGAGAGTATTGGGCTCGTCACAAAGTAGTATTCGATCGTATTTGCAGCGGCCCGCGCGTCCGCCATCGCGATACAGAAAAGGGCGTGCGCGAGACCTATGCCAAGCATAACCTGGCCTTTCCAGAATCGAGCGTGCTCGATGAATTTGACGAATTCCAGGGTGACGTTGTGCTGGAAAAAAGCCTGCCGCAGCTTTGCGAGACCAACACTCACATTCGAGATCTCGAGGCCGCGGTTAAAACTGCAAACAGCCCGCCGCAGCGCCGCAGAAACTTCCAAAAACTCTTCGATACGGTCGTCACCATGTGGGTCAAGGGAGAATTGGCCGTCGACGGCGTCGAATCCTGGGAGGCGTTCATCGCCCGCGTCAATCGCGGTCTCTCACAATTTCTGTCCACGGCAGAGAAGAACGAAACCTGCGCCATCTTTACTTCCGGCGGCCCTGTCGCGGTCTCGGTGCAGCGCGCCTTGCGACTTTCACCGCAAGACACACTGCAAGTGGCGTGGATGCCGCGCAATTGCTCCTATAGCGAATTTTTGTTTTCAGCGGATCGCTTCACGCTGAGCACGTTCAATTCGTTTCAGCACCTGGATGATCCCGCGTTGCTGACTTATCGATAGATAAAAAGCGCGAGATAACATGGCTGGCCTTCAAGATCAAACAACCGCCGTTCGGCCGGGAGAGGAGCTCGATCTCGCCAAGCTGGAACCTTTCCTTCGCGCGCATTTTCCGAACGAATCCGGAGCTCTAATCGTCCGCCAATACCCGAGCGGCCATTCGAACCTTACGTACTCGCTGCAAATCGGTTCGCGCGAAATGGTTCTTCGCCGGCCTCCCTTCGGAAGCAAAGTCAAAACCGCCCACGATATGGGCCGCGAATATCGCGTGCTCTCAAAACTTCATGCCCACTATCCTCCAGCCCCGCATGTGCTTCTCTTTTGTGACGACCTCTCCGTGCTCGGCGCTCCGTTCTATCTGATGGACCCCATTCATGGCGTCATTCTTCGCACAGACGTTCCGCCCGGCTTAAGCTTTTCTCCCGAGACAGCAAGACGCGTCTGCGAATCTTTTCTCGATAATCTCGCGCTCCTTCACGGCCTCGATTACAACGCAGTCGGCCTCGCGGATTTAGGCAAGCCACAGGGCTATCTCGAACGCCAAGTCCGCGGCTGGATCGAACGCTACCACGGCTCTAAGACACATGACATTCCGGAAGTCGAAACTATCTCAAATTGGATTCAGAAGCACATGCCTTCGTCCAGCGGTGCCGCTCTCATTCACAACGACTACAAGTACGACAATGTTGTTCTCGATCCAAACGATCTCACGAGAATTATCGGCGTCCTGGATTGGGAGATGTGTACGATCGGCGATCCGCTTACGGATTTAGGTTCCGCGCTAGCCTATTGGGTCGATGCGAGCGATCCTCCAGAGGTGCTCGAAACGCGTTGGGGACCGACGACCTACTCTGGCAGTTTGACGCGCGCCGAGCTTGTCCAGCGTTACGCCCTAAAAACGGGCCGCGACGTTTCCGGGATGGTTTTCTACTTGGTCTTCGCGCGCTTAAAAATTGCCGTGATCGTCCAACAGATTTATTACCGCTATCACCAAGGCCTGACCCACGATGAACGCTTTGCAACCATGCCGCAACTCATCAAACTCTTGTTACGCGCTGCTCTGCGAACCGCCGAAACGGGCGCAATCTGACACCTCTTTTTGTGATGCTGTTTATTTCCGAAAAGTCACAACGAGCAAATTTCGGCAGGTATCTTGTAGGGGCGCAGCATGCTGCGCCCCTACTTCTCCAGCTCACTTGCCAAGATGATTTGTCAGTGGTAGTACCGCACAATGGATTCCGCAACGCAACACGGCTTCTCGCTACCTTCGCTCTCAACCGTCACAGAAAATGCAGCCTCGTACGCTCCAGGAACTTCTTTGACACTCAGCAGAGTGACGCGCGCGCGAATCTTCGAGCCCGTGCGAACAGGAGAAGGGAAGCGAACGCGATTTAGGCCATAGTTGATCGCCATTCCAACCCCACTTTGCACTTGAATCACGTCTTTCATAAAGCGGCTAATCAACGACAGCGTCAAAAACCCATGCGCAATCGTCGTCCCAAATGGTGATTCTCTTGCCGCTCGTTCGCGATCCAGATGGATCCATTGCCGGTCTTCGGTCGCTTCAGCGAATTGCGCGATACGCTCTTGCGTAACGGTGAGCCATTCACTCACACCAATTTCTTTTCCCACAAATTGCTTCAGAGAATCCGGTGTTTCCACAATGACTGCTGCCACATTGCCTTTCAAGAAGACCGCCGCTTCATCTAGGTTTAATTTGGTTTAATCCGAATGCTTCTGCGTCCGTGCCTTCTCCAACTTTCGCAGCTCCGATTTCGCGATCGATTCCACGTGCACTTCATCGGGCCCGTCGGCCAGCCGCAAAGTCCGCACATTGGCCCACGCACCCGCCAGAAATGTATCCGCGGAAACTCCCGCTCCTCCGTGCGCTTGAATGGCCCGGTCCAAAACTCGCAGCGCCATGTTTGGCGCAACAACCTTGATCATCGCGATCTCTGCGCGCGCTTCCTTGTTTCCGACAATGTCCATCATGTAAGCAGCGTTGAGCGTCAGCAGTCGCGCCTGTTCAATTTCCATGCGCGATGCAGCGATATCGGCGCGAATCGTTCCTTGCTCCGCGATCGTTTTTCCAAACGCCACGCGCGCCTGTACGCGCTTGCACATCGTTTCCAGCGCGCGCTCTGCCACTCCAATGCATCGCATGCAGTGATGAATGCGTCCGGGCCCGAGTCGTCCCTGGGCAATCTCAAATCCGCGCCCCTCGCCCAGCAGCATGTTTGACGCGGTAACGCGCACGTTTTCGAACGAGATCTCTGCGTGCCCGTGCGGGGCATGATCATATCCAAACACTGTGAGCAGCCGCACGATCTTAACGCCAGGCGTATCCAGCGGCACCAGAATCATCGATTGCTGTTTGTGCGTCGCAGCCGCCGGATCGGTTTTGCCCATGAAAATCGCGATCTTGCAGCGTGGGTCTCCCGCCCCTGAGGTCCACCACTTCCTCCCATTAATTACGTACTCGTCTCCTTCTTTCACGATGCTGGCACGAATGTTTGTAGCGTCCGACGAAGCCACTTCCGGCTCCGTCATGGCAAAGCACGACCGAATCTCGCCCGCGAGCAGAGGCCTCAGCCATTTCTCTCTTTGCTCCGGCGTCCCGTAGCGCGCCAGCACTTCCATATTTCCCGTATCCGGAGCGGAGCAATTGAACACTTCCGCAGCCATCACGCTTCGCCCCATGATCTCGCACAGCGGCGCGTATTCCAGGTTCGTCAGTCCCGCTCCGCTTTCATCATTGGGCAGAAAAAGATTCCAGAGCCCAGCCGCACGTGCCTTTGGTTTTAGCTCTTCGATGACTCGTGTCGGCTTCCACCGCTCGTGTTCAATTTCTTCCTCGAACCGCCGCTCATTCGGATAGATGTGCTCTTCCATAAAAGCCCGCAAGCGGCGTTGCAGCTCTTTCGTCTTCTCGCTGAATTCGAAATTCACGCGTACCGCTCTTTCGCCCGCAAACTCTTCCGCCCGCTCTTAGAAAGATTCCATCGATTCGCAGGCCGCAAACAACTCGTGGCCGCCAGGGTTGCCACGGTTCAAAGATTCTCTTGATTCCGCATGCTCGCCGCGATTATATACGACATCCGTCTGGTAGACTCGCCGCCAAACCCTTCCGCGCGAAGCAAGGAGATACCTCGGTCATGAAAAAGTGTGCCCATTTTATTCTCGCAATCTCCTTCCTACTGTTTGGTTCCAACACTCGAATGGAGGCGGTGCCCTCGATCAGTTGGTTTTCAGTCCCACACGCAAAGCTTTGCGTTACCGAAGGTGCGATCGAGCAATCTTCCGGCAATCGCATGTCCGTCAACGTCCCCAAAATGCGTGCGTTCGTCACTGTTGCCACTACACAAGATGTCGAAGCTCATTTCACGTATCTCGGCCAGACTGCCGGAGAAAAGCCGCTAGGCTCTGGCGAGATGCGGCGTCAGTTTGGCCTCAAGCTTCGCGCCCAGGACCCTTGCAATCTTGTTTACGCGATGTGGCGCATCGAGCCAGAGTCCAAACTCGTCGTCTCCGTAAAGTCTAATCCCGGACAGCACACCAGCGCAGAATGTGGCAACCGCGGCTATCACAACATTAAGCCCGTCCACAGCTCGCCCGTGCCCGTTCTGCGGTCCGGTGCTGCCCACACGCTTCGCGCGGAGATGAATGGCGCCGAAATGCGCGTCTACGCAGATAACAATCTGGTGTGGGAAGGAAGTGTCGGGCCTGAAGGAGGAAGTCTCAGTGGACCGGTAGGCATTCGTTCCGACAACGTTCGGCTGGAACTCGAACTCCGCGCCGGGCAATCAAACGGCGCCCACCCCGATTACCAACTGGCCTGTCGTCCCGGTTCAAGCGAAGGCGAGTGATTTCTAACTTACGCTGGCAGTCGGAGCATGTGTTGTGCTCCCTCCGCTCTAAAAGCTAAACTTCGACAAGTTGAATCGATTCACGATCGCGAGGCGACCACTTGAGCGAGCCACAGTCCCCGAACAAAGTCCCTTCTGAGCCACTGATTCGCAACGTGTCCGACACGGCGCGCTGGGTGGCCGTCTATCGTGCTCGCGAAACCGAGCGACCCGATGCACATTTCCGCGATCCCTTCGCGCGCCGTCTCGCCGGAGAACGCGGCGAACAAATCGCCAAGTCCATGCCCCTCGGCCGCGACAACGACTGGAGCATGATCACGCGCACCGTTCTCGGCGACCAATTCATTAACGAGCAAGTCCAGCAAGGCGTCGACATGGTCATCAACCTCGCGGCCGGCCTCGACGCGCGCCCTTACCGGATGAATCTCCCGCCTACTCTTAAATGGGTCGAAGTCGATCTCCCCGAAATCCTCGACTACAAAGAAGAAATTCTTCGCGACGAAAAACCCGTCTGCTCCCTCGAACGCATCCGTCTCGACCTATCCAACGTCACCGCGCGCCGCGATCTCTTTGCCGAACTCGGCCGCCGCTCCCAGAAAGCCCTCCTCATCACGGAAGGTCTGCTGATCTATCTAACCGCCGAGGACGTCGCTGGCCTCGCCAAAGACCTCGCCGCTCCTCCCAGCTTTCAATCCTGGATCCTCGATATCGCATCGCCCGGCCTTCTCCGCCTGTTGGCAAAAAGAATGGCCAAGCAGCTCAACGAAGCAGCGCCATTCAAATTTGCCCCTCCTGAAGGCCCGAACTTCTTCATCCCTTACGGCTGGAAGCCCGTCGACGTGCAATCCTTTCTCAAAAACGCCGCGCGCCTCAACCGTCTCTCCCTTTTGTTCAGGCTTTTCGCGCTGCTCCCCGAAACGGAAAAGTCACGCCGCGACCGCCCCTGGTCTGGTATGTGTCTCCTCAAAAAGCAATGAAGCTGGCGTCGTTCTTCTGCCCAACCACAAATCTCGAAATTAATTGTTCGTTAAGGGTAGGAAATTAATGTTCAACCGCGGACGTCTTCGCTCTGCCGCCCGGAAAAATACTCTTCACGATCACGTAAAGCACCGGGATAAATAGGAGGTTCAGCGTCGTCGCGGCAATCATTCCGCCAAACACTGTCGTCCCCACGGAGATGCGTCCGGCGCGTCCTGCGCCTTGCGCAAGCACCAACGGCACCACGCCAAGGATGAACGCGAACGATGTCATCAAAATCGGCCGCAACCGAATCCGCGCCGCCTCAATCGCCGCTTCGACAATAGTCATACCCTGCTCGCGCAGCTGCTCGGCAAACTCCACGATCAAAATCGCGTTCTTACTCGCGAGTCCGATCAACATCACTAGTCCGATCTGGCAATAAACATCGTTCTGCAATCCTCTCAGCGCTTGCGCTCCGATCGCACCAAGGATCGCCACCGGCACAGCCATCAAAACGATAAACGGGAGCACAAAGCTTTCGTATTGCGCCGCCAACGTCAGGTAAACCACAACCAGCCCTAGCCCAAACAAAATCAGTGCTTTGCCTCCCGATTGAATCTCTTCCAGCGAAAGCCCGCTCCATTCATACGTCATCCCTTGCGGCAGCGCTTTCTTGGACAACTCTTCCATCGCAGCGATTCCTTCGCCGGAGCTGTGTCCCGGCGCCGCCGAACCATCAATCTCCGCCGCCCGGAAAAGATTGTAGTGGCTGATAACCTGAGCATTTTGCGTTGGCTCTACGGTGACCAGATTGTCCAGCGGAATCATCCTCCCGGTGTCGGAACGCAAATAATATTGTCGAATATCCTTCGGTGCTGAGCGATATTGGCTGTCCGCCTGCACATACACGCGATACGACCGGTTGTTGAAATCGAAATCGTTCACATACACCGATCCCATGTATACCTGCAGCGCGTCCGTCACTTGGCTCAACGGCACTTGCAAACTTTTGGCCTTCTCTCGGTCGATCTGCACCAAATACTGCGGATCGTTCGCCGTAAAACTGCTGAACAAGCCCACCAAGTCCTTGCCCGAGTTGCCCTGCGCCGCAAGTTTGTTCGCCGTATCCGCAATCGTTTGCAGCGAGTTCCGCCCCAAGTCCTCCAGTTCATATTGAAATCCGCCGAATTGCCCCAATCCTTGCACCGCCGGCGGATTGAACGGAATAACCAGCGCCCCCTGAATCGCAAACAGTTGCCCGCGCAACCGTTGAATGATTCCTGCCGCGGAATGTTCTTGGCCTTTGCGCTCCGCGAAAGGTTTCAAGCTGCTGAAGACCACGGCGCGGTTCGGCGCAGCGCCAAACAGGCTGAACCCTGGAAGCGAGAAGGCCCCCTGAATCTCTGGAACATGCGAGATGACTTCTTCTACTTTGGCGCAAATTCCTTCTGTGTACTGCAAGGACGCGCCCTGCGGCGCCTGCACAACGAAGATGATGTACCCCTGGTCGTCTTCCGGAATAAAAGCGCGCGGTACTTTGTTATAAACCCAGTACGTCAACCCCAGCGCCGCAAAAAAAACCAGAATCGCGGCAAACCGCCAGCCAATCACGTGCCTCACAGCGTTGCGGTACATATTCGTGCCGCCTGTCACCAGGCGATTGAACGCATGAAAAAATCTACCTTCGGCACGATCCCGATGGCGTCCCAGCAAAATCGCGGACAGCGCAGGCGTCAACGTTAGCGCGTTGAATGCAGAAATGGAAACCGAGAACGCAATCGTCAGCGCGAATTGCCGGAACAAGATTCCCGTGGTTCCCGGAAACAACGCAACTGGCACGAACACCGCCACAAGCACAAGCGAAGTAGCGATGACCGCCCCAGCCACCTCCTTCATGGCCACGGACGCCGCGTTGTGCGGCTCCGTGATGCCCTCCATGATGTGCCGCTCGACGTTCTCAATGACTACGATGGCATCGTCAACAACCAAACCTGTGGCCAGCGTGATTCCAAACAGCGTCAGCGTATTAATCGAAAATCCCAGCAACTTAATGAAGACGAATGTCCCAATCAGGGAAACCGGAATCGTCACCGCTGGAATCAGCGTGCTCCGCCAGTCTTGCAGGAACAAATAAATCACCGCAATCACCAGCACGATGGCCTGCACAAGTGTGATCAGCACGTCCTGAATCGATTCGCCGATCACCGTCGTGGAATCAAACGCCACCGCGTACTTCACTCCCGGCGGGAAACTCTGGGAAAGCCTCAAAAGTTCCGCTTTCGCGGCGCGGTCCACGTCCAGCGCATTCGCGCCTGGAAGCTGCGTCACGCCAAACCCGACGCCCTCGTGGCCGTTGAACCGCACAAGGACGTCATAATTTTCCGCGCCCAGCTCCGCGCGGCCCACGTCCTTCAGCCGCACGAGCGTCCCATCCGTCCCGGTCTTCAAAATAATATTGTCGAACTCCGCCGGACTCGTCAGCCGCCCCACGGCCCTCACGCTAATCTGAAACGCCTGCTCCCCGGCGTTGGGCGGCTGCCCGATCTGCCCGGCGGCGACTTGCACGTTCTGCTCTTGAAGAGCGTTAATTACAGTCGTCGCCGTCAGCCCGCGCTCCGCCATGCGCGCTGGGTCGAGCCATACGCGCATCGCGTACTTCCGCTCGCCGAAAATGAACGCATCGTTCACTCCGGGCACCCGTTTCAGTGCGTCGCGCACGTAGACATCGATGTAGTTGCTCAAAAACAGGCTGTCGTACTCGCCGTGCTCCGCATACACGCCCGCGCCAAACACAAATCCGCTGGCCTGCTTCGCAATAATCACGCCAGTATTTTTGACTTCATTTGGCAGCCGTCCCAGTGCTTGGTTCACGCGGTTCTGCACATCCACCGAAGCCAAGTCCACGTCGCGGGAAACGTCAAACGTCACCGTGATCGTGCTCACGCCGCTGTTGCTGCTCGTCGACGTGATGTACTTCATGCTCGGCACGCCGTTGATCGCTTGTTCCAGCGGAATCGTCACCGCCGATTCCACGGTTTGCGCGTTCGCGCCGATGTACACGCTCGTAACCACGACCTGCGGCGGCGCGAGGTCTGGAAACTGGGCCACGGGAAGCGAGGGAATCGAGATCGCGCCCGCCAGAATAATCATCAACGCGCAGACCGTCGCAAACACCGGCCGCCGTATAAAGAAATCAACGAACAAGGCCGGGTTCCACCTTTATTGGGATTGAGAGGGAGCCGCTCATCGGGTTGGCGGCACCTAGCGCGTCGCGGCGCTCTTGCCGTCGCCCGGCTTCGCGTTTGTTTGAATCTGCTCCAGGACTGGAGCCCCATCTTGCAGAAATTGTGTTCCGGAAAGGATGATGTGGTCGCCGGCCTTCAACCCATCGAGCACTGTGTAGTTATCGCCGGTCGTGTCGCCCAGTTTCAAAAGTTTTTGCCGCGCCACGGTTCCTTTTCCTTCGTTTACGGCCACAAAGATAAACGCCTGCCCGTTGATCCTCAGCACTGCCAGCACAGGAACGACCGGCCCATCATGCGAGCCCCACGTTATTTGCGCTCGCACTTGTTGCGCGATGCGCAGCTTAGCTTTCGCGTTTTCGACCGCCGCCTTGGCTAGTACCGTTTGCGTGTCCGTCTCGACCTGCGGCGAAACGAATGTAATGTGTGTATCGGAGACAGACTCGCCCGTCTCACCCAGCAATCGCACGGGCAAACCCAGCCTCAAATCCTTGGCGCGATCCGCTGGAACGTATATATACGCTTCAAGTGCTCCCGGCAGGTCCACCGTCGTCAGGAGCGTCGTAACGGCCACGCGGTCGCCCACATGCACAGGGATGTCCCCGACAATTCCGTCCGCTGGAGCGCTCACTTTGTAATAGTGCAACTCCACCTTCTGCTGCTCCACTTGCTGCTCGAGCGCTTTCACCTGAGCGGCGATAGCGTCGTAGTTGGACTGCGCGTTATCAAAATCCTGCTTACTGGTGACTCCCGCCGCGTAGAGCTTTTGTGCCCGCTCCAGCTGAATCTTCGCCAGCCGCAGATTTGCTTCCTGTGAAGCGAGCGTCGCTGCCTGGCTATTCAGTGTGGCTTCCTGTTTCAGCGGATCGATCTGCAGGAGCGGCGTCCCGGCATTCACTTCGTCGCCGGACTTCACAAATATCTTTGTAATCTGCCCTTCCACTTGCGGGTTGATCACCGCCGATTGTCGCGACTTCAGAACGGACAAATACTCCGTCGTGTCCGGGATTCGCACCGATTGCGCCACCTGCACCTGCACAGGCATCGCCGGCGGCCCGCCCGCTCCTGGGCCTCCCGCCGAGGTCTTTTGGCCGCAACCCACGGCAAGGAGCGCAGCGCCAGCCAGCAGTATCAGCCCGGGCCTTCGCCCTCGCTTTGTCACTCTGTATAAGTCTGAACACCGCATAGTTGGGCGCTTCTCCCCCGGCGTAACAGCAAATTTTACGACACCTTAGCGCCTCCACCAAGGTGCAAAACAGGACGTCTCCGTTAGACGCGTAGAAAACAGGCTGGTTATATTTCTGGAAGGGGTTTATCTGGAGTGCAGCAGCCCTGCTGCCGCCTTTCTTCGCGTCCCACGACTCCGTACTCCGCAAGGTCCAATAGCCGGGAAAGGCTCAGTAAAAATCGCTCGGATCGATCCGCTTGCCGGACAGGCCTAGCTGCAAGACTTCCATTTGATTGGCCCGGTCAAAAACCTTGCCTGGGAAGAATCGCTTCGTCACCACGCGAACGCCGCCAAACGCAATTCCCAAAACCACCGCCGCGACCATGAACACGCCAGTCCCAATGAAAATCTTCACCATAATGCTGGTTATCGGCGGATCCGTGGCCGTCTGGCTCGCTTCGTTCCACGTCACCTGCGTTTCATAATTCGCAGCCTCGCGCAAACTGGCGGCATATTCCGGCGAACTCGGCGAGAGCACAATCGAGAGCAACGAACCCTTACGCACGATGTTCTGCTCGCCCAATTTTGCCGAAGCCGGAAGCACTTCCTCCAAATGATGAATCTCCTGCTCCGCCACGTTGGGAGTCGGGTATTCCAGCAGCAGCAAAACTCCGGTGCCTCCCATCATGCCCGGCTTGGAGTATCGCGCCACCATGGCTTCTGCGCCGTTCGTAAAGCCCGCAGCTTTGACAAGCCCTTCCGAATCCGTTTCTCCCAATCCGTGCAACGCCGCTTGCAGCGCCTCCGGTCCCAGCGCGTAGCGCTCCGTCCCCACAACCCGGCCCGGGATCGGCAAATATGCCCGTATGGGCGGCAGCGGCGACGCTTCGCTTTGTGCTTCTACCGCCTTTACAAGGGCACCCAGGTCGTCTTGAGACACGTTTGCCGTCGATCTAAGGACAAAAGTGCCTTCCTGAATCAGCACCATATCTTTGTCGAACGCTGCAACTTGTCCGACCTTGGCAGGCATCATCCCGGTTCGCAGCAGGCTGGTAAAAACTTCATAAGCGCTGCTCGGATCGTTGTACTGCGCCAGGCGAACTCCCACCGTTTTCCCATCGGCCGCATATTCGCAATCGTTCACAGTGCGCAGCCCAGCCTCTTTCCAAAGCCCAAAGTCCGGCGACTTGGAGTTGCAGCTTGTCAGATGCCAGCTTCGGAACTCTTTGGGAAGAATCTGCTTTGGAGGGATCTTGGTTTGAGCGAAGAGCGGCGTAGCGCTGAACAGCGCAATACCGCAAACGAGTAGGAGTTGTGAGCGCATCCCTTGCTATCGCTTAGACACCAACAGATTACCGTTGGTTCCTGGATTGTTCAACTGGAGTCGCTGCCGCGGGCCGGCTTGAGGCACTCTTGCCGGGCAGGTTCAGCGTCATGCTGTTCAGGCTCTGCAGGTAGCTTGCTACGCCCTGGTAAAGGCCTTCGGCCACACGCTGCCGGTATTCTGGCTGTTTCAAGAGTTTCTCGTCGGCAGGATTGCTGAGGAAGGAAATCTCCGTGAGTATTGAAGGCATGTCCGCGCCAATCAGCACCACAAACGGCGCCTTGCGCACACCGCGATCCTTCACGGACTTGCTGGCTTTCTGCATGCGCTTCGCCAGCGAATCCTGAATATCTTCGGCAAATTCCTTCGACTCATCGATCTTCTCGTTGCGCGCGATCTTTTTCACCAAATCCTCGAGGTCATGCACGCCTTGATCCGACGACGCATTTTCGCGCGCCGCCACTTCCATCGCTTCCGCCGAGCCTTTCAAATTCAGGTAGTAAGTCTCGACGCCGCGCGCCGCATGGTCCTGGCTGGAATTCGCATGAATCGAAATAAAAAGATCGGCCTTTGCCTGATTCGCAATGTTCGTGCGCTCTTCCAGCGGAATAAATGTATCGTCCGACCGCGTATACACGATGTCCGCTCCTGGCAAGCGCTGCTGGATGATTTTCCCCAGACGCAAAGCAACGTCGAGGCACAGATCTTTCTCCATCAAACCCGTCGGTCCAATCGTCCCGGTGTCATGCCCGCCATGCCCTGCATCGATCACGATGCGTCCAATCTTCAGCCCCAGCGCGCGCGTCAGTGTGGACTGCCCGTCCCGTGTAGGCTGCGGCGTGCTGCTGGGTCGAATCAGGTCAGGCTTCGCATTTGTATTCGCAACCGTGTTCGCACTCGTCGAACTCAGCTGCCTGCCACGAGAACTCTTGCCGCCAGACGCCGCGCTCCGCGTCATTGCATTCGACGGGGAAATGCTCGGATCGTCCCCCGAATTTTTCTCGGAAACGCTTCTTACGTTTCCGGAATCGCCCGCTGAGGCAATCGTGCCCTCACTCGCTTGCTCCGCGCCGCTTTGCGGCTTCGCGGGCTTCGCTTTTGCCGTGCGCACCGCCGCGCCATTGCGCACGGTCGAATACAAGAAGATCACCAGCTGCGGCGGATTGCTCAACAGCGACGCCGCGTAATCTTTCACTCCATTCACGTCCAGCACCACGCGAACTACGCCCGCTTGGTTCTGCGCCACGCGCACCGCCGTCAAAAGATTCCCCTCTACCTGGACGTTTCCGCGGGCCACTTCGGGCGTCAAACGCGCCGAATGCAAATCGAAAAATATGCGGTCAGGATTGGCGATCCTCGCCGAGCTGTACTGCACTGTGTCCTCAAGGTCGATGGTCACTCGCGTCGCGTCGGCATTCGCGCTCGCGCTAATTCGCCGAATACGTGGCGCGCCCTCGGAACCGTTGCGTCGCGTCGCCTCAACTCCTCCGTGAACCGGTCCAGGTGTCTCTGTTTCCGCTGGCGCCTCCACTACTTGCGCTGGCGGAACATTTTTCGCAGGTGTCGGAACAGTTCCCGCGGGCTCCGGTGTATCGGTGTGCTGCAACAGCGCCAACTCTGCCAGCTCTCCCTGCGCTTCGCGCTTACGCGGAGAATGCGGATACTTCTTCAAGAAATCTTCGTAAGTCTTCGTGGCTAGCGCGCTGTCGCCCAGTTGATCTCTTTGCAGCTTGCCAATGCGCAGGATGGCATCCTGGCTGTACTTGCTCCCGGGATATTCGTGTACGAGGAATAGATAGGAATCGACGGCAGACTGGTAGTAACTCCGCCCGAAGCGATCACCCATTTCTGTGTACAGTTCGGAGACCGACAAAAGGGAATCCACAACTTCCGCGGCTCGCGGGGTAATCAGATACACGCGGCGATAGCTGGCAACAACCTGTTTGTATTCCGCCAGCGTCCGCTTCTCCGCAGGCTTACTATTCAAAATCGCGCGCTGCTCTTCCGCTCGCGCAAACTGCGCTCCAGCAGCTTCGCGCTTCACGGCGCTGGTCGTTGTGGTGTCCGCAGCGGCAGCCTTCGCAAAAGTCGCAGGAGGATTTCCACAGACCACGGCCGCTGCAATCCCCAGAGCTACAAAAACTGGCGAAAGCCGGGCGAATCTCCTGTTCAGAATTTTTCGGACCCCCAACATGCGCGCCCTACATTCTTGAAGACCACATTAGTGTAATGGAAAAACGGGAGCCCCTGTGGGCTTTCACTGCCAGGGGTCGCTAAGCGATACCCTGGCTGCCTGCCGCCGCGCGGCTGTGCAGTCACTTGCGAATCAATCGTTTTTGAAGATGATGCGTCCGGAAGGATCGACTTCTCTGTGGATGGCGCGCGGATTAGAAAACGCGCTCTCAAGACGACCCGATCCAGGCCTAAAATACGCATCCTGTACCTTTTGCACGTAGTCCCGAGTTTCTCGGAACGCAGGGATGCCGTGAGCCCGATCAACAGCCCCCTCACCCGCATTGTATGCCGCCAAGGCCAATTCCAGATTGCCATTGTATCGTTCCAGCAACCCCTTGAGGTGTCTAACCCCGGCGTCGATATTCTGTTGCGGATTGAACACGTCGTTTGCACCGTACCGTTGTGCCGTCGTCGGAATCAACTGCATCAGTCCGCCTGCCCCCTTGCGGGAATAAGCCGATGGATTCCAGTTCGATTCCGTCTGAATCACCGCGCGGACCAATGCTGGGTCCACGTTGTGCCTCTCTGCCGCTTCCTTTACGAGCTTTTCCGCCCCGTCCCGATCGATGCTCATGGCCGGTCGGTTCGCGCCCATAAAGGTAGATTCCGCAGGGAGGTAGATGGTTTTGCGCGACCTCGCGGCTGCCAATTTGACTGTAACCGGCGAGTCGGCGTTTACGAACATTTCCCGCCCGCTTGGGTCTACAGTTCTGGCGATCTGGGCGCTCGCTCCGGGTGCGTAAGATGCTGCGCACAAAGCGATTGCTCCCAGATTGATGCTAGCCGTCATTGTCGTGCGTTTCGTCATCTGGCCTCAGGGAGGGCTAATGCAACGGTGATGCCACTTCGTTACGGTGTTATGCCACCTTGTTGAGGTGACACGACAGTCGTGTTCGGGGCAGCCCTACCGTTTCGGATAACGTCTCTGAGACGGTATCGAGGCTGACTCGTCTTGCTGACTACGAAGCCGTGCCTTGCAGGAGGATGACGTGGCTGAACTGAAGCCTCGCAAGCGTCTCCCGCCGGACACGCTTCTGGCGCTGGGAAGCATCATAGCAACGACTCCAGGAGCGCGGGGATGGTACTAAGGGCACTTTTTAGGGCCGATGTGTCCTTTCCGCCAGCCTCCGCCAAATCGGGTCTTCCGCCGCCGGAACCGCCGACCAATTTTGCCAGTGCCTGTATCAGCTTGCCAGCATGGACTTTAGCGGTCAGGTCCTTGGTCACCCCGGCGATCAGGGCCACTTTTTCCTCATGGATGGTCCCCAGGACCACCACCCCCGACCCAAGTTTTTGTCTGAGAGAGTCCACCAATTGCCTAAGGCTTTCCTTATCCGTCCCGGAGACTTCCGCGGCAATCAGCTTGACGCCTTTGATGGTCTGGACTTGGCCGGCGAGCTGGTCCAGCTGGACAAGGGCCCCTTTGCGTTTCAGGCCCTCCAACTCCTTCTCCAGCTGCTTGACGGTCGCCGATAGCTTCTCGACGGTCGCCAGCACGGAATCTTCGCTGGTGTTCAGCTGGCTGGCTACCTGCGAGAGGATTTGTGCTTGGCGTTCGTAGTGCTCCAGGGCGCCTATCCCGGTGACCGCCTCGATCCGGCGGACCCCAGCCGCGACCGAGCCTTCGCTGACGATCTTTAGGACGCCGATGTCGCCGATGCGGTGGACGTGCGTACCGCCGCATAACTCCTTGGAATAAAAGCCTCTTGGCGCACGCTCGTCGGGAATCGTCACTACGCGGACGTTTGCTTCGGGGTACTTGTCGCCGAAGAACGCTAACGCCCCGGAGGCGAGGGCGTTGTCCAGTGAAGTAATCTCGGTTCCGACTTCGGTGTTATGGCGGATCTCGTCATTGACCTGCTGCTCGATGTCCTTTAACTCCTCGGTATCCACATGCGCGAAGTGGGAAAAGTCGAAGCGCAGACGTTCGGGTGCGTTCAGCGAGCCAGCCTGCTTCACGTGTGTTCCCAGTATGTTACGCAGGGCGGCATGGACCAGGTGTGTCCCCGAATGGTTGCGAATAATCCGCGCGTGACGCTCCGCGTCCGCGACGACGGAAACGTTGTCTCCGACACGCAAGGTTTCTTTCGGTACGACTCGATGCGCCACTAGTCCCGCGACGGGGTAGTAAGCTCCCGTAACTTCCGCCAGCAGTTGCGCTCCCGCGCTATCGTAGAACGCCCCGGTATCCGCCATCTGCCCGCCCGATTCGGCGTAAATCACGGTGCGGTCCAGCACCACTTCGCCCGATTCGCCACCCTTCAACTCGTTGACCGGTCCGCTCTTTCCAATGATCGCTTCGATCCGCGCATTCTTCGCGGTCGTCGCATGGTAAAAATCCTTCTCGGTCTTAAACGTCTCCGCAATCTTCGCGTATGCCGGACTCGCTGCTTCTTTGCCGGCGCCACCCTTCCAGGACGCCCGCGCCCGCTCGCGCTGGGCATTCATAGCGCGATCAAAGCCCTCTTCGTCGAAATCCAAACCCGAATCCCGCGCGGCGTCCCTAATAAAGTCGTGGGGGAGACCGTATGTATCGTAAAGCATGAAAGCTCTATCGCCAGGCAAAAAACCAACAGAGGGCTGCTGCGCGTCACGCGCAGCCTGGAAATCGGAAATTGTCTCTTCAAGGCTCTGCCCGACGGTTTTCCCTTCCTCGGCGATGATTTCATCGAGTTTTCGCATGCCAACGTCTAAGGTGTGCGAGAAGCGCGTCTCCTCAGCCAAGACAATTTCCGGAACCCTCTTCGCAGCGGGTTCGAGCAATTCCGGGTAGGCCGACCCCATCACTTCGCGAACCGTGTTAACCATCTCGGCGAGGAACGGCTTGGTTGCACCGAGCAATCGGCCATGCCGAATTGCTCGACGAATAATTTTGCGGAGAACATAGCCGCGGCCTTCGTTTGAAGGCAGCACGCCATCGGTGATGAGGAAAGTTGTGGCGCGGGCGTGGTCGGCGATGACGCGCAGCGAGGCAGCGCCGCCTTTGCCTTCCTCGAGTTTTTCTTCGCGCTGAAAATCGACGCCGCAAAGTTCGGCGGCACGCTTTAGCAGTGGGACGAAGAGATCGGTGTCGTAGTTGGAGATGACGCCTTGAAGGACGGCGGTCGTGCGCTCGAGGCCCAAGCCTGTGTCTACGCAAGGTTTGGGAAGAGGCGTGAGAGTGCCGGTGGCGTCGCGGTTGAATTGCATGAAGACTAGGTTCCAGATTTCGACGTAGCGGCCGCAGTCGCAGGGGAATTTGCAGTCGGGGTGGCCTACCTCGGAGGCTTCGTGGCCCATGTCGTAGAAAATCTCGCTGCAGGGGCCGCAGGGGCCGGTGTCGCCCATGGCCCAGAAATTATCTTTTAAGCCGGGGACGGGAACGATGCGGTCGGCGGGGACATTTTCCTTGAGCCAGATATCGCGGGCTTCTTCGTCGACGCCGAGCGTGGCGCCGGGGGCTACTTCGGCGCCGCCGAAAACCGTGACATACAGTTTGTCCTTATCGATCCCGTACCACTCGGGCGAGGTCACCAGCTCCCAGGCATAGGGGATGGCCTTTTCTTTGAAATAGTCGCCGAAGGAAAAATTGCCCATCATCTCGAAGAAGGTGTGGTGGCGCTTGGTGAAGCCGACATTTTCAAGGTCGTTATGCTTGCCGCCGGCGCGCACGCATTTCTGCGCTGTGGTGGCTTTGTTGTAGTCGCGCTTTTCGAGGCCTAGAAAGACGTCCTTGAACTGGTTCATGCCGGCGTTGGTGAAGAGGAGCGTGGGGTCGCCATGCGGGACGAGCGACGAGCTGCGGACGCGGCGATGGCCTTTGCTCTCGAAGAAGCGCAGGAACATCTCGCGGATCTCATTCCCGCTCATTTTCGTGTTCTCAGGCGGCGTCATGGGTTCGGAAAATCCTCACAGGGCACAAAGCTCTCGATCCGGGCGGCAATGCAAGACCGATGATTATGGCAGAGGGCGCGAAGAGCGGCAATGAAAGGGCAGGGGGTACCCCACTGGGGGTTTTTCTGAAAGTGCGCATTCCAAAGGGGATAGTGGGTGAGGCCGTGAGGGAGAGCGGGAAGGAGATATACCCCCACCCCCGGTGTTTTTTGTAAGAGTGGCAAACAAAGGATTTAGGAGTGACGGAGTTCGTAAGAGTGTCAAATAAAGGAGTTACAGGGAGGCATTTTAGCGGGGCGATGCGGGGTTGAAGACTCTCGATGGTTGGAAACGCGAATATTATGACGAATGATATGAATGTCAATAGCTAATTGTGTGGTACATGATTCGAATGGTGGCATTTTGCGGGCAAGGCAAAGAAAGAAAAGGCTTTAACGCAGAGGAAACAGAGATTAGCAGAGGGCACGGAGAAATTTGCGCCGGGGCTCGCCGGCACGCTGGCGGAGGTAAGTCCTTTGGATAGATGGCTCAGATGGACCCATCGCCAATGAGTTTCGCAACTGTGCGAATGGGGACAGCGGCCACGGCGGCGCTCAGGTAGCATTTGAGCTGCATGGAGATATTGGAAGCTGACGCGTCCTAAGTCGAGCGGCGCCAAGAGGAAAAATCAGATGAAAATGAAGACATCGTTAATTGTGGGCGCGTTCTCGCTAGCGCTATTTATTGCCGGGTGCACCACTGCCCCAGCTGCTGTGCCAGAGGCAGGACCAGCGGGGCCCCAGGGAGCTACGGGCGCGACGGGAGATCCGGGTCAAGACGCAGACCGGCACCGCACGGAAGAGGAAAAGCGGGCCGATGACCAAAGACGCGCCGACGAGGTAAAGCGCGGCGATGATCAAAAACGAGCTGACGACCTAAAACGTGGCGATGACCAAAGACGCGCGGACGAGAAAGTTAAAGAACGTCAAGACGCCGGTTGCGCCGCCGGAGAGCACGTCTTTACGAATTCCGATGGAAGAAAGACTTGCGTCAAGGACTAATAGAATAGCCTGACCGGGACGTTCGATATCCAGGTCAAGACTTCGATGGAGCGTCCGGTCTGCGATGGTCGCAGACCGGTGCGCGACTCTGCAACAAACCCTCACTGAACTTGGAAGCTCACATTCTCGCACTCCGGCCCGCCCCGAGGTAAACGACTCTGGGCGGGCCGGAATGCGTATCCCGTGCAAGAAATGCCCTCACTGGCGTTCTAAGTCCATGCGCGCTCACGCGCGCGGAATTTCTTCCAGCAGAGGTGTGCGATGCAAATGCGACGGAAATTTTGGCTTTCGCTTTTTGCCACTAGTCTGATAGCGGGAACCCTCACTGCGCAGCAAGCTCCGCATGTGGACCCTTCTTCCGATGCGCACCTCGTGCGCATACGCACGGGCTCTTATGCCGGGATGTGCATCGGCTACTGTGACCAAGAGACAATCATCGAGCCTGGATCGATGCGTTCCATCAGTCGCTCATTTTCGGAGAAGAAAAAGTATCCGGAAGTGAAGATGAAGAACTCAATCACAAAGAAAGATTGGGATGAGCTGAAGAACTTCCTCGATGCAAGAGTGCTGGCCGCGTTTAGTGGACGCATCGGTTGTCCCGGCTGCGTAGACGAAAGGGTGGAGTGGGTAGAAATCGAGTTCAGCGATGGGACGAAGAAAGCGGCTGCCTACAACGGGGGGAACGCACCGCCTCCCATTGCAGCGCTTTTGCAGAAGATCAGGGGCATTGGTGCAAAACCTACGCCATGATGGGAAGTCCCGCCGTTTACGGGATTCAACTGAAACGCATACGATGCGTTATCCATCTAAGGTGCAGCGGTCTATAAATGCCCGCTAAGTTTGCCGCATGGAGGCTCTAATGCCCATCCGCATGCGCGTGCTTCTGTCTCTAGTGCTTCTATTCACTTGTGTTGCCGTCGCCGACAAGAAAAAAAAGGATACCCTCTCCCCTGAGATTCTCAACGCGCAAACCGTCGTAGTGCTCGTCGATCCAGACGCGGGGATGTCGACATCCGCTCCCCTGGCGAACAGAACTGCGCAGGAGGATGTGGAAAAAGCGCTGGCGAACTGGGGACGGCTGAAGCCTGTCCTCATTGGGAACACGGCGGATCTGGTCATCACGGTGCGCAAAGGTGATGGCAAAATTGTGCAGCCGACGGTTAGCGGAGAGCCTACCAACGATCGCCCGGTGGTCGTCGTGCCATCGGACAACGGCATCCATGTCGGCGTGCAGCAGGGGCGGCCTCCGGATTCCACGCAGCCGCCGCCCGGTAGCACCGCTCCTGGCCTCGGCGGTGAGGTGGGTCCCACGGAAGACACGTTTCTGGTCTATGTGGGGGGTTCGGGCGCGCCTCCGCTCGAACGTGCTCCCGTTTGGCGTTACGTTGCGAAGAATGCGTTGCACTCGCCGGATGTCCCGGCCGTTGCTGAGTTTCGCAAGGCCGTCGAAGCCGCGATAAAGCAGCAGCAGAAAACGACCAAGCCGTAAGGAAAGAAAGAGGGGCACGGCGTGCCGTGCCCCTACGGGTTGCGGCGCGGGTAAATGCGCGTGCATGCTGCCAGCGTTTCAGATAGCTCGCGAAGAATGAAACTTACTTTTTCAATTGCCGCGCAGGCCGATGCGTTGACGCTGGCTGAACTGCACACGGTTGTCGCGGACGATCTCACGCTACGTTACGGCCGCGGAGGGTGGTCGATGCGGTCCACTGAAAAAGGTGTGATGCTCGGCATGCGTCACTCGCGTGTCCTTGTCGCGCGCAGGGGCAAGACGATCGTCGGGACTTTGCTCTTGCCCACAAAAAAAGCCGTGGGCGATTGATGTCTCCTACTTCACACCGGTAAAGATGCCGCTGTATTTGATAGGCATGGCCGTGCTGCCCACAATGCAACGTCAAGGAGTGGGACGGCTGCTTATCAAAGAAGCGGTCCGGCAAGCGCGTGCCTGGCCCGCCGATGCGATCCGCCTTGACGCGTTCGAGGCGGACGCAGGAGCGGGAGGATTTTACGCCAAATGCGGCTTCCGCGAAGTTGGCCGCGTCACTTACCGAAAAGCTCCGCTCGTCTACTTTGAGCTGGTCCTCTGACTAGTTCAGGAGAAGCAATGGTCATTCCGTTTGGGCTGGGCCAATTCCTTAGCGTCCGTAAACCAAAACGTGAAACGTTCCTTGAATCACTGGCCGCTGCGGATGAGGCCGATCCGCTGTTGGGGCTGGAGCTTCGCCGAAATCCGCGGTATCGAGGAACAATTTGTGAGTCTTGGCGTCCAGTCCCATCGTTTTGGCGCCGTATTCGGTCGTGATGGTTTCGGCTTCGCTGAATTTGTCGGGCGAATCCTCGTGGAATACGTGGACCTTGCCCTCGCGGGTGGAAACGAAAATCATCCCGGTTTCGGGATCGTAGGCAGCGGCATCGACGCCGGCGGAAATCGGGAACGACTGAATAACTTTTCCGCTGTCAGAGTCGAGCACGACCATCATCTGCGGATTGCGGCCAGCGCTAAAGAGCCGGTGGTGCTGCACGTCCAGCGCGAGGGCTGTGGGCGCTCCGGCGGGAGCCAGCGGCCACCGCGATTTGATCTTCAGCGAATTGGAATCGACAGCGACGAGTTCGCTCTTATCTTCCAGATTGATGTAAACCGTGCCTTTGCCATCGGCCACGGCAAATTCCGGGCCGCCACCGAGGTCAATCTTACCGACGACGGCTAAGCTCAGGGCATCGATTACTGTCGAGTTGTGTGGATCGCCGTCCATTACGAACACGCGCTTCGATGATGGATCGTAGATGACGCAGTCGGCGTCCTTGTCCGCCTCGACTTCGCCAGTTACCTTGAGCGTTTTCAGATCGAAAACGATGACTTTGCCTTGAGCACCGTCGCTGATGAAGCCGCGATTAAATTCGCTGGCGACGGCTACGCCGTGATCCTGCTTCAAACCGGTGATGTTGGCGACGAGGGCGCCGGTGTCAGCGTCCAGGATTTTGATTTCCGTGCCGTGTGAGAGGTAGACCCGGCGCGCGGCAGAATCGACCGTGATGTAGTCGAAGTATTCGCGAGTGCTGCCCTCGGCGGCTCCAAAGCTGTATTTCTTTAGCAGGTGATAAGTGTCCGTTGCGGCCATCAAGAATGAGCACACGGCTAGCGGAATCGCCAGCGCGGCGGTTGCTAGTCTTACGAAAATACTTGTCTTCATGCGAAAACTCCCTTGCGATGGAAGCCATTTCGAGAACTCAACTGCCGTGGAAGCGATTCGGTACAGTTAGCTCGGCTCTCCGTCTGTAAGGGAAACTACCGCGTAGCGTCTAAACAGAAGATAAATGGAGGACATGCTGCGGCGTTACTCGTCATTTCTGACTGGCAAACCACCCACGCCAACATCCACGGCTTTCTTGCTGGCGTGGCTCATTTCGTGTGACGAAAACTTCATCCGCACCAGCCAGTTTTTCCGCAATTTGCTGCCAAAGAAGGGCACGAGAAAGAGTCCACGGAATAAGTCTTTGAGTAATGCGCGCTGCTGCTTGAAGTTAATCAGCGCGCGCCAGCCGAGCTTTCTGAGAAGGGAAAGGCGCAACCGAACCAAGTGGAAGGCCATCTTCGACAAGGACGCGGCAATATCTTCCTCGCGGTGGAACTCGTAATACCCGAAGTTCATCGATACACCGGACTGCACTTTGATGAAATTCTCGAGAGTGCGGTTCTTCGGATTTGCGGCGACTTCGCGAATAAGCTCCTGGATCTTCTTGGAATCACCCTCAAGCGTTTCAAGGCTGGAAAACCAGTTGATCAGTTTCGCTCCCAGCGGATCCCACACATATTCGTTGATGACTAACGGGAGCGCGAGGTGAAAGAGTTTGGTCACCGCCAGATGCACTCCCAAATGGCATTTATAGGCATCACCCATGCACGCATAGAGTCGTGTCGTATCCCGTGTGACTCCGCGCTGGAACGCGGTGATGACGGTATCGAGATCTTTGGTGAACTCTTTTGTGTCAAAGCCGTTCAATTCTCTTTGGATGATCGCGGCGATCTGGCGGATCTGTAGGGTCGACAGAGCCAGCCCAACGCTGTAGAGCGGATCAACGGTATCGCTGGCGTCGCCGATGATGTACCAGCGATCGGGGGAGTAGCGCTGGCGGCATTCCCACATGTAGGAGTTGTAGTAATTGGTGTCGACCACCGTGCCGGTGTGGATTAGTTCGATGAGTACCGGGTGTTCACGGCCGACGCACTCCAGGAATTGTTCCATCGTGCGCACTTCGCCGTGCGGATAGACGTCTTTGCGGTACGTGATGCCGATGCTGACGAGCGGCGTGTAATCTGGCGAGCGCATCGGGATGTACCAGATCCAGTTGCCTTTTCCAAAGAAGTGATGCGTCGCGTAGTAAGGAACGTAGCACCGGTTTGGCGTCTTGATGGCCTGGATGTGGCTGAGAATTTCAGGATTGAAATTTGCTAGCCGGAACCAGAAAACGTCTTTCTGTTCCGCGACCTTTTCCTGGAGTTGCAGGTGTTTCTGGAGGACGCGGTTGCGGCCGGTGGCGTCAACGAGCCAGCGCGCGCTCAGCGTTTGATTTGCGCCCGCGCGGTCTTGCATGGTCACCGTATGCAGCCCGCCATCACTATTGATTTCGACGCTGACCACGGTGCCGTCGATCAACTCGACGCCGTTCACCATGTTGCGATCGCGAACCTCTTTATCGAATGTGAATCGGTTAATTTGAAAGGAGAGGATGGGCGGGGCGGTGGGAATTTCGTCGACGATGTAGGTGCGATCGGCGGGATTGTCGATATCGGGCTTGAAATAATAGGTGAGGCCGTATTTCGGATAGTGCTTTTCCACCAGATAAGCGCCGAGACCGAGCTCAAAAAGGAAATCGACGCTTACTTCGACAAGGGACTCGCCTACAATAGGGCGATTTTTGTGCGGGCCTTCCACTACAGCCACTTTCAGGTTCGGAAAGCGCATGTGCAGGTAGGCGGCCGCAAGCTGGCCCGTTGCTCCGCCTCCCATCACTAGTACGTCGTTCGTCATGGTCATCCGGGATTCAATTCTGCGAACTCGTTGATCTTTAATATCGCGCAAGAGTGAGCGAGTCGCAAGCCGAGGAATCCTAACATAGCAATGGAACAGTACCGAACTCAGAACGCACGCCGCTCCGGTTGAAATTGGGGCCCGCGGCCGACCACGATCCGTAAGAATTTGAGACTAGGGAGAGGGTGGCTATTGGTAAACTAATTTGAAGGAAATCCGCGGAAATCAGTTCGCAGCACTTTGCTTACAAACTTGCTGGAATCGAGGGGTGCAGTGGCTGTAATCAAATTCAACTACGCGGTTCCGCTTGAGCAAACCATGGATTTTGAATCCGTGTATCATCCCGGTCTGCAGCTCGATCTCGAGCAGAAGCAAGAAGTCTGGGATACAGCTGGAGCGTTCTTTGTATGGATGTTTGTGGATGGCGTGCTTGCGGGCGAATCTTACGGGATTCCGCTCACTAGCTCGAGCGAGCTTATCGAAGATCTCTTAGTTCTCCCAGAAAGCGAAAAGGAAAAAGCGGTGTGCTGCTTCTCCAATACGATTCTTCCCGCATTTCAAAGGCAGGGTTACGGGGCCATTTTGAAGGCCCACTGGCTGGGTCTGGCTGCCGGCAAGGGGTTCGATGTTGTTTACGGACACGCCCGCCCTGGGGGAAGCCAGGCGCTCAACGCTAAATTCGGCGCCGTCTTCCTGGAAAATCTTCCCGACTGGTTCGGCTCCGGCGAAGACTATCGAAAATACCGCCTCGTACTTAACTCAAAGACAACTTCCTGAGGCACACTTAGCACTTTGAGGACGTGTTAGTTCATTCGCCAGGGCGAACGGTCGGGCCACTGGCGTAGCGCTTCGGTCGCCCAAGCTGTGGTCTTGTCGGTGTGGCAGGCCGTGCAGGGATTGGGGATTTTGTATTTGTCGGTCATCGCGGGAGAGATGAAGTCGAAAGTGTGGGCGCTGACGAACACGCCTGGGATTGTCACTTCGATTTTGGGCATGTGGCAGGCCACGCACTGGCTTCCCGTTGAGCCTGCTTTGTGATGCGTGTGCTCTTCGAGAGTCGCTGTGCGAGGTCCGTTGCGCGAGCCTGGCTCGTGGCAGTCCAGGCAAATCTTTTCGACGGGCTTACGGAGTTGCGCGTAGTTGTCTGTGCCGTGGACGTCATGGCAATCGAAGCAGGTTACACCGCGGCGGTACATCACACTCTGAACGAAATCGTTTCCTTGCATCCGGTTTTTGTGCGCGGTGCCGTTTGCAAAATGAGTGAAGCTTTGTTCGCCGAGTTTGTGATCTTCGAGTTGCCAGTAATCGCACAGATTTTGGCCTACGTGATAGCCGACCGGCCAGTCGTAATAGTTGCCCTCGATCGGACTCGTGAGCGGGCGCCCTTGTGAGTGGCATTGAACGCAGATGTCGTTGGCGGCGACATAGTCCATGCGCGAGGGATTCAGGATGTTGCCGCGCGTGGCGTGCTCGATGTGTTCGCTTCCTGGACCGTGGCACTTTTCGCAGCCTACGTTCCACTCCGCCACCTGCTTGGTTTGAATGTTGTAGTCGACCGAGTGGCAGCCATCGCATGTTGGGCCTGTGGGGCGCTGCATGTTATCGAGCGGATAATACGGCTCCCACCAGTCCGTTCCCTTCGCCACGAAATAGGGTTTCCATACGCGGTTGGTCACGTCCCACTGCGCTGGCTCTGGAAAATAGTCGTCGCCGTTTTTTGTGAAGTAGCGCTGCTTCCAGATGCTTCCGTAAACGAATGCGATGTCTTCTTTTTGAAATTTCTTGCTTACGTTGTTCGTGGCGAGATCGGGGATGATGGCTTCGGGATGCTCGCGGGTATCGCGCACCACGTTTGCCATCGGTGTGCGCTTCCAATGCTCGTAGATTTTCTCGTGGCATTTCTGGCATGCCGCGGAGCCCACATAGTGTGCCGATTTTAGTGCGGCAGCTTGTCGCGATCGCTCCGGCGGTGTGAGGCCGGCGATACTACGAACGAAGAGAACGAGCTTCCACGCGTCGGTGTCGTCTTGCGCGATGTGCGGATTTCCCCAGGCTGGCATGCCCGTCAGGCGAACGCCATTCTTGATGATGTAGTGGATTTCGCCGTCGGTCAGGTGTTGAGTGGCGGGCAAGCGAAGATCGGGCGCTTTCGGATAAAGGTTCTGACCGATATTCGATTCGCCGTTTCCGTTGTTGCCATGGCAGTTCGCGCAGCGATTCGCGAAATCCTCGCGAGCATCCGTCAACATCTCCGGAGAAGCAGGCAGCGGATTCGTTTCCTTGCGGGCGCGATTTGGAATTCCGATATTGCGCACTGCGCGGGCCATGACGCGCTCTAGGCCTGACGGCTGATCCGTGGCGCTGAATCCTCGACGGATGACGGACACGCCGTACAGAGCTGCCGAGATCGCCACCAAAATCAGAAGGAGTATGCTCCAGCGTTTCATTCCGTTCTTCGACTCCAGCACGCAGCGGCTACCGAGTAAGGCAGGATAGCAAAACAGGGGGGCCTCCGGGGCGAGGCTTGATTTGAGGAATCTATCAGTTAATTTGTCGCCCAGAGTCGATGCGGGAGCAAATAGGTGAAACCGACGAATGCCTCCCAGTGTGTGGATGTGCCAGTTAGGCCATGATTGAAGCCTGTATCAAGAACCAAGTTTTTGCGCGCGGTATAGCTAACTGCCCAAAGATTTCCAACCGCATTGCTCCGCAGGAATGGCTGCGTGAAGTGCCATATTTCTCCAGACAGAGTGAACCGCTTCGCGAATGGATGCGAAATGGTAAGGGATTGACCGAACTGGCCACGCCGCACCGTGCCTTGCTCCAATTCGGTGAAAAAGGAGTTGGCGTCATAGTGAAATCCCTTTACATCGGCGCTGGCCAGGATCAGAAACGAGTTGGTGGGGCTCCCGTAATCAAACTCCGGTGCACCGCCATCATAGGCGCGATGAAAATAACTGAGCGCGAGTGTAGGCTTCACGCCTTCTCCGTGGTAAACGACGCCTTGCGCACCTAGAAAAATATCCGCCACGCGGTTAGCGCTGATCCCACCAGTTGTAAAGTGGGCTATCGGTTCAGAAACAGCCAGAAGTTCCAGACGTGGTGCGACAGAAAGCTTTATAACCTCGTCGAGGCCGTAGCGCGACGAAAACTCAGGCGAGTCGTAGGCCGGTACAAAACCTGTTTCAAACTGGAGATATCCTACCGGTGTGAGTGTCGCGGGAGTGGAGACGGTGGGGCGCCCGGGATTGGCTTCCGGCTCGTCAACAATTGCTGACTGTGCCGTGGTGAGCTGCGACGCGAGTGTCAGGAATAGGAATGAAGCGACTAAGACGAACCTCAATTGTGCCCCCGGGGCGAATCGCGGATCAGGGAATCTAAACAGACCTCATTGCCGATTGACGAAGCGCATTCATGCAGCGCAGCGAGGCGAGGGATCCCCCCGTTTCGTGCGCTCATAAGACTACGCGACTTGTTATTTTATTCCTCCGTCTGCGACTCTGCCTCCGGAACTTCCTCACGCGTTATCGCCTTCAGCTCTCGGCGGACGACGTCGGCGGAAAAACCGGCGCGCAAGAGGCTGCGATACATCGAGGCCATTTTATTTTCGCCGATCTCGCCGCGGAAGGAGCGGAGTTTGCGTTCGAGTCGCTGGCGCACAATCGCAGCTTCGTCGGTTTCCTTGGCGGCGTCTGCCAGGGCAGCTTCGATGTGGCGGTCGGGCACGCCGCGCGCGCGCAGGTCGCGCGCGATGCGGAATTTACCTTGACGGCGGATTTCCGTGCGTTGACGAGCGAATTGCTTCGCGAAGCGCTCGTCGTCGATCATTTTGGCGCGTTTGAGACGGTCCATGACGGTGCGAAGGAGCTTGTCGTCTTCGGTGCGGCGGCCGAGGAGTTGCTTCATTTCGTACACCGAATACGCACGGCGCATGAGCGCGCGCACCGCAGCCTCATACAATTCCGTCTCTGTTTCTACTTGGCGAGGCTTTCCGAACATGGTGGAAGCATAGAGGAAAGGAAGTTGACAGTCGACCCTTCGATTGCGCTCGGGCAGGTAGGTGAAACTTGAAAGGAAAGATACGAAGAGAAAACGGAGAAAAACAAGAAGAGAAAGGAAAAGATAACGCAGAGGCTGAGGACACGGAGATTCGCAGAGAAGATTGTAGAGATGTGATAGCGCACGATCCCTAGTCGGCGGTCAGTTCGGATTGGAGGCGGACTGAAGGGACTGGGTGCGTTGTTCGAGTTTGGTGGCGTCGTCGTTGCGGCCGAGTTTGCGGAGGGCTTGGGCTTCGGCGGTCAGGTCGCGGACGAGATAGGGGCTTGCGGCGCCGAATTGCTTTTCCTCGAGGGAAACGAGGCGGCCGTGGCAGGACGCTGATTTTTCGGAGTTTCCCCATTCATCGTAGGTGTGGCAGAGACTGGTGAGTGGAATAGCCAGCCGATAGTCGCTTTCGCCGTACATCATTTCGAAAATCTTCAGTGAGCGAAGAAGAGTGGTCTCCGATTTGGGGTAATCCTTCTTCATGAAATAGACGCGGGCGAGTCCGCTGAGCGAGCTGGCGACCTCGTTGCTGTTATCGCCATAGGATTTTTGATTGAGTTCGAGCGCGCGGGAGAATCCCTTTTCCGCGAAATCGAAATCTTTTTGCACGAGGGCGAGCATGGCCAAGTTTTGCAGAGACATGGCCTGCATGGGTGACTCGGCCCCATACAACTGTTGAGTCAAAGCAAGCTGGCGCTTGTAGGCGTCTGTAGCGTCTTTGTAATCGAGCCGCCACATGTAAACGTTACCAAGCTGGCCGACGGCTTCGGGAAGGCGTCCATCTTGCGGCTGGATTTTTTCAGCGATGGCCACGGCATCTTTGGCAAAAGTCTCCGCGTCGTTGAAATTCTTCGCCATCGCAGCTTGCTTGCTGTTTTCCATAGCGGCATGGAATTTGTCATTGAGGTTGGGAGCGGCTTCGCTTTTCTTGAGAAGGGCAGAGAGCGCATCGGCTTCGGCGGATTTGCCATTGGTGCGCAGATCAGCGAGATGCTGCTGGAAGCGCTGCTGCGCGCTCTTATATTGATTCTGAGCGTCAAAGCGAAGCTCGGCGATGCCGTTGGCCTTCGGCGGAGCTTCGTCGATGGCGGCCTGGTGGAAGTTATTCAGAGCTGCCACCCAATCGCCAGTTTTCTCAAGGGCAAGAGCGAGGTCCAATCGGGGCTGGAGTTCCTTGGGCGCTAGCGTGACGGCTTGCTGATACTCGGCGACGGCGGCTTTGCGGTCGCCAGAGCCTTCGAGCGCCTGGCCATGGAGATCATGATTGATCCAACTGGCGGGATCGAGCTGCTCTGCCCGTTGAAGATCGCTAATGGCGGACGAAAAATCTTTTTTCAAAACCAAGACGCGTCCTGCATCGCGGTAGGCAACGGCATCATTGCTATCCAATTCTTGGGCCTGCTGATAGAGGGCGAGAGCTTCGTCGTATTTTTTCTCGGTCTCCAGGGTGGTTCCAAGACCATTGAGAGGGCCGGTCGAACCTGGGTTTTGCTGAATGGCCAGGCGATATTCTTTCTCCGCTTCGTCAAACCTTCCGGTGCGAAGATAGGCGCTGCCGAGGCACTGGTGGCAAAGCGGCCAGTTTGGAGCGATGGCGGCGAGGTCATGAAACTCAGCAATCGCTGCGCCAGGATCGGTTTGCATCAGAGTAGCACCGAGATTCTGGCGAGCTTCGAGGTTGTGCGGATCGCGGAGTTTGACCTCACGGTATTCGCGTATTGCGGAAACGAGATCGCCTTTGTTGGCGTAAGAAATGCCGAGGTCGTAGCGCGCGCGGATATTGCCGGGGTCGAGAGCGAGCGCTTTCTTGTCCTCTGCAACGGCGCCGTCGAAGTCCTTAAGCTGGTCCAGCAGGCCGCCGAGGTTGACATAAGCCAAGACGTAATCGGGCTTGCACTGGATGGACTTCTGGTACTCCGCTTTGGCGGCGTCGAAATGTTGCATAGCCTGGAGGGCCGCGCCTGCGTTTAAGTGAGCGGCGGGATTATTGGGATTTTCTGCGAGCGCTGCTTTCGCCTGCCGAAGCGCTTCCTCCGAATCACCGGATTCATAGTAAGTGAGGCTCAATCTGGCGTGGAGTTCGGGGAAGTCGGGATCCTGGGCCAGGATTCGCGAATAAACTTTCCCGGCTTCGGGGAAACGCTGCTGGGCGATAAGAACCATGCCTACTACAAAACCTACTTCGGATCTATTAGAGCCAGAAAGAGAGTTGGTGAGTTCGGAGGCAGCGTCGTCAAGTTGATTAGATTTGATCAGGCTTCCGGCGTGGCTCAGGTGCTGAAGGAGTTCTTTGTCGGAGGAAGTGTCCGCGTTCCCGCTTGGGACGGTCTTGGCGGCGTTTAGTGCGGCAAGAACTTTATCGTCCGCTCCCGCGGATTTCAGGAGCGATTTGTAGGCAGCGTCGGGGACGAAGGCGAGTCCGCGAGTATGAATGTCGAAGAGGACGTTTTCGGAGAGGATTTCGCCGGCAACGAGAGCGAGAAGTTCGCTTTTGCTTAGCGTGTGCTGGCCGCTGCGAGCGACAGAGCACGAAACACAGATTATTCCGATGAGGCAGATGAGGAAGGCGAGAGATAGCTTCCTTTGCATGCGACCTCCTGAGTGCGTTTAGTTGCCGGCTGCCCTTGCACTGACTGAAGTCTGTGCTACTTGCGGGCGAAGCGCTCGAAGTCGGCCATTTGGCGCTCCATTTCCTCGCGGGCGGAGTCGGCGGCGGAGCGGATACCCTGGATGCGCAACTGGAATTCGTCCGGGTTCGTCGAGCGGAGCAGCGCTTCTTCGAGGGTGATGAGCTGCTTGGTGTAGAGATCGAAGAGCGACTGGTCGAAAGTCTGCATGCCGTATTGGCTAGTGCCGGCGGCGATGGCGTCGTGAATCAGGCGCGTTTTGTCGGCGTTGATGATGCAATCGCGGATGTAGGCGGTGGCGATCATGACTTCGACGGCGGGGACGCGGCCTTTGTCGTCGGCGCGGCGGACGAGGCGCTGGGAGACGATGGCTTTGAGTGTGGCGGCAAGCTGCAAGCGAATTTGTTTCTGCTCGGGCGGCGGAAAGACCGCGATGATACGTTGAATTGTTTCCGTGGCGTCGAGGGTGTGCAACGTGGAGAAAACCATGTGGCCGGTTTCGGCGGCTAGCAGCGCGGTGGAAATAGTTTCGAGGTCGCGCATTTCGCCGACCAGAATCACGTCGGGGTCTTGACGTAAGGCGGCGCGCAGAGCCGTGGAAAAGTTTGCGGTGTCGACTTCGACTTCGCGCTGGTTGATGAAGCTGCGCTTGTCGCGGTGCAGGAACTCGATGGGGTCTTCGATGGTGATGAGGTGATCGGAACGGTTGGCGTTGATGCGGTCGATCATCGCGGCGAGCGAGGTGGATTTACCGGAACCGGTGGTACCGGTTACGAGTACGAGGCCGCGCTGCTCTTCGCAAATCTTGCCAATGACGTTGGGCAAATTCAATTCTTCGATGGTGCGAATTTTGGTGGGGATGACGCGGAGGACCATGCCGACGTTGCCGCGCTGCTGGAAAACGTTGACGCGGAAGCGGCCGAGGCCGGCGACGCCGTACGCCATGTCGAGTTCGGCGGTTTCCTTGAACTTTTGTTTCTGGCGGTTAGTCATCATGCTGAACGCCATGGAGAGCATTTCTTCGGGAGTAATGCGGGGGACGTCGGTGATGGGCGCGAGAAGGCCGTCGACACGCAGATAGGGATGGTTGCCTACTTTCAAATGCAAGTCAGAAGCTTTGTTTTCGACGGCGCGCCGGAGAAGATCGTCAATGCTAATTGCCATGTCGTTGTGAGCTCCGCGAGAATACGACTGACTTGCGACGTTAGCACCCGAAATAGGGGCGGGCAAGAAAGGTGCGCTGTCCGGTTGCGCGGTAGTCACCTGAACGAAAGGACAGTGTTTTGGTGACTGGTGACTCGTGACTGGTGACCAAAACATCGCGATCAGGATGCTTGGGCAAGCTGGGGCGCAGCAGTGCTGCGCCCCTACAAACGATTGGAGGGCCAAGTTCAGGCTTTCTTCAGGAAGAGCGAGTCGTAGAGGAATCCCGCCAGGAAACCTCCCGCAAGCGGGCCGACCCAGTAAATGCCGTGATTTTGCCAGTGGGAGGACGCCAGCGCAGGCCCAAAAGCGCGGGCAGGATTCAGCGCGCCACCTGTGAAAGGCCCGGCCACCATAATGCCCAGCACGATGCTGATGCCGATGGCGAAACCAGCTACCGGTCGGAACGAGGAGCGTTCATCGACTGCGGTGGCGAAGACCGTAAGCACCAGAAAGAAGGTCGTGATGCCTTCGAGGATCATGCCGTTGAGGCGAGTGAAGTCGTGCGCGAACATGGGGGTGCCGAGGGCGACGGCGTGCCAGGTGTCCTCTGGGATGACTGCTTTAAGGAGAAACGCGGCGGCTGTGGCTCCTGCGAGCTGGGCCGCCCAGTAGGCTATCGTGTCGATCGTGTTCAGGCGCTTGGTGACCCAGAAGCCGATGGTGATGGCGGGGTTGAAATGGCCGCCGGAGATGTGGCCGAGCGCGCAAACCATAATGGCAATGGCGAGTCCGTGAGCCACAGCGATGCCGAAAAGCCCGAGAGCGTTCGAGGCGTGGGGATACCAGTCCACGCAGATGGCGCCTTCGCCAAAAAAGACCAGAGCAAACGTGCCGACGAACTCAGCCGTGAGCTTCTGCGGAAAGTTGTACATCAAGGAGCCTCCCGGCCGGGGAACCAAGCGCGCCCGCTGCGACCGGGAAGGATTCTATCTGGAAGGCAAAGAGAAACGCCAGTCTTTCGCAGACTTAGGAGTGGGCTAGTTCCCTCTCGTCGGTCGGGAAGGAGTTACGGCTTCCCACCTGGCAGGAGCACCTCGTAGAAGGCAGCAAAGCCTGCGGGATCGGCATCACCGTAACCTGAAATTTTTACCAGAAGCGACGCCGGTCCGTCCCACACCGATGCCTCAACGTAAGCATGATGGTTACCCAGGCCTCGCTTCAGTTGGTTCCATGTGTCTTCCGACAGTTGGTGGGAGAGCACGTCCAGAACTTGGATGGGTCCAACCTTTTCATCAACCGAGACGATGCTACATTGTGAGCTGTCGCTCCCAACATAATTGGTCACCGCGACCAACTTGCTGTCCGATTTCCATAGCACGACAATATGCCGATCATAGTTGAACAATTTACGCCTAGTTTTAAGAGAGCGGTCTTCGAGAAAAACGGTGTGGTACGGCTCCTTGTCACGGTCAATCCCCACAATCGCGTAGCGTCCGTCAGGTGAGACCGCCTCAGACTGTTCGGGAAAAGATACCGGCAAGATGTTTGTCACCACGACACAGGGAGAACAACCCCCGACAGGCAAAACAATCCCAATTCTTGGATGCGCGCCGGCAATCGCTTCAACTCGCTTGGTCACTGTCTTAAAGCCAGGGGATTCTATTATGAGGTCGTAGCTGCCTGGGGAGACGTCTATGGACCACTTGCCGTCGTCTGTTGTCAGAGTCTGTCCAATATTATTATTCGGCGAGGGGGAAATTCGGACGCGCGCACCTCGGATACTTGCTCCAGTTTGATCTGTGACCGAGAGCTAAATGGAAGAAGTCTGTTTCGTTTCCTGTGCCAGAAGCGTGGAACAGAACGGCAGGAACATCCCAAAGCACAAGAGCACGCGCATTCCGTTCAGCGTCATAGTGAAAAACTAGCATAAGTTGGTAAGCAATCGTGCCTAGTTTTCACTCGAGTAATCGGAAACTGGCCGACTGCCGGAGATTGTGGTTTCCGTTAGCGAGAGGTTGCCGCAACAGGTGCATTAACGGGCGTTAGCCAGTTGTGGCGATCGGGTTTGGTGCCGCTGGTGAGGGCGAAGAATTCTTCTTGGAGGCGGCGCGTGATGGGGCCGGCGACGCCTTTGCCGACTTGGATTTTGTCGACCGAGCGGATGGGCGTGATTTCTACGGCCGTTCCGCAGAAAAACACTTCGTCGACGATGTAGAGCATTTCGCGGGGGGTGACCTGTTCCTTGACGGGAATGTTCAGGTCTTCCGCGAGCGTGACGACAGTGTTGCGCGTGATGCCCGGCAGAATGCTGGTGGCGAGCGGCGGCGTGTAGAGCGTGCCGTCGTGGACGAGAAAGACGTTCATGCCGGAGCCTTCGCTGACGTGGCCGCCGGAATCGAGGGCGATGCCTTCGGCGTAGCCGTTGAAGGAAGCTTCCATGCGAATGAGCTGCGAGTTCATGTAGTTCGCGGCGGCTTTGGACATGGCGGGCAGCGTGTTTGGCGCGATGCGCGTCCAGGAGCTCACACCGACTTCGACGCCCTTTGTGAGGGCTTCCGGGCCGAGATAGGCACCCCAGGACCAGCAGGCCATGTAGATCTCAATCGGAGAACTGAGCGGATTCACGCCGACTTCGCCGTAGCCACGCATGACCATGGGCTTCACGTAACAGGCATTCATTTTGTTGAGGCGAACCAATTCGGTCGCGACATTGCAAAAATCATCGAGGGAGTATGGCAAATCCATGCGATAGATTCTTCCGGAGTTGATGAGGCGCTGCATGTGCTCTCGGAGGCGGAAAATGGCCGGGCCTTGCTTCGTGTCGTAGCAACGGATGCCCTCGAAAACCGCGGAGCCGTAGCTCACGACGTGAGAAAGAACGTGGAGGGTGGCGTCGTCCCAGTTGATCCACTTTCCGTTGTGCCAGATTTTATCGGTCTTTTGGATGGGCATGATGGTGTCCTTTTGGTGGCGCCACTCGCGGTGTTGCCTGAATGTGCAGAATACGGTACGCGGCGGGGAGCGTCAATAAAGTGTACTGAACGCGGCGGCAAGTGCAAAAACCAATTTGGCGCGTAGCGGTTCGCGCGCATAGGGCGGCGTCAGTTCACTTCGGTGAATCAGGCTCTTTGGGCGAATCAGACTCCTTCTGCGAATCGGGAGGCGGCGCGGACTTCGCGGGTGCGCTCAAGGAATCGTAAGCCGACTGAGCTTGCGCGGGGATATTCCCGAACTTGTTCTCCCACAAGCCGAGAAGCAGGAAGGGAATGGCGGTGGCGAGGACCAAGAGCTTGGCGTTGCGAGGCACCTTGACTTCCGGCTCCCAGCGAAAGAGCTGAGTCGAGAGGAAAAATGTGAGGATGGCCCAGAAAGCGAGTGAGCCTACTTGAACACCGAGTTGCCAAATGGGGACGGAATTGAAAATAGCGCGTTGCAAACCCTGGACGAGGTAAGTCGCCGGTAAAAAGAGGGAAACTTTCTGAACGACGTGTGGAAGGAATGCCAAGGGGAAGGTTGCGCCGGATAGAAAAATCAAAGGCAGCCAGAGGAGCTGGTTGATGACCTGAGTTTCTTGCATGGTGTTGGTAACGCTGGCTACGACGAGACCCAGGGACGCGAAGGAAACGGTGCCGACGCTGATCAAGATGAAAGCAGCGAGGAGGTCGCCAAAATGCGTCACGTGAAAGATGTAGCGTGCGAAGAGAAATTCCAGAAGAACAGTGGGAAACATGAGGACGTAGTTGGCGACAATGCTGGAGGCTAGCATGTCGCTCGCTGTGACCGGAGTTACGTGGAAGCGCCGCAGGATGCCTTGTTCCCGGAACATGACAAGAGCCGCGCTGAGTCCCCAGAAACTGCCCATAACCGTAAGGGAAATGACTGGCCCGAAGAAAAATTTGACAACAATGGGCTGGCCTTTGGCGAAGACACCGGCATAGAGAAAGAAAAAAGCAAACGGCATCAGAACCGTGAAGAACAGAAACATTCTATTGCGCAGCGTGAGCTGGATGCGCATGCGGGTGAGTGTGGCAAAGTTTCTCAATCGCGGAGCCTCCTTCCGGTCATTTCGATGAAGACGTCCTCGAGAGAGGGTGAAGCAATTTCCAGGCTGACAAGTTCATTGCCTTCTGCTTCGAGGTGTTTCACGAGATCGACAATCGTTTTTGGAGGGCGGTGAGAGTGAATCACGTACGCGCCATCCAGTTCGCGGGCGTCGGCGACGCCTTCCAGATTTTTTAACGCGCCGTCGGCCTCGGGTTTTGCCAGGCGTACTTCGATGCGCGTGGTGCCGCCGGAGCGCGTTTTCAGTTCGCGCGGCGTGCCGAGGGCGACGACTTTGCCGTGGTCCACGATGGCCACGCGGTCGCAGAGGCGCTCGGCTTCTTCGATGTAGTGGGTGGTCATGACGATGGTTTTCTTTTCGTGCTTGAGCTCTTCGATGATGTCGTAGATCTCGCGGCGGACTTGGGGATCGAGGCCTGCGGTGGGTTCATCGAAGAAGAGCACTTTCGGATCGTTGACGAGGGCCATGGCGAGGGCGAGGCGCTGTTTTTGGCCGCCGGAAAGCTGGCTGTAAAACGCGTTGCGCTTTTCTTCGAGACCGAAGCGCTTGAGGAGCTCTTCGGGATTGCGACGGCGTTTGTAAAAACTGGCAAAGAGACGCAAAGCTTCCATTACGCGAAGTTTGTCGGGCAGGGAAGTAGATTGCAGAGCCGCGCCGATTTCGTGTTTCAACGCTTGAGATTCGCGCTGCGGATCGAGACTGCAGACCGAGACGCGCCCACTATCCAGATCGCGTAGGCCTTCGAGAATTTCTACGGTTGAAGTTTTTCCCGCCCCATTGGGACCGAGCAGACCAAAGACTTCGCCTTCCTCGACGGAAAAACTAACACCGCGAACGGCTTGCACATCGCCGTAGCTCTTAACCAGATTTTCGACTTGAATGATCGGATTTGCCATCGGCATTGACTGCTGCATCGTGCCACGTAAAGACGTCCCTAAGGATAACGCAAGTGGTTGGTTTCCCCGCAATCTTGGGGCGCCGCGCAGCGGGCCAGTTTCGGGTTTCCGCGCTACTCAGGAGTTGAGCGCAATTATCGACGAAAGGCTAGTGCGCTCGCACGCCTAGCCTTTCGAGCAAAAAGACAATCACGATGAACACAACCGTTAAAGCCAAAGATGCAAGCGCCGAAATGGCTACCCGGAACAGATACGCGAAAACAGCAGTGACCGCAGTCCGTTCCCGGGACACCTCTGGGCTTGTGATGACGTTTGTGCGAGTGGTTTCCGCATGGCTGGCTCCAATACTCTTGCCAAGTCCAAGAAGCAACGGGGAAAGATAACTGCGAGGCCTGACCAAAGCATTGCGTGCCTTTGGAGGTTTGGAACATAACTTTCGTATTCGGGAAGCCCAATCCACCCGCTTATCTTGCCAACTGCGTCCATGTACAACAGACCGCAAACGGCTGAAGTGACCATCAGTGCGATGGCAAAAATGAGCCAGGGCAAGCGACTTCTGTGCAATGAGGCAAGCTGGCCGACGATCGATGTCGAGGCGGCGGATTACTTCGGGGCGTAGAAAAGGTAGTCAGCGGAATAAGGGACACGGACCTCCTGGCCCGCGTGCGGAGAATCGCAGCCCGACGTCGGAGCTTTGCCGCCTTTGGTGTTGAGGCGCTGGATGCTTGTGGCGCGGGAAAGTACGCCGGCGCCTTCGTGGCTCACGATGTTGACGAGTAGCCACGGAATGGAATCGGGGTCCGGCGAAGGCACATTGGCGACGGCTTTGCCAGTGACACGGCTACCGTCATTTGCTTCCCAGGATGGTCCGGCGAAATGTTTGCCGAAGGGTTTGCCGTCTTTGTCAAAGAGCTGGGCGTCGGGAGCTTTCAGCCCCCACGAGAATTCCGTGGCGCCTTCCTTGCAAATGTAAACCTGGTCGCCCTTCGCATGGACCCGGAGAAGAAGCTGTTCGCCCGCGGGCGGCTGGAGTTGCTGCGGGACTTGTTGTGCGGCCGTGGAGAACGAGAGAGCGAAGTGGGCTGTGGCGAGCAGCGCGGCGAATGCTAATCTGTGATTGCTCCGGCGCATGGAACGATTCCTCCTTATTGAGTATAGATTTGATGCCCATCATGACACACCTCACTCATCGAGGGGCAACGGACGCGCGGGTTTTCTTGCCAGCAGATGATTTTTTGCGCGGCGGAATCCAGAGATGTTTTTTTACGTTGATTCGGGATTCGACCACGGGAATGCCTTCGGATTCAAGGAGCTTTTTTTGGAGGGAGGCGTAGGGCTCGCGGATCAGGATTTTGCCGTTGGCCCCGAGGACGCGGTGCCACGGGATGCCTTTGCCTTGGGGAGTGGCGCCCATAGCGCGGCCGGCGGTCCGTGCGCCACCGGGGAGACGCAAGGCTCTAGCGAGGGCTCCATAGGTTAGAACCCGGCCGCGGGGAATTTGTTTCACGAGTTTGTAGACGGGCTCAAAAGACACGGAAATCGGCCCCTTGCAACGAATGCTCCATCAGTGGCCGCGCGAGTCGTTATAAATGCGCGCCAGACATCGTAAGAGCAGGCGAGAAGCGCAACAAGAGAAATAATCGGCGCTACCGTGTTCTATAGAGTGAGAGGCTTTTGAAGCGAGCCCCGGCGAGTAAGTAGTTTTACAAACTGAGAGTGAGTAGCCTGACAATCAAATTGCTGCGCCGCGCATCTAAGTAAGTAAGAGAAGAAAGTGAAGAGAAAAACGTTGATGCATGGAATCGATGAAACAAAGCGAAAAAAGTAATGAACGATTGTGGAGGAAACCCGATACGTTGTACACGTTACCGATGCAAAACAATCGTTTGGGCTAGTACGGATCGTTCATTGACGGCGTAGTGGAACGTAAGTACACTACGGGCACGGTCAATGACTCGAGGTGATGTCATGGCTTTTGTCCGCCGGAAAGGGAATTCGTTTTACCTGGTGCACAATGTGCGCCGCGGCGGAAAAGTGCGGCAACTGCATCTGGCGCGGCTTGGGGAACGCGCGCGGATCACGGACGCGGTGGTGAAGGAAGTTTCGAAGAAACATCCGTTCGTGGAGCTGAATTGGCGGGCTCTGCGAGAGCAGATGAATAGTCAAGTGGATCTAGCCGATGGCACCTCTCCGGCGATCCAAAAGCTCGTATCCAACCTGCGAGCGCTGAACCTCGAACTGGCGGACCTCTTTCCGCCTCTCCTACGGATTTCTGAAACGCCCACGGTGGCGCGAGAGCTGTTAGTGCAACTTCGGCTTTTGCAATCCACACTTCAGGTAAAACTCACTCAGTTTGACCGGAAGCGCGGACGTTTCAGCACTGCGACCCTGCGAATGCATGGCCGCTAGGAGGAGACCATGAGCGCCCAGACACTCCCACTCGATCCAAATTTGCGCAGCAACACGACGATTGAATTTCAGACGGCGCTGCGCTCGAAGATCGTCGGACAGGCGGAAGGCGTGCAGGCGCTGGTGGACCTGTATCAAGTCTTCTGCGCGGGATTGAACTCGCCGGGGCGTCCGGTGGGGAACCTCCTTCTGTTGGGACCGACGGGCTCGGGCAAGACACGCATCGTGGAAGCCGCGGCGGAGATTCTGTTTGGAGACGCGCGCGCGGTGATCAAAGTGGATTGCGCGGAGTTCCAGCACTCCCACGAGATTGCTAAATTGATTGGCTCACCTCCGGGATATTTGGGTCACCGGGAAACACATCCATTGATCACGCAAGAAGAACTGGCCAAGAGCCATACCGACAAGCTGAAGCTGAGCTTTTTGCTGTTTGACGAGATTGAAAAGGCGTCTGATGCCTTGTGGCAGTTGCTACTTGGGATGTTGGACAAGGCAACTTTAACTCTCGGAGACAACCGCCGGGTGGATCTGTCGCAGACGGTGATCTTCTTGACATCGAACCTGGGCGGCGGAGAGATTACAGAATTGATGCATGGCGGAATGGGCTTCGTCCAGCCTGCGGATACCCCGGCCACGGGATTGGACGAAAAGGTGGAGCGGACCGCGATGGAAGCGGCTCGCAGGAAGTTTTCGCCGGAATTCATGAACCGCCTGGACAAGGTGGTGGTATTCCACCCGCTACAGCGGGAACAACTTGAAGAAGTACTTGAGATTGAGCTCGGGCAAGTCCAGCAGAGGGTACTGGAGACCGCGAAAGGGCAGTTCTTGTTCCGTGTGACGACAGCGGGAAGAGAGTTTTTGCTGCAAGAAGGAACAGACCAGCGATATGGTGCTCGTCACCTGAAGCGGGCGATTGAGCGTTACGTGGTGTATCCGCTGGCGAATCTACTGGCTACGGAACAGGTGCACCTGGGAGACCTGGTGTGCATCGATTGGGACCGCACCCACAAGGGGCTAACGTTCGCGCGAGAGGGTGAGGGGGCCTTAGTGACGCCGACCGTGCCCCAGATTGGGCAGCTCGCGGCAGCGGCGGAAGCAAAAGATGGCAAGACGGCCGATCCTCCCGCCGAAGTTGTGGTTGCAGAGAGAAAATTGCGGGCGGCGCAGCCATCCGTGGCACCTGCGGCGGCTCCGCAAGGGCGGAAGAAAACGGAACGGTAGAGAAAAACAATCGGTTTAGCTGATTTGAGGGGCGTGTCCGGGAGGATGCGCCCCTTTTTGTCGTTTGTGGGCTGACAGAAACTGTTTCATCCTCTCACTTTGAACACAGATGAAACACTGTCTCACGCCGTGAGACAGTTTCCATAATTGCAACACTTGTATGTCGTTGAGTTTGTGCCAGTTTGCAAAGGCGAAGGAGAGGGCGGGGATTGGCAGTTCCCATGCTCTATTTCCTGCAAGCGCATAGCTGAGACGCATGGGGCGTCTTGGGCAGCCGAACGCGGAAGGAACGAGCCATGAAAAGCGCCGCAAGACAGCAACTGGATCCAAGCATTCGCAGCACGGACAGCCGGGACTTCGAGGGAGCGTTGCGCTCGAAGATCGTCGGTCAAGCGGAAGGAGTTCAGGCGCTTGTGGACCTGTATCAGGTCTTCTGCGCGGGGTTGAACTCTCCGGGACGGCCGGTGGGGAACCTGCTGTTCCTTGGCCCGACGGGTTCGGGCAAGACGCGCATTGTCGAAGCGGCCGCAGAGATCTTGTTTGGAGATGCGCGCGCAGTAATCAAGGTGGACTGCGCGGAATTCCAGCACTCGCATGAGATTGCCAAGTTGATTGGTTCGCCTCCGGGGTATTTGGGCCACCGGGAGACTCACCCGCTGATTACCCAGGAAGCTTTGGCGGCAAGCCATACCGAGAAGCTAAAGCTGAGCTTTTTGCTCTTCGATGAAATTGAGAAGGCGTCGGATGCCCTTTGGCAGTTGCTGCTGGGAATGCTTGATAAGGCGACGCTAACTTTGGGTGACAACCGCCGCGTGGATTTGTCGCAGACGGTGATTTTCCTGACGTCGAACCTGGGCGGGGGAGAGATATCGGAATTGATGCAAGGCGGAATGGGCTTCGTTCAGCCGAAAGACAAACCGGCCGCGGGACTGGACCAAAAAGTCGAGCGGACGGCAGTTGAAGCGGCACGAAGGAAGTTTTCGCCGGAATTCATGAACCGGCTGGACAAAGTGGTGGTCTTCCATCCCTTGCGCCGGGAGCAACTTGAGGAAGTACTTGAGATTGAGCTGGGCCAAGTGCAGCAGCGAGTTCTGGAGACGGCCAAGGGGCAGTTCCTGTTCCGAGTGACGGCGGCAGGGCGAGAGTTCTTGTTGCAGGAAGGAACCGACCAGCGCTATGGAGCGCGGCACCTGAAGAGGGCGATCGAGCGGCACGTGGTCTATCCACTGGCGAATCTGCTGGCTACCGAACAGGTGCACCTGGGAGACCTGGTGTGCATCGATTGGAACAAGGACAACGAAGGATTGAATTTCGTTCGCGAAGGTGAGAACTTGGCGATGCCGGCGCGACGGCCGGAACCAGTTGTCACGGCGCGGACCGCGCAGGCACGAAGCGGCCGGAGCGTTGAGGCGCCCTCTACCGCAATTGGGCCTGAACCGATACCGCGGATGGCGCGCTAGCCGAGTTTTTAGTTTAACTTTCTGATTATGAAAGCCCGGGAGGGACACCTCCCGGGCTTTTTCTTTTGCGCGCGGCTCAGTGTAAAGTGATCGAGAACGGTGAAAAGTTTGCCTTGACAGGCAGGCCGCGGTCTATTCGGCGGGGAGTCCCCGGCATGGCGTGAATCGCGGTGCGGTTCGCGCGGTGTGTGCTGCGCGGGCGCGAGGTAAGATGAGGAAGGTTCGGAGAGAGCGAAGCAGGTTCTTTCGCCGTGAATGGAACAAGCGAATAGCGGCGTACTCGCTCCGTGTGCTGGGAGCGACCTTTACGGCTTCACTGTGTCTTTTGACTGCGGCGTGCACTCGCGCTCAGCGGACACAGTTCAAGGCCGGATGGAACCTTTATTCGCCGCAGGAAGATATCAAGCTGGGCAAAGAGGTTGCCGTGGACGCGGAGAAACAGTTGCCATCGTGCAACGCGCCGAGAGTCGACACATATCTGACCCAACTCGGGAAGAAACTGATCGCGAAGCTGCCGACGGGAGGAGTGGTATACCCCTTCGAGTTTCATTGCCTAAACGACAAGGCAATCAACGCGTTCGCATTGCCGGGCGGGTACGTGTTCGTGAACCGGGGCGCTATCGAGGGGGCGGACAATGAAGCGCAGTTTGCCGGTGTGATCGCGCATGAGCTTGCGCATGTGGCTTTGCGGCACGGAACGGTTGAGGCCACGAAAGCGAAGGCCGCGCAAACTGGCGTGGGAATCCTCGGACTCATTTTTGGCGATAACGCAGGCGGAGCCCTCTTGACGGAACTCGGGAGATTCAGCGCCGGGGGCGTGCTGCTGCGGTATTCGCGGACGGCGGAGACGCAGGCGGATGTCGTGGGGACGCAGGTGCTTTACGATGCGGGCTACGATCCGCGAGCGCTGTCTCAGTTTTTCGAAAAGATTGAGGCGGATAGTAAAGGTCAGAACCCGCCGGAGTTTTTCTCTGACCATCCGAACCCGGAGCGTCGCGTGGAGCGTGTGGACGAGGAGATCGACAAGTTGGGCGGGCTGCCGGCGAAGATGAGGAAGGATTCAGTGGAGTTTGAGGCGATTAAGCGCGAGGTCTTGGCGCTGCCGGTGATAAGGAAGGAGGCGCTAGCGGCGGGCGGACCTAGTCCCCGGCCGATGGGGCCGCCGCCTGCGCCTTCAGCAAATTACGCAGAGTATCAAGCGAAGGCGTACGCGATGAAGTATCCAGACAATTGGAAAAAGTATGGAGAGAAAAGCAGTGTTTCGTTTGCTCCGGATGGCGGGGTGATGGAGGACAGCGACGGGCAAGGGGGATTGGCATACGGAGTTATTGTGAATGTGACGAAGGTCCAGGGCGATAGCGGCGATGCGAAGACGCTGGAGAAGTCGACTCAGGAATTGATTGGCACGTTGGAGAAAGACAATCCCAAGATGAAGATTGTGCGCAACCGGGGCGCGTGCGTTTGAATGGGCAGCAGGGGCTTTCGACGTATTTGAGCAATGAATCTCCGGCGGGTGGCGAGGAGACGGATTGGCTGATTACTGTCATTCGGCCGGAGGGATTGGTGTCCATCGTGTGCGTTGCGCCGCAAAAGGACTATGAGATGTACGACAAGACGTTTGCGTCGATTCTGGATAGCGTGAGATTTCAGAAGTAAGAGGAAAGCTGCCAGAGGCACCCAAACGATCCAGAAAATTATAAAAAATAGAAATATAATGAAAAGAAGAGGGGCGTTCCGAATCGTTCGGAACGCCCTCTTTGTTTAGGTTAGCTAGTTTATGCGTGGCTACCTTTTGTCGTCGCTGTCGCCGTCGCTGAGCAAGAAGGGGAGAACGTGAACCTGTTCCTTGCGCACGGCCTGGAGTTCGTTAGGGTCGATTCCGAGAACCTTGAGAATCGTCGCCGGAACCTGCTGGTTGGAGACGGGGGTCTTGACGGTTATGGAGTCGAGGCTTGGGTTGGAAACCAGCAAGGCGGTATGGGTATCGTCTTCGTTGAAGCCGCCATGCTCGGCAATTTTCGTACCGCCGGTAAAGATAACGCCGGTATTGACCTTGAGGATGATATCCGGTGTGCGAGGATCGTCTAGAGGGCTGTTGAATTTGTTCTGTAAGGATTGTCCCGCGAAGATTTCCTGGATGCCGAGGTGCGCTTGCACCGTTGGATCGCTGATTTGTTTCACCACGCTGGTGACGAGAGAAGGGCTGGTCAGCCAAATGAGGGAACCATCGTCCGAGATGTCGAAGGCATCCGCCGCGCCAAGGGTGGTAGTGGGCTCGCTACCGCCGATATTGTGGTTCTTAGTGATGTCAATGGGCGACTGGCCGTGCTTGGCACCGACGATGATGAGCGTGGAATCGTAGATTCCTTCCTTCTTCAGCTCAGACACGAACTTGCTGAGCGATTGATCGATGAAATCGAGTTCGCTCGCGAGGCCCGGGCCAGGCGTGCCGAGAACATCGGCGTAGCCACCGGTGGCGCCGGTGACCGGGTCAACTTTGAGCTTTTCGCCAACGCTGATCGCTTGGAAATTTGTGCCGAAGATGGTGGGGACGCCGACTTTTTTGGAGTGGTCGTGGTTCCAGCCGTCGATTTGGTTTAAGACGGCCACAACGTGTGTCTCATCGTAGCACTGGATGTCCGCGAAGCTGTTCGTCCAGCCGTCATCCGGTGTGTCGTCCTTGAAGGGGACTGGATTGCAAAACGGCAAATCAGCGAAAGTAAGAGCTACAGGGCGCGAGTTGATTTCCGGTCCATAGAAATCGTCGACGCCCTGGCCGCTGGGACCATTGGTCCATTCGTAAGAGGGGTGCTTGTCCGTCCATGCGGTGCGGCCGCCATTCGCTTTCACCACTTCAAAGATGGTGTTCACACGCAGATACTCGTGAGGCAGGATGGGCTTGCAGGTAGTCGCGTTCCGCGGAAGAAATGCGGGATTGATGCCGCCTCCGCCATCGAGCCGCTTCAAATCAATGTCAATACCTTCGTCATATTCGACGATGCCGCCAGCCGAGCTGGGGCAGGATCCGCCTGACGTGCCGATATCGGCGTTGGGGGCTGCTTGCGGCGCGGTGGCGCGATTGAAGGTGACGTCATACCAGAGGCCGGCGGTGGTCGGAGACCCGCCTGTTACGAGAGAAGCGAGGCCAGGGAAGGAATCAGAAGGAGTGGAAGTGGAAGCATTAGTGTATGTGACGCCGTGGCTGCTGAGTTGAGCAAGCGTGGATTGCGGGTGAGACTTGACGTAGGTGGAAAGATCTAGAGCGTGTAGGCCGTCCACACTGATGAGCAGAATGTGTTTGATTTTATGTGTATCAAGCTCATCGTCCGCGCGGACTGGACGCGCGAGCGTCGAGCCGAGCAGGCCGAAGGACAGACCGATTGCTAGCAAACGCTGTTTCAAGTGAATCTCCTTTTGAGTTGAAGGTGAATGAGGCAACTATCCCCGGTCGTAGAGTCTGGGGATGGAGTGTTACAGGAAGGAGAACAGCTGGTGTTTGGAGTGTGAACCATCGGAGAAATTTTCTTTAGGAATAGGAAAATCGGGAGAGTTCTCGAGGCCGCGGTAACGGGAACTTGTTGAAAAGCACATCCCTCGCTTCGTTCGGGATGACAATCTCAGTTAGTCTGCGGCTTCTGAGCGCGCGGGCTGGGGCTTCCAACGAAGGATTGGTTTGCGCGCTGCGCCCACTTCATCGAGACGGCGGACGCGGGTGGTGTGCGGCGCAGTTTTGACGAGTTCGGGGTTTGTGGCGGCTTCTTCGGCGATCGATCGCATAGCGTCGATGAATAGGTCGCACTCTTCGCGTGATTCGGATTCGGTGGGCTCGATCATTAGCGCACCGGGAACGATCAGCGGAAACGCTGTGGTGTATGGATGGAAACCGTAGTCGATGAGGCGCTTGGCAATGTCCATGGTGTTAACGCCGTTTTTCTTTTGGAGCGCGTCGCTGAAAACAACCTCGTGCATCGAGGGTAGGGAATAGGGCAGGTCGAAAACCCCTTCGAGGTGTTTGCGAATGTAATTTGCGTTGAGGACCGCGTCTTCCGTGGCCTGACGCACGCCGGGGCCGTAGGCGAGAATGTAGGCGAGAGCGCGGACCAGGACGCCGAAATTTCCGCTGAAGGCTTTTACTCGGCCGATGGAATCCGGGCGGATTTGCTCGAGCGCGAGGCGGCCGCCTTCTTTTTCGACGAGAATCGGCACAGGGCGGAACGGTTCGAGGATTTTTTTCATAGCGACCGGACCGGCGCCGGGGCCGCCGCCACCGTGCGGCGTCGAGAAAGTTTTGTGCAAGTTGAGGTGCATCACGTCGACGCCGAGATCGCCAGGACGCGTGATACCCGTGAGCGCATTCATGTTCGCGCCGTCCATATAGAGCAGCGCGCCCTTATCGTGCAAAATTTTTGCGATCTCTGGGATGCGTTCTTCGAAAATGCCAAGCGTCGAAGGATTGGTAATCATCAGCGCGGCAACATCTGGAGTGACGAGGTCGCGCAGTTTATCGACGTCAATTTGGCCGTGCGATTCGGACTTGATGTTTTCGACTTCGTAGCCGGCGATGACCGCCGTGGCGGGATTGGTGCCGTGCGCGGAGTCGGGAATCAGAACCTTTTTGCGCGGGTTGCCGTTTTTCTCGTGGTAGGCGCGGATCAGGAGTAGACCTGTCATCTCGCCGTGCGCGCCAGCTGCAGGTTGGAGAGTGATCGCGTCCATGCCGGTGATTTCGAGTAGGCACTTTTCGAGGAGTTGCAATATCTTGAAGCAGCCTTGCGAAAGTTCTTGCGGCTGGTAGGGATGTTCGGTGGCGATGCCGTCTAGACGGGCCACGAATTCGTTGACGCGGGGGTTGTACTTCATGGTGCAGGAGCCCAGCGGATACATGCCTAGATCGATGGCGTAGTTCCAGGTGGAGAGACGCGTGAAGTGGCGGATGACTTCGATTTCGCTGACTTCGGGGAAGCCTTCGACGCCTTCGCGACGGTGATTTGGGCCCAGAGACTTCGCCGGATCGGCCACGGGGACGTCGAGCGGGGGAAGTTCGAACGCGCGCTTGCCCGGCGAGGATTTTTCGAAGATTAGGCCTTCGTTTTGGTTCGTGTGGCGTGTCGCTTTTTTGATTTTGTCGGTCATGTTTGATTTGGCGTTTGTAGGGGCGCAGCATTCTGCGCCCCTGCAAAGAAATTTGTTCCTTTAGATGGGTTGCTCCAATGCGCGGCGCAGTGCGGCTGCAAAGCGTTCGATTTCGGCGCGCGACGTTGTTTCTGTGACGCAGACTAGCGCGTGCTTCGTTAGTTCGGGATAGGCGGTACCCAGAACGAACGGGCCGATGATTTTTTCTCGGAGGAGATAGGCATTTACGATTTTGACCGAGCGCGGTAGTTCGATTGTGAATTCGTTGAAGAAGGGGGCGTCGAAGGCGCGGCGAACTCCGGGAATTTTTTCGAGTTCGGCGAGAGCGAATTGCGCTTTAGAGAGATTTTGGTGAGCCATCTCGCGCAGGCCTTCTTTGCCGAGAAGCGTGAGGTGGACCGTCGCGGCCAGCGCGCAGAGGGCTTGGTTTGTGCAAATGTTGGAGGTGGCCTTCTCGCGCCGGATGTGTTGCTCGCGGGTCGCCAATGTCAAGACGAAGCCCCGGCGGCCTTCCGAGTCCGTGGTTTGGCCAGCGAGACGGCCGGGCATCTGCCGAACAAATTTATCGCGCGAGGCAATGACGCCTGCGAACGGGCCGCCATAGCTCGGCGCCAAGCCGAAGCTTTGGGCTTCCATCGCGACGATGTCGGCTTCTGCTGGCGGACGCAGCAAGCCGAGCGAAACACCTTCTGTGATGGCCGTTACCAGTAGCGCTCCGGAAGCGTGCGCGGCGTCTGCAAGCGGAGCCAGCGACTCGATGACGCCGAAAAAATTGGGGCACTGCACGACAACCGCCGCAACATTCTCTTCAAGCGCGACTTGCAACGCTTTTTGATCGAGCGTACCGCTCGCGCTGTAGCCAATCTCCTCCACCTGCAAGCCGGAATTTTTTGCGTAGGTTTTGAGCACATCGCGGTATTCCGGATGGACGGAGCGCGCTACAAGGATGTGGCTACGGCCGGTGAGTCGTTCGGCCATCAAGACAGCTTCGGTTGTGGCGGTCGAGCCGTCGTACATCGAAGCATTAGCGACTTCCTGGCCGGTGAGTTGGCACATCAGGGTTTGAAATTCGAAAATGGCTTGCAGCGTGCCCTGTGTGATTTCCGCCTGATACGGAGTGTAGGAGGTGAGGAATTCTCCGCGCTGGATGATGGCATCGGTGACCACCGAGCGAAGATGGTTGTAAACGCCCGCACCGAGAAAACTTGTGTAGCCTCCGGAATTTTCGGCTGCACGGGCTTTAAAAAAGTCGATGACTTCGGTCTCGGACAGCGGGCCGGGCAAATTCAAAGCTTCGCGAAGTCGGTAGCGCTCCGGAATGCTCGAGAACAATTCATCGATGGATTTCGCGCCGATGGCGGTGAGCATGTCCTGCCGCTCGGCGGAGCTCTTCGGAAGATAGCGCATCAGGCGGAGGCTTCCTTGCTCTGCGAGGCGATGTAGGCTTCGTAAGCGGCCGTGTCCATGAGGCCGCGGATTTCGGCTGGATTGGCGAGGCGAACTTTGATAAGCCAGCCCGCGCCATGCGGATCGGTATTGATTATTTCTGGAGTGTTGTGCAGAACGTCGTTGGCTTCGACGACTTCTCCCGAAGCCGGAGCGTAAATATCGCTGACCGCCTTTACAGACTCGACGGTGCCGAAAGTTTTGCCGGCTTCGATCTTCGCCCCGACTTTCGGCAGCTCGACGAAAACCACGTCGCCAAGCTCATGCTGCGCGTAGTCGGTGATGCCGATTGCGGCCACGTCACCCTTTACGTCAACCCATTCATGTTCTTTTGTGTAGCGATAATTCGCAGGATACGCCATTTGACCACTCCTCATTGCCGCGGACAGGCTGCGGGCACTATAAAGTCGCTCTTGTCAGACATTCGCTGCGGCTTGTGGTGCCACAGTTTTCTTCGGTCGCTTGTAGAACGGCGTCGCAACCACCTGGGCTTTGCACTTCTGCGCGCGAATTTGCACGTAGATTGATGTGCCAAGAGCCGTCATCGCGGGTGGGACGTAAGCGAGCGCGATATTTTTGCAAAGGGTAGGCGAGGGCGAGCCGCTGGTAATGACGCCGATCACTTCACCGCCTTCGTTGCAGCAGCAATATTCATCGCGCGCGATGCCGCGGTCCACCATCTCCAGCCCGACAAGCGCTCGCTTCACGCCCGCTGCTTTCGCACGCTCCAGCGCCGCGCGGCCGATAAAATCGCCCTTCTCCATTTTGCAGTAACGATCCAGACCCGCTTCCCAGACGTTGATTTTGTCGCTGATCTCGTGGCCGTAAAGGGCCATTTTTGATTCAAGACGCAGCGTGTTTCGCGCACCGAGGCCGCAAGGTATGATCCCGAACTCGCGTCCGGCCTCTATTACCTTGTTCCAAACCATCTCGCTTGTGGCGGCGTCGGACGGAACGTAGATTTCGAAGCCGTCTTCGCCGGTGTAGCCGGTGCGCGCAATGAGCGTGTTCTTCAGGCCGCAGACAGTGCCGTGCGTAAACCAATAATTTTTGATGACGGCCAGATTTGCATCGGTCAGTTTTTGCAGCAACTCTTGGGCGCGCGGGCCTTGTATCGCGAGTTGGGTGTACGTGTCGCTCAGGTCTTCGACGACGCAGTCGAAACCTTTTGTGTTTTCGCGAACCCAGTTGATATCTTTCTCGCGCGTGCCGGCGTTGATCACCAGCAGGTAGTCGTCTTCGCCGAGACGATGGACGATTACGTCATCGACGAACGTGCCTGCTGGATAGAGCATCGCCGAGTAATGCGCCTGCCCGATGGCCAGCTTGGAAGCATCGTTCATGCTGAGATGCTGCACTGCCGCGAGAGCGCTGCCAGCAGTTCGCCCATTGCGAATCCGGATGTCGCCCATATGGCTGACGTCGAAAACACCCACGCCCGAGCGAACTGCTTTATGTTCCGCAACCAGGCCCCCGCTCGCAGGATACTCGACGGGCATATCCCATCCGCCGAAATTGACCATTTTCGCGCCCAAACGGCGGTGCACCGCGTTCAGCGGCGTCTTGCGAAGTTCGGTGATGGGAGGAGTCGTGACGGATTCCATTCCGTGTGCTCAAGCAGAAATCGATACTAACATGCGCCTCGGAACGCGTCAAAGAAGGGCACCTTGGACGGGAAAAGCAGAAGCTAGCGAAGGAACGCGCAAGCGCAAAGGAGCGACGGACAATATAATAATAGAAGAAAAGCGCCATAGCCCGAATGTCCAGCTTGCTGGCTTCAGCCAACGTCAGGTACAGTTTTCGGGGAGGCTCCCATGTCGGGTCCAATCCTTTGCGGACAATGTGACAAGACGGAAACCAATTGCAATTGCGAGAAGTATTGCACGATTTGCAAGGGGCAGATTAACGTGAAGCTCTGCGCAGACGGCTTGTATTATTGCCCGGACTGCCGGGAAGCTTGCGATGTCGCCCTCGCGAACAACTACAGTGAGCGTTGATTCCCGACGCATTGAGTTGCAGATTGATCCCGATGCTCGGCTGGCGGCCGCGCCAGGGGGCGCTGCGCGATTTTTGGCGGAGGCTGCTGGTCTGACGAGCGAAGAGGCGGCCGAGCTACAAAAGTCCATTGTCGCTGCTTGCCTGGAAACGTTTGAGCATCTGACCGGGGACCACCCGCACCTGACAGTGACCCTTGTGCGCTATCCGGACCGCATCGAGGTGGAGCTCACTCACGAGGGCGGCGCGGAGCCTGCAGTGGGACTGGACCGGATTGCCGGATTTGCGACTCAAATGGGAGTTTCGGGCGGGCTTGGCGGAGTCGACCGAGTTCAATACGAGGCGCGCGGCGAATTAGCGGTCACGCGCTTGACCAAGTATTTGGGCCACCTCCCACCCATCCAGTAATCATTCGAAAAAACAAAAGACCCGGGCACCATGTCGTGTCCGGCTCTTCGTGTTTTTCCGATGAAGAAACGCAGCAAACCTACATTTTGAAAGAGAAAGTATTGTGTTTGATGAGCGAGCTCATTTGATCGTCGCTCAGGGACATGTGCAGGGTCACGCGGTCGCCTCCCGGCGTGATGCGAACCTGATCGAGCAGCGCAGCGAGGTCTGGATTGTCTTTTTGCGCTTGATAACGCTTGTAGAGGAAGCCCGCCTGAAGCAATTGTCCGAGCGTGTTGGCATCATCAGTGGAACCGCAGATCGCCTGGACTTTGGCGTCCAGGTCGCTGCCGGCTTCAATATTGATAATGGAGTTTTGCATCCGCATCACGAGCTTCGCAGCTTCGGGAAACTGTTCGATCTCGGGAGCCAATTGCTGCATCGCTAGGCGAGTATAGGCAGGATTGGTGACCAGCCAAACGGAACTGCCAGTGTTGGCTTCATTGATCAGCGAGAAGAACTTGTCGTTGCGCATCAGACCTTCTTCATCGCCGAAGCGCACGCTGATCATCTTCTCAAGGATGCTCTTGTGGCCGTACGCGGCGGTGCTGGCATCGATGAACACGAAGAAGAGGTCCGTTGCGCCAGTTCCCGTGCCAAAGGCGTAAAACGTATAGCCGTGAAAGGACGTCGTTGGGAGCTTTTGCTTTTTGAAGTAGGCCGCGGTCGAGTCCTGGTTGAAATTGCCCAGCGCGATACCCACCATCTGTTCACCGCTGGGAACGGCGTCTGAGCCCGTGCCTTCGGCTTTGGAGCTCATGCCCTCGGCGACGAGCGCCCAGGCGATCTCATCCACCTGGCTGTTCGGATCATTGCCGGTGGAGGCAAGAAATTTCTCGAATTGGCGAAACCGCTCGGGAAGCACTTGCTCTTGCAATTGCGGAAACCATTTCAGAGTGCGGGCTTTCTTCAAGTCGGCATAGCCAAATTCGCCCACGTCTTTGGGGAACATTCCAATAACGTCCGCGCCGAGGCGGCCGGCCTGCGCGGGCTTGGGCACGGTCAGCGCCATAACCAACAAGATGCCAATAGCCAAGATTCGATAAAACGCCGGCCCGATGCGTGTCGGGCTTAAATTCGCTGTGACTTTCATCAAGTGCCCCTTTCAATGGCTGGGAGAAGATCTATTCTACGCGGTCGTCGAGCGGAGTGCATTCCTCAATCGCTCGCGAAGGGACGCGATTTTTTCGCGCATCAGCGCCGCGAAGGCGCTATCGGTAATGCCATCGAGATTGACCTCGACGTTTGCTAAAGCGCCGCGTGCCCCCGCCGCGGCCATGTAGCGTGCTACTTCCAAGTCTGACCTCATGGATGCGGCGGCGATAGCGTCCAGTTGTCCCAAACGTTCGAAAAGGGTAACGGACAGCTCTGCAACCTGAAGCGGGACCTCGGACGCCCCTTTTGTCGCGGCCTGAATCGAAGCTTCCCGTTTTTGCACTTCTTCGGAATTGCTTTGCGGCAGCTTATACGAGGCCATCACGGCGTCGTAAGAGGCGGCGTCGCGGTCGATGGATTCCGCGAGTTCGTCTGTGGTGCGCCGCAATTCGTCGAGTTCCGCTGAGAGCTTGTCGACATGCGCAGCTTGGGACTTCTTTTTGCGGGAGAGTCCCGCGACCATCTGGCCGAGCGAAGCCGCCAAAGCGCCAGCCATCGCGGAAACGCTGCCGCCTCCCGGCGTCGCTGTTGGCCCGGCCACGGCTTCCAGAAACGGGCGCGCCAAGCTGGCGAGTTTGCCGTCCTTGCCTGCTTCGAGAGGCGCCCCGCTGAGCGCTGCGGCCAGCTTGTTCTCAAACACTTGCTCGGGGGAGAAGTTTTCCAATTGCAAGAAAAAGTCCGCGGCCATCTCAATCGCTTTTTTGGGAATCAGCCCAACGATTTCGCTGCCCACTGGTACGGCACCATAGCGTTGGGCTTCACGCTTGACCATTTCGTAGACGCGGTGCATCGGCGTTTGCTCGAAATCGGTGAGGTTGATGGAGACTTGCGCCAGATTGCGCGCCTTCAGCTCCACTCCCATGGATTTGACGTAACGGAGGCCGCCGGAGGAGAAACGGATAGCTTTTGCAATTTTATTGGCGATGCCGACATCCGACGTGTTCAGATTCACGTTATATGCGATCAGGAATTTGCGAGCACCAATTACCGTCACACCCGCGGTCGGGTGCACCTTTGGCTCACCAACATCCGGCTGGCGATCGTGATTGTGCTTCATCTCCTCGCGTAAGGCTTCAAACTGGCCGCGGCGCACATTTTCGAGATTGACGCGGTCGGGCCGCACAGCCGCCGCTTCGTAGAAAAACACCGGAATTCTGTAGCGCGCCCAGATTTCATGGCCGGTGCGCCGCGCGAGCGCGACGCAATCCTCAATGGTGACGCCTTCGATCGGAATAAAAGGGATAACGTCTGCCGCGCCCACGCGCGGGTGCGCGCCGGTGTGTTTCGTCAGGTCGATCAGCTCCATGGCCTTGCCGACTCCGAGAAGCGCAGCCTCCGCGACGGCATCCGGTTCGCCCGCCAGCGTGACGACGCAGCGATTGTGATCGGCGTCCATTTCACGGTCGAGGACGTAGACGCCGGGGACGCTGCTCATCGCCGAGACGATGGCGTCGACCTTTGCGGGATCTCGCCCCTCGGAAAAATTCGGCACGCATTCAATCAGTCGTTTCATCGCAAACGTGTCCCTCGCGTCTCACTAGACCATCATAGGAGATTTTGTGCCTCCAGAGCCAACTGCACGCAACCAGAGTTGCAGGCGAGCGGGCCATGGATTTGCCCGGATTATTTTGGCGGCTTAATAAAGGGGCTCGGCGGAGGATATCTTTTGTCACCCTCCGGCGGCATCGGACGGAAGTCCTTGCTCACTCTAGGCAATGCAGGCGGAGTGTACTTTTTTGATGGCATCGAGGCTAGCGGCTTTTTCTCTTCCTTCTTGGGAGCCGTTTCGCCCTTCATAAACTGAACTACCTGCTTGATAAAGAAGATGATGCCCACGATCCAGAGCCCAATGATCGCCGATTCGTAAAGGCTGAAACCGAACGCCGTAAGAAAAAACGTCGCGACCAAAAAGAGAATTCCCAAAGCGGGATAAAAGTGTTCCGAAAGCAAAGACTTCTCCTGCGTCCTCTTTACTTGCAGGATTTTAATCTTTTTTTCCGGTCTTTTCCGCGAGTTAGGCTTTGGCTTTGTTGGCGGCATGGACCACGACACCCCGCTTCATGGTCATCCAGCAGGTGCTCATCCCAAAATAATAAGGAATTTCGCGGTAATCGGCCACTTCGAAGACGGCGAGGTCCGCCAATTTGCCAACCCCGAGCGAGCCGATGTGTTTCTCGCGGCGCAGGGCATAGGCCCCGTGGATGGTTGCCGCAGTGATGGCTTCGGCGGGGGTCATCCGTAATTGCGAGCAAGCCAGCGACAAAATCATGGGCATACTCACCGTGGGGCTGGTGCCGGGATTGTAGTCCGTGGCAAGGGCAACGATAGCGCCCGCATCGATTAGTTTGCGGCCGGGGGCGTATTGCGCGAGTCCAAGATGGAAATCGCAGCCGGGCAGAAGCGTCGCGACGGTCTGGGATTTTGCCAAAGCGGCGATGTCGCTGGAATTGACTTTTTCGAGATGGTCGCAACTTGCCGCGCCGAGTCTCACCCCAAGTTGCGTTGCACCTGTGTGGGCAAGCTGTTCCGCATGAAGCCTTGGTGCCAAGCCATGTTGTTTGCCAACTTCGAGGATTTGCTTGGCTTGTTCTCGAGTGAACGCTCCGCGATCGCAGAAGACATCACAGAATTCCGCGAGTTTCTTTTGTGCCACTTCGGGAATTAGTTTTTCCGTGAGCAGCGCAACGTAACTATTCACTCCTGCAGACGACCCGCGATATTCCGCAGGCACGACGTGCGCGCCGAGAAACGTCGAGACAATCTCCAGAGGCTGTTCGGCGGCAAGTTCCTCGTGCAAACGGAGAATCTTTAATTCGCTCGCGACGTCCAGGCCATACCCGCTCTTTGCTTCAATGGTCGTTGTGCCATAAGCGGCGAATTGCGTGAGCACCTTGCGCGCTCGCTGTTTCAAGGCCTCCGATGTTGCTACCCGCAACTTTTTCACGGAGTTCAATATCCCGCCACCTTTGCGGGCGATTTCTTCGTAGTTTGCGCCGGCGATCTTGAGTTCATATTCCTCGGCGCGGCTCGCGGCGTGGATCAGATGCGTGTGCGAATCGACAAATCCCGGCAGCACGACGCGGCCACCGACGTCCATTTGTTCCGCGGTCGCCGCCTCCGGAAGAGCCTCGATTTTTGCGCGCGGTCCGATGGCCGCGATCAATCCATCGCGAACCAGTAGCGCCCCATCCTTGATGATGCCGAGGTCGGCGAGCGCCGCGCCGCGCCGCGGGCCACGGCCGCGCAGCGTGAGGAGTTGTGAGGCGCCGGTGATGAGCAGGGAAGTCGACAAGGCCCGGCTATTATGCCGGATAGACGAGGCGGGTGCACACCAGGAGGTAGGACAGGCATTCCTGCCTGTCTCTCGCCTCTATGCTGGCTATGAAAAAAAGCGGACAGACAAGAGTGTCTGTGCGCTTCAGGCTGTCGTAGCTTGCCCTTTATAGGCTGGAACAAACACTTTCTGCACAAATTCCTCGTAGGATGTCGGCGTCGTGTTAGTCGCCGTCCGAGTTTCGAGCGCGCACATGTGCCCGTTATTCAGCGAATCGCACATCTCGGTGAGCAGCATTGCGAAATCTTTGGACGTGCCCATTTGCGTCATCGCTTGAATAACCTGCTCCGGGGGCAACTGAACGTAAGCGAGATTGGGTATTCCGATGGCCGCTCCAGCGATTTTTGCCATTTCCAGATACGTGAGGTCTCGCTGACCCAGCAGTTCGCGCTTCTGCTGGCCGGTGAAACCAAGTTTGAGAAGCGCTTCGGCCGCCGCCGCGCCGATATCACGAGTGGCGATCACCGGCATGGCGCGCTCCGGACTGACCGGGCCAGCCATCATCCCGAAACTCTTGATAATCCCAACCTGCGGCAGTGTGTTTTCCATAAAATAGCCGGCGCGAAGATAAAGCGCATTGAGCTTTGGGATTCGAGCAAGCCTTTCTTCCAGAATGTGAAGCCCAAGCACGGGCCCGGTCTTGCCCGCCTTGTCTGCGCCAAAGCTGCTAAGAACCACTGCGTTCGTGACGTCGGCGGCTTCGAGCGCACTCGCGATCGAGTTCGTCACCTCATCTTGATGCTGCCGGTAATGCGGGTTCGCTGGATCGGGCGGCAGCATTACATAGACCGCCCGCGCGCCTGTAAAAGCCTTGGTCAACGCGGCGGAATCCGTCAGGTCCGCTTCAAATGCCTCCGCGCCGCGCGCAACGAGCTTCGAGAGACGCTCCTTGCTGCGTCCCACGACGCGCACTTTTTGGCCCTTGGCCAAGAGTGCTTCAGCAGCGACACTTCCTGTATTTCCTGTGGCTCCCAAAATGACGTACATGTTTTCCTCCTGCAGAACTGCTTCGTGTAGGATGCGCGGGTGAGAGGGGAAGATACTCTCTACGACATTGGTATTTTGACGCCGTTCTTTTTCGCGAATGCGATTGCGCCTGGATATCCCGCATCCACATGACGTACGACGCCCATGCCGGGATCATTCGTCAAGACGCGTTCAATGCGCGCGGCCATTTCTTTTGTGCCGTCGGCCACGGTGACCTGCCCGGCGTGCTGCGAGTAGCCGATGCCCACGCCGCCGCCATTGTGAATGGAAACCCACGACGCGCCGCTAGCAGTGTTCACGAGCGCATTGAGTAGCGGCCAATCGGCAACCGCGTCGGAGCCGTCGAGCATGGACTCCGTTTCGCGATAAGGCGAAGAGACGGAGCCGCAATCGAGATGATCGCGCCCCATCACCACCGGCGCTTTCAACTCTCCGCGCGCGACCAGTTCATTGAGCGCGAGACCAAATTTGTCGCGCTCGCCGTAACCCAGCCAGCAAATCCGCGAAGGCAGTCCCTGAAATTTTACGCGTTTCTGCGCCAGCTTGATCCAGCGTGCCAGGTGCTCGTCGTGAGGAAACATCTCGAGGACGAGTTGGTCCGTTCTTGCGACGTCGGAAGCCTCGCCGGAAAGCGCCGCCCAGCGGAACGGCCCTTTACCTTCGCAAAAGAGCGGCCGGATGTACGCAGGTACAAATCCCGGAAAGTCGTAGGCGTTCTTGACGCCGTGTTCGAACGCGAATGTTCGAATATTGTTGCCGTAATCAAACGTGACCGCGCCGAGTTTCTGCAAATCGAGCATGCCCTGGACGTGCTGCGCCATCGCGGCAAGCGCGTGCTTTCGGTATTCCGGTGGATCGTTTTTGCGCAGCTCGAGCGCCGCTTCGAACGTCATGCCATTCGGCACATAGCCAGCGATGGGATCGTGCGCGCTCGTCTGGTCGGTCAAAAGATCCGGCACAACGCCGCGCTTCGCCAGTTCGGGAATCAAATCCGCGCAATTACCCACCAACCCGACAGATGTCGCTTCGCGTTTGCGCACGGCATTTTTCAGGATGCGCAGCGCCTCGTCGAGGCTCGTCACCATGACGTCGCAGTAGCCGCCCTTCACGCGCCGCTTGATGCGCTCTGGATCGACGTCAATCCCAAGAAACGCCGCGCCATTCATCGTAGCAGCCAGTGGTTGCGCGCCGCCCATTCCGCCCATTCCGCCGGTCACAACCAGCTTGCCTGCCAGGTCACCGCCGAAATGTTTTCGAGCCGCCGCCGCAAAGGTCTCGTACGTCCCCTGCAAAATTCCCTGCGTGCCGATGTAAATCCAGCTTCCCGCGGTCATCTGGCCGTACATCATCAGTCCGGCGCGGTCCAGTTCGTTGAAGCGCTCCCAATTGTTCCAGTGGCCGGTCAGGTTGGAGTTGCAAAGAAGGACGCGCGGCGCATACTCATGCGTTCGGAAAACGGCAACCGGCTTGCCCGATTGCACCAAAAGCGTCTCGTCCGATTCGAGCACCTTCAGCGACCGAACAATCGCGTGAAAGCATTCCCAGTTGCGCGCCGCTTTCCCAGTGCCGCCATACACCACCAAATCTTCCGGCTTCTCGGCCACCTCCGGGTCGAGATTGTTCATCAACATGCGCAACGCCGCTTCCTGCTGCCACCCTTTGCAGGAAAGCGTCGTCCCGCGCGCCGCGCGGAAGGGCCCTCGCGACAAAGCTCCGTCAGCCACCGTTCCAGAAAGCGTCGCGCTCATGAAGTAACTCCGCGTTTCATCTTATCGCAGCGCCCCTTTCCGCACCACACCGGCCCCCTGCAGTTGCCTGGCTCATCGGCCACGTACAGCACTGAGGTGGTTCGTCAGTTTCCGGTAACGCAACTTACCAGCCAGATTGTTTTTTGACCAACAACAGTGGACTGTCAATACTGACGATAGACGTGTCCAGGTCAAATTTCCAATATCCACTTTGCTCAATTTCTCGACCGGGATGTTCGTTGGTGCCACGGTTGGAGCGAAGGGAGACTGACATGCAAGTTATGCGAGTTCGCTTATTATGCGGGTTATTGTTGTGCGGAGTGGCAGCCGCTTCTGGCCTCTGCGCGCAGGAACCAAGTGGTGCAGGAGGAGACACAAAACCAGAGAAGGCACAGGGGGTGAAAAAGGCAAAACCAGAGAAGGCGCAGCGAGTGAAAAACGCAAAACCACAGAAGCCAACGCCTCTTTACACAGTTCCGAAAGCTGAGCCGTGGTGGCGCGGCGGAGGACCCGGGTCAGCCGGTGCCGGGGTGAAGTAAAGCAGCAGAGGCCTGTGACTCACAAAGGCGCGCCGCTGTCCGCAGCGGTAATCGGAAACTGACCCACCAGTACCGGAGTTGGATTGCGCGCTGAAATGGCCTAGGGTAGAGTCAAGGTTTCCGATGAACTACGGCACCCTTCCCTCGCGATTGCTCAACGCCGTCGACTCTATGTCGAACCCGCGCGCGCAGATGTTTCGCGGCACAGATGGCTGGAAACCTATCGCCTCCGAAGAACTCCTGCGTCGCGTCGCGGGACTCTCCACGGCATTTGTTGAACTCGGCGTGAAGCCAGGCGATCGCGTCGGCCTTTTTGCCACGAATCGCCCCGAGTGGCACACCGCCGACTTCGCGATCACCGGCGCGGGCGGCGTCACCGTTCCCATCTATTTCAACGAGTCGCCGGAACGCATCACTTACATCCTCAAACATTGCGGTGCAAAATTCGTCTTCGCCGCCGGCGCAGCGCAAATGCACAAGCTCCAGGCAGTGCGCACGCAGCTTCCCGAGTTGGAGCAAGTCATCCTCGCGGACTGTGGATCAGACCTCCCGCCGGATTGCCTCCGTTACGAAACACTGATAGCCGCCGCTGGCGGCGCCGATGTCGCGGCCTACCGAATGCACGCGTCGCAAGTCCTGCCCGGCCAGCTGGCCTCGATCATCTACACGTCTGGCACGACGGGCGAACCCAAGGGCGTCATGCTGACGCACACGAACTTTTGTTCGAACGTCACGGACTCCTGCGCCAACGTGAAATTCGATTCTAAGGACGACGTTGCCATATCCTTCCTCCCGCTTGCCCACGTTTACGGCCGCACGCTCGACTACGCCCATCTTTTCCATGGTGTAACCATTGCTTACGTCGAAGCCGTCGAGCACGTCGCGCAGGCCCTCCTCGAAATTCAACCAACGCTTCTTGCCGCCGTGCCGCGCGTCTTCGAGAAAATCTATACACGCGTCATGGAGCAGGGCAGCAAACAGACCGGCTATAAGCGAAAGATCTTTGACTGGGCAATGGAAATCGCAAGCCGTTCAGCTTTATGGCGTTCCGGGGAAAAGAACACCAGTTCGCAAGTGAAGCTCGCCTGGGGTCTGGCCGACAAGCTGGTTTACTCGAAGATTCGCGAAGGAACCGGCGGAAAGTTGCGCCTTGTGTTTTCCGGCGGCGCACCCCTTGCGAAAGAGCTGGCCGAGTTTTTCTGGGCGGTAGGCGTTCCGATTTACCAGGGCTACGGCCTGACGGAAACGGCCCCGGTTCTCACTTCCAACTATCCGCAAAACCGAATGGGCAGCTCAGGCAAGCCAATTCCCAACGTTGAGCTTCGCATCGCGGAAGACGGCGAAATCCTTGCCAAAGGCCCCTGCGTCATGCAGGGCTATTACAAAAGCTCGGAAGCCACCCGCGAAGTGCTGAGCGCCGACGGCTGGTTCAGCACCGGCGACATCGGCTACCTCGACAAAGACAACTATCTATTCATCACCGACCGAAAAAAAGATCTCATTAAAACCGCCGCGGGAAAATTCGTCGCGCCGCAGCCTATCGAAAACGCGCTAAAGACCAGCCTATTCATCCTGAATGCCATGGTAGTCGGAGACAAACGCAAATTTATTTCGGCGCTGATTGTTCCAAACCCGACAACCGTCGCGGCGAAAGCTGCGGAGCAGGGAATCAAGTTTTCTTCCAACAAGGAAATGGTTGCGCATCCCTTCATGCGCCAACTCATCGAGGCCGAAGTAAAGCGCCTGACTGCCAACCTCGCTCAATACGAATCCATTAAGCGCTTCGCGCTTCTGCCGGAGGACTTCACGTTTGACAACGGCGGCCTCACCTTCACTCTAAAACTCCGCCGCCGCGTCGTCGAACAGCAATTTCACGACGTCATTGAGCAGCTCTACGCCGACGTCTCCGAGCCACGCCCCATCCTGCAGGATTAATCAAGTCAAGCAGCCGTTTGTGTGTTTTTCCCGAGGGAATCTCTAGCGCGCTGCCATGGATTGTTCTTCCAGTTTGTCGCCAGGCCCACGGAGGTCTAAAATCCCAGTGGGGATACCAATGTCTGACGAACTGATCATAGCCGGCCGCACCTTCAAATCCCGCTTGATTGTTGGAACCGGCAAGTACCGCAGCTTTCCGGAAATGGCTCGCGCCCACGCCGCTTCGGGCGCGGACATGGTTACCGTCGCCGTCCGCCGCGTGAATCTCACAGACCGCTCCAAAGAATCTCTCCTCGATTACATCGATCGCGAAAAAATCTTTATCTTGCCGAACACGGCTGCTTGTTACACCGCCGACGAGGCCATTCGCACCGCTCGGCTCGCCCGCGAAGTCGGCCTCTCCAATTGGGTCAAGCTGGAGGTCATCGGCGACCAGCAAACTCTTTTCCCCGATACCGAGCAACTCATCGAAGCCACGCGCGTCCTCGTAAAAGAAGGCTTCGTGGTCCTTCCCTACACGAATGACGATCTGATCGCCGCTCGCAAACTCATCGATGCCGGCGCCGCCGCGGTTATGCCGCTCGCCGCTCCCATCGGCTCAGGCCTCGGCATTCAGAATCCCGCCAACCTCCGCATCCTCCGCGAACGCATCACCGAAGTCCCGATGATTGTCGATGCAGGCGTGGGCACCGCCTCCGATGCCGCCGTAGCGATGGAATTAGGCGCCGATGGCGTCTTGATGAACACAGCCATCGCCGAAGCTGCCGACGCTGTCCTGATGGCCGAAGCGATGCGCGAAGCCGTCTCCGCCGGCCGCAAAGCGTGGCTCGCCGGCCGCATGCCCAAGCGTCTCTACGCATCCGCTTCCAGTCCGCTCAGCGGCGTAGTCCGCTAATTTAGTTTTTTGAAGTTGGCGGGTTCTGCCCTGGCTTGGCTTCCGATTGTTTGATCATCTCGGCGACTTGTTGCTGCACATCCCGGCTCATTACATCAATTCTATCTCGCAAAATCGGCATCATAACCTGCATCGCTTCCGCAGTGATGGCTGGCATCTCGCGGATGAGTTTTTGTCCCGTGGGAGTAGAATAAAACGCCACAAGGTGATCTACGTCACCCTTCGTAAAGTGTTTTTGATAGACCGGCACCATGGATTGAAGTATCTCGTCCCAAGGAAAGCTTTTGAGGGAATCGTCCATGACTTTATTCATACGCGCTTCAAAATCGACGGGCAGCTTGTCTTTATCCTTCTCGTATTGGTCGTGCATCATCTGATGCATCGGCTTCGCCATTGCATCAACCATCTTCGTCATCATTTCCCGCGAATGCATGATTTCCAAGTATTTCTGGACATCTTCCTTCGTCGCCGGGGAATCCGCGGGGTCCTGTTGCGCAAAACCAATCGAGGCAGCACAAAGCAGAACAATCGTTGCCAGTGCGAAGCGTTTCACAAGTCCCCTCCAATTATTTCATTTGAGAGTAACTTAGAAAAGAGCGCCCGGACAACAACATACTAGAATGCTGTGTTTCCGTGTGAACTGCTTCAGTTCAACTTGCATCCACACGTCACGTCAAAATGCGATTCTGCGAAAATTAGTATCTGCCGGGGTGATCGTGACGCCAGTTCCAGTATTCGCGTTGTTGTTCCCGGCTCAGCCGATTGTAGTCGCGATACTCGTAATGCCGCTCCCCGATCCATACGCGGTACGCGCCTATCTCCCCGCTATTCCATGTATGGTAATCCGCGTGGTATTCGTCGTAATACCGCGTGTGCGCGGCGCATCCGGTTGCCAGCACGGGCGCAAGCATCGCAGCGCCCAAAACCAAGGGTCCCAAGAATCCCTTTATTCGGAACATTTCGCAATCCTCCTCAGGATTCGCAGCTTCTCATCGCCGTCTTTCGCTGACGATACAGCGATTCGTATAAAGTCCCCTGGAGAATCACAGGGCACTTATCGTCAGCTATTTATAAAACACGGGAAGCGCGGCCAAGTTGCGAATTGCTCCGAATGTTTTCTGGAAATTTCAGCCGCGTATGGAAAGTAGCTATGCCTGCGCCGCTTTTCTTGCCTGTTCGGCATCGTAGCTTTCGCCGTAAATCGAAGGCACTTTCGCTCCCATACACCGCAAGTACGAGCTAAGTTGCCCGCGATGATGAATAGTGTGGTGCGCTCCAAACATCAAAAATGTTACGGCTGGCCGTTGAAACAGTCCGCGAAAATCCACGACCTTCATCAACTGTTCGCTCGTCAATTTCGACATTGCGTCCAGTCTCTCGGCATACGCCCCCTCATACCAAGCTGCGATTTCGGCTGGCGTCTTCAACTCCGCGGGGAGGACCGCGCCGGTTTCAAACTTTCCGTTGATTACCGCATCCGCAAATCGCACGTCCGCAGCCGCGATGTGCCTCACCAACTCCATCGCGGTTTTGGATATCGGGTCTGGCCGGTAATCCGCCTTATCCACAGGCACCGCTTCGATGATTTTCTTCGTCAACTGGCTCTCATTCTTCAACGCAGGCAAGTACAGTCCGTGCAGCAAGAACATCGCGTTTTCCGCAGTCATCTCTTTCATTGGTTGTCCCTCTATCGTAATGTCAGGCTGGCCGCTTCGGCCTTCCCCTGGATGCACTATCCCACATCCCGTTTCATTGCGCACCCAAAGTCCTTCTAGTATTCCTCTCGTACCGTGCAGCTGACCATAACTGTTCGTACGGTCAGGATATCAGCAGCACACAGCGTCGCTGTTCCATCCATTGTTGAAGGGCACGCCCTCCTCATAATTGTTTCTAGACAAACGGAGGATGGTCGATTTCCATGCATCTCACTTTTGCCAAAAGAGTCAGCGAATGCCCTGTCTGCGAGAGTTCGTCAGTGAGCAGGTCGACGAGAAGAGGTTTCGTCGAACGTATCTGGTTCCGCTTTGCTTTCGTTTGGCCCTATCGCTGCGACGATTGCGACGCGCGCTTCTGGGGTTTCCGCCGTTCTTATCAGCCCTCGGACCGCTCGTTTGGCTGGGGGCTCTCCCGCCTCACACAAACTTCACCCATCGCAGTAGTCCGTAAGCTTTTTGGAGCGCCGCCCCGCACGGCAACGGAATTCAAAGCTCATTCATATCGAAGCGTCTGAATCGGGTCCACTTTCGTCGCGCGCCTCGCCGGTATATAGCAGGCTGCCAGCGCGACTCCGAAGAGCACGGCGGTCACGCTAGCAAATGTCGCCGGGTCGGTTGGGGGCACTGCAAAGAGCAGGCTCGCCATCAGCCGTGTAAGGAAAACCGCCAGCAGCAGGCCGATCGCGACACCAATGGCGATCATCCCCGCGCCTTGTTTCATGACTAGCCCGAGCACATCGCCCGTTTGCGCGCCGAGCACCATTCGCAATCCAAATTCCTTCGTTCGCCGCGCCACCGAGTACGAGACCACTCCGTAGATTCCCACCGTCGCTATGGCCAGCGCGACCGCGGAGAAAAGCGTCAGCAACAGAGTCAGAAATCTTGGCCGTGCTTGCGCGCGTGAAAGAACATCTTCCATGAGCCGCACATCCGCAAGCGGCAGCGATGGATCGATATCATTCATCTGCTGGCGCACTTCTCCCGCCAAGGATCGCGGGTCGCCTGCCTGCGCTCGCATGACCACGAACATGTCCGTATTGCCCTCGCCGGCAGGTTGCCGGTACGGCAAATACAACTCCGTTCCCGCTGGCCGGTCGAGGCCGGCGTTCTTCACATCGTCCACAATTCCGATTACCGTGCACCAATCTTTGCCCGGACGCACTCGCCTCCCAACTGGATTTTGATTCGGCCAAAACGTCTTAGCCATCGCTTGGTTGATGATGACGACCTGTGGCGCATCTTTTCCGTCGCGGTCGTCAAACAGACGGCCATCCATGAGCCGGATTCCCATGGCCGCGAAGTAGTCTTTGCTCACCGCCTGATAAAAATCTACGTTTTGGATTGGCCCGTCCTTCGTCATCACGAAACCTTCGATGTCCGTGTCGTTCATATTCGGGCGCCGCATCGGCGCCAACCCCGAAACTAGCGCCGCGGACTGCACTCCCGGCAGGCTTGTCAGTCGTTCGTCCAACCTCGTCCAAAATTCCGTGATCTTTGCGTTGTCGGTATACGTACCGCTGGGCAGTGACACGCGCATCGTGATCACATTGTCGGGGTGAAGCCCGGTGTGTACCTCTTGCAGCTTCCAAAAAGCCCGTAGCATCAACCCGCAGCCGATCAGCAGCACCAAAGCCATTGCCAGCTCGCCCGCGACCAGCGCGCGGCGGAATAATTGCGCGCCGGCTGCGGCCGTCGTGCTACCCGCCGTGTCCTTCAGTGATTCGGAAATTCCGCTCACGATAAGCGGTGCAAGCGGCGCCAGGCCAAAAAACACTCCAGTCACAAGGCTCATCACCAGCGTAAATGCGAGTACTCGCCAGTCCATTGCGATTTCATCGGCGCGCGGTATTCCCCCTGCATTCGTGAGCTGAACCAGCCGCACTCCGCCGAATGCTAGCGCCACGCCCAGCAGGCCGCCGCAGAACGCCAGCAAAATTCCTTCCGTCACAAATTGTCGCGCCAGTCGAGCCAGGCTCGCCCCCAGCGCGCCACGAATGGCAATCTCTCTGCGCCGGGCCTCGGCTCTCGCCAGCAGCAGATTCGCCACATTCACGCTGGCGATCAGCAGAACAAACGCCACCGCCCCCAGCAGCACGAGCAAAGCCGGCCGCACACTCGAAACGACTTCCGCTTGCAGCGGAAAACTCACGATCGTGTGATTCTCGGGGTCAAAGCTGTGCGTCTTCGGGGCCTTGTGTTCCCCGTAGGACTGCACTAAGGCTGCCAACTCGCCCTGGGCCTGCGCTGCGGATACGCCCGGCTTTATACGGCCCAGCAGATAGTAGTTGTGTGAACCGCGGCCTCCGGGCTTTGCCGGGTCGAGCTGCAACGCCGTCCAGACTTGAGGTGGATCCTGCTCTCCAGGCGGAAACTGAAAACCCTTTGGCATGACTCCGATGATCGTGCACTTGAATCCGTCTAGCCGCGTTTCGCGGCCCACAATGTTTGGATCTCCGGCGAATGTGCTTTGCCAAGTCCCGTAGGAAATGTCTGCAACCACTGCGGCTCCCGGCACATCGTCCGAGGCTGAGATTAAACGCCCGTTAATCGGGGACACGCCCAGAGTTTCCAGAAGTCGGCCGCTCAAATAGGCCGCTGTCACCCGCACAGGCTGCGTTTTGCCGGCTAGATTTGCGCCGCCGGCAACCCACGCATCGAGCGTCGTCCAGGAGTGCGCGTCGCGCTTCAAATCAATGAATTCCGGCCCCGAAGTCCAGAACCGGTGCAGCCCGCCATTCGGAAACGTCGGAAACTCGGTGTACACGCGCACGAGCTGCTCCGGATGCGCGTAAGGCAGTGGCTGAAGCAGCACGGCGTTCACCACCGTAAAAATCCCCGTCGTGGCTCCGATGCCCAGCATCAGGCACAGCACCGCCGCCGTGGTGAATCCCAGGTTCTTGCGCATCATCCGCAGCGCAAACTGAATATCTTGCCGCAACGTTCCCATCACGAGCCTCCGCTGCTTGTAAGTACGTTCGAATCGGACTTATGTTCCGGCCGTTTGGAACTCTAAACACAACGGAGGCTCCAAACGTGCCTTCGTTTCTCTCCCACCATTTCACCCCGTCCGAAACAAGAAGTGCCAAGTCACATCCACCAACGCGTGCACAATGGCCGACGCAAAGATCGACCCCGTCTTGCGCCAAGTCCAGCCGTAAAAAATCCCCGCGATCGACGCGAGAATCACGTAACGCCAATTCGGAAATCCCAGGTTTGTAATGTGCGAGAAGCCAAAGAGCATCGAGGCCGTCCACCAACCCGCCCAATCGCTCTTACACGATCGCGACAGCATATTCTGCAGCAATCCGCGGAACAGAAACTCCTCCGGCCAGGCCGTAAAAAAGAAAATTCCCAAGGAAGTGAATAGCAATGAAGACCAAGCGTGCCATTGCGGCGCAAACGCAATGAAATGCATCACGATCCCCAGCGGAATGGCAATACATCCAAACACTGCAAAGCTGCCAAGCACGAAAAATCCCCAGTGCCGCCCCCAGCCAATCGAGTAGCCAATCCCATCCACCCGCCGCAACAGAACGAATACCGCCAGCGCAACATTTACTGCGAGCAGCACTGTGAAGACGTACGCGAGTCGCCCGCCCGGATAAGGCCACAGCCAGTGTGAAGGCCCAAACTTCACCGCCACCCAAACGCACGCCAGCGTAAGAAAATCCTGCCAAGTCCCGCCCGGCTTGCGCTCCGCCGACGCCGTCAGCGCCATCGGCACAAACACGAGGCATCCCACAGCCCCAGCACGCGCCAAGCTGAAAGTATTTGTCCCCAGACCGTAAATCAGGTATGCAAGGAACGCGGCGGCGCCTAACGCGATGCCTCCGCCGGGGCCGAAGCGCGCTGCAACCCTATCAGCGACACCGCGCGCCGCGAAAAGCAGCATCACCAGAAAGAAGAACGCAAATGCCGTCAGCGTGGCCGCGAATTCACGGCCGCCATAGCCGTGCCAGGTAGCGTAAAACGTTCCCGCAAGGCACAACCCGGCCCACAGGCCGAGCATGGGAAGCAGAGCGAGTTGGCGCGTCGTTGGCAAATTGCCTGCTCAAGAGTCACAAAAGGAAAGAGGAGATTGTAACGCAGACACATGGCATCCCAAATCCAACCCGAAGCCATGCCGAACCTCAAGCGTTCTCTTGAAATGATTTTTCTGTCTGGCGGCCTCGAGCGATGAAACGCCTCTCCTACATCGACTGGATGCGCGGCCTGGCCTGCGTCCTGATGTTTCAAACGCATTGCTATGACTCGTGGCTCAGCCCCGAAGCACGAAACTCTGCTGTATTCGTCTGGTCACAACTCCTCGGCACTCTTCCCGCGCCGCTCTTCATCTTTCTTTCCGGCGTTTCCTTCGCGCTGGTCACCGAACGTCTCCGCGAAAAACGTGCCGCGCCTGGCGAAATCGCAAAAACAACCATCCGCCGCGGCGCCGAAATTTTCGCCTTGGGCCTGCTCTTCCGCGTCCAGGAATACGCTCTCGGCTACCGCTGGGTTCCGTGGACCGATCTCCTGCGCGTCGATATCCTCAACATTCTCGGCCTCTCGATTATGCTGATGGGCCTTCTCTGCTGGCTCAGCGCCGATCGCAGCCCCGCAGACGCCTCCGCGCTTCCGCAATCCGTCGCAGCCTCGCGAATGCGCGGAATTCTCGCTGGCCTGCTCGCCGCGATACTTGTCGCCATGTCGACGCCGCTCCTTTGGACCACCTATCGCCTCTTGTGGCTGCCATGGCCGATCGAGTCCTACATCAACGGCGTCCATGTGCTCGGCAAGCCCCAATACTGGCTCTTCCCACTCTTTCCCTGGTCGGCTTTCGCGTTCGTCGGCCTGGCCGTTGGGTTCTTCCTTTCCACAAACATCGCCAAGCGCCACGAAGCCCTCATCTTTACAGCCCTAGGTGCGACAGGCATACTCGCCTGTTTCCTCTCCATCAAACTCGATAACTCCCGCCTGCAACTCTATCCCGTCTACGATTACTGGCACACCAGCCCAAATTTTTTCCTAATGCGCTGCGGCATCCTTCTGATTATTTTGTATTGCGTCTACGCCTGGTGTCGTTGGGGCCTGGCCCAAATGGGATTCAGCCCCATCATCCAGCTAGGCAAAACCTCGCTGCTCGTCTACTGGGTCCACATTGAATTCGTCTACGGCCGCCTGTCGATCCTGCCCAAGCACAAATGCAGCGTCCTTCAAGCCAGCCTCGGCCTGCTCATCATCTTTCTCGCGATGCTGGCTCTTTCGCTGCTGCGTACCAACTGGAAGAATCGCCATGCGAAAGCGCAAAAGCCAGCCGCCGAGCCTGTACTGACCTAACTGGTCAGCCTAAAAAATCAATTTTCAGTAGGGAGTAAGTCGTAGGGAATTAAGCTGGACCGAGTCCTCGGTCTAGCGTTTCACAACGGGGTTCTGTTCCAGTTGCTGCCCCTGCGGAATCCTGATGATGATCTCGCCCGGACGCGCCAAACCCAAGTCATCGCGCGCAATTTTCTCGATCAATCGCGGATCGCTATTGAGATCCTTCACTTCTTGTGCCAGCGCCGCATTTTCTTTGCTCAACGCATCGAGATCCGCCTTCACTTTCCGAATCTCATTCTGAGTCCGCCGCATCGCCAAAAATCCGTGCGTCCCAAAAACGTCGTGTACAATCATCACTAGCATAAGCAAACCCAAAAGCCCGCGCCCATACTGCCGCATCAGCGCCCGCAGTTTTTCTTCGACCGGCACCTTCTTCAATTTCTTCTTCAGCTTTCCAATACCCACTTCGTCGCCTCGCCAGTCAATTTCGCGGAAGCCGCGGCGCTATTTGCCTCCACGTACAAGCGCAACAGCGGTTCCGTCCCAGACAGCCGTAACAGCATCCACGAACCATCCTCAAAGGTGAATTTTGCGCCGTCCGTCCTGTCAATCGATACAACTTTCCGCCCCACCAGTGTCGAAGCGTCCACCGCCACCTTCTTCACTGCGTTTGCCTTTTGTTCGTCGTTCAGATGCAAATTTTCGCGCACCGGCCAGAATTCCCGTCCCACTTTCTTGAAGAGTTGCTTCACCTGCTCGCCCAGCGAAGCACCCCGCGCCGCGATCATCTCCGCCACAAGAAGACACGCCAGTATTCCGTCTTTTTCCGGTACGTGCCCGCGAATCGTCAACCCCGCGCTCTCTTCTCCGCCCAACGCAATCTTGTCCTCGCGAATCAATTGCCCGATATATTTGAATCCCACCGGCGTCTGATACGTCTTCTGCCCATGCGCTTCCGCCGCCGCGTCAATCAACTGCGACGTCGCCACGCTCCGCGCCGCCGCCATATTCCATCGCCGAGTTTCCACAATGTAGTCGTACACCAGAGCCAGAATATGATTCGGCTGAATCCAAGTCCCGTCGCGGTCGATCATCCCAAACCGGTCGGCGTCCCCGTCGGTAGCCAACCCCGCCGCCGCCCCCGAATCCACTACCGCCTTACGCAATGCTGCCAGATTTTCTTCGCTGACGTCCGGCCCCGTCCCATCAAAAAGACAATCGCGGTTCGTCCGCATGGCGTGCACCGCGACGCCATGCTCCGTCAAAGCCCGATCCAAATATCCTGCCCCGCAACCGTGCAACGCATCCGTCACGAATTTGACCTTCGGCTTCTGCAGCACGTCGAACCGTACCAACTCCCCCAGCCGCTTCAAATAATTCTCGCGAAGATTCACCGTCTCTGTCTTCACTCCGCCCGAAGGCACGGCTGGCGAAGTAGGATACGCGCCATCCTTCGCGATGATTCTCGCCACGCGGGCCTCAATGTCTTTCGTCACTTCCGGCAACGCCGGCCCGGCATCCGCCGAAGAAAATTTCAACCCATGATATTGCGCCGGATTATGGCTAGCCGTGAAGTTGATCGCTCCATCGAGCTTCGATCGCTGAATCTCATAAGCCACGGCTGGCGTCGGCGTAAACGTCTCGCACAGCAGCGTTCGGATCTTGTGCTGCTGCAAAATCGCCACCGCCAACTGCGAAAACTCCTCCGAATAAAATCGCGTGTCATACCCGACCAAAATCGTCGGGTTCTTCGCCTTGCTATTCACATGCTCCGCGATCGCCGTCACCGCCAGCCGCACATTCGCAAATGTAAAATCGTCGGCAATCAACCCGCGCCATCCGGACGTGCCGAATTTGATCGGACTTGCGTTCATCATGGGAGAAGCGCTCATACCGTCGTATTCTATTCCCAGTTTTGCGAAGACGAAAGCATTAGAAAGAATTTCCGGAGAGAACCCATGAAGCCCAGCGAGAACTATCGGCTCGTGCTCGTCACCTGCGCTAATCCCATCCAGGCAAAACTTATCGCTCGCAGCGTCGTCGAAAAACGCCTGGCCGCCTGCGTCAACATCCTCCGCAGTCCCATCGAATCCCATTATCGTTGGCAAGGCAAGGTAGAGAAAGCGCGCGAGCTCCTGCTCTTGATCAAAACCACAGCACGAAAACTAGGCGGCCTGGAAAGGGAAGTAAAACGCCTCCACAGCTACGCAGTTCCTGAATTTATCGCCCTACCCATCGTCGCCGGCTCCAAAGCCTACCTCGACTGGCTCGACGAAAACACTTAACCAAAGACTCCGTGACAAAAAATCAAGAAACTCCGCCAGCGTGAGTCCGGACTGCTTGAGGATGTCCGCGAGAGTGCCCTTGGCAACTTCGGAGTGCATAGGAACCACGGTCTTCCAAGTTTGGTCGCCAAGCCTTTTTTCAAGCGAAACGTGACTGCCCTTTTGACGCAGTTGCACGAAGCCGGCCCTCTTCAGCGCTTTGACAACGCGCTCGCCGGATACACTCGGCAGTTTGGGCATGTCAGGCGGAAACTTCGACAGTAGTCCAGAACTCGGTAGCTTCGGCAGATCTGACATCCGGAGCGCCCCAGGTTTCCAGATAAAGTTCGATGGCTTCACGCAAATTGGCGCGTGCGAATTCCACGTCTTTCGCCTGTGAAGTTACACCCAGCTCGGGGCAGCGCGCGACATACCAATCGTCTTCTTTGGTAATGAGGGCAGAGAAGCGGTAGTTCATAATGCGATGCTAGCGAAACCGAGTGCCCGAGGCAAGTCACTTCAGCTAAGGCGGTTGTGGTGGCGGGGCTTGCTCTGCCCGTCCAGCCTACACGTACAAAAGCGCCTGATCCAAATCCGCCATAATATCTTCCACGTCCTCAATCCCCACCGAAATCCTAACCAACCCTTCCGTAACTCCGATCCGCTCCCGCACTTCCGGCGGCATCGAAGCATGCGTCATCTGCGCTGGCAACGAAACGAGAGTCTCCACGCCGCCCAAACTCTCCGCCAGCGAGCACAATTTCAATTGATTCAAAAATCGCCGCGCCGCTTCCAGTGAACCCAAATCAATCGCGATCATCGCTCCCGGCCCTTTTTGCTGCCGCCGCGCAATGTCATGTTGTGGATGCGTTGGCAGCCCCGGGTAATGAGTCTTCCGCACCTTCGGGTGCGCGTCCAGATGCCGCGCCACGGTAATGCCGTTGGCATTGTGTTGCAACATGCGGATGGCCAGAGTCTTCAATCCACGCGAAATCAGAAAGCAATCCATCGGCGCCAGCCCCGAGCCCGCCGACCTCTGAATGAAATAAATTTTCTCCGCGTCGTCCGGCCGCGTCAGCACCACCGCTCCCCCGGTCGAATCGCTGTGTCCGTTCAAATACTTCGTCATCGAGTGCACCACAATCTGCGCGCCAAGCTCGATAGGCCGCTGCAAATAAGGACTGAGAAACGTATTGTCCACCGCCAGCGTGACATTCCGCTCATTAGCCAGCTTTGCGATCGCCCCGATGTCCGTCACGCGCAGCGTCGGATTCGTCGGCGTCTCGATGTAAATCAGTTTGGTATTCGGCCGCAACGCCGCCAGCACGCACGCCGGAATCGACGTATCGACGAAACTGAACTCCAATCCGAAGTGCACGAGCAGCTGCGTTGACAGCCGGTACACACCCCCATACACCGCTTCCGACAACACAATGTGGTCGCCCGGCCGGTACAAACGGAACAACGCATCGATCGCCGCCATCCCCGAAGTGAAAACATACGCGCTATGTCCGCCTTCCAGTTTCGCGACGGTGCGTTCCAGCGCTTTCCGGTTCGGATGGTTGGACCGCGCATAGTCGTAACCCTTGTGTTTGCCCAGCTCCTCGTACACGTACGTCGAGGTCTGATAGATTGGCGCAACGATCGCACCCGTGGCGGGATCAGGCTCCTGTCCGACGTGAATCGCGTTCGTGGCAAATCCCATTGTGATCTCCTCTTACCTCGCGAGCCTCATCCCCATGCGGCTAGCCTCTTGCAGCACGGAAAGTCTGCTGCGGTTCCCCTGCTATGTGGAAGTTACGGGACTAGGGGTCCATCGCTGCGCTTGCGGCTCACAAATACCTGCAGGGCAGATTCTTCCGAAGTTACAGGACCAAAACCAGCGAGTCAATTCCGCCGCAATGCATTGTTGCGTGGGATACATCGGTTTGCCTCCGCAAGCCAATGTTTGCCGAGCAGCATCCAGACCCGCATTTGCATCTTAGCCCTCAGCGGAGTATTTTGACGCCATAGCGTATTTCCATGACGGATGGGGTCCACAGGAACATGAAACTCACTCGCTTAAGGTTGGGTAGCGTTTTCTTTACTTTGTTGGCTGCAACCGCGTTCAGTGTCGCTGCCCAGGACTCGCCAGCACCTCCGCCGAAAGCTCCTGCGCAGTCTGATGAACCCAGCCGGTTGACGATCGAAGTTACCGGCGGCGAAAAGGCTGTTCCCGTCGAAAACGCCAGCGTCTATGTGAAGTACGTGGAAGAGCACGCCATTAAGAAGGACAAGAAAGTCGAATTAAATGTCAAAACCAACCGCGCAGGGGTCGCGCATGTAGCTGATGCGCCTCTCGGCCGTGCTCTCGTTCAAATTATTGCCGAAGGTTGGAAGACCTACGGACGCTGGTACGACATCACCGATCCTCATCAGATCATCAAAGTGCGCCTCGAGCGGCCGCCGAAGTGGTACTAATTTGTTTCGAACAGCGAAAAATTACGGCTGCTCATCGCAGCTCCGCAAATATTTCCGGGTTCCAATCGTGCAGCGATCTGATTTTACGAGCTTTGCGCGCAAAGCCTCTCGTGTTCACGGAAAATCCCGCTCCGGAAAAAATCAGTTGCACTAAAATAGTGCAAACAGGAGCAGGACGTTGAAGAAAGTGAAGTTAGCTGTCACTGCATGCCGATTTTCCACACACTTATCAACAATTGTGTTGAAAACTTAATCGTGCAGAAATATTTTTCTTGCAGTTCGGCCCAACTCTTGCCTGCCGCATCGTCCCATCTTTTGACCGCTGCTGAACGCGGATGTTAAAGTAGCTCATCGGCTTACCTGATGAACGAAACATTTGACGGAACTTTCTCACTCTTGCAGATGCTGTGGGGCAATATCGTCGCTCGTCCGCTCCGCAGCTGTCTCAGTGTGATCGCTATCGCCATCCAAGTCATTTTGGTTCTGCTCATTGTGGGTTTCACTTCGGGAATTATCTCTGAGTGGGGAAAACGCGTCGAGGGTGTCGGCGCCGATCTTCTCGTCCAGCCTCCCAACTCTTCTATTTTCTTCGCCTTCTCCAGTGCCGTCATGCAGGAATCTTTAGGCGACAAGATTGCCGCGCTCCCGGGCGTCGATGAAGTCGCCCCCACGCTTATTCTCACGGAACCAAAAAACTTTACCCTCGTCTATGGCATCGATTACAAACGCTTTAATGCTCTCAGCCGCGGATTTCTATTCCGCGCGGGCCGTCCGTTCGAAACTTCCGATGAAGCCATCGCCGATGACATCATCGCTCAAACCAAACATTTGAAGGTGGGCCAGCAAATCACCCTTTTGAATCATGCGTTTACGATTTGCGGAATCGTGGCCCACGGCAAAGGCGCGCGTTACTTTATCCCTCTGAAAACCGCCCAGGAGATCGCCGGCGCGGAAAAACGCGTCTCCATGTTCTACGTCCGCAGCAAGGGCGACACCGAGGGCACTCGCGCGCAAATTGTTGCGCTTTCTCCGCTGGATAGCGTGCGCTCCACCTACGAGCTTGTCACTCTCATGAGTTCCTCCAATCTTCCTCAATTGAGGCCGTTTACGCGCAGCATGGTCGGACTAGGACTGGTCATCAGCTTCCTCGTCGTCCTTCTGAACATGCACACCATGGTTATGGAACGCACTCGCGAGATCGGTATCCTCAAGGCTTTAGGTCTTTCCAGGTTGGGAATCCTCCGCATGTTGCTCGGAGAGACTCTCCTTCTCACCGTCTGCGGATGCGTCCTCGGAATTGCACTGACGTTTGCCTTTCAGGCCATCCTGCAAGAGACGAACCCCAGCCTCATGATTTTAATTACCACGCAATGGGTCCTCTCTTCCGCTTTGCTCGCTCTCGTTGGCGCCTCCATTGGCGCCATCTATCCGGCGTTGCGTGCCGCCAGTTACGATCCGGTCGTCGCGCTGGCTTACGAATGAATTCATTCTTTCGTTGCAATTCACTAGGCGGTCGCTCGCCTCGGCAAACCCAGTCATGTTCTTTTTGGCTACCAAAGTTTTCTGTCCCGATTGCTTCGCCTTCGCCAAGCTGATAGTTTTGGGGCACTCTCCAGCCACTCCACGCTAGAGAATTCCGCCAATCCGGCGGTGCTGCTCAATAAAAGGAGCTCCACAATGAAGCGACTGCACGTTTTGCTGGTAGCCGCAGGCCTTTGCCTGTTGGTCGGAACCGCTGCCCGAGCACAGATGGGTATGGAATTCTTCAAGAAGCCGGCGATTGCCGATATTTTTAAGCCCGAAGTTGGAAATGGCGCCGTCTATGAAACCGAACGAGACCAAAAGAAAAGCACCATCGAAATGACCGTCGTTGGCCAAGAATCCGTCGACGGTAAAGACGGCTTTTGGCTTGAGATTGGCCACTCTGATCAGCGGACTGGCGCGATGGTGTACGCGAAAATGCTCGTCACAAAAGATGACTTCCAGTTTCATCGCATGATCTTTCAGCAGGCCGGCCAGCCCGCCATGGAAATGCCTATGAATGCGAACGCGCAGCAGCGGTCTCACATAAACGACGAAATGGAGAAGTGGCACAAAGTTGGAACGGAGACCATCACCGTGCCTGCGGGCACCTTCCTTTGCGATCACTGGGCCAAAGACGATGGAAAAGGCGACCTTTGGGCCAGTTCCAAGGTCACTCCGATGAGTTTGGTCAAGGAAGTTACGCCGACAAATTCCATGATTCTCGTGAAGGCCATTACCGATGCCAAAGACCACATCACCGGAACGCCCACGAAGTTCGACCCAGAAATGATGAAGCGTCAGATGATGCAGCAGCAAATGCAAAAGCAGAACCCGCAGTGACGCCGAAGGTTTGGCGGCAAGTAGTCAGGATGCTCCAAAGTCAAAGAGAAGGTGAGAACGGCAGGCGAGAGCCTGCTGGAAAGTGTATTTGTCCGGTAAGTCCGTTTTAGGATGTAGGCGCGAAGGTGGCCAGCTCGCGCGAAACATCGTCGATGGTGGCCAGCGGGCAAGACACATTTACCGTTTGCCCAGGCTCTTCTGCATCGATCAACAATTTGCCGTCATGCGTTCGGATTCGAACGGATTGTGGTCCATCGTGGACTTCAACCAATTCGGCCTCGGGATATTTTTGCAGTTCTTTTGCCACGGCGTGCACCAGGGGCATGAAGTCCGCAGCTCTTTCTCCCGCATTGCGCATCCTATCCCGCGGAACGAAGTGCATGGCCATCGGAACGATTGCCGCAGGCACCCAGACATGGACGTGCGATCCCTTGCGGCTGCTTTCGTCCACATCAACCCGGATCACACCTTCGCGAAAGGTATAAGCTCCCGCCAAGACGACTGTGGCTCCAAAACCCAGAGCGATTTTCGCGAGCAGTACCATTTCTTTATCCTTTCCCGTCTCCCGCTTCCTGCGCGAGATCCTTTCCCGTACTTGAAACTAGGAGCCTTACTGCCTAGTCCGTGGTGACGTTCTTGGAATCCAGCCAGACGCGAATAGTGTTGTCGTCATCCTTCACCGAGACCAATTCGACGTCGCCTTGCCCTGCGAGCGCGTGCAATCCAGCCACTATGTCCAGCTCATCCTTGGATCCAGAGAGCAGCGCTTCCACGACCTTCATCGGCACCTTGACCTCGACCTGCGAATGCTTCGGTTTGTTCTTGTCGTGCACGTGAACGAACAACATCCCTTCCTTTTTCATTACGCTGATGTCCGCATCGTTGCTCTGCACGGTCACGAATTCGCCGTCTTTGCTCGAGCGCACCGCTTCAAAAATGGTACGAATATCCACGCCATCGCAATCCATGCAACCAATGCGAACCTTGCCGTTGTGCAGGCGGTCGTGGTCAATGGCCGGCAAGACCTTTTCCGCCATTTCGAGAGGAACATTGACGCGAACGGTCTCGCCTTTGGAATTCGTGCTAATGACGCGCACATGCAGCCAGCGCTCTCCATGGGCGGATGTGCTTGATTGGCTTGCACTTGTTTGCGCTTGAACACCTAGAGGGGCATAGAGGAATGTGGCGGCCAGAAAAGCCACTACGGGGAGTAGATGCCGGGTGCGGGTGCTCATAGCGAGATGCCTCCTTTGGGCATTTGGCGATATATACGGGTAAGACGCAGAAAAAGTTCCGGGATTAACAACCTTTTCGTTTCAAGCAAATGGCAGAGGCCAACCTGAGCGCTTAGTCCGCGAAGCCGCACGGCTTGTTGAACCCGGGCACAGCATGCTGTGCCCTTACATGGGAGGAGACCTGCCGATCGTTAATGCCTAGCTGGCTTACTTTGCTTGCCATTTCAGGAAGACAGCGGCTAGCGGCGGCAGCGTGAGGCACAGAGAGTGTGCGCGGCCTTGGGACGGTTGATTTGAGGCATTTTGACCGCCGAGATTTCCTACATTAGAGCCGCCGTAGGTGGCGGCGTCTGTGTTCAGGATTTCCGAGTAAAAGCCGGGTTGCGGAACGCCGATGCGGTAGCCTTCGCGGACGACCGGCGTGGCGTTGAGGATGACGATTAGCAAGTCCTCGGGTTTTTTGCCGTGGCGGGCGAAGGCGAAGACGCTGTTGTCGGCATCGTTGGCGTCAATCCACTCGAAACCTTGCCAGTTGAAATCGACTTCGTGCAGGGCAGGCTCTGAGGCGAGCAGCTTGTTTAAATCGCGGACGAGGTTTTGAACGCCTCTGTGCGAATCGTATTGGAGCAAGTGCCAGTCCAGACTGCTCGCTTCGTACCACTCGCTGCGCTGCGCCAATTCCTGGCCCATGAAGAGAAGTTTTTTGCCAGGGTGGGCGCACTGATAGGCGAACAGGAGGCGGAGGTTCGCAAACTGCTGCCACAGGTCGCCGGGCATTTTGTGCAAAAGAGAATTTTTTCCGTGGACGACTTCGTCGTGGGAAAAGGGAAGCATGAAATTCTCGGAGAAGGCATAGAGCATTGAGAAGGTTAGTTTGTTGTGCTCGTATTTGCGGTGAACGGGATTTGCTGAAAAATATTTCAGCGTGTCGTTCATCCAGCCCATGTTCCACTTGAGACTGAAGCCGAGACCGCCCAAATAAGTGGGCCGGGTCACGCTGGGCCAGGACGTGGATTCTTCCGCGATTGTGAGAATGCCGGGGAAGCGGCCGTGGGCGACTTCGTTCATGCGCTTAATGAATGAGATGGCGTGAAGGTTTTCGCGGCCGCCGAACTCGTTGGGGATCCACTCGCCCGCTTTGCGGGAGTAATCGAGATAGAGCATGGAGGCGACGGCGTCCACGCGAAGGCCATCGATGTGATATTTGTCGAGCCAGAATAAAGCATTGGAGATGAGGTAGTTCTGGACTTCGTTGCGGCCGTAGTTGTAGACGAGCGTGCCCCAGTCAGGGTGCGTGCCTTGGCGCGGGTCGGCGTGCTCGTAAAGATGGGTGCCATCGAACTGCGCGAGGCCGAAGGTGTCGCGCGGGAAGTGCGCGGGAGTCCAGTCCAGAAAGACGCCGATGCCGGCGTGATGGCACCGGTCGATAAACTCCATGAATTCGGCGGGTGAGCCGTAGCGGCTGGTTGCGGCGAAATACCCGATCGTCTGATAGCCCCAGGAGCCATCGAACGGATGCTCCATGATGGGGAGCAACTCGATGTGGGTATAGCCGAGATCTTTCACATAAGGAATGAGTTGATCGCCGAGCTCGCTGTAGGTCAGCCATCGATTGCCTTCCTCGGGAACGCGGCGCCAGGAGCCGAGGTGGACTTCGTAGACGGAGATGGGAGATTCGAGCCAGTTTTTTTCGGAGCGGTTGTTCATCCACTCGGTGTCGGTCCATTGATGAGTGTCTAGGTTCACGACAACCGACCCGGTGTTGGGGCGGAGTTCTCCACGGAAGGCGTAAGGGTCGGCTTTGAGCGGGAGCATCGCGCCGCTCGCACCGATGATTTCGTATTTGTAGATGGCGCCTTCGCCGAGTTCGGGGATGAAGAGTTCCCAGATGCCGGAAGAGCCGCGGGCGCGCATCGGATTGACGCGCCCATCCCACCGGTTGAAGTCGCCGACCAGGCTGACGCGGCGGGCGCTGGGTGCCCAGACGGCAAAATGCACGCCGCGGACTCCTTCGAGAGTTCTCAGATGAGCGCCGAGTTTTTCGTAGGTGTCGTAGTGGCGGCCTTCGCCCATGAGATGAAGATCGAATTCGCTGAGAAGATAGGGAAAGGCATAAGTGTCAAAAGTTTCGACGGTCTCGCCGTAGCCGGTGCGGTAGCGAATGCGATAGTGAGCCGGAGCGGGCGAGCCCTGATGCGAATCCGGAAGCGCGGCTTCAAAGAAGCCTTCCGCCCGCAACTTCCGCGCGGGGATGGACTCGGCTACGCCTTGAACCAACACACTGGCGTCGGCGGCTCCGGGCCGGAAAAAGCGAATGGCCCAGCCGTGGCCCAGCGGCGACCAAATGGGGTGCGGCCCAAGTACGGCAAACGGATCGGCGCAACGGCCTGCGAGCAAGGCATTAATCAGCGCGTCCTTGTTGGAATCGGTAGCGCTGGCTGGAGGGGCCGAGGTCAGCTTGTTTTCTTCAGGCATGGGGCTTTGCTCCGCAGCGGTCGGTCGGGGCTAATTGCGGAGGGAGTGTACAGTCTACCGTGAGTGGTGAGTAGTGGATAGTGAGTATTGGGTTGCCGGTCACGATCGAGGAGTGAGCCGTGGCGAGTGGTCGTGACGGGGCACCCCCACCCCGGGTGTTTTTTGTAAGAGTGACAAACAAAGAACTTATGCTTGACGCGGCCTGTAAGAGTGGCAAATGCGAGACCTAAAGTAATTGATTCTTCAATAAGTTGCGAGTGATCCGTAAGAGTGGCAGCGAGTGGACTTAGGTGGGTGCATTCATTTACTGAGTGCTTATTCGAACGTGGAGAGGCGGATTCGAAGGAGGGTGGCGGAAGTGGATAGGTTTGAAGGAGTTGGCGGGATTGGGACGATTTTGTGAGACTGTGGAAATGTGTGGAAAAGTTGGAAGACCGGACGGGTTTAAAGTCGAAAGTTCAAGGTTGAAGGAAGAAACCCGAGAACCAACTTCCGAACGCGGACGCGCCGTGTTGGGCTGACCGCGGCCGCCGATCGAGTTGGGTAAAACTCCGCCAGGGGGTAACGATGTGCCCTTCCAGTCCCACACGGTCCCCGGCTTTTGCCATTGTTGGGAAAAGGCGATAGTATCGGCGCATGCCCGTGCAATGGAAACAGCACATTGTTAGCGACCCGGAAATCCTCCGGGGAAAACCGCGGATCAAGGGGACCCGCATTCCTGTCGGACTCGTCTTGGGGCACTTGGCCGCAGGCAAAACTTCCGCGGACATTTTGGCTGAGTTTCCCGATCTTACGAGCGAGCAAATTGCCGCGTGCCTCGACTATGCGCGGGAACTGGCTGAGTTTGAGGCCGTCGTCTGATGGCCTTGCGGTTCCTGGCCGATCACTGCATCTCCAATTCAATCGTCCGAACGCTCCGCGATGCGGCCCACGAGGTCGTGCGGCTGAAGGATGTTTTACCGGTGGAGTCACCGGATGCGATTGTTATAGCAAAAGCTCAAGAACTAGACGCGATTTTGCTTTCGATGAACGGCGACTTCGCCGACATCGTGACCTACCCACCGAAGAACTACAAGGGAATCGTTGCACTGCAGATGCGCAACCACGCCGAGATTCTTGACAATTTGATGGCGAGGCTCACGGCGTACCTAAGGGATCAGTCTGGGATGGAGCACTATCGGGGGAAGTTGCTTGTGGTTGAGTCCAACCGCATACGCATTCGAGAGTAGCAGCGCGCGGGAAGACACTGTGAAGAAGAACACCGAGAAACGAGAATGGCGTAGCGAATCGCGCCAGGCCGGTATATCGGCGGCTCATCCAATTCTCCGAGACTCTCTGTCTGACGAGGAAGCAGGCGCAGAGGATGGCACTTTCGTAATTCGGCGGGAATGAAGGGACGAGGGCAACCGCTACTTCCCGTATTGTGAGGGCGTGATTTCGAGGTGGCATTGCGGCGTGAGCACTTCGACCACTCTACTTAGATATTCGCGGTAGTCTGCGAGCTTTTCGCGTTCCGTCGTGGCCTTTTGCTCCTGTTGCAGGTTGGATTGCAGGTTCCCAATATCCATTTGCAAGTGGTATTGCTGACCTTTCTCGGGATCGTACTGGGCGCCTTCTTGATAGCCTGAGTATTTGACCGTCTGTTCGACCGCGATCTTGGTTAGCTCCGCCAACGCTGCCACGCCTGGATGGTCGTCCGCTTTATTTGCCAGAGCGTTGTCGATGGCCTGGATGACTTCCTTATCTATCAGAAGCTGTCGCTGCCGGCCGGCCAGCATCCCCTTGAAGGTGTCTTTGTTCTGTTCGTCAAACGTGCCATCGGTATAAAAAACAACATCCACAACGGCGTCTACGTTGGAGATGTCTTTCGTGTTTGCGGGCTCGGGGAAAACTACGTCGCGCGTTGTGCCCGCGAGGAAGATACCGTTGCCACTTTCGCGGTCTCTGCGCTCTATGAAGGCTTGGTCCTTTGCCGTTTGAATCTCGACAAGGCGGCTCAACATGGTGTAGATGTGCTGCAAATCTTCGCGCCTCCCATCTGTGTACGTCTTTTTGCCCGCAACGCTGAATTCGGTGATGTCCTTGCCTGAAATGTTGGTGAGGTGCAAGACCAGTGTTTCTGGCTGCGGATAATAATTCCAAATTAGCGCCACCGGAATCTTCTGTGCTGAAGCTTGCGAAGATTGTTCAGGAACGGCGGCGGTGTTGGTGGAGGTGTGGCCCCTTGAAGCGGCGCTGTAAGTCAGGGTTAACAACGCGGCAGAGAAAATGATCTTGTGGCGCGTCATCCTTGGGACTCCTTGTAACTAGACGTAGGAAATATCGAATGCGTTGCGCATCACTCGCGTAACTCGGACGTTTGTGTAGTGGCGCAATATTAAGCAAAGGATACTTTTGGAGGAACAAGTACACGTCTGTGAACAAGAGGGAGGGGCACGCCTTACTACAGCTATCAGTACTTGCAATCCAGGGTTCACGGACTCTTAACAGAGGAGCAAAGCTGTGGTGTTTTGCGTATGGGAGGATGCGTGCGCCTTGGAGGGCTACACTTGTGAAAAAACGGCGTACTTTGGCAGTTTTGGCAGTGGCAACAGCGGTTGGATTGGCGGGAGGAGTGTTTGTCAGCAGGATGACTGCAGACGATGATGATCATCATTCGAGCCATTTTCGGTTTGCACCGGACAGTTTGGTGCTGAGCAAGAGCGTGTATGTGGGAAATGCTTCGACGGTGATCGCAGGCGAGGCTTTGCCGCCGGGATGCCAAGGGGGCGCAACCGGATTGACGGTCCAAGTGCCATTGATCGCGGGAGGCACTACGCCCGTGGCGGTTCCGTGCGGGTTCGCCAGCGATAACGGCGAAGCTCCCAACGATCAGGACACACACAACGTCTGGAATAATTCCGCCAGCGATGGGAGCTTTGGAATTACTTCACCGATCTTTTTGGATAACATCACTGAGGATGGCTGGGTGCTGGGCACCTTGCCGATCCCAAGCGACAAGATTGTGACCAGCTTCAGCTCGAAGTCGGAGCTGGCGCTGAACCTCTCCGCAGACGGCAAGTCGTTGACATTTATGGGCTATCACGGCGGTGTGGGATGCGGCGGCACTGACGTTTCTCCAACGGCGCCAAATCTGATCGACGTTTCGGCTTCCAATACGCCGGCGATATGCGATCCGACGAATCCGGTTACCTCCAGCTTGCAGAGCACGCCGAATATCCCCACATCCTACTATCGCGCGGTGGCGGAAGTGGACGGGTATGGTCACCTCAGCATCACCGATGGAAATGCGTACAGCGGCGACAATGGACGCGCGGCGATCAAGGGCAGCAACGGCATCTACTACATGGTGGGGAACGACAACAGTGGGAATATCGGAAAGAAGCAGCTTCCACTTACGATCCCGGGATTTGAACTGATCAACGCGACAGGCGCGGAACTGCGGATTCCAGGCACCACACCGCCTGTACCGCCTCCTCCTCCGGGCCTCGGCATCGACATGATTGGGAGGTTGGAGTTCCTACCCGGCGACAAGCAGGGCAAAGACACGAATTTCCGCGGCATAACCATTTTTAACAACACGGTGTACGTCAGCAAAGGCAGCGGAGGCAATGGAATCAACTCGGTGTTCCAAGAGGGCACTGCAGGCACGTTGCCAACGGGCACCCCAGCGGAGCTGGCAACGGTACCGCTGACGATTCTACCCGGCTTCCCCAACACGGAAGCAAGCACGGGCACGAATTTCCCATTTGGGATGTTCTTTGCCAATGCGAACACGCTGTACGTGTGCGATGAAGGCGATGGAACATTCGTGCCGCCGGTGAACGGCAGCAATGTTGCGGATGCGCAGTCGCAGGCGACGGCGGGTTTGCAGAAATGGGTGCTGCAGAATGGCGTCTGGACCATGGTCTACGTGCTGCAGAATGGCCTGAACATCGGTGTGCAATACGGCGTGGACCACTATCCGGCTTCAATTAATCCGGCGACCGGCGGGTGCCGAAACATCACTGGTCGCGTCAATCGTGATGGCACGGTGACGATCTGGGCCATCACGTCGACGGTGAGCGCTAATGGCGATAACGGAGCGGATCCCAACAAGCTGGTGAAGGTGACGGATGTGATCTCCGCAACCACACCACCTTCCGGTGGCTGGCTGGGAACTTTCCAGACGGTTCGATCTGCGCGGGCCGGAGAGGTGTTCCGCGGAGTGGCCTTTGCGCCGAAGAGTGATGACGACGACGATAGAGGCCATCACTTCTAAATCAAGAAGCTTCACAAAGGCTGAAAACCTCCCCGAGCCGCCAGGCCCGAGGAGGTTTTCTTTTTTTGGCGGAGGCTGCGCGAGATGCGGAGATATGGCTGGAACTTTCCGAGTAACGCCAGGGGGAGAAATTAACGTAAGATGCGTGGCGCACTTCGAGTTGGGCGGAGAGGTTGAGGAATGATGAGAGCTGACGCGAAGCAGTCGATTTGCGGTGGGGGTTTGAATGTTGCTCGATTTTTGCTGATTGCGGGGGCGACGTTGACGCTGACGGTGGGTGCGCAAGGGCAGGACCGCGGGCAGACGCGGTCGATGGTGATATCGCGGAATGGAATTGTGGCTTCGGAGTCGCCGCTGGCTTCTCAGGCGGGAGTGGGGATCTTAGAGCATGGCGGGAACGCGGTAGATGCGGCGATAGCTGCGAACGCGATGATGGGTGTGGTTGAGCCGATGATGAACGGGATCGGCGGGGATTTGTTCGTAATTGTGTATGACGCCAAGGCCAACAAGCTTTATGGATTGAACGCTAGCGGGTGGGCGCCGAAAGGATTGACGATTGAATTTTTACAGAAGCAGGGATTGAAGAGCATGCCGCAGACAGGCGTGCATTCGATAACGGTGCCGGGTGTGGTGGATGGTTGGCAGAAGTTGGCGGACAAGTTTGGCCGCAAGAAATTGAAGGAGGATTTGGCGGCGGCGATTCGAACGGCGCAGGACGGTTTTCCGGTGCCGGAGTGGGATGCGGCGTATTGGGCTACGGAAGTTGACCTTTTGCGGACGGATGATGCGGCGACGAGTCTTTATCTGCCGGGGGATCATGCGCCGAAAGTTGGGGAGGTGTTCAAGAACCCGGACTTGGCAGTGTCGTTGGGGCAGATTGCGGAGCGCGGGAGAGACGCGTTTTACAAGGGGGAGATTTCGAAGAAGATTTTGGACGCAGAGAAGCGGCACAACGGGACGATGACCGCGCAGGACCTGACGGCGTATTCGAGCGAGTGGGTTGAGCCGATTTCGACGACGTATCGCGATTGGACGGTGTACGAGATGCCGCCGAACGGGCAGGGAATTGGCGCGCTTGAGATGTTGAATATTATGGAGACGTTTCCGCTCGGGGAGAAAGATTCGGGATTTGGGTCGACGAAGGCGCTGCACACGATGATTGAGGCTAAGAAGCTGGCCTACGCAGACGTGGCGAGGTATTTGGCCGATCCGCGGGGGCAGAAGATTCCTGTGGCGACTTTGCTTTCGAAGGCTTGGGCTGCCGAGCGAGCGAAATTGATCGATCCGGATCACGCTGCTTGCGATGTCGCGGCCGGTGAGATCGCGGGTGGGGGCGATACGACATATTTAAGCGTGGTGGATCGCGATGGAAATATGGTGTCGTTGATTCAGAGCAATTACGCGGCTTTTGGGTCGGGGATTGTTCCGGCGGGGACGGGTTTTGTGCTGCACAATCGCGGCGGGCTGTTCACGCTGGATCCAACATCGCCGAATGCGTTGGCCGGACACAAGCGGCCGCGGCACACGATCATTCCGGGGTTTGCGCAGAATGGTGACAAGCGCATGGCGTTTGGAATTATGGGCGGGTGGAACCAGGCGCAGGCGCATGCGCAGTTCATCGCGAATATTGCTGATTTCAAGATGAACATTCAGGCGGCGGTGGAGGCCGCGCGGTTTACGAAATATACGTTTACGGGTTGCGACGTCGAAATGGAGAATCGGATCAACGGAAAAGTGCGGGACGAATTGACGGCCAAGGGGCACCAGATCAAGGTGCTGGGGACGTTTTCCAGCAGAGTGGGCGGCGGGCAGGTGGTGTTGCGAGACTTTGCTACAGGCGTGAATTACGGAGCGTCAGATCCGCGGAAGGATGGTCAGGCCGCGGCGGAGTTACCGTTTGAGTAACTGATATGAGATCTGTAATGGGCCGAGAAGGCCCGACGAGGGTTGCAAGAAAACTCCCCTGTAGGGTGAAAAAGGGAACGAATCTTCCCAGGCAGTAATGAGGTACAGGTAGAGATATCCTGAAAGTGGTGTATTATCAGCAGGTTAAGTGGTACAGGGTTGGCTGGTGAGTTGCACCTGTACCAATGGCCAGGGACGGTGCCCCGCAGCAACGCGTCCTGGGTATGGAGACCCCATGGGACTCGAACGCGTGGCACAGAGCTTCTTGCGGTATGTTTCCTTCTCGGTGTTCTGTATCGTGGTGAATCCTTCCGCAAAAGCTCAGACAGTGGACGTTTCGGGCAGTTACCAGTGCACGCAGGCGATGGTGCAGGGGAAAGTGATGGCTTGCACGGCGGCGCCCCTGATCCTCAAGAATGACGGGCACTTTGAGCTGCGAGGATGGGAAGGGAGTTACCTGGTGGATGGGCAGTGGGTGACGCTCTCGGATTCCTTGACGAAGGCGCGGGCGAAGATTGTGCCGGGACATAAGATCGTGCTGCGCTATTACGGAAAACATGGCTGGGCGGAAATGACGTATGAGCGGCGCGTGGCGGAGATGGGGAAAGCTTCGCTAAGTTGATTTGACAGCAGCCAGGAGTTCTTCGGCTTGCGGCGGGCATACTGGGGAATCAAAGTGTTTGTAGTAAGCAAAGACCTCGCCGTGCTGAGCTAAACCGCGCACTCTGCGCGCGATGGCTTTGCGATCGTTCGCTGAGTATTCTTTCTTTCGCAACCGCAAATAGCAAAAATCAGCGGTTCGCTTGTCCGGCGTGACTAGGTCATCGCTTTCGGCCAAGCAAAGTGCCACGTTTAGCAGCTACTCTCTCTATCTCTAGTGTACGTCCTGTTGCCAGCCACGGCCGCGGAGGACTTTGCCGGCGGTGGCACCGGTGAGTTTGCCGTGATCGTATTCGATTTGGCCGTTGACGATGGTATAGGCGATGCCTTCGGAGAGCTGCGCAGGGCTTACGAAGGTGGCTTTGTCGATGATCGTCGCGGGGTCGAAGATAGTGATGTCGGCGAAATAGCCTGGCTTCAAGATGCCGCGGTTTTCGAGATGTTCGCGTTGCGCGGGGAACGACGTGATTTTGCGGATGCCGGCTTCGAGCGGCATCAGATGCTCGTCGCGCACGTAATGGCCGAGGAAACGGGGCATGGAACCGAAAGCGCGTGGGTGGGTGTGCGCTTCGAAGATGGGGCCATCGAGAGACATTTCGTTGGCATCGAGGCCGATACTGGTCCAGCGTTGTTCGAGGCCGGTCTTGATGTCTTCTTCGCTGGCCATGAAATAGAGAGCGCCGGTCTGCGCGTTATCGGCGATGACGAAATCCATCAGCGTATCTTCGGGGGATTTGTTCCAGACTTTGGCGACGTCCGCGACGGTTTTGCCTTCGAATTGTTTTAGTTCAGGCTTTTCGATGGAGGCGAGCAGAACGCCCGCGCCGCCGCCACAATCGTAGTAGAGATTTTCCCAGTTGGGATGATCGCCTTTCAATTCCTCTTTGATGCGTGCGCGCACGGCAGGATCTTTTAGGCGCGCAAGAAGTTTTTGTGTGCCGCCATCGGCTACCCATGGCGGGAGGGCAGAGGCGAGCGCCGTACCGCCCGCGGGATACGGATACATACTCGCGGCGATATCGAGGCCGGAATCGCGCGCGGCTTGAATGGCCGCGACGACTTTCTTCATATTGCCCCAGCGCGCTTTGCCGCTGACTTTCAAATGGAAAACTTCGACGGGAAGATTGGCTTCGCGGCCGATGCGAATGGCTTCGGCGAGAGCTTCCATTTCGGAAGCGCCTTCGCTGCGCATGTGCGTGGCGTAGAGTCCGCCGTATTTTGAAGCGACTTTCGCGAGGGCGATGAGTTCGTCAGTTTTCGCGTAAATATTTGGCGGATAGATCAGGGCGCTGGAAACGCCGAGGGCGCCGTCCTTCATAGCCTGCTCGACGAGAGATTCCATTTCAGTGAGTTCAGCGGGAGTTGGAGCGCGATCGTCATCGCCGATGACGGCTTCGCGGACTTGTGCGGAGCCGACGTAAGTGCCGATGTTGATGGGAGTGCCCTGTTTTTCAAGGCGGCGGAAGTAGCCGTCGAGTGTGGTCCAATCGACAGTGAATTTGAATTGATCGAGGAAAGGTTTGAGCGGGGCGAGAGTTTTTTCGTTTTGCGGAGCGATGGATCCGCCCTCGCCGGTGATCTCCGAGGTGATGCCTTGAGAGAGTTTGCTGAGAGAGCGATTGTCGAGAAGAAGAGCGGATTCGGATTGGCCGAGCATGTCGATGAAACCGGGCGAGACGATTTGGCCTTTGGCATCGATTTCGCGCTTGGCGGTGGCGTTGTTGAGGTTGCCGATAGCGGCGATGCGATCGCCTTCGATGGCGACGTCGGCGGCGTACCACGGATTGCCAGTACCGTCGATGATGTGACCGTTGCGAATGATTATGTCGTACGTTCCAGGTGCGGAAGGCGACGCGGACTTCGAAGCTGATGCGGTGGGGAGTGGGGCGTCATAAGCTGCGGCGGCGATTTCGCCAAGGGCTTGGCCGCCGATTTCTTGCGCGGCATCGGGATCGGGCGGAATGGTGACGTGATTGACGTAAGCGGCGAAGGCAAGCTTTTTGCCACTCGCGGTGATGACGAACCCGGCGAGGCCTTTGCCGTTGAGCATCATTTTGCCGTTGAGCTTGTCTTCCGAGCCGAACGTCCCGGTTTTTGCGAAAACGTGGCCTGCACCGGGATTATTGACCTGAATTTTAGCGAGCGTGCCGTCTTTGCCAAGAATCGGAAGCGCTTTGAAGAAAACTGGGAAGTCGGGGCGCGTGCTCCAGTAGGCCATGTAATGGGCAATGAAGTCTGGACTGAAGAGGTCGGCCCAGTCGCCGCCTTCGCCGTCGCCTTGCGAGGCGCCGGAAAGATCGAGTTTGGCCTCTTGAAGAAAGGTGCGTTCAACTTTGAAGCCTGCGTGGACGGGATCGGTGAAATTTTTCGCCACAAGCGTGCCGAGGAGAGAAGGCCCCATGCTGGCGTGAAGATTCTGGCTGACTTTGAGAGTGACTTTGATTTCTTCGGCGAGAGGAAGCGAAACGTGCTCGGCGACTTGGTTGTCGGGAGTATATAGGCGAGCGAACGCTTTGAAGTCTGGCGCGGCAGATTTTGAGGGAGCTTTGATTTCGACGCCTGCGGAATTGAGAGACTCGGTGAGAACGGTCTCCGCAAATTTTGTGGGTGAAGGGACTGCATAGGGCGCAGTGAGAGGATGAGAGTCGAGAGGGAGAGTGCCGGTCAGCGTGACGGTGACGGTGCCGTCAGCGTTTGTGACTGTCGCAGGGTCCTCGATATCTGGTTTAGCACCAGCAGCGGACGTGGTGAGGTGATTTACGAATGTGGCGTAGGTGGTTTTGGGAGAGACGTTGAGGGAAACGGGATCGCCGGCTTTTGCGCCGGGAGTGGCGACGAGGTCGATGACGTTGTCGTTCACCACGATGCTTGAGATCACGACACCGGTGCCGCCTTCGCGGCCGCCGTCGGGAAAGAGGCTGGGGTCAACGAGGACGCGGCCTTCGATTTTGCGAATGCCTTTGGCGGCAACGGCTTTGGCGAGTTCTTTGATGACAGCGAGGGGATCGCCAGTGACGGCGGGGCCGCCATAGGCATGATCTTCATCGACGAAGGAAAGTGTGCCGTCGGGCTGAATGCGATTGGAAAGATTGGGGTCGCCGCTGGCGACAAGGACGAGATCGCCTTTGAGCGTTCCCTTTTTGTCAATGGGGCCAGTGCGGTAGATGATGGTGTGGAAGCGGTAGTCAGCTCCCAGTTTTGCGAGAACGGTGCCTTCGGTGAGAGTTTTGGTGGTGGAGGCGGGGACGAAGAGTTTATTGGCGTTCAGCGAATAGACGACTTTGCCGGTTTCGAGAGAATAGAATTCGATGCCGAAATTCGCGTGAGCGAATTCGGGGCGGTCCATTACTTTTTGAATGCGGTCGGCGAGAGAGGCGGTCGATTGCGCACGAATCGATCGCGGCGCCGCGACAAATAAAACTGTGAGACAGAGTGCAACGCCGAGCTGGAAAGAGCGGCTTCTGCTGTGCAAGGTAAAATCCTCCAGAGAAAACGGTTGGGACTGGTGCGCACTATTGGGCGCTGGCGAGTCCTTGGCCGGAATGCAAATCTTCAAACTTGATGTTCAAAATTGGGTATTCGTGCCAGTCTTTGTAATCGAAGTGCCACCATTCGTGCTCGTAGACAGTGAAGCCTTCCGATTCCATGGCGCGGCGGAGCAGGTCGCGATGCCAGCGCTGGAGAGAAGTGCCGCCGGGATAATCGGGAAACGACCGCGGAGACATTTCATCGTACGTGCCTGGCATTTCGATCGGCTTGCCGGAGGCGAGATCGTAGAGCGTGAGGTCGACGGCGCAGCCGCGATTGTGGCGCGAGCCCTGTGAAGGATCGGCGACGAAAATCTTGCCTTCGGGAGGGGTAGCGTCCCAGAAAATTTTGGTGACGTACCACGGGCGAAAGGCGTCGTGGATGAGCAAGCCGTAGCCGAGCGGCTGGAGCTTGTGGAGAGCGCGGACGAGAGCTTCGGCGGCGGGGCGTTGGAGGAAGGCTCGGGCCTCCGTGTAGACGGCCGTGCCAAGAAAATCGTTGTTCGTGGCGTAACGAATGTCGAGATGAATCGCCGAGTCGAGAGTTGTCAGCTCAATGAGCTCAGGTTTGCGAAAGGTGCCATCTTCGCGGGGCGGGGAAGCGGAGAGGGCTTCCGCGCGCAGCTCTGCGACGGGGCGAACGGGAGCTATTAGGATCTGCTGCGGAGCGTTGAAGTCGGGAGTAGATTTCGCGCTTTCAACGGTGCCCATGACCAGACTGCGATGCTCGGCAGATGGGCCCAAATGGAATACGACGCGGTGAGTAGAATCAGTTGGCGGCGGCTGGTTCGCGGCGAACTTCTCCACCTGTTTGTACGTAGGTTCCTCTTCTTTGCCTTCGCGCTGCAGAATCCAGATCACGCCATCTTTTTCGCTCAACTCGTAGACGTTGCCGGCGGGCCGCGGAGAGATTGGACCGTATTCGCCGATCCAAGGCTTCCACGCTTGCGGGATATCAGCGGGCTTCGCTCCAGGAGTTAAAGAGACGGACGATTGTCCTTTGATGACGCCAGGAGCCCAGAGCAAAAAAGCAGCAAGTAACAGAGGCAAGAGTTGGAACGGAAACTTGAGTCGTGAATTTGCAGAGGTGCTCATCGCTCTGACTGGTTTGCTGCGAAGCATTTGCGTTTCCCTTGTCCGATCAAGGTGTCTGCCACAAGTTGTGACACATCATAACTGAGAACGGGAATCCGCGCGAGATACAGATGTTGCCAGACTGTGACTGCCCCAAATTGCGAAGATCAGCGAAGCGCTAGACTCGCGCTGCAGTGGCGATTTAAGCAGTGCTTGTGCAATGGAACGCAGAAACGTTTGTTGCACTACGCCCCAAAATCGATCAAACGGTGTACCAGCGGAAGCCTTTGCGCTGCTCTTCGGCTATTTCCTTGACGATGGCGAGTGTTTGCGGGCGGCGATACTGTCCGCAGGCGGCCAGGATGGCGTTGACGAGGGCGACCGGCGCTGCGTAAGAAGCGCCGAAGGAAGTGGATTCGACGCTGGCGAGGAAGACTTCGTCGCATTCGCGCGCGAGGGGCGAAACATAGGTGTCGGTGATGCCGACGCAGTATGCGCTGCGGGCGCGTGCCAGATGCACGCCTTCGACGGTTTGGCGTAGGCCGCGGCGGAAGCTGATGGCGAGAACGAGGTCGCGATTGGTTACGGTGCGGACGAGATGGGCGATGCGGCCTGCGGACGTCCCGGTGAAGACCGGGAGGCCCAGAAGCGTAATTTGATATTCCAAATAATCGGCCAGAATAGCGGCCAGATCGCCAGCGAGGAGGACGATGCGGCGCGCGTCGTAGAAACGCTTGGCGAGGGAGACGAGGCGCGGAGCGTCGAGACTGTTCTTGAGGCCGTGGAGATTCTTGAGGTCCTGCTCGAGAGCTTCACGAACGTAGGTGGGCATGCTGCTGACTCGCCCGGCGGATTGCATGGTGTCGAGCGATGTGGCGAAGGCGATGGAGAGGTCGTGGAGATGGCGCTGAAAGTCGCGGTAGCTGGCAAAACCGAGGCCGCGGACGATGCGAACGACGGTGGCGGGGTCAGTCTTGAGGCGCTTGGCCATCGCGCGGACACTGAGGAGGACGTAGTCGCGCGGGTGCTCGAGAATCGGACGAATAATCTCCTGGCGCTTGGCGCTGAGGAGTTCGATGCGCTCCGCGAGAGAAGGAGCCGAGGCTTGAGGGGGAACGGGTGATCGTTTCATGGCGCCAGAGAATTGCCTAAAAGCTCCGTCGTGTCAACTAGGCTGAATAGTTAATCCAGGTAACAATTTTAAGACATGACCGGCTTTGCAGACAGACGATTCTTACCGGCTGCTGTACGAAAACTTGCGTACCGCTTCAGACTTGCTTTACACACTCAACGACAAAGACAGGACGGCGGGCAAATCCGTTTCATTATTATTTCTTCGAAGCTGCAGCTTTTTCTTCGAGGCCCGGGGCGATGACCGGCTGAAGAAAAGGCATCATGGCGCGAAGTTTGGGGCCGAGTTGCTCGACCGGATGGCTTTGTTCGCGCTTGCGCGTGGCCAGGAAACTCGGGCATCCCGCTTCATTTTCCGCGACCCATTTTTTGGCAAAGCTGCCGTCGCGGATTTCGGCGAGAATCTGGCGCATTTCTTCGCGCGTTTTTTGCGTGATGATACGCGGGCCGGCCGTGTAGTCGCCATGCTCGGCGGTGTCGCTAACCGAATAGCGCATGTAGCTGAGGCCGCCGCGATAAATGAGGTCGACGATGAGCTTGAGTTCGTGCATGCATTCAAAATAGGCGACTTCCGGTTGGTAGCCAGCGGCGACGAGCGTGTCAAAGCCTGCTTTGATCAGCTCGCTGACTCCTCCGCAGAGGACGGCTTGTTCGCCGAATAGGTCGGTTTCCGTTTCTTCGGTGAAGGTGGTTTCGAGAACACCGGCGCGTGTGCAGCCGAGGCCTTTGCCGTAGGAGAGCGCGAGGGCTTTGGCTGTGCCGCTGGCGTCTTGCTCAATGGCGATGAGTGCGGGCGTGCCGCCGCCTTCGGTGAAGACTTCGCGGACGCGATGGCCGGGAGCTTTCGGCGCGATCATGGAGACATCGACGCTCGCCGGAGGCTTGATGGTGCCGAAACGGATGTTGAAGCCGTGGGCGAACATCAGGGTCTTTCCTTTGGAGAGGTGCGGCTCGATTTGCTCGCTATAGAGTTTCGGCTGCTTCGTGTCCGGCGCGAGGATCATGATGACGTCGGCCCATTCGGCGGCTTGTGCGGGAGTGTTGACGGTGAGGCCTTCCTTTTCGGCTTTGGCGCGAGAGGCGCTGCCTTCGGGGAGTCCGACGCGGACGCTTACGCCGCTGTCGCGGAGATTGAGCGAATGGGCATGACCTTGGGAGCCGTAGCCGATGATGGTTACTTTTTTTGATTGGATGAGAGCGAGATCCGCGGAATCGTCGTAATAGAGATTTGCCATTTTTTCCTCTTGGGCCGGGTTACGGCCGGGATTTAGAATCTTTCAAACTTGTCGCTAAGACCGTGATCCACCGTAGAGCGAAAAACAGGGCCTGAAACCGGGCTTCAACCCCTCCCCCGCTTTTTTGTAAACATTGCTGATAAAGGACTTAGCCGAGCTACAAGTCTTTTAGATGCAACACTTACGGGGTTTTTAATAGCGATTGATTCTAAAGGGGTTATCCTCACAGTAGTCCCGACACAAGCTTACAGCGTCGCCAAGCTCTGCGCGGGGGCATCGGTTGCGGTCGGTGGACGGAGCAGGTCGCCTCCGCGCGTCATACTGATGCGACCGCTGCGCGCCATCTCCAGAACGCCGAAGGGGCGGAGCACTTCGAGCAGGCCGTCGATTTTGTCTACCGTACCGGAGACCTCGATGATCAGAGATTCCGGAGCGACATCCACGACGCGCGCGCGAAAAACTTTAATGAGTTCCATCAGATGAGGACGGGACTGTTGGTCGGCGAGAACTTTGATCAGGGCCAAGTCGCGCTCAAGCAGGGAACGTTCAGAGATATTTTCTGCGAGCAGCACGTCGACTAGTTTCTCCAGGCTAGCTTCGAGACGATGGCCGCCTTTTTCGTCGGTGTGGGCGACGATGGTCATACGGGCGATCTGCGGGTTATCCGTCGGGCCAACCGTCAGGGAATCGATGTTGATGGCTAGGCGGCGGGCCAGTGAAGAGACGCGATTGAGCACGCCTGGTTTGTTTTCGACGTATGCGACTAGTGTTTGCATATGCAGTCCTCTTTGCTCGCGGCCTTGCTCATGGCTCTATGGCTCCGATGCTGTTTCGACCAGCGGATTATTTGGCCGGCGAATCATCTCGTGGAGCGACGCGCCTGCGGGAACCATCGGATAGACCGAGTCTTCCTGCTCGACGCGGAAGTCGATGAGAACGGTTTCTTTGGATTCGCGCGCGGAACGAATCGTAGGGAGCACGTCGCCGCGCGTGGTAATGCGCTCGCCGCGAATGCCGAAAGCGTTTGCCAGTGCGGCAAAATCGGGGGCGACGAGCGGCGTGGCGACGTAGCGCTTATCATAGAAAAATTCCTGCCACTGGCGGACCATGCCGAGAAAGCCGTTGTTGATGATGGCGATCTTGATGTTGATCTTTTCCTGCACGATGGTAGCGAGCTCACACATGGTCATCTGAAAGCCGCCGTCTCCGACCACGACCCAAACTTCGGAGTCTGGCTTGGCGAACTTGGCGCCGATAGCTGCGGGCAGTGCAAAACCCATCGTGCCGAGGCCGCCCGAAGTGATGAGCGTGCGCGGCTGATTGTGATGGTAATACTGCGCCTCCCACATTTGGTGCTGGCCGACGTCGGTGACGACGATGGCTTCGCCGCGCGTTTCTTTCCAGAGATCATTGATGACGTGGGCGGCGTAGAGATGGCCGTTGTCAGGAAGGCTTTGGATGTCGCGGACGGCGGAGTCGCCCTTTAGCTCCTTGATGTGCGAAAGCCAGGGGCCACGGTCGGGATTTACGATGTGCGGAATGAGCTTTTCAAGCGTCTCGCGTGCGTCGCCGATGAGAGCCGCGTCAACTTTTACGTTCTTGTTGATTTCCGCGCGGTCAATTTCGATGTGAATTTTGCGAGCGCCCTTCGCGTACGTGCGCAGGTCGCCGGTGACGCGATCGTCGAAGCGCATGCCGACGGCGACGAGAAGATCGGATTCTTGAATGGCGTGATTGACCCACGCTTCGCCATGCATGCCCATCATGCCGAGATTCATCGGATCGGAAGCAGGGAAGCAGCCGATGCCGAGCAGGGTCATGGCGACAGGAATGTTGCAGGTGCGAACGAATTGCTCGAAGGCGCGCATCGCGCCGGAAAGCATGATTCCTCGTCCGGCCAGGATGATTGGGCGTTTTGCGGTATTAAGCAATTCGACGGCGCGATCGAATTCGGCTTGGTTGTGATCATTGCGCACGCGCTTCTGGGGAAGCTTTGGAGCGGAAGTTTCCCAATCGAACTCGCAAGAAGCTTGTTGCGCGTCCTTGGTGATGTCGACAAGAACCGGGCCGGGGCGTCCGGTATTTGCAATGACGAACGCTTCACGAACGGTGCGCGCTATATCTTCAGCGCGCGAAACGACAACATTGTGTTTTGTGATCGGCATGGTGATGCCGGTGATGTCGATTTCCTGAAAGGCATCAGAGCCGAGCAGCTTGCTGCTGACTTGGCCGGTGATGCAGACAACCGGCGAAGAATCGAGCATGGCGGTGGCGATGCCGGTGACCATGTTCGTTGCGCCGGGGCCTGAAGTAGCCATGGCGACGCCGACGCCGCCAGTGGCGCGCGCATAGCCGTCCGCCATGTGCGTGGCGCCCTGTTCGTGGCGCACGAGAATGTGATGCAGCTTAGATTTGCCGAGGGCGTCGTAGACGGGAAGAATCGCGCCGCCGGGATATCCGAAAATGTGTTGCACGCCCAGCTTGGTGAGCGATTCGCAGAGGATTTCTGCGCCGGTGAGCTTCATAGGGTCCTTCCCAATTGCGCGTGTGCGGGGTTTGGCGCAACTGTTTGAGGCTGAGTTTGTGATGCAAACGAAGCGGGCACGACGGTGACCGCGCCGATCGCAGCAGAGGAAACAAGCAAAGCGTACTTGGCCATCACGCCGCTGGTGAAACGCGGAGCGGGAGGTTTCCACGAGGCCAGGCGCTTTTGAATTTCGGCGTCAGTCAATTCAACGTCGAGTTTGCGGCTCGGAATGTCGAAGACAACCGTGTCGCCGTCGGCGACAGCCGCGATGGGACCGCCGTTTGCTGCTTCGGGTGCAACGTGGCCAACCATAAATCCGTGTGTGGCGCCCGAAAAGCGCCCATCCGTGAGCAGAGCGACGGAATCGCCGAGGCCAGCGCCGACAAGCGCAGCAGTGACGGCGAGCATCTCTCTCATGCCGGGACCGCCTTTGGGGCCTTCGTAACGAATTACGATGACATCGCCAGCGTGGATCTGGTTCTTCTCGATAGCGGCGAAAGCCAATTCCTCGTTATCGAAAACGCGCGCCGGGCCGCGGAAGTTTTGAATGTTATGGCCTGCGACTTTAATGACGCAACCCTCGGGCGCAAGATTGCCTTTCAGAATGACGAGGCCGCCAGTGGGCTTCAGAGGTGCGTCGATTTTTCGGACAACTTCCTGATGGGGAGTTTCTTTTGCCGCTGCAGCTTCTTCCGCGAGGGTACGCCCTGTAACGGTGATGGCGTCGCCGCGAAGAAGTTTTGCGTCGAGCAGGCGCTTGGCTACGAGCGCTGTGCCTCCCGCGGCAAAAAGATCGGTAGCGACGAAACGGCCGCCGGGTTTGAGGTCGGCAATAATCGGAACACGCGCGCTGATGCGGTCGAAGTCATCGATGCTCAGCGGAATGCGCGCTTCGTTGGCAATCGCGAGCAGGTGTAGAACGGAATTTGTCGAACCGCCGGTGGCAGCGACTCCGGCGATGGCATTTTCTATCGCGGCTTTCGTAATGATTTTGGATGGCGTGATGTTGCCGCGCAGAAGATCCATGACGAGTTCGCCCGCGCGATGGCCTGCATGAGCTTTGCCCGAATCTGTGGCGGGCACGCTGGAGAGTCCCATGGGAGCGATGCCAAGAAATTCACAGACGAGCGCCATGGTATTGGCGGTGAACTGTCCGCCGCAGGCGCCAGCTCCCGGGCATGCGGTTTCCTCAAGCGCCTTGAGACGCGCGTCGGACATATCGCCATGCGAATGGCTGCCAATGGCTTCATAAACGTCCTGAATCGTGACGGAATGGCCTTCAAATTTGCCGGGGGCGATCGAGCCGCCGTAGAGAACGAGGCCGGGAATATTCAGACGCGCCAAAGCCATGATGCCAGCAGGAATGGTCTTGTCGCATCCAACCAGGACGATGAGCGCGTCGAAAAGATTGCCGCGCGTGACGAGCTCGATGGAGTCGGTGATGACCTCGCGGCTGATCAGCGAAGTACGCATGCCCTCCGTGCCCATGGTGATGCCATCAGAGATCGAAATCGTATTGAACTCGAGAGGAGTGCCACCGGCGGCGCGAATGCCTTCCTTTACGTGTACTGCCAACTCGCGAAGGTGATAGTTGCACGGGCCGATCTCGATCCAGGTATTCGCAACGCCGATAAGAGGCTTGGTGAAATCGTCATCGCGAAGCCCGCATGCCCGCAACATGGAGCGAGCTCCGGCGCGATGGGGGCCGTCGATCAGTGCGCTGCTACGAGACTTTAATGAAGATCCGGTCACAGTCGCGTTCTCCTCCGCGGGCTTTCTGAAGCGTTCCCTTGCGATACCAAGCCCAAAAAACTTGAGGCCATCATCTTGGTTTTGATGATGGCCTCGAAACCTTCTTGTGGTGCTGTGCTAGGCGGCCATCATCGATGTGTTGTTCCCCGTACGATGACAGGGATAATTCGCACGACCACACTAATTGCAGCTCCCCGCAAGAACGATGCGAAGGCGGGCCGGTCCTTCGAGATGGCGACAGTAAGCATAGTGAGCCGCCATGAAGATAACAGGATGGGGCCTCGGAAGTCAATCAGTCAAATTAATAGTTCTGCTGTTATAAATAAGCTGAGGTTATGCAAAAATCGCCACTGGCCTCGCCATGAGCATGTTTTAAGAACTCGCCAGGCAATCTTCCACTCGTTGGGAACATCTAAGTCTCTGAGCCGTTAGAGTTGCACGCAGTTCGCTCAGAGAGAGCGGGGTATAAATGGGGCGGGACACAGATGTTTTTGTTGTGGGCGGAGGGCCTGCTGGGCTGGCCGCTGCGATTGCTGTACGAGGGCGGGGTTTTCGAGTAATCGTTGCAGATGGCGCGAATCCTCCAATAACAAAAGCATGCGGAGAAGGATTGTTACCGGATGCGCTAAAGGCGCTCGGTGAGCTCGGAGTTGAACTCCACGAACTCGATGGAAGTACGCTTCGGGGCATTCGATTTGAGGATCAGCGTTCTTCGGTGAGCGCCAGTTTTCCCGACGGGCCCGGGCTCGGGGTGCGCCGGGAAATTTTGCACCAACGAATGATAGAGAGAGCGCAAGATTGCGGAGTTTCCGTTCTGTGGAATATGCCGGTGATGGGACTCTTTGAAGAAGGGGTCGTGGCCGGCGGGAACAAAATACAGGCGCGGTGGGTCATAGGTGCCGACGGAGGCCAGTCACGTGTGCGGCGGTGGTGTGGACTGGAGAATTTGGAGTCACAGAGAAGGAGGTTTGCGTTTCGAGTGCATTATCGTTTGGAGCCGTGGAGCGATTTCACGGAGATTCATTGGGGCGAAGATGCACAGGCTTACGTCACGGCGGTGGGCGCCCAAGAAATATGTGTTGTACTGACATTGAATAAACCGGATTCGCGCTTTGATGAAACTCTCCAGAGATTTCCGAAATTGTGCAGCCGGCTCAAAGGCGCGGGGCAATTGGGGCCCGAACGCGGAGCCGTGACTGGAATGTTTAACCTCGATCGCGTGTGGCGGCGGAATGTCGCGCTGATCGGAGATGCATCGGGCAGCGTGGATGCAATTACCGGGGAAGGACTTTCTCTCAGTTTTAAGCAAGCCGTGGCGCTCGCCGATGCCCTGGCGGCAAGCGATTTAAGACGCTACCAGAAGGCGCACCGCCGTTTGTTCCGGCGTCCGCGGCTCATGGGACAAATGCTGCTCTTGCTTGACCGGCGGAACGGCTTGCGTGAACGTACTATGCGGGCGCTTGAAGCCGCCCCGCAACTATTCGAACGCATGCTTGCCTACCACGTGGGTGAGACGCGGCCGCTGCAGCTTGCGACAGCCGGGGCAGTATTCGGCTGGCGATTTCTGGCCGCATAATTCTGATGGAGATAAAGATGCGACAAAGACGGTATGGTGTGCGCGTGGCCGGACGAGTGTGGATTTTTGTATTCCTTGTGCTGGTTGCCGTCCGCGCTTGGCCGCAAACACCACAACCCGCACCTCAGACGAGTCTCAGCGAAGCAACTCTGAATTTAGATTTATCGCAGAGCAAATTGCATTGGACGCTCGACAGCACGCTACATACAGTTCATGGGACATTTGCTCTGAAACGAGGCGCTGTGAAATTTGATCCTGCTACCGGCAGCGCCAGCGGTGAATTCGTAGTCTATGCCACCAGCGGAGATAGTGGCAATGACTCGCGCGACAAAAAAATGCACGATGAGATTTTGCAGAGCGCCCGCTATCCCGAGGTCATTTTTCGGCCAACTAAAATCGAAGGAAAGGTTGCAGTGCCTGGAACGTCCGATGTTCAATTACACGGAAAGTTCCTTCTGCACGGGTCCGAACATGATCTGGCAGTGCCAGTGCATGCAGAGCTAACCGGCGACCATTGGAAAGGCTCGGCAAAATTCAGCGTGCCTTATATTCAGTGGGGATTGAAGAGCCCAAACACATTTTTGCTGAAGGCAGCTCCAGTGGTAGACATTGAGCTGGAACTGAGTGGCACTCTGCAATGGGACGTCGCGCCGTGAAGATTGTCACTCTTCCGCTTCCTGCGTAACGATGTGAACGTCCACCGGTGGAGATTCCCGGAGAAACCGGTGCACGGCGGACAGATAGAAATATTTGCGCCAATCGTGAATTGGCGCGCGGCCGAAAATCACCTGGGTTATGTGTTTCGAACGGACAAAGTCCGCTACAGTATCCGCGACGCTCCGGCCTCTCAAACGAATCACTTTTGCGCCCAGGCTCTCGGCAAAGCGCAGATTTGCGGCAAGGGCGGTGGCATTGTGCTCTTTCGGGCCTAGCTCCCGATCGACATGAACGACATACAGCTCCGCGTCCATGCGCCGAGCCATGCGGGCGCCGCGAGCGACGAGATACTGGCCGGCCGGATTCCCGGAAATACAAATGGCCATGCGTTCACGGACACCCCAGTTTTTGCGGATGTCCTCATCTTCCATGTAGGTTTCGAGGCTGCGGTCCACTTGCTCGGCGACCTGGCGCAGGGCTAGTTCGCGAAGAGCGATCAAATTGCCGCGTCGAAAGAAATTCTTGAGCGAGCGTTCCACCTTTTCCGTGCTGTAAACATCGCCTCGCTTCATGCGGTTGTGAAGGGCTTCGGGAGTCAAGTCGACCATGACGGTTTCCGTGGCCGTCAAGGGCACCCAGTCTGGAACCGTTTCCCGCACGGTGATTCCTGTGATCGAGCGCACCACCGGCGCAATGCTTTCAATGTGCTGAATGTTCAGCGTGGAGACGACGTCGATCTTCGCGGCGAGAATATCCTGAATGTCCTCGTAGCGTTTGCGGTGACGGCTGCCGGGAATATTTGTGTGGGCCAGTTCGTCCACCAGGACGACGCCCGGTTTCCTGGCAATGATGGCATCCACATCCATTTCTTCGAAGACGGTTCCTTTGTATTCGATTGTTTTGCGCGGGACGGATTCGATTTGCGAGGCCAGTTCTTCAATACCCTTGCGGCCGTGGGTTTCGACGACACCGATGACAAGGTCTTCGCCGCGGCTCCGGCGGCGAAGAGCTTCACTTAGCATGCTATAGGTCTTGCCCACGCCGGGAGCGTAGCCGAGAAAGAGCTTAAATATGCCACGCGCTTTCTGCGGCGGCGAGGCGACTTCCAGCCAGTCCTCGGGCTTCTTCGGCAAGGCGTCAGGTTCTCCGTTTCAAAGAGTGCGCATACGATAGAATAGCAGGATGCAGAGATTGCTCGCCGGCCGCGCTTTCGGATTTGCCGTGTCGCTGGCCATCGTCGCCGTGATCACTGTTTTCTTTCGCCACGCGCGCGACGTCAATCAAACAACCATCGCGCTCACCTTTTTGCTGGCTATTCTAGCAGTTTCGGCGGTGTGGGGGATGGCCGTGTCGGTCTTCATGTCCGTTGCGGCAGTGTTGGCATTCAATTATTTTTTTCTTCCACCTGTAGGAACATTCACGATTGCCGATCCGCAAAATTGGGTTGCGCTGTTTGCATTTCTGGTGACTTCCATCATGGGGAGCCAGCTTTCCGCGCGGATTCGCAAGGAAGCCGATGAGGCCCATCAACGCCGCCGTGAAATCGAACGGCTGTATAAATTCAGTCAAAAGCTTCTGGCGGAAGGAAACGTCATTCAATTGATGAACGCAATCCCAAATTACATTGTGGAGAGTTTCGAAGGCGGCGCCGCCGAGCTTTTTCTGCCGCAAAAAGACAAGTTTTACCGGTCTGGATTTGGTGCCGCTCACCTGGATGAAGAAAAAATGAAGTCTGTCTTTCTTCGCGATGAAGCCGTCTTCGAATCCCAAGAAGGGCTGTACTTTATTCCGGTGCGCATGGGCGTTCGCCCCATTGCGAGCTTAGGAATTTCCGGGTCAAGGCTTTCGCGCCAGACGCTGGATGCCGTGGGCAGCCTCGTGGCGATCGCCATCGAACGCGCGCGGGCCGTCGAAAAGCTTGGAGAAACGGAAGCGGAGCGCCAGGGAGAACGGCTGAAGTCCGCGCTGCTGGATTCGATCGCGCATGATTTTCGCACGCCGCTGACCTCGATCAAAGCCGCAACGACGAGCCTGCTGGCCGAGGAAACTCCCGATCGCGAACAGACACGCGAGCTACTGACGATCATCAATGAAGAGTGCGACCGGTTGAACCGGCTCGTCGAAGAAGCAGCTGAGATGTCGCGCCTTGAGGCTGGAGAGTTTGAGCTGGATCTGGCTCCGACACGGATCGCCGACATCATTGACGCCGCCCTGGCGCAATGCAATACGGCGCTGGCGGGTCGCACCGTTGATTTGAACGTGAGTCCCAGTCTTCCCCCCGTGCGAGCCGATTTGAACCGCATCAAAGATGCATTGGTCCATCTGATTGACAACGCCAACATTTATTCGCCGAAGGATCAGCCGATCACCATCTCCGCGGAAGTCACCGGTGAAATCGTCACAACCAGCGTGGCGGACCGCGGCCCTGGAATCGATGATTTCGAGCAGGGCATGATCTTTGACAAGTTTTATCGTGGCAAAGATCAGCGCTACCTGGTGCGCGGGACGGGAATGGGATTGCCGATAGCAAAAGCCATCATCACGGCGCACAAGGGCACAATCTCCGTGACCAGCCAGCTCGGGCATGGCTCAGTGTTCTCGTTTACGTTGCCCGTGGACCGCAACGCAGGGGAGATGCGATGAACGCAGCCGCCATTCTTGTGGTCGATGATGAGCCGCAAATCCGGCGCGTGATGCGCAGCACACTTTCCAGCCATGGTTACGTCATCCGAGAGGCGACGACCGGCGAAGAGGCAGTCGACGCGGTTCGAAAGGAACGCCCTGACCTTATCTTGCTCGACGTCAATATGCCGGGTATTGGCGGCATCGAGGCGGCGCGCGAGATTCGCGAAATGTGCGATGCGCCGATCATTATGTTGACGGTGCGCAACGCGGAGCGCGACAAAGTTGTCGCTCTCGATGCGGGCGCCGATGATTACGTGGTCAAACCGTTTGGAATCGAAGAACTGCTCGCGCGAATCCGCGCTGCTCTGCGGCGATACGCACCGGGAGATGCCATTCCCACGTTTACTGGGAAGGATTTGACGATTGACTTCGAAAACCGGCAGGTCGTTGTGCGCGGCCGCGATGTTCATCTGACGCCGAAGGAATTCGAAGTGTTGAAGCATTTAGTGGGTAATCTGGGAAAGCCGCTGTCGCATCGTCGGCTGCTGCAGGCGGTCTGGGGGCCGGAATACGGGGAAGAAACGGAAAACTTGCGCGTGGTGATCAATCAGTTGCGCAAGAAAATTGAGAGCGATCCGGCGCGTCCGAAATATATTTTGACGGAGCCGTGGGTCGGGTACCGATTCCAGGCGCCCAAGGGCACTCCTGCAAAGCCGGCCTCGCGAAAAAACTGAAAATTATTGTTTCGGATGCGATGCGTCGAGATCGAGATTCAGCTCGACGACATTGACGCGCGGTTCGCCGAGTAAGCCGAACTGTCTCCCTAAGGTATGCTTTGCAACTAATGCCCGCAGATCCGCTTCGCTCATGTGGCGCTCGCGTGCGACGCGCGGAATCTGAAACTCAGCGGCGGCTGGAGAAATCTCCGGATCCAGGCCAGAACCGGAAGTGGTGACGAGATCGACCGGGATTGCGGCGCCTGGATTTTCCGCGTGTAGTTTTTCCACGTCACCCTTCACGCGATCCACAAGCTGGCGGTTTGTCGGGCCAAGATTTGTTGCGCCACCGCTTGGCGCGACGGGATCATAACCGTTGCCTGCGCCGGAAGGGCGCGGATGAAAATACCACGCGGCTGAGAAGGGCTGGCCGATCAGCCGGGAACCCATGACCTGGCCGTGTTGCGTAATCATACCGCCATTGGCCTGCGCGGAAAAAAAGAGCTGACCGAGACCGGTGACCGCCAGCGGATAAATCAACCCGAAGAGCACGGTCGTGACCAGTGTCATGAGGATCGCAATGCGCAAATGTTGCTTCATAGAACTCTCCCAGGCGCCAAATGCAAGTAGGTGATGGCCATATCAATCAGTTTGATCCCCAGGAATGGAGCAACGACGCCGCCTAGGCCGTAGACAAGGAGATTCTGGCGGAGCAGGGCCGCGGCACCAACTGGCCGATAGCGTACGCCGCGGAGCGCCAGCGGTATAAGGGCGATGATGATCAGAGCGTTGAATATTACCGCGGAAAGAATCGCGGATTCCGGCGTGCTGAGCCGCATCACATTCAGAACTTCCAGCTGAGGAAATGCCGCGGCGAACATCGCAGGAATGATCGCAAAATATTTTGCAACGTCGTTGGCCACGGAAAAAGTGGTAAGCGCGCCACGCGTGATAAGCAACTGTTTGCCGATTTCGACGATTTCAATCAGCTTGGTCGGGTTCGAATCGAGGTCAACCATATTGCCGGCTTCTTTCGCGGCCTGCGTGCCGGTGTTCATCGCCACGCCGACGTCGGCTTGCGCAAGGGCAGGCGCGTCATTGGTGCCGTCCCCGGTCATGGCGACAAGTTTGCCTTTGGCTTGTTCGCGCTTAATTAGCGCCATCTTGTCTTCGGGCTTGGCTTCAGCAAGAAAGTCATCCACGCCGGCCTGGCGCGCGATGGCGGCTGCGGTAAGCGGATTGTCTCCCGTGATCATCATCGTGCGGATGCCCATGGCGCGCAGGTGTTCGAACCGTTCGCGCATTCCGCCTTTCACAATATCCGTCAGCGCGATGGCGCCAAGGACATGACGATTTTGCGTTACGAGCAGCGGAGTTCCACCTCCATTCGCAATTTCGCGAACGATGAGTTTAATTTCGGCGGGAACCACTTGGCCCTTCTCAGCAACGTACTTGTCGATGGCTTCCGGCGCTCCTTTGCGGACTTCGATGCCGTCCATATCCACGCCGGACATGCGCGTCTGCGCGGAAAATGGAATGAAGACTGGATTGTGCGGAGCGAGTTCGCGCCCGCGCAGTCCATATTTCTCTTTCGCGAGCACGACGATCGAGCGGCCCTCAGGGGTTTCATCCGCAAAAGAGGCGAGTTGCGCGGCGCTGGCGAGTTCCACTTCCGTGACGCTGGGGCACGCGTGAAAAGAGGTCGCCTGGCGGTTGCCCAGCGTAATAGTGCCGGTTTTATCGAGAAGGAGAACGTCGACGTCACCGGAGGCTTCCACTGCGCGGCCCGACATGGCGATCACGTTGCGCTGAATCAAACGATCCATTCCAGCGATACCGATCGCGGACAAGAGACCGCCGATGGTTGTAGGGATCAGACAAACAAGAAGCGATACGAGAACGAAAATAGTTTGCGGAGCTCCGGAATAAACAGCAAAAGGCTGAAGCGTCACGACGGCCAAGAGAAAAATGATGGTCAACCCCGCCAGAAGAATGTTCAGCGCAATCTCATTCGGCGTTTTCTGGCGCGAGGCGCCTTCCACAAGTTTGATCATGCGGTCGAGGAAAGTTTCGCCGGGGTTCGAGGTGATGCGCACGCGGATCTCATCGGAAAGGACTCGCGTGCCTCCAGTGACGGCCGAGCGATCTCCTCCAGATTCTCGGATCACCGGCGCGGATTCGCCAGTAATCGCCGACTCGTCGACCGAGGCTACGCCTTCGACGACTTCGCCATCTCCCGGGACGAATTCTCCGGCAGCCACCAGCACTTGGTCGCCCGTCCGCAGCTTTGAGCTGGGTACAATCTCGGTGCAACCGTCCGGGCGCAATCGCCGCGCTTCCGTTTCCGCTCTCGCTTTGCGCAAAGTCTCCGCCTGGGCCTTGCCACGTCCCTCGGCCATGGCTTCGGCAAAATTCGCGAACAAAACGGTAAACCACAGCCACAATGTAATCTGCAACCCGAAGCCGAATTCGCCGCTGTGGTGTAAAACGTCGCGCACAAGTTGAATTGAAGTGAGAAGCGCGCCCACTTCCACGACGAACATAACCGGATTCTTGACCATCGTGCGCGGATTGAGTTTCCGGAAAGAGTCCACGATAGCGGTTTTCAGGATCTTTGTGTCCGTCAGTGCCTTCGACTTTACTTGGGATGCGCGGTCCATGGTTTCCTTAAAGGGGGCTCCTCAAAATGCCTTGCCAGAAAGCATCAGCAGATGCTCCAGGATGGGACCAAGACTCAATGCCGGGAAAAAGGTCAGAGCGCCAACGATCAAAATGGTGCAAATCAGCAGAACGCTGAAGAGCGGGCCGGTCACAGGGAACGTGCCCAGAGATGCCGGAGTCATTTTCTTTCGCGCGAGATTTCCCGCGATAGCAAGAATCGGAATCACCACAAAAAATCTTCCCAGAAGCATAGCGGCGGCCGTGCTCGTGTCGTACCAAGTGGTGTTCGCGTTCAATCCGCCAAACGCGGAACCGTTGTTTCCAACAGAAGATGTGTAGGCATAGAGAATTTGCGAAAGCCCGTGCGGGCCCGGATTGGAAATGCTCGAGGTGCCAAACTTCGCGACGACCGCAATCGCGGCAAAGATAAGAATCGTGAGAGAGGAGATGAGCACCGAAAGCATGGCCATCTTTACATCAAAAGCTTCAATTTTTTTGCCGAGATATTCCGGTGTTCTTCCAACCATCAAACCGGCGATGAACACCGCGAGAATGACGAACACAAGAATCCCGTACAGCCCGGAGCCCACGCCGCCAAAAATGACCTCGCCGAGCATGATGTTTACCAGCGGCACCATGCCGCCCAGTGGCGTGTAGGAATCGTGCATGCTGTTCACCGCGCCACAGCTTGCGTCCGTGGTGGCCGTCGCAAAGAGGGCTGAGTTCGCAATGCCGAAGCGAATCTCTTTGCCTTCCATATTCCCGCCGGACTGAAGAGCGCTGGCCGTCTGGTCTACTCCGGCAAATTGGGGATTTCCCCTGGCTTCCGCCGAGTAGGCTGCGGTTACACCGACGAGAAACAGCGCTGCCATTGCGCTCCAGACGGCCCATCCATGACCTTGCGATTTCGTCATTCGGCCCAGGGTGTAGGTCAGGCCGGAAGGAATCGCAAAAATCAGAATCATCTCTAAAAAATTTGTGAAAGGCGTGGGATTTTCGTAGGGGTGGGAGCTATTCGCATAAAAAAATCCGCCGCCGTTTGTGCCGAACATTTTGATAACTTCTTGAGAGGCTGTCGGGCCGGTCGCAATCACCTGTTGGGTGACGGTCTGCGAAACCGTTTTACCGTCCGCCCCCTGTGTTTGCACAGTTTGCGGTTCGACGAGCTGCGCCGTGGTGTAAGGCTTCAGGCTCTGAACCACCCCTTGCGAAACAAGCACCAGTGAGCCGACCAAACAGACCGGCAGAAGGACCCAAAGAAAGCAGCGCGTCAAATCTACCCAAAAATTGCCGATGGTTTTCGATTCATGGCGTGACACTCCGCGAATCACCGCGATCGCCAGCGCAATGCCAACCGCCGCCGATGCAAAGTTGTGATATGCCAAGCCGGCCATCTGCGTCAGATAGCTCATCGTGACTTCTGGAGTGTAGGCTTGCCAATTCGTGTTGGTGGTGAAAGAAACCGCCGTGTTCCACGCAAGATCCGGAGTCACATTTGCGAATCGCTGCGGATTCCAGGGCAGCCATTGCTGCAGCCTTTCGAACAGATAAAGCAAAATCAAGGAAACGGCGCTGAAAACTAGCATAGTCGTGCCGTATTCTGTCCAGCGCATTTCTTTGTTTTCATCGACGCTGCAAATGCGGTAGATGAGCCGTTCCACAGGCCGCAAAACGGGATCAAGAAACGTCTTTTGACGTTCAAAGACGCGTGTCAGAAAAATTCCTATCGGTTTTGTGATGAGGAACAGCACCAGCACATAAAGACCGATTTGAAACCAGCCATTCGCAGTCATGCCTAGAAATTCTCCGGTTTGAGAAGCGCGTACATTAAATAGCCAAAGAGAAGCAGGCTGATAAGAATGAGGACGACATTTTCGAGCATCGGGAATCTCCGCCTTACTTCAGCCGTTCGCAGCCGCGCAAGTAGCCAATCGCGACGAGAAAGAAGCCAATCGTCACTAGAGTGAAAACTAAATCCCTCACACGACTCTCCTTTTCAGGCCTCGGAGTTGACCTGTTCGCAAAAAGTGTGCGCCGCCCATCTTCGATGCACCAGCTAAATCGCAACAGGGCACATCACAACGGCCCCTCGGTTGGCGAAGGCTCGTTCGCGTAGAGTGCAAAACGAACTGGTAGCATACCCGCTGAGCCTTAGAAAGTGGTGAAACGAATCTAAAGATTTTGTGAGGAACAAGTTTGCGTGTAACCGCTGCTAGTTCGGCAGTCAGTGCCCGCGGGTTTGTGGCCAGTAAGTGATTTGCAGCGAAGCTGTTACGTTTTTTTGAAGTCCCGAGGCGAGCAGTGGAAATCTCCATTGCTCGTATTGAACAAGGGCCGAAGCGCCTACTGGCGGTCTTATCCAATAGTCCGCGCGCACGGAGGCATCATTGACCGTGCCGCCACTTGGAATAAATTTGTTGTCGACTTTGAGGTGACGATAGCCGAGCTGGATGGAATTTTTTCGGCGACAGCCAATAGCGGCTCCAGGCTTGAACGCCCGATTCATCGCGTCCCACCCAATCGCCCATCAGGAAATTGCGATTGGTGTAAAGGTCGTGATAGTAGTTGTCCCAATAGATATAACGGCCGGGGCCATTCGTGGATACTGTGTCAGTCAGGGGTGCTTCGACTCGGAGATCCAACTTCGGCATTTTGGGAAATTGCGTGAGGTAGAAGCCTGGGCTAAATCCGGCGCGGCGCGGGGCCGCAAGCGGAGACGGATCATCGGCGGAGATGGAATCGTTGTAAATCGTCAGCCATTTTCGCACGTACGGAACGCGATAGCTGAAGTCAAAACCACCATCGCGTTTTCCTGGATCCTTGTTAGCCGGCTTGTTAAGGTAGCTAGTCGCGCTGAAGTAGCTCAGAAAGAGCCTATCCAGTGTGAACGGCCGTCCCTCACCGCCCACTACGACCGTGCGTGTAAACCCAAACTCAAGATTGGGCGTCGGTTTGAAGCTGAGCTTCTCTCCGTGAAAATAAGGCGCAGGCGACAGCAGGTTGCCTTGAAGCTGTCCGAAAAACGCGTCCGTCCGCATGGGGCCGAGGAATCGTCCAATCCACGGCAAACGAAATGGCGAGACGCGATCGATATGGAACATCCGCACCGGTGCGGCATTGTCAGAGAAGAGCAAGGGACCGCTTTCACCGGGACCCCACCACTGGCTCTCCTGCCCGTAGGAAAGCTGCCAGCCCGCAAGGTTCAGTCCGACGTAGGCATCAAGAAGCCTTGCTTGATTGCGCGCAGGTTGCGGGCTGGCCGCCAGCCCGGGGTTGTCGTCGATGTCGTTGAGAACCGACTGGACCTCGGGCGTATTCTCTGTTCCTGACGGCGCGTGTTGATATTCGCCTCGCGCGTAGACCACCCAGCGGCCCGCCGTCGCCCATCCGGCAAATCCCGCTATGCTGTTGAAGCCTTCTTGAAAAGGCCGACCGTAGTTGTTTTAAATCGTCTGGCCGAAGTGATAGCCGTCTGTCAGAGGCGGGCCGGAAATATCTGTCACGCGCACATAAACGGACTCGAGATGGATCGCGCGATTGCTGCCGCCGACGAGCAGAGCAAGCTCCGGAACGAACTCTTGCCGGAGCGAGTCATACAGCCGCACCGACATCGACTGAGGGTTCGCATCCTGCAGCCGGTCGCCCGCCGCGGAAATCATCCTCGCGCATTCCAGCCTGGTCCATGGACGCATGCCGATTATGGCGTCGTTGATCGTGCCCGTAGCGATCAAACGATCAAATAAAGGATAGATCCAACTATCGAGCGGCACGTAGGGTGAACCCATTTGATTCGGCGTGCGGTCAGTTTCTGCAAGCGGCGTATCAGAGAGATTCTCTGCGATTCCCCCGCCCAATTCGGTGTTGTGATGAGTGCGATAAACTTCCCAGCCCGTGAGCCAACCGACCCCGGTGCCGACGAACGCGTCGGCAGGGAAGTGCTTCTCTCCGCGCACGCGCGCGTATGTGATCGCCGTCGCGGCGCTGTAGGCGAGTATTTTTGTGAACGGTCCCGGATACTCGTGGCTAATCACGCTCGCGATGGCCCAAGCGGTGGTGGCATGGCTCGAGGGAAAGGAATCGCCACCTTGCCAGAACTTGCCTTGAAAAGCGTTCACAGGAGGCCGCTCTCGGCCCGTCGCAATGCCAATCGCAGTCGAGACAAACAAGCCATCCAACGCGGCTTCGCCGCTCAGAAGCCCTGCTTCTCGCTTATGCTCGTCCCCAGTGGCCTTTCCCAAAAAGTAGAGACCAGCGCCGGTGCCGACCATTCCTGAAAGGCCGTAGTTTGAAAAACTTGTGTAATGCCGCAGCGTGGAAGGCGTGTGAGACAAATGAGAACTCGCTTCGTGATCCGTCACCAAGAATCCTGCTGTGAGACCTGCGAACGGCACCAGCCAAGTCGCGTCGCCTATGCGGAGGTGCGCTGGGCTGGTCCAAATCGCCTTCTGATCGCGAGCGGGATTCTTGAGCAGGGCTAACCCCAAGTCATTCTCGGGAAGTGGCTTGGGTTGCTGGAAGCCCGACGTATCCTTTTCTACGGTTGCACTGTCTGCTCGCAGGCGTTCTGTTTTCTCGCTTTGCTGTGAACTTTGCTGAATTTCTGGTTGAGGGGACTGAGCCTTGCAAGTGCCGCAAATGGCGCAGCACGCGGAGCAGATCAATGCCACCAAATAGAATATGCTCTTAGCCTTCATCCATGCGCTTCGCGCACTCCTTGCATCGCGAGTGCAGAAAGGCACAAAGCTGGCCAATTCAAAAGAAAACTCAAACGGTCCGCTAAACGTTTTCTTATGAGTGCGTTGTTGGATTTTCCTCCCAGTCTGCTCAGCACTAAAGCGAAACAAACTCGAACTTCAGTTCCAAAATGGAATGCGTTTAGGGGAGGTCAGCTCTTGCAACGGCGGCGAGCGAAACCTGTAGTTACTAAGGCGATGAAGGCTTGTCAGATCGGCAGGCGCAACTTAGCTTCGCAGCCCCGCCCATCGCGGCGATTTTGCAGCGTCAACGTGCCGCCGTGGGCTTCTGCAATTTGGCGGCTGAGGACGAGACCGATGCCGGAACCACCCTGTTTTGTCGTGAAGAAGGGAACGAAGAGGTTTGCCGTGTTCGAGATTCCCGGGCCTTCATCGAGCACCGAGACTTCCAGAAAGGAGCTGTACCGGGACCAAGTCACCATTACTCCGCCGCCCGTTTCATGTGCAGCGTCGGCGGCATTGTGAACCAGGTTGATCAAGAGCTGTTCGAGCTGATCGGCGTCCGCCGAAATAACCAGGGGCGGCCCTTTTTCCAGGCGCACTTTGGCGCGTGTTTCGAGCTTGGCAACGCGCGTGATCCACTCCGTCACATTGACAGGCGCGAGCGTCGGCTGCGGGAGCCGCGCGAGCCGCGCGTAAGCGGCCATGAAACGCCCCAACGCTTCCGTGCGAGACCGGATAATGCTCAGGCCGTGGCGCATATCTTCCAAAATCGAGGCAGCCGCGCCCGTCTGCAGCTCTGGCACGTTCGCCGTCCCCAAGAGTCCGCTTTCCAAACTCTGGGCGACGGACTGGATAGGCGCCAGCGAATTGTTGAGTTCGTGGCCGAGAACACGGATGAGACGCTGCCAGGCTTGCCGCTCTTCATCGCGCAGCGCGCGGCTGAGGTCGCTGAGCACGATGAGATCGTGCGGCAAGCCACCTTGGCGGAAGGCGCCACGGCGCACACCCCAACGACCTGCTCCTCCTGGAAAACTCAATTCCATGGTGCGAGCCGGGTCACCTTCGAGACATGCTTCCAGTCCAAGCTCCGCGGCAGTGAAGCCGAGGAGCCGCTCGCTGGGCCGCGAGAGAAGGCGCTCGCCTGCACGATTCACGAGGCGTAACTGCCGGTGGTTATCGAAGGTAAAGATGGCTACGTCGATTTCTTCCATCACAGCGCGCAGCAGTCCGGTGGCTTCGAGCGCTCCCAATCGCTGCGAACGAAGCGTCTCGCTGAGAGCGTTTACTTCCAGCATGACTTCGCCGAGTGCATCGTCGGAGCGTGCTTCGCGCGCGCGAAACGAAAAATCCTGTTCGCGCATAGCCGAGAGGAGATTCGACAGCGTTTGCAGTGAGAAGACCACGCGATGGCGCAAAGAAAGCGCGAAGCCTAACCACAGGCTCATGATCAGAAACGTCAGCGTCCAGGCGGTCCGCGACGAATAGGAACCGTTCCAGAGGAGAATCAGGGAGATCAACGATCCAGGCAGTCCCGCCGCCAGCGCCAGAAGCTGGATGCGACGTTCGTACGTGAGGCGTCTCATTCCAATCCGTGTTTTTGCAGGCGCCGATACATTGCGCTGCGGCTGAGTCCCAGCGCTTTGGCCGCCTGGCTGACGTTTCCATCATGGCGGGACAGTGTGCGCTGGATCAGGTGGCGCTCCACTTCATCGAGGCTCATTTCCTCGAGCCGTACGGTGCCACCCGCGCCTCCTGTACGCAGGCCGAGGTCGGCGGAACGGACCAATTGCCCTTGCGCAAGGAGGACTCCACGCTCGACGGCGTGATCAAGCTCTCGCACATTTCCCGGCCAGGGATGGTCGAGGAGAAGCTGCGTCGCGCCGGGATCGAAACCCGAAATGCTTTTGCGATAGCGTTGCGCATAGCCGCGGAGAAAGTGGTGCGCTAGCAAGGCGATGTCTTCGCGGCGTTCGCGCAGGGGCGGAAGATGGATTTCGATGGTATTCAGGCGGAAGAGGAGGTCTTGGCGGAAACGTCCGGAGGCAGCTTCGGAAGTCACGTCGGCATTTGTCGCTGCCAACACGCGCACATTCACGCGCCGTGTCGAGGAGGAGCCGACGCGTTCGAGTTCCCCGGTTTCTAGGACTCGCAAAAGCTTTGCCTGTAAATTCATCGGCACGTTGGCAATTTCATCCAGAAAAAGAGTGCTGCCCTCGGCAAGTTCGAAACGGCCAACGCGATCGCTGCGCGCATCCGTGAACGCGCCTTTCACATGGCCGAAGAGCTCGCTCTCGAAGAGGCCTTCGGAAAGGCCGCCAGCGTTAACCGTCACCATCGGTTTTCCAGAGCGTTGCGAAAGCGCATGCAAAGTTTGCGCAACAACTTCCTTTCCAGTTCCATGTTCCCCAGTGATCAAAACACTAGCATCTGAAGGACCTACTCGCCCGATCAAGTCGAGCACCGGCTGCATCACGGCCGCTTCCGCAATGAGCGTGGGGCGCGATTCGGCGCGCAGCAAGCGATTCTCAGCCTCCAGCCGTGAGGCCTGTCGCAGCGCATTGCGAAGATCGATCTGCGTGCGCAGAATGGTCAGCAAGCGCGCATTGTCCCAAGGCTTTTGTATGAAGTCGCGAGCGCCCCGCCGCATGGCTTCCACGGCGACTTCCACGCTGCTCCAAGCGGTCATCACCACCACGGGCAGCGTTGAATCCGCCGCTTGGACACGGCTCAGCAGGTCAAGCCCCTCCTGGCCGGAAGTCGTGTCCCGTGCGTAATTTAAGTCCATGATGACGGCGTCGAACTCGCGCGATTCAATGGCCGCGAGCGCTTCAGCGGGCGAGGCAGCCAATTGCGTTTCGTAGTTCTCCCGCTTGAGTAGCAGGCGCAACGCGTCGCGGATGTCAGCCTGATCGTCGGCCACTAGGACGCGATAGGGATGAATCGTAGGGTTTTTCATGCGTGTCGGAAGCTAATCCCAATACAAGGTGAGGTTGCATTTAACCGACAGGTTGAATACGCGCTCGCCGGAAACCGTGGCACAAATCCATTTATATTTAACAAAATAAGTAACTTAGCTTGTGAAATCAGTTCCAGCCATTACGAGGAGCTGAGTCCGATAAGAGGCGCGTAGCTGCCTCTTACCAAGCTTTCAACCGACCTTGGCCACATTGCTGGTTTCGCTGACCACCCAGCCGTCCTTGAGCTGGATGACCCGATGGCTGTAGGCGGCGTTGCGCTCTGAGTGCGTCACCTGAATGATGCTGGTGCCGGCTTCGTTCAGCCTGCGGAAAAGTTCCATGATTTCTTCACCTTGCGCGGAGTGAAGGTTGCCGGTGGGTTCGTCGGCCAGAATCAACTTGGGGCTTTGAATCACGGCGCGGGCTACTCCTACAAGCTGTTGTTGTCCGCCGGACAGCTGATTGGGGAACAAATCCTTTTTCCCGACGATATTGAAGCGGTCGAGAATGTCGCAAACGAGGCTGACGCGCTCTTTGTGGGGAACGTTCTTGTAGGAGAGCGGAATTTCGAGGTTTTCAAACACCGTCAAGTTGTCGATCAGGTGGTAGCTTTGGAAGACGAAGCCGATGTTGGCTTTGTGAAGTTCGTTGCGTTTTTTGACGTTTAGCCGGTGGACCGGCTCGCCGTTGAAATAGTATTCGCCGGTCCAGGAACCATCGAGCATCCCGATAATGCTCAGGAGCGTGGACTTTCCGGCTCCCGAAGGGCCCATAAAGGTGACAAACTCGCCCGGCTGAATCTCCAGCGACACGCGGCGCAAGACATAGAATTTGCTGCCGCCCGCTTCGTAAACCTTCTCCATGTTACGCAACTGAATCAGAGGTTCCACTCTCGCTCCTTGGGCATTAATAGGATAACGCCCCAATTCTCATTCCGTTTCGAGACTATCACACTTAAATCCGCAAAGGGCCGGCCGCGCCACAGGGGATCAACCGAGCCTCCGATACTCGCGGGCACAGCTACCGCCGCAGGGTGACTTCCGGCGGCTGGCTAGACTTCATTCGTAGCGCAGTGCGGCGAGTGGATCCATGCGCACGGCGCGCCGCGCGGGGAGGTAGCAGGCGACTGTCGCAACGGCAGCCAGAAGTAGGGGCAGTCCGATAAAGGCAAAGGGATCGGCAGCCTTTACACCAAAGAGGATACTGGAAAGGGCATAGGCAAGCCCCAAAGCCAGCGGCAGACCGACAGCCATGCCGACGATCGTAAGGAACAGGCCGTTGCGAAGGATGAGTCTTTGAACGTCCTTTGATGACGCTCCCATGGCCATGCGAACGCCAATCTCGTGCGTACGCTCGCCGACCGAGTAGGACATCACGCCGTAGATCCCCACGGAAGCGAGCACGAGCGCGATGAGGCCAAGAATGGCCATCATCGCCGCGACGTAGGCGATACCTACAATCGAATTCGAGATCACTTTGTCAAACGGCAGCACGTCGAACAGCGGCAGATTTGGATCGACGGCAGCGGCCTCGCGCCTCACGGACGGAACGAAACTCAGGGGCTCACCATCGGTCCGCAAAACCAGGGAAGTGTAGAACGGAGGCTCCTGACGGTAAGTCCGGTAGATGGTTGGCAATTCTTGCTTATTGATCCAGCTGTAGTGGACGTCGTCCACGATTCCCACAATTGTCATCCAAGGACTATCCGCATCGGCTTTGCCAACCTTGATCTTCTTTCCCAGCGGGTTTTCGCCGGGAAAGTACCTCATCGCCAGGCTTCGGCTGATATCTACCACGGGAAGCGTCGTGTCACCATCCGAATCCGTCAATTCACGTCCAGCGCGCAAACCTATATTCAGCAAGCGAAAATAATTCGGGCTGATGGTCGCGATAATCGAGCTTGTGATCTCGCCTCGTTCTTGGGGCGCGCGTCCCTCGATAGCGAATGGCTTCAGATCCGCGCCACCTCCGTTTGCATACGGCACCTCCGTGGCAAGTGCCGCGGATTGAACGTACGGAATAGCGGCCAGCCGCTGCAGCACTTGATCGTAGAAGGCCCCGCGCCCCGCCTTTTTCGCATACTGTGTGTCCGGCAAGCTCAACGTGAGCGTCAGGGCCGTTTCAGGATGATAGTTCTCGTGCACATTGAGGAGCGCGCGGAAGCCCTTCACGAGAAGCCCGGCACCGACCAACAACACAAGGGCGAGTGCCATCTCAACAATCACAAGAGCGCTGCGCATGCGGTGCCGCGAGGGGCCAGTGCTAGCTCCCCGGCCGCTCTCCTTCAGAGTCTCGCTGATATTTGTTTGTGAGTGAAACCAGGACGGCGCAATTCCCGAGATGATTCCGCTGACGACGGCAATGCCAAGTGTAAATAGAAATGCACCGGTATCGAGGCGGATCGTGTACCAGCCGGCAATAAATCTCGCGACCTCCGGGGGCATGTGCCTCAAAATCAAAGTAATGGCCCATTGTCCGATGACGAGGCCGAGCGCTGCGCCCGCCAGCGCGAGAAGCACACTCTCCGTGAGCAGTTGTCGAATGATTCGGCTGCGGCTGGCGCCCATGGCCGTGCGCACCGCCAATTCTTTATGCCGGCCTGTGACGCGCGCAAATTGCACGTTGGCCACATCCGCACAGGCAATCAGCAGTACGAATCCCACCGCGCCCAGCAGCAAAAACGTGAACTGCCGCGTGAGGTCGCCCACGGAGAACTCGCTCATCGGCATCACGCGAAGATTCCATCCTTTGTAAGAATCAGGATAGCTTTGGGCTTGCCGCGCCGCGATGGTATGCATCTCGGCAGTAGCTTGGGCGACGGAGACTCCTTGCTTCAACTTCGCCACCACCCACATGTATCGGGAGTCGCGCTCTGCACGGCTCTTCACATCAAACGACAGGGGGATCCACGCTTCCGCCGGCCTTGGATAGTCAAACCCCTTGGGCATCACACCGACGATTACGAACGCTTTGCCAAATACCTTGAGTTCTTTGCCGAGAATATTTGGATCTGAAGCGAAACGGCGTTCCCAGAGACCGTAACTGAGGATGATTTCCTGGTTCTTGCCGGTCTCCTCTTCCTCGGGCAAAAAAGCACGGCCAAGCTTTGGACGAACGGCGAGCATGTCGAAGAAATTCGCGCTCACCGCGAATCCTTGAACCTTCTCGGGCTCCCGGTTTCCAGTCAGATTAAGAGAGTCCCAGACATACGCTCCCACTTGCTCAAAGGAGCGCGCTTGATCCCGCCATTCAAAATACGTGGCGGGAGCGACGCTATCTAGGTCGATGTTTTGTCCGGGGCGAGAGCTCACCAAGGCGACAAAGCGGTCCACATTATCGAAGGGAACCGGCCGAAGCAGGAAGGCCTCCGCGAGGCTGAACATGGCTGTATTCGAGCCGATGCCCAGCGCCAGCGCGACCACGCACACCAGAGTAGTGAGGCGGTGTTTGACGAGCATCCGCACACCATAGCGGATGTCCTGCCCAATGGTTCCCATGGAGCGCCCCTTAGCCAGACGCCCTTACGCGCTTACGCCGGCTTCCTTTGTTTCTTCGACGATGCGGCCGTCAAACAGGTGGATCGTGCGCTCGGCGAAATTTGCGTAGCGCTGGTCGTGGGTCACCATGCAAACCGTTGCGCCGTTGCGGTGCAAATCGCGCAGCAATTCCATGACGGCTTCGCCGTTCTTCGAGTCCAAGTTACCAGTCGGCTCGTCAGCCATCAGAATGAGGGGGTCGCCTACCAATGCGCGAGCCACGGCTACGCGCTGCTGCTGACCGCCGGAGAGTTGCGAGGGATAATGCCGCAGCCGGTGGGCCATGCCGACGCGTTCGAGCGCGTTCTGCACCTTCTGCTTGCGCTCCGCGGAGCTCGTGCCGCGGTAGGTCAACGGAAGCTCGACGTTCTCATACACCGTGAGGTCGCCGATCAGGTTAAACGCCTGGAAGATGAAACCGATTTCGCGATTGCGAATGCGCGTGCGTTCGCTGATCGTAAGCTTCCCCACGGGCTGACCGTTCAGCATATAGCTCCCGTCGCTCGGCGAATCGAGCAGCCCCAGAATTGAGAGCAGCGTCGACTTGCCGCAGCCCGAAGGCCCAGCGATGGAAATATACGTGCCTTTCTTGATCTCCAGGTGGATCTCCTCAAGTGCGTGGGTCTCCACTTCGTCCGTGTAGAAGACTTTCTTTACGCCTTCCATTTTGATGAGTGTAGTTCCGTCTGACATGTCGTCTCCTTAACCAGTTTTAGTCTTGAAACCTATTCTGCAAATTCGTTTTGCCAAGCCCCGACTGCCGTGCCTCCTGCCTAAAGCCGTTTCACTTATTGATATCGCAGCGCGACCAACGGATCGACGCGTGTGGCACGCCTCGCTGGAATGAAGCAGGCGGCAAGCGCTATAAGCGCGATCAATCCGAGCCCCAATGCATAGACCAGAGGGTCTCCCGCGTGAACGCCATACAACAGCGATTCGCTGAATCGCGCCAAACCGTACGCAAGTGGAAGTCCCACTCCCACGCCGATCAGCACCATCGATCCGACTTCCTTGACGATCAGCAACCGCACTTGGCCTGCAACCGCGCCCAGTGCCATGCGAATGCCGATCTCGCGCGTGCGCTGAACAACTACGTAGGCGAGAACGCCGTAAATCCCCAACGCCGCCAAAAGCGCCGCCAACCCGGCGAAGCTCGCAGAAAGCACGGCGACGATTCGCGCCGCGAACAAATCCTCTTCTACCACCCGATCCATCGTTTTCAGATCATAGACAGGCAAGTTCGCGTCCAGTTCGCGGACTTGCCCCTGCAAGGACGATCCGAGAAGCAGTGGATCCTGCGTCGACCGAACATAAAACGTCATTCCCGTCAGTTTGGGCCTTTGCGCGTAAGGAAGATACACATATGGGTAGGCCGCGCTGCTCACATGCTCCTGCTTTACGTCTTTTACAACTCCCACAATTTCGATATCCGGCTTCACCTTACCTCCGCCAAAGGCAAAGTGCGCACCCAGCGGATTCCGTCCTGGAAAAAACCGCTTCACCATCGCTTCGCTGGCAATGGCGACTTTAGGGGCCGTGGCGCCATCGCCTTCGTTAAATTCACGGCCGGACAGCAGCGGAATTCCCAGCGTGGAGAAATATCCCGGACTCACCGCATCGTAGTCCACATCTTGGAGTTCTTCCGCAAGCTGCGGGCCTCCCTCAACGGTGATGTTGGTCCCTTCGTCGTCGCCCGTAAGCGTGGGTACATCTCCTGTGCCGACGGACCTGACGCCCGGCACCGCAGCTATTCGTGCGCGCAATTGATCGAATAGCGCACTCGAACGTGGTGTGTCGTAGCCATTGAGGGCCGGCTCGATCGAGAAGGTGATTACATTGTCGGTTTTCATTCCCAGGTCTTGATTGCGCAGATTCCAGAGCGAGCGCGTAAAAAGTCCGGCTCCCGCAAGAAGAAGCATCGTGAATGCGACTTGCCCCGCGACCAGCAGTTTGCGGAAGCCCACATGAGCCACGCTGGCGGAGGAAGTCGAGCCCTGATCCTTAATCACATCGGAAACACCCAGGCGCGTGACGCGCCAGGCTGGAATCAAGCCGAAGAAAACTCCAGAGAGCAACGTCGCTCCGATGGCAAAGGCCAAAACCGTGGGATCGAGATGTTCCGTCAACCCTTGTATCCCTGCGCTCGAGACCACCATGGGCGTCAGAATCCTCATCAGCCAGGTGCCTAGCAAAATTCCCAATGCTCCGCCGCCGAACGCGCACAAGAGGCTTTCTGCCAGAAGCTGGCGGATCATTCTGCCGCGGCTTGCACCTAATGCCGTGCGGATCGCAAACTCACGCTGCCGCGAGGAGCCTCGAGCCAGCAGCAGATTCGCCACATTCGTGCAAGCAATTAGAAGCACAAGAGCAACCATCACAAAAAGTGTGACGAGCGGTGCTCCAGCATCCCTTTGCGCTATCGTTCGTCCGCGGGCGCCGGATGACAGAAAAATTTTCTTATCCAAGAATTTTTGGCGCTTATCCGCACTCCAAGCCGACTTGATTAGTGGCAGTTGCTCTTCGATGAGTGGTTTATAGACGGTGTTTATGCCCGCTTCCGCCTGCTTCTCTGAGATTCCAGGCTTGCGGCGCGCCAGCACTTTCATCCAATAGTCGTTCCAGCCGTCCAGTGTCTCTCCGTACTGAGTCATTTGCGGGGTCATCATCATCGGCACGAAGATATCCGGTGTCTTGCCCACTTGGACGCCGAAGAACCCGGCTTGCGAAATGCCAACGACCGTCATCTCAACGTTGTTGATCAGCAGAACTTTATTCAGGACGCTTGGGTCGCCGCCGAAGTGGCGAGTCCAATAGGAATGGCTAAGCACGACGACGGGCTGCGCTCCAGGCACTCGGTCGTCGTCCTGGCTAAAAACGCGCCCAATGGCTGGCTGCACGCCGAGGACCTCGAAGTAATTGCCCGAAACCAGTTCTCCCGAGGCGCGATCCGTCTGACCGTGGCTGGCAACGCTCGCGGAGAAATTGTATCGGGCTAGAATTCCCGAGAAGACCGAGTTGTTGTCGCGCAGACCCTTGTACATCGGGTAGGAAAACGATTCGGCGTTGTCCCCGTCACTTGAGACATGCCCCGTCACCGGCCCAGGCGCTCGCAGAATCACAAGCTCGTTCGGATTCTTGACTGGGAGACGCTGCAGCAGTATCTGGTTCATTAGGGAAAAAATGGCGGTGTTCGCGCCAATGCCTAAAGCCAGCGTAATCACGGCGATGGCCGTGAAGCCGGGGCTCTTGGCCAGCATACGCATCCCGAACGTGATGTCTTTCCACAGGTTCTGCATCAGGCGTTCACCGTTGCGCCCGTCCTTGTCCCAAAGCGGATCTCGCGTCGACTTGAAGCGACCTCGCTCCTTGTTGGGGACGAGTACCGGTACCGAGGTGAAGGCTGCGGGAGCGGCCGATTCCCGACCGTCGATGGAAGTTGAGACATGGCAAGCCGCAACACTCCACGTATTTGACGTACAAACCCTTGATATGTCTGGCGCACCACATTCAATCCTTTGTAACAGGGAATACGCAAGGGCTCGCCCAATGGTTCCCCCAATCATCTCTCATTTCAAAACTATTCATATCTCAGCGCCACGATGGGATTCACCTTCGTGGCTCGCCGGGCCGGGACGTAGCTTGCCAATAGCGCGACCGCCGACAAGAACGCCGGCACGAACACAAACGCGATTGGATCATGCGCGCTGATTCCGAAGAGAATGCTCGACAGAACCCAGGAGACGCCTGCGCAGCAAGCAATCCCAATCGCCCCGCCGATCAATACAGGACGCATGCTCTGCCGCAGCAGCAAGCCCATTACGTCTCGGCCGTCCGCTCCGAGCGTCATGCGGATGCCAATCTCACGCGTTCGCCGGCTCACCGCGTAGGAAACGACTCCGTAGACTCCAATCGAGGCGAGCAGCAACCCCAGCGCGCCTAGCGAGCCTGCAAGTGCAGCGACGATCCGAGCCGGTGTCCGCCAGACCTCCATGTTGTCCTCGAGCCGCGTCACGTCCACCATCACATCCGGATCGATTCCACTCGCAGCTTCGCGAACCCCGGCGACCACCGACGCGAACCCTCCGCCGCTATGAATCAGTAGATGAAGCTCCGATTGCTCTTTCGGGCCTGCCGGCAGATAAACATAGAGTTTCGCATTCTCGCCGAGATGAGACACTTGTGCATCTCTAGCGATGCCGATAATCTGCAGGTCGGTATCTTTTCCCTCCCGCAAGATTTTTCCGATGGGATCCTCTCCCGGCCAGAGTTTTCGCGCGGTGGTTTCCGTGACGATCGCCACCTTGGCCCCAGCGTGCACCTCTTCTTCGGTGAAGTCCCGTCCACGCACGATGGGAATCCCCAGCATCGAAAAATATCCCTGCGAAATCGCATCATTTTCGATGTCATATTCATCAGGCTTTCCAGGGATCGAAAAATTCGTGACGTTGTGATCATCGCTGAGCGGGGTCTGCGCTGCCTCCGCGACTCCGTCCACACCTGGCAACGCCGCCACTTTCTCCTTCAATCGCTGTTCAAACGCGGCCGCGGGTTTCTCTTTGTATCCCTGCGCCCGCAGGTCCAGGGACACAACCGAAATGCCATTCATCGCAAATCCCGGGTCGACGGTCTGCGCAAAGTAAAGTCCGCGCAGGAGCAGCCCCGCCGCGATAAGCAAAATCATGCAAACCGCTACCTGCGCTGCAACCAGAGAATGCCGCAGGAGCCCGCCGCCTGCGCGTCCCCCAAGTCCGCCGTCCATACCTTTCAATGCGGTGTTCAAGTCTGCTCGCGATACCTGCAGAGCGGGCGCCAGTCCAAACACCATTCCAGTCATCAGCGTGAGCAGCAACGCGTATCCCAGCACCCGCAGGTCTGGCGTGAGATTCAGGGCTAACGGCGGGAACCCGTGTGGCAAATGAGAAATTACAAAATGAGAAATGGCTTCAAAGGACCAGAAAGCGAGGACCGATCCGAGCGCGCCTCCCATCAAAGCCAGCATCAGGCTTTCCGTCAGCAGTTGCCGTATTAATCTCCACCGGCTTGCACCCACCGAAAGTCTTACTGCAATTTCTTTCTGACGCGCAGTAGCCCGAGCCAGCATCAAGTTCGCCACATTCGCGCAGGCAATCAATAGCACCAAGCCAAAGCCAAACAAAATGACGGCAGCCGCTCCTATCACAAAATTGTGCTCCTCCGGCCTGCCAAGAAAAGTCGCCGTTCGAATCGCCAAAGTTGTTTCGCGTCCCGGATGTTGCTGATCGATTCGGCTGGCGATCACGCTCAGGTCAGCCCGCACTTGCCCCATCGAAACGCCGGGTCGAACGCGTCCAAGCAACGCCAGCCAACTCACGTTGGCATCGCCAAGAAAATCGCGGTCAGGCTCCATTGCCGCCTGCATGGTGATCGGCACCCAGAATGCGCTTGGGATTGGCTCCGTGCCACCAAATCCTTGTGGCGCAATGCCGATTACGGTGAACGCGGTGCGATTCAAGATCACTCGCTTGCCAACGAGCGAGGCGTCCGCCCCAAAGGCGCTTTGCCACAGTTCATCGCTCAGCACCACCACGGTGCCTTCGCCTGCCGCGGCGCAATCCGTCTCCACGAACCCGCGGCCTGCGGTGGGCCGCACGCTCAACACGTCAAAATAATTGCAAGACGTGAGTTGTCCGTAGAGCTGCCGCGCTCTTCCGCCCGCGAGCGTCGCGCTCAAGAAAGGCTCGTACGCTAGGAAGCCGGAAAAAACGTGGTTGTTAGCGCGATAATCCTGGTATTCGGAATATGAAAAAAGTGTCGGCTCGCCGTGAATATTGCGCGTAGTTTTTCCGTGGAATATCTGGTCCACACTGACAACCTGTCCGGCGCTCGGCACCGGCAGCATGCGCAACGCGGCACCGTTGAGGACAGAAAAGATTCCGGCGTTTACGCCGATGCCTAGAGCAATCGCCAGCACGGCAACCGCAGTGAACCCCGGATTTCTCCCGAGCATCCGCAATCCGTACCTGATGTCTTGCCATAGGATTTGCATCAGCCCCTCCTACTCATAGCGCAAGGCCACCATGGGATCGACGCGCGTCGCTCGCCGCGCCGGGATGTAACACGCTGCCAGCGCGACGACCGTCAACAGCGCGCACACGGCGAAAAACGTAATCGGATCGCCTGGCTGCACTTCATACAGCAGACTCCGCAAGGAACGCGTCACTCCCATCGCGGCAAGAATCCCGAAAGCCATTCCGAACGCAACCAGCACTAGTCCTTGTCTTCCCACCAGACGCAAGACGTCCCGGTTTTGCGCGCCGAGTGCCACACGAATTCCAATCTCGCGCGTGCGCCGCGCCACCTCATAAGACAACAAGCCGTACAGCCCGATGCACGCAAGCAAAAGCGCTAGCAATCCAAACAGACTCGCCAGGCTCGCCAGCAGCCGCTCGTTGAAGAGCAAGCGTTTGATGCGTTCCGTTTGTGTTCTAACGTCGAACAGCGGCAAGTTGTTGTCCAGATCGCTGACGACTTTGCGCATCCCCGGAAGCAGGGCCTGAGGATTTATGGCCGTCCTCAATGCGAAGTGTGCGTAACCTTCTTTAAGAGGGATGTATGCAGTGGGTGCGATGTCATCACGCAAGCCGGCATATTTCGTGTCTCCCACGACACCAACAATTTCGTACTGCGCACTCTTAGGGTCGTCACCGCCAAAGTGCAATCCCAGCGGCGCGCGATTCTCTAGAAATTTCTTAACAAAGGCTCGGTTCACAACCGCAATATCTCGCTTCGACTGCGAATCCTCGTGAGTCAACGTCCGGCCGGTCATCACCGGGATTTTCATTGTCGAGAAGAAGTCCGGCCCAACCGCCAGCATTTGCGTTTCGACCGTGGACTTATCGATTCGTCCTTCGATCTTCACGTCCTCCGTCCACAAACCCCCATCGAGCAGCGTATCCGACGAATAACTTACGGAAATGACTCCGGGCAGAGCGCTGAGCCTGCTCTGCAGCTCGCGATAGAGCGGCTCAACTTGCTCGCTTTTGTAATAGCCAGTGAGAGTTGGATTGACACCAAACTGCAGCACGTTTCGCGTGTCAAACCCCGGATCAATCGCTTTCAAATTCGCGAGGGAACGAACCACCAGCCCGGCTCCGGCCAGCACGATGACGGAAAGAGCCACTTGCGCAACGACAAGACCGCTGCCCAGCCCAAATCGACGGTTTGCGCCAAAGCTTGTGCCCGACATGCTTCCCGCATTCTCTTTGAGAGTCGGCGCCACGTTAACGCGCGTCCCTCGAAACGCCGGCGCAAGTCCAAACAGGATGCCAGTTAGCGCGGCCACGCCCACTGTGAGTGCAAGCACTCGCATGTCTGGGTCTGCGTTGATCTGAAAATTCGAATAGCGGTTCGCCGAGGCAAATGCCGCCAAGGCGCTCGCGCCCCAATAAGCCAGCATCACGCCGACTGCTGCTCCGGCAAAGGAGAGCATCACGCTCTCGGTCAAGAGCTGTCGGATTACGCGTCCCCGGCCCGCTCCCAGCGCCAGCCGCACGGCGATCTCTTTTTCTCTTGCCGCGGCGCGCGAGAGCAGGAGCCCCGCAACGTTCGCGCACGAGATCAGCAGCACAATCCCAACCGCCACCATCAAAATAAATAGCGGCTGCTCGAGCTCGCTGCGAATCCCAGACAATGCTTTCTGGGCCGACGTCAGCGTAACTTCCGGGCTGTCTTCCGCCTTAAGCTGCTTTTCCTGGATAATTTCATTGCGAAACAGCAAACTCACATTCGATTGCGCGTGCTCTTGGGAGATTCCAGGCTTCAGCCGCCCTACGATCGTGAGCCACCAGTTTCTTTCGTCTTGCGTCCCGCGTCCCCAATGAAGGCGCAAGGGGACAATCTGTGAAAGCGGCAGCCACATATCTTGTGTGTGCCCTGGCGTCAGCCGCGTGAAGCCCGCGTCCGCCACGCCAACGATTGTGAACGGCACGCCGTTGAGTTTGATGGACTTTCCGATTGCGCTTTGGGCGCCACCGAAGGCGCCTTGCCAGTAAGCGTAACTTAGGACCGCCACCGCTTCCGCGCCGGGCCGTTCATCGCTGGGTTCAATCGTTCGTCCCGCAGCAGCCTGAACTCCGAGCGTCTGGAAGTAATCGCCCGAAACAATTTCTGCGCGCGTAATGATTGCCGTTCCGTTGCCAGTCAGGTCCAGTTGGGCAGGTCCTGCAAATGCCCCAACATTAGAAAAGGCTTCGGCATGTTCGCGTATTGCCTTGAAGATTGGATAGGAGAACGAGCAACTGCCGGAAACCTTATCGGTCCACTTCGACCACTGGCAATCGCCATAGCTGCTCGAACCTGCGTTTTGAGGATGTCCGTGCGCCGACCAGCGCAGGACAACTAATCCTTGGGGATCGCGAACCGGAATCGATTGCAGCATCACGGCATTCACAAGACTGAATATCGCGGTATTCGCGCCGATGCCGAGGGCCAGCGTGGCAACGGCTACTGCTGTGAAGTCCGGATTCTTCGCCAACATTCGCAACCCGTAGCGAATGTCTTGCCAGAGAGTCTGCAACTGGGCCTCCGCAAGAAACGCAGAACTTCCTTCCAAAGAATGAGAGAAATAAAACCCGAACTCGTGTGCGGGCCTGCTGCTGGGCCGCGAATTAGCTGCTCTACTTCAGCCGGATGCGGTCGAAATTGTCCCAGGCGGACATGTCGGACAAAATCACCTTGTCGCCCACTTTCAAGCCATCAATGATTTCGATTGTGTTGACGGAACTCCGCCCCAACTTCACGTTCACTCGCGTGGCCTCCGAGCCATCCTCGGTAAGCTTGAAGAGTCCAATCGTGCTGTCAGACTGCCCGTGCACCGGCCTGCCGACAAACAGCACGTCCTTCAGATTCTCGAGTGTGATCGTGCCGTCGACGCTCAAATCCGGCCGCGCGCCGTTGGGAAGTGGCTCGTCGATCGTCACGTCCACCGTAACCGTTCCGTTCACGACCGAAGGATCGATTCGCGAAACGTGGCCTCCCACGATGCCGTTCCGCGTATCAATCGAAGCCTTTTGCCCAATTTGCACATCTTTTGCTTGCGTTTCGGCAATTTTGACTTCCGCTTTTAACTTTTTCGGATCAGCGACGCGCGCCAAGTTTGTGCCGGGTGTTATGTGCTGGCCGACTTCGACCGGTACCAGTTGCAGCACGCCGTCGATACCAGCGCGAACATGCAGCGCATCCAATTGGCTCTTTTTCAGGTGATAGAGAGCTTCTGTTTCATCGACCTTTGCCTGTTGTGCGGCTATTCGCGCATTGCCAGAATCCGCGGAGATCCTGGTCTTGTCGCTCTCGAGCTGAGCGCGAATCGCAAGCTGCTGTTCCCTCACCTTTGACAGATTCTCAACGAGCTGAGACGCGAGGCCCAGCTTCATCAGTTTTTCATCATTGTCGTGCTGGATCTTCGCCTGCTCGTAATCGCTTCGGACGGAGGCTTCCGTCGATTTTTGATTCATCAGATCGCTGTTCACTTGCACGCGAAGGTTGGCCAAATCCGCTTGCGCGCCCTTCCACTGGAGTTCCGCATCCAGCGCGGTTTGCGACAACGTGGGGTCGCTCAGCTCCATAATGACGGAATCGGGCTTGACGATCGCGCCAGGGCGCAAGACCCACCGGTCAACGCGCGAATCCGTCTGTGCGGCGATCCAACGAATGTCTTCGGGAACCAGTGTCCCGAGCCCGCGCACTTCACGAAGCATTGGCCCGCGTTTGACGGTGTCCGACCAAACTGTGCCACCATCGACCGACGGCGCGGCAGGCTTCAGCTTCGACAGCGCGTACGTCACGCCGCCCAGCAGCATAAGTGCGACGGTGCCGTAGGCAATCCGTCGGATTTTCTTGGCTCTTGCGTTTGATGGTCTTTGGATGTCCATAGTAGTTATCGCCTTTCTTAGGCGCAAATCCCTTGCCCAACAGAATTCGCCTAAAGCCTCGCTTTGTCAATGGCTTACGGGACATCGCCCAAGCGAGAATCCCGCCCCGCTGGCCGTATATGGGAATCCGTGTCCCACGACCGGACACTCTTCCGGCTCCATGCTGTCTTTCGCGTTCTTTCGACGATATATATTATTGATACGTCTGGGCCTCGGCATTGTTCCCGCAGGACCCGTCATTAGGACGGACGGGCAGGCTCGGCGATAGTGCAAAAGCAGTAGAGCAATTCTTGGCCACTAGTATAGGCTTCCCCGGCTTGGAGCTGCGGAGCTTCCATAATTACTGGTCCATAAGCGAAAGCAACGATGCCGTCATCACCGCCAAACGAAGCCATAAGCAAACGAGAACTGGGGCTCGGCTCCGCCGCGGCAGCCGTCGCCGGAGAAGCCATCGCCGTCGGCATTTTTCTTACGCCCGCGGGCATGGCGAAGTCTCTAGGCTCTCCGTTTTGGCTGCTCGCCGTCTGGCTCATCGTTGGCGCTATGACGCTAAGCGGCGCTCTGTGTTACGGCGAACTCGCCGCGCGTTATCCAAGATCCGGAGGCTCCTATGTCTACCTTCAGGAGTGTTTTGGTCCCAGACTCGCATTTCTTTATGGCTGGATGTGCCTTCTCGTGCTTGATCCAGGATTGACCGCGGCTCTCGCGACCGGCACGGCGAGTTATACCGCCTACATTTTTCACTGGCCGTCCGTCGCCACAAAATACGTCGCCATCACCATAGTTCTTTCGCTAGCCCTGCTGAATGCATTCAGCACCAAAGTCAGCGCCAGTTTTCTTCGCAGGCTCACGTGGATGAAAGTCGGTGTACTCCTGCTGCTCACGGTTTGGGCTTTTGTCTTTCGAGTCGGCCACTGGTCAAACTTCATTCCGTTCGTTGCGCAGCGTTCCGGCTCCTTGCCGCTGTTGCCTGCGCTGGGCGGCGCCATGGTTGGCGCGTTCTTTTCCTTCGGCGGCTGGTGGGATGTAACGAAAATCAGCGGGGAAGTGCGCGATCCGGAAAGGACCATGCCGCGAGCCATGCTGCTCGGTGTCATGATCGTAACCGCTGTCTATATTCTAGTGAGCATCGTCTTCGTCTATCTGATTCCTTTGCAAAACGTAACTTCGGACGAAACGTTTGTCGCCCAAGCAGGCGAAGTCCTTTTCGGTCCTCTGGGTGGCAAGATTCTCGCCGCGGTCGTGGTGCTCTGCGTGTTGGGCAGCTTGGGCGTCTTCATGATCTGCGCTCCCCGCGTTTATTACGCCATGGCCAACGACGGCCTATTTCTCTCTGCCGTAGCGAAAACGCATCCTCGCTTTGGTACCCCTGCGCGCGCCATCGCCATTCAGGCCGCGATTGCGTCTCTCTTGATTGTTCTGGGCACTTTTCAACAAATCATCGCGTACTTTATATTTGTCGCCGTCTTTTTTCTGGGGCTGACAGTCGCTGGACTTTTTGTTTCCGGAAAACGCGCGCCGGATACTAAAGTCAATCCACAAGTCTCACGCCACCGGGTCGCAGGCTCAGTTTTCTTGATTCTTGTTCTTCTCCTTCTTGTTCTTCTCGTGGCGCGCAGCCCGCGACAGCCAATCCTTGGCTGCATCGCGGTCCTGGCCGGTCTGCCTCTGTATCAATTCGCGCGACGCAAACAGGAAGGCTCCAGTGCTGATGTGCCCGCGGGGAAACCCGAATTACAATAGCGATGTTCAGGTATTTACGTAGTCGGAGGGGTGGGATCGCCGCAGCCGACGAACTCCATCAGAATGCGGTTTCCCTTGTACTCGAGATCGTCGTGAATCCCAATCTTGCTTGTGTAGTAGCCGCGCACCGTCAAACTCTTTAGCTCGTGGAAGAATTGCACTTCGGGAAGCTCGGTCAACTGCGCATTGTCCGAGAGCACCTTGAGGACCGCGATCTTTTCTTCCGTGCTTGAATCAACGAATGATTTTCCGTTGTAGTGCTGGCTCATGGACTCCATCAGCTGTAGCCCTTCCCGCCACAGCGCCTTCTGCTGTTCGTCCACGCTTTCTCGGATCCTTTGCTCGATGTAATCGGCCACCTTCGCGGCTTTCGCTCCGCCTGAGTGGCTATCGGCGGGAATGATTGTCTCAGACAGCTCTGCGATCATTGCGTGTTGGGCCGGCGTGAAAAAACGTGCACCTGAGCTCGCATCCGCTGCTCCTGCCGGCGAGGCTCCGGCGCCGTGCTGTGCGGCTTGTGAATCTGCTGCTGAAGCTTCCACTACCGCTCCGGACAAGGGCAAAACTGCCGCCCCCAGAACGGTCGCCGAAGTTTTCAACCATTGGCGCCGATCGTGCTTCAAATTGATGGAGTCATTCGCGGACATTTTTTCTCCTCGCATTCCCAGCGCATTCTTTCTAAGAGCCACCAAGTTTTCACAACTCATTCTTAGCCAGTTTGTCCGCCAGGTAGTCGCACGAGCGCCAGCACAGCGCCATGATCGTCCACGTGGGATTCTGACAACTGGCGTTCACAAACGCGCTGCCATCCACAACGAACAAATTCTTCACGTCGTGCGACTGCTGAAACTGATTCAGCACCGAAGTTTTCGGATCATTTCCCATGCGAGCCGTTCCAAGCTCATGGATCGACCATCCTTCCGTGAGCACCCGGTCGCTCACATAGACAATTTTCAGCCCCGCGGCCTCGAACATCTCCTGCGCCGTCTCCTTCATGTCCTTGGCCATCTTGTGCTCGTTCTCGCCGAATTTGTAGTGAAAGCGAAGCGCGGGAATGCCCCACTTGTCTTTCACCACTGGATCCAGATCAACAAAGTTTTCGTAGCGTGCCAAAACTTCTCCAAACGCGCCCATCGCAATATACGAGCCTTGATTCTTCCGGATTTCTTCCTTGAACGAAGCGCCAAATCCGCTTTGGTCCGTGCCCGGCGGAAACATGCTGCTTCCGCTTCCGCCCTCAAATCCGTAGCCGCGGATGAAATTCGGGTTCTTCTCGGCCAAATTGCGAAACCGCGCCAGATAAAAACCGCCCGGCCTACCATCATCGAGCGTCGGAGGTTTTCCGACGAGATCCGTAGTCTGCCCCGCAACGTGCGGTCCCATGATGTGTTCGCAAAAATTGTGGCCGACGTGCCCGCTCGAGTTGGCGAGCCCGTTCGGATAAAGCCGCGATTTGGAGAGCAAAAGCAGCCTGGCCGATTCGAGCGTCGAAGCCGCAACTATCACCACCTTCCCGCGCACCGTGTAGTCTTTCATCGTCTGCGAATCCGTAAAGTGCACGCCGGAGGCTTTGCCGGTCTGCGGATCGACCGTGATTTCTCGAACGGTCGAATTCGTTCGCAGCGTGAGGTTACCGGTATCCATTGCGGGATAAATGAGCCCGGTTGGTGAATCGAACGCTGCGTGAATGTCGCAGCCGCCTTTTCGTTCGCACGCGCCGCGCCCATAGCAGCGGCTGCGATATTTGTTGTGCTTCAGCCCGTCGGTTGTTACGCCTGCGCGATACTGCGTCAACACGCGCCCCATTTTCTTTAGCCCCTGCTGGAGCGTCACCTCCGCGCAGTTCAATTTCGTGGGCCGCTGAAAAATACTGTCCGGCAAATACGGAAGATTTTCTTTCACTCCGGTGATTCCGAGATACAAATCCACCTTGTCGTAATAGGGAGCGATATCGCTGTAGCTGATCGGCCAGTTTTCGCCGAACCCATCGCGATCCTTGGCCTTGAAGTCGTAATCGGAGAGCCGCAGTGCCAGCCGTCCCCAAATATTTGTCTTGCCGCCCAGGCATCGCGCGCGGACCCAAGCGTAATTCGTGCCCGTATAGGGGTTGTCCCGCTCGTTGACCACGATGTTCTTCGTGTAGTCGCTATTACCGATATAGCTGTAAAGATTTTTCGATTTTTCAAAGCCCGGGCCGAAAGGCGGCCTGCGAATGGTGTACTCATTAAAGCTGATCGAATGCGAGCCCGGCGGAAGCCCTCCCCGGTACGCATTGTCGTAAGGCCATTGCATCGAGCGCAATTCCTTCTCGATGTCCAATTTCTTTCCCGCTTCGAGCAGCAAAACCTGCAGCCCGTGAGTTGTCAGGACATGCGCGGCCATTCCTCCGGCTGCGCCCGATCCGATAATCACTGCATCATATTTCTTGCTTAGATCTGCTTCCGGCTCAGCCATAGGAAAGCTCACTTTCTGTCCTCCAGAGCGACGCAACCGCATTCAACAATGAACTCCTCTCTGTGTCCAGTTCAACTTGTTCTTTTTTTCGCCGCCAACTCATTTCAGCTCGCCAAGCCTCGGTACGTTTGAAATTCCCAATAGCGCCTCATCCCCTCGCCTCAACCGTTGCCCGGAGCAACGCCTTCCGAGTGATACAATTTCGCTGTAATGGCCCAGAACGAAATCTCCCTGCCAGACCAATCGCGGCCAAGCCTCGTTCGCACTGTCCGCCTTCGCGGCATGGAGCTCCTAAACAATCCTGCCCTGAACAAAGGCACCGCTTTCACTTTAGACGAGCGCGAGACTTTTGGCCTCCACGGCCTTCTTCCGCCCGTCGTCGAATCGCTCGATGATCAGTCCGTCCGCGCCTATCAAGCCTTCTCTCTCAAGTCTAACGATCTCGAGCGCCATATCTATCTCCGCCAGCTTCAAGACGCCAATGAGGTGCTCTTCTACCGTCTGCTCCTCGGTCACATTGAAGAAATGTTGCCCATCGTCTATACACCCGTCGTCGCGCTTGGCTGCCAGGAATTCAGCCACATCTATCGCCGTCCGCGCGGCCTTTTCATTTCCTATCCCCTTCGCCATTCTATTCCCGCGCTCCTGCGGAACCACCCAAATCCTGAAGTTGACGTCATCGTCGTCACCGATGGCGAGCGCATCCTCGGCATCGGTGATCAAGGCGTTGGTGGACTCGGCATCCCCATCGGAAAACTTTCTCTCTACACGCTGATCGGCGGAATTCATCCCGCGCGGACTCTGCCCATCGTTTTGGACGTCGGCACAAATAATGAGGAACGCCTTCGCGATCCCGAGTATCTCGGCTGGCGGCACGCGCGCATCACCGGTGCCGATTACGATAGCTTCATTGACGCCTTCGTTGCCGCCGTCAAGCAAGTTCTTCCCTCCACACTTCTTCAGTGGGAAGACTTCTCCGGAGTTCACGCGCGTCCCATTCTGAATCGTTACCGCGATCAAATGCTCACCTTCAATGACGACATTCAGGGCACTGCCGCTGTCGCGCTGGGCGCCATCCTTTCTGCCGTTCGCGTGGCCGGCTCCTCGCTCCGTGACCAAGAGATCGTTTTTCTTGGCGCTGGCTCCGCAAGCACAGGTGTCGCGGATTACCTCCGCGCCGCCATGCGCACGGACGGCCTCTCGGAGGATGAAGCCCGCAGCCGCTTCTGGATGGTTGATCGCGACGGCCTTCTGCACTCCGGTCGCAGAGATTTAACGCCCGAGCAGCACATCTACGCGCAACCGCTCAGCCGCATCTCTTCGTGGCCACACGCCAGTGGAGCCAACTTTGGCCTCGCTGACGTCATTCATCACGTCCGCGCGACTGCCCTCATCGGCCTCTCCACGATTGGCAACGCTTTTACTGAGCCCATCGTTCGAGAAATGGCCAGCAAGGTAGACCGGCCTATAATTTTTCCTCTTTCGAATCCCACCGAACACTCGGAAGCGCATCCCGCGGATTTGTTTCGCTGGACAAACGGCCGCGCGCTCGTTGCGACGGGGTCGCCTTTCCCACCCGTCCATTTCGAAGGCCGCAGCATCCCCATTTCCCAGTGCAACAACGTCTACATTTTTCCAGCGATCGGACTCGCTGTGGTTGCCTCTCGCCCTTCCTGGTCCGCGGCCGGCGCCCAGCGAATTACCGATGCGATGATGATCGCTGCCGCTCGCACCCTCGCCGAATATTCTCCGGCCTTGAAAGTCTCATCAGCGCCGCTTCTGCCTGCTTTGACGAGCCTCCGCGATCTTGCCGTCGAAATCGCTTTTGCCGTGGCCCAGGAAGCTGCACGGTCCGGCGTCGCCCCAGCGCTCGATTCTGCATCCGCACTCCGTTCGCAAATCTTCGCCAGCCAGTGGTCGCCGGCCTATCCCGCCTTTGTTGCTGCGTCTACCTGAGCGTGATAGTGGAGTTCGCGACGAGCCGAGGGCCATCGTTGGTTGCCCTTTCCAACACAACCCTGTCGCCTCTCATCCTTCTGACGCAACCCACGCTGGTATCCTTTTTTATTGGGTCTTATCGAGCCGCGAAGAACAAACGTGCAATACAACCTCGCCTATCCTTTTTATGAAAGCTCTCTTGCTCATCCGGAGAATCTTGCGCTTTCTCTCGGCGATAACCAATACACTTACTCGGCATTGCGCGAGCTAGTTCAGCCCATTGCGCGCTGGCTGCGCACGCATTCTAATTCGAACGCTCCTCGCGTAGGCATCCTGGCTTCGCGAACCCCGGAAACATATCTCGGCATCCTCGGTACCAGTTGGGCTGGCGGCACATACATCCCACTCAGTCCGAAATATCCCGAAGAGCGCCTCCTGCAACACTTCGAGCGCATCGCACTCGACGCGCTGATCGTCGATTCGAACGGAATGGCGCTCCTGAGCGATCGCGTCCTCAGCCGCGGCCCGCGAAAAATTTTGATGCCTGGGACGGCCTCTTCTTCGGTCCGTCAACTCGAGAACGGCACGCCAATTACGATTTCCGGCCGTGATGCGCTTCCTGCCTTCGATTCCTCGGACAAACCAGTCGAAGTTTCACCGGACCACACCGCCTACATCATCTTCACTTCCGGCACGACGGGAATCCCTAAAGGAGTAATGATCCCCGCCAGCGCGGTGCATTATTTTGTCGAAGCGATGCAGTCGCAGTATGCAATCCAGCCAACCGACCGCATGGCGGGCATCACGGAAATTACTTTCGACATTTCCGTGTTCGATCTTTTTGTCACCTGGAAATTCGGCGCGGCGCTTCTCGTCGTTCCTGCCACGCAATTGATGGCTCCCTCGTCGTTCATTCAGCGGCATCGTCCTTCGATCGTCTTCACCGTGCCTTCTATCGCGGCCAGCATGCAACGCATGAAACTGCTCGCTCCAAATTCCATGAGCAGCCTGCGCTATTCTTTTTTTGCGGGAGAACCGCTGCCCGTCGCGTCCGCCTCGATGTGGAAGGCCGCGGCGCCAAACAGCGCTGTCGACAATCTTTTCGGTCCCACGGAAGCGACAGTAGTGTGCATCGGCCAGCGCTTCCACGGCCCGGAAAACGCTACGCCCGCGCGCGGCGTCGTGGCCATCGGCACCCCGTTTCCGGGAATGGAAGCGGCCATCGTGGATGCCTCACTTCAATTCGTCCCGGACGTACAGAATGGTGAACTGCTGCTCTCCGGGCCGCAACTCAGCTCCGGTTATTACGGCGACGCTGCACTCAGCGACAAGTGCTTTCCAACACTGGCAGGCCGCCGCTGGTATCGCACCGGCGATCTGGCTTATCGCGACGCCTCCGGCGTTTTCCATCATCTCGGCCGAATCGATAACCAGGTAAAAGTGCTCGGTCTTCGCGTGGAGCTGGAAGAAATCGAAGCCCACTTGCGCGAAGTTTACGAGACCGATTCCGTCGCGGCCATCGCCTGGCCCGTCGAGCACGGCTCGGCCAGCGGAATTGTGGCTTTTGTTTGTGGACGAATGGGAGCCGACGATCCCGCCCTGAAAACTCTGATCAAGAAGCGGCTCCCAAGTTACATGGTGCCGTCCAGCGTGCGCCACATCGAATCCATTCCGCTGAACGCGAACGGCAAGGTAAACCGCAAAGAACTCGCCGAACTTTTGTCCGGAGGAAAATTGTGAGTGGCGCTCTGGAAGCGACCGCAGCAATTCCATCCGTTGCGTGGCCGCGACGTTTCCGATTTCTCGCGCACCTTTTTAATCTGACGACTTGAGGAAAACACATGGACCACCGGGAAGAGATTCGCAAGTATTTGCGAGAATTGCTTCTGCAAAAGGGAGACAAACAGCCGTTTTCGGATGATACTTCGCTGCTGCTCAGCGGGCGGCTCGCATCCGTGGATGCAGTGGAGATCGTGGTATTCCTTGAGGAAAAATTCGGCATAAACTTTGCAGAAATTGGTTTTGACCAGGCGATGATCGACAGCGTCGACGCCATCGATTCGCTGATTCAAACCGTCAGAAAATAATGCCCCAATTACCGCGCAAGAAAACGCCCTAGGGTGTTTTGTGAAATCGCCGATGCCTCCCGAAGACAGCTCGGACTCTCTGCATCAGCCGCATCGAAGGTTGCGACGGCCGCAGAGTCCGTGGAGTTTGCTTCTCGGGGCGAATAACTTTTGGGCGCTCACGCCTGAACGCATTGACTACCGGCCGTTGATTTCGTCGGCAGCAAAGCACTACGCGTGGGCAGACGTGAGAGAGATTCAAACGGGCTGCTCGAAGGGGAAGAGCACCACCTACAACTTCGTGGTCACCTTGACCGACAAGACGCGCATCAATTTGATGGAAGAGAAGCACCAAGAATTCTTAGCCGCTTATCCTCAAATACAGTTGGCCTTGAAAGGGAAGAACTACACATTCAGCACATGGGGGCTGGTGGGAAGTTGCGTGGCTAGCGCCCCACGGCGATGGCTGGAGATTTTAGCGCGGCGTCCAACGGAATAGTGGTCGCCCTCCTTAGGGAATCGTTCGAAGAGCATTCCGGAAACACTCAAGGCTTCAGAGACACAAATCGCGAAAACAAAAATCAGTTGCGCGTGAGGGTCAGGGTCACGTAGTCGGTTTCGTCGACGATCTTGTAGTCCGCTGGCGCCTGAAACAGGGAGAGGATCGGATTCGAGAGCTCGATGTTGGTCAGGCGCGTCGTCATTTCGCCCTTCCGCGGGTCGCTCGTTTTGATGAGCAGGGGCATCTTCAACTCAGGAGATCTCCATACTTCGCTTACCACGGTTATCGGCCGATCATTGTCTTCCAAGCCTTCCGGGATGATGCGCGTCGTCCTTTTTCCCTCATGTGCTCCGTGCGCACCGCCGAATCGCTGGTGTGCGGAACTTGTATAGCAAAGCGGTGTGCGAGCTTATTTTGTTCATCGAGAATGTACGAATATCCGGAAACGGGGTCGCGGATCTCAATCACCATGGCTTCTCCCGTCCCGCCAGGTCCCTGACAGAACGCCCGCTCGGTTCGGGTCCTCCCTTCTGAGTCGCTATAAATCTTCTCGGTCATCGGTTTGCGCGCAATGTGGGTTCCGTCGGCGAGAGTTTGCACGCTCGAGGATTCTTGCACGGCGGAGTACGGAGCGGATGGCCCTGGGGCCGTCAAGGGCATCGGAGGGCCGAAGGACGCTTGGCAAGCAAACTTGGCCGCGGCGGAGGGCGCAGCCGGCTGCTGCGCAACGGCGGAAGTGGATTGACGGAAGTTTGTGCAAGTGAAGAAGCAGGATGAAGCGAAAACCAGGGCTACCCGTGTGGATTGTTTCATTAGGTCCCCCATCGCCAGATTAGGGGCGGCGATGTTAGCTGGAATGTTACTGCTCTCCTTGATGCTGTGCAACGGCGAAGAATTGGCCCGGGTGGCGTGACGGGAGACGGACCGGTACGCAAAAGGGCGTCCGGGGCAGGAACTCCTGACATACAATCGGGCCAGCAAAGAGAAGACTCTTTGGCGGGGGCCGGCTTATGAAATTCGGAATCCGGAAAAAGTTCAAGATTCTTGCGCCAGGAAATTCTTTGCGGAAGAGAGTAGCGTACAGCCTGGCGATCGCGCGATTTATTTTGGTGCCGGTGATTTTCCTCGCGGTCTATTACCTATTCGAGATGGGTTGGATCGTGGACCGTATCGTGAACGTGGACGCGCCTGCGGCGACGCTGGCGCAGCAGGCTTCGATCGAGACCTTGGAAGCGCGGCGCGCGGAACGAAATTATCTATTGCTGCATGACCCGGCCTATCTCGCGGCGAATCGCGAATCGCTGGGCAAAACCAGGCAAATTCTGAGCCAAATACAGGATCTCGATCCGCAAGACCTGGGAGAGACACAGAAGGCGCTGGAGGCGCTCGGCGTATATGAACAAAGGTTTGCCGCGGCGGTTGCCGCGATGGGGCAGCCGGGCCAGGGAGACGCGGACCGCATCCAGACCGTAGTGCGCGCTTACGAAAAAGACTTAGACGATCTGCTGCGAGGGGCGAGGGTCAAGAGACGCGACCAGTTGATCGATGAGCTGCGGAACCGCGTCGGGTCGTTTGATACCCAGATTACCGAGACCGTTCAGGAGGGCAACCCGGCGCTCGCGCCCGTCACGGCGGAATTGCAGAGTTCGATTCAGGAAGTGCTGGGGTTGCTCACCGACCTTGAGACGGAAAATTGGAAACGGGTGGAGAACGATCATCGAGAGGCGCGTCATTTGCTCCGTCAGGCAGAGTGGGCGCTCAGCATTGTGTCCGCGATTACACTCTTGTTCAGCGTGTGGGTCAGTTTCATTTTGCCCCGGCAGGTAGTGAAACCGCTGATTACCTTGCGTGAAGCCGTGGATCATGTGGCGCAAGGCAATGGCGCGGTGGATTTTGACATTGAAGGCACCGGGGAGGTAGCCGAACTCGCTAAGAGTTTGCGGAACTTGATTGCGCGGTTGCAGCAGAGTGCTTAAGTGGATCGTTGCGGGAACGCGTTGTTTGGCCAGATTTTTATTTGGCCGGCGTCGAAAGGCGCTTGACGAGTTCGTAGAGGAAGGCCTGGCCTTCGTAAAAGGATTGCACGCCGAGGCGCTCATCGCGGCCGTGGAAACGAATATCGTCGCGGTCCATGAAGAATCCCTGGACGCCATAGCAAGGGATGCCGGCGGCGCGGAGGTAGCGTCCATCGGTGGCGCCCATGACCATGATGGGAACCGTTGGGACGCCGGGCCACATGCTGTTGGTGATTTCACTGACGGCTTTGAGCAGGTCGGGCCGCATCGGCGACGCTGCCGCTTTGCTGAACTCGCTCAATTGCTTGACGCTGACCTGATCATCTGCGACGACTTTTTGCAGCGTGCTCAGAACGTATTCGGGGGAATCTTCCGGCAGAACGCGGCAGTTCACGGTGGCAGCGGCTAGTTGCGGCAGCGCATTGATGGCGTGGCCGCCTTCGAGCACCGTGGCGACACAAGTGGTGCGCAGCGTGGAATTCCACGCCGGAGATGCCGCGGCTACTTTCTCCATCGCTTCTTGCGAACCGGAGGGAACCTTTGCGAGATCGTCCTTGATGAGGCCGGTTTCGATTTTTGACATTTGCTGGAAGTAAGCCGCAGTGACTTCGTTGGTTTTCAGAGGAAAGCCGAATTCGCCGAGCCGCGTCAAAGCGCCGGCGAGGTGATAGATGGCGTTGTCGTGGACCGGCATCGAGCTGTGGCCGCCCTTGTTGCGCACTTCGAAGCGGAAATTGAGCACGTACTTTTCGCTGACCTGCAAGTCGTTCGAAATTTTCTTGCCTTTGGATTCCTCTCCCCACCCGCCTTCGTTGAGAGCTAGCTCCGCTTCGATCAGCTCGCGGTGATTTTTTAAAAGCCAATCGACGCCGTTGTACGGCCCGCCGCCTTCTTCGTCGGCAGTGAGTGCAACGATAATGTCGCGGTCGGGCTTGAATCCTTCTTTTTTGTACTGGATGAGGTTGGCGATCCAGACAGCGGCCTGCGCTTTGTCGTCACCGGTGCCTCGGCCGTAAAAGAAGCCATCCTTCTCGATGAATTGAAATGGGTCAGTACTCCAATCTTCGCGTTTGGCTTCGACGACATCGATGTGGGCGAGCAAAAGGATTGGTTTCCGCGCGCCGGTACCGTGATAGCGAACGACCAGGTTCGCTTTCTTGGGAATCGCGCCGCCAACGAAGATGTCGGCGTCGGGGAAGCCGGCGGCTTTTAGGCGCGCGGCGGCTATTTCTACAACTGGAGTTGTCGCGCCCGTCGTAAAGCCAGACTGAACTTCGATGAATTGTTTGTAAATGTCGTGCGCCAGCTGTTTTTCGGAGTCCGGGCGCGTGCTTTGGGCATTTGCCGAAACAGCGCAGAAAAGCGCCAAAAGAAAAAATTTTGAAACGAGCCAGATTTTTGTGCTTTGCATGGTGGGATTTTTGCACGGCGAACGAATTCACGCAACTTTTCGACGCTGCCGCTCTGCAAACCTCCCCAAAGCGCGTAAGTTTTAGAAGTCCCGAACGCTTAGGCCCACGCGTAGCCTTGTTTGGCGAGCGGGAGAGCGCGGATCCGTTTGCCGGTGACGGTGAAAATGGCGTTGCAAACGGCGGGCAAAATCGGTGGTAGCGCCGGCTCGCCGAGTCCCGTCGGCGGATTGTCAGTCGTGAGAAAATGTACTTCGATTTCCGGAGGGACTTGGTTCATGCGCAGCGGCGGATACTCATGGAAATTGCTTTGCATGGCGCGGCCGCGCTCGATGGTGATTTCGTAGCCCATGAGGTGACTGAGTCCTTCGATCACTGAACCTCGTACCTCGTTGAGAGCGCTGGTGGGATTGATGATCTGGCTGCCGATGTCGCCTGCGACCCAAACTTTGTTCACTTTGAGGTGCTTTTCCGATGTGACGCGAACTTCCGCGATCTCGGCGAAATATCCGCGATGGCTGAAGTGGAAGGCGACGCCCATGGCAGTGTCTTTCGGAAGTGCGCGTGAGCCCCAACCGGATTTTTGTGAGACAAGTTCGAGTACGTCGCGCATGCGCTGAGCATTAAACAGAAATGCAGGAGGGGTCGGCTGCCCTCCAGCAGGCGCCGGCGCTGCATCGAAGGCCGGAGTATTGAGCAACGCGAGCCGGAACTTCACGGGATCCACGCCAGCGGCGTGAGCGAGTTCGTCGATGAAGGACTGCATCACGAAAGCGATGCCGTTGCTTCCAGGAGCGCGCATCGCGCCTGTGGGTACGCCCAGCGCCATGACAGAAGCGCGTGTTGCGAAGTTCGAAACGAAGCGGGCAGGGAATTCGTCGGGAGAAATCTGAGCGCTGGGCGCGAACCGCTCGCCTTCGCCAAATGTGACGAAATGATTGCGCCACGCCACGAGCTTGCCTGAGGAATCGACGCCGCCTTTGAGGAAGTGAAATCCTGCCGGACGATAAAAATCGTGATGCATGTCGTCTTCGCGCGACCAGAGCAGCTTGACTGGCGTCCTGCCAAGTTGTTTCGCGATCCAAGCCCCTTCGATCATGTAGTCATTCGTCAGCCGCCGCCCAAAGCCGCCGCCCATACGCGGCAGGTGAATCGTGACATCGCTTTCGGCAATGCCGAGAGTTTTGGCGACCTGCGTCAAGCCGCGCTGTGGCGTCTGACTAGGCACCCACATTTCCAGCTTGCCGTCTTGGAAGCGCGCCGTGCAATTCTGTGGCTCAAGCGGCGCGTGCGCGAGGAACGGATAGAAGTAATCTCCTTCCACGACTTTCGCGGCGGATTGCAAGGCAGCGTCGGAGTCGCCATCGGTTCGCAGCGAGCGCGCAGGTTTCTGTTTTGAGAGCTCGACGGCCTTGCTCGCGAAGCCTTCGCTGCTTTGCTGCGCTGTCGGGCCTTCGTCCCACTTCACATCCAACTTTTGGCGCGCGGTGTGTGCGGTCCACCAAGTATCGGCGACGATGGCCACGCCGCAGAGAAGCCCCGTCAAATCCGTCCCTCCCTCCACGATGAACGCCTGCCGAACACCGGGAATGGCCTTGATCACATCGAGATTCGCGCTGACAACTCTCCCAGCGAAGACGGGACACTTTGCAAACACGCCCCACAGCATTCCGGGAAGCCTGAAATCGATGCCATAGAGAGGCCTTCCTCGAACGATCGCCGCGTTGTCCACGCTCGGGATGGACTTTCCGATTATCTTGAAGTCTTTGGGATCTTTGAGTTTCACCGTTGTGATATCGGGCGGCGTTAACTGCGCAGCTTTCGCAGCAAGTTCGCCATAACCGAGCGAACGGCTCGTTGCCGCATGTTGCACGCGCCCGGACGCGGTCGTGCATTCGGATTCCGGCACCGACCAAGTTTGCGCAGCCGCGGCGACGAGTAACTGCCGTCCCGCTGCTCCGACTTGGCGCATAGGAAGCCAATTGGTGGGAGTTGCGGTGCTGCCACCGGCAACTTGCGAGCCGTATTTTGCGAAGTTGACGTCACCCTGCTCGATCCGCACGTCCTTCCAATCCACGTCGAGTTCTTCCGCGATGAGCATCGGCAGCATTGTCCGTATGCCCTGACCAATTTCAGGATTCTTTGCGGTAATGGTCACGATGCCTTCCGGCGAAATGCGTATGAAGGCATTGGGAGTTAGCACAGCGGGCGGTGGACCTTGCGGCGCTTGCGCAAGCGCCTTCTCGAGAGGATCGACGTACGCCGAAAGCAGCAAGCCTCCTCCGGCCACGGCAGTCACGCGAAGAAACGAGCGGCGCCCGATAGTTCTGATGGTCCTGGGCTCAAGAGCTTCCAAGGTGTGCATAGGGCCTCCTTACCTTAGACCGACCGCCTGCCGCGGGCATTACGCATCTGCATTCAGCAGACCGCGACGATTGCCGGAACAGCGGGATTATACCCCCGATGAGGCAAACTGGCAGCAACTGGCAGGTAGCGGCATTCATCGAGGAAGGCGCGCGCATAGGCGAACAGCGAGAACGAAAATCTTGCAAGCTCCACAGAAAAATTCGTTCTAAGGACGTCACCGCGAGCAACCCGGTGTACAGAATGCTAACTCAAACGAGGTAGTAGAAGGGAGTGAGAACGTTGTTCGTCGAGAACGGCGCCTATCGCTCTTAAGACGGTCCTCCATTCCCCGGGTTGCGAAGAATAACTGCCGAGGCAATTTCACGAAGCTAGAGGTGTCGACAATGACCAGCTCAAAGACCAGCTCGAACGCATTCGTTTCTCTCTGGCACGAAAATCGCAAGATCTGGCGTTTCTTTGTTTGCGTGTTGGCCGCGCTTTTGCTTTGCGCGGCCGCGTCCTCCGCGCAGACAGCATCGCATGCGCCAGGATGGGTAGTCATCACTATCGGTGATTATCGAACACTGCACGCAAAGGCCTACCCGCCCGACCGCGAACCGGAAGGGCCGCCCGTGGACGCCACGCTCACGCGCGTCGATTACGACTTGCGCATCGACGGCGATCTCGCCGCCGGTCGCGCGAGCCTCACGGTGGACGTATTGAAGGATGGCTGGGTGCGCGTGCCGATTCCTGCCGGACTGCTGGTGCGCGAAGCAAAACTCGACGGCAAGCTGGTTTCGCTGGTGCCCGGCGCGGCGGGAAAGGGCAGCAACCAGCTTTCCGCGCTGCTCTCGCGCCCGGGACGAGCTGTCTTGCTGCTCGATATTGCTTTGCCTGTTGTATCGACCGCCGGCGAAGAGAGCATCTCCTTGCCTTCGACCACATCCGGAGTCACGCGCGCATCGGTTCGCCTTCCGCGGCAGGGCGTGGACATCAAGTTGAACGGTGGACTTCTGGCAGAGAAATCCGAACCCGGCACGGATAGCAAATGGCTGGCGTACGCGCGCGGCAACGAGCCGCTTACGTTTACCTGGAAAAGAAAAACCGAAGATCACCGCAGCACACAAGCGCTGCGGCTGCGCGGATCGCTGACGGAGCTAACTGGGCTCGGCGAAGACACGACGACGGTCGTCGCCGAAGTCAACGTCGAAGTCACACAAGGCGCCGCGCGAGAAGTGCGCATTTCGCTGCCAGACAAAGTGACGGTAAATCAAGTCGCTGGCGCAATGGTGGCGGATTGGGAAATGAAGGACGGACAGCTCGCGGTGACGTTTCTGGAGCCCGTCGAACAAAACGCCAAATTCATCGTAAGCGGAGAAACGCGCAGCCCCCGCGATGGCCAGATCGAAATTCCGCTGCTGCGCCTTCTGAGCGCGGAACGCGACACAGGCGGAGTAGCGGTGGAAGTCCTCGGCGCCGGAGAGATCAAAGAGTTCAAAGCCGAAGGCCTCGAGAACGCGGATGCGACGGACTTGGGCGAAATCGTCTCGAGCCGCCAATCGACTTCGCTCTCGGCTTTCCGGTATCGAGCAGGCGACGCAAAGACCGCAAGATCGCTGACCGTAAACGTAGCGCGCTATACGCCGCAAGCCGTGCTGATGGCCAATGTAGCGGAGGCTCGTTACAACGTCTTGATCACCAACGAAGGAAAGTTGCTGGTGCAGGCGCGGTACGCGGTGCGGAATAATCAGCGCAACTTCCTGAAGATCACTTTGCCGCAAGGCGCTACTCTTTGGAGCGCCTCGTTGGCGGGAAAGCCGGTTCGTCCCGGGCAGTCGCCCGACGGCAGCGTGCTGCTCCCGCTGGAAAAAGCTCACGCCGGCGAAGATTCCCCCGAATTTGCGGTCGAGGTCGTCTATATCAGCCGCGGCACCGCGTGGAATGACAAAGGACAATTCAAGCTCGCCCTGCCCGCGCTGGACTTGCCTGTATCCCGAACAGGATTGCTAGTCTTCCATCCGCCGCTTTTCAAAGTGACGGTGGAGATCGGATCATTCCGCACAGAAGCGTACACGGATCCAACTTCCGCGGCGCTGAATCCTCCACCATCAACTTCCTCAGCGGGGCCAGCATATAGTGTCGGTCTGTCCACGCCACCTCCGCCTGCACCTCCTCCAACGCCCAGTGCCGGAAACACTGTTGAAATGATGTCCGCAATAACCACGAAACAGATCGCCGAGCAAAAGCTCGTCGACGATTTCCGCGCCACCTTGCAGGGAGGCAAGGCTGCCGGGATTCTTCCCATCAAAGTTTCCTTCGAAGGTTTGGGGCCCTCACTATTTCTTGTCTCTGAACTCACAGGTGAAAACCAATCTCCAAGCACGGATTTGAATTATCAACGCGAGAAAAAGGCAGGTGGGCGATGAAAATTATATTACTGGCAACCGCATTCCTTATGTCCGTCCCCGCGTTTGCACAAGACAAGCTCACTCCTCCCGTTCCGCAGGCAGGGAACGTGACTCTTCCCCTCGAGGAGTACAACCGGCTTCTCGAATTAGCGAACAAGTCGCCCAGGCGAGTAGAGTCCGCGCCGCTGCCTTACACAATCAAGCGAGGAGACTTGAAGCTTCGCGTTGCGAACGAAACGGTGATGGGGACCGTTCAGTTGCAAGGCGAAACATTCAACAAGGGCGAAACGAAGGTCGCGCTCACTTCGGGGATGACGATTCTGGATGCGCGCCAAGAAGGCAGAGTTCTTCCTCTTGAACAAGAGAGCGGAATGCAGACAGCGATCCTGACTGGTCCCGCTGAATTTTCCGTAGTTCTCGACGCAGGTTTGCCCTTGAATATCGAAACAGGCCGCGCATCGTTCAGCTTACCCGTGCCCTCGGCGGGCAGTATGCGGCTGACACTCGAGGTTCCGGGCGATCACACCAACGTGAAGTTAAGTCCGGGATTGATCACGAGTCGGGAGACCGCGAACGGGAATACCACGATCGAAGCGACACTCGTGCCAGGACAGCCCGCAAACATCTGGTGGGCCACGCGAGAAGTGGTTGCACCGGTCGTCCCCCGCGAAGTGCGTTTTCTCTCCAACATCAAGACTCTGGTTTCCGTTAGCGAAGCGGAGATTCGCCTCGCCGTGCTCGCCGACATCAACGTAGTTCAGGGAGAACCCACGCAATTCCAAGTCGAAGTACCCGCCGGTTATGAAGTGACGGGGGCGTCGGGCGCTTCAGTGGATTCAAGCGATGTGCAATCCGGCGTTTTGACTTTGAAAGTGAATGCGCCGGCACAGCGAAACTATCAGTTCCTGATTTCGATGGAAAAAGCGATCGGCCTGACGAAAGCGGACGTGCCTTTCCTCAGCGTGAAAAATTCGCAACGCGAAACGGGCGAAGTGCTCGTCGAAGGCGTTGGCACAATGGAACTGACGGCGACGGAAGGCGGCAGCCTGAAGCGCATGGACATCAAAGAGACGAATCCTTATTTGCGCTCGCTCGCGCGTTCGCCTTTGCAGGCGGCGTTTCGCTATCACCGACAAGCGACAGAAAATCCGAGTCTCGCGCTGGAATGGACGCGTTTTCCAGACAGCAGCGTGCTTGCCGCAGTCGCCGAACGAGCGATGGTTACGACGCTCGTGACTACGGAAGGAAGATCTCTGACCGAAGTGAAATTGACGGTAAAAAATCAGGTCCAGCCATTCTTGAAAGTGGAATTGCCGACAGGGGCGAGCATCGTGACCGCAGAGGTCGCCGGAGAAAAGGTAAAGCCTGTAGAAGGCGCTGATGGCCAGCGCGTTCCACTGTTGCGGCCCGGGTTCCGGCCGGTCGACTCTTACGAAGTTTCTTTCGTGTTCATGCACTCCGGCGCTCCGTTTGCGAAAAAAGGCGGATCGGAAATTTCATTGCCGAAGATGGATGTTCCTATCACCGTGCTGCAATGGGAGGTGTTTTTGCCGGAGCAGTACAAGGTGAAAGATTTCGGCGGAGATGCTTTGGCTGCGAACTTGTTGCCGCTGTCGTTCCAGGGATTTGCGACCGTGGGATATATCACAGGGTCGTTTCAGGCAGGTGTCGGGGTCGGCGGTAGTGTGGGCGACCGGATTGCGCCGCTTCAGCTTCTGCCAGGACAGCTCGGAGGTTACATCATAGATGCCAGCGGAGCGACGCTTGCGAACGCACAAGTGAACGTCACGCAGTTGGACACCGGAGCCGTTCGAACTGCGGCGACCGATTATTCCGGCCGCTGGATTGTTTCGAGCATGCCATCGGGAAGAGTGAAAATCACCGCCACCTCGCCGGGCTTCAACACAACGGTCCGCAACATCAATTACGACGCGAATTATCCAACAACGTACAACTTTGATTTGCGCGTTTCAAGCGCGGCGGAGACGGTCGAAGTGCTGGCCAATGATCAGTCCAAAGAATCGCGGCGTATCGAGCGGGACTTGAAAGATCGAGAGGCCGCAGCTTCCAACTCAGCCTCAAATAATGTCCTGAATCTGCAACGGCGCGTTTCGGGCGTGCTGCCCGTTCGCGTCGATGTCCCGCGTGCAGGCAGTTCGTACAGCTTCGTCCGCCCGCTCGTCCTAGACGAGGAAACGAAAATCACCTTCACCTACAAAACCAAATAAACTCCACTGCTGCTAGTGGATTCCACGGATTCGAACTGGCCAGGGGAGTTTTTCCCCCTGGCCGGTTCCATTTACAGCGCATTCATAGTCCGCCGCGAAGAGTGTCTATCCGGATTCCTTCCATCTGGCGGGAACTAAGTGCGGGAATCAACGGAATTTAAAGAGTCCGTCGTGCGCATGGATGAGTAAGGAAACTCAAACGACGCCAACAGCCGTCTAAGCCTAGGTAGGTAAACGCGAAATAAAAGGCTTTTCGTGGCGGCGGGGCGTACATTTATTTTAGGCAAGGGAAGAGGCGGGCCGATATGAAGGCAATCCCGGATTTTTTAATTGGCTTACTGATTTGTTTATTTCTTGCGGTGATGCGGGCGGCTGCGCAGTCTCCGCAGGAAGCTCCGCCCCCTCAGAATCCCCCCCCGACCCAAGGCGCGAACCCTGCGCAAACGCCAGGCCCCGGCGGCGAGCGGCGTCCGGGAGTCTTCGGGAAGCTGACGGCGGTGCACGATCAATCCGTTGAGATAACCAGGCAGGATGGGAGCGTAGTAACCGTCAAGATCAGCGGGAGCACTCAGTTCCGGAAAGACCGGGAATCTGCGAAGCTCAGCGATTTCAAAGTCGGAGACACGGTATTTGTGCGTGGAGAAGAAAACCCCGATCACACCTGGAGCGCCGAAGTAATTGGGGAGCGCCCGAACGGCGGTTTTGGCGGAGGCGCTGGCGCGGGAGGCGGACGTGGGGCAGGTCAAGGCGGAGGTCCTGGCGGTGGACGCCCGACTGGTGTGCTAGGGCAGGACTACGTTTTCGGGGAAGTGAAAACGATTGATGCGCCCAAACTGACGATTCTCCGGCCGGACAACGTAACGCAAACCGTCGAGTTGAACGAAGAGACTTCACTTCGGAAGGGCCGCGACAGCATCACGATGGCGGACATTCAAGCCGGCGATCACATCATGGTGCGCGGCGGAATGGCGAACAATGTGTTTCAGCCAAAAACCGTGATGGTCATCGGGCCGGAACAATGGAAGCGTATGCAGGACGCCGGAATGGCCGGCGGTGCACCGCCCGCGAATCCGCCAAAAGATAATAACCAGCCGCAGAAACCGCCGGAGCCGCCACATTGAGATTGTTTGTTCGGACTTTTATTTTCCTGGGTCTGCTGACCTTAGCAATCGGAAATTTGCACGCCCAGGAGAATCCTGCGCCCGCGCAGAGCGCTCCCGCAGCGCCGCAGACGAATGCGACGGCCGCGCCCCAGGTGAATTACCAGATCACAGGCAGCGTGCACAGCGGCAAGACGCCGTTGCCCGGCGTGACGCTGACCGCCTCAAACACGCTCACAGGGAAGAAGTACTCCGCCGCAACCATTTCAGATGGCACCTTCGCGATGATCGGCCTGCCGCGCGGACGATACGTTTTGCGCGCCGAATTTATGGGCTTCGCAGCACAAACTCAGGAAGTGGTGCTGAATCCAGAAAATCCGTCCGGTAAAGCGGACTTGGAATTGATCCTCGCGTCACGCCAGCAGGAGCAGACGGAGCAGCGCAGCGCCGCCGCGACTGCCGGGCGCGGTTTCCAGAGTCTGTCGATGGATTCCACGGAAGCGGCTCCGACAGCCGGGGAATCTGGTCTTGCAGTGGGCGCCGGACAGAATCCGAGCGCGAACGATTTAGCTGGCTTGCCGCTCAACGGCGCTGGAGCGGATGCCCCGACCGAATCGGTGAGCATCAGCGGTGTGCAAGGACGCACGCAGGATTTTGGTCAAGGCAACGAAGGTGAACTCCAGGACCGCATACAGGAATTCCGCGACCGCGCGCAGCAGAACGGCCCCGGCGGTTTTGGAGGCGGAGGTGGCGGCGGATTTGGCGGCGGGCCGGGAGGCGGCGGAGGTCCGATCGCGTTCGGGCGCATGGGGCGCGGCTTTAATGTGAATCAGCCGCACGGCAACATGTATTTTTATGATGACACTTCGGGGCTGGATGCGCGGCCGTTTTCGCTGAGTGGAGAACCGCTTCAAAAGGCAGACTACAACCAGCTGCACTTTGGAGCGTACGTCGGCGGCCCGCTGAATATTCCGAAAATCTTCAACGGTGGCAACAAGACATTTTTTTTCGGAGGGTGGAGCGGAACACGCGGAAGTTCGCCTTCTGACTTTTTGTCAACGGTGCCCACGATGGCCGAGCGAGGCGGCAATTTTTCCGCGCTGGCGACGCCGATCTACAATCCAACGACTGGGCAGCAATTCGATTTTAACGGCCAGTTGAATGCGATTGATCCGACTTTGATCACGCCGCAAGCACAAGCTCTTTTGCAGTACATTCCGCCGCCAAACTTGCCGGGAACGACGCAGAACTATCATGAAGTGACTTCCGCGGAGAGCAATTCGGACTCTGTGAGTTTGCGGCTGATCCATAATTTTGGCCCCGTGCCGGCGCAGGGAAATCGCACGCCGGGTGGAGGGGGACGCGGCGGCGGGGGTGGCGGCCGACGCAGGTCGCAGAACAACCTCAATTTGGGCATGAGCTGGACGAAGACGAACACCGACCTCGTCGGAGCGTTTCCTTCGCTTGCAGGTGGGACCAGTACGCAAGGTTTGAATGCAACCGCGGCTTGGGTCTACGGCAAAGGTCGCGCAACGAACAACCTGCGCTTCACCTACAACCACAACCACGTTTCGACAACGAATTTATACTCGAACGTTACGGACGTTGCCGGCCTGGCGCAAATTGGAGGTGTCTCCACAAATCCATTTGATTGGGGGATTCCGGGAATTAACTTCACGTCGTTCTCAGGTTTGAGCGATCCGATGCCGCGCCGTGAACTAGACCAAACGTATACCGCGTCCGACACCGTCATTTGGAATCGCGGCAAACACAACTGGCGGTTTGGAGGTGACTACCGCCGGATTTTGCAGAACTTCCACGCGGCAAGAAACGCGGAAGGCACGTTTACATTCACGGGCTTTGCCACAGGGCTCTATGTAGACGGCCAGCAACAGCAAGGGACGGGCATCGATCTCGCGGATTTTCTCCTGGGCTTGCCGCAGCAAAGCAGCGTTCAGTTTGGTACGAACACTTATAATTTTCGTGCGAACTCCTTTGATTTTTTCGCACAAGATGATTGGCGGCTCCGCGCGAACCTGACGCTATTGCTCGGCCTTCGTTACGAATACCAGGGCGCGTTCACGGAAGCGGACAATCACATCGTCAATCTGGATGTGGCGCCGGGCTTTACGGCGGCGGTGCCGGTTCAGCCCGGCCAGTTCGTTCCAGGCTTCGGTGTTGCTACCAATTCGCTAATCAATCCGGACCGCAACAACTATGCGCCGCGTCTTGGGCTTGCCTGGAAGCCAATGAAGAATACGGTGGTGCGGGCTGGTTATGGCCTCAATTACAATCTCGCGCAGTACACCGCGGTGATTCAAAATTTTGCGTTTCAGCCGCCTTTCGCAGAGACGGCCACGAATGCGGCAACTCCATCGAGTCTCCTCAATCTGTCAAACGCCTTTCCGAGTGTGGCGCCTGGCACGGTGACGAATAACTTTGCTATCGATCCAAACTACAGGCTCGCTTATGTCCAGCTGTGGAACGTGGATATACAGCGCGATTTGGGCGGCGGGTTTCTAATGAACATCGACTACAACGGATCGAAAGGGACTAGGCTCGACACGGAGAGAGCCATTCTCATTCCCGGCGGGTCACAGCCTTTCATCTACGAATCGTCCGCAGGGAACTCGGTTTTTAATGCGGGCTCGATTCGATTTCGGAAGCGGCTGGCCAAGGGCATCGGCCTGACCGCGACATATATCTATTCGAAATCGATTGATGATGCTTCTTCCATTGGCGGAGGAGGCGTAGTCGTGGCGCAGAATCCTTTTGACATTGCCGCAGATCGAGGACTATCGAGTTTCGATCAGCGGCAAAAATTCACAGGGAACTGGACTTACGATTTGCCGTTCGGGGAGAACCGGCGATTCTTGCAGAAGGGCTTTGTGTCGCACGTTTTGGCGGGCTGGCAATGGAGCGGAGATTTTACGGTGGCGAGCGGGCTGCCATATACGATTCGAGTCTTAGGTGGGACCGTGGATATCGAACGCGGCGTGAGCGGGTCCTTGCGCGCAAACGTCGTGCCTGGAGAGGTGCAGCGCGTCAGTGATCCCACAACGAAGGAGTGGTTCAACATTGCGGCTTTCTGCCAGCCGGAAACGACGACGAGCAATCCAACGGCGACGTGCGTTAATGCTGCCGATTCCACTTTTGGCAACGCGGGACGCAACATACTGGAAGGGCCTGGGCAAGTAAGTGTGGATATGTCGTTGAACAAGACGATCACGATCAAGGAATACCGGTCGCTCGATCTGCGGATTACGGCGAATAATATTTTTAACATGGTGAATTTCACTTCGCTAGGCACGGTCGTGAACTCCACGACGTTCGGCGAAGTGACCGGCGCGGGGACCATGAGACGTGTGACGGTGCAGGCGAGGTTCCGGTTTTGAGGGAGAAGGCCATGGTTGCCAGACGAAGAAAAATCGCGGCCATTGCGTGTGCCAGCTTGCTGCTGCAGCTTGGTGCTCCTTCGTTTGCCCAACAGGCCCAGCCGCAGCCTCCGGCGGATGCGCAGGTACAGTCCAAACCGCCGGCGTCTTCCATTCGAGTTACTTCCGAGTTGGTGCTGGCGAATGTAGTAGTGCGCGACAAAAAAGGAAACCTCATACGCGATTTAAAGAAAGAAGATTTCACGCTGTTTGAGGACGGCAAGAAACAACAGATTTCGACTTTCGATTTTGAAAATGTGGATCAGTTGGAGACAGCTGGGGGCGCCGAAAAAACCGTCACGGGCGAAACAGCGGAAACGGCCGGGCCAGCAGGCGTATTGAAAAAGAGCGACGCGCCCGTGATGAACGCGCGCGACCGGCGAGTGATCGTTCTCTTTTTCGATTTTTCGGCGATGGAGCCCGACCAGATAGACCGCTGCGTCGAATCGGCTAAGAAATATATCAATGGACAGATGCGGCCTGCGGACATTGTCGCGCTGGTTTCGCTGTCGACGAATATGCGCGTCGACCTGGACTTCACGGACGACAGGACGAAAATACTTTCTGTTTTGAGCTCGTACTCCTCCGGCTCGGGGGAGGGTTTTGCAATGGGCGATACAGGGAGCGCAGAGGGAGCGGCGGAAACTGGTGGCTCGTTCACGCCCGATGACACGGATTACAACACGTTTAGCGCGGACTGGAAACTGTTGGCGCTGCAATCCACAATGCAGGCTCTCGGAAAAATTGAGCAGAAAAAATCGCTCATTTATTTTAGCAACGGGATTAGCCAGACCGGGACGGACAACCAGTCGGCGCTGCGGGCGGCTACGGCGGCGGCTGTGAAGAACAACGTCTCGATTTATCCAGTGGATGTGCGCGGGTTGCAGGCTTTTCCGCCAGGCGGGGAGGCGCAGAGCGCCAGCTTACACGGCCAGTCGGCGTACAACGGGGCTGCGGTCTTGAACGACCTCAGCGGGAATGCCGCGTCGCAAGAGACGCTTTCGACTCTGGCTGCGGACACAGGTGGGAAGGCGTTCTTCGATTCCAATGATTTTAGCGGCGTATTTACGCAGGTACAGAAGGATAGCTCGGCGTATTACGTCCTTGGATTCACGAGCACGAACCCGCTCAAGGACGGACATTATCGCCGGCTTAAGGTGGCGGTGAATCGGGCTGACGTGAAGCTGGAATTCCGTCCGGGGTATTACAGCGGCAGAGACTACCAGCATCTGAACCGCGCGGATCGCGAAGCTCAGCTCGAGGATGAGCTCGCGGCGGAATTGCCGCAGACGGAGGTGCCGCTCTATGCGGGGACGGCCTACTTCCGTCAGGATGAGTCGCATTATTATTTGGCGGTTTCGCTGGTGGTTCCCGGTTCGCAGATTCCGTTTGTTTCGGAGAAGGATAAAGACAATGCGACGATCGACATCATTGGAGAAGTGCGGCTTGGCGAGAAAGGCAGGGTGCCTGTGGGACAGTTGCGCGATACGGTGAAGCTGGCCGTCGACAGCACGCAGCAGGTGCGGCGGAAAAATGTGCAGTACAACACGGGGTTTGTGCTCGCTCCTGGAAATTATCATCTAAAATTTATCGTGCGCGAAAATCAGACGGGGCGCATGGGATCGTTTGAAACGGATGTGCAGGTGCCGGATTTGCGCAAGGTGCCGCTGCGGATGAGTTCGGTGGTGCTGAGCAGTTTGCGGGCGCCGGTTACGAACGCGCCGAAGAAGAAGGGTACGAATCCGTTGATTCAGGACCAGACGCAGCTGGTGCCGAATGTGACGCATGTGTTTACGCGGGATCAGCATTTGTATTTGCAGTACGAGATTTATGATGCGGCGCGCGGAAAAGTTGCCGTCGCGGCTGCCGCAAGGCCTGCTGCTCCACAGTCAGGAAACACTGCCGCCGCGCCTGCTCCCGCCCCGCAGACTCGCGAATCGATTCACGTTTTGACTAGCATTGAGTTTTTGCAGGGCAACGTGAAGGTTTACGAATCGAGGCAAGTGGCTGCTACGGAAGTTACGGCGCCAGACCGGAAAGCGGTTGTGTTTCAGATCGATCTGCCGCTGCAATCGCTCAAGCCGGGTCTTTATGTTTGCCAAGTGAATGTGATTGATGATGTCGCGGGGAATTTTGCGTTTCCGCGGTGGCCCATCTTGATAAAGGATGCGGCTCCGACGGCTGCGCCTGCTGCGCAGTCTTCCTCCAGTTCCGGGCAGTAAGCATCGTGCAGCACACCCATGGTTAAATTGATTGGAGCACAGACTGAGGTCTGTGCCACTCGCGCGTGCGGCCTACCCTCCCCCCTCCCTGTTTTCTCGAAAGTGCAGACTCTAAAGGGCTTTAAGCCCTGTGTTTTGAAAATGCGGATTCTACGGGAGTTACAGACGCGTTTTCGTAAGTGCGGATTCTAAAGGGCTTGGACGCAAACACGAGTCATACTTGGATTCCGCAATTTCGAGGCATACCGGCGAGCGGTTGACAGCATTTCTGATCCCACTCCGGCACGAAGGCATAAGACCGCAGGGCTCCGCCCTGCTACATTGCTGGCTGCGCGCGTTTGGTGGCTTTCCAAACAGATGACCAGAGCACAGCCAAGATTCATCGCATGCAGAAAGCGCATGCGATGTAAAAGCGCTTGGCTGTGCCACTCGGGCCAAAAAAAAAGCGGCAGACTGGCTGCCGCGGAAACTCTCCACAATACTGCTTGGAACTATTATAGCAGCGAAACGCGCTGGTTCAACTGGTCAGAAGGGCAGCTCGAATCGAAGCGGCTCGCGGTTTGGAAACTGAGGTAAGATGACCGGCCACGCGAGGATGCAACTTGAAGAACAGCGCTATCCTTCTATTGCAGTGCCCGGATCGTAAGGGTTTGGATGCGGCGATTGCGGATTTCATTTATTGGCATGGCGGCGACATCCTTCATTTCGAGCAGCACCAGGCGGGGGAAGAACGTTTCTATCTGGCCCGCGTCGAATGGGATCTCGAAGGGTTCGAGTTCGATTTGAAGGATTTTCCGCAATGGTTTGCGCCGATTGCCGAGGAATTTTCGATTCGGTGGCGCATTACTCGGTCGAACTACCGTCCTCGCGTCGCCATTTTTGTTTCAAAATACGATCACTGTCTCGTGGACCTGCTTTACCGACAGCGGATTGGGGAACTCGCGTGCGAAATTCCCTTGATGATCAGCAACCATCCGGACGCGAAACGGCACGCAGACTTTCACGATATTCCGTATCACCTCATTCCCGTGACGAAGGAGAATAAACAGGAGGCTGAGAAGCGGCAGATTGAGTTGCTTCGCGAAAACAATATCGAGCTAGTTGTGCTGGCCCGGTATATGCAGGTGCTCTCCAGGGACTTCATTGCGCAATATCCGCAGCAAATCATCAATATTCATCATTCGTTTTTGCCGGCGTTTATTGGGGCGAAGCCGCACCAGCAGGCCTTTGATCGAGGCGTGAAAATCATCGGGGCCACGGCCCACTACGTCACGGAAGTGCTCGATGATGGGCCTATCATCGAGCAAGGCGTGGCGCGGATATCGCATCGCGACAGGATCGAGGATCTGGTCCAAAAGGGGCGGGACCTGGAAAAGGTGGTGCTTTCTACAGCGGTCCGCTGGCATATCGAGAACCGCATTTTGCTCTATGGAAATAAGACTGTGATTTTCGAGTAGCCATCCATCTCCCAGTAGGGTGCCGGGGACATCTACGACGCGATTCGTCAACCGTTTCCCAAACCTCCGCGGAGGTTTCATTGTGAACGTCTCGAATGAAGTTGAATCTAAACCCGCACCCTTGAAAAACCAAATGCCAAGGGTGCGGCACCAGGTGCGGCACCCGGCGCTCTTGATGGCGATCTTGACCGTGAGTTCGTTCGCATTAGTACGTGCCCAGAACGGACCGACAGCGGCGACGCAAACCAAGGACCTGAAGAAGCTGGTCGTGGCGGCTCGTGCGAAGTCGGATTCGGAGATAGCAATACCTCCGTCGACTTCGATGAGCTTTCCGCTGATTGCAGACAAAAAAGCGCCTGGCGCGGGCACCGTGGATTTGGGGAGCTGGCTTAGCAAGGAAGCGGCCCTGAACGGGTTGGAGTCGGTGGGCTTGCAGCCGTGGCACATCGTTGTGAGCTACGACCAGTTTGATGAAGATGGCGACAACATTCACAGCGGCGTTTATGAGGAATACTGGGCTGGTGCAAAAAAGTTCAAGCGAAGCTACAAGAGCGATGATTTTAATCAAACGGACTACGCGACGGACAAAGGTTTGTACCGGCGCGGCGATCAAAAGTGGCCGAGCCGGACGCAGCTACAGGTTCGGGCGGAGATGATCGCGCCGTTTTGGTACGGAGCTACGCTGGTGAAGGGCTTCCATGCAAGAAACATGGAACGAATTTTCAGCGGCTATAAACTTGAGTGCGTCACGATTGAAAGAAACCCGGGAGCCGGCGATCCGACGCAATACTGCTTTGAACCTGGTGGTTCCGTGCTTCGTTATAACCGTGGATGGGGTTGGGACCAGACTGTCTACAACAGGATCGAGTCGTTTCAAGGACGTAATATTGCGCGCGAGGTGGACGTCACGGACGGCGGGCATCGTTATCTCGAGTTGCGAGTAAGAACCATGGAAATGTTTCCACAAGGGGATGATGCGGAATTTACACCGTCAGCGGATGCTGTGGGTCCGATTGGCGGGCGAGTGTCCGGAGTATTTTTGGAGCCGATTAATAACCCCACTGCTCCTCAATGGCCAGCGTCATTGCGAGGGCAGCATTTCACGGTAGTGGTGGAAATGGTCATCGGAAAGAACGGCCACGTTGTGAGTGCGCACGGAGTTTCCGGCCCGCCAGAGGCCTACAAGGGATGCGAGGATGCAGTTAAGCAGTGGGTTTTTCCGCCTTATCTCGTGCTTGGCGAGCCCGTCGAAGTTGAGTATAAAACCGGGTGCAGCGCCTTCTAGCGTCTACTTTTGCACGTAGCGGAACCTGTCGGCCGAAACAAGACCGCTCAACGCGAATGAAAACCGCAATTGGATATTCGCTATTAGCACTGCTGATCCTAATTTACTCGCCGTAGGGGACCCAGATGTTTTTGATTTGGGTGGCGTGTTGGAGGAAGAAGCGACCTTCGGATTGGGCGGGGTTGAACCAGTCGATGGAGCGGCCTTCGTTGGTGAAGACTTGTTTGAGATTTCCGATGGAAAGAGCTTTTGTGGTGGCGCAGGTGGGGGCGTCGGCGAAGCACCAGAAAGCGTCGACGTCGTCGTGTTCGGCTAGAGTCTTGAGGAGTTCGGCGGGGCGGCCTGTGACGATGTTTACGGCGCCTGGGGGAAGATCGCTGGTTTCGAAGAGTTGGTAGAGGTCGGCGGTGATTAGCGGGTAGATTTCGCTGGGGATGGCGACTACCGTGTTGCCGACCGCGATCGCGGGCATTACTGAGGAGATGAAACCCAGGAGCGGAACTTCGGCGGGGCAGAGGATGCCGATCGTGCCGATGGGTTCTTGCATGGCTAGGGTTACGTTGCGGAACGGGGGGTTGTGGATTGTGCCTTCGTATTTGTCAGCCCAGGCGGCGTAGGTGAAGATGCGTTCGATGCTCGTGCTTACTTCTGCTTCGGCTTGTTGCTTGCCGATTACCTCGGAGAGTCGGTGCGCGATTTCTTCGCGGCGTTGGGAGAGATTTTCGGCGAGGTAGTAGAGGACTTGGGCGCGGGTGTGGGCGGTGGATTTGGGCCAGGCGGTAGCTTTGCGGGCGGCTTCGACGGCGTTGCGGATGTCTTTGCGATTGCCGAGCGGGGCTTCGCCGAGGAGGCGGCCGTCGGGGGCGTGAACGGGAATGCTATAGCCCGCGTCGGGGCGGGCTTGTTTGCCGGCGATGAAGAGTTTTACGGTGCGGTCGATCGGAGGAGCGGCTGCCGAGTCGGCGGCGGATTCGGGGATTTGTTGGGGCGGTTGATCGATCGCAAGTGGGCGCGGGTGGAGTTGCGGAGCGTGTTTGAACCAACTTGGCTCTAGATATTCTTGGAGGCCTTCGCGGCCGCCTTCGCGTCCGTAGCCGCTTTCGCGATAGCCGCCGAAGCCGCAGCTGGCGTCGAAAAGGTTGGTGCAGTTGACCCAGACCACACCGGCTTTGAGTTGGGAGGCGATGTGAAGAGAAACGTTTATGCTTTCGCTCCAGACGCAGGCGGCTAGGCCGTAGGCGGTGTTGTTGGCTAGCTCGACGGCTTCGCTGGGAGTGCGGAAGGTCATGGCGGCGAGGACGGGGCCGAAGATTTCTTGTTGAGCGACGATGCTCGTGGGATGGACGTTGCTTAGAAGAGTTGGCGGGAAATAGAGGCCGCGGGAGGGCATCGGAATGGATGGTTGCCAACACGTGGCACCTTCGGCGACGCCTTGATCGACCAGGCGCTGGATGCGGTCGAGCTGGACGCGGGCGATGATGGCGCCGATGTCGATGGATTTGTCGAGGGGCGGGCCGACGCGGAGAGTGTTCATGCGATCGCAAATTTTGGCGATGAGTTGGTCGGCGATGCTTTCTTGCATCAGGAGGCGGGAGCCGGCGCAGCAGACTTGTCCTTGGTTGAACCAGATGCCGTCGACCAGGCCTTCGACGGCGGAGTCGAGATCGGCGTCTTCGAAAATGATGAAGGGGGATTTGCCGCCGAGCTCGAGAGAGAGTTTTTTGTGCGAGGAGGCGGTAGCTTTGCGGATGGCGCGGCCTACTTCGGTGGAACCGGTGAAGGCGATTTTGTCGACGTCGGGATGGGCGACTAGGGCTTCGCCGGTGTGGCCGTCGCCGGTGACGATGTTGACTACGCCGGGGGGGAGATCGATCTCTTGGCAGATTTCAGCGAAGGCTAGCGCTGTGAGAGGCGTAAATTCGGCGGGCTTCAGGACGACCGTATTGCTTGTGGCTAAGGCGGGGGCAATTTTCCAGGCGAGCATTAGGAGCGGGAAATTCCAGGGGATGATTTGGCCTACGACGCCGCAGGCTTCGTAGCCGGGGAATTCTTGAGCTAGGAGTTGGGCCCAGCCGGCGTGGTGATAGAAGTGGCGGGCTACTAGCGGGATGTCGATGTCGCGGGATTCGCGGATGGGTTTGCCGTTGTCGAGCGTTTCGAGGACGGCCAGGCGGCGGGAGTGTTTTTGGATTTGGCGGGCTAGGGCATAGAGGTAGCGGGCGCGGGTGTGGGGCGTGAGCGATTGCCAGAGGGGAAGCGCGGCGCGGGCGGATTTTACGGCGGCCTCGATGTCGCCGGCGGAGCCTTGGGCGATGTCGGATAACTTTTCACCGGTGGAGGGATCTGTCGTGTCGAAATATTTTGCTTCGATTGGAGATTGCCAGGTGCCGCTGATGAAGTGGGCGAAGCGGCGGTTGTGTTTGTCGAGCCAGTCTAGGGCTTCGCGGGGATCTTCCGGGGCGGGGCCGTAGTCCATCGTGACGAATTTTTCTACGATGCTCATGGTTGAGTTGATTGTAATGGAAATTGGGGGCAGCGGAGGAGACAGATTCGCCGGGTGGGTTTTTTCTACGGATGGACCGTGGTTGTGCTGAAGGCTTGATTTAACACAGAGGTCACAGAGGGCACGGAGAAGGGAGGAGCGAGCCCGCGCGCAAGAGAGGCGGGAAAAGCGGCAGCGGGGCTGCCGCACTCCAAGCTAGGCGATGGGGTGGCGGTAGTCGGCGGAATAGCGGCCTGTGGCGTGATGTTCTAGTTGGCGCTCGATGTCGGCTAGCATGCCGCTGGCGCCGAAGCGAAAGAAGTCGGACTTTAGCCAACTGGGGCCTAGTTCGTCTTTCATTAGGGAGAGCCACTCGATGGATTGCTTTGCTGTGCGGATTCCGCCGGCGGGCTTGAAACCTACGGCGTAGCCTGTTTGGTTGGCGTATTCACGGATGGCGCGGGTCATTACAACGCCTACCGGGAGAGTTGCGTTTACTGGTTCTTTGCCGGTGGAGGTTTTGATGAAGTCGGCGCCGGCCATCATGGCAACCTGGCTGGCGCGGGCTACGTTGCGGAGGGTGAGGAGATCGCCGGTGCCGAGGATGACTTTTAGGTGGGCGGGGCCGGAGGCTTGTTTGAAGGCGGCGATTTCGTCATAGAGGGCTTGCCATTTTGCGGCGAAGACATGGGAGCGGGTGATGACGACGTCGATTTCGTCGGCGCCTGCTTCGACGGAGCGGCGGATTTCGTTGACGCGCTCGGCGAGAGGCGAGAGGCCGGCGGGGAATCCTGTGGAGACGGCGGCTACGCGGATGCCGCTGCCTTCGAGGGCGCGGCGAGCGGTTTCTACGAAGACGTGGTAGACGCAGACGGCGGCGACTTTGATTTGGAGCGATTCGATGCCGAGCTTCGCGACGAGTTCGTGCTGGATTGGTTGGCGGGCTTTGGCGCAGAGGCGGCGAACGCGTTCGTCGGTATCGTCACCGGAGAGTGTGGTTAGGTCCATGCAGGAGATGGCGCGGAGGAGCCAGGCGGCTTGGTAGTCTTTTTTTACGGTGCGGCGGGTGACTAGCGATTGGGCGCGGCGTTCGACGGCGCTGGTGTTGACGCGGACGTCTTCGACCCAATCGAGATTGAGAGGGACGCCGCGATTGGCTTCTAGCGCGCGACCGCGTAAGTGGGCGAGAGCGGTATCCGACGGAGAAAGAGGCGCTTCGAGATTGCGATTGCCGATTTGGTGAGTGATGCGAGGTCCGCTATTGATGGTGGACATGTTCGAATCTCTTCGGAGTGAGGGGATGGAGTGTTGGCCCAACACCAATCTTATCACTTTTGCTGGGCAGTCGAGAGGCTCATGGTCGAAAGGGAAGAGAGATTTCTCTCTGCGCAAGCCGACACGTTTGCAGGAGCAAACGTGAAGAGAAAAAGCGTCGGCTTGCTCCGTTCGAAATGACCGTGGCGGGGGATTGGGGTATTCACAGGCGGGCGCTGTGGGATTGCCATTCTCGTTCGAAATCGGCGCGATTTAGAAAAGACTTCTGTGTTCCTACTGCGGTGGTGGAAAGGGCTGCGTAGAGATTTGCGCGCGTGAGCGCTTCTTTTTCTTGCATGCCTTCGCCGAGGAAGACGGCGAAGCTGCCGATGAAGGCGTCGCCCGCGCCAGTTGTGTCGATGGCTTCCACTTTGAACGCGGGAATTAATTCGGTTCCTTCGGGTCCGGCGAGAAGTGCGCCGCGCTCGCCAAGAGTGAGGACGACGCGCTTCATTCCCTGACGCAGAAGAAAATTGGCGCACCTTGTGGCGTCTTCAAGTGAATGAACGGGCATGCCGGTGATGAGTTCCGCTTCGGTTTCGTTGGGGATGAAATACTCGGCGCCGGTTAGTTGCTTGAAGTCCACTGGTTGTGCGGGTGCGGGATTTACGATGCAGCGGATGCCTTCCGACTCGGCGAAGCGGACGGTGTGATACACGGTGCGGAGTGGGATTTCGAATTGCATCACGATGGTGTCGGCTTTACGCAGAAGCGGGGCGGCGGCATCGATGTCTTCGGGCGAGAGCGTGTCGTTTGCGCCTTTCACAACGATGATGCGATTTTGGCCGCCCGGCTCGACAAAGATGGGCGCGACGCCGCTGGAGACACCTTCCGCGATGCGCACGTGGCTGGCGTCGATGCCTTGCGACTGAAAATTTTTGATGGTGGCGGGGCCGAAGAGGTCGCTCCCGACTTTCGCGACCATGGCGACGGACGCGCCGCACAGTCGAGCGGCGACGGCTTGGTTCGCGCCTTTGCCGCCGAAGCCGAGGTCGAATTTTTTGCCGAAGATGGTTTCGCCTGGGCGCGGGAAGACGTCGTTGAATGTGGTGAGGTCCACGTTGGCACTGCCTACGACGGCGATGAAGGATTGCTTCGCCATGTTCGCTCCTGGAGTTCGCGCGCGAATTATATAGGAAGTTTGCGGCGAAACAGCAATATGTGAATGCTGGATTGCATTGCTGCCGCGAGACGAATTCGCGTGATTCTCCTTGACAGGTGGAACTGCGGTGAATATAAGCACGGGCGGTACTAAAACTCGCGCAACTCACGGCTGGGGACTTGCGGCGACATAACTTTTTTCAAAACTGAGTTGGACCGGAGCACAGACTGAAGTCTGTCCCACCGGAGTTCGCCCGCTAAGGAGCCGGAAGTTCATGTACACGCCGCATAGTTTGGAAATTGCGCTGTTTATGATGATTACGACGGCTATTTGCTGGGGCTCCTGGGCGAATACGTTCAAGGGAGTGAAGAACTACCGATTCGAGCTTTTTTATTGGGATTACGCGCTCGGTATTTTTCTGATTTCGGTTGTGCTGGCATTCACGATGGGGAGCACTTCGAATGATACGTCTAGCTTTCTGAATAACGTGCGAGCGGCGGATGGCTCGAACGTTGTTTATACGCTCATCGGGGGAGCGGTTTTTAATTTGGCCAATCTGTTGCTGGTGGCTGCGATTGATATGGCCGGGCTTGCGATCGCTTTTCCGGTTTCGATCGGCATCGCGCTGGTGGTGGGAGTCATCACGAGTTACCTGCAGCAGCCGAAGGGTAATGCGGGTTTGCTTGGGATTGGAGTGGCTTGCGCCGTTATCGCCGTGATTATGGATGGGAAGGCTTACGGGAGTCTTGCGAAGGTACCAAGTTCGACGTCGAAGAAAAGCATCACGACTTGCATCGTTTCGGGCGTGCTGATGGGGCTGTGGTCTCCGTTTGTTGCGCACGCGATGAGCCACGGAAAAACCTTGGGACCGTATAGCGTAAGCGTTTTTCTGACGCTCGGCGCGCTGCTGTCCTGCTTTATATGGAACATTTACTTCATGAAGAAGCCGCTGGTCGGCGAACCGGTGAACTTCGGCGAATATTTTCGCGGGCCGGCTTCGGGCCACGTGCTCGGCTTGCTGGGCGGAGCGATTTGGGGAACGGGGACGGTGTTCAATTTGGTGGCGGCAAGTTTCACGGGAGTGGCCATTTCGTATGCCATCGGGCAATCGGCGCCGATGGTCGCGGCGTTATGGGGAGTGCTGGCGTGGAAGGAATTTCAGGGAGCGAAGCCTCAGGCCAAGACCTATCTGGCGCTGATGTTCCTTTTCTACTTGCTGGCTATTTTGCTTGTGGCAAAGGCCAACACAGCAACCTGACAAATTCCGTCCAATCCCTTGTAATATTAGGTAGATTGCGGATCATATTGACCCTAGCCCAGTGTGAAAAAGCTGTGACAATTTCGGAATCAATGGGGCGTCCCCCGCGGTGCTCAGAGGTTTTCATGGGCTCGAAAATTCACCTGCATTTTCAGACGCTGTTACCCGGGCGACGAATTCCTGCGGCCTCAGAATCCTCTCCATTAGGCATTTTCTGTCCTGTTTTCAATGCTTTACGGGATGGGGCAGCCTTAAATTGGAGGCGATTTAGGAATACCTCTCAGTACCTGCAAAATAGGGCATTCGTACTCTTACGGGACGAGTGGTTTGGCCCTAGTTTTGTTACCATCATGCCGACAGGGGTGTAGGTGTGCAGCTTTTAGGCAAATACGAGATTATCGCCGAGATCGGCCGCGGAGCTATGGGCGCGGTCTACAAAGCCCGTGATCCGCTGATTGACCGTTTAGTTGCCCTAAAGACCATCACCGGTGGCCCCAGCGCACAATCGAATCTCCTGGACCGTTTTTATCAGGAAGCGCGTTCTGCGGGCGCTCTCCAACATCCTAACATCGTGACTATTTACGAATTGGGGCACGAGAAAAATACCCCGTTCATCGCCATGGAGTATCTCGAAGGGGAGAGCCTGGATCGGATCATCGAGCAGCGCCCGGTACTTCCTCTGTCCGTCAAGCTTGGATACATTGTGCGCGTTTGCGACGCGCTCGCGTATGCGCACCAGCACAACGTGGTGCATCGCGACGTCAAGCCGGCGAACATCATGGTCACCAAAGAAGGCGTCGTAAAAGTGGTGGACTTCGGCATCGCGCGGCTCACGGACATGTCGATGACACAGCCGAACATGATGATCGGGTCGCGCGCGTATATGTCGCCGCAATTGTACAAAGGCGAGAGGGCGGACGCGCGGTCCGACATTTGGGCTGTGGGCGTGTCACTCTACGAACTGCTGGCGTACAAGAGGCCCTTCACGGGTGACAGCGAAGCCGAGCTGATGTTCCACATCATCTATGAGAATCCCGAAGATCTCATGGCGCAGTCGCCGGAGTGCACCGAAGAATTGGCGCAGATCGTCGGCAAAATGCTGGAGAAGAAGAGCGACGATCGCTTCCAGTCGATGGAGGACTTGCTCCACGCGATCGAGCCTATCTGGAAAGCCGCGCAGCAGGCCACCGTTTCGGGATTGCTCGCGGATTGCCAAGAGTTGGTGGTGGCGAAAGACTTGCAGCGCGCACATGCGCTCCTCCGCAAAGCCCTGCACATCGACGTAGGGAACTCACAAGCCAAGAGCATGTTGGAGAAAGTGTCCGTAGAGCTTCGGCGGTCAGAGATTCAACCGAGGCTGCAGGAACACTTGAGCCGCGGCGAAGGGTATTTGAAAGCGGGTCAACTGCGCGAGGCCAAAGCGGAAGCACAAGCGGCGCTGGGTCTCGATTCGAAGCATGAGCCTGCGCACAAACTGCTGGCGGAAGTGGAAGCGGCAGTCGCGAAAGCGCAGCAGTTAGAACAGAAACTGAAGTTGACCAAGCAGCGATTGGCCGAAGGGGCGTTGACCGAGGCGGCGGCGGCATTGGGACAGGCGGTTGAGCTAGACGAGTCCAACCTCCAGGTGCACGAGCTCAAGAAACAGATCGAAGAAGAGCGGGGTCGACGGGAAAAGCGAAAGAAGTTAGGCGAAATCCTGCACCGGGCGCGAACGCTTTGGACCGAACTAAATTATGACGAGTGCCTCACCGTCATAGCGGCAGCTTTGCAGGAATTTCCGAATGACCCGGAACTGAAAAAACTGCAGGAATCAGCGAGGACGGACCAGGCGGAACTGCAGAAACAGCGCCAGATGGCGGAAGTGCGCCGGCTGCTGGGACAGCAGAATTTTGCCGAGGCGCGAAAAATATTGGATGTTTTGGTCGCAGAACACCCGCAGGACACGGCCGTAAAGAATCTGCAAAACCTGGCTTTGCAGGAAGAACAGGAACAGAAACGACAAAAACGGTTGGATTCGGAAGTAACAGCCTTGCGCGGCCTGCTGGGAGCAGGCAAGTTCAAGCAGGTGGTGGCCAAGGGTGAACCGCTCTTGCAGGAGTATCCGCAAGAGTACGAACTAAAAGAATTGGTGAATTACGCGAGCGGAGAAGTGGCGCAACAAGAACAGAAGCGGAAGGAAGAAGAGCGAGAAAAACAGATCCAAGGCTTCCTGATGTGCGAGCGCTACGGCGAGGCTCTGGACACCGCGCGGCTGGCGATTGAGGAATTCCCGAAGCAAGATGCTTTCCGCAAACTGGCTACAGAAGCGGAGGCCTTGAAGAAAGAGCAGGACGACCGCGAGAGAGCCCGCAACGAGATGCAGCGGCGAGTCCGCGAAATCAACAGCAAGATCAATCAAGACAAGATCACGGACGCCATCGATTTGGCCCAGCAGACCATGGAGTCCATGGGCGCGGACCCCAATGTCACGCAATTGTTGCAGGGCGCGGAAGAAAAGCGGAAAAAGAAAGACGAAGCAGAGAAAAAAGTCAGCGCGGTGCAAGCACTGGTGAACAAAGGCGATCACGCCGGCGCCACGCAGATGTTCAACGAAGTGATGGCCACGCAGATATTTCAGGCCTCCGATCCGCGGATGCAAGAGCTTAAAGGAAAAATTACGAATCTTGCCAGCGGGCAACAACCGGCAGCGACGCAGATGTATTCGGCTGCGAAGACAGTTGTGCAAAAGCCGGCGGGTACCGCGAAAAAGGACAAGCCTGCCGCTGCCAAGCCGGCGTCTCCGGCTAGTGATCGGACGCAGGTAAGCGAATCCGCGCAAAATATCCCCGCGGCGGGATTTTCCGCTACAAAAGTTATTGGTGCGGGAGAGAAGCCGGGGGCACGAAAAGATGGAGCGGTTCCAAAGCGCACGGATTCCGTAGGCAAAGAAACTGGCTCTCGAAGAACGGAAGCTCCTGCCCCTGATGCGACCGTGATTGCAGGCCCTGCTGTGCGGCAGGCCGTTGGAGCGACTGGCGTGCCAGTGGAGCCGCGCCCGAGTGGGAGCGTGGCGGCGGCTGCGCCGCGAGTTACTGCACCTAAGCCCAAACCTGGCGGCGATGTTATGGCGCAAGTTCTGCCAATCCTGCGGCGGCCGCCTGTGCTCGCAGGTATCGGCCTTGTGGTGGTAGTGCTTCTCGCCGTGGCGCTTTGGCCGCACAAGACAAATGGGGGAACTCCGTCGGACAGTGATTTGAAGTTGAAGCAACAAGCCGCAGAGCTTTGGCAGAACCGGCAGTTTGATCAGTCCGAACAGATTTGGCAAGGGCTCGCCAAAAACAAGGGCCCGCTGCAGAACGAAGCTGCGCAGCAGGTTAGTCAGATTGATCAGAAGCGAGCGGATGAACAAAAACGATTTGACGACGCCGAGGCTTTGCTGAAGGACAAGAAAGACTATGCGGGTGCTCAGGAAGCTTTTCAGGACGTGATTCAAATGAATTTGTGGCGCTTCGACGACGCCACCCGGGAACTGGAAACGGCGAAAACGGCTTTGAGCGCGACCGACGTCCATAAGCAAGAGCAGGATCACTTTGACCAGGGCATGACGCTCTACCAGGCGAAAGACTTTGAGAAGGCGCGCAAGGAGTTTCGCGCGGTTGTGGATCTAAACGTCGCCGGCTCTACCCTTAAGCCGCAGGCGGAAAACTACCTGGGCAAAATACGGCAATCGGGGACCGACCAGAAGACCTACGACACGGCCGTGCACGACCTGAAAGACGAACGCTGGTCGGAGGCGAAGGAACTGTTGCAAGAGGTAATAGACCGCAAGGGAGCCCAGAGCGCCGATGCGAAGAAGCAGCTGCCTGTAGTTGAGAAAGCGCTGCAAACCGTGAGCACCTTCGAAGACAACCTGAAGGCGAGCTCCTTCCGCGCGGCCAAGGCCCAGGCGGATTCAGCCCAGCAATGGACCAAGACTCACGAAACACTGCTGAAGGAATTGCACGCCGCCGAGCAGCAACAGTTCGATCAGATTAAAAACAATGCGCAAGCCGCGGAAACCAAGAGCGATACGGCAGCCATCCAGCGTGTGCAAGACGAGCTGCACGTATTTGAAGGGCGCGCCGAAGATCCTGCCATGGCTGCCCCCACGCGCGAGCTGGACAAGCATCTTGCGGACGCCTACAGCAAAGCGGCGGAGAAGAACGGCGACAAGGCGGCTTTCGAAACCGCCCAGCAACATTTTGAGCAAGCCAAGCAGCGGAAAGACGTCGAGACATTGAGCCACGGCGTGAGTCAGGAATTTCAGAAAATAGCCAACGGCAGCGGGATCTTCCGCGATCAGGCAGCGCTTTACGTGAAGACAACTATCCCCAACGCGATTCAAGCATTGACACAGACCGCGGGAAAACTTGTATTGCCCGCGCTTTCCTGCGGACCGGGTCGGGGTGCCGCGGAGGCACCATCCGTTAGCGGTTCTGTCTCTTGCGCGAAGTTGGATGCGAGCGCGCCGCTGGAGTGGGTTGGAACACCGATGGTGGATTTCCCGGATGTTGCAAACAAGCCGGGGAAGCTGCCGTACTCCTTCACGGTGATGGTTACGGTCGAGCCCAGCGGGAACGTGAAAATTGACAAAGAAGGCGACGCAGACAAGGACTTCTTCAAAAAAGTAAAAGATGCTTCGAAACACTGGAAGACGACGGCACCCAAATCGGACGGAAAGCCAGTAACCGTCCGATTCCCGCTCACAATTACCTTTCAGCGTTAATATCCTGCGCCGCAGTAAAGATTTGCTACGATGAGCGCCGCAGGGTCCCCGAAGGACTCCCTCAATCACCATGGAATATCTCGACCCGGCTCGTCGATTCTTCGATGCATGTGAGCTGGCAACGTTCTTAGAAGGCCACGCTTACGGCGTTAAATCACTTGCTCATCGCCGAATAACTGTAGCCTGACAAGAAGCCGGCCTGGAAGAGGACGGTAGCAGGTTAATCACTATTGTTCAATAGTGTTATATATTACTGAATGATTCATTCTAACGAGAGGGGCGGATTCGAATGGGGAGAAGGGAAGTCGAGGGCGGAAGTAGGTTCTGACTCACGTCGAAGGTAAATAACTGATCTTGCGTGCGAAAAAGTGTCTCTTGTTAAGGCCTTCGTTCTAATCGAAGGGCACGCTAGAAAAAAGACAAAATCAAAACCGTTTCGGCGAGTTAGGGATGTTCCATGGGCCGATGGTTTTTCGCTACTCGCTCACGTTCCAGACGTATAGAAAGTTGGCGTCGGTGGCGGTTGCAACCTTGCGACCCGCCTTACGAGTGGCGCGATTCAGGGCAGAACGAACTTTTTCTTTTGATTCCGCCAACTCCGCAAGAGGAACTTTAATGGCTGCCCCAGCTTTCAACCCATCAAGATCCTTAAGGATGATCGTGATAATCGATTTGTGCTTTCCATTGCGGCCTTGCGGCACGTCGGATTGCACCATGGTCTTGAAATGCATCGGAGCCTTTTTGCTTTGAGACATGGCCATGCCGTCCTCCGAGGAAAAATAACGCTAAACAATCGTAGCGTTATCGTATCTCATCGTAGCAAGTCCTGCAAGTAAAACATACGAGGCGTAAAAGCGCAAGCTGGGAGGGGGCGGATACCGTACGAGAGCGCTTCGGTTTGTTTTGCTAACCGAGCGCATTCGGGTGGATTAAGTGAAAGGACGGTGCTCAAAAAAGTTTTAAAGATATGACCCGTACGAATTGCGGGCTGTTAGCTTTTAGTGGTTTGAAGGAGCGATTGTGACCCCTAAAAGAAAAACACATTTCGAGCAGGTACCGCTGGAAGCGATCAAAAAGATTGTTGAAGAAAACGCGCTGCAGGAAAAAACAAATACCGGCGAAGAGGTCCTGGGAACCAAGACAAAGGATACGGAAGCTGACGTCTTGGAGGCAATGACGGCCAACGGGTGGAGTGAAAGAGGATGAGTACGCCGTTTGACATTTTCCAATTAGACCGAGCAGGTGTGCGGTGGCTAGAATCAGCGGAAAGTCTCGATTATGCCAAAAGACGGATCCACGAATTACCCGTGAGTTCCCCGGGGGAATACCTCCTAATGGACCAAAAGACGGGAACTAAGGTTGTGATCAAGCCAGAACGGGTGGACGCAGAATGACTCACCCGCTTGCCTCGGCATTGTCTTTCCTTGGTATGTGCCGAACATCCTTTTTCACTCAAAAGCGATATGCAACGAGCCCTTGAGTTGCGATTGTTCAAGCGCTTGTACATAACGAGATAAAAGCTGCGGAGGTTGAGATGTCTGAGTTAGGTTCGAATCCAATCGAACGGAAAGCACATGTCAGCATGTTGATTGAGTGTCCGCGGTGTGGTCAGAAGATGATTCTGCACGTTGGTTTGATAGGTGACCCCAAGGACAATTCGGTTGAATGTATTGGATGTCACAACAAGCTTGTTCCATTGGTGCCAGGCCCCATCACCGGTGGGCCGTTTGCAGATTAAACTATAAAGCTTGCCGGGGTCGGGATCGTGGCCGCAATGGCCAAAGGTGAAGGGGAGTCTTGCTAGCGGTTTGCCATTCCCCTAAGCGTAAGCAAAAAGAGATTGCAGCTCTTCTCGTCCGTCTTGCCAAAGAGACGGCGCTCAATTGGTCGCCTGTCAGCAGGCGGGTAATTCCATCAAGCTGAAGAAAATGCGAGCCACGCCCGGCGGAGATGACATTAGTTTAGTGTCCCCCCGAAGCGTTTTCGCGTCTTGACTCAGGCCTTTGCCTTCGCGGCTGGGCACCTTTAGACGGCTACACGATTTAATTGTTACTCCCTACCCGTTTCCACTTATGGCGGCTCAAGGCTGGAAGTTGTTTATGGAAGGTGGATGGTGTGACAAACGTTTGCACTAGAGATTACGGAGACCAGGCGAAGTTGGGCCCGTCAGGAGATTCACATGGAATCGAACCGGTTGAAGCATCTTTACGTGGAAGAATTGAAGGATTTGTACAGCGCGGAGAACCAAATGGTGAAAGCGTTGCCCAAGATGATCAAAGCCGCGACTTCGGAAGATTTGCGCGCGGGTTTTGAAGAGCATCTCGAACAGACGAAGGGCCACGTTTCACGGCTCGAAGAAATCTTCAAGGCGCTCGGAGAAAGCCCGAAGGGGAAGAAATGTAAGGGCATGGAGGGCCTCATCAAAGAAGGCGGAGAAATGATCGAGGAAGATCCAGCGCCGGAAGAATTAGATGCTGGGCTTATCTCGGCTGCCCAGCGCGTGGAGCACTACGAAATCGCCGGGTATGGGTGCGTTAGCACGTACGCGAAGCTCCTCCGAGAAGACGAGGCTGTGTCGCTTTTGAGGGAGACGCTTGAGGAAGAAAAAGAGACAGACGAGAAGCTCACGCAACTGGCGGAAAGCATCAACCTGGAGGCCGTCGGCTCCCAGGCATCGGAAGAAGGAAACAGCCGGCCGAGGAAGGCTAAGACCGCCCGAGCATAATTACGCTCTTGAGGAACAGCAGTAACACAACTCAAAAGGAGGAACAGAAATGAATGGAAGTTTGATTAAAGTATCGAGATTGCTCTTGCCGCTGGGTTCGCTGGTTTTTTGCACGTCCCTGATGGCAATGCCAACCCCGGGAAAGCAAGACCCGCAAACGCCCCCGGACAACACAAAACAAAATAAGGACCAGACCAACCCAACCGCGGACCAACAGAAGATGAATCCGGCGGACCGCGCCCTGACGCAGAAGATTCGAAAGGCGATCCATGAGGACACCACGCTCTCAACGTATGCGCACAACATCAAAATCATTTCACAAGACGGCAAAGTGACTCTCCGGGGACCGGTGCGGTCTGAGGACGAGAAGAACAACATCGAAGCTAAAGCCGTCGCCGTGGCCGGACAAGGGAATGTAACCGATCAGCTTGAAATTGTGCCGCCGAAATAATGGGGCGGTAGCAGACAGTCCTTGAATGTAAGAGTTGAATCGAAAAGGAGAAATACAAATGTCAGGAAAAAAAGTAGGAGTATTTGGAATTTACTCGACTCGCGTGGGCGTTGAAAATGCCGTCGACGCGCTTGTGAGAGCAGGCTTCCCTTCTCCAGATATTTCAGTCCTATTGCCGGAGAATCTTGCCGGAACGAAGGAGATGGGAACAGAAAAAGCTACGAAAGCGCCTGAAGGTGCGACAGCAGGCGTTACAGCAGGAGGAGTGATTGGCGGCACACTTGGCGTGCTGGCAGGTGTCGGCTTGTTGGCGATCCCTGGCCTCGGGCCTTTCATCGCCGCAGGCCCGATCATGGCAGGACTTGCTGGGCTGGGCGTTGGCGGAGCAGTAGGAGGGGTTACCGGCGCTTTAATCGGCTCGGGAATTCCTGAATTCGAAGCAAAGCGTTACGAAGGCCGATTGCAGCGGGGTGGAATTCTCCTCTCCGCGCATTGCGACACGTCGGACGAAATCAAGCGCGCCAAGGAAGTTCTGAAAGCCACGGGCGCGGAAGATGTTACTTCGACCGGAGAAGCTTCTGTGGATCGCGACGCTAAGGCTGCGCGGACTTCGCAGTGATCAAACCTGGAGGAAGTCGAGCCACGACTTCCTCCTTTTTTCTAAGAGTAATTGTCGAGAAGTGAAGAATAACTGCGGAAAGGGACTGACGATGAACAGAAAACAGATTCCAGGAGCGATAGCAACTTTTGCAGTGGGTGCGGGAATAGGCGCGGCGCTTGCTTTGCTCTTTGCGCCGAAGTCTGGCGAGGAATTGCGAGGCGATATTGCCGACGGGGTGAATGACGGCGTCAATCAAGTCCGCAGCACTGGCAGAGATTTGAAGCGGCGAGCACAAAGAGTTGTGGGTCTGGCAAAGGACCAGGTGCAGGAAGCGATTGAGGCCGGCGATAGCGCGTACAACCAGGCCAAGAGAGCCTAGAGCCTGCAAGATTAGGTGTCAGCAAACCTGGAGCACAAGCCGCCCCATGAGCGGCAAGGCAAGGCATTTCGAGAATAAAAAGGAGCCAGCAATGAAAACACACGCACGTAGACACAAGAAGGATGCAGCTCTCTTGACTAATTTGGCGGAGTCGATCGGGACAGCGCTGGGCACCATCGCCGCGAAAGCCAATGCAGCGCAAAAGGTTCTGGCCCGAAGCAGCGCGGTCCATATTGTGGAACGGGAAGGCAAGAGGCTTGCGCGGAGAAGCAAATCAGCGGTACGCAAGACGCGAAAAGCCGCTGCCGCAAGTCTGAAAAGAAGCAAGGTTGCGAAGGCTACCAGGCGTGGTTTGAGCCGTGCAGTGTCGTCCACCAAGCGAGCCGCTCGCCGCAGGTAGGCGAATTCCTCCTGAAGTAATGCCAAGCGTAAGGAGCGGGAAATCGCGAGATATTGGTCGGCGCTATTTGGCTGCACGGCTAGCTGTTTATCCCGCGGTTTGGAAGAACGATTTGGGGGCGACGTCTTCGAGCTGTTGCAGCATGCCATGCTGATCCCAATTTTGCCAGGCTTCCACGAGGCGGCCATCCTCGAAGCGGAGAATGCTGATGCCGGTGACTACCAGACCTCTGCCCGTGCTGGAATGTATTGCTGTGGATGACCAGCGCGTGCAGACCATGTCGCCTTCGGAGATGGTTTCGAGTGGGGTCACCCGAACGTCCGACAATTGCGCGCGAAGAGCATCGTAGAAAAGCTTGAACTCAGCTGGGCCACGATATTTGGCGCTACCATCATGAAGGACAGCTTCCTCGGGAAACATTTCGTCGATGGCTTCGCGTCTCGACTTATTCCACACTTCTTCGAACCATCTCGCTGCAAATGTCCTTTGTGCTTCTCTCTGGTCGGCCATCGGGATTTCCCCTTTCTACCGGGCATCCCATAGACTTACCCATTGCTATAACCTTGGCGGAATCGGGGTAGCGTCGCGGAACAAAGAGTACGGAGAGTGGATCGGTTAGAGTGGAGACGATTGCGTTTAACTGGCAGACAGGTTGCGAGGTGTATACTTCGGCGCGACTGGGTAAGCTCCAAGGATAATAGAGCGCTGAGGAGGAATGTTATGCGAAGAGTTTTTGCGACAGCGGTGATGACAATGGCGATGTTGATGTTTGCGGGTTTTGGATTTGGGCAGCAGGCTCCGGCGGGGCCTTACAAGATATTGAAGACGGCGAAAGTGGGAGGGGACGGCGGATTCGACTACGTATACGCGGACGACGCGGGGCGCCGATTGTACATACCGAGAACGGGGCAGACAGGAGCGCGGATAACCGTGTTTGATTTGGATACGCTGGCATCGGTCGGAACGATTGCGAACGCCAATGCGCGCGGCGCGGCGGTGGACCCGAAGTCGGGACATGGGTTTGGGAGCAGCAAGCCGGTGGTGATGTGGGATACGAAGACGCTGGCGACGATCAAGTCGATTGATGTGGATGGCGGGCCGGACGGGATTTTGTTTGATCCGTTTAATGCGCGAGTGTACGTGTTCAGTCATCGGGCGCCGAATGCGACGGTAATTAATGCGGCGGATGGCTCGATCGCCGGCACGATTGATTTAGGCGGAGCGCCAGAGCAGGCGGTGACGGACGGGGCTGGTCATTTATATGTGGACATCGAGGACAAGGACAACATCGCGGTGGTGGACGCGAAGACCATGACCGTGACCGCGCATTATGATTTGGCGGGGAAGTGTGGCGGGCCGGGCGGGCTGGCATTTGATGTGAAGAATCACGTTCTGTTTGCGGCGTGCCATGAGCCGCAAGCGATGGTGATACTAAGTTCAGTCGACGGGAAAATTATAACCAGCTTGCCGATCGGGAACGGCGTGGATGGAGCGGTGTTTAATCCGGACACGATGGAAGCGTTTAGCTCGCAGCGCGACGGGACCTTGACGGTGATTAAGGAAAATAGTCCGACCAGCTTTGTGGTGGAGCAGACGGTGCAGACGATGCAGAGCGCGAAGACGCTGACGTTGGATGGGAAGACCGGACACATCTTGCTGATTGGCGCGGAGTTTACTCCGCCACCTCCGCCGGCACCGGGAGAACGGCCGGCGCGAGGGACGATGGTGCCGGATACTTTTACGATTCTGGTAGTCGGCAAGTAGCATTACACCGTCGCGGTGAGAGCAGCCTGGAAACTTTTCAACCCCGGTTTTGCGGGACTAACTTCTTGGCGGAATTGTAAAGACATTCCGAACAATTGAGCGGAGCTTGAGTTTGGATCAGTGAAAGTCGGGATAGATTTCGTCGGCGATCCAGTAATTTGCTAGGAGCAGGGCGAAGAGAGTTCCGGCTACCCAGAGGATCCAGCGGTAACGCTTCCAGGCGGCGCTGAGGTTGGAGCGCTGCATGGGAATGTCGACCAGGTAGGCAGCGCAGTAGCAGGCGTTGGCGAGTAACGTCAGGACGGCGATGGGGGGAAGATAGATTAGGTCGAATGCGGGGCGGAAATGGGGCCAAGTGGCAATCAGCCAAACGAGAGAAGCGGCGACAAGGGCTAAGTTGTAAAAGATGCGGCGTATCTCCCAGAAGTGAATGGCGTCGGAGAGGATTGGGCGGAACGGGCCGGATGGGGAATTGGTCAGCGATTGGGATGGAGTTTGATGTGCAGCTTCCATGTTTCGCCTCCGTTTCTGGATTAGGCGGATAAGGCTCGACGGATAGGGTTAGGATACCGCAGGACTTCCTGTTGTCAAGTACTTTTTCCCGCAAAGTCAATTCATTGCGTCCCGCGCGCCTGATGAAACTATGAATTGGGGCAATGAAGCGGGATTATTGCTGGCTGTGCTGTTGCTGGCGCTCGGGGACCGCGTCTTGCGAGTCGTCGGATTCAGATTTGGGCTCGGCGATTTGTTCGTGGCCGGAGTCGTCCAGGGCGGGACGGAAGCGGACGTCGACGGACAAGCTTTGGCCGGCGCGACCTTTATATACGCCACGGACCGGCGGCACGTCGCCGTAGTCGCGCCCGTAGGCGACGCGAATGTGGCGAAGCTCGATGAGCTTACCGAGCGTGGGATCGAAGCCGAACCAGCCTCCGCTTGGTAGGAAAACCTCGGCCCAGGCATGCGAGGCTTGGCCACCGATAACTTCTTCTTGTTTGGCGCCGGGGCCGGCGCTGCCACTGACCAGATAACCGGAAACATAGCGGGCTGGCAAGCCGCGCATGCGGACAACCCCCAGCAGAAGATGAGCGAAATCCTGGCAGACGCCTGCGCGTAACGCCAGTGAATCGCGGACAGAGGAGTTCACGTGCGTGGCGCCCTTCATATAGACAAAATTTTCGTGGATGAAGTCGGAGGCGCTCTGTGCAAAGCCGGCGACTGTGCCATCGCAGGAGGCTTCGGCGGCTTTGGAAATTTCGGCTAGCTCGGGGAGATAAGGAACATAGGCGCTGGGAGCGAGCCAGTCAAAATGCTCTTCGAAAAGTTCGGGGCGGATGGCGTCGAGTTCGCTTAGCTGCATGCTGCCCGGCTCTGGCGCGGGAGCTTCGTGGACCAGGACTACGGATTCGGCTTCGATTCTGAGGCGGCGATGATGCGGAAGGATGCTGGTGACATGAATCCAGTTTCCGTAGCCATCTTTATAAGAAGAGCCGCGGGAAGCGGGATTGGTGATAAGGCGGAAAGAGAGACAGCTTTGGCGATCGTCGTGGATGGGGCGGAGGCGGACTTCGTTATAGCTTTCGTAAACGGGGCCATCGTAGATGAATTCCGTGGCATGGAGCAGGTGGAAGCGGTTCATGCGACCGCCGCGTAATAGAAGTAGGTGCGAGCGATGACTTCGCCGATGGTGTTGAACTGGTGGATCAAGCCGGTGAGGTACTCGTGGAGGCCATCGTCGAGAATTTCGTCGATGCGGCTGTAGCGGAGGCGCTCGAGAACTTTGCCGGTGAGGCGCTCGGCTTCGTTGGCGTAGGAGCCGGGGGCGGTGTTGCTGATCGCGCGGAGACCGGCCTGCATTTCCGTTACGCAATAGCGGATGGAACGAGGGTGCTGGGAGTTGAGGATGAGCATTTCGGCTACTCGCGCGGGCTCAATCGGCGAATGATACTGGCGGTGATAGGCCTCGTAGGCGCCGACGGATTTCAGGACGGCCATCCATTGGTGGTTGTCGGCGGTGACGCCCGTGGAAGTCAGCGCGAGGAGGTTGCGGTACTGCACGTCGATGAGGCGGGCGGTCATTTCGGCGCGCTCGAGAGCCCAGCCAACGCGCAGGAATTCCCAGCCTTCGTCATGAGGAAGCGTGGCGTCGCTGACGCCGTGAAAGCGGTGGCTTCCGAAAATGACGCGGCCGCAGAAACGGTGCGGGCCGGCGGCGGTTTCTTCTTGAGGATCGAAACGGCCGAGCGTGAAGTAAAGGCCGTTGAGGTCTTCCCACATTTCGCGGGAGATGCGGTCCCGGATGGTTCGAGCATTTTCTCGGGCTTTTGTGATGCACTGCATGATGGAGCTTGGGTTGTTGGGATTGAATGCCAGGAACTCGAAGACGTTGTGCGCTGTCGGTTCCGCGTAGAGTTGGCGGAAGAGAGTTTCTTCGCCAGCCATGGAAAGGATAGGATCCCAGCGGACACCGTGTGGTTGCTGGATTTGCTCGAGCAACGTGTAGAAAGTGACGTCGAGAATACGGGCGGTGTCTTCCGCCCGTCCGATGTAGCGAGCCAGCCAGAAAAGGGAATCGGCAATGCGTGAGAGCATCTCAGCACTCTCCCCGGAGGATCCATGTGTCTTTGCTGCCGCCGCCTTGAGAGGAATTGACGACTAGCGAGCCTGCTTGCAGGGCGACGCGCGTCAGGCCGCCAGGGACGATGGTGACTTTTTGGCCGTCGTAAAGGCAGTAGGGGCGCAGATCGACGTGACGTCCAGCCATGCATTGCGCCGTGGAATCATAAGAAGGAACAACCGAAAGAGGTACGATCGGTTGCGCGATGTAGTTGCGTGGCTCGGCAAGAATTTTTTCGCGGAAAGCTTCAATCTCGGCTCGGGCGGCGCTGGGGCCCATGAGCATGCCGTAGCCGCCGGATTCTCCTACGCTTTTAACAACTAAATTGTGGAGATTGCAGAGCACGTGGGAGAGATGGTCGGAGCGATCGCAGAGAAAGGTGTCGACGGTGCGCAAAATGGGATCCTGGTCCAGGTAATAGCGGATCATGGTCGGGACGTGGGCGTAGATGGCTTTGTCATCGGCGACGCCGTTGCCAGGAGTGTTGGCGAGGGCGACGTTGCCGGCTCGATAGGCGCCCATTAGACCGGGGACGCCTAGCATGGAGTCTGACCGGAAACAGAGTGGATCGAGAAAATCGTCGTCGACGCGACGATAGATAACGTCGACGCGTTTTAAACCGTAGATCGTTTTCATGTAAACGACCACGCCATCGACAATGAGGTCACGGCCTTCGACGAGTTCGATGCCCATTTGCTGGGCAAGGAAGCTGTGTTCGAAATAGGCGCTGTTGTGGATGCCGGGAGTTAGCAGGACGATCTGGGCGTCGGGGTCAGTGCGGGGCGACAGCGTGCGCAGGATACGGGAAAGTTCCGCGGGGTAATGATTGACGGGGAGCACTTCGTGCTCCTGAAAGGCTTCGGGGAATGTACGCGTCATGACGAGGCGGTTTTCGAGAACGTAGGAGATGCCGCTTGGAGTGCGAACATTATCTTCAAGGACCAGAAATTCGCCAGTGGCGGAGTCGCGAACCAGGTCGATGCCGCAGACATGGGTGTAAATGCCGTGAGGGACTTCGAGGCCAATCATTTCGCGGCGGAAGTGACGGCAGGAATAGACGAGGGACGCGGGGATTTTGCGATCTTTGATAATCAGCTGCTTGCCATAGACGTCTTGCAGAAAAAGATTCAGGGCTACTACCCGCTGGCTTAGGCCGGATTCGATGCGGGCCCATTCGGATTGCGGGAGGATGCGGGGAATTAAGTCGAAGGGGAAGAGGCGTTCGGTGCCGCGGCCGTCGCTGTAGACGGTGAAGGTGATGCCTTGAAGGAGGAAGCTGAGGTCGGCGTGTTTGCGGCGGTCTTCGAATTGGGTGGGAGCCATGACGCCGAGTTTCTCGAAGAGGCGGGCATAGTGGGAACGGGCGCAGCCCTGCGAGGCGAACATCTCGTCGTAGAAAGGGCCTGCCGTGTAGCCGGAGAACAGACCTCGGTCTGAGAGACACATAGGCGCCGCCGTCATCGGGACACGATAGCAACCCCCGACGTAGAGTGCTCACCAAAAAATCACATTTCATGTATCAGAAATTTGGCAGGGAAACGGCTGTCTACATCTCGCGCTGACACCCAGGCGTACTTTGCGCAATCGCGGTGGACGACGGTCAGGCCGCAGTTGGAAGGTAGGGGAAAAGCTTGCAAGTTCGTGAAACACCTTGACCTTCTACACGTCTAAGAATATATATGCAGAAGTCGGAGGTATGGGCCTTGAACCCGAAATCGGATTTGCCACAAGGCACGCTGGACCTATTAATTCTGAAAGTCGTGGCGCTAGGGCCGGTGCACGGCTACGCGATAGCGCAGAGGCTGGAGCAGGTTTCGCGGCATGTGGTGCAGGTGCCGCAAGGGTCGCTTTATCCGGCGTTGCATCGATTGGAAAACCGAGGGCTTTTGGCTGCGGACTGGAAGGACACTGAGACTGGACGCGAGGCGAAGTTTTACCGGCTGACGGGAAAGGGCCGCGCGCAGCTTGAAACCGAGGCGGCTAGCTGGGAACGGTTGACGGAGGCGGTGGCACTCATTCTGAAATTGTCTGAGGGAGGTGCGGAATGAACTGGTGGCAACGGCTTCTGCGCCGTCCCGAGATGGAAGAACAGCTGGACAAGGAACTGCAATTCCATCTGGACCAGCATACAAATGAATTGATCGCGCGCGGCGTGAGCCCCGTGGAAGCGCGGCGTCGTGGTCGGATGAGCATCGGCGGACCGGAGCAGGCCAAGGAAGAGTGCCGCGACGCGCGCGGCACGCGATGGCTGGAGGATTTTTGGCAGGACTTTCGTTACGCGATGCGGATGCTGCGGCAACGCCCCGGATTTGCGGCTGTGGCTATTTTGACACTGGCGCTGGGCGTTGGAGCTTCGACGGTGATGTTCACTGTCGTCAACGGTGTTTTGCTACGGCCCCTGCCTTATCCGCAACCCGACAAGCTGGTCGCCGTCCACGGCCATACAGACAAATGGAACGCAAAACTCTTTGGCGAGCAAAATGTCGCCTACCCTGATTTTCTCGATTTCCAGCACGAAACCCATGCGCTGACGCTTGCCGGCGTCTTATTTAATGGAGGCACGCTTAGCGGGGCAGGGGAGCCGGAATATGTGAACTTCGATGAAATATCTCCCGAGGTGTTTTCTGTTTTGCGGGTTGCGCTCGCGCAGGGGAGAGCCTTTTTACCTGAAGACGATCGTCCGGGCGCAGCACCCGTGATGATCCTTGGCAACAGTTTCTGGCAGCGCCACTTCGGCGGAAGAGTGGAAGTGCTCGGGACTTCGGCAGTGCTCGACGGTAAGAGCTACACGATCGTGGGCATCGCACCTGCCGGCTTCCGCTTGTACGACAGCGAGCCGGATGTCTATACGCCGCTGGGACAAGACACTGCAGGATACTTGCACAATCGCGGGCCGCATCCGGTTCATGTCTTGGCGCGCTTTCTGCCGGGCGCAACTTTGGCCGCGGCGCAGGCAGAATTGTCTTTAATGGGGAGCCGCTTGGCTGCGCAATATAGAGATACGAATGCGGATCGCAGTTTTGTAGTGCGTCAACTTCGTCCAGATGTGGGGGATGTGCGAGCCACACTCTGGTTGCTGCTGGGTGCGGTCGGCCTCGTGCTTCTGATTGCCTGCACGAATGTTGCGAGTTTGTTGCTGGCGCGGGCCGTCTCGCGGGGGCGTGAGTTGGCGATGCGCGTCGCGCTTGGTGCGGGACGCGGACGATTGGTACGGCAGTGTCTTACCGAGAGCGCGGTGCTGGGTCTTTCCGGTGGTTTGCTCGGCGTCGGTCTTGCCGCACTTGGTTTTCAGCCGTTTGTGGCCTTCTGGCCGGGAGCTTTGCCGCGGGCAGAAGAAGTACAACTTGATTGGCGCGTGTTGCTGTTTGCGCTGGGCGTTTCTTTGTTGAGCGGCCTGTTGTTTGGGTTGGCACCGGCGCTGCGGGCTCCTGCGCGCGAATTGGAGCAGGTGCTGCGCGCGGGCGGGCGGAGCGTTGTGGGCAGCTCGCGGCGTTTGCACAGCAGTTTTGTTGCAGCAGAACTTGGGTTAGCGGTGGTGCTGCTGGTTTCTGCGGGATTGCTGGGCCGGACACTTCTACATCTGTCGTCGCTCGATCCCGGAATGAACGTCCGGAACGTGCTGGTGGCTCGCATGGCGCTTTCGCCAGGAGTGCTGGCGGATACGGGGCGGATTCGAGCAGCGTGGCAGGAGGTTGTGGCGCGGGCGCAGCGCGTTTCGGGAGTTCAGTCCGTTGCCCTCGTCGATACATTTCCCATGCGCGAAGGTTTCAACGCAATGGGCTACTGGCCAACGGCGGATGTGCCGCCTGAGAATAAACAGCCACAGGCATTGGCGACGAGCGTGTCAGCGGATTATTTGAATGTCATGGGGATTCCGCTGCGGCAGGGGCGGCTTTTTACCGAGCAGGATCGCATAGGCAGCGAACTCGTCGTCGTGATTGATGAAGTGTTGGCGCAGCAAGCGTTTGGCGACGCACAAAACGCGGTCGGGAAGCGGCTTTGGATGCCGGACATGGGCTATGGACCGTTCGTCGTGGTGGGCGTGGTCGGTCATGTGCGCCATTGGGGGCTGGCGAGCGACGATCAAGCGCAAGTGAGGGCGCAATTCTACTATCCATTTGTGCAACTGCCGGATAGGTTACTGCGGCGGTGGTCTGAGCTGATGTCGATTGTGGTGCGGACTGATATCGCGCCATTGAGCGAAGTCGAATCACTGCGACGAGAACTGCGCGGAGTTGCGGGTGACCAAGTTCTTTACGAAGTCCACACCATGGAGCAGTTGGCGAGCGACTCGCTGGCTCTTCAGCGATTCCTTCTTCTGCTATTTGGCATATTTGCAGGACTGGCTTTGGTGCTGGCGTGCATCGGAATCTATGGCGTGCTGGCGTATCTGACTGGACAGCGCGTGCCTGAAATCGGCATACGAATGGCGCTGGGAGCCAGGCCGAATAGTGTTATTTGGCTGGTGCTGCGGCAGAGCCTTGGAATGATTCTCGTCGGTGTTGCCCTTGGTATGGCGGCTGCGCTGGCGGCCGGGCGCGTCTTGCGTCAATTGGTAGAGGGCATGCAGCCCATTGAGATTTCGACATTTGCCATGGCAATTCCTGTGCTCGTGCTTGCAGCGCTGTTTGCGAGTTTTGTGCCGGCACGGCGCGCGAGCCGTGTGGACCCAGTGATCGCTCTGCGCCAAGAATAAGTAAGAGAACGACTCGTCGCACCGAGAACTGTCTCCGGCTGAATCTGACCGAGTACCGCTGCGTACTATCCCCAGTCAAAACAAATCCTACCCATTTAGCGGAGATAGCTCAGGCGGGATGTGGCCTCGCGCACACCCGATGAGCTCCTCGGAGCGTGCGGGGGATCGACGAAGAGTTGCCGGGGAAAAAAGCGAATTCCTTGCGTGCGCGGGAGGTTGCCAATATACTTCGCGGCGTTGTGGGAAGTGAAACGAATGTTTCAGACGCGGAACAGATTTACGGTGAGGGGGAACGAAATGACGAAATGGGTGCGCATGTTTTTGATCGCCGCGGTTTTGTTGGCGCCGCTTACTGCACGGGCTGGGCAAACTTCTGCGGGCCAGGAGGCAGCGACTGCCCGGAGCAAGGACGGGAAGAAACTGTTTGGCACAACGGAAGCGCTGCGTGTGGCGCGAGTTAGCTCGCCGAGGATTTCGCCGGATGGTTCGCGTGTGGCCTATCTCGTTGCCGAAAACGTGATGGATAAAGATAAGGATACAGCGTGGAAAAATGTGACGCAGCTTTGGGTGGTGCCAACGGCGGGGCCAGCGACGGCGGCGCGGCAATTTACGCGGGGCGAGAAGAGCGTTTCGAACGTGATGTGGTCGCCGGACGGAAAATTGCTCGCGTTCACGATGGATGCAGGAGATGAGAAAGACGCCAAGGCGCAGGTGTGGTTCATGTACGCCGATGGCGGCGAGCCCTGGCAAGTGACGAAGCATAAATCGGGCGTGCGCGGATTTCAGATTTCACCCGAAGGGAAGGCGCTCCTGCTCATAGCGACGGTCCCGTTGAGCGACGAGGAAGAAAAGCGCACCAAGCAGAAGGATGATGCTGCCGTGGTGGATCATGATTTCAAAATGGGGCAGCTTTGGACGTGGAACATCGCGACAAATGAAGAGAAGCAGATTAGCAACGGAGATTTCACGGTCAGCGATGCGCACTGGTCGCCCGATGGAACGCGTGTCACCTTTACCACAAATCCGACGCCGCGGTTGGATGACATTTCGTTGCAGACAGCTTGGGTGTTGGATGTTACGAGCGGGAAGCAGCGCAAGTTGGTGGAGACGTCTGATCCCACGCAGACGGCAAGATGGTCGCCGGACGGGAAGTGGATCGCCTATTTGAGTAGTTCCGGGCTAGTGGTGTACCAGGTGAATTTATTTGTTGTCGATGCGAACGGCGGCTCGCCACGAAAACTGACCGCCAAGTTTGAGCTGAATGCGGGGGAACCAGTTTGGTCGAAGGACGGCAAAACGATTTATTTCAGCGCGGACGATCACGAAGCGAACAAGATTTTTTCGGCAGACGTGGCGGCGGGAACGGTTAGGTCTCTCACCGACGCGGCATCGGTCGTCAATCTGGCGGAAATCAGCGCGAATGGGCAGACCGCGGTCGGAACATGGGGTGACGCGACGCATCCAGATGATGTGTTCCGCAGCGACTTGAGTCTTGGTTCGTTGGAACACATCACAAATCAAAATGCCTGGCTCGCGGATTACGCGCTGGGAGCGAGTGAAGTGGTTCGCTGGAAGAGCAGCAAGGACGGGCTGGAGATCGACGGAATCGTGACCAAGCCGGTTGATTTTGATGGAACGCACAAAGTTCCCTTCTTGTTGAATCCGCATGGAGGGCCGACGGGAGCTTCGCTGCTTTCGTTCAGTCCGACGGAGCAGATTATGGCCGCTAACGGCTACATGGTCCTGCAGCCGAATTTTCGCGGCTCTACGGGACGCGGAGAAAAATTTGAGTCCGCGAATCAGAACGATTGGGGAATCGGCGATTTCAAGGACGACATGAGCGGCGTGCAGGCGGTGGTGGATAAAGGATGGGCTGATCCGGACCGCCTCGGTGCATTTGGGTGGTCGTATGGCGGTTACATGACGATGTGGATTGACACGCAGACGGACCGCTTCAAGGCTATTTCACCGGGAGCGGGGCTGCCCGATCTTTATTCCATGTATTCGCAGACGGACATTCACCGGTACCTCACCGTGTTTTTTAACTTGAAAGCGCCGTGGGACAACTATCAGGAATATTGGGATCATTCACCGATGAAATTTGTAGGAAACGTGAAGACGCCGACGATGATTTTGCATGGACAGTCGGACACGCGTGTGCCGATTCCACAGGCAGAGGAGTTTTATCGCGCGCTGTACGAAAGGCATGTGCCGGTCGAATACGTGACCTATCCGCGCGAAAACCATGGGTTCGTGGAACCGCGGCACATTCAGGATAGGTGGCAGCGATATCTGGTGTTTTTTGGAAAGTATCTGAACAATCCGCCGGTGACGGAACCGAAGGCGGTGCTGGAGCGGTTGAGCAAAGATCTGCCGTAGAAAAATGCTATTACGTCGATGCTCGACCCCTTCGCTGCAGCGAGGCAGCGCAGGCGGCAGAAACACCACCCATCGTAATGGGGAAAAGAAAACGGGGAAGGCCACTATGGCCTTCCCCGTTTTTTGCGGCTAGTGTGAAAAAATGACCGGAAAAGTTAGAAGCGGAAACGAATACCCAATTCGATCGACCGCGGCGTATTTACCTGGGTGCTCTCAACACCCCAACTTAGGGGCTGCCCAAGATTCAGAACCGGGTCGGCGAGCTGGTCATGGTTGAAGACGTTGGTGAAGATGGATTGGAATTCGGCGCTAAAGCGCTCATTGATCTGGATATTCTTCTTGACCTGGAAGTCAACGTTCCAGAAGGGCATGCCGCGAAGCACGCCGGCGCCGCCCGCGCCGCCGTCCAGGCCCAGAATCGGATTACGGGCACAGTCAAACACGGCTGCAGGATTCGCAAACATGTTGACGTTGCCAGCAGTACCGACACCGTTGGACCCTGTAACGTTGTTGTGTCGCGAACTGCCGAAGTTGTTGGCGCATGTGAGCACGCCGTTTTCGTCAGCAAAGTAATTTTGCGAATCGCCTTCTCCAAATGCCTGGCTGTCGCCGTTGGTTGTGTTGATTTCGAGCGGCAGGCCGCTGGCAGCCGTGAAGATGGGCGCAAACGACCATCCCCCGAGTAGACGACCCTTCAGGCCGTGCTGGCCCTTGAAGAATGGTGGCTGGTAAACCGCCAATACGTTGTATACGAATTTGCGGTCGAACGGCTGGAGACCATATCCAGCTCCAATGTTGTAGGGATCTACAACGGTAACCGAGCTGCTCGCCTGAACGTTGCTCACCGTGCCTAGAGCTTTGCTGTAGGTAAAGTTCTGCTGCAAGGTCAGACCATGCCAATCCGACATTTTAAGAGTGACGAAGCCAGCGTTGTAGTTACCGTAGCCGAGGCTAGCGTTCACTCCGACGCCAGAAGTCAACTGACCGCTGCAACCGATTTCCGTTCCTGTTGGGCAATTAATTGGAGTATTCAGCATAGTGCGCGGAAAGTTAAATCCGCCGTTGTCCAAATCGCTCCACAGGTTCCAAACGTTTTGTTGGACGAGATTTTTCGTGCCGGCTGCTCCTTCTTTCATAGCGACAGCCTGGGTGCAGCTCGCGAACCCGGTGCAGTACCCGGTGCCCGAGAGTGCCGCTTCGAAGAAGGGTTGTGCAGTCACAGCCGCCGCGTTAGCAGCGCAACCGCCGCCAGCAAGGCCCGCAATGCCACCGCAGTACTGCAGTTCCAGGTTGGCATAGGCCTTGGCGAAGCTCTGCCCACCAAGCGTCATCATCGTAGGCACCGCGTTGATGTTGACGGGTTGATATTCGTTATTGATCTTTCGTCCGATATAGCCGAATTCGATCATCGTCTTGCTGTTAATCTGACGCTGAATTGTGAGGTCGAACTGATCAGATTGATCGGGGCGGAAATTCTTGTCCAAGGCCTCGCCCGCGCCAGCCGCGATGGCGTTGACGCCCGGAAAGTCGGGTTGAGGAAGGGTTGCGCTGGGAGTGGGTAATGGGGCAGTCATGCCATCTGTGCCGATACGAAAAGCATTGGCGGGTGTAGCAAGGTTGGAGCCGGCGCAAGTTGTGTTAGCGATGCCCACGGTCGGGCTCTGTGCGCCAATGCACTGCACAGGCTGGATGAGACCAGTGCCAAGGAGTGGAACCAGCACGAGATCTACGCCGTTGAGACGTCCGAAGATTCGGCTGTAACCGCCCCGAATGACGGTCTTGCCTTGGCCCAACAGCTTACCCAGGAGTCCATCGCTATAGTTTGGATTCCAAGCTGCCGCGATGCGAGGGCTGAACGCGCCATAGAAAGGATCATAGGGGTATTTTTGCCCGCCGCCGGTGTTGCCCACGAGGGCAAAACCGAGTTCCGGATTGTAGACTTGCCCCTGCAACGCCGCCGATTGCCGTTGATTGAGATATCCCTGGAGGTCAATTTGCTGGCCCGCTTGGTCCACGAGTTCGACTTGACGTCCTTGTTGTTCGACCGGAGGCATCTCGAGCGTCCAGCCCAAACCGTAGGTAACGGTGAGGGTGGGCTTGATGCGCCAGGAATCGCTGAAATAGACGTTGTAGTAAGGAATTGTGCTGACGTCTTGCGCTGGTGTGAGTGGAGGATTCAAGGTCAGTTGCGGACCAGAACGGGTGAAAGCGGTTTGAGCGATGGACACGATTCCAAGCGCGGCCGTGTAGTCTCGTCCAAAGTTAGTTTGGTCTGCGGAGGCGACCGTCGCGGGAATAATGCCCGCTAGGTTGATTCCGGCGCCGGTGGAGGTTCCGAGCTGATAGACGGGTTGAAAGTTGATGCCGCCGCCGTTGTCGCTGCGTTCGTGAAAGTTCCAATTGCGCTGGTAGGTGCCGCCAAACTGGAAAAGGTGGTTGCCGTGCAGTACGCTCACGTCATCGCGAATCATGTTGTCTTTGCCGTCCCAGAAGCGAGTACGAGTGTTCTGCGTGTCCACGTTGTAGGGCGTGAGTGCAAATCCGTCCGCAGCGCTCGCCTCGCCAAAGGGCTCGAGAGCTCCTCCCAATCCAGTAATCTGCGGATTGTCGCCGCCCGAGCCCCACTGCCAGAAGTTTCGCAGATAGCTATAGTGAAAATCGTTTGTCGTGTTCGTGGTGATATTCGTCGTCAAGGACGCGACGTAGAACCACGGCACTTGCGGCCGCTCGGACAAGGAGACGGGTGTTCCGCCAGCAATGTTGTACTGGCTGTCAGTTGTTCGAGTCAATTTATAGTAGCGGTAGCTGGTCATAAAGTGCCACTTGGCTCCAAAGTCGTGATCCAAGCGAGCGACACCAAAATTGCTGCTCTGCGGAACTTGCATGTTGCCGGTGAAGACTCCGACATTCCCTCCTGCGGGTGTATTGTCACAAAAGGAAAGCCCATTGCATCCTGCAGTATTCGGCATCGGCATTGTGGACCACATCTGCTGGACCGTGGAATTGACTCCAATGCCCCTGGGATCAAGAGCTGTACCGGCATACGTAACGCCCTGAAAGGTCACCGGGGTTGGATTCAGGTTGTAATATTGCCCGCCAAAAAACAGCAATCCCAGACGCATGGAAGCTGTTGGAACGTTTCTGTTAATCGTTTCCGAGTTGGGCCAGCGGAAACCTTCGTAGTTTGCGAAGAAGTAGGTCTTGCCTCCGAGAAATTCCTTGTTAACGATCGGCCCGCCAACGGCGCCGCCAAAGCGGCTGTAATGATAGCTGGGAACTGGAACTCCTGCCGCGTTGTTATCGAATGTGTTCGCAGACCAGTTGTTGTCCAGATAATATTCGTAGCCCGTGCCATGCCAAGCGCTGGTGCCGCGCTTTGTTACCATGGACACCTGTGAACCAGCCGAACTGTTAAAGTCCGCCGTCTGGTTCGTTGTGCTGACCTTGAATTCTTCAATGCTATCAATCGGAGTTGGCATTACCCCGGTGGGCCCACCGCCCGCGTTTCCCGTAACTTCATTCTTGATAAGGCCGCCGGTGACATCACCGGCAAAACTCGGCGTATAGATGTTCATGCTGCCGTCCATATCGTTGGTGTTTTGTCCGCCATCGAGCTGGAAGGAATTTTGATCCATAGCCACGCCAGCCACGCTGCCATCAGGAGCAACACCAGGCTGCAGCGTGAAGAAGGTGCTCGCGTCGCGGCTGATGCTGGGGAGCGAGTCCAAGGCAACTCCTGAAATGGTGTTGCCCACCGTGGCGTTCAGGGTTTGGAGCTCGGCATTGGTCGCCGTAACTTCGACGCTCTCCGCAACGGAACCAATCTCTAACGAGACATTGAGAGTGAGGGCCGAGCCGACATTCACCGTCTGGTCGTTAAGCCTGGAAATACGAAATCCCTGTTTGCTCACCGTGAGATCGTAGGTGCCGGCGGGCACATCGACGAGGATGTACCTGCCGTTTTCGTTGGTCGATGCTGTTCGGGGGACGTTTGTCGCTTTGTCAGTCAAAGTTACCGTCGCGGCTGCAACGGCAGCACCAGAGGGGTCCGTGACTGTTCCCGCGACCGTGCCGGTTGACGAGCTCTGTGAAAAGAGAGCGGACGGCACTAGAGCAAACAGACAAAGCAACAAGCCGAACCCAAACAACAATCGTTTACTTAACATTTAGCATCCTCCAATTGGGTGCGTGTAAAACGAAATAAAATAAAGTCCGGAATTAGGAAATTGTGCGGCACTCGCGCCGCAGTTAAGTCACTCATTGAGGTGCAAGCGTCATACCAATCAGAAATTTTTACGTTTCAATTTGTTTTCAACAACTTCGAGGAACACGAACGAAAGTAAATATGAATTCGTGAAGACTGCCAGGATCATTTCGAGGCGGGCAAGGAGGAGCTTGCACCACTTATTCGACAGCCCGTATCAACGGTCCGTTAAAGCATCCCAAATAAATGAGAGACCCGATGAATTCCAAATCTTGGAGACTGGCGCCACTCAAAGCAAGGAACTGGGAAGACTATTTGGATAGAGATTCTAAAATGATTCTGTAAATACTAAATTTATTCTAAAAATGGAGAATGCAAGCGATTTTAGCCGAGAGTCGCGACTGCCGGGGAAAACAAGATCGGCAGATCAGAGAGAGAAATTATTTGAGAGGAGGCAATTCTCGAGGAAAATGCTTGGACTTTTCTCGAGAAATTCAACGAGCATCACTCATCCAGGAAAGAATCCGTGCCGATCCAGGAGTTAGCGAGAGACTTCAGATTATTTTTGTAAGTCCGTGAAACCATGTATTCCCTGCCACCAGCAATGCGCAGCACATATTCCCCGCTGGTTCCAGGGTGAATCTCTTCCACCGAAGATACATTTACCAAGACGGAGCGATGGATGCGAATGAAGCCATAGGCCTGCAGTTTCTCCGCCATGGTCGAAATGGACTCACGCAACAAATAGGACTCCGCGGGACGTCGCAGCAATACGTAGTTTCCTTCTGCTTCGACAGCAAGAATGTCCTCGGGATGGATGAGGAGAATTTTCCCTTTTGTTTTAATGGCGATTTTGATCGGTTTCACCGGCGGCGTCTCCGATCGCGGACGGAATTCCGCGACTTTGGGGCTTTTTTCGGCCGCCACAGGCTGAACGGCGCTCAGCAGGGGCACAGTTTCGGTCTCCTCTGGTGAATCTTTCAGTCCGGTTGCAACGACTTTGGCCCCCAATAAATCGTTCATATCTGTCCCGAGCGGAAAAATTCTTAGTCTTCCCGCTTAAAGCCCAATTCTTTTTCCCGCCGGATGCCAAAGCACGCACGGGACTATGATCTTCGAAAAAAGCCAACGTTGCTCAAAATCGGATGAGACCGAGCAAAAACGAATGAATATGTTCGACTGGCCGCATTCGATTGCCCCACGCAGACGCGCAAAAAAGTGTTTCCAGTCACGCTCCACAGGCATTCCGTGTCTTATTGACAGAATTCTTCATCAAGCGTCTCTAAGCTCCTGCGGCGTCAGTCCCAACACTCGACGCGTGTGCAGCGCAAGGTGGCTCTGGTGGCAAAAGCCATTCTCGAGAGCGATTTGGCCAATCGGCATCCTGCCTCGGCGCAATTGCATAGCCGCTCGTTCCACGCGTCGGCGAATCAAATACTGATGCGGCGGCATCCCCAACGATTTACGAAACAGCGTTTTAAAATGTGAAACACTCAAGTCGGCCACGCCAGCGATCTCGCCAAGCCCGAGATCTCTCCCAAGATTGTCTTCGATGTAGCCCAGCACAGCTTTTAATGTGCGCCCGGGCATCGCGGCTTTTATCGCGCGAGAGGTGCGCGCCAACGAACTGTGATTCCGCACGATCCTTGCAGCCAGGCCTGTGGCCATGGCGTCCATGTAGGGGCGGCCGGAAGGATACCCATTTTCCATCTCCGCCTTCAGAGCCCATCCAATGTGCTCGATCTGCGGATCGCGTGCCTGAAAACGATTGAAGACTTGCAATTTACCTGGATCGCCGCCGGACTCTTCCACGATGCGTTCGAGGACGCGAAGTTTGAGTCCTATCACCAAAGCCGTATCCCGCGCCTTCAGTTCCCAGACGCCACCGAGATTGGGCGGGATGATTTCCAGATCACCATGAATCGTGGTTCCGCGATGTCTTTCGCTCCCACGGCGGCAGTCGACGGCTACCGAGGTTCCGACATGGAGAGAAACCACCACCCTTGGCGAGCCAAGGAATTCAACTACTCCGGGTTGGTCTGAAATGAGGCTGAGGCGTAGATTTTCTGTGGACCCAATGATTTCTGTAGAGAGAGGTTGCGAAGTTCGGTCCTGCAGGTAGCTTCTGCCAAAAGCACCCATATTCGCGGTCCCCTTGACTGCTCAAAAGTAAAACTCGGCTGGAAATTCCGAGTCCTCCTTGCAGGCCGCTGCAACCGTTACACTGATACTTTGAAGGTATAACGCCGACACGCCTTGCATTGAGCTTTACGTGCTTGGACGTAACAGAACCGCAAAGGTTACACGGAATCTGCACGTACTGTGGCGAAACTGGGTCTCCGTGCGTGAGCGGCTTCACACGGAGCAACGACTGGGCTGGCGGCCTGAGAGCGCCCAGCAACTGGAACGGGAACTTGTTCATCTATCAGACGGCATCCTTATAGATGCGAAGCGATTGCGATAGAACTTGAGAACTGGTCCGGAGGAAACCATTGCTGAAGAATCATGCCCTGTTAGCACAGACATTCTTTCTGCGGAAAGTGAGTCGGTTGATCTTTGGCTGCACTGCCGGCGGATTGGTCTTGGTCCTGGCGATAGGGGCTTGTCCCATTCCCGCCCATGGTCAGAATGTCACTTTCAAAATTCCTCCGGTAAAGATCCCGCTCAAGATCAAAGAGCAGTCGGCGACGATCACAGCGTCGGCGGTCATATCAATGCATTCCAAAGACCCGGAAACGAGCATCTTCAAGCTTGAGCTGACCGCCGACCTTGGTGAGCTGCAGCAAAACATAACAGCGCTACTGGGTTCCCAATTGGATAAAGAGGATGCTTGCGGAGAGCGGATAATCATCGAGCATGCCGACCTCACGCCCGTTGCCCCCGCGAGCCTTGCCGTTGTGCAATTGCACTACGAACGATGGGCGTGCGCAAAAGTGCTGGGGAAAGAAAAAAGCAAGAGGCTCGTCGGCGGAAATGCCGTAATCGAGGTCAAGCTCACGCCGGCGATCGAGGAAAACAATACGGAACTGCGCCTCGTGCCGGAGGTCGGGAAGATCGATGCGGATGGTTCACTCGGCGAGCTGTTGCGCTCCGAAACGCTCGGCGACGCAATTCGCGACAAGATTCGGACATCCATCCTCTCGGCGATGGAAAAAGGAACAAACCTGAGCGCTACGCTTCCCCCGGCCATTCAAGGACACGTGACTATCCAGAATGCGGAGTTCAAGAATGGAGGTTCCGGGCGCTTAATCGTTGTGCTGGACGGTGAGGGGCAAATCACCAGGGAACAGATGCAAGCGCTTGCGAAGCAAATCAAAGAGCGCATGCCAACAAAATAACAAACCCGCAGGAGCGTGACACGCAATTATTCCTGCAGAGAGAAGCAAATAGACGGAAAGTCTTGGCCGATGCCGCTGCGCCTAGGAAAGCAGGAAGGCGCTGAGTTCCGTGTTAAAGCGATCGCGGTTCTCGATATTGGATAGATGAGCAGCGTTGAGTTCCACGTAACGCGCGCCCGCGATGTGGCCTTCAAGGTAGCGGCCGTCCGCGGGAGTAGTCGCGGCGTCGTGTGTCCCGGCAATCACGAGAGTTGGGACGTGAATCGCCGCAATGCTCTCGCGCGCGTCGAAATCGCGAATGGCGGCGCAGTTTGCGACGTAACCGTGGGGATTCGTGCCCTCGAGCATGAGTTTGGTCGAGGCGATAACATCGGGAGATTTTGCGCGATAGTCAGCGGAAAACCAACGCTCCATCACAGCACTCGAAATGGATTTCATTCCGCCTTTTCGAACGCCTTCGATGCGCGTGTTCCACATTTCCGGAGTGCCGATTTTCGCCGCCGTGTTGCAAAGCACCAATTTGTGGAACCTGTCCGCCGCGCTTAACGCCAAGCACATCCCCGTTTGGCCGCCCATCGACAATCCGCAGAAATAAACGCGATCGAGCTGCAACTCGTCGAGTAGACCGATCACGTCGCCTGCTAACTGGTCGATAGTATATGGGCCTGGTGTGACGGAAGACTGGCCGTGCCCGCGGGTGTCGTAGCGCAAGACGCGGAATTGCTTCTCGAATACGGGCATCTGCGGGTCCCACATCGAGAGAGTTGCGCCGAGCGAATTCGAAAAGACCAGAGCCGGTGCCCCCGAAGGACCAGCGAGATCGTAGTGGACGCGTGCATCTTCTAATTGCGCGAAGGGCATAAGGCTCACTTCTTCCGAGGTTTTTTCTGGTCGCGATGCTCCGTGCTCGACGCCAGTACGCGGTCGATGAACTGGTCGGCGACCCCCAAATAGTTAGCAGGGGTGAAGAGGCGGTCAAGCTCAGCCTCGGAGAGATTCGTTTTGATGATGGCGTCTTGCGCAAGGACGGAGCGGAGGTCGCGGCGCGAGCTCTGGGCGCGTTTGCAAGCAAGGTCCACAAGTTCGTGAGCTTCGGAGCGCGGCATTTTTTCGGCCAGCGCCATGGTGACCGCCTCGGCAAATATCAAGCCGTGAGTAAGATCTAGATTTTGACGCATGCGTTCCGGATCGATCTCCAATTCGGAGACCGTGGTCGTCAAGTGATGCAAAGCGCCGGCGGTCAAGCGGACAATCTCGGGCAAAGTCTCCCACTCTGCGTGCCACCCGCCAAGGCCTCGCTCTTGCTCCTGGACCATCGCGGAAAGCATGGTGCTGACGAGCGAAGGCACACGCGCGGCAGCAGACAAAACGACGGCGCACGTAACGGGATTGCGTTTGTGAGGCATGGTCGAAGAACCGCCACGGCCGTCTGCCGTTGGCTCAAAGACTTCGCCGACTTCGGTTTGTGTGTGAAGAGAAATGTCGCGCGCGATTTTGCCAAGCGTTCCGCAGCAAAGCCCAAGAGTAGTTGCGATTTCCGCCATGCGATCGCGATGACTGTGCCAGGGAAGTTCCGGCAAAGGGAGCTGCAACTCTTTGGCGAGATTAGTAGCGACGTCCAAGCCGCGCGCGCCGAGAGCGGCCATCGTCCCAACCGCTCCGCCAAATTGCAGCACGAGGCAACGCTCTTGCGTTTCCGCCAGACGCGCGCGATGACGGTCGATAGCGTCGAGCCAACCAGCCGCTTTCAGTCCAAATGTCGTGGGAAGCGCCTGCTGCATCCAGGTGCGGGCCACGACGAGTGTTGCTCGATTCTTATGCACCAATTCGCCGAGAACGACGGCGAACAGATCGAGTTCCGAGGAAATCAGAGTGAGCGCCTGCCGCAACTGAAGCACGCGGCCGGTGTCGATGGCGTCCTGACTCGTTGCGCCCCAATGGACGTAACGCGCCGCGTCTTTCTCTTTTTTGGCGACGAGCAGCGTGAGTTGTTTCACCAGCGGAATCGCAAGATTACCTGCACTTGCCGCGGCGCGGGCGAGAACCGTCATGTCGTAAAGTTCCGCGCGGCATTTCGCTTCAATGGCAGGGGCTGCCGAGGCCGGAATGAAACCGGCGCGCGCCTCGGCTCGTGCAAGAGCCGCTTCGAAATCGAGCATGGCCTGCAGAGTGGCTCGATTCGAGAAAGCCTTTTCAACGGCTTGAGATCGATACAACGGGTCGAGCAAGTTCATGCGCTGAGTGTAATCACTCCTGCCAGGGAATGAAAACGGTTTCCTTGGTGGCTTGCAGGAGGGATAAAGGGCTACGCGCTGGCCATCCCGCGTAGATTTACGTCTCGAGCCCACCAATTAAACGCGTTCAAGTACAACAGCGATGCCTTGGCCAACGCCGATGCACATCGTGCAGAGCGCATACTTTCCGCCGGTGCGCAGAAGCTGGTACATCGCGGTCGTGATAAGACGAGCGCCGCTCGCGCCAAGCGGATGGCCTAGAGCGATCGCGCCACCGTTGGGATTTACGTGGCTCGCATCGTCGGCCACGCCCAGTTCGCGGAGCACGGCCAGGGCTTGAGACGCAAAGGCTTCGTTGAGTTCGATGACGTTCATCTGGCCGATCGTGAGATTCGTTTTGGCAAAGACCTTTCGAGACGCCGGAGCGGGTCCCATCCCCATGATGCGCGGCGCGACGCCCGCTGCAGCGGCGGCGAGGACGCGCGCTTTGGCAGTTAAACCATGGCGCTTCGCGGCCGATTCCGAAGCCAGCAAAACGGCGCAAGCGCCATCATTTACGCCAGAGGCATTCCCCGCTGTTACGGTTCCTCCCGCCTTCACAATACCGGGCAATTTCGACAGCGCGGCCAGAGATGTATCGGCGCGCGGGTGTTCATCGGCGCTGAACAGAACGGGGTCCCCTTTTTTTTGAGGGATCGTGACCGGCACGATTTCCTGGGCGAGAAGCCCACTACGCATCGCGGCCACGGCACGTTGCTGGCTTCTCAGTGCGAAGGCGTCTTGATCTTCGCGCGAAACGTGAAACTCCTCAGCGACAATCTCACCGGTCTCGGGCATCGAATCGACTCCGTATTTTGCTTTCATCAGCGGATTGATGAAGCGCCAGCCGATAGTAGTGTCTTCGATTTTCGCTGCGCGGGAAAAAGGCGCGTCTGCTTTTCCCATTACGAAGGGGGCGCGGGACATGCTTTCGACGCCGCCCGCAATGATTAGATCCGCTTCCCCGCTCTTAATCGCGCGCGCGGCGGTAGCTACAGCGTCCATGCTCGAGCCGCAAAGCCGATTTACCGTGACTCCAGGAACTTCTTTCGGGAGCCCTGCGAGCAGCAAAGCCATGCGGCCGATGTTGCGGTTGTCTTCTCCTGCTTGGTTGGCGCAGCCGTAGATGACGTCGTCCAGAGCGTTCCAATCCACTTTGGCATTGCGCTCGATGAGGGTTTTGATGGGAATCGCCGCCAGATCGTCCGTGCGAATCGAAGAGAGCGTGCCGGCATACCGGCCGATGGGCGTTCGAATGGCGTCGCAAATGTAGGCAGTTTCCATCTATGTTCGTCAAAGCTCCTGAATCGTTCTATCCTATCAGGAACAATCCGCCTGGCGAAAATCTAGAAGAGAGCGTGAGCGGAGGGGGAGATTTAATGAAACTCGCAAGAGCCTTGATGATCGTGGCGGTATTTTGCTCGGTGGCTATAGCAGGAACCGGGGCGCAGACCAAGGGGACCGCGACTGCAGAAGTCACTGCGCTACTCCGTGAATTCATGGCCGGTGCGGGCAGCGGCGACCGTCCGATATTTGAAAAGTTTTTTGCTGACGACGTGATTTATACCAGGGCGACCGGCGTAGTCATCACAAAGGCGGACATCATGCAGAGTCTCGGGAAACCATCCCCAGCATCAGAAGGGAAGAGCACGTATTCGGCGGAAGATATTACGGTTCACGAGTACGGCGACACCGTGATTGTGGCGTTCCGATTGGAGGGTCACACGGAGCACGCAGTCGGTAAAGTGGAGAGTGCTCATTACCGCAATACTGGAACGTTTCTTCGACGCAATGGCCGGTGGCAAGCGGTGGCATGGCAAGCGACAAAGATTAGCGAAGCCAGCAAAGGGCAGTAATGATCGAGACAGTTTCAACACGCTGCTGCATTGCGGGAGGCGGCCCCGCCGGCATGATGCTGGCCTTGCTTCTTGCCCGTATGGGCGTGAATGTTTTCGTACTCGAAAAGCATGCCGATTTCCTGCGTGATTTTCGAGGTGATACGATTCATCCTTCGACGCTCGAGCTAATGCATGAACTGGGTATTCTGGACGAGTTCCTTAAACGTCCACACGACGAAGTACGCGAGCTTTCCGGCCAGGTTGGGAATGACACCGTCACGATGGGAGATTTCACCCACCTGCCTACTCATTGCAAGTTCCTCGCGTTGATGCCGCAATGGGATTTCCTCGACTTTATTAAAGAGCAGGCCAGCCGCTATCCCGCGTTTCATTTGAGGATGAATGCAGAGGTGACAGATCTCTTGCAAGAGCAAGGTAATATCGCGGGCCTGCGCGCAAAGACTTCTGACGGTCCATTGGAAATTCGCGCCCCGCTTAGTATTGGCGCTGACGGACGCCACTCCGTCGTCCGTCAACGCGCGAATCTCGAGGTTGTCGATCTCGGTGCTCCATGGATGTGATGTGGATGCGCATAACCCGCCGCCCTACTGATCCGGGTCAAACGCTGGGCCATTTCGATAGAGGAAAAATTCTCGTAATGATCAATCGCGAAAGCTATTGGCAATGTGCCTTTGTCATCCCCAAAGGCGAGGCCGATGCAATCCGCCGCGCAGGGCTGCCAGCTTTCCGCGAAAACATCGCTGAGCTCGCGCCATTCTTACGCGATCGAATGGAAGAGTTGGCCGACTGGAAAGACGTCAGTCTTCTTACGGTGACCATCGACCGGCTATCGCAATGGTCGCGGCCGGGCCTCTTGTGTATCGGTGATGCGGCGCATGCCATGTCGCCGATCGGAGGCGTCGGAATCAATCTGGCAATTCAGGATGCCGTAGCGACGGCAAATTTACTCGGTTCAATACTTCTACGAAAAGTCCCCTCCGAAAGCGAACTTCAGGCGGTCCAGCAGCGCAGAAGTTTTCCAACTTGGGCTACGCAGCGGCTGCAGGTCGCTATACAAAACAACGTGATTCGGAAAGTTCTCGGCAGTTCCAAAACTCTAGCCCTTCCGTGGCCCCTGAAGCTTTTGCGCCGCTGGCCGATTTTGCGACGAATTCCTGCTCGCCTGGTCGGAGTTGGCTTCCGTCCCGAGCATGTGAAAACTCCTGACGTTCGCTCGGCGGTGTAGTCTGATAATCGGAGATTGACTCGCCGCTCTCTTTCGCGAGTGCCTGATTGCTTCCGTTCTCTCGTCGATGTTAAAAGACCTGCGAGGGGATGCTCTTTGCGCTATCACTGTTCGATCCTCCATTGACACACCTCGGCCTCACGCTCAGTATGTTCTTACCCCTTCCAAATTTATCGTCCGGTGTCTGCCGATGCGCATTCTTGTCGCTGAAGATGACGCGCCGCTGGCGGAGTTTCTCCATCAACGGTTGCAGCAGGAACAATTTTCCGTACACATGGTCTCGGACGGTGGGGAAGCCCAGCGTCTTGCTTCCGACCAGCCGTACGACTTTGTAATCCTGGATCTCAATTTGCCCGCGCAAGGCGGCCTGGAGGTTCTCCGCCACATTCGTGCGAAGAAACCCGATTTGCCCGTCCTGATGGTCACCGGGACGAGCCTCGCGGAAGATCATGTCCGCTTGCTCGATGCCGGCGCCGACGATTCCTTGGCGAAGCCCTTCGCCTTTGCCGAGCTCGCGGCCCGCATCCGCGCCGTTCTTCGCCGCGGCAGCCGCCCCGGCCGCGCCGTGCTCAAAGTCGCCGATCTGGAGATCGATCGCGTCGCTCACGCTGTACAGCGCGGCGGTAACTCCATCGAACTTAGCCCAAAGGAATTCGCCCTTCTCGAATTCCTGATGCGCCACGAAGGCCAGGCTGTCACTCGCACGGCGATTGTCGAGCAGGTCTGGAAGCTGAATTTCGATACCATGACCAATGTCGTGGATGTCTACATCAACTACCTCCGCCGTAAGGTGGACTCAGGCTATGACCGCCCCCTAATCCGCACAATCCGTGGAGTCGGCTACCAAATCGGCGGCCAAGCCGCCCACAACTAGACACCTCTCCGAGTGGCCTGCCCAGTCTTCGCCGCTCGTCTGGATGGCAGATTGGCAGGGAATCGACTGCCCAAAATTGTGCCCGAGAGAGCCTTTGTTTTATAAAATACTGAAAAGGCGAGACTTAGCGAATAGCTGGCCTCGGTGTATTCAACCGGTCAGCTAAATACGCATGCCCTCTGACTTGGAGCCGCTCACCGCCGATGCTGTTTGGTCCGCCGTGAGCAACTTCTTTTCCACTTTGGGGTTCTACCCAAAGGGAGCTATATAATGTAGGTAGACTCCCATCGGCCGGAACCAATGGTACGGACCGCAGATAAGGTGACCAACCATGTTGAAGACCAAATTTTCCGGCAAGCCAAGGCTTAGCCTGCTTCTCTGTCTGATCGGTCTTCTCTCTTTTTCAGCTCAACAGGTTCGCGCGCAGCAGCCTGATCAAGCTCCTCCAGCCCCTCAAGCTGATCAGCCGAATCAAGCCGATCCAGCTGATCCATCCACTCAAAGTGACGCCAACGATCCGCCAACTCGCGTCGCTCGGATCAGCTATTTGGATGGCTCTGTCTCACTTCAGCCCGGAGGCGCGGGTGATTGGGGCAGCGCAGCTCGCAATCGCCCCATGACCGTTGGCGACAAAATCTGGACCGACAAAGATTCCCGCGCCGAGCTACAAACTGGCGTCGTTTCTATCCATTTGGGCAGCATGACTGCTCTTTCTTTCCTGAATCTCGATCAGACCATCACCCAAATGCGCCTCGCGGAAGGCTCCATCAATTTTCGCGTCAAAGAAATTCGTGAAGGCGACACCTATGAAGTGGACACGCCCAATCTTGCTTTCACCATCACGCAAGCTGGCGCGTTCCGCATCGACGTCAACGAGAACGGAGATAACACCGGCATCACGGTCATTCGCGGCGCAGGACAAGTGACCGCCAGCGGAAAAACCTACGACCTGCAAGCTGGCCAGCGCGGTATTTTCAATGGCACGGATGATGTCCAGTCCACAATTTTGCCGCAAGCGCCCCCTGCGGACGGCCTCGATCAATGGGCGAGCCAACGCGATCTGGGTGAACAGAATTCCATTTCGAAGCGCTACGTTCCAGAGGACATGCCTGGCACCCAAGACCTCGATAATAACGGCACCTGGAGCCAGGACGGGGCAAACGGCCCTGTTTGGTATCCCTCGGAGGTTTCACCCGACTGGGCTCCCTACAGCAACGGCTATTGGAGCTACATTGGCCCCTGGGGCTGGACTTGGGTGGATTATGCGCCTTGGGGTTTCGCTCCATTCCATTATGGACGCTGGGGATACATCGGCGGCAGGTGGGGCTGGTGTCCCGGCCCGAGAGTTGGCTTCTCGATCTATGGTCCGGCGTTCGTCGGATTCCTTGGCGGAGGCGTTGGCTTCGGTTTTGGAGTCGGCTTCGGTGTCGGCTGGTTCCCACTGGGCTTTGGCGAACCGTTCCACCCTTGGTATCACGGGGGCTACGGATATGTGAATCGGATCAACGTTCACAATACATACATCCACAACACAAACGTCTTCCACTCTAGCGGTAATTTTAATTACGCTTACGCGCACAACACTCATGCCGTGACTGCCGCGTCGCGCAGTGCGTTCACCGGCGGCCAAGCCATTAATCGCGGCGCTGCTCACATCAATGAAGCCTCGCTGCGCGGTGCACAGGTAACGAATAACGCGGGCGTTTCTCCCACAAGGCAAAGCGCGCTCGGCGCTACAAACTCGAGGGGCAACGTCAGCCGTCCGCCCAGTTCCGTCGAGAATCGCTCCGTCATGGCGCGTACCGCCCCCGCTGCTGGCGCTTCGCACATTCCAGTCCGCACCATGAACACGACCAGACTGACCACTGGGCATTCAGGGAACGCGGGAACAAACGCGCGGCAGAACCAACTGTCGCAGAGTCGTCCTCCATCCGCGGGCGGAAACAACTCGCGCAGATGGAGCGCTCAGGGCAACACCACCGATCATGGCCAGGCCCCCAAGGGCTTCGGCAGCTCCAACAGCCCTTCCAATAGCTCGACTATGTCAGCGCGCGCGAATAATCGCCCACCGTGGGCTGGTTCGGGCGCCTCCGCAAATGGCGGGGCCAATGCAGGCGGCGGTCGCTCTTACACGCCACAAGGGAACGCGCCCGCGAACAATCGCAGTTATTCCGCGCCAGCTCGCTCGAACCCGGCGCCCACACGTTCTTATTCTGCGCCCAGCCGCACCTACTCTGCTCCTAGCCGCAGCTACGGCGGCGGCAGTGCCGCTCACGCTAGCGGTGGCGGAAGCGCCCCCCACGGCGGCGGTGGTGGAGCGTCTCATGGCGGTGGCGGCGGTTCTCACGGCCATCGTTAAAATCAACAAAATCACCGCATTTCGTATATGGCCCGCCCTCTCAAACGAGGCGGGCCATTTGCTTTTTCCATCCTGGGCCCCAGCCAATCCAAAACGCGGCTCCGCAACTCTCTGTGCGCATGCGGGTTAAACAAGTAGTTCCAATTGGGCATTTCTAAGTTCGACAAAACTCTTGAGCCCAATCCCTAGTTTTTGCACGGAGATGCTATCGTTTAAGTTAAGCAATGGGGCCGCATCCCTTGAGACCAGCACTCAGAGGATCCGGTGTTGAAGAACGCAATTCCACGCAACGAGGGACCAATACCGGTCCCGGCATTTCAGGAGAGAGGAAACCGCAAATGAAAAGATACGCCGTTCACTTGGTGAGCCTGCTCAGTCTCGCGCTGGCCATGGCCTGCCTTATCCCGCAACGCGCTGCAGCCGACGATGACGATCCGCCGGGCCGCGTCGCGCGTCTTGGCTTTGTACGTGGAAACGTTTCCTTCGAGCCTGCTGGAACTGAAGATTGGGTTTCGGCAGTCATAAATCGGCCTCTGACCACTGGCGATAAGCTCTGGAACGACAACGATTCGTTCTCTGAGCTGCATCTTGGGTCGGCGTCGATCCGCCTCGGCAGCAACACCGGCTTCTCTTTCCTAAACCTGACCGACAATATGACTCAGGTTCAATTGACCGAAGGTACTTTGAACATCCGCGTCCGCCGCTTGGGGGATGACGAAACCTTTGAAGTCGACACTCCTAATCTGGCTTTCACACTTCTTCGTCCCGGCAATTACAAAGTCAACGTCGACGAAGCAGGCGACGCCACCGTCGTCATCGTCCGCGATGGCCAGGGCGAAGTCACTGGAGGCGGCTCCGCTTACACGATCCATCCTCGGGAGGTCGGCACCTTCAACGGCACCAATCAGATTGACGCCGACGTCGAAAGCTGGGACAACTCCACCGACGATTTTGACAACTGGTGCGCCGAGCGTGATGCCCGCATCGATAATTCTGTTTCCGCTCGCTACGTTTCGAACGATGTCATCGGCTACGAAGACCTCGACGAATACGGCGGATGGCGAGCCACTCCGGACTACGGCACCATCTGGTTCCCGCACGTTGCGGTCGTCGGTTGGGCTCCTTACCACTATGGCCATTGGGCCTATATCGCCCCCTGGGGTTACACCTGGGTTGATGATGCGCCTTGGGGTTTTGCTCCATTTCACTACGGACGCTGGGTAACTGTTGGTGGCGTTTGGGGTTGGGTACCGGCCCGGCCAGCAGTGGTTGTTGTCGGCGTACCTTATGTTCGGCCCGTCTACGCTCCTGCGCTAGTCGCGTGGGTCGGTGGCCCGCATTTCGCCGTGGGCATCGGAGTCGGTGGCGGTTTTGCCGCTGGGGTTAGTGTCGGCTGGTTCCCGCTCGGTCCGCGCGAAGTTTACGTCCCGTCGTATCACGTCAGCCGCGCCTATGTGAACAACGTCAACATCACAAACACTACGGTCAACACCACCGTCGTGAACAACTATTACAACACCACGGTGATCAACAAAACCACCGTGACCAATGTAACCTACGTCAATCAGCGAGTCACTGGAGCCGTATCAGCAACGACGCCTCAGGCATTCACGTCCGCTCAATCGGTCTCGAGAAACTCCGTCACCGTCAATGCACGTGAAGTGGAGTCAGCTCCAGTTGTCGCCACCACGCCGGCTGTCGCGCCTTCGCGACAGGCTGTTCTTGGCTCTGGCGCCACCGCGACAGTCCGACCACCCGCAGCATTGCAAACCCGCGCCGTGGTTGCGAAGACGACTCCTCCTCCGCCACCACCGTCGTTTGCCAAGCAACAGCAAGCGATTCAGGCCAATGGCGGGAAGCCTCTGGCGATGTCAGAGGCCCGTCAGCTTCAGCCCGCGACGGTTCAAGTTCACGCCAATGTCAAGATCGCTCCCCCGGCCAAACCACAAGCGATTCAGGTCAAAGGCGTTCAGCCCAATCCAAACAAGCCGGTTACGCCGGTGAACGCCGCCAATAAGTCGGTCACGCCGGCCGTCACTAATCCCAATCGTCCGCCGTCAGCGCGGCCGAACGCACTGGCCACTACTGCACCGGCCACCACGACCAACGCAAATCCGCAGCTCGACCAGAAGCATCAACAGCAAATCCAGGATCTGCGTTCACAGCAGGATCTGGAGCGCCAAAAAGTCGAGCAGCAACAACAAAGTGATCGCGCAGCTCTAGCCAAAAAGGCTGCTGACGATCAAGCTCAGCAAAAGCTCAATCAACAGCACCAGCAGCAGCTCGAAGACCTGGAGAAAAAGCACGACGCCGAAGAGGCGCAACTCAAACAGCAACAACAAGCGGAGAAAAAGAATCCTCCGAAACCGGCAAAACCTGCAAAGGAAGACAAGCCTCCCAAGAAGGATAAGTAGTCGTCCTTCTCGTCCTCCCCTTCCGGGCGGGGCGCTTGCCAAACGGCAGGCTCCCCGCCCGCCTTATTTTTGCGACTTAATTTCCGCTGCTTAACTTCAGCAATGTGAAATCTTCGGGCCATCTCGCGTAAGATTCTTCCTCCGAGCATGGCAAACCAGTCTTCACGTCCGCCCAAGCCAAAGCAAGCGTCCCCCCCTTCATCACCGATTTCGCTCTTCGTCCTCCCAGGTCTCCCGGAAATTCGCAAGGGCCAAAACCTGCCGAAGCTAATTGCTTATGCTGCTTGTCGAGCGAAAATCACCTTCGAAGACGGCGACGTTTTGGTGGTCGCTCAAAAAATTATTTCAAAGGTTGAAGGCCGCGTCGTCCGACTGTCCAAGCTCGAACCCTCCTCCCAAGCCATAGACCTGGCAAAAAGGCTTGCGAACGATCCGCGTTTTATCGAGGTAGTCCTTCGCGAATCTCGGCGCGTCGTGCGCTCCGATCGCGTCCTCATCGTCGAGACGCATCACGGCTTCGTGTGCGCCAATGCCGGCGTGGACCATTCGAATGTCGGCGGCAGCGATTTCGTCACGCTACTGCCGAAGAATCCCGACCGTTCCGCCCGCCGGCTTGCCTCCGCTCTGCGCAAGAAAACCGGTAAGCGCCTCGCCGTCATCATCAGCGACACGTTTGGCCGCCCCTGGCGCTTAGGTCTGATCAATGTGGCCATCGGCGCGTCCGGTGTCCCATCGCTCGTCGATCTCCGCGGCACGCGCGACCGCCATCGCAAACTTCTCCGCGCCACAATCCTCGCCGTTGCCGATGAACTCGCCGCCGCTGCGGGGCTCCTCATGGACAAATCCGCAGGCACGCCCGTAGTTGTCATTCGCGGCTATCAATACCGCTTCGTACAAGATCCCGCTGCGCGCATCATCCGCTCGGCCAAAGAAGATCTTTTCCGCTAAACTTTGCGCCTATTTTCGCCATTTAGTCTTCTGCTCCTGGCCGCAGATTTCCACTTGCGAGAGTCTCCTTCTGCCGGGCATCCTTAACTCCTCCATGTCTCCTACAAAAAAACTCTCGGTCACCGCTCTAGCCGGTGGCATCGGCGCATCAAAGCTCCTCCTCGGCCTCTACAGCGGCATGGATCCGCATGCTCTCACCGTGATCGTCAACACCGGCGACGATATCGTGCTGCACGGCCTAAAAATTTCTCCCGACCTCGACATCGTCACCTACACGCTAGCCGGCGTCGTCGACCCAACCAAAGGCTGGGGCATGCGCAGCGAAACGTTTCATTTCCTTAAACACCTCGGTAGGTATGGCCACGAGATCTGGTTCAATCTCGGCGATCGCGATCTCGCCACGCACATTCATCGCACGGATTTGCTTGCCCACGGCAAAACGCTTACGCAAGTCGCGGAATCCATCCGCACCGCTCTAGGCGTGAAATCGCGCATCCTGCCCATGTCCGACCAACCCATCCCCACCATCATCGAAACCCGCGACGGCAATATGCACTTCCAGGAATATCTCATCAAGCACCGCACGGAGCCGGGAGTCCGCGGCATCCACTTCGCTGGGATAAAACACGCGCACGCTGCTCCCGGCGTCCTCGAATCCATCTGCGACGCCGACCGCGTCATCATCTGCCCCAGCAATCCGCTCATCAGCATAGGCCCGATCCTTGCGGTGCCTCGCGTCCGCGAACAATTGCGCGCCCGCAAAGAAAGTGTCATCGCCGTCTGCCCCATCGTCGGCGGCAAGTCCCTAAAAGGTCCCAGCGATAAAATGCTCATCCAACTCGGCTGCGGCTCCTCTGCCTCCGCGGTCGCCAAACTCTACGCCGATTTCACCGGCACCTTCGTCATCGACCGCCGCGACGCGTCGCAGGAATCCGCCATTCGCGCCCTCGGCATGAAAGTTGCCATCCTCCCCACCGTGATGCGCACCCGCGCCCAAAAACGCAAACTCGCCCGCGCCCTTCTTGTCCTCTAATGGATTCCAACCTAAAAAAGATGCCTTCACCTTCTGGTTTACGACTTCATTCCCCACCGGTACACTGCCGGCTGACTTGAGCTTTGTGCAATAGAGTGTCTTACCGAAATTCCCCGGGGATCTTTAGGAAATGTCCGGATGAAGCGCGAATAAAGGGTCGCAAACAGACAGGAGAAAATGATGCCCATACTCATGCGAGCCGCGCGTTTTATCCTCGTCATGTTGTTGCCGTTCGTGCCAACCGCCTTGTTAGGTCAGCAGCAGACTCGTCCGCCGCTTCATACAAGCGGACATTCGATTCTCGATGCAACGGGCCACGTGGTGCGGCTCACTTCTGTGAACTGGTACGGCTTCGACCAGAAGGAATTTGTGGTCGGCGGGCTGGACCACGCGCCGCTTACCACGATCATCGCGCAAATCCGCGAAATCGGCGTCAATTCGGTGAGGCTCCCGTGGGCCAATGAAACGCTGGAGAGCAATCCCGTGGTGCCCGATTACGCCGTAAAAGCAAATCCACAATTTCGCGGCAAGCATGCAATGGAAATAATGGACGCCGTAATCACCGCTCTGGCCCGTGCGCACATCATGGTCATTCTTGATAATCACGTTAGCCGTGCGGACTGGTGCTGCAAGGACGATGATGGCAACGGCCTCTGGTACAACGCGGAATATCCCGAGGGAAAATGGCTGGCCGATTGGGGGACGATCGTTCAGCGTTTCAAGAATCAGCCTTGGGTTGTCGGCGCCGATCTGCGCAACGAACTGCGCAGCGGCGCGCAGTGGGGCGGCAACGATCCCCGGCTGGACTGGCACGCGGCAGCGGAGCGCGGCGGGAATGCGGTGCTTGCTGCGAATCCCAAGTTGCTCCTGGTGGTGGAAGGACCGGAATATTCGACCGACTTCACAGCTTTCGCGAAGTTACCTGTCACACTGAACATTCCGAATCGCGTTGTCTATTCGCCGCACGCCTATGCAATCGCAGGCCATACATTTCAGAACTACGATGAATTGAAGCAAGCCTACAACGCGCGCGCAGGTTACTTGCTCCACACGGAGCCAGGCGTGCCGCTGTGGGTTGGTGAGTTCGGGGAATGCCAAACGTTGCAATGCGGGGATCGGGCACAATGGTTCCGCTGGTTTGTGCAATACCTGCGAGAAAACGACTTGGGCTGGAGCTACTGGGCGCTCAACGGAACGCAATCAAGCGGTATCGGGCGCAAGTATGATGAAGTGGAAACGTTCGGCCTGCTGACCCCGAATTACCTGCACATCGCCGCCCCGGAAATGGTTCGCCTTTTGCAAACCATCGAAAGCCCACCGCAAACCATACCGAGAGAGTTGTGGGGCAAGTGGGTTGTCCGTCGCGAGCTGCCTACCACAACAATCTCTTGCTGGGGTGAAAAGGAAGCCAAGACGTTGATTGGCACTGAGGTCGAGTACGCACCAGGATTCTTTCGCTGGCATAAATGGGTTACGAAGAATCCGGCCGCAGAAATAACGACCATCACTGCAGAACAGTTTCATGACGAGAATTCTGGCATGGGGACAAACAGCTCTCAGGTAACCTTCCAGCAGCTGGGTATCAAAGCTGACAAGGCAACACAAGTGGTCATCCAACATCCGGCCGCAAATATCACGGGCGCGACGACTGAAACTCCTGGCGACAATGTTCTCATCAAGAATGAAAACACGATTATCTTTTCTGTTTGTAGTGTTTACTTTGAGGCAGAGCGAAGTGCAACGCTTCCCCGAAACTGAGTCTCACAGCTACTTTGGGAGGCAGCCCTTTTCCCTGTGTGCCTCACAGTATGGTATCTTCAAAAACTTCGAACATGACAACCACTCCACTCACTGCAACGGATTTTCGCCACGCGCTCGGCCAATTCGCCACAGGCGTTACCGTCATCACCGCCCCGCGCGCGCCGGGCCAGGCCTACGGCATGACTGCCAACTCTTTCACATCGGTCTCTCTCGACCCGTTCCTGACTCTCGTTTGCGTCGACCAGCGCAGCCATCTCCTCCCTCTTCTCAAACAAAGCCGTTTTTTCGGCGTGAATGTTTTAAAGGAGCATCAGCAGGCTATCTCCGTCTATTTTGCGCAGTCTGAGCAGACTCCGGAGGCGGAAGCGAAGCTCGGCGTTCGCTACCGCTGGACGCCGGCCGGTATCCCGCTTCTCGAAGGCACCATCGCCCAGATCGTCTGCCGGGTCGTCGCCACCTACATCGCCGGCGATCACACTATTTTTCTGGGGGAAGTTCAAAGCGCCGATCTATTTCCCGGTGAGCCGTTAATCTTCTTCCGCAGCCACTACCGCCAACTCGCCCCGCCCCGCTAGCGTTTCATCTTTAACTCGTAAATTCGATTTCACTATCTTTTAATGCGCAGCCAAAAAACTCTTCTTGATAATATTATAACTTCAGGGGTATATTAACGTCTGGGATATACTGTAGCGCCAGCTTTTAGCTGGCGCTTTTTCTTTGGACTAGCCACTTTTTCAAGTCGCAGCCCAGACCACCGTCGGTCAAAGTCGTATCCGAAACGCCCCGGGGCAAGCCCTTTAGAATCAATGCTTACGAGAATGCCCGCAAGTGTTGATTCTAAGCCACTTACAGAAGGCCTAAGTCTTTTAGAAGCAATGTTTACAAAAACCGGGGGGAGGGTGTCAGTGTCCGCCCAGCGAATCCCGCTTGACTCCATACTCCGCGCCCCAGCGATCCGTCATCTGGCCGCGAATCTCCCAAAGCTCCGGGAAAAACTTGTGCCGCATTCCGTCCTCAAGAATCTCCACCGGCCGCCCCTTGAGCGACTTAGAGCCAAAACCAATGGTCCTGTAAATCAGCTGCATGTGCTCGAAACGAAATTTTTGAAACAGCTCGTCGAATTCCGCCAGCTCTTCCGCCACCATGTACGCATCACCGTGGTTGTATTGCGAATCGTAGATCTTTTCGATCGTAAGTCCGTGCTTGTCCAAATAATTCGCCTTGAACGAATTCCAGATGGGCTGGTACATCTTCAGCAGCACGCGAAACCCGGGCGATTCCTGCCCGCTGCCATTCCCTAATTTCTTGCGAATCTCCTGATACTCCTTCGGCGACATCGTCTCCAGCAACGCCAGCTGTTGAATCATCAATTTCTGCGCCGTATGCACGCGACGAAAGAGCGTAATCACACGGTTCGTATTCTCCTGCTGCAAGTACTCATCAATATCCAGCAACGTGTACGCCATCAATTTCATCCACAGCTCTTCGATCTGGTGCACGATTTGGAATTGCATCTCGTCCGCATTGCACAGCTTGTCGTAATCGAGTTGGCAAGAGAGGAGCGTCTTCGTGCTCAGGTACACTTCGTAGTCCAGCGACCCGTCGCCGCCCATAATCGCGTAAAACTGTTCTCGATTCACGCAGACCTCCTCGAACGCAGCCACCAGCTCAATCGCGAATACGTCGCTGCGCCGCGCAATCCATTGTAATATCTCGTAAGCGAAGACCTTAGTGCCTGTCTACGACGGCTAGCCCTGTCCAGCTATATCCTCGTTGCGAGCGCAACAATTTATCTTTGAATCCTGAGGCCAGCCACGGCCGCACTTCCTCTTCCTTCAAGTAGTACGCCACCGGCGTCACCAATTGATCGAAAACGTTCGCATGAACTTCATCGAACGGATAGCTGTGCATTGCGGCGAAATAATCTCCATACGGCAAATGCTTTGGCCCTTTCCCAGCTGCACCGGGACGGTAGAAGAGTTTAATCACGATCCAGAGAAACGCCGACGGAACTAGACACAGCACGCGCAACAATCCCGCTGGCAATTTCGAAGTCACCGCCGTGCGAATCGGATTAATGAATCGCGGAATCCACTCGTTCCCCTCATAACCATAGACCCAAAAGAATACGCGGCCGCCATTCCGCACGCGCGAAGCCAGACTCGCGAACCCCACCGCGGGATCCGGCAAGTGGTGCAGAACTCCAACGGAAAACGCCATGTCAAAGATTGGCTTCACCGGCGGATGCAGCAAATCCCCGATGACCACATGGGCATTCGGCAAATCCCGCGTGTGCGCAAATGCCACAAACGCACTCTCTCCCAAATCAAGCGACACAATCGCCTTCGCTCCATGTCCCGCCACTATCGCCGTGTGGCGTCCCTTGCCGCATCCTCCTTCGAACACGGTCTGTCCCTTGAAATCTTCGCCAATTACCGGCGCAATCCAGTCGAAGAACTCCTGTTCGTAGTAACCGCGCAAATCGCTCCAGCGGGTCCATTCCTCCGCGAACCGCGAGGCCGTCTCGATCTTCACATTTTCCAAATTCGCAGGCAGCAGAATCGGCACGCCGTCGCGAATCGAAAACTCTGCTTTGCATCCAGCACATGCCAGCGTCCCCGCCATGACGTGCTCTTTTTCTTCGCGCAGTCCTTCTCCGCGAAGCGTCAGTTCACCGCTGCATTTCGGGCACGCAAGGTAATTCAAAGCTTCTAGTCGCATGTCGCCTGGAAATACAAAGGAAAGTAGAAACTCCTCAAAAATCTAGAAGGGAAGTAGTGCCAATCGGTTTTTCCGGAAGGCATGTCGCAAGACACCGCGAAACATCGCAAAGAGGCGTGCAATTCCCGCCGAACTACCAGCCCCCGGCTCCCGCAGTTCGCGGAGGCTCATCGCGGCCTGCCAGCGCTTCGCGACGGCTGCGAAACTCCCGCACACTATAAACCGGCTTATTCTGCGATTCGTAATAGGTCCGCGCCAGCATCTCTCCAATCAATCCTGTCGCGATAAACTGAATGCCGCCCATCACCAGGGCCATTCCCAGCAGCATCAACGGTCCGTGATTCGCCAACAACCCTTCATCCAATAGCGCTTTGCGAATAAATACCCACAACCCGATTCCTGCCCCTCCGGTCAAGCACGCCAACCCCAACAGGCCAAAAAATTGCAGCGGCTTCGTCGAATAATCCAACAAAAACTTCACGCTCATCAAATCCAGGAGCACGCGCACCGTCCGCGATATCCCGTAATTAGACTCCCCGTTCTTCCGCGCGATATTCGAGATCGGTACTTCCGCTACCGAAGCTCCTGCCCAACTCGCCAGCGCCGGAATGAACCTGTGCAGCTCGCCGTACAAATGAATCTCCGACAAAACCTCGCGCCGGTAAGCCTTGAAGGTAGTTCCAAAATCGTGCAAATCCACTCCAGACAGCTTCGCCATCATCTTATTGGCAATCCGGCTAGGCAGCTGCCTCGTCAGCCAGTGATCCGTGCGCGAAATCCGCCAACCGCTTACCAGGTCGTAGCCTTCCTCAATCTTTTCCAGAAAACGTGGAATCTCATCCGGATCGTGTTGCAAATCTCCGTCCATCGAAATAATGATTTCGCCGCGCGCAAAATCAAATCCGGCCTTTAAAGCCGGCGCCTGCCCGAAATTTCTCCGCAACTGCACTACATTCACGCGCGGATCATGCTCATAAATATCGGAAAGCACTTTGAACGTCTTATCTTTACTTCCGTCGTCTACAAACACCAGTTCGTAGCGTTCGCCAATCGCATCCATCACTTCCGTAAGCTTCACGTAGAGTGGTGGAATATTTTCCTGTTCGTTGTAAAACGGAACGACGATCGAGTAGCGAATAGGTGGATCGTTCTTCATGCTTTCAGTTCTGGGCCTTCCTCAGGCTTCTTGGGCTGCGAAACCATAGTCTACCAGCCGAATCCCCTGCGAGGCGACAAGATTTCGTATTTGCGTGTTCGTCAATATCTCCACTTCGGCCTGACGCGAAGCCTGCAGCCGCGTCGCCGATTTGGCCAAATCCTCATCCAGGTATCCCGGATGGCACATCAGTTCGGTCGTGCCTTCCGGCAAAATCTCGAGCAGCCGCAAAACGCCTTCCCGTGTGAGCTCCCCCGTCTGCGCAATCCCACAAAAATAGTCCGCTGCGGCAATCCCTGCGCGTTCCGCCTGTTCGCGCGCATCCCGCGCCAGCAGTTTCAGGCCTCGTGCCTGCACTCCTTGCTTCATCACTATGGTGCCCTTTTGTTTTGCGCCCGAGGAAAGCGCCGCGCGCAGGCTCGATTCTTCATGCGAAATCCGTACCGCCGCAATCCCATGCCTCTTCGCCAGTCGCAGGGCGATCTCAAACAAGCCGGGCAGCATCTGCACGTGACGGTGCCCGTCGAGATGGGTCGGCTCGATTCCAACATCACGCACTTTCTGAATCTGCGCGTCCCATTCGTGCTCTACTTCTTCAAGAAGCACACTTCGGCGCGCCAGCTTCAGCAGCAAACTCTCCGGCCTGCCTTCTAACTCGCCCCGGTCGTTCAAAAGCGTAGTCACCAATTCCCGATCCGCCACCGGCTCGCCATCGCTCAAATTCAAATGCACACCTACTCCCAACGCCGGCGTCGTCCGCGCTATCTCCACGCCAGACGCAAACGCCGCGCCATTGGCCAGCAGCGAAGCGCTCGTCACAATGCCGTTGCGGTGGGCCTCGGCGATCCCCCGGTTGACGCCCTCCGTCCACCCCAGGTCATCCGCGTTTACAATCAGGTTTCTCAAGGCTTGCCTGTCCCGTGGTTCCAGCCTGTACTTCGGTACAGCTATCCTTTCGTGTGCCGCCACTCGACCGTACCATTGACCCTTTTTCCCCTCAACTCTAGCATGGCTTCCAGAGGCAAAAATGCCGCCAGTTAGGACGCGTGAGAGCAAAGTGTTAGGCGAGCGCTACGGTGACAAGCGCCGTGGCCGCCGCATGAACTCCCGCGTACCCGTTCGACTCGAGTGGGATGGTGACGCCGGAAAGCGCTTCTCGGTGGAAGCCCACACCCGCGTCGTCAACCCGTACGGCTGCATGGTGGTCTTAGAGCAGGAACTTAAGCTCGAACACCGCCTCGCGCTAACAAATCTTGCCACGGACACCAGTAACGCGGCCGTCGTAGTCTGGCGTGGGGTTCCGCGCCCGGACGGCTGGGAGTACGGCGTCGAACTTGTCGCGCCGGAGATGGATTTTTGGGGGCTTGAGCTGTGATGAAACCTCAACCGAACGTCAAACCGGTTACCGCGGCCCCTAGAGTGGTCTCGACGCGTCCGCCCACGGCGGAAGAACGTCGCCGCGCCCAGCGTGTCCTTCTCAGGATCCGCGTTGTGGTCCAAGTCAACGGCAAATCAAATACGTTCGAAGGCCATACCCATACCGTCAGCGCTAGCGGCGCGATGCTGATTATTCCGGAGCCCCTCCCGGAAGGAACCATGGTTACCATCGAAAATCCCAAAGCGCAGAGCAAGGTCGAAGCCCGGGTGGTGCGTCCGCCGCAAATGAGCCACGAAGGCTCGCAAGTTCCGGTGGAGTTCACTTCGCCCTCGCCCAATTTTTGGGGCATCTTCTTTCCGCCCGACGTTAACTGACGATACGAAGAGGTTCGTCGGTCTGAGCGAGTCGAGTCGAAGCATCTTTCGTGACTCTGCGTGCTCTGTGTCCTCCGCGAACTCTGTGTAAAATCCCCGGGTTGTTTCTCGCGCCCTTGCCACAGTTCGACCGCAAAAAAAGAGCGGCCCCGACTAGAATCGGGGCCGCTCTAGGTTTTGTCCGAACTGGATGGTTGGCTAGTTGACCGTTATGTTGATCGCCGGCGCCACCGGCGTAGCAGCCGGAGTCGTAGTGATAGCAATGGTTGTGGATCCCGTCACAGTCAAGTTGAGCGTACCGCTGGCTGATGCCGCTGTCATTGCGTCTCCCAAGTAGTGCGCGCTGATCGAATGCGTGCCCACGGACAACGGGGGAGCCGTCGGCGTCGCAGACCCGCCCGACACCGTGGCCGCCGTGCCAATCATCGTCCCGTTGTCGAACAGCGCGACTTGCCCTGTAGGCGTGCCGCCAGTCACTGACACACTGAACGAAAACGTAGCGGGCGAAATGACCTTCACACTGGTCACTGTCAATTTTGTAACCGTTTGCGTTAGAGTCGGCGGGGGCTGCTGACTTCCTCCTCCACATCCAAGCGTAAAGCTCAGGATGCATACCAGACCCAGTCCAAGCGCCGCACGATACTTCTTGCGCCCGCCGCCCGGCAGGAACACCAGGAACAGCGCCGCCAAGCCCGTTCCCGCGCTTAGCGCCCACCAACCCTTGCCGGGCGGCGTCGGAGGAATCGCGTTTGCCGGAGGAATTGCCTTTGCTTCGAACATCCGATCCTCCCGAGCATTGGAAGCCGTCAAGGTTGTCGATGTTGCCGTCACCATGCACATCAATTGGCTGGCAACCGGCGTAGCGGACGCCACGTTGATGTTCAGCGGAGAAGGCGTGCAGCTCACGCCAGGCGGCAGACTGGCCGCTGTCGGCGTCACCGCCACCGTGCCTGTGAATCCGCCGGTTGGCGTTACGGTGACCGTCAATGCCGCAGCCGCGCCCGTCGTCGAGCTAAGAACCAAAGGCTGCGGAGTATAGGAGACTGTAAAGTTTCCAACCTGCGCCTGGGTCACGGTCACTGAGGTCGATCCGGAGGCGGTCGTATAGTTCGTATCGCCGCCGTAGGTTGCCACTATGTTCTCCGTGCCCGCCGTGCCAAATGTTGTTGCGAGGGTCGCGGTAAGGGTGGGTGGCGCGCCGGTAATTGTGTTGAAGGGCAGGGTAGTAATGGTTGGCGTTCCGGTGATTGCCGTGCCATTGGCCGTGAAGGCTACGTTTCCAGTCGGGCCAGCTCCGCCGCTGGCAGGCGCCGTCACTGTCGCCGTCAAGGTCACCGGAGTGGCGGTCGTCACGCCTGTCGACGGACTGGCAGCGAGGGCGCCCTGCGTGGTTGCCTTAGACACAACTATGGTGTCGGTCACTGGAGTCGTAACTGCGTTGTAGCTGATGTCACCGGAATATGTCGCCGAAAGCGCGTTTGTTCCGCCAGAGAGTTGAATCGGCTGGTCCTCGGCATGTCCCGCGCTGTTTATGACAAAAGTTCCAGTGTCGAGCGGGCTTCCGTTGTCTGTGATCGTCACCGTTCCCGTTGCGTCGAACGCGCATCCGGTTGTCACACCACTCGTCACTAGAAGCTGGCAGGCAGTGTTCGTGCTGTTCAGTATGTCTATTCGCAAAATATAGGGCGAGCCGTACACGATGGACGTAGCGTTGGTGCTGGTTATAGCCCCGCTGGCGGGATCGAAGGTGACTATGCCGTACTGTAACCGGCTAGCCTCTTTGTTAACCACGACCGGCACACCGGGACTTGACGTGCTCGGCGCGAATGTAGTGTCGCCCGCATAGCGAGCAGTTAGGTTGTAACTGCCTCCGGGCAAAAAGGTCGTGTTGATTGTTGTGCTGCCACTCGAGAGCGTTCCGTCGCCGATTCCACCATTTACCGAAGTTGGGGCCAGCAGCGCAACGTCACCGGAGGGCGTTCCCGAGGAAGTCGAGGTCACAGTCGCTTTAGCTGCCACCGAAGTGCCATGCGTGATCGTGACCGTTGAAGTGCTGCCATTGACGGCTAGAGCGGTCGTAGTCGCGTGAAAATTGCCCGCAGCGAGCGGCCATTGTGTGGCCAGGTTGGTCACGTTCACCGAGCCCAGCCCTGTCGCCAAGTCGTATCCAGCCGCTGTCGTCCATGCTGGTGTGGTCGGGGACGCGGCGCTGACAAGAACGCCGGTCGCGCCGGCGGTTGTGCTGCTGCAATTTGGTGAAGTCCCAGCGCAGGGGACGGAGTTGTTGCCCTTGGTGACATCGTTGAAGGCACAGGTTGATCCGGATAGCCCTTCGGTTGACGAATTGCAGCTCTGCCCCGCCGTTGCAGCGATCTTGTAGAGCACGGGGTTGGCGTTGCCCTGACGCCCGTTGTTTTGATTGATCAATGCCATGATGGCCGCGAAAGCGGGTGAAGAAGCCGACGTGCCGCCAACACCACTAAAACTGAAGCTACCGCTCGAGGCGCACGAGGGTGGATTCCCAGCAGGAACAGAGTCCGCCTGGCAAACCAAATAGAAACTCAGACTTTGCGGTCCGTCGCTGGCGAACAAGGAAACATCGGGAACGTAGCGGTGGTTGTCACCTGCGGCGATTCCATTCGGGATGATCCCGCTTTGCCAAGCGGGCTTTGTATAAACTGAGCTGGGACCTCCTCCTCCCCCCGCAATACCATTGGCGTTGGCGCAAACAGTGTTCAGTGTTGTGCTTGTGGCTGAGGCAGCGCAGGAATCGTTCCATGGGATTTCAGGAATGTAACCCATAGCTGATTCACGAGTCCCAGCGGCATTGGTGGCGCTCCAAAAGCTCGTTTGTTTCCCAGCGTCGTCGAAATCCGTTCCTCCAACGGCCACATTAAACGGCGTGGAAGCAAATCCACTCACCGCAAGTCCCAGCGTAGCCGCCGTCTCCGTGTTAAAGTCATCGCACCCCGCGGCGCCCGGATCTCCCGCGGCAATCATCACCGTGATTCCTTGCGCGGCGGCCTGTTCCCAGATACTGTTATAAAAGCTGTTGCCTGCCGTTCCTAACGCGGATTCGCAGTCGCCAAAACTCTCACTCATCACCGGCGCGATATTGTTGTCGATGATATAAACTGCCGAGAGGTCAATTCCCGCCGCGGTCAGGGTGTCTTCCGACACCACGAAGTCAATCGTCGCATTTGGGGCCACCATGCCCGACACCTGAACGTCCAGATCCGCTTCGCCCTCGTCTCCGTTCAAACCGGGGTCTGGCCCATTGAGAATGATGTTGGGGGGATTGGTAGGCAGCCCAAAAAGGGTTCGGAAATCGGTCACGTCTTGCGGATTAATGTTCGAATCGGCCACGATCGCGATCTGCTGGCCTGTTCCATTGAGAGAAGCAGGAATGTTGTAGACCTTCGCGAAATCCGCCGGGCCAAGGATGTAGCAGGGTTGTGCTTGGTTTGTTCCGCACCCTGAAGTCGTGGTGAATTGCGGGTTACCATGACTGTCTCGGGTCGCCGTGTGAATCCCAGCGTCGCGCTTGAATGATTTCCTCGGGAAATTGTGTAGCGACACGACGCCTGCCACCACTGGCGCTAATGCCGCCGGTATCTGCGGGTCGCTCAAGTTCGCCTGACGCATTTCCCCGTTCACCTTGAATTGATGGATATCCGTGTGAAACGCGTTCCGCACCTGCCCTACGTTTCCGGAAAACTCGATGGCGGTGCGACCTGTACCAACCTTGATCTGCTGAAACCCCTGCCGTGTGAGCCAGCCTGTAATTGTCTGAATGTCCGAGTCCGCAGGCCCAAATTGTTGGCCGAACTGTTGCGGAGTAAGCCATTTATGATAATTGGGAGAGTCTTTGCTTAATTGTTCATCCATGAGTTGCCGCAGCGCCGCTTCCTGCTCCGGGCTCCGCTGCAACAGCAGCATCATCCTTTTCATCGGTGTGGCGTCAGGCACAATACCCTGATCAAATTCGGGCCGCGCCAGCGGATGGACGTTGCCCTTGAGACGCACCAATTGCGTTTCATCAATCGCTTGCGTGATGCGCGCGGGAACGGCGGCAGCTTGTGGGACCGCCGCGGCGCTCTCCGGCGTGGTCTGCGCCGAAGCGCGCACGCCTGAAAACACAAATGCCACGGCAAAAAACAAGATCACATTGCGAAAAATCGGAAGGTTAGTTTTCATGATCCGTCCACGCAGCACAAGCATATTTGATATGCACTTCAAGAAACTGCCATCGGTCCGGGGGGAGCAACCGTACCGAATAAGGATTAGTTCCTCCGCGGAATGGTTGCCCTGGCTGAGCGCCTGCACGAGTGCGCTTACTCCCGAGAGACCGAAGGAGAGGTTAGCACAGACCGTTTGCAGCCCTTTCACCAACTTGCTGCCGATCTTGCATAAGTGGTACTACCCCCAAGACCCCACGCCCACAACCCCAATCTATCTTCCCACTGCACAACCAATACAAATCCCAACATCTGAACCGAAACTGCCTCTTCTTTATTCCGTTGATCCGTCTTTACTTAGTTCCGCAAAACCTCTAGCGAAGTTCCCATGGCTTTCGTGTAACCGTTTGGAAGCCCGCTCGTAACAAGGTACCAACCCAGCCCCCTCCGATTAGTTTCGCCGCCCCTCTAAAAAGATTCATTCTCCCGCCGACGTCCCCATCCCGTCGCGTGCCCCTTTCCCAACTCTTCCACTCACTAGGTTCTGTCGTCTCTATGCCAGGCCTCTTCCCTGACCGAGCCGGGACTCTCGCTAATCCCCATCCTCAAGAAGAAAAGGAGCCGGCCCCCGGTTTCCTCGGGACACCCGCATCCCTTGTCTTTTGTGTCCGCTACGCAAGATCCCGCCTCACCGAATTGAATCTCGGAGCTGAATGAGAGCGGTATCGGCCGCGTCCACTTTGATCAGGCCAAAGCGAGGATTATCGAAATCGAAGATCACATATACGGTGATCGAGATGATCGCGGCATAAATCAGGACATGGAGCCAACTCCGCGCTTGGCGCTTGGACATGGCGTAACCGGCGAGCAGACCAGAGAGGAGCGCGATGCCAATCAGCAGGTAAAATACGAGGGCCGGAAGATGGATCTTCTGCCCAATGGCACGAGAGGTAGCGACATCGATCATTTCGGTAAGGGCTGGCAAAAGAAGCCTGGCAGAGTCTTGAGTTGGGTCCGCTCGGCTGGCGGTTAACGCTTGGGACCAAATCTGTCCCTGCAGCGCCGACGCACGCGCAAATTCGATCTCGGAGGCTTCATGGTGCGTAAACTTTTCATAAGCCTGCAGCCGAGCATCGAGATAGTCTCGGAATAAATGGCGTATTGCCGGCTGCTCGCTTGCCGGAAGAAGGTCCAAACGAAGATAGGCTGTACTGATCGCGTTAGCCTCTCGGACAATGAGCTGGTACCGGGATTCAAGCCTGGATGTCGCACCTGCAAAACTGAAACCGAGGAGAAGCCCAAGAAGCGCGAAAAGTGCAGCCTCGATGTTGCCTATACCTGTGTAAGCAAATTCGTGAATTTTCTTTGAGTCATTACGCCCGATGCGGTAACCAAGCTCAAGGCAAGCCAATATGCCACCGAATATGCCAATTAACAGTCCAAACACGACTAATCCATAATGGCTCATGAATGTGCCTTACCTCGTCTTAGCGATGCGATTTGGGGGAGTATACAGCTATCGGAGTAATTTCAGGGAAGTGCTGCCGACGGCGAACGGAACACGAAAGCCACAACCATGTGCGATTGGATTGGATTTCCCTCGTAGGTTGCCGCGCTGAAATTCCAATTCTTCAATGCGCCCGTTGCAGATGCCGTCAGCGGCGGAACGTCTCGCAGAGTCGCGACCTGGGCGGCGTTGCCATTCGTGTCCAGCGTGACGTTCAGGACCACCGCCCCCTGCGCTTTCGCTTTGGCAGGATACGGCGCAAACGTGGCTGTGTTCAGTTGCGGCGGAAAAAGGGCCGGATCCTTCGTAGAGATGGGTTGAACTTGCGATGGCGGAGGCAGAGGAATGTTGTCCGCTCCAAGAAAACCGGGATCGTACACGATGTTGATCGTCAGCGTGGATGGCACGGGCTTTCCATGCCGCGTGGCCGGCGTGTACGTCCATGAGCGTACCGCCGCGGCGGCCGGCCCGGACACGGAGGAGATATCCCGCAGAATCGTCACTGCAATCACGCGACCTGTCTTGTCCAAGTCTACGGAAAGCGTCACCACGCCTGCGTCGAGGCTGCTCGCGGGGTAGGGAATGTCACCAGCTGTGCGCACGCTCGCCGGAACGAAGTGGGCTGGCTCTTTTGCCTCACTTGTTAAGGCCCAAGCCGCAACCAGCATCGTCAGCAGCAACACGCCGTTAGAAACATTCAAAATTCGCTTGATCACTGAATTTGTCCTCTCAGCCATCTTCGATACTTCTTCGTTTCGCTACGCATACTCCAAGCCGCAGTTTCTGGTCTAAATGGTGGTGCCAAACGGGGAAACGCTAGACTGGAGCGACGCACCGCACCATCGGCAAAAATGACAGATATCGAAACCGTGTTGATCCGGCTTCTCCTAACTTTCCTTCCTTCACGACCGGTGCGGTTGCGTGGCTGACCATCATCGACATCATGCGGCTCGCGACAGCGAACCTGGTGGGGCGACGCGGGTACGTTCAGAAAGGAAGGGTGGAGAGGTCGACGTTACCGCCAGAAAAGATGACACCCAGTTTTGGAGGAGCGCCGTCGGCGCGGGCGGCTATATTGAGCTCGGCGACGGCTCCCGGCTTGAGGAGAGGAGCAATGGCGACGGCGCTGCTCGGCTCGATGATGATTTTCATTCGTTCCCAGACGAGCCGCATCGCGGCGATGATCTCTTCCTCGCTGACCAACAGGACACGGTCGAGATGTCGCCGCAAGATCGCAAATGTTCTTGGGGCTAGCGAGGCGCGAAGTCCGTCGGCGATCGTGTCGCTCGAATCGAGTGATTGAAGGGTGCCGCTGGTAAGCGATCGGTAGGCGTCGTCGGCGCGCGCTGGTTCGCAGCCAATAACGCGAATTTCGGCGCGCATGGCTTTTGCAGCCAGGCAGCTGCCGCTGAGGAGCCCGCCGCCGCTGACGGGTGTGAAAACGGCGTCGATGTCCGGGACTTCCTCGAGAAGTTCCTTCGCCGCGGTAGCTTGTCCGGTGATGATGCGGTCGTTGTCGTAAGGATGGATCAGAATCGCTCCGGTTTCGGCTTGCACGCGCGCGGAAGTTTCTTGACGGGAAGTGATTGTCGGCTCGGAGAAAGTGATTCGCCCGCCGTAGCTTTCGACCGCACGACACTTTACGGGCGGTGCATTTTTCGGCATGACGATATAAGCAGGCACGCCGCGCCACGCCGCGGCGCAGGCTACGGCGGCGCCGTGGTTTCCGCTCGATGGTGTCACGATGCCGTGCGCGGCTTCCGCGTCGGTCAGCGAAAGGATCGCATTCGCAGCGCCGCGAATCTTGAACGAGCCTGTCTTCTGAAAGTTGTCGCACTTGAAGAAAAACTGTGCGCCAGCTATAGCGTTGAGCGAGTGCGAGGTCAGAACGGGCGTCCGGTGAATGCGCGAAGCGATGCGAGCGTGCGCTTTGCGAATGTCGTCCCAAGTGGGCGGCTGAAAATTTGTCGATTCGACTTGTGGCGCTGTGCTCATGGAATGCCCTGATGCGTTGACCTTCCGCATTCGAGATGATTCTGTCGCGCTAGATGCGTAAGTCCGATACCAGCCACATTATTGCACAAGGATTGGATGTCCCGGCTGATTGCCGAAGCAAGCTTCAGGTGCGCGAGCAGGCCAATGTGGCCGCGAAAGAAAGCGAACCGCTCAGCGTAGGTGCGAAAATGCGAGCAACGGGGCGTGCGATTACCGCTTGCCAAGAATTTGCGAAGAATGAAGTTTGTTTGGCGCGCCTGTTGGGAGGTACTATCTTCGCGGTTTACGAGGACGGGAAATACAGGGGCCGAGGAGAGTTTATGAGAATTCATGCGAATAGCATTCAGCGCGCAACGCGAAGCATAGTTGCAGCGCTATTGCTCGCGGCAACTGGCGTTGTAGCGGCGGGGCAGGTGCGCACGGATGCCGGCAGCGTCGAAGGTTCCACGAGCACGGATGGAAAGGTGCAAATTTTCAAAGGGGTTCCCTATGCTGCGCCGCCCGTTGGCGCGCTGCGCTGGAAAGAACCGCAACCGGTGCCGAGTTGGCAAGGAGTGCGCAAGGCGACGGAATTTGGCGCGCGCTGCATGCAAGGAAATGTATTTGGCGACATGGTGTTTCGCGATGCAGCGCCGAGCGAAGATTGCTTGTATCTGAACGTGTGGGCGCCCAAGGTTTCGGCCGGTGCAAAGTTGCCAGTGATGGTGTGGATTTATGGCGGCGGCTTTCAGGCGGGAGCGACCTCCGAGCCACGTCAAGATGGCGAACGTCTCGCCCACAAAGGCGTAGTAGTTGTGAGCATGAACTACCGGCTGGGAATCTTTGGATTTTTCTCCCACCCGGAGCTGACCAAGGAATCGCCGCATCACGCATCGGGGAATTACGGCCTGCAAGATCAGGCTGCGGCTCTGCAATGGGTGCGCAAGAATATCGCGGCATTCGGCGGCGATCCCCAGAATGTAACAATCTTTGGAGAGTCGGCGGGTTCGTTTTCCGTGAGCGCACTGATGGCTTCGCCCACTTCTAAGGGGTTGATCCATCGCGCCATTGGCGAGAGCGGCGCGTTTTTTGGCAGGACGCTGACCGCGAAACCGCTGGTGGAAAGCGAGCAGGATGGCACGAAGTTCGGAGCCTCGATTGGAGCAGATACTCTGGAAAAACTGCGAGCGATGACTTCGCAGCAGACGCTCGACGCCGCCTCGAAGGATAAAAACGCGTTCCGCTTCGGACCGAATATCGACGGCTACTTCTTCCCCGAAAGTCCATCCGAGATTTTTGCGAAAGGGAATCAGGCGCACGTCGCGCTGCTCGCAGGGTGGAATCACGACGAGGGCAACTACCACATGTTTTTCGGAACGGACGCGGCGACCAAGGATAACTTTGCAAAGAAAGCCAGCCAGACTTACGGCGATAAGTCGCCAGACGTCCTGAAGGCTTTTCCAGCAGAAACGGACGAGCAAGCCAAGAATTCGGCGGATCTGCTAGCCACGGCGAACTTTATCGGATATGGCACTTGGAAATGGATCGAGATGCAGGTGAAGACGGGTGACTCTCCCGTCTACCGCTATGAGTTTGACCAGGCGCCTCCGTTGCCGCCCCCGACAGTAGGTGCACCCCCGCAGGAAAGTCGGGGAGCCTACCATTCCGCGGAAATCGAATTCGTCTTTGGAATGCTTGACTCAAAAAAACTCCCGTGGCGACCCGAGGACTACGCGCTATCCGAGCAAATGGGTTCGTACTGGACGAATTTTGCCAAAACCGGAAACCCAAACGGCGCGGGACTGCCGCAATGGCCGCAGTATTCCGCAAAAGACGGATACTCCGTGATGCATTTGGTTGCCACTCCGCAAGCGGCAGCGGATCAGCAGCGCGTGCAATACGAAGCACTAGATAAGGCGTCCGCAAAGCCGTAGCCCAAGTCTCAGGACGGCTTTGCAGAATTATCCCAGGGGCTGCAATCGATCAAGAAGCGTGGACGGCTTCGGGGTGAAACCTGATGGTGGCGGCGATGGTCAGGATGGTCAGCACAATGAAAATGGCCATCAAGACGACTTGGCTGATTAAGAAAGGCGGCTCGGATCCCGTGGGTGCGAGTACATGCAGGGAAGGCACTTTCATGAAGAGCTGCGCGACCAACACAAAGACGTTCAGGTAGAGCGCAATCGAAGCAGTTACGGGCGTAAGCCTTGCGCCAAGCTCCTGCGAGGTCCTTGAAGTAGCGAGCAGGAACGGCGATGGCGAGCACGACAAGTGAAATGGCGCCCACAATGTACCCTGGCGTCAGCTGCTGAGGGTTTGGAAGCCCTGTTTTGGGCCAGGGCGGGGCTTGGTGAGCGCTGGGAGGCCTTGCCAGCCTCCCTAGGCCCGCGAATGGACGGGTGCGCGAGCCGGTTTGAACGGGGCCGGGCGTCAACAGGAATCGGAGTACCCCTAGTACGATGGATTGAAGCTTGACCGGGTCCCTGGCTCTGCTAGGCTTAGGTACCCCTTCTTGTACGGCGCGAGGGCCGCGTCATACCTCCCTCTCCAAGAGGAGGACGTTATGCAAACCGCAGAACGCAGACAACTTACCCGCCACCATCACCGCACCCCGCTACGATTCCGGTCGACCGGGGTGGCTGCGGATAAGAGCGACCATTTTACGGAAGCCCTAAATATCTCACGGGGCGGGTTTTACTTTGCCTCCTCGGCGCCCCTGCAGGTCGGAATGCCGATCGAAGTGACTCTGCGGATTCCTCGTGAAGTGACAGGTAGCCAAACCGAGGAGATGCATTGCACCGCGCGCGTCGTCCACGTAAAAAATGAGGCCTACGCGGATGGCCGCATCGGTTTTGGCGCGGAAATTGTGAAATTCAGCTCGGCGCGCGGGTAGGCGCCCTGGATCTGGAAGAGTTCGCACGCAAATCACTCAGAAATTAGGCAGTTTTTTGTTTGCGCGGCGGTTCTACTTTGAGCCGAGGTCCAGCGCTGTCGGGTGCTTTGGCTGATAAAGACCGATCTCGCCGCCACCCGGAAGCCGTATCTTCGTAATGGAACCCCATCTTTCTTCATGAACCGCAGAGCACATGACTCCCTTTTTTGTCAGCGCTGCCATTTCTAATTTCAGGTTGTCGCACATGAAATAGAGTTCGTGCGGACCATTCTTTTCCGAGGGATGAAACGCAGCTTCGCCCGGTGGTAGCGCAAAAATCAGCCAGCCGTGGCCGGCATCCACGGACTGGAAGCCGAGTACGTCGCGGGAAAAGGATCGGTCGGCCTCGGCGTCCTTCGTATAGACAATTACGTGAGCACCATTAATCATGCCGCCCTCCAGGGTAGGACGCGGAAATTCTGGCAGACTGCAAGTTTAGTGCAGCATCCAAAATTCAATCAATGTCAGATTTTAAATTTGAACGCAGCCGAAGAATTCTGCTTCTAGGGTTTCGAATTCGAAACAGTTGTCGTGATTTTTGCGCTGCCAACATTTTCGAATCGGTCGTAGGCGCGGACGGCGATCGTGTGTTCGCCAGCAGTGAGTTTTTCAAACGTGAATTCGTAACGCTCTTCTGGCGCGTCGCTGATTTTGCCGATTGGTGCTAGGAGTGTCCAATCGCCGCCATCGAGACTGTACTGGGCGCGGTCGATGCTGCTCGCTGCATCTTTGGCGACGAATTGGATCAGTAACGCATCGGCATGGGCGGCGTTTGATTGGGACTGTCCCCAAACGGCTTTTAACCCTTCGATGACTGGCGGAGTGTTGTCCACTTCGAACCGCTCGCTTTCGCGTTCCGTTCTTAGGGCAACGGCGGGGGGATTCGAAGGCGCGTCTGTCGCAATAATTTTCAGATAGTAGGCGCCATCGGGAAGCGTGGTGGTGTCCCAGGAATAGAATTTTTGGTCGAGTTTCTCCTTCAGCAGTTTCCATTCGTGTTCGTTTTCGCCGCGATAGTAGACGCTGTAATGCAGATCGTCCTCGTTGTCGTCGTGGGCGCTCCACACAACGGATTGATAGCCTTTTTCACGGAAACCTTGGGGAGGCTGCTCGAATTTCCCGGGAGTGGTGGCCTGCGCGATAAAGACGTTGGGAGCGTTTGGTGTCGGCGGCATTTTAAGCACTACGCTTGGTGCCTGGCCGGTCGAGATGATCGTGTTGCCTTGCGCGCGGACGCCTGGATCCTGCAGGACGATGGCATCGATGACGGGAGCGACGTTGCGCGGCAGATAGGCCAGGCTAACCCAGTTGATGCCGTCGCCGGGACGGCCGTCGTGAATGACGGCTTTCCATTGGAAGAATCTCGCGCTCGGAGCTTCGACGGCGCTGCCGGGCTTCGAATACGGACCGAACCAGCGTGACCATTCTTTGCCAGGATCCTCGGTGTTGCCGGAACGGACAAAAAATTCCAGGCGTGGTTCGCCGCCGGATGCGGCAGCGGATTTCGTTGAGGCCGCAGCTGCGGGTGGCGGACCCCACCAATCGAGGCGCCCCCATTGTGAGAAAAGTTGCGCGTCAAAGGAGCGCGATTCGTAAGTGCCTTCGGGTTCGTACTCGGGGCCGACGGAGAAAACCTTTCCGGGATTGGCCGTGCACAAGAAAACTTTGCCAGCGGTGTTGCGCGCGATGCCGGTGATTTGCGCGGAGCCTGCTTTGGCGAGTTGCGCGAAAACGCCGTGGCCATCGATGGCCAGGAGAGCGCCGCTGTTGCCGGTGCCTGCCAGGACGCGGCCATCAGAACCAATTCCGAGCGAATAGACGACGTCGTCGCGGGAAGTCCAAAGTTCATCAGGTGCGCCTTCGGAGGAAAGTCGATAGATGCTGCTGGAAAGAGTGGGAGGGAAAGCGATGAAAGGCGTTGATTGCTGGAGCTGACCGGATACGGTGCCAGTGACGCCACCCGCACTGCTGGTGAAGGTGGAAGTTCCTTGCGGTGAACTGATGATAGTCGTGGCAGGCGTGGAGATAGTGCGCTGTTTTTCGCCGATGGCGGCGACGTAAATAGAGCCATCGGAAACGACGGCGAGGGCAGTGACTTCGCGCTTGGAGGTTTCGTACAGGACGAAGCCTTCGGCGACCGATACTGAAGAATCCTTATCCTTGCGCGGAGATTTTGCGTCGGGACGGGTGATGCGAAGTACTCGGCCGTTGGGCTCGGTACCGGCGAGAAGATTTTTGTTTGCGTCGAAAGCCAGAATGCGGATGTGGGCCTCGTCGCTGGCGTAAAAGAGTTCGCCTTTGCCCTCCGGCGTGACGGCGAAAACCTGGCCTTTGTCCCCGGTAGCGACATAGAGAATGCCGTCGGCTCCGAAAGCGATGTCCCAGATGTATTTCGTTTTGGGGTCGAAGAAGACAGACTTTTCGCCGGAAGAGGAGACACGATACACCTTGCCGTCCGGCGAAGTGGCGACGTAGAGAGTGCCCTTTGAATCGAAAGCGATCGATTGAGCCACTAAATCCGTGGATTCGAAAACGGTGGTTGGTTTGCCGCCATCGAAGCGAAACACTTTTGCGGGAGAGCCGCCAGCCGCGTACAGAGCGCCTTTGAGGTCGAGGCGAAGCGACCACAAGTAGGAGGCGTCGGCGTCTGCGAGAAGCGTGAATTTTGGCGCGAGTTCGAGGCGGCCGTCGCTGCGAACGGCGACACCGTGGGCCGTGCCTTTGAGAAATTCTTCGTAAGTGGTTTGAAGCCAGCGGCGAGTGTGCTCGGCGTGAAGGGGCGAAAAAGATGACGTAAGGACGTAAAGAAGTAACGAGAACGAGCCGATCCTTGCAAACGCGCGTGCCGCGCTTCGGACAAGATACTTGTGCGTTTTGGACTTCGTTTGCCTGCGACTTGGCATTTGCATGTTCACCGGATTTGGAGATTGAGTGAGATCACCCCAGTTACGGGGCCACCCAGCGGGATCGAGGACTCGCTGGCGAGAGATTCACGGAGAATTTGGACGGTGCCGGGAGTGGGGCGTCCATCAATGACATTGATTTGGGAGAGCGGAATGTTGGGAAGCTCTTTGTCGTCCCAAAGGATGGTGGGTGTGGGAGCAAAGAGGCCAACATAGAGACGGTCGTTGCGGCGCTCGCGGTTTAACAAGGCGATGAGTTGGTCGAGTCCCGCGTTGCTGCCTCCAGCGCCGGCAAAAGAGAACCCTCGGGATGCACGGTTGAGCATGTCGCCGTCGGTGACGAGGACGCGCAGCGTGGTGCCTCGCGTGGCTTGATCCGGTACGCGGACGGTGGTTTCTTCCACACGCGCGGGGCCGCGATAGGGGCGAAGTAAGACGCGGACGCGAAGCGTTTCGCCGGGAGCGGCTTCTCCTTTTTCCAGCCAGGCGCTCTCGATACTGAAGGATTGGCGGCCGGGAACGCTCTCCACCCGGAGCGAGATGCGGTCGAAGACAGGAGTTTCGCGGGTGTTGGTAAAAAGGCGGTTGAAAACGCTTTGAATGTTGATGGCGATAGGCAAGCCGTCCGGCGAGAATGCATCGCCAGGCGCGAAAGTATTTTCAATTTGAACGGGCGCGTGGCCGTGGACGAGGACCTCGCCAGTGAGATGCAGCGTGGTGCCTTCGCCATAGAGAGAGTTTTGCGTAAGGCCGTTGAAAACCGTGAGGCCCACCAGCAGGGGAGTGAGTTTGGGGTGATTGACCATCTCAAAATGAAGCTTCTTTTCGGTGCCACCCACTGCGAGTGTCAGGTCGATCGGGATCATTGGAGGCGGAGCGCCGAGTTTGCCGGTGACAGCGGTGAGATGGTCGCCCGTGATCGTCCCGATGGAGCCGCCAACGTTTATGATTTTTGTGGAAGCGAGCTCTGAAGAGAGAGTGGTAACGACTTCGGTGCGGGCCATGGGGAATTGGACGTCGCCAAGGCTTAGAAAAGGATGGCCACAAAGATAGACTTGATTCGCGCGGATCGCTGTGACGGTGCAGGCGGAGCTGATCGACGTGTCACCTTGCACCAGGACCATACCCGCCATGTCGCCAGGCAAGAGGTGCCCGTCATCTGGCTTGGGGGCAGCGGTACCTCCTTGTGCGGCAACGAAGCCGAAGCTTTGGAGCTGCCCGGCAAACTGGCGGAGGGCTTCGGGCTGATACCCGGAAAAGACAAGAGGAGTTTCGATGGGCTCGAGAGCGGAGCCGGTGGGCAGGCCGGTGCGCGAAGCAGCGTCTTGGGGAAGCGGGAGCTGTGGGGCTGGGGCGTCGGAGGAGATGTTTTGCGCGGAAGATTGCGGCTGGTGCTGCGGATGAATGATGTCCTCGATTGGGGTAACGCCGCCAATGGGTTCCTTGGTGAAAACGCCCAACTTCAGGGAGAGAGCGCCCGCAAGCTTGCCCTCGAAATAGACAGGGCTGCCGCTCATCCCAGCGACAACGCCGGTGTGTTCAACTTTTGGACCCTTGAGCTGGACGAGAATGATGGTTTGTCGGGGTCCAAGGAAATTGGGCATGATGCCGATAACTTCGAGGTCGAACTTTTCAACTTGTTCGCCGGCGAAGATGGTGTACGCGTAGCCTTGCATGCCAGAGCGAACTTGGCTAAGGGGAATGATTTCGGTGGACGTGGGAGCTTGAGCCTGCGCAGTGAAGAACGACGTCGCCACTGCTGGTGCGACTGCAAACGCCAGGACCGATAGTATTAGGAAGCGGGAGATTCTGCTGGTCATGGACAGATTAGGCCGAGCCGAGAGCATGAATTGCCAATCATACGCGGCGAGGTACGGGGAAGCAATTGGACCGGCGGAGGGTCGGAGGGTAGGACAGAGAGGCTAGGCGTTCTAGGACCAGGTGAAACGATCGGACCTGCGGAAAGCGATCGCAACGTTTATTTCTTTGGTGGACGATTGAACATCACGAAGCAGGGTGCGTCGGATCGGGCTACCACAACGTCAGCCCATCCGTCGCCATCAAGATCACCCGCGGCCATGCCGTAGATCGTTCCTTTGCCGTCGCCGAATAGCACGGGTTGAAACTTCTTTCCTGTGCCGTCATTGAAATAGGCTATTCCCGGGGCCTCGACGTAGCCGACGAGGATGTCCGGCCGGCCATCACGATTCAGATCCACGGCGATCATGGAATAGGGGAGCGCAGCAGATGTCTCGAATTGAATACCGCTGCCAAAGTTGCCTTTGCCGTCGTTCAGGTACACAAAACAGCCCATCTGCTCGTGGCAAGCGGCGATATCCAGATGGCCATCGCCGTCAAAGTCGGCGACTGCCATGGCGCGAGTGGAAGACTTTGGAGGACCCCACGGCATTTTCCGAGCAAAATTACCTTTGCCGTCGTTGAGATAAACGACGCTCTGACACGAATCTCTGCAGGCATAAATTACGTCGTTTGCGCCGTCGCCATTGATATCCGCGATGACCACAGTGGCCGCGCTGGGCGAGTCCTCCAACGGACGGCAGTCGAAATGAAGTTTGCCATCGTTAAGGCAGACATAGCTTGTCATTTCGCGATTCGCGACCACGATATCCGGATAGCCGTCGCCGTTAAGGTCTCCGACCGCTGCGTTTCTGGTCGACCACTTTGGATCGCCGTAGCTTCCCCCGATGGTGAAATTTCCTCTGCCGTCGTTGAGCAGGACCAATTTTGGATCCGGCTGATCATTGCTCAGCACCATATCCAGATGGCCGTTCCCGGTCATGTCTGCGAGAGATGCCGAGTAGCTTTTGGTGGCCTTACTTGGGAGTGCTGGCCCGGGCGTGAAGTGTCCTTTGCCATCCCCGAAAAATACTTTGCTACTCACCTGCCAGTGACGTCCTTTGACCAACACAATATCTGGATGTCCGTCGCCGTTTAGGTCGCCAATGCTGGCGTTGGAAGAGGTTTCCGAAACTGTTTCCAGAGGGACAATTTCAAATGAACGCAAGCCGCCAGCCTTGAAGGTGCTCTCTTTGGATTGACTGCTCGGTGTCGCCAGAGTAGGCGCATTAAGTACAACGAACCCGGCTGCTACGGACGCCACCACGACAAATGCGCCATATAAAAGAGTGCGCCTTATGCTGCCCGCGATAGCAAATGACATGACGAACCTTTCGCCTATCCTTTTGCCAAATAGTTTGCGAGGACGCTGGCACAGGCTTCCACAAACTCCTGCTCCGGTTTGGTGAACGTGTCGACAAAATAGCTTTCGATATCAAGTTCCGCGGCAAGATTCTTATTCACGTAAATGGGGACAACGATTTCAGACTTTACCAGGGGCGAGCCGGCAAGATAGCGCGGGTCTGTGGAGACATCCTGTACGACGACCACCTGACCGCTGGTGGCGGCCGCACCACAGAGTCCGTTGCTAAGGGGGAAGCGAGCATGGGGTGTAAAGCTGCCGGCGAAGGGTCCGACAATGAGGTAGGCGGGGTCCGCTGGATCGACTAGATAAAAGCCAGTCCAGTTATAGCGCGTCATCTTCTCGTGAAGACGCTTGGCGATCTGCTCCATGAGGGACTCGGGCGTAGGAGCGGTCTTGGCAAAGGTTTGAAGCTCCTGGAGAAGTTCTTTCTGCACTGGCGTCATGTTATCGGCCTCGTGTCGAGAGTGGGGAAGCTTCGGCGGTGATGATCATCTGGTTTCGTACGGCTATCAGTTTACACGAACGACTTACTGGCGCGACGAGAGCTACATGGCGGCGAGCAGGGAAGCATCGACGTTTTGTGGAAGAATCTGTAGAATTGCGTCGGCGAGGTGCGAAATGGGGGATTTGAAACGATTGAATGAAGGAAAAAAGAGCGGCGTCTCACGGCGGGATTTTTTGGGGACGGCGGCCTCGGCAGCTGTGGGATTTTCGATTGTGCCTCGGCATGTTTTGGGCGGACCGGGATTTGTTCCTCCGAGCGACAAGATAAACATTGCGTTTATCGGGGTAGGAGCGCAGGGATTGCGCGTCATGCTGCACTTTTTGAAGGAGAAAGACGTGCAAGGCGTGGCGGTGTGCGATTCGAACAAGAGCGCGGCGAATTATCCGCAGTGGGATACTCATGAGTTTTGTAAATCGGTGCAAGCTCTGCTGGGAGTGGACAGCGGGTGGGATTGGCTGAGTCCGGACCAACCGATTCAGCTTTCGCACACGCTGCGCGTGACGAGCGGAGTGGCGGGGCGTGAGCCTTGCCAAAAGATTGTGAACGCATATTACGGAACGCAGCAGCGGTCGGGGACTTATAACGGGTGCGCGGCCTACACGGATTTTCGGGAGTTGTTCGAGAAGCAGAAGGATGTGGACGCGGTTGTCGTGTGCACTACGGACAATTTGCACGCGGCGGTTTCGATTGCGGCGATGAAGAAGGGCAAACATGTTTTTTGCCAGAAGCCGCTCACTCACACGATTTATGAAGCGCGGCGGATGGCGGAGGTCGCGCGCGAAACAGGAGTGGCAACCCAAATTGCAGTGGGGAATCAGGCGTCGGAGTCTACGCGGCTTTTGTGTGAATGGATTTGGGATGGCGCGATTGGGCCAGTGCGGGAGGTCTACAATTGGTCGAGTCGGCCTTATTGGCCGCAGGGGATTGAGCGGCCCAAGGAGACGCAACCTGTGCCGGAGGGGCTCGATTGGGATTTGTGGCTCGGCCCTGCACCGGAGCGCGCGTTCAATCAGGCGTATTTGCCGTTTGTTTGGCGCGGATGGGGAGATTTTGGCTGCGGGGCGCTGGGAGATATGGGCTCTTATAGCTACGACACAATCTTCCGCGTTCTAAAACTCGAGGCGCCAGAGAGTGTGGAGGCTAGCTCGAGCGATCGTTATGACGAGGCTTATCCTTTGGCTTCCATTTGCCGGTATACCTTTGCGGCACGCGGGAATATGCCTGCGGTGAACTTCAATTGGTATGACGGCGGATTGAAGCCGGCGCGGCCAGAGGAGTTGGAAGAGGGGCGGCCGCTAAAGGGTGGGAGCGAGGAAGAAGACGAAGGGCTGCTGTTCGTCGGAGATCGCGGAAAAATTTTGTGCAATTTCAACGGCGGAGATCCGAAATTAATTCCGCAAGCGAAGATGGATGCTTATAAGCAGCCGCCGAAGACGTTGCCGCGGTCGCCAGGGAATGAGCGCGAATGGCTCGATGCGTGTAAGGGAGGGAAAGCGAAGCCCGGCGGGAACTTCGAATTCTCTGGATTGGTCACAGAGACGCTGTTACTAGGGAATGTCGCTTCGCGCACGGGCGAAAGATTGCACTGGGATCGGGCCGCGTTGAAAGTAACGAACTCGGAGGCGGCGCAGAAGTTGGTCAAGCCTGACCGACGCAAAGGCTGGGAGTTGTGAGTAGTCTCGCCTGGCAGGCCACGCGCGCGATAAAATAAATCAGGCTTCGTGAAGGTTGCTAACCGCGTCGGTATGCGTAGCCCGCCACAGCGGCACGCTAGCCGCTAGTGCGGCGATGACGATCACTGCTACCCCAGCGAGCAGCATCATCAGCGGGTTGCGCGCCGTTACGCCGAAGACCAGGCTCTCGAGCCAGCGAGCGGCACTCCAGGCCCCGATCGAGCCAAGAACAATTCCAATCACCACGAGGCGAGTGGCGTGCAATCCGGCCCAGCGAAGAATGGAAGAGCGCTGCGCTCCCACAGCAAGCCGAATGGCAATTTCTCGCTGCCGCGCACTAACCCAATAATTCAGTACGCCGTAAATCCCCACGGCAGCCAGAAGCATCGCGAGCCCGCCGAACAGCCCAAGCAGCAGCGTCGCAAAGCGCCGGCGCTCGAGCGTCGCTCCCAGCCAATCTTCGGCGGTTCGCAACGATTGAATGGGAACATTTCGGTCGAGAGCCGAAACCTGCCGGCGAGCGGCGTTCATCGATTGCGCCGGGTCGCCGTTGGTGCGAAGCGTCACTACCATCGCTGACGAGGGTTTCTGCGAAAACGCATAGTAAAACGTCGGCATTTGTTCAGCGTCGAGACCCATCTGGCTGACGTTCGCTACCACTCCGACGATTTCAAGTGTTAGCCCTTCCACGTATGGGCCGCCAACCTTGAGATGCTGCCCTAGTGCCAGTTGCGGATCCGACCACTCCTGACGTGCGAGCCGTTCGTTGATCATCGTGACCCGCGAGCCGTTGGCGCGGTCCGACTCGTTGAAGTTGCGTCCCGCGAGGAGGCGCATGCGGGCGGCGCGAAAATAATTCGCATCCGCGATGTTATATAGCGAGAGTGGAACATCGTCGCGGCCTGGCGTGGGTTTTTCGAGGATGGAATACCAATAATCGCCGCAATCGCCCCCGCCGGGAGGACAATTCACGAGGCCGACGTCCTGAATGCCGGGCTCAGCCCGCAGGTTCTGCGAAAGTTGCCCATAATATTCGCGAACGCTGTCGTCGCTTCGATAGCGCGATTCCGGCAACTGCAGTTCAATCGCCAGCAAATTGTGAGGGTCAAAGCCGGCGTCGACATGTTGCGCGGCGATCAAGCTGCGAACGAGAAGCCCCGAAGCGAACGCCAGCATTAGCGTGATGGCGATTTCCGCGATCACCAGCGTGCTGCGAAGTGTTTGACCGCGCCTCCCTGTGCCGGCGGTTGGTGAACCTTCTTTCAGCGCGGTGGTTAGGTCAGCTTTTCCAGCATTCAAAACAGGAGCAAGTCCCGCCAGTAATCCGACAGCGACGGAAATCGCCGCCGCAAAAAGCAAAACGGGAACATCAAGCGTCGCTTCTGCCAGGCGTGGAATATCGCGGGGGCCGATCAGTATCAGCGAGCGCAAGCACCACCCTGCCAGAAGCAATCCCAATGCGCCACCGATGGCCGCGATAGCGATATTTTCGGTGAGCAGTTGGCGGACAAGGCGCGGACGTCCAGCGCCGATCGCCACGCGAATCGCGATCTCTCGGGCGCGCGCCGTGCTGCGAACGAGCAGAAGACTCGCGACATTAGCACATGCAATGATCAGCACGAGACCTACCGCACTCATCAGCACCAGCAGCGTCGTGCGAACATCGCCGGCCATGACCTCGGTGAAGTAGGCGGCATACGCGCGGTGATCATCCTCGGGACCTGGGTCGCTGAGTGCGAGCCGCTCCATGATGGCATCAAGATTGGTCCGCGCTTGCGTCAGCGTAGCTCCCCGCTTGAGCAGGCCCAGCGCGCGCATCGAGCCATGATCGCTGCGTTTGTGATGGGCGTTGGCGTTGCGGCCAATGGGCAGGTAAAAGTCCATGGACCTCGTCAGAAATTGAAATCCAGGGCTCAGAACGCCGATGATTTGATACGACGTGCCATCCAAAACGACGGACTCGCCGATAACATTCGCATCGCCGCCGAGTTTGCGTTGCCAGCAATCGGCTGTCGCCACCACTGTCGGCGCAGCGCCGGGCGTATCGTCAGCGTCAGTAAAAAGCCGGCCCAGAGCCGGCCTCGCGCCAGTGAGCTGAAAAAAACTGCTCGTCACAAGCAATTCGTGCGTGAGTACGGCGTCGCCTCTGCCAGTCAGGGTCAGGTCCTCGCCCGCGAACGCGGCCATGTTCTCGAAAGAATCGCTGTCGTGGCGCCAATGCTCAAAATTGATCCAGGTGATACTGATGCCAGCGGCCTTGGCAGTGGATTCGCCGAGCCAGACGAGCCGCTCGCCGCTGGGATACGGCAGCGGGCGCAAGAGCACCGAATAGACCACGCTGAAAATCGCTGTGTTCGCGCCGATGCCCAGCGCCAACGTCAAAATGACGACGAGAGAAAAGCTAGGTGATCTGCGAATGCCTCGCAGGCCGTAGCGGATGTCCTGCAAAAAAGTCTCGAAGCGCGGGAACTGCCAGGCTTCGCGCGTTTTCTCTTGCGTTCTGGTCAGGTTGCCAAAGGCACGCCGCGCTGCTGCGGGCGCTTCGCCGGGAGGCATGCCGCGTTCGATATTTTCCGCGGTCATCAGATCGAGATGGGCTTGCATCTCGTCCGAGAGATCGGCATCAAGGCCATTGCGAAGATGCAAAGCTCGGCAAATCTTTGACCACCATTCGCGCATAAGGTTCACCTTTGCGGAGCCAGCACACGTGCCATGGCTTCCACGAAGCGCATCCATTTTGATTTGGCGACGACTAATTGCTTGCGACCGAGAGGCGTTAAGCGGTAGTACTTCGCGCGCCGAGCGTTAGGGGATTTTTTCCACTGCGAAGTAATCCACCGGCGTTGCAGCAGACGTTGCAGCGCCGGATAGAGCGAACCATTGTCGACGAGAAATTCGTATTCCGATTGCTGCTCGAGGAATTGCGATATGCCGTAGGCGTGATTCGGAGCACTTTGCAAGCTGCGAAGAATTAGGACTTCGAGCGTGCCCTGCAGGAATTCAAGCGCTTTACGTGGATCGTCTACCGTAGACATTCTACCTCTTTACACCGGAGTGTGATTCCATGTCAAGCGGGTGGTATTTGCCCGCGTCAGAGCACGGCACGTTTACGCTGCTTGCCCCGAGGAACGAAGGGCCGTGCCCGTCCGAATCGATTAGAAGCGATGGATGGGGCCGATTAGGTTCCAGTGGATGGAATACCACGTCAGAAAAACGCAGGCCGCCGCCACCAACGAAAACTTCACTCGAGAAATCACGCGGAGATCTGTGCGGCGCCAGGCGCGAATTCCAGCTAGCAGCCCGAACATGCTGAAGAAAACGGCCAGGACGGAGAACCAATTCATAAGCGAGAAGTAGCGTTGGATCACGGGGAACGACGGCAACGCTGCGTTCTGAAGATTTACCGACAGCGCCACGAGCCAGATGGTGACAATGATCCAGAAGAAAGCGGCCAGCCGAGGTCCGATGGTGAGCCATTCAGTGCCGGGTTGAGGCTTGAGCGGCAGGCGATTGCGGAAAAATAGCCTTCGGCCCAGGCGAATAAGGCTGGCAACGACCACCGCAAGCAGGATTAGCAGGCTCGCGGCCAGGGAAATTCCTACAAAAGTCTTGTGCTCATACCATGGGACGCGCTGGTATTGCACTCCGGGAAAGTTGACTGCTAACCGGACGATTTTCCCCGACGAATCTCGAATGGCGAATAGGCGAGGCTGATCGTCCTCGGCTTGCCAAAGATCTTTGCCGATGGGTTTCCATTTGCGCGTATGGCCACGCAAATCTTTGGCGAGATCAAGCGTGAGTACGCCGTCTTTGTCGACGGTGGCGACGCCTTGGCTTGGGGGATTCGAAATAGCCAGCTTGGTACTGTCCGCGCGGCGGGTCGCTTGATAGTTGCCGGCGATGTCTTTGAGTTGGTTGACGGGGAATGTTTGAAAAGGTAGAGCGGTGTAAGCGGGGTAGTAGCGATCCGCAAAGCCGTCGAGAAGTTCGGCCCGATTGCGCGAGGCGGAGCCGGCGGAATTGTAGGAAACAAAAATAACGAGTTTTTGCGCGGGTTCCATCAGGAACATGCTGTGGAACGCCACCAGGTCTCCGTCGTGGCCGATAAAACGTAAATCGTTGCGCCAGGTTTGGTAGAAACCCATGCACATAGGTGGTAATGCATCGGAGGTGTCGAACTGGCGGGTCCACATGGCGTCGCGGGTTTCGGTTTTGAGGATACGGTGACCGTCGAATTCGCCGCCGTTCAGGAGAGCCAGCCCGAATTTTTCCATGTCGCCCGCCGTGGAGGAGACGCCGCCAGCGGGAGCGGGTTGGAAAATTTCAAAACCGATGGCGGGTTTTTCCGTTGTGGCTCGGTAGCCATCGGAGACGTACCGAGCAAGTTCAGCGGTCATAGGTTCGTTAAAGCTGGAGTGCTTCATGCCGAGCGGCAGGAAAATGTGCTCGGAAACATATTGCTCGAAGGGTTCGAGGCTGACGCGCTGGACGATGTAGCCGGCGAGCCCGACGCCGTAATTCGAATAGGCCGGGATTTCACCTGGCGGATACATGCGGCGCGGTTGATTGTTGATGAGGAAGTCTCTCAGAGAGGCGGTCTTTTTGGGGTCGACAATAAGAATGTCGTGCACGACCTCCTCGAAGCCGCCGGTGTGGGTCATCAGATTGCGCAAAGTGATGAGTTTGCCGAAGGCCGGAGCGATTTTGAAATCGAGATAGTTGTTCACGTCGGCGTCGATGTCCAGCTTGCCTTGCTCGGCGAGTTGCATGACGGAAACCCAGGTGAAAAGTTTTGAGATCGACGCGAGACGGAACATTGTGGTGTCTGGATCGACCGACGCCTTCTTTGTGACGTCCGAGTAGCCGTAGCCTTTTTTCAGGAGTTCTTGACCGTCTTTCATTACGAGGACGGTGGCGCCGGCGACGTCGCTTCGCTCCATTTGGAGAGGAACAAGGCCGTCGAAAAATGCTGCAAGGTCAGCTTTTTCGAGCGGATGCGCGGCGGGCGGGGGAGTTGTAGGAGATGGCTTTGCTTCGGCGGCTTCAGATGGCGCGGCAGTCTTCAGAGGAGCAGGTGTCTGCGGAGGGAGCGCCAGCGCGGGAAGCAGGATGCAGAGCGCTAGAAGAACGAAGAGTGTGCGAAGCCGGGTCATGTCGCCTCCGAAAGAAAGCAAATAAAGGACAGAGTGTCTTGGAAACGAGCCGCATGCGCAACACAAATTTGAATAATCGCTAGGACAGCAGCGTGGTTGGGCCTGGCAGGAATTTGCCACGAGTCGCGTGCGGGGATTGAAAGAGTAAAGGAGATAAAAAGTGAAAGCGGATGGGAGGGATTGATGTAAGTGAGGCAGAGCATATATGATGCGGCCCTGCGGCAGCGCACCCGGCTCAAGCGCGACTCGCCGCATGACAAGGCTGAGGGGGACAAATGAAGCGGATTTTATTGGTTTTAGCGATACTGGGAATCGCGCAGACGGCTTCCGCGCAGGATTGGGCGAAAGAGAAACTTGCGAAGTCGCCGCGGCATAGCGAGTGGGTGACGGTGAAGCACGATGGCCGGTCCGTGGATACCTTCGTTGTGTATCCGGAGTCGAAGGACAAGCGGCCGGTAGTCCTGATCATTCACGAAATTTTCGGAATGACGGACTGGGTGGAAGATTTGGCGGACCAAGTCGCTGCGGCAGGTTACATCGCCGTTGCGCCGGATCTGCTATCGGGAATGGGCCCCGACGGCGGCCGCACATCCTCGATTGCGTCGGACAAGGTGATGGAAGCCATAAGCAAGCTGAGTCCGGACCAGGTGACGGGAGACCTGAACGCCGCCGCGGATTATGGCAACAAAATTCCCGCGTCCAACGGAAAGCTGTTCGTCGGCGGATTCTGCTGGGGCGGTGGACAGACATTCCGCTTCGCGACAAACCGCGGCGACTTGTCAGCCGCGTTCGTTTTCTACGGCCCGCCACCAGATAAGGATGCAATGGTGCGCATCAAAGCTCCGGTTTACGGATTTTTCGCCGGCAACGACGCACGAATCGGCGCAATGATTCCGGACGCAATCGCGAACATGAAAGCCGATGGGAAAACATTTGAGCCGGTGACCTATGAAGGCGCAGGGCATGGATTCATGCGCGCCGGCGAAGCTCCCGATGCAAAGGATGCCGACAAGAAAGCGCGGACGGAAGCTTGGGAGCGGTGGAAAGTCCTTCTGGCGAAATAACGCCCGCACGCAACGTTCATTCGTAGCGCAAGGCGATCATCGGATCCACGCGGGTCGCACGGCGCGCGGGGACATAACAAGCGAAGAGCGCAACGATCACAAGCATCGTGGAAACTGAGAAGTAGGTGAGCGGATCGTACGGGCTGACGCCCGAGACGAAGTCTCCGACGAGGCTTGCCATACCCAAAGCGAGAACGATGCCGGCAGCCAAACCCGCAAAAATAATCAGTATTCCCTGGCGAAGAATCATCTTTAGGATGGAGCTTTGTCCCGCGCCCATGGCCATGCGAATACCGATTTCCTGTGTGCGCTGGCTGACGGTAAACGAAATAACTCCGAAGACGCCGACAAGGGCAAGAATGAGTCCGAGAAGCCCCAGGCAGCCCGTGAGTCCGGCGGCGAACTGGAAAAGTAGCAGCCCATTCACGGTGTAGAGCGCCTGCAACATCGGCCGAACTTCGGAAATGGGCATCGTGGGTGCAATCGCGATCACCTGCTCGCGAATCGAAGTCACGAGAGTCTCTGGCGGGAATGTCGTACGCACCTGAACCGTGGCAAGCGAACTGTATTGCTGCGCGAATGGAACATAGAAATATTCCCCAACAAGCGCGATCATGCTGACGGTCTTGCTGTTCTTCACCACACCAACGACGCGAAGCGAATGGGCGCGGTCACCGGCAATTCGGAACTCATGGCCCAGTGCGCTCTCCTTGGGCCAGAAACGCTTGGCCATTGCCTCGTTAATGATGGCCACCCATTGCGTATCTTCCTGATCCGCATTGGTGAAATCGCGGCCCTCAAGAAGAGGGATGCGCAGAGTACGGAAATATCCGGGCGAGACCATATTGAATCCGGCAGAGGGCACGGTTGTTCCCTGCGGAACTTCGTAACCCGGAACCTCAAGGAAGTCATAATCGTTGAAATATCCAAAGGGAACCGTAAATGCGGCGCTGGATGACTCGACCCCCGGCAAAGTATCAATGCGTTCGAGAAGCTCTTTGTAAAACTGGAGTCCCTTTGATTTGTCGTAGCCGATGCCATTGGGATCGAGCGTAAGGTTGAGTACGTTTCGAGGATCAAAACCCAAATCCGACCGCTGCGCATACGACAGACTGCGCACCATTAAGCCCGCGACGATAAGAAGCATAAGAGAGCCGCCAACTTGAATAACCACGAGAGCCGAGCGCAACCGGCTTCGGCTGCCGCTGATAGACCGGCCCCCTTCGCGAATCGCTTCGATCATGTTTCGTCCCGAAGCGCGAAGAGCCGGCACTGTGCCGACGATAAGCCCGGTAAGCAGCGCAACCGCTAAGGCATAGCCGAACACACGCCAGTCGAATTGGAAGTCGATCAGGACAGGCAGAGTGGTCTGGAGATGAATCGAGCTGAGCGCGCGGCTCCCTGCCAATCCAAGAAGGACTCCGCCAATTCCCCCGCATAACGCAAGAACGATACTCTCCGTCAGCAGTTGCCGGATCAAGCGCCCGCGCGTACCGCCCAGGGCGGTGCGAATAGCCATTTCGCGTTGCCTCGCTGTAGCGCGAACCAGCAGAAAATTGGCAACATTCACGCAAGCGAGAACAAGGACAAGCCCCGCTAGAATCAGAAACAGTGTCGCGATCTTCAAGATGGTTCTATCTGGATCCGGATTGGGCCGCGAAAAACGCTCCGGATAGACGCCGAGAGTCATACCTTCTTCGCTCTTTGGATTCTGAGCAGCAAGACGGCTGGCGATGACATCCAAGGCCGATTGAGCCGCTTTGATGTGGACGCCCGGAAGCAATCGCGCATATACAAAAATGCTTCTCAATTCGCGATTGACGGGGGTGGTTTTGTCATAAGCGCTATCCACTTGTTCCATGCTAAGCGGCATGTAGCCCTGCATGTCCGCAATGGAATAGAGACCATGGAATTCCTTTGGCGTTACGCCAATGATGGTTACCGGATGGCCATTAAAGGCGATTGTTTTCCCAACGACGCTGGGATCACCCGCGAATCGAGTTTTCCAGTAGTTGTAACCCAGGACGACGACAGGGCTGAGAGCCGTGGGAGATCCTTCTGAGGGCAAGATGAAGCGGCCAAGGTAGGGTTTGACACCCAGCCCAGTGAAATAATTGCCCGTGACGAAGTACACATAAATGGGTTCGGTTTTCCCGTTGACTGTGAGGCCGCCTGCTCCGTAGAGATCACCAATGACGTCGGAGAATACGGAAGTTGTTTGTGCTTGCAGATCTTCCAGCTCAGGAATGGAGAAATCAATTTGTAGAGGCCCTTTTTTTAGTTGAAAGGCCAGAGTGGTGATCTGCTCCGGATTTGTGACGGGCAGCGGCTTGAGCAGAAAGGAATTCACCATGCTAAAGATCGCTGTGTTAGCGCCGATTCCGAGGGCGAGGGTCAGCACAGCAATAAACGTGAAACCAGGGCTTTTCCGAAGCATGCGAAGGCCGAAGCGGAGGTCTTGCATCAGATCTTGTAGGTAGTTCACGTGCCGCGTGTCGCGGCAGTTTTCTTTGGATTGCTCGACGCCGCCGAATTCTCGGCGCGCTTTGCGTCGTGCTTCGTCGGCGCTTACGCCGCTGGCAATGTATTGCTGTGTTTTTTGGTCGAGGTGGAATTGAAGTTCTTCGCTTAACTCTTGTTCGACGCGGTAGCGGCGAAAGAGGGACCGCAGGCGAAGCGGCAATGTGTAAAACCAATGTTTGAGGGGCATGATGCGATACCTCCTTGCCAGGGCGCCGCGCGCTCAGGCCTCCTTGAGTTTCACGATATTCGAGATGGCCGAGGAGAGGCGGCCCCAATTGGCGGATTCCTTTTCGAGCTGCCTCCGGCCGAGACGTGTAAGCGAGTAGAACTTTGCGCGACGATTGTTTTCGGTAGGTTTCCACTCGGCGGTAATCCAGCCCTCTTGCTCCAGTTTGTGCAGGGCAGGGTAAAGCGAGCCATCGCTGACTTGAAGGACGTCGCCCGAAACTTGCTTGAGTCGAAGGCTGACGGCGTAGCCGTTGAGAGGTTCCAGGGCGAGAATTTTTAGCAGGAGTAAATCGAGTGTGCCTTGGACGAGATCGGAAGGTTTGCTCATCTCTTCTCCTCGGTTACCGAGAGCAGCGTACATCCACTCCACTCGGTAAGCAAGGGGAAACTGCCGAGACGGCTAGATAACCAGGGGGGAGCCAGGGGACAGGAGGGACATTTTCTAATACTCAAATGCGATACATGAGCCTTGAGTCGCCGTGGTCATTTTCTCAGGGAGCGGCAGCACTCCGTCTTTCCCCAATTCCCCGAATTAGGCTGAACAATGGGAGGCCGCCGTACCAGAACGCGCGCGCTAGGTGGACGCAGCTAGATCGCCGGAGTCCAGCCGTCGCCCGGGTTGTATTCCGTCATTGCGGCAGCGACATCGGCTGTCTTCTCGCCCAAGTCTTTTTGATAGACGATGCCATCTTTACCCACAACGAATGTCATGATTCCTGAATTCCTGTATTCCGCCGGATAAGCCAGAATGGCAAAACCGCCGGTCAAGTTTCCGTTCACGAGATAGTCCTTTCGGCCGCCCTTGGTCTTATCTCCCTGCTTGCTGAGAAACCTGAAGTAGTAGCCATCGAACGGTTGTGGTTTGCTTCCCGCGTTGGTATAGCCGGCGGCTTTCGCAAAATCACGAACATCTTCGAGGGGGCTAGGTGCCTGACCCGCTGCTGCTGGCCAGTACAACCCGTTTTGTTTGCCCTCATCACTGATGAATTTCTGGGCGTATTGTTTCACTGCGTCGCCAGCGCGAATCTGACTGAAATATTGCTGCTGTGCATCGGCGATCGCACCGCAAGCGGCGATGGCGGTCAATTCATCCTTGCCGATGCGCCGCGCAAGAATCTCATCCTTACCTGCTGCGGTGTCAAACACCCATTGACCTGAGGGATTTTTCCCCAAAGGTATTGGAAACGGAAAATTGTCTGCGCCGATGTAGAGTATCTCGCCGCCAACTTTGATCTCACGCCAGCGATGCATTTGGTCATAGGCGGCCACAAAGTCTTGGAGTGCGTCCTTGTCCTTTACTGCGTCTCCCGAGAAAAGCACGCTTTGGGCGCCACGACCGAAAATCGTAAGTAAAGCACCCTGGTCGCCAGACTTGGCCGCTTCTAGAAAAGCGGCGCCCGCGTCGGCCGGAGAGGCGAACGTCTTTTGCTCAGTTTTGGGGCTCTCCGTGTTTCCGCAGGAGACCGGCAACGAGGTCGCTAAGAACAGCGCCGCAAACATCGTCAAATGAGCGGCTAAAGCTTTTAGGTCCCGCGCAACGTATGACATATGACTATCTCCAGAGCTGAATTTTATTGCCTTTTGTGAACAAGACTTAGCGGACATTACCGCCGTCCCCCAAATCCACCACCACCGAAGCCGCCTCCGCCGCCACCAAATCGGCCTCCACCGAACCCGCTTGAGCCCATGCTTCCCCATCCTCGGCCGCTTTCAGCCCGCGAGGACCAGCCGCTGGAACCACCAAATCCGCCGGAGTGCCCGCTCATGCCGCTGAAGGCGCCTGAGCTTCCACCGCTTCCGCCACCATGCGCCCACGAGTTCGACGCTGAGGAACGATCGTTGTTGACGTTCACCGTGTTTCCGCTCACGTTTTTGTTGTATGTGTTACCGCTGTTTCTGTAGTTGTTGCCGTTCTGTGCGTAGGACTTGTTGTTGTAGCCGCTGTTGTAATTGCTATGGTTATAGGAATTGTTGTAGCCGTAGCTGTTGTGGTATCCGCCGTTGTAATACCCGCCGTGCCAGGCAGTGTTCCCGTAGTACGCTCCGCCGTGATACACGACTGCCGTTCCATGCCAGCCGCAGTTCCAGCTGCTATATCCCCAGCTGCAACACCCGCCTCCGCCACTCATCATTGCTCCTACTGCTACCCCAACGCCGAACCCAATGACGGCAGCCGCCGCCACGTCGCCGGCACTGTACCCAGGGGTCACATAGGGTGTGCCATAAATGACCGTCGGGTTGTACACGGGAACGTAAACAACCTGTGGATTGGCAGGTTGGATGACGATGACTTGCGGCGACTGTTGCACCACAGTCACTTGCGGCGTGGATTTGAGATTGCCGGCTGCCTGGGCTTTCGCGCGCAAGGTCTGGATCGCTGCCATGACCTCGGCTTGTTGATTGTGAAAGGCCTCTCCCAGCGAGGAAGTCCAGGTGAGGTTTTGCGCCAAATTAGCGAGAACTGAGGGAAATTGCGTAAGCGCCTTAACGCTGGCATCCCACGGTTGTTTATCCACGGCCTGCATCAGGGCGTTTCCCGTCAGACTGCTGTTCTGTTGTAGCCAGTACTCTGCGATCGCCACCTGGTCGGGAAACGTCGACGCCGTGAGGATTTGGGCTACGAGCGCATCCGGATATAGAGCGATGGGCGCCACCAAGGACTGAAGTTCGCTCGCGCTGTTCGGAACAGTTTCTGTGGGACTCCCTGTGTTAGCCCCGGGAGCATCGTTCGGAGTCTGGTATCCGTACAAAAGCTGTGACGAAGTGGTGATGAGAATGAAGCTGATCACCACCGATAGACACTGCTTGGCGTTCTTAGCGATCATAATGATTGCTCCAAAGCGAAGTCTTTCACCGGCGTTTTTCGCTCAACTTCGGGAATCTCCCTGGGCCTGCGGAATCCCAAGCGATTTAGGTCGCCAGTGCATACATTAATTCCTTATTGCAAGTTCACTCTTCCGAACTCTTCCGAAAAAATCCCATGTTAGCTACTCCGCAGCTGCTTTCTGTCAATCCCGGATCTGACAGGGTCCGGTTTGATGTAGGAATCGAGAAGAGAGCGCTCAATTGTGAACGCTCCCCACTCCTTCGGTCGTAGCCGCGATTAGTTAACTCCACCAGTACCGGGCTTCGGCATGTTTTGCGGGTCAAGCATCGGCAACGGGTTCTTGGGATGCTGCAGGTCGGGAATCAAGTCGTTCGAAGCGCCACCCGGGTAGCGAGTGAGGTTTGGATACTTCATGATCGTCTTGTCGAACTCGAGCAGCGCTACGCTAAACAGCCCAGCTGCCCAGCCGTTGTCCTGTCCGGCATACTTTCCAGGTGAGTTCGTGAGTGCCCGATCCGGTGCCGCTCCATTGAAGATCATGTCGTATTTCTCGTACGGATCCATGGTTAGGTTGTAGACCGCCGGGATAGAACCCGTATCGAGGTTTGGTCCCAGCCACGTATCTTTGGCCGTCCAGACGAACTTCCAGGCAATGTTGACCCATGGCTCTTTTGGATCGCCAGCCATGTCAGTGCGAATTGCATGGAGATACTCGCCATTGATGAAGATCCACGATCTGCGCGCGGAGTGTGGTGATTTGCCCAGGATATAGGCGCTGTTGTCGATGCTGTCGAAGTAGATGGGCTTGCCGTTGTTGTCCTTCATTTCGCCCGTCGGTGGAACGGGAATGCCTGCCATCGCTGACAATGTTGACCAGCAATCAATGTGCGACATCATTTCCCCATAGGTTACACCTGCCGGAATGTGCCCGGGCCAAGTCATAATGCCCGGAACACGCCAGCCGCCTTCGAAGGCCGAACCCTTCTCGCCCCGGAACGGTGTTGTCCCCGCATCTGGATAAGCGTCCAGCCAGGCGCCGTTGTCGGCGCTCAGGATCACGATGGTGTTGGGCGCATCGGCACGAATCTCATCCAGCACCCTCCCGATGTCCGCGTCCATTTCCATGAGCGAATCCGAATAGTCGCCCAGGTGCGAGCGTCCCTTAAAATCTGGTGCCGCATTGGTGGGGTTATGCATCTTGATCCAGTTCACGTCCATGAAGAACGGCTTGCCGCTCTTGGCGTGCTCCTTGATATAGGCTACTGCGTAGTCTGCCATCCGTTCGTCCATCGTCGCCATATAGTCGTAGGTGATCGTGGCGACCTTTGTGGCGGGCTTACCGGCCACACCTTCCCACTCGTCCAGGTTCACCACGGAATCCCACATTTTCTCGAAATCCGCATTGTAGGAAGGAAACCAGGGATGAAACCACTTGTCCAAATCGGGGTAGGAATAGACGCCCGCATAATAGGCGGCGAACTCCTTCATCTCATCGAATCCATGATTGATCGGATATGAGACGGGTTTGTCGCCAAGATGCCACTTGCCTGAGAAGTAGGTCGAGTAACCGTTCTTCTTGAAGTATTCAGCAATGGTTGGAGTCTCTGGGCGGAGGTAGTTCTCGTCACCCGGGGCAACCACGATGGACAAGGCACTACGAATCGGAATTCGTCCGGTAATAAAGGAAGCGCGGCCCGCGGTGCAACTCGCCTGTCCGTACCAACTGGTAAAAACGGCGCCTTCTTTAGCCATACGATCAATGTTCGGTGTCGGATGGCCAAGGGTCGCTCCGCCTCCCGAATAGGCCCCGAAGTCGTTCCAGCCTGTATCGTCGGTCATAAGCATGACGATGTTTGGCTTCTCCTGCGCATTGCCGAGGGGTGTTCTGACTACACCGGAAAACACAACTATAAGGGATAACGCGAGGCTAATTTTCTTTGAGCAGTTCACAGATAGTCTCCTTTCAATTTTTCTTCACATGGCTGTAACCGTAGCAGTACCGCTCACAGACGAAGCCTCCCCCCACATTTTGTCAGTGCGCGAGAATGTCAGGAGCACCTGACCAAAGTAATTGTCAGATATGACATGCCACCCCCTGTCAAAAGTACGGCAGGCTGTGTGACCATCCGAGCAGACAAGCAGCGGAAGCTATCGGGAACAGGAGACTTGTCATCGCTGAATTGGACAACGGTGGACGACAACGGGGAACAGGCGAACCTTTTCGAGCTCCACGATACCTCGGCGGATGCCATGCCCTTCGGTCTTACGCGTACGGGCCTTGCTTTTTACTTAGTCGGCCAAGGTCGCTGCCTCGGTACCCTCTCTCAACTCGCACCAAACAAATGGCTTATAGTTTATACTTGACAACCAGTACCAATATGTTATATTACGTGAGTCAACTAGAGCACGGCACCTACGCGTGCTCCCGCAAGTCATGGCCCTCCGCCGAGCCGTCCTCCAAATTCCGCCAAAACCCCTCGTCCCACCCGGGTTACCACTTTATGAAAGCCGTCTTTTCTTAGCTCATTCAGAATCAGCACTTCTACAAGTGTTGATTCCACTCCACTTCAACTCCCCCAGAATGAGCATTTACAAAAAAACGGTGGGAGGGGGACGGGGGACCCCCTGGGGGACCCCCTGGGGACCCCCCTCCCATGCCCAAGAGTTTGCAACTTGTCACTTCCCCCTTGCCCGTGCGTACACACCTCCAGCTACGTACTGTCAGCTGTTGGCTGTCAACTGTCGATTACTGCTTATTTACCGAGGAATTTTTCGATGGTTGTGAGTTCGGCTTCAGCCATGTCCAAGTATTTCTTGGCGCCTTTGGTGTCTTGTTTTTGCATAGCGGCTTGTGCTTTGCCGAGGTCGGTCCTCATGCGCTGTTGAGCGGAGACGATGTCGCCGCGAAGACCGTAGCCGGCAGCAGCTTGCTGCCGCTGGATGTTATCCAAAGATGTCGAGACGGCGGCGGAGCGGCTGTCTATGTCGTCATAGCGATGCTCGTTTTCTTCGACAGCGGCGGCTTCTTCGGCTTTGGCCTGAGCGTCGGCTTGCGCGGCCTGGTTATCTTTCTTGGATTTGGCGGGAGAAGGCTTCTTTCCAGGTTGGGCGGAAGCGCCGCCTGAGTTGGAGGCCGCCGAACTCGCCGGCACAGTATCGGTGGATGAAGTGGAAGACGCATTCGAGGTGTCGGGCGACGATTGGCCGGATTGCACCGCTTGTGCACTGGCGGCTGCAGTGGCCGCCTCGGCTGCCGTTGCTGCTGGTGCAGCGGGATCAGCGGAAGAGGGCGTGGTAGAAGACGGAGTAGTCACGTCGGGGGAAACTGGCTCTGGAGTCGTGGACGACGGACTCGTAGCCGACGAGGAAGCTTGCAGCGATGGCGGGGCACTCTTACCGGCGCCAGCGAGTGTCTTTATGCGGCTCGGGAGATACAGGCCGGCTGCGAACAGAACGGCGACGACAATGAAAGCGCCAAGAGCGATGTAGAGTCCACGATGACCACTGCCGCTGACTGCCGGAGGCGGCGCTTCTGGCATGGCATCAGCGGGCGAGGCTGCGACCGGACTCGTTGCTGCAACGTGTGGCGTTTGTCGATAGGCGGGTGTGTCCATGACTGTGGTCGGAGATTGCGAGGCCGGCGTTTCCTGGAAGAGAGCCGTGGCGCTGCCCGCGTTTGCCGACGGAACGAAAGCGCGCGGATCAGCTCCGGCCTGAGTCGGCGCACCCTGCGCGGGGACACTTTTCAAAGCGCCGCGGAAAGCATCGGCGGATTGAAAGCGCTGGCCGGGATCTTTGGCGAGAGCCATGACGATAATTTGATTGAGCGCCTGGGGAATACCGGGCCGCAGAACGATGGGTGGCTTGGGAACTTCCTGGAGATGCGCGGCCATCATGGCGTAGTTGCTGTCGGCCGTGAAGGGGAGCTGGCCGGCGACCATTTCGTAGAGAGAGACGCCGAGGGAATACAAGTCGGAGCGATTGTCGGCAGGATCACCTTTAACTTGTTCGGGCGGCATGTAGTTGAGGGAGCCGAGAGTGGTGCCGGTCATGGTGAGGCTGCGATCGCTGGCGGAGCGCGCGATGCCAAAATCCATGAGCTTCACGGTGCCGTCGGTAGTGAGCATCATGTTGGCGGGCTTGATGTCGCGATGGATGATGTTTTGTTTGTGAGCGTAGCTGAGGGCGTCGAGAACTTGATCGATGTACTTGACGGCAAGCGTCGGTGGAATGGCGCCCTGATGCAGCCGGGAGGAGAGTGTGACGCCGTCGACGAACTCCATGATCATGACGAGTTGATTGTCGAGCGTCAGCGCCGTGCGCAGCGCGGCAATGTTCGGATGATGGAGGCTGGCGAGGACTTTGATTTCGCGGAGGAAGCGGTCGGCGAGATCTTTTTGACCGGCGAGGTCGGGGAGGAGAATCTTCATGGCCTCGACGCGGTCGGAGATGGTGTTGCGGACCTTGTAGACCTTGCCCATGCCGCCGGCGCCGAGAATGCCGAGAATTTCATAGTCGCCGAGCTTTTGTCCGACGGTGTAGTCCTGGCTCATTGCGTGGCTCCCTTCAGATAAGAAAATAGGCGAGGAAGTTTAAGAGGCCGCCTCGCCTATTTGCTTCAAGCACCGAGGATATGAAAAAAGAACATGGATGTGCCGCGATCGCGGCGGTGGATCTGTTTACAGTTACGGAGTGGTCCCGCCAGAGCTGGCTGCGACGTCTCCGACTTTCGGCGGAGTCGGTCCAGTATAAGTGGCGGTAGCGGAGTCCGCGTCAACATCGGTGACCGTAGCGGTGCCGAGCTGGTTGGTTACGGTTTTCAAAACTTTGCCAGTCGTCGGATCTTTGACGGTCCGAACGGGGCGGCTGATCTGAATGGTGTCGCCGACGCGCACGCCAACTTTGTTGCCAATGTTGATGATGAGAATGTTGCCGCTGACGTCGGCAACTACGCCGGAATAGGTGGCTTTAATGATAGGCAGAGTTCCTGCTGCTGCATCAAGTTGCGTGGCGCAATCGGCGACGGCTTTGTTTACGGCTTCACCGAGAATGGTCTGAGAAAAGTTGCTGCTGCTCATGTCGAAGGCGCCGCCGCCACCGCTGTAGCCGGTACCGCCACCGCCTCCGAGCATCAGACCGGAGCGCGAAGATTCGCCGTTGCCGGTGACGGAAGCCAGGATTTCGCCGGTGGTCGTGTTCACGAGGCGAGCTGTGATGGCCACCACGGCCTTGGATTCTTTTTTGCCCATGCCGGCGATAGCGCCGGTCCAGCCGCTGTGACCGCCGCCCACGCCGCCTACTTGCTTATCGTCGCGGCCGAATTTGGTGATGGAGCCGAGGATGATGGTGTCTACGCCGAGGATGCGGCCGATTTTGGAAGCGCTGGAGGGGTCGGCGCGATCGCTGTTGTTAAAGTTTTGTTCGGCGATAATTTTGTCGAGGGCGGCGCGCTCGATGACGCGGTATTTGCCGTCCGTAACAAGCTTTTGGACCATGAGGTCGGTGATGCCTTTGCCGACGTCCTGGTCCGTGCCAAAGATGGAGGCAACGACCGTTTTGACTGTACCGTAGTCGAAATTCATTACGGCGACGAGCCTTTTGGGTGCTGGCGCCGTTGACGCTGCGGGTGCCGCACCCGGTGTTGCTGCTGGCGCCGCTGCCTGCTGTGCCGCGCAAGGGGTGATGGCTAAAACTGAAATGCAAAATAGACGTACGAGTCGTGACATAAAAAAGTGCTCCTCACACCCAAGGAATTGGTGAGCGAAAGTTGCGAACCGTTTCATTTGTGGCCCAACCTTATAGGAATCGAAGAACGGCGGTCGCACAGAGTCGAGAGACCAGCTTATGCGGCGTATCGTACACCGTAGATGAGGGAGAGGCAACGGTGGTGTGTCGTCTGTCGCCGCAAAATGAGAATGTCCGGTTTGTGCAAAGTAGAAATGTCCGCTTTCATGGATGGCCGAGGGGCCCATGGAAACGGAGCGAATCACTTTGAGCCAACGAGAACGGGATCGATTGAAAGTGTTGCACGAGGTACAGGAGAAGCATCTCTCGCAGGTAGCAGCAGCGGAGCGGCTGAAAATAACCGACCGCCAGGTGCGGCGGATGCTGCTGCGGATGCGCGAGCACGGGGATGGTGCCCTGGTTCACGGATTACGAGGCCGGCCATCGAATCGCAAGCTGGCGGCCGGCTTCGAACGGAAGGTTTTGGCTCGCGTGGGCCAGCGTTATGCCGACTTCGGGCCCACGCTGGCCGCCGAACACTTAGCCAAGGATGGTTTCCTGGTGAGCCGGGAGACCCTGCGGAGGTGGATGAGCAAAGCAGCCTTTTGGCGTCCGCGCTGTCAGCGGGTGAAAAAGATCCACGTGTGGCGGGAGCGCAGAGCCAGTTTCGGGGAGCTGGTGATGCAGGACAGTTCTCCTTTCCGCTGGCTAGAGGATCGCGGTCCAGCCTGCCAGTTGATCGCCGTGATCGATGACGCTACCAGTCGGATCCATGCACGGTTCACCGAACACGACACCACGGAAGAGAACCTGCGAACATTTGGCGGATGGGTACGGCTCTACGGACGTCCCTTGGCCCATTACACCGATAAAGCCAGCATTTTTCGAACGGCCGGCCCGCAGCCGCTTGCTGAACAGCTGCGGGGAGATCCGCTGCGAACGCAGTTCGGGCGAGCCTTGAACGAACTGGGGATCGAATGGATCGCGGCCCAAAGTCCGCAAGCCAAGGACTATGCTTCACACTGCACCTCCTGGGTACGCTGTGATACTACTTCGCTTGCGAGGCGCCGTTGTGACAGCTTTACGCCTTGGGCTTTTCGAGGCGGGTTGTCACCCGGATGTTCATATAGGCAGTCGTTTTTGTCGTTGCAGGCGTGACCGCACAGCAGTCCATGGCGATTCCATATCTTGACCCATTGTGGGGTGATGCCGAGCAACGCTGCCATCTCCTTAACCGTCAGCATACCTGCCTTGCGCAACCGATCATAGCGCGGCATCAGGCTATACCGTTTCTGAATGCGAGCGACGATCCGCACCGAAAACGACTTTCCTTCTCCGGAGCGTAGGCCGCGTTCGTTCAGTATTGATACGATCTGCTGATAGGTGTGGTGATCGAGGAGTCGATCGATTTCGTTCACCACGGCAGGGTTGGTTGCTCGTTGCTGCCACGCATTGAGAGGAGCGGGCACCATCAGGGTCTTGGTGGCCCCGCCCTTGAAACGAATGTGTAGAGTAATCTTCTCGCCGCGAACCAAGGTGACATCTTCCAGCAACAACCGGATCATCCGTTTGCGCTCGCGGTCGGGCGTCTTTGGATCACGCCACAACCGCGGGAAGTCTGTAGCCAGCGAGAGAATTGCAGCCCGCTGTTGATCGCTCAGGACCTTTCTGTCTTGTTCACGTTGGCGCTCACGGTTTTGCTGCGTCTCGGTCAGCGTGCGCAACTTGCTGTTCCACTCGGCTTCGAGTGAGTCGGCTACCAGTCGGTTGTCCGGGTCGACCCGCATATAGCGGCGGCGTGCCAAGTCCACTTCGTACTGAGCTCGTTCTACTTGTTTCTGACGCAGTCTGTCGGCTTCTTCCAATCGTGATTGCAGTTCTTGTTGCACAGTGAGCGCCACTTCGAGAGCGACTGGACTCACTGCCTCCACCAACAGCTCACCAATGGCTTCATCGATCCCACCTCCCGGAACTCGTTGACAGAGAGGTTGGGCATGTTCGATTCCTTCGCGCTGACAAAGATACTCAGGCCACAGCCGGCTGTGGCGGAAGTGATAGCGAACCGTCATCCGCTGGCCACAGCGGCCGCAGAGAATCAGTCCTTGCAGCAGTGCCGGCCCTTCGCGGGCCGGGCTCTTGCGTCGGTCCTGTCCCATCGCTTGTGCACTTTCGTGAAGGCGCTTCAGATTTTGCTGATAGTCTTCCCAGGACACATAGCCTGGGCAGGCTCCAGGAATCAGCGTCTGCCATTCATCTTGCGAGAGCTGCACAACGGTGAAACTGCCGTCCACGTTTTTGCGAAAGTGGCTTCGTCCGTATACAAAGGCTCCGGCATACCTCGGATTGTGCAAGATACGCAGCACCTGGGTGTGTCCCAAGGCGGCCCACACCAGGTCTCCCTTGTGGGCTCCCGTGCGAACGCGTCTGGGAAATTGCAGACCTTGCTTTTGAAACGCTTTCACTGTGGCCATTGCAGATCCCGTGCTGCGGAAGGTTTCAAACAATAAGCGTAAGCACTGTTGCACCTGCTTGTCCGGATCCAGCACCAACGCGCCTTCGGAGTTATAGATCAATCCGACTGGCGGACTGATCACCAGTTCGCCGCGTCTAGCCTTATTTAAAATTCCACCCTGCAAACGCGCGCGCAGAACGTGCAGTTCCGCCTCTGACATCGTGCCTTTCAACCCCAATAGGAGGCGATCATTAAAGTGAGCCGGATCGTAGACACCATCTTCATCTAGGATCAAAGCATCGGTGAGAGCACAGATCTCCAACAACCGATGCCAGTCGGCCGAGTTGCGCGCCAATCGCGATACTTCCAGCCCCAACACGATTCCGGCTCGTCCCAAGCTGACCTCAGTAACCAGTCGTTGAAAGCCCTCCCGGTCGACGGCGGAAGCTCCCGACTGTCCGAGATCGCTGTCAAGGACGATGATGCGATCCTCGGACCAGCCCAATGCGACAGCCTTTTGGCGCAAAGCGTATTGGCGTTTAGTGCTTTCGCTATTCTCGAACACCTGGCGCAGCGTTGATTGCCGGATGTAGAGATAGGCATTCCGTTTGAGATGAGTCGCCTTTACTTTCTGATGCATGTCTTGATTCATGACACTCTCTCCTGGCAGCCGTGCAGCAGCATCCCCGCAAGGATCAGAACGACCTCGGTGCGCGCGCTCTGAGGAAGAACCGCGTGGTCAGGTGCGGCAGTAAATTCTTTGGTTGGAGATGGTACAAGGCAAAGCGAACAGGCATTCATCCATTCCCTCATGCCCCGTCGCATAAGTAATGCCAACCCTGGTCCCCGCTGTCCGTTCAGGATCTGACGCCGCAACTCTTCGTACGCGGCAATCAATCCATCTTTCTCCAGTGGTGCAGCAGGGTCGGGCAGCAAACTTATCGGAGTTTTTTTTCCCGCAGAAGCTGCCGCTCGATGCTGCGGGGGTGCACTTTCACGTCGAAGTTGTGCTGCACCTGTTCTGCCAGCTGAGCGAAACTCAGTGATGGCTCCAGGGTTTGCTGCTCGGCCACGAACTTCATCACTTCCGGAGTGAGCTTGTGACCGTTTCTCGGACCACGCTTGTGGGGAAGTAATCCGGACAAGCCACCTTGCTCGAAGGCAAATTCCGCTTGGTAAAACGACGGGCGGGAGAAACCAAACTCTTTGGCCGTTCGGGAAACCGCCCGCTTGTCCACATGGACCTGTCGTAGCATCTCGTATTTCACCTGCAGCAAGTCGCTGGGATCGAAGAATTCGCTGTTCTGGAACAAAGGATGGCGCACCTCCTGCGGGCGGGGGTTCCGTGTTCCGTGTTGCTCTAACGCCTTGTGCTTGTCGGAGTTGTTTTTCGCCCGTGGCATTCTCGTTTTCTCGGCTAGGCTGCTTTGCAGCTGTAAAGATAATTACGACGTAAGCAGGAATCTTGTCAAGTCTTTTTTGCCGGAAAGTGATTGATAATAACACGCATACGCTATGAAACGCAACCAATCCGGTGCGGTTTACGGCCAACACTCCCGACATTATTAACTTTACAGTCATGACATGTTTTCCTTTACGGTTCTCTCGACTCGCTGGGACTTCCCTCCGTCGATCTGTCGCGCCAATTCGATCAGATCCGCCACTCGAAACAGCGATCGCCCCGCCGCGAGAGCAACGAAAGGATCGACAGCGCCGGCGTCAGTCCAGCTTGTTGGTAATGAATGCAGGCGACCAAGCTTGTCCTGAAACCAGACCCTGTCCTCACCCCAGTCCTGGCGATAGGAAACCAGCTCGAACTCTTGCTGGAAAAGCGGATGGTACGGATGTGTTACTCGGAAACGTCGAATTTCAGCATCGCCATGCGGCGTAGTTGAACACTCATGCCAAAGGGCGTATCGAGAGGTTGTTTGAAACTCTGCAGGATCGTCTGGTGAAAGAGATGCGCTTGGCGGGAATCGACAGCATCCTGGGAGCGAATCATTTCCTGGAGACGCGCTTTCTTCCTGAGTGGGAGCAGCGTTTTACCGTGACACCGCGGAATGCACGCAATGCCCATCGACGACTGGGGCGGGAACAGCACCTGGAAGAGATCCTGAGTGTGCGCGTGGCCCGTAGGGTGGCCGAGGATCACACCGTCAGCTGGGATGGAAATCGCTGGGGAGTCCTGCGGGAAGAAGTATGTGCGGGGCTTCGCGGAGCTGCGGTAGAGATCGAACGGCGGTTAGACGGAAGCCACTGGTTGCGCTACCGGGGCCGCTATCTGCACCTGCGCCCCTGTCCCGAACCGGTGCGGCCGCCCGCAAGTCCTTCCGGCCTACGGCCTCCAGGACTTGCGGAACAAAGACCGAAACCCCAAAACAAAATCAAACCCAAATACCATGTACCTGCAGAACACCCTTGGAGAAGACCGTGGAAGCGGACATTTCTACCTTGCTAGAAACCGGACATTTCTACTTTGCGTTGACACGGTGGTGTGTCGTCCCCAATCCGTCCGTAAGGTGTTAGTCATGGGCGCTTGGCAGCCTGAATGCGAGTTGATGCGAAGTCAATTCGCTGCTAGAGGTCGCCTTTCGATGGTTGAGCAAATCCTGTAGGTTTGTGAGGTCCATCGGGAAGCCCGAAGGACGGCTCTTTTTCGAAGCGCTTCCAAAAAGCGCTCTGCAAATCCGTCGATAAGAACCTCTTCCGGGGAATGCTAAGAAGAAAGCGGCAATGAGCGGACGGCGTCCAGGCACATGGCCAGTCCCTCGATGGCCGTCCCCAGTCGTAAGCTCAGTTGACGAGCATGATGCACCAGTCGACCCGGCATATGGAAAATCAAAAAGCGTAGTCGCTTCGGGCGGGCCGTCAATAAGTCTGCCGGCAAGGCCAAGCGCTTCAGCGCGGTGAGCACGTTGTAGGCGATCACCGCCAGCCGCAGCCAAGCAGCGTTAGCGCCGAAATATTTCGACGGCAACACCCCGGCCGCTAAATCATTCTTCATCACATCGTGTACCCGCTCGATGGTCCCGGCTTTTTCTCGATGCCACTCGATCAGTTTCACCGGTTCCCAATCCCAGATGTTGCTCAGCACCGCAAAATGTCGCACGCTACTGCCGTCAGCAAACAACCCTCCCTGCCGTTGGCGCAGCCGGATGGCGATGTAGCGCAGTGGTTTGCTGTCCTTCGGCTCGGCTTGCTGGTTCGACACGAACACTACTTCGGCGCACTCCCGATCCATACCCGGCTCGGGCTCTCCGTAGGCCTTCCACTCCTTTTCCGGAACTTCCAGAATGGCCTCGCGCAACGCTTCGCTCATCCGCACGCTGATCGCAAAACCAATGCATCCCTGCGGCCCTTCTGCACGTCTCTCGTTCGACAGCCAGCGCAACAACTCCTTCTCATGACAGGCCGCATCGCCGCGATAATAGTAGGTCGTCACTGTTTTGGGCAGCGCGGCGAACGCCGCTTTCGCCACCGTCAACGGAGCCATCAGTGCCGGTACGTTCCCATCTCGAAACTCATCGGCCAGCACCGCGTCCATCTCGGCCCACACTGCCAGCATCGGCTGATAGCCTCGTGGCCCTTCGTAGGTGTACAGGGCTTCTTGTTTGCGGCTCTCGATAATCGTGGTGTCCTGATCCACCGTAGCGATCTTCTGCTCCGGACATCGTTCTCCCAATCGCTGGATCAGATCTTGGTTCACTTTTCCTAACCCTTCTAGCGCTTCACTCTCTGAAGGAATGTACGCAATTTGATCCGGCAGTCGTTGCTGCTTGGCTTGCTCAATCCTTTCTTCTTCATGGAACGCATACAGGAACTTCCGAGCTGCTTCCGGAGAAGGTACTTCGTGCCCGATCAGTTGCCCTAACCCGGGGTCCGCCCGCAGTCGCTCAAAATCATCCAGGCACTCACCTCCAGCGGCATTCAGAACCACGAAGCTCTCGACAAACGTAGCCTCGTCGTAACCCCGTTGGCGCTCCTTCACCACCAGGTGTTGCTTCACACTGCCTGGTAATCCCAGAGAACGAAAGGCTTGCACCACCAGGGGTAAGCCTCCCAGCGCCGTCAGCATCTCTTCGGCTGGCTTGGGATCGAACTCGAACAATAAAGGTGATTCGGTCGGCGAGGGCTTTTCGATTTTGCGCATGCACGCCATCGTATGCGAAGGACGCACCTTGCAGGTGAGAATTCGTAGTCTTCGGTTTCACACAGCCCACCGGCGTTCTACGCTGGCGTACAGCCTCATTCAGGCTCCTCGCCCCTGCAACTCTGTAAAACACGTTCCGCTATCGACGGATCGGGGGTCGTGTGTAATGAGCGTGTGTGTCGGAACGGGAACGAGCGAAGAGAGAGCAGGGTTTCAAGGGAGTAAGGCGCTGCGCGAGGCTTGGCGGAGACTTGGAAGAGTTAAAACTGGTAGGATTCGACGATAAGTCCAGGGACTTGAGTGTCCCTCGAGTCAAAAAAGGGGAGCAAAGATAATGTCAGAACCAAGCAAAGAAGAATTGCTGGCGCGAATCGCAGAACTGGAAAAGCAGGCGGGGTCGAGAAAGAAAGGGTCACTAGAATTTCGCGTGGGAGAAAAAGGCGGAGTCAGTGTGTATGGACTGGGGCGATTTCCTGTCACGCTGTATTACGAACAGTGGATCCGTTTGCTGGATGTTGCAGGGGAGTTGCGGGAGTTTCTAGAAGCGAACAAGAGCAAGCTGAAACTGAAGACGGCGGAGTAGGGCAGAGAAGAAGCAAGAATAGGCTAAAGTTTACGGAGAAGGGTTAGCGTCTGTGAGGCGCAATGACGAAAACGACGAGCTTTCAAACTGACATCCGCCCGCTCTTTACGGAACGGGACATTCGCGGCATGAGCAAGGCGTTCAACCTGGCGAGTTACGATGACGTCAAAAAGCACGCTGCTGCCATTTACGATCGCATCCGGGGAATCGGCGGAGCGGTAATGCCGCCCCCACCCCCAAAGGGAGAAGGCCCTTGGCCGCAGTCTCGCATTGAACTATTCGCTAAGTGGATGGCGGACGGATTCCCGTTTTAGCGAGTTCACGACACTACGCCAGGAGGAGTCGGAGTGGATCTCAATGGCTGTGACAGAACACCAAATCCGAGCAGCCGTTCAAATGAGGAGCTAGGAAAGGATCACCGCAAGCCGCCTGTGGCTCAAACGCTTTCGTGCACGGGCCGACACTGCTAACCAAATATTCAAAGAAAGGATGTCAAAGACATGCCGGAAGCGACCTGGAAACCTCACGAGAAACACGGACGCCTGACGAAGCAGAGCGACTTACCCGACAGCGTTTACGCGTTTCCGAAGCAGCGCAAAGAACCGCTGACCGACGCACGACATGTACGTAACGCGGTCGCGCGGTTCGATCAAGTCATCGACGTCTCCGATGCCGACCGTACTTTGGCGTTCGCGAACATCGAGATAGCTGCAAACTACTACGACGTCAACCTCGCGGAAACGTCGTGGCACGACCTGGGCATTCATCCTCAAAAGAAAAGAAGAGAGGCTGCCGCCAAAGGCGCTGTGACCCGCGAAAAGAAGTCACGAAAGGAAAATCGGAAGTGAAAAAGGGTCTGCGCGGAATCAACCCCGCTTCGAAACCAAGCGGTGACGGGTGCGTGGAATGCCTGGCGTCACCGAAGGGTTGGTGGTTTCATCTTCGTCGCTGTGCGGAGTGTGGGCACATCGGTTGCTGCGACAGTTCTCCGAGCCAGCATGCATCCAAGCATGCGGCGGCAACTGGGCATCCGATCATTGCTAGTTTCGAACCGGGTGAGGATTGGTTCTTCGATTACGAGAAGCAGGAGATGATCAAGGGTGTGGAGTTGCTTCCGCCTCATTCGCATCCAAAAAATCAGCCCGCACCCGGCCCCGCAGGAAGGGTGCCAGCCAACTGGGAATCGCTTCTGCACTAGCTGCCCGTCTGGCTTAGTCGCAATGGTTCGAGATGCACGTTGATCGGGATTAGAAAGCTTATTTGTAGAGGAGAACGCACCATGTCTGAACTTGTGACGAAATCTGTGGCGCAAGAACAACAAGAACAGAAGGCAGAAACACGCGCCGCCGTGGGACGTATCGCCGGCGCACCATCATTGCGATAACAGGCTTTCGTCATGGAAAAGGACAGCAAGCGATTTTCGAAAAGCGGCGGATGGGGATACGCGGTGTTCAACTACGACGCCGCATCGGACAAGTTCTCGGCCGATGCTACAAGCCCCTCAGACTGCGGATACGCGTGCCATACGCCCGTGAAGGCGAAGGACTACATCTTCCACCCGTACCAGAAGCGTTGAATCGCTGTTTCGGTGCACGCACTCCCGCCGATTGGACCATCGTTCTCTCGGCGGAGCGCTAGGAAGCCGCGGCTATCTGAACCTTACGCTTTTTCCTCAAGATCCCAGCGGAGATCAACGTGATCAGTAGTCCTACCGGGAAAGGCTCCAGGAATGTAAGCGCCGAATTGTAGAGGGGATTCTTGTAGTTTTCCCTGAGCTGGTTAAACTCGTTGATCTTTGCTTGAATCACTTCTGCTGTCGCCCCGGCCGCTCTCAATCTTTCTACCGTGCTCGAGCCATAGTTATCCATAAAGTCCGGCATGAACTTGAAATAAATGATTTCCCATGTAGCGACATAGAAGGCGCACGAAATCAATGTGATACCAATTCCCACCAAAAATGCCCTTCCGAAGGTGATTTCACCATTCCCGACATTCTCTCGATAGGACCGGATTCCGAAAAATACGAGCATGAACGAGAGCACGATGGCCGTATAGCCAACAATCGCCCCTTTGGTAGATCCTATTTTGTGCATGAACGGTAGCGTCGAGATCATCATCAGCGACGACATCGCTCCCGATATAAGGCCAAAGATGAGAATGGTTCGTTTCATTGCTTGGCTCCTTGTGCGCCGGTCAAACCGGCGAGGTGTAGTGAATGCAAAAGTCATACGAATGTGAACTAGCGACCCACATCGGCCCCGAGTCATGCGGAGCTGCTCGCAAGGGCGGCGTCGAAGCGTTGACAGGGGAACGTACGAGCCGGGTATTCAGCCGCGAAAGAACCTCACTCCGGGACGCCGACGCTGTAAGGAGATGCGGAAGGCTCCATCGGGTGCACCGATATCGCGAGGTGTGCTTGAGTCCCGCGCGGTCAGAGACCCCGAGCACGTACGCAGACACCTCGTTCGGGAACCGGGAGATCCCAGGTCTACCCAGGGCTGCAGTAGCCTTGGGACGCATCGGGAAGTCTAAGGACGTACGCCGATGACGAACGGACCTGGGAAGTCGGACAGACCCACTGTACCTGGGAAGTCCCCGAACAACGCCGGGCAACCGGTTGCGGAGGGGACGGAGGGAAGGGGTTTGGCCAAAGGGAACCTGCCACAGCAAAACGCGTCCCGGACACCGAGCCGGACGGACGCGCCGAGTGCGCTGGAGCGGGTACGTCAAGCAGCAGGAAAGGATAAGAAGTTGCGGTTCACAGCGCTTCTGCACCACATCTACAACCTGGAAACACTGCGCATGGCCTACTTCGGATTGAAGAAGGAAGCCGCGCCCGGTGTGGACGGGGAGACGTGGCGGCATTACGGAGAAGAACTGGAGAGGAATCTCCAGGATCTTTCCGATAGGCTGAAGCGAGGAGCGTACCGAGCGAAGCCGGTGCGTAGGGTGTATATCGCCAAGACCGACGGGCGGCAAAGACCGCTTGGAGTGCCGGCGCTGGAAGACAAGATCGTCCAGCGTGCGGCGGTCGAGGTGCTGAACGCCATCTACGAAACGGATTTCCTCGGCTTCTCGTACGGGTTCCGACCAGAACGCAGCCAACATCAAGCGCTGGACGCGCTCTACACCGGACTGCTGACGAGAAAAGTGAACTGGGTGCTGGACTTGGACATCAAAGGCTTTTTCGATGGCATTTCCCACGAATGGCTTGTGAAGTTCGTCGAGCATCGGATTGCAGATCGGCGCGTTGTGCGGCTCATCCAGAAATGGTTGAAGGCCGGCGTGCTGGAGGATGGGAAACGAATACGAGTGGAAGAAGGGACGCCCCAGGGCGGAAGTGCTTCGCCGCTTTTGGCGAACGTCTATCTTCATTACGTATTCGACCTGTGGGTCCAAGCATGGCGTCAGAAGCGCGCGCACGGCGATGTGATCGTGGTGCGATTCGCGGACGACATCGTGGTGGGCTTGCAGAGCAAAGCGGATGCCGATCAGTTTCGGGCGGAACTTACGGAACGAATAAAGAAGTTCAACCTGGAACTGCATCCCGAGAAAACGCGCCTGCTGGAGTTCGGTCCGTAGGCCATCGATCAACGGCAGTGGCGTGGAGAAGGAAAACCGGAGACGTTCAACTTCTTGGGCTTTACGCATATCTGCGTGAAGAAGAGGAGTAATGGACGGTTCACGGTGCTGCGGCAGACGATACGTAAACGGCTGCAGGCAAAGCTGAACGCGGTGAAAGCCGAGCTTCAGCGACGCATGCATACACCCATTCCCGAACTGGGCAAATGGCTGCAAGCGGTGGTGCGTGGACACATCCGGTATTACGGTGTGCCCTTGAACCAACCTGCGCTGCACATATTTCGGTTCCAAGTGGGGCGGCTCTGGCATCGCGCGCTGTCGCGGCGCAGTCAGAACGGCCGCGTCCTTTGGGTCCGCATGCGGCGCCTCATCGCTCGCTGGCTGCCACTGCCTTCCGTCTGTCATCCCTATCCCCTGCGCCGCATGGGCGTCGTTACCTAAGGCAAGAGCCGGATGCGGGAAACCCGCTCGTCCGGATCCGTGGAGGGGGTTATGAGCAATCATGATCCCTACTCCGACTAACCGCACTTTCGCAGTTGCTGACATTTTTCGGCTTTTTTGCCCCTATTTTTATTGTTAAGGCGTGTGTTTTCATCGGCGCCCTCCCGGAAAACGGTAGAGTGGAGACCAAGTGCCTTCCCTTTGACAACGGACTTCTGGCAGTCTGTCGTTAGCATGTTTCTACGCAGCAATAATCGTAAAAAAGACGGCAAAGACCATCGCTACTTCAGCATCGTAGAAAACCATCGCATCAGTTCCGGCAAGACGGTGCAACGAACCGTTCTCTATCTCGGCGAAATCAACGATCAACAACAAGCGGCCTGGCGCAAGTCGCTGTCGGTGTTTGATGAACAGCAGCAAGAGTATGCGAACTTGAGTTTGTTTCCCGACGACCGCGAGATTCCCGCCGATGCCATCGACAGTCTGCAAGTAAAATTGAGCGGCCTTGAGCTGCGGCGCCCTCGTCGGTTCGGCAGTTGTTGGTTGGCGTGCGAGTTGTGGCGTCAACTGGGCTTGCATGAGTTTTGGGATGCTCGCCTTGCCGGATCGCGCGAAGACGTCCCCTGGGAAAAAGTGTTGCAGCTACTGGTGGCGAACCGGCTACTGGATCCGGGTAGCGAGTTTCGCGTGCATCGCCAGTGGTACCTGACTACCGCCATGGATGTGTTGCTCGGAACCGATTTCGCGGTGGCCGAAAAGGATCGCTTGTATCGCTGCCTCGACCGGGTGCTCAAACACAAGCAGGAACTCTTTCTATGGCTGCGTCAGAAGTGGGCCGATCTGTTTCAAGCGGAATTCGAAATTCTGCTCTACGACCTGACCAGTACGTACTTCGAAGGTGCGATGGAAGAGAACCCTAAGGCCAAATACGGTCACAGTCGTGATAAACGGACGGACTGTTTGCAGGTGGTGATTGCGCTGGTGATCACCACCGATGGGTTCCCGTTGGCCTATGAAGTGATGGACGGTAACACCAGTGATCGCACCACCCTGCGCGGGTTTCTGGACCAGATCGAAAAGACTTACGGGAAAGCAAAACGCATGTGGGTGATGGATCGCGGGATTCCGACCGAAGAGATGTTGCAGGAGATGCGGGATCCGGCACGCGAGATTTTCTATCTGGTGGGAACACCGAAAGGCAAGATCCAACAATATGAAAAGAAATGGCTGGATCTGCCCTGGCAGCAGGTTCGAGAGTCGGTGGACGTGAAACTGTTTGAGCAGGACGGCGAGCTCTATGTGTTGGCCAAGAGTGAAGGAAGAAGAGCCAAAGAGACCGCCATGCGCCGCAAGCGTCTGGCTCGCTTGCTCAAAAAGCTCCGGGCCATGCGGCGCAGCCTGCCCTCTCTGGTCCAGTTGCTGATGCGTTTGGGCGCCGCGAAATCGGAAGCGGGCCGCGCCTTCCAGTTCGTGCAGATGCAAGTACCCGAGGAAGGCCAGCCGGTCACCCGGGAGACCTTCCAGTTTCGTGTGGATAAGAAAAAGCTGCAAGTGGCGGAATGGCGCGACGGACACTACTTACTGCGCTCCAACCTCACGGCCGGAGATCCCAGCGTGCTGTGGACCCGCTACGTGCAGTTGACCCAGATCGAGTCGGTCTTCCGATCTCTCAAAAGTGAACTCGGCATACGCCCCATTTACCATCAACTGGAGCATCGCGCCGACGCGCACATTCTGATCGCCTTTCTCGCGTACTGCTTGCAAGTGACACTGAAGCATCGCCTGTTGTTGCACGCCCCAGGGTTGACCCCCACCGCAGTGCTGGAGAAGTTGGCCGAAATCAAAATGATCGATGTGTGGATTCCTACGGTCGATCAACGTTGGTTGATTCTGCCCCGCTACACACAACCTTCCCCAGACACCAAGCTGCTCATAGAAAAGCTGAGACTGGAACTGCCGAACCAGCCGCCACCCCGCCTTGTGGCGCAAAAAGAGAGCAACGAAATCGAGGTGCAGACCTCCCGGTAAGGGCTGTTTGTGGTGGAGACCTTTCGATAACTGAAACTGATTCGAAAGCACTTAACCGACTCAAAGGTGCGCAGCTGCGAAAGATCGGCTAAGTCCGTGGGGATGCATGAATCGAGGCGCACCATACCGCATCAGGAGAGGGGCTTGTCGTCATCCTTTTGGGTGATTTTGCTATTTGCAGCGAAAAATCACTCTTTCGTGGGGCATTTCTAGGGCAATAGGCCGAATTCCTTACCTAACTGAACCGCCTGTGTCCGCCGTCTTGCTCCCAATTTATCGAAAAACCCGGCTCGAATGCGTCTTCACCGTGTTCTCGCTTACAAACAGCTTCTCGGCAATCTCCCGATTGCTCATCCCCTGGGCAATCAGCTCCAGGATTTCCATTTCCCTCGGAGTAATCGCCAATTCTTCCCTTTTCGCTTCATTGGGGCAAAATGGCCCGGCCATAGGCACCGGCACGGTAACAGGCACTTCCTTCACGACAATCCTTTCCTGTTTCCGCGTCAGCTTCAACCCCAGCCAGATCCCCACTGCGGCAAACGTCGCGGCGATTAGCCCGCTGTAGATTTCGATGGCATGGTCAATCACCAGGAATCGGTATTCGCTCCATCGGAGCGCCGCAATCAGAATTCCACCGATGATCCCGTACAAGAAAATATGTTTCGCCGTCCCTTTAGACATCACTTGTCACCACTGCCACGCCGAAGAGTATCCCGCTCCATCGCCATCGGCAAGCTTCTCTTCATGAGTGCCGGTTCGCTTTGCCACCGCAAAATATGACTTCAGAGGGAAATTGGGGAAATTGGGGACTGTCCCCTGGTTTGAGAAAAATCTCGACCGGGCTTCGGCCCAGTCCGACGCGCGCTATTCGCGCGTGGGCCCACACGAGGCGGCGCGGGCTAGGAGGAGATCGCGTTCGCGCGTGTTTTGCGTTAGGGCGGCGGCGCGTTCGAATTCGGCGCGGGCTTCGCGTGTGCGGCCTAATTTGCGGAGCAGATCGCCGCGGACGCTCGGCAGCAAGTGGTAAGACTTGAGCGCGGGATCGTCGGCGATGGCATCGATGATCGCTAAGCCGGCGGCGGGGCCTTCGGCCATGGTTACCGCGACGGCGCGATTCAATTCCACAATCGGCGATGGCGCGACGTACGCGAGCGCGGAGTAGAGTGCGGCGATGCGCGGCCAGTCGGTTGCGTCGGCGGTGAGTGCGCGGGCGTGGCACGCAGCGATGGCAGCGTGCAGCGTGTAAGGGCCGAAGCTGCCCATCGCGCGGCTCAACTCTTCGGCGCGCGCGAGAGCGTCTAGGCCGCGGTGAATGAGGAGTTGATCCCACAGCGCGCGATTTTGCTCGAGCATCAGAATCGGCTCGCCAGTCGGGCTCACGCGAGCGCGCGTGCGCGACGCTTGAATTTCCATCAGCGCGACGAGGCCGTGAACTTCCGGCTCGGTCGGCGCGAGCTCGGCGAGGACGCGGCCGAGGCGTAGCGCGTCTTCGCACAGCGCGGGGCGATGCCACTCGTCGCCCGCGGTGGCCGAGTAGCCTTCGTTGAATATCAGGTAGATCACCTGCAGAACATTTGCGAGACGTTCAGAAAGTTCAGCGCCGCGCGGAACTTCGTATGGCACGTGCGCGTCGGCGAGAGTGCGCTTGGCGCGGACGATGCGCTGTGCGATAGCCGGCTCAGGCAGGAGAAACGCGCGCGCGATTTCGTTGGTGGTAAGGCCGCCGATCAGGCGCAACGTGAGCGCGAGTTGAGCCTCGGTGCTCAGTACGGGATGGCACGACGTGAAAATCAGGCGGAGAAGATCGTCGCCGATGTCATCGTCGAGCGCCGAGGCGTAGTCGGGCACGGATTTTTCCTGTTTCTCCTCGAGTTCGCGGCCGAGTTCGCTGTGCTTGCGTTCGAGAAGCGAGCGGCGGCGGACGAGATCGATCGCGCGATGCTTTGCGGCGGCCATGAGCCACGCGCCGGGATTCGAGGGGACGCCTTCGGTCGGCCACTGTTCGAGCGCGGCGACGAGCGCGTCGTGCGCGAGATCTTCGGCGGCGCCGATGTCGCGCGTGATGCGCGCCAAGCCGGCGATCAGGCGCGGCGATTCAATGCGCCAGACGGCGTCGATCGCGGCGTGGGTATCCGGGTGCGCGCCTGGTTGAGGATTCGTTGAGTGAGTGCCGGAGGACATCGACACTCATCACAACATTTTTCAGGCGATGCCGCAACGCGTGCCGGGGTCGACCGAACTACGCCCGAGATGTGGGTGAGCGTCGGGTAGCCGTGGGCGCTGATTCTTAGCGCTGTAACGCGGGATCTCTCTACGTCTGCGTCGAAGGACGTGCGTTGAAATCGACACGCATCGCCAAGTATTCGCAGGCGAGTCTCAGCGAGTTACAAAGCTATTACTGGCGCATCTCAGCGGCGACGTCGTCGCCGAACTTCTTTTGGATCTCTTTTTGGGTCTCGGGATCGAAGTCGGTTAGATCAAACATCCGGCGAACTTCAACCATTTCGTTATCCTGTCCGGGGATGCGCGAGGCCCATTCGAGCGCTTCCTCGCGAGACTTCACCTGAATGATCCAGTAGCCGCCGACCACTTCCTTCGCCTCGGCAAATGGGCCGTCGGTAACTTTCGACTTTCCGCCCTTGAAGGTGACACGTGCGCTCATCGTCGAGGGCGGGGTCAGCCCGTCGAGCGCGAGCAGCACGCCGGCTTTCCCTAGTTCCTCGTTGTACTTGCCCATTGCCTCCATGCTTTTGAAGTCGGGTACCCAGCCGGGTTTTGCGTTTTCGTAGATTTTCGGAAACATGATCATCATGAAGCGCATTTTGTTCTCCTTGAACGTTGAGCGGACGCCATATCAGGGCCGCTACTATATAGGAGCTTGGGCTGCGCCGGGCCTGGAATGTTGCGAATGGTCCGGTGCGCGGTGCGGCTCCACTTACGCGTCGAACGGGTGGGACGCAAATCGACGCTTTTTTTGACAAATTTTCGCGTAGCGTAGGGCACCAGCTGGTGGCCCATCCTTTCGGGTTTGGGTTTTGCAAGGGTGGGGTCTTTCGACTTCTTATTTCATTGAACAGTCGCGCACACGACAACTCGTACGATCAGCTATTGATGAGAACGGAGACCTCGAACATGAAGCCTAATGAACCCAGCCGCACAGCCCTGATGATCGCCCGACAACGAGCTGCTCATCAGGTGCTCGATCATGGCTCAATCCTCTATGACCCATTTGCCATGAAGATTCTGCGTGAAGACGAAAAGGACGTGCTTCCATTTGCGAACGCACACCCCCTGGCCAGCATCGGACGTCTCGTCACCGCCGCGCGAAGCCGGATTGCGGAAGATGCTTTGTCAAGAGCTGTCGAAAGAGGGATTCGGCAGATCGTCATCCTTGGCGCCGGACTCGACACTTTCGCCCTCCGGAATCCCCATGGCGCACGACACATCCGTATCTATGAGGTGGACCACCCCGCGACGCAGACATGGAAACGCCAGCGCTTGGCTGAAGCTCAAATCGCACTTCCGCCATGGCTTATTCTCGTGCCCGTCGATTTCGAGCGGGACGATGTGGGCGAGAAGCTTGTCGCCTCAGGCTTTCAGCAGAACTCGCCCGCGTTTTTCACTTGGCTCGGAGTTGTGCCCTATCTGACACAGGACGCTATCGACCGCACTCTGGACTACATGTCGTCCATCCAGAACTCAGAGGTGGTGTTCGATTACTTGGAACCTCCCGAGGCATTCTCCGAAGACCTAAGGCAATTAGAAAAGGAGCGGACCGAACAGCTTAAGAAAATGGATGAACGTTCGGTCAGCCGTTTCGAGCCGGCTGGCATTGCAGAGATTCTTCGCGCGCACGGATTTTCCGCCATCGAGGACATCAATTTCCAGGAGATCGCGTCCAGGTTTGGCCACGCCGTTCAAGGACTCGCGCCCGGACACGCTGGCGTTCATGTTGTCTACGCTAAGCACTACCAGAGTGAGTAGTGGGGAGAAAGACGCGAAAGTGCGACGAGTAACCCACCGTTTGCAAGAAACGCAAACGATGTGCCACCAGAGATTTAAGAAGCTGCCGCCCGCCCGTTGTTAGCTGTCAAAGCCAACCCCGCGATCGCCTTCCTCTATTCCTAGAAAGATTTGGCCCCCACGGAACTTTCGCCATCCAACTCCGTCTATACCTGCAGCATCCCCCCGGAGATGCTGGAGGATTCCTAATGTTCCGATCCATCGCTCGTGTCATGGTTCCTGTTGCCATGGTATCTGTTTCCGTCTTGGCGTCCTTGGCCAACGCCCAAATCTCGCCGAACCTGCCCAATCCGATCAAGGCGCCGAATCCGTTGACTACGACGTTATCCATTTTTCGTAACAATATGCAGGACAAGATCATGAAGTCGGCGGAAGCGATGCCAGAGTCCAAGTACAGCTATCGTCCGACGAAGGACGTTCGCTCGTTTGCCGAGATCCTTACTCATCTGGCGGATATATCCTACACTTTGTGTTCAAACGCCAAGGGTGAAGCGCCCCCCGCCACGGCTACCGCGAAGGGTTCGAAGACCGAGATCATTGCCTACCTCAAAGGCGGGTTCGACTACTGCGATGGCGTGTACTCCGGGTTCACCGATGCGCACCTCAATGACCCGGCGGACTTCTTCGGCTTCAAGACGAACAAGATGTTCATCTTGACGCAAGTCGGAAATCATGACGCCCTGCATTACGGCAATCTCGTCACGTATCTGCGCCTGAATGGCCTCGAGCCGTCCGGAGGCTGGTTTTGATGGCGCAGCGGCAAGTCTTCTTTCAAGATCGGCAGCGCCGGGTGCACCGGGTGCCGGTTTTTGCATCTGGGGCTTTTGAATTTCCATACATTTCCACAGACGTAGCAAACTAGCTGCTGCTGCCGAACTCCTTGCCTGCCTTCGATTTCTTGATTTCCCAGCGGGAGTCGCTTCGGCATGATTCCTTGTTAGAATGCCGGCTTGATCTGAATAGCGATCATCAAGAAGCGGGAAAACCAGCCGGTCAGGCGCAGATATTGCCTTGCTGGGGTGCCGCCCGGATTTCGGCAAGGAGAGAACGACCATGGCAGGACAATCACAAGCGGTGCATTCTGGCACGCCATCCGTGGCGATTCGCCGAGCCTCTGCGGCGGACGCCGAAGTGTGCGGAAGAATATGTTTCGAGGCGTTTAGCGCGCTTGCCAATCGTCACAATTATCCTCCTGACTTTCCGGCGCCGGGGGTTTCCATTGGAGTGCTCTTGGCGATGTTCTCGCACCCGGGGTTTTATTGCGTGGTGGCTGAACAGGACGGGAAAATCATCGGCAGCAACTGTTTGGATGAGAGGACACCGATTGCCGGTGTTGGGCCGGTGACGGTGGACGCGTCGGCGCAGAATCGTGCGGCGGGGCGCGCGTTGATGCAGGCAGTGCTTACACGAGCCGTGGAACGGAAATTCGCAGGAGTAAGGCTAGTGCAGGCGGCATACCACAATCGGTCGCTGTCGCTCTATGCGAAGCTTGGCTTCGTTGTGCGCGAGCCGCTTTCCTGCATGCAGGGGCCAGCGATAAAGAAAACGCTGCCGGGGCATTCGGTTCGGCCTGCAGTGGCTGGAGACCTCGCCGCTTGCAACGACTTATGTTTGAGAGTTCACGGCCACGACCGTGGGGGCGAGGTGCAGGATGCGATTCAGCATGGCACGGCAACTGTCGCTGAGCGCGATGGGCGCGTGACTGCGTATGCCTCTTCGATGGCGTTTTCGGGGCACGCGGTTGGCGAGACGAACGAAGATTTGAAGGCTTTGATTGCCGCAGCGGCGGCTTTTCAAGGGCCGGGCATTCTTGTTCCTAGCCGCAACGCGGAATTGTTTCGTTGGTGCCTCGAGAGTGGGCTTCGCGTCGTGCAGCCTTTGACGTTGATGACCATGGGACTTTACAACGAACCGGCGGGGGCTTATTTGCCTTCCATTCTGTATTGAAGGAGGGCGAGTCATCCATCTGGAAGAGTGAAGAGTGAGAAGAAAAGGAAAGGAAAGAGGGCACAATGAATCGTGCCCCTACAAAGGGGGGTGAGCGCAAATCACACGCGGCGCGTTACGTTAGTCCATATGGTGCATGGCGTAGATGTTGTCGAGGCCGTCTTTGTACGGGTAGACGTGGACCATCCAGCCGAAGATGACGGGATGGAAGCGGCCGCCGGCTTCAGAGCAGGCGTCTTCAGTGATGATGGAACCTTTGAGGCCGAACTTGGTCCAGTCGGCGCTGCGGATTTGATCGCGCGGGGGCATGCAGAGATTGGTGTGCAGGTGCCACATGGCAACGCTAAGCGGAACGCGAGCGTTGAGCTGATCTTCGGAGGCGCGCTTGGGCATGGTGTACATGGCGCCGACGAGTTCATAGCCGGTGGCGGTTTTTTTGTAGAGAAGGGAAGTGGGGCGCGCGGGGTCGAAAGTTAGAGATTCGAGGAAGCCGTTGCGATAGCTGGTAAAGTGATATTCGGGTTGCGGAAGATTCGGCAAAAAGATTTTGAAGCCGTCGTCGAGGGCGGCGTGGTAGTCCTTGTATTTTTCGATGCCGGCGCGAAGTTGCGTGACGATTTCGTTGGCGCGCTGAACGTCTTCGGGAGTTTGCGTGCGCATGCTGGTCATGTACATGTGGTGGCTGTGGGCATCGTTGTGGCCGGGTGTCATGTCCTGCACGGCAGCCTTTTCGCTGGCTTTTTCATCGCCCATGTCCATTCCGGGCATTGCTTTGGACTGCGGCGGGGCGGATTCCTGAGCGGCGGGGTTCTGAGCGCCGGGCGCACGGTGGCCGGGCATGGCGACTAGCAATACCGTGACGACAAAAATGGCGGCGAAAACCATGGCGGTTTTTGCGGCGAGATGAAGCAACGTTCTACGGGCTGACATTACGATTCTCCTCACTTAATAATACGCAAGGAGTGGATGGAAATATCAGAGAAGGCGCTGCTTGGTGCATGAGAAAAAACTGTTCGGAAGGACAGGGGAAAGGCGAAGTAAAGAAGTAATGACGTAAATGATGTAAAGAAAAAACGGGAAAGAACGAGGTGCTGAACTGTGCGCGGGGAGGGCGTTTCTGGGCGAGGCGGCGGGGCGTGCTAAAATCGTGGCGTGAAAAAGCAAACGGTGCAACCGGCTAAACTTTTAAGTGGTGGCGTGCAGCCGCCGGGAGACAAATCGATCTCGCATCGCTACGCGATGCTGGCGGGTTTGGCACTCGGGACGAGCGAGCTGCGGAATTTTTCTGCGGCGGCGGATTGTCACAGCACGCTTGGATGCATGAGTGCCTTGGGCGCGGACGTGAAAGTCGAAAAAGACGCGGTGCGGATTACGGGGCGCGGGCCGCGAGGGTTGAAAAGCAGTTGGCGGGCGCTGGATGCGGGAAATTCTGGGACGACCATGCGGCTGCTGACGGGAATTTTGGCGGGGCAGGAATTCACTACAAAACTTACGGGTGACAGTTCGCTGCAAAAGCGGCCGATGAAGAGAGTGGTGGGCCCGCTGCGGGAAATGGGCGCGGACATTCGTGCGAAGGACGATAATTTTGCGCCGTTGGAAATCAAAGCCGCGCGTTTGCACGCGATCGATTATCAAATGCCGATGGCCAGCGCGCAGGTGAAATCGGCGGTGCTGCTTGCGGGGCTTTTCGCGGAGGGCCTGACTAGCGTGACGGAGCCGGCGCGGACGCGCGACCACACGGAATTGGCGCTGGAAGAGTTTGGCGCGGCTGTCGAACGGCACGGGCGGACGACGAAGATTCATGGGCTGTTCGGCGGAAATGGATCTGGGAAGCTGGTGGCGAAATCCTTGGATGTGCCGGGAGATATTTCTTCGGCGGTATTTTTTATTGCGGCGGCGTCGTTGCTGGAAGATTCGAACATCGCGATTCACAACGTGGGGTTGAACCCGACGCGGACAGCGATTCTGGATTTGTTTGCGGCGATGGGAGCTTCGATTCAGATGCTTTCGTTGACGAGCTCGCACGGGGAAATCATTGGGGACCTGGCTGTGAAAGGTGCTTCGTTAAAGGGTGGAGTGATTGAAGGCGTGACGATTCCGTTGGTGATCGATGAGTTGCCGATGCTTGCGGCGCTGGGGCCGTTTACCGAAGAGGGGATTGAGATTCGCAATGCGGCGGAATTGCGGGTTAAAGAAAGCGATCGGATCGCTGTGCTTGTTGAGAATTTGCGGCGGATGGGGGCGACTGTCGAAGAGCGGCCGGATGGATTGAAAGTGGAGGGGCGGCGCGCGGGGAAACTGCATGGGGCGGAGATTGAGCCGCACGGGGATCATAGGATTGCGATGGCGTTTGCAGTGGCGGGACTGGAGGCGGAGGGCGCGACCGTGATTCGCGATGCGGATTGCGCGGGGGTTTCTTATCCGGCGTTTTTTGAGGATTTGAATAGGTTGGCGGAAAGATAGATTGGTATTGGCTTAGGCAATTCTGTTTGCGCGCGGCAACCTGATGGCCATAGAACATGCACAGCCAAGATTCATCGCGCGAAAAGCGCGCGATGGAGAAGAGGTCGGATGTGCCATGAAAGAAAAGCGGACAGCTAGCTGGTTTTTTTGATGGAGAGTGCGCCGTAGCTGGTTTTTAGGGTGATTTTCGGGCCGCGGGCAGTGCCGTATTTTCCCTCGAGATGAGAATCGCCGGATTCCACACTCGTTTTCTTCAGCGTGTCCGCAGAAAATTCCGAGTCGATATCGCAGGAGTGGCAGTCGGCTAGAATGTTGAAGCTCGCGGACTCGGGAAGAGTGAGCGAGATGCTGGCATTTGTGTTGGTGGCGTCGATATCTGCTTTGGGCGGGGCAGAGAAGCGCAGCTCGACGTCGCCATCGCGGTTGTCCACTTTTACTTTGCCGGTGGCGTTTTCGATGGTTACGGAATAGCGGTTCGTGCGCAGCGTGATGTCTCCCGGTGCATCGACGATCTCCAGATTGCCTGAGCTGACTTCCATGTGGCCGGTGAGAGATGTGAGCGTGAGATCGGTGCGCTGAGAGATGAAACGAAGGCCTTTGGCGACTTTGTCAGCGCGGATGGGGCCGTAGAATTCGCCGTCGAGTGTGAAACTTCCCGTGGCGGATGCGACGTCGACCTGGGTGCCTTTTCCGGAGATCTTGATATCGCCTTTCGTGTCGGAAACTTTAACGTCGCCCTTGTGCATTTCAATGTTGACGTCGCCGGCGGTATCGCGGACCTCGACGTCGCCGTTTGCGCTGGCTACCGAGACCGGCGTGGCCATGTCGGAAACAGTGATGTCTCCCTTTTCGTTTCGGACAGTGACAGCGGCCATCTTTGGGACTTGGATCTCCATGTCAATGCTGATGCGAGAGTCGCCCGCGTTCACGCCTGTTGGGTGAATTTCGTAACCATCGCCATTCTGAACGATTTCGACGGAAACGGGGACAGCGCGGCGCGAAGCGTCGTTTTCGCTCCAGGCATGGACATCCTTCTTGCCGGAGACGCGAATTTCGGGCACGTCCGAGGCGCGCACGGTAATGTCGCCGCGAACGCCGCGAACGGAGATGCGCGCATTTGCAGGGACAGGTTTCGGTGCGACATCCAAGTCGAAGGGATAGGCGTCGCCGGAGATTTCAATGGGAAGCTTGCCGCCGATGGTACGCTTGCCAATATCGATAGCGACGACACAGCTCAACAGCACAACCATGCCGACGACCAGCAAGATTTCGCCGCCGGTAATGCGAGCAGATCCGGAATCGACGGAACGGCTGGCGACGGTCCGGTCGTAGAGCTTGATTAAGCCGAGGAAGATGAGCGCGAGGGGCCACCAACGCACCAGCACGTCTCCCAGCTCCAAGCCGCGGTAGTTATGCAGCAGGAGGAGGAATCCGACAGTAATAAGAACGAGCCCTGGAAAGATTCTGCTGGTGGCTTGGCGGCTCCTGGCCATATTGGATTATTGTCCTTGTCCTGGGTAAGAGGTGGGCGCCGCGCTTGATGGAGGAGGCGGCACGCTCGACGCGGGTGGAATGGCAGGCGGCGCGGGGGTCGCCGAAGAAACATGGCCCTCGCTTGAAGCCATAGCGGAGGCGAGACTGATGAGCCCGATCACAATGAGGATGACCGGGTAGGTGTTGGTGAAGTCGAAGTAACCGCCGCGCATTTCCGCCAACAGAAAAAGCACGCCGACAGTAACAACCACGACGGGTCCCATGAGGCCGCGGATGCTGCAACGCTGGCAGGTGCAACGAATGCGATCGCTCATCTGTGTTCAATCTCCCGAAGGAGCCTCCTACTGCTGGCGGTCGATGCGGTTCCGAAACATTAAAATTCCCACGCCAATGAGAACGAGGGGCCAGAACCGGGAAATGCGGTACCACTGGAACCATTCAAAATTGTTGAGCAAGAGCAGGAGCCCAACGCCAATCAAAATGATCGGACCAATTGGGCGCTGCTTGCTGAAATTATCGAGCGGGTCTGATAAAGGCAGGCCGGCGCGTTTGGCCTGCGCGGTACGAAGCGCATCAATGGGCATGTAAACCCAGAGCGCGGCGATGCAAATCCAAAGGGCGGCTTCTGCACCGCCGTTGTCCAGACCGTTTACACCGGTGATGAACAACAAAAGAAAAATCGCGAGATGGATCATACCTTTGCCGTACTGCTCGTTATAGAAAGCGCCTAAGCCCGGCAGAAACCCCAAGAAGAAAGCCAAGACGGGGTTTGGTCCAACTCCAGGAGGGGAAGGGAGAGGAAGAACCGCGGGAATGACTGCTTGCTGCGGAACTCCCGCTGGCGCAGCTTGAGCGGCGGGCGTCGCGGGATGACCCAAAATTGTGGCCAAGCAATCCTCGCAATAGAGAACGTCGCGCACGGGCCGGATGCAAGCCGGGCACATGGGCTTGCCGCAATTGCGGCAATAGCCAGTTGCGTCCACATCGGGATGGACGGCACACTTCATGGAATTCTCCTTCCGAGCAACTGGCCACAGAATTGGCCACTGACTACCGGAACTTCCGCGGCAAGGATTTCAATTTCTCTGCCGATGCCATTGGCACGATTTTGCTGGCGCGGAGTCGTTGGCTTGGAGCCGTCCGTGCTACCCGGAGCTTTTCCGGGAGCGGATTGCGGAACGGTACTCTCCGGCGTCGTCGGCAGTTCGTTGTCTTTGCTTAGGCGAGACTGAATTTCGTAGACGACACGAAGATCGCTGACAAACTTCGTGGTGCGCGCATAGGCGCGGTGCGCTTGGCCGTCTATATTGCGATAAACGCTGGAGGGAGCAAGATCTACCAGCTTGGGTTTGCGCCACGAGAAGCCGGAAGCTGTGAGAAGAATCAGCAGCGTGGCAGCGACCGAGATGGCACTGTACGCGAATCGGGGAGAAGATAAACCGCTGATCCAGCCGAAAGCGCTGCGCCAGCCTTTTTTGGCTTCGCGCGGTCCAAGAGTCTGATTCAGGATTGAATAGACCAGCCTGGGCGGGGTGTCGATTTGCTCCAAAGAGTGCAAGCCGCTCACCATCTGAGAAAGGCTGGCGACCATTTGCACACAGTTTTCGCAAGAGTTCGCGTGCTCGTCGAACTCACGGCGCTCGTCCGGGCTGAGAAGTCCGTCGAGATAATCGCTAAGGCGTGCTTCGATGTTTTCGCAAGTCCAGGTCATGACATACTCCGCGCCGGGTCCCAAGTGAATTCCCATGTGAAGGAACGAATCATGACGGGCGCACTCCCATTTGTTGAAGGATGCGCGCGAGTTCGATTCGTCCGCGGTTGATTCTAGATTTCACGGTGCCTTCGGGTACATCCAAAACTGTCCGAATCTCATTGTATTCGAGCTGCTGCAAATCGCGCAGGATGACGGCTTCGCGAAGTTCCGGCGAAAGCTTGGTCAGCGCCGTCTGAACCTGGGCACTGAGTTCACCGAGCAGCAATTGCTGATCGGGGCGGCGTCCGGCCGATTCCTTGTTCTCGACCACCGGCATGGAGTCCTCGAGCGAGTCCGTGATGCGGTCGCGCTTGGTGCGCCGGTAATGGTCGATCAAAAGGTTGCGCGTCACGCTGGTCATCCATGTGGCAAACCCACCATAGGCCGAACGATAGCTCCCAATCGTTTTATACACCCGGAGGAAAACCTCTTGCGACAGGTCTTCGGCCTCTGTGCTATTGCCCGTAAACCTATAGCAAATGTTGAAGATGCGGCGCGTATGACGGCGCACAAGTTCCTCCCAGGCCGAACCGTCGCCCTGGAGGCATTGCTGGACCAGTTGGGCGTCCTGCTCCAACGTATCATCAGCCTCGAAACCCGCTACGGTGACCAGTTTGCCCCAAAAGTTGCATGAAGCCAACTTCGGCCTGCAACTATGGAACGCAAACTGCTCTCGAAAAGTTCCCTGTTGTTCTGGCCCGGGCGACCGACCGCGAGTGGGGGCATCTTACCCAGAGCAGCCTCTGGACACAAGTACACTGACGAAAGTGCGGGGCATTGTTTCGGACCAACCGCGAAACTCTTCTAAGTCATTGAAATCTCTGAAAATGCTGGATGATTCATAGCTTCCGTGTGCTTAGACGGCGACTTGTCCGCAGCGCAAACTCGTGTCTATATGAGAGGCAAGAGGTTCCTTTCGTGGGTGCTGTTTTCGAACAATTCGCTGAAGAGCTCAGGGCCTGGGAAGCGAAGTACGCAGGGAGGCCGCGCGACGAGTTGATTGGCTTGTGCTTGATGGCGCTGGAGCGCGAAGAGCTGGTGAGCGTTGGCTACCGCGAAGAGTTGATGACGCAACGGCTTTCGGCGATGCCGATTCCGCCGGCGGTGCGTGAGTTGATGCGGCACGCTTTGATTTGGGCTTGGCGCGACGAGGAGATGCACTCGATTTACATTCGCGGGGCGCTGCTGAAGTACGGTGGGCTGCTGCTGCGGATGAAAGCGTTTGCGCAGCAGATGGGCGGCTTGGTGGGAGGATGGGCCGGATCGGTGCGGCAGCATGTGCCGTGGTCGAAGGCGCCATTTTCCCGGGCTGGGGCGACGTTTGTAACGTGGCTCGGGGCGCTGACGGGGAAGGTCCCGGAAGACGTAAGAAAATATTTGAATTATGGACCGTTCCGAGAGTTCTGTGTCTTCAACGTGGATGCCGAGAAAACGGCGAGGCTGTGCTACGACCGGATGATCGCGCTGGCAAAAGAGGCGCCGGAGCTGGGAGGAGAGCTCGAACAAGATTTTGTCCGGGTGCGGGATGACGAAGATCGGCATGCGCAAATTTTCGAAATTCTGGCCAACGCGCTAGATGAAAAAGACCAGCTTGTGACGGGGGAGACGGAAGAGTCACTGACCCAGAAGATTGAGGACGTTGGCGAATATTTCTTGCCGCGCACGCTGCGTAAGCGAACTGTGGTGAACACCAAAATCGGGAGCGGTGGGAGGGTGTTTGCGTTTGAGGGGAAAGCCGCGGAGGAAAAACTCAGCGTCTTCCGCCGTTTGTTGAACGAGAGTGGGCTGGCGGAAAAACTGCGGCAGCGCGGGGCGGCGTTGGGAAAACGGCCTGAGGAATTGCGGATCGTCATCAAGCCATCCTTCATGCTGGGATATGCGAGGAAGGATCGCTCGATCATTACGGATCCCGAATTGCTGCGGGAGCTTGCAAACTTTCTGCGAGAGCTTGGCTTCAAGAACGCTGTAATCGTCGAATCCGCGAATATCTACGACCAGTTTTTCGAACACCGAAGCGTGGCGGAAGTGGCAGCTTATTTCGGGATGCAGGACTGCGGGTTGTCCATTGTCGATGCCTCCAACGACCAGGTGCCGCACGCCTATTTTCGTGGCATGGCGCAGAGCACTATTTCACGGAGCTGGAAAGACGCGGACTTTCGGATTTCTTTCGGGAAAATGCGGAGTCATCCGATTGAGATGGCCTATCTCACGATTGGCAATCTGGAGTGGATGGGCGGACGATGCGATGAATTTCTTTTTGTCGAGCGGCAGGCGCACCGTGAGACGGCGTTGATGATGCTGCTGGATGGGTTTCCTCCGGATTTTGTGCTGCTTGATGCATACGACCAGGCTTCCGATGGCCTTGTGGGAGTGATGGGTTGCCCGCGACCGCCTGTGCCACGAAGAGTTTACGCGGGCGAAGATGCGCTGGCCGTCGATTTGGTGGCGGCGCGGCACATGGGGGTCCGCGAACCGGAGCAGACAAATATTTTGCGCGCGGCGTGCCACTGGTTTGGCGATTCGCGGGAGCGCATCGAAGTCGTCGGCACGAATGAAAATTTGCCAGAGTGGCGCGGACCCTACGAAACAGAGATTTCGACCTTGCTAAGCTTCGTGGCATATCCGGTGTACGTCTTTGGCAGCGGGCGCGGCTCTTTGTTTGTTCCGGAGATGGATGAGCAGGCGTTCCCGCCGCTCCGAGCCGTTTCCTTTTCTCAGCGCGTTTTGCGCGCTGCGCTTCGCAGACTTCTCGGTTTGCATTTCCCTCGAACAAAAAACCAGCGGCTTGCTAAGGCTGCATCCCAGTGAAAAAGAGCGTCGTCGTTATCGGCGCAGGAATGGGCGGACTAACGGCTTCGCTGCGACTGGCGCGGGAGGGATTTCGCGTTCAGGTGCTGGAAGCGCGGGCCGAAGCGGGCGGTTTGGCGTCCGGAAATGTATATGAGGGGTTTTCGTTCGATGCCGGGCCGTATATTTTGCTGGACCGGCCCGGATTGGAGTGGGCATTTGCGTCCGTGGGGCTGAAGCTCAGCGAACACATTGAGCTGCGACCGATCGATCACGTTTACAGCGTCGCTTCACCGCATCGTCCTACCATCAACATTTATTCGAGTGATGCGGCGACTGCGCGCGAGTTAGACCAAACGTGGCCGGGAAGCGGAGAACTCTATCTCCGCTTCGTGCGCAAGACGGGAGCGATCGAGGCCTCGCTGCGTGCTCTATTATACGGCTCGGCCCCCGGGCCGATGTCGATGCTCGGCGGCGGGCGGTGGCGCCACGCGGGGTTTCTCTTGCGTTCGCTGCATTCTGTGCTTCGCGCATCGCGTCTCCCGCAGCCGGTCGTGGATGCGCTCTCGATCTGGACGCATGTTGCTGGGCAGCGTCCGGAAGAAGCGCCGAGTCCGCTAGCGTTTGTTCCCGCATTGGTACATTCCGTCGGGTGTTTTTATCCGAAAGAGGGAATTCGAGCCATTCCTGCGGTATTGGCGAAGGTCGCGGTCGCGGCTGGCGTCGAATTCAGATACCGCACAAAAGCGAAGATGATCTGTTCGGAAGGCGACCGAGTGACGGGAGTGGAGTCCACCGAGGGAGAACGATTTCTTGCCGATGCGGTGGTTTCCGACTGCGGGATTGCGACGTACCTGGAGATGCTTGATCACAAGGAAAGCGCGAGCAAAAAACGTTGCGAGAATCTGCCTCTGCAATCGCCGGGCGTGTGCGCGTACCTCGCGGTCAAGGGAAAGATGGAATCCCCGTACTTGCGATTTTTACTCCCCGAAGGCGAAGAACGCTGTCGATTGTTAATTCGGCCCGGCGTTATGAATCCGGAGGAACAAAACGGCGAGTGGTATCCGGCGAGATTGCTCGGCCCAATGGACCATGCAAAGGCGCAGAGCATAGGAAGGCAGGGGCAGGCCGAATACTTGGAAAAATTGCTCCAAGAGAAATGGTGGCAGGAGGGAATTGCCGAATATCGGGTGCTTGCGCGGCGCACGCCGGCGGAGTGGGGCTCGGAATATTCGCTCGCGCGCGACAGCATGAATCCCGTGATGACGGCGAAATTCATGCGTGAAGGAAGACTTGCGCATCGCAGCCCCGATGTACGTGGACTTTATCTGGCGGGCAGCGCGACGCATCCGGGGCAGTGGGTGAGTTTTTGCGCCATTTCGGGAGTGCTCGCGGCGCATTGTTTGCAAAAGGATTTCGCCTGATGCTCGCTACAACTACCGAAACTCACGGCGGGCGTATGTTGCGTGTGGCGCGCCTTGGGAGCGGGCCACCAGTGATTCTCCTTCACGGCTATCCGGACAATTTACAAGTATGGTCGGAGCTCGCGCCGCGGCTTGCTGCGAGATACGAAGTAATTGCGTTTGATTGGCCTGGAATGGGGTACAGCGAAGCCTGGACCGGCGGAGCAACGCCGTTCGATTTCGCGCTGCGGCTGCGCACGCTGATGGATGGCTGGAAAATCGAGAAGGCTGCAATCATCGGGCATGACATGGGCGGTCAGCCAGCACTCGCCTTCGCTGCCGAACATCCGCAGCGAATCTGCAAACTCGTCGTGATGAATTCGCTCGCGATTTGGGACGAGAAGACCTCGTGGGAGATTGCGCTGCTCAGAAAATTCGGCTGGAACCGAGCTTTGTTGGAGCACCTGCCACGCGCGGTTTTTTTTCGGGCGATTCGAACATTCTTGCCGCGCGGCTACAAACTTAGTGCGGAGTTGCGCAGCGATCTCTGGGAGAGTTTCCAGCGTCCAGAAGTTAGAAAATTTGTGGTGCGTATGTGCGCCGGCTATCAAGGAACCTTGCCGCGACTGAAGCAGCTTTATCCGAGCATCAGAACACCGTCATTATTTTTATGGGCGGAGTGCGATAAACATTTTCCCGTGGGTCATGCGCGGAAGCTCGCCGAAATTGTCCCCGGCGCAAAGCTCGAGATAATTCCACGCGCCGGGCATTGGATGGCGCTTAATCTTGCGGAAGAGGTGAGTAGCCGCATTGTGCGATTTCTTCCAGCTAATCTGTGCGACTCGCCTTGACGCATCGTGCATGCGACCGTTAGTCTGACAAGCTCATGCGTTCATCGACGAAGAAGTTCCTGATAGCCTTGCTCGGGCTCCTTGTCCTTGGCCTGGTTATTTACTTTTCACGTGGAATTATTAATTTTCAAAATTTTAGCGGAGAAAAGCTTCTTCACGCCGTTCGCAACGCGAACCCCTACCTTTTGCTTCTTTCGATTGCTGCTATTTATTGTTGTTACGCACTTCGTGCGTTGCGCTGGAAAGTTTTTCAGGGAAATCTGGGGCCGTCGCATTTTTGGCCGATCTATTCGATGACTTTGGCAGGTTTCTCGGCGGTGTTCTTGCTCGGACGAGCGGGCGAGCCCATTCGGCCCGTTTTGTTAGCGCGGAAGGAAAAGCTTCCTGTCGCGGACATGTTCGGGATTTACGTGCTCGAACGGATTTTCGACCTGGCGAGCATGGCGGTGATTGCGGCGATCGGATTGCTGCTTTTCAAATCGCACGCACGGGTCGGCGAGCAGGCAGCAACACTCCAAGCGGCCGCAAAGACGGGCGGGGCGATATTTTCGGCAGCGGTGCTGGTAGCCATCGGCTTTTTGGTTTATCTGCGTTTGCACGGGACAGCGCTGCTTGCGAAGAGTCTCCAGGAGTGGCACGCAGCGCATGGCTGGCGCGCGATGGTGGCCCGCATATTGCTTGGGCTCGCGCGAGGCGTGCAAGCAATTCGCTCGGCGAGTGAGCTGATGCTTGCGGTGTTTTACACCACAGCTCACTGGTTCTTAGTCCTGCTGGTCTATTTTTGGGTGTCACATGCGTTTGGTGGAGCGCTCGGAAACATCAACCTCGGCGATGCCATGCTGGTGCTCGCGTTCACACTAGCAGGATCCGCTGTGCAGTTTCCTGGCGTGGGCGGAGGAGCGCAGGTGGCGACATTCCTGGCATATACGGCCATTCTCGGCATAGAAAAAGAGCCTGCAACTGCTGCGGCAATTGTCCTCTGGCTGATTTCCTTTGCCGCGTGTAGTCTTGCGGGCGTGCCGTTGCTGTTCCATGAAGGATTTTCTCTTGGAAAGTTGCGAGAGATGGCGCAACAGGAAAAAGAAGAGATGGAGAATGAAAATGCGTAGTCCTTATCGAGGAAGCGAGAAGGAGATGCCTGAGTGAAGTGTCCATTCTGCGCGCATCTGGACGACAAGGTGATTGACTCGCGCGAGGGCCGCGCCGGAGACACGATTCGGCGGCGACGGGAGTGCCTCAAGTGCAGCCGCCGGTTTACCACCTACGAGCGCATCGACGAAATTCCGTACATGGTGATCAAGAAGGATGGACGCCGGGAGCGATTCGAACGGCAAAAGATTTTGCAGGGACTGTTGAAGGCTTGCGAGAAGCGGCCCGTGGCTACGCCGAAGCTCGAAGGAATCGTCGATGAAATCGAAAGCGTGGTTCACGAAGCGACGGAGCGCGAGCTCACCACGACAGAAATCGGCGAAATGATCATGCACCGCCTGAAAAAACTTGATAAAGTCGCCTACGTGCGCTTTGCGTCGGTCTATATGGACTTCAAGGATGTGCAGGAATTCATGTCCGAGCTGAAGAATCTATTGAAAGACCGCGGCAGGAAGTGAGCGCATTTTTAGAGCGTTTTTCAGCGCGGCCAGACGCCGGCGGTGAACGTTCGAATCGTGGTGAACCCCAGTTTTTCATAAAGCTGAACCGCGCCGTAGTTCTCCGAAGTGACCGTCAGCGTTAATTCCTTGAATTTCATGCTGCGCAGCGTTTCGGCGGATGTTTGCATCAGCATGCGGCCGATCCCATTTCCCTGGTAACCGGGTAGCACGCAGATTTGCGTGGTATGACCGACTCCCGGGGAGACTTCGCTGGTGAGCACTGCCGCGACGAGTTCGTCACTGCCCGGCTCGCGGAGCACAAAAGAGGCTCCGGCCACAAAATGGCCGCAGCCCGGCAACAGAATGATGTTTTTCAAAAACTTTAGCGCGCCGGAGCGGCTGCGATACTGATCGTTGATCTCGCCGTCGATGTGGTTCGCGTAGGCCAGATAAATCAGCTTGGCGCACGGCTCGAAGTAGCGGTCATTCCAGCGGTCTAGGCGCATACCGGCGGAGACTCCGGCCTTGGCTTCGGGCAGTTTCTGCAGATCCTGGAGCATGAATTGGCGGGAGTAGAGGCGAAAGCCTTGCTCGCTTAGCGGCGCTTCCACCGGTCCGCTGAAGGGCATGAGCTGCGCTTCGATCCGCGAAAGCTGCGGAATCGCGCGCATGGAAAAGAGCATTTCATCGAGCAGGCGCTGGCCGATGGTGGCCTGCGAAAATTTTGCGGATACATACAGGCCGCCGATCAGGCCTTTCTGCTCTTCCAGGACGTAAAAGGAATAGCCCGCGGCGCTTCCATTTTCGAAGGCGACACATCCCGCGAGGGCGTGAGCGTCCATGAACCGTTTGATTAATTCCAGGGCGCTGCGGTAGTCCCAATGGAGTTCATCGCGCCAGTGCCGCGCTTCCTCTTCAAGGAGCGGCTCGAGTTGGCGGACCGTCGTCTGGCGCAAGTCGACAATATTCATGGATAAAGAGGACTGCCACGCGGCCCCTGACCGCAAGCTCTATGATAGCCGAATCGGTGGCCGCGCAAACAAGCGGGGCAGCGCGACGATACAATTCCGACACAACGGGCGCAGGCTCCCGGAAGTGCTGCGGAAAAGGTGTGCTAACATCGCGCCAGTGATGGTTTTTTTGCGAGGAGTGAAAATCAGCGGCACTGGCCGCGTCATTACATAGACTAAGAATGTCGATCCTCTACGAACTGCGTTATCCAACCAAGTGGTATGCAAAACTTTTCACGGCCGTTCTCGCGCTGATTTTCTTTGCCGTGCTCGCGACCGTCGCCATCGCGGGATTCCTGGTCTACCGCATCGTCAAGCCGCAGCGCACCAGCAGTGAAATTGATATGGAGAGCTTTCCGGGCAAGCCTGATCTGGTGGACTTCACGGTTCCGGGGATTGGCACCCGGCATGGCTGGTTTTTCCCGGGATTGCGCGGCGCGCCGACCATTATTCTGTGCCATGGCTATGGATCGAGCCGCGGCGAGCTGCTGACGCTGGTTTCGGCCTTGCAGGATCACCAGTACAACGTGTTTGTCTTTGACTTTGCGGCGCACGGGGGAAATCAAGGAATCACCACGTTTGGATATCGCGAAGCGGACGAAGTGCGCGCGGCCGTGGACACCGTGGCGGCGCGCAACGACGTCGATCCCGCTCGCATTGGATTGTGGGGCTACAATTTGGGCGCGTATGCAGCCTTGCGTGAGGCGGAAAACGATCACCGCATCAAAGCCATTGTGCTGGACTCAGTCTACGACGAGCCGCAACAGATGGTGAAAATTGGAGTGGAACGCACCGGTCTCGGTGGATTTCCTCTTATGGCTCGCTCCGCGGCCTTCAGTTTTACGTGGTTGAATTACAAATATCGCGAGGATCCACCGCTCTCAAATGAAGCTCAATACGCTGGCGGGAGTGCCGAAGCTGTTCATCGAGCCTTCGGACGATCCCGAGCTTGCCGATATTACACGCCAAATGTTTGTAAAGTCGCCGGAGCCGCGCGATCAGCAGATCATTCCGCACGGCAACTTTGTGTCCATGGATGACGCGGACAAGCGCGATTACGAGAATCGCGTGGTCAGTTTCTTCTTACTTAGATTGCCCGCTACTGGGACGCCCAGCCGGTGATTGTAATTGGACTCTATAGAGGAAATAACCTGTTCTTTTTAGATCGAATGACAATTCTTCAAACGTAAAGCCCGACCTAGCTTGTGATTTGTACCGCCTGTCTCCTATCAGTAGGTAACCTTGATGCGGATTGTCGCTATCCCAGTCTGGGATTTCCTTGCGAAGATAGAAGTTTAAGCTGAAATGCAGGCCGCGGTTCATATTTTTGGACACAAAGAGTGCATCTGTAGGAATACCTTGGCGCTGAAGTCCGTCCGAGAGTGCCCTGCCAGACGGGTCCCAATAGAAAAACGCTGGCAGGAGTTTTTCCGTGTTTGCGACTCCGAGAAGTATTGGCAAGACACAGCAGGCTGCTAAACCTTGGCCAAACTTGTCCTTCGACCAGAACGAGATGCCTGCTCCTAGCAAGAGGTTTGAGACACTTAGTATTCCGAGAATGATGCCGGTGGCAATCCCAAAATTCACGTTGCCCTGTGAGACATGAGGGGCAATGATTACGACAATCGCAAAACAGCAAGCAAAGAACAGGGAAGAAACAAAGAGCGTTATGGCGAGAGATTTAGTTCTTCCAATTGCAAACGCGATTAAGGAACGAGTCATGAGCACTACTATTGCCGGAATTGCTGGAAGAATATAACCGGGCAGCTTTGATCTTGAGATCGTGAAAAAAACAAGACAGAAGACAGCCCAAGACAGGAAGAAGAGAGAGTTCGGCGATAAATGTTTTATGCGCGCCAGTTGCACGGCCCCCACAACTAAAGACCACACCGCCAAAGCCGTCCAGGGAAGGAGAGCTACCGCTAACACAGCGCCATAAAACCAAAAGGGCTGGATGTGCTGGAATTCTGGTGTGAGGAAGCGTTTGAAATTGTGTTCGATGATGAAGATGCGGAAGAAATCGGGATTACGGCGCGCGCAGAGGATGTACCAGGGGAGTGCCGTGACGCAGAAAGCGGCGATGGCTGCTGGATGAAATAGGCGGAACGCGTCGCGCCAGCGTTTTGTGAAGAGTGCCCAGAAGAAAACTGCGCCGCCGCTGAGAATGATTGCGGCGGGGCCTTTGGCGAGAACGGCTAAGCCCAGGAAAAAGCCGAAGAGGACTAGGGCGAGCCAAGGTGTGCGTGGGAGTATGGGAGAGTTTTCGTCACGAGTGAGGCCGATGATGACGGCGGCGCAGACCATCGCGATGGTGAGCATGCCACTGAAAGACATGTCTGTGGCGGCGGCGTGCGAGAAGCCGATCATACCGACGGTTGTGGGGAGAAGCAGAAACAGCCAGCGTGCAGTTTCCGCGCCGTAGAGAAGCTGTGCCAGCCAGGCCAGCGCGAGCGTTGCAAGCAGGGCGGAAATTGCGCTGGGTAAGCGCGCCGCGGCTTCGCTTATACCGAAGAGTTTAAAGGAAAGTGCTGCGCCCCAATAAAAAAGCGGCGGCTTCTCGAACCACGGTTTTCCGTAGAGCCGGGGCGTAACCCAATCGCCGGTTTCGGCCATGTCCCGCGCAATCCACGCGTAACGCGGCTCGTCGGGGCCAACGAATCCGATAGCTCCCAGATGGCTGAAGTAACAGACATAGAGCGTTGCAACAATGAGAATGGCCCAACCTATGCGAGCTGCAGGGCTGGACTGCGGTTTCTCAGCGATGGCAGTAGGCGATTCGCTCACGGAAAGGAAAGTCTAGCATTGAAACTCTATCTTCGAAGCGGCCACCTCTTGCATACTGTCGCGCGTCGGCCGTTGCGCGGCCGCCATCGAACACAATGAAGGAATGGCTCGAATACGCCCCCGTTTGGCTGATATTGAAAGCGCTTGGCGCCCTACCGCGAGGCATCGCGCGTAGCTTCGCGGCGTCCGTAACGAGTCTGCTCTTTTCCTTGCAGCCAAAGTTGCGGAAGATCGCGGAGTTCAACCTGCGGCTCGCCTTTCCGGATTGGACCGACGCGCAACGCAAAGACGTGACGCGCAAAATGGTGCGCAATCTCGGCTGGATGGCCGCGGAATTCGCGCGACTGCCGCGGCTACACAAAAGCGAATATCGAGCACCTTGTGATTCTCGAGGGACACGAAAATTTTCTCGAAGGACAGCGCCGCGGCAAAGGCGTCCTCTATCTGACGGGCCACATCGGCGCGTGGGAACTCTCCTCTTTTGCGCACGCGCTCTACGGCTTCCGTTGCATTACATGGCGCGCCCGCTTGGACAACACGCGCCTCGACGCGCTCGTCAACGCTACCGCTGCCCTCGGGCAATCGGCCCATCTTCAAGAATGAATCAGCGCGCGTCATGCTGAAGATTCTGAAAGACTCCCGAACTGTTGGCATTCTCGCCGATCAAAACACATGCCGGCGGAAGGCGAGTTCGTCGATTTCTTCGGCAAGCTCGCGTGTACGACAACTGGCCTCGCGCGAGTCGCTCTGCATACCGGCGCGGCCGTCGTTCCGGGGTACGCCTGCTGGGATGAGGGCATCCACAAATATCGCCTGCGGTTCGAACCTTCAGTCGAACTCATTCGAACGGGCGATACCGAACGCGACGTCTTTGAAAATACTCAGCGGTTTGCCAAAGTGATCGAAGAGATCATTCGCAAACATCCGGACCAATGGGTTTGGGTTCACGCGCGCTGGAAGACGCGGCCCGAAGGCGAGCCCACACTGTACGATTTCTGAGTAGCAGAGTCTATCGATAAGAAGTGCAAACGGCGAAGTCGGTGGCGTGAACGAACAGTTCGGAACTTGCAAATCGCATCGGCGCGCGTCGAAGGCGACGCCATCGAGCTGCGCGGCGTTGCGGCGCCCGAGCGCGCCGGCCGCGCACGATCTCATCTACGTCGACTCAGCCAAGACATGCGGAGCGCGCTGCGGCATCGGCCGCGCTCTGCGTCATCGCCTCGGAAAATATCGCGCTGCCCGGAAAGACCGTTCTGCGAAGTCCACAGTCGAAGCTTGCGTTTGCAAAAGCAGCCGCTCTATTCCTCGGAAAAGCCCCCGATCGCCAGCGGGTATTCATCCCACTGCGATCGTCGCGCCACTCGCGAGAGTCAGCGCCAGGCCGCGGGCATCGGGCCATTTGCCGTGATCGGCGAAGATGCCCATGTGGGCGAAGGCACGCAAATCGGCGCGCACAGCGTAATCGGTCGCGGGATGCTGGATCGGCGATGACTGCCGCATTCACCCGCGCGTAACTCTCTACGCGGGCGTTCGCCTTGGCATCGCGTGGAAATTCACTCTGGCGCAGTCATCGGCGCGGATGGCTTTGGCTACGCGCAAGGCGAAGGCCGCCACTGGAAATTTCCGCAAGCAGGCATTGTGGAAATCGAGCGACGATGTCGAGATCGGCGCGAACACCACAATCGATCGCGGCTCGCTTGACGACACGCGCATCGCCGAAGGCGTTAAGCTGGATAACCTCGTGCACATCGGCCACAACTGCCAGATCGGCGCACACACTGTGATCGCCGCGCAAGTCGGACTCTCCGGCTCCTGCGATTTTGGTAAGCATGTAGTTGTGGGTGGACAAGCCGGCTTCGGGGAACAATGTTATTTGGAAGATGGCGCGATCATCGGTGGACAATCCGGCGTTCTCGGAGGCAAAGACGATCCGCAGCGGACAAACGGTATGGGGAACGCCCGCGCGCCCGCTAGAAAAATTCAAAGAACAGTTCGCCTGGCAAGCCCGTCTCCCGGAACTTGCCGCGCGCATCAAAGAGTTAGAAGCCAAACTGGAAGGCAACTAAAAGGCCAGATTAGAAGGGAAGTGACGTGAGCACAGCTCCGCGCTGGCGCGTAATCGTCGTTGGCGGCCACACGCGCAGCATCGGCAAGACGCAACTGGTCTGCGACATCATTCGCACTTTCCCGCAAGCCAACTGGATCGCGGGAAAGATCACGCAGTATGGCCACGGCGTCTGCGCGCAAAATGGCAACAACTGCGACTGCGCTCCCGACGAACACATTTGCGCAATCGATTGGGAAGCGCAGCCGCAATCAGGCACGGACAGCGCCAGATTTTTGGCCGCAGGCGCGAAGCGGTCGTTTTGGCTGCGAACAAAACAAGGTTTTCTTGCCGAAGGCTTGCCGTTGATGCGAGATGCTCTCAAACAAGCGCTCTCGGGAGCTGAAGTGGATTCTCCTCCGCTGATTCTCGAAAGCAATTCGCTCATGCAATTTCTGAAACCGAGTCTCTATTTCGCCGTGGTCGATCCCGCCCGTGAAGATTTCAAAGATTCGGCTCGCGTCGCACTCGACCGCGCCGATGCGCTCGTTTTCCGCGGCTCGATGGATGACCCTGCCGCCGCTCCATCCTGGATCAAGCTCCCTGCCAGTCTGCTGCGCACCAAGGCGTCCGTCTCCCAGCGTGAGGGGCAAGCCCTGCCAGAGCCTCTTCACGTACTCATCGAGCGAGCATTGCAGGCCCCGCCAAGTATCACCCTTTGACAACGATTCTGTAACGCTTCTGCATCTTAGAAGTTGACCCAGTGCCGCAAGACAGCGATAATTTAGTGGTACCCGTGTTACTCGGTGCTAAATGAGCTCGGCGCTCGTGCCGTTAGTTGTGGGAAGTGACTCGGAATACAGCAGTTAGGCCGGTTTAGCCCGGGTTGGCAATCTTAATTCGCCCGCATTTCAGTAGACTTTACTTGGGGGACTAGTTTTGGCGACAGGTACACGAATAGGACTGGATAGACCTGCCCCTGCCATACCGCCGCTTTGGCTCGAGAAAGATTTGTCTGGCTCTCTCGAACAAGCCATCGAGAACGGCGCAAATCATCTGCTTGACCCTGCAAGCCGAAGAAGGCTATTGGCTTGGCGAACTCGAAGCCGATACCACCCTCGAATCCGATTACATCTATTACCTCTACGTTCTTGGCAAGGCTGATCCCGCCCGCATCGCCAAGCTCGCCAACTATGTTCGCAGGCGGCAATTGCCGATGGTGGCTGGAATATTTATCCTGGCGGGCCTTCCGACCTCAACGCAACCTGCAAAGCGTATTTCGCGCTGAAACTCGGCGGCGATAGTACCGACAGCGCCGCACATGACGCAGGCGCGCGAGACGGTGCACCGCCTGGGCGGCCTCGAACTAACAAATTCCTATGTGCGTTTTTATCTGGCACTGGTTGGTGCGGTTGGCTGGGAGCTTGTTCCCTCGATTCCTGCCAGAACTGATGCTGTTGCCGACCTGGTTCTATCTGAACATCTACGAGATGTCTTCCTGGACGCGCGGCATCGTCATCCCCATGGCGATTCTTTCCGCGCTGCGGCCAGATTGGCGTTTGCCGGAACGCGCGCGTGTCGACGAACTCTTCAAGGATCTTTCGCACAAAGCCGCCGCGTTTGACTGGAGCAAGCCGCTCATTTCCTGGCGCAATGTTTTCCTGGCCACTCGATCGCGGCGCTGAAACTTTACGAAAAACTTCCCGTGGAAGCCGCTTCGCCGCCGCGCGCTTCGCGAGGCGAAAGCCTGGATGCTCGAGCACATGGAGCGCACCGAAGGCCTCGCCGCGATTTATCCCGCGATGATGAATTCGATTTTCGCGCTGATGGCACTTGGTCACGGTCCCGACGATCCGCTCACTTCGCGCGAGATTCGCGAATTTTCGCGCTTCGAAATCGAAGAGGACGACACTATCCGGATGCAGCCATGCGTGTCGCCGGTTTGGGATACGTGCATCGCGATGGTCGCACTGGAAGAAGCTGGACTGCCCGCCGATCATCCTGCACTGGTGAAAGCCGCGGACTGGATTCTGTCCAAGCAGGTGCTCGGGCCCGGCGATTGGCAAGTCAAAAATCAAAGACGCCGAGCCCGGCGGCTGGGCTTTCGAATTCCGCAACGACTTTCTATCCCGATGTGGACGACACCGCGTTCGTGCTGATGGCGCTTGCAGCGCGTGAAATATCCCGATCCCGAGCGCATGGAAGCTGCCATTCGCCGCGGCCTTCAATGGCTGCTGAGCATGCAGAATCAGCGACGGCGGCTGGGGCGCCTTTGACCGCGACAACGACCGCAACTTTCTCATGCACATTCCTTTCGCCGATCACAACGCCATGATCGATCCTTCGACGGCGGATGTGACGGCTCGCGTGCTCGAATGCCTCGGGCCGCTTTGGCTGGCCCGCGAATCATCCCGCGATCCAGCGCGCGCTTGAAGTTTTTGCTCAAGGATCAGTGCGAAGACGGCTCGTGGTTCGGACGCTGGGGAGTCAACTACGTTTATGGCACCAGCGGCGCGCTGCGTGCGCTCGAAACCGTCTCGCTGACTGCCAAGGAGTTTTGCCAGCGCGCAGTCAGCTGGCTGCGCGTCGGTCAGAAGGCCGACGGCAGCTTCGGCGAATCCCTGCGCAGCTATCACGATCCGCAACCAAGGGCGCAGGGCAACAGCACCGCGTCGCAAACTGCCTGGGGCCTCATTGGCTGCTCGCGGGCGCCGAACCGAACGATCCCGCAATTCAAAGCGCCGTGTCCTATCTCGTCCACCAGCAAAATGCCGATGGCTCGTGGAGCGAAGACGAATTTACCGGCACCGGTTTTCCCGGCGTCTTCTATCTGAAATATCACCTCTACCGCAACTCTTTCCCGCTTTACGCGCTTGCGCGCTTCCGTAATCAAGCGCAAGACCGTACGAATATTGCGCCATGAAATTCCAGCCAGCCGAATTCCGGCTGCGCAGCGGATTCTAGAGCCCGCGATGACGTTTTCTCTGCGGCTCACCGCGGATCTGACCCTTGCGTTGGCTGCCCGCGCGTTTGGCAACAAGCAAGGCAATCCTCCGATCTTGCAACTCTCCCCGGAAACTAATTTCCAAACTGCTTCAGCCAGATTTTCAACGAGCACCCATCAGGCGGTTAACGGTGCTTCGCAATCCGGTACCCTCGTTTCACGATACCGTTCGCCCATCCTTTGGATTTCTGGTGCCGAGCCATTGGATTCTCCCGAAGTCGCGCGCTTCACCAACGCTTTGGCGGCCTCCGGGCGCAGCGTCTTCCTGGAAATTTCCGGCGCCTTGTTGAAGCGCCGCCTCCATGAATTTCAGCCGTCCAACCGTTTTTACTTCACGGTCCGTTTCGATGGGCTTGCGCCGTCGCACGACCAGCCCAACGCTCGTGAAGGTGCATTCGCCGTGGGACTGGAAGCCATTCGCATGGCTAGGCTGGCAGGTTTTCTCACTTGCGCGCTTTTAGTGACACACCCTCACACCGCTCCGGGCGAGCTAGAGCAGCTCCACGCGGAAATTCGCCAGCTCGACGTCGACGGATTTTTGATAACCTGCGCGGCGCTTTCGCCCGAGCTTGAGAACACGGTCAAGCAACTACGCGGTCGTTTGCTGAGCCGTCGCTGGGCGCTGCTCTCGGGCTTGGTGGAATCCGCAGCGCTGCGGCTGGCCTCGCGAGATACTCGTCAAATCGATCGCCAGCCTCTTCCGGACTCACCGCCACGCGATTTTGAGGAAGGCGCCGAAGCCGGATGACGACTCTCGTCACAGGTGCGTCGGGCTTTTTGGGCAGCCACGTCGCGCGCCAACTGGTCGCTCGTGGCGACTCGGTCCGTGTTTTGATGCGAGCTTCCAGCACCAACCGCGCCGTTGGAGATCTCTCACTCGAATACGTGACCGGCGATTTGCGCGACGCCTCTTCTCTCGATCGCGCCCTAGCAGGCGTAAAGACCGTTTTTCACGTGGCGGCTGACTATCGACTCTGGGCTAAAAAATCGCGCGACATTTACGATTCCAATGTCGGCGGCACGAAGAATCTGCTCGAAGCCGCGAAGCGCGCAAGCGTGGAAAAATTTATTTACACCAGCACCGTGGCCACGATCGCCGTGGACCGGCCCGAATTGCCAACGGAAGCCACCGACGCCAAGCTCGAAGAAATGGTCGGTCACTACAAACGCTCGAAATGGATGGCTGAGCGCGAAGCGCTCAACGCGGCCAAGCAAGGACTGCCGCTCATTGTCGCTATGCCCACAACTCCCGTAGGTCCAGGTGATTGGAAGCCCACCCCGACAGGAAAAATCATCCTCGATTTTCTAAATGGAAAAATGCCGGGATACGTCGAGACCGGCCTCAATTTTGTCGGCGCGGAAGAATGCGCAGCGGGGCATTTGCTCGTCGCGGAAAAAGGAAGAGTGGGCGAGCGCTATGTTCTGGGCGCCGAAAATCTGACGCTCAAGGCCATGTTGGACACGCTGGCGAAAATAACGGGTCTGCCTGCTCCAACGCTGAAGATTCCTCATGGGCTTGCTTTAGGTGTAGCCTACATAAACACGGCGTTTTCGCGGCTCATCGGAAGAGAGCCGCAAATTCCCGTCGAGGGTGTGAAAATCGCGCAGCACATGATGTTCGTGGATTGCACGCTGGCACAGCGCGAGCTAGGTTTTAAGCCGGGCTCAGTGGTGGCAGCTCTGGAGCGCGCCGTCCGCTGGTACGAAGTAAACGGCTACGTGAAGCCGAGCCGCGCCAAGAAAATGCTGCGCGCCGCCGCGTAGAGCAGGCGGAATTGGGAGCTCGCTCCTTGCGTTTTGTGTGATAGGCAACTTGTAGCTTTGAGTTTTGATCCGGCATCATAGATTTGCAGAAGATTTAAAGAATCATGCGCATCCTAGTCACCTTCGCCATCAAAGCCGAGTTCTCACAGTGGTCCTCTCGCCATCCCTTTGTCCCCTACGAATTTGAGAATTGGGAGCGCCGCCGCGAATTTGACCTTTTCAAAGCCAACATCGGCCCCAATGAAGTGACGGTCCTGCTGACTGGCATCGGTGGCGAGAGCGCCACCAAAGCCGTAGAGTCGATCCCCGTGGGGATCTACGAGGTTTGTATATCCTCAGGCCTCGCTGGTTCGCTCGACGCCGCTTTGAAGCCAGGAGACATCATCGTAGCCCGCACCTCGAAAACACTGGAACAAGACTTCAAGACTGCAAGTGACTCAGGTCTGGTTGATCTTGCCGTTGCGTCCGGCGCAAAAACTGTCCAAGTTTCCCTCACCTCTGAGAAAATCGTAGCGACCGCCGAAGCGAAGGAAGACTTGAGCCAAAAGGGAAGTGTTGTCGAAATGGAATCAACTTACATTCTAGAGGCTGCGGCGCAACGCAATGTCCCGGCCGTCGTTGTTCGCGCCATCAGCGACGCCGCGGATGAAGATTTGCCCGTTGATTTTGGCCGCATACTCGATTCCCACGGCCATCTGAAAATGGGCGGCCTGCTCAAAGAAGTTGGCCTCAGTCCTTACCGCATTCCACTGTTGATTCAATTTGGACGGCAGAGCCGCGCCGCGGGTAAATCTTTGGCTGACTTTTTAGACCGCTACGTTTATGCGATCTCGCAAAACTGGACGCGCATCTCTCCTCCGAAAATAGAAGAGGTCTCGGCGACATGAGCAGTAGCGGAACCGCATCAGAAACTCTGCGCTCGGTCGGACCCATCCCGAAAACCATGCGCGCCGGAGTCTTTCGCGACAAGGGCGTGGTCCGCGTCGAGGAAGTTCCCGTGCCCGAGGTCGGTGACGGCGAAGTGCTCATTAAAGTCGCGGCGTGCGGCATCTGCGGCACCGACATCAAAAAAATCTTCCAGCGCTACGTCGAGCCGCCACAAATTCTCGGTCACGAGCTCGCCGGCACAATCGTCGCCGTCGGTCGCGGCGTGGAAAGGTGGACGCCTGGCGATCGTGTTATGAGCTTTCACCACACCCCCTGCGGCCGCTGCTTCTACTGCGAAAAGCGCCTCTTTTCCCAATGCAAACAATACAAAACGACCGGCCTGACCGCCGGCTTCACGCCAAACGGTGGCGGCTTCGCCCAGTACGTGAAAGCCATGCCCTGGGTCGCCGAGCGCGGCATCGTCGCTCTCCCCGACGACGTCGGCTTCGAAGAGGCCACCTTCATCGAGCCGATCAACACAATCGTGAAAGCCGTCCAAAAGGCCCGCATCACTGCGGGCGAGACCGTTCTGATCCTCGGCTGTGGCCCCATCGGTCTGCAATTGCTCATGGTCAGCGAGCTCGAGGGCGCCAAGCTATATACCAGTGATCCAATTCTACAGCGACGTCAAAAAAGCCTCTCTCTCGGTGCCATCGAGTCGTTTGACCCAACCAGTGGTAAGCTGGTAGAAGAGGTTCGGGCCCGTACGGATGGACGTGGGGCGGACGCGGTGCTGGTTGCCGTGGCGCATCCGTCGGTGGTAACGGATGCCTTGGCAACGGCGCGGCCCGGTGGGCGCGTGTTGCTCTTCGCGGCAAACGACCCGGTTACGAAGATCGAGTTTCCTGCCGCGGCTGTGGGGATCGACGAAAAGGAAATCCTGGGCAGCTATAGCGCGGCGGTTGACATCCAAGAATCTGCCGCGGCTCTGGTGCTCGGAAAGAAACTTCCAGTGATGGAAATAGTCACGCACCGCTTCACACTGGATAGAATCCAGGAGGCCCTGGATCTGGCAGCCAGGCCCACGGCCGAATCGCTGAAGATTCTGATCACGCACGCATGAAAACGACCACGACAAAGAAAACGGAAGTTGGAGAAGAAGTGAAATTTGCCGTCGCGCGAGTCGCCGTACCCTCAAGGATGACTGCAGCCGTGTTGTACGGCAGCGAAGATTTGCGCATCGAGATGATCGATGTGCCGCACCTCGCTGCCGACGAAGTGCTCCTCCGCGTTCGCCTCGCTTTGACGGACGGCACCGACCTGAAAGTCTGGAAGCGCGGCTATCACGCCAAAATGATTCAGCCACCCGCCGTGTTCGGCCACGAAGTCGTTGGTGACATCGCAGCTGTGGGCAAGCGCGTGGACGCGCGCTGGCGCATTGGCATGCGCGTCGTCGCCGCGAATTCCGCACCGTGCCTGCGCTGCTATCACTGCCGCCGTGGCCAGGAAAATCTTTGCGAAGATTTGCTTTTCAACAACGGCGCTTACGCCGAATACATGCGCATTCCCGGCCGCATCGCCATGGAAAATATGCTCGAAGTGCCGCACTCCGTTGATGACGGAAGCGCCGCTCTGGTCGAGCCGCTCGCCTGCGTGCTCCGTGGTATTCACGAAATGGAAGTGCGCGCCGGCGATACCGCTGCCGTAATTGGTTGCGGGCCGATTGGATTGACCTACGTTCGCATGCTTTCGCGCCGCGGCGTCCGCGTAATCGCACTGGCGCGCCGCTCCGCTCCTCTCGATGTAGCCCGCAGGCTTGGCGCGATTGCCACAATCAACGTCACGGAAACGGCAGACGTTGTCTCCGCCGTGAAATCTCTGACAGAAGACAACCGCGGGCCTGACTCCGTCGTCGAAGCTGCCGGAAATCCCGCGACTTGGCAACAGGCGCTGGCCATGGTTCGCCGCGGCGGCGTCGTAAATTTCTTCAGCGGACTGCCCTCGGGAACGAATGTGGCGATCGATCCCGCCGCCATCCACTATTCCGAGATCAAACTGATTTCGCCCTTTCATCACACGCCGCGTTTTATCCGCGAAGCTCTCGAAGCCATTCGACGCGGCGATATCGTCGGGCAGGATTTCGTAACCGAAGAAATCCGCTTAACCGAACTGCCGCAAGCCTTCGAGCGCATGAAAATCCGCAGCGGCGAAATCAAGCTGGCCGTGAGGCCGTGACTCTGGAGTGCGGCAGCCACGCTGCCGCTTTCGGCGCTGGCGGGCCAAAGCGCATCGATCCAGTTCTCCATTGTCAACTTACGCCGCGCCTGTAGCTTTTGTCATTCCGAGCGAAGCGAGGAATCTGCTTTTCAATGCTGCGTCCAAGTGAACTAGAAATTGCCGAGCGTGCTCCGGCGAATAACTGCTCTCCAGCGGAGGCGCAGGAGTACACCCGCTGGCTCGCCACGCATCACTACGAAAATTTCAATGTCGCTTCCTGGCTGCTCCCAAAGGATTTGCACCAGCATTTCTACAATCTCTACGCCTATTGCCGCTGGGCTGACGATCTAGGCGACGAAGTCCCGCAAAAAGAGCGAGCCCTCGAACTCCTCGATTGGTGGGAACGTGAACTCGATGCTTGCTACGACGGCCGCCCATCCCATCCCGTGTTCGTCGCGCTGCGCGAAACCATAATCGCCAAAAATATTCCCAAGCAGCCTTTCGCCGATCTGTTACGGGCCTTTCGCCAAGACCAAAACGTAAAACGCTATCCCACCTGGGATTCGATGATCGGCTATTGCGTCTATTCAGCAAGTCCAGTTGGACGTCTTGTCCTCTATCTCTGCGGCTATCGAGACGGTGAGCGCCAATCGATGTCTGACGCCACTTGCACCGCCCTCCAGCTTGCAAATTTCTGGCAAGACGTTGAACGCGACCTTGGAAAGGGACGCATCTACATCCCGCTCGACGTCGCTGCATCACACGGCGTAACCGAAGCCGATATCGTCGAGCGCCGCTTCGATGAACGTTACGTCAACCTGATGAAGGATCTAATTGCTCGCACTCGTGTCCTCTTCGCGCAAGGCGCTCCGCTAGCCAAAATGGTCAACGGCCGTCTAAGCGTCGATCTCGAGATGTTCACCCGCGGCGGCGTGGCCGTTCTCGACGCCATTGAAGCCATGGGCTACGACACACTCCACAAGCGCCCGGCGATCAGCAAAGCCAAACAGGTCGGCCTCCTGGGCCGCTCTCTCTTATCGCATCTGGTTGCCAAGCCCTTCCGCCCCGAATCAGAGAGCCGCGGCCTCGCAATTGTAGGGGCACAGCACGCCGTGCCCGAATCTGGGGTATCCGTCTCCCGCTCCTACGTGGCCTGCCACCGCATCGCCCGCGCCGCCCACAGTAATTTCTACTACGCCTTCTTCCTCCTCCCCAAACCAAAGCGCGACGCTCTAGCCGCTCTCTACGCCTTCATGCGCCTAGTCGACGATGTCGCCGACGAAGGCAACGATCTCGCCGCGAAGCAGCGCGGCCTCGCGGATTGGCGCGCCGCCCTGGACGATGCCGTAATTGGCGAGGAGCGGCTGGTTGACGGCTCAACCGCGCTTAATTCCGCCACACCTAGCGGCGCAACCGAAGTCCTGCCCGCCCTTGTCGACACCATGCAGCGCTACAAAATGCCCGCCCGTTATCTCCACGATCTAATCAGCGGCGCCGAAATGGATCTAACCCTCCGCACCTACCCGACGTTCGACCGCCTGCGCGAATACTGCTATCGCGTCGCCGGAACCGTCGGCCTAACCTGCACTCACGTCTTCGGCTTTCAAGATCCCCGCGCCCTTGATCTCGCCGAAAGACTCGGGCTCGCGTTTCAGCTCACCAACATCATCCGCGACGTCCGCGAAGACTATGCTGTAGGCCGCGTCTATCTCCCCGAAGAAGACCTCGCGCGCTACGCAGTTTCCCACCAGGATTTTGGCAAGAGCGAAGCGACACTCGGCGTAAGGGAGCTCTTGCGGTTTGAAGCGGACCGTGCCTGGCAATGTTACGAAGAAGGCTCCGCACTTTTCGGCCTGATCGACGCGGAAAGTCGAGGCGCTCTCTGGCTGTTGGTGCATACGTACAGCGCCCTGCTAGCCCGCATCGAGTCCCTGGAATTCGCCGTTTTCGGCGAACGCGTGCGGCTCTCGAAAGCGGAAAAAATGTTGTTCATCGCAAAGGCGCGCTTCGGCCGCCTCTCGGAAGAGAATATTCTTGAAAAGCGTGATCGTGATCGGCGGCGGGCTGGCGGGACTGGCAGCCAGCGTCGCGCTGGCTGAAGCGGGCTGGCGCGTTCGTCTCTTTGAGCAGCGCCCGTTTCTTGGCGGTCGCGCGGCTTCCTACGTCTTGCCCGACGGCGAGCACGTCGACAATTGCCAGCACGTCACCTTCGGCTGCTGCACCAACCTCGAAGACTTCTATCGCCGCGTCGGCTCGGGCGACAAAATCAAGTTTTTCGATCGCCTCATTCTGCTCGATCCGCAGGGACGCCGCGGCGAAATGCACGCCGGCCTCCTCCCCGCGCCGTTTCACATGACCGGTTCGTTTCTCACTTTTTCTCCGCTGGCACTCAAAGACAAACTTTGCATCGCCCGCGCTTTCTATTCCATCCTGCAAAGCGGCGGCCATCCGCCCGACGTCGACGAGCCCGGTGGCATTTCCATGCTCGAGTGGCTCCGCCGCCGCAAGCAAACTCCTGCCGCCATCAGCCGTTTCTGGCGCGTAGTCCTAGTCAGCGCACTCTCCGAAGAGCTCGACCGCATCGACGCCCGCTATGGCATCGACGTCTTCTGGAAAGCCGTTCTCTCCAACAAAACCGGCTACCGCATGGGCGTCCCGGCCGTTGCCCTCGGGGAACTCTACAAAGGCTGCAGTGCCGCGATCGAAAAAAAAGGCGGAGAAGTCGTCTTTCGTTCCCCGCTCCGCGGCCTGCGCATCGAAAACGGCAAGCTGCTCGCCGCGCTCTTCGACGGAGACCGCGAGGAATCTGCCGACGCTTACGTCCTGGCCCTTCCCCACGTCGCACTCTCGGAATTGCTTCCCGAAAGCCTCAAGCGCTCCGACACCGCGCTCGGCAACCTCGACAAAATCTTCGACGCGTCAATCACCGGCGTGCACCTTTGGTTTGATCGCCAGGTAATGACCGAACCTTTCCTCACCCTCCTGGACACCACCACGCAATGGATCTTTAACAAGACGGCCCTCTATGCCGGCGCAAATGGCGCGGCCCCTGCCGCGGACAAAGGCCAGTATCTCCAACTGGTGATTAGCGCTTCCCACGATCTCCTCCAAAAGCCGCGCCAGGAAATCATCGATCTCTGTCTCAAAGAAGTCCGCCACGCGCTCCCCGCCACCCGCGAAGCCAACGTCCTCAAGGCCACTGTTATCAAAGAAGCCGCCGCCACATTTTCCCCGCAACCCGGTGTCGACCGTTGGCGTCCAATGCAGCAGACGAGCATTAGTGGTCTGTTCCTCGCTGGTGATTGGACCGCAACAGGCTGGCCTGCCACCATGGAAGGCGCGGTTCGTAGTGGTTATCTTGCCGCGGAGGCAGTCCTGCGCTCGGCCGGAACGCCACAACAATTTATTCAGCCCGATTTGAAGCCGGACGGGTTTGCTGGGCTGTGGGCAAAGAGCTAAGCGCCGAATTCCGCGGCGGCGCGCGAAAAGCATGCAGCGCGAACGTCGCCGCAGGTTTAGTCGTTATGTGCGAGCTTCTCGAAGGCCCCAATCTTGCGCTCCGCGAGGGTAAGCTCCTCAGATTTTTTGTCTAGGGCCAGGTAAGCATCCGAATTGTTTTGCCGGAATGCTTCGTAAGCTTTCTCGGTTTCCCAGAAGTCACACGTCACGTAAGCGCGGTCACGGAAGGGATCGCGCAGGAGGAGAGTTCGCTGGTAGTCAGGATCGCGCCGGAACAGCTGGGCCCAGTCTCCATCAGGCCCATATACACTTTCAAACCGTTCCTCGCATCCTTGCTTGACATCGAACTCCCATAGGACTAAAAACATAGATGTCCCATCTCCTGCTTGGACGTAGCCAATCCTGTTCTGATCCTCTGGGTAACGATTGCGCTGTGGGCCGAGTGTAGCAATCCGGTCGGATACATACCACGGTTAGAGTGCGCACCAGCGCAGAAGTTTAGGCAGTCATGGTCACAGTCCGGCATTTCGTCCGGACGGAGGCGTTTGTGGATCGAAAGTACGGTCATCGCGGCTACCGCGACACGGAAAAAGGCGAAAAAAAAGAAAAACACGAGCGCAAGCCGCCGCAAGGTGGTCCGCGCGCCGATCAATTCGGCCCGCGCACACCGCGCATGGTTGGCACTGTCACGCGCGGCCGATGTTCTAACTGTGGTGCCGTCCTCACCGCCGGCTTCGACCCCAACGGGCAATGTCCCAAGTGCCAGTTTGAGCTTCACAGTTGCAAGCAATGCCGCTTCTTCGATTCCGGTGCGCAGTTCGAGTGTACGCAGCCCATCCCCGAACGCATCACTCCCAAGGACACCAAAAACGACTGCAAGTTCTACGAGTTCCGCATGACCATCGAGAAAGACACTGCGCCTACTTCTTACGCCCAGCCCGCCCAGGTAGCCGCCGCCGCTCAAGCTCCGCCGCGCACCAACGACGCCCGCCAGGCCTTCGAAGATCTCTTCAAGAAATAGTTTCTGATTTAATTTCGGAACCGCCTGATCCCCATCGATTCTTTTGTCCCGCGAATCATAGGCTCGCTCCGGCCTCGCTTGGCGCTCTGGGAACAATACGTTTTGGCGATATGACCGATGCAAACGTTGCGTTGGCCTTCTCCTCCTGTCACTTTCACACTACTCCCGCGCGGAGTTCTTCCATTGACCTCCGCGGACCTTTCCAAGCACGAGTCAAACGGCCCAGGCAAGAAATTAGGAGGATCAAACATGAAGAAACGCATTCTGCTATTTGTACCCGCAATTCTCCTCGCCGCGATGCCCCTCGTCGCTCAGGACGACGGCCATTCTAAGAAGACCCTCAACTGTACTGGGAACATCAGCCAAGACGGCCAAACCTTCGCCTGTGAAAAGGATCATCACACCTGGAAGGTCTCCAACCCCGGAGCTCTGCGTGACATGGAAGGCCAGCACGCCAAGCTCACCTACCGTCTCTCTTCTGCTGCCGGCGAAATCTTCGTGATTTCCGCCGCGACCGTCCAGGATCAAACTGTCGCCCATAACGCTGGCGATTCAACTGTCCCCAAGTAACTCTCATCAAATCGTCGCCCGCGGGTCGGCAACCCGTTACTTCTCTGCCTCATAGTCTGGCTGTTCCGCCCGGGTTGAAATAGTTCTCTGCGCGAGGTCGCGCGGCCAAGTTCACGTTTTCTCACTCCTCCATGAAACAATTTTTCTCTTGGGTAGCGCACCCTCCCGACTATACTTTCGTTTATCCGCCCGGGCAGTCTTTGGGAGGATCCTCCTCATGGCCAACGATTCGCATCCCACCCGAAGCGAAGTTCTGAACATGCACATGAGCGAGTTCTGGTCTGGCGACCTGGGCCTTACTCTCGTAACCATCTCTCTCGTCGTTCTCATCTTTGTAATCACTCCACTTCGCGAAGCAGGTCTCCCCGGGCGCTTCTTCTTCGATCTCATTATGGTTACGCTGATGATTTCGGGTTCTCTGGCCATAAACCAATCCCGTACCGCCACTGCATTCGTAGTTGCCATCGTCCTTCTAAGCGCGGTGGTTTTGGGAACGGGCCGCCTCCATCCGACCCCATTTCTTCATCAGTTCGGGAGCATTCTCTCTGCCGTCACGCTGCTTCTCTATGTCCGCATCGTCTTGCTCGTCATGTTTCGCAAGGGCCCGGTGACCTGGAGCCGTATTCAGGGCGGCGTCTGCGCTTATCTTCTTCTCGGCATGGCCTGGGCGTCCGCCTACCAGTTTCTAGAGCAGCGTTACCCCGGCGCTATCCGGTTCGTCGTCGCGCCGGTGGATATCGATCAACTCACGTCGAAGCTCACCTATTTTAGCTTTGGCGTACTGACAAGCTTGGGCAGCGACATCGCTCCGGTGCATCCGTTTGCCCGCTCGCTCACCCTCTGTGAGGCCGTCGTTGGCCAACTGTGCCCCGCACTCCTCATGGGCGCTCTTGTGGCCATGGCTATGCAATCGCGATCCAAATCCTGACCTAGCGCAGATCGGAAAATTATTATGTGGCAGGAGTTACATCTCGTAAGATCTCAACCGGGGATATCATCGTGGGCCCTTCTTGTTACCGGAGACTTGTCTCCATTCTGTTGCTTGGGCTAAGTGTGACCGCTTTCGCATCTACCGCATTCGCGGACTCCTTCGATGTGCCACTAGAGAAGAAAGTTGTGGATTTCGGCTTGTCTGAGAACAATCCGCTAGGAGGGAAGAACCTTCGGGTTAAGTTGTACTGTTTCTTCTATCCGAATTTCATGATCAAGGAATACGATAATGAAGGAGAAAAAGGAGCAGAGTGGGTCGCGATTGTTCCAAGCCAAAAGGGAACAGCTCCAGCCTGTGCACGGACACATGCGAGCGGGGAAAGGATCTTCAAATGGCCGGAGTGGAGCGGGTACTTCAACGGAGTCAAGGGGGACCTGGTGTTTCTCAACGATCCGGACGGTACCGACGGCGGGATGCCATTCACCATCTATGATTTCAGAACCGGCAAGAAGATTTTCAGTGACTCGGCTTACGACTCAGGCATGTGGACCAAAAAACCTGCTACTTCGCCCTTCAACCACCTGAGGTTCAGCGGCGTTCAAGATAGCGACCTCACCATCACATATCTGCGAGTGATCGAGGCAGACTGTGATCTCCATACCGAAAAAACTGCTTGCTGGGAGCAGGTCAGAAAGAAACTCGAGCTGAAGAGTGCCCGAATGCCGGTTTGCACGGGCTACGAAAACATTTCGAGTCGCTATGTCTCGGCGCTTGCTTACCCTGTTGAAGTATCCCTTTTCCCGCAACCGATCACCAAGACCATCGCTGGACCGGTTAAGTGTTGGCCAATCGACTGAGTAAAACTTCTTCTACTTGCATTTGCCTGATTAACGCTGCCAACCAAACCGGAAACCGATCCATTACGAGAAGCTCCTTCAACTCGCAAAAACCTCCTCTCCGGTGCATACTGTTACGCTTTTCTTCTTCCAAAGGAGCCGAAGATGTTGAAACCGCGGAGTCTTCTCGCCGGTGTCTTGATTCTGGTGCTGTCCTCGTTCGCGCAAGCCCAAGAAAAAGCTAAGAGCGGTACTGTTCCCACGCCCAGCGCGTTTCTGGGATTTGAAGTTGGCGCTGACCGCAAGCTCGCCGACTACCGCCAAATCACCTCGTACTTCAAAGCGCTGGCCGCAGCCTCGCCGCGCGTGGAAATCCAGGTTCTCGGGAAGACCACTCTTGGCGAAGACATGTTCATGGCTGTTATCTCCACGCCAGAGAATCTTGCCAACAAAGCCAAGTACAAAGAGATCGCGCGCAAGCTCGCCGATCCGCGCGGCCTCACTTCTCAGCAAGTCGACGCCCTCGCCCGCGACGGCAAGACCATCTTCCTTCTCACCTGCAACATTCACTCCACCGAAATCGGCTCCAGCCAGATGTCCATGGAATGGGCTTACAACCTCGCGACTTCGCAAGATCCAGAAATTCTCCGCCGTCTTAATGATTCCATCGTCCTTCTCATCCCTTCGCTCAATCCCGACGGCGAAACCATGGTCACCGAGTGGTACAGAAAATATCTCGGCACCAAGTACGAAGGCGGCGAGATGCCCTACCTCTATCACCACTACGTTGGCCACGACGACAACCGCGACTGGTTCATGCTCACGCAAATCGAGACCAAAAACGTCAACCGCATGGTCTACCACGAATGGTTTCCGCAATTCTGGCTTGACGAACATCAGATGGGCGAAAATGGTCCGCGCATCTATATCCCGCCCAACGCCGATCCCGTCGCCAAGCTCGTCAATCCGCTCGTTCACCGCGGCAACAATCTCATGGGCGCTGCCATGGGCTGGCGGCTCGAAGAAGCAGGGAAGTCCGGTGTGATTTTTGGATATTCCTTCGATGCTTACTGGCCCGGCGGCACGCGCAACACTGGATGGTGGAAGAATATGTACGGCGTACTCACCGAAGTCGCCTCTGCGCGTATCGCCACTCCCATTGAAATTGAATCCACAGAACTCCAGGGCGGCGGCAAAGGTCTGACCACTTACGAGCAGCAAATCAATTTTCCAAATCCGTGGCCTGGCGGCACCTGGCGTTTGCGCGACATCATGGACTACGAACTCCTCGTCTCCGGCGCCGCTCTCGAAACCGTCAGCAAATATCGGCAGGAACTTCTTCGCGGCGTAGCCACCATGGCCACGCAAGCCGTACAGACCGCGGATCCCAATGTTTACTGGCGCATTCCCATCGACGGCCAGCGCGATCCCGTCACGGCCACCCGCCTAGCCGCGCTGCTTCTCGAACACGGCGTCGAAGTTCGCTGGCACGCCGACAAAAAGCTTTTCCTCATTCCCACCGCGCAGCCTTACGGCCGCTTCGTCGACGAAATGATGGGCATCCAGCGCTATCCCGAAGTGCGCCCCGCCGCAAACAGTGGCATCCTCGAGCCTTACGACGTCGCCGCGTGGTCGCTCCCACTGATGATGGGCGTCAAAGCAGAACGAGTCAGTATCACGCCGGACGTGCAAAACTCTTCGCTGCTACTCCAAAGCGTGACGTGGCCCGCAGGTGGCCTCGCAAGCACTGGCAAGTACTATTCGATCGCCGCACACCAGAACAATGTCTTCGCTCTAGCCAACGCCATGCAAGCCGCTGGCGGTCAAGTCTTCCTCTCCCAAAAAACAAACGAGACTCCCGAATTTATTTTTGCCGCAAACGCGCAGTTGGCCGCCAACGCCGAAAAATTGCATTTGGAGCTGCAACCTCGCGTCGATCTTCCGCAAGGCGCCACGCCGCTGAAGCAAGTCCGCGTCGCCCTCTACAAACCGTACATTCCCTCCCACGACGAAGGCTGGACTCGCTTCCTTCTCGAGCAGTACGGCTTCAAACTAAAAAATATCGAGAACAAAGAAGTCAAAGCAGGCAATCTAAATAATTCCTACGACGTGATCATCCTCCCCGACACGACCCGCGAAGTTATCGTGGACGGAAAAGAAGGCCGCGGCGGCTTCTTCGAAGAATTCCCGCCCGAATACGCTGGCGGCATCGGCAAGGATGGCCTCCACGCCCTCCGCGATTTCGTCGACAAAGGCGGCACCCTCATCACCCTAGCCAACGCCTCCGACGTCATCTACGGCGAAGAATTTAATCTCCCGGTGCGCAACGCACTCGCCAGCCCGGGCGCCGCAGCCGGCCGCGCCGCCACCACCACTTCCGACTTCAACATCCCCGGCTCGCTCTTGCGCGTTTACGTCGACACCAACCATCCCGTCGGCGCGGGCATGCCGCACGAAATCGCCGCCTTCGTCGACTCCCCCATCGCCTTCCAAACCTCCGCCCCGCCGCCCGACATCCAGCGTACCGTCATCGCCTGGTACCCCGACGACGCCAAAGACATCCTCGTCTCCGGCTACGCCCACGGCGCCGAGCGCCTCCAACGCAAAGCTGCCGCCGTCGCGTTCACTCGCGGCAAAGGGAAAATCGTAATGTTCGGCTTCCGCGTCCAACACCGCGCCCAAACCGAGGGCACCTTCCAACTCCTCTTCAACGCCATCTATTGGGGAGGAATGTAGTCCCAGCAGGGAATCACTACCGCGGCAATTGAGGACGCCAACGACTTGTCATCCAGAGCGAAGCGACCGAAGGTTCCGACCTTGTCGAAGGGATCCGCTTTTCTCTTTCTTCGTCTTTCTTTTGTAGACGCCGGACTTTAGCCCGGCTCTTGCATCATGAAATTCGCTTCGGCTTCGACTAGCCGTTGGAGTGGATCGTCTTTCTCAGGCCGAGTAGCGTGCTGCATTCACACGCCCGCCAACTCCCGCCATCTCGTCATACTCGCGCCCCGAACTCTCCGGCGCCAGCACCCACAACGTATAAATCCCCAGCGCCGTCCCAAACGGAATGCGTATCATCGCTAGGCATGCCACCACAATCCCTAACATCCGCGCCCAGGGCTGCCGCTCATACAATCCCCATGCCAGCAGAAGATGGATCACTCCAAACACAGCCAGAAAAATGCCCGCTGAAAACATGCCGCCCCACACCAATGAGCGAAACCCCGGCTCCCAATTCCCGAAGGGCCAGCCCCTGTCAAAAACCAACCTTCGAAAAATCAACCACCATGCCACTCCCATCAACCGCAAAATCCCGTTGGCCAGCCAAAGTCCCGCCACGATATTGATGTTTCGCCGTACGCGCCCATCTCCCGCTGCTCGCGCAGCTATCGCCGTGGCTGGTGCCTGCGGTGGCGCAGCCGCCATCAACTGCTTCCCGCAAGATGTGCAGTATTGGCTTCCGGAGTTGAAAGGAGTCCCACATCGATCGCAGTACATGATTCTGACCTCCTGCCACTCTACCTCTTGTCCAATACTACGCACGCCGCTCCAAAAAGTTCCACCCTCTCCCCAACGGATCGCCCTCGCCGGCCGTTTCTATCTCGAGAATCGCTTCACACTCAACGCAATAGGCAGCCCGATAAGGATCATGTGTACCAGCAGCCCCTGGATCAGCCCCGCAAGCCGATACGGCCCCTTGGCATGCAGCGCCGAAAGCGGCAGCACGACCAGATTCATCACCAGAAAAATGGCAATCCCGTAGAACATTCCGCAAACCACGGCGTGCTCCGTCATGAACCCCAGCACGCGGCTCACCGCGTAATAAACCGCTGCTGCGGAGCACGCAATAAAAAAGTGCAGCAGCACGCCAAGCACATACGTCCCCGCGCCACCGTGCAAAGCCGTTGGACCAAGCAAACCTCCGGCGATCGCGCGCGGCACGCCCCAGCCGTAAGTGATAAATGCCGAGGCCAGATCCAGCGCTCCGGCGATCAACCCGCCCACGAATATGGCCAGCACCGCCTTCGATTCGTGCATCGAAATCGTCGCTACTGTTGTACTCATCGTCTCCTCCGTGCGAGTGGCGTTCAGGCGCCCATCATTGCGCAAGCCAGCAGGAGGAGTCGCTCAAGTTCGGACTATGTAGAACAAATTTGGCTTATGCCGATAGCCTTCACGGGGTAGTCCGACGGGCGGAACATCGCTTACTCGCCGAGAAGATTTGTCTTTTTCCGTCGGGTCCCCCACCCTTGCGGGTTTGGTTTTCGCAAGGGTGGGGCCTTCTAACTCAAACATCTTCTCGTTCCGCGCCGCGCTTGTTCCGGAAAAAGTACGATGACGCGCCAATCACAATCGCGAAAAATGCCACCACTCCTGCCAGCATCGCAAACGCTCCCAGGTCCACTCGCGCTCCCGGCACCGCCGCAAACTCATGCGACCAAATCGCCGCATACCCCAGCGAGTTGTGTGCCGCGTCACTCCCCGCTGGCGTCGTAGTCCACGGAGCAGAGCAGCACAAAATTGCCAATCCAATTACGAAAGCAAAGAGCGTCACTTTGAGAAGTGTGTTCATAGGCCCTCAGTCTACACCCGGCGAACCATGGGAGTGGTATCCTCTCCACGCAGGCCACTGCGAAGAATAATAGAGAGAATTTCAGCGGCTCAATCGCATGTTCATGACTATTCCCAAGATTTTCCTTCTGCCGATGGCATTGGCAGCCGTTCCTTTACATGTACATGCCCCCGTGCCTGGCAACCTCACGCAAGCGCAACCGTCCCCCGAGAATCTGATTCGTGTCGAAATCGGCGGTTTCCGCAACGACAAAGGGCAAGTTGTGTGTTCGATCTATTCGTCCGCGGACGGCTTTCCAAAAATCGCCGAGAAAGCCGTGACCATCGTCAAGTCCCCTATCTCGAATGGCCACGCAGTGTGCGAGTTTCCCGGACTCAAACCAGGCACGTATGCTGTCTCCGTCTTCCACGACGAGAATTCCAACGGAAAATTGGACACCAACTTTATGGGCATGCCCCGGGAAGGCGTGGGCGCTTCCAATAATGCAAAGGGCCATTTCGGCCCGCCGAAATTCGACGCAGCCAAATTCAGTTTCTCAGGAGGCCGCCTGGAACTGAAAATTTCCATAATCTATCTCTGAGGGCTATGTCCTGGGCTATGTTCTGACCCAACTCCCCTTTGTGCCTGTCAAAATACAGAAGTCGCACCTTTCCACACCGCAACACCACTCGTCTCCCCATTCCTTCGACTGATCTCTGCGGCGGTACAACCACGTCCCGTGTCTCTCGCACACCACAGTATTTACGCCCGGTTCCGCCACGGGATTTATCTGTTCGGGCATTCCCACCAACGTGAAGTACCCGTTCGCCAGGTCATAGCAAACGTTGCACCCTTCGTGGCCGCAGCGATAGGCAGGCCGGTTGTCCGTGCCAGAAGGAAGTCCGCTCGCCTCGTATCGCATGATTTTATTGTCGCGCGGGCATAGCGGTTCCAGCTTTGCATTCAGTGCATACGAATAACCAGGTTGCGTCATCCCGGCCTCCCCATCTGTTCACATATAAAGTGACAAATGTTTAGCTTCCGTTGCACAACGTTCCGTGCAGCCAGCGGAGGGGCTCGGGTTTCGCGTGTCTGTTTGTGCAAGGGAGCAGAAAGGCGTCTTAGCAGACTCCCCAACGAACTGGGGGCTTCGCCTCGCTGCCCTCTTGCCTTTCCACTTTCCCGCCGTGAAGTCTAAGTGTCCATACCACAACACCTGTAGGCCCAGGCGGGTTTGCCACGCTCATCCGGATTTTTACAGGCGCCCACCCGGGAATCTACTGTAATAGGTGTACAGACTGGTGCTTCCAACACGCCCGATACTATGGCCATTGGAGCACTATGTTACGCACATACGACTTATTCGAAGTCATACCGGACGGCGATTTAATTTGGAGAGCAAAAATCGATGGGCACGAGAGTGCCATCTACCAGTTGCAGCAAGCCGCTAAAGGAAGCGCGAACGAGTTCAGGTTGATGCACATTCCCAGCATGACAGTCATCGCTACAATCAACGCCCAAGCCGATTGATTTAGGACTTCCGCGTGGCCGTCAACCCGCCGCCATCGTCTGTCGTTGATTTGTCGAAGCGCCGCCGGCAAGCGACGCCAGTTCAGTTTTCGAAACGCTAAACCGCACAATGCCACAATCCAAGCAGGTTACAAGCTTCGGGAACACCCAGACACCGGGATTGTCTATATTTGTGAGACCGCCGACATGGATAACCATCTCCGCAGCAAATTCTGCCTCATTGCTTGACCCACACAATAAGCAAGCCATAATCCCTCCCAAGTTCAATGGTCGTGCTGGGTCACAGCCCTGCTTACCCTTGTGCGGATTGTAGACAATCAAAGAGCTTCTGACTGTTCAAAATTGCATACTTATTATACAGCGGTAATACTTTTTTGATTTAATACCATAGTAATTGGGCGCGGGTGGGATAGGCGGGTAGCACAGCCTTCTTGCAATAAGATGATTTTGCCTTTGTCTTTTTCCTGGGTGGCCTTCGTTCTCATCGAGTGCCACCCAAAAACTTCCTGCGGATTTAAGAGCCAGCCGCCCGCCTAGTATCAAAAGTGTTCCAAATGGGATAGCCTTACGGAATGTGCTATCGGACTATCTTCGAGTGAAAAAGAAAGAACTGGGCACGAAAGCGTCGTCCTCAGTCCCTTGCCCTACGTGCGGTGTCGCTGCAGGGCAGCGCTGTTTGCTGCATTCAGGTGGCCTTCGCTCAGAACCACACTTAGACCGGAAGCTTTCCGCGATTGAGGCCATAGAAACGGGGCAAGCAATATACCAGCAGCATCGGAGACCCAAGCAACCCATGAGGTCCAACATAGAGGACCCGCCAAAAATCTCGTTCGATTTGGACGGACTGGCCACATTAAATAAGCGCTTCGCACCTGGCGGAACTATTTTCTCTCAAGGCGATGTCGCCGAGACGCTCATGTACATTCAAGCAGGACGCGTGAAACTCTCCGTGGCCTCCAAACCTGGCAAGGAGGCAATTGTCGCCATTCTGGGGCCAGGCGAATTTCTTGGTGAAGCATGCCTTGGGAGTCGAAATATTCGTAATATTCGCATGGGGACCGCCACCGCGATTGCACCTACCGCTGTACAAGTCATTGAAAGGAACGAGATGATCCGAGCGCTCCACACCGACCATGCGCTTTCCTACTGTTTCATGTCTTATCTGATTTCGCGCAATATTCGGCTGGAGGAGGATTTAGTCGACCAGGTTTCTCACTCCAGCGAGAGGCGACTCGCCCGCACGCTTCTGCTGCTTGCAGGGAAGGGGAATCAGCGCAAGCTGCACAGATTTGCCGGAATATCGCAAACGACCCTGGCTGCCATGATCGGCGCTACACGCGGTCGCGTCAATTTTTTTATGAATAAGTTCAGAAAGCGTGGATTCATCAAGTACCATCGCCATCTCGACGCGAACGGTGGGATACACATTAACACCTCCTGTTTAGCTAAGGTTCTCCGCTAATAGCTTCATGTCGCGCTTCGGGAGTCTGAAAATCTCGAACGACTTCAACCCACTCGAAATTCACGTCGGCCATCTCCTTCAGAATGTCGAACGGGGCGAGGATCGCAAAGCATTTAGTCCGCGAGTGACTGGCTAGTGGGGATTTTCCGTGGCCCTCGGGTGCTCGGCGCACAGATGAGATGTGAACTCGTCGTCGCGCTGCTGTCCGAAACTCGTCTTCATCTCGTCAATGGATTTGCCAGAGAGCGGCCATGAAGGGTTGAACACCCAAGCACATTCGCTGCAAGCCCACCCCTGAAAACTCTGGCTTTCGACCCATACCAGTTTGCGACGCACCGGCTCCATGGCCACCTCGCGACCTGAATTCAAAAGGTCTGGAGATTACCGATGGCGAAGGGCCGTTGTCTGTGGGGTATCCAACACTGGCGGAAATTGCCGGGTGGAGCACAGTCGCTGGGCGCGTGCCGGCGGGTGGCACAGATTTATTGCGATAAGATGATTTTGCCTTTGTCTTTTTCCTGGCTGGCCTTCGTTCTTATCGAGGGCCGCCGCCTGAATTTGAGACCATCGTACGACGGGTTCTCTCGTGTTAAACTGCGTTTATGGAAGTGACTCTTCACATTCCTGATGATGTCGCGCAGCGCCTCTCCGCTTCGGGGAGCGATCTCTCCCGCCGCGCTCTGGAAGCATTTTCTCTGGAAGAGTACAAGGTGGGCCGCTTGACGGAAGCGCAGTTGCGCCAGTTGCTCGGCCTGCAGACTCGCGACGCACTCGACGGCTTCCTGAAGGCTCATGAAGTCTGGCTGAATTACACCAGGGAAGATCTCGATCGTGAACGCGCGGCACTGCGCCGCTTGGGCTTTGGAAACTAGATGCGGGTTGTTGTCGCCGACGCGACTCCGCTGCACTACTTGATCCTTATCGGCGCGATCCAGGTTTACCCGTATTTTCGAGAAAATTCATGTTCCCTTCGAGGTGCGCGACGAACTGACCTGCGAGGCAACGCCTCCGGATGTGCGAACCTGGATGCAGCAACCTCCGCAGTGGCTCGAAATTACTGCCGCGCCACTCGTTGGTGCCGAGGATTCTTCCCTTGAGACATTGGACGCGGGTGAGCGGGCAGCTATCGTCCTCGCGGTATCCATCGGCGCCGATCTCCTGTTGGTCGATGATCGTGCAGGCGCGATGCTGGCCCAGCGGCATGGTTTGGCGGTAACGGGTACTTTGGGCGTAATGGATCTGGCGTCTCGGGCGGGGCTGCTCGATTTGCGCGACGCGTTTGTACGTCTGCAGAAAACCAACTTCCGCTATCCACCTTCACTCATGGAAATGCTGCTGGAGGAAGAGGGAAAACGTAAGAAGCGCGAAGCCTGAATAACTCTTTGTGTGTTTGAGAAATTGTCCAGGAAAACCAAAAAACCCCCACGTATAAAACCGACACGCGGGGTACCCGGCCGCGTCTCCGGGGCGCCGGACTTTTACAGGTCCGCCTTGGCGACTGTATCTTTCGCACCTAAACTTGAGAAGAAAGTTGATGGGTGAAGAGCTGCAGAGATGGACTGGTAAGAAATTCGACTTGCTCATTGACCTTGTCTATTTGATTGGTCAAAGCCTTGGCTATAAGAAAATTGACACAAGGCTACGCTCCGGGACAACAGTTACATCCCTCAGGCATGGTGGATGTGGAAACGGAGATGGCTTCCATTCGCAAAGGATGGTCAGAAATTCTTGAAGGAACCCGCCCGATCCCTATGACAGTAGTGGCACCGGTGCAAATAGCGGAACCACCCAGGCGAGAGCAAACTCAAGCGCCGCCGCTGGAAATATCTAACAGCGAGAACTAGATACCCCCTCCCTCTGGCAGGTGCCCGGACCTCTCCTACTCGTTAGGCGCTGTAGTTCGCCACAACTCGCGCCACTTTTCCAGTCGCTGACAGCTCCATGAATTCCGCCGTGCGTGTTCCCTTTTGATTGAGGTAGCAGAGCACCACGCTGTTTAGGCCCCAGAGCACGTCCTCAAGGTGAAAGTGGAGTTCGGGGTAGGCTGCGAGCCCTCGCTGAAAGTAAGCTCGCAAGTTTTCCTTTCCGGCCACCTTGCTATCCGGCGTCCCCAAGAGCTGCGCGGCCGCCGGCGAAGTCAGCTCCACCCCATCCTCATAGTGCGTCAGGATCAATTCCAGATCATGAGCGTTCCAAGCCCCCACCCAATGGTTGGCCAACTTCCAAGCCTCGTCTCGCGTCATTCCCGTCCCTCCAGCCGCCCGTTCGTCAATGCGCAATCGTATGTTGAGAACCTCCTTCACCATACCAAAAATTCGCTATCGTCCACCCACTCACTACTCACTACGGTGGGTGGCACGGACGTGTCAGTAAGCTTCTTTCCGGTGGCGAAGCGAATGGAGCACGACTTCGCTTCCAAGTATGTCGTAGCGCAGGCGATAGTCGCGCCACCGGATCCGCCATTGTCCTTCCCCCTGCTTCAAGCCTTCCAGTTTTTTGATGGGGATGTAGGCCAGAGCGCCCGTGCGGATCTTCGGCGAGAATGGCTATCAGCGCATCGAGCGTATCCACGAGCTTGGCATTTCTTTGCGATAATCTCCGGAATTCGCGTTCAAATGATGGCGTGGTGACAACGCGGAACGTCCCATTCATCGAAGCAGGTCACTTTTTCGCTTTGGGGGATTTGCGGCGCAGATCGGTCAAAAATTCAGCGGCACTTCGGCTCTTTCCACGGCTGTACTCTTGGCTGCTCTTCCGGATTTGTGATTTCAGCCCCGGTTCTTGCAGTTCCAGGTAATCTTCCAATTCGTCGGCGCTAAGAATGCCCGCGACGGGGATTCCGTCTTTTTCCAGAATAAAATATTCCCGGTTCACATGTGCGCGCCGCGCTACTTGTCCTAAATTGATGCGCGCTTTGGTGATCGGGATGCGACGAATGACTCTAGCCATAGATTGTATTTTAGAGTAAGGCTCAGTGTTAATCAAGATTAATCAACGTTAATCATCAGCGGAACCCCCCACCTGGCCCATCAGCTCGCATCGCCGCCGAATCCAGATCTACTCACTACTAACCACTCGCTACTCACCTCCCATTCCGTCTCACCAAACTGCAAAACTCCCGCCAACTCCTTCCAATCCCACGACTTCCGGCAGTCTCATTCGAATGATACTGCATAAATAATAGTCCTTGACAGTAATAAATAACCGTGCTACCCTGTCCCATGCTTTCGTCGCAATCCAGCCAACCACCATCCCCTTCCCCCGTTTTTCTCCTCTCTCCGCGCTCGTCCCCGTAGCGCGGCGGCGTCAGACCCGCAGCCTTTTCCCACCGGCTCTGCTTCTGGCTCCGCGGCTCCACCGACTTTTCCAAACCGCCCGCCCCGCATACCGTCGTCTGGCACCTCCTGCTGTTTCTATCTAAACCTTCAAAGCTTCCAACGTTCCTCGCCGTCTCTTTTCCTCTAAACTCTTTAGAATCCGCATTTCCGAAAATTACGCCCATAACTCCCGTAGAATGCGCACTTTCAAAACACAGGACCCTTTAGAATCCCCATTTACAAGAAAACCCCCAGGGGGGAGGGTACCACTCACCGACTTTTTCCCATCGGAAACAAACTCGGCTCGGCAGGCGGGGAATCGGCGATGGCTTCCAACTCGGGATACTGCACCCGCAGCGGCTCGGGGACTTTCACTTTGGAGCGTTTCAAAATGCTGATGAGCTGCAAAGCGTTGACGACGCCTTTGCCCTGGTAGTGGTTGTTGGTGATCACGAAGACTTCGCGGGAGCGCTCGGCGACTTTAGCGACGCGTTTGGCCCAGGGGGCAAGTTCTTCGGTGGAGTAAAGATAGTTGTAGCGCTCGTGGGAAGGGACGGCAGGATCGTCGGTGAACCACGTGTCGTAGCGGCGGCCATGCAGCCGCACATAGCCGATCGGGGAAGTGGTTTCGGCGGAGGGTTCGAGCGACCGGCCAATGACGGGCTGGTCGATGTTGCAGAATCCTGCTTTGAACCTTTCAAGTAACGCAAAGGTTTCCGGCGTTTGCCAGGAGGCGTGGCGAACTTCAACCACTAGCGGGTAGTCGGCGAAGCGTTCAAGAAGAGCGGAGAGATGCGCGACGGTTTCGGGCGTGCGGTGGAAAGAGAAAGGGAATTGGAGAAGGACGGCGCTGAGTTTGCCGGCGTCGCGGAGAACGTCGAAGCCGGCGCGCACGGCGCGATCGTCTTCCTTCGTGGCGGCGACTACGCCGGATGACGCGGCGCCGGCCGAATTTGCTGGATCCGCATTTTTACCAATTGTCTCGTGCGTGAACCTTTGCCAGAGTTTGGCCGTGAAGACAAACCTCGGGTTGGCAGCGACGCGGTCGATCCATTGCGCCGCATGATCCGGCCGAATGGGATTGTAGAAAGAGGTATTGATCTCGATGGTGTCGAAGAATTCGGCGAGATACGTTGCTTCGTGAAAGCCTTTGCGGCGGCGCGAAGGGTAAACGTAGCCGAACCAGTCTGGATAAGACCAGCCGGCTGGGCCGACGCGAACCACGCTCTTTGAGGCGGGGGCGGTAGAAGTGAGAGAGGGTTTTTTCGGTCGAGGCATGTTTGGAGTGGGCTATTTGTATGGAGATTTTGTGGCACAGCCATTTCCGCCCATCGCGCTTTTGGTGCGATGAATCCTGGCTGTGCGTTGTTTGGCAAACGCCGTCGAAAGCAGCACAGGCGGGAGTGCCTGTGCTACAAAAGCACGCAGCAGGCGCGGATGTCAACGCAGTGCGAATTGTCGCCGATGCCTCTCGGTGGCACAGCCGCCTCCGCCCCACCGCGCGCTTTTCGCGCGATGAATCTTGGCTGTGTGCCCTGTAAGAACCGCACAGGCAGGATTGCCTATGCCACAAATTGTCTCAGTACAATTGCCGATGGCCGGGCGTGCTGGTATGCTGGGAGTATGATGCGGTGGAAGAAGCAATTCCGCGTCGCCCGCCTCTTCTGCAAGAACTCCTACAGGTGCATCCATGAAACTTTCCATCAGCTACAAGAATGTCGAGCCGCACAAGCCCGCGGAAAAAGAAGTGGAGCGTTTCGCGAGCAAGCTGAATCGTATTCTGAAGAGCTATGAACCTGATTTAGTGCTGTTGCACGGCGTGTTTTCGAAGAATCCGCATCGCGAGGAGCTTTCGTTTTCGCTGAATTTGTCGTTGCCAACCGGGACGCTGCACGCTACCGGAACGGGCGAGAATGTGCGCGCCAGTTGTAAGCAAGCGTTCAGCGAATTGGAGGCGCAGCTGAAGAAGCACCAGTCGCGCCTGCGCAAAGACTACGAGTGGAAGCGCAAGCGCCCGCGCCCCGCGCCCCCCGCGGTCGAAGCGCTGTCTTGACGACGCCTGCAGCGGCGTGGATGTCGGGATGTCCGCTCATCTCAGTTTGAGAATGGCGTGCTGATTCGCCGAGATACTGAGACGTAGGCAGTCGAAAGCGCGCGCCTATTGGATGGAGCCGCGGAAAACTCCGGTGCTCAGGCGCGATTCCACGCGGCCCCTGTGAATGTGTAAGCTGTTGATATTAAATGGCTTATGTTCTAACGTCATCCACGACAAACAATCTAGCCCTGCAAAGTAACCTTCCAAAAAGAAACCGAAAGTAGCGAAGGCTTACGAAAGGTTTTGGAGATTGCATTGCCCTAATCATTGGCTTGCCTCTCGGATACGTGTATTCAGGCCAAGAGACGAAGGGACTCTACGAAGAGATGCGCCCGAAAATACTGATTGTCGACGACTCTGTGACTACGCTGCTGATGGAAGAGATGCTCCTGAAGAAGTACACCAATTTTGACGTGGTGCAGGCGCGCAACGGGCAGGAGGCGGTGAAGGTGGCGCTGGAGGAACAGCCCAGCCTGATCTTGATGGACGTGGTAATGCCGAAGATGGACGGGTTTGCGGCGTGCCGGGAGATGCGGCGGCAGGAGAAATTGAAGAAGGTTCCGATCATTTTGGTGACGAGCCGCGGCGAGCCGCAGAATGTTGAGCAGGGATTTGAAAGCGGTTGTAACGATTATCTGACGAAGCCGATCGAGAGCCACGAGTTGCTGCACATGGTGAACGGTTATCTGGGCGTCGAAGAAGGACGCTAAATGAGAAACGAGATGGAAGACGTTCGATGAGAGAAAAAACTATTACGCGACCGGAAACTGGCGGCAAGAGCGAGAAGACTTCAACTGCGGCTCTTGCCGAACAGTTGGAAACGCGCTCACGCGATTATTTGCGGCGGTGCTATGAGACCGTTCCGTCCGTGGAGCGGCACACGATTTGGAGCCGGCTCTACGCGGCGAGTGAGCGGTTGAGTATGGCGGTGCGCGAGGGCGATGTTGCCAATGCAGTGATTGAAATCGGTTCAAATCTCTTGGGATGCGAAGAGATTGTGATTGTGCAATTGCACGCGGAAACGAAGCTGATGTCGTTTTTGGCGGCGGTGGGAATTTCGGCGACGCAGCGGCGCGCGCTGGCGTCCAAGTTCGATCAGATTGCGGCAGAGATAAAGCGCGGTCAGGCGCGAATTGTGGACAAGCGGATCGCGGGAGACGAATTTTTGGCAACCATTGGAGTGAGTGCGCTGGTTCCGTTGTCTCAAGGGCAGAAAGCGGAAGGGGCCATCGTGTTTTTTAATCTTTTGCCGCAGAGAAAGTCGTTCGACTCGGGGGATCGCGAGTTGTTGGGATTGCTTTCGGTTTATGTGGGGCCGAGCCTCTTTGGGATCTAGGAAATCGGGAAAGTTGCGAATGAGCGGGTTGGAGTTCGGTGAAGACGGAAATGAAGGTTAAGAATTGGCCAGCATCAGCGGATAGCAGCGGAAGCGAGGCGGCGTTGGAACTGACCGGAAATTAGAATGGAAATTCAGCGCGACATTATTTTGAAGAGCTTTGTCTTGGAAACAGGCGAAGGCCTCGCGCAGATGGAAGAGGCCGTCCTGGAGCTGGAGGCACGCCCGGAAGATGGAGAATCGATCCAGACGATTTTCCGTGTGGTTCACACGATTAAGGGGAACGCGAGCATCCTGGAATTGCCAAAACTGCAGGCTTTCGCTCACGCGTTTGAAAACCTCCTGGATGAGATCAGAAGCCGCAATCTGGGCGTGACGCCGGAAATTATAAACCTGATGCTGGCGTCGCTGGACATTCTGCGGGAGATGGCCGCGGGCGCGGCGGAAGGCAGGGATGAAAATACTGCGCGCGCCAGGGAAGTGCTCGGCAAGATTTCGAAGTGCATCGAGGGCAGCTCTCAAAACGGTCAGGAGAGGGCGGACGGCGAGAATGGAGCTGTAACGGAGTCCGGGGCCCTACGGACAGCGCACGCGAACGATTCGCTGCGGAGTCTGCGGGTGGACGTCACAAAGCTCGATCGTTTATTGGATCTCACCGGCGAAATTGCCATTGCGCGGGGGCGAATTGCGCAGTTGTTGAAGAACCCGGGCAAAGCCGATTTTGAGGCGATTCGAGAAACATCGCGCGCCGCGGATTCGTTGCACACGGAACTTCAGGAAACGGTTTTGAAAGCGCGGATGGTCTCGGTGGGACCTCTTTTCCGGCAGTACGCGCGCACGGTGCGCGATTTGGCGAAGTCGCACGGCAAACTGGCGCGCCTGCAAATCGAAGGGGAAGACGTGGAAGTGGATACTTCGGTGATCGAGCACCTAAAGGATCCGGTGCTGCACATGATCCGAAATGCGATCGACCATGGCATCGAAACGCCCGCGGTTCGCAAACGGAAGGGCAAGCCAGCTTCAGGGACGGTCACAGTGCGGGCGGCGCACGAAGCGGGCAGCATTGTAATTGAAGTATCCGACGACGGGGCGGGACTGAGCCGGGAACGGATTTGCGATGTGGCGCGTAAGCGGGGGATTCTCGCGGAGCCCGAAAAGGCTGCGGATCACGAGCTCTTTCAGTTGATTTTTGAGGCAGGGTTTTCCACGGCAAGTGCGGTCAGTGATCTGTCGGGCCGCGGAGTGGGGATGGATGTGGTGCGCAGGAACGTGCAAGCGCTACGTGGAAATGTATTTATTAGCAGCGCGCATGGAGCTGGTTCGACTGTTCACATTCGCCTTCCATTGACATTGGCCATTATTGAAGGTTTCGGTGTCGGCGTGGGCGAGGACACCTACGTTATTCCCGTGGACCAGGTAATCGAGTGTGTGGAACTGCCGGTAAAGGAACGAGATTCAGGATTCGCGACGGGAGTGCTGGAGCTTCGCGGGGAGCCATTGCCGTATGTGCAATTGCGGGAGCATTTTCAAAGCGGCGGGACGCGGACGACGAGACAGAACGTGGTTGTGGTGCAGCACGATTTGCATCGAGCGGGGTTGGCCGTGGACCGGCTTTATGGGGCTACACAAACGGTCATAAAACCTTTGCCGCATGTGTTTCGAAATGTTCCGGGAGTTTCCGGTTCGGCAATTCTGGGAAATGGGCGGGTCGCGCTGATTCTCGATATTCCGGCGCTGATGCGCAGTTTTGAAGCAGAAGCGGCATTTGTTGGATGAACGGCGAATTATGGGGCTGTGTGATCGAAGTCCTCGAAAAACGGAAATTGTGAGTAGTTCGGCGGCCGTGCAGAAAAAGATCGGTGATTGCCTTTGAGGAGAAAATTATGTTCTTGGGAAATGTGAAGATTGGGACCCGATTGGGGCTCGCGTTTGCGAGTTTATTGGTCATGGTTCTCGGCATCATCGGTCTGGCGGTGTTGCGGCTTGAATCGCAAGACCAGCTTCTCGGAAACTTCGCCAACGATCGAGTGCAACAACTGGTGATCACCCATAAATGGGCCAACTCCTTGCTCGAGACGGGGAACTACATCCGCAACATCTACCTGTTCGATCACGACAAGATGGGAGAGCAGCTCGCGCGTCTCAAAGACTTCAAGAAATTGCGCGCAGGTTACAGGGCGGATTTGGTAAAAACGATAGACACCGAACAAGGCAAGGAACTCGTAAAGAATGTAATGGACGCGCGCAACCGGTACGTTCCGCACGAGGACGAATTCATCCGACTTTTGGAAACAAATCATGCGGATGAGGCGAAAAAGGAATTCATGGAAAAGATCGTTCCGGAACAGTCGTTGTATTTGGACGAGTTGTACAAACTGATCGATTACGAAGTCGCGCAGACTGCTGCGGATCGCGATGCGGCAAGAGAAGCGTACGTCCGAGGACGTGGCATCATCGCATCCATAGGAGTTCTGGCGACGCTGGTCAGCGCTTTATTCGCTTTCTGGATCACGCGCAGTATCACGAATCCGCTAAAAGCGGCGGTGGAAATTGCCCAACAAGTTGCCAAAGGCGATCTGACGGGAAATCTGGAAATCAAGACAAAGGACGAGACCGGGCAGTTGCTTGAGTCCTTGAGGAACATGAAGTCGAGCTTGACGAATATTGTGGATGAGGTACGCAACGGAGCCACGACGCTGGCTTCCGCAGCGGCGCAAGTTTCTGCTTCGGCTTCGTCACTTTCTCAGGGGTCGAGCGAACAAGCGGCTTCGGTGGAAGAGACAACAGCCAGCCTGGAAGAGATGAGCGCTTCGATCAGTCAGAACGCGGAAAACAGCCGGCAAGTGGAACGGATGTCGACGAAGGGCGCGAAAGATGCGGAGGACAGCGGGCAGGCTGTTAAGGATACGGTCGATGCGATGGTGTCCATCGCGAAGAGAATCTCGATTATCGAGGAGATTGCTTATCAGACCAATTTGCTGGCGCTGAATGCGGCGATTGAGGCGGCGCGCGCGGGAGAGCATGGCAGAGGATTCGCGGTGGTGGCCACGGAAGTACGGAAGCTGGCGGAGCGCAGCCAGGCTGCAGCAAAAGAGATCGCGGGCCAGGCGGGGGAGAGCGTAAAGGTGGCGGAACGTTCCGGAGAGTTGCTGGGGGCACTGGTGCCGGCAATTCGCAAAACGGCGGATCTGGTGCAGGAAGTGACGGCGGCGTCTCGCGAGCAGGCTTCGGGAGTGAACCAGATCAACAAAGCGATGTCGCAGGTGGACCAGGTTACGCAGCGAAATGCGTCTTCGGTCGAAGAGCTTTCGAGTGCGGCAGAGGAGATGTCATCCCAGGCTGAAGGTATGCAGCAGCTCATGGAGTTTTTCAAGGTCGAGGACGCGCGGCAGGACTCCGCGGCAGGGAGCCCGCGGGGGTACGAGAGGTCGCATCCACGGGCGTACCGGCAGAACAGGACTGGGAGAGACGGGCGGTCCGCGGCGGATCAAGATGCCGCCAGTACAGCGACTGCGAGCGAGGATGAACGCGACTTCGTGCGGTTCTAACGGGAGAGTCCAATGGAATCCACTATTGCAAGAGAAGCGGTGGAACAGCGGCAATATCTAACGTTCCAGATGTCGGAAGATGAGTACGCCGTCGGAATCCCGCACGTGCGGGAAATTATCGAATACGGCGCCGTGACGCGCGTGCCGAAAGCGCCCGCGTGGATCCGCGGAGTGATCAACGTTCGGGGGAGCGTGGTACCGGTGGTGGACCTGGCGGTAAAGTTTGGAGTGGCGGCGCGGCCGGTAACGAAGACGACGTGCATCATCATTCTGGAGATCAAGCTGGACGGCGAGGACAGCATCATGGGCGTCATCGCCGACGCAGTGAATGAAGTGACGAGCTTTGCAGAAGGGGATATCGCGGAGGCGCCATCATTTGGGACGCGCGTGCGTGTTGAATACCTACTGGGGATGGCCAAGATCGGCAAGAAGTTCGCGCTCATGCTGGATATTCTCAAGGTTTTGTCGGGCGAAGAACTGGTAAGACTTGGGGAAGTGCCTTCGCAAGCGGTTCGGACGGAAGCGGATGGAACAGACAGAAATCGGGCTGAATCGCCGACGAACGCTTCGACGAACGCCACTGCGAATTCCAGAGCTGGCAAGTCGAAATCCTAAAATGCGGAACGAGCGGTGGGCCCTTGGCACGGTCAAATACAAGTACAAGCGAAAGTGGCCGCGGAGCGGTGTCTCTGAGAATTCGGAGGCCCAGCCGTTGGACGGGTTTTTGGAATTTCAGGCGAAGACGATCACTGAAAGGGAGTTTCGGCATTTTCAGGAGCTCATTCATCGCGTCTCGGGGATTTGGCTGACTTACGCGAAGTCGGCGCTGCTGGTGGGCCGACTCTCGAACCGGTTACGCCATCTGGGCCTAGCGACGTTCAGCGAATACTATCGCGTGGTGACGACTGATCCGCAAGAGCAAAACTGCATGCTCGACGCGATCTCCACGAATGAGACGCGGTTCTTCCGTGAACCTGGACAATTCGAGTTTCTTCAACAGCGAGTCTTTCCTCAATGGCAAGCGGATGCGGCGAGAGGTGTGCGTGGCCGCAGAATCAGGGTGTGGAGCGCGGGCTGTTCGACGGGGCAAGAGCCGTATTCGCTGGCTATGGCTCTGTGCCACCACTTTCCAGTAGTCGCGGGTTGGGAAATTGAAATTGTCGCAACGGATTTGTCGAGTCGCGCGCTGGCGATTGCGCGTAGCGCCATTTGGGAATTTGCAGCGTGCAGTCAAATTCCGCAGCCTTATTTGAAGGCCTATATGTTGAGGGGTTGCGGCAGGCAGGAAGGAAAGATAAAGGCTGGGCCTGAGATTCGTTCGGTCGTGAAGTTTTTGCGGCTGAACCTGAACGAGGGTGCGTACGCCGTGAACGGACCATTTGATTTGATCTTCTGCAGAAACGTACTCATCTATTTCGACCGCGCAGACCGGGAAAGAATTGTGCGCCGCATGTTGAGTTACTTATCTCCGAGCGGGTACCTGTTTGTTGGGCACGCGGAGAGCCTGCACGCGATGCATGACGTGGTACGCAGTGTCATGACCACCGTTTATGCTCTTATCGTCAAACCGAAGCCAGAGGCCGATCTTGCACGATAGCGCGGCGCTTTTAATCCAAGTTTTGGTTGTGGATGATTCGGCCGTGGTGCGTCAGGTCATGCAGGCGGTGCTCTCGCAGGAGAGCGATATGGAGGTGACCGTTGCCGCGGATCCGATCATTGCGCTTCACAAGATGAAGCAGGTTCGGCCGCATGTGATTATTTTGGACCTTGAGATGCCGCAGATGGATGGGTTGACGTTTTTACGTAAGGTGATGGCGGAAGATCCCATCCCCACGTTGATTTGCTCGAGCGTAGCGGGGCGCGGAACGGTTGCGGCGATTCGGGCTTTGGAAGAGGGCGCGATCGGGATCGTCACAAAGCCAAAGCTTGGAGTGGGGAACTTTCTGCATGAGTCGGCAGTGATGCTGATCGATACGGTGCGATCTGCGGCGTCGGCGCGGATGCGGAAGCGAACTAGTGTGGCCTCCCCACAGCCACGCAAACTTTCCGGAAGCAAAACTAATACAGCCAGCGTGTCGAGCAAAGAAGAGAGAATTGTCGCGATGGGGGGTTCGACGGGAGGAACGGAAGCGCTGGCACAGATATTGGGCGCGTTGCCGAAGGAGGCTCCCGGGATTGTGATTGTGCAGCACATGCCGGAACAATTCACGGCGGCGTTCGCGAAATGGCTGGATACGAATTGCGCGATCCACGTGAAGGAAGCGGCGGATGGGGATCGTGTTAAACGCGGGTGGGCATTTGTAGCTCCGGGCAATCGGCATAGCACGATACGCCGTGCCTCCGGGCATCTCACGATTCAAGTGAGTGATGGACCGTTGGTTTCACGCCATCGACCTAGCGTGAATGCCTTGTTTCGTTCCGTGGCGCAGACTGCGGGCGACTCGGCGCTGGGTGTGATATTGACGGGCATGGGAGACGATGGCGCCGACGGATTATTGGAGATGCGCGCGGCGGGTGCGTTTACGATTGCTCAGAATGAGGCGAGCTGCGTTGTGTTTGGGATGCCGAAGGAAGCGATTCGACGTGGCGCGGCGCACAGAGTGCTTGCGCTGGACGCGATTCCGGCGGCGGTGGCAAGTTTCGGAATTCATGGGAGTAAATTGTCACGAAGCGGCGGTAGTGAGTAAAACCCACGGAAAATGCGAAAGTAACTTCGCCGTTTTTCAGAAATTGTCTCCGAAAGCTTTTCAATAAGGAGTTACTTCGAGAAGAGGCCGCTCGGCGTCTTGAGTATCTCTGACGTCGGAGTTTTTGCGGGGCGGCGTGCTGGGAAGCGCAGCAAGCAGTCTGCGCGTGTATTCATGTTGGGGCGCATTGAAAATGGCATCAGGCGTTCCGCATTCTGCGACCTGGCCTTCATGGAGTATGCAGATGCGGTGACAGAGAGCCGCGACTGAGAGAAGGTCATGCGAGATATAGAGGATGGCGGTGCCCATCTCGCGATTTAAGCGCGCGAACAGATTCAGGATTTCAGATTGTGTGATTGGATCGAGGGCGCTGGTCGCTTCGTCTGCGAGGAGTAACGCTGGGCGGTGAAGGACGGCCATGGCGATACAAACTCTCTGGCCCTGGCCAACGCTTAACTGCGATGGGCGACGGCGGAGGAATTCCTTGTCGTGCGGCAGGCTGACGCTTGTCAAAGCGGACTGGATTGACGCTGAACCGTGCGCATCGTTTCCTCGCTCGTGGGCTTTCCAGGCTTCGCTTAACTGAGAACCAATGGAGAGAGCTGGGTTCAGAGCCGCAAGTGGGCTTTGCAGCACGATGCTCATTTCTTTGCCGCGAATCGCTCGAAGTTCTTTTTCGGAACTTTTGAGAATATCTTTGCCGTGAAACAGAATTTTTCCTAGGACACTGCCTCCTTTCAACGAGAGGAGCCCCATGAGCGCGAGGGCTAGTGTGCTTTTTCCGGAACCGCTTTGACCGACCAATCCGAGGATTTCCTGGCGCTCGATACGCAAGGAAATATTTCGGAGGACACCGGTTTTGTTGCGGTAGTCCACTGAGAGATTGGCGGAGAGGAGAGGATCCTGAGAGCTCACTTACTCGCTCCCATCGTTGCGCTGGGTTTCAGGCGGAGCGTTTCGATGTTCCAGAAAGCTTGGGGATTGAGTGCGACAGGGAAGGCACCGGCAAGGTCTGAAGAAACAGCCGAGAGAGCATTCTTGTTGATGAGATAGATGAACGGCTGCTGCTCGGCGACGATTTGCTGGACGCGATCGAACTTGGCTTTGCGGAGTTTCTCGTCGGGAGTGGAGGCTTGTTCTTGCATGAGCTTGTCGATTTCCGCTTCCCAGGGCGTTGCGGGCGTTTTCTGATTCGGGTTCCACTGATGGTCTTCGCCGGAGCTTAGCCAGACTGTCAATTGGCCGTTTGGATCGAGATCGGTGTTTACTAGGCCGAGGAGGCAGGCGTCATAGTCAAACGTGCGCATGATTCGCTCGATTAAAGAAGGAAAATCCAGCGTGACGACTTTTAACGTGATGCCGATTTCTGAGAGGTCCTGCTGGATCATAGTGGCCATTTTTTCGCGCGCGGTATTTCCGGAATTGGTGATTACCGTAAATTCGACGGCGTGGCCGGCGCTGTCCTTCAAAGTGCCATTTTCGAATCGAAATCCTGCGCGAGAGAGAACTTGAAGCGCAGCCTTGGGGTCATGCTTGGGAGCTGGAAGCCCAGCGTTGAACCAAAAATGATTGGACGGGGAGACGGGGCCGTAGGCTGGGGTGGCATAGCCGTCGAAAACGACTCGCGCGAGGTCGGCGCGGTTGATGGCGAGGGAAACAGCTTGGCGGAAAGATGTCGTCTGGAACCACTTCTTTTTGTAATCGGGCAGGGTAGACGCGGCGGTTTGATTGAACCAGAGCTCTTCGCCATCGAGGCCGGTGCCTGCGTTTCTGGCGACGCCGGGGGAATCTTTTTGAAGCTTGTCGAACTGCTCTGCATCGAGACGGTTGATCAGTTGGAGTTCGCCGCGGCGGAAGCGCATCAGCTCGATGTCGCGGTTTCTTTGAATATCGAGGCGGACTGTTTCGATATAGGGAAGAGGATGACCTTCCGCGTCGTGCTTCCAGTAATTTGGATTGCGGCGAAGTAGAACGTGAGAGCCGGCGACGTATTCGGAAACGTAATATGGGCCGAGCACACTCATCTCTTTTTTGGGAGATTTTGACGAGAGGATCGCGACTTGATCGAAGAGGCGCTCGAGGCCGGCGACTAGAGTTGGAAATGAGATAACGGCGGTATCCGACGACGGAGTCTGAACGTCGATGGTAGTGGCTTCGCCGGTTCGAAAGGCATCGCCAGTGGCGGAGTGGGTTTGCGGGTCCATGAGGAGTTTCATGGTGTAGGCCACGTCTTCGGATGAGAAAGGAGAGCCGTCGGAAAAATAGAGGCCTTTGCGAAGGTGGAAGGTGATTTTGCGGCCGTCGGGCGACACCTTCCAGGATTCGGCGAGCACGGGTTCGAGAGCCTGGGTCTGTCGATTGACGCGGATCAGCACGCCACCCGTCAAATAGCGGACGTTTTCCGAAGCTTCATCATCCACAAGAATCGGATTGAAGGTTTTGGGTTCGCCATGGAGGCAGAAATGCAATTCAGCGCCGGACTGGGCGCGCCCGGAAGGGACCAAGAATACGAATGAGCAGAGAGCGAGCCATATAACGGTAGAGCGTCGAGAAAAGCGCATCAGGCAAGTTCCTCCGAACCAGGGAAAATGAATTGGAAACAGATTACGGTGAGGACCAGAACGACTAACGGAACGAGGCGCCAGGGGTTGGCGGCCATGGCGGAGAAATCCTCGGAGCCGCGCAACAGATTTCCCCAGGATGGCAGTGGCTCCATCACTCCCAGGCCCAACATGCTCAGTGTTGCTTCGGTGAGAATAAAGATCGGGATCGAAATCCAGAACTGCGCTTGAAAAACTGGGCGAAGGCATGGAATCACTTGGCGGAACAATATTTGTGAATGGCGGTAGCCGAGCGCTTGCGCGAGCAGAATGTGATCCGAGTCTCGCAAATTTCGAGAAGCAGCCCATACCACGCGCAGCGACGCGGGCCATCCTAGAAGGCCTAGCACCACGAACGTGGCGACGACGGACAGCACGGGAGATACATCCAGAGGCAATAGAGCACGCAACGCAATCAGCACGAAAAGCAGCGGCAACGACATGGATAGGTCGGCGGACGCAAGGATTATTTTTTCGAGCCAGCCTCCGCGGAGCCCTGCAATTCCTCCGAGGATGACAGCAATGATGGTTGCGAGTAAGGCTGCAGCGGGTGCGAGCAGCAAGGAAATGCGAGTCCCGTAAACGAGGCGGGTAAAAAGGTCCCTTCCCAGCGAGTCCGTGCCGAGCAAATGCGTTGCGGATGGCGCGGTATTGGGGATGTCGCGAAACTGGTGAGCGTAGGAATAACGGGTAAAGCTCCCCGCGAAGAACCCCACAGCGAAAATGATGAGTAGGGCGGAGCGGCAGAAGACGCGAAGGATGCGCTGGGCCTTCACGGCTGCCTCTCTTGCACTGTGCCCGCAAGGAAGTTGACTCCCACGGTTAAGAGAGTCACGAAAAGCGTGATGCTGGTGAGCAAAGGCAAATCGCGATTGAGGGCGGCCTGCCACGCCAATTGCCCCATCCCGGGAGAATCGGAAAGAGCCTCCATGGGAATCGCGGCTCCAAGCGCCATGCTTGCGGACACTCCAAGAAGAGCCACGAGAGGGTGCCACGCTACGGGAATTACATGGCGGAAAAGTATGCGATTACTGCCGACGCCGCGGGCTCGGGCCGCCAGAACAAAAGGTTGCGCGATGGCCTGAGCGAGTATGTTGTACTGATAGCGAAAGAGTTTTGGAAGTGTGATAACTGCTATTCCCAGGAAGACCGGCGCGCGCAGGTACAAACACAGAAGAGCCACAACTGCCGTGGGCAGGGCAATCAGTAGCCCGGTCGCAGCGGTCGCCGAATACTCCAGCACCCAGCTTTGCCAGCGAATGGTGAGCAGCGACAGAAGAGAAGCTGCCATCCACGCAGTCGCCAAGCCAAGGAAAACTGCCCGCGCCGTGAGCGGAGCTCTTTCTTTCAGAAGTCCAGTGACTGGGCGTTGCAGGAAGGTGGAGGTGCCGAGATTTCCGTGGACGAGGCCCGAGATGTAAGCGCCGTAGTAGGAAAGCAGTCCGCCGCTCAATTGATGTTCGTTTCGAATTGCATCGCGGGAGGACTGAGAAATCCGGAAATCAAGATCGCGTTCGTCGACGCCGTAGCCCGGGGCGAAGCGAACCATAGTCGCGCAGAGCAGGGCTCCCACAATTGCCAGGGCGGTCAGCAGAAGGAGTCTCTGCGCGAGTTTTGAAATCCATTGGGTCATGGCGGCTGGGCAACGAGATGCCTTTCCGTATCAACCTCATCCGTGTGAAGGGACGACCAGCTGCGGAAGCGATGGCGCGCCTTTCTCTCGATAGTGGCTTTCCTTGGCTTCATACATTGCGCGATCGGCTTCGGAGAGCAGTTCTTCGGCCGTCACCCCATCCTGTGGATAAAAGGCCGCTCCCACGCTGGCGGTAACAACCTTTTTGCCACAAACGGTCCGACCGGCTTCCTCAACCGCAAGTTGTACTCTGGGTAGCAATTCCTTGACCGTTGTGGTGGTGAACTCGGGGAGAACCAGAATGAATTCGTCTCCGCCCAGACGTCCGACGAGATCGTACTCGCGGCACACGGTGCGGAAGTTTCTTGCGATTTCCTCCAAAAGTTTGTTCCCGACGAGATGTCCATAGTTGTCGTTTACGGTCTTGAATCCATTTAGGTCGCAAAGCAGGACTGCCAGTGGCTGTCCGCTGCGCTCGGAGCGTGACAACTCGCTATCCAAGTGCGCGCAAATCGACCGGGCATTTGGCAAACCGGTAAGGAAATCCGTGCTAGCTGAGTCCTGGGCCTTCTCGAATTGCAGGGAGTTTTCCACCGATAAGCCGAGCTTTGAGCTTGCTGCCAGCAACATGCGCAGGTGATCTTTGGTAAAAGCCTGTTTCTCTTTCAGGTATAACGTCAAGACGCCAGCTACCCCATCCCTGCCCTGAAGCGGGATGGACAGCGTGGATCGCAGGACAGATACACGCGAGGGATCACCCAGATGCTTCGATTCGGCCATGGGGTCCCCATTGATGATGGGTTTCTTGTGCTGTGCGACCCAGCCGGAAATTCCCTGCCCGATCGGCATCTCCAAAGTGCGGAAGAGATCATAGTCGACGCCATGAACATAACGCGGCGTCAACTTCTCACCCTCGCAGACATAAAAAACGATCAGGTCGTGGGGAACCATTTCCTTCAGCCGAACCGCAACGACCGAGAGCGTCTCGCGCAAGCTCAACGAATTTCCGAGTGTCTGGGCCAGCTCGAAGAGTAGCTGTGCTTCCTGCCGGGCTGAGACGATCGAGGCCAGAAAGGAAGTGGCTCGCACTTCGGCGGCGTTTGGCACGTCTGCGAATCCCGCCGAAGGAGCAACAGTCCGATTGGGGTTGGTCACGGATGGGAAAGGACTCTTTGTGCTCTCCGTCCGGCGCACTTCTTGCTCGAGCTCGAGGTACCTCTTTTCAATCGCCGCGACGACACGCGGATCGAAGCTGGTACCCATTTCTGAAATCAGGTGCTTCATAGCCTCATCGACGGACATCGCCCGGCGATATGGCCGCTCCGAAGTAAGTGCGTCAAAACAATCCACCACGGAAAGGATTCGTGCGCCGATCGGAATCCCCTCGCCTTTCAATCCGTAGGGGTATCCAGTCCCATCCCACTTTTCATGGTGGGAACGAACAATCGGAACAACCGGGTAAGGGAATTGGACGCGGTCGAGGATTTCCGCGCCGACGATGGGATGGATTTTCATGCGATCGAATTCTTCCGGGGTGAGGCGTCCAGGCTTGGAGAGGATTTGTTCCGGAACGGCGAGCTTGCCAATGTCGTGAAGCATGGACGCTGCGCGCAAGGCATTTAGTTCCGCTTCGCTCAGCCCCAGGTCTTTGCCGAGTTGGACCGCGTAAGTCTGAACGCGTCGCAAATGATCATGGGTACTGTGGTCTTTAGCTTCGATGGCGAGGGACAGAGCCTCAATGGTTCGAAGGTGGAGATCCGCAATTTCTTCGGTGTGTTTTTTCTCTGCTTCCAGGCGGTCCAGATAAATGCGGTAAGAACGATACATCCAGTACACAAGCGGCAGGACGAGAATGGCAAACTGCCATCCGAACGCGCGGTTGATCAGACTTACGCTTCCTGCGATCATCGCCCCCAACAAATAATAGGGAAACGACCACAGGTAGCATTCTTTCCAGACCAGGAGAGGATTGCGGCGCTCCGTCAGGGCGATGATGCCCGACACGGACATAGTATTCATCGCGAAATACGTCGTGGAAGCCGAGACCAGCAACAAGGGCCAGCCAAGACCGAGACGAGAAGCGGAGCTGCTATGAAATACAAGATTCGCAGCTGTGATCGAGAGGGACAAGTTGGCAAAATTGAACAAAATCTGAATTAGGCGCGGCCGAGGTTTTGAGTGCCAAATCGATTGCACCAATCCCCCGAAACACCCCATCAGCAATGTCTCTGGATAGGAGAGGTCCAGAATGCCCACCAGGATGAACAGAAAATTGGCGGACATGGTCGCTTCAATCCCGGGGAGCCGTACCTTAAACAAGGATGCAGCTAGAGCCACTCCGAAGAAACAGGCAAACCGGAGTTCGCTTTCCGGGTGCCAATGTGAAAGTGCATAGGGTAATAGCGGAAGGCCGATCACTACCTGCAACAAAATGAAGGATGCCGCGGGCCAACTTAGCTTTTGGCCCTTTTTCCCAGGAGTGGCCCAAATCTCCCGGTGTTTATTTGCAATAAATTGGAAGGCGCTGCGAAACCATGATTCCCGGGATCCACTGACAGTGGCGCTCCCGCTTTTAGCTTTGGGCTGGCGTGGGCGTGAAGGATTCAAAGAATGATTACCATCCTTGCGGCTTGTCTGGGCATGCTTCCTTGCATCGGCGACTCAAAATCCTGCTGGTCCCTTTCGGTACATATAGTGTCCGGAATGCATAGGCGAATGCCCATAGTACGAGTGGGGACCTTTGTCCCAAGATTAACCTTGGAGTAGACCCCTTCTTCCTCGAGTAACCTCCCCGAGCGGTTCGGCCATTTCCGTCTATCTCTCACTGGCATGAACTGCTTCTAGCCGACGAATTCCGCCCTAATTCTTGATCCGGGCAGCTCAAGGTTAGTACTAAACTGTGCCCACGCAGGTACTAGTCCTGCCCCACTCCGGTACCATCGACGCGAATAACACCCAACGCTTAAAACTTAGGGAGCGCGAAATGCCGCTTTTTGCAACAGGTTCCAGGCACCCCAGCCTTTACCAGGAGAGATGGAAAAAATGGATCTCAGCCCCTACAGAAACCCCGAGAAGAAGAACGGCGGACCATTGAAGACGACCACATGGGGCGCACTCATCGCGTTCGCGCTGCTGCTCGCCGCTTTAGGATTAACCAGCCACCTGTCTCATCCCTCCCGGAACGCGCAAGTCATTGAAAAAGAAGCAAATATTTCTCCCGAACAGACTCCGACTGCTCGATCTACAGCAAGCGCCTCTCACGAGGACGGCTACAATAGGGGAGCCTTAAATGGCACCTCGACCCTCCAGCCTCTCTTTGAACTTCGCAAGAACGGTCCGAGTAGCGCCAAGTCGTCCGGCTTAGCCAACGGCAGCCTGGTTCAACAACAGGTCCCCTCGGCTGGCGTCAAGGATCCATCGGCCCCTCAGCAAGAACCTAGGGCAGGCGTGCCCATGACAGGAGCGGTGAATGCGCAGGCCTTGATCGCTGCCAAGATCGCCCCGGACCTGCAGGGTATCGACCCAACAAAGCCAGTGGACGTCATCGTTCAGTTCAAGCGATCAGTAGCCGCTTCTGACCTCTCTGCTGATGGCGCGACTGTCAAGTCTAACCTCAACGTTATCAACGCCCAGTTGGTGACTGTTCAGGGCTCCAATCTGAACAGCCTCGCTTCACACTCGGACGTAGCGTACATCTCTCCGAACCGCAAGGTGCGCGGTGCAATGGACCCAGTCGTCACGGCGGTTAACGCGGACATTGCCTACGCCAACGGGTGGGATGGCACGGGAGTTGGCGTCGCCGTCATTGACAGCGGCGTTGGCTATGTTGATGACCTGAATTCCGATGGGAATGCGAACCCCTCTCGAGTCGTTTATAACCAGAGTTTTGTGCCTGGCGATACCTCCATAACTGATGCGTACGGCCATGGAACGCACGTCGCCGGTATCGTCGCGGGCAACGCCTACGACTCCACTAGTTTGCAAACCTACTCGAACCAATATCGCGGCATCGCCCCGGAGGCCAGCATCATCAGCTTGCGCGTATTGGATGGGACTGGCGCCAGCGTCGACAGTTCGGTCATTGCTGCGATCCAGCAAGCGATCGCTCTCCAGAGTACTTACAACATTCGTGTAATAAATCTGTCGCTCTCTCGCGGCGTGTATGAGAGCTACACACTCGATCCTCTCTGCCAGGCGGTGGAATCCGCGTGGCAAGCAGGCATCGTCGTGGTGGCAGCGGCAGGCAACATGGGTGAATACAACGGGGCCGGCACGCAGGGATACGCCACGATCGGCGCGCCCGGCAACGATCCCTACGTGATCACTGTTGGAGCAACCAACACACATGGATCGGGAACGCAAGCCGCCCAGACGGTTACGAGCTACAGCTCGAAAGGGCCGACGACATTTGATCACATCGTGAAGCCCGATCTCGTCGCCCCTGGTAATGCGGTGGTATCGCTTCTAGCTTCACCGAATACCACGCTTATTACGGAGTATCCAGCACTCGCCGTATTCCCGTGCGATGGGTCCGGGGTCAATTGCGGTTCCCAATACGGCGCAGCAAACTACATGACAATGAGCGGGACGAGTATGGCCACGCCAGTCGTCAGCGGCGTTGCGGCTCTGCTTGTGCAACAAAACCCATCACTCACTCCAGACCAGGTGAAAGCCCGCCTAATGAAGACGGCCTGGAAGGGCTTTGGGCAGTACACGACGGCGACGGACTTGGGAAGCGGTGTAAGTTATACGATTGAACAGGACATGTTTGCGGTGGGCGCGGGCGCGGTTGACGCTTCGGCCGCTCTTGGCAATACGGATCTTGCTCCCCCAACTATGGGTTCGGCAATGTCGCCCACGGCTGTGTACAACTCGGCCAACGGCACCGTAACCGTCAGCGGTGCTCCGGGCACAGTGTGGACCAATCCGACTGTCTGGGGTAACTCTGTGGTTTGGGGTAACTCGGTCGTATGGGGTAATTCTGTCGTCTGGGGTAATTCCGTGGTTTGGGGCAACTCCGTGGTTTGGGGTAACTCTGTGGTTTGGGGTAACTCCGTGGTTTGGGGCAACTAGTAAGTCCGGTGTACGGACTCATTCACATGTCACCGGAGAACAACAGATGCCGAGAATAGCTAGAGCATACATCACGCTGGTCTTAATCTCTGGAGCCGCAGTCCTGCTCCTCGCAGCTAGAGCGTGGTCCTCCGCAAACCTCGCTCAGTTTCTGACGCTTCTGGGTCTCGCTGCCGTCTCTTCGACTCTCAAGATTCGCATACCCGGTATTGAGAGCACCATGTCACCGAACTTTGTTTTCTTGCTGCTCGCCATGCTGTGCTGTAGTTTTTCTGAAGTTGTAGCGATCGCGTTGGTGGCCGCTCTGGTGCAATCCCTTTGGGCGGCCAAGCGGGCCCGGCTTATTCAGGTCGCGTTTAGCGCTTCGGCTCTGGTGTTAAGCGCCAGCGTTGCGTTTCAATTCACGCACTTTTTGCTGAGATCGAGTGCAGCTAATTCGCCAGCTGTTTTCGCGATTCTTGCAGGGAGTTTGTATCTTTCTCTTAATGCGGCCCTGGTTTCTGCAGTCATCGGACTTGTCGAGGGCAGGTCTTTCGCGTACGTCGCCAGGATCTGCTACGAATGCGTTTTCCCTTATTTTATGGGTGGCGTCGTTTTCGCAGGACTTGTGAGCGCGGCATTCTCGCGCTCCACGGTTTGGCAGGGTGCAACGGTGCTCTTTCCCGTGACCGTTCTTGGCTACTTATATTGTTTGAGCCGGACTCCTACGGTTGCGCTGGCCGCATTCCGATCAGCTCCTGCGGCGGTCGAAGAGAAAGAGCTAGTCGAGGCTGGCTCGTCGCTGCCGCGCTCTCGTCGCTGAATCTCCCGAGATGCACGTCAAACCTGTCTTGCGAAGCGCAACTTCGCGAGGACAGCAATCGCCTCTCGCTTCCAGACATTACTGAGGCAGAACAGCGGTCTTGGAAATGGACTGCTGCTGACTGGGCCACTCATATGCCAGAGCTCGGCCTGACGACGCACACCGGCCTGCAAAACGGGAGTCGTTACGGACTGACGCGGGACGTGGTAGACTGGCACAGTAGGACGTTGCATATCTCGCGGACGAAGAATCCACATACGTCCCAGTAAGTGTTGCTGCGGTGGCCGCCCTCAGGGTTGCGCACTAACGGGCGAGCTTACACGGCGTGTGTTCCAGTCGCAGCGGTATCCTATGTTTGGAACAAGTGGCGCAGCGAGTGACAGCGGTCAAGGCCGTGCCTCGGTAACTTCTTTGCAAGCTGGTGCGGGACAAATAATTTAGGGGCGTAGCTCAGTGGTAGAGCAGCGGCCTTTTAAGCCGAAGGTCGTGGGTTCGATCCCCACCGCCCCTACCAACCTAACCGACTGAAAACGCATGTGCTTGCTCAGGTCCATTTTCCCGTGTACCTCTGGTGTACCCTCCCTTTCCGCGAAACACAATGCAATCGCCCTTCTTATCACCCAACCTGCTCCTGCTGGCGAAGCGCCCCTAAACTGATGAACCTGATCTTCCGCTTTATCTTCGTCTGATGGTCTCTCCCGTGTACCCAATCTTCCAGCGAATCACCGGCCTGCAATGGACAGCGAACTTGCCAAAGACTTTTGAGCTTCAACGTGAACCCATCCGTACCGAGATGGTTGAGCAGCGTGGTCTCCAAGCTCGCGTCTCTGGCCGCTTCCGACCATGCCACAAGGAGGAGTGCGACGCCCTACTCAGACCGCATCGCAGCACGGCTTTCCCCTCATTGCCTCCCATCCCTCGTGCAGAATCAAAGGCAAGAGCGCTAGCGCGGCGACCGGGTCTGCCCATCTCACTCCCCAAATCTCATTGACGGCGAGACCCACCAAGGCAATCAATGCCAGATAACCACAGACCGCAGACTCAGTGGCATCTGCTCTCAACGCTGCGCTGGCGGTAGCCGTTGAAAGTGCTCGCTTTTGCTTCGCAACCCAAGGCATGACCACTGTCGCAAGCATAAGCACCGCGATTCCGATGGGGCTGGGCCGGGCTTCGACGTGTCCTAGGAGCGTAAGAACAGAGGCGAGGGCAACGAATGCAGCGAGAACAAAGAGCAAGCCGCCTGCGATTCGGGCTGCTCGCCGCTCATCGCGGTCTCCGAGAGATGACGAACGAAACCGCCAGAGCACAACTGCCGCTGAGAGCAGTTCGACCGCGCTGTCGCCGCCGAAGCCAAGAAGGGCCGGACTCCGGGCCATCCATCCCGCGCCCAACGACACGGCCGCTTCAACGGTCATCCAGACAAGCGTCAGCGCCTGAATCCGAATCACGCGGCGTGTAGTCTCTAGTGGGAATGCTTTCGGCGGTGCAGGCACAGAAGCATTATGCACGGCACTCGTCAGGAAGGGGCCACGCAGAAGTCATCGCGCAGCCTTACTTTACCCACGACAACCACAGATAGCCGAAGACCATTGTCAGCACCGTGACTGGCAGCCCGACGCGGAAGTATTCGCCAAAAGTGATATTAGCCTCTTTACGTGCACGTTCCACGACGATGATGTTGGCGACGGAACCAGTGATGGTTAGGTTGCCAGCGAGCGTGCTCGCCATGGAGAGTACCAGCCAACCCGTGTGTGGATTCGCAAACCGGGGGACTAGACCCAATCTGCGCTTCGGACCAATCCACGAAAAACACCTGGAATACGCCAGGACGTTTCTCACGGATGAGCGTCATTTTGACGTGCCGCAACCCCGCTTGAGGTTTGAGGATGCTTTATTCGCAGTTTCTTCGCACGATTATAAGTCTAAAAACTATTGACTTGCGCAGATAATTAATATAAAACGCATTCACTGCGTAGTATCTAATCGTTCTTTTCGATCCTCGACACGAGCTCGGGACCCGCGGGGGTGAGCGATTGTTCGGAAGTGTCAGTTTGCAGGCGGAGTCGTGCGTGAACTACCAGGGTGGGAAGCCTTACGATGAAGGTAAGCAAATCGACCCATAGTCCGAAAATGGAGGGGTGGGAGCAAGCATCGAGATTACGGGATCGAGCTCAGGAGCGACGCTGGGATCAAGCACAGTGACGTTCAACGGAGACGAGGCGACAGAGATGACTTGGAGCGCGAGCAGCATCGTCTCGAATGTAGTGTCAGGTATCACCGCGAAAAGCGATAAGGGCACTAAATCCGAGGTCGCCAGCAATGGAAAGAGTGCCCCTTTTTCTGTCAGGCCCCCGGCTTTTCTAATTCGTCGTTATTCTGCAAACGTATCCTCTTGTCCCGCGCTCGGGAAATCTATCCATCTGTGTAAAAGAATTCATCTGGAACTATCTGCGCGCCCATCGTTGCGTCAAGGATTCTCGTCCTCAGGGGAGAAAACCGCATGAAAGAGAAAATTCTCTTAGCAATTGCTACAAAGCCCCTAATCATCAGTTATGTTCTTAGAGCAGTCCTGGACCACGCAGTCAGAATCCTTCTGGCCGTTTCTCTTTTTGTGGTTTGTTTTCTTTCGGCTCGTCCAGCAGAAGCTGCGCCGGTTATACAGCTCATGACCCCACAATCTGGACCGGTCGGGACGTTGGTTGCCATAGTGGGTAGCGGGTTTGGAGCATCGCAAGGCACTAGCACCGTGACGTTTAACGGCACCCTGGTTACTTGGGTCTCCTGGAGTGCAACCAGCTTGCAAGTTCAGGTTCCTGCCGGAGCTACGTCAGGCAATGTGGTAGTTACAGTCAGCGGAAGAGCGAGCAACACCAAAAGCTTTACAGTCGCCCCGCCTCCTGTCATAAGCAGCTTGTCGCCTACTTCAGGGCCAGTTGGAGCAACCGTAGTCATTACTGGAAGCAATTTTACGGCGGGCGGTACTCAGTCTCCTCAAGTAGTCTTTAACCCCGAGCTATTCGCAAGCCCCATAAGTTCGACTGACACATCGATTACCGTCGCGGTTCCAGCAGGTGCTTCTACTGGAGATCTCCTTGTCTCGGTGGGCGGCGGGAACAGCAACAGCGTTCTTTTCACCGTTTCATCTTCGGACCCCAGCATCAGCAGCCTGGCACCGAGCGCAGGCTTGGTGGGCATAGCGGTAACAATCAATGGAACAAACTTCGGTTCGCCGCAGGGCACAAGCACGGTCACATTCAATGGGACAACTGGAGTTCCTACGAGTTGGAATGCGACTTCCATAAACGTGCCCGTCCCGACCGGCGCGACGACGGGAAACGTGCTGGTGACGGTAGGCAGAGTGAGCAGTAACCCTTACGGTTTTGAAGTGGGAACTGCGGCTCCAAACATTACAAGCATTTCGCCGCCGTCAGGTGCGGTGGCTACGTCGGTGACAATCAAGGGCTCAGGCTTTGGCTCAACACAGGGTACAAACACAGTGAGTTTCAATGGAGTATCGGGTGTGCCGACCAGTTGGAGCGCGAATCAAATTAAGGTGCCCGTGCCGGCGAGTGCCACGACCGGAAGCGTCGTGGTGACGGCCAGCGGGACGGTGAGTAACGGGGTCAATTTCACTGTACCTGGAACTGGGCCAAGCGTTACCAGTTTGTCCCCCAGTTCCGGGCCGGTAGGAGCATCGGTGACGATCGCTGGAACGAACTTCGGTACGACGCAGGGAGCGAGCACCGTAACCTTCAACGGTACTGCGGTCACAGCCGCGGGCTGGAGCCCGACGTCGATTGTAGCGACGGTACCTTCGGGCGCTACCAGCGGCAACTTAGTGGTTACAGTCAGTGGCACTTCGAGCGGCGGGCTGAACTTCACTGTAGTTCCGAACATCACGAGTCTGTCGCCCACGAGTGGAGCCGGAGGCACTTCTGTAACGATTAACGGAAACAGTTTCGGGTCAAGCCAGGGAACAAGCACCGTGACCTTCAACGGAACGGCGGCAACTCCAACAACCTGGGGAACCGGTTCAATTATAGTGCCTGTACCGGCCGGAGCAGCAACCGGTAATGTGGTCGTCACGGTGGGAGGAGTGGCCAGCAACGGGTTTAGCTTCGTTGTCGTCACCGGTACTCCGCCCACAATAACCCTCTCCGTGTCGCCAAATCCCAACGCCAGCGGGTGGAACAACAGCAACGTTATGGTCACGGCCGCTTGCCAAGCCGGCAGCTCTCCCGTCACCAATTGCCCTGCTCCGCAAACCATTTCTACCGAAGGGGCCAGTCAGGTTGTTAGCCTCACGGCGACCGATGCCAATGGCATGACGGCGACAGCTAGTGTGACCCTCAACATTGACAAGACCGTTCCGGCTCTGACAATCAATTCCCCCGCCGACGGAACGGTCTTTACTTCCTCGCCGGTCGCCCTATCCGGCTCCGCCAGCGACAGCCTTTCGGGACTTTCTGGCGTCACATGCAACGGCGTTTCTACTTCCCTTTCCAGCGGCAGTTTTTCCTGCAGCATTTCCTTCATTCCCGGTGTCAATCTGGTGGTGGTTCGGGCAACCGACGTGGCCGGAAACATTGCAGCATCCTTAATGCATCTCAGTCTGAATGTTCCCCTGCCTCCACCGGCCACCCTTCAAATCACTCCCGGGAGTGCCAACGTACTCATCGGCACGACGCAACAATTCACTGCGGTCGATCAACTCGGGAGCCTGCGAACAGACGCTACTTGGACCGTGGATAATACAAACGTCGCAACAATTTCTACGGACACATCGCCGATTTTGACCGGAGTCGCAGCAGGCTCCGTGACCCTTACAGCATCCGTCAGAGGCGTCTCGGCTCAAATCCAAGTCAATATCCTAGGTGGCGCCTCACTCCCGGTTGGCACCCTTCAATGGACAGCGCCACCTATACCTGGGTTTACGACGGTGAGTCTAGCTCAGGCAATTCCTACCGCAAATGCCCCGGATTTGTATAGGATCAGTAGCGATAATAATAGCAACTGGCTTGTGCAAGCTTCTACAAGCGACGGTCAGCAAAAGTGGCAGCAATTACAACAACTCGATCCGAGCTCGGGACCGGTTCTAATGCAAGCTATCCCTGACGCCTCCGGCGGGTTGATCCTATTCTTTTGCGACAGATATTTGTCCCAAAACGACTGCCAGCTCGTTGATCTCGATGGACAGACTGGCCAGCCTGCCTGGCAGTATGTCTCTCCGATTGGGTTTACTCGAAGCAGCGTAGCCGTGCGACAGGATGGATCCATAATCACAACTGAGTACGACCCCGTCTCTGAAGACGGTTGGCTTGTTGCTTTTAATGGTGTCACAGGTCAGCGAGTGCCACTTTATGATCTATCTTCTTATTATACTTATGGCCCCACGACCGTCGATGCGAACGGGAGCAGTTACATCTTGTTCGTGGACGAAACGACGCAAAATGTGGACTTACTAGTCGCCTCTTCGGATGGGTCAGTATCCACAAGGCAGGTCGTGGCTGCGGGCTGCATCCCTGTCCCAGGGGAGGTAATCCCGGATGGCCAAGGGGGCCAGCTTGCAACTTGGAGTTGCTACTACCCGGGGGGGCCCAATACATTTCAAGTGACCCACGTGACGCCCCAAGGAAGCAACACGTTTCTGTTGCCGCTTAATGGTGACCAATTTGCGCACCTATACGCTCCACATCAGCTTGTTCTAGGCGAAAACGGCACCGCGTCCGCCACAGACGGGGCAAACGCCATACCCCCGCAACCCGCCAGCGTGGTCTCGTTCGACATTAACTCCGGCCAAGTTAACTGGACCTATCAAGCGCCGGGCCAGGAAGGTTTCTCAATTATTGCGTCCGCTGCTGATGGCGGGCTCGTCGGCGAACTCACTGATTATACCGGCCTTGATGAGGTAATTAGCTTTGACTCGACTGGTTCCCCAACAGACGAAGCGATTTCAGGCCACTTTATCGGCGCAGGTTGGCAATCCCAACTTTTCAGTGCCGATGGGGGATTTGCTTATTCCAGGGTCAACTTCGCGAATAGCTCATGGGTAACTCCCGGGGCGAATCCTGGGGGCACCGCAACATCAATTCTGAACATTGGAACCTACGAAGGCACGGCGGTTTTTGATTTCCTTTTCCAACCCCAAGGAGTCATCAAATGTCCCGTCGGAGACAGCACGACGTCCCAAGTGCCGATCGGTGGTGGGGTTCCCACCAATTATAATTCATTAGTAGAGCAGCAGTACGAACAGATCGTTTCGGATCTGCTTGCTAGCGATAACTTGACTTCGCAGGCTGGACAGTGCGGGACCTTCTTCAACTCGAACAGTCAGCTGGCTCCCTATTTCAGCCAGCTAAAGGCTGCTGTTTCCCAGCAAGTCGCGTTCGACGGACTCCAATCCACTATCAGCATGTACAACTCCGGGATATGGACGCAGGCCCAGATCGATGACGCGGCAACCCGGACCCAATTGCTAAATACTCCGGTATGCTGGACATTTTCCAAACTTGCGAAAGGCAAGGGTGATTGGAACTCAATAGTAGCACAGGCGCAGATCCAACCCCCTGCTACAGACATCTATCTGTTTAGCGGAAAGCAAGCCATAAAGAATCTCACGCAATCCACTGTTTTGCATGAAACGCTTCACAACCTGACAAGGATGGACGACTATCAGTTGTATAAACTGCTTACTGGGAAAGAGCTTGACCGGACCTGGCCCACTTCCGTTATAAACACTGTTTTGATCCAGAATGGTTGCGTAGCTCAGTAGGGGTAGGGTCAATGAGTCTGGAAACCGGACACGATCACGTCAGCCGTCGCGCGCACGCCAATCGGAAATTCTGGTATATAGACCGAGTACGCGAGAAGAACTTATCTGCCATCTCTTTTTCGTATCAGGAGGAACTAATGAAATTGAGTCGCCACATCTTAGTTTTGTTACTCACTACGTCTCTAATTTGGCCGCTTTCTGCCAATTCCTCCGCTACCACTTGCGTTGCGGTGCCACCACTGAAGCCCATTCACCGTATTTGTGGAGTCGTTTTCTTTCCGAGCGGCGATCGCACCGCAAACGCAAAAGTTACGGTCCTACAAGCAGGCAAGGAAATAGCCGTGCAACAAACTACTAACGATGGCAAGTTCTCCTTCGATCATTTAGAGGCCGGTGACTACGAAATTCGAATTCAGGTAAATGCGATCCCCTTAGCCGCCACTAAGGTCGTTCTCGTCCATCCCGAGGTGAAACCCAAGCGAGAAATAGCAGTCAGCATGATGACCCAGGGTTGTTCGAGTTTTTCCCTAGTTGATCCCGAGAAATTCGAGAACGGGCTGAATCCAAGTAGTTCCTCTCAGGACTAAGTAGGCGAGCGGGTGGCCCAGGCGTAGAACTCTGGAACGAACCTGGGGCCGATGGCCCGGACGTCGGTTTTACGCGTGGGGCTTCTGACTTTCCCACAGGCATACCGAATGAGTTAGCCCCCACCCAACCCCTTAAAATCCTTCAACTTCCGCCTACCCCATTCGAATGCTCCAAATCCGCCCAGAAGCGAATATGATTTTGGATTCTGGCCGACCCGACGCTGTAGGCGATATTGTGACTGCGAAGGGTCAACGGTCAACGAGCCCACAAAGCTCAACCGCTTTTCTCGCGCCTCCACAAGCGATTCACAATCAATTATTTAGCCGACCCAGAAACCCATAGATTTCCACGCGATTAGGAATTGAGTTCGGGACAAGGGGGTCGAGGGGGCAATCCTTTCGCCCCGACGTGGGAAATAGTCGCGCACGGATGAGAGTGGGATTATCGCGCAAGTGCCGAGACCACAGCGAACGTCGTGTGCCAGTGCGCATTTCCCAGTCTGGTTTTTCCCGTATTTTCACGCCCCCGCCGTCCTAATAGACATCTCCAATCATTCCGTGTACCCACTGTGTACCTCGGTTCGGCGTTTTTGCCCATTATCTCCATTTTGTCGTTTCGTAGAATCAGTAAGTTCAGAACTCCTGACGTGGGTTGTCGGTAACCTGTCCGCTTTTTGCTTCAAGACGGGAGGGTGCGACCACATAACGGATTTGAAGTCGGGTGCCCGGGAATAGCGTGTTCGTGTTGTTGAGTGTCTCGCAAAGGGCTTCGAGGACACGCGACCGATGTGGCGAACTGAGTGGGGCTAGCGTTATCCGAAGTTGGTCCTCCGCGGGCTCGATGTCCGCGGTATCCTGCAGCGCCATCTGAATGAAAGTGCGCCCTTCATCTTCAACGCGGCTGTAATGAGGGCGAATCAGCTCAACCAGATCGCTCTCCGTCTGGTACGCGACCATTTTCAAAACGTTGGTTAGGTGTTTGCGTTCGGTGGAAAGTTTCACCATCTCCTGGCCCTTTTGGGCATCCGCAACTGTCACGCGAGCAGGAAGAGAGTCACACCGAGCCTTGAGTTTCTTGATGTGGTTTGTAGCCTTTTCAATCTCCATGCGAATTTTCTCTTCCGCAATCTCAAAACCAGAATCTTTGGACGTTGGTCCATGGATGTAATCGATTGCCGCTGCACCATAGCTTTCCCGTAGTTTCCTAAGATGAACACGTGCGGCGTGAACCTCTTTCACGGCGGCTTTTCGTGCCGGGTTGGGGACGGAACGGCTGGGATCGTCGGGTTCGACCTGATACTCCGCGAGAGCATCGATCAGATACTCCTCCCGCAGGTACTTAAAGAAATTTTCCTGGCGCCAGCGCTCGAACATGCGATGAGCAACAACAATGGCGCGTAGCTCCCAGCGGCTCGTCACGATCGGCGTCTGATGGCCGGTCTCCGTCAGGCGAGTCACCTGACGTAGTCGCAACTTTCCTTTTAGAAAGCGAACGGGCTGGTCATGGAGAAGGTATTCCACCGGCCGACCATCCAACTTGGCCTTGTGCAGAGTGAATCTGTTTTCGGCGATGTGCCGAATGCGCCCCTTCCGATAGGTCAAGATGTCAAAACCCATAGCCAGCAGCTCCTGAAACACTCCTGGGCTCCAACCAGCGCGATCAAAGACAACCGTGGAATGCCGGCGCGATCCCAGGACCTCTCGTACCTCGCTTAAGACCGGGATGAGCATTTTAGTCATAGCCGCATTGGCCTCGGCAGTGACCACAAATAAGGGATCGCCGCGTTGATCGTTGACCCAGTAATCGGTGGTTGCGGGTGCGGCGAGATGCATGCGGGTCACATAAGCTTTCGGAACCTTACGTTTGCCGTGGTAGGCCCGAACGTGGCCGTCAATATAGAGGAACCCGAGTACCTTTCCACGTTCGGCGATGCGTTGCCGAGCGACCTCGCGGCCGAGTCGATAACTGCCCTTTAGAGAAGCGAGACGTGCGAGTTTGCGGCGCAGTGTCTTCACTTCCGGCATGCGATCGAGACCGACAATGCGACCGAGTTCTCCGGGCGGATACTCTTTTAACGTCTCAGGCCGAGGAATCCTCAGAAGCGCCAAAAGAACATAGGCAACCAGAGTAGTGCGCAGTCCATAGAAAGCAGGCCCGAGGCTGCCGTAGATTTTCTCGGCCGTCGAGAGCAGGCCACTGGCAACGAGCGCTGGAATGGCTAACAGCACACCTGCTCTTGGCAGACTTCGTGAGGGAGCAAACACCGGAAGGGCATCGTCGAGAAGTCCCATGGCGGCCAGGAGACGATCCATGGACCGATCGAGAGGGTTTGTGTCCAAACTTTTCGCCGCCGAATTGGTTTGTTGTTGCGGCATCTTGTCTGCAGGCTGTTCCGCAGCGGGACGCGATGTCTCGATCAACTTATTTGCGGAAACCGGGAGCTGCTTTGTTTGCGAATCGCTTTTCGGGAAGAAGAGCAGATCTGGTTCAGGATCCGATTTCCAGCCAAGCCGACGGAGGTTCTTGCGGACTGTTTTTTCGTCGACGCCAAGGCGGCCAGCAATCCATCGATTGCTCATCCCCTTGGTTTTGAGGCGGAGAATGGTTTGGTTTCGCTCATGTTTTTTCTTGCGTCCGGAAGAACTGCCTGCAGGTCGTCCTCCCGGGCGCGCCAGCGCGCTCAGTCCACCAGCCTTGAGGTGCTCTTGATAGCGGCGAAGCGTTCGGGCCGAGTAACCGAAGCAGCGTGCGATATCGTTCTGATCCGCGTATCCCGATTCGAAGAGCGTAACCATGGCGTAGGCCTCGGCAGTACGATCTTCGATTGGATAGTGGGAAAAGACGATGCCATGGACGAAAACTACTCGCTGTTCTTCCTCGGTCTGGACACAAACGCGATCGTTAACGAAGACGGTACCGGGAGTCGGAGTAGGGCGGGCAAAAAACTCCTTTTGACGTGGTGCCGGGCTCATAGTTTCTTAGCATGTCCTATCCTCAATCAAATCGAAAAGCGGACAGGTTTAGGTCCGCACCCTGCCAAGGGAAAATCAAGCCAGTGGCAGCTTCCAGGGATGTGCCAGGAGAGAAGTCGAGCGCCTTCGGTCAAGGAAATGTAATAGCCAAAATCGTAGGATTTTCACCTGCGGATTTAGAAAAAGCGGACAGGTTTAGGTCCGCACCCAGGAAAGCGAAAAACCAAGCAGGTTGCGGTTCCGAGGGATCAGCAAAAGAAAACTCTATGCATTTTTCGTTCAGATTTCCGTGGAATCTGGAACCCTGGAACCTACAATTTCAGACTCAAAAAGCGGACAGGTTTAGGTCCGCACCCTACTCTCGAAAAACCACAATTCTGGCCGCTTTTTAGGAGTATGTCAGGAGTTCTGAAGTTACGCAGTATCAATCCACTCGAGGGGTTGATCCCCACCGCCCCTACCAACCATCCTTTTTCCCAACAACAACTTAGCGATTTGTCGAGGCGGCAAAAGGCGGCAATAAGAGCCTCAAGGGTGGCACCCATGGCTCGTAAAAGGCAGCAATAGTAGATTTTGTGTACGGTTCTTGTGCCAATTCAAGCGGCGGCACAGACGGTGGCTGCATCCCTCTACGACGCTTCCAATCGCCGGACGCAAGTTAGCTATCCCGATGGGAAGTTCGAGACCGCCACCTACGACGCCCTCGGCCGTGTCACGGCTCGCACCGATGCCAACGGCAAAATCACGCAATACAACTACGACGCTCTCGGGCGTCTTATCGGCGTCGTCCAGGATGCTGCTCCCGGCGGGCTGAATCTGCTCACGCGGTACAGCTACGACCAGGTTGGCAACCGCCTCACTAAGACCGACGCCAACACGCGCACCACAAGCTACAACTACGACCAGCGCGGCCGTCGCACGCAGCGCGCGCTGCCGCTCGGCCAATCTGAAAGCTACATGTACGATGCCGCGGGAAACCTGCTCACGCACACGGACTTCAACGGCAAGACCACCACGTACTCTTACGACGCGGCCAATCGACTGCTCTCCAAAGCTCCTGACCCCAGCTTCAACGCTCCCGCGGTGACCTACACCTACACGGCAACGGGACTGCGGAACACCATGTCGGATTTGAGCGGGACGACCACTTACTCCCAATACGACAACCGAGGCCGCTTGACGCAGCTCAACAAACCAGCTGGCTCACTGTCGTATGCCTACGATTTGGCCGGGAATCTTACGCGGCTCTCAGGGCAAACCAACGTCAATTACACCTACGATGCCCTTAACCGCTTGAGCACGGTGAGCGAGGTCAACACCGGCACCACCAGCTACAATTATGACAACGTGGGCAACCTGCAGAGCGTGACGTATCCCAACAACGTGGTGCACAACTACACGTACGACACGCGCAACCGCCTGACGAATCTGGGCGTGAATGGCTCCGCGACGGCGATCGCCAGCTATGCCTACACGCTGGACGCCGCCGGGCATCGTCTATCGGTCAGCGAACTTTCCGGGCGTACGGTGAATTACGGCTACGACAATCTCTACCGCCTCACGGGTGAAACCATCGCCAGCGATCCAAACGGAATCAATGGCGCGGTGAACTATATCTACGACCCGGTGGGCAATCGCAAGCAAATCACCTCAACGCTCGCGCCTGTTCCAGCAGGTCTGTGGAACTACGACGCCAACGACCGCTTCACGGCTGGCGACACCTACGATGCGGATGGGAACACGGTTAGCTCCGGCGGCATCGCCAACGTCTACGACTTCGAGAACCACCTCATTCAGAAGGGCGGCGTGAGCATCGTCTACGACGGCGACGGCAACCGCGTCAGCAAAACGGTGGCAGGCCTCACCACAACATATCTGGTCGACACGCTGAACCCGACGGGCTACGCGCAGGTGGTCGATGAAGCTTTCAGTGGCAGCAGCTCCGGCAACTACGAGTTGAACCACAGCTACGTCTACGGCCTGGAGCTGATCAGCCAAACGCGCAGCTACGTTGCCAACTTCCAGAGCGCCACGCAAAAGATCTACTACGTCTACGACGGCCACGGCAGCGTCCGTGCCCTCACGGGTCCCACCGGCGCCATCACCGACACCTACGACTACGACGCCTTCGGCAACCTCATCCACTCCACTGGCACCACGCCGAACAACTACCTCTTCGCCGGCGAGCAGTTCGATCCCGACCTAAATCTCTACTACAACCGCGCCAGATACCTGAACGTCTCCACCGGTCGCTTCTGGACGATGGATAGTTTCGAAGGCGACCGCCAATCCCCACTGTCGCTCCACAAGTACATCTACTCTGGGGGTGATCCAACAGACTACGTCGATCCCAGTGGATACCAGATCGATGGACTATTCGCCGCCATATCATTGTCCACAAGTCTGGATGTTATGCCGAGTTTGAACGTTACTAGCTGCCTCAAGTGCGGTCTCGAAAGACCAATTGACCCGAATACGGCCTTGCTAGCACAACTCGCATTCGCTGAGGGTGTCCCCACGCAAACCGGCGTGTGGGCTACTGCTTCTGTGGTCGTGAACCGACTGCGCTATCGTCCCGTCGAGTTTGGGTCAAGCATCTCAGCAGTCATTAACCACTCAGCCTTCAACGCGGTTGGAGGCGACAGGTGGAATAAGGTAAAGGACCAAAGCTCGATCACCAATCTAAAGCCGGGAGACTGCCTAATCTACCAGTACTCTGTGACCGCAGCGCAAAATGCGATCGGAGGCAACACGAACACAGGCGCGGTTATTTTCTATGATGACAGCATCCCCGAGCCAAATTTTATCAGCACGGCCGTGGACAGCGGATTACTCCAAGAGGCCGATGTCACGGGACCCGGCGCGGCGGGGAATCACGTGACGAACCCAAATGGGAATGACCAATACTTCTTCAAGTATGCGCCTCCGAAGACAAAACCGGCAAAGGGCCGCCGTGGTTCGGGCGCACGACATGAAAATCCATTCCGAGTCTGATAGGGTTTGGGCGGGCTTTTGTTTCTCTGTCTGACAGTTTATAATGCCTGTCAGATAGGAGGCTTCTATGACCATTTCCTTGCAGGCACTGCTTGATAAGCGCCATCAGCTCGCCGCCAGTCTGGCTCGCGTTGATGACTTGCGCCCCGGTTTTCTGACCGCGCGTTTTCGTAAGTGTGGCAAGCGCAACTGCCACTGCGCTCAGAAGGACTCCCCGGGACACGGCCCGTCCTATTCGTTGACTCATCGCGTTGCTGGAAAGACGGTCACCCAGATCATTCCGCAAGGCCCAGCAGTAGAACGAGCCAAAGCGCAGATCGCCGAATACCACCGTTTCCGGAATCTGGTGCGCGAACTGATCCTCGTGAGTGAGCAAATCTGCTCCGCCCAAGTGCGGAATGCGGAAACGCTCCCAGCGAACGAGGCTAAAAAAAAACCTCTTCGCCGATCTACTGGCTACCGACGTCGTGCGAGAGATTGAGACGCTCCTCGGTCGTCAGGCGGTTGAAGATCTGGATCTGGAAGCGCTGGAGCTCGCCGTGCGTCAACAGGTCCTGCAACTGGCCGGAGCCGCGGTCGCGCAACGTCTCAATGCCGACACCAGCGATGAGCAAGGCTCGCGAGTTCGTTGTAACTGTGGACAGGAAGCACGCTTGGTGGGACGCCGGAGCAAGCAGGTGCAGAGCGTACTCGGTCCCCTACAACTCGAGCGCGCCTACTATCACTGCTCTTCCTGCGGCCACGGCTGCTGCCCTCGTGATGGACATCTGGGCATCGAAAACACCTCGCTCTCTCCAGCCCTCACGCGCATGGTGGGCACCGTGGGGGCCATGGTCAGCTTTCAGGAAGGTTGCGAGCTGTTGACGGAACTGGCCGGCGTGGCCGTGGATGCCAAGCAAGTGGAAAGAACAGCAGAAGCGCTGGGAAAGGAGATCGCCGAAGACGAACGCTTGCACAGCGAACCTCTGGATTCTCTTCCTCTGCCGCGGACTCTGTATCTCGGTATGGATGGCACCGGGATTCCTCTACGCGCAGAGGAACTCGTCGGTCGAACGGGCAAGCAACCGGACGGATCGGCCAAGACCGGCGAGGTGAAACTCTGCACCATTTGGAGCGCGGAATCGCTCGATGAAGAAGGCACACCCCTTCGCGATGAAGGATCGGTCAGCTATTCAGCGGCCTTGGAGAGTGCCAGTGCGCTGGATACCGCTGCCGCACGTTCTCCCTTCGCCCAGCGCGTCTGGAGAGAAGCTACGCGCCGCCGCTTCAGCCAAGCACCACGCACGGTCGTGCTCGGGGATGGGGCCTTGTGGATTTGGAACATCGCGGCCGACCAATTTCCCGAGGCCACTCAGATTGTGGACCGCTATCATGCCAAACAATACTTGAGTGAAGTCGGGAAAGCTCTTTACGGCCCCACCGCTCCACGGGCTGTTCAATGGGCAGAACGCCGTAAGAAGGAGCTCGATACCGGAAGATTCATGGCGCTGCTCAACGCCCTCCGCCGCCAGGTCCCACGCTCCGATCTGGCTCGTCGCTGTCTCCACTATTTCAAGACCAACCGCGATCGTATGCGCTATCCGGAGTTCCACGCCCAAGGCTTGTGCACGTCCTCAGGCGTCGTCGAGGCCGGATGCAAGGTAGCCATTGGCACACGACTCAAACGCGCCGGCATGCACTGGACCAAGCCAGGCTCCAACGCCATCATTGCTCTTCGCTGCTCAAAACTCAGTGGTCGTTTTCAAGACTTCTGGGAGCGCCGGTCAGTACGCAGAGCCGCATGACTCATCACTTTCTTGACGTACACCCCCGTGGTTCGTCTTAACCAGTCGTTCCGATTGACAGCTGTCCAGGGCCGCGCAGACGGTCGGGAATTATGTATCTTTTCAGGCGGGCGAATTTGCGACGTGCATCCAGGACTAGTTGGAAAGGACTTAGAACAAAAATGACAATGATATCGGGTCGTCTGATGCTTGCACTGTTGCTCTTCTCGAGTGTTTCGATCGGCCAAAGTGGATCCAACAACCCTGCCCCGCGTTTCTCTGACTTTCCTTCAGAACGCTTATTCACCGGAAAGCCAGCAGTGCCGGTCCTCACAACAGAATTACAACGTTTGTTCAAGACCCAGATACGCTTAGGAATGGCTAAGTCTGCTAATTTCGCGGGGCGATTTAGAATCATCGACTGGGGATGCGGCTCGGACTGTCTGAATTTCGTTATTGCTGATCTGAAAACAGGCAAGGTTTATGACCCACCTTTCAAGTCTCTTGGGCTGCTGGACTTCAGCCAACCCGAGGGATCCAGAACGAGAAAAGGGCTGGACTACAAACCGGACAGCAGGCTGTTGGTTGCCGATGGTTGCCCTGATGAGCAGTGCGGAACGTACTACTTTGTCTGGAACGGCGAAAAGCTCAAGCAGGTTGATTCTGCTCCGGGGAAGGATGTTGCGCAATGATCAGATTGAGGGCGGAGTCGACGATGTCTATAAGTTAGTCGCCAACTACTTCCAATAGGACCTATGAGATCCCAACTAGCCAAGGCGGTTCGAGGTCCCCTCTCGCGCCTGATGAAGGAAGAGTTCCCTCAGTTTGTTTCAATATAGGCGACGGACGGCCTCCTACTCCCAATACGACAGCAGGGGCCGCCTGACGCAGCTCAGTAAACCCGCTGGCTCACTGTCGTATAGCTACGACTTGGCGGGGAATCTGACGCGGCTCTCAATCCCCTGGACCGGCGGATGCCTTACTGGACTCCGGGAGACGAGCTGCGGCAAGGAGCCGATGCTTTGACTTTGGCCGCATCGCTTTTCCCCGACCGACACGACGAAAACTCCTTCTTCGTGGAGGCCCCGCGAAAAATCTTTGCGCACTTGCTCAGTTTCCGTCCGACGCCGCAAGAGTTGGTGTGGTGGATGTCGCACCCGGAAGAGGTCGACCGAAGAGTGAAAGGAACGGAGTACGCGGCGATGATCGACCGTGATTCGCCGCCACAGCGCAACGGCGTGCTTGGTTCGCTGGGCATGGTAGCTGACGCCATGAAGCTGCTGCCGAGCGAAGCGGAGACGAAGGGGCGTTGGAGCACGCTCGAATGGTCGAGGGAGCGGACCGTATCAGCAGCTCCAAGAAGCAGGGATCGAGACGGCACGGCTTGATGAGATCGTACGGCAGAAAGACACGGAACTCAAAGAAGTGGTGGAGCAACTCTCGCGTGGCAATGTACGAGAAGCAATCGAACGACTGGATACGCAGGGCCGCGTGCATGAAATCCCCGACCGCGAAGAGCGGCTAAAGGAAATCGCAAACGACTATGCGACTAAACCCGGGAATCGAACGGCAAAAACCGATGAGCGGGCAGGGGTGACATCGAACTACACCTATGATTCGATTTATGAGCTAACGAAAGTGGTGCAAGGGACCAACACCACGGAGAGCTACACATTCGACCCGGTGGGCAATCGGCTCAGTTCGCTCAGCGTTTCGCCGTACAGTTACAACACGTCGAACGAACTGACTTCGACGCCGAGCACAACATACAGGTTCGACTACGACGGCAACACGCTCACCAGCGTGACAGGCTCGAACACCACCACGTATGCGTGGGACTTCGAAAATCGCCTGACGAGTGTCACGCTACCGGGCAGCGGCGGAACGGTTACCTTCAAATACGATCCCTTCGGCAGAAGAATCTATAAATCGTCGTCCACAGCCACCAGCGTCTACGCCTACGACGAAGACAACCTCATCGAGGAAACCAATGCCTCCGGGGCAGTTGTTGCTCGCTACACGCAGACAGAAGACTTCGACGAACCGTTGGCAATGTTGCGCTCCTCGACGACCAGCTATTACCAAGCTGATGATCTCGGCTCCATCACTTCGCTGAGCAACGCAGCCGGAGCGCTCGCACAAACGTACACGTTCGATTCATTCGGGAATCAAACCGCGTCTTCCGGTTCGCTCACGAACCCATTTCAATACACTGCTCGCGAACGCGACAGCGAAACCAGCCTGTACTTCTACCGCGCCCGGTACTTCGACCCGAATGCTGGGCGATTCCTATCAGAAGATCCATTGGGCATACACGACAATGTGGACATGTACGTCTATGTTCACAACAACCCAGTTAACTTCAATGACCCTTTTGGCTTGTATACGCTTAAGGGGAACTTCCCGCCTGGTTACGCGCAACAACTGAGCAACGCTATTGATGAGACGATCAAGAAATTGCGTGACACTTGTTCAAACGGGGGCTGTGCTGGTCCGGAGGGGCCGAAGATCGCCGATGCTCTCTCCGGAGCGACCTTCGTTTACCATCCGAAGAGCAAATTGTGCGGAGATGTAGGACCATTCAGCGTCTTGCGGCTGCACCATGTGATTGCAATGGGACCCGCGGCCTTCGACCCCGGCAGCGGATGTGGCCCGCTCACCTGCACTGTCGCTCACGAGGGCGTCCACCTTCGGACGGGTGGAGAGGGACATGCTGGCGATATAGAAAAAAAGTGCTTCGGCTGCACAGATTAGAGGAATCGATGAGACGACTCTGCCGGAAGTTGGCAATGACCTTTGCGGGTCTGGTGCTAGTCCCCTGTGCATTTGGCCAGTGCCCCACTGGAACCGTCAGCGTGCGGGGTAAGGTTATGAACTTACCGTCAGAAGGCGCAAACGTGGAAGTAACAGTGGTACTCAAGACTCCAAAAGGCGATGTCCCAAAGACCGCAGCAGTGGCCAATGGGGAGTTCGCAACCGATGTAACGTTTAGCACACTGAAGTCCTGGTCTCCACTTGGTGGACACCATTGCTCCAACCTGCCGAAATCCGTGACCGTTAAGGTCGGTAGGGCTGAGCAAACATTGAGCGAAACCTTGTTGAGCTTTAAGAAGAGCTTCGAGCAGCAGGACTCCAACCATTATCGGCTAAAGCAGGACCTCACGATAGACCTATCCAAAGGGGCAGGTAAGCCCTAGCGGAGACCCGTTTCTGGTGAGTTCTGAGACGGTCTGAGGGCCTCTCAGCACTGGTTACCGCCGAGCGCCGGAAGAGCGGCGTCTTCGACGCCGGTGGGGGGTAGACGCGTCACCCCAGAATGGGTGCTGCAGAGCAACCTTCGGTTGCCGTATAGGAACCATCAAGAAATCAGCGAGTTGCGAAATTTAATGCGCTCTCCAGCGCCGCGCGAGCGCTCGCCGTTAACTTGTTGAAAATAAGAGAGCAGCTAAAGAGAAAGGCGCGTGCCGGCCAAGAGAGGCTGACAAACGTTTGCAAGAAATCTGGCGTCATCCGTTCCAACTATACTGAGCCATAGTCTCTTGGACGACCGACGGGAAGACACCCTATGAAACCTTCGGGCCTCGGCCTCATTTGCGCTTCGATACAGATCACCATCCTGGCCGTTTCCATTGCGGCGGTGCTCCTCGGCACCGGGCAAGCGTTCGGGCAGCAGTGCCCTCGCGGTCCGATTGACGTTGCTGGATTGACGGCGCGGATGGAAGCAACGAAGGACCCCAACGTGATTTTCAGGTCGGCGGCGATCGCCGGGCAGGCTGTGGTTCCCACGCTGCGGAAGCTTTCCATACCAGAGATGTCCCCTGAGACTGTCGGCGGGGCAGCCCAAGCCAGTTTGGCGAAGCTCGGAGACGAGCGCACTCTTGCGGAGCTCGAGAGCGAACTCAATGGAAACGGATTTCGCTACTCGGTATGGGCGATCAACAAGCTCCTCATCGTCAACAACCCAAGATCCATCTCGATGATCTTGGCTTTCCTGGATGCGCATCCAGGCCCGATCATGCTGGGATGCGCGACCGATGCGTGCTACGACTATGTTCCCCAAATATTCAAGGCGATCGCGGATGTCGTGGAAAACGCGCCGATCAAGACCAATGGCAAATATAGGGGCTCTCATGAGGATTGGGTGAACTGGTGGAAGCAGGCAAAGCCCATTCCGTTTTCGATCAGTGGAGAATTTCAAGATCCGTACATGCAGTGCCTGGGACGAAAAGTTGAATGGGGCTTCGATATGGCGATTGTCGACCTCGGGGCCACAGACGATCAGCGAACCGTGCCGGAGATCAAGAAGCTGGGAACCATGGGTTATCCATATGGCGGCTACGTTGGAACGAAAGCACCGTTCATTTGGCTACGACACGACTATGTGGAAACAGCGCTGGCGGAATTGGGCGATGCCAACGAGTTTGCGATCGTCGTTCACGAACTGCAGACCAACGCCTTTCAAACAGCGATCCTCAAGATGCAAGTTATTGGCGGCAAAAAAGCAGTGTCTGCACTACTGGAGGCAAGCGTTAATCCCGCTTATGCCATGTTCAATCAGGCTCTGTTCAAATCCTTGTCGCAGATGGTGCAAGACCCTCCCTTGTCACCCAACGCGGATCCAACCGCTGGGAATCTTCACAAATGGCAAGCGTGGTGGGCGAAAAACAAAGACACTGCCCGGTTCGTCAAAATGCCCGCGTACGAGTGAAATTAGCTGTCCCGTTTGGATCGAGATCAGATCAACATCGAAGATGAGCTCTGAATAATGCCCGAGCCCCTCGAAACTTCCCTAACTTTAGTTAACTCACTTTAACGGACATCATGTGGAATCTACGATAATTTCCCAGCGTCCAATTGGCAGGACCGGCGTCCATCTAGCGTCCAAAATCGGCCGTTTGTAGGAGCATTTTCAGCGACTCAGCCGCATAAAGGCAATTGAATCATCGAGACTTATGGAGCGGGCGATGGGGAATCGAACTCACGTCCGAAGCTTGGGAAGTTTAAAACAAAACTCTGAAAACGATTGATCTGGAGGCACTTAGCTTTCCGAATGACGGCCTTAATTGGAACCTAGATGGAAACGGAAAGCAGTTACTGATTGTAACCGCTTTGATGACAGCTAGGATAATTTGAGTGACCTGTTGACTCATGGTGATGAGTCAGATAAACTCCTCCTATGGCTAAACGGCTGCAAGTGATCATGAAGGATCCGGAATACCGAGAGATTCAGCGCGCCGCGCGTTCACGCCATATGTCGATCGCCGAGTGGGTTCGGCAAGCGCTGGACCTAGCCCGCCGCCGCGAGCCTGTCGGCAGCGTAAGCAAGAAGCTCGAAATCATCCGCGCGGCAGCGCAACATGACTATCCCGTGAGTGATGTCGACGACATGCTCGCCGAGATCGAGAGGGGATACGGAACGGGCGCGCATCCGTGATTCTGGTCGACTCGAATATTCCCATGTATTTGGTTGGCGCTCCTCATGCTCACAAGAGCGACGCGCGACGATTGCTCGAAAAGGTGGTCAGCGAGCGCCAGAGCCTGGTTACGGACGCCGAGGTTCTCCAGGAAATTTTGCACCGTTACGCCGCTATCGACCGCCGCGACGCAATCCAGCCTGCGTTCGACGCTCTGATGGGCATCGTGGATCAGGTGCTGGCTGTTGATCGGTCCATCGCGGAGCGTGCGAAACAAATTGTCTTGGGGTATCGGCAGCTGTCTGCGCGCGATGCGGTGCATATCGCCGTCATGCAACACCATGGAATCGAGCAAATCATGACCTTCGATTCAGGGTTTGACGTCTTCCCTGGTATTACACGGCTGTCATGAAGAGTTAAGAACAAACCGCTGACACGACCTTCTAATTCTGGAGCGGGCGATGGGGAATCGAACCCACGTCCGAAGCATGGGAAGCTTCTTCGCCGAAGAATAATTCCAGCCGCGTACCGGAATGTTGGTGCAATTCGCGTTTCTAACAGTTCTAACACTTGGGATGGGGAGCGGCCGGTAACGCCTTCCGCTGACGAGACTTAGAAGTGAGGGATGCAGTTTCGATCCCCACCGCCCCTACCAACATCTCCTTCATAAATAATGATTTGTGACTTTTCGAGGGGCCACGAGGGGCCATTAACGTCAGGCGACTTGCGCGGGGAGTACTAAGCGAACCACTTTGCTGTTCGCTTCTCGCAGAGCGGAAGGAACGGCCTGCGTGTAGATATTCATAGTCGTTCGAACATCTGCATGTCGCAAGAGTTCCTGCTGCACCCTGAGATCGACACCTAGCGCATGAAGTAACGTTGAATGGCTGTGTCGGAACGTGTGCCAGCCGATCCGGCCTATCCCCGCTTTTTCTGCAGCAGGGACGAGCCAGTTCTCCTGAATTCGACCTGGCCAATACGGCTTTCCTGTTTCCGGGTTGGCGAATACCCAGTCCTCAGACTTCGCCAGCGGAGCCAGCTGCGCCTTATGTTGACGAAGCTTCTCTGCGAGCGAACGGTCAAGAGGCATCCATCTATGCGAGGCTTGCGTTTTTACGTCGCCTTGTATCCCGTAGACGTAAGCTTGTCGTACCGCCAAGCGCAGACCTTCCCAATCGATGTCATGCCATCTCAAACCGAGGATCTCGCTTACTCGTAGTCCCAAACACATCGCCACAATGCACATCGTTCGGAAAGGTTCGGGAATGCTCTCAAGCACTTTTCGAAACTCGTCCACTGAAAGTGCCTTTGGTTCTCGCTGTCTTTTCGAACTGTCTTTCACGCGGACGAGGCTCATGGGGTTGTGCTGATAGGGAATCAACTCCCAGCGCATCGCTGCGTTAAACAACACGCGCATTAGGTTTTTGAGGTGAGACTTGCTTTTCGGCGCTAAATTGAGCCTCTTGAGCCAATCTTCGACGAGCAGGGGTTTGATCTGCTCGATGGGATAGTCCCGCCATTTCTGCTCAACATGGTTTTTCAGCCAGCACCGGTACCGTGATGCAGTTGAATTTCTTTCAGGGATTTCTTCCGACAAGTACCGGCGAATGACTGCGCCGAACGAAACAGTTGTTCCATTTGACGTTTCTGCGTTCATCGAAAATAACCAAGACAGGGCGGCCTTGCGAGCGTGGGACTCGGTTGGAAATTCCTCAACCGTTCCAATCGCTAACGATGCTGGACAGACTGTTCACCCTTCACAAGAAGCTCCCTGTTCCACCACGCAAAGAGAATCCCCCCGTCCTGGTGCCGGTCGAGCCCGCGCCTCAAGAACCAGTTAAGAGAGCGGCCCCTAATGCGGTAATAGATCGTGGTTCCCCAGCGAGCACCACGCGACAGGAATCAGCGTCACAAGAGCCAGCGCCAAGTCAGGAACCAGATTTCGAGCACGCTGGTACACCCACGAAGAGGCGCTTTTTCGAATAAGAGAACATGCTTACCATTTCCAAGCCACTCAGTGCAGGCCAAGCGCGTTCTTATCATCAGGAGGAGTTCAGCAACGCGCAGGAGAACTACTACAGCGAAGGCGACCGGATACGCGGTGAGTGGCACGGGAAATTGGCCGAGAAGTGGGGCTTGCTTGGTGGCGTCCAAGCGGAACAATTTCGGCGGCTCAGCGACGGCCAGCATCCGGTCAGCGGCGAGCAGTTAGTTCGCTATCAGACGGCGCGTGAATATGTGAACGAGCAAGGCAAAACGGTCAAGGCGATGGAGCACCGTGCAGGCTGGGATGCCATCTTCTCCGCACCGAAAAGCATATCGCTGACGGCGCTTGTGGCCGGCGATGAACGCGTGCAGGAGGTCCATCGAGCCAGTGTCGGAGTTGCGCTGGACGAGATGGAGCGATACGTCCAGGCCCGGCTTGGAGGAAATCTCCCGCCGGAGACAACCGGAAATTGGGTTGCCGCAAAATTCGAGCACGACAGCGCGAGACCCGTAAACGGTTATGCAGCCCCGCAGCTTCACACGCACGTGGTCTTCTTCAATCTGACAGAAACGGCCAATGGAGAAACACGGCCACTTCAACCACAGGAACTGTATCGCACGCAGCAGTATGCCACCGCCGTGTATCGCTCGGAACTGGCGCACCGTCTGCAAGGGTTGGGTTACGAGATCGAGCAAGGCAAGAGCGGTCAACCGGAAATCAAGGGGTATAGCCGCGAGTATCTCGAAGCTTCGAGCCCACGCCGGAAACAGATCAAAGAGCATCTGGCAATGGAGAATCAGAGCGGCGCAGCCGCTGCGCAGATCGCCGCCCATCACACGCGCGAGGCAAAGATCGGGCTCTCGCATGAAGAGATGAAGCAGAGGCACAAGGACATGGCAATTGAGTTTGGTGACCAGCCTGAGCACGTGAAGGCGGAGGCCAAAGAAAGAGCGCGTGACCTTGGCCAGGGCGCGGGAAAGAATATTGCTCTCTCGGCTGTGACCTTCGCCAAAGAACGAAACTTCGAACGCGATGCCGTAGCCGATGAGCGAGCCCTGTTGACGGATGCGCTCAGACGCTCCATGGGTGGAGCGACGCTGGCCCAGGTGAAAGCGAATTTCGAAGAGCGCATCGAATCAGGTGAGCTCGTTGAAGTAGAAAAGCAAGGCAACTCGCCCGACCGGGAGTTTACGACCGCTGAGATGATCGGGTACGAACGCGACACGATCAATGCCATGCGCGCCGGACAAGATCGGCATGCAGCGCTAGTAAGTTTTGGAACTCGCTTGGCTATACGGGAAGCCCATGGCCATCTGAGCGATAAGCAACACCGGGCCGTAGAACAGATCTTGTCGAGTCGCGATCAAATGTCGGCGCTCGAAGGCGTGGCAGGCGCGGGCAAGACTACATCTCTTGCGGCGATCCGCGAAGCCGCCGAACGAGAGAACTACGTCGTCAAGGGGTTAGCGCCCACCTCTCGTGCTGCGCAGAAATTAGAAGAAAGTGGAATCAGATCCAACACGCTGCAACGGTATCTTGCCCAAAGCTATGAGGGACACGATGAACGGAAACGGCTTTACATCCTGGACGAATCGAGCTTGGCGAGTACGAGGCAAATGAACAAATTCCTCCACCGGCTGCAGAAAGACGATCGCGTGTTGCTTGTTGGCGACACACGCCAGCATCAGGCCGTCGAAGCGGGCAAACCTTATCAGCAGTTGCAGGAAGCCGGAATCCAGACGGCTCGACTGGACGAGATCGTTCGGCAGAAAGATCCGGCACTCAAAGAGGTTGTAGAAAAGCTCTCGCGAGGCCACGTCAATGAGGCGATGGAAAAACTCAATGCCGACGGCCGCGTGCATGAGATCTTCGATCGGGACGAGCGTATCGCTGTGATCGCGCATGAATATGCGAAGCAGCCCAAAGGCACGCTCGTCGTGTCGCCCGACAACCAGTCGCGGATGGCTATCAACGAAGCGATCCACTATGCCATGCAGGATACGGACCAGATGCCGTACCTCGAACACAAGATGAGGGTGTTAGTCGCCCGGCAGGAGGTCACTGGAGCCGACCGCCAGTGGGCAGCCCAATACGAACCCGGCAATGTGGTGCGGTACGCCAAGGGCAGCAAAGCGTTCGGCATCGCGCCAGGAGAGTACGCGCGAGTTGAAGGCGTTGACGAGAAACAGAATCGCGTTACGGTTGAGCGGGCGAATGGCCAACGTCTGACTTACGACCCTCGCCGTTTACAAGGTGTGACGTTGTATCGAGAGACAAATCGGGCATTCAGTGAAGGCGACCGCATACAGTTCACCGCACCGAATCGAAAGCAGCATGTCGCCAACCGTGAGCTGGGCACTATCGAGAACGTCGAGGCTGGTGGCAACCTCCAGATCCGTCTGGACGCGGGTCGCACGATCGCATTCAACATTCGGGAGCATTCGCATCTCGACCACGGCTATGCGGTGACGAGTCACAGCAGCCAAGGGCAGACTGCTGACCGCGTACTCATCCACGTGGACACCGAGCAGGGTGGAGATAAGCTCGTCAATCGTCGCTTGGCATATGTTGCGGTATCGCGTGGCCGCTACGACGCGCAAATCTACACCAACGATAAAACCGCCCTTGCGGAAGGCCTCGGCCGCGATGTTGCACGCAGATCAGCATTGGAGTCCACACGCGCAGCAGAACCACGGGTCGCTCAAAAGCGCGAGCCAACCTCCTCTCCAACTCTGGAGAGGGAGCGAACAATCGAACGAGACCTTAGCCCTGGCCGCTAGGCATACTCCAATTTGTAGCTCAGGAAAATGTCATCGCAGGCGAAAAGCCTAAGTATCAGCGACATCCAGGTCGAATCCCAGTGACAGACAGTTAAAGAAGAAGGGGCGTGTAGCGATGTTGCATGGGTCCTGCAGTAGCTGTGATGGGCCAGACGAAGCTTTCTGAAGACACGTGCAACACGCGAAGCCGTTGGGCCTAAGAACTGGTCCGCACCGATATCTAGGTCCGGTAACGCGATTACCGGAGAAGTCGGACCAGATCCCATTGTCCGGTTTCGCCTATTTGCCAAGCTGAGTGAGAGCAGCACGCAGCGGGCCGACGGAAACTGTTATAAGTCCCGCGTAAGGGGCGTATAGCTCCAAGATCAAGAAAATCGCGCCGGAAACACACAGCGCGGAGACCAATAAACTTCCGACCACGGTCCCATTGGCAGGAGCAAAGAGTCCGAAGCTGATGAAAAGCGTGGACAACCAGAAAACCAAAATGACCAACAATGGCATGGTCACTGAATTGGCTCCTTGCGCATACTGCAACCAACGCGTTTCTCCAAGACTCAGCATAAGAGTAAGTGCTTGCGTCTTGATCGCCCCTTGACTTTCGTCCTTTGGAGAGAGCGCCTGTATTTTGTCAAAAACAACCTCGGAATCGACATGCGGCGCTTCCGTTTGGAAAGTGCGTTGAGACTCTTTCGATGACAAATTACCCAGAATACGGACGACGGATGCACGAAGTAGGTCCCGCGATTCGTTCGTCTCCACCCCGTAATGAGCGAGAATACGATCCAGCAGAACGACCTTGGCCGACATTTCCGTCAGTTCGGTGTTCTGCACATCGTAGGAATTTTTTGCCGAGGAGACCAATAGGCCCAGAACAAGGGCACTCATTGTGGCGACCAGCGCCATCCCCATCTTCACGACATCTTTTGATTCAGCACTCAGATGTTGTTGCGGCAAAAGGGCGCGTAAGAGCATACCGAAAATCGCGCCACCGAAGACGATTGCGAACACCATAAAAGAGATAGTGATTGCACTCATCGTCGCTTCACCCCTGGCCCCATCAGGGGATTGTACTCTACCTGGTAGGGTGGATTTCCACGTCTTCGATTTGAACTTTGCTGGGGGACAGCTCTAGGCGAGCGGCGAACAGTGTCGAAATCGGAGCGGGGTGCGAATTCAGATCGCGCTTCTATCCCGTCCAAGCCGCGCGCAGTGACGAACCGCAGAGACCGGCGCTGCTTTTGGGATGGAGAGCTTGAGAACTTGGCCCGAAGCTGGAATGTGAGTTTCGGCTGTAGCGGTTCGACGTCGCTAGTTCACCTCAATGCACCTCCGCAGGGTCGTGCACTTCTTCGTCGGTTGTGGTGAGCTGAGGCTCGGCGAACACCCTCCCGCCCGCGACAACCCGCCAGGTGGTCAGTGCGTTCTCAATGTCATCTAGAGGGTTCGCGTCGAGAAGCACCACATCAGCGAGTTTGCCGGGCTCCAAGCTGCCCAACAGATCCCCCGCGCCCACCGCCGAAGCGCTGCGCTGAGTGGCCATACGCAGCACCTCGATCGGTGGAATGCCAGCTCGCACGAAATACTGGAGTTCGGCATGCAGCGCTTGGCCGTAGTTGTCTTTGGGATTGAGCGAATCGGTGCCCGCAAGCAGAGGTACGCCCGCTTGATAAGCACGCTTCAGCTGCCCAATCATAGCTGTCCGAAGCGGTGACCCTTCCGGAATAAGCCCAAATTCGACCGCAAGTGTTGGGGTCCAATAGGTCCCGGTTGCGGTGAGGAGTTGCAGGAGATCATCGTAGTACACGTTAACGGGGAGCATGTGTGCCTTCATCGCGTGGCCGATGAGGGCCCCCCTGATAATCTCCTCACGGAAAAGACCGTGAGCCGACACAGGCAACCCCTGCTTCAACGCCTCAGAAGCAACGGCACCGTGGAGCGGCCACGACAACGTGAAATAAGACTTCACACCGACCACGCCCTCTTTTTTCTCCAAGTCAACGATTTCTCGCATTTGCTCATCTGAGGTGCCAAAGACCGAGCCGCCCCAAATGAAGGGCATTCCCTCAATCATGCTGCCGTAGGAGAACACCCGTGGTACGGGCGCCCCGAAACCATTCCGGCGATCCGCCCAGGCCTTGAGCGTGCCGATGTCGCTGCCCATGTCTGCCACTGAGGTCACGCCGTACGCGATCCAAAGATCCATCTGGCTGACATCACGGGCCGACTGGGAATGGATGGGAGTTGCGGTGTGCGTGTGCATGTCGAACAGGCCCGGAATGGCGAACCGCCCGCCTCCGTCCACTACTTTCAAGTTTCCCGGTAGCGTATGACTCGCCTCGGTTCCGATCCACTTGATCCGGCCGTCCTCGATCAGGAGCGACGTGCCCTCAGTGAAACCACCGGCCTTGAAATCGAGAATGCGCACGTTGCGGAGCAGTAGAGGTGGCGGAGGTTCTGTCGTCAATTTGAGCTGGATAGGGACTTGTCTCGGTGCGCCACCCTTGAGTGGATGGAGCCACACGTCGGCCCCCGTCGAGTAGATGAGCGAGGTACTGTCAGGCGTGAAGCTGAAATCGTGCCCGCCCAAAGGGGAGAAGGGGAACGAGCTATCTTCCTTTATCGGTTGCGAGCTGAGCGGCGCTATCCAGATCTCGTCGTTGCGACGGAACGCAAGCCACTTCCCGTCTGGAGAAACCTGCCCGTTCCCCTCAAAGGCTGTAAACGCGGTGATCGGTTCGCTGGCGCCGAGTGTCTCGGTCGGGTAGCGATGCACTTGTCCGTTAGCAGTGAAGTACACCCACTTGCCATCGCCGGAAAACTGGGCGGCTGGCTGCCAGCGGGGCGAGCCGTCAACAAGCTTCTGCCGCTTGCCGCTCAAGAGATCGGCTAGGTAGACGCAGGGCACCTTCGGCTTAAGGGGGCCTGCCGGGGGCTCGAAGTGCGTGTAAACGAGCTTCGTGCCATCGGGGCTCCAGGCAGGCTCGTAGCGCCCGGTGCGATTTTCCGATATCAAGGTGGAGCTTTGGCCGGTCGCAAGGTCCACGATCCTAAGTTGCTGCGTATCCCCTTCGCTCAGTTGATAGGCGAGCCTTCTGCCGTCGGGGGAGAGCGCCGCAGGGCCCCACTCAAAGCCGCTAGTGTCGAGCGGTCGCTGGGCCGCGCCTCCTGAAATCGACTGTCGCCAGAGATAGCCAGCGGCGGTGAAGATCACGCTTTTAGCATCGGGAGTGAGACGCGGAGTCAAAATGCCTGTGGGGGACGCGGCCCGCTTTTCGGAATACACCGGTGGCGGCGAACCAGGGTAGAACTCAAAGGCGATGTCTGCGGAGAACGTCACCTCGTCGCGTTTGCCCGTCTCAGCATCCATGCGCCAGAGCTTGCCTCTTTCACCAAAGTAGATCGCGCCCTTGGCGGCGCCAAACGCCGCGCGCGGTTGCGGATTTGCAAGCTGCGCCACATAGACGCGCGTATCTGGGCCGCGGCTCTCAACTGTTTGCGTCAAGTCTGTTGGACGGTCCAGCAGTCCTTTGACTGTGGCCTGGCCGCCGTCGGGGAGCGTGACGTAAGCGAAGCGTTCGGGCTGCGGGACAATCCCTGCCATGGGTGACGCGGACTTGTACAGCCGTAGATAGACACCACGAGGATTTCCGGGCTCAGCCGCAATGTGGTCCACTACGCCTTCAACCGTTAGCCCAGTCGTTACGCCGCCCTTCTGGTTCAACACCTCAAGTTGGCTCGTAGTGGGCGCCTCTTTGGTCTCCGTCGCTACAACCGACCACACGGGCCGCCCATCCGCGAGAAAAGCGACGGCGTGCACAAATCCGGGCTCGGTCAAAGTTTCCAGCTTGCTGTCAGCGAGCCCGATCCTTCGAACTTGGGTCTTCATCGACATCGGGCCGACGAACCGATAGTTGCCCGCCGGACCAACCACCTGATAACTCAGGAAGGCTAGGCTCTTGCCGTCCGGCGACCAGACTGGTCGGTCAGCCCAGGCCTCGTCGGCGAGCTGGCGAATCTGACCGCTCGCGAGATCAAGCATAAAGACGCTGCCCTCGCTGCTCACTTTGCGGTCGGATATGAAAGCCACTCGCGTTCCGTCGGGCGAGATCGCTGGTGCCGAATCGTAGTAAGGACCGGTAGTCAGTTGCTTCGCTTCACCACCTGTTGTCGGCAACTGAAACAGGTGGCCCAGCGCGGTAAAAACCAACCAACGTCCGTCGGGCGACACCGCTACGTCGGGATCAGTAATCTCTTTGGTTGAGATTTTGATGGACCGCGTTGGGGGATTCTCAACGTTTTGCGCCAACGCCGAAGCGACGGCGCCAGGCAGCACAATTGCCAGGAACCCGCTTATCAGTGCCGCGAGCATAAGCCTACTTTGGCCTTTTACTTCATTCTTTCGTCCACTCTCCATAGGTGACGAGGCCGGGCGCGGTTGATCGGGAATGGGGAGAACTGTTCGGTGAGTCTTGTCTTGGTCGCTCATCGAAGGCTTCCTTCTTTTGGAAATTTGCGATGTTCTCGCGACGATGGACGGAAGAGCACACAGTCGTCTGGGACTTATCAACCTACGACTCCCGCCTCAGCGACGTAACTGTCAGAATGTACAGATGGTCTCCGTGACGATGTTTTGGGCAGCAAGGCGACTTGACCGGTGAGCGAGAAGCGAGCTCGCTCATTGGTTCGGTTGGAGAAGCGGTTGTTAAGACCGAGGTCTGGGCGGGTGCTAGTCGCAAACGGCTGACACAACGCCGACCTCTCTTACAGATCCGAGCGCTTGGGTAGCAATGTTAGGACAGCCCGGTTTGTCACGCAGGTATTCCGTTATTTGTTCTTCGCGCCCGTCCGGAGTCGCGAGGCCCGTCTTGATCGTTACCTGAGGAATCGAGAGTCCCCTAAACCGAATGCTTCTATTATCTGATGGATACAGGGTTCTTGCTCAAGGAATTCTTTTATCTGCGCGGTGTGCCGAGCGAAGTCTCGTCGCGAATGGTTGTGCTGGGATGCATTCCGAGGCGCAAGACCATTCCTCCGTACCACTGTCAGTTTTGTCGGTTGTGGTCGTTACGGCGAACCACTACTTTAATCGAGCTAGCGAGCCCCGTACAAGACGCACTCGGGGCCTCCAAGACTGCTTTCGCCATGACGGTAGGTGAGGGTCTTGACATCAAGCTGTCAAAGATATTTGCTTTCCGGCCCGTGCAGCTCGAATATCTCTACACCCGCTTCGGCAACGACTGCCCCCTATCAGTCTGCAACAACAACAATCAGAACAGCTTTCGGCTGAAGAGTGGAGTCGTGATGTCGCATCCAAATGACGTTTCTGTTTTGACCTTGGCCTCATCTTCGAGAGGCGGACCGTAGGACGATGAAAAATGGAGGGAATGCAATGAACAAATCTTTAAGGGTTCTTACAGTGTCTCTCGCGCTGCTTTTACCGTTGGCCTGGGGTGTGTATTCAAACAAAACACAAGCTCAGGCACCGCAGCAGTACCCGATCTTAGATATGGTCGCCAATAAGGTGATCCAGAAGTATCAGACATCTACATGCGAGCAGTTGTGGGTGAAGAAAAACACAAAGGCTCCGCCAAGCGCCGAAGAACAAAAAGCCATCGCATTTCTTAAGAGCAATCCGGAGATGCGCACCATATTCATCGACAAGGTTGCAGCTCCCATCGCGAACAAGATGTTCGAATGCGGGATGATCCCATGAGGGATCGGAATCAAGTATTCAAGCCAGTCTTTTGAGGATGTCATGAAAACCCGACTCAAGATTCTTGTAGAAACATTACTGATATTGTTGTTCGCACTTTCGCTGGTGCCTGTAGCCGCAACTGCTCAAACTGCGTCGCCGCCCGCACAAAAGAGGACCACCCAAACCAATGACCCGACCCTGGTACACCGTTTCCTCAACGGCACGGACTAGCCCTCATCTCTCACAGCTTGGCAGAAGAGGACTGAAGTTTGTTCAATTTGGAAATCGCTAGATGGTTTCGCAGGGCGCTGTCGTGTAGCTAATCCGTTTTCGCTTGGCGTGAGAGTTTTTCTCTCTCCGAAGCGGTTTCGGCGCATACCTTACCACCGGTCGACAGAAGCCAAGAAAAAGTTGTTCGGGATCTTTCTTTTTCAATGCTTTAGCGGCACGGCGCACAGCTTTTCATGGATTTGCCGGAAGAGCTCGACGTGGGGATACCCACCGGCCAGCGAAATCCACACCTTCCGCACGGTGATGCGGATCAGCGCGCCGATCTTCAATAACTTCAGTCGAATCGTGGAGCACTGGGCTTTGGCCAACTCCGTTCCCGGCAGTCCCAGTCGCCGCAGCATTTGCAACAACACGTAGGCCATCGAAGAGAAGTACAAGCGCAATTGATTGCTGCGCAGGTAATGCGTGCTGGTCCGGTCGCTGAACAACATCAGTTGTTCTTTAATCCGATTCTCCATGTCTCCTCTTCCACAGTAGTGCTCTTCATACAAAGCCTGCGCCGGCCAGGCTTCTCCGTTCAGAGAGGTCACCACGAACCGCGGGTTCTCTCCTTTCTCCAGATGCTCGGCCTTGGCCACCACCCGTCGCGCCCGATTCCAACTCTCCCGCGTCTGGTAGACAAACTCTTTGAACAACCGGGCGGCGCGTCCCGTCTCTTGGTAGCGTCCTTTGGCTTCCTCCATCTCCTTCTTGATCTCCACCTTCAGACGCTCGTTTTTCGCTAGCCCCAGCAGATACTCTACGCGATTCGTTTCACACCAAGCCATCAGCTCTTCGCGACAAAACCCGCAGTCCCCGCGCACCAAAATACCTACCTGGGGCCACGCGGAACGAATCTGGGCCACGATGCGCTGCAGCTCCTCTACACTTCCCGCCGACGCATCGATGTTCGATGAGCGCAACCGCGCACACAGCAAGAACTCCCCGCAGAAGATGTACAACGGCAGATAGCAATAGTGACGGTAATAACCATGAAAAAAACGACCCTCCTGGTTTCCGTGCAAAGGATCATCGGTAGCATCCAGGTCCAGAATTATTTCCTTCGGCGCTTCCCGGTGGACTTGCAGGAAAATATCCACTAGCAGCCGGTCCACGGCTCCGTGATCCAGCGCGATCTTCTTGTAGCGCTCCTTCCGACTGGCCGTCTCTTTGGTCAGTTCCAGCCGATTCAAGGTGCTCTTTCCGGCTAAGACTTGGCTGCCGGGATCCCCCTTCTCGACCAACACCGCCAGCAAGGGATCGTTCCGCAACTCCTCGTGATCGTTCAGATCTTCGTATCCCAGAGCCAGACCATAGACTCTCTGGGCCACCAACTCCTCCACCGTATGTTCGATCAGTTCGGGATCCCGATAATCCGTGAAGCAGGCGGCAAACTGGCGCAGAATCCGGACCCGTTTCTCGACCTCCCGCAAGAGCAGTCCACCGCCGTCGCTGGTGATCGCTCCGCCGTCGAACTGCGCCCGAATCTCGCGTCGCTTTTGGGAATGAAATCCGAAGACAAACTGGTTACACTCTGTGGTCATAAGGCTGTTGCTCCTTCTTGGCAGAATCTTTCTAGGCAAAAGAGTTATGCCATGAAGCAACAGCCTTTTTCAATTTAGTATGAGAAATTCGGGCTAGTAGTCCAGATCTAGCAATTCCTTGATGCTCAAATCTACGTTAGCCTTCCGTGCCTCCTCGCTGAGGTTAGATTTGCCAACCTGGATGGTCACGTGGTTAATCTTGCCGGTGAACTTGTTATCCCCCACCCTGTAGTCATCGGTCACGACCGTGTAGAGGTTCTCGCCGACGTCCGTCGTTTCCGTGCCAAACGCATTCGGGTGAGTGTGCTCGATCCGTCCTGCGGCGACCCTTTCACCGTTGACGAAGATCAAACCGTTGCCCCCCGCGCCCGGCTTGCCTCCGTCGTAAGCAAACTCGAAGCGAAGCGTCACGTGGCCGACAGGCAGGCGAGCGGGGCCAGCGATCTTGTAGGTCTCGCGACCGAGAAAATTGTAGGCAAACCTGGGTGTGCCGTCCTTGACGTAGAGGCTCCAGCCGCCCAGTTCTCCGCCTTGGGCGAGTACCACGCCCTCGGCGCCGGCCTCAGGGACCTCGATGTCGGCCGTGATCACGAAGGAGTGGTTCTTGATGTTGATGAAGCCATTCTCGGGTATTCCCTTCATGCCTTCATAGACCGTCATCTCGGTGCGACCTTCCATAAGATCCGGACGGCCGGCCATGGCAGGGTTGAAGCGCTCCCAGGAGCGGTCATCAAGCGGCAGCACGTTGTACTTGACGGCTTCCTCCAGGAAAACTCCCTTTAGCTTCTCAAGCTTGTCGGGGTACTTCGCGGCAAGGTCATGCGCGCAACTGAAATCTTTCTCTACGTCGTAAAGCTCCCACTTGTCGTTAGCAAACGTGGCCCGCGACTTGGCCTCCCACGGCGGACGGTGCACCGTGGTGGCGAACCAGCCGTCCTGGTAGATGCCCCGGTTGCCTGCCATCTCGAAATATTGCGTGGTGCGGCGCGATCTCGCCTCGGCGTTATTAAAGGTGTCGAGCATGCTCACGCCTTCGATGGGCTTCTGCCGGACACCATAGACGACCCCCGGCTGGGGCAGCCCTGCTGCCTCTAACACCGTTGGGGCGATGTCAATCATGTGGTACCACTGCGTACGCAGGCCGCCCTTCTCTTTAATGCCCTTCGGCCAATGAACCACAATGGGCTGGCAGATGCCGCCGTAGGAAGCCACCTGATGGCCCCAAGCAAAGGGCGTGGCACCGGCGAAGGCCCAGCCATTGTTATACAAAATGTGGGATTTCGGCCCGCCAATTTCGTCAAAGTGCTTCAGCGCAATGTCAAGGGGTTCTGGCAGCCCGTTGAACACGGACAGCACATTAAAGGCGCCATTGAGGCCACCCTGGAAAACCGAGCCGTTGTCGCCCGTGATATAGATGATCAGGGTGTTGTCCATTTCGCCTAGGTCTTGGATGCTGTCGACGAACCGCCCGATTTCGTGGTCGGTTACTTCGGCAAAGGCGGCATAGATTTCCATGTACCTGGCAAAAACTTTCTTCTCGTCAGGGGTCAACTTGTCCCATTCCTGGATTCCCGGCGGCTTGGGTGCGAGATCGGTGCCCGGGGGCACGACCCCCATTTTGATCTGGCGGGCTAGCGTTTCCTTCCGCACCTGGTCCCAGCCCTGGTCGAACTTTCCCTTGTATTTGTCGCGCCACTTCTCGGGCACTTGGAACGGGCTGTGGGTGCCAATGGCGGAGTAGTAGACGAAAAATGGCTTGTCGGGAGCCAGCGACTTCTGGGAACGCACCCAGTCGATGGCCTTGTCGGTGATGTCGGTGCTGGCGTAGTAATCGGGGTCGGGGTGCAGATCTACCCTGTTCATGTTGTCGTAAATGACCGGATGAAAGAGGTCAGCTTCGCCGGCCATAAAGCCGTAGAACCGCTCAAACCCGCTATGCAACGGCCAACGGTCGAACGGTCCGACAACGCTGGATTCCCAGGGCCCCAGCTCGTGACACTTGCCGAACATGGCTGTGCTGTAGCCGTTGAGCCGCAAGATCTCCGGCAGCATCGTGACGCTGCTCGGACGCATCGCGGTGTACCCTGGGAAGGCGGTGGCAATTTCTGAGATCACGCCGAAGTTTGCGCTATGGCTGTTGCGGCCCGTAAGCAGGGCCATGCGGCTGGGGGAACACAACGGGGGCACTTTGAAATTGTTGTAGCGCAGCCCGGTCTGCGCGAGGCGGTCCAGCGTCGGCATCTGGATTGGCCCTCCGAACGTATCTGGGTCGCCGAAGCCGAAGTTGTCGAGAAGGATGACCACCACGTTGGGTGCACCTTTCGGCGCCTTCACCTGGAACCGGGGCGGCGCTTTGGCATTGCGCGCATCAAGCTCGGTGATTGGCGGATACTTAGGCTCAGGGACGGGCAGCACGGTACGGTCCACGGGCGCGCTGCTTTGGGCCTCTGCCTTGTTGGCAGCACACGTCGCGCCCAGCAGTCCAGCCAATACCACCGTGAAAAAGCGTGTCATGGTTTTTCTCCTATGGATGACTCTCAGCCACTTCTAGGATTGCAGGAGTCCCCTTTTGACTCTAACCAGCCCGTGCGGCTGGAACCTGACTCTTTGGGTCTCCGACCCGTTCTTCTCCCCATTGACTCTTGATGGTTGACAAGCGACTTCAAGGTCGTGGGGCAATGGCGAGCACTCATCCCAGCAGATAACTCTCCGTTTCACCACCGAAACTAGTGGACATCGCCGGACTATGTAACTGTCAGTTCTTACAAGCAGGAATGTGGAAGCGGCGCTTACCGGCTAAGAAAAGACGCGTGTGGTCCTCGACCGTTTTTGAGTTCAAGCCGCGGGTATTCCACGGCTTAACCTTCCTCGAATTCGCCATTTCGAGTGGTAATCGGTGTCGGCAGCGTAGGCACAGCGTGTAGGGTGCTCCTTTTAAGGCCGACGACAAGAACCCGCCACTCCTCCGGATAAAAAGCATTGTCACTTTTGACAGTTCCTGGCAGGGCTGGGTCGCTCTACTTTCTAGTGGAGGTCCTAATAGATCGGAGGAAACCAATTAGCAGCAGGAAGCGATTTCTCACCGGTACCCTGCTTCAGATAAGTAAGCGCCTCACGATGATCGGTGCGGTAGCGCTTGTAGTTGCTCGCCCGGCAATTTCTCAGAATCCTGAACTTCAGCAGAGACTTGCAGCCGTAAAACAGGCTGCAGCAGAAAACAAGCAGAAGCTGCTGCAGTATCAGTGGATCGAAACAACGCAGCTGACTTTGAAAGGTGACGCAAAGCCTCCGACGAAGAACCTTTGCCAGTACGGCCCTGACGGAAAGATCCAGAAGACTCAGATCGGTATTCAGGAACAACCAAGCGGCGGCAGAATCAAACAAAGAATCATCAAAAAGAAAAAGGGAGAAATACAAGATTACATGCAAGACGTGAAGGCCATCCTGAGCATGTACGTGCCGCCAGACCCTCAGAAAATGCAATCAGCCTTCCAGGCAGGCAAAGTCTCCTTCAATCCTATACCCGGTGGGATGAATTTGATCCTGGCGGATTATGCCCAGCCCAGAGACAAGATGACCCTCACGTTTGACACGGCCACCAAGAAAATCACCGGCTTGAGCATCAACACCTACATGGGTCAGGAGAAAAATGCCGTGACGCTGACTGTGCAGATGGGCAGTCTGCCCGATGGCACGAACTATGAGCTGCAGACAGTTCTCAACGCAACTGCCAAGCAATTGGTGGTAACAACGGCAAATTCCAACTACCAGAAACTTGGCGGTTCCTAGCTTTGGCTCGCTCCTACCCGTGTCGCCAGACTCGGAGGGGATCGACCTGAATGAATCAGACCAACGGCGACCAGACCCTAAGGAGTTCGGTGCCAAGTTCGGCGCTACACCCGGACGAGCTTATAGTTGGTGCGCGAGCAAGCATCCTTCGACTTTGATGCAGAAGGAGACCACCATGAAAACAAAATCCCCGTATTTTGCACTCCTTGGATACATAGCTCTTGCACTGACGATCCCCGTTGGCTGTAAGAATGAGACTGGGGCATCGTCGACTGCTAAAACCAACCCTTCGGAAGCGCAGGCAGCGAGTGGTCCAGCCTTTGAGCAGGATCCCGGCTGGCCGCGCACACTCGAAAAGCCAGGCGCTACGGTCATCGCGTATCAGCCACAAGTGGATGACTGGAAGGATTTCTCCGATATCACCTGGCGCCAGGCGTTTCAAATGACCCCCGCGGGTGGCAAGCAGATGATTGGCGCTGCAACGTTCAATGGAACGACAAACGTCGACAGCGACAACCACATGGTCGTCATCTACGGTATTCAGGTGACCAATACTTACTTTCCGTCGCTCGATGAGGTCACATCCAGAAAGATGGATCAGCTGTTAAAGACCTTTGTTCCGGAAGAGGTCAACATCTCCCTCGAACGGGTTGCTGCCTATATGCCCAAGCCCCAATCCGTCCAGTCGGTGAACCTGAGAAACGATCCGCCTTCTATCTTCGTGAATTACAGCCCTGCGATCCTTCTGGCAGTGGATGGTGAACCTGCTCTGGCGGAAATCCCCGACACGAAATTGAAATTCGTTGTGAACACGCAGTGGGCAGTGTTTTTGGATGCCAGTAATTCGCAATATTACCTGCTGGCCGGTCCTCGTTGGCTGACGGCCCCTGATCTGCATGGCCCCTGGTCCGCTGCGACAACGCTACCGGGGGATATGGAGAAGCTCCCCAAGGATCCACAATGGACCGATTTGAAGGAAGCGATACCGCTGTCAGCGCAGCCCAGCGGCCCCATTCCAAAAGTTTTTTACAGCACCGTCCCGGCTGAAGTCATTCTGTTTGACGGGAAACCGGTGTACGCAAAAATACCACAGACGCAGCTTCTCTACGCTACCAACACTGATAGTCCGTTCTTTCTCTACACCCCCACAAACGAATACTACTATCTGGCCGCGGGCCGCTGGTTCCGGTCCAGGGATATGCAGGGCGAGTGGACGTTCGCTTCCACGGAACTGCCGACCGACTTCGCCAAGATACCGTTATCCAGTCCGGCGAGTGCGGTTTTGTCCTCGGTGCCGGGAACCGAGGAAGCCAAAGACGCGGTATTAATCGCACAGATCCCCACGGTCATGGAGATTGATCCCAAGTCCGCCGCAGCGCAGGCCAAGGTGAGCTACAGCGGTGATCCGCAGTTCGCTCCCATCGAAGGAACTTCGCTCTACTATGCAAAGAACACTGCCGACAAAGTGATCAAGGTCGGGGATGTCTACTACTTGTGCCTGCAGGGTGTGTGGTTCATGTCTCCGAACGCCAAGGGGCCTTGGACGACGGCCAGTTCCGTTCCACAAGTGATCTACACGATCCCGCCAAGTTCGCCGGTTTACAACGTAACTTACGTGACGCAGACGACGACCTCCAGTGGAACCGTACAATCCAGTCACACGGCCGGGTATCTCGGCGCTTTTGTCATAGGAGTCGCCGTTGGTGCCGTCATCGCCAACGGAACCGGGTACTACTATCCTCCTTATATTTATCGCCCGCCTTACGGATATCCCGTTTATCGCCCCTATCCGGTGCCGTATGGGTACGGCTCTTATTACAACGCCGCGAACGGTTCATACGGTCGTTATGCCACGGCGTACGGTCCCTATGGTTCAGCAACCAGGGCGGCTTCGTATAATCCGTACACAGGCACGTACAAGACTGGCGCTTCCGTTTCAACTCCGTACGGTAGCCGGAGCGCAGGGCAAGCCTACAACCCATATACAGGAACCTATGCGGCAACCCGCCAAGGCTCCAGCCCGACGGCGCAGTGGGGGCAATCCTACATTTCGAATGGAAATAAATCGGCGTACGCGCAGCACTATTCGACAGCGCGAGGAACCGTTGCATCCGTGCAAGGGTCGCAGGGCGGAAAGGCAGTCGGGGCTTCCACAGCCTACGGCAATGCCGCAGTGGGCAAGACTTCAAGCGGAGACATGTATGCCGGGAAGGATGGAAACGTTTACAAGAACACTGGCTCCGGCTGGCAGAAATATGACAACAGTTCCGGCTCTTGGAACACCGTGAATACGCCTCAGAACCAGCAGAAAGCTCAGCAACAAAAGCAGACCTATCAGCAACAGAATCCAAATAGCCAGGCCAACGCACAACAGGCCCAGCAGCAAAAACAGTTTTCTCAGCAGCGTCCGCCAAGCGCACAAACGAATTCGTCCAGTGGCCAGCAACGCTCACAGAGTGCAAACCCGAGCACTATGTCTACCCAGAGTACGCCTCAGAATCAGCAACAGGCTCAGCAGAAAGCTCAGCAACAAAAGCAGACCTATCAGCAACAGAATCCAAATAGCCAGGCCAACGCGCAACAGGCCCAGCAGCAAAAACAGTTTTCTCAGCAGCGTCAACCAAGCGCACAAACGAATTCGTCCAGTGGCCAGCAACGCTCGCAGAGTACAAACCCGAGCACTATGTCTACCCAGAGTCTCAATTCGGAGATGCAGAACCGGCAGAGAGGATCGGCAGAGACCAGTAACCACCAACGCTCGACCGGGAGCGGTAGCAGCCGCACTCAGAGCACAAGCGGCGGAGGGAGTGCTCGACGCCGACCCAAGTGATTTTATGGATTTGGCGGCCGCGATTGAAAAGATACATTGGGGTCAAATTTGCGAAATGATCGCCCGAGAGAAGGCCGACGAGCGTGGGATCGAGGTTGAGTTCGCTGCGGCCGACGCGCTCCAGCTGGAGCGTTTCGGGCGCATGTTTGAGACGGTGCTGGACTGCGGAGTGTTCCACACCTTCGACGGCGACGAGTGAACACAATACGTGGCGAGTCTAGCGTCGGTGACCGAGCACGATGGAACTCTGTATGTGTTGTGCTTCAGTGACGATGGTCCCGAGACTGGCCCGCACCCCATCCGTCAAGAAGATCTGAGAGCGGCGTTCAGCCACAGCAACGGATAGAATGTCGCCGCCATCGAACCGGACCGGATTCAGACGAGATACCACGACCACGGCGCACCGGCCTGGTTCACGACAATCAAACGGATCTAGACTGCGGGACTGGTCGGGCCCCGTGAGCGATTCCCGAGCGGTCACTCGTTTACCCTTTCGTTTGCACTAGGAGCTTACGAGGGCCGAGCGGAAGCCATCTTGATCGGCATCGACTATCTGATGTGCCGGCAAGCAAAAGTTAGACCCTTAGCGAGCCGCTGAATGCCCTAGCGGCATAGTAAGATTCCGCAGTTGATGCCGAACCAGCGCTCGAAAGTATTGGAACGAGCAAAAGGCGTCGCCAGTTTGAAATCCTGTTTCTCGGGAATGTTCGGTCGTCGGCTTGCCATCCGCGCCGCTAAATTTGATCCGAAGCCGAAGCCGACTTTTGTACAGCGAGAAAAGACACCGCGACGGAATTTCAGCATCGCGAAAAACGAGGGGCCATTCAGGGGCCAATAAGGGTTTCTTTGCACTCCCTATTGTTCCTTTTCAATGACTTGGCGTTCCCCAGCATTTCTTCTAAGTCCTTTAGATTCCGCTCGGTATTGTTTTCGATCCCCACCGCCCCTACCAAACCAAATTGTTTTCAGCGACTTGCAACCGCGCTTTCTAACAAAACGGCGCTTTCTAACAATTGCCCTCAGTTCACCAGTTTTGTCGAGCGATTCTGGACCGCGTTGCGCTGCGCATCCCCGACAACATGCCCATAAATTCCGAGCGTGATCCGGGCGTCTGAATGCCGGAGCTGCTTCTGCACAACGGCTGGAGTTGCCCCGTCGTCCAAAAGGGAACTCGCGGCGCCATGTCTCATCGAATGGAATCCCCCGCGGGGGATTCCGAGCGCACCCAAAAGCGGATGCAGTTGCTTCTCCCGCAGTTTGTTCGCCGAGAATGGTCTGCCGCGTCGATTGACAAAGAGCAACTCATTTTTGTGATCGTGCCTCTGGAGGTGAGTTCGCAACCGTGCCTCTAGTTCCTTGGACATCGGTAGGTCCGCGCTGCTGGCCTTCGATTTCACACCGCAGACCGTGCGAGTGGCAGCATCAACACTTTGGCGCACGCGGATGACGTGCTTTCCAAAGTCCACGTCGTAAGTGCGCAGCGCAAGAGTCTCACCGATGCGCAAACCGAGCACGGCCGTAACCATGACGATTGTGCTCAACGGCTCCGACGCATTGGCTATAATCTTCCGCACCTCATCATCCGTGAAGGACCGCGGCTCTGCTTTTACCCCTTCTCGCGGTAGGGTAAGGTCTGCGAAGCGGAAATCTCCGCAGGCATAACCCCAAGACCGTGCCGTTCTAAGAAGAGAAGAGAGGGTGAGCAAGACGTTTTCCGTTGTCTTTCGTGAGCGTCCGCCGCCAGCCAGATACGCAACGAAGCCTTGCACAATCTTCGTCATGATCTCGGGCAGGTGGTAGTTGCCCAACTTCGGAATGATGTGCGCGCGTAGATGTGATTCCGCCGCCCGCGTTGTGGTGCCCTTCAGGTTGACCGCGATGTTGGTCCGCCACTCTTCGACAAATTCCGCAAGCGTCAGACCGATTCTCGGCGGCAACTTCTTGGCTGCGTCATTCTCTTTGTCCAAGTACGACTGAAACTGTCTCCAGGCACTACGTTCCGACTGCTCGCTTACAAGTCCAAGAGGCTGCCAGCATTGCTCGCGCTTGAATGTTCCATCCAATTGTAGGACATCCGCACGATAAACGCCGTACCGCCTGCCGGACTTTTCCACTAGGCTACCTCGTTGAAACCTTCTTCGCGCCACAGGTGCTCCCGTGCTCGCAGAAGAAGGCGTTACCGGAGCGGAGTCTACCACAGGACCGGGTTGGAGAACGATTGCCACTTACGCTCGCTGGCTCGAAATGAGCGGTTCTCCAGGTCCCGGAGTACCCAAGTACGAGAGAGGCACTTTTTGCGTCTGCAAGTTCTTTGTTTCTGATTGAATACGGACAGTTTTTTCCACGTTAGGGTGCGACCGATAGACCTGCTGCTGTCGTGTCTTTGCGGCTCTGCGTTCGCGGTCCGTTTCGTATTTGCGCGGCCGTCCCCGCCTGTGGGGCGAAGACCTTTGAGCATCACCCCTACATTCACGAGAACAGTACACTTTCGATTCGTTGTGTCGCGTGAAAGCGAACCGCACCGAGTACGATTCCGCAGGTGTCGCAAATCTCGCGGGCGAAGCATCCGTACTTCGCGAGAAGCTCGTAGCTGTTCTGGATGGTTAGCAGCATACCTATTCCCCTTTGCCGTGCGGCGCGCTTCTCAGCGACGTGAAGGGCGGGAGTGACCCCACGAAAACTTTTGGGCGGATTCACCGCCGAAAAGTGGGGTCGCTCCCGCCCGATCTGGTTTTTCTTTCTGTGTCACTTTTCTCATTTTCGTGTCGATTATTTCCTCCCTTTCCCGGGACTTACGCGCATTCCAGAGTGAAGAAGGTGGTGAAGACGAGGTTGCAGTATGTAATTCCTGCCTTCTGCACCTGCTTCGCCTAAATTCTTGCCGCGTACGCGCGCACCGCACGAGTTTCTTGTTGGGCTGGAGCGACCCACGATTTACTTTGGCCACGCAATCGCGTGCGAAAGTGGGGTCGCTCCAGCCCACTCCGGTGTTTTGCCCGTGTCCAAAATCAACGGACGCGGGCAACGCAACCTCAATGCTCCCTACAATGTCCGTTCACCGAAGAGGTGAACGGAACGGTGAACCGCAACGTGAACCGTATCTTTCATGCACCGTTCACTTTTCCGCGCCAGAAAAGGCCTTCGAATCTCATTCGGGTCTTCGCCCCTCTATCACTACAGAGGCCTCAGAAACAAAAAATGTAAACGGCAAATCGCGACCGGCACAGGAGCGTATCTGAGCCTCCATCGTTTTTGATCCTCGTTTGTTGGCCAGTCCTGGAACCTTCGGCCCTCATCCATCGAAGCAAGTTCCAAACACGCCGCCAGAATTTGCGTACGAACCGGCTTCACCAGGCCGGAGGGAAATATCAACGTAAACTCCCCCCATATACTAAGAGGCCCCCCAAAGAGGAAAACCTCACTGAAAATCTTTGTGATTTACCAGTTTTCTTTCTGGGACCAGCCCACTCGGAGGGTTCCTCTGCCCTTCCTCGGTGCCAACCTTGGGGCTGTCGGATCCTTCTACTTACTAGGGAACATCCAGTCGGGAAAAAGTGAGAAAAGATTTAAATCCCTCGGAAAGGACCCCGCCTGGGAGAACGAGGCCACAGTGGAAGGGAAAGGACAGGAGCTTCTAACCACCATACCGGGCCGATCTATCGATGAATACGCTCTCAGTGAAACTGGTACGAAAGGCCTACTCTTTCACTTCTGAGGCCCGTAGATCAGGCAAGTGGATCATTTCCGAGCACGTTATTCGCCCAGACTCTCGGATCGACACCCGCGGAATCTTCCGTAAACACTAGGCGACTTTGCGGTACCGATTCGAGGCGGGGCCAACTTCAGGTTGGCCGACCACTCGTTCGGAACTGTTGGATACGTTGGAATGAGACATGTTTCTTGCGGTACGATTGGTCCCACGTGCTCCTTGGTGTAGAGATGGGAGATAGTATGTGGACGCTGGTTCAAGACTTGCGTTACGGCCTCCGCGTGCTGCGCAAATCCCCTGGCTTCACCGTGGTCGCCACCCTCACGCTAGCGCTGGGCATCGGTGCCAACACCGCAATCTTTTCTGTCGTCAACGGCCTCTTCCTCCATCCGCCCGGCGTCACGCAACCGGACCGCATCGTCGTCCAGCGCGTGCGCTATGGCAAACTCGGGCTGAAGAGCATCGTTGTCTCCGTGCCTGATTTCGCGCAGGTGCTCGACGCCAAAAACATCTTCCAATCCGCGGCCGTCGAAACCACGTCAGATTTCAACTACAGCACCGGCGAATTTCCCGAGCGCATGCGCGCTGCAGAAGTTTCCTGGCAGTGGTTCGACGTATTCGGCGCACGGCCAATCCTGGGCCGCCTCTTCACTGCTGAAGAAGATCAGCCAAACGCGAATCACGAAGTGGTTCTAGCCTATCCTGCCTGGCAGCGCTGGTTCGGCGGCGATCCGCACGTCGTAGGCCGCACCATCCGTCTAAACGAGCAAGATTATCGCGTGATCGGGGTCATGGGCCAGGGATTCGGCTGGCCCAATCCGCAAACCGATTTGTGGGCGCCGCTCGGTCTCGCGCAGAGCGAATTCGCCCTCGACAACACATTTAACGAAAACTATCTCGCCGTTGCGCGCTTGCAGCCAAACATTTCCTTCGCGCAGGCCAGTGCCTACGTGAAAGTCCTTTCGCAGCGCGTGATCGACAATCCCATCTCCTCCTACGCGAAAGATTCGCTTTGGGGCATGTTCCTCGTTCCTCTCACCACCTTTGTTTTCGGCGATCTGCGCACGCCCATCCTGATTCTCGGCGGAGCCGTCGCTTTCGTTCTCCTCATAGCCTGTGCCAATATCGCTGGGCTGCTGCTCGCAAGGGCTGCGGGCCGCTCGAAGGACCTCGCCGTGCGCGCAGCACTCGGCGCATCGCGCACGCGCCTGATCGTGCAAGTGCTCAGCGAGAACATCGTCCTCGGTTTGCTCGGCGTCGCCGGCGGGCTGCTCCTCGCGCGCATCGGAATCCACGCATTGCTGCTCGCCGCACCTGCGAATCTGGATGCCGGCGCTTTCGCCTTTCCCCTTGATGGCTACGTGCTGACCTTCAACGTGCTTGTGGGCCTCCTCGCTGTTCTGATCTTCACGGCCGCGCCGGCGTGGCACATGTCGAAGTCCGATCCTTACGATGCGCTGCGTGAATCTGGCCGCTCAACAACGGCCAACCGCGCACGCCAGCGCTTCCGCGCGTTCCTCGTCGCGGGAGAACTCGCGCTCGGCTTGGTCCTGCTCGCGGGGACGGGCCTTCTCCTAAAAAGCCTCGCGCGCATCGGCCAAGTCAATCCCGGTTTCCAGCCGCATGGCATCATGACTGCAGGCCTTGCGCTCCCGCAAACCCATTACGACAAGCCCGAAAAACAAATCGCTTTCTTCCGCGATGTTTTGGACCGCCTCTCGAGCACGCCCGGCGTCACATCCGCCGGTGCAGGTTTCCCGCTGCCCTTCACCGGAAGCAACGACTCCGCGTCATTTCGCATTGAGGGCCGCCCCGTCGCACCCGGCGATCCAGGCCCTTGGGGCGACGTCCGTTACGTTACTCCCGGCTATTTCACGGCCCTCGGCATTCCGCTGCTCAAAGGACGCCTTTTCACCGACGCTGACCGCAGCGGCTCGCAAGCTGTCTCCGTCATCGACGAAAATATGGCGCGCCAGTACTGGCCGCATGAAGAGCCGCTCGGAAAGCAGATTCGCCGCAACGACCACGATCCCTGGTCGGTGATCGTCGGAGTCGTTGGGCACATTCGGTTTACTCAGCTTGCGGGAGATGATTCTTCCACCGAGGGCTCACAGTCTTCTTCCAGCGGTGTCTACTACTTCCCGAGCTATCAGACCGAAGCGCCCTACGGCTTCCTGATCGCCAAAACCAACGGCGATCCGGCGGCGCTCGGAGGCGTGATTCGACGGTCGGTCCGTGAAGTGGACGCGAACCAGCCCGTCTCCGACATGAAGAGCATGGACGTACGCATCGCCGAATCGCTCGGGCCGCAGCGCTTCGCCGCAAGCCTGCTCGCCATCTTTGCCGTCCTGGCGACGGTGCTTTCGGCAGTTGGACTCTACGGCCTGGTCAGCTACAGCGTCACGCAGCGCACGAACGAGATGGGCATCCGCATGGCCCTTGGTGCGAACCGCGCTGATATTCTTCGAATGGTGATGCGCGACAGCGCGCGAATCGCGTTCATTGGATCCGGTGCCGGCATCGTCGCTGGACTGCTGCTGACGCGCGCCATCCAGGACGTCCTCTACGGCGTCAGCGCCTATGATGTTGGGTCGTTCGGCGGCTCCGCGCTGACCTTGATTTTCGTCTCCCTCGCCGCCAGCTACGTTCCGGCTCGCCGCGCCATGCGCGTCGATCCCATCATCGCTCTGAGATATGAATAGAACAAAAGTGTGCAACCCTAATTGAACTTGGTGTAGAAGTCTCGGATGTGAGCGAGAGTGATGCTCTTCAGCCTCGTGATCCCAGCTGGATGGGACCATGCTGAGCGCCGCTTAGTTGGTTTTTGGCCGACAAAGAAGACAAAGAGCAGAGCGGTGCCTTCGGCACCGGGAGTTGGACGGACGCGTCACCCCAGAATGGGTGCTGCAGAGCAACCTTCGGTTGCCGTATAGGAACCATCAAGAAATCAGCGAGTTGCGAAATTTAATGCGCTCTCCAGCGCCGCGCGAGCGCTCGCCGTTAACTTGTTGAAAATAAGAGAGCAGCTAAAGAGAAAGGCGCGTGCCGGCCAAGAGAGGCTGACAAACGTTTGCAAGAAATCTGGCGTCATCCGTTCCAACTATACTGAGCCATAGTCTCTTGGACGACCGACGGGAAGACACCCTATGAAACCTTCGGGCCTCGGCCTCATTTGCGCTTCGATACAGATCACCATCCTGGCCGTTTCCATTGCGGCGGTGCTCCTCGGCACCGGGCAAGCGTTCGGGCAGCAGTGCCCTCGCGGTCCGATTGACGTTGCTGGATTGACGGCGCGGATGGAAGCAACGAAGGACCCCAACGTGATTTTCAGGTCGGCGGCGATCGCCGGGCAGGTTGTGGTTCCCACGCTGCGGAAGCTTTCCATACCAGAGATGTCCCCTGAGACTGTCGGCGGGGCAGCCCAAGCCAGTTTGGCGAAGCTCGGAGACGAGCGCACTCTTGCGGAGCTCGAAAGCGAACTCAATGGAAACGGATTTCGCTACTCGGTATGGGCGATCAACAAGCTCCTCATCGTCAACAACCCAAGATCCATCTCGATGATCTTGGCTTTCCTGGATGCGCATCCAGGCCCGATCATGCTGGGATGCGCGACCGATGCGTGCTACGACTATGTTCCCCAAATATTCAAGGCGATCGCGGATGTCGTGGAAAACGCGCCGATCAAGACCAATGGCAAATATAGGGGCTCTCATGAGGATTGGGTGAACTGGTGGAAGCAGGCAAAGCCCATTCCGTTTTCGATCAGTGGAGAATTTCAAGATCCGTACATGCAGTGCCTGGGACGAAAAGTTGAATGGGGCTTCGATATGGCGATTGTCGACCTCGGGGCCACAGACGATCAGCGAACCGTGCCGGAGATCAAGAAGCTGGGAACCATGGGTTATCCATATGGCGGCTACGTTGGAACGAAAGCACCGTTCATTTGGCTACGACACGACTATGTGGAAACAGCGCTGGCGGAATTGGGCGATGCCAACGAGTTTGCGATCGTCGTTCACGAACTGCAGACCAACGCCTTTCAAACAGCGATCCTCAAGATGCAAGTTATTGGCGGCAAAAAAGCAGTGTCTGCACTACTGGAGGCAAGCGTTAATCCCGCTTATGCCATGTTCAATCAGGCTCTGTTCAAATCCTTGTCGCAGATGGTGCAAGACCCTCCCTTGTCACCCAACGCGGATCCAACCGCTGGGAATCTTCACAAATGGCAAGCGTGGTGGGCGAAAAACAAAGACACTGCCCGGTTCGTCAAAATGCCCGCGTACGAGTGAAATTAGCTGTCCCGTTTGGATCGAGATCAGATCAACATCGAAGATGAGCTCTGAATAATGCCCGAGCCCCTCGAAACTTCCCTAACTTTAGTTAACTCACTTTAACGGACATCATGTGGAATCTACGATAATTTCCCAGCGTCCAATTGGCAGGACCGGCGTCCATCTAGCGTCCAAAATCGGCCGTTTGTAGGAGCATTTTCAGCGACTCAGCCGCATAAAGGCAATTGAATCATCGAGACTTATGGAGCGGGCGATGGGGAATCGAACTCACGTCCGAAGCTTGGGAAGTTTAAAACAAAACTCTGAAAACGATTGATCTGGAGGCACTTAGCTTTCCGAATGACGGCCTTAATTGGAACCTAGATGGAAACGGAAAGCAGTTACTGATTGTAACCGCTTTGATGACAGCTAGGATAATTTGAGTGACCTGTTGACTCATGGTGATGAGTCAGATAAACTCCTCCTATGGCTAAACGGCTGCAAGTGATCATGAAGGATCCGGAATACCGAGAGATTCAGCGCGCCGCGCGTTCACGCCATATGTCGATCGCCGAGTGGGTTCGGCAAGCGCTGGACCTAGCCCGCCGCCGCGAGCCTGTCGGCAGCGTAAGCAAGAAGCTCGAAATCATCCGCGCGGCAGCGCAACATGACTATCCCGTGAGTGATGTCGACGACATGCTCGCCGAGATCGAGAGGGGATACGGAACGGGCGCGCATCCGTGATTCTGGTCGACTCGAATATTCCCATGTATTTGGTTGGCGCTCCTCATGCTCACAAGAGCGACGCGCGACGATTGCTCGAAAAGGTGGTCAGCGAGCGCCAGAGCCTGGTTACGGACGCCGAGGTTCTCCAGGAAATTTTGCACCGTTACGCCGCTATCGACCGCCGCGACGCAATCCAGCCTGCGTTCGACGCTCTGATGGGCATCGTGGATCAGGTGCTGGCTGTTGATCGGTCCATCGCGGAGCGTGCGAAACAAATTGTCTTGGGGTATCGGCAGCTGTCTGCGCGCGATGCGGTGCATATCGCCGTCATGCAACACCATGGAATCGAGCAAATCATGACCTTCGATTCAGGGTTTGACGTCTTCCCTGGTATTACACGGCTGTCATGAAGAGTTAAGAACAAACCGCTGACACGACCTTCTAATTCTGGAGCGGGCGATGGGGAATCGAACCCACGTCCGAAGCATGGGAAGCTTCTTCGCCGAAGAATAATTCCAGCCGCGTACCGGAATGTTGGTGCAATTCGCGTTTCTAACAGTTCTAACACTTGGGATGGGGAGCGGCCGGTAACGCCTTCCGCTGACGAGACTTAGAAGTGAGGGATGCAGTTTCGATCCCCACCGCCCCTACCAACCATCCTTTTTCCCAACAACAACTTAGCGATTTGTCGAGGCGGCAAAAGGCGGCAATAAGAGCCTCAAGGGTGGCACCAATGGCTCGAATGAACGAATCTCTGCGGTATTGCACGAAAGTTGGTCGCTGCACAGCGCATCAGCGCATTGCTTCATTTGCCAGAAGGCCGTTTCTGGACACCGAGTGAAAAGTGATCCAAGAGCCCCGGAGCATACCTCTCAAGCATTAAGTTTTGGAACCTGCGCTACTAGGTGATTTGGTCTTTTTACGATCAAACGCGGCGAATGTAAGAACGCTCAACTTCCTGTGGCACTCCCACAGAAGATATGGCATACTAATGTGGTCATACCACAGGAGAGCCACTTGGCAGAATCGAAGCTCGATCTACTACAGGGGACCTTAGACCTTATGGTCCTCCAGACTCTCGCGGCGATGGGATCGCTCCATGGCTACGGCATTGCGCGACGCATTGAGCAGGTGAGCGGGGACAACGTCCTGCTGAACCAGGGGACGATCTACGCGTCGCTCGTGAGGCTGCAGCAGCGAGGATGGATCTCCGCCGAGTGGGGAACTTCGTCCAACAACCGAAAGGCCAAGTTTTACTCCATTACAAAAAAGGGGCGCAAACATCTCACTGAGAATGCAGCGCACTGGCATAGGCTGTCGAGCGTGATGGGTCGCGTTCTCGCTATGCAAGAAGAAGTTGACAACCAATGATTGGCTGGCTGCGACAGTCTTTCCACCGCCTCCGGTCCGTTTTTCGCCGCGCAGAGCTGGATCACGAACTGGACGCAGAATTGGCTACTCACTTGGAGCTAGCCGTCGAAGAAAATCTCCAGCGCGGGATGCCCGCCGACGAAGCGCGGCGTCAGGCCCTGATTCGCTTCGGCGGAACACAACAGGCGAAAGAACAGCATCGCGAGGCGCGCGGACTGCCTGCTCTGGATATCCTGTTTCAGGACCTGCGTTACGCGGTTCGGCAGTTAGTCAAGAGGCCGGGATTCACCGCCGCTGCGGTTCTCACACTGGCGCTAGGCATCGCCTTGAACGCCACGATGTTTAGTCTCGTGAGCGCCTTCCTTCTGCGGCGTCCACCGGGTGACGACCCCGAGCGCATGGCGGTGGTTACTTCCATCAACGCAACGCCGGGTTTCCTAGCCGATGCGAATCCTGTCTCCGCGCCGAATTACCTCGTTTGGCGCGAGGCAAACCACGTTTTCGCGGACATGGCCGCCGCGGATGAATATCGCACTATCAATTTGACCTCGCAGGGCCAGCCAGAGGCGCTCCGTTCAGCGGCCGTGTCTCCCAATTACTTCAGTGTGCTGGGCGTCTCCCCGCAGTTCGGGCGTACCTTCTCCGACGGAGAAGACCAGCCCGGGCGCGATCACGTCGTTATCCTCAGCCACGAGCTCTGGGAGCGGCACTTCGGTTCCGACACTTCGTTCATCGACCGCACCATCCGGCTAAACCGTGAAAACTACACGGTTATCGGTGTGATGCCGGCTAGTTTCCGTTTGCTGGGCTTTACGCCGCAACTGTGGACCCCGCTCGTATTGACCGCAGCAGATCAAACCGCAGCGGCGCGCAAAGACCGTTCCTTGTATTTGTTCGCGCGACTGAAATCTGACGTAAGCCTTGGACGAGCCCGCGCCGAGATGGTCACGCTGGCTCGCCGCGCCGAGGAAAGCTTCCCCGAGACCGAGAAAGGCTGGGGCGCTGCGGTGCGCACGCTGCCCGATTTTCTGGTCTACTATTTCGGTATTCGCAGCGCCTTAGCGGTGATGATGACTGCTGTGGGGTTTGTTCTAATGATTGCCTGCGCCAATGTAGCGGGCCTGCTGCTGGCGCGCGCGGCGGGACGACGGAAAGAGCTTGCAATTCGCATCGCCTTGGGAGCCGGTCGTGTGCGCATTATCAGGCAATTGCTAACCGAAGGCCTGCTGATTGCGTTTCTCGGCGGCAGCATGGGTCTTCTGTTTGCATATTGGGGTATTGATTTTGTTCGGGCAAATATGACGTTCAACGAAGCCATCAGTGCCGTCCCGCTGGGCCTTGACTGGAACGTCTTGCTGTTCGCCCTCGGTGTCTCACTGTTTTCCTCGGTGCTGTGCGGCCTCGCGCCCGCGCTCAAAGCGTCTCGAACCGATATCAATACGAATCTGAAGGACGAGAGTCGCGCGGCCTCCGCTGGCCGGTCGCATAGCCGCCTGCGGACCATGCTTGTTATAGGCGAGATCGCGTTGGCCCTGTTTCTCCTCATAGGGACTGGGCTGCTGATCCGCGGAATTTTTCTTATCGAGCATCAGCATCTAGGGTTCCAGGCAGACCATCTCCTTACCGCCAGCGTGACTCTGGATAGCGCACGATACAAAGATGCGTCCCAGCAAGCCTCGTTTGTCCGGGATATCATTCCCCATCTCCAGTACATTCCGGGCGCGGAGGCCGTCGCCGTTGCGTCCGATTTGCCGGCAACCGGCCCCAGTGAGGTGAGTCTGCGAATCAAAGGTCAGCCGGATTTGCCGACGAACCAGGGGCTCAGCACGCTCGATGTTGTCGTGACCGTCGACTACTTCCGAGCCGCGGGCATCCCGCTGTTGCGTGGACGCACATTCACGGAGATGGATAACGTCGCCGCACCGCGGGTTATCCTTGTAAACCAAGAGTTTGTACATCGGCATTTACGGGACCAGGAGCCGCTCGGGAAACAGATCCGCTTGGATGTGAGCGGCGCTACGCCAGAGTGGAGCGAGATCGTCGGAGTTGTGGCCAATGTGAAGACCTATTCCGAGGAAACTCGCGACGACCCGGAAGTCTACGAGCCCTTCCTTCAGCGGCCCGTGCCTTCCTTCTCTTTCATGGTGCGGGCAAGTTCCGATCCGAATAGCTTGGCGTCGGCTCTGCGCAACGCAGTTGCGCAGGTGGATGCCGAGCTTCCGCTGGGTCGCGTGATGAGCATGCCCTCTGTCATCGAGCGCCAGAAGGGCGGGAATCTATTCTTCGGTCGTGTGCTGGCCAGCTTTGCTCTTCTCGCGCTGATCCTAGCAGCCATCGGAATTTATGGCCTTGTCGCGTATTCCGTGGGCCAGCGCACGCATGAAATCGGTATCCGCATGGCCCTAGGGGCCAAAGGCCCGGACGTGCTGCGATTGATTTTGTGGGAAGGTATGAAAATGACTGCAATCGGAGCGGCTGTCGGACTCGCGCTGGCGCTGCCGCTGCCAAAACTTTTCGACGCCATATTCTATGGCCTCCACATTCGCGAGCCCCGGCTCTTCTTCATCGTGCCGATCGCGATCCTCGTAGTGGCAATGTTAGCGACGTACGTTCCCGCACGCCGAGCCTCAAGCATCGACCCGATGATTGGTCTCCGCAACAATTGAGAATCCGTTGTGGGAAATGTCAAATCGAAGTCACTGCAGTGACAGAGTGGCAGTTTGCTGAAACTTAGTGATACTTAACGGCGCTGACAGCCCGTCATTGGTATTCTAAGGAATCCTTTGCCACGATTTATTGGACCCTAACCGGACCTGGATTTTTCATTTCACCTTTCGGGCAAATGCGTTACCCGTCTGGTGCCTCCCATGCTTTACTTTATTTCCCAGAATGCCGTTTGGGCTCATTACCGCTCGTTGTAAACACTCCATGATGTTGCGCGGTCTATCTTGGTCTAGTCGAAGTTAGTAGGCTGCCATTCAGTCAGTTGCAGTTGGAGATCTCCGGACAAAAAGTCTTGGCATTGCACCCCCAAGACGATATATGAATCTTACCGTTGCTTGGAGAGGTGAACCGATGGCGAGCTCTTGGCAAGACGTCCGATATGGTCTGCGGATGCTGGCTAGAAGCCCGGAGTTCACCTTCACGGCCCTCCTCTCACTTGCTCTGGGCATCGGTGCGACCACAGCGGTCTTCAGCGTCATTCATGCGGTGCTGATGAACCCGTACCCATATGTGGGAGCTGACCGCATGGTACGGGTTCTGGCTGAAGACAAGGCCGGCGTCTCGAAGAATTTTTTCTTAACCGGCTGGCAGTTGCAACAACTGCAGCAACTGAAATCGGTCGAGAGTGTCCTGGGACAGGCAAACTGGGAACTGTCAACAACCGGGAGCGATCTACCCGAGGACGTGAGGGCGGTTTTCTTCACGTCGAACGCGTCGAGTTACTTCGGGGTGCCAGCGTTGCTGGGCCGAGGATTGCTTCCGTCCGACGCACCAGATGGGCAGGACACGCAGCCAGTGGTGGTCCTCAGCTTCTCATTCTGGCAGCGGCATTTCGGCGGGAGTGCGGACGTCTTGGGCAAGACCCTAGGGATGGCGCACAAGAGCTACACGATTGTTGGCGTGCTGCCGTCCCGGTTTGCCTGGACCCTCGCCGATGTCTATCTTCCGTTGAAGGTCACGAATGACCCGAGACAGCTCCTTTGGATTTCTTCTGTGAAGCTCAAAGCCGGTGTTGGCCTTGACGTGGCAGGGGCGGAGTTCCAGGGATTGCTAGAGCAGTTTGTGAAGGAGACTCTGGAGCACTTTCCGGGAATGTTTCGTATCCACGTTGAGCGATTGATCGACGGATATGGCAACAGTCTTGAGCAGACGCTCTATCTGTTGTTTGGAGCAGTCGCGCTGTTGCTATTCATCGGGTGCGCTAATGTTTCGATTCTGCTGCTGGCGAGGGGCACTTCGCGTCAGCACGAATTGGCGGTGCGGGCAGCCGTAGGGGCGACGCGAAATCGGATCGTCCGTCAGTTGCTCACGGAATCGCTGGTGCTGTCGGTGGGCGGGGCAACCCTCGGGATACTGTTGGCGTATGGCACCGTTGCTCTGATTGTGAAATGGCTCCCGCAGTCCTCCTACCCTCACGAAGCGGCCATCCAGGTCAACTTGCCCGTACTATGTTTCAGTGTTGGACTGGCACTGCTGACCGGGCTGGTGTTCGGGCTCTCGCCTGCCCTTCAATTCAGCCGCCCCGAAGTAAGCCAGGTCATGCAGTCAAGCGCTCGCACGATTGGAGGCGTGGTACGTGCGAAGCGCATGCATACCTTGTTGATCGCTGGCCAGATCGCGCTGACCCTGGTGTTGTTGACGGCGGCTGGCGCCGCCACGGAGGGCTTTCTGCGAGTGATGCATACCCGACTTGGATATGATCCGCACAACACGATGGTTGTCGGCATACCGCTTCATGACAACACTTATATGACATGGGAAGAACGTGCGGCGTACTTCAATCAGCTTCGCCAGAGAGTGGCGGCGATTCCAGGAGTGGCTTCAGCAGCCGTTTCGACGCTGGCAACTCCACCTGCAAACGGAATAGACGAGAGAATTGAAATCATGGGCGGACCGGCGCCGGCGGTCGAGGAGCAACAGATTCGCTTAAGCCTTGTCAGCCCGGAGTATTTCTCCCTGCTCCATATTCCGCTGATGTACGGGCGAACTTGGGACCAAGCCGAGACGATGCGGGGCGCACGTTTAGCAGTGATCAACGAGACGATGGCACGGCAGTATTGGCCCAATGGTGATGCGCTTGGACGCGCGATCCGGATGCCGGAATTGAAGAGCGAGCCATATCGCCTTGCGGCTCCGAGTAGCGACCAGTGGTTCCAGATTATTGGAGTGGTCGCAGATGCAAGAAACGATGGTCTGGCAAAATCGGTGAAGCCGGCCGTCTATGTGCCCTACACAATGTGGTTGGAAACGTATACGCATCTGCTGGTTCACACGCATGGACCGCCTTTCTCAGCTCTTCATACTGTTCGTGTGCAGGTGCACTTGGTGGATTCCGATCAGCAAGTGGAGGGACAAGTATTCAGCCTGGAAGAGCTGATCGCCGGGCAGCAGGAGTGGCAGCAAGCGCACCTCGTAACGATGTTGCTTGGAGTTTTCGCCTCGCTGGCGCTGGTGTTGGCGGTAGTGGGGCTGTACAGCGTCGTGTCTTACAGCGTTGCGCAAAGAACGCGCGAATTCGGGATTCGCATGGCGCTAGGTGCGCAGCGAATAGACATGTTGTGTATCGTCTTTTTATCTACGACGGTCAGCGTTGGAAGTGGTCTGGCGGCGGGCGTTCTACTGAGTCTGACTTGCACCAAACTGTTGGCGAGATGGGTCGAAGGAACCTCGGGCAATCCGCTCATCCTCTTGGGTGTCACGCTGCTGCTGGTTTGCTCCTCAGCGTTAGCCTGTTTCCTGCCTGCTCGCCACACCTCATCCATAGACCCCGTCGAAGCATTGCGCTAGGGAATGAGAAGAGTTTTGCCGCCACATCCCGAAAAGGCTGCCAGCTCATCGGAAAGCTACATCCCGGTGAATGGCTGTCTTGATCATTCCTGCGTAACGCCGAAGGGCTCAGGGTCGCGTGCTTCTTGCCAAAGGCGAGGTCCGGCGGAGCAATCCTGGCCAGAGGTCCCGTTGTGGGAAATCTCAAATCGAGGCCGCTTCAGTGACAGCGCCGATGGCTGATGTAACTGATTGATATTAAACGGTGTCGGCGGACATCTTTTGATACCACAAGGTACCGGATGTCACTTCTTATCGTCCCTTTATTGTACCCAGATTTGGCCGGGTTACTGAATTTCTCACACCCATTTCAGCATAACTTCCGGGTTGCTAAACCGGGAGTCTGCACCGCCGCGTCCCCCGAATCAAGCTCGGCAACATAAGGAGTTGAACGTCGTGGCTAATTAATTTCGTCCTGGGGTTCGGGCAGGCCGAGGGCGTCCAAGTCCTCGTTGCCATGAATCCAGCCGACTTTTCCGTCGATGCGTACTTGCAACCAACCGTCGGAATTGGGCGCGATACCGATACTGGCCATGTCTTTCACCGGGAATTCCTCCGGCGAAGGAGGGTGCAAGAAGTCGGGTTGGCTCAACTGCATGTCAGCGATATAGGCGAGCAGGTCGATCTGGGAAGAAGGCTTTAGTACAACTCTTTCTGGCTTTCCCGAGTTTTCATTCGGGCTCGAATACAGGCGGACGAAAGTCACGCTCTTGGGTTTCTGCAGAAAGCTTTTTGGATCCACCATCTGGTATTGGCACATGGCGTGTGCGTTGCCTGCTGCCGACTCTGGGCATTGCGCCGCCAGAGACAATTTCCCCTGGGCCCAATCCAGCCGAATGGGAATCGCGATGACGAAGCGCCCGGTGCCCACGGTCACGGGAATTTCGTCCGCCTGCGGACCAAGGGGTCCCGCGGTCCGGCACGCACCGCTGGCGTCCGGCTTGATGTCCATTGCCGGGAAGGGACCGCAAAACGGCATGAGCTTGCCGTTCACAACTCCAAAAATCTGTTCATAAAACCCGCTCGATTCGCTGGGTCTAGACCTCACCAACAAACCAGTGCCGTTCGTGCCCTTCAGAATGTGCGCGGAAATCGTCCATGCGGAGACGCCCTCGTCGTCCACCCACAAGGGATACGTCCTTTGATACTGGATGGCTCCTCCTGCGTCGACAATCTCCATGGCCACAACGCCATCAGCGTTGCACGGATCCCCGTTTTCGGTAACCGCCAAGTGCTTCTTGTGTAGCACGACGGTGTAGCTGTTTCCGGAGATTGCAAAAGGGCCGAGGCGCTCTTCCGTTGTTTTTTCTAGCGCCCGCGCAGATGTTGCGGCTTCTGCGACAGGCGGCTGTGGTTGGCTCGGTTGCGGAACGCTGGCAGTTGAGGGTGCGGTCTTAGGAGAGACCGCCGGCTGAGCAGCAAACTGGCGGCTGGCCTTCTGCGAAGCGCGAGTACGCGCCGTATGCCAGGCGACGGCTGCGACTGTAATCGCGAGCAGGGAGATTATGAGCAGACGCAATCGTGAGGTGGTCATGGCTCGGGGCTCCTGGAAGGCAGCCCGATCGCGGCGAAATCCTCGTCCGATTGAATCCAACCCGTTTTTTGGTCGTCGCTATCAATCCGAATCTGAAGACACAGATCACGAAACGCGACTTGCATGAGATCTCCACTCAGGCCCCAGTCGACAAATGCGTTGGCCTTGAGGATTTCGATCTTGGAATTCTTATCCAGAACCAGGTGTCGCGCTTCGCCCTGGTCGAGCCGCCCCGGCTCGCCGGGAAACAATCGCAGAAAGGTCGTTTCGGCTTCTGGGGGTTTGCGCTCCGCTTCCACACGCATGTCACAGCCGATCTCGTGCATGCCCGGCTTTGCGCCTCCTGTTCCAGCGCATCGTCTTCCCGGCGTTAATTTACCGTGTGCAAGGTCCACGCCCACTGGCAAAAACAGATAAAAGTTTCCGGTCCAGACACGAAACTCAAAGATTTCCCCTTCGGGGGTAATGGACTTGGTGACCACGCCGTTGGGGGTAACGAGTTTCATCTCGGCGGAGGTGTTTGCGCCGTAGTCGCCCCTCATCGGCTTGTCGAAGACCCTGAACCTGGCATCCTGGGCCTTGTACCTGCCGTCCTGGTGCCCGAAGACCTGCCACGCCTCGGCGTCTTCTCCTGTGCTCAGTTTCAAGCGGTAGCTGATGAGCAGTCCCGTGAAGTACTTCCCCGACAGGAGAGAGGCCGAAGCTTTCAGGGATCGCTCGAGCTTTCCTTCTTTGATGCCAAACGTGAATGTTTTCTGATAAAGAACCGCGTCTTTTTCATCGTGGATTTCGATCGTTTGCAGGGTCTGCGCAAAGCGTGGATCACTGGCTCCTGGCAGGCGCTTCTCATGCAGCACGACGGAAAAGTTCTGCCCTTCGATCGAGAACGGACCCAGATGTTGCACGGTATCTTCCATCGGGGGGTTGCCGTCGTAAGGTCTTGCCTGCGGGACGTTCGCTTTTGGAGCGCTCGGCTCCCGGGCCTTCAGGCCGCAAACCAGCCAGAACAACGGGAATGTCATGGCCGTCCCGAGAAGAAAGTGCGTCAGCCGTCTCGACCTCTGTCGGCATCTCATACTTCCAGTTTACCTGCCCGCGCAGCGAGCCGTTTGAGGCAGCGCCCTATGCATTACCGGCTCAGTTTTAGTTGCCGGGAACAGTTCCACCAATTAGGACGAGAGGATTTCTCGGTGCTCTAATGTGGTTGTTCTCGTTGAGGGCGGTGCAGGACGCAGGAATTAGCCCGAAGCAGTGCCCAGGAAATGCGTGGTGGAGAAAGGAAGACGTACCGAGTTCAGTGAGATCACATCGGCAGAGAGCGTGAGAAGCAGGCCACAGCGGGCGGAAAGACGGTCGAACTGGCGCACGTGCCGCCCGAAAAAGAGCCCTTGACTCTGGACTATACTCCAGGGTGTAGCTTCCATAGAGGAGTCAAGGTAATGCAAATTGGCATCGTCGCGAAAAAGATCGGTCTCAGCGTCGACGCGATTCGCTTCTATGAGCGCAATGCCTTACTGCCGAGAGCGGCGAGGACAGAGGGGGGCTTCCGTCAATACGGCGAAAGCGACGTGGAGACTCTCGCTTTTATTCGCCGGGCACAGGGTCTCGGATTCAAGCTAGGCGAGATTCGAGCGCTTTTGAGGTTGCGAGGGAATCGCTTGCAACCTTGTGCGCCGGTCCGGCGCCGACTTCAAGAAAAACTGGTCGATGTACAGCGAAAACTTATCGACCTTCACAAGCTAGAGCACGAATTGCGTTTGGCTCTACGGAGTTGCAACAAAGAACTGCGCAAGCGATCCGCTCATTGCCCAATCTTGCAAGAAACGAATGCACACAAACCGGATAGTGCCGAGTGAAAGTTGAGGTCCTATATGTGGCAGCCTGCCCGACTCACCCTGCGGCGGTGAAGCTGGTTAAACATGTCTTGGCTGCGGAAGGTGTCGAGGCGGAGATCCACGAGGTGCTCGTCAGGGACGAAGGGATGGCCAGCGAACTTGGATTCTGTGGTTCTCCGACAATTCGAATCAATGGACGCGATGTCGCGGGAGAATCGCAGGACGCTCAGAGTTTCGCGCTGAGTTGCCGTTTGTATCCTGGATCGAAGCAGATCGGTCTTCCACCAGCAGAAATGGTTCATCGAGCAGTCCTGAAAGCCCGGCAAGGGGCCGGACCGTGAAAAGGGGCACGGGCATCTCGGTCTCCCTGGTGGCGATCCTCAGTTTCGTGAATGGAGGGTCCAAATTGTGACAGAGCACAAGGGAGCTTGCTGTAGTTCGCCGGCTTCGATCTGTTACTGGTTGGTGGCCTCGCTGGTGGCGTGGGGAGGGTTGAGCCTCATAGGTATCTTTTGGCGTCCACTCCATGCGTCAGCGGCTGCGTGCCTGTTCGCGATGGCTATCGGATGCTTCGCCAACTGGACAAAGAATCGTTCTTTTCACTGCGCGATCACCGGCCCATTATTTCTCATCGCAGGCATGGTGTTCCTGCTCTCCGGAGAGCGCATGCTCCACGTCAACGATGGTTGGGTCTGGATGTTCGTCTTGATCGGAACTGGGATCGCATTTCTACTGGAATGGCGCTATGCGCAGCGTTCCGCATCGTAGCTGTGAGGCGAATGTGCTTTCCTGCGAGTGCCATTTGCTCTTAGAGAGAAGAACTTGCAGCCATGAATACTGAAGCCGTTAGCACGAATAGTAAACCGTCCTCGAAGGGGGCGCTCGCCGCAGCGCTCTCAGCGGTTGGAAGTGTCCTGGCTGCTTTGACGTGTTGCCTGCCGGTGCTTCCTTTTGTGCTCGCTGCTGGAACGGCAAGCAGCGCTAGGTTCCTCTCTTCCTACATCGGTGCCCTTCGCCCATATCTTTTGGGGTTTTCCGTTCTCCTCATTGCTCTCGGGTTTTATCAAAGCCGACGCGCCAGCCAATGCAATTGCAAACCGAGTGTTCTCAGCCAAGTAGTGCTGTGGCTGTCGGCCTTGATTGTTGCCATTTCGATTCTGCTTCCGCAGGCATTCGCGGATCTGGTCGAGAGGCTGCTATGACCCGCAGAAACGTTGGGCTAGGTCTGGCGGCGCTGACCATTTTTGCTGGGCTGTTTTATTTCTATGGCGGGCACCAGACTCCCAGAGGCCAACCGCCTCTCGCTGCTCTAAATGCAGCGAGCTTGAGCGATCTCAAGAATGAGTTCAACGCCAGCCACGCCAACGCTCGCATACTCGTGCTTCTTTCCCCCATTTGACCGGTCTGCGTGCGGGGGGCCTCCGCACTCGAATCGTTGCTCGAAACACAAACAGACTCGCATCTGCGTGTGTTCGTAATTTGGGAACCGGTGCTTGCTACGGACTTGAGCGCGCCCTCGACCATCACTCTTCGGCGGATTCACGATTCGCGCGTGAAGCAATATTGGGATTCAAATCGAGTTCTCTCCCACGCGATGGGAGAGCATGATCGTCCGAGCGTCGTCTGGGACTACATCGCGGTTTATAAGCCCGAACAACCCTGGACAGACGCGCCTCCGCAGCCCGAATTCACGGGCCGCCCCGTTGTGCGCTTCATCGAGGGTACGCGGAAGGCATTAGAGACTATTTATTCGGAGACGAAGAACTGATTTCGTTTACGCTTCTTGCGCCGTCACCTGGCTGAAGAACGTTCCGTGCCGTGACAGTGAGCGATTCATAAGTACTTGCAACGACTTACAAGAGCACGGACGGCATCCTATTGAATCCCGCATAATATAGCGAACTATTTTCGGGTATCCTGCGTCTAATTGGATATGGGAAACCCTGCTGGAGTACCTCGCGATTTTGAAGCCTTAGAGAAACGACGCTTTCAAGCTATTCAGATGTTCGAGCGTGGACTGCGTCAGGCTGAGATTGCTCGTCAGCTCCGCGTTGTCCCGCAGACAGTGTCTCGCTGGATGCACGACTATCGCACCCACGGCAAGTCCGCGCTGCGGAAAGCGGGACGTGCCGGGCGCAAGCCGCGCTTGAGTGAGAAGCAGCGACAACAACTAGAGAAGCTACTGGTCGCAGGTCCCGAGCGGCTCGGCTATGAGACCCCGCTGTGGACTTGTCCCCGAGTGGCTCATTTGATCGAGCAGGAGTTTGACGTTGGCTATCACGAAGGCCATGTCTGGAAGATTCTGGTTGGCCTAGGCTGGAGTCCGCAGCGACCCGAGGGGCGAGCACGAGAACGCAATGAAGAACAGATCCTCAATTGGAAGAAGAAGGTGTGGCCAACACTAAAAAAAAAGCGCGCCAGGAGGGGCGAATCCTGGTCTTCATCGACGAAAGCGGACTGAGCCAGCGGCCGCATCGTTGTCGTACCTGGGCGCCTCGCGGACAAACACCCATACTGCAATACAACTTCAATTGGAAGAGTCTCTCGGTCGCTGCCGGGCTCACCCTGTGGAACTTCTACTTTCGAATCTATGCGGGGGCCATCAAGAAGGAACAGGTCGTGGACTTTCTTAAGGCCTTAGTGCGGCACTTGGACCAGCCGTTGCTGATCGTGTGGGATCGCCTGCCGGGGCACCGCAGCCGGCTGGTGCAGGACTACATTGCCAGTTTGCGAGGCTGGATTTCCACCGCCTATCTGCCGCCCTACGCCCCGGAACTGAACCCCGTCGAGTACATCTGGGGTTACTGGAAACAGCACGAGTTGCCGAATGTCTGTCCGAAGGACTACTGGCAACTGAGCGAAGCCGCGCGACGAACTCTACGTCGCATGCGCCGCCGTCCGCGACTGATCACTGCCTTCTGGAAGCAATCTTCTTTATGGTCAGAATAGCTCTATATTATGCGAGAGTCAGTAAGTCGTTGCAAGACAGTCTTAGACATCGTTATTGTGTACCACGGTGTGTACCACGCTTTTCCGGCAATCTCGCGAAACTCATCGATTGGTTGCGGGGGCTTGCAATGCACCGAAGACGCTAGTTCTTCCGTTCAGCTATAGCCTGCCCGTCACCCGCTATCCACGATTCAGGCGAGTCGCTTAACTTGCTGAGTCCAATTGGGATGCGAGCCCGAGAACTCCTTGCTCCTCACCGCTCGCTTCTTGTACGGCTTTCGTTGTCTCGGCACTTGCTCACCGCTCTGGAAGCATTTGGCCAACTGACCTAAGCGACCACGCATCCGACCAAATTCGCTTTCCGAGATTCCCAGCCAATCGACTGCATCACCCAGTGTTCCAGTCGCGGACAGCGCCTCGATCATGGGCAAAACCATCGGGTCTTCACGCTTCACGAAGTTCACGAACTCCTGAAGAAATGTTCTATCGTGAGCCTGCTTTTCGGAAGCCTGCGCAGCCCTTCGTACGGACGCTGAATGCAAATGGCAGTATTCGTCGTCCACCGAGGAGTGATCTTCATCTTGGGTTCGTCCGTCGAACGAGAGGTTTCCGGGACGACACAGTGCGTCCTTGATGCGCTTTGAATGCATAGTTCTGAACTTATTTGTGAGGCAGAGATTCACATAATTCCGGAACCGGGCTTCGGTTGCGCCGTAGTGCTTAACCGGGTCGAACGTTTGCAGAATGTCCTTCTTGCCAGCCTCGCGGTGCTTTGACGTTTGCGGCAGGTGATAGAGGTGGATCAGCAGGGCTTGCGTCCAGTCCTCCAAGTCCTCCTTCGGTGCCGACCTGTCCGCGTGCTTGCTGACCCATTTGCGCACGTAATCGGGATACTACTGGTAGAACTCGTTAAAGTCTCTGGGGACGATGAACTCGTCGCTTCCGACATAGTGACCATCTCTGATCCTGAAGGAATCGGGTTTGTACGGTTTCTTTTCAACAGAAAAATTGGGAAAATTAGCGGGTTGATTTTCAAATACGACAGTATTGCTTTGCATGGGGACACTCTCCTTCGAAAGGAATTTGAACCACATGCGAGCAAGTCCAGGAGGTCGAGACGAGTTGGCCGTTAGGGTTCAGACTGCTTTGTCCTTGCCGACAAAGAAAGAGGCTGAGCACGTCGTCAACGTCGTGGTCCAAAGCTTGGAGACCACGCTGCTCAACAATCTGGCGACGAATGGATTCACGCTGAAGCTCAACGGCTTTGGCAAGCTTTACGTGCGCCACAGGCCGGGGAGTCGCCGAAAGATTGGGTTCACGGGAGAGACCATTCAGACGAAGATGAGGCGGAAGATCAAGTTCATCAGTTTGGGGGCGCTTCGCCGACAGGAGACCGTCTGCACGGATTCTAGCTCAGATGCATAATGCTCTCGTGGCTTCGCTGCCGAGAACATTCACGCCAGAGACCGCGCGTCGTGTGGTTCGGATTCAGGCGCTAACGCTCGTCTGGATGAGCGTGGAGGCGGTGGTATCGTTGAGCGCGGCTTGGATGGCCCGCAGCCCGGCGCTTCTCGGCTTCGGCGGCGACAGCGCGGTCGAACTTCTCTCTGCGGCAGTTGTGCTCTGGCGGTTCTATTCGCCTTCGCGGGGACAACACTCGGAACAGCGAGCGGCTAGAATCGCCGGCGGCTTGCTCTTTGCTCTCGCAGCATTCGTTGCCCTCGCTTCTGTTCTGACGCTGCTGGGGCACGTCGAGCCCCGACCCAGTTTCATCGGAATCGTGGTGCTCATCCTTGCGGCAGTGGTCATGCCTTGGCTGGCAAAACAAAAGCGACGGCTCTCTGCGGCGACTGGCAGCGCGGCATTGAGAGCCGATGCTGCCGAATCCACTGTCTGTGGGTATCTGGCGTTGATTGCCTTGGCGGGTCTGGCCCTCAATGCGATTTGGAGGGTGAGTTGGGCAGACACCATTGCCGCCTTAGTTCTGCTGCCCCTGATTCTGCGTGAGGGATGGGAGGCAATGAAGGGAAAGCCTTGTTGCGATGTGCATTGAACAGAGCGTCACACTCCGCATCGTGGCATTCTCCGGAACAGTCCCTGCAATTAGAGAAGGGGCTTCAATGCAGATTCGATGGCTTGAGTGTATTCGAACCCGATGACCTTCTTTCGGAGTACCCCCTGACGATCATAGAGCATTGTGGTTGGCAATCCATCGATGCCGCCAAACTTCTGCTTTAGTTCCTCAGATGCCACGGCGAGCGGATACCGGACTCCCATTTTCTTTGCAAATATAACCGGGTCTTCCATGTCCATCATTGTGTCGAATTTCAATCCGATGACAGCAAATCCGTTGTGCCCATAGCGTTCTGCGAGTTCCTGATAGCCGGGCATCTCTTTCTTGCACGGCTGGCACCATGTCGCCCAAAAATCAATAAGCACCACTTTGTCGCGCAGGTCAGCCGAGGACACCTCGCGTCCTTGCAAATCCTTCACGGAGAATTCGGGCAAGCGGGAACCAATCTCACCTGCGGCGATTACTGCCGTTTTCGGAGGAGGGGGGCTCGACGGATGCTGGTTACACCCGCCGAGTCCAATCACAGCGAGGCTCAAAAATAGCAGACGTATTCTAAGCATTTATTCCTTCTTCTGTACTTCCAGAAGCAGCAGTTTCAAAGGAGCCGAAGCCTCTGGTTTCTTTTTCCCTATGGGCTTTTTGTACAACTGACCACGAACCGTGACCAACGTTTGAGAATCGACTAGGGATTCAAGTCCTTTCGACAATTCGTTCGGCACGAACACAAACGACCGATTCGGCTGAACCTGCAAACCGAGATTGCCCGAAGAGTCCTTCACGATCTTCCCCTGTGCGGTCATATCCATTTCTGCGACGGTCACACCGCTGTCGTATGTCGCTTTTAGAAGCTGAGCGGGGTCGATCTGCCCATCCTCCTTCGGCGTCACTTCAACTTTCCCATCAATCAAGCTAACTTCGACGTTTTGAACGCCAGACTGGCGTCCGAGGTGTTGCTTCACCCCGTATGCTCAAAAGTTTCAGGTCATGCCTTCGACACGCATTTCGATATGTTTGATTTGCGCTTGAGCCGCTGGCACAATCAGCAAACCGAGGAATGCAAGTAGGGCAAGGTTTTTCCGTTTCATCTTTCCTCCTTTCACCAAAGGTGCATTCGAAACTGCTGCGTGATTCCGAAACTGATGTGACGGCGGACAGGCATGAACATCGCACCCGTGGAATGCGCCACGTCCCAATCCATCCCCAGCCAAACGTGCATGCCGGGACGCAGACCCACGTAAGTCGTGACTCCTGCCAGCAACACGTCACCACCACTCCCGCTCTGAGTGGCTCCCGCGATGCGGTCATCCTGAGAGTGCAGCCAAGTCAAGACAGGGCCAATGAACCATTCACGAGCTACGTTCTTCGATTCATAGGGCCGGTAAGACAACCAGAAGCGGGATTCGAGGGCGTTGCCGAGGCGAGTTGCCTGCGTTCCTTGTGTACGCAATTGGGCGTGAAAATCCTCGTCGGCAACCAGACGCTTGAGATCAAAAAGCCCGGTGTAAGTCCAATTTGCAGCTATCAAGAAATCGGTAGAACCTGAGCCGGGCTGCAAACTCGCGGGGAGCAGGCTGTCATTTCCATCTGTTAAGTCTGTTCGACCTGTGGGAATCTTCGGTCCGAATGTGAGCGACGCCTGTGTAGTCCCTCGTTGTGAGTCTCGCCGATAGAAACGATACTTCACCAGCAGCATCGCATCGCCCAGCCCCGTTCCACCAACAGTCGGCCCATTCGTGCTTTCAAAGTGATTCGTGACTATGGGAACGAGAATCGTCAAATCAAAGTTGCGGTGAAATCCCCACGTAAAATTGAAGTCACCCTCGTGTGCAAAAGTGGGACGAGCCGTTTGAGGGATGTTCCCCGCCGATTCCGGCACCAATCCCCGTGTGGTGAAGATGGAGTTGTAGGAGACGAGCCCGCCTCCGGGGAATATCGGCGGAGCGGTTTCAGGTGCTGGCCCTTGTGCTCTCATCTCAAAAGAGCAGAGCAACGGGATGAGCAGCACTGGCAGCCGCAAAAATCGCCGCAAGAAAACTAGAGTCCGAGCGTGCAAGAGTTCCTCCAGTGGAGATGACGAAGCTGAAGCACACCAATGCTTCAGGCCGGAATGCGACTGGAGGTCAGATCAGATGCGAAGAGGTAACGGTGTTGGAACAGAAGGAATTGGCGGGGCGTGACAGTATGCTGCGATCACACCCACCGGAGAATCCATTGTATCCGGTCCATCGGGGGCTGCGAGCACGGCCACCACTACGGATGAGAATGAAACACCATGTACCGATGCAGGCTGCACAAACGGAGAGTGCATCGTTGGCATGGTTTTGCAGCAATCTTGACCGTGGTGACCGTGAGAAGAGCACTGCATCGAGTCGCAGCATTGCATCGCTTCCTCAGCGGTGCTCGTGGGACCGCAGTCGAACGCATAGGCGGTCAACGAGACCGTGAGCAAGACCAACAGAAGTGCTCTGACAAATTGCATCGTTACAAGAGTAGAGACGTTCGGTGAGTGGAGTCAAGCTATGCCAATCACTTCGACAGGGAAGAGACCGCCACTGACATCGACGGTGCGATGAGGCTAACTGAACTGTTCAGTTGTGCCGTCAAGACCTACATGCCGCAATGATACAATCGCGATAGTGAATTGGCTTTCCGAGAACTACAAAAGACTCTTTGACGGTGTAGGCGCATTAGTGGTCATGGCCGTCCTCGGATATGTTGTTCGCCGCATTCTACAGGGTCGCTCAAAAGGCACTGCTGCACTGACCGCGCAAGGGGCCAAGGTTTACGTGTCGCCTATAACCAGAACTTCGATCTCGTGGTGCGAACTTGGTGAACGAGCCACAGAGCAGGATGTAGTGAAATGCATTGAAGGTCTGAAGAAACTCAGTGCCCTAATCTCGTTGGCTCGCATAAATATATCCTCCTAGCTGTTGACCGATTTCGTCGCGATCCGCAGCTTACGGCGACAATCCAAACCTTTCTGGCGGGTAGTTTTTTGGACCAAGACATCATCGACAGGTTGAAGAAGAAATTTGGTTCAGAACGCCTTGATGTCGGGCCGATCTTTCACTCACAGCAAGTTCTGTTTTTGAGCAGATACGTGCTTCTCCACTGCCCTGACGATTCTGGCGCGGACACAGAACAGGAAGAAGAGCCTCGATGGGCTTTAGGGAAAGTTCTTTTACAGGTTTCCGATCTCCTTGTGCCAACTCAGATCGCTGCCGATTTGCGAGACATGAGCATGGCTCGCACAAAGAAAGCGATCCGGCTTCAACTGTCGGCGGCGTCTGGATTTGAGGTAAATAATCCTCCAGACATGAGGTCGAGTGTGGTGAGAAGCGATGCGATGTTCGGAGACATTCTCAAGCGAACTTCTTCAGACTTGGACCTTTCATCCGTTTTCCGAGAGCGTACTGGCATAGAGATTAGCGAGTACCTAGACCATAACATTGGGGTGCTTGTGAACTTTCTTGCCACTGAGCCCAAAGAATTGATGGAAAATGCAGGAAAGAGTTTCCTGAATTTGAAATCGTTCTTTCCTACTGCCTCTCAAGATAGTTCACGGAAGTTTTGGAGTATGGAACTCGGGAGCTTGCCGAAGTACAAGGAAGAACTAACTTCTGAAACGAAACTTGCGCCTTATCACAATTTTACTCCGTTTCGGAAACGACCATTCTTTCAAGCGACCGATGATTTGTGCATGCCCATTCACCCGTGCTTTGTGCAGGAAAAGCTCGAAGCAGGATTGTTTTGGACCATCTTTCATACGATGAGAGATGATAAGGAACGAGATGCGTTGTTTAGGCTGTGGGGGCGGCTATTTGAAACATACGTGATCGAGAATCTTTGCCCTGACGCGACGGCGCGGTTTATTCCTTTTCCGGAGTACAGCGACAACGGTCAAGAAGCGTTTGACGGGATCTTTTTCGACGGCAAAGTATGCGTTGTACTCGAATGCAAGGGTGGATTTCTAAAGGCCGAATCTAAGTTTTCTGAGGACCCTGAGAAATTGTTACCTGACCTCGACGCCAAGTTCGGGTCGTCAAAGTCAGGTGCACTGCCACAAATAGCATCACACATCACACAACTGTTTTCTAAGAGGCGGGACCAGCGACGAAAGATCGAAGGCTTGGACCTCGGAACCGCAAGAATTGTCATTCCTGTGCTGGTGGTACAGGAAAAGTTCGTAAGCTCCCCATTAACAGCATTCTATCTGGCGGATTCATTCCGCTCGGTATTGCGCAAACAGAGACTCAGTCGTGAAATCGATTGCCAGTGCCAAGGCTTAGTCGTTGTGGACGCTTACGATGTTGAGGCACTACGGGTTTGCGGGTCAAATGCAGCATTTGACATTTCTGGTTGTTTCCTCGAACGAACACTTCACGGCGATGTGGTGCTTGATTTCCATGATTTTCTAATTGCTTATGCTCAAAAGAACGAGATCAGTTTGAAATCAGACCTGTACATGGATAAGAAATTTGAAGTGATATTTAATCGTATATCGGAGCGATTTTTTGGACGCCCACTCACCAACAATTCCGCGTAATGGAGCAACGACCTTCACAAATCACTGCCCACGGCACTGGGTGGGGATTGGAGATTAATTGGCTAGACGGCCGGACTGCCCTCAAGGCTGTTTCGCTTTGGGGTTGAAGGTCTTCACCGGATCAGTTTAGCACCTGTCATTCCCGATTTCCTTTTCAGTTCATCGCTGTGCAGCTGCACCATTTTCACATTCAACGTACCGTCCACCTATGCGGCCACTACGTTGGCCTCATGAGACGCAAGTTTGCCTTGGATAAAGTCGGCGGCTTTCTGGGCCTGCGACGCGGCGGAGACGAGCAGCCGTGAATCAGACTTGAGACGCGCAATCCACGTCTTGAGATAGGCGGCTGAGTTTTCAAGAGTCTTCTGTTCAATTCCTGCGATGCCGCAGAGCATGGCAGCGGTCATCTCCGCGGTAAGCTCCTCTTTCGAGTAGGATTCTGAACCAAACGAAACAGGGTTGTCGAAGCTCTCCCGATGCAAGCGCTTGGCGTGTCCGGTACTGTGCGCCATTTCATGAAATGCAGTCGCATAATATTCTTCCGACGAGTGAAAGAGGCCGCGTGCTGGCATGCCCACGACATCGTTGCCTGGTGAGTACCACGCTATGTCGGATTGCTCGAACGCTGGCGGGCTCGGCATGTTAGCCACGATTTGTTCGCACGTTATGATGGGGTCGTTGGTGCGCGTCTCCTGCAGAAGGGATGCGGGAATGTCGATTCCTTCCGTCTGCGACAAATTGAACACGCTGTAATAACGGAGCAGAAAAAGCCGCGAGTTCTCTTTCGTGCCGTCCTGCGTAGTCGTTTCCTGCTCTTCGCCAACATTCCAGAAGATGACGGGTGAAGACCTCTCGCCCCTGCGAATCCTCCCACCCAGTTTCGTTGCCTGATTGAAAGTAAGCCAGAATCGTGATGGGAACCCCTGAGAAGCGAGAGTAAAGACGTTGAGTCCGCGATACTCTTTTTGCGTGATCAGGTTTGCGGGAGTTTGAGAGGTCCAGGGCTTGCGCCAAGGAGCCACGCCGGATTCAAGCTGCTTGATGATTTTCTCGGTGATGATTTCGTAGACGCTAGGCATCGTATTCGCTCCAGTTTTGATTTGCTGTTGTGACGCCCTTTCAGGGCACAAAAAACAACATGCTTTACTGGAGGCGGGTTCTGGCCGTGGTTCGCGGCTGTCAAGCCCCGAAGCACATTTCAGCGCAGCCCGGAGGGGCGCGGAAGCGAGCACGGTTGGGGTATGCCGAGCGGAGCTGCACAAGCGGGCTTTACAGTGGGAGCGGACTACGGGCTATGTTGCGCCGAGTAAAGCATGTGAGAGTCAAGTGACACGCGGAGCTTTGGCGCGGTCCTTAGGGAAAAAAAGTCACAAAGATGAAGCTATTCTGCGTAGATATTGACCGACGTTGCCTGCCGGCCCCGCGATTGGGGCATCAGACACCATGCTTTGCCGATGGGGCGGTGGGGATCGAACTACTTGGGGCGTTGAAGACGCGCAACTTATTGATTCTACGAAATAGCAAAAGGGAGAAAAACTGCAAAAACGCTAAACCGAGGTACGTGCGGGGTACACGGGAAGGATGGTCTTTTTGGTATCCCTGCGTGGACGATCACACAAAGAAAGCTGACGATTCGTAATCCAAGCTCCGCTCAACGCAGCAAACCGAGTCCTAACTATCCCTAGCCGTCGCTTCTGACGAGAAGGGGCTGGCGATATCGCCAGCCCCTTGCTACTTCGTCTGCGGTCCGTGTCGCTTCAGCGAGCCCCTGCCGCGGCCGCCATGGCCGCCGGCGTTCCCACATTCACCTTGATCTGCTTCGGCTTTGCTTCCTCGCGTTTAGGGATACTTAGTGTCAGCACGCCGTTCTGATAGTCGGCTTTGATCGCATCCGATTTCACGGAGTTCGCCAGCGAGAAGCTCCGGCTGAACGAGCCATACGCGCGTTCGACGCGCAGGTAGTTTTCCTCGTTCACCTTATTCTCAAACTTGCGTTCGCCGCGAATTGTGAGGATGTTGTTCTCGACGCGAATGTCCAGGTCCTGCGGATTCACATCCGGCAGGTCCGCCTGCACGACCAACTCATGCTCGGTCTCAAAGATGTCGACGGCTGGCGCCCAAGGGGTTAGGTTCGATTCGTTGCCCGCACGCTCCAGCATATCGCCAAACACGCGGTTGAGCTGTTCTTGCAGCGTCGTAGCCCCGCGGGAAGGTTCCCAGCGATTCATTGTTCTCATTTTAGCCACCTCCATTAAACGTTTAGGAATCTGTCTTGGCCAAGGGCAATTTCAGATAACTCATGTCAGCTCAGATTGCCGTCCGGCTCTATCTGTACTTAACCAACGTAACGTACTTAACTAATATTGTCAAGTATGATCTTACGGTATTTTTTATTATTAAGTAATTGTAGTTAAGTTAGATCCGGGATCTGCCACAGCCTTCCGTGATCGTAAGACGCAATGACTGTGTTCACTTTTCAGGGTTCGCTCACAATCCGGTGGCAGTTAGATCAGCGTTTAGTACATTCCGCCCATACCGCCGCCATGGCCTGCCCCAGCCGCAGCCATCTTTTCCTCTCCCTTAAGATCGGCGATCAGGACTTCTGTGGTAAGCATCAGAGAGACGATGGACGCAGCGTTCTGGAGTGCGAGGCGCGTGACCTTAGCTGGATCAATCACACCGGCCTTGACTAGGTCGCCGAACTCACCAGTCTCTGCGTTGAAGCCGAAGTTCTCATCCTTCGATTCGCGCACGCGTGCAACAATCAGCGCGCCTTCGTGCCCGGCGTTTTGGGCGATCTGGCGCAAGGGTTCTTCGAGCGCGCGCTTTACGATGTTCACCCCAACGGCTTCATCGTCGTGGAGCTTGAGCTTCTCTAGGGCCGGCAAGCAGCGAAGGAGAGCAGTGCCCCCGCCGGAGACGATGCCTTCCTCAACAGCCGCACGGGTGGCGTGCATGGCGTCCTCTACGCGAGCCTTCTTCTCCTTTAACTCCGTCTCGGTTGCCGCGCCCACCTTGATGACCGCGACCCCGCCGACGAGCTTGGCCAGGCGCTCCTGGAGCTTTTCTTTGTCGTAATCGGACGTGGTCTCTTCGACCTGAACACGGAGCTGCTTGATGCGGCCTTCGATCTCGCTGGCCTTGCCACCGCCCGCGACGATCGTAGTGTTGTCCTTGTCGATGGTCACTTTCTTGGCCCTACCCAACTCCGCAATCTCGACGTTCTCGAGCTTGATGCCCAGGTCCTCCGTAATTGCCTTCCCACCAGTAATTATGGCTATGTCCTCAAGCATGGCCGTGCGGCGATCGCCAAAGCCCGGGGCTTTGACCGCCGCGCACTGCAGCGTGCCACGCAGTTTGTTGACGACGAGAGTGGCGAGCGCTTCGCCCTCGACGTCCTCAGCAATGATCAGGAGCGGTTTGCCTAACTTGGCCGTCTGTTCAAGCAAGGGCAGCAAATCCTTCATCGAGCTGATCTTCTTCTCGTGAATTAGAATAAGTGCATCTTCAAGGACGCACTCCATGCGCTCCGGATCGGTGACGAAGTACGGCGAGAGGTAGCCGCGGTCAAACTGCATGCCTTCGACCACCTCGAGCGTGGTCTCCATGGTTTTGGATTCCTCGACGGTGATGACGCCATCCTTACCGACCTTCTTCATGGCCTCGGCAATGATGCTACCAACCTGCTTGTCAGTATTAGCACTAATGGTACCGACCTGCGCGATCATGTCGCCCTTCACCTCGCGGGAGAGCCTCTTGATCTCTCCCACGGCGACTTCAACGGCCTTATCGATGCCGCGCTTGAGCCCCATCGGGCTGGTGCCCGCAGCAACTGTTCGCACACCCTCACGGAAGATTGCTTGGGCCAGCACGGTCGCAGTAGTGGTGCCGTCGCCAGCCACATCCGAAGTCTTGGACGCAACCTCGCGCACCATCTGCGCACCCATGTTCTCGAGCGGGTCTTGGAGCTCGATCTCCTTCGCAACGGTTACGCCATCCTTGGTGACGACAGGCGCCCCGAACTTCTTCTCGATCACCGCATTGCGCCCTTTCGGGCCGAGGGTGATCTTTACAGCGTCAGCCAAAATGTTGACGCCGCGCAAAATCGCTTGTCGTGAATTCTCACCAGTTACAATTTGTTTTGCCATTAGATTTCACCCTCCTGGGTGATTGAAGCTTATGCTCCAGTCCAAGATCCCTGGAGCTGAAAACTACTTCTTGCCGGATGCCGCCTTGGCGATCCCGCTGACCTTTGCCAGGATCTCCTCCTCGCGGAGGATCAGGTACTCCTGTTCATCGATCTTGATTTCGTTGCCCGTGTATTTGCCAAACAAGATCCGGTCACCCACCTTTACGTCGAGCGGGACACGATGACCCTTTTCAAACTTGCCAGCTCCGGCGGCTATTACTTCGCCCTCTTGAGGCTTTTCTTTGGCCGTGTCCGGGATGATGATGCCGCCCTTCGCGGTTTCTTTCTCTTCGAGCCTGCGTACAAGCACGCGGTCATGTAACGGGGTAACATTTACTGTCATTTCTCTAGCCTCCATATAATCCACTTCTCTAGCATGCTGCAAAATGGCTTGTTACAACGTATGAGAACTACGGACGAAAACTCTTCTGATTCTTCAGCCGCGTCGCTTCTAGGTCGCTCGTTTCCTTTCTCTGACGCTCCGCTTCTCTCTGCGGGCCCTCTTGCTGCGCTAGTTTGATAGCTCGGGCAATGGCAAGTTCAGCTGCTGCAATGACTCCCTTGGAGTAAATGGCAAGCTCGAAACCATCAGAATAAGATGAACGAACAAGATTGAAGGAATATTGTGAATCTTCCCACGAAGCAACGGGCTTTTGCCTCATGTCATATCGTTCGTTCATTGCGGAATCGACTTCCGGTTCAACACTTGTCGCCGGACCGTACTTCGCCGAAATGGACTTCACCATGTCCTCTGCAGTGAGTCCCTCTGTGGAGGTTCGATCGTAAGTCACGGAAATTTTGTAGAGCTCGGTGTTGTAAAAGGAGAAGAGAATCTGTTCGACGGTATCAGATCGGAACGAGGTCCCGGGAAGATTCATCGGCCACCAAGTCAATTCCTGAATCAGCGCTGGACGGCCGTGAATCACCCTTACATCGGCCATTTTTTGGTCAGTACGATCCAACACTGTGGTCAAGCTCATTCCCAACGTAAAGTGCCGATACTTGGAAAGATCCTGCCCCCGAATTGAAGGAGCCGAGAGCAGGATCATAACGAGAGAAATGCCCACGCTGCGCATAATTTTCATTTGAAACGTCTCCTACGAAACCTTAAAGCTTCAAAATCCTCTCCACTTTAATCAGTGTGATCATTTCTTTCTGGCGCAACTCGTTGCTCCTTGCGAGCCCTATGCCTTAGTTCAAGCGGCAGTCGATCGTGCGTGGTCCCTCACCGGAAGGTCCTTGGCCCGGAAAAGAGGCGCGCTTTCCTCGACATGTCCTGACTGGGCTGAGATAGTCACATAGCGCACTCCAAGGAAACGTTTCGAGGCCTCCGAGGCCACTCGCATGATTTCCAAGGAGTTAAGTTCCCCGGACTCGAGGTTCGCCAGTATTTGCTCGACTGCTCTTCTAAGCGTCTTTTGCTCGTCAATACCAAAGACCGTCGCTCCGAGCTGACCAGCCACGCAGAAGAAGGTCCATCCAGCTTCGCAGATTTTTCGATCCAACCCGTCCCCATCGAGATCCTTGACCAATCTCCAACCCGGCACACAGGACTCACTTTCGAGTCGCACGGTTTCTGGCAAGAGTGTCCCCTCCTTGATCAGGATGGAGCCGAGTTTGATTGTGTCTGGCATTTGGGCTCCCCGCGGCGTCTACACTGGAACCTTGTTCGGCAGTAGCTGGCGCCCTCGGTTCGAGGTTTCCGTTAGACTCAATCTTTGTAACTGGTCGTCCTTCAAGCCGCCTTCCTCATGTCATTTTTCGTTGCAGGGACAGTGACCCGTTTGTTTTCCTGCGCCTTCCTCAATTCTTGAATAATTTCACCAGCCATGTAGAAAGCGGCCCAGGGTTCGCTTTCGGATCGCACGGATTCCGACAAAAGAGCGCCTTCCTCGATCAGCCTGGTTCCCGTATTGATTGTGTCTGGCATTGGCGTCTCGCTCGCGTTTGCAGTGGCGCTCAGGACCGCTACGCTTGCAGACTTACAGTGACTTGTTCCCCTGGGTTCGGTCTGTTATCGACGTCACAGTGAGTCTCTCTATCGTGTTTGATGAAGAATAAAACCAGGACTCCCAAGATGAAGCTCGCACAAATCACGAAGTCCAGCGGTATTTGGTAACCTGCGAAGGGACGCCATGACACCACCATGAGCAACGCCGTAATGGACACCCACTCCATGATTTTCGTGACCATTAGCAATCTCGTTTCTCCATCGAGTTCCGTCGATGGGGACCCACTGTTTTATTTTTCTGAACATCGGCAATCTCGTTTTCGCGCCCAGTTCCCCCTTGGCCGGACAAGTGAAGGGGCGGACTGGCCCGCCCCCTCAGAACGAAAGATCTGTCCGTTCTCTGCTGCCAAGGAAAGCCGCGCCGTCAGGCAGTGGGGCTGTTGTTTCGCGCGGGTCACTTGCTAGAAGCTGTTGCATAACCCAATTTCGAAGCAATAGAATCAATAACTTAGCTGGGTTGTGCAATACGCTCTAGACAAAATGTTTACTCAGATGCAGTCCGTCAATTAGACATGTGACGAACGGCTTGGGCGGCCCTCGTTTTCGCTGGTCCCACGATAGGTTCCTCGCTCAGCTCTTTTTCGGCTCTAACCCAGTCCTCGACGTCTTTTCCGTGTTCACCGCCGCGTTGAAGATACAGCTCATGAGCCCGGCGAGCGATCTTTTCTCCTGATAGTTCTCTGTGTCCAAACATAGCAACCTCCTTGGTTGTGAGCCAGCTCCCGATAAACTCATAAAAATACAAACTAACTGAGTGAGTTCTTCTTCACACCGGCTTCATTCCGTACAACTCGCGGTCTGCTGTGCGAAGCAGGGCTTCAATTGTTTCGCCGTCTTGGGGATAGAGAGCCACCCCGATGCTCGTGGAAAGCACTGGCTGGAGACTATCGGCGGCTAGTCGGCTGCGGATACGTGATGCGACAAGCGTTGCGGCCTCCGTCGTCGTCTCGGGCAGGATAACGGCAAACTCATCGCCTCCGTATCGCGCGGCCGTATCGATTGCTCGACAATGGACGCGGAGTACATCGGCGAGGCGGCAAAGCGCCTGGCTACCGATCAGGTGGCCGTATCGGTCGTTGATCTTCTTCAACTGATCCAGGTCGAGCAGTAGAACGGCAAACGGTCGTCCGGTGCGCCCGGTCCGCTTGACCTCTGCGTCGAGCGTTTCAACGAGCCGGCGGTAGTTACCTAAACCAGTAAGCGGATCAGTCACGGCAAGAAGTTGAACTTTCTCTTCTGCTTGTTTGCGCTCAGTAAGGTCGAACGCGGAAACCAGACTGGCCGGTATTCCATCAAATTCAATTGTCGCTGTACTGATATCGAGCCACCGCTCGTCGCCATTTTTCGTAAGAATCTTGACCTCATACTGCTCGGCGTCCCCTTGTCGCGCTCCCCCTCGGTTTGAGACCAGTTCTTGGCAATCAGGATGCACTAGATCCCAGAAGGTCATGGACAAAAGCTCTTCTCGTACGTATCCGGTGATAGTCTCGGCGGCATGATTTACATAGTGCAACCGTTTGCCGTGGCTAATGAATATCCCACTGGCAATCGCTTCTGCGAGGGTGCGGGAGTCTGCTTCCCCGCATAGAAGCTGCGCACGCAGCCGCGCGTCCTGGGGTCGCTCCCTAATTTTGGTAAGCATTGGAATCTCGCTGCTCTTGCGTTTCCTCTCCAGGACAACTTGGAGGGGCGGATTTAGCCCGCCCCTCCAAACGAAAGGACCTGCCGGCTTCAGGCCGCTACTGCAACCGCGATCTTGTGGAACGTCGAGCTAGCGACGTCATAGGTTTCAACCTGAAGAGCCCCGTCAACTACCGTGGCGAGGATCTTCGTCACTTCTGCGTAAGTTCCTCGGTTGTAAGCCTCGGCATTCTCCGCTTTGTCCCACAAACTTATTGCGAACGCTTCCGTCCCGCTCTGTCCAACGAACGCTATTTCGTCCTGGAATCCTTTCTGTTTTCGAAGCAGGGGGAGGATGTCCTTCTCCAGCCTCTGGGTAAACTCCGCAACGCTATTGGGCTTTAGATGCATGTAAACTCTGCGTGCAAACATGACACTCTCCTTGGTTCTCGATACGAAGGGGCGATTCAGATAACCATTGTTGGTTCAGACATTCTGAAGACTCCCTCAGTCCCTTAACCATACTGAGTTAATTAACTTGACGTGTCAAGTAGAATCTGAGACTATTTTGATGGTTAATCTTTCGAGTTAAGGCAGGTGGAGGGCCTTGTGGACGTTTGCTTAGTGATTAAACGACGACTGGATGAATTGGAGTTTGAGCAGAAAGATCTGGCGGCCGCCGCTGATGTTACCGAGTCCTATATTTCCCAGTTGCTGAGTCGGAAGAAACTGCCCCCCGCTCCTGACCGAACAGACATTTATGAGAAAATGGCGAAGTTTCTGAAGCTTCCGAGCGATAGGCTTTCGAAGCTGGCCGACCACCAGCGTAGGGAAGAACTGAAGAGAAACTTGGGAGACCCGCCAGCACCCTTGTTTAGGGAAGTTCGAGCAGTAATCCTCCGTAAGTGCGTACACGACAAAGAAAAACAGGTACGTGCGATTTTTGAGAAGCAGCCCTTCGGCGAACTCGAGCGCTTCGTTACACAGAAGCTCTTGGACGCGATAAAGAACGTCGCCAAACAAGAATTGAACAGTGAAAACTGGCTCCACGTGGTGGCTCGACTCACCGGCCGAAACTATGAACAGTTGCGGGTTACCCTCCTTGAGTTCCTGGACACGGATGTCTTCAACTTGTCGCCTGAAAACTGTATCTCCTTTCTGGATCCACTGATTGAATCCTGGGACGTCGACCTAACGACCTTTGGTATGAAGATTGTGTTAAATGGGAGAATAGCCTCAGGGGATCCTAAGCGATATGAGTTTGTTGAACGGGGACCTGACCAACCAGAAGTCGAGCCGGGTTTCAAAGAATTCCTTAATGATAGTTCCCTCAGCGGGACGGCCACCAAGGAAGAAATGGAGTTTCTAAAGAAGCTGAAGTTCAACGGGAAACGCCCTACTTCACTCTATTACTACCGGGAATTGCAAAGCCTTAGGGACCCACTCCATTTTCGCGCGGAAAATCGACCGTTGATGCAGAATTCATCCAGAGGGCTGAAATGACCGCCATCATACAGTGTGCGGGTTTCCAGTCGAAGGCGACCGTCCGAGAATACAGGTTCCTTTTGCGGGAATCTTCGATCGCGCCGCGCGAGATCACATTTACGATTTTGAACGAGGCATTCCGCTCCCATGATTTACGCTATCAAGATGTGCCGGACCTCTGCTCATTGAAGCTGCATCGTGAGATGGCCAACTCCGTGGACGATCCACTGAAAACACGCTACCGGATCAGTGGAACCGAACTGGATGACTACCGTGACTCCCACTCACCATAAGACGTAAAGGCTCTCTGTCCGCGAAAAGTTGCGCAAGACTTCTAGCAATGTAAGCTCAGGTCCGACCTATTGTCGACGTCATAGTGTGTCTCCATTTCGCGTTTGATGAAAAATAAAGCCAGGGACATACACTGATCTCGTCTGAAGAGATACGAAAATGCATGACGAAGAGTGGATCAAAACACTGGAAGACGGCAGGAAGGTGAAATTCATCTACCAAGAACTGCCGGAAGATGGGGCGTTTCTCACCGCGCAGTTTGCAGGGAATGAGGTGGTCTATTCGGTGGTATTGGCCAAAGCAGGAAACCCGCTGAGTCGAGAAGATGTTGAAAGCCATTTCAAGGGCGAGCTTTCGAAGAAGTAGCCCTCAATTTGCGTCCCTATGGGGATTCCGGACGATGCCGATCAGTGTTCCGGGGATGCCGATCAGCGGTTCCGGGATGATGGCGATCATGATTCCGGGATGATGCCGATCACTCGTTCCGGGATGATCCCGATCAGTTAATCATGATCGTCGGAACGGTGATCGCGATGCCCCGGAATGTTTTCCACAGGGCGAGGTGACGCTGGACATCACAGTAGGCAAGCTATTTCTCCTATTTGAGTTAGGGAGAGAAAGCTTGCCAACCAGGAGATTGTCCATGCGTAAGATCAGAGAAGTCTTCCGCCTTCGCTTCGAGCTAGGGCTGGAGCAGCGGGCCATTGCCCGTGCTTGTTCGATTAGCCAGAGCACCGTTCATGACTACCTCAAGCGGGCCGCCGCAGCTGGTTTGGTGTGGCCGCTCGGAGAGGAGTGGGACGAGCAGCGCGTCGAGCAGGCAGTATTCGGAGAGCGGCAGGTTGTAAAACGACTCCCCGAGCAAGTCCTCCCGGATTTTCCCACCTTGCATTCTCAGTTGCAGCAGCATCCTCATCTGACGTTGCAGTTGGCTTGGGAAGAGTACCGGCAGGTGCGTCCGGAAGGATACGGCTACAGTCGCTTCTGCGAGCTCTACCAACGGTGGCGCGGAAAGCAGGATGTGGTTCTGCGCCAGGTCCACCAGCCCGGCGAGAAGGGTTTCGTGGACTGGGCCGGTGCAACGATTCCGGTACACGATCCGGTTACCGGCGAAGTCTGGCCAGCGTCGCTGTTCGTGATGGTGCTGGGCGCCAGCTCCTACACTTATGCCGAAGCCACCCGGGACCAGCAGTTGACGGCCTGGATCAGCGCTCACATGCATGCCTTTGAATATTTTTCTGGAGTGCCCAGACTCCTGGTCCCCGATAACCTGCGAACGGGAGTGAGCCGCGCGTGCCGCTACGATCCGGATCTCAACCCCACCTACCAAGAGATGGCCATGCACTACGCCATGGGAGTCGTGCCGGCGCGTCCCTATCGAGCGCGGGACAAGGCCAAGGTTGAAGTTGGCGTGCAAGTTGCCGAACGCTGGATCATTGCCGCCCTACGCCACCAGAAGTTTTTTCGGCTGGCGGATCTGAACCATGCGATTCGCGAACTGCTGGAGCGGCTGAACCAGCGACCGTTCCGGAAGCGCGAAGGATCGCGTGCCAGTGTGTTCGCAGCGGTCGAACGCAGCGCTCTGCGACCGTTGCCCGCCGAACCGTTCGACATGAGCCAGTGGTCCTACGCCCGAGTCAACATCGACTACCACATCGCCTGCGACGCCAACTTCTACAGCGTGCCCTACACGCTGGTGCAAGAACGCGTGGAAGTCCGAGCGACACCGACCACCGTCGAAATCTTTCACAAGGGACAGCGAGTGGCCTCGCACGTCCGTAGTCATGGACGAGAAAAGGCCATCACGCAGACAGAGCACCGGCCGAAGAGCCACCAAGCACATCTCGAGTGGACCCCCTCACGCATGGTGAACTGGGCCGCACAGATCGGACCAAACACGGCAAAGTTGTTTGAACAGATCCTCGCCGAGAAACCGCATCCAGAGATGGGCTATCGCTCCTGCCTCGGGATCATCCGACTGGCCGAGGAGTACTCCTCAGCCAGGATGGAAGCAGCTGCTGATCGAGCCATACGGACGGGTGCTTGCCGCTACCAGAGCGTGAAATCGATCCTAAAGAACTCACTTGACCAACAACCACTCCCAGAACCGCCACCGCTACTTCTTCCGCCATCGCATGACAACATTCGTGGCGCTGAGTACTTCGAGTAAAAAGGAGAGACGATCATGTTGCAACAACCAATGAAAGAACAACTCTATGCTCTCAAGCTTCAGGGAATGGTCGAAGCACTGGAGCATCAGGAACAAGATGAAACCGCTCGGGAGTTGAGCTTCCTCGACCGTCTGGCACTACTCGTCGATCAGCAGTGGAACTGGCGTCAGAACCAGGCCCTCACTCGGCGGGTCCTTGCCGCTCGCTTGCGAGGATCTGCCTGCGTCGAGAACATCGATTATCGTGCCGAGCGAGGACTGAACCGGAGCGTGATCCGTGCGTTGGCCCAAGAGTCTAGCTGGGTGGCCAACCACGAACACATCTTCGTGCTGGGTCCGACCGGTGTGGGCAAGAGTTATGTGGCTTCGGCACTGGCACAGAAAGCTTGCCGGGATGGCTATCGGGTCTACTACACGCGGGCGGCGGCGCTGTTCCGGGATCTGAACCTGGCGCGGGCCGATGGCAGTCTGCGGCAACTGCTGAGGCGGCTGAATCGGATCGATGTGCTGGTCGTCGATGACTGGGTCATGGCCCCGATGTCGGAACCGGAGAGAAGAGACTTCTGGGAAATCGCCGAGGATCGCTACCAGACGCGCTCGATGGTCCTGACTTCGCAGTTGCCGGTAGCCCGCTGGCACGAACAGATCGGAGATCCCACGCTGGCCGATGGCATCCTCGACCGGCTGGTGCACAACGCGCATCGCATCGAGATGCGCGGGGATTCGATACGTAAACAGAAAGGAGTGAAAGAGGAAAAGTGAATGAATCGGCGGGCCAAAAGCTGTGGAAAAGACGGGCAACAAGCGCCCTTGGAAATCGCAGGAGCGATTTCCACTTTCCCACAGCTCCAACAACAAGCTTGACGATCGCGATCACTTTCAACAAAATGCGAAAACCAGCGTCGCTTCGCTCCGAGGACTGATCGGATCATCCCGGAACATCGATCGGCATCACAGCGGAATGCTGATCGACTTCATCGGAATCCCCACCCTATCGGCGAAGCAACCGATTCAAGCTAGACCGGTACCAATCAGGAACTTCTTGACTAGAATGGCGCGGTTGCGCTACACGTAGACAGGCGATGTCTCTATGCGGGCATCCACGACTTCCAGGAAGATCAAATCCAATATAAAACTCAAGCAGAAGCTCGCTTTCGTTGCCCAAGCTTTTCTCGATTCGGCCGGGGTGTCGAGAAAAGTCAAAGAGTTTAAAAGAGCGGAGGCCGTCTACACTCAAGGTGATGCCGCTGAGAGCGTAATCTACTTACAAAGCGGTGGTGTGAAGCTCAGTGTCGTCAATGAAGCTGGCAAAGAGGCGGTCGTCGCCATTTTGGGACCGGGTGACTTCTTTGGTGAAGGCTCTCTGGCAGGTCAATCCGTTCGCATAGGAACAGCCACCGCAATTACCCCTACCATTGTGCTTGTCATTGAGAAGAGTGAAATGTTCAAGGTGCTTCATGAGGAGCATGGCCTCTCCGACCTGTTCATCAAGTTCATGTTGGCACGGAACATCCGAATCGAGGCTGACCTGGTCGATCAGTTGTTCAATTCGAGCGAGAAGCGGCTCGCCCGCACTCTTCTATTGCTTGCCCGCTACGGAAAACAAGACCAACCCCACGGAGTTCTGCCCAAGATATCGCAAGAAACGCTGGCCGAGATGATCGGCACTACACGTTCACGGGTCAATTTTTTCATGAACAAGTTCAAGAGATTGGGCTTCATCAAGTACAACGGCGGTCTTCAGATCAACACTTCTCTCTTGAACGTGGTGCTGCACGAGTAAGCACTAACTTTCGCGCTTATTGGAGAGCGTGTTCGGAGGTACTAAGCATGCTCCAAGGTATTCCCATTGTTGAATCCGGTATTTGGGCGGAGGTTGAAGCGGGTGGTCAACACTTGCGGCTGTTCGCTGTAGAGACAATGCTTGGGCTGAAGTTCCTCGACGACTTACATCACAACGCGGTACACCAATTCAAAAACTGGCGCACCGCCCTCGCGCCGCCGATGCCAACGTCCGTGGATACGGGCACGGTGGTCGTGGACAAAAGTAATCTCAAGGTCTATCAGGAGGCTCTGGCCGAGCACCCCAAGCCGCTGTAGAGATCGCATATCCAGGGCGGATCGTTGTTGATACGCCTGGCTGTTCCGGGGTTGGTTGCCGCGGGACTACTTCTCGATGAGGAGGAAATAAACGTGGCTTTGAAGATGACGAACAGCGAAGTGAACGGCGTGTCCGTGGTGACGCTGGACGGCCGCATCGTGCTCGGCGAGGAAAGCAATGCTCTGCGTGTGAAATTGAAGAGCCTGATCGCAGAAGGACAGAAGCAAATCGTCCTCAATATGGACAACATCAAGTACATCGACAGCGCGGGGCTGGGGACATTGGTCGCTGCGCATTGCAACGCGAAAACCCAGGGCGCATCGCTGCGCCTGTGCCATCTCGGCAACAAGTTCCAGGAAGTTCTGCAGATCACCAAGCTGGTGACGGTATTCGAGGTCTACGATACGGAAGCAGCAGCTGTCGCCAGTTTCTCAAACTGAGCGCGATTTCTGTTTCCGAGCGGATGGACAAGGTCGGCACAGGCACACGGCTATCACGCGATCTCAAAACACAAAGGGTCGTAAGATAGCTTTTTGGCAGCGAGGACCGTCGCGGCAGAGAGAAGGGCATATTCATACATGGTGCGCTGCCACAAGCCGCCGTCCCAGACATGGCGTACATTTCTGGAGAATCATGCACACCAGCTGGTTTCCATCGATTTCTTCACGGTGCCCAACCTCCGTTTCCAGGTCCTTTACGTGTTCCTGGTGTTGGCCCATGACCGGCGCCGCATTCTGCACTTCAACGTGACCGCTCACCGATCAAACACTTCCCCCAACGGTGGGTAGAGTCCGATAACCTTAGTTGTTCCGAAGACCAACAAGACCGCGAGAATTGTCCAAGCAGTTCTGTAACGAATTTCAGGCGCCGAAGGGGGAATTGACTATATGACATCCCATCAAGTTCTCACAAAATGCGAACTTGTAGTATTATTATATAGCCATGGAATCGCGAATAGAATCCTTGCCAGCTCACCGCGCACGCCTCGGCGCAGTACTCCGAGCCGCAAAGGAAGTCGTGTCGGTTGATGTTACGTCTCGGACACTCGGGATCGAAAGGCGTGCCGCGGCTAAGCTCCTATCGCGGTGGAAACAGCAGGGTTGGCTCCGGCGGATAGGACATGGGCTTTATGTTCCTGTGCCGTTGGACCTGGCTGGCAGCGAACAGGTGATCGCAGACCCCTGGGTCCTCGTACCAACGCTCTTCAATGAATGCTACATCGGCGGCTGGACGGCCGCCCATCATTGGGAACTTACCGAGCAGCTTTTCAATGAGACCCTCGTCTTCACTACACGGCGTGTTACAGAAAAACGCGTGATCGCCCAAGGTGCGGTTTTTGTATTGCACAGCGTGAAGCCGAAACGGCTCTTTGGATTGAAAACGCTGTGGCGCGGTTCTGTCAAAGTGTCTATATCGGACCCCGCGCGTACGCTGGTCGATATGATCGCCGCGCCAGAGGTGGGCGGTGGCATCGACCACGTAGCTGATAGCCTGAGCGCGTATCTCGCAACGAAGACCGCTGATCGTGATTTGTTGATCCAGTACGCGAAGCAATTTAGCAATGGCGTTGTCTTTAAGCGTCTCGGATATCTTGCAGAGACGCGCTTGCACGATGACAAGCTCGCGACCGAGTGCCGCTCACGATTGACACAGGGTTATGCCCGGCTTGATCCTTCGCTTCCTCCGAAAAAACTCGTCACGGCCTGGCGTCTGTGGTTGCCGTCAGCCAGGAGACAATCGGCCTCATGATCGACAGGCGCGAAATCCTCGAAGCCGCGTCGTCGCTTTCGCTGTTGCCACACATTGTCGAGAAGGACTACGTCCTCGGCTGGATACTCGCCGGCATCAACGCGCATGAAGAGCTTTCTGAAAGCTGGGTCTTCAAGGGCGGCACCTGTCTTAAGAAGTGTTACTTCGAGACATATCGCTTCTCGGAGGACCTGGACTTCACGCTTCGTAATGAGGATCACCTAGACGAGGAATTCCTGCGGCGAGTGTTCGAGGAAGTCGTCTCCTGGGCAACGGACCAATCCGGTCTCAATATTCCCGCTGATCAGCTCGAATTTGATATTTACGACAACCCGCGCGGCCGTCCCAACTGCCAAGGCAAGATCGCTTACCGTGGACCGGTTTCTCCAACCTCAGGCGGCTGGCCGAAGATCAAACTCGACCTGACGGCGGACGAGAGGCTCGTCCTTTCCTCTGTGCGACGCGAAGTGTTTCATCCTTACAGCGACCGTCCAGAAGGCGGAATCTGGGCGAATTGCTACGCCTATGAGGAAGCCTTCGGAGAAAAACTGCGCGCACTCGGTGAACGCACGCGGCCCCGCGATCTTTACGACGTCGTGAACCTCTTCCGGCACACGGACAGCCGGCCAACGGCCACGGTGCTTTTGGACGTGCTCCGGCAGAAATGCGAATACAAGGCAATCCCGGTCCCTACGTTCCAGTCGCTCATTCCTAATCGCGAAGCTCTTGAGGGGATGTGGTCGGACATGCTGTCACACCAACTCCCCGTGCTACCGCCACTCAGTGACTTCTGGGATGCGCTGCCCGAGATCTTTAGCTGGATTACGAGCAGGGCTCCAGTTCCGGAACGCGCTTTGATCCAGCACGGCGCGGGCGAGATCGCCATCCGCTCGCGAGTGCTGCCGATGGGCGTTCCGCTCCCCTCCCGTTCGACTCTAGAAATCATCCGCTTCGCCGCGGCGAATCATCTATGCGTCGATCTCAGGTATGACGGCAGCGTGCGCCGCATAGAGCCGTATTCACTTCGGCAGACGGCTGAGGGATATTTTGTGCTGCACGCGATCCGCAGCGATTCAGGGGAGCATCGTTCCTATCGTGTGGACCGAATGCAAGGGGCGACCGTAACTTCGCAAGTGTTCAGCCCGCGTTACGCGATTGAACTGACTTCTACGGGTCCGCTTACTGTTCCGCCTTCAGCCGCGATGCCGCCCATGCCAAGCATGCGGCGTGCAGCGAGAACCAGACATCAAGGACCAACCTACGTCTATCGATGCACCGTTTGCGGAAAGACATTCAACAAGAAGAGCATGAATGGCTCTCTGAATCCTCACAAGAATCGTCAGGGCTCTCCATGTTACGGACGGTATGGCGTGTACGTACGCACGAAGTATTAGAGCAAGGAATCCCTATTGTTCATCGGTGTAGTTCGCCAATTCGTTGTGCCCGACATGAAAAGGATTTCTTTCTGCTTGGCGCAAGCTCTTCGGTTTGGGATTGCAGGCTGATTTGTCGACCGGCGAAAGATGCTCGCAGAAAAAGTGAACCGTGCCTTGGCCGGGTTACAAGAAAAAGCGTTTGGTCATCAGAAGACTTGCTCTTGAGTCTACGCTGCCACTGCATAACGATGGTGCAGCCCGCCGAGTCTCGGAAAGGATTGAATCTTGCTTTCACGCGCAGAGCAAATTTCTGTAGGCCGACCTCCTGGCGTGTCCTTCGCGAGTCCAAGATGAGTTCGGTCCTCGTGATAGTAGAGTAGGTAGGAAGACATCAGCCGTTTGAGATGCCGCTCATTCAGAATAATCACGTGGTCCAGCAAGTCGCGTCGGCAACTTCCCACCCAGCGCTCAGCAACACCGTTCTGCCACGGACTGCGAAAGGCTGTGCGAGTTGGCTGGCTTCCCATGTCCCTCACAGCCGAAACCACATCGGCGCCAAACTTTGCGTCGCGGTCGAATAGCAAGAATCGGTGCGGCTCTTTGTAGGCCCATGCTTCTCGCAATTGCTGCACAACCCAAAGAGCATTGGGATTTCGGGTCACATTAAAATGTAGAATCTTACGCCGGTCGTGGCCGATGACGAAAAAGCAGTACAGAACACCAAAAGTGAGCGTTGGGACGGTGAAAAAGTCCATCGCAGCAATGGCTTCGCGATGGTTTCTGAGGAACGTCAGCCATCGCTTCCCCGGGTCTGGATTTCTCGGGGCTCGCCGGATCCATCGTGAGGCACTCCTTTCCGAGAGATCGAAACCCAGCTTGAGCAGTTCGCCGTGAATGCGCGGCGCTCCCCAGGTTGGATTCTCAGCCACCATACGGAAGATCAAGGCGCGAACCTCTTTGCTGACACGCTTCCGTCCTCCTATTTGCCTGACTCTGGAGACCCACCTCCAATACAAACGAAACCCCGCCCGATGCCAGTTCACGACGGTTCTAGGAGTGATCAAGACGAGAGGCTTCCTCCACTCGGACCAGAACGTTCTCAAGGCAACCCAGAACAGCTTGTGCAAGGCAGTCAATCGACGGCGAGGTCGTTGTGCGTGCAGAGCCAGCAATTGCCGACGGAGAGCCAGGTTTTCGAGGACGAGGTCCTCGCGGGAACGGAAAGCGCTGACTATCAAGCCGAGGAGATGCCGGAGCGACACGATCATGGCAAGAATTTTAGCGGAAAAGACCGAATCAAGCTTTGCGCCAAGTCATTCATTTCGCAGGTGTACGACCTTTTGGCCAGGCACAGCCCTGCTGCGCGTGATTTTCACCGCACGGCGCAAGACGGGCGCCATGGACCTGGAAGCGGTGGAGATGGCCTTGCGCGCCGCCCTGCAGCAGGCCGGTGCCGCTGGTTTGAGCCAACTTCTCCGACAGGAGTCCCCGGCGGAGCCGCATGTACCTTGCTCCTGCGGAGGTCAGGCCCGCTACAAGGGGATGCGCACCAAGCCCCTGCATACCGTGCTGGGCCGCGCGGAAATGCGGCGCGCTTATTACTGGTGCTCTCGCTGTCAGAAAGGGCCATTCTCTACCGACGCGGCACTGGATGTGGAGAACACCGAGCTCTCACCCGGGGTGCGCCGCATGTTGACTCTGGTGGGCAGGGAGTGCTCCTCGTTCGAGAGAGGCCGCGAGCAGATGAAGCTGTTGGCGGGGCTGGAAGTCACTACCAAGGCGGTCGAACGGACCACGGAAAGCATCGGTGCGGATATGGCCCGCCGCGAGCAGGACACCATCCAGCAAGCCCTGCAACGGGAGTTGCCCATGGTGGTGGGCCAGGCGATCCCCGTGATGTATGTGCAGATGGATGGCACGGGCGTACCCATGGTGAGCAAAGAACTGGAGGGTGGACGGGCAAAGGAAGCAACGGACGGGCGCACACGCGGGAGGTCAAGCTCGGCTGTGTCTTCACACCGACCAAGCTGGATGCCGAAGGCTGGCCAGTGCCAGACGAAGACAGCACCACCTACACGGGAGCAATCGAAACAGCCGAAGAGTTTTCCCGCCGCCTGTACACCGAGGCCCAGCAACGAGGCTGGGACCGGGCACAGAAGAAAGTGGTCATGGGAGACGGTGCGGAATGGATCTGGAACCGCACGCAGGAAATATTCCCGGGAGCCACCGAGATCGTGGATCTCTATCACGCTCGCCAACACCTGTGGGATCTCAGCAGCAAGCTCCATCCCAACGAGGTGGCGGCCAAACGACGCTGGGTGATGAGTCATCAGCATCTCTTGGATGACGGCAAGATCGAACTACTGGCGAATCGCCTGCGCGCCCTGGGCACAGAAAGGCAGGAACTGGCAGACGACATCGCCACCGAAGCCAATTATTTCGAGCGCAACGCCGCTCGCATGCGTTACCCGAAGTTCCGTCAGCAGGGACTATTCGTGGGTTCAGGAGTGATCGAAGCAGGCTGCAAAACCCTCATCGGCTCTCGGCTCAAACGCTCCGGAATGTTCTGGACCGTTCGCGGCGCCAATGCGGTCATCGCCGTCCGTTGCTGCCGTCACAGTCGTGAATTCGACGATTATTGGGAGTCCCGCCGGGCATGATTGCCCCCTACGGGTCGCGCACCCCTGGGGAGCGGCCAAGCACATCCCTACCTCATCCGCCTGACGTTGAGCGCGGGCGACATCGTGCTCCTCTTGAGCGGCGGGGCGTGGACGCCGCTCAATCTCCACTTGCTACAGAAAACGGTGGTGAGCGCCGCCCTGAAGCACTTCTCGGAGGTGCCAGCGGCGGTCCTCGATGCGGCGGGACCAACGGGCAGGGCTGATGACAGGACAGCAGTGGCGGTGAGGCTGGTACGCTAGGAAAGCGGGAGCGACAGTTACTTCTCTCAGTTCGGCTTGCTCGCAAGAAAGAATCCACATGATCCGATCAACCTTTGGTGCCTCGCGGAGTCCTGCCACAATCGCATCAAGACGCCGGCCGACAAGCTGCTCTGCGATGGCGACAGGGCCGGGTTTCTTGCGCCTCTCCGTGAGAACGGGTTTCCGATGGACCGCGTTGAGCTGCGATGGCTTTCTATGAGCTGTGAGCGATCACTAACTTGCGCGGTACTCAATTGTGCTGATGAACCCTGATCAGCGTCGCTGAAACACCCAACCGGAACCACGATCGCAGCGCCTACATTGTGAAGTACCATCGTAACCAGAAGCCGCACAAGATAGACACTCGGCCCATATCCTTGTGTAGTTCTTTCTTTCGAGTCCGTGCGAGTTGGCCCAGATAAGGTTGAGGTTGCGCGTTGGCACCAAGGGTTCTGGAACCTCAGCAAGGACAATAGCAAGTGGACAGATGTGATCATCTTCTCTAACAAAAACAACAATGAATAAACTGTAGCAACTGGCAGGCTACTTTATGCAGCACATTCCGTGTAGAGAGCGCGCCACATGTGTCCTCGCCACGAGAGCCAAGAAATGGCGTGGCTTGTCACGAGTTCAGCACAAGCAAATCTGATCGGGTGCGCGTACGGGGCACAAAGGGGCGCGCGGTGATCTGGCCCTGAAAGGCGGACGCCCATTTCCCGGGGATGCTGCTGCCGCATGATGGACAACACCCGTTCGGCGTAAGGTGGTAGCCGAGAATCAGATAGCCGAAGCGTTCGATCAACAGAGTTTTGCAATTGGGGCAGCGCGTGTTTTCCAGATCGCCCACCTGGCCCGGCAGGTTCCCTGCATAAACGTGGCGGAGTCCCGCTTTCTTTCCAATCTCTGCCGCACGTATCAAAGTCTCCGAGCTGGTGTTTTCTGGGTCGGTCATTTTGTAGTCTTTGTGAAACGCAGTCACATGCCAAGGAATATCCGGCGACACGCCCGCCAAGAACCCGGCCAATCGAGTCAGTTCGTCGTCGGAGTCGTTGAACCCGGGAATCACCAGCGTAACGATCTCCAGCCAGAAGCCCATCTCGTGCAATCGTCGAATGGTATCCAGGATGGGCTGTAAGCGCCCGCCGAGCTGCCGATAGTGGCGGTCATCGAAACTCTTCAGGTCCACCTTGTAAAGATCCACCCACGGCCGCAGATATTCGAGGACCTGCGGGGTGCCGTTTCCGTTGGAAACGAAGCCAGTCACCAATCCGGTCGCGCGCGCTTCCTTAAAGACAGCCATGGCCCATTCACTGGTGATCAGCGGCTCGTTATACGTGCTGACGATGACCCTGCCTCTCTGGCGAAGGGCGTCAAGAACCAGTTCTCCCGACGTGACGCGCATCGGGCCGACAGCGGCCGCGGGATCGCGTAGGGCTTGCGAGGTCACCCAATTCTGGCAGTAACCGCAGTGTAGATCACAGCCGAGCATTCCGAAGCTGTAAGCCAGTGCCCCTGGATGAGCATGGAAGAAGGGTTTTTTCTCGACGGGGTCGCATTGGACGCCGCCGACATAGCCCCAGGGCACAAACAGGGTTCCGCCCCGGTTGTAGCGAACCTTACAAACGCCGGGTTGCCCGTCTGGGATCTTGCAACAGTGCCCACAAGCAAAACACCGCACCCAGTTGCGGTCGAGCTTTTCGTACAGTTCGCCCTCGCAAACGTTTTCATAAATGATTTCGCGCAGCGTACTCATACGTGCCAGGTGTTGTGCCAAGGCGGCCGTCAGCTACTCACCTTCTGATACTTGTCAGGCTGAAACTTGCCGCCGTCAACGTAATTTTTGTTGATCTCGCTATACGCGTGCCACTTCTCCGGCAGATCATCCATCACGAAAATGGCCGTCACTGGACAGACCGGCACACAGGCGCCGCAATCAATGCACTCAGTAGGATCGATATACAACTGAGGCACTTCATCGAACGTAGGTCGGCCATCGTCATAGGTTCGGCCCTTTGCCGGATGGATACAATCCACCGGGCACACGTCCACACAGGCAGTGTCCTTCGTCCCGATACAGGGTTCGGCGATGATGTATGCCATGGGTTACCTCCTTGCGTTGACCGTATCAGCCTTCGAAAGGTATGGATCACGCTCCAGAAATAAGTTGTTTCTCACGCCGATAGGCTACCGTCCTCTAGTTTATGCTCATTCTTTGACTTCCCGTAGAGGCGCAGCTCTTGCCGGTCCTTGAGCCCAGCACTTCGTGCAATGTGTCTTGATGGGATACGGGCACTCGTCCTGATAATTTGCCTCTCCACATTCCCAGCGCATCCCGCAGCGTGGGCATTCATGAGTGTGACTGCTGAGCGTGCCCATTATCCGTGTCCGTGTTTCAGCCGAACGCCCAGGATACTGAAGGATTGATTATGGTCCGCTCGCCACCATTAGGCGGCTGAGCGCTCGCGTTCCTTGCACTCACGGCAGTGGCGTGCCCAGGGGACGGCGTTCAACCGGACTGTTGAAATGGGATGTCCGCACGCTTCGCACACTCCGTAGGTGCGCTTCTTGATCCGAACGAGTGCCTCTTCGATTGCTCTTGCAAGACGCCCCTCAGTTTGATGCAAGTGAATCTGCAGCTCCGCTTCCTCGTCGGCATTGGCTTGGTCCATGAGATCGCCCTCTAAGCCTCCTGCTGCCGGCACCGGGGGTCGCGGGTCGCCCTGGGCAGACAACAACTCACGCTGTTTCTTCAACAACAATCTGTGGTATCGCCGCAGGTCGGCTGGGTCCATGACCTGTCCTCTGTGGGAGGAAATCTTGCCTATGGCCCCGCATTCTACACCCACACGATCCCCGTGTCCGCAACGCGCGTCCGTATTGCCGGCCTTGGCTCTTCCCAGTGCTAGAATGGTGGCTGTGATGTCACACCTAGCAACCAAAACCTGTGTCCCCTGCCGTGGCGGCGTCCCACAGCTAAAGGGTGAAGAACTCGCCTCTCTTAAAAAGCAGGTCGACGGATGGAATGTGATTGAGGGGCACCACATCACGAAGACCTGCACGTTTCCCAACTTTCGCGAAGCGCTGAAATTCGTAAACCGCGTAGGCGAGCTTGCGGAGGAGCAGGGGCACCACCCAGACATCTCGCTTGCCTGGGGAAAAGTCGAGATCACCACCTGGACGCACAAGATCAACGGCCTGACGGAGAGCGATTTCATCCTGGCTGCAAAGATCGACCAGCAGGCGCAGGCAAGCGCAGCAAGCGCCTCGTAGGTTTGATTGTTTTCCCTTGGGAAAACAGCGCTAAGGCGTGCTAGCACGTCCTCTGCTGGTTTCGCTTCACACGCGTCCTTGCTCTTCCTCTGTGCAGGAATGTCAGTCCGGATCCCCGAAGTGTGTCTGGCAGAACCAGCGATTACACCGTTCGCAATACTTGGTAGCGACAATCATGCACGGCTCATCCCAGGGAGAAACGCCCTGGCAGAATACCCCGCCCGGCTTACTTTTTTCTTTGCCTGGAGTTTCTCGAGCGCTGATGTGGTCCCAGAGACTCAACCTTACTAGCTCTTCTTCGAGGTTACTGCATAGAAGGCTGCCCACCGCTGCTCCACGTCCTTGCTTTTGCATTGCGGGCAGACAATCTTGCCCTTCTCATGCTCCGAAAGTGTCAGGATTTTTGAGAATTCTTTCTTGCAGGCTTGGCAGAGGAAATTGTACTGGGGCATAGCTCCCTCCCCATCGCGAACCCTTGTTCACGAAGATCCTGACGCCCGTCCTGCTGGCGTCAATTGGCACCCCTCTGTTAAGAGCGGACGTGACGATGGTCGCCAAAGCGAGTCAGCTGTTCCTCAGCAATATGAAAGACTACGGCTCAGATGGGCCCGGGGGCGATGGCGGCACCAAGAATCCATTTCTGGCATGGAGAGGCGCGCCCAGTTCACCCCGAGTTCGGGTTCCTTTAGGTTCGAGTTTCGCCTTTCAAGATTCGAGTGGAGCGGCGGTCTAGAGCTAATTTCGCGAGGCGAGTTCGAGGAAGGCGCGGAGCTTGCGCGAGCAGGAAGGGTCCCGCAGCTTGCGCAGGGCCTTGGCTTCGATCTGGCGGATGCGCTCGCGGGTGAGGGCGAACACCTGGCCCACTTCCTCAAGCGTGTGCGGGCTGCCGTCTTCCAGCCCGAAGCGTATCTTGATGATCTTTTTCTCGCGTGACGTGAGCGTCTTCAATACTGACGCGATCTGCTCCTTCAGGTTCAAATTGATGACCTCGTCGGAGGGCGAGAACACCGCCTTGTCCTCGATGAAATCGCCGAGGTGGGAATCTTCCTCCTCGCCGATGGGCGTTTCGAGTGAGATGGGCACACGCGCGATTTTCAAGATCTTGCGCACCCTGTCGACATGGATATACATGCGCATGGCGATTTCTTCCGAGGTGGGCTCGCGGCCCAGCTCCCCCACCAGCTGACGGGTCGTGCGGATCAGCTTATTGATCGCCTCGATCATATGAACTGGGACGCGGATCGTGCGCGCCTGGTCGGCAATGGCTCGGGTGACACCCTGGCGAATCCACCACGTACCATAAGTCGAGAACTTGTAGCCACGGCGCCACTCGAACTTGTCCACAGCCTTCATGAGGCCGATGTTGCCTTCCTGGATCAAATCTAAAAACTGAAGGCCCCGGTTGGTGTACTTCTTGGCGATGGACACAACCAATCGGAGGTTTGCCTCGGTCAGCTCTTTCTTTGCTTGTTCGGCCTCAGCCTCGCCGCGCAGGATCTGCGTGAGAGTGCGCTTCAGACCGGTCAGCCCGACCTCGCTCGATTCTTCGATTTCATTTAACTGCAAGTGGCGCGAGCGCAGTCCCTTGCGTGCTTCCACGGCCGAATCGCCGCGAGCAGCGTCGGCACGGCGTTCAAGCCGGCCGGCGTCGCGTTCCAGCGAATGGAGCCGCTCGACAGTGTCGCGGATGATGTCCATCAGCCGCTTCTTCTCCATGGGATTGAAGTCGATTAAGCGGACCAGCTGCGACATCTGGATGCGGGTCCGCGCGAGCACGTGCTTGGCCCGCAGGTAAGCGCGCTTCTTCGATTTCGGGGTGTTTTCGAGCTTGGTGGCCTGCTTGCGCGCCACCTGGTAGAGCTTCTGGATCTTGTGGATGATTTTGAGGGTTTGCTTGGTCTTGTTCTCGATCTTCTCTTCGGTTAGCTTTTCGTCGTCGAACAGCACGATCTCCTCGATCGACCGGATGTCTTTCCGGAGCTCCTCGCCAATCGTTAGCAGCTCCTTGAGCACGATCGGAGAGCGCGAGATCGTCTTCAGCACCAGCAGCTGCCCGCGCTCGATGCGCTTGGCGATAGCCACCTCGCCCTCGCGCGTCAGCAGCGGCACGGTGCCCATCTCGCGCAGATATACGCGCACCGGGTCGTTCGTCTTCTCCATTGTGCCCGGCGTCAGGTCGAGTTCGACTTCCTCGGCAGTGACTTCTTCTTTGGGTTTGGTATCGCTGATATCCGTGGATTCCGCGGAAGCGCACGCGGCCTCGGCGCCGGACACATCTTCGTAGACAGAGATGCCGTAGCACCCGAACGTGGAGTGCACGTCGTCGATCTCCTCTAACGAGTCCACCTCGGCCGGGAGCAGGTCATTTACCTCGTCATAGAGCAGGTAGCCGCGTTCCTTGCCCATGTTGATCAGGTGGCGAACCTGGTCGTACTTTTCTTGTCTTTGTTCATCTTGGTCGTTCCCTCCCAAGACGCAGGAGCGGGCTTTGGCGGCTGATTCATTTGCCAATTTTTCCGTTCCTGGTCCGCAGCTTGCGGTGTATGCGATTTCTTGTGACTCAACATCGGACTCATTAGGGACGGGAGCACAGCTGACACATAGACTCGGCGCTACAATGTTTCAGGTCTCATCTCTGGTTAGCTGATATGTGTCTCTAAACATCTTCCCATTCGCCTTGAACGTATATCCCTGTAGTTCTCTCCACCTCTCAAACAGTCTTGGGTTGTTCTTCAGGTGCAGTAATGCAGACGCTACAGCTTCTGCGCCCGGCAAGTCTCGGTCCGCCGCAACAGAAAAGCACGTCGATTCGGAGCGGGGGGAGATAACACGTACGAATTTAGAGTCCACCAGGAAGTGCATACGGCCAGCCGTCAGGCGGTAACTTTCACCACAAGCTTGCTTAGCTCCAGTGAGCGCAGCAATGCGCTTCAGGTACTTCGCGGCGCGTTGGGCTGCCATGCATTTGGTTTGCTTTCTCATCGGGAGCCGATCACTGCGCACGGGTGAACACCTGGCCGTCCGCCTTAAACGCCAGCCCGTTCTGAACGGTCCACTTGTCAAACAGCGCTGGATTGTTCGTGAGCTGCAGCAGCGCGGTAGCAATTTCCTCCGCTTTCGGCGTGCCTTTGTGTACGGGATAAAAGCAAGTTTCCTCGTATGCAAATTCAGGATCTGTCATGTCTCGCAGCCGCCTGACATATCTATAGCGCACATAAAATCGCATCTTGCCGACATCCAGGACATAAGCATCATCCACTTGCGTGGCCCCGGTCAGGGCAGCGATGCGGCGCAGATAGGTTTCTGCGCGATCCTTTCGTTCGATGGGGTCTAGAAGATCCCAACTGTTCTCAAAGCGGTTGCCCGCAATTACTGCCACACTTCCCGGGTCTGAGATGTAGAGGCCCTCCTCTAAAAGGTTGTTGTGTCGCTGTTGTTGTGGGGCCATTGCTCTAACCAACGGCCTGCGACGCAGGCCAGTGAACGCAAACCTCCACACGATCAGAGCTAGGAACGCGATCAGAGATAGATTTGCAGGCGACATGCAGGTACCGCCCAGTCTGAAATTAACTACCGCCAGCATCCGATTCAGCCCAATGCCAACGAAGTCTTACACTACCAGCAGGGTGGTGTAGGTAGCGGCTAGCGCACGGTTAGCCGCCAGCGATGGGATGAACCATCAAGACTTCGTTCTGCTCGCGCGTGACTTTCTCGAGGCGTTCACCGGTCGCCATGTCAAATGGCTGCGCGCCGGTCTTGGCTTCATACTCGGCAATCACTTTGTTCACTTCTTCCATGTCGGCGGTTGCCGGATCGTATTCGAGAAGCGTTGTATCGCCGAGGGATGAAAATGTCAGAATCTTGGCTTTCATGTTCGGCCTCCTGTGGGACGTTCCTTTTCGGTTTCCTGTGGGAAAGCAGTCGGCAGGTTTCGGTCCCTAAAGGTCATATTGCGCCCTTTCTCAGAGTTGTCAAGATGGCATCTTGCGGTGCAGATGAGGATCGGGGCACGCTTCATGGGTCTAGCCGCAATTTCTCACCGCTTGGCAAAAGGGGAATGAAGTTTGTTCAAGTTGGTAGTTGCATGATGGTTTCGCAGCGCGCTGTTGTACAGTTGATCCGTTTTTAACTGGGCGTGAGAGTTTTTCTCTCTCTGCGGCTGTTTCGGCGCACACTTTGCCAGCGGTAGACAGAAGCGACGAAGAAGTTGTTCGGGATCTTTCTTTTTCAATACTTTAGCGGCACGGCGCAGAGCTTTTCATAGATTTGCTGGAAGAGTGCGACATAGGGGTACCCACCGGCCAGCGAGACCCACACCTTGCGCACCGTGATGCGGATCAGCGCGCCGATCTTCAACACCTTGAGCCGAATGGTGGAGCACTGCGCCTGGGCCAACTCCGTTCCTGCCAGTCCCAGTCGCCGTAGCATCTGCAACAACACGTAGGCAATCGAAGAGAAGTACAGTCGCAATTGATTGCTGCGCAGATAGTGCGTGCTGGTGCGATCACTGAACAGCATCAGTTGTTCTTTAATCCGATTCTCCATGTCCCCTCTTCCACAGTAGTGCTCTTCATATAGCGCCTGTGCCGGCCATGATTCTCCGCTCAGAGACGTCACCACGAACCGCGGGTTCTCTCCCTTCTCCAGATGTTCGGCCTTGGCCACCACCCGTCGCGCACGGCTCCAGCTCTCCCGGGTTTGGTAGACGAACTCTTTGAACAACCGGCCGGCGCGTCCGGTCTCTTGGTACCGGGCTTTCGCCTCCCCCATCTCCTTCACGATCTCGGCCTTCAGGCGTTCGTTTTTCGCCAGTCCCAGCAAGTACTCTACGCGGTTCGCTTCACACCAGACCATCAGCTCCTCACGGCAAAATCCCGAATCTCCACGCACCACGATACGCACCAATGGCCATGCGCAACGAATCTGTCCTACGATGCGCTGCAGCTCCTCTACACTTCCCGCTGAGGCATCGATGTTCGACGATCGCAACCGCGCACCCAGCAGGAACTCTCCACAGAAGATGTACAACGGTAGGTAGCAGTAGTGTCCATAGTAGCCATGGAAAAAACGCCCTTCCTGCTTCCCGTGCAGCGGATCGTCGGTGGCGTCCAAATCCAAAATGATTTCTTTCGGCGCCTCCTGGTGGGCTTCGAGGAAGACCTCCACCAGCAGGCGATCCACGGCTCCGTGATCCAACACGATCTTTTTGTAGCGCTCCTTCTGACGGACCGTCTCTTTGGTTAGTTCCAGGCGATTCAGGGTGCTCTTTCCGGCTAAAGCTTCCTTGCCGGGATGCGGCTTCTCGACCAGCACCGCCAGCAAGGGATCGTTCCGCAACTCCTCGTGATCGTTCAGATCTTCGTACCCCAAAGCCAGACCATAGACTCTCTGGGCCACCAACTCCTTCACCGGGTGTTCGATCAGATCGGGATTCCGATAATCGGTGAAGCAGGCGGCAAACTGCTGGAGGATCCCAATGCGCTTCTCGACCTCCCGCAGGAGCAGACCACCACCGTCGCTGGTGATCGCTCCGCCGTCGAACTGCGCGCGGATCTCGCGTCGCTTTTGGGGATGAAATCCGAAGACAAACTGGTTACACTCTGTGGTCATAAGGCTGTTGCTCCTCCTTGGCAGGATTTCTTTCTAGACAAAAGAGTTATGCCATGAAGCAACAGCCTTTTCTATTTAATTATGAGAAATCCGGGCTAGCTACTTTGTGATACAGGAAATACTCATCGGCATGTTGCGCCATACCAGAATTGAGGAAAGCAGAAAATACCGTCGTTTCCGTGGTCGTGTAATTGACGGTAGAAAGAATAGCCCTAGAAATTTTGCGTTGGGGCTGTTCACGGTTTGTGGAAACGGAGTCTGGGCAAACTCAACGCGAACAATCCACGTGCTATTGCCGATTCCCGTTGGTGGTTCAAAAGCAATTTTGCCGCTGTCAAGCGGCGGAGTGCTCGCGTTCTTTGCATTTGCGGCAGTGCCGCGTCCAGGGCACCGCTTCCAGACGAGCCTTAGAGATAGGCTGCTTGCAGACCTCACACACCCCGTAGGTACCCTGCTTGATCCGAGCGAGTGCCTCTTCGATTGCTCTTAAGAGACGACCATCTGTTTGGTGCAAGCGGATCTGAAGTTCCGCTTCCGCATCGGCATTGGCTTGGTCAATCACATCACCCTCCCAGCCACCCGCTGCTGGCACCCGGGACTGAGTCTCGCCCAGGGCAGACGACAACTCACCCCGCTTCGCTAGCAACAATTGTTTGAAATGCGGCAAATCGACTGAACCCATGACCTGTCCTTTGTGGGAGAAGCCTTGCCTCTGGCCCGGATTCTACACGCATACGAACCCCGTGTACGCAACGCGCGTCCGCATCGCCAGCCCTGGCACCTCCCAGTGCTAGAATAGTTGTCGTGATGTCAGACCTAGCAGCCAAAACCTGTGTCCCCTGCCGTGGCGGCGTCCCAGCGCTGAAGGTTGAAGAACTCGCCTCTCTTAAAAAGCAGGTCGACGGATGGAATGTGATTGAGGGGCACCACATCACGAAGACCTTCACGTTTCCCAACTTTCGCGAAGCGCTGAAATTCGTAAACCGCGTAGGCGAGCTTGCAGAGGAGCAGGGGCACCACCCAGACATTTTCCTTACCTGGGGAAAAGTCGAGATCACGACTTGGACGCACAAGATCAACGGCCTAACGGAGAGCGATTTCATCCTGGCCGCAAAGATCGACCAGCTCTGCAAACCCTAAACTCCGCGCTTCGGATCAAACCCCTAAGGCCGCCCCTCGCGGCGTTTTTGTTTTTGATCTCGCAGATTTCCGCATCGCCGCCGCTCCTTTTGCACAAAACAATTTTTCGATTCTCCTTGACACGCACATGCTCGGGGAACAGCATCATCCTGAGGTTTCGCCGTTTGAGGCGAGACTCCCGCTTCGTAGTCCGAGCGCAGTTTCTTTAACAGCTAAGCTCCGCATCGAGCGCTAAGAGGGCAGCACGTCCTCGGCTCCTTTTTCACCACTCGCGCGGGGCCTAACCTCCTGTCCGACCTACAGGACTGCGCGCCCAGGACCGCAGCGGTTCCAGGCCACGCCCCTCGAGCCCGACTCGCTTCATGCGAGGACAGTTTTCGCATTTCTCAAAAAGGAGAACACCCCATGTCAGAACATAACAAAGCTATTGTCCGTCGTCTGGTTGAAGAACTTTGGAACAAAGGCAATCTGTCGGTGGCAGACGAGCTCTTTGCTCCCAACTACGAACATCATGACGCTTCGACACTCGATTTTGGGCGGGGCCCGGAGAGTGAAAAGAAGAGAGCGACCCTCTACCGCACTGCTTTCCCCGACATTCGATTGACGATCGAGGACATCATTGCCGAAGGCGAAACAGTAATGACCCGTTGGTCCTGTCGGGGTACCCACACAGGTGATCTCAGCGGGATTGCGCCAATTGGGAAGCAGATCAACATTTCCGGGGTGACCATCGCCCGCCTCGCGAACGGCAAGCTGGCGGAAGGCTGGGTCAACTGGGATGCGTTGGGCCTTATGCAGCAGCTCGGCGTCGTCCCTGAGCTCGCCGAAACCAAAGCTGCTGCAGCGAAGCCTTAGAACTCGGAGAACTTTCCAATCTTTCGCACGGGAGCGGGCTCCACCCGCTCCCATTTTTTCTTCGGAATCGGCTCTCGGCAGTTGTGGAGCGGTGAATTCTTACGATGAGAATTCTCTTACGAAAGAAAAGAAAGTGGCCATGCAAAAAGAAATCGGCGAGACTGCCGGCGCGATTTGGGATGCGCTCAACACGAGGGGCGAACAGTCCCTCAGCGAGCTGAAGAAATCGGTAAAAGGGAAGGAACCCACCTTCGAGCGCTGATGTGATCCCAGAGACTCAACCTTACTAACTCTTCTTCGAGGTTATTGCATAGAGGGCTGCCCACCGCTGCTCTACGTCCTTGCTCTTACAGTGCGGACAGATGATCCCGTCCTTCTCATACTCCGAGAGTGTAAGGATTCTTGAGAACTCATTCTTGCAGGCCCGACAGAGAAAAGTGTATTGGGGGATGACTCCCTCCCCGCCGAAAACTCATGTCAGAGAAAATCCTAATCGTCCGCGTACCTGGCGTTAATCGGCTTCTCGACGTGTTGCGGTATGACCGCTCCCACCAAAAGCCGCACGGTGAAGCCGATTCTTTAACGTAATCTCTGCAATTTCTGAGGCCCTCATAACCTGCAAAATCCGCGCTCTCGCCGAGCAAATTTCGAGCCCGCCTTGGTAGAATTCGAGCCCTAGCCTGGCAAGTTTCGCGTCAGAAGAGAAAGAACGAGAGATGCGTCTAACGGGAGTAGAATACGAGCGAGCCATGCCCGGAAGAACCGCATCGCTTCTTTTCGCGACCGCCCTATGGTTTCGAGTAGAGATCGAGTTGAAATCGAAAATTCCCGACCAGAGGTAAGCGAAAGCGAAGAAGCCGTGGAAGTGGAGGTGACCCTCCCGTTCGTTCGAACTTTTCCAAACCAGGCATGTACCGAGGCCCCAATTTTCCGAGGGTGCGAGCAAACCCCCCGCAGGCCCGCCCGAGTGTGAAAGGAGAATTCTCATGAGGAGACAAGGGATCACGCTGGCATCTGTTCTTATTCTCATCGGGGCAGCGCTGATTGCGTCGTGTGCGAAACTCTACCACGAGGAAAACGAACGTTACGTGTTCGTGGCCACGAATATTAACTTGCCGTACTGGCAGGAGGCCCAGGCGGGTTTCTTGGACGCAGCCAAAGCGCTCGGCTTAAAAGCTGAACTCGTCGGTCCGGTTACGTACGATCCGGATGGTGAGGTAACAATTTTCCGCCAGATTGTAGAACAGAATCCCGCCGGAATCTGCCTCTCAGCGGCACGGCCCGAGAATTTCCAGGCCGACATTGACAAGGCCGTGGCCCAGGGCATTCCGGTGATCTGCGTGGATTCGGATGTCCCCAATTCGAAGCGCGTGCTGTACATAGGAACGGACAACTTTAAGGCTGGCCGGGAGAGCCTCAGGCGGATTGCGGCGCTCCTTGCAAGCAAAGGAAACATTGCGGTGATCACGATTTCGGGACAGCGTAACATCGATGATCGAGTGGCGGGCGTGGCGGACGCACTGAAGAATTTTCCTGCTCTCAAACTGACAAAGATCCTGGATGACGAGGGCGACGCACGAAGCGCGTTCGACCAGGTCTCAGAACTCATACAGAAGAAAGAAAAAATAGACGGAATTATTTGTTTGGAGGCGACAGGCGGTTCCGGCGCCGCCGGAGCGGTGCACCGCTTCAACTTGGATGGCAAGTTGCCGATCGTGGCTTTCGACAACGATCCGGAGACACTTGATTGGGTCGACCGCGGCGTCATTTCGGCCACGATCACGCAAAAGCCCTACGTCATGAGTTACTACGGGCTGAAGTTCCTCGACGACTTGCATCACAACGCGGTACACCAATTCAAAGACTGGCGCACGGCCCTCGCCCCGCCCATGCCTACGTCCGTGGATACTGGCACGGTGGTCGTGGACAAGAGTAATCTCAAGGTCTATCGCGAGGCTCTGGCCGAGCACCCCAAGCCGCTGTAGAGATTACAATATCCAGTGCGGATCGTTGTTGGTACGCCCGGCTGTTCCGGGATCACTTGCCCCGGGACTACTTCTCGATGAGGAGGAAACAAACGTGGCTTTGAAGATGACGAACCGCGAAGTGAACGGCGTGTCCGTGGTGGCGCTGGACGGGCGCATCGTTGTTGCTCGCCAAAACTCTGGCCGCCTATGAAATCAATAACATAGCAGCGACGCGCTGCCAGCACTCTGTTATAACTCCAGCCATGTTCAGCGTGCTCCGGCTCGCGTTTGGATCGCTCGTTCGCTTCTTCCGTAGCCGCCGGGATCTCGTCCTTGAGAACTTCGTGCTACGACAGCAGTTGGCCGTGCTGAAACGGCGTCGTCCTCGGCCAGCTCTCAATCGGTTCGACAAGCTCTTCTGGATTGCGGTCAGTCAACTGTGGTCGCAATGGAAGCACTCGCTCATCGTCGTCACTCCTGAAACCGTTGTGCGCTGGCACCGGGCCGGCTTTCGCATGTATTGGAGACTGCTCTCCCGAGTCCGGGGACCAATTGGGCGAAGGCCGACTCCGACGGAGGTGCGGGAGTTGATCTTCCGCATGGTGGCGGAGAACCCGACGTGGGGAGCGCCGCGCATCCATGGGGAACTGCTGATGCGCGGGTTCGACATCTCTGAACGTACGATCTCCCGCTGGATGAAACGCGCGCCGAGGAACCCTGAGCCAGGCAAACGTTGGCTGGCCTTTCTTCGCAACCATCGGGAGGCGATAGCCGCGATAGACTTCTTCACGGTTCCCACCATCAAGTTCGGCGTGCTGTACTGCTTTTTTGTGATCGCTCATGAGCGAAGGCACATCCTGCACTTCAACGTCACAAAGCATCCGACGAGCCTGTGGGTTGTGCAGCAGTTGCGGGAGGCGTTTCCGTTTGGTTCGGCTCCGCGGTTTTTGATCTTCGACCGGGACAGGAAGTACGGAGTCGAGGTCCCGCCGCTGTGCGATCCCTCGGGATTGAGGCTGTCCAAACCTCGTTCGAGAGTCCATGGCAGAACGCCGTCGCGGAGCGGTGGATCGAAAGTTGTCGGCGAGAGCTATTGGATCACATTATCGCGGTGAACGAACGACATCTGAAGAGAGTTCTCTCCGACTATGTTCGCTACTACCACGAGGACCGCACGCACCTCGGACTCGGGAAGGGAACACCGGCGGGAAGGGCCTGTTCGGCAAGGCCGGGCCGGTTATTTCTCACGACAGACTCGGTGGGCTGCATCATCGTTACGACCGGGCTGCCTAAGACAACGGCACGTGTTGCCTCCGAAGTGCACGCTCGGAATCCATCCTTATATATAGGTGGAGCAGCAGTGTGTGATCCAGGCCGACATCCTGACGTCGGCACCTTTCCGGCCTTTTATTCGCGTATGCGTGTTCCACCTAGCGAGGGGCCACTGCGATTCTTGCGTTGGATGGGGTTTTGACGAGACACAGGAGTTCAGTCTTTTCCTGCATCGGAGCAGGAACTGAGTCGTCCTAGGATTTGCTCGACAGGCGAACAGCGGGCCATCGCGCGTCGATCTGTGAGTTGCTCCGCCTCGATTTCGAGGATGATCTCGAATTGAGATAGCAACTCTTGTCAGTGTTGGACATCCTACAGACAGCAGCTCCTTTCTACCGCTAGTGTTTCGGCCTTACGTAACCAGTTTGGTTTGGACGTGTGTTCAGAAGGCGGTGACTGGGGCAGACCTCGCCCATGGCTATGAAAAGACCTGCTTTTGTCGTCGCAGTGTCGTGAAGACCAGTGCTAGGCCGCTTTTCAAAGAACCGTAACCGCAAAAATTCTCGGGGCGTGCAATGAGCGCGATGCGTCGCAAACTGGTATGGGTCGAAAGGCAGAATTTTCAAGGCTGGGCTTGCTCGGAATGCGCATGGGTATTTGACATCGAGTTCACTTCTCATGTCTGTGCCGAGCACCTTAGAGCCGCAAAAAATCCGCACTAGCCAAATGGCTGGAAGCGGCGTACTCGAAAAAGGGAGGATGACATCCCAATCCTCAATATTACGTTTTCTAGGGTCTGCGTTGTGATCCACTCTGAACCGTCCGTGCGGGCGACGTGAACTCTCCCAAAACACAAGCGTTAGGTATTCCCCGCAAAATCGTGGATTTTCATTTAGACGAATGCCTCGATTGGGTTGCTGATCTTGAATGCGGGCATCAGCAGCACGTGCGGCACAATCCGCCTTGGACTATTCGGCATTGGGTGACAACGCCTCAAGGACGGCTTGAGCATATCGGCCACGAGTTGCCCTGTTTAGTCTGTCTGACTTCCGCTCCCACAACGGAGTCGCTCTAGGCGTCAAACCGAAGCTGAGGTCATCCCTGGAATCTTGCTGGGTGGACCTGGCGCGGGGACTTAGTTGTGTTTATGAAAGCCTGGTCAGCTTCGCTGAAAAACCCAACCAGAACCGCGATCGCAGTGCCTACATTGTGAAGCCGCGTCGTACCCTGATGCCTTGCAGGTCGGACACTCGGCCCAATCATTGTCACCGATTGCGCTCTGATTCGTTCCCGTGCATCTGTGCGTGCCATCCATTCGCAGGCACTTCCCATTGGCTAGCTGAATGTTATAGCCGGGTGCTCGACACAGGTTGCAAGACGTGACTGGCTTAGGGCGCTTCATGCGACGGGGATTCTACCGCATCCACTGTTCTGGTGCTGGATTTGCTGGCAGGATTCGGGCTGCAGTGTCGTGAAAAGGTTCCGTCCGTGGCCGCTTAAGCCTTCTGTTCCCTCGACTTACTTGTTCACCCACAGTCGCTTCCCAGTTCACCGTCAGTGCATTGTGCTGCCTGGAGGGATGCGTCAAAGTGCGCAGCATGATGAAGCGCTGAGCAAATAAGCGAACCAAGCAAAAGACAAGTCAGCTTGGACGCCGCCAGCGAATAGGAAAGAGGAGGTCCCCATGAAAACGAGAGCTTTGGTTATCGCTGGCATGATGACGCTAGCAGTTCTGGCATCCACGCGAGTCGCGCGAGCGCAGGAAACCATGAGGGTGAATATCCCCTTTGACTTCGTGGCCGGCAACACGAGCCTTCCGGCCGGCGAGTACTCGGTCGAGACTTCAGGCCCAACGCACACGCTTCTTTTAATCGACCGCAAAGACGCAAGTACGTCAGCGTTGATCATCACGAACGCTGCTGTTTCGGCTGAGCCCCAATCCGAATCAAAACTGATCTTCAACCGCTATGGCGACCGTTATTTTCTCTCGCAAGTCTGGACCGCCGGATACTCCACAGGACGGCAACTCCTGAAGTCGGCACGAGAGAAGGAAATGGCGCAGGCGAAAAATGAAACCCAGGGCCAAGTCACGCTGGTCGCCAGCCTCCTTCAAACCCGCTAACTCACTCCCCGTACTCAACGCTGCGGCCCCCCCCGGGAATCCGGAACCCCACTCCGGATTCCCGGCCTCCTTTCTAGGCGGCTGGCCATTGCCTCCTTCACAGTTTGGACGTCAGACCTGCCAAACTAATCGAACCCATCCACTTAGAATCCGCATTAGAATGACGCTCACCTATGCAGGGAGTCGGAAGCACCGTTCGCATCGAATGCTTTGCTGCGACATGCCCGCAACAAGGCCGCGCCCTCAACGAAGATGCGTTCCTCATCGGGCGGGGGGTGCGCCCCTTCGCGGCACTGTGTGACGGCGCTGGCAACGCGAAACAGGCGGCCAGGCGAGTACTGCGGCTGTTCGAGAGACTGTTGAACGAGTCCACACCCGAGCAGATCACCGCAGCGGAAACGTGGACGAGGTGGGTTAAGTTGCTCGACTCCTCGCTCCTCGCTGGAGCGCAATCGACTTTCCTGGCCGTCGCCCTCGCTGCAAACGAGGCTATAGGAGTAGCCGTGGGCGATTCGCGGGCCTATCTCATCAACCGCGAGGGCCAGTGCCGAATAGTCAACGGGGGTGCGAGCAAACAGCTGCTGGGGAGCGGCCAAGCACATCCCTACCTCATCCGCCTGACGTTGAGCGCGGGCGACATCGTGCTCCTCTTGAGCGGTGGGGCGTGGACGCCGCTCAATCTCCACTTGCTACAGAAAACGGTGGTGAGCGCCGCCCTGAAGCACTTCTCGGAGGTGCCAGCGGCGGTCCTCGATGCGGCGGGACCAACGGGCAGGGCTGATGACATGACAGCAGTGGCGGTGAGGCTGGTACGCTAGGAAAGCGGCAGCGACAGTTTACTTCTCTCCGTTCGGCTTGCTCACAAGCAAGAATCCAAATGATCCGATAAACCTAATCTGCCTTGCGGAGTCCTGCCACGACCGAATCAAGACGCCTGCCGATAAATTAGGTAGTGGGTCCATTTGGAAACGGACCACTACCATAAATTACTTTGTGATGGGGACCGCGCCGGGTATCTGCGCATGTTGCGCGAAAACGGATTCCCAATGGAGCGAGTCGAAGCCGCGCTCGCTTTTTACGGGTTGCTACGATGAGGCTCGAAAAGTATTAGGCTTGCTCTTTCGCGCTCAATCTTACACATCGTTAGATTACAGATAAGCTAAGCAGTTCCTCTTTGCGGATAAATAGCCAACCAGACCCAAGAACGCATTGATTGCACACCTTGTTGCCTTCCGAGCCTGTGGCCAGACACGACGGACACTCGGCCCAGTCATTCTGCCTAATTGCGACCCGAATGAATCCTTCGCACCGCTTAGTTCCTATGCTGCGACTGCACTTCACGTTGGCCAAGACGAAGTAATACCCGGGCGTAGAGCAGACAGTGCAGACCGTGAGGGGTTTGCGACGTTTTTCCATGCTCAGGAGCGCCCCTTCTGACAGAGCTTAATACACCTAATCATACCTATGAGCCATGACTTGCGGGCTACTTAGTTGTGTTATAGGCTCGCGCTCTAAGGGGGTAACTACAATGGCCCTCTATCTAATCTCGTTTGACCTTTCCGACCCACTTACCAATGACTATGAGCCTCTGTGGGATTTTTTAGGCGGAAGGGGTGCTCGCCAAATTCTGCATTCTGCATGGCTTGTGAGAGGAGAGGTAGGTCTAGTCAGTGACCTGTACGGCAAGATTCAACCGTTATTGCACACCATCGACCGGCTGCTCGTTCACGAAATATTTAGAGAAACGGCTTATATTAATTTAGGTGTGAGCGATAAAGAGTTTCAAAGGCTTCTCGACCAGTCGGCTACCGATTTGAACCGCTAGGCCGATTGCCGGGCGTCAAGCCTAGGCTGGCCACTTTTTGTCAATCAAATCCAGAATATGCGCAGCGCGCTCCATCACCGGGACTGCGAGTAACTCCCATCAGGCCGCACCTTACTCCTCGTTATCTCGCCGCGCGCCCGCTGCAACCGCGGCCGCCCGCACAACTTTTGAGAGGGAAGTGGACCGAACGTTTGCCTATTGGGTTTGAGTGGTTGGCGGCGGCTCACGCGAGCTATCTCTGACGGCGATAGAAATGCTAAAAGTTCGAGCTCAGTGTACGCCCATGCTCACGTACGTCAGCCGTAATTAAATGCGCTTACCTAGTATTACCCAGTTAACGACATTCAGCTGCGGAGGCTGGACGGCGGGGACACACTGGAGGCAGGGAGAGGGCGCCGATCATTGGGGTCCGAACCGAGGTGGTTTCCATGAAGGCAGATCGTTACGTCTGGGTCGCATTGTCCGTATTGTTTTGTTTGCTAGGGGCGCACCTACTGCTCGATTCGATTCATGAGGCGGGGCCGAACGCAGACGAATACGTTTTACTAGGGGCGACATTCACGGCGCTTGGGCTGGCTACGCTGTTGATCGCATTCCAGCAGTATCTGGAAGCCCGAGCGATGTCGCGGCACATGAGGCGCGGGTTGCATCTCACGAGCAGGTCAAGAGGGTCTAGGACGTAAGGCCATATCTTAGGGGACGTGTCTCTGGCGAATTGCTATTTTGCTCGTCATTCCTGAGGATTTCCAGTCCTGCTACGATTCTGCAAAGCGCAATCTGGTCGTTCTTTTCATCCACTTCAACGCCCTCGTCCGGTTGCTCCCTGCGAGTCGAGCGTCTGGTAGACCGCTAGACGCTCATGCATGAAGTCAATTTATTTAAGTTGTTTCGTATGAGATAGATAACGCACCCTGCGATTTCTCACAAGTGCTCAGAATGAGCTAAAACTCGAGGTTGAAATCGAAGAAGAACTTGCCGTAAACTGTTGACAGTGAAGTGTTTCGCTGCGCGCCCGTAGCTCAGTTGGATAGAGCATCTGGCTACGAACCATGGCAGTGCCAAATCTAAGCTGTTGAATTGGCTCAAGTTCCCCTGTGCAACCCTCTCACTAAGTGCGCTACGAGTTGCGCTACAAGATGTCCCATGTTTTTTGTGTGTGCTCACCGATTCAGCGTTTTCTCTCCTGAGTAGCTGTGACACAGGCGGAATTCAAATGTGTAATGGACGAATCAAGGGTCGCGGGTTCGATCCCCACCGCCCCTACCAACCATCCTTCTGATTGGTAGGTACTTAGCAAAAACACACGGGGGCAAAAAGGGGCAGATTAGGACGATGGTCCGGTTCCGTATTTCCTTCAGCGACACGGGTGACAACCAGACGCCTCAATTGTAGCTCCAATTTCCAATCTATATTGCCTCGAAGCCCGTTTATGATTGCCGAGCGGGTTTAGACGGATGCTATCCGTGATCGCTGAATCTCCGAGTTCACAAATTTTATTTCCCATCTTCGCTCTGTACGGATCATGCGAGCGAATTGTTGAAGCGGAAACGGTGTGAGGAAGTCCGACGACGCGGGTTACATTCGATACCAATGTCTGGAACAGGATGGTCTTCCCGGAGCGGTACGTGAACAGCCCCAACTACCTTTCCCTGGGCAAAATCAAGAACGCGATCCGGAGTGGGGAGGTGCGCGGCTTTATCGGCGAGGGTTTCGGGACAGTAGAGGCCGTTAGGCGAGAGAATCGGGCAAAGTTTCATGCTCAGAATGTTCCGAAGGTAAAGGTGACGCACAAGTCCCACGGTAGTGGCCTCAACTGTATGACCATCGAAATTAAGGCCAATCACAGCTTGCACCCTGGCAAAGGTGAAGAATTCGAAGAAGAGCTAAATGAAGCTCTGGCAATTGGCATCAAGTTGCTCACAACACCGTACATCGGCTTGCCGGTCCCTGATCGGCTGCGGAACAACCCTCACATTTGCGCCGAAGAGGTCTTCGCGACTGCTGACTACAACGAGCGGTTTGGCGAGGTCGTCCGAACTATCGTTGACAGGGGAGTAGGTGAGGGGGCGCTTCGGGCAGTGTAGAATACACTGTATTCCCACGCATCTGCAGCCGACAAGGGTGGCAGACTCTCGCGCTGTCGCGGCAATGTCGATTGGGGCGTAAATCGGAGCACGCAAATGGATGTTCACCAACTCGAACTCTTTCTTGCGGTCATAAACTCGCCCAGCATGACCCGCGCAGCGGAAAAGATTCATCTTTCGCCCGGCGCCGTCAGTCTCCAGCTTCACAACCTTGCCGATGAACTCCATACTGAACTTTTCGTACGGCGTGGAAAGAAATTGATCCCCACGCCGGCGGCACTGCGCCTCGCGGAACATGCCAAGGAAGTCGTGAAGATGATGGGCCATATCCAGCAGTTGTTTGAGAATGACTTAGCCAAAGATGTTCGCCCTTTCCATTTCGCCACAGGCGTTACTACCCTGATCTATCAGTTGGGAGGTCCGCTTCGACAATTGCGAAAGCGCTACCCGAATGCGGAGATCCGCGTAACAGTCGGCGTGACCGAGGAAATGGTTTCCGGCGTGCTCGATCGCCGCTTCGATTTGGCGCTTATCTCGCTCCCCGTTTCCGAAGCCAACCTTCGTCTCATTCCGTTGTTTGACGAAGAGCTGCTCATCATTCGCCCCTCTGCAAACAAAGTTGGCAGCGGGCATGTCTGCTCGATGCGAGCTGCGGAACTGGCCGACCTCCCATTTCTTCTCTATCCCAAGCGAAGCAACATGCGGCTGGTAATAGATAAATTTTTCAGCGAAATCGGAGTGACGCCGCGTGTGGTGATGGAAGCGGATGACACGGAAGCGATTAAGCGTTTGGTGGAATCGGGTTTCGGCTACTCGATACTTCCCGAGCACGCCTTAAGGGGACGTTCGCACTTCTTCCAGAAATTCCGCGTCGCCGGTCATCGCTTGACGAGAAGTTTGGCACTCGCGACGGCGCAGACTGATTGTCCTCGAAAGCTTACGGAATCCATCGCCAGTTTTCTGCGCAGCACCCTGGTCGAAGGCGGATCCAACGGCGAAAAGGCCTAAAGCATATTCCGATACCCCACCCCCGGGTGTTTTGAAATCGGGCCGGGCGTTGATGCGTGATGCAGTGAAGCTTCACTTCGCGAGAGAAATTCCCCAAGCGCGCCCATAGGCGGTTATGAAGGTGAGCAGACCGGCGCCTTGTCGAGCAACCTTGTGAGGCAAAAATCGGAGCGCCTCACTTCAAGGCGCTCCGACCCTTCCTCTTTGGGGTGTGTGGTCAGAAGAAGAGCTTTATCGCCATTTGAGCAACGCGGGGATCGGACGCTTGTCCCGCCCGGAACGTACCGAACGAGTTGCTGCTGATTTTGTCAAAGGAAGCGATGTTGTCCGTGCTGTTCACGGCGCCCGTGCTGACGCTCTCGGGCGCGAAGTTCGGGTGGTTAAAGATGTTGAAGTATTCGGCGCGGAGCTGAATCCTCCAGCGCTCCGTGATCAGGAAATTCTTGGCGACACTCATGTCGCAGTTGACGGTGTTGGGCAAACGCAGAACGTTTTTGCCGACATCCCCAAACGTGCCAAAGATGAGGGCATTGTTGACGCCGCCGACTTTGGTGGGCTGAAAAGCAGCTAGATTGAGCCAACTGACGCAGCCAGCGGTCGTACCACAAGTCGTCGAGCTATAAGGATCTACGCCCGCAATAAACGTCCCGCGATCGTTGCCGATGCCCGTGCCGGAAAGTTCCGTGCCTTGCAGGACGGTGACTGGACGGCCGCTGGCGGCCGATACGATTCCGCCGAGCTGATAATCCCCGAGCAAGTGGCGCATCAACGAACTGTGGCCGCTGAGACTCGGAGACTGCCACACGTAAGAGCCGGTAAAGATATGGGTATGATCGAAACTCGACGGCCCATAGTCAAACCGGTGCCGGTCTGGATTATTCAGAGGAAGCGTCGAGTATCCGGTATCAAAGCCAGTGACGCCCTCGCCAAACGGGAGGTCATCGAGGCTTTTTGAGTAGGTGTAGTTGGCCAAAACTGTGAAGCCGTGCGACATGCGCTTTTCGACAGAAGTCTGCAGCGCGTTGTAGTTCGCATTGATGTCGTTGATATCGGCCTGAACGGTGGTGGAAAAGGTGTTGGGCTTGAACAATGCGCCGCTGAGGTTGGCGTTACCCTGGCAGGACGCGAACGTACCGCCGGTAGCTTCGCAGACCGTGAGGTTTGCCTGGCCAACGTTGGTCTTGCCGTTACAGGGTACGTTCGATGTAGGGGCAGTGCACGGAACGCCCGCGTTGTAATACTGGGTCTCGAGGAGGTGCAGGGTTCGCGAACCGACGTACGCCACCCGCATCAGAAAGCCTGCCGGCAATTGACGCTCGACGGTTAGATTCCATTCATAGGTCGTCGGAACGTGGTAAACACCGCTGGGATCGTAGGTCACGGCAATCTCGTTGAACGGCGGATCGTAGGCAAAGCTCGTGGGCGCCGGGAACGGGCTTGGAAACTTAGGATAGGAAGTGGCTTGAGCGCCAGAGCACTTCAGAGCAGCCTGCGTTGCAGGCAGCGTGCAAAGCGGATCGCTAAAGGAACCAGCCGTCGAGCCCGGAGTGGGTGAGCTGTTGCCAGCAGTGGAAAGAATGAACTGCGGGCTGAAGGGCCATTCATCCACGAAGCGGTTGCTCAACATGCCCTCCGCGCGCGTGTCGTAGAAAATTCCCGCTCCGCCGCGGACACTGGTTTTGCCGTCGCCGAAAACATCATAGGCAAAGCCAACGCGCGGAGCAAAATGGTTCAGGCTGGAATTCAAGGCGTTCTTCGGCATCTGCGGATCGCTGATGCCATTCTGGGGCGAAAAAAAGATGCCCGGCGGCGCGTTGGGATATACCTTGGAGGTGACATCAGCCGCCATGGCCGCAAGATTCACCTGCGCCCAGCGGTCGCCGTTATCGCTCCAGGGAAGAGCTGGCTCATAGCGCACGCCAAGATTCAGGGTCAGGCGTCCGGTGACGTGGTAGTTGTCCTGGACATACAAAGCGGGGAATTTGTCGCGGTTGGCCTTAAATTCGCCCGCGCCTTGCTGAAAGGCGTAACCATTTCCGGCGGGGCCACCATCGCACATGGCTCCCATCAGAAAATTCTGGTAGGTCGGAAGGCCCGCAGGTTGACCGAGATAGGTATCCTGGCCGCAAAAATTGACGATGCCCGGCTGGTTGAACTCATTGTTCAGGTCCACTTGGCTCCATTCGATCATGCCGCCGAAGTGGATGTCATGCTTCCCTTTCTCCCAACTGACATCGTCGGCATAGGTGAAGTTGTTTCTGGTAAAAACGCCGGCCGGATTGTCGCCGAAGCTGAAACCGTTCTGCACGCCGATTCCCTGAATGGCGCTTGGTGTGGGTTCAAACGGGAGAGGAGCCGTTTGAAAGGTGGTCAAGTTCGCGGCGTTGGGAGCTGGCCCTCGAGTGGAGACTTCGCGCGAATAGCTGGCGCGGAAGTCGTTGACAATGCTGGGCGAGAAAATGTGCGTTTCGTGAATCAGAGCGTTTTGCGCAACGATTGAAAAGGTGGCGTCCGTGTAGGCGACGAGTTCGAGCGGATTGAATACAGGAGCCTTGGTAAAGCGGTCATATTCGTACCGAGCGGTAATCTTGTCGTTTTTTCCGATGGAATGGTCGAGCCTGCCCATCCCGGAATCGTAATTCTCAGTATCGGGTTTGGAGAAGGCCACGGTGGGATTCGAGCCTGTCGGTATGGGGCCAGCCAAGCTGAATTTTGCAGAGCTACCCAAGTACGTTCCCGTAGTGGGGTCGATTCCCAACATCTTAGCTACGCCAGGATCGATGATTCCCGGCGTGCCGCCGGGACCGCCTGTCGCCAAAAACTTTGTGATGTCTGTCTGTCCCACAACGTGCGAGCTTCCGAGCACGAGGTTGCGAAACGTGGTGCGCTGGTAGCCGGCAAAAAAGAATGTTTTGTCGTGAATGACCGGGCCGCCGACGGTGCCACCGAATTGATTGCGCTTGATGCGATCTGGCGTGGTGGGCGTAGCAAAAAAATTCTGTGCATTGAAAATCGGATTGCGGACAAATTCGAAAGCATCGCCATGGTAGTTGTTGGTTCCGGACTTTGTGATGACATTGACTACGCCGCCCGCATTCTCGCCATACTCGGCGCTGTAGTTGCTCGTTTGTACGCTGAACTCCAGCAGAGCGTCCGGGAACGGAAACGGCTGGTTGACGTTGGTGTATTCATCCACGTAGTTGCCGCCATCGAGTTGGTAGCTGATGCTGTCTTGCCGCGCCCCGTTCGTCGAATACGTCACTGCGCCCGGAAAGGTCTTCGTGGCGCCTTGATCCGCGCCGCCGTTCGGGGAATTCACGGCCCCCGCGACCAGCAGCGTGAGCTGCGCGGCATTCCGTCCGTTTAACGGTAGTTCGGAAATACGCTGTTGCTCGATGACTTGTTTGAGCGAAGATGTCGCCGTATCTACTTGCACAGAATTTGTCGTTACAGTGACAACCTCAGTCACCGCACCCAATTTGAGGCTCAAGTTCACTGTGAGGGACTGATCAGCGAGCAAGGTTATCCCGTTTTCCTTGGAGGTGCTGAAACCTTTAGCCTCAACAGTCAGGTCATAGACCGCGGGTTGAAGCGAGGGAATCACGTAGAGGCCCTCGGTATCCGTCGTGGCCGCGCGAGAAAATCCCGTGCCTGCCTGTGTCGCCGTGACCAGGGCACCCGCCACACCACTCCCCGCTGGATCTGTGACTCGACCAAGCATGCTCCCCAAGCCTTGCGCATGCGAAATGAGCGGAGCGGATAGAAGCGCGAAAAAAGCAGCAAGCAGTTTCGTCCTCATTTATGCCTTTCCCTTTCGTGGGCCGTCTGAGACGGTGGTCTCGGGCGTGCCCACCAGCTGCAGCGCGCCTTGGTGCCTCGAACACACGGCTACGCCTTTCGCACCCAAATCGAACCGGACGCAGCACTCGCTTCCGAGCATCGGTCTTCTGAATAGTCGTTATCAACTACTTGAATAGATCAGCTGAGCGGACATTAGGAGCAGTGTCGCAACCATGTCAATCTGGAAAATTTAAAGAAGTGGTTTAGCTAGACTAAAATTGCCGATTTCCCAGAGCGAGCCGCCGACTAGGCGTTCCCATCAAGCCGGGCGCTTTTCATTTCGGTGCCCCCCGCGAATGGACGTTTCTGTCCTCAGCGATGTTCTGAACGAAACGAATGATGTTGTCGAGGCAAGCCGGACGAACTAGGTTTGCGCCGGCGAATCGAAAATGGGCGCCCGCAAGCCCGTCCAATCCTCAGCGTTTGAACGAAAGAGACGGGTAATGTCGCGCTGAATGTCATCGCGGGTCACACCCCGGCCGTCCTCCGATAGAAGACGATAGGTCTCGGGAAGGATATGCGCCATCGTCCTGCGCGTGTTGTTCCACTTATAGATCACTTGCTCGAGGACGCGGGCATCGGAGTGCTGCGGAATGAAACTTGTTCCCAGCATCTCGATGCGCTCGCGCGTGATCTCCTCCACAATTGAAGGATTGTTCATGAACCACCAGCAACCGAACGGCATCAGATTGCTGAACTTGCGCGCATAAACGCAGAGCTCGTGTTGGTTCTCCCGGCTGAGCACGCTCACCAGAAAGCGATTGTCCGGAAACTCGCGGCAGAGATTTTCCAGAGCCAGCAGATTCGATCGGCCCACGGCGTCGCCCGCCAAACGCAAATCCGGATTCACCTGTTTGCGCACCCCCATCATGAGCGAAAGCGGCAACCGCAATTCGCGGCAAGCTGGAAGCACCGATTCCCGCAGCAAGCGATTCCCGGCCGTCTCCTGCGGATATTCGAAAGTGTCGGGCAGCGAGACCGCCATGTAGACGGGTTGCATGCGCTCGTGCCAGTCCATCAAGAACCGCCGGACTTCCGCCGCGGACTTCCCCGAGGCCTGCTCGTCAACCTTGTACCCTTGACCGGTTAACACCGGCCAATGCTTGGACCAGGTGCACAGAATTCGATCCAGCCGCAACACGGCGCGAAATTGACTATGCTTCACGTCTCCGTTCTTCCAGACCGCGGCTTCCTCCGTCTCCAGCGGATCATTCGTCATGACTACCATGTTCACTCCCGCCATCTGAAGCACTCGTTGAATGTGGCTTTCGATGGTTTGCGCTTTGAAGAAGGCCCGGGCCTCGGCCAAGCCTGATCGGTCTGTGGGCAATTGGAAAGCCTGGAGTACGGCGATTACTCCACGCGTGGCTTCCGACACCGGCGTATTTTCGACGAAGAGCGTTCGCCAGATGACATTGGCTTGCTCTTGCTTGGAAAGCGCCCAGTATTGCTGCGGCTTAGTATTAGAGGATCGAAAGAACTCTGCTTCGAGATAGTGATAGGTCAGGAGTTCGTCGATGCCCCACAACCCAATCTTGCCAAATGCCGGTGGATACAAATGGGTGTGAATGTCGACAAATTGTGTGGACGTGAGTACATCCTCCACAGCCAAAGGAATTTGCTGTTCTGTGAGAGGAACGTCATCTGTAGGGACCTGTTTGCGACCGCTGGATTTCAGAGACTCGGTTCTCATGCCTTGCACCGGCCTTCGTTGGTCCTGGGCATTAATGTCCAGCCATACCCACGGATCGCATATCGTGGACGGCCATTTTGCAGGAGGTTGGTACGATGCCGCAGCCTGCTATTCTAGCTGTAGCCCTCCACGGGGTAACGAGTGCTGCAGACTACAAACCGTCTGCCGGGGTGTCAAACTGTAAGAATTGAAGATAATATTCAGCGAAACTTAACGAATGTGACCGGCAATTCCTCTGCGGGCTTCTTGTCGGTCGATGGTCGAATTTGAACTGACAACCTTCGGGTTATGAGCTTGACGATCAAACCCTAAGTCTTGATGATTCAATTGCCCTTACAGTCCGTCGACCCCCGAAAACCACCCTCGAAATAGGGGGTTTTGGACGCTAGTTGGAGAGCGCCGGGATAAACCGGCGTGAAGTCGCGAATGCAAGAGTCGTACAGGTAAGGCGTAGCGAGCCAACCTGGCCCCGAGTCATGCGCGGGTAGTCGCAAGGCTGCACGTGAAGCGTTGACAGGGGAACATGCAGGCAGGGCTATTGAGCCGTGAAAGGGTCGGAAATCAGAGTGCCGACGCTGTTCCAACTTGCGGAAGGCAACACCGATGAATGCGAAATCGCGAGCATTGATCGGGCTCTGCGCGGTCGTAGAAACCTTGCATGCATGGAAACTTTACGCGCGAGATCCGGGAGGTCCCGTCAATGCCCGACACGCAGTTGTGCGCGGGCCGGTTGGAGAAGGACGTGATCCAGAAGTCCAACACGCACGTTGATGGGAAGTCGGACGGTCGTGCAGTACCGACGAAGTGCCCGAACAAAAGCGGGAATCCGCTAGCGGAGGGCACCGAGGGAAACCGATCGGCCGAGGAGAACACCGAGCAGACGACCGCGTCTCAGACACAGAGCTGGGGTGACGCGTTGAGCGGCCTGCGCGGTGTGCGGGAAGCAGCAAAGAGGGACAAGCGATTACAGTTCACGGCGCTACTTCACCATGTATCCGTTTTACTTTTGGAGAGCAGCTTCTACGCCTTGAAGCGAGACGCAGCTCCTGGGTTGATGGAGTCACGTGGACGGAATACGAGACGGGCCTGGGTGAACGGCTGAAGGACTTACACAGCCGCGTGCATTGAGGAACACGTTCTCGTCTTTGAACTCTATGCTTGCTCCATGCTGCTTGGCGAGCTCCCGGCAAAGGTCTCTGACGGCGGACACCACACCGCAGTACTCCAGCTTCGACGAGTGCAGCTCGTGCGAAAGCGCTTGCACGTCACTCCCAATCCTCGAACAATGTTGCCGCAGCTCTTCCAAGCGCTTTTTCGTAACCGCAGGCAAACCTTCCGAATCCCCATTTGTCTGCTCCAGTTCGATCGACAGCATCGCCAGCTTTTGACATATATCGTCGTGCAGCTCTCGCGCGATCCGCTTGCGTTCCTCTTCTTGTGCTGTACCCAACGACCAGCCGTGATATGGAATTCGTGTCGCTGAAACGTCAACTCAGTCGTGCAGGACAACACTGAGAAGCGAATGATCGATGTGGATCTCGCGGTTGTTATTGTATTGAATGAAGCCCAGTTTCCTGAATTTGTTCATAAAGAAGTTTACCCGCGACCGGGTTGTGCCAATCATCTCCGCCAGCGTCTCTTGGGATACTTTAGGAAGTATCGCTTCAGGCTTGCCCGGTGCGCCATAGCGCGCAAGTAGCAGAAGAGTCCGTGCCAAGCGCTTCTCGCTGGAGTTGAAGAGCTGGTCGATCAGATCCTCTTCGACACGAAGATTACGTGCCAACATAAAGGCAATGAAGCGGTCGGAGAATTCGTGTTCGTCGTGGAGCGCACGAATCATTTTGTCTTTCTCAATAACCAGCACGGTGGCCGAGGTAATTGTCGTCGCCGTGGCCATGCAAATACCCTGACCGGCGAGGCAGCCTTCTCCGAAAAAATCTCCAGGCCCCAGAATCGCTACCACGGCTTCTTTGCCGGTCTCATTGACAACAGTAAGCTTCACGCTGCCTTCTTGAATGTAAATGACCGTCTTTGCCGGATCGCCCTGCGTGAAAATGGTTTCTTTTGCTTTAAACCCGACTACCGTTCTTCCCAAACCGGCGGAGTCCAGAAATAATTTCAGATCAAAAGTAGGGATCCGCGAGTTCGCTTTTTGGGGAGAACGTGGGAACTGAGTAGATACACGCCGTGCTGCAGAAGACAACATACATCAGAATAGCATATAGCGTGGCTTCCGAGAATGTTCAATATTGCACACCCTGCGCCTGACGCCGTAGCCTCGACAGGCTGCAGCTTAATTCCAACAAGACCTGATGATTCAGGCAATTACAGACGAAACCTAGCCTTGGAGAGCCTTGCGCAACGACTGCCGCACTTCCAGCCCGCCATCGTAGTCAATATATCCCTTTTTACGAAATCGATTCATGAACAGATTGACGCGCGAACGAGTGGTCCCGACCATTTCCGCCAGAACCTGGTGACTTAGTACAGGGATTTCAGCGACAGATCGGCCGTTTCTATCCAGGTGTGCCAGCCGCAGCAGCACGTGTGCCAGCCGTTGTTCCGCAGAGGAAGTCAGCAGATTCGCCACATGATCGCTGTAGTTCTTGACGCTCGACAGCAGATAGGCCACCAGGGCGTTTGATGTTTTATTCTTTTTTCGCAGCATCTGAAGCATCTTTGCTTTTTGGATGGTACGAATGGAGCTGGCCGTCAATGCGACGGCGGTGGACATTCGAAGCGGATAGCCTGCAAGGCAAAGCTCGCCAAAAAAATCATGCACGCCCAGGATAGCGGTGACCGCAGAGGCTTGATGTTTCGTTCTCGTGCTGAGACGCACCCCACCTTCTTGAATATAGAAAAGCGTGTAGGCAGGAGTACCTTGTTTGTAGATGTTTTGTTTGTTGCGGTAGTGCGAGATCTTGCCGCCCAGGCTGGCCCCGGAACCAAATCCGGCAAGGGAAGCGGTCATCTTCTTCAAGCTTTTCATAGATTGCTTGACTCCTGAAAACACACACTATTAGGAGCTTAACAAGCTCTTCCCAGACGGACTGTGCAACAGTGAACAGGTGTGTGCAAGAGAATGCAGCTTGGAGGCAACATTCCAAATCTTTCACTCAGGATGCTGTCGCTATCTTGATTTGATGTTGGCGCAGCGGATCGTCTGACTCACATTCATCCGGTTTCCCCTGTCAGTCGTAACGCAGAACTGTGCAAAATTGAACAGACGGAGTTTTTCGGCCCCTATACCTTGGCTGTATAAGCGGCGAGGAGAGAATGGCAGGAACCGGAAAGCAGGGCTGGGCCGAGTTCTTCTCATTTCCTCGCCGTTCCAAGAATTCGGTTTGAGAAACCGCTTGAAACCAAAAACATTTCGCTCAGCGTTTTGAACCAGCACGAGTTTGGTAAAAAACGGTGAGCCCTCTGGACCTGTTCCGTGTGCCTCCCGTGCACCTCGGTTGAGCGTTATTGCGGTTCGTCAACCGAGGCCGTCTTGCAGAATCAGTGATTTGCGCGTCTTCAACGATGCTAGTAGTTCGTTCTCTCTGCTACTTTCACGTCTTTCCGATGGAGGGCTGCGAGCATCGATCGCTGAACGCTTAAAAAGCCCGCCGGCCTTCGCGTCGAGCTAGGCGCCGCCATCGACAATGACAACGGCCTGCACCACATCATGACTGTAACGATTCTTAAGGCGTAGTAATATTGGTGGAACTCCGGCTCACTACTCTAATTGTCCAAGAATCGGGACGGTGCTTGATTCCGCAAGACGCGGTATGTGACAGGACGAACGCGGCCCTGCCACCTGCCCAGCCCGTGGACCAAAGGAGCGCGTCATGAAAGGCTTCCTCTTCGGAATTCTGACGGTGATTCTCATTCTCGCCGTGGGCCTGGTTTTCGCGCTGCTAGGATTTGTCAATATGCGAGCGGACAATCCGCCTTCCCATCTCGAGACCGCCATCGCCGGGCACGCCATGGACGCGAGCGTCGGCCGGGCTGCTCCCAAACTAACCAATCCCGTTGCCGCCGACGAATCCAACTTGCTCGCCGGGGCGCGTCTCTATCGCGAGCACTGCACGTTGTGCCATGGCGATCCCGCCCATCCAAAAGCTGCGCTAAGTGATTCGCTCAACCCTACGGCGCCGCAGTTCATGGATGACAAGGCCGACATGGCTGAAAATCAGAATTTTTTCATACTGCAGCACGGGATTCGGTGGACCGCCATGCCCGGTTGGAAAAATGTGCTGAACGACCAGCAGCTTTGGCAACTTGTGACTTTCCTCTCGCACATGAGCGATCTTCCGCCTGCCGCCAAACAGGTCTTCAGTGAAACGGGCCCGCAAGCTCAGCCTGCCGCTGGCTCGCACTGAACTCTAGAAGTTGGAAGAGGACAGCCAGGATTGGTTATCCCCTTCGCTGTCGATTCGGCCGCGATGAGGATGATGGATCATCACTGAGAGTTGAAGTCTATCGTTAGGATGGTGATGTCGTCTTGTTGGCCCTCGCCACGCGGCTGCTGTGACCAACTCGACAGTTCGTCGAGCAATCCATCAGCGAACCTATCCACGGGCAGGCCAGGATTGTTCTCCATAAAGCGCATGAATCGTGCCGTGCCAAATTCGACTTCCGATGGGTTCTTTGTTTCCGGGATTCCGTCCGTGTAAAGGACACTCCGGTCACCGACCTCGACGGGCAGGGTTAAAGAAGCGTAGGTGGCTTCAGGGAATTGGCCGAGAAATAAACCGTTTTCCAACACTTCGCTGACTTTGCCACTGGATTTGCTCCTAAACAGAAGAGGAGGATGTCCGGCGCCGGCGTAGGTCATCACATTCTTCTCCATGTCAACGAACACATAGGCTGCCGTTACGAAATTTTGTTCGAACTTTCCGCACAGCGCTTGATTCAAGCCCGACAGCACTCGCGCCGGGTCTGAAGCGTGAGCAGCTTGGGCGGTCAGGGCGACCTGCAGCATTGAGGCGATTAATGCGGATGGGAGGCCGTGTCCGGATACGTCAGCCACAAGAATCCCCACATGCTTCTCGTCGACGATAATGAAGTCGTAGAAGTCACCAGCCACGGAAGTCATGGGAATGTAGCTGGCCACGATATTGAGGCCCGCAATCTTCGGAGTGCTGCGCGGCAGTATAGACAGTTGAATCTGGCGCGCCATCTCCAGCTCAATATTTATTGCCAATAATTGTTTCGCAATTTGTTCGTGTGCTGCGCGGAGCATGAGATGGGTGCGCACGCGCGCTTTCACAACTGCTTCGGAGAACGGCTTATGAATATAGTCCACGGCCCCGACTTCGAATCCTTTTGTCTCGTCCTCGGTTCCTGTCTGCCCAGTAAGAAAAATTACGGGGATATTTCGTGTTTCCGGATTCGCTTTTAAGCGGCGGCAAACTTCGTAGCCGTCCATGACGGGCATCATGACGTCGAGCAAAATCAAGTCTGGCTTATCCTCGCCCGAGGCGATCGCCAAAGCCTTCTCGCCGTTGGTGGCAACCTTGGTCTTGAACGAATCCTTCAATGCTCCAGAAATTACGCCGATATTGATAGGCGTGTCATCCACAATCAAGATGGACTTTTGTATCGATGTTTCGGACATTTCTTCACTCCAATCTGAGAGAGAGGCGATCGGCAATATCTGAAAGAGAGAGCAGCGCGGCCTCGAAATTGAAATTGCCAACCAGTCCGGTGAGAGTATTGATCTCCAACGCCGTCAGCACCTTCGACAATCTGGGCAGAGCGTCAAGAATGAAATCCGCGGCGTCGCCATCGTCATTCTTCAGCAATACTCTCAGCCGTGTCAGGGGTTCGACCACGGTGGCAAGATCTGCAGGAGCCGCAGCCACGCCAGCGAATTGTTCGGCAGGCAATGCCGAGTTAATTGCTCTAGCTACAGCTTCAAATGAAACTGCAAGCGCATGTAGCACCTCGTCGACACCCTGTCCTGTCGTGACCGCTGTTTCCGCCCTCGCGGCAACAGCCGTCACGACAGGACAGAGTGTCGACGAAGTGCTACATGCGCTTACAGTATCAAATGAAGCCGTAGCTGACAATAAAGCTGAACCATCCTACCGAACAAACGCTGAGCGTCGCTGCCGCTCCTGCAGATCTCCGCAATGAACGACCCTAACACGCTGAAGATGCTAAAATACATGCACCCGCAATCAACTACGCTCTCCCAAACGCTAATCAAACCTCACCACCAATCAAAGCAAATCTCTTCTCTCAAATACACCCTCTCTCTCAAACCACACAACAAAACCATCAAACACCCATCAAACACACCAACAACAACAAAACCCTCACACGACAATCTGCAGAGCTCAAGAATGAAATCCGCGGCGTCGCCATCGTCATTCTTCAGCAATACTCTCAGCCGTGTCAGGGGTTCGACCACGGTGGCAAGATCTGCAGGAGCCGCAGCCACGCCAGCGAATTGTTCGGCAGGCAATGCCGAGTTAATTGCTCTAGCTACAGCTTCAAATGAAACTGCAAGCGCATGTAGCACCTCGTCGACACCCTGTCCTGTCGTGACCGCTGTTTCCGCCCTCGCGGCAACCGCTGCCAGTGCGCCTGCGCCGAGATTGGCTGCCGCGCCTTTTAACGAATGCGCGGCTCGCGCGGCCGTCGCAGTATCGCCTGCGGCTAGAGCAGCGCGAATTTCCTCCACTGCTCCCGTGGAGGGCTCTGCGAACCTGCGCAACAGCGACTCGTAGCGTTTGCGATTTCCGCCCGTTCGCCTAAGCGCCGACTTGGTGTCGATCCCCGGGATTTCCAGCGGATCGAAATCAGAAGCCGTGGGCGGCGCGGGCTGGCTGGGTACCGGAGGCGCATGCTTCTGCGAAAGACTTTCCGCATTGCGCGGCTTAATCCAGCGGAGAAGTGCAGCGAATAATGCATCTGGATCAATGGGCTTGGCGACATGGTCGTTCATGCCAGCCTCAACGCACTGTTCGATGTCGTGCGCCATCACGTTGGCAGTCATCGCAATAATTGGCAGGGTGCGAAGTTCCGCGTTCGACCGGATCGCCCGTGTCGCCGCGATTCCATCCATCACCGGCATCTGCATGTCCATGAGAACAAGATCGTATTTTTCCGTAGCGGTCATCTGTACGGCAACTTGTCCGTTCTCAGCTACATCGATGGAAAGATCGGCGTCCGAGAGCAGCCCTAACGCAACCTCACGATTGAGTTCATTGTCTTCCACAAGCAACACTCGAGCGCCGCGCAGCCGGGAAAGTTCAGGAGTGGGGCCAGCCTGGACATCTTGAACTTTTTCCTGATCGGCACCGAGGACTGCGATGGCTGAGTCGAACAACATGGACGGGGTAACCGGCTTGATCAAAATGTTGGCGAAGGCATTTTCCTCGGCTTGCTTGAGGACCTCCTCGCGGCCGTAAGCAGTAACCATAACCAAGTGCGGCCGGACGGCGAGGTTGGGCAAGGCACGAATACGCTTGCCTGTCTCTATGCCATCGAGCCCAGGCATCTGCCAGTCAACAAAAGCAATTTCGTAGGGCTCACCGATTTCAGCGGCCTGCCGGACCATCTCAATACCTTCCAGCCCCGAGGGAGCTTCGCGCACAACAAAGGTCAGGCTGGTGAGCATGCTCGACAAAACAGCGCGGGCCTGCGGATTATCGTCGATGATCAAGACGCGCCGGCCCCGCAGTTCGGGCCTGGAGGTTCGGCGCGCTGACGAGGTGCCATTGCCGAGGCGTGCGGTAAACCAGAACGTGCTGCCCTTGCCCATTTCGCTGGTAACACCAACATCGCCGCCCATCAGCTGTGCCAATCGCTTCGAAATGGCCAGCCCCAGTCCGGTACCGCCGTGCTGACGTGTCGTCGAGGCATCGGCCTGTTCAAAGGCCTGAAACAGGCGGCCCATTTGTTCTTGGGTGAGGCCTATGCCAGTGTCACTGACCGAAAAGCAAACCAACTGGCCATCTTCATTTTTCTCCTCCACTCGCGCTTTCACAACGATCTCGCCGCTCTCGGTAAATTTGACGGCGTTGTTGCAGAAGTTGATCAGAATTTGTCCCAAGCGAAGTGGGTCGCCTCTAAGTTGCGTGGGAACCGAAGGTTCGATATCGAAGATGAGTTCCAAGCCTTTGGCCGAGGCCTTCTCGGAGATCAGGTTGCTGACGTTCTCCAAAACTTTTTCCAGATCGAAGTCGATGTTTTCGACAGACAACTTGCCCGCTTCGATCTTCGAGAAATCCAGAATGTCGTTGATGATGCCGAGCAGGTGCTGGCCGGACATTCGAATTTTTCGAACGTAATCTCTCTGCCTTGGATTGAGTTCGGTCCGCAGCGTCAAATGCGACATGCCGATAATGGCATTCATAGGCGTACGGATTTCATGGCTCATATTGGCAAGGAAATCCGCTTTGATTTTCGTCGCTTCCTCGGCCACATCCTTCGCGCGCCGTAGTTCAACCTCAGACGCTTCGAGCGCCTGGTTAATCCTCTCCAATTCCTCTTTGCGAGCGGTGATCTGTTGTTCCGAGGCGGCCAGCGCTTCTGCCTGAGCGCGGGTCTTCTTCAGAAGCTCTCTTGTCTCGATGTTGCCCGACAAGATTTCAGCGCTCAGCCCGATCGACGGCAAAATCGCTTCGAGCAAAGCTTGCTGGCGGTCGGCCAAAGGGGAAACCGGTGCCAGCTCAAGTACGGCCGTAACGGCGTCCTGGTTGAGTACTGGCAGAAAGAGCAAACTTCCGGGCTTCACAATGGCCATCCCCACGGCGATTTGTACATGCTCGCCAGCGGTGACGGTCAGCGTGCGTCGTTCAACAGCAGCCTGGCCCACAAGCCCTTCGCCGAGAGCAAATTCGCGAGGGCTTGCCGAATCATCAATCGCAAAAGCACCGACCCGCGTGAAATGTGCGTTGCTCTTGTCAGCCAGATAGAGGCTCCCATAAACCAGAGGAATACACTCCGAGATGCGCGACAACAAGGCTTGCGCGAATGGCTCAAAATCCTCTGCCGCTTGAATCCTTGTCAGCGTTGCTGCCACCTCACTCTTCACCCAGCCCTGAATCTCGCGTTCGCGCGCCGCGCCTTGCAGCGTTCGCAATGCTCGGCTGATCTCGCCGATTTCGTTTCTGCGATCGAGATACAGAATGGGTTGGTCCAGTTTCCCGTCGGCGAGGTCCCGGATGCTGCCCTGAAGAGATGACAGCTCCCCCACCACTTCCGTTTGCACGATATAGAAGGCGGCGGCCAAAGATGCTATGAGGCCGAACCCAATCACTAACCAGGTGACCAGGATCGCGTGATGCGTGTTTCTGGTCAGTTCGTCGGAGCGCTGGTCAATGTCCTTTTGGAGTTCCTCGGTGATCTCGATAGCGGCCTGGCGCGCCTGCTGCAATTCCTGGTTCACGCCTCCATGGAGCAAACTAATGGCTTTCTCATTGTTACCGGCCAAGGCGGCGGCGCGCACCGGGCGCGCGTCAGCTATCGCTCGATCGAAGAGAGCCGCCGCAACCCTGATTTTATCAGCGCGCTCGGGGTTTTCCCGGAGTGCCGCCGAGCTCACCGTCTGGTAGTCGGCGCGAGTTTTTTCCAGTTCCCCGTCTATTACTTGCTTTCGATCAGGGTCCGTCTCAGCGACAAGCTCGTATAGAAACAATCCGAACCGATTCGTGTGGCTTCGCGCCTCAGCCAGGCTTCGTAATGCCTTGACTTCCGTATCAATTAAATTGCTGTACCAGGTGTCTATCGTCTTGCTCTCAAACGATGAATACACCCCCGCTGCGACCACCATCAACGCCAAGGGAGCCATGGCGATCAGTAGTTTTCGGCGGAGTTTGAGATTTGCAAAAAAGTTGATCATTGATGCGCGGCAATGGAGGTCAACAGTTAGCGCTGGATAAGTGAATCAACTTATTTCCGCGACGAACTATTCGAATCGTTTGTGGACGAGAAGAGTTCGCTTGCCCAGCCGCTATCACTTCGTCACCAAGTGCCCGGCCCGGGAGTTTTCCAATCCGGTTGGTTGCTGGAAGGGCGAACTACGCGGTCCGAGGTGACTTTGAGCGTTGAACCCTTCGCCGGGTACTGTCAAAAATGACAGGTAGGATTTGATGTTGGAGCATCTACCGCTTGGGGATCAGTAGGAGAAGCGTGGCCTGCCCCGCACCCAAACCCGGTGCACTGTAGGCTGATCGTAAGTGATTGGCCGGCTCGGTCGTGCCGGGCACTCCGGCTACCTGCTGCCAGACGAGAATGAATCCTGGCGATGCAATGATCTCAGATGAGGAAAGCACCCGAATTGGCTCGGCTCCCCTGTTCATTTTGACAATATCCCTCGCTTATTAGAATGCTCAAGAATGGAAGGCCTGGATGGGGGATCGGTTCCTACCAGTCGCTAAGGAGAAGAAGCGTATGCTGCAGACTAACAAAAGGAGCAATAAGTCTTACAAGTGGGCCCTCGTAGGCTTGATGGCATCCGGGTTGTTTCTCGTGGCCGCTTTTCCGGCCCTCTCGGCCAGGGGCGTCAAGGACGAGACCATCGAGGCAACCGCCATGGGCACCAGCACGCAAATGGGTCAGATGGTCGGCATTTCCGTCGAAATCTACGACTACTCGACCCCCGCAGACAAGCAGGTCCTAGTTCAGGCCTTCGCAACAGGACAGAACCAGGGTCTCGTCAACGCTCTGTCCAAAATGCACGCCGTTGGTCACATCTCCATCACCGGCACGTTGGGGTATGACCTGGCTTATATTCGGATGATACCGACGCCGACGGGCCGCAAAATTCGATTCGTCACCAACCGTCTCTTGAGATTCGGAGAAGTCTGGGCAGACACTCAGTCCACGGCCTTCAATCTTACGGGTGGAGAGTTCGATTTGAACGATTCGGACAGGAGCAAGAGCACGGGCGTGTTGTATCCGGCGTGCCAGCTTGCCATCGACAAGCAGGGCCAGCTTCAAATCGAGCTCAATCAAAATGCTTGGAATCTGGTAGATGTACTCGACTGGAAGGGCACGACAGGCGTCAACTAATACGCTCGCAGGCCCGGCCCCGCGCCCAACAGACAATTGGAATAGCCCCTCTGTTTTTTTCTCGGAGGGTGAATAGGGATTTAACGAAACGGGACTCTAAGTTGGAGAGAGGTGTCGCATGAAAAGCAATCCGATCCTGGTGATTGGATGTAGTTTGATGCTCATGTTGATTGGGCTATTGCTGATGGATGGCAACATCGCCGCGAATGATAAGAAAACCAAGCCTTCAGTCTGCGCAAATCCACATCCCGAACAGCTGTGTACCGCGGCAAACACCTGCGGATCGAGCAGCTCTCCCTGCGTTCTGGAGATTAGGCGCACAGGCGGTGGGTACGATGCATCCGTGATTCCCAACATTCCGAACTTCCCGAAAGATCCGGTGGCGATTTGCATCGCGCCCGGAACGAGCGTGACCTGGAAAGGGGAAGGCAAGAACACGGGCATCATGGTCGATTTTGGCGCCTCCTCTCCTTTCGATCCTTCGGGAACGATTATGGGAGGTTCCGATCGTCCCGTCACCGTCGTCACGAAAACACCCGGTTGCTACAAGTACACGGTCGGCGCCTGCAATCCTGGCTCAATCTACGGCATGTGCGGAAATTCGGACTTCGATTTGATTGTGACAGGCAGCGGCAAGTAGTTGTTGTCTAGCTACAGGTGCCAGTTCGTCCAGGCCGAGCCTGGTAGCTAACTCAAATTACGCGCTGCTTGAGAGATTTGCGGATATGCAAGCAAAAACGCGGAGTCGTACGCGCAGAATATAATCCAGCGGCTGGGCGGGGTTACATTATCGACTCGTCTGAGAACGCATGCGTATCCGCGGTGATTTGCATCGACGCGTGTGCATTTCTGTGTCTCGCGCATTGAGTTTTATGCCGACGGCAAGAACACTTTCGATGAGGATTATTCCGATATAAAGGCAAACGCGAAGTTCGAGCCCGCTCTGTTCGATCCGAAAAAGTTCAACGAGACAACTATAGGCAGCGACGCAAATCAATGAGTAGTGCGCGTCAGCGAGAATCACCTGCCCCACCCGCCGATCTTTCGTCACATTGGCGTTTCCTGAGAACGCTACCCAGAAAATGTCGTCAATATGACCTGACTTTTTTCTCTCATTATCCTGCGGAGGCAATGTGGGGATGGCTTCCGGGAGCAATTGTTTGATGGTCGATTCAAGAAACGAATACGAGCTATCAACTCTTTAGTGAGATCGCTTACGACTCTTTGGTGAAACCCTCACGGTTTCTTTATGGGTGTCCTTCTACGTTGATCTCAGTGTGGTGCTCGCACGAATCGCGCGCGAGAGATCAGGGGGGGACCTCAAATGTCAGCCAAAATATCTATATTTTTACTCGCCGTCTTATTAGCGGCGCCGTGGGCCATCGGGCAATCGATGTTCGGCGGAATCGTGGGTGTAGTAAAAGATCCGAGCCAAGAGGCTGTTGGGAGCGCACACGTCACGCTTACGAGCCTGGATGACCGGACGCAGCGAGCCGCTAGCACGGATGGCAACGGAGAGTTTGAATTCATCAATTTAAAGGCTGGGCGGTACGAACTGGTGGTGCACGCGGATGGCTTCGCGGACTATAAGGTCGCTTCGTTGCAACTCGACGCGCGGCAGAGCCTTCGGCTGGATATACCGCTCAAGCTGGCAAGCGCGACGCAAACGGTGGAAGTCACGAGCGAAGGCGGGCCGGTGATCAACACGGAAAACGGCACGATTGGCGACACAAAAGATTTTAAGCAACTGACAAGTCTTCCCGTAAACTATCGAGGAGCCACGACGAGTCCGCTGGCGATGCTGGCTACCGTTCCAGGCGCGCAGCAAGACGCCAATGGCAACGTATCTGTAGGTGGCGGCCTGCCTTCGCAGGTGCAGTATTCCGTCGACGGTTCCTCGACGGTGAACATTCGGCAAAACGGGGCACTGGGCAACATGAACCCGTCATCCGAATTGATCAGTGAATTTAAGGTGACACAGTTCAACAACAACGCCGAGTTCGCGCAAATCGGCGACGTCACGATTTCCACGAAGAGCGGCGGCGATCAATTCCACGGCAGTGCTTTCGAATACTTGCAGAACGATGCGTTTGACGCGGAGGTGTGGAACTCCGGGGATAAGCCGCACAAGGCTTACAACACATTTGGCGGCAGCCTCGGTGGACCGCTTGTGCTTCCCAAACTTTCCAGGGGCAAAACTTTTTTCTTTGCCGACTTCGAAGCCAATCGCCGGCGTTTTACTACCGACCTTTTTCTCTTTGTTCCCACGAACGCCATGCGTCAGGGCAATTTTTCCGCGCTTTCGGCTCCGCTCATGGATCCCTTCACAGGCAAACCGTACGCTGGAAATATAATTCCGAGCGGCAGCGCCTGCGCTAACTCGCAGGATTGTATCAATCCAGTTGCCATCAGCTTGCTCAACAATTATCTTCCAGCGCCCAATATAAATGTGAGCGCCGCCGATTTTGGTTCGGAAGCCAACTACCTCGAGCAAACCCCGACGCCCAGCAACACCAATGGTTTCGATGCCCGGATCGATCGCACGATTAGCTCGAAACAATCAATATTCGTGCGGTGGAGCTGGAAACACATCAGCGCGCAGTCGCTGACGGACACGGCTCTGGGTACCGTGAACAATTTCCTGCCGCCCGATCAGGACTACGAGCACAACAATAATGTCATCGTTTCGCACAACTACCTCATCACCAACAATCTCGTGAATGAAGCGCGCTTCGGGGTCTCATTGTGGCAATTCCAGGTTGATTTTCCGATCCAGGGCGCTGCGGCCATCTCCACTCTTGGACTGACTGGGCTGGACCTTAGCGACCACCCCGACACGGGAGCTTTTCCTATCTTTAATTTCAGCGATGATTCCGGCAACTACTCGCCGATTGGCCGGGACAAAGACGGCACCACCAAGTCGCAGACCATACAGTTCGCCGACAATTTGAGCTGGATCAAGGGCCGCCACACCATGAAATTTGGGGTGGACGTGCGTCACGTGCGCTACCAAGACCTCGAGAGTTTCGGTGGTGCCGACGATTTTGGTGCGTTTACGTTTGACCAGGGAATTTTCACCGGGAACGCGTTTGCCAATTTGCTGCTCGGTTTACCAACAAAGACTTATGTTGCGCAGTCCGGTCCTGATGTCCACGCACACACCATTCAAACAGGCGTCTATGCGCAAGATGAATTCCGGTGGAATGACCGGCTCACCCTCACATTTGGCCTTAGGTGGCAAGCGCTTCCGGCGTTCGTGAGCGATCTGGGGAATCTCACGGCGTTTGATGTTCGCAATGGTGGCGTGATCATTCCAGTGGGGAATCAACCGCGGCCGGGCTTTCTTGCGAGCATTAACGCTTGCAACCCCGCCGATCCAAACAACTCCGACGATCCATGCGGCACGCCCACGGCGGCCGACGTCGCGCTTGGTTGCGTCCCGGTACTGGGCGCTAACCCGAGCATGCCTTGCGCCCCCGTCGAATACGCTAACAGGGTTGGCCTCGGGCCAGGTCTCCGTGAGTTCTACTGGAAGAATTTTCAGCCGCGGGTGGGGATTGCGTATCGACCGTTTGGGAATAACAAAACAGTTGTGCGGGGAGGATTTGGCATATTTACGATGACCAACCTCGGCCAGCTCTCCTTCAACACCACAAATATCGACGTGTCGGTCGTTCGTACCACCGCCAATTCTTTCACCAACGGGCAGCCAGCGTATCAATTTCCTAGCGCGCGGACGCTGGATGATCCGTCGACTGTCGCGGGCACAGGTGATTTCTATCAAAACACGCTGACGAATTACCGCGACCCGCAATCGGCGCAGTGGAATCTCACCGTTGAACGCGAACTCGCTCCGGCTATCACTCTTCGCGAAAGTTACCTAGGTATGAGTTCGTACCGGATGAGCCAGACGGTCGACCTAAATCAAGTCGAGCCGAGCACGGTTTCTCCGAACCCTAACGCCAAGCCCTATCTCAACTGGGGCCGTATTCTCTCGACCACGAATTCGGGCCACGTGAATTACAACGGATTGCAGTCTGAGCTCAACATGCGCGCGCGCAGCGGCCTCACATTCCAGGCCAGCCACGTATGGGCGAAGAGCCTCGGTAACATTGGGGGCGATGACCCCACTACGTTTAATCCGGAGATCATCTACGGTACACCGGTCGCAAATCGGTTCGATCTTTCGGCCAACCGCGGAAATATGGCAGACACGCGCCGCAACCGGTTTCTACTTTCCGCCGTTTACGATTTGCCCGTGGGCCAAAATCGAAAATTCCATTCGCACGTGAACCGGGCTACTGATCTCGCATTTGGCGGATGGTCCGTCAGCACAGTCAGCCTCTGGGAAACAGGTCCCTACCTCACGCCCATCACGAGTTCGAGCTACGATCCGGGCAACCTCAACCTCTCGTATCGCGGGGCGTTTCAGCGACCTGATTGCATTGGCAATGGCAACGTCGCAAGCGCCGCGACCGGCAGCATGTTCAATCTCGGCGCCTTCAATCCGATTCCGACAGGACCTGTTGGAAATTGCGGAGTAGGTATTCTGGAGGGGCCCAGCACGAGCACGATTGCGGCCGGACTTTCCAAAACATTTCGTTTGAATGAGCGGATGCGCCTTCGCTTCGAGGGGACTTTTACTAATCTTCTCAACCATCCAAACTTCGCTCCACCGCCAACAAATGTGACTTCGTCGTCCTTTGGAATCGTCCAAAGCGTGCAGACTGCGGAGAACAGCGGCAACCGTACCGGGCAGCTCGGGCTCAGGTTTGAATTCTAGGGATTGTCATTCAGTTAGCTAGAAGAAGAGAGCGGCGCGGCGAATGGCCGCGAAGAATTTAAGCATATCGTGTTAGCACCTCCTCACACTTCCTAGGTGGTTCGCATCCACAACGTCTGGTCTCGGAAAATTGCATTTTCAGACCAGACTATAAGGGGGAAGGCTTCCGCTCGTACTAAGTAATAATAGTACTGAGTAGCGACAAGAAACTGTTGTATCAAGTTGTGGAAATGGACTAGAATCTGGTGCAAGCGGGTTTCCTGGTGACTTGGGGAACAGGGAATATACTCATCGGCCCGTTACTCTTTCTGGAACCAGTCGCGACCTTGTCATTTTCCTGCAGGCCGGCGCATTTGGCGCCGAAGACTGAAGGGAATTTATGAGCGCTAAACCCGTGGGCAAAAACAGTCGAGAAGACGTCGCGAACATAGAGAACGTCTTGCCCGCGGCGCACGATGGCGACATCACGATTGTGGCCATTGGCGCATCCGCAGGGGGGCATCGAAGCTCTTACGGATCTGATGAATCACCTGGCATCCGATACGGGCATGGCTTTTGTGCTTGTGCAACATCTTGACCCCAAACATCACAGCATTCTAACGGAGCTGCTCGCCAGGAAGACGGCCATGCCGGTAACAGAAGTGTCGGAAGGCATCGCTGTAGAGCCCAATCATGTTTATGTCATTCCGCCGAACGCCTTGATGTCCATTTGCGGGCAAACGCTGCACCTCACCCCTCGCGAAGAATCACGCGGGATGCATATGTCGGTTGATCACTTCATGCGAGCGCTCGCCGAACAAAAAGGAAATCGTGCCATCGGCGTCATCTTGTCTGGATCGGGCACGGATGGGACCCTTGGCATGTCGGAAATTCAGGCCCACGGCGGCGTAACTCTAGCCCAGGACGAAGCGTCCGCCAAGTACGACGGGATGCCGCGAAGCGCGGTCGTTGCGGGCTATGTGGATTACGTGCTTTCTCCCAAAGGCATCGCCAAGGAACTGGCACGGATCGCCCGTCATCCGTATGTTGCTCGCGACCCATTGCCCCACGCGGTTGAAGCGGTCCCACCCGCTGCCAGTGCGGGTCTCAGCTCCATTTTCCAGGTTCTGCGAAGGGCTACGGGAGTGGACTTTACGCACTACCGGCAAACAACCATCTCGCGGCGCATCCAGAGACGGATGGTGGTTCACAAAATCGACAGAATCGAGGACTACGCCAAGTTTGTCCAAGGACATCCCGCGGAAGTTAAGGCGCTGTACCAGGACATGCTCATCAATGTCACGAGCTTTTTTCGTAGTCCCCGCCTTTTCGATGCCATGAAATCAACCGTTTTCCCCGCGATCCAGAAGAGCCTCTCGCGGGAGCGGGGTATCCGCATATGGACTCCCGGATGCGCCTCCGGCGAGGAAACGTATTCGGTTGCCATCGCCCTGCTCGAATTCCTGGGCGATAAAGCGGCGCAAATTCCGATTCAGTTTTTCGGAACGGACGTAAGTGATCTGAGCGTGGCCAAGGCTCGCAACGGGCTTTATCCGGAGAACATTCAAGGCGATGTATCGCCAGAGCGGCTTCGGAGGTTTTTCACCAAGGGGGAAAACGGCTACAGAGTCAGCAAAATGATCCGGGATATGTGTATTTTCGCGCAGCACAATGTGGTGAACGATCCTCCTTTTTCCCGGATGGACCTCATTTGCTGCCGAAACCTGCTCATCTATCTTGAGCCCGTGCTCCAAAATAAAGCGATCTCCTTGTTTCACTATGCATTGAGACCCAACGGATTTCTGGTCCTGGGAAGCTCCGAAGGGCTCGGCGCAACGACGGGGCTATTCGCCGTGGAAGACCGTACGCAAAAGGTCTTTTCAAGAAAGGGAGGAGGCGCGCGCCACAGTGGCTCTCTTTCGCTCGATGCTCAGGCAGAGCGCAAGGAGTACGGACCAATCCGGATTGCCGTGAAGCAGCCGGATTCCATCTGGAACTATGCTGAAGCGCAGAAGGAGTTCGACCGGCGGCTTCTGACGCAATACGCTCCCGCGACGGTCTTCGTGAACGAGGAAATGGAGATCCTTCACACACGCGGAAATGTAAATCTCTATCTCAAGCTCGCCCCCGGCCGGGCCAGCCTGAGTCTCATGAAGATGGCTCGGGAAGGACTGCTCGTCGAATTGCGGAACGCGATTAACAGCTTGTTGAAGAATTTAGTTTTCGAAGTTTTTTCGTTCTCAGTTTTGAGTTTTCGCTGAGTTGTAAGGGAGCGGTTTGGGTTTTTCTATCTACTGAGCCGGCTCGTCGAAGCCACGTGTCACGTTCTGGCCATCAGGTTTCGCAATCGGCACAAGTTGTAGGCGGCTCCAGTGAAGATAAACAGCCACCCCACCTTGTCGATTCCTCTCAACTTTACCTTCTTTAGCATCCCGACCATCTTCATCCACCCGAACGATTGCTCCACTCGTTTTCTCTTCCGCTGACTTACCTCGTACCCCGCATGCCGTGTGGTCCGCTCGTCTATCGCGCTCCTCCGATTGGTCGTGTTCTGCGCCACATGCGGGGTGATGTTCATCCCGCGCAGTTCTCGCACGAATTCTCGGGTGTCGTAGTTCTTGTCTCCTCCCAACGTCACTCGCTTTCCCGGCGGGAGGGCCTCGGCCATGAGCAGCGCAGCATCTCGCTCCGCTCTTCCGTTCGCCTCGGTCAGAAAGGTCTCGACCAATAGCCCGTTGCGGTTCTCCATCATTACATGTCCCATGTAGCTCAGCTTCGCCTCGCTGCCTCGGGACTTCGTCCACAACCGGGCATCGGGATCCGTGGTCGATTCATGGGTCTGGTTCTTTCGCTTTTCCCCTTTGAAGTCGACGTCTCCTCCCGGTCCAGCGGGCTTCCCACTCCCATCCTTTGGTCGGAAACTCTTCTGGCTGGCCCACGCCTCAATCAGCGTTCCGTCCACCGTGAAATGTTCATCCGACATGAACGGCCTCGCTCGTTCCAACACTCGCGCGAAAAATGACGCCGCGATCTCCTCGTTCAGCAATCTTTCCCGGTTCTTGCTGTACACCGCGTGATTCCACACCGCCTCGTCCATCTCCATCCCCACGAACCACCGGAACAGCAGGTTGTACTGCAGTTGCTCGATCAGCATTCGTTCGCTGCGAACCGAATAGAAGATCTGCAACAGCAGGGACCGAAACAGCCGTTCGGGCGCAATCGATGGGCGCCCCACTTCGGAGTACAGCTTCGCAAACTGCGGAGACATTTCTTTCAGAATCTCATCCACCATCTTGCGGATCGGCCGCAACGGATGATCGGCTGGTACTCGCTTCTCTGGAGAAACGTAGCTGAACATTCCTTCCTGCTGGTTATCGTCTCCGCGCATTCACTCGCCTCCTGGCCTTCCCTCATTCAGACGAGTTTTTTTGAATTAAAGTTGCAGAACAAAGGGGTTTTTCAACAAACTGCTAATCGGACGAAGAAAGATAACACTGCTGTCGAAAAGCGAAATCTGCGAATCAAAAATGGAAACGGGAATGGCGAAAAGCCGGAGGCAACGAATTCAACGAGATTGGTGAACTTCGATGTAATTCCGGTCCCGCTGGGAAATGCGAGCGAGCTGTGCTTCATGATTGTGTTTCAAGAAGCGTCCGTCGAGCTGCCACGGGAAGCCTCGTCGCACCGGCCCGGCGAAGAAACGTCATCGGCCTTCAAACGGACGGCAAAGCTCGAACAGGAATTGGCCGCGACGAAAGAATACCTTCAATCTGTCATCGAGACGCAGGAAGCCACGAACGAGGAGCTGCAGTCCGCGAACGAGGAAATTCTCTCCAGCAACGAAGAATTGCAGAGCACAAACGAAGAAATGGAAACTGCCAAGGAGGAGCTGCAGTCCGCCAACGAGGAACTGACAACCGTGAACGACGAGCTTCGAAGCCGCAACCTGGAGGTCACGCAAATCAACAATGATTTGATCAATTTGCTCTCCAGCATCGATATCGCGGTGATCATGATCGGTAGCGATCTCACCATCCGGCGATTCACTCCCAAGGCCCAGAAATTTCTTGGACTTATCGCCGGCGACATTGGCCGACCGCTCGCGAACATCAATCCCACCATTGAAATTGCGGATCTACAGTCGATGGTGGTTCAGGTTGTATCGGATTTCCGCCCGCTTGAGAGAGAGTTAATGGACCGTATGGGAGTTCATTACCAGTTCAAAATCCTTCCTTATCGGACGCTAGATAACAAGATTGAGGGAGTGGTGATCACGATCGTGGATATCTCGCCCGATAAAACCGGCGCGAAGAGCTAGTCTTTTTATGGACCACCGCTCTGGCAGCCTACCTTCTTCATTCAAACACAGCCTTCCCTCATGCTATATTAGCTTTACATTGTATTAACGTAGTGACTATACTGGGAACGACTGTCCCCGGGGTCCAGGTCTTCCGCAATTTAAAGCGCACGGGAAAGCGTGCAAGATTGACGCGCGTTCACAGCAAAGCATGTAGCGATTGAGGCGCGCCGTCCTGCACTATTTCGGACCGGTCCGACATGTACCGGAAGACAGCTGTGCGGAGGAATTTGACAGGCGAAGCTAAACGGCAGGTTTTGTTGAGCCGGGGAAACATTTCGGAGGCATCGTTTGGCCAGGATGAGTCACCGAGAGACCACCTACAGGGAATTCTTCGGTGAGGTTGCAGGCGGCAAGCTTCGTGGGCCGTTGGCCGGAACTCTGAGCTCTGTGACCAGTCTTTTGCGCAATTCCACGATCGGAGTCGCCCTCTTCGATGGGAATTTACATTGCAGAGCGTTAAACGGGGCCCTGCGCAGAACGATTGGTGGGTCGCTAAAAAGACACATCGGCAAACGGTTGCATCAGGTATTTCCCGGCGGCGCTCCCGAGTTAGAAATTGCCTTCCGGCGGGTTTGGACCACAGGCAATTCTCTATCAAACCTTGAATTGACAGCCCAGTTGCGTACCGGCACAGTCCCTCGTCGCTGGCTGATGAACTTCTATCCCATAACCGACGAATCAAGACAAATTCGGCTAGTTGCCACCACCCTTTGTGAGGTAACCAAAGGACGCTGCGTGGAAGTGAAGCTGTCTCGTCTCAGGGACAAATTTCAGTCCCATGTTCTGCGTCAACCCAATCTTCTCGGAGAGGAATTTTCGGAGATATCGGCGCAAACATTCGAACTGGTGAATCGCTCCGTTGCGCTCCTCAAGAGCTCTTTGTCTCTACGGTTTTATACCTCGGAGACGCAACTTGAGGCGGCTCTAGTCCGCCATGAGTTGTACATGAGGGCTAGTCGAGCGTGCGAGTCGGCCGCTTCTCCCGCACTGCCACACTCAGATTCCGACACGGATGTGCAGTCCTTACCAGCTACGCCGAGTGAGACGGATCAACTCGCAGGCTGTCCAAGTCCGCGCGAACGACAAGTCCTCCGCTTCTTGGCCGATGGCAAATCCAATAAAGAGATCGGCTTCATTCTCGATATCAGTACAAGGACGGTGGAATGTTACCGCGCTCGCATAATGCTCAAGCTTGACCTCCACTCGACAGCTGCACTCGTGCGCTACGCTATCCGAAATAATATTGTCGAGGCTTGATTCGCTTTCTGCGCACGTCTCGTTGATAAGACGGCTATAATATTTGGCGAGAGAATTCGCCCAATACCGCCGAAAACGATTGCGAAGTGGATGTTAAAGTCCATTTAAATCAGCCACTTGAGCGATAAATGAATTTCGTGTTGATCATGCGGCTGCCCTGATCGCCCCCCACGGTCCCCTTCGATGCCCAACTATATCCCCTGTATGGTCCACCAATCTTTACCGTAGGCTGTATCCAGAATCGGGTCGACATTCGTCAAAAGTTTACGGATGATTATGCCAGGGTCCGATCTTACGGTTACAACAAGGAAACGCCTTGCCTGCCGATCAAAGTGAACGCCCAATCATTGGGCCGGAACATCAGCTGCCCGATTCCTCGCCACCGCAGCGCAAAGGTGGCAAGGCCATTGCATGGATTGTTTTGCTTTTGATCTTCGCGGTGGCCTTCGTGCTGATCTTGCGTCATCACGATGACACTACGACTGCCGCGAAAGCGCCAAAGGGAGGTGGCGGGCCAGTCACGCTTACGACTACAACCGCGCAGAAGGGCGACATCGGTGTCTACCTTGACTCGATCGGAACGGTCACGCCTGTTTATTCCTCTTCGATTACGAGCCAGGTGAATGGAATAATTACGTCGGTCCACTATAAAGAAGGACAAATCGTCAGCAAGGGCGATCCGCTCATTGACATTGACCCTCGGACGTATGAAGCCACTTTGCTACAGGCGCAAGGCACGCTCGACCGCGACGAAAATGTTCTGGGCCAGGCAAAAATGGACCTCGAACGCTACAAAGAGGCCTGGGCTAGAAACGCCATACCAAAGCAAACTCTGGATGATCAGGAAAAGATAGTGCTGCAAAACCAGGGCACGGTCAAACTCGATCAAGGCGTCGTGCAGTTTGACAAGATTCAAGTCGAATATTGCCACATCACGGCTCCCATCACGGGCAAAGTCGGTTTGCGGCTGGTGGATCCCGGCAACGTTGTGCAGTCTTCGGGAACGCTGACGCTTGCAGTAATCACGCAGATGCAGCCGATCACTGTAATATTCACGATTTCCGAAGACAATCTTGGGCAAGTGCAACAGCGTCTTCGCGCGAATGCCATTCTCACGGTCGATGCGTTTGATCGTTCTGGCCAAAAGAAGATAGCCTCGGGAAAGCTGCTGACGCTCGACAATCAGATCGACACAACCACGGGAACGGTGAAAGGCCGTGGAGCGTTCGAGAACAAAGACTCGATGCTTTTCCCGAACGAGTTTGTGAATGTCCGCCTGCTGGTGGATACACTCCACGGAGCCACGCTGATCCCTGCGTCCGCTATTCAACACAACGGTCAAGCTGACTTTGTTTATGTTCTGCTGGACAACACCGCACACATGCGCAGCATCAAGGCCGGTGTGACGGATGCGGGAATGACCCAGGTCACTGGTATCAACCCTGGGGACGTGCTGGCGAACAGCAGTTTCGATAAACTGCAGGACAATGCGAAGGTCGTCGTCGCCGGAAAGCCTGCATCTGGAAACTCTGCCGGGAGCGCCGCCCCTTGAGTCCGTCACGTCCCTTTATTTTGAGACCAGTTGCGACGGCGCTGCTGATGGCAGCGATTCTCCTCGTGGGGATTGTCTGCTATACGCAACTGCCGGTGTCCGCATTGCCGCAGGTCGACTACCCCACCATTCAAATCCTCACGTTCTATCCGGGCGCAAGTCCGGATGTGGTGGCGACGACGGTTACGGCTCCTCTCGAGCGCCAATTTGGACAACTTCAAGGCCTAAGCCAGATGACTTCCAGCAGTTCAGGCGGCTGTTCGGTCGTCGTCCTTCAGTTCAACCTCAGTCTGAATATCGATATCGCGGAAGAAGAAGTGCAGTCGGCCATCAATGCTTCTCAAAGCTTTCTCCCCGCAAACTTGCCCTCGCCCCCGATCTATAGCAAAACAAATCCAGCAGATGCTCCGGTCATCACCCTTGCTGTGACCTCGAGTACCATCCCGCTTGCGCAGGTGGAAGACCTCGTGGACACGCGGCTTGCTCCCAAGATTTCTCAGTTGAGCGACGTCGGTCTGGTCACCATCAGCGGCGGCCAAAAGCCTGCCGTTCGTATTCAGGCCAATCCGGCGGCGCTTTCATCCTACGGCGTAAATCTTGAAGACCTGCGCACCGCCGTAACGCAAGCCAGCGTCAACGCTGCCAAAGGAAATTTTGACGGTCCGCGCCAGGACTTCCAGATTGACGCCAACGATCAGCTAGTCACCAGCAAGGACTATCGACAGGTCGTCGTTGCCTACCGCAACGGCGCCCCAGTTATGCTCACCGACGTCGCAAAAATTGTTGACGGCGTTGAGAACAGCAATCTGGCCGCCTGGATGGACAAAACGCCAGCGGTCATCGTAAACGTGCAACGCCAGCCCGGCGGAAACACCATCAGCGTTGTGAAGCGCATAAAAGCGCTGCTGCCGCAGCTGGAAGCGAACCTTCCGAAGGGGATCGACGTTACTACGCTTACAGACCTCACCACGCCAATCCAGGCCTCGGTTTCCGACGTTGAGGATGAGTTGATGCTGACGATTGCGCTCGTCGTTATGGTGATTTTCCTCTTTTTGCGGAATCTCTACGCGACGATCATTCCCAGCGTGGCCGTGCCGCTCTCGCTGGTGGGCACCTTCGCCGCGATGTACGCACTCGGCTACAGCCTCGACAACCTCTCGCTCATGGCCCTAACTATTTCCACGGGGTTCGTCGTTGACGATGCCATCGTCATGGTCGAAAACATTTCCCGTTATATCGAAGAAGGTGAGCCGCCCATGGAAGCGGCTTTGAAGGGAGCCGAGCAGATTGGCTTCACTATTGTCTCCCTTACGGTTTCTCTTATCGCTGTGCTTATTCCGCTCCTCTTCATGGGTGACGTTGTGGGCCGCCTCTTCCGCGAGTTCGCGGTTACACTGGCCGTTACCATCGTCGTTTCCGCCATTGTTTCTCTCACTCTGACGCCCATGATGGCTTCGCGGATTCTGAAGCAGCATCCGAAGGGCCAACAGGGGCGCTTTTATCGGGTCACGGAACGCGCTTTTGACTCTATGATCGCCTTCTATGGCCGGACTCTGAAATTTGTTCTGCGATTCCAGACCATCACACTTCTGATCGCTCTGTGCACTCTTCTGCTCACCATCTTTCTGTATATCGTTATTCCCAAGGGATTTTTCCCCGTGCAGGACACCGGAATCATTCAGGGTATTTCGCAGGCGCCTCCCACCATTGGCTCAAAAGCCATGGCGCAAAAGCAGCAGGAGGTCGCCGACGTCATTCTCAAGGATCCGGCGGTCGAGAGTCTTTCTTCCTTCATCGGCGCCGATGGCACGAACATCACCATCAACAGCGGCAGAATGTCCATCAATCTGAAGCCGCTCAACCAGCGCGACCTCAGTGCTTCTGACGTCATCCGGCGGCTCCAGACCAAGCTGAATGATGTGCAAGGCATTCAGCTCTTTATGCAGCCCGTGCAGAACATCACCATCGACGATCGCGTTAGCCGCACGCAATACCAATACTCGCTGGAAGATCCCGATCCGAATGAACTGAACGACTGGACCAACCGCTTCGTCGCTAACCTGAAAAAGTTGCCCGAGCTCGAAGACGTTGCCACTGACCAGCAGCCTGGCGGACTTGCCGTCTCGCTCGTTATCGACCGGTCCACTGCTTCGCGGCTAGGAATCGCGCCGACGACCATCGACAACACTCTCTATGACGCCTTCGGCCAGCGGCAGATCAACACCATGTACACGCAGTTGAATCAATACCATGTCATTTTGGAAGCTCAGCCCCAGTTTCAGCTCGATCCGGACAAACTGAACAAACTTTATATTCAGGCGAACTCCGCTGCTAGCACAGTCGGCGCAGCCGCTTCCTCCAGCGGTAACGGGTCCACGTCCGCGGGGTCCAACGCGTTGACCGGTTCCGCTCTCTACACTCCGTCGGCGAACACGCTGGCTTCGCCCGCGAATGCGCTCACCTCGAGCACTTCGAACGCAACCTCCAGTAAGGGCGCGTCGTCTGCGGGAACCACGAGTTCTGCAACGAGCAGCGCGGTACCTCTGGGCGCGTTCTCGCATTTTGAAACGAAAACGCAACAACTCTCCATCAACCATCAAGGGCAGTTTCCGGCGATTACGGTTTCCTTTAACCTCGCCCCCAAAGCGGCTCTAGGCGGCGCGATCACGGCCATAACAAAGGTTCAGAAGGATATGCACATGCCCGCGAGTTTGCAGGCCGATTTCCAAGGCACCGCCGCATCCTTCCGAAATTCGCTGTCCAACATGCCGCTGCTCATCCTGGCCGCTCTCGTTACTGTTTACATCGTCCTCGGCGTCTTGTATGAGAGCTTCATCCATCCGATCACCATTCTTTCCACACTTCCATCCGCCGGTGTCGGGGCTTTTCTTCGCGCTGATCCTTTTCGGCCAGGATCTCAGCGTCGTTGCCATCATCGGTCTCGTGCTTCTGATCGGCATTGTCAAAAAGAACGGCATTATGATGGTCGATTTCGCGCTGGATGCGGAGCGCAACCACGGAAAAAGCTCCACAGATGCCATCTACGAGGCGTGCCTACTGCGTTTCCGGCCCATCATGATGACCACCATGGCCGCGCTGCTCGGTGGTCTGCCTCTGGCATTCGGCAGCGGTATTGGCTCCGAACTTCGCCGGCCGCTCGGCATTGCGATGGTCGGTGGTCTTCTGGTGAGCCAGGTACTCACCCTTTACACCACACCCGTCATCTACATCTTCTTTGACAAACTGGCGCAGCGGTTCTCATTCTCAAGAAAGTCGGAAGCGCCGGATTCTGGCGCCGAGCCGCAGCCCGCGGGTTCCTTATGAACGTATCAGAGCCTTTCATCCACCGGCCGGTTGCAACCACATTGCTGACCATTGCTATCGCGATCGCAGGGGCCATCGCTTTTGAGGTTCTGCCTGTTTCTCCGTTGCCTCAAGTAGACTTTCCCACCATCTCGGTCGGCGGGAGCTTGCCCGGAGCCAGCGCTGAGATCATGGCGTCTTCCGTCGCCACTCCGCTGGAGCGCCAGTTCGGCCACATCGCTGGCGTTACGGAGATGACTTCCACGAGCAGCCTCGGAACATGTTCCATAACGATCCAATTCGATCTCAGCCGCAACATTGACGGAGCCGCGCGCGACGTCGAAGCTGCTATCAATTCCGCACGCACCTATTTGCCGGCGAACTTGCCAGCAAATCCCACCTACCGCAAGGTCAATCCGGCCGATTCACCAATCATGATCCTTGGACTTACTTCCGAAAAATACGGCCCCGATAAGCTCTATGACGAAGGCTCGACCGTCGTTCAGCAAAAACTTTCACAAATTCAAGGCGTCGGCCAAGTCAACGTGGGCGGCGGCGCTTTGCCCTCCGTCCGCGTCGAGGTGAATCCTACGAAGCTTGCCAGCTATGGCCTCACATTGGTGGATCTGCAGTCCGTACTGCGCATCCAAAACTCAGATCTCGCCAAGGGCCAGATTACGGATGGCAACTTCACGGCTGACATTGTCGCGAACGACCAGATCTCCCATGCCATGGATTACAAACCCATCATCGTGGGCCATAACAATGGTGCGGCCATTCGCCTTGAGGATGTAGCCGACGTAATCGATTCCGTGCAAAACGTTCGCGCCGCGGGGTATTTGAATGGCAAACGCGCGGTCTTGCTCATCATTTTTCGCCAGCCCGGCGCCAATATTATTGAGACCGTCGATCGCATCCGAGCCGAGTTGCCTTCGATCCAAGCCTCTATTCCAAGTGGTATCGTCACCACCTTGGTTCTGGATCGGACGACAACGATTCGTGCCTCGGTTAGCGACGTTGAGCGAACCCTGATGATTTCCATCGTGTTGGTAATCATCGTTGTCTTCGTTTTCTTGCGGAATGGCCGAGCTACCCTTATTCCCGCCGTCGCCGTCCCCGTTTCTCTCATTGGAACGTTCGCCGTCATGTACCTCTGCGGGTACAGCTTGGACAATCTTTCCCTCATGGCTCTCACCATCTCCACAGGTTTCGTCGTAGACGACGCCATCGTGGTTATGGAAAACATCACGCGTCATTTGGAAGACGGCATGGACCCCTTCGCCGCCACCCTCAAGGGCGCAAAGGAAATCGGTTTCACCGTTCTATCCATTAGCATTTCCCTGATCGCTGTCTTTATTCCGCTCTTGCTGATGGGCGGAATCGTTGGCCGCCTCTTCCGCGAGTTTGCGATCACTCTCTCCACTGCCATTCTCGTCTCGATGGTGATTTCGCTCAGCACGACTCCAATGATGTGCGCCTACCTGCTCCGAAACGAGCGCACCAGGAAACACGGCCGGCTGTACCAAGCATCGGAGAGATTTTTTGATGGCGCCCTGAATGGGTACCGGAAAAGCCTGCACTGGGTTTTGGAAAACCCCGGACTTATCCTCACCGTTCTCTTGTTCACCATCGTTCTCAATGTCGTCTTGGTCTATAGAATCCCCAAAGGATTTTTCCCTCAGCAAGACACTGGCACTCTTGGCGGTGCCATCCAAGGCCCCCAGGATTCTTCCTTCCCGGCCATGAATGACGCGATCCAGAAGATCGAGGCCGTTCTAAATAAAGACCCAGCCATTCAGAACGTCATGGGTTTCACCGGCGGAGGTGGCGCCACCAATACCGGGAATATTTTTATTGCCCTTAAACCTCTCAACGTCCGCAAAATCGGCGCTCCGGAAATCATCAACCGTTTGCGCCCGCAATTGAATCGCCTTCCCGTAGCGTCCGCCTTCCTGCAAGCTTCGCAGGATCTCCGCATCGGCGGCCGTTCGAGCGCCGCTCTCTACCAGTACACGATTCAGACTGACACCATCTCTGACCTTGCCACTTGGGGACCGCGCGTCTTCGCCGAGATGAAAAAGCTTCCCGGCTTCCAGGACGTGAACTCCGATCAGCAAAATGGCGGCCTCGACGTCCTTTTAAACTACGATCGCGTCACCGCCGCAAAGCTCGGCCAAACCGCTCAATCGCTCGATAGCGGTATCTACAGCGCCTTTGGCCAATCTGAAGTTTCGATCATCTACACGCAGTTGAACCAATACTATGTCGTTCTGGAAGTCGATCCCCAGTATTCACAAACTCCCGAAGGGTTGAAGAACATCTATTTTCATCCCGCGGGAAGCAGCAGCGTTACCGCCACGGGCAACGCCCCGCTCATCTCCATGGCCACCAGCCAAACCAACACCATTCCGCTCACGCTCAACCACACGGGTCTCTCGCCTTCGGTCACGACCTCTTTCAATCTTGCGCCGGGCGTCTCTCTAAGCGACGCGACGCTGGCGATCGACAAGATGAAGCAGCGTATCGGCGCGCCTTCCAGCCTCCGCGGCTTTTTCGCTGGCACCCTTCAGGCATACCAAAGTTCTCTAAGCAACGAAAAGTATCTCGTCATCACTGCTCTTCTCGCGGTCTACATTGTTCTCGGCGTCCTTTACGAAAGTCTCATTCATCCCCTCACCATCATTTCCACGCTGCCGTCGGCCAGCGTTGGCGCCATCCTCGCTCTCATGCTCTTCAAAGTGGACCTCAATGTCATTTCCATCATCGGGATCGTCTTGCTGATCGGCATCGTAAAGAAGAACGCCATCATGATGGTCGATTTCGCTCTGCAAGCCGAACGCGAACAGGGGATGAGTACTGAAGACTCGATCTTCCAAGCCTGCATACTGCGTTTCCGCCCGATCCTCATGACCACCATGGCTGCACTCTTCGGCGCTTTGCCTCTGGCGTTTGGAACGGGAACCGGTTCCGAACTTCGTCGGCCGCTTGGCATCACGATCGTTGGAGGCCTCATCATGAGCCAGCTGCTCACGCTCTATACCACTCCCGTCGTCTACCTCACTCTCGATCGATTACGGCTTCGGTTTCAAAGAAAACAACGCGACACACTTCCTTCAGCGGCTGCGCCAGCCCCTAGCGCTGCGGATTAATGACAAGGGCAAAACTATGAATAACATTCGACTCAAAACTCTACTTGGCCCTGCAGTCGCGGCTCTCTTTTTTGCTGGCTGCGCAGTCGGGCCGAAATATCACACGCCAACCGCCACCGTTCAGCCGCCTCCGGCTGTATACAAGGAGTTGCCCACGCAGGTCCCGGACGCTGAAGCCTGGAAAGTCGCGCAACCTCAGGACGCGATGCTCCACGGCAAATGGTGGGAAATCTACAAAGATCCCGAGCTGAACGCGCTTGAGGAACAACTGATCGTAAACAACCAGAACATCAAGCAATCTTTCGAGAATTTCATGGCCGCCCGCACTCTCGTTGCGCAGGCCCGTTCGCAGCTTTTTCCGACAGTGTCAACCGCGCCTTCTTACCAGCGGACCCGCACCTCAGCAAATATCAACATAAAAAGTGGCAGTTCAAGTTCTGGCAGCGGCGGCTCAACCACTATACCCAATTTGCAGAGTCAGCTTTTTTCGCTCCCGGTCTCGGCTTCCTGGGAGCCCGATCTTTGGGGCAAAGTCCGCAACACCATCAGTGAAGCCCAATACAACGCGCAGCTCAGCGCCGCCGACCTCGAAAACGTGCGCCTTACCGAGCAGGCCAGTCTTGCCGTCTTTTTCTTCGAGCTCCGCGGCCAGGATGCTTTGCAAAAAATCTTTGATGAAACCATTGAAGCGGACAAAAAATCCGTCGACCTGACGCGCGCCCGCTACGAAACCGGCGTCGACGATCAGATCTCACTGGTCCAAGCCCAAAATGCGCTCGAGACGGCCGAATCCGAAGGCACCAATCTGGGTGTCGCGCGCGCCCAGTTCGAACACGCCATTGCCGTCCTCATCGGCACCACGCCTTCCAGCTTCTCCATTCCCGTGAAGCCCCTGACTGCCGTCCCTCCTGCGCTCCCCGTGGGAGTGCCCTCGCAACTCCTCGAACGCCGGCCGGACATCGCCGCCTCCGAGCGCGCCATGGCCGCCGCCAACGCGCAAATAGGAATTGCCGTCGCCGCCTACTATCCGAACCTCACTCTCACCGGTGATGCGGGCTTCTCAAGCTCGGCCATCCAAACTCTGCTTGCCTGGCCGAGCCGCATTTGGTCGGTCGGCACATCGCTCTCCGAAACGATCTTTGACGCCGGTCTCCGCCGAGCCAGCGTCCAGCAGTTCGTCGCAACATACAACGCTGACGTTGCCGGCTATCGCCAGACCGTTCTCACCGCCTTTCAACAAGTCGAGGATTCCATGGCCGCCGTGCGCATCCTGTCCAAGCAAATCCAGGAACAGCTAGCCGCAGAGCAATCCGCCGAGCGCTATCTCGAATTGGCCAAAGCGCGTTACTACACCGGCGTCGATACTTACCTCAACGTTTTGGTCGCCCAAACCACCCTGCTCTCAGACCAGCAAACGCTCGCTACCCTCCGCACTCAGGCAGTGACTGCCTCCGTCCAATTGATCGAAGCCCTCGGCGGCGGCTGGGACCGCTCCCAACTCCCCACTCCCGCCCAAGTCTCCGAGAAAGTCCACGAATCCAAAGTAGACTAGCGGCATACAGCCCCACATTTCTGCATGGACGCAGAACGAATGGACAACTAATAGGTTTTTCGGATTTAACGATCGGCCACCCGCCACCGGGAAGGCTCAACTCTAGCGGGAAAGCGAACGCCTGACCACGAAAGCTGGATTGACTCTTTCAGGAATGATCGGATAATCGCACTCGATGTGGAACACATGAAGCGTGGGGCGGATGTTATTCGAGTGAAGGGCGAGGATTCGCGACGGAGTATTCAGAGGGTGCAGTTCTGGCTTATTTTCACGCCGCAATCACTGACTGTCGTTGCCGGGACGTGCTCCACTCGTGATAAACCTCATTTGCGTGTTGCGGTGTGAGGCGATAAATCAGCGCTACTGCGGATATGAGATTTTCACGTTCTTTAATCTTTTCAGACAGCCGGTCAAACTCGCCGAAGTATATTTTGGGATGGCCGAACATTTCGTCTCCATGGATTGTAGTTATAAGGATACTTGGAACTCCCAGCGCGAACCTTCATTGCTTAAATTTACGTTCCAAGAGCGCTTGCAATAGGTAGTGACCACTGGGTGCAGTTCGTTTCATCGTTTCGATTCTATTGAGGATGTTGGGTTACCATTTTCCCCTGAGAGAGTCGTCTTTGTGGTGGTGGGTGGCATCGCCTCCCACATCCCGTCCTTGCGGCCCCACCCGGCTAGGTGCAAAGCAGCGGAGAAGAACGTAGACTCGGCAGGTGCTTCCTTACCTTTATCTCGGAGGATTTTCGCTGCCAACCTACGGACTGCTGTTGGCCACGGCGATCGCCTGTTCGGCATGGCTGGCCATTTCGCGCGCCCCTCGCTACGGCATAGAAAAGGAATTCGCAATCCGCGTTACTGCATACACCGTGTTGTCCGGCGTCGTCGCTTGCCGGCTTGGCGACTTTTTGATTCACCCGGCGCTTTACTGGCACTCGCCGCAGGCGTTGCTCCGCAGTGGAGGCACTTTTCTGTTTGGTTTTCTCGCTGCTTCTCTGGTCGTTGCCGGTTTCGGGATTCGTTACCGCGTTTCCGCTTGGACCATGGGCGACTGCGGAGCCCCCGCCTTCGCCTTGGGCATTGCCATTGGTCGGCTCGGCTGCTTTGCTGCCGGCTGCGACTACGGCAAACCTTCCAGTCTGCCCTGGAGCGTAACCTTCACCAACCCGGTTGCCGCACAGATTGGTGGCGTTCCGCTGGGAATCCCGCTGCATCCGTCGCAGCTTTACGAGTCGCTTTACGAACTGGGCGTCTTTCTTCTCCTGATGTATTTGTCGCGCAAGCCTCGGAGGCCCGGCTTCCTCATTTGGACATTTGCTCTCTGTTATTCCGCTGGAAGATTCTTTCTCGAATTTCTTCGCGGAGACTTGGACCGCGGCTTCTGGGGGCCGCTTTCCACATCCCAATGGTTGTCTGCTTTTCTGTTAGTGCTGCTCCTGATTCTCTACCAGTTGCCGGTCACGCACGGCGCTCCAGCTTCTCGCAACACAAGCCATCTTCCGCCGCGCAAGTTGGTTCCGAACGCCCGGAACTGATCAGGCTAGTCGGAGGTCATGCATATTGACTGATTTCATCCGTATGAGATTTGGGTGTTCTGAGAGAACATCGTTCCCGGCTCGTTGATGGTTGCATTGCGCCAGGGAATTGCTGGCGACGCTGCAGAAAGCATCCCCAATTAATAAAAGCGACAAATAATCCATTGCTTTTGGTAACTGCGGCTCGCTCGCGAAAAGGCGAGCGGAAAGCTCTCTAGACAGCTAATAGTGGTTGATCGCTGACTCTCTGCAGAACCCGCCCACAGCGGCTTGGTGCGCCCAACCGCCTGTCATTTCTGACAGTTTAAGAGAAGTTCTGGGTTGTACATGATCAGGGCTTGCACTCGTGCTCAACTTGGTCAAATGAGGCTTCTTTACTTCATTTCGATAGCAGTTGCTCTCCTCGGCGGTGTCTTACTGGGGTCGTTGAAACCTGCTAGTTTAGCGAAAACACAAGCTCCGCCGCCTGCCTCTATCCTCATTTGTGGCTTAAAAGACCGGCCTTGCGTGAGGTATCTGATCTCTTTCCACGAGCCGAGCGCAGCTTATGGAGATTCCCAGGGAGAGGGTGTGACCGACTACGAACAAAAAACCATCTCCATCGCGAGGAGCAAAGATCGTTTTAGAAACATACAAGCACTCCAGCATGAAGTCTTCCATGCGGCGCTGTGGGAACGGGACTTCCGCGACGACAGTGAACAATGGGATTTACACGCCTGGATTTATTTTACGGAGGGAGTATTTCCACTTCTTCTCCACGACAACCCGGAGTTCGTCAAGTACGTGATGGAAGAATGAACGATCTGACCTGCACGAGACCCAAACACAACTTGATTGGACTATCCTCTAAGTATCCTTGCCGAACTAAATTGATTCTGAATACGCCTTCACTCGGGAACAATCGCTAAGGTGGTTGGTAAAGAACTCCGGACAGAAATGGGGGGGCTGATTAGCAGCCCCAGAAAACCGGGCTAAAGCAAAAGGTGGCCCACGAATTTGAAGACCTCGCCGTAATCTTTCTGTATCTGGCCTTTTTCTTTTGCGCCATCGCGACCTACGGAATGCTGCTGCTCAACAAGTTCCAGATCTCGTATTTCACCTAGGGCGCTGCGTTGATCAACGCGCTGGTGATCGTCAAAGTTATTCTCATAGGAGAGTACGCACACCTTGGCAAGAAGCAAGAGGCTAAGCCACTGATCTATTCCGCGATTTATAAGGCTCTTGTGTTTGGCTTGCTCGTCTTCGCTTTTCATGTCGTTGAAGAAGCCATCAAACACCTCGTGCATGGACAAAGGCTCGTAGCAGCGTTCCGCGAGGTGCGCATAGATGATCTGCTCAGCCGGAGCGTGATCGTATTCTGCACCTTCATTCCGCTCTTTGCATTCAGGGAGATGCGGCGAGTCCTCGGCGAAGAGCAATTTCGAACGCTGCTTTTCAGGGGAAGAGAGACCCCGAAGTCCGACGTTCCGAGCGGAGCCTGAACGGGACTCCGCTCTCTCGCGGTTTAATTGTATCTCTCGCCTGGTCCGTTCTTGCCTGCTGTTATACGGTGTCGGAAACAGTCTTCGCGGAGGGTAGGGAGGTAATCGGAACGAGGAACTAAACGTATGGCGTTGGCCGCTTACAGAGAGTTAAGAGCGGGGCCTTTTGGCGGCCCCGCTCTCTTTTGTCCGGCTAGCTATTGCTTGAGAACCACGGGCGGTCCGCTGACTCGTTTCCCTACGAGGTCGACACTCACCTCGACGCGGTCGGCGATCTTGATGAAAGGAATGCCGCTATTCATCCCATAGTCCTTCCGGTCGAACGCCATTGTCCCTTTAATCGAGCCTGAGCCTGTCCCCGCGCCAGTAACGGTAAACGTCAGCTTCTCGGCTTTGGTCACTCCGCGTATCGTAAAGTCGCCATCCACCTCGATTGTGTCGGGACCGATTGGCACGAACTTCGTTGAGTGAAACGAGATCACCGGATTCTGCTTGACGTCGAAGAAGTCCTTGCTCTTTAGTTTGCCGTCCTTCATGCCGCTCCCGGTATTCACACTATCCGCCTGAATCTTGATGTCCAGAACGCCTGTCGTGACGTCCGGAGACGTAAACGTAACGGTTGCATCCCATTTTTCGAAAGTACCCTCCAAAGCGACCGACGCTTTCACAGAGAACTTAACCGAGCTATCTGGCGCCGGCGAAATCACGAAAACAGGGGCCTGCGCCCGGCTTACTGACGGCAGCAGCGCTGACGCTGCGAGACATAGAACCGCTAATCGCATTGCATTCCTCCTCGAATACGAACCTGACAAAATGGCCTTCTGCATATAAGCAGGCTGTCATAGGAGGGCACGCACTCCTACTGTCAAAAGTGACAGGCCTTCACGTTCGGTGAATAATCTGGGAAGCCGGTGAGACCAACTCGCGCTCGTGGAGACTGGCAGTTTTGACAGTGGCGCACTCCCACCCCACCTGTCGGATACTCATAGCAAGTTCCGAGATCGGGGAGACAGTGCATATTCTGCTCGCGTCAATCAGGTTTAGACTGGCCGCGAGCGAAAACCATGATGGCCTCCGCGTCGGCGGAGGATCTTGTTGCCATCGCCGACACTCCACTCCCACCAGCCCACAAAGCCAAGCAAAAGGCGGCCATGAAGAGTCCGAGGAGAGTTCTAATGAATCGTAATCTTGCAATTGCGCACGGGAAGCAATCTATCGCCGGCAGTCTTGTTCCGATTGGTAGACGTTTAGTAATCATCGGTGGGATGGCCCTTGCAGCTGCCATCCCTGCTTTTGCGCAGAATGCTGAGCTGCAGCAGAAGCTTGCAGCCGTAAAGCAGGTTATGGCGGTAAATAAGCAGAGCTTGAAACAGTATCAATGGACAGAAACTACGGAGCTCAATCTGAAGGGCGACCCTAAGCCTCCATCTCAAAAATTGTGCCGATACGGTCCTGATGGGCAGGTCGAGAAGACTCCCATCGGTCCACCGCCGGAACAACCCAGCGGTGGCAGACTGAAGCAACGAGTCATTGCAAAGAAAAAAGAAGAGATGCAGGACTACATGGGCGACGTCAAGGGCCTGCTGAGCATGTACGTGCCGCCGGACCCGCAGAGGATGGATCAAGCCTATCAGGCTGGCAAAGTTTCGTTGAATCCTGCGGGAGGGCTCCTGAATTTGGTTTTCCGGGATTATGCTCAACCGGGCGATCAGATGACCCTTACTTTCGATACTGCCAATAAGAAGGTCATCTCCCTGGACATCAACACCTACATGGGTGAAGCAAAAGACGCGGTTACTCTGCATGTTCAGATGGCGAGCCTGCCCGATGGTACGAACTACGTGCAGCAGACGGTTCTTAATGCCAGCGCCAAGCAGCTCGTTGTGACCACCTCCAATTCTAATTATCAGAAGATGGGCGGTTAGTGACGCAGCGTGGGGCGTTCGAAACTGCGAGAGTTCTAGTCAACGCCTTCAACTTTTTTTGCTGTGCAGTCCACATGAGAATCAACGAAACTTAAAGTGACTGGATCGCTCGAGGGGTTTTTTGGGCTTCGCATTTAATCCCGGACGGAGAGGTTCAGTAGAGCGTCGTGCGGACGTAGTCGAGTGAAAAGCCCTCTGCGATCAGAGCGGGCGGAAGAATCGGCGGAGCGCAGTCTAAGGATCGTCTGGAAGGCTCCGCAAGGTTCTTCAATACTGAGGTCGGCCTTTAGGATTTGGGAGAACTTGCGGTTGCGGACGCTACCGTAGTCGAGACACAGCGAAAGCCCAGGTGATTTGTTCCCGTACTGACCTCGCCCTTGCCGCGCGTTCCTACCATATAGCGTGAGCAATACTGATCGGTGCAAAGAAACGAGCCTCCCCGGTGGGTCTTCTTTTTCTCCGAGGGCTCGGCCGGGTCAAAGGGAGTATCCGGTCCTTTTGGATTGCGTGCCACTCCTCCCGCGCGCGCTAGTTGGGTGTAGTAGTCCGGCCGATACCAGTCCGAGGTCCACTGCCAGACATTTCCCGCCATATCGTACAGACCGTATCCATTGGGTGCATACTGCGCCACTGGGGCCAGACCGGTAAAGCCGTCAGTCCCTGAGTCTTGGGTGGGAAAGTGCCCCTGATAAGTGTTGGCCATCCACTTTCCTTGAGGCCTGAACTCATCGCCCCAAACGAATGGCTTCCCTGCAAGTCCACCACGCGCGGCGAACTCCCATTCCGCTTCAGTGGGTAGCCGCTTATGAGCCCATTTCGCATAGGCTTCGGCATCTTCATAGGCTATCTGGACGACGGGATAGTTTTCTTTCCCCGTGACAGAACTCTTGGGTCCAGTTGGGTGACGCCAGTTTGCGCCTTTGACATAAGTCCACCACTGAAGGTGATCATTTAAGGCTACCGCATGATCGGGAGGAACAAAGACCACCCCGCCAGCCACCAGATTTTCGGGTGGAGCGCCAGGAAAGTCTTCGGCGCGGGGAGCTTTCTCAGCAATGGTTATGTAACCTGTTGCTTTGACGAACTCGGCGAATTGCGCGTTGGTGACGTCAGTTTTGTCCATGAAAAATCCGTCGACGTAAACTCTGTGTATCGGCCGGGAATCTTTCGTGGCTTGCATGCCGACATTATCCATGTCTGGGGGATCCTGCGCGCCCATGGAAAACTCCCCTCCCGTGATCCAAACCATGCCTCGCGGCGCACTGCCTGGAACGGGAGATTCATTCGGCACGGTGGGAAGGAAATTCGCGCCGTTGGATGGAGGCTCCGGCGCAGACGTTGCCGCAGGCTGACCGGCGCCAGGTGCAGACGAGGTGGCAGCATTGTCGACCGGATGCGCAGACATTGCAGCTGATGCAGGCGACCTGCTATAGAGTGCCACGCCGGCTATGCCTGCGAACAGGATAGCCGCCACCACAAATGCTAAGATTCCCCGTCCAGTCAATGAAGCTAGGTTTGATGTGGTCTTTTGGGCGTGTTTTCTTGCCACTAGCAGCGTCCCTTCGGGCTAATCTACTTCAGAGTTAGGGTGGCACCAAACAGGACACCGGCAGTCGTAATATTGAAAACGCTGCCTCGACTGCCTTGATAGTCCAGATTTAGGTAGCGATATCCTGCCTGTAGCGTCAAGGCCGGCTTGATCCTATAGCCGAGCAAGCCAGCAAACTGGTACTCGAGCTTCGAGCCGGTGTTCCATCCGCCGACGTCACCCAAAATATTGACCACGATTTTCGGTGAAAGGTCCAGCTGGATGCGTCCGCCCACCAACGGGTCCACGAAATTCTGTGAGGCGGTAAAATTAAGGCCAAGCACGGATGGATTGAAGCTCAAACTCTCGCCGAAGTGCCAGAAACGGAATCCCGTCAAAGCATCAATTTTGATTTTTTCCTGATTGATCACGCGAACGCCGATTTTGGGAGCAAGAAAAAACTCAGTAGCATGAATTTTGGCGCCGATTGCCCCCAGCCCAACGTCTGGGGGAAGCGGGATGGCCTTGTCGTCCTCAAGCCTGATCCAAAATATGTCCATTGACGTGACCAGCCACTTGTGGCGGGCTTCGACGGCCCCCATCAGTCCAATTTGAAAATGCGAGAGAAGATCGCTGGGGCTGGCGCGGAAGCCGACGCCGTTGCCGTTCGGGCCCACTGCAGTGCCGTGGACTCCCGGAAACCAGAGATAGGGGCTCACGGCAAAATGCCACGCGTCATCCGCGCTGGACTTGCTTGCCTGGGGAAGAGGCGCGCTGGATGGGTCGCCGATTGTTGGTTGGTCAGTGACAACAGAATCCGTAACAACCCATGGTTTCAGGACGTTGTTGCCGAGTGGGTACGCATCGTCCGGCGACACTGAGCTCGTTTGAGCACGGCATGGAGCGGCGGCACCGAGCAAGAACAGGCTGAGAACCATCGTGGTGAATATTGCGGTGATCAAGAGTCTCTTGGTTGAGGCCATCGAGGATTCCTTTTGGCGTTTGGCAGATTTTCGAAATGTATATCCCCTTCGAGTTGTTCGTGCTTGCAGAGAGGTAGGAGACGCGTCTTGCCGAACGGGCACTGATCTCTCCCTCCGCAGGTTTTTCATAAAGCGCGAAACTCTCATTCGCGAATCCGCTCAATCGCGCTCGGGCCCAGTAAGGATGCCCCGCGCGGAGGTACTGCGAGAACTGTCAAAACTAACAGTCTCAGCAACCGACGCTCGTACGTGACTTCCGGGAGCGACTGTTAGTTTTGTCAGTACGCGCGGGTCTGAGATTGGCTCAGCATTAAGCGTGACCGAATCGAAGCCTCTTACCGGTCAGACGATCTCCCACTATTGCGTCCTAGAAAAACTTGGCGGAGGTGGGATGGGAGTGGTCTATCGGGCGGAAGACCTAAGTCTCCACCGGTTTGTCGCACTGAAATTTCTTCCAGACCATCTGTCTCGCGACCCACAAATGCTCGAACGATTTCGGCGGGAAGCGCAAGCCGCGTCTGCTCTAAACCATCCGAATATCTGCACGATTTATGCGATTGGCGAGGAGAACGGCCAAACCTACATGGCGATGGAGTTGCTCGAAGGGGAGCCGTTGAACCGTCTCATCGCTGCCGGTCAGTTCGAGATGGAGACGCTGCTGGATTTGAGCATCGAAATCGCCGACGCACTCGAAGCCGCACACACGGAAGGCATCGTTCATCGCGACATCAAGCCCGCCAATATTTTTGTAACCAAGCGCGGTCACGCCAAGATTTTGGATTTTGGGCTGGCGAAAGTGACGCCAGGGAAACGCAGATTTGCTTCGGTAGGTGGTGCTGAATTCGAGGCCACATTGGGCGCAAGCGCCGACCACTTGACCAGTCCGGGGACCGCTCTTGGCACGGTGTATTACATGTCTCCGGAGCAAGTGCGAGCGAAGGAATTGGACCCGCGCACGGACATATTTTCGTTCGGAGTCGTCCTCTATGAAATGGCTACGGGGACCATGCCGTTCCGAGGAGAAAGTTCGGGCGTGATTACGGAAGCTATCTTGAATCGCACTCCGCTAGCCCCTGTTCGTCTTAATCCTGCTGTTCCTCCGAAACTTGAACACATTATTAGCAGAGCGATGGAAAAGGACATCAACCTGCGTTACCAAAATGTCGCTGACATGCGAGCCGAATTGAAACTGCTCAAGCGAGACAGTGACCCGGGGCGGAGGCTAGTAACTGAAGAGGATCTGGTGGCGTCGCCACCTTCAGGCGGGCCACGCTCAAGCGGAAAAGGGAAGGCAGAGCTTTCGCAACCAGCAGTGACAGGTGTGGGATTGCCTTACCGTTGGAGACTTCTAGTTCCCTTGGCGGCACTCCTGACCGTAGCCCTTACTGTTGGGGGCTTATATTGGCGTTCGCGAGCGGCACTCAAACTGACGGACAAAGATACGGTGGTGCTAGCCGATTTCGAAAACAAGACCGAAGATCCAATCTTCGATGGCACGCTTCGGGAGGGATTGGCAGTTCAGCTACAGCAGTCACCGTTCCTAACCTTGTTGCCGGGGCCAGAAGTGCGTCAAACACTGCAATTGATGGGACGTCCTGCCGATACGCGAATCACGCCAGAAATGGGACGCGAAATCTGTGAACGCGAAGGACTGAAAGCATACATCTCAGGGAAAATCGCCCCGATGGGAAGTCATTACGTTCTTACTCTTGTGGCTGCCGACGGACACACCGGTGCGATGTTGGCACACGAACAGGAAGAGGCCGCAAGCAAGGAAGAGGTGCTCAAAGCGCTTTCTCAGGCAGCCACGCGGCTGCGTCAAAAGCTAGGTGAATCTCTCAGTTCGATCGACAAGTTCGATACTCCGGCTGAGCAGGCCACGACGCGCTCGCTTGGAGCGCTCCAGGCTTACAGCCTGGGACTGAAAATGATGACGGTGCGAGGCGATTACACCGCGGCGGTGCAACAATTGCAGCAGGCCATTAAACTTGACCCGAATTTCGCCATGGCTCATGCCTTGATGGGAACGGCCTATCACAACCTCGGTGAAAAAAACCTCGCGGCGGAGAGCACCAAGAAAAGCTTCGAACTCCGGGAGCACGTCAGCGAACGAGAGAAATACTATATCGAGTCTCACTACTATCATTACGTCACCGGAAACCTCGAGGATGTGCGCAAAGTTTATGAGCTCTGGGCGCAGACCTATCCGCGAGACTTGGTGCCGTCAGCCAACCTGGGCGTGGTTTACCAGAGCCTCGGGCAATATGACAAAGCTCTGGAAGAATTCCGTATGGCCCTTCGGATTGCCCCGGACGATGCTTTAACTTACGGCAACCTCGTAGTCTCGTATATCTGCATGAATCGATTGCAAGAGGCTCAGACCACCGCGAAAGAAGCCCAGGCAAAAAATCTAGATTCTACCGATCTTCACCTGTACCAGTATGAGATGGGTTTTTTGAAACACGATACATTAGTGCCTGCGCAGCAGGTGAAGTGGGCAACGGGCAAGTCGGGACTGGAGAGTCTGCTGCTGTACTTCGAAGCCAATTCCGCAGCCTATTCCGGTCAGCTTAACAAGTCCCTAGAACTTTTTCATAGGGCGGAGGCGTCTGCTGAGCGTGCTGGCGAGAAGGATAGGGCGGCGGGCACTGAAGCCACTGCAGCTCTATATGAATCGCTCTTAGGGAATGTTGCAGAGGCTCGAAAGCGCGCCACGGAGGCAAGTGCGCAATCGGTCGGGAAGGATGTTAAGTTTGTCGCGGCGCTGGCTCTAGCATTAGCTGGCGACTCCTCCGGAGCTCAAAGAATGGCGGAGGATCTGGCGGAACATTTTCCCGAAGATACGATTGTCCAATTTAATTACCTGCCAACGATTCGTGCCGAACTCACCCTTAACCGAAACGATGGCGCCAAGGCCATCGAGACATTGGACGCCGCTGCGCCATACGAAATGGGGCTTGCCGGCGGCACCACGTTCTCCGCCAACATGTATCCTGTTTACGTTCGAGGGGAAGCGTATCTCGCCGCCCATCAGGGGAGCCAAGCCACAGCAGAGTTTCAGAAAATTCTGGAACATCCCGGTGTTGTGTTGAACGAGCCTATTGGGGCACTAGCGCACCTCGGTCTTGCCCGAGCCTGCGTTTTGCAGGGCGATACCGCAAAAGCTCGGGCCGAATATCAGGATTTCCTTACGCTCTGGAAAGACGCCGACCCCGAAATTCCCATCCTCAATGTTGCCAAATCCGAAAGTGCACGACTGCAATAGTAGGCCTGCAGCCGCCCAATCCGTTCATGACATGCTTTCGTATGGAGCTTCCTCGTTAATGTCCGAGGTTTGCGAGGGCAGCGCGGAGCGGGGCGTCGGAGAGTCGAATCACTCCGACGTAAGGATTGTACAGCTCCAAGATCAGGAAGATTGCGAAGGAAACCGATATCGCGGAAACGAGTAAGGTGATGTACACGGTTGCGTTGCGAGGGGCGAAGAGGCCAAAGCTGATGAAAAGGGCTGTGAGCCAGAAAATCAGCACCATTAGCAACGGCACGGATCCCGAAACGGCTCTCTGTTCATACATCAGCCAGCGTGTTTGCCCGAGGCCAATCACAAGGTTTAAGGCCTGAGCTTGCGTAGCGTGTTGGGCATCGTTCTTCGGCGCAAGCGTTTGTACCTTATCGTACAAGACCTCGGAGCTTGCGGATACCGGCGCCGTTTGGGAAAGGCCAGTGCCGCCGTTCGGCCACATCTGTGCGATGAGGCCAACAAGAGAGTTGCGCAACTCATCGCGGGCTTCTTTCGCCTCCGGGCCGTAATGGGCCAGGACGCGATCGAGTAAGATCGCCTTGCTGGACAAATCTGTAAGTTCGTTCTTCTGTGTGTCGTACGAAGACTTGGCAGAAGCGATCAACGAGCCCAGAACAAGCGCTGACATCGTCGAGACCAGCGCCATCGTTACCTTCACTGCATCTTTCGAATCCGAATTCATGTGGCGCTCGGGCAAAGCGGTCCGAAGCGCCATGCCGAGCATGGCGCCCCCAAAAGCGAACGCGAAGGTAATCGAACTGTATTCAACAGAGTTCATGCTCATCCGGCCTACACTCCCGTCATAGAGATGGTGCCGCCGGTCGGCGGCGGTCTTTGGCCCTGCTGAGGGTTGGGCACCGCGTTCTTCAGACAGAATGCGGGTCTGTGTCCCCCGGCGTCCACTGTAAGTTCTACTGAGCGTCTCCAGTTCGCCTGCGAAAGGGAGTTGTGGGATTACCCGAGCGGTTGTTTCCGTTTCCCCGAGCATTCGATTGAAGCCCTTACTGGTACTTTTGCCAGTGTCCTGGCGTGCCCCGAACGTTGTGCTATACGAGAAACAAGTAGCAGCCAGCAGCGCTGGGTCAGGCTTGGTCGAGCCCCGTCCGCAGCGGTGGTATTTTGCCTGTTCAAGCCTAGCCCGGGACGCGAAAGACTCCGCCTTGTGGAGGAAGGCTCTCCGTGAAGTCGGAACTTCTGCGCGGAACTGAAATTGTCGCCGAGATTCCACAGGCAGCCTTCTCGCACCGAGTCATTTTGACTTAAGCCCACCGATTTTCTCTCCCGAATCGTAATTTCTACCAATAGCCAGCTGCTTGCATCGTGGGCAAAGTGGTCGCAGAGGTCTGGTTATACGGCCAATGAAATGAGCTCCAGGCGGGAGATAGCTCTGCAAGCCGAACTTGCACTGAAACTCCACTCCAGCAGTCGGACGAAGCTAACAGCACAGCGTGAACTATCGATGACTCTACGACGAGTGATAGTGGCGGACGATCTCGCCCTCGTGTTGAATGCTGTCTCTGCGCTGTTGCAGGAGTCCTTCGACATCGTTGCTATGGTTTCCGACGGCCACGCCGCCTTGGAAGCAATCCTTGAGCACGAACCTGAACTGGCCGTCTTGGACATCTCCATGCCAGGCATGAGCGGAATAGACGTAGCGAGGGAGGTTAGGAGGCGCGGCAATAACACCAGGATCGTATTTCTGACCATGCATGAAGACTCGGACATCTTGGCGGCCTGTCTTTCCGTGGGAGGACTTGGTTACGTCATCAAGGTTTGCATGAACAATGACTTGATTCCGGCGATGAATGCCGCGTTGCGCGGACGCGTGTTCGTGTCACGTTTCTCATAGCAGTTTGGCTCGGCTTTTGCGCATTCCATTCACTTGATCGAAAAGAGTCTTGATCGTCCGATGCAAGTCATTTAGGAGTGTAGTAGCGGTGTTCCTGGTGGCTCTCTCTCGGTGCGGAGGCTCGCAATTTGCTCTCACTTTTTGACAGTTGCAACCTCCGAAGAAGCACGTTTGGCCGCCGAACGGGCAATTGGTTTGGCTGGCACCGCCAAAACTGCTTCGGCGGGCATGGAAATAGCGCTGATGACCGGGAGTTGATGTTTTCCACCGATTTGGAGTTGACCTTTTCTCGACCTAGATGTGTCGTACCGATTTCTAGTTAACCGTCGCCACCTCTCTCCCCAGGATTTTTGTAAGCGTTGCTGATAAACGGTTTAGCTCTCCGGTAAGTTTCCTAAAATCAATAGTCGCGAGATTCTTTGTAGATATGGACTCTAAAGGAGTTTCGGAGACTCGCGGAGGCGGTAGTTATGGTCGAAGTGGACGGCGTAAGGGTCGCGGTTTGATGTGGTCGGTTGTGGTTGCGGACGTGGCGGTGCCGCAGGAGCTGCGTTGTTAGGTTGGGCGGTTTGGGCGGCGGGGTGGTTGGTGGGCGAAGCCGGTTGGGGCGGCGCTGTTGCAGGCTGGTGCGGACGCGAAGGGGTCTGTGGCGTAGAGGCTGTAGGTTGCTGGGGTTGTGGGTGCGTGCGCTGGGATTGAGGTGATTGGGGCTGTTGCGGTTTGGCCTCGGCGTTGCCGGGGACTGGTGGGAAGCGGTAGTCAAAGTTGACATTGACGGAGGTGCGGACGGCTTTGCGCCAGCCGTCGGTCCCAAAGGCGTTGATGTATTCGTGCTGGGAGAGGCGGATGGCCTGCAATTGAGTTTGGAACATGTAGGCAACGGTGCGAGCGAGTCTGGGTTTTATATCGCCGCGGACTACGGCGGGGATGAGCCGCGAGAGGGCGGTGTTGAGATCGCAGGCGGAAAGGTAGTCGCCGGAGAAGAAATAGGCGAGGTCTTTGCCGAGTGTTTCGGCGGCGCGTGCGCGGGTCTCCTTTTGAGCGTGATAGAAGCAGAAATGGGGATGGTTGCCGGTGCGTGGAGTGCGACAGCGGCGGCCATCGGTGAAACTGAATAGACGGAGGGATACGCGGTCCTTTGCGGTAAGCGAAGGCATAGATTTCTCCTTGATTGAGTTTTGGGATTACTGAGTGACGGAAAAAACAAGAGCACAGCCAAGATTCATCGCACAAGGCGCGATGGAGAAGCGTTTGGCTGTGCCACCAAACATGGGCCCAAAAACGAAAACGCCTCGCGGGATCGAGAGGCGCAATACTGAACGGGAATATTATACCGCAGCTATTCTCCTGAGTCATAAATAGATTGTATAAATAAAGGAACTGGGTTATCGTGGATCATGTCGATTCCACGAGGACGTCCTAAGAAGCGAGAACTCCTTGTCAGTCCCGAGCAGAAGATAACTTTGCGGCAACTGCTGCAGCAACCGCGGAATTCGCGATCGCTGGCCTTTCGCGCTCGCATCATTCTGGAGTGTGCCAGCGGGGAGAGCAACGCCGCGGTGGCCGCCAAGCTGCGCACTACCGGTTTCACTGTGGGCCTGTGGCGGAATCGTTTTATCACCGAGGGGATTGCTGGCTTGGGTGACGAGATGCGGCCCGGAGCGCCACGGCAGATCGGCGATGACCGTGTCGAGCGGGCCGTACGCCTCACTTTGGAAGAGACTCCCAAGGGAGCAACGCATTGGAGCAGTCGTGCGTTGGCAGCGAGAACCGGCTTGAGTCAATCCACCGTGAGCCGCATCTGGCGGACGTTCGGGTTGCGCCCTCATCGCAGCGAGACGTTTCAACTATCCAACGATCCGCTGTTGGTCGATAAGGTGCGAGATATCGTGGGTTTGTACCTGAACCCACCGCATCATGCGCTGGTGCTGTGCGTGGATGAGAAGAGTCAGATTCAGGCGCTGAGCCGTAGTCAGCCGATCCTTCCGATGCTTCCTGGCCAGGTGGAGCGTCGAACTCACGAATACAAGCGTCATGGCACCACCAGCCTCTTCGCTGCCCTGGACATCACCACCGGAGCGGTGATCGGTAAGTGCTGGCCACGGCACCGCGCCATCGAGTTCCGCAAGTTTTTGGAGCAGATCGATCGTGTTGTTCCTGCCGATCTTGCCGTCCATCTGGTGTTGGATAACTATGCTACCCACAAGACCAAGGAAATTCGGGCTTGGTTTGTGCGGCATCCTCGCTATCACCTGCACTTCACTCCCACGCATAGTTCGTGGTTGAACCAGGTAGAACGCTGGTTCGCCATACTGTCACAACGGCAGATCAAGCGAGGTTCGCACTACAGCGTGCGTGAACTGGAATCCGCCATCTTAGAATTCATCGACGTTCACAACGAGCAGCCCAAGCCTTTTGTGTGGACTAAGAATGCCGATGCCATTCTCAACAGCATTGCACGGTTCGCTTCCCGCACGCTGACTGCGCATGGCACAAACAATATGTAAGAAATCAATGACTCAGGAGACTAGTCTAACGCCCAGTATTCTACCCGGGAACCTTCTGGCTGGGACGATCATCCAATCTGACGACCCGAGATTTAGATTGTGGCTTTCGGGAGGCCAGTATGGACATGTGCAGTAATCGCATCGGGCCCTCGTGGCTCTTGAGACGGCAAACGCTTGGTATTACCTTACTGGCGCTCGCGTCTGGCGCCCCCGTGCGATCTCAAGAACCACCTCATCCGGCGGAATCAGTAGCCGAGGCCGCGCGGAACGTTCGCGAGCATCAATCAAATTCTGCGAAGCATCCGAAAATCTTCACCAACGATGACCTGGGCGCGCAGTATCCGGTGCCGAGCATTTCTGCTTCTCCTGCAGAGTCCTCATCAGCGAGCGTGGCCGAAGTACCAAAGCCACCGGCAGCAGAATGCGATAATCCTGAGGCCGACAGGCTGAAAGCGGACCTTCTGGCCGCCCAGGCGGAGCAGGACCAAGTTCGTCGTGAAGTTTCCTCCAACCCCCTAGCCATCTCTGAAGGCGATGTCGATATGAAGAATTTCAAACCCGGCTCCTCGGGGGTTGCCCTTGGAAGTCCACCGCTTCTAGAAACGAAACCTCCGATCACCGCGCGAATCGAGGAAGTCAGTCTCGATGAGAAGATTGCGTTTCTGACGAGAGCCTTGCGCATTGCCTGTGACTCTACTAAAGATGCGGGAATCCAGACGGAGCTCGATGGCGCGGAGCAAGAGCTGAAGGTAATGCAGCGCGAGTTCGATCTGGACCAGAACGCCTATTATTCCAAGACAAATTACGCGGCGGACACTGCGGGCAAAGCCAAGATCGATGCCGAGGCGCAGCAAGTGCAGTACCTGCAGTCAGAGGTCGAGCGATTGAAGGGCAAGCTTACTGCGTCGAAGCCCAATCAAATCCTAAATTAAACAGTCCAGCCGAATGACACATTTGCGTTGCTCCGCGCCACGAGCTGTTAGGCAGTTCCGCGATGTAGCCAGCGTAGGAGCGTAGCGGAGGATTAGTCGGGTACCGGACATGTGGTTTTTGACCGATTTCTCCGGTAACCGCGTTATCAGGAGCCTGTTTGAAAGCTGTCTCTTTTCTTGTCTCTTCGTGTCTCTTCGTTGACTCACCTCTCGGTGCAACCTAAGATAATCGCCACATGGCTGACCCTCAGTCTCTTCTTGGTCAAACCGTCTCTCACTACCGCATCCTAATGAAACTTGGCGGGGGTGGTATGGGTGTTGTGTACAAAGCTGAAGACACACGCCTTGGCCGATTCGTGGCTCTCAAATTCCTGCCGGAAGACGTGGCCCAAGACCCCCAAGCCTTGGAGCGATTTCGCCGTGAGGCCAAGGCCGCATCGGCACTGAACCATCCGAATATCTGCACGATTTACGACGTCGGCGAGGAAAATGGCAAAGCGTTTATTGCCATGGAATATCTGGAAGGCAACACTTTAAAGCACGTCATCGCTGCTCGGCCCATGGAACTGGAAATGTTGCTGGATGTGGCGATTGGAGTGGCCGACGGGCTGAACGCTGCCCACTCGAAAGGCATCGTCCATCGAGACATTAAGCCGGCGAACATTTTCGTTACCGAAGGCAGCCACGCCAAGATTCTCGATTTCGGTCTGGCGATGGTGAGCTCCGCGAAAAGGACTACGAGTGAAACCGACGTCCTGCCCACAATAGAAACCGTCGAAGTGGATCCAGAGCACCTGACCAGTCCGGGAACAACTCTGGGCACTGTCGCGTACATGTCTCCGGAGCAGGCCCTGGGAAAAGCGCTCGACGCTCGTACGGATCTGTTTTCCTTCGGCGCGGTTCTCTATGAGATGGCCACCGGTGCGCTTCCGTTTCGCGGAGACACCTCCGCAGCCTCTTTTAATTCGCTGCTCAACAAAGAACCTGTTTCGGCGCTTCGCCTCAATCCCGATCTGCCACCCGATATGGAGAGGATTATTCAAAAGGCCTTGGAGAAGGATTCTGAAGTTCGTTACCAAAGTGCCGCAGAGTTGCGAGCCGATCTGAAGCGCTTGAAGCGCGACACAAGTTCAGGAAAGATTCCAGCCGCCGCGCCGTCCTCACAGGCAGCCTCCGCGAAATCCCGTTGGCTATGGATCGGCGCAGCTATCGTTGGAATAGCTCTTCTTTCAACACTGTTTTTTTTGCTTCGTTCCCGGTCAATTCTCCAAAATCCGCTTTCCAATGCGCAGTTTACACGGCTCACCGACTTTGATGGGGCCGAAACGAACCCTGCCATCTCCCCGGACGGGAAATTTGTCGCCTTTATCGGTGAGCGGAGCGGCACGTTTGACATCTGGCTGGTTCAAGCCAACGGTGGCAGCCTGGCGAATCTTACCCAGGGTCGGCTCGGAGATGCGCGAGCGCCTCTTCGCGCAATTGGATTCTCAGGCGATGGATCGGAGGTGTGGAACGCAGGAACAGAAAGCAGGAGGCTCAGGCTGTGGCCTCTGATCGGTGGAGCGCCGCACAATTTTTTGGATGAACGCGCTGCCGAGGTTGCCTGGTCGCCCGATGGCAACCGGTTGGTCTATCACACATGGGAACCAGGCGACCCAACATTTGTGGCGGATCACAACGGCACCAATCCACGCCAGATCGTGAAAAACGAGCCTGGATTGCACAACCACTATCCAGTCTGGTCGAAGGATGGGCGCTGGATCTACTTTGTGCGCGGTCGCCCAGCTACGCGTGAGATGGATCTTTGGCGCATTTCGCCGAGCGGTGGAGAGCCGGAACAACTCACGCATGTGAAAACCGATATCGCGTACCCGACTCCGCTCGACGAGCCGACGGTTTTGTTCGTTGCCCACGACGAAAACGGGGCCGGACCGTGGTTGTGGGCGTTCGATGCGGAGACCCGAACTTCACAGCGCGTGAGTTCGGGTTTGGAACAATACACCGCACTGGCAACCACGGCGGATGGCCGGCGTCTTGCCGCGAGCGTCGTCCACGGTCAGGTCAACTTGTGGAGCGTTCCAATTACCAGTCGTGTGGTCGAAGAAAAGGACGTCGAAGCCTTTCCTGTTCCCACAGCGCGCGCCCAGACGCCGCGCTTCGGTGGTGGATCGTTGTTTTACTTATCCTCGCGCGACGGAGCTGACGGACTGTGGAGCTATCGCGATGGGCAAGCGCTGGAAATCTGGAAGGGTTCGGAAGGCGCGCTCCAGTCGCCTCCAGCCGTCTCATCGAATGGGAGTAGTGTTGCGTTTGCGTTAAGTCGGAACGGAAAGCAGCAGTTGCACGTAATCGCTGCAGATGGAACGGGACTCCACTCCCTTTCGAGCGACGTCGATATTCGGGGCACGGTTTCATGGTCTCCCGACAGCGAATGGCTTGTCGCGGCCGGCAGCGACCGCAATGGAACAGGCTTGTTCAAGCTTCCCGCTGCCGGCGGGTCACCTGTTCGGATAGCCACAGGACCTTTTCTGGATCCGGTGTGGTCGCCGCGAGGAGACCTGATTGTGTATTGCGGCACGCAGGTGTTCACGGTCACGCCACTCCTGGCAGTACACCCGGATGGAACACCCGCGAAGTTGCCCGAAATCAACGTGCAGCGCCAAGGTGAGCGTGTGCGTTTCCTGGCAAATGGCACGGGCCTTGTTTACATGCTTGGGGGTACGATGGCCGGTCAGGATTTCTGGCTGCTCGACCTAAGCACGATGCACTCAAGGCGTTTGACCCAGCTTAATAATCCAGCCGCGATGCGGACCTTTGATATCACTCCCGATGGCAGCAGGATTGTGTTCGACCGGTTGCGCGAAAATTCGGACATCGTGCTCATTGATCTTGCGACCAAGCAGGTGCGGCCGTAGCAAGTTAGCAGAATCCTCTTATTCTTCGACCACACATATTTCAAGTGTGTTGCTGAGTCTTGCGATGAGCGTAGATGAAGTGTGTCACCTTTGGCTTCGCCTCAAAGCGGTCAACATCCTCCTCAATCGCGCGGTCGGCCATAATCACACGCTCGTGTTGGCGCAGGTGTTCTGCCCAGGATTCCACGATGAAGGTTTCCACGTAGTGCGTTGGGCGCTCCGTATCGCGATAAATACCCCAGCGGTACGCGCCATCGCGCCGGCGCACGCGCGACAATTTCTGAAGAGCGGCGAGAAATTCCTCTGCTTGGTTCGCTTCAACGTAGTATTCCACTGTAACCAACACCGGACCCAGGTCGAGGCCGACGTCACCGACAAAAATCGGTTTGGGCCAATGATTCCAGGCTCCCAAATCCACGGGTGCATCGACCAGTCGGGAAATCAAAATCAGCAGAGGAGAAGCGGCCGTACCGATCGCCGCGGCCAGCAAAGAAAAATGCGTCCCTTTGTGCGCCGCGACATATCCCCAAAATGCGCTGCCGCCCGTCCACGTCCCCATGTAGACGAGCATAAAAACCGACATTGCCCGCGCGCGGACCCAATCGGGCGCAAGATTCTGCATCAGCGTACTCATCAGCGACATGACGACAGTCCACGCGGCCCCGCCAAGTAGAATGGCGAGGCACAACAGCGCAATCGACTTGAATGCGGCTACGCCCCACAAAGTTAGGGCAAAAATCGTGGTGCCGAGAGTCAACATGGCGTCACTGGAGAAAGATGATCGCGTCCGCTGCAGCGCCATCGCTCCCAACACGGCTCCGCCGCCGAAGGCAGTCAGAAGCAATCCGTAAAATGTGGCACTAGGGCGCAGTGCATGTGCGACGGTAGGCAATAATGCCCAGAACGCGCTCGCGAAAAACATGATTGAGCCGATGCGGCCGAGGACGGTCAAAACCTTGGGCGCGTTTAGCGTCCAACGAACTGCCGCGCGTATCGCGCCTGAAACCCTTTCTCGCAGGAAGCCTTGCGATTGCGGTGGCCGTTTCCATCGTGCGATTACCCAGATAACCACCAGAAATGAAAGGGCGTTCAACGTAAACGCAGTGGCCACACCGGACACCGCAATCAAAAATCCGCCGAGCGCAGGTCCCACCGCGCGCGCCAAATTGAATTCGATGCCGTTGAGCGCAATGGCCGGCATTAAGTCATCTTGCGGCACAAGTTCCGGAAGGACGGCTCGCCATGCAGGTGATTCAAACGCATCTCCAATCGAAAGCGCAAAGGTCAGGAAGAGCAGCAACCATGGAGTAATCAAATGGAAAACGGCAAGCACCCCAAGCGCTGCAGCCATGGAAAACATCCACACTTCCATGGTCAGAATCACCTTGCGCCGATCGAAGATATCGCCCACCGCTCCGGCGGGCAGCGCCAATAGAAAGAACGGCAGGGCCGAAGCCGTTTGAGTGAGAGCCACGAGTAGCGGACCCGCCCCTTTCGATGCCATCAGCCATGCAGCGCCCACGCCTTGCATGAATGCGCCGATGTCCGAGACGAAGCCAGCGATCAAGATGTTGCGGAACAGGGGCAGGCGCAAAGGCCGCCACGTACTGAATGCTGTGGAGGTCTCGTTGAGTGGGGCTGGTTCCCCTATCGTGGGATATTCAGGTGTTTCGCGCGGCTGTTGCTGTTCGTCCATTCCTGTGGTTATACCATTAACTCGTAAAAGCCAGGTTTGACGGAGCGAATGGGCTTTGCAAACAGGTATCCGAGAGGTGGCGCGCGACGCAGCTGGGTGGCAGAAACCAGCCCATTTGTCTTACTCCATTCCCACCCGTTAGCGGAAATACGCTTTAGCCTTTCCCGCGGGTCATAGCGGTCATTGGATACGATAACCTACTTTTTCGATTACCGCGTTAGAACGTAGCCGCCCAGCGGCGGACGCTGCGCGTGGGATGTACGGAGAGGTGGTTGCCTAACGGCTGACATATAAGTGTGGGTCACAAGGAGGTCCCTGTGACCCATCTACGTAAACTGATGCTGGAAGATCTCCAGCGTCGTAATTATTCTGAAGATACCATACGCAGCTACATCTACACCGTCGAAGATTTTGCTCGACGATTCAACCGTCCCCCAGACCGCTTGGGTCCCCAACACATTCGTGAATATCAAGCCGAACTGTTTCAACAAAGGAAGTTGTCATCGGGCACAGTTGCCATCCGTCTGGCGGCGCTGCGGTTCTTCTACACCAAGACGCTAAGAAGGGCTTGGAGCGTCGCGGACACTCCTTATCCAAAAAGGAATCATCGTCTGCCGGCGATCCTCAGCCAGGAAGAAGTCGCTCAACTCATCGATGCGGCCTGCCCTCCTTTCCATCGGACGATCCTGATGACCCTCTATGCCACCGGCGCGCGGTGTGCCGAGCTGACCCACTTGAAGCTCAGCGATGTCGACAACAAGCGCATGGTCATTCACATCCAAGACGGCAAGGAACGCCAAGATCGCGATGTCATGCTCAGCCCAGTGCTACTTGAAGAACTCCGCGCACATTGGCGCCGCTTGCGGCGAAAACCCAGCAACTGGCTCTTTCCCGGCGACCACCGCCACAGCAGTGATCAGCCCATCGATACGAAAACCGTTTGGCATGCGTGTCATAACGCCGCCAAGAGAGCCAACATCCAGAAAGGCGTCCATCCGCATACTCTGCGGCATTGTTTTGCCACGCACTTGCTCGAAGCAGGTGCCGATCTGCGCACCATTCAGATCCTGTTAGGCCATCGCGATTTGAAAGAAACCACCATCTACCTGCATCTTTCGCAGCGCCATCTCCAGGCCACACCGAGTCCTTTGGACTCACTACAGCTCAAAGACCGGTCACCGCAGGAGGAGTAGATGGATCGGCCGCCGCTCGAGGTGGCCGATCTCATCCGCGCTGCGGGAGAACCCTTCATCGAACGAAACCGGCATTGGATGCGCTGGAAGCATCTCAAAGTGCTACGGGCCATTGCGCGGTGTCGCACCGCCGCACTCGGCGGTCATCTCGATGAATGCACTCGCTGTGGACATCGGGCCATTTCCTTCAACAGCTGTCGTGATCGCCACTGCCCCAAGTGTCAGATCGCTGCCCGGGAACGCTGGATCGCCGCGCGTCAACGAGAACTTCTTCCGACACGTTATGTGCACGTGGTCTTCACACTCCCCGGCCGCTTGGCACCACTGGTCCTGCAGAACAAGAAGCTCCTCTACGATCTCTTGTTCCGTACCACTGCGGAAACTCTTCTGGAAGTGGCCCGCGACCCGTTACGCCTCGGCGCTGAAATTGGATTCTTCAGTGTGCTGCATACCTGGAATCAAAAAATCCAACTTCACCCGCATGTCCATTGTGTCGTTCCCGCCGGCGGCCTGTCCCCCGATCACACCCGCTGGGTTCGCTCACGAGACAACTACTTTCTTCCCAAGAAGGTGCTGCGCAAAATCTTTCGCGGCAAGTTCGTCGATGCGCTCAAACAGGCTTTTCAGAATGGCCAGCTCAACTTCCACGGAGATTTGGCACTCCTCGCGCAGCCCAAGATCTTCGCCGCCTGGCTACGGCCGCTGTTCCAGCAAGACCCTGGGTGGTGTACTTGAAACGCCCCTTCGGTGGCCCTCAATATGTACTCCAATATCTGGGCCGCTACACCCATCGCGTGGCCATCTCCAATCATCGCCTGGTCTCCTTTGCTGACGGAACCGTCACGTTTCGTCGGCGCGATTCGGCCCACAACAACGAGCAGAAACTCATGCCTCTACCGCTCGACGAGTTTTTGGGCCGCTTCCTACTGCATATCCTGCCGCAAGGCTTCGTGCGCATCCGCAACTTCGGCTTTCTGGCCAACCGGCGGCGTGCCACGCTCCTACCACTTTGCTTTCACCTTCTCGGCTCGGCACCACAGCCGAAAGCGGAACAAAACGTCTCCGCCACCAACGACTCGTCCGATCTTTGGCACTGCCCGAAGTGCGCTGGCCCGATGAAGGTCATCGAGCGCCTTACCGCTGCCGAAATCCAACTCCGCTCGCCGCCCGTGGTCACCGTGGCAGCATGAACGCGCGCTCTCCCATTCGAATTCTTCGCGTGCCTCGGCACGGTTCGCACTTCTTCGCCCGGTCGTCGAATAACTCTCTTCTTCCAGCTTCTACAACCACCCTTTCACCATACTTTTTCGCCGTAACCAGACTCCGCGTGCCAGGTGTCACGTGCTGCAACCTGGCGCTCGCACGTGGCGAACCCGCACGCCGCTCCTTCCCATCATTGAATTCCCATAGGGCCCGCGTCCGCCGCAAACTGGGCGGCCACGTTGTATGCCGGGCATGTTCAGCAGCTAGGAGGTGCAAATCCTCTACCCAACCTGATGGAGGTGAAGGGTTAGCAATGACGCAAGGGCTATCGCCGCGAGGCGGGGTCTGAAGGAAGCGTCAAGCAAATGTGCGAGTCGATGAACAAGAACCGAATATAAGGCGTGAGCGTCGGACGAGCGGGCAACGTACTGCGAAGTCCATAATCCATCAAAGATGCGAAGCGTAGATTCGGCGACTGTGCACAGAAGGCAGCTGGAATTACCCCGGGAGATCTGTCCTGTGTCGCTTCGGCGACTGAGAGGGCCGAGAGGCCATCTGACCGCAGGGCAGAAGTCAGCAGAGGGTGTAGTAGATCGCGTCGTCGGCGAAGCTAGTGAGGCACTCCAATACCGAAAGGTGGAGCCAACAGATAGGCCGAGCCGGGAACGGTGATTGAAGACCCGAACGAGAGGAGAGGCGAGTAGGACATGGATCTCAAGCGCGACAAGCGGCAGAACATCCAAAAGAAATTGGACTTCCTATCCGAACGGAAGGGTGAAGCCCGCCGAGCCGGAAGGGAAGAGACCGAATCGCGTCAGGCGATGCATGAACTCGAAAGCCCAGCTAACACCATCCGACTCATGGAGGAAGTATGTGAGCGAGAAAATCTGTTGGAGGCATTACGGCGGGTGAAGGCGAATAAAGGTAGCGCCGGGATCGACGGGATGACCGTCGGCCAACTCAGTGGCTACCTGAAGGAGCACTGGCTCACCATCCGGGAACAACTGCTGAACGGGACTTATATACCGCAGCCGGTAAGGCGCGTGGAAATCGAGAAGCCGGACGGAGGAGGGATGCGAAAGCTTGGTATCCCAACTACGCTCGATCGATTTCTCCAGCAAGCGGTGATGCAGGTTCTGCAGCGGCGGTGGAACCCAACGTTTTCCGATCACAGCTACGGTTTTCGACCGGGACGATCCGCACATCAAGCAGTAACCCAAGCACAGCTGTACCTTGCGGAAGGTTACGGCTGGGTGATCGATCTCGACTTGGAGAAATTTTTCGATCGAGTCAATCACGACAAATTGATGGGGCAGGTCGCGAAACGCGTCGAGGACAAGCGGCTGTTAAAACTCATTCGAGCGTTCCTGAACGCTGGGGTGATGGAGAACGGGTTAGTCAGTCCAAGCGTGGAAGGAACTCCCCAAGGGGGTCCACTTTCGCCGCTGTTGAGTAACCTCGTACTCGATGAACTCGATCGAGAGTTGGAGCGTCGTGGACATCGCTATGTTCGATACGCAGATGATTGCAATATCTACGTGCGAAGTGAGCGAGCAGGTCAACGAGTGATGAAGAGCATTACGCGATTCATCACGCAGAAGCTCAAACTCAAAGTGAACGAGTCCAAGAGTGCGGTGGCGAGACCGCAGGAGCGGAAGTTCCTCGGATTCACCTTTACAGATGGACCTGAGGTCAAGCGCGCAATCGCGCCAAAGTCCTTGGTCCGTTTTAAGCGGCGAGTCCGGGAGATCACACGACGTGCAAAGGGCGTCAGCCTGGAAACGACGATGGAGGAACTAGCCCCATACATGCGGGGCTGGCGCAGTTATTTCGGCTTCTGCGAAACTCCTCGCATTCTCGGATCACTTACCAGCTGGGTCCGTGCGCGACTTCGTGTGGCACTCTGGCGACAATGGAAAACAATCCGTCGTCGTCGGGCAGCTCTCTTGGCACTGGGGATCCATCCAAAACTGGCTCGCAACACCGCCTGTAGCAGTCGCGGTCCCTGGTACCTCGCCCACGCCAAGGCCATATCCGTCGCGCTTCCCACAGCCTATTTCAAATCGCTCGGACTTCCGCATTTGGAGGATGTGAAGTAGCGTAACCATCTCGAACCGCCGTGTACGGACCCGTACGCACGGTGGTGTGGCAGGGGTCGGCGGGTGACCGCCGCCCCTATGCCGATCAAACGGCTTAATCGAACGCGCGCAGAGCACCCTGCCTGCCTTCACGTATTCGCGAAAACGCGCGTCCGATTAAGCGCTAGCGTTTATCAGGAGTTGGCCCGAAATGGGATGGGCTTAGATCGGTCCGATAAGATGGCACTTAACCCGCAAAACTCGGAAAACGCGCATTGCTAGTCTGCCATGCTGTACTGGCAATTCGGGTCAGCAAGCTGGAGATTTACTCGCCACTTCAAGTCCACCGGCTCGACAAAATCGTAATAGTGGTCGCCCACCTTCCCGACAATTTCCAGCAAATATTTCCCCGGCAGCACGCGGAGGGCAAAGTGCCCTTGACTGTCGGTGGACTGCTTGCGTATGGCGAATCCGCGGATTTCGTCCAAAACTTTTTCAACAGCAAAACAATGTTTGGTATCCGAGAGATTGTTGTAGCCAGCCAAGTCGGCGCGGGTTCGTTCATCGGAAGATTGCGACGGGAACACACGTTCGTTTTGGGACTTTGCTTGCTCGTTTTCCTGCCTCAAATTACTGAGTCTAGTCAACACGAGTTGTTGCTGGTGCTGTTCCTCGGGCACTTTGTAGAGTGTGACGTGTGCATCCGGGACTCCGACAGGCGATGTATCGCCGATCACGACTGACACCCGTCCAGAGATTTTCGACGTCGCCAGCCAAGCGATGATGACCGCCGCGGCGATGGCAAAGGCAACAATCAAACCGGCGTATTTCTTCACGAAGAGCACCGCCCGCTGCTGAAATTGTCCTGCTTTTCACCAAAGGTATCAGAAAATTCTTCGCTAACCGCGTTAATCAGGCACTGTGAATTATTTCCGAGTCCGCCATCGGAAAACCGGGCATGTTCGTTCCAGTACCCACATGGACGGAGATGCCGCTGGTCGAATCGAGCACACGCAAGGATTTGTATTCTCAGCCGACGAAACTGCCGATGTAGGCCTGGACGGTGCCACACCTGTGTCAACCGACTACAAAGAGGGCGAAAACACCTTCACTGGAAAGATCCTCAAGGTTGTCGTTGATATAAAACCATTGGGCATTGCTGAAAAAGTAGGGGCGGGCAAGGCCCTGCAAGAGGCCAAGCTGAAAAAGGCAATCTCCGACTAGTCTTTCTTACATCGATAAGATGGGGCCTCATCGTGAAGGCTTCTTTGGAAGCTATCATGGCCCCATCGAATGCTTTCACTTGGACGATAAGTCGCATTAGCGGACATGTGGATTTAGCCCGGTTTCAGTTAGCCCAATCATCTCGGGCTAACTAAGGCGAACTTCCATGAACCATCGCTCTGTCGCTTCAGCAGTCGCAAGAGCTTTTGTTGAACTGCAACGGGATCGTCCTTTGCAGACATCTTGAAGGTACCGTTGGCATCGACGGACTCAATCGCCCAGCCATCGACGATTTGAAGATCCTTAAATTCCGGTGAATACTTCAAGACCTTGAATTCCGGGTGCTCGACTCGGAATTTTGCATACAACTCGTTGAGCGCTTTTAGTCCGACTACCGGCCCTGCGGGACTCTGCAGATTTACACCATCGTCCGACCACAGCGTAGTCAGAGCGCTCGGATCCTGCGTGAGCGTAGCGTCGATATCTGCCTTGCGGAGCTTTTCGATTCCTGCCCGGTCCGCGGCAAGTGTGTCGTTTGGTTTCGACGCGACGGTACGGCCAGCGCGCGTGACCACGCTCATGGTAAGAACCGCGAGAAACGAAATCGTCATGCACACAACTAGAGTAGTCCTCATAGAGTCTCCTCCGAGGATGGTACTTCGCACGGCCAAAGGCGTTTGTCAACGGGTCGGCAGCTCCTGTCGCCGCAAAATGAGAATGTCCGGTTTGTGCAAAGTAGAAATGTCCGCTTTCATGGATGGCCGAGGCCCCCATGGAAACGGAGCGAATCACTTTGAGCCAACGAGAACGGGATCGATTGAAAGTGTTGCACGAGGTACAGGAGAAGCATCTCTCGCAGGTAGCAGCAGCGGAGCGGCTGAAAATAACCGACCGCCAGGTGCGCCGGATGCTGCTGCGGATTCGCGAGCACGGGGATGGTGCCCTGGTTCACGGATTACGAGGCCGGCCATCGAATCGCAAGCTGGCGGCCGGCTTCGAACGGAAGGTTTTAGCTCGCGTGGGCCAGCGTTATGCCGACTTTGGGCCCACGCTGGCCGCCGAACACTTAGCCAAGGATGGTTTCCTGGTGAGCCGGGAGACCCTGCGGAGGTGGATGAGCAAAGCGGCCTTTTGGCGTCCGCGCTGTCAGCGGGTGAAAAAGATCCACGTGTGGCGGGAGCGCAGAGCCAGTTTCGGGGAGCTGGTGATGCAGGACAGTTCTCCTTTCCGCTGGCTGGAGGATCGCGGTCCAGCCTGCCAGTTGATCGCCGTGATCGATGACGCTACCAGTCGGATCCATGCACGGTTCACCGAACACGACACCACGGAAGAGAATTTGCGAACGTTTGGCGGATGGGTACGGCGCTACGGACGTCCCTTGGCCCATTACACCGATAAAGCCAGCATTTTTCGAACGGCCGGCCCGCAGCCGCTTGCTGAACAGCTGCGGGGAGATCCGCTGCGAACGCAGTTCGGGCGAGCCTTGAACGAACTGGGGATCGAATGGATCGCGGCCCAAAGTCCGCAAGCCAAAGGGCGTATCGAGAGACTGTTTGAAACTCTTCAGGACCGTCTGGTGAAGGAGATGCGCTTGGCGGGAATCGACAGCATGGAGGCCGCCAATCACTTTTTGGAGACGCGCTTTGTTCCCGAGTGGGAGCAGCGTTTTACGGTGGCACCGCGGAATGCCCACAATGCCCATCGACGACTGGGGCAGGAACAGCGCCTGGAAGAAATCTTGAGTGTACGCGTGGGCCGCAAAGTGGCTCAGGACCACACCGTAAGCTGGGACGGGAATCGCTGGGGAGTACTGCGGGAAGAAGTATGTGCAGGGCTTCGTGGAGCTGCGGTCGACATCGAACGGCGCTTGGACGGAAGCTACTGGTTGCGCTACCGAGGGCGATATCTGCACCTGCGCGCCTGCCCCGAACCGGCGCGGCGTTCCGCAAGTCCTTCCGGCCTACGGCCTCCAGGACTTGCGGAACGAACACCGAAACCCAAAAGCCAAAGCAAACCCAAATACCATGTGCCTGCAGAGCACCCTTGGAGAAAACCATGGAAGCGGACATTTCTATCTGGCGGAAAACCGGACATTTCTACTTTGCGTTGACACGGGTCGGCAGCTCCTCGGGTCGGCAGCTCCTCGTCACACAGAAATCGGCTCTGCGACGGGCAACTCCTGGTAAGCGTAATCGGACATCAAGTGTTTTTGGCTTCCTAACGAGCAAGCCACAGCGCATAGCGAATCGCCTGGAACATTGTCCACTGATGGTGGGCTCGCAGGATGAAGTACCAATCGAAGAGGGATGGCGATTTCATAATTTTCCTACTGACCGGGCCGCCGTACCTACGGACAGATAGTGCCTAGCTAGCGCAGTTCGTTTCATTCCGATCGAGGATAGGAATCTGAAACTGGGACAAGAGAATTTGCAAGGAAACAAGGTACGCAGAGTTTACAAAGCTGAACGCACGCTGCGGAAAATTCCCTAGCTGCGGTGGTCTAATTCCACACTTTTCCGATAACGCGGGTCGCTTCTGTTGGGTTAGACCGCAGGAAAATGGATATTCAACTTATAGCAAATGAACAGAACCAGAATCGCGCCCAGGGTGGATAAAATGAGGCCTGCCGGGTGATATCGTACATTTGTTGGGCGCGAAAACATGTGGGCAACGCCGCCACCGATGATCGATCCGATGATGCCGAGCACGACCGTCCAGAAAATCGTTATGTGCACGTGCATGACGTCTTTCGCGATAACCCCCGAGATTAGCCCAATAAGAAGATACCAGATCAAGTGGAACATGCTTTTTCTCCATCCTTTGCCTTCCGAATTTTGTCGAGCATTAGCCCGGGGTTAGCAATTAACTTGGAATTTCTGATTGGAACTCTGGCCTTGCAGCCTAGAGGCTATCGAGGTGGCGTACTGCTCACTTTTATACAGTTTGTGGAATTTTTATTGATAGGAGGCAGTAACTCTGGGGAAGGCCGGTTCCCGAGCATGAGGGGTCAAGCTTCCGATTGGCCCACTATCACTATTAGGATTTGGAATGACTGCGCGAACGGATTCCTGGAAGGCGCGGTATTGCGCTAGGCGGTGGCGGGAACGTCGGAGGCGTGCGGTGACTCGGCCGGCTGCGCGATGGGCGCCGCGGGTTTTTCGGGCTTCGGCACGGCTTTGAGGATGAGCGGTTTGTCCAAGACGGATTCGAGAAGATGTTTGGCGGCGGCGAGGCGAGCTGCAATCTCGGCGGTGTCGAGCAAGCCGGGGACGCTAAGTATGATGGCGTCGGCGGATTTTTCGCAGCGAAGGCCAACGGCGCTTTCCAGGCCGGATTTTCTGAGGGAGCGCGCCAGGCGCAGGACACCTGCCAGCGCTCGAACCGTGAGTTGCTGCTCTTCGGAAAGTTTTGCGAAGCCATTCTTCTGCTTGGGTTCCGGCCCACGGTGAAAGCGAATGGCCCATGCCATTGAATTCCATTCCTCCGAAGTCCAGTTGGGCGGAATCGTCAATCCGAGCAAGTACTTGCGAACCGCTTTTTGGGAGAGGTTAGTGCCGCCAATGGAACTGACACCGTGCAACTTGGCAGCCGCTTGCAGCAGCCGGCGCATCGTTGCTTCGTGAAACAAAGGCGCGGCGTCTACGCGGCGCAAAACATCGAATACTCGCATGGCGATGCGCGAGACCTGTCCAGTCCTCCGCATGCGGGGATCGGCGGCACGTGCCGTGGCGCGAAGCCGGGCCATGGCCGCAGCTTCCAAACGCCGGCCATGCGGCAGATTGTGCCGCCACTCCTGCCAGAGGCTGGTCTTCCCAAGAGTGAGCTGGCGGTAGGTTTCGACGCGCTTGTGACGCTCCTGCAGGATTTTTTCTTGCCACACTTTCGCAGATTCGGGGGCTCCGGCGATCTTCGTGTCCTCGATCGCTGCTGAAAGCACATCCAAATCGTGGACATCACCGAGAAGGTCCTGCAGCCGCTTCAGATTTTCGCCCAAGGCGGCAGAGTGATCAGGCAGAAAACTTTCAAGCGTGTAGCGGAATCTTTTTAAGCCGATACGGAGAGCGTGCCACGGCTTAGGTCTTTCTGTTCGCAACGCGCGGTTGTGCAGCTCTTTTGCTTCTTCGAAGCGCTCCAGCGCCAGGCATTCGGCGGCGAGGCCCCCCACGGGGACGAGCCGTACGCGCTGGCGTAGGCGCCGATCGAGACTTGTCCATTCCTTGACGCTGAATTTTGCAGCCACGTGCAGCGCATCGGCGGAGCGCTTTTTCTCGTCTGTTCCGAGCGAGGCGAGTAGCTGTACTCGCAGAGGATCATTCTCTGGGCCGAGCTTCTTGATCCATTCCTCCATCACTTGCGCGTCGCGCACAGCGCCGAGACCCCGAAATAGCTTGCGAGCGACTTTGCGCATATCCGGCCACGCGGGGTCGGCGTCGATTTCTTCCATCACGGCGGCCAGAGAGCGGCAGCGGCGAATAGCGACCCGAAGATCGTGCACCGTTTCCGAATCAGGCGAGGATTGCAGACTCGCAAGCTCTTCCAGAACGCGATTCATCGAGTGGGACAGACCGCGGTATTCAGGCCGCGAGCCGGCGGGAGAAGTCACCGCAAAAGGTGACCGTGGAGCAATCAATGAAAGGGGTGACCGCGATGCGGTCAACGCCGTAGCCATCGAATACCTCGACCTCGAAAACCGTTCGTCTGCTCCGGTGGGACCGGAGCCCCTGGCGAACGGGGGCTATAGAGTATCTCTCGGCCGCAGCCCAGTCCAGTCGAGGGCCTGCGGGTAAAGGTTAACGAGCATGCAAGGTTCCTATGGGTGATCGGTAGGGAATTGCCGTGTCGGTAAGGGCGACTTGGACAGGCGGAGCCGATCCGTTCGCAGAGCGATGTCTCGGTTAGCGCATCCGGCGCCAGTCGCTTAGAATTGTGAATAGGAGTTCAGGCGAACGAAATGAAACTGAAATTGCCTCCGGGCTCGTTTGACGCGTATTTATTTGACTGCGACGGCACGATTGCCGATTCGATGCCGCTGCATTACGTGGCTTGGAGGAAGGCGCTTGGTGAGTGGAACTGTGAGTTTGCTGAAGAGCTTTTCTACGCTTGGGGTGGCAGGCCCACGGCGGAGATCATAGCTACACTCAACCAAACGCATGGACTGAAAATGCCGGTGGAGAGTGTGGCACTGAGGAAAGAGGAGCTTTATTTCGAACTGCTCCCGGAACTCAAAGTCGTTCCTGAAGTGTTGGAGCATATCGAGGCCCAGTACGGCCGCATTCCCTTTGCGGTGGTTTCGGGAAGCGCTAGGGACTCGGTCACGGCGTCGCTCGAGGTGCTGAAGCTGCTCGATCGATTCGGGACGTTGGTTTGTGCGGGGGAGTATAAAAAGAGCAAGCCTGACCCGGAGGCGTTTTTGCTGGCGGCTTCGAGGCTTGGCGTGGCGTCGAAGGGCTGCCTGGTTTTTGAGGATACGGAGATGGGGATTCAGGCCGCGACGGCGGCGGGAATGGCCTCGGTGAAGGTTCCCGCGCCGTGGGAGCGAGGTGTTTCTTAGCGGTTCCGCGCGTCTCTGCGACACGCGGCGGCAAAGGCGATAAGCCCGACCATCAGGAGCTGTCCCGCTAGGGTTCCGCAAGGCATCTTGAGTGTGGGGCGGCGGCATGATATTTTTGGTTGCTGGCCCGGAGTGGCGGAACTGGCAGACGCGCCGGACTCAAAATCCGGTGGCCGCAAGGCCGTGTGGGTTCGACCCCCTCCTCCGGGACCATCTCTAAGTGATCTCCGCATTTTTTCCTTGTCCTTCTCCGCAATCGCCGCGATTTTCAATGCGCGCGTTTTCCTTCAGACGAATCATCGAATGGCAACTTGTGCGCGGGACGTGGAAAAACCGAGACTACGAGCATTGAATCGGTTTAAGATTGGCTTCCGTAACCAGTTCCTTTTAATCCTGTGAGGAAAACATGCTCCGATTTAAACGCGCGTGCGTTTTGGGAATTCTTCCGGCTGTGCTCATGGCAGCGCTAGCCTTCGTTGCCGGCGGACAGGAGATCGCCACGGTTGCCGGCAAGCCGGAAGCGTCCGCGGAAGGCCACGCTTATACGGCGCAGACGCTGACGACGCTGCCGCTCAACAAGCGTGTGTATCTGCGTGACGGATGGCGGATTCAGTCGTCGTATGTGGCGAAAGCGACGGGGGAGCAGATTTCTGCGGTGGGGTTTGACGCGAGCGAGTGGCATGCTGCGAAGGTTCCGACAACTGTAGTGGGTGCGCTCGTCGGTGACAAGACTTATCCTGATCCTTTCTACGCTACCAACCTGCATTCCTTTCCGGGAATGTATCCATCGAACAAAATTCTGTTTGCGAACCGCGAATTGCCGAAGGATAGTCCGTTTCTTTGCTCCTGGTGGTACCGAACGGACTTTGGGGTGCCTGCTGAGTTCGAGCAGCAAACTGCGTGGCTGAACTTTCTAGGGATCAATTACCGCGCGAACATTTGGATCAACGGACAGAAAGTGGCGGATGCCAAAGATGTGGCTGGGGCGTATCGCACATTTGAATTTAACGTGAGCAAGTTCATTCAAGTGGGGAAATCAAACGTGATTGCGGTGGAAGTGTTTGCGCCGAAGAAAGACGATCTCGAGATTACGTGGGTGGATTGGAACCCGACGCCACCGGACAAATTGATGGGCATTTGGAAAGAGGTTTTTTTGGCGCGTAGCGGCGACGTGGCGGTGCGCGGCGGGTTTGTGGCGTCGAAACTGGATAAGGATTACGAGAATGCTTCGTTGACGCTAAGCGCTAGCGTCCGCAATGTTTCCGAGCACGCGGTTACTGGTGTTCTTCACGCGGATATCGTTGGCGAGGTAAAACAGTTATCGCAGGCAGTGACTCTTGGGCCTTCAGAAACGAAGATCGTGCGTTTTACACCTGAGGAGTTTTCCCAACTGAGGTTTTCCCATCCGAAGTTGTGGTGGCCTTATCAAATGGGGGAGCCAAATCTGCACAACGCGAGGTTTTGGTTCGAGGTCGACGGGAAAATGTCCGACTCTGAGGGCGTCACATTTGGGATTCGCGAAGTGACTTCGGAACTGACGGAAAAAGGGTACCGGCTGTTCAAAATCAATGGACGCAAGCTGCTCATTCGCGGCGCGGCCTGGGCCGAAGATATGTTGCTGCGGTGGTCGTCGGAGCGGCTGGATGCCGACCTGGCTTACGTGCGCCATATGGGGCTGAATACGATTCGATTGGAAGGCCATCTGGACCGCGACGAGTTTTTTGAGAAAACGGATCGGCTGGGGATTTTGGTGATGCCGGGCTGGTCGTGCTGCGACGCCTGGGAGCGTTGGAAGGACTGGAAGGGAGACCAGCGCGCGGTTGCGGCTGCTTCTTTGACGAGCCAGATAACGCGGTTGCGCAATCATCCGAGCGTGATGGTGTGGCTCAACGGCAGCGATGGGCCGCCGCCAGCCGATGTCGAAAAAATGTATTTGGGGATCGAGAAAGATTTGGGCTGGCCGAATCCGACTATTTCTTCGGCTTCCGCGGAAAAGACGACTGTCACTGGAAAATCGGGCGTAAAGATGACCGGGCCGTACGAGTATGTGCCGCCGGTTTACTGGCTCGCGGATAAGATTGCGGGCGGAGCGTACGGTTACAACACGGAGACGAGCCCTGGGCCCGCGATTCCGCCGCGCGAATCGCTCGAGCGATTTATTCCTAAGGAGCATCTCTGGCCGATCGACGATGTGTGGAATTACCACTCGGGCGGCGAACGATTCACGACGGTGAATGTTTTCACGGATGGTTTGACCAAGCGCTATGGGGCGGCTACTTCGCTGGACGACTACGAACGCAAAGCGCAGGCCATGACGTACGACGGGCAGCGGGCGATGTTCGAGGCTTACGGGCGGAACAAGTACACGTCTACCGGGGTGATTCAGTGGATGCTGAACAATAGCTGGCCATCGCTGATTTGGCATCTCTACGATTATTATTTGGTGCCTGCGGGCGGATATTTTGGGACGAAGAAGGCGATGGAGCCTGTGCATGTGCAGTATTCGTATGACGACAATTCGGTTGCTGTGGTCAACAGCACGTACGAAGAGCTGAAGGGAACGAAAGTCAGCGCGAAAATCTACAATATCGACGCCACAGAAAAAGGTTCGCACGATGTAACGCTGGACTTGGCTGCCGATAGCAGCACCAAAGCGTTCGATCTTCCGAAAGTGGATGGGCTCTCAAAGACTTACTTTCTGCGGCTGCAGTTGAGAGACGCGGGAGGAAAACAGCTCAGCGACAATTTCTACTGGTTATCGACAAAGGCGGACACTCTCAACTGGGCGAAGCAGCAGGACACGGTGTACACGCCGCAGGCAGAGTTTGGGGACCTCACCGGTCTTAACTCCCTGCCACAGGTAAAGCTAAACGCGAATGTCGTTTCCGGAACCGGAACGGCTCAGGTGACTGTGTCGAACCCGGGTAACGCGATCGCGTTTATGGTTCATCTGCGAGTTACTCGCGGCAAGGACGGGGAAGACCTTACGCCTATTTTTTGGGACGACAATTATTTCTCGCTCTTGCCAGGGGAGAGCCGAACCGTCGCTGCGAAGTTTGATCAAAGCTCTCTGGATGGCAAAGAGGCGGTTGTGGTGCTTGACGGTTGGAACGTGTCCCCAGCCACTCTATGAGCCAACTCCGGATTCCCGCGTTTCTTAGATTGTCAGCGTGTTGCGTGCTTGCGCTAAACGCATTTGGTTTTGTGCGCTGCGCGGCGGGGCAGGATTCGAAGCTGGCGGCGGCGATTCGGGGGATTCAGGAATCGATACGGAAGAGTGGAGCGGATGTGGGCGTGGCGTTCCGCACATTGGATGGCAAAGCGGAATGGTTTTTCCGGGCGGATGAGCCGTTCCACGCGGCCAGCACGATGAAGATTCCTGTTTTGATCGAGCTATTCCACCAAGTCCGCGAAGGCAAGCTAAAGCTCGACGAGCCCCTCCTTGTAAAAAATGAATTTCACAGTTTGGCGGATGGCTCGATCTACACGCTTGATCCGGCGGATGATTCGGAGACGGATTTGTATAAAGCTGCCGGGCAGACACGCACGCTGCGGCAGCTTTGCGAGCTGATGATCACAGTTAGCAGCAATCTTGCGACGAATCTGTTGATCGAGAAACTTGGTGTCGAGAACATTCGCGCCACCGTTCATTCATTGCATGCCGATGGCATGAATGTTTTGCGTGGCGTCGAAGACGGCAAAGCGTTCGCAAAGGGCCTGAATAACACGACCACTGCGCGCGGGCTCCAGCAACTTATGGACGCGATTGCTCGTGGAGAGGCTGTCGATCAGGAATCTTCTAGGCAGATGATCGAAATTCTCGAGCGTCAAAAATTCAACGAAGGCATCCCCGCGGGGCTTCCTCCGGGCACTCGCGTGGCGCACAAGACGGGCGAGATCACCAAGATTCATCACGATGCGGCGATTGTTTTCGCCCCGAAGACTTTCGTGCTGGTCATTCTCGTTCGCGGACTTGCCGACACCAAGGACAGCGCGGCGCTTATGGCCGATATCACGCGCCAGCTCTACCAGGCTACGGAATAAGAGCCGCGCAAGAGAGCCGCCCATTTGCACAACCCTGTGCCGGACCACCTCATCCAACGGAATAGGCTAAGATGAAGGGCCGAGTGCGAAGAGTGGGCCGGCGCGGCGCGAAATGTCCCGGAAGAGCGCCGGTAAAGAGAGGCAACACGATGAACGGTCGAGGACGAGCGATTGCCGCAGTGGTTCTGGGATTATTTTTTGCGGGCGCCGCAGCGGCCGATACGCTGGAGCTCAAGGACGGGCGAGTGCTCCAGGGCCGCTACCTGGGCGGCACGCAAGCGGTGCTGCGATTTGAGATTAATGGCGAAGTCCAGGCATTCAACGTGACGGACGCTGTAGCGATTACGTTCACTGGCAATTCAGGCAAGACGAGCGCTCCGGCGGTTGCGCCGCCTGCCGATGCGCCACCTCCTCAGGGTCCGCCTCCGCCATCCGCTGCACCTCCGGATACTTCGGCTGCTTCAGCTGCTCCTCCAGATGCTTCACAGCCGCCCGTTACTTCGCAGGATGTTCCGCCACCGCCACCTCCCACCGCGAAACCAACTTCCGTGGCGGCACAGACTCCTCCGGCGCAAGACCCCGCTGCTCAATATGGCGAAGTCACCATCCCCACGGGGCAGGTGCTTCTGGTGCGCATGATTGATGGCGTGGATTCCTCCAAAAACAGTGTCGGAGACGTTTTCCACGCAAGCCTGGAAACCGACCTTCACGTTAACAGCACTCTCCTGGCGCGCAAGGGCGCTGACGTTTACGGCCGTCTTGCAAACGTGAAAGAAGCGGGTAAGCTGTCGGGCAGCGCGGAGTTGCAGCTGGAGCTGATGCGCATTGTGATTGACGGGCGCGATTATCCGCTGGTCAGCAGTGACTATAGCTTGAAAGGGCAAGGCCGAGGCTCCGACACTGCCAAGAAAGTGGGCGGAGGCGCCATCGTCGGAGCCATCATTGGAGCGATTGCTGCCGGCGGAAAAGGCGCTGCGATTGGAGCGGGAGCAGGATCCGCGGCAGGGGCGGGAGTGCAGGTATTCACCAAGGGAGAAAAGGTGAAAGTACCGAGCGAAACCTTGCTGGAATTCCGGCTGCAACAGCCGGCCATGGTTACGCCGACGCAGCGTTAGACGCGCGGGCCCGCCTAGAAATCCAGGAAATTTAGCGGGCTGAGTTTTCCACAAGTAGTGCCAAAGCGTTAACGACTTGGAAGCATGGCCTGTAAATTCCCTCTTGCTCTTCCTACTGTTAGTGACTAAGCTACCCCCTTGACCCTGGAGAGTCATCGTGCCAAAAGAAAAACCACGCGTAAACATCGGAGAAGTCATCAAGTCATATCGCAGCCAGAGGGGCCTGTCGCAAGGAGACATCGAGCGCCGCACCGGGCTATTGCGCTGCTACCTCTCGCGCGTTGAGAACGGCCACACTGTGCCGTCGCTCGAAACGCTAGCCAAGATCGCGGAAGCCATGGATATCTCGCTCGCGGATTTTTTCCCGGGCACGGAGACGCCTCGCGACCGCGAAACACAAAAAATGCTGGGCGAGCTTTCGCAAGACGAAATCCGCTTTCTCGCGGAGATCAAGAGATTCAGCACCACCCTTTCCGACGGAGATAAGCGGCTGGTGCTGGCGATGATCCGCAAGATGGCGACGTTGATTCCGCCGCCGACGACGAAAAAATTGGTCATTCGGCGCGCGACCACCGTATAAATTCTCCGAGCGTACCGCCAAGCCCCGCCGCATGCTTGCAATATAGAAGCACTCGCGAGCGATCCGCGCCATTCTTCCAATACTTTAATTGTGCGTATTTAGTTGTTTTGTCCGCGGATCAGGCGAATCGCGTCGGGAATCGCGGCTCCCGCGCGTCCAACGGCTGATGCGCGGGCGGCATCGGCATCTTCAGGATCGATCGAGCCTTCGCCCGGGGCGAGGAAGAGATTGCTCTCGACTTCGTGTTGCTTTGTGTAGAGGTCATAGTAGCGGCCGCCGGCGGCGTAGAGCGACGCATGATTACCGCGTTCGATGATGCGGCCGGCCTCGACCACCAGAATTTGCTCGGCGCGGCGAATCGTCGAAAGGCGATGGGCGATCACAAACGTCGTGCGGCCACGCATTAAGTAGCGAAGACCTTCTTGGATGAGCGCTTCGGATTCGGAATCGAGGCTGGAAGTCGCTTCGTCGAGTATCAGGATACGCGGATCGGCGAGGATTGCGCGGGCGATGGAGACGCGCTGCTTTTGGCCGCCGGAGAGTTTGACGCCGCGTTCGCCGACAAGAGTGTCGTACTTTTTCTCAAATGCCTCGGCAAATTCGTCGACGCGTGCGATGTGGCAGGCCGCGAGGATCTCTTCCTCGGTGGCTTCGGGGCGCGCGAAGGCCACGTTTTCGCGGATGGTGCCGTCAAAAAGGAAAGTCTCCTGCAGGACGACGCCGAGCTGGGTGCGGTAGGAGTTCAGTTTCACCGTGGCGAGATCGATGCCGTCGACGAGGACGCGGCCGGCGGACGGGACGTAAAATGCGGCGATTAAGCCGATGATGGTGGATTTGCCGGCGCCGGATGGGCCGACCAGCGCGGTGACCGTTCCGGGTTGCGATTCGAAGCTCACCTCGTGAAGAACTTCCTTGCTGGATTCATACGAAAAGCTGACGTTTTCCAAGATGATTTGGCCAGTGATGCGCTCCATGGTCACTGTACGGCGCGGATCTTCGTCTTCTTTCTTTTCGTTCAGAATTTCACGCGTGCGTTCGAGGCCGGTGATGGCTTCGGTGATTTGCGTGCCAATCGCGACGATTTGGAAAACGGGAGCAATCAGGAAGCCGAGGAAAAGATTGAACGCAAACCAGTCGCCCAACGTCATGCTGCCACTCAGAATTTTGTGGCCGCCAAGCTCGAGCATAAGAGCGCTGACAACTCCGAGGAGAGTGGCGCCGGAGAGGCTCATCAAAGAGGTGGCCGTGAGCGTTTTCAAAACATTGTCGAGCAGCCGCTGGACGCCCGCAGCAAAAATCCCCTCTTCGCGCTCCTCCGCGTGATAGCCCTTCACCACGCGCACGCCGCCGAGCGATTCGGTGAGCCGACCGGTCACTTCGGCCGTGATTTTTGGCCGCGCGCGAAAAATCGGCCGAATCGTCGAGAAGGCTTTGCTGATGCCAAACCCGAATACGAGCAAAATCGAGAACGCCACGCCGGTCAGCAACAGGCTGGCGTGTATCAGATACACCAACGCGAACACGGCTGTCATCAGCCCGCCGACAAATTCGACGAGGCCCGTGCCGACGAGATTGCGCACGCCTTCGACGTCGCTCATGATGCGCGAGACGAGGACGCCTGTTTTATTCGAATCGTAAAAGGAGATCGGCAATCGGCCGATGTGCGCTTGCACCTGGCGGCGCAACTCAGTGATCATCTTTTGCGCGGACTTGGAGAGAAGTTGCGTAAGCGTGAAAGAAGTCAGGCCCTGGATAATTGTTGCAGCAAGAACTCCCAAGACGATCGGCGTCAGCAAATAAACCTGGTGCTTTATCGCGACGTTATCGACGAAATACTTTGTCGAAGCAGGGAGGACAAGCCCGCAAACGCGGTTGATGGCCATTAGGCCGAACCCGAGAGCGAGCAAGCCGCGGCGCGGATGGATCAGGGCCCAAACGTCGGGCAGCGCTTTCCAGGCGTTCTTTTTCTTGGGAGACTTCGCGGCAGTAGCCGAATTGGTTTCAGATGGCATAGTTGCAGGCCGGATCGAGCGTCTTTCTTGGATGCGCATGGAAGAAGATAGAGTACATTTCAATCGGGGTTCGAACAAGGACGGCACATGGCGAACAGTAACCAGCAAGCTTCCCAAGGAGCCCTAATCGTAACCGGCGCTGGCCGGGGAATTGGCGCAGCCGTGGCGAAGCTGGCGGGAGAGCGAGGTTTTCGCGTGGCCGTGAACTATGCTCGAAACGCGCAAGCCGCTGCGGACGTAGCGCGGCACATCGTTTCCTCGGGCGGCCGAGCCACCGTCATCCAGGCCGATATTTCGCGCGAGGAAGAAATCGTGAGGCTTTTTGAGTATGCCGAACGCGAGTTGGGGCCGATCACAGGTCTTGTGAACAACGCCGGCATAACAGGTGGATTCGCGCGCGTCGAAGCGATTACTTGCGCGACGCTTACTCAGGTTTTCGCCGTGAATGTGATTGGGGCGATGCTCTGCGCTCGAGAAGCGGTGCGGCGCATGTCGACGCGCAAGGGCGGACGCGGCGGGGCCATCGTGAATATTTCTTCGCGCGCGGCGCAGATTGGCGGGGCGGGGGAATGGGTACACTACGCGGCATCAAAGGGCGCGCTCGATACGTTTACACTAGGCCTCGCTCGGGAAGTTGCGACTGAAGGAATTCGCGTCAATGCCGTAGCGCCGGGGCATGTCCTCACCGAACTGCACGCCACGAGCGGTGATCCGGACCGCATGACGCGTTTGGCTCCCACTATTCCTATGGGACGCGCCGGAACACCGGAAGAGATCGCGGAAGCAGTTATGTGGCTGCTCTCGCCAGAGGCGTCGTACACGACGGGGGCAATTCTTGCGGTAAGTGGTGGCCGATAGGCGAAGAAGATCTCGGAATCGGTAGACGTAAGTTGCGTCAAGTTCTAATCTGCGGCCGCGCCGCCGCGCGGAACCTGGGCCGTTGCTGGACGCTCCAGATTCAAGACGCTGGAGATGAACTCGCTTACGGTGATACCCAGGTGGCCCCAGACACGCCGCTTGAGGCTGGTGTAATCCTGCGTGCCGCTGAAGAGATCGCTCATCAGTTGGCGGAAAACCGCGCTGCGGTTCATGAATTGAACCATGCGGGTAGTGACCGCCGAGCCGAGGAACGATCCGCGGTAGAACCGGCGCACGATGCGCGCGGCGAATTCCAGTTCCGAGGAGAACGCCGCCTTGACCCAAGCTGTGTATTTTTCCGGGCAGCCTTCTGCCAACGAGCGGCCGAGCAATTCGCCGGAGCGCATCGCATAGAAGAGCCCTTCACCGGTGAGCGGATCGACCCAAGCGGCGGCATCGCCGACCAGCGCCCAATTCTTCCCCAAAACCGTGCGATCCGAAAGTGTGCTCTCTCTCGGCGATGGCAGAACGTGGCTGTAAAACTTTGCGCCCTCCGTGGGAATTCCGTGCTTCTCGACGAAAGCGTTCAAATGCGTTTTGAGCTCCGCACTAGTATGAGCGGCCATGCTTCCACAAATCCCGACGGAAAGATGATCACAGCGCGGGAAGGACCAGATGTAGCCCTCGAAGTGCGGAAGGAATTTCACGGTGATGGCGTCTGCGGTCTGTGGAACAAAATATCCTTGCGTCATTTCCAATTCGTCGCGCTGCAGCGGCCGTGTTTCGGGCGCAATTTGGTTGCGTGCTCCCGCCGCCAGCACGAGAAAATCAGCGCTGCGCCATTCGCCATCGACCGAGTAACGCGGCTTCTCCGTGCTTGTGTCCACACCAAGAACATGCGCTTGCTGTACATTGCAGCCGGCCGTCTTGGCGCGGTCCAACAACATTCCGTTCAACACCCTTCGCGAATAAATCACGATGGGGTGCGTCATTTCCAGATTGGCGCGCTGATCGTTGCTGCTGATGAGTTCGACGGAGCGCACCAATTTTTTGGGATAAGGATTGTCGAGCAGGAAAGGGAAGCACTGGACGGCTTTGTGGGTTAAGCCTCCGCCGCAGGGTTTTTCCCAGGCGAGGCGCTCATCAAAAATTTTGACTTTATGTCCCGCGCGCGCGAGCTGCTCACCGCACATCGCGCCGGAAGGTCCGCCGCCGACGATCGCTATCTCTGCCATGGTCCTATCTCGCTGATGGCCTTGAATTCCGTCCCTGGACGAGGAAACCTACAGGCGGCGGCTGGGTTTGGCTATCAATTTTCTCGGTAACGGGCCCCATCAAGTGGTGGGGAAGACCACCAGGCAAAACCCGGCGAGAAGTATAGCACCGAAAAGGGCGCTTGCTACGGGCGAAGCCGTAACTTCCCGGACAACCTTCATGCCCCAAGCCTGCAGGAGGCAAAATAGCGCGAAGGACGGTGCCAGTAGAACCAGCAGCACTTCGCCGCTTTGCAAAACGAAGATGCCGGCGACGATGGCGCCCCATGCCACCATGCGAAGCAAAAGTGCAGTGAACAATCGTCGCGATCCTTTGCCGGGCAATACTGGACCAAGCAGCAATTCTTCGGCGGCGTGATAGGGAAGCACGGCAATGAGGAGCGGTACAAAGCGCGCCCAGCGCGCTGCGGTCAGCCAGGCCTCGCTAAACGTCAAATCGATCCAGGCGGTGACCAGGAAGTGCAGGAGAAACGCCGCGAATAGCGCGACGAGAAGTGTAAAGTGCAGCGGCCTGGCAGGCTGGTCGCCGCTTGTGCCGGTGCCGAATAGATTTTGCAGCAGATTCCAATGTAAAACGAGAAGGATGACGCCGAGAATGAGAAGAAAGCCCGCGAAGTAATCGCCTTCGAAGAGATGCAGCGCGCGGAGCGGATTCGAATAGGAGAGAAGCCCGACAGTTCCGAGCGCAACGATTGCATATTCGAGGAAAACGCGGCCTTTTACGACCGCGGCGGCGGTTTCGACGGTTGGGGCTGCCGACTTTTTGTTTTGCAAGGTTTCACGGAGAAAGGGTCCCGCCAGCAAAAGTATCCCTGTAAATCCCGCGAAGAATCCGAGAAGCCCGCGGTGTGAGGGTAGAGTTGATTGCGATTCCAAGTGCAGAACGCGAGCTGCCCAGTTTTGCGCGTCGGACATGGCTGTTCCGTCGAACAGGATGCCGACGTGGGTCGAGCGCGGGACCACGACATATTCGCTCGTTCCATCGCGCGGAGTCCGCAACAAGCTTTTCACCGCGGTGCGGATTCTTTCCGGCTCCCAAGCTGCGCTCATTAGTAGAGAGTGAGCCGGGAGAGCGCCGAAATCATGAAAGGGCATCATCTCCGGCGATACTCCGGGAATCAGCCGCATGGGGGCCGGGGAAATCGCAATCACTCCCGCGACCGGCACACGCGAAGCAACGCGCAACGCGATGGCTCCGCCCAAAGAATGCCCCGCCAGAATTGTGCGCTCCGGATCAAGCAAACCGCGTGCGATCAGTTCGCGAACTAGGTTTTCGCTGCATTGATCGGATCGTTCGTAAGAAAAGGGACCGTCTGTCCGTCCGTGCCCCGGCAAATCCGGCACAAAAACGCGCAAGCCTTGGGAAGCGAATCCCGCCGTGATGTACGACATGATGCGCTTATTTGCAGATAGCCCATGAAGAAGAACAACGTAGCCTTTCGGCGTGTTGCCTTCCGGCGGCCCGGCAGGCTCAACGATGTCCGTTACTAGGCGGCATCCGCCGGCGTCAATGCGAAAGGTATGCGATTGGTAAGGCACCGCGAGCCCTAGCAACAGGCCCAGGACGCAAAGTCCGACGCCAGCCGCTGCGCGGAGCGTTTTATTCAGTTTCATGCGCGGCGCCAGGCGCGAAAGCGTTGCGCCACCCGCGCGTGATAAACTAGCTCCTCACCTAACGCCAGGGCTATTTTTGAGTGGGCCTTCATGGAGTTCCTTTGAAGCCGGAGATTCTGACTCTCGACGAAGCGATTCTGCGGTTTGGCCGCGAGAAACGCAACGGCCTCCGCATCGTCTTCACCAACGGCTGCTTTGAGTTGTTGCATCCCGGCCATCTCAAGCTCCTCGAGCAGGCGCGCGCACTCGGCGACGTTCTTGTCGTTGGTCTCAATAGCGATGCCAGTGTCAGCAAGTTGAAGGGTGAGAACCGCCCTATCTGGCCTGAACGGAAACGTGCGGAGATTCTCGCAGCGCTTGAATGCGTCGACGCCGTAGTGATATTCAACGAACCTACTCCGAGGGAGTTGATCGCCCAACTGCTACCCGATGTTCTCGTAAAGGGGGACGACTGGGCGTTAGATCAAATTGTTGGTCGCGTGGAAGTCGAAGCAGCAGGCGGCAGAGTTGAAAGAGTTCCTGTTCTGCGCGGGTATTCAACCACAGGACTTGTCAAAAAGATTCGCGAAGGCGCTCGCACCTCTCGCGTGGAAGCCTGACGCGCCAGCATGATTCTTCCCGCCGTTCGCGAACGATTGGATGCTGTGCTCCGCCACCCGTCGGTGGAAGGCGCGCTCGGCGCTCTGCGCGATGGCGCGCAGCACATCTCGCTTTCTGGGCTGCATGACGTTGCCAAAGCTCTTTTTGCCGCGTACCTGACTCATGAGCTACGGCGTCCCGCCTTTTTCATCACCGATTCGAATCGCCGCGCCGAAGCTCTCGCGGAAACGGTTCGTTTTTTCGCGAGCATTTTTCCTGGCGCAAGCGGGGGAGTAGCGACGCTCCCGGCTTTCGATACGCTCCCATGGGAATCGCAGAGCCCGCACCCGGACATTCTCGAGCGCCGCGCGGCAACGCTTTTTCGACTGACCGATGGACAAGTTTCGCTCGTCATCGCACCAGTGCAAGCAGCACTTTGGCGTTTTCAGGACGCCACGCTCTACTTGTCGCTGGCGCGAACGCTCACAAAAGACGCGGAAGTTCCTCTCGAAGAATTCATCGCGCATCTTGCGGGCGTTGGCTACACGCGCACGGAAATGGTCGAACTGCCGGGGCAATTCGCGATGCGCGGCGGGATCGTGGACGTCTTTTCCGCAGAGGCTCCCCGGCCGGTGAGAATTGAGCTATTGGGAGACACCGTTGAATCCGTGCGCGAATTTGACCCGCGCACGCAGCGCTCGATCGCGCCCGTGCAGCGCACTACTCTATTGCCCCTCACAGAATGGAACGTAGCCACGCTTGTCGGTGCAACACTGTCGGCAGCTCCATCGTGGGAAGCAACCTCCTTCTTCGGCCCTTCCGAGCAGGGTGGCCAGAGTTCGCTCTTCGAATTGTCTGAAAGCTCGCTCAAGCCAATCGTCTTCTTGGATGAGCCGCAAAACTTGCGCGACGCCGCGGAAAAGCATCTGGCGCACGCAACCGAAATCTACGAGCGCCACGGCAGCGCCACCGCGCCAGCGGCCTCACATTTCTTTATGGATGAGGCAGAGTTTACCGCTTCTCTCGCGAAGACTTCTCAAGCCCATGTCGAACAACTCGCCGTCAACATCGGTTCCGCTCCGCAATTCGAACTCTCCTCAAGGCCCAGCTCTCGCTTTCATGGCGATGTTGTTGCCTGCATGGGTGCGGTGAAATCACAGCTCGCGTCGGGCGGAAAAGTCTTCCTCACCGCCGCAAGCACCGGGGAACTCGAACGTCTGGCAGATATCTCCCGCGAATACGATGTCCCCTACGTCCTTGGCGAGTCCGAAAACGCCGCTGCTGGTTTCACAGCCGAAGGCGCTCTCGAAACGGCTGGCCTGCTCCTCATGCGCGCTCCATTCGCCGAAGGTGTCGCTTTCCCCGAAGCCAAACTCACAATTTATGGCCACGCCGATCTTTTCGACGTCGCCCCAACGGTCGAGCGCCCCAGCCATAAGATTCGCACTTCCGGATTTTTCACTGATTTCGCCGAACTAAAACCGGGCGACTTTATCGTTCACATCGACCACGGCATAGGCCAATTCGAAGGGCTGCGTCAAATCGAATCGGACGGTCACCGCGGCGAATTCATGCTGCTCCGCTACGCCGACGACGCGCGCCTCTACGTCCCTCTCGAGCGCATGGACCTGGTGCAGAGCTATCGCGTTGTCGAGGGCTCTCATCCAACGCTGGACAAGTTAGGCGGCACGGGCTGGAACACACGCAAAACCCGCGTCCGCAAATCGCTGGAAGATATGGCGGACCAGCTTCTGACCCTTTACGCTGCCCGCAAGACTGCACAAGGTTTCGCGTTTTCTGCCGACGGCAATTTTCAGCGCGAATTCGAAGATGCCTTCGAATTCGAAGAAACCGCCGACCAAAACACAGCCATCGCCGACATTAAACGCGACATGGAGCGCCCTACGCCGATGGACCGCCTCCTCTGCGGCGATGTCGGCTACGGGAAAACCGAAGTCGCCATGCGCGCGGCATTCAAAGCCGTCTCCGACAGCAAACAAGTTGCCGTCCTTGCGCCCACCACAGTTCTGGCCTTCCAGCATTTCGAAACCTTCAAACAGCGTTTCGCGGCCTTTCCCGTGCGCATCGAAATGCTCAGCCGCTTCCGCAGTGCTGCCGAACAAAAGAAAATTCTCGCCGAGCTCGAAGCTGGCAAAGTCGACATCGTCATCGGCACGCACCGCCTCATCTCCAAAGACGTAAAGTTTCAGGATCTCGGGCTGCTGGTCGTTGACGAAGAACAGCGGTTCGGCGTCGCCCACAAAGAGCGCCTCAAGGAAATGCGCCAGAACGTAGATGCGCTTGCTCTTTCCGCCACGCCCATTCCGCGCACGCTGCACATGTCGCTCGTAGGCCTGCGAGACATGTCGGTGATCGAAACTCCGCCGCGCGACCGCTTGGCAATTCAAACCGTCGTCTCCTCCTTCCAGGAAGACTTGGTGCAGCGCGCCATCGAGAACGAGCTCGCCCGCGACGGCCAAGTATATTTCATCCACAACCGCGTCGAATCCATCTATTCGCTCGCAACGCTGGTGCAAAAGTTGGTGCCAAAAGCTCGCGTGGTAGTCGGCCACGGACAAATGGGCGAAAAAGAGCTCGAAAGCGTAATGCTGAAGTTTATTCGCGATGAAGCCGACGTCATGGTCGCTACGACTATCGTCGAAAACGGTCTCGACATCCCCAAGGCCAACACCATCCTCATCAATCGCGCCGACCGTCTCGGCCTCGCCGAACTTTATCAACTGCGTGGCCGCGTGGGCCGCTCCCATCAACGCGCCTACGCTTATCTCCTAGTTCCCCCCGACACGTCGCTCTCCGACATCGCACGCAAACGCCTCTCCGCTATGAAAGAGTTCAGCGAACTAGGTGCTGGCTTCCGCATCGCCGCCTTGGACCTCGAACTCCGAGGTGCCGGCAACATGCTGGGCCGCCAGCAGCACGGCCACATCGAAGCCATCGGATTCGATATGTATTGCCAAATGCTCGAACGCGCCGTCTCCAAGCTAAAGGGCGAAGAATCCGCCCCTGAGCTTCGCACTACGTTGAGCCTCGGCCTCGATGTCCGTATCCCCGAAAACTACATCCCCAGCGAAAATCTGCGCCTGCGCACCTACAAACGCATCTCCTCAATCGCCAGCCAGAATGAAAAGCAAGATGTCCACCGTGAACTAACCGACCGTTTCGGCGCCCTGCCGGCCACGGTAGAAAACCTTTTGGAGTACGCCGTCCTCAAATCCATGTGTGAGCGCCTGCGCATCTCCGCGGTCGAACGCCAGGGAAACCGCATCGCCATCCGTTTTCACGCGGAAACCCCGCTTGACCCCGCTACGCTGGTCAAGGTCGTCCGATCGCGGAAGGGCATTAAACTCGACCCGAGCGGCGTGCTCTGGCTAGAAACTACCCGGGGAGAGTCGGTCCCGGGCGCGCTCAGAAACGTATTGCTAGGCCTTCAAGGCCAGAGCTAAACTCTATAGGTGAGGAACTACATGCGAAATCTTGCAGTTATCGCGGCGCTCTTCGCCGCCCTGCCGCTCGCGGCACAGCAGCCCGCTCCGCCCACACCGGCTCCCCAAACGCAAAATCCGCCGGCCAAGCCGACGCTCGAGAAGCCGGATGAGGCTCCCGCTGACGTTCCCGCTCCCGCTGCTGCCGCGCCTAAGAAGCCGGCTCCAGTCAAAAAGCCTGCCGTCTCCGAATCCGAAGGCAAAGTCGTCGAAGAAATCGTCGCCCGCGTCAACAACGAGGTCATCACCCGCTCCGAATTCGAACACTCCAAAGTCACCGCCGAGGAAGACGCCAAGTCCGACTGCCAGAACCGTTGCACGCCCGAGCAGTTGATAGCCCTAACCGAAGACCGCCAGAAAAACGCGCTCCGCGATCTCATCGACCAGTCCTTGCTCGTCCAGCGCGCCAAAGACATGGGCATCAGCGTCGAGCCCGAAGTCATCAAGCAGCTCGACCAAATCCGCATCGAAAACAAACTTCCCAGCATGGAAGCCCTGGAAGAAGCAGTCTCCGGCCAAAAAATGAACTGGGAAGATTTCAAGAACAACATTCGCACCGGTCTGCTTACGAAAAAGGTCATCCAGAGTGAAGTCGGCTCGCACATCAACGTCACCAAGGAAGAAATCCAAAAATACTACGACGAGCACAAAGCGGAGTTCGTCCGCCCCGAGCAAGTCGCTCTCCGCTCCATCGAAATCAATACGACCGGGAAGGATGAGGCAGAAGTCGCGGAGCTCAAGAAGAAAGCGGAGACGGCCCTAAAGCGGATCCAGGATGGAGAAGACTTCGGCGAAATAGCCAAACGTTATTCCGACGGCTCCACAGCCAAACAAGGCGGCTATTTGGGCGTTTACAAGCGCGGCGAACTCTCGAAAGAACTCGAAGACACCGTTTTCACCTTGAAGAAGAATGGCCTGACCGGCGTGATGGAAACCAAGCAAGGCTTTCTGATCATGCAGGTCCTCGAGCATTACGACGAAGGCGAACAAGCGCTTGCCAAAGTCCAAAATGAAATCGAGGGGAAGCTCTACGACCAGCGATTGGAGCCGGCCCTTCGCGAATATCTCAAGACCCTTCGTGAGGAAAGCTACGTCGTCATCAAGCCCGGTTATCAAGACGCTGCCGGCGGCGGCAACTCCGAAATTCAGGAAGTCAGCGCCACACCTGAAGTGACTAAAACGAAGAAGGGCCACAAGAAATATCTGCTGTTTGGCAAGAAACCCGGCGACTCGGGCAACTGATGAAGACGTCGTTCGTTAGCGATCTCGGCGCCGAACAAACCATCACCTCTTTCTTTCTCGTTAACGAAAAAGAGATTCGGAACTCTTGCGCGGGCAAGACCTTTCTCCGTCTCGATCTCGGCGACCGCAGCGGCACTATCGAAGCCGTGATGTGGGATCAATTTGAGGCCGCCGCAAAAGACATCAGCCGCGGCGACGTGGTCAAGGTCAATGCTCGTGTCGAGAGCTACCGCAACAAGTTCCAGCTCACCTTGCAGCAGCTCCGCCTCGCCAAGCCCGAGGAAGTCGATCTCGCCGATTTTCTGCCGCACACCAAGGAAGATGTTGGCAAGCTGTGGGCGCAACTGCTCGAATACGCGAACTCCATTGAGAATCCCTGGCTCAAAAAATTAGTGAACGGAATCATCACCGACCCTGCGACCGCCGCCCGTTACAAACGCGCCCCCGCCGCAAAAGTCATGCATCACGCCTATCTCGGCGGTCTGCTGGAACACGTCATCGGGCTATGCGGTTTGGCGAAGCAAGTTGCTGCTCATTATCCGGAACTTAACGCCGATCTTCTCTTGACCGTTGCCATCCTGCACGACGTCGGCAAGCTCGACGAGCTCTGCTACGACCGCGCCATCGGTTACACCACCGAAGGCCAGCTCCTCGGCCACATCGTCATGGAACTCGAAACTGTCTCGAAATCCATGGACGCCATTGAAGGATTCCCTCCGAATCTGAAAGCCGTGGTCCAGCATCTCCTGATCAGCCATCACGGCCAATATGAATTCGGCTCACCAAAGTTGCCGATGATTCGCGAAGCCATGGTCTTCCACTACCTGGATGACATGGATTCCAAAATGGCCGCCGTGCGCGCCGCTCTGGCCACCGAATCCGGTGACGACGAATGGTCCGCCTACAGCGCCGCCCTAGGGCGCAAATTTCTTAAGCTCGACGCCTTCCTGAAATCGACCTCCGGCCAAAATTCAGGAACGACCTGAACTGCAACGCGCGACGCTTCCAGGAAACATAAGTTGGTTAGTTTTCCACTGTGCTGTTACTCGTCCAGATGAAACACGAAGACAATCTCTGTCTCTATCCCTTGGAAAACTTGAAGTCGGCTACTCGCGTTAGATTGTCGACAGCTGTGAGCGGCGGCCTGTGGCGTACTCATTCAACGCGGCGTTAGCGGTGGTGATGACGGTGAGCGCGTCGGAGACGGCGGCGATATCCGCGCCGCGCAGAACAAAATACATTTCGTCCTCGCCTAGCCCGGTGTACACGCGGTTCCCCATGCAGCCCAGGCTGAGAATGGCGCCATGCTGCAGCGAAGCAGGCAGCGCCATGCACGTCGGCCGCCCCAGAGCCGGCGCACCGCTGCCAACGCCGGCGCGATTTGCCGCTTCGCTAAGCAGCATCGCCGCGGAAGGCTTACACGCAAAGAGCACTACATCGGGCGCAACGGGCGCCTCCCCGAGAGGTGCGTAGACAATTGCCGCCGGCGCCTTCACCAATCGCGGAATCTGCGGCACTTCTTCTGGTTTCAAGTAACCGAGATCAAACATCATCTTCAATGTTTGCTCGGTTTCTTTCTCGCGTTCCGGCGATAGCGTAATGTTGTGCGTGTAGGCGCCCACAGCGCAGTTGAAGTGATTTTCTGGCACGGTGTAGAAAACCGCGCCATTCGCGGCCAGCCGCCAGAAGCTGCATCCCGAGGGCTCGGTTCCCTCAAATTTCTTCACATCCACGGGGGCCGCATCCAAAAACGACACCGCTACTGGCCGCTCCGATAGTTTTACTACCAAGCCGATTTTCTTCTCGATCTCGTTCCAATTCGTTTGTACGCTCATCGTCTAGGTCCCTTCCATCGATTTGCAAACATAACACGCCAAGTCGCCTCGTTCGCCGTCCTTTTGATTTGCAGCGCGATGAAGGCGTACGTTTCGAGGTCCGCTCCACGCGCGCCGCCTCACGCAGAAAGCACGGCACTAGGGCGTCGGAAACGCTTCGCACTCAAAGACCTAGCTGGAGCGTTGCATACCGGCGGAGGTGGGTGTACGTTAGCAGTCAGCCGGTAAGTTGACGGGGAAATTCCGGGTAAATGAGCTTCAGCCAATTGTGTGCGGTTCGAACGCGCCCGGGCGCTGATCAATAGGTCAGCACTGCCGTCGATGAAAACTGGCCTTTCACGCCCGCTTCTCCGTTTGGCAGGGACCATCCCGCCTTTGACGAAACTTGCCCTCCGTCTGTCGGCTAAGGTAATAGCTCCCCGAAAGCCGCACTGGCTCCTGCGCCAGATGGCTGCTGATTTGAATTGCCGCATTGCGGTGGATACCCGCCTCGGCAATGGAATGAAGATTCGCGTCGTATGGACGGACGTGATTGGCTATTCCATCGCCGTCGACGGCTACTATGACCTTCCCATAGTGAGAGTCATCCAAGAGCTGCTCAAACCGGGCATGACCTTTGTCGATGTTGGCGCCCACGTGGGACAGTACAGCCTGTTAGCTTCCTGCCTGGTGGGAAGGGAAGGGACCGTCCACAGCTTCGAGCCCGAGCCCGAGACCTTTGCTTTGCTGCAACACAACGTCCTCATAAATGGACTGCGCAATGTTCACCTCGTCCGTTGTGCCCTTGCTAAGAGTTCTCAACACGCCGAGCTCTATGTGGCCCGGCCGGACAACATTGGACAGACCTCGTTGCGCCAGCCCAACAACTTCTCCGGGGTGAAAGTGAAAGTACAATGCCGAACTCTGGATGACTATGCCGAAGAGCATGGGATAGACCGGATTCATCTCATCAAGATTGACGTGGAGGGCGCGGAGCTAGATGTGCTGCTCGGTGCGCGCGGGATTTTGTCCCGAAATCCGAAACCGCACATCATCATCGAGTTCTGGGAGGAATTCCTGCAAGCTTACGGGTCTTCGTGCGCGCAAGTTGCAGAGTTCCTGGACAGAAGCGGATATAGCCTCTTTTGGATTGGCGAGAAGGGGCTGACTCCCTACCTTCCTCTAAAGAACCCAGAATTATTCAATGTTCTTGCAGTGCCCTGTGCGCCCATTTAGCATCCGGCGAATGCTCGCACCCCGTAGCAATCCGCAGGCGCGCAATTTGTTTGAGATCGTTGCCTATTTTGCAGCACACCGAAGGCGTACGTTTCGAAGTCCGCTCGACCCACGCCGCCTCACGTAGCTAGCACGACCCACCTAGCCAGGGAAGAAAACGGTCAGCTGCTACGGGCCACTGAATGTTTTGGCGCGGAGATGGATTCAAAAGAAGTCTTGAGGAAATGGAAAGGAAGTCAAAACCCGCACCCTTAAGCCCGAAGGGTGCGGCGCCCCATCGGCCTCTTCGCCACCCACCCGTATCGCACTGCACTGCGTCCGTTGACAATGGTATCGTATGTGTTACCATTATGCATGGTCGAAGTGCGCGAATACCTTGACCGGACCGGACGCAGTCCATTCGCCGATTGGTCGGACCGTCTGCACAGAGAAGCGGCGGCCAAGGTGGCGGCTGCTCTAGCGCGCATCCAGCAGGGCAATTTTTCCAACGCCAAGGGCGTTGGGGCTGGTGTTTACGAATACCGTATCGATTTTGGCCCGGGCTACCGCATTTACTTTGGCAAAGACGGTGACACGCTTGTGATCCTAGTCGGGGGTGGCACAAAGAAGCGCCAGCAGAACGATATCAGCCTTGCAGTCGACCGCTGGAAAGACTATACGCTGAGAAAGAAACAGCAGAAAAAAGAGGAATGAACATGCCTTTGACACGAGATTTCAAGGAAACCATCCGCGCCCGCGTCAAACGCGATCCCGGCTTCCGCGAAGCGCTTCTCCGCGAGGGTATCGAAAACTTTCTCTCTGGTGACGTGGAGACGGGCAAGATCATTCTCCGCGATTTCATCAATGCCACCGTTGGGTTTACCAAACTGGGAGACATAACTAAGCGCTCCGCGAAAAGCCTGATGCGCATGCTCGGACCGCGCGGCAATCCGCAGGCGCGCAATTTGTTTGAGATCGTTGCCTATTTACAGCGCGCCGAAGGCGTACGTTTCGAGGTCCGCCCAACTCGCGCCGCTTCGGGCAGAAAGCACGCGCCGCCCATTCGGCGAAGAAGGCGGGCAGCTGCCACGGGCGACTGAATATCTGGGCGCGGAGATAGTGATTTATTCTTTTCAATCGTGGAAAAAGCCGAAGACCCGGGTGTGAAACCGACACCCGGGGCACCCGGCGCGGAGATGGATTCGAAAGAAGTCTTGAGGCAATGGAAAGGAAGTCAAAACTCGCACCCTTAATCCCGAAGGGTGCGGCACCTGGTGCGGCACCCCATCAGCCTTTTCGCCACCCGCCAAGGTTGGTGCAACTTAGGCAATCGTTTAAGCGCCCGCTCACGCGAAGTCGTATCTGAGCCGACAGGTGAGGAGTCGTGTCTTACCCGAACGGAAGTGTTAGTATTGCCGCCCATGGCCAAGATAGATGTGATCGAAGAGCGGCTTAATAATCACATTAAATTTGCTTGGTGCGCGATTGCGGCTATCTTTGCATTGCGCGCAGTTTCGCCCACAGTTATGACACCAAATTGGAAGAGTTTTGCAAGCACCCGCGGGGTGCCGCAACCTTTGGGTTTTGGTCTTACAAAGGGTGCGGGTTTTGACTTTTGCTGTTTCGATGCGGAGATTTCTCTCTCAGTTGAGCAACCGGCCCACAACACAAGCCACCGAATCTGCAACCGAGTCTTGCTCTACGCAACGCACTTCATGGTCAGTTTCTTGCGCTCGTTTGCACAGTCGCCTAGTCGGAAACTGATCCAGCGTCAAAGTTTGACAGCATTGCGGTTGTCGACGCACTTGTGGTTACAACGAGCGCAAGAAATCGATGACTTCTTGCTGCTGTTGGGTCGTCAGCCTATTGAAATTTTCAATGACCTTGTTGGCCTCGCTGCCAATGCTCCGGTGATCTCGGATGGCTTCCACGAGGTTGGTCGTTCGCCCATCATGGAGGAAGAAGACACGTTGTCCGACGCCCCAGAGAGGAGCGCTTCGGAACTCGTCGGGGCCGGCACCACCTTGGGTTATGCCGTCGGCGAGGCCTTTGCCCATGTGGTGAACGATGAGGTCAGAGTAAAGATTCGCTGTCTGATTGGAGAGCGCAGCGCTTGGGCTGGTCGAGGAACCGCTCGCAATCTTAGTACCCGTGGTCAACGAGGGCGTATGGCAATGGATACAACCTATCTTTGCAAAAGTGGCGCGTCCATTTTCGCTAGAGGGAGTGGCAGGTGCGGGAGTGGGCGGCGCCAGCATGCGCATGAAGTCGGCAAAGGCTTCGATGTCTGAGAGGACTGCCGTGTTCGAATTGCCGGTGGTCGAGGGAGTAGGCGTGAAGTTGACCGTGTCCTCGGGAGTGGCGTTAAAGAGGCAACCCGGCGTTTCGTCGCGCTCTTGCGGGAAAAGCTGGTTCGATATTCCCATCTCGACGTTGTAGGCCTCGCCGGCGAACATGAGCAAGGATTTGTTCTGCGCCTTCCACCCGAAACGCGTGATGGTCCCATCGTTTCCACTCAGGTTCACATTGCCGCTCAGGTGCGCGTTCACGTGGCCGGAAATACCCAACGCCGACTTTTCGGATGCGTTGGCTTTCATGTTGGCAAGGATGGCCGAGTCTGGAATCCCTTCGATGAGTCCCGCGCCAAACAGGGGAGTGGGGATTCGGAAAATGATGTTCGCATTCCCACCTTGGCCTGTAAGCGGATTTCCCGCGGGCAAGAAGTCGAATTGGGCGATGTTGCATCCCGTGGCGTCCGTTCGCCCGGTGATCACGAAGAGGTCGTGCACTTCGCCATCGGCGTTGCCGCTGCTCTTCTTAAACCGCGCTTCGCGGATCGGACCATTCTGCGTGATGAACCACGGCACAATGCTCTTCGCCCCATTCAAGGTAGCAACTGCGATCAGGGGATTTTGCGCCGGGCTCGTTCCGCCCATGCCTGGCTGCGCGTGGCAAGACAAACATTGGTTGGAGTTGAAGCGCGGACCGAGGCCATTGTTCGCACCGCCGCTCACGACCTCTATATCAGCGAACCTCGCCTGCCCATCCTGGAAGAACGCAGTTTCGTCCGCTGTAAGACCCTTGAGCGGAGTGCCGCCGCCCGCGGGGCCGCCGCGCACGCCTGGGTCTACTGGAGCTGATTTGGTTTCGCCAGATTTGGTTTGGCCAAAAGTGTAAACGCCCATGGCCAATGCCACCGCTACGATTGCGCTGATACTTGTGCGAGCGACTCTCCGGAGAGTTATCACAGTTATCCTCCTGGAGCTGGGAATGCGGGCATTGTACACCCGGCGTACCTCGCCCGAGGCACAGAAACCGTAGGGGTGCGTCAAACATAAGTCCTGTGGTTAGCACTCTTACAGAAACACACGGGGTGGCGTACCCGCTTACTTCTTGCCTTGCCAGCGTGTCACGGCTCGGCCTAGACTGGAATGGTCCATGAGCGAGCACCTGCTACCGGCATCTTTCCAAATTCGGGACCTGACGATTCGCCCCGCGGCGGTGCTTGCCCCCATGGCTGGCGTGACGGACACGCTTTTTCGGCGCGTGATTCGCGGACTCGGCAGCTGCGGCTTGCTGATGACGGAGTTCACCAGTTCCGAAGGCATTACGCGTAGCGCCGCTAAAACGCTTCGCTACCTCTATTTTCAGGAAGACGAGCATCCCATCACCGCGCAGCTTTTTGGTGCGAATCCCGCGGTAATGGCTGAAGCAGCCCGCATGGTCGAAGACCTCGGCTACGACGCGGTGGACATCAATCTGGGCTGCCCCGCCAAAAAAGTCGTCAAGTGTGGCGGCTCGGGCTTGCTGCGCGATCTTCCGCTCCTGGGTGAGATTTTCAAAACCGTGCGTGCCGCCGTCAAAATCCCGCTGACCATCAAGCTCCGCGCCGGCTGGGACGAAAACTCCATCGTCGCTGTGGAAGTCGCCAAGATGGCGGAAAGTATCGGCGTGGAAGGCGTCGCCGTGCACCCGCGTACGCGCCTGCAGGGCTACAGCGGCGCCGCCGACTGGACTATCATCGCTGCCGTGAAGCAGGCGGTGAAAATTCCCGTCATTGGTAATGGCGACATCAATACGCCACAAGATGCCGAGCGCATGGTACGCGAAACTGGCTGCGACGCCGTCATGATCGGCCGTGCCGCCGCCACCAATCCCTGGATTTTCCGGCAGATGGAGCAGTACACCGCGAGTGGCCGATACGACACGCCCACCGAGGACGAGCGCCACCAGTTACTTTCTGGCTACTATAGGCAAATTAATGCCGCCAAGCTTCCCGATGGTATTGGCAAAATGAAACAGTTCGCTTGCTGGTTTACTCATGGCGTGGGGAACGGCAGCGAGCTTCGTCGAATCGTACATGCGGCGCGAACGCCCAGTGAGGTAGTCGAGAAGGTGGAATCCTTCTTCGAGAGCCGAGCCGCCGCGCAAAATAATGACCGCTTTGCGGCTGCCCAGAATGATGGCCGCACAGCAAACGCCAGAAAAGAGGACCCAGCCCATGGTCCACTTGACGCAGACCGTCTCGAAGCAACGCTCGGAGCGTAGAATCGCCGTCCGCCTCCCGCTCAGAGTCCGGGGACGCGACAGCCGCGGTGTAGTCTTCGAAGAAGAAACTTCCAGCGAAAATTTATGCCGCAGCGGCGCCGCGTTCGTCACGCGCTTTGACGTAGCCATCGGCTCCGATCTCGAAATCCGCATCCCGTTTTCCAACTACGCTTCGCGCCGCACAGAAGCCGACTTCGCGACATCGGGGCGCGTTGTCCACGTCATCGACGCTCCCACGCGAGGCGAGCGCCTCGTCGGCGTTCAATTTACCGGCCCGCGCTTTCAGCGGGTCTTCCGCCCGGAAAACGCCGCGTAAAATCTTTGAATTGCGCGGCGCGAGACGCATCCTTATTTCGCTCACGGCGCTCCGCAAACAAAATTAGCGGCATCGTTCGTGTCGCCGCTGCCTTTGTACTTTGCGACCTGCGGATACGCGCAAAGCGGTCTCGTCATCTTCACCGCCGCAGTCGCTCCCTCGCCGGCCTGCTTCGTCGCAATCACCGTGGAGGGCGCTGAGCCTTTTTCCACCCACTGTTCTAGCGCCAAATAAATGTTGTGCTGCGGATCGTTCGAAGTGCTGAATCCCATCTGGCCAAAAACATCGGGCCCGGGCCCGCCGCCGCAGTGCTGCATACCCGGCACCATGTACAACCGCAGGAAAGAGTCCGCTTCCTGCTTGCCCATTTTATTTTGCACGCTCTCGTAGTAATTAATCGTGTTTAGCGGAGAAATTCCCGAATCATTCCAGCCGTGATAAATGATTAATTTTCCGCCGTGCGATTCGAATGGCTTCAGGTTGGTGTCCGTCGCGTTCAGCACGTTTGCGTACTTTGCATCGGCCGCCGCGACTGCTTCGTCCAGATTGGCCTTCTTGTAATCCCAGTCGGCTTTGTCGTAAACCATGTCGGAGAAAAATCCGTTGTCGAACACAAAGAGGAGCGCCTTGGCGGGAGCTGGACCGATGATCCACAGGCCCCAGCCGCCTTGTCCGTCCTCGCCTCCGGGCACAAATCCCGGAAAAATCACTCGCCCCTTCGAGTCGTGCGCTCCTTGATACAGTTTTTTCAACGTCGTTACCTGCGGCTGCGTGAGGCAGAAGTTCGCCGGATCGTCCGTATCGACCGCTTTGCAAAGTAAGCTGGCTGGATCGAAGTGGCACTGGCGTGGGTCGTTCAAAATGCCATCGGTCACACCATCTTTCGCGTCACATGCTTCGTTAACGGCTTTCGCTATCGCGGGGATTTTGCTTGTCGGAATGTAGCTTGCTGGATCGAGAGTCGTGGTTTGGGCATCATAGAGTGCGCCCGACAGCAGATGCGTCCAGTAATTCGCGGGGGCGCCCGCCAGAATCCCGTCGTAATCCTCGGGATAGCGCTGCGCCTCCATCAGAGCTTGCCGCCCGCCATTCGAACAGTTCGCGAAATACGAATGCTGTGCGGCGTCGCCGTAGAAAGTCTTCACCGTCGCTTTGCCGACCACCGTCATCTGGTGAATCGCCCGGTACGCGAAGTCGATGATCTTTTCCGGATGCCCGAGCGCCCAACTCGCGTCGCCTCCGTTTGCGGCGTGCCCCGTGTCCGTTGCTGCTGAAGCGTACCCCTGGGAAACCGCTAGCGCCAGCACACGATAATCAATTTCTCCGGCGAACCCGCCGTTCCCCTGGCCGCGGAATTTGCCATTCCATCCACTACTCGGCATCCATACTTCGATCTTGATATCGGAATCCGGGGTCGGCTTTGCCTCAGCGGTGACCCTGCAGAAGGCCGGAAGACGTTTATAAAAGTCTGGATCGCCCGCGAGCCACGGAGCCAGGCTCGAGGGCGGCGCGAAGGCTCCCGCGGCAACGGTCTGGGCCGAGGTAACTTTTGTGTTCGGCAGGGCGAGCTGCGCGAGTTCCTCGCAAGTCTGACCCGCAGCCTCTGCGCTTGGCACGAACGCGCCGCTCACCGTCAACAACGCCGCAATCGCAAATTTCTTCACTGGAAGCTCCTCTTCGGCTTACGTGATCGTTGGCCAAGATCTGTCGGTCAACCCGCGTCGCCAGTGCTGCAAGAACCGCGCAGGCAAGATTGCCTGTGCTACCCAGATACGAGGACATCCTAGCCGAAACTCGTCCTGGCGCCAATCCGCCGATTGAGCGCCGCTTTAGATTAATTTCCTTTCACGGAATCGGCGGCAGGCGGACTAGGAAGCAAACCTGCGCTAGCTTTTGGCGTCAAAGAAGGTGTCGGCGAACAGTTCGGCTGACGATTCCATGTTTGCGATGGAACTTATTCTCGTTTCCATCGTTTATTAGTTGAGAGTTCTCGAGCAACCACGGGAGGCCCGCGCATGTTCTCATTCTGGCAGGATCTCCGCTACGCCGGACGAAACCTTAGGAAGAGTCCAGGCTTCACTATCGTTGCGATGATTACACTTGCGCTGGGCATCGGGGCCTCCACCGCGATCTTCAGCGTGATCGAAAACGTTCTGATGGAGCCGTTCCCCTACCCGGACGCGCAGCACTTCGTTTCCATCCAGATTCATGACACGGAACAGAATCAGCCCGGCGGGCGAGGCGGCTACAGCGGTCCCGAATTTTTGGATTATGTGGCGCAAAATCATGTCTTCGACCGCGTGATCGCCAATGACGGCGGGGACGTTCTCTACACTAATGGCGAGGGTACGGATCGATTCAGCGGCGGCTACGTGACGCCGGGCACCTTTGAGTTTCTCGGTATGCCAGCGCTAGTCGGGCGCGTCATGCAACCCGCGGATTATGAGCCCGGCGCACCACCCGTCTTCGTCTTGCGTTACAAAGTTTGGGTCAACCACTTCAACGCCGATCCCTCCGTACTGAACAAAACATTTGTATTGAATGGCACGGCACGCACGCTTATCGGGGTCATGCCGCCGCGTTTTGGCTGGGGCGATTCCGACCTCTGGATTCCCGAGAAACCCAGCCACGCTGATACGACTCCGGAACTCGGCTACAATCGCTACTGGTTTTTCATGGGCCATCTGAAGCCGGGAGTTTCTGAACGTGCGGCCCAGGCTGACCTCACTGTCATCGCGCAGCATCTCTCCACCGTTTATCCGAAGGACTACCCAAAACATTTCACTGTTGAAGTTCAATCCCTTACGGATTTGGTTGTGGGACGCTTTCGCACGATGCTCTTTATTGTTCTCGGAGCCGTTGGACTCCTTTTGTTGATCGGCTGCGGCAACGTGGCCAACCTGCTTTTGGCGCGTGCCACTACTCGCGAAAAAGAGTTCGCCATCCGCGCCGCGTTGGGCGCCGGGCGTTGGAGGCTAGTGCGTCAACTCCTGGTCGAGAGCCTCATTCTCGCAACCGGCGGGGCCGCGCTTGGCGCTTTGTTCGCTTGGGGAGGTCTTAAATCCCTGATCGCTCTCATCCCACAAGATATCGTTCCCGCCGAAGCGGCAATTCGATTAAACGTTACGGTTCTGCTTTTCACGCTTAGCGTCTCGGTGGCTACTGCACTTGTTTTTGGCTTGGTGCCTGCGTTGCAAACTGCGCGGCGCGATTTGAACGATCCGCTGCGCGACAGCGGCAAAGGAGTTAGCGGCGGTTTTCGCCACGGAAGATTGCGCGACGCCGTCGTCGTTCTTGAGGTTGCGCTTTCACTCACTCTTTTGGTCGGCGCAGGCCTTTTGATGCGTAGCTTTGTCGCGCTGCGCGAAGTTCATCTCGGGCTGCAGCCGGATCATATTTTAGTAGCCCGGCTTCCGCTGCCAAAAGAGCGTTACAAAACCGCCGAGCAGATCGCTGGATTTTTCCGTCCGCTCCTGCCGCGACTGAAAGCCATGCCCGGAATTGTAGAAGTTACGGAAACGAGCACTTTGCCGCCCTACGGCGGAATCAATTCCGACATCGAAATCCCCGGCAAGACGCACTCGGAAAAATGGACCGCGCTTTACCAACTCTGCAGCGAAGGCTATTTCCCAGTGTTGAAAATTCAATTTTTAACGGGGAGACCGTTCACAGAGGCGGAGGTGAACGGCGCGAAAAAAGTTGCAGTGATCAACCAGACTTTTGCTCACAAATATCTCGGCACGGAGAATCCCATCGGCCAGCGTGTTCATCTGGTGCATCTTGAAACGGCTCCCGATCCTGTGCACGATTCCTGGTTCGAAATTGTCGGCGTTGTCGCCGACGCAAAAAACCGTGGCTTGCAGGATCCTCCTGAACCCGAGGTTTGGGTACCGTACACAGTCACCGGCGCCTTCAGCCGCGGCGTCCTCATTCGCACGGCAGGCGAACCGCTCCCCATGCTGAACGCCGTACGCCAGGAGATCTGGGCCACGGATCGAAGCGTCGCGCTTACGTTCACGGGCACGCTCGAGGGGTACATCAGCCAGTTTTCTTACGCTGGGCCGCGCTTCGGATTTTTCTTATTGGGAATTTTCGCCAGTATCGGCCTGATTCTTGTGACGATAGGGGTTTACAGCGTACTTGCTTACACTGCTGCGCGCCGAACGCATGAAATCGGAATTCGGATGGCTCTCGGAGCCGAGCGCGGCGACGTGCTGAAGCTGGTCATTAACATGGGGTTGCGATTAGTCATCTTGGGAGTCGTGATTGGTCTCGCGGCCAGTTTCGGAGTCGGGCGCCTCGTTGCCACCCAACTTTGGGGTGTTTCGCCGTACGATCCGGCCACGCTGATCGCTGTTCCACTTCTGTTACTCATCACGGGTCTGATTGCGTGCTGGGTGCCAGCACGCCGCGCCGCCCGCGTCGATCCTTTGGTAGCTCTCCGCTACGAATGATGCGACCCAATTCTTTTTATTTCCATTCCGAAATTCCTTACTTTCCTTGCGGTTTTGGTCGCGTCTCGCTGAGAGCGTCCATTACTGATACTTGGCTAAGTTTTCAAAAGTACCTGCACGTATGCGCGCTTCAGCGGAAGCCGTCGGAGGACCTTTCCGGTTGCATCGTGGAGGGCCGCGGCGATCGCTGGAGCAGCGAGGGCGTTAGCTGCTTCGGAGCCTCCGCCGTATGCGCCGACTTGGGGATTGTGAATGAGGACGACTTTGATTTGGGGAGTGTCTGTCATTTTGGCGATGGGATACGTATTCCAGTCGCGCGAAGTAATGCCGCTTTCATCGAACATAGCTTCTTCGTAGAGCGCATGGCTGATGCCCATCATGGCGCCGCCTTCGACTTGCCGTTTTAGTTGAGCAGGATTGACGACGATGCCGGGATCCACGGCGATGGTGTATTTTTCGACGGCGATGGCACCAGTGCTGGGCGTGACGGCGATTTCGCAGACGCAGGCCCAATAGGTTCCCGAGCGGAACATGGCAGAGACGCCGCGGCCACGAACGGGAATTGAGCCGACAGATTTTGCGCCAGGGCGAGGCGAGGGACGCGTGTCCCAACCTGAAGCTTCGCGAACTTGCTTGAGAACATTGATGAGGCGCTCTTCTTTGGCGTGATCAATTCGAAATTGAATCGGATCGGCTCCGGCAAGAGCTGCGGCTTCGCTGAAGGCGAGTTCGCGCGGATAGTTTTGCTGGTATTGGCCGGGCGTGCGCATGCTGTGATCACGAAGGCCGACGGCGAGCGGCGAAGCCTTTTGTCCCACCTGAAACGTGCCGTGGCCGCGCTCGGCCACATTGGGAATGAGATCGTAAGACCAAGGATCGGACAAGAAGTTGGCCGTAGAACCGGTGAATCCTGAGCCGCCTCCCGGCGCAGGCATGGTAGGAAGTCCGGCAAGGATAGCGCCGATGGGGCGGTCATCCTGGAAGGCCGGCATGTAGTGATCTATCTGGTAGCCGGAGATTCTTCCTTTTTGGTCTAGAGCGAATTCGACGTCGGCGAAAGCAGCCGGGGATTGAGTTGACCACTGCATATCTTCGGCACGCATCCACTGAACGCGAACAGGTTTTCCAACAGCCTGGGACAGGATTACGGCGTCGTCTTCTGCGCCAGAGTTGCCGCCGTTGGAGCGGCCGTAGTGCCCTGCTCCGGGATGTGTGTGAACGATGATGTGATCGGGCGTGGTGCCGAGCATCGTGGCGATTTCGCCGCGCAAGGCCTGGGGATTTTGATTGTGCGTGTGAATGTGGACTGTGCCGTCGGGATTGACGTCTGCAACGGCTATCGTGGGACCGATGGGAGCATGCTTCATGAAGGGAAAGTGATACGTGGCAGATAGCTTTTTCTGAGCTGAAGCGAGCGCCGCTGGTACATCACCTTTGTTGGCGTCGCTTTTTGTAACTTGCGCAGTGGTCCAATCGGCTTCCTTGCGTAGAGAATCGTAGAGCTTTTCGTTACCGGGCAGGCCCTTCCAGTCCGTCCATTTGGTTGCGGCGGCGACTTGCTGCGAAGCCTGAATGGCTTCCCATTCGGTTGGAGAGACGACTCCGACGAGATTTCCTTTCACAACTACTTGCGAATTGGGGAATTTGGATTTGTCGAGCGGGCCGACAGAGACGAGCGTGGAGCCGAGCGTTTTGGGATGAACCATGCGTCCATGCAACATTCCGGGAAGGCGGATGTCCGTGGCCCAGGTTTCTTTTGCCGTGACTTTGGAGGTGATTATGGAGTTCGGGTGGGATTTGCCGATGACGGTGTAGGCGCTGACAGGTTTCATCGGCGGATCGCCTTCGACTCTCAATCCCATAATGCCGGTTAGGTCGCCGCTGACGGGGATGGTGAGTTTTAGTTGTTGATCTTTGACGAGGTCGCCATAAGAGATGGATTTGCCGCCGCTGGAAAAGACGCCGTCTTTGGCAGTGAGTTGGTCTTTCGGGACGTTGAGGCGTTCTGAAGCGAGATCGAGAAGCGCTTGATAGGTGTACGCAGCGGCCTTGCGGATGTTGGGAGTGCCGCGGCCGAGGAAATCGAAGGCGCCACTGCCATCGGGCGTTTGATCGGTGTGCCCTGCGACGACGGTGATGATGGCTTCGAACGGGACACTCAATTCGTCGGCAACAATCTGGCGATATGCCGTGAATGTGGAGCCCTGACCGAAATCACTCTTGCCGGTGCGAATGAGGACGGTGTTGTCCGGATGTATTTCAATCCAGGAACTAAGTTGAGTCGGATCGAGAGAGTTCTTGAAGGGAGCTCCGGTGACTTTCGGGGCCTGGAAACCCTGAGCTTTGAGGATGGAAGGACCGACGAATGCGACGCCGACAACAAGCGCGCCGCCCGTTTTGACGAATTGGCGGCGGGAGAGAGTAGCTTCATAAACCTTGACGGTGTTTTCAGCGGCTGTAGTCATGACTTACCTCCCCTTTCCCATAAGCGATGCGGCGTGTTTTACGGCGTCGATAATTGCAGCATAGCTTCCGCAGCGGCAGAGGTGCGGCGATGGCCCTTCGGTGGTGAAGGCAGCCTTGATTTGTGCGTCGCTGGGATTGAGATTTTTCTCGAGGAGTTCGGTTGCGACGATCATCATTCCGCTTTGGCAGAAGCCGCAGAGAGGAGTTTGTTCGGCAATCCAGGCTTGCTGGACCGGGTGAAGCGTGTCCTTCGCTTCCTCCGACGAGAGGCCCTTTTGCTTTGCCCATCTTGCGGGCAGACCCTCGAGCGTGGTGACTTCCTGATTGGCCGTTACGGTGGAGATCGGGGTTACGCAGGAGCGAGTTTCTTTGCCGTCGATGAGGACGGAGCAAGCTCCGCACTGTGCGAGCCCGCAGCCGAACTGGGGACCGCTAAGTTGAAGATCGTTGCGCAAGACGTAGAGTAGCGGAGTGTCGTCAGGCGCCTGGACCTCGCGCTGAACTCCATTCACGATAATCTTGACCATAGCCAACTCCTTCCAAAGGCAGACTCTGGATTCGATTCTACTCCGCAAAGCCTGGGAACAGATACGCCATCTCCGTTGCGGTCACGATTGCGCTCATTACATGTGGGCGAGGACGGCAACGTCCAGTTTGGAATAGTATTTCTTCACGTCACCCGCTCCATACTTGGCACGGAATTTCTCAACCACAGAGGAAACCTGGCTTTGATCCGTGACAGGAACACCCTGAAAATCAGCTCCTGCGCCGTGCGCGTCGATCCGAATGGACGGGTGCTGGAGCAAGTTCTTATACCACTGTGTGTCCGAGCCTCGCACGGGCAAGAGGTACAGCTTCTTGTCATCCGCGACGAACCAGATTGGTATGGAGATGGTACGTCCTGACTTTCTGCCGGTCACACTAATATTAATTTCGCGAGATCGGGAAAGGTGGTCTTTTAATGCATCTTTGCGCGCTTCCTTATTGCTCATACAAATCTCCTTTACTTCCGGGCGCGGTATTGTTCGTCGCCGATTCCCATATCTCGTGTCCCCTCACTTGGTGCCTTTCTCTCTGGTTCCGTGATGGTAAGCCGCTCAGCGGCCAACCATTTTCTGTAGGTGCTCCGGATACCGTGCACCCTCAACTTTTATCTTGGAAGCCGCACTATCGATTTCACGCAAATCGTCTGCCGAGAGATTGATGTTTACTGCCCCAAGGTTTTCCTCCAGCCGCGATACCTTGGTCGTGCCGGGAATCGGAACTATCCATGGCTTCTGCGCCAGCAGCCATGCCAGTGCGATCTGCGCCGGTGTCGCCTTCTTCTGTTCCGCAATTCTGCCCAACAGATCCACTACCGTCTGATTTGCTTTGCGCGCCTCGGGCGAAAAACGCGGCACGATGTTGCGGAAATCGGAACTGTCGAAGGTGGTCTTCTCGTCGATCTTCCCGGTAAGGAAGCCTTTCCCCAGCGGACTGAATGGCACGAACCCAATTCCGAGCTCTTCAAGCATCGGGATCAATTCCGCTTCAGGTTCTCTCCACCACAGCGAATACTCGCTTTGCAGCGCAGTGACGGGCTGAACAGCATGGGCGCGACGGATGGTTTTGACTCCCGCTTCCGAAAGGCCGAAGTGTTTTACCTTGCCTTGCTGAATTAATTCCTTCACCGCGCCTGCCACGTCTTCGATCGGCACGTCCGGGTCAACGCGGTGCTGATAAAACAAATCGATGACATCCGTTTTGAGGCGCTTCAGCGAGGCCTCGGCGACTTCTTTGATGTGCAGCGGCCGGCTGTCCAGCCCAGTCTGTTTGCCGGTTGCCGGATCAAGTTTGAACCCGAACTTGGTGGCGATTGCCACTTGGTTACGGAACGGAGCGAGAGCTTCACCGACGAGTTCTTCGTTTGTGAATGGGCCATAGACTTCGGCGGTATCGAAGAATGTGACGCCGCGTTCGACTGCCGCTCGAATCAGCGCGATGCCGTCCTTCTTATCGACTGCGGGTCCCAAGCCGAAACTCAATCCCATGCAGCCCAGCCCAAGATCCGAAACTTCCAAGTTGCTTTTTCCGAGTTTGCGCTTTTGCATTGCTGCTCCTTCCGAATGGCTCCTGTCATTCCAAGACTAGGGTTAAATGCAGCGGAAGCGGTAGCCCGATTCTTCCGATTTATTGCCTATTCCTCTTGTATCTCGAAAATCCATTGATGAATGCACTGCTGAGCAGCTATCCTAGGGTGAGGACAAGAAAACCAAAGCGATGAAAAACACCAGCACAAAAGCCCCTACTTCATTGAACCCAGCGCGCGAATTGCGCATTGAGCTGGCACGTAAGATTGCCTCGTTCATGGGCTCCGAAGAGAATCGGGCAACGGACATTCCCGGCGTGACGCTTCATCGGCGGATTGCCCCGACAGCTCCGTGCTCAATGACCTACCAGCCGGCAGTAACTTTGATGGTCCAGGGACGAAAACGGGTAGAGCTCGGAAGAAACACATTCATCTATGGGAAATCGCAATACCTGCTGACGTCGGTCGATTTACCGATCGTTAGCCAGATCATCGAGGCCAGTGAAGACGTGCCGTGTCTCGCGCTGTCGCTAAAACTCGAAATGCCCGTGGTTCGTGAGCTTCTCAGCCGGGAAGAGATCCAAGTGGCGGAGCCACCCGTTGACACTCCTGCTATGGCTACCGGAGAGGCCACAGTGGAATTCCTCAGCGCATGCTGCCGGCTCATGGACCTGCTCAATTCCCCGCAGGACATTCCTTTCTTGAGCGAACTGATTCAGCGCGAGATCATTTATCGAATCCTTCGCGGACCAGAGGGAGCACGTCTTCGAGCGATTGCAACAATGGGCGATCAGAGCCACAGGACGGCAAAAGCAATTGCTTGGATCAAGGCAAATTACGCGAAGCCGCTACGTGTGGAGGATCTCGCGCAAATCGCGGGCATGGGCCTGTCCACGCTGCACCATCATTTCCGGGCGCTGACCGCCATGAGCCCTCTTCAGTATCAGAAGCAGCTTCGGTTGCAGGCAGCGCGGGGACGCATGCTCGTTGATGGTTTGGACGCCGCTAGTGCGGCCTTTGAAGTCGGATACGAAAGCGCCAGCCAGTTCAATCGCGAATACAGCCGTCTCTTTGGGCAACCACCTATGCGAGATATTCGGACCCTTCGCTTGCCAGGCGCTCTGTCCCTGGAGTCGATCAGCAATCGGCAAAACGCTATCTGAATGGGTTGCTAACGCACATGGGACGGGCACGCCCCCACGGAGCGTGCCCGCCACCGTTTATCGATGCGAGTCGCCGTGGTCGCCCAGGTCGTCCTTTTCGGAGTCGTGCTCATGCGTCTTGCGAACGACGCCGTGGATGGGTTGGCTTCCGAAATGGCCAGTTGCGGGAGCATTGCTCGCGAACGTCAGGGTCACGTTTGAAAACGCGACCTCAGTACCTCCGCTGATGCAGACCTGCAGCGTGGACAGCGTGGTGACCCCGCCCTTCGTCTGAAATGGGGCGGAAGTTCCGTTGGCGGCAATGTCGGCCGGGCCGGTGACCACGAAACGGACTGTTGTAGCAGGGCTGTTGGCAGGGCAAACGCTCGGATCGTAGCTAACTAGGGCATCCGTCATTATGATGCGGTGAGTGTGAGGACTGCGTGCGCCGGGATTGTCAACGGTTGGAGTGGCCGGAGGAGTAGTGGGGTTCGCGAGAACCCAATAATCGTCGTGTTCCATGGTCAGAATGGCAGAGAAATCGGCTTTGCCGGATTCTCCTTTTAGCTTCAACGACCACGCGCCATGCAGTTCCCATGGGCCAGCAACGCCGGTTGCGGGGGTATAGTCGTTGATGATGCCGCTAAAGTGCCTAGGCGACGGAGCTTGAGCCTGAGCGCCACTACTTACTGCGAACACCAGGACTGCGATAAAGCGCAACGTCCACGTGAAAGCTTTACAGTTCATGGAAGACCTCCAATATTGAGATTTATGTCTTTGTCGTCAAGAGCTTCCCAGGAGGCCAGGGCCAGCGTGGGAGGTTGCGGGCCAAGAATGACATTCGGAAATCTCACACTCCAGACTTGAGAAGACCATCGAACACCCAGGTGGGTGCCGTCAAACGGCAATGAGCAGAATCGCAGCTATTCCGTTCTATGCCGTTGAATGCTGTGTCTTGCCGTGGCCTGGCATGGACGTTACAATCCGGGCAGTTCCTGAGAACTGCGGATTATTCAGGAGAATGCATGGGCGAACCAGCCTCTGGCACGCCGCCATCTGTGAGTCCACCCGAAGACCGGCTGGATTCGTGGAAGGAAATCGCTGGATACCTCAACCGCGACGTTACGACGGTCCAGCGGTGGGAGAAGCGCGAGGGGATGCCCGTTCACCGGCACCTGCATGACAGGATGGGCACGGTCTACGCTTCTCGGGCCGAGTTGGACGCCTGGACGCGCAGCCGGAATCCTCAAGCAACGCCAGAGAACGGGAACGAGGCTCCTTCGTCCAATTCCCCGGTGCCGCCACGCTCGGAGGTAGTGACCTCTCGAACCGGATGGAAGTACCTCCTGGCGATGGCAGCGACGGGAGTTGCGCTGGTGATAGGCGCAAGCCTGTGGTTTCAGAGGACGGAGTACTTTTGGCGAAACCCGATCGCTAACGCGCGAATTCAGACGGTCACGGACTTCGAGGGAGTGGAAGGGGCCGCCGCGGTGTCACGCGACGGTCAGTTTGTAGCGTTTCTGTCGGACCGGGATGGACAGATGGACGTCTGGGTCACGCAAGTGGGCTCGGGACAGTTCCACAACTTGACCCGGGGGAACGCGCCAGAACTCGTCAACCCATCGATCCGCACGCTAGGTTTCTCGCCCGACGGATCTTTTGTCACGTTTTGGGTTCGCAAGCCCAACGGCTTGAGCGGCGGCGAAATCGGCGTCTGGGCGGTGCCGACGCTGGGTGGACAGCCGAAGCCATACCTCGAAGGCGTGGCCGAGTTCGACTGGTCCCACGACGGCTCCCGACTCACGTACCACACCCCCGGACCCGGAGACCCACTCTTCGTTTCGGATGGCGGACGGCGATCGGAGGGTCGCCCAATTTTCACTGCGCCTGCCGGGCTCCACAGTCACTTTCCATTGTGGGCGCCTGATGCGGCATTCATTTACTTTGTGCAGGGTTCGCTCCCAGACAAATTAGACATCTGGCGAATCTCTCCTGCCGGCGGAAATCCTGAACGAATCACTTCGCAGATCGGCCGCGTGAACTATCCGGTCTTATTGGATCGACGGACTCTCCTGTACCTCGCTAGCGATTCCGATGAGTCGGGGCCGTGGCTCTACAGCATGGACGTTGAGCGCCGCATTACCCACCGGCTGACCTCTGGGCTTGACCGATACACGTCGCTGGCGGCCAGCGCTGATGGCCGCCGTCTGGTTGCCACGCTCGCAAGTCCGAAAACAACACTCTGGCGCTTGCGGATCGCTGATTCACCTGCGAAGGTTCCTGCGGCGACTCGAATCTCGCTGACGACCAGCACAGGGTTCTCCCCACGGATGGGTCCAAATTATCTACTGTATGTTTCGGGGACAGGCGCGAGCGAGAGTATCTGGAAGCTCGCCGACGGAACAGGCACGGAGTTGTGGAGTGGTCAGGGAGCACGTGTCTTCGGCGGCCCGGCAATCTCCCCGGATGGACGATATATCGCGTTCTCGGTCCGGCAACACGGGCAGACGCTCTTATACGTGATGCACGCGGACGGCACGAACGCGCGAATTGTGGCCAATTCGCTCGACCTGCAAGGCGGTCCAGCATGGTCGCCCGACGGCCAATCGATCACCACGGCGGCGGTCGATCATGGTACCCCCCACCTCTTCCGCGTGCCGGTCGACGGTGGTTCCCCCGCTCTTTTTGTTCAGGATTACTCGGTCGATCCCGTGTGGGCGCCTAATGGCCGCTACGTTGTTTATTCCGGACCCGACATCGGCACTACGTTTTCGGTGAAAGCGGTCACTGCCGAGGCCGCAGCGCATCCCTTGCCGGCCCTGATCCTGACTCGAGGTGCTCGACACCTGGCCTTCCTGCCTGGAGGAAGGGCACTGGTGCTCTTGCGAGGAGAGATTCAACATAAGAATCTCTGGCTGATCGATCTGGAGACGGGCACTGAGCGGCAGTTGACTGACCTCACTGCCGATTTCGACATTCGCGACTTCGACATCTCCCCGGACGGCCGTGAAGTTGTTCTCGAACGAGTGCAGGAGCACTCGGACGTGGTGCTTATGGATCTCCCTCGATCATAATCCGGCTTCAACGCAGCAGCTCGTACGGCGCGCTACGAATATTAGGCGGCGGGAGCCTTCAAAGCACGCCGCTTAACTATGGCACGATCAGCGGCTTGTCTCTTGGCATTGCGTCGAGCGTGGCCTTGTCCAGATTTAAATGAGCTGCAACCAATTCCGGGGGCGTGTGCGATAGCCATTCGGACAGAGCAAGGTCCTGGTAGTAGCTGCTCTTGAACATCTCGAGAAATTTCAGGTCGGTGTCGCCCATATTCTGGACATAATGCGGGAGCGTTTTTTGGATGTAGCCGACGTCGCCCATTTCGAAGTCCATCGTTCTGGCGCGTGCGCCCGTGGCGAAGACCGTCATGCGCGCTTTTCCACTGATGTAGAACTGCCACTCATCCGCATTTGGATGCCAATGTAACTCGCGCATGCCGCCGGGTTTCACAGTGACGATGGCCGCGGCGATGGTCGTCGAGATCTTGAAGTTGCTCGAATCGATCACGCGCACTTCGCCGCTCTTCAGCTTTGTTGGCGCGGGGTGCTGCGTGGTGCGAAATGCAAAATCAATTGGTGACGGGCCCAGCGCTCCCGCTGCAATGCGCTGATCGTCCGCGAGTGGTCCTGGAACATCGGTCTGAAAAATAAACTTCTCTCTCTTCGGCATCTTTCCCAGAGCCGATTGCGCGACTGCAAAATTTTTCGCTACGACATCGAGCGGCGTGTGCGCCATCCAGTCGGTCAGCAGCACCGTCTCGTACTCGGAGAAGTTTCCGTCATCGAAGACCAACATGAATTCCGTGCCGTCCGGAGGCAGCCCCTGAATCGAATGGGGAATTCCGGGAGGGAAGTACCAGAGGTCGCCTTCTTTGACGTCGGTCACGAAACTTTTACCCTCGCCATCGACGCACGTGATGCGCGCGCTGCCGTACAGCATGTAGGACCACTCCGCCGCGGTGTGCCAGTGCAATTCGCGCACGCCACCCGCGGTGAGGCGCATGTCCACGCCGGCCAGCGACTTCGAAACGGCGAGCTCGCGCACGGTCACTTCGCGCGACCAACCGCCTTCTTGAAAGCGTTTGTGCGCGAACGAAAACGGATACTTGAATGTTTGCACTCCGCCAGCGTCCGTCGGGAGGGGATGATTCGAATCAGGGTTTGCGGCGTCCAGAGCTGCGTTTGTCGGGCCCGGGTCACTCGCGCTCCGGTCGCCCTTGGCAATTTGCGCCGCACTCTGTTCCTGCCCTCTGACTTTATCTGGGCCAAGCACGCTGGCCGCCGCAAGCGCCGCTGAGCTCACTCCCAGGAATCCGCGTCGACTCAAGAGATCTTTTTCCATTTCGCCAGCCATGTACACCGCCCTCGGCAAGTTTGGCCGGGCCCCGTCTTGCATCCCCAGCCCCGCTACGCTACACGTAAGTCCACTGCTCTGCAACGGCCCGCTGCGGCCCTTGCGTGTGCCATTGTGGCGCGGGAGATCGTTTAATCTCTTCGATTTTTCGCTGGTTTCGCCGCTTGGTTCCGCTTCTTGTTTCGAAGTGGCACATGTTGCCGCACGCGCCCTAAAGGTCTCCTATCAAGCGCACCGTTTAGCGGCAAGTTCGCGCTCAACCATTCGCAGACTGCTGATAGTGTCCGCTATCGTACAGATTCCGAAAGCGCCTCCGCGCATACTTGCTACAAGCGAGAATTCCAACATTGGAGTTCGCGATAACGGAGGATCACTTGCATACAGCAACCAAATATCTGAGTTTTCTTTTTCTGACAGCCGCGCTCACGGCCTCGGCAGCGCACAAGGCCGCTGCCCAGGAGGTGGTAGTTACCACCGGCGGCGATCATACCCGCTACTACGATCGCAACCATCATGACTACCACACGTGGAATGAAGGCGAAGACCGTTCCTACCGCGTTTATCTCGGCGAAAGGCACCGAGATTATCGCGAGTTCCACCTCACGACCAGCAAACAGCAGAGCGATTACTGGAATTGGCGCCACCACCATCCCGACAATAGGTAGTGCGATCGCCGATCATCTGACCGAGGCCGCTTCCTCCGCGCACAACAGCGTGGTGAGCGGCCTTGGTTTTTAAAGCATCTCTCGCCATTGGGTATGGTAAGTTCTCGAATGATATCCCGATCCGCGCAACAGAAAGGAACCACCATGTCATTCGGAATCTACGCCATTGGCTTCGCCATTTTAACCATTGGCCTGATTTACGGCGCCTTCCTCTTGCATGTGCCCGCACATTGGATTGCCGTTGGTGCGATCGTGCTCCTTGGAGCTGGTATTCTCTCGGGCGTCAAAGCCACGCGCCAGAAGGACCCGGCGGCTTGAGTTACGTAGCCCTGTAATGCTCGCCGGCGGTTCCGTCAACGACGGGATAGACGCGGCGTCTCAGAAGTTCAACGCACAAGAAAAAGCCGGCTCAAGACGAGCCGGCTTTTCTTGCTTCTGCGGTGCGATTAGCGGGGCGTTGAGGACGCGCTGACTGGCAGGACCACGATCGAAACGACCTTTGTCCCGATCACTTCGCCAGAAACGATCAGCTCGACGCGCCTGTTTTGCTGGCGGCCATCCGCCGTATCGTTGGAGGCGATGGGGCGAGTCTTGCCGAATCCTTCGGCAGTCGTCGACGCTTCCGGCACGCCTTGCTTGGTGAGATATGACCGGACACTTTCGGCGCGCTTCTCCGAGAGGGTCTGGTTGAACTCTTCGGTTCCCACGCTATCGGTGTTGCCTTCGACCGCAAGCAGCAGCGTCGGATAGGCCAGCACGATGCCGGAGATTTTCGCAAGCTTCTCGCGTGCCATCGGCCGCAACGTAAACTGGCCGCTGTCGAAGAGCACATCGGACATGTTCACAACTAGTCCGCGAGCTGTGTCGCGAGTCTCGAGAATCAGGTTGAACTGCTGAAGCAGCTTTGCGCGAAGTTCTTCCCGATCGTGGATGGCTTGTTGAGCTTGCAGATCCGAAGAGGCGGCTGCGGCTCGATTGCGGTCAGAGTCAGCTTCGGCACTGGCTTGGGCGCCCTGAGCTTGGCGGGCGGCGACTTCCGCTTCGTGCTTCTTGCGGTCGGCTTCGTCGCGGTCGCGAACGGCATCAGCTGTGGCGGCGTTGGCGTTCGCTTCACGTCCGGCTGAGGCGTTGCGTTCGTTGTCAGCGCGATCGGAGGCGATGCGCTTGGCTGCGATTTCGCGCGCATCTTCCGCGGTCTGCACGGTTTGGCGTGAAACGGAAATCAGCGTTTTCTTGTCTCCGTGCCGGCTGGTGGCCAGCGCATCGGCTTCTTTCATCTGGCGCATGGCATTTTCGTAGCTTGGGCCTGCATATCGCTCGGCTCCTGCGGCCTTTGCGATGCGCACGGCATTGCGCGCTTCAAAAAATTCGAGCGGCAACTTGGCGTCCAAGACGACTGGGTCGATGGTATAGCCTGTGGGGATGTAGCCGCCGCGATCGATCAGTTCGAACTTGGCGTCGACGGCTTGCGTCGTGCCCTTAGTGTCCTGGCGAATGACGTTCTCCATGATGACGGCATTGCTGGGGCGTCGCACCGCGTAATAAGGCTCCGCAGTGACGATCAGAGCGAAAGCCTGAAGATCGGTCGTCACTTCGAGCTTGCTGCGGCGGTTGTCGCCCACCAAGACTTCACCGAGATTCACGGAGCTGCCTTCAGGTGAAATGGCCCACATGACAAAGGTCAGATATTCGGTGCCGAATGCGGTAGGCCTGTCGAGATCGGAGAATTCCGCTTCGATGGCGAGGACACCGCGCTTGCTCTCTACTTTGGCCTCGCCTCGTGCACTGGGCATTAGGTCGGTGCCTTGAAAATCAACGTGTGTTGAGCCGCTGCGGTGTTTATAACTTACGGCGCGAGCCGTGCGACTCACGACGGTGATTCGGTATGTTGGTGTGGGGTCGCCCGCGTGCGCCGGCGTTTGCGTTTGTGCTTGGCCGTAAACTGAAGCGCCAAGCGTGATTGCTAATCCCAATGTAATTCTTGAAAGCTTGTGCATGAGTCTCCTTCGAAAAACTGCGAGACCCACAGTGTGCTGCTTCGCCTGCGAAAATACTGTGCGGTAGTGGACAACTTTGCGAAGAAATTCTGTCAACGGAGCATTTCGGCTTGGTTTGAGGGGCTATTCGGTCAGAAATTACAAAAAATGTATCCCCTTATTAAGGTTTTCACAGATTTCGTCAATGTAGTTTCTGAGCTCATTCAGCAGAGGGCACGCTGAAACCCGACACTAGGCCCTCCGCTTTTGCTTGGCCATTCACGCGGGGTTACTCGCCTCTTTGTTCGGGTTCTCGGGCGATGACCATTTTGTCGTAGGCTTCGCGGCGCGTCAGGCCGCGCTCTTTGGCGGCGAGCTTTAAGGCTTCTTTGCGGTCGAGTTTGGCTTGGTGGATGAGTTCTTCGACGCGCTCGGCGAGGCTTTGCATGGAGTTCGCCGGAGTACGCGCGTCGGCGGGATCTTCGGGGCCAATGAGGAGCGTGATTTCGCCTTTGGCGGGGCGTTCTTCGAGCGAGGCGAAAAGCTCCGAGAGCTTGCCGCGGCGAAATTCTTCGTGGAGCTTGGTGACCTCGCGGGCGATACAGGCGGTGCGGTTGCCGAGAACTTCGCGGGCGTCGGCGACACACTCGGTGATGCGGTGTGGGGCTTCGTAAAGAATGATGGTCCGATCCTCGATGCGCAGGCGCTCGAGGGCGCGGCGGCGTTCGCCGCTGCGATTAGGAAGAAAGCCGACGAAGAGGAATTCTTCGTTGGGCAGGCCGCTCGCGGCTAGCGACGCGAGAAGCGCTGATGGTCCGGGGATGGGAACCACGGGGACATGGTGGCGGAGGCAGAGAGTGACCAGGCGATGGCCGGGATCGGAAACCAGCGGCATGCCGGCGTCGCTGACGAGCGCGATTTTCGCGCCTTGTTCGAGAGAGATGAGCAGTTCGGGCGCGCGCGTCATCTCGTTGTGCTCGTGGTAGCTGATGAGCGGTTTGCGAATTTCGTAGTGGCTGAGAAGCTTTTGGGTGTGACGCGTGTCTTCGCAGGCGATCTGGTCGACTTCCTTGAGGATGCGCAAGGCACGGAGGGTGATGTCCTCCAGATTGCCGATGGGCGTGCCAACAAGGTACAGGCAGCCCAAAGCTTTTTCGTCATTGGTGGCTGCTCGTCCGCTCATGCATTTGAGTCTAGCACGCGCTGCGGAGACATTTTGTGACGCATGCTATACTTTTTTGTTTGGAGACAGAGCGGAGGGAGCGGCTGTGCCACTGTACGAATACAAGTGCCTGAAGTGCGGGCGCCACACGGAGAAGATCGAGCCGGTGGCTGGTCCGCACCTGAAGAAGTGCCCGCACTGCGGCGGGAAAGTAGAGTCGGTGATCACTGCGCCGGCGATCAAGTTCAAGGGCTCGGGTTGGTATGTGACGGACTACGCTGGAAAATCTCAGGACGGCGGCAGCAAAGAAAAGACCTCCAGCGACAACAAAGATAGCGGCGTCAAGGACAGCGCCGGCAAGGAGAGCGGCGCGAAAGACTCCAAAGATGGCGGCAGCAAGGAGGCCTCCAGCAAAGATTCTGCGACGAAAGAAACGAGTTCCAAGGAAAGTTCCTCAAAAGAAAAAAAGCCCGCGAAGAAAAAATAACCATAGCGAGGAAACGCATGGCTGACCTGCCACAACCGACGAGTGCGATACGCAAAGTTCGCAAGGCCGTGCTGCCTGCCGCCGGTCTCGGCACGCGCTTTTTGCCCGCAACCAAAGCCCAACCCAAAGAGATGCTGACGGTTGTGGACAAGCCGCAGATTCAGTACGTGGTGGAAGAGTGCGTGGCCTCGGGAATCGAACACATCATCATCGTAACGGGGAAAGGAAAGAATTCGATCGAGGATCATTTTGACCACGCACCCACCCTTGAGAGGTTCCTGGAAGAAAAAGGGAAACCGGAGCAGGCGGCGATGGTTCGGCGAATCAGCGACATGGTGCAGGTGAGTTACACGCGGCAGAAGGAACCGCTAGGGCTCGGGCATGCAGTACTGGTGGCAAAAGATCTTGTGGGAGACGAGCCGTTCGCAGTCTTGCTTGGCGATGTGCTGATTCCGGGAAAGAATCCAGCTACAAAGCAGCTCATTGATGTCTACGCGGCGACTGGCGTGGGTGCGATTGCCGTGGAAGAAGTACCGCGGGAGAAAACACATCTTTATGGCATCGTGGACGGAGAAGCCGCTCCGCAACCGCCATTTGGTGCGCGGCTTCTGAGGATCCACGACTTGGTGGAAAAACCAAAGCCGGAGAATGCGCCGTCAAACCTCGCCATCACGGGGCGCTATGTTTTGCCGCCACAGATTTTCGATTGCCTGGAGCGCACCAAGCCCGGGGCGGGAAATGAAATTCAGCTGACGGACGCGCTGCGCATTCTGGCGCAGGAGCACGGTCTCTGGGCGTATATCTACGAAGGAATATCCTACGATGCGGGCGACAAGCTGGGATTTCTGAAAGCGACGGTCGAAATCGCACTGCAGAACGAAGAGTTGGGCGCCCCCTTCCGCGAATACTTGAAGCATTTAAAATTGTAATTTCGTTCGGTGAGTTTCTAAAATGACGCGTATTTTGGGGATTGAATCGTCGTGCGATGAGACGGCGGCGGCGGTGGTGGCCGACGGCCGCGAGATTTTGTCCAGCGTTGTGGCTTCGCAGATTGATATCCACAGGAAGTATGGCGGCGTGGTGCCGGAGTTGGCTTCGCGCGAACATTTGCGGCAGATCGTGCCTGTGGTGCGAGAAGCGCTGGCGCAGGCGGGGATGCTGCTTGCCGATGTTGATGCGATAGGTGTGACGCAAGGGCCGGGGCTGGTTGGAGCGTTGCTCGTGGGGATCACGTATGGAAAAACTTTGGCAGAGGCGCTGGGGAAGCCTCTTGTGGGGGTGAATCATCTGGCGGGGCACGTTCACGCGGTTTTTTTGGAGGCGCATAGGGCAGGGCGCTTGGCGAAATTGCCGGCGGTATGTTTGATTGTTTCAGGCGGGCATACGGTTTTGTATGAGGTGAAAGCGGGAGAGTTAGACGGGCTTTTGCGTTATCGAAAAATCGGGCAAACGCGCGACGATGCGGCGGGCGAAGCGTACGACAAAGTGGCGAAGCTGCTGGGGCTGGGGTATCCGGGCGGGCCGATTCTGGATCGATTGGCGGCGGTTTCGGATGGTGCGCCTGCTCCCGTGAAATTCGGTCCGACGAAAACGCGCGGAAACCCGTTGGATTTCAGTTTCAGCGGCTTGAAGACGGCGGTGTTGTATCACGTGCGCGAGCATCCGGAATATGCCGGGGAGATTCGAAGGCGGGAAGAGGCTCTGCAGCGCAGTGAACGGAAATTTGAGCAATTGCTGCCGCTTTGCTCGCCACAAACCCTGGCATTGGTGCGCGAGTTTCAGAACGCAGTGGTGCGCGATTTGGTGGAGCGCACGATGATGGCCGCGGAAGAGTTGTCGGTGGAGAGCGTGCTGGTTTCGGGTGGAGTGGCGGCGAACAGCCAGTTGCGCACGACGTTTGAAGAGCGAGGAAAGAACAAGGGGCTCGAAGTGTTTTTTCCGAGCCGGGCGCTTTCGACGGACAACGCGGCGATGATTGCGGCGGCAGCGTATGAGAAATTTCAGGCAGGTGTATTTGGTGATGCGTCGCTCAATGCGGATCCGAGCTTGGCGCTGGCGTAAAGAACTACATAGAGGGTGCTGAGTACACAGGGGAGACCCAGGCCTAACACGACTGCCTGAATTTGTGACCATTGAAAGGCCGCTTGAGATACTTTTTGTGGTCATTTGTGTGCGAAAAAACTCTAAGGAAAAGCCATGGGTATGGTGGTTGTGTGCCCTAACCAGGAGAAACTATGAAATGGATGGTTAAGGTTTGTGCTGGCTTGGCTGGGATCGGATTGGCACTGCTTTTCGCGGCGGATTCGGCACAGGCGAACCCTGCGGATGCGGCCATTGCTTCGCAGAGCGCAGTAGTGGATGGCATCAAGCTGCATTATCTGAAAGCCGGGCACGGGCCGGCGGTGATTTTGCTGCACGGCTATACGCAGACGTCGCGGATGTGGCGGCCGATTATGCCGCTGCTGGCGGAGAAATTTACCGTGATTGCGCCGGACTTGCCTGGGATTGGAGACTCGCAGATTCCTAAGAACGGCTTGGACATGAAGTCGGCGGCCATCAGCATCCACGGACTTGCTAAATCATTGGGAATTGAAAAGGCGAGAGTGGTTGGGCACGACATTGGGTTGATGGTGGCGTATGCGTATGCCGCGCAGTTTCCGGCAGAGACAGAAAAGCTCGCGGTAATGGATGCGTTTCTGCCTGGCGTGGCGGGATGGGAGGATGTGTACAACAATCCGGGGATTTGGCACTTCCGGTTTAATGGGCCGACGCCGGAGGCATTGGTGCGTGGGCGTGAGAGGACGTATTTTGATTACTTCTGGAATGATTTTGCCGCGGACAAAAATCACTCACTGCCGGAAGCGGATCGCATCGCTTACACGGCGGCGTATGCGCGTCCTGGACGAATGCATGCGGGCTGGGAGTACTTCGTTTCGTTTCAGCAGGCTGCCAAAGATTTCGCCGAGCTGTCGAAGACGAAGCTGACCATGCCAGTGCTGGCGATTGGCGGCGAGAAGGCGAATGGAACAGTGCTTGGCGAGCAGATGAAGCTCGTGGCGACGAATGCGACGATGGTCGTGCTCAGAGATTGCGGGCATTGGGTGTTGGAAGAAAAGCCCAAGGAGACGACAGAAGCGCTTGTAAAGTTCCTGTGAACTCTGTGGTAGAATTCGGGCGCGTTGAGGACGCATCCGGTCCGCGGAAAGGGTAGAAGCCCACCTGCTTCAAATCGAATTTTGCGAACCTTCTTTCGGCCCGATGTGCGGACTACGGGCGATTTAGCGAAAGGAGGTCGCTATGCCGACCCATTCCGAGGACGCGCCGCATCCGCTTCCTGAACGTCCGAATCTCCGCCATTTGAAGGATCAAGCGAAAGACTTGGTGAAGGCTGGTGAAGCTGAATCGCTCACGGCTGCGCAGTTCAAAATCGCGCGACTTTATGGATTTGCGAGCTGGCCGAAGTTGAAGGAACACGTGGATTCGCTTGAGGAGATTGGGCAACTTAAGCTTGCGATTGACAGCAATGACCTTGAGCGCGTGAAGAGCATGATGACGGGCAATCCTGCGCTGCATCGGGCGCCGCTTGGATATAACAAGAACGGGCCGCTCACGTGGGTGGCCGAATGCCGCGTGCCGTGGGAGGCGCCAAGTCCGACGAGATTGGCGATGGCCGAGTGGATGATCGAAAACGGATCGGATGTGCATCAAGGAGGCGACGGTCCACTGATGCGCGCTGCGTTGTTTGGGCATCGCATACCGATGATGGAATTACTTGTGGCTCATGGAGCGGATGTGAATGCGGAGTGGAACGGATACTTCCCGATTCTTTTCGCGCCTTGCGAGACGGTGCAGCCTGAGGCCATCAAGTGGCTGCTGCAGCACGGCGCAAACCCCAACTCCGCGCGCGAAGGCCGCAAATATCCCGGCACCGCGCTGGATTATGTTATCGGGACGTATGGGCGTTCGGCGCGGCTCGGCGAGTGCATGGACATTCTTGTTGAGGCTGGCGGCGTCACGAAGTTCGACGTGCCACCTGTGCTGGACTTGCTTCGCGGGCGGATCGATCTTCTGAAGAAGCATTTGGATGCGGATCGCACGTTGGTGTACCGGCAATTCCTCGAACTGGACTTTGGCACTACCGGCGCGCGACTCCTCAAGCTGAGAGGAGCGACGCTGCTTCATGTGGCGGCGGAGTACGGCAACTTGGAAGCCGCGGAGCTGTTGCTGGAACGCGGAGCGGACGTCAATGCCCGGGCTGTTGTGGATGAGGACGGCGTCGGAGGTCAGACGCCGATCTTTCACGCGGTGACGCAGTTTTTTGACGGTGGCTTGCCAACGATGCAGTTATTGGTGGAGCGCGGTGCTGACTTATCTGTGCGTGTGAAACTTCCGGGGCATTACGAGCGGCCGGGTGAAGTTGTGGAGTGTACGCCGCTCGGCTACGCGCTGAGGTTTCCTGGGGATGAACACAAGACGCAACTCAACAAGACCGTGGCGTTTTTGCGAGAGCATGGGGCCGTGGAGTAAGCGCCGTGCGGCGTGGGGTATACTTCTGCGGCGATGGGGACTTCTGCGAGCTGCGGCGTGCGATTTCAGATTGCCAGTGATCAGGCACTGATCGTTTATTTCGATCTGGCGGTCAAGAAGAGCGGGGCTAAAGCCACGCACCTACAAAATCAAATCACAATTGAGACGCACGAGCAGGTGCGGAGGCTCTTGCGGTTAATGGAATTGGAGCCGATCGCTGGAGTGAGAAATCTGCATCCCGCGTATTGTTCGTTGCTCGTGAAATTCGATGCGACGAAGTTGCGGCATGAAGAGTTGGAAGAGATTTTGCGTGGATACGTCGAGCGCATGGGAAGATTGGCCCTTCCCGAGCCGCGCGTTGTGGAAATAGAGGTTTGTTATGGCGGGGAGTTTGGGCCGGACCTGAAGGATGTAGCTGAGTTGCACGGGATGACGATTGAGCGGGCCATCGAGCTGCACGCTTCGGCGACCTACCTTGTTTACTTTTTGGGGTTTGTGCCGGGGTTCGCGTATCTCGGGGATGTGGCGGAAGAGTTGGTGACGCCGCGATTGGCTACACCGCGGCGAAGCGTTTCGGTGGGGAGCGTGGGGATTGCGGGAAGACAGACCGGGGTGTATCCGGTTGCCACGCCGGGCGGGTGGAGATTGCTGGGGCGCACGCCAGTCAAGATGTTTCAGCCGGAGAGGGTGGAGAAGAGTTTGCTTGCGATTGGAGATCGCGTGCAGTTTGTGCCTATTTCGCGGGAACAGTTTGCGAGGTTGGAGAAGGCATGAGCTTGATTGAGGTGCGTTCTCCGGGATTGCTGACTACTGTCCAGGATTTGGGGCGAGAAAGCTTTGGGCCGATGGGCGTTTCTGCTTCGGGTGCGGCTGACCCTGTTGCGCTGCGCATTGGGAATCGATTGGTCGGGAACACGGAGCGCGCGGCCGGTTTGGAAATGACGCTGCTTGGCGGGACGTTTGTTTTTCCGGAGCGCGCGGAGATCGCCCTGACCGGGGCTGATTTTAGCGCGACGCTGGACCATGAGCGCGTCGATCCTTGGAGTTCGGCGGAGGTTCAGGCCGGGCAGACGTTGCGATTGGAAGCGACGCATACTGGAGCGCGCTGTTATTTGTGTGTGCGGGGCGGCCTTGTTGTGAAAATGTTCTTGGGAAGTGCGTCCACGCACTTGTTGAGCGGGCTGGGTGGTTTTGAAGGACGGGCACTGCGCAAAGGGGATGTGCTCAAGATTGGAACTGCCGGCGGTGGGTTTCGGACTTTTCGAAGGAGGAAAGTGGCCACTAGGGCGCTGGAGAAGTTGGCACCGCGGAAAACATTGCGCGTCACAGCGGGACCACAGAGCGATTGGTTTTCGGAAGTAGCGCGAGAAGTTTTTTACAGGACCGCGTATGGTGTTGCGGAGGAATCGAATCGCATGGGATTGCGGCTCGAAGGCGCGCCCATTCCGGCGGAGGCCGGTGGAGAGATGATTTCCGAGGGGGTTTCCTTGGGAGCCGTGCAGATCCCCGCCTCGGGATTGCCAATTATTTTGTTCGTGGAGCAGCAGACAACCGGGGGCTATCCAAAAATTGCGAATGTGATTTCCGCGGATATGAGCAGCCTGGGTCAGCTTCGACCTCGGGATGAAATTCGCTTCGAATTGGTAGACATGGAAACGGCGCGGGTTCTTTTCCTGAAGCAGCAGAAATTGCTGGGGGCGAAGGAGTTGATCCTCGAGTGAGTAGCCGTGAGCTAAAGATTGATTTGAATTGCGACATGGGCGAGATGCGTGAGGCTATTGTCAACGGCACGCAAGAGGCTCTCATGCGGTCGATTACGTCGGCAAACGTGGCGTGCGGCGGGCATGCGGGCAATGAAGAAACGATGCGCTTAACGATTGAGCAGGCGCTACGATACGGCATCGCGGTTGGCGCGCATCCGGGGTATCCGGATCGCGAAAATTTCGGGCGCCTCGAGTTGAAGATGGCTCCGAACGAGGTTGCCGAGTCTGTCTCCGAGCAGGTCCGTGCCTTGGCGCAAGTTGCACAGACGTGCGGGGCGCAGGTCGTGCACGTGAAGCCGCACGGAGCGCTTTACAACCAGGCGGTGCGAAACCGTGAGCTTGCTCGGGCGATTGCCGACGGTGTAGCTCGATGGAGGCGCGACGTGGTCCTTGTGGGCCTCGCGGGTTCGCCGATGCTGGAAGTTTTTCGGGAGGCGGGATTTGCCGTTGCGGCGGAAGCGTTCGCGGATCGCCGGTATGAGCCGGACGGGACACTGCGCTCGAGAAAATTTGGGGATGCTTTGATCCGCGATCCTGAGCAAGCCGCGCGGCAGGCTCTGGGAATGGTTGAACGAGGGGTCGTGAAGGCGAGCGACGGAAGTGACGTTGCGGTTGCCCCGCAGACGATTTGTATTCATGGCGATACGCCGGGAGCTGTGGCGATAGCGGCAGAAGTAGCGCGAGTTTTGCGCGATGCGGGCGTCACGATTGCTGCATTTTGCTGAGCCTATAACTACAGAGGCGAGTAACCTCCATTGAAAATCAATCGAAACCCCGACGAAGCGCAACGCGTCCCACGTAGAGTGAGACGAGAGTCGGCGTCGCTTGCCTTTTTTAGGAGGGCAGATGGAGGACAAAAGGTTCTCACCAATACTTCTCTCACTTTTGCTCTTCTTCGCAACCTCTGCAGGATTATTCGCGCAGCAACCTTCCAACGAGTCGTTCGATGCACCGGTCGTACTGACGCGAGTGGTTACTTATTTCGTGCCTCATGATGTAACAAAACAAGAATTGGCACAGGATTTCGGCCCAGACAATTTCCAGGTGCAAGTCGGAGGAGTGGCCGCTCAGGTTGAAAGCGTTTTGATCGAGAATGGGCCGAAACGGGTGGTTCTTGTTCTCGATGCCGGCAAGCCCGTCCCCAAGGACGAATACGATGAGAACATTTATGTGGCGAAGGCTCTTCTAGGATATGCACGTAGCAAAGATAGATTCACGGTGCTACTGGTGGGGAGTGACGCCCCGACAGCCAAGTTCATATCACCGAGCGAAACAAAACGGTATCTGGAAAAATTATGCGCCGTGCGTCCCCCGACGACCGAGCCAGGCACAAGAATCTATGACACACTCCTAGCGGCTGCCAAAAACCTCGACCCACCGCAATTTGGGGATGTAGTGATCCTCTTCGGACGACTGGAAGATTCTGGCAGCAAGGCCACGATGGAAGACCTGTCTGGGGCATTTGTCCGAGAGAAATTGAGATTTTTCGGGATCAGTTTTGCTCGCACACCCCAACCTCCAGCGTTGGAACGTCTCTCAGCCGCAACGGGTTATTCAATATTGTTGGAACCAATGCGCGACGGACGGATCTTGGGAATCTGGGAACCTGACTTCGAATTCTGGTACGCGTGGATCGCGGAGCCCTATCGTCTTAGAGTTTCGTTGCCAGCGATGGGGAGACAGGACTTGATAGAAATCAAGCTAGTCCCGGGTTTGAAAAAAAAGAAGACTGACGGTATCGAACTTCACTTTCCTCGTATCGTTTACCCCTTGAATTGAAGTCACTGCTCCCGGGCAGAAGAAAAGGGCTCTCAAAAGCAAGGAGAAGCGAATACGTCAGGGGCGATGGCAATTGTTGCCGTTGAGATTGCAGACCTCGAGATTGCCGGAATTGTCTTGAAGCACGCGGGATTGTAGACGAAGAGTGGGGACTTTGCCGGCTCTGAAGGCGCGGGCTGCGTCTCCGAGTGACGGGCCTGAGTCGCTCGGGTCGGCTTTCTCGGCGGCGAGTTGTTGCTGGCCGAGGGCAAGAGCGTCCTCGTAATTCATATAAGTTGAGGGAACGAAGGGGCCATCGTTTTTAGCGTAGCCGATGGAGTACTCTCGGGGAGGTTCGTAGGCCACGATGTGGCCACGAGAGCCGAAGCTGCTCGATCCCCACCCACTACCCCAACCTCCTTGGCCATACCCGTAGCCTGTAGAGCTGCTGCCGTTTGCGGCGGGCTGGTGGGAATGTTGCGCTTGTGCGGAAGTGGCAAAGAGGAGAAGGACAGCGAAGGAAAGACTGTGTTTCATGGTTATCTCCCGAGCCTGCCTCCCATAGTACGGAAAGGAGGGCTCATTGAGAATCCGTGAAGGAGCAGCGGGGGGACTCTGCTCGCGGCTTCAATTGTTTGACGATATTGTAGGGTGCGACGTTTCGTTCATTTGGTGATTGCAGATTTGTAACGGGCTATGCTGTAAGGGAGGCCAACGAACTAAACGCCGAAGCTTATAAGAGCCTGAGAAGAGAAGGCCGAGATGGAATAGGCTTGTCCGGAAAAGAAAAAGCGGGCAACCGAAGTTGCCCGCCGGAAATTAAAAACGCGCCCTGGCTGCGGCGCGTAGGCTATTCGAACTTTTCGGTCATTACTGGGAATTGGAGCTTAGCTTTAGCCAGGGACTTGACGACGATGGCTTCGGCGCTTTCCGCAGTGGTGTTGCGCGAGGTGGCCATTTCACTGACCAGGAGATACTTCGCGCGCTCCAGCATTTTCTTTTCGCGGAAGGAGAGGGGCTTGCTGCGGCTAAGGGAAACGAGACTCTTGAGGACGACGGCGACTTCTAGGAGGGACCCCGTGCGCATTCGCTCGGAGTTTTCCTTGAAGCGATGTTTCCAGTCGTGGTGAGAGTTGAGCTTGCCCTTTTCGAGGAAGCCAAGGACTTTGGTGGATTCCGTGGAACGAATCACGGAACGAAGGCCAACGGTTTCTGCGTTTGATTGTGGAACCATGACGCGCAGGCCGCTGGAAACGATGCGAATCATGAAGTAACGCTCAGTCCTGCCATTCAAGACACCGTAACTAATCTGTTCTACAAGTCCGACGCCGTGGTTCGGGTAAACGACCTTGTCACCGATTTTGTAGTCCATGGATCGAGATGCCCCCTGAGATACTTACAGAGTTTAAATGTGTGTGTTGCAAGAGTCAAGATATATCCTGTGGAATCATAAGGTTAGGGAAAATTAGATTTGCATTTGGCAGTTGAATTGCTAGGGCAGTTTGCAACGAGAAGAATTGGTAGTGAGTGAGAAATTGTACGGTTCGCGAGAAAACCGGGCTGAAACAAGTGTTTCAGACATAGTTGTGGCGTGTTAAAGGGGTGTGACTTCGGAAAGTGCAGCCTCTGTGCGGTAGAATGCCCGCGTGATTCTACTGGCGCTAGATACATGCGATTCGCAGGGAAGTCTGGCCGTTCTGCGGGATGAAGAGACTTTAACGGTAATCGCACACCAGGGAACGGAGGATTATTCGTCCTGGGTGTTGCCGACCGCCGAGGCAGGGTTGCGGGCCTCCGGGCTGGAGCTCATGGAAGTAGATGTGTTTGCAGTTGCATCGGGACCTGGATCGTTCACTGGAGTACGGATCGGTTTGACGACCGTGAAGGCGTGGAGCGAGGCATTGGGGAAGAAAATAGCTAGTGTATCGAGGCTAGAAGCAATGGCTGCGCAGGCGGCGGAAGGCTCCCAGTACGTGGCGGCCTTCGCGGATGCACGCCGGGATCAGGTTTTTGGGGGTTTGTATCGGCGAGAGGGGGCAGGTCTGAGATTGGTGGAACACGAAATGGCTGCGGCACCCACAGAATTCGTCGATTGGGTAAATGAGCGCTCGGTGAATCAGAGCGTGAGCTGGATTTCGACAGACCCGGCTAAAGTTACAGCGCTGGAAGCGTGGCAAAAGCTCGCAAATGAGGGTCATAGAATCGAGGTTAGTTCGAGTGTGCTTGCGCCGATGATTGGAAAGATTGGGCTTCAGCGGGCGCGCGAGGGTCGACTAGTCGACGCGCTGGCTCTTGACGCGGAATACATCCGGCGGCCAGACGCAGAGACTTTTTGGAAGGGTGCGACGGGCAGTGGCCGCTGAAACCAAGCGCCCCGGGGCTGCTTGCACAGTTCGGCGCTTTCGGGCTGGAGACGCCAATGCTGTCAGGGAGATCTTCAAGCAATCTCCCCAAGCTGGGGCTTTGACGAAGGATTCCTACGAGCGCTCGGCGGAGTGGGCAGGCCCCCTCGCGTTTGTCAGCGAGCGCACGGGAGAAGTGACCGGATTTCTGATGGGTAGAGAAGCTGCAAACGAAGCGGAAGTGTTCAATTTGGCCGTGATGCCAAAGTACAGGCGGCAGGGAGATGGCGGAGCCCTTGTTGCTACCGCGGTTGAGCACATGCGGTCCAGAGGCGTGGAGCGCGTCTTTTTGGAGGTGAGGGAATCCAATCTCGGAGCGATAGCCTTCTACGAAAGGTTGGGCTTTTCCAAGATTGGCCGCCGGAAGATTTACTACCGGGACCCCGAGGAAGCGGCCATTACCATGGAAAAGAAACTCACAGGCTAGGACCAAATTCCTAAGAGTTCCCTCTTGACGCCGCCATTCCGAGTGCTATCTTTCGTTCATGTAGTATTCACAATCCAATTCGCGCAGTGTCAGGAGGACGCATGGCAACAGCACAGCGGGCACCTCGGGACATACTCCTCGACACAGACGCCGACTATCAGCGTCTGGCCGAGCAGCACTCGAAATACGAAGCAGAACTGCACCGGATCTCTACCTCTAGTTTCCTCAGTTCGGAAGACCTCCTGGAAGAAATCAAGCTAAAGAAGATGAAGCTCCACTGCAAAGATGAGATGGAGCGGATTGCCCTGCGTATCCAACGTGCGCGGGCGCAGTACACCCAATAACGCCCGCCTATCCCGAAAATTCTGTCGTAGAATGGCCCTGCTTGCTCGCGGAGTTCACACTGCGGGCGACGCTGATGAGGTATATTCTCAGAGGCATGGTTAAAGAGGGCTATTACTTCGGGCTGCCGCTTCTGGTGCTGGGCGGCGCGGCGTATTTGGCGCAGTGGACGATTGCCGCGGTCGTTTTTGTGTGTCTGGCGATTTTTGTCTTTTCGTTTTTCCGTGATCCGGAGCGTGTGATTCCAGCCGAACCTGGGGCGATCGTTTCACCGGGAGACGGGCGGGTTGTGGTCGTAACGGAAGAGGAAGATGCGGGACGGCCCGGGAAGCGCATCAGCATTTTTCTGGCAGTCTGGAACGTACACGTGAATCGAGCGCCCGCGGCGGGTGTTATCACTAAGATGGAATACCGGCCGGGCAAGTTTCTTGCGGCGATGCGCGAGCGGGCTTCGATGGAAAACGAGCAGAATGTTTTTACGCTTTCAACAGACGCGGGAGAGATGGTGTTCAAGCAGATCGCAGGATTGATTGCGCAGCGGGTAGTGAGTTGGAAGAAAGAAGGGGAGCGAGTGGCCCGAGGCGAGAGAATCGGATTGGTGAGATTTGGTTCGCGAGTGGATGTTTGGGTGCCAAAGGATGCGGAGATACTTGTTAGAGTGGGAGAGAATGTAAAAGGCGGCTCCAGCGTGCTCGCGCGATGGCCTGCCAAGTTAGCAAGCGTGAATCTGAGCGATCACCAAACCTCAGATGCGGAAGCCAACGTATCCGCGGTGGGGCGGCAAAACTAAGTCATGGGTCCAATCGAACAGCACGAAATGCCCTTTGCGGGTAGGCGCATTCGCAATCCGCGATTGAGGCGAGGGATTTTTCTGCTACCCAGCCTTTTTACGGGCGCAAACTTGCTCTGCGGCTACTATGCGGTTGTGGCGTCGCTTGCGGGCGGATGGGAAGACTTTGATCATGCGGCGAAAGCCATCGGTCTCGCGATTCTATTTGATTCGCTAGATGGACGCGTTGCTCGTATGACAGGAACGAACACGGAATTTGGTGTGCAATTTGATTCGCTTGCGGATGTCGTCAGTTTCGGCATTGCGCCGGCGGTCATGGCGTATGCCTGGGGAGTGCGCAGCTTGCCTGATCAGGGCTCGCAACGGGTAGAGCTGATCGGCCAATTGGGATGGTTTTTTTGCCTTGCGTTTCTCATCTGCTGCGCGTGGCGGCTGGCGCGATTCAACGTCCAAGGTATGGCACCTGGAGGTTCCAAGAATTTTGTGGGCATGCCGACACCCGCCGCGGCTGGGGTGATCGCTGCGCTAGTCCATGGGTTCAAAGTTCCGCTGCATGAGTGGCGATGGTCAGTGGCATGGTTCGCGCTGGCGGGCGGGCTAGGCGCGCTGATGACCAGCACGATCCGCTACTACAGTTTCAAAGACATTCCCTGGACCCGTAAGCAGCCTTCACTTGCCGTGGTCGCCGTCTGCCTCCTGGTCGGTGTCATCTGGAGATTTTCCGAATATGCCTTGGTGATCTTCGCCTGCACCTATGCGGCTGCGGGCGTGGCCTTGCACATCGTGCGTTTCTTCCGTCATCGCCTGGTCTCCCGGACCGTGTGATTCATGCCATCGCTTGAACGGGGATTCAACCGAATCGTGATTGCGGGTGCTTCGTCGCTTCTCGGGGCGGAGCTACGTTCCTTGCTCGAAGAGAGCCGGTTCGCCGGAGCGGACTTTCGCCTGGTGGATGAAGAGCTTGCTGCGGGCACCTTGACCGAGGCGGGCGGCGAGCCGGCGGTGATTCAACCCGTGGAAGAAGGCAGTTTTGACAAGGCCCTCATCGTTTTCTTTACAGGCTCGTCCGATTTTACGCTCGCGAACTTCGAGATTGCTAGCCGCAGTGGTGCAGTCATCATAGATCTGTCTGGCCATTCGATATGCTTCGCAAATACTTTCGTTTGGTATCCGGGGGGCGAGAAACTTCGCGGTCAAACTCTTCCTGAGAAACCGCATCTTGCGGCAGTGCCTTCCGCCGCAGCAGAAGGGATCGTTCGGCTATCTCTTGCGTTGCGCGAGCTCGGTATCAAGCACATGGCCGTTACTGTATTGCAGCCCGTTTCGGCCGCTGGTAAGGGCGGCATCGAAGAGCTTGAGACGCAGACCAAGCAGCTGTTGTCGTTTCAAACTCCCGGCAAGGAACTCTTTGACGCGCAAGTGGCTTTCAACTCGCTTGACCGATTTGGCCCTCAGAGTCGATTCGATTTGAACCACGCGCGATTAACTCTTCGAAACGAGATAAGCGCCAGTCTTCGGGGTGAGGGCGTGCTTCCCACGGTGCAATTGGTCCATGTGCCTGTCTTTTATGGCGTGACATTTGCGGCGTGCGCCAAACTTGATGAGAGTGTAAATATAGAAGGGATTTCCGGCGCATGTGAGCGCGGCGGATTCGCGATTCTGGACGAATCGGGAATAGGACCGAGCAATATCAGTGCGGCTGGCGAAACGGTCGTCCAACTATCGAAACCGAAAGCCGATCAGTTGCAGCCCGGCAGTTGGTGGTTTTGGGGAGCGGCGGATAATATTCGATTGCCGGCGTGGAATGCCGTGAAGCTGGCAGAGAAGTTGGTGCCATGAGGCGGCGGATTGTTTGTGAGCTAATGTTTGCAGTGTTATGCAGCGCCGGGTGCGGATATCACGTCGCGGGGCACAACTCGGCGTTGCCGAAAACTATTCACGTGATTGCCGTTCCGGCTCTGGAGAACAAAACGACGAGCTACCGGTTGGAACAAAAGCTGACCGCGGCGACGGTCCACGAGTTTTTGGCAAAGACGTCGTACCGCGTGGTGTCGAACCCGGAAGATGGCGATGCGGTGTTGAGAGGCAAGATCATGAGTTTGGAATCCGTGCCGCTGTTGTTCGATACCGCGACGGGCCGCGCGACGACGATGCTTGTGACCGTGAAGTGCGAAGTGACGTTCACCGAGCGGGCGACGCAGAAGGTGCTTTATCACTCGGACAGTTTTGTGTTCCGCAACGAATATGAAATCTCGGCCGACACAACCGATCCGGCAGCCTTAAAAAGTTTTTTTGAAGAGCGAGACCCGGCGCTGGACCGGATGGCGCAGGATTTTGCGGCGCGGTTGGTGGCCGCGGTCATGGACAATTACTAGCGAAAACCTCTTCCCGTCGGGGAGCCCAGAAGCGGCGGGATGTCCAGGATCAATTTGCCGGGCTAAAGCCCGGCGCCTACAGGAGTTGTGATGGTGCAAGTTTCTCCGGAAGAGTTGCTGGAGCGGTTGGAACGCGGGAAGACGATTCCCGCGTTGCTGCTGCTCGGTGAAGAGCCGTATCTGCGGGACGAGTGCCGCAGGCAGTTGATCGAGAGGTTTGTGCCAGAAGCGGCGCGTACATGGGCGGTTTCGCGGTACTCCGCAGGCCGCGGCGAGACGCAAGCAGCGCTGGATCAGGCGCAGACGATGGCGATGCTTTCGCCCCAGCAGGTGGTTTTCCTCGAAGACGCGGAAGCAATTGAAAAGCTCGGTGAGAAAAACCGGGACGAAACTGTGGCGCAACTTGGTGCATACCTCGAAAATCCCGCGCCGTTCACAGTGCTGGTCGTGGAAGCGATCGGGCTGGACCAGCGGATGAGGCTAGGTAAGTTGCTGGCGGAGAAGACGCTAGTGGTGTCGTGTGGGCTCGGGGAGAACCCCGTTCAGCGGCTCGCGGCGGCGGTGGCTTTTGCCCGGACGATTGGGAACGAAGAAGATGTGGAGTTTGAAAAAGGCGCGGCGGAAGATTTGGCGGAGTTCGTGGCGGCGGATTTGATGCGCTTGAAAACGGAGATCGTTAAGTTGGCAACTCACGCGGGCGAGAAAGAGTTCATCAGCAGAAATGACGTCAGCTCCCTGGTGATCTCCGAAAAGACGACGACGGTCTGGGAGCTGGCAGACCTGCTGGCGGCGAGGAAATCCGCGAAGGCGCTGGAGTTTCTGGATCGTTTGCTGCGCGATGGCGAGGAGCCGTTGCCGATGGTCGGCGCGATGGCTTGGATGTACCGCAAGCTGATCGAAGCCAGCGAAGTGAAAGGCGCAACGAACGGCTACCAGGCGGCGCGAGCGCTGGGGATGCGTCCCGAACAAGCCGAGCTTGCACTTCAAGTGTCGCGCAAGATTCCCAAGGCGCAATTGCTGGCTGGTCTCAGTGCTTTACAAAAAGCGGATGACCGCCTTAAGAGCGGCAAGGACGCGCGAACGGTAATGGAATTCTTGGTTTCCGAACTGACCACGGGAGCAGCGAAAGCGGCTGCTCGTTAAGGTCCGAAAGAAAAGGATTTCACACAGAGTTCCTAGAGACCATAGAGAAGAGAGTTCAGCGAAGACTTCGTTAAAAAACAAAAAGGGGCGGACTGCGGTCCGCCCCTTTTTTGTTAACGACGAGAGTCGCGACGTTTAGCCCGGATTTCTCATAATTAAATAGAAAAGGCTGTTGCTTCATGGCATAACTCTTTTGTCTAGAAAGAAATCCTGCCAAGGAGGAGCAACAGCCTTATGACCACAGAGTGTAACCAGTTTGTCTTCGGATTTCATCCCCAAAAGCGACGCGAGATCCGCGCGCAGTTCGACGGCGGAGCGATCACCAGCGACGGTGGTGGTCTGCTCCTGCGGGAGGTCGAGAAGCGCATTGGGATCCTCCAGCAGTTTGCCGCCTGCTTCACCGATTATCGGAATCCCGATCTGATCGAACACCCGGTGAAGGAGTTGGTGGCCCAGAGAGTCTATGGTCTGGCTTTGGGGTACGAAGATCTGAACGATCACGAGGAGTTGCGGAACGATCCCTTGCTGGCGGTGCTGGTCGAGAAGCCGCATCCCGGCAAGGAAGCTTTAGCCGGAAAGAGCACCCTGAATCGCCTGGAACTAACCAAAGAGACGGTCCGTCAGAAGGAGCGCTACAAAAAGATCGTGTTGGATCACGGAGCCGTGGATCGCCTGCTGGTGGAGGTCTTCCTCGAAGCCCACCAGGAGGCGCCGAAAGAAATCATTTTGGATTTGGACGCCACCGACGATCCGCTGCACGGGAAGCAGGAAGGGCGTTTTTTCCATGGCTACTATGGACACTACTGCTACCTACCGTTGTACATCTTCTGTGGAGAGTTCCTGCTGGGTGCGCGGTTGCGATCGTCGAACATCGATGCCTCAGCGGGAAGTGTAGAGGAGCTGCAGCGCATCGTAGGACAGATTCGTTGCGCATGGCCATTGGTGCGTATCGTGGTGCGTGGAGATTCGGGATTTTGCCGTGAGGAGCTGATGGTCTGGTGTGAAGCGAACCGCGTAGAGTACTTGCTGGGACTGGCGAAAAACGAACGCCTGAAGGCCGAGATCGTGAAGGAGATGGGGGAGGCGAAAGCCCGGTACCAAGAGACCGGACGCGCCGGCCGGTTGTTCAAAGAGTTCGTCTACCAAACCCGGGAGAGCTGGAGCCGTGCGCGACGGGTGGTGGCCAAGGCCGAACATCTGGAGAAGGGAGAGAACCCGCGGTTCGTGGTGACGTCTCTGAGCGGAGAATCATGGCCGGCACAGGCGCTATATGAAGAGCACTACTGTGGAAGAGGGGACATGGAGAATCGGATTAAAGAACAACTGATGCTGTTCAGTGATCGCACCAGCACGCACTATCTGCGCAGCAATCAATTGCGACTGTACTTCTCTTCGATTGCCTACGTGTTGTTGCAGATGCTACGGCGACTGGGACTGGCAGGAACGGAGTTGGCCCAGGCGCAGTGCTCCACCATTCGGCTCAAGGTGTTGAAGATCGGCGCGCTGATCCGCATCACGGTGCGCAAGGTGTGGGTCTCGCTGGCCGGTGGGTACCCCTATGTCGCACTCTTCCAGCAAATCTATGAAAAGCTCTGCGCCGTGCCGCTAAAGTATTGAAAAAGAAAGATCCCGAACAACTTCTTCGTCGCTTCTGTCTACCGCTGGCAAAGTGTGCGCCGAAACAGCCGCAGAGAGAGAAAAACTCTCACGCCCAGTTAAAAACGGATCAACTGTACAACAGCGCGCTGCGAAACCATCATGCAACTACCAACTTGAACAAACTTCATTCCCCTTTTGCCAAGCGGTGAGAAATTGCGGTTAGTTGTGGTCGTGATGATCGAAGTCAAACAAGTCGAACAGATCGCCGATGGCAGGGCTGTTCGTCGGAACGTACGGGTTGTCCCAATCACTCTTCGGGTTGGGGAAGTTGTCGCGGCTGCGGCCGGTGAGCGGTTTCAGATCCCAATTCCGTTCGATGAACTTCAGGATCGAAACGTGATCCGCGTAAGTGTGGCTGATATGGCCGCCGCGAGTGAACGGTGAAACGGCGATGAGCGGAATGCGCGGGCCATCGCCGAAGAAGTCGAGCGGTTGGATGTAACCGGAGTCGTAGAAGCCGCCGCCTTCGTCCATGGTGATGAACAAAACGGTTGACGCAAAGAGGTCCTTGTTGGCGGTGAGATGGTCCATGATTTTCTTGACCATGCCCTCAAAGAGGTCTTGCTTCGATGACGCCGGGTGGCCGTCGAGCAAGCCATCTGGCTTTACGAAGGAGACTGCTGGCAAACTGCCGTCGTCTACTGCGGCGAAGAAATCCGTCGCGTCTTTGATGTGCGCGGCGCGCTGCGCCGGGTTCCCCATGATCGCGTTGGTATAGGATTCAAAGTTGCAAATGTTGCAGTAAGCCGCACCGATCAGGATGGTCGGATCGGAAGTAGACCCGCCCGCCTCCTTGATCTTCGTGAGCTGCACGGCCGCGTTGTAGGCTCCGCCGTAGTAAGCCCAGGAGATGCCTTTTTCATTCAGCGCATCGCCGATCATGCGATTATTGACGGGCGGAATGGAGCCGCCGCCAGCAATTCCCTTGGTGTCCAAGGTGCCGTCGGGCAAAAAGCCCGGGCTGTTGTTATTGACCATGTAGAAATGGTTTTTCTCGCAGCTCGGATTTGGATGATAGGGGAGCGTGGCGAGATAGTCGCGAATCGGGTCGACACCAGGCTGAGTTGAAGCTGCGCATTCGGTGAAATTGCCATCGAAATTGATGTCCACGGTGTACTGGTTGTTTGAGCCAGGAAGCGGATTGGGATTGGCAATATGGGAGGGCGGCATGGTTGGATTCCCATTGCCATCGGACCAGAAGATGGAGTCGCCGCTGCCCAGCATGATGTGGTTGTGGGCTGTGCCGCCCATGGTCGCCTGATGATAATTATCGCTCATAGCGTATTGATCGGCGAGGCTCTTGAGAATCGGGACGTCTCCAGCCTGCATGTTATAGAAAGCCATGGAATTGCCGCCGCCATTGTCGTCAACCTGGTTGGCAATGGGGAAGCTGTTGGGGTCAGGTTCGCTGGTATAGCTGGTGATGACGAACGGATACAGGTCGCTCAGGCAACCCGAGGGGTTCTGCCGGGTGGCATTGCGGATATTGCAATCCGATTGTTGCCACATCTCGTAGAGCCGGTGCGTGGTGTCGCCCGTGTAAGAATCGTAGGGGAGATTGGCTCCCTTCAGCGGGAACGGCCCGTTCGGCAGACTATTGAAATTTTGAATGCGCGAATCGAAGTCAGGAAGCTCAGCAGTTTGCGGCGCTCCGGACGCTCCGGTAGTCAGCAGCGGCAGATCAGCGGTTTCCAACGATGGTTCTATCCCTCCCAAGATGGGCAGAAGGGCAGTGGGAAATGGCGGCGGTTCGCCGGTGGCGGGGCTGGGCGAAAAATTTAGAGTCGGCTCGGGCAGTGTGGTGTAGGGCGCTTTATCATCGCTATCGAGGCTGGAGTAGTACGACGTCTTGAACGGCGCGACGGCCTGGAATTGAGCTGCTTTCGAGAAGTGCGGGCCGGGCGTGCCATCGGAATTGATAATTCCCTCGGACAGCAAATTCTTGACGGATTCACCGTTCTTGGGGATGTACGTTGCAAACAAATGATCGAAGCTGCGGTTTTCGCCGATGAGGACGATGACGTGCTTGATGGGGGTGTCCGTGCCACCGTTTTCATGATCGTGCGCCTGGAGAGAGCCAGCGAGCGGTCCTCCCAAGCTGAACTGAACCACAGTTACCGCAAACAATGCTGCTCGAAGCGCATGGAGGCATTTCGAGACCGTTTTCTTCAATGGCATGCATTCTCCTCTGTCGAGTGATCGTGGTGAGCGCCCGAATGGGCGTGGAGAGCGTGAACTGCGCGCGTTACAACGAGGTTGCATTGGGGTGAGATAACGATGAATTGAAGAACGATACTGGGCGTTCTGGGACTTGAATTGAGATGGAAAACAAGAAGGGCGGGCCAAGGCCCGCCCCTGCAAGATGAATCGATTTGAAGCTCAGAATTCTACTTGGCGGTCTTGTCCTTGACGCCGTTGAAGGCGAGCGTGAGGCGCGACTTGTAACGGTTGCCGGTGTTTTCGTGCAGCACGCCCTTGGTGATGGCCTGGTCGATCGCGGACATCGTCGGATGTAGGAGATTGCCCGCGGCGGTGGGGTCACCGGCGGTAATCGCGGTGCGCAAGCGCCTCATCAAAGTGCGGACCCGGGTGCGGTTAGCGCGATTCACATCGGCGCGTTGACGAGATTGCGCCGCACGCTTTAAAACCGACTTTTTCTTCTTCTTGATTTTGGTAGCCTGTCCCTGGGCCATCTATTGCTCCTTTTGGGTATCGCTCAAACATTTAACGTTAAACGAGGCGCCGAGCTTTGTCAAACGGGTTGGGGAGTGAGTAGTGAACAGGGAGTAGTGAATAGAGGCGCAGGTTTGGATTGATGTAGCGACGTAAAGAGGTAGTGATGTGACGACCGGTGAGAGCGAACAGCGGAAACTGAGAGTCACTGAGAGGCGGTTCGATAAGGCGGGTTGGTTAACAATAAGAGCACCCTCCCCCCGGGTTTTCGCAGGAATGTTCATTCTAAAGGCGCTTAAAGTCGATTGTTTTTATAGGTTTACGAAACTGCTCATTCTAAAGGACTTGATTGCCCTAATTTGCACTAAAATTGTGCAAGACGCGCAAGTGTTGTGAACAAAAGGCTTAGGTCGATTGGCCGAGGATAAAAAGCAGAAGCGCCAGGAAAAAGCTGGTGTTACTGGGAAAAATCCACAAGATTACCCATCCGGAACTACTTTTTGTCAAGTGGAAACTCGAAGATAGAAAATTGGGACGAGGCAGCGAGGGGTACGAGCATCGGACATTCGTTGGGAGAGTGAGGGGGCGCTCGCGGCACGATGGTAAAAGCGAACAAGCATGACGAGTTGCGGCTGCTGGTGAATTCGCGGCACCCCATCATCACCGTCGAGACGCCCGAAGAGGAGCGCTTCGAGCAGATGCTGCTGGATGTGGCCATGGAATTGGGCGTGCCCTTTTATGAATGGAGCGTCACAGCGGGTCTAGCGAAATTTCACGGCGCGGCGATTTACAACACGGAACAGCCGGAACAAGCGCTGGCGAATATTCCTTTGATTCAAGGCGACGCCATCTTCTTGCTAAAGGATTTCGGGAGGTACTGCGACAACGACCGCATTTGCCGCCGCTTGCGGGACTTGGCGGAGAAGTTCCGAACAGTGCGGCGGGCAATCGTCATCTCAGCAGCTTCGATGCAATTGCCGGCGGAGCTCGCGGCCGAAGCGGCGCCATTTCCATTGGGACTGCCAACGGCGGAGGAGTTGCTGCCGGGCGTGAAACGTGTGGTCGCAGAAATAAGTCGAGAACAAAACATCCCCGTGTCGTTGGACTTTGCGGGGATCGGTCAGGCCGCGCGTAACCTTGCGGGGCTTTCCGAGGAAGAGGCCATGCGCACGCTGCGGATGTGCATCCTTGCTCGTGGACGCGCGGATGCTGGTTTGCTGGATGACGTGCTGGACGCCAAGCGTCAGGCACTGAAGAGCGACGGATTGATTGAGACGGTGCGGCGCGATGCATCGTTTAGCGATGTGGCGGGGTTAAAGCGTTTGCGCGGGTGGATTGCGAAGCGCAAGAGCGCGTTGACGCCGGAGGGACAGCGCTTTGGCCTGGTGCCGCCAAAGGGAATCCTGATTACAGGAGTGCAAGGATGCGGCAAGAGTTTAGCGGCGCGCGCGGTGGCTGGCGAATGGGGATTTGAGCTGGCGCGGCTGGATGCCGGGGCTTTATACGACAGGTTTGTAGGCGAAAGCGAAAAGAAGCTGCACAAGGCGCTGGAGTTGGCGCAGAAGCTAGCGCCGATGGTCCTGTGGATCGATGAGATCGAGAAAGCGTTTGCGTCGGCAGGTTCGAGCGGGGACGCGGACGCAGGCTTGTCGCAGCGACTGCTGGCAACGCTTCTGACGTGGATGCAGGACAGAGAGAGCGGTGTATTTTTGGCGGCGACGTCGAATAACATCACGGTATTGCCGCCGGAAATGATGCGCAAAGGCCGCTTCGACGAGATTTTCTTTGTGGATTTGCCGAATGCCGAGGTTCGTGCCGCGCTCTTTGAATTGCATTTGAAAAAGCGCGGGCGCGAAATATCGGGCTTTGATCTGGGGAAGCTGGGTGCGGGAAGCGAAGGTTTTTCAGGCGCGGAAATCGAGCAAGCGATTGTCGCGGGGCTGTACACGGCGTTTGCCCAAAAGCAACAACTCACGACAGAGATTCTTCAAGCGGAGATTCGCGCGACGCACCCGCTCAGCGTCACTCGCGCCGAAGAAGTCGAATCCATCCGTCAATGGGCCAAAACTCGCGCGGCGCCCGCGGATTGAAGGGAAAGTGAGTGGTGAGCAGAGCCCTCCAGCCGTGGCGGGCTGGGTTAACGTGCGCCGCGCCTACGGCGGACACGAGGAGATGGGGCTCGCGAACGGCGCTGGCAACGAGGTGGGTAGGTAGGGCAAACATTCCTGTCCCCTCGTTTCGCCGGGGATCCGATCCCTTTTGATCGGATCGAGTTCAAGGTCTTCGTTCAAGGGCGAGTCTCATTCGAAAACGATGGGATTGCCTTCTTCTTTCGCGGCTTGAATGAGCTCTCCTAACGCGCTTACGAACTCCCGCATCAGAGGTGAAGAACGGCCAGTCTCGCGGACACGGCGGAGCTCCGTCGTCGGGTCCGAGTTGGAGGTGTTCTCTTTTCCGATAAACGACAGCATCAAGACCCACGGATATGCCTCTTAGGAGGTGGCCTACGCTTTGCAAAAGCGCAAGGGAAGGCCAGCCCCGGAAAAAAACAAAGTCAAAATTAGCTTGACGCGTTACGGTCGCCCATGCGGCGTTCCTTCGCGCTACAGGCCAATAGTTAGGTCGCCTAGCTGGAAGGGGTTGCCGCCGCGGGCGGCGATGAGGTACCAGCCGGTGGCGCCGATGTGTTTTGAGGGGCCATAGGTATAACCGAAGCCGGTGTCCATGAGGCTGGTGGAGGCGACGAGACCTTGGCCGAGGGGAATGGCGGCGCCGTTGACGGTTTGTCCTGCTCCCAATTGAGCTTGCGCGTTCTCGCAGGTATCCACAAACTCTACTGCGGCGCGCAGGTCCTGGACGCGGTCACGCACATTATCTGCGCCGGCGACGGAGCGCGCGATGAGCGCGGCGATGGTGTGCGAGGTTCCTTCGAGCCAGACGGCATTGGGATCGGAACCGGGGATGGTCGGGGCAAGGCTGGCGGTGTCGAAGACCATGCCGGTGAAGGACTCGCTTCCGGTGAGGCTGCTGTTGAGAGACGCAGCGGTATCGGTGGCTTGCAGATTGGCGATAGCCCAGTCGATGGTGTGCTTGAAGCGATTGTCGAGCAGGGCGAGATAGGACCAGGTCTGACAATCCTCCGGGATCGGAGAGGGGTTGACCGTGATCTGATCACCGAGCGTTCCGGTGAAGAAGTAGCCACCCGCGGCATTGTACATGGCGGTCACGAAGCTGAGGGCGTGCGCGGCGAGGTCCTTCCAGGACGTGCCATTATTGGCGGCGCCGTGATTTGTGAGCTGATCGAGCATGGTGAAGAACGCGTAGGTGTCGATGTTGTGTTCCGTGGACTTGCCGTTGGTGGAGGGAACGGACTGGTTGAACTGGTTGATGTTGGCGCCGAAGGAGTAGCCGCCGGGCCCGAGTGTGTTGAAGGTGTTGGTGACGATCCAGTTTGCGACGTTGAGAGCTGCGGTGAGATAGCCGCTGTTGCGGGTACGGTGATAGAGCTGCGCCAGCGCCATGCCTGCCCACGACTGGTCGCCGACCGCGCTCGTGTAGAAAAAGAAAGGAAAGGCTGCGGGAGTAATGAAGGCGCCGCTGGATGAGGCAGTGTTGACGAAATAGGCTTGCGCAAAGCGGCCGTCGTTGAAAGGGAAGTTGGTTGCTTGGGCGTAGATAAGGCCCTGACCCAGAACTTCAGCGCGAGCGAGCGAGTCGCGGCTTCCATTCAGCAGGTAGGCGTGGATGGAGACGGCGTTGTCGTAGGTGAAGGCTGTCGATTCGAGGCCGGACTGGTCGGCGTAACTCTGGGTCAGTCGCACTGTGTCGGCTGTGGCGTAGGCGTCCATCATGGTGTTTTGGAAGTCGAGCGCTTTGTCGATGGATCCAAAAAAGGCAGTTGCATTCTCGGGCTGGATGGCGAGGTTGGTTGGGGCTGCATGCGCAGGCAGGGTTAGGCCGAGAGGAGCTATTCCCGCTGCGGCCGCTGCTCCAAGTCCGAATCCGAAGAATTTCCTCCGTGATATCGCGTCCATTTCTTGTACCTCCGGAGATGGGTTCTTTACTACGGAGGGAAGATACTCGCAAGATCTTGGCGAGTCAACGAAGACGAAATGGTGAGATGCATTGCGGTCGTTAGAAAGAGTCAGGGAAGAGCTGGCAGCCAAGAATAAGCCCCGGACTCCGAGGGGTGGCGGAGTGCCGGGGCGGGGTTGCGTTTGCGCTTTGTAGCCCACGCTGGCGTGAACGTGGGCTGGGCCGGTGCTGCCTCTTTGTTGTTTAGTGTTGAGGGAAGGAAAGCGGGAATTCGAAGATCTGATCGCCTACGAAGATCCTCAAGTTAAGTTGCTGCGGGCTCTTGTCGCGCTCGAACCACACGACACCGGAAGCTTTCTCCTTCGGCCCGACGTTCCCTTGTGCGAGCACCGCAGATTGCACCTGTTGAGCAATATCGGCCAGATAGTTCGGAGTGGCGGGGACGTACGCCGAGGTCTTGTAGGCGGCGTTCATATAAGTTGCCGATGCCGGGGCTGTCGCGCTCGAGTTCGTCCAATAAACCTGATGAGTTAGCGCTTTGGCGAGTTCTTTAGGATTCTGATAGGCAAGCGTACGGAGACGAGGCTTCAACTCGTCCAGCGTAAAGCCCGCGGGGTTGTAGTGGACCGGCTGAGCGCCTTCGTTGGCAATCGCAACGGTCGCGCGCAGCTTCCAGCCTGTGTCCTGCAAAGAAACCTGGACAGTGATTCCGTTTGCCGTGAGCGATTCGACGACCGAGCCGCCGCTGAAGAACTGGTCGCTGCCAGGAGCGCCAGACTGCCAGCGGGCGATGCCGTTATCGACGACAGCTTCGACCGTGCGGCGATCCTTTGCAGAGTCCGCAGGACGTTCCGAGAGGTACATCCGCGCGACATAGCCATCCTTGCCGTCGGCTGTGCGGATATTCACGGTGTAGCCTTCGGAGTCCGAGAGAACGGCCACTTCATCGCCACAATTCAGGCGTGCGACCAGTTGCATAGGAAGACCCTGCTCGGCGTCGGCGGTCACGGGAACATTTTCAACGCCCCGGCATACCACGGTGCCGCGAAGCGCACCAGGAGCCGGAGCAGTAGCGGAACCAGAGTTCTCTGCCGCCAAAGTAGGCAGGGTGACGGCCAATCCTGCGAGAGTGCCTAGAACCAAGAGTTTGTGTCTCATGTTTTTTCTACTCACCCCTCAGTGATTAGAACTATCAGCTACTCTTCTGTACCAGCGTCGATTAGCATCTTCTCGTTACGAGGGGTCTAGTGCCATAGCGCGTTCGTACCAGAGTACAGGTTACGAGCGGGGTACTCAGCGGCAAGCCAGTGCATGCCAAAAAATTTGAATTACAGAAACTTAGATGCCTAGATCCATGGCCAGAGAGGCCTGGGAGCAACAGGATTGTAACGAGCGCGTAACTTGACCGTGAGGCAGGGGTGCGTTAGGGTGTAAACAGTTTCTTCCTGAGTTGACTGTTGCACGGTCACCGATCGCGAGGAGGAATCCCATCGGCCACTCGGTTTCCTTAGCAGGCAGACCTTCCACTTGGATGCGACGTACCGTTCACATATCCGGAAAAATTGAACCGTTCTTCGGCACGCTCGACGAGAATGTGCGTTTGCTGGAGGATTCGCTGCACGTGCGCACGCATCTGCACGACACGCGGCTAACGATCGAAGGCGATCAGGAAAGCGTCGACCAGGCCGTCAAAATCGTGGAGGAATACAACCACCTCACGCGCCACGGAAAGTCGCTTTCGAGCACGGAAGTGAAGTCGCTCGTGCGCGTGGCGACAGAAGAACCGCACGAATCGCCGCGCGGGATGTTTGAGCCGGCGCGGACGCGCTCGTTTGGGAAGAAACAGGTCACTCCGAAAAACGCGAGCCAGAAGCGGTATATGGAAGAGATCGAGAAGCACGACATGATGTTCGGCATTGGGCCAGGAGGAACGGGGAAGACGTACATCGCGGTAGCGATGGCCGTGAGCGCGCTGCTCACGAAGCAAGTGAACCGTATCATTTTGGCGAGGCCTGCGGTGGAAGCGGGCGAGCGGCTGGGATTTTTGCCGGGCACTTTGCAGCAAAAGATTGATCCTTATATGCGGCCGCTGTATGACGCGCTGTACGACATGCTCGATGCGGACAAACTGGAGAGATTCCTGGAGAAGGGAATTATCGAGGTTGCGCCGCTGGCGTTCATGCGCGGGCGGACTTTGAACGATTCGTTTGTGATTCTCGACGAAGCCCAGAACACCACCAGCGAGCAGATGAAGATGTTTTTGACGAGGCTAGGATTCAATTCGAAAGCGGTCATCACAGGAGACACGACGCAAATTGATTTGCCCCAAGGGAAAAAGTCCGGCTTGATCGAAGCGCTGGAAGTGTGCGGAAAGATCGAAGGGATAGGCGTAGTGCAGTTCGGCGAGAAAGATGTCGTCCGTCACAATCTGGTGCAGCAGATCATTCGCGCCTATGAAGAATACGACATAGTGCATCCTCCGCGCGGCGTGAATGCGGGAAGCGGTGCAAGTAGTAGCGCGGCGAACGGCAAGCCGGGAACTGCTGCCGCAGAGACCGGGAAAGATCCCAATAGAGAAACCCAGCGAGCATGATTCTGAACCGCCAGCGTGCGGTCCGCGTCGCGCGGCGGCCTCTCGAAACGTTCTTACGTCGCTTAGAGAACGAAATGAACTTGGGAGATTCGGACGTCACGGTTTGCCTGGTAAGCGATGCCGAAATCGCACGAATGAATGAGACCTTTCGCAAGAAGAGAGGGCCCACAGATGTTTTATCTTTCCCGGCGGAGATAAAGGGAGAGACTTCGGTTCGCCGAGGGAAAAAGATTTACACAGAGTACGCAGAGATCACAGAGGGTGCGGAGAAGAGCAGAAGAAAACCAGAATCTGGGAAGGCGGAGAAGCATTTAGGGGACATCGCTATTGCGCCGGAGACGGCACGGCGTTACGCGAAAAGAAATGGAAGAAGTTTGAGTAATGAGTTGCGTGTGCTGATCCTGCACGGTGTCCTGCATTTGCTGGGCTATGACCACGAAACCGACCGCGGCGAGATGGACCGCATCGAGCAAAAAATGCGGCGAAGATTCGGGCTGGCATGAACACGTTTAGATGGGTCTACGTTCTTGGCGTCGTCCTGCTCGCCTTTGGCCTGCCCATTTTTTCCTACCTGACACTGATCTATCGCGAACTCGGGCGCATGAACACCGGCCGCGTCCACGAACATCTGGAAATTTTTGAAGCGGAAATCGAGCCTAAGCTGCGCATCAAGCGGCGCAGCGGAGGGCGCACATTTCGCATCCTGGGCCACTTCTGGCTGGCGTTCCTGGTGCTCGAGACAACGCGCGGCGTGTTCTACTTTGTAACGGGCACGTGGGAATCGCTGATCGAATTTTGTGTGTTCCTGACGCTGGAAGTCGTGATCGCGATGCACTTCATCCCCGACATGCTGCTGTACCGCACAACGGGCCGCTGGCTGTTGCCGTTGTTGCCGTTCGTCCGTGCGGCCATGTGGATTGTGTGGCCGGTACGCGTGTTCCTCGAAGGCGCTGAGTCTCTGGCGCGCATCTCCGAACAAGAGCCGGAGATGACGCAAGAGCAGCGAACGGAAGAGAGGATCGAGGCGCTGGTGGACGCGGCGGAAGAAGAAGGCATCATCGCGGCGGATCAGGCGGACCTCATCGAACAAGTCGTGGAATTCAGCGACAAGCGCGTGCGCGAGGTGATGACGCCTCGGCCCGACATTGTCGCGATCGCGGCAGACGCCACGCTCGAGGAACTCCACGCAAAGTTTGTCGAGAAGAAATTCTCGAAGATGCCGGTGTACGAAAAGTCTCTGGACGACATTTTTGGCGTGGTTCACGCGCAGGACCTACTGCACATCGCCGATCAGGATTTGCCGAAACGAAAAGTGCGCGAGCTGGTTCGGCCGGTGCTCTTTATGCCGGAGACAAAAGCCGGATCGGAACTTCTGCGCGAAATGCGCCAGAAGGGCCAGCCGCTCGCCGTGATCATCGATGAGCATGGATCGGTGGCCGGAATTGCGACCGTCGAGGATCTCGTCGAAGAAATTGTCGGTGAAAGATGGAATGGCGGCAAGGCGCCCGCGCCTGATGTAGTCCGCGAAGCGGACGGAGGGTTGGTCATGCGCGGCAGCATGGCCATTCGCGACGTTGAGGAATTACTGGGCGTAAACTTCGGCAAGGACGCGGATGAGACGGTCACAACCATCGCAGGATTGCTGAGCCATGTCTCAGGCAAGGTACCTGCGCCCGGTGACAAAGTCGATTTGGAAGGCTACCGTTTCGAAGTGTTGGAAGCGAATCAAAGAAAAGTGCTGCGGCTCAGGATTCGAAAACGAGTGGCAGCAGCGCCTGCCAAGGCCTCTTCGTAAATCGCAGGCGTTTTTTCGAAGAAACATTTGTTTCTCCTTGTAGGAAATCCTTCACTTACGCGATACCATGCGTGTGCTCGAACGACTGCGCTCGAAATGGTTGGCCGGAGCTCCGGCGGGGGATAGTTGGATGAGAAGAATTCAGATAGTGCATCGAATGATTCTGCTTGCGGCGCTGTGTTTGTGCACCACTGCGAATCGAAGCTTGGCCCAAGAGGCTACCGCGCCCGTGACTCCGATCCCAGACATGCGCTGGGAAGTGAAGATACCCATGCGCGACGGCGTAACACTCAACGCTACGATTTTTCAACCGCACGTGCAGAAGGATCCGCTGCCTATTATTTTCACCTTCACTCCGTACATAGGTGATAGCTATACGGACCGCGCGATGTATTTTGCGCAACATGGATACGTTTATGCGCTAGTCGACGTGCGGGGGCGTGGCAACTCCGGTGGAGCGTTTGAACCGTTTGTGAATGAAGGTAAAGATGGCTACGACGTCGTCGAATGGCTCGCGAAGCAATCCTATTGCAATGGAAAGGTGACCATGTGGGGCGGCTCTTATGCGGGATTTGATCAATGGACGGTCCTCAAAGAGTTTCCGCCACATCTCGCAACCATTGTCCCTGCTGCTGCGGCTCATCCCGGAGTGGATTTTCCGTTTCAGTACAACATTTTCGCAACTTACGTCGAGCAGTGGCTCACGTTTACGAGCGGAGTCACCAGCAACGCAAACCTTTTCGGCGCCGCCGCTTTTTGGGGAGCGAAGTCCCGCGAATACTACGATGGGCATCTGGCGTTTAGAGAATTCGATCGCGTCGCGGGAAATCCATCCGCCGTCTTTCAGAAGTGGGTGCAGCATCCAGTTCCGGACGCTTACTACGACGCAATGGTGCCGACTCCGGAACAATACAAGCGCATTCAGTTTCCAATCCTGACGATCACCGGCCATTACGATGGTGACCAGCCTGGCGCCTTTACGTACTACAAACGCGACATGGAGTTCGGGACCGCGGAAGCAAAGCAAAATCATTATTTAATTATTGGCCCGTGGGATCACGCGGGGACCAGGACTCCTCGCCGCGAAGTCGCGGGTTTGAAGTTCGGCGAAGCTAGCGTTTTGGATTTGAACAAGCTGCACACCGAGTGGTACGACTGGACGATGAAGAATGGCAAGAAGCCCGAGTTTCTGAAAAAGCGCGTGGCGTACTACGTTGTGGGAGCCGGTGCGGAGAATTGGAAGTACGCGGACAGTCTGGAAACCATCTCGAACGAGAAGCGCACACTCTATCTCGATTCAAACGGAAAAGTCGATAGCGTGTTTCAGTCAGGGGCGCTCACGGAGAAGGCCGCTTCAGGCACTAGCCCAGACAAGTGGACGTATGATCCACTTGATACGCGGCCGGGGGATGCGGAACTCGACGATGATGCGGCTGGCTTAACCTCTCAGCGGGCGGTGTTGAACACTTATGGAAACGGAGCGATCTACCATAGCGAGCCCTTTGGCGAGGCCACCGAGATAACTGGCTTTTTGAAATTGAGTGTGTGGCTGGCAATGGATGTTCCGGACACGGATCTCGAAGTGGCTGTCTACGAGATTTTGCCGGGCGGCGATTCCGTTTTCCTGACGAGTGCGACGATGCGCGCGCGTTATCGCGAATCGCTGCGGCAAGAAAAACTCGTCCCTGCAGGAAAAACAGAAAAGTACGTCTTCGACAATTTCACGTTTTTCTCCAGGCGCATCGCGAAGGGAAGCCGTTTGCGGCTCTTTGTGCATTGCCCGAACAGCCCGGGCGCGGAGAAGAATTACAACAGCGGCGGAGTTGTGGCCTTAGAAACCGCGAAGGATGCGAAGACGGCGCACGTCGCACTGGTCCATGACGCGGAACACCAGAGCACGCTGGAGTTGCCAGTGGTAAAGTAAGTGGATGCCAAAGAGAAGACATTACTCAGAGCCTGCAGAGGCTGCGGATACCACAGAGACCACAGAGAAGAGCGGAGGAGTCGAAGAAAACAGCGGGCGCAAGGAAAAGTGCCGGTCCGGGTTCGTCGCGATCGTGGGACGGCCGAACGCCGGCAAGTCAACACTCTTGAACCGCTTAGTTGGGCAAAAAGTGGCGATTGTCACTTCGAAACCTCAGACGACCCGCAATCGCATCCAGGGGATCGTAACGCGCCCCGAAGGGCAAATCGTTTTTATCGATACGCCGGGGCTGCATTCGCCGGACTCGGCCCTTGGGCGTCAAATGATGCATGAAGTGGCGGCCGCCCTCGAAGGCATCGACGTTCTGTTGCTTATGGTCGACGCCAGCCGCACCCAGCCTCAAGCGGACGACTTCCTCCTCGATCGTGCCAAGCGATTCCGCGGTAAAACCATTCTGGCGTTGAACAAAGTTGACGGTCTTCCGAAGGAAAAGCTGCTGCCCCTGATCGAGGCATACCACAAAGCATTCGAATTCGCAGCCATCGTACCGATCTCGGCTCTTAAGGGCAACGGCTGCGACGACCTGCTCAACGAGATCTTGCGATTACTTCCCGTAGGCGAGCCGTACTTTCCCGAAGATCAGGTGACCGACCAACCGGAACGCTTCCTCGCCGCGGAAATCGTGCGAGAAAAAGCGATCCAGTCCATGTATCACGAAGTGCCGTACGCACTCTCCGTGAAAGTTGAGAAGTATGAAGACCTTCCCAAATTGCTTCGTATCGAAGCGACGATGAACGTAGAGCGAGACTCGCAGAAAAAGATTCTCATTGGGCGCAAAGGCGAGATGCTCAAGAAAATCGGCACGCAAGCGCGCAAGGAACTCGAAGAGTTGTTTGATAAAAAGATTTATCTGGGGCTCTTCGTGAAAGTGGTTCCGGACTGGCGCGAAGAATCCGCAACGTGTGCGGGAGTTGGATTGGCACGCGCAGCTTGAAGCGTTGGAGAAGAGCGCTGATGCAAACGAGGATTTCGGTCCGGAAGGATAGTTAAAAGCGGTGGCGGGCTCTTACAAATATCTCAGTCCGGTGCCGCAATGCTTAAAGACTTCATTTTCCGGTAAAGGTGGCTGCGTTCCAGGCCCAGAGCGGAAGCAGTCTGCGTCATGTTCCAGCGGTGCTCCTGCAATTTTCGCAAAATAAATTCGCGCTCGTAGGCGCTGCGCGCTTCGTGCAGCGTCGAGTAAGGATGTTCGGGACTCTGCGCGGCCCCCCGGAAAAGCTCGGGCGGCAGATGGTGAGGCTCAATGCGAGCCTGCGGGCATACAATCACCAGTCGCTCCACGAGATTGCGCAGTTCGCGCACATTCCCTGGCCACGGATAGCGCACCAGAATCTCCATGGCTGGTGCGCTCAGTTCCCGTGTCTTCTTGCCGTAGCCTGCGCTGAACTCATCCAGAAAATAACGCGCAAGCGTGGGAATGTCTTGCTGGCGCTCTCGAAGCGGCGGTACAAAGAAGGGAATTACATTTAGACGATAGAAAAGATCCTGACGAAATGCGCCGCGAGTAATCTCCTGTTCAAGGTTTTTATTTGTAGCCGCGATCACGCGCGCATCAACCGTAATGGTCTGGCTGGAACCTACGGGTTCGAATCGCTGTTCTTCGAGAACACGCAGCACTTTGGATTGCGTCCGGAGGCTCATGTCGCCGATCTCGTCCAGGAACAGCGTGCCGCCATCTGCCTTTTGAAATTTTCCGACCTTGTCTTCGGTGGCGCCGGTGAAACTCCCCTTGATGTGCCCGAAAAGCTCCGACTCGATGAGCTCTTCCGGGATGGCCGCGCAATTTACTTCGACGAACGGCCCTTTGCTTCGAAGACTAGCGGCATGAAGAGCGTGCGAGACCAGTTCTTTGCCCGTGCCGCTTTCCCCGTAAATAAGAACGCGTCCATTGGTGGGCGCTGTGACTGCGATCTGCTGGCGCAACGCCTTCATGGGCACGCTGTCCCCGATCACTTGATAGCGATGGCCGAGTTCGCTGCGAAGAAGCTGATTCTCTTCCTGCAGCCTCCGCTGTTGGACAGCGTTGCGCACCAGCACAATTATTTTCTCGAGCGAAAGCGGCTTCTCGATGAAATCGAAAGCTCCCAGTTTTGTGGCGCGCACGGCGGTCTCGATCGTCCCGTGCCCGGAAATCATGATAACGGCCGGCGCACGCGGAATAGCTTGAAGCCGGCTAAGAGCGTCCAACCCATCGATTCCCGGCAGCCAGACATCGAGAAGAATGACTTCCAGATCCCCCGAAGCGGCGCGCAGCAGCGCCTCCTCGGCGGAGGCAACCGCTTCCACGTGATAGCCTTCGTCTTTGAGGATTGACGAAAGCGATTCGCGAATGCCGGCTTCGTCGTCGACGACCAGCAGGTGCGGCTTGGCAGTCATCGCGTGGATTCCGTTCCGTTGTGTTCGGTGACGCCTGCAGGTGTGAGCTCCGCGGCGGGAAGCTCCACAAGAAAACGGGAACCTACCGGCTGGTTGTCCTCCACATGAATGCTGCCACCGTGCTCAGCGACAATACGCGCCGCGATAGCCAAGCCGAGGCCAGTTCCGCGATTCTTCGTCGAAAAGTGCGGGAGAAAAAGCTTGTCTTTGTCTTGGGGGGAGATGCCATGGCCGCTGTCGGAGACGCAAATCTCGACCGTTTCGGCATCGGGATGCGCGCAAGTGGAAATCAGGATTTCCCGGAAGGTTGAGTTTTCCAACGCCTCAGCGGCATTGTCGATCAAGTTGACCACCACGCTGCGAAGCAGGCCGCCATCGGCGCGAACTGGCGGTAGGTTTTCCCCGAGAGTGGTCTTGAGCGTGATGCCATCGAGACGCCCGGAAAAAACCTCCACCGCCTCATGCACAATCGTGTTGGCGTTCGTAGCCGTGAGCTTGGCGGCGGGGAAGCGGACGAATTGCGAGAATTCATTCACGAGCGCCGCAAGCGTCGAGACTTCCCGCTCGATCAATAGCGAACACTCATGCACGAGCTTCGTCAACTCGATGTCGCGCGGAGCCTTGGATTCGGCGGCATCGCGCCGCTCGAGAAAGCGCGACAATCTCTGTGAAGAAAGCTGAATCGGAGTCAGGGGATTCTTAATCTCGTGGGCGATGCGGCGTGCCACTTCCTGCCACGCCGCAGACTTTTGCGCACGCAGCATTTCGGTGAGGTCGTCAAGGACCAGAACATAGCCAGAGTTGGCGCGGCGCGGACCCAGAGAACTAGCAGTTACGGCAAGGTGCAGCACACGCCCAGCAACGACCGTTTCAATTTCGCGCGAGACAACCCCCATCCGCAGCGAGCGCCGCATCAGAAGTTGCAGCACGCGCGATGCTTCGGGGCCGAGAAGTTCGTCAAGAGACTGCGCGTTCCGCGCATCGCCGCCGAACATCCGTGTCACGGCGGTATTGGCGCGAAGAATGGCGCCAGTGGCGTCGAGCGATATGACGCCCGTCGGAATGTTCTCCAGAACCGTTTCCATCAGTTGCCGCCGCCGCTCCAGTTCCTGGACCGCTTGTTGCAAATTTCGCGTGAACTGATCGATCTGCGAACGGTTATCTCGCAACTGCGTCGTCATGGTGTTGAAAGAACGCACCAGAACTCCAAGTTCGTCCTGCGCCTGTTCAGGAACCTGATAATCGAAATTCCCCGCAGAAATTTCGCGCGTGCCCTCCGCAAGAGCTTGAATGGGGATTGTGACTTGCTTGGCGAGAAAGAGCGCTACCCACATCACTGCGGAAAGCAGCAGCATGGTGAACAGCAATAGGATGAGCAACATCTGGCGCTTCAGTGCCCTAAGATCCTGCTTCTCCTGATTATATTCGCGCGTCTGAGACTGAATTTCCGTGATGCGAGAAAGGAAATTCGGACTGGAACGGTATGCCGCGACGGTATACCCAGCGGGTCGGCCCCCCTGAAACGCAGGAACGCGTACCGCAAAATAATCCTTACCGCCGGCTGCCCACACCTCGATACCGCTCGGAAGAACTTGTATAGGCTTACCCAAGAGACCGAGCTGCGCGCAAATCGTGCCGCGTCGGTCTTCAGGCTGGTCATCGCAGACCACTCCTCCGCGTGTGGTATTCCCGGCCTGATCCAAAATCCATACTGCGTCAGCGCCTTTTGAAAACGCGTGCTGCAATTGGACTTCAACGGAAGGCGAAGTATCCTCCTGAACCTCCATCGCCAACCGGCGAAGACGCGGCAACTGCCCTCGGCCAAAATCGTTCATCAACTCTTGCGTTTTCTCCGAGGCGATTTCCAGCGGTCGCGGGAACCACCGGAGAAGCGTGCGGTTGATCAGCGAGTAGCTCACGATAAACATGAAAATAATCGGCAGAAGGGAAATGGCCATTGCCCCCACGACCATTTTCGTTTTGAAACGTGCCCCAAGCTGTTCGCGGCTGGTTTCTGCCCACAAGCGAAGAACCGTGCGACCGAGAATGAGACCGAAGACCAGAAGCGCAGCCGTAATAAAACTCGATACGGCATACAAGGGCATCAACGTGCGCCAGCTCTTCGGTTCAAAAGGAACTTCTAGCGAGCCAAAAGTAAAAACAGCCGCGAGCAGTAGCGTGAGCAGACTCCCGCCTATGACCAAGCTCCACCGCTGTTTGGAATCGAGACGACTCATGCCTTGGCCACCATCATTTCAGGAAAGAAACTTGTCCACGAGCATCCCACGCAAGCGTACTGCCCCGCACGCTGCCGTGCGCGCGGCGCAAAAAGAGCATCGTAATCGTCGCCCAAAGTAAGCCCGGCCTCTTAACCCAAAAGTCCGCAGAATTAGCCGGCATCTTTTGTCAGCTCCAAATTCCAAACGATGAGTTGCCGCACGGTTCGATAGAAAAGCCCCTATCTCGCACGATAGCCACCGCACGGAGGCAAGTCAAGAACCGCACCTGTCCCTCGTTCAAAAAACCTGCCCCTGTGGACAGGTATTAGCCATTTCAGAACTTCTTTTTAATTTCCGCACACCTTTGCAGCCCCCGTTTGCTATGTTGACTCTGGGTGCAAACCGGCAGGGAGTGCTGCGGATGTCCGTCCGTTTGGGCGAAATACTTATTAAAGAAAGCCTGATCACTCAGGACCAGCTCCAGAAAGCGCTCGAATTTCAGCGCTCCAATGGTGGCAAGCTGGGGAGCTGCCTGACGAAGATGGGCTTCATCACCGACGATGACATCACCGGCGTGCTCTCCCGACAATACGGTGTTCCCTCCATCAACCTAAAGTATTACGAAATCGACCCCAACGTCATCAAGCTCATCCCGCAAGACACCGCCCTGCGTTACCAGGTAATTCCCCTTTCTCGCGTTGGTTCCGTTCTCACCATCGCGATGACCGATCCCACGAACGTCTTCGCGATGGACGACATCAAGTTCATGACAGGGTTCAACGTTGAGCCGGTCGTGGCCTCCGAATCCGCCATCGGCGAAGCTATTTCGCGATTCTATGGCGGCACGGAACAGAACACCGAAGAGCTGAGCAAAATGATGAAGGACCTGGTCGACGAAGACCAGGAACTTGAGCTGGCCGCTGAGGAAGCCGAACTCGACACCGCCACGCTCGAAAAAGCCGCCGAAGAGGCGCCCATCATTAAGCTCGTGAACCTGATCTTGACGGACTCAGTCAAACGAGGCGCCAGCGATATTCACATCGAGCCCTACGAGCTAGAAATGCGCGTTAGGTTCCGCGTTGACGGCCAGCTCCAAACGGTCATGACCCCGCCGCTCCGCCTGAAGGACGCCATCACCAGCCGCCTCAAGATCATGGCCAAGCTGGACATCGCCGAAAAACGCCTTCCGCAAGACGGCCGCATCATGATCAAGTACAAGGCCGACGGCAAAAAGAAGGAACTCGACTTCCGCGTCTCCACCGTTCCGACTCTTTACGGCGAAAAAATCGTCCTCCGGCTCCTCGACAAAGAAAACCTCCGCTTGGATATGACCAAGCTGGGTTTCGAGATGGAGTCCCTGAAAAAATTCGAGCGCAACATTCTAAAGCCTTACGGCATGGTCTTGGTCACCGGGCCGACCGGTTCGGGAAAAACCAACACACTCTATTCCTCGGTCGCGCGCCTCAACACCGTGGACACGAACATCATGACCGCCGAAGACCCCGTCGAATTCCAGTTGGCCGGCATCAACCAGGTTCAGATGAAGGAACAGATCGGCCTGAACTTTGCGGCTGCCCTTCGCGCCTTCTTGCGCCAAGACCCCAACATCATTCTGGTCGGCGAAATTCGCGACTTTGAAACGGCCGAAATCGCGGTCAAAGCTGCGCTCACGGGCCACTTGGTGCTCTCGACGCTCCACACCAACGATGCCCCGTCCACCATCAGCCGCTTGATGAACATGGGTATTGAACCTTTCCTCGTGGCCACCTCTGTGAACCTTATTTGCGCGCAGCGTCTCGTGCGCCGTATCTGTTCGAATTGCAAAGAAGAGCTGGAATTGCCGGAGCAGGCCCTCATCGACGCGGGGTATTCCCCCGATGAGGTCAAGACGACTAAAATCTATCACGGCAAAGGATGCAACACCTGCAACAAGGGCGGCTACAAAGGCCGCACCGGTTTGTACGAAGTGATGGAAATCAACGACGAGTTGCGTGAATTGATTCTTGTCGGCGCCTCCGCCCTGGAATTGAAGAAAAAGGCAATCGAGCAGGGCATGATCACACTGCGCCGGAGCGGGCTGGTTAAGTGCGCATTAGGACAGACGACGCTGGAAGAGGTTTTGCGCGAGACGGTTCTATAAGAAGAAGGTGAAGAGATGGCCGGGATTACCCTGAGCGAATTGCTCAAAAAGATGATCGAGATGGGAGGCAGCGACCTCCACATCACCACGAATAGCGCGCCCCGTGTTCGCGTTCATGGACATTTGCGCGCTCTGGATATGCCGCCCCTGACGGCAGCCGATACGAAATCTCTGGCTTACAGCGTTTTGACCGACGCACAAAAGCACCGTTTTGAAGAGAACCTGGAGCTGGACTTTTCGTTCGGCCTTAAGAACCTGGCGCGCTTCCGCGGCAACGTATTCAATCAGCGCGGTGCCGTAGCCGCCGTTTTTCGTACCATTCCTTGGGAAATAAAGAACTTCGATGCCTTAGGTTTGCCATCGGTCGTCAGAGGGCTTTGCGACAAACCGCGTGGACTTGTCCTCGTGACCGGTCCGACCGGTTCCGGCAAATCCACGACGCTCGCCGCCATGCTCGACAAGATTAACGCCGAGCGCGAAGAGCACATGATCACCATTGAGGACCCCATCGAGTTCCTCCATAACCACAAAAAGTGCCTGGTGAATCAGCGCGAAGTTCACGCGGACACCCACTCGTTTGCGAATTCACTCCGCGCCGCTCTCCGTGAAGACCCCGACGTCGTCCTCATTGGAGAAATGCGCGACCTCGAAACCATTGAATCGGCGCTGCGTATCGCGGAAACCGGCCACTTGACGTTTGCCACGCTGCACACCAATTCCGCGGCTTCCACGATCAACCGTATTATTGACGTCTTCCCGTCCCACCAGCAGCCGCAAATTCGCGCCCAGCTTTCCATGGTTATGGAAGGTATCCTTTGTCAGGCGCTTCTCCCGCGTGCTGACAATCGCGGCCGCGTGATGATCATGGAAGTTCTCATTCCCACGCCGGCCATCCGCAACCTCGTTCGCGAAGACAAGATCCACCAGATCTATTCCGCGATGCAGACGGGTACCGGACAAACGGGTATGCAGACCTTCAACCAAGGCCTTGCGAACGCGTATTTCTCAAAGCTCATCACGCTGGATTTGGCTCTTTCGCGTTCGTCCAATGCGGATGAGCTCCAGGACATGATTAACCGGGGCGTTTCTTCGCCGGGTGGCAGTGGGCCCGCTAGTTCCAAGACACCGGTAGGGAACAAGCGGTAAAGGTTTTTCCAGGCCGTCAGGCCCGCAGTCAATAGATTTGGTTAGTGGATTTGAAGGATTGAGGAGGAAAGTATATGCCGGTCTTTACATACAAAGGAACCAATCGTTCCGGCGGAAACGTGAGCGGAGAAGTTTCCGCTACAAGCAAGGCGGAGCTCCAGAACCTGCTTCGGCGCCAGCAGATCACGCCGACGAAGATGTCCGAAAAGGGCAAGGAATTCAACTTGCCGACCTTCGGCTCTGGCGTCAGCGCCAAGGAACTGGCGATCTTTACGCGGCAGTTCTCGGTCATGATTGACGCCGGCTTGCCACTCGTGCAGTGCCTGGAAATTCTCGCCAGCCAGCAGGAAAACAAGATGTTTCAAAAGGTGCTGACCGGAACGCGCGGTTCGGTCGAAGGCGGCGCCACACTTTCGGCCGCCATGCGCCAGTACCCGAAAGTCTTCGACTCTCTCTACGTCAACATGGTGGAGGCCGGCGAAACGGGCGGTATTCTCGACACCATTTTACAACGGCTCTCTTCCTACATCGAAAAGAACGTCAAGCTGCAGCGAGCTGTTAAGTCCGCCATGGTTTATCCGGTCGGCGTCTTGACCGTGGCCGGCGGCGTCATCATCTTGCTCTTGTGGAAGGTCGTACCGATTTTCGCGACCTTGTTTGCTGGCCTCGGTGTCGACCTGCCTTTGCCGACCAAAATCGTCATCGGCATGAGCAACATGATCGGCAGCGTGTTCGGTCTTCTCGCATTGATTGCCTTCGGAGCCATGCTCTTTGGATTAAAGCTCTGGTACGGCACTGCACAAGGCCGTTACGCCATTGACGCCACAATTCTTCGCTTACCGGTCATCGGCATCCTCATGCGGAAAATCGCAGTAGCACGATTTACCCGCACCCTGGGAACGTTGATCGCCAGCGGCGTACCCATCCTCGAAGGCTTGGATATCACTGCCAGGACCGCTGGAAACGCGGTTGTCGAAAAGGCCTTGCAGCAAGTCCGCAAGTCCCTCGAAGAAGGCAAATCGCTCACGGAGCCTCTCAAGGACTCGAATGTATTCCCTGGCATGGTGACGCAGATGATCAGCGTCGGCGAACAGACCGGTGCGATGGATGCCATGTTGCAAAAGATCGCTGACTTCTACGAAGAAGAAGTGGACGCAGCCGTGAAAGACCTCCTCACCGCCCTGGAACCCATCATGATCGTCTTCCTCGGCGTGGTCGTCGGCGGCGTGGTCATTTCCATGTATTTGCCGTTGTTCTCCTTGATTGGCAAGTTGAGCCAGATGCACTAGTCGCAGCCTGGCGCGGCCAGCGTTATCCAATTGGCGGAGGGCAGGGAAGGAACTCCCAGCTCTCCGCCATTTCTGTCTAAACTAAAGAATGCCCGGGGGAATACTGGGGTCAGGAACGCGGGCTATCCATGGATCAGAGTACGACAACAAGAGAATGGCTTGGCTGGCTGACCCGTGTCCGCCTGCTGACGATTCTCTTGATCCTTGTATGCGACCTTATCTGGCCGCAGTACGTCCTTCCCTCCGGCCCGAACCGCTCCTTCCTTCCACTCCTGCTTATCTGGGTCACCGTTGGTGTTCTATACATTGGGTTGATCCGTTGGTTGCCTGCGGCAAGATGGCAAGGCGGATTGCAGGTTGCCAGCGACGTAATCGTCATCTCAGCCCTCGTTTACACAACAGGCCTTCAGGAGAGCTATCTCATCTCCCTCTATATGTTGGTCATCATTGTGGCCAGCATATTGTTCTCGCGGCGCGCGGCCTTTATCACCACCGGAGTATGTCTATCCATCCTCGGCGGTATGACGGCGCTGGCATTCGCGGGAAAGATCCCGCGCACCTTCGCACTTGTGCCCACCCCAGAGGGTTTGCGCGTCTGGTTTCTCAGCAATCTCTTCGGTTTCCTCGCGGTTGCTTACCTGGCCAGCCTTCTCGCTCAATCGCTTCGCCGCAAGGGAATCGAACTCGAAGAAAAGCGCGAAGAGCTGCTCGAATTGCAGGATTTTACGGAAGACATCATTCATTCGATGCGCGGCGGACTGCTGACCACGGACTTGGAAGGCAGGATTGTTCTCCTGAATCGCACCGGCGAAGAGATTCTTGGATACCGCTTTGTTGATCTTCGCGGACGCAAGTTGCCCGAGGTCGACGAGAATTTCTGGCTCCCCGGCGTGAAGGCTCCCAATGATCGCCCGGTGGTTCGCCGAGAGATCGAGTTCCGCACACAGGGCGGTGAGCAGAGATATTTGGGGATTTCCGTTTCTCCCCTGCGTACCCGGAATTCCTCTCGCAGCGGCTACGTTTTCAATTTTCAAGACTTGACCGAGCTTCGAAGGTTGGAACAAGAAGTGGCGACCAAGGATCGCATGGCCGCGTTGGGCCGGCTGTCGGCCGCCATCGCCCACGAAATTCGGCAGCCGCTGACGGCCATGGCCGGCGCGGTCAAGGAGCTGGCCCGCCTCGTTCCACTCGAGGAGGACGAGAAACACCTCGTTAACATCGTCAGCCGGGAATCGGAGCGTTTGAACCATATCATCACGGATTTTCTGAATTACTCTCGCGAGAAGACTTACGAATTTCAGGAAGCAGACGTCCGCGGTTTGTTGGATGAAACGCTGACTCTGCTCGAGAAGAAGCCCGAAATCGAGAATAAATACCAGATCGTCCGCACGTACAACGGGGCTGCGTTGCGCGCGCGCGTGGACGCTAACAAAATAAAACAGGTTTTCTGGAATCTTTCCGATAACGCACTTCGCGCGATGCCCGGCGGCGGAACGCTCAGGGTCGGCATCGAGCTGCTGCCTTTCTGGCTGCGCATCGCTTTTCGCGATACCGGCATCGGCCTCGATGCCAAACAGCGCGCAAAAATTTTTGAACCCCTGCAGTCCGGATTTGAGGGCGGAACAGGCCTGGGACTTTCCATCGTCTATCAAATCGTGCAGGCCCATAGCGGCAGAATCAGTGTGATCTCCGAGAAGGATCGCGGCGCGGAGTTCATTGTGGAATTGCCCCGAACCGTGTGAGGTCTTATGCAGGGAACGAAAGCAGCGGTTAAGGAAGCTCACAACGAGTTGGTCCACATTCTTGTCGTGGACGACGAGCGTTCCATTTGTGAGCTTCTGGAAATAACCTTTCGCAAAGAGGGCCACCGCGTCGAAGTCGCCCACAGCGTCGAGGCCGCCAAGCGAAAGCTAGAATCGCAGATTTTTGACATTATCATCTCGGATGTCCGAATGCCCGGAGCTACTGGCGTCGACCTCTTAAAATTCACCAAAGAGATTTCTCCCAACTCTTTTTTTCTGCTCATCACCGGCGTACCCACGGTGGAAACCGCCATCGCGGCCATCAACTCCGGCGCGGATCGCTACGTCATTAAGGACCACGAGCTGGTTGACCAGCTGCGCCGCGCCGTAAAGGAAGTCGCTGAAAGCCTTAAGTGGAAAAAAGAGGCCGGATACCTTCGCCGTGAACTTCGCCGCCTAACGGGCCTCGACAATATCATCGGCCAAAGCCCCAAGATGCGCGCTATCTTCGACTTGATCCAAACCATTGCACCGCAAACCAGCCGTGTCCTCATCACTGGCGAGAGCGGCACCGGAAAGGAATTGGTAGCCCGCGCCATTCACGAAAATAGTCTGCGCTCTCAAGCTCCGTTTATCACTATCAACTGCGGCGCTTTTCCAGAGACCCTGCTCGAATCCGAACTCTTTGGCTACATGAAGGGCGCTTTCACGGGTGCTAATGAGAATCGTCAGGGCCTCTTTCAGGCCGCCCATGGTGGCACGCTTTTTATGGACGAGATTGGCAACATGAGCTTGACCATGCAGGTGAAGCTTTATCGCGTTCTTCAGGAAGGCAAAGTCCGGCCCATCGGCAGCACTGAAGAGATTGACGTCGATGTTCGGATCATTGCCGCCACGAATAAAGAGTTTGAAAAGGAGATTGCCGAAGGCCGTTTTCGCGAGGACTTATACTATCGGTTAAGCGTTATTCCCATCCAACTCCCTGCTTTGCGCGAGCGCCGCGAGGACATTCCGCTTCTAGCACGACACTTCCTGGAAACTTTTCGAAAGTCGATGGAGAAGCCCATTGAAGGGCTTTCGCCCGAAGCAGTTCGCCGCCTGGAAGCCTACGACTGGCCTGGAAACGTGCGCGAGCTTGAGAACACCATGGAACGAGCGGTTGCGCTCGAGACTACGGGAGAGATCTCTTTGCGCGTTCTTCCCGACCGTATCGCCGGATATTCGTCCGTAGGTGCTTCGGTCGGCGGGCCCGCAACTGAGCCTTCCTTTCCGGCGGAAGGGCTCGACTTTGAAAAAGAGATTGCGGAAACCGAGCGTAGGTACCTGCAGGCTGCGCTTGAGAAATCCAATGGGGTCCGCACCAAGGCGTCCGATCTCCTGAAGATCAGCTATCGCTCGTTCCGCCACTACGCGAAGAAGCATAACCTATAGAAACGGGACGGGTTGTTAGGCAAATAGCATGGAGAAGCAGGAGCCACGACCTCTGAAAACTGCCATTTTCCGTCTAAGGGAACTGACCAAAACAGTCAATTCTAGTGGGTTTGCGGCCCTTCTTGGCCTAAGAGAATGCCCTAACCGAGTGCTATCAATCACGTATCATGCTGAAAACAAACATCTTACAATATTATCTGCACCAGGTACTCGAACCGGGCAGAGTGGCACCTCCCTTGCCTTATAGTACCGCGTGCTCTGGCACTAAAAACTCTCACACTCTCAAGGAGATAGTTGAAAATGAAGAAGCAGAAGGGTTTCTCACTTATCGAGTTGCTGATCGTCGTCGCGATTATTCTGATCATCGCGGCTATCGCAATTCCTAACCTCCTCCGGTCGCGTATGGCGGCCAACGAAGCGTCTGCGGTCGGTTCGATCCGTACGATCAATACCTCCGCCGTGACGTATTCGTCCACGTATCCGAACGATGGTTTCCCGGCTACGCTGGCGTCTTTGGGTGGTCCTTCGCCTTGCACGGCTACCTCGTCGAACGCTTGCTTGCTTGACGCAGTTCTGGCAGGCGGCACGAAGAGCGGCTACGTGTTCGCATTGACCACGGACGGCAACACTCCTTCCGTCGGCTACTCCATCACCGGCACCCCTGTCACGGTTGGCACGACCGGTCAGCGCATGTTTTTCTCTGACCAGTCTGGTGTGATCCGTTACAGCGCAACAGGTGCGGGCGCCACGGCAGCTAGCCCGGCGCTTCAGTAAGGTTAGTCTTCGACCGGGCAACCGGCTGAAGAAGGAATCGACAGAGCACGGGATCAAGGTCCCGTGCTCTGTTTTTTTTTGCACAATCGATCAGATTCCCAATGTGGGCCCAGAGCGCAGTCTTTGAACTCTCCGACTAAAGCTCAAATATAATATAACGTCTGGTTGCGGAGTTACCTTCTGTACTCGATCCCTTCCGAAACGGAATAGGCAGTGAGTCGATTCTGGGATATGGCGCCCTATTCGGCGACTCTGAGCTCGAGCATTGGTCGGCGAGCAGTGCAAATGAGACGATGGGACTTGCGCGAGGCTCCAAGAATCGCCGTTTTTCGTCAGAGTCCATAATGGAAACGACGATTAGTGTCAACCAGCACCCTGCGGTGTTCATCTACGGTCTCGAGTCAAAGCTAAGTATTTTAGAATCAACTAGTTGAGCTATTCAGTCTAGAGGGACGAATGGCCTTAGGAATGCTCCTTACTAGGCCAGAAGCAATCAAGTGTTGGCAAGAAGATTGGGCGGATGTTTTTTTGGGAAAATTTTATGAAAAGAAAACAAGATGGATTCTCCCTAATTGAGCTGCTGATCGTCGTGGCCATCATTCTAATCATGGCCGCCATCGCAGTTCCGAATTATCTCCGGTCGCGCCTGGTGGCGAATGAAGCCTCGGCCGCACAGTCTGTGCGCACCATCAATACGGCGCTGATTACCTATTCCAGTACATACCAGAGCGTTGGATTCCCTACGACATTGATCGCATTAGGTGGGAATAACCCTTGCACTGCAACTTCCACAAACGCCTGCTTGCTGGACGAGGTGCTTTCTACCGGAACCAAAGCTGGATATGCCTTTGCTTTCGCGGGAGATGGGCTGACTCCCTCGGTTACCTACAGCGTTACCGCGACGCCCATTTCGTATGGCGTATCCGGACAGCGCATGTTTTGCTCGGACCAGACCAGCGTGATCCGCTTCACTCCCAATGGCGCTGGCTGCACAGCCGCGAGCGCTCCTATTCAATAAACGACCCCTCAGTCCGATCAGAATTTAGACTGAACGTAAAACGGGCACGGGACATTCTCCCCGTGCTCTTTTGCTTTCAAAGGTTGCGTGGAGTTAGAGAGCGTCATTTGCGGCCAAAGCCTGGCTTGCTAGACTACAAGCCATGTTGGCCTTCTTAGTTTATGCCTGCGCGATTCTAGCCGCCCTTTCCTCCAGCAGCCCCGATGCAAAATCGATTGGCGCAAAGCTGGAGGCGCGGTACCGCGGCGCGCGTACTCTGGCGGCAACGTTTCTGGAGCGCTATTCCGAAAGCGGGCAGGTGGTTCGTTCCGAAGCGGGAGTGGCCTATTTTCGCCGGCCCGGAAAAATGCGCTGGGAGTACGAATCTCCAGAGAAGAACCTCTTCTTAGTCGACGGCAAGATGGCGTGGTTTTATGTTCCTGCGGATCACACTGTCACGCGCACGCCCGCAAAGCAAAGTACGGATTGGCGAACGCCTTTGGCTCTGCTTGCCGGCGAGATGAAATTGTCGCGGGTCTGCGCGCGCGTCGAGCCCACCACCGTGGAAAAGCCCGACACCCCCGGGAACACAATCCTGTATTGTCCCCTGCGCGGCGAAGAAAACGCCTCCCAGCATGCCGCTGGTACTGCACCAGATGCACAAGAAGCGCGTCCCGACGAATCTGTATATCTTGAGGTTGCGCCTTCTACGGGTGAGCTTGCCCGCGTTATCGTGCGCGAAAAGGGTGGCGTCGTTGTCGAGTTTAAGTTTGCCGACTGGCGCTTCGATCCCCCCCTTGCCGATTCTTTTTTCCGTTTCGAGGTGCCGCCCGGCGTTGCCATTGTGAATGGGGAATCGGCTGCGGAATCAAGGCCTTAAGGTTACATTCCGGTTAAAGTAGGGGGACGTTTCCCAAAAGGAACAGCCAACCCTCCGTCGCTACTCCGCATATTAACTAGATGAGGTAAACTGTTAGGCATGGGGGAATTTGTCTGCCGCGTTGCTGATGCAAACGGCCGTGTTTTCTCGCACGTCGAGCCTGCGGGGTCGTTGGCAGAGGCGCGCCAGAAGCTGGTCGAGAGGGGTCTTTTCGTTTACTCGGTGGATCCGCGCAGCAGCCTGCTGGGCGCGTTTTCCAGGCGCCGCAGCGAACGTCAAGTCGGCGGCTCGGACTTCCTGATCCTCAACCAGCAGTTCAACACATTGATCAAAGCCGGTTTGCCGATCCTTCGCGCACTGGATCTTCTGGCGGACCGCGCCACGTCGCCAAAGCTTCGCCCTGTTCTCTCCAAGGTCCGCGACCGGGTTCGCGAAGGGAAGTCGCTCTCGGAAGCTATCTCGGAGGCCGGCGTGTTTTCAAAGGTTTACGCCACGGCCATTCTCGCTGGCGAAAAGAGCGGAAACCTCTCCGGAGTTCTCGACTACTACATTGCCTATCAGCGTGTGAGCACTGGCGTTAAGAAAAAGATTCTCGCCACACTGGTCTATCCGGTTCTTCTGATCACCGTCGCAACCGTTATCGTGACGTATCTCGTCACCTTCGTGATCCCCAAATTTGCCGTCCTCTATCGCGACTTGAACGTGGAACTGCCCGGGCCCACTCAATTTCTTATCGCGCTCACCGTCGATTACCGGTACGTGGTGATCGGCGCTTTCGCGCTCGTGTTTTTTGCCGCCTTTGGCATCCTTCTTTGGTCGAGGACGGAAGAAGGCGGCGCGGCATTTGACCGCATGAAATTCCGCATCCCTGTCATTGGCGACACACTCCTGAAATTTCAGGTGGCGCAGTTTTCGCGCACACTGGCAACGCTCCTAACGGGTGGCACGCCGTTGGTCGCGGGTTTGCAAACCGCTTCCGACGCCATCAGCAGCAAACTAATCCGTTCGACGGTCACACAAGCGACGCAGATGGTTCGCGAGGGCGAATCCCTTAGCAGTGCCCTGGCTTCAAAAGGGACCATGCCTGCGCTTGCCTTGGACATGATCGAAGTCGGCGAATCCAGCGGCGCGCTGGCCCCCATGCTCACCAGCGTCGCCGAATTTTACGAAGAAGAAGTAGGCGTCAGGCTTTCCGCCCTTGTCGCTGTCATCGAACCCGTTATTCTTATATTCATGGGTTTGCTGGTAGCCTTTATTTTGATTTCACTCTATCTGCCGATTTTCTCGTTCTCTCTGACGAACACGGCGCCTAAATAGGCAAAAGGAAACAGTGGCTACTCAAGAGCACAATTGGACCCCCGGCGACGGCGCTGAAGCCCTCAACGAACGCGAAGTGGCGAGGAAACTCGCAGGCAGATACCGCTGCGCCTTCGTTGATCTGAGCGAACAGCGCATTGATCCCGAGCTGTTCCGAACCATTCCTGCGGACTTGATGTTCCGCTACAACTTTGTCCCGCTCGAAGTGCAGAACAACACGCTTTCGATTGCCGTATCCGATCCCAGCCTGGTATTGCTCAGCGACGAACTACCGCTATTGCTAGGAAAGAAGTTGGCCATCAAGGTGGCCACCGCAAAGCAGATTGGCGACATCCTCAAGCGCACGGAGCAGTCCCAACGCGTTCTTGAGCAGGCCACCGAAGCTTTCACCTTGCAGGTTTCCAAAGAAGAAGAAGAGAGCGAAGAGACCATCTCCGGCGACCGCCTGACGCGCGACACCGCTGTCAGTCCGGTCGTGCGGCTAGTCGAAACGATTATCTTCACCGCGCTCGAACGCCGCGCGAGTGATATCCACATCGAAGCGCGCGACACCGAAGTGGCCGTCAAGTACCGCATTGACGGTGTCCTTCAACACGCCATGCAGCCGATTGCCAAGGAATGGCATTCGACCGTTCTCTCGCGCATAAAGGTTCTCAGCGACTTGGACATCGCCGAACGGCGCGTCCCGCAAGACGGCCGTTTCCGCGTGAAGTACAAAGGCCGCTTCATCGACCTGCGCGTCTCGATCATGCCCGCAAGTCACGGCGAAGACGCTGTGTTGCGCGTCCTGGACAAAGAAACGCTCTCGGAAAAATTCCAGAGCCTGAGCCTGGACGTCGTCGGTTTTTCTGAACTCGAGGTCAAACGCTTCCGCCGCTACATTCAAGAGCCGTACGGCATGGTGCTTGTCACGGGCCCGACGGGCTCAGGCAAGACCACCACCCTCTACGCCGCCATCAACGAAATCAAAACCGACGAAGACAAAATCGTCACCATCGAAGACCCTGTCGAGTACCAGCTCAAGGGAATTACACAAATCCCGGTGAACGAGAAAAAAGGTCTTACCTTTGCGCGCGGCTTGCGTTCCATTCTTCGCCATGACCCCGACAAGATTATGGTCGGCGAAATCCGCGACCAGGAAACTGCCCAAATCGCGATTCAGTCGGCGCTCACCGGACACTTGGTCTTTACAACCGTGCACGCCAACAACGTCACCGACGTCATCGGCCGCTTCATCAACATGGGTGTTGAGCCTTACAATTTCGTCTCCGCCCTCAACTGCATCATGGCGCAGCGCCTTGTTCGCGTGATTTGCGAAAACTGCAAGCGCCCGAAGAAGTTCACGCCCGTTGAACTAAAGGAAGCCGGCCTCGATCCCGCAGCCTGGGCCAACGTCGTCCTCTCCGAAGGCGCCGGCTGTCTCGAATGTTCCGGCACGGGCTTTCATGGCCGCACCGCCATCTGCGAACTGCTGGACTTGACGGATCGCATCCGCGAAATGATTGTGGACCGCCGCCCAACCTCCGAAATCAAGCGCATAGCTCGCGAAGAGGGCATGATCACACTTCGCGAAAGCGGCTTGGCCAAAATCCGCGCAGGTCTCACTACGGTCAGAGAAATTAATAAGGTGACCTTCGTTGAGTAGCGCCGCCACATTCCACCAGGGAATTTACAAAAGCGACCTCGTGCGCCGCGTCGCACGCTGGCTGGATGCCACGCCGCATCCTCCCCTAGCCATCGAAATAGGCCTCGACCGCGTCGCAGCCGCGCGTTGGACAAGAACGGGTGGAGTAGACGGCTACGCCGTCGAGGTTCTTCCGCCGGGCGCTTTGGTGCCTTCTGCTGTCGAAACCAATATCGTGAATGCCGCTGCTCTCAAGTCCGCTATCGCCAGCGTGTGCTCTGCCTTGCACGCCAAAGACGAGAGCGTCGCGTTGATTTTGCCTGACCCCGTCATCCGCGTCTTCGTCCAGCATTTCGATGATTTTCCGCGCTCGAAAGAAGAAGCCGATCCCATGCTGCGCTGGAAACTCAAGAAAAGCGTACCTTTTGAAGTTGACGAAACGCTCATCTCCTACATGCGGCAAGCGCCCCGTGAAGCAGGAGTGGACGTTGTCACCGCGCTCGCTCGCCTCCGTATCATCCGCGAATACGAATCCCTGGCCGAAGCGGCAGGCCTGCATCCTGGAGTCGTGCTGAGTTCATCTCTCGCAGCCATTGCACTGGTGGAAGAACACAAACCTACACTTCTCGCGCGAGTCTCCGGTCCTTCTTTGACGACCGCGATCGTTCGCGAAGGCGTGCTCTGCGGCTACCGCTGCACCGAATTGCCTGCGCGCGGCGCTGAACTTACACCGCACATGCTGCTCGAAGACATTTATCCCGTCGCTGCGTATTATCAGGACACCTGGCAAGAAGGAATCCAGTCCGTGCGCGTTGCAGGCCTCGGCGCGCGACTGCCGGAATTTGTGCCGCCGCTCGAAGAAGAGTTTCACTGCGAAGTCCGCTCGCTGCTTCAAGCGGGGGTTTCTGAAGGACGCATCCCCGCCGATGCGCGTCCTATGACCGACCGCGAACTGGACGGTTTAGTCGGCTGGATGCTGCATCGCGGCTAGAATAGTTTGGTTCGAGTTTCGAGAGAGGAAGCAACAGGAGAAGAATGAGAGTTCGGCTCAATCTAGCGACCAAACCTTTGGAGACACACCGGAAATTCATCGCCGGTTCTGGCCTGCTGGGCGTCATCGCAGCCATCGTCTTCCTGAGCCTTGGTTGGCACGTCTACCTCGCGCGCAAAGCCAACGCCGAAATGCGCGCCAAATCTGCAAAAATTCTCCAGCAAATGGCGGAGCTCCAACAGCAGCGCGCATCCTTGGAACACTTCTTCAACCTTGACGAGAACCGCAATCTGCACGAGCGTGCCGCTTACATCAACAGCCTCATCGACGCGCGTAGCTTCAACTGGACGCTGATGTTCATGGATCTTGAAAAGGTTCTTCCGGCCGGCGTACGCGTCGTCAGCATCGAGCCGAAACAGGTTAAAGGCCGCATCGAAGTGAAATTCATCATCGGCGCCACCAGTGATGAAGCCAAGCTCAAGTTTTTGAAAGCTCTGGAAGACTCGAAAACTTTTACGCACATCGAACTGGTCGCCACACAGTATCCAACAACGGGGACAAATACGGACCATATCGTTGTGGAACTGAATGCGGAATATTTGAGGAGCTGATGCACCGGGACTTTACATTACGAAAGCGTGCCATCCTGATCGTGCTCGGATTGTTTCTGGCCGTGGACCTTGGGCTGGCCATCTATAGCTGGCAACTTTCCTCATCGCCGCAAACGCCGCAAAGGGAGTTCGACGAGCAAACTACGAAGCTCGGGCTCCTGAAGGGCGACATCAAGTCGGCGCAGTACATCAAAGACAATATGCCCGCCACGCGGAAAGATTGCGAAAAGTTCGAACAGTCGCTTGCGCCGGCGAACACTAGCTCTTCTTCGATCACTGCGGAACTCGATGAAATCGCGAAAAAGGCCGGCCTGCATATTGAGACTCAGACTAACAGGCAAAAGGAAGTCCCCAACCGCGGCATAGTTGAGATGAGCATCGATGCAACCGTGAACGGAGACTATGGCAGCGTCGTGCGATTCGTGAACGGCTTGCAGCGATCCCAGAGATTCTTTGTGGTCGATGGCCTGGCGCTCGCTACGGATGCGCAGTCTCAAGCCGCCACCGGGCCTATTCGCGTGGGGCTGCACGTTCGAACTTATTTTCGGGATGCGGCATGAAGCAGAAGCAACAAATCATTGTGCTTGTTGTGCTGGTGGCGGTTGCAGTGCTCGTTTGGGGTTTCGAGTTGCGCAATCATACGCCAGCCACACTAACGGCAAGCTTCATTCAGGACTACAAGCCCTTGGGAGAAGACAACCCGCAAATTCGGTGGGGCGAACTCAAGCGTGCGCAGGAAACCGAGTACAAGAGTAACGGGCGCAATCCGTTCAGCATGATCGCGCCTCCTCCGCCGGAAGACCCGCACAAACCTAAGCCGCCAGTCGTTCCGGTCGGGCCTGTCGTACCGATAGTTCCAGAAAAGCCCACGAGAGCCCAAGCGCCTGCGAATCTCAAATTCTTTGGCTACGGCACGATTCCGACAGGATCACCGCGGCGCGCTTTCATTACCGACGGTGAGGACATTTTTATTGTGAGCGAAGGCGACACGCTGCTTGGCCGCTATCGCATCCTCAAGGTTGGCAACTCCAATCTCGAGTTCCAGGAGATTTCGAGCGGGCTCCCGGGCACGATGCCGCTGGAAGAACAGGCCGCTCCGCCATCTGCATGAAAAATCGGCTCGCACGAACGAACGCGCAAAATAAACAAGGCGGCTACGCCTTGCTGCTGGTTGTGTTTCTCCTCGCGCTGGTTGTTGTCGGCACTATGTCCGTCAGTTTGCGTGTCCTCACGGAAGGCCGGCGGGAAAAAGAGCAGGAAATGATCTGGCGCGGCAGGCAATACACTCGCGGCATCAAACTCTATTATCGCAAGTTGGGCCGTTTCCCGACCTCCATGGACGATTTGGTCAAACCCAAAATTGGCAACCTCCGTTTCATGCGGCAAGCATATAAAGACCCCATGAACAAAGAGGACGGCTCCTGGCGTCTGATTTACGTCGGCCCCGCAGGAAATCTAATTGGGAGCCTTAAACCGCCTCAGGGCGGCATCCAGATGCCCGTTGCCGGTGGACAACCGGGCGCCGCAACGGGTTCTTCCTTTGGGAGCTTTGGTAGTCAACCGACGCCATCCCCGGCCGGCGGCATTGCGGCGCCAGGCGCTGCTCCGGGTACCTCAGGAGCTCCCGGAACTGGAACCGCGGCAACCGGCACAGGGGCGCAGGGAACCGACACAACGGGTGCGGGCACTGATTCTCAAGCAGTTCCCACCGGCGATCTGCCGACCGTTGTGGGAGGCAATATCATCGGCATAGGAAGCAAGATCAATCACTCCTCACTGATTGTTTATGAAAAGGCGCACAATTATCGCCTGTTCGAATTTATTTGGGATCCATCGAAGGACCTGGGCATTACTGCTACCCCGGGAACTCCGATTGGGACTCCCGCCGGCACGGGCGCGCCAGGTCAAAACCCGATCAATTCACCAGCCAATCCTCTAAACCCGCCGCCGTCTCCTCCAACAGCGGCGCCGCCGAATCCAAATCCCACACAACAATAGCTCGCGACCTACTGTCGGGAGAAATCCCCACGTAGAGGCGCGGCATGCCGTGCCCATCGGCCCTCTATGTGGGACAGCCAATCCTGGCTCTCCTCTCACGTGTTGGACAGATTTCTGATCGCGAAACACGATGCGGCACCCGCTTAGCCACGAACACTCCCCAACCTTAAGAAAGATTTGGATTTAATTCGAGAGACTTAGCTGCGAAGGGACTGCGCCCGAGCTCGGCTTTGCCTCCGAGGAAGAAGTTGTCTTCTTCGCGGATGGATTTGGCGCAACCTCAAGCGACAAGCCGGCTTTACTCTTCTCGTACCCTCGCTTCACCCGGCGAATGTAAGAAGTCGTCTCGGCGTACGGCGGAACTCGCCCGAATTGCTGAACGCGCTCCGGTCCCGCATTGTAAGCAGCCAAGGCAAGCGCCAAATTATAGTTGTATCGCTGTAGTAGATCGCGCAGATAGTGCGTCCCCGCGTCGACGTTCTCTTGCGGATCGAAAATATTTTGGACTCCGAAGCGCGCCGCCGTTTCTGGCAAGAGCTGCATCAATCCGCGCGCATTCTTCTTGGAGACGGCTTTCGGGTCGAAGTTCGACTCCGCGGCAATCACGCTGAAGATAAGGTCCGCGTCCACGCTGTAGCGCGTGGCCGCAGCCTTCACGATTTCATGCAACGGCGCCGGCGGAGCGATCGAGGGAGGCAGCGGAGCAAATGTATCTTCCGGTTCGATGGAGACAACTTCCTCCATGGGAACTTCCACGACTCCTCCCGCGATTTGCAATCGATACTTGTCCCCGAGAAGTTGATAACTCGTTACATGAAGCCGCTGGCCGTTACGCAAAGCGACGTACTCTGCGCACAAAGTCGGCGCAACCGAGAACAAAAGCGCGCACGAGAGCAGAGTACGCATCAGGCGCACGGGGCCGCCTCTCGCAAAGCAAAATGTTCGATAGCCGCCGCAACGCCGCCATCATCGTTGCTCGCAGTCTCGTGCCACCCAAACCCTTTCAATTCCGCAACGCCGTTCCTCATCACGACAGGAATGCCCGCGAACTCGAGCATCTCCAGGTCATTGCGATTATCGCCGATGGCCAGAACTTCCTCGCGCGCCACGCCCCGCAAGGCAGCCCACTCCGCCAGCGAAGCGCCTTTGGAACAAACCGGATTGATGACGTCGATCATCGAGAAATTTCTGCTTTCGTAAACGGTCACGGCCAGGGCAAACTCCGCTGCAAACGCCGCCCCTCGAAGAGCAGCTTCCGCATCTCGCATCCGCGGGATGTTTCCGCTGAGCATGACCTGAATGGGATCTTCGGTGAGGCAACTTTCTAGCGGATTTGCCAACCCCAGGAATTCGCGATTGCGCGTGTAATAAGCGGTTCGAATCGGGTCGTCTTCGTTTATGGTTTCAAGCACGATCTGGTTTTCTCGCCGCCGGTCAAACACGACTCCCGCGCAATCCCGCCAAGGCCGCGTCAACTCCAAAATGCGTCCCGCTGTCTCTCGATCCAGCAAGTGCCGCACATGCGTCTCGCCGTCGAAGGTTCGAATGACCGCGCCGTTGCTGACAATCATCGTCAGCGGCGCCTCAATTTGGCGCGCAATCGGAAGGGCGAAATCGTAACGCCGACCCGTAACCAAGGCGACCTCGATCCCGCGTTTTGTAGCCTCGGCGATGGCGGAGCGGTTAGCCTCCGGAAGCTGCCAGCGGCTGTCCAGAAGTGTGCCATCAATATCCAGGGCGATCAGCCGGACGCTCATCTCTCCATTATACCTTCAATCTGAGATGCCATCCGAAACACCAGCGGCCCCCTGCCGCCAAAAGAATAGCCAAAAGGGCCTGTGATAGACTTTCCGCGATGACCAAACGAACGAATGTCTTGGAACTGGAATGCTCCGCCTGCGCGAAGAAGTACGATTCCACCATCGAACAGCACCTCTGCACCTGCGGCAAGCCGCTCTATGCCAAGTATGACCTGAAACGGGCAGCTGCCACGCTGACCTTAGAAAGCCTGAAGTCACGTACACACTCCCTCTGGCGCTACGCAGAGGTCCTGCCAAACGACCCTCCGGTGACGCTAGGGGAGGGTATGACGCCCCTACTGCCAGCCGAGAGACTCGGTGCCAGGCTCGGTGTATTTAACCTCTTGGTTAAATACGAAGACCTGAATCCTACCGGCTCTTTCAAGGCGCGCGGCATGACAGCGGCCGTGACCCGCGCCAAGCAATTGAACGCAAAGGCCTTAGCTGCGCCCACTGCTGGCAATGCTGGCGGTGCACTGGCCGCATACGCTGCCGCTGCGGGACTCCCCTCCGTTATCGTCATGCCAGCCGATACGCCTTCGGCTAATGTCATGGAATGCCTGGCATTTGGCGCTAAAGTCATAAAAATAAATGGCTTAATTTCCGACTGCGGCAAATACGTCGCCGAGCACAAGGGCAACGAAGGGTGGTACGACGTTTCCACCCTCAAGGAGCCTTACCGCATCGAAGGCAAGAAGACCATGGGCTACGAACTTTGGGAACAGCTCGGCGGCAAGCTGCCGGATGTGATCCTGTATCCCACGGGCGGAGGCGTCGGGCTGATCGGCATGTGCAAAGCCTTTGATGAGATGCAAGAGATGGGCTGGATTGGCACCGAGCGGCCCCGCATGGTTGCGGTGCAGGCCGAAGGCTGCGCGCCAATCGTCAAAGCATGGGAAGCACAGCGGACAACATCCGAATTCTTCCAAGACGCCGCGACTCTGGCCTCGGGACTTCGCGTCCCCGGCCCGCTCGGCGACTTCCTCATTCTGCGGATGCTCAAGCAAACTAATGGGACGGCTCTGAGGGTGACCGATGAAGAGATGATGCAAGCAGGGAAGGAGCTGGCGTCGCTCGAAGGAATTTTCGCCGCGCCGGAAGGCGCCGCTACCGTGAGCGCCACGCGCAAGCTCGCAGTCTCTGGCTGGATTAAGCCGCACGAGACGGTCGTGCTGTTCAACACCGGCACAGGCTACAAATACTCGGAAGCGTGGCAACGCGCCTTGCAGATGTAAACTCCCTAAACTTTATGAAGACACATCGAATTTATTACGACGACGCGTACGAACGAGAATTCAACGCGCGAGTCGTGCACTGCGAACTCCTCCCCCCGGACGTGAACTCCGGAATTACTGCGCAAGTCTTGGGCTTGGTTCTGGATCGCACCGCTTTCTATCCCGCTTCTGGAGGCCAGCCGCACGATTTAGGAAAAATTGGCGACGCGAATGTGCTCGACGTCCGCGACGACGGCGATGAAATCGTTCACGTCGTCGACCATCGCCCCACAAGCCCGGACGTCCTCGGCTGCATTAACTGGCCGCGCCGTTTTGACCACATGCAGCAGCACTCCGGACAGCACTTGCTCTCAGCCATGTTTCAGGAGCGATATGGGAGGACGACAGTCTCCTTCCATCTCGGCACAGACTTTTGCACCATCGACCTTCGCGGTCCCGAACCTTTGGACGAAATACTGGAGGGCGCAGAACGTGCGGCGAACAAAATTATCTTTGAAGATCGGCCCCTAACCGTTCGCTATGGCACCGCGGAAGATCTGGCGGAGCTCGGAGTGCGCAAGGAAGTCGACCGCCCCGGAATATTGCGAGCCATCGAAATCGAGGGGGCTGATCTGCAGCCTTGCGGCGGAACCCACGTCAAGAGCACCGGCCAGATTGGAACTCTCCTCGTGCGGCGCTGCACGAAGATAAGGCAAGACTGGCGCGTGGAATTCGTTTGCGGCGAACGTGCCGAACGCGCGGCTCGCAAGGATTTCCTCCGTCTACGCCTGGCTGCGGAAAAGCTGAGTTGTGCGCCGGAAGACCTGGTGGCCGCCGCGGAGCGTGTTAACTCGGAGCGCGACGCCAATTTCAAAAGGACGCGTTCTCTACTCCAGCGTCTAGCAGAAATCGAAGCGGCGCAGGCCATAGGCGAAGCCGCAGCGAACGCCGATGGCGTTCGAATCATTCAACGCGTTTTCGAGGACGTGGAGCCCGAATTTTTGGGACACTTCGCAACAGAAATTGCCAAAAAGGAAAGATCGATCGCCCTGCTGGCAGGCCGCAGTTCCGGAAACGTCCTCTTCGCCCAGCATCCCACAGCAGCGAAAGACATGAACGCCCTCGTAAAACAGGTCTTGGCAAAAAACGGCGGCAAAGGTGGCGGCACGCGCGATTTTGCCCGTGGACGACTAGACGATGCCACGCAGGCTGAGAAATCCTTGGCACTCGCGCGTGACTTGTTGTCCAGCAACCAGGCTGCCGGCTAGCAGGAGCACGGCTTCAATAACAGCTAGAAAAGCCGCGTCCGAACGCGATCAGGGGCGCGCTGCAAATCGAACAGGGTTAGAAAATCAATCGTTTTGAATTCGCGGTCAATCGCTGGCGGACCGCAGAGCCGCGCCGACACATCCAGGTAAGCGCGAAACAAGCGCGGTGTCGGAGGCGCGACCGTCATTGTGTTGCTCGTGCGGCATGCAACCTCGGGCTTGGGTTTCGTGCGCAGCGCCGGCTCTATCAGGTACTTCCCCCGTAACTCCTCATACAGGGCCATTCCCTCGTTTTCGTCTTGCGAAGTCACCGAACTGCAGCCAAGCAAGTAACGGGCTCTGCAACTTAATGCGTATCTCACAACCCCTTTCCACAGCATGTGCAGCACGGCCGTATTCCGAAACTCCGTGTGCACGCACGCTCGTCCTAGCTCGAGCACTTCCTCGCGAATCCCCTCAAACGGTGCAAAATCGAAAAACTGTTCGCTGTAATATCCGAGATTCCCCTTGGCGCGGAATCCGCTCTGCATCCGGTACGTTCCCACCAATTTTCCAGAGCTGGTATCGCGGACCATCAGATGATCGCAGATGAAATCATATCGGTCGCGATCGAGTCCGATCCGCCGGGAGCTATCCAGGCCCTCGCCAAGCTCACAATTAAACACCAGATAACGCAGGCGCTGGCAATCGATCAGATCTTCCAGCGTTTGCGCCATGCCTGCTCGAAGCTGGGCTGTGGAGGCGAGCGGATTCTCGCAGCCGTGCTCGAGGACTGCCGTGCGTGGCATGCGTAAAGTGTCGGACGAGTCAAATTACGGAGATGTTTCAGCCGTGTGATTTGCGCGTTTCGGGAGTTATCTCTTACGCTACAAGATATCTGGTGGACCAGAGCGGCTTCGATCCCGCAGCCTGCTCATTGCGAACGTCCTCTAACGGCGTTCCGCGCAAATCCTGTTGTAATGACTTTTCCTGGCGTTTATACAGCGACCACCGCATGGAACAAAAAGCCGGCCATGCCTATTATTTGCCCAGGAGGCGTCTCCAGAAAGATTCTCTGGGAGCGGTCATCCATGCTGGACTCATTGCAGGTCATCGCGGAATTACTACGAGTCTTCGCCTTTAGTCTTCTTGGGATAACTCTGGGCGTTGTCGTTTACGCGCTGTTGCAAGTGTTTCTACATGGAGTAACTAGGCAAAGAGAACCACGAAACGGATCGGGCCATGAGAACACTCGATGCGACAACCAAGAACGAGAGGCTCCAATCAATTGGCACGATTTCCAGACTACGCCACATATCTCCGCAGGGTTTATCCGAGACGTAAAATAGAAGCATTTTGCCAATCTAAATACGCGCAGCGGGTGGTTTCAAGACAGCCAACCGCTCGACCGGGCTCAGCAAAAGGAATACCGCGGCATCGTACGTCTCTATCGCGACCTCATTTTGCTGTTTCCATACTGCCCAAACCCTCACTGAATTTGCCGCCGCCGCGAACTGCGAGGCCATCGGGTAGTCGCTGTATTCATTCCCAGCGTCGAAGGCTCCCTCTATCCCTTGGTTTGCACCACCATGGATTTGCGCGCATAGAAAGCCAACGGGCGAGGCATCAGCCGATTGGCCGATATCTCGCCCGTTACGCCTTCAAGGGCCGATTAAGGCTTGGGAGGCTTGGCCGGAGCCTGGTGCTGCGGCGGTGCTTGGCGTTGCTGCAACTGCTGCCGTTGCTGAACGTGTCTTTGCGCGAGTTGCTGCGTTTGTTGCTGGTGCTTTTGCTCCAGCTGCTGTTTTTGCGCCTCGCTAGCCTTCTGTTGAGCCAGTTTCTGGTGGTCCTGCTCCTGCTTCTGCTGGAGTTTCTGGCGTTCTTGGTCCTGCTTCGCCTGCAGCTTTTCCTGTTGCTGCTGGTATTTCTTGTCTGTTGCCACGTTCCCAGTGTTTGGCGGAGCGGGGCGTTCGGCAGCTGGCAGGTCGTTGGGATGGACGGCAGGGTTGGGACGGGCAGCGTTGTTCTCCACACGCGCGGCCGGTTCATGAACCGCTCCGCCCTCTCTGGCCGCTACGACTCCGCCACCTTTCAATTCTCCAGGCCTAGGAGTAGCAGCGATAGGAGGCTTGCCGTGATTTGTGGAAGCGCGTAGCTCTGGATTAGAGCGCGCGGCCTGAATATGTTCGGTTTGCGCGGCCACTGGTGGGATATGGCGCTCATGTGCAGCCGCTTCTTCTTGCGCGGTGGCGCGAGCGTTGATGCCGCCGTTGCCACCATTGAAGCTGACGCGGGTGACGGCGGTTTCGTTGACCCGTGTGTTGTAGACGTTATGGATCACATTGACGTTCACGTTTAAGACCGCGCGGTTATAGAAAAAGTGTCCGTTGTCCCAGCGTCCACCTTCAAAACCGTGGCCAAAGTAGCCGAAACCGTAGTTGATCCCGCCGTAGAAACCTACCTGGGGACCCCAATAGCCGTCATAGAATACGTATCCGCCATCTACCCAACCCCAATAGCCGGGGGTCCAGAGAAAACCGACTTCCGGAGCCAGCACCCAAGTTCCCGGCACCCAATAATAGTCATCATCACCGTAAGCCCAGTATCCGGGCGTCCAGAGGTAACCGTCGCCAGGGCATATCGGTTGTTCGTAGACGGGGAGCTCAGGTGGAGCGATTGTTATAGCGACTCCGACGCGTACCTGCGCGAAAGACGCCGCGGACATGACCAGCATTCCCAGGGTGAACAATAGCAATCGAACGGAACGAATAATACGCATTGTGATTCCTTCTGCCTGGTCATCCTTCGCTTACCCGGTGTTGCTTTGAAGTTGCGGGCTGCGCGGATTGCGAGGCGCAATTTGAGGACGCGAACTGGCGAGCGTCCTGTTACATGAATCGCATGGTAGGGGCTCGCCAAATTCTTTCCTATCGGGTGATGGGGGTAGGAATTAACGAAGGATGCCGTATTCGGAGGCGATTCTAGGGTGGGTATTCGTAATCGAAGCTAAGAGAACCTGGGACAGGATCGAATAAGTATTCGCTAGAGGGCGAATACACGGTTTACCTGATAGTTTGCGCATGGCAGGAAGACTACAGTGGCTTGCATTGGAGCTGACAGCTTGAGTACTGGGGACGAGGGGGAGCGATGTCTTTGCGGGGTTCTTTGCGAAAAATTGATAAGTATGTTGGCGACCGAGAGGCTCCCGAAAGTCTGTCTACCATATATCACGATCCAAACGCCAAGGTACTCTCCATGGATCGTGGAAGGAGCGCTCGAAAAGAGAGCTTGGAGTCTGCGCTATATTCCGCTTTGCGTTCGAACGATCCTGAACTTGAGCAGATTTTGACTGCATTGGAAGAGATATCGAATGGGCTGAAGTCCGGCGCTATGAACGCGCGGAGCTTGGACAATGCTCTCCAGCGAGCCGCATCCTGCGCTTTGAGGCAGTCGCTAATCGATCGGGAAATCCGGTCGCTGGCCGTGACCGACGAGCTTACTGGCCTTTACAATCGGCGCGGTTTTCTGGCGTCAGCGACACACCAACTTAAACTGGCTCATCGCCATACTGAAAACGTGTTGGTCCTCTTTTGCGACGTGGACAATTTGAAAGAGATCAATGATTCCTTCGGGCACCGCGAAGGAGACCTGGCGCTCGTCCGAGCCGCCGATGCGCTGGAGGAGACTTTTCGCGATTCGGATATTCTTGCCCGGCTGGGCGGAGACGAGTTTGCAGTGTTGGCTTCGGATGCCACCATTCCGAGCCGGCAAGCCATCGTGCCGCGCATTGAGAAGAGTCTCGAAAAAGGGAACGCGGAGGATACGCGTTATAAGCTCTCGTTCAGCATCGGGGCGGCGCGGTTCGATCCGCAGACTCCTGTCTCGCTTGGAGAGCTTATGGCCCGCGCGGATCAGGATATGTACGTGCATAAGAAATTCCATCGCGAAGCTCGACTCTCAAGGCTTTCGTAGTTGCTGTATCGACATGAGCTTAGCGCCCCGACTGGGAAATCGAGTGACCAGGATTAGGAGTGCTTAAACAAAACGAGTGTGTTACGTTCAATTGGAGAGTTGGAAACCAACTCGTCTTGAAGCAGGATGACGCGGCAGCGGTGCCCCGGTTGAACAACATGGCGGTGACGCCCCCCTCATCCGACACGCCGGAGGGTCGAAATGACTACAAGCGCTTTGAGCCCAGACCCTAGGAATTTGCCGCTTCAGCAGTACGTCATCACTGCCCCTCATGGCGAACACCTTGTCTATTTTTATCAAGATAGCGATTCGCTGCTTGAGGCGCTAAGTGACCTTATTGGTTCCGCTCTCGGCGCCGGCAATGCCGCCATCATCATCGCCACCAAGGTACACGTCGACGGACTGCAGCAACTGTTGCAGGCCCGCGGTTTGGACACGCAGAAGGCCAGCAGGCAGGGAAGGTACGTTGCCCTCGACGCCTCTGAACTGCTGTCTAAAATTATGGTGAACGGGATGCCCGACGAAGATCGCTTCGTGGAGAGCGTCGGTGGGGCCATAGCCCGAATCACCGCTGCGCTCAAGAGCCCGCGTCCCGAGATCGCCGCGTTCGGAGAGATGGTTGCGTTGTTGTGGACAGAAGGCAAAATTGAGGCCGCCATCCGGCTCGAACAGCTCTGGAACGGACTGGCGAAAAAATACTCTTTCTCACTGCGGTGCGCGTATCCGATGGCTGGTTGTCACGGTGAAAAGAACATCCAGCCGTTGGCCAGAATTTGCGCGGAACACTCAGTTGCTTTGTTCCAGGACGGCGACACGTTCCTGAAAAGCAGCGATGGCAAGATCGCGCTGCGCCGCACGGAAGAACGATTCCGGCTATTGGTGGACGCCGTTCAGGACTACGCAATCTTTATGTTAGATGTGCAGGGCCACGTCAGCAGCTGGAATACGGGAGCCGAACGGATTAAGGGATATACCGTTTCCGAGATCATCGGGAAGCACTTCTCTGTCTTTTATCCGGAGGAGGACCTCCGAGCGGGGAAACCGGAGCGAGAATTGGTGATTGCCGCCAAGGAAGGGCGGTTTGAAGATGAGGGATGGCGGCTGCGCAAAGATGGCTCGCGTTTCTGGGCCAATGTGATCATTTCGGCGATAAGAGACGAAAGCGGGCAGCTGATCGGATTCGGAAAAGTGACTCGCGACTATACCGAGAGGATAGAGGTCAACGAAGTATTACGCAAAGAGGTTGCCGAGAGAACGGAGGCGCAGCGAAAATTGCACGATTCGGAAAGGTCGCTCCGTCAACTTTCCCTCCGGCTTTTGCAAACGCAAGACGAGGAACGCCGGCGCATCGGAAGAGATCTTCACGATAGCGTAGGCCAATATCTTGTTGGGTTGAAGATGAAAGTGGATTCACTCAAGTCGGCGGCTGTACGAAGCCAACGAGGGGATAGCAGTGAACTGGCCCAATGTTCCCAGCTGATTGAAGAGGCTATCGCTGAAGTGCGCACGATATCTTACCTGTTGTATCCTCCGATGCTTGAGGAACTGGGCTTAAAGTCGGCGGTTCCCTGGTATTTGGAGGGATTTACAAAGCGGAGTGGAATCAAGACCTCTTTTGAGGTTTCGCCAGAATTTGATCGCATTCCTGGCGACCTGGAGTTGGCGCTATTTCGCGTGCTTCAAGAGAGCCTGACAAACGTGCACCGTCACTCTGGCAGTTCGACAGCAATTGTCCGGCTTCTGACCAAGGATCAGGCCATCATCCTTCAGGTCATTGACGAAGGGAAGGGAACACGATCTAAGAATTTGGAAGACCGAGCGCAAGACTGGATGGGCACGTTCGGCGTTGGACTACGCGGCATGGATGAGCGCTTACGCCAACTGGGGGGAAGCCTCGAGCTATCTTCCACCGGGGAAGGAACCACCGTCACCGCTACTCTCCCCCTACCCGACGCTAGAGTAGATGGTCAGCAAGAAAAGTAGCGCGACCAAAGCAATCCACCTTTTTTAAGGCTGGTCAGATTCTGCTGCACAGCATCCGCGACGTTCTCTAGTGCTAGTACGTGCTAGCTGAGCAAAAAATACATATTGGGCCGAGAAAAATTGCAATTCGATACGCGCCCAATAATCGTCCTCCTCAGCCTCCATCCATAACTGGTTGATTCTGAAGCCCCTTAATTCAATTAAGAGAATGGCTCATTGGTTGCCTTTATCTCCGGCAGTTATAACAAAACTGATTCGGGGGGATTTATGGGTGCGAAGTTCGACATCTTCAAAAAACTACCCGATGGTCACCCATTGTGGGTGAAAGCTGTGGATGGGCTGGAAGAGGCCAAGGTCCAATTGGCTCGTATTGCCGCTAGCTCGCCTGGCGAGTATTTCATATATAGCGTTCGGAACGCCTGCATAGTTCACGCAAGGATGGTTCCCCAGGGATAACTCGAAAACGGACGGTTTAGAAAAGCAACGCCTTGATTAGAAACCCGAACGGTGGTTGATCCACCTACAAAGTTGTCCACATTTCCCCCCGTCCAAGCTGCGGATCCAGAACCAAGTTAGCGCACAAACTTCACCATCGATTCTGATCAATCTTTCAAGGCTATAGCCTGCGCCGTCATGTGTCCGTACGCGGGAGTGGGGGAGAACAGGTGCCTGTGTTCGGTCAGGCACCTGCTCTCGGTGGGTGTGTCGGAGGTGTTTCAGGGCTTCAGGTTATCGAGTCGCGGCGTGCGCGACCATCGGGTTTTTCCTGTAAATCAGGGACAGCGGTTCTTGTAGAGGAAAATGGCATGTTGCGAGTGAGATTTTGGAATTACCGGGGAACAGGAGCCGCACTTAACGAAAATAGAGAAAGAGAAGAAACAGAGCGGCGAACTGCTAATTCTGCCTAGCGATGAATTGTTGTTCTCTCTGCACGGGTAGCGCGAGAGGATACTTAGTCTTGAGGAATTGCACCAAATTTTCTCGCACGTAGCATCGCAGATCGAATGCTGCAGGTCCGTTGCGGGCGCTCATCAAGGCGCGGATCTGGATGGTGCGCTCCGTTGCATCAGTCACCTGCAGGGCCCAAGTCTTCTTGTCCCATAGTTCGGTCGATTCAAGAATGCGATGTAGTTCCTCGCGCAATTCCTGGATAGGAGCAGTGTAGTCCACGTAGATCATGGCGATCGCGAGGAGGTCGGCCCTGGTGCGAGTCCAGTTCTGAAATGGTTTCTCAATAAAATAGCTCAGTGGCACGACCAGCCGCCGGAGGTCCCAAAGGCGTACGACAACGTAGGTGGTATTAATTTCCTCGATCCACCCCCACTCGCCTTCAAGAACCACCGCGTCCTCGATCCGGATGGGCTGTGTGAGGGCAACTTGAATGCCAGCTATCAGATTAGAAAGCGTGGAGCGTGCTGCCATACCGACAATCAGGCCTGCAAGGCCCGCAGACGCTAGCAGACTCACGCCAAGGTGACGGACTGCGGGAAATGTCATGAGCATGACGGAGGCGGTTACGATGCTCACGGTCAGTGCGGCAATCCTTTGCAAAACTTGAGTCTGTGTGCGAATCCGGCGGGCGGTGAGATTATCCGGAGCATCCAGGGAGTAGCGAGCGAAGATGATGTTTCCTGCCAGCTCCGTCAGAATTACGATCGCCCACCCAATCGAGGCAATCACGCCTAGGCCGAGAGCGTGTTGCAGCATGCTCTTCAAATCGGCAGGGAGGGGTGCAAGGGGCATGGCGAGAACCAAAGCCAGCAAGGGAAAAATCAGCCGCGTTGATTTCTTTACACGCCTAGCAAATAAGGATGGTGTAGCTTCGCCTTTGCGACGACGGACGAGTCTTTCGGCCAGAAAGAACAGAACAGAATGGACAACAAGTGCCAAGACAATGGCACCCGCCAAGATCGCGCCTGAAATCAGCCACGTACGAGTGTCGCCCCAAGAGAGTTGCATCTGTCCGATACTCCTAAGAGAGTTACGCTTCCCGGCTCGATCTGAGAACCCAAGTTCCCTTATTGTCATGCCAAGTGGAGCATGCGAGTTACTGTAAAAGCAAATTCAACAGGCTTCTTGAAGCTGGCCGAGACGCTCAGCCGCCCAAGCGTGAAACATCGTCCCGCCAACTTTTTTCGTCTTCAGGGCTTTACCTTGGCTGAAAATCTCTTGCCGATGAAAGGGACTGTTTTGTAGAAAGCTTCTCGGGTTGGATGAATCCAAGGTGACACCAGGCGCGGGGATTCTGCAAGAAGGTTGGAGATGTGAATCAAAGATGGATGGCAATCGGCGATAATTTTTACGAATGCCGTCAAAGGCACTGCGAGCAAAATACCCATCAAACCCCAGAGCCAGCCCCAGAACAGGATCCCTGCCGTGGCCGCCACAGGCCCAATGCTCACTCGAGACCCGATTATTTTTGGAATCAGAAAATTAGCGGAAATGATATGGAGACAGACGACGGTCAACACAATGATAGCAAACGGGCCTGCCGTGTTGAATTGCAAGAGAGCGGCGGCGACAGGAACCAAGACGGCAAGGACGACACCCAGAAAGGGAATCAAGTTCAGGAAGCCGCTGACGATGCCGAGCTCCACTGCGCCTTGTATTTTCAAAGCGAGTAGCACAAGAACTGTAACACCGGCCATTGCAGAACCGATGAGCAGGTTTCCGACAGCGAAGCCGCGCACCATTTTGGTTACGCGTCCCACGAACTGAGGGACGTCAATGGTGGCGCCCAGAGAACTTTCCAGCCTTTGATGCATCTGCTCCTTGCGCGTCAGATTGAAAAACATCAGGAATGGCACGACGCCAATAATAATGACGGCTCCCCACACCGGGCCGACTCCGCGAATAATGTAGGAAGGCCAACTGGGCGGCTCCTTGAGCTTCACTTCAGCGATTTTCTTTGCATTCGTTGATGTCTCCGGATTCAAACTACCCGCGGTTTCTTGCACTCTTGCAATCTTCTGGCTAAGAGGCCTTACAGCGTTACGGATTTGATCCGCATATTGAGGCATGGCGTCCACGAGAACGGAAGTGCGATTGTAAGAGACATACGTCAGGAAACAGAAAAACAGCATGCCGGCAACGATAATAGTTGCGGCAGAAACGGGGCGAGGGACGTGCAACCGCTCCAGATTTGTGACGAGCGGATCAACGAGGATGGCAAGAAACGCAGCGAGCAGTAGAGTGATGCAGAAGGAACTTGCGAAAAAGCAAAAGGCCATGAGAAGAACGAGAACAATAACCCACAGCAGCCAGGCAATCCGGCTTAACAAGCGCGATTGTAGCAAGTCCGTGGGGCTGCGCATCATAGAGAAAAGCCGGCTCCCTCTTGTCGTGCGAGGCTGCGTGTGCGGAACCTCCTTGCGCCCGAGTCGAGCGCGAGAAGGCCCTCACTGGCAGTTCACGATACGGTCTGGCGCCGAAAAAAATGAGCAATCAGCGAGATGACCGCGAACAGCAACAGAAGATGAATCAGCGCGCCGGATATATGGAAGACCAAAAAGCCACCGAGCCACGCGAGCAATAGAACTACAAATAAAATGATGAACATGTACGTTTCTTCCTTCCTCACGGTCGACTGATCCTACCGACGCCGGGAAAGATCAACTGGTGATCTGTGCCTGCTCATCTCACCGCCGACGGTTCGTCCGATTACAAATGCGCCAGCAACTTCAAATTCTTCCAAGAAGTAACAAAACGAGAAGGATTACGACCACAAGGCCCAAGCCCCCACTCGGGTAGTACCCCCAGCTTCGGCTGTGCGGCCAGGTCGGCAAGCTGCCCAAACTCATCAAGAGCAGGATTACCAGAAGTATGATCAGCATTTTGGTTTGCCCTCCGTGGTCCATTGGACTCGAAGGCGTTGGTTTCAACAATCGATGTAAGCCTGTATAGACTGCGTTGCGTTAGGGTATGCGAATGAAAATGGTGCCGAGGGCACAAGCATGCTTTCGGGCCAGCTCACAAAATAGGCCGAGGAATTACCCAGGAAGAGTAAAATACAGGGAAAACAGTATAGGGTTGCCAGCCCAAATGTAATATTCATTGGTTGCATATCATGGATGGTCTAAACCAAACTGAACGTGTCCGGCGACCTGGGTTGCATGTACTCGACAGTACGGAGCAGTCCGGAGAGACTGCTTCGAGATTGGGGATGACTACGGTGAAAATTCTCGTTGCGGACGATCACGACATCATTCGCCGGGGCCTAAAACAGCTCCTCACCTCGCGCCCCGGCTGGGAAGTATGCGGAGAGGCAAAGACCGGAAGAGAAGCTGTCGCGCTTGTTGAACAGCTCAAACCCGACATTATAGTCATGGATATCAGCATGCCGGACCTGAATGGCCTGGAGGCGGCACGCAGAATCCATAAATCATTTCCGAAAATCGGAATTCTCATCTTGACGCTTCATTTTTCGGACCAACTTGTTCGCGACATCGTCGAGGCTGGTGCCCGGGCCTACATCATGAAGTCCGACGCCGATCGAGATTTAGTGAGCGCCGTCGAAGCCTTGGCGAATCATCGAACATTTTTCACGTCTCGCGCGGCAGAGATGCTTCTGAATGGGTTCGCCACTCAGAATGCAGTGCCCGATCCGGAAGCCCATTTGCGAAACAGACTCACATCCCGCGAGCGCGAAATTGTACAGCTGCTTGCTGAGGGGAAGAGCAGCAAGGAAGTGGCGGTGGCTCTCGGGATAAGCGTGAAGACGGCGGAAACTCATCGCGCAAATATCATGAGGAAGCTCGAGATGCATTCCGTCAGCGAGGTTGTCCGTTACGCGGTAAAGAATCAAATTATCGAGGCGTGACGCTCCCCGCGGTCGCGCACGACGGCTTTTTATGGATTTGAGCAACACTTTAGGCGCCCATGCCTCATCAAACGATTTGCGGTTCTCTGCTTAGTCCTGTCCGTGACTCTCATCGAGGACTCGAGGAGACACCGGACCATGCCTAGGGTGCTTATCGTCGATGACCACGCGTTTATCCGCCGTGGTGTTCAAACAATTCTGCATGCATTTCCGGAGTGGGAGTTTTGCGGAGAAGCGGAAAACGGGAAGGAGGCCATCCGCCTGGCCGACGAGCTAAAACCGGAAGTCATCATCATGGATGTGTCGATGCCTGGACTGAACGGTATCGAGGCGACTCGGGCCATTCGAAAGGCGCAACCTGGTGTCAAGATAGTGTTGCTGACTCTTCACGAATCTGGAGAATTGTTGAGGAGCGCTTTTCGGGCCGGTGCAAGGGGATACCTGCTAAAGACGGATGCGGAGCAGGAGTTGGTGAAAGCCCTCACGGTAGTGGTCGGAGACGGCGCATATATCAGCCCAAAGATGGATAGCGAAGTGGTGAAGAGCGTGATTCGTGAGATGAGTGGGCCCCAATAAACTTTCGAGCCACAACTAAAGATTGAAGACCCGCCTTTTTTCCTTCCTGGATCAAATACTGATTCTCAATTTCTACAGAGTTTCCCGGATGGAAGGCCCTTCCCTCATTGTTTACGATGGCCTCCTGATGGGTGATTCCTTTCATAGTGTGACTGCGAGCGGGCCTTCGAATCTTACAACCCGCATTGGGATCGCTCGGTAAAAATAAAAGTGTTTGGCCAAGAAAAGGGGAAAAATGAGATCGCTAAGACTGTTCTGTTCTATCTCCATGTTTCTAGTCATTGGCAGCATGGCGGCGTGTTCCGATACGCCGACAAGGTCGCCAGACGTGACCGCCAACATCCGCCAGTCGCTTGATCAGGCCGGCTTAAAAGACGTCAGCGTCAGCCAGGATCGCGACGAGGGCGTCGTAACCCTGACGGGGAACACCGCTTCAGACGCGGACAGGGCTCAGGCTGAATCGATTGCTAAGACTTACGCTGGAACGCAAGTGGTTTCCGATCAGATTGCCGTACGGCCGCCCGGCGATGAAAGCATCGCGAAGAAGGTGGACTCTGACCTTGACAAAGGAATCGAACATAATTTTGAAGCCGTCCTGGTTCAGCACAAGCTGGATAGCGCCGTGAAATATGATGTCAAGAATGGCGTGATCACCTTGAACGGCAAGGTAAATTCACAATCCAAACGGGCTTGGGTTGAAAAGCTCGCCACCGAAGTGCCAAACGTAAGACAGGTGGTCAATGAACTGCAAGTCAAAGATCAAAAGGCCAGTTCTTCGGACTAGGCGCACCTTAAGAAAAATTGCGGTGCCCCAGCGTCCGTCTTTTCTCCGAAACCACTTCTTTAAGCGTCCTCATCAAGATCTGAATTACGGAGGCCCCAAGGAGCTGAATCTCCTTGGGGCCTCCATTGCCGATTTATTTGAATCTTTGATATCGATTACTTAGCGATTTTAGCTCTGTAGCGCCATCGACTCCGTCTTCGCAAGAGCCAAAAGGCGTTGCCGCAATTTCACGCGCGCTCTGAAGATTCTGGATTTGACGAGCTCTGGAGTAATTTCCATGGCCTTAGCCAATTCCCGGCTCGTCCAGCCTTCCCCTTTTTGTAGGATGAAGGTGTACTTGAGCGTGGGATGTAATGCGTCGAGAGCTTTTGCGGCCAATTCCTTGGTCAGATACTGTCGCTCGGGATCAGCTCGCAAATCACGCAATTCCGCGCGTGTCTCAGTGTTATCGAACTTTCCGTCGTCGTCGACAGATGTGAAGGCGGCCGCGTCTTCGGGCCGGCGTTTGCGCAGCATCATCAGCGCTTCGTTGATGGCAATACGGACCAGCCAAGTTGAGAATTGAGAATTCCCTTCAAATTGCCGAATCTTGCCATACGCTTTGCAGAAAACATTTTGCAAATTGTCCTCGGCATCCTCACGGTTCTTCAGGATCCTGAAGGACATCCCATAGACACGGTGGGAATGCCGCCGGACGAGTTCTCCAAAGGCGGTGCGACTTCCTGCACGCGCGTTGGCCACAAGGGTTTCATCCGAATGTGCGATCTTGCTGTTCATCACGGCAGCCTCTCCAGTACGGTTGGCTTGTCCTAAAGCAGCCTTGTCGCCATCAGATATAAGATATAAGACGATAGAGGAGCACGGACAATACAGTTCAGGCTGTATAGAATTGAACAGAATCTTGTATCTCGACCGATTTGCCTGGAGCAGCATCGCCGTAGATGCAGCCACTAGCACGCAAAAAAGGGGCGAGGCAACCATCGCCTCGCCCCTTTTTTCCCAATTTGGGTCGAGCTACATTTTTCGTTCGGGAGTAGCCTTCTGGAGGCGATGCACAAGGGTCCTTCCCGATTCAGGGGATTCATACTTCGGCTCGGTGATGATGAGCGCCGCTGTGGCATCCGGGCCGTATAGGCGGTGGTTGGCATCATTGTCTGGACGGAGCGTCGAACCTTCCAAAGACACGCCGGCGAAAACGCCGCGCGCTCGCGAGTAGCTGAGCATTTCTGCACGCATGTATGCATCTGTATCTGCTGACGCGGTGCGCCCCTTCGGTCCGGCTGCGATGGAAGCATCACCGCCGAGCTTCACCTTGCTGTGCAGCAGACTCTCCGCGCCGCGATTGTTCATCACCAGGATCACGAAGTCGGTGGCTTCTGCTCCAATTTGCAATCCCACGCTGCCGCCTTCCAGCGCGTACATCGCTGGCGCACCCCATGGCCCCCTGAAGTCCTTTCCTGTGCGGCAAACCATGGTCCCTCGGCCGTAGCTGCCTCCAACCACAAAGGCAGCCTTCAGAACGGAAGGCATGACCACCACGCAGCGAGCCTTGTCGAGCAGGTCTTGGGGAATATCATCCGGAATATCAAGAATCTCTTGGATGACCGTGCCGGCGTTCTGCAAACGATTGTTTTCATCTTTTGCATTTTCGTCCCCTGCACTCCGTGCGAATGAAAGGGGCGCCAACATGAGGGCACCCGCAAAAATAGCCGCCATACGATTCATAAATGTATCCTCCATCCTTCTTTTCGAAGATTTGTACTACCTATCCGGGCCTAATTTCCACGCTTGTCGGCCACCACCACAACAACCCCGCTTAGTAGCGCCAGAGCGCCAAGAATCGGAGGAAGTGGAATGGTGTGATGTTCTTCCTTCGTTGCCTGGATGGGACCGATATCTACGACCTTCTTTTGTGTTGTGTAGCTGAAGCCTTGATATGCCAGCGCCAAAAGCCCGATGGCGATCAGTGCTACTCCCAGGATTGTTCGTCCGCTCATGTTCCTCCGCACTCGCGAGTCTCATTCTGAGTAGCCTCTTATGGCCGATGAAGAGAACGCGAGAGCCGTTCTCTTAAGTTCGGCGCAGGAGATGGCTCACCAGCGATACGAGAAAAAGAACCAGAAAGATGTAGAACAGAATCTTCGCGATTCCTGCCGCAGCCAGCGCGACCCCTGAGAAGCCAAGCACCGCTGCAATTAGCGCAACGATAAAGAATCCTAATGCCCAACGTAGCATCACAACCTCCTCATGTTTCCCGTTCAGATTTCCGTTGGCCCTGAATCGAGCGTCCATGCTTTGCTCCTGTGTTCGAGAAAACCGCCACGATTCTTTTCCTTTGTAAGCCATCGGCGCGGATGCCTCCATACGGTGGAAGCCCTATTGGCCTCCAAGGAATCCTGTAGTCGGGGTGGAAATCGCCCGATTGCGCCCCTTTTCCCTCGATTCTCGGGGTTTCTCTGTATGTACGCTTTTCCGGTCGCGTGTTTCTCTTGTCTTGCAGGGTTCGGCGCGTTTCCCAGCGGGCGCTAGGCCGAGCCGATAGCCGTTAGGAAAAGACCAAATATTAGGAGACTCCAATGAACTGGGATCAGCTGGAAGGAAAATGGAAGCAGTACTCTGGCAAAGTAAAAGAAAAGTGGGGAAAGCTCACAGACGACGACCTCACGGTAATCCACGGCCGGCGTGAGCAACTGATCGGAAAGATTCAGGAACGCTACGGGGTCGTGAAGGAGGAAGCCGAGAAGCAGGTGGATGAGTTTGCCCGGTCCTTCCGTAGCGAAGAATCAACCCAACAAATACGCGAACGCGATAAAGAGGCGGAAGTTCGTTCAAACGCGAGAGAAAAGAAGCGCGGGGCTGGCCAGTCCTAATCGGAGGCAGTCTCACGATTAAATACGAGGCGGGAGCTGGGCTTTCTCGGGATGGCGCTTGGCTCCCACGTCTCGTTAGAATGTTCAGCTTTTTCTGAGTGACCGGGCCCCTTTAGTTGGATCCATTGTGCGATTCATGAATCGATTTCGCTACACGCTGATCTGCATCCTCGCTCTTTGCCTGGGGTGGCCCTGTCCCACCGAGGCCTACTCCGTCTTGACCCACGAGGCCATCATTGATGCAGCCTGGGATACAAATATCCGCCCTGTCCTCCTCGCGCGTTTTCCCAATGCCAGCCTGGACGATCTGCGCAAGGCCCATGCCTACGCCTACGGCGGCGCCATCATCCAGGACGTGGGCTACTATCCGCACGGGAATAAATTCTTTAGCGATCTCACTCACTATTTTCGCAGCGGCGATTTTATCGAAGCGCTCCTGCGCGATTCCCAGGACTTAAACGACTATGCCTTCGCGATTGGAGCCATGGCGCATTATGCGGCGGACAACAACGGCCATCGCTTGGCGACGAACCTTGCCGTTCCCATGCTGTACCCGGAGCTCAAAAAGAAGTACGGGGACGTCGTGACGTATGAAGATGATCCGATCGCTCACGTAAAAACAGAGTTTGGATTTGACGTCCTTGAGGTGGCCAAGGGCCGCTACGCCCCCGACAGTTACCACGACTTTATCGGTTTTGAAGTTGCCGCAACTCTCTTGGAGCGCGCCTTTCAGGAGACTTATGGCCTGGAACTCAAATCCGTTCTAAAGGATGAGTCCCGGGTGATCAACTCTTACAGGCGCGACGTCAGCTCGCTCATTCCGAAAGCGACAAGAATTGCTTGGAAGCTAAAGCAGGATGACATCAAGAGGGACTTGCCCGGAATAACGCGCCAGAAATTTCTATACAACATTTCGCGCGCGAGTTACGAAAAGCAGTGGGGAAAAGACTACAGCAGACCTGGATTTGGCGACGCTTTTCTGTCCTTCCTCTATCGTGTTCTCCCGAAGATTGGTCCTTTGAGAGTTCTCAATTTTCGAACCCCAACCCCCCAAACGGAAAAGCTATTCGAGCAGAGCTTCAACGTAACCCTGGATCGCTACCGCGCCTTTTTGGCGGACCTGGGCAAAGGGGAAGTAACGCTCCGCAATGACAATTTTGACGTGGGGGAAACGACCGCGCGCGGCCAGTATCGGCTGGAAGACAACGCTTGTGCGCAACTCCTCGACGAACTCGCGAAAAAGGAATTCTCTGAAGCCTCTCCTGAGTTGCGTGCCGATCTTCTACGTTTCTTTTCCTCTTCTGATATTCCCTCGTCGGACAGACTATCGGAGAAGGCTCAGGCTCGCTTGAAAGGCGACGTTCAGGCGCTTGAAAAGGCGGCGTTGGCCCCGCCTGTCGCGAAAAATTAAAATATTCAGGCGAGTCTGCGACGAAGGGGAGTTCGTACATCGGAATGCCGTACGGACTACACCGTTCACCCGATGGTCCACGGGTACAGCGCAGACTAATCTCCGTGCATCATTTGCTTCCTGGTTCAGGTCTGCTAAGAGCAGCGCGAAGCAGAGACCGACTGATATGAGGAGGAGTCCATGGATCTACTTTGGACCTAGCGGTAATTCTTCTGGTGCTGTGGCTTTTGGGACTGGTAACTTCCTTCACTTTGGGAGGGTTCATTCATATTCTTCTAGTCGTGGCTATCATCGTCGTTTTGATCCGGGTCATTCAGGGTCGCAGGCCTGTTCTATAGTCTTGCGTGGCGATTTCAGAGAGCCAGGAATTCTCGCTGGCGCGGACTCCTTCTCGAGCCCTTTTGCGAGGACGAGTATGACCCTCTCCAATGAATCGGTCCCCGTATCGTAAGTATTGACAGTAGCGCTCCCGCCTTCCATCTGTCAGAAGTAGCGCGGCTAGGCTGCCGTAGGTGCTGTGCGCTGAATGGCTTCGGGGGATTACGTCCGAATCGCGTTTGGTGCGTGTCCAATGGACCGCCGAACGTCTTCTCCCTTGGGAAAATCTCTGCACTGGCAATCCAGTGATGACGGCTGCCGAGATTAAATTCCTGGAAGCTGCCGCGGAAGTTGTGGATCGGACGGGGCTTAAATACACGGACCAATTCGACATAAGGAGAAAAGCATGATTAAGCGCTACTACGTTTGGATTGTTGGGCTTGCGCTATTTACAGTGTTGATGTCCGCTATCCCTCTACTCCGCCCCAGCGAGGCCAAAGCCCCGCCGCAGCAATACCCCATCATGGACAAGGTGGCCGATAAGATCATCCTGAAGTACCAACAGTCAACCTGCGAGCAGCTGTGGATTCAGAAGTCCCAAAAAGCTCCGCCGACCCTGGAAGAACAAAAAGCCATCGCATTTCTTAGGAGCGATCCCCAGATGCGCGCTGCCTTCATTAACAAAGTTGCACCGCCTATTGCCAACAAAATGTTCGATTGCGGCATGATTCCCTGATTTTGTCAGCAAGACGAACTGTAGTTGAGATGTTCGAGGATGCTCTAAACTTTCTGCGCAAGTTATTTGGAGGTGCGTTTTTGCTGTCCTTGGCGCTTTCTCCTTGCGCTTAGACCTCTTGCGCTAAACGCTGCTCCCGCAAATGAAAGCCACGTAAAACAAGAACTTTGTTGCGGTTACAGGTGACACAACAGTTCAGGCTAACAGCCTACTGTTCTAAGCAAGACGGGGGTCAACTCGGTCTGTCAAAACTGACAGTAGCCTTATGCAAGCCCATCGTCGAGCATAGCCCAGATGTGATTGCTTATCTTGCTCGGGGACGATTTTCGGAAGGCCACCGGACAGAAAAACGATGCCGTTTGCGATTCATTCAATTCTCTATCAGCGAGAGCCAATCCCCAGTCCGCGATGGCCAAGCTTGATAACCTTCCGAGCGTGGAAAAAAGAAGTGGGGAGTAGAAAATGATCAAAAACTTCACGAAACAGCTTTTGTCAGTGACGCTATCCCTCGTAGTGATATTTGGCGCTGTGCCATTGGACGCTCAGCAGACGGGTTCTTCTGGGTATTCGGGGCAGGGCGCACCTTTGACGGCGCCAGAATTGCAAGCACTGGTGGCGCCCATCGCGCTTTATCCGGACGCTCTGGTAGCTCAGGTGCTTTCCGCTTCGTCATTTCCAGACCAGGTAGCCTATGCCGAGAACTGGATTCAGATGAACCCAGAACTTACCGGCCAGACTTTGATGGTGGCAGTAAATGCGCAAAGTTGGGAGCCCAGCGTGAAGGCGCTCTCACAGTTTCCCTCCGTGCTAGCCAACATGGCGAAGAATCTTAGTTGGACTTCCTCGCTGGGAGAGGCGTATAGCACGCAAGCCGCCGATGTAATGATAGCCGTCCAAGCTCTGCGCGCGAAGGCGTATGCGGCTGGCAACTTAGTTTCGGGGACGCAACTATCCGTCGTGCAGCAGTCTCCGCAAGTCATCGTGATTCAGCCGGTGAATCCGCAGGTGGTGTACGTTCCCGTGTACAACCCAGCGGTGGTTTACGGCTATCCCTACGTGGTTCCTGCCTACATACCACCTCCAGCTCCACCCACCGCGGCGGTCGCGGTCGTGGCCTTTGGAGTTGGCGTCGCGGTCGGTGCGATGATGAGCAGCAGTTGTTGCGCCTGGGGGTATAGCAGCTGGGGCTGCAGCAGCACCGCGGTGGTCTATCACGGCTCGGCGTATTACGGAAACACCGCCTACCATGGCGGCTACTATGGCTCGAGCGCCTCCGCCTATGGCGCCTACGGCTCCGCGCACGCAAGCAATGGCTATAACCCGTCCACGGGAACGTACGCACGTGGCGCCACAGTCTCGAACGGTTATGGTAGTCAAAGCGTCGGCCAAGCTTACAACCCAAAGACCGGGGCATATGGCGCTACTGAGCAGGGCCACAATGCCAATGGGAGCTGGGGAAGCTCGACTGCATCGAAGGACGGCACCACTGTCGACAGCCAGCATCAAACGAACTCGAATGGAACCACCGGACAGATGCACTCTTCGAACGGCGCCTCGGCCTATGGGGCGTCGGGCAAGTATGGCAACAGCGCGGCGGTTGGTCAGACCTCCAACGGCGACAAGTATGCGTCAGCAGACGGTAACACTTACAAGAACACCGGCAGCGGCTGGTCCAACACGAATGGAAGTTCTAATTCCTCTAAGGGCTATGGAAGTCAGGATAAGAGCAGCTCGTCCGCCTTCAGCGGAAGCAGCGGCGGAGGCTGGGGATCCAGGTCGGCGAGTGCCCGCGGGTCATCAAGCATGGGCGGCGGTGGTGGCTGGGGCGGGCGTAGGTAAACCAGTCGCCTGTGATGCTGCACACGAAGTCGCGGTCGTGAGCGGCGGCAGCGAATCTCTTACACTGGATGATTTGGAGGATAGGTATGTCGCGCGCAATACGCAGAATCGCTATTACGGCTCGATTTGTACTTCTGGCACTGATCATCCCGCTTGCCTCCTGCGGCAAGTCCGATAAGCCCTCGTACAGAGTGTTTTCTTCGCCTGACGATGCGGGTAGCGGACTGCTAGAAGCGGCAAAGTCGGGAGATCAGAACGCGGTGCTGGCGGTCTTTGGTCCAGAATCGAAAGACATCATCTTCTCCGGCGATGCCGTGCAGGACAAGTCCACGGTGGACGCATTTGTCACGGCTTACGGGGTGATGCACCGCTGGCGAAAGTTGGCGGATGATGCCCAAATACTGATCATTGGAGCAGACAATTTTGCCTTCCCCATCCCGCTGGAAAAGAACGCCGCCGGGCAGTGGTATTTCGACGTGGCTGCAGGGAAAAAAGAGATTCTTGCGCGCCGTATCGGCCGGAATGAACTGTCGGTCATCGACGTCTGCGGGGCGCTAGCCGACGCCGAGAGCGAGTATTTCTCTCAGCGACTCGCAGACGGAAAAACGAAGCAATACGCTGTGAAGTTCATAAGTGACTCCGGGCAGAAGAACGGTTTGTACTGGGACTCGCCGGAGGGCCAGCCTAAAAGCCCGCTCGGTCCGCTGGTAGCCTTTGCAACCAACGAAGGATACAGCGTAAAGCCGGACGCGCACACGCCCTTCCATGGCTACTACTTCCATATGTTGACCGGGCAAGGCAGTCAAGCTCCCGGCGGCGCGAAGGACTACGTGGTGAATGGAAAAATGGTCGGCGGATACGCTTTCGTCGCCTATCCGGCTGAATACGGCAATTCGGGGATCATGACCTTCATCATCAGCCAGGATGGCATCCTGCTTCAGAAGGACTTGGGGAAGACCACGGCAGACATAGCAGCCGCAATGACCAAGTTCGATCCCGATCCCAGTTGGACCGTGGCCAGGTAGTGGAATAGCATAAGTTTTTTGACCGCGCCAAGCGCCTGTGAGAAGTCGTCTCGCTGGCAAGGCCCTGGGTGCGACTGTAGAGGTGCCTGTAGATTGGAATCGAGACTTTGGTCTTCGTTATTTGCGACTGGTCAGCCAAAGAACTGGACTGATCCGGAGCGGTTCAAGATTCCTTGAGCGAGAGCATGCCAGAAAAGACACTCGCGCAGCTGGAAGGGCTATTGCGAATCTGTTCAAAAAGTTTCCGTCAAAATGATCGCTGCGCGAGAAAGAATTCGACACAGGATAAGGGAGAGTTCTAATGAACCGTAATTCTGCAATCACTGGCGGGAGTCAATCTCTCACCGGCACGGTTGTTCCGACCTTCAGACGTTCGATAATGATTGGCGTGGTAGCGCTGGCGGCTGCCATCCCTGGCATTGCGCAGATTGTCGACATCCAACAGAAGCTCGCGGCCGTGAAGCAGGTTGTCGCGCTAAACAAACAAAGTTTGCTGCAATATCAATGGTGGGAAACAACGCAGATGACTCTGGACGGGGATCCTAAGCCGGTCACTCAAAATCTGTGCCAGTACGGCCCTGGCGGGCAGGTTGTGAAGACTCCCATCGGCGCTCCGCCGCCGCCACCCAGTGGTGGCCGATTGAAGCAAAGAATCATTGAGAAGAAAAAAAAGGAGATGCAGGAGTACATGACGGATGTGAAGGGCGTTCTCAGTATGTACGTCCCGCCCGACCCACAGAGGATGCAACAAGCTTATCAGGCCGGCAAACTTTCCCTGAATCCCGTAGGGGGGTTAATGAATTTGGTCTTCAGAGATTACGCGCAACCGGGCGATCAGATGACCCTTACTTTCGATCAGGCCGCAGTAAAAGTCCTCTCCTTGAGCATCAACACCTACATGGGTCAAACAAAAGATGCGGTGACGTTGCGGGTTCAGATGGCCACCCTCCCAGATGGGACCAACTATGTGCAGCAGACGGTTCTAAACGCCACGGCCAAGAAGCTCGTGGTGACTACGACCAGTTCCAATTACCAGAAAATATAATCTACTTCGGTTCCCATTTGAATCTTCAGGTTGTTAGTTCTGTCGCTGGTCCGTGCCCGAGCACATAGCGGAGCTACAAACACGTCAGCCAAAAAGACGAATGTCGAAACTCACGGTGCGAGAAAGCCGGGGCAATCGAGCTTCGAATCCCGAGTCAAGCAACCAGGGAAGAATCATCGCGATTGTTAGGAGATTTGAGCCACCCAGGGTTTTGCGAAGCGCACTGTTCACTCATTGAGGATCGCCCGCCGCCCTAAACGCTTATAGCGCCTATTTCGGAGGTTTTGGCGGGCAATGAGCATCATAGGTCGCCTGCATCTGCCTGAGTTTGAGCACGCCATAGGCGACAGTCAACGCCATAATGACAACCAACAATCCGGCGAACCTCTTTTCGACGCTATAGGCTTCCTCCCGGTAGGCCACATAGCTGGCCATGATCAAGCAGAGAACGAGGATGTTGATGACCCAGTTCACCGGCTTCCGCAGGACAAAGTGCATGGTGCCGAAGCCGGCGAGCTGGTAGAGCATGAATGGCAGGATGGCCACCGCTGGCAGAAGCTCGGAAGCCCCCAGCACGACGTCGACTGCGCCGGGCGCCTTGGAGTGCAAAAGCGCACTGTGCGCCAGTTCATGGAATAGTGCTGGCACAGCACACAAGAAAGGAACCACGCCAAGCAACTCGATCACCAGCGACCCGCTCCATGTGCCAACCTTGGAGGAAGAATCAGCTCCCGCATCCGTGGACTCCGCGCCAATGAATAGGCCACCCACAATGGCCGCCGCGCTCGATAGCATCAACAGTTCCACCGTGATGCCAAAGCTCGCTGGTTCGCCCGTCTTGATGAGTAGCAGGCCCATGAAACCGGGCGTATAGAACATCACGCGCACAAGCCGCGCCCAAACGCGCGCGTCGCGTTCGGGCGGCAGGATTGGTAGCGGGAGTCCGTCGGTTCCGATGGTTGGTCTGGCTTTTGACATTCCAGTGTCCTATCAACGCAAGAGAGATAGATACTTGATATCTAGCTAGTCGTGATTTATGGCGGGATACTACGCCCGCGTACGCGACAAGCCCTGGTCTTGACGCACTTCTAAGTTAATCGGCAGCCCTTGCGCAATGCCATTGTCAGAATTGACAGCTATGTGCCCCCGCTTGTCGTCCAGACTTTGCATTTTGTTGTGGTGGATGCTCGAATCGGCCGACGGTGTCGGACGCCGCTTGCCTGTCATTTCTGACAATGGTAACCGGCGGCCGTAGATGAAAGCCTCGTTGGTACAATACGGTACAAGCACTCGCCGGAGTAGAGAGGCAATCGACTCCGACCATGAGGATTGCAGGATGAAGCGGATACAGAAGGCCAGAAATCATTCATCGCTTCACAAAATGGCTGCAGCCATCTCTTTGTTTCTATTGATTCTGATCCTTCGCGCCGCTGGCGATAGCGCGAATGAATTTCGATTTTGATCCCAGCCTGGATTTCTCACAATTCAAGACATTTGCGTACATCGGTGGCGTGAATACGCTGGAATTTCGGCAGCTGGATCCTAATCTGATCAGCAACCAGGTCCATGCCGGAGTCTCAAAGGCGTTGACCCAGCGCGGCCTTAAGGAAGTCAGGCCAGATCAGCAGCCGGATCTCGTCGTGCGCTATATGGCCAACAGCCAATCCAAGCTTGTCTCTGCAGCCGTCGGGGATTGGGTGCAATTCGGCCCATATATCAGCGACTATTGGGCTTATACCTACGACCTGATGTCGGCCGAGACTAGCTTGGACGCATCCCTCATCATCGATCTGATCGATTTGAAGCGAAAAGACCTGGCGTGGCGCCTATACCTGGACCAGAAAATCACCAATGACGATACCACTTGGCCCAAAGTAATAGGACAGATTTCCAAAGGCTTCGAGAGTTACCCGCCTTCCCAGAAGCAAATAGCCGAGAAGCGCAAGGAACGCGCCGAACACCCGCCCAAGCCGCCGTCACCGTGACATGCGGGTACGGACTGACTACGCGACCCGGACTAAGCCACTGACTGTAACTTCTGACAGTAGAACGCTCCCCCAATGAGAACTACATTTTCTATGAGCAAATGACTCCGCGGCGGCTGGTGTGCTCTTGGGCCATTGCAAGGAGACCCCGTGTCAAGATCCCTCATTGTTATGCCAGACGATTCGGCTAAGCCGATTCTGGATGCCATTAACGCCGCGAGCAAATCGCTGCGCGTCAAAATGTTTCTCTTCTCGGATCCGTCCCTTCTGAAAGCCGTGATGGACGCCCAGAGTCGCGGCGTAAACGTCCGGGTCATGCTGAATCCTGCCCGGCGTGACGGCGAATCGGAGAACAAAGACACGCACAAAAAGCTTGTAGCTGCCGGTATCAAGGTCATGGACAGCAACCCTGAATATGACGTCACTCACGAGAAGTCGATGGTTGTCGATGATACGACGGCTTTTGTGAAATCCCTGAACTGGGAGACGAAGAACATAACCGAAACTCGCGACTACGCCATCGTGACTTCTCATGCTCACGAAGTTGCCGAAATCATTCAATGTTTCGAAGCCGACTGGCACCGGAAGTCCTTCGTCGGAGACGAAAAGTCCCATCTAATCTGGTGCTGCGGCAACGGCCGAGAGCGCATTGCGAAGTTTATCGATGAGGCGAAGGATTCCATCTTCGTGCAGAACGAGCGCTACCAGGATGCAGTTATTATCGAGAGGCTTGTCCGCGCGGCGCGTCGCGGAGTGAAAGTCCATGTCATGGCCCGCCCTCCTCATAAACTTAAAAAGGAGAAGTTGGTTGAAGCGGTTGGCGGGATGCGCATCATGGAAGATGTCGGAATCAAGATTCACAAATTGAAACACCTTAAGCTGCACGCGAAGATGCTCCTTGCCGACCATGCTCGTGCCATAGTGGGCTCGATCAATCTGGCGCCCGGAAGCTTTGATAGCCGCAGAGAGCTGGCCATCGAAGTGGATGACGAAGATGTGGTCAAACGGCTATCGGAAATTGCCCACCACGACTGGAAACATTCTCACCCCTTAGATCTGACGGACGAAGGCCTGCTCGGCGAGATGAAGAAACATAAGATGAAGGGTGTGAAAGAGTTGGCGCTTTCTGGCAATGACAAGAAACTCAAAAAGAAAAAGGGCTGAGAAAGCAGGCATTATCGATATCTGTTCTGGTCAAATCCGCGACTGGCTAGGTGCTGTCTAGACGCTCCATCTGTCTAGGCGCGTGGGAAGGTGATGATCCAGAACGTGCTGATGAGCAACAGAACGAAGGCAACGATAAGCAAAACAATTCGAGGCCCAAGAATATCGAATCGCTGTCCGAGGGCGGTCAGCAGAAGTACGGTCGCCAGGAAGACGCTTACCTTCACGTAGTGGTCACCTGTTTCGCGTGTGTTTACGCCCTTCTCGAAGTAGCCCTTTGCCTCCGTGGCAAGCTTCCTGGACTCGTCCGCATTTGCGTTCGTGTACTCCGGCATGAAGATCGGCCCCGCCGGCGCCGAGGCGTTGTGCAACGGATCGAGTTTCTGCCAGGCCAGGAATGCCACGTTATACTCGGGGCGAAATCGGTGCTCGTAAGTTGTCGTGAGTGTTTTGTTGCCGGCGCTATCGGCTGCGGTCCAACCATTAAAAGTCACGATGTCATATAAGCGATCCTGGCCTGCCAGCGTCGCCCTTTCTTGCGCTCGCATGTTCGTGCTCGCCGCAAGGGAATAGCTCTGGTTCGAGAGGGCGTCCCACTTCGTCGCTTGATAGCCGCTCCATGCGGTGGCGACGGCCACGACCGCAAGTACAGTTGCCTCGGCGACCTCAACCAACGGGGATTGGCGGTGATTCCCGGACCCGCGGTGATGAGCCTGCTCGCTGATTTTGTGTGCGATCTCGACGTTTGAGCTCTGCTCAGGCATCGCGCTGCCTTTCCCTGTATCGCCGCGACGCAAGAACTCATTAGCAGTCGCAGTCCCTTCTAGAGTTTTGCCTCAGCTGGTGTCTTCGCACAAAGACATGCCTTGCGAAATAACGACCTCCCAAACTCCGCAGCTCTAGAGGAAACCGGCTCATCCGCCTTATCAGCTAATCCTACGGTTTTTTCTTGGCTGTCGGTTTTGCTCCTGCCCCACCCACTTTGGGGCTGAGCAGCGTCAAGGAATCTTCGGCGTTGAACGGGAACTGCCGAACGGACTGTTGACCCGTGCTGCTTAGAGTAACGTCTACGCGCCGGTTTTGGGCCAGCGTGACAATCCTTAGGTTGGCCAGGATTTTGTCTTTCTGTTCCTGGCTCAAGTTGGGATGTTGTTCGACCAGTGCTTTTACCTGGTCCTCCGTCATGTTTTCTTCTTCTCCGAATGCTTTGGTTTGAAGGCTTGCTTCCGGGATGCCAAGTCCTACGAGGAATTGTTTCGTGATCGCCACACGGCGTTCGGAAAGGGCTTGGTTGTATTCCGTGGTGCCACGGTGATCCGCATGGCCTTCAAGTACGAGATGCGCATCGGGCTTAAGTGCGAGATATTCCTTGAAATCGTTGGCTAGCGAGGTGAGTGTCTTTTGCTGGCTCTCCACCAAGCCCACGGTTGGCCTTCCAGGGGAAGGCAGCGCCGTTGGGAAATAGATGCTGCGGATAGCCAGCCTGGCTTCCACCGCTGGCGGCGGAGGCAACTCGACGCTGAATTGTGCTCGGCAGTCCGCTGCACCACCGCGTCCGTCGTCCACCCGTCCCGTCACTGAATAGCTCCCAGCTGCCACCCCTGTGGTGTCGACCTGAACATCGGCTCCCGTTCCTGTGACTTGGCCACCGGTCGATTGCCACGCGAAGGTCAAGGGATCGTTATCGGGGTCGCTCGCAGTAGCGACGACATGCACATGATCGCCAGGATGAACTGAGCTTGGATCCGCGGAGCAGCTCATGGTAGGCGGACGATTGGGCCGAGGCGTGACTTTGATATCTGTCGAGCAACTCGTGGCACCGCCGCGCCCGTCAGAGACAGCCGCTGTCACTGTATAGCTGCCTAAGGCAAGGCCATTGGAACTCCAACGGACTTGCGAACCCGTGCCATCAATAGCGCCTCCTGTGGCTGTCCACGCATACGTTAGAGGATCGTTGTCGGGGTCGCTGGCGTCCGCATGCACTGATACCACTTCACCCGTGCCGGCGTAAACGGAGGAAGGATTGGCTGAACAGGAAGCCACTGGGGGATGATTGGGAGGCGGAGGAGGAGCACCACCCCACCGGAAAACGATCCCGCTCTTCAACCGAAAGCTATTCTGATTGTTATTGTTGCTGCAGAGCGCCAAATTGCAGTTATTGCCGAAGCGGGTGTAGAGATACTCCGCTTGGATGAGCCGGATGGCAAATTTCCTATTCACGACGACGTCAAAGCCGCCACCTACCGTCATGGCGAAGGCATTCTTGCTATAAGAAGTGCCGGCGCAGGCAGTCCCGCTGTCGCAACTGAGACTGAGGCGATTCCCGCCGAAGTTGATCTCGGCAAATGGCTGAACCCTACTTTTGTTGCGATAGGTAAACCGCGGCCCGAACATATACGTAAAGTCATTTCCGCTAAGTTTTGCAGCCAGGGCGGGAATTGTTTGGCCGACATATTTGCAGCCACCCAGGTCGGCCGCTATGCCGACAACACTACTCACGTTGTACGCGATCGTGCCACCGCCACCAACGCAGTTAAAATCTGCGCTAAAACTCTGGCCCGGCGCCACCGGAGCCAGTAACGGAACCGTGAAGGAGGTCGGGGTGCGGATGTACATAAACGCCGGTGATGTTTCTACTTTGGGGTAATCCTGAGCAAACGCCGTGGTTCCAAACAGCAGAACAATCCCAAATACAACTGCAACTCTGATCTTCATTTCTATTCTCCAGGTGGCGCACGGGTTGCGTGGCTGAATGCAGGTGTAAGACCCTCACTACTCATCACTACACAGATTAGAGAATCGTTAAGTAAGCTCCTCTTTTACACACTCCGCGAAGCGAACTTGTCATAGAAACTACAAGCTACGTGGAATTGGGAGTTCACGTGAACTGTCAAAAATGACAGGAGGCCGCAAGGCACGATTGTCTGCTGTGTCGCGTTGCCAGCCGGCTTGGCTCCAAACGTCAAAGACATGCATAAGGTTGCACGTTTCCGCAGTGGGCGGATGTGAACGGAAGCACGTTTTCAAATTCACCCGTTTTGGGAAGGGACTGTCAGTTTTGACAGTATTCCTCTCGAATTCATCCCAGCAATATCCCAGCGCCGCACCCGTCCACGACGGCTGCTGCGGACCTATTCCTAGTACGAGGATCCCACTTCTGTTGGCGCTCCTTGTACTGATGCCCGATCGATAACTGGAGTCGCGCCCATGACCGGACGCCTACAGCTCTGTCGACCTGGGCCACGGGGAGCACGTCGCCTACAGTTTGCTGGCTGAGCAACAAAAAGAAAGAGGGTGCTGGAATCGCTGCAACGCTGACCACTCGCTCTATTTTCGTGCCGTACAAAAGCTTTGTTGGAATGACGAATTATCGAACGCAATTAATCCGCAGTTCCCTGGAGGAGAAAAAGATGAACTGGAACAGAGCCGTTTGGGCGATGCTTCTGGCGTCGCTGACTTTCGTACCGGCTGGGTGGTCCCAAGATGCGACGCAACCCAAGAAAGTTGTAAAACCGGCCACTACATCGCCTGCCGCAGCCAATCAAAAGACGAATATTCAAGCCTATATACAGCTTCTGCGCTCCGACGTGCGCCAGCAGAAAGCCGAGATCATGGGATCAGTAATGCTGTTAAGCGCCGCTGATGCTGCAAAGTTCTGGCCGATCTATACCGAATACGACGCGGAATTGTCCAAACTGAATGATCAAAGGCTGGCGAATATTCACGAATACGCCCTTGGTTATTCGCAAATGACGGATGCAAAGGCGGACGAGCTGATTCAGAACGCGATGTCCTATCAAAAACAGCGTGGCGAGCTTCTTGCAAAATACTATGACCGCGTCAAACAGGAATTGGGTGCGATTACTGCAGCGCGGTTCGTTCAAATCGAACACCAATTGCTTGCGATTATCGATCTTCGAATCGCTGCGGAATTGCCGATTGTTGGAGCGGGCTCGTGAATACCATGATGAGGAGAGAGGAAATGCGAAAGGGAATTAGTTCGGCCGTAACAATCCTGTTTGTGCTGGCCACTGCATGCCAGGCCACGGGCGCTCCGCAGAACGTAAAGAGAATCACGGTTCCGGCCGGAACGCGGATTCTTATACGAATGATCGATTCCATCGATACCACCAAACAAAAGGCGGGGTTTCGGTTCACCGCGAGCCTGGAGACGAATCTGCAAGCCGAAGATGCGGTGGTGGCCCCGAGAGGCACGACAGTCTATGGCAAGCTCGTTTCGGCTGAATCCGCCGGCAGAATGAAAGGCAGCTCCGAGCTGACGCTCGAACTGACCGACATTATGATTAACAACACGGCCTATCCGCTTCTCACAAGTACGTATGAGATCAAAGGGAAAGGGGAAGGCTCAAATACAGCGAAAAAAGTTGTGGGCGGCGCGGGACTTGGTGCGCTTATCGGTGGGATAGCGGGAGGGGGAAAGGGAGCCGGGATTGGAGCGCTCATAGGCGGTGCCGGTGGAACAGCCATCGCCGGTTCCAAAAAAGGCCAGCAGTTGTCAATACCCAGCGAAACTCTGCTGGAATTCCGGCTCGAACAGCCGGTGGCATTGCCGGTAGCAAGGTAGTCGGACTCTCCCAACCCGCCGCGCATAGGGATTCTTTCGCGCGTTCCGCTCTAGATGTCTTCTGATAGCGCGGCACAAAGCTGGGCTAGGGCACAAATAACGTCAGAAAACAGGCCGAGGCTGGTAACGGCACTTCGTAAGTTGTTGAGAATTCTGGTGGACGAGAGGGGATTCGAACCCCCGGCCTCCTCGTTGCGAACGGGGAATCACTAAAGCTAAGACGCGTCGCCACAATCAGTTAGCTTTTTGAAAAGGCCGTGAATTGCCCAACTCGCCCAACCGACCAATCAGAGGATTTCCTCTGATACAATCGGGCTGACCAACTTCCATGCGTCAACTGCGTCCCCCGCCAGGGGTGTGCATTATTGTGTGACCTGGATCACTGAGTGGCGGCCAGCGCCGCCTGTAGCATTTTGCGTTCGGAAGGAGGTTGCTATGGTTAGTATGTCTTGTGTGTCATGCGCGTCGGGCAATCAAGCGGAATTTCCTAGTGAGATGATCATCCATTTCGACGGATTGAAGAATGCGGATAATCCCGGCGTCTGGGTCTTCCCGAAGATTTTGGTCTGCTTGGACTGCGGTTTTTCGCAGTTTAGCGTCCCCGAATCCGATGTGGCGTTGCTTGCAAGGGGTACTCGCATTAAAAAGAGCCTCAGCCCAGTAGAGAGTGTTGACGATACCGCATCCCCCCGGGAGGTATCGCACTCCTCATCCTAAAGGGAGACGAACACACGCCCCTCGTTAGCTTCTCGGATGGCATACAACAGGTCTGCGACGACAAGGGTTTTGAAGACGTATCCAAATGCACCGGTCCTAAGAGCCGCATCAACGAAATCAGGATCACTATGGACCGTCAAGAATACGACTTTTGACGAGCACCCAGATTCCCGCAGTCGATCAACAGCCTCTATCCCACTGAGTTTCGGCATTGAAATGTCAGTCACAATGACATCTGGGCGCAGTTTCAGGGCAGCATCGCACAGAGATTCGCCGTTATCCACGCACCCCACAACATCCACATCTGTTTTCAGCAAACTTCTGACTTCCTCTAGAAGACCACGATGGTCATCGGCAAGCAACACTCGCAAGTTCCGCAATTGGGCTACCCCCAACCGTGGGGTGCCTGGGCAAACCGCTTAGGTCGTAGGCGAAGCACCAGATTGCGATCGGCTCGGCAGAGCGCGTATATACAAAACCTATGCTTTACCTGACGCCACGACAAGTGTCAAAAGTAACAGGAGATCGCTCTCCTGAAAATGTTCCGGGAGCGTATCCGCTTGCCTGGTAAGTTCGTGCGGGTAATCGGAGACTTGAAATCCGACATGGACGCTTACCGCGTTTGCCGGGACTTGACCGCTTAATTTGTGACTTTCAGGATTACTACCGAGTAGCCAGGCGGCCTTGCGGCCGCCCGGCCCTCTCAGAACTGGGCGTGAAAGTTTCCCTTCACCCAGCTCAAGCCCTTCGAACGCCTCCGTAGAGGAGACGCGGTTTCGAAACGGGAAGCCGCTGACGATGAACCCGGTCATGGCACTCGGGATGAAGTAGAACGCAGTTCGTGGCACCAGTGGTACCGCCCATCACACGGGGGACGCAGTAATGAAGGCGCCAGCCTGTGATCCGGGTGATTTTTGTATTGCACTGCGTGCAAAGTCCGCGTTGTTCATGCCAGAGATAGCGAAGAGTGCGGGTACCCCGAAACGTTTCCAACATGTGAGCTCCTTCGCGTTCTTCGAAGTAGGTTTCATAGGTTGGATCGTACGGGTTGGCTTCGCCTTTTACCTTGACGTGTCGTCTGATGGGAGTGCTCTTGGCGTGGTACAGCCAGACTTTATTTGGCCGTCCTTCGTCATCGCAGGTTTCACCGAAGAAGGACCAGTCACGATTCCCGCGCCGGTCAAAGTATTTCGGTTTGAACCAGCGTGGGCTTTTGTTTGGGTGTCTTCTTCGTGCCCATTGCCACAGACTAGAGAAGATGTTGAGATCCACGTGTCCAAATGTACGTTTACTCACCACGTGCCGAAGATAGTTCGCCCAACCATGAATCTTGGGGTTGAGTTGATCGATCAAATCGGCGGCAGACACGCCATGTGCGTCTTTGATGATTCTTCGGATGCCCTTCAAGAAGGTTCCAACATTCTTCTTGGAAGGCTTGATGAACAGTTTCCCGTTGGGATACCTGCGCACATTGTGTCCGAGAAAATCAAAGCCGTGCTCCACGTGCGTAATGACGGTCTTCGTCGGAGAAAGCTCAAGACCTCGTTCTTGCAGGAACTGCTCGACGAGGGGTTTGATTTCTCCTTCCAGTAATTCTTTCGATTTACTGGTGATGACGAAGTCATCCGCGTAACGGACGAGATTGACACAGGGTTTTTCACCTCCAAGGGACTTGAGACGTTTTCCTGCTGGATACTTTTCCTGCAGGAGTCGTTCAAGTCCGTCCAGCGCGCAGTTAGCGATCGCAGGAGAGATTACTCCCCGAACGCAAAAGGTAATGTGGCTTCTGGGAGGTTCCAGAAGGGGTAGAGTTCGGCGGCTGCGCATTGTTGGAACCAGAACTGATCTGTGGGATTGGGAGCGAGTGGCGGATCGTAAGGCTGTTGGCGTCGACAAGAATTTCTTTGACCAACAGCCGCAAGATCTGCTGGCGTTCTCCTACGTCTAAAGTTTTTGCTCGCACGCGGAGCTTTGTTCGAAATCCTTCAAGGCTCTCAGCAAGTTGCAAGTATCTGGTTTGGTCCATCGCTGCCGTCTCGAGTGACCGCAGTTCGGATTCCACAGCCTGCGATTTCTTATTTAGTTCCGGCATCCTTTGGCGCAGTTGTTCCAAGCTGAGCAGTCCCTCTTGATATGCCGTGACGAGCCGTTCCACGTTGTTTCCCAATCGCGCTTGTTCTTTGCGCAATGCTTCGTTGCGTTGCCGTCGCGGATCTGTATTTCGGGCGGTTTCTTTGCGTCGGTCAATTTCGGCTTGCACCAGCGTTCCATCTTCCAGCAAGCAAACGATTTGGTCCCACACGAATTTGTCCAAATAATCTGACCGGACGGGACGATTCCTGCACAGCGCACCCTTGAGCCGCCGGTAGGCATCCGCACCGAGACACCGATAGTAGTACAGCTTTCGCTTCGACGTACGTGTGGAGCACCGATACAAAGCATAGCCACACTGTTGGCAGACCAGCATCCCTTGAAGTAGTGTCGGCTCTATTGTTCTGCGGAGAGAATGATGCTTGTTCTTGGTCAACTGCTCTTGTGCCAGAGCAAAAGTTTCTTTACTCACCAACGCAGGAACAGACACTTCAATCCAGTCGGCACGAGGCCGCTCACGATGGCAGTTGGTTCGATTCGAAATGCCGTTCTTCTGACGAAGCGGTCTGGTGATGCGCTGCCGCGGTGACTGCTCTGTTTTGCCGTAACAGGCCTTGCCTTCATACGCCGGGTTGCGCAACATGGCCCACACCACCGATCGTTCCCATCGAGTTTTTCCTGTTCTTGTCGAAATCCCGCGCTTGTTCAATGAGCGTGCAATGGCGTTGATGCTGAGCCCCTGTTGCGTGTACATCCTGAACACCATTCGAACCACGCCTGCTTCACTTTCTATCACTTCGTAATAAGCGGCTGAAGTGTCCGTCTTTCTCATATACTGGTAGCCGTACGGCGCTCCGGACAACACATTCACCACTCCCTGCCGCGCCTTGTACCGTTTTCCTCTCCTGCTCCGTTCCGCGATTTGCGCACGTTCATATTCCGCGATCATTCCCTGGAACTGCACCACCAGTTGGTCTTCCGGACTAGATCCCGCCGGCGACTTCAAAAAGACAACCTCAACGCCACATCGGGAGAGCTCTTCGCCCAACAAAACTTGATAGGCATACTTGCGGCTGAGCCGATCGGGCGAGTAAATCAACACCGTTGTAATCTGCCCTTGCGCTGCTAAATCACGTAGCGCCTCCAGACCGGGCCGCACCAAACTGGCGCCGCTATACCCTTCGTCTTGGAAGATCCATTCCTGCGGCACGGCGTACCCATGAGCCTTGGCGTATTCCACCAGGGCCGCCGTCTGACTCGCAATCGTGTCGTTCTCCTTCTGTCGATCTGAAGAAACCCGGGTGTAAATTGCAGCGGCTTGGTTCATTCGGTATCTCCTGAGCGGAATTTAGTTCCGTCGATCCAACCGGACGACGTATTTCGGGAACGAGAAGTTCGTAGGCTTGCGCGACTTTCTGGGGGAGCAGACGATCGAAGCGATATTCAAAGTGAACAGCGTGGCCGTCGAGGGTGGCGCGCTTAGCCACGCCCTCGTCGCTGCGGCAATGCCGCCAGTAGCGCTCGGCTGACGATCTCGCTCAACGACAAACCGGTGCTGTTCGCGAAAGCGCGAAGACGCCGAACCAACTTTTGAGAAAGTTTGACAGTAAAAGCGATTTTGGCATCGGCGATAGGAAGCGGTTGCTTCAGGCGCCGTGCTTGCTGGAGATAGCGATAGACTTGACGAGGAGAGAGACCGCAATCCTTTACCATCTGCGCGACAGCATCCGGCAAATGGTCGAAACGCTGCAGCAATTTGCGCGCATGGTTGAGGCGCTCGGCTTTTAGGGCTTCGCTGGCGCGCTCCATATGTCACAACTACACAACCGTATGTGACACGACGCAAGTACCTCTTTGGGCACATCTACCGGTACCCCAATACGCGCTCAAAACAGAAGTTATCTTTTGCGTTCGGGGAGTAATTATGCCGCCTTGTGGAGTTCCGTCCGTCGTTTCGTGAAGGACGTGTTTATCCATGTACCCTGATTTCAGCCACTTTTGGAGAATGGCTCGGTCCATGGGGACGTGAGCCAAAAGCCAATCGTGAGAAATTTTATCGAAACAGCTTCTGATGTCACCCTCTAGAACCCATTGCGTGGTTGCGCTTTTCAGTGCATTGAAGCCCTGTTCAATCGCATCCGCGCAGGACCGCTGCTGACGAAACCCGTAAGAGTTTTTATCAGCAGTGGTTTCCCCGATGGGATCAAGCGCTAGCAGATATAAGGCCTGCTGCGCGCGGTCGCACATGGTGGGAATTCCGAGCGGCCTCATCGTTTTGCCGTCCGATTTCGGGATGTAGACACGTCGAAGGGGTTGAGGTTGATAGCCCCTGCGCTTGAGTTCATGAACTGCCTGTGTTTTCTTCTCTGGTGTATCCCAAATTTCTCGGTCTACACCTGGGGTTTCCTTGCCATCATTTTCCGTCACTCGTCGAACGGCGAGAACCTTGCCGCTGTACGAGTGGGTCAACAGGCGTTGCAAGGCTCGCACCTTGCCCCATCTGCTTTCCTTTGTTGCCTGCGCGATACGCACTTGGAGTCGGCGAACGTTGCGGTGAATGGCTTGCCAGTCGTTGGCGTACCATTGCGCCGCTTCGCTTGAAACCGCACCAACGGCTTGCGCCGTCGTCATCTGCTTTGTCTCAGAAGCCGATTAGCCCAGTTCTCTCGCGTGAAGGACCACTGGGAAGTCTGCCCGCTTTCGCGTCCGGTGATGTTGCCAATATGCCGATATGTCTGACGCAACCGGTATCTCCTCTATTACCGAGAAGCCTTCGCTTTCTCCCTGATGTCATATCCGCACCGCCATCGGTCCACTTCGCAGTGGACTTTCCCTTTGCAGGGAGCGATACGGACTTATCCTGTTCCGTTGGAAAGACGCGATAGGTTAGGACCGTTCTCTACACCGGCAGTGTAGTTTGCCCATGGCGGGGGAAGCAGAAACCCCCGCACCCACTGCAAAAAGAGCCGCTCAGCATATTAGGCTCTCTCGTATTGACGGCGCTTATGAACATTTGTGTGTTCTGCCCCTACTATCAAGCCTAGCCCCTCTCCACTTCTATGCTAGTAGATGCACCGTTGCCTCACGGTTCCGGCGCCAACCTTGCGGTTGTGGGTACATTGTTCGAGGGCTTCGGACGGCTTGTTACCTCCCCGCCCCTACCTCGTAGGCTACGCGCGATGGGACACGCGGTCTGATCGATTCCTCCTTGGCCGAGTAGCCAGGCGCGATTACTCGCGCCCAGCCCTCTAAGAACCGTGCGTAACACTTTCGCGTTACACGGCTCGAGCACTCAACAACGCCCCCTTAACGAACGAGGACGCAGTCTTATTCAAGTGCATTAAGACCTACTCGATACTGGGTTACAGCGTAAGCGTCAACCGCAGACCGTCTTGACAGCCTGGTTGGTCGAAATCCTGCCTAGGGTTCTTGGCTATCACCTCTAAACCAAGTCGGGTAGCTCGTCCCGCGAGATCAGCAGATGGATTGATCGGGCCTGCCCGGGCGTTCGCGCGATGAGCCCGTGCTCTTCGAGTGTCAAGACCATCTGATGTACGGCTGGCGGAGAGACTCGGAAGTACTGCCGCATTTCGGCCTCTGAGGGCGAGCATCCGTGGATTTTGCTGTAGTAATAGATGAAGGCCAGGTATTGGCCCTGTTTATCCGTGTACGTTTTCTTCATAGCTACGCTTTGAGGAACGGTAGTTGACTATGCAGCGCGGCTTGATTTTACGGCAAGTTCCGCTGCGAGGTTCCATGGCAGCAGTTCCTCGATGCGGTTAATGGGATGATCAGCGATGCGTGAAAGCACTTCGCGCAAGTACGCTTCAGGGTTGAGACCGTTAAGTTTTGCAGACCCGATCAGGCCATAGATCGCCGCTGCCCGTTCGCCACCAGTATCCGATCCACAGAATAAATAATTTTTCCGACCTAAAACGACAGTGCGCAACGAACGTTCCGCTGCATTATTGTCGATCTCCAGATGGCCATCGTCGCAGAAGCGCATTAACGCGTCCCAGCACCCCTGCGCATAGCGAATCGCTTTTGTGGTATCAGATTTCGTCGATAACTTGCCCAAGGTCTCTTCGAACCACTGCTTCAGCGATTCCAGCAACGGCCGGCTGCGGGCATTCCGGACCTCGCGCCGTTCCTCGGCGGAACGGCCCCGGATCTCTTCCTCGATGGCATACAAGGCCGCGATCCGCTCAAGGGTTTCTTTCGCTACCGCAGACTTGTGAGCCTCGTACAGTTCGTAGAACGGCCTGCGAACATGCGCCATGCACGCGGCTTCTTTCACCCGTCCACCTTTATAAACCGCTTCAAACCCCGCGTATCCATCCGCCTGCAGCGTGCCCGTGAACTCCCTCAAGTGCGCTATCGGATGTTCGCCCTTGCGATCCGGCGTGTAGGCGAACCACACCGCTGGCGGTGTCTGGTCTCCCCAGGGCCGGTCATCCCGTACGTAGGTCCACAGTCGCCCCGTTTTTGTTTTGCCATTCCCCGGTGCCAGCACCGGCACCGGGGTATCGTCCGCGTGCAACTTCTCGGCGCTCATCACGTGACGTCGCAAGGCCTCTACCAAGGGCGCCAGTAACCGGCTGCATCCGCCGACCCACTCCGCCATGGTCGAGCGATCCAGCTCGACTCCTTCGCGCGCATAAATCTCCGACTGCCGATACAACGGCAAGTGGTCACAGTATTTCGAAACCAACACGTGGGCCAGAAGTCCAGGACCCGCCATCCCCCGCGCGATCGGACGACTCGCTGCTTCCGCTTGCACGATCTTGTCACAGCACGCACAAGCCAGCTTCGGCCGAACCTGCCGGATCACTTTGAAATGTTCCGGTACATACTCCAGTGTTTCCGAGATATCTTCACCGAGTTGTTTCAACTTGCCGCCGCAGTCTGGACATGCTTCCGGCTTCGGCAGAACCTTGCGCGTCTCACGTGGCAGATGCGCCGGCAGTGGCTGCCGCGCACGTTTCGCCGTTTGATTCACAACCGGCGCAGCCGTCGGAGTAGCGGAACTTGAAGCGATCTTCTCTGCTCGGCTCGCTTCCAGTTCGTCCAGCCGCAACTCCAACTGCTCGATCTGTCGGTCCAACTTCTCCGATTTGCGCCCGAACTCCATTCGCCGCAGCTTAGCGATCAACAGTTTCAACCGCTCGATCTCTTCGTCTCGCGAGGCCAGTTGTTCGTCTTTGGAAAGAATTTGCGTGTGCTGTGCGACGATCAAGACCTTCAATGCTTCGTGGTTTAGGGTATCGAGATCAGGAAGGGCGGCGCGCTCACTCATCTTGCGCGCAGTATGCCAAGCAACTAAATTCATGGCAAATCAATTGTTGATAATTTCTGCTTACACCGCCAGCTGCGGCGTTTGCGTGCGTACCGGTCGCCGCCAATCGATCCCTTCCAGCAACATCGATAACTGCGCTCGTGTAAGCGACACTGTTCCGCTTGTCGCTTGCGGCCAGATAAAGCGTCCACGCTCGAGCCGCTTCGCGAAAAGACAAAGCCCATCGCCGTCCCACCACAACATCTTGATCAGATCTCCCCGCCGTCCACGAAAAACAAACACGTGACCAGAAAACGGATTCTCCTGAAGTGTCGTCTGTACCATGCCACTCAGCCCTGTAAAACCACGCCGCAGATCCGTGAACCCCGCGGCGATCCAGATGCTTGTCCCGCTGGGCAGTCCGATCATCCGAGCAAACACTCCAACACGATACGCAGCGATTCTGCTTCGACACTACCAGTGATGCGAAGTTGGCCCTTCGGCAGTTTAATTTCTATGGCCCCCAAAGGGCCTCGCGACGAAGCACCACGAACTTGTTTACTCCAGGGAATGTCCGAGACAGTTACAGGTAGGAGATTGCTGGAGCGACCTTTACCCAGCCTTCCTTCACGATACTTTTTGCGCCAGTAGAAGACCTGGTTGGCATTGACCGCGTGCTGTCGCGCTACTCGTGCTACTGACGCGCCAGACTCTAAGGTCTCTTCGACGATTCGGCGCTTCTCTTCGAGCGATCGCCGTCGCCTTTTCGTCTGCTTGATTGTCTCAAGCGTCGTCTGTTCGGAAGTGTCCATCTATCCCTTCGTGGACACTTATCGATGTGCCCACAACGGGCAGCATCCTTAATTACTCTCAATTCGTCCAGACGGCCATGAGATGACGCTTACGTTACAGCCGATTCGCACGGCGATGGAAAATTCACCAGGCGTGTGGGAAGCCGCACCAACGGCTCGCGCCGTCGTCATTTGCTTTGCTTCCTGCATCGGTTCCATAAACGGTCTCGAGTGCGAGCACCGGCGAAAAGTCTGCTCCGTTTCCGGCGACGTGATGTTGTCCCGAACAGGCGACGCAACCTCTATCTGCGCTATTACAGCGCAGCATTCGCTTCCTTTCGCGCTCCCATACCCACATCGCCATTGTCCGCCTCACGGCTTCCTACCCCACGTTTGTGGGGAACGATACGGGTTTACTCTGTTCCGCTGGAATGACGTGCCACGATAGTTTAGGTGCTCTCTCTACGCCGGTAAGGTGGTGTGCCCATGACGGAGAAGTCTGGAGCCTCCGTACCCCATTACAATAAGAGCGCAGAGCATCTTCCGCTCCCTAATGATGACGACGCTTACGAGAGTTTGCATATGCTCACCGTGCTATCCACCCTAGGCCCATCTCCGCCTCGATGCTAGCAGATGCACCGTTGCCTCACGGTTTCGGTGCCACTCTCACGAGTGTGGGTACATTGTCCGAGGGTCCCAGAACAGTTCGTTACCTCCCCGCTCTGCCTCGTAGGGTACGTTCGATGGGACGAACGGTCTGATCCTCCTCCCAGACAATCATTCAAGTAGCTTCAGGTCACAACCAGACAATCATTCCAACAGCTTTACAGGTCGCAATCCGGTTGGCCCGTCATCCGCCCAGAATTGGTCGCAGCCGTTAGTGGAACGTATAACTTCCCAGAACCAAACCTCTGTGGACTCAGCGACAAGTTAACCGTTCGATAGGCGTCTACTAGGAACTGAGATTTTGGGGGGATTCCCGACTGCCCGTTACAGCCGCCCGGGCGAGACGCCCTATGGCGCGCCCAAAGGTCCCTATATTGCGACAGAATGGTGCGGGATTGTGCTGAGCGAGAGGTAGAATTGGGATTCGTGGGTGGTGCTCGAAAGAAGGCAAATGCGGAAAAATTCCTGGATATGGGTCGCGGCGGCGTGGTTCTTCGTCGTGCGAGTTTCAGAATACTACACTCTGCGCAACGACTTGGGGCATGAACTCACTTGGGATGGAACCCTCCGCTATACCGTGGTTGAGTTGGGTTTTTGGCTCATCATGACGCCGGTGATGGCCTGGTGGGCTGAGAAATTTCCTCTGGAACGTCCAGCGCTGGTCAAAAATGTGGCGGTACTATTCCTCTTGAATGTCGTAATCGAATTGCTATACTCATCGTACCGCGTAAAGTTGCATCACTTCGTATATCCCGATTTTGTACAGCACTCCTTCTGGCGCCAAAGTCAGACATACCTGATCGACAACTCCGTTATCGTTGCATGGTTCTTTTGGGCCATTGTCGGCATTCACCACGCGATAAAGGCTGCCCGCAAATCTCAACAGCGAGAGCAGGAACTCGTCAAAGCTCAGCTCGAAATGTTGAAGGGCCAGCTGCAGCCGCATTTTCTGTTTAACACACTGAACTCGATTTCGTGGCTGATGCGGGAAGACGTGGAAGCAGCAGACAATATGATGACGTCTTTGGGCGAGTTGCTGCGCACAACCTTGTCCGTTTCCGCCAGCGAAGAAGTTACCCTGCGCCGCGAACTGAACGTGCTGGAGCTGTACCTCGCGATAGAACGTACGCGTTTCCAAGACCGGTTGAGTGTGTTAGTTAACGCCAATCCTGAAACGCTAGATTGCAGAGTTCCATGCCTTTTGCTGCAACCCATCGTGGAAAATGCCGTTCGACATGGCATTGCCCGGCTCGATCGACCGGGCTTCGTGGAGGTTCGAGCAGCGTGCGTGGGCAAGGAGCTACGGATATCGATTCTGGACGATGGTCCCGGGATATCAACGGAGTCCACCTGGCGGGAAGGCATAGGATTGGCCAACACGCGGGCACGCTTGGAAAAGCATTACGGCGAAATGCAGTCTTTGCGGTACACCAATCGGGAGGAAGGTGGGCTGATTGTGGAGATTCGTCTTCCGTTGCGGGTGCAAAAGACCGACGACGGGAATGGCGACAGGAGTGGTTTACGTGAAACTGCGAACGTTAATCGTTGATGATGAATTGCACTCCCGGAAGAAGATCCGCGCTTTCCTGCAGGAGCATGCAGAATTTCAAATCGTGGGAGAATGCGCGGACGGCGAGCAAGCGGTAGCCACTATCAGGACTCTCAAACCGGATTTGCTGTTTCTCGACGTGCAGATTCCGGGGCGTGATGGATTCGAGGTACTTGACTGCCTGACAGAGAACCCGGCGCCAGCGGTTATCTTCGTCACCGCGTTCGACAAGTATGCTGTGCGGGCATTTGAAGTGCGAGCGTTGGACTATCTTCTAAAACCATTCAACAAGGCCCGCTTCGCAGAGGCGTTGAAGCGGTTTCACGAACGCAGAACATGCTTGAATGACGTGGAGCGCAAACAGGAATTAAAGGCAGCTTTGCAAGAGATTCAGAGAGAATCACGGGACAGCGAACGCATCTTGATTAAGTCCGGGTCACGAATCTTATTCTTGCGCAAGGGATTGATCGAATGGGTGGAGGCGCAAGGCGACTACGTGAAGCTGCATATCGGGAAAGATAGCCACATGTTGCGCGAGACGATGACGGCAGCGGCGGAGCGCCTCGATCCGAATCGTTTCGTGCGCATCCATCGCTCTCGAATTGTGAACCTGGATTACATTCGCGAAATTCGCCCCCTGTGGGGCGGCGATTATTCGGTGTTGATGCGCGACGGCGCGGAACTCACCATGAGCCGCACGTACCGAGCGAGTCTGCAAGCCGCGCTGAGTGGGGGACCCTCATTGAGCGCGCGAACAAATGGGTGACACAGACTTCCCCTCCATCGGGGCTCCTGCAAGAATATTTCCGGCGCATTAGACCCACCTCTTATCGCGTTCCAATCTCTGCTAGTCGCAAACCCATTGCGCTGACCCCGCCGTCATTCTAGCTTTCCTCGCGACTTATCGAATTCTGCTTTTGGCAAACGCCTGGGGAGTCCGCTCGCAAAAGTAACGGATGAGCGGATCCAAGGAAGAAGGCAACATGAAATCCAGAATAGTGACATGCATGACCACGATGGCCCTATTATTGGCCGCGCTGGCGCTTCGGCTGGCAGGGCAAGAGCCGCCGCAACATTATCGCGCAATTAACCTTGGCAACCTCAGCGGAACGGCTAGCGAAGGCAATACGATCAACAATATAGGCTGGGCGATTGGTGCTGCGGATCTGGCAGGAAATACGACCGAGCATGCCGCCGTTTGGATTTACGGCTTGAGATTCGACCTCGGCACGCTCGGAGGGCCAAATAGCGACGTCCAGTGGCCAAACAAGAACGACCACGGCCAGGTTGCGGGTTTCTCCGAAACCGCCGAACTGAATCCTTTGAACGAGTCATGGAGTTGCACGGCCTTTATCCCTACCCTCGCTACCGGCCATAACTGTGTTGGGTTTGTTTGGCAGTTCGGCGTGATGACTGCGCTGCCAACGCTGGGGGGCTTTAACGGCTTTGCCGCCGGCGAAAATAACCTGGGCCAGATAGTCGGGTGGGCGGAGACTACAGTTCATGATGCAACCTGCGTAGCCCCGCCCGCGGGTACTCAGGTCCTGCAGTTCCTGCCCGTCGTTTATGGGCCGGGGGTGGGCCAGATCCAGCAACTCCCGACGTTTGTCTCGAACGGTATCCCGGACCCGGATGGAGCCGCCACCGCGATCAATGACAACGGTCAGATCGTCGGCATCTCGGGTACCTGCGACGTTGCTGTTGGAGCATTTACCGCGATGCACGCCCTGCTCTGGCAGAACGGCACGATCACGAACCTGGGTAGCCTCGGAGGCCAAGGCTGGAACACTCCCATGGCCATCAATAAGCGGGGTGACATCGTGGGATTTTCCGATCTGGCCGGCGACGTGACTGGCGGAACACTCAACGCAAATTTCCACGCTTTTATTTGGACCAAAGAGAGCGGGAAAATGACGGACATCGGCGTGCTTCCGGGAGACAATATTAGCGAAGCCTTGGACATTAACGACCAAGGTCAGGTGGTGGGCGTGTCGTTTCCCTCGGGCCATGCTTTTATCTACGAGAACAATAAAATACGGGATCTCAACAGCCTCCTGCCGAAAGATTCCCCGCTGCTTCTGTTATTCGCCGGTGGCATTAACGATCGTGGGGAGATCACGGGCGAGGCCTGTGTCATCGCCAATGGAACCTGTACGACTGACCAACCCGCTTTCTTGGCCATTCCGGACGGGGACTTTAGCGCGGATGCTTGGGCAGAAGACGCCAACAAGGAAACCGCACGCATCACTGTGCCAGACAGCGTGCACCAGAAGGTGATGCGCAAGTTAGCTTTCGGCCACTTCGGACCTGAGCTGGCAAGATCGCAATGACCAACCCATGAAGATGTGAGTCAAGACTAACTGCGACGGCGGCGACTAGGGCGCCTCGCTTGCCGAGGATAAATACAACTTTCACTGCACCTACACCCCAAGGACGCGGCGAAGATAAATACATTCCATTCTTCGCCGCGCCCACCCCTCGCCGACGGGCTACATCGAATGCCAATGAAGCAAAGGACCGGCGCAAAATGGACCAGGCAGCTTGGTGGCCGAGGATCGGTTTCATTTTTGTTCTTGCCTTGTTTGCAAGCATCGAGGGTGAGACGACAGCCCACAGGCCCGCGGAGCAGCTCGCAAGACCAACCTTCTGTTCAGGTCCTGAGTACCGGCAGTTTGATTTCTGGATGGGTGACTGGGACGCGCTCGAAGCTGGCAAGGCGGAAGTCGTCGCGCGCACTCGCGTGGATCGCATCCTCGATGGCTGCGTCTTGCACGAGGACTATGAAAGCGAAAAAGGCTTGAGTGGGCAGAGTTTCAGTCTGTACGATGCGTCGAGAAGGATCTGGCATCAGAGTTGGGTGACGAATAGAGGTGAGTTGCTTACCATAGAAGGAAGATTCGAAAACGGGGAGATGGCGCTGGCCGGCGCGGAGCGAGCGGCGGACGGTGCGGAGAGGTTGGTTCGCGGGACGTGGAAGCCCATAAACGGTGGCGTTCGGGAGACGGCGGGCACCTCGCTTGACGCCGGCAAAACCTGGCAACCGTGGTTCGACCTTGTGTTTCGCCCGCATTCATCCTGGACCGGAGTTAACTCATCCTCTGAGAGTGATGCTGCAATCGTCGCGCGGCTAGACACTGAGTATCAAGCAGCCGTGAAAAAGAATGATGCCGCAACGATGGATCGGCTTCTGGCTGATGATTTTGTACTGGTGACAGGGTCCGGCAAGACATACACGAAGGCGGACTTGTTACAGGAAGCGCGGAGCGGGCGCATAGGTTATGAGAGGCAAGAGGATACCGCCCAGAAGGTTCGCGTTTGGGGCGATGCCGCGCTTATCACCGCTAAGTTGTGGGAGAAGGGTACTGAGAACGGAAAGCCATTCAACTATACTCTGTGGTTCACGGACACTTATGTCCGCACTGCGACAGGATGGCGCTATGTATTTGGTCAGTCCTCATTGCCCTTGCCAAAAGCCGTGGAGTAAAGCGATGGAATCGCTCTGACTGAGATTTACGTCTAGCAGCCCCTTTTCTTTGCACCGCCTCTCCAAGACTGCTGAAAGAAAATTGTGCGATTCTGCTTTGTGCCCGATTGGTTTTGCGCCCGATTGGCCGCGCAATTGGAAATGTGCCAGTCCCTGGCCAGAACGAGGTTGGGGGAAGTGAAAGAGGGGTTCTGGGTGGATTGTCGGCTAACCGGAAGCTATCCGGCTTCCACGCCGGAATTAGTCCCCGGAAGTCGGCTTCTCTCCAGCGATTGCTCACTCACTGTTGGCGCGTTTGTCGGGGCAATCTGCCACGATTCGAGGATCAGAATGGACCGCATAGAAACGCCGCAATCCGCCTCGATTCGCTCATTACACACGCTCATTACACGCTCATTACACACGTTGACTTGCCTATGCCCACAACCTAAGATACGCGGCCAGAGAAGTCTCGTTTATGATTGGCCAAACGCTCGGCCACTATCGCATCATTGAAAAAGTCGGCGCCGGTGGGATGGGTGAGGTCTATCAAGCAGAAGACTCCCAGCTCCTGCGCCGCGTGGCGCTAAAGTTCCTGCCGGAACGAATCGTGGCTGACCCCACGGCCGTTGAGCGATTCGTGCGTGAGGCCCGGGCAGCGTCTGCGCTTAACCACCCCAATATCGTAACTATTCATGAAATCGGCGAGAGCGGCGCAAACCGGTTCATCGTCATGGAATTCATCGTTGGGAGCACGCTCCGAAAAATGGTCGGTCAGGGCATGGACCTCGCGTCTCTCGCGCGCATTGGGGAGCAAGTCGCCAAGGCGCTGTCGGTGGCGCATGCCGCCGGAATCGTTCATCGCGATATCAAGCCCGATAACATCATGGTCCGCGACGACGGCTACGTGAAGGTGCTCGATTTCGGCTTGGCGCGCCTTGTTCCGACTGGCTCCTCGCCTACATTTGCGACAGCCGACACCGCAGCCGGGACCGTTCTCGGGACGGCGAGATATATGTCTCCGGAACAGGCGCGAGGAGAGAAGACCGACAGCGCCACGGACATGTTCTCCTTGGGGATTGTCCTCTACGAGCTGAGCACCGGCCGGCACCCCTTCCCGGCGGACTCGCAGATTGGGGTCCTGCACGCAATTCTTTCGCAAACACCGCTTCCCCCCTCGCGCCTGAACGCGCAAGTTCCCGCGCTTTTGGACTCCTTGATCCTAAGGCTACTCGAGAAGGATGCACGCCTTCGGCCTGCCGCCTCGGAAGTGGAGTCTGAACTCCGTGCACTCACGGGAAGTCAGGTCAGCAGCCCGGAGACGCGCGGCGTTGTGCCCAGGGAGCGCCACACTGTAGGCCGCAAGTTCGAGCTTGGGGAACTTCGCGCCGCCTTTGACTCCGCCGTGGCCGGACGCGGCCTGGTAATGTGCGTCGCCGGGGAGCCCGGGATCGGGAAGACCACCCTAGTCGAGGATTTCCTTGCTGGCTTGGTTGCAGCTGGCTGCCAGTGCAGCATCGCGCGTGGAAAGTGTTCTGAGCGCCTGGCCGGTACGGAAGCATATTTGCCAATTCTCGAAGCGATCGAAAGCTTGCTTCAAGGAGGAGAAAGCATTTCAACGGCCAGCACGCTGAAACTCGTGGCCCCAACCTGGTACGTCCAGGTTGCGCCTCTTGCGGCGAACGATTCCTCGTTTTCCCGGGTGATGGAGGAAGCAAAGGCTGCGTCACAGGAGCGCTTGAAGCGCGAGCTGAGTGCCTTCTTGCAGGAGGCGTCGCGTGTCCGACCGCTGGTATTCTTCCTAGACGACTTGCACTGGGCCGATGTTTCTACAGTTGACCTGCTTGCCTATATTGGCGGCAAGGTCAGCTCATTGCGAATGTTAATCATTGCCACTTATCGCCCTTCGGACTTATTGCTAGCCAAGCATCCGTTTGCCGAGATCAAGCTCGTCCTTCAGGAGCGCGGTGTCTGCCGCGACGTGGCAGTAGCTTTTTTGACCACGGCGGATGTCGAGCTTTACCTCGCTCAGGAATTTCCGGAGCATCGGTTCCCGCCGGAATTTACTTCGCTCATCCACGCCAAAACGGAAGGCAGCCCGCTCTTCATGGTCGATTTGATCCGCTACCTGCGGAATCGCGAAGTGATCGTCGAAGACGGACAAGGTCGGTGGTCGCTGGCGGAATCGGTTCCGGACGTCCGGCGCGAATTGCCCGAATCCGTGCGCAGCATGATACAGCGAAAAATCGACCAGCTCAGCGATGCCGAACGGCGGTTGCTTTCGGCGGCCAGCGTCCAGGGGCAGGAGTTCGACTCGGCCGTTGTGGCGCGGGCGCTCGAGATGGATGCGGCCGAGGTCGAGGAGCGGCTGGAAATCCTCGAACGAATTCATCTTTTCGTCCGCAAAGTGGGGGAGCAGGAGTTTCCCGATTCTCAATTGACGCTGCGCTATGTCTTCGTCCACGCTCTCTATCAGAACGCACTGTTTGCCGCGCTCGCCCCGACCCGAAGGGCCTCCCTCAGCGCGGCCGTTGCGGGGGCTTTGCAAGCTTTCTATGGTGAGCGCAGCGGGGAGATTGCTTCCACGCTTGCGTTTCTCTTTGAGGCCGCTCGGAACTTCGTGCGCGCAGCGGATTACTTCCTGCTGGCTGCGCAGAACGCCGCCCGCGTGTTCGCAAATCATGAAGCGATCTCTCTTTCGCGCCGGGCTATCGCCAATGCGGAGAAACTCCGCGGCGCAGAGCGAATGTCGCGTGTGCTGGCGGCCGCTTTCGAGTTGGCTCGGCTGCACCTGACGACTTCGCAGTTTGATGAGGCGATCAAGGATTTCGCATTGGCCGAAAAAGTGGCTGTCGAATTGGGAAACGAGGAGGGGCAGATCGATGCCATCTGCGGAGCGGGGATGTCGCTTTATTACGTTCATCGGTTGGCTGAAATGCGCCAGCAAGCCAATCGCGCTCTGGACATTGCCCGCGACGCCGGCTCCAGCGTGGGCGTAGCTTCTGCCGAAGCAGTCTTGGCCTGCGACCGTCTCTGCACTGGTGATCTTGACGCGGCGGAAAAATATTTTCAACGAGCGATTCCCGTCCTGCAGGGAAAAGGCGTGCAGCTCGGCGTGGTGGATGCCGTCGCCAACCTTGGTGCTCTTCACGCCTGGCGTCTGGATTATGCGGAAGCCGAGCGCGCATCAAGTTGGGCCCTGGAAAAAGCACGGGAAATCGGCGACAACTTTCACATTGTTTCAGGCCTATTCTTTCGGGGGATGGCGCTGGGCAATCAGGGGCGTTTGTCAGAAGCATTGGGCGCGCTGGAAGAAGCGCAGAGGGTCGCCGAGTTGAACGGCGAACGCTACTGGCTTCCGCGAATCCCCAATACGCTCGGTTGGATTTACCGTGAAATGCAGGATCTGGAGACGGCCCTTCGGCTCGATACAGAGAATGTTGGCCTTGCCGAAGAGATGGGCATGGTCGAGGGGTGCGCCAACGCGCACGTGAACCTCGGCCACGACTATCTGGCTCTCGGCGAGCCCGCCAGCGCTTTTGAACACCTCCAGCAAGCAGAGCAACTGTTCAACCGGGATGTGTGGTTCCGCTGGCGCTATGCCATCCGCATGCAGGCAGAGATGACGAGTTATTGGATCTGCCGGGGGGATTTGAAGATGGCGGCGATGCACGCCGCGGCGTGTCTCCAAGCCGCAGAGACGCCTCGCGCACGGAAGTACCTGGCTTGGGGCCACAAACTCCTTGGCGATATCGCCCTGCTCGAAGAACGGATGGAAGACGCCCGCCGGGGGTATCAAATTGCGCTGGACATGCTGGCGCGGAATCCGTGTCCCATGATCGAGTGGCAAATCTTGAAGGCTTCGGCTGGAGCGGCCCGGCACGCTAAGAGTGACTCGAGGGCTGAGGAACTTCTCGGTCGGGCGCGTGCCGTGATCCAATCACTTGCTGACTCTATTCTCGACGACAGTCTGCGCCGTAAGTTTTTGGCCGCAAGACCGTTCTGCGAACTCTGACACTTTCTGAGCGAGTTGTCGGCTACCCTTACCTAATCGCGTTACGTCAGAGTTGCCCGTGACTCTGGAATAAGGAAGTTCAACTATCGAAATCAACAAGACGGCCTGGACTTCAGCGTCCATGCCCGTGAGAATTTACCACAAGCAACTCGCTGCATGAGATGCGGCAGTGTGCTGTGACATTCGGGACAGACTAGACTAGTCTCGGCAACTCAACCTTCGCCCCCGAAGGTGTTGAAGGGTCTGCAAATGCGTGAGAATTCAGGTCGGCCAACACCAGATTGCCCAGTGATAATCGTGGGGGCAGGGCCGGTTGGTTTGACTCTCGCCGCTGGACTGGCTGAGCAAGGTGTTCGTTCCATTGTTCTGGAGAAGAAAACCAAACTGGACGAGCATTCACGGGCCCTCGCCGTACAGGCCAGTACTTTGGAGCTTCTGAACTCTTACGGCATGGCGGACGAGTTCATGCAGGCGGGTTGCTTCCTTCGTCAAGTCAATTTGCACGACGTCGATCGCAACAAAATTGTTCTCAGAATGAGTTTTGATGAAATTGCCACCGAGACGGCCTATCCCGGGTTGCTTTTCCTTCCCCAGGATCGTGTGGAACGCCTTCTCCTGCATCGTGTACTTGAAACAGGGCTCTGCGAGGTGCGCTTCGGCCAACAGGGTGTGTCATACACGGAGACATCCGATCACGTAGTGGTCTCGTTTGCCGACAGTAGCGAAGTGCAGACGACGATGACTGCCTCCTTTCTCGTCGGATGTGATGGGGCACACAGCAGCGTACGACGAGCTTGGGAGGAGGGTCTTGAAGGGACCACATTTCCGCTGCGCATATTTCTTTATGACGTTCAGATTCCAGACTCTCTCCGGGACGAGCTACCTTTTCCGAGGCTCCATATTACGCACTCCGGCATGGTCGGGGCAATCCGATATAAACCATTCAACTGGCGTTTAATGGGCCCCATTCCGGTCGACGAGAGTGAAGAAGAAGCTCTGAGTAGCGAACGCATCTCCAACCTGGTTGCGCGTCTTCTCGGGCCGGGCTCTTTCGAACAGAACTGGGTTGCCGCCTTCTCTATCCATGCACGGATAGCTCCATCGTTTCGGAAGGGACGCGTCCTGCTCGCTGGCGACGCGGCACATATCAGCAGCCCGGCGGGTGGCCTCGGCATGAACAGCGGCATGCAAGATGCCCAGAATCTTGCCTGGAAACTCGCTCTTGCCTTAAAGGGTGGAAACATCGAACAACTGCTCGATTCGTACGATCAGGAACGGCGCCCGGCAATCGCCTCGTTCGTTCTGCGGGGCACCACCTACCTTACTCGGATTATTTTGACTGCTTCGCAGCGGCGTCTCCTCCCAATAGCACTGTGGGCTGGGGGGCTTGCCTTGCGGCATAGTCGGATTCGACGCGCCGCTGGCCGAGGTCTCGCGATGCTTGGAACGCACTACAAAACATCTCCGCTAATATTCGGGGAACGGAAGTGGGCTGGCCGCCGCGCTCCTGGTGGGCCATTGCCGGAACCTACCATAATCAGCTTTGGTGCTTCCCCGCAGATCTTGCGAGAGCTTGAACAGGCAATGATCCAGCTAAATAGTGACCCCAGACTGCCAGTGATCGCGAGAAGCAAGATCGAGGAAACTGACCCGCTATGGCGCCAATGGCAGGCCCGATCCAACCTGGTCGCGTTTGTGCGTCCCGACGGGTACGTAGGATGGGCTGCATTAGCACCGACGGCGGCCGAAACGTTGGGTGGGGTCCGTAAGGCGCTCGGGATGCTCATCGGCGCGCAACGCGAGAGCCCGCAATCAATCTCTGGGAAAGGATGACCAAACCGCGACCTTCGATCACGTCGACGGTTATGGTCCTTGACCCTCTGATCTACAAATTGGGCAACGCCATCGAAACTTGTACGCCATTTCTGGATCGAGTTCCAGGCGAGTTGTCGGCAAACCTTACCTTACCGGGCTAGGTAAGAGCAGCCCGTCAACCGCCCATAATCGTGGATTGGACCCTGCCAAATCTCTAGAAGCTGTCGCATAACCGAGGACAAGCCCCTGAAATGACTATGGTTGAGCTTGGTGAAATGAGGGATAAGCAGAGTCAGCAGCGCCGAAGGAGGGCCGATGGCGCGATCCGGTCCGTTGCTGACCGAAGCGCAGTGGAAGAAAATCGCGCCCTTGCTCCCCAAGCCGCCCAAACAACGCAAAGGTGGTCGTCCGTGGATCGAGAATCGCCGTGTGCTGGAAGGGATTCTTTGGATTCTGCGGAGCGGGGCTCGCTGGCAGGACCTGCCGGAGAAATTTCCGCACCCTTCGACGTGCTGGCGGCGATTGCGAGACTGGGAGGAGCGGGGCATTTGGTTGAATATCTGGCGAACGTTTCTGGGCGAGTTAAACGAGCGCCAGCAATTGAAATGGAGCGAATCGTTTCTGGACGGCAGTTTTGCTCCGGCCAAAAAAGGGGCTGCGGAGTTGGAAAAACCAAGCGGGGCAAGGGGACGAAGTGGATGGTGGTGGTCGACGGCCGCGGTCTTCCTCTGGGAAACTACCTTCACTCTGCATCCCCGGCGGAAGTCCAACTCGCGGAGACGACGCTCGCGACGATCCGAGTAGGACGGAACCATCACTCGGGCCGTCCGCGGCAAAAGCCGATGCGCGTGATTGCCGACAAAGCCTACGACAGCGATCCGCTGCGGGAGCGCTTGCGGCAGCGCGGAATCGAGCTGATCTGCCCGCACAAGAGGAATCGCGTTCGGCCGGCAACGCAAGACGGACGAGCCTTGCGACGTTACAAGCGTCGATGGATCGTGGAACGCACCAATGCCTGGCTGAGAAACTTCCGACGCTTGGTCGTGCGCTACGATCGTTCGCTCACGATCTATGGCGCTTTTTTTCATATCGCCTGCTTCATGATCGTCTTACGGAGGGTTGTGCAATAGCTTCTAGTAAACACTGTCGAACAAATCAGAACTTAGGCGGGGCTACGGAGGGATGCCGACTCGCCGTATCAGGTCGGAGAAACGCTGGTCGGAACGGAGCGGATCCCAGAGCGCTTCGACTTTGAGATAGGCAAAACGAGTGAAGCGTTCCTCGCAACCCTTTTCGAGCCACGAAAAGGCTTGATCCTTGTCTTCCAGTCCGGCATAAACCAGAGCGAAAAAAAAGGACGGTACAAAGTGTTCCTTGGAAGCCACCTTGAGTTGCTCGAGGATCCGTAGCGCCTGTCTTCGCTCGCCTAGGCGAGCATGCGTGTATGCCAGCAGGGCGAGGGAGTCGATGCCGCCTCGACTGAGCGCTGAGTACTTTTCAAACACGGGCACACCCTCCCGGTTCATTCCTCTCGCGAGATACGCCTGCCCAAGCACCTGGTATGCCACAGCGAAATTCGGATCCATTTCGATCGTGCTCTGGCACTGCTCAATTGCTTGGTCGAATTGCCTTGCCAGGTAAAACTGCACAGCCAGATTGTGGCTGACCGCGGGGGAGGCAGGGTCGAGATCCAGGGCGCTTTTCGCCACTGCCAAGGCTTCCTGCGAGCGGCCGAGAGAGCTGAGATAAAAAGGATACCAGTTGTGTGCTTTTGTATAAGTCGGATTCAGGGCAAGGGCCCGCTCAAAATGCTTTCCCGCAGCCGACCAATCCCAGTCGTAAACAAAGCTGATATATCCCAGTGAATCATGAGCTTCTGCGAGATGGTCATCGATTTCCAGCGCTTTCGTAGCTGCAGCCTTCGCCCTAGGCATGGCGTCCCGGGACGGTGCAACATTGAAAAACGAGAAGTTGGTGTAAGCGTCGGCCAAGCCCGCGTAGGCCAACGCATAGGCTGGATCTTTGTCGATAGCTTGCTGAAAGTAGTCAACAGCCTTTTGTGCCCCTTCCGGGCTCCGTTTATTCCAGTAATAACGTCCCTTCAGGTAAGACCGATACGCTTCGGCATCCTCGGTGTGGCGTTTCGCCAGTCGCTGCTTCTCGTCGCCGGTCAACCGCATCCGCAGCTTTTCGGCGATCTCCCGGGAAAGATCCTCTTGGAGAGCAAAAACGTCTTCCGCTTTGCGGTTGAACTGGCCGCCCCAGATCTGCGAGCCGGTTGTAACATCCACCAGTTCGGCCTGGACGATCAGGGTATTCCCATGCTGCAGCAATCTCCCCGAGAGAACGGCGTGAACGTGCAGATCATTTCCGGCCTTTTGGGGGTCGGCATCCTTTCCCTTGTAGCGGAACACCGTGCTGCGTGCCATGACGCGCACGTTCGGGAGCTGCGAGAGATTGTTGATGAGGCTTTCCGTGATGCCGTCGCTCAAATATTCCGCGTCGGGGTCGGAGCTACTGCCAAAAGGCAGCACGGCCAAGGAATCGATGACGTCCGCCTTTATTCTGAAGGCTGCCAGCCAGATCGCGAGCCCCAGCGCCGCCACCAACCCCAGTCCGCTGGCAGCTAGAACCGCCTTTCTACGAGCTAAAGTCCGCTTTGTGGGTACGATGTCAACTTGGCTGGCAACCGGCTGCGTGAAGTGTCGATTATTTTCGATCATCTCAACGGGGGCGATGAAGCGATAGCCCCGGCGAGCCAGAGTTTCTACGAACTTGGGCTTCTCGGGCGAATCAGAAAGTGCCGCCCGAAGCCGTTTAACGGCAGCGTTCAGGCTGCTTTCGAAATCGACAAAAGTGTTGTCCGGCCAGAGTCTTCGCTGCAATTCCTCACGCGTCACCGTCGTTCCCGGTTGCGCAAGCAGGAGTGCAAGAATTTCCACGGGTTGCCCGTGAAGTTTGATTTTGCCCCCATGTTTTCGGAGCTCGCCGTTGGACGAGTCAAACTCAAAGGGGCCAAAACGAGCGAGACTTCCCCCTGAGGCCCGAGGCAACAAGAAAGACACCTCTGGCGGCAGATTGTAACATCCTCGGGAGGTTGGGGGAACGGCGGCTAGGTTCTGCCGCAACCCTCATAGCATCTTTCGTTTGCTATGTCAGACAGATGTTGGCCAGGTTTCATCTCCCTTCCATTGCCAGCCGGTGTTCGCCAGGTGAATGCTGCGTCCCGTAGGAGCAGTACCAAATTCCTCCATGAACATGAAAGGACCTCACATGAAAACAATAGATCTGAAGCGTTTCACGATTGCCAGTGCCCCGGCCAAGAGCCTGGGGAATTTCCTCGCGGCGCTGATCTTTTTGCTTTGGTTCAGCGTCATCCCCGCCTCTGCTAACAACGGCGGCTGTAGCAACGTCACTCTGAAAGGCGATTACGGCTTTACCATCTCTGGGTACCGGCCTAATCCGGATGGCACCACAAGCCCAATAAAAGGGGTAGCCATAACGCACTTTGACGGCGCTGGCAACTTCACGCAGAGGGATTTCGTCGTGACTGCTGGCGTGCCTTCGTCCGGCGGCGGCAATTCCGTGACGGGTTTTCAGTTCTCAACGGGCGAGACTGGCACGTACACGATAAACGCGGATTGCACAGGCAGCGCGGAAATCGATCTCAACGTACCCGTTCCCTTCGGGTCCACGGGAATCATTAAACTCATGCTGGTAGTGACCAATGGCGGCCTCGCAATTCACACGGTCGTTTCTGAATTCACTCCCCCTGGCGCCGCAAAGCCGGTTTTAAACACGACTAGCAGTGACGCTTGGAAAGTCGGGTCGGATCGCGATCAGGACTAACCCGCACGCAGCTTGAACGAGGTTGTTGAAGCACGCAACAAACTCATGATCGGGGGGAATCCTATGTGGCAGCCGCTGAACTGGCTCAATGTAGTGATTCATCCCTCCTTGGCTTTCAAATCGGCGAAAGACGATTAAAGTTCACGACACTGCGAAGTCGCGCAGCGTTTACGTCTAACTGCCGGGAACAAGGTTCCGCTTCACCTAGTGGGATCCAATACTTCGTTAACGCAGTAGCGTTTACCAATTTGTTGCCAACTTCCGGATCGTCGGCAACCCTGACCTTGGGATTAGTTCACGTTTGCCCGTGACAGATCCCACAAGGCCTGCGGCACGGAAACGAATCCAGGCGGCTTTTGGGGTCCAGTCAGAGCGTCTTCAAGAAAGGCGATCAGCGCTAGGCGCCGATGGATTTTCACTCGACGGACTTTCAGAATCTCGACGGCTGGATACTTTAGCCCGAGGAATGCCCTCGGAGGAGGTGTGAAATGAAAAAAGGAGCGACCTTCGTATTGCTACTGCTGTTCCTTGGCCCTATCGGCTCGGATAGAGCAACTTCAGCATTAGGCGGTGCCCCCGCCGACGAAGAAACTGTCCGATCGCTCGACGACCAGGAGCGAAAAGCAGTTCTGGACCAGAACTACGCGCCGCTCGAACACCTGTGGTGTGAACAGCTGACGGTCAATTCGCCAGCGAACAATGTAGTGATCGGTCGGCACGATGTCCTAGCAAGGGTTCAGAAATCAGCCGTTTACTCCTCGTTCGAGCGGAAGATCGAATTCATCCGCATCGACGGCAATTTCGCCATCATCATGGGCGCGGAGACCGTCCAACCGATCGGCGATGCCCCCCTGGCCGGAAAGACGGTCCAGCGACGGTTCACGAATATCTGGAAGAAGGATGGGAATACGTGGTGTGCGATCGCGCGCCACGCCAACGTGGTTTCGGTCCAATGAGCCCCTGAGCCCAGCTTAACTACTAACGTTTCCAACAAATCGGGGAATCTGCTTCACCAGCGTTGGGGCGACCTCGGTCAACGTGTTTCGAGTGACTATCGTCCTTCAGCATTATATTGCCACAACCGAGGGCGCTGACAGATAACGACAAGATGTTCTTGCTGGCCAGTAACCGAATCCCCTTCCCGGTTTGTCGGCAACCCTTACCTAATCGCGCTACGTCAGAGTTGCCCGTCATCCGTCGAGAAGACGGCCCCGCGCGTAATTGGTGTGCGCATCTTCCTAGAACGGGAATTGTGGGGATCAACGAGTTTCATTCGTCCGATTCGTGCATGGGGCACTGGCCGGTTCACTCTCCAAGCGCGGGGGCGAATTCAGAAACCATCGAGCATCCAGGCGTTGTTGCCGGAAGTGGAATGGAGGTAGGCGAGGTGCTTGCCATCGGGGGAGGGAATGCCCCAGGTCTCAGCGAAGAAACCTGGCTCGCGAAGGAGAATCGTGGGGTCACCGGTGAGGTCCACATACAGAAGGGTTGTGTCCATAGCCATTTCGCTCGAGACGTACCAGCCCTTACCATCGGCGGCCCAGTTAATGTGATTGAGATCGTTCCAGCTCTTTACCTCAAGATTGTGCTGCGCGCCATCGAGCAGAGAAATCATCCGTATCTGGCCTGCCACCGTGCTCAATGAGATGTAGGCGATACTCTTGCCGTCCGGTGACAAATCCAGATTCGGCTCTTCCACATCAGCGTTGACCGGAATGCGGACAAGTTCGGGCCCTTTCCCTTTTATCGGATCGAGAGCATAGACGATCAATTCTTTCGGCTGCAGCACGCCAACGATGCAACGGTTGGCGGGAAGCCGCGTGCAGTGAAATACATACAGGCCCTGTTCCTCCATCACGGTTTCGGTGGAGCCGCCTGCAAGGGGGACCCGTGCAACACGGACAATATCCTTGCGACTATTGCCAGGGGGATCGTAGTAGAGCACCCATTTGCCGTCGGGACTCATTCTCGGCCGAATCTTATACCGCTTGTTTTGGACCAGGGCCTGGGCCGTGGTGTCGTCAAGGGATTGCCGAAAGATGTCGTAGGTTCCATTGCGGTTGGAGAAAAATAGCACGGACTTGCTGTCCGGTGTCCAGCCGGATGGTTCGTCGTCACGGTCGTCGAGGGTAAGACGGCGTGTGGCGGTGAGCACTTTTCCATTCTGTTCCAAGTTTCCGACGTACACGTCGCCTTGCGGAATGCCCTTGAGGAACACCATGCGCTTTCCGTCGGAAGTGGCGCTCAAGTCAGAAATCCTGGCGTTTTTCCATTGCGCGAATTCGTGCGTACTGCCAGCAGCCCGACCGCTGTTCAGGTCCACATGAACTTCCCAGAGTCCAGTCACCGAGTCGTTGCCGGACTGAGTCCGAACGCCATAGAGCAAGCGTCCGCCCGGGAGAAATGTCGAGGTGATCAGCATGTGTGCAGAAATGACGACGGCCGGCTGAACGCCGTCTAACTCCAGAGATTCAAGAGTATTCGGTCCTACCATGGGGGATCTGAAGAACAGAATCCGCTTACCGTCGGGAAACCAGGCGAGCTGAGCGAAGGCGTCCTGGGCAGCACCGTTCAAGAGTTTTCTCGGTTCCTCGCCGTTCGAACCCATCACCCAGATTTCGGATTCCAACTTCGTAGTGAAAACAATTTTGGAGCCATCCGGCGAGGAGACTGCTTCTTCCACATCTTCGCGCAATTTGCGCAAGTTCCCCCCCAGGAGAGAGATGGCCCAAACACTGGGAATCGGAGATTCGGGAGTGATGCCAGTGGCAAGGACTTTGCTTCCGTCCGGGAGCCAGGAAATCCGATAGATTTTTGCGGCGGCCGGGATAGACAGCAAGTGCGTTTCACCACTACCAATCAAGCGCACATAGAGGCCGTGCTCGTCGGCGAAGGCGAGATATTTGCCGTCGGTGGAGATGGCCGCGGCTGAGAGGGAAGCTTCAGGGGAGTTGGTCGTGAGTTGCATCTCCTGGCGGGTTTTGGGCTCGGATTTGCGCCGCGAGTAGAGTCCGAAGGCAACTGCAAGCGCCGCCAAAAAAAACACTACGAAAACAGCGATTCGAAGAGTCGTGGATCGGCGGGGTGAATGGGCTGACGCCTGAGCGACATTAAATGGTGCAGCAGAGGCAGGCAATCCAGGCGGCGTTTGCTCGTCGTGCTCGATCACTTCGGGGACAAAGCGATAGCCGACGCCGGGAACGGTGAGGATATAGCGCTGACCTTCCTGGCCGTCGCCGAGGATTTTGCGCAGAAGAAAGATGTTCTGGCTGAGGTTTCCCTCTTCCACGAAGCTGTCGGGCCAAACGGCTTGCATAAATTCCGGCTTTTCGATAACCCGGCCGCGGTTGGCGATCAAGAAGAGCAGTACTTCAAGGGCTTTAGGAGGGAGGGCCAGAAGCTCAGGGCCCTGCATAAGCGAGCGTTTCTGGCGGTCCAGCCGAAACGGGCCAAACTCGCAGAAGCGCTTTGTTTGCTGCGTCATACAGTCATCCAGAGAACCCTGATAATAATTGAACTGATCCCGAAAGACATTGAACTATCGCTTCCCCCAGGATGCAGCCACGGCAACACAAGGGCCGCAAAAAAGGGCCCGCCTTGCTGCCGAATCTACCACGGGAACTCGCCGGAATGCATGGTTTGTGCGGTTCCCGGAGAGAGTAAAGAGGAAACGTCCATGAAGAAACATGCGTTGTTGGTTGGCCTAGTTACGGTAGTTCTGTTTGCAGGGATCCCAAACTTAGAGTTGCAAGGCTCGCAAGTGGGAAGCGGAGCGGCGACGGATGAACAGACCACCCGCGAGATTACGGAGCACATTAGCAATCGCCACGCCGCCAGGGCGCGCTTCGACAGGAACGCCTACAGCGCAATGATCGATCCCTCGGTCGTATTTGCCGAGCCGGGTGAGGTTCAGACCGCGGCCCAGTTACTCGCTGAGGTTCACCCCACGGTGGGCTACAAAATGGTGGTCGAGAACGAAAGCCCCAAGGTGACAAGCTTCGGGCAGACGGCCGTGGCAGTCTATCGTCAGAGCGAAAAGGAAATCTACGGCGAACAGTCCTTAACATCACGGGTCATGGTGGTGGATACCTACCTGAAGAAAGACGGTAACTGGCTGTTGATCGCTCACGTCGAAGTGCCGGAACCTGTGAAAAGGCAGTCCATCAAGGCGAATCCCGCTGTCTTTTCGCAATATGCCGGACAATATGAATATGGTCCCGGCTTCGTCGATACTATTTCGGTGGTCGGCGGAAAGCTAATGGCACAGGAGACTGGCGATGATAAGCCGTCGGAGCTGCAGCCGCTGAACGAAACGACCTTTTTTGTGGACGGCGACGATGGGTCGGTCATTTTCGAGAAGGACGCGTCGGGAAAAGTGTCTCGCTATGTTTATCGCACCAAAGGCCAGGAACTCATCGCGAAGAAAATCAAGTAGAATTGCGGGCCGCAAATACGCGCTTCTTCAAAAACTACTGAACACATCCGGTGCTGGCCTTGGGCGCATCCAACCCGGGCAGCGCCGGATGTGTTTCTGCGGGAGACGTGTTTGATTGGGTGCATTTCGCACCAGTCACTGCTCCGGCCACGGCTAGCAAACTCCTTCCATGAGAAGGCCGGTGAGTGTCAAGTATGTTTTTCTTTCTTTCTTTCTTTCTTCTTTCTTTCTTTCTTTCCTGTAAGGATGTTTTTGTTCTTCTCTTCCTCCCTGTGAGTTCCTGCCCTTGAGCCAAGCCGCTCCTGTCGCCACCCTTCCATCCGCACTCTTTGTTGAGCGATTGTCGCTCGGTGCAAGTTGGGTGTACTCGATTCAGTAGGTGCTGCTACCTGATAATCGACCTCTGTTCCCCTCTTTTCGAAGGGAACTGGGCCAGGACTTAGCCGCAGTCACCTGATCTCGGCGGTTGAGCTCGGCTGTTTGGATCTTTTTCTTTCTTGTATGCTCCTTTTCTTTCTTTCTTTCTGCCTTTCCAAGTTTCCCACAGGGAGATATTTGTGGGGACCTCTTTACTCTAGGCCGCAGCGCGCATCGCCTTGTGGCTATTGCGCAGGGGTTCGTACACCTCTCCACTCACCCACAACCGATGCAGTAGTACCGCCAACTTTCTGGCCACCGCGACAACCGCTCGTTTCTTGGCGTTTTTCCCTCCTCGCTCGGCAAGTCGCAGTCCCCATCGCCGCAGATCACTATCTTCCCCAAAAGGTCCCAGGATGTAGTGCGCCCCCTGCACCAGCATTGTTCTCAAATAGCGGTCTCCCTCTTTGCTGATGTGCATCTGCGGCTGGCTCTCTCCGGAGTTCCTGCGCCCAGGTTTTAACCCCAGAAAACAGCCGACCTCGCGACTCTTTGCGAACCGCTGCGGATCGTCTAGCGTCAAGACATACGTCAGCGCGATCTGTGTTCCTACCCCCTTCACCTGTTTGAGCAATGCGACTTGCGGGTAGCTCTCCTTGGCGATTTTCTCCATCCGCGCGTTGTATTCCTTGATGCCCTCGTTCAACGATTCGATTTCTTTCAGCAACGGCTCCAGAACCTCACGCAACTCCGCGCTCAATTCCGCGGCCAGCTCTCGGCTCACCTGTTCCGTGCCACACTTCGGCAGCCGTTCACCATGAGACTTCGCCAATCCTCGCGCCGCATTCACCAGCGCGGTTCGTGCACTCACCAATTCCGCACGTGCCCGGATCACTGTCAGATGAATTTGTGCTTTCGCGCTGCGATGCCGTACCGGCCCCAACAGCTCAGGATCGATTCTGGCCAGCCGCGCCAGTGTCCGCGCATCGTGTCGATCATCTTTTCGATTGCTCTTGCTGATCAATTCCACCTTTTGCGCGTGCGCCACGAGCACCTCGTGTCCCAGCTCCTTTACCAGCCGGCTTAGCCACGGGGAATGTGTTCCGGTCTCCAGCGCCACGAGACTTCGCGGTATCCGTTCAAATGTCTGCTTCATCGCTTCCGGCGTCGTCGCTAGTTTCTGTTCCAGAAGGACTTCGCCGGCTTCATCCAAAACGCAGTAGTTCGACCAGCGATCGCCGAGGTCCAAACCAATCGTGAGCTGGTGTCCTTTGAAAATCATGTTTCCATTTACGCGAACAGTGCTAGTCTTCTTCATTGCCGGTCTCCTTTTGTGCCTTGAGCACGTCTTTCATTGGGAGCGTATCGCATCCCGCTGGAGACCGGCCTTCTCATCCCATCTGGTAAGCCGGATTGTCGGACAAATGTCGGCCGCTGGCCCTAGACTGGCTCGGAGGAAGGGAGGGTTCCGGGCGGATTGTCGGCAAGCCGGAAGTGCGCGCTGAGCAGCGCGTTGTTCAGGAGGGTTCAAGTCCCTCTGGCGCTCAAATGAGGGGCGCCATATCCAAGAAGCGGGGTTCACAGCCTCGCTGGCCGGAGAAAGCGGAAGGTATGGAGAGGTCTAAACGGGCACGAAGGCGAAAGCTCGACACAGCCAAGACCGACCTGAAGCCACTGTTTGCTGTGCTCCGGAGGGCAGGGTGTCCACCGTGAGGTGGAATCCGAAGGGCCTGCGGAGAAGTACCGGGCCGTAATCGATGGGGACCATCCCCAAGATGAACCGGTCGGCCAAAGGTGGGGCAAGGTCGAGTCTGCACTTCTGAGACGAAGGCGTTCTCATTCACCCACCGCACCACGGTGATTGCGGACGGCACGGTACGGAAGAACAGCGCGTGACCTCAGGAGAACTGACAGAGTCCCCGGTGGTGTTGGGGTAAGCAGACCTATAAGCGCAAGCGAAGTGGCGAGCGATGCTTTGTCAGTAGTCGGACTGCCCAATAGTACCTGAAGCGTGATGAAAGTCACGTGACCGAGCGATCGGCGACCAGAGTGGGTCGGGGAAGGTGGCAGGCGAAGGCAGGAAGGAAGGGGCAGGCAGCCAGAAGAGTACGGATGATGAAGGTGGATCAGTTCGCTTAGCGAAAAACCCGTACATCATCGTCCGAGGATACTGGAAGCCGGCCTCAACCCGACGGATGTAAGAAAGGTCCACTTGGTGTTTGCTTTTCCTTACATCTCAGATCATGTGTCTTCGTGAAAGCTGCATGCGGGAGAACCGCACGTGCAGTTTGGGCGGCGGACGGAGGCTAGCGCGCAAGCGCGCCTCCTCCGACCCGACTAGGATCCGGCCGTCAGTAAGTTCCGAGTAGCCCGTGATACGCCCGCAATCGTCAAGAAGGGCAACTGGGTTTCCAACTTCCCACAATAGGGCTTTTGGGGAGTCAGTGGGCACTTAATTGGTAACCGCGTTAAGCAGGATTTTGCTTAACTGCAAAGGAATGCGAGGACCAATCAAAACAATCAATTGTATAGGTTTTGCGTGGAAGGGAATTCTCGACCGCCATACCACGATTTGCGCTACTGTGGGGTTGCTGGAAGGCTGACCAAAGCACCATGCGCTGCTGGAAGAGTGAAGTCTTCGAGCTTTGAAGTGGGAGGTTGCCAGTGCACATGACTACAAGCACTCGACAGATAGGTGGCGTCACGATTGTGGACATTCGCGGCCGGATTGTGCTCGGCGAAGAGAGCGCTGCATTGCGCGAACTGGTTTGCGACCTGCTAAGCAAGGGACACAAGAACATTCTATTCAATCTTGTCGATGTCAATTACATCGACAGCTCAGGCTTGGGCAATCTGGTCGGTGCTTTCACGAGCGTGCGGAAGCAGGAGGGAGAACTGAAGCTGCTCAACCTCACGAATAAGGTGCACGATCTGATGCAGATCACAAGGCTGTACACTGTCTTCGACATCATGGACGACGAGGCCGTTGCCGTTAAGTCTTTCGGTCGATCGGCAGCGGCAACCGGATGACTGTCGAATTGGCTTGTAGCCAAGAATCCCGGAATCGACACAGCTTAAGATTCCCAGAGGTCAACCGCAATCTCTTCGGTTAGTTTCAGGAGTCTGAGGACCGCACGATGAGCACGGCCAAAATAACCTTCAAACGGGTACCCCTCGCGGTAGCTAAGAAAATTAAGAAATTGCAAGCCAAACGGAAGAAAACTGCCGCGCGGGCCCCAGAAACCAAAGAAGACAAGTCCGTCTCGCGAGCAATCAATGGAGGCCTCGCGGGCCAGTTACTCCGGCGGACGTGATTGACAAAAAAAGAGAATACTCGCGCGAGTCGGGTAACTCCTGGTAAGTCGTGCGCGTGCGCATAATTGAACAGTTTGGAAAATGAAAACATTCTAAGCTAAAGGAGCCACAGCGGATGGGAAGCACAATGCCAAGTGACTCGCACCAAATAATCCCTCTTCGGTTTCGGGTTCGAGCAGGACCGCCAGACAAGTGTTTAGCCGCAATTTCTCACCGCTTGGCAAAAGGGGAATGAAGTTTGTTCAAGTTGGTAGTTGCATGATGGTTTCGCAGCGCGCTGTTGTACAGTTGATCCGTTTTTAACTGGGCGTGAGAGTTTTTCTCTCTCTGCGGCTGTTTCGGCGCACACTTTGCCAGCGGTAGACAGAAGCGACGAAGAAGTTGTTCGGGATCTTTCTTTTTCAATACTTTAGCGGCACGGCGCAGAGCTTTTCATAGATTTGCTGGAAGAGTGCGACATAGGGGTACCCACCGGCCAGCGAGACCCACACCTTGCGCACCGTGATGCGGATCAGCGCGCCGATCTTCAACACCTTGAGCCGAATGGTGGAGCACTGCGCCTGGGCCAACTCCGTTCCTGCCAGTCCCAGTCGCCGTAGCATCTGCAACAACACGTAGGCAATCGAAGAGAAGTACAGTCGCAATTGATTGCTGCGCAGATAGTGCGTGCTGGTGCGATCACTGAACAGCATCAGTTGTTCTTTAATCCGATTCTCCATGTCCCCTCTTCCACAGTAGTGCTCTTCATATAGCGCCTGTGCCGGCCATGATTCTCCGCTCAGAGACGTCACCACGAACCGCGGGTTCTCTCCCTTCTCCAGATGTTCGGCCTTGGCCACCACCCGTCGCGCACGGCTCCAGCTCTCCCGGGTTTGGTAGACGAACTCTTTGAACAACCGGCCGGCGCGTCCGGTCTCTTGGTACCGGGCTTTCGCCTCCCCCATCTCCTTCACGATCTCGGCCTTCAGGCGTTCGTTTTTCGCCAGTCCCAGCAAGTACTCTACGCGGTTCGCTTCACACCAGACCATCAGCTCCTCACGGCAAAATCCCGAATCTCCACGCACCACGATACGCACCAATGGCCATGCGCAACGAATCTGTCCTACGATGCGCTGCAGCTCCTCTACACTTCCCGCTGAGGCATCGATGTTCGACGATCGCAACCGCGCACCCAGCAGGAACTCTCCACAGAAGATGTACAACGGTAGGTAGCAGTAGTGTCCATAGTAGCCATGGAAAAAACGCCCTTCCTGCTTCCCGTGCAGCGGATCGTCGGTGGCGTCCAAATCCAAAATGATTTCTTTCGGCGCCTCCTGGTGGGCTTCGAGGAAGACCTCCACCAGCAGGCGATCCACGGCTCCGTGATCCAACACGATCTTTTTGTAGCGCTCCTTCTGACGGACCGTCTCTTTGGTTAGTTCCAGGCGATTCAGGGTGCTCTTTCCGGCTAAAGCTTCCTTGCCGGGATGCGGCTTCTCGACCAGCACCGCCAGCAAGGGATCGTTCCGCAACTCCTCGTGATCGTTCAGATCTTCGTACCCCAAAGCCAGACCATAGACTCTCTGGGCCACCAACTCCTTCACCGGGTGTTCGATCAGATCGGGATTCCGATAATCGGTGAAGCAGGCGGCAAACTGCTGGAGGATCCCAATGCGCTTCTCGACCTCCCGCAGGAGCAGACCACCACCGTCGCTGGTGATCGCTCCGCCGTCGAACTGCGCGCGGATCTCGCGTCGCTTTTGGGGATGAAATCCGAAGACAAACTGGTTACACTCTGTGGTCATAAGGCTGTTGCTCCTCCTTGGTGGGGATTCCGGACGATGCCGATCAGTGTTCCGGGGATGCCGATCAGCGGTTCCGGGATGATGGCGATCATGATTCCGGGATGATGCCGATCACTCGTTCCGGGATGATCCCGATCAGTTAATCATGATCGTCGGAACGGTGATCGCGATGCCCCGGAATGTTTTCCACAGGGCGAGGTGACGCTGGACATCACAGTAGGCAAGCTATTTCTCCTATTTGAGTTAGGGAGAGAAAGCTTGCCAACCAGGAGATTGTCCATGCGTAAGATCAGAGAAGTCTTCCGCCTTCGCTTCGAGCTAGGGCTGGAGCAGCGGGCCATTGCCCGTGCTTGTTCGATTAGCCAGAGCACCGTTCATGACTACCTCAAGCGGGCCGCCGCAGCTGGTTTGGTGTGGCCGCTCGGAGAGGAGTGGGACGAGCAGCGCGTCGAGCAGGCAGTATTCGGAGAGCGGCAGGTTGTAAAACGACTCCCCGAGCAAGTCCTCCCGGATTTTCCCACCTTGCATTCTCAGTTGCAGCAGCATCCTCATCTGACGTTGCAGTTGGCTTGGGAAGAGTACCGGCAGGTGCGTCCGGAAGGATACGGCTACAGTCGCTTCTGCGAGCTCTACCAACGGTGGCGCGGAAAGCAGGATGTGGTTCTGCGCCAGGTCCACCAGCCCGGCGAGAAGGGTTTCGTGGACTGGGCCGGTGCAACGATTCCGGTACACGATCCGGTTACCGGCGAAGTCTGGCCAGCGTCGCTGTTCGTGATGGTGCTGGGCGCCAGCTCCTACACTTATGCCGAAGCCACCCGGGACCAGCAGTTGACGGCCTGGATCAGCGCTCACATGCATGCCTTTGAATATTTTTCTGGAGTGCCCAGACTCCTGGTCCCCGATAACCTGCGAACGGGAGTGAGCCGCGCGTGCCGCTACGATCCGGATCTCAACCCCACCTACCAAGAGATGGCCATGCACTACGCCATGGGAGTCGTGCCGGCGCGTCCCTATCGAGCGCGGGACAAGGCCAAGGTTGAAGTTGGCGTGCAAGTTGCCGAACGCTGGATCATTGCCGCCCTACGCCACCAGAAGTTTTTTCGGCTGGCGGATCTGAACCATGCGATTCGCGAACTGCTGGAGCGGCTGAACCAGCGACCGTTCCGGAAGCGCGAAGGATCGCGTGCCAGTGTGTTCGCAGCGGTCGAACGCAGCGCTCTGCGACCGTTGCCCGCCGAACCGTTCGACATGAGCCAGTGGTCCTACGCCCGAGTCAACATCGACTACCACATCGCCTGCGACGCCAACTTCTACAGCGTGCCCTACACGCTGGTGCAAGAACGCGTGGAAGTCCGAGCGACACCGACCACCGTCGAAATCTTTCACAAGGGACAGCGAGTGGCCTCGCACGTCCGTAGTCATGGACGAGAAAAGGCCATCACGCAGACAGAGCACCGGCCGAAGAGCCACCAAGCACATCTCGAGTGGACCCCCTCACGCATGGTGAACTGGGCCGCACAGATCGGACCAAACACGGCAAAGTTGTTTGAACAGATCCTCGCCGAGAAACCGCATCCAGAGATGGGCTATCGCTCCTGCCTCGGGATCATCCGACTGGCCGAGGAGTACTCCTCAGCCAGGATGGAAGCAGCTGCTGATCGAGCCATACGGACGGGTGCTTGCCGCTACCAGAGCGTGAAATCGATCCTAAAGAACTCACTTGACCAACAACCACTCCCAGAACCGCCACCGCTACTTCTTCCGCCATCGCATGACAACATTCGTGGCGCTGAGTACTTCGAGTAAAAAGGAGAGACGATCATGTTGCAACAACCAATGAAAGAACAACTCTATGCTCTCAAGCTTCAGGGAATGGTCGAAGCACTGGAGCATCAGGAACAAGATGAAACCGCTCGGGAGTTGAGCTTCCTCGACCGTCTGGCACTACTCGTCGATCAGCAGTGGAACTGGCGTCAGAACCAGGCCCTCACTCGGCGGGTCCTTGCCGCTCGCTTGCGAGGATCTGCCTGCGTCGAGAACATCGATTATCGTGCCGAGCGAGGACTGAACCGGAGCGTGATCCGTGCGTTGGCCCAAGAGTCTAGCTGGGTGGCCAACCACGAACACATCTTCGTGCTGGGTCCGACCGGTGTGGGCAAGAGTTATGTGGCTTCGGCACTGGCACAGAAAGCTTGCCGGGATGGCTATCGGGTCTACTACACGCGGGCGGCGGCGCTGTTCCGGGATCTGAACCTGGCGCGGGCCGATGGCAGTCTGCGGCAACTGCTGAGGCGGCTGAATCGGATCGATGTGCTGGTCGTCGATGACTGGGTCATGGCCCCGATGTCGGAACCGGAGAGAAGAGACTTCTGGGAAATCGCCGAGGATCGCTACCAGACGCGCTCGATGGTCCTGACTTCGCAGTTGCCGGTAGCCCGCTGGCACGAACAGATCGGAGATCCCACGCTGGCCGATGGCATCCTCGACCGGCTGGTGCACAACGCGCATCGCATCGAGATGCGCGGGGATTCGATACGTAAACAGAAAGGAGTGAAAGAGGAAAAGTGAATGAATCGGCGGGCCAAAAGCTGTGGAAAAGACGGGCAACAAGCGCCCTTGGAAATCGCAGGAGCGATTTCCACTTTCCCACAGCTCCAACAACAAGCTTGACGATCGCGATCACTTTCAACAAAATGCGAAAACCAGCGTCGCTTCGCTCCGAGGACTGATCGGATCATCCCGGAACATCGATCGGCATCACAGCGGAATGCTGATCGACTTCATCGGAATCCCCACCTTGGCAGGATTTCTTTCTAGACAAAAGAGTTATGCCATGAAGCAACAGCCTTTTCTATTTAATTATGAGAAATCCGGGTTAGTCTGTGGGAGCAGCCGGACTAGGCTCGGGGAATATCCCAGTTCGCTGCTCGGCAAGCACATGCATCCGGCTTGCCGAAGAGAAAGAGTGCAGGAGGCGACGAAGAATCACATGAGTTTTGAGCAATGGCTGGAAAAATGCCATTCAGAAATAGAACTCAAGGAACAAAAGAGACTGACCCAAGAGGCAGACGTAAACACACCGATGGCGTTCTGGGAACAACTTTCTGTAAAAGAACTCATGGAGATCGAGATGGCTGGAAAATCCCCTAAAGTTGTCGCTCTGCTTGAAGAGTATGGTAGACACAAAGACCCAGTATGGCGGCAGGAAATGATTGAGTTTCTCATGGCTATAGGGCTTTCACGCGAGGAAGCAAAGCGAAAACTCAACAGGCCACATGCGGTTGCCCCATCACAACAACTAATACATTGAAGGGGAAAATAAGTATCGGCGGAGGGCGGACACCGGCGGTTACCCCTCATCGCCGTAGCCACTTGGCCGGGTGATTGGATTACTGGACATTTCCCGCTTGGGTGCTCATTTGCGAGCGGTGGGTCAAAAGCTCGACGATCTTGTAAGGTAGTCTTTGTCGGACGATTCATCAAGCGAGCGACAATAGCCGCCGTGCTGAAATTCGCCTGGTAACTAGGTTCTGTTGCGCTATTCTTGCCGACTTGGCCATGCGCGGCTTTGCCATTTCCTTCTCGACGCTGGCTTGTGTCGTGGTGCCGAGTTCTTTCTTACCTTTCCTGCGCAACATGCCGTGAGTATGACGTCGAGATGGACACCATGCTGACCCATTTCGCACAGTTGCGAGGCACATATGCTGTCCCTCGCCAAAATCATCGCCGTAACAATGTGACGTTTGACGGGAAACCGCTGGATGGAGTTTTCGTTATGCACAGTCCTTAGATAGCCTACTTGGCCTACCAAACAAACCAAACTAGAAAGGGGGCCTAGTTAAACAGCCCCCTTTTGGACTCGCATCCAAGACACTTTGGCGCTTTGGCGAGACACCGGGGTCAAGCGACTTTGCGGGCGGATTTTTCGAGGAGTTCGTGGATAAGGGTTTGGTAGGGTTTGGATTGTTTGGCGGCCATGCGGCGGAGTTGGCGGAGAAGTTTTGGGGCGATGCGGATGGCGATGAGCTGTTTAGCGTTGCCGGTGGCGGGGCGGCCGACTCGGCGAGCGCGGCGGAGTTCGGCTGGGGTCGATTCGGGGATGTCCGAGAAATCGAGCTTGCTATCGGGTATAGGCTTGGCGTTCTTGGCGAGTCGCCTGGCGTGCGCTAATGATACGAATGAGTTCCTGGCCATGTTTTAGTCTCCGCTGCGTGTACACCACGATAAGAATTCTGCCCGTGAGCGACGAGCCGAGGCGCTTCGAGCGCTGCTCCGAGTAGGAGTGCTCGTGATCGTCCCAATCGAGCGCGTCGGGGTCGACGAAAATCGTCGCGGCTTCTTCAAACGAGATACCGTGTTTCTTGAGGTTGGTCAGAGCCTTGTGGGCGTCCCAAGAGAACACATTTGTGTATATACGCTAATTGGGAGGGATTGTAAATAGCGCGAATCTCAGGCGCGCTCGTTAGCTGGCTAAACGAGAAACACCCGGTTTCGAAAAATAATGTAAGTCCTTTTGAGCGGCCTGAGACATAGCATGAATCTGGTGGACGAGAGGGGCTCGAACCCAAGACTTCCTCGTTGCGAACAGTGGGGAAAATAAGCTAAGGCAAGGCGCCACAATCACTTAGCTGTTTTCACGGGACCCTTAGTTGGCAAGTCTGGCAAGCCGGTTTTCTCCCTCATGGTGATCTTGGGTGTGCTGGTCGCCACTGACCGGCTCGTCCGGCACGCGACAAATCCCGGCACGGAGACCGTCGAAGAAGTGAGAGCGTTCTACGCGATCCCTCTCGCCGATATGCTCATGTTCTCCACTTTCGTGTATCTGGGTTTTCGCAACCGAACCCATCCCGCAGTGCACAAGCGCCTGATGCTCTTCGGCACCTTCGCGCTTCTGGATGCGGGGTTTGACCGCTGGTCCATCTTCGACCCCTACCCGTTACCGGTCGTCCATGTCGTCTGCTTCCTTCCCCTCCTCGCCGTTTTGATGGCTTACGACTGGTGGTCAACAGGTAAGTTGCAACGCGTCACGCTCTGGGCCAGTTGCTTTCTGGTTGCGGTGCAGCAGCTAAGACATCCCCTTAGCCACACGGCAGTCTGGCAGGCCTTCGCTACGTGGGCCCAAACTCACGCAATCTCTCTTCGCTAATTCCCACGTCAAAGGCGCTAACGAATCGAGCTTCCGCCATACGCCAGGTTTCATGGCCTCTGAAATCGACGTAGTTCCGAGTGCATCGTCGGCAAACAGGAAGTGATCGGTTACTTCCTGTTTGCCCGTCACTCGTCCGCGGTCGGAGAACAATCAGTGAGCAGCGCTGAGGGCACCCGGCTCATTTTGGTTTGATCCCAGCGGCTTTGGCGATGCGCGAGGCGTTTTCACTCTCGCTCACCACAAAGCGAGCGAACTCAGGCTGTGTCATGCTCATCCGATTGGCTCCATGCTCTTCTAGCCAAGCGCGCAGTTCTGGCGCAGCCAAGACCTGCGCGATGTCCTTTGCTAACTTGTCCACCACTGCGGCAGGAGTGCCGGCGGGCACCCATAATCCATACCAAATCGGATAGTCGAAGCCAGAAACACCAGCCTCCGCGATCGTCGGCACGTCCGGTAGCAAGGATGAGCGCTTCTTTGTGGTCACGCCTAGTGCACGGAGCCTGCCTGAACGGATATCGGCTAAAGCGAGCTGGATGGGCGCCATCATATAAGTCGTACCTCCTGCGACCGTGTTGGCAATCACATCCGTGATAGCGTCGCCGGGACGCGGGGGCACGTGCACCGCCTCAATATCAGCCTGTAAATTGAATTCCACAAGCCCCAAGTGCGTGCCAGTGCCGATGCCCGTTGAGCCGAACTTCAGCCCACCTGGGTTTACTTTCGCTGCTGCAATAAGCTCACGCACAGTGGTGATGCCGGACGACTTGCCTGAGACCAACACATAAGGCTGACTGGTCAGCGGAGCGACGGCGATGAAATCTTTCAACGGGTCATACGGCAGGTTCTTCACGAGCACGGCGCTGTACGCCTGAGCGCTGGTGTTCACGAGCAACGTGTAACCGTCGGCTGGCGATTTCGCGACCAGGGCGGGGGCCGCTGTACTTCCTGCGCCGGGATGGTTCTCGACTGTCACTGGCTGACCCCACAGCTCGGAGAGCTCCGGGCTGATGGCGCGGGCTACCAGGTCAGGCCCACCGCCAGCCCCAAACGGCTCGATCATGCGCACCGGCCTCGTCGGATAGTCTTGCGCGAACGTCACGCCGTTTGTGATGGAAAGCAGGAACAGCAACAGGAATCTCATATGCCCCTCGCCTATTGACAAGCTCATAACCATCAATCAATGCACCGCGTAGCCCGGTCCGGGGTCTTGGTTCAGCTTTCGGAGAGTCTACTCCGTGTCTTTAGGGAAGGCACTGGGTACGAGAATGGCTGCAAGGAGGATGGGCGTGCTTCACACCAGGCCGGATTTCCGGTCCCACTCAACGATGTAGTTCTTCAGAAACACCGTGAACTCTTCCGCAACTGGCGAAAGCTTCCTGCCTCCCTTGCGAATCTGATAGAAGTCAAGGTGCACCGTTGGATTGACCAAAGAACTAATCAGGAGTCCTCTCCTCTGACATTCCGGCAAGGCGAAGGAAGGAACGACAGCGATTCCCTCTCCCGCTTCGACCATAGCGATTTGTGTGAGGAGATAGTTCAAAACAAGACTGGGTTGGTAGCTAATGCCCGCCTTCGCAAGGTTCCTGTCAACGAATTGCTGCATGGGTAGGGACGACTGCAACGTAACGAATCTCTCTCCCTTCAATGACGCCCAACTCGCCGTGGGACGGGAGGACGCACGCCGGGGATTCGCTCTTATCACCATGAGAGAAAAACGGAACAATGGGACTCGCCGGATTCCGGGAACATGTTTGAAGAAGAAACCAAGTCCAATATCGAGTTCCCCGGACTCGACCTTCCCCAGAGTCGTGGCGGTATCACCATCGAATACCTGTAGCCGAAGCTCTGGCCTACGAGGATGAAATGCTTTGATGGCTTGCGCTACCCCTCCGGCTGCCCACAGGGGCGCTGCACCCACTGACAGGGACGGGCCGACGGCACCACCCTTGGTTCGCGCGATGTGGGACAGAGACATGTCTAATTCACGAAGGTTGTGCTGAACAGCCATGAGCAATTCGGTTCCCGACGCGGTAAGGGCAACCTGTCGCGTCGTGCGGTCGAAAAGCCTGACGCCCAGTTGGTTCTCCAACTCCTTGATCAAGACGCTCAGCCCAGAAGGGGTGATGAACAGTGCGCCAGCGGCACGTGTGAAGCTGCGATGCTGCGCAGCCAACAAAAAGGCCCGGAGCTGGCGAGACGTAAAGTCGATCATTGAGTGATTCTCAACAATTGTTAATGTTTTCGAGCTTGTATTATAGGCCGACCTGCCCCCAAATCAAGCCACAGCTGAGGGAGACAGCCGCCTCAGAATCATCAGCCGCAGGGAGGAGCAAATGGGAAGCGTCCAAACCAATGGCACTGGCTATGTCCTAGTTAACAGCGGCAAGGAGGCGCAAACGAGATTTGCAGCACTTTCCATGATCTACGACCGTGGAACCGTTCGGCACTTGGAGGGCCTAGGGGTCGGTAGCGGTTGGCATTGCCTTGAAATTGGAGGCGGGAGCGGAACGATTGCTAAATGGCTCGCAGACCGGGTCGGCTCTACTGGCCACGTACTGACAACGGACCTTGATACCCGTTTTTTAGAACCTTTGAAGAGTCCAAATCTGGAGGTCTGCCGCCACAACATAGGAACCGACCCTTTACCAGAGGCAGCCTTTGATCTGATTCATACGCGCCTCGTGCTCATGCACGTACCTGAGCGCGACGCCGCTCTGGCGCAAATGATTTCGAGCTTAAGACCTGGCGGCTGGCTTTTGGTAGAGGAATACGATAGTAGCTCCATTCCGCCGGATCCAACACTCAGTTCGGGCGAAGTGCTTTTGCAGACACACGTCGCAATGCTAAGACTTTTGGAAGATGGCGGCGTGAATCGTCGGTATGGACGATTGCTTTCCGGGTTACTGCGACAAAGCGGTTTGACCAGCGTGGGCGCGTCGGCGCAATTATTCATGTGGCAAAGCGGGTCTCCTGGTATCGCGATGATGCGGGCGAACTTCGAACAGCTTCGAGAAGCGATGGTCGAGGCCAATTACATCACCCCGCAACAATTCGATGAAGATCTGGCACGGTTGAACAATCCCCGCTTCATGATGCCCTCAGCGATCCTCTGGTCGGCATGGGGGAGACGCTCATGACATCTGTTCTGAACTTGTCGGTTGCAAAGAAACTTTCTGGTGGTGAGCCTTACATGTCCGAGAATTCTGTCCCAAGCGCCGATACTCGAACATTGGTCATTCTGGCTTTTTCCGCAACCGCCGGTGTCCTGGTGGAGTTTTATGATTTTGCGATTTTCGGATTCGCAGCGGCGAGCGCCTTTCCGGAAATCTTCTTCCCAAAGTTGCCTCCAACACAAGCCTTGGTGTTTTCCTACTTGGCGTATGCAGCCGGACACCCGGCAAGGCTTCTTGGCGCCTTTATTTTTGGCCACTTTGGTGACCGGTCCGGGCGCAAGTTCGCGTTCCTGATAAACATTGTCGTTGTGGGAGCCAGCACGTGTCTGACGGGTTTGCTTCCGGGCTATGCAACGATAGGCATTGCGGCCCCAATACTCCTTGTCCTTCTCCGCATCATTCAGGGAATCGGAGTGGGGGGTGAATTTGGTGGGGCTACGTCTTTGCTCGCTGAATTTGGGGCCAAACGCCGCTCCCGTGCGTTTTGGATGTCGCTGGCTAATCTCGGCCTGGCCCTGGGCATAATGGCTGCCAGCGGCATGTTCTTGCTCTTAAGGAAGAGTTTTGCGACGACGGGATGGCGTGTCGCGATGCTGTCTTCCGCAATCATAGTCATTCCAGCCCTGGTAGCGAGGTATAAGCTGGCCGACTCCCCTCTGTTTGAGCAACTCAAGCACAGGGAGCAACTCGCCCGATTGCCCAGCTTTGATGTCTTCCGGAAACACGCGGGTTCGATCTTCCTTCTTGGGACGGTTGCTGCGTTTCAGAACTTGGATACGGTCGTGACCGGAACTTACATCGTCTCATTTATGCATCTCGCAGGTATCCCGTTGGCCACTGCGGCGATCATCATTTTTCTTAGCCGCTTTGCCGATGTCGCGGGAGTGCTGCTCAGCGGACCCCTAGCCGACATTTTCAAGCGCAGAAGGCTCGCCTATTTCGCTATCAGTGCGACAACGTTGATCTCGTATCCTTTCGCCCTCGCGATCGTAGGCAGGCACGTCGTGCTCGTAACCATTCTAATGTGTCTGATCGTCCTATTCGGGATGGGATTGTTGCACGGGCTCGTGCCGATTCTCACCTCAGAAACCTTCCCGACAAGATTTCGATACTCGGGCACGGGTATTTCCTATGGATTGTCGGGCATTCTGGCCGGAATGATCGCGCCACCTCTTTTAGCAAGATTAATCGGTCAGAACGTTGCTCATCACTGGTACTATCTGCCTTTTACTTACGCGGCCTACGGAGCCGCTGCTATGCTAGCTCTGCTCTTCATACGAGAGACACGTGACATAAGACTTGAAGATCTCGACACTTCGGAAACTTCATATGCGGCAAACACTGGTACGGAGGCAACAGGCACCACGAAAATGTGAAGTCCCGTGCGTAGCACCAAGGAAGGAATGGGTGAGAGCGCAATTGCATGTTGTCGAGGGCTCGGAAACTCCGTTCCTGAGACGACGTGATCATTCCCTGGATGCTCGGCAAACCGCGCCGCGCGTGCCTAAGCTCGTTAACTTTTCGAGGGCCTATCCAGGCTTGATGTTTTGATTGAGCCGCAGCACGTTCTGTGGGTCGTACTTTTTCTTGATCTCCACGAGGCGAGCATAGTTCGGCCCATAGGCCGAGCGGACGAGTTGGTCACTCGTATCTCCCAGCTGGTTGACATAAACTCCATGCGCAAAGGGCTGCAAACTGTCTCGCGTAGCCTGCACCCACCGCACCGCATCAGCCTTCTCTGCGGGAGCGCTCCACACGCCCGCCATGTCGACCTCAAAACCTGGTTGCCGTAGAGCAAACGCCGTATCGCGCAAACCCACCCGGCTTACCGCCCCGCGCAACGGTACAATGATCACCTTGCACGTTGCTCGCGCATTGTCGATGGCCGTCGTAATTGTCGCAATCGCGGCCTCGCTGAGTTCTGGAAGAAAGAAGTTCGTTTGGAAGTGCGCAACCGGCGCTAGAAGGAATCCACCTGCCGACTGCGCTTCCAGATAAGACATGATTTTAACACTGTCGTCCTGCGGTTTGAGCGCACGCAGCGGCCGGACCACGTCATTCCCCATTCGGGGATCCCCGGAATAGCAGACATCGATTTTGAGCCGTGGCCCTCGTTCGGACGGCAACAACTGGGCGAACGCGTCCAGTTCATCTGGGGCTCCCGCGAGAAATTTAGCGAAAGCCTGCAGAAGTTCTGGAATGCGTCCCGCCGGATACAGAAGCGCTCCCGACACAACCTCGCCTACTGGATGGAGCTGGTACTCCAGCGACGTCACAACGCCGAAGTTGCCGCCTCCTCCGCGAATCGCCCAAAAAAGATCGGGATTGGACTTCTGGCTGGCCTCGACTTGCCTCCCGTCCACGGTTACCACTTGCGCCGACAGCAGGTTGTCGCACGCGGTGCCGTACTTCTCCATCAGGCGACCTTCTCCCCCGCCGAGTGTGAGGCCCGTAATTCCCACCGTCGGGCACCCGCCTGACGTTGTCGCCAGCCCAAAGCGCTGCGTGGTTTTATCTAGATCGCGCACGAGGGCCCCGGCCTCGGCATGGACCACGCGTTTGCCGGCGTCGACTTCAACTCGTTTCATTGCAGAGAGGTCGATCACCACGCCGCCATCGCACATGCCGTACCCGAGCCGGCTATGGCCTCCACTGCGCACTGCCAATCGCAAATTCTTGCTCCGGGCAAAATCGAGAGCCCGCGCCACGTCGGACGAGGTAGCACAGCGCACAATCAGCGCCGGGCGCAAGTCGAAGGCGCGATTGAAGACCAGACGCGACGATTCATAGTCGGACGCCTCCGGTGTGATTATGTGGCCAGTAATTCCAGAAGCGAGCTTGCGGATCGCGGCCGCATCGAGCTGAGTCGCACTTTGTTCGCGTGCTTCGAAGGTCCACGGCGCTCCGGCAAGCGACTCAATTGGGCACCAGTAAAGTCCCGCTGCGGCCAGTGCCGTTTGTTGGACGAACTGTCTTCGACTAGTGAGCGTCATTATTCAACTCCGCCAAATCTCAGCCGCGAGTCTTACCTGTAAGCTCTCGCTGCATAGTTCTAATTGCCTATGGGTTCGTCTTAATCAGCAGCAACTTCTCGGTCCGTCTGGGTTTGTCATCGGAAGTTTGCTTGACCTGTGGAGCCGAATCAAAGACAAGCTCCATATCGTTTACGTGGATCGCCCACAGTCTGTGAGCCTTTCCCAGGCACTCCACCAATGGGATATTACTAGCGTGCGAATAAGAGGGTAGCCGTACGGTGCCTGCAATCTCCAAAGTTTGACCCTTCTGATTCAGCGTGGCTCGACCAGTCTTTCCATCGGAACGGAGTGAAACCGTGTAGCGACCGGATAGCAGTTTCTTTCCAGCACACATGACGGTGTAAGGAAGCGTGAACTTGCCATCAAAGCGCACTTTTCCAGCCTCAGCGGCGTTACCTTCTTTGGTCTTGGGCTGCGGAAACAGCTCTGTATTGGGTGACTCGAAATGGTCGGGATCGATTTCGGATTGCCGTGACAACGGGGAGCCGCGAGGGCTGCGAGTCCCCCTAGAATGACCAAGAGCTTTATCATCTTTGCGGTCAGCATGGTAAGTCTTCTCCTTTACTAATGCTTGGAGTCGCGGGAGTGCTCTCCTGGCCGCGTTTGTGCCTTGGGTCGAGGCTGGCGTCAATGCCCGCTAGTTTCTTTGCGGATACTCTTTGAATTCTCCACTCAACCCATTCAGTTCCATCACCTTAAGGGTGCTCCCACTTCATCATTTAGGAATGGTAGACTCTGCAACGGAGTTTGGTTTCCCGGCACCATGACTTAAACGATGCGGAGCCTTATTTACTTTGCTGACTTCGTGGTGGACCAGCGCGCTGGTGAATTGCGCAAGGGGGGAGTGAAAGTTCGGCTCCAGGAACAGCCCTTCCGCTTGCTCGCAGCCCTTTTGGAGTCATCGGGCGAGGTGGTGACACGGGAGGAGTTACGTACTCGGCTTTGGCCGGCGGACACCTTCGTGGACTTCGACCATCGGCTCGCAGCAGCCGTTAACAAAATACGCGATGCTTTGGAGGATTCGGCCCAAAGTCCTAGATTTATTGAAACCGTGGGTCGACGTGGCTACCGGTTCCTGATCCCGGTCGAACGGTGCGAGCGACTAGCCGAGGCAAACGGAGACAGCCAAACGCAGGATGCGGCCGAGCCACCGGTCACTGCGCCCGCTGCCAGTGGAATCAACTGGGTGCGCATAGCCTTTGCAGCGGGCGCGCTCGCGGTTTTGCTGGTGGTTGGTTTCCTCGTGCTGCATCGTTGGGCACGCCCAGGTGCGACCTCGTCTGCCGCACCTCGCATTTCTTCCATCGCGGTACTTCCTTTAGAGAATCTTTCCAACGATCCCGAGCAGCAATATTTCGTGGAGGGTATGACCGACGAGATCACAACTGACTTGGCCAAGCTCCCCGGAATTCGGGTGATCTCGCGTACTTCGGCAATGCAGTACAAAGACACGCATAAAACAATGCCGCAGATCGCTCGCGAATTAAACGTTGATGCCGTGGTCGAGGGTACCGTGTTGCGCGTTGGGAACCGCGTGCGCATCCGCACGCAGCTTATTTACGCGCCTGCGGATCGGCACGTCTGGGCGCAGGCTTACGAGCGCGACTTGAAGGATGTCCTGACTTTACAAGCTAACTTAGCCCGGGACATCGCCAGCGAAATTCAGCTCAAATTGACGTCCCAGCAGCAGGCGAACTTAGCCGTCGTTCATTCCGTTGACCCCGAGGCGCATGAGTTGTACCTCAAAGGACGTTATTTCTGGAACAAGCGCGATCAGGCAGGCTTCACCAAGGCTGTCGAATACTTCCAGCAAGCAATCGCCAAGGATCCCACTTACGCCGCGGCATACGCAGGCTTGGCCGACTCCTATGCCTTGTCCGGAGGTTTCAACCTTGTCCCTGTGGAACAGGCGATGCCCAGAGCCCAGACGGCAGCGGAAAAAGCATTGCAGCTCGACAGCAATCTCGCCGAAGCGCACGCTTCGCTTGGACTGATCGCTCCATTTAGCAATTGGAACTGGGCTGGTGCCGAGCAACATTACCAGCGTGCGATCGAGTTGGATCCCAACTATGCAACGGCACATCACTGGTACGCGGAGGGCTATCTGATGCCGGTGGGGCGCGCGGATGAGGCCATTTCTGAAATCCACAAAGCACAAGAGCTGGATCCGCTCTCGGCGGTTATTGCGACCGATCTTGGAAAGGAACTTTATTTCGTCCGGAGATACGACGAGGCCCTTGTCGAACTGCGCCGCGCGCTGGAACTAGACCCCAATTTCACCACTGCACACAACTGGATTTCTGACACACTTCTTGAAAAGAAAATGTACAACGATGCGATGGTTGAACTTGAAAAGACCAAACCATTCAGGGAAGAACGAGTTTACGTAAGACAAACAGCTTATCTGTATGCGCGCATGGGTCGAAACGCCGAGGCACGAGCCGCGCTTGCAAAATCGCTGCAACTTTCAAAAGACAAACAAGTGAGTTCAGGTGCAATCGCTCTCACTTATGCGGCTCTTGGCGACAAGGATGAATCCTTTCAGTGGCTGGAAAAAGCGTATACCGAGAGATCTTCATTTATGACTTCGCTCAAGTACTGGTCAGTTTTTGACCCACTGCGCAGCGACCCCCGCTTTGCCGACCTGCTTCGCCGCGTCGGCCTTCCGCAGTGATTGACGCACCCGACGGTTCTGCACGCGATCTAAAAGCCGGCAGGAAACCAGGACACTTCGACGAACCCGAAAAGGCGCGTGTCCTTCCTCTCCACACGCCGCGTCGAGCCGGGAGTGTTCCAATTCAATTGAGAATAAACAACTTGCGCGGGGATTGAAAAAGTATCGACAGAGAAACGTGCAAGCATTGACGTTCACTATTCACTCGAGCGACAAAGGCGAGTCGACGCAGCTTGCCTACCTTCCTTTGCTGCAGCCGACAAACAATGGGAGAAAGTGATGGCGAATCAAGCGGCGGCCACTCATGGCGTCATGGAAGGCGGCGGTTCCTATAATCGGCATGCCAAAATTCCGGCGGGAGGAGGCGTCCTGGCACTGCCATTCCTCGAACAGGCGGTCAAAAATGTCGCACTCGAGAGTGGGGATCAACCCATCGTCATTGCCGACTATGGATCCTCGCAAGGAAAGAACTCTCTCGCTCCTATGCGCGCCGCCATCAAAGCGTTGCGAGCACGCGTTGGTACAGCTCGGCCCATTCTCGTCGTTCACATCGATCAGCCCGCAAACGATTTCAATACGCTCTTCGGCGTGCTCCACAGCGATGCGGAACGCTATTCCGTGAACGATCCAAACGTATTTCCCTCGGCGATTGGAAGGTCGTTCTACGAGAAAGTGTTTCCGCAGGAGCATGTTCACCTCGGCTGGTCGTCGTATGCGGCCGTGTGGTTGAGCCGCATTCCCATGCGGATTCCCGGACATTTTATGGTGCTCGGTAGCACGGGCGACGTCCGCAAGGCGTTCGAACGACAGGCTGCGGAAGACTGGGAGTTTTTTCTGTCGCTGCGAGCTGCCGAGTTGCGATCCGGAGGCTACCTCGTGGTTGTGTTGCCTGCACTCAGCGATAACGGCGTTTCGGGGTTTGAACCCCTTTTCGGGCTTGCCAATGAGGCGCTTGCCGAAATGGTTGCGGAAGGCGGCGTTAGCGCCGCCGAATGCGCGGGAATGGTGCTTGGGGCCTATCCGCGGCGAAGAAGCGAGCTTCTTGCACCGTTCGAGTCGCATGGTCAGTTCAACGGCCTAATAGTAAAGCACAGCGAACTGGCAGAACTGCCGGACGCAGCGTGGGTAGACTACGAGCGGGACAAGAACAAGGACGCGCTGGCGACCCGTCACGCGCAGTTCTTCCGGTCAGTTTTCGTACCTTCTTTGGCGTCCGCAATCGCCGACGAAGCGAAGCGCAATACCTTCCCCGACCGCTTTGAACAAATGCTGAAACGGCGCTTGGCCGACCAGCCCGCACCGCTTCACTCATTCGTTCAAACGATGGTGCTGGCTAAGCAGGACAGTCTCCCCAATTCAGTGGTCCAGAAGTCAGAACGTGCCCCGCATGGCTGACACTTCCTCGCAAATCAGTTCCGTGCCTGCCTCAAAAGCACAGGGAATAACAATCCGGCATCAGCGTGCCTTTTTTTATGGCTGGTGGATAGTATTGGTGTCCGCGGTGGGGCTGTTCTGGGGCGTGCCCGTCACGGTGTTTTCTTTCCCTGCTTTTCTCAAGCCGCTCATGCAGGAGTTCCACGCAGGGCGCGCCGCCGTTTCTCTGGCCTTCACTCTCCAACTCGTCGTGGGTGCCCTTAGCAACCCGCTCGGGGGATGGCTCATTGGCCGCTATGGCGCTCGCAAGGTCGTTTTGCCGGCTACCGCAATCTTTGGGACAGTCTTGCTTTCCGTCATCGTTTTCTCCGGCCGTCTCTGGCACATGTATGTCTTCTACACGGCGCTTGGCTTCGTGATACCTGGTCTGGGGCCGCTCCCGTACGGTTATGTAGTCTCCCACTGGTTTGACCGGCGCAGGGGGCTCGCGCTCGGTCTGATGATGGTCGGCATTGGCTCAGGAGCGATGATCATGCCTTCGCTCGCGCAACAACTGGTTGCAAGGCTTGGCTGGAGGACAGCATATGAGATTCTTGGAGGCGCGGTTCTGCTGATTTCCATACCGGTAGTGGCTGCGTTCCTAAAGGAAAAGCCGCAGGATTTGGGCCTCTCGCCTGATGGAGCGCAGCGGAACAGTTCTAAAGCAGGACAGGAAACCGCTGCGCAGGGGCTGACCGCACGCGAAGCTTGGCGCACCGGAACATTTTGGGTCATGGTGTGCGCGTTCTTCTTAGTGAGCGCAAGCGTGCAGGGTTGCCTGGTTCACACAATAGCTATGCTTAGCGATAGGGGGATGAGTGCGCAAAGGGCCGCTCTAGGGAGTTCGTTGGCTGGCGGCTCGGTCTTAATAGGCCGAGTATTTACCGGGTACCTACTGGACCGGCTTTTTGCTCCCCGTGTTGCAGCGGCGTTCTTTGGCGCCGCAGCACTTGGTGTCGGGTTGCTCTGGCTGGGCTCAACGCCAATCGCGTTTGCAGGTGCCTGCCTTGTCGGGTTGGGTCTGGGCGCCGAGGTGGACATCATCGCGTACTTAACAAGCCGCTATTTTGGTCTGCGTGCCTTCGGTGAAATCTATAGCTGGGCCTTCGCTGCTTTCGCTTTGGCAGGAGCCTTTGGTCCTCTCATCATGGGTGCTAGCTTCGACCGGACCGGCTCCTATCGTGTCGCGCTTGTGATATTTCTGGCCGCGACTCTGGTTGCGACCTCGCTGATGACCCGCTTGGGACCGTACCGTTATCGTGCTGGCGAGTTAGACGCGAACTAGCGAAACTTGCAGATTCAGGCGGAGGGCAAGCCATCCAGAGTTTGACCCGGCGGGCCGAGATGCATCGTCCTGTCGCCGAGTCCCTCAGACGGAGATCTGCGGATAATGATCCAACGTCAGCGAGCGTAGAGTCACCTGTCAATTCCTGAAACTACCTAGCAAAAGAATGATTCAATCCATCGCGAACTGACCGAACTGACGGTTGACCACTTCGCGACGTCGCCGGATGATGCGCTAACCGGAAGTTATTTGGAGCCAGAAAGTCCCGTTCTAGAGAGTCTTGAGATCGAGGCTGCGCGCTGACACCAATAAACTCGTACGCGGGGATCAGCGGCCCGCACGTCATGAGTTGCTCACCGCAAGACGAATGGGTAAGAGTTCCACTTGGAAGGCGCTTTCCGAATTTGCAGAATGTATTGACCAGGTCGCGCAATGAATGTGTCTTCTCTCACCTGTAGTGTGGTGATTCCATCGTCGAACCGTGCCGGGCCGCCCGTGTTCAATAGGGAATCCCCGGAGGTCGTGACAATGCGGACTTCGTAGGCGTCGGCCCGGTTTTCCACCTCTTTTCCAGGAACGTTTACGGTCGGATGGAAAAGGACAATCTGCGCAACCGCAGGCGGCACTCGTTCGAATTCACACGCACACGTTTGCTCCTTCTGGACTTCATATTGGCTAACCAAATTTTGGCTTATTTCGAGACCGAGCAAGATAAGGTCAGATTCTTTTGCGAAACAATGGGTATGTCCAGGGACTGCCTTCCGGGCAGGGTTTACGAAGGTCGCCAGGGCAGTCAGCCAACCGCTCGTTATTTCGTTGACAAATTTCCCCTCTTTCTTGCTCCGCCTCTCTCGGGGGCTTCTCCTGTGGTCGCGTTCAGCTACGTAGATTCGGGCTTTCAAACACCGTCTGGTTTCCTTACTCATCTGGCCGCGTACCAAAGGCTCTTCCGCCAATTGGCGACTTTCCGCTTTTTATACATCGCTACAAAAGATGCATATTTTCGAATGGCGGAAGAGCGCTTTCGTTCACTCGTAAAGAGGCCGCTCGAATCGGACACATCGGTCGATATCCTCCGTTACTTTTATATCCGAAAGAAGTGGGACAACCACGAGTACGTGGTCCCTGTCACTGAGGATTTAGAGTTTCTGAACGAGGCGCGGCGACGGTTTCATGGCAATCGATTCGACAGCCTGTACCGGGCATGGCGTTCTGGTGAACTCCTTGAGCGGGACTTACGAGTTGAGCTTTCGCAGCTCGGACCGGAGCGGACCGTTTTCTTTGACACCTGCCTGATAAGAAGTCATCGGTGTCCGCACCATCTTCGGGGGAGGGGAGGTAAGGGGCGAACCGCTTTTCATGCGAGACTGGGACGACGAGTTCATTGATGTTCCAGAGGTGGATGAGCAGAACCAGCCAACCGTTGACCGGGGCGAAATGACAGCGATTCTGTAGGAAGCTGAAGAACCGTATTGCACGCTGTATGCGTTGCTCGCTGGCTGTGGGCCGATGCGGGCCGGGGGAGCACTCGGTCTCGACATCCGTTCCATCCATGAAGACTTCCGCACCTTGGAGATTGTGCAGAAAGCCAAGCGCGGAGTGCTTCAGGACCACATGAAAACGAAGAACGCGGATTCCAGGCACGGGCGGGTGGTGGATCTGTCGAAGCCCCTGGCCGCGATGCTCCGTGACTTCGTGGGCGGCCGAACGAGTGGTCTGGTTTTTTGTAAACCGGATGACAGCCAACTCATGCAGCGGGATATTCTGAAGCACAGCCTGCACCCCATCCTGAAAAAACTGGAGCTTGAACAGGGTGGGTTCAACATCTTCCGGCGCTTCCGCATCACCGAGCTAGAGACGGCGGAGGTTCCAGCGGCGTTGCAACACACGTGGTCCGGGCATGCGAAGTCGCATGTGTCCGAGGTGTACAAAAAGCTCTTGAAGCAACGCGACTGGCGTTCGCGATGGGCAGAAAAAACGGGAACGGGGTTCACGCTGCCAAGTCACCAGGAGGCCGCGGCGGAGGTTCCAAATGGCAAGTCTGGCAAGATTTTGGAATTCCGTAAAGTTGGTTAAGTCTTTTAAAATCTGGTGGACGAGAGGGGATTCGAACCCCCGGCCTCCTCGTTGCGAACAGTGGGGAAAATAAGCTAAGGCAAGGCGCCACAATCACTTAGCTATTTTTAGGGGCCCTTAAATTGGCAAGTCTGGCAAGCCGGTTTTCTCTCTGTCCTTTCAGTGCAGTTCGACGGTGAGAAGCCGGATAAAATCACGCGCGGTGCCTGTGCCTGTAACAACGAAAAAGTCATTTTCGAGAACCCTCTGATCTACTCCGCAGCCGTGTTTCGTGTTCCAGGCATGAATTAGGACTCAAGGGTATGGGACGGTACGTGCCCCGCTCCGGGTGGGCTTAGCAAAAAACTTCACGCGAAAGCTGCTGCGGAAAAACAGCAATCCATCACACTTGTCAACCAGAGTTTCGACGAGCGAAAAATTGTAGTTTTGCGCTCAGACGCCTCGGACAAAACCGCGAAGCAAAGCGAGTCCGACGATCACTTCCGGTTAGCCGACTGCTCGGGAGTCGACGCGGTTTCGTATACACAAGCGCGTTTTATTGGTACTAATCCCACGGACGACCGATAACTTCCGAGTTGCCTGTCATCCAGACGTTTGCGAGCTAACGCTCCGCCAAGGCGCGGTGGACTAGATGGACGGCAATCGCTCCTTCGCCGACAGCCGAGGCCACGCGCTTCACATTACCCGAGCGAACATCGCCAACCGCAAACACGCCATGAAGGCTCGTTTCCAGCATTTGTGGAGAACGAGCCATTGTCCACGCCGGGGCTCCGGTTGCGTTATCCAAATCCCGCCCGGTGAGGATGAACCCCTTCTCATCGACCGCCACGCAGCCTCGCAGCCACTCAGTTCTCGGCGATGCTCCCGCCATGATGAAGACGTGCCGAATGTCGTGGACGGAAGTCTCGCCACTAGACTTGTCCTGCCAAGTGACGCGCTCAAGATGGGTGCCTCCGTCGAGACCGACTATTTGCATTTTGAAGTGCAATTCGATGGCGGGGTTCTCTTGGATCCGTTGGACCAAATAGCGAGACATGGTGTCTGATAACTGACCCGAGCGCACGAGCAGGTGCACCTTGCGCGCTGTCTGCGAAAGGAAAATCGCAGCTTGTCCGGCGGAGTTCCCTCCGCCCACTACGATAGTCTCTTCTTGTTCGCATAGTTGCGCCTCCATGTAGGTCGCACCATAGTAGATCCCCTGACCCTCAAACTGCTCCAGATTGGCAATACGCGGCTTGTTGTATTGTGCGCCAGTAGCGATGATGACGGCGCGCGCCTGAAGCCTGTTGCCATTGTCCAGAACTACCTTGTACGGACGCTTTTCACAATCCAGCCGCGCAACGCTGTGCGCCACCATCATCTTGGCTCCAAATTTCTCCGACTGAGCGATCGCGCGCGCTGCCAGTTCTTGACCGGAGATTCCCGTAGGAAAGCCCAGGTAATTCTCGATCTTCGAACTTGATCCGGCCTGTCCTCCGGGTGTGGCAGTCTCAATCACCAACACGTCAAGGCCCTCCGAAGCGGCGTAAACGGCAGCTGCCAAGCCGGACGGTCCGGCGCCCACAATGATCAAATCGCGGACCTGCGTCTCGTCGATCGCGCTGTTCAGCCCCAGGCACTCGGCCAATTCTTGAATTGAGGGGTTTCGCAGCACCGAGCGGGCGCTGCAAATGACCACCGGAATTTCGTCCAACTTGACGTCAAAACGATCAAGCAGTTCCTGTGAAGTCTTGTCCGTGTCGAGATCTATGTACGTATAAGGATGTTCATTCCGGGTCAGAAACTCGCGCAGGCGCAGCGCGTTAGCCGAGTGGCGCGACCCCATCAAGATGACGTTGCCCTGACCCGTTCGGATGAGTTCCAACCGGCGCAGGATGAACGCCCTCATGAAAATCTCACTCAGCTCGGCGTCCTTTGCGACGAGCGACCGCAGGCTCTCTGCACTCAGTTCCATAAACTCACCGGGCTCCGTGACGCGGCCACGCGCGAGGCTGCGCCGCCCGGAGATCATGGTCATCTCACCGGTGAACCCGCCGGGGCCGTGGGTGACTAAGGGGCGCTCGCCCGTAAGATCCGGCTGCACGATCTCCATGCTTCCGGAGAGCAGGACGAAAAATGGGACATTTGTGTCACCCGGTTCAAACAGTACTTCACCCTTCTTGACCTCTCGCAGCTTGCCGCCGGGGCGAACGCGGTTGATTTGTGCCGCGGTCAAGATTGGAAAAGCTTGGGTGCGAACGTCGAGTGCGCTAGGTACTGGCTGAGAAGACATTTTTCCTCCTAAGGTTCCGCCGAGGCGCGGTGGACAAGGCCGATTGCAAACGCTCCCGTAGGTGTTACAAAACTGGCGCCCCGACGCGCAAAGTAATATTGAATCAAATCGGTTTATTGTTACACAGCCCCATCTCCCGGACGTATTGTCGGCTAACCGGACTGCGACCTGAAGCTGTTGGAATGATTGTCTGACAAGGAGGAGATCGATCAGACTGTACGTCCCATCGCACATAGCCTACAAGGCAGAGAGGGGAGGCTACGAACAGTTCTGGAGCTCTTGGACAATGTACCTACACTCGCAAGAGTGGCACCGAAACCGAGAGGCAACGGTGAATCTGCCAGCATAAAGACAGAGGTCGCCGAGAACACCGAGACAGAGCAGCCGATCTTACGGGCGGCGCGCGTGCTCCGTGATGGTTATTGCCTCCTGAGAATCGTGTTTGGCCGCAAGTGTTGCGGCGGGGACAAAAGCCCCCTAGGTTGGAAACAGAGACGCAGACAGCGACGGAGGCGGTCGGTTATGCGCGCACAAATCCCACAGAGACAAAAAAGAACGGTTCGAAGCGACACAGTCTTGCCAGTATTTTGCGGAGCTGCGCTCTTGCTTCTGACTTTCTCCGCGAGCATGCGCGCGCAGACGAAAGCTGCAGACGTACCGAGGCTCGTTCAGCAACTCAATGACAAAGATCCGGCGGTGCGGGGCGCGGCGGGGACGGCGCTGGACAATTTGAAGGACCCCGCAGCTGAGCCGGCCCTCATCGCAGGATTGAAACAGAGCAGCGGCAACGCTTCCGCTCTGAAAGTGCTGGTGCGCACGCTGGGCCGTTTCAACGACGCGAAGTCTGTTGCGGCCATCGCCGAGATTTTGCCGGGTGAAGCTGGACACGTGGCGGCCGCACAACTTTTGCAGATGGATCCTCTGGGGGTGCAGGCCGCTACGGATGCTACATCATCGGAGGATGAAAACGCACTGGCAGCGGTGCGCGACTCGTTCATCGATGCGCCAGAGGTGGGCCTCAAAGTTCTTCCATCGGCGTTGAAGAATTCGAAATCGGCGGCCCAGCGCGCCGTGATTGTTGTCCTGCTGGCCGACTGCGCGATCCAAAACCCCTGGTATGGAGATCCTCCGCGGCCAGCGTTCACCAAGGGAATTCTGCCCGCCGCATCGGATGCAGATGCTGGCGTGCGCGTCGCTGTCGCAGCGGCCATTCAAAAACTAGCCGAGACTGAAAAAATGGACGACCCCGGGATGGGCCATCCGGACTTCGGAATGAGAGATGCCCTGCGAGTCTTGAAAACACTTGCCGGGGACCGAGACGCGGACGTGAGAACAGCGGCCATGGACGCGCTGGGTTCGATGGCAAGTGCCGACGCTGTTACGATTTTGAAGAAGCACTTGAATGACCCGGATGCGACGGTCAAGCAACACGCCGCAGAGGCACTGAAAGCCGCGACAGAAGCGGCCGCCGAAGACGCCGCGAAGGAAGCCGCGGCAAATCCCGAGCCCGCCCCGAAGAACACTGGAAAAGGTCAGGCCACAGGGAATACCGCTGAAGCGCGGAAGCTGGCGCAGATCAAGCAATGGAATGACGAGACGGCGATCCCGAAGCTGATACCGCTGCTGCAGGACGCGAGTTCGCTGGTGCGGGCGGCCGCGGCGAACAAGCTAGGGAAGCTGGACTATCGCGACACGGCGATGAACGGCGCGGACCACGAGCAGAATTTGAGAGAGGTGCCGGCGCTGATTGAGGCTTTGAAGGATTCGCACGCGCTGGTGCGCGCAGCGGCAGCGGAGGCGCTTGGGGCAATTGGTGATGAGAGTGCCGCCGCACCGCTGATTGCGTTGTTGAAGGACCCGAAGCCGAAAGTGGTGGTGACGACGACAGAGGCGTTGAGCACGATGGTAAGGGGAGCGGGATACGCGCAGGACGTGCTCTCGCCGGAGGACCACCAAGCGGCGGGGCGGCGCTAGTTGGATTGCTGGCGAGCAGCGATCAGGAAGTGCGGCACGCGGCGGTGAGCGCGCTGGCCAACGTGGGAACACTCGAAGATATGAAGAGTGTTGTGCCGCTGCTCGGAGACCAGGACGTGTTTGTGCAGAATCGTGCCGCGGATGCGCTGGAACGAGCGTTCTATCCAAACCCGAATGTCGAAAGAGATCCGAAGCTGGATGCGCTGGAGCAGGCAGCGGGACCGGGCCTTGTGGCAATGCTTCTTATTCAGGAGACGCGAGTAGCGGCGGTCCAAGCGTTGTTCGCGATGAGAAAACCGCCGGCGGAAGCGGCGCGCCCCTTGATGGAGATTTTGAAATACAACGTGTGGATTATTGTTGATGGAAGGTCGAGGCCGGAGATTCAGGGTGCGTTTAGTGGATTTCAGGGAATGCAGATCGAGCAAGGAATCGACGTGCTGGCGAGGACGGGGAATCGCGAGGCGACGCCGCTGTTGGTGAAGTTTCTTACGATCATCAACCCTGGGGCGGGAAAGCATGCCTGCGCGGGGCTTGCCAAGCTGGATGATCCGCGAGCCATCGGTCCGCTGCTGGACGTGCTGCAAACGAAGGAAGTCGGACTTCAGCCGGATGCGGCGGAGGCGCTCGGGACGTTTCAGGATCCACGCATCGTTCCGGCGCTGATTCAGTCGCTGCAGTTGGACAATTATTCGCAGCGAGCGGCGGCGGCGGGCGCGCTTTCGCATTTTCATGATGCGCGCGTGCTGCCGGCGCTCATTCATTCGCTTGCGGACGAAAACGCGGATGTGCGGTACAGCGCAGCGGAAGCGCTGGGGAATTTGGGAGACGCGTCGGCAGTCGAGCCGCTGGGAAGAGTTGCGAAAACGAACTACCAGGCAGTGCGGGCGCTGGGCAAGCTCAATACTGCCGGGAGCGTGGCGGCGCTGGCGAGCGTAGCCCAGGACAGGCAGACGCAGTCTGCGACGCGGATCGAAGCGGTGATGGCGCTTGCGAAGTTGAAGGACCCTGGCGTTGTGCCGGCACTGATTCAAACGATGGAGCAGGAAGTGACGACGGACCCGTCGGGCACGGTTGCCGTGCAATGCGTGCAGGAATTAGGAAAGATCAAGGATCGGCGGGCGGTTGAACCGCTGCGGAAGCTGCTGGGAAAGCCGACGATGCCGAGCCAGGAGGCGGAACGGGTGCTTAGGGAGATGGGCGTTTTGCCGACGGCCCAGAACTAAGTGTAGCGCCATTCTCAATTGATTGCGGAGAGGCTGTCCCTCGCCAAAATCATCGCCCTAACAATGTTACAGCAGCGAAGCTAGTCGGCCGGAGTTTTGGTGAATGACAGGATAAAATCACGCGCGGCGCCTGTGCCTGTAACGACGACAAAGTCATTTTCGATTACCCTCTGAATTGGACAACCGGGAGTTTTATTTTCACGAAGCAAGGGGAGTACGAAAATGGGCCTCCCACTCCGGAGCCCAGTGGCGAACTATCGTGCGAGGCCGCGACCGAGGAAAACGCAAAGAGGCGGAGCTTTATGCCCCGGACCAATGTTACCGGTAATGCTAACCGGGAGTTAGACGCTCGCGCCGCTTACTCGTAGCCAAGGTCATAAGACAAGTTTTTGCACTATGAGGTGAACAGTAGGGGGCTCTCGGCAAACGGCAGCACCTAGTGAGGTTTTTGTGCTGCTGCCGCGCGCTGCTTGGCGTCGCTAACAATGGCCTCATAACGAGGGTCGCCGTGAAGCGGCTTGAGGTCAGGATCCTGCTCCATAGCCAGAGCGTTTGCGGGGGCGAGTCCATGGTCGACCGCCTCCTGTAATAGCGAGATTGCCTGCTCCCGGCGGCCCAGGTAGAGCGCGACAACACCTAGGTTGTACACGGAGAGAGCGGTATCTGGATGATCAGGCCCCAGCACGCGGCGCTGAATGCCATTCGCCTCCTGATAGAGCTTCTCTGCCTCCGTGTATCGACGCTCGCTGATGAACACGGCGGCCAGATTGCTCAAGGAGTTCAGCGTTTGGGGGTTCGCTGGACCGAGAACTCGTCGCTGAATCTCAATGGCTTCTCGGTCCAATTTTTCTGCCTCCGTGAAGTGACCTTCGTTCTGAAGAGTGATAGCAAGGTCGGAGATGGCAATTGGGGTGGCCGGATTGTCCGGGCCGAGAACTCGGCGCAGAATCTCAACGACTTCGAGATGCAGTTTCTCGGCGTCGGCGTATCGGCCTTCGGCATCCAGGTCGTCGGCCAGCCGGCCGGTCCATCCGTGAAGAGAAGGCCACTCCGGTCCGCGGACTCGCCGAGCGCCATCGACCGCCTCGCGGAGGGAAGTCTCCGCTTCAGCGTATCGGCCTTCTTTGTGCAGGATCCACCCTAAGTTGCTGGCCAGCAACAAAGTGTCTTTGTCATCCTGCCCGTTGATGCGCCACGAGGCGTCGAGTGCCTGCCGATCTAGCTTCTCCGCGTCGGCGTACCGGCCCTCCCGCTCAAAGTCGATCGCCAGGTTGCCCATTGAGGCCAATGTCAGCAGATGCTCCGGGCCAAGGACGCGGCGCCGGAGGTTTAGCGTCTCAGCATCCAGCTTCTCGGCCTCGGAAAAGCGTCCTTCCTGGCGAAGATTCCGGGCTAAGTTATTCATGGTTATGAGCGTGTCCGGATGTTGCGGACCGAGGGCGCGACGCTTGAGCTCCAGGGTTTCGCGGTCTATTTTCTCTGCCTGGGCGTAGTGGCCTTGATCTGCCAGGGTGGCCCCAAGGTTGCTAATTGAAGCCAGGGTTTCAGGGTTGTTTGGGCCTAGGACTCGGGTCCGGATGGCTGCGGAATGTTCGAACAATGATTGTGCCGGCGCGTACAAGGCGAGGCTCTGGTATACGCGGCCCATAACATCCATCAATTGGGCCTGGAGTTGGGGATCTTTGGCAAGGCCAGTGTCAATGTCGGTGGAAGCCTTGTCGAGGATTTCGCGAGCGGTGACGGTATTGCCGCGGGACTGGCTGGGGTCGGAAACTTTGAACATGCTGGTCATGAATTCGGTGATGCGATTGGCGCGGTCCCGTTCGCGAGTGATGCGGCGAAGTTGTATCGACTGGTTGATGGCGAATCCAATAAAAACGATCAGGAAGCCTGCCGCGACCCCCACTGAGACGCGATGGCGGCGAACGTACTTGCGCACCCGATAAGCGGAACTGATGGGACGGGCGGTGACCGGTTCATGGTGCAGGTATCGTCGGATGTCGGCCGCGAGTTCCGAAGGTGTGCCGTAGCGCCGCGCGCGATCCTTTTCGACCGCCTTCATCGTGATCCAGTCCAGATCGCCCTGCAACATGCTCACAAGCTGCCCTGGTTCTGTAGCGCGTTTGGCAGCGCTATCCGTCGCCGTCCACTTGTCTTCTCGCAGCTTTGTGCTGGGACTCTGCGGATCCTCTTCCCTGAATTGCCGCAAGACTTCATCAACGGGCTTCTTCCTCCAGCCTTCCAAATCGAAGGGCAACGTTCCGGTTAGCAGCACGTAAAGAATCACGCCTAGCGAATAAACGTCCGTGCGCGTATCCACGTCCTGCACGCGCGGGTCCGCCTGCTCGGGGCTCATGAATCCGGGAGTTCCTACCACCGCTCCCGCTTGCGTAAACACTGTTTGCTCGGCATTCGCCTGCGAAGAAATGGCTTTCGCAATACCGAAATCAATAATTCGCGGGACCGGTTTTCCATCGACTTCCACAACCAGAACATTCGAGGGCTTCAAATCGCGGTGAATAATGGCCTTCTGGTGCGCGTGCTGCACTCCATCGCAAACTTTGATGAACAGCTCCAGCCGCTCCGGAATTCTTAACTTCTTGTTGTCGCAATACCGCGTAATCGGCAAACCATCCACATACTCCATCACGAAGTACGGCTGGCCGTCCTTCGTCGACCCCGCATCGAACACTTTCGCAATCGCCGGGTGATCCATCACTGCAAGCGACTGCCGTTCCGATTCGAATCTCTGTATCACCGCACTGTCGTACAGCCCGCCTTTGATCAACTTCAGCGCTACCTTCCGCTTTACCGGCGCCGTTTGCTCCGCGAGCCACACCTGTCCCATTCCGCCTTCACCCAATTTCTTAACTAACATGTATGACCCGATGGATGTCCGGTCGACCGCCCGAGCTGCCCCCACGACGGTTTCACCTGCGTCGATCGTAGTGTCGCCTCCCACATCTACACTCTTCTTCGGATCTTGCGGATTGAACTTCGGGGTTGAGTTTTCTTCGCCCATAAATACCTCACGGGCAGCATGGCGCTACAGAAGTTGTGAGCTTAGCACGACCTACGTTTCATGGGGATAGGACAAAGCCGAGGCTGCAGATGACTGTTCGTAACCAGCCAATGACTCCAGTGTCGGATAAACGCCGCCGCAGAAGTAAAATCGGCCAGATCTCAATGTCCGATTATGCGACTACACAGGCAAGTGGACTGAGCTGACGCGACTTCTCACAATGGGCCTTGCGACTCGGAATAACTTCTGGTTAGCCGTCACTCGGGAGCCGGGCACGCGACATACAAAACAAAGGTGCATTCGGAGGCCTCCTCTAAGCCGACAGTCTGCGATATATGGACTGATTCCTACTGTCCAGTGAGCGAGCCATGATCGGACAATTACTTGCTCGTGCCGGATCTTCGGCAAACGTTACACGAATCCTGTAGTGAGGTAGATACGCAACTAAGACGAGGACTACCCGAAGAAGGAATAATTTAATTTATAGGCTTCAGTGGCCGCCGCGCTATCATTAGCACCTCCATCCGTATTGCACCTTGCTGCTGGAGGGACATGAATCGCTTCTCTGCTTGCATAATCTTGTCAGTCGCTTTCCTCGGTAAATTTGTGGTCACTGGGGCCAGCGCCCAGTCCGGCCCCGAAGATGCAGTCTCCGGTTTGATGGCTGCCTGGAACCTGAAAGACGCGCATGCATTCGCGTCTCAATTCACCGAAGACGCCACGTTCGTCAATGTGAACGGTGCTCTTTGGATCGGCAGAAAAGACATTGAGGACAGGCATGCCAAGGCGGCGATCTTCAAGAGCAGCCATGCAGACATTAAACCCGACAGCGTGCGGCTCCTCAGGCCTGACCTTGCTCTGGTGCTTGTGAGTTGGATGATCACGGGGGACCCTCGTGATCCACAGCCTCGCTCTTACTTGATGACTATGGTCGTCGTCAAGCGTGATGGATACTGGCTAATCGTTGCCGCCCAGAACGGCTCCCCCGTTGATCGCTCTACCTTGCCAGGCACATCCATTCTCGTCCCGAGCCCTTTGCCCACGGCACCCGATGCAGACCACACGCCTGCCGACGTGCGAAAACTGCTCGTCGAAGCGGACACCGACTGGAACCAGAATGATGCGAAAGCTGCCGCGGGCCTGTTCGTGGACGACGCCGATCTTGTGGATTCGTCTGCCCGTCGCTTCAGTGGAAGGGACAATATCGAAAAACACATCGCGGATGTTCTGGCACATCAATTTCATGGCACCGTGTCGCGCACGACCGTTCTCACCACTACCGCGCTTGGTCCAGACATTGCGGTTCTCGAAGTCGACTGGGAGCTGTCAGGGGAAGGGCGGGACGTTAAAACAGTTACCATTACAGGACTTCGCGTGCTTGCCCGCAACAGTGGACGCTGGCGGGTCAGCGCCGCTCAAGATACGGTCGCCAGGCCGTTGCCTGCGCGATAAAGCTGATGCCGCGTGAGAATCTGGTGGACGAGAGGGGATTCGAACCCCCGGCCTCCTCATTGCGAACAGTGGGGAAAATAAGCTAAGGCAAGGCGCCACAATCACTTAGCTATTTTCACGGGCCCTTAATTGGCAAACCGGTTTTCTCTTTGTCTTTTCAGTACAGCTCGACGGTAAGAAGCCGGATAAAATCACGCGCGGTACCTATGCCTGTAACGACGACAAAGTCATTTTCGCGAACCCTCTGAATTGGACAACCCGGAGTTTTATTTTCGCGAAGCAGGGGAGTCGGTCGCTGGACAGCGCATCAACGCTTTGCTTCATTTCCAAGAACGCTGTTTCGGAACCGTGAGGGCCACATGTGCGATTTCGCGACGGATTTCATCAAGGCTGAACTACAGGTTGGCCTCACATTCTCCATTCTGGGTTGCAATCAATGTGCGCGGACAAGACCTCGCGCAATACAGCCCATGTTGGAACAACCGCCCAGCAGCCGCCCCAGCAAGATTTGCCGCTTGCGCTTTCATTCTGCCGCGCTGTTTACGGGCTGACTTTTCGTAATCGACGATCGGGAATGCTACGACGGAATAACGAGGTAAAACCTCTTGCTGCCTGTTAGCCGCAAAGCCGCTCTGAGCCTACCCACAGTTGAGCCAGATCTCTGAGGTTGTGTTTGTATGTACGCGTTACCAAGTATTCCTTCCCACCTTTTACACGCAGCCTGTACTCCCCCGTCGGTAAAGGTTGGATCTCCTCCACGGCCGAAATATTCACGACGACCGAGCGGTGGATGCGAATAAAACCGTAGGGTTTGAGTTTCTCCGCCATGGACGAGAGGGACTCGTGCACCAAATAGGGATTAGGTCGGTGTTGCAACGAAACGTAATTACCTTCGGCTTGCACGGCCAAGATGTCGGCTAAATCCAAGAGTAGGATGCTACCCTTTGCCTTGAACGCGATTCGTGGCGCCTGTCGTTTTGCTATAACCTCCAACTGCCGCAAGACTCGCATGAGGTTTGCAGCATCAACTCGGATTACCGGAAGCAATGATGTATCTGCAGCTTCGCAGAACTCGTCCGCTGTCGATTCAAGAGTGTAATCCCGTCTACTCTTGGTGGAGCAAATCGTAGCTCCCCGCAGTGGGCTAGCCGAAACGTCCGCATTAGCGTGAGCAGCTTGTTGAACAAACATCTCACGTGCAATGGCCTTCTGATCCTGAATTTCGCGGGCGCTCATGATGGAACCCCTTGCTCTCTCGTTTCGACTTCCTGGTACCCGAAGTGAGATTGACGAGTGCACTGCTTCTAGATGTAATGGTCCTACATAACCGGAGCAGCGGATCCGTCTGTCCAGCTGCCCACGGGAACGACAAATACGTCGATTGGTTGAGCGCCTTTGAATTGTGGATTCAGCATCACCGGTGATTTCGGCAGATCGGCACCCCACGCCTTACCTTCCAGGCCCGTAGGTTACTTCTGCCCAGTGCTCACTGCTGACGGAAAGCTGGATTGCGCGCCGAAATAACACTCAATGGATTGCAACTTTCCGTTCTTGATTCGGAGATACTCCACGTTCCGGAACGATTTACCGTCCTTGGTGTGGCAAAGATACTTCACAAAAGCATCCTCCGCGCCAGTGGTGATTCGCTCCAGGTCAAAATGTCCAATGAAATCGATCTGTGTTTCCCAGCATCGCGCTTTGAAAGTGCTCTTGCTGATGTGGTCGTCGCCGGCCGCGCTTGTAAAGGTGAAGTTATCGGCGAGCAGGCTATCCACTGGGCCCCAGTCTTTCTTCTCCCAGGCTGCGTACCACTTCCGGGCTACCTCCTCGTTCGTTAAGTTCTGCCCTCCCAATGCGCTGGCACTTGCCGGTCCCGGCAGGCTCACGGCACCAACCAGCGCGCAGGCTCCCGTTGCGAGCAGATTCCTGCGCGACACTGCGATCCTTGTCATTGTTCGTTCTCCTTTTCATGATGTAGTTTGAAGCGCTTCGCCCGATCGCGATGCTGACTGTCCGAGCATACGAACCGGTTGGTATGTAACAGTGCCAAACTGCTCCTTGAGACACCGATGCGATCAACCTCGCTTGCGGTTGCCCGGCGCGCGCAGGGACCGCAGCCAGCCCACGATGTTTCTGATCCCCGCTTTCATCACTTTCGGATCCTGAGCATTCTTTGCCAGCGACCCATAGCCTTCGACCATCGCGATCAGTAAGCCGGCGGCGTCAGCGGGTTCCACGTCGCGGCGAACGCTTCCGTGGGCCTGGCCCTCTCGCAAAACGGAGGCAACGGCCTCCCGCCAGGCATCGAAGATTATCGCCAGCCGCTTCCGGAATCCCGCGTCAAGAGGAGACATTTCCTGCGCCAGATTGTTCAGATGACAGCCGCCCCGTACATCCGCGGGCCGAACGGGTATACCTTGAACAGCGCCGATCAAAGCGTCGATAGGGTCCTTGCCGCTCTGTAGAGGGCGCACCCACTTGCCGCGGACGTCGGGGGCGATGACCTCATCGATGACGGCGTGTCCCAAGGCTTCCTTGCTGTCGAAGTGGTAGTACAGTGCGCCCTTGGTGACCCCAGCTACGGCCAGAATGGTGTCCAGGCTGGCACTCTGGAAACCCGATCTGTAGATCTCGCGAGATGCCGCCTGCAGCAAGCGCTCCCGCGTGCGCTCAGAATCGCGCAGCCTAGTCGCTCTACGTTTCGGACTCTTGGGTGCTGCCAACATACCAACCAGTATGTATGTTAAATCATCTGAAAATCAACCACAATTGAGCGGCCTGACTTTTGGCTGCTGACGTTCTCGAATTTCATAACCTCTCGCCTGTATGTGTGAAAAGTTGGAGAAACAGGCGCTTTAGCCGTTTTGGGATCGTCCCAGGAAGTTGTTAGTCCGCGACTCGTATTCGAACTCTGAAGTGCTGGGCTTGTTGTGTCACGTAATTCTTGTAAACGTGGAACACCACATGCTTCCTCAGTTGTCACTCAGCAGGGATTTGTGGAGTTGTGAGCTAATTCTGCTCTGAACTGCCAGAGCGCCGAGTGGTACGTGACGTAAATCGCCAGTCATCTCGGCGCGGCGACCTTCACCGGAGGAAAAGAGGAGATATGAGCACTCTAAGACGGTTGCGGGGTTTCTGGATGCCCTGGGTTGCGATGATTGTTCTGGGTTGCTTCAGTGATGCGGTCGCTCAAACGAGCTACAAAATTACCGATTTGGGCATCAACAACAGCAAGGACAACTTCAGCATGGCCATGGGCCTCAATAATCAGGGCTGGGCGGAGAACATGGATGGGTTCGTGAACCCTCCCGAGAATAATATGGGTACGACAGTTTCCAGGGGCCGCGCGGTGATCAGCATCTACGGATTCAACATCGACCTGGGCACGCTCGGAAAACCCGGCGCCAACAGTTGGATCAACTGGGGCGGGATCAACGACCGCGGGGAAGCCGTTGGTATGTCCGAAACAGCTGTTCTTGATCCGAACGGCGAAGACCTTTGCGGCTTCGGCACACACCTTACGTGCGTTCCGTTTCTTTGGCGAGACGGCCACATGAGCGCTCTCCCGACAGTGGGCGGCAACAACGGGCAGGCCAGCGCCATCAACAACCGCGGACAAGCCGTAGGATTTGCGGAAACGGCTGACGCTGACCCCACGTGCCCGCCCGTTCCTGCTGACGTCCCGGTATTATGGGAAAAAGGCCAAGCCCATGTTCTTCCTTTGGTAGGTACCGATCCAGATGGTTTCGCAAACGGGATCAACGATCGAGGCGAGGCCGTAGGCTACTCGGGAAACTGCTTCTTCGCGACGCACGCTGTAGTGTGGAAAAACAACACTGCCTTCGTGCTGCAGGACCTCGGAGGTACAAAATCCAATTTCGCCTTCGCCATTAACAACCTGGGGCAAATTGTCGGGAAAGTCCGCAGCGCAGATGGCTCCACCTACGTAGCCTCTCTTTGGCAACCAGACGGCACACTCACCGTCCTCGGCATTCTGCCGGGAGATTCTGCCGCCTTCGCCACCGGTATCAACGACCGGGGCCAAGTTGTGGGAAACAACGTTGACTCCGGCAACAACTGGTCGCACGGCTTCATTTGGCAGAACGGTGTGATGACCGACCTCAACACGCTAATTCCCGAAGACTCCAACCTCTTCATCATCTCGGCTAGCAATATCAATGAGCGCGGACAAATCTCGGGTATGGCAACGGTGCAAACCGGGCCCCATGCGGGCGACATTCACGCCTATCTCTTGACCCCCGCAGACGGACGCATAGGCGCCTCGATGGCAGATTTCGCACGTACACACCCGCATTCTATTTTACACGGGAACGCTTGCAACCACTTTTTGCAGAGATTCGGACCCGGCCGATTCGAGCGTTAAAGGGGCATTTTGGGAGCTTCCGCACCATGCATTCCAGCCGTATGCTGCGCGAAGGCGCAAGGCCGGAGATTGTGCGGGACATTCTGGGTCACGTCGATATTTGCGTGACCCAGAATGTTCACGGCAAGAGCTGGTGGGAAGAGCGAGTGGATGCGGTCACCCAAGCTGTCGAACCCGTAACCAATGCCGCCCAAAATGCCGAGAAAGAAGAATGTTCGGTGCCTCCTGGGGAGCAATAGCTCAAGACACCAAAATACCGTATCCGAGCATGGCCCCGCTCGAACCTGATGCCGGATCGGAACGAGGAGATAAAGCTGGCGCGGAATGCTGCGCTCGACTCCATCTCAGGCCATGCCGAGGTCTTGGTCAAATGCAACAAGTCAGCGATGTGAAGGTCACCGGAGTTGCGATTTTCTTGAAGGCAGGCAGCACGAACGCCACTATTCAGAAGCTTTGGCAAGGTATGCCCAACACCCCGGGCAAAGAGCAGGAGGTCGTCGGAGTCAAGCTAATCCCGGCGGCCTCCTGCACCCCTAGATCACGCAGGTGCCGCTTCTCTCGCGGTCCGAGAAGCACTATGACCCTTGGCACATTTCTCCTCACCGGCTTGAGAATGCTAATCGCATGGCCATTCCACACCCAAACCCCGCGAATGCCATCCGGCTTGTCGAAACGTGACAATGCGAAGCAGTTTGCTCGGTTAAACTCGGGCATCATAAATTGCGACCAATGCCAAGTCAAAAAAGCTAGGCTAGTTTAAGCATCAAATTGCATTTCGAAGTTTTTCTACTGACTCTCGCATAATATAGAGCTATTCTGACCATAAAGAAGATTGCTTCCAGAAGGCAGTGATCAGTCGCGGACGGCGGCGCATGCGACGTAGAGTTCGTCGCGCGGCTTCGCTCAGTTGCCAGTAGTCCTTCGGACAGACATTCGGCAACTCGTGCTGTTTCCAGTAACCCCAGATGTACTCGACGGGGTTCAGTTCCGGGGCGTAGGGCGGCAGATAGGCGGTGGAAATCCAGCCTCGCAAACTGGCAATGTAGTCCTGCACCAGCCGGCTGCGGTGCCCCGGCAGGCGATCCCACACGATCAGCAACGGCTGGTCCAAGTGCCGCACTAAGGCCTTAAGAAAGTCCACGACCTGTTCCTTCTTGATGGCCCCCGCATAGATTCGAAAGTAGAAGTTCCACAGGGTGAGCCCGGCAGCGACCGAGAGACTCTTCCAATTGAAGTTGTATTGCAGTATGGGTGTTTGTCCGCGAGGCGCCCAGGTACGACAACGATGCGGCCGCTGGCTCAGTCCGCTTTCGTCGATGAAGACCAGGATTCGCCCCTCCTGGCGCGCTTTTTTTTTAGTGTTGGCCACACCTTCTTCTTCCAATTGAGGATCTGTTCTTCATTGCGTTCTCGTGCTCGCCCCTCGGGTCGCTGCGGACTCCAGCCTAGGCCAACCAGAATCTTCCAGACATGGCCTTCGTGATAGCCAACGTCAAACTCCTGCTCGATCAAATGAGCCACTCGGGGACAAGTCCACAGCGGGGTCTCATAGCCGAGCCGCTCGGGACCTGCGACCAGTAGCTTCTCTAGTTGTTGTCGCTGCTTCTCACTCAAGCGCGGCTTGCGCCCGGCACGTCCCGCTTTCCGCAGCGCGGACTTGCCGTGGGTGCGATAGTCGTGCATCCAGCGAGACACTGTCTGCGGGACAACGCGGAGCTGACGAGCAATCTCAGCCTGACGCAGTCCACGCTCGAACATCTGAATAGCTTGAAAGCGTCGTTTCTCTAAGGCTTCAAAATCGCGAGGTACTCCAGCAGGGTTTCCCATATCCAATTAGACGCAGGATACCCGAAAATAGTTCGCTATATTATGCGGGATTCAATAAGTCTGATAAACGCGCAAACGGTATATGTGAAGTACTGGGACGCGCCTAGTGTTACTTCGGCTGGCAGCAAAGCTGGCAGCTCTTATAACTCTGTCCCATCACAAGCCAACTATGCCTCAGCCTACTACTAGGCTCCCTTCATTCTCATGGGAAACTGGAATTGAATTGCCGACACTCATGGACCCTTGAAAAGATGGTGGACGAGAGGGGATTCGAACCCCCGGCCTCCTCGTTGCGAATACAGACGATAAAAAGGGCAGCGAGTGACAGGAGTGGTCTAGATTGGCCTACTTGTTTGAAGGTACAGCGAGTTACGCAAATTGAAATGGACACTGAGTGTCACCAGCGGACACGAGTTGCCACTGATGCTCAGGGGGGTTATGGCACAAAGTACGACACAAAACTGGGAGGAGTCAGCGGCGGGTAACAACCGAGGGTGCATCTGGCAAGACAGGCCCAGCCCCTGTCTCTACGGAACCACGGTAATTCTCGTGACCGGATGAATCTCCATCCACTTTGAATGGAAAGTGTCCTGCACTAAAGTGCCAACTATTTGAACGTGAGAGCCCACTAGAGGTAGCGAGACATGATCCGTGTAGTTTGCACACGCGGCCTTGGCATCCTGCTGGCTGACAGGAAATCTGCATACAATCTCAAAAACCAGATTTCCATCCTCGTCGCTGATGTTCCCAGCGTTCAATAGATTCTCAAATTCGGGGTCCACCTTCAGCCACCCGTGGGTGTCGCCATCGGGTTCGTGCCGAACGCCATCAGATTTCTTGCCCGCAGTGGCATCGACAATTGTTCCGGTGACAGAGATGCATTGTTGTTTCACGATGAGGCGCAGTGGATGGTAGACATGGCTCCACAGACTCGGATCACACTGAGTTTCCGGCGGCTGTGGAGGAGTTGGAAGGCCGGGCGTTGGGACAGGCGGTGGTGTAGGCGAGGCCGAAAGAGTTACGAACTTCGACCAGACCCAACCGACTTGGTCATCCTCCGTCCTCACATGATAAAAGCCGCTTGTTGCCGTATCATCCACCAGGGTTAATCTCGTTCCCTGAGAAAGGTGAGCAAGTGCGACACTCGCGGTGGAGGGATCGCGGCGAAGAATGACACTGCGATTTGTGGTCGCAGTCTGGGCGAAGATAGAATAGGGACAACTGATAAGAATGAGTAGCCCTACAAAAGCTCGTATCGAGTTTATCCTTCTCACGTCTTTACCTCGCTCTTCCTCAAACATTATCAGGCTTGGTCAGAGTGTGGGCAGATTCGATAGCGAGGAACCGCGCCATCTATCTCGCCTATGAATTGGACCAGACCCGTTGTGTCTTCTCGATCCACCCAAACAGTTTTGTGCGAAAGCGATCAGCGATGGTCAGTTTCCGACTCCGCCGCCCAATTCTGCGGAGGGAAAGAGATTGGCCAGAACTGCGGGCTACGAGTGTCAAACTCGAACGCGACCTCGTACAAGTCTAAGGACGGTCCTTCAACTTGGACCACTCTGCACCTAACATCTTTTCCTGAGTTCGGGTTAATGAGGTGGATTCGCTGGTTAGCCTCCAATCTAACTGGCGATTCAAGCCGACCGCCATGTGCGTTCACTGCGGACGTGAACGCTTGCACCTGTACGGTTTTTCCATCCGATAGGGTGGCCCTCATGACTACAACAACTTGAAGACTGACTCTTTGGCTCCTGCGGTGGGGCGTTGGATCAGATTCGGGCATGAGACGGACCCCCTCACATCCGCTCCAATGAGCCTTTTCCCTAAATGCTCACTGGGTTTTTAGCGTTGAATCACTTTTAGAGATGGCGGATAGACTTTTGGACCCGATTCGAGTTATCCCCCTATGAATAGTAGTGATTAACGATGTAGGATCGTTTCAAGCTGAAAAACCAGACTCCCACTGCTCGCGATTGTCTGAGGGGTAGCCGCTGGCACAGGTAGAGAGCAAATCGTACATCAAGCGGAATCCATTTTTCCTAACAACGCCTCAATCAGGCGTCTGGCTACAATTTAACTTGAAATGTAGTTACCGCTTTGCCATACTCCCGTTCATAATGTGTCCGATATTGTAAAGGCTTGAGTTGGCAATCCGTTCAGGGGAAGCCGAAGGGCGCTATAGGTACTTTATTAGAACAACTTATCTGGACGGTACCCATAGCGCGGCGGATGACGCTTTTCTGGCTTTTGCAGATCAAGCAGTTGCAGAGGCTGAGATGGGAGCAACTGAGGCTCGATTCGCACTGGATGAGCACACGTTCCACTGCCGATTTTGCATGATGGCCAACTCAAATTGATTGGCCCGTTGTCGCTGGTTTTCCTCTACCTGTTTAATTTATAAAACCTCCTGCGCGCTAAGGCTTTGTTTTGCTGCCTAAACGGACGCGCAGCTTGGCAGCTTCCTCTTCTCCCACAGATACGAAATGCGTCCAGGTGACGAGTACGAAAATTCCCTTGTCCCGCCGGACCCCGCAACCTAGAATTGCCACCCGCCGAAGCGAAACATGTGCTCAGAACTCGACCGTTTGAAACAAGACGCGGGGCAGGTGCTCCGCGAGCTAAGGAAAATTCGCAGGTCTAGGGATGTGTCATTTTTAGAAGATGCGGAACTAAATCGCCGGAAGTGCGAGAGCATCAACGCCGTGCTCAAGCACCTGCTGGTTGGGCATGACGGCAAACCGTGCCCCGCAGGTGATAGACCGATTGTCCGTCCCGCGCGGCATCGCGAGTAAAGGTGATATGGCGTTAATCAAACTACGCAGGGCAAACGAAACCGGAGAGGACGAGGGCGTTGTCTTCGTCAACACGGACCAGATTGTTTCAATCAATGCCTGACAGAACGTGACAGAAGTCCACTTGGTCGATGGGCGCACCCAATGGGTGAAAGACACTCCCGAGGAAGTGGCCACGCTGGCGAAATCTTCTGGATGATATCCTCAGCGTATGTCAGCGTCCTTCGAATCTGCGCTTCTCAGCGTCTGGCAACAATCCCTGATCGACAAAAAGAAAACCGTCGATCTCGACGGCGAAACCTATCCCGTCCGTCAAACTTCCAAAAGCAAACTAAAACAGATCGATTTTCGCTTTGAGGACCGAGACCTGCGCGGGATTGAACAAAATCCTAATACGAAATCTAGATGGGCAAAAATGGCGCGGGAGGGGAAGCAGGTTATGCAATTCCTAGAAGGCGGCAGATATACTGCCGTCGTCGTCGATGGAACAATTCATCTGTATAAGTAGCTTGTTCGGGGGAGGAACAGGTGCCTGTGTCCAGACAAGCACCTGATCTCTGTGGGTGATTCAGAGGCCACGATCAGGCTAACCACACAGACGGCGCATGGTAATCAGGTCTTTCCTGTAGCTAGGTACTTCTTGAATGAAGCGGGGATTGCGGAGCCCCGTGTTATTTTCCCGCCCAGCCCGATATGGAATTGATCTTCGTCCGTTGACGTTTCTTCGCTACGTCTGTTGAAGCATCGTTACTTTCATCACGTGGATTTGACCCTTGTCTTTGTAGACGTGAGCACTTAGTTCGACGTGATGCCCCACATGAGCCTTCAGAGTCTCCGGATTGACGACATCCCAGGATTTTCCGGTCTCGTCGGAAACAAAGGTGATCTTGTCCCCGTCCGCCTTAACGGTGCCTTTTATGTTCATCAACTCGGGCTTTTGGTCTTGGGTCGTATCCTGAGATTTTCCGCTCGTGAGGACCGGAAGTCCGAGAGTCACAACCGAAAGTGCCAATACTGCTGCGGATAGTTTCTTCATGTCGCCTCCTAATCGTTCGGAAGTGGTCAACTGCAGTCCGAGCTTGAATCGACCGTGAATCTGAACGCTATCGGGTAAGTGCTGTATTCACGACCCATCCAAAGTATCAGCAAGCACTTGCACTTTTCTCGTCCCATTGATAAATCGCGGACCGACCTTGTCGGATTCGGACTTTATCTCTAAGGGAGTGCCTGAATGACAGGTACAAAGGTAGTGTCCCCCGCTGTGTACGGCCGGCAGCCGTACATTCTATTGACTTGTCCGCCTAATCGCCGTACACTCAAGCGAGATTGGGGGACATTCATGGCACGTATGCAACGTCAGCAACACTCGCGAAAGGAACAGCGCTTGGAAGCCAGGGTCACGCCTGAGCAGAAACGTCTTATCGAGCGCGCAGCAACATTGCGTGGCACAACCATAACCGAGTTCGTAGTTAGAAGCGCTCAGGAAGCGGCGACGAATACGATCAAGGACTTCGAAGTTTTGCATCTGCGGGATGAAGCCCGCGACGTCTTTGTAAATGCGGTTTTGAATCCACCCGCACCGAACGATGCTGCTCGTGCAGCTGCAGGACGCTACAAGAAGCAGATGGGGCTCTAATTGGCCAAGAAGCAAGACGAACCTCGCTTCGCCATTGAGCCGCTTGGAGAAAAACACCACCGGGCGACTTTTTCATGTGGCGTGGAAGCACTTGATTCCTACCTGCACAAGCAAGCCGGTCAGGACGCGAGAAAGCGCGCGGCGGTACCGTTCGTCGCGACCAACGACGGCCAGACCATTGCGGGCTACTATACGCTTTCCCAATTCGCCATAGGGCTAGACGCAATTCCCGAAGAGGTTGCGAAAAGGCTGCCCAAATATCCGATGGTATCTGTGACCCTTCTTGGCCGTCTGGCGGTGAGTACCGAATTTCGCGGGCGGGGCCTCGGAGAGATCTTGCTCATGGATGCCCTCCACCGCAGCCTTGATTCGAGCAAGCAGATCGCATCGGCTGGTGTTATCGTAGATGCAAAGGATGAGTCCGCCGCTGGATTCTACAGGAGATACGGATTCGTTGAATTGCCCAAAATTGAGAAACGACTCTTCCTGCCGATGGGGACTGTCGAGCAATTGTTTCGGAAGGGCAAATAGCGGGCGCGGCATCCCCTAAGAACTGATAACGCATGCTGTCCTTCGCCAAATCGTTTTGTCCTGCATTAAAAGGATATCTTCCTGTTTGGCGCCCGCTCTTCGGTTTGGGATTGCAGACTAATTCGTCGACCGCCGAAAGATGCTCGCAGAAGACATGAACCGTCCTCGGCCGGGTTACAAACAAAAGCGTTTAGCCGTCAGAAAATGGCTCTTGAATCTACGCCGCCGCCGCATAACGATGGTGTAGCCCGCCGAGTCTCGGAAAGGATTGAATCTTGTTTTCACGCTCAGAGCGAATTGTTGTAGGCCGGCCTGCTGGCGTGTCCTTCGCGAGTCCAAGATGAGTCCGGTCCTCATGGTAGTAGTGCACGTAGCAAGACATCAGCCGTTGAGATGGCGCTCATTCAGGATGATCACGTGGTCCAGCAAGTCGCGTCGGCAACTTCCCACCCAGCGCTCCGCAACACCGTTCTGCCACGGACTGCGAAAGGCCGTGCGAATTGGCTCGCTTCCCATGTCCTTCACAGCCGAAACTACATCGGCGCCAAACTTTGCGTCTCGGTCGAATAGCAAGAATCTGTGCGGCACTTTGTAGGGCCATGCTTCTCGCAGTTGCTGCACAACCCAAAGAGCATTGGGATTTCGCGTCACATTGAAGTGCAGGATCTTACGCCGGTCGTGGCCGATGACGAAAAAGCAGTAAAGAACACCAAGCGTGAGCGTTGGGACGGTGAAGAAGTCCATCGCAGCAATGGCCTCGCGATGGTTTCTGAGGAACGTTAGCCATCGCTTTGCCGGGTCTGGATTTCTCGGGGCTCGCCGGATCCATCGCGAGACACTCCTTTCCGAGAGATCGAAACCCAGCTTGAGCAGTCCGCCGTGAATGCGCGGTGCTCCCCAGGTTGGATTCTCAGCAACCATACGGAAGATCAAGGAGCGAACCTCTTTGCTGACACGCTTCCGTCCTCCTACCTGGCTGATTCTGGAGACCCACGTCCAATACAAACGAAATCCCGCTCGATGCCAGTTCACGACGGTTCTAGGAGTGACCAAGACGAGAGGCTTCCTCCACTCGGACCAGAACGTTTTCAAGGCAACCCAGAACAGCTTGTGCAGGGCAGTCAATCGACGGCGAGGTCGTCGCGCGTGCAGAGCCAGCAATTGGCGACGGAGAGCAAGGTTTTCGAGGACGAGGTCCGCCCGGCAACTGAAAGAACTGAGCAACCAGCCGAGGAAATGCCGGAGCGACACGATCATGGCAAGAATTTTAGCGGAAAAGACCGAATCAAGCTGGCTGTGCAGAGCATATCTCTCTCGCTCGCTACCTCTCTAAATCTGGCTCGAAATTCAGGCATCATCATCTCAGATGTTCTTCCCGGCGGTTCTGCTGAGGCTGCGGGGATTCGCGTCCAAGATATAGTCACATTTTTTATGGGAAGCCAGTTAATAACGTGCCCTACTTCCGGTTTCAAATGATGACTCATAGTGCTGGCGACAATGTTCGCTTAGAGGTTCTGCGTGGTTCTGTTCCGCTTGCCTTTGATATCCGCGTGATGCAGAGGCCTCATCAAATCGACCAACTTGCCGCGCTCGTGGATCCGACGAAAAGCCTAGTGCGCCGCTCGGTATTCTCGGCATAGAAATAGATACGCGGATTGCGGCCGAATTACCGGACCTGCGCGATCCGTTTGGTATTCTCGTGGTTGCACGTTTTGAGGATTCGGCAACCGAAGCGCCGCTGGTCTCCGGTGACGTGATAAGAACGCTCAATGGCACGCCGATGACCTCACTCGAAAAGCTCCGCAGCGCCCTGCAAGCCGTTCCGCGTGGCGCTCCGATCGCTCTTCAGATTCAGCGTGACGAGCGCCTTATGTTTGTTTCTTTCAATCTCGATCGGCTCTGAACTTCACACGGAGGTCAGGAAAGCTAATTCCAGAACGTCTTTTCCGGGGATGGCTGGCCTGCAAAGCACAATAACCTGTTCCTACGGTTTGAATCCTATCTAGCTGCCACTGTTTGCCGCATTTCCACCCCCAAATCTGAGCGGAATTTTGGTGAGGTGAGGTATGGGAACTCAATGAAACTTAACGGTACTGACAGCCGGTTATAAGCATTCTAAGGAACTCTCTGCCGCGACTTATTGGACCCTGAGCGGACCCAGGTTTGTGAATTCATTTTTCCGGTCAGCGTGCCCATGGTTAACTTCATTTCCGAGAACGTCGTTTGAGGACCGCGAGCGCGAGAGATCTGGCAATGCCGTCTATCTGGATTTTGAGCTAGAACTCACGTATTTGAGATTATTGCGGGACACCAATCTTGACGGCGACGCGATAGCGCCGATAGTCCTGATAGTGATGCATATTGCGGTATTTCTGACCGCCGATTTCGAGGTACACGTCTGCGTCGGTAGGCAGCCACAAAGGATTTGGAACGTCCTGAAGGCGCACTTCGCCGAGGGTCACATCGGTAGTCAGCTGATCGAGCCGAATCTCATTGTTGGGCGCAAGCAGATCGCTGCGCATGCGGAGGATTTGGAAGTTGCTTTTGTCCACCCACAAGATTCCCTGCGTCAGCATGTCCGCTTCTTGCCCGCCGGTTCCCGCCATAACGGTTGTGAAGGTAACTTCGCCAGGGCGCTGAGAAAATGCCAGTACATACGTGTCGCGTGAACCAAGCATTTCGTCGCCAAGATAGCGAAACCGCGACTGCGGCTGCGCGGCGGTCGAAAACTCAATACAACTCAAGGCGCTGCCGGTAGTCACCAAGTATCCTTGCGAAACGCCTATCGGCCCCAGGCGATGGCCCTTGTCGTCCATACGATACTCGGCACCTGCGCCCCATTCGTAGCCGTGGTGAAGTATCAAATAGTTGTCTTGAACATGCTGCTTCGCTTTGATTTTTCCAGCTGCATTTAACCTCTCTTGGGTCAGGTCTTCGCGCGCTATGAGGTCGCCGATGTTGTGGACGAAATCATCCATACGCTCGCCCATTTTCTGAAGGATCATCGGCAATTCCTTCTGGTCTGCTATGGGCTGCAGGGATTTCAACTCTGGTATGCGTTCGACGAGTTGTGCCAACGGTAGATCGACGTACTGATGTGCATTCGCGTAATCAGGTTCATGGCCTGCGGCGGCATTTTCTGCGCTTGCCTCGTGTGGAGAGGTGATATCCGCATCCCCGAGCCTTTTAGCCTCTGCCTCGAACTTCTCTACAGGCCAAGGCCGCGAGTAAAACCCCTGTCGAGTGCGCGCTACTAAGCCAGGCTTTGCGACGCGGATTTCTAGACGATGGTACTCGTTAGGCTGAGTTGTAATCGTCGGATCGAAGGATATTTCGTAGTACGCCGCAGCATCGGCGAGGCATTTGCGGAGAGCCGAGGCAAGGTCGTTGCCGGGATGCAGGGCGGAGCCGCCGCTCTGGGTGCCGATTGTCTCCAGCGCCAAGTCTCCTGGTCCGACGTCACTTGGCTTGTACGCTCCCGCCACGTAGACCTCCCCGTCGGGAGGCCGCAAGTGAATAGTGGGCGGTTCTGTAAGGCCCATTTCAAGGTCTCCCAAAGCGGAAGGGTCCAGACTGTAGAGAGTAATCCGGCCCTCTCGCAACTGCGTCGAGACCTCAACGACATTGCCGAATACTTCTTCTTGGAACTGTCGAAGCTGTTGGAGCTGTCGGGGCTTTTCGTCGCGCTCGTTCTCCAAACCGGCCAGTAGCGGCCACCCCGGCGACACCCAGAGGATGATCTTGCGTCCCGGTTTCTCACGTTCGGCGGCCAAAATCTGCGCGAAGGCTTGAAACGAAATCTGGAAGTGATTTCCCCCCGCTCCGCCGCGGTCGGCGTCGCGACCGACACTACGGTGCGGAATCGCGCTGTGACTGAGTGCGGCGCTGATAGCGTTTCCATCTTGTGAAAAGTCCAGCGGAGACTGGAGTCCCTTTTCCGTAAGGATAGCGGCCGCAGTGGGGTAGGCCAGACGGCCCCCGTCGAACTTTAGGAATTTTTCAATTTCTTCGTAGACGATGGCCGCCTCACGAGAGCCGATGTCCAACGCGTCGAGGACTACGATCACCTCGATGCGGGCCTGCTGCCCATCGACAGCCTCGAACGACGTGATGGTTTGAGGCACGTCGTTATCGAGGATGGTGAAGTCCGATTGCTGAAGACCCTTCATTGGCGAGCCAGACTTGGGACTAACTACCACGTCAAGATAGATTCGGTCTCCGGGATGGGCTGCCGAACGATTCTGCTGAGCTGAAATTTGAGGCGAGCACAGCAAGGGGACGAGAAGAAAAAGGCCGAGACGAGAGTTGATGAACATGCCCTCCCCCTTTGTCAAAGTGAGGCCGACCGATCTCGGCCGCACCCTGGTAACTGCGCTTATTAGGACTTGAACCACCAAAACTCAGGTACCAGAGACTATTGCGGGACACCAATCTTGACCGCGACTCGATAGCGCTGATAGTCCTCATAGTGATGCATGTTACGGTATTTCCGGCCGCCGATTTCGATGTACACTTCTGCGTCGGTAGGCAGCCACAAAGGATTTGAAACGTCCTGAAGGCGCACTTCGCCGAGGGTCACATCGGTACTCAGCTGATCGAGCTGAATCTCACTGTTGGGCGCAAGCAGATCGCTGCGGATGCGGAGGATTTGGAAGTTGCTTTTATCCACCCACAAGATTCCCTGCGTCGGCATATCCACGTCTTTCGCGCCGGTTCCCGCCATAACGGTTGCGAAGCTAACCTCGCCAGGGCGCTGAGCAAATGCCAATACATACGTCTCGCGTGAACCAAGCATTTCATTGCCAAGGTAGCGGAATCTGGACTGTGACTGCGACTGCGCGGCGGTCGAAAACTGAATACAACTCAAGGCTTGGCCGGAAGTGACCAAATACCCCTGCGAAAGGCCGATCGGTCCCAAGCGACTGCCCTTGTCATCCATGCGATATTCCGCACCTGGACCCCAGTCGTTGCCGTGGTGCAGGATCAAATAGTTGTCTTGAAGATGCTGCTTCGCTTTGATCTTTCCGTCGGCATTCAACCTCTCTTGGGTCAGGTCTTCGCGCGCAATGAGGTCGCCAATGTTGTGGACAAAATCATCCATGCGCTCGCCCACCTTCTGAAGGATCATCGGCAATTCTTGTTGATCTGCTGCGGGCTCAAGGGATTTCAACTCGGGGACGCGTTCGACGACTTGTGCCATCGGCAGATCGACGTATGGATGAGCATTCGGGTACTCAGGTTCATGGCCTGCGGATGCACTTTCTGTGCTTGCCTTGTGTGGAGATATGTCATCCGCCCCGCCAAGCCTCTTGGCCTCAGCCTCGAACTTCTCTACAGGCCAAGGCCGCGAGTAAAACCCCTGTCGAGTGCGCGCTACTAAGCCCGGTTTTGCGACGCGGATTTCTAGACGATGGTATTCGTTGGGCTGAGTTGTAATCGTCGGATCGAAGGATATTGCGTAGTATGCCTCCGCATCGCCGAGGCATTTTCGGAGAGCCGAGGCAAGGTCGTTGCCGGGATGAAGGGCCGAGCCGCCGCTCTGCGTAGCGATTGTTTCTAGCGTCAAGTCTCCTGGTCCGACGTCACTCGGCTTGTAGGCTCCCGTTACGTAGACGTTCTTACCGGAGGGCCTCAAGTGACTTGGCGGGCCTGTAGTAGGGGCCGCGATGTCAAGAGAGAGGCCCATATTAAGGTCCCCCAGAGCGGAAGGGTCCAGACTGAAGACGGTGACCTGGCCCTCTCGGAGCTGCGTCGAGACCACAACGACATTTCCGAACACTTCTTCTTGCAGCTGTCGGAGCTTTGCGTCGTGCTCCTTCTCCAAGCCGGCCAGTGGCGGCCACCCCGCAGACACCCAAAGGATAATCTTGCGTCCAGGTTTCTCGCGTTCGTCGGCTAGAACCTGCGCAAAGGCTTGAAACGAAATCTTAAAACGGTCAGAGCCTTCGGTGATACTGCGCATGGCAATTGCGTGTTTGGCAACCGCGGCACCGACAACGTTTCCATCCTGTGAAAAGTCCAGCGGAGACTCTAGTCCGTTGTTCGGAAGGATAGCGACCGCAGTGGGATAGGCCAGACGGCCGCGGTCGGACTTTAGGAATTTTTTGATTTCTTCGTACGCGTTGGCCATCGCAGGAGCGCCGATGTTTACGGCATCGAGGACTAAGATGACCTCGGTGCCAGCCTGCTGCCCATCGACAGCCGCGAACGAAGTGATGGTTTGGGGCACATCGTTATCGAGGATGGTGAAGTCCGACTGCTGAAGCCCCTTAATTGGCGGGCCGGACTTGTGACGAACCACCACGTCAAGACAGATTCGGTCTCCGGGATGAGCTGCTGAATGATTTTGCTGAGCTGAAAGGTGAGGCGCGCACAGCAAGGGGATCAATAGAACAAAACCGAGTCTCCAGTTAATGAACATGCCTTCCCCATTCCAGCCAAAATTGGACTCGGACCCACTCACTGCGGCGTGTACGGACTCGCAAGCCTGCGTGATCTGGCCGGCGCCGACGTAACTATGGCACTGGCGCTTCGCTTGCCGGGGCGGCGTCGATTGTTCTGCGGTCAAGTTCAGCCGCTCCAATCCGGCCGCCGTCTTGGTCTTCTATTGCCACGCGCACGCTCTTGGTCTTGCGTGGAACTCGAATGGTGAGCTGGAAACGTGTCGCCACTTCTGGCAGCTGGTTTGGATCCTCTGTGGTGGATCGCAAAGTTACCACCTCGGTCTTGGCAGCCTGGATGCTTCTGTCTTCGTTGAGACTTGCCGCTGCCACAGTTAGGTCCGCAGCGTCTTTGCCGTCGTCCGTAGGCAGGAAGATAAGGCTCTTCGATTTCAATTGCACCGTGAATTCCACAGTTTGGCTGTCGGGGTGGCGCACGACATCGGATAGGGTCACATCCAAAGCATGAAACGGGATCGTGGACTGAACGGCCTCGGCCAGCTTCCTTATCTTTTGCTGTCGCAGATCGATCGGCGCATTCTTGTCCGGCGCAAAGTATCCTGCCTTGGTGACAGTGTGGAGTTTCGGATCTCGCAGAGTCACACGAATGCGGCGGAACTTGCCGTTCGGGTCGACATTCTGGGGTTGGTACGTCAGCGTGTAGTACTCCGAGCCTATGTGCTCGGATTGTTTGATTTCCATGTCGACGTCGTTGCGGTTGTAGAAGAGCTCGCCTCCGGTTTCATTCACGAAGACGCCGAAGTTGACGTCGCCCGCAAAGGGATCATCGTCACCGATGTCGACGCCCGCCTGCAGGGCACTGAACGAGAAGGGTCTGTTCCAAACCGGCAGTCCGGGATAAATCACAAATAGGCTGATTCGCGCGTCGACCATCATGTTTGTGGTGGAATGCACATACTGCTTCACCTCATCCTCCAGCTTTCCGGAGAAAACAACCGTGTCCAAGTAGACGTTAGGACCTCCATGGCCCACCCATACTATGTTCTTCCGTCCAGGCACGCCCTTGCTCTGGAGAGCAATTTGCTGCAAGGCGTCGAGCGACTGGGCGAACCGTTCCCAGAAGAATGCGCCGTTCATCTTCTTAAAGGGCAGCGCGGCTGGCAAATGACTCAGAGCGCTCAGCAGGTCCGCTCTGCTTCGTGTGTAGCCCTGCAACATTTCAAGAGATTTGTTGCCGATCACGATCAGTTCCGTCGGAGAGGCCAATTTCGGCGGCTGTCTCTTGAGAAACTGCTGCACTTCATAACGTATGTACGCGAAGTCCTCAAAGCTGGAGTTCAACAGATCGAGCACCAAAATGGTGACTGGCGCCTTTCCATCCGGGTTGCTGTCTCCGGCCCCAGGTGCCATGACATGGGTCTCCGGGGCTTCGAACGAGAACATTGGCTGCGGCTCCTTGTCCTCGGTGATGGTAAAGTCGTCTTTCGTTAGCCCGCTCACAACTGGATGTCCCTTCTTGTCCAGCACGGTCACATCAAGAAAAACCAAGGCAGCGGTCACCCGAATCTTGGGCTCGACGGAGGAGCTTTGTTGCCCTTGAGCTCTCAATTTGTGAACGGAGATGACCGCGAACAGGATTGCCGTGCACAGCAATGCTCGAAAAGATTTCATGATGAACCTCGCAATGACCTGACGGGAGTGCACGAACATGAGTTCCTCGAATTGGGGCGAAGGCCGGGCCTGGGCCGGAGGTCTCCGCCAGCATCACGAACGGTCCTGAAAGCCGCAGGTTCAAACTGACGGTTTGAACCCTCTGCTCTTGGCCGTCTTCAAACAGCTAACCCGGGGCCGAAGAGCAGAGACTTGCGCAACCCACCAAGAGCGCCCAGCTCAGCGTGTTGCCCTTCGTTACGAAGACCCGCTGGGTTTCGGCTAGATTTTATATTCAGTCCTGATCAACCATTACGAGACAACTGAAATCTCGCCTTTGCGATCACGGAATGTTCACCGCGACGCTCATCGCGAGCTACGACACCCTCACCGAGAAACGTTTAAGTCTTGACTACTCGCAGTGACCCGTAAAAGCATGCCTGTTCCGGCCGCGATCTTGAGTTTGCCGTTGTTAGAAGTTAAGACAATCACGCCGGTGGGGTCGGTCCGACCAGCATGAGCGATGGAAATGTGTTCAAGGCCGTAGACTCCGCAGGCATCAGTGGAGAATACCCACAGCGCCTGAGGACTGTCATTGCCGTCGATGGCGCCGCGACAGTTCGTGCCCTCCTTGGCCCGCACTCGGGCCAGGACGCCACCATTGACCTCTTTTCCGACAATTTGATTGGCGTTTTCGGCGCTCGCGACAGGGCCGCCAACTCCGTAGACGACATCGCCACCGATTTGAATGGTGGTGAGCCAGTCGAACACGTCGCTCTCGCCCGGACCGGCCTCGGGTGTTTGAGCATAGAGGATTTGCATGAAACCGGCGATGGCACGCAGATTTGTGACGATAGAGATGTTCTGATTCGAAAAGACTAACTTGTCGAACTGGAGGGAGATGCGAGGCTGCGCGCCGGTTGTTGCCGGAGTCACTTCGACAATGTGACCAATGATCTTACTGCCTTCTCTTATCTTCCCGCCCGAAGCCAATAAAACGTTCTGCATTATCCTGCCCGAGACAACTTGGCCTGGCTTGCATGTAGCAGACGAAATGGTCGAGTTCAAGCGAACGGGTAATATAGTTCCATTGGGAATGGCGATGGCTCCACTGTCTGCCTTAACAGGCTGGACGGCGAGTATTGTGAAGAGGAGTATGAACAGAAGCCGGCAGACAGCGTTTCCAAATCCGTGATCTTTTTCTTCTGGTTCCATGATTACCTCCTAAATGGTCGAGTTTCTTACGCGCCGTCGCGTGCATTGGATATCCTTCTCGTCAAATCCCCAATAAATCCATGTGCCTATTGGTTGACGCGCAAAAGCATGCCGGTACCACGCGGCAGGTTGAGTTGGCCATTCTCAGAGATCAAGATAATCACCCCAAGGGGTTGTGTTCTTCCCGCATGTGTGACACGAATCTGTGGAAGATCGTAGGTGCCACAGGCGTCCGACGAAAAAACCCACATTGCCTCCGGGCTGCCTTTGCCATCGACTGGCCCTTGGCAATCTCTACCTTGTCGGCTACCAGCGTGCACCTCATCCAGTACGCCATCTTTCACGGACTTTCCGACCACCGCGCCATCTGGTGCCGTCACAGACCCTCCTCCTGATTGGTAGGCAATGTCACCACCAATTAGGCTTGGCAAAAAATAGTCGTGGGGATTGTCGTTGGACACTTCCGCTTGCATGACAGTCACAGGGCCTGCAACCGCTCTTAAATTGGTTCTGACGGGAATTGTCCGACCTGAAGAAATCAGTTTGTCGAACTGAAAAGAGACGCGAGCTTGAGTGCCACTGGTCGCTGGGATCATATCGACGATATGACCGATAACCTTGCTTCCCGCCCGTATAACAGCACCGGCCGACAAAGGCACATCTTGCATGATCCTGCCGGTAATGACTTGCCCTGGTTTGCATCTAGCGGACGAAATGGTCGAGTTCAAGCGAACGGGTAATATAGTTCCACTGGGAATGGCGATGCCCCCGCTGTCTGCCTTAGCAGGCTGGACGGCGAGTGTTGCGAAGAGAAGTATGAAGAGAAGCCGACAGACTGCGTTTCCAAAAGTGCGGTCTTTTTCTTTTAGGTGCATGAGAACCTCCTAAGACTTCGAGTTTTTTGCGCGCCCTCGCGTGCATTGAATATCGCTCCCCACCATTTGAGGATCGCGTATTATCGAGGGGAGTTAACGCTGAAAAGTCCGGACAGTAGTGCACTTGTTCGGGACACCAGTTCTCGCTGTTTGGAGCAGCATCGAGAGAAGTGCAATACTTGCTGCGTATTCGCCGAGCGGCCAGGCGGCGAGCTCGGAATAAGCAGGTCTTAAGCGCGCAAGGGCTAATGCCCAATATTCGAGTAGCATCTTTTGGTTCCGTACCTTCCACGTCGCAAAGGTGCATTGCTCGTCTGTACCTCGAAGGCAGCTCTTGGACAACCTCGTGCAAGAGGCGGGACCTTTCCCGGCGAGCGCACTCATCTTCGGGACTGAGTCCTTGGTCCACAAAATGTTGCTCAAGCCTAGAGCCGCTGATATCGGAAAGTTCCTCTTCCAGGGAGCACTTCGGCCGGCATTTCATCCTTCGTACGTGCGTCCGGGCGGAATTCTTGACAATGCTGTGCAGCCAGGTGGCGAAGCTAGATCGACCCTCGAATTGACGGAGATTCTTGAAGGCCAGGAGAAGTCCCTCTTGCATAGCGTCTTCGCAGTCTTGGGGATTGCGAAGCATCTGCCTTGCTGTCCTCTGAAGTCGCGGCATGCAGGATGCAAAAAGTTCGTCCAGCTCGGCGGCATTCATGTCGCTCGGGAGAATGGGTGGCCGTTGGAGCTCCGGACTGGGTGTGCGCTGCTCTTCAATTCGCAAGTTGCCTCCTTTGGGCGTTGCCTGAAGCGCTGATTGGCGTGAGCAAAATCAAGTGCAAGGATGATTCCAATCATTTGTTGCTTGTCCGTTTCTTTGAAATTCAGCTGAGCAGAGGGAGCAAGCGGGTACGCAGTGTTCGCAACGCCAAGAAAATAAAGGCACCGACAGATTCCATTATCTTCGGCCTGGGGGAGCGAAGGAGGCTCAGACTGAGTGTTTGAATCGCTTTCGTCGACTGCTCGCCAACGCCGTTGTTCGCTTTCTTTACAACGCGTGTTCAATTCGTGCACAAGTTCCGACGGGCGGAGAGGCATCCCTTGTTCGTCGCTTCTTTACTCTAAGAAAAGGAACGACTTCTTCCGCGTCCGGCACCTCGGAAGAGGTGGTCCGTCGTTTGCAGTAGTCCAATCGGTCATGTTTTGTAGTCTGTTGGATATAGCGCGACCGAGGAGGAGGACGCATGTTGAGAACTGTTGCTTACCGCATCTTTCGGTTCACCATATTTTTTGGTGTGAGTGCTGCGTACTTCATGTTTCTTGCGTGACTGACGAAGTGTTACCAGCCTAACCATCGGCAGTGATTCGGCGGATGCCGCAACTAGCTTTGGGCGGGCGTGTCGGAGGGCAGTATGCAATCTATCCAAGGCAAGATCTCGGAGTTTTTACGAGACGCGCTAGGCCGCGTAAATGGTTTCGTCCTGGAAAGTGGGGAGGAGATTCGTTCCTCCGCGGCTCAACTGGACCTAATCGCAGCGATGGTTATGCCCGGCTCGAAAATTGAAATCAGGGGCGACATTGGATATAGCGCTCATGAGCAAAGAGTTCTAAGTGCCGTGCACATCACGAACCTGGAATCGAAACAAACCACAAGTTTGCCGGCCCCCGTGTGCCTATGCAAATCAGGAATGCTGTTGCATGCGAGCCCGACAACGACGGCATCCCTGGCCTCCTCCTGTGCAAGAAGCGGGGAAGACGAAGAGCGCAGCTCGGGCTCAGGGGCCACCTTACTTGAGGGTGCCCTTGAACAGAGAGTGATCGGAATGGACATCAAACCACTGCAGCCTGGATCCCATTTTCAGAGTCTGCCAGGACAGAACGAAGGCAACGGGACTGAACTCGAAAGAAATGACGCGGCGCGGAGGATTGGATTTGCCTACGATCGCCTCCATCGAATTCAAGCGATCCTGGCTTACTTGCATATTATGAAGCACAGGGTTCCAGGGATTAGCCAGTTTCTCGACGAGGCCAAGCATACCTACGAGCAAGCCCTGTCGCGATTCACGGCAAGCGACTATGCGAGTGCAAAAGAATTTGCGGACGCATCGGGCAGTCTTTCGCGGGTCGTTGAGATTGTGATGGCACGAACCCTGCGGTCGGACACAAGTCTGCCGTCTCTGGTAGCGCCCCCTCCTGATCACCTCCGCCCATCTGCGGAACCGGGGCATGTGGAGGAAGACCTGGCGCAGGCGGAGACGGTGCTTTCCAGGATTCATTGGGTATTGGAAAATGGAACGCTTCCTTCCGAAGATCGAGCGCAGGTTCGCAAAATTGCTGCTTGGGGAGATGCCTTCTACAAGCAAGCGCAGCACAAATATAGAGACACAGTCCTGGAAGACGCCGCCGAATTCGCCCAGGCGGCACTTGCGGGAGCTCATTCTGCGGAACACGTTTGTCGCAATTGGTATGTCAGCCATCCAATCCATCCTTAAGCGATGCCAAGCTCGGAGCAGAGGCAGTTCCAGAGTCAGATCGAGGCCGAAGGCGACGACGCTCCGGTGCATTCGGAAAATTGCTATCATGCTGTGATCGGCGACAGGGAGAGAGGTAGGGCTCTACCTAGCAAACTTTCGCTGTCAAGATTGAGTTTTCGCTGGCAGGTGAGCCTGCTCGGCACGCTGGTCGTAATTCTGTCTCTCGCTGTCCTGCTCGCGATTGTTGCCACGCTACGCTATACCAAATCCGCTGTTCTAAACGCAGAGAAAAAACGGCTTGCGGAAACTTCCCGAAATCTTGCCCAAGAGTATGAGGACCGCGCGGATTCTGCGCTTCGCAAGAATCAAGAGACTCCCCTGGACAACTCCAACACGGGCAGTTCGCGTGAGGTCCTGGCTCTCACGAGCCGACTCGTATTGCAAAACTTGGAGGGAATTGGAGGAGGTTATTACTTCCTGCCCGCTGACAAGCTTGTTAGAAGCTTCTATCCAAGCGGAGAAGTGCCCGCGGTGGGCGCGGAAAACGGCGACATGCCGCAGCCTGAACATCAAGACGTTGTCGAGGTCGCCCGAAGCGCCGTCACCACTAGACAGATCTCCGAAAGAGTCCTTGTAGGTCCGACGGGACTGTTTCTCATCAGCGCGATGCCGATACGCGAAGGATACTCGGTGATTGGGAGTGCATGGTCTGTCAAACGAATCGTGGACTTGCCAGGAGCGAACCGATTTAGGGCATATTTGATAACCGCGAGTCTCGCTGTAGCAGCTCTGGCCAGCGTGCTGCTGACATTGCTGGTGATTCGCAACCTGCAAGGGGGTGTGCGGAAAATTGAGAACGGACTTCAGACTCTCGAAGACAATCTATCTTCCCGGATCGACACGACGGACGAGCCCGCCGAGATTCAGCATATCGTCCAAACGATCAACCGATTGGGGGTAACGCTCAACGAAAAAATGGAGCATGAGAGGCAAATAGAATCACAGCTGCGCCACGCGGAGCGCCTTGCGAGTCTTGGGAGTCTGGTTGTGGGACTGGCGAATGAAGTCCGCAATCCGCTGGCAACGATCCGCTTGCGGGTACAAATGTGCAGGCGTGAGGCTACAGACGGTAAGGTCAAAGAGTTGTGTGGGATTGCATTGGAAGAAATCGAGCGGCTCAATGGCATTGTCAACCGGCTGCTGAGTTTTGCAAGGCCCATTCAACTGCAACTGGAGCCAGTTGATTTGAAAGGCTTGGTGCAGGAACGCATCCACTCATTCGAGGAGCTGGCCTTGCAGCGGCAGGTGCAGTTAATGACTATCCTTCCCGCCAGGAATTTTCTGGCGGTGGTCGACAAGGACCGCATCGCTCAAGTGTTCGACAACATTATCCAGAACGCGCTCGAGGCCATGTCGGATCATGGTGGAACTCTCTCCGTGACTTTGACGTCTCAGACAATGAAGGCGGAAAAACGACCCAGTGTCAGTGTCGAGTTTCAAGATACGGGTAAGGGTATGGATTCGGCCGTGGTCAGCCATGTTTTTGACCCCTTCTTCACCACAAAACCGTCTGGCACAGGTCTGGGATTGTCTATCTCTCACGAACTCGTGCGTGCCCACAGAGGGAAGATCAAGGTTGAGAGTGAGAAAGGACGGGGCACGAACGTAATGATCACATTCTCAGGCTCTCTCATTTAATGGTACGGGGACTTCCGTGTCCTTCTAAGATGCCAGCCACGCCCCTGATCGTCGATGACGAAGCGAACCTCCGAAGAACTTTGGCGGAGATTCTGCGCGCCCGCGGTTACTCCATTTTGGAAGCCGATGACGGGGACCGCAATCGAATTACTCCGCACAACCAAGCCGGATCTGATCCTCAGCGATCGGAAGACGCCAAGAGTAGGCGGAGAAGAGTCCCTGCAACATTTGCACAGCCACTCTCATCTGGCGTCGATACCTGTGATCGTTATCACCGCGTACGGCTCAAGCCATAGCTAATTGAGGCGGTACGTCTCGGCGCTTGTGATTTCGTGACGAAGCACTTTGCGGATGCAATTCACAATTACAGTCAGCGTAAGGACAAGCCCTTTGTCTTAGTCAATTCTGCTACGCTGCCGGACAACCTGCTGGAGATCGAGTTATTCGGCGAAGCAGCTTGAACTGATTGACGAAGCGGCCCAGTTTACGGCTGCTGGAACGCACGTTTGAACGAGTTGGCGGCACGGAAACAATTCAAGGAGACTTTCGAGTACTCGCGGCCAACAATCGAGACTTGGAAGTGTCCGTCCACGAAATGGTCTTCCGAGAGGACTTGTACTACCGGCTGAACGTTGTGCGTATCGAACTTCCTCCTCTTCGTGAGCGGCGCTCCGATATCGATCCACTTGCAGAGCGCCGGCATTGCCGCAGGTGCCGACCGCACGGGACTCATTCAATTCACTCGACCCCGTGGCCGGGTGTCCGTAACTCAAAGAGGCCTAAGCAGTAGAACTGTTGGGTGACGATCAGTCGACACCGAAGAATGTGTGGTCGGGGGCCGAAGACTGACAGACCGGATTTGCGGCTTCAATGAAAGCGGTGATTTAGTTCGTTCGCATACTTCACAAAAATGTTCGCTTTCTTTACATCGCATTGATAACTGCCTGGCAGACTCTGAAGAATACAAAGAACGTAAGGCTGGCGACATTTCTATTGCTTTACCGAAGTTTCAGACTTTCGACGACGGTCTCTTCTAACGCAGGGCCCCCAATTGATAGTTGAGCAAAGCGTACTGCGCCTGATAGTCATACGTGGCACTGGCTTGTTCGATTTTCGCCGCGGTCTGATTCAACTCAGCTTGGCTGAGCTCAATGATCGAACTCAGGCCCAAGCTGTAGCGCCCCTGCGCCAAATCGAGGGCTTGGTTGGCCTCGTTCAGCATGCGCTCGGTCACGGAAAGCCGCTGGAAGGCGGAATTTGCATTCAGCCAGGCAGATTGAACGTCACGAACAATTTGATTTTGCAAGTCACGAAGATATTGGTTCTCCGCTTGAGCTCGTGCCGTCGCTTCGGTTTGCAGGGCGCCATACAAATGTCCGTTGAATATTGGGATATTCACATTGACGCCCCCGGCAGCATAACGGGGAGCAAGAGGGGATTCGTTGACAGGAGTAAGTCCAGCCGTTCCGAGAGCAGAGATTGTCGGCAGCTTAAGGTCGCGTTCCGCGGTCGCATAGCTCTGAGCCGAGCCTACAGTCAGGCGCTGGCCGACGAGTTCTGGACGATCTTTCAGCGCCTGCTGAATAAGGCTCGAGACATCCGCTGGCGGGGCGGAAGGCATCGGTTGTTCAGCTAACTCAAATGTTCGCACGTCCGAATATCCCAAAGCTGCGGACAGTCGCGCGAATGAGGATTGCAGATCATTCTGAGCCTGAATCAGGAGCAGTTGAGCTTGCGCCAAATTGACATTCGCAAAATTGACGTCCAGGTCCGACCTGATCCTGTTTTTTGCCAGTTCCGTGACTTGGTCGGATGCAAGCTGGCGTTGCTTCACTGTCTCTTGAGCGACCGCAAGCACAGATTGCGCTTTCAGGGCGTCAAAATACGACTGGTTCACGAGGAGCAAAACGTCTGCACGAGTTGTTACCACACTCTCTGCTTGAGCTTGAGCGTGCAGGCTGGAACTTTTGACGAGCTCATGAGTTCGGCCGAAGTCCGTTACAATCTGGCTCACGGTTACGCCGTTGGCGTACCGGTCGTAGATGATGGGATTGTTGAGCGCACCGGCTGCTACCCGACTGTTGGTTTCAGCTCCGACTCCGGTGAGACTGCCATAGACCGTCGGATAATAGGCAGAACGGGCTTGTGTGACCTGCGCTTTTGCAGCCGAAGCCAAGTTCATTGCCGCCTGGATGCGAGGGTGGTTCTGAATGGCGACTTGCTCGGCTTCCAGCAGCGTTAGTTTCTGCGCATTCTGAGCTGGCAATAACGTTGCGGACATCGCTGTCGCCAAGGCAAGAGCAAGCAGGCGAAGTTGCGTCCTCATCGGACCTCCTCGGCCAAAATGGATGCCGGTAGCTCGGCACGGCATTGATAAATCCACAGGTAGGCTGCGGGAACAACGAAGATTGTCAAAAGAACCGAAGCAATCAGGCCCCCGATGATGACTCGCGCCAGCGGAGCGTAAGCTTCGCTTCCGGTTTCGAGCTTCAAAGCCATCGGCAAGAGCCCCACAATCGTCGCCAGAGAAGTCATAAGAATGGGCCGCAAGCGAATGCGACAAGAATGGGCGACCGCATCACGCACGTCACGCCCTTCGGTGCGAAGCCGATTCGCGAAGTCTACGATCAAAATGCTGTTCGAGACCACCATTCCAGTCAACATCACTATGCCCATCAAAGACTGAATATTTAGCGTGGTGTCCGTAAATGCGAGCGTTATCATCACGCCGACGAGGCCTGTAGGAACTGCCAAGACGATCAAGAAGGGGTCCAGGAAAGAAGAAAACTGGGCAACCAGCACCAGATAGACGAGCAAGACCGCGAGGAAAAGTCCCAGGCCGAAGCTGCGGAAGGAGGACTGCATCGTTGTGACCAGTCCCCGGATATCGATCCGGATGTTTGAAGGCAGTTGTGTTGCGGAAACAATCTTGGAGATCTGCTTCGCCGGAGTTGCCAAGTCTTCGCCGGAGGGAGCCACATAGACGTCAATGGTTCGCTGCAACTGGTAGTGGTCCACTTCCGTTGGAGTGAGGATTGGAGTAATGTCAGCGACCTGGTTCAGGTAAGTAGGCAACTTCAAATGGGGAGAGCGCAAAGGCATCGCTCTCAGATCATCCAGTGACTTGACTTGATTTTCGGGATACTGGACGGTCACGAAATAGTTGTTACCACTCTTGGGATCGACCCAGTAACTCGGCGCGATCATGGCATCAGAAGTCAGTGCGGTGATAAGGTTATCCACAACTTCTTTGGGACTCAGTCCGAGTTGGCTGGCGCGTTCACGATTAACGTTAACCTGCAACGCAGGATAGTCCATGTCCTGCGGCACATAGACATCCGACACTCCTGGAAGCGCCTGAAATTGGCGGGCCAGGTCCAACGCGATTTTGTTGGCGGCCAGTAAGTCCATGCCGCTGACTTGGACATCGATTGGCGCCGGCATCCCTTGGTTTAGAACAGAGTCTACCAATCCTCCTGATTGAAAATAGGTGCGCAATTCGGGTAATTCGGCCGCAACCCTCTTTCGAACCTTAGCCATATAGGTAAAACTACTGACCCGATGTTCCTCTTTGAGCCCCACTTGAACGAACGCGGTATGCATCGCAGAGTTCGGAGTGGACAAGGCCGACAGGTCAGACATCACCCCGATATTGGAGACGATAGAATTCAACTCGTCGCCGGGTACGACTTCATGAACAATGTTCTCCACCTTTTTCACATAGGACTCGGTTACTTCCAGGCGAGTGCCGGTCGGGGCTTTGACATTAATGACGAATTGACCCGCATCAGTACGGGGGAAAAAGGAAAGACCCACAAGTGGGTAAAGCAAGAAACTCAGAAGAAACAAGGCCAGAAAACCCAGGACGACCTGGCTGGGGTGATCGAGCGCCTTTTGGATCCAGCGGTCATAGGAGGCCAACATCTGTTCGAAACGGGTGTTGAACCAGATATGAAATCTCACTCCCCAAGATTTGGTTGTCGTATCGATGCCTTGGGCATGGTGCACGATTCCCTTGAGAACCCGTGCGCAGAAGAGCGGGACAACCGAAACAGCCACAAAATAAGAAGCGAACAACGAGATCACAACTCCGAGCGCGAGAGCCGTAAACAGGTACTTGCTAACGCCGAAAAGGAGAGTAACAGGGAAGAATACGACGACGGTGACAAGAGTGATGGCCAGTACCGCCAGACCGACTTCGTTTGCACCTTTCTCCGAAGCGACCGCCGGGCTTTCGCCAAGTTCGATGTGGCGGAAGATATTCTCCAGGACGACCACGGAGTTATCGATCAGGCGTGAAAAAGCAAGAGCCAAGCCGCTAAGAACCATGCTGTTGATGGTCTCATCGCCAGAATGAAGGAAAAAGAAGGTTGCCATCACAGAAAGGGGAATGGATAGAAACACAGCCGCCGTGGCGCGCGGGCTGCCCAGGAAAACCAAGATCATCAGCGCGGTGAGGCAGAGTCCGATTCCACCCTCCCGCAGTACCGTCGAAATCGCCTGTTTGACAAACAAAGACTGATCAAAGACGACGTGTGTTTTCAGTTGCGAAGGGATGTCCCGCAAGGTCTTAATGGCTTGCTGAATGCCATTGACCACTGCAATCGTATTCGTGTCTCCACCCTGCTTTAGGATGGGCACGTAAACTGACCGCTGTCCATTAACGCGCACGATATTGTATTGCAGGGCCGAGCCATCGACGGCTTTACCAACGTCAGAGATGAAGACGGATTTTTCTCCGTCGGTCTTGAGAGGGAGGTCATTCAGGGCTTCAGCGTTGGGAACCTGCGCGTTTGTGTAGAGATTGTAGTCAGTCGGCCCAATGCGAACGTCGCCGGCCGGCAAGATCAAATTGGAAGTATCCGTGGCTCGCACGACATCCATCGGACTCAGCTGATGCGCCTGCAATTTGAGCGGATCGACATAAACCATGATCTGCCGGTAACGGCCACCATACGGCGGAGGGACGGTGGCTCCGGGAACACCCGCAATTTGATTCCGAATTGCGAATTGCAGATAGTCATGCAGCTGGGTTTCGTCAAGCCCCTGTCCTTCCACAGTCAGAAGGCAGACTGGAAGGCTCGATGCATCCATGCTCATCACAACGGGAGGAAGGGTGCCCTGCGGAAGCCGCCTCAAGTCGGCCATCGCAAGATTGGAAATTTGGGTCACATCGGCGTTCGCATCCGTGCCCGGCTGAAAATAAATTTTGATTAGACTGACTCCGGACATCGAACGCGACTCCATGTGGTCGATTCCGCTTCCAAGCGTGAAAAAGCGCTCGAAAGTGTCGGTGATATCCGCTTCGATCTGCTGAGGGGGCATGCCACTGTAGAAAGTAGCCACCATAACCACCGGAATATTGATCGGTGGAAACATGTCCACCGGCATTTGAGCTAATGCGGTAAGACCCAGAACGCAAACGAAGAGACATACGACGACGATAAAATAAGGGTGCCGCAAGGAAAACGAAGGCATGAAGCTCTTACTCCATTTCTGAGGGCGTTACAACTTTGGGTTCCACGAGTTCACCCGGTTTGTACTGAGACTGCTCTCCAAATATGACCATCTCATTCAGCTCAAGTCCCGACACGATCTCCGTATCCGTCGCGGTTTGGAGACCCAAGGTGACGTCGCGTTTCTCGATCCTAAAGCTGGTATTCACGACCAGAACGCTGCCGTGCGTTCCTCCGGAGGTCTGAACGGCTTGAGTCGGCACCGTCAGAACACTAACGACGGTGTGCAGAGGAATTTGGACGGTGGCGTACATGCCGGGGACAAGTTGATATTTTGGATTTGGGACGTCTATTTCGGTGTGCATCGTGCGAGTTTGTGTGTCGATCTGTCCGGAGAAACGGACAATTTTTCCTTGGAATGTCTGAGTATGGTTAGATACCTGTACGACGACGGTATCACCCAGATGAACATCGCCAACAGCTCTTTCCGGCACCGGGATTACCAGACGCAGAAGATCGGTTTGGGATAGATGGCAAAGCGCTTGATCACCGTTGGACGAGGTTCCCGCTGGAAGAAGCGCGCCTCCGTAAGCGTCGATTCTGGTAACTACCCCATCGAACGGAGCCGTGATGCGCGAATAAGCATACATTGCCTTGTCTTTTTCGAGCCCAGCTATAGCAATGGCCAATGCCTGTTCCGCGCCCGCAACGGTGGCTGTGGCGCCGGAAACACCGGCCTTCGCCTCGATGTTCTTCCCATCTGCGACATCCACGTCTTCTTGGGCGATCAAGCCGGGCCGTGTCTGCATCACAGTTGAGAGTCGTTTATAAGTTAGGTCCGCGACCAGGTACCTGGAATTCGCTTGAATCAAGTCTTCCTTAGCGCGCGTCAGATCATGCCGACTACGCTGGACCGCGGCCTCATCTAATTCAAGCTGTTGTTGAAGCTCGGGGATTTCAAGGACCGCGAGCAGTTGTCCTCGACGCACATGTGTACCCCAATCCACATATAGCTTCTGGATATAACCTGATACCTTCGCATAAACGTTGACCTCCTGAAACGGCAAAAGCTCCGAAGCAATTTGTAAAGTGTTGGAGAGATCTTTCCGTGCAGCCCGGACAACTGCCACTTTCGGGGCATCGGCCGGATCCTCTGGCTTCGCCGCACGCGGAGATCCACAGCCCCCGATAAGGACCGCGGACAAGAAGAGCGTCACCCATAGTCCACGGTTCTTCCCGTAGAATTCATGCCAGTTCTGTGGCCACACCGCACTATTCCTCGTCAGAATATCCCTCAGAATTGAATTCGAAGTAGTTTCTGGGTAGTTTATTGTTTTCATGATTTGAGGTCCGGTTCATGGATTGCCTCGCGGAGCTTTTCGAGAGAGAAGTCGGTTGCGCGGCATAGCCCGATCAGATGCTGCCTCCTGCGCAGGATTTCATGCGCAGCGGCCGGAACATTATTAGCAATTTCCAATGGGATCGTCTGAACTCCATGACGGTCCCCGTGGATCAGATCACCAGGCCGAATCTTCAAGCCCCCTAGCTCGACCGTTCCACCAAAATCGAAGACATGGGCATACGCGTGTGATACCGACACGCTGCCCGCAAACATCTGAAAACGGGTCAACCCAACGTGCTCAACATCCCGGACCGAGCCGTTCGTCACGAGTGCAACGCATCCCAGAGCGAGAAGAATATTTGCGTTCACTTCACCTATGAATGCGCCTAATCCGGCCGGGTTGTCCACGTCTTCGATCACTACAACCCGAGGCGCAGGAATGCTGAGAATGTGGTTCCACCAATCGGTACGTTCATAGTAGTAACCCCGGCCCACCATTGGGGGATTCGTGGTTCGAATTCTAGCCGTTGCAGCATAACCTATAATTGGCAAGCGGTTTTTGAACATACAACTGATGCTGGAATCAGCGAATCCTGAATTCGATAGTCGCACTCGGAAAGTTTCAACCGCGCTTGCAACAACGCACGTGCTGATCCGGCGCAATTGCTCCAAGTTGGCAGGACTCAATCCGTACTCAGTCATGGAACTCTCCTGGACTCAAACCTTGTTCTACTCCGACTTAAGCCAAAGATTCTTTTACCGCCGGTGTATATCCAACCAGAATTGGAAAAAGATTCCCTCAATGAGCTTCATCCTGCCCACCATGGCTTTCGACCTACTATGGTTATTTGGTCTCAGTGGGCCTCCTCCTGCACAGCGACTGCCCCGGCCTGCTCTCGATGGCGATACATCAACAAATATGCAGCTGGAACCACAAAAATCGTAAGAATAATCGATGACATTAGCCCACCGATAATGGCTCGGGCGAGCGGTGCATAGGCTTCGCTCCCCGTTTCGATCTTGAATGCCATCGGCAACAATCCAACTACGGTGGCAAGCGACGTCATCAAAATTGGCCTCAGCCGAATCCGACAGGCTTGGACGACGGCATCGCGCAGTTCGCGTCCTTCGCCGCGGAGCACGTTCGCAAAGTCCACGATCAGAATGCTGTTCGAAACTACCATGCCCTGCAGCATTACAATTCCCATGAGCGATTGAATGTTGAGAGTCGTGCCCGTGAAGACCAGCGTCAAAATCACCCCGATAAGCCCTGTCGGAACTGCCAGCACGATGAGGAACGGATCAGCAAAAGACCTGAATTGTGCGACCAGGATAAGGTAAACGAGCAACACCGCAAGCAATAGCCCTAAGCCAAAGCTCTTAAACGAAGAGCGCATTGTTACTACCAAGCCCCTGATGTTCACGCGGATGTTTGGGGGTAGGTCGGTTTGCGAAATGATCCTTGAGATTTGTTTCGCAGGACCTCCAATATCCTCACCCTTTGGCGCCACGTATACATCGATTGTCCTCTGCAATTGGTAATGGTCAACTTCTGTGGGGGTGAGAATAGGGGTCACGTTAGCAACCTCGTCCAGATACGTGGGAGCTTTCCGATCCGGCGCCCGCAGCGGCATCGTCTTCAGATCCTCTATGGACTTCACTTCATTCTCGGGATACTGCACAGTCACGAAATAGTTGTTGCCGTTTTTTGGATCGACCCAGTAGCTCGGCGCGATCATCACATCAGAGGTCAGCGACGTAATCACGTTGCTGATTACCTCTTTGGGCGTGAGCCCGAGTTCGGCAGCTCGCACGCGATCAACATTTACATGGAGCGCAGGGTAGTCCATGTCCTGGGGTACGTACACGTCTGACACGCTCGGCAGCGCTTTGATCTGCCGGGCGAGGTCTTGGGCAATCACAGCACTTCTTCGCAGGTCCATTCCGCTCACTTGCACATCAATGGGAGCGGGCATCCCCTGGTTGAGTACGGAGTCCACCAATCCACCCGATTGAAAGTATGTTCGCAGCTCAGGTAGTTCGCTCGCGATGCGCGCGCGGACTTCGTCCATATACTTAAAGCTGCTGACCTTGTGATCTTCCTTCAGTCCGACTTGAACGAACGCGGTGTGCATCGCTGAATTCGGAGTAAAGAGCGCTGAGAGATCCGCCATGACCCCAATATTCGAGACAACTGTGTCCAATTCTTCGGGCTTTACAACTTCTCTGACAATTCCCTCCACACGCTTCACGTACTTTTCGGTCAGTTCCACGCGCGTCCCGGTGGGAGCCTTCACATTGATCACGAACTGGCCCGCATCCGTTCGAGGAAAAAATGAAACACCGATGAGGGGGAAGAGCAGGAAACTCATCAAAAACATGGCCACAAATCCGATAACCACTTTACGTGGATGATCTAGAGTTTTAGCGACCCACTTTTCATACACATCTAACATCTTGTCAAACTTCGCGTTGAAGCCGGCGTGGAATCTTGCGCCCCAGGATTTCTTCAGCGGCCCTGCTCCATGCGCCGGTACGGATTTGAGAACGTGCGCGCAATAGAGCGGCACCACGGTCACTGCGCAGAAATACGAGGCGAAAAGCGCAAGCACGACGCCAAGGGCGAGAGCAGTAAATAAATATTTGCTTACTCCAAAAAGAAATGTCACGGGAAAAAATACGACGACCGCGACGAGCATAATGGCAAGCACCGCCAAAGCTACTTCGTTGGCGCCGTGAATTGCGGCAATATGTGGCTCCTCGCCAAGTTCGATGTGGCGATAGACATTTTCGAGAACGACGACGGAATCATCAATGAGGCGGGAGAATGCGAGGGCCAAGCCGCTTAAGACCATGCTGTCGATCGACCGGCCCGCTCCGTGGAGTATGAAAAACGCGATCAGGACAGAAAGAGGAATGGAAAGAAAAACTGCCGCTGTCGCCCGGAGGCTTCCCAAAAAAACCAAGATCATGACGGCCGTAAGAAGGACTCCGACGCCCCCCTCGCGCATCACCGTCGAGATCGCTTGCTTGACGAACACGGATTGGTCAAACACCACGTGCGTCTTCAGTTGCGTGGGAATATCGCGCAGAGTCTGTATCGCCTTGCGAATCCCACTCACTACAGCAATCGTGTTCGTGTCACCGCCTTGCTTTTGGATCGGCACATAAACGGAGTTCTGCCCGTTGACACGGACAATATTGTATTGGAGGTAGGAGCCGTCCACGGCGTCACCGATATCTGCGATGAATACCGATTTCTGTCCTTCGGTTTTCAACGGGATTCCGTTCAATGCTGCCGCGTTTGGAATCTGTGCGTTGGTGTAAATATTCTGGTCTGTCAGGCCCAGGCGCAGGTCGCCTGCAGGCAGAATCAAGTTCGAATCGTTCGTGGCCCGCACTACGTCCATCGGACTCAAATTGTGGGCCTGCAGCTTGCGCGGGTCGACGTAGATCATGATTTGTCGGTACCTGCCGCCATAAGGCGGAGGAACGGTTGCGCCGGGAACGTTTGCGATCTGATTTCGGATTTGGTATTGCAGATAATCATGCAGCTGAGTTTCGTTTAACCCCTGGCCCTCGACCGTCAAGAGGCAAACGGGAAGGTTTGAGGCGTCCGTCTTCATGACAACCGGTGGCAGAGTCCCTTCCGGCAGGCGACGCAAGTCAGCCATCGCAAGGTTGGAGATCTGCGTCACGTCCGCATTGGCGTTGGTGCCAGGCTGAAAATAAATCTTGATCAGACTGACTCCCGACATCGAACGAGATTCCATGTGGTCGATCCCGCTGCCCAGGGTGAAGAACCGTTCGAATGTATCGGTGACGTCTGCCTCGATTTGCTCTGGCGGCATGCCGTTGTAGAATGTGGCGACCAGCACGACAGGGATATTGATCGGCGGGAACATGTCGACCGGCATTTGGACAATGCTGGTTATGCCGAGCACGCAGATAAATAAGCAGAGGACAATTATGAAATATGGATGTCGCAACGAAAACGTTGGCATTGAAAAACTTCACCCCTATTGGGACGTCCCGGCGAGAAGCGTCAGGTCAGCTCTCACACTCCAGGTACCTACCACAATATTCCATCTTCATAGTTACCGCGTTCAGTAGATTCCATGGCCCAACTAAGAGACGAAAGCATAAACTTGGATGCTCCGTAGTTCGCGAGGGCGCCATGGCTAACGGGCCCGCATTTTTCGGGGCGACGCATACAGCATCGCTCAGACTCTCGGATTGAAGCCGAAATCTTGTTGCGGCATTGTTGCCTGCCGGAGGTCTCTCCATCGCGCATCCTAAAACTCCCATGGCAGAGCCAAACCTTCCTCATCTTGAAGATCGTACACCTGCGTAACCCAAGCAGAAATTGCCTTCTCTCGACTTAGTCATGTTCGAAGAAACGGAATAAATCACAGAATGGGCTTTTACGATTGTGTGTGTCCCCTGGGAATCGACTCGGCTGGCAAAAGGTCGAGAGGTAAGCATCCAATAAGATCCCTTCCGGGCTTTCGCGGTTGGTCAAGCCTCAATACGGTGCCTTGCAGTTGACCCCAGGCAAAGAGTTGCTGATGCGCTAAAGAGCGTTCCCCCGCTAGCGGACCGCTTGAGGGACCAGAGTCCCGATGGATATAACGCGGACTGCAATTCAAAGCATCACTCCCAGTCAGTGAATAACGCATGCTCCGGTTGAACTCACTGCCAGTATGCAGTTCCAAGTCCAACTCACGAGAGAATTGCATTAGATTTGATTCTTATGAGAGTGCCCGAGACTGAGCGAAGAAAAAGAAGAGAAGCTTGGGCGTAAACGACGGTAAAAAAAGCATTTGCAGCCGGAAAGAGATTCGGTGGACATTTCGAGGTTGCGTACAATGATATTTTCACAACCCACGTGCCGGTGGAGAAACACGGTCTGCGTGTTCGGTTTTTTCACAAATTTTGTGCTGATTCTACACAACTCCGGCGAGCAAAAGCATTGCTCTCTGCCCAGCAGTCAGCAGTTCCCGACAGTCAGCTCGGCTCAAAGCCGATCGGTTATTTTCTTTACACGAACTGTTCGGTCTGTGCACATATTTGTTTAGCACACCAATCTCAATTTACCGGCCGTAGTGTTGGTTGATGAACCATAAGGACTTAGGGTGCTGCCGAGTTACCCTGAGCAATGGAATTCGGTTTGCAGGTGGTAAGAACGCCTCAGCGTTTGTCTCCTGGTTTCGCGGATAGATCAGAGTTGAGGAGCAGGACGGATGCCCAGAATTTATGCTTACGGCACATTTCGGTTCGCCTTGCTTTTTGGAGTGACCGCCGCTTACTTCATGTTTTTCGCCTGACTAGGGACTGGAGTGGGCCTTAGCGTCCTCGTTCCGGCGGAAGGACACGTGACGCGCTTTTGGCGCTGGCGCTCGTTGGAGGTCCGGATGCAAACTCTCTACGGAACAATCATTCAATTATTGCGCGACGCAAATGAGCGTGTACAGGGCTTCGTCCTTGACAGCGGAGAGGCAGTTCATTTTTCCGTGGACCATCCGGATTTCGGCGCAGCTTTCGTCACACTCAACTCAAGAATCCAAATCACTGGTGATCTCCGATCCGGCACCAATGGTCAACAGTTTCTAACATCCGCACACTTCACGAACTTGGACTCGAACCGATCCGCGAGTTTGCCGGCCCCCGTGCGCCTAGGCAAACCAGGGATGCTGTTGAATGCCACCCCGAACACGACGGCATCCCTGGCCCTCCCTCAAATCACCGAGGGAGTGACGCCCTCGGTAACTGGTTTGCAGACGCGGAGTCGTCCGGAGATTCTTGGTCGCTTCCTTGATGAAGTGGCCACCAAAGCTCGGCAGTTACGGTCCGCTTCGACTGAACATCCTCACCAGCATTCCCAACCCGTATTGCGCGCCACGAGAAGCGATGCTACCTCCGCGATTGAGCGCGCTTATGGCAGCTTGCATCGAATTCAGGCAATTCTAGCGTATCTGAATATCATGAAGCGTCAGGTTCACGGTATGAGCCAGATGCACGAGGAAGCTAGTCATACTTACGAGCAAGCACTCTCGCGGCATGCGGCACAGGATTTTGAGGGAGCCTTTGAATTCGCCACTAGTTCTGAATGCCTCTCCCGCGTTGTTGATGGCGTTATCTCTAGAGCGCTTCGTTCGGACACGAGTTGCCCATCTCTTGTTCCATATCCCCCGGTGCACATAGACACTTGCGAGAGCCCGAGCCGTGTTCAGGATGATCTAAACGCAGTTAAAGCAGTTCTTGCTCGGGTTCATTGGCTTCTGGAGAATGGGACACTTCCTTTGGAGGACCGCACCCAAGTCAGGAGGATCGTTGGGTGGGGCGACGCTTTTTATCAGGAAGCCCGCCGGATGTACCAGCGTGGATCACACGAGGATGCGACCGAACTGGTGCAAGCAGGAATCGATGCAACCGTTGCTGCAGAACATATCTATCGAAATTGGTATGTGGTCCACGCTGCTGATTCTCAGCATTACATGACCCATGCCGATCATTCACAGCAAGTTTAATCTGGCATTACCGGTAGAATAGCCCTGCGATGGAATTGATATGATAGAACGAGTGGAAAGGGGTGACACGCTGGTGTCGAGACTTCCGCTCTCGAAGCTCAGTTTCCGCTGGCAGATCACGCTTTTGGGGACTCTTGTCTTCGTTCTCTTTCTTTCTGTCCTTTTTGCCGCCTTTGCGACCCTGCAATACACAAAATCCGCGGTCCTGAGCGGCGAGAAAAAACAACTCGTCGCGATTACTCAAAACTTGGCGCGTGAGTATGACGATAAAGCAGAATTCTCGCGCCAGAACAATGAACCGCCTCCACTGAACAATCCAGCGGCGGCATCCTCGCGCGAAGTAATCGCACTTTTGAGTCGGGTTGTATTGCAAAATATTGAGGGCGTTAGAGGCGGCTTTTATGCTAAAGCAGGGGACACGCTCTTCGGAGACCTCTTCTCGGCCGGTGATGGTTCTTCCGAAAATCCGCCTTATGAAAATTCTCCGGGCGACCAGCGAAAGGTGATCCTTAACGTTGCCAAAAGCGCGGCTGACACTCGTCAAGCTTCCGAGCGGGTTCTCTCCAATGCTGGCAATATTGTCCTGATCGAAGCCGTTCCCATTCGTGACGGCTATACAGTCGTTGGCAGTGCGTGGACTGTCAAGCGTCTCAGCGCACTCCCCGGTGCGAATCGATTCAGGGCTTATCTGATCACCGTTGGGCTGGGTATCGCGGCTTTGGCTAGCGTCCTCTTGACACTATTGGTGATCCGTAACTTACAAGTAGGAGTTCTCAAGATCGAAGGTGGATTGCGGGGCCTCGAACTAAATCTGGCCTCGCAGATTGAATCCGAAAGTGATCCGGAAGAGATTCAGCGGATCACCCAGGCTATCAATCGCTTAGGAGGGGCGCTTCGGGCGAACATTCAGAGAGAAAAGCAGATCGAGAGTCAGCTAAGGCACGCGGAACGGCTTGCCAGTCTCGGAAGATTGGTTGCCGGGGTGGCGCATGAAGTGCGGAACCCACTTGCGACGATTCGCCTGAGGGTCCAGATGTGTCGCCGCGACGTTGACAACCCGCACGTCAAGGAATCCTGCTGCGTCGCACTCGAAGAGATTGAACGTCTCAACGGTATGGTGAACCGATTGCTTAACTTTGCCAGGCCCGTCCAACTCCATCTGGAGCGAGCAGATTTGAGAACTCTGATTGAAGAACGAATGGAATCCTTCCGGGAGTGGGCGCATAAGCGTAGCGTTACACTTAGCGCCGAGCTGCCGCCGGACGGTGTCTCTTTACAGATGGACAAGGATCGCATGGCTCAGGTCTTTGACAATGTCATTCAGAATGCAATCGAGGCGATGTCCGAAGGCGGTGGAACTCTCTCCGTAACCCTGGCCGGTCAACCCGATATCCCCGACAACGGAGGTGCAGTTTGTGTCGAGTTTCGAGATACGGGGAAGGGCATGAAGTCCTCTGTAGTCCATCACATTTTCGACCCGTTCTTCACCACGAAGCCGTCGGGCACCGGGCTAGGATTATCAATCTGCCACGAACTGGTGCAGGCTCATGGAGGCAAAATTCAGGTGGATAGCAAGGAAGGTCGTGGAACGAACGTGCGGATCACCATTCCCGCTTCTCATGCCTAATTGAGCAGCCGATTGTTTCGGGGGCCCAAATCAAATGAGCGCCGCGATTCTTATCGTCGACGACGAAGCAAACCTTCGCAAGACACTAGCCGAGATCCTCGGTACGCGCGGGTATTCCATTTTGGAGGCAGATGACGGCGCAACCGCCGTCAAGCTTTTGCGCGACGCCACGCCGGACCTCATCTTCAGTGATTGGAGAATGCCGCAGATGGGTGGAGAAGAATTTCTTCAATACTTGCGCGGCGAACCCCGTTTGGCGTCGATTCCTGTCATCGTGATTACCGCCTTTGGTTCAAGCCATAGCGCGATTGAGGCTGTTCGTCTCGGTGCGTATGATTTTGTGACGAAGCCGTTTGATCTGGATGAAATCGTACTGACGGCGGAGAGAGCGCTGGATCATTCTTCACTAAATCGCGAAGTGGTGCGTTTGCGTTCACATGGGGGGCAAAGTCATGCGGCCGCCGCTGGTAGGCTCATTGGTTCCAGCGGACCCATGCTGGATGTATTTATCATGATCGGCAAGGTTGCTGAGACCGACTCCACCGTCTTGATTTGTGGCGAGTCCGGTACTGGCAAGGAATTGGTAGCTGAAGCCATTCACAGTTATAGCCAGCGCAAGGACAAACCCTTTGTCGTCGTCAATTGTGCCGCTCTGCCGGATAATCTTCTTGAGACGGAGCTGTTCGGCCACGAGCGCGGCGCATTTACGGGGGCAGTCGGTCGCAAGACAGGTCGCTTCGAGATGGCTGAGGGTGGGACCATTTTTCTGGACGAAATTGGTGAGCTATCTCCGAGTCTTCAGTCAAAGCTCCTGCGGGTCTTGCAGGAGCGGACGTTCGAACGAGTGGGTGGTACCGAGACAATTCGCGGCAATTTCCGGGTACTCGCGGCCACGAATCGGGACCTTGAAGCTTCTGTCCGAGAGAAGGTTTTCCGTGAGGATCTCTTTTATCGCTTGAACGTGGTTCGCATTCCCATTCCTCCACTCCGCGAACGGCGTTCTGACGTTGTTCTGTTGGCCGAACATTTCCTGCGGTTCTACAGCGATAAGAACGGGGTGTCTGCGGTCGGATTCTCTGACGAGACGATTCTCATGCTTCAAAATTATTTCTATCCTGGCAATGTCAGAGAACTGGAAAACATGGTAGAACGAGCCGTGCTTATGGCGCGTGGCCGCGTGGTGATGCCAGAGCACCTTCCCGCGAGATCAGATCGCAATGGTGACCGGGACTCCAAAGAACTGGAAATCGATCTCTTGTCTCTTCCTTTTCATAAATCCATATCGAAGCTGGAAAAACGTTTGATCGAGAACGCTATCAAAGATTCTGGCGGCAATAAATCGGAAGCTGCAAACCGGCTCCAGATCAACCGCCGGTTGCTTTACAATAAAATAGAGGAATACAAAATCGAGGAGTAGAGGGAGAGCTCATTGATGCGGACGGTGCGAATCAAATGCGTGACTCCCATCGGCGACAGCACTGACAAATACCGGCTCGTGGGATCGCTACCCCCCTAGTTTGCCCAGCGAATTCATGAACATATCGCGCAGAGCTATTTCGATGCGCACGTCATGACTGCTTTCCTTAGCGATGTGGAAGTACTTCAGGGAGAGAAATTCGGAGCCAAAATCCTTTAGCCTTAACAGGCGGCACACAGAAGAATGTGGGGTGCATTCCACATCACACATCGGACAGCAATTTTGACCGCCCGCTCCGTCGCGCATTCGCGCTGCGTTCTGTTCGCTTTCTTTACACTGCGGCTACCTTTCGTTCACAGAAACGGCCAATGGCTTTGCTCTTCCATTTTGGGCCTCTGCTAAGCACAGAAAAGCCTAGTAGTTAGCTATCTCCTTCGGTTCCACGCAGAACGGCAAGTGAATTGCCCTGTGCTAATGTGTTCCAGGAGAACACCGCGCAATCCTGGTAGGAGCGCGTCATGAAAGATTCACTGTTATTTCCAGCTTCTATTTTCCTCAGCCTCACGTTCCTCGTAACCCCTCTTCAAGCAGAAGATCACCAACCGGGGCGGCCCGGAACCGTAAACTACGTCGAGGGTGAGGCCTATGTCGGTTCCCAATCGCTGGATGGAAAATCGGTGGGCACCGTCGGATTAGATCCCGGCGAGACACTATCCACTAAAGACGGCAAAGTAGAAATTCTGCTGACTCCGGGAGTTTTCGTGCGGCTCGGAGACCACGGCGCGGCCAGGATGATGGCCTCGGGACTGACGAACACCCAATTGTCTATTGATAAGGGCGAAGCCTTGGTGGAGGTGGCAGAAATCCATCCAGAAAATGACTTGCGAATTCTGGAAGATGGCAAATCGACGGAATTGTTGAAAGTCGGACTTTATGATTTCAACGAGAATCAGCATGTGGTGCGCGTTTTAGATGGCCAGGCATTCTTGGACGACGGCGATAGGCGCATCAAGGTCAAATCTGGACACATGGTCAACTTGGCGATGATTGAACCCGTCAAGACCCAAAAGTTCGACAAAAAAGAGTTGGAAGCCGAAGATCTGTATCGCTGGACCAGCCTTCGTTCCGGCTATCTCGCGGAAGCGAATGCCGATGCTGCCCCGACTTATTCCTTTGGAGGGTTTGGCTGGTTTGGGGATGGCTGGTATTGGGATCCCTGGTTTGACGCGTACACTTTTCTTCCGGGAGATGGGATCTTCTACAGTCCCTTTGGCTGGGGCTTCTATTCTCCAGGGTGTGCCTATTACGCTCCGTTTTATGGTGGCCGTTTCCCGCGTCGCTTTAGCCCCTCTAGCAGTGCTTGGGGCCGCGAGGCTCACTATGGACTTCCTGCCAACTATGGCCGCGGCGTCCACTACGGCCCGCGCTATGGAGGAGGCGGCTATGCGAGCGGATTCCACGGCGGCGGTGGCTTCCGTGGTGGAGGCTTTCATGGTGGGGAAGGATTTCACGGAGGTGGCGGGGGATTCGGCGGAGGCGGTTTCCATGGCGGTGGGGGCGGCGGGCACCATTAGCTACTGCAGCGATCAACACATTCTCAATCATGCACACCGATGCTGAAAGGACAAATGCAATGTGTCGACGGATTCCCACATCTGGAATGCGGGGACTGCCCAGCCCTAAAACGCACTTGACTGGCCGAGGAGTTAGATTTCAAAGCTACCAAGAATTCTTGCGCAACTTCCAATTTCACGATTCGCGGATGGGCCCCTTCCTGCTAAGAAATTTGAGGCCGATTCAATGACAGCTCATTTGAATTCCACGGGCCCTGAAGGACGAAAGTCGCCCTCATTCGGTATTGGTGGTTTTCTGTTCGCGGTCGTCTTAGCTTTCATCATCTATCTACTCGTTGCAACCATGCTACATCACCGCTTCTTCAGAGGCGGCCATCCCCACCGAATTTCGAGGTCGGCAACTCAGACCCCAATTCCGACTTGACCGCGGCAGGTTCAGAAAAGATGCTCTACGACCACGAAGGAATACTCCGGAAAAACGTCATCGGGTTTGAGTGCACGACTGTCAACGAATCAGAGCTAACGCCACTTGGTCGAAAAACGCGCTTTGCGTAGAAGTGCCGCTCTCCAGGGGCCAAGGTCTAAGGTCAGGTTCGATTCCGGGCTGTTACGGAACGGTCTGCGAAAGGTCAAAGGCATCCTTAGTTATACGGTTTGGGTTGTGCCTTCTGGGACTGTTGGCGAGCGGGAGGAGGGAATCGGCCGTGACAGTGTGGGATTCTAACCAACTGAACTACGTCAGGCACACGGCAAAAACTACCACTCCAATCTTTTGAGTCCGGGCACTGCATCGAAATGACGGTCGCGGCTTAAAAGCGGAAGGGAGTGTTGACGACAGAGCGCAGCAATCCAAACATCATTGGATGGAATCGGCGTTCCGGCCTTCTTCAATTCTGTCCGAACTGCAGCGTACGGGATAGTGGTACGTTCGTCGATATCGAGGATTCGAAATTTCGGTAGATATTCGATCAACCATTGTTCGTAATGCTTCCGGTCTCGGGAGTGCGAAATGCCATACCGGTATTCGCCCAAAACAATAACGGGAATAGCGATTTGAGCGGCCTTGCGAAGGATGGGTTCCAGCCTTGATTGGCCATCTGCCATGGCCGAAAGCCCATTCGTGTCCAGGATCACAGGCGATCCTCGGCCTCGATCTGCTCGAATTCCTCCTCGATAACGCGATTGATCCTCGCAGTTTCCTTCCGCAGATGACGGAGCTTGCCGAAAGCAGTGATCCACGGCTTGTCGCTGCCATTGTCGGCCCGGAGTTTGTCAGCGAGGGCTTCCGAGATGAGTGCTCGGAGCGGAATCCCACGTTCAGCAGCAACGGATTTGGCGCGGCGAAAGATAGCGTCGGGAATCTCGAGCGTCGTCTTCATACCTGCATGCTCCCATATTTATGGGTGACCGTCAACTCATTGACTCTATGAAGGCGATGCGGCCTCGGACTGGGCCGCCGTGACAGTGTGGGCCTCTAACGAGCGACAGGGCAGCGTTCTAACCAACTGAACTACGTCCCCAACTTTTATATCCTGCTCGAACTCCATGGCACGCTTTACTCCCGCGATGCGCGCCGTTCGCGTCGATGCGATGGAGGGTTCGAGAGGAACTTTTTCGAACGCCTTATGAAATCCAATCCGCGCGAGCGTTGCGTTCACTCCCTCGAAAATCAGCAGTCCCACGCAAACCATTCCAGCCACCAGCCAAAATGCAACCGAGAAAAGGCTTCCGAGGAAGACCAATTCACGAAACGCATAAACCTGGGCAGCCAAGAAGAAGGCCGCTCCTAGGAAAGCGCTTTGCTTCACCTGCTTCGAAATTCTCCACCTCTTCATGGCATTGTCTTCTTCCTTCAAACTCTCGTAACCATACTGCTCTGACACAAACCTAGATGTGTGTCGAAGTACCGTCCAATGTGATTTGTATCACCCCGGAAGAGTCGCGTTATCAGACATCTGGAATGGTCGGATAGGCCCTAGCCCGATTCGGACCCGTTTGCACCGAGGATTTTCACCGGCCCTTCAAATCCATAAAAATCATTTCACGCCTTGTCGTCGCCCGAAGTCCTAAAACGGCACGGACTTGCGATTGCTGCGGTCGCACTTGGGATTGTTCAACGATACTCTGTGTTGACCACTGGCAGGGTGAGGAAGGACCTTCATGGGCGGCAGCAGCAAGATCATTTACTGGCACCGCGAATTACCTCCGCTCGATGCCGAAGCGATAGGAGAGCACATCGTCGAGGCGACGAGCGGACGTGTGCCTGGTACTCTCGCCCATCGAGACGAGTTGTGGAGTCAATGCTATGAAGACTTGATGGCTCAAGTCCGAATTCGGCTGGAGCAAGAGATAGCTCGTCTCGGGGGTGACTATGCACATGTGCTTGATGAGTCCGTTGAGAGTAAGCGCGACGCTGTCACAGGGGAAGCTTGGCTACACGGCACTCTGACGTACATGCTGTACCGCCTCCACTAGTCACAACGGCGATCTTCTTCTTCATGCGCTTATCTTTCCGCGGCAATAACCGCTCCAGTTACGTTCGAAGCTGTCCAGTTAGCCTTAGCCTGGCTGCAGCCCGTATGCACCTTAAGGCTAACTGTGCTTTGCCGCGCCGCAAACGCTCCCGGTCACATTATGTGGTGACGTGCATCACCGCAGATGCCGAGCTCTGCGCACAAAATAGTCATGAGGAGCTCGGAGGCCTGAAATGAATCAGAAACTGCCCGCGGTCTTTGTTGGGCATGGCAGTCCGATGAACGCCGTCGAAAGCAACCGTTATACGGAGGCGTGGAAACGGATCGCCGAAAGCATCCCTAAACCGAAGTCTATTTTGTCGATTTCCGCACATTGGCTTCTGCCGGAAACAGCACTAACGGGAGCGGCCAAGCCTCCGACAATTCACGACTTTGCTGGCTTTCCAGACCAACTGAATCAAATGAATTACCCAGCCCCTGGTGATCCGCGGCTTGCGCGCCGTGTTCAGAAGCTACTCAGCCCTTTGAAAGTGAGGCTTGATGAGAAGCGTGGGCTCGACCATGGTGTATGGTCGGTGTTGAGTCGTTTCTATCCCTCTGCGGACATTCCTGTCGTTCTACTAAGCATCGACGAAACAAAACCGCCTTCCTTCCACTTTGATCTGGGCACGAAACTAGCGGCTCTTCGAGAAGACGGAGTGCTGATTCTGGGAAGCGGAAATCTGGTTCACAACCTTCAGGCGGTTGCTTGGGGCGTGGATGTCTCGGAGCCGTATGACTGGGCTCTCCGCTTCGAGGAAGACGCCCGGCGTTTGTTAGCTGCGGGAGATTACCGAAAGCTTGTCGAATACAAGAAACTCGGCAGCGACGCGCTGTTGTCGGTGCCAACGCCCGAGCATTTTCTGCCACTGCTGTATGTCATCGCAACAAGACAAGGCAACGAGCCAATAACTTTCCCCGTGGAAGGCTTTGATCGAGGCGCCATTTCCATGCTGGCCGTGCAAGTGGGCTGAAGTAGCTGGGGCAAGAGCTTCCCTCAGTGGTGTCCATATTGAGTGACGTTCGTCACAGCGCGGCTTCTGATTCCTAGAGCAGAATTCTCTCGCCGGATGGTTAATTCAGAGGAGGTCTGCATGGCTGCACCGTTGATAGGAATGTCGTTTCTGTCTTTCCTGATCCTGGTAATTCTCAGCGCGATTGCCGCTGCCGCGGTCCACTGGGGTTTTCGCTATCAGTTGTTTAAGGGAATTGACGGGTTCATCGGCCAGTGGATTGTGGCTTGGCTCGGCGCGTGGGTTGGGCCGGCAGTGCTGGGTCATTGGTTCGATTCCGCAATGGTCGCCAACATCTACGTCATTCCGGCCGTGATTGGCGCGTTTGCGGGTGCGTTCGGCGGCACTTTAAACGCCAAAATCTTAGCAGGCGTGGCCTCACAAAAGGGTGTGGCCTCCTAAACGGGTCACTGCGGTTCTTTTGATCGACATCGGGAGCGCTCCGCGGGGAACAGCGACCGTTTTAGCGCCGACTGTTCAAGGCGATACTGTGAATCGCCTTGATGGAGTTGCCGGATTCAACGAGCCCGGTGCGACATTCTGAAATCGGCGGAGGCCGACTGAAGCAGGCCGCGCTGGCCTTCCAATTGGGGGAGTGAATGTTTAGCAGTCCGAGTGCGAACGCAAGGTTGTTGAAATCTGTGCCCAATGCTCCGCGGCCGGGCAGAGTTGCAGCATGGTTGTATTGGCTCGTGAGTTGGTTTGTTGCACCCAAGGCGGTGACTGAGGCCATCCGTACGCGTCTTCACTACAACGCCAGCGCAGACGCGCTGTGGAATCACATCCTTTTCTATGAGGAAATTCCCGAGCGAGCGCCGCTTATTCTGCGGGCGCTGTTAACTCATCCGATCCGAAGTGAGGGTGATAAAAGCCGCGTTGGAGCGATAATCCGCTGCAAATACGTCGGTGGGCATTTGATCAAGCGTATCAGCGTGGTTGACCCACCGCACTTCCTCAAATTTGACGTTATTGAGCAGCGCTTGGGGATCGAGAGCTGTATCCTCGCGCGTGGAGGTTCGTACCAGATTCGGAGCACCGGCGATGTGGCTGAGATAGAACTGGTTACGAAATACTGGACATTTCTGTATCCCCGCGTTCTGTGGCGTCCTCTCGAAGCCTTCGTCTTACATCAACTCCACAAGCACATTCTCCTCAACGTCAGATGTGCAATCCCTGTTCCAGCCAGAAGCCAGTCCTCGTTTGCGCCAGACTGCGCTACTTCAGGAGGACCTTCGTGCACAGTCTCGCAGTCACCTTCCCGTCGTTAGTGGTGATACGTGCCAGTGTCGCAGCCGTGTGGCTGTACGAAGGGCTATGGTGCAAGCTTCTCGGCCGCGTGCCCTCGCAAGTCCAAGTGGTCACGGCAGTCCCGCGACTGGGCCCGCGCTTCGGATTGCCTTTTCTCAAGGGTCTTGGCCTCGCGGAGGCCGCGCTAGCCATGTGGGTCATGGCAGGAATTGCTCCAGGCACGTGTGCGATTGTGCAGACAACATTGCTCGTCGTGCTCAATGCGAACGGGCTCTTGTGGGCCCGCCATATCATCCACGACCCCGGCGGCATGATTGTCAAGAATATCGCCTTCCTCGTATTGGTCTGGATATGCGGTGCCATCCCCGGGGGACCACGGTGAGGTCGGAAACATCGTGGCAGGCCGGGCGCTTCGGTTCATCGAGAGGCCAACACCGGCTGCTTTTTGGGAGCATGTACGAAGATGCAGAGATTGAGCGAAAGGCGTTCCAAGGGAAAAACCGGGTCTTCTGCATCGCGTCCGCCGGTGACACCGCGCTCCGACTCGCCGCGGAGCACGAGGTAGTTGCCTGTGATATCAATCCAGTCCAACTTGCCTATGCCGAGCGACGCGCCGCCGGCGCGTCATCCGAGAAGGGCGACGCAGAGCGTGTGATGAATTTTGCACGCCTTTTCATGCCACTTGTGGGGTGGCGAACAAGCGTTGTACGCGCCTTCTTAGCACTTTCGGATGTCGCAGAACAGATGGCCTTCTGGAGGAAGCATCTCGACACAGGCCGCTTCCGCGCAGGCTTTGACACATTGATGTCTCGGGCTATCTTGCGCGCGGTTTACGCGCCGCAGTTCCTTTCTTTCTTGCCGTCAAAATTTGGCTTCGTGCTTCGGAAACGACTCGAAAGGGGATTTGCCAGACATCGAAACACCTCGAATCCCTACGCGCGAGCACTCCTCCTCGGTGAAGTCACTGAGCATCCCCAGCCGATGACATCGAACATGCGCTTTGTCCTGTCAGATGCGGCATCCTGGCTGGAATCATGCCCTGCACGGTTCTTCGATGCCTTCGCGCTTTCGAATATCTTGGATGGTACAGAGCCGTCTTACCTGCCACGGCTGTCACGAGCCTTGCGCCGAGCGGCCACCGAGGATGCTGTCGTCGTCTTGCGCAGCTTTGCAGAACCGCCACCAGGGCTTGAAACTAACAATGCCGATTGTGATCGCTCGATGTTGTGGGGAGTGGTGGACATCCGCAGCGCGCGGACGTTTTAGTGCTCACCGTTTTGCTGGCCGCGCGGTTATGGCGCCTGCTAAAAGGAGGGCGCCCGACTTGCACCGGGCGAAAGATCGCTCAATGTTAATGGCTATAAAACTCTTGTATACGGTCCCTAACGAAAATTCCGTGCAAGCTATCTCAGACGCCATTCCCCGAGGAGAACGGCAAAGCCCAAGCAGTTTGCGGCCCGGCTTGAGTCTGGCGAATGAAATCCGCCGAAACACGGGCGCCGCGCAGGGAGCACAGTCCGGACACTGATTTCGGAGCCCCAAGGAGAAGCAGCGCGCAGCCTGGTGGACTCTGGCTTTTCAGGCAGCCCGCCGTTCGTAGCGGTGGTGCAGTCCACCGACCTGCGGTAGCGCCACGACAGATCCCATTTCCGGCGGCTGAATCGCTCGTGGCTCCGGCGAGTCCTTCCCCAATGAAAGATGTGTTCTCGATCGGTGATAGTAATCGAAATACGAATGGAGGGTTCGTCGTAGCGCGTTTTCATGGAGCACGATCACATGATCGAGGCACTCGCGACGAATGGATCCAATCACTCGCTCTACATAGGCTCGCTGCCAAGGCGACCGTGGTGCAGACAGGACTTCGCAAATGCCCATGTGTCGCACTTGTTCTCGGAAGTCGTCGCCAAAGATCTTATCGCGGTCTCGCAGCATGTAACGCGGGGCTTGGTCAAAGGGAAATGCCTCCCGCAGTTGCTGTCCCGTCCACTCCGCCGTCGGTTGGCCGGTCACATTGAAGTGCAAAATACGACGCCGGTCATGGGCCAACACCAGAAACACATAAAGGACCTGGAAGCGGATAGTTGGCACCGTGAAGAAGTCGATGGAGACAAGTTGCTGGGCATGATTCTCCAGAAAAGTGCGCCAAGTTTGAGACGGCGGTTTGCGGCTACGCACCATGTACAGGCGGAGCTTTATGCGTCGGACCCAAGTTACCGGTAATCCGAACTTACCAGATGGGAGTTAGACTTGCGTTGAATCGTGTTTGTGCTCGGGCTTGAAGGTCTTGTACAATCACCCGGCGTCGTATCTCCCTCCTTTCGGGCCCCGAGTCTGTTGGAACGAGGTCTTCATCGCGTGACGAATGCTGCTGATGCTCGAATTAACCACACACGAACCGCATTGCTGGGCATGGCCGTTCTTCTCACGCTGATTGCTCTGAGTCCTGGTCTGAAAGCGCAAAACCCCAAGCATCCTCTGGATAGCTTGACTGGCCCCGAATATTGGACCGCTTATGAGGTATTGCGTGCGTCGGGGAAAGTGGATGCGGATACGCGCTACCCAATGGTTCAGCTGAAAGAACCGCCAAAGCAAGAAGTCCTGGCTTGGAAGCCCGGCCAGCCCATACCTCGCGAAGCGTTTATCGTGGTCTGGAAAAGCAAGCACATCTTCGAGGCTGTCGTGGATCTTAAAGGCAAGAAACTCGTTTCTTGGACCGAAGTGAAGGGAGTACAGCCCAACTTCGTACGTGATGAGGAGAATGAGGTTACTGCGGCAGTGATCGCCGATGCCGGCTTGCAGGCCGCGCTCAGGCGCCGAGGCATCACGGACCTGAGCAGGGTCTTTTGTTTTGTCAACACACCCGGCTATTTCGGCACTCCCGAGGAGCAAGGACGGCGCCTCTTCCGCGTCGAATGTGGCGAGCAGTTGGGCGCTCGCGAGGATAACGGCCTCATCTCGGGTCTGACCGTCGTCTGGGATGCCGACGCGAAAAAAGTTTTGCGCGTCATTGATACGGAAATTATTCACGAACCTTATGTTCCATCAAATTTCGACCAGTCCTCCGTCGGCCCTCTGCGCGAGGTGCCCGGCCCGATCATCGTGCAACAACCCTTGGGTCCCGGCTTTCGTCTAAATGGGCAGACCGTGAGCTGGCAGAAATGGAGTTTCCACTTCCGCATCGACCGCCGCGTGGGCCTCATTCTGAACAATGTTGGTTACCAGGATGGTGACCGGTTGCGCTCCATTCTCTACGAAGCGTCCCTCTCCGAGATTTTCGTTCCCTACATGGATCCTGACGAACATTGGTACTCAAAAAGTTACTTTGATAGCGGTGAACTCGGCGATGTTTTTTCCGGAGCCATGGAACCAGGTGAGTGTCCGGAGAATGCCGTTTTCTTCGACCAGATGTACGCCGACTGGAAATTGAATCCCCAGATCAAGCAGCGGGCAGCGTGCTTGTTCGAGCAGCCCGCGGGAGTCATGGCTTGGCGGCACGAAGGGTCCGGTGCGATTGAAACCCGTCAGGCGCGCGAGTTGGTGTTGCGCACCATCGCCGATGCGGGCACCTACGACTACATCTTTGATTGGATCTTCCGCCAGGACGGAACCATCCGCGTGCGCGTGGGCACCTCCGGCGAGGATAAGGCGAAAGCCGTAAAGTACCGCACCGCCGCCGACGATCCCACCGGAGAAGCCAGCCGCTATGGGCGATTCTTTGCTGAAAGTTACGTGGCCGTGGACCACGACCACTTCTTTTCGTTCCGCCTCGATTTTGACGTGGACGGCACCGCCAATAGCTTCGTGCGCGAGAAAATTCAGGTTCAACGGCTTCCGCCGGACAGTCTGCGAAAGAGCGTGTGGGTGGCGAAGCCAGAAATTGCCAAGACCGAGGAACAAGCCAAAGCGCACATGGCTATGGAGCAGCCGGAGAACTGGCTGGTCATCAACCCCACGGTGAAAAACTACCTCGGTTATCCCGTCGGCTACGCGCTCATGGGTGGCGAGAACGCGATGTCCCTGATGGTGCCGGAGGACTATCCGCAAAAGCGGGGCGGCTTTACGGATTATCAGATTTGGGCGACGCCCTACAAAGAGGACGAACGTTACGCTGCGGGCGATTATCCGAACCAGAGCAAGGGTGGCGACGGCTTACCAGCCTGGACCAAAGCCAACCGTCCCATCGAAAACACCGACATCGTCCTCTGGTACACCATGGGTTTTCACCATGTGCCGCATTCCGAGGACTATCCCGTCATGCCCGCCGTCTGGCACGAATTCGAGCTAAAGCCCGTGAACTTCTTCGACCGCAATCCCGCCCTCGACTTGCCGGACTAGTCCAGCGTGAGACGCGTTACCAGTACAATTAATTTCATTGCCGCATCTGCGTTCTCCCATCTGACGCCACACCTCAGCTATTCGCGGTCACGAGGCCTATTTGCAGGTATCTCACTCGAGGGCTCAACCGTTCGTCCCGACGATGATGCCAACGAGCGCGTCTACGGACAAAATGTGTCGGCGGAAGCCATCATTTTCAAGGGTGCCGTCGCAGTCCCGTCTGCCGCTCAGAAACTCGTGGCGTTTCTCAACCGGAAATCATCAAGGAATTCTTCCAGTCCCAACTCCTTGAAAGAGTAATTCTATCGATCTCGCATTTCGTTAATCGACTAATTCCGCTACCGAAAACTTGATTCTCATTGTCCGGTAAGACGACTACACGTCCAAGTGAAAACACAAAGGTGTCGACCCTTACTACCTCTGCGGGACCAGATCCTCAGTAAGCTCTGCAACTTGGTCGTCAATCAATCTGATTTCAATCGCCAAGCGGGCATTCATAGGATTCTTGGAGAATTCGTCAAACAGCAGATTCCGCTTGGTCTTCAATTGATCTCGAATTTTCTTTTTATCGATTGTAGGTGTTTGCATGGTCGGGATAGGGAGGACTGAAGCCTGAGAAGTGGTTTCTTTCATGTGAAAATCCTCTGCCGTGGACGCCTATATTGCAACTAACGACGAGTTAGGCTGCGCCAAAATCAACCCCAAGACTGTTCCATTTTGCACTGTGGATCCCGCAAATCCCATCCGTGACGAATGCCATTAAAATCAGCGACATGTGGAAGGGAACTGGAGGCTGGGTTAAGAAGGCAACCGGGAAGTAACAATGTGACGTTTGACGGGAAACCGCTGGAAGGAGTTTTCGCTATGCACAGTCTCGCCGAACAGGTCATCTCCGATACGCCACTCGCCGTGACGGATCAAGCCTCAGGCTTGCCCGCGTTTCAGTACGTTCGGAAGATCGAACGTCCAGCGAATAGCTGAGTCGGACTTTAACCAAACTGAGCCAGTTCTGACTCTGAACTTGGGAATTGAGCACCGCACCGCTGTTGATCCGGTGCCCATATCAGTACGCGCTAATAAGACACAGAAGCTAATCCACCTCGTCCGACGTTTCTTGTACGGTCTTTGCCGTCTAGGCACGCGCTCACGGCTGCACCACAGGATTGCGAACAGCGCGGGTGCATAGGTCGCGACAGGCAAAAGGATAGCGTTATAATGCCGCCCCAAGGAGATTCCACATGCTCCGCGTCGCACTTGTATCCGCTCCCCTAATTGTTCTTGCCAGCTTTGTTTTTCAAGATCAAATCAAGAACTCTCCGGCGGGACTGCCGCCGCGTGCCGATACCGACTCGCAGCTTACCGAGGAGCTTCGACTACTCGAACAGCAACTTGGCGAGGCTGCCGTGCACATGGACACAAAAACTTTGGAGCGCCTTGTTGGCGCAGAGTACGTGCTTCGCATCGGAGACGCTCCCGAAGAAAGCATCCCTCGCGCCCCGTGGATGGACAGTTTGCGGCCTGAAAGCCCACATCCCTACAAGGTGGAGTCTTTCCATGAAAAATACCACGCCGCTCGCAAACTCACCGACAATCTGGCGGTAGTAAGTCTACTTTTAACGCAAAAAGCTATCTCTTCTGGCCACGACCGCAGCGGCGATTTCTACTTAGTGGATGTCTGGAAGAAGACTGGCGACAACTGGCAAATCATAGCCCGCTACTCTACCCCAATTCACAAGAACTGATCTCCATGATCCGATTCGACAGAAAGAAATTCTGAGGTCATCTCCTATGGCACCGATAGAACATCTGTTCGTCCTCATGCTCGAAAATCGCTCGTTCGATCACATGCTCGGCTCTTCAGGAATCCCCGGCATCAATATCCCGCCTGCAGGCACTTCGAATTCCTGGAACGGCACTTCTTATCCTGTCGGCACCTCGCCCGTGGATCCCATGAAGGTGGATCCGAAGCATGAGTTTCCAGACGTCGTCGAGCAGCTCTGCGGCCACGGCGAGACATACCCGTACGGTGGCCCATATCCGCGCATCAATAACAGCGGCTTCGGGGCGAATTTTGCCACTTCCGCGGGCTCCACAAGTCCGGGCGATGTCATGCAGGAATTCACGCCGGACCGTCTTCCCGTCCTCAACGCCTTGGCAAGGGAGTTTGCGGTGTGCGACGCCTGGCATTGCTCGCTGCCCGGCCCCACTTGGCCAAATCGCTTTTTTGCGCTTGGCGGCTCGTCCGCCCAGCTCGACCACAGTCCAACCACGGCGGAAACCGCGCTTTGGGAAGCGGTTGATGGCTTCAAATATCAAAATGGCAGCGTCTTCCAAGTCTCCGGCTTGAACTGGAATATCTACGCCGGCAACCAACTCTTTACCCTCGCGCACGCCCTGCAGGGCATCCACATCTGGAATGTCACCCCATTCACCGATTTCGCCAAAGACGTAGCCAATCCCCAATATCCTGCGCAATTCACCTGGATCGAGCCCAACTACGGCCGCGTCACTACCGACTACGTTGGTGGCAATTCCCAGCACCCGCTCGATGGCATCACCGGCGGCGAAGCGTTTATCAAAGCCACTTACGACGCGCTGCGCAACTCCCCGATTTGGTCCTCGAGCATGCTCGTCATCATTTGGGATGAGCACGGCGGCTTCTTCGATCACGCCGCGCCGCCAGCTGCGACTTCACCGGGCGATAGCGCGCAATTTGCCGGTGCGAATCAAAATGCCTTTCCGTTTAATCTCTACGGCCCTCGCGTCCCGGCCGTTGTCGTCTCTCCGTTGATCCCGCCGGGAACGGTGAGCCACACCGTCTACGATCACACCTCACCGCTAGCAACACTCGAGCGTCTCTTTGGTCTCAGTCCGCTTACCGCGCGCGATGCTAGAGCCGCCGATCTCCTCGGGCTAGCATCTCTACCTGCCGCGCGCACCGTGAATCCGAATTTAATTTCGCTTTCGCCTGCTGTCGCAGCCGCTCATGCCCAGATCGCGCTCGATTCGCTCGATATGCCGGTCATACCGGCCTCGCGTCCCAATGACCCGATTGCAGATGACCGCAACTTTCCGGGCTTTATCTACCTCGCCGCTAAAACCGATAAAGAATTGCCGGCCCCAGCAGGTGTCGCCGCTATCGAGCATGTCGCGAGTGTGCGCGAGCGCGTCAAGCGCATCCGCACCCGCGGCGACGCTCATGATTACTTCGTGGAGGTTCGCACAAAACTTGCGGCTAGCCGCCGCAAGCGGACCGGATAAGCTCCATTGCGGAGCTCGAGTCCTTTGTTTCGCCTGTGGGCGGATCAGTAAGGCAGACGTTGCACGAACTCGCAGTCAAAACTAACAAATAACTTTAAAAAAGTGGGAAATGGTAATTATAAGGAGCCTAATGATCGCGTTCGTGGCGGTCCGTACGACACGCATACGGCGGTGATGCTCCCCCCTTGCATCTGGGCGGATCTACTCACCCGCCGGCGACGGGTACTTTGAAAGCACCGATGCTGGGGACTCGTGGAGATCGCCCGAGGATGGATTGAAGCACCACTGCCTCGTGGGCGTTGCCGTGGATGCGGCGGATCCAGATACTGTGATCGTGTCCGCAACAGACGGCCCCGGGTCGGCCCATTGGCCGCGGCTGGCCAAGACGTACGTCTATCGGAAGACTGGGCTAGTTGGACTACTTGGACTACCGGGCTATTTGCCCTTTCTCTTTGTCTTCTGAGTGCAGTTCGACGGTGAGACGCCGGTTCGTGGCTGGTACCGTCGTTTCAACTGTCATCGGCCTTCGACGATACGAAAATCTCTTTGCGCGGCGTTGCCGAGCACTTTGAGGGCTGGCCTGTACAGGTCACTTTCATACGCGGCTATCGCCTTCTCTAGGTTCTCGAACTCGACGATGACAACCGACTGATCTACTCCCGCCTCGTGGGTCTTAGCAGGCTTGCCACCAACGATCACGCGACCTCCCAAGGCTTCCAGCGCGCTCGCCGCAAGCTTCGCATATTCGGAAACTGCGACCGGATTCGACACGGACTCGTAGCACACCACCCAGTAGCCCTTCTTTCCCATCGAGTCCTCCCGTTCCTTCTTGAGCGCCGCATCCTTCGCAACGGCAAGTGCGGTTGTGATCTACCTGTCCCTCGCCAAAATCATCGCCGTAACAATGTTACAGCAGCGAAGCTAGTCGGCCAGAGTTTTGGCGAATGACAGGGACGCCGTCGCGAAGGATTTTGGACTAATTGCGCTAGGGGCCCGTCAGGCGCTGCGTCATGACTGAACCAAATAGCCGAGGGATATTTGTTTTTCAGCAATGGTTTCGGAGTTTACCAGGACTCTGTTTGTGCCAGGTACGTTAGGCCCCGCTCGCGTTCTCGCAAAACCCGGCGCAATAACTTGCCGGCGGGTGACTTCGGCAGCTGCTCGACGAATTCCACTCGACGGACCTTCTTGTAAGGTGCGACGCGAGAAGCGACAAAATTGAGAACTTCTTCGACACTTACTGGACTTCGCGTTACCAGGAAAGCCTTGGGCACCTCCCCGGCCTGCTCGTCTGGAATTGGGATTACTGCGGCCTCAACGATTGCAGGATGAGTGAGGAGAAGAGCCTCAAGCTCGGCAGGAGCGACTTGGAATCCCTTGTATTTGATCAGTTCTTTGAGGCGGTCCACGATGTAAAAGTAGCCGTCCTCATCCGCGTAACCTACGTCTCCGGTATGGTACCAGCCATCTCGATCCAAACATTCCTCCGTAGCCTCAGGGTTGTTGAGATAGCCTTTCATCATCTGAGGACTGCGCAACCAGAGTTCCCCCTGTTCCTTGGGCCCCAACTCAGATCCGGTAAGCGTATCCACTATCTTGCACCGCGTGTTCGGACTGCAGGGACCTACCGACCCAGCCTTGTTCGTCTTGATCGCCTGCATGCTGCCATGAGTTAATCCGGCTGCTTCTGTCATACCGTAGCCTTGAATGACAGGTGTTCCAAGCCGACTCTGGCATGCGCACTGCATGTCTGCTCCAAGCGGCGCTGCACCGGAAGTGACTAGCTTTAGGCTGGAGAGATCGTAGTTTTCAACAACAGGGTGCTTCGCGAGAACCACCACGAGCGGAGGCACGAGCGGTGCTACTTCAATCCGGTACTTCTGGATCGTCTGCAGAAAACTTTCTGGTTCGAAGCGGCGCATCAGCGCCAGCTTCCCCCCGATATAGAGTACGCTGTGTAAGATACAAACCATTCCAGCGATATGAAAAAAGGGTAGGATTGCCAGATGGGTCGTACCCGCATCAAAGGGAAATGCAACAGCAACGGCTAACACGCCCGCCACGAGATTCGCATGCGTTAGCATGACGCCTTTAGGCTTGCCACTTGTCCCGCTGGAGTAAGGCAGCACGGCCAGGTCCTCGCTGGGGTTGAAGTCAATAGAAGGCGGCGTGCGATCCTCTGCGAGCAACGCGCTAAAAGGGGTTACTCCCACTGTTTCGCCCACAACGAAAATTTCTCGCAATGGTTGTTTTGCGGCCGCTACTGCCGCCTTATCGAACAGTTGGGGTAAAGTCAGCAAGTACTTAGCTCCTGAGTCCTCAAGTTGGTGCGCGATCTCATCTGCAGTGTAAAGAGGGTTCAGCGTCGTGATTACACCACCGGCGGCCAAGACCCCATAAAACGCAGTCGCAAACTCTGGCACATTGGGAAGCATCAGGGCGAATACGTCCCCCTTCCGCATTCCGCGCGCAGCTAGAGCACCGGCAAGTCGGCACACGTCTCGCGCAAGTTCTCCATAAGTTAGAATGCGATCGGTCTCTGCATCAATTAATGCAGTCATCGCTTTAAGTTTTTCAGCCCGATGAAGAACAAACCGGTGGAAAGGAACATCGGGTATGTGAACGTCCGCGTGCGGGCTTCTGAAGATCATCGTACCTCCCAGCAGATCAGATACGTCGTTCGATTGAGCACCAGACATCCATTTGCTGTTTCCAGCCAGTATCGAATCAAATCAAAGTGAGCCTCGGGAGCTTGTGCTCCTTTGCCCAGTCGCGTTAACGGCAAGCCTTGGCAGCGGCGTTTCTTTCAAAAGGGACAACTATCCCCGTGTTCGTATTTCCATTCGACGGAGGTTAAGCACCACGAGGGCAGCGATAAGGCACGGTAGGGCGAGTCCCAGAAAACCTTTGCTGTATGAGCCCGTAATGTCTTTCACGAGACCCATGTAGTAGGGTCCGATAAAACCGCCGATTGTGCCGAGCGTATTCACAAGTGCAATGCCTCCGGCTGCTCCCTTGTAATCGAGAAAGGTCATGGGTATGACCCACAAAGGCGGTAGAACAGCAAGTATGCATATGGGAATGAGCCCTTGCGAACAAATCACCAGCACAGGTAGATGTGAGAGTCCCGCTACCAGACATCCTAAGGCAGCCAAGAACGTAGGTACTACGATATTCATGTACGGGGCCTGTTTGTGAGATGCCAACGTCCCGTTCAGAATCATTGCCGCTGCCGCACAGAGGGAAATCGCCGAGATGACTAAGCCTACGGTGTTGTTGCTGAATCCGGTTAGGTCCTTGATCAGCAGGGGAGCCGAGAACAGGCAACCATAGGCGGCAGATAAGGCAATCAGCGTGAATAGCCCTAGTTGCCAAATGCGAGTGTCGCCTATCGCGCCTCTCAGATCGCGATGCGACTTGCTCGCCTTGGCGTTTTGCTCTTCTTGCAAGCGGGTCAAAATGCGTGACCGTTCCTCTGCTGATAACCATGACGCTTCGGCAGGTACGTCGGGCAACACAAAGAAAACGAGGACTCCAAGACAAATTGCCGGGAGCCCCTCGACCAAAAAAAGCCATTGCCATCCAGCAATTCCGAGACGTCCTTGCAAACTAAGCAGAGGTCCCGATATAGATCCCATGAGAATGCCGCTGAGTGGGACCATTATGTAAAAGCGACTGATGGTAAGCGCGAGCAATTCCCGGGGAAACCAGAGCGTCAAATAGTAGATAACTCCCGGGAAAAAGCCGGCTTCGGCCATGCCCAGAAGAAACCGCATCACGTAGAACTCTCGCGGTGTTGCGACGAATATCATCCCCGCCGCCAAAAGCCCCCAGGTAACCATGATCCGTGCAATCCACCTCCGCGCACCAAAGCGCAACAGCAGCAAGTTCGCCGGAATTTCGAACAGAGCGTAGCTCAGGAAGAATACACCTGCGCCAAAGCCATAGACTGAAGCACTGAAATGAAGATCTCTGTTCATTTGCAGGGCGGCGAAGCTGACATTGACTCGATCCATGTAGGCTACGCCGTAACACAGTGCAAGCAGGGGAATCAGTCTCAGGGTAACTGTGCGTGACGTCTTTTCTTCGAGTTCGGCATTAAGTGGTACTGCAAAAGTCTGCGCCTGAATCACCGACATGAGGCACCCCTCTCAGAAATCCAAGTTATCAACGAGACAGGTCATTGGATCTGGATGAAAAGCCGCTACCCGCGCTTCCGCGCGGCATTACTCAACTACATCCTGCCGAACATTTTTGTTCTTTGATTCTTTAGACAGCGACTGGAAGGGCCTTTAGACCTCGCAAAATAAAATTCGGCACCCACTCGGGCTTCTGTGCCGTTAATCGCATACGAGGGAACTGTTGCACCATCCGCAGAATCGTCACCTGTCCCTCGAGACGGGCAAGTTGATTTCCGATGCAAAAATGTCCGCCGGCTCCAAAAGCGAGATGGGCATTATTCAGCCTCGCCAGATTCAAATGGTCCGGGTCCTTGAATTGTTGCGGATCGCGATTCGCCGCTCCAAGCATGGAGGTAATTATGTCTCCTTGGCGCAGCCTGATGCCGCATACTTCTATCTCCTCCTTCGCAACGCGAGATGAATATTGGACGGGACTTTGATATCGCAGCAATTCCTCGATGGCAGTCCGAATCATTTCCGGCTGCTCGCGTAACTTTGACAATTCCACGGAGTTCTCTAACAGCGTGTACATTCCGTTGCCGATCAGGTTCCGGGTTGTTTCGTGTCCTGCGAAAAGCAACATGACGCACTGTGCATAGAGTTCCTCTTCCGTCAAAACTTCTCCATCCGCTTCTATTTCAAGAAGCAGGCTGATCAGGTCGCTGCCCCTCTGACCGCGCCGTTTGGCGACAACACCTCGAAAATACTCAGTGAGAGCGAGTATGGCCTGCTGTACTGACTGACATTGTTCAAGGGTCCGATGCGGACTCCCGAAAAAAGTCGCAATCGCATTCGACCATTGAATCAGTTGGGCTTGCATTGTGCTTGGGATGCCAAGCATTTCCGCAATCACGCGAACTGGTAGAGGGTGCGCGATTTCATGCATGAGTTCCGCTTCGGAAGCACGACGCAGCGGTTCGAGCATCCGATCAACGATCGCCTCAATTTTCGGGCGCAATGATTCCATAACCAGTGGAGAAAAACCTTTGTTCATTAGTTTGCGGAGGCGTGTGTGTTCGGGCGCATCGATGAGAAGCATCCATAAGCCGAGCATGTGCTCAAGCTCCGCGAACTCCGCCCGTCTTTCAGCAGGAAGGGGAAGCAGGAGCGCCCCACTACGTTTAGCCGAAAGCCGGATGTCCTTAAGGACTGAAATACAGCTGGCGTAATTGAAAACGGCCCAGACTCCGGTGCCGAAGTCCACATAGTGAATACCACCCTCTGCATGAAAACGCTGATAGGTAGGATATGGATCCTGCAAGAATCCTTCAGTAAAGAGAGTTTTCTTGACTGGGGCCGGTTGCGTCGAGGACATGAAGTGCCTCCATAAATGACTTGGCCGATGACCGATTTAGGTATGTGATTCGGGCAGGTACATAGCACGCGAGCAAGGCGATGCTCACCAGGACGACGCCGACAGCGGCATAGGTCGCTGGATCCGTCGCCTTGAAGTGAAAAAGCCAGAGGTGCTCCGTCATGAACCGGTTGAGTCCGAGCGTTAGCGCAACGCCAATGGCTAGTCCGGCCCCCGCAAGAGTGAGTCCCAGCTTGACGACCAACACGAGTACGTCACCGAGTTGAACTCCGAGAGCGAAAGGGATCCTTATTTCGCGTGCGCGCTGGTTGACGAAATGCGAACGGAAGCCGAAAACGCCGATTGCTGCCAAAACCACGCCTATACCGGCCAAAACCGCGAGCACAATGACGTAGTTTTGATAACCCTCCTGAATTTCATCAGGACGTCATCCATCTTACTGATGTCAGTAACTGGTTGATCGGGGTCCATCTCTTTCATCATATGCTTCACCGACGTTGTGATATCTGCCTTGTCCGCGCCATAGCAACTAAGCACAACAACAACAAACCAGATACCAAATATGACCAATATCCAATCGTCTAACAAAAACACCTTGCCTAGAGGCTGGCTGACTGCTAGGCTTACGCCCCAAGACTCCTCGTCCGTTCTTTCTCAGGCGCTTTCGTCGGTGAAGCGTTGAGCTACACACATCAATAACCCAAGGCGCCACAGGGAGTCCTGTAAGAGTTCGGAAGAAATTCAGAACAAATTCTTACGGTGTCTAACGCCATGTCTTCTCAGCAGATATATCGCTTCGGGCCTTTCGTTCTAGACGCTGCCAAACGTGTACTTTTCCACTACGACAAGCCTGTTGCCGTTCCGCCCAAAGATCTCGACGTTCTTGCTGTGCTCGTCGAGAATCACGGCCAGCTCATTGAGAAGGCGGACCTGTTGGACAGAGTCTGGCCAGGAATTTTCATCGAGGAAGGAAACCTTGCTCGCCATGTTTCAGCCATCCGCAATTTGCTAACTGGAGGTACGGACGGCAAGGTGTACATCGAGACCGTTCCGAAGCGAGGGTACCGTTTTGTGATGCCGGTTGAGGTGGTCGCAACTGGCATTGAATTCCAAAACCGCTCCGCGACCACGCCGGCTTCCATGGCCGGGGTTGAGGCGACTCCGCCCGAGGTCCAAGCGGAGAAGGCCACGGCGACTGGAAGAAAAGTACGCGTTTCCCTGTTGGTCGTAACGGCCGTGGCGCTCGCGGCTCTGGCGGGACTGGGCGTCTGGGTGCTACGAGGCCGCGCGGTACTTTCCTTCATCCCGCGTGACAGCGTGCTGATCGCCGACTTTGAGAACCATACAGGCGACCCGCGCTTCGACGAGGCGTTGCAAACCGCCTTCCTGATCAGCCTGCGGCAATCCCGCCAGGCAAATATATTCCCAGAGGCACGACTAGCCGCAGTGCTCCAAAGAATGGGCAAGGGCACCAACGAGAAGATTACGCCCGCCGTAGGCCGCGAAATCTGCCAGAGGGAAAACATACGCGGCCTAGTAGTTTGCAGCATCACGCGCACCGGCCAGGAGTATGCGCTGACTGCGGAACTGATTGACCCGCAAACCGGCGAGATCGCGAGCTCACATTCCGAGCGGTCCTACGGCGAGGACAATATCCTTGATGCCCTGGACGTCCTTGCGGGAGAAATCCGCCGCGACCTTGGCGAATCCCTCTACCAGATTCACCGCGCGGGCCCTCCGTTGCCGCAGGTGACCACGCGCTCCCTAACCGCACTGAAACAGTACGCGGACGGCCAGTCGCAGTGGCACAGAGGCAAGCACGATGAAGCCATGACGCTTTTCCGGGCTGCCGTGGAGACCGATCCCGACTTTGCAATGGCGCATTCCGCGTTGGGAAACGGGTACTACAGTTATATTTATTTTCTGCCCGAGAAGGGCAAAGCGGAGTACGAGAAGGCGCTTTCGCTCACTGCTCGCACGACGGACCGCGAGCGGCTCTCGATTCAGGCCAACTTTGAGGTCAATCAGGAGCATGTGGATGACGCGGTGAAGCTCTTCAAGACCTACCTGGAGCGCTACCCGGATGATTGGAGCGTACACCGGAGCTACGCGCGGGTTCTTCGCCTGCATCATCGCCAGCCGGAGGCCATCGAGCAGTTCGAGCAGTTGCTTCGAATCGCCCCCGACGATGCCGAGGCCTACATTGGGATGGCCACAGCTTATAAGAGCCTGGGGCAATTCCAGAAGGCTCTGGACGCTTATTCCCAAGCCTTTCGCCTGGAGCCGGGATGGCTGACATCGGGAAACATTAACCGCGAATATGCATTCACGTTGGTCGCGCTGGGCCAGGACGAGAAGGCCGTCCAGGCCTTCGCGTCCATGCTGGCCAGTCCGGGAACCAGGGCAGAGGGGCTGCGTTCGATGGGGATGTTGGATCTCTATCACGGACGCTTTGGCGCGTCGCGAAAGCGCTTCGAGGAGGAATTGAAGATCCGAGAAACGAGGGCTGAGGTGTTTGATGCGGCGCGGGCTCATTTTATGCTGGCCGTCATTGCCGGTGGAGAAGGCGATTCCCGAGCGCAGACGGAGCACCTCGATGCCTCGGTGGCGCATTTGCGTGAGTTCGGTCCAAAGGTGACCTGGGCGGCCTTGGTGGGGCAGGAATACGCGCGTGCCGGCGCGGTGAGCAAGGCGGAAAAACTCGCTGAGGCCGTCTCTGCGTCCGTTGACCCCCGCAACGCTGAAGACTCCGTTTATTTCCAGGTCTTGCTGGCGGAGGTGGCCCTGGCGAAGGGAAACGCGGACGCCGCAACCACGGGCCTTCTGGGTTCGGAAGCGGAAGTCAACAATGACACTCGGGGGGCGCGCGCAGAAACGCTGGCGCGCGCCTTCCAGCAGTCCGGCAAGACTGACCAGGCCATCGCCTGGTATGAGAAGTTCTTGGCGATCCCGGGGGGAGGAGCTGTTTCCTGGGAACCGGAGGAGCATTGGCTGGCGGCGCAAGTCGCTCTGGGTTCCAACTATGCTACGAGAGATGAAAAGCAAAAGGCACTGACCACGCTGGCGGCCTTTTTGAATCTATGGAAGAACGCGGACCCCAACCTCGCCCTCCTGAAACAAGCCAAGGACGAGTACGCGAAGTTGCAATGATCTAGGGTTGTGGCTATCGAAAACTCCGTCTGTTCCTGTAAACTCTCTCGAAAGACCAATGTTACAATGTGACATCGCTGGTCTAATGGTGGTGGATCGCAGTAGCTATGTTATTGATTTCACGGGGGGCTGGAGTTTTGGCGAACCACAGGTGTACTTGAAACGCCCCTTCGGTGGCCCTCAATATGTACTCCAATATCTGGGCCGCTACACCCATCGCGTGGCCATCTCCAATCATCGCCTGGTCTCCTTTGCTGACGGAACCGTCACGTTTCGTCGGCGCGATTCGGCCCACAACAACGAGCAGAAACTCATGCCTCTACCGCTCGACGAGTTTTTGGGCCGCTTCCTACTGCATATCCTGCCGCAAGGCTTCGTGCGCATCCGCAACTTCGGCTTTCTGGCCAACCGGCGGCGTGCCACGCTCCTACCACTTTGCTTTCACCTTCTCGGCTCGGCACCACAGCCGAAAGCGGAACAAAACGTCTCCGCCACCAACGACTCGTCCGATCTTTGGCACTGCCCGAAGTGCGCTGGCCCGATGAAGGTCATCGAGCGCCTTACCGCTGCCGAAATCCAACTCCGCTCGCCGCCCGTGGTCACCGTGGCAGCATGAACGCGCGCTCTCCCATTCGAATTCTTCGCGTGCCTCGGCACGGTTCGCACTTCTTCGCCCGGTCGTCGAATAACTCTCTTCTTCCAGCTTCTACAACCACCCTTTCACCATACTTTTTCGCCGTAACCAGACTCCGCGTGCCAGGTGTCACGTGCTGCAACCTGGCGCTCGCACGTGGCGAACCCGCACGCCGCTCCTTCCCATCATTGAATTCCCATAGGGCCCGCGTCCGCCGCAAACTGGGCGGCCACGTTGTATGCCGGGCATGTTCAGCAGCTAGGAGGTGCAAATCCTCTACCCAACCTGATGGAGGTGAAGGGTTAGCAATGACGCAAGGGCTATCGCCGCGAGGCGGGGTCTGAAGGAAGCGTCAAGCAAATGTGCGAGTCGATGAACAAGAACCGAATATAAGGCGTGAGCGTCGGACGAGCGGGCAACGTACTGCGAAGTCCATAATCCATCAAAGATGCGAAGCGTAGATTCGGCGACTGTGCACAGAAGGCAGCTGGAATTACCCCGGGAGATCTGTCCTGTGTCGCTTCGGCGACTGAGAGGGCCGAGAGGCCATCTGACCGCAGGGCAGAAGTCAGCAGAGGGTGTAGTAGATCGCGTCGTCGGCGAAGCTAGTGAGGCACTCCAATACCGAAAGGTGGAGCCAACAGATAGGCCGAGCCGGGAACGGTGATTGAAGACCCGAACGAGAGGAGAGGCGAGTAGGACATGGATCTCAAGCGCGACAAGCGGCAGAACATCCAAAAGAAATTGGACTTCCTATCCGAACGGAAGGGTGAAGCCCGCCGAGCCGGAAGGGAAGAGACCGAATCGCGTCAGGCGATGCATGAACTCGAAAGCCCAGCTAACACCATCCGACTCATGGAGGAAGTATGTGAGCGAGAAAATCTGTTGGAGGCATTACGGCGGGTGAAGGCGAATAAAGGTAGCGCCGGGATCGACGGGATGACCGTCGGCCAACTCAGTGGCTACCTGAAGGAGCACTGGCTCACCATCCGGGAACAACTGCTGAACGGGACTTATATACCGCAGCCGGTAAGGCGCGTGGAAATCGAGAAGCCGGACGGAGGAGGGATGCGAAAGCTTGGTATCCCAACTACGCTCGATCGATTTCTCCAGCAAGCGGTGATGCAGGTTCTGCAGCGGCGGTGGAACCCAACGTTTTCCGATCACAGCTACGGTTTTCGACCGGGACGATCCGCACATCAAGCAGTAACCCAAGCACAGCTGTACCTTGCGGAAGGTTACGGCTGGGTGATCGATCTCGACTTGGAGAAATTTTTCGATCGAGTCAATCACGACAAATTGATGGGGCAGGTCGCGAAACGCGTCGAGGACAAGCGGCTGTTAAAACTCATTCGAGCGTTCCTGAACGCTGGGGTGATGGAGAACGGGTTAGTCAGTCCAAGCGTGGAAGGAACTCCCCAAGGGGGTCCACTTTCGCCGCTGTTGAGTAACCTCGTACTCGATGAACTCGATCGAGAGTTGGAGCGTCGTGGACATCGCTATGTTCGATACGCAGATGATTGCAATATCTACGTGCGAAGTGAGCGAGCAGGTCAACGAGTGATGAAGAGCATTACGCGATTCATCACGCAGAAGCTCAAACTCAAAGTGAACGAGTCCAAGAGTGCGGTGGCGAGACCGCAGGAGCGGAAGTTCCTCGGATTCACCTTTACAGATGGACCTGAGGTCAAGCGCGCAATCGCGCCAAAGTCCTTGGTCCGTTTTAAGCGGCGAGTCCGGGAGATCACACGACGTGCAAAGGGCGTCAGCCTGGAAACGACGATGGAGGAACTAGCCCCATACATGCGGGGCTGGCGCAGTTATTTCGGCTTCTGCGAAACTCCTCGCATTCTCGGATCACTTACCAGCTGGGTCCGTGCGCGACTTCGTGTGGCACTCTGGCGACAATGGAAAACAATCCGTCGTCGTCGGGCAGCTCTCTTGGCACTGGGGATCCATCCAAAACTGGCTCGCAACACCGCCTGTAGCAGTCGCGGTCCCTGGTACCTCGCCCACGCCAAGGCCATATCCGTCGCGCTTCCCACAGCCTATTTCAAATCGCTCGGACTTCCGCATTTGGAGGATGTGAAGTAGCGTAACCATCTCGAACCGCCGTGTACGGACCCGTACGCACGGTGGTGTGGCAGGGGTCGGCGGGTGACCGCCGCCCCTATGCCGATCAAACGGCTTAATCGAACGCGCGCAGAGCACCCTGCCTGCCTTCACGTATTCGCGAAAACGCGCGTCCGATTAAGCGCTAGCGTTTACCAGGCTTGTGGATTACGTTCGCATACGCAATTACAATCGGCTGGGAGTATTGAGAGATGGCGGAAAGTGTTGAAATTCGAGCTCTCAATGACGGTGATCCGGAAACCATATCTGCCGCATTCAAGGGCATTGGAGCGGGCAAGCCTGTGGCTCAATATCGGCGGTATTTGGCTGAGCAGACGGCCGGTACCCGCGCATGCCTCGTGGCTACTCTCGGCGGGCAATTCGCAGGATACGTGACTGTGAACTGGACGCCCACATACTGCGCGTTTGTAGAGCAACAGATTCCAGAGATCCAAGATTTGAATGTGCTCCCTGGATTCCGACGGAAGGGCCTTGCTACACAGCTGTTGGATCGGGCAGAAGATGAAATCTCGCGGCGTTCGAGCGTTGCCGGGATTGGCGTTGGCCTGCATCCGGGCTACAAGCAAGCACAAAAGCTATACGTAAAGCGGGGCTACATACCCGATGGTCGCGGTGTTACCTACCGCGACCGCTATGTGGAAGAGGGCGCATCGGTAGTGCTTGATGACGATCTGGTTTTGCACCTCACCAAGCGCCTCACACACCAGCCGGTCCGTGACGGCGCGTCGAGCGGACCTCGCGCCGACTCTTGAGTAGCCGGGTTACCGGGCAGTGGAATCGTTGGATCGGCAGTTGTCCGGCATTAATCAGAAGGACTTAGCCCACTTAAGACCATTACCAACATCTTTTGGATGGGGAACGACCGTTTTTCAGTGGCAGCCCCGCGGAGTGTGCAAAATGGAACAGTCTTGGGGTTGATTTTGGCGCAGCCTAACTCGTCGTTAGTTGCAATATAGGCGTCCACGGCAGAGGATTTTCACATGAAAGAAACCACTTCTCAGGCTTCAGTCCTCCCTATCCCGACCATGCAAACACCTACAATCGATAAAAAGAAAATTCGAGATCAATTGAAGACCAAGCGGAATCTGCTGTTTGACGAATTCTCCAAGAATCCTATGAATGCCCGCTTGGCGATTGAAATCAGATTGATTGACGACCAAGTTGCAGAGCTTACTGAGGATCTGGTCCCGCAGAGGTAGTAAGGGTCGACACCTTTGTGTTTTCACTTGGACGTGTAGTCGTCTTACCGGTAACTTGAAAATATCCACACATTATAAAAGGGCGCCCCTTTTGGAGTAGGGTTTGAGTGCTTGGCTCATTCCCCTACAGAAAGGAACACCCTATATGACTAGCACTAAATATATCGGCTTGGACGTGCATAAGGAAAGCATTTCGATCGCAGTTCTGAATTCTGCCGGCAAGGTGGTGATGGAGTGCGTCATCGAGACCAAAGCGAGCACCATTCTGCAGTTTATCCACGGGCTGGGTGGAGATGTGCACCTCACGTTTGAAGAAGGCACTTGGGCTGGCTGGTTGTACGATCTGCTGAAGGCGCATGTCACGGAACTGCTGGTGTGTAATCCGCGAAAGAATGCCTTGCTGAAAGAAGGCAGCAAGAGCGACCGCATCGATGCACACAAGCTGGCCGAACTGTTGTACATGAGCAAGCTCAGTTCGGTGTATCACGGAGAACATGGCCTGCGCATGTTGAAGGAATTGTCCCGCAGTTATTTGACGATCAGCAAGGATCTCGGGCGGGTGATCTCATGCGTGACATAAATCCCCATCTGGCGTTTTCGGTGAGCTTTTTGACCAGCCCGAAGAAGCACCCGCTATACGCAAGACCGTGGAAGCAATGGCGGTTAGCCGGAGGGGAGGAAGAAAGAAAGGACGTCAAGACATAAATGCACATATGTCACCCATTGTGCGCACTTTCTGGGGGCAGAATCGCTGTGAACCGCATATTAGTCGCCATATATAAGCAGAACTCGGCAAGAATTGACCGTAGCGATCCCATGTGCAGTAAGTGCTTGACATATGATCTCGGCTGTATTATAGAGTCTTTCATGATCACTCCGGCCAAACGAAAGGCCCTGCTGGCTTCCGGGACCCTGAACCCGCATCCGGAAGCCGTGCGCTCGGAACTCTTCCATACGGATTTCTTCGACCCCTACGACTTCGCGCAGGTCAAATACGAGATGTTGCGCGCCCACTCGGTCGATGAAGACGCGGTGGCCGAGGTGTGCCGCCAATTCGGCCTTAGCCGAGAAAGTTTCTATCAGATTCAGCAGGCTTTTCAGGAGCTAGGATTCAGTTCTTTCCTGCCGCGCAAGCGAGGCCGCAAAGGCCCGGTCAAACTGAAAGGCGAGGTCCTAGAGTTCGTCCTCGCGCAGAAAAAGGAGAATCCCGCGATCGACCCGGGGCACTTGGCGGCTTTGATTCAGGAGCGCTATGGCATCGCGATTCATCGGACGACCGTGCTGCGGGGACTGAAAAAAAAACTGCGCTCGCCGCGGAAAGAGCTGGCGAGAAGCATTCGTCGCGCGCGACGATCCCGTGCGGGAGATTTATGAAAATGTGCGTTGCGAGGCACTCAAGAACTCGGAGCCAGCTTCCTGGGCCCTGGAGCGCGTTCGCCGATATGGAGTGGCCAGCTTGCTCCCCGGCGGGCAACCGGATTTTCCCTTCATTCTTTGCGCACAGAGCGTTCCTCGTCCGGCCTGGAGCGGGACGAGAGACTTTCATCGCGAGAAACTTCTTGAGGTTTATGAATTCCTTACCAGGGAGGTGATGGAAGATGCGAGTCGCCATCTACGCCCGCGTTTCCAGCGAGAGGCAGGAGAAGGAACATACGATTGGTTCGCAGTTAGAAGCCTTGCGGAACTACTCGGCTCAGAATGGGATGGAGATCGTCGAGGAGTTCACGGATGAGGGCTACAGCGGGGCGCGGCTGGATCGTCCCGCGCTGGATCGGATGCGTGACTTGGCGGAGCGCAGAGGATTCGAAGTGCTGCTGACTTACTGTACCGATCGACTGGCGCGGAAGTTTGTGCTGCAGGCCCTCATTCTGGAGGAGATGGAACGATTCGGAGTGAAGACGATTTTCCTGGAGGGCGGTGCGGCCGACGATCCGCTCTCGAAGCTCATGCACCAAATCACCGGAGCCGTAGCTGAGTTTGAGCGGACGAAGATTGTCGAAAGGAATCGGCGCGGCAAGCTCTACCGAGCTCGGTGTGGTGAGGTTGTTACCTGGAGAGCCCCTTTCGGTTATGTGCGCATTCCACGTCGTGACGGTGTGGCGGCACATGTGGAGATCGATGAGAACAAAGCGGTGGTGGTTCGCAGAATCTTTAATCTCTATGCGAAGCAAGGCTGGACGGTTCGCCAGATCGCCAAGCAACTCACACTGCAGGGAACTCCGGCGCCGGGTGGTGGTCGGGAATGGAATTTCTATACCGTGGATCGAATTCTTCATAATGAGGCCTATGTTGGCACGTTGTATTACAACCGCCACAACTGTGCAGCGATCGAAGGGACGCATGGTCACAAGAGGCCTTCTTGCCAACGCATTCTTCGGCCCAAGGAGGAGTGGATCCCGATTTCGATTCCTCCCATCATCGACTTGGAGACCTTTCATCAAGCCGGGATCCGGGTCAAAGATAATCAGAGATTCTCTCCGCGGAATCTGCAGGAGGATGCTTATCTTCTACGGCGGCTCGTCCGCTGTGGGCACTGCGGGTTAAGTTGCCGTGTCAGCAGCAATACGGCAAATCCCAATTGCAGTCATTATTATGTTTGTCCAGGAACGAAGAAACACTTCCTGATCGAGAAGCGATGCTCACAGAGATGCATCGGCGCCGATGCGTTGGACGAACTGGTTTGGGAAGAAGTGAGCACCAGGCTGCAAGATCCGGACTTGGTGCTAGAAGCGTATCGGGAGTGCAGGATTCACCGGAATGGAGAAGAGGCTGGCTTGAGCGAACAAGGGCAAAAGCTGGCGACCCAGATCAAGTTGGCAAACACAGAGATGACGCGGCTTCTGGATGCCTACCAGGCCGGCACGATTGAACTGCCGGAGTTGCAGAAGCGCCGACGATTGGTGGACGCAAAGCTCGATACGCTCCATCGAGAGAAGGAGCTTCTGGAAAAGATGGCTCGCGAGCAAAAGCAAGAAGGCGATATCCGGCTTGACCTCGAGGAGTTTCGAGCTTTGGTGTCGGATCGTGCTCAACACTCTTCCTTCGAGGATAAACAGAAGCTCATGCGCATGGTCCTGGACAAGGTCGTGGTCAAGGACTGGCGAGTTGATGTGCACTACAACATTCCGCTTTCTCGACCTGCCGCCTCGAAGGAAGAAAAAGTGTCAACCAATTTCGATTTGTGTAACGCACGTCATGAATCGGCTCAAGGCATTGTATCGGAGCTGGGCCATTCCCTGTGCCGGGACGCAAGTCTACGCACCGCATTACCGTTCGGAATGGCTCGCCAAGATTCACGAAGCAGGCGTGCGCCGGCGAGCAGAACTTTACTACCAACAACTCGACGCCCTGCGACTGGTGCGCCAACAAGCCCGGAAAGAGCTGCTGGCCGAGGCGCGGAAGCACCGTGCGACGAAGTTGCTACGCCAGATTCCTGGTATTGGTCCGCTTCGAGCGGCTCACTTGGTTGCCGTGATGCAGACGCCTCATCGGTTCCGCACCAAGCGGCAACTATGGACCTACAGCGGGCTGGGGTTAGAGACCCACGACAGCGCGCAGTACCGCGTCGTGGAGGGACAGCTACAACGCTCGAAGAAACCCGTCACACTGCGCGGTCTCAATGATCCTGCGACATTATGCTGTACCTCAATAACTCTCTGAAAAGATTGACTGTTGTTCGCTGGCTTCCTGAGTTTGTGGGTTGCGAACACGGTTCTTGATATTGGTGATCGCCTTTCGCACCACTTCCGACTCCAGTGCTTCCACTGGAATCTCCCACGGTGCAAACGGAACGACTTGACTAGCGGGAGTTTACTGCGAGTGCTCTCCCGAAACGCTGCGCATTCCCACTAACTCATTCCATGCGTAGGATTTAATCGGGTTTCTCCTTCTTGGAATGTGTATTACCCTACATTGTTTGACTGTACTGCGATTATTTCCGCATTTTATGCTTGACAAACAATAGCGTTGCGTTTATGTATTACCCTTAATGGCTAGCCTCGTCAAAAAGAAAAAAGGCAACCGCCTCTACTACTACCTCGTCGAAAGCGCCCGCGTCGACGGCCAACCTCGTATCGTTCATCAGGCCTATCTGGGCACCGCCGAAAAACTCGCTGAACTCGTTCAGCAAAAGACGGCCCCTGTCCCGCTCTCCGCCACCTTGCGAGATTTCGGTCTCCCCGGCGCCTTGTGGCTGGCTGCCAAACAGTCCGGCGTATGGCCACTACTGGAATCCCTGTGGCCTTCTCCGCGTTCCGGACCCGGTCCTGCCCACTATCTCCTGCTCGCGGCCATTCACCGCATCTGTGATCCCGGTCCGAAGACCGAAGTCAGCCATTGGTACGACCGAACCATCCTCGCTTCCCAGTGGGGTTTTCCTGCCGAACGCTTTACTTCGCAAGCCTTCTGGGACGCCTTCGAACAGATGCTGCCAGAGACCAGCGAGCCCTGCGCTCCCGCGGAAGATCCTCTCGATCGTGCACAGTTGCGTTTACTCGGTCTGTGGAAGGAGAAGCAACTGGTCGGTCGTCGACTGCTGGCCTACGATACCACCAACTTTTACACCTACATTGCCAGCACCAACACGCGGAACCAGCTGGCCCAGCGCGGCCACAACAAACAGGGCCGCCACAATCTGCGCCAAGTGGGTCTGAGCTATGTTCTGGACGGAGAGAATGGGTTGAGCCTATGCCACCACGTCTATCCGGGTAACGTGGCCGATGTCGAAGAGTTCCCCGTGGCGTTAACACGCATCGTGCGCTTGCTGGATCAAAACCAAATTGCTCGCGACACCGTTACGCTGGTCTTCGACAAGGGCACAGCCGCACTGGACAACACCGTGCAACTGGAACAGGCCAGGGTGGGATGGATTTCCGCTCTGCCGTGGAATCAAGCGCCGGCGGAGTTGCGCGAGCGCTCCACGGAACAGCTGCCGCTCTGCAGCGCGGAACAACCGGGTGTGCGGGCCGTGGCCGAGAAGCTGTTGGTGCATGGCCAGGAATACCTCGCGGTGCTGAAGTATTCGGCGCCTTTTGCCGCCGAGCAACTGCACAGCTTGACCACCAGCATCAGCCGCGCGCTGCAGTCCCTGCGACGCTTCTCCAAGGAATTGAATAAACCTCGAGCGCGTTGGACCGAGGAAGGTATCACGCGCAAGATTCAGAAGTGGTTGGCTGGGCAGTTCCTCTCCGAGGTAATTCGCTATCAGCTGGAATCTCGCGATGGGCAATGGCGACTACAGTTTGATTTCGATCAGGCCGCGTTCGAGCGCCTTCTTGGGCGTCGTTTAGGCCGAACGGTGCTGCTCACCAACCGTATGGACTGGACGGCGGAACAAGTTGTGGCCGGTTATGCCGGCCAGCAACAGGTCGAGCGCGTCTTCCGCGGCCTGAAAGACGGAGAGTGGCTCGCTTGGGGACCGATGCATCACTGGACCGACCGCAAGATTCGCATCCATGCGTTTTACTGCATGCTGGGCATTTCTCTGCTGCAGTATGTGCATCGCCAGGCCAAAGCCGCCTGGAGCGATCTTTCCATGGAACAACTCATCGAAGAGTTGCAGCAGATTCAGCAGTTCATCCTGCTCTATCCACAGCAAGGCGAGAAAGGCCCTGGTCGCGCGGCCTATGTGCTCTCGAAGCAAACTCTTGCGCAGCAGGCTTTGACCAAGGCGCTGAAACTGGATGAACTGCAGATTACCCACCGTGGGTAATACCAACTGGACGATATAAACTTCACAAAAAGAAGCTCTTAGAAATCTGCCGACCGAGTCCGCAGTAAACTCCCGCTAGCGGGCAGCTGTTTCTGTGCAATCATGCGCCGTACGCACGTCGGGCTTACATTCAAACGTTTTGCTGCCTTCTCCAGAGTTACGGTGCTGTTCTTATAATCAGAAGGATCGAAGATCGGCAGATGGTGATTGTAGCGAGCAGAGCGAACCGTTTTGTCATTCCAGGTGTTGCCGGTTCCTGTCTGGAGCCGAAGCCGATTCAGCGTGGTCGCAATCTGTTGGTCCGAAAACCTGGTGGCCATTTTTCGAATGACTTCAATGGCCTCGATGCTGGTACACCACCGGTGCCTGCCTATATCGTATTTCTTGACGCGAAGTTCCGAATGACGACCCCCAGCCCAGTGAATTAACAAAACGACTTCTCTGTGTTCATCATCCACGTCAGCGACGATTTCTTGGATCAGAATATGAACGATTCGTTGCTTCAACCGCATGTCGGTAGACGGTAGGTTCCAGACGGCTGGTAGATCTTGCGCCAAGCTCAGCAAAAGTTCCTTGTTCGGTATCGGTGCAGACTTAATCCCGAAATCAAACTCCTGCAGCTTGTCTTCAAGTTCCCGCACCTTCCGCAAGGCAGCGTTCCATCGAGCCTCCAGCTCTGCCGCAACCAATCGCTGATCGGGATCGACGGCTTCGTATCGCCGAGCTGCTAGCCGAGCTTCGTACCGAGCCTGTTCCAACTCCAACTCGAACGACCGGCGCTGCTCCTGTCGTTGATGGTGGATCTGCTCCACAGCTTCGAGCGCCGCCTCAACCGCGTTGCCGCTGATCGTGCCCAGCACCTCATTAGCCACAGCCTCGTCAATGCGCAAACCGCCAAACGAAATGCAACGCCGCAGGATGTGCGTAGCGTTGCATTCGTAGCGAAGCACAACGCCTCGCAGACCACTGTAGTTCACATGCAACATTCGTCCGCATTGCCGACAGCGAAGAATGCCGGAGAGCAAAGCTCGACCACCACGGCCTGTCTTCGGCTCCATTCCGGATCTCATGTAGGTATTGGCGGCGATCATCGCTTGGTTCCGTTCATACTCCTCCCAGGAAACGTAACCGAGATGGTGTTCTCGAATCAAGACCATCCACGCAGATCGCGCTTTGTGATGACCAGCTGTTTTGCGTGCACGACCGTTGACGACATGGATCCGCGTTTCTGTCTTGCCGAAGGCGTAAGCGCCAGCATAAATGGGGTTCGTGAGAATCCCAAGGATACTGTGATAGACCGGCAGTTTCCAGACCATGCTGGACTCCCCACGATCATGAGGATATGCCGGCAGAAAAACGTTCTCTTGACGAAACCACAACAGGACCTGCCGCACGCTGCCCAACTCGGTCATCTTGCCGAAGACCAATTGAATGGCCTGCTGCACCCGATGATCGGGATCCTTTTCGATTTTGCCATTCGCACTCCAACGGAAACCGATGGGGAGAAGAAGCTGCAGTTCGCCGCGGCGAGCCTTGGCGCGAATCGCCTCCGCGGATCGCTGCCGAAGCAAGTTCAATTCGAACTCGCTCATCGTGCCCTTTAAACCCAGTAGTAACCTATCGTTGATGATGCCCGGATCATATACCCCGTCCGGATCGACAACGACAGCGTCCACCATTCCGCATAACTCAATCAGATGGTGCCAGTCGCGACCGTTGCGTGCCAATCGCGAAGCCTCGATGCAGAAGACGGCGCCCACCTCTCCGGTACAGACTTCAGCGACCAAACGTTGGAATCCTGGGCGCTCGACCAAGCCTGACCCAGTGCGTCCGAGATCGTCGTCAATCACAATGACCTCTTGAAAACCTAACTCACGAGCTTGATTCACCAGGCCGTACTGACGGCGCTGGCTCTCCTGGTTATGGATCAATTGGCCGGGTGTGGACTGGCGAATGTAAACAATGGCCCGCCGACGAAGACGATCAGGAGTGAGTTTCGGATTCATCTTCGCCTCCGTTGTTTTCTTGTTGCTCAACGTCTTCGCGTATCGCGCTGATCAGTAGCTCCATGAGTGCCTGCGTCAGTTCTCTTTGCTTGTCGTTGGGAACGGTTGCCGCTGGCATGCTGAGGAGCGATAGATTCATCTGCCGGTCGAGTGGTTTGTCGGGTCGCTTCATTTACTCCCTCCCTTGAGAGATGGCTTCAGCGAAGCCTTATCGCAACCGGAGGGAACTTGCAAAGCATTGAGCAGATCACGTAGCTGCAAGAGCGCTTCTACGGCAATCAGGGGAGAACCAAGGGAAAGCTGAGCACACTCCGGACTGAACATCCAGGCCGGCAAAGAGGAGATCGTACCGTCAGGCAACTGGCAAAAAACGTATTCGCCACGTCGCTTTTTCTTCGCGCCTACAGACACGCAGTGACCGACCGAAAAGCGGATGCCAACGGTAGTAGATCGTAACGGTCTCAACAAAATGGTGGGCATTATGTGACTGATTCGAACGACAATCACAACCACGACCTCAAAGATATTTTCAAGGGTGCGGCTATGAGAGCCAGCACCGCGGCTGGACCGCTACGCGATTTCTACGAGGCTTTGCTGGCTAAGGGAAGGAAGCCCACAATGGCGCGCTTGACCTTGGCGAGGAAGATTGCCGCGATCACGTTGATCGTCTGGAAGAAGGAGGTACGTTTCGACGCCAACTATTTGAAACAACAAGCAGCTTGAGCGTCTCTGGCAAAGAGTCCATTCCACCTGGGAACTATTCCTGGCGGTAGCTGTCGGGTTCTTGAGACGCTCGGATTCGAGGGGAAGTATCCATCGGAAAAGTCAGGCCCGTGCCTCAAACACGCGAGTCTCCGAATCCACCCTATGCCCTCTCGGACAATCCAAGAAAGCCATAGGCCACGAGTCTCCGATAGGACCATGCGTTGCCACTCATCGAGTGGATGACCGTCAGGCTTGATGTTTCAGAAACGAATGGCGCCGTCGCAACAAGGGTATGGAACCACAGGGAAGAGGAAACGTTCCTGCGCTTCACACGCCGGAACGAAATAAGCGACTCGCTGAGCAAGACCACTCTCGAATCGAGAGTGCACGTTCAAACAGTTGGGCTGAATGCCGAACAAAGTATCGGCATCGAGCCGAAGAGGAGGTATTTCTCTTGACATTCCCTTTTATAGGACTTTACCGATTACGGCGTTCGGGACTGAACCTTGAGCGAGAGTTCTATGACAACTTGGAAGCGATCGTTCTACGGCACAAACAGCGCCTCCGGCAAGGTGCTAAAGAAAATTTTGAGGGAGCGTTTCTGGGTTCCTCAAGAGTGGATGATGAATCAGGGCCCAATTCTTCTTACCATCAAGACGGTGGGACTCGAATCGCGACGTCCTGCCTGACAGGCACACGGAGCTCCTCGTCGGTAACGAGGCGCTCCCGAGCTAAAGTGTGCTGCTTCAATCACTTGCTTTTCCTGAACGCACTATTGAAGCGAAAAACAAGCTGTTCCTGCTTCTCGAAAATCGCGTAAGTTCTTTAGAATCTGGTGGACGAGAGGGGATTCGAACCCCCGGCCTCCTCGTTGCGAACGGGGAATCACTAAAGCTAAGACGCGTCGCCACAATCAGTTAGCTTTTTGAAAGGGCCGTAAATTGCCCAACTCGCCCAACCAATCCTCTAGAGCTTCTTCACCAGCTGTCAGCTCACCTCGCGTTCGCTATGTTGGCGCATCCAACACCTCCACCTTCTGGGAGGGAAGACCGGTATTTTGGTATTTCCACTCCGTTCGAACCCCAAGGAAGTTGGACGGAAATTACATGCCGGTCGAGTCCCGGTAAACATCGTTTGCGGAGCCGTGACCTCACGCCGCGAAGCTTTCTGGTCATATGCCAGGCAAGTGGAATTCAATTGATAAACACACACGCGTTTGTCGGTACTAACCCGACCGGCGAGCTGATAACGTCCGGGTAGCCCGTCATCCGACCAGAATCACTGATTAGACCCTGCCGAATCTCCCGTAAACGCGACGCGACTTCTCTTGATTAATCGCATTTTTGCTCTTTGGGGTGAGCCTTTCGAGGATGCCTCCGGCTAGGCGAATTGCTCCAAAAGCGTTTCGGAGCGGGCAACTGCTTCCGGTGTAGAATTGCGGCGAAATGGCACTGTCCGCCGGAACTCGGTTGGGACCTTACGAGATTTTGGACGCTATTGGCGCGGGCGGAATGGGCGAGGTATACCGCGCGCGCGACACGCGGCTAGAGCGCACCGTCGCAATCAAGATTCTCCCCGCGCAGTTTTCTTCCGATCCGGTTCGCAAGCAGCGGTTCGAGCGCGAAGCCAAAACGATTTCCAGCCTGAATCATCCGCACATTTGCGTTTTGCATGACGTGGGAAGCCAGGATGGTGTGGACTATCTGGTGATGGAATGCGTGGAGGGGGAGACGCTAGCGAAACGGCTGGAGAAGGGTGCGCTACCGGCGGAGCAGGTGTTCAAGTACGGGATGCAAATTGCGGACGCACTGGACAAGGCGCATCGCAGCGGCGTGGTTCATCGAGATCTGAAGCCTAGCAATATTATGCTGACTTCCACCGGAGCAAAGCTTCTGGACTTCGGCCTCGCCAAGCCGGCAGGACCAATGTCAAGTTTAGCGACGTTGACGGCGGCAGCGGCGAAGCAATCACCCGCCACCGAACAAGGCACTATTGTCGGCACGTTCCCCTATATGTCGCCGGAGCAGATTGAAGGGAAAGAATTGGATGGTCGCAGCGACATTTTTTCGCTGGGAGCTGTGCTGTACGAGATGCTGACGGGCCAGCGCGCTTTCCCTGGAAAGAGTCAACTCAGTGTTGCCTCGGCGATCCTTGAAAAAGAACCCACGCCGATCAGTACGATCAAACCGATGACCCCGCCGACGCTGGATCATGTGATTCGGAGATGCCTTGCGAAAGATCAGGAAGAGCGCTGGCAGACACCGCGGGATTTGATGCTGGAATTGAAGTGGATTGCGGAAGCGAGGCCACAAGTCGGCGTGCCTGGTGCCAATATTTCGCCGCGCAAGTTGCGCGAGCAGTTGGCATGGCTCACGGCTGGCGCACTTGCCATTGCTGCGGTCCTCGCTGCATTGGGCTGGTGGCGCGTCACTCGCACTCCTCCACTGCGCCTGCCGATGCGGCTCAGCGCTGAGTTGGCCCCTGGTACAAGGATTAACAGGTTTAGAGGCTCTCAGCTGGCGCTTTCCCCGGACGGCACACATATCGTTGTCGCCGAGCAAAGCGAGCCGACCGGTGACTGGCATCTAGCCATGCGCAGGCTGGACCAGAGTCAGTTTGAGCCACTCTCTGGCACCGACCATGCACTCATGCCGTTCTTTTCTCCCGATGGCCAATGGATCGCTTTTTTCGCAGACGGGAAGCTTAAGAAGATGACAGTTCAGGGTGGTGCGCCAGTGACGCTATGCGATGCGCCGGGTCCCAGAGGCGGGAGCTGGGGTGACGATGACAATATCGTAGTGGCATTCGATGGAGGATCGTCAGGACTGCGGCGAGTTCCCTCGGGCGGTGGCGTACCCACCCAATTGACCAAGCCGAGCACGGAGAAAGGCGAGATGGCACATGCCTGGCCACAGGTTCTCCCGGGAAGCCAAGCGGTCCTATTCACGGTCTACGTTAGTGGCGCTTATGACGACGCGGAAATTGACGTCTTTTCTTTTAAGAATGGCGAGCGAAAAACCCTTCACCGTGGCGGCTATTTTGGCCGGTACGTGTCTAGTGGGCACTTGCTCTTCCTTCACCAGGACACGCTGTGGGTCGCGCCGTTTGACCTCAGCCGGCTGTCAGTGACCTCAGCACTCCAGCCTGCGCTTGAGGAGGTCAACAGCAACATCAATGGGGGCGGCGATTTCGACCTTTCCGAAACTGGAACTCTCGTCTATGTCAGCTCGAACGTACAAAGTTCATTCCCCTATTCGATTTGGTGGCTGGACAGCGCGGGCCAGACTAAGCCGTTGCAAGTGACTCCGGGAATGTACGAGAATCCGCACCTTTCACCCGATGGTAAGCGTCTGGCTTTTGAGTTGGCAATCAGTCCTTCGCGGGCAGACATCTGGGTGAAAGACCTCGAACGCGGCACCACGTCGCGTGTTACGCATGTGCCGGGACGGAACAACGCGCCACTATGGACCCCGGACGGCAAGGGCATTGTCTTCTCATCGAGCCGCCAGGCGGCCCCGGGCATTTATTGGATCCGCGCTGACGGCGCGGGAGAAGCGCAACGACTATCGGACAGCAAGACCTTGCAGTTGCAGTCTCCACGTGCTTTCTCGCCCAATGGTAGACGGCTCGCGTACGTTCAATTTGGTGCTGACATCCATTGGGAGATCTGGACCGCGGCGGTGGAAGGCGACCCCGACCATCCACAGCTTGGAAACGCAGAGCCATTCCTGCGCACATCATTTTCCGAGACACAGCCGGCATTTTCGCCCGATGGCCAGTGGCTGGCCTACTCCTCAAATGAATCGGGAAACTTCGAGCTGTACGTGAGACCCTTCCCGGGGCCGGGAGGCAAGTGGCAGATCTCAACCGGGGGAGGCATGTACCCCATCTGGTCGCGCGATGGGCGTAGGCTTTTCTTCCTAACTCCGGATTGGCGCATCATGGTGGCAAGCTACGCTGGCAAACAGGGTTCCTTCGCTGCCGGAAAGCCCCAAGTGTGGTCTCAAAAGAAACTGATATATCTGGGCGGCAACTACCCTTACGACCTAGCACCCGATGGCGAGCGCTTCGCGGTGGTTCTGAATGTAGGCGGGACGGAAGGACAGGAGCAGAGAACCACGGACAGCGTTATTGTCAGGCTAAACTTCTTCGACGAGCTGCGAAGCAAAGTTCCCTCGGGCAAAGATTGAACGTCTACAAATGAGTGGGGAGGCGTCAGATGAAGCGTCACTCTCTGCAGTGGCTGACACTGTTGAAAGGGATCCCGCGTCAGGAAGAAAACAAATTCACATCGCGAATGAGCCGAATCGGTTTCGTCTTGGCGCTCTGCTTGGCTCAGCTTTGGCTGCGCCGCAGAACGTGCCCAGCGCCGCGCCACTTGGGGCGGAGGCGCAAAAATGTGCCGCACTGATGCAGGTCAATATTGAAGACGCGCCGGGCGGTCCAGCCGAAATAACCTCGGCACGGATCGTTGACGTGCCTGGCACTGGTTTGGAGGAGATGGCCCGATTTCCGGGCGGTTTCGGCAGCAGCTCTATTCTCCGCACCAGCCGAATCCATCAGTATTGCGACGTCACCGGATACGTTGCACCCCAGAACAAGTTTGAGTTGAAGTTGCCCCTGCCGAACGATTGGAATCAAAGGTTTTTGTTTGTCGCGTGCGGAGGCTTTTGTGGCCACGTGGATGGGGCGGCAGGCAATCTTGGTCTGGCGCGGGGCTTTGCCTCGGTGACGGGAAGACCACGATAGTCGTCGGCAAGCAACACTCGCAAGTTCCGCAATTGGGCTACCCCCAACCGTGGGGTGCCTGGGCAAACCGCTTAGGTCGTAGGCGAAGCACCAGATTGCGATCGGCTCGGCAGAGCGCGTATATACAAAACCTGTGCTTTACCTGACGCCACGACAAGTGTCAAAAGTAACGGGAGATCGCTCTCCTGAAAATGTTCCGGGAGCGTATCCGCTTGCCTGGTAAGTTCGTGCGGGTAATCGGAGACTTGAAATCCGACATGGACGCTTACCGCGCTTACCGGGACTTGACCGCTTAATTTGTGACTTTCAGGATTACTTCCGGTTGGCCGACCACCCGCCCAGAATTGTCGGCATCCTCTGTAATGGGCTGCGTCGGCTATAATTTGCGCGCGGGCATGGCCCTTGCAGTGCCGGTTGGTCATCCAATCGTCGAGCATTTATCAGGAGCAATCATGGGTCAAGATAGTTTTATTCCGGTTGCAACCAATGCCAGGTCGCGAAGCGACGTCGTCGAGCGCGGGTTCAGTCGTCAGCCGCTCAGGGTTGATGTAGACATAGCGCGCTCTCTGGAAGCGTTATCCCATGCCGACTGGTCCGCTCCAAAGGACAAATACTACGATGGGGGCGACAGGTATCGTTCCTTAAATCGTGTCAGGGCCGAGATTGTTGAGGGCGGTGTAAAGGTTTGGTTGAGCGAAGAGAGCACGCCCTATGTGCAGCTGAAAAAATACAACACGACAATCGGCGGCCAGCCGCGAGAGTACGCTCCGCTGCCCCGGCGATCGCCGGTTCCATATGTGTTCGCAAGATGATTGCTCACCACCTTTATGCAGATGATGCCCATTGGAGCCGCCCATCGCTATTCGAAACTTCCTCTGCTACTTTCGTGAACAGCTGATCTTTCATGGCGGTTCGTTTCGTGTAGTCGATCACATAGCTGACGGTGAATTCCAACGATCCGGCATTTACGATGAGTGCGACGGTAGGTTCTAACGGAGGGTTTTCGCTTCGATAATTGTCGCTCATCTCTTTCCAGGAAGACTGCGCTTCGACCAGGTACTCGCCAATCGACTCTTTGGCTACGCGCAAAAGCATCTCCCTGGCAAACTTGCAATCGCTGCTGGTTGCAAACAGCACTTTAATCTCGTCCCAGATAAACCGGAATCCCTGCGAGTAGTTGAAAACGATCCCTTTCAAGACAGCGCTGTTGGGGATGCGAACGATCCGGCCGTTGTACAAGTCCCCGCTCACCCAGTTCCCCGTTTCCAACAAGCTGGTTCGCAGAAGCCCGATGTCGATCACGTCACCTCGAGTGTCGCCGATCTGAACTCTGTCTCCCACGGCGTACAGCTTTGAAAAACCGATGGAGAAGGCGCCGGCAAAGCTGGCCAGCACGTCCTGCAGCGCTACTGCCACACCCGCGCCCACGACGCCGAGGGCAAAGCTGAGGCGGCCCAAGCGATCTTCAAAGAGGAAAGCGAGGAAAAGGAGAATCGAGAGGTATCCGGAAAAGACGATGAACTTGCGAACCTTATAGCGCGCATCGGCCCGGCCAAAGCGCCGGGGCAGCGTTTGTTCGAGCACGCGGAACGCGGCGTGAATAATGAGGATTCCGATGGCCGAGGCAACGCACTTCACGAAGAGCGAAAGCGAAACAGCTTGTCTTAAGAGATTATTCATACAGCCACCATCACTCCCAGTTTGCCGCTAAAAGGCGAAGCAATTCAGGAAAACGCACTAACCTTCGTCGCCATCATCGAACTCCGGTTCCTCGCCTTCGAGGCAATCATTGCAAACCACCTGCCCTTTTCTGGTTTCTGAGCAATTCTCACACATGGCAGTCCCGCAATAGACACAGACCGCAACCGCTGGTGGACAACAGAACTCGCACGCTTCGTCTTTTTCAAGATGTCGTGTCATAGGCCATGGTTTTGAGGCTGCCTTCAACAGCCTCTGAAACTTTTCGATAGATAACATACAGGCCGGTTTCTATTGGAAGAAGGTTAATTTCGGATTGAAGCCGACTTTCCGGATCATACAGAAGATCGTCTATCGGGGAGCAATTTCGACCGACGGCTCGCGAATCCCACGCCTTGCGCAATTCGCTAGAATTAAAGACCAACTCTTCCGGTCTCATAAGGCCGAAAGCCGGATGGAGCATCCGGCTTTCGCAAAGCAAAGTAGTTTGGTGGACGAGACCGGGATCGAACCGGCGACCTCCTCATTGCGAACGGGGAATCACTAAAGCTAAGACGCGTCGCCACAATCAGTTAGCTTTTTGAAAGGGCCGTGAATTGCCCAACTCGCCCAACCGCCTCTTCTCTCCCGTTGTGAGTTGCCAAATCTTTTGGAAGTCTTTGTCTGTTTGGACTGATCCGTGAACGAGCTTTCGGCTGATGCAATCGCACAAGCACTGGACTGGTAGGGCGAGGGTCGCGGGTTCGATCCCCACCGCCCCTACCAAACCTTCTCATTCCTAACGGTTTATTTTGGAATTTAACAACAATAAGCCGTTTAACAACAATTGAACTAATTCACCGCAAACTTTTCGATGCGTGCTGAACGGTTCTCAACAGCATGACGCTGTTGATTTCCGATCACATGACCGTAGATTCCAAGCGTTATCCGTGGATCGGAGTGCCGTAGTTGCTTCTGCACGACAGCCGGGGTCGCACCGTCAGCTAGCAAGGCACTGCACGTACCGTGGCGCATGCTGTGGAAACCACCACGTTCGATCGCCAGTTTCGCAAGTAGGGGGTGAAGCACTTGCGTTCTGAGCTTGTTAGCGTTGAACGGACGGCCACGCTTGTGTATGAATAGCAGTCCGAGGTCATTCTGGCGGTAGTGCTTCGACGCAAGATACCCTTTAATCTCCTTTTCTAACTGCGGTGGCATGGGAACGTCCGCACTGGAAGCATCTGACTTCACCGCTTGGATTCTTCGCGTGACAGCGTCAACGCTCTGCCTTATGCGGATAATCTTTTTGGTGAAGTCAATGTCACTGACGCGTAGGGCCAACGTCTCACCGACTCGCAAACCTAGAGTAGCCGCGATGGAAAATATCGTGGCGTATGGTTCTGGTGCGTTGACAAGGAATCCGAAATCGATCCTACGCAACGTTTAGCCACTACCGAGGGACGCTCACCAGCACCGATTCTTGTTTCCACCTTTAGCGATGAATTGGCGCTATCCAACGCGGGCAAATCGAAAATCTTTGGCGTCTCCGTCAAAGACCGTGGCGCGGTCTCGATGGCTGGTCATGCGGGCAAAGCATTCTGGTTTTCAAAGAGGACTGGGGAGTTCGTCACCAGCACCTACTACTACAAAGACTATCCGTTGTGGACGAAGGATTGGAATGCTAAGCGGATTGCGCTTAGTTACGCCGGGAAGTCATGGGAATTGCTGCATGACCGATCCACCTATCTGTTCGGCGACCGCGACGACATGCCATACGAAACGAACTTCGCGGGCCACGGGCGCGTCTTTCCTCATCCGTTTGGAAAATCCGATGGCAAATATTTCACAACTCTGCTGACTCTAAGTCCGGTTGGAGATGAACTCACGCTGTCGTTCGCGGAAGCCTTGATCGATGGTGAGAAGTTGGGACAAAGCGGGAACACGGATTACCTCTCCATTAGTTTCTCTTCGACCAACTATGTGGGGCACTTGTTCAGTCCATCCAGCTTAGAGAACGAAGACAATCTGCTACGGCTGGATCGCACGCTCGCCGAACTCTTCAAATTCGTAGATCAAAAAGTTGGGCTGGCGAATACGGTGATCGTATTGTCTGCCGATCACGGCGCGGCGGAAGCACCGGGCTATCTGAGCGAGTTTGGCATCGATGCTCGGTACTTCAATCCCAATACCTTGGACCCGGAGACGCTTGAGAAACTGCCCGCAATCGAAGCCGTGAAGAAGAAATTTGGGATCAACAAGAAATTGATTCAGGCTTTCTTCCAGCCTTACGTCTATCTGAATCACGAAGTATTGCGCGAGCGCGGGCTGAACCAGACGGAAGTGGAACGTGCCGTCGCGGTTGAACTGGAGAAGCTTGACGGCGTTTGGCTTGCCTCTCCGAGCAGTGCTCTCCCCGCAGGCTCCATGTCAGACACGCCTCTGAATCAGGCAATCCTGCGCAACTACAATTCGAAGAGGTCGGGCGACATCTATGTTGTGTTCAAGCCGGGTTGGTGCATTAATGATTTTGATGGGCTGACGGTCGCCTCAACTCACGGCTCGCTCTGGCGTTACGACCAGTTCGTTCCGGTCATCTTCCTCGGCACTGGGATGATGCCTCAGCGAGTCTACCGTGAAATCGCGACAGTGGACGTGGCTCCAACTCTCTCCGCGATCTTAGGTATCACCTATCCGTCCGGCTCCGTTGGCAAGCCGCTTGTCGAAGTGCTCCAAGCCCGACCTGAAGGGGCTATCAATTCGAAGGAGTGAAGCGTTCGCGGCCCCCGCGATGTTTGCGGGGAGCACCCTTTTTCGAGTACCAAAACCCGTCATTGGTTCTTTTTCGTCATCGCCTTACGGCTGCGCCCCACCTTGATCCGAGTCCCGGCATCACACTGGCAAAGAGGGAAACTCTAGACAAGTTTCTGGCTGTCCCTCGCCAAAATCATCGCCGTAACAATGTGACGTTTGACGGGAAACCGCTGGATGGAGTTTTCGTTATGCACAATGGCCCCGCTCGAACCTGATGCCGGATCGGAACGAGGAGATAAAGCTGGCGCGGAATGCTGCGCTCGACTCCATCTCAGGCCATGCCGAGGTCTTGGTCCTCGGCAGACATGGTTATGAAACCGCGGTTCGGGGCAAGAACGGCTTCGTATGCGTTGTGGAACGATCGTGGACTTCTGCAATCGATGATCCGGACTTCTGGAACCCTAAACTGCGGGCTCCGATCTGCTTTAATGCTCCGGCGGCACGGTCCTACCTGGTGCGGACGCCAGTGTCCGTCGCGATCGTTCAGGTAGTCTTGCTTCGACATCATGTGAGCGCTGACGTTTTACTTTGAACGAGTCGTCGCCATGTGAAGAAAGATAGTCGGAGCTTGAATGCAACAAGTCAGCGATGGGAAGGTCACCGGAGTTGCGGTTTTCTTGAAGGCAGGCAGCACGAACGCCACTATTCAGAAGCTTTGGCAAGGTATGCCCAACACCCCGGGCAAAGAGCAGGAGGTCGTCGGAGTCAAGCTAATCCCGGCGGCCTCCTGCTGTGGTACGCAAGAATTCCATCCGGCTCCCATCTGACAGAGACGTTGGCACTTATTTGTTCGGCTTACGTGACTTGGAAAACTCGGGAAGCTCGGCTGGCAGAAAATAGCCCTCAGCCTGACTGACCCTGTGCCATCCTGAAAGCCCATGCTTCGATTCTTTCTGAACGCCAAGCGCTCACTGGATTCTCTGCTTATCTTGGTCACCGATCGGGTCACAGACGGGCTTCTTTTCTTCCGTCTCCTGTTCCGCTCGCGCATAGCCCTCAGCGCGGAAGTCCTGTTTCTGCGAAAGCAGCTGGCCTTCTATCAGGAGAGACAAGTTCAACCAAGACGGTTGAACGACTCCGCCCGTTTCTCCCTAATCCTCTGGTCTCGCCTATGCAATTGGAAAGAGGCCTTGGTCATCGTCAAACCCGAGACCCTGATCGGCTGGCATCGCAAGAGTTTCCAGTTGTTTTGGAAAGGGAAGTCGCAAGCTGGTCGGCCGCGAATTCCTGAGAGCATCCGCAACCTCATCGTGCAAATGGCACAAGAGAATCCGACTTGGGGACAAGCGCGCGTGTCAGCGGAGCTGTCGGTGAAGCTGGGTATCTATGTTTCTCCACGTACAGTACGCGCCTATTGGCCTCCCGAGCCGGGGCGACGAGGCCACCGGAGGACCTCTTCGCAGAACTGGAGGACGTTTGTCCGCAATCACGCGCAGTCAATCGTCGCCTGTGATTTCCTGGTCGTGATGACCGCTCGGTTTCGAACTCTCTATGTGTTCCTTCTGATGGAGGTCGGGACACGGCGCATCGTGCATTGCAACGTCACCGCGCATGCAACGGCAGCCTGGACCTCGCAGCAGTTTCGCGAAGCTATCCCCAGCGATCATCCCTACCGTTTCCTGATCCATGACCGTGATTCGATCTTCTCGGCAGAGGTGGACCAGCGGCTCAAAGCTTTTGGATTGCGGGTGCTGCACACGCCCGCGCGAGCGCCAAAGGCAAACGCCTATTGTGAAAGATTAGTGGGAACTATACGCCGGGAATGTTTGGATTTCATGACTCCGCTGGGCGAGAAACACCTGCGCAGAATCGTGGCAGAGTGGGTTACGCATTACAACCAAGGGCGCCCCCATTTGAGTCTCGGGCCGAGGATTCCTGAGCCTGCTGCAGTGTTCCTACCGCTGCAAGGTCACGACAGACATACCTTCGCCCAAGACTGCAAAGTTGCGGCGCGCGCGGTTCTCGGTGGCCTCCATCACGAATACTGGTGGGAAAGGATCGCTGCGTGAAGGGCGGATTGCTCAGATGACTGCGGCGCCTGCGCTACACTGAGCAATTCCCGTCCACTTGAAACACGGTGGCACACAACTCCAAACGTCACGCCCGAATCTGATCGTGGACATAGCAAAAAGGAATCCGCTCAATTTCCTGTGTGGTAGTGGATGGTTTGCGAGAATTGAGAAGAGGGGAGTTGGGGAAGAATTCGCCGGTTCCTATCTGTACCAAGTTCATCTCTACCGCTGTCTCGAGTCCAACGATTACGGGCGGCTCCTTCTCAGGCAACAATGCATATATAAAGGTTAAACGGTTGGTTTGTCGGTTGCCCATTGTATCGGTCAACTTCGAAGTTAAAGGGAATTTTTGCGCAGCACAAGCCAAACGGCTACCACTACATACGCCCACCCAAGATGCGGTCGATCTGCCGAAGATGGTTCAAGTCGTGTGCCGCTTCCAAGCGGACGAACTCCTCGACCGTTTGCCGTCCGCGTACCTCGTGGACCCCGTAGCACTCCACCCACCGTGCGCGCGGGACCGACTCTAACAGTCGCAGGTTGCTCTCGCGCAGCGCCCGAAAGACCACTGACGAAAGGCTCGCCTCTTGCTGCACGTAACCCAAGCGCTCCGCCCATACGGCCTGATCCCACCACGTTAAGGCCACGCCCGGATTCGCCAGCATGTTTCGCAATCGCCACCCCATCGCCAGCTCCGCGTCCGCCAAGTGCGCTACGATCTCGGCGATGGACCACTTTTCAGGTGCAGGACGGCGGATCAACTCATCGGGCGCGACATCGCGCAGACGCCGATCGAGTTGCGATGGGGTGGTTTGTTGGACACCGATGGGCTCCTCATCGCCAAGATAGCTTAGGACTCGAGTTCGGTATGCTTCGAACGTCTCTGCCATTGGTCCTCCCGGTAGACTGCGTATGCGGCCGAACATCTCGTGGAGTCGTGTGCATTTCACAGTTCGCATTCACTTTCTGATACAAATGTCTCCACAACCATCTCGATCTCAACGCAGCAACCAAACGGAATCTGCGACACGCCCAAGGCGCTGCGCGCATGGGCTCCTCGCTCTTCAAAGACTTCGATGAACAATTCGGAAGCGCCATTGGCGACCATGTGGGCCTCCGTAAAATGCGGCCCACTGTTGACGAAGACCAAAAGTTTCACAATTCTTCGAACGTCATTCAGATCGCCGATGGCGGTCTGAAGTGTGGCAAGTAATTCGATGGCGACGCAGCGTGCCGCTAGTTTCCCCTCAGCGGTGCTAATCTCCTCGCCTAGCTTGCCGCACCAAAGCTTTCCATTCTTCATTGCGAGCCGCCCCGACAAATAAATCAGATTGCCGGTCCGGACAAACGGAACGAAAGCAGCAACGTAGCCATCAACCACAGGGGGTGGAACACCAGGCAAAGTAATCTGCAGATTCTTCAATCGTTCATACACCGACGTCATAGTTAATTCGCTCTCGGAGGCCGTCCTCCTAGGTTGCGCGACACCTTGAGTCTTGTTGGTGCGATTCGAGATCACCTCAGGGGTCATCCTTCTCCCGTGAACAAAATTCCGCGTCAACATCATGCGGCCACAACGTTGATCAGGCGGTCGATGTCCCGCTCTGAATTGAACAAATGGGGTGAGACGCGGATCTTACCCTCTCGCTTCGCCACGACAACATGTTCCTTCTGCAGCTTCTGATAAAGCTCGGAGGTCTCTTCAGGGGTCCGCGCAGTGAAGCAGCCGTAAGGCCCGCGCGCTGCGGAGTCCAGCGGACTTGCCGGAACGCAGCCTTTCGGGAGGCGTTGGAACAAGAGATCAATCAATTTTCGGTTGTGTTCGAGTACCAATTCGGGCCCGGCCCGCAGCACAAAATCTACCGAGGCATCCATAGCCGTCAGGTTGAAATTGAAATAAGTGGCCGCTTCCGCCGCATCCCAGCGCTTGGCACTGCGGGATGGTGCGGGATTGACAAAATTCAACTTAAAAAAATCATCTTCGGCGCCTTGGGCCGTCCAATAAAACGGACCTGGACGCACAGTATCCAAGTGTTCGCTCTTCGCCCAAAAGAATCCCGTGCCATAGGGACTAAGGAGCCATTTGTATCCAGCACACACTAAAAAATCGGCGCCAAGCTCGTTGACATCCATCGGCACCGCCCCACAAGACTGGCTTACATCGAGCACAAATAGTGAGCCCTGAGCGTGGCATGCCGCAGCCACGCGGGCCGCATTCAACAGCGACCCGTCGTCAAAGCGCACATGACTGACGGAAACGACGCGCGTTCTAGGCGTCAGCGCGTGGATTAGATCATCTGCCGTGATGAAGCGGTCTCGCGGCTCTACGATTTTGAATTTCACGCCTTGGCGTTCTTCCATGGGTTTCCAGGTGGCATATTGCAGTGGAAATTCTCCCTTGGCGGTAATAACCTCATCGCCCGGCTTCCACCTCAGGAAATGGGCCACGGCCGCAGCGCCGGTGCTTGCCCCGGTCGTGAGCGCGATTTCTTCTGGTTTCGCCCCTATCATTTTCGAGAGGGATGCCCGAATTCGGCTTGGAGCTTCGAAGAAAACGACGTCGCCCATGTGATGCGGAGACTTGTTGACTTCAATTGAGGTTTGCACTGCATCCAGGGCCACACGGGGGATGGCCGCATGGGCTGCAGTGTTCAAATAGGTTGCGTCTGCAATCTCGAACCACTCCTTCTGCCAGTCGGCTGCAGTTTGAATTGTGGCCATGAGGTCTCCTTCTCGGTATCAGCTTTACGATCTGGGCAAATCTAGCTTCCATCCTTCGTCCGTTCACGCCATATCTTGACGAGCGAAACAAGGTCCGCTTGAGCTTCCGGTCGCCGGATCCTCGCGAACACGGTATTCCGGCGCAAACATCCGGGAACGACTGCGCAGCGGTAAGACTTCACTTGCGCCATTAATCAGCAACCTCCGCGATCAGATCGATCTCGACACAAGCTCCAAACGGAATCTGAGCGATCCCAAAGGCGCAGCGAACATGCATTCCTATTTCTCCAAAAATCTCCGCGAAGAATTCCGATGCGCCATTAGCCACCAGATGCTGCTCGGTGTACGCAGGAGTGCTATTCACGAGCACCATCAGCTTCAAGATACGTTTGATCTGGTTTAGGTCACCCGCCGCCGCTTGAAGCGTGCCCATCAGATCGATGGCCACGGCGCGTGCGGCGCTTTTCCCTTGCTCGGTCGTTAGATTCGCACCCAACTGACCGACCCATGGCTGGCCGTCGAGTTTGGCAATGTGACCAGCCAAGAAAATCAAATTGCCGCTGCGCAGGAACGGTACAAAAGCTGCTACCGGCGGCGTGAGTTTTGGAAGTGCGATGTTGAGAGCCTCCAGCCTTTCGTAAACGGACACTTTCTTCTCCTCGGCAGTCGGTTACGTTTCTAGCCTCGCACTTCTAGCTTTCATGTAAGGCAATGATTGGATCCACCATCGTCGCGCGACGGGCGGGAATGTAAGTCGCCAGAAAGGCGACAACCAACAAAATCAGCGGGACTGTGACGAAGACGATCACATCAATCGGATAAACGCCATACAGAAGACCTGCAATCATGGGTGCTGAGATTGCAGAAAGGATCAATCCAATCACAATTCCAGTACCGGCGATCAATAGCCCTTTGCCGAGAATGAGTTTGAGAATATCAGCCCGCTGGGCTCCCAAGGCGACTCGGATTCCAATCTCACGAGACCTCTGCCCAACTATGTAAGCCAGCAATCCATAGATGCCAATGGAGGACAAGAGCATCGCGACGGCGGCGAACACTCCAACCAATTCCGCCGAGAATCGGCGCGGAGCAATAGAAACATCCATCACATCGGTCATGGAGCGGATATTGAATACGGGCAGAGTAGGATCGACAGTCTGTATCTCATTCCGAATCTTCGATTCGAGGAGTGATGCGGGCAGAGGCGTCCTTGCCACCACGCTCATGGACCGCCCTGATTGCTGATAGATAGGTCTGAATATGTGGGGGACACCATCTGTGTCGAGTCCGTCTTGCTTCATATCCTTGACGATTCCGACCACGGTTACCCAAGGAAGGCTGGGATTTCCCCGCTGTGATGCCGTGTTTTGACCCAACCGCAAACGCCTGCCGACAGGATCAATGCCCGACCAATAGCGTCGCGCCGTAGTCTCATCAATGATGGCTACCTCCTGCTTTCCGCTTTCATCGCTTTCTAGGAAAAAACGTCCACGAATCAATGGGGATTGCATCAGCATGAAATAATCGGGACTCACTCGAATTACTTCCGCTGTTAACCCTTGTGATGAATCGGCCGCGCGGTCCTCAATCACCAGTGCGGCGGTTATTGTTGGACGTGCGCCTGGCAAATCCGAGGTCATGGCGGCCCGATCAATTCCTGGAATCGTGGCCACACGCCGAATGACGTCTCTGATAAAAGATGTCCTTTTTGAGAAGTCTGCATACACATCCGTCTTGGGATCGTTCGGGTTCGCTAGCCAGAAGCTTGCAGTAACCACTCTCGAAGGATTAAAACCCGGATTCTCCTGAAGCAATCCCCAGAAAGTCCGCAGGAGCAAGCCGGCTCCAACCATCGACACAACAGCAAGCGCCAATTCAGACACAATCAGCAGACTCCTCAACCGGAATGTCTTAGCGCTGTAACCGGAGCCTTGAGCACCTTCCCGAATTGCGGCAGTCATATCGGCTTTCATTGCCTGGAAAGCTGGAGCGAGCCCAAATATGATTCCGGTGAAGATAGAAATCAGAAGAGCAAAAAGCAGCACCGTCCGGTCGACACCCACTTCAGCAAGCCGGGGAACCGAAGCGGGAACAAAGTGAATGATGAAACTCAAGGTCAATTTCGCTGCGAGCACGCCTGCTACACCCGAGATAAAGGAGAGCACGAGCGCCTCCGTCACCATCTGGCGCACCATGCGAAAACGGCCAGCCCCAAGCGCCATCCGAAGTGCCATTTCTCTCTGTCTTCCTGAAGCGCGAGCCAGTAGAAGGTTTGCGATATTCACGGATGCGATTAGCACGACTAGGACTACCGCGGCCATTAATACCAGCAGTTGGGGACGCACATTGCCTACGAGTGAGTCTTGCAAAGGTTGGATCTCGATGGACCATTTGGCCTCAGGAGGATAATCATTCGGGAAGTCAGTTCGGAGTTCGCTGGCCATTGCGGTTAGCCTCGCTTGAGCCTGCGTTACATCGATGCCAGGTTTCAGCCGTCCGATTGCCTCGGGCAGCACCCTCACGTTTCGCGCGGGTTTCGGCCAAGGATCCGCGCTGAACCCGGTCGTGACCCACACTTCCACATCCCTCGCGATCGTCTTTCCGGGGTGGCGAAATCCGGCAGGAAGGACTCCCACAATCGTGTATGGATCGTTGTCCAGCTGTAGATGTTTTCCGAGAATATTCGAGTCGCCGCCGTAGGATCGGCGCCACAAGCCATCGCTAATCACAGCTGCTTCTGCAAAACCCAGCGCAAAGTCCTGAGAGTCAAATAGCCTCCCGATTTGCGGCGATGCGCCGAGCATGGAAAAGTAGTTGGGGCTCACGCCGAGCAATTCAAGACGTTCCGGTTGTTGTCTGGCGCCGGTCAAGTTGGTGCTGCTGGGGAAGACAACGCTTACTTCCTCGAAGACACCGGCTGTTGATTTCAGATCCTCCAACTCGGGGACAGAGAAGCGGATGTCACGCAAACCTATCCCAGGATTGTTGAAAGTGATCTTCACCAAACGAATGGGGTCGTAGTACGGCAGGGAACGCAATAGCACCGCGTTTACGATGCTGAAAATCGATGTGTTCGCCCCAATTCCCAATGCCAGCGTGAGAATGATTATGAGAGTAAAGCCGGGACTCTTCCGCATGACGCGGAAGGTGTACCGGACGTCATTGAATAATATTTCCATGATTTCCCCAATAGTCCAGTTCTCTGATTGGTCGCTTCGTGCGGGTCTCCGTTTCGGCGTTTACAGCTTTACAAATGCAAGCATCCGTGTCACATTATTTAGGCATTTAGCTTAATGTCAAATACCAAATTGGCTCGGAGAGAAAATGAAAGCAGATCGCGTGTTTCGGGCGCTGGCCAATAAGCACAGGCTCGGAATATTGCTCTGGCTGCAGAACCCTAGGGCGCACTTTCCTCCGCAGATCGCCGGGGACCTTGTCCGGGACGGAGTCTGCGGCTGTTTGATTGCCAAAAAGCTTCGCGTCAGCCATCCAACTGCAAGTGAACACTTGAAAATACTGTCGCAGGCAGGCCTGATTCGAGGAAAGCGGATTAAGCAGTGGACCTTTTATAAACGCGATGAGAGTGCGATTCGGAAAATAAAGAAAACGGTATTTCCCAATGTTTAGACTATATCGCGCGTGAAGAAAGAGGGATACTTTTGCCGCGTTTGATGCTGTCCCTTGCCAAAAGCTCGGACAGAGATTTGGCGAGGGACACCTCAGTCATTAGCACGGAGAATCGACATCAAAATTGTCGCATTGATTCTCAACGCGTTCGCCATGCTCTCAACAATCTGCGAAGGATTAGTCACAGTCCGCGAAACGAGCAACACTGGGTTTTCCAAAATAATGTAAGTCCTTTGAAATCTGGTGGACGAGAGGGGACTCGAACCCCCGACTTCCTCGTTGCGAACGGGGAATCACTAAAGCTAAGACGCGTCGCCACAATCAGTTAGCTTTTTGAGAAGGCCGTGAATTGCCCAACTCGCCCAACCAAATCGTAGAGCTTCTTGACTACCCGTCAGCTCACTTGGCGTTCGCAATGTTGGCGCACCCAATACCTCCACGTTCGTGGAAAGGGAGCCCGGCATCTTCATTACGTTCGAATCCGACGGGAGTTGGAGGGAAATTGCCCATCTAAAATTGTTCATGAAATAGACGACGAACGAAAAATTGTAGTTTTGCGCTCAGACGCCTCGGACAAAACCGCGAAGCAAAACGTGTCCGACCATCACTTCCGGTTAGCCGACCATCCTCCCAGAGCTTCCCCACAAGCCCGGTTACCGGGGAATGCCGATCGCCTGGCAGAGCAATACCGTGGTAGACTCCACGCCTCAGTTTTGCTCAAGGAAATTCATCTCGAAGGAAATTATGAGACAACGTAGGAAACTAGCATTCGCCATGCTTCTGTCCAGCTGTCTTCTCTCCGGGCATTACTCCTGCCTCAACGCTCAGGCTAACTCAGTTGAAGCCTCGTCTGAGGATACAAAGGCCATTGAAGCAATTGTTCATTCCAATCCGTCTGACCACGTCACGGAAGATGTCAGCTTTACTAACATCTTTGGCACTGTACTGTGCTTACTGAAAATTCCGTACGGGCTGGCTTCCTTGAAGCGCTAAAGGCCATGTAACAATGTTACATTGCGTTGGGAATCCCCCTGAATGGAATTTTTGCGGACCACCGCAGCGAACTACTTCACCACATTTTCGCACTGCCCAATCGGCGTGATCCGCGTCTTCCAGCTTCCATCTGTCGCAAAATACTGCTGCGTCGCAAACGCACACCCGCTCACAGTCGGATCCACCGACACCGACGAAAAATCCCCAAACCGGCATGGCTTATCCGTCGGGCAGGCGGTATCCACCCCGCCGCCCGACGTGAACGGCGTTCCCGCACTCGCAATCGTCACCAGCGGCTTACTCGCATCTCCCGAAGCAAACACCGCCGTCGTCCCCGTCTGCGCCTTCGTGTCCGTGAATGCCCAGTTCATGTACACCGTCTCTCCGCCCTGTGTGATCCCTACCGCCAGCGACGAATTAAAATCGTCGCTGCTTCCGCTGTGAAACGCAAACGTCCTCTCCACCGTGTTCTTGCTCGTGTCCACGAACCCGTACAGCACCGTCGGAAATCCGTCATCATCCGCGTCATGGCTGAACCAAATCCGCGTGCCATCAAAGTACGGGAAGCTCACAATGTTTCCGTCCGAAGGGTCGAGTGTCGCCGATGTTCCCGGCTGCTTCACTACCGGAGGTACCGAAAACGGCGCGTTAATCGTCGTCTTCGATATCTGTGCTCCGCTCCCGCCGCTCTTCGTCAGCTTGTACAGCTTGTATCCCGTTCCCGGCACTGCCGCCAGAAAGAAACTCACCGCGCTATCGATCATCGGCCGGCCCGCATTCGTCACCGGAGCGGTCAGCGAATCCACCGTAAAGCAATCAAACTCCACATGCTTGTTCGCGTACACCAGCGCCTTGGGCACTCCAAACACCATAAAGTTCGCATTCCCACACTGCGTTTTCGGGCAGTTCCGCAGCGACAGCAACAACGCATTCCGGTCCTGACCCAGCATCGGAAAATCCAGAAATGTTCCCGCAGGAACCGCGTCTCCGTGAAACGTCATATCGTACACATACCACTCCCCGCAGGGATCCTCCGTCGCCGTCGCCGCCACAAACATCCTCGGCATATCGTTTGCTGCCGGGTTGCTCACCGTAATCGAAAAACTGAACCGCTGATTCATGTTGTCAAACTGCACCCGTGGATCGGTCAACGTGTTCGTGGTTCTCAGCAGTCTTTGCAGCGTCACCGGCCCTCCACAATCCACCGTTCCCACCCGGTTGGTCACCCGAATCAGTTGGTTCACCACCTCCACAATCTTTCCCGCGCCCGCTGCGGCATTCGGATCCGGTGGGGGCAACACGCAACTTTTGCAATTATCTTGCGCCACTCCATCGAACGGACACCCAAACACCGCCGCAGACACATTGCAGGGACGAATCGGCAATGCCTCCGCCGCAGCTCGCGCTGCCTCCTTGCGCCTGTCCGCCGTGCCATGCGCCGGCAACGCCGGCCCCGGTCCAATGTCGAACACTGGCTGCGTAGCTAGCGGCGCCGTCCTCGCGTCCGGCGACTTCGCCACTTCCGCAAAATTCACCCGCACCCCGTCCGCGCCCCCGCCACTCGCACCATTCCCGCCCGTACCTCCCCCACTCTTCCCCGGATGACACCCAGCAAACAACACGGCGCCGAGAAACACCATCCCCCACGTCACCATCCGTCTCCAAGTCCTTGCAGTGGCGCTGCTCGCTGCGCCACGCTGTTCCAACTCCCTCCGCCCACGCCAAAAACCCAGCTCGTCCTTGCCAACCTGCTCACCACTCACCCACTCGCGCTTGCGCATAGCTTCACCTCTATTCTCAGCACACCCACTTCACCGCCGTTCTCTAGAGCTATGGTAACTCTATGACGCGAATCGTTTCGACCACAATTCTTCTCAAATTGGTTGCGGGGGTCCGATACCCACCGAATTTTAGACACTTTGTGCATTCCATTCCGAAGTGAACTGATTCATCGTGCTGCGTAAGCCTCACAAACGACCCCGCTTTCGGGTTTAGTTTCCGTGTAGCCGAACAAATCCGGGAACGTCAGAACCCCCGTGCTGGTGCTGCGCAAAAATCTCGCCCTACTGACTCTCGCATAATATAGAGCTATTCTGACCATAAAGAAGATTGCTTCCAGAAGGCAGTGATCAGTCGCGGACGGCGGCGCATGCGACGTAGAGTTCGTCGCGTGGCTTCGCTCAGTTGCCAGTAGTCCTTCGGACAGACATTCGGCAACTCGTGCTGTTTCCAGTAACCCCAGATGTACTCGACGGGGTTCAGTTCCGGGGCGTAGGGCGGCAGATAGGCGGTGGAAATCCAGCCTCGCAAACTGGCAATGTAGTCCTGCACCAGCCGGCTGCGGTGCCCCGGCAGGCGATCCCACACGATCAGCAACGGCTGGTCCAAGTGCCGCACTAAGGCCTTAAGAAAGTCCACGACCTGTTCCTTCTTGATGGCCCCCGCATAGATTCGAAAGTAGAAGTTCCACAGGGTGAGCCCGGCAGCGACCGAGAGACTCTTCCAATTGAAGTTGTATTGCAGTATGGGTGTTTGTCCGCGAGGCGCCCAGGTACGACAACGATGCGGCCGCTGGCTCAGTCCGCTTTCGTCGATGAAGACCAGGATTCGCCCCTCCTGGCGCGCTTTTTTTTTAGTGTTGGCCACACCTTCTTCTTCCAATTGAGGATCTGTTCTTCATTGCGTTCTCGTGCTCGCCCCTCGGGTCGCTGCGGACTCCAGCCTAGGCCAACCAGAATCTTCCAGACATGGCCTTCGTGATAGCCAACGTCAAACTCCTGCTCGATCAAATGAGCCACTCGGGGACAAGTCCACAGCGGGGTCTCATAGCCGAGCCGCTCGGGACCTGCGACCAGTAGCTTCTCTAGTTGTTGTCGCTGCTTCTCACTCAAGCGCGGCTTGCGCCCGGCACGTCCCGCTTTCCGCAGCGCGGACTTGCCGTGGGTGCGATAGTCGTGCATCCAGCGAGACACTGTCTGCGGGACAACGCGGAGCTGACGAGCAATCTCAGCCTGACGCAGTCCACGCTCGAACATCTGAATAGCTTGAAAGCGTCGTTTCTCTAAGGCTTCAAAATCGCGAGGTACTCCAGCAGGGTTTCCCATATCCAATTAGACGCAGGATACCCGAAAATAGTTCGCTATATTATGCGGGATTCAATAGTTCGAAGTCTGACCGGTCCAAGAGATAAACCATCCGCTTAACCTATATATATATATACATCGTTGCCTGACAGGTGCGGTCGTAATCGTGGAATTCGAGTTCGTGGTGGAGATGAACTTGGTACAGTAGGAACCAACGACCGAAAGGCACCTACAGTACCGCCCGTACAGCAACCAGAAATTGGAGGGACGCGATCAAAGTGCAGCGTCTTCTGAACTCTTCCTGTCCTTCACGCGGCACTATCCCTACCGAATATTCTGTGCAGCCCATGGGGGATGTCATTCCCCTAACCAGACAGGCTCAAACAATTCGTGGACCTGCTCGAGTCTGGTGAACGGAATTCGCGCGGGCACGCGTGTGTAACGAACCACAGTTCGAAGACAGATCTCAAGGGTCCGAGCAGGGGCAACGCGTAGCACGCTAGATTTGGGCTCTCTAGGCGGCCCGTCGTTCGTAGCGGTGGCGCAGTCCCCCGACCTGCGGTAGCGCCACGACCGATCCCATTTCGGGCGGCTGAATCGCTCGTGGCTCCGGCGAGTCCTTCCCCAACGAAAGATGTGTTCGCGATCGGTGATAATAATCGAAATACGAATTGAGGGTTCGTCGTAACGCGTTTTCATGGAACACGATCACATGATCGAGACACTCGCGTCGAATGGTGCCGATCACTCGCTCTATATAGGCACGCTGCCAAGGCGAGCGCGGTGCAGACAGAACTTCGCTGATGCCCAAGTCTCGCACCTGTTCGCGGAAGTGATTGCCGAAAATAGCATCGCGGTCGCGCAGCATGTAGCGAGGTAGTTGGTCAAAGGGAAAGGCCTCCCGCAGTTGCTGTCCCGTCCATTCCGCGGTTGGGTGGGCCGTCACATTGAAGTGCAGAATGCGACGCCGGTCATGGGCCAACACCAGAAACACGTATAGGACTTGGAAACGGATCGTTGGCACCGTGAAGAAGTCGACGGAGACGAGCTGCTCGGCGTGATTCTCCAGGAATGTGCGCCAGGTCTGAGACGGAGGCTTGCGGCACCGCACCATGTATTTGGTGACGCTGCTTTCTCCGATGTCGATCCCGAGTTTGAGAAGTTCGCCGTGGATGCGGGGTGCACCCCAACATGGATTCTCCCGGCACATCTTGCGGATCAAATCTCGGACCTCGCTCGAAATGAGCGGTCGGCCGGGTTGCCCGCGCCGCACCTTCCAGGTCCAGAACAGGCGAAAGCCGGCACGATGCCAGGCTAAAACCGTTTCTGGTTTGATAATGGCCAGCGCGGAGCGCCAGTCGCGCCAGAAGCGGGACAGAAAGATCCACAACAGGCGGTCCGTTGAGGTCCATTTCGGGCGTTTTCTTGCGGACCTCTGAAGCACGCCGATTTGGTGGCGCAGAGCCAGGTTCTCGAGTGCAAGGGCAGCACGCGAACGGAAGATCGAAGACAGAGTTGCCAGGAGTGTCGTGAGAGAAATGATCATCGGCGAGAATTATGAAAGAAATATAACCCTCATCCGCTCACATATTTCGAGATTTTCGAGAGGCACAGACGGAGTTTATTCAGAAGGCGCGCATCATTTGGCTACAAAATACGGACAAAGAGTTGAAGAGTTGTAGTACAAAAAAGAAAGCGGGCAGGAATTCCTGCCCGCTTCTCTATCTCCTCGGCGGAAATGGCCGAGGCTTGTTGTTCTCTCTTACTGTCCGGAAGTGGTGGAGGCGCTTGCCTGCTGCGCATTCGCTTTGGGAATGCTGATGTAGCCGCTGATCTGATCCTTGCCAACCTTGTTCACTACGATCTCTTCAGGAATATGTGTGCCGGAGATGTAGAAGAAAATGGGCTCGTTAAGAGCGCGGTTTTTCTTCTCGAAGCGCTTGTCTTCGACGGTCATTGCGATATTCGCCTGGTTCTTCTTCTCGTTGACGCCCTTGAGCTCGACAGTGATATTGCCGACCTTCTGGGGTTTGTTCTTGCCAGCGATGGTGAATTCGACGTAATCGCGCTCACCGAGGCGGCGGAGCTGGTCGACTTCATCATGATTGCGAGCGATGAGAGTGCCGAGCTCGCTTTTGGCCATCTTCAGATCTTCCTTGGTGGTATTAAGGTCGGTGCTGACCGCGGTGACCTTCGTGTCGACATTTGTAACGTCGTCCGTGCCTGCCTTGGTTGCCAGTTCCGTGTGGACAGAAGTGTCAAGAGCGGTGAGCTTCTGCGTAGTTTCGTCGTTCTGCTTCGCGGCCGCTTCGGCTTGCAGACGGGCTTTCTTGAGCTGACCCTGCGTAATCTTCAGTTTGTCGGTGACAACCTTGAGGTCACCCTGCATATCGGCATTGGCCTTCTCATCCTGCGCAAAGCGGTCCTTCAAGGAGGACATGTCCTGCTGCACAGACTGTTGAGCGGTCTTAACTTCCGTCGCTACGTCTTGCTGCGTGGAGTCCAACTTTGACGAGGCATTCCAGCCAAATCCCAAGCCGGCAATCGCGACCAAGCCTAATACGATGATCGCGGGCAACTGCCAAGATGAATCATTTCTCGTTTCGATGATGTGTTCCTCTGACATAAAAAGTATTTTCTCCTCGCCCCTAATGTGGGCAAACGATTTGATCTTGTAATCGACCCGTAATAAGGAAGGAGCAAGTGGTGAGCCAAAGGAAGGAAAAGGAACAAGAAGGGAAGATTCCCCTAAACCGATGAATAAATGTGAGTTGCTGGAAAAGGGCGGAAGCGTCCGCAAAAGAGGAGCAGTACTGGTCCCAGCAATCTTTACGCGAGGAATCCGCATTCCGGCGTTTCTTACGCTTTCAGAGCTAAAGAAGATAAGCGAGCGGACGAACATAGATGTTCGGATCGCCGAGGTAGGCGAGATCGAGATACACCTCGCGGGTGGGTCAAGAGGCACTCAAAAAACATCTGTTTTTGCCACGGCATAAGGTCACTTGGAAAGACCTGCGGTCACAACTGGCGAAAGCAGTCGGGGATTTTGCCCCGCCGATCCCCCCAAGCCGACACTGCAAGTGGCCGAAACCGGCGACCGCGCAGCCGTCCAGCACGTTCGCGAATTAGAGAAGCGCGAAGAGGAAGCGCGACGTCGCATCAAAGAGTTGTACGTTCAACGATTACCAGTAGCGTAGAATCCGTAGCCTATTTCTCGCCCGTCTTCACGCTAGCGAGTTCCTTGCGGCGGAGTTCTCCAGCCAACCAAGCCACCAATTCAATTGAGGCCTTAATGTTCTTGTCTAGTAGTACTTCGCTAACTCTCACTTCGGCATTCGGCCCGGTTCCCCAAACATACTCGGGATATTGTTTCGAAAAATCTACCTCCAGCAACCCATCGTCCCCGCTACTCCAATCGAGCTGGTCGAGAGGCTTCCAGGTATTTGCTTCTCCACCCGCATGAACGATTCGGTTCCTGGCTTCGGCCATGCCTTCCACGAAGGCAATGCGGCCACTATTTTTGACGTCGATCCCAAAAGCGGCAGTAATATTCATCCCACAGCCGCTGAAATTCGCTGCTCCCCTTGTATCTACCCTTTTCTCGTTTGCAAAACAGTTCCGCAGCCCTGGCCATCTCGCGCAAGGCATGCAGGAGGCGCGAAGCCAAGGCGACCAGCGCCATGTTCCGTAGAAACCGTTCCTGGCCATTGTTTGTCGACAGGACATCGACGTGCTCATCAACCAAGTGTTCGTGATACTCGTCATCGAAGGGTTTTTTTAGCGCCTCCTCGATCTTTCCTAACTCTGTCCGTGCCTCTGTGTCGAGATACAGGATGCTCGCTTCTAGCGTACCCTCAATCAGGATGTGAACATCCCATTGAAACTGCGAGTACTCCATTTCGTACAGATCGATGTCGGGCAACATCTCTCTCCCCCTCGAACAGGCTCAAAGTCCGCCCGGGCGCACGCGGGGGACCGACTTCTTCACAATGTACTTGCCGTTCATGGGCTTTTCGCGGCGAGCTGCCTCTTGTTCGGCCTGAGCGCGCGTCGCCCACGTATTGTCGTGTGGTGATGGAGAAGGAACGATATCTCCGTCGTCCGTCTTCACTAGGACCACAAAGCTGTTCGTGCGGAGCATAAGACCTCCTCATCAAATGAGGCACCGTACGAGGCACTTTGTCCAGTGCGTTCAGGTCCTACGGTAAACCGGGAGTAAACCTGGAAGGGAATTAAGCCGCGCGGATTTTCTCAGCACTTCAGAAACCCGCATTTCTATTGATGATTCTGGTGGACGAGAGGGGATTCGAACCCCCGGCCTCCTCGTTGCGAACGGGGAATCACTAAAGCTAAGACGCGTCGCCACAATCAGTTAGCTTTTTGAAAGGCCGTGAATCGCCCAACTCGCCCAACCGACCGATCAGAGGATTTCCTCTGATACAAGCGGGCTGACCAACTTCCATGCGTCAACTGCGTCCCCCCGCCAGTTCGATTCGGGGGCCGGGCTCGCGCCACGCGTGTATATACTTTCAGCTTGTCCCTGGCGGCGTGATGAGTTCGAGGTGTGCAAATCCAAGGGTCTAAATTCGGGAGTGGTTTAAGGAAGGCGAAACTGGGCTTCCAAGTTGCGGAAACCTACGCCCCTCATGCTAAGCTTTAACAATGGAAATCACGCTGCGCATCCCCGACGATGTGGCCAAGCGGCTTTCGGCTGCCGGCGGCGATCTGTCCCGCCGTGCCCTGGAAGCCCTCGCACTAGAGGGCTACCGCGACCAAACTCTTACCCTTTACCAGATTTCGGAGATGTTGGGCCTTTCCCGAGTCGAGACGGAAGACTTCTTGGGACGACGTCATGTCCCTCTATCCGAGATTAACGAAGCGGACTTGGATCGCGAGGCGGCAGTATTCGAAGCGGGATCGCGTCGTACCCGTTAGCAAGTTCACGGCATGATCGCCGTTTGCAATACCACACCTCTCCGATATCTCATCGCCATTGGCCAAGACGATCTCTTGGGAAAGCTATTTGAGAAAGTGTTCGTGCCTACGGGTGTCCATGAGGAATTGACGGACGCCAGAACGCCGGAGGCCGTGCGCCGCCGCGTGTTGTCACTCGCAGCCTGGTTTGAGGTACGAGCCGTGCGACAGAGTCACGAGGTCACGTTTCCGGTAACCCTGCATCGGGGCGAACGCGAAGCCATTCTGTTAGCGGAAGAACTGCGGGCGGACGTGCTTTTAGTCGATGAGCAGATCGGGCGCGCTATTGCTCTGAACCGGAACCTTCCCCTCTCGGGGACGCTGGGTGTCCTGGAACGCGCGGATAGGATGGGGTTCGTGAGCGATTTCCCACGGATTCTTCAACGATTGAAAGCGAGCGGGTTCTTTATCGCCGAATCGTTGGAGCAACAACTGCTGCAACGCCATGAGGCGCGGCGAGCAAAGTAAGGTGGGTATGGACGCGTCGATGTACAAGGACGGTCCGACGCCTCTAGAAATTAGAGTTTGGAGCGATTTCAGTGTACCCAAGCTTCGGACATGGGTTCGATTCCCATCGCCCGCTCCATAAGTCTCGATGATTCAATTGCCTTTATGCGGCTGAGTCCCTGAAAACAGCCCCCAGAGTGATCGGTTTTGGACGCTAGATGGACGCCGCTGTCATCAATTGGACGCCAGGTTCCAATTGGAGTAAGTCGCCCGTAACACATATGCGTTTTTGGATGCTGTAGGACGCGCCGCGTCATCAGAGTCGAAGAGTCCCCATCACAGATCCGTCTTCATGCGCGCTAGGATATGGCAGGTGTGGAGTCCAATTGCGAACTTCCTTCCAGGAAACCTGTAAGAAAGCTCCACAATCAGCGACTACCTTGAACATGGCAGAAACTGAGCTCATTTCGCGTGGGAAGTCCAGTCAGGACGACCTGTACGAAAGCGCGACAGTCGCCTATGGTGCGGCCCTTGACCGACTCGCACGAGCCTACGAGGATGACGCGGAAAAACGCCGCGACCTTCTCCAGGAGATCCACCTTGCTCTGTGGCGAAGCTTCGGGAAGTTCGATGGCCGATGTTCGCAGCGAACGTGGGTCTACCGGGTGGCTCACAATGCAGCCACGTCGCACATCATCCGACAGCGCCGGGCAAAGACACTGGCGATGATAAGCCTGGAAGATCTCGAAAAGGTGTCCGGCAAGGGCGAAAGAGATTTTGATTCGGATAAACGCGAGACTTTGGACAGGCTGCTGACACTCATTCAATGGCTGAAACCTCTCGACCGGCAAGTGATTGTGTCGTACCTGGAAGGCATGGACGCTGCTTCGATTGGAGAAATCACGGGAATTTCCCCTGGCAACGTCGCGACCAAGATTCATCGCATCAAAAGCATCCTGGCTCGCTGGTTTCACGGAGGAAGGCGCCATGGCGAATGAGCTGCCCACTAACGACGCGAGAAGTGTTTGGCAAAACCAAGCAGTGGAGGGTACAAAGATGTCGCTCGATGAAATTCACAGGAAGGCTGATCGCTTTCGAACAGGGCTTCGACGACACAATCTCTTCGCCTACATACTTATGGCTGTCCTTGTCGGCGCAGTTGGAGGGATCACTGTCTGGTCCAGACCCACGAACCTCATCATGCGCACGGGGGGTTGTCTGCTTGTTCTCGGTGGTCTCTATATCGGCTATCACATCTACATTAGAGGAGGACGCCGGAGCATACCCCCAGATGCGGGCTTCGCGGATTGCCTCAACTTCTATCGGTCGGAACTTGAGCTCCTGCGCGACTTCCACAACGCTATCTGGTTGCGGTTCTTGGCAATCATTCCTGGCTACATGGTGTTTTGTCTGGGACTCGCGATGGCGTCTCGGAAGGACGCCTTGCTGGTTGGCGCGTGCGCGCTGATTGCACTTCCCCTCGGCTGCTATGGACTGCGGCTACATCACCGGCTTGGTCGCAGGGCTCAGCGGCAAATCGACGCTTTGAATGCCGCAGGGAAGCAGGAATTGATGGGGGGTCCGTCATCCAGTGACTTCTGATAAATGCTGCGACGCGTTAAGTAGACCGGTCCAGGGTCCACGGGCCTGCCCTTGATGGCGGTGCGAGCGCGGGGCACTTGCTTTTCTCCTTAGCTGCTCTTTTTTATTTTCAATAAGTTAACGGAGAGCGCTGCTCCGGCGCTCTGCAGCGCAGGGAATTTCGTAACTCGCTGATTTCTTGATGGTTCCTATACCGCAACCGAAGGTTGCTCTACAGCACCCATTCTGGGGTGACGTGTCCCTTCCAACACCCGGTGCCGAAGGCACCGCTCTTCCGGTGATGCCAGGTGCTCGGCGTTGACAGGCACTCGGGGCCCCTCAGAACCAGCCGGGGAAGCATCCTTGGGATGGTTGATAGGCTTTCCACAGCAAGAGGAAGGGAGTCCACGATTTACCCTGGTTTGTGGTGGATCAGTTTCCGGTTACCCTACCGGGAGTTGACTGGTTATTGAATCCTAGCGCACAACGACCGCGGATAGGCGTCTCCAGGGACCCTGTTCGCCATAACATAGAATCAACCGCTACGTAGGGAACCCAGTGGGCTCGCGCCGGATAAAGACCGCTTGCATTTCGGAGATTCGGAGCTGAAACGCAATGCACCGGTTGCTCATCTTCGCTGCCGTCCTCGGCCTGGGCCTGGTTCTCGCGGATGCGCAGCAGCCCTCGGACCAATCTTCTGAAAGCCAACAAGTCAAAGCAGTCGTTGAAAAATTCTATAAGTTGCAAACGGCAGGCGCATGGCTGGGCCCCGAACGGTGGAATGAGCTACACGATTTTCTGTCTAATAACATCCAACCTTGGGCTCTCCCTTCGCCCGTTTCCGTTCTAAAGAGCTACGAGATCGGTGATGCGAAAAAGATCGTTGATGCGGACGGAACGGTGCGTTACGCCGTCGATGTCAAATACTACAAGTGGGGTTCCATAAATTCCTTCCTCCGCTTCACGAAGGCGCAACCCACCGGCGAGCCGGTTGAGCTAGGGACGGGCGGGAATCTGCTGCTCACGGACAGTTACGTCCTTACTGGGCCGTCCGGAGATCAGGAGAAAAAGGAGGACGCTCTTCGCTGGAGAATGCGCGACGTCATGCTACTTGATTTGGTTAATGAGGATGCCGCAAGCCGCTGGGTGTCCGAAATGCGCGACAAATCGAACGACCCGGCCATCAAGTACAACGCGGAGAAAACTCTTGAAGTTCTGAGGAGTCTATCGGCTGGAGCGCCGGTACCGTCGCATCCTGCCGGGATCGCCGTGGAATCTCCGTCGAAACTCGCCCAACGATTCGTTCATCTGGAAAGCGGCTCACTCCCGGATCAATGGGGGCAGCTGACGAACTATTTCGTCGAAACTCCTAAACCGCAGTGGAGCCATGTTCAAGTCGTTGATGTCCTAGATGTGTATATGGACATGGATGGGCAAACCCACGAAGGCGTGAGCGAAGTTGCCATTTCGGTGCTTCCGTTAGGTGAACTTGATTCCTCGCTCCGTCTTTCGAACTACAAGACCTATAGCCTGCCTAATAACAATAGCGCGTGCAGCTGCGATAACTTTCTCTGGTTTACCCTGGTGCTCTCCGACAAGCATTGGCAAATCGATCCGGACGGAACTGTGAAGGAATTGGACGGTCCGCTTACATGGAGAATTGAAGACACACTATTCGAGCCGATCATTACTTTAAACACGGCCATGCACTACGTGTCGCAAACGCGCGACAAGACCACGGACCCTATCGTCAAGAAAAATGCCGCCAAAACTCTTGCCATGCTGAAAAGCTACCCGCCATTATCGGTTCGGCGGCACGCAAACGACGTCGATTAAGAATGCCCCTACCCCGCCGATGATGCCAGAGCAGCAAGCTCTAGTGTGATTCCGGTCCCGGTTGCAGCCGGTGACCATGACTTGTACCGAAGACTTAGTAGCCTGAAAGTGCTTAGGTTCCCATGCCGGTCGCAGTTCATGATGAGCAGGGCATCGAATGCGTCTTGGACCGGCAAGGCTAGTTCAGTGATCATCCTAGTTTCCCTCACCGTGGCTCCCTCGTGGCTTCGCAAACTTCCCGAAAAAAACAAACTTTCTGAGTGAGGATTTTTCTTTTCGAGGCCTCTTAATAGGTATGGGGTTCGATTATTTCAAAGAGCCTCGATCGCTCTTAGCAGTGCGGGACGGTGAACGGGGCATGCGGAGGTCGGACTGCATGAAACTGCTGGAGGGAGCCTCCGAGTGGGCAGGCCCCGAAAAAAATCGCAAATCACAAAGATTCTCGTTGAGGTTTTCCTTCCTTGAGGGCCTCTGAGTATATGCAGGGGAGTTCACGTTGATATTTCCCTCAGGCCTAGTGAAGCCGGTTCGTACGCAAATCCTGGCGGCGTGTTTGGAAGTTCCTTCGATGGATGTATGAGGGCCGAAGGTTCCAGGACTGGCCAACAAACGAGGATCAAAAACGATGGAGGCTCAGTTACGCTCCGGTGCCGGTCGCGATTAGCCGTTTACATTTTTTGTTTCTGAGGCCTCTGTAGTGATAGAGGGGCGAAGATCGGAATGAGATTCAAAGGCCGGTTCTGGCGCGGAAAAGTGAACGGTGCATGAAAGACACGGTTCACGTTGCGGTTCACCGTTCCGTTCACCTCTTCGGTGAGCGGACATTGTAGGGAGCATTGAGATTGCGTTTCCCGCGTCCGTTGATTTTGGACACGGGCAAAACACCGGAGTGGGCTGGTGCGGTGCGCGCGTGCGCGGCGAGAATTTAGGCGAAGCAGGTGCAGAGGGCAGGAATTACATACTGCAACCTCGTCTTCACCACCTTCTTCACTCTGGAATGCGCGTAAGTCCCGGGAAAGGGAGGAAATAATCGGCACGAAAATGAGAAAAGTGACACAGAAAGAAAAACCAGATCGGGCGGGAGCGACCCCACTTTTTGGCGGTGAATCCGCCCAAAAGTTTCGTGGGGTCACTCCCGCCCTTCACCGTCGCTGAGAAGCGCGCCGCAAGGCAAAGGGGAATAGGAATGCTGCTAGCCATCCAGAAGAGCTACGAGCTTCTCGCTAATTTCGGATTCTTCGCTCGTGAGATTTGCGACACATGCGGAATCGTACTCGGTGCTGTTCGCTTCACGCGACACAACGAATCGAAAGTGTACTGTTCTCGTGAATGTAGGGGTGATGCTCAAAGGTCTTCGACCCACAGGCGGGGACGGCCGCGCAAATACAAAACGGACCGCGAACGCAGATCCGCAAAGACACGACAGCAGCAGGTCTATCGGTCGCATCCTAACGTGGAAAAAACTGTCCGTATTCAATCAGAAACAAAGAACTTGCAGACGCAAAAAGTGCCTCTTTCGTACTTGGATACTCCGGGACCTGAGGAACCGCCCATTTCGAGCCAGCGAACGTAAATGGCGAACGCGCCAAAACTCGCGTTGCACACTATTCTGCCCGAGTGTACTGTCTCCACGGAGGCAATCGAGTCATCGAGCAATGGAGGCTCGATGGCCAGGAAGCGTTACCAGAAGGGTTTTGTGTACCTGGATGGTGACAAATGGAAGGGCAGGTATCGCGAGGATCAGATAACCGGGGAGGGAATTAAGCGCATTCGGCGGGAAGTCATTCTCGGCTGCAAACGTGAAATGACAAAACCCCTAGCCGAGCGCCGCATGGAAGTTGTTCTCGCCGGCATCAATAGTCTCGACTATCGGCCCGGACGTGTTGCAACCTTCGCGGAGTTCATTGAAGGGTGGAAAGCTCAAATGCTGACGACACAAAAGCCATCCTCTGCGCGAGCAGTTCGCTCGCACCTCAAGTGCTACATCTTGCCGGAGCTTGGCAACGTTCGCCTCGACCAGTTGGGCGTCGAGAATCAACAGACCTTCATAACTCACATGCCCGAGAGAGCTACAAAGAAGACAGTCTCTCGGAAAACCGTCGAGAACGTCCTGGGAACTTTGTCAACGATTCTGACGACGGCCCGCAATTGGGGCTACCATTGTGAACAGATCAACTTCGAGAAGCTGCGCTTACCAGCGCGGGGAATGAAGTATGAAGCCCCTTCATTCACACCGGACCAACTCCAACGTATCCTCGCCATCGCTGAAGAGCCTTGGCGTACGATGTTCTGCATTCTCACGCTCGACGGCCTGCGCGCCGGTGAAGTGCTCGGGTTGAAGTGGGGCGACATCGACTTTGATCGGTCCTTACTCCACATTCGGCGCACGGCATGGTACGGGAAAATACAGACTGCCAAGAGTGAAGCCAGTGAGACCGTCCTGCCCATTCCGAGCTCTCTGCTCACCATGCTCAAGAACTATCAGGTCACCTGGAAGCCCAACGGGGCGGGCTTCCTCTTTGTGACACGAAATGGACGGCCTCCCTCTTCCAACAAAGTCGTGGAATATCACCTGTGGACGATCCTGGATGCGCTGGGAATCCCGCGGTGTGGTCTTCACGCATTTCGCCATGCACATACATCGCTACTGCTTGACTCCGGCGCAACACCTAAAGTTGTTCAGCGTCAGCTGCGACACTCCGATGCTCGGACTACGTTAGAGATTTACGGGCATGTCGTAGGCGACGCGCACCGGGAAGCGGTCGAGAAAGTAGCTTCGAGGTTGGACGCTATTGGACGCCAGCCGACCACAGTGAACTAGTAGATTCAGCGACTTGGCCGCATTGGGCGTTGGGTTCGATTCCCATCGCCCGCTCCATAACTTCCGATGATTCATTTGACCTTACACGGCTAAAGCGCTGAAAAACCCTCTGTAAATGGCCTGTTTTGGTGGGGAGTTGGTGGTAAGCCCGCCGAATTGGTGGGAAGTTTTCCCACACCTGAACGATCGACCTCCAGAATCACGGCAGACTGGGACCTGTTCGGGAGTGAGTAACACAATTAAGTGCTGCGCAAGGTACACACGCTGCGCGGCCTACGTCTAGTCCATTCCTGCCATCAAACCTAGCTGAGCGTCTCCAGCATCGCTGCGCTACCCGCGAAATACCGATACGGATTCGAGATGAGATGGTTCTTTCCCCGACTCGCTGAATATGGTCGGTGCCGAGCAACAAACAACTCTAAGCCGCTTTTCATTGAGCCTGTCGATGTAATCGTCGAAGCCGCGCCAAAATCGCGCACTGTTCTCAAACTCTCTATTAGGTGTAGACTCCGTGCAGCATAACCCGGTAAATTCGATTCGTCGGCCCCAGTCAGCCGTCGCTGTCCCACGCCGCGCTACTTGGACCGCAGGTTCGCCATGTACCGTAATTCCATTTTTGTCTAACGCTGCCCAAGAAAGGAAAGAACTATGTCTCGAGTTCTTGTTCGTCTAGCGCTTATCCTCGGTTGCACAACGGCACTTCTACACTTATGTGGAGCGGCGCGAGCCGCCACCCTTTGCGTGAATCCGCGAGGGACTCACGGCTGCTACGCATCAATCCAAGCCGCGGTCAATCACGCGAAAGCGAGTGACACGATTAACGTCGCATCCGGCGTTTACAAGGAGCAGGTCACCATCGGGATGTCGCTGTCACTGATTGGCGCCGACGCCGACACCACCGTGATCGACGCCACAAATCTTGCGCATGGCGTCTTTGTGGATGGCTTCGACAATCCCGGACTCCACAACGTGACCGTAGCCCAGTTCACGGTACAACACGCATTGTTCGAGGGAATCTTGGTTGTCAGTGCCTCGGACGTTACCATCCGCGACAATCACATCATCAACAATGACACCACCCCGAACCTGAACTTCACGGGGGCGCTCACTGGCTGTCTTGGCCCGGACGACAAAACACCACAGCCCGGCAGCGGAACTTACGAGAACGATGAGACCGGCGACTGTGGCGGGGCGCTTCACTTGGTGGGAACGAGTCATTCGATTGTCTCTGGCAATCTCGTCACAGGCAACGCTGATGGCCTTCTAATCAGCGACGAAACTGCGGAAAGCCACCACAATCTGGTCACTCACAATGTCTTTAAGGACAACCCGCTTGAGTGCGGCATCGTCCTTGCCTCTCATCCACCAGCAGGCTTCAGTGGCCCTCCTTTCCCTCCGCATTTTGGTGTTGACCACAACACCGTGGAGGAGAACGTCTCTACCGCAAACGGCGTAAGAATTGGCGGCTCTGGAGCTGGAATGTTCTCCGATGGCGCCGGCCAGGGCCGCGTGTCTGGCAATGTGATCATCCATAACAAGTTGACGGACAACGGACTGGGCGGCGTCGCCCTGCACACGCACGTAGGCCCAGCTTTTGGTCTTCCCGCAGACAACATGAGCGGAAACGTGATCATCGGAAACTTCATTGCCGGAAACCTCGCCGACCAAGCCGACACCGCGACACCTGGTCGCGTGGGAATCAACATCAACAGCGGCGGCGGCGGCTCTCCGGTTTTAGGCACGATCATTTCAGGAAATGTCATCCGCGACGAGGACGTGGACATCGCCATCAACACTCCCACTGCCGTGGATATTCAATTCAACGATTTGCTGGGTGGCAAAATTGGCGTCGCCGACGTGTGCGCCTTCGATGGCGCGTCAGTTTGCACCGGCAGCATTGATGCGACCCAGAATTATTGGGGATGTACCGCTGGGCCTGGAGGCGATGACTGCACAACGGTGAGCGGAGCGGATATTCTTTTCACGCCATTCCTTCGCAAGTCCGTCAGGGATGATGAGGATCGTGACGAAGACTAACCAACACCAAACCTAGGGATTTGTGATCGCGGTTTAAAGAATTACGAGAAACGATTCACTCTCGCGCTTATCGTGGGCGCTAGCGGTGTGGGTGCTGGTTGCGTCCATTGTGGATCCCGCAAATCCCATCCGTGAATGAAATCAGCGACATGCGGGAGGGAACTGGAGGCTGGTTTAAGAAGGCGACCGGGAAGTAACAATGTGACGTTTGACGGGAAACCGCTGGATGGAGTTTTCGTTATGCACAGTGTCGTCATTTCGTCGGCAGATGCGAAGGCGTTGGCGGCGATCCATCGCTTTTTGCAGTTCCAGATTCAGGAGCACAAGACAGGCGACAGCACAGCAGTTCGTTGAACCGCCGGATTGGGTTCGGCGCTAGAGTCGCAGCCTTCGTCTACTGGAGCGAAGGGGCAGTTTCAGGATTCGTGCTCCGCAGTCCGCCGAGCAGAATGCTCACCACGAAAAGGCACTCTGTCACCGAGTAAGTTAAGAGATACGGGACGAATCTAGAGTTGCTGAGGGAATTTGTAGCGAGTCTAAAAATCTCTGGAAGGCTTGTCAGCAGCACAGACACCGCGTACACGGTCACCATCGTGACCCGAAGTGTTCGATGGAAGCGAGCTACAAGCCAGCCGCTGAGAAAACCACCTACACACGGCACCAAGATTATGGGGTAGGTGTAATAATGCCACCACCAAAATCGCAGTGGGCCAAGTCCCAGAGCCATCAACACTCTCGAATATAGTTTGTATAAAGGAAGGCCTATCAAGTGGCCGTAGAGAATCAAAGCGGCCCAGCCTGTGATTACGGCCCTCATGGTAAGCAGCTTTTGCGTGCGGATTTCATGGCCGCAGCCGACGAGAATCGCCACTAGCACTTGCCGCCAATACCACGCAGCGGTACGTCCTCGCTGGTATTCCTCGACCAGATCGCCTGCGAGGACCTCATTACCGTTGCCGAAGCGTGTCAACACCCACGTTGCCACAATCGGCGGCTGTGAGGACCTCATGCTGAGCCTCCTTGTAGCTGCGGCAGCCCCTGCCACAACCTTTTCAGCGCCCTCTTCGTTTCGCAAACTTCTCGCAGCCCTTGCGCAGTAACGCGGAAGTATCTTTTCGCTCTCCCACCGCGTTCCGGCGTTGGCTCACCCAACTTCGAGGACACTAAACCCTTTTCCTCAAGCCGTCCCAACGTCGCATAGACGCTGCCGAGTGCCACTTCGCGGCCACCTCTCTCCTCAATTTCTCGCAAGATCGGGACTCCATACGCCTCCTCGCCCAGCCGCAACAAGGCCAGCATCACCATCAGTTCGAAATTCCCGAGGTAGTCTCGTTTCGTCATTTGTTCAAGAATAATGAAGAAATGGCAACTTTACAAGGACGGAGACTGATTCTCTTAGGGGGATAGTCCAGCAGAGGCTCCGCGAGCCTGAACTGTCCGTCAATGAGCGTGTAGTCGCGTTACCTCTCCTCCCCGATGTTCCTGAGTTAGGACACTTCCGCCTCTCGCGCTTCAAACGCCCTCATGTGATGTCCGGTTTTTGCCTGATCGGCGCTTATCAGTTTATTGATCGGGCTTGTTGTGGACGTCGGGGCGAGGATCCGGAACGAAGCCGTTGCGATTGGGCATTTTCACGCGAGGCAGCGTCGCTTCGTTCAACTCCGCTTTTTGGTCGACAATTCCGTTGAGATACAGGATGAACGCCGTAACCGCATAGGTCTCGTCGGGTGTAAGAGTTCCCGGTCGCGAATAAGGCATCGTGCGATGTATGTAATCCCAGACGGTCGTCGCATAAGGCCAGTAGCTGCCCACCGTCCGCACCGGATTCTTGCTCCGCAGCGTGCCCTGGCCTCCGGCAAGCCCGGGATACTCCAACATTCCCTGACCGCGATCTCCGTGGCAGTTCGCGCAGAGCGTCTCATAGACACGCTTTCCTTGTGCGACCGCGCCGCTTCCCTTGGGCAAGCCAGAGCCGTCCGGTGCCACGGAGATATCGAGTTCGCGAATTTCTTCGGGCGTCGCCGGTCGTCCCAATTTGTATTGCTGGCTTTGTCCGAGCGTGGCTGTGGTCATAGCGATGACAAAGCAGATGATGCAGAAAGCGGTTTTATTCACGGCTCACACTCCCATCCGCGTGGACGTACCAGATTTTGATTCCGTTGTAGTGGTCGGTTGCATGGAGCCCGCGAACCGCCACTAGTTCCTCTCGCGTTGGCTGGAGATAGCCGGTTTCGTCCATACATCGCGATTGGAGGGAAGTCTCTTTCCCGTCCCACCACCACGGAAGCCGGAAACGAGTGAGTGCCTTGGACAAAATCGGCTCATTGAGCTGTGCGTCCTGCCAGCTTCTGCCGCCATCAGTGGAGACCTCGGCTTTTGTGATTCGTCCTCTGCCAGACCATGCCAACCCGGTAATCTCATAGAAACCAGTACCCGATAATTGCTGGTCTCCCGCGGGGTGCGTAATCACGGACTTGGCTTCCATCACGAATGTGAACTGTCGCGCGGTTCCATTGGGCATAAGGTCCGTATAGTGGCCCGTTTCGTAAGCGGTCATGTAAGGTTGATCGACGACTTGCACGCGGCGGAGCCACTTTATATTCGTATTGCCCTCCCAGCCTGGAACGATGAGCCGGACGGGGTATCCCTGTTCGGGCCTGAGCGCTTCGCCGTTTTGCCCGTAGGCCACGAGTACGTCGTCGAGTGCCTTCTCAAGCGGAATGCTTCGCGCCATCCTGCCCGCGTCCGCCCCCTCCGCGACAACCCAAGTCGCGCCCGGTTTCAGCCCCACTTGATCCAACAGAATTCGTAGCGGCACGCCTGTCCATTCACTGCAACTCAAAAGACCGTGGCTTCTTTGCGGATTGATCGCGGGCCGTCCGATTTGTTCCCCGCCACTGTTACCAGCGCATTCGAGGAAATGAATTCTTGAAATGGATGGCAAGCGATGGAGATCCTCCATCGTGAAGATTAGCGGCCGTTCAACCAAGCCGTGAATCATTACCTCGTGGGATCGAGGATCGATTTCCGGAACGCCCGAATGATGAACCTCGTAGTGCAAAGCCGAGGGCGTGATAATGCCGACCAAATCTTGCAGAGGCGTCCTGCTGTAGCTCGATGCGGGCGTGCTCGAGTTCGGAAGGAAGCGAACGGAATGCTCGAAGGGCGAGCGTTCACCGTATGGGCGCGGCGGTGCACCTAGTTCCTTCGGAAAACCCGTTGCAGAAACGTGCATGGCACCGAGACTTGCGCCCGCCGTTGCCAGGAAGGCTCGTCTAGTGAGTCGATTTCGCATCGCCGCTTTCTCCCGTTATATCAATCGAAGATTGACGATATTCGATGAACGAGATTGATTTTCTCTGCATACGGTCATTCTCTGACTACACGTTAAGGATTATCCGCGCGGCGTGGGGAAATTCCGCCAAGCACTTGCGGTTAACGCGGTAATACATGAACGTTCCGCGCCGTTCTGCGAGCACGAACCGGCAGTCGCGAAGAATCTTCAGATGATGTGATATCGATGGCTGCTGGATGGGAAAGTGCTTCACGATCTCGCAAACGCAGACAGGGTCGTCATTGCTGGCGAGCAGGTTGAGAATACGAATCCGCATCGGATCGGCAAGCGCTTTGAAGCAACATGCGTACTCCTTCGCGCGCGACTCGGTGACCCTGGGAGACTTCACTGGAGCGCAACAACTGCCAGTCGCGCATTTTGGGTCAGTGGGCATGGACGAAATCAAGGATGGCTTATCCATCGACAAATGTCAATGGATGTAAGTTCTTTGAGATTTGGTTGACGAGAGGGGATTCGAACCCCCGGCCTCCTCATTGCGAACAGTGGGGAAAATAAGCTAAGGCAAGGCGCCACAATCACTTAGCTATTTTCACGGGGCCCCTAATTGGCAAACCTGGCAAACCGGTTTTCTCTTTGTCTTTCCAGTGCAGTTCGATGGTGAGAAGCCGGATAAAATCACGCGCGGCGCCTGTGCCTGTAACGACGACAAAGTCATTTTCGAGAACCCTCTGAATTGGACAACTCGGAGTTTTATTTTCGCGAAGCAGGGGGAGTGCGAACATGTGCCTCAAGTGGCGCGGCTGCCACCGACGAGAGCTGGTTGTCAACTCACGGAAGGGCAGAGCAAGCGATGATTCAATCCGACTGATTCTGCGACCGTGCGACGGGCAAATGCCATCCTCGGTATATCGCCATAACTCGCAGCCAAAAGCAGAGGAATGCTCCCGCGGTCATCATCGCAAAAGCCGGGTAATGCAAGACATATCCGATCACCACAAGAACGCCAGCGGCTAGCGCAGCAACCGCATAAATATCAGCCTGGAGCACCGTCGGCGTTTGGTTGACAAGTACATCGCGCAATATGCCACCACCAATCCCGGTTAGCACTCCCATAAAAATCGCCATCACCGGATTGAGTCCCGCGATGAGCGCCTTTTGTGTGCCGGCGACGGCAAACAGACCAAGTCCCGCGCCGTCGAATAACAACACCAGCCTGCGACGTTTGTCGATGTCGGGATACCAGAAGAACGTTACCAATCCTGCCAGAAGAGAGACCCCCAGGTAGCGCCAGTCGCTAATGGCCGCTGGTGGCACCGCGCCAATCAGGACATCTCGCGTGATCCCGCCGGCATTACCGGCCGCGAACGAGAGTGCCATCAGACCGAACAGATCGAACCGGCTTTTGATACCCGCTGCCGCACCGCTGAGTGCGAAAACGAACGTGCCAAGCAGATCCACAGCATCCAGAAAAGGACCCGCTAGTTGATGCCCGTCCATCAGGAGCCCGTTCACGAGGCCAGCCACGCATGCGCCGCAACAACGAGGGCCTTCACACCTGTTTCCAGAGTTGGATGAATGACTGGTGCAAAGGCGGGGTTATGGTTAGTTGGAAGCGAGCTGAGTTTTCCCTCTTTTTTTGCCTTGGCATACACCACTGGATCATCGCCGCCGAAGAACCAATATACTGCCGGAACGTCCCACCCAGCTCCAAAGCAGCCGAAGTCCTCGCTTGCCATAGTGGGCTTGGTCTGTTCGATGGAACCAGCAGGGAAGTTCCGGAGCAATGCATCGACGAGCTTCTTTGTCGCGTTGGCATCATTCCTTACTGACGAATACTGATCGAGTGGCGTGATCTCTGGCGTTTTTGACGCTCCTGATGCCGCTGCCTCAGCCTTCGCAATGCGTTCAATCGCCGCAAGCACACGCTTGCGCACACCCTCGTCAAATGTGCGCACATTCAATTTGATCAATGCCTCATCCGGAATAACGTTCTCTTTCGTCCCAGCCTGCAGTACCCCAATTGTCACCACAGCCGAATCAGTGGGAGCGACCTCCCGGGAGACGATCGTTTGCAGCCGGATTACGGTTGAGGCGGCCATGACGACGGGGTCGATGCTGGACTCGGGCATCGAGCCGTGCGCGCCGCGCCCGAACATGCGAATCTGCAGGCTATCAGCAGAAGAAGTGACAATACCCGCACGCCAATCGATGTTGCCCGACGGCAAGCTCATGACGTGCTGCCCTAGCACAACGTCCGGTTTCGGAAATCGTTTGAACATCCCATCATCAATCATTGCCTTAGCGCCTTGCGCGGTCTCCTCGCCCGGCTGAAAGACCGCCATCAGCGTCCCTTTCCAGGGGTCGCGGCTCTTTGCAAAAAGATTTGTTGCGCCAATCAAGCAGGCAACGTGCATATCGTGCCCACACGAGTGAGCTACGGGTACGGTCTTGCCGGTGGGGTCAGTCCCAGTGACGGTGCTCGCGTAGGGAAGGCCAGTCGCTTCTTTGATGGGTAGAGCATCCATGTCCGCGCGTAGCATGACAGTGGGCCCATCGCCGTTATGCAAGATACCTACAACGCCGGTTTTGCCGACCCCGCTAGTGACCTCAAATCCCAGAGCCTTCAGATGATTCGCAGCAATACCAGCCGTTCGGGTCTCCTGCATCGACAGTTCCGGATGCGCATGTATGTCCTTATAGACGGCCTCCAGTTCTGGAAGCAATGTGGCGAGACTTGCGAGGATTTCTGTCGGCTTGTTCGAGCTCATGAAATTAGTCTCCTGACGTCAGGTCGCCGCCTGTGGGCTTAGCGGCAATTGCTGTTGTCCGCGTTGGCGATTTCCAGAAATGTAATACTAGTCGGTGCGAAACTGAAGTGACCTGCGCGCGTTGACTGACCCAGGAATTGTGCCAGGTCGCCATCTCTGTTCAGTTCAAGAGTCTTCCCGTTAAGCTGGACGGTTGTGTCTTGAAGTTGCTTGGCAGTCAGCGTGTAGCGTTCTGCTTCAGACGGCAATGTAATTTCATGAACTTGCTGTCGGTCGGCGTTGATGACCAGAAGCGTGACGCCGCCAGGGCGGTTCCGAAGGCAGTGAGCATAGACGTAAACATTCGGGATTGACGATGTGTGGGGATCGAGAACCGTCGCACCCATGAGGCGTCGCCAAAGTAAAGCGGCCCAGTAATTAGGACGTGGTGCGAAAGTATTCTCGTCTAACAGGCCGTAGTCGCTTGATGCCAGTGTGTTGTGCATAATTACTTTCACGCCACGCTGGGCGAGGGACGCATGTTCAACAAGATATCGGAAGGTGTCTAGAAAAGTCGATGCCCATGGGTTTCCTCCGCAGGCTGCATCGGCGATTTCCGTAATCCAGAGTGATTTGCCCGGTTCAAACCTGTCTCGCAGGTTCGAGTAGAATGCGCCAATCTTTTCCGGTCGCGAGAGCCAATCTTGAGAAAGTGCCGCTGCTGCGGTTGTTTGTGATGATGCGCCCATGCTTGCGCATCGCTCCGAAGCAGCTGCATAGAGATGGTACGAGAAAACGTCGAATACGGAACCGGCTGCGTGGAGCAGGTCTTCGGATTTAAGTACTCCACCACCCATTGGCATTGCGAACGGTCCCTCGCCGACTGAAGCCGGGCCGAGAAATAGTGTGTCGGGCGTAGTTTTCTGAAGGAACGTACGGAAGACGGCAACGTCGCGGCCAAAGCTTGCGGCATCGTATCCTTTCGGTGCGCCGCCCATCGCTGCATATGTCGGCTCATTCATGAATTCGCTTGCAGCGATTCGCCCTCCAGCGGACTTGGTGTATTCGAACAATTGCCGCGCATGGTCCGAGGTCCATACGCCTTGAGCATCACGCGATCCTGGCCCCGTAGCCACCGATGTCACGATGTCGGCATTCACTGCACGAGAAAAATCGATGACGCCCTTCCATTCCGCTCGCGTTAAGACTCCGCTGAACCCCGATGGCGCATTCGCTGGGGCGGCATTTTCCGAATCTTGAAAATAGGCGCTATTGGCCCACGTACCGCTGACTCGCACATATGCAGGGCTTAACGCCCCTGCCAGTTTTCGCAATCGCGGATTTGAAAGATCGATGGGCGCTCGATAACGATAGAGGTTCGGGTCTATGCCTGCCGGGGTGAAACCCGCCTGGGGGGCGGGCTCTTGCGCTTTACTTTCGCTCGTGTTGCTTCCGTATGGTTTCCAAAATCTCCCGCCGATGACCTCCACCATTTCAATGTTGTAGGACTGGAAGCGCTCATCGACCGTGCCAATAGCGGGCATCTTTGCGGGATCAAGCGATACAACCTGGGCGATCAATTGCATCGCTAGAACCACCACCGAGGTTATGCATAAGAATACGGCCATGCAAATGCATCGACGAATACTTCTGCTCATTTCTTTGTTTTTCTTTCCCATTCCAGAAGTCGCAGCTGTTACCAACACGGGTTGTGCCATATTTTTTCACCGACTACTGCGCTTTATCTAGGTTGCATATCGTTATCCTGCGATATCGCACATTATAATTTGGAGTCCTTGATCCACGCGCCATAAGTTTGGATGAAGGCACCAGGCCTTCTATCCAACTTTTTAGTGGCCTAAGCAGAAAGGCCAACCGAGGTATAGAATAAGCCCCGGCGGGCTGATGGCTAGCACTTGTTTAGGCGAACCACTGTTGGCGTGTAATTTCGGAGGATCCGATGGCACAGAACAATCTTGAACTCATGCGGACACTCGACGATTCGTGGAACGCACAGGACTGGGATACGTTTGAAAAGCGGCATTCCAAGGACACCACCGTATTTTGGCCCGGTCAGGCTGAGCCGACAAGAGGGCGCGACAATCACAAAGCGGAATCCATCGAATTTTTCAAAACGTTCCCCGACAATCATCTGATCAATCATCCCTATAAAGTGGAGATTGCTCAGGGCGAATGGACCTGCACTGTTGCGGATTTTACAGGTACGATGCGGGGACCGATGAAGGGTTCCGACGGCAAGCTGATCGCGCCAACCAACAAGAAGTTTCATATCGAGTTCTGCACCGTCGCACACTGGCAGAACGGCGAGATCATCGAAGAAAAACTCTTTTATGACTTGGTCGGATTGCTAAAACAGATTGGAGTTATGTGAGTATTCCTGGCCCGCTAGCTACACATCACGATTTGTGGGTGCTTGCTTTCAATACCCAACCGTAAAAGCGCGGCAGAACCACCGGACTAACCGACCTGTACGGTTAGCATCGATATTGATCCGCCGTCGACACCTTCAATGGGGAAAGTGATGAGTTCGCGTTGCTGCCTGGTCGCAATGACATACAGCATAGGCAAGTAATGATCCGGTGTGGGAATCGAAAGCAAAGCTTCTGGCCCGAGACTCTCGTATTCAATAAGCGGTTTGTATTCCCCTGCTATCATCATTTCCTTTGCATCCCGTTCAAAACGAACAGCCCAATCGTAAGGATCGGGCATGTGCCGACCCCAAGCATATGCATGGAGATTATGGACCAAGTTGCCGCTCCCAATGATGAGTATGCCGTCCTCGCGCAAGGATGCGAGCTTTTTGCCTATCTCAAAATGGAATGACGCTGGTTTACTTTCGTCGATGCTAAGTTGGACGACGGGAATGTCAGCATCGGGATACACGTGCCGGAGCACCGACCATGTCCCATGATCGAGGCCCCAAGAGTTGTCGAGCTTTACCTCAATCGGCGCGAGCAATTTTTGTACTCGACGGGCCAGTTTGGGATCACCAGGCGCGGGATATTGCACTTGAAACAATTCTCGCGGAAACCCGCCGAAATCGTGAATGGTTCTCGGCGAAGTGGCAATGGTTACCCCGGTTTCTGAAACAAACCAGTGGGCGGAGATGGACAGAATCGCTTTCGGCTTGGGTGTCGTCTGTCCAATGCGGCTCCACGCTTTTGTGTAGCCATTGTCGAGGACGGCATTCATCGGATTGCCGTGTCCAAAAAAGATTGCGGGAAGTATCTCGGCCATGTCGCGGCACCTGTATCCAGTTCACGCCGAGTTTTTGTAGACGACTACGCTGGCGGCCTATCGACTGGAAACCATGAACGCGCTGCAAAGGCGTCAGGCAGCAACTGAGCCACAGTATCACGCTTGCCAAAGCCAAAGTGAAGTTTGCCTAGCTCCGAGTGATCGGGCCGCCCCAATTTACCTCCAGGGCCGATCCGTCAGTTCAAGCCGAATGGTCAACGTGTCAATTAAGTGTCGCGCAACTTGAACCACAACATGCCACAAAGCGAACAAGACCGTGAAGACGCGGTGAAATTAACGTTCCCCAGTTTCATCGTAACTTGGGGGTAGCTGTTTGAGCGGCCTGACACATAGTTGAAAGATGGTGGACGAGAGGGATTCGAACCCCCGGCCTCCTCATTGCGAACGAGGAAAAATCTGAGATAAGGCACGGTGCGGCAATCACTTAGCCTTTCGAGAGGGCTTTCCAGTTGGACTACTTGGACTACCGGGCTATTTGCCTTCTTCTTCATCTTCTCTGCGTCGTGGGTTGCCGAGTTTTTTCCTCTACCGTTTCGACGTGACCAGGACCAGGACCAGGGAAGGGAATTGGCGGGAGCGACGGAATTCGAACGCGGCCATCACCGGTCAGCAGAAGCATTCAATCGGCTGAGCAGCGTACCACTTTGACGTTTGCAGTTTCCTCAGATCGAATCAACTGCCGAGCTTTAAGGGTTCGGAAAAGTCGGCTGAAAACCAGTTGTCCGGTAAGACGTGCGGGACTTGAGAACTTTGACGGACGCGACCCATCCCCGTCCATCTTGCCTTTCAAGCGACGGAGTTTATTCAGAAGGCACGCAACCTTTGGCTGCAAAGCTGCAAAATAAGGACAAAGAGTTGTAGTTCAAAAAGGAAGCGGGCAGGGATTCCTGCCCGCTTCTCTATCTCCTCGGCGGAAATGGCCGAGGGTTGGTGTTTTCTCTTACTTGCCGGAATTGGTTGAGGCGCTTGCTTGCTGCGCATTGGCTTTAGGAATGCTGAGGTAACCGCTGATTTGATCCTTGCCAACTTTGTTCACAACGATCTCTTCAGGAATATGTGTACCGGAGATGTAGAAGAAAATGGGCTCGTTTAGAGCACGGTTCTTCTTCTCGAAGCGCTTGTCTTCGACGGTCATGGCGATATTCGCCTGATTTTTCTTCTCGTTGACACCCTTGAGTTCGACGGTGACATTGCCGATTTTCTGGGGCTTGTTCTTGCCAGCGATGGTGAATTCGACGTAGTCACGCTCGCCGAGGCGACGGAGCTGGTCGACTTCATCATGATTGCGAGCGATGAGCGTTCCCATCTCGCTCTTGGCCATCTTCAGATCTTCCTTGGTGGTGTTGAGGTCGGTGCTTACCGCAGTGACTCTCGTGTCGACGGTCTTCACGTCATCCGTGGCGGCCTTGGTCGCTAGTTCAGTGTGGACGGACGTGTCAAGAGCGCTGAGCTTTTGAGTCGTCTCGTCGTTCTGTTTCGCGGCTGCTTCGGTCGCTAGACGCGCCTTCTTGAGCTGACCCTGGGTAATCTTGAGCTTGTCTGTAACAACCTTCAAATCGCCTTGGAGATCAGAATTGGTTTTCTCGTCCTGCGCAATGCGATCCTTCAAAGAGGACATGTCCTGCTGCACAGACTGTTGGGCGGTCTTGACTTCTGTCGTGACAGCCTGCTGTGTCGAGTCAAGCTTTGCAGATGCGTTCCATCCAACTCCCAAGCCGGCAATCGCGACCAAACCCAGCACGATGATCGCGGGCAGCTGCCAAGATGAATCATTTCTTGTTTCGATGATGTGTTCCTCAACCATGTTGGTCTTTTCTCCTCACCCTAATGTGGGCGAACGATTTGTTTTTTTAATCGGCCCGTAGTAATCAAGGTGCAAGTAGTGAGCCAAAGGAAGGATTATGAACGGCAAGTGAAGAGTCCCCTAAACCAATGAATAAGTGTGAGTTGCTGAAAAAGGGCGGAAGCGTCCGCAAGAGAGGAGCAGTACTGGTCCGAGCAATCTTTACGCAAGGAATCCGTATTCCGCCGTTTCTTACGTTTTCAGAGCCAAAGAAGAATTTCAAGTTTCCGGTAAGACGTAATACTCCCCCAGTCCAAGCCTTCAGAACTTGGTCAGGGTGCCCGTAGGCGGGTGCGGGTTCAACCTCCTTTTTTTCTCGCTCACTTTCCGGTTTCGGATTCCTCCAGTGTGAGTTTGTAGGCGACATAATATTTGTAAATATTGCTGACGTATTGCACCGTTTCTTGTCCAACCTCTTTCGCCACCACGAGTTCGACGTTTCCGAACCATCGGTTGGGATCCAATCCCTCGCTGGATGCCCTCTTCCGCAGGCCCGCAATCCTGTTGGGCCCGGCATTGTAGGACGCGAACACCATGAGAGTCTTGTTCAACGGGTCCAGCTTGTCATCTTTGAAGTAGGTATCCGCGATGTTGCGCATCATCTTTGCGCTGGCATGTATGTTTCCTTCCGCGATATCTACGTTGGGAATGCTGATTGGCGGACCAGCCGCATATTTCGGAATCACCTGCATAATACCTATAGCGCCTGTCCCTAGCGAATATTCTGTGCAGCCCATGGGGGATGTCGTTCCCCTAACCAGACAGGCTCAAGCAATTGGTGGACCTGCTCGAGTTTAGTGAACGAAATTCGCGCGGGCACGCGTGTGCAGCGAAGCACAGTTCGGAGACAGATCTCAAGGGTCCGAGCAGAGGCAACGCGTAGCCACTAGATTTGGGCTCTTTACGCGGCCCGTCGTTCGTAGCGGTGGTGCAGTCCCCCGACCTGCGGTAGCGCCACGACCGATCCCATTTCCGGCGGCTGAATCGCTCGTGGCTCCGGCGCGTCCTTCCCCAACGAAAGATGTGTTCTCGATCGGTGATAATAATCGGAATACGAATGGAGGGTTCGTCGTAACGCGTTTTCATGGAACACGATCACATGATCGAGGCACTCGCGTCGAATGGTGCCGATCACTCGCTCTATATAGGCACGCTGCCAAGGCGAGCGCGGTGCAGACAGAACTTCGCTGATGCCCAAGTCTCGCACCTGTTCGCGGAAGTGATTGCCGAAAATAGCATCGCGGTCGCGCAGCAGGTAGCGGGGTAGTTGGTCAAAGGGAAAGGCCTCCCGCAGTTGCTGTCCCGTCCATTCCGCGGTTGGGTGGGCGGTCACATTGAAGTGCAGAATGCGACGCCGGTCATGGGCCAACACTAGAAACACGTATAGGATTTGGAAACGGATCGTTGGCACCGTGAAGAAGTCGACGGAGACGAGTTGCTTGGCGTGATTCTCCAGAAATGTGCGCCAGGTCTGAGACGGAGGCTTGCGGCACCGTACCATGTATTTTGTGACGCTGCTCTCTCCGATGTCGATCCCGAGTTTGAGAAGTTCGCCGTGGATGCGGGGTGCACCCCAATATGGATTCTCCCGGCACATCTTGCGGATCAAATCTCGGACGTCGCTCGAAATGAGCGGTCGGCCAGGTTGGCCGTGCCGCACCTTCCAGGTCCAGAACAGGCGAAAGCCGGCACGATGCCAGGCTAAAACCGTTTCTGGCTTGATGATGGCCAGCGCGGAGCGCCAGTCGCGCCAGAAGCGGGACAGAAAGATCCACAACAGGCGGTCCGCTGAGGACCATTTCGGGCGTTTTCTTCCGGACCTCTGAAGCACGCCGATTTGGTGGCGCAGAGCCAGGTTCTCGAGCTCAAGGGCAGCACGCGAACGGAAGATCGAAGACAGAGTTGCGAGCAGTGTCGTGAGAGAAATGATCATGGGCGAGAATTATGAAAGAAATATAACCTTCATCCGCTCAGATATTTCGAGATTTTCGAGCAACCGATAGATCGAACCCAAGGAGCATGGCGCCATTCCTCGACCCTACCAGCAGCTATCCAAAGAAGAGGCAACTTGGAAATACCTAACTCTCGGTCACTCCAATTTCGGCACACATAGCGAACAAAATCAGATTCGAATATTAATCGAGCAGGAAAGAGCTCAAGGCAAATCTTGGCGTCAAACCCACGATTTCGTTGAACGACTAGTGAATGTGTTCAAGCGAAGCAAGATGGTGAGGTAGGAACGGGTCTTGCCATCTCGGTTGTCGGGCACTGCAGGACCCGTGTCTTCGAAGCACTGTGCGGTGAAAATTGTAAATGCGGTATAAATCGCAAGGAATAGTCATGAGTGAAATACAAGAACAGTTGGAAGACTTGAAGAAGCTTCTCGCCGACTTGGAGAAGTCGGGCGGCTCCTTCAATCCTGCACCCTAATTGGCAAGACTTCTTCCAGTTTTCCGTCCCGGTCTACCACGAACGAAAACCAAAACGTCCGGAAATCATTACTATCGAACATAAAGTCCGCCATCCACACGCGCCCTTTGAATTCCCGCCCTAGTAATTCGGCTAGTTCCGCCCGAGACAGGAACAGAGTATTGGCCGTGTCTTGGAGCGCGAGCTCGTTCACCGCCAACCGGAAGCGCTCGTCCCTGACCGGAGGCGACAACGAATACCAATTCAACTTTGGCTCGCACGACACCATCGTTTCTATCGCGTGGCGCGTTTCCGCTTCCCACGCTGCCAATTGATCCTGCGGCTGTTTCTTGATTTCCGCGCAAGCCTGTTTCACTTTCTTTTGGCATGCCGTTCTAAGGTCGCTGTACCCATGCGTGAAATCGTCTAGTCCCAGGTACGCTGTGCCCCGACGCAAATACGCTACGGGGTTCAGATACTGCGAGAATTTCGGCTGTGAAAAATAGTCGATGTAGGTGGTCCAATAATGCGTCAGCAGTCTCCACTCTTCGCGCTCGCGAAGGTGTTTGTCCAACTTTTCCATGTCGCCGATCTCGGAGTCCATATTTTCCGCCTGTTCTCTCAGGCGATTCCCTTCGGCGTCGTCCGCCGGGAGTTCCGGAAAGTCCATCGAATAGTGCTCTGGCGGCGATATCTCGCCATTTGGCAATTTGCATGGTGCAGTTCTCATCGGCACCGAGATACTGCCATGCGCAAACTTCGTGGGGAACACCGCAGCAATCTCTTGCACCGTCATGCCAGCGTGGAATTGCGCATGAGCCGCCTTTACCACGCGCCAGCTCCTTCCAAAGATCACGAATATGCCGAACCCGACAAACAATGGGAAAGCCAGAAGAATCCCCACCGTTATCAGCAGAATTGTCCGGGTTTTTCGGGTCATTTCGGTTGTGCCGAAGACTAGCACAGGAATCGAACTATGAGGCTAGAATATCTTGCTACGGCATAACTGAGTCAGAAGATAGTGAACACGATAAGCAGAAGAGTCTCATCCGCAATTCCACATGTCTGGTATGCGATGTTGCTATCGATAGTCTAATGGGCCAAGTCTTCAGGCAATCGGTAACGCCGGATCTGTCGCTTGATTTGCATCGAGAACCCGAGAATGGTCGGCGATCTTGATCCAGTAGGCGATCCATAACGCCAAACCGAGTATTGCTGCGAACCGGCCCAGCCACGGAATAAACCGATATTCGAAAAGGTGGTCAAAGCGCATTAAGCAGGATCGAACGCCGGCGCATTGCTTTGTTGGGTCTCCGGAGGTTCACTGGAAATAGGTTCGGCGGGCTCACTCTGAATAGGACTCGGCGGCGCTGGTGATGACTCGATTGGTTCTGGAGTGAAGTTCTGATTGGGCGGCGACTGCGGAGTAAATGACTGCCTTGGTGCGCTGTCTTGGGAAGAAATCGGATCTTCCGGAAACGATGCATTCGGCTCTTCTGAGGACTCTTCGAAATTATCGTGCGGAGAAGACTGAATTGGTTGTTGCGGGGCAGCTTGAATCGGAACCGGGTCTTCCGGGTATGACGCATTGGGTTCTTCAGGAAGGCTTTGGTTCGGACCATCATCCTTAGGAAACGACTGATTGGGTTCGTCGCTGGAAACATTATCGCGGTTCGAGTCCGGCTGAATTTGATCTTGACTTCCTTCGTCCTCTACCCCCATCGGTACGCCGCCATCGACATGCCCGCTCTCGTCTCCTTCTTCGGCCGATTCGGGATCCTCACCTTCACCGCTTTCCGGCGACTCACCTTCAGTCGCGTAGGGATTGTAACTGTTGGTGCCCTCGGGTGTGCTCTTAGTGAATGTGGCTTCGAAGGGATTTTCGCTTTCGTCCTCTTTCGGACCTGGAGCATATTGCTCCATTCCGGGAGAGCCGGGGCGGTACCCGGAATTTTCGTGCTCTGCGTGGATGGCTTCTCCGAGGCTGATCCCTAGATCTCCATAGGTTGCAAAAATGCTGGCAAATTTCGCAGCCATCTCTAGGTCACCTGGGTGAAGTTGATTGCCCGCTTCCATTGCAGCAGCCCCGAAAATGTTTGCCTCGGCAGCGTTCAATGACTGGTGTACCGCTAGCGAAAATTCATAGGCATCATGGTTTGAGGGAGTGCCTATGTAACCATCTCCCCACATACCCAACTGCTCCTTGGGATTCATGAGTGCTTCCATTCGTTGGTTTTCGTAGTTATCGAGGAGTTGACGGACGTTTGGATCGCGGGCAATCCATGCTATCTGCGCCTGTTCAGCCGGGCTGAACATCCCAGACAATTGAATCAACTTCGGATTGAGACTAGGATAAAAGCTTGTTGCCATTTGATAGGTAGCATTCAGTTGTGCGACCTGCTGGTGGGCTGCTTCGGGGATCATTGGAGCGACGGCAGTATTCGGGTCCGGGCTCATACGCTCCTCCTATGCTGAATGGTCCGATTGCGTTGCGTCGTAGGTCCATGTTGTGATAGTCGGATGCTTCTCGCAGCAAACGACGTGACTTCTGGACGAATTGCGCCGTTAGGGCCCCAAAAATAATTCGCTCCCGAACGCCACGCACCCCCTTTTAGGTCATTACTTATCGAGTTGGCTTGAGCTGCCAGAGTCTGTAAATCAGTAAGATTGCCTAACCCGCGTAGGACCGACGTGGATATTTGTCCAGTGTCGTTCGTATACGCAAACGAAAGATCAGCGTCACCAGTCAGTTTTTCGAGCGCCGACTGGTTGGCTGTTACAGACTGAAGCTGATAAAGGGCGATTGCAATCGGGTTGCGGCGAAATATGCCGGCAACGATTCTGATCCAACCATCGCGAATCGTGCATACCGTAGTCTTCACGGTCAAGATCAGAGGAATAATTAAGACTGCCGAGAAGAAAATCCATTGAAATAAGAAGGGTGCGGATGACCTGCGCCTCAACCCAGATCCAAAAAATTGAGTTGCTATCCACGCGAAGGCAAAGGCTACCACGCAGCGTGCAATTAAATTCAAAGCGTAAGCGGCCACACTCTGCCGGCCTGTGAGTGTCAAGGCCTTGATCCTAGCAACTATAAGTTCGGCAGGAGTTGCCTGAATCGGTCGCGGAGCGCCCTGTCGACTTGCGCGTGCGCCCCCCCGGCGAACCGGCGTCTGGCTTGTAGTTTGATGCGCCGTACCGCGTTGCGACGCGGGACGGGGCATGGAGTTTTTAATTCCGGCCATTCGTTGCAGAGCTCCCCGATGCGCCGGATTTACTTCTAGGGCACGGCGATAACGGGCAATCGCCACTTTATGTTCGCTACGCATCCTTGCGATTTCTCCGAGATAAAAGTGGGCGTTGGCGTGATTTGGCCGAAGCTGTACACAATTCAACAACTGAACTCGGGCATTTGCTAAATCCTTATTCGCCAAACGCACTAACCCTATTCCATACAAACCATCGGCAACGTGCGTTCCATTCGCTATTAGTTCCTGATATACCTCCAGGCACTGAGTCCAGTGGCGCTGCTTGTACAGCGACCGACCGCGTTCTAACAGCTGCTCGTCAGTTTTTTTCTTCATTCCGTCTACCTCAGCGGGGCTTCAACACTACCCGCGAAGCTCCTATCTCGTTAGCCGATTCCAAAGACCACGCACTCCCGTTTCCGAGGGGGCGTGAACGTGACGATCAGTTCCGACGATCCACAGATGTGCCTTCGAAGTGTGTCCAGCGGAGTAAACTATGTAGTAGATCGGAATGCGCGTTAACGATAGCTGCTGAAAAAGTACCTTAGCCGTTGGCCTTGAGGGAGACCCGTCCTGGGTGAGCAAAGACTGCAGATCTCCTTTGAGATGCGTCGATAGCGGAGGGAGCGGCTTATTTTGGCCGACGAAATCATTCCATACCAATTCCCCCTGGGTTTCTTGAACGATTTGGTCCTGAAGCTCGCTGTCATTACTGAAACGCTCGTTGCGCCGAGTTTCGAAGTTGTGCGATGAGGTATTCCAGACATGAATGGAACCGTGACTTCCGCACAGCCCGCAGGGCATATGACCTTTTCCATGGCAATTGGAGCAGGGCTTCTTCCCCTGTCGACACGACGGACACATCTCGGTCACATATTGTGTAGTGGTTGTCATCCGACCCCGACCGTCCATGGCCGAACGAGGCTTCAGTGCGCTTCGAAACCCCGACCCGTTACACCAACGACATTTTGTGTGTCCTTGGCCCTTACACTCGCCACAATTTAACCGCCCGGTCCCAGTGCAACTATTGCATTTGATGATTCTGTGGGATTCGTGATTTACGACCACATGCTTGGAATCTGTAAACGATCGCTCCTGTTTAATTTGCTCAATATTAGATAGTTCCTTCCGGCTGCCTTCTGGGGTACCTTGGGGCGCTGCTGGTCCTTGAGGTGGGAGTGGTGAAATTGCGGGGGCGGTGACAATTCCAGACTCTATTGTTTCGTATTGAGTCTGGAGCACGAATCTGTGTGCTGCCGATTCGACGATGCTATGGCAAGTGAGCGATTCGCCGAAACCTTTGATTGCCAAAAGTTTTTCTTCGCCCCAGCTTGTTAGAACGGACCTGACTTCGGGCTCTGTCATTGACATGTTTTGTCCTTCGCCGAACGTCTGCTGCGGTAATCAGTCCCGGAATTGGATACGAGTTACATTCGGGTCATGTGGGTAGCTGTCGAAGCGTTTCCGTTCAGTCTTTAAATGCCGCGTCTGCGGGGAGAATAGCTTTTAACTGCTCTAAGACAGGAGTCTATTCATCTTCGTGACAATAGCAAGGAAAATTTATGGGCGGTCCGCTTCTGCGGCTTCCGTAACTTTCAAGCGACAAAGCCGCGAAGCTATTGAAGCAAGACTGATCGTTAGGCTTTGACGGCATACTCCCTTTATCGCGTCCAGGACGGTGAAGGAGACGGCAACGGCATATCTAGTTTTCATAATTTGCCTCCGAATCGTAGTGCGCGAATGCGTCTGTTCGTTTCACACAGGATCAATTTTTCGTATGCCGGGAAAGAGCTTTGCCTGACCGTGAGAATGTCCAGTTTCGGTCCCTAATCCCCGCCCCCGCACAGCCTTGAGGAAATGCGAAAGGAAGCCTGATCGGTATCGAGCAGATTGATATCCGTTTCTATCGCTTGTCGAAAGTGCAGGTTAGCGATGAGGCTGAGCTAGAAGGTCAAGAATGATCAGGCGTTCGGGCCTGGTGAGTTGGCCGAAGAAGTAGATGTAGCAGTAGCAGACACTTGAGGCCACATAGTCACAAAGAGGGAATTAATCGGGAGAAAAACATCAGAAGCCTTCCAAAGCTCAGGGCCGAGACCGTCTTCTTTCTGGCTAAAGAACCACACCCAAACCTGTTTGCCCAGGGATTTAACACGATTCACCAAAGGACAATAATCCGCATCGCCGCCGATCAATATCGCAACATCGAAATGGTTTTGAAATGCGTGAGTGAGCATGTCGGTAGCAAGAGCAATGTCAACACCCTTTGACTTTTTTTGCTTGTCCTCTTTCTTGAATACCTTTGGAGCGAACCCTATCCTGCGCAGGGATATCTCTGTCTGGTCTATTTCGGGATAGTCGCCCTGCAAGCTCGCATAATAGTAGGCACGAATTCCGTCAGGTTCCAGCGCCTCTACCTCTCCAGTAATGCAGTGTGGCCGTTTAAGTGGACGCGGATTTGGCATCCAAAGAAAACAGTCCTTCTTCCAGTAATCTCCTGTTTTGAGACCGAGATTGTTTTTCGAGGCGAACTCCTGCCCACGAATCGTAAAGTTCTCACCGTCAACAAACAACATCCGACGTCTAGGCATTGTCGGTTTCGCTCTCTATAAATACACGATAATGTTGCGTACTGAAATGGTATTCTCTCCGCTCGCTAGTACCGCTGGTAAAGAATATGCCCAAGCGCCTCGCCTTGCTAATCGGAGTAAACGACTACGGAGACGATTCAGGATTATCACCCTTGAATTTTGCCGAAGCCGACGTAGATTTACTCTCAACTGTTCTCGTTGAAAAGGGCGGTTTTTCCACCACGATTCTTAAAGGTAAGGCCGCCACACACGACGGCATAGTTCGCGCCCTACGAGAATTTTATAATCAGAAAGACTTAGGTCTCTTCCTTCTATACTTCGCTGGTCACGGTGAAATGCTTTCTGAAATCGGAAAGTTCTCGGTTCACTGTTTTGGCTCTGAGGCGCAAGATACCATTGGAACGTTAACTCTCTCCGAGATAGCACAACGAGTTCGAGATAAAATTCCGGCTCCTACCGCAGTGCTAGTTATCGACGCATGTCGGAGCAGAATGTATCGGGGCACTCAACCGCGTGGGATGGGCCACGGCCTGTCGGCTTCCGTACTAGCGGACCTTCGGACCATAACTCAGCAAGATGTACCGCATTTCTTGAAACCTGGATCGACACACCTTCCTCAAGAGCAATTCCTAATTACATTCATGTCTTGCGGGGTCGGACAATACAGCTATGAAGATAGTGTTCTCGGTCACGGGATTTTTACATACGGGCTTGTCCAGGAAATGGGGATTCCTGGGGATGGTGAACTTCGTGGGTCTCGCGGAGCGGTACCTTTAAGCGATTTGAGGAAGCGCGTTGGCGACTTTACCATTGCGCATTGCCGAGCGAAAAAGCTTGCTCCGGTACAGATACCTGAGTGGGTCGAGCCGTCCATCTCGTTGGAGGTATATCTTGGAGAGGAACCAAGCAGCAGAGCTACGGATTCCTCTTTAACCTCAACCACAGAACGTCGAGAGGCTCGTCGGTTCAAGATGTCTCTTCCTTGCAAGCTCAAACTTGCTCACTCGCCGGAAAACCTTTTTCCGGTTCGTATTCAAGACATTTCATACCGGGGTGCGCTTCTGGAATCCGACTACCCGATAGGAGAAGGGCAGGAAGTTTTCATGCAATTAGTCGTACCAGAACAGGTTTCACAAAGCAGCGAGGTCTTTATCGAACTATCAGGGACGGTAATTCGTGTTGAGCGAAAAGCTTACAAGTGGGAATTTGGAATTGCCATCCATCGGTACAAGTTCGTGCCCGACTTTTCTGTTTGAGTGTATCGTTTCTTTGACCGAAAGCATCGAAGCTTAGAGGGACAATCGTAAATCGTGCGCCACCGGACATCCCAAAGTGAGGCCATGAAATTAGGCATATATTGCCATCTGTTACTGAGCCTCCCACCTAACTGGCCGGAGCGGTGCGCGACAAATCGGTTGTCCCAAACCTTAGAAATCTGATTTTAGGGCTTCGGTACAAGGCTTTTTAGCCGTTCGAACTCCTCCGCAGTGAGTTTTCGGGCCGTCGCCCGTGCGTGGTCGCGAATTTGTTCAAAGTAGTTTGCAACGCGCACAAGCTGATCCTTGCCATTGTCTTCGCCCATTCGACGACAGCGAATTTGGACTTTGTAGGAATAATGTCTTTTTGGGTCGACTATTTGCACCTTCATGATCTGTGGATGTTGATCTGTCAAAACCATTTCGATCTTCTTCGTCGTTGCGTATTTACAAACTATCTCTGTGATGGCTCCCCGCCCAAACCAACCCAAATTGTGTGCGCTGAACTCTTCGTACCTTTTTGTCGCTCCTTCATCGCAGGAGATCGAGACTTCGATGAGCAGGGTAAAAGGCCAATCGGGGTTAGATTCGATAAGGGTGTAGTCTATTTGAAAATGTTTTTCAATATAACCCCACGTCTCCGACCAGTCGATCTGTGATTTGCCCGTTTTAAGTCGTCCCTGATCGATTTTTGTAACTCTTGCTACCGCTTCCACAAGTGCTTTCAGTCCGGTTTTAAAATCTTTTCGAAAGTCTGCATACATCTTTTCGCGCAGAAAAACAGGTATTTCACAATCCTCGACAAGCACTGGAAGCACGACAACTTTCTTTTCGTCAAGTTCACGCATCAAACCAGCGTTTAATTCCTTCTTGCACCACTCGGACGCAACCGACGCCTTTGAAAGTACGATGAGCAACGCACTCGAAACCTGAATCGCTTCTTGAACGCGGTTGAGAATCGAATCTCCAACATTGAGTTCCCAGGTATCGACCCATACATGCGCGTCATTCTCGACAAGTTTCTTAGCAAGCTTATCGACGAAGGTTTTGTCTGCGTGAGAGTAACTAATGAAGATCGGCACTGAGTGCGGATTCCGATGAAGGTAATCAGTGTTCCCGCTGATCGTGATCAGCGTTCCGGGTTGGTGTGATCAGTCGTCGGAGCGAAGCGACGCTGGTTTTTGCATTTTGTAGAAAGTGATTACGATCGTCAAGCTTGTTGTTGTTGAAGCTGTGGGAAAGTGGAAATCGCTCCTGCGATTTCCAAGGGCGCTTTTTGCCCGTCTTTTCCACAGCTTTTGGCCCGCCGATTCATTCACTTTTCCTCCTTCACTCCTTTCTGTTTCCGTATCGAATCCCCACGCATCTCGATGCGATGCGCGTTGTGCACCAGCCGGTCGAGGATGCCATCGGCCAGGGTGGGATCTCCGATCTGTTCGTGCCAGCGGGCTACCGGCAACTGCGAAGTCAGGACCATCGAGCGCGTCTGGTAGCGATCCTCGGCGATTTCCCAGAAGTCTCTTCTCTCCGGTTCCGACATCGGGGCCATGACCCAGTCATCGACGACCAGCACATCGATGCGATTCAGCCGCCTCAGCAGTTGCCGTAGACTGCCATCGGCCCGCGCCAGGCTCAGATCCCGGAACAGCGCCGCCGCCCGCGTGTAGTAGACCCGATAGCCATCCCGGCAAGCTTTCTGCGCCAGTGCCGAAGCCACATAACTTTTGCCCACTCCGGTGGGACCCAGCACGAAGATGTGTTCGTGGTTGGCCACCCAGGTAGACTCTTGGGCCAACGCACGGATCACGCTCCGGTTCAGTCCTCGCTCGGCACGATAATCGATGTTCTCGACGCAGGCAGTTCCCCGTAAGCGAGCAGCAAGGACTCGTCTGGTGAGGGCCTGGTTCTGACGCCAGTTCCACTGCTGATCGATGAGCAGTGCGAGACGGTCAAGGAAGCTCAACTCCCGCGTCGCTTCATCTTGTTCCTGATATTCCAGTGCTTCGACCATTCCCTGAAGCTTGAGAGCATGGAGTTTTTCTTTCATCGGTTGTTGCAACATGAGCATCTCTCCTTTTCTACTCGAAGTACTCAGCGCCACGAATGTTGTCATGCGATGGCGGAAGAGGTAGCGGTGGCGGTTCTGGGAGTGGTTGTTGATCGAGCGAGTTCTTCAGGATCGATTTCACGCTCTGGTAGCGGCAAGCACCAGTCCGTATGGCTCGATCGGCAGCTGCTTCCATCCTGGTCGAGGAGTACTGCTCGGCCAGTCGGATGATCCCGAGGCAGGATCGATAGCCCATCTCCGGATGCGGTTTCTCGGCGAGGATCCGTTCAAACAACTTGGCCGTGTGCGGTCCGATCTGTTCGGCCCAGTGCACCATGCGTGAGGGTGTCCACTCGAGATGTGCTTGATGACTCTTCGGCCGGTGTTCTGTCTGCGTGATGGCCTGTTCTCGTCTATGACTACGGACGTGCGAGGCTACCCGCTGTCCCTTGTGAAAGATCTCGATGGTGGTCGGTGTCGCTCGAACTTCCACGCGTTCTTGCACCAGCGTGTAGGGCACGCTATAGAGGTTGGCGTCGAAGGCGATGTGGTAGTCGATGTTGACTCGGGCGTAGGACCACTGGCTCATGTCGAAGGGCTCGGCGGGCAGCGCTCGCAAAGCGTTGCGTTCGACCGCTGCGAACACACTGGCACGCGATCCTTCGCGCTTCCGGAACGGTCGGTGGTTCAGCCGCTCGAGCAGTTCGCGGATCGCATCATTTAGATCCGCCAACCGAAAAAACTTCTGGTGGCGTAGGGCGGCAAGGATCCAGCGTTCGACAACTTGCACGCCGACTTCGACCTTGGCCTTGTCTTTCGGATGGCGAGGGCGCGCCGGCACGACTCCCACGCCGTAGTGCATCGCAAACTCTTGGTAGGTGGGGTTGAGATCCGGATCGTAGCGGCAGGCACGGCTCACTCCCGTTCGCAGGTTATCCGGGACTAGCAGTCTGGGCACTCCAGAAAAGTATTCAAAAGCATGAATGTGAGTGCTGATCCAGGCAGCCAGCTGCTGGTCTCGGGTGGCTTCGGCATAAGTGTAGGAACTCATGCCCAACACCATCACGAACAACGACGCTGGCCAGATTTCGCCGGTAATCGGATCGTGCACCGGAATCGTGGCACCGGCCCAGTCCACGAAACCCTTCTCGCCAGGCTTATGTACCTGGCGAAGAACTACATCCTGCTTTCGGCGCCAACGTTGGTAGAGCCCGCAGAAGCGACTGTAGCCGTACCCTTCCGGGTGCACCTGCCGGTATTCTTCCCAAGCCAACTGCAACGTCAGATGGCGATGCTGCTGCAACTGCGAGTGCAAGTTGGGAAAATCCGGGAGGACTTGTTCGGGGAGTCGTTTTACCACCTGCTGCTCTCCGAACAAGGCCTGCTCGACGCGCTGCTCGTCCCAGCCTTCCGGAGTCGGCCAGGCTATCCCGGCCGCTGCTGCCCTCTTCAGGTAGTTATGGACGGCTCCCTGACTGATCGAACAAGCTCGGGCGATCTCCCGTTGCCCCAGCCTCAGCTCAAAACGGAGGCGGAGGACTTCCTTGATCTTACGCATGGACATTCTCCTGGTTGGCACGCTGTTGCTCCTCTAAGTTGTCTTCGGAGAACAGCTTGCCTTCTGTGATGTCCAGCGTCACCTCGCCCTGTGGAAAACATTCCGAGCCATCGTGATCACCGTTCCCAGGATCACGATTGAGTGATCACGATCATCCCGGAATCACTGATCACCTTCCGTCGGAACACTGATCACGATCATCCCGGAATCGCGATCACGATCGTTAGGAATCGTTGATCACCATCCCCAGGAATCCCCACTGAGCACCTCTTGGTTGGAATTGCATTTCTGGAAGCACTCTACATGCGGATATAGTGTATGGTGTGTAAAAGTAGATTCGGTGTAACCTACACGTCAACCAACCCCGGCGTTAGGGCTTCTCCGCCTCTCTTCGTTCTATTTTCGCTTCCCGGTGCTCCAATTGGAATCCATCTAAGAATTTCGAAAAACGCCAAATTGCCGCCAATTCATGCGTTCTTGCTTACTTATTTCAAGCTTCCCAAGCTTCGGACGTGGGTTCGATTCCCATCGCCCGCTCCATAAACCCTGATGACTCAGTTGACCTTACACGGCTAAGCTCCCTGAATTCGATAGAAACCCGGCCGGTTTTGGACGGAGGTTGGACGGTACTGGACTCAATTGGACGGTCAGTTTTCTCTGGAGTCTTTGATATTAGAGCAAACCGTCAACGAGCTTTCGGCTGGCGGAATGGTACAAACACTGGACTGCTTGGCTGAGGGTCGCGGGTTCGATCCCCGCCGCCCCTACACCACGGTTTCTGCGGTGGTAGGCCACCGTTTTCGGTCAAATTGTTTCTTGAACTGTTCCCCACGGATTTTTGCACTTATCGCCGTGTCAGGGGCCGGGGGCGAGTATCAATCGGTTGACGCGCACTTACCACTACGATAACCTAGCAGTTCCCATTGCCCGACGCTTCGTAGGAAAAGACCACACTATGAAGACAGCGGCTCCAATTCCTTTTGCCGGCTCCCAACTCAGCAAAACACGTCATGTCTGCGCGTTTTCAAATAGCGCGGAGGAAGAACGAGTACTCACCGCGCCGCTCGGTTTGGTGTGGACGGCCAAGTTTACATTCGTTTCGGTGTAAACGTTCTGCGTAGAGGTGAAAACGTGACCGCGTCACCGAATTTGCAAAATGATGTCCCACCGGAAAATTCGATTTCAGGGGCTTCTTTGGAATCGATCCTCCGCACACAGGAATTGCGCAATCGCCCGTCGCGTTCCCCCGACTACGAAAAGGAGAACCGCGCACTTGTGGCACTGGCCAACGCGCTAGCCGACTCCCCGGCTAATATTCTGCAAACGCTGGTTGACAGAGTCTTCGAGCTATTGCATGCCGACTCAGCCGGCCTAAGTCTGCTGACGAAAGACGAAAAGAGGTTCTACTGGGCAGCTATTGCCGGCGCGTGGCGGCCCCACACCGGCGCCAATGTTCCACGCAATTCCTGCCCATGCGGCGATGTGCTCGACCGCAATATTCCGATGCTATTTACCCATTGGGAACGGCGTTATAACAATTTCAGCTTGACGATGCCCATAGTCGAAGAGGGACTGTTTGTTCCTTTTTACGTAAACGCTAAAGCGGTCGGTACAATTTGGGCGTTTGCCCACGATAATCGTCGCAAATTCGACGCCGAGGACCTAAGGCTGCTCGAGCGCACGAGTCGTTTCGCGTCAGCGGCATATCAAGTCGTGGAGTCCATTCAGAGCCTCAAATTGGAAGTTACAGCGCGCGAAAATGCGGAAACAGCCGTACGCGAACTGGCAAACGAGTTGGAGACGCAAGTTCGAGTTCGGACTCAAGAGTTGGAACGTACCACCGGAGACTTGTTGGATACCAACAAATCGCTAGAAAGGGAAATCGCCGAGCGCAAGAGGGCCGAGCAAGATTTGTGGCGCAGAACTGCAGAGCTTGCCGCGGCCAACGAAGATCTGCAACTCCAGGTTGGCCTACTGCAACTTGTTCCTATAGCGGCCTGGACAATCGGGCCGGATGGGACACCAGATTTCGTGAACCAAAACTGGCTGGAGTACACCGGTCAGACGCTCGATTACGTCCGGTCAGGTCCCGAGGCCTGGATGTCTGCGCTCCACCTTGAGGATCGGGAAGGAGCATCAAGGAGCTTTTGGGAGGGGATACGCTCTGGGCAGGGTTTTACGATGCAAGCTCGGTTTCGCCGAGTGCATGACGGGACATATCGGTGGCATCTCAATCGAGCGGTGGCGTTACGTGACGCGGAAGGAAAAATTCTCAGGTTTGTTGGCACATCTACCGATATTGACGATCTGAAACAATCCAAAGAGAATTTGCGGAAGGCCGAAGAAAAAAACCGGTTGATCATCGACACGGCGTTAGACGCGGTTGTCACTATAGATTCTCAAGGCACCATCACTAGTTGGAACAAACAAGCGGAAATTATCTTCGGGTGGAGTAATCGAGAAGCGATCGGCCAGCACATGTCGGACTTGATTATCCCCGAGCAACAACGGATGGCTCACGAGCGCGGCTTTCGTCATTTTCTAGCCACCGGAGAGGGCCCCATATTGCGACGACGTATCGAAACCATGGCCGTCCGGCGCAGCGGCGGCGAGTTCCCAGTTGAGTTGGAAGTAGTTCCCATGAAACTGGGCCATGATTTGGTTTTTAGCGCCTTCATTCGAGACATTACCGACTCTAAAATAGCGGAAGATAAACTACGGGAGAGCGAACTCAACAAGCGCCAGATGACCGAAACCATTCCGCAGATGCTTTGGAGCGCTACACCTGAAGGGTCGATTGATTATTGCAACGCTCGCTTGCTCGATTACACAGGCTTCCCAGCCGAAGACATCATGAGTAACGGTTGGACGAAACTTCTTCATCCAGACGATGTTGATCAGACAGCTCAAGTGTGGATGTCCTGCGTCACAACCGGGGCCCCGTATCGAGTCGAGGTTCGAACCTTCCACGCTGCGGATCGCACGTACCGATGGTGCATAACGAGCGCGCTCCCGTTGCTAGACCAACAAGGGCGCATTCTAAAGTGGCATGGCACAGTTGTGGACATGCACGACTGGAAGCAAACGCAGGAAGAGCTACGCAACACGCAGGCGGAACTCGCCCATATGGGGCGCGTGATGACGATGGGGCAACTTACCGCATCGATCGCGCACGAAGTCAATCAGCCGCTTTCGGGTATCATCACCAACACTAGCACCTGTCTGCTGATGCTGGACTCGCATCCTCCCGACCTCGACGGAGCACGCGAAACCGTTCGGCGAGCGCTCCGCGATGGCGACCGGGCATCAGAAATAATCAAGCGGTTACGCCAGATCTTTAGTAAGAAAGAAGTCACGGCCGGATTGGTCGACCTGAACGAGGCGACGCGGGAAGTGATTGCGCTCTCATTGAGTGAACTTCAGAGAAATCAAGTGTTACTGCGGCTCGACTTTGACCGCGACCTCCCGCTTATCACGGGCGATCGTGTGCAGCTTCAACAGGTGATCCTAAACCTGCTCCGGAACGCATCAGATGCGATGAGCAACGTCGACGATCGTCCGAGGTACTTGCAAGTCAGAACCGAACTGGAGGAATGCGATCGAGTGCGCCTGACCGTCCGAGATGCGGGAGTGGGCTTCGACTCCGACGCGGGAGACAAACTCTTCCAGGCCTTTTACACAACGAAGAACGACGGGATGGGAATGGGATTATCCATCAGTCGCTCCATTATCGAGAGTCATCATGGCCGTCTATGGGCGACACGGAACGATGATCCTGGGTCCACATTTTGTTTCTCTCTCCCATGCCGACGGGAGGGCGGGACCGTGGCCCATGGCGGAGGCATTTAGCGCACCACGAATGCATCCAATTGCAACAAATCAATGGTTTTGAAGTAGAGCCTCGACACGACTTTGTACCAAAGTCCAATAGACGTTGCATCTTGAATAGCCCATGCTTCTGCTTAGGACGCGCCGCGACGGCGGGTGAGTTCAACCAGCTTACCAGGGCCGAAGAATCCGGACGGACCGCTAATCCACGAGTCAGATTTGTTCGCTTTTCTTGGAGGACGCGGGGGCGTGACGAAGTTCTGGAAAAACTATGACGGACCAAGGTCTACTGGTGTCGGTCGTTGATGATGACGCATCTACGCGCGAATCGCTACCCGACTTACTCCGACTGTTCGGCCTTGCAGCCCTTGTGTTCTCGTCCGCGGAAGAGTTTCTCGAATCCGGCTACGTCGACCAGACCCGATGCCTCATCCTCGATATCGCCATGCCGGGAATGACAGGACCAGATCTCCAACAGGAATTGAAGAATCGCGGGAAAGAAATTCCGATCATCTTTATCACCGCTCAGGAAGACCAAACGATTCGCCGAAGACTGCTCGAAACAGGTGCGGTAGAATGCCTGTTCAAGCCATTTAGCCACACGGCCCTGCGTGAAGCGCTGAATGCGGCCCTTCGAAAGAATTGAGGGATGCGTATGAGTGCAGCCAGTGCGCCGGACCGATCGAAGTCATCGCCCAACTCAGCTGCGCCAATCGTGTTCATCGTTGATGATGATGTCTCAGTGCGCGAGTCCTTGGAGTTGCTGATGCGCACCCAGGCCTGGCAGCCCGAAACATTCGAGTCAGCAAAGGAATTCCTTAGCCGCCCAAGAGTACTTGTTCCAAATTGCCTCGTACTCGACGTTTCTCTTCCAGGCCTCAACGGTCTTGAACTCCAGAAGCGCGTCGCCGTTGAACGGACCGAGATGCCAATCATCTTTATCACGGGCCATGGCAATGTGCCCATAAGCGTCGAGGCCATGAAGGCAGGCGCGGTCGAGTTCCTGACGAAACCATTCAGCAAGGACGTGTTGCTGAGTGCGATTCGCAACGCCCTGGATCGGAGCCGCACAGCTCTGAGCGACAAAGCTGAGATGCAATCTCTGCATGACTGTTACGCGTCACTAACGCCTCGCGAACGTCAGGTCATGACGTTGGTGATCTCTGGCCTACTAAATAAACAGGTGGGTGGGGAACTTGGCATCTGCGAGAACACGGTAAAGTATCACCGAGCACAGGCCTTGCAAAAAATGAAAGCCGGCTCTCTCGCAGATCTGGTGAGAATGGCCGCGAGGCTCGGGCTTACTTGCGCGCCCAAAAGCTAGCCAGCAGTTCAGCGCGATCGAATCATATTGTCCGCGCTGAAGGGAAACTCATTATAAGTTGCTAATAGAAAAGCTCCGCCAGCGCCGAGAAAACAGAAAAATTCAAGGAGCTTTCGCTCCCGGAGCTAACGTCATCGCCTGATGTAAAGATTGTTAGAAGTACTCCGCGGAGAAAGGTAGCAATACGCGTTTTCCAACTGAGAGTGAGGAGAAGCACCTGACTGGCAAACAAAGGCACGTTTCTCAGGGTCTTCCCATGACATGGACATGCGCGTAAGGTGAACCGGCCCACATAATATAGGCACCCGTTGGTTTATGTGTCGTGGGCAGTCCTGAGGTCTTGGGATCGAAAGGCCACAGGATCATCCAATGTGGTCCAATCTTGATCGGTGGGCTGGTTTTGTCAAACGGGTCTGAATCGCTCCGTTGCGTTGCGCCAGCCAGCATGTACTCGACGCCGGGCACTGTTGTCGTTGGTTTCGGTTTGTGCTCGTCGAAGTCCTTATTCCACTGCATCGCTACCCTGTCTTCGCACATTGCAGGCATTCCGATTCCGTTATCATTTCCCGGCAAGCACGTGAAGTCGTTCGCTCCTTGACGAAGGATAGTCAGCCCACCGTGTCCGTCTGGTTCGGCGACGGTCGCATCCTTGGCTATGTTATCCGGTCCGGCAGATAACGCACGAGCAATCTTCTCCTTCACTTGCTGCTGATCTTTCATGTGGATTTCGTTTGAACTTACGACACCAACAACAACCCCACCAGCTAAGATCGAACTCAGTGCGAAAGTTATAACTCGAACTCGCATAGCGTTCTCCTTTTTATATGCAGTTTTCATCGTGCTGCTAACCTCCTACGACGGTGTTTCACTTCGCAGTACTTAATACAGAACGAGCCACCGCGAAGCCAACGGCACTACTCGCTTCTTCGATTAGCTTCACAATCTCATCGGGGTGAGTCGCCACGGAGGCATGACTCGTTTGCAAAGTAATAGTCTTTCTGGCATTGATTCGCTCTGCCATCCACTTTTCGGTGTCCGGAGGTATCAACCGGTCGTTGGCCGAGATCTGATACCAACTGGGCTTAACTTTCCACGCTGGTGCTCCTGACTTCTCTTCGAAGCAACGCGACGCTGTCGGTTTCTGCGTAAGAGCCCATACCAGGGATTCTGTTTTGTCCTTGAGATCGTGACAGAAGGTCTCGTGAAACTTCTCAGTCCCGATCCATAGAAATCCATATTTGTCCTGACGGATATTGGCCGCACCCTCAGGTGGTGCTCGCCGAGCCCAGAGGCTCTTGAGACTCTCTCCTTCATCGAGCGCAGGTCCTGCCAAATAGACGAGACCGACGACATTTGGCAAGAGCCCGGCCCCTGTAATCACTGCACAACCATAGGCATGGCCAACTAGCAGCGTTGGAGCATCCTGCGCAGCAGCCAGCTTGCTTGTTCGGTCGACATCGTCTGACAACGAGGTAAGAGGGTTTTGCACTGCGAAAACCCGGTAACCTTTTTCATGTAGGGGAGGAATGACATGCCGCCAGTGTGAAGCGTCGCCCCAGGCGCCATGCACTAGAACTAAATTGGGTTTTTCAGACATCGTGGTTCTCCTCCTATACCGCGATTAGATGAGCGGGAGGGGGAAGAAACAATTGGACGAAGGTTGGGAGACAAGGGCCACGGGATGCCTCATGACCAAGTTCAGTCTCTTCAGCTCAGAAAACTGGAGTAATTCCGTTACGAGATCCCGTGGACGCTCTACTTGCAGGAAGTGACCGCAATCAAGGGCCCTTCCTGTCACCGACACAACACACTTCTCTCGCCAAGTGGCGAGCACGTCCTACAAGTGGCCAACTGTTCCCTCACTGTTCCACAGGGCATGGACGGGACATCGGAACTTTTTGACGGCCTTATCGTCAGCGATGTCCATTTCCAGATCAACCTCAGCGGCGGCTTCGATCGATCTCTTCAAACATCCTGTTCATGGAGGGGATCCTTTTGCCTCAGTTAAATCAGTGACGGCGATTAATCCGCCACCTCGAAAATGATTTCCAGTGCGACAGGGGCACCGAGCGGAAGGCTTGCTACACCGCAAACCAGGCGCGACGGAATTCGGTGCCTTCCGAAAACATCTTGTAGAAGCTCCGACGCGCCGTCCGCGACTTTCGGCTGCTCGCGAGCGTTCCCCGAAGTAGCTACGGATACACCGAGCCGCACGACCCGATTCACTTTGTCAAGGGATCCCAAATATTCCCGTGCGACCGCCAGGCCGTTGAGCGCCGCGAGGCGAGCGGCTTTGCGCGCGGTTTCTACATCGAGTTCTTCGGAGACGCGCCCGACGAACTTTGCCGAGCGCCCCTCGGTAGGGAGCATGCCGCTCAAAAAAAGCAAATTGCCGGTCTGCACTGCTTCCACATACACGCCGAAGGGCTCCGGCGGTACAGGGAGGTTGATGCCAAGTTCTTTCAAACGCCATTCAGCATTGGGCGGGGGAAAACCGTCGCGAGCTGTCGTGTGCTTGGTCTGGGCTTGGTGAGCATCCTTCGTTGTTTGAAGATTCATTGTGATTCTCCTCTGCAAAAGTGTTGAGTCGCGCGTCTGAATTTGATCGGATGCGCTGAAGCGATAAGACAAGAACCCGGGGCGCGAGACAATTGGACGATGGTAGTAATTCTGTTTCTTCCCTTAATTCTTTTGACCTTTGACCACCATCGACCAGTCTATCGCTCGATTTACTGCGCCAGTTAAGTGGCTCGAAATACCGAAAAATGCAGTCGTCTCGAGCGCCCGTCCCAAATTAGCCACGATTTGTTGATGTAGATCTCCTTTGTAATCGCGACCAAAGAATTTCGAACTGAAAGGTGCAGCCAGTTCACTTTCGCAGACCCAACGAAAGTAGCGTCGCTACGTTCGTCCAATTGTCTGGCGTATATACCGTGCATCAATCGTAGTGTTGGTGGAACGCACACATTAGAACGAAGGGTTTTATAAACAGCAATCGGTAAATAAAAGGAGATAACTGCTATGAAAAAAATGATCCTGATCGTGTTTGTTTGTAGTGCGACGGCACTGACAGGGGCCGCGCCCTCTGCACCGTCACAAACAGCTGACTATCACTACGTGCTGCCACTTAATCTTGCGCTTGAGGCCGCGACCGAGGCTATTCGTGTATGCGCCCAACACGGATATCAAGTGAGCGCAACAGTGGTGGACATGGATGGAGTACCCCAAGTAGCCCTTCGCGGCGATGGCGCCACCATCCATACCGCGGAATCGAGCTTCGACAAGGCCTACACGGTGGTCACGCTGGGGCCGATATTCGACTTTGATACGTCTGGCAAGTTTTTCGAACTCGTGAAGACCAGTCCTTTTGCGCCACGGCTCTCAACGATGCGCAATGTTATGGCGCTTCCAGGCGCAGTGGCGTTCAAGTCCAAGAATTCCATTGTGGGCGCTCTAGGCGTGGGAGGGGCTCCCGGCGGAGACAAGGATGAAGTCTGCGCGCAGGCTGGCGTAGCGAAGATCGCCAACCGGCTTCCAAATTGAATTGCCAAATTGAATCAAAAGATAAGGAGGATGCATGTCAGACAAAAAAACCGCGATCGTCACTGGGGCGCAACAAGGTATTGGCGCAGGTCTAGTCGATGGCTTTCTCAAAGCTGGCTATAACGTCGTCGCAACATCTCTGCATGCCAGTAAATCGCTGACCGCCTCGCCTCGCCTGGTCTTCGTCGACGGGGATATCCGCGACCCGGAGACCGCCGCGAAAACGACAGACGCCGCAGTCAGACATTTCGACACCATCGACGTTTTGGTGAACAACGCCGGAATCTTTTACGCGAAGCCGTTCACCGAATTTACCACCGACGACTTCAACGCCCTAGTCTCCGTCAACCTTTTCGGCTTCCTATACATGACGCAGCCCGCCGTGAAGCACATGTTGAAACAGAAGTCTGGGTGCGTGGTGACAATCACCGGGGCGCTCGCAGACAATCCGATTGCCGGCGTGAACGCCTCTCTTTCTATGATCACCAAGGGCGGCCTGAACACGGTGACCCGTCAACTCGCCATCGAGTATGCGAAGGAAGGTATTCGCTTCAACGCTGTGGCCCCCGGCGTCGTGGATACGCCTCTGCACAAAAACAGCTCGAAGGAGACTCTCCAGACTCGTCAGCCGATGGGCAAAATCGCCAGTGTACGGGACATTGTCGATGCGGTCTTGTATCTCGCCCACGCATGCCAGGTAACCGGCGAAGTGCTTCACGTCGATGGCGGGGCTCACGCTGGCAGTTGGTGACCACGAGCAGCTGGCAGGAGGGTGTCATGTCATCGGTTCTGATGTTTGCCGCTAATTGGGACAAGTGGTATCGCGTGCTCCGTTACCACAATGGATTTGGAGTGTTGGACTCCACGCGCTTTGGACTATGGCTGGCGTGCGGGTCAAAGGGATCTCATGCAGGCAGGCGCCCTGGTAATGACACATCGACTCTTGAGAAAGGAAAAGATTATGAATTATCTAAATACGGTATCAGATGATGCGGAGATGCTTAGCAGAGCAAAGGTATCAACGGATGAACAGGCGCTCGTCGCGCAAGCAAAATCTGGGTCCTCGAGCGCTTTCGGGGAGCTCTACGAGCGTCATCGACGCAACCTTTTTCGATCCGCGTTCCGGATACTTCGCAATCGAGAAGATGCAGAGGATGCCGTTCAACGATCGTTCCAGCGTGCATTCACGGCCCTCGTCCGATTTCGCGAAGATTCCAGCTTTTCGACTTGGATGACCAGGATCGCGATCAACGAAGCATTAATGCTCCTGCGGCGACGGCGGGTACCCTCACTTTCGCCAATCCAAAACGATGATGTGGACGACACCTCGACGCTCGACATAGCCGATGAGCGTGCGACACCAGAACAGGCTCTCGCCGAAGACGAGTTCCGCTCCTTGGTACATCAGGCGATATCGCGTCTACGAGAGAGCTTGCGGTCAGTGGTTTTACTCCGCGAAGTACAGGGCCTCACGAGCGCGGAAACCGCACGATGCCTTGGTCTGACGGTCTCGGCTGTCAAGGCCCGCACATTCCACGCGAGGCGTCATTTGCAACGACACCTCAAACAGTATTGGCTTCACTCACGATGCGCATTACCTGTCGGGCCAAACGTCGCCTTGGGATCACACGACCTCAACCAAAGCACAATATCCGGCTGCGGCCATGGATGAATCAGATTTGTAAGAGCGAGCGACTAGGTTCGCTTCGCACCATTTGATAGGAGGATTCACAAGGAGAATCTATATGGCAGATTTTGTTGACGTATCCACAGATAACAAGACCATAGTTGGAGAGCCAATCGAATATCCTTCGACTCCGAATCCGGTTATCTCCTCAAATATCATAACTATTCTGCCTGGGGCTGCTACTGCCTGGATGATACATCCGGTTCAACCGTACCTCTACGTACTCGAAGGCACGCTGACGGTGGAATTCGCCGCCGACGGATCGCGCCAGTCCTTCAAGGCCGGTCAGGCGTTCTTGCAAACCAGAACGCACTGGCATCGTGGCCGCAACGACGGCGCAACTGCTGTGCGCTTCCTGGGAGTGTTCGTGGGTGCGAAGGACGTCCCGACAATACTTCACCCGCCTAGCGGCAAGCTCGTACAGGAGTCCGCGACGACGAGCGTAGCACGCAAGAATACCTCTGCAGCGTGAGATATAAATCCCGATGTGACCATGCGAATGCGTACATCCGACTCGGTCCGCCAACAACGGACGTGGCTGCAACAGGGCCTACCGAACAGGAAGCCTTCCGTATCCATCGTTTGTACATGAGGTAGGTCATCTGATGAAAGTGGTGCAACCCAATCCATACTTCGATGCTACTCGCTCCAACAAAGCTGGATCGCTCAATGAGAGCCGATTCCGTACCGTCGGAGTAATCGCATCAGGGCTCTTGCGCTTCACCGTGAATTTCGCGGAAATGTGGGTCGCAATGCTCCTTGGCACGGGCTCCTTCGGGTATGCCAGACATGGGCTGGCGATTGTTGGGAATTGATCCCAAGTCCATACAGTCCGAGGTTGGGCACGGCATCTTCATGACGGTCCCTATGGTGCTGTGGATGCGGATCCGTGGCTACAGCTGGCGCGAAAATATCGAGATGGCCTTTAGCATGATCGTACCCTGGGCGGCGGTTTTGTCGCTGGACAGGTTCAGCGTCTTGCAGGAACTGCCTTGGCTGTCGGCACGAAATGCGATGGCTGCTGGAATGTTGGCGGTCATGCTTTATCGGACCCGGGCTAATCGCTTGAAATGGTGAGATGAAGGAAAACCAGGACAAGGTCGCGTCCCGCCGATTCCACCCAAAGGGCCGGGAAAATCAGGAGTAATTGACTCTGACGAATAACGCCTTATTCCTAAGAACGACCAGGTCGCGGGAGTCGATGGCAGATTCAAAGTAGAAGTCCACCGCATGCGGTCCGGTAAAACAGTCGTGAGCTGCGGTGATCAGCGAGATGGTAAGCGAATGAAATCGAATACCAAAGTTGACGGAAGAAAACACCGCGAGATTCGGCCTTGCTAGCGGAGGGCTGGAGCTTGTTCGGGAGTTTGCAAATTACTGAATGAAGCAAGGAGCGAGGCATGCCCACGTATGTTTGTTCTGTCCCTAACGGGAAATTGAGTGATCTGCAGAAACAGGAGATTGCAACTGCGATTGGTAAGCGGCATAGCGAGGCGACCGGCGCGCCACCTTTCTTCGTGCAGGTCGTCATTGAGGAGCAGGGGACATCGAAGCGATTCCTCGGTGGTACCGCTACGGACCATCACATTTGGATACGTGGCGATATACGAGCAGGACGTGCCGAAAATAAGCGTGAGCAAATCATGTTGGGCGTCATGAACGACGTGAGTCGCATCACTGGATATCCCATCGACGATATTTGGGTCTACCTCTGCAATCTGGCGCCGACCGATATGGTGGAGTACGGACGCGTACTTCCGAAGCCGGGCGAAGAGCAGCAATGGTTCGGATCGCTTCCCGTGTCACTCAGAAAGTATCTGGAGAATCTAGGTGTCACTCAAGAGCGTTTTCAGCTCTGACAATGAGCTTGCTGAGCTTCGGCGATAACGGAAAATGGTGAGCGAATGGAATCGAGTTCTAATAGAAACTCCGGAACCGATTGGAAAAAGAAAACGATGATTCCCCGCATTTGGATTGCGATCCTCGTCGTCAACGGGCTTCGTGTTAACTGGTTTGTTGACTCAGAATCTGCAGTTGAGACCAAAGCACAATATCCGGCTGCGGCCATGGATGAATCAGATTTGTAAGAGCAGACGACTAGGTTCGTTTCGCACTATTCACAGGAGCATAGAACTGAGAGGAGAAAATTTTCAATGGCATACCAAACCATCAATCCGTTCACCGAAAAGTTGATCAAGTCGTTTAACGAGCACACTGACGCGCAACTCGAAGCGATCATTGCGACTGCCGAAGATACTTATGAGAACAACTGGAGTCGGAGATCTCTTGGCGAGCGCAAGGCGGTAGTCAAGAAGGCAGCCTCGATTATGCGTGAAAAGCTCGACGAATTTGCAACGCCCATTACGCTTGAGATGGGCAAGTTGTTCGAGGAGTCGCGGGGCGAGGTTAAGCTTACCGCCGATATCTTGGATTACTATGCCGACAACGCAGAAAAGTTTCTAGCGCCCCAGAAGCTGGATGCAAAAGAGGGCGACGCTGTCGTGGAGAGCGAGCCGCTGGGCGTGCTTTTCTGCATTGAGCCCTGGAATTTCCCCTACTACCAATTGGTGCGGGTCGCGGCACCGAACCTGATGACGGGCAATACCCTCATCGTGAAGCATGCGCCGAATGTGCCGCAGTGCGCCGTCGCGTTTGAGAAGCTCTTCCTCGATGCCGGCGCCCCAGTGGGGGTCTACACCAATGTTTTTCTCTCCGATGAGCAGGCTGCCACAGCGATCGCGGATGCGCGAATCAGGGGAGTCGCCCTCACGGGCAGCGTTAGGGCTGGTGCCGCTGTCGCGGCCGAAGCCGGGAAGGCCCTCAAGAAGAGCACAATGGAACTCGGGGCCAACGATGCCTTTGTTGTGCTGGACGACGCGAATATGGATACGGCCGTTCAGTGGGGTGTATGGGGGAAAATGAACACCACGGGAGAATGTTGTATCGCCGCAAAACGGTACATCCTCGACGAGAAAATAGCCGATACGTTCCTGGATCGCTTCAAGAAGGAACTGGAGAAGCTGGTTCCTGGCGACCCCATGGATCCGAATACGACGCTTGGGCCCCTGTGCACCGCCGGAGCGTTGGATCTTATCCAGAAGCAGATCAAGACTGCGGTGGATGCCGGTGCGAAGGTATTGCTGGGCGGAAAGCGACTCGACCGGCCGGGTTACTTTCTGGCGCCAACTATCCTCACCGACATAACGCCGGACAACCCGGCATACCGTCAGGAGCTCTTCGCCCCGGTTGCACTCATCTTCCGCGTCAAGAACGAGGAAGAAGCGGTCAAGCTGGCTAATGACTCTCCGTTTGGGCTCGGTGGATCGGTGATCACCAAGAATATCGAGCGAGGTAAGCGGATCGCCCGTCAGATCGTCACCGGCATGGTCTTTATCAATAGAGCAACGTGGACCTGGCCTGACCTACCCTTCGGCGGAGTAAAGAACTCCGGCTATGGCCGCGAACTAGGGAATCTTGGTATCGGCGAATTTGTGAACAAGAAGTTGATCGTGGTCGTGCCCTGATCGAGGCGCGCGGGTGATCGCGTTATCCCCGATGCATAACTGGCGGCTGAGCAATTGGCCGCCAGCATCGGTGGGAGAAGGGCGTTTCAACTGTAACTTCAAGCTTGAGAGTCATTTTGTTTGCAAAGGAATCTTTCGTCCGATTTCGATCCCAACGAATGCTTGATACCGAGGCCCAAGTATGAACATGACATTGCAATCCGCGAGTTCAGAGCACAGCGCCGGCAGGGATGGTGAGGCAGGAGCTGCGAAGCCAAACGACCCACATAGCAGTCCGCGGCTCGTCATTATCGGCGCTGGGTTCGGCGGCCTGGCCGCCGCGAGGCGCCTCGCCAAGCTGCCAGTGCAGATCAAGCTGGTCGATCGTAGCAATCATCACACGTTTCAGCCGCTTCTCTACCAAGTCGCAACTGCGGGAATCTCGCCCGGAGAAATCGCCGCTCCCATTCGCTGGATCCTGCGTTCGCATCAGAATATTGAAGTCCTGCTCGAAGAAGTCCTTGATTTCAATCTTCCGCAGAGACAGATCATCACGAACGATCGCGTTCTCGATTATGACTATCTTGTCGTGGCCTCAGGCGCTACACACGCCTATTTCGGCCACGAAGAGTGGGCGCCGCTAGCTCCGGGCCTCAAGACCATCGAAAACGCCCTTGAGATTCGACGGCGTGTGCTGCTCGCATACGAGCTTGCCGAGCGTCAAGCCGCAGATAGCATCAGCGCGCCTCCGCTGCAATTTGTGGTTGTTGGAGCTGGTCCCACCGGGGTGGAGCTCGCGGGAACGCTGGCCGAAATCGCCCGTCACTCATTCGCTCGTGAATTCCGCAAGATCGATCCGCGGAAAACTCGCACTCTGCTCATAGAAGGCGGTCCACGCGTTCTGCCAGACTATTCAGAGAATCTTTCTCGCAAAGCCGAAGCGCAGCTTCGCCATCTGGGTGTCGAGGTTCGCACCTCACAAATGGTGCGGCAAATCGAGCCGGGCGCGGTTTGGACCAGCGACGAGAAAAATCCGAACGCAATTCCGGAAAAGATTATCGCTCCCGTTATTCTCTGGGCCGCAGGCGTTTCTGCCTCACCGCTCGGCCGCAAGCTGGGTGTTCCCATCGATCAAGCCGGGCGCGTTCTCGTTCGTCCCGACCTCAGCATTCCGGGTTACTCTGAAGTTTTTGTCATCGGCGATCTCGCTTCACTCAAGGATGAGAACGGCAACATTCTTCCTGGGGTCGCGCCGGTCGCGATGCAACAAGGCAACTGGGTGGCCCAAATGATTGCGGGAGATCTGGAGCACCAGCAACGTCGCAACTTTCACTATCACGACAAAGGCAGTCTGGCGACGATTGGCCGTGCCGCCGGAATTGCGAGGTTTGGTAGAATCGAACTCTCGGGCTTTGTCGCGTGGCTCGCCTGGTTGCTCATTCACATCCTCTTCTTGATCGGATTCAGCAACCGCATCATTGTCGTGATCCAGTGGGCGTTTTCCTACTTCAGCTATGAACGCGGGGCGCGACTGATTACTGGAAGCGACGATCTGCCCGGGTGGGCAACTCCTGAAGCCAACCCATCTCAACCTGGCAGGTCCGAATACTCCGCATCTCAAGGGGCACGATCTCAGGCAAATGCTAAACCTGATTCCGAAGGATCTTTTGCTCCGGGGTCTCCCAAAGTGTAGTAAGCGCCTTTATGGATCTCTTCCTCTCGCCGATGAAATCAGATTGTCGCCATCGCATGTCCGGGCATCCTGCTGCCGGATATGACCCATGGGCGTCACACGGCCACCATCTGCCGAGGCCATACAAAGCAGTCAACGTGGGCTGTCAAATCGCATGTCATCCTCTCGCGTACTCACCATCTTGACTGGTATGCCGATCGCGGGAGGCGCTCAAACACAGCACCGATAGAAAACAACACCGAAGTTGCTGAAGCGGCTCCCGTCCCCGATCTCCCGGATAAGAGGCCAACGCCGGAACTGTCTTGGGCTGAAGCGAACTCCGTGCTCTTCTAGTTCAAACCATTTTCAAATCTTCGGGAGACCTTACGAATCGTGATCCTTCTCGGGAATTGGAGGGGTTTACGAATATTGGAACCGTCCTAACGCTGGTCTTAGTGTGGGCGCCATCGAGGCGTGTCAAGACGCAGGTCATGGCTCCATCGTACATACTGATTTCAAATCATAAGCACACTCTGCATACCAACGAAAGCACAATACTCTCCTACGACCACGAAAGAATCAGATAGGTAAGAGCGGATAACTAATTTCGCTCAAGAGAACAGGAGAACAAGATGCCTACGTTTGAATTTTTTACTGCCCCAGAAAAACTGACGCCGCCCCAAAAGGCTGAGATCGCAAACTGGTGCACCAAGGTGTATCACGAGGAGTTTGGGATCGCACGTTACCTTATACAGGTGATCTTCGAAGAGTTTGCAAACCGCGATCAATATATCTCCGGGCAACCGGCGCCTGACGTAGTGTGGATTCGCTGCGATGTTCGAGCTGGGCGTAATGAGGAACTGAAAGCCAGGCTCCTTCACCGGGTCCAACAAGGCGTTGCCAAGACTGCCAATGTCCCCGAGGAGTCAGTCTGGTTCTATCTTAACGACCTTCCCGCGATGAACATCATGGAGTGGGGGCACATTATGCCGCGTCCGAAGCCGGCAGAGACGATCGATATCGTGACCGTGACCGATCCCGGCATCGTGCCACATGATGACGAGCGCTGGTTCGCGGAGCTGTCAGCGCCCTACAAGGAACGTCTGCGGGCACTGCCGTAGCGACGGCGACGGACGATAAACACCGGTAACAAGGAAGCCCTCCGATGATCTCCGTCACTGCGAGTCAACCCACGAATTCACAGCTCGTGGCTGTTTCCGTGGACAGCTCGTCCGCCGCCAAGCTGCTGCCGGGCGTCCTCAGCGTAGTAGCGGGCTCAGTCGATGTCATCAGCTTCCTCGGGCTGGGCGGCCTATTTGCCGCGCACATCACCGGTAATCTAGTGGTTCTGGCGGCACATTTGGCAACCGGGAGAGCCGTGTCGCTTGCGCCGATTCTTTCCGTCCCCGTGTTTATCGTGGTGCTGGGTTTGACCAGGTTGGCAGCCGCGGGTCTCGAAGAAACCCACAACTGCCCTCTGCAGCCACTGCTGGCACTGCAATTTGTCCTGCTCGTGAGTTTTCTTGCGGTCTGGGTCGCCGCAGGTTCGCGCCTCGATCCCGCTGCACCAACTGGCGTTGTTGCCGGCATGCTCGGGGTCGGCGCGATGGCAGTGCAGAACGCGCTTGTGCAGCTCCTGGTGGGGGCACCAGCGACGGCTGTGATGACGACCGACATCACGACCTTCATGATGGATGTTGGGGCGATGCTGTTCCAGCGGGCCCCTCGCGGAATAGCCTACGCTCGGAATCGCGCAAGACATACTTGGCCCGCGATCGTCGGTTTCACCTGCGGCTGCAGCTTCGGTGCGTTATTGGAGGCCGTCATCGGGCCGTGGTCATTGGCGCTGCCAATCTGCTTCGCTTTGCTGGCACTGGCGCTTGGTTTCTCGGTCAAAGAGAGTGTCTAGGCACACCTCGGTTCGCCAAAACTCCAGCCCACCGTGAAATCAATAACATGCTGCTGCCATCTCAACACCGATTTGTTATAGATCCTGATCATGTTTCGCTTTGTCTGGCTCTTATTCGGAATGCTGGTACGCCTCTTGCGCGGACGGCAAAGTCTCCTTCTCGAGAATCTTGCTTTGCGTCAACAACTCGTCGCGCTGAAGCGTCGACCCCCCCGAGCCTCGGCCTCTTCGATAAGCTCTTCTGGGTGGTTGCTCGGCGGGTCTGGTCGGCTTGGAAACAGTCCCTCATCATCGTCACGCCGGAAACCGTCGTCCGCTGGCACCGGAGTGGTTTTCGCATGTACTGGCGGTTGATTTCCAGAGTCCGGAGGCAGGTTGGAAGGAAACAGACGCGGAGGGAGGTTCGGGAGTTAATCTTTCGGATGGTCGCTGAGAACCCAACTTGGGGAGCGCCGCGGATTCATGGCGAACTCCTCATGCTCGGCTTTGACCTTTCCGAGAGAACCATCTCCCGTTGGATGAAACGAGCGCCGAAATACCCTGACCGGTCCAAGCACTGGCTGGCCTTCCTTCGAAACCATCGCGAGGCCATTGCGGCAATGGACTTCTTCACCGTCCCAACGATCACGTTCGGCGTGCTCTACTGCTTTTTCGTCATCAGCCACGATCGTCGACGAATCCTGCACGTCAACGTCACGAAGCATCCGAGGAGCTCTTGGATCATCCAGCAGTTGCGGGAGGCGTTTCCATTGGAAGCCTCTCACAAATACCTGATCTTTGATCGTGACCAGAAGTTTGGGTTCGAGGTCATTGCAGCGGTGAAAGCCACAAGGATCATTCCCAAGCGAACTTCCTTCCGGAGTCCATGGCAGAAGGACTATGCTTCACACTGCACCTCCTGGGTACGCTGTGATACTACTTCGCTTGCGAGGCGCCGTTGTGACAGCTTTACGCCTTGGGCTTTTCGAGGCGGGTTGTCACCCGGATGTTCATATAGGCAGTCGTTTTTGTCGTTGCAGGCGTGACCGCACAGCAGTCCATGGCGATTCCATATCTTGACCCATTGTGGGGTGATGCCGAGCAACGCTGCCATCTCCTTAACCGTCAGCATACCTGCCTTGCGCAACCGATCATAGCGCGGCATCAGGCTATACCGTTTCTGAATGCGAGCGACGATCCGCACCGAAAACGACTTTCCTTCTCCGGAGCGTAGGCCGCGTTCGTTCAGTATTGATACGATCTGCTGATAGGTGTGGTGATCGAGGAGTCGATCGATTTCGTTCACCACGGCAGGGTTGGTTGCTCGTTGCTGCCACGCATTGAGAGGAGCGGGCACCATCAGGGTCTTGGTGGCCCCGCCCTTGAAACGAATGTGTAGAGTAATCTTCTCGCCGCGAACCAAGGTGACATCTTCCAGCAACAACCGGATCATCCGTTTGCGCTCGCGGTCGGGCGTCTTTGGATCACGCCACAACCGCGGGAAGTCTGTAGCCAGCGAGAGAATTGCAGCCCGCTGTTGATCGCTCAGGACCTTTCTGTCTTGTTCACGTTGGCGCTCACGGTTTTGCTGCGTCTCGGTCAGCGTGCGCAACTTGCTGTTCCACTCGGCTTCGAGTGAGTCGGCTACCAGTCGGTTGTCCGGGTCGACCCGCATATAGCGGCGGCGTGCCAAGTCCACTTCGTACTGAGCTCGTTCTACTTGTTTCTGACGCAGTCTGTCGGCTTCTTCCAATCGTGATTGCAGTTCTTGTTGCACAGTGAGCGCCACTTCGAGAGCGACTGGACTCACTGCCTCCACCAACAGCTCACCAATGGCTTCATCGATCCCACCTCCCGGAACTCGTTGACAGAGAGGTTGGGCATGTTCGATTCCTTCGCGCTGACAAAGATACTCAGGCCACAGCCGGCTGTGGCGGAAGTGATAGCGAACCGTCATCCGCTGGCCACAGCGGCCGCAGAGAATCAGTCCTTGCAGCAGTGCCGGCCCTTCGCGGGCCGGGCTCTTGCGTCGGTCCTGTCCCATCGCTTGTGCACTTTCGTGAAGGCGCTTCAGATTTTGCTGATAGTCTTCCCAGGACACATAGCCTGGGCAGGCTCCAGGAATCAGCGTCTGCCATTCATCTTGCGAGAGCTGCACAACGGTGAAACTGCCGTCCACGTTTTTGCGAAAGTGGCTTCGTCCGTATACAAAGGCTCCGGCATACCTCGGATTGTGCAAGATACGCAGCACCTGGGTGTGTCCCAAGGCGGCCCACACCAGGTCTCCCTTGTGGGCTCCCGTGCGAACGCGTCTGGGAAATTGCAGACCTTGCTTTTGAAACGCTTTCACTGTGGCCATTGCAGATCCCGTGCTGCGGAAGGTTTCAAACAATAAGCGTAAGCACTGTTGCACCTGCTTGTCCGGATCCAGCACCAACGCGCCTTCGGAGTTATAGATCAATCCGACTGGCGGACTGATCACCAGTTCGCCGCGTCTAGCCTTATTTAAAATTCCACCCTGCAAACGCGCGCGCAGAACGTGCAGTTCCGCCTCTGACATCGTGCCTTTCAACCCCAATAGGAGGCGATCATTAAAGTGAGCCGGATCGTAGACACCATCTTCATCTAGGATCAAAGCATCGGTGAGAGCACAGATCTCCAACAACCGATGCCAGTCGGCCGAGTTGCGCGCCAATCGCGATACTTCCAGCCCCAACACGATTCCGGCTCGTCCCAAGCTGACCTCAGTAACCAGTCGTTGAAAGCCCTCCCGGTCGACGGCGGAAGCTCCCGACTGTCCGAGATCGCTGTCAAGGACGATGATGCGATCCTCGGACCAGCCCAATGCGACAGCCTTTTGGCGCAAAGCGTATTGGCGTTTAGTGCTTTCGCTATTCTCGAACACCTGGCGCAGCGTTGATTGCCGGATGTAGAGATAGGCATTCCGTTTGAGATGAGTCGCCTTTACTTTCTGATGCATGTCTTGATTCATGACACTCTCTCCTGGCAGCCGTGCAGCAGCATCCCCGCAAGGATCAGAACGACCTCGGTGCGCGCGCTCTGAGGAAGAACCGCGTGGTCAGGTGCGGCAGTAAATTCTTTGGTTGGAGATGGTACAAGGCAAAGCGAACAGGCATTCATCCATTCCCTCATGCCCCGTCGCATAAGTAATGCCAACCCTGGTCCCCGCTGTCCGTTCAGGATCTGACGCCGCAACTCTTCGTACGCGGCAATCAATCCATCTTTCTCCAGTGGTGCAGCAGGGTCGGGCAGCAAACTTATCGGAGTTTTTTTTCCCGCAGAAGCTGCCGCTCGATGCTGCGGGGGTGCACTTTCACGTCGAAGTTGTGCTGCACCTGTTCTGCCAGCTGAGCGAAACTCAGTGATGGCTCCAGGGTTTGCTGCTCGGCCACGAACTTCATCACTTCCGGAGTGAGCTTGTGACCGTTTCTCGGACCACGCTTGTGGGGAAGTAATCCGGACAAGCCACCTTGCTCGAAGGCAAATTCCGCTTGGTAAAACGACGGGCGGGAGAAACCAAACTCTTTGGCCGTTCGGGAAACCGCCCGCTTGTCCACATGGACCTGTCGTAGCATCTCGTATTTCACCTGCAGCAAGTCGCTGGGATCGAAGAATTCGCTGTTCTGGAACAAAGGATGGCGCACCTCCTGCGGGCGGGGGTTCCGTGTTCCGTGTTGCTCTAACGCCTTGTGCTTGTCGGAGTTGTTTTTCGCCCGTGGCATTCTCGTTTTCTCGGCTAGGCTGCTTTGCAGCTGTAAAGATAATTACGACGTAAGCAGGAATCTTGTCAAGTCTTTTTTGCCGGAAAGTGATTGATAATAACACGCATACGCTATGAAACGCAACCAATCCGGTGCGGTTTACGGCCAACACTCCCGACATTATTAACTTTACAGTCATGACATGTTTTCCTTTACAGTTCTCTCGACTCGCTGGGACTTCCCTCCGTCGATCTGTCGCGCCAATTCGATCAGATCCGCCACTCGAAACAGCGATCGCCCCGCCGCGAGAGCAACGAAAGGATCGACAGCGCCGGCGTCAGTCCAGCTTGTTGGTAATGAATGCAGGCGACCAAGCTTGTCCTGAAACCAGACCCTGTCCTCACCCCAGTCCTGGCGATAGGAAACCAGCTCGAACTCTTGCTGGAAAAGCGGATGGTACGGATGTGTTACTCGGAAACGTCGAATTTCAGCATCGCCATGCGGCGTAGTTGAACACTCATGCCAATGGCATCGCGGAGCGCTGGGTGGGAAGCTGCAGACGAGACCTGCTAGACCACATGGTTGCGCTGAATGAACGCCAACTGAAGCGATTGCTCTCAGAGTATGTTCGTTACCATCATGAGGACCGTACGCATCTCGGACTTGAGAAGGGGACACCGGAGGGCAGGATTCGTTCCGTGGCTTCAGGTCGGATTCTTTCCCAGGACCGAATCGGCGGGCTGCACCATCGTTACGATCGAGCCGCCTAGTCCGGACCGACTTTCCGTCGGTCCTTTATATATGTGCGCTCCGCGCGCACTCGGGTTCGTGCCCTTCAGAGTCTTAGTCTTCATGCCGTATCGAGCGATAATGGTATTCAGGCCTACTCTACCAAGAACCGCCCTGTTTTTGGTCCCGGCTGAAGTTTTGGCGAACCAGTGGGGCCATGGGGTGACGCTCTCGACTGATTGGGTTTTCTATTGGCGACAGAGCCTTCTGGACGGCGTGTATTCCGTGCCAGCGTCCCTGATAAGGGCCGCTGGAAATAGTACTGCGCGGTTCGTGGGCCAGAGGCCTGGGGCAGAGGTGCGATGGCAAGTGGATCGTCACATCTGGCTCCAAGCGGATTACGGAATTTTTTATGCCGGCAAATTTCTCAAGCAGACGCAACCCGGTCGCAATCTCAACTATTGGGCTTTGTGGGCCGGCTACAAGTTTTAGAGAGAGTTGCTCGCGAAAAGCATCCTTTATATATGCCTATATACGCGGATTTCCCGTGGGTTTTGGAACAAGGAAAGGGAATAGGCCGTGACAGTGCGGCATTCTAACCAATGACGGGGCAGCGTTCTATGAACGGCTGCGGGGGAAGACCGCTTTCGCTGAGCTTCCGAATGGAATCGACGACCGCTCGCGAATCGGTCTCATAACGCCGAAAGCCGGATGGACCATCCGGCTTTCGCAAAGCAAAGAAAGTTTGGTGGACGAGACCGGGATCGAACCGGCGACCTCCTCATTGCGAACGAGGTAAATTAAAACCTAAGACGTGGTATTGCAATCACTTAGGTTTCGCAGAGGGGCCTTAATTGGGCTACTCGGGCTACCAGGTAAATGGTGCGGTGGACATTAGACTTGCACTTGAGGTGGCCGCAAGACCGTGGGAGGAGAAGGGAATCGGAAAGTTCAAGACTTCCCAAAGTTCGGTAGTGGGTCGGTTCCGATACCGCGAATCAGGACTTGAGCGCTTATTTAGATTCCATCTCGACTTAATCCATTTCCAGCGTAGCGAGGAGGAGGATGACGAAGACAACCGAAATTGCCGACCCTATTACGAGCAGTCTTCCCTTGCCCCTTGCGAAAGCCCCGATGGCTACAGTTGCAACGACCGACCACTTCGCAGTTTCTCGAAGAGGGAGCCATAGGCCAGGGGCTGGCATCATGCCGTGAGGGCTTCCTCCATTGTGAGTCCAAGACAACCAGAAACCCATGGCTGTCAATGTTGCGATGGTCGCGATAAATAGCGCTAGGCTTAAGCAGCTTGAGCGCCAGTCTCGACGTGCCAGCTCTTTTCCGCGCCTGAGTTCACCTCGCCACGCAATCCCTAGAAGGGACATCGGAATCAAGAAAAGGACCACCGTGATGGCATACATTCCGTCAACCCCCTTGGCCCGACGGCTGCTCTCAGCATTGGAGCACTATCTCCTGCGTAAAGCCATTCCGCCAACTGATTAACCCGGACATGTGGATTTGTGCTCCCACGACGGCTGCGCGGTATCATTGACGGTAATCAGGACCGCAACGTGAAACCTGACTTCGCCCAATACGGATTCGTTCATCAAGAAAACCTAATCATGGCGTGTATCGGCGGCTCGCAAGCGCACGGTGCAAAACTAGGCGCGACTGACGATACCGACTGGTACGGACTGTACATCCCGCCACCGACCAAACTTCTTGGGCTCGAACGCGAGGAGCATTTCGTTTTCACGACTGGAGGCAAACTTGGAGGCAACGGGCCACTAGATGTGGACGTCTGCCTATATACCCTGATGAAGTGGGCAGGACTCGCCGCCAAGGGCAATCCATCCGCTCTGCATTTCTTGTTCGCGCCGCTCGAGTTCACGACCAACACGTGGGACCACTTTTCGGCCCGGCCTGAGCTTTTCCTCTCGAAGGCACATGTGAAGCCATTCCTCGGATTCGCAGACGACCAGATGAAACGATTGCTCGGGCAGAAGGGGCAGAAGAACGTTCACCGCGCTGAACTCGAAGATAAGCATGGATATGACACCAAGTACGCCATGCATGTAATCCGTCTGTACGGAGAAGCGAAAGAGTTGATGGAGGACGGACGCATCACGCTGCCGAGACCAAACCGGGACGAGTTGATCGAAATCCGTAGGGGCAAGTATTCTCTTACCGAAATTCAAGAGCTCGGCGCGCAACTTGAATCAGAAGCGTTAGCTGCGCAGGCGACTTCGCCACTTCCAGATGAGGTGGACCGAGAAGCGATCAGCCGACTACTCGCCGATGCTCATCTTCGATTCTGGAGCGCATCAGGAGTTTAAAGCATCCCGAAGGTGCGAACCTGATGTAGTCAGAGCGAAGTTGACCATAGCACGGTAACCGGAAACTGACCCACTGCCCAAAGTTCGGGCGAGAGAACTCGACGATACATTTCTGGCATAGAAAGGCTTAGTATTTTCCATAAGCGTGTTGGCAGCGGGCCTCATGAGAAGAGTTGGTTTTTTGTTAATTCTTGTGATTTTGTGGGCAACGCGCGTTTTTAGTGGAACGAATACGGACGACATCGAGTTCAAAATAAGGTTTGTTAGGGACAAGTCCTTCTTTCACATCGGCGAACCGATCGAAGTCGAAATTTCGTGCTCCACGAAGATTGAAAAGAAATATTTCGGGAGGGGTCGCGGTGGAGCGTCAAGCGCCGCCTCCTGCGTTTCATCGCTTTCTTCTTGGACATCGCCAAGGCTCCCCGTCTCCCTCGTAGATAGTGCAGGGATTCGATGCGGAGCCTTGTCTTCCCGCCGCTCCAAGGAGATTCAGATGAAGTCTATGATAGTTTTGGAGTTCTTCGGTTAGCTAACACCACGGACAACAGGATTCAAGATGAAGAAGCAAGTTTTGCTGTCCATTGACACGGCAAGTTGGACGAATGCGGCTGCGGTATACAGACATCCTTACCCATCCACCTTTCCGAGTGGTGGGGTTACGGAAGTCGATTTCTATGGGTCACTGCTCCAACTCGGAATGCTGACTATACCTTGGAGAGGCGCTGCCTACTCCCTTGCCGCCTTTTGGGCGTACGTGCGCTACTGCGACGTGATCGATCCGTTTAATGCGGTCCTTCGACTTAGGCCGGAGTGGTCTGATCTTGACAGCCATCAAAAGACGATACTCAGCGATGATTGGGGCGTCGGTTTCACAACACATTGGCTTGCGAGTCGTTTAGGCTTTCAGGCATGGTGTGACGGCCGCTATTTCATAGATCGCTTGGCTGGGTTAGGAATTGCGACCGTAAATCGGCAGCCCAAGAAAAGAGGCCCCTACAAGTGTCCGGATTATATATTTGAAGACGATCAGGGACTGTTTCATGTAGTGGAATGTAAAGGAAATCAACAGGGGACTTCAGTTTTGGAATCCCAAATGTCTGATGGGTTAGCGCAGAAACTGACGATCATTTTTTCAGACGAACAAAGCCAAGTTGGCCAACGAATTGTCGCCGGTCTCTTCGCGGCAGAGAGTGCCTCAAGTGAGGCCAGCACCCTAGCGCTTGCTGATCCTGAACCGCGCGGACTAATTGTACGTGTCCGCGATGACGCTGATCCAGACTTGCTCAGAGACACAGTTCGTCGAGCCGATCTTGCACGACAATTTCAACAGCTTGGAGCCAACTCGATTGCACTGGAATTGTTAGCCATGCCTGAAAGTAAGGAGGGACAGCAGGCCGACCGTCGACATAGATTTCTACGCTTGCTTACCGAACTGACGGTTCGATTGGAGCGACGATCCGATAACGATCTGCTTGCTCGAAACGTAAATTTCCCGATGCCGGAAAGAATTGGATCCATCACGGTCTCTCATGCGATTCGCGAAAGTTTTATTCGACGACTAGTCGCATATGACCCGTCAAAGCGGACGCTGAAAGAGCAGTTCCCGGAAAGCGATTTATTGCGACTCGGTTGGGAATCCGTCGAGCAAGAGTACTCCGCGTCACTGCGCAGAGGGAAGGCTTTTGTTTCAGAACTTTCGCTAAGTTACTGAACGAATGAACCGAAATAGGCTCATAACCAGGTTCCGACGAGACGACCTTTGGATTTTGGTCTGGATGAATCTCGTCTCGACGATTATGCTGATCGCTCACTCGCGGTCTCGTGTTATCGGTTCGGAGAACAGTGGTTCGTGGTGAGTGGCCACATATTGGGGTAGCCTAGACCGAGTCACGCGGTCTAAGAACTGATAACGCATGCGCCTCTATTCCGGCACCACAAAATCCCTTATCGAAGACTCAACTTACAACCGCATTGCCACGAAACTAAAAGATGCCTTCTTCCTTGAATTTCGATACCAGCCACCAGTCGCTGAGGTGAATTCCTGGAACAATTCTCTCCGCGCCGTCTCACAGGTTTTTCAAACAGCAAGCTTGCTCGATCATGGCGTTTTGCTGGAACTTCAACTCCCACTCACCTCCAAGCGGCTTGACTGCCTTGTGACCGGGTACGACTTTAAAAAAGCGCCTAACGCAGTCATTATCGAGTTAAAGCAATGGAGCGGATGCAAAGGCGCATCTGGAAAGAACGAAGTTGCCACTTTCGTCGGCGGCAATATCCGGGATGTGCTTCATCCTTCCGTCCAAGTAGGTCAATACATGACGTACCTAACGGACTGCCACACTGCCTTTCAGGGCGAGGGCGGAATCAGCGCACATGCCTGTTCTTATCTGCACAATTACAGCCCGATAGAGGACGATCCTCTTTTCTTACCTCAGTTTGCGGAGCAGATTAGGCGGTCTCCGGTCTTCACTGCTGATCACGTGCCGCACCTCACTGCGTTTCTAGACGAACGAATCCATGGTCCCGACAGCGGCGAGGTTTCGGCGAAAGTGGAGCAGAGCAAGTATCGCCCCAGCAAGAAATTGCTCGACCACGTCGCCAAACTTATCAAGGGTAAGCCGGAATACGTACTACTAGACGAGCAGCTGGTGGTTTATGACAAGGTTGTAGAAGCTGCGAGGGATGGTGTCAAAGGTAGGAAAAAGGTCGCCATTATCGTGCTAGGCGGCCCTGGCACAGGGAAATCGGTTATTGCCATGAACTTGCTCGGTGACCTCTCAGGGATGGGCCTAAACGCGCACTACGTGACGGGTTCTCGTGCGTTCACCTCCACTATTCGAGAAATCGTGGGCACCCGTGGGGCTGCGCAAGTGCGCTACTTCAACAGCTATATGGGTGCAGACACAAATGTGATTGATGTCATGATCGCGGACGAGGCTCACCGAATTCGAGAGACTAGCAACAACCGATTCACGCCCAAGGTAAAGCAAAGCAAAGTCCCACAAATCCACGAGTTGTTAAAGGCAAGTCGCACATCCGTGTTTTTCATTGATGACAACCAGATCGTAAGACCAGGGGAGATTGGTTCGACCGGCTACATTAAGACTGAAGCTGAAAAACTCCACTGTGACGTTTGTGAATTTGAATTGGAAGCCCAGTTCCGGTGCGCTGGTTCAGATGCGTTCGTCAGTTGGGTGAACAACACCCTCGGAATTCAGCGGACACCACATGTGATGTGGAATCAAGCCGACGAGTTCGACTTTAGAATCATGCCTACTCCGCAAGCCTTGGAGGACGCAATCAGGAAAAGGCTGGAAGAAAAATCTACAGCGCGGCTGGCAGCAGGCTTTTGTTGGCCGTGGTCTAAGCCCCGGTCTAACGGGACACTCGTGGACGACGTAGTCATCGGGGATTATGTCCGACCATGGAACGCCAAATCCGACTCAGGCAGCCTCGCTCCTGGCATCCCGAAAGAGAGCCTCTGGGCGTACGACTCAGGTGGCGTGAATCAGATTGGTTGTGTTTACACGGCGCAGGGATTCGAATTCGATTATGTGGGAGTCATCTTCGGACCTGATTTAGTCTACGAACCCGAGGCTGCGGATTGGAAGGGAGACAAGGCCAAGTCCTTTGACACCGTCGTGAAGAGGTCCGGCGACCGATTCACGCAAATGGTAAAAAACACTTACCGTGTTCTTCTGACGCGCGGCATGAAAGGCTGCTACGTCCACTTCATGGATAAGAACACAGAGAACTTGTTTCGAAGTCGCTTGGAACACACTGGAAAAGTGTAATGAATCAGGGCACGGCCCATGTGCCGGGTCCGAAAACGGATGATCAGTTCCTGTACTTGTACAAACACCGGAGGCCGACGCCAGCAAAAGGTGGCACCTGAGATAGAGAAAAACAACTCCCACTAACGGAACACGCTGTTATGGAAAGCCAAATATTCATGTGAGGGCAAGCTGTTACTCTCGCGCGGCAGGCGTATGGCTCTTCCGTGCAGATGATAGTAGTCTCGCCCGTTCTCAAACTCTTCCCGAATGCGACTACTGACGACCACTTTCAGTTGATCCGCATCAATCGTCAGGTATCCCTGGTCGAACAGCGTGTGAAGGTCACTTCGCATAAGTAGACCGTTTTCGAGTTCATGCGGACCACCCGAGCTGTACGGCTTGATGTGAGCGGCCTCTAGCACCGGCAGTGTCCGTTCGCCCGTGATCGCACATCTACGTTCATAAGCGTCGGTCACGATCACTCTGAATGTGCCTTGGCCGAGTCGCGGTCGAACGACCATGGGTTCGCCGTAGCGGATACTCTCGACCGCCGCGATAGTCGCTGGGCCAGGGTCAAGGTTGGCAGCCGCCCGTGTCGCCAATCTTTCGGTGACCTCTCCCCAGAGGGCCTTGCCAGTGGTCCCGTCTTCGCTGTCGTATCCTTTTCCCTGGACAATATTAAGGCTGAAATCCGAGGGTACCGGAATCCATTCTCCTTCTCCAAAAAAGAATGGTTCGGCCAAGAGTATGCACCCGATCTTTGGGTTCTCCATCGGAGCGATGGGTACGCGTCTGTACTTCGCGATCCTTTCACGCATTTCCGAAAGAGATCGAACTCCGTTGCCTTCACCGAAAGCTTCCCATGAGAGCGAGATCGGCAAATGGACAAACCGGGCGAAGAACCCACCACCGACTATAAAATTGCGCGGCGAGTGAAGCTTGAAAAGCAGCATTTCACCGACGTTGAGGGCTTTGAATGACGCCTCAGGAGATGGGCGCCAGAAATTTACTTCAAGCACAGAAGACTTGGACGCATGCAATTGGAACCAATCGTAATCCGTGACCGCGACGAAGAAATTCATCGAGCGACTCGCAGCAAAATGGCGTTGCGGTGAAACTCAAGAAATTGTCGCTGGCCATCAGTAAAGGTACCGACGTTGGTGGTCCCCTTCGTTTCGAGGCCCATCCTTTGCAAGGAAGGCTTGTGGGCGACCGGCGAGATGATGAGATTTCCCGAATCCTCAAACCCGATAAACCCGCGGTCAAACAAATGGTCAATACTAGGCGTCAAGAGTAAGCCGTTTTCACCGTTCAATCGCTCTTCATTTGAAGAATCTCGCCACGGTTTACAGTGGCTGGCCAGAAGGTAACTCGGATTATCGACACCCGTTATGCGGCAGCGGGTTTCAATTTGCATGACACGCTGCTTGAAAAGGCCTTGGCCACGCCGTGCTCGGACTATTGCCTCTCGGTCTGTTTCATTCACCGATGGATCGGTCTCAACTTGCTGCTCGATCCTGCTCTCCCAGACATCCAGTTCGTCACCTGTCACGATTCTGTCATTCTCAACGGCGGCATAAGCCTCGGCTGCGGCGATCAGTGAGCGAGCCTCTTCCCCAATCAAACCGCCGAGGACTTCCGCGAAGTCCTCAGAGAGTTCTGTCAGGTAGATTGACTGGATTCCGTTTCCGTTAGGCTGGAGAGGTGAATAGCGATCCGGTAAAACTTCTCTCAATACTCCCATATGATCCTTGGGACGGATCTTATTCAGCAGTTGAGTAAACGATATGTTCACTCTCCATCCGACATTTTCCCAGTTCTGGCCCACAGAACCAAATTCAATTGGTTTCGGGCACTCCCAACAATAGGACTTGGCGATTCCGACGGCCGCAACGCGAGTATCTACGAAGGAAAATATCAGGTCACCAGGCGAGACTTCTCGCATCGACTCGTAGAATGGATTGCGCGCGCCATTGGCGTTGCGCTTAGGAGACCAGAGGTAGCCACCCGCGATCTCTTGGCGGAATGTTTGATTTTGGTTGACCCACCAATATCGCATCCCGACTCCGCTGTTCGAGACAAACCGGGATTTCCATTTTTGGGTTCTTGTCCGGCTAACGAGGATACACCATATGCGCTCAGCCTAAAGTACAGCACAGACACCAACGCTGTGAACTCCTGTGGTATTGTGCAGTCGCGAATTTCTTCCTAAAATCCTGCCTGCACGTTGCGTGTGTGGCTACGACAAGTCGCGATTGCGGGGAGTAGAGCCCATTGGGCGGTGGGCAAGCACCCCACGACCTGATGCTCAGATTGTAATCGCACCACTCGGCACGTGTTGCCATTGGCTGCGTAATGAGGAAGGTGACTATGTCGTCGCGCTGCATCCTGATAGGATAGATATCTATGGGTACCGGAGCGAGGGTTGAGAGCACGCAGACAGGTCAAATGGGATTTGAATATCAATTCAAGGAAGGCGCTGACGTTTATTTCTCGGCGGATGTTGAAACTGATGGGCCGATACCGGGTCCGTTTTCGATTCTCTCTTTTGCTCTCGTGTTTGCAGGATCCTTTGACGGAGAGCGATTTAGCCGTCCTCGAGACTATCGCTGTTCCTTTTACGTTGAGATGCGACCTATCTCCGACGAATTTGACGCTGAAGCACTTCGCGTAAATGGACTTGACCGGCAAAGGCTTTGCTCAGAAGGCAGGGTTCCGCAGCTTGCTATGGAGGACGCGTCACAGTGGGTTCGCAGAGTTGCTGGTGTGGGAAGACCAGTGTTGGTTGCCTACCCTGTGAGCTTCGACTGGTCATGGTTGTATTGGTACTTTGTGCGGTTCACTAAAGACGGATCCCCGTTCCGACACTCGAGATGTTTCGACATCAAGACAGCAATTGCGGTAAAAGGGCACATGCCCATCTCAGAAGCGAGCCGACCAAAGCTTTCTCCGTTTCTCCGATCAAATCACAAACACACCCACCACGCGCTCGACGACGCTGCGGAACAGGCAGAAATCTTTGCCAACGTTTTTGAATGGGAAGGCGTCCATGGGCGATTTGCTTGAGCGTCGACGAGAAAAAACAGATGAGCGCATCAAGGAGTTAAAGGCCGAGCTTCAGGAAGCGGAGAAGCTTGCGGCCGATAAAGCATGCGTTTACATGACGGGCTCGTTCGGACGCGGTGAGGCTAGTGGTTACAGCGATTTGGATCTATTCATCGCCGGCAAGGATAAAGGTGGCAATCCGCTCCTAAGAGGGCTTGATGAAACACTCCTCAAAGCTTCCCTAATTAAGGCAACGCGGAAGCTCGGCATAGCAGATTTTTCTGGTGACGGAGAATATCTACAGCACTATTCTGTGCATCAGCTGGTGAAGACTCTCGGAACTCCGGAAGACGATGCGAAAAACACGTTTACGGCCCGGCTTCTCCTAGTGTTGGAAAGCAGAAGTCTCCTAGGCAGAGATGTGTATGAGCATGTCATCGCGGAGGCAATCCATGCCTACTGGCGAGACTATGAAGATCACAAGGATGATTTCGTTCCGGGATTTTTGGCCAATGATATCTTGCGACTGTGGCGCACGTTTTGTGTGAATTACGAAGCTCGGACCTCGACAGAACCGCCTCTGCAGAAGGCTAAGCGCAAGTTAAAGAACTATAAGCTGAAGCACAGCCGGTTGCTAACCTGCTATTCGAGCTTACTTTATCTTCTAGCGGTATTTTCCGCGAAGAAAACAGTGAGTTCCGAGGACGCGATTGAGATGACTAGATTGACGCCGACTCAACGCCTCGACTGGATCCGCAAACAAGAGCGCTTCGCTTCGTCCCACGGGAAAGTTGACGAGCTCCTAAGCTCCTACGAAAAGTTTCTCAAAAGCACTGATGAACCGGAGACCAGTCTGATTGAGCGTTTTTCCGACCGCGAACAAAGCCGCACAATGTTTACTGCCGCGAACCAGTTCGGGAATCTGGTGTTCGATATCTTAGAAGGCATCGGCCAGGGCAATCGGTTTCATCGCGTTCTGGTAGTTTAGATACGGCGCCGTCATCCCAATAAAAGTGCAATCTCTCTTTCTTACCTGTGGTTAGTTGCGTTTAGTGTACACGGCAGGCAACAAATGGCCACCCCAATGCGCGGGAGGACTTAGAACTGGATGAGTTGGTCCGCGGTGCGGGGAGCGGAAAGTATGTTAAAATGACGATACTCTTCATTTAATTCTCCAAGATTTCGAGAGGCGAACATGGATTTCCTCCGGCCCGCGGTTCGCAAGAAGATCATTCGGACGACGCTGTACGGCGATCAGGAATTCAGCAAGTGGGAACTGGAAATTCTGCATACCCCTATTGTCCAGCGACTTTACAATTTGAAGCAACTAGGCTTTACGGATCGTGTATATCCGGACGCAGTCCATTCGCGATTCAACCATGTTCTGGGAGCTGCAGAAGTGGCGGAGAGGATGGCCCTTAGGCTTCAGGAATGGCTCAAGGGGAATCCTGATGTTGTTCTCAAGTACGCGGGAGCCGCCGGCGAGGCGTCTCAAACGCTGCAAATCAGTTCTAAAGAACTGGGCATCCTGCTGGGAGAGCGTGTAGCGGTTGTGCGACTGGTGGCGCTTCTTCACGATCTTACACACGCAGCCTTTGGTCACACGCTTGAAGACGAGGTCTGCCTTTTCGATGAGAAGCACGACAACCAGCCTCGCCAGCAACGTTTTTTTGATGGCCTCGTGGCGCAGCTCCTGTTCATCTGGCTGACGGAACTGCGGCTTCGGGAGGCCGATCCTGCGATACTCGATGCCTTGGGGAGCCTGACCTTCGAGACCTCAGCTGCACTCGAATGGAGCAGCGAAATTGCAGAAAAGCTCGCGCTGGCGGAACGGAAGGAACTGGCCAGACTATTACGTGAACTCGAGTTGGCGATGTTGTTGCTCTCACAAATCGATTTCATGCATCAAGCTACTGCAGGCGGTTCACCAAAGCTTCCTTCATTGCTGGTCGGCAACGTCGCGCGTCGCATCAGCGACGATGTAAAGCCTTTGAACTTTGTCGTTCATCGCGACGCCTACCTTGTTGATATGGTTGGCAATACAATCTGCGCAGACCTGTTGGACTATGCAAAACGCGATGCTGCTAACGCAGGTTTGAAGGTGCAGTTCGATGATCGCCTGATCCGCTATTTGGCTGTGGTATCGGTCGAGGGTCCGCTATCGCCTACCCATCTGCCATGTATTCGGCTCGCGATCCAGTTTTTCACCGACAAGATGCGTCACGATGTACTTTCGGAAATGAGCGCTGTGCTAAAGGCCCGGTACCTGATTAATGAGCGCGTCTTGTTCCATCCAACGAAGTGCGCAGCAGGCGCAATGCTTGGTACGGCTGTTCAGCTTTTGGGGCTTTCACATCTGCCTCCGTGGATGCAGGCGCTCGGAGATCAGGAATTCTTGGCTCAACTCAAGCAGATAGGTGACTCACTCGGGGTGATTGTGGACCTGGCAGATGCATCTCAAGGGAAAGAGTGGAAGACAATCACGACTGATCTCCGCTGTCCTACCAGGGTGTCTGATATTGTGCAAAGCAGTCTCAACGAAGTCTTGAGGAGCGAAAAAGTCGAAGCGATAATTGGTTCGCTGGATGTAACCCAGGTGCGAGAGCGGATTGCCGGAGCCCGCAGGCTTCTTTGGCGTCTATCCGCTCGTCGGTTTCCTAAACTCGTTTTTCGTCTGCGGGCCGGTCTGCAACACTCTGGCGGTGAGGGTGACGAGACGCTAGCAAGAGAGTATTGCCAAGCCGAGGACCGGTACAAATTAGAGCGAGGAATCGAAAGGGACTGTCACCTTCCCCCAGGCTCGATCGTCGTGCATTGTCCTCGGCGGAAGACTTCCATGAAGGTCGCCGAGGTATTGGTCGTTGGCGCGGATCTGACTCGCGTGGCCAGACTTAGGGATGTGACCTCCGTAAGTCCCGAAGGCCTCGACCCGTATCAAGAGGAGATTCGAGCGATCGAGAATATGTATCGATCAATTTGGCAATTCCATGTTTATTTGGACTATGCGTGGTTTGACAAGCAACCGGTCGTCGAATGGGTCTTGCAGGATAGACTCGGGTTTCCTAACGATAAGCTGTTCGTCCAGGAGCTTGCGAGTGAGGAAGCGAGTGTTTACAGTCTCCTCGCAAAGGATTTCCGGGGCGAAATTCCCCCGAACCGGCTATCAGAGGTAATTCAGCGTGTCGATCGAGATCAGGAGGTTGTTAAGTTGAGACACGGAGGCGGCGAAAGCGGTTTGCGTGCCAGAGTACTGGCACTCATTCACGAAGTGAGTGCGAAGGCTGCCACGGAGGGAGAAACGGGCCAAATGGAGCTACCCGGCCTGCAGGGCTAGAATGCGTGAACTGGCGATGTCTGCGCTGGATGAGACACTGGACGAATGCTTGAGGGCTGAGGCTCGAGGGGACACAATGCCGCTTGCCCTTCGACGATTCCAGGAGCGATGGGGAGTCGCTCAACCTAGCATCGCAATTCAACTCGCTACAACTGACATTCTAGCGAATTATTCCAAGCGCTTTCCTAGTGCGAGCTCTTTTATCCGTGTTTCCAGACTCTGCGACATCATAGGAGCGCGGCTTAGTCCTTCCCGAAGTTCACCGGCCCACATTATTCCAGGGTCCCTTGGCAGACACTCAGGGCATTCGGGCCTAGTGCGTTTTTCCGTGGACGGCCAGCCTTGCATTCAAATACCAGCAGGAGTACCCGATCATAGGGCGCGAGTTGCCGTCGCTCACGAGCTGGGTCACGTTTTGATTCACAAACGCGGTAGCAGCTATGACGACGTAACTATTCGACTGCCCGCCTCAGACCGTGAAGAGGCTGTCGCTGAGTATGCAGCGCGACTCTTGCTGCTACCTACCCGGCAGATCGAACGAGAGAATCTAGCGGAGACGGCAGTCCTGCAGGCAAACGAAGCAAGAGTGACAGTGCATGCTGCGGCATCTCGGCTGGGAGATCCCGACATGCGCTGTGAATTTGTACGCAGTGTCATACTATGGAAATTAAATTCCAGCGTGCCCACTAAATCCGCAGTGGCAGAACGACTGACGCCTGCTTGGCGTCTTTGTCCTGGCGCGTTCATTCCGATTGGTAAGTGCAAAGCGCGCAGAGATTCCTTGATCGCAGACCTGGCACGTGCGTCCGGGGCAACCAGCGATGTTCGAATTGAGAATGTAAAAATAGGTTCTCTGGATGGAGTATTTCGAGTTCACGGTTTTGCCTGGGGATCGGTTGCAGGTGGTACGCGGCTCATATTATCCGTTTTCGAAACAACGGTGAGCGAGGAACCTAAGCCAGAGTGCGGTCCCGCGTGGACAGACAGCGACCAGAGAAAGCTGAACTGAGACCCTCGGCTGGTTGCGGAGTTGGTCGCATCTAGAGACATGAAGGGAATCAGTTGTTTCATGAATTCTCTTCGCATATCGGTTTGGCCCGTTTGCGGGGAGGGTCGATGAGCAAGGAACAGATCTTAGACCAGTTCCGACTCTTTACCTTGGGTACAGACGGCATTGGAGGATGGTTGGGCCCGGACACAGACCGCCGCGTGTTCGATAGGCTCGATGGAGTCCACAAGGATCCCCTCGCGAAGGTACAACTGAATCAGCTTCTTGCGTTTGGGCATGAAGCGCCGGTATCCGATGATTTTTTTCGCTACTACTGGTTATCCGCACCAAAACTCCATCCGTACGATGTGAAGCTCGTGCCCGATTTTGATGAACGATGGGTGTCGTCAACGGCGATCATTTCGCTGGCGCATCTGCGCTGGGGATTGACCAGGCTTTTCGCTGATGGGCTTCTCTATTTCGGCAACGTCCGAACCGCATATCGAAAATTGCGTGCGCTCAGTACCGCGGAACTAGCCGCGTTTTTCGGAAAACGGCGGATGGATACGGAAGCGATCAAGTCGCGCGGCCCATCGCTGCCCCTCACGGTCATACCAAAAGATGATCGCTACTTGATTTCGGAGATGGCATGCAAGTCTTACGGGGAGGGAGGAGATGGAGGGGCGCTCAAGTCGGCACTGATGAGCGCAATGAAAGTGCATCTGGCGAGGGGCGGCGGCGCCGTCCCAATTCGACGTTTGCTGGATCCTGGCTACCTGGCAGCGGAATATGCGGGTCGGCAGAATGAACTCTTGTTTTCGGCTGATGATGTCCTGGACGAGGCGGTCGCTTCCGAGGCTGACCTTGCAGAACGCTATCAGCGCTTAGAGTTGAGGTTCACCAAAGCACGCGAAATGGCCTTGGCCAATACGGACCTGTACTTGTCGATGGTCAATGACCTCGACGTGTACGTTGCAACCAGCATGCGTTCCCGGCAAGATTTTCGGGATATGGCGACAGACTGCGACAAGATTTTTTCCGACGAGCGTCTCAAATCTTTGAATTTGCGTTACTTTGATCCCACTCTCAGCGCCGCGGAAGGACATGAGGACAAAGGGCTAATCGAGTGCCTGATGGTGAAGTGTGCGAAAGCACTTGTCTATTGCGCTGGTGAACGCGAGAGCTATGGTAAAGACGCCGAGGCGGCCATGGCGCTCAGTCTTGGAAAGCCAGTTATTTTTTACTGCAACCAAGAGCGACGCCGTCGATTTTATCGAGACGTACACCCATTGAGCCGCCTCATCGAGTTCGAGACAGGGGTCGCAGTTGGAGCGATGGTGACCGATTCTCTCTCCGATGTATCCGATCTCTTGAGGAGGATGTTTGAGAACAAGATGGAATATTGTCTTGAGCATTCGAAGCCCGGACATCTTCGTCTTTTAGAAAACACGACTGGTTCTGTTGTCCGGCTGCAAAGTAGTGATCGAATGCTTACCGAAACGTTTTGGAACCACTATCATAACCGCGATGCGGCAACCGGCTAAGACGACGGGAACAGGGTGTCCCCTCGGCTGCTCTCTCGTAAGTCTTGAGCGCGAGCCGCAGGCCGGTAGTGTCTCAGTTTCATTCTGATACGCTGAAATAGTCTTTCTGGAGTGTGGCATACTTGGCTCATGCCAAAGCGCCCACGCGACCCGAATCAGCTCGCTAAGGCAATTGTGGATATTGCCCTAGGCGAGGCAGAGGATACCGTTAGCGCCTCAAAGCGCAGCCCTTCTAAAAAGCGCATTGGTGGGTTAAGAGGTGGGAAGGTTAGGGCAAAGCGCCTCACGCGGAAAAAGCGGGGAGAAATTGCGCGTCTGGCCGCTGCCGCCCGTTGGAAAAAGAGCTAGGCCGCTCCCTCGTTTGGTGCGTTCTTCCGCCACTGAATCTCTTCGGCAAGGTCAGTAGGGAATGGAAGTGGTTGCTGTTCGGGATGCGTACGATTCCAGTGCTCCGCCGTATTCGTACCAATCATTGCCTCGCCCAACATTTGTTCCCGGTACTTGTGCAGACACATAACCATTTGAGACCGAGTCGCTTCATCCGTGTCTACCCACAAAGTCAGTTGCTTTCCATCCTTAAGCTTTTCCGTTAGGGCTAGGTTCCCGCGATACGGCTCTTTTGTTGCTTGGTCATATCTAATTTCTTCGCGTTGGGCATCGGCAAACCTTTTCGCAAGCCTCTCTTCTCCCGATATTGGAGGAGGAACTTTCCAACCCTGTGCGATGGCCTCTCGCGCAACCTCAGCCATTGTTACAGCGGCTTTCTTATGCTGCTCCTTGTACCAGACCGTGAACTTCCGCATCTTTTCATTTTGTGTGCTCATGTACCTTCCTTTTTACAATTCAACGGGCGCAACGTCGCCCCATCCGTCAATCATTGCGTTTGGCGCAATCGAAGATCGAACCTTTGCCAAATGATCTCGGAACAGCTCGTATCGCTCCGTTTTATGTTGCAGTTGACCAGCAACAAGACCGGGATGGACGTGGTACGTCCTAGCAAAGCCAATGATGTCGCGCTCTGCAAAAAATGGAGCTTTGCGCTCTATGAACTTCTTAAGAGAGGCTTGGGGCACGCAAAACTCTGCAGCGGCTTCATTAGCTATCCGTTCTTCTTCGGGCAAAGAATTTCCTGTTCCGGCGCGTTCTTTTTCCAATTCGGTATCAAGCATCGCCGCTGCACGGCCATGATTTTGCAGGACGTGCTCGCATTCATGGCGGAGGACAAACCAAAAATTATCAATTCGATCATGCCGAAGCGAGATGCCAACTACGGGAGAACGGTCGTTCAGCCATAGACACACGCCGTCAATCTTCGCCGCAGGTAGCGATTCAACGATTACGAATCGCACACCACACTCGGCTAACATTCGCGGGACTTTTCTTGTGCCCTCAGGCGAACCGAGGAAACTGCGAAATTTGTTAATTACGTCCAATAAGCCTTCTCGCGAATACTTTGCGACAAGCGATTGCTCAGCGATCTGTTTCACTCGATAGAGCCAAGCGATCTGGGCCGGCGTTGCGGGAGAAAAAACATTTGTCTTTTTCGCGGCGTGCGGAAGTATTTCAATTTCATCCACCGATGCGACACCGAAAAACTTGCAGAGCGCGGCTTCGACAGCCTCAACATGCCGAACGTCCTCTACTCCCAAAAGCCAACCCCGCTTAATCATGTCTGAAACGGGAAGATCGCCAAATAGACTGGCGCGGGTTGACAAGCCTGGGTCGGGCTGTAGGATAAGACGCGCCATTGCAAGGTCGTAATCTTTTTGGAGCTGCAGAAACCTTTCGGCGGGAACACCGAAGACTTGACTCAATCCCAAGGCCAAATCCGCATCAATGGGCCGCTTTCCGGCCACTGCTTTGTTTAGGCCCGTTTCATCAATATCGAGCACGATTGCGAGGATTCGTTGAGTCCACCCGCGAAAGTTAAGCAAAGCCTGAATCAACTGGCCGGGTGTCTTATACTCTTGGTCAGCGAGGTTCACGCGCATAACTCTAGTCTTTTCAGTCGAACCTGTCAATAGGGAAATTTCTCTTTTTGTCAAACTGACTTATATGCTTGACAAATAGGATTGCGTCGGATAAGACTCGACCATTATGAATCGCCAGTCCGTGGCTGACCGTGGCCGAATTTTGGGGATGCTCGTAGAGGGAAACAGCCTTCGAGCTACCAGCCGCCTTGCCGATGTTTCCATCAACACCGTGACAAAATTGCTGGTTGATCTTGGCTCCGCCTGTGCCGAGTACCACTACAGGAACGTTCGCAACGTGCGCGTGCGCCGTCTGCAATGCGATGAAATCTGGGCGTTTGTGGGCGCAAAACAGAAGCACGTTCGGCCAGAGCGGAGAGCCGAAGGATGGGGCGATACTTGGACGTGGGTAGCTCTGGACGCGGACAGCAAGCTAGTCGTGAGCTATTTGGTTGGCGGGCGTGACGGCTGGTGGGCGCGTGAGTTTATGAACGATTGCGCGGCGCGAGTAAAAGGCCCTCTGCAACTCACAACGGATGGCCACAGGGCATATCTTGACGCGGTAGAAGAGGCTTTCGGCATGGACGTGGACTACGCGCAACTGCAAAAGATTTACGGCACTTCGGAAGAGCCGGATACACGCTATTCCCCGGCTGTTTGCATCGGCTGCGATATGAAGGTAGTTTCCGGCGACCCTGACCCGAAGCACGTCAGCACCAGCTATGTCGAGCGCCAAAATCTAACCATGCGGATGGGAATGCGCCGCTTCACACGCCTAACCAATGCGTTCAGCAAGAAAGTGGAAAATCACGCCGCGATGGTTGCGATTCACTTCTTGTACTATAACTTTGGACGTGTTCACAAAACTCTGAGAGTCACACCAGCCATGCAAGCTGGCCTAGCCGATCACGTTTGGAGTCTAGAAAAAATCGTGTCTCTGGCAAACTGAAGAGGGATGAACAAAATGCGCGTCAATGTCTATAACGAGGAAATAACGGATCGCATAGAATTGGTCGAAAAAACGGTAGAAGATACAGGAGAAAAGTTTTACGGAGTCAGATTTTTTCTGGCTAGTCCCGCAGAGCTTCACCGCAAGGATCAAGGTGACGACGATGCACCAAGCGTAACATTCTGGAGCGATAGGTCGGACAGGGATATGGTGAGGAACATCTTATCGAAAGCACTCGACATGATTTCGCATCAGAAAAGTGGGCTACAAAAATCAAACTGAGACACTACCGCGCAGGCCTTGACATTCGCTTTTTGTTTGCCTCATCATCTTTGCTGGAGGGATAGCCCCCTACGACAGGTTTTTAATAAGGAAACGTCATGGCTCAGAAAGCCAGGAAGAAAGCCAACAGTGGCATACGCGTGTCGATGAGTTGTTTGGCGGAGTTTGTGACTTCTTATGGTCGGTCGGCGGAGTCCAGGCTCCGTCCCTACAAGTTCAACAAGCGAGGCGAGGGCTTTGCACGAAGCAGCTACTATCAATATGCCCTCCGCACGATTCGCGCCTACCATTCCGAAGGAAATGATCCCACGGTCTTTGAGAGGGACGTGCTCGAAATGCGCGCGCGTGCCGACAAGGCTACCGAGGATTGGGAACGCGCTAAGTTTGAGAGGAATATCAGCGCGGTCGAAGCGTACCGGAGAATTTACGGGAACCGGAAGTTCAATATCCTTCCAAACCGGCGCCTAGAGTATCGGATTGGCGGGATCGTTGTCACCGCGCAGTCCGACCTCTGGGCAGAGGAGCAAGGTACGCAGGTCTTGCTAAAGATCGGCATGGCACGACACAAGATTTCCTATGTGGATATGCTCTTGTCTTTGCTTCGGAAAGCTGCTGTGAGCGGTGGTTACAAGATCCGTGCGAGAAACATCGTCTATCTGAACGTGTCGACCGGCAGAGAGATGATTTGCTCGGGCGGGCTGGGCCGCTTCAACAGCACATTTGCGGCCGGGGCGCGGGAAATCGCCGGCGTGTGGCAGAGAATAAAGATGGATACGCCTCCTTCCGGCGAGCAAAGCGAAGCCCGGCCTTGACACAGATGCCTAACCATACGGTGGGCCAACGCAATGCACCTTGAATCCCTAAAACTCCAACGTTTTCGTTCCTGCCCCGACGTCACAATCAATCTACGGTCTGATCTAACCGTTCTTGTCGGTGAAAACAACGGCGGAAAATCCAACATCATTGATGCCCTCCGCCTGCTGACTCTTCCCCTAAACGGACGCCGGGAACGATATCCCGACGACGACGATCTCCGGCGCGGCAGCGCGGAAAAGACTTTCATCCTTGAGGGCCGCTTCTCAGGTTTGAGCGATACGGTCAAGGGTCTTCTGATTACAGCCGTGCCCGATCCAGCGGCTGACGTGGCCATCCTCGGGATGCGCTTCCAGTGCAAGACGTCGGCCACCTTTCGCGGCAAGACCACCTTCTGGGCCGGAAAATTTGATACTGCGGAACCAGAACCAGGTGCTACGGAACTGATTCGGCACGTTTTCTTGCCACCTCTGAGGGATGCACGGCAAGCGCTCGGCACTGGAGGAACAACCCGCATCACGACGCTTCTTCAGCATTTTCTCGTGAAAGGCGAAGAGGCGAGCTTTCTTGACCATGTAAGGCGCGCTCAGGTTCCACATAGAGTGGTCAATGCGGTCAACACGGAAATCGATACTGCCCTAGGCAATCTGACGCGTGGTGTTCGACCACAGAACGCCTCGCTCGGATTTTCGGCGGAGGACTTGGCGGACGTCGCCCGCGATCTTCGCTTTCGACTAGCCGATGCCGGGATTCCGCCAGAGGACATCCGTTTTTCTGGTCTCGGCTATGCGAACCTCCTATATATGGCGACCGTTGTTGTCGAGCTCGCGAAGGCACGGGAAGCAGACCTGACGCTATTTCTGGTGGAAGAGCCGGAAGCGCACCTCCATCCGCAACTGCAGATGCTCGTTCTCGACTTCCTGCTCGGCCAGGCGAAGAAGTCTGCGGCGGAACCGATCCCCGCAGGTCAGCCCGAAGGACGCATTCAGGTTGTCGTCACCACTCACTCGCCGAACCTGACCGCCTGGGTGTCGCCGGAGCATCTTGTTGTCGTCCGATCCGTTCGCGATGATACAGTCGTTCCTCCCGCCCATCGCACGGTGTCAATCCCTATCGCGACACTCGGGTTGAGCGCCGCCGTCCTGAGAAAAGTCAGCCGGTATCTCGACGTCACGCGCTCCGCTCTATTATTTGGAAGCCGTGCGCTTCTCGTGGAAGGTATCGCCGAGGCACTTCTACTCCCCGCAATTGCGGAACGTCATGTGCTGCGAGGCAATGTCCATGCATGGCAGCGCTTCAGAGGAACTGTACTTGTGCCAATCGACGGCGTGGATTTCGCCCCCTATGTCGAGGTTTTACTTCGTCCATCTGACGGGTCAACCGTCGCCGACCGAGTTGTCGTCGTTACGGATGCCGACCCGAGCGTGCCCGGAAGCCGCAAGGCGGATATTGAAGCGCAAGCGGTTGTTTGGGGCACAGCCGCGAAACTAAGCGTCTTCACGAATGCCGTGACCCTAGAACACGAGCTTTTCGATGCAGGAAACCAAGCCCTGCTTAAGACAGCCTTTCTCGCGCTCTATCCACAATCCGAAGCCCGCTGGGTAGATGAAGTCGATGCGGCTCAGCCGCCTGGTCGGGCGAAAGCTTTTGTCGATCTGTTAAAGGCAAAGCAGACGCGCAAAGGCGATTTTGCGCAACGGGTAGCCGACCTGATTGAGGCGGGTGAGACCTTCCAGGTCCCTGCGTATCTGGCCCAGGCCATTCAGAAGGTCGTTGAATAACGATGGCGTTGACTGATGAACAGCGCGTGTTTGCCAATCACGTCCCAGGGGCCTTCCTCGAGGCGTGCCCTGGTTCAGGAAAGACGTTGGCGATTGTTGCGCGGATTGCGCGCATTGCGCCGGCCCTGCCGGTGCGGCGCGGCCTGGCGATCCTATCGTTTACGAACTCGGCGATAGAGGAATTCATCGGCAGATGCCACGCTCTGGGTCTGGACAGCGCGCTTTGCCACCCGGGGTTTGTCGGAACGTTCGATGGGTTCCTTCGCCAGTTTTTCTTCTCTCCCGGTGGAATTGAAGGTGTCCTTCTTCGTCCGACCGTTGTTGACAGCTGGGAGACGCTCGGTGTGGACGTTCGTCTGCGAGGTGTATATGCATTCCGGGGCGATGGCGTCGCACTTGACCTCTTCGACGCCGAAAATGGCCAGATCGATCCAGCGTCCATTGGCCACGCCGGACTGCGCATGCATGTCCAAGGCAACCAGGCTGCCTACAAACAAGCTGCCGCGCAGCGACGGCGCGCCTTTCGGCAGAGGGGCTATCTGAGTGCAGCCGATGTCCGGGTTGATGTTTGGCAGCGTCTTCAGAGCGCCCCGTGGTCCAGGGCTCTCGGACGAGCACTTGCGGCACGATTTGAGGAAGTCATCGTGGATGAAGCGCAAGACTGCAATCCGCTCGACTGTCAAATCATCCGCTGGCTGCGAGGGAATGGCGTAACTGTCACGGTCGTTGCCGATCCCGATCAGGCCATCTATGGATTCCGGCATGGCAGTCCAGCGGACCTTCGCGCAATAGCCAATGGCTACGATGCCAGGGATCGCCTGTCACTTACGGGGAATTTCCGCAGCAGTCCATCCATCTGTGGTGTTGCCGCGACATTGCGCACGCGCGCCGCCCCCGATACCTCTCTCGGCGAGACGGCCGCCATCGCGGGGCCCGCTCACATTCTTACCTATGAGGGAACGAGCGTAAAGGATGTCATCGGACGCCGATTTTGCGAGCTGATGCAGGCATCTGGTATCGCAACGAAAGACGGTATCATCCTCGCACACGCACGGAAGAATGCGCTCCGCGCATGCGGGTCCGGCTGTCAGGAGGATGCGGGAAACTCCAACGCGTCCGAGATGGCACGTGCAGTCGGCATGTTTTGGTCGCGTTCCGTATCGAACCGTGTACGCGAATCGTCCTTGCGCGTTGTTGAACGGGTCGTCCTTGACCTCATGGGGAAAATTGACGAGGGCGAAGTTCCATCGCGCGCAGCGGAACGGCGCGGTATCGATCCCCGATGGCTCCGCCGTAGCGCACTCGAACTGATCAGCCGCGTCCCCCGGAACTGCGCCGATTCAAGTAATGCCCGCACCGCCTGGGTTTCAGCGTTGCGTGCGGAAGTCTTACGCCTGGGACTCGCCTACCGTCCCGGCATGTCGGAACGGCAATATTTCCAAAACCGCGCTGAGGCGGATTGGCAACAACTTCTTGTAACAGGTAATGCGCCAGACATTAGGAGTGCCACCATCCATGAAGCGAAGGGCAAGGAGTACGACGCCGTATGTGTTGTCATTCCTCCGGACCTCAGAGAGCCTCGACGTACCGAGCAACTTCTAACCAGTTGGCAGAATCGCACGGATGAGGAAGCAAAGCGGGTGATCTACGTGGGCATCACTCGATCCAAGAAACTCTGCGTCATCGCTGTGCCGTCAGCATATGGCGACCGCGTGAGAGATCTCTTGGAGGTTGCTCACGTGAATTTTCTAGTGCATGCCATATGATCATTGGGCCTTATCTGCCAATTTGTATACGGGCGATTTCGCTAGCTTCATTGTGACGAATCCTGAGCGTCGGCTTGCTCGAAATAGGCGTCACGCCCGAGGGCATCTTGTGGTTCGCGTCGCCGGGGACTACAAGGTCGCCTAGCCGAAAGAAAGATTTGCCGAATATCTGGCAAAAGCGAGTAGTAACCTGCAACTCCAACGGATATTAGCTACGAGCGTCGATACCAGTACGACATTTTCTGCCAACTCTTTTCCGTCCTTCAGCGTGAAACCTTTTCTGTCAAAGTGCGTTCTATATGGAAATGGGTGTTACTCCGGAGTGGACGTTCCGCGTACTAAATGTTCCGGAACATCCGTCCTCAGAATCCCTTCGTGCTCGTCCATTGGGAGGTTTTGACACACCATCGGCAAGGCGGTATTCATGAAATCGACACAAGACGTTCGCTCAGACCAACACTACTTTTTGAACACGATAGCCCCCTCCGGCCGGAGCATCGAACCATGTGTGTTTTTGGTTGCTCAGGGCATCGCGAGCCAGGCGGTTTCCTACGCGGAAAAGTTCCTCGGTGATGCGTGTGTTGCTGTCAACTTTTTAGAAGAGGCTGCTGCATCTGTTTCGGAAGTGATTCGGGCTAAGGAAGCCGCCCAGATCGCTCCTATTCGCGACGTGCGCCGCTACCTCTTTCGGGTCTTCTTGCGGATTGTGGCCGAAGCAAGGCGAAGCGAGACTAGGTACGAAGAGGCCAGCCAGCGGCATTCCGATCTCCGCGATGACAGCTACGTTGACGGACTGAATCGCCAGATACTTTTGGATCAGATTTTGGGGCATTTCGACAGCGTTACGCGAGAGATGATCCTACGCCGAATCGAGGGCCATTCCTGGGGCGAAATCGCTTCGGAATTTGAACTGTCAAACCATGCGGCGCGGGTTAGGTTCAGTAAAGCTCTCCAGTGGCTGCGAACGTCAGTCGAAACGTCGACGAATGGCAGGCTCGAATCAATACTGCCAAGAACGAAGAAATACTACCGCCCACGAGACAGAAAGGCGCAAAGAGTAGCAGCATTCGAGAGAAGGCTAGACCGAATGTTTACGCCAGCCTTTTATCGGGAATTCCATCAGCTCCTGGCGGTAGCGAAGACTACCGGATCGCTCTGAGCGATTCCTAAGAATTCCAAGAATTACCCAGAATTCCTCCGAATTCCGTTTAACAGGGAAAAATCGCACTTCGAAAATAGTTTGGAGACATTCGTCTTCAAAAAACCCTCTATAGGGATAAGGGAGAATTGTCTTTCGATTCTCCCTTTTCGCTTGGTGGAGCCGTTGCCCACTTCGGTCAGCCACCCCGTGAAGTAGCGTTTGGTTCGAAGATCCCGAACTTTACGCGAAGGCGAGAACCCGTCGAAGAGCCGCCTGGGACGAAGGCTTGGCTCTTGGACCACGGCAGCGGTTCTTCCTTAATTCATTCGACGACAGGACGAGGCAATGGCTGTGAGGACATCAGGGAAAACTGCGCTTCAAACAGGCCGAAAAAGCGGCACGAATTTCTGCATGAAAGAGAGGGCCAAATCATGATTGCAAATGCACTGCTTATCGCACTCGCGGTTTTACTCGCCTGTTTGTTTGGGCTCATGGGCGAGCTGAAGTTTCTGGTGCCGTACAAACGGCTTATTTTTCATCAATACGGACCCGTGCTTCTCGCGTGGCTCGCCATCCTCTTCGTAAACCTCTTCGTCGCGATCTATTGGATTCAGCGCAAATTTTTCTTGAAGGATACGGGCCGCAAGTTGAGGCATATCGACAACCAGGCAAGCGGCGGCCACACGTCGATGCCGTTGCCGAACGGCGATTGGAACGCACACTGAAATGTCACGCGATTTCACACCCGATTTGAATGAGTTCCGTGACCCATCGCCAGGCCCTCGGGAATCGTCGCGTCCATCGCCCGATGCCAGACGGAGCACCGAAAGGACCAGAGAGGAGACCTCAGGTCCAGAGGCACGATCTATGTATGTTCGGGAACCACGCCCCAAAGACGTTCCGTCGAGGGATGCGCGAGCCGTGGTGTACGACCGCTACCGGGGCTATGACTTGCGCGAGTCAGAAATCCAGACCCTTGCGGACCTGGGCAAATTTCGAGTCATCAACGCAGAGGATTTAACACGTCACGGCTATCGAGGCGACAGGGGCCGGATGGAGCGTGAAACCGAGAGCCTCATGCGGCACGGTTTGGTGGAAGAGAAACGGTTTGAAATCTCGCTCAGCAAGAACATCCGGATGTACACGCTAACGAAGGCTGGCAGGAGGCTCATGCAGAGGTCAGGAAGGGTTCCGAATGACCAGGAAATCTATGCTGGTTTTGCGAAACCGCGAGAGGCCAAACACGACGCCGAATTGTACCGGGTCTATCAGAAGGAGGAAGACCGGATCGAGCGGCGGGGCGGCAGAGTGCGCCGCGTACTCCTCGACTTCGAACTGAAAAAGAAGGTGAACCGCGATCTTGTGCGGCTCGGCCCCGAAAAAGATGACCCACAGAAGAAGCACGACGTTGCCGAGCGGCACGGTTTGCGGGTCGTCCATGGCCGCATTCCCGTACCCGACATGCAGATCGAATACGAGATGCCAGATCAAAGCATGGCGCGAGTCAATTTGGAGCTGACGACGGAAGACTACCGGCCACGTCAACTGGCCGACAAAGCCCGGGCCGGATTCACGCTCTACAGTCACGGCGATGATGCATCGCACGTGCGCCGGGTTCTGAGTGACCGCGAGCTGACAGCAGAGATCCTTTCCCTATGAACATTCCTCAGCGCCAGATCGAAGCCCTCACGGCGTTTGGCTACACCGTATCCGAGGCACGTTTCCTCTATATCGTGGCCATGCATTCTGGGTACTTCACGGCCCGCCAGTTTCTGGGCTATGTCGATGCCAAGCGTGGCTATCGGACTCATTCGCTGGCGCAGAAGCTCATCACCCAGGGGCACGCCACGATGCGCGAATACAGGCGCAACGGGTGCATCTATCATCTCGTACTCTCGCAGGTTCTACGCCCAGCTTGGCCACGAGAACCTCCGGAACCGCCGCCGTCATCGGCTGGAAGCGATCCGGACACGACTTCTCGCCCTCGATTTCGTCCTCGCCAACCAGGCGTATCAGTACCTCGAAACCGAAGCCGAAAAGGTCGCCTATTTCTGCGACCAATTGCACATCGAAAAGGCCTGTCTTCCGGTGAAGCTGTACATGGGTAGACCCATGAGCCAACCCACCCTGCGGTATTTCGTGGACAAGTTCCCGTTGTTCATGAGTTCTCCCCGTCCCGGCTTCTCCCCTGTGGTCACGTTTTCCTATGTCGATCCGGGGCTCGAAACGATCACCGGATTTGTTACACACCTCGGGCAATACCAGCCGCTCTTTCGTGAGCTTGCCGACTTCCGTTTCATCTACGTTTCGGGCACACGAGCACATTTTGAAAAGGCTACGGAACTCTTCAATTCTGCGGTCAAAATTCCGCTTGAGTCGGACATCGCCGCGGGCCTCATCCGGTATTTCCGAGCACGCAGCATTTGGAACAGTTCCGAGTTCAGGACAGTGAGCAAGACCGACCTGCTTTTCTTCAACGAAGCGAAGCGCAGATTTGCCGGCGATCGATTTGAAACTCTCTTCAAAACCTGGAAGGCCGGACGCATTACTGAGGCCGAACTCCGCGCCGAGTTTCCGTCGAAGGTGCCGAACCGGAAGGTGTACTTCGAGACCTATTTGGTTGCGAACCAGCCGGATTTTCGGGCTAAGGACGACGAATCAGGGTGAACGGGATGCAAAGAATAGTGTTCAGGGGGCCGTTCTGTTTGGACGTCACCCGGGAAACGGGCGAAGCCAAGGAAGAACAAAGAGATGCAAAAGAGACGGCGAAGAAAAGCGACGGGGCCAAAACACTGAGTTGGGCGGGAGCGACCCCACTTTTCGGCTCTTCGAGGCCGAAAGTGACTCGTGGGGTCGCTCCCGCCCACCGGCGCAGAAAACAGCGCCGAGTGTTTTGGCCCCGTCGCTACAGGAAGAGAAAAGAGAAGGGAACTAGAAGAGAGGAAGGAGAAAGCAAGTGCTAAGGGATTCTGAACAGCCAGTCATCTTGAAGCGGAGAGTCCGTCTCGAACAAGACGCCAGTGAACTCCTCGAAGACTATGCCCGGTTCGTCGGAATCAGTGCGGAGGATGTGCTGAATATCGTGCTGAAAAAGATGATCGCCAATGACATGGAATTCCAGTCTTGGTTGAGTCAGCACAACGTCCAGCAACAGGGCCAATCTCCTCTCGGGCTGTCTGCGTGTGTGGTGGAAACGGAGGCGGCGTGATGCATCGATTTCTCAATTCTAGAGGCATGGTCGCATGCCTATTGGCAATGGTGACAGGAATGACACTGTATTTCAGGATGCCATTCCCCGAAGACAACGTCTTCTTCGAACTTATGTATCTCAGGGCAAGCCCCGTCTTCTGGGGGTTCAAGTACACCTACATCCTTCTTCTATACACGACGCCCTTCATCGGGTATTCCATCTTGCTATCGGGCTTGTACGTTTTTGCCTCGAAAATTCGCCGGCCAGACAAGCCCGGGCGACTACCGCGTTACCCTGACCCGCGTAAGCGCAACGACCTCTATATAGTCCTCGGCGAGGTCCACAATCCTCGTAGGCCAACACCCGCTCGAGACCCCTGGTGGTTGACCATCCCCGAGCGCGGGCTCTTCACCGGCATTGCGATCTTCGGCGCGATTGGCAGCGGCAAGACGAGTTGCTGCATGTATCCCTTCGCGGAACAACTGATCGCCTATCAGGCTCATGACCGCGGGAAGCTGATCGGCGGACTGGTCCTGGAAGTGAAGGGAAACTTCTGCCACAAAGTGCGAGATATATTGCAGCGCCACAGAAGGGAGGGCGACTACGTCGAAGTCAGCCTCGATTCCGAATACCGCTACAATCCCCTTCACAATGACCTCGAGGCGTATGCCCTGGCCTACAACATCGCCTCGCTATTGAACAACCTGTTCGGCAAAGGCAAGGAACCCTTCTGGCAGCAGGCCTACACCAACCTCGTGAAGTTCATCATCCTTCTACATAAGGTCGCCTTCGACTACGTAACCCTCTTTGATGTCTATCACTGTGCGATTTCGCCCGAGCTTTTGCAGCAGCGAATCGAGCAGGCGGAAGAGCTGCTTTTTGACCAGCATTTCATCGTCATTCCCAAGGCCACTTACGAAGAGCATATCCAGGCGCTCATCGATTTCGATTTCCTTCCGGATGAAGCCAAGGATAAGGACCAGTACCGGGCCCCAGCTACGCAGGCTCTAGAACGGCATTTGAAGAAGCACGCTATCGAGTTCCAGAAGCAGACCGTTCCGGCGCCCGAGAAATCCGACCCGGATAAGCGTGCTCAACTGGAGGCCGTCAAACGCTGGTTCCATGACGACTGGCGGCGGATCGAGCCGAAGCTCAGGACCTCGATCGTCGAGGGGATTTCGGTGTTCCTGTCCCTCTTCGACGACAACCCGAACGTGAAGCGGATTTTCTGCCCGCCGAGGGAGTGCTACGACCATGAGGCCAACGCGGACGGCAAATACGGCAAGCCACTGCCGTCGTTCTCCTGGTTGATCGAAACCGGCAAGGTCTGTGCGTTGAATTTTCCCATCGGCATGAACCCTGGTTTGGCGAAGGCGATCGGGGTGATGATGAAGCTCGACTTCGAGCGAGCGGTGTTGAACCGCGTGCCACAGATCGAGGCACACCCGGAGCAGTATTTCCGGCAGGTCTTCCTCATCTGCGACGAGTACCAGCATTTTGCAACCGTGGGGGAGAACGAGCCGACCGGCGATGAAAAGTTCTTTAGTCTTTCGCGTCAACCGAAATGCATCCCGATCATCGCCACGCAGAGCATCAGCTCGCTGAAGTCGGCATTGCCTGGTGAGACCTGGCGCACGCTCTTGCAAACCTTCCGGACGAAGATTTTTCTGGCCCTTTCGGACGACTATTCCGCAAAGATTGCGAGCGAGCTTTGCGGGAAGGAAGACCAGCTCAAGGTTGGCTACAACCTGTCCGAAACCGGCCACGATACCAATATCAGTTTTCTGACGGGCAAAGCTCAATCCAACAAGGCCAATCTCACCCAATCGAAGACCTACTACCAGCAGAGCGATTATCGCTTCGATATGAAGACATTCACGGAGCTGCGCAACGCGCAATCCGTGACGATTGCCTACGACGGGCTCAATCCGATGCCGCCGATGTTCTGCTACCTCAAGCCCTATTTCAATGACCCAAACAAGTCTTATTTCCGGCAGGCAGAAGACGGGGAGTTGTGAACCAGAAAAAGAATCGCGTTTGCCTTGAGAATAAGCGTCCCACCGGATGCATGGCAAGGTAGAGGTTTTTGCCTTTGGTTGATTCTGCTACACTCTCCGCGATTGCAATACCACGTCAGAGAAGAGGTAAGTCTCTGATGCGGCGAAAGTACCAGCAAGGGCATGTCTATCAAAAGGGCAGACAGAAATCCGATCCTTGGCTTCCCGAGGCGCCAGCCTATGTGCGGTTCTGGCGCGATGTTCCTGGAGAAGCTGACCCAAGGCGCAAGCGCATCGCCTTGGGTATCTGCCGAACGCGCACGACAGCCGAACGACGGGCCGCAGAAAGGCTCGAACAACTCGGCATCAACTCAACGCAGCAATTCATCGAGGCAACAACTTCCATTAGTTTTCGCGAGCAAGGAGAGGTATGGCTAAAATCTCTCTCCAAACGGAAGCGCAATCCCCTCGAAGAAACCACCATCGACAATCGGCGGTACGCCATGGACAAATGGATCTACCCGTTCCTTGCGGGGCGCCACTTGGCCGACATCAACAATCGCACCCTGAAAGATTTGGTTGAGAATATGGCGCCACACCTCGCTGCAGCATCCATCCGAGACTATCTGGGCATCGTCAAGAGCGTGATGGCCTCGGCAATCAACGAAAACGGGGAAGAGTTGTTTCCACGAAAGTGGAACGAGGAATACATCGACGCACCTGTAATCGACGATCAGCGCCAACCAACCACAACCAATGAAGGCGTCACAGCCATTCTCGCCAAGGCGAAAGGGCAGTATCAAATGCTCTACGCGCTCCTCGCCGGCTGTGGGCCTCTTCGGGTCGGGGAAGCCCTAGGCCTCGAAATCGACAAGCATATCTTTTCGGACTGCCGAACGCTGCACATCATCCAAAAAGCCAAGCGTGGTGATATCCAGCAATATCTTAAGACCAAGCACGGCAAACGCTACGTTGACCTGTGCACGCCACTTTCGGCGATGCTGCGGGACTTCATCGGCACGCGCACATCGGGGCTACTGTTCCAAACCTCGACCGGTGCCCAACTTCTTCAATCAAACACGCTCCAAGACAGTCTCCATCCGATTCTCAAGTCCATGAAGCATGTGCAGGGCGGGTTCAATATCTTCCGGCGCTACCGTCTATCCTACATCGACAAGTCGGATTGCCCGGAGGCGCTTAGACACTTCTGGTCCGGGCACGCTCCGCGACACGTCTCGGAGCGATACATAAAACTCATGAACGATCGGCAGTACCGGTTGGATTGGGCTGAACGGCTGGGCACGGGATTCCAAATTCCGGGCTCAGTTGGGCTACCTGGGCTACTCCGCGTTGTTCCAAGGATCGCGTAAATGTTCTGTAAGCTATTGAAAGCAGGAAAGTAGTTTGGTGGACGAGAGGGGATTCGAACCCCCGGCCTCCTCGTTGCGAACGAGGCGCTCTCCCAGCTGAGCTACTCGCCCACGAGCAGCAACAAAATCTTAACAGACGCTCTGAACCTTGCCAACTGAACCCGTCTGCTTGATTTACAACGAGATAAGAGAGAACTACCGAATGTGGGCGCCAAAACTCGAACTTCTACGCATCTAATTGTTGATCATGCCACTCTCGGGCACATCTGCTGTGCCCCCACAAGTACAAATTAGCTCCAGCCTTAGTAGGGCTGATTGAGATTGCCGCCAGCGCGCTGCGCCACGATCTTCCGCGCATTTTGATAGAGTGCGCGGGCCTGTGGAATGGCTTCCACTGCCTTTTGCACTTGGGGGTCCGCTTCCAGCTGAACCTTAAAGCCTTCTTGCATGCCGAAGTTCGAAACCAGCACTTCCTGCCTGATCTTGCGTTTTACCCAATCCAGATTCTCGGACATATCCGGCTCGGTGTAACGCACGTTGTGCTTGGCGAGATATTCGCGGAAACTCTTCATCACGCTGTCGTCGGCTTCGAATTCCTTCGTGACAGTCGGTTTGTTCCCCATGTAGAAGCGCGTGAAGCCTCCCACGCCGCCTTCGTACGGATAGAAAACATCGGCGCGGAACAAATTCTCCTGGAAATGGTTGAGCTTCGGCGCAGCAACGACGATATCCGGCGTGATGCCTCCGCCTCCGGTGACTTGTCGCCCGCTGTCCGTGAGCTTAACCTCCGTTGGATGCTCGGGAACCTTGCGTTCATAGTGATATTCGTAAAGTGAAATGGATTTGTAATCGCGCTGAATCAGGCGTCCGCTGGGCGTGTAGTAACGCGCAGTGGTCAGCGCAAGGCCGGTATTTTCGCTCAACGGCTGGACCGTTTGCACCAAGCCCTTGCCAAACGTCGTTTCGCCAACAATCAGTCCACGATCATGATCCTGCACGGCACCGGACACGATCTCCGTGGCCGATGCCGAATTTCCATTCACCAGAATCACCAGCGGCACGGTCACTCCCTGATTGCCGCGCAGAGCAAAATATCTTCGCTCCGGCGATGTCCGCCCATGGTGCGAAACGATCAGTTGGTTCTTGTCCAGAAACATGTCTCCGACAGCGACCGCTTCGTTTAGCAACCCGCCGGGGTTCCCGCGCATATCCAGAATCAAGCCATCGAGGCTCGAAGCATTCAGCTGCCTCAAGGCCTCGCCAATTTCACGGTCCGTTGTCTCGTTGAAGCCTGAAAGCCGAATGTAGCCGACCCCAGGCTTGAGCATGAACGCGATGTCCACCGAGTGCCGCGGAATCTCGTCGCGCGTCACCGTAAATACAAGCTGTTGGTCATAGCCTTCGCGGGCCACGGTAATCTTTACAACTGTGCCCTTGGGCCCCTTCAGCAAATCCGCAACGTCGCTCGTCGTCAGCCCTTCCGTCGACTTGTCATCCACCTTCATGATCACGTCGCCGGGCCGAATCCCCGCATTAAATGCCGGCGCTCCAACATAAGGCTGCATTACAACAGTCCGGGTGTCCTTAGGCGCAACGACCATGCCCACGCCATAATATTTTCCGCGCTGATCTTCGCGCAGCAGTGCAAACTGCCGCGCATCAAAGAAATTGGAGTGGGGATCCAGCACGCGCAGCATGCCGGGAATAGCGCCTTGATACACGGCTTTGTCTACATCGACCGGGTCGGCATAGTTCGCCTGCACCACGTCCAGCACATTGGTGAACTGCCTTATCGCCGCGTGCTCATCCTCAGCGGCCGAAGAAGTCGTTGCTCGGACGTTGGGGCCGTAAATCCCCCCAAGAATTGCGGATATAACGATGACTGCAACGACTAGGACCAACCCACGGCGTTCAGATTTCATCCTGACCTCGCGTGACCACGCAGCCTGAATTATAGCACACCCCAAAGTGTGGTTTGACACTGTGGGACGCCCTTTCTATGATGCCAATAGGCCATCTTTCGGCTACCTAACACTATGCTCAGCATGACCCACATGGTCGTCCTGTTTGTCGTCGTCCTGGTCATTTTCGGGCCGCATAAGCTGCCCGAACTCGCCCGCGGCCTCGGCAAACTGATGGCCGAGTTTCGCAAGGCTTCCACCGACTTCAAGAGCGCCTTTGAACAGGAAATGCGAGACATCGAGCGCCAAGCCCTTCAAGCCGAGCGAAAGAAAGCTGCCGAAGCTGTGGCCGCCGCGAGCGTTGCAGCGGACCAGCCTGCCACCTTGGCCACACAGGCGGGCACCGAAACCGCCCCAGCCACCTTAGACGCAGATTCCCGCGCGACGGAAGCGCTGGTCGTCACTCCGGTTGCCGAATCTGTGCGCCGCTCGAATGGTGACGCCGCTCCACAATCGGAAGAGCCATCCACGGCTTCGGCCGCTCAGCCTTCTCAAGACGTTTCTACTGCCGCTGCTCAAGATATTTCTCACGACCCCTCTCATGACCAACAGCAGCCAGTCTGATTCCTCCATCGTTTCAGTCACAGAAGAGCCCGGCGCTCAGATGACGTTTTTCGAGCACCTCGTCGAGCTGCGCAAGCGCATTATCAACTCGCTCGCCTCGATCGTGATCGGCGCCGCCATCGGCTGGGTCATCGCCCCTCATTTTGTCAACTTCATGGTCAAGCCCATGACCGAGGCCTTGAAGCACGCCGGTCTCAATCCGCAGTTGGTCTACTCTCACCCCGCCGGTTATTTGAACGTGCTCATCACCTGCAGCATTTACATCGGAATTGTCATCGCGTCGCCGTGGGTCCTGTTTCAAATCTGGCAGTTTGTTGCTCCCGCGCTCTATAAGCACGAGCGCAGCGCCATCACCGGCTTTCTTTTTTCGACGGTTTTTCTGTTCTTCACAGGTATTGCCTTTGGCTACTTCGTTTCGCTGCCCTACGTTCTGCGCTTCTTGATCAGTTTTCAAGGGCCGGTCGTCCCGCTCATCAACATTGATGAGTATTTCGATCTGATTCTCCTCGTTCTTCTCGGGCTCGGGCTGGTATTCGAGTTGCCGATCCTCATTTTCTTTCTGACGCTCTTCGGCATCGTCACGCCGCAGTTCCTGATCAAGAATTTCCGGTACGCCCTGTTGGTCATCACCGTTCTTGCGGCCGTACTCACGCCTTCGCCCGACGCCCTCAGCATGGTGCTCTTCATGCTGGTCCTGGTCGCCTTATACTTCGTGGGTGTGGGCGTTTCCTGGGCGGTAGTCCGAAAAAAGAAAAAGCGTGAGGCCGCGGAGGCTCAATAGATGAACTTCACGTCCAAGAAATCTTTTTGCGCGGCAATTTGCGCGCTTGTGCTCTCTCTCGGCCTTTCGGGATGCAAAGCCAAAGCGAACAATCCCCAACCCTCCGCGAAGGACGCGCCTTTCATGAGCGCCGTCACAACCGCTCCGCCGCCGGCCACGCAAAATCCGGCGGATGAAGCTCCTCCGCCCGACAAGACCGGCGGCTTTGACGGCCAGCGCGCCTTCGCCCACGTCGCCAAGCAAGTGTCGTTCGGTCCGCGCCCCTCTGGCTCACCGGCACTCGCCCAGACGCAGGACTACATCCTCGCCGAACTGAAAAGCTACGGCTGCACGGCTGATGTGGACGCCTTCACGTCGGATACTCCCGCCGGCCGCATCGCCATGAAAAATATTCTCGTCAAGATTGCCGGCGACAAGCCCGGCGTGATTCTCCTCGGCACGCATTACGACACCAAGCGCCTCGAAAATTTCGTAGGCGCCGATGATGCAGGCTCCTCGACCGGCGTTATGCTCGAGCTAGCCCGCCTGCTTTGTTCCCAACACAACCGCTACAACGTCTGGATCGCGTTCTTCGACGGCGAAGAGGCCGTGCGCCCCGAATGGAAGGATCCCGACAACTGCTACGGAAGCCGCCAAATGGCCGCCCGCTTCGCCAATAGCGGCGACCTCACCAAAATAAAGGCGTTTCTGCTCGCGGATATCGTCGGCACACGCACCCCGCATTTCAAGCGCGAATCCTATTCCACGAAAGCACTGGTCGATGTCGTCTGGGGCGTCGCCAAAAAGCTCGGCTACGGAGCTATCTTCATCGATGAAGAGACGCCGATCGAGGACGACCATCAGTCCTTCCTGAAACGCCACGTCCCTTCGGTGGATGTGATCGACCTCGATAACGGCGCGAACGGCGACGTCTACTACTGGCACACGCCGCAAGACTCGCTCGACAAAATGAGCCCCAAAACGCTAGCTATCGTCGGCCACGTGTTTCTGGAATCCGTCCACCAGCTCCAATCAAAGTGATTTCGGTGTGGTGGTCTCGAATCCGTCCATGGAGGGCGTTTGGGCTTCGAAGTTTATCTCGATTGTTTCGGCGAAACCAAGACGAGGGGAATCTCGCGGACACTTGTGCGATCCTTTTTCCCCATTGTTGAAGGCGAGTCTGAGCCCGACTACTGGCAAGTCCAATACGACAAGAAGAACTCCTGCCAGATCGGCGTCACTCCGCTCGCCTCTGACCCGGACATGCTCGCAGGCCTCTTCGTTAACCGCCCCTGTGCGGATTTGAAATTGTGGGAGGGGTTAGTTCGCGTCCTCAGGATGGGTTGTGTGGTCATCTTTTGGCCAGGAGGGCCGCCTGTAGTCGCCGAAGGCACCTCGACCTCAGATCTGCCCAAGGACATGATCGATTCCATCGGCAAACCAAAGTGCGTAAGTTCGGCGGCTGAACTTGTCCGCTTGGTCCAGGGCAGCTAGTAAGGCATTGAAGGTCGCCTGACCGCCATCAAACCCGAGCGCGGACATCTCCGGCAGCTTTGTAGACTGTGCTAAATTTGAATCACACTCTGTGACCAATGACACCTAAGCGCATCCCAGTCAGATCGTCTGCAGGCCGCTACGCGATCGTCTGCGGCGCAGGCGTCCTCCGCGATACCGCCAGCGAAATCCGCAAACTCGGCGAATTCTCGCGCATCCACATTGTCTCCTCGCCAAAAGTATGGCGAGCGTTAGGGAAAAACGTTCAGCGCGGCCTGGGTCCTAAGATTATCCACGCCACGCACTTGATGGGCGACGCCGAATCCGCTAAGAATCTTTTCACCGTCGAAAAGCTTTCCCGCTCCCTCGTCCGCGCCGGAATCGATCGCCAGTCGTTGATCATCGCCGTAGGCGGCGGCGTAGTTGGCGACGTAGCAGGTTTTGCGGCCTCGGCGTGTCTGCGCGGCGTTGCTCTCGTGCAAATCCCCACAACGCTGATCGCGCAAGTGGACAGCGCCGTAGGTGGAAAGACTGGCGTGAACCTACCGGAAGGGAAGAACCTCGTCGGCACGTTCTATCCCGCCCGCCTAGTCCTAGTCGATTTCGCCATGCTGAAACCGCTCCCCGAGCGCCAATATCGCGGCGGCCTCGCCGAAGTCATCAAGTACGGAATCATTGCCGACGCAAAACTCTTCGCCTATCTCGAGAAAAACTTCGACGCCGTCCTTCGTCGCGACCCGAACTCTCTCGCCTATATCATCTCTCGTTCGTTAGAGGTCAAAGCCCATGTCGTAAGCCGCGACGAGCGCGAATCCGGCCTCCGCGAAATCCTCAACTTCGGCCACACCTTCGGCCACGCCCTCGAAACCATCACGAACTATCGCGTCTACCAACACGGCGAAGCTGTAGCCTGGGGCATGATGGCCGCCGCGCTACTCGGCCACGAAATCGGCCTCACCCCCGCCGATGAAGTCTCGCGTATAGTTTCGCTAGTCCGCCGCATGGGCCCCCTCCCGCCGTGGCCCAGTGTTCCACCAAAAAGACTGATTGCCGCCATGTATTCAGACAAAAAAACGCGCGCAGGCAAACTCCGCTTCGTCCTCGCACCAAAAATCGGCAAAGCCGAATCCCACAATAACGTGCCCCTCGAAACGCTAGAGCGCATCCTCCACTTCGCCCCCCACTTCGTCACCCGCACCGCCCACCGCCGCCATGACTAATCCCATCCCCCCGGACAATCTTGTAGGGGCGCGATTCATCGCGCCCGTCCCTGCCAAAGGCACCCAACCCGAAGGCGCCCACACCGAAGCCGAAGCCTCGCGCAAAGTCCGCGAAATGTTCACGCAGATCGCCCCGCGCTACGACCTGCTCAATCATCTCCTCTCATTGCAACTCGACCGACTCTGGCGCAAACGAGTCGCGCGCCAACTTCACGCCATTCTTCAGAGCCCCGACGCCGCAGTGCTCGATCTATGCTGCGGTACAGGCGACCTCTCTTTCGCGCTAGCCCGGGAAGGGAAGGCCCGCGTCTACGGCGCGGATTTCGCTCATCCCATGTTGGTCCGCGCAAAGCAAAAAAACGCCACACTGAGCGGCCATTCTTCTCAGCCAAACGCGAATATATCGCCGTTCCTCGAAGCCGATGCTCTCCGCTTGCCGTTCGCAGACAGCTCGTTCAATCTGGTCACCACCGCCTTCGGCTTCCGCAATCTCGCCAATTACGAAGCCGGCCTCCGCGAAATCCAACGCATCCTTAAACCCGGCGGCACGATCGCCATTCTCGAGTTCACGGAACCGCCCGATGATTTTGTAGGGAATGTTTTCCGCTGGTATTACAGAAACGTCCTGCCGCGCATCGGCGGCCTAATCTCAGGCGATTCCTCCGCCTACACCTATCTTCCCAAATCCGTCGCGCGCTTCTTCCGCCCGCCCGAACTAGCCGCTCTCATGTCTTCGGTTGGCTACCAATCCATCGCCTACAAAGTCTGGACCTTCGGCACAGTCGCCCTCCACACCGCCGCCCGTCCGAGTGAGTAGCCGAGCTACCCCTCTTCGCCGGCCAGCTCCTTAAAGAAGCGCAATACGCGAAATCCAGCATGGTCCTCTCTTTTTCGTGTTCTGTAGAAGCAACCCCAATAACTGATAACACGTTCTTCAGTGAGAGCGAGGAACTCTGGATTTGCGCGTAGGAAAGTCCTATACACGCTCGGATTCAAATCCTTGAGTCAAGCTTCAATCAGCAGCTGTATTTCAACGACGTACTCACTCAAAAGTTGAATGACGTATGCCGGGACCCATGGATAGGTGCAACTGATTATCTGTTCCAGGTGATTTTGGCGAACATAGCCGTCACGGTGCCGGGTCAGAATGCAGCTGAGCAAGTGCCGCTGAGTCCCACTCAGTTTGCGCGTACCAATCGAAGCGGTGTTGTGATAAACGCGAGTCGGGATCTCAAGCGTCTGCCCGTTTACACGAACCTAGAAGGATCTGCCACCATGCGGATTTTCAGGCAGGGCTGAGATCACCGACAGCACGTCATCGTGGACGCTCGAGGGGAAGGCGCGCAATAGGTCCTTGTTATCTTGTGGATTCATGCCCCATCCGTGCAGCGGAAGTTGCTCTATTATCGTCTCGACAGAAAGTGTGTCCTAGCGTATAGCGTCGCCTAGCGGGAGTTTACTGCGGACTCGGTCGGCAGATTTCTAAGAGCTTCTTTTTGTGAAGTTTATATCGTCCAGTTGGTATTACCCACGGTGGGTAATCTGCAGTTCATCCAGTTTCAGCGCCTTGGTCAAAGCCTGCTGCGCAAGAGTTTGCTTCGAGAGCACATAGGCCGCGCGACCAGGGCCTTTCTCGCCTTGCTGTGGATAGAGCAGGATGAACTGCTGAATCTGCTGCAACTCTTCGATGAGTTGTTCCATGGAAAGATCGCTCCAGGCGGCTTTGGCCTGGCGATGCACATACTGCAGCAGAGAAATGCCCAGCATGCAGTAAAACGCATGGATGCGAATCTTGCGGTCGGTCCAGTGATGCATCGGTCCCCAAGCGAGCCACTCTCCGTCTTTCAGGCCGCGGAAGACGCGCTCGACCTGTTGCTGGCCGGCATAACCGGCCACAACTTGTTCCGCCGTCCAGTCCATACGGTTGGTGAGCAGCACCGTTCGGCCTAAACGACGCCCAAGAAGGCGCTCGAACGCGGCCTGATCGAAATCAAACTGTAGTCGCCATTGCCCATCGCGAGATTCCAGCTGATAGCGAATTACCTCGGAGAGGAACTGCCCAGCCAACCACTTCTGAATCTTGCGCGTGATACCTTCCTCGGTCCAACGCGCTCGAGGTTTATTCAATTCCTTGGAGAAGCGTCGCAGGGACTGCAGCGCGCGGCTGATGCTGGTGGTCAAGCTGTGCAGTTGCTCGGCGGCAAAAGGCGCCGAATACTTCAGCACCGCGAGGTATTCCTGGCCATGCACCAACAGCTTCTCGGCCACGGCCCGCACACCCGGTTGTTCCGCGCTGCAGAGCGGCAGCTGTTCCGTGGAGCGCTCGCGCAACTCCGCCGGCGCTTGATTCCACGGCAGAGCGGAAATCCATCCCACCCTGGCCTGTTCCAGTTGCACGGTGTTGTCCAGTGCGGCTGTGCCCTTGTCGAAGACCAGCGTAACGGTGTCGCGAGCAATTTGGTTTTGATCCAGCAAGCGCACGATGCGTGTTAACGCCACGGGGAACTCTTCGACATCGGCCACGTTACCCGGATAGACGTGGTGGCATAGGCTCAACCCATTCTCTCCGTCCAGAACATAGCTCAGACCCACTTGGCGCAGATTGTGGCGGCCCTGTTTGTTGTGGCCGCGCTGGGCCAGCTGGTTCCGCGTGTTGGTGCTGGCAATGTAGGTGTAAAAGTTGGTGGTATCGTAGGCCAGCAGTCGACGACCGACCAGTTGCTTCTCCTTCCACAGACCGAGTAAACGCAACTGTGCACGATCGAGAGGATCTTCCGCGGGAGCGCAGGGCTCGCTGGTCTCTGGCAGCATCTGTTCGAAGGCGTCCCAGAAGGCTTGCGAAGTAAAGCGTTCGGCAGGAAAACCCCACTGGGAAGCGAGGATGGTTCGGTCGTACCAATGGCTGACTTCGGTCTTCGGACCGGGATCACAGATGCGGTGAATGGCCGCGAGCAGGAGATAGTGGGCAGGACCGGGTCCGGAACGCGGAGAAGGCCACAGGGATTCCAGTAGTGGCCATACGCCGGACTGTTTGGCAGCCAGCCACAAGGCGCCGGGGAGACCGAAATCTCGCAAGGTGGCGGAGAGCGGGACAGGGGCCGTCTTTTGCTGAACGAGTTCAGCGAGTTTTTCGGCGGTGCCCAGATAGGCCTGATGAACGATACGAGGTTGGCCGTCGACGCGGGCGCTTTCGACGAGGTAGTAGTAGAGGCGGTTGCCTTTTTTCTTTTTGACGAGGCTAGCCATTAAGGGTAATACATAAACGCAACGCTATTGTTTGTCAAGCATAAAATGCGGAAATAATCGCAGTACAGTCAAACAATGTAGGGTAATACACATTCCAAGAAGGAGAAACCCGATTAAATCCTACGCATGGAATGAGTTAGTGGGAATGCGCAGCGTTTCGGGAGAGCACTCGCAGTAAACTCCCGCTAGGTAATATCCCAGATTTTCCTGCTGGCGGCGGCATTCTTGCCGGCGTTTTTCTTTTAGCGGCCGCCAATCGACCTAAGCCTTTTGTTCACAACACTTGCCGCTCTTGCACAATTCTAGTGCAAATTTGGCCATTCAAGCCCTTTAGAATGAGCAGTTCCGTAAACCTCTAAAAACAATCGGCTTTAAGCGTCTTAGAATGAACATTTCTGCAAAAACCCGGGGAGGGGAGGCCGGTTATTGTTAACCAGCTATGCGATGGAGCATCCGCTGTCCCGAGCAGGTTTTGCGAGCGAGGGATACTCGGTCTTTAACCTTCGACTTTCAACTGTCGACTGTCAACTCGCTTCTCACTCTTCCAGCCCAGCACTGCGCAATTTCGCAAGCAGCGTCTTCGGCGATACGCCCAATTTCTCCGAAGCCCTTGTCTTGTTCCACTTGCAGTCGCGCAGAGTGCTTTCGAGCAGCACACGCTCAATGTGGCTGACCGCCCGCCCGGTCACTTCTTCCAAGCTTCCTTCCCAGCTGAATTGCTCCGGGAGCATTCCGCCTGGCAGGCTGTCCGTGTCCGGCTTGGTCGCAGGAAGCTGCAAGCCATCAGCGGTGATGCTCAATCCGTCTGTAAGAATGACGGCTCGCTCCATCGTGTTCTGCAGTTCGCGCACATTTCCTGGCCAGCGATAGTGCAGCAGCCGCTCGCCCGCTTCTTCGGAAAGCTCCAGGCCCGGCTTCTTGAACTCTCGGCTGAATTTTTCTAGAAAATGTCCCGCCAGCAAAAGCACATCATTTCCGCGTTCGCGCAAAGGAGGAATCGTCATTGGCACGGCCGAAATCCGAAAATACAAATCCTCACGGAAGAGCTTTTCCTCAGCCAGTTTTTGCAAATTTCGATTTGTCGCCACCACGATGCGTACATCCACTTCCACAGTCTGGGTCCCGCCAACGCGATCGAACTTCCGTTCTTCCAATACGCGCAAAAGCTTCGCCTGGATCGCCAGCGGCAGTTCCCCAATTTCATCGAGAAACAGCGTTCCGCGATGCGCCAGGTCCAGCTTGCCGACTTTGCGCGCGCCAGCACCAGTAAACGCGCCGCGCTCATGCCCAAAAAGCTCGTTCTCCACCAAACCTTCGGGAATCGCCGCGCAATTCAGCGCCACGAATGGCTGCTCGCGCCGCTGCGAAAGGTGATGCACCGCCCGCGCAAACAGCTCTTTGCCCGTTCCGCTCTCGCCCAAAAGCAAAACAGTGGAATCGGTCGCAGAAACTCGCTGTATTTGCTGGCTGATCTCGCGGATCGCGGCGTGTTCGCCCACAATCCGCGGAAAACCATACCGCGCGGTGTATTCCTCGCGCAGCAGCAGATTTTCCCGTTGCATCTCCTGCTGGCGCGTCGCGCGCTGCACCAGCAATTTCAGATGGTCCAGGTCCACCGGTTTCTGGAGAAAGTCGAACGCCCCTTCCTTCATTGCCGAGACCGCTTCCTCGACCGACCCAAACGCCGTCAGTAGCAGCACCGGTATCGTCGCGTCCGCTTGCTTGGATTCGCGCAACACATCGAGCCCTGACGCTCCAGGCATCTTCAAATCGGTGATCACCATCAAGTAGCGCCGTGCGCGCACCTTTTGAATCGCCGTGGTTCCATCCGGAGCTTCATCCACGGTATAGCCCGCGCGCTCCAATGCCTTCCGCAGCATGGCGCGCAGCTCGTTCTTATCTTCAACAAGGAGCAGAGGTTCCATCTCTCTTGTTTCTACCACGAATTAAGGGGCACCTCGGCGGGAACGCACGGTGAGTGTGTGGAGAAGGGAAGTAACCAAATGGGACGAGACCCGAAATGCAAAACTCGAAATACGAAGTTCCCTCTTCGCATTTCGAGTTTCGTACTTAGGCTCTAGAGTTTCGGACCGCCAACTGGCTACCTAGCCCAACCCGGATCGCCGCCGGCCTTTCGCAGCTCATCTTCCAGGTCGGAATGCTGCTTTTTCAGGTCCTCAATTTCCTGCTTCTTCCGATCGATCTTGGCGTTCTTATCGTTGATATCTTTGCGCGTATATTGCTCATTCATGGCTTTGGTGGGGTCGTTGTAATACTGCAATTGGGCCTTATCATCTTCCCGCTGCAGGAGGTCCAGTTCTTTTTCTGCGGCCGCAATTTTGTCGCGCAAATCTTGGAAACGTTTCCGCCACGCCTTTTCCGCGTCGTCGCCTTTGCTCCCGCCATTCGCCGCCGCGTCAGGTCCGCTGCCCGGCGTAGCTTGCGCTCCGCCCGTCGCCGGTGCGGGACCCGCGTCGCTCGAAGGAGTTGCAGGCTTTATGTCGTCTTCCGTATAGACCTTTTTCGGCTTCGGCGTAGCCTTCTGCTGCTCGCGCGCTTTGCGCGCAGCGTCGGCAACCGGATCGCCGGACTGCGGTGCCGGACTTGCCTGCGATTGTTGTTGCTGTGCCAACACAGGCAGCGTTGCCAGGCAAAGGCCTGACAAGAGTATCGAAGCCGCAAACCAATTTTTCACACTCATGGAATACCGCCTCTCCCGGGGTGAGCGGGAATCCCCAGCCTTTTACTTAGATGCCTTCCTTCTTCAATTCTACCGCTTCCGGGACGCTCCGGCACGCTGGTAGCGTAACTATAAAGGCCGCCCCGCCCTCCGTCCGATTCCGAGCCTCGACGCGTCCGCCGTGCTGCACGATGATTTTCTGAACGACGGCCAGCCCCAGGCCGGTACCTTTTACCTTGGTCGTGAAAAATGGACGAAAAAGTTTGGGCAAATTGGCGGGGACAATGCCGGCGCCGTTATCGAAAATCGTGATGCGCTGCGTGTACGTTTCCTCGTGCCGCACCACTTCTCCGCGCAGAAGCACGCGTCCGCCGTTTGCTGCACCAGCGCAAGCCTCCGCCGCGTTTCGCGCAAGATTCAGGAGCGCTTGCCGGAGCAGTCCCTCATCTCCGGCAACGCTACCCATCGGCCCCTCAAAGCGAATCCGCACCTGTGGCATGGCCTCGGCGACTTCCGAAACCACTCGCTCCACGACTCCATCGAGCGCCACCGGCTCACTGGTAATTTCCAAAGGCCGCGCGTACTTCAAAAACTCCGTCACCACGTGCGTGATATTCCGTGTCTGCTCCAGAATTCTTTCCGCGGACTCGGCCACTTCACCAACGCCCGCTTCCGCGTTGATCATCTGCGCATAACCGGAAATGGTAGCCAGGGCATTTTTGAATTCATGCGCAATCCCTGCCGACAACTCTCCCACCGCCGCCAGACTTTCTTTTAGTTGGATTTGCTGTTGCAACGCGGCCAGCTCCGTCAAATCCGTCAGCAAACAGATCGCCCCGCTTATCTTCTCCGTCCCGCGGCGAATCGGCGAAATCGTCACCCCGAGCAGCCTGGATGCGCCTCCCGGCGCCTCGTGCTCCACCTGTTCGCGCCGGAAGATGCTTCCCTTGGTCAGACACTCCCCAACCAAGCGAGTGAGTTCTGACTTTTCTCCCAGCACCTCGCTGTACCGCCGGAATCCCAGCGCTTGAATCCCTAGCACCTGCTCGGCCGCAGGATTCGCGCTCGAGATAATCCCCGTGGCGTTCACGACCACCAGTCCCGCGGGCATGTTGCGCGTCACTTCTTCGCTCAACCGTTCCGTGTGTTCGGCGCGTTCTCTTTCGATCTTATGCAGCCTTTCGAGTTCCTTCTCCTGATCGCGGAGCTGGCGAATCACTCCCTGCATCGACGCCGCCATAAACGCGGAGGGGTTTTCCGTTCGCGGGGGCGTCATCATGACGTCCGCCTGATGAGATTCTTGTGTGCTCTGATAAAAACGGCGCAGCAGAAGAAATACAATTCCCACCACGGCCAGGATGCCGACCGCCATGCCGGCGGCGACTTCCCAAACGCGCTGTGTAGTCTCGGCTTGGAATGCTGCGAACGTCATAGCCCGAATAGGCCTAGCATCGAAATGAACCTCAGCGCAATCGCGGCGCAAGATCAATCGAGAAGGAAGAAAACGCAAAGACAACAATGAGCGCCGCAATCCCCAAAAAAGTTCCCAGTGGAAGTTGATACTGGCTCGCAATCAGCCAGCGAATCTGGTTCACCGTACCCAGTCCTCGCCTGCTGGCCCGTTCTGCGAGCCGCCGTCCTGCTCCACGTACATACATCGTGGCGATCACTGCTAGTCCCAAAATGCTTCCCAGTAGTGTGCCCAGCAGAATCATGAGAAATGCATTTCTGATTCCAAGAAACGCTCCCGCCATGGCCATCATCTTGACGTCGCCCAGGCCCATACCCTCACGCCCGCGGACCAGCTTGTAAAGTGCCGCCGCTCCCCATAGCATCAGGCTCCCAAACGCCGCGCCCAAGAGCGCCTCGATCACGCCCAGAACTCTTTCCGGCGGTGCCCAGTGGAAAAGGCGCAAGCAGAGCAGAAAAGCAGCGCCATCATTCGGTGGCACAAACGCCGAGAAAAGTACTCCCGCGGCAAATCCAGGCCAGGTGATAACGTCGGGAAGCAACCGCACGCGCAGGTCGGTCACCGTTAAAATGATGATCAAACAAATAAAGAACAGCCACTTCACGGTGGCCTGCGTAATCCCAAATTCCAGATAGCAACCTACAAACAAAAGTCCCGTTGCGAGCTCTACCAGCGGGTACATCGGCGAAATCGGCAGCCCGCAATTCCGGCATTTTCCGCGCAGCCAAATCCACGCAAAGATGGGCACGTTGTCGTACGGCTTGATGGGCTCTTCACATCTCGGGCAGCGCGAGCCCGGCGAAACAATAGACTGTTCTTCCGGAATGCGCGTGATGCACACATTCAAGAAGCTGCCAATTACGATTCCAAGTAGAAAAATGTAGGCGATGACCACAGTTTAGTGGGCCGTTTTTCGGCCGCACTTAACACTGTCCCACAGCTATCAACATGCCTCAACAAACCAGAGCCAACTCCGTGCCCCATTCCTAACACCGCCTAGCCCGGTTAATTCATCAGCGTCGAGAATCGTAGCCCAGAAAACGGATTGGTGACGTAGGAAAGGGTGGCGGCCCGTCGTCGACTCTCAAAGACGTTTGCGCTGTTGCTCGTTTGACCTTCCGAACTGTTTTTCGAGATAGCTCCGCATAGCCCTTCCAAGAGTGTGTTGTCGAACGGGCGAGACAAATCTAAGAAGAGTTGCAGACGGTTTGGAAAAGATTCTGAAAAGGCCAGCCGCTGGCCAGGTGAAAGTGGATGCAACGAGCAGTTTCGCGGACGCGCGCACCAATCTTGAACAGCTGCATGCGCAGCGTTTCGATTTGTGCGGAGCGCATCGACAAAGGTAGCTGCAAACGAAACAAGTTGACAAGATTGTAGGCGAAGCTGTGCAGCAGCAGGCGGAAAGCATTGGCTCGGAAGCGGTGGCAGCTTAAGCGGTCTGCGGCGAAACCATTCTTGAATTCTTCAATGCGATTCTCACATTCTCCGCGATCGTTATAGAAGGAGAAAACGGAAGGGCTGAGACCTTTCAAGTTGGTGACGAGAAAGCGCACGTTGGTTCCAGATTTGGTGTGTTCGGCCTTGTAGCAGATGCGCCGCTGATGAGACCAGCTGTAAGCACGATAACGAAAGCTGGAAAAAGATCGCTGTGGGTTGCCGGTGCGACGATGCCGTGTTGCGAGACGACGCTGCAACCGCCGCGCTTGCCCTTGCAAGCGTGAGTTGGCAGCGATACCGATGGTGTACTGGATGCCGAAAAACTCACAGAATTCATAGAGCAGTGGCAGAGCAAACCCGGCGTCAGCGCGCAGCTTGATGCGGGTTTTGGGAAACTCTCTCTGGAGTCGCGGGACGATGCGCAACAGCAGAGGAATGATGCGGGCGTGACTTGCCGCGGTACCGCGACGCAGACGCGCAGCCAACAAACAGCCGGTGTGACGCTCGAAGATCAATAAGGGGTGATACATGTGCTGGTCATAACCACCGTTGAAGAAACTGAGCTGCTGCTGACCGTAGGTTGGATCGTCAGTGGAATCGACATCCAGCAGAATCTCTCCCCGCTTGCGAACCTGTTCTCCACAGATTTTCACAAACCAATCGAGCAGAGCATCTTGCAGCTTGAGGAGGTCGCGAGGCGAGGGTGAGTTTTCCCAACGGCTGAGAGTTGGCTGTGATCCGAGAGGTTCACCAAGCGGCTGATCGGCAAGAATCTGAAACGCCGGATCGTGACGTAGCCGGTCAGCGTCGTTGGCATCTTCGTAGCCTGCGATGATTTGGTACAAACGCTGGCGCAACAACGACAACCCAGGATGACTCAAACGCGAATCGTCGCGATCATCACCGACGCACTCTGCCAAGCCGCGAGTGAGTCCGTGCCGCTGATCAAAAGCCCGTAATGGCAGCAGGCCGGCATCACTGGTGATCTGACCGCCAGAAAAATCAGCTCGAATGGATCGGTGTCGGTAGAAGGAAAACGGTAGCTGTGGTATACAAGATGTCATCTCTGGGTGCTCCGAAAGAGAATGTTGGGTTCGCTAAAACCCAGTGTTCATCAATCTTTTAGAGCACCTTTTCTTTTTTTGCTACCAAAATCGTGAATAATCCAGGCTAGTGAGCCTCGACAGAAGTAGAGTCCCTAGAGTCGATGAGAAAAGCGGCGGCAAGGCTGCCGCATTCCACATCAGTCCTCCCGTTCTTTGTTTCTCCGTCGGGCAACTGTAAACTGTTAGCTGTTGGCTCATTCATGCACTGGTTTGAACGAAAAATCCGCCGCTACGAGCACCGCCGCTGGACCACCGACGACAACCGGCGTGTGCAACCCTTCGACTGGGGCTTGGAGCATATTGGCGGCGACCCCAGCGACGCTGATCCCAGTGCATTTGTCCATAACTACGCCAAGCAAGCGATTGAGCAGAGCGTTGAATGGTTCGCCACCAACCCCGCTGACGACTATGCTCTCGACGACGAGAACGTCCTCACCTTTACCAGCTCCATCGAATCTCCCTGGCCGGAAAACAACACGGTTCACGCGCAACTATTTCCCGCCAAGTCCTCCCCAAACTCGAACGGCCAGCGCAAAACATCCCCCGCCGTTCTCGTTCTGCCCAACTGGAACGCCAAATGGCATGGTCAGCGCGGCCTCTGCGAATGGCTCCAACGCATCGGGATCACTGCCCTCAAAATGAGCATGCCCTACCACGACCGTCGCATGGCCAAGGGCCACGAGCGCGCCGACCAGGTTTGCGGCCCAAATATTGGGCTCACTCTCCAAGCCAACCGCCAAGCCGTTCACGACGCTCGGCGTTGTTTAAGGTGGCTCGAGCAACAAGGCCACACACGGCTGGGTATTCTTGGCACTAGCCTCGGTTCCTCGGTCGGATACATCACGCTGATGCACGATTCCTCCATCAAAGCGGGCGGCTTCTTCCATTTTTCCACGTACTATGCGGACGTCGTCAGCCAGGGCATGACGACCAACCATGTTTGGGAAGGCTTGCGCGAACACGTCACCGTCGACGAACTGCGCGAATACTGGGCGCCTATCAGCCCGATGCCCTACGTCGAACGCGGCATGGGCGCCGCCACGAAATCCTTCCTCGTCTACGGCAAATACGATCCAACCATGCTGCCCGAGCTAAGCCGACAGATGCTAGCGGCCCTCCGCCAACACGGCGCCCACCCGCGCAGCCTGCAGCTCCACTGCGGCCACTACTCGCTCGAACTCCCGCCCTTCAGTTACATCGCGGGCTACCGTGTCCTATCCTTCCTCCGCTCCGCCCTGGCATGACCTTGCCCCGTCCGTTGTTGTTGTAACAGGTCTTTAGAACGATTTTTTCTTCAAGTTCCGATTGAATGCCGGTGACTTATAAGCGCTGTTTGTCCGACTTCTGAAGAATACGTGTCCAGGTGAACGCTACAATTAGGACGTCCGAGGCATTAACATGAAGAACATACCGGGAACCCTTTTCCTGCTCTTCTTTACTGTCGCCGCGTTCCTTTTCGAAGTGTCCGGGCAAGTGCCCACCGCGCACGTCGAGCATATGCTGGTGATGCGTAACACCACGCTGTACGTGATGGAAGCCCACGGCGCGAACCGGAGAAAAATCGCCGAGGAAGTAAGCACTGCGGCACTGTCTCCCCAAAGCGATTTGGTGGTTTATGCGGACCCCAAGGGAATTAAGGTGTTCGATCTCCGAACTGTCAAGACGTCCACATTGGTGAACGCTCCTGCCCAGGACATTCGTTATGTCACATGGTCTCCAAAGCAAGATGCTGTTGCCTATTCGAATGCGATTTCTGGCAAGGGAGTATTCCTTCACCTCATCACTTATCCTCCGTCCGGCCCCCCTCGTGTCCTCGGGCCAACCTACGGAGGCATCAGTTTCTCGAAAGACGGGCATTTCATCCTCCATGCCAGTACCGCAGGCGGACGAGGAGCGTTGGAGAAGACCGACGTTGAGAGCGGCAAGACCGAGACTCTCTTTTCCTCCAAGACTTTGATTGAGAGAGTCTCCTATTCTTCCGACGACTCCCAAATCGCGTTCTTACTGATAGACAAAGCCCCCGACTCGGAAGACGATGAACCTGACTGTGGACCGCCAAGCGTGTCTCTCTGGATACTGCCGGCTCATTCCAAGACTCCAGCCAAGGCCAGCCTCAAGCGCCTCGGCGATCCAGATATCAATGAATTTTCCTGGTCTCCCAAAGACAATCTGGTCGTCTTCGACTCGGGACGGCTACAGTGCGATTTTCCTGGGAGCGAGGGAGACATTTACGTCGTTTCCCCCGATATGAAAACGGCATTCAAACTATCCAAACACGCGCTCTCGATTAGACCCATATTTTCACCGGATGGCCAAACGGTTCTGTTCTCCGATTTCAGCGCATACGATGAAGGCCACGGGGCTGACTTGATGATCGGCGACCTCAGGACACGCACTGTGAAACCATTCCTCGGGCAATCTCCTTCTGGAAGGGGCGATTCTGTCGACTATGACCAGATTGTGGATTGGAAGTAGCCGAATTATAGTGCCGATGGACTGCGCACTACCGCATGACGCTACTACTCGCCATCCACCACTCACTAATCCCTCTTCTAGTATCATCACTTGATGCAGACGCTCCTCGTTGAGGCGTTCGGCCCTCTTGTTGTCGCGTTCGTGGTTTTCGTGGCTGTTGTCGGCGCGCGGGGGCTTTTGTATCAGTACCGCAATCGGCTCAGTCCCGAGCAGCGGCAAGCCGCGCGCGATGCTTTCCGCAGCCGCTTAGTCCATCCCAACGCTTCGGAAGTCGAGCAGGGTATCGGCGCGTACCTCCCTGAACGGCTGCTCTCTCTCTACGGCGATCACCAAACCGTGCTCACGGAGCAAATTGAAATCCGCCGCCCGACACCCAACCCCGAAAATCCCGCCGAGCCGCAAAATCCGGCGGAATGGATCGAGGCCTTTCTTCCTCTAGATCTCGAGAGCCAGAAATATGTTCTCGATTTGTCCGCGCAAGGTTGGGGCAAGGGCTTTTGCTTCGCCACGGACGGCGAAGGCAATTTCTACTGGATCCCGGCCAACGACACCCGGCTGCCAGACGCGCGCGTCTACTTTGCGCATACCGATCCCGTGGCCAACGAGCAGGTGGCTACGTCGCTTGACGAATTGCTCTCATGGCCCCGCATCATCCACTCACCCGAGGCGGAAATAACTCCATGAAAGCCATTCTCTTCGGAGCGACGGGGATGGTCGGGCAAGGAGTCTTGCGCGAATGTCTTCTCGATCCCACGATCGACCGCGTGCTCTCGATAATCCGCAACCCTACTGGCCAGCAAAACGCCAAGCTCACCGAACTGGTCCACAAGGATTTCTTCGATTTCTTCGGTGTCGAATCTCAGCTCACCAGCTATGAGGCATGTTTCTACTGCGCCGGACCCTCTGCCGCTGGCATGACGGAGGAAGGCTATTTTCACGCGACCTTTGACATGACCCTGGCTGCCGCGAGAACTCTTGCCCGACTAAATCCCGCAATGACATTCGTTTACATTTCCGGCGCGGGAACCGATAGCACCGAGAAGGGCCGCACGATGTGGGCGCGCGTCAAAGGGAAAACCGAAAACGCGCTTCTCAACTTGCCTTTTAAGGCCGCCTACATGTTTCGTCCCGGCGTCATCCAGCCACTGCATGGTGTTCAGTCAAGAACGACCGGCTACCGCATCTTCTACTCCATGACAAAGCCGCTGCTGCCACTCTTGAGATGGCTGCTTCCTCAATACGTCACGACTACCGAGCTCCTGGGCCGTGCCATGATCCGCGTAGCCCAGAGTGGCTTCCCAAAGCGTATTCTTGAGACGCGCGACATCAACAATGCCAGCCTCGCGTCGTAGCGGCACTCCGACCTGATCGAAGTGCCCCATCTCGGCAATTTACGCGTTTCCGGACCCTGTTGAGTTCCACGGAATCCTGGTCATCACCTGAGCACCTGGACCGGAAGTACCATTGGCCTCCCCTATGCCCTCTCGTACCCTGAAGTGGGAACCAAAGTCTATTCGGGGGCACGAAAATGCGAATGCGGCTCATTCCCTTGGTGGTAGCGGTATTGTGGTGGGCTGGCTACAGCTCCGCCCGATCTCAGGAGCCAGCCCAAAACGCCGCCCAACCGGCTGCCAAAAGTGCCACGCAGGCCCCGGCGTCGCAGCAGCCATTGCAACAAGCCAGTTCTGACTCCTTCGACCAGCCAGTGTCCCTTGCGGACTTGGCGCGCGCGGCTCGCTCTAAAAAACAAATTGATGCCAAGCCCGCTGCAAAGAGCTCCAAGATTCTCGACGACGACAACATGCCCCGAGGCGTCTACGACGCAGATTCGCCGCCTGCCAAACTGGCCGCTCTCGGGCCTCAGGCCCAGAGTTCGCCAGCGGTGGGAGGTCCTTTCCCCGAGTTTCACGGCAAAGTGGTTCTTCTAGACTTCTGGGCTTCGTGGTGCGGCCCTTGCCGAAACGCTTTGCCGAACCTCAAGCGCCTTCAGGCGGTCTATGGAGGCGGTGATTTTGTGGTTGTGAGCATCAGCGAGGACGACGAAGAGTCTGATTGGCGCGCCTTCGTCGCAAGCCACAATATGACTTGGCCGCAACGGCTTGACGCCGATAGCAGCTTGCAGCATCAGTTTGGAGTGAACGCTCTCCCAACCTACGTGCTAATTGCGCGCGACGGTGCGGTGGTCCAGAAATTCGTCGGCGAAGAGATGGCAGAATCCATCGTCGAGCGGATTGGCCCCGACCTGAAGAAGACCCTCGCTGCCAAGCCCTGAAACAATCGCACTGTGTTTTTAGTGGCTCTGATTTACGCGGTCTTAGATTAATAGGAGAGTCGCTCAGCGTAGAACATTGGCGAGAACACCCTCGCCCACGATTGTCGAAATGGCTTCGATTTCGGACGCAAGCGGACGATCCTGTGTCACTTTGACCGACTTCGCGCGCACCGCTTCATACGCCGTCGTCGCAAGCGTGCCCGTTTTTAGCGGTGCGAGCAGGTCGATGCCTTGGCACGCGCAGAGCAGCTCGATGGCGATGGTGTGGCGCAAATTTTCGAGCATGCGCGCGAGGCGGCGGGCGCCGCTCATACCCATAGAGACGTAGTCTTCCTGATTGCCCGAAGTTGAGATCGAGTCTACGGAGTGCGGTACGGCTAGAGCTTTGTTCTCGCTGGTGAGCGCGGCCGCTGTGACTTGAGCGATCATGAAGCCGGAATTCAGACCTGGCTCTGGTGTAAGAAATGCGGGGAGCATGCTGGTCAGTGGGTTGGTCATCTGCTCTATGCGGCGTTCGGAAATGCCGCCGAGAGTGGCCAGCGCTATCGCAACTTGGTCCGCAGCCATGGCCAGGGGCTGCCCATGAAAATTTCCGCCGCTGATGATGTCGCCTCCGTCTTCTTTTAGAAAGACGAGCGGGTTATCCGTCGCGCTGTTCAGTTCGACGGCGGCCATCTCGCGCGCTTGTGCGAGCGAATCGCGAACCGCTCCATGGACTTGCGGTGTGCAGCGGACGCTGTACGCATCCTGGACGCGCGGATCCTTTTCCGCCGAGCGATGGGACTCGCGGATTTGACTGCCTTCGTTCAAATGGGCAAGGTTTCGTGCTGTCGTCGCGGCGCCCGTATATGCGCGCGCGTGCATGATACGTGCGTCAAATGCGCCGGGGCTGCCGCGCAGCGCATCCAGAGAAAGAGCAGCGGCGACATCGGCGCTGTCGATAAGAATATCCGCATCGCGGAGCGCAAGACTGAGCAGCGCCAGCATTCCTTGCGTGCCATTGAGCAGCGATAGACCTTCTTTTGCTTCTAGCGCGACGTGCTTTATTCCCGCGCGGCGCATGGCCTCGCTTCCTTCCAGAATTTCGCCTTTGTAGGCGGCGCGGCCTTCGCCGATTACCACGTGCGCTAAATGAGCCAGGGGTGCAAGATCGCCGGACGCGCCGACCGATCCTTGCGACGGAATCACTGGATGCACTCTTGCGTTCAACATAGCGCAGAGCGTCTCGACGACCACCGGACGGACTCCGCTCAGCCCTTTCGCGAGCGCATTGGCGCGCAGCAGCATCATTGCGCGGGTTTCCGCTTCGCCGAGTGGCGCGCCAACGCCGCAACAATGCGAACGCACGAGATTCACTTGCAGGGTTCGAACTTGTTCAGGCGAAATGCGCACCGACGCGAGTTTTCCGAATCCTGTGTTGATGCCGTAGGCAGTCGCTCCTGAAGCGACGAGATGGTCAACGACAGAGCGCGAACTGTTCATTCGTTCGACTGCGGTTGGCGAAAGGCTCACTGCATCGCCGTGGAGCGTTATGCGATACAACTGGTCAAACGTTAGATCGTTTCCGTTCAACAGAATGTTCGCGGCGGTGCTCATGCTTCTCTCCGATCGGGCTGCGGTGCCACGACGGATTTAAAAACGCTGTGATATTTTGCCGGGAGCAATTTGGGCCGGCCGCTGCTTCCGCAAATGATGTGGGTGGTCTCGCCTGTTGCGAGTATTTTGCCGTCGGCGTCGCGAAGCACTTCGTAAGAAAACTTTACGATGCGGTTACGCGATTCCGCGATGCGCGTGCGGATGCGCAGCACTTCATCATATTTTGCGGATAGAAGATACCGGCAATGCGCGTCTGCCACGACGATGTGGCAATCGTCTTCTTTTTCCATGCGGGTGTACTCGATGCCCAGCGCACGGATCAGTTCCACACGGCCGACCTCGAACCACACTAAGTAGTTCGCGTGGTAGACCACCCCCATCTGATCGGTCTCGGCGTAGCGCACCCGTACTGTCGCGTCGTGGTATTCAATCATTCTCATGTCCTGTGAATCGAAGCGTTCGCTGGCGTGGATCATTCCACGTCCGTGCTCCAAACGGGTTTGCGTTTCTCGAGGAAGGACGCGAGCCCTTCCTTGAAATCGGCAGTGCAACGGATGCGCGCGTTTTCGAGAATCGCGCGTTCCAGGTCTTCGTCCACGCTCGCCGCAGCCGCGGAAGTCAGAAGCCTCTTCGCACGGGTCAAGCTGACAGGACTTGCCGCAATTAGGACGTCTGCTAACTCGTGAGCGCGCTGCATCAAACGTTCGCGCGGGACCATTTCGGTGATGAGTCCGAGACTCAAGGCTTCCGCGGCTTCGATTAGGCGGCCGGTCAGAAGCAAATTGCGGGCTTGCTTGTCGCCGATTTGTCTCGTCAGAAAAACAGATACGATGGCGGGTAAAAATCCGATCTTCACTTCGGTGTAGCCGAATTTTGCTTCAGGAATCGCAAGCGTGAAATCGCACAGTGTGGCGATGCCGCAGCCGCCGGCAAGCGCGGCGCCGTTCACAGCCGCGATTAAAGGCTTGGAAAAACTCCAGATGCGGCGGAACATTTTCCCCATGCGGCGGGAATCGTCCATGTTTTCAGCGGATGATTGGCTGGCGATGTCGGAGAGCATTTCCAAATCCATACCGGCGCAAAACGATTTGCCGGCGCCGGTGATGATGGCTACGCGCGAGTGTCCGTTCTCGATTTCGTCAAGTGCGGATTGCATTTCGGAGACCATCCTGGAGTTGATGGCGTTGCGTTTGTCGGGCCGGTTGAGGGTCAGGGTTGCGAGTTGGCCGGCGAATTCCAGAGTCAGCGTTTCATACATTTTTGCGCGTCTCCCAACATCTGAAAGTGCTGGAGGAATCTCCCGCACTCGTTTTGTTCACGGCTGCCACCGCGCGGTGGTCCTCGCCGACCCGGCAGATGTAGATTCGGACCAAGCTGCCCTAGGGCCGGCGCTCAACGTCTGGAACGATTCTAATTCACTAACGGGGCATGTGCATACTTCGCGCGAATTTCGTTGGTCATGCCGAGCAGGGTTCCGAGGCGCGAGGAATCAATGCCCGGATCAGCGCCGGCTTTTTTAAGCGCGGCTAGCACATCTTCCGTGGCGATGTTGCCAACCAGATTGTCTCCGGCAAACGGGCAGCCGCCGAGCCCAGTCAGTGCGCTATCGAATCGACGGCAGCCGGCTTCGTAGGCCGCGAGGATTTTCGCTTCGGCATTTTCCGGGCGGCTGTGGAGATGCACGCCGAGTTCGATGCCAGCGACGTGGTCTTTAATCTCGCGATAGAGGTCACCGACGAGTTCCGGCGAAGCGGTGCCTACGGTATCGGCGAGCGAGACCGTGCGGACGCGAATTCCTTTCAGCCAGTCGAGCGCGTCGGTGACGATTTCGGGACCCCACGGCTCGTCATAGGGATTGCCGAAGGCCATCGAAATGTAGACGACGAGATCTTTTTTTGCGGCAAGGGTTTCTTTGCGCAATTTCTCGACGAGCAGGCGCGATTCGTTCTTCGTCATGTTGGCGTTGGCGCGTCGAAAATACGCTGAAATCGAATAGGGATAACCAATCGTGGTTACCCCGGGCGTTGCAAGCGCACGCTCCAAACCTTTTTCATTCACGACGATGCCAATGATTTCGGGCGGCTCACCGCCATCCGGGAGGGAAGTGCTGAGTTTCGCCATAACATCTTCGCTGTCGGCCATCTGTTTGACGTGTTTCGGCGAAACGAAGCTGACCGCGTCGATGTGCTTGAATCCTGCAAGCACGAGCTGTTTCAAATACTCGGCCTTGTACTCGGTTGGAATTAAGTCTGGCAGTCCTTGCCATGCATCTCGGGGACATTCGATCAGTTTCACGGTTTCCATTGGGCCTCAGCGCGTAAGGAAAGAGGTCGACAGTCGACAGTTGAAAGTCGAAAGTGAGGAAAAAAGAACATTAGTGAGTGGCTCCTGAGCCCGTGGGCCCCGTTGCGGTAGTTCGTCCTGCGGCTTCAACCTTCTTGCGCAGTCCGTGAAGCATTCGCGAAATTTCAGAGATTTCGACAAATGACTTGTTAGCGATGATCGGTGTGATGTATCCCAAATCCCGGCCGACCATGAGGAGATATTTTGTTTCGGCCAAGGAGGCCTCTGCGATGTTCAAAAAGCGTGCGTACTCATGGCTTGTAATCCTTTTTGAGCCTTCTGCAATGTTTGTAGGAACGGACAGCGCGGATCTACGTACCTGGGAAATCAGTCCATATCTCTCGTTTTGAGGGAAGCCGGTTGTCATGCGATAGACGCTAAGCACCAGAGAATGACTGCGCTGCCAAAACCTTGAGTTCCGTAAATCGCTGCATCTGTGCCTTACTTCCTGATTTTTGTTTTTACTTTCGACTTTCAACTGTTGACTGTTGACCTCTTCATGTTTGAAGGACACCTGTCTTGAATTCGCGGATTTCGGGATTTAGCGCGGCGGCTTCTAGCGCGCTGATGAGCGCGTCGCGGGTGTGGGCGGGATCGATGATGGCATCCACCCAGAGGCGGGCGGCGGCGTAGCGCGGGTCGGTTTGATGTTCGTAAGTGGCTTTCACGTTTTCGAGCATATCTTTGCGGGCTTTTTCGTCGACTTTTTTGCCTTCGCGCTCGAGCTGCTTCAGTTTGATTTCGGCAAGAGTATTCGCCGCGGCGTCGCCACTCATTACCGCGAACTTTGCTGTGGGCCAGGCGAACATGAAACGGGGATCGTAGGCTTTGCCGCACATGGCGTAGTTGCCGGCGCCGAAGCTGCCGCCGCATATTACCGTGATTTTCGGGACGACGCTGTTGGCTACGGCATTAACCATTTTTGCGCCGGCGCGAATGATGCCGCTCCACTCGGCGTCTTTGCCAACCATAAAGCCGTTCACGTCGTGCAGAAAAATCAGAGGGATGCGGTTTTGGTTGCAGTCGAGAATGAAGCGGGCAGCTTTCTCGGCGGATTCTGTGTAAATCACGCCGCCAAACTCCATGCGCTTTTGGTCAGAGCCCTTCGTTTGGGTTTGGACATGTTTTTTCTGATTCGCGACGATGCCAACGGCCCAGCCGCCAATGCGGGCGTAACCACAGAGTAGAGTTTCGCCGTATTCGGCGCGATATTCTTCAAATTCGCTGGCGTCTACGATGCGCGCGATGATTTCGCGCATGTCGTATTGCTTGGCAGGGTCGCTGGAGAATATTCCGTAGATTTCATCGCCAGAAAAAAGCGGCTCGCGCGACGGAACGTGGCTGAATGGCGACGGATTTGTCGCGCCCATTTTATCGACAAGGGCGCGAATTCTTGCGATGCACGCGTCGTCATCCAGCTCGCGAAAGTCGACGGTGCCGCTGATTTGGGAGTGCATTTTCGCTCCGCCGAGATCTTCGGCGGAAGTGACTTGCCCAATCGCGGCCTGCACTAACGCAGGCCCTGCCAAAAATAATCCCGAGCCTTCCGTCATCAGAATGTGGTCGCACATCAGTGGCAGGTACGCTCCGCCGGCCACGCACATGCCCATAATGGCGGCGAGTTGCGGAATGCCCATTGCGCTCATTACCGCGTTGTTGCGGAAGACACGGCCGAAATCGTCGGTATCAGGGAAGACGTCTTCCTGCAGCGGCAGAAAAACGCCAGCGGAATCCACCAGATAGACCGTCGGGATGTGATTTTCGATGGCGATATTCTGGGCGCGGATGACTTTCTTCGCCGTCATCGGGAAAAACGCGCCAGCTTTCACGGTGGCGTCGTTGGCGATGAGCATGAATGTACGTCCGCAGACCTTTGCGAGCCCGGTGATAGTTCCCGCCGATGGTGCTCCGCCCCACTCCGTGTACATTTCGTAAGCGGCGAAGAGGCCAAGCTCGAAGAACTGCGAGCCAGGATCGATCAGCTTCGCAATGCGCTCGCGCGCCGTGAGCCGGCCTTTCTTGTGCTGTGATTCGATGGCTTTTGCGCCGCCGCCCTGGCGAATTTGTTCTTCTTCGTTTTTTATTTTTGTGAGGAGATCAATGATGCGGCGGTGGTTTTTTTCAAAGTCGGGCGACTTCGCCTTCATGCTGGTTTTCAGGACGGATGCAGCCACTCGCAGACCTCGCGCAGGGATTCACCGGCGCGCTAAAGTTTCGTGGCACGCCAAGGCCAACAGTATACGGTTCGCCGCAGAATTCCGCGAGCGCAGGGCCATCTTGATTCCTTGAAAGGAAACGCTGGTCTTTTAACGTTCTGCGCGCAAAGGCGTTTGTTCGGGAGAGTAAATGAGAACGGTGCGGCCAGGAACGCCCGCGGACAATCGACGCAGTGTGTAAATAAACGGACGCGGTGCAGCTCCTTGCGAGCATGTTTCCAACCGATAGTAGCGGTCTTCGTGACGCACCACGCGCGGGGGAGTCCAATCGGGCTTCGCGCAGCATGAACGGATTTCCAGAATCTCGTCTGAACCGTTCTGTGTAGAGTAAAGTTCATCCGGAACCAAGGGTAGCGCAGCCATCAAGGCTCTTTCTTGTACGGCGTGGAAGCCTGAGGCTAGATGGCTTTGCGAGAAGTTATCCTTTCCCGCAGTTAGGGGATTTCCACCTCGAACGAATTGGAGATAGGCCTTGTCTGCCAGGAAGAGAGGGAGCACACCGAGCGTGGTGTCCGTGAAGGCCGCGCACAAGCGCACGATGCCTTCAAAGCTAAAATATGCAATGAGCCACGTGAGCGGATGAAGGAACATGACGGCCAGCCCCGCGAAGCCTATGGTTTTCGGGTCGATCTCCGCGCCGTTCTGAATGGCTGAAAACACGGCATCTGCTGCCCAGTGGGTGACCGAGTACGAATACCAGTACACGAGCGCTATGAGAGCAACTGCAGATTCCAGAATTCCGCTGAGCAGTACCGCTGGTCTCCACTCCACCGAGGCGTGGAATGGGAGCGATTCTCGCCAGCGCTTCGGCAGGAAGGCCAGGAATGGTCCGAGTGTATAGCTCAGCATTTTTGTTCCGCTGTTCAGTTTAAGAGCGCGGCGCTCTCGCTGGAAGTCTTGCCGAATTGCGAATCCAAAAAGTAACCTACAGCCGGTTTTGAGCCAAGCTCCTGTGCCACGCAGAAGAACTCGCGGGAAGAACTCGCGGGATTGACGCGGTTTCGCGGGGCGTCTAGAATCGAATTCACAGTGCTGTAAAGGCACTGAATCTTTTTGCCGGAGGCGCCTGTGAAAACCTCAGTCGAAGTTGTTCTGGGTGGGTGTGTCTCCGGCGAGCTTTCAAATTAGTCAAACGATTTCGCCGAAAGACCTTCCCGCTCCTCCTTTTTCGCTGACAACAGAATCACTGCGTTTGCCTAACGATCTGGACCTCCGTTCAGAGCTTTCGTCCGAGCGAACGCACAGCCGTGTTGCCCGGACGGAGTTTCTCCGGAGAGCGCGCGCGTTGCTGCTCGTGGGCAGTGGGAGGATTTTCAAGTGTTAATCCGGGATTTAGGTTGGGATGAGTATTTTGAGGCGCTGTGGAGCGGGAGCGCGCAGGACGGGTGCGTGCCGGCGCGCGTTGTTTCGCAGCAACGCGGCTTGTGGCGCGTGGTAGGAGATTTTGAAGAATGTTGGGCAGAGCCTTCCGGAAAATTTCGCAAAGAGTCCGAGGCCGGCGGAGATTGGCCGGCTGTCGGCGACTGGGTTGCGGCGGAGCTTCGCGCCGAGAAACAAAACGCTCTCATACAGCACGTTTTGACGCGGCGCAGCCGGTTTGTGCGCAAAGTTGCCGGAAAACAAATCTCGGAGCAAGTGATCGTGGCGAATCTTGATGTTGCCCTTATCGTGGCGGCATTGGACGGCGATTTCAACGTGCGGCGCGTGGAGCGATACCTGGCGCAGTGCTGGGAATCTGGCGCGCATCCAGCGATTGTTCTGAACAAGGCCGACGCGTGCGCGGAGTCCGCGGAGCTTGCCGCGGAAATTGAGGGAATCGCCATGGGCGCGCCGGTGTTTCTCGTCAGTGCGAAAACCGGAGAGGGTTTGGAATCGCTGGAAGGCAGCTTCAAGAAAGGGCAGACAATAGTTCTACTTGGATCTTCGGGAGTGGGGAAGTCCACGCTGGTGAATCGCTTGTTGCAGGAGGATCGGCAGACGACGCACGCGGTGCGAGAGAGCGACAGCCGCGGACGCCATACAACTACATCGAGAGAACTGTTTGTGATGCCGGGCGGGGCGATGATTATTGATACGCCGGGTTTGCGCGAACTGCAGTTATGGAATGCAACGGAGGGATTGACGCAAACATTCGCCGATGTCGATGAGCTTGCCGCGCAATGCCGATTCACCGATTGCCAACACCAGAAGGAGCCAGGCTGCGCGGTGCAGGCCGCGCTCGCTTCAGGTATTCTTGACGTGGATCGATTGGAAAGCTGGCGAAAACTTCAGCGCGAGCAAGAATTTCTTTCGCGAAAAGTGGATCCCGAAAGTAGCGCTACACAAAAGAAACGTATTAAAATATTAATGCGTCAAGTAAAAGAGAACTACAGGAACCGGGACAAAGGGAAAAACTAAAACCAAGACATGCGAGAGTTACTTCTGAATTTGGAGCTGGCTCGACGTGTGGAACTTGCGGAAGCGCAAGCCGCCGTCGAATGCGCGGAGGCACTCGGACGGTTCCGTCCCGGAAGCGGGGCTGCGGTCCGGCGCGTCGCCGGCGGATTTGCGGTGTATTGCGGGAAGGATTCACCGATTACGCAGGCGGTGGGGATGGGACTCGATGGGCCGGTGAGCGGAGAAGAGTTCGATCGCCTCGAAGAGTTTTACCGCAGCCGCGACGAAACCGTGCGTGTGGAGACGTGTCCGCTGGCCGATCCTACTTTTATCGAACATTTCGCGCAGCGCGGATATCGCGTTACGGAATTCTCGAATGTGATGGCCCGGATAGTGAGTCCCGACGAGACGTGTCCCGAGCCGCCCGAGGGGGTCACGATTGAAAAAATCGGCAAGGACCAGCTTGATGTGTGGACGCTGACTGTGTCCCAAGGGTTCGCGGAAAAGTTTCCGGTGTCCCAGGAACTCCTGGAAGTCATGAAACTGTTTGGGTTTGGGCCGAAGACGGAGTGTTATCTGGCGCGCGTGGACGGAAAAATCGCGGGAGGGGGAACGCTCGCGCTTCACGACGGTGTCGCAGGATTGTTTGGGGCGAGCACATTGCCCGTGGCGAGGAGACGCGGAGTGCAAACTGCTTTGCTGCAAAGACGCCTGGCGCGTGCGTCGCAGGCTGGCAGCGATCTGGCTGTGAGCGTCGCGCAGCCGGGGAGTATTTCTCAGCGCAATATCGTGCAGCAGGGTTTTCAGGTGCTTTACACACGCGTCAAATTCGAAAAAACATTGGCGTAATGTTGAGGTTTGCAGCGTTAGCGCGCCAGGCGTTTGTGAATGAACGTGACGATGTCTTGCGTGGACGTGCCGGGCAGGAAAATTTCCGCGACACCGGATTGTTTCATGGCGGGGATGTCGGCTTCGGGAATGATGCCGCCGACGAGAACCGTGACATCGTTCATACCCTTTTCGCGCAGCAAGGTCATGAGCTGCGGGCAGATGGTGTTGTGAGCGCCAGATAGGATCGAGAGGCCGATGACATCGACGTCCTCCTGGACGGCGGCGGAAGCGATCATCTCGGGGGTTTGGCGGAGGCCGGTGTAAATCACTTCCATGCCGGCGTCGCGGAGGGCGCGGGCGATGATTTTGGCGCCGCGGTCGTGGCCATCTAACCCCGGTTTGGCGATCAGCACTCTTATTTTTTTCTCGGGCATATTCGTCGGCTAGTTCAGCTCAGTTTCCGCGCACAGATCATGTGATGGCGACTTCTTCGTAGGTGCCGAAGACTTCGCGGAGGGCGTCGCAGATTTCGCCTACGGTGGCGTAGGATTTTACGGCGTCGAAGAGGAAGGGCATTAGGTTGTCTTTACCTTCGGCGGCTTTGCGGAGAGCGTTGAGGCGACGGTCGACTTCAGACTTGGAGCGGTCGGCGCGGAGCTTCGTGAGGCGTTCGGCTTGGCGATGGGCGACGGTCTCGTCGATCTGGAGTATGTCGAGTGGTTTCTCAGTGGCAACGTAATCATTCACGCCTACGATGATTTTTTCTTTTTTGTCGACGGCCACTTGGTATTTATAGGAAGCTTCCGCGATTTCGCGTTGGGGGTAGCTGCGTTCGATGGCCGCAACCATGCCGCCCATGGCGTCGATTTTTTCGATGTAGTCCCACGCGCCGCGTTCGACTTCGTTCGTCAGAGTTTCCACGAAATACGAACCGCCGAGCGGATCGACCGTATTGGTGACGCCGGTTTCGTGCGCGATGATTTGTTGCGTGCGCAGCGCGATGGTGGCCGCGAATTCTGTCGGCAGAGCCCATGCTTCATCGAGAGAATTTGTGTGCAGTGACTGCGTTCCGCCGAGAACGGCGGCCATCGCCTGGAGCGCAGTGCGGACAACGTTGTTGTAAGGCTGCTGCGCAGTTAACGAACACCCTGCGGTTTGCGTGTGGAAGCGCAGCGCCCAGGTGCGCGGGTTTTTCGCACCGTAGCGCTCGACCATGGCTTTGTGCCAGATGCGGCGAGCGGCGCGATACTTGGCGATCTCCTCGAAGAAATCGTTGTGCGCGTTGAAAAAGAAGGAAAGCTGCGGGACAAACTGATCCACGTCCAGCCCGCGGCGCATGCCGTATTCCACGTATTCCATGCCGTCGCGCAGCGTGAAGGCCAATTCTTGAATCGCCGTCGAGCCGGCTTCGCGGATGTGATAGCCGCTGATCGAGATGGGATTGAACTTGGGCGTGTTTTTCACGCCGAATTCAAAGGTGTCGATGACCAGACGCATCGACGGTTCGGGCGGATAGATGTACTCCTTCTGCGCGATGTATTCCTTGAGGATGTCGTTCTGCAGAGTGCCTGAAAGCTTCTTCCAGTCCGCGCCTTGCTTTTCGGCGACGGCAAGGTACATCGCCCAGATGACCGCTGCAGGCGAATTAATGGTCATGGAAGTTGTGACACCGGCTAGCGGGATCTTGTCGAAGAGCACTTCCATATCGGCGAGGGAACTGATGGCCACGCCACATTTGCCGACTTCGCCTTCGGAAAGCGGATGGTCGGAGTCATAACCCATCAATGTGGGCAGATCGAAGGCGGTCGAGAGGCCAGTCTGGCCTTGCGCCAGAAGGTAGCGAAAGCGTTGATTGGTATCTTCCGCAGTGCCGAAGCCGGCGAATTGCCGCATCGTCCAGAGCCGCCCGCGATGCATCGTGGAGTGAATGCCTCGTGTGTAGGGAGGCTCGCCGGGAAAGCCCAAGTCGCGCTGCGGATCCCAGCCGGTGAGATCAGCAGGTGTATAAAGACGCCGGATGGGATATCCGGAAATGGTGGTGAATTCTGCTTGGCGTTCGGGGCTTTTTTCCAGTGTCGGGCGGAGTGTATTTTCTTCCCAAGCGCGTTCTTGCGTAGAGGGCTCGCGGGGGGCGGCCGGAGCGTCGCCGGTCGTGATGGTCGTAGTCGCTCCCTTGACCTTATCGCTCATGGTTTGGCGCTCCCAATTCGCGTGCGTTCCGAAGCTAAGTTCAAAAGAACCCGCAATTCCATGCTATGCGAAAGCGAAAACCGGGGCAAGAGGACTGGAAGTAAGCGAGGTGCAGAAGTCAGCAGAATGGAAAAAGAGCGAGGCCGGAATGTTTGCCACTTCCGCCCGGCCTCGCTCGAGAGACTACCGTTTCCCTCCATCGCTGAGACTCTTGAAGAGTTCGTCTGTGCCGACAACCTTTCCGTGCAGCGTGCCCGGAATCAGCGTGTCGCGTTCGACTTCGCCGGACTTGCCGTCGGCGATGGTGACTCGATTCACCTCGAGCGTGCGGCCGACCGCGCGCTCGTATCCGGCCTTTGCCTCTTCGAGATTGGCAAGCGCGCGGATTTCATTGCCTTGTGCGGTGGTAAGGTCGCGCTGCGTCTGGATGACGGTGTACACGGTTGAAGCGCCGAGCTGATATTTCTTCTGTTCGGCATCAAACGTTTGCTGCTGGAGTTCGCGGGCCTTCACGGCCGCGGCGACCTGGGCACGGTATTGTGTGAGCGCGATGAACGAGTTGCGGACATCCAGAAGCGCGGCGTTTCTCAATTGCCGCTCCGTCGTTTGCAATTGCCGCCGCGAAAGGATGGCGCGCGCATATTCCGCCTGCGCAGCGCGGTTGCGCAAAGGAAGGGTCAAAGTTAATTGGCCGGCATATTCCGGGAAGGTGTTGTGAAATATCTGGCTTTGCGCGGTAGTAAAGCCCTGCTGCATCGTGCCAGTGACGGGCGCCGTGGTAGCCGACTGGTAAATCGGGGCTCCATTGACGAGAACCGGGGCGCCGGTTGCATCAACAATGGGCGCGTTGAGATTGCTTACGATCGTGGTTTGGCCGAGGATGGCTGAATTGCCGGCGAGACCTTGAGACTCATAAAAACCGCCAATCGAGAGCGTCGGCAGAAGTGCGTTGCGGTTGGCTTTCACATCGATTTCCGCATTCAGCAAGTTCAGGGCCTCTTCCTGAAGTTCCGGGCGTTTCGCAAAGGCCTCCTTGATGGCATCTTCGAAGGAAGCAGCTTCAATGGCCGCGGGTTGCTTAGGCAGGTCCGTGGGAATGACTTGCACGTTGATAATATTCGGGGCGAGCGGGTCCTTGGAAATGGCGTTTTTCAGGATTTGCTCGTCCTGGAGCTGGACGGTCTGCGCCAGGATAAGGGCGGAAGTGTCAGCGGCCAATTCGGATTCCGACCGAGTGACGTCGAGGGGGGCCAAGCTGCCGATTTCGAGTTGCTTTTTGTTGTCATCGTAGAGTTTTTGGGCAACGGTGACCGCCTGTTGATTGACCCTGACGTTCTCCCGGGCGTAGACAAGCTCCCAGTAATCGGTGATGGTGTTCGTGATAGTGGTGATGGCCTGCGCCGTGAAAGCCCAATCGGCGATCTTGCGATTGTTTTTTGCGATGCGGATGTTGCGCGTGCCCATGGCCAGCCCAAAGCCGTTCAAAAGGGGCTGTGTAAAGGAGAAGGAGAGTAGCGACGTCACAGCAGGGTTTAACAGGTTGGCGCCGGCAGTGGAGCTGCTGCGAGTGTTGTTCCAAGCGACGGTGAAGTTCGTTCCTGTCTCGAACGTTTGCGAATAAGAGTTATTGAATTGTGTCGAGTGGAAAAGGACCGAGCTGAGATTCGTTGACCCGTTACCTGACGTAAAAGGGTTGTTGATGGGAGTAGAAATGTAGGCCACTCCCGCGCTGCTCTGGATGATTGGATCAAAGGTCGTGATGGTGAGGGCAAACGGATTGATGGCTGCCGAGGAGGCGGCAATGGTAGCTCCCGGTGTGCCGAAGCCGCCCGGGGTCCCGGAGTTAGCAAAGAGAATGCCGGCATCGGCCATCCACGGATAGTAACGCTGCACGGCGATGTCCATGCTGTTTTCCAGGGCTAGTTCGACGGCGTCTTGGAGACTCAACTCGAGCTTGCCATCGTGGACGAGCTGATCGAGCCGCGGCGAATTGATGAGCATGGGCTGATCGACATGGATCGGTTCATACGGCTTGATAATATTGGGAAACGCTCTTGGACCATGCGTGTAATTATGAGTTGCTAGACCCAACGAAGAGACCGGGGCGATGGAGGAACCGTCACTCGCGGTCGTTGGTGTAGGGGCAGGATTCGACGGCGGGTTTTGAGCGGGGGTCTGCGCGAAAGCCGGCCCGCCGGCCAGAAGGCCCGCCAAAAAGATAGCAAACAGAGATCGGGCCCATTGCGAAGCTGTCCTACGGGCTTTTGCCCCTAAGATGGACCGCTTCCAAGTCGCCCTCAGTGTCTTCATGGTGATCTTTTCCCCTCGAGATTCTGTCCCAGCGGGACGTTTGTATTTTGACCTAACTCTGTAAAACGCTCGAACCATGGATTTTGTTTCATTTGCGGACTGGATTCGGGGGCACGCGAAGCAATAAACCCTGTGCCTTGAACCAGAAACGCGACCGCGTTAGGTACATCGAGGATAAAGGAGCAGGGGAGGCAAGACAAGATTTGTCGCAGTTCAGGGACAAGCTGCTGCGTTTAGAGGAATGGCCTTGATTGGTAAAGGCAGAGTAGTACCGGAAACAAACACCTCAAACGCGGAGCGAGCCGCGCCGGAGGAAGCCCCGGCGCGGCTTCGCCCCAGTGTTAGCGCATGCCGCCGTCCCTGAAGAGGTCTTCTGTGCCTACGACCTTCCCGTGAATCGTGCCGGGGATCAGCGTCTCGCGTTCGATTTCGCCGGATTTGGCGTCGGCGATGGTGACGTGGTTCACATCCAAAGTCCGTCCGAGCGCGCGTTCATAATTGGCTTTGGCCTCCTCGAGATTGGCCAGCGCGCGGAGTTCCGTGCCTTGCGCGGTGATGAGGTCGCGCTGGGTCAGAATGACGTTGTAAACCGTCGATGCGCCTAGACGATATTTCTTCTGCTCGGCGTCAAAGGTTTCCTGTTGAAGTTGGCGCGCTTCGCTAGCGGCATCCACCTGCGCGCGGTCTTGGGTGAGCGCGATGTAGGTGTTACGAACATCGAGAAGCGCAGCATTCTTCAATTGCTGCAGCTGGGTCTCCTGTTGGCGCTGGGCGAGGATGGCGCGGGCGCTGTCTGCCTGAGCAGAACGGTTCCGCAAGGGGAGGTCCAGAGTCAACTGCGCGGAATAGTCGGGGAAGCGATTGTGGAAGATTTGGCTCTGTGCGTTGGTGAAGCCCTGCTGATTCGTGCCAGCAACTGCGGTGTTCACGATAGGCTCAAAAATCGGAGTTGGGACGCCTCCAATGTCCACAGTGACCGGATTGCCATTTGCATCCACGATGGGGATGTTGCTGTTTGTATAGGTTTTCGCGCCGGGAATCGGCGAATTGCCTGCCAAACCGACGGAGCTGTATTGTCCGCCCAGCGTGAGAGTGGGCAGCAACGCTTTTCGCGTGGCCTGTATATCGATATCGGCGTTCTTCAAATTATAGAGTTGCTCCTGAAGCTCCGGCCGCTTGGCGAACGCTTCTTGGATGGAATCCTCGAACGACGGATTTTCGATCGCGGCGGGAGGTGTGGGTTTGTCGGAAGTAATGATCTCGACGTTCACTACATTTGCGGCCAGCGGGTTTTTCGTGATGGCATTTTTCAGAATCTGTTCATCTTGTAGCTGGATGGTTTGAGCCACGATGAGATTCTGGCGGTCGGTTGCCAATTCAGATTGAGCACGGGTCACGTCCAGGGGCGCCATGGTACCGGCGTCGAGCTGCTTCTTGTTGTCGTTGTAAAGTTTCTGAGAAACAGTGACGGCTTGCTCGTTGACTTTGACGTTTGCACGAGCATAGACGAGTTCCCAGTACGCTGTGATGGTGGCAGTAATCGTGGTGATGGCCTGCTGCGCGAACGCCCAGTCGGCGATCTTGCGGTTGTTTTTTGCGATGCGGATGTTGCGGGTATTCACGGCGATGCCGAAACCGTTCAAGAGCGCTTGAGAGAAGCCGATCGTCAAGGTCGATTGAACGGCCGGGTTAAAAAAGTTTTGTGTGGAGTTCGAACTGCTGCGCGTGTTGTCCCAACTAACGGATAGGCTTGTCCCTGTCTCGAAGTTTTGGGAGAACTGAGTATTGAACTGGGTGGTATGAGTGATCAGGTCCAGGACGCCGGCTACGCCCGTGCCCGCGATGAATGGATTGTTGACGGCCGTCGAGGCATCGCTGATGCCGACTCCGGCGGTGAGAGTAGGGTCGTAGGAGGGGCTCGGCAGGCTTGCAGTCGATGAACTGAGCGAACTGCTAGGCGTCGAATAGCCCAAGGCGCCTGCTTTGGCTTTGAGAATGGAGGCGTCCGCTATCCACGGATAGTAGCGCTGGACCGCGATGTCCATGCTGTTTTCGAGCGCCAGCTCGACCGCGTCTTGCAGCGTTAGCTCCAGCTTGCCATCGCGGATCAGTTGATCGAGCCGCGGGGAATTGGTGATGACCGGTTGATCGATCTGAATCTGTTGGTAAGGCTTGAGGAGACTTGGGAAGGCCCGGCGTCCGTTCGTGTAATTGTACTTCGCTAGACCCAGAGAGCTAACAGGAGCGATGGCCGAGTCCTGCGGCGGTGCGGACGCCGCGGGGGCAGGATTCGGCGGAGGGCTCTGCGCAGGGCTTTGCGCAAAGGCAGGCGAAAACGGACCCGCGACAAGAAGGGCGGCCATCAACATGGCCAGAAGTGATCTGGCCGCGAGCAAACCTTGGCGCTTCCCACCTTTAAGAAAACTGAATTGCCTTTTGTGGGCAACCAAAAAGCAATTCACGATGCGCCCCCATAGAATCGTCATGACAGTTTTATTCCTCGAGATTCTGTCCCTGCGGGACGAATTTGATTCAGACTGTTTTGATTCACACTGACAGTGTGGAACGTGCCCTGAGCAGGCGTTGGTACACTCGATTGGCAGGTTTCTCGCCACGCGGAAGAGAAACTCGGTAAGCATGGCTGAGGGATAGGTCTATTCAGAGGGGTCCATCACCGTTTTGACCCAGGAAGTCTTAGCGCAGCCCGGGAACTTGGCCCGCAGTTTAACAGGCGCTCCATTCCTTGACAACGCGGCGCACGGCGGCTAGGCTGCTCACGAATAGATGTTTAGCGGCAATTTGCGGCTGGCCGAAAATGATGCTTTCACGAGAAGAACTGCTGCGCATGTTTGAGTCTGCCGGAGCCATTCGGCATGGCCATTTTGAACTTACCAGCGGCTTGCACAGCGGGACTTACGTGCAATGCGCGCTCGTCCTGCAGTATCCGCGATTTGCGGAAAAACTCGGCCAAGCGCTGGCAGCACTGTTTTCCGATGCCGTCATCGCGGCCGTCGTTTCGCCGGCTTTGGGCGGCGTGATTATCGGGCAGGAAGTAGCCCGCGCGCTGCCTGAACCAAAAGGCACGACGGGCAGGGGAGTGCCGGCTATTTTCGCGGAGCGGGATGCTAGTGGCACGATGACTCTGCGCCGCGGGTTTTCGCTCAAGCCGGACGAGCACGTTCTTGTGGTCGAGGATGTCTGGACGACTGGCGGCTCGACACAAGAAACTATTCAAGTGGTCGAAGAAGCCGGCGGTCGAGTTGTGGCCGCCGGCGCATTGATCGATCGTAGCGGCGGCACTCTGGAACTCGGCGTTGAGACGCAGGCTCTGCTCGACCTTCCTATTGCTAAATACGAGCCCGAGGATTGTCCTTTGTGCCGCGAGGGAGGCGCCGCCGTGAAACCTGGCAGCCGATTTGCGCGTACGGCTCCCTGAATGTGACCTACCCAAAGCACTTGCCAAAACCGACGCCTCTTCTGAAAATTGATCGCTTTAGGTAGAACACTTTTTTTCCATGCGCCATTTCAAGCTTACGATCGCTTACGACGGAACCGACTTTCACGGTTGGCAGATTCAGTCCAATAAGCCCACGATTCAAGGAGAGATTTCCAGCGTGCTGCGGCAGATCACGCAGGAGAATGTGATGCTGAATGGCGCTGGACGCACGGACGCAGGCGTGCACGCGCTTGGGCAAGTGGCTAGCTTTCGCACGCAATCGGGTTTATCCGCTAGCGAGTTCCAGCGTGCTTTGAACGCACTTCTGCCTTCCGCGATTCGCATCGTCGGTTCCGAGGAAGTAGGGCCGGATTTTCACGCGCGTTGGTCGGCGCTCGGAAAAATTTATCGTTATCGTTTGTATCGCGGCAAAGTTGTTCCGCCGGCGGTCTGGCGTTACGTTCTGCACTATCCGTTTCCGCTTGATGAAGACGCTATGCGCATTGCCGCTTCGCGCTTCGTCGGTCCGCACGATTTCGCTGCGTTTGCTGCGTCAACGGGCTCCGAGGATGACGACAAAGAACGCTCGACGGTGCGCGAGATTTATGCGAGCGAGTTAATTCGCAGCGACGATGGCGAAGAGCTCGTCTATACTGTGCGCGGCCGTTCGTTCATGCGCTTTATGGTTCGCAAAATGGTGGGCACACTTCTCGATGTTGGCCGAGGCAAACTCGTGCCGGACGACATTCCTCGGCTCTATCAACTGCGAGATCGTTCCAAGTCAGGGCCGACTGTGCCTCCTCAAGGGTTGTGCATGGTGCAAGTGATGCACGACGAAGCGTGGCGCGTCGGTGAGCCTTAGCGATCCCCCCGCGATATTTCTGAAGGCCTCCTGGAAATATTCGGTGTGATTGGCCGTCTAATGATTGTTTCCTCAGAACTTTCACTCCACGGGAGACTTTTTCGTCGCCATGTCCGTATTGGACTCGCGCACGTTCGAAGCAATTATCTTATTGAGGAAAAACCATGAACCACCGCAAGACCCTAATTTTGGCTTGTCTCGCGCTCGCGTTGTTCCCGGGCGCGAGGGGCTCGCAAGCGCAGCAATCGCCCGGCCCAGGTGCAAAACCTGCCACGGCCATGCCAGACGAAATTCCGATTCCGCTGGCGGCGCAGCCTTCCAGCCAATTCAACGTGGAAGCCGCCACCGAGGCGTACCTCGAGGAAATTCCTGCAAGTGCGCGAGCCAAATCAGATGACTACTTTGAAGGCGGCTACTGGTTGATCCTCTGGGATTTTCTTTATGGTGCGGTCATCTATCTGCTGTTGCTGCATTTCCGTCGGTCCGTGATGATGCGCAATCTCGCCGAGCGCATTACGCGATTCAAGCCGCTGCAGACACTGATCTATTGGGTGGAATTTCTCATGGTTACGACGGTCCTCGGTGCGCCACTGGCGATTTACGAAGGTTATTTTCGAGAGCGCCAATACGGACTCGCTACGCAAACCTTTGGCCCCTGGATGAGCGAGCAGTTTGAAATGCTGCTAGTGAATCTGGTCATCGGCAGCATCGCCATGATGGTGCTCTTTGGGGTCGTTCGCCGCGTTCCGCGGACCTGGTGGATTTGGGGAGCCATCGTCTCCATGTGTTTTTTGGTTTTCCTGGTCATGATCGGTCCCGTTTTTGTGTTTCCAATCTTCAATAAGTTCACGGTCCTCGACGACCCGCGCGTGACAAAACCCATCCTCAGCCTCGCACACGCGAATGGCATTACCGCAGACAAGGTCTACGAGATGGATGCTTCGCGCCAAACCACGAGAATGAGCGCAAACGTCAGCGGTTTTGGCAGCACCATGCGCATCACGCTGAATGACAATCTGCTGCGCCGCGGCTCGCCGGAAGAAATTCAGTCCGTCATGGGCCATGAAATGGGTCACTTCGTCCTTCATCACATCGGGAGGGACCTGCTCTATTTTTCCGTCGTCATTTTTATTTTCTTCGCTCTGCTGCGCTGGTCCCTCGAAAGCGCGCTGGCTCGTTGGGGCGAACGCTGGCAAATCCGCGGCATGGGGGACACGGCGGTACTGCCGTTGGTTTTGTTGCTCGGTTCGGTGTTTGCTTTCGTGTACACGCCTTTTATCAACACGCACATACGCATGAACGAATATGAAGCGGACATGTATGGGTTGAACGCCAGCCGCCAGCCGGATGGCTTCGCACGAGCTGCGATCCATCTGGGCGAGTATCGCAAGATGAGCCCGGGCCCTGTAGAGGAATGGGTCTTCTTCGACCACCCAAGCGGGCGGAATCGGATTAGGGCCGCCATGCGCTGGAAAGCTGAAAATTTGTCGTTGTTTGTTCCCAAGGCCGCACAATAGTGGCTAGTAGTGGCCGGAGCTCTAGGGCGGAGTCACAAAGACCCATGTGACCGGGATTGATTGCTCGATCACGAATAGAAAACGCCGCATTGGTCACTCGCGATCTTTATTGTTCGTGGCGAACTCTTTCGAGTGAAATTCGGCTAGAATTTGTTTATGGCGGCCACGGCCATCCCTGTCGAGACGATTCCGTCGATTGATCCTGCCACAGGCAAAATTCTTGGACAGTTTGAGAAGACCCAGCCGGCGGAGCTGCCGCAAATTCTGGCGCGAGCGCGTGCAGCACAATCTGTGTGGTCCGTGGTGCCGATCGAAAAGCGGTGCGCGCAACTAGACGCGCTGCGCGAATGCATGATGGCATCGCGAGATGCTCTGGCCGATGCTGTAGTCGCGGAATCAGGGAAGCCGCGCGTTGAAGCGCTGTTCGCGGATCTTTTTGTTGCACTCGACACAGCGCAGTATTATGCGAAATGGGGCGCGCGGCTTTTGCGGTCTGAACGTGTGCCGCACCATAGCAGCGCGGGCAAAACGAAGGCCGGTCGCTTGGTCTACGACCCCATGGGCGTGATCGGCATCATCAGTTCGTGGAACTATCCCCTTGCCATTCCGCTAAGCCAAATAATCCCGGCCTTGGCCGCTGGAAACGCAGTCATTTGCAAAACGAGCGATTTCACACCTCAATGCGGCGCGCTGATCGAAAAACTCTTCGCAGAAGCGGGCTTCCCGAAAAACCTCGTGACGGTCATTCAAGGTGGCGGGGAAGTCGGCCAGGCGTTGATTGATGCCGCTCCGGACAAAGTCATGTTTACCGGAAGCGTAGCCACGGGCCGCCGTGTCGCAGAAGCTTGCGCCAAAAGGCTGATTCCGAGCGTGCTTGAGCTGGGGGGCAAAGACGCGATGATTGTCCTCGCGGACGCGAATGTGGATGTTGCCGCGAGCGCCGCGGTCTGGGGCAGCTACACAAATTGCGGACAAGTGTGCCTGTCTGTCGAGCGGCTTTTCGTGGAAGAGGCCATCGAGGAAAGATTTCTGGGGCTTTGCGTTGAGAAAACGAAAAAGCTGCGTCTCGGGCCGGGATGCGATCCGGCAACGGATGTTGGGCCGCTGATTCGTCCCCAGCATGTGCAGCGCATGAGTGATTTAGTGAACGATGCCGTGGCGCGCGGCGCCAGAGTTCTCTGCGGCGGCAAGCCTCGCGCTGATCTTGGGGCAAATTTTTTCGCGCCGACGGTCATTGCCGGCGTCAATTCCACGATGAAGCTTTTTCAAGAAGAGACATTTGGCCCTATTCTCGCCGTCCAGTCCGTAAAGGATGCCGAAGAAGCCGTGGTGCGCGCGAACGAATCTACATTTGCGCTAGCTGCAAGCGTTTGGACGAGAGATGCAAAACACGGCCAACAAATTGCCACGCGACTGCGCGCGGGCGCCGTTATGGTCAACGACGCGATCAGCTATTTCGGCATCGCGGAAGCACCTCACGGAGGCTGCGGTGCAAGCGGTTGGGGCCGCACGCACGGGAAAGCGGGCTTGCTCGAGATGGTCCAACCCAAATATATCGATGTGGACCGCTTGCCATGGCGTGAGAAGCCATGGTGGTATCGTTATGGCGCCGATCTCGAACGGGCCGCAGACGCGTTTCTGAAATTTGAGTTTGGCGGGGGACTCGCCGCAAAGTTGCGAAACGTTCGCGGCGCACTTAAGACGCTGTTCCGAGATCACGGTTTTTAGTTTCGGCGACGGCAGCCACCGCGCGAGCTGGACGCGCATCAGAAGAGAGTGGGAAGGCTAGGCCGATGCAACAAAACGAATGGATTTATGACTGGAACGTGGCCGCAGCGCCACTCATCGCGCCGGGCACGCGCGTCCTGCTGAACGATGAAACGTTGCGCGACGGGCTGCAAAACCCGAGCGTCCACGATCCTAGCATCGAAGAAAAAATCGAAATCCTGCACTTGATGGAAGCGCTAGGCATTGATTCGCTCAACATCGGATTACCGGGTGCGGGGGCGCGCGCCGTCGAGCACACCGAAGCGCTGGCCCGCGAAATCGTCACCAAGCACATGAAGATCAAGCCAAATTGCGCCGCGCGAACGATCGAAGCCGACATTCGCCCTATCGCCGAAATTTCCCAGCGTGTGGGAATGGCAATTGAAGCCGCAACGTTTTTGGGATCGAGCCCCATTCGCCGGCTCGTGGAAGACTGGACGGTCGATCATCTGGAACGTACGACCGAAAAAGCGGTGAAGTTCGCTGTCGAGCACGGCCTTCCATCGATGTATGTGACGGAAGATACGATTCGGACGGACCCGGACACGGTGAAGCGCCTTTACACCACGGCGATTCGCAGCGGCGCGCGCGCCATTGTGCTCTGCGATACCGTGGGCCACGCCATTCCCAATGGCGCGTACAACCTGGTGAAATTCGTTATCGAGGAGGTTGTCAAGCCCAGTGGCGAAAAGATTCGCGTGGACTGGCACGGCCACAACGATCGCGGTCTGGCCATCGCGAACTCTCTGGCAGCGATTGCCGCAGGCGCGGATCAAGTGCACGCCGCGGCCAACTCGCTGGGCGAACGCGTCGGCAACACGGCGATGGAATTGATGTTGGTGAATTTGCGCTTGATGGGCGTCATCCACCAGGACCTCTCTCGGCTCAGGGAGTATTGCGAGAAAGTTGCTTCGGCCACGCAAACGGTCATTCCACCGAATTATCCCGTCATCGGCCGAGATGCTTTTCGCACGGCAACCGGCGTCCACGCAGCCGCGATCATCAAAGCCTTTCACAAAGGAAACGAGGCGCTCGCCGACTCCGTCTATAGCGGAGTGCCTTCGCATCTTTTCGGACTCGAACAGGTGATCGAAATCGGCCCCATGAGCGGCAAGTCCAACGTGCTCTTCTGGCTCGAGCGCCACAAAATGCCAGCCGACGACACCATGGTCAATCGCATCTTCGATGCCGCGAAGCAATCGGCTCGGGTTTTAACAGACGCGGAGATCTCGGCACTCTGCTCCGAGGCCACACGGCATTGATCATCGCAACAGCGCGGAGCAGGACAGTGAAACACGTCCTAGTTTGGGTTATCCTCTTCGCTATGCCGGTTCGCTCCTCGCTCGCCCGACACACTACCCGTTCTGCTTCCTCCATCCAGCTTGGCGAAAACGCGCAGGTGCGCGCGGCGCTGGCATGGTTCGCACCCAATCTAAATTGGATCAATGAGCAGCAAACGCGCCTCACCGAAATTCCCGCGCCGCCTTTTCGAGAGGGTCAGCGTGGGGCGGCGTTCAAAGCATTGCTGTCCTCGGCCGGCCTGAGCGTCCAGGTCGATGCCATAGGCAACGTGATCGGGGAACTGCGCGGCGTGAACGAAAAAGAAATCGTGGTGCTCTCCGCGCATTTGGACACAGTCTTTCCGGAGGGAACGGACGTTAAAGTTCGGCACCAGGGCAGCCGCATGCTCGCGCCAGGAATTTCTGACAACGGCACGGGTCTCGCCGCGCTCGCAGCTATCGCGCGAGCCATTCACGAAGCCCAGATCAAACCGCAGCGTACGATTCTCTTCGTCGCCGACGTCGGCGAAGAAGGCGAAGGCAACCTTCGCGGCATGCGCGCGCTAGTCGATGCCTACCACAACCGCCTCAAAGCGGTGATCGTGCTCGACGGCGCGAGCACCGATCACGTGACGACGATTGCGCTGGCCTCGCGGAGGCTCGAAGTTGTTATCAATGGCCCTGGCGGCCACAGCTGGTCGGACTTCGGCATGCCCAATCCGATTAATGCGCTGGTTCGCGGCTCCGTGCGCTTCATCAATACCAAAATTCCCGCATCTCCGCGCACCACGTTCAATCTCGGACAAATTGAAGGCGGTACTTCCATAAATTCCATTCCGTATGAAGCCCGCCTTAAAGTTGATGTGCGCTCGGAAAGCGAAAGCGAACTCACGCGTCTCGAATCTGCTCTGCGTGAATGCATGGCCGCCGGCGTTCGCGACGAAATGGAGTCCTCCCGCGATCGTTCAAGAGGCAAGCTCGAATGGAAGGTAGATCTGCTTGGCAGCAGGCCCGGTGGCGAATTGGCGGCAGAGTCGCCGCTTCTCGCTGCCTTACGCGCGGCGGATGCTATCGTGGAAAACGAATCACGGATCGAGCGTTCTTCCACGGACGCAAACATTCCTCTTTCTATGGGCATTGACGCGATTTCGATTGGCGCGGGAGGGAACGGCGGCGGCGCGCACTCGCTCCAGGAATGGTACGACCCAGCGGGCCGCGAAATGGGATTGAAACGCGCCCTGCTCACGCTGCTTGGAATGGCAGATGTGGCGCCGGAGAAAACGAGATGAAGATTCGCGGAACGAGGCTGCTCTATCTAGCTGGAATTGTGCTCTTGAGTTTTTGCGCGGGAGTATTTGTTCTGCGCGCAAAGGCGCAAGCGGCCCAGAGCGAGTCGCACACCGTCGTCTATCTGCATGGCAGGATTTATACGAATGATCCGGCGCAGCCGTGGGCCGACGCCATGGCCATTCGCGACGGCAAGATTCGCTGCGTCGGCAAAATCGATTTTGTCCTTCTCGAATGTGGCGGAAACGATCCCAGCGCAGAGACCATCCAGCTCAAGGGCAAATTCGTCATGCCCGGGTTCAACGACGCCCACGTGCACCTTGGCAGTGCGGGTGCGGACATGCTCTCTGTGCGGCTCAATGGTGTTGCCAGCATCGAGGAGCTGCAGAAGCGTATAGCCGATGCCGTTGCGCAGCACAAAGAAGGTGAGTGGATCACCGGCAGCGGTTGGGATCACACGCTCTGGGTCGATAAGAAATTCCCCAACAAACAGGAACTCGATGCGGTCGCCCCAAAGAATCCGGTTTTTCTTACACATGTGTCGGGTCATGTGGCGGTGGCCAATTCACTCGCGCTACGGCACGGCGAAATTCAGCAGGACACCCCAAACCCGCCCGGCGGCATGATCGAGCGCGACGCGGATGGCGCAGCCACGGGCATGCTCGAGGAAGATTCGGCAATGAGCTTGGTTTCCGCCAGGATTCCCGATTTGAAATCGGACCAACGCCGGCGCGGCATTCAGATGGTGCTCGCCGATGCCGCCAAGAATGGCGTGACCTCGGCGCAGGATTTTTCCGATTGGGCGGATTATCTTGTTTATGTGCAATTGAAGGAAGAAGGGAAGCTCACGCTACGCATCACCGAATGGCTGCCGTTTCTTCAGCCCATGGACCAATTGTTGAACATGCGCGCGCAAGGCGGCACGAGCGATCCTTGGCTAAGGACTGGTGCGCTCAAGGGCTTTACCGACGGCGCACTCGGCTCGCGCACGGCTGCTATGCTCGCGCCATATTCGGATGACCCTTCCACAAGCGGAATCCTGACGAACGATCCGGATAAGCTTCGCGCCATGGCCATCGAGCGCGACAGAGCCGGCTTCCAAATTAATTTTCACGCTATCGGTGACCGCGCCAACCGCGTGGCTCTCGACGTATTCGAAGCCGTCGCTAAGGCCAACGGGCCGCGCGACCGCCGCGACCGCATTGAGCATGCACAAGTCGTGGCACCCGAAGATTTGCCGCGCTTCGCTCAGCTAAAGGTCATCGCTTCGATGCAGCCGTCCCACGAAACCAGCGACATGCGCTGGGCCGGCTCGCGAATTGGTCCCGACCGCTCCAAGGGCGCATATGCTTGGGCCTCTTTGCAAAAAAGCGGAGCGCGTCTCGCCTTCGGCACCGATTACGACGTCGAGCCGATCAACCCCATGCGCGGAGTCTATGCTTGCGTGACGCGCGAGCTGCCGGATGGCGGGCCTGCAGGTGGATGGGAGCCGCAGGAGAAAATTTCGCTCGATGACTGCATTCGCGCGTACACCTCCGGCTCCGCCTACGCGCAATTCGAGGAAGGGAAAAAGGGCGAACTGAAAGTCGGAGAGTACGCGGACTTCATCGTTCTTTCGAACGACCTCACAAAAATTTCGCCGCAGCAGTATACGAAGACCACGGTACTTCTTACGGTCGTGGGCGGCCGCACGGTCTACGCGCAGGATGGTAGTTCCCTCCACTAGTCTGTTGGGGCTTCTCAAAGATCCCGGCAAATTGCTCGCGTCCGGCGTCTGCGAGAGGAAGCGGTGCCAGAAGAAGCGCGCTTCGTTAATCACGTGTGGCATCGCGCAGTGTTGTAGCTTCTAGCCGCAATTTCTCACCGCTTGGCAAAAGGGGAATGAAGTTTGTTCAAGTTGGTAGTTGCATGATGGTTTCGCAGCGCGCTGTTGTACAGTTGATCCGTTTTTAACTGGGCGTGAGAGTTTTTCTCTCTCTGCGGCTGTTTCGGCGCACACTTTGCCAGCGGTAGACAGAAGCGACGAAGAAGTTGTTCGGGATCTTTCTTTTTCAATACTTTAGCGGCACGGCGCAGAGCTTTTCATAGATTTGCTGGAAGAGTGCGACATAGGGGTACCCACCGGCCAGCGAGACCCACACCTTGCGCACCGTGATGCGGATCAGCGCGCCGATCTTCAACACCTTGAGCCGAATGGTGGAGCACTGCGCCTGGGCCAACTCCGTTCCTGCCAGTCCCAGTCGCCGTAGCATCTGCAACAACACGTAGGCAATCGAAGAGAAGTACAGTCGCAATTGATTGCTGCGCAGATAGTGCGTGCTGGTGCGATCACTGAACAGCATCAGTTGTTCTTTAATCCGATTCTCCATGTCCCCTCTTCCACAGTAGTGCTCTTCATATAGCGCCTGTGCCGGCCATGATTCTCCGCTCAGAGACGTCACCACGAACCGCGGGTTCTCTCCCTTCTCCAGATGTTCGGCCTTGGCCACCACCCGTCGCGCACGGCTCCAGCTCTCCCGGGTTTGGTAGACGAACTCTTTGAACAACCGGCCGGCGCGTCCGGTCTCTTGGTACCGGGCTTTCGCCTCCCCCATCTCCTTCACGATCTCGGCCTTCAGGCGTTCGTTTTTCGCCAGTCCCAGCAAGTACTCTACGCGGTTCGCTTCACACCAGACCATCAGCTCCTCACGGCAAAATCCCGAATCTCCACGCACCACGATACGCACCAATGGCCATGCGCAACGAATCTGTCCTACGATGCGCTGCAGCTCCTCTACACTTCCCGCTGAGGCATCGATGTTCGACGATCGCAACCGCGCACCCAGCAGGAACTCTCCACAGAAGATGTACAACGGTAGGTAGCAGTAGTGTCCATAGTAGCCATGGAAAAAACGCCCTTCCTGCTTCCCGTGCAGCGGATCGTCGGTGGCGTCCAAATCCAAAATGATTTCTTTCGGCGCCTCCTGGTGGGCTTCGAGGAAGACCTCCACCAGCAGGCGATCCACGGCTCCGTGATCCAACACGATCTTTTTGTAGCGCTCCTTCTGACGGACCGTCTCTTTGGTTAGTTCCAGGCGATTCAGGGTGCTCTTTCCGGCTAAAGCTTCCTTGCCGGGATGCGGCTTCTCGACCAGCACCGCCAGCAAGGGATCGTTCCGCAACTCCTCGTGATCGTTCAGATCTTCGTACCCCAAAGCCAGACCATAGACTCTCTGGGCCACCAACTCCTTCACCGGGTGTTCGATCAGATCGGGATTCCGATAATCGGTGAAGCAGGCGGCAAACTGCTGGAGGATCCCAATGCGCTTCTCGACCTCCCGCAGGAGCAGACCACCACCGTCGCTGGTGATCGCTCCGCCGTCGAACTGCGCGCGGATCTCGCGTCGCTTTTGGGGATGAAATCCGAAGACAAACTGGTTACACTCTGTGGTCATAAGGCTGTTGCTCCTCCTTGGCAGGATTTCTTTCTAGACAAAAGAGTTATGCCATGAAGCAACAGCCTTTTCTATTTAATTATGAGAAATCCGGGCTAGCGATCCACGAGGACGGCCTTCCAGGGGTTCAATCGAGTAAATCTAAACTTTACATGGGTCGCGCCCAGATTCCCGTTGACAAAACCTCCCGGGAGCAATATATAACGCGCTATCACCCTGTGGTGGGCTGCCGTTGCCAAGCGCAATCGACCAGAACTGTGGCGACTTAAAGCTGCCGCGATGGCGGAGCTTTTTTCTGTCTGTCGGCTTGCGCTCGAGGCAACTTCTTACGTTCTATGAAACACTGTAGCGAAATATGGCGAGACGTATATCAATGCTAGGAAAAGTGATCTCAAGCTTAGATAATTTATAGAGAGCACTCGGTTTAACTTTTTGTGGCGCAATGGTAGCTGGCTTGCAGTTGTTTCTACCATCAGGTTTAGTTTGTGGTGATTGCCCAATTCAAGGACAGTTTGGATCTTTCAGAGTATTCGGCTCTGTTTGATTTGTTTTACCTGCTTGAGAAGTGTAGGGCTCTAAAGGCCCATCCAGGAGGTAGTTGAATGTCAAGTAAGCGAGTGGCGTTGCTCCTAGCTGCGTTGTTCTGTTTGTGTGCTCTTGCTCCGTCTGCCCTGTTCGCTCAAAGCGTATCAACCGGTACAGTCGCTGGAACAGTTACGGACCCGTCTGGCGGTGCCATTGTCGGCGCGACGGTCACATTGACTGATACCGCGACGAGTATTTCGCGAACAGATGTAACGAATGAAAACGGGAGATATTTCTTCGCAAGCGTAGTGCCAAGCAAATACACGGTCTCGGTCAGCAAGACCGGGTTTCGTGTTGCAAAGCTCGTCGACCAGGTGGTAAACATCGGCGCTTCGCTTACCTTGAATCTTACGCTAGAAATTGGCTCTGTGGCGGAGACTGTCGAAGTTACGGTCACCAACGGTGCCGAGTTGCAGACCCTGAACGCTACGGTGGGCAACACCGTCAGCGGCGACCTTTTGCAGAACTTGCCTTCGATCGGCCGGGACGCAGCCACTTTCGTAACCTTGCAGCCTGGTGTCTCTCCCGATGGCAGCGTGGCCGGTGCGGTCGTTGACCAAAGCACGTTCATGCTCGATGGCGGCCAAAACACGAATGACATGGACGGCAGCATGCAGGTCTACACCCCAAGCTTCGCGGGCGATCCGACCGGTGGTATCGTTTCGAATCAGATTGGCGGCAGTCCAACTGGCGTCATGCCTACGCCTCTCGACAGCGTCGAGGAGTTCAAGGTAAATACCGCCAACCAGACCGCGGACTTCAATAGCTCCGCCGGCGCACAGGTTCAGGTGGTCACCAAGCGCGGCACGAATGCCTGGCATGGCAGCGCTTACGAATATTATTTCGACAATAATTTCAACGCGAACACGTTTGACAACAATTTCAGCGGCACACCTTTGCCCAGTTATCACTACAACCGCTTCGGCGCCTCTGGTGGCGGCCCAATCATCTCGAAGAACATTTTGGGCGGAAAGACCTATTTCTTTGCTAACTACGAGGGATTCCGCTGGAATAACTCGGTAACCTTCGAGCAGGCCGTCCCTTCTGCGGACATGCGAAATGGCATCCTTCATTTTGATGTATGCAATGCTGCCTGCCAGGCTACTGGTGGCCCGGCGCCCGTGCCGACCACCTTTAACATGCTTTCGGGTACGAATTGCGGCGTGGGCGCAAATACTGCATGCGATCCCCGAGGCCTCGGAATCAATTCCTTGGTCCAACAGATGTGGAACAAGTATGAGCCCATCGGGAATGACCCGAGTTGCGGCGCTCTACTTGGTTCTCGCTGCGATGGAGTCAACGAAATAGGATTCAAGGCCAATGCCGAGATTCCCTACACCTCCAACTTCGGGGTGGCTCGCTTGGACCACGACTTTAGTTCAAAGTTCCATTTCAATAGCAGCTACCGCTACTACAAGCTGGTTCGCTCCACCACCAGTCAGGTCGACATCGGCGGTTTCTTTCCGGGGGACACGCTGGGCACACCCGCGGCCCTTTCGGTGCGGCCGCAACAGCCATGGTTTTTCGTGGCTGGCTTGACCATCAACGTTACTTCTAATACGACAAACGATTTGCACTACAGCTACCTTCGCAACTACTGGTCTTGGTCCAATCCTGGCGGAGTTCCTCAATTCTCCCAGCTTGGCACCAGTGTGGGTGGCGCCGCCCTTGAACCGTTTGGCGAGTTCGCCACCACGGCTCTCACTCCTTACAACGTAAACACCCAGAGCGTCCGCACGCGTTTCTGGGACGGCCACGATAACTTTCTTCGTGACGACTGGACCATGCTGAAAGGCAATCACCTATTTACCTTCGGCGGCGCGTACCAGCGCAACTATGACTGGCACCAGCGCTCCGACAACGGTGGCGGCATCAATTACCAGGCCACCTACCAGCTCGGTGACTCTATTGGTGGCGGCAATGTGAACTTCGCTTCAACCAATCCTGCCGGTGTGACCACAACCACGTGGGCTCGCGACTCTGCCGCCGTTTTGGGCATCGTCACCGACTCACAAATTGCTTACACTCGCTCGGGTTCGAATCTAGCGATCAACCCGCCTCTTACCCACGCGTTCGACCAGAGCACGATTCCTTACTATAACGTGTACTTCAGCGATTCCTGGCACATCAAGCCATCTTTCACGTTCACGTACGGCTTGGGCTGGACTCTCGAGATGCCGCCGACAGAAAAAAACGGCAAGCAGATCGAACTGGTAGATTCCAGCGGGCAGCAGCTTGCCACAGCGGCCTATCTTAAACAGCGGGAAGCTGCGGCTCTGAACGGTCAAGTCTACAACCCGACGATTGGTTTTGCCCTCGTTGGCAATACAGGCCCGGGGCAGAAATACCCCTATGACCCATATTACGGTTCTTTCAGCCCGCGCCTCGCTGCGGCTTGGAACCCGAACTTTAGCGATGGATGGATGGGCAAAGCATTCGGCGGCAACAAGACAGTCATCCGTGGCGGCTATAGCCGTGTGTACGGGCGTCTAAACGGAGTAGACCTCGTCTTAGTGCCGTTGCTGGGTACCGGTCTGATCCAGGCCGTCCAGTGCCGGCAAAACAACATGAATGGAACCTGCATCGCCCCCGCTGGCGGTCTTACCGTCGGCAATGCGTTCCGCGTGGGAACGGACGGCAACAACGCACCCATTCCGGCTGCATCACCAACGCTGCCCCAACCAACGTTCGTAGGTATTAACTCCGTCGCAGGTGGCGCTGGTGAAGCACTGGACCCGAACTTCCGTCCTAACGTGGTCGACTCTTTCGATTTGACCATCCAGCGGCAGTTGGGCCAGAAGTTCATATTGGAATTGGGATACATCGGCCGCAGAATCACTCACGAATACCAGCCGATCAACATCAACTCTGTCCCCTACATGATGACTTTGGGCGGGCAGCAATTCCAAAAAGCCTATGCCGCGGTCGAGACCGGTCTAGGGTGCGCCACCTCCTTTGCTGCTTGCGGCGCGGCCATTCCGAAGGGCACGGCAGCACAGATTGCCTATGCCAATACCTTCGCGCCGCAACCCTTCTTTGAGGCGGCGATGAATCCCGCCTACTGCGCTGGTTTCACGAGTTGCACCGCAGCTGTCGTGTTCAATGAGGGCATTGCCAAGAGCAACTTGCTCAATCAAGCTGTTTGGAGCACTTGGAGCGATCTCGACAACGGTGGGTTCAATTTCGCCCGCAGCATGTTGAATACTCCAATCGTTGGCGGCCCGCTGGATTGCGGCGTGCCGGCAGGAACCGCCACTTGCGGTAGCCAAGGCCAGTTGACCTCCGGAGTCGGCGTCAATGCCAGCACCGGACATGGCAATTACAACGGCGCGTTCGTTTCACTGAAGATGAACAGCTGGCATGGGATCACCCTGCAAGAAAACTTCACCTATAGCAAGGCTCTGGGTACTGGAGCTTTGGTGCAGGCCACGAGCGAGTACACGACCAACGACCCCTACAACACTAACAATGGATATGGGTTGCAGGCCTTCGATCGCAAGTTCGTATTCAACACCTACGCCATGATCGAGGATCCCTGGTACAAGGGCCAGCACGGTATCATCGGCCACATCGCTGGTGGCTGGTCCCTGTCCCCGATTCTTGCGATTGGTTCCGGCCAGCCCCTTGGCTGCGGCACACTTACCGATGCCCAATCTTTTGGCGCGGCGGATGGTGCCAACTTCTTCACAACTGAAAACTGCGTCTTCACGAAGGGAATCGGCGGTGGCAATGCCTCGCTCCACAACAATGCTGGACCTGGACAGTTCAACATCTTTGCCGACCCCGCCGGCCTTTTGGCCACTACACGGGCGCCAATTCTGGGGCTCGACACCAACACGGGCGGCGTTGGCGTGTTCCGCGGTTTGCCGTATTGGAACGTGGATATGAGGTTGGTCAAGGACATTCATGTCGCGGAGCGCGTCAGCTTGCAGTTCCAGTATGTCGTCACCAACGTGTTCAACCACCCGGTGTTCGCGGATCCGGCCGTCGGAGACGCACAAACGGGCCTGGGCGTCGATCCAACCACTCCATCGACGTTTGGCGTTGTGAGTTCCCAGGGCAACAACCCCCGGCAGATGCAGTTCGGTCTCCGGCTAACTTTCTAACTTCTTCCAGCAAGTCACAAACTTGCTGCAAAAACGGGGAAGGCCGCCACGGCCTTCCCCGTTTTGCTTTTTATTGGGTCCACAGCGGATTACGCGCATCCTGATGCAACAGCTCAATTTGCGTAGACTGACGCTGCGAGCTGTCCTCGGCGGTCCGGGCGGACGGTTTGGCTTTAAGATTTTGCAACTCTGAGTGATTGCCGCGTCGGCGCGCCCGGGCATTGTCACTCGTCGCCGCAGGAATTAAACTGACGCGCCAGCCTCACCGAGGCCGCGCTACTCATGACAAAACGTTTCCGCGCCGATCTGTCGCTGGCGTTCTGCAGTCTGCTCTGGGGGGCGACATTCGTCGTCGTCAAAAACTCACTCGATTATTCTTCGGTCTTTGTTTTTCTCGCTGCTCGATTCACGCTGGCCGCGCTCCTCATGGCGGCCTTCCGTCCGCGGGTCTTTCGCGCCCTCAAAAGGGAAGAGTTGCTCGCGGGCGCCGCTCTCGGCTTCTTCATGTTCGCTGGCTACGCCTTCCAAACCGCCGGCCTGCAGTACACCACCCCCGCCAAGTCGGGTTTTGTCACTGGCTCCAGCGTCGTGCTGGTTCCGCTGCTCCTTGGCCTCTTCTGGGAACGCCGCCTTACCCTTTGGGTGTATGGCGGGGTGTTCGCCGCCGTCTTCGGCCTTTATTTTCTTACGGTTCCCGCTGAAGGCCTCTCGCACCTCAATCGCGGCGATCTCCTGACGCTCGTCGCTGCGGGCTTCTACGCTATGCATATCATTCTGGTAGGAGATTACACTCGACGGCACTCCGTTGCCGCGCTCAGCGTGCTCCAGGTTGTGGCGTGCGCGGCTTTGGCGTGGCTCGCGACTGGCCTAGCCTCAATAACGGGCTGGCAAGCGGTGCGCTTCGGTTGGCAGGGACAGTCGCTTCTGGGAATTGCCATCTGCGCCGTGTTTGCCACCGCAGTGGCGTTCTCGGTCCAGCTTTGGGCTCAACAGTACACCAGTTCAAGCCACGCCGCCATCCTGTTCACGCTCGAGCCCGTTTTTGCTTCGGCCACTTCCTATATCGTGCTCCGCGAAAGATTGGGCGGCCGCGCATTGCTCGGCGCGGCTTTCGTGCTCGGAGGCATCCTGATCGCCGAGATGCTCGGCCCGCCGGCGGCTCCGGAATCGCCGGAGCCTACTGGAGAAATGGTCGAGAGCGGTGGCGGGGCGACGTTGTCGTAGGGGCACGATACATCGTGCCCGTCTCACGCGGCTGGTTCACCGTCACTGGCCGCTTGCGTAGTTCTTTACGTCGACCGCTTCATACATCGTGGCTGTTCCAGAGTGGGATTTCTCGTAAGCGGTGATATCCGGCTCGTGCTGTAGCGAAGTACCGATATCGTCCAGGCCCTTGAGCAGAACTTCTTTGCGCGACGGCGCTAGATCGAAGCGGAACATCAGGCCGTGCCTGTCGGCAATGGTTTGATTCGGCAGGTTCACCGTCAGCATGTAGCCTTCTTCTTTTTCCGTGCGCTGGAAAAGTTCCTCGACCTGCTCTTCGCTCAGCGACGCAGGCAGAATGCCGTTTTTGAAGCAATTGTTGTAGAAAATGTCTGCGTAGCTCGGCGCGATGATCACGCGAAAGCCGTAGTCTTTCACGCCCCAGGGCGCGTGCTCGCGGCTCGATCCGCACCCGAAGTTGTGGCGCGCCAGCAAAACCGATGCGCCTTCGTAGCGCGGAAAATTCAGCACGAATTCGGGGTTCGGCTTCTCGCCCGGCAAATAGCGCCAGTCATAAAACAAAATCCGGCCAAAACCCTTGCGCGTCAGTGCTTTCAGGAATTGCTTCGGCACCATCTGATCAGTGTCCACATTGACCTTGTCCAGCGGCGCGACCATGCCAGTGTGCGTAGTGAACGGTTCCATCTAATTCGCGCTCCTCATAAACTCAAATCGCGCTGGGTGAGATCAACTTCACTCTACGGAAGCGACATCCAGCGAACGCACATCCACAAAATGCCCCGCAATGGCCGCCGCAGCCGCCATTACCGGACTGACCAGGTGCGTCCTGCTGTCCTTGCCCTGGCGCCCCTCGAAATTGCGGTTCGAGGTGCTGGCGCTGCGCTCGTGGGGCGGGAGGACGTCCGCGTTCATGCCGATGCACATGCTGCAGCCTGCGTCGCGCCACTCGAAACCTGCTTCGCGGAAAATTTTGTCGAGGCCTTCTTTTTCGGCTTGCGCTTTGATGCCGCGCGAGCCGGGCACAATCAGCGCTTGTTTGATGCTGTGCGCCACATGTTTACCGGCAACCAGATGTGCCGCCGCGCGCAAATCATCCAGGCGCGAATTTGTGCATGAGCCGATGAACACGCGGTCCACGGGAATGTCCACGATCGGCGTGCCAGCTTTCAGTCCCATATATTTCAGCGCGCTTTCGGTAGCTTTCTGGTCGTTTGGATCATGGAACGACCCCGGCTCCGGCACACGTCCAGTCACACTTGTCACCATACCCGGATTGGTGCCCCAGGTGACTTGCGGCGCGAGCTCCTGCGCTTCGAGCTCGACGGTCATGTCAAACTTCGCGCCGTCGTCGCTCTTCAGCTTCTTCCATCCCGCGACCGCGTCTTCAAACGCTTTGCCGCGCGGCACAAACGGCCGGCCTTCGAGATACTTAAAAGTCGTTTCATCCGGCGCGATCATTCCCGCGCGGGCTCCGCCCTCAATCGTCATGTTGCAGACCGTCATGCGGCCGTCCATGGTCAAATCGCGGATGGCTTCGCCGCCGTATTCCGCCACATGTCCTGTGCCGCCGCTGATTCCGATCTTCCCTATGATGGCGAGAATGATGTCCTTCGCCGTGACGCCGCGCGGGCGCTTGCCGTGGACCAAAATGTGCAGCGTTTTGCTGCGCGATTGCACCAAGCATTGTGTCGCGAGGACGTGCTCCACTTCGCTTGTCCCGATGCCAAATGCTAGCGTGCCAAACGCTCCGTGCGTTGAAGTGTGGCTGTCGCCGCAGACAATCGTCTGCCCTGGCTGCGTGACGCCCAACTCCGGCCCGATAATGTGCACGATGCCCTGGTTGCGGCTATTCATGTCGAAGAGGCGCACGCCTGTTTCGCGGCAATTTTTTTCGAGCGCTTCAAACTGGAGCCGCGCGTCGGTATCAACGATGGGCAGGATGCGGTCTTTCTCGGTGGTCGGAACGGAATGGTCCATCACGGCAAACGTCAGATCGGGGCGGCGCACCTTGCGGCCCTCCGCGCTCAACCCCGCGAAGGCTTGCGGAGATGTGCCCTCGTGTATGAGGTGACGGTCGATATAAATGAGCGCAGGCTTCCCGGCTTCTTCGTGGACTACGTGGGAATCCCAAATCTTTTCGTAGAGTGTTTTTGGTGGCATGTCAGCTCGTCTCAGATTTTAACACTCCGGAAATATATGTCCAATGAAGCGAGTCTCGTGCGTGGCTCAGCTCGTGAGTAGCACCGCCACTCTTGGCTGCGGGTCGGGTCGCAAAGAATGAAGAAGCGTGCAGGCAAGAGCGCCAGTGCTATGCCGCGGCCACGCGGCAAGCAGCTACCGCTTAATGCTCACTATCGCCGCGTCTGCTTCGTATCCTTCTTCCTTAACGGTTTCTTCGGCTTTGGCCCGAAGCGTTTTCTCATCGGCGTCTTTTGGCGCTTTGTAATGGCGCCGGATCACTTCGTCGCCGCTTTGCATGCGAATCACCCAGTCTGACTTCTGGCTATCCCAGGAAACTTCCACGCTATTGGCACGCATGTCTCCTCCGGCAGAATTCGTGGGACATTGTAGTCCCAACCGCCCTCTGGAGAGAATCCCCACTTTTCAGTACGCCCGTCGCCACATTCGCGCTGGCTGGTCTATTGTCCTTTTGGATTTTTTGGCCTGGCGTGTTCGGGGCAGGAGTGAAAGGCAAATGCCTGGTCGCGCTGGCGTTCGTAGTTCTGCTTCATCTCTTCAATCGTGTTTCCATCGAGGGCGTCCAATGGGTTGAAGAGCCAGGCGCATTGCGAACAAGCCCAGCCTTGAAAGCCTGGGTTCTTGACCCAAACGAGTTCTCGACGCATACAAAGAGCATATCGATACCACTAAAGAAAGGTGACAATATTGGATACCTTTCTCGAAGCTAGGAGGAGCGTAGAACGCAGTAGAACTACGAACACGTAGAACGTCGTAGAGCTACAAACAGCGTAGGACGAAGTAGCACGATGTCGACGCTGCTTACGCATGCAAATCATAGAACTATCGTATGGAGAGCGTATACAACAAGTGGAAGGGGTAGAACAAAGCTATAGTTGCCCTAAAATCGCCAGCGTGGTACCGTATCGTCCGTAACGACGGAGGGTGCAATGGCCCGCAGACAGCAAGCCGGAGGCAAGCTACCAGCATTGAAGTATCGGCGAGTGGATCTTTCCAGTCTGAGGAAAGGCCGCCGTGGCAAACACCACGAATTGGTGGAAGGAATTCTAGAAGAGTTGGAAGGTGTGAAGCCCGGATCGGCGCTCGAAATCCCGCTTGCCGATGTGAACGGAATTGGACTTGCGAACTTGCGCTCCGCGGTTCATCGCGCGTCGACTTCAGCGGGGATGGACATTGAGACGCTTGCCGATGAGAAGAATTTTTACGTTTGGAAGTCGCCAGCTTGAGCCAGGTCGCAGCGGATAATGGCTGAGGTTGGCGGGCGGAAGTCGTATTGCATGTTTGCAGCAGATCGTTCTCTCGGGAATTCCCTCCGGCAGTGATCTAATTTATTACTGAACAGCAGCATTGTAATCAGCAGATGGTGCGTTCGAATGAGCGCACATTTCACTTTGATCCACTGTGTCGCCCCCACAGGGTGCCTACCCTTAGCCAGAGAGTGCATGGTTGTCGCTCAGTAGACCCTTGAAAGTGCCCGGTATGGAACAGACGCGGCATTGGGCATCGTTCTAGAATTAACAGTTCGAGAAATTCGAGATTGAGATAACGAGGTGAACTTATGCGTGGATTCAGATTTTTGGTAATAGCCGCGGTTGCTGCAAGCTGCTTCACAGCAGCGGTGCCCAAGGCGGAGGCTCAGGTTGCCGTGAGCATCGGGGTTGCCCCTGAATGTCCCTATGGTTACTTTGAGGCTGCTCCTTATGATTGCGCTCCCGCTGGCTACTACGGTCCGGAATGGTTTTCTGGGGACGTTTTTGTTGGCGCCGGCCCGTGGTTTCATGGCAAGAGGGATTTCCGCGGCAAGGTAGATAACAGTTACGATCCACAGAAGGGCTATAAGGGCTCGAAGCCAAACCGTGGCGAGAAAGCCGAGCCAACAAAGCGCGTCGATAACGCCCACTTCAAAGGAAACGAAGAGCGGGACGGACGCGGCCACGTAACTCCTGACAAAAATGACAAAAAGTAGTTCAGATCCAGCCGATTCGACGGTAAGACAGCCCCGCGACGGGTTGTTCGCGGCGGATCGGGGACGACCTGCCGTTTTGAACGGTAGTTGAAGATGTGAAGATCTAGTTCAGCCGGGCTGCAGGGACGCACGACGATTTGCGTGCTGCCTGCGGCCCGGTTTCATTTCGTCAGTTGGTTCGAGGGAATCAGGATGGTGTGTCCCGTCCCATGAGTTTCAGCGCATCGATGCGCGCAGGAGAAGAGCGGTGCCCTTCAGAAAGAGGGCCCGCGCAAGCTCCGCCCCACAGAACGTTTGTGGGACTCGGGGCGATTAGTGGCCACCGCCGCCGCTTAGTTCGCGGACGATGTCGCTGACGAATTTTTTGGCGTCGCCGAAGAGCATCATGGTGTTGTCGAGGTAATACAAAGGATTGTCGATTCCGGCGAAGCCTGCGGCCATGCTGCGTTTGATGACCATGACGGTGCGGGCTTTGTCCACGTCGATGATGGGCATGCCGAAGATGGGGCTGCTTTGGTCGGTGCGGGCGGCCGGATTGGTAACGTCGTTCGCGCCGATGATCAGGGCGACGTCGGTTTGCGGTAGGTCACCGTTAATCTCGTCCATCTCCTTCAAGCGGTCGTAAGGGATGTCGGCTTCGGCGAGCAGGACGTTCATGTGGCCAGGCATGCGTCCGGCGACGGGATGAATACCGAATTTAACGTCGATGCCTTTTTTCGTGAGGATGTCGTAGAGTTCGCGGACTTTGTGCTGTGCTTGCGCGACGGCCATTCCATACCCAGGAACAATCACCACCGTATTGGCGGCTGCAAGAATCCCCGCGGCATCTTCCGGTGAGGCGCTCTTGACAGCGCGTTCTTCTTTGGCGCCCGCGGCGGAGGCCTGCACTTGGCCAAAGGCTCCGAAGAGAACGTTGGTGAAGGAGCGGTTCATAGCCTTGCACATGATGACGGAGAGGATGAAGCCTGAGGCGCCGTCAAGAGCGCCCGCAACGATCAGAACTTTGTTGTTGAGGACGAAGCCCAGCAGGGAAGCGGAGAAGCCGGCATACGAATTCAAAAGCGAGATGACCGTGGGCATATCCGCGCCACCGATGGGCGTAACGAGCATGATGCCAAAGATCAGCGCGACGCCGATCATGATGGGAAAGAGAAACGTCATCTCAGGATGAATGACGAGAGCCACCACGAGGCCAAGCGCGGCAGCAAGAACCGTCAAGCTGACGTAGTTCTGTCCTTTATAAGTAATAGGGCGTTGCGGCAGGATTTCCTGCAATTTACCGGCGGCGATCAAGCTGCCGGTAAAGGTGAGCGAGCCGATGATGACTTCGAGGCCGATTTCCGCCATCTGGAACTTGGGCACGTGGGGAGCAGAGACGTAATATTCGGCGATGCCGATGAGCGCGGCGGAAAGCGCGCCGAAAGCGTGGCTCAACGCGGTTCGCTGGGGAACCGCAGTCATCTTCACCATGCCGAGGGGGACGCCGACGGCGGCCCCAATGATCAGCGTGATGATGATCCACTTGTACTGGTCAACCTGAGGATCGCACAGCGTGGCGATGACGGCGATGGCCGAAGCGAGTTCGCCGATGATGACGCCGCGCTTGGCGGTGACTGGCGAGCCCAGCCACTTGATCGCGAGAATGAACCCAATCGCCGCCGCGATGTATGTGAAATCGATGAGTTGCTGGAGGTCGGCTGGGCTCATGGCTTTTTCGCCGCCTTGCCGGTCTTGAACATGCTGAGCATGCGGTCGGTGATGACGAAGCCGCCGACCATGTTGCTGAAGGAGGCGGCGACCGCAACGAGGCCGAGAATGGTCGACAGGCGCGTCTCGTGACGGCCGGCAATAATGATGGCCGCGACCACGACGATCGCGTCGAGAGCGTTGGTCAGGGACATCAGTGGAGTGTGCAGAAGCGGAGAAACCCGTTTAATCAGCTCGATCCCTAAAAATGCCGATAGAATGAACACAAACAGACTCGAAATAAAATCCGCGGGCATCCATGCCTCCTTATGATTTCGCAGCCAGCGCCGGGAGTTTGTAAATTTCACGCAGCCGGGCGCTCACAATTTCTCCACCCTGGGTCAACAATGTTTCTCGGACGATTTCATCCTGCGGATTAATTTGGAGCTTGCCATCTTTCACCATGTACAGGAGAAACGTGGCCACGTTTTTGGCGTACATTTGGCTGGCGTGATAGGGAACGGTGCTGGCTAAATTGATCGAGCCGATGATGGTCACTCCGCGCTCTTCGACTTCTTCGCCCGCACGCGTCAGCTCACAATTTCCTCCGCGCTCGGCGGCCAGGTCCACAAGCACCGAGCCCGGCGCCATTCCGTCGACCATTTCTTTGGTTACGAGAATGGGGGATTTTTTGCCGGGAATTACCGCAGCGGTGACGACAACATCGCTTTCCGCGACTACTTTTCCAAGCAGCTCGCGTTGCTTCTTGTAGAACTCTTCGCCCTGCGCCGTCGCGTACCCCCGCGCATCCTGTGCGTCCTTAGCTTCAACCGCGATCTCGACGAAGCGTCCGCCGAGGCTCTGGACCTGTTCTTTCACGGCGGGGCGTAGGTCGTATGCCGAAACAACCGCGCCGAGTCGGCGCGCGGTGGCGATGGCTTGCAGTCCGGCTACGCCGCATCCAATGATGAAAACCCGAGCGGGCGTGATCGTTCCCGCCGCGGTAGTCATCATCGGAAAAAGCTTGGGGAGAGCGTCCGCAGCGATCAACACGGCCTTGTAGCCGCTGATGGTAGCCATCGACGAAAGCGCGTCCATGCTTTGCGCGCGAGTGGTGCGCGGCATCAATTCGATGGAGAAGGCGGTCACGCCTTTTGAGGCGATTTCCTGGATGGTTTCGAGAGAGCCGAGGGGACGCAGAAAGCCGATCAGCACTTGATTGGGGCGATAGAGCGGAACATCGGCTTTGCCGGTTTTGTCGTTCGAGCCGTAGCACAGCACTTGAACAACGATATCGGCGGCACCGAAAACTTCGGCGCGCGTAGGGAGAATCTTCGCTCCTTTGGCCGCGTATTCGGTGTCCAGATAGCCGGCTTCTTTTCCCGCGCCAGCTTCGACAACAACTTCCAGACCCGCCTTTGTGAGGCTCGGGATTACGGCGGGCACCATGGCTACACGGCGCTCTCCAGGAAAGGTTTCTCGTGGCACTCCGACAATCATGAAACTTCCTCCGGTATTCTCTCCGCTACTTCAGAACTCGACCACGAATCCAGCTTTGGCCCGTCCGCGCGGCATTCTACAACGGATTCGAACCGCGAGGCCCACAAACAAATTTCAATTGGAATGAGTCTTGGTTTATCCCGCTACGGCCTCTTTGCCAGGGATGAAATAGACTTCTTCGAACACGGAACCCTTTTGCCAGCCGGCACGAGTCAGAATGCCTAGTCCGTTTTCACACATGCTGGGATGGCCGCAGAGATAGCCAGTGGTGCTTTCCGGGCACAAGTTCCACTCGTCGACATACATGCGCACCAGATCATCGACGCGGCCAGTTTGCCCTTTCCACGAGGCGTCCTCCCACGGACGGCTAATAGTAGCGACATATTTAAACCACGGAACTTCCGCGGCGATACGCTCGAGCTCTTCGCGATAACCGAACTCCCACGAACGGCTTCCGCCCTGCAGGCAAAAGAATTTGTGCTCGCCGGGCATGGGGCTGTTCCCGGCTTTCCAATCTTTGTACAGAGTCCGCACATAACTGATAAACGGTGCGATGCCGGTGACCGTAGCGAGAAGAAGATGACTGGTGCGGCCACTTTTCAAATCGAGCGTGAACCGGCCTTTCGAAATTTTGCGGCAGAGCAGAGTGTCGCCGACTTTGAGTTTATAGAGATGCGGCGTGAGGGCGCCCTGCGGAACGAGCTCAATGAAAAATTCGAGGCCTTCTTCGTACGGGGAAGAGACAATGGAGTAGGCGCGCTCGATGCGCTTGTCTTCGTGATCCACACCGAGGGTGGCGTACTGCCCAGCCTTGAATGAAAATGGGCCGCCGGGATCAACCCGGATCAACCACAAATCTTCAGACAGATCTTTGCGCTCGATGATCCGAGCCGTAAAGTGTTTGTCTGTGGGCAGAGCCATACTCATAATCCTCAATCGCCAAATCTCTAAATGGGTCCATTCAAAGAACGACCGGGTGGAGCAGTTGTCTGCTTCGCCCGCTGCTGTGGAATCGATACGCTACCCCCGGGATGAGTTGAATGCATTGACCGAAGCCACCCTTTATTTGGCTTCGTTTGTGATTCTCTGATGGGGAGGTTCACGGCTGCCGTCCCAGATATGGTGGCTGCCCGGGGACCCCAACGGGCGGCATTGTACACCCGGTTGACCATTTTGCGAGGGGCTGAATCGCTGGCCAATAGGTAGGTCTCACCAACGAAGGTCCTACGTAAGGACCGACTTCAAGAGGCTCGATTTCGATGCAGACCTTGCTCGGCGTGCCCATCTGCCCGCGCCTTCGAGAGGCCAGAAGATCGCGTCGGCTAGAAACCTTGCTGTAATACGGGATTCACCAATCATTCATGCAATGGAGCTTAGACTCGCGGCGAGGCTCTTCGCATGAACATCCTGGTCGTGGAAGACGATGAGGTCATGGCTGAAGTCTTGGTCCATGGGCTGCGCGACGAGTCCCATGAAGTTGATCGGGCAGCGGACGGCCGCACGGCTCTTCAATTGACCGGAGACACTGCTTTTGACCTGATTCTTCTCGATGTAATGCTTCCCGGCATGAACGGATTGGAAGTGGCGCGGCAGTTGCGCCTTCGGGGCAATTCCGTTCCGGTGCTGATGCTCACGGCGCGCGACGCTCTGCCTGACATCGTTACTGGACTTGATGCCGGAGCGGACGACTACCTAACGAAACCATTTTCGTTCGTGGAATTGCTTGCACGGATCCGCGCGTTGGAACGACGCACAGCCGCCAGGCCGAAAAGCGTCCTGGAATTCGAAGATCTCGTTCTCGACGTAAATTCTTACCGGGCCTTCCGCGGCGGACGCGAGATTTATCTGTCAGTTACCGAATTCCGGCTGCTCGAACTGCTGGTAAAGAATCCGGGCCGCGTGTTGTCGCGATGCTCGATATTGGACGCGGTGTGGAGCAATCGCCCTGACGTTGCAGAAAACACCGTTGAAGCCTTCGTTCGGCTTCTAAGAAAGAAGTTGGACGACGGCGCCACCAAGAAACTGATACAGACCCACCGCGGATTCGGATACTCGGTCGGAGGGCATTCCGCTTGTTGAATTTGCCTATCCGCGCGCATCTCACTGCCCTGTACTTTGTCGTGCTGGGTCTCTCGTTCGTTGCGTTCTTTTGGGTGAGTGACCTCGGCTTCCGTCGCAGCATTGAGGCGACCGTCGACAACGCCTCACGCTCGAATCTGGAGACTGTTCGACGTGTGCTGGACCGCACTTCCTGGCAGGGAGAAGCCAAGGTCCGTGAGGAACTCTCCCAGCTTGCGTTGCTCTGGGCGAATGGAGCGCTTTTTGAAGTTGCGGACTCGAATGGCAATTGGATCTTCCGACCTCAGCAGTTCTTGCGAATAAATCCTCCGCTACCATTAATTCAGAACGCACAGATTTCCTTTGCCACCACGAACCTCGATGCCTTGCAGTATCGAATTGCGCTTCAGCGCATCATGACAGGCGGGAACGTTTATGAGATTCGTGCCGCGGTGCCGACCGAGCCCTTCGATCAAGCGCTTGACCATTTCAGGCTGATTGAAAAAGAGTTTCTGCCTATATTGGTTCTGCTAGCTTCGCTCTTGGGCTACTGGTTAAGTGGAAGATCCCTCGCGCCCGTCAACCGAATCATTGAGACGGCCCGGCTAATCGGCGCACAGAATCTGTCCAGCCGGCTAGAAGTCCCAAAAGCTCGCGACGAGCTCAGGCGCCTGACGGAAACTCTCAACGCAATGCTCGCGCGCATTGAAGCCTCCTTCAAGAGCATTACGCAGTTCACGGCCGACGCCTCGCACGATTTGCGGACGCCGGTCGCTGTGATTCGCGCCACCGCTGAAATTACGCTGCGGAAGCCGCGGATCCAGGAAGAGTATCGCCGGGCCTTATCCACCATTCTCGAAACTTCCGTGGACACTTCTGAATTGCTTGAAAACCTGCTGACGCTTGCACGAGCCGACGCGGGTGCAGCCGGCATGGATATGCGCCCTCTCGACCTTGCCGCGCATGTGCAAAAAGCCCGGGAGCGAGCCGCGCTGCTTGGCCTGGAGAAAGCCTTGGATGTCACCGCGACGACGCCGACGGAGCCTGTTTGGGTCAAAGCGGACGCCATCGCGATCGACCGGTTGTTGCTCATCCTTTTGGACAACGCGGTGAAATACAGTCCGAGCGGCGGGCGATGCGAGATTGCTCTGTCTCAGTCGGAGACTCACGCACAGATTACGATTCGAGATTCTGGCGAAGGCATCCCCGAATCGGAACTAAAGAGTATTTTTGACAGGTTTTACCGTGTTGATCGCGTTCGATCGAAGAACACTGGCGGTGCTGGACTGGGGCTTGCGATCGCCCGTTGGATCGCGGAAATGCATGGCGGAACAATTGCGGCAGAGAGCACGCTCGGTGCCGGTTCTGAATTTCAAATCAGACTCCCTGCCGGCGTGGTTTAGAACTCTCGCTATTGGAACGACTTAGCAGCCTGCCCGGGCTTACCTGAAAAAACTTCAGCGTCAATTTAACCAACGTTTTAAGTTGCGTCATGGGCGGTTTCCATTTCTCCGGTTAAATCGAAGAAATCTTTAAAGAGTTCAAGTGTCAAGACTGACGCTCGGGGAATCGCGACAGGTCGGGGTTTCTTGCCGGCAACAAAAATTGGGGGGATTCATGAAGTCCAAGTATTTCCGGCCTTTCGCATTTTTTCCTATATTTGCTGCTTTCGCGTTATTGGCCGCTGCAGCGCCTTCTTTTGCTCAGACCGACCGCGCCACTCTGGAAGGTACGGTAACGGATCCGAGTGGCGGGACCATTAGCGGAGCGAATGTCAAAGTTACGGCAGTTGACACCGGAATTAGTCAGGAGCGCAAGACAAACTCCAGCGGTTATTATCGTTTTCCGGGGCTCCCCGTCGGGCAGTTCAGTGTCACGGTCTCGAATTCCAGTTTCAAGACCAAGGTGATCGAACACGTGATTCTGCAAGTGGGCGAAACTCATACGCTCGATGTCTCCCTGACCGTCGGTGTGATCGAAGAAAAAGTCCTAATCACTGCAGAGGCAGGTCCATCGGAACGAACCTATGCTGCGGCCGCGACGGTAATTAATACCGAACAGATCGCCAACCTGCCGGTGAACGGACGCGATTGGTCCAGCCTGACCCTGCTAGCCCCCTTCGCCCAGGACGACGGCGGCGGCGATCAACGCACCATCCGTTTTGCGGGCCGCGCTCGCGATGATAACAATTTCAACTTCGATGGAGTTGACGCGGGCGGAATCCAGGAGCAGGCGCAGAAATCACAGACTCGCCTGCAGATATCCGAAGACGCAATCGAAGAGTATCGCGTCAACAGCGCGCTCTACGACGTGGAATACGGAACGCAGGCCGGTGGTCAAATCAATGTCGTCACCAAATCCGGGACCAACGACTTTCACGGAACAGCCTTTGGCTACCTGAGAAATTCCGTTTTCGATGCTCGAAACTTTGACGATTTCGCGCCAGACGCTACCGGCAACCCAATCATACCGGAGATCCTGCCCTTTCGAATGGGCCAGTACGGAATGACGGTGGGCGGGCCTGTCAAGAAAGACAAAACCTTCTTCTTCCTTAGCTACGAGGGACTCCGCCAATTGCAGGAGTCCACATCGTTGGGGACGATCTTTGTACCGAGCAAGAGCTTTGTGGAAGACGTTCTCATTAACGGCAGAAACGATGTCACACAAACTCCCCCGGTACATTTTGGGCCTTCACCAAACATGTGCGCAATTCTTCAGGGTTTTCCCTGGCGTGCCTCAACTGGCACCATAGCTGGATGCGCTCCATTAGTGGTTTATCCTGATAACGACTTCAGGGCCTTGACGCCGGCTGAACTCGGGAACGAGAGTCTCGACGCCAACGATTTGCCCACTGACATAGAGGCGTTCACTCATCCTATACAGACAACGGTTCACGAAGACACTTGGCTGGTGCGTGTCGACCACAAATTTAGCGACAAAACCACTCTTTACGGCCGCGCCCAGCGCGACATCAGTCTTGTCGATGCGCAGATTGGGGTCACAGTCGGTCTAGACAAGGCTCAGACCATAAACCACCCCGCCAACTATCTCCTTGCCTTGCAACATATCTTCAGCCCTAACATTTTCCACGAGGTTAAGGTTTACGTTAACCGTTCTCCTTTTCACAATCCTGAGGCGAGTACGCTTACCTATGCTGTGAACTCGAACAATTTCACCGGCATTCCGAACGAATCGGCGGACATTGAAGTCGGCACTACCTACGGTGTCGTCAACAACCTGACCTGGACTCACAATCGCCATGCCTTCAAGATGGGTATGGAAATTCGCCGCGTGCGCCTCAATCAGGGTCAAACGGCGAATAACACTCTCAACTTCGCGGACAATCTGAGTCTGATCGCCGGCACGCTTTCGAACCTCAACTTTATCGCGCCTTGGTGCTGCCACCGTCTGCGCCGCGGCTTCTACATGCCTTACTTTCAGGATGAATGGAAGGTGACTCCAACTTTCACCGTCACCGCCGGACTTCGCTGGGACTACTACGGCGTGGCTACCGAAGCGACCAACCGAACAACGGTCTTCGATTTGAACGAATTTCATGGCGCCTGCCTTGGGAGTGGTTCTTTCAACACTCCTTTTATCGCCCCGATAAACACACCGCCATGCCCGATAAACCCTGCTTTGTATAATCCGAATTACAAAAACTTTGACCCTCGTGTGAGCCTGGCTTGGGCTCCCGCCGCGCTTCACGGAAAGACCGTTGTTCGCGCCGGCTTTGGCATCTATCACGGCGCCGCGCAGAATGACGATCTGAACGCAGGACTGGAAAGCGACACTTTCCGCGCAACGGTGCAAGGACCAACGGTTACTCCAGCCTTGACACAGGAAATCCCCGATCTATCGGGCCTCGGCACTCAGAAACAGGCCAACCATCCTCGCGCCCTCCAGCGGGAGGACCGGCGCGACCTTTATGCCGAGGAATGGGGATTAACGATTGAAGACCAACTCCCCGCCCGCTTTCTGTTTTCCGCTTCTTACCTGGGCAGCCATGGTGTTCGCCTCTTCTCGCGCGGCGGCGTTAATCTGTGCGACTCGCCTGTAATACCCAATAGCACGGACCCGACCCAAGTGACGGACTGTGTCCGGCCTCTGGATCAATACTTCCCGGGTAATCCAGTCACCACAGATCCGTACGGCTCGGTCGACATCAAGAGAGACATTGGATCCAGTACCTATAACGCCCTTGGAGTTTCGCTTGAGCGAAGTTTCGACAATGGTTTCTTTTTCCAGTCTCGCTACACTTACGCACATTCGATAAATGATGGTTCCGTTGGCGGCGGCGAATCGAATGGACCCGAGAACGTCAACTGCCTGCCCTGCGACAAAGGCCCGAGCATCTTCGACATTCGCCACAACTTCACAGCGAACGCGGTGTACGAGTTCCCCTTCGGTCCAGGCAAGACTTACTTCAACAATTCTGGCGGCCTGGTCGGTAGGCTTGTCGGAGGCTGGAGTCTCAGCAGCGTCGGCATCTGGCATACCGGTCATCCGCTGACGGTTTTTATGGACTTGAGCGGGGCCGTAAGTAATCCCGCCAACCCTTTCTTTAACCTTCCTAACGGCCCGTTTGCCGACACCTATCTTCTCCCCGATGGCAACGACCAGACGACCCAACGGCCCGACATCGTGCCGGGTGTGCCTCTAACCCTCCCTGGCGGCGGTCACAATGGAGTGCCCTTGATCAACCCCGCTGCCTTCAAGGCTCCTCCAACGAACGCCGAGGGCTTCTTCACCCGATATGGGGACGAGGGAAACGGCGTCATCCGCGCTTTGCCCACTTGGCAAATGGATCTGGCGCTGATGAAAAACACCAGGATAAACGAGCGCTTTTCTGTCGAGTTTGGTGTACAGGCATTCAACATTTTCAATCACACCCAGCTTGGTGATCCAAACCAATTGACACTTAACTATGATTCAGGAACCGGTCTGCTAACTCCCAGGCCCAATTTCGGAGTCATCACCTCAACCGTGAATTTCAACAACAACAACGACAATGTGGCGTCGCCGAACACCGGCACTGGTTTGCCGCGGCAACTGCAATTCATGCTGCGCGTCAAGTTTTAACACCCCAACGGAGGCCGGGGTTCGAGGCTGAGTGCTCTCGATCCCCGGTCCTTTGTTTTGAATAGGTTAGAATAAGCCGGCCGACTGGTTGGGCAAGGACTACTTACCGGCGGTTAAGTTGTTAAATACGACGGTTTTGCGGAGCCCTGAAGGTAGAATTGGGATGAAAGGTCTGAAATGAAAATCGGCTTCGCCAGTGTAAGTCTTTTATTTGTAATAACTCTCATCGGTTCAGGCAATATGCTGTCGCAGTCTGCTCCCTCGACGGTGGGTAAGGACCGGGATGCCGTGCTCGTGGGTGCCGGCGATATCGCTGACTGCACAGACCTCTCCGGCGCTGAGGCCACGGCTAAACTCCTTGAGCAAATCCACGGGACCGTAATGGCGGTTGGCGATCTGGCCTATCCAGACGGCACCAAGGCAAATTTCGATTGCTACGATAAGACCTGGGGTCGCGTAAAGTTCCGGACACGCCCCGCCGTGGGCAACCACGAGTTCCATTCAACCGACGCGGCATTTTACTTCAGCTATTTCGGCGATGTAGCAGGAAGCTATAAAGAAGGTTTCTACAGCTACGAGCTAGGAACATGGCACATTGTCGTGCTGAACAGCGAGTGCGCTGAAGTCGGAGGATGCAACGCGGGTTCACGCGAGGAAAAATGGCTCCGCGCTGACCTGGCCGCGCATCCCGCGGCGTGCACGCTGGCGTATTTCCATAAGCCACTCTTTAGTTCCGGCGGCAAGCACGGCGACGATCCTGAGCTCAAACCTATCTGGCAGGCTCTTTATGACGGCAATGCCGACGTCGTTGTCAACGGTCACGATCACGACTACGAACGATTCGCTCCCCAGGACCCCGATGGCAAACCCGACGACAGGCGCGGCATCCGGGAATTCGTAGCTGGCACTGGCGGCAAGAATCTCCGCCCCTTTGGCACGACGAAGCCCAATAGCGAAGTACGCGATATGACCGCCTTTGGTGTTTTGAAACTCACGCTGAGGCCCAAGGCCTACGATTGGCAATTCATTCCTATAGCAGGAAAGAGCTTCACCGATTCGGGTAGCGGCACCTGCCACTGATCTAAGGTACTCGCAGGATTTCGCGCGGTTTATTGCTAGGCTTACGGTTGGTTCCTGTTTGTGGAGGCTTCCCCTGCCGAAGCCTGGGCTCGGCCCGAATGACGGTGTGCTCATCTGACCCTGCCCCAATAAACCCTCTGACTTGCGCGACTTCCCATCGATAGGCCCTATTCGCTTAGGTTCGCAGTTGTGAGTCCTCCATTTGCTCCTCGGCCCGGCCGCCAAGAATTTTGAAACATTTGGGGGTGTCCGGCGCGTCTAACCTGTGACGCAAAGGGTATGGCGCGTCTGCCGCATTACCCTCCCAGGCGAACGCGATCAAGGTTTGCATCTCGCGTTAGATTGCAGGAGTCATCGATGGAAATGTGGGAAAAGGGGCGCCCGTGGCGCTGGAGGCTCATTGTTGTATTCATGTGCATCGCGCTTGGTGTGGCCGGTAGCATTAGCGTCGAGGCAGGGCAGCAGACCCAGCAGCCAGCACCCAACCCTGCAGCGCGGCCTGTGGGGACGATCAAGACCATTACGGGAAAGACCATTGTCCTGACCACGGATGCGGGCCCCGAGGTTACGATTCAGGTGCAGGATGATGCGCGGCTGCTCCGGGTCGAACCAGGAGAGAAGGACCTGAAGAATGCGGTTCCGCTGCAACTGCAGGACTTGCAGGCGGGCGACCGCATTTTGGTTCGCGGAAAGATGGCGGACGACGGCAAGACAGTGCTGGCCGCGTCAGTCATCGCGATAAAATCTGCCGATATTGCCACGAAGCAGGCCCACGACCGGGATGAATGGCAAAGGCATGGCGCTGGGGGGCTGGTCAAGTCGGTCGACGCCGCTGCTGGCGCGATCACGATATCGACAAATGCTATGGGCGTCGCCAAGGACGTGACCGTTCAAGTATCGAAACAGACGGTTCTTCGCCGATATGCGCCGAACTCCGTGAAGTTCGATGATGCGAAGCCGGCGCCGATCGATCAAATCAAGGTAGGAGACCAATTGCGTGCGCGAGGAACGCGCAACGCAGACGGAACGCAACTGACAGCCGACGAAGTCGTCTCTGGAACATTTCGCAATATAGCCGGCACAGTTAGCTCGATAGATGCTTCGGCGGGCACGATTACGGTGATGGATCTTGTGGCTAAGAAATCCGTCACGGTGAAAGTTACGGTGGACACGCAGCTTCGCAAACTGAGTCCCGCGATGGCGCAAGGAATTGCTCTGCGACTTAAGGGCGGCGCGGCTGATGCCCCCGCCGGAACCGCAGGGACCGCACCGGGAAGTGCGCCCGCAAAGCCCGCGGATGCGGCGACTGGCCAAACTGGCGGTCAAGGAGGCCAAGCTGGCGGTGCAGGAGGAGCAGGACGGGGAGGTGGAGCGGCAGGAGGCGCGCGGGGCGGCGACCTGGGCCAAATGCTCAGCCGAATGCCTGCCGCGACTCTCGCGGATTTGCAAAAGGGTGATGCAGTCATGATTGTGACGACGGAAGGCACGCAGGAGGGTGGAGCGACGGCGATCACTCTGCTTGCGGGAGTTGAGCCCCTCCTCCAGGCTTCAGGAGCTTCCAGCATCCTGACGCCGTGGACGATGAGCGGGGCACCGGGCGGAGATGCGGTGCCTTGAACCGGGCGAGCTACGAAAATGATCTTAAGTCAGGAGAAGGAATGAGATTTTGGTTTATTCATCGGTTCGTTGTTTTCTTGGCTGCTTTGTTGTTGGTGGCCGTAGCGGGGAACGCAGCGCAAGCCCAGACCGCTACGGGAACGTTGCGCGGGCAGGTAACGGATCCATCGGGCGCGGCGGTAACGAGCGCGACGGTGCTTGTTACTACGCCGAGTGGCGCGGCCACGACTGCGACTACGAACCGGGATGGCGTATTTGAAGTGTCAGGATTGGCTCCTGGGAAATATGGAGTGAAAGTGATTGCGCCGGGGTTTACATCTTATGAGAACCCGGGAATTGATATCGCTGCTGGGCAGGCGCAAAGGTTAAATGTGTCGATGAGCATTGAAGTGCAGGAGGAGAAGGTCGAAGTCACGGACACGACGACGAAGGTGGACGTGAACCCAGCGAACAACGCGGGCGCGATTGTCATGCAGGGGAAAGATCTCGAAGCGTTATCTGATGATCCGGATGAGCTGCAGTCGGAGCTGCAGGCGTTGGCTGGACCTTCGGCAGGCCCCAATGGAGGCCAGATATATATCGATGGATTTACGGCTGGGCAGCTTCCGCCGAAAGCATCGATTCGCGAGATTCGCATCAATCAAAATCCCTTCTCGGCGGAATACGACAAGTTGGGTTACGGCCGGATCGAGATTCTGACGAAGCCCGGCACCGACCAATACCACGGGCAATTTTTTCTTACCGGAAATACAGCGGGATTCAACTCGCGGAACCCTTTCGAGGATTTGCCAGCGGGAACACAGCCGCCTGGATACTACACGACCCAGTTCAGCGCCAATGTGGGCGGACCGCTCAGCAAAAAGGCTTCGTTTTTCTTCAATATTGAGCGGCGGGACATCACCGATTTGTCCGTGGTAAGCGCGCAGATTGTGAATCCGACGACATTTGCGATTGAGCCGTTCAGCGACGCAGTGTCCAATCCGAAGACCCGGCTCAATTTGAGCCCGCGGCTCGACTATCAGGTGACGGCGACGAATACCTTGAGCGTGCGATACCAATATTGGCGCAACACGGAAACCGGCGACAACGTCGGTTCGTTCAATCTTGCTTCGCTAGCGACGAATTCCACGAGCGTTGAAAATACGCTGCAAGTCACTGACACGCAGACAATCAGTCCGACGATCATCAATGAGACGCGGTTTCAGTTTATTCGCGAGAGCAATAACGGAAATCCGTTGACCACGACGCCCGAGATAAGTGTGCCAGGAGCGTTCGTCTCCGGAGGCAACACGAGCGGGATAAACACCGACACACAGGACCGATATGAGTTGCAAAACATCACGTACATCACCAAAGGCAAGCACGCGCTGAAAATTGGCGGGCGCGTGCGGGACACCATAGACAACACTGCATCGAATTCCAGCTTCAATGGCTCATATTCGTTTGGCTCGCGTGTCAATCCAACGGTCCTCGGGTGCAATGTGCCGAATCCTCCTACAACCTGTCCCACTATTTCCGGTATCGATGCGTATCAAATTACGCTGATGGGGCTCTCACAGGGCCTTTCCATCCCCGCAATCCAGCTGGAAGGCGGCGGAGCCAGCTTTTATTCATTGAACTACAACACGGTGGGAACAGCAGCCGCACGCGTCAACTTTTTTGACGGGTCTCTTTTTGTGCAGGACGACTACAAGTTCCGGCCGAACATAACCGTGAGCTATGGACTCCGCTACGAAACACAAAACAATTTGGGGGACCACGCCGACTTTGCGCCACGCATCGGAATCGCGTGGGGCATCGATGGAAACGGAAAGAACAAGTCAGCAAAAACCATATTGCGTCTGGGATACGGAATTTTTTACGACCGCTTCACGGAGAATCTGGTTTTGCAGCAAGAACTTCAGAACGGTTTTATCCAGCAGCAATTCCTGATTCAAAATCCAACTTTCTTCCAGCCAAACGTGACAGTTACGCCCACGAGTCCGCTTTTTCCAACCACCGCGCAGTCCACCCAGGCTATTTATATACAGAATCCCAATCTGCGCACTCCTTACACGATGCAGACGGGTGTGACGCTCGAGCGGCAACTTTCAAAATTCGCGAACCTTTCCGTCACGTATCTGAATGCTAGGGGCAACCATCAGTTCTACTCGAATTTCATCAATGCGCCGCCGGTCACTCCGGGCCAGCCTGTTCCGCCTCCGCCGAGCCAGATTCAATATGCCTACCAGTCGGAAGGCGTTTTCAAACAGAATCAGCTGATCGTAAACAGCAGCATGCGCATTCCGACGCCTCACGGTCCCATTAAGGACCTTTCGGTCTTCGGTTACTACACCTTGAATTATGCGAACAGCGACACATCCGGGGCGAACTTCTTTCCTTCCATCCCTAGCGACCCAAGCGCGGATTATGGGCGAGCCTCATTTGATATTCGCCAGCGCATTTTTTTCGGAGGCACGATCGGAGTGCCCTACGGTTTCCGGCTTAGTCCATTCCTGATCGCAAGCTCGGGTATTCCGTTCAATATTACGACGGGCCAGGATGTCTACGGCGACGCGCAATTCAATACGCGCCCCGCGTTCGCCACTTGCGGCGTCGGCGCTCCAGCAGGTGTCATTCAGACTGCATTCGGATGCTTTAATGCGCTTCCTCAACCAGGGCAGGCTCCCATTCCCATTAACTTCGCGAATGGGCCGGGACGATTTGTGTTCAACCTGCGGCTGAGCAAGACGTTCGGATTTGGGCAGAAGAAAGAGGCTGTCGCGAGCGGCGGCAGACCCGGCGGCGGCACATTTGGACGCGGACCCGGCGGGCCTGGGGGAGGTGGGCACGGCGGCGGCGGAGGAGGCGGCGGAATGTTCGGAGGGGGCGGTTCTTCGAACAATCGGTACAATCTGACGTTCAGCGTGAGTGCGCGAAACGTATTCAATAACGTGAATTATGGGCCGCCGATTGGGAATTTGAGTTCGCCTCTATTTGGCGAAGCGAACTCGCTCGCCGGGCAGCCGTATGCTTCTTCGACGGCGAACCGCCGCATCGACTTGCAGGTCCAGTTCACATTCTGACGGCCGCTATTTTCTTTTGTGGTGCGAGAGCGGTTTGACGCAACGATTGCCGGAAGAATCGATGAAAAGGCGAAAAAAGAAAATTCTGGACGCGGCCGTCGAGGCGAGGCGCGCGGCTCGCAATTCCGGAATTGCGCCCGCGGCGACACGGGTGATTGCGGATAAACGCACACATCCTGCCAAGCACAAGAAAAAATGGCTTGAGAAAGAAGCCGAGTAGAAACCGAGATCGTTTTCTTCTGAGTAGGTCCGGACCGGACCTAGTTCTTTGAACCTCATCCAGGTTTGTGGGCAGGGACAGATTCGCCCGGTCGAAAAAGCGCGGATACAGTGATTTTCTTACGCTCGGCAAGAGCCGCGGCAATCGATTCCAAATCCTTTTTGTCGAAACCCATGCAACTGATTTTGACCGTGCCATCCGTCTCGATCAGAAAGATCGTGGGCACACTAGTAAGGCCGTAGGCGTTCGAAGCGGCATAGCCTTTTTCCTTTTCATCAAGCAGCATCGGTAAGGTGACACCGAATTCCTTGGCAAAGTCCTTCGTCGCGCGGGCGTCGTCTTGCGAGATGCCGAGAAACGTTACCCCCTCCCCGCCATAGCGCTTGTAGAGGCGTTCGAGAAAAGGGAACGTGAATTGGCAGACAGGGCAGGAAACTTTGAAAAAGGCGGCCACCACGGAGCCCTGTTGCTGTAATGTTTGCAGTGAATACTCTTTTCCATCCAGCGCCTTGAGAGAAAATCCCGGCGCCATATTTCCTGCCACGATGTGAGTCATCTGCTTGTTCGCTCCCAGCCAACGTAAAGTGCGCTGCAAAATCGTCATTTCAAAATTGTAACGCAGTCTTCAGCCGCGCAAGCGAGGAACCGCTCCTGAAATTAATGCCCCAGTCTTGTGGCGAAGTCCAGCCCGTCTTGGACGCGTCTGTCATCCGGATTTTGCGCCAGCGCTCCGTCGGTTCTCTTCTGGGCCACCATGTTCTCGGCGCTTGAAAGTTCGCTCGCCCCTTTGGTAAGCGCTTTGGCTGCGATGGCGGAGCCGACAAGTACGATTGCGGAGAAAATGGTAACAAGGGATAGCCGCGTGCGGCGCTCAGGCTCGCTGGCACCGGCAGCGGGCAGCGCCGCTCCAACGGCGAGGCCCATCACGAGGCCGCCGATGTGCGCGGCGTTACTGATTCCCGGAAGCGCTCCAAACGCTAGGTTGTAGGCAATGAATGTGCCCAGGCTCCCCAGCATTTTTTTGTTGATTGTCAGGTGGGACGGAGTCTTCTTCAAATAAACGTAGGAAACGAGCACGCCGGCCATTCCAAAAATCGCGCCGGACGCTCCTGCGCTCGCCCCCATCGGATGCCAATATACGCTCGCAATGCTGGAAAAAATTCCGCTCACGAAATAAGCAAGCAGGTAAGAAGCGCGCCCCATCAACTGTTCGGCAGCGCGGCCCAAATTCCACAGGCACCACATGTTGAGTCCGATGTGAACGATACCGAAGTGCACAAACATGCTGGTGAGCAAGCGCCACCATTGCCCGTTGAACGTGAGGCTGCCGACGTTCGCTCCGAACGCAATCGCCTGCTCCGGCGATGGAAGTAAGGGCGATACTCCGCGCAGCACCATAATTACGAACACCAACCCGTTCAATCCAATAAGTCCTGTGGTGATAGGGGAGGAAGGCGTAACGAGAGCCCGTCCAGAAGTTGGGATCCCGGCGCGCGACATTTGCGCCAGGCGATCCTCACATTCCGGACAATTCAGCGAAGCTGGCGAATCGCCGAAATTGCGTTCAAAGTCTCTTCCGCACTGTGAACAGCGTTGGATGGGCATAAAAAATGATAGCAGTTTTTAAGAAATAGCCGCGCGCTCCCAAGAATAGTGACGGAAACCAGGATCAGTGGATTTGCTTCGTTTTGCGCTGCATATAGTCCATCAACAAGTATTGGCCCAGCGTGTAAGGCGTCGTGAAGTAGGCCTTGCCGCGGCACATTTCCGTGATTTTCTGGACGAAATGCACGAGGCTGTAATCGCTGGCAAGCATGAAGGTGTTGATCATGATGCCCGCGCGCTTGCATTTGTTGACTTCCTCGAGTGTTTGGCCGACAACGAAGGGATCCAGGCCGAAAGCGTTCTTATAAATGCGGCCATCTTCGAGCGTGAGGGCGGAAGGTTTTCCGTCGGTGATCATGATGATTTGGCGCATGTCTTTTTTCTGCCGCAGCAGGATGCGTTGCGCGAGGCGCAGACCTTCGCGCGTGTTGGTGTAATAGGGACCAACCTGGACGCGCGCAAGCTCTCCGAGAGGAACTTCTTCTGCGCTATCGTGAAAGAGAACGAGGCTCAAGGTATCGCCTGGATATTGCGTGCGGATGAGATGCGAGAGCGCCATGGCGACGCGCTTCGCGGGAGTAAACCGGTCCTCACCGTAGAGAATCATGCTGTGGCTGCAATCGAGAAGGACGACCGTGGCGCACGAGCTGTGATACTCGCACTGATGAACCATCAGGTCGGAGTACGTCATGTCGATGGGCACTTTTGCGCCTTGCCGGCGGACTGCATTGAAAAGTGTTTCGCTGACGTCGAGGTTCATCGTGTCGCCAAACTCGTAGGGTCGCGACACGCCGCCAGACTCGATGCCCGTCGAAAGATCGCGCGTATCGTGCCTGCCGAAACTGCTGCGGCCGAGCGAGCCGAGAAGATCCTGCAAAGTTTTGAAGCCGAGAAAGTCGATCGTTTTGTCTGTAATTTCGAATCGTGCATCCGGTGGCTTTTCGTGTGGCTGGCCCAGCTGCCCGCGCGCCGAAGTTTGCGGCGGCGGCGTTACTTGTGGCGGCTGCTGGGGATTAATAAAACCTTCCTGCGCAAGGCGCTCCATCAGCTTGTCGAGCAGGTCTTTGACGGCTTGATTGTTTTGCGCTTCGGGATTTTGCAACATTTCGCGCAGTTCTTCGCTCATGGCGTCTTCGGGCAGCAGATCGCCTTCCTGAAGGGCACGAAGGATGGCTTCGCGGAGAGCTTCCATCGATCGGTCTGCATCCATTTGAGAGACGCCGTAGAATTGCGACTCAAAGCCACTTTGCAGAAAAAAATCGCCCATGCGTTTGACGAGCTCTTCGAGATCGACGGCATCAGCTGGTTCGCCGACGTATTTTCCGTAGCGGATGAATTTCATGGCCTGCGTTCCTTACGCGTTTTCGTCATAAAAGCAGATCCCTCGTCGCGTTGCTCCTCGGGATGACGACCCTTCGTCGGGTCGTCAATTGAACTGGCGGCGTGGGGGCCGCCCAGGATTTTCGCGCTGCTCGGGCTGCTGTTTTGGCTTGTCCGCGTAAAAGCCACGCTCTTCACTGCGCCCGATTCGGCGGTGGGCCCACAACCCTTCGAGGATCATTTCCGCGGCGGACGCTGCTGCGCCAGCATCTTTGCGGTCTTGGACGCCAAGCCGCCCGATATGTTCCATCAAACCTTGTATTTTCGAGAGTTGGTGGTAACGATCGGAGGTGGTTGCGAGCTCGGGAAGCTTTAACTCGCCGCCGATCTCAAACCATTGAATGACTGATTGAAAATTCACTTCGGCGAAATGTTTGCTGAAGACGCGGCCGACGGCCGTGCGAATCAGTTCGCGGGCGATGGTGTCGGCGCCTTTGAGCTCGCCTTCATATTCGAGTTCAAGCTTGCCGGTGATGGCGGGAAGCGCGGAATAAACATCGGCGATGCGCGCGACGGAGGATTTTTCGCCGGTGCGAGCGGCGCGCTGCTCGGCGCTGCTGACAAGACTCTCGAGAGTGGTGATCGGCAAGCGCTGGCTGACGCCGGAACGGCGATCGACGCGCTTGTCTTCGCGCGCCTGAAAAGCAATCTCTTCCACCACGTTTCGAAGATAGGCCGGGACTTCGACCTTGCGTATGGCATCGCGTGCGACCCACGATTCCTGCGCAGTGATCGCCATGCCTTCTTCAAGCGTAGAAGGATAGTGGGTCCGAATTTCTGCGCCGATACGGTCTTTTAGCGGAGTGATGATTTTCCCGCGCGCCGTGTAATCCTCTGGATTCGCCGTGAAAACGATCAGCACGTCGAGTGGCAGGCGCAGAGGGTAACCCTTAATCTGAATGTCGCCCTCTTGCATGATGTTGAACAAGCCGACCTGGATTTTGCCGGCGAGGTCGGGAAGCTCGTTGATAGCGAAGATGCCACGGTTGGCGCGAGGCAGTAATCCGTAATGAATGGTCAATTCGTCCGAAAGATCGCGGCCGCCGCGAGCGGCGCGGATGGGATCGACGTCGCCGATGATGTCGGCCATGGTCACATCGGGCGTAGCGAGCTTTTCCACGTAGCGGTGGTCACGCGGCATCCAGGCAATGGGCGTGTCGTCGCCTTCGGTGGCCACTTTCTCTCGGCATGCGCGGCAGATGGGGCGCAGCGGATCGTCGTTGATTTCGCAGCCGACGACCACGGGAATCTCTGGTTCGAGAAACTGGGCTAAACCGCGAAGGATGCGGCTCTTGGCTTGGCCGCGCAAACCCAAAAGGATGAAGTTGTGACGAGACAGCAGAGCGTTAATGATTTGCGGGATGACCGTGTCTTCGTAGCCGTGCACACCGGGGAAGAGCGGCTCGTTCTTTTCGATCATGCGCAAGAGGTTCTGGCGCATCTCGGCTTTCACCGAGCGTGGGATGGTGCGCCCGTCGAAGTCCGGGATACGCTTTAGCTCGCCCAGGGTCCGCGGTTTCGGATGTCCAGAAGATAGTAGCGATGCGCTTGCCGTCATGAGCCCTCGTTCCGCGCCCCGGTCGACCGGGACGCAAAAGATGCACAAAATGCCAGTCTAGCCCGTGCTAATTCAATCCGTGCCCATTGCCACCGGCGCGCTGGCGCAGAACGCCTGTCTTTTGTAGATGCGGCGCCCAGGCGCGAAGATACCCGACGAGGCGTTCCTGCCGATCCGATTCCGAGCGTAACTCCAGGATTTGCTGTTTCAACAGCAAATCCATCGGCAGAGTGCCCGCAATAACAAACGAGATGTGGGCGGACTGCGCGCTGTCTGCATTCTTCGGATAGTCCTCAAAGATCAGCGTGTGGCAGGTTTCATAAAGTTCGAGAAGCTCCCGCCGCATCGATGGGTTGGCAGCCGCGTCGCGGTCTTCGAGATAATCCACCTGCCCCTCGGCCAGGGGATTTTCCTCGAAGAAGTCGATGACGCGGAAGCGCTCGCGCCCCACCGTCAAAATGTCCATGGTTTCGTCCGCATGGCGCTTAGCGACCTCAATGATCTCCGCGGTACAACCCACCCGAGCAACACCCTTAGGAAGGGCCAGGAGAACGCCGAACTCGGACTTTTCCTTCAGACAGCGGTCCACCATTTCGAGATAACGTGGCTCGAAGATGTGCAGGGGAAGGTCTGCGCCGGGGAGAAGAACGACGTTCAGTGGAAAGAGCGGAATGCGATCGGGCCGCATTGTACCTGGTCAAATCATACCAGAGGGACGGGTCAATGGGAGATGAATGGTCGAGATGGGGAGAAAAGAATGCCTGACGAGCATGGAAAGAAGGGAAATGCAGTATGTCAGGAAAGCTCGGCGAGCAAGGTTTCCATCTCGGAGCGGGCGTGCTGGTCGCCTTTCTTATCCGCTGCGGTGATGCCGTTCGAAAGAACTTGGCGCGCTTCTGCGTTGCGCGACTCGCGGGCCAAAAGCTGTCCATACATCAAATATGCAGGGATGTAGTCGGCGTTACGCTCGACTAGGACGCGGAAGTGGCCATCGGCGGCGCTCGGGTCGCCGCTGTTCATGCACTCCATTGCGAGGCCGTACCGGGAGAAGGCGTCGTCGGGTTTCTTAGCGACGAACTCTTCGAGCATCTGGCGGCGGGTTTTCTTTTGGTCGGGCATGGTGTGCTCCCGTATTATACGGGGAAAGAGGACTGCGTCCCAAAGCAGCCGAGGAACGGGGAACGAATGAAGCGCAAGCAGCTAGTGAAGAGCGAGATGAGCGGGGAAGTGGCATTGAAGGGCAAGCTGGTCAACGCATCGCGGTCGGAGATGACGGAGATCGTGTTGCCTGCGCAGACGAACCCTTTGGGAAAGCTGCTCGGCGGGCAGGTGATGCATTTGGTGGACATGGTGGCGGCGATGGCGGCGCATCGGCATTCGAACAGTTATGTTGTAACGGCGTCAGTGGACTACATCGATTTTCGTAACCCCGTGAACCTGGGAGAGATTGTCAATCTGAAATCGCAAGTAAACAGAGTGTTCCGCACATCGATGGAGGTTGGCGTCGAGGTCTATTCGGAAAATGCGATGACCGAAGAGAGAAAACACACGACGTCGGCTTATGTCACGTTCGTGGCGATAGATGAGCACACCAGGCTTCCCAAGCCTGTAGCGCCGCTGATCTTGAAGACTGCTGAGGAGAGGCAACGCTTCCGAGAGGCGGCGAAACGGCGCAAGGTACGGCTCGCGTTGCGCTACGGGAAGAGACATATCGTTAGCTGAAAATATGTTCAGGGCTAGGTGACGTTGCCGGACCAAAGAATAGGACTGGTGGGCCAACCGCTGCCGCCGGCCGGCTCCTCGGTGATGGCGATGGCTTTCGTGTTGTCCATGGACTCGGGCGGGGCCGAAACGTAAAGCATTAGTTTTCCGTTGGCATCCGGACGCACCATCGCCGAAGGCATCGGCGGCGCGCCCTCCTTCTTTGGAATGAACCACACTTGCAGGACGTGATTGGCGCTGGGCATAGGAACCTTGTCGCCCATGATGCACACGCCGAGTTGGGAATGCCATTTGGCTTCCAGTGTTTCGGGATGTGCGTGTTCACCCCAGAGAGCAATTTTGTGGGACGTGGGATCCATCATGATGGTGGCTTCGCGCTTGGCATCGGCGAGTTGCTCTTCGATTTTTTTGTGATCGATCGTTAGCGCAGCGGCTCGTTGATTCGCTTCGAGAATTTCGTTTTGCAGTCGGCGCGTGTTCCACGCGGAATAGATCGAGAAGACGAGTAGCGCGGCTATGCCTGCCCAGAGCCAAGAGGGAATGGCGCTCTTGCTGGGCATGACGTGGGGCTTCGCTTGGGATTGCGCTTCGGCGCGGACCGTTTGCATCAGGCGGCCCTTGAGCATGTCCGAGGGAGTTGCCTCCGGAGCTGTGTAAGCAAGTTGGCAGACGAGCCAGCGGGCTTCTTCGACGGCTTTGGCGCAGTCGGAGCAGCCGGTCGCGAGATGCGCTTCGAGCGCGGCGCGGTCTTCGGGATCGAGCGCCCCGAGAGCGTAGGCTTCGATCAGCTCACGAAATTGGTCGCAGTTTTTCACGTCGTTGCCCGTAATCCTTCTTTCAGGCGAAGCAAACCGTTCCTGATCCAGCTCTTTACGGTACCGAGCGGCTCCTTCAATGTTGCCGCAATTTCCGAGTGACTTAGCCCTTCAAAATAGGCGAGTTCGATGGCTTTTTTCTGTTGTGGCGTCAGAGAAGCCATCAAGGCGCGGACGCGCTCGGCGCGGCGTTTTTCGTCGAGAGCCTTTTCGTAGTCAGGAGCTACAACGACGCTCGGCAGTTCGCCTGGTTGATCTTCGCGACGGCGCTGGCGTTCGCTTTTTAGGCGAAGATGATCCAGAGCGCGGTTGCGCGCCATGGTACACAGCCAGGGGACGAAAGGGCCGCGGGCGGAATCATATTGCGCCGCATTGCGCCAGAGTTGGAGAAAGACATCCTGGACGACTTCTTCGGAGGTCGAAGCCTGCTGGAGAATGCGCAGCACCAAGCCGTAGACGAGGCGCGAGTGGCGGTCGTAGAGCTGTTCAAAGGCGCTCACGTCTTTTTGCAGAAGGCGCAACAGCAGCGTCGCGTCAGGCGACACTTCGTGGGGGCCGGTGGATGTGAAAGCCGCCAGGAACACGAGTGTCGGCTTCTTCCTCTCCTCAAAGACTATACGGCGGAAACGGCGATTCGGATGACTGGAACTGTCAGCCCGAACCTGTACCTGAAACGCTGGCTCGAATTTCATCGGCCACGGCGAGGGCGTGTTCGATGCAGGTGCCGATGGCTGGTCCGCGCAGATAGTTTCCCACAAGCTTGAGGTTTAGAAGAGAAGAAGATTCTCGTTCGAGATTGGCAATCCGCGCGGTGTGGCCGATGTTGTATTGGGGCAGAGCTCGCCGGTAGATCTCGACGTTAGAGAATGTTGGTTGATTGCGGATCGAGAGAATTGATGCAATTTCGCGATGGACGGTCGCACTTATTTCTTCGGCGGAGAGCATTGTGGCTTGAGGATCTGTCGAGCCGCCGATGAAGCCCGTGAGCAAAACGGAGCCTTGGGGGGCGCGATTGGGAAAGAGCGACGAATTCCAGACGGTTCCGAGCGTGCGCAGGCCTTCGGTGCGGGGGATGAGAAATCCAAATCCATCCAGTGAATGTCCTACATCCTGCTTTTGGTATCCAAGCGAGGCGACGGCGAGGGGAGCGTATTCGATTTCTTTGAGCGGGGCTGCGAGTTCGGGGAGGAGTTTCGCGGCAAGATAAGTTGGCACCGCGAGAACGAGACGGTCGCAGATTATGTTCTCGGTGCCTGCATCCGTTCTGGCTTCCACCACAAATGGTTTGCCTGATTGCGGGCTTCCCGCGCCGCCGTTCTGAATCGTGGTTACTTCCACGCCGCAGCGTAGTGCGGGCCCAAGGTTTGCGGCGAGAGCTTTGATTAGAGTTTCGTTTCCATCGCGAAAGCTTTGAAGAGTTGGCCGTTTTTTCGGGCCGGGTTTGGATTTTGCGGCGCGCAACATTCCGCGGATGATGCTGCCTGCGGATCGTTCGGCCTCGAAAAGTTGAGGGAAAGCCGCGCGGAGGCTGAGTTTTTCTGGGTCGCCAGCGTAGATGCCGGAAACGAAGGGGCCGACGAGTTTGTCGAGGAGTTCGGCGGAAAATTTGCGACGTGTGAATGCGGCGACGGATTCGTCTACGTAGGGGGGAGCGCTGCGACCGAGGGCATCGCGGAGGACGCTCCACTTTGTGCCCGCACTGAAAAGGGAAGAGGCGAGGAAGGCGGGCGGGTTGAGAGGCGCTCGTTCTAATTGGCCGTTGATCAGAAGAAATCTGGGCGCGCTGTGCGGAGCTTCCAGCACTTCGTTTTCGATGCCTAGGTCGCGGCAGAGGTTGAGGAGTTGAGGAGTGCCGCTGAAACTTTGCGGGCCGAGTTCGAGGAGGAAACCTTCGCGGCGCTCGGAGCGGATTACGCCGCCGGAACGGTCGGCTGCCTCGACGATTTGGGCGTCGAGGCCAGATTTGCGCAGGTGGTAGGCGCAGGTCAGGCCGGAGATTCCGGCGCCGACGACAAGAACTGGGACGTGAGTGGTCATGAAGTGCGAAAGCCATCCTATCATCTTGAGACGGCGTGGCTTGAAAGCGTGAGGCACCCCCCACCCCCGGTGTTCTTTGTAAGAGTGGCAGAAAAAGGACTTATGTTTGACGCGAGGCGCAAGAGTGACAAATGCAGGGGTTAAAGTGGCTGGGTTTTGAGTGAGTTGCGAATCTGCTGTAAGAGTGGCAGGGAAAGGAGTTAGAGGAAAGCGGTTATTTGTCAAGTATAAACTTTAAGTCGCTTGTTTGGTGCGAGTTGATGGAAGATGCGAGGGGAGGATCGGTGGCGGCCTGAAGCGCATCCAGCTATTTGCTCTCTTGCAAGCACCGAAATCCGCGACGCCGTGACTAATCCCGGCAGTTTAACCAGACTAGCGTTGCTTTGTTCAACCTAAAGACATTTCGAGGCCAGTGCCCGATAACGGGGAGTTGCGGCCCGATTTGGGTCATTTCGGAATCCAAGTGAACCGCTTCCATCCCATTTTTCCTCCAGACTTACATTTCTTTGCATCAAACAAACTCGATGACAATGAGCGTCCTTCGATTCGCGTTTCGGTAATCTTGTCGATCTCGAACTGCACTTCCACTGTGCACCAGTTCACATTCTCCGTTCCTATTCGCTGTCCAGTCGTCCAGAAGTCAGCGTTGGAGGACTTGAATGTGTAGGGGAGATATGACCGCGCCTTTCCTACCCACTTATCCCGCTCTTTCTTCAGTTCAGAACGCATGAAAGCAGTCGTGGTCTGTAACTGCGCCGGCAGATTGACCCATTCGGTATAAATGTGATCCCCTTCGATGCGTAACCTATAATCACGACCACTGGCCAAGGAAGTCCAAACACTCTCTTCGTTCAGTCCCGTAGACGAAGCACCAGCGATCTTCGAATTGTTTCCCAAGGGCTGTACAGTTGAGTTTGCCAGGAGTGGCACAATCAGCTTGCTGGGAGTGGCGAAATTTAGGTTCTCACCCTCACCTGCTTTCCATGTCAAAACCCCGGCGACTTTCCCATCCATGACCAGAAGTGGTCCGCCACTGTTTCCGTGTGATGCTGCGGCAGTGGTCTGAATCCAGTTCTTGCCGTGCTCGAATTCTCTGAACCCACTGATAATGCCATCCGATACAGAATTCTCGAGTCCCAGTGGACTTCCGATGGCTAGGACATGCTGTCCCACGGTGAGGGTATCTGAATCTTCGAGGCTAAGGAAAGGAAGACTCTTGCCCGGCACTTTAATTACTGCGAGATCGTGCTCGGTATCGTCCGCGATGATCCCCTCAACCGGGAAGAACGCGCCATTGTTCAGCTTCACCGTGGCGGAGGACCCACCTGCGATCACATGATGGTTAGTCACGATCCGTCCATCGGCAGAGACAAGGAATCCGCTGCCTTCGAAAACAGGTTTTCCGTTAGCATCACTAACTACGATGAGCACAACCGCGTCGATACTCTCTTTAACAAGCTGGCTCAAGTCGGCTGAAGACTGATTCGGGAATCCGCTTGGTGTCGTGAGGAAAGCAGAACAGACCGTCAGGCAGCTAACACGCCTGAGCTTGGTCTGGAATCGGCGGAGCCGGGCACTCATTGGAGTACCTCTAAGAGATGTTTTAGCTAACTCTATCACACTCATCGTGCATAGACTCATAGTGGTCAGCTTCTCAAGATGGCAGCCGTTATCGGAAACTGGCCCCTGCCCTGAGAAGGGCAGACTTGGCGGCGTCCATCCCCTGGCCCGTTGCCGGGTCAGAGGCGCAGCTAGTGCGAAGTCCGAGTCTTGCAGGCACACTGCAAGGTCTTGAGAATCACAGGGCGCATTTAGGTCCTAACCCGACCAATGATGATTCTCCCCAACATGGATTATTGTGCGTGTCGGCGTCAATGCCTGAGTAACGCCGAACCGAAACTTGAGCTACTCGTCCTGGACTTATCCGGTAAGCCGGGCAAATCGGGAAAGTAAGTAGGCGGATTCTGAATCATGTGTCTGGGTTTGCCGTGATACGCTGCAGCCGTGCGGAGGGGTCGGTAAAATGCCAACTGTCGAAGGTAGGGAAGCTCGCGTCTGGATCGATGAATATGTAAAGAAGGCCGGAAATTTGTCTGGAGTTGCCAAGACGGTGAGGGCACTTGTAAAGAAGGCCGTAGCCGGATGCGAGGAGTACGTGAATCCGTGGAAGATTCCCACATTCGATCTAAACGGGCCGCTGTGCTTTTACATGGTGGCGAAGGAACATGTGATTTTTGGATTTATGCGAGGAGCGATGCTCCGCGATCCGGGGAAGTTGCTGGAGGGAACGGGAAAGTACTTGCGGCACGTAAAGCTGCGAAGCGCAGCGGATGTACGGCGATCGGAAGTGCGGGCACTCCTGAAAGAGGCGGCGGAGCTAAACCGCAAGGAGCCGGTCACTGGCACCAAGGTTCAGATGAAGCAAAGCAGGGCAGCCGGGACGCAGAAGAGCGGACGCCGCGCCACGACTCCTGATTAACGCCTTATCGTACATCTCTAACAATGTTGGGTCTGTCAAGCTCTTTTTGCAGACACTTCTTTCTTTTCACCTGAAAGAGTTTTTCTCTTTCGTTTTCTTTCGTTTTCTCTCTTCTCTGCATCGACGACCACGGCTCGTTCGTAATCTTTCGATCGGCTTCAGTCCGACCTAAACATCTCTTCGATCAAAACTTCGACCATGATTACTAATTCAAACTCCCTTTTCAGGGAGCGGGATGCCCAATCAAGTGGACGGTGTTACTTCACACCATGTACGATACCGGGCTGTCCCGCGTACGAACCGAACTCTAACGACGACGAATACTCGCGACCATTCCGCCACATCCAGTACAACCGAACCGCCAGCCTGCGCCCCATCGCTACCTTGGCAATGCTCTTGTGCCGACGCATCGCCAGGTGGATGTACCGACGTCTCCAGTCTGGGTTGCACCGTGCTGCTGCTTGAGCCGCCTCCACCAGCAAGAAGCGCAGTAAGGAATTGCCCTGCTTGCTGATGTGCCCCAATCGCTGCTTGCCCCCACTGGAGTCCTCACTCGGAATCATCCCCACGTAGTTGCTGATCTGCTTGCCACGTGGAAAACGTTCCCAAGTTCCAATGATCAGCACGAAGGCCAGTGCCGTAAGCGGACCCACGCCCGGATGCGTCATCAGTCGCTGCGCCGCGGGTCGCTTCTGGGCTTCCCGCTCCGCCGCTGCGGTTAACTCCTCAATCGTCGGATTCAGGCGGTCCAACAGCTCCAACAACTCTTGCCGGCGCCGACTGGCCCAAGGAGCTAACGAGAGCTTCTCTAACTGCGCTCGTCCTTGTTCGCTGAACAGTTTTTTCTTCCAGCGATAGCCCTCGTTCATCGCCAGCGCCTGCAGTTGATTCATGATTCGCGTGCGCATCTGCACCAACCGATGTCGATGCCACAACAGTTGTCGCAGATCCCGATTCTCTGAATCCGGCACCCAGATTCGCGGAAACCGATTTTCCAGCAGCAGCTTCCGCATAAGTCGAGCATCTTCGCGGTCGGTCTTCTTCTTCTTGACTCGCTTCGTCTTGATCTCCGCTGGGTCGCCAATCCATACCTCGAACCCCAACTCTGCCAGCAGTCGCTCGAACCAGCGTGAATACCCGGTAGCCTCCATCCCTACCCGTACGCAGATTCCTCGCTGCTTCAGGTCTCGATAGAATTTCTCTGCTTGTCCATCACTGTGGTTCAGGTCCTGTTCACCACACTCACCAGTCTCTTCCATCACAAATGCAATCGTCTGAAAGCTCGGGTGGTAATCTACCCCTATAAGCATCATGTTCGGCTCCCTTCTCCCGAGCGGCGGTCATCAATAAACCACAGTCTACTGGGGTGAACCCCTCTGTTGAGAGGAGCAGTTTCGAATTGGCACACATGCCGTTCCATGGATTTTTCCTTCTCAAACTTCCTCTTCTCCTTCAGCATGAAGCTCGGCTGGTGAAGCGGAGGCGAGCTCTGCTGGAGAGCAACTCGCCGAGGAATAACCAGCTGGAGACTCATCGGAACGATGAGCCGGGGGGCGATCCTTGGGTCGCTCCCCGCTTTTGCTTCTTCCCGCATCGGACTGATAGATCTCCCCATACCTGAAAAAACTCACGGTTGCTCCAGCAGAATTCACTGCTGTATTCGCTTCTCGCTCGAACTCTTCCGGCCTCGACTTTTTGCAAGGCACCTTTGAAAAATCGGCTCTACTCGCGTCGAGGAGCCAACATTGTTATGCAATCATGTGATTTGCGAGGTTCTCGTTTTCAATAGTGAGAATCTTGGCGCCATTTTCCTGCTAGTCTCTTCCTCGAACCTCAAGAGATGTGATCCATGGTAGCAGGTTGCGTGAATGCCAATGGAAAGAGACATGGCGGAGAAGGTTAGCCCCGTATCGGAGCCGGCGAACGACGACGTGCTGACGGTATGTGCGATCAGCTTTGTGGCGGAGATGCTTGGCGATGTGGTGCATGAGGGGTTGGGTCATGCTGCGGTGGCTTTGCTCATGGGCGCAAAGTCCGGTGTGGTATCGACTGTGGCGTGGTCGAGCGTATTCGACTCGCGACTGGTTGCGGCGGGGGGAACGCTGGCGAACCTGGCGGCGGGCTTGGTCTTTTGGATTGCCCTGCGCAGGGTGACGCGCGGATCGGTTCGATTGCGGTTTTTTTTGCTGACGAGTCTTGCGTTCAATCTTTTTGCGGGCACGGGGTATTTTTTCTTTTCTGGCGTCACGAATTTCGGCGATTGGGCGGCCGTCATTGATGGCTTGCCCGCGCACTGGTTATGGCGGTCGCTGCTCGTGGTCGTTGGGATAGCTTCGTACTTCGGCGCGGTACTGGTGGTGGGCACAGGGCTGGTTCGGTACGTGGGAGTTCCCAGGAACGATCTACGGCGGCTGCGGAAACTCACGTGGATTCCTTACTTTTCGGCGGTGGTGCTTTTAAGTGTGGCTGGACTCTTGAATCCGATTGGAATTCAGCTGATGTGGCAATCCGCACTGCCAGCAGCGGCTGGCGCACACTCCGGGCTTCTGTGGTTGATGTACTACATTCCGCGAGGAACCGTTCCTGAGCGAGGATCCGAAAGCATTGGCAGGAATTATGTGTGGGTCATCGTTGCCGCGGGTTTGTCGCTGTTTTTCATTTTCGTGTTGGGGCGAGGGATTACGCTGCATTTGTAGACACCACCCGCCATGCTCATGGTGCAACACCCGCCCCCTAGAAACCGCAGGGATACCGCGCCCGGGGCCCGGCAAAATCGACGTTCCAAACTGCCGCTAGTTGCGCGACGGATGTTGAGTGGAGACGTGCGACAAATACCGTGGCGGCAGAAATTCTATCGTGACGTCCTGTTGAGCTTGGACAGGCTTCTTGTTCAAGAGAGTGGGCCTGTAATGCCACTGGCGAATGGCGCTCATTGCAGCAGGAAGAAGAGAGGTCGAGCCGTTCACGAGCTTTATATCCAGCACTTGGCCGAGCTCTCCGATGGTTGTACGGACCTTTACGGTTTCTGACGATCCATGTCGAGCCCCCGGCTTTGGATAACGAGGCCACACGAAGGAGACAACCCCACCAGGTTGCAATCGAGAAGGTTCATGAGTTGCCGCTGATCCGGGCTCAGGAGCAACCAGAACAGAAAGTTGCGAGGTCATCGCGAACGAAGAGGAGGCGGCGATCGGTTCTTCCGGCAAAGTCAGCCTGAACGGTTTGCTACCATCGCCTGGGCCCCTGACAAGGATTGTGGAAGGCGGTGACAGGTAGCGCGCCGCGCGAGTTGCAGGCGTTGCCCTGCGTGGGACGAGGTTCGCCGGTGCGCCACTTATTGGGCCGATAGTCCTGTCTGAATGTGCGGGTTGGGAATTCTCGGGTGGCGGTGCGTTTCGCGCGATTAGACCGGTCGAGCCACTGCGCTCTGGACTGGCTTCAGGATTAGCAGACGGGCTTCCTGAGCGCGATCCGGATGTCGCCGGTGCTGGCGCATTTACGGCAGGCGAAACGAAGGTATTTGCCGCCGGTGGAGTGGAAGTTAGCGAAGTCGTTTCGCTTGGGCGATTGGGCAGTGTGGGTGACGTGGCATCAACAGCCGATGTTGATTTCGGAGCGTCTGGGAGATGTTTTCCGAGTGGGACGCGCCCCACTGTGAGCCCAACGGTGAGACTAACCACAGCGAGCAAAAACACTACTGCGGCGACGTGAAACCAGGATATTTCGAGAACATATAAGCGTGAAGGCGAGTTCTCGATGCGATTCGCTGACGACTCGACTCTGCCTGTTCGAACTCGCGGTGCAAAACCGGCGACTGGAGTGCGGCCTTGCGCTTTTTCCTGGAGATCTTCGATAAGCGATGGCGGGTTCGCATCGGGAATCTCAGGCGTCACGATCTTCGATGCTTGAGACGCGGTGCGCGCGATCAATTCGGACGAGGAGGGTTGTGCTTGCTCAGGGAAAACATTTCCAGTTGACTCCTCTGGGAAGCTTTTGAGGGTTGCGGGGATTAGGCTCTCAACAGGCGCTGGCGTTAAGCCTTCAAATTCCGGTGGTGACGTTTCGAACGAGATCCAATTTGAAATTTGATTGCGGGCTTCGGCGGTGAGATCGACAAATTGAATGCCCGCGCTTTTTTTCGATTCCGCTAGCCACACAATCTGCGCGGAGACTTCGATGCTCTGCCCAGAGCTGGGCGATTGAAAGCGAATGAGTGGGAGCTCGCCATCTACTACAAGGGGGTCGGCTGCGGCAATAGCCATGCCCGTCTCACTTATATTGACCACGAAGCCGCCATTGGCACCGCCGAGCTCAACGTACGCACGGGAGGCAGGAGTGGTGCGCATCTGAAGGCGGCGGTCGCGCGTGGGATGAATCGCATCGACCGACACATGGCGTTCGCCGTCGGGTGCAGCTGCTTCCGCTCTTGCTGGTACGTCCGCTCCCTTCTCCGTCTTATTCCGCTGCGCGATTTCTATGAGTGTTGCCAGCTTGCCGCCAGCCTTCGAAAGCGCGTCGAAGACGTACGCAACATTCTTCGGGCTGAACTGAAGCTGCCGAGCAGTAAGAGTCAGTCGGATGATGTCGTCAATTTCGCCTTGCTGGCTTTCGGAAAGGTAGTTCCGCAGGCCAGAATAGAGCGCGCCGTTCTCATAATTCTCTTTCCACTCAAGAATGGCCTGGAGACGACGACTGGCGTCCTTCTCCAATTCTTGTTCTTGCTGCTCGGGCGCGGCACATTCGGCGAACACTTCTGCTTGACCGTGGGGTAATGCCATGGTTATTTCTGTTAATCCACCACGGAATTCCTGAACCTTGTTGGATGGTAAAGATGTTTTGTGACAGACCCACTCTCCGCGCATCTTGTCGAAATCAATCGAGGCGCGATACTCATCCGTTTCATACTTGAATACCGGCAACGGTTTGAGCGGCGGCCACCTGCCGGCCAGGAGCAATTTCATCTCGGCCTGTTGCACTGGAGACGCGAGTCCAGCAAGGTTGGGCCTAGCTCGTTCGTGTTCACTCCATTTCATGATTCGGCTCGAAAGGCTCTACCCGCCAGCACGATTTTGCTGGCGTGCGGCCAGCAGACGTTTAGAAGCGGCCGTCACGACGGGGATTTGAATGACGAAAGGTTCGGAGGACAACGAGCGCGTTGAAGTATTCCTGCAGATTCGACGAGTCGCCATCCCAGCGCCTTGTGCGGTGAGCGTCTTCTGCATTGTGCCATTGGTTATCGAGGCCCTTACGAGAGCACCCGGACCACGGATCTCGACCAAAACGCGGTGGAGGTAGCGCGCGTTTGTCACACCGGTAGAGCACTTCTTCGCAAGCCAGAGGGACTTTCTGGAGATTGGTGCTGTTGCAGTCAGGGCAGGGAACGTGCATTTCGTCACCCCTTGCAGCCCCACTTCAGTGTGGGAAAAACCCTTATCTAATCAACTTCCCTGGTCCGTTGTAGTAACTTTCTTGAGTGTAGTCAATCCTAAACCCCGTTGGGAGGGATTAGTTGCTTGCCTCCTTTCGACGAGAGTTCGTTCCGGCCATTTTCTGGGCTATGTACGGGAGCAGCTTGCGATCTCCTTTTTCGGCTTGCCTACTAAACGGCGAGGCGTGTTCCGATAGCACGCGTTTTCGCCCTCGCTGCCCCAGGCGATGTCGTCAAACTCTCGTTGAAGGCTACGGTTAGACCCAGACTTAAACGCTCTCGCATCATCCTCCTGTTTCCTTCAAACCATTCATTTTGAGCCACATGCAAGAGAGTCGCAGTCGGGCTACCCGCTATATGTCTGATTAATGCTGCGGTTAGCGCAAACTGTCGTGCGAGCCAGCGGCGTTGAGCGTGGGGACCTTGATGATGGACTAAAGGGTTTTGGAGAAGAGGGGTTTGGCGTTGAGGTGCTGCTTTTCTAGGTAGGGGTCGAAGATCATGGCCAGGTTGCGGATGAAGATGCGGCCTAGCTGGGTGGTGCGGATTTCGTTGGGATCGAGGAGGACCAGGCCGTCATCGCGGAAGGGCTCTAGCCGGGCGAGTTCGTCGGCGAAGTAGAGGTCGAAATCGATTCCGAATTCTTGCTGGATTTCACTTTTCAGGACGATGGTGTGGCAGAGGAGGCGGCTGATGACCGTGCGGCGAAGGCGGTCGTCTTCGGAGAGGTGATAGCCGCGCATGGTGGCGATGCCGCGTTCGTTGACGGCTTTTTCCCAGCTGGGGATGTCGCGCTGATTTTGGGCATAGGCGTTTTGGATGCCGCTGATGGCGGTGATGCCCATGCCGTAGAGATCGGCGCCAGCTTTGGTGGTGTAGCCCTGGAAATTGCGATGGAGGGTGCGATTTTGCTGCGAGACGGCTAGTTCGTCGCCGGGTTTGGCGAAGTGGTCCATGCCGATGTAGAGATAGCCAGCTTCGAGGAATTTGAGGAGGCCGGTACGGAAGATTTCGAATTTTTGCATGCCTTCGGGGAGATGGCCTTCGAAGGAATTTTGCTGCTTTTTGAGCCAGGGGACGTGGGCGTAGCTGAAGAGGGCGACGCGGTCGGGGGTGAGCGTGAGGATTTGGTCGACGGTGTGGGCGAAGGTTTCGGCTGTTTGGTAGGGGAGACCGTAGATTAGGTCGACGTTGACGCTATCGAAGCCGAGGTCGCGGGCGGACTGGATGAGGGCAGCAGTGAGCTCGTACGGTTGGACGCGATTTATTGTTTTTTGGACTAGCGGGTGAAAATCCTGGATGCCCATGCTTAGGCGATTAAAGCCTAACTTGCGAAGCGTTTCGAGATGTTCGCGGCTGGTGACACGAGGGTCGACTTCGATGCCGATCTCGGCGTCGGGGGAGAAGGTGAAGTGATCCCTGGTGAAGCCGAAGAGATCTTCGATTTGCGGGGGAGTTAAATAGGTGGGAGTGCCGCCGCCCCAGTGGAATTGGACTACCTGGCGGTCTTCGGAGACGGCACCGCTGACGCTAGTGATTTCGCGCTTTAGGATTTCTAGGTAGGGCGGGGAGACCACTTTATTTTTTTGGATGATGACGTTGCACGCGCAGAAAAGGCAGAGGCTTTCGCAGAAGGGGATGTGCATGTAGAGGGAGACAGGGGATTTGGCGCGATCGGCTTCTTCGTGGACTCTTTCCAGGTCCGCGGGGCCGAAGGAATCGTTCCAAACGGGCGCGGTGGGATAGCTGGTGTAGCGGGGCCCGGGACGGTTGTAGCGGGCGAGGAATTCTTCGCTGACGTGAAGCTCTTCGCGCATGCTTTGAAAACTTGGATTTGCTGGCATCACTATGCGGTTCCACGCGTAGAGGGTAGGGTAAGCCCCGCAGCTACAGCTTCCTGCAGCAAAGTTTGCTGGCCGGTCTTGATAAAGAGCTGAGCATTCTCGACCGGAGTGTGCTGTAAGATCCCGTGGCCGAGATTGAGGATGTGACCTGCTCCGCCGAGTGCCGCCATCGCTTCTTGGGTTGCGCGGCGAATCTCATCCGGCGGGCCGAAAAGAATGGCGGGGTCGACGTTTCCTTGCAAAGCAATGCGTGGTCCGAGCTTTTCGCGAAGCGCGTGCATATCGACGCGCCAGTCAACGCTTAGGACACTTGCGCCGGAGCGGGCTACGGCCGGCAGAAGGTGGTGAGAGGCTTTCGTGTAATAGATGATGGGAGTCGCGCTGCCCAAACCAGAAATGATCTCCTGCGTTGCAGGAAGCACAAACTCCTCGTAATCGCTCAGAGCGAGTTCGCCGCACCACGTATCGAATAACTGGACGGCGGCGGCGCCGACTGCGATCTGAGCTTGCAAGTAGGGGATAGTCGCTTGCGCGATGCGATGCAGCAGCTCGCGAAAGGTGGCCGGTTCATGAAGCAGGAAGCTTTTCACCGTGGCAAAGCCTTCTTTGGTACGGCCTTCGACCATGTAGCAGGCGAGTGTCCAGGGTGCCGCGGCAAAGCCCAAAACGGGAACAGTGGGGCCGACCTCGCGGACGATGCGGCGAATGGCTTCTGGAAGAAATCCCGTGTCGATTTCCGGGTCGAAGAGTTTCAGTTTTTCGACATCGCGCTTCGAGCGAACTGGCTCCGGCAAGTTGGGTCCAGCATCGCCCAACTCCAGCTTTAAGCCCATGGCCTCAGCGGGGATAAGAATGTCCGAGAAAACGATGACCGCGTCAACTCCGAGCAGGCGAAAGGGCTGCAAAGAGACTTCGACGGCGAGATCGGGCGTCTTGCAAACCTCTAGAAAGGCATGGTTTGCGCGAATGGCGCGGTATTCGGGGAGGTAACGGCCGGCTTGGCGCATCATCCAAACGGGAAGACGCGGAACGGATTCCCCGCGGCAAGCGCGGAGCAACAAGTCCTTTCGATTGAGAGGAGCGGAGGTCTCGGTCATATTGCGCCAGACGAAGAGGATAGCAAATCCGGGCGATGATTGCAGAACGAGGCAAGGATCGTGCGACCCGCCTCTTGGGTGGGCTATACTCTGGGTAACGCGGAAATCACTGAGCTCGATGGTAGTGCGGCCGTGGTTGCGTGGTCCGGCTGCGGAAAAAATAGGCTTGTAGAGTTTATGAAAGGCTTGTTCTTTATTCTCACGGTTGTTGCCTACGGCGGAAGTCTGGCTCTATATCTTCGCTTCCTGAGCACTGGGAAGGAGATTGCCGGGCGGTTGGCTACGCTACTGCTCGGGCTGGGGCTTGTCGCGCACTATTTCGCGCTGCTGGAACGGTCGCGCGGCTTGCACACCGTTCCTTATCACGACCTGTATGGGTCGATGTCGCTTTTTGGGTGGCTTCTTGCGCTGACCTATTTGGGGCTCGAACTTTTTCATCGACAGCGGTCCGTGGGAGCGTTCGTCTTACCCTTTATCATTGTATTTTTTGTTGCGGCACATCTGGCGCCTGCGGATCGACTGTCTCCCGCCCCCGCCAAGGGAGTCATCTTTGCTTTTCATGTCACATTAAGCATTCTTGCCTATGCGGCGTTTGCGCTTTCGTTCGTATTCAGCTTGATTTTTCTGGGCGAGGAGCGCCTTTTGAGGAGCCGCAAACTCGGCAGTGTAGTTTGGCGGCTTCCGCCGCTGGAGCTTCTCGAACGCATGAGCCGGTCTAGCGTGCTGGTTGGGTTGGTGTCGATCGCGATAGGGACAGCGCTAGGATTCGTGTGGGTCGATAGGCTGCGCGGGCAAATCTGGTATTACGATCCCAAATATGTAATCACTCTGCTGGTGCTGCTTCTCTATGTGCTTTATTTTCACTTGGCGCGGACGGCTTCGTGGCGCGGAGCGCGGGCGTCACGGCTGTGCATCTTTAATTTTTTTGTCGTGGTGATGAGTTTTACTGTGGTGAATCTGTATCTTTCGCAGAGTCATCGTTACTTTTAGGAGAGCGGCCGCAGCATGGAAATCGTTCTCGTCGGATTGAACCATCGTACGGCGCCGGTCGAGGTGCGCGAGCGGGTGTCTTTTACGGCGGAACAGTCGCGGAAGGCGGCGGAAGAGCTGCGCTCGAGAGGAATCCTGCAAGAGACGCTGGTGCTTTCGACATGCAACCGCAGCGAGATTTATGGTGTGCCGCCGGAAAGTTCGCATGAATGCGCGCCGGGATTGTCTTCTTTTCTAAGCGAATTTCATGCCGTGCAGGCGGATGTGCTCAGCGTGTCGCTCTATCATCACTATGACCGAGCTGCCGTGCGGCACCTTTTCCGTGTGTCCGCGGGCCTGGATTCTATGCTTCTCGGCGAAGCCGAAATTCTGGGACAGGTGCGCGAAGCGTATCGCTACGCGCACGAATATGGAGCTACCGGACCGGTGCTGAACCGATTGTTTCAAGGAGCGCTAGAAGTCGGAAAGCGCGTGCGCGCGGAAACGGAATTGGGGACACGGCCGATGTCCGTAGCTTCTGCTGGCGTAAAGCTCGCGGAACGGATCTTCGGCAAAATGAATGACCGAAGTGCGCTTGTGCTCGGAGCAGGAACGATCAGCGAGCAGGTGGTCAATCAGCTGAGAGATCGCGGCATCGCCCGGCTATTCATTATGAACCGTTCCCGTGAGCGTGCTGATGAGCTAGCGCTGCGCGTCGGAGGAAAAGTTGTTGGATGGGGCGAATGGGAAACAGCGTTGACAGTGGCGGATGTGGTGGTCTCCTCGGTCGCTTCGGAAGAGCCTGTTTTGCGCCGCGAGATTCTTCAGGCGGCCATGTCTGCGCGCGGCAACCGTGCGCTTTTCCTGATGGATTTGGGACTGCCGCGCAACATCGAAGCCTCTTCCGCGGAACTCTACAACATTTACATGTACAACGTCGACGACCTCACGGAGATCGTGGAGCAGAACCGGCATGCGCGGGAGAGTGAAGTGCCGCGCGCCGAAACGATCGTGGACGAGCACGTCGGTAAATTTCTCTCCTGGCAGGCGAGCGTGGAATTGGTTGGATTGGTAGATGCACTTCGTGCGCGATTGCGCGAGGAAAGAGAAGCGTTCATTCGCGCACGCATGGACTCCATGAACCACCTGGGCGCGGGGGAGAGGGAACGCATGGAATCCATGATGGACGAATTGCTGGAGAAGCTTTTGCTGGAACCGGCGGAACGGCTGCGCGGTGAGAAAGAACTTCGGCGCAAAATCCAAAACGTGGAAGCGCTGCGCGATCTTTTCCTGTCGAACCGGGAGAAGCCGTGAGACACCTGCGTATCGGCACGCGCGGCAGCGTGCTTGCGAAATGGCAGGCAGAATTTGTTCGCAAACAACTCTTCGCGAACGCTGGGGTGGAAACCGAAATCGTCATTATCAAGACTTCGGGCGATAAGCTGCAGACGTCTTCACTGGCGCAAATCGGCGGGAAAGGAATCTTCATCAAGGAACTGGAAGAAGCGCTTCTCGATGAATCGATTGATCTCGCGGTGCACAGCGTCAAGGATGTTCCGACGGATACGCCATCGCGGCTGATGTTTCCGGCGGTGTGCCGGCGTGCAGACGTGCGAGACTGCCTGGTTGGCGCGAACGGTGCGACGCTCGCGAATCTGCGACAGGGCGCGCGAGTGGGCACTGGGAGTCTTCGACGCCAGGCGCAGCTTCGGCATATTCGGCCTGATTTGGACGTTCGCGATCTGCGCGGAAATGTGGATACGCGTTTACGGAAAGTAGAGAGCGGAGAGTACGAAGCGGTGATGCTCGCCAAGGCGGGGCTCGACCGGCTGGGCTGGAGCGGTCGCATTACGGAGACTCTGTCTCCTGAAGTTTTTCTGCCGGCCGTGGGTCAGGGAGCGATTGCTGTCGAATGCCGGCTGAAAGACACAGAAGCGGCAGACATAGTTGGCGGGCTTGACGATGCCGAAACGCGGACTGCCATTATCGCCGAGCGATCCTTGCTGGCTGCGCTTCACGGTGGCTGCCAGGTGCCGCTTGGCGCGTGGGCGCGGATTGAGCGCGGTGAACTTGTGCTGGAAGCGTGTGTATGTTCCGTGGACGGGCTGCAGTATGTAAAGCAGCGAGCGACGTCAGAGCCGGAAAAGGCTGCGGAGCTCGGCGGCCACATGGCCAACTTGTTGATGGAAGCGGGGGCGCAGAGCATCCTTGAAGAGGTGACCCGTCAACGTGGCTGACGCGATCGCATCTCCGCTCAATGGAAAAGTCGTCATCGTTACTCGCGCCGCGGCGCAAAGCAACCAGCTATGCGAGGAGCTGAAGGTTCGAGGCGCAATAGTCAAACTTTTGCCGTTGGTTTCGTTTGCTCCCCCTGAAAATTACGATGAGCTGGACGCAGCGTTGTGCACGATTGAAACATTTGATTGGATACTGTTTACGAGCGCAAATGCGGTTCAGGCGGTGGAAAGGCGCGGAGAAGAACTCGGTCGTGCTCTGGATGCGCTAGCGAAGTTGCCGCCTGCCGCGGCGGTAGGTCCAGCCACTTCGGGCGCGGCAGAAGCTGCAGGATTTTCCGTGGAGTTTGTGGCGGCGGAACACAGTGGAGCGGGACTTGCGCGCGAACTTGGCGGAGAGTTGCGCGGCAAAAAAGTGCTCTTACCGCGAAGCGACCGTGCGAATCTGGACTTGCCAGTGGCGCTGCGACGAAGCGGGGCACTGGTGACTGAAGTCGTGGCTTACAGGAATTTGCCACCGGGCAGCACGGATCGAAATAAGTTACAGGAAAGCCTTAGAGAGGGAGTTGATGGTATTTTGTTTTACAGCCCGAGCGCGGTGCAAAACTTTCTCGAACTTCTAGGACAGGAACGATTGGCAACCGTGCCGGGGAGAGCGGTGATGGTGGCCATCGGGCACGCAACCTCGGCTGCGTTGAGCAGCGCTGGTGTACAGAGGATTGCAAGGGCAACGGATACCACGACACGCGCAATCGTCGAAACCCTAGAGGGGCACTTGGCGCGCACGAAGAGACGGTCGGTGGTTGGAGCGAAGGACGAATGAGCTTTCCTATTCAGCGGCCACGGCGTTTGCGGCGAAGTGAAGCACTGCGTGGATTGGTACGCGAGACGCGGGTAACGGCCGCTGGATTGATCTATCCGATGTTTGTGTGTCCGGGCACAAAGGTTCGTAAGGAAGTTGGCTCCATGCCCGGAGTTCACCAGCAATCCGTGGATCAGATCGTCGAGGAGTGCCGCGAGGTCGAATCGCTGGGCATACCCGGCGTTATTCTTTTTGGGCTGCCTGAGTCCAAAGATGCGCGCGGCACGATTTCGACTTCGGCGCAGGGCGTAGTGCAGAGAGCGATTGAGGCGATTCGAAAAGCAAATTTGAAACTGCTGGTCATTACTGATGTTTGTTTGTGCGAATACACGGATCATGGACACTGCGGCGTGATCGAAGATGGAGAGGTTGCGAATGACGCGACGCTTCCCATTCTTGCGGCGCAGGCATTGTCGCATGCGCGCGCCGGCGCGGACATCGTCGCGCCTTCCGACATGATGGATGGGCGTGTGGCTGCTATTCGGGAAACACTCGATGAACACAAATTTAGCGACATCGCCATTCTGGCCTATGCCGCAAAGTATTGTTCGGGCTTCTACGGGCCTTTTCGCGAAGCAGCGGATTCGGCGCCGCAATTCGGCGACCGTCGCAGCTATCAGATGGATCCCGCGAATGCGCGCGAGGCGGTGAAAGAAGTCGCGCTGGATTTGGAAGAAGGCGCGGACATCGTCATGGTGAAGCCCGCGTTGCCATATCTTGACGTGATCCGTCAGGTGCGCGATGCGTTTGACGTTCCCGTGGGGGCATACAACGTCAGTGGAGAGTACGCGATGGTCAAGGCGGCTGCGCAAAAAGGCTGGTTGGACGAAAAGCGAGTCGTGCTGGAAATTCTGACGGGAATTCAACGTGCGGGAGCTGACATTATCTTGACGTATCACGCCAAGGATGCTGCGCGATGGTTAAAGGCATGATGGTTTTGGTCGAAATTGCATGAGCGCGACACCCACTAAATCGAAAGTCGAACGGCGACGTTCGCGGCAGATTTTCGAACGCGCGGAAAAAATACTCGTTGGCGGCGTTAACAGCCCTGTACGGGCGTTTCGCTCCGTGGGAGGCGAGCCGCTCATCATCGAGCGCGGCAACGGACAATACCTTTACGATGCCGACGGGAACGAATTGCTCGACTACGTCTGTTCGTGGGGCGCCATGCTGCTGGGGCACGCAAATCCCTCGGTGACGGAAGCCATTGCTGACCAAGCGCGGCGCGGAACGAGTTATGGCGCGACGACGGAGCTTGAAGTCGAACTCGCCACTTTGATTACGCAAGCGATTCCTTCGATCGAGAAGATTCGTTTCGTTTCCAGCGGCACGGAAGCGACGATGAGCGCCGTGCGTCTGTCGCGTGGAGTGACCAAGCGCGATTTTATTGTGAAGTTTGAGGGTTGCTATCACGGCCACGCGGACAGTTTTCTTTCGCAAGCAGGGTCGGGGCTTGCCACCTTGGGAATTGCGGAATGCCCGGGAGTACCACAAGCGCTTGCTGAGCTGACGTTGAACGCTCCTTACAATGATTTGGCCGCGGTGGAACGGCTCTTCTCTATACAAAAGGATAAGATCGCGGCGGTCATCATCGAACCGATCGCTGCGAACATGGGCGTCGTTGAGCCAGCCCCCGGATTTCTGGCAGGGTTGCGCGAAATTACCAAGCGCAACGGCGCGCTGCTCGTCATCGACGAAGTGATCACCGGATTTCGCATGCATTTCGGCGCGGCGCAGCAACTTGCCGGAGTGCAGGCTGATCTGACAACGCTTGGCAAAATTATTGGCGGAGGCTTGCCCGTTGCGGCGTACGGCGGAAGCGCGGAAATCATGAATCATGTGGCGCCGCTGGGGGCCATCTATCAGGCTGGTACGCTTGCGGGAAATCCTTTGGCGATGCGCGCCGGAATTGCCACTCTTAAGCAACTCACCCGTCCCGGACTCTACGAAGGCATCCAGGAGCACTCTCAAGGGCTCGTGGCGGGGCTGCGCCAGGCGCTGACCGAAGCTGGAATTCCCGGTCAGATCAATGCGACGGGATCTTTGGCGACGCTCTTTTTCACTGCCGAGCCGGTGAGGAACTACAGTGACGCGAAGCGGTCCGACACAAAACGCTATGCGCGATTTTTTCGCGAGATGTTGGATCACGGCATCTTTCTCGCGCCATCGCAATTTGAAGCTGCGTTTATTTCTGCGGCTCACACGTTGGAAGACATTTCGCGGACGATCGCGGCCGCTCGAGATTGCTTGAAGGCCATTGCAGCAGAACCGGAAACCTAATTCTCAAAGGAGACTCTGAACCATGCCTGAGGGTATAGAACTGCCAGAAGCGCATGAGGAGCACGGAGAAAATCCGTTTCTGATTCCTGTTTCGGTCACCATTTCTATTCTTGCCGTACTCGTAGCGGCGGTAACACTGCTCGGCCATCGCGCCCATACGGAAGAGTTGCTGCTGCAATCCCAGGCCACGGATCAATGGGCTTACTATCAGGCGAAAAATATTCGCTTGCATGAGGTGCAAGGCATTGCGGACATCCTTAGCGCGCTCGCTCCAGCGGACAAGGAGAAAGCTGAAGCATTGCACGAGAAATACAAAAAAGAAGTGGAACGCTACGAGGGAGAAAAAGACGACATCAGCGAGAAAGCTAAGGATTTGGAAAAGGAACGAGACTTGATCAGCCGGCGTGCGGACCGCTTTGATGGGGGCGAGGGTCTCATCGAGGTTGGCCTGGTGATTTGCTCGATGACACTACTTACCAAACGCCGAGGATACTGGATTGCGGGAATGCTGATCGGAGCAGGAGGGGTTGCGTTTGCACTGACTGCTTTTTTGGTGCAGGCGGCGTCGAATTTGCCCTGACTGCATTTTAGTGCTTCCAGGATGAGACCCTGCTAAGTCGCGCCGGCTAAGCCCGCGCTGGTGGTTTTGAACCTCTCAGCCGCACAATTTCTTCCATGAGCTTTTCCATGCGGCCTAGCAGTTCCTGGTGACGGAGGTCTTCGGTGGCGGGCTTTTTCCCCACGAAGGATAGTGTTCCGCTCGGCTCGAGAATGCATTTGTCGACGTTCTCGAGGGACTCAAAACCTTGTCTCCTTGCCGCGGCTTCGAGTTGCGGCATGGTGATCAACTCCTTCTTCAACCTCTCAGCTTTCACTTTTCCGTTCTCAATCAAGACGTCGGCTCGCCCTTCCACGACCTCTTCCAGCTTGCTGTGGCCATAGAGAAAGCGCACCACGAGATAGTTGATGATGAGCAGGGAAGTGGCCCCGATCAGGCCGCCGGAGACGCTATTATCATCGCCGATGATCGCGTTTTGCACGGTGTTTGAAAGAGTCAGCAACACTACAAGGTCGAACGGATTGAGCTGTACAAGCTCTCGCTTCCCGGAGAGCCGGAGGCCGACTACCAAAAACGCGTAAACGATAATTGGCCGGAGGATTTTCTCCAACAGGGGAAGTCCCATTACGAACATGTCTTTCCAAATGTCATGTGTTGGCACACTGCCTCCTGACACCTAACGAATATTTTCGAGAGTCCATGCCTCAAGACAGCAAGAATTGATCCGAAGCGAATGGGAGGGTAGCACGCTCGCGGTGGAGGGAAAAGTGGGCCGAGTTGGCCGCGCCAGCTTAAGCGACTAACCTGTACCTCGGTACAGTCATGTTTTCGCAACACAACCTGTCCTAGGTCCTAGCCAGGCATCCCAAATCCGTTATGATAAAGTCGTTTCGTCAATCCACAGACCAGAAGGTCGTTCTAGAACGCGATCGTAAGGCGGAGGAGCTTGCATCCACCGCGGTCCCTTGGGGTACGAAAACGTTTACACTAGCAGCGACCTATGTCACAACGCCATTCTCTCGAACCAAGTATAGCGGCCACTCCGGAGCAGCTCTCCACACTGCTCGACTGCGCCCACGAACTGCTTGCCATTCTCAGCGCGGAAGGCATCGTCCTTCATGCAAATGGAGGATCCACCCGCGCCCTCGGCTTGCGTCCTGATGAACTCGTCGGAAGAAGTCTCACAGATTTCGTGCACTCTGACGATTTAGAAGAGATGCGAGATCGTCTTCGCGGACTAGCCGAAGTTCCCAATGGCGCCCGGAAAGGGCGCTGCCGCTTGCGGAATAAGACGGGGGAATGGCGCTGGTTCGAGGCCACCATCAGCAGCTGTTTGAAAAATCCTTCCGTGGATGGGTTAGTGGCGAGTTTTTTCGATGTTACGGCAGTGCATCGCATGGAAGCCGAGCGGCAGGTTATCTCGGAAGTCGTCCACGCCTTAAATCAGACGGCCAACCTGGACCAGTTGCTCGACGGCATCCACCAAGCGCTGAAAAAGGTCCTCTATGCCGAGAATTGCTTTGTTGCTCTCCATAATCCCAACGAAGACACCTTTTACTTTCCCTTTTTTGTAGATCAGTTTGATATAGCGCCTCCTCCCCAGAAAGTTGGGCGAAGTTGTACCGCGTTTGTTTTCCGCACCGGCAGCGCCATGCTTATTCCTCAGTCTGAGTTCGACCGTCTTGCGCAGCAGGGAGAGGTGGAACTGGTTGGCTCGCCTTCGCCCGCTTGGCTGGGAGTGCCACTAAAAACTCCGAGAGCAACGATCGGCGTTCTCGTAGTCCAGCACTATCAGAACGAAAGCGCTTACGACATGCGAGACCTCGAGTTTCTTGATTCCGTCGGCGGTCACATTGCGCTTGCGATTGAGCGGCGCCGTTCCGAGGAAGCCCTGCGCAAGAGCGAATCCGTCTTCCGGCTTCTTTTCTCGCACAATCCGCTCCCTACATGGGTGATGGACGACGAGACTCTGCAGTTTATCCAAGTAAACGATGCCGCAGTGCGGCAGTACGGTTTTGCATCGGAAGAATTCAGCCGCATGAGCATGGTAGACATTCGGTCAGAGGAGAAGAGCGCCACTCTCGAGGTGCGCCCTCAAAAAGATGGCGCGGCCGTTCCTTACCAAGGCGTATGCAAACATCGCAAGAAGGACGGAAAGGATTTTGAGGTGGAGTTGATTTCCCACCAGTTCGACTATGCCGGGCGGAGAGTGCGTCTGGTCGTAGCGCAGGACATCAGCGAGCGCCATCTCCTGGAGCAGCAGCTTCGTCAGGCGCAAAAGATGGAAGCTGTGGGACGCCTCGCCGGCGGCGTGGCACACGATTTCAACAATCTTTTGATGGTCATCAAAGGCCATACAGAACTCTTGATGAATGGACTGCCTCCCGCGGACGGTATATCGAGAAAAATCTCGCAGATCGATCGCGCGGCGGACCGCGCTACGGCGCTGACAAAACAACTTCTCGCCTTCAGCCGAATGCAGGTTCTCCAGCCGCGGGTTATGAGTCTGAACGGCGTGGTCGAGGATATGGGCAAGCTTCTGCCGCGTCTGATTGGCGAAGATGTCGAGTTGGGAATTCGCATGGCGCAAGATCTAGGCAAGATTCGCGCTGACGCCAGCCAGATGGAACAGATCATCATGAATCTAGCTGTGAACGCGCGGGACGCCATGCCGTCGGGCGGCAGGCTGATCATTGAAACTTCGAATGCCGACCTCGACCGCACGTATAACACGACTCACCCGATCGTTAAGGCCGGGCGCTACGTGCTGCTCGCTGTCTCGGACACAGGCACTGGAATGGATGCGGAGACGCAGGCGCACATCTTCGAGCCTTTCTTCACGACAAAAGAACCCGGGAAAGGGACGGGTCTCGGTCTCGCGACAGTTTATGGCGTCGTGAAGCAGAGCGGTGGTTTCGTCTGGGTCTACAGCGAGGTTGGAAAAGGGACATCCTTTAAAATCTATCTTCCGCGCGTAAACCAGCCCGAAGACAGAGGCAGCGCGCCTCTGCCGTTTGCGGAAGCGCCGCGTGGCACGGAAACAATCTTGCTCGCGGAAGACGAACAGGACGTTCGCGAAGTGGCACGCGAGTTTCTGGAATCCGGCGGCTACACCGTCATTGAAGCGCTCAACGGCGCTGAGGCGCTTCGCCTTGCATCCGAACACAAGGCAGCCATCGACCTGCTAGTGACCGACATGGTTATGCCCGGCATGACCGGCAAAGAGCTGGCGCGGCGACTACAGCACCAGCATTCGGGTATTGGCGTTGTCTATATGTCCGGCTATAGCGAACAGACCGCCGCGGAAACTACGCAAGCCGACGCCAATATGCTTCTCCTCACCAAACCTTTCAGCCGCGGCAGTATATTGCGCGCGGTGCGAGAGGCCCTCAACGTTCCACGCAGCAACTAGGCTACGCATTTCGCTTAGATTGTTTTTGGAAGACTAAACAATCTTTGGATGTTTGCGATGCCACTCGGTGTGAAGCTGGAATGTCCGCGCCGCTTGAATCACGGCAAAGTCGTCGCCCGCCCGTCCCACGAATTGCAGTCCAACGGGAAGATTGTTTTCCGTGAAGCCGCACGGCACTGAAAGCGCCGGAAGCCCGCACAGATTGCCGATTGCGCCGAGCGGATCAGGAAAAGAGATATCAGTTTCCAGATTGGCTTCCAGAAGCGTGGCTGGAACAGGTTGAGCGGCCGTCACGAGCACGTCAAACGAGTCAAACAATGCTACCATTTTTTTCTGCAACATTTCACGGAAGCTGAGCGCGCGCGAATAATCGGCGGCCGAATACTGTTCGTTCACGTATCCTGCGATTTGACCGGTAGGATCAGCCAATTCACTGACGCGGCCTGAACGAATCAACGTTCGAAACGATGCCGCGCATTCCGCCGCGATGATGACGTTTGCGGCGTCTTCTATTGGCCCATCGGGAAGCGAGGCCGATCTCACACTCGCAAAGTATTTGCGCAACACTTTTTCCGCAGCAAGTAGAGCCTTCGCTACTCCGGCATCCAGCTTCGTCCATGCGTTCGTCAGCCAGCCGACACGTAATGGCCGCGACTTAAGGTCCAAGGACGGCGAGTAGGTGAAGGCGCCCTTGTCGATGGGCACCGTGCTGCGATCTTTCGGGTCGTGCCCGGCAATCGCGGCGAAAACCCTCGCGCAGTCTTCCGCACTGCGAGCGAATGGGCCGATCTTGTCAATGGAAGGCGCAAGGGCCATCGCTCCGTAACGGCTTACGCGTCCATATGTGGGCCGCAGCCCGCTGACTCCGCAAAAAGCCGCAGGGCAAATAATCGAGCCCCAAGTTTCGGTTCCAATGGCAAAGGCCGCGAGGCCCGCAGCCACAATCGCGCCGGAACCGGACGACGATCCGCAGGTCCAGCATTTTGTGTCCCACGGATTCTTTGTAGCGCCCTGTAGTGATGCAGACGCAAATCGGTAACCCATCGCGCCGGCCAACTCGATCATCGCCGCTTTGCCAATGAGAATCGCGCCCACGCGATTCAAATGTTCGATCACCGTCGCGTCATATTGGAAGACTTGATCGGCGTAAGGCTTTGCTCCCCACGTCGTTGGGATTCCCTTGACTGCCAACAGATCTTTTGCCGCATACGGTATTCCATGCAAAGGCCCGCGATAATGGCCGTGTTGAATCTCTTTTTCTGCGGCCGCAGCTTGGGCAAGAGCGATTTCCGGCGTCAGGAGTGCGTAAGCGTTAAAACGCGGACCAAGTCTAGTGCTGCGTTCGAGATAAATCCGCGTTAGCTCGACAGGCGAAAGCTTCTTCGTCTCGATGCGCTTGGCAAGCTCGGTCAACGGTAGGTAAAAGATCTCTTCGGCGGGCATCGGGAGTTCCCTTAGGGTCTTGTTGCCGCTTGGCCTGGTGCGCGAGGAGTTGCCGCGGCTTCGGGCTTCTTTTCCCTCTCTACGAGTGGTTTAAAATACAGCGCCGGGCCGTCGCCATTTTCGATCGTGTACGCGCGCAGGTGATCAAGGGGCTCCTGGGCCAAAAAACAGAGCCGTCGCAGATCGGTTTTCTGCGGATCGGAGAACCGCGAACCGTAAACAGCAAGAATTGCCTGGTAACGCGCTTGCGCTTCCGCTTGGCCCTCGGGGGTAAGCGCTGGCGTCCCCGGTACTTGCGCCAGCGGCGGCTCGGCGTGGGACGGTTCCGCTGGAAGTCCGCGAGCGGGAACCATGGATACGGCAGAAACGATCGCCGCGCGCCTCGCAAACTCGCGTCGCGAAAGGGAAGTACCGCTCTTGCCATTCATGAGAGCCCCCGTGCCAGAGACTGGATACCTGAAGAGCAAAAAAGGAAGTTATCGAATTAGCTTCCCAGCGTCAACATTACGAATCGACGAGACAGACTATAAAGTAGCAACTCTGCTCGCGTCTAATCCACGCGCGTCAGCGTTTGTATTTGGAGTTCGAGCGCCTGCGTATATTGCCGCTCGATCTGCATTTCTGTCTGCAGTTTCTTGACGAGAAGATCAAGCCGAGCGATTTCAGAACGCAGCTTTTGTATGTCTGCGGCCGTCGGAGCCGGCCGGCCGGAAGGCGATCCTGGCTGCTGCAAATTCTGTTGAGAAGCTGTTCCATCGCCCGGACGCGGCGCGATGAATGCCTCGGCAAGCGCTCGCGGCCAGATCGACTCCGGAGTCCGCCGCTCACCAGCGGGAGACCCGGGGCCAGCAGGCCGCTGAGCCACAGGCGGAGGAGGTGGCGGCGCGAACAAGCTGTTAAGTGCACTGGATGTTGCCGGACGCTCCACGACGGGCGAATCAGCGGCACGTTTCGGTTCCAGTAGACTCTTAACGCGCCCAATCAATTCTTGTGGCTGAAAGGGTTTGCGAATCAATTCATCGGCTTTCACCGCGACGGCCTTGTCCGCAACACTCTTGTTCACCACGCCGGACATCAGCACCACGGGAACTCCGGCGTATTCAGGATGCTGCTTGATCTGGCTGCAAACTGAATAGCCGTCCTGATCAGGCATAATCACGTCCGTGATCACGACGTCAGGCTTGTTCTGTTCAAACTGGGCGAGGGCGGACGCGGCGTCCGCGCAGGTGATTACATTGATGCTCTCGCGCCGGAACGCGATCTTGATGACTTCACGCATGGTTGCGCTGTCATCGATGAAATAAACCGTTGGTGTGCGCTTCGCTTCCGTTTCATTCAGCGGTGGAACAGTCATCGCCTCGCTCATCGCGCCTCCCTATCCGCCATGTCGCGTTCTCCCTCATCGAACTCGCGCATGGCATCAAGCATCAGATCGGTCGCCGACCGCAGCACAGTGCGCTGCGGTGAAGTGGTCCCATAAGCAAATTTGTAAACGCCGGAGCCGCCCTGCACGCAGCCCTTCAGAATGTGAATCACCGCCTCGTCGCCAAAGAGGCTGCCGCATTCCGCGTGGGTAATCTCCCCAGCGTCAAAAAAAAGCACGGCATCGGTTTCGCCAGCATTGATGTGCAGCGCGCCGGTTTGGTGCGCGTGCCCCAGCATTTGCATGACGCCCGTGAGATCGTGGTGCGTCAGGCTGCCACTGAGACTCGTGTCCGACTGCGCCAGCATTTGCGTTGGCTGAAAGCCCTCCGATTTGCTGACGATGATGCTCTTCACGTGCGCGGCGATAGCTGCTGGCGCGGTTTGCCGGTCGATGTAATCGTCGCAGCCCGCTTGAAAAGCTTCCATCAGCGCGCGCTGGCTCCCGTCGCCCAAAGCGATAATTTGGAGAGCAGCGTTCTTTGGATCCGCGTGAATGATCTTGGCAATTTCGAGGGCACCCATCTCGCGCATATTCGTCGAGCAAAGAATCGCGGAAGGCACGTCATACTCGATGGTTGTGAGTGCATAGGCCGCTTGCGTACTCGAAACGACTTCGAAGCCCTCGCGTTTCAGCGCATCTCCAAGCCGCTTTGCGAAGTACACATTGCTATCAATCAGCAGAATTTTCGGCCCGCGTCCCGGAAGCGTCACAGCCTGGCCTCCAAAACGACGGCCGGCACGCTAGCGGTGGACAATTCTTCCGCGCCGGGCGTGAGTGCATCCAAATTTAGGACTTCAATCACTTCGCCATTGTGCGAAATCCAGCCGGCCACGTGAGGAGCGTCCGCTTCTCCCGCGTTGGTCATTTCGGCCGCAATCAATTCGCAATCGCCCGTTACAGGTAGAGCCACCCACTCAGACTTATCTCCATAGTGGCGCACAGCAATGAGATAGAAGCGGCGCGAGGTAAGCCCCTTGCCGAGCAGCTTCTCTGCGACGTCGCAGACCGGGACAATCCGGCCGCGCCGCAGAATCACCCCTTCGAGTTTGGGCGTGCGATGAGGAAATCTGAAAATACGGCTCGGCGCCACTAGCTCGGAAATCTGGACCGCAGCAACGGCAAAGCGCCGCTCGCCAAGCCGCAGCAGAACGAACGATTGCGAAGTGGATTCGACGGGCTGGATCATTCCGGCAATGCCATCCCTTCGCCAGGGAGTTCGTCCGGCAGGGATTCGGGAGCCAGCGAAGCGTCTAGTAGTGCAAACTCTTCGGCGGTCAAAAATCCTTCGGGATTCACGACAGGAATCACATTCTGATCTAGTGCCGTCAATCCGCGGTACCACGCGCGCTCTTCGTGGCAATAAGCAAGCGGGAGAGACTGCAAACGAGTCATTGTGGCCATTTTGTCGATGCCATCGACCAATAGAGCGGTCCGAGTTTTTCGAAGAACGAAGACAAGCCCAGCCGCAGCGGCAGGCAAGCCGAAATGCGCGGCCCCGCTTACAACGTAGAGGGCCTTTTCGCCGCGACGCACAACGTGCCTCACTTTTCGTACGGTCGGCAAATTAATTTCGGTCGCAGCGCCTGAAAGGCCGTCCACACTGCGGACCTCTTGCACGGAAGCAGAAGAGACCGCAAACGGCTGTCCTGAAACGCGGAAGAGGATGATCTGCTCCGTCCGCGCAGCAGCGTGGGGCTTGATAGGTGGCGGAGCCACACGCATTAGCGGACTCCCACAGGTGTTGTGCGGCAGATTCCGATGACACGTTTTTCGATGGCCGGATAAATGTCATCGATCCCCAGAACTTGATCGACTGCACCGGCCTTGATGGCTTCCGCAGGCATGCCGAAAATGACGCACGTCGCTTCATCCTGAGCCAGCACCAGGCCGCCTGCCGCTTTGATGGCCTTCGCACCGCTGGTACCGTCGTTGCCCATGCCCGTAAGAATCGCGCCGATGCTCATGGCGCCGGCGAAAGCTGCGACGGATTCCATCGTCGCGTCAATGTTGGGCAGATAGCCGTTGATTCGGCCACTGGAGCCATCCAACTGGATGCGGCCCGTAGGAGTCACTCGCAAATGATGCCCGCCGGGACAAATGTAAAACGTGCCCGGTTGCAGAGATTCGTTCGGTTCCGCCTCCTTGACGCGAATGCCGGTGAACTCGGCAAGTTGCGCCGCATACTGCGTCGTAAAAGCAGCCGGCATGTGCTGCACCAAAATGACTGCCGCAGGGAATTCGCGCGTAAAGCCAGGCGCCAGGCGCATCACTGTTGCTGGACCGCCCGTCGACGCAGCCAGTACAACAACAGGGAATCGCTGGTCGAGTCCTGAACTTGTCACCGGACGTGGCGCAACGGGTGGCGCAGGCGCTGCTTGTGAGGTGCCGTTCGATTTTTGTACCGTCGTGGCTATCCGAGAGGCCGTGCGCACAACGCGCACCTTGGCCGCCATCCGCACCTTCCGCAACAGGTCCTCTTTCACACTTTGCATATCGAGATCAATGCCGCTCGATGGCTTGGCAACAAATTCAATCGCTCCAAGCTCTAACGCTTTCAAAGTGCTTGCCGCGCCATCCCGCGATTCGGAGCTGACGATGACGATGGGCCGCGGATTCGTGGTCATAATCTGCGCCGTGGCTTGCAAGCCATCGACGTGCGGCATGTTAATGTCCATGGTGATGACATCGGGCTTGAGGGATTCGGCGAGAGCTACAGCTTCGCGTCCGTCTTTTGCGTGGCCGACTACTTGCAGTTGATCGTCGCTGGCGAAAATGGTTTCCAGAACCTTACGCATGAACGCAGAGTCGTCCACGATCAGTACCCGAAACTTTTTGTTTGCGCTGGTGGCCATGGTCGACTACGCAACCGGTACGGTTGGTCGCGCCTCCGATCCCAGGAGTTGTTCCACTGCGGCAATCAGCTGATCTTCCTGCACGGGTTTCGTCAGGAAGGCTGTCGCTCCCTCTTTCATTGCGCGATCCCGGTGTTTTGCACCCGCGCGCGAGGTCACAACCATCACGGGGATGCGCCGTGTCGCTGGGCTCTGCCGCAGTTGGACCATCAGCTCGTATCCCGTCATGCGCGGCATCTCAAGGTCTGTGATCACCAGGTGGCAACCATGTTGCGCGACGAGTTCCGCTGCTTCCATGCCGTCCGCAGCGAGTTTCACGCGGTAACCGTTCTTTTCCAGCATGCGTCCCACAAACTTACGCACGCTGATCGAATCGTCTGCGACGACAATCAGTCGCTCCTGCTCGACGCGGTCTATGGCCTCGGCCGGAATCGTGCCCCGCGCCACGGCAGTCGAGCCCGGCGCAAAGATGCGCGCAGCACTCGCGCTGGCTTGCAGCGGACGGCGTTCGGTCGGCTCGTTTGCAACCATGCGGTTCAAATCGATTAGCAGAATGAGGCTGCCGTCCGGCGCGATCGTCGTGCCGGGGAATAGCTTTACGCGGCGCAAATATTCGCCGAGGTTCTTGATGACGATTTCGTCCTTGCCTAGCACTTCTTCCACCACCAAGCCAATCTGGCGATTTCCCGCATTGGCGACGACCATGCGGAAATATCCGTTGATCGGCTCGAGCGGCGGCAAACCCAGATAAGTATCGAGCCTCACGACTTCGGTCACCACATCGCGAACCTTGGTGAGAAGCTTTCCGCCGACGTCCTCGATCTCGTCCGCGCGAAGCCGCCTAATTTCTTCCACGACGGCGAGCGGAAGCGCAAAATTCGTCACCCCGCAACGCACGAAGAGCGCTGGAGAGATGATCAAAGTCAGAGGGACTTTCAGAGTGAATTTTGTTCCTTGGCCACTGACGCTTTGAATGTCAATTTCGCCGTTCAGTGCGTTCAAGTTCGCGCGCACGACGTCCAGGCCCACGCCACGTCCAGCAAGCTCAGTCTTGACGGGAGCGGTCGTGAACCCAGGATGGAACAGCATTTCGCGGAGATCGCGCTCGGTGAGGCGGTCCGCGGTCTCGGGTGAGACAAGTCCGCGTTCGATCGCGCTCAACTTCACGCGCTCATAGTCGATGCCGCGACCGTCGTCTTCTACTTCAATGTAGATGTGATTGCCGCGGTGATAGGCGCGGAGAGAAACCTTCCCCAGTTCTGGCTTGCCTGCCGTGATGCGGTCTTCGGGTCGTTCGATTCCATGTGCCACGGAATTGCGCACCAGGTGCACTAGCGGATCGGAGATCTGCTGAATAATGTTGTTGTCGAGTTCCGTCTCGCTGCCCGAGAGATCAAGGTCAACTTGCTTGCCAGCCGATTTCGTAGCGTCACGCACCGCGCGCGACAGCCTCGAATACAACGTTCCGATCGGCACCATGCGGGCCGCGGTAATCTCATCCTGAAGATGGTGCGCAAGTTTCGTGAACTCGTCGATGTCGCCTTCGACTCGTCCAATGAATCCTTCGAGCTGCGAGAGCACTTCGTTCACGTCCGCCGAGATTTCCGCCATGGACCGCGAAAGAATATTGAAATCGTCGTACCGGTCCATTTCGAGTTCGCTGAAATCCGACCAAAAGGACGTATCGCCTGAAGCCGCGTTCGTAAGTGTCTGCCGAGCGGTAGACGGACTCCACGGGCCTGTCTGTCGCGTGGAACTGATGCGATTGAACTCGTACTTCTCCTGAAACTCTCCTACTTTGCCTTGCAGCCGTTCTTTCGAGAAACTCAGCGTATCGACCAGCTTTTCCAGTTCCGCCACGCGCCCAACCATCCGCGTACGGTTAATGACTAGTTCGCCGACGGTATTCATCATGCGATCAAGCCGCGACAAGGCGATACGCACCGATTTTGCAGCCGCGGCCGCCGCGTTCGCTGGCTTGGCTGCTTTCTTTGCAGGCACAATGGCCGGAGCGGCTTCTTCCACTCCATCGGGAGAAACTTCTTCCGTGCTCCCCGCAACCGCCACCGGCTCCGAATCTTCCACTTCGACTGGTGCAAATTCAGCAATTCGCCCGAGCAGAGAATCCACACCTGCGCGCATGCTCTTTTCGTCGGCCCATTGCCGATGCAGCGTTTTCTTGAGCACGTCCACGGATTCGAGGCAAATGTCGACAACCGCAGGCGAAGGTTCGAGTTCGCCGTCACGCAACCGCCCGATCAGGTCTTCTACGCGATGGGCGATCGCTCCAAGCCTGCTGAGCCCTACTTGTGCCGCGGACCCCTTCACCGTATGAATCGCTCGAAATAGCTTGTTGATCTCTTCCGGGTTGTTGTTCCCTTCGAGCGAAATCAAGCAATCGCTGACCACCTGCAAATGTTCTTCCGCTTCCGGCTGAAAGAATTCCAGGATTTCGTCGGACACTTCGTCATCGGAAGGCAACGCGTCGAAATACGAACCGGTTGCAGCGGCTACGACCGTTTCCTTCGCTGACGCCTTGGCCTGCCCCGCGTAGGTCTGCGTCTGAGGATAATTCAGCGGCGGCGGTTCTGTTGGAAACGCAAAACGATAGCGCTCTTTGAACGCCGCTATGTCATCGACACTTTCTTTGCCGGTGTCGCTGATCTCCAGAAGATCCGTTTCCAGCAGAGAGATGCCGTCCGACAGAAATTCCGTTAGCGGCCCATGCAAGTCGTCGCCCAGAGGCGCGTTCAATGCGTACTGAAATACGTGCGCAAGCTTCGCGCCAATCTCCGAGAATCGCGGGAATCCGTAACTCGCCGAAGTCCCGCTCAATGTGTGCGCGGAAATATACAGCCGCTCAAGATCCTCGCGCCGCGGCGAAATCTCCTGCAACACGCTGACGTACTCCCGCAAATACTGCAGGTGCTCCGCCGCTTCCTGAAGGAACATTTCGACGGCTTCGCGGTCCGGCATACTCACGCGCGTCCCTCCGCCACGAGTTCGGGTTTCTGCAGCTCTTCCGCCGTGGGCTTGCGGTACAAAATGCAGTCGTTCAATACGATGGCCTGAAACTTAACCGGCATCTTCGAGATCGATTCCGAATGTCCGAGAAACAAATAGCCGCCCGGCTCCAGCGTGTCGTAAAAACGCTGAACGAGCGCGCGACGCCGCTCCTCTGAGAAATAAATCAGCACATTCATGCAGAAGATCATGTCCATCCGGCCGACATACACCGCCGATGCCAAATTCATCTGCGCAAACGTGACGAGCTTGCGCAGCCGCGGTTTTACCTGATGCCCGCTCTGATGCTTCGTAAAGTGCGCCGCCAGTTGTTGCTCGCTGACACTGCCGAGGCTGCGCCCCGAGTACACACCGCGTTCCGCGTGCTTCAAAGCGTGCCGTCCCACGTCGGTAGCTAGAATCTCCACGTTCCACGAATCAGAAAATGAAAGCGAATCTGAGATCGTAATGCCGATCGAATAAGGCTCCTCGCCCGTCGAGCAACCGGCGCTCCAGATGCGCAAAGTGCGGGGATTCTTCCAAAACTTTTTCACATGCAATTCAGGCAGAACGCGTTTCTCGAACGCTTCATAAACACTCGGATACCGGAAGAAGCTGGTTTCCTGGGTCAGAAGCCCCTCAAGCAAAGATTCGTACTCGACATTCGATTTGCGCATCGCTCTTAACAAATCCGTCCCGCGTTCCAGCCCTTTCACGCGCAAATGCTCCTTCACGCGCGTGGAGAAAAAGCGCGCCCGCGATTCGTCAAAACAAATGCCCGTCCGCTCTTCAATCAGCATGCGGATCTCGCTCAACTCGTGTTCACTAAGACCGTGCGCCGGTCCCTGCCGTTCGCTCATTACCGTCCCGCTTTAGCTCTGGCCGCTTGCCCGAGCAGAAATTCACTGCTACCGCAGAGCGCCGGCTGGGACGGGCCGCTCGGAATCTTCCAAAGCATTGCCGGACTTCGACGTGGCGCGGAATTGCGCCAAAGCTTCGTTCAATTGATCGGAAAGTTTCACGAGCTGGCTCACGGTTGCGACCGTTCCGCGCGTGCCTTGTGACGTCTGGCGCGTGATGCTGGAAATAATCTGCATCGCGTGTGCAACACCTTCCGTACCGCGCACCTGTTGTTTGGAAGCCAGCGAAATTTCCTGGACAAGTTCCGCCGACTGGCGCACGACGTTCGAAATGGCGTCCAGCGCGCGTCCGGCCTGATCGGCCAGCGTCGCGCCGCCTTCCACTTCCTTGGTGCCTTCTTCCATGACCACCACGGCTTCGTTCGTCTCCGCCTGAATGGCCTTGATGAGTGCCGCGATATCCTTCGTGGCGCTTCGGCTGTGTTCCGCGAGCTTGCGAACCTCATCCGCGACGACCGCGAACCCGCGTCCCGCCTCGCCCGCACGTGCCGCCTCAATGGCCGCGTTCAACGCCAGCAAGTTTGTCTGTTCCGTGATGTCATTGATGACGTTGATGATTTCCGAAATTTCCAATGAGCGATCGCCCAGCGACTTGATCTTCTTTGCAGTCGCTTGTACGGATGCACGAATGCGTTGCATGCCTTCCAAAGTGTCGCGAACGGCTCGGTTGCCCTGTTCGGCCGCATCCAAAGCTCGCCGTGCTGCTTCCGCGCTGGCTTCCGCGTTGTTGGACACCTGCTTCATCGAAACCGTCAGCTCTTCCACGGCGCTCGATGTATTGGTGATTTCCTGATCCTGCTGCGTCGCGCCGGCTTGCATCTCGTCTGCCGCCACAAGAATGTTGTTCGAGCATGCCGTGACTTCCATGGCCGCTTTGCGAACGCGTTCGAGAACCTTCGTGAAGTTGTCGAGCATGTAGTTGATCGAGTCCGCGACGTTACCCAGCGCGTCGTTAGTGACTTTTCCGCGCAAAGTCAAGTCTCCGCGCGCCACCTGGTTAATAACAGTCAGCAACTCCGTGATGCTGCGCTGCAAAGCATCGTTCGCATCCTGATTGCTCGTCGCTTTGGAGACCTTCGCCACCGCGCGATTCAAATTGTCCGCGATATAGCCAAGTTCATCGCCCGTATTAACTTCCACGCGCGCCCGCGGATCACCGGCGGCGATACGCTCGGAAAACTGTGCGAGCTCTTGCACAGGCGTCAACAGCTTGCTGCCCAGCCGCCAGGCCATGAAGATGGCCATCCCCAGCGCCAGCAACACCGCCAACATTACGGAGCCGCTCGCCCCGCTCGGCAGCGACCCGAAGTCAAACAGGGACGCTCCGCCAGATTGCCGTCCGGCGCTGTAAGCCAGACCCAGCACGGCGAAAAGAATGACGCCATTGGTCAGGACCAGCGTCCAGATTGTGGAACTCAATCGCGATTTCATGCCTTCCTCCAAATCCCTACTGCTGTGGCCCCTATCCGCACGCGGCGAGACACACGCAAACTTACCCGTGGAAAATCAAATGCTCGGTCCGGGAAAAACCTCGAGCATTCTCCTAAGATCAATGATTAGCGCCAGCCGGTCGTCGTGGCGAAGCATCCCGGTGCAATGCGGCACATTTTCCGGAGCCTGTTCCAGCAGATCCTCAGCATTCACCGAATACGTGCCGATCACTTCGTCCGCCGCAATTCCGATACGCAAATCGTCATGCGAACCCTCGCCGCGCAGCGAAGCAACCACCACATGCTTCGGCAGCAGCCCCGGACGGCGCCCTTCCGTAATAGCGATATCGATCAGCGGCACGATGGACCCGCGCAAATTGAAAATCCCCGCCAGATACGCCGGACCGAGGGGCAACTTCGTCAACAGCGGCCAATCCAAAACTTCCTCGACGTCCAGCACCGGCAAACAAAACCGTTCCCGCCCACTTCGGAAAACGCAGTACTGCGATTCCGGAAGTCGCTCTTCCATGGGTCCGAGCGCTTCGAGCAGGTCGTCCGCATCAGCGGGAAGCGGTACCAGGTGAAAATCTTCGCTCATTGCCGCATCATCCTCGAATCATCCACAAATAATCTCTTACGCAAATCGCCGAACCGCTCGCAACAACTCTTCCCGCGTAAACGGCTTGGTCACGTACCCGTCGGCGCCCTGCTGCGCCCCCCAATACTTGTCGCTCTCGGTGTTCTTCGACGTCACCAAAATTACTGGTATCGCGTTGTAATCCGAGTGATTCTTCAATTCCCGGCAAACCTGAAAGCCATTCCGCTTGGGCATCACGACATCTAGCAAAATCACGCTGGGCCTCTCAATGGCAATCGCTTCCTCGACACGTTCTGGGTCGTTGATACCCACCAGCCGGTAGCCTTCGTGCTCAAGAAAGCCCTGGATCAGCTTCACTTGCGAGGGCGAGTCATCGACGATGAGTACTTTTTTCTGCAGCATCGACATCTCCCCGTATTTCTCCGCAGACCAGAGGTGCACGTCAGCAGCCAGCCTGAGAGTTACATCAATCGCTTTGTCTAGGTTGTATAAGGGCTTATTTGTGAATGGTTTACGGATTCAAGGACGCTGTTTAGCGGCGCGTTACCGGGGATGCCGGTTCGGCTTCTGTCTCAGCTTGAGATGCATTCTCAGCTTCCCTCATCTCGCTCGCCAGCGATGAGAATCTCTGCATGATCTCGTTGATCCGCAGCGCCATGCTATGAATTGTCTTAATCTGCGCAAGGGACTGCGAGGAGAGTTGGCCCGGCTCCAAGAGCAATAGTTCGGCGTTGCCCAGCATGGATGTCAGCGCATTGTTGACGCTGTGCTTCATGTCCATCATGTACCGACCTAGCGTGGCTTGATTTTCGTTCTTCGCCGCTCGTCGCTCCGCTTGCTTGGAGAGCCGCAGGGCCTCTGCGCGGCGCAACGATTCGCCCGCAACAAGCAGCAGCGTTTGCGCCCAGTCTTCTCGGAGAGGGATGTGAACCAGCCGAGGGTAGCGCGAACGCAATTGACCAAATTCTCGGGAATCCGTCGGCACGCACAGAATCACGGCCGCGGCCGGCTCCAAGGATCGTAGGATTCCTGGGAGTTTGCCTTCGAGGACCGGCCCAACAACCACCAGATCGTGAGGCGAGGCTTCATGATCTTTCCACAGCTCGCTGCTTAGGACAGTAATACCCGGCGCTTGCCGTTCTGCCTGCCAACACGCCGTCAAGAGCCGTGCAAATTCCGTTTCGTCGGTCAGAATTAGTACGCTAGCGTTTCGCACAGAGGACCTGCTCCCAGGGTCGTCGCCCGTCATGACCGGAAAAAAATCTAAACACTCAAAGTTTTTCGGCTTCGTCCAAAGCCGTGAGTAATCTCTTCGTGCTTATGCCCAGGTTCACGGCTGCTTCCGTGTCCTTCGCCTGTTTCGCAATGTCGACACGCTCTTGCAGTCGCGAGACTTCGATACGCGCGATGGAAAGCGCCTTGTCCATCGATGTGGCGTTTCCTGATTCCTTGGCGGATTCGACGGCTGCCGTCACCATCGCCCGGGCCACCACTGCCCGGCGCAAATCCTCCGCCGAGGGTCCATCTTCGCTCACGAAAGCCGTCACTTCCCACGAAGACAACAAGATCCGCGCCGTGCCGATTTTCACTGTGGTCATCGAGCGGCCTCGCGTCGGCGGCGTCGCAATCAACTGCTCCCAGATTTTTTCCAGACAGCCTTCAAAATCGAGCGCCAGGGAGGCCCCGGGCTTGGCCGCAACTTCGCCGGAAGATTTTTCGGCGCCTTTCTTGCTTGTCTCAACTGCTGCGACATCACGCGGAGATTTGCTTGCTGGCTCGGCGCTAATGGTAGTCGAGGTTTTCTGGGAAACGGCCGCGTTTTGAGGCGCTTTCGGTGCGACCTTTTCCAGAGCCCGTTCCACGTCCGTTCGCAAGCCTAGAAGCTTTTCGAACGTCTGATTCACCGCACGTTCCGTGTATTCCTTCTGAAAAGGCTGTTTCCATTCATCGGCAACGTCCCGAATTTTTGCGAGCGGCTCCTCGGCAGTGAGTCCAAAATGGTGGCAATCGATGATCCTTACTCCAGCCGTTTCGAGCTGCGACAGGCCCGAACGAATCGCAATCAAATCGGCGTGCATCAGCTCGATAAACGTTCGTCGCAAGAGAAAATTGAACCGCACGAAGGCCAGCAAGGCTGCGGGATCGTAGAACATCCCGCCCGCGGTCTCCTTCACCTTGCGCCCCTGCTCGATGAAATTTGTCTTCAGGATTTCACGCAGGCTGCGAAAAGTTCGCAGCTTCTCGATCATCTGCTCAAGCGGTTCGCACCACTCCAGGGTTGAGTCATCGACATCGCCCAGGATCGGTTTCATAACCTGCGCCACGTCGAAAAGCTCGATCTGCTTGTGGTAAATCTTAGCCGGAGCGCACAGCGCAAAGTATTGCACCAGCAGGAAGTCCACCTTGTCGCGGTCAATGTTGGTCTTCGAGGATTTTTGCAGATGGCGGTGGATAAGAGCGCACAAACTGGTTTCATTCGCGTTCAGCGTCGTCGTCTGCAGCAGCTTGCGCAGTTCGTGCACCGCAACGCGCTGGTCCATCTCGTCCAGCCAGGTTTCCACCTCGTCAAACAGCTCCAGGTCCGGCTTTTCCGGGAGATTCCTCTTTTCCTGAGGGAAGGGAATCTCAATTTCGAGCTGCTTCCCAAGCGCCAGATAGATTGGGAAAACCGAGCGATCCTCAGCCCACTTCGCCTGACGCGAGTTCGCGATCCGAGGCGCAGCTGGGGTATTGAGCGTTGAAGTCGTCTTGTTCACGGTTGTGTCACCCACACGCAGGGCCCCTGTAAGAACCGGACGGCCACCGCCTTACGTCCTTCGTGATATTGCACGGCAATTACTGTGGCTTCTGCCGTGCCACCGTTCCGATCTCGTTCAATCCGCACCTTATCGTCGAACTCCAGCGGCAAACTTGAGAGAAAAATCGCATGCTCCGAGCCGCCGAACTCCACCACGGTCGCTTCCCGCAAACGCGTACTCCCGGCCCGCAGCGCGGTAATCTGCACTGGGACTCGAACAGGATTTGCGTGCGGAAAGAAGCGAGCCAATCGTTCCGTGCAGCCCTGTTCGTTCGCGATGAGCGTTGTTTCGCTGGATCGTGTCACGTCGCCTCTCATCCCGCCGCAGTACTGTCGTACTAAGGATTGTCTGTCCGCTGCGAATCGGTACACCCACACCCCGCAGTTGGACACAACGTCCCCGCGATAGAGATGCACGCTGCACGCCAAAGAATCGGAAAGATAGGAGGTCCAGATATTGAAGAAAGGGAAAGACTTAGAATTTTCCCATAGGTTTTGTGTGGCTCACGCGTCTCACGCTGAAACGCTCTCGTCTCAGCCGCTCTCTACTTTCGCGTCTCGCAAGGCGCCTTGAGACGTTATTCCAACTGCTGGGCCGTTTCTTCGGAGGCGTCTTCCGCCTCTCCGGGCTCCGACCTGAGCGGGATATTGTAGCGCTTGAGCTTCCGGTATAACGTCGCCCGGCTGATCCCCAGCATCCGACCGGCCATCGCCTTGTCTCCGTTGGCCTGCTCGAACACACGCAGGATCGTCATCCGCTCCATTTCCGAGAGCGCCGTTGTCGAAAGCGCCGCCGCATCTTGCAGCGTGCTGCCTGAAGAATCCGGTTGTTCAGTGCGAATGGCCGGCGGAAGGTCAATCACATCGATTACTTTACGGTCTCCCAGCGTAATCGCTCGGGCGATACAATTCTCAAGTTCGCGGATATTTCCCGGCCACTCGTAGTTCAGCAGACTCTTCATCGCCGCCGTGGTCACTTGCAGGTGCGAATCGGGTGCATAGCGGTCCAGGAAATGATGCACGAGCATGGGGATATCCGATCGGCGGTCACGCAACGCCGGCAGGTGTACAGTCACCACATTTAGCCTGAAATACAGGTCCTTGCGGAACGTCCCCTCGCGATAGGCAGCCTCGAGATCGCGGTTCGTCGCCGCGATGACGCGCACATCCACATTCACCTTCTCATTGCTTCCGACGGGCCGTACTTCCTTCTCCTGCAACACGCGCAAGAGTTTGGCCTGCATCTCGAGGGGTAGTTCACCAATCTCATCCAGGAAAATCGTTCCTCCGTTGGCCGCCTGGAACAGTCCTGCCTTTGTTTTTATCGCCCCTGTGAAGGCGCCCTTTTCGTATCCGAAGAGTTCGCTCTCCATTAGCGTCGGCACCAGCGAACCGCAATCCACCGCGACAAACGGTGTCTGTGCCAGCGCCCCGCGGAAGTGTATCGCGCGTGCTACAAGTTCCTTGCCCGTGCCGCTCTCGCCCGAAATTAGAACGGGCGTACGTGTATCCTTGAGCCGCGAAACCATCCGCAAAACATCCTGAATGTTCGCCGATGTCCCGATAATTCCATCGAGGTTGTCTTCCGTGCTGACGCGCTCGCGCAAAAATTCATTTTCCGTGACCAGGCGCACCTTTTCGGCCATGCGCTGCAGCAACAGCCGCATCTTCTCGACGCGGAAGGGTTTCTCGATATAGTCGTACGCGCCCAATTTCATCGCATCGACTGCCGATTCGATCGACCCGTGGCCCGTCATAATCGCGGTTTCCGCCCGCGGCAGAATCATTTTCGCTTGCTTCAAAAGTTCCACACCGGAAAGCGTCGGAAGTTTTAGGTCCGTCAGGATGAGGTCCGGAGCGTCGGCGTCTAGTTTTGCCAGCGCTGCTTCGGCACTTTCCGCTTCCGTGCAGGAATATCCTAAAGTATTCCCTATAGTCATGCACAGCTTGCGGATACTCTGCTCGTCATCCACCACCAGCAATCGTATTTTTAAATCGTCACTCATGGTTTCCCAAACGTTTTCTCCACAATGGATATTAATTGGTGTACACGGAACGGCTTCTCGATGCAAGGCGTCCCGCTGCGCGCCAGCAGCGCCTGGGTCTCGCTGTTAGCCGTGTCTCCGCTGATAAGAATGATCTTTGACCCCAGCTCCGGCCGGTTTTTCTGGATCCAGTCGTGTACTTCCGCGCCATTCACCGCGCCCGGCATTCGAATATCGGAGATCACCCCGCCATACCGTCCGCTAGCGAGCTGCTTCAAACCCTCTGCTCCAGACGATGCGTTCACGACGGTGTATCCTTTTCTCTCGAGCGCTGCCTTCAGAAAGGCAATCACAGACGGTTCATCTTCAATCAATAGAATCGGCGCAGTCTGCCCAACCGCCGCTTGCAACGTCATCGTCCGGCCTCTTTCGCAGCCAAAGCCGGCAATTGCTCCGCGGCGATCGGGATTCGAACTACAAACGTGCTCCCGCCGCTTTCCGCGTTGTTCCAACACTGAATCTCGCCGCCGTGCGCCCGCACAATCCCATAGCAAATGCTCAGTCCCAGCCCCGTGCCCTTGCCAGGCTGTTTCGTCGTGTAAAACGGATCAAAAATATGTTGCGGATCAGCGATTCCCGTCCCGTTGTCGGTGACCACAACTTGGACACTGTTCCCGCCGCGTTCCGTACGAATCGAAATATGACCCCGGTGCCCCGTTTCCTGCACCGCATCGTAAGCATTATTCAGAATATTCAGAAAAACCTGCTGAAGCTGCTGCGCGTCCCCGAGCGCCGGTTCAAGCGATTCATCAAACTCTTCCGTCACTTCTACACCGTGGCTCGCAAAATCATAACTGCGCAGCTTAATCGTTTGCCGCAACACGGTGTTCACCTGCACGGGCTCGCGCTGCACCGGCCGCTGCCTCGCGAAACTCAGCAAATCCTGCACGATATCCTTGGTCCGCTGCGTTTCCTGCAAAATAATCTGCAAATCTTCCCTCGCCGAAACCGGCACATCCGGATTCTCCAGCAGCAAGTCCGTGAACCCCAAAATCGCCGCAAGCGGATTATTCACTTCGTGCGCCACACCGGAAACCAATCGCCCTATCGTCGCCATTCTTTCCGAGTGCGCCAGCTTCGCCTGCAGCAGCACAGCATCCGTAATATCGGTCATCACTACCACCAGATTGTTCACCGCGCTCTGCTCATCACGCATCGGGCTTAAGCTGATGGAAAAGTGCCCCATCGTTCCATCGCTTCGCCTCACCTGTAATTCAAGATTCTCCACCTGCTGTCCGTTCGCCGTAGTCTCAAGCGCCGCCTCGAAATCCTTGCGGTGAGACGGTTCCACCCAATCCACCAGCCGGTGCCCGATCAACTCATTTTCCCGGTACCCCGCTTCATAACACCGCCGGTTGGCATAGCTAATCAAGCCCGCCGTATCCAAAACCAGAATCATGCTCTGCGTGGTATTCAGAATCTTCTGATTGAAGTCCCGCTCGCGCTGCAACTGCGATTGAAACGACTTCTGCTCCGTCACATCCAGCATCAACCCGCGAATCTGGGCGATGCGACCCTGCGCGTCGCGGACCGCCGTAATGTTTTGCAGCGTATGAAGAAGCGCACCATCCTTGCGCCGCAGCGTCTCTTCATAATTCCGCAGTACCCCGCGCTCGGCCAGCCCCTGCAAAAACCGTTCGCGCGCCGCTGGCGCAGGATAAAGGTGGGGGCTCACATCCGAGCTCAACATTTCCTCGCGCGAGGCATAGCCTAGCATCCGCACCATGGCGTCATTCACATCCAGAAAGCGCCCGTCAGGCGTCGCAAAAAACAAGCCCTCCTGAATGCTGTCGAACAGCTCGCGGTACTTCCGCTCCGCTTCTCGCCGGTCCGTAATGTCTTTAAGCACGTGAATCGTTCGCGTATCGTCCTCAACGACCCCCGGCGCTCTTGACGTCGAGACCAAAAAGATACGCTCCGCCGAGGCCGCCACGTACTCCTCGCGCGGGCGCTGCGTGTCGCGGCAAAAGGGGCAAGGAAGATCGCTCCCCGTTTCCGCGATTTGCCGCAGACCGCTCATAGCCTCGCCCACCAGAGCCACAGGCGGCACTCCTAGATGCGACGCCAGCGAGCGGTTCGTGCGCACGATTTTCCACGCGCGGTCATGCACCACGATGTAATCGCTGATTGCATCAATATCTTCGACCCACTGCCTCTTCGATTTCTCCAACTGCGAAAACCGCCTGAAATTTTCCAGAGACAACGCCGCGTGGCTTGCCAACGCGTGTAGCAGTTTTTTCTCTTTGGCGTCCAGACTCTTTCGCCGCCGCAACAGGCACAACATGCCCAGCCGTTCTCCATCGCTCGCGCTAATGGGCACGAAGACCGCGTTCGTCGCCACCATACTGCCTTCCAGCGCCCCCGACTCCCCGGCTGGCAGTGCACGAACAGTCGCCGCAACTCGATTTTCGCGAGCCGACGAGATAATCCAGCTCTTGAGCGCGCCGCTCACCGCCTTTTCATTCTCAACTGCGGCGTATAGATCAGTCTCCCGACCGCGAAACACCGCCACAGCGCCCCACGCCGCATTCAACATCCGCGCCGCCCGGCGCGCAAATCTCTCGAGAAATTCCGGAAGCTGCCGCGACTGTGCCGCGTCAACCGCCAACTCCATCAGTTCTTCCGCTTGTTTTGAAGAGGGAGGCACAGGGGCAGCCTTATTCAACCGAGAGGTTGCGTGGGGACTCCGAATGGCTTTCGTTTCTCGCATCACGGGTTGGGGGTGGACGCGCGTCTCAATTTGACTTCTGTCGTTCACTACCACCCTAACGACCAATCTCATTCTGAGTCAATCGCCGTTCTCGACCGCGTTGACGAATCATCCACTCTCGCTGCGCTTTCTTTGTCGATATCGTCTCAGCATGAGACCTCACCGCAAGTTGCTCATGCCCGCTGAGACACGCTTGGTCTTCTCACGTCCAGCTCTCCGCAAGAAGAAACCACACTAACTCCTCATTCTACGCCACTTGCTGCTCTCTCCCGTCTCTGCCGTTCCTCCTCGCGAGCAATATCCACCGTGGCACCCGACGTGCCTTCTCTACCACGGGGTTTCCCCATTCATGAGAGGGGTGGTGTCAATGATGTCCGAATGGAGATGGAGAAAGTTTGTGCGTGGTGCCGCCGCGGCTGCCGTCGGTCTTTGCTTGGGGACCGCCGCCTTGGCGCAAACGGGGTCCACAGACGAAGGAAAGCGCAAGGTCAAGTCCAAGGTCTCTCCCGCCTATCCGGAACTTGCCAAGCGCATGAACGTTTCCGGCAAGGTAAAAATTGAGGTCGTGATTACGCCGGACGGCCGCGTCAAGAGCACGCGCGTTATTGGCGGTCATCCGCTGCTTGTTCAAGCCTGCCAGGATGCGGTGAAAGAATGGAAATTTGCGGCTGCGCCGGAAGAGACCACGCAGATCGTCGAATTTGAGTTCAACGCCGCGGGGAACTAAGGGAATCGCAGAAAACGGCAGGAGCGGTTCATACCAAACCGCGTCGCCGGGGTGAGTGGAGGCATTTTGCAATGACGATTGGGAAAAGGCTTTACTTAGGTTTTGGCGCAATTTTGATCATTCTGGGTCTGCTTTTCATCGTCAACATTGTCGCTGGCTTCAGGGAACAGACTGCCCGCAAAGACGCCACGTCCGCGGTCGAAAATGTTCAAACCATCGAGCACGTTCGCTACCAAATCATGTTGAACCGCCACAACATGGACAATTTTCTTCTTAGCGGCGACCCCCGCGACGAAGAAAAGGTCAACAAGGGTTTCACGGACATCAACGACTTGATCAAGCGCGGTCAGTCGCAAACTACTAACGAAAGCGTTAAGACTGCCCTCATTCAAGTCGAAAGCACCGAAGCAAGCTGGGCCGACAATTTTGCCAAGCCGCTCCTGGCCAAGCGCCACCAGGTCGATTCCGGCGATGCTACCGTCTCGGACCTTCAAATTTTTTATCTCCAGAAAGACCCGGCATCCTGGCTTACAAAATCCTCGGCCGTCCTCGATCAAACTATCTCGGACATCACTAAATCGTCGGACGAATCCTCGGAGTCGGCCAAACGTGCCAGTTATATTAGTTTTGGTTTTACCACCTTGGGCACGTTCGTCGCCTGTATTGTCGGCATCTTCGCGGCTATCATGACCGCCAAGTCCATCAGCGAGCCACTCACTCATCTGATTACTGTCGCGCGCGAAATTGGCGATTCCGGCGACCTCGATCAGAACATCGATATTCATCGCAACGACGAAATCGGCGCTCTCGCCACCACCTTCAATAATATGGTCGCCTACTTGAAAGAAATGGCGAGTGTCTCCATGTCCGTCGCCGAAGGCGACTTGACCGTGGAAGTCGTGCCCCGATCCAAGCGCGACACTCTCGGCAATGCCTTCCTCCGCATGTCGCATGGCCTCCAGGAATTGGTCCGTACGACGCGCGATTCCGCCGGACAAGTTTCCGCTGGCTCTAACCAGGTCGCTGGCGCGGCCGACGAATCCGCGAAAGTCAGCGTTCAAGCTTCCTCCGCCATTGAAGAAGTCACAAGCACGATGCACGAGATGAGCATCAACGTGCAAAACGTCGTCAAGAACACGCAGGTGCAAGCTTCCAGCGTTGCAGAAACGTCTGCTTCCATCGATCAGATGGTCACCTCGATTCAACGCGTCGCAGACACAGCAAAGGTTCTACTCGATATCGCCAATCGCTCCCGCGAAGAGGTTGTCACCGGGATTCAGACCATGGAAAAAGCCACCGACGGCCTGAACCGCACCAACAAAGCCATTCAATCCTCCGCGGAGATCATCAATATTCTCGGCCATCGCGCTGACGACATCGGCAAAATCATTGAGGTCATTGACGACCTTGCTGAGCAAACCAACCTTCTCGCGCTGAACGCGGCTATCGAAGCGGCCCGCGCGGGCGAGCACGGCTTGGGTTTTGCAGTCGTCGCCGACGAGGTTCGCAAACTCGCCGAAAAATCCACGCAATCCACAAAGGAAATCGCCGACCTCATCCAGAGCATCCAGCGCGAGGCGCGCCAGGCCGTCGAAAACATGGAGCGCAGCACGCGTATCGTCGAAGAAGGCCTGAGCCTCGGCAACGAGCTCGGCACGGCTCTCCACAAGATTTCGAACGTGGTCACCGAAGTCTACAAGTTTTCCCAGGAGATCGGTGCCGCCACCAACGAACAATCCGTCGGCTCTTCGCAAATCGCCAAAGCCACCAGCCGCCTCACCGAAATCACGCAAGAAATCAACTCGGCCGTTGAAGAACAAGCCTCCGGTGCACAAGCCGTTGTCCGCGCCATGGACAAAATGCGTGAGCTGGTACAGCAGTCTGCATCCAGTTCCACCGAGCTCTCCGCCGCCGCCGAGCAGATGCTCAAACTTTCCCGCAACTTGCTCGATAGCATGGACCGCTTTGTCCTCGATCGCTCCGCGCAGGGCCGTGGCCGCAACTCAGAGCAAGGCGCACAGCGTCGCGGGCACCAGAACCAGGGTTCCAGCCGTGAACGCGAGTCGGAATACGCCGAGCTCGTGCGTTCCTAAATTGCCGGAGATCGCTTGATGGAAAAGGAATTACAAATCGTCGGTTTCCGCATCGGAAATGAAACTTACGGCGTGCGTATCGGCGCTGTGCGCGAGATTGTCCGCGTGCCGGAAATCACGGCGGTCCCGAGTGCGCCCGATACCGTCGAAGGCGTAATCAATTTGCGCGGAAAAATTATCCCTGTGATGGATCTGCGCAAGCGCTTTGGCCACACGGAGATTACCTCGGACAAGAAAAATCGCATTTTAGTCGTGGAACTGGATAACAAGCTGCTCGGCCTGATTGTCAATTCCGCTTCCGAAGTTTTGAAGATTCCGCCATCCGAAATTGAAGCTCCCGGCTCCGTTTTTGCTGATGGCGAATCCGGATACGTTACCGGAGTTGGCAAACTAAAAGGCCGCCTGATCATTTTGTTGGATATTTCCAAGCTTTTGCATCGGCCGGAGCTCAAACGACTCGAGGAGGCCGCGGAAACCGTCGCCACTGCAAAGTAACGCTGCCCCCGATCGCATCGGGGCCCGCCGAAATGCCGGACTGCCGCTTATTTCATGGGAACGATAACTGCCCAGATTCAACTTACCGAAGCTGAACTGAAGTTATTGCAAACGCTCGTCTATCAGGAATGCGGCATGTTCTTCGACGAGCGCCGCTCGCACTTCCTGAAAGACCGCCTCCAGCGCAGGCTCAAAGCTTGCCAGCTCGATTCCTTCTACAGTTACTACCGTTTGCTGACCAGCCGCGAAGGACGAGCCGAGCTCGCTCTGCTCCTGGAAAATCTCACTGTCAACGAAACCAGCTTCTTCCGAAACAAGCCGCAGCTCGATCTTCTGCAAAAAACTGTTCTGGAAGACTTGCTCCGCAAGAAGCAGGAACGCCGAGACTGGAATCTTCGCGTATGGAGCGCCGGGTGCTCCAGTGGCCAAGAGCCTTACTCCGTCGCGATTTTGATCTGCGACGCTCTGGCCTACTATTACTTGCGCAATCCGCTTCCGTTCGATATGCCGTCTCCTAAGCCGTTGATTCCTCCGCCGTGGAAGCTGGAAATCGTTGCTTCGGACATCAGCTACGCCAGCCTTCGCGTCGGCCAGGAAGGCGTCTTCACCGAACAACAAATGGAGCCGGTGGACTACACCTGCCGTCTGCGCTACTTCGAAAAGTCCGGCGACAAATACGCCATCAAGCCACAACTGAAACAATTGGTCCAGTTCGACTTTCACAATCTCAAAACCGAATTTTTGCCGCGTCGCAACGACATCATTCTCTGCCGCAACGTCATGATCTATTTCGACGAAGCAGAACAAAAGCGCTTGATCGAGAAATTTTGGCATTGCTTGAATCCGGGCGGCTATCTCTTCGTCGGACATGCAGAGAGTCTTTTCGGCTTGACGCAAAAATTCCGTATGGTGCACCTAAACAACGGAACCGCGTATCAACGCGTGGAGGCGAGTTCTTGAGCAGGCCCCCCGAAGATCGCAACCCGGAGCTCCGCGCTATCTTCTTTGAAAGCGCGAATGAGCTGCTGCAATCGCTCAATGAAGCGGGGCTTGAGCTCGAGGCGCATCCAGCCGACGAGGAAGTCATTCGCCGCGTCCGCCGCGCCGTCCATACGCTCAAGGGTGATTCGGCCGCGTGCGGCTTTCACAAGCTGAGCGAACTTGCCCACGAACTCGAAGATATCCTCACGCCCCAGGTCGCACAGAAATACGGTTCCAGATTCGCCGAAGTCGTTCTTGCCGCCGCCGATTCCTTCGAGGCCATGCTTTCCTCCTACCAGCGTGGGAAGAAGCTTCCCTCGCTCGAAAAGTTGCGAGGCCTGATCCGCGGTCTCTTGGTCGATGTCGCCAACACGCCGGTCGAAGCTCCACAACCCCCGGCAGCCGTGCCCGCGGCGTTCGCCTGGACCGAATACGAACAACTCATGATCTCTGAGGCCGTTCACCGCGGCGAAACCGTTTACAACGTCGCGCTGCGCATCGATCCAGACAGCCTCATGCGCGCCGCCGCCTTTCAACTCATTCGAAACGTCCTCCACGGCTGCGGCACGTTGATCGCTCTCCGTCCGGAAGACAATCTTGCCGCCGCAACCGTCGAAATCGTCGAGGCCGCCATCGCAAGCGTTCAGCCCGAAGACGCAATCAAAAAACGCTGCCGCATACCGAGCATCGTTATAGACGTTCGCGTCGAGCGTGCCACAAGCGTCCTGACGCCTGAGCACGAACTTCTCGGAGATCTTCTGGATGCCCAGGCGGCACAGGTTGTTGCCAATAACGCAGAGAACGGCGACGCGAGCGACGCCGCGAAATCCGGCCCAGCTGCCTCCGCCGTTGCCACCGTCGCCGAAAGCACTCTTCGCGTCGATGCCAGCCGCATCGATGCCGTCATGAATCTCGTCGGTGAATTGATCATCGGCAAGTCCATGCTCAATCGTGCGCTCACCGAGTTTGACCAGCGCCACGCGCGCGATCCTCTCCGTGCAAAGCTCGCCGACGCCATGGGCTTTCAATCTCGCGTTCTCGACGAACTTCACAAATGCGTCCTCAAAATTCGTATGGTACCCGTCGAGCAGCTCTTCCGCCGCTTTCCCCGGGTTGTCCGCGACGTCGCCAAGCAATGCGGCAAAGACGTGGCCTTGGACATCTCCGGCCAGCACACCGATCTCGACAAAAGTATTCTAGACTCCCTCGGCGAGCCGCTGATGCACCTCGTGCGTAACGCCGTCGACCACGGCATCGAGCCCGCCGACGAACGCCTCACCGCCGGCAAGCCCGCGCGCGGCACTGTTTATCTGAAGGCCTACCATCAAGGCACTCAGGTCGTCATCGAAGTGCGCGACGACGGGCGTGGCATCGATTCCGCGCACGTCCGCCAGCAAGCCGTCAAGCAGGGAATTATCAAGCCCGAAGAATCCGCGCGCCTCACCGACCAGGAAGCTCTCAATCTCATTTTCGAATCCGGTTTCAGCACCGCCGCCGAAGTCACCCAAGTCTCCGGCCGCGGCGTAGGCATGGACGTCGTGCGCAGCGTATTGGACAAGCTAAAAGGTACGGTCCACATCTCCACCGAGAAAACGCGCGGCACGACCTTTCAACTTCGCGCCCCGCTGACCCTCGCCAGCATTCAGACGCTTCTCTTCCGAGTCGGCGGCCGCCTATTTGCCGTCCCACTCTCGTCTGTCGTCGAAATCTCGCGCATTAACGAGCAAGAAATTCACCGCATCGACCAGCGCGAAGTGCTCCGCCTCCGCGACCAAATTCTCACGCTCGTCCGCCTCGAGCATCTCAGCCGCCTCCGCTCGATCGACACCGAACCCGCGAAGAAAAAACATTTTGTCATCGTGATCGGCGCCGCCGAAAAACGCTTCGGCCTCGTCGTGGACAGTATGGTCGGCGAAGAAGAGCTGGTCATCAAAGCTCTGCCGAGCGACATCATCACAAGCGATCTCGTCAGCGGCGCCTCCATTCTTGGCGATGGCACCGTCGTGCTCATTCTCAACGTGCCGGCCGTCCTTTCGCGCCTCTCGCGTGCCGTTCCCCTGGGGGCGATAGCATGAGCGCCCGCATCCGAGTTCTCGTCGTCGACGATTCCGCTCTCATGCGGAAGCTCATTCCATCTGTCCTCGCCCGCGACCCTTCGATTGAAGTCGTCGGCACGGCCATGGACGGGGCTTTCGCTCTGAAAAAAATCGAAGAGCTGCATCCCGATGTCGTCACTCTCGACCTCGAAATGCCCCGCATGGACGGCATGGAAACTCTCCGTCTCATCATGCGCCGCACTCCCATGCCCGTCGTTCTTTTCAGCACCCACTCGAAAGAAGGCGGCTACGCAACTCTCAAAGCCCTCGCCCTTGGCGCCATCGATTTTGTCCAGAAGCCTCAAGACGCCGCCGCAGGCCATCTTGAATCCATCGCCGACCTGCTGATCGAAAAAATCAAAGTCGCTAAGCGCGCCGCGGGACGCAAACTCCCAGCCGCCGTCGTTTCCGATGACCCTCCCAAGGGAAAAAAGAAAACCCATACCGCGCTTCCACCAAATCGTATTATCGCTATCGGCATTTCCACCGGCGGACCGAACGCTCTCCAATACGTTCTCTCGCAGATTCCCGGCGATTTTCCGGCAAGCATTCTTATCGTTCAGCATATGCCCGAAGGCTTTACGGAAATGTTCGCGAAGCGCCTCGACGAATGCTGCGCTCTCGAAGTTCAGGAGGCACGCTCCGGCGATCTACTCGTTGCCAGCCGTGTCCTCATTTGTCCCGGCAACCGTCACATCATGGTTCGCCGCATGCCCCGCGGTGACATGGCCGTTCTATCCGATGGCTCGCCCGTTAACGGTCACCGTCCATCGGCCGACGTTCTCTTTCATTCCGTCGCTCAGCAATTTGGCCCCACAGCGGTCGGTCTCTTGATGACTGGCATGGGTGAAGACGGCGCCGAAGGCCTCGGTGCGCTCAAAGCTGCTGGCGGCGTGACCGTCGCGCAAAGCGAAGACACCTGCGTGGTCAGCGGCATGCCCCGCGCTGCTATCTCCAAGGGCTATGCCGACAAAGTGATTCCGCTGGAAGGTATCGCCGCCTACTTGATTCAAAACTATGGCGGAGAGCGCCCCAGCACAGAAAAATTCGACAAGAACGAAAAAAACGATAAGCACGAGAAATCGGAAAGGACACCCGTTTCTTCCCATCGCACCTAACACCGTGCCGGGAGAAGGAGAAGGCCATGCAACAATTTGCCGCTCTGTTACGGAAAGACAATCAACCAGTTCGCTACTTAGTAGTGGACGACTCCGTTTTCGCTCGCAAGAACATCATCAAGATGATTGAGATGTTCGGCGGCGAAGTCGCCGGAGAAGCCGGCGACGGCCTCACCGCCATCGCGGAGTTCAATCGCACCAAGCCGGACATCGTGCTCATGGACATCACCATGCCGCAGATGGAAGGCATCGAGGCCGTCGAGCGCATCGTTCGCCAGCATGGCGATGCGCGCATTGTCATGGTCTCTTCGGTGGGCTACCAGGAAAACATCCTGGCCGCGCTCCAGAAGGGCGCGAAACACTTCGTGCAAAAACCCGTCAAGCCCGAAGTCCTTTACGAAATTCTCCGTTATGTTCTCAGTGATGATCCCAACGCCGCAGGCGCGCCCGTCGCCTTCGCAGGAGAGCACCGCGCATGAGAATGGAACTCATTCAGCCGTTCATTAACGCCGCCGACGCCGTCTTCGCTGAGTCGCTCCAGGCGCCGACCAAGATCCTCGACCTCTCGATGGACGAAAACACCTATCGCCGCAAAGGCGTCGCCGCGCTCATCGCTATCAAAGGTGACATCGAAGGCCGCGTCATCCTCGACCTCTCACCAGAAGTCGCCATGAAAGTTGCCAGCCACCTCGCCGGCGAGGAAGTTCCCAGCAGCGAACAAGTCGTCCGCGAAACCGTCTGCGAACTCGCCAACATGGTGATCGGCAATTCCGTGACTCTGCTCAACGATCAAGGCTTCCGCTTCAAGGTTTTTCCGCCAGAAATTCACATGAACGAAGAAGGCCTTGCGGGCAGCGCCGACACCGAAGCCATGGTCATAGCCATCGAAACCCCCTGCGGACAGGCATATCTCAATATCTCCATGCACTATCTCCATCGCCGCCGCCACGAACGCGACATCGCCAACGTAATGGATTAATCCGTAGGGGCACGGCACGCCGTACCCGTCCTTGCCGGAAATTTATTTTCAGCACGCTCCAAGCGCGCCGAGAATTCTGTTCTTGATTTTTAAATTGAGGATGTTGCAAGAACCGCCGCGACTTCTCAAACTCTCCCGACAACAATCAAAAACTCCGCTTCAATCCGCCGAATCACTAGGCGGCCGAATATACGCCGCTCCGTGCCTATACAAACCCGCCGCCGGAATCGCCTGCGAAAACACAATCCGTATCGGCACAAAAATCGCCCCACTCCCCGGTGTAAACGGCACCGCCACTTCCAAGCGCGACCCCTCCGGATACTCGTTGCGACTCCGAAAACTCAATCCGCCCTTCGACAAATCCTCGCAAACCGCCACTTCCTCCTGAAATCCTCTCCGCCGGATACACGCTAATACCCGCGCCTTCACCCGCGTCCGGTTCCGCCGCGGAATCACCCGCTCTTCCATCGTCAACGGATTTGCCGCTCCCTTTTCCTGCGACTTGATTTCCGATTGCGCTTCAATCCAAATCGAAGGCGTGTCGCAATGCTTGCAAAGCCGCGCCACGCATTTCCGCACTTCAAACGACTTCAACTCCATCTCATTCAGGTAAACCACTTCGCGCCTCTGGCAAAATCCGCATTCCATCAGTAGCCGCGCCAGCGCCTCATCCGCTTTATACGGAGCAGGGAAGTCGATGTCCCAGAAATCCGCTCTCGGCTCCGTAATCTGAATCGCGTACAAAAATCCGTCCGGCTCCTGATCGATCTCCGCCATCACGCGCGCGCGGGTCGTCCTTACTAGATCGCCTTCCATCCGGCGCAACGTAATCTCTTGTCCGGCCGTCAGCTTTTCATCCATGCGCAAAACGCCGCCATTGCGGCTCACGAGCAGCGTCTCCGCGACGTGCTTCACGGCTGCTCCGCCGCTCGCCGTCCACGATGCCTCCACCGGCATCCGGAAATTCACGCGGTCGCTCTGCCGCAGTCCATCGCTTCGCATGGTGTCGTTTAGCATGAAGGAAATCTGCCATCTCAGATTAGCACCCTCCTCCGCCGTCATCTCCTCCGCATCACTTCCCTTTGTCGTACCAACTAATATCTCGTGCTCCTCCACCCGACCCGCGCAAAGCGTCCCACCCTGTTGCCTTTTTCGCTCTCCCTCCCCTCACAATCTCCCCATTTTTCGTCTTCTCTGGCACCCTTATTAGGTAAAGGGGAACGCTCCGACGGTCACTCCTGACTCTCTCTTCCCCGGTCTAATTGACAGTGGGCAACGTTATCACCATGAACGATCGAACCGCCGATGGGGTGTCGCACAAAGTTAGCTTGCGCGACCGCCGCTACGCTATTCGTTATCCTTTCGCTGCCGACGCCGAAGTCCTCGATCTCGAATCCGGCGCCCGCTGCGATGGCATCACCTCGGACCTCTCTCTCGGCGGCTGCTTCGTCTGTACCAGCAAGCCCCTAGCCGTAAAATCCCGCACTCGCGTCACCCTGACTCGCAAGGGCGAAAGCGTCGAAGCCCTCGCCATGGTCCGTATCGTCAAACCCCGAATCGGCATGGGCCTTGAATTCCTCGACGTCGAATCCTCCTCCAACTCCATCCTCGCCCGCTGGTTAGAACAACTCCGCCGCGAACGCTGAATCCAGCGCCCTTGGAGATCCCCGGCACGCCAGGTCATTACCCAATCGTGTGTATACAAGCAAGCAACGATCTTTGCCCGGCTGTCCCCGCTACCGCCGCCCGTCACGAAATAAACAATTTGACATTGCGTTAGAATTGCAAGAGAGTGCCTACGTCGTTCCCCGACGCCACCTCGTTGCTAGGAGAGAACTCAACATGGTAAGACCCCCAGCGTGTCTTTGCTTTCTTATGCTGTGCTTGTTCGTCACCGTTGCTGCATTTGGGCAACAAAACACCACGACTGCAACGCGTCACCCGGTTGTGGTTGGCAGCAGTTTCTTCGCATCACTCAACACCAAACAAAAGCACATGGCGTTCAACAAATTATCGGCATCGACGAATGCCGCTGCCCAACAGCAAGACCCGCGCATCGTCTCTCTGCCCAATTTCACGCGCGCGTTCAGTTTTGGAGGGCAAGTCTTTCCCTACACGATGGTCGGCCAAGACCCCAAGAGAAAGCAGACCACCACGGTACCGACCCAATACGTCCCGCTCTCGTTTTTCTTCGACGAATTCGTGGACCAGAACGGCAACAACATTGTGATCGACAGCACCACAATCAACGATGAGATCAAACATTCGCCGTTGTTCGAAAATTCGCAGTACGCCACGGGACTTACGCAGTATGAAGACGCGCAAATGCGCGCCGAATTTTATCCCCTGTTTAACAAAGATGGTGACAACGACGGTGACGATAGCTTCCATGTGCTGTTCGGTCACCCGCAGACTTTGATCCCGGTTACCATCGAAGTGCCGTTCGGGTCATCTATAGTATTCCAGGCTCCGGACGGAAGCCTCGGCGCGCTTATTGACATCAACTTCATCGTCTCGCAGTTGAATACGCTGGTTCAGACGGAACCCATTACCGTGAGCGCGATACCGATCTTCCTGACGCGCAACGCGGTCTACGGCGACTTCTTTCAGGGGCAGCCTCAGGACTGCTGCATTGGCGGATTCCATACCGCGTTTGAATCCAAGCAGGTCGGAAACAAAATCTTCGTGCAAACATTCGCCTTTGCGATATCGCTTGACGCGGACATAGCCGATTTCGTCTTCGGTGATCCGACGATTTTTGCGGACATCTTTCCGTTGTCCCATGAGCTGGGCGAGTTGCTGAACGATCCGTTCATCAACAATGCCACGCCGAATTACCAGATACCTGGGGCTCCTGCCGGATTCTGCCAGAATAATCTGGAGGTCGGAGACGTAGTCGAGAATCTTCCCAATCCAACCCAGCCGATCAGTTTGCACGGATTCACGTACCACCCGCAAACACTGGGCCTGCTGCAGTGGTTCGAGGGCAAGGTCCCGTCCGATGCGATCAACGGCGACTACAGTTTTCCTGACCCGACTGCGCTGACATCGCCGTTTGCGCCGTGCCCTGTTCCAGCACCAGCGAGCTGAAGTTTGTTTTAAGTTTTTTGCGGAAAAAGGCGCCGGAGACGGCGCCTTTTCCGTTTCCGCACACGGATTCGTAATACGGAAATAACTCTGATAAGTCGACGCTCATATAGGTCTTGATTCCAATAGGTCTTCGTTACGCACAGCGGGAAGCGCGAGCAGAGTATCCGATTTGGCTACCCATCTGGTAACCTCGGCTGACGGACATGCCGCTCGTTTCCATCACTCGTCTTCGCGTCCGCTCCTGGCGCTTTCTTCCCATGTTCTTTTTCTATGCTCTCCGCTCCACGCGACAGGCCTCGCGGTCCGAGGGCAATCTCGCCACCAGATTGCTGCGCGATCACCATCACACCTACTGGACCGCAACCCTCTGGACTACCGAAACGGGTATGAAGCGATTCATGCTCGCCGGAGCCCACGGCCGCGCCATGCGCAAGCTTCTCCATTGGTGCGATGAAGCCGCCCTCGTTCATTGGACACAGGAAACCGCCGCCCTCCCATCGTGGCCCGAAGCCCACGCCCGCTTGCAAACAGAAGGAAGACCCTCCAAAGTGAATCACCCGTCTCCCAGCCATATCGCCCACCGATTTCCCGATCCGCACGTTGGACCCGGTAGCGAAGTAAATTTCAAATAGGCCGCAGAGACCAGTTTTAAAGATGGGTGGGGCACGTTCGTCTTTTCACCCCACGGTGAATTACAAAAGTGGTATCCACTCCGCCTGCGCCGCCGTCAAGCAGAGAATTTCGGAGAATTCAGTGTGCCACCCGCGTCGGGTTTGCGTGTGGGGCTTTTGACTTTTCTGGGTATTTCTATTCCTCCGTCTACCGCTCCAATCAAATCACGGGCGCGTATCGAGTGGATGTTTGGTCTTCTCGTAAAATTCATTCTGGATCCGCAAGCTCTGGTCATCGGCCTTAGCTGCGCGAATGGCTTCGACGATGGCCTCGATCCAATTCTTCATGTTCCATTCGCCAAGTTCTTTTGTCGCAACGGAGCCATCACCCGAATAGTGATTCGGGAATCGCGCGTACCACCAGATTCCGGTATACACGTCTTCCGGCAAATTCACGCGCTTCTGGTCCGCACCTGATTCGCTCGCCGCGCGATCCAGGTGCACCAAGTCGGGGCGCGAGGCCATCGTATTCGAGGTTTCATTTTCCCCGGCGTGATAGTCAATCCCCGACGATTTTCTCGCCGGTCCGCCCGGCGTGTTTCGTTCTCCGACGATCACGTAAACGACGTAGTCGTGCGGCTTATCCATCTGCGATTGGCCAAAAAGAGGGAGCAAATATTCATTTCCCCCATGGCCATTCACGATGAGGATTTTCTTGCACCCGTTGCGCGCCATCTCGTCTGTGGTTTCCTGCAGCAATTTCAGCTGCAGCTCGATGCTGTACGCCACAGTCCCGGGTTCGTGCTTCGCTTCAAAGATTTGCCCGAAATAATATTCAGGAAAAACGACGGCGTATTCCTGCGCCACGGCTTGCAGCGAAGCGTAGCGCACGTTCAGCAAATCCGTTCCCAAGGGCAGATGCGGTCCGTGCTTTTCCAAAATGCCGAAGGGCAACAAACACGTCCCCTTCGATTGCTGGACGCCCAGGCCAAAATCGGCCGCCGTCAATTCTTCCCACCTCGGCGATATCTTGCCCTGCGCCTGAACAGCGCCGGCGCCGAATAATACCGTGGCTCCTACCAACACACTCGCAAGTCCAAACTGTCGATGACAAATCATTTCCCGTCCTCCCCAACGCCGCGAATTCTAACGCCGTGCGGCTTGAAGCGCACTATTAAATCGATTTTATAAAGATAGACGGCAATGCCATGCGGATACTTCTACGAGGAGGGAGGATTTTACGGCTGCGCAACAAATGTTGCAGTATTATAATATGGCAAGGCGCGAGAAAGCCCGAGTTTCTTATGGTCGTCTTTGCCCTTGCGCTACCAGCACACCGCAAACGGCAGCGGGCCTCGCAACGAATGTTTCGTAGATGATACAGTAAGCCGCGCGGTCGGGCAGAAGTCCGGCCATGCTGTAAATATGTCGCTTGGCGGAACGTAACATACGTCGTATTTGCGTCACCGCACTGCGGGCATGTTTTCACAGGCGGTACGCGAGGACTTTGGATTTGCACGCAAGGGAGTTTGGATGAGTAAGGCAACAACATCGGCAGTGAAGCAGGATATCCGGATTCGGGCGATGCAAGAAGCTCAGGAGATGGGCGTCTGCGTCGAACTGCAGCAGCGCATCTGGGGTTATGCGCCAATCGACACCGTGCCGGACCAGATTTTCATTGTGGCGAAGAAAACCGGTGGCCAGGTGATGGCGGCTTACGATGGAGACGCGCCGGTGGGATTTGCTGTGGCGTTTGCGGCAATGCGCGAGGGATTCACCTATTTGCACTCGCATATGGTGGGGGTTGTCGAAGGGTATCAGAACCGCGGGGTTGGCCGGTTGCTGAAGCTGGCGCAGCGCGAGGATGCGCTAGAGCGCGGAATTAGTTTGATTGAATGGACGTTCGATCCGCTGCAACTGAAGAACGCGCATTTCAATATCGAGCGTCTCGGGACGATTGTGCGGCACTACGTTCCGAATTTGTATGGGCGGACATCCAGCCCACTGCATGCCGGGCTGCCAACGGACCGTCTTGTGGCGGAATGGTGGGTGCGCTCACAGCGAGTAGAGGCTGTCCTTGCCGGCAGGCCAGGCGCGATGGGTTCAGATTGCCAACGGATTGCGGTCCCTGCTGATATTCGCCGAATCTGCCGGGATGAACCGCTTACTGCCGAGAAGATACAAACAAGCGTACGCGAGCAATTTGTTGCGAACATCGCCGATGGCCGCGCAGCCACGGGATTCGAGTTCAACAAAGAACAGGGGACTTACCTTCTGGAGCGTTATGAAGATTGAATCCATTACATTGCGTGAAGTGCAAATGCGGTTGAAGGCGCCGTTTGAGACGAGCTTCGGCGTTTCCCATCACCGCAGAATTATTCTTGTCGAGGTCGTTGCGGATGGCGTCAGCGGCTGGGGAGAGGTTACCGCCAGTGAAACGCCAGGATACAACTCCGAGACCACGGATACGGCGTGGCACGTGATCTCCGATTTTGTCGCGCCGTCGTTGATTGGAAAAACGATTTCCGCCGCTTCGGACTGTCCGGGATTCCTTGCGAGTATTCGCGGACACGAGATGGCCAAGAGCGGCGTGGAAAATGCTCTTTGGGATGCAGAGGCGCAAATCAAAGGAATTTCACTCTCGAAACTGCTCGGCGGAACGCTGGATGAAATCGCCAGTGGGGTGTCCCTCGGTATCCGCGAGAGTCCGCAGGCGCTGGTTCGTCGAGTGGAAGAGGAATTGCGCAGCGGATACCAACGGATCAAGCTCAAGATCAAGCCAGGGAAAGATCTCGAATACGTTGCGGCGGTGCGCAAGGAATTTCCACAGATTCTACTTTCCGTGGACGCCAATTCGGCTTACCGCCTCGAGGACGCGGGACATCTGCGCGAACTGGACAAATTTAAACTTCTGATGATGGAGCAGCCGCTGAACTGGGATGACATCTACGCGCATTCGAAACTGCAGGCACAAATCCAGACCGCGATTTGCCTGGATGAATGCATCAATAATGCGCGGCATGCTCTCACGGCAATCGAGTTGAAGGCCTGCCGGATTATCAATATCAAGCTTGGGCGCGTCGGTGGCCATAGTGAAGCGAAGCGGGTCGAGCAGATCTGCCGGACGCATTCCATTCCGGTGTGGTGCGGCGGAATGCTCGAGACAGGTATCGGAAGAGCGCACAACATTGCCATGTCGACGCTCGCTGGTTTCACGCTTCCAGGAGATGTTTCGGCGAGCAAGCGGTATTGGGGCGAGGACATCATTGAGCCGGAGGTTGAGGTGACGTCCAATGGCACCATTCACGTGCTTAAGACGCCCGGCATCGGCTACGCCGTGAGGCGCGATCGAATTGAGCAGCTCACCGTACGGACAAACAATTGGAAGAGCCAGCGGACCGCGGCCTAAACTCTTAAGCTCCTCGCGCCTCGACCGCTGGGGCGTGCCGAAGTGAATCCTCAATGCAAATCAAGCGGGTTGCCCGCTATCCTCAACATCTCGTCTCGGTCTAATAGGTTGGAACGCCTAAGCCGAGCAAGCGCGACAGGCAATGGAACATCCTGCGACTGCTTTCGCAGCTAATACGCGATGTCGCTTTTTTCAAAATAAATTGGAAGGGAAAGACGATGAAACGCCTCGTTGTGTTGGCGATGTGGAGTCTGTTCGCAAGTTCTGCTGTGTTGTCGCAGCGACTGCCAGAAAAACGTCGTGCCCGACTCTTACGACTTGAAATTTGAGCCGGACCTTGCGAGCGCGACGTTCGCGGGCGACGAGACGATTCATGTCCATTTGCAGAAGGCCACGACCGCCATCGTTCTGAATTCGCCGGAGATTGAGTTCAAGGAAGTCTGGATTGGGTCCGCGGACTTCAAGCAGGCCGCGGCAGGGCCAATTGCGGCCGACGTCGGCGCTACGCTGGTCCCGGGCGAAGCAGACGAGAAGCGAGCGTTGCGTGCAAGGGTCTTTGAAACGCTTGCGATGTATAGCCGCGACCCTCAATCGATCGAAAGGTCACGCGCCCTCGTGGAACAGTATATGAAAGACCCTAATTCAGTTTATCCCTGCCTCGCATCGAGTGCTCTCTACGCATCGGCTCTGGAAGGTAACGCTGGTCTGTACGAGCGATACCTGGAGCACATGAAGACGGCCAAGACTCCGGAAGAGTATTACAACTATTTCGGGGCTCTCACCCAATTTCCAGTGTGAGTTGGCCAAGCGGACGTATGAGCTCCTTCTGAGTGCAGACGTGAAAAATCAGGACTTGTACCAAATTGGCGGGTTGCTGGGCAATACCGAAACCCAGACGGCAGCCTGGGAGCTCTTCAAGAGCAACTATCCCGCCATCGCCGCGAAAGCCGATGCATCGCTCTCCAGCGGATTCCCAGGTTTCGCGAGTTACTTCTGTGACGAAAAGCTAAGGGATGATTCCCAGGACTTTTTGGGATCCCAAAATATTCCCGGGAGCGAACGTCTCCTCCAAAATGCCAAGGACAGCGTCAACGCTTGTATCGAACTGCGAACTCTTCAGCAGGCGAACTTGTCGGCCTATTTGAAGAAGTTCTCCGCGACAGACGCGGGCAACACAAGCCACTAACAGCTTATCCGGAGTGGCTGCGCAGCCGAGCAGCCGAATAGCAAAAGCGGCGTCGCCTTCGCGACGGGCCTCGCCTCAGCAAATTGCTTGACAATCCTGCCTTTGCTGCTTAGTCTCCCTCTCACAATAATGCAACAAATGTTTCACGCGTTCACGCGCCGGCAATGCCGGTTTCGGGAGCCGCTGTCGTTGAAGAGCGTTATCAGACAAAGCGGGAGGCTTTTACAGTGAAAATGTCGATTCGATCGAGGCTCTTGTGGCTGGGGTGTGCGGCCGTTTTTAGTTGCGCCGCAATTTTTGCGCAGTCTCCCAAGGCAACAGATGCGAAGGCGCCCGCCGTTCCACGCAAGCCCGCGGCGTCGGAGGATTCATCAACCAAGGCGCATGAACTGACCGCGGACGACCTCGGCGCATTCCTCGATGGCTTCATGCCCCAGGAAATCGAGCATGCCGACATCGCCGGCGCGGTCATTGCCGTCGTCAAGGATGGCAAACTGCTCTTCGCCAAGGGCTATGGCTACTCCGATGTCGCGAAAAAAGCGCCCGTCTCGCCGGAGACCACTCTCTTCCGTCCGGGCTCCATCTCGAAGCTCTTTACGTGGACGTCAGTCATGCAGCAAGTCGAGCTCGGCAAGCTGGACCTGGATCGCGACGTCAACGACTACCTCGACTTCAAAATTCCTCCCGCTTTCGGAAAGCCTATCACCCTCCGCAACATCATGACCCACACCACAGGCTTCGAAGAGACCGCCAAGAACTTGTTCGTCGACTCCGCGGAAGAATTGCGTCCCACCGGCGAGTATCTTCGCGTGCACATGCCGGCGCGAATTTTTCCACCGGGAGCGACACCAGCTTACTCCAACTACGCCACCACCGTGGCTGCTTACATCGTCGAGCGCGTCAGCGGCCAGAATTTCAACGACTACGTCGAAGAACACATTTTCAAACCGCTGAACATGACGCACGCGACGTTTCGTCAGCCGTTGCCCGATGCGCTCAAGCCCGATATGTCCAACGGTTACGTGCTTGGGTCCGGCGAACCGAAGCACTTCGAATATGTGCAGGTGGCCCCCGCCGGCTCGCTCTCCGCATCGGCCGTTGACATGACGCACTTCATGATCGCCCATTTGCAGAACGGGCGTTACGGAGATGCGCAAATCCTGAAGCCAGAGACCGCCATCCAGATGCACGCGCGCCAGCAGGGAGTTTGGCCGCCCTCAATGAATGCCATGTGCCTTGGTTTTTACGAGCAGTGGCTAGACGGCCACCGCAGCATCGGCCACGGCGGCGACACGATTTCCTTCCACAGCAATTTGCATCTGATTCTCGACGCCAACGTCGGGCTCTTCGTCTCTTACAACAGCCCTGGACGCGCCGAGATCGATTCGCGCGGGCTGCTCTTTAACAAATTCATGGAACGGTATTTCCCGCCGCCGCCGTCGAACGAGCCGACGCTTGCGACCGCTGCGCAGGATGCCGCCGTCGTGGCTGGTTCGTATGAAGTGAGCCGCCGGTTTCAGACGAACGTTTTGGCAATCACCACCGTGCTGGGCGAGACAAAAGTCACCGTCAATCCCAAAGACAACACCATTTCGATGGGTGGCAAGGGATTGAATCAGCAGCCCGAGCGTTTTCGCGAGATCGCTCCCATGGTATTTCGCCAGGTGGACGGCAATTCGAAAATTGCGTTCGCCCCAGATCCGAGTGGCCGCCAGATCGCGTATATCGACTATCCGTTCATGGTCTTCCAGAAAATCAGCAACCCTCTCAACAAGCAGAGCGTGAATTATTTCATTATTGGATTCAGCCTCTGCGTCATCGCTCTCACGTTGCTGCTTTGGCCTGTCGCCGCGATACTTCGCAAACACTATGAAAAGCCACTCAGCCTGGAACCCGCCGCGAAGCGCTTACGCTTGTGGGTGAGGCTAGTTTGCTTTGCGATAGTCGTCTTTGTCGTAGGTCTTCTGATTTTCGTCAGCAGTACTGACAAACCTCTGACAGAGCGCAACGATTTCGGTTTGCATCTCCTGCAGGTCCTCGGGTTACTGACCGGCGTCGGCGCCTTGATCGCGATCTACAGCAGCCTGAAATCCTGGGGCGACAGCGGTCAATGGTTCTGGTACAAACTTTGGAACACATTTCTTGCGCTATCCTGCGTAGGATTTTTCTGGTTTATCTATCACTGGCACTTGCTGAACTTCCATTTGAATTACTAAGAGAGCAGACCAGACGTCCAGCTCACTCTAAAATGAGGGTGGATGCGGAAACTTCGGCGGTGATTCCCGGGGTCACTGACCTGGGGCGGAAAGCGTGATGAGTAGGGCTTTCGCACCATTCCAAAGAATCTGTACGCCGATGCAGACGAGCAGAAACGAGGAGAGACGCATGATAACGCTCATGGAGGTTGCGCCAATGGCGCGCGCCAGTCGATCCGAGAATCCATAACAGATGTAGATGCTCGCCGCGATGATGGCCGAACCGATCAGTATTTCTAGCATCCCGAGAATATTTCCGCCTCCGTGGCGTGGCAGGTTGGCCCCAAGAGTAATCGCTACGGAGATCGAGCCTGGACCGACAGTCAAAGGCAATGTCAGTGGATAAAAGGCGCTTTTGAACTCATCCTGTGGTGACACATCATTGCGGCCCGCACCATTGCGGTGGATGGGCTCGTCGTCCTTGCGATTCAGGATTGCCCAGCCAGTCGAAATCACAATCAGGCCGCCGCCGATCTGGACTACCGGCAGGGAAATGCCGAAGAAGCTTAGAATATGCGTTCCGATAAGGCACGAACAAACCAAAAGAAAAAAACTGTTAAGAGCGACGCGCCAGGAGAGAGCGCGCCGGGCAGGTGCGGAATAATCTTGCGTCAAAGTCAGAAAAATAGGGCTGCCGCCCAACGGGTTGACGATGGGAAATAGTGCGCTCAGGATCAAGAGCGTGTTTTTTGCGGTCTCGAGCAATCCATTTCTCCCGGACATGGAGTATAGCGGAGACTGATGGTGGCGTCACAACGCGGCATCTAGGGAGCTTGAGCGAGCACTATCTTCGCAGTTGTGATGGCTTGTCCTACATGGCGTTGCGTGTGATCGGCAATGTGAACTAAGAGACCGCCCAAAGTGGTCGGTAGTTTATTCCGGCCGACAGAGCGTAAGGCTTCCAGGTCGGCGTGCGAAAAGCTGCGGATGCGAGCTGCGCTTGTAGAGAGCGCAAAGGAGAGTTCGGCAAACAATTCGCCGCGGCTGGCACCTGAACTCAGCTCGGATTTGAGTGCAGCCAACTGTTTTTCGCTCAAGAAACTTCCCTCGGCATAAGTCAGAAGGCGGTCCAGGCTCCGCGCAATATGGCGGAAATGAAACGAAACCGGAGCGATTTGCGCTGGCCGTTGGTTCAACTGTTTGTCGGTGAGTTGGCCGCACCAACGCTGCAAATCTTCCCCGGCGAGTTCCAGGGCGTGCAGAACAGCGCGGTGAACGCTCGGTAGTTCCGCAAGGGTGCCGCGCAACCAGGGCTCCGGAAGTTTGTCCTCAGGCATTCGAGATAGCCTCCTCTCGGGAATGGCCACGAGCTTATACGCATTCAAATTCGAGGTAAAAGCAGTCAGCATGCATTCTGTCATGAGAGATATTTGATGCAAGAGGGGCACAGAGACATCTATTTCCAAAACTCGTCAGAATGAGCCTTGCCGCCGGACGAGGACGTGAGCTAGAGTCGCGGTTCCAGTTTGGGGAAAACAATGGCGACGAAGGTAAAGACAATTCGAAGCGCACATAGCAGGCCGGGCGAAAAGGTCAAGGTGTTGATAACGCGAGACCGCATTCACCGGCGGATTCTGGAGATCGCAAAGCAGATTCGCCAGGATTTTCCAGACGAGCCGCTGCTTTTGGTCGGTGTGCTGAAGGGCGCAGTGTTCTTTCTGTCTGATCTCGCACGCGGAATTCCGGGCGAGGTGTCGCTTGATTTCATCGCGGTGTCGAGCTACGGAAAAGACACGAAAACTTCCGGGCAGGTGAGACTCACAAAAGATCTGGATGCGAGTATTGAGGGCCGGACGGTTATTGTAGTGGAAGATATTTTGGATACCGGGATGACCCTGCAATACCTCTTGCGAATACTTGAACAGCGCAAGCCAAAGCGGCTGCGCGTCGCGGTACTTCTGGATAAGCCGGAACGGCGCATCGCGGCGGTACAAGCGGATTACGTGGGTTTCAGTATCCCCAATGAATTCGTAGTCGGTTTTGGATTGGACTATGCGGAACGTTACCGTAATCTGCAGGGAGTGGGTGTGCTCTCGCTAAAGACCCACGACAAGGCAAGATAATCAGAGAATTGATCGGACTACTTTGTAAGGGCGCAGAGTTTTTGCGGCTCGCTCCGTCCATATTGGAAACTTAATAGAACGGTTTCGAAGAAAGACGATCCACAAACGCTCCTCGGCTGCCTGCTATAATGATTTGAGTTCATGAATCCCACGAACGAACATACTGAGGCAACAGCCACCGAAACGACGGCAGCACAAAAGGCGGAGGTTTCCGCCGAAGTTCTAAGCACGCTTGCCGAGATCGGCGAAGAGGTCAACGCCTCGCTCGACCTCGACGAGGTGCTAGCACGAACCGCGGCCCTCATTAAACGTCACATCGACTATGAAATCTTTGGCGTGCTGATGGTCGAGGGAGACGGCGCGTACTTGAAACACCGTTTTTCCATTGGGTATCCGCCGGAGCTGGCGGAAAATCTGCGCGTTCCGATCGGGCAGGGGATTACCGGGACAGCGGCGGCCACGGGGCACCCCGTGCGCGTGAGCGACACTTCGAAATATCCACGATACATCAATGCGATTGAAAGCGTGCGGTCTGAGCTGGCAGTCCCGCTGATGCTGCAGGGGAAATGCGTGGGAGTGCTCGATATTCAGAGCAGGCACCTGGACTATTTCACGCGCGAACAGCAGAGCATTCTCACGCTGCTAGCCAGCCGTTTGGCAGTGGCCATCGATAATGCGCGTTTGTTCCAGCGCGTGCGGGCGCAGGCAGAAACGTTGCTGCTGCTTAATGAAGTTGGACGAGAGACGAGTTCTATCCTCGACGTGGAAGAATTGTTGCGGCGCGCGGCCGAGCAAATCAAACGCGTGATCGATTATCAAATACTGAGTCTCATGCTTTACGATGAGACTCAGAAAGTGTTTCGCCATCGCCTGGACGTAAAGCACGGGCAGCGCGTTCAAGGAAAAATGCGCGTGGCAGTGAGCGAAGGCATCGTAGGTGCGGCGGCGACTTTGAAAGAGCCGGTGGTCGTTCCGGACGTGACGACTGACCCGCGCTATGTGATGGTTAATCCAGAAACGCGGTCGGAGTTGGCCATTCCGATGATGCACAAGGGGAAAGTCATCGGAGTGCTGGACCTGGAGAGCCCGCAACTGAATTATTTTACCGAGGATCACGTTCAGACGTTGTCGATTCTAGCGGCCAACCTTGCCGTATCGCTAGAAAACGCGCGGCTGTACGAGCAAGTGGCTCGCGACGAGGCGCGTTTGGAGCGCGATCTGCAGGCCGCAAAGCGCATCCAAGGCGCGCTTCTGCGGCCCGTGCCTGCGGAAGATTTCGGCCTGGATATTGCGGCGAGATATCTTTCTGCGCGCGAAGTCTGCGGCGATTTGTACGAGTTTTTGCGTTATGGACCTCAACAACTGGGGATTGCGCTCGGCGACGTCAGCGGCAAGGGAACTGCCGCGGCGCTTTATGGCGCCGTGGCTATCGGTATTATGCGAAGTCTTGCGCCGCAAAAACTTCAGCCCGCGGAAATGCTCAAGCAAATGAACCAAATCGTCGGCGAGCGGCGGATCGAGGGGCGGTTCATGACTGCGTGCTTCGCGACATGGCAGAGGGGCCGGAGTAAATTGCGTGTCGCGAATGCGGGGCAGTCGCAGCCGCTGCTCTATAAGGACGGTCGTTGCGACAAGATCGCGCTTACTGGCTTTCCACTCGGAATTTTTGAGGAAGTCAGCTACGACGAGTGGGGCGTGTCCCTCAATCCTGGCGATATTCTAGTTTTTCACTCCGACGGAATTGCGGAGACAAGCAATAGCGAGGGGCAGTTTTTTGGGACAGAGAAGCTGCGCTCGCTCATCGAGCAACAGCATGAAGTGAGCGCCACGGAGATGGCGGACCTGATCTTGCGCGAAGTGGATTGGTTTGCACAGAGCGCGCCGCTGGCGGATGACCGGACGCTAGTGGTATTGAAGGTACGATGAGCGCGCAGGCTGGCAATTCGAGCAAAAAACATACGTTTGTCGATCCGGCCGAATTCACGCCGCACTTTTGGTGGAAAAACTCGCCACGCGATAAGGGTGCCGAGCATGTTTTTTGCGAGGGCATCGACCTTTGCTATGCGGCGGCCTCGTTCGGTACGCCCACGTATCTCTATAGCCGCGCGGCCATCGCAGATGCTTACGGGGAGTTCGACCGCGGTCTCGGGAAGATTCCGCACACGATTTGTTTCGCAGTGAAGTCCAACGGGAATCTTTCCCTCCTGCAACAACTTTCAAAGATGGGCAGCGGCTTTGACATTGTCTCGGGGGGAGAGCTCGAACATTTGGGGCACCTCGGGGTTCGCAGCGAGCGAATTGTGTTTTCTGGAGTTGGCAAGACGCGATACGAGATACGCGATGCGTTGCAATATTTGCCTTCTGCGCGCTCCGGCCGGAAAGCTCGTGGCGACAGCGGAATTCTGCTTTTCAACATCGAATCTGAAGCGGAGCTGGAAGTTGTGGTCGAAGAATCGGAACGCAATGCAAGTCGCGGCGGAAAAATTCCTTCTGTTGCGATTCGCGTAAATCCGGATGTCGCGGCGGGCGGGCACCCCCACATTGCTACTGGAAGTCATACGCACAAGTTCGGTGTGGATTGGCCGGAGGCACGCCGGCTTTATCTTGCCCACAAAGATTCCAAGCATTTGCGCTGGAAGGGAATCAGCGCGCACATCGGTTCGCAGATCGTGTCGCTGGATCCATTTCGCCGTGCGTTTAGCCGGATCGCGGGCTATATATCGGAGCTGCGGCGCGCGGGGATTCAGCTGGAATATTTGGATTTGGGCGGCGGACTGGGCGTGCGCTACACGACGGAAAAGATCTCATCGCGTCTTGAATATGCGCAGATGGTCGCTAGCCTGGTTCGACCGCTCGGGTTGCACCTCCTGCTGGAGCCTGGACGCTCGATCATTGCGAGCGCCGGGATTTTGCTGACTAAAGTGATTTATACAAAGCGGAACCGTGGGAAGACTTTTGTTGTCGTCGATGCAGCAATGAACGATTTGTTGCGGCCTGCGTTGTATGGTGCGGTGCATCCAATCACGCGCATCGCTCGCGATTCTGGCTGCAAGATGGAAAGAGCAGAGCGCGTGGATATTGTCGGCCCCGTCTGCGAAACCGGGGATTGTTTACTCCACGACTGGGCACTCGGCGAGGTAAAGCCGGGCGATGTTCTCGCGATCTGGGTCGCCGGGGCTTACGGAATGACGCAGGCCTCCAACTACAACGCGAGGACGCGACCGAGCGAAGTCCTGGTCGATGGAACGCGCACCACGCTCATACGGCGGCGAGAGACGCAGGGCGATTTGCTGCGAACGGATGCGCTTGCGCCCCCGCGACGCCGGCCGTTCATTTAGGGCGCAGCGCACATTCCTGCTGTGCCGCGTGAGCGAGTCTGATGCACGTCGGGGATCCTTGCTAAGTTAGAAGGTAAGCAAAGACTGAAGTCCGTTGTGTCGGGCACAGCAGAAGCGTACCTTGCACAAGAGCGTCCGTTTGGCATCCGGGGGAAATTAACAGGGAGGAAATCTAATGGAACTTCGCGGGGTTTTCAAACCAATGATTCGTTGCTTGGGTTCATTCTTGCTCATGGGCTTTTCTGCTGCGGCGCAGACACCGTCCAAGACGCTATTAATTCTGGAGAAGAATGGGACTCAGCTCGATCTTATTGATCCGGCGAGCTTGAAAATAGTGGCGAAGGTGCCGGCGGGACAAGACCCGCATGAGGTGATTGCTTCGTCGGACGGAAAGCTGGCGTACATTACGAACTATGGCGGGGCGCAAAGCTCGCTGCATATGATATCCGTGGTCGATCTGCTGGCGCAGAAGGCGCTGGCCCCCATTGATCTGGGAGCGCTGCACGGAGCGCATGGATTGGACTTCGCGGGCGGTGAACTTTATTTCACTGCGGAGACCAACAAGGTGATCGGGCGTTACAATCCTTCGACGAAAGAGATCGACTGGGTTATGGGCACCGGCCAGGATAGGACTCATATGGTTTGGGTGGCTCCAAGTCTGGACAAGATTGTAACTTCGAACGTCAGCTCCGCGACGATCAGCATTATCGAATTGGTTCTGCAGTCAAACATGGGATTCGGACCGCCGCCGGGGGGCGGCAACCAGAAAGCGTGGGAAGTGACCGACGTTCCGGTGGGCCGGGGCTCCGAGGGATTCGATGTCTCGCCTGACGGCAAGGAGATTTGGACGGGCAACGCGCAAGACGGTACGGTGAGCATCATTGACTTCGCCAGTAAGAAAATAATTCAGACTTCGCCGATTTCGGTGAAGGGAGCGAACCGGCTGAAGTTCACGCCAGATGGAAAGCTCGTGCTGGTCTCTGGCTTGGGAATGTTCGGACCCGGCGCGGCACCGTCCGCGACTAATCTCGTGGTGCTCGATGCCGCGAGCCGCAGGGAAGTGAAGCAGTTGAGTCTGGGCGGCGGCGCAGCTGGAATCCTTATGGACCCGGACGGTTCCCGGGCATTCGTGGCAGTAAGCGGCGGGAACAAGGTTGCAATCGTGGATTTGAAGAGCCTCACGGTAACAGGAGAAATCGCCCCTTTGGGACAGCCTGATGGTATGGCGTGGGCCGTGAGGAAATAGAACGCCACCCAAGTGCCGCCTGACTTGTGGCCAGTGCTTCCCTGCAAGATCGAGCCGGTCGAAGAACAGCTAGGAACGCTTCAGCGATTGCGCCGAAATCGATTCGTTTGTCACCACTCTCGCGCTGCTGTATCCTGCCTTAAGAGACCTGCATTTTGAGGCTACCAATGACGCAATCCCTCGCACCTATCGACTCGCTGCTCTTCACCATCGTACTCGCCACGCTGGCCATCGGCCTGCCCATTCTCCTGGTGTTGTCCATCCGTTTTCTGTGGGACCGCAGCTTGAACCTTGGCCGTTCAAGAGAACTCGAAAAGCTCATCTGGCAGTTGCACCGCATCGCCAGCGCCATGGAGCATCAAATGAAGTTGTCATTTCCTGCCGTTCAGCCGGGCACGGAAGAGCCTCGTGATCTCGCCTATCTCCAGCAGATTGCTGCTCAGCCAATCGCTGCCACCCCGAGCGTTGCAACTCCCAGTGCTGTGCCTGCGGCTCCGCCCGCTGTGCAGCAGCCTGTGACTTCGCCGCCAGCCGCCCCGCAGGAGTCTCTTCCCGCGCTTGAACGACGAGAGCCTTCTGCTACGGCCCCACGCGCCGGTGTCAACTCCATGTTTGGCATATAGATTTAGTTTTTCCTCATATTGACAAGCTGCTCTGCTGCAGCCCGGCTCGAACGCTCCTCCTCCGCGCCTCTGACGGGTCTAGGGACGAACTTCAAAACGAACTCCTTAAAATCAAGGAAGTAGGCTGAGCGTCATTGATTGTTGTGCCTGATTAATGTGCATAGGCACAAATGAAGTGCTCGTGCGAGACCTGATTTCGATAACAACGTCGGCTCGTTTCTCCCGAGTCTCTGGTCGTGAGACAACCAGTCTACTCGGGGCGCGGAGCCGACACGGTTATGCAATCAAGTGGAAATCGCTTTCAAAAGCAGCCGGGCAGTTGTCCGGTCATGCGAACCTGCAAGGAGATAGCGTATCTTTTCTGGATGAGCTTTCGGGGCGATTACTCTGATGGCGCGGAAGCAAAATATTTCGAATCCGGCGGCGTGAGCAGGAAATAACCGACCGCGATCAACAGCAGGAGGTGCGCCATAGATCCTAATAGTGAATGAAGCGCGCTCACAAAGACATGAAAGGCCAGCCATGCCAGCACCACCCAGCGAGCCCAGTTGCGACCCTTGATTAAAAAGACTCCACCCACGATAGCGATGATTCCAACGAGCGAGATGGGAACCATCCAATAATCGAGGGGACCTTTTAAGAGGTGATAGATGGTACTGACGAGACCAACAACGATGAACAGACAACCCAGGAAAGTGACGGTAAAGGGTCGTTTCATGGCATTGAGAGAGTCACAGGAGGTTTCTTGTTCCCCCGCAAAGACTATTACACGAACTTCCCGATCAACCATATTCGTCCGAAGGGATCTACTGGAGAACCTTGGGGCATTCTTTTTGATCGGCTTGGCCCCGATGGAAGCAGTTTAATAGGAATTCTGCTAGAAGATAACCCTCGTTTAACGCCATGCCGGAAAGTAGCCTGCGAGGGGCCCAAGACCCGGCTGTCTGATTTGGCGAGATGGGGCTAGGGAAAAGTGTACTTTCTCCGAGTCGAATCGTCGCCAGCCGTGTTGATATTCGGCAGAACACAATCCCATTGCGAGGAGGTCCTTCCATGCGTTCCGCTCGTCCATTCTTTGTCTCCGGTACATTGCTCGGCCTAGGAGCACTTCTGCTCGGTCTAAGTGGCTGCAACTCAGGCTTGTCAACCGGGTCAATGGGCCAGGCTAGCTACACGCTCAGCGCCACGCCGTTGAACCCAGCGTCCATTACCGCCGGAAACGTGTCCACCTCCGCCATTACGGTGACGCCGACAAATGGCTATACCGGCAGCGTGAGCCTTTCGTGCAGCATGATCAGCGGCGGCACGCCGGCTCCCACCTGTTCCTTCAGCGGGCCTACGGTGACGATCAGCGGCACCGCTCCAGGCATTTCCACGCTCACGGTAGCTACTTCGACGGGCACACCCGGCGGGAACTACACCATTACCGTCACCGGAAACGACGCCAAGAGTTTGGCTCCCAGCAACGGTCCTCAGTCGCTGACACTGACAACGGCGGCTGTGTTCCAGCACATCGTAGTGATCTTTCAAGAAAACCGCACTCCTGACAATCTGTTTCAGGATCCGGTTCTGATATCCCGCGGCGCCGATATCGCTAACAGCGGTTTGAATTCGACGGGCCAGACGATTCCGCTTAGCCCCATCGACCTGGGCACAACCGGATCGACCCCTCAAAACTATGATCTCAGCCACGCCAATGGCGCTTTCGTTTCCATGTACGACGGCGGCAAGATGGACGGGGCGAACTTAATCCCTTGCTCTCCGGCCGCCAATTGCCCTCCGAACGCTCATCCCAACCCGCAATACATGTACGTCAAGCCAGCCGACGTTCAGCCCTACTTTGCGTTGGCCGAGCAGTACACGTTTGGCGACCGAATGTTTCAGACCAACGAAGGTCCAAGCTTTCCGGCTCACCAGTTCATCATTTCCGGCACTTCGGCTCCAACCACGGGGAGCAATCTTTTTGCCGCTGAAAATCCTGCGCTGAGCCCTGCCGGATGCATCGCTGCACTGACGAATAGGGTCAAGATGATCGATCCCACCGGGAGCGAAAGCATCCCAGCGCCCCAGTATCCGTGTTTCGACCATCCCACGCTGACCGACCTCCTCAATACAAAGGGTGTGACCTGGCGTTACTACGCGCCTTCTGCCGGTTCCATCTGGACCGGGCCCGACGCCATTCAGCACATCTGCCAGCAGCAGACCGTCAACGGCACGCTCACTTGCACAGGCCCGGATTGGACCAACAACGTGATCATTCCGCAATCGCAAGTGTTGGTGGACATCGCCAACGGCCAACTCCCGCAAGTCAGCTGGATCATTCCCAACGGCCTCAGCTCCGATCACGCCGTTGCTAACGACGGCAGCGGGCCCTCCTGGGTGTCCGCGATCGTTAACGCGATTGGCAATAGCCCGTATTGGGCAAACACAGCCATCGTCATTACTTGGGACGATTGGGGTGGTTGGTACGATCATGTGGCCCCTAAGGTTATCAACGACGGCACGAGCTGGGGGTCGGGATATGTTTACGGCTTCCGCGTTCCTCTGATTGTCGTTTCACCGTACGCCAAGACCGCTTATATTTCGCATACCACACACGACTTTGGCAGCATCCTCAAATTCATCGAGACCACTTACAACCTGCCCTCGCTTGGGTACGCGGACACTCCAGCCGACGACCTTTCCGATTGTTTCAACCTTACCCATACGCCCGTTACGTTCCACACAATCCCGGCGGCGCTTAAGGCCGCCTACTTCATCAACGACAAGCGTCCTCCTACCGACCCCGATGATGACTAGCGTCCGCTCGCAAGTTAAGAGTCATCCTCGCTCGGTCCGATTGCAGCGAGTTATCTATTGAGCGATTTTGGAAGCGATGGCAACCGCACATTTTTTGATAATACGGAAGGATTGATGCGAGAACTCTCGCACTGAAAATTCAAGTCCTGGTGAACGCCTTAGTCGGGAACTGACCTACCAGCGGCAACCTGCTCCTGGCTCCGGGGCTCAGAAGAACTCCAGATGAAGAAGGCGGCGAGGAATCCGCGCACTACACCTCGCCCCATTTGAGTTTGTTTCGCAGGATTTCGAAATAGGATTTTTTGGGGGGCTGGATCAGTTTGAGGCACTGCGGGGAACGAGCGATTCGGATGCAGTCTTCGGATTGCATGGGAATGCCTTTTTGGCCGTCCAAGGTTAGAAAGACGGATTCGGAGTTTCCAATCAGCTTGACTTCGATGTGGGAGGAATCGCGCACGACGACCGGACGGTCAGTGAGCGTGTGCGGACAGATGGGCGTTATGACGAATGCTTCGACGGCGGGATGAACGATGGGGCCGCCTGCGGAAAGGGAATAGGCGGTGGAACCGGTCGGAGTGGCCAGCACGAGGCCGTCGGCGCGATAGCGGCAGACGAAATCGCCATCGATGGAAAGTTCCAGTTCGATCATGCGGGCCAGGGCGCTTTTGTTGACGACGGCGTCGTTGAGCACGTGCTGGCGGTCCAGGACCGTGCCTTCGCGCACGAGCTCGACTTCCAGCATAACGCGCTGGCTCATCGAAGATCTTCCAGCGAGTGTTTCTTCGAGCGCCGGGTAGAGTTCTTCAACTGTGAAACTCGTCAGGAAGCCGAGGCTGCCCATGTTGATGGGCAGAACGGGAATGCAACGTGAGGCGGCAACGCGGGCGGCCGCCAGCAGCGTGCCGTCACCGCCGAGCACGATGAGGATGTCGGCTTGGTCGGCGAGCTCCTCGCGGGTAAAAGCCCTGGATGGATTGGGGAGGGCGGAAGCGGTTTCCTCGTCGTAGAGAACGCGCAGGCCGCGGGCCTCCAGCCATTGAAGAAGTTGCGGGACCACGGCGGAGAGGTTGGCGCGGCGCGGACGGGAGATGACGCCGATGGTTTTGAAAATGGGTGCTTGCTGCATGAGTGTCTGGGATTCTACTTCAGGAGTCCTTTACGAGCGTGGAGAAAATATTCCTGATTGCCCTCGGCGCCGGCCAAACGGCTGGGGCAAACATTTATACAAGTGAGTCCAGCTGCTTCGGTGCATTTGCGGACGCTGGCGATGGCTTTTTCGTGAAGGCGAACGTCCTCGACGACTCCGCCGGGGCCGACATCCTCGCGGCGGAGTTCGAATTGGGGTTTGACGAGAATCAGAAATATTGCGCCCGGATTCGCACACGCTGCAGCAGGCCCGAGTATTTTGCAAACGGAAATGAAAGATACATCGGCGACGACTAGATCAACCAGTTCGGGGACGTCTTGAGCGTTCAGTTCGCGCGCGTTGCGCTCGATGGAAATAACGCGCGAATCCTGCTGGAGTTTCCAGGTGAGCTGGGCGCGGTTCACATCGACGGCATAGACACGCGTTGCACCTTTCTGCAGCAAGCAATCGGTGAAGCCGCCAGTGGATGCGCCCACGTCAAGGCAAACGAGGCCTGCTGGATTTATCGAAAAATCTTCAACTGCGCCCTCGAGTTTTAAGCCTCCGCGGCTGGCATATTTTAGTCGGCGGCTTTTCACCTCGATCTGGGCATCGCTTGCGACAGGCATTCCGGCCTTCTGCACGGCGATGTTGTTCACGCGGACTTCACCGGCGAGGATCATTGCTTGTGCTTTTTGCTGGGACTCGGCGAGGCCGCGTTCGACTAGAAGAAGGTCGAGGCGTTTGCGTCCGGTTTTGGGTTTCATGGCGCGTGGACTTCGTCAGGCGCGGCGTTGAACGAGATATTCGGCAATTTCGCGGAGGCGCGAGGCGCGGTTTCCGTACGGCACAAGTTCGGCGACGGCTTTTGCGGCGAGTTGATTCGCGATTTGATGGGAGCGGTCGAGACCGTGGACGGCGGGATACGTCGCCTTTTGTTGTGTGGCGTCTTTGCCAGCGGTTTTTCCCAGAGCAGCGGAGGTTTCCTCGACATCGAGAATGTCGTCGGTGACTTGAAAGAGAAGTCCTAGGGATTCGCCGAAACTTCGCAGCCGCACGACATCTTCCGTGGAAGCGCCGGCGCATAGGGCGCCGGAAGAGATAGACGCGCGGATTAGTGCGGCCGTTTTCGAGAGGTGAATGTATTCGAGCATTTCCTTGTTGATGCGCTTGCCTTCGGCTTCGAGGTCGGCGACCTGTCCGCCAACCATGCCGTTAATGGTTCCGGCGGCGGTGGAGATTTCCGTCAGCATGGCGACGCAGCGGCTGGCGTCGACGGGTGTGGCGGCAATGGTTTCGAACGCCAGCGTGAGTAGCGCATCGCCGGCGAGAATGGCGGCAGCTTCGCCAAATTTCTTGTGGGAGGTTGGCTTGCCCCGGCGGAGATCGTCGTTATCGAGGGCGGGCAGATCATCGTGGATGAGCGAGTAGGTGTGGATGAACTCGATGGCGCAGGCGGGATAGTGCGCGGGAGTTACGTTCGAATCGAAGATGCGGGCAGTTTCGAGACAGAGAATCGGGCGGATGCGCTTTCCGCCAGCGAAGACGCTGTAGCGCATGGCTTGGTGAATCGACGGGGGCTGGGCCGTTTCCACGGGCATGAGTCGGTCGAGGGAGGCATCGACCTCCACGCGGTCCTCTTCAAAAAATAGCGGGGGCTTCATTGTTAAGGGATGAACAAGCAACATGCGGCGGCGGGCAGAGTCACGATTCGCTCTCGCCTTCGGGATCGAACGGCTCGGCGGCGAGCTTGCCATCGGCTTTTTTCAGCAAGATTTCGACGCGACCTTCGGCCTCTTCAAGTTGCTTTTGGCATTCGCGGGAAAGGGCCACGCCTTCTTCGAAAAGCTTCATGGCATCGTCGAGGGAAAGCTGAGGGCTCTCGAGGCGGCGGACGACCTCTTCAAGGCGAGCGAGAGAGCGCTCAAAATCAGGCTTCTTTGGCGGTTCGGGCTTTTTGGGGGCGGGTGAATTCACGCTGTCGGCCTTTGTCCTCGGAGTCTATTTTTGACAGTGCGCACAAAAGTAAGTTGACCGGCCGGCTTGCGCGATGCGCTTAATAGGATACCCGCATCGGCGGCACAGCTTATCTTCGCGGTCGTAGACCCGAAGAATCTTTTCCAAGCCCTGAAACCACCACTCCGGGTCGCGAAAATCGGGCGGCGGATGCAGACAGCATTCTAAGGCACGCGCGAGAACGGAAACAATCGCTTTGTGGAGTCGGCGGGCTTCGGTGGGTTTCAACGAATTTGCGCTACGGCGCGGGTCCAGCTTCGCGTGCCACAATGTTTCGCAGGAATAAATGTTGCCGATGCCTGCGACGCGGGTCTGATCGAGTAGAAATTCTTTGAGAGGACGTCGCGAATTCTCCAGCAACTTGGCGAAGCGTGATGGTGTGAAACCGTGCGATATTGCGTCCACCCCTAATTGAGCTAGCGCGGGGCATGCCTCCTCGGATTCATAGACGTAGACGCGCCCAAAATGACGCCTGTCTGCGAAGCCGAGAACGCCTTTGTCTAGCTCGAAAGCAACATCCACGTGAACGCCTGATTCCTGTAGGTTGGCAACCTCAAACGTTTTCTTGACGTCAGAGAACCAAAGTAGCTGGCCGTCAAGCTTGAAATGCAGCGTGACAATCCCCCGCTCTAGTTGCAGCCAGAGATACTTGCCTTTTCTTTGGACGGATTGGATTCGTTGACCTTCGGCCGTCCGCGCAAGGTGTGAGGGGCTTTGCGGTTTTGTCGCGATGGGGTGCAGGACGTGAACGCAGCGAATCCTTCGGCGGTCGACCAACGGCCGCAGTGTTCTCGCGACGGCTTCTACTTCTGGCAGCTCAGGCATGTTGGGATAGAATCTGTTCGAATCACAAAAGCGGTTTCAACGTCAGCGTATGTTTTCGCGCTTTTGCTTCCGCTGCATCGCTAAACGATGCAACGATCGGCTTGCCTTCATACCAGTAAGAAAACTGATCCGTGTAGTGCCCGCTGCCTACTTGCCCGGATTCTCCCGCCGGAATCAAGAGGATGGAATCATCCCAGTTGGCGAGGTTGGCAATGAAACGCATCGAGGGGCCGTGGCGTTTTGTCGCGGCGCGTACGCTGTAGCCTGTGCCGGATTGCGGCTTTCCCGTGATGCTGAGTAGGTGCTTCAAGAAACCCTCGCGGCCGATGGGATGCAGCATGTCCAGGGAGTTCAGCTCCTTCCACTGCCAGTCATCGATTCGCTCGCTTTTTGTTTGTTCTGCGAGCATGGTGACGGCGCGGTCGGCTGTGGCAGCGAGCAATTCGTCGTAGTTTTTGTACGCTGGCGGGAGCCATTTAGCTGGGCGGTCCGTTAACAGTTTTTGGAGGAACGCGGTGCTGCGCCAGCTATAAAGATTGGTATCTCTTCCAAGATAAGGCTCAAGGATAAGATCGAGTGCCGCGCGGCGCGCCATCACCAGGAAAGAGACGAGCGAAGAATCCGCATCGGCGATTCCGTTCCAGTCCTTTAAGCCATCGATGAGCTTCCTTGCGCGAGGATCCTTTGGCTGCGCTGTTTTTGACGCGGCAGAAATTTGGTCGGCGAGGAAAACGTGCGGAAAGCTGAAGGTGTCTGTCTCGACCTTCAGCATGTCGATGGGACGGAGATCCGTTTTATCGTGCAGGAGATCGTAGATGCGTGCCGTGCGATATGGCTCTTCCCAGCGATCGGTGAGATATGGTTTGTAATTTGGTCCGACGACGCGCGCATTGGCGGTGACGATTAGGCCGCTATTTGGGTTCAGTGCTTGGGGAAGTTGGTCGAAGGGAATGTAGCCTGTCCACTCGTAGGCGTCGGTATCGCCGGGGACGGGAACCTCGCCATGGCCTTTCTTGCGAGTGGGGACGCGCGCGGCCATTACATAACCGATGTTGCCGTCCACATCCGCGTAGACGGCGTTTTGACCTGGGCCCCAGACGCGCTTCATTATTTCGCGAAATTCGCGCCAGTTGTTCGCCGTGGAAAGCCAGTTGTAGGTACTTCCGAGGCCGCCGGGTTCTAGCGCCGTCCAGCGAAGCGCGTAAACTTTGTCGGCTTCGCGATGGACGACTGGGCCGTGTCGCGTGACGACGACCTTCAAATGCTCGTCTGGTTGCCCTTTAACGTGAATCATTTCGTCAAAAACTTGAGCTTTTACCCAGGCTCCGTTCACGCGGTATTCGTCAGGTGCGGCGGGGTTGAATGTTTCGATGTAGAGGTCCTGGACGTCGGCGCCGTTGTTTGTGAAGCCCCAGGCGATACGGTCGTTGTGGCCGATGACGATTAGCGGGGCACCAGGCAGAGTGAATCCCTTCGCATTGTATCCTGGCGCAGTGAGATGGATTTCATACCAGATGGGAGGAATGGATAGTTCGAGGTGCGTGTCGTTTGCCAGCAGAGGCTTGCCGGTGGCGGTGTGCGCGCCGCTGACGACCCAGTTGTTGCTGCCGAGACCCTGGCGGATTTCGCTTTGCGTTTCTTCCAGGTAGCCTTCGATTGAAGGCCAGAGCGCGGACGTCACATCCGCAAAAGTCTCCGGCGTTCGAACGCCGCCAGCGCCGGGCACGGCCGCTTTCAGAATAGTGTCTGTCGGCATATCGTCGTCATCGTCTTCGTCGTCGGGATCGACGCGGGACGCTTGCGAGCCGTCATTGGGGACATCGGGGTCGCCAACCACGAAATGATCCATCGGCGCGTCGACCGCAAAGAGATCTTTATAACGATCCGCGCCGACGCGCTCTTCGACTTTCGCACGGTCTAGCTCGCGCTCCCAGGTGTCGGTCAGCGTTTGGTACATGTAGCCGGCGATGACTAGCGAATCGGTAGGCTGCCAGGGCTCGGGCTTGTACTTGAGTAGAGTAAATTCAAGCGGCAGGCTTTTCTGATGTTGTTCGATAAAGGCGTTTACGCCGCGGGCGTAGGCTTCCATCAACGCGCGCGAATCCTTGTCCATTGCAGCGTAGTCACGTTCCGCCGCACGGGAGAAGCCGAAGGTGCGGAATTGTTTGTCGGATTTGAGCGCGAGGGGGCCGACAATTTCTGAAAGTTGGCCGCGCGACGCTCGGCGCATCAAATCGAGCTGCCAGAGGCGGTCTTGCGCCATCACATAGCCTTGAGCTTCGACGGCATCCTGGAGGGAAGATGCGCGGATATGCGGGACGCCCCAGTTGTCGCGTTCTACGGTGATTTCCTTTTGCAGGCCGGGGAGCGAGCTTGAGCCATCGAGTTGGGGAAGCGGCCGATAGATAAACCACCAAGCCGCCCCACCAGCAACAATCGCAATAATCAGAAGTGCCCAGATTAGAAAACGAAGGATGGTCCGCAAGCAGTCTCCGGAGCGTTCTAAGTAAAACATGAGTGTAGTGGACGCGCTTGGAGGGCGCAACCGGGCGGGCGCGCTTGGCGGCTGTGATAATCTATGAAGATATTCCTATGAGCATGTACAAACCAGTGCCGAGAGTGCCCGATTTTCCAGCTATGGAGCGCGAGATTTTGCGCTTATGGGAAGAGAATCGGATTTTCCAGAAACTTCGCGAAAAGAATGCTAACGGACCGCGTTGGTCGTTCCTCGATGGACCTATCACCGCAAATAATCCTATGGGCGTGCATCACGCATGGGGCCGCTCGCTGAAGGACATGTACCAGCGGTATAACTCGATGCGGGGCAGCGCGCTGCGGTATCAAAACGGGTTCGATTGCCAGGGACTTTGGGTTGAGGTCGAAGTGGAAAAGAGCCTCGGGCTGAAGACCAAACGCGAGATTCACGAGTTTGGCATCGAGAATTTTGTTCGGGCATGCAAAGAGCGTGTGCTGACGTTTGCGGCGCGGCAAACTGAGCAATCCATTCGTTTGGGCTATTGGTGCGACTGGGATGATCCCAAAGTGCTGATTGCTTTGCGAGATGCTCTGGCTGATGGAGACCGCGTGGTCACTGCGAAATTGCCCAGCGGGCATACGGAGACGACACGGGCCAGCGAGATTGTGCGGAAATTGGGTTCGGCCGAGTATGGCGGCAGCTATTTCACTTTTTCTGATGAGAATAACTACACCATTTGGTCGTTTTTGAAGAAGTGTCATACAGAGGGATTCATCTACCGCGGGCACGACGTCATGCCCTGGTGCGGGCGTTGCGGAACGGGTCTTTCGCAAATGGAAGTTGCCGAAGGGCGGCGCATCACGACGCATACTTCGGTTTTCGTGCGATTCCCGATCAGGGGCCAAGAGCGAACGGCTCTGCTGATTTGGACGACGACGCCCTGGACATTGACTTCGAACGTAGCTGTGGCTGTCAATCCGGAGATGACCTATCTCAAAGTGAAGCACGGGGATTGGTTCTACTATGTCGCAAAAGGAAACTTCGAGCACGATCGCTTGCAGGACTTGCAAGTGGAAGGGAAGCACGAGACACACAAGCTGCCCTCGATCCGGACCATTTTGAAGGGCAGCGGCGGCGTCGAGGTTGTCGAGGAACTTTCGGGCAAGGATTTGCTGGGTCTTACCTATCAGGGGCCGTTCGACGAACTCCCTGCGCAGAAAACGGCGGGCGGCGTTTTTCCGTTTGGCGAGACTGGCGGTGGAAAGACCGCCGCGGAAGCTCATCGTGTAATTGCTTGGAAGGAAATCAGCGAGGCTGAAGGCACGGGACTTGTTCACATCGCGCCAGGTTGCGGCGCGGAAGACCAACAACTCGGCAAAGAGAATGGTATCCCGTTCATCGCACCACTGGACGACAGTTCGGTTTTTCTGGACGGCTTCGGGCAATTTACCAAACGCAACGCCAACGAAGTGGCGGATGACGTGATTGCGGCGCTAAAAGCGTCTGGCATGCTCGTGGCGCGCGAGAAGTATCCGCACGTCTATCCACATTGTTGGCGCTGTAAAGAAGAACTTGTGTTCCGGCCCGTTGACGAATGGTTCATCCGAATGGATTGGCGCGATCGCATCCAGCTCGTGGTGCCGACGATAAAATGGATTCCTCCTGATGGAGAAGCGCGCGAGCAGGATTGGCTTCGCAACATGAGCGACTGGATGATTTCCAAGAAACGATTCTGGGGACTTGCGCTGCCAATCTGGGTGTGCGGCGATTGCAGCCACTTTACCGTGATCGGGAGCAGAGAAGAGCTGAAGGAAAAGGCTGTCGAAGGTTGGGAAGTCTTCGAAGGGAATTCTCCGCACCGGCCATACATCGACGCGGTCAAGATTCGCTGCGAGAAGTGCGGCGGCTTGGCGCAGCGCACCGAGGACGTGGGCAATCCGTGGTTGGACGCGGGAATCGTGCCATTCAGCACAATGCGTTACTCGACCGACCGAGCGTATTGGGAGAAATGGTTTCCGGCGGACTTGGTGCTCGAAAGTTTTCCAGGGCAGTTCCGCAACTGGTTTTATTCGATGCTTGCGATGAGCGCGTTGATTGACGGCCGCGCTCCGTTTAAAGCGCTCTTGGGGCACGCGCTCGTACGCGACGCGCGAGGCGAGGAGATGCACAAGTCCAAGGGCAACTCGATCGCATTTGATGAAGCAGCGGAGGCACTGGGCGCCGAAGTGATGCGCTACATCTACACGGAGCAGAAGACGGCGCAGAATCTCAATTTTCCCGATCTCCATCCCGCCGGCAATGTAGGCCAAACGATTGATGGCGATGCGCGGCGCAAGCTTTTGACCTTCTGGAACTGTTATAGCTTCTTTGTGATGTACGCCGGCGCGGACAATTGGAAGCCGGGAGGCTCACCACTTCCTATTGCGAACGAACTGGATCGCTGGGTTTTGAGCAAGCTGCAGCGACTCGTGGCCGAGGCCAACACCGCGTTCCAAAATTACGAGCACTACAAGCTGATCGAGGCCTTTCAGGCATTTGACGAGGAATTTTCGAACTGGTATTTGCGGCGTTCGCGGCGGCGTTTCTGGAAGAGCGAGCCGGACGCCTATCAAACTCTTTATGAGGTGCTGACGACCGTCACTCGCGTCATGGCTCCGGCGCTGCCTTTCTTGACTGAGGACATCTACCAAAACCTTGTTCGTTCTGTCGATCCGTCGGCGGCTGAGTCCGTTCACCTGACCGCGTATCCGCAAGTGAACGCTTCGCTTATCGACGAAGATCTCGAACACAGCATCGCAGCGGTGATCCGCATCAAGAACCTCGCGCTCAGTCTACGCACGCAGAGCAAGGTGAAGATTCGGCAACCGTTGAGCACGTTGTATGTGCGCCCTAAGGATGCCGCCGACCGGCGCGTTCTGGAAAATTCGGACTACGTCGCGCAGATTCTGGAAGAGACCAATCTGAAGCAACTCGTCTTGATTGATGACGAGAAGACGCTTGTGAGAGTGCGTGTCAAGCCGGACGCCAAAAAGATTGGTCCTCGCGCGGGACGATATCTCAAGGCTATCGGCGAAGCCTTGGAAAACGCTGATCCGGACCACGTTCTCAAGAGCGGTCCATTTTCGATTCAGTTGGCCGATCAAACATTTGACCTCGCTCTGGAAGAAATCATCGTTTCGTTCGAAGGCCCGGTGAATCTCAAGTGCAGCCTGGAACAAGGAACTTTTCTTGCGCTCGATACGAAGCTGACGCCAGAACTCCTGCAGGAAGGCCTTGCGCGAGACTTCAACCGAATGTTGCAGGACCAGCGGAAAGCCTTGAACCTCGATATTTCCGATCGCATCGTCGTCAGCTATTCCGCATCGCCGCGCATCGCGGAAGCCATCACCGCGCACGAGGGATTTTTGCGGAACGAACTTCTTGCCGAGCGGCTGGAGATGAGCCCTGCCCACAACGGCGGCGTTAAGCTGGCACTGAGCGGAGAAGATATTTTTGTCACCATTACTCGTGTGTAGAGTGAGCACGCGCGCCTCACGCGCCGCGCGCGTACTGCTACAATGCCGCTAGGGGATTCCTGAGAAGCTATGTTTGCTGTGCGGCTAATCGGTGTGCTGGCGCTCGTCGCCCTCAACGGCTTTTTTGCCGCTGCAGAGTTTTCCCTCGTTGCCGTGCGGCTTTCACGCGTTCGACAACTGGTGGCCAAGGGCGACATCCGCGCTCGCGTCGTTGAGCGTTTGCTGGCGGATCTGCACCGCGTCGTGTCTGGCGTGCAAGTCGGTATCACGCTGACGAGCCTGGCCATTGGCGCGCTCGGCGAAGCTACTTTCGCCGCCGCATTGCAGCAAATCTGGCATGGAACTGCAGGCACGCGCACGGCGTTTTTCGCACACGCGATCGCCTTGGGTTGCGCGTTCGCTTTGCTTAGTGCGATGCACGTGGTGCTTGGCGAGTTGGTGCCGAAGACCGTCAGCCTCGCGAAGGCAGAGCGCGTGGCGCTTCTCGTTGCTCTGCCGTTCCAGTGGTACCTCCACACCTTTCGCTGGGCCATCGACCTGCTGGATGGCATGTCCAGTGTCATCGTAAAAGCCATGGGCGTCTTGTCGCCGCAGAGTCATGGCACAGCGCACTCGACGGAAGAGCTGCAAATCCAGATCCAGCAGGCTCGCGAACGCGGTTTGATTGCGCCGGGCGAAGAAAAATTTATTGTAAGCGCCATCGAACTGGGACAAGTCCAGGTCCGCGAGATCATGGTGCCTCGGCCCGATATGCACACGCTTCCCGTGGAAGCGACGATGGACGAAGTGATGCGCGTGTTCGCCACTTCGCAGCGTTCGCGAATCCCTGTCTATCGCGGCTCGGGCGACCACATTCTTGGCTTCGTTCATATCAAAGATATGTTGTGGATTTTGCTCGACCGCGAGCGGCGATTGGAAGAAAACCTCCCACCGCCGCCATTTGACTTGCGGCGAGTGTTGCGTGAAGTCCTGATCGTTCCTGAAACGAAACCTGCGAGTGAGCTTCTCCAGGAACTTCGCACCCGCCACATCGGCATGGCCATGATTGTCGACGAGTTCGGCAGCATTCTCGGGCTTGTGACGCTGGAAGACATCATGGAACAAGTGGTCGGCGAGATTCACGATGAGTTCGACGTTGTCGAACGCCCGCTGACTTTGGCCGATGGGGCGGTGATTTTTGATGCGGCTCTCAATGTTCGCGATTTGGACGCGCAGTACAACATTTCGTTGCCGGAAGATCCGGCGTACGCGACCGTGGGCGGATTCGTCCTAGCGCAACTCGGGTTTATTCCGCGCGGGGGAGAAAGCTTTGAATACGGACAGTTTCGTTTCACCGTCGTGGAAATGGACGGCCGTCGCGTGGCGCGCGTGAAAATCCAGCGAGTCCGGCCGTCGAATGAAGAGAAGAGCGCGGAAACTTCCCCGAGCGCCGAGACGTCGGCTCGCGCATCGAAAGCCGCGGCGGCGGAACAGTAGCAAACCGGTGAGAGTGCCAGCATGGACAACGTTCGGTGGTATGAACGTTGAGTTTCGTGAGGCCTCCAATAGACAATGAACGCGTGAGTCCCCAAAAGCACCGGATCGCCGAATACCTGCGGCCTAAAACGGTGGCGATGTTGCTGCTGGGGTTTTCCTCAGGCCTTCCCTTTTATCTGGTCGGCAATACGTTCGGCTACTGGCTGCGCGATGAACACACCTCGCTGACGGCGATCGGGTTTCTTTCCTGGGTAGGCATCGCCTATTCGCTGAAGTTTCTGTGGGCGCCCTTGATGGATCGCGTCGACTTGCCGTTGTTTAAGCGGCTTGGCCATCGGCGCGGATGGATGATGTTTTCCCAGATCATCGTCGGTCTTGCGCTTTGCGCCATGGGCGCAACTGGCACGAAAGTGGGACTCGGCCGGCTTGGCGCTTGTGCGCTCATCGTCGCGTTTGCCTCATCGACACAAGACATTGTGGTTGATGCTTGGCGAATTGAATCAGCTGACGACGGAGATGAACAAGGGCTCCTCGCGTCTGCCTATCAGCTCAGCTACCGCTTGGCGCTCCTGTGTGCGGATTCCGTTATCCTCATCGTAGCTGGGGCCGTGGGCTGGCGCATGTCCTACGGTATCTACGGTGCGTGTATGGCCATTGGAATGATCGCGACCTGGTTTGCGAAGGAACCGGGGCGCGCGAGTGTAGTGCTGGATGAAAAGCGCGAAGCCCCGCTTTGGCGGCGTTTCTTCGACGCCATTGTGGGACCGTTCATCGCCTTCTTCCGCGCGCACGGCTGGCTCGCGCTAGTGATGTTAGCGGCCATCAGCCTCTACCGGTTGCCGGACTTCATGATGGGCCCGATGGCGAATCCCTACTACCACGACCTCGGTCTTACGAAGCAAACGGTCGGAGCGGTGCGCGGATCCATCGGGCTAATCGCAACGTTTGCAGGCATCGCCGCGGGCGGATTCTGCTCGCTGAAGCTTGGCTATATGCGTGCCCTCATCATCGGGGGCATTTTACAGGCAGCTGCGACTGCCGCATTTGCGACTCTCGCGTTCGCGGGCTTGAGCATTCGTCTCTTCGCCTTCGTCATGGCGGGTGACAATTTCAGTCTCAGCTTCGCCGCTGTTGCGCTTGTAGCGTACATGTCGAGCCTCACCAATCTGGGATACACGGCCACACAGTATGCACTCTTGAGTTCGACGTATGCTTGGCTGGGAAAGATCTTGAAGGGGTTTTCGGGCGCTGCGGTCGAAAGGCTGAGCACCACGCACGGCCTTATTCACGCCTACGGCATTTTCTTTATCGCTTGCGGACTGACCGGCGTGCCTGCCGTCCTTCTGTTCGCGGCCTTGGGCTACTGGCACAATCGGAAGCAACCGGCCCAAGCCGCCGCCTAGAAAAATGTCTCTAGCCTAATCTGAGTTCACCCGTGACCTTTGTAATACGGAGTGCGATCGCGAAAGACAGCAGCAGCGGCGCCGTGAAAACGAGAAACTGCTCCGGCGATGACTGCTTTGAAGCTCGCACGATACTGCGGTGTTCTCTAGCATCCGTGTTGTAAAGGTCGACCTGATTGTGAAAACCTCGAAGTATGTCGCGCAGGTCGGCTTCGGGGGCGGCAGGCTCGGAGGGAAGGTTCTGGGCGTCTACCTCGCTGAGGTCAGGACTCGCGCGCCGCGCCGCGTTGCATTCAAAATGTTTTCTTGAACTTTCCCCTGACAATCAGAAGGATACTACTTTTCGGAGAGAATCACCGGCGCTCCGCGGCCGATACTTAGCGTGCGCGAGGCGTTTCCTTTGTTGATGGCAATTTCCAAATACCCGCTTGAGCCAAGATACGCAATCGTTTCTCCCGTCTTGCCGCGCGCGAATGTATCCACGATCCTGCTGACGGCGTGGGTTCCCACTTGCATTTTCAATCCGCCGCCGTTCTGCGCTTCCTTCGACAAATCCTCGGCTCGGAAATTGGTCACCAAATTCCCAAATGGATCGACCTTCAGCACCAAACCTTTTACACCTGCCGCTCCAGGCTTCGGGCGAGGGAGCGCCATCTTTTTGTAATCCTGAATCTCGTCGCCCATGGCGGGAGTTTGCCAGCCTTTGGAAAGCCAGGCCGCTACTGGCGCAAAAACATCGCGCCCGTGAAAGGTCTTGCTGAGCGGTTGGAGAAAATAGTGTTCTGCAGTCGCGTGGCGCACAACGACATTTGGTTCGCGTTCGTAAACCAGGGAGAGCACGCCGTTATCGGGAGCGATGAAATAATGATTTTGCCCACTGACGAGGAGCGGCCGCCGCTCGGTGCCCACGCCAGGATCCACAATCACCACGTGAATTGTCTTCGGAGGGAAGTAAGAGTAGGCTGCGCCGATGGCCAACGCGCCATCAAGCAAATCAAATGGCGTCACGTGATGCGTGATGTCCACGATGGTCACTTCCGGATTAATCTTGAGAATGACGCCTTTTACGGTTCCGACTAGATGGTCGTCGGTGCCGTAGTCTGTCGTCAGTGTAATGATGGCGTTGGCCACGAGGTTCTCCCGCCCTGGGTATTCTGTCCACGCGCCGAAGTGGGAAGGCACTTCGTACCCTTTGACGCTAACGGAGCTACGCTTCGCCGTCAAGAAATCGCGCAGAGTCTGCTGTGCAATCGCCAACGGTCTTCGCATCACATCGACGGGCATAATTGCCTGTTCTCTATGGCTCACCTTGATTCGTGTTCCGCGGGTGCCGAGTTCAGGGGGCCTAGTCCCGTCAGTAGCAAACCGCTCTAACTAACCAGTTTGATCGAGGCGGCTATGGTATATTTCGGCAGCTCATCGCATTTCAATTTTTCGTCTGCGATCTTGGGGGAGGGTTCGATGCGATTGATCCACCTTTGCAAAAAGTTGGTGGCTGCCCTCGCGGCGCTCGTCGCGCTGTATGCAGTGGGCTCGGCACTGTCGGCTGGGAACCACTTCAAAGCGGCTGCGGGAGCTGCGAGCGAGGCATGCCCGAACGACGACAGCGGGCTAAAGGTACCGGCCGGCTTTTGCGCAACTATTTTTGCGGACGGCATTGGTCACGCACGGCACCTGGTGGTTGCGCCGAACGGAGTGGTCTATGTGAACACCTGGTCGGGGGAATATTACGGGAACGACGAGCCGCATAAGGGCGGTTTCTTGGTTGCGTTGCAAGACAAGGCCGGTGCCGGCAAGGCCGACGTGAATGACCGCTTTGGTGAAACCGTGCAGACTGGAGGTGCTGGCGGGACGGGAATCGGCCTATATAAGGGATCGATCTATGCGGAGATCAACGATCGGATCGTGCGCTATGCGCTGGCTGGCGGGTCCATTGTTCCGAAAGATACTCCCGTCACGATCGTTTCAGGATTGCCTTTGGGCGGCGACCATCCGATGCATCCCTTCATTATCAATTCCGAAGGAGCGATGTTTGTGGACGTGGCCAGCGCAACCAATTCCTGCCAACTGAAAAATCGGACATTGAAATCGCCGGGAGCGGATCCGTGCGCAGAGCTTGAGACGCGTGGCGGCATTTGGAGGTACGACGCCAATAAATCCAACCAAACTTTCTCGAAGGCTGAGCGGTTTGCTACGGGCATACGCAACGGAGAAGGTTTTGCGATTGACGCAGGCGGCCGCATGTTTGTGACGCAGCACGGACGAGACCAGCTGCATACGAATTGGCCCGATCTTTACAAGCCGGACCAGGAGGCCACGCTTCCTGCTGAAGAAGTCCTGCTGTTGAAGCAGGGCGGCGACTATGGGTGGCCCGAGTGCTACTACGACTCGTTCGCGCAAAAGCTGGTGCTAGCGCCGGAATATGGTGGAGATGGTGGCAAGACCATCGGCGTATGCGCGAATAAACTCGCTCCGGCTGCGGCGTTTCCGGCGCATTGGGCGCCGAATGGAATGGTGCACTACGACAAGAAAGAATTCCCGGAGCGTTACCGGAACGGCGTCTTTATCGCCTTTCATGGTTCATGGAACCGAGCGCCCTATCCACAGGGTGGTTACAACGTAGTTTTTCAGCCAATGGAGGGCGACCACGCGTCCGGTGGGTGCGAAATATTCGCAGACGGGTTCGCGGGAGCGGTGAAATCGCCGGATAAGGCAGTGCATCGTCCGGACGGTCTCGCGGTCGGACCAGACGGTTCGCTTTACATTTCCGACGATGTGCGAGGAAGAATTTATCGAATTGTTTATCGCGGCGGCGCTGCCAGCGGTGCGGGGAATGTGACTCCGTGTCCGAGCGCGACGGCTCCGGCCGGCGAGATTGTGGAAGCGCGTGCTGAACCGCCGGAGGGCACGCATCCAGACGCCGGTGGTGCGGCAACTGCCGGAGGTGCCGTTCCAGAAGGAGCGACTCGCGAAATGGTGGCACTTGGCGAGCGCATCTATCGCGGGCAAGTCGGCGGTGCGGCGTGCACTGGCTGCCACGGCGCGAGCGGCGGAGGCTCACCTTTGGGTCCGGATCTGACGGGAAAGAAATGGTTGTGGAGCGATGGCAGCTACGCTGGAATCAAGAAAACGATAACCGAGGGTGTGCCGCAGCCAAAGCAATATCGCAGCCCGATGCCAGCGATGGGTGGCGCGCAGCTTACAGCCGACCAGGTGTCAGCGCTCGCGGCGTATGTGTGGAGTCTGAGCCACAAATAGACAACAACTTGGGCATACGGCCTGCTGGCTAATATTTCGTAATGAAGCTTCGTTCCAGGCCGCCGTCGACGAAATCGCTGAGATCTTGACTGGTCCTCTCCATTCGCTCGAAACTAGCGCGCAACTGAAGAACCGAGAAGAAATGCTGAAGTTGCAGACGCGCTGAACGGAAAGATTGGGCGCTTGAGTTGGAAATATGCTTTGTCTAAATGTTGAAGCAACCCACTCGCGTTTGGTCCATTCGGCAAGTCAAGACAAAACGCGAAGACCACATTCACGGTGGGTTTCGATTTTTTCAACACCGCTCCTTGGTCGCTTTTTCCGGGGATTGCTTGGCCCTACTGGTTGGCTAGATCGAGCCGCTGCGCCAGAAACTGCAATCAGAATCCCAGGTCGCTTAATCCGGGATGTTCGTCAGGGCGCCGTCCAAGTGGCCAATGGTATTTGCGGTCTAATTCTTTGATGGGAAGATCATTAATGCACGCCAGCCTCATCCGCATCAGGCCATCGTCGTTGTATTCCCAGTTCTCGTTGCCGTACGAGCGGTACCAATTCCCCGAGTCGTCGTGCCATTCATAAGCAAAACGGACGGCAATGCGATTCCCCGTGAAAGCCCAAAGCTCTTTGATCAGCCGGTAGTCCAACTCCTTCGTCCACTTGCGCGTAAGGAAGGCGACGATGTCCTGCCTGCCGATTACAAATTCGGAGCGGTTTCTCCACCGAGAATCCAGGGCGTAACCTTGAGAAACTCTCTCAGGATCCCGCGAATTCCAGCTATCTTCCGCGAGCCGGACTTTCTGTATTGCGGTTTCTAGAGTAAAAGGTGGCACTGGTGGACGCGTCGTCATGAATTTCTCTCCTTGGTCAATCCTTGTGCATGAGTGTTGCTAAATGCGGTTCCGGGCTAATCTCACAACAGTTCACTCAATCGAGCATAATTGAGAAAACGCCAACGAGAGCGCTGTCAGGAAGTGTCGCACGTACGACTTGCTATTCGTCAAGTGTGGAATACGGGCACCTGCGCTCTGGGTCCGAGCGTACAAGTGGAGATATTGACCAACGGTCTCAAGATAAGGTGTCCCTATTTGGGTTGAAAAGCGTATCGAACAACAACGATCAGAGAAGTCGAGAAATCGGCCCAGTTAATGACCCCAACAAAACGGGCTCTGGGGATAACGCTATGGCGCCAAGAGTAACGGTAGATGAGATCGAGAAACGGGTCTAGTCCCATCGCTCACACGAAAGCCTGTTCAGGGGCGGTCCATTGCAGAATTGCGCTTGTGCCTGTGGGGGAAGAAGCCGTGGGAGTCGAGAGATCCATGTGCCCAAGGAGGGCGGTCCATCAGGCTCCGCAGCACTCAGAGAATCAGAGTCAGCAGGAGTAGACAAAGGAAGCGATTGTTGCATTCTCGAAAAGCGGAAGTACAATAGTGGAGGTCAGAGCGGGCGTCGTACAATGGCAGTATAGAAGCTTCCCAAGCTTCGGACGTGGGTTCGATTCCCATCGCCCGCTCCATAATTCTTGATGATTTGATTGCCTTTACGCCTGGATGTTGCTGAAAATCGCCCCATAAACTTATGATTTTGGGCAGGGATTCCGAACACCTCGAAACGCACCAGACCAGTCGAAGTAAGAGAGCGCTCAAACGCTCGAAGAGATAGGCCCGCAATGATTTTTGGGCAGGCCAGGGGCGCTTTTCTGAGCATGGCACGCCCTCTGAGCCGTTCCTTTGGACAGCCCTGTTTGCTCGCACACTTCACTCTAAGAACTTCCTGCTTTCCGCAGGGCCGTAACTTGGTGTCCATCAACAGCAATTTTCGGTCGGCCAAGGCGCTTACCCTTCGCGCGAGCGTTCCGCAGGCCCGCCTTCACACGCTCCTGAATTAGTGCACGCTCAAACTCCGCCAGGGCGTCAATTACCTTGAACATTAAGCGTCCCGACGGAGTACAAAGATCAAGATTATCCCGCAGGCTTACGAAGGCAACTCCTCGAGCTTCCAGTTCGGCCAATGTGTTGACCAGATGCCGGAGTGACCTGCCCAGGCGATCGAGCTTCCACACGAGCACGACGTCGCATTTGCGCTGATGCGCATCGGCGAGCAGCTCATTCAAGGCGGGACGCGATTGTTTGCTTCCTGATACGCCGCGGTCAACATACTCACGCGAAATTTGCCAGCCGCGACGCTGGGCATATTCGCGCAACTCGCGCGCCTGAAGTTCGGGATCTTGTAAGTTCAAAGTTGAAACGCGACTGTACAGAGCGACTCTCACCAGAGCGCTAGCATCTGGGTGATCGTTTGTAGGGACCGCTTGGGTCGGATTTTTTGAGTTAGTTATGCAGTGGTCAGGGACACTGGTGCCGCGGGTGCACAACGAAATGAATCAGATTGCACGTTTATGTGCAATTGTGTAGAATTGTATGATCATATGCAAACGGCTTCCAAAGCGTGGGGTGTTATCGTGTCGGACGTGGTCGGATCAAGCCGAACACAGGACGTGCGCTCTGTACTTGGCGCCAAACTTCGAATCGCGGCGATTGCTCATATTGAGGAAAAGCGAATTCGGCTGCCGTATGCCGTGACGGCTGGGGATGAGTTTCAAACGGTCGCCAGCGAACTCCATCAGATACCTGGACTCTTGTTTGACTTGCGAAGGCGGATGAGGCCGCTGCAGTTGCGCATAGGAATAGGTATTGGCCTGATCTCTGGGCGTTTGCGGCCGCCCGTCAATCAACTGGGCGGCCAGGCCTTTGAATTCGCCCGCGTTGCGATCGAGGGAGCGAAGGAGGGTCGAGCGCATTCGGGGAAAAGTACTCGTTTTCATTCAGAAAACGAACAGTTTGATTTGGTGGCGAACTTGATTTATAGCCTGCATGATACGTTGGTGGGTAAGCCATCTGAAAAGCAATGGGAGACAGTCGATGCATATTTGGCTAAAGGGCGAGTCGACCTCGCGGCAAGGGCCTTAAAGATCAATGCTTCGACTGCATCACGAAACCTGAGCAGGAGCCATTTTTGGCAGTCTCTTGAAACGATTGAGGTTATGAAGAAAATCATCGAGTCGTCATTTCTTAAGTTGCACGATTCCGTCTAATACGAAAGGATTGCATGAAATCATGCATGCTCTAGCAACCTGCTTTCTTGGGCTCTATTTGGCTCACTTGCTAACCGATTTTGTATTCCAATCGGATCGACTGGCCACTCGAAAGAGCCGAGGGTCGATTCTGGCTTATGGAGAACACGGGGGAATTCATTTCCTGGCAGCAACACTATTTTCAGGACTTGCGGTGCCGGGATTGTGGAAGAGCGTGGAGTTCTATGGTTTCATTCTCGGACTAACCATAGTGCATTTGGGCATTGACTGGGGCAAGCTTCGCCTGATTCGTTCAAACATGATCGAGGACGGCGCAGCGTCATTTTTAGGGGACCAGGCAATACACTTTCTGACCGTTTGCATCACGGCATGGCTAATTGCCCGGCCCTCTGTCTTAAGCGTGATTGCCAAGATGCGTTGGTTTCAGTCAGAGATCGAAAAACCACTTCTTCTGCTGGTTGTATACGTGGGGGTTATTTTCGGAGGAGGGTACGTTGTCCGTTTTCTGACCAAACCGTTGCTGAAGAGCGATTTGCACATCTCGGGAGAAACAACGAACGAAATGCAAAATGCCGGAATGTATATTGGATGGCTCGAACGATTCGTAGTCTTGACGGCGCTCGTTCTGCAGTCGCCAGCGACTGTGGGGCTGATCCTTACAGCAAAATCGATCGCGCGATACCCCGAGCTGAAGTCCGTCCGATTCGCAGAGTACTTCTTGATAGGGACTCTACTGAGCGTGAGCCTTGGAATTGTGGGTGGGCTTATCCTCTTGAAGGCTTTCTACGGAACCGTAACGCTCTCAAAATGACCGAACTTCTCGGGCGAAATGCTCGGCCTCCAGTGGGCAGACATCGACTTCGAGAAGGGCTTGCTGAACATCCGGCGTTCCGCGTGGTACGGACGTGTTCAGACCACCAAAAACAAAAACAGCGAGGCGATGATTCCACTGCCCGGCATCCTCGCGGCGACACTCCGCACATTTCGGGAACAGTGGAACTCAAATCCAGACGGCTTTCTGTTCGTCACGAGAAACAGAAGGCCCCCTTCATCCAACAAGGTTGTGGAGTATGGGCTCTGGCCGGTCCTCGATCTCTTGGCCATCCCCCGCTGTGGGCTCCATGCCTTTCGACACACTTACACGAGTCTGCTTCTAGACACGGGCGCAACTCCAAAGGTCGTTCAGGAATAACTACGGCACGCAGATCCCCGCGTCACACTTGGGGTCTATGCACGCGTTCTCGGGGATGCTCACCGCGAAGCAGTCGAGAAAGTAGCCTCGGTTGTGTTCCAAAGTGTTCCAAAGGCGAGAGAAGAAACGAAGTACATTCAGTTGAATTGCTGCGTGACGATCAATTTTGTGTGTCCGTGTGTTTTCTGCCTTGTTTTCTGTGCGTCGCTCCTAATGCTTGATGGTCCTTTTCCACAGGCACCCATTCTGCCGCTTCCCCATTTCCTGCTATCTTGGCGATTTACTACCCGAGGAGCCAACAATGATCGTCGAGGAACAGATCTCCGCCCGACAACAGCGGGCCCGGAAAGCAATTCAGAACATTCTTACGGAGCCGGCCGGACAGGCTTATGGCGATTATGTCGTGCAGTCGGCAAGCGGCAGGAAGTATCGAGTGGCAATGCGCGGTCCTAGTGTGTTTGAAAACTTCTGCTCCTGCGCCGATTTCGCGGTGAACACCCTCGGCACTTGCAAGCACATCGAAGCCATGCTGCTTCGTCTCCATCGCCGATTTGGTCGATCCTTTGCCAGCCAGCGGTATCAACGAACACGAGCCTCGCTTTCTCTTCATTATGGAGACACCTTAAACGTGCAACTCCGCCTTCCGTCTGAGCCATCGGCGGATCTCCGAAAGATTGTCTCCGAGTACTTCGACTGCAATGGGTTTCTTCGGAAGGACAATCTTCGACGGTTCGAGCAAGTTCTCGAGAAGCTACGGACCGTGGACGAGACAGCCGTCGTTTACAGTGATGTGCTGGATTTTATTGACCATGAAAACGAACTCAGCTCGGGTCTTGAAGACGAGCGCCGCTACCTTGCGCAGCTGAAGAAAGGCAAGCGTCTGCTCGAAGGCCTGCTGAAAGTGCCGCTTTTCCCCTACCAAATTCGCGGAGCGCTCTTTGCCGCCTGCCGCGGGCGGGTGATCCTCGCCGACGATATGGGTCTTGGCAAGACAATCCAGGCCATTGCTGGCGCGGAGCTCCTGCGGCGCCGTCGAGGCATTGAAAGGGTTCTGGTGGTTGCCCCCGCTTCGGTAAAGTACCAATGGAAGACAGAGATCGAGAAGTTCTGTAGTCTCCCCGCACAAGTCATCGACGGACCGATGCCGTATCGCAAAAAGCTGTACGCCAGCCCGACCTTCTTCAATCTCACAAGTTACGAGCTGGTTCTGAAGGACATCGAGGACATGCACAACATGCGTCCAGATTTGATCATCCTCGATGAAGCGCAGCGCATTCGCAATTGGGCGACGGCCACTGCCCGCATCATCAAGCAATTGAAGAGTCGTTATGCCTTTGTATTGACAGGTACGCCTCTTGAAAACAAGCTCGAAGAGCTCTTTTCGGTCGTCGAGTTCGTGGACGGTCGCCGTCTGGGGCCGGCCTTCCGGTTTCTCAAGGAACACCGGATGGAGAGCGAAGAAGGGAAATTACTCGGTTATCGAGGCTTGGAGCAAATTCACCAACAACTCGAGGCGATCCTGCTCCGCCGGACTCGGAAAGAGGTGCTTCCCGAACTGCCGAAGCGGACCGATCAAATCTTCCGTGTCCGGATGACGCCCGAACAGGCAGGTCCCTATTGGGAACAGAGCGACATTCTCGCGAGGCTGATGCACAAATGGAAGCGACAGGGCTGGCTCTCCGAGATCGACCTGCGCCGCATCACTTGCTGTATCCAGAATATGCGCATGCTTTGTAACTCTACCTTCTTGTTTGACAAGGCGACGAATTTCTCTCCCAAGCTTGAGGAGTTCCGCGAGATTGTTCGCGAGCTAGCGGTGGAAGAAAAGCGCAAGGTGGTTGTCTTCAGCGAGTACGAGCGAATGACGCACTTGGCCGGTCTGGAACTGACGAAGCTGAAAATTGGTTGGGTGTCCTTGCACGGCAACGTGCCTGCGCGAAAACGTGGCGAGCTGATCGCCCGGTTCGGAAAGGATCCCGACTGCAAGGTCTTCCTTTCGACCGATGCTGGGGGAGTCGGGTTGAACTTACAGGCGGCCTCGGCAGTCGTGAACTTTGAGCCCCCCTGGAATCCTGCCCGATTAGAGCAACGTGTCGGCCGTGTTCATCGCTTCGGCCAAACGCAGCCCGTACAAGTGATACATCTGTTGACCGAGAACAGCATTGAGGAACGCGTTTGGGAAACTCTTAGGCTCAAAAGGGCGTTGTTCACGGGATTATTCGATGAGGCGAAGGACGAAATCAGTTTTGAAAAGCTCGGCCGCAAGAGCATGATGCACGTGATCAAAGACGTCTTCAGCGACCAGCCTGGTAGGCCGAAACCCGCACTCACTCCGGAGCCGCCCCAACCAGTGGCCGTAATGGAAGCGAAGCGGAGGGGGAAAGCCGCGGCGAAAACCGCCGACGCCCGCGGAGGTCTGACAGGGACAGGGCCTCGGCTTCCTGCGGATGGGACGATGCGTGTTGCGCAGAGTCCAGCCCAAGATGGCGATGCACGGTCCGGCTTGTCCATGCTGGACACCAGGCAGGCCGCTTCTAAGTTTCTAGAGGCAGGTCTGACCCTCTTGGAGTCGCTCTCATCTCCAAGCGGCGCGGATGGTTTTGGACCGATCGAGCGTAGCCTTTCCGCGTTGTTGCGGACGGACGCGCACACACGACGTCCGAGTCTTGAGATCCCTCTACCCGAGTCCATCACTGCCGAACGCCTCGCGCGGGTGATTGCCGGATTTCTGGGCAATCTGGCCAGACCGCATTGATCAGGAATGTGCCCAGTATCTAGCGCGACCTGACTGCAGTCACGAGCTTCCGAGATAAGCGGTTGAGTATGGGAAAAGAAACGCGGGTGTTTTCTTATGGTTGAGGTGGGCCGTCGACCAAGAAATGCTTCCAGTTGATGGCCAGCAAGCCGTGTCGGCTGGCTAGGGGCTCGTCGCCAGGCGCGGTGATGATCAGTGGCCGGAACTTCTTATTCCGCCTGCAGAACTCCAGAAGTCCTTTGAGATCGTATAGCTCAAAGCCGCCAGTCTTTATTTCGACGGCCCAGTCTCCCCAACTCCCCTCGAACACTGCATCGACTTCCAGCGGTTCTTCGCGCCAGTAAGTCACCCGCTGCCCTTGGTTGATCGCGAATGCAAGGCACGCATTTTCCAGCCACAGACCGAACCTCGCAGGCTCACGTGCTTGATCCGGAGGTCCGTCGGGATGCATTGAGGATATGAGCGCATTGTTCAGTGACACAAGCTTGGGGGGAGCAGCCCGGCGACGGTGCGTTAACTGCGAAAATCTTTCCAGAGGTGCTAGCAGATAGGCGTCTTGAAGCAGTGCGAGATAGTGAGCCACCGTTTCAAGGGCACCCTTGTCACGAAGTTGCCCTTGTAATTTTTGGAGGGAAACAATCTGCGCGGGGCATCCGGTTGCCGCTGCAAACACCTGTTTCAGCAGCCCGGGCCGTCGAACTGTACCCAACGCCAGAACATCGCGGCCGATAGCAGGCTCTATGATAGCGTCTTTGACATAGGCAGCCCATCGTTTAGGATCATTCCGCAGAGCCGTCGCACCAGGATAGGATCCGAAGTGGACGATAAGCGAAGCCGCCTCATCTCGGGGAATCTGAAAAACATTCACGAGCGACGAAGCTGACCAGTGGCTGAGGGTCAGCCGTTCGAAGCGCCCGGCCAGACTCTCGCGCGATCCCGTCGTTACCCGCAGTGCGGATGACCCCGTTGCGACAATGTGGACTGGAATAGTCCGTCGACGCAAGTGATCCCAATACCCTTTGAGTTGTTTTGCCCAACCATCCAAATAGTGAATCTCATCCAGCAGGAGAACCGTTGTCGCGCGGCGAGCGCGGGCTTCGGCGTCAGCCCAACGACGCTCCCAAAATCCGGGAAGCGCCGCGTCTGGTTCGTCCCCGGCAGCGTAGACTGCGGCATCACCAAACCGAGCGGCGATTTCAAGGAGCAGCGTGGTCTTGCCAACCTGCCGAGGCCCCGTGAGAAGCTGGATTCGGCCTGGTGCTGGTTCTTGGAGGCGTTTCAGGAGGAGGTCCCGACACGGAGCGTAGTCACTTGTGAATTCAGGCATACTCGAATAATTATCAAGCTATATCTGATGATTGTCAACAGACTGACGGCAGCCTTTGTCCCGGCCTAGCAAAGAGATCGCAGAATGACTAGGTGAGGACGTAGTTCGGTCGCCCGAGTCTTTCGCAATATCATCGTCAGACGATGCGCTACGGAGACGCCCAATGAGGTTCGTAAGGCGAGCAGGCGTTTCAGTTTCCATCTAGTTTCCAATTGAGGCCGTCGCTCGGAAAGCTAAGTGCCGCCAATTCAATCGCTTTCAGAGGTTGATTAAGAGCTTCCCAAGCTTTAGATACGGGTTCGATTCCCGTCGCCCGCTCCAGATTCTAAAAGAGTTACATAGTTTTCAGATTTTTCAAATTTGGGCGTGGTCCTGTTTTAGTTTCCATCTAGTTTCCAATTACTGACTCTCGCATAATATAGAGCTATTCTGACCATAAAGAAGATTGCTTCCAGAAGGCAGTGATCAGTCGCGGACGGCGGCGCATGCGACGTAGAGTTCGTCGCGTGGCTTCGCTCAGTTGCCAGTAGTCCTTCGGACAGACATTCGGCAACTCGTGCTGTTTCCAGTAACCCCAGATGTACTCGACGGGGTTCAGTTCCGGGGCGTAGGGCGGCAGATAGGCGGTGGAAATCCAGCCTCGCAAACTGGCAATGTAGTCCTGCACCAGCCGGCTGCGGTGCCCCGGCAGGCGATCCCACACGATCAGCAACGGCTGGTCCAAGTGCCGCACTAAGGCCTTAAGAAAGTCCACGACCTGTTCCTTCTTGATGGCCCCCGCATAGATTCGAAAGTAGAAGTTCCACAGGGTGAGCCCGGCAGCGACCGAGAGACTCTTCCAATTGAAGTTGTATTGCAGTATGGGTGTTTGTCCGCGAGGCGCCCAGGTACGACAACGATGCGGCCGCTGGCTCAGTCCGCTTTCGTCGATGAAGACCAGGATTCGCCCCTCCTGGCGCGCTTTTTTTTTAGTGTTGGCCACACCTTCTTCTTCCAATTGAGGATCTGTTCTTCATTGCGTTCTCGTGCTCGCCCCTCGGGTCGCTGCGGACTCCAGCCTAGGCCAACCAGAATCTTCCAGACATGGCCTTCGTGATAGCCAACGTCAAACTCCTGCTCGATCAAATGAGCCACTCGGGGACAAGTCCACAGCGGGGTCTCATAGCCGAGCCGCTCGGGACCTGCGACCAGTAGCTTCTCTAGTTGTTGTCGCTGCTTCTCACTCAAGCGCGGCTTGCGCCCGGCACGTCCCGCTTTCCGCAGCGCGGACTTGCCGTGGGTGCGATAGTCGTGCATCCAGCGAGACACTGTCTGCGGGACAACGCGGAGCTGACGAGCAATCTCAGCCTGACGCAGTCCACGCTCGAACATCTGAATAGCTTGAAAGCGTCGTTTCTCTAAGGCTTCAAAATCGCGAGGTACTCCAGCAGGGTTTCCCATATCCAATTAGACGCAGGATACCCGAAAATAGTTCGCTATATTATGCGGGATTCAATAAGGTCATCGCTCGGAAAGCTAAGTGCCGCCAGATCAATCGGTTTCAGAGTTTTATTTAGAGCTTCCCAAGCTTCGGACGTGGGTTCGATTCCCATCGCCCGCTCCATAAAGCCTGATGACTCTATTGCCCTTAGGCGGCCGAGTCGCTGAAAACACCCCATAAAGTACCTGGTTTCGGACCCCAGTTGTACCCTGGGGTTTCGAATTGGACGCCACGAAATTGCCGCCGAATTCCAGTTTTCCAATCGATGCCATAAGGAGGTCGGGCTCGCTGCGGCCCGCGTAGACTGTTTCGGTGGTCACCCTAACAGCGCTTGGACCGAAGGAGGCCGAATGCGAATTATAGGATGTGATTTGCGGACATTTGAAGTAGAACTTCACTTTTCTAATTAATGCGTTAATTAGATACGCGGTTGATTCAACTTAAAGTCCTCAGGATGGACAGGCCACTAGGACAAGGATATGCACCTGCCCGTTTATTGGCCTTCCCACCAGTTTCTTCAGTCGGTTCCGATATGTAGATTGAGTTCTGTCCCAGCCGAAGGTGGGATTCTTCCCAGAAATCTAGGATTAAAGAGGAAGCTCAACCTCATTTATGCTCACGACCGGAGTTTTTTCGCGAGCCCGTCGCCATTCTACGTTTTATGCTACCCCGTTAAAACCCTTGTGCCTTGCGCTTGCTCTGTTGTCGTGTTTGGCGCTGGTCTCCTGCTCTGGTCTGGTAAGTTCGCGTACTAGTAGTGCCCAGCAGATCTCCATTTCCTTCAACGCGTCTGCCATTTCCGTCCTAGTATCGCAGTCCACGCGTTTCACTGTGACGCTACAGAACGATTCGGCGAGTAAAGGCGTCAATTGGACGCTATCGGGTTCGGGGTGTACGGGCGTAGCCTGTGGCACCTTGACGAATGTCACCACGACATCGGTGACCTACACCGCACCGCCAACGGCTCCGAGTCCCGCGACGGTGACGCTCAAAGCGACTTCGATTACCGACAACTCAAAGTCGGCTTCCGCGACCATCACGATCACAACGACTCCTGCGCCCATTTCCATGACGATGAATCCGACCGCGGCATCGGTGCAAGTGTCGCAATCCACAAGTTTCACAGTGACGGTACAGAACGATTCGGCGAACAAAGGTGTCAGTTGGGGGTTGGCGGGGACGGGGTGCACGGGCGCAGCCTGCGGAACGTTGACCAATGTCACCACGACATCGGTGACTTACAATGCGCCTGCAAGCGCTCCGAGTCCTGCTACAGTCACGCTCCTCGCAACCTCGATCACCGACAACACTAAGTCGGCTAGCGCAACGATCACGATCACAACGACTCCTGCGCCCATTTCCGTGGCGATGAATCCGACTGCGGCATCGGTGCAAGTGTCGCAATCCACAGGTTTCACAGCGACAGTACAGAACGATGCGGCGAACAAAGGAGTCAGTTGGACGCTAGGCGGTGCGGGGTGCACGGGGGCAGCTTGCGGAACGTTGACAAATGTCACCACGACATCGGTGACCTACGCCGCACCGCCAACGGCTCCGAGTCCCGCGACGGTGACCCTCAAAGCGACTTCGATTACCGATAACTCAAAGTCGGCTTCCGCAACCATCACGATCACAACGACTCCTGCGCCCATTTCCGTGGCGATGAATCCGACTGCGGCATCGGTGCAAGTGTCGCAGTCCACAGGTTTTACAGCGACGGCACAGAACGATTCGGCGAACAAAGGAGTCAGTTGGACGCTATCGGGTGCGGGGTGCACCGGGGCAGCTTGCGGAACGTTGACAAATGTCACCACGACATCGGTGACCTACACCGCGCCGCCAACGGCTCCGAATCCCGCGACGGTGACGCTCAAAGCGACTTCGATTACCGACAGCACGAAGTCGGCTGCCATCACCATTACCATTACGGCGCCGACAGGCGGCAGCGCAGCGCCCACGCTGGTCACATCGCGCAGCGCGTCAACCACCCAAGGTCCGGTCTCGGGGACTGACCCGGCCATCACCACGTACGTATTCCAGGCCCCGTCATTGTCGCTTGCAGGCAACGCGGTGCTGGTGGGAACGACGTTTAGGGCTCTCGGCGGGTCGCTGACTGTCGCACTGACGAACGAGCGCGGCGACACGTTCACCAACCTGGTGGACGCTACCAACGGGGCGGACAACCAGCGTGTGATTACGTTCTGCGGATTTCCGGCCGCCGGCAACTACCAGTACACCATCACGTTCAGCGGGACAGGGACCGCCCAATACGTGCAGGCCACTATGGGAGAGGTAAATAACATAGCGTCGTGCACGCCGGATGCGGTGTCCGACAACACGGGCACATCGGCCACCACCATAACGGCTGGGGAGCTTGGGGCTCTGGCACACTCCGGGGATTTCATATTCAATTACGTCGCCGCAGCCAACGCGCCGCAGATCGGGACATGGACAACCGGATCGCAGGCAAACATTGCTTGGGCTAAGGGGCGCTCCGACACCGTGAATGCGCAGATATTCCAGTGGGGACAATACAACGCGACGGCGGGATTCACGCCGACGCTGACGAGTTCCGACTCGGTGGACTACGTTTCAGAGGCAGTAGCGCTGCCAACCGCGGCAGTGGGAACCGCGCGGCCCACGACAGGGATCATCGTTACCGGTGTGCAGAGCATCGACACCAACGGCACGAACACAGGTTCACCGCTCACTTTTGACATGCCGACGGTCGGCAACCTCCTGGTGCTGATGGATAGCGAAGCGAACTATGGAGCCATATCCAGTATCACGTCAAGCCCGGCTCTCACCTGGCACCAGGTGTGTTCGTCGACCGAGGCCCCGCAATACTCGTCACCGTGGTATGCGTCGAACACTAGCCCATCAACCAACATGAGGATTACGGTCAACTTCTTGGCCTCTAGTAACTCTAGGTCGTTCCAGACATACGATGTGGTGGGTGCGGATCCGGCGAACCCGCTCGACACTGGTTTTGGAACCAACGGCTGCGTGAGCGGGCAGGGCAGCCAACCAAGCCAGGGGCCGCTAACCGTAGGTTCGGGCACACCATCCAATCCTGGCGAGCTCATAATCATGGTGAACTCCCTGGACAACAATTCCGGCACGGGGTGGACGAGCCCCTCCGGCGTACTGTTCATGCAGGCGCATCACGGGCCCGTTTACAACGTTCCGACAACCAACGACGAGAACGACCCGTGGGCGCTGCTGTATACCCAAGGTGTTTCGCTGCTCACCTTTACGATGACGGCGGACAACAGCCAAGGCACGGGCGGCGTCAACAAGTGGGCCTTCTCCTCCGCAGCCTTCAAGTAGCCGATCGGTTCGCAATGACCAGAGCAGTATTATGGATGAACTGTTAACGTTTTCTCCGAGATTCCACGTGAGGTACGATGTGGCAGTGATAGAGGGTAAGGCGGAGTGTCGTTTGTTGACTTGCCTATGCCCCCAACCTAAGACGAGGGCCAAAATGGCGGACTCTCGGTCACTTGTCGGGCAGACCGTCTCCCACTACCGCAACTGGAAAAGCTGGGTGGTGGTGGCATGCGTGTAGTCTAACCTACCAACCGACTGGGCCCCACTGGGTCACGATTAGCTATGGCCAGGGCCCCTTTGAAGCCAATCCGGCTGTCCACAACTTCAGCGATCACGTCGTGGGAGATGCGCACAGGGAAGCAGTTGAGAAAGTAGCCTCCGTTGTGGACGCTATTGGACGCCAGACGCTCACAGTCAACTAGTAGATTCAGCGACTTGGCCGCACGCGGCGTTGGGTTCGATTCCCATCGTCCGCTCCATAAAGCCTCTTGATCCAGTTGACTTCACGCGGGTTTGCTCCAGTTTCCAAGGACCTCTCGCCCATCGAAGTCGCAGGCAATGCGAAAAGAATCCAGATTTTACCTTCCTAACGATAGAATGCCCTCCCAGCGGCTGACTCACTTCGTTGACGGATCGAGGTCTTGCGGGTTTCTCAGCGTGTAACGGGAGCACATAGATGAAAACGATTCAGGGTCCGGGCATATTTCTTGCGCAGTTCGCATCCGATCGCGCACCTTTCAACACCTTCGATGCGATCTGCGCTTGGGCGGCGAACCTCGGTTACGTCGCCGTGCAGATTCCTTCATGGGATGCGCGGCTGTTCGATTTGAAGCGCGCTGCCGAGAGCAAAGCGTACTGCGACGGGATCGCCGCAATAGCCGCGCAGCACAACGTCGTGATTTCGGAGCTTTCGACCCATCTGCAGGGTCAGCTTGTGGCCTGCCATCCCGCTTACGATGCTATGTTTGATGGATTCGCCCCGCAGGGCCTTCATGGCAATCGAAGCGCACGCCAGGCGTGGGCCGTCGAGCAATTGCATTTCGCAGCGCGGGCTTCCGCGCATCTAGGCTTGAAAGCCCACGTCACGTTTTCAGGGTCGTTGGCGTGGCCGTACATCTACCCCTGGCCGCAGCGCCCCACCGGCCTCATTGAAACTGCCTTCGAAGAACTCGCAAAGCGATGGCTCCCCATCCTCAACGCTTTTGACAAAGCCGGAGTCGATCTTTGTTTCGAGATTCATCCAGGAGAAGATCTTCACGATGGGGCGACGTTCGAGATGTTTCTGGATCGCGTGCGCCAACATCCTCGCTGCAATTTGCTCTACGATCCCAGTCACTTTGTGTTGCAACAGCTCGACTATCTCCAATTCATCGATTTCTATCACTCCCGCATCAAGATGTTCCATGTAAAGGACGCGGAGTTCCGTCCGAGTGGCAAACAGGGGGTTTATGGCGGCTACCAGCCGTGGTTGCAACGCGCAGGCCGGTTTCGCTCGCTGGGCGATGGCCAAGTGGATTTTCAGACCATCTTTTCAAAGCTCACTCAACATGATTTTCCGGGATGGGCGATTCTCGAATGGGAGTGTTGCATCAAGAGCAGCGAGCAGGGAGCAAGAGAGGGCGCGCCTTTCATCCGGCGCCATATCATCGAGGCGGCCAAGAGTTCGTTTGACGATTTTGCTAGTTCGGGCGCGGATCAGAAAGCTATCCGCGAGATTCTCGGTCTTTAGCACGAACAAGTTTAGGCGCGCTTGCGTAGGCTGAGTATGGTGCGCAAACGACTGCCAACATCCCAGTCAACCGTTGTGCGCTCCGGAATAAATCTGAACTCTCTACTTCTTCGCGAAAATGGCTTTGGGAATCATGCAATGCACGCCCTTGCGGATGTCCACCACCTGCGAGACGCGGCAATCACCGACAATCGAAGTGAGTGAGTAAGCCTCTTCGCGCGACATCGGCACCATCTTCTGTTCCGCCAGAAAATTTACGGTCTCGCGCACCGCAATCTTCATCGCTTCGTTCAAATCCTCGTCGAATCCCATGAAAACCCAGTGCCTCGATGTCTCCGCCCGCGGCCAATCGATGTGCAAATCCTTCCGCACGATTGGTTGGATTTCGATTTCCTCATACGAACATTCCAACGCAGTCAGATTCACTTCGCCGCCGCCCTGCAAACAATGCGAGTCTCCCGTCCAGATCAAGCCGCCTTTCTGAAACACAGGCAGGAAGAGCGTTGAGCCGACTTGCAATTCGTTCATGTCCAAGTTCGACCCGTTCTTCCACGGCCGCAGCGTACTGGTGCGGCCCTTGGCGTCGTGAATCGGAGGGCCTGCTTTCTCTTTTGGCTCGTTGGGATCTGGGCCGACCGCGATGGTTCCGGGAAACGGCTTCAACGTGAGTACGATTCCAGGCTTAAATTCCGTGGTCATCGTGGCCGAATCGAGCTTGAAATATTGCACATGCCCTTCGGGAAACTCCGACGCCAGCAAACCGACGGTGGGGAACTGCTTGCCGGGAAGATTGAAATTGAAACCGGACTCTTTCATAACGATTTTCACGATGCGGATTTCCATTGTGTCGCCTGGCTCCGCGCCGTTCACATAGATTGGTCCCGTTACCGAATGCGGCCCGCCGCCGGGATTCGCAAGCCGCAGCTTCACGATCTCCTCCATCGAAGCACCTGGCTTGATCTCGTCCATCGCATGGCTCATCGTTTCGATCGACACAGTGTCTCCGGAATCGACCACGGCTTTTGGTTTTTCAGCGGGATCGAGCCAGCCCCACTGCACCGTGTTTTTATTTGCAGGCAGAACGTAATGCTTGCCAGCAGATTTCTGCCCAACGGCTTTTCCAGTATCACTTTGCGCCTGTGCTCCCGCGCACACTGAACTAGCAGCAACCAAAAAGGCAGTGGTCAAGGCCCTCTGCGATGAGCTCATCCTTTGACTCCCAATTGTTCGGATTCCCCGATAGAAGACGAAAGTATAGATGGCGAGCGCTCAAGAAGCGTGTAGAAAAAACGACGAGATCCATCCATGAATTTGTTAGAAGCGGATCCCTGGGGGCGGTTGCGGGGAAGCTGGATCAGACTAGAAAGATCACATCATTTTGTCGGCCTCGACGAAGGCCGTTTGTGATTGCAGTCCATGCCCGGTGCGTGCCCCGGCAAACGATCCGCGCAGTCTGCGAGCCAGAAACGTTTACGTTATAATTTAATTCTAAGCGATGGACACCAAGACTTCACCACCGACCTTTTCCGGCTTGGAATGGGCTCACCCTCTCGTCCGCGACTGGTTTGTCGGCCGCTTCGGCACGCCGACCGAGCCTCAACAAGCAGGCTGGCCCAGCATCCTGTCTCGAGAAACAACGCTCATATCGGCTCCCACTGGTTCCGGTAAAACGCTGGCGGCATTTCTAATTTGCATTGATCGCTTGGTACGCAAAGCTCTCAGCGGAGAATTAACGGACCGGACCGAGGTTCTTTATGTCTCGCCGCTCAAGGCCTTAAGCAACGATATTCAGAAAAACTTGGAAATTCCCCTCGGTGAAATCCTGCAACTCGCTGGTCAGCGCGGATTCCTCATGCCGGAAATTCGCACAGCTGTCCGCACCGGAGATACGCTCGCGCACGAACGCCGAGCCATGTTGGCACGCCCGCCGCACATTTTGGTCACCACTCCGGAATCCCTCTACATCCTCTTGACCGCCGCAAAGAGCCGCGAAGTCCTCCGAACTGTCGAAACCGTCATCGTGGACGAAATCCACGCGGTAGCTGACGACAAACGTGGCGCGCACCTTGCGCTCTCCCTCGAACGCCTCGACCACTTGGCCGGCAAACCTTTAACGCGCATTGGTCTTTCCGCCACGCAAAAACCGATTGAACTCGTCGCCGATTTTCTGGGCAGCACCGTTCGGCCCGCTCCGGTCATTGTGCAAATAGGCCATCGGCGCGAGCTCGATCTCGCTATCGAGGTCCCCGGAAGCGAACTAAGCGCCGTCGCCTCCAACGAAATGTGGAACGAAATCTACGACCACATCTCCGCACTTGCCACGAAGCACCGCTCAACGCTCATCTTCGTCAATACGCGCCGTCTTGCCGAGCGCATGGCGCATCACCTCGGCGAACGTCTGGGACAGGACGCCGTCGCCACGCATCACGGCAGTCTCTCGCGCAAGTTGCGCCTTGTCGCTGAAAGAAAACTCAAGGGAGGAGAAATCCGCGCATTGGTCGCGACCGCCTCCCTCGAGCTGGGGATCGATATCGGCAGTGTCGATCTGGTCTGCCAGATCGGCTCCCCCCGGTCTATTTCAGTAGGTTTGCAACGGATCGGCCGCGCAGGTCACTGGCGCGGAGCGATACCCAAAGGCCGCATTTTTGCCACTACGCGCGATGATTTGCTGGAATGCGCGGCGCTGGTCCGTGCGATTCGCCAAGGTGATCTCGACCGCATTGCCATTCCCGAAGCGCCTTTGGACATTCTGTCCCAGCAAATCGTTGCCATGTGTGCCGCCGAAGATTGGAAGGAGGAGGAACTCTACCAATCCGTCCGCCAAGCTTTTTCTTATCGCAATCTCTCCCGCCAAGACTTCGACGCGATTGTTGAGATGCTCTCCGAAGGCATCGAGGGCGCGCGGGGGCGTTACGCCGCATACCTTCACCGCGATCGTGTCAATGGAATGCTCCGCGCGCGCCGAGGCAGCCGCCTCGCGGCCATCACCAGCGGCGGCGGCATTCCAGAGAATTCTCTGTACACCGTCGTCGCTCATCCCGAAGCAGCGGTAGTTGGCACTGTCGACGAAGACTTCGCCGTGGAGAGTCTTGCTGGCGACATCATGCTTCTGGGAAATACTTCTTGGCGCATTCGCCGCGTACAATCCGGCAGCGTCTTGGTCGAAGACGCGCAAGGCGCAGCTCCCAACGTGCCGTTCTGGCGCGGCGAAGCGCCATCGCGCACCGACGAGCTCTCCGCCCACGTCGCGGAGTTACGCGAGAAGATCAGCGCATTTGTCCCACGTGTTTCTTCGGAAGTCGCCACAGCGCAAACTGCCACAGGCGTCGCCACCGCCGTGAATTGGCTAAAACTCGAATGCGGGCTCGATGATGCTGGAGCCGAACAGTCAGTCGAATACATCGTGGCTGGCCGCGCGCTGCTCGGAGCGGTTCCCACACAAACCACGGTCATCGCTGAACGCTTCTTCGACGAAAGTGGCGGCATGCAACTCGTGATCCACGCCCCGTTCGGCGGCCGCATCAACAAAGCCTGGGGACTCGCACTCCGCAAGCGTTTCTGCCGCTCCTTCAATTTTGAGCTGCAGGCGGCTGCCACCGACAACGGTCTGAATATTTCGCTCAGTGAACAACACAGTTTCCCGCTCGCTGATGTCTTTCATTTTTTGCATCCAAATTCCTTGCGTTCCGTTCTCGAACAAGCCGTTTTAACCTCGCCGCTCTTCACCACGCGCTGGCGCTGGGACGCCGGGCGCGCCCTTGCGCTGCTTCGATTTCGCGGCGGCAAAAAAGTTCCTCCGCCGATACAACGCATGCGCGCAGATGATTTGCTCGCGGCCGTGTTTCCCGAAGCGCAGGCTTGCCAGGAAAACATCGAGGGCGACATCACCATCTCCAGTCACCCGCTTATCCGCGAAGTGATGAAGGACGTCCTCACTGAGGCGATGGACATCGAAGGTCTCGATCGCGTTCTGCACAGGATCGCCGACGGCCGCATCACTTGCCTCGCCGTAGATACGCCGCAACCATCGCAATTCTCCCACGAAATCCTAAACGCCAATCCCTATGCGTATCTCGATGATGCCCCTCTGGAAGAGCGCCGCGCTCGTGCCGTCGAGATGCGCCGCGTCCTTCCCGACGCAGTGCTCGGAGAAATTGGCCGTCTTGATTCAGCCGCCATCGCCGAAGTCTGTGACGACGCCTGGCCCGATGTTCGCGACGCGGAAGAACTCCACGACGCCTTGCTGACTCTGATTGCGCTGCCTGCTCGCCAGCAAACAGCCCCGCCGGTCGCCGACCGCTTACACGGCAAACTGCAGCAATCGCTTCCCGCGTGGAACAATTTGTTCGAACAATTGGCGAAAGATCGTCGCGCATTCCGAATACATCTCGGAGGCGAGGTCTACTGGGTTGCGGCCGAACGCCTGCGCACGTTCGCGCAAGTTTTCCCCTCGGCGGGCTTCGTCGAATTCCCGCTTCCAGACTTCGAATCGCCGTCTGCCGCTAACAGGGAAGACGCTCTCCTCTCTCTTGTTAGCGGCTGGATCGCTCACAGCGGCCCAGTCACCGCGGACCAACTCGCCACGCTCCTCGCGCTCCCTGCTTCAGACATCGATAAGTCTTTCCTTCGCCTAGAGTCCAGCGGCGTCGTCCTTCGCGGCAAGTTCACCGATCCTGCCTCGCCTGACACCGAATGGTGCGAACGCCGCTTGCTGGCCCGCATTCACAAACTCACGCTCGGCGGGCTCCGTAAGCAGATTCAGTCCGTAACTCCCGCCCAATTAATGAACTGGCTGCTTCGCTGGCAACACGTCGCTCCAGACACGCAACTTCTCGGCGAGCGCGGCACCCTCGAAGCGATTTGTCAGCTTCAAGGTTACGAAGCCCCCGCGAATTCCTGGGAACGCCAAATCCTCATGCGTCGCATCGCCGATTTCGATCCCACGATGCTGGACAATCTTTGCTTGACGGGCGCCGTAGGCTGGGGCCGCCTCTCCCCACATCCGGCGACGCTAGAAGCCGTCTCGGACGCGAAACGCCGTGTCATCCCCACAAGCGTCGCTCCCATCACTTTCTTCGTACGCGAAGACGCCGAGTGGATGATCCCGCGTCGAGAAACCGGCGAAGCCGAAGTCACAGGCCTCAGCTTCGATGCTGCTGCCATCCTCCAGTTTTTGCGCCAGCGCGGCGCTTCGTTCTTCGCGGACATCGTGCGCGGCGTCGGTAAATTAAAGTCGGAAGTAGAATCTGCACTTTGGGAACTTGTCGCTGCCGGTCTGCTCACCGCAGACGGTTTCGACAATTTGCGTGCGCTGATCGATCCCAAGCGCCGCTCCGGGCAGGGAATCGGACGAACCTCGCGTCCACGTCACAGCGCCGGCCGTTGGTCGCTGCTCTTTTCCGAAGACGTCCACGATCGCACTCGCGCCCTCGAAGCCACCTGCTGGATGCTTCTGCGTCGTTACGGAATCGTTTTCCGCGAACTCCTCACGCGCGAAACGAATCTCCCCAAGTGGCGCGAGCTGCTAATCACTCTCCGCCGCCTCGAAGATCGCGGCGAGGTTCGAGGCGGCCGTTTTGTAAGTGGCTTCCTCGGAGAGCAATTTGCTCTCAGCATGGCCGTCGACTCATTGCGCGCCCAGCGCAATCAGCAACCCACCGGCGATCACGTCACGATTTCCGCTGCCGACCCGCTGAATCTCGTTGGTATCGTCGTTCCGGGCGAACGCGTCGCCGCTAACTCCGGCAAGATGGTCGCATTTCGCGAGGGTGTCGCCGTCGATCCAACCGAACGCGCGGCCGTTATTCGAATGCCCCTCGCCCGCTGAGATTTGCCGCGCTTTATATGGGTACTCTGCAGCGTGGAGGCTTAGTTCGCACTTTTACTTCCAGCTCCGATTTTATCCCGACGACAAGAAGAGTAAGAATACGGGTTGACTCTGCTCCCGTCAGAAGGCACGATTTACTTGCTGACACAATCCTTCCACTCCCTAGCCCTGGTTGGCTTTATATCCAATTTCTAGCTTGCGGCTGCCTATGATCAAGAAAACGCTACGGGCATGTTCCCTATTGTGTTTCAGTCTTCTCCTTACGGTTTCCGCACTCGCACAGTGCAAAGCCCCTCTCTGCCAGGGCCTGCAAAACATTCTCGACGCCGCGGTCACGGACTTTCGAGAATATCGCGCGAACAGCGCCGTCGTTTCGGCCCTCTCGGCCGAAGGAGCCAAGGTCCCCTGCCAAATGTCGACATGGGCGAACAATGTGCCCATGTATATCTGCTTCGCGCAAATTCCGTATGCAAGCGCGGAAAGCTGGTACGCAAACGCGCTCGCATCTCTTCGAATTCTTCAGCCAGCGTGGCAGTTCAAAATCGACTCGCCGGTTGCCGACCATTTTGTCGACGCCGGCCCTCCGGATTGTTCGGTTCCGGCCACAGACGGACCGTACATCGGCCATTGTCCGCTCCATCTGCAAATCACAAAACAAACGGATGGGACGGCGAAGGTTTATCTTTGGGTGAGTTCGCTCTCTTCGTTTTATCTGGTCAACCGCCCTCCGGGTCCTCCTCCGAAAGCGGCCCCGGCCCCCATTGCCGGTGGTTGCGATGATTTGTGCCAGGGCCTTAAGAAGGCGTTCGAGGCTCGCACGACCGCCTTTGAAGGGATCCGTGCGGCCAATCCAAGCGGCGGTGCGTCGCAGGCTACAATCGAGCTTGCGGGGGCGGCGGAGTGCGCTGTCAACGCGACATCAAAGTCTCATTCCAATGAGGCCGGCATGCAATTTGTGTGTTATTGGCCGGAAGCCTCCCCTTCCGCTGCCGATACAAGATTCCGCGATCTCGTCGCGCGTCTCCAGGTCTTGGCACCCTCAAATTGGATAATCCGACAAGATGATCAATCCGAGGAACTTACTGGTGCTAAGGTGAAGGCTTGGTGTGCCGTTGCTCCTGATACCAAACAAGAAGTGTGCGTCTACATTTCAAGCGAATCCGTAGGCCTCCACATCAAAACGTGGAACTAGTTCGCATTTCCCACAACAATCTGCCTCCGTGAAGGAGCCGCTCTTCGTTCCTGATTTGGCTATGCACGGAATACTGTTCTAATCGCGTAAATCTCGGCGAACCCCTGTATGGCGGCGCGGAATTACTCATGAAAATATTTTCTCGAAGGAAGCCAGCCTCGACATCGCGGCTTCCGGAGGGAACCATGATCCGGAAAGTTTCAGGCGGATATCGCGTCATTTCAGAAAAGGGGAAAAATCTAGGCGGTCCCTACAAAACAAAAAAAGAAGCCGAGAAGCGGCTGAAGCAAGTGGAATTCTTCAAGCACAACAAGAAGACCTAGCCATCAGCGAGCGCCTCCAGGACGCTCGCCTCAGGCGAGTCCACGGTTACGCCGATTTGGCCAACTGACCCAATTCACGCATTTTGCGGCCATCAACGTTCACCGCGGCGGCAGCGATGTTTTCTTCCAGGTGTTTCACACTCGACGTCCCTGGAATCGGCAGCATAACTGGCGAACGCCACAGCAGCCACGCCAGCGCCAGCTGAGAAGTCGTAATCTTAAGCTCCTCCGCCGTTCGCGCCAGCTTGCCGCCCGGAGCCGCCAATTCGCCTGCTCCGAGTGGGAACCAGGGAATAAAACCGATACTCTCGCGTTCGCAATATTCCAGGACGTCCTCCGCCGCGCGGTTCGCCAGGCTGTAACGGTTTTGCACTGAGACGATTGGCACGATGGTTCTCGCATGCTTGATCTGCGCAACGCTGACTTCCGAAAGCCCTATGTGTTTGATTTTCCCCTGCGCCTGCAAATCCTTCAGAGTTCCAAGCTGATCTTCCGCCGGATACGCTGGATCAATCCGGTGCAGTTGATACAAATCAATTCGTTCCAGCTTCAATCGTTGCAAACTTCCGTCGCACGCTTTGCGCAAATGCTCTGGCCGCCCGTTCATCCTCCACTGATCCGGCCCCGTACGGTCAAACCCCGCCTTGGTCGCGATCACCAGGCCCGTGGGATACGGATACAGCGCTTCCGCGATCAGCCTCTCGCTAACATGGGGCCCGTACGAATCCGCTGTGTCTATAAAATTGATTCCCATCTCGACTGCCCGGCGAAGCACTCGAATCGCTTCGTCGTGGTCCTTTGGCTCGCCCCAGATTCCTTTGCCGGTGATTCGCATTGCTCCAAATCCTAGCCGCCACACAGGCAAGTCCCCACCTATCCGGAACTCGCCGCTCTTGGCGGCCAGTAAATCCTTGCCCGAAATTCCTGTTCCGCTCGCCGTCGTTGTTTTGTTGCTCATCTTTCTCCCCTTGCCTTTCAATTTCAAAGATTTCTGTGCTCTACCTCGAGCGGCGTCAGGTCCTCTTCATGAAGAGGGCTTATCTTTCCGCGCTCGTTCCCGTTTGAAGGAACCGCATCAATACAACAATTATTGGATGCACGAGCTATTCGAGAAGGCGTACAGATCCTTTCGGCAAAGTTGCCCAGGCGGCGCTCCGATTTTTGGGTGAGTCTTTCAAATGCGGCACAGCGCCGCGGCCCCGGCGATACCAGCGTCCGACGCATACTTTGCTAGGACCATTGGCATCTCCGCACAGCGTTGATTCACGCACCACTTCGGCAATTGCTCGCGGATGCGCCCGAAGAATCCGCTCATCAGCTGGGCCAGTCCTCCGCCAAAAATAAAGATATCCGGCTCAAGCAGATCAATAATGTTTCCGGCCCAGATCGCCAGGAAGTCTACAGTCTCGCGCAGCACCTCAGCGGCAAGCGGATCACCCTGGCGAAAGGCTTCCGCTACGATCTCAGCATTCACTGCATCGAGATTGCCCCCAGCCAGGTCAAGCATTCTCGATTCTGCTCGTGGGGACTCGGAGGTACGCGATCCGGCCTTATGCAATTCCGCAAGCCGTTCTCGTGCACGCCGCGCGATCGCTGGGCCGGAGCACAATGCCTCCACACATCCGCGCTTGCCGCAACCACATTGTGGTCCGCGATAATCGATCGTCACGTGCCCGCCCTCGGCAGCACTCCCCGTTCGCCCGTGATAAATTTTTCCGTCAAAAACGATCCCGGTGCCAATTCCGGTGCCCAACGTGGCGTAAAAAACGTTTCGATATCCAACTCCGGCGCCCCAGATAGCCTCAGCAAGTCCCGCCGCATTTCCGTCATTATCCACTCGTGCGGAAAACCCAAAAACGCGCTGCACTTCCGCGGCCAGCGGAAAATTCCTCCAACATGGGACATTGGGCGGATTGAGGATCACTCCGGTCGCTGGATCGAGCGGACCCGGCGCGCAAATTCCAATTCCCGTCAAACTTGTCCGCGCCTCCGGCCGAGCCGCAAAGACTGCTTCGATGGCGGATTGGACCGCGCCAAATCCCTCGGTCGCACTTCCATGCGGGGGCATCGCCACACGCGTCTGAAAAAAAATGGTGCCTTCGGTGCCTACAAGACCCGCAGCAACTTTCGTTCCGCCGATATCCACACCAAGCGCAAATTTGCGGGCCGTGTCCAATGTTTAGATCCTAACGTTTTAGCAGGCGAATCACTCGATGCCCAAACGATGCTGCATCCCTTCGAGCGAGTATCCCTTCGTTTCCGGATAAAAGAACGCTACGACGAAGAATTGCAACACCATCATTGCGCCAAAAAACACGAAGGGGTACGCGCCGGAAGACTTCGCAAGTTGAGGAAAGGTATAGGCGATGATGGCGTTCATGATCCAGTGCGAGGAGCTTCCCACGCTTTGTCCCTTTGCGCGTACGCGGTTGGGAAACACTTCGCTGATGTACACCCAAATCACCGCGCCTTGCGAGATCGCGAAGAAAGCAATGTAGGCGACGAGGAACACCAAAAGATAACTCTGGTGGCTATTCGCGAAGAACACCCAGGACACACCGAAAAGACACGCGGCTGTTCCGACCGATCCGATGAGCAGAAGAGTTTTGCGCCCTAGCTTGTCGATCACGGACATGCCCAGCAGCGTGGCCGCGAGATTCATCCCGCCGACAGCCACCGCCTGCAAATCGCCGGACACTTTGCTGTAGCCCGCGGCGGCAAAAATGTCATTCAGATAATACAGAATGGCGTTGATGCCCGAAAGCTGGTTGAACATGCCGATGGTAATCGCAAGAAAAAGAGGAAAGCGGTACTTCCAGGAAAAGAGCGGCTCGGATGTTTGTAAGCGTTCGAGATGGATCGAGTCGACGATCTCGGTAAGCTCGCCCTCGGGATTTTCCGCGCCCATCATTTGTAGAACGGTGCGCGCCTCGTCTACGCGTTTTCGCGTAACCAACCATCGCGAGCTTGGCGGAATGCCGAAGAGCAACACAAGAAACAGAAACGCAGGAATCGCGGCAATGCCTAGCTGCCAGCGCCATTCCGCCGCTCCAAGGCCCATTTGTCCGATGAGGTAGTTGGACAAATACGCAAGGAGAATGCCGATCACAATATTGATCTGGAAAGTGCCGACGAGCCTCCCGCGCATTTTTGCAGGAGCTAGTTCCGCAATGTAGACTGGCCCAAGCACGGAAGATCCGCCGATACCAAGTCCGCCGATGAACCGAGCGACAAGGAGTGCGTGCCAGCTCCACGCAAACGCGCAGCCCAACGCCGAAATCACATAAAAAACGGCCAGTACACGTAATGTCTCGCGCCCGCCCCACTTTTGGCCGGGAACTCCGGCGGTCATCGCGCCGATAATGGTCCCCACCAGCGCCATCGCCACCGTGATCCCCAGGGCCTTAGGCGACAATCCATACGCAATGGTGAGAGCGTGAGTTGTGCCGGAGATAACAGCGGTATCGAACCCAAACAACAATCCGCCCAGCGCTCCAACGGCAGTGGCTTTGGCGAGGTTGGCGTTCATCGGGGTAGTCCCATTAAGGAAAATGTCATTTGCGTTTCGCCGGAGGATCTTCCGCTAAGGTTGCAGGTAAAACACGCTCATCGTCCGATAAAAATTCCACACATCCACCTTGGAGGACATCTCGAAAGGAGAATGCATTGAGAGCAGCGGCACCCCGAAATCAATCACCTCCATGTCTTCGCGAGACATGAACCCGCCGATGGTGCCTCCGCCGCCGACATCCACCTTATAAGTGTGGGTCTGCCAGGGTATGCCATTGCGGTCCAGCAGACCGCGGATCTTGGCCGTAAACTCAGAAGGAGGATCGAATCCTTCTCCGTAGAGCTTGATCGTCACCCCGTAGCCGAGCCGCGCGGCATTTGTGGCCTCCGAAGTGGAAGGGAAAATCGGATTCAGGCTGTCATTGGCGTCCGCGGAAATCACCAGCGAATTATGCAATGCGCGGCGCAAATCCAAATCGTTATACGACGCACCGCGTTGCGCGCCGATCAGCCGGGCAATCGTCGAGTTCAAAAATTGCGAGCCTGCTCCTGTGTTGTTTACGGAGCCGACTTCCTCGAAGTTGGAAAGATAAGCAAGCGCCGTAAATTTCGGCGTGCCTTGGAGATCGATGATGGCGCGCGCAGCGCAATAGGAGGAAACGCGGTCGTCCTGTCCATAAGCGCCGATCAGTCCGCGGTCAAAACCAACATCCGCCGGATGCGAAGCGGGGACCAACGCAAGCTCCGCGCTCACCAGATCTTCTTCCTTAATCTTGTAGGTCGACGTCAAAAGTTGCGTGACCTCCACGGCCACTGATTCCTTTTCTCCGGGAATGCTGCCGATAACGGGATCAAGTTCTTCGCCCTGCAGCACATTGGTATACGTGCGCGTTCGCAAATCTGCATCAGAATGTGGCGCGGCATCCGGAATGACAAAAACAGGCTCGCCGGGACTCAGGCCGATGGATACATCAATGGTGCGCCCATCGCTTGTGTCGATGCGGCCGACCAGCGCGAGCGGAAGGTTCGACCACTGATATTTCTTAATTCCGCCGTAATATTTCGTTTTGAAAAGCGCGAAGCCCCCGGCGGGATAAATCGGGCGTCCCTTCAATTCGATATGCGGGCTGTCCTGATGCGTCCCGACAACGCGGGAACCATCCACGATGGGCTGGGAGCCAATCACGGCAAGGATGAGGCTGCGGTCGCGATTCGGCAAGATGAGCCGCGCGCCAGGTTTCACCTGATCGGGTTTGCTGAATTCGGCGAAGCCGGCAGCGCGCGCCCGGCGAATTACTTCGCGCGTCGATCCCAGCGCCGATCTAGCTACGTTCAGATAGTTCTTGTAGTCTTCGGAGAAATCTTGAACTAGTTTGCGATCTGCGGGGGTGAGCAAAAGCCACGAAGATTTTTTCTTTCCCCAGGCGTCGCCCTCATCCTGGGCTGAAAGCCTCGGGGAAAAGCTCGCTCCGAGACCGATCAAAATCATCAACAGGAAAAACCCTCGCTGCCAAATCTTCATCCTTCTTTCTCCTCGTCCCTTGCAGTCGCTTGGAGGGCTTCGAACCTGCCAGCACGCAGGGAAGGAGGATGGTACCTCAAATCCGGCGGAGGGAGTGCCACCGGCCGGATTTGGGAACTCGCCGGCGTTTCTGTATGATTTTATCCCGTGAACATTTTCCTGAGCGATGTTGAGGCGCGAGTCCTGGGCTGTTTGGTGGAGAAGGAAATCACCACGCCGGAATACTATCCGCTTTCGCTGAACGCCTTGGTTCATGCCTCTAACCAGAAATCGAATCGGGATCCACTCATGAATCTTGAGGAAGACGCAGTGCGGCAGGCCTTGCGCACGTTGAGCGAACAGGCGCTCACCAGGTCGGCAAGCGGGGACAGCCGCGTAGCGAAATACGAACACCGTCTGGCGGATACTTTCAATTTTACACGGCCGGAGACGGCAATTCTGTGCGAGTTGTTGTTGCGAGGCCCGCAGACGCCAGGAGAATTGCGGAGCCGCGCGGAACGTATGCATCCGTTTGAAGATTTGAGCGTGGTACAGTCAACTTTGAAGCATCTGATGGAACGCAATCCGCCGCTCGTGAAGTTGCTGCCCCGCCAGCCAGGCAACAAAGAGGCACGCTATGCGCATCTATTGTCCGGTGACGTGGAAGTGGGCGAGGTGCCGCCCGTGAAGACAGTGGCCATATCCAACAGCTCCCCGGAGAACGCGCGGATGGCGGAGCTGGAAGCTGAAATCGCGAGTTTGCAGAAAGAAATTGCGGATTTGAAGAACCAGTTCGCGGAGTTTCGGAAGCAGTTTGAGTGAGAAGGATGGGATCGGACGAGAGCTTTGCTAGCGTCCGGGCGCACGACCACCTCAGCGGAAGTGCCGTACAACGGAGAGTGGTAGGAGCACTCTTTTTTGCCGGAAGGGTTGACACGAGCCCGTCTGAGTTCATAACATGAGGCTTCGCGCTTGATAAATTGAATCTGGTTGGGGCGATCGAAACGGTTGTGCATCTCGCTGCAAGAAATAAAAATACATGATCACAGTTAAAGAGCTTACGAAGAGGTACGCGCGCAACACGGCTGTCGACCACATCTCCTTTGAGATTCAGAAAGGCCAGATTGTCGGCTTTTTGGGACCCAATGGAGCGGGCAAAACCACCACGATGCGGATGCTGACGTGTTTCATGCCGCCCACGGCGGGCACCGCCACCGTGGCTGGATTCGACGTGCTCGAAGAGCCCATGGAAGTGAAGAAGCGCATCGGCTATTTGCCGGAAACGCCGCCCCTGTATCCGGAAATGCGCACCGGCGAATATCTTGAATTTGTGGGCAGATTAAAGGGGTTGTCGAAGACCGAGTTGGGCAAGCGAGTGGATTATGTTTGCGAGCGCTGCTCGGTTGCCGACGTGCGCGAGAAACTGATTAGCAAGCTTTCGAAGGGCTACAGGCAACGCGTCGGACTGGCGCAGGCCATCATTCATAATCCGGACGTGCTTATTTTAGACGAGCCTACGGCCGGCCTTGATCCCAAGCAAATCAATGAGACGCGGGATTTGATCAAGAGCCTCGCCGGGGATCACACAATCATTTTGAGCACGCACATTCTGCCGGAAGTCGAACAGACGTGCGAGCAGGTGATCATCATCGCCAAAGGGAAAGTGATCGCGACAGACTCGGTCAGCAATTTGCAGAACCGGGCGCGAGGCGTGGAATCGGTGCTGCTGGAGGTCGCCGGGCGAAATGGAGAGGTCGATCCTGCGGTGGTGCAGACACGGCTCGAGAAAATTACAGGCGTTAGCAAGGTGCACCTCAAGGAGAAACGCCAGACGCGCAATATTTTCGAGATTGAGAGTGTGAAGGACAAATTGGTGCGAGGCGATCTGGCGCGCGCGGTCGTGGAAGCGGGATGGGACCTGAACGAGTTGCGTTCCTCGGCGATGAGTCTTGAAGAAGTTTTCTTGCAGCTCACCGGCGATCATGCAGCCGCTCCGGAGGATGTGGCGGCGAAGGGGGCGAGCAAGTGAGAAATATTTGGACCATCTGGCGAAAGGAAATGCGCAGTTATTTCGTGTCGCCCATTGCCTATCTTCTGCTCCTCATGTTTGCACTCCTGTTTGGCTTCTTTTTCTGGAACGCCGTCGGTGAGTTTTCCTACTACAGCGTGCAGTCGATGATGCAAGGCGAGTCGTTCCCGATGAACATCAACGAGCAAATCATTCGGCCGCTGCTGGGGAATATTACGATCCTGGGGCTGTTTTTTGTGCCGCTGATCACCATGCGGCTGTTTGCGGAAGAAAAGCGCACCGGCACGATTGAGCTCCTCACGACGTCCCCCATCCGCGATGGAGAAGTGATTCTCGGAAAGTGGCTCGCGGCTCTGACGCTCTATGCCTGCATCTTGCTGGTCACTGGGCTGAACTTTATCTTCCTCTTCAAGTACGGAAATCCAGATTGGAAACCGCTGGCCATTAACTATCTTGGATTGCTGCTGCAGGCGGCTGCCTTGCTTGCGATTGGAACATTTATTTCCACGCTAACAAAGAATCAGATTATCGCTGGTGCCGCCACGTTTGGGGTATGTCTGCTCATTTTCGTGCTTGGTTGGGTGACAGGCTTCAACAGCGCAACATGGGCGCAAGTCTGCTCGTACATTTCCGTGAACACCCATATGGAATCGTTTGGTCGCGGAGTGCTGGATCTGAAGGACGCCGTCTTCTATGTGACGCTGACTTTATTCGGGCTCTTTCTTACGGCGCGTTCGATCGAATCTCTGCGTTGGAGGTCGTAAGTGAATACGGAATTGTTGAAGGCTAGGCAGACGAAGTATGTGGCCTATGCCACGCTGTACGTTCTTGTGACGGTTGCTGTCCTGACGGTGGCAAACATGCTCGCCAACCGCTACAACAAAACCTACGACACGACTTCCAACAAGAAATACACCCTCTCGGAACAGACCGCAAAGATCGTCAAAGGCTTGAAAGAACCTGCGACGATTTATTATTTCGATCGGCCGTCAGGATTCAAGACAGCGAAAGATACGCTGGATCAGTACGCCACGCTCTCTCCCAAAGTGCATGTCCAGTATGTAGACGCCGAAAAGGATAACTTGCTCGCGCGGCAAGCTGGGGCGAAAAACATTGGAACCGCGATCGTGCAGATCGGGGCGCGTAAGGAAGAGGCCAAGGGACTTACCGAGGAAGGCATCACTGGGGCGTTCATTCGCGATTTGAAGAATACGACTCGCACAGTTTGTTTTGTGACGGGAAGCGGCGAACACCAGATTGAGGATACGGCCGGAAACGGGTTTTCGCGGTTGAAAGATCTACTGGGCAGAGATGAATATCAGGCCAAATCGATCAATCTTTTGGAGAAGGCTGAAGTTCCGGCGGACTGCACCGTGTTGGTCGTTGGCGGACCGAAGACCGACTATGTGCAGCCACAGATCGATGCGCTTAAGAAATATGTCGAGGATGGCGGACGCGCGCTGTTTCTATTGAACCCGGCGCTGAATTTGGGCAAGGAGCAAATTACGGACAACGAGCCTCTGACCAGTTTGCTTTCGAGTTGGGGAGTAACGCCGTCCAAAGATTTGGTCCTGGACATGAATCCTATCAGCCGCGTTTTGGGAACAGGGCCGGAAGTGGCGTTGGTCATGCACTACGACTCGCACGCGATCGTCAACGAGATGAAGGGAACGGCGACAGGTTTTCCCATCTCGAGGTCGCTAGAGACGAAGAACGGGGACAAGACAACGGTCGACAAATTGTTCGAATCTTCGGAGAGCAGTGTTGCCACGACGAAACTGAATTCGCCAAGCATAGATCCCAATGACCCGAAGAACAAGCGGGGGCCTCTGACGCTGGCTGCCGCAGGAGTCTACACCACCGGAAAAGATAACTCGCAGGGCCGTTTTGTCGTGATCGGCAGTTCTGAGTGGGCTGCCAATGCGTTTCTTGGGTTCCAAGGAAATCGCGACCTTGCGATGAACGCCGTGAATTGGCTGTCGTCGGACGAAGATCTGATCTCCATTCGCCCCAAAGAGCGCGAAGATCGCCGCATCACCATGACGAACGGGCAGATTCGATGGGTCGGCATTACGAGTGTGCTCTTGCTTCCGCTTGCTGTGATTGTGACGGGAGTTTCGGTTTGGTGGCGAAGAAGATAAGTTTCGCGTCGTGGGACCGCGTATTTCATATTTAGATTTATCAGGACTATTCCTATGAAAGGTCATGGACTTCTGTTTGCCGCGGTGTTGCTTGCCGCACTGAGTGGAGTTCTGTACTGGTCCAATCGCCACAAGGCCGCGGAAAGCGACGTAAAGATTTCTGCCGACGCGCCGCCGAAGATTCTCGACCTCAAGCAAGCTAACATCTCCAAAATTGACATAAAGAAAAAGGGAAGCGATCCGGTGGAACTCGCGAAAGACGGTTCGGGTGCCTGGCAAATCGTTTCGCCAAAACAGTACCGCGCCGATCAGAATACGGTTTCCAGCTTTATATTCGCACTGGCTTCGCTAACCTCGGAGCGGCTCCTGGACGCGAATGCCAGTAACCCTGCGCAGTATGGGCTTGCGGATGCCGGCTACGAAGTCGATGTAATCGAGAAGGACGGCGCGGCGCATAGACTACTCATCGGGGAGGAAGCTCCGGCAGGAAGTAGTTCCTATGTGGCCCTCGGTGGTGACCCGCGTGTGTTCATGCTCGGAAGCTACAACAAGACCAGCCTGGTAAAGTCGCTTAACGATCTACGCGATAAGCGGTTGCTTGTGTTCGAGCAAGACAAGCTCAGCCGCGTGGAACTGACCGCGAAGAAACAGGACATCGAGTTTGGCCGCAACAAAGAGCAATGGCAAATTGTGAAACCGAAGCCATTTCGCGCCGATGATTCCAAGGTGGAAGAGCTAATTCGCAAATTGGCCGACGCGAAGATGGATTTGAGCGCTTCGGACGACGACCAGAAGAAGGCAGCGGCAGCGTTTAGTTCTGGAACCGCAGTGGCGACAGCCAAAGTGACCGATGCTTCCGGGACGGAAGAGTTGCAAGTCCGCAAGAATAAGGAAGACTACTACGCGAAATCGAGCGCGGTCGAAGGTGTGTACAAAATAGGAAACGATCTGGGAACGGCGCTCGACAAAACGGTCGATGATTTCCGTAACAAAAAGCTCTTTGATTTAGGATTCACCGATCCCGAAAAGATCGAGCTGCACGATGGAGCCAAAGCGTATTTCCTGACGAAGGGTGGCTCGGATTGGTTTTCGGCGGACGGAAAAAAAGTGGATGCGATTGGCGCGGAAGCGTTTATCGAGAAAGTACGCGACCTCGCCGCTAGCAAATTTGTGGAGTCCGGATTTGGCGCGACGGAACTCGAACTGACTGCGATATCGAACACTGGGAAGAGCGTCGAAAAAGTGTTGATCGCGAAAGATGGCGATCATTATGTTGCCAAGCGCGATGGCGAACCGGCGTTGTATCAGTTGGACCCGGTTGTGGTGACGGGTCTGGAGAAAGCCGCGGAAGATATGAAACCAGCGGTTGAGCCGAAGCCGGAAGCAGCACCGAAAAAGAAGTAGACGATTGAACTGATGCTTCCGGTCGTAGCCTGAGATATCGATTTCGGGCGGCTACCTTCAGGTTTTCATTCCCACTTAGGAAGACAAGCGAGACTACCGATACATGGCGCGATCGAGCGCTAGCCTTTCGTCGGGAGTCAATAGACGGACAGCGCCCTTCGCCAGATGGCCAAGCGCGAGCGGGCCGATGGCTACGCGAATCAGCCGCAACACTTTAATACTCAGAGTCTCCAGCATCCGGCGAATGTGCCGGTTTTTACCTTCATCGAGAACAATCTCCAGCCAGGAATTCCGCTCTCCCTTACGAAGTAGCGACGCGGCCTTCACACCCAGCGTGTCGCCCTCTTTTGTATGGACACCATTTTTAAGAGTATCGATCAGCGCCGCGTCAGCGACCTTTCCAATTTGCACATGATATGTTTTGTCGAGATGCGTTTCGGGAGCGGTGACGCGAGCACCCCAATCCGAGTCGTTCGTTAGCAACAGCAATCCTTCACTTGCCTTATCCAGCCGGCCAACAGGCGCGACCCATGGCAGGTCTGCATCGAGAAGCGAGTAGACGGTGTCGCGGCCCTTTTCATCTGAGGCGGTAGTAACAATCCCGCGCGGCTTGTTCAGCACCAGATAGATTTTGGCGGCGGTCTTGAGTCGTTGTCCGTCGATTTCGATGCGGTCTTTGCTGGGTCGGACCGAAGTTTCCGGGTCGCGCCGAAGCGCGCCATTTACCCGAACTTTTCCCGCGCGAATAAGCTGGACAGCTTGCGCACGCGAGCAAAAGCCAAGTTTTGAGAGGGCTCTTGCAAGACCTACTTTTTTTAGTGGAGCGATGTGCAACTGTCACTCCTCGCCTTGCGGAATTATTTCGGCGAACTTGACGACGCGACAGACGCGGCCGATGGACCGCTCGCTGGCGTAGGCGCTGGGGGATCGTGTTTTACGGCGCCGTAGCGGGCGGCTAGCCAAGCGCGGACTTCGTCGGGATTGTAATGGAAGGGGCCCATTCCGCCGCGATAAGCGACGCGGCCGGATTCGTCGATGATGTAGAAGCGCTCGGGCCAGGCGGAGTAGGCGTCGTTAGCGGCGTTGTTGATGTCGTCTATGCCGAAGGCAATGGGATAGTGGAAGCGTTGGATGAAATCGTTGGCGATGGCTACGCGCTGAGCGAGAGTTTTCGGCTGGGCGTAGCAGACTTCGTCTTTTACGTTGGACTTCATTTGCCATTCGTCGGTGGGATGGGCTTCGCGGACGTAGACAGTCAGGAAGTCTGCGTGATCTTTGTAGTCGTTGTAAATCTGCACCACGTCACCGACGTGGCGGCGGAATGGCGGTCAAGTGTAGCTGCCGAAGATGACGACAAGAGGGCGAGAGCCAGTGCGTTCGCGAATGTGGAAGTGATTTGCGCCGTCGAGGGCGAGGAGGCGAGCGTCGGGGGCGTCGTCGCCAACTTTTAGAGTGCCGCGGTGCATGTGGGGCAGGGCATAGCGCAGCATGCCGTAGGCGTCTTTGGGGCTGCCGGCCATTTTACAAAGAAGGAGAAAGCCGGCGATCAACAGGAGCAATAAAACGGCAATTGTCCACTTCCAGAAGAGAGTCATTGTAAGTTGTTCCAGCCGAGTGACGACGCGCGCACGCCAGATTCGAGGTAAGCGAGACGCTTCCTTCTTATACCCCTGGGATGGTGGGCGAACACGGTGGCGAAACGTAACACCCTAGCCTCGATGGATGAATAGTATTTTTGCATTAGCGAGAGTGCTCTGCGGCTACTTTGGGGCATCTTTTGCTAGAAGGTGCTCGCGCTCGGCTTTATACCGAGCCAAAGAGCGCTCGATAACCGTGAGAGCTGCATACGCGGGACGAATTTCTTCGACCTCCACCTTCTTGCCTTCGAGCAACTTGTAATCCTGAAAGAAACGGCGGAGAACCAGCAAGCGGTGCGGAGGTAGGTCGCGAGCCTCGATGTAGCTGCTGAATTCGGGGTCGCCGGTGGCAACGGCGATGATTTTGTCGTCGCTGGCTCCGGAGTCGATCATGGACATCAGGCCGATGGCGCGGGCTTTGATTAGGGCGAGCGGCTGAACCGGCTCCTGGCAGAGGACCAGCACGTCGAGAGGATCGTTGTCCTCGGCGTAGGTCTGGGGAATGAATCCATAGTTCGCCGGGTAAAAAACGGCGGAGTGGATAATGCGATCGACCTTTAGCAAGCCGCTGGGTTTGTCCAGCTCGTATTTCACATTGGAACCGAGCGGGATTTCGATCACCGCTTGAAAATCGCGGGGAAGTTCATCTCCTGGTGAAACATCATGCCAGGCGTGGAGCATCAGGGCACATCCTTGGTTATGAGCATTGTGGATTGCTACAAGCTATTATCGCTGGAAAATGTCTGCGTGCCAAAAAAGTAGTGGTGACCATTCGCGCGATGGCGACTGTTTGCGTCATCCCTCTGCCAGTTGCTTATTTTGAGCCGAGACAGGCAGGAAAGCCTGTCCACGTTGCCGCGGCCTAACCATGGGAACGGCTGTAGGGGCACGACATGTCGTGCCCTCTTTTTTCTACGCGGTTGGCAGTTCGCAGCGCTTGGTCCAAAAATAAATCGCGAACGCGATGGCAACTAGGGGAAGAACGCAGCCGAACTCATCGATGAACCACTTCGTCTTCCCAGTGTCACGCGTTATGGGAGTAAAGATGCCTTGGATGTAGAGGTTGTGGCTCGCATGGAGGATCGCGCCGGTCCAAAGGCTACCCGATTTGAGGCGCATCCAGGCAAAAACGAAGCTAATGGAAACCACCATCACAGTGAAACACGTCAGACCGTACCAAGTGGGAGTGCCGGCGTTGTAGTCGGCAAAAATAAGGATGGGGTAGTGCCAGAGTGACCAGACTATGCCGCTGATGAGCGAAGTCGCGGTAAAAGAGGTGGTCTTCGATAGTTCGGGGACCAAGAAACCACGCCAGCCGATCTCTTCTCCGAGGGCGCTGGAAACGCTGTTAATCAGACCGTACGTACCTATCAGCAGCATTCCCATCACGATGGAAATCCAAGGCGATCCGCCCTGATGCATCGACTTCGTAAGTGAATTGTAAAAGTCGGGATTACCAAACGCGCCGAGGTGAAAAATCCAAACGATAGCGTAAGCGATGGAGGCGTAGAGCAGCGGAATATACCAACTGCGGAGTTGGTATTTCGTTTCGCCCCACTTCCAGCCAAGTTCGGAGATGCTGCGGCCATTTAAGCGCAGGGTGAGCATGCCCGCCAGGGCGGGGCACCACATCAGACCAAGGACATACAAGCCGCGACCGTATCTCAGGCTGCCAGAGTGAAGAACGAGAAAATAAAAGAACGAGCTGAACGAAAAAACGATGACGAGATAGGTAAGCACTTGGACGCGAGAACGCGCGGGTTGGGCCATGAACGCCTCCGGTTTGAGGCTGGACCATACAACGGGAGGAGTTGCGATACAAGTGTGGTACGGGGCTAGGCTTTTGCCTTGTCAATCATTTCGTCCCAGATGCCTTTTGATTTGAGTATGAGCTCGACGGCTTCGCGGATGGCGCCTCGCCCGGCAACGGCCCGGGTAACGTAGTGCGCCGCGAGTTTTACTTCGAGGACGGCGTCGCCGACGGCGACGGCAAGACCGACGCGGCGCATGACGGGTAGGTCGGGGAGATCGTCGCCGACATAAGCTACTGCGGACTCCGGCACGCCGGTTTTTTTGAGGATTTCTTCGAGCGCTGGGATTTTCGTCGGCTGCTTTTGATAGATGAATTCCATTTTCATTTCATTGGCACGCCGCACGAGTGCAGGGCTTTCACGGCCGGTGATGACGCCGGTGCGGAGGCCTGCGGTGTGCGCGAGAGTCAGCCCTTGACCGTCGTGAGCGTCGAAGCTTTTGATTTCGAGGGCTGTGCCATCCGGCTGGGAAAGTAAAATGACGGAACCGTCGGTCATGGTGCCGTCCACGTCCATTAAGAGGACTTGGATTTGTTTTGCGCGTTTCGCAAGGCTAGCGGGGATTTTGATCATGCCTTTTGCCAAGGTTTGCTCCTGGTAGAAAGATCGCAATAAATCGCGGACCTAAAGGTCCGCACCTACATAAGCTCTAATGTCCAGAGGTCGTGGAGGTGAACGACGCCGAGGACTTTCTTTGATTCGTCGACAACTACCACGCTTGTGATTTTGCGTTTTTCCATTTGATTCAGCGCTTCGCTTGCAAGGACGTGCGGCCCGATTGTTTGCGGGTTGTGGGTCATCGCCGCTCCTGCCGACATTTCGAGCGTTGCGCCACGATGTTTTTCCATCAAGCGGCGCAGGTCGCCGTCCGTGACGATGCCTGCCAGACGGCCGTTGGGTTCGAGGACCGTGGTCATGCCGAGACCTTTGCTGCTCATCTCGTGGATGACGTCATGCATCGGAGTGTCCAGCGCAACGCGGGGCAGAGCGTCGCCTGCGTGCATGGTGTGGTCGACGCGGAGGAGTTTTGTGCCGAGGCGTCCGGCGGGATGCAGATCCGCGAAATCCTGAGGTTGGAAGCCGCGGCGCTCTAGTAGGGAGACTGCCAGGGCGTCGCCTACGGCCATAGCGACGGTGGTACTTGCGGTTGGGGCTAGGTTTAGTGAGCAGGCTTCTTCGCGGACGCTGACGTCGAGGGTGACATCGCTGGCTTTGGCCAGAGTTGATTGAATTTTGCCTGTTAGCGTGACGATCGGGGCTTCTAGGCGCTTTAGGGCTTCCAGGATGTGGATGATTTCATCGGTTTCGCCGCCGTAGGAAACGGCCAGTACGGAATCTCCCCGAGCGAGCATGCCCAGGTCTCCGTGGACGGCATCCGCGGGGTGAAGAAAGAAGGATGGTGTGCCCGTGCTGGAAAGTGTGGCGGAGATTTTGCGTCCGACGAGGCCGGATTTGCCCATACCAGTAACGACGACGCGACCCTTGCAGGCGAAGAGGATGTCGACGGCTTTCTCGAAGGAGGCATCGAGGCGCGCGAAGACATCTTGGATGGCTTGGGCTTCGATTTTTAGGACGCGGCGGGCGGTATCCAGACTCAAAGGGCACCCCCCTCGTTTTTTGTAACCGTTGCGTTTAAAGGGTTTACGTTCACTGTGTGGGAGGGCTCGGGGCGTGGGCGGAAGACGTTTGATACGCGCGGCAGTATTGGAGGCTTGGGCGTTAAGGGCGCAGCTCTTCGAAACTCAGGGTAAACATGCTGCCCCACTAGAAAGGATGTCGCGCGGAGGGTGGCGTCAAAAGGCCCCCCCTTGTTTTTTGTAACCGTTGCGTTTAAAGGACTTAAGCTCGCTGTGCGGGTGGGCATCGCCGAGGAGATGAGCGCGGCATCCCGTGCCTGTGCGGACGGCGGCGGGGCGAGGCGGCTCGGAGCTGAGGTCACTGGACGCTCCAGCGGCGGACGACCGTGGAGAGTTCTTTTAGGCGCTTGAGTAGGGCGGGGAGTTGGGAGAGCGGGAGGGCGTTGGCGCCGTCTGAGAGTGCTTCGGCGGGATTGTCGTGGGTTTCGAGGAAGATGCCGTCGACGCCAGCGGCTACGCCGGCTCGGGCTAGGGGCTCGATGAATTCGGGTTGGCCGCCGCTGGCGTGGCCCTGGCCACCGGGGAGTTGGACGGAATGCGTGACGTCGAACACTACCGGATAGCCGAATTTCTGAAGAGTCGGAAAAGAACGCATATCGACCACGAGATTCTGGTAGCCGAAAGATGCGCCGCGTTCTGTAATGATGATATCGGTGTTGCCGGTGCTGGCGATTTTTTCTACGACGTTGGCCATGTCCCAGGGCGAAAGAAATTGCGCTTTCTTGACGTTAACGACGCGGCCTGTTTTGCCCGCCGCGAGCAATAGATCGGTTTGCCGCGCGAGGAAGGCCGGAATTTGCAGCACGTCGCAAACTTCGGCTGCCAATTGTGCGTGAGAGGGTTCGTGAATGTCGGTGAGGATCGGGAGTTTCAAATCGGATTTGATTTTGCCGAGAATGCGCAAGCCCTCCGCAAGGCCCGGTCCGCGAAAAGCTTTTACGGAGGAGCGGTTGGCCTTGTCGTAGGAGGCTTTGAAAATATACGGAACACCGCAATCGGCAGCAATTTTTGCTACTTTCTCGGCCATTTTTCGGGCGTGGGCTTCGTTTTCAATCACGCAAGGTCCGGCTATCAGAAACAATGGGTTGCCGAGTCCAAGGCGGAGCGAGCCGAGAGCTATGTCGTGAGCAGGATCCATGGAAGTTATCGAAGATAGCATACGCAGCTTCGATTTGGAGAATTGCTCGAATGCCGTGGGCAGTTTCCTGTTAGCCGATTTGTCAGCAACTCCGGGCAAATCGGACCCAAGGATAAGTTCCGATTTGCCGCTTATCCTGAGTTGGCCTGACCGCTCATACTAGCGCGTTAGCACGTAGCCGCTGGCGCGGCGGACGCTGCGCGTGAGGTAGTGGAGCGTTGGTTGCTTGAGGGCTTGGGTGTAAGTGTGGGTCACAGGAGGTGTTCCCGTGACCCATCTTCGCAAAATGATGCTGGAAGAACTCCAGCTTCGTAATTATGCACAAAATACCATACGCCACTACCTTCGTGCAGTAGAAGATTTTGCTCGACATTTCAACTGTTCGCCAGATCGCTTAGGTCCTCGACAGATTCGGGAATATCAAGCCGAGTTATTCCAGAAGCGCAAGTTGTCAGCAAATTCCGTAGGACAACACCTGGCGGCGCTGCGCTTCTTCTACATCAAGACTCTTCGCCGAGCCTGGAGCCTTGCCGAAACTCCCTATCCGAAAAAGACCCGTCGCCTGCCGACGATTCTGAGCCGGGAAGAAGTCGCGCAACTCCTCCATGCGGCGCGCACCCCTGGCGAACGCATCCTGCTCATGGCCCTCTACGCCAGCGGCGCCCGAAACGCCGAACTGACCCACTTGAAAGTCAGCGACATCGACAGTCAGCGCATGGTGGTGCACATCCGTGGCGGCAAGGGCCGCAAAGATCGCGATGTCATGCTCAGTCCCAAGCTACTGGTGGCACTCCGCGCCCACTGGCGTTATTACCATCGGAAATCCAGTACCTGGCTGTTTCCCAGCCACTATCGCAAGGATCGGCCCATCGATACGAAAACCGTTTGGTACGCATGTCAGAAAGCCGCCCAGCGCGCCGGTCTCCAGAAACGCGTGTATCCCCATTTGCTTCGCCACTGTTTTGCGACGCATCTATACGAGGCGGGCGCGGATCTCCGCACGATTCAGATCCTGCTCGGTCATGAAGATCTGAAAGACACCCTGATTTACGTGCACCTCGCGATACAACGCCTCAACTCCACCGCGAGTCCTTTGGACTCGCTAACACTGAACGACCAGCCGCCTGACGAGAACTAGATGAGCCGGCCGCCTCTGGAGGTGGCCGATATCATCCGCGCTGCGGGAGAGGCTTTCATCGAGCGAAATCGCCACTGGCTCCGTTGGAAGCATGTCAAAGTGCTGCGGGCCATCCAGCGGTGTCGTACTGCCGCACTCGGTGGCCATCTCGACGAGTGCACCCGCTGCGGACATCGTGCCCCCATCTCCTATAACAGTTGCCGCGATCGCCACTGCCCGAAGTGTCAGACCGCGGCTCGGGAACGCTGGATCGCTGCGCGTCGGCGAGAACTTCTACCGACGCCCTACGCCCATGTGGTCTTCACCTTGCCCAGCCGCTTGGCGCCGCTGGTCCTGCAGAACAAGAAGCTCCTCTACGATCTCCTCTTTCGTAGCAGTGCGGAAACCCTTCTCGAAGTGGCGCGCGACCCCAGACACCTCGGCGCAGAGATCGGTTTCTTCAGCGTCTTGCATAGCTGGAGCCAGCAACTTAATCTTCATCCGCATGTCCATTGTGTCGTTCCCGCCGGCGGCCTCTCGCCCGATCACGCCCGTTGGGTTCGCTCGGGAGAAAATTACTTTCTTCCGAAAAAGGTGCTGCGGAAAATCTTTCGTGGCAAGTTTGTCGACGCGCTCAAGCAAGCCTTCCAGGACGGCCAGCTGTGCTTCCCGGAAGACCTGAAACTCCTCGCTCAACCCAAGACTTTCGCTGCCTGGCTGCGACCCCTCTATCGACAATACTGGGTGGTCTACTTGAAACCTCCCTTCGGGGGCCCTGAATACGTGCTGCAATATCTCGGCCGCTACACCCATCGCGTGGCCATCTCCAACCACCGCCTGGTCTCCTTCACCGATGGTCAAGTCACCTTTCACTGGCGGGACTCCGCTGACCACAACAAACAGAAGTTGCTGCCGCTATCGGTCAACGAGTTCTTGTGTCGCTTCTTACTGCACATCCTCCCGCAAGGCTTCGTGCGCATCCGACATTTCGGCTTGCTGGCCAACCGTCGGCGCACCACGCTTCTGCCGCTTTGCTTTCAGTTGCTGAGCTCAGGACCACAGCCGCAAGCGGAACACCACGCTTCCTCCACCGAAGACGCTCCGGCTCTTTATCGCTGCCCCAAGTGTGGAGGACCCATGAAGGTTATCGAGCGGCTCACCGCTGCCGAGATTCAGCTTCGTTCTCCACCCATGGTGACTGCTGCGGCATGAAACGACTCTCTCTAACCCGAATCCTTCGCGTGCTTCGCCACGCCCCCCTACCTCTGCGTCTTGCCGTTGCATCAATCTCTTGTTCCAGCTTCTTCGGGCATGGTCATCGCGATACTTTTTGTGGTAGCAAGCTTATTGGCACATGGTCTCGCCAGTTGCTCTCGGTCGCGCAGTCCCCGGCACACCTCAACACCGCTCCTTCCCGCAATTGATTTTGCATAGGGCCCGCGTCCACCGCAATCGCCAGCGGCCACGTGCAAACGGCTTAATCGAACGCGCGCAGAGAACCGTGCCTGTCTTCACGTATCCGCGAAAACGCGCGTCCGATTAAGCGCTAGCGTTTATCAGGACCGACCCTTGAAAGTTGGGTAGTATGGTCCTCGCTGCCGATTACCCAGGCAGGGACGAACGCGAACGAAGGCGAAGTGCCCTTGCGGATGAAATACCGGCAGTGCTTATCTGGCGGTCGCGCCGGCGTTGGCATTGTGGGGGGGATGAGGATCAGATGAACCGAAGGGATTTTGTGCGGCTTGGAGGGGCCACCGTGATCGGGGCGGGGGCAGGAAAGTTGCGGCCCACATTCGCGGAGTCGCTAGCGCTCCGGCACGTTCCGGCGCCGCCAGAGCATCCGCAGATGGCGATGTCGGAACCGAAGGCCACCGGACGCGAGGCGGATTTCACTCTGCAAATCGCACCCACGATGGTTGAGCTGGCCCCAAAGGTTGTCATCAGCACGATCGGCTACAACAATAAGGTTCCCGGTCCTCTCATGCGGATGCGCGAGGGCCAGCCCGTCACCGTCGACGTTGTGAATGATACAGACGTTCCCGAGTACGTGCATTGGCATGGCCTATTCGTTCCGTCGGAAGTGGATGGGGCGGAGGAAGAAGGCACGCCCCCGGTCCCGCCCCACGGTCGGCGGCGTTATCAATTCGTGGCCAAGCCGGTAGGCTCACGATGGTACCACTCACACACCGCAGCCATGATGGATCTGCAGCGGGGCGCCTACACCGGCCAGTTCGGTTTTTTCATGATCGATTCCGCGAATGACCCTGGACTGTACGACCAAGAGGTCTTTCTGGCGCTGCGTGAATGGCAGGCTTATCTGACCACGACGGATCAGGACGAGGGGGCGGCGGATCCTAACGACCCGATGCCCGAAAAACCCGCCACTCCAGACCCGCGTCTCAACGGGCTCGAAGTCAGCGCTCCTCTCTATTCGATCAACGATAAAATGCTCGGCGCCGGGGATCCCCTCCGCGTGCAACCGGGTCAGCGCATCCTGATGCACCTGCTCAACGCCAGCGCCTCGCAAATTCATCGGATAGGTCTTTTCGGTCATCATTTTCAGGTGATCGCTCTTGACGGCAATCCCGTGCCCACGCCTCAGCTGGTCGATGTGATTAAGATCGCCCCGGGTGAGCGCGTGGATGCGATCGTGGAGATGAACCTGCCGGGCGTCTGGATTTTGGGGGAGACGCGCGATACCGCGCGGCAATCCGGCATGGGCATCGTGGTGGAGTACGCCAATCAGGCACAGCCGCGCCCGCAATGGCTTCCACCTGCGAACGCGCGCTGGGACTACACCATCTTTGGCAAGTCCACTCCGCATCCCGCGCCAGACCAGACCATCGACATGGTCTTTGAAAAAGTGCCTGGCGGGCCGCACGGGATCAATCACTGGCTCGTGAACGGCAAGGACTATCCGCATGAACGCGAATTCGTGTTCCGGCAGGGAAGCCGCTACCGCCTGGTGTTTCACAATCGAAGTGACGACAGCCACCCGGTGCACATGCACCGGCACCTGTTCGAGATCGTCGAGATCAACGGGAAGCCGAGTGCCGGCATTAAGAAGGATACGGTGATCGTTCCCGCATTTGGACGCGCTGCGGTGGATCTGGTCGCCGACCAGCCGGGCCTCACACTGTTTCACTGCCATATCCAGCAGCACATGGACTTTGGCTTCAAGGCGTTGTTTCGCTATGCCTAAGCACAGAATCGGCTGCAAACCAGGCGAGTGGCGATTCTGCGAATCCTACGGTTGTGCATCCGTCAGCGGCCTAGCTTTAACCCGTTCGTTGCGAATCGACGCAGGATTCGCATACGGCAAGCCTTTCTAGTCCTCGGTAGCGTCAAGGACATACCCTTTTGCTGATGGTCCAAACGATCTCCCAAATAATCCATGTTAAGGCTTTTTCACACATTCGACATACACACGAAATATTGCAGGAGTGAAATACAGCGTCCTCGCAGCTGTCCAACCAATCCGCACGGGAGGAACCGCATGAAGTCAGTCCAGGGAAGGTTCCGAGCGGCAGTGCTCATGGGAGCGGCCGCCTCGGTGTTGGTATTTGCAGCTGGCGCAAAGGCACAAGACGCCAAGCACGATCGACACTCCAACGACAATACGTGGCCGTACGCAACTACGGGTCACTCGCCCGTGCTTGCAGTGGTTGGCGACATCGCCTGCCAGCCAGGCGAGGTGGAGAACGGTACGATAGTGGAGCCGACGGGTGAGGCTGCGCATGAACTCTGCAGCAACCCCAAGTCCCCCTACACCAGCACCTCTTTGTGGCAATCCCAGGAGGCCACTGCGAATCTGATTGAGGCCATGAAGCCCAACGCCGTCGCGATCGTTGGGGATCTGCAATACCAGGTAGGCCAATATTCGGACTTTGAACAATCGTTCGACTTGACCTATGGCGCTTTCAAATTTCTCCATCGGCCCGCGCCCGGCAACCACGAGTTTTATAACGAGCATAGCGAGACCGGAGTTGCCGGCTACGGCTACTTTTCCTACTACAACGGCTTCCAGATCAATGCCAACGGGAACCCGATCACGACTACGATCTCGGACCCGTGCCCACCAGCTCTGGCGGCGGCATGCAACTATCCGGGCCTTACCACTCCCAACCCCCAACCCATACCGCGGGCGGATGGACAGGCGGGGCACTTCGAATTGGGGCCGAACGGAGGCGTGAATGGGAGCGGAGTCGGAGATGGCTGGTACTCCTACAATCTCGGCTCCTGGCACCTTATCTCACTCAATATAGAGTGCTCGACGCAGCCGGGCGGCTGTTCGAACACAGGCTCCTGGTTTGCCTCCGAACTTGAATGGCTGAAAAAGGATCTCGAGGAGAATCATTCCGCGTGCACAGCCGCCTACTGGCATCAGCCCACGTTCAGCGCCACTAACGGCATCACACCAGAGGGCATTGCCGCTCAGGCCTTTTGGCAACTGCTCTACGAACACAAAGCCGACTTGGTGCTGAACGGACACGACCACCTCTATGCCCACTACCGTCCCCTTGACCCGTCGGGGAATTACGATCCCAAAAATGGCATCCGTGAATTCATCGTGGGCACCGGCGGCGAGACACTCGATCCGGTCGTCACAACCAACACAACAACCGCCGATCCTAACGGCAACCCGAACTTTAACGCATTGAATCTCGAGGCGGGGGCCACCGGGAACTACTGGGGTGTGATGGCCCTGACGCTCGATCAGCACGGCTACGAATGGTATTTCGAGTCGGCACTGGAAGCTCCTTTAGCTGGTGCGCCTGCTTCGCCTACTTTCAGCGACAAGGGCGTCGGCACCTGCCACGGCGGCCCGGTAAGCAGGTAATTGTCAGTTCATCTTCGACGCGTTAGTTAACTTTCCCCACCCTTCGCGAAACGTCGCGGAGGGTGGGGATTTTACGTTGCCTTGCGGCCCTCCCAATTTTCCGGTCTTCGTTTTGGCGGTTATCCTCGATTCCGACAGCGTTTTGTGAATCAAAGGCGTTAGTTGCGCCGAGAACGACGCCCGCACCACATTGAACATCCCCCAGCGAAGTTGCTCAGTCAGATCGACCAAGCCCGAGGGCGCAGAAAAACAAGTCCTTCGCGCTGCCCCGGCGAATGCGGCAAGCCTTAGCAGCGCTTGGCGCAGGGCACCGGGTTCCCGCGCGCGGGGATGACGGATACAGGGAATAGAGACGAGAGAGAATCACAATGGACCCGCCGTCTCAAAAGTGGCGCAGCCCTTCGAAGCTCAGGGTAAACATGCTGCGCCACTACAAGACTTAACGATTATGCGTTGGCGTGGGGGGCGACGCCGACGGCCTGGACGCGGGGTGCTTCCGTGGCTTGGCGCGACAGAATTTTCTTGTGTTCGAGGGCGGCGCCGATGAAGGCGGCGAAGAGCGGGTGGGGTTCGAGGGGCTTGGATTTGAATTCGGGATGGAATTGGCAGCCGAGAAACCAGGGGTGCTCGGGGGCTTCGATGATTTCGACGTAATTTTCGTCGGGGGTGCGGCCGGTGATGCGCAGACCGGCGTTCGTGAGAGTTTTTTCGTAGTCGCGATTGAATTCGTAGCGGTGGCGGTGGCGCTCGCTGATTTCGGTTTTGCCGTAAGCGCGATTGGCGAGGGAGCCGGGCTCGAGTTTGCATGGCCAGGCGCCGAGGCGCATGGTGCCGCCCATTTCGTCGACGCCGAGGAGTTCGCGCAGCTTGTAAATGACGCGGTGGGGCGTTTGCGGATCGAACTCGGTGCTGTCGGCTTGTTTCAGTCCGGCGGCATCGCGGGCGTATTCGATGGTTGCGCACTGCATGCCAAGACAGATACCGAAGAACGGAATTTTATTTTCGCGGGCATATTGAATGGTGTGGACCATTCCGGCGATGCCGCGCTTGCCGAAGCCTCCGGGGACCAGGATGCCGTCGTAGCCGCGCAGGCGCGCTGCGGCGGTTTCGGGCGAGTCAATTTCCTCGGCTTCGATCCATTCGAGAACGGTTTTGTGATTGTGTGCGAGGCCACCGTGAAGAAGAGCTTCGCGGAGGCTTTTGTAGGCGTCTTCGAGTTGGACATATTTACCAACTACAGCGATGCGAATTTCGCCGGCAGGATTGTGCATGCGATAGACAAGGTCGAGCCAGGGGCGCATGTCCGAAGGGCGCTCCTCCAACTTCAAATGGCGAAGAATCTGGGCGTCGAGACCCTCGCGGCTGAGTTCCACCGGGACAGCATAAATCGTGTCGACATCTTCCATGGAAATGACGCAGGCTTCGGCGACGTTGCAGAAGAGGGCGATTTTTTTCTTAAGGTCGCCGGGGATGTGCCGGTCGCTGCGGCAAAGCAGAATGTCGGGCTGGATACCGATGCCTAGCATCTCCTTGACGCTGTGCTGCGTGGGCTTGGTTTTAAGCTCGCCGGCGGCGGCGATAAAGGGCACCAGTGTGACATGAACAAAGAGCGTGTTCTCGGCGCCCAGTTCGAGGCGCATTTGGCGGATGGCTTCGAGAAAGGGAAGCGATTCGATGTCGCCGACGGTGCCGCCGATCTCAACAATGACGACGTCCACTTCATCGGAAACTTTCTTGATGGTGGCTTTGATTTCGTCGGTGACGTGCGGGATGACTTGGACGGTTTTGCCGAGGTAGTCGCCGCGGCGTTCCTTGGTGAGAATGGTTTCGTAGATGCGGCCGGTGGTCCAGTTATTATCCCGGGAAAGCTTGGCGTGGGTGAAGCGCTCGTAGTGGCCGAGGTCGAGGTCGGTCTCCGCGCCATCTTCGGTGACAAAGACTTCGCCATGTTGAAATGGGCTCATCGTACCGGGATCGACGTTCAGGTACGGATCACATTTCTGAAGGGTGACTTTGAAACCGCGACTTTCGAGGAGACAACCGATGGAGGAAGCTGCAACTCCCTTTCCAAGTGAGGAAACAACACCGCCGGTAACAAAAATATATTTTGGCGCCATCCATGCAGCTCGCGTTTGGGATTTCCCAGTGCGCGAGCTTATCAGCCCTCCACAGGAGTGACGTACGCATAATTATCATCGGAATGCGCACGGCTGTCAAATCGAAGAACGAATCCAATAAATTAGGGGAACTTGTAAATTCAAATCGGGGAACTGGAAGGGAAGCGGAAGCGCGCGGCCGGATTGCGGAATTTGGGAATGCCGCGAAACTTTTGTTTGCGACGTGGGTTTACTTTTTTTGGGTAAGTTTGTGCGTCAGATGTTTTGCGTGCGAATGGGTTGTCGATTTGAACAAAATGTTCTTCAGTGGGGAACTGTTTGCAGTCAATGATCATCCAAACAGTGGTACATCTGCGTAGAGCCGCGATCCATACGCGGTTACGCTATCCAGAGGGATTCTTCCTGAATCCTTCGAACGTGGGGAAGGGGTAATGAAATTGAAAATTCGGGTCTCCTTTGGCAGTGCAGTATTTGCAGGCGCTCTACTCTCCGTATCCTTCGCAGGCGCACAGCAACAACCAACAGCGGTTGCGCAGGCCAACGTAACTTACGATGCGAGCCGTGAGACCACTCTCGTGGGCAAAGTTCTTACTTACACCGCGGAATCCAGCGTTCCGCCCATCGGCGCACATGTGAGCATTCAGACTGCCTACGGCCCTGTCGACGTGCATATTGGCAGCGCAAAACTTCTCGAGCAAAACCACTTCACGCTCGCGGCTGGAGATTCCGTCCGTATCACCGGGGAAGTGATTTCCTTCGGCCAGAGCAATACTTTTGCTGCCCGCATCATTGAAAATGGCACGCAATCCGTCACCGTTCGCAACACCAAGGGCCAAGTGCTCCAAATGCCCGCGGTCCACGTTCCGAGGGGTGCGCGATGAACCGCCTTCTGCTTGTTCTCACGATCATCGCGGTTGCTTGGACTTCCTCTTGCAGCGGTGGTTCCAGCACGGTCGCTCCTCCTCCTCCCGCAACCGGCTTCAACAACACCAGTCTAAAAGGCGCCTACGTTTTTTCTATGACCGGTTCGACAAGCGCGGGCGGAGCCGTGACTAGCTTTTCCCGGGTCGGGGTATTTTCAGCTGATGGCGGAGGCGGCATTGCGACGACCGGTGGCTTAGAAGACGTTCATGCGCTTGGAGCGGACAATATTTTCAACATTACCGGTGGCAGCTACGTGGTCAACGCCGATGGCCGCGGAACGCTAAGCCTAATGACCTCTGGTGGCACAGTTCAATACAGCATTTCTCTGGCGTCCTCCGCCAGCGGTTATATGGTGGACATGATTTCAGATGACTCCGAGACAGCGAGTGGCAGCTTTAGTCTTCAAACCTCGACAGCTATTGCCACTGGTACTTACGCATTCGATTTCTCGGGAATTGTCCCGGACGGCACGGGTGACCCCATTTCCATCGTCGGAGACATTATCCCCACTGCCGCCGGGAGCGGCAGCTTCGCCAACGGCAGCTTCTGGGACGTCAACGACAACGGCACTTTTGTTACGAAGGCTTCCATCGCGGGTGGGGCTTATGCAACGGACAACAACAATATTGGGACCGGAAGAGGTATAGCCAGCATAGGCGGCCTCGACTTCGTCTACTACGTCATCGATAGCCAGCACATAGAATTAATGGGGATTGACCAAGATGCGGCAGCGCCGGGAACAATTCTCGGCGAAGCCGCCGCTCAGCAGGCGGGCACTCCCACGGATGTCACCTCCTTCAATAGCAGCAGCTTCGTTTTCGTTATGGGCGGCACGACCGGTAGCGGGCCACTGGCTCGCGCGGGTCGCCTCACTGCCACCGGCGCAAACCTCTCGGCTATCCAGGTGGACAACAATAATGCGGGGTCTGTGAAAACGGTACCGCCCACTGGCGTTCTTAATGCCGGAACGGTCACTCTTGATGGCGATGGTTCTGGCCGCGGCACCTTCACATTTACCGATACCGTCAGCAACACGGGGACATTCACGTTCGTGTTCTACCTGAGTTCGGCAACGCAGGGCGTGATTCAGGATGTCAGCACGGTTGTGTCCGGAGGCATTGCTACCGCTGTGGATGTTGCGGACGGCACGCTTCTGGGGCAAACCGGCGCTCCATTTTCTTCAGCCAGCCTTGCAAAGGCTTACGCCTTTAGTTGGAGCGGGGCCGACCCTCTTGAGGAAGATTTCGTCGGCGCTCTCACGCCCGCCAACGCAACTCCCAACGGTCTAGTGGACTACAACGAATTCACGGCAGGGAAGCAGTTCTTAAACACTCCCTTCAACGGCGTCGTTACGATCGGCGCTGACGGCACCGGCAGCACCGGCCAGCACAACACATTCGTCGCCGGCATAAGCGGAAGTCCGTCAGTCACGATCAATTATTTCGCCTACCTCGCCAACACTAACACCATCTTGGTCATGGGAACCGATTCCAAGCGCGTGATTGCTGGAGTTCTGACCGCGCAAACTCCATAACTGAAGAGCAGCGCTCGCAATAACCATTCCGCCCGGCGAAACTTGCCGGGCGGTGTTATTTTTGGAGGAGTTTTTCCACGCGTGCGACGTCTTCCGGGACGTCCACACTCACCGCGTCGTGCTCAACCTCGGCAACGCGAATCTTCCACCCGTTTTCCAGCCAGCGAAGCTGTTCGAGCTGCTCGATGCGCTCGAGTTCACCCTGGGGCAAGGTGGGGTATTCGAGGAGGGCGTCGCGCTGGAAAACGTAGAGGCCCAGGTGCTTCAGGTGGCGCACCTGGATTTTGCTGGCGGTATCGCGCACCCAGGGAATCGGCGCGCGCGAAAAATAGAGACCGTTGTTGTCGAAATCGAGGACGGTCTTCACGACGTTGGGGTCCATGATGTCCGCCGGCGTTTTAATCGGGGTGGCCACCGTGGCGATGGATGCGGCGGGCTCTTCGAGCAGGGCATTGACGGCTGTATCGACGGCTACCGGATCCAGCAGCGGCTCGTCGCCCTGCACATTCACGAAGACGTCCCCCTTTTCATGGGCGGCGACCTCTGCGACGCGCTCGGTGCCGGTGCGGTGGTCCGCGCGCGTCATGCGGGCGGTGCCGCCGAAACTTGCTACGGCCTTCATGATGCGTTCATCGTCAGTGGCAACAATGACGCGAGAGGCGAGCGTGGCCAGCTTGGCTCGTTCGTAGACGCGCTGAATCATGGGCTTGCCTGCCAGCGAGACAAGCGGTTTTCCGGGGAGGCGCATGGCGCCAAAGCGCGCGGGAATGACAATGACAACTTCTGGATTGGCTGAACTCATGCTCCCGAGTCTCCCATATCAGCACGATTCCTTAGGCACAGAGTCTCGCACATTCGGGAATATTTGGGGACTGCTTGCAGTCCTTTATCTTATATTTTGAATCCTATCTGTCGATGGAAACCAAGCAATGTGCAATCTTGCATATTGATGGAATCCGACATGACGGAAAATTTGCATGGATTCGCGCGGACCTCCGGGTACCAAGTGAGAGCCGAAACAGGATTTGCCTTGTCTTCGCTTAGCCGAGTGGTAGAATCACACACAGTCCGAGCCGCGCGGCCGTTTCGGGTAACCGGGACGATGGGGGTGCCGTGAAACGCGATAGGCATGGCTTTCGCGTATTTATATTCGCCGTTGTAGTTCTGTTACTTGCCTGCCTCGTTGTGTCCCGCGCCGCAATTCTTGCTGCGCAACAGCCCCAATCCCAGGCGCAATCTCCTGCCGAAGACACCAAGCAAAATCAAAACAAGCCCAAGGATGACGTAAAGAAAAACACGCCCGGGCAAGTGCTCAAGCCCGGACGAACGTTGAAAATGGATGTGGACCTCGCCCTGGTCAACGTCACCGTCACCGATCCCTACAATCGATTGGTCACCGGGCTGGAAATGGAAAACTTTCGCGTCTTTGAGGACAACACCGAGCAGGAAGTGGTGACCTTTTCCGCCGAAGACGTACCCATCTCGATCGGCGTGGTTTTTGATTTCAGCGGCAGCATGTCCAACAAAGTCGGTAAGGCGCGTGAAGCCGCCGTACAGTTCTTCAAGACCGCCAACCCGTCTGATGAATTCTTTTTGGTAAGCTTCAACGAGCGAGCGGAACTGACGAGTGCCTTTACGAACAGCGTCGAAGACCTGCAAAGCAGCCTGATGCTGACCTCGGCAAAAGGGCGAACAGCTTTGCTCGATGCCATCTATCTGGGCCTGAGCCAGATGCGGGGTGCACACAACGGTAAACGCGCCTTGCTCATTTTATCGGATGGAGGAGATAATCATAGTCGTTACAATGAAAGCGATATCAAGCGGTTGGTGAAGGAAGCGGACACCCAGCTCTATGCAATCGGCATCTTTGACGCGCTTGGATATCGCAACCGCACGCCGGAAGAACTGAACGGTCCGTCGTTGCTTTCGGAAATTACAGAGATGACGGGGGGCCGGGTATTTTCCGTTGAGAAGTTGGAAGACCTTCCGGATATCGCCTCAAAAATTGGCATGGAGCTGCGAAATCAATATGTCCTGGGATATCGGCCGAGCAATAAAGCGCACGACGCACGCTGGCGAAAAATCAAGATCAGGCTGCGAGCTCCGAAGGGGCTCCCGCCGCTCAATGTATTCGCGAAGTCGGGGTATTACGCGCCCAGCCACTGAGTTTGCGTTCTTGAATATTTCGCCCTTCTCTCGTCTGCTGCTGATTTTCTGCGTGATGGCTTTCTTTGTCTCGGCGTGTCTTGCGCAGATTCCCGTTCCAAGTCCGCAGCCCCTTCCTCCAGGGCAAGATCCCAACGCCGGAAAACAAGGTTCGATCATCAAGGTCGACGTCGGCTTGGTCGTGCTGCACACCAGCGTGCTGGATGATCGCGGCAAGTTTGCCGACGGTCTGACGGCCGATAACTTCCGGGTATTCGAAGATAAAGTGGAACAGAAACTCGCTACCTTTAAGCGCGAAGATGTTCCTGTCAGCATGGGACTGGTGATCGACAATAGCGGCAGCATGCGCGACAAGCGGCCCCGCGTGAACGAGGCGGCTCTCACTCTCGTTGAGTCCAGCAACAAGCAGGACGAAGCTTTCGTCGTTAACTTCAACGACGATTTTTATCTCGACCTCGATAAAGACTTCACCAACAGTATTCCGGAATTGAAAGAAGCGCTCGAGCGCATCGATTCGCGTGGCAGCACGGCGCTCTTTGACGCCATTATCGGCTCGCTCGATCATCTTAAAAAAGCCGGCAAAGACAAGCGCGTGCTTCTCGTGGTCACCGACGGCGAAGACAACGCTAGCCACAATTCACTCGAGAAAACGCTTCGCGAAATCCAGAAGACCGACACGGTGATTTACACTATCGGCCTGCTCGGAGACGAAAAAAGAAAAGACAAGAATCACGCCATGAAAGCGCTGAAGCAGATCGCCGAGGCCTCGGGTGGCCTGGCGTTCTTTCCGGAGAGCGTCGACGACGTGCACACCATCTGCGAGCAAGTTGCTCACGATATCCGCAACCAGTACACGCTGGCCTACTATCCCTCGAACACGAGAAAAGACGGCACTTTTCGCTCGGTGAGCGTGCAAGTGATTCCACCTCGCGGCCGTGGCAAGCTTGTCGCTCGCACGCGCAACGGCTATTACGCGCCGGGCAGTCCTTCGTCCGCATCGGGGAATTAAATCATCCGTTTGAAAATTTGTCCGTCGAGCTGGTAGTGACTCTACACGCGCAGCGGCATCCGAATGCGCTGTCCGGCCTGTCTAGGGGACTGCGGTCCGCGGTTTGGTGGAATCGGGCTTGGCGCTCGCTGAGACTCCTGGTCCCTTGATGTAGCGGCTAGCAAATGTCAGGAATGTGGGCCAATTGGGGGCGGGAGTGTGGCCGCCGCTGTGCTGTCGGTAAGCGAGATCGCCGTCGATGAGCGGAGTTTCTATTGGCGGAAATTCCACCGTGCCCAAATCTTTCTTCCCAAGAAGCAAATATACCGGTCCTGCGGCGACCGTGGCCATAAACATTCCGCGCGCGTCCACCCAGCCGTCGCCTTGCGTCGCGCCCGCGCCGATAAACACAGGGCGCGGGGCGACGAGCGCGATCAGTTCATGCGAATCCACCGGCAAATCGTTCGGCGTCAACGGCCCGGCATATTTCAAGAAGTTTCCGGCCATCCAGTGATATTCGCCGGTGCCCGCAACATTGCCGATTTGTTCGCCGAAATTCCTGCGGTAGAGAGCGGCTCCGCCCGCTCCAGAAGAACTCACATAAGCAATCGCATAGCGCGGATCGTAGGCCATTGTCACCAGCGCCGCTTTGCCGTAACGTGAGTGGCCCTCGATCCCGATTTGGCGGGCGTCCACGGATTTGTCCGTCTCGAAATAGTCCATCGCACGGCTCGCGCCCCAAGCCCATGCGCGGAGCGCGCCCCAATCGTCCAATTTGCGCGGCTGTCCTTTGTTCACCAGGCCGATGATTCCTTCTGTTAGTCCGTCTCCTTTGTCAGCTTGCACGCTGGTGGGAATCAGCACGGCATAGCCCCAGCCTTTCGCCAAAACTTGCTGCTGCCATGTTGGACCTTTATTGGCTGCGGCGGTCATCTCTGGAAAGCGCTTCGCGATTGCGGCCATAAACTCGGGGCTAAAGCTGAGTTCCATCATCACGGGCACAGGGCCTAGCGCATTGGCGGGTGTGGTCAAGGTGAGTTGAATATCCACGCTGATCGCCGGATATTCGGAATTGTCGACATGCCCAACCAGTTTCTTCGTGACGACCGGCACATCCCCATTCATTTCCCGGAGCGTGCTCGTCACTTCCCAAGTGACTTTCGGCGTCACCTTCGGCGCTCGGCCATAAACTTCGCGGTCAAATTCCTCGACAATTTCGGGCCTGCGCGCATCCCACCATACTTTTGCCGTTGTCACCTTTTTTCCGTTGTTCAAAGTCAGCGGGTCGGGCAACTTGGGATCCGGCTTGGCCTTCTCCTCGTCGTAATTCGCGGCGTTGGGCGATTTCGGGTCGCCATCCGCGCCGCGGCGCAGGGAAGTGATGTGTAGCGAATCCATGATTCGCTGGTGATCTTGTCCAGCCGTCAGATGCACGGGGGGAGTTGCGGCATTCGGTTCCTGATGCGCAGCGCCAGCGCCGCTCTTCACGGGCTGCAGCAAAAATGCCAACACGATTACGCCGCCAAGCCAATGCATTGACACACTTTTAGCCACGATTGCGTCCTCGAAGCTAGTCATGGACTTGCAAAACGCAGCGATGGTAGCGCAGGGAATTTTGGATTGAAAGCCAATAGCGAAACGGAAGGTTCAGGCGGTCGCTGCCCGGGTCTTGGCGCGCACTTCAGATCCGCCTCGGAAATTCCAGCGCTTGTGATTTACGTTCACCGATGCCACTTCGTCAGCCGCAAACGGAATTTCCTTGAACCCACGGACCTCGATGATGCAGCCCTCACTGGTGACGACCTGATCGTACGATCTGCCGTCTCGGAGCTCCACAGAAACGACTTGATAACCTATTCCGGTCTCTCCGGCGTGCTTGAGGTGGTCGACAAGCCCACTAGGTATTGGAACTAAGCGTTTCATAACACTCCTTAGGGTTGGGGGAAGAGCGGACAGGCACATCCTACCTCTTGGGCGGCCCGCTGTCCAACCCCCTTTGATAAAATAGAAGCGAAATGGCCCGGGTGGCCAATCGCTGGGGCCGTGCAACTCCTTTTGTATGAAAGAGATAGACTTCCAGCCCGGGGTCCACTTTTTTCCACAGGACTCGCGTGAGAAAGTCCCTTTTCGGTCGGGCAAGCCTAGCGCGAAGTGACGTGGCCGGTTTCATCGGAAACGTAACGAAACGCTCTCTTACCTAAGGAATTCTGGCTTGCTTAGCGACTTTTTAGAAACCATTGGGTTTGGGTCCGGCAACCGGGGAGTTGCCTAGGGGTGTTGACTTGGAAGCTTCTGGGCGTTTCCGTCGGCGGAAGCGGCTAGCTCGCCTGACCGCTTGAAGATAACTACAACCTGGAGGATGACATGAAACGACTCATCGGCATTTTGGTGAGTGCGACGGCGCTACTGGTGTCGGCAACGGTGATCCGTGCTCAGGATCAACTCGTTCCGGCCGGTACGCTGCTGCAATGTACTTTAGACGAGCCGAATTTTTCTTCGGCCACAGCTGCGGTAGGTGACCCGGTGTTGTGCCACCTCAGAACCATGCAGGAGTTCGGCAAACCGATGTTCCCTAGAGGCAGCATGTTGGGCGGACACCTGGAAGCAGAGAAGGACCCGGGACATTTCGTCGGAAAGGGCTACCTGAAGATTACGTTTGACAGGGTGGTTTTGCCGAACGGAGACCTGCCCTTGCCGGCAAAGGTGATCCTGGCTCGCGGGTACAAGGTAGACAAACAAGGCGCCATTGACGGGAACGGACACGCGACGCGTGATGTGGTCGAGTGGATGCTTCCGCCGCTGTGGCCGTGGAAGGTGATTAGTTTGCCGTTCCGCGGGCCGAGACCGACGTTGAAGGGTGAAGAACCGCTGGAACTGCGATTGATGGACGACATCGTCCTGCCCTATGCGCTGATGCACCCAGACCGGCCGCCGTACGCGACTGGCTCACGGCCAGCCTCGTACAAGGCACGGCCTCAGACAAACTCGATGCAATTGGCCGTGGCGCAGAGTGTGAGTCCCACCAGCGCGACGACCGCGACGGAACCCATAGCCGCGAGCGAAATCGCGGAAAACGCACAAGTCATAGCGTCGCAAGCCGGCGAACGACAGACGATTGAAAGACGCACCGTGCTGGTGCTGAAGTCCAGCGAGACTTATGAAGTGACCAAGTACCAGAGGGACGGCGACTTGTTGATGTTCGTGGACACGCAAGGCCGGAAGGGCGGAGTCGACGTCAATGAAGTGGATTGGCGAAAGACTTCCGAGATGACAGGCGCTGCCCGGTCTGGCGACCAGACGTTGCTCTCTCGACAGACGAATTAGTTGAGTAACGCTGCGGGAGCATAGGGAATTTGGCCCCAACTGTCGTCATTTGCGACGGTTAGTTGGGGGTGTGTTGAACAGCTATCGAATTTTGATGAGAGCGACCACAGTAGGCCGCACTCAACGAGAGTCCCTGTCTAAAAAACTCACTAGGACAAGGAAAGATTGTCCGGCAACCTGCCAGTTTAGTTGACTCCGCCTCCCGAACTATTGCGGTTTCGGAAGCTGCAAGATCATCCCGCTGCCTTGTCCTGCCTCGACGGTCGGTAACTGGCCGTTCCACTTATCGATCAACGCGCGGTTGTTTTCGATGCGGCGCAATTCCAGGAGCTGTGGCGTCAGCGAATTCTGCCGGATGCGGTTGGCATCCGCTTCGCCTTGTGCACGGGTCACCAGGGATTTGGCGTCGCCTTCTGCCTCTGCAATTTTCTTTGCGGCTTCGGCTTGTGTCGTCGCCAGTTCGTTTCTAGCTTGCTCGGACTTTTGAATGGCCTGCGCCTTTGCCGTGATCGCGGCCGCAATCACCGAAGGCACCCGCGGCGCACCAATGAAGCCGAACTGCTGGACGCTTACGCCCACGGGCGACATTTTCTGTTCAATCTGGGTCTGCACCTTCCGCAGAAACTCCGCTTTTTTCTCTCCATAGATGTCTTCCACCGCGTAGGTGGAGGCCACCTCGTTCAGCGAATTGCGCACCACGTCGCGCAGGATGCCGTGCGTGAAAGTATCCATGTCCGAAACGCGGTACTTCACGTAGAAATCTGGCACCTTCGACGGCTCGATGGCGTAAGACAGCGAAACGTCCACGTAAATTTCCATGCCTTCCTTCGAATTGAAGCCCATCTCTTCGTTGATGGGATGGCCTTCATTCACATCTTTTGTCCATTTTACGGTTTGCACGTAGGTAGGGAACTCAATGATCTCCGTGCTCAGCGGGGAATACACCACCCAACCGGTGCGCACAGGTATTTCGGAGGCTCCGCGCTGGTTTCCCGCCAAATTGATCTGTACACCCACGTGTCCCGGTTCTATCCGCGTCACGCGAATTAGAAACAGGCCCATCACCAACAAGATGAGCAGCACTCCAATGCCAATAATGCCTAGCTTCAAAAACGGAGCGGCCCTTTTCATCTCGAACTCAGCGTCGCCCCGCCCGCTCCCTCTGAACATATCCATACCGTTGCTCCCTCCGCGAGAGACCACTTTCACTCTGCGCTGTTAGTTTGCCATCTGCTGCGTTAGGAAGTCATGATGCGCTAACTTGCAGAAAATAGACAGTTTTGACCTATTCGGGCTCCGAGGCTCAGCCCCACCGATACGACGAATGCTACTTCGCCGTCTAACCTTCCTTCAGGTGATCTCGTTCAGGAAGCTTTTTCCGTGCGGTATTTCGCCACCGAAGTTTTGCGCGACAGTTTGGCCCATATCTGCCAGCGTTTGCCGGACGCCCAGATTCACGTCCGCGCCGCTCCCTGGCGAATACGCCAGGATTGGCACGTACTCCCGCGAATGGTCTGTTGTTGGCCAGCGCGGATCCGGGTCGCAACCATGATCCGCCGTAATCATAAGCAGATCCGAAGCGCTCAGCAGCTTCGTAAACGGCCCCAGCATTCGGTCGAACTCTTCGAGCGATTCAGCGAAGCCTTCCACATCTTTGCGATGACCGTAGAGCATGTCGAAATCTACGAGGTTGCAGAAAATCAAGCCGCTCTTTTTCTCATTCAAAGCTGCCGTAAGTTTTGCCATGCCATCCGCATTGCCCGTCGTCGTAACGTACTTCTCTACGCCGCGTCCATTGTAGATGTCATGAATCTTTCCGATTCCAAACATCGGTACGCCGGGCCCGGCAAGCACGTCCAGCAGCATCGGTTTTGGCGGATCGACAGCGTAGTCATGCCGGCGAGTAGTCCGCGCAAAATGTCCCGGAGTTCCCGCGAATGGACGGGCAATCACGCGCCCGACGCGGTTCGGCCCGTCGAGCAATTTCCGCGCAATTTCGCACATGCGATAAAGCCCCGAAATCGGGATAACGTCTTCATGCGCTGCAATCTGAAAAACGCTGTCTCCTGAGGTGTAGACAATCGGCTTGCCGGTCCGCACATGTTCTTCGCCGAGTTCTTTGATGATCTCGGTGCCCGAAGCGGGCTTGTTCCCAAGTGTTCCACGCCCAATCTGTTTTTCAAATTCCGCGATCAAGTTTTGCGGGAAACCGTGCGGATACGTGGGGAAGGCCTGGTCCAGCCAAACCCCTGCCATTTCCCAATGTCCCGTAGTCGTATCTTTTCCAGGCGAATGCGTTGCGCCTTTCCCATACGCGCCAATCGGCGATGCCGCAGGCGGAAGATGCGCAAGCGGTGCAATATTTGCAAGGCCGAGTCGCACCAGATTCGGTAAAGCCAAGGGGCGCGATTCGGCGATGTGTCCCAACGTAGTTCGGCCAACATCTCCATAATCCGCAGCGTCGGGCAATTCGCCTATACCCACGCTATCCAGCACAATCCAGATGACCCGTTCAAAATTCGCCATTGCTAGACCTCGTGCAATCGCTTCATTCCGATTTCTTGCCTTTCGCCGCACTCTAGCACAAACGCAAGACATCCCCGCAGCCCTCGGCGCGAAGTCCCGCTCACGTTGACCATATCAAGCGGGGCCAGTATTCTTGAGAACTGACGGTTTATTTCTCAATTGGCGAACTTTTTTCCCAATTCCTGCGTAGTAGAGAGTGAAGAGGTGTGTGATGGCTCAAGACGGCACTCCCCGGCGCCCTTCTCTGGTTTTCCCGATCCTGCTAATCACGGTCGGTGCGATTATCCTCTACAGCAACTGGCGGCCTTCGTTTGATCCTTGGCCAATCCTCTGGACCTATTGGCCGCTCATTCTCATTTTCATCGGTGCGGGAAAAATCTGGGATAGCTGGCAACGCCGCCAGCATCCTGACGCGCCTTCCAGCGGTGGCTCGCTCGGCGCGACCTTGGGCGCATGCCTCTTCGTTGTTGTCTTGGTCGCGCTTCTGTGGCACGGAAAAAGATTCAATCACTGGCGCGGCGGCACGGTTTACGCCATGCAACATCAATCGCACACGATCGACCGCCTAAATGCCAAAACCGTCCGCGCTACGCTGGAGATGGGCGCAGGCGAGCTTAACTTGAGCGGAGGCTCCAGCCATCTACTCGAGTCTGATTTCGACTATCGCTCTTCCTCCGGCACACCGAGGGTAGATTATTCCGTTTCGGGAACCGTCGGTGACCTGCGCATTTCTCAAGACGATTCTGACAGCCATATCCGGACGACTACCGACAATCACTGGACTCTGCACTTCGCCAACGACATTCCGCTCGAAATCAAGATCGACATGGGCGCCGGCCGCGGCAATCTGCGCCTACGAGATATTGACGTGACCCGCCTCAATCTGGACATGGGAGCCGGACAAGTTGACGTTGACCTGACGGGCGGCCGCAAGTCCGATCTCACTGCCGATATTGAGGGCGGCGTTGGGGAAGCCAACATCCGCTTGCCGAAAAACGTAGGCGTCATTGTCAACGCGAGCGGCGGCATCGGCACCATCAGCGCGCACGGCCTGAAGCACGATGGCGACGAGTACACCAACGAGCTCTACGGCAAGTCTCCCGTAACCATTCACCTCAAGGTTGCAGGTGGCGTCGGCACCATCACCCTCACGCAAGAGCCATAGTTCCAGCAAAGACCACTGCACAGTTCTCGGGAAAAGCCGGGCAAACGGGCGCACGCCAAGAAAGTGGTGGGTCATGCGGCCCTATGTTCCGTTCTGCGCTCCCAGAAATCTTGAAAACGACCACTGAGTTTTGCACAGCGGAGAGCAATGATGGCGTTGGAGCCTTGCACGGTCCAGTGCATACCGGCGCGTTTGAGGCGCGTGCCGATAGCCACCTTGCATCCAGCTTCGACAACGCCGGAGGATGTGCATAAGCCTTTGGCGTGGAACTCCGGATAGCGCATACGCTCGCGGTTGGTCTTGAAATAATGGAGACAGCGACGAGCCAGATCGGAGCGAGGGACCTGGCGACGGATGGCGTTTAGCAGAGCCGGGAATTTTCCGGTGTCGAGTTCTTCCTTGCGGCGTTCTGCCCATTGAGCAGCTCGTGGGGCGGTGAGGCCGTAGAGATCTTTTCCGACCTCACTCAAGTATTGTTTGGCATGATAGCGGTCCACAATCTGGGTGGCCTCTGGAAACTGATCGTCAGCGATGTTCCAAATCCACAGGGCCCCATCCCCGAGCACGACTGTACGAGTTGCTTGGCAGAACCGGCGGCGCGTCGCTTCTCTCCAGACGCGCTGGGCAAAGGGAGAACGTGCCGCAGCGGTATCCAGCGCACAAGCACTCTCCAAAGCCGCTGAATAGGTGACCGATCCTTCGTCGCGGATGGGAGTGCCTTCTTCGTCGTGTGATTCCGCGCTCCAAATGGTGCAAAGTTTTACCTCGCCGGTCTTGGCCGATCCGTCCGGTTGTTTGCCAGTGCGGCCCACGAGTTCCTCTGCGCGTAGAGGAATCCCGGTTCCATCCATACCGAGATACAGGGTCTGCGGCAGAGGAACGGCATCGGAAGGTTCCGTGCAATGGCGTTCGTCTTCGGCGATCTCTTTTCCCAGAGCTTCTGCCGTTCTCTCCACCTGCTTGGCATCGACAGGCACGCCGGCCAGTTCGGTCAACAGTTCGCTACCTTCCTGGAAGCTGACCATGGCACCGACGGTGCCCACCATGCGCGTGAGGGCTGGAGAGAGCGAGGTGTTTTCTATGCCCAACTGCTCATCACGAGGACAGAAGCCGCGTCCGCAGCTGGAGCAGTGATAGTAGGCGCGCTCGAGTTGCAGAGGACCGGGGACGCTCTGTACCCGCTTGCTCCGGCGTCCGACCAAGCGAGCCTCCTGCCCGCAAACACAACTAGTTCGCGAGCCTCGCTCATCGCTGGTGTCGGCGTTGAGACGTTGCTCAACCGCGGCTCCAGCCAGTTGCAGGACCCGTTGTCGCACGATGAGTTCCAGCGCTTCCAGATCCAGGTCTTCCACCGCCTGACGACCGAGGAGCGTCTCAATCTCCTGAACGACGTCGGTAGCCAGTAGATCGGCGAAGAGGTTTTTTTTTAGCCTCACTGCCTGGGAGCGCTTCCCAATCGCGCACTTGGGCAGAGCAGATTTGCTCACTTACAACGATTAGTTCCCGCACCAGTTTCCGAAAACGATGGTACTCAGCGATCTGTGCTTTGGCACGTTCGACGGCGGGGCCTTGGGGAATGACTTGGGTGACCGTTTTTCCAGCAACGCGATGAGTCAGCGAAAAGGAAGGGCCGTGTCCCGGGGAGTCCTTCTGAGCGCAGTGGCAGTTGAGCTTGCCACACTTACGGAACCGCGCGGTCAGAAAACCGGGGCGCAAGTCATCGACGCGGGCCAGACTCGCGACGAGCTGATCGCGTTTATCTCGGAGTGCCTGCAAGGAAAGAGTCATGGATCCTCCTGTCTGACAGGTATTATAAACTGTCAGATAAGAAAAGAAAACCCCAGCCAAACTCTATCAGACGTCACAGTGGATTTTTACGACGTGCGCCCCGGGCAAACGGGTGTACGTCAAGAAAGTGATGAGTCATGCGGCTCTGCGTACTGACCGGCGCTCCCAGAAGTCTTGAAAACGACCACTGAGTTTTGAGCAGCGAAGAGCAATGATGGCGTTGGAGCCTGGCTTGGTCCAGTGCATGCCGGCGCGTTTGAGTCGTGTGCCAATGGCTACCTTGCATCCGGCCTCGACGACGCCTGAGGACGTGCACAAGCCTTGGGCGTGGAACTCCGGATAGCGCATACGATCGCGGTTGGTCTTGAAATAGTGGAGACAGCGACGAGCCAGATCGGAGCGTGGGACCTGGCGGCGGAGGGCGTTGAGCAGCGCCATGAATCTTCCGGTATCGAGCTCCTTCTTACGGCGTTCTGCCCATTGAACAGCCCGTGGAGCGGTGGGGCCGTAAAGAGCTTTCCCGACTTCACTCAAGTATTGTTTGGCATGATAGCGGTCCACAATCTGAGTGGCCTCGGGAAATTGGTCGGCCGCGATGTTCCAAATCCACAAGGCCCCATCCCCGAGCACGACCGTGCGTGGTGCTTGGCTGAAGCGGCGGCGCGTAGCTTCTCTCCAGACGCGCTGGGCGAAGGGAGAACGTGCGGCAGCGGTATCCAGCGCACTGGCACTCTCCAAGGCCGCTGAATAGCTGACCGATCCTTCATCGCGAAGGGGTGTGCCTTCTTCATCGAGCGATTCCGCGCTCCAAATGGTGCAGAGTTTCACCTCGCCGGTCTTGGCCGATCCGTCCGGTTGCTTGCCCGTTCGACCGACGAGTTCCTCTGCGCGTAGAGGAATCCCGGTGCCATCCATACCGAGATACAGAGTCCGCGGCAGAGGAAGAGAATCCAGAGGTTCGCTGTGCAAGCGTTCGTCTTCGGCGATCTCCTTTCCCAGCGCTTCTGCTGTTCTTTCCACTTGCTTGGCATCCACGGCCACGCCGGCCAGTTCCGTCAACAGCTCGCAACCTTCCTGAAAGCTGACCATGGCCCCCACGGTGCCCACCATGCGCGTGAGGGCTGGAGAGAGCGAGGTGTTTTCGATGCCCAGATGTCCATCACGAGGGCAGCAGCCGTGGCCGCAGGAAGAGCAGTGATAGTAGGCGCGCTCGAGTTGTAGGGGACCGAGTACGCTCTGCACCTGCTTGCTCCGGCGTCCCACCAAGCGTGCTTCCTGTCCACAGTTACAACGAACTCGCGAGCCTTGCTCATCGCTGGTGTCGGCATTGAGACGTTGCGCGACCGCGGCTCCGGCCAGTTGCAGGACCTGTTGACGCACGGCGAGCTCCAGCGCTTCCAGATCCAGATCTTCAACCGCCTGACGACCGAGGAGCGTCTCAATCTCTCGCACGACGTCGGTAGCCAGTAGATCGGCGAAGAGGTTTTTTTTTAGCCTCGTTCGCTGGGAGCGTTTCCGCATTCCGCACTTGGGCGGAGCAGATTTGCTCACTCACGAGGATCAGTTCGCGCACCAGATTCCGGAAACGGTGGTATTCGGCGATCTGCGCTTTGGCTCGTTCTACTGCTGGGCCTTGCGGAATGATCTGGGTGACCGTCTTTCCAGCAACGCGATGAGTCAACGAATAGGACGGGCCGTGTCCCGGGGAGTCCTTCTGAGCGCAGTGGCAGTTGCGCTTGCCACACTTACGAAAACGCGCGGTCAGAAAACCGGGGCGCAAGTCATCAACGCGAGCCAGACTGGCGGCGAGCTGATGGCGCTTATCAAGCAGTGCCTGCAAGGAAATGGTCATAGAAGCCTCCTATCTGACAGGCATTATAAACTGTCAGACAGAGAAACAAAAGCCCGCCCAAACGCTATCAGACTCGGAATGGATTTTCATGTCGTGCGCCCCGGGCAAACACGATGTTTGCTCCTCTATTCCCATGGCCGTATAATTAAAAGTTTAGGCAGCACGCTCGGAGCGCGCTGTCTGAGCTTCCCCTTGGCCACTAAAGAACTCACACCGGTGCTGAGCGAACAAGAGACTATCCGCGTCCGCGGGGCCCGGGTTCACAATCTTCGCAACATCACCGTCGAGATTCCCCACAACGCCATCACCGTAGTTACCGGAGTCAGCGGTTCCGGCAAATCTTCGCTCGCGTTTGACACCGTTTACGCCGAAGGCCAGCGTCGGTACGTCGAATCCCTCTCCTCCTACGCCCGTCAATTCCTGGAGCGCATGGAGAAGCCCGACGTCGACGAAATCTCAGGGATCGCTCCCGCTGTCGCCATTCGCCAGAAAAACTCCACACGCAATCCGCGCTCCACCGTAGCTACGTCGACGGAAATCTACGACTACCTCCGCCTCCTCTTCGCGCGCTGCGGCCAAACTTTCTGCATCAAGTGCGGCGCGGAAGTCCGCCGCGATAGCCCAGAGGAAATCGCCTCACGGGTCTTGTCTTTCGCCTCGGGCCGGCGATTCTACGTCATGTATCCGCTTCGAATCGCTCAGACGCCAGCTGCAACCGGGGGACCACGCCGCGTCCCCAAGAAAAAATCTCCCGCGCCTCCGCAAGAATCGCTCAAGCAAGCCCTCGGCGACATGCAAAAGCGCGGCTTCAATCGCCTCTATCAAGACGGACGCGTACACGAATTCTCGTCGCCGGAAACTCTTCTCGATGTGGACTTCTTGAAACCTGTCTACGTTCTGGTCGATCGCCTCTCCGTAAATCCTGAATCGCGCTCGCGACTTACGGACTCCATCGAAATTTGCTATCGCGAAGGCGGAGGCGAAGCCATTCTCGAATTCATTGCCGATTCCGCGGGCAATCGCGCCGAGCGCCTCACGTTCAACGAGCGCTTCGAATGCAAAAACGACGGCACGCTGTTTCAGGAACCGGAGCCCCGGCTTTTTTCTTTCAACAATCCGTACGGAGCATGTCCTCGCTGTCAGGGCTTCGGCAACACGATCGACTTCGATCTGAACCTCGTCGTTCCCGATTCGAGCAAGTCGCTGGATGAAGGCGCTATCGAGCCGTGGACCAAACCGCGTTTCCGCGCGCTGCTCCAGGAGGTAAAGAAATGGGCGCGCGGCCGCGGCATTCCGCTAAACGTTCCCTGGCGCCAGCTCACCGCCGAACAGCGCCGCCTCGTCCTCGAAGGCGACCCCGAAAACGATTTCGAAGGCGTAAAAGGTTTTTTCAACTGGCTCGAACGCAAGAAATACAAACTCCACGTCCGCGTGTTTCTCAGCCGTTACCGCGGCTATGCCACCTGCCCGGAGTGCAATGGCACGCGCCTCCGCCCGGAAGCTCGGGCCGTGCGCGTGGCAGGCCGGCCCATCACCGAAATCACCAAGCTCACAGTGAAAGAAGCACGCACTTTCTTCTCCACGCTGGTTCTTTCCGAATTGCAAGCCAAAGTCGCCGAAAAAATCCTCGAAGAAATCCGCAGCCGGCTGCAATTTCTGGATGAGGTCGGCCTTGATTACCTCACGCTCGATCGCCTTACCTCCACTCTCTCCGGTGGCGAATCCCAGCGCATCCAGCTCGCCACGTCGCTCGGCTCGCATCTTGTCGGCGCGCTCTACGTTCTCGATGAGCCGTCGATTGGTCTTCACCCACGCGACACACAGCGACTCATCGACATTCTTAAATCTCTTCGAGATCTCGGCAACACGGTTCTCGTCGTCGAGCACGACCCCGACACCATTCGCGCCGCGGATCACGTCATCGATCTCGGCCCCGGAGCTGGAGAACTCGGCGGCAAAGTCCTTTTCGCTGGCAACTACGAGGGAATGCTCGCCGACCAGAAGTCTCTAACGGGCCGATATCTCAGCGGTGAACTCGCTATTCCCATCCCCAATAATCGCCACAAGCTCAACGGCAAATTTCTCCGCCTCTTCGGCGCAACGCTCCACAATCTTCAAAATATTGACCTGATGATTCCGCTCGGCACTCTCACCGTCGTAACTGGCGTCAGTGGGTCAGGCAAATCCACGCTCGTTCACGATGTGTTGTACCGCGCCCTCGCCGCAAAACGTATCGGCGGCAGTGTCAAAGAATTCTGCGACCGTCTAGAAGGCGACGCCAACATTCGCGAGGTAGTTATCGTTGATCAGTCGCCGATCGGTCGGACGCCGCGTTCGAATCCTGCCACCTATTTGAAGGCTTTCGACGCCATTCGCGAAGTCTTTGCCGCCACGCCCGACGCCAAACGCCGCGGCTTCACCGCCGGCCACTTTTCCTTCAACGTGCCCGGCGGGCGCTGCGAAACTTGCCAGGGCGATGGCACCGTCACTGTCGAAATGCAGTTCCTCGCGGATGTTGAGTTAATCTGTGAAGAATGCCGCGGCACCCGCTTCAAAACTAGTGTCCTCGACGTGCGCTATCGCGGCAAGAACGTACACGAAGTTCTGCAACTCACCGCCCGGGAAGCCCTGGCGTTTTTTACAGGCGTTCCCAAAGTCGTCTCCAAGCTTCGCATCCTGAACGAAATCGGCCTCGGATACCTGCGCCTCGGCCAATCCGCCACCACGCTTTCCGGCGGCGAAGCCCAGCGCCTCAAGCTCGCGGCGCATCTAGCGCGCACCGAAAACCAAGGCATTCTCTATATCCTCGACGAGCCCACCACGGGGCTCCATTTCGACGATATCGCCAAACTCCTCTCTGCCTTCCGCAAACTACTCGAATCTGGCGCTTCACTCTTAGTGATCGAGCACAATCTCGATGTAATCAAGTCCGCCGACTGGCTGATCGATCTCGGCCCGGAAGGCGGCGACCAAGGCGGCAAAATTATCGCCACCGGGACACCCGAACAGGTTGCTCGCAATCAAAACTCCCACACGGGCCGATTCCTGGCCCGCGTCCTCAATGGAAATGGCCAGGCAAAGCGCCCAGCCAACGGCGCATCCAAGTCCACGATGCCTTCAGGTACAATCGCCAATGGCGCCGGCAATCCTCCGCCCGAACAATGAATCTCGCAAGTTTCGCTAGACGTATAGCAGCAATCGCGATCCTAATCCTAGGGGCGCGGCACGCCGTGCCCGTCTTTGCCGGCACCTCAGCGCTCTCGCTCCAATCCTCCAGCCAGCAAAAATCCACGCCGTCCCAAACCCGTACTCAGAAACTAGCCAACCCTCTAAACGATCTGCTCGACGAAGCCCAACACGACATCGACACCAGCCAATTTGAGGCCGCTCTCACTCCTCTCCAAAAATTCCTGGCCGAAAAACCCGACTTCGCCTGGGCGCACTTCCAGCTCGCCTATGCCTACACTGCGCTCAAACGTCCCGACGAGGCTCGCGCCGAATACGAACACGCCACCACTTTAGATCCAAAAATGTCCGAAGCGTTCCTGAATCTAGGCATTCTCCTGTCCGAAAAGGATCCCACCGCCGCCGTCCCCCCTCTCCGCCGAGCCGTCGATCTTCTCCCCGCGCAAAGCCGCCCTCGTTTCCTTCTAGGCCACGCGCTGGAGCGCTCCGGCGACATTCCCGGTGCCGTCGAATCTTACGAAGCCGCTCTCCGCCTCGATCCCCGCGACGCAGAGACGGTCATTCACCTCGGCAATCTCTACGTCGGCCTGAAGCGCTATTCCGACGCCGAGACAAAATTCCGCGCCGCGCTCGAACTCGAGCCGAAATCCCCGCAAGCACTCCTCGGCCTGGCGCAATCGCTCGACGCGCAAAAAAAGCCCGAGGCTGCCGCTGCTTATCGAGATTATCTCGCCGTACAACCGGACACTCCAGGCGCAGAATCTCGGGCCATCCATCTTCTCATCGAGCAAAAGCAGTATGACGCCGCCCTCGCCGAACTCGACCGCGCCGACGCCGGCAAGCCTCCCACGCTCGATTCACTCCGCTCTCGGGCTGACATCCAAATCGCCCAGAAAAAATGGGACGATTCCATCGTCACGCTTCGCAAAGCGATCGCGCTCACCCCCAACGACGCGGAACTTCACGGTGGGCTCGGCCGCGTCTATCTTCAAAAGCGCGATTTCGCCTCTGCCGAAAAGGAACTAAAAGCCGCGCTACAGCTCGACAAGAATAATCTCGTCTATTGGAAAGACCTCCGAACTACGTACTACCTCGGCGGAAACTTTCCGGCCACGCTCGCCATGCAGGACTTGATCGCTAAGGCAGAGACTCCGGGAGCTGGCGAGTGGTTTATCCGCGCTCTCTGCTACGATAAACTGAACCAGCCCAAGCCTGCGCTCGAAGCCTACGAGAAATTTCTCGAGCTCGACCAGGACAAGAATCCCGACCAGGTCTGGCAAGCGCAGCAGCGCAGCAAGGTTTTGCGCCGCATGCTGGATCAGAAAAGGTAACCGCATGGGGCCCCGCGAGGCGCGACGCGTAGCATTGTGGATCCTGTTGGCCGCGTTATGCGGCGTCGCAAGCGCTGCGGACAAGCTGAGCGAACTTCAGGCGCGCTTCGACAGCGAAACGAATGGAGTGCACAAGGCGAAAATGCTGCAAAAGCTTGGCGACGCCGAATTCGAGGAGGCCAGCCGCGCGGAAAAGGCTGGTGATTACACCACCGTCGACCTGCTCATGGAGAAATACAGAGACAACGTGCGAGCCGCCTCGCAGGTTCTGGAAAAGGAAAATCCGGATGGCGAGCGCCATCCGGGCGGCTATAAGCAGCTCGAAATGCACGTCCAAAAGGGATTGCGCCAAGTGGACGAAATTCTGCTGCTTGCGCCCGCGGAATACAAACCCCCTCTGCAGCTTGTTCGAGCCGATCTCCTGACCTTCGACGATGAATTGCTCAGGTTTCTTTTTCCGAGAAAGCATGAGAGCAAGCCGGCAGCGCCTGCGACTCCATCAGGTGCTCCTCCCGAACCGGAAGTGCACCCATGAAACTTCGTCTCTGCATTTTGTTTCTGTCAGTTGGCTTTTTTCACGGCGCCACGGCCGCGCGCACTGCTTCTCAGACGCAGAAGGACTATCTTTCTTCGCTCGAGGCCGACAAAATCCGCGAAGCCGAAACGCCTAACGAGAGAATCACGCTTTTTCTTTCGTTCGCGGATGACCGCATCAAGAAGCTGCAGTACGAATTGGAACATCCCTCCGACAATAGGCATGTGGAGATGGTCAATTCTCTTTTGAACGCCTACGTTGGCTGCGTGGATGATGCCGCGGACCTCATCCAGCTCGGCATCGAGAAGCAGCAGAACATTCGCAAAGGCATCGACCTGATGGCTTCGCGGACGAAAGAGTTCCTGGTTATTCTGCAAAAAATCCCGAGCGATGCGCCGGACTCCGAATTCTATAAGGACAATCTGGACGACGCCATGGAAGGCACTCGGGACGCTTCCAAGGAAGCGGAAGCCGCCAAGAAAAATGTCGCTCCACCCCCAGTGCGGCGAAAGAAATGATTGCGGCGACCCAAACTCCGCCAGCGCAGCAATTGAGTTTGGTGATGGACGCACCTCCACCCATCAAACTAACCTGCGCGAAGAAATCTGCCTCAAAAAAGAAGCACCGAGCGCCGCGCCGCGCGAGTTCTCAGGTCCCCGGCGGCGCAGCGCTTTTTCAGCGCGTCTTTACGCGTCTCGGTTGCGACGGTCGCCCGCCGCGCTTCCGCGTCGAGTATTACCCCTATGCAAGCCTCGTTCTTACCATCCGGCGCCGCGAAGATGTAGTTTTCGTCCGCTTCTCGGATCTTCTGCAGCGTGCTCCACTGCCCGTTCTCGAAGGTGCCGCTGCCTTGCTGCTCTCGCGCGTCTATCGCCGTAAAGCGCCTCGCGCCTTGGTGGAGCCCTACTTGAGCTATGCGCGCTCCAACCGCACCCGCAGCCGTATCAGCCGCATGCGCCGCGGCCGCGTTCGTCTTGCCTCCACTGGCCCGCGCGGCCGCCATTTCGACCTCGAAAAAATGTTCGACGAGTTAAACGAAGCGTATTTCGGCGGCACTCTGCGGCACCCGCACATCGGCTGGAGCACGCGAAGCTGGCGCCGCCAGTTCGGCTGCTACGACCCCGGCCCTAACCAAATCTTGCTAAATCGCCGCATGGATCATCCCAGCGTCCCGCAAGTCGCCGTCGAATACGTCCTCTACCACGAAATGCTCCATGTCAAACACCCCACCCGCCGCTCCGGCTGCAGTCTCGTCTCTCATTCCCCCGAGTTCCGCGCCGAAGAAAAACTCTTCGCAGATTTCGCCCGCGCCCGCCGCATCCTCGACCACCTCGCTCGCTGACTTCGAGCGCGTTTGCAGCATCCTTGACCACCAAATCTGCAACTCACACTGGACAATCTACCCTGAGTGGATACATAGACATGTTCGGACTAGAATGCTGCGCATGGCACGAAGCATACTTGCGGTTTTATTATCTGTGCCAATTACGTTCGTTTCTTGCTCGCAGCCCACCGGCATAGAGAGAGTCGCCAACCCCAGATCATATGCGCTCAAGAATCAAATCCCTCCTCCAGACCCCACCAAGTACCGGCCCATCGTGGATGCGCGCGATTGGCAGAACCCGTATCTGGTTGTGCGAGCAAATGGAATTGATGTCCGGCCAATTAGCGCTGCTACGGAAGCTTCGACGATGTCGCCTGCTGACGTGGTCGCGTACTTGGAAAAACTTCCGTCCATCGCCTGGCCCTATGGTCTTGTCGTAGCTGTACAGGAAAACGGTGTACGTGCCCCTGGCGACGATGCTCAGATCAAAAGAAACAGGGAAGAATTGGTCCGCCTTCTAGAAAACGCTGGAGTAACAGTGAACTTGTGGCCTTCAGCGTAGGATCAATCGTTCGCGGATCAACTTGTTACGGGCGCGGATACCGCTTAGCTCAATGACTTCTTTTCTTTCTCCACGTCTTTGTAAAGCTTGTCGATCTTTTTCTGGATTTTGTCCTTGTCCTCGGCCTTCGGATACAGGTCCAGATAGCGCTTATAGGACTGGATGGCCTTTTTCTTCATCCCTTTTTTCTCTTGCGCTTCGCCCAAGTAGCGGTAGGGAAGTGCGTACCCGGGCTTGGCCAATGCCGCGTCTTCGAAACGGTCTATGGCCGCGTCAATGTCGCCTTTGTGCATGTAGTACTCGCCCACCTGCATGTCTTTTTCCGCGCGCAATGGGTCCCAAGTAGGCTGATTCGGCGCATTTTGGGCGGCGGTATCCGTATTCGGTTTTGCGGGCTTTGGCTTGTCTGTCGGAGCCGGGGGGTTGTCCGGCGGATTTGGAGGTGGGTCCTGCGCCCCGCTGCGTGCAGGTGCGCCGAGCATCAGGAAACCCAGCAGCGTGGCGTAAAGAATGTTTCGCGAGACTTTTTTCATGTAGTCCGTAGGATGCAGCCACTCACCCAGCATGTTGCTAACGCTCCTCTTCCACCAATCACGGCACCGGTCGCCGCCGACCAGCCTCTCATTACAATTCTAGTATGATGGAAGTTGGCGCTTAAGCATAAATTCTGCGCTGCACTCCCATGGAACCCCGAGAAATAGCTGCGCTGCTTCCCGAAAGCCCCGGTGTCTACCTGTTCAAAGACGCCGCCGGCGTCGTCCTCTACGTCGGCAAAGCCGCGTCGCTCCGCAGCCGCGTGCGTTCCTATTTTCTCGAATCGAGCTGGGTTAACGCAAAGACCGGCTCGCTCGCGCGCGAAATCGCCGATCTCGAAACCATCCTCGTCGGCAACGAACGAGAGGCTCTCGCTCTCGAACACAATCTCATCAAGCAATATCGCCCGAAGTTCAACGTCATGCTTCGAGACGATAAGACCTACCCGTACATCAAGTTCACGGCCGCTGAAAAATACCCCCGCGTCTATTTCACCCGCCGCATTAAAAAAGACGGGTCGCTCTATTTTGGCCCTTATTTTCCCGCAGGCCTGGCACGCCGCATCCTCCATTTCGTTCATAAGCGTTTTCTCGTCCCGAGCTGCACTGTCGATCTAACGCGCAGCCATCCGCGTCCATGTTTGCAGTATTACATTAAGCGTTGCCTCGGTCCTTGCGTCGCTGGCCTCACCACCGACGAACGCTATGCCGAAGCCGCCCGCGATGTGCGGCTGTTTCTCGAAGGCCGCCGCCACGACCTTATCAAAAGCCTCGAAGCCCGCATGATGGCGGCCGCCGAAAAAGAGCAATTCGAACAAGCCGCCGCTTATCGCGACCTGCTTCGCACTCTCGAAGATATCGAAGAGCGCCAGCGTATCGCGGCAACCCAGGGCGATGACACGGATGTGCTCGCCTACTACGCCGAACCGCCTCTCGTCGCCGCAAATCTATTTCACCTGCGCGGCGGCCGCGTAGTTGACCGTCGCGAGTTCTATTGGGAAGACCTCGAGGAGTTCGATCCTCAAGAGTTCGTGCCATCACTGCTCAAACAGCTTTATTTGGAAGCGGACTATCTGCCGAAAGCCATTCATGTCCCCATTGATTTCGAAGACCGCGAACTGCTCGAAGAAACGCTTGCCGAGCGCGCCGGACACAAAGTGGAAATCTTCACGCCGCAGCGCGGCAGTAAACGCTCATTCCTTGACCTCGTTGAAAGCAACGCCAAGCACTCGTTCGAACAGCGCTTTCGCGTTCTGAAACCCAGTTCGAAAGCCATCGGCGAAGCGCTGCAAAACGCCTTGAACCTTCCCGAAGAGCCGCACCGCATCGAAAGTTTTGACATTTCCCATATCCAGGGAACAGACACGGTTGCCTCGATGGTTGTCTGGGAAAACGGCCGCATGAAAAAATCCGACTACAGAAAATTCATTATCCGTGGAGATGAAGGCCGCAGCGAAGATTCCAACAACGCCTCGCCCATCTCTCGACTGCCCGGTGCCGCATTGCCAATATGGAAGAACGACGACTTCGCCAGCATGCGCGAGGCGGTGACCCGCCGCTATCGCCGTCTACAGGAAGAGAAGAAACCTCTCCCGAGTCTCATTCTCATTGACGGCGGCATCGGCCAACTCCACGCGGCCGCGCAAGCGCTCGATTCGTTGCAAATCATCAATCAACCGCTGGTCAGCATCGCAAAGAAAGAAGAAATTCTTTATGTGTTTGGCCAGGAAGACGAGCCGATCGTTCTCGAACATCACTCGCCGGTCCTCCATCTCATCCAACAAATCCGCGACGAGACCCACCGCTTCGCAGTCACCTTCCACCGCCAGCGCCGCTCCGCGCGTCAGACCAAATCCGCGCTAACCGGCATCACCGGCATCGGCCCGCGCACCACGCAAAAACTCTTGCGAGAGTTCGGCAGCGTCATAAATGTGCGCCGCGCTGGTTTAGAAAAAGTGAGTCAGGTGATCCCGCGAAAAACCGCTGAAAAACTATTCGAACAGCTCGGTGCGCTGCAATCCAGCGATATTCACACCGATAACCAGACTGAGTAGCGCATACCGGTTAGCCCATATTGCACAGTGCGTAGTGCTATGTTACGGTTTTTGTGGAGGTTCTCATGGCGGACAATGTAGGTTCCAAGGTTACCTATTTCCTAGTGGGTCTCGGCGTGGGCGCGCTGGTCGGAATTTTGTTTGCGCCGAAGTCCGGCGAAGAGACGCGTGAATTTCTTTCCCAAAAAGCCGATGAGGGCCGTGACTTCGCGCAGCGCAAAGCAAAAGAACTCCGCGAACGCGCGGACGACCTGATCGAGCGAAGCAAGGATGCTGCGACGCGCGGCAAGGATTCGATCTCCGCGGCTGTGGAAGGCGCGCGCGAGGCCTATCGTCGCGAAGCTTCAAAGTCCTGAAGCTGTGGTGTTCGGATGCCGCGGTGTCTTGAGGCATCGTGTTGCTAAAGCTGCGGCGTACTGAGGCGGCAAAGAATCTCAGCGGTGAAGTCTGGCACGGCATGATTCCGTTCCCCTGAGGGGACGCGTGGGGCGAGTATGGAAACCTGGCTGATGATTTTCAGCATTGTCGCGTCGATCGCTCTTGTGGTTCAGGGCGCAATGCTCATTGCGTTGTTTATTGAATTTCGCCAGACCAATAAAAAAGTCAATGGCCTCGTCACCGACTTGCACACCCGCGTGGGTCCTATTCTTACGCGCGCGCAAATTCTTCTCGACGATACGCAACCGAAAATTTCCAACATGGTGGCCGACGCGGCGCACATCGTTTATCTGACGCGCGGCCAGGCACAGAAAATGGACCGCGTGCTCACCGATGCCACAGATCGTCTGCGCGGGCAGTTAAATCACGCCGACCGGATTTTGACTGGCGCACTCGAGGCGGTCGAAGACGCCGGAACCCAATTCAAGAGCACTGTTTGGCGGCCGATGCAGAAGGCTTCCGCGCTGGTGCAGGGAATTAAAGTTGGGCTCGATCTACTGCGCTCGCGTCGCGAGCGCAGGCGGCCAGACGAGCCCCTCGAACAAGAGGAAGAACTTTTTATATAGGAAGTTCACAGTCGACAGTTCAAAGTTGAAAGTCAAAACCTGCTGACCTTTTGTATTTTTCTCTTTCCCACTTATCGCTTAAAGTTTTTCTTTCAGCCCATGCCTGGGATCTGAGTAATCTAAATTTCTCTCAGTGAATATTTCTTAGCGAATCCAAGCGCCGCCGAGGACGCGGTCGCCGTCGTAGAAGACTGCGCCCTGGCCAGGCGTAATAGCGCGCTGCGGAGCATCAAACGTAATTCGAGCGGTGTTTGCGTCGAGCGGATGCACCGTTGCCCCGGCGGGCTCGTGCTTGTGGCGGATTTTGACGGTGGCGCGAATGGAGCCTGAGGGGCGCTCGATCGAAACCCAATTCACACCGTTTACTTCAAACGACGTTGTGCGCAGGGAGTCGTCATCCCCAACGACGACGCGGTTGTTTTCCGGATCGATGGAGAGCACGTAGAGCGGTTTGCCAGCAGAGAAGCCAAGACCCTTGCGCTGTCCGATCGTGAAATTGTGAACGCCGTTGTGATGGCCGACGATGGCGCCGTCTTGGGTGACAATTTCGCCCTCGGCTTGCGACAAAGAAATTCCCGCGTCCTTTGAATAGGCTCGGATGAACTGGACATAATTGCCAGTTGGAACGAAGCAGAGCTCCATGCTCTCCGGCTTTTCGGCAACAGGAAGATTGGTTCGGCGCGCGAGTGCACGGACTTCTTCCTTGGTCAATTCGCCAAGCGGAAATTCGCTGCTTGAAAGCTGCTCTTGCGAAAGTCCCCAGAGAAAATACGACTGGTCCTTGCTTTCATCGCGGGCGCGCAAAAGTTCCCATCGCGCTGTTTGCTCGTTCCGGCGAATGCGGGCGTAGTGGCCTGTGGCCAAACGCTGCGCGCCGATCTGGCGCGCCATGCGTAGGAGCGGCTCGAACTTCACGTCGGTGTTGCAGTTGGTGCAGGCGATGGGCGTACGGCCGGCGAGATATTGATCGACGAACGGGCGCACGACGCGCTGCTCGAACTGCTCCTCGAAGTTCACTACGTAATGCGGAAAATTCAGGTGTTGCGCGACGCGTTTGGCGTCATAGACATCGTCGAGGGAGCAGCAACGGTGCTGCTTGGGGCCGTCACCTTGCAGTTCGGGCAGGCGGCGCTGGTTCCATAGCTGCATAGTTAGGCCGACGATCGGGCGGCCTTGTTCCTGGAGAACGGCGGCGACGGTGGAGGAGTCGACGCCGCCGGACATGGCGATAACCACCAGGCCGCGCTGCGTTTCTTCGCAGGCGGGCAACGTAGCGAATTCGGTTTCGGCGTTCATCGTGACCATCTCAGTTTAGCGGATTCCGCCTCTAGAAGAAAAAGAAAGGGAATTTACACAGAGAGCACGGAGTACGCGGAGATCACAGAGAAGAGACGCTGGGTTAAACATGTGAAGCGGTCTCCTTGCGATATGTTGGCGAGAGGGTACGCAATTGGGCTACGGCGGCGGGGATGACTTCGAGGGCGAAGTCGATTTCGGATTCGGTGGTGTGGCGGCCGAGGCTGAAGCGGAGGCTGGATTTGGCTTCTTCTTGGGAGAGGCCGATGGCGGTCAGAACGTGCGACGGCTCGACGGCCCCGGATGAACAGGCGGCGCCGACAGAGCACGCTAGACCTTTCAGGTCTAGTGCGATGACCAGGGCTTCGCCTTCGATGCCTGCGAACATGACATTGGTCGTGTTGGGAGTGCGTGGAGCACTGCCTCCGTTTACACGGACTTGATGGACTCGCTCGACCAGGCCGCACTCAAGTTTGTCGCGAAGCGTTGAGGCTCGCTGCGCGTCGCTCGCAAGGGAGTTTCGTGCGATTTCCGCAGCTTTGCCGAGGCCGACAATTCCGGCGACGTTTTCCGTGCCTGGGCGGAAGCCCCGCTGATGATGTCCGCCATACAGAAGCTGGCGCAGTCGAGTTCCGCTGCGAACGTAAAGAGCGCCCACGCCTTTGGGGGCGTACAGCTTGTGGCCAGAGAGAGAAAGCAAATCCACATTTAGCGCGTTCACGTCGATGGGAATTTTGCCGGCAGACTGGACGGCGTCTGTGTGGAAATAGACTTTGTGCTTTTTGGCGATGCGACCTATCTCTTCGAGTGGCTGGATGGCGCCGAGTTCGTTGTTGGCTTGCATGACTGTGATAAGGGCGGTTTCGGGGCGAATGATACGGCGGACGGACTCGGGATCAATCAGGCCTTCACGATCGACTGGCAGATACGTGACGCTGACTCCTTGTTTTTCGAGGGCTTGGCAGGCGTTTAGGACGGCTTCGTGTTCGGTGGTGGTGGTGATGATGTGTGCTGGTCTGGGTGGGGAAGAGTGCACAGCCAGGATTGGCTGTGCCACATGGGAATCGATGACGCCGAAGATGGCGTGGTTGTCGGATTCGGTGCCGCCGCTGGTGAAGACGATTTCCTGGGGGCGCGCGCCGATGAGAGCGGCGACTTGTTCGCGGGCGGTTTCGATGGCGGCGCGGGCGCGCTGGCCGGGGGTGTGGATAGAGGAGGCGTTGGCAAAATCCGCGGAGAAATAGGGGAGCATGGCGTCGAGCACGTGAGGCTCGACGGGCGTCGTGGCATTGTAATCGAGGTAGACGCAGTTCATGGGGCTGTTCTCAGGATACTACGAGAGCTCCGAAGCAGGGCTGCAAAGGAATCTAAAGAAGTTAGGGCCGAAGCTGGATGAGGATCGGGATCCGGCGGCCCTCAGCCGGAGCGCGCGGACGAGCACCAGAAAAAGGGAGGTGAGACGAGATGAGTGCCCCGCGCTGAGCTGAGATGGGGCTGGAGAGAAGGAATCGCATAAAGAGGCGCCCTGCATTCGACCTCCGGCCGCACACAGGGCGAAGCCTTCGCCGGCCGTCAGGGTAAAAAGGAGTCCTCCGTGCGCGGTCCGAAGAGGGTTTTGTGATTGGAGCATGGAATATGGTAGCAGAGGGGATGAGGTGCTGTCTACTAGTTATTTAGAGTATCGAATGAGTATTCGAATGGCAGGGGCGGATTCGAACGAGACTGGCGGAAGTTGGGAGACTGGAAGGAGTTAGCGTGGGGTTAATTGGGCCGACACGGCTGTGGAAAAGTGTGGATAAAGTCGAAAGGTCAGCCTCAAGACCCAGTTTCCGATAACGACTTGCCAGGAATTGGCCCGATGCCAGCGATTGTGTGATGCGACAGTCTACAGGAATCCCTGTATTGATGGCCGTAAAAGATCCTAGCAACATAGTCGCGCGTACAGACTTCTCATCGTGGACGACAACACATCGATTCGCCGTTTCATCCGCTCTATGCTGGAACACGAGGGAAATGAAGTCTGCGGCGAAGCGGAAGACGGCCTACAAGCTACAGATTCGGCAAAGGAATAATACAGGTATGCCACGCGGCGTAGCATGGATTAAGAACGAGGATTTTCAGGGCTACGGTTGCTCAGAGTGTGACTGGAAGTACAAACCTTCTGGTGAGGTCACCGGTGTTTCGCTTGACGAAATGAAGAAGAAATACGAAGTTGAGCGTGACAAAGAGTTTGCTGCCCACGTTTGTGTAAAACATACAAATACCATCTGCCAAAAGACAAAATAGATTGGAAGCGGGCTTGGTTTTGCCTAACTCCTGATAAAAAACGTCGTAACCGTACATCTCTAACAATGTCCGGTAACGCGACATAACCGGTCAATCTCTGCCCATGTTCAGGGCGTCGCGAGCTTGCGAGCTTCGCTAAGGATTTTGGTAAGGCGGTTGGAGAGCCGGTCCAGGCGACGGCGAGAAGTTCCGTTTGGCAGCGAGCGGCGGAACGTTTCGAGCACATGTTGAGTAGCAAGCAAAGAATCGAGCACTCCGCCGAGGCCAGTTCGAGGGGGGGCAGACGGCACCCTCGGTTGCGGAACCAGATGCCGAGGTTTTGAGCGAGCCAGCTCAAATGCCCGCTGGAGATCATTCAACGTGACATCAAGATATTGCATGGTCATTTCGGGAGAGGTGTGACCGAGTAATTTCATTACCGCGGGAAAACCAACGCCGGCTCGAAGCATCTCCGAGGCATAGGTGTGACGAAATTGGTGGGGGACGATGTGCGTGGAAAGGCCGAGCGAATGGCAGACTTGATGCAAGTAATCACGAAAGTGGCGAAGGAGCGTGTCTTTGGCGCCCGGACGGGCCAGGAGCCGTCCATCGGCCGGCAGCGGATCAAGAGAACGAAAGAAGCGGAGGCGTTGGACGAGTTCACACACAAAGGGATCTACGGGGACCATACGTTCCGTTTTGAGTTTGCCGAGCGGCACGTGAATCGCCCATTGACCTGGGCTGGTAGAGCGCAGGCAGTCGAAGGACAGATCGGCACACTCACCGATGCGCATGCCGGTGTGGCGGATGAGCAGAAAGACGTTGCCGCCGAGATCATTGCGCAAGCGGAACTCCTGCTGCAGCAGTTCGTCCTGCTCTGCCGTGAGTGGGCGTGGAAGTCTTTGCGGGAGGCGCGGAATGTCCTCGCGGCGGATCAGATGAGCGAGTTCAGAAAGCTGTTCGGTCCAAGCCAGCTCGTTGAAAATAGAACGTAGAGCGATAAGCCGATTGATATAGGACGCCGTTGACAGCAGCGGCGCTTGCGAGTGCAGGCGGGACATCCAGCCAAGGATGTGGGGTTCACGACGCAATTGGTCGAGGCACTGCACCTCCGGATGATCAGCGCCAAGATAGTTTAGGAAGTTGCGTGCCGTCCCGTGGTGCTGACGAATGGTTCCGGGACTGAGTGCAACGCTGAAGGAATCGACTGCCCGGTCGAAGACCGGAGCCAGAGAATGTTGTAGCGGAGGGCGTCGCGCGCGGTTCATGAGGGAGTCCTCGGAAGAGGACGAATGTGCTGCGCCACGGCGCGCGCATATTGAAGATAGACGTCTTGTGGGGTGACTTGCACATACAGCAGCGTGGTCTGGATATCGGCGTGACCCATCAACTGCATGAGCGCGGGAAGACTCATTCCGGCGCGGATCATGTCGGAGGCAAAGGTGTGTCGAAAGCGATGAGGGTTGGCGAGCTGGATGCCGGTGGCCTGGCGATGGTAGCGGAATAAGGACCGTAATCCCGCAGCGGTCATGCGTGTTCCGCGCGCGTGTCCTTTGAGCGAGACGAAGAGTGCGGCGGAACAGGGCTTGGGCCGTTCCAGTCGCAGATAGTGTTCGAGCAGTTGCACGGTTTCCGGCGCCAGCGGCAGGAAGCGAAATTTATTGCCTTTGCCACGAACGCGAAGCTGTGCTTCGGAGAGCAACGCGTCATCGCGATTCAAAGCCAATACTTCGGCGGACCGCAGCCCTTGCAGTAACATCAAGCCCACGATGGCCAAGTCGCGCGAAGTGTGGAAACTCGACCAGAAGCGCGCTACTTCATCCACCGAGAGCGGCACGATGTTGCGTTTGGACACCTTCACGCGCAGTCGGCTCATCGCTACTTGCCGCCGGCCAAGACCCATCGGCCTTCGCCGCAAAAAAGCTTGATGAAAGCCACGGGCGATCTGGCAGGGAGCATCGGGGAACTCGTTGCGGATGGCGCGCTCGGCGACGGCCACGCGGTCATTGATGGTGGAAGGGGAAGGCCGAGGTTGTTGGCTGGACTGGAAGCGCAGATAGTCCAGGAGCGTGGACTCGGTAAGGTCATCTTCCCTAACGTCGCCGATGTGATGAACACTCTCCCACCAGCGAACAAAGTGCAGCAGGTTGTGAGCGTAGATGCGCAGAGTGGTGTTCGCCAGGCGGCGGATATATTCGCGATCCAGGTAACGATTGATCCAGCCGATTCCTCGGCCAGTGGTCTGCTCGACGACACGAACCGGACTTTGTGCGTTGTGGGAGGTCTGCTGGTAGTGCACACAGAACTTCATGGCTGAGCAGCCTCCAGAAGAGTTTGAAACTGTCCTGCGTCACCGCCCTGGACGAAGAAAGAGTTCGGATCGTGGCCTTCGGGCAGGAGAACGCGGCGAGTGGCGATGCCTTGCGCGCACAGACGCTGAGCTAACTGTTGCGAGGCTTGTTGTCCACTGCCGTTGGCGTCGACATCGAAGGTGAGATAAACGGTGCGCGGACGGTCGCACAGCTGTTGAAACTGGTCAGCGTTGAGATGGGTGCCCAACGAACAGGTGACATGGCGAAAACCGGCGTGCCACAACACCGCGAGATCGAACAGACCTTCCACCAGAATCACCGCAGGAAACTGGCGAACCGATTCCCAGGCGAACAAGCCGCCCTTCGATCCGGGGAGGAATCGATGGGCGAAGGCGGCAGCGACACTGCGGCCGTAGAGGTTGACGACGCGTCCGCCTTGGCAGCACGGGAAGATGACGCGCCGGTAGAAAGCGTCGCGGCCTTGTGAGTTGAGCAGACCGAGACGTTGCAGGAGATCGCAAGAATAGCCCTGAGCCGCGAGATGTCGGCGCAAGCTCCCGCCGGGAGCATAACCGATCCGCAGTTCTTTGATCACGGGATCGCGCAGTCCTCGTTGCTCGAGATAGCGCCGTGCTTCGGGGTAGCGATCGAGTTGCTGTTGATAGAAAGTGGCGGCTTGCTCCAGCACGGCAGCAGGGTCAGCTGTAAGAGAACTCTGCTGCTTGAGGTAGGCGAGACTTTGGCGGAAGGAAAGATGACGGGACAACTGGACAAAGCGAAGGAGATCGCCGCCCTGACCGCAACCGTGACAGTAGAAGAGATTCTTGCTGGCGTTGACATAGAACGAAGGGCGGGTTTCCGGATGAAGGGGACAGAGTCCGACGAACTCGGGGCCGAGAGCGATAGGTCGGGCGATCCAATGCTGCTGCCGCAGATAATCGAGCAGCGAAAAGCGCTGTTTCAGTTTTTCGACATCCTCGCCCACGGCGCAGTTTTGCCTCTGGAGGCGAACGTAGGAGAAGGTGGCCAGCATTCCCAGGCAAGGATGGTGGGAAGAGAAATTTTCTCAGAGCCGCAAGGGCCAAAGAATTTGCGGAATCAGCCCAGACAAAGGCTCAGCTTGCGGATTGGTCGGATCACCGCACCCCAGCCAGTGAGTCATGCGGGCGAGCGTTTGGCGAAAAAAAGAAATGGCTGGCTGAGAGCGGTCCAGTCCGTGGGCCCAGCGGCGAAGTGTGCAAGGATCGGGCACGCGATTCGGATCTTTGAGCGTAGGCATGGCCTCTTCCCAGGAGCAGTGCTCCGCGAAGCGCCGCCGCAGCGCCTGACAGCGAGCCAGCAAACTGTAGTGTGTGTAAGGAAGAGAAAGTAACGGCAGGAAGGTAAAGGTTTTCCCGCAACCGGGGCAGCGACCCCGCCGGATGCCAATCCAGTCGTGGTGTTCATCGTGCGCCTGTTTGCGACGGCATCCGTGGCCGATGATCGAATCGCATTCACAAGCGGGACATCGCCGCAGAATGATCTCGGCGCAACTCGTGGCCCAATCCGTTTCGAGCTTGTGCGGGGAGACGGAAAGTGGGATAAAAAGAATCGTAGCTCGTTGGAGCTCTGCCCCGGCTTGACCTGCCAAGATCTGAGCCGGAAGCGGAGCTCCTTCCTCCTGAAACAAAATCCAACTGAAAGAGAATAACCCTTCTCGTCTGCAGCTTTTAGGGGTGTGATCCAGAATATTGGCCGGTAATAATCGACTTATCGGGACTTAGGGCAGTTACGAAGTGCCTCGATCTTCTGAATCAAAGTCCGATTGTTGTGAACTCAACGCGGCAGAACTCGGACCCTCACGACCAGAAGCACCAGGAAGATTGGGTGCCGCTTGAATACAAGACATCGCGGCGACGATTTTTCGTTGTCATGGAAGCAGAGACTTACAAGCCGCTTTAGAGTAGGCTTCCTTGGTGGTTATCAGATTCATCCTCACCGCCGTTGTGTCGTCCGCCCTTTTGGGGTGGTTTGTCAGACCTTGTGTAGCGCAGGAACAGCCGGTCGCGAAAGATCAGGTCGCCACTTCCAATCCGCCATCCAGCGCAGAACTCTACAAGAAGCATTGCGCCGCCTGCCATGGAGACGATCTTAGAGGAGCTGGTCCGTTCCCTCCGCCATACCGGACGCCCCCCGATCTGACCACGCTAGCCCGTCGTCACGGCGGCAAATTCCCTTACGCCTATGTGTCGAAAGTGATCCGCAATGGCGTGGAATTGCCGGCCCATGGTCCGGCGGAGATGCCCGTTTGGGGATCGGATTTTGAAGCCGCGGGCCAATTGGACAAGACTCAAGTTACTTTGCGCATCAAAGGCCTTACAAACTATCTCAAACTACAGCAGAGATGAACTAGGACTCTAATAGAACATCGGCTTGGATGACTCCAATCTAGCCGGGCAGATGAGTGGGCGGCGCGATATCTGGGATGTGGAATCCTGCCAAAACCACATGTCAGGTTACGCGATACCTCCAAGTGAAAATAATTCAAGCTCATCACAACAGCCTGAACCAAGTTTTGAGGCCAAACCGCATAGCAATGATTGATGTTTTCACGAAGAAAGGCACGCGCATGAATATATTAAAAACTTTCACGTTGAAATGGTGGCAGACCGGTCTTTTTAAATTGGGAATGTTAGCTTTAGGAATTGCGATCGGAGCTTATTGGCGCGACTTTTTCGGCGGCTATCTTTTCATTCTCATATTTGTGGCCGTAGTCAGCCTAGCGTATGTCTCATACATATGGTGGAAGCAGTAGAAATCCGAGGACCTCGCCCTTTGGAGAAAACTCGGGGCTGGGACTAATCAATGACCGCAGCGGTTATCGTACCCGCAATACGACATGTCCGGTAAGACGACTTCCCAGGCACTAGAGTGGAATCATGGTAGATTCGAGTTGGTGGCGCAGTCATAAACTACGATGGGGGATTAGAAGTGAACCAGTCGTTGCGGAGAGTTCTCCGCAGTTGCTAGGAGTCAACGTTCAAAGCGAGAAGTGCTTGGAGATGATCATGGTCATGCGCCGTACCGTTATGCTTGGTGTTCTGATTCTGGTGGTCTGCGCCGCTGCCGCTCAAAATAAGCCGGCGGGGGACAAGGTGCCGCTTACACGGACCGCTGCGGCGCCCGGCAAGCAGACGTACATGCACTATTGCGCTTCCTGTCACGGCGCTGAAGCTCGGGGCGATGGACCGGCTGCGGTCATACTCAAAACCACGCCGCCTGATCTAACGACGCTCGCCAAACGCCACGGCGGGAAATTCCCGTACGAGTACGTCTCCGACGTGCTGCGTTTTGGCACACGTTTCGTCGCGCATGGCTCGTCCGACATGCCAATATGGGGGCCAATCTTCGGCTCCGTGGACAACTATGATGAAGTTGCCGTGCGAAAGCGGATCAAGGATCTCAGCGAGTATCTGGCGTCTCTGCAGCAAAAGGAGTCGTAGCGCAAGCTGGCGGTGCTTGTTAGAAAAAGGGCGGCAGCTCAAACAAAAAAAGAGGGGGCCGACTTCGCCCCCTCCCACTTCAAGGGAAACTAGGCGCTCAATGCGTTGTCGCAAACGCAACCTTGTGGAACGTCGAGTATTCCGCTTCGAATTTCTTCACCACAGGGATGCCCTCAATGAACCGCGCCATGATCTTCTCGATCTGTGGATACAGTTCTCGATTGTAGGTCTCCGCATACTCCTTCGTCTCCCACAGGCTGATTGCTTCCAGCTCCCTCTTTTCCGGTGTCACGAGCAACAGCTCATCCAGGAATCCCTTTTGCCTGCGAAGCAGGGGCAGGATTTCCTTTTCAAACGTTACCGGAAGCTCCTTGGTAACGTTCGGCTTCAGTTGCAACACGAGTTCACGTGCGAACATATAAGCCTACCTTTCATTTTGCTTTGGGGGGCGATGCCGCTGATCCCCTCCGTTTTCTTTACAGAGCGCCAGGATCGAAAGTTCATTCCGTCCCCCAACGCAATGTCGCACCCCAATCACTCAATTTCAGTGCTGCCTATCACCCGCCAGCGTGTCTAGCATCACATCGAGACAAAATGATATGCAGTTGACGGTGAAAACGCGAAACCGCCCTCTTCTCTCGCATTGAGCCAAGTTACCGGTAATCCGACAAATCAGGCACAACTCCCGGATTGCTCGTCATCCCTCACAATTCTGAATTATTTCCCGAAGGCGACTTGCCAGGGACTTTCGGTGACTAGGGCCGGTAGGGTGCCCTGTCCCAAAGGATGAAAGCGACGGTAGCAGCAAGCGTTAACAGGAGAACGTAGACGAAACGCATGCTCTTGCGACTCTGTTCAGAGAAGTCCTCAAGAGCGCTAACCCGAGGGTCTTGGCTGTCGTAATAAACCGTCGCCGTCTGACCGAATCCAGCTCCTTGCTCCGCTTTACTGACACCCGCATATTGTTCATCGCCAACTGGAAACGTGTAGTGACAGTAGTTTTCGTTTCCACGGCCGCGTGTTGCGCACTGAACGATGGTCCCGAAGCTCGTTTGTTGTCTGCTCGCCGAATCTTTCTCAACTGCCGCACGATAGCCGAAAAAGACGATGCAAAACAGCAAGACAGAAACGAACGGCCACAGAGGACGCCGTGACTTGCCATCATTTCGAGAGCCCGGGCCGGAAACGCTATTTAAAAAGTTCACGATTGGTTACTACAGTATCCGTCTTGTGAGGTATCGAGTCCATTCCGCTTCAGGAGTGCAGGTTGTCGACAATCTTCCGATACCCTCCCTAGCCGCCTCGCTCCTGGTAAACGCTAGCGCTTAATCGGACGCGCGTTTTCGCGGATACGTGAAGACAGGCACGGTTCTCTGCGCGCGTTCGATTAAGCCGTTTGCACGTGGCCGCTGGCGATTGCGGTGGACGCGGGCCCTATGCAAAATCAATTGCGGGAAGGAGCGGTGTTGAGGTGTGCCGGGGACTGCGCGACCGAGAGCAACTGGCGAGACCATGTGCCAATAAGCTTGCTACCACAAAAAGTATCGCGATGACCATGCCCGAAGAAGCTGGAACAAGAGATTGATGCAACGGCAAGACGCAGAGGTAGGGGGGCGTGGCGAAGCACGCGAAGGATTCGGGTTAGAGAGAGTCGTTTCATGCCGCAGCAGTCACCATGGGTGGAGAACGAAGCTGAATCTCGGCAGCGGTGAGCCGCTCGATAACCTTCATGGGTCCTCCACACTTGGGGCAGCGATAAAGAGCCGGAGCGTCTTCGGTGGAGGAAGCGTGGTGTTCCGCTTGCGGCTGTGGTCCTGAGCTCAGCAACTGAAAGCAAAGCGGCAGAAGCGTGGTGCGCCGACGGTTGGCCAGCAAGCCGAAATGTCGGATGCGCACGAAGCCTTGCGGGAGGATGTGCAGTAAGAAGCGACACAAGAACTCGTTGACCGATAGCGGCAGCAACTTCTGTTTGTTGTGGTCAGCGGAGTCCCGCCAGTGAAAGGTGACTTGACCATCGGTGAAGGAGACCAGGCGGTGGTTGGAGATGGCCACGCGATGGGTGTAGCGGCCGAGATATTGCAGCACGTATTCAGGGCCCCCGAAGGGAGGTTTCAAGTAGACCACCCAGTATTGTCGATAGAGGGGTCGCAGCCAGGCAGCGAAAGTCTTGGGTTGAGCGAGGAGTTTCAGGTCTTCCGGGAAGCACAGCTGGCCGTCCTGGAAGGCTTGCTTGAGCGCGTCGACAAACTTGCCACGAAAGATTTTCCGCAGCACCTTTTTCGGAAGAAAGTAATTTTCTCCCGAGCGAACCCAACGGGCGTGATCGGGCGAGAGGCCGCCGGCGGGAACGACACAATGGACATGCGGATGAAGATTAAGTTGCTGGCTCCAGCTATGCAAGACGCTGAAGAAACCGATCTCTGCGCCGAGGTGTCTGGGGTCGCGCGCCACTTCGAGAAGGGTTTCCGCACTGCTACGAAAGAGGAGATCGTAGAGGAGCTTCTTGTTCTGCAGGACCAGCGGCGCCAAGCGGCTGGGCAAGGTGAAGACCACATGGGCGTAGGGCGTCGGTAGAAGTTCTCGCCGACGCGCAGCGATCCAGCGTTCCCGAGCCGCGGTCTGACACTTCGGGCAGTGGCGATCGCGGCAACTGTTATAGGAGATGGGGGCACGATGTCCGCAGCGGGTGCACTCGTCGAGATGGCCACCGAGTGCGGCAGTACGACACCGCTGGATGGCCCGCAGCACTTTGACATGCTTCCAACGGAGCCAGTGGCGATTTCGCTCGATGAAAGCCTCTCCCGCAGCGCGGATGATATCGGCCACCTCCAGAGGCGGCCGGCTCATCTAGTTCTCGTCAGGCGGCTGGTCGTTCAGTGTTAGCGAGTCCAAAGGACTCGCGGTGGAGTTGAGGCGTTGTATCGCGAGGTGCACGTAAATCAGGGTGTCTTTCAGATCTTCATGACCGAGCAGGATCTGAATCGTGCGGAGATCCGCGCCCGCCTCGTATAGATGCGTCGCAAAACAGTGGCGAAGCAAATGGGGATACACGCGTTTCTGGAGACCGGCGCGCTGGGCGGCTTTCTGACATGCGTACCAAACGGTTTTCGTATCGATGGGCCGATCCTTGCGATAGTGGCTGGGAAACAGCCAGGTACTGGATTTCCGATGGTAATAACGCCAGTGGGCGCGGAGTGCCACCAGTAGCTTGGGACTGAGCATGACATCGCGATCTTTGCGGCCCTTGCCGCCACGGATGTGCACCACCATGCGCTGACTGTCGATGTCGCTGACTTTCAAGTGGGTCAGTTCGGCGTTTCGGGCGCCGCTGGCGTAGAGGGCCATGAGCAGGATGCGTTCGCCAGGGGTGCGCGCCGCATGGAGGAGTTGCGCGACTTCTTCCCGGCTCAGAATCGTCGGCAGGCGACGGGTCTTTTTCGGATAGGGAGTTTCGGCAAGGCTCCAGGCTCGGCGAAGAGTCTTGATGTAGAAGAAGCGCAGCGCCGCCAGGTGTTGTCCTACGGAATTTGCTGACAACTTGCGCTTCTGGAATAACTCGGCTTGATATTCCCGAATCTGTCGAGGACCTAAGCGATCTGGCGAACAGTTGAAATGTCGAGCAAAATCTTCTACTGCACGAAGGTAGTGGCGTATGGTATTTTGTGCATAATTACGAAGCTGGAGTTCTTCCAGCATCATTTTGCGAAGATGGGTCACGGGAACACCTCCTGTGACCCACACTTACACCCAAGCCCTCAAGCAACCAACGCTCCACTACCTCACGCGCAGCGTCCGCCGCGCCAGCGGCTACGTGCAAACGCGCAAACCGTCAGAGTGGATTTTCAAGTTACCGGTAATCCGACTATCGCGTTGGGAAAGCCTGGAAGAGGAGGAACTAAGGATGAGTTAGCGAAACCTCTTATTGCAGTCCAGCGGGTGCAACTCCCGTCTGACCAAAGTCGAGCAGACAGGTCAGTAGTGAGTGTTGCCATTCACCGGGCGACTGGTGGGTGCGAAGCGTACACAACGAGGAAGTAGGCCGCGAGGATTCAGCTCCGAAATCTTACCTGGTTGCGATGCCGACGCCGTTAGTCGAGCGGAAGGCAGCATCTGGTAGTGACCGATATAGCGAGGTCGTGCCGGGATCGCCGGAGTCTCTAGCCCGAGGCATGTTTCCACAGGGATTGCCCAAGAACCCAAGAGAGCTCGCCATCTCCTCTCGCAATGCAGTAATGGGGGGTAACGGTGTCCCCGAGGGTCGACCAAAGGGGGCAAGGAAGGATGGTGGAGCAGTCTTATGACCCCATAGTACCGATGAAGGTGGGGAACCGCAGGGCCCACAAGGGCGGCCACGGAACCCACTGGAGGGAAGGGGGAAACAAGCGCACGCATCTGTCGAAAGGAGACATAACCGGGACTCAGAACCTGGATTCCTATGTGCACAGACATCGACAGAATATCTGAACTTGCCAAGGAAGATCCGCAGCGACAATTCTTCTCGATCGCTCACTTAATCACACCTGGAGAACTGTACGTGGCATTCCAGTGTCTGCGAAGGGAAGCCAGTGCTGGGATAGACGGCGTAACGTACGAGGAGTACGAAAGGAACGCCGAGGGAAACATCCGCGAGCTCCATCAGCGGCTCAAGGATGGAAAATATCAGTGCCAACCACTGCGGCGAGTCTATATCCCCAAGGAAAACGGGAAACAGAGACCGATCTCGATTCCCGCCCTGGAGGACAAGATCGTGCAGAAAGCGGTGGTGGAACTGCTTAACGCCATCTACGAGCAGGATTTTCTCGATTGCTCCTATGGGTTTCGACCCAAACGAGGGCAACACCAAGCGCTGGACGAAGTGGGACGGGTGCTGTGTACGCAACCCACGGGGTGGATCCTAGAGCTAGACATTACCACCTACTTTGATTCGATTGTGAGAGAGCAACTCATAGAGATGATCAAGAAGCGCGTTAGCGACGGCAGCGTGCTCCGACTGATTTGGAAATGGATCAAGGTTGGGGTCATCGAGGAAGGCCGACTTCTCACGAGCGAGACCGGGACAGGGCAAGGACAACCAATCACTCCCCTTACACAAAAGGTAATTTGGGCCGGATGTCTGGCTTGGCGGTAGGGAACCAGCTTGCGGTGGACCCATCAGGACTGGAATGCTATGGCGAATGGTGATGGTGTCGTCTCCTATCAGGACATCTTTCACTACGAGCCGTACGATGCGCTGGCGTTCCGTGATACTCAGTGTATCAGCAGCGCCGTGGAGCCGCGTGAGGAACGCGGTGAGGGTCTCCGCTAAGCGTAGGAAGTTGGCTTGATCGTTGGCTTGGTCCGCAATGGCTTGCAACTCAGCGCGGAGCGCATGTTCACGCTGGCGTAGTGCAGGCATACGCTCCCGCAACTGTTCGATCGACATGAGTGCTTCCTGGTAGGCGCTGAGAAGGCGTTCGATGCCCTTGCCAACATGCGCTAATTCCCTTTGCAGGCTTTGTTCGCGCTTTTTGGCCGGATCCGCGGAGCGCGCCGCCGTAAGCCGACGGTCAAGTTCCTGCTGGATCAGTGTGGGGTCTTCCAGCAGTCGAATGACTTCGGCCCAGACGATCTGATCGAGCAGATCCTGGCGGACAAAGCGGCCGTTGTCGCAAACCGGACCACCCAGTTTTCGCCAGCTATCGGAACCAATACATTTGTAGTAGTGGATTTTGCGTGCACTCGTTTGCGTGGATGTACGCGAGAAGGCGTAGCCGCACTTCTGACAGCTGACCAGCCCCTGCACGATACTGGGCTCGATGGTTCGACGGCGCGATCGTATTTTGTTCTCCTGAAGGAGTTCCTGGGCACGGGCGAAGCTCTCTTCGCTTACCAGTGCCGGCACGGGGATCTCGATCCATTCTTCGCGCGGGCGCTCGTGGCCGGCTGTGGTGCCGGGCGTAACCACACCGCGCCGACGCAGCGGACGGATGACGCGCGTCCGTGCAGAGGCGCGGGTCTTGCCGAAACATGCGACACCACGATACGCAGAGTTACGCAACACAGCCCAGACCGTCGAGCGTTCCCAGCGGGCACTTGCTTTGCGAGTCGAGATGCCTTCGGCGTTGATCCGGCGAGTGATCTCGCCGATGCTGAGTCCTTCAACCGTATACATCTCATAGATGCGCTCAACCACACGGGCCTCGGCTTCCAGCACGGCGTACGCGGCGGGGACCTCGTCGGTCTTGCGGACATAACGGTATCCATACGGAGCGCCGCTCATAACGCTGACTTCACCCGCGTGGGCCCGGTGTCGCTTACCACGGCGCGATCGCTCCAGAATCTGAGCCCTTTCGTACTCCGCGATCATTCCCTGGAACTGCACCAGCAGTTGATCTTCCGCGCTGGATCCCTGCGGCGCTTTGATAAACAGCGTTTCTACCCCGTTGCGGGCTAACTCCTCGATCAGCAGAATCTGGTACGCGTACTTGCGGCTTAGCCGGTCCGGTGCGTACGCCAACACGACCTGGATCTGTCCCTCAGCGGCCAGGTCTCTCACACGTTCCAAGCCCGGCCGCTCCAGCGTCGCTCCACTATAGCCGTCATCTTCGAAGACCCACTCTTTGGGCACTTCCAGATCGTGTCCTTGGGCAAACTCGATCAACGACGCCGTCTGGCTCGCAATCGTGTTCGCTTCGCGCTGCTGCTCGGACGAGACCCGTGCGTAGATTGCCGCTATCCTCATGATCGAACTCCTTCACGCTGCCACCGACGGGGCGCTCCCGAACGGGCACAAGAATACCGTAGGCCTGGGCGAGCTTCGAGTCGTGCAGGCGATCAAACAAATAGTCAACGTGAACTTGAAGCCGGCCGCGCGTTCGGCGCGGCTCAGCCATGCCTTCTCTGAGTATTCAGAAACGCGGCCAACGCTCGCGTCACGATCGCACCGATCGTCAGCCCACTGTTTCTCGCATACGCCCGAAGAAGACGTGCTGTTCCCGTCGGGAGTTTGAGCGTCATCGGCACCGTAGCCTCGGAGACTTCGACCGGCCGGTCCAGATGGGTCGCTTCCTCCAGATACCGGTAGGCTTGACGTTCTGACAGGTCGAACTTTCGCGAAAGGCGCTGCATGGCCTCGGGCAGTGGAACCTTGCCCAGCATCGCGAAGGCGGCGTTCAGCTGACGAGCCTTGTCCGGCTTGGTTGATCTGGACATCTGTCATAAACATATTACCTCTTAAGGCGTAAGTCAAGCACTGGGCGGCTAGCTCGCCAACCCCTCACTACCCTCTCAAATTCGAAATTACCTTTTGTGTAAGGGGAGTGATCAGTCCCCTCCTTGCCAACATCTATCTGCACTTCGTTCTCGACGAATGGTTCGAGAAAGTGGTGAAGCCTCGGTTGAAAGGAAAGACTCACGAGATTCGCTTTGCCGATGACGCCATCTTGTGTTTCCAGCGCAAGGAGGACGCGCAAAAGGTGCTCAAGGTCTTACCGAAGAGGTTCGCGAAATACGGTTTGACGCTGCACCCGGAGAAGACCCGGCTGATCGAATTTGGGCGGTTTGCTGAGGAAAATGCGAAGGGCAGGGGCAAGAAACCAGCCACGTTCGATTTCCTCGGATTCACGCACATCTGCGCACGCAGCCGAAAGGGGAAGTTCGCAGTACACGTGAGGACGATCCGCAAGCGACTCCGTCGGGGGTTGAAGGCGATCGCCCAATGGTGTCAAGCGCACCGGCACGATGCTGTGGACAAGCAACAGCAAACCCTTAACGCCAAGCTCCGCGGCCACTACCAATACTACGGGCGACCGACGAACTACCGAAGCCTTCGGCAGTTTTATCGGAGGGTCCGTCGCATTTGGAGGGAAGAGCTGAGTCGCCGCACACGCGGGCGATGGTTGACGTGGGAGCGGTATGCCGCAATCCTGCACCAGCACCCGTTGTTGCAACCTCGGATTACACATTCCTGGGCGAGGCCGGGGAGGACCGCTTGAAGAACCCGCTGCGGTAATTCCGCACGGCGGGGTCCGTGAGGGGGGAGTTCTCACTGAGCCAGGGTGGACTTAAACGGGCACGAAACTGGAAACGGTGGACACGGCCAAAGCAAACCTACAGCTCAGCGGGGCTCCTCTACTCGGAACCAGATGACCAAGGGACGAGAATTACGTTGGCGTCAGGCACCGCTTACGTGCCCCTTGCGTAGTCGAATATAAAGGGAGCGGCCATCAACACAGCCGCGGCGAAGGCGGACACTCGCGGGCGTCCCTTTAAGGCCAAACTTCCTAAGGCCGCGAGCACCGAAATGAACATGTTTGCGACCATCCAAATTCCAGAGAAGAAGTCAGTGGATAGATGAGCGTACAGGCTGAAGCCTAAATACACAGCCCCGATCCAGACTAAGAGAGTTAGCGCCATGGATCCAACGCCAAGATAGCTGCGCCAGGCTGGTAGCTGTTGCCTTTCGAGTTTTGCCCAGCCTCTATACGCGACAAACGTAAGGCAAGGGATCGCCAAATAAATGGCGAGAAACACCGCACCCAAAATGTGCATAACCATCGGCCACTCCAGAATTTTGCAGCAATTAGAATTATGACCGAACGTGGCTGAGACTGGCCGACTGAGTTGGAGTGTTGGTTAAGTCCCGATAAACGCTAGTGCTTTACCGGATGCGCGTTCTCGCTGAGGAGTGAGCGGGGGCGAGGAGCTCTGCGCGCGTCCGGTAAAGCCGTTTGGACGTGGCCGTCCGGCGGCGGACGCGGGCCCTATGCAAATTCAATGATGGGAAGGAGCAGCGTTAAGCCGTGCCGAGACTGTGCTGCTGGGCACGACACAGGACAGCGTGTGCGCAGAAATTGGCTACGGCGAAAAAGTATGGCAAAGACTGTGGTCGAAGAAGCTAGAAGAAGGGATTGGTTTGACGGCGGGGCACAAAGATGCGGAGCGCCTGGAAGGACGCAGAGTTTTCGAGTTGGAGAGAGTAGTCTCATGCCGCAACGCTGATCCGTGGTGGAGAACGAAGTTGCATTTCGGCAGCGGTGAGCCTTTCGATGACCTTCATCGGTCCACCGCATTTAGGGCAGCGCCAAAGAGCGGGACCATCTTCGGCGGGAGAGGCGTGTTGTCCGGCTTGCGGCGGTTGTGCCGAACCCAGCAACTGAAAGCAAAGAGGCAGGAGCGTGGCGCGTTTGCGGTTGGCCAAGAAGCCGAAGTTACGGATGCGCACGAAGCCTTGTGGAAGGATATGCAGTAAGAAGCGGCACAAGAATTCATGGAGCGATAGGGGCAGCAACTTCTGTTCGTTGTGGTGAGCGGAATCACGCCAGCGAAAAGTGACTTGGCCATCGGTGAGCGAGACCAGGCGATGGTTGGAGATGGCTACACGATGAGTGTAGCGGCCCAGATATTGCAGCACATATTCGGGGCCACCGAAGGGACGTTTCAAGTAGACGACCCAGTCTTGTCGATAGAGTGGCCGCAGCCAGGCGGCAAAGATCTTGGGTTGTGCAAGACGCTTCAGGTCTCCCTGGAAGTTGAGCTGGCCATTCTGGAAAGCTTGTTTGAGAGCGTCGACGAACTTGCCGCGAAAAACTTCACGCAGCACTTCCTTGGGAAGAAAGTAGTTATCTCGTGAGCGAACCCAGCGGGTGTGATCCAGTGAGAGGCCGCCGGCAGGAACGACACAATGAACATGCGGATGAATATTGAGCTTCTGACTCCACGTGTGCAACACGCTGAAGAAGCCAATTTCCGCACCGAGGTGTCTCGGATGGCGAGCGACTTCGAGAAGGGTTTCGGCACTGGTGCGGAACAGGAGATCGTAGAGGACCTTCTTGTTCTGCAGAACCAGTGGCGCCAAGCGGCTGGGGAGTGTGAAGACCACGTGCGCGTAGCGGGTCGGGAGAAGTTCTCGGCGACGCGCAGCGATCCAGCGTTCCCGTGCAGCGATCTGACACTTCGGGCAGTGGCGATTTCGGCAGCTAATGGAGAGCTCTCCATTAGCTGCCTTATGGGGAGTTTTTTCTAATGGAGAGTGGCACAGCAAGAAAGGCGTGCCGTACACGAAGCCACGCCCTTTCGACTCTCCATTAAGGCTTGACCTTCAGAAGGGCGAGCAATTTGTCAGGCGGTCGGAACTTGCCCTTGCGAAGACTTGGCGGCACGACCGCCTCGATAGCCTCTAGCTTCTCGCTAGGATCGGCTCGAACGTAGACTTCCGTCGTGGTTAGATCGCTGTGCCCCAACCACAGCGAAACTTTTCGAATGTCCTTTGTTGCTTGCAGCACGATCATTGCGCAGGTATGCCGAAGCACGTGGGGCGAGACTTGTTTGCCCCGCAGCGTTAAGCATTTTCGGTCCGCAGTTTCGGTGTGACGCCGCAGGACGTATGCAACTCCCCATCGACTGAAGGGCGTACCGCGGGCGTTTACAAAGAGTTCAGGCGATGCGACCTGTCCGCGAATGGCCAACCAAGCGCGCAGTGCCGCAGCCGTCGTCTTCCAAAGAGGCAGCGCGCGTTCACGGCGGCCCTTGCCTCGCACGCGGATACTCGCTGACTGAGGTGCGATATCGTCGGTGCGTAAACCTGTCAGTTCGGAGACTCGGAGGCCCGCGCACACCGCCAGGTGCAATATGGCTCGGTCTCGAACTCCCATTCGCGTGGATGGATCAGGAGCGTCGAGCAGGGCCTGCATTTCTTCCTGGGCCAAATACGGCACCAATCGATGGTCGGTTTTCTTGAAGGGGATCGCCAAAACGCGGCGAACCTGTCCGACGGCGGCTGGCTCATGGTGTTGCAAAAACCGGAAGAACGAGCGGATGGCAGCCAAACGGATGTTTCGTGTCTCCGCGGAGTTGCCACGTGCGGTCTCCAGATGTTCCAAGAATGAGCTGATCAGCGACGCGTCTAACTGCTCCAGCATGAGAGCTGATGGCGCCACTCTGAGCTTCTGGGACGCGAACTCGAACAGAGACTGGAAGCTGTAGGCGTATGAGTCGCAGGTGTGGGGGCTGACACCTCGATGGCGGACAAGATGTTCACGGAAGAAGGCTTCTATGTGCGGTGCGAGAGGAGTCATGGCCGCACTCCTTGCACAAAGCTCTCGGCGACGACGGCGATGTCGCGCAAAAGCTCAGGCGTGGTTTCCAGGTACCAGTAGGTGGTGTTGATGTTGACGTGACCTAAGTAGGTAGCCAAAGCCAACATGTGCTGCCCGATTCGTTGACGGCCAGTCGGAGACGACTCCAGTGCCCGAACCGCGAACGTGTGACGAAGCTCATGAATACGTGGCCATCGACCGCGGGAGGGCTTGATCCCCGCGGATTTCAGCAGGCTCCGGAACATGCTGTGAACTTTCCAGTACACGAGTGGTTGCCCGTCATCCGAAACGAAGACGTGAGCGCCAGCGCGTCGCGTTTCTTGACGGTGCGTCAAGTAGCGAGCGAGCCCCGTCACTGCGGTGTCGTGCAACGGCACCAATCGGGTTTTCTGGAACTTGGTTTTGCGAATCAGCAAGCCGTCTGGAGTGATGTCGGAGACCAGCAGATGCAACGCCTCCGAGACTCGCAGGCCGGTTGCTGCCAACAGGCTGATCAGGGTCGCATATGTTTTGGGCCGCAGCGAGTCGGGCGATGGAAGCCTCGTGGCGGCAAAGACAAGGCCGGCAATCTCGTCGCGCGAATAAATGTGCGGGACGCGACGCACCTTCCGATAGCCGAAGTAGTTCATCGGTGGCGATTCGTGCCGGGAGTCCTCCGCGCGAAGGTACCGAGCAAAGAGGCATACGGTCTGATAGCGGACGTGTCGTTGCGCGACAGATCTCGCTTGGCTGGCCCAGTGAATGGCTGTTGCTGTGCGGATATGCGTTTGCTTTTGATTGGTCGCGAACCCTGCAAAGCTGCGCAGGAGATATTCGGTATTGCTGAGAGTGAAGCCGACGGCGCGCCGTACGGCAAGATAGGTTTCGACAGCCGTAATCATCGAATTACCCCCGGCCACGGCTGAGCGATCTGTTTGAGTAGCGCGACATCCGCCTTGGCGTAGTAGGCGGTCATGTCGATGCTGCGGTGACGGAGGACCAGACCGGCCTGATCCAAGGGCACACCATTCCGCAACATCTCGGTGGCGGCGGTGTGACGCAGCAGGTGGGCACCCTTGGCAGGAGCTTCGATGCTGGCGCGTTTGAGCGCGTGTCTCACCACGGACGAGACACCATCTCCGGAGGCGAAGGGCCTATAAGGAGCGATGCTTCGAACAAATATGTGATCCGTACCGATGTTCGTGGGCCGCCATTCCAGATAGCGGAGCACCGCATCGCCGACATCCTGCGGAAGCGGTAGCCGTACCTGGTATCGTCCTTTCCCTATCACTTGCAGCGTGCCGCCATTCCAGTCGATGTCCGTGAGACGCAGCTGCGCTACGTCTCCGGCGCGCAATCCTAATCTCACCAACATGAGTACAATCGCCCGGTCACGAAGACGTCCGGGATCTGCACCATCACAGGCAGCGATCAGACGGTTCACTTCTTCTGCGGATAGACAGCGTGGAAGCTTGGCCAGCCGCCAGTGAGCGACAGCGGGGATCGCGAGGGCGAGATCGTCACGGGATTCACCATGGAAGTTGAGATACCGCAGAAACGCCCGGAGGGAGGTAATCAGCTTCTGTATAGTCGGAGCTCCACACTGGCTGGCACGTTGTAGAAGAAAGTTGCGTACGGCATGCGCAGTCCATTGACCGACATCCTCGCCGAGGGCCTGCAGCAACTCCGCGGCGCCGCGAGCGTACAGCCGAAGCGTTGGCGGCTTCACCCCGCGATGCGTTTGAAACCAATTGCGGAAGGCCGTGACAAGAGCTGGATCGGCGTTCTGTTCCCGAACTGGTTCACTCGGGCAGATTCCGCAGCCCACCAGGCGTCGATGAAAAAGCTTCACTCCAAAACGCGCGTGATAGGCGATCTTTGCTCTCTTGAAGTGAGGGCACCGGCAACAGCGAAGATGGCCAACAAAAACATGAAGCGTGTTGAAATCGATCTCTGCCAGAACGCCGCCTCTCCGTTGAACGAAGCAGCCGAGATGGGCGGCGGCTCGAATGTATCGAACGGCGCTGGCCAGAGCGTATCCTTCGCGTTCGAGGTCATCTGCGAACGCGTCTATGTGTGGTCCACTGATTCCACTCCGCAAGCGTCTTAGCGTCTTGGGCGCGGAGAAATATTTTTCTAGCATGGGCTCTCCTTGTTGAGCATTGGCCATGAATGGCCGCATCAACGTAGCAAAGCCCCTGAAGTTATGGTGAGTCGCCGCCCGCCCAACCCTGTTCGAAAAGGCCGCCCTGCGCAGATTCCCGCGCTCCACTCCCCATTAGAAAAAACTCCCCATAAGGCAGCTATTATACGAGATGGTGGCCCGATGCCCGCAACGGGTGCACTCGTCGAGATGGCCGCCGAGTGCGGCGGTACGACATCGCCGAATGGCCAGCAACACTTTGATGTGCTTCCACTGGAGCCAGTGGCGATTTCGTTCTAGGAAAGCATCTCCCGCGGCGCGGATCAGATCGGCCACCTCCAGAGGCGGCCGACTCATCTACTTCTCGTCAGGCGGCTTGTCGTTCAGTGTTAGCGAGTCCAAAGGACTCGCGGTGGAGTTGAGGCGTTGTATCGCGAGATGCACGTAAAGCAAGGTGTCTTTCAGATTTTCATGACCGAGCAGGACCTGAATAGTGCGGAGATCCGTGCCAGCCTCGTAGAGATGCGTCGCAAAACAGTGGCGAAGCAAATGGGGATACACGCGTTTCTGGAGGCTGGCGCGCCGGGCGGCTTTCTGACATGCGTACCAAACGGTTTTCGGATCGATGGGCCGATCCTTGCGAAAGTTGCTGGGAAACAGCCAGGTACTGGATTGGCGATGGTAGTAACGCCAGTGGGCGCGCAGTGCCACCAGTAGCTTGGGACTGAGCATGACATCGCGATCTTTGCGGCCCTTGCCGCCACGGATGTGCACCACCATGCGCTGACTGTCGATGTCGCTGACTTGCAAGTGGGTCAGTTCGGTGTTCCGCGCGCCGCTGGCGTAGAGGGTCATGAGCAGGATGCGTTCTCCAGGAGTGCGCGCCGCATGAAGGAGTTGCGCGACTTCTTCGCGGCTAAGAATCGTCGGCAGGCGACGGGTCTTTTTCGGATAGGGAGTTTCGGCAAGGCTCCAGGTTCGGCGGAGCGTCTTGATGTAGAAGAAGCGCAGCGCGGCCAGGTGTTGTCTTACGGAATTCGCTGACAACTTGCGCTTCTGGAATAACTCGGCTTGATATTCGCGAATGTGTCGAGGACCTAAGCGATCTGGCGAACAGTTGAAATGTCGAGCAAAATCTTCTACTGCACGAAGGTAGTGGCGTATGGTATTTTGTGCATAATTACGAAGCTGGAGTTCTTCCAGCATCAGTTTGCGAAGATGGGTCACGGGAACACCTCCTGTGACCCACACTTACATCCAAGCCATCAAGCAACCAACGCTCCACTACCTCACGCGAAGCGTCCGCCGCCGGACGGCTACGTCGTATGCCGGGCAGGTCCAGCAGCTAGGAGGTGCAAATCCTCTACCCAACCTGATGGAGGTGAAGGGTTAGCGATGACGCAAGGGCTATCACCGCAAGGGAGGTCTGAAGGAAGCGTCTAGCAAATGTGCGAGTCGATGAACAAAAACCGAATATAAGGCGTGAGCGTCGGACGAGCGGGCGACGTACTGCGAAGTCCATAATCCATCAAAGATGCGAAGCGTAGATTCGGCGACTGTGCACAGAAGGCAGCTGGAATTACCCCGGGAGATCTGTCCTGTGTCGCTTCGGCGACTGAGAGGGCCGAGAGGCCATCTGACCGCAGGGCAGAAGTCAGCAGAGGGTGTAGTAGATCGCGTCGTCGGCGAAGCTAGTGAGGCACTCCAATACCGAAAGGTGGAGCCAACAGATAGGCCGAGCCGGGAACGGTGATTGAAGACCCGAACGAGAGGAGAGGCGAGTAGGACATGGATCTCAAGCGCGACAAGCGGCAGAACATCCAAAAGAAATTGGACTTCCTATCCGAACGGAAGGGTGAAGCCCGCCGAGCCGGAAGGGAAGAGACCGAATCGCGTCAGGCGATGCATGAACTCGAAAGCCCAGCTAACACCATCCGACTCATGGAGGAAGTATGTGAGCGAGAAAATCTGTTGGAGGCATTACGGCGGGTGAAGGCGAATAAAGGTAGCGCCGGGATCGACGGGAGGACCGTCGGCCAACTCAGTGGCTACCTGAAGGAGCACTGGCTCACCATCCGGGAACAACTGCTGAACGGGACCTATATACCGCAGCCGGTAAGGCGTGTGGAAATCGAGAAGCCGGACGGAGGAGGGATGCGAAAGCTTGGTATCCCAACTACGCTCGATCGATTTCTCCAGCAAGCGGTGATGCAGGTTCTGCAGCGGCGGTGGAACCCAACGTTTTCCGATCACAGCTACGGTTTTCGACCGGGACGATCCGCACATCAAGCAGTAACCCAAGCACAGCTGTACCTTGCGGAAGGTTACGGCTGGGTGATCGATCTCGACTTGGAGAAATTTTTCGATCGAGTCAATCACGACAAATTGATGGGGCAGGTCGCGAAACGCGTCGAGGACAAGCGGCTGTTAAAACTCATTCGAGCGTTCCTGAACGCTGGGGTGATGGAGAACGGGTTAGTCAGTCCAAGCGTGGAAGGAACTCCCCAAGGGGGTCCACTTTCGCCGCTGTTGAGTAACCTCGTACTCGATGAACTCGATCGAGAGTTGGAGCGTCGTGGACATCGCTATGTTCGATACGCAGATGATTGCAATATCTACGTGCGAAGTGAGCGAGCAGGTCAACGAGTGATGAAGAGCATTACGCGATTCATCACGCAGAAGCTCAAACTCAAAGTGAACGAGTCCAAGAGTGCGGTGGCGAGACCGCAGGAGCGGAAGTTCCTCGGATTCACCTTTACAGATGGACCTGAGGTCAAGCGCGCAATCGCGCCAAAGTCCTTGGTCCGTTTTAAGCGGCGAGTCCGGGAGATCACACGACGTGCAAAGGGCGTCAGCCTGGAAACGACGATGGAGGAACTAGCCCCATACATGCGGGGCTGGCGCAGTTATTTCGGCTTCTGCGAAACTCCTCGCATTCTCGGATCACTTACCAGCTGGGTCCGTGCGCGACTTCGTGTGGCACTCTGGCGACAATGGAAAACAATCCGTCGTCGTCGGGCAGCTCTCTTGGCACTGGGGGTCCATCCAAAACTGGCTCGCAACACCGCCTGTAGCAGTCGCGGTCCCTGGTACCTTGCCCACGCCAAGGCCATATCCGTCGCGCTTCCCACAGCCTATTTCAAATCGCTCGGACTTCCGCATTTGGAGGATGTGAAGTAGCGTAACCATCTCGAACCGCCGTGTACGGACCCGTACGCACGGTGGTGTGGCAGGGGTCGGCGGGTGACCGCCGCCCCTATGCCGATCAAACGGCTTTATCGTACATCTCTAACAATGTCGGGCCTGTCAAGCTCTTTTCGAAGACACCTCTTTCTTTTCGCCTAAAAGAGTTTTTCTCTTTCGTTGTCCTTTGCTTTTTTTTGTTCCTGCATCGACGACCACGGCTCGTTCGTAATCTAGCGATCGGCTTCAGTCCGACCTAAACATCTCTTCGATCATTACTTCGACCATGATTACTAATTCAAACTCCCTTTTCAGGGAGCGGGATGCCCCATCATGTGCGCGGCGTTCTACTTCACACCATGTACGGTACCGGGCTGTCCCGCGTACGAACCGAACTCTAACGACGACGAATACTCACAACCATTCCGCCACATCCAGTACAACCGAACCGCCAGCCTGCGCCCCATCGCTACCTTGGCAATGCTCTTGTGCCGACGCATCGCCAGGTGAATGTAGCGACGTCTCCAGTCTGGGTTGCACCGTGCTGCTGCTTGAGCCGCCTCCACCAGCAAGAAGCGCAGTAAGGAATTGCCCTGCTTGCTAATGTGCCCCAATCGCTGCTTGCCCGCACTGGAGTCCTCACTGGGAATCATCCCGACGTAGTTGCCGATCTGCTTGCCACGTGGAAAACGTTCCCAAGTTCCAATGATCAGCACGAAGGCAAGTGCTGTAAGCGGACCCACGCCAGGATGCGTCATCAGTCGCTGCACCGCGGGTCGCTTCCGAGCTTCCCGCTCGACAGCTGCGGTTAACTCCTCAATGGTCGGATTCAGGCGGTCCAACAGCTCCAACAACTCTTGCCGGCGCCGACTGGCCCAAGGAGCTAACGAGAGCTTCTCTAACTGAGCTCGTCCTTGTTCGCTGAACAGTTTTTTCTTCCAGCGGTAGCCCTCGTTCATCGCCAGCGCCTGCAGTTGATTCATGATTCGCGTGCGCATCTGCACCAACCGATGACGGTGCCACAACAGTTGTCGCAGATCTCGATTCTCTGGATCCGGCACCCAGATTCGCGGAAACCGATTTTCCAGCAGCAGCTTCCGCATAAGTCGGGCATCTTCGCGGTCGGTCTTCTTCTTCTTGACTCGCTTCGTCTTGATCTCCGCTGGGTCACCGATCCATACCTCGAACCCCAACTCTGCCAGCAGTCGCTCGAACCAGCGTGAATATCCGGTAGCCTCCATTCCTACCCGCACGCAGATTCCTCGCTGCTTCAGGTCCCGATAAAATTTCTCTGCCCGTCCATCACTGTGGTTCAGTTCCTGTTCACCACACTCACCAGTCTCTTCAAACAAAAATGCAATGGTCTGAAAACTCGGGTGGTAATCTACCCCTATAAGCATCATGTCCGGCTCCCTTCTCCCGAGCCTGCGGTCATCGATAGACAGTCTACTGGGGTGATCCCCTCTTTTGAGACAGTTTGGAAGTGGCACACATGCCGTTCCATGGATTTTTTCCTTCTCAAACTTCCTTTTCTCCTTCAGGATGAACTCGGCTGGTGAAGCGGAGGCGAGCTCTGCTGGAGAGCAACTCGCCGAGGAATAACCAGCTGGAGACTCATCGGAACGATGAGCCAGGGGGCGATCCTTGGGTCGCTCCCCGCTGTTGTTTCTTCCCGCATCGGACTGATAGATCTCCCCATACCTCAAAAAACTCACGGTTGCTCCAACAGAACTCACTGCTGTATTCGCCTCTCGCTCGAACTCTTCCGGCCTCGGCTGACTCCGACTAGCTGACACATTCGCTCGGGTCGAGGAGCCCACATTGTTATGCAATCAAGTGAAATCTGGCAGGACCCCAATCTCCGTTTACCAGGCTACACGTCCTAGTGGCGGCTGTTAGTTCGGCTGCCCGTCACTCTGAAAATGTTTGTCATCCGCGATGTGGATGCATGGCTGGCTCCCTTCCGTCGGTTCTGGTAGGCTCACGCGAATGCTCTTGAACGCCACCTTACCGCATGGATCAATCGACACCAACGAAAAGGAAGCCGTGGAGAAGAAGATGACCGATCACGAGCAATACACCCCAGGTCCGGCCAGCGGGGCGCAAGTAATCAAGGATGGGGTACAAAAAGACAAGTGGACGCTCATTCTCGTCAGAGAACTGCGCCACTCGCCGGAAAATGTCTGGCAGGCGCTTACCGACCCTGCGCACCTGCGCGAGTGGGCGCCCTTTGAGAGCGATGGGAACCTGGGTACTGTTGGAACCGTAAAGCTCACCTGGGTGGGAACGCCCACGCCACTGGAAACAACAGTGACGCGAGCCGACGCTCCCAAGCTGCTTGAGTACAACGATACCCGGTGGGAACTCGAAGCTTACAGTGGCGGCACGCGTCTGACATTGTGGCACAGCATCGATAGGCGCTTTATCTCGTGGGGTGCGGCGGGCTGGCATATTGCTTTCGATGTACTGGATCGTCTTCTCAGCGGAACTCCCATCGGCCGCATCACCGGTGGAGATGTAATGAAATTTGAAGGCTGGCAGCGGCTGAGAGCCGAGTACGCCAAGCAGTTCGCTACGGAATAGCCCAACTGACTGCCTCGCGGCTCAAAAGTCGTGAATCGGGGTGGATAGCAAAACAATGTTGGCGTGCAGCCCCGTCCGGTTTTGAGATATCACTTCGTCACGCTCTGCGAACAGGACGCTTTCGCCGAAGTTAGTTCTTTAGTAATTGTGAGTGTGCCTGGTCCGCTCCTGGTTCGTTTTCAGAAGAGGTCCCATTGAGCTGGCACAAATGGATTCGGAACCGCGGCTGAGCCGCACTCTCCGACGCGGCCTTTCGCCGATGACCAATTTTTTGGCAGATCCCGACAATCGCATGGGCCACGGGACTTCCATTCGAACTCTGTGGAATAATTGCTCTCGATGGAACGCTCAGCAGATCCCGAAGGAGTGCTTGGTCCCCACGCCGCGGCGCTCCGAGCGGCACTGTTGCAGCCCTTTCTTCGCTTAAATTTTGCAACGCTCTGGGTTCGCGATCAGGAGCGAAGTCGCCGGTTCTTCGTGGATAAGCTATGTTTCGAGGCGGTTGTGGACATGCCAGCTCCGGAGGGTCTGCGGTGGATCGTGGTTGCTCCGACAGCGGCAGGTTGGCTTCCTGGGACAATAGGCGCTGGCCTGACCGGGATCGCGCTGGTTGTTCCGCCGGAAGGATCGGCGGAAAAGCAACGCATCGGCCAAAACACCGGATTCGCTTTTCTTACCGAAGACGTACGTAGTGTCTTCGAAGAATGGTCGAGACGCGGGGTTCATTTTTCGCTGCCACCGACGGAACCTTCCTGGGGAAGCGGGCAAGCCAGATACGCGCTTTTTGAAGATGTCGACGGAAACAGTTTCTCGCTGATTGAGTTCGATCAGGCGACGCGCTCGCTGGAAGAAGAGCGCCGCGCACAGGCCGCCAGGTTACAAGCGGAGCGTCAGGCTGCTCATGAGTTGGCAATCGCCAAGCAAGTCCAGAACCGCTTGTTTCCGCAGCGCCAGCCGCCGACTCGAACGCTAGTCTACGCCGGAATTTGCCATCCCGCTCGGATGGTCGGTGGAGACTATTACGACTTTCTTGACCTCGGCAGCCGAAGACTCGGTTTGGTGTTAGCGGACATTGCTGGCAAAGGCATCGGTGCCGCTCTGCTTATGGCCAATCTCCAAGCCGCTCTGCGGAGCCAATGCGCGACGGCTTGGGAGCAGCCCGAACGATTCCTGCGGTCGGTGAATCAGTTGCTTTACGAAAACACAGCTGACGGGGATTACGCTACCCTGTTCTTTGCCGAATACGACGATGATACGCGGAAGCTGCGCTACTCGAATTGTGGCCATCCGCCTGCCTTGCTTCTTCGCAGCGACGATACCTTGGAACGGCTGGAATCAACCTGCACAGTAGTTGGTTTGTTCGAGAAGTGGGAGTGCAGGATGGAAGAACGCGAACTGACTGCAGGCGACTCCATCCTGCTTTACACCGATGGTGTTACTGAAGCCCTGAATGGTGACGGAGAAGAATTTGGTGAAGCGCGTCTGCTGGAAGCCGCCCGGCAACATTCTCAGCTATCCCTGCCGGAGCTAATGGGAGCAGTTGCAGATCAGGCTCGAAGGTTCAGTCCTCATGAACAGACCGACGACATCACCTTGATAGTTGCCAAATGCAGATGAGGTCAGCCGCCCTGCCCGATTTTTCGTGCAGCTTGGTTGCTCAGCTCCTGATTAACGCCGTATCGGAAAAGTGTGGAATGGGGTTGAAAAGAACTTGTCCACTAACGCGACTTACAGGATTTACCTGGCCCTGTCACGTCGATTGTTGGTGAGAAACGGATTTAATAGAATTCCGAACCTAACGCCTGACACCACTTGTGCTCGCGTAGTTTGTCAGTCTCTTCAACAATCGAAATCACTGTTAGCTTCTAGCCTTGACGGATGGCTGCGCGCTGGAAGCCTCGCGTTTGGGTGCCCAACTTACTTGTTCGATGCGTCCGACTATAAACACCCAGGCGAGACCGCCCACCACACACAGCATGGAGGTAATCGCAAATGGCAATAGAAAATTTCCAGTCTTCTCGAAAGCGAATCCCGTCAGGGCAGGCCCTACTACGCCCGCGAAGTTGGAGAAGCCATTTTGCGCACCGTACCATCTTCCGACCGCATGTGGTCCGGCCAGCGTCTGGCAGAATGTGAAGATGCCTGGTGAAGTCATTCCGCAGCCGATGCCTGTCGCCATCAGCCAGAGCACATATGTGTGCGGGCCAGCAACAGCCGAGCCGATGACCGCGACCGCCGCAATAGAGAATCCGATCGCCATGGCGAACTTGCGCACAAAAGTGGGCGTGTATCCTTTGCGAATCCAGAAATCCTGGAGCAGCCCGGTTGCGACGGCTGATGCAGCATCCACCGAGTAGTACATACCGGCGACCCAAACCATCGTTGTCATGGACAAATGGCGCTCGAACACAAGGTAGGTGGGGAGCCAGGTGATCATGAAATAGAACAGATAATTACAGCAAAACTGGCCGGCGGAAGTGCCCCAAAAAGACCTTTGCCTGAAGATTTCAGCGAAACCTGGGGTTGCCGTGAGAGATTGCCCGATGACTCGGCCGTCGTTCGGCATATACTTCGCCCACGCAGGTAGCCACAGTAGACTGACCAAGCCGATCGCAATGAACACAGGCCTCCAGCCAAACTTTGCCATCAGAAATCCTGCACCGAAGGTGCCCACCGCATTACCGCACCGCAACGCCGACATGACGACGCCACTGGCGAACCCGCGATGGTGTTCCGGCAAATATCGCGCCAGGATTTTCGATGAAGCGGGTACGGCGACGGACTCCCCGACGCCGAGAATCAGCCGCATCGACAGCAGCAGGGCAAATCCCCGCACAAGGCCGGTTGCCGCAGTGGCCAGAGACCAGATTAGGAATCCGGCCGCTAAAACACGGTTGACGTTGAACTGATCAATGAGCCGACCGACAACGAATTGCATTGCGGTGTAACTTGTGAAGAATGCCGCAAATAAAATCCCGAGTTGCGTGGCAGAAAGACGCAACTCACTTTTCAGCATAGGTGCGGCAATCGAGAGGTTGCCGCGATCAACATAATTAATGAGAACGCAGATCGCCAGTAGGGCGAGCACCGGCGCGAACGCGCGAAGACTCCGAAAATCATCCTCCGGCTGAGGCATAGGAGCGCACGGCGGATTCTGCCCCTGGCCTAGGTCATATGCAAGTGGCTATCTGTGGACCAAGGGTTCGTCTGAGAACCTGCTCGCGTTATTGACGATTACAGTGATGTCTTACTGAATGTCTGTTCAACTGGATCGCATTTGTTCATCAGGATAGCTCCTCAAATCGGAAGTGCGAGCAGATTAAATGAACTGTTCGTCCGAACTTGTCAGTGCCGGAATCTGTAAAAAGAAAGGGCCCTCGACGTTCCGATCGTCGAGGGCCTCATTGTTTAGGGAGAGACGCGGAGTATGGAGTTAGTGGTTTTCGCAGCGCGGAAACTGGTCGCGGTCTTTTGCGGGTATGTCGGAAGTGACGCAGCCGAAGAACCCGACCAGGCCGGGTTGGCTTGCATAGCCCAGATATTCGTCTGTGTCGAAGATGTCTTCGAGGCTTTTCAGGAGCGAATAGTGATTGAACGGGGTGTTGGAGACTGTGCCGGGCTTCAGGAAGGGCGAAAGTAGGACGGCGCCGGTGCGGTCACCGCCGTAATTTTGGAAAGTGAGCGAGATGGTCGGGGTGATGTTCGTTGTCTGCGGAAATGGGGCGAGATTCGGGCCAGGCTGTTCATTGCAGCAGAACAGGCCTTGGGCAGAGATGGTCAAAACGCCGTTCGCGCTGGCTTGGATGGTGAGATCGCTCTCGTCGAAGTTGATCACGATGAGCCCATCGCGCTGGTAGGCCTTGGAAGCCTCGATCAGCGGAATCCATTTCTGAAGAAAGGCGTCCGCGGAGACGAGTCCGCCGGGCTGGCCGTTCTTGCAGGGAGCGTCGTGGCCGTCGTCGCAGAGATTTGGAGTGATGAACACAAAGTTGGGCGTGGTTTCCTCATGTGCGAGGTCCAACGGAAGCTGGGTGAGATTGACGACGTTCTTGCCGCAATCGGGCGAATCGATGATGGTGTGGAAATAGACGAAGGGATCGTGGCGCGAAGCATATTGATCGCCGAGCGGGACGGAAGCGGATGGGGCTTCGGCGGATTGCGTGAGATCGGCAGTGTTGAGAGCCGGATGGCCGCAAGTCGCTGACTCGCGAGTGGGATCGTTGCCCATGTCTCCCATGTAGCCGCGCCAGGTTTTGCCGATGGCGTTGAGTTGATCGGGCAAAGTCTTGATGGAGGCGGGATAGACGCAGCCCGTGCCGATGGCTTGGCCGTCTGGCGTGACACCGGTGAGAATGTAGTCGGCGTAGGTGGTGCAATCGTTGCGCGTTTGAGGGGTGGCGGCCTGGCCGCTGAGCATGGCGATGTAATTGTCCAGGCTGACGTGGCCGGTGCCATGGTATTGCGTGAGCAGCACTCCTTGGGTGGGCAGAGTTTGCGAAAGATAAGGAGCTTTCGAGTTGGGGCCGAAGGTGACGTCATAGCCTTCGTTTTCGAGAACGATTACAAAGACGTGCTTAATGCGACGGTCGTGATCGCCGTCGCCAAACGGGCGTGGGGATTTTCCCGGACCAGGCCCTGCAACTGCCGAGACAGCGAGAGTTGCGAGTAAGGCAGACAAAATGATTGCGGCTTGAAATGACTTCTTCATCTGTTCTCCATAACGAACGAATTTGGATTTATAGAGTCCGGCTGGCTCTGCCCCACACGCTAAAATCCCGTTGAAGAGTAGGTGGAAAGTGTTACAGGGCCATTACGGGCGCATTGCAGTCGAGGGACAGAGTGCGGGCGACCGGGGACTGAAGCTTAGTGGCGCGTCCCAATTGAGCGGACGGCAAGGAGAATTTCAGAAGAAAACTGCGGGAGAAACGTTAAAGCGACGGCTGAGTTTTTCTATTTGATGTTTGTTGAGTTCGCGCTTGTGGTTGAGGATCTCCGAGACGATGCTTTCAGAGCCGAAGAGGGGTGCAAGGTCTTTTTGCTTGAGGTTGTTCGCGGCCATCAACTCGGAGAGGACTTCGACGGGTGACGCCGCGCGAATGGGATAGTGTTCCTCTTCGTAAACTTCAATCAGGACGGTCAGGAGTTCAGCGTATTTTTCTTCCGCCGCGGAGAGCTTAGTGCGGCGTTCGAGGTTGTAGAGCACCTCGGTGTAATAGTCATTCTGAGCCTCCGATTCGATGGGCTGGGGCGCGGGGAAGCCTTTGATATTGTATTTTTCAATCGCAATCGCAGTCACGTTTCCAATTCTCCCTGTCGTACTCTGCATGGCTCAGAATGTCGCGGATGAATACCTTTTTGTTTCTATAATTGATCCAGGCAATCAGCCGGCAAATCTTCGCAAAGTGCGAAGATTCTGTCAATCGCGGTCTCGACGGGTGTCGCGGTCTCGACGGGTTGTCGCGGTCTCGACGGGTGTCGACGGGAAGCGCGTAATTGTGCGTTCGCCTGTGACGATTGGGCGCTTTACTCTGCGCGGAGGGCCTCGACGGGGTCGACGGTGGCGGCGCGGCGCGAGGGCAAATAGCTGGCTATGAACGCCGTGAAGACAAGGCCGAGCGTTACGGCGGCGTAGGTGATGGGGTCGACGGGGTTGACGTGGAAGAGGAGCGAGGACATTAGCCGCATGACGATGGCGGCGGCGACCAGGCCGAAGGCGGCGCCGATGCCGGTGAGGATCAGTCCGTAGCGGATGAACATTCCGGTGACGGACTGTTGTTGAGCGCCGAGAGCCATGCGAATGCCGATTTCGCGGACGCGCTGCGAGACGGAGCAAGCGATAACGCCGTAGATGCCAACGACGCCGAGGAGCAGCGCCATGCCGCCTGCAACGGCGAGCATTATGAGAGTGAACGACGTGCGTGCCATGGAGCGCGTGTAGAAATTTTCGATGGTGTGAATGCTGGAGAGCGGCAGATTGGGATTAACGGACCAAACGGCTTCGCGGACTTCTTTAAGGAAGGCTTCCGAACCGGCGCGGGGGCTGCGAATGCCAAAGGCCACGTAGCTCTCGACCACGTGAGCCTGACCCTCGAAGTTGGCTCGCATAATGGGCCAATAAACCATGGACGGAGGAGTTTTGCTGACGCCGTCGCCATAGACATTGGCGGCGACGCCGATGATTTCGCGCCAGTCGTCGGTGGAGGCGACGCGAATGCGCTTGCCAATAGCGTTGGCAGGGGAATCCCAATATTCGCGAGCAAAATTTTCGGAAATGATGGCGACCGGAAGCTTCTGGTAGATGTCCGTCCAACTGAAGTCCCGACCGGCGACGAGGGGAGTGCCGTCGGTTGCGAAGAATCCGGGAATGACATGGGCGAACCGGCGAATCGGCGGAATTTGTCCTTCGGAGTAAGCGCGATCTTGCGCGAAGACGAGGTCATTGCTGGAGTTGCCGTCCATCGGGAACGACGTGGATATGGTGACAGCAGAGACGCCGGGAATCGCGGCGATTTTGTTGCGCATTTCGTCGAACGTGCGGACGACGCTCTCGTCGTCTTTAACTTGATTATCTGGAATGCCAATGCGAAAGGTTTGCAGTTGCGCGGGCTGCGAGAAGCCGGGATTGACGTGGGTGAGCGCACGGAACGTGCGGATCATGAGGCCCGAGCAGATGAGCAGAACCAGCGCGAGAGCGACTTGCACGACGACGAGAACGCTGCGAGCGCGGTGCTGTTCACGGCTGCCGCTGTTGGCGCGGCCGCCTTCGCGAATGCCGGTGCTGAGTCTGACGCCTGCATATTTGAAGATTGGAATGCAGCCGAAGAGCACGCTGGCGAGAAGGGAGATGGCGAAGGTGAAGAGCAGGACGGGGCCGTCGATGCCAATTTCGTTGATGCGCGGAAGGCCATCGGGTGCAATGAGGACCAGGATGCGCAAGGCCGAGTAAGCAAGTCCCAATCCGAGCGCGCTGCCGAGAAAACCGAGAGTGATGCTTTCGAGGAGAAGCTCGCCCGCGATGCGGTAAGGGCTCGCGCCGAGAGCAGAACGAACGGCAAGTTCCTGGCGCCGGCCCTCGACGCGGACCAGAAGAAGATTGGCAACGTTCGCGCAAGCGATGAGCAGGACGAGACCGATGGAGCCCATGAGCACCCAGAGCGTGCTACCAACGTCGCCAATGACGTCGGTTTTCAACGGACGGAGATTCGGGCCGATGCGGGCGTCGTCAAAAATCTTGGCACTGAAACCAGGAGGGGCAGGAAAGGTGCGCGAAACGATGGGCAACATGCGAGCTATGTCGGCGCTGGCTTGCTCCATGGTGACGCCGGGTTTGAGTCGGGCGATCCCTTCGAAGCTGAAATTGCCGAGGAAGGTTTTGTTGCGGTCCCACTTGAGGGGAAGTATGACTGCTGGATCGTTCCAATCGAGAAAATGAAACCGTTGAGGAAGCACACCAATAATTTCGCGCGGCTTGCCATCTAACGTAATGGATTGCCCGATGGCGGAGCTGGAGCCTCCGAATTTCTTTTTCCAAAATCCGTACGTGATCATTGCGGTGTCCGGTGAACCGGGCGAATCGTCCTGGTGCGTGAAGGAGCGGCCCAGCATGGGCGGAATCCCGAGCAAGGGAAGGGTGCCGTCAGTAACATCGAGTGCGTCAAGGCGTTCGGGTTCGGCAAGGCCTGTAATGCTGACGGCGTCCCGGTTGTAGATACCAATGTCCTGGAAGGATTGATTTTGTTCGCGATAGATAAAATAGTTGGAGGGCGCCATGTTGAGGTCGGTGATGTTGATGCCGGGAGCGGCGTGCCAGACGCCGATCAATTCGTTGGGTTTCGGATAGGGGAGTGGCTTGAGGAGGACGCCTTCGAGGACGCTGAAGACGACAGTGTTACCACCAACGCCAGCGGCGAGCGTGATGAGCGTGATGGCGGTGAAGAGCGGCGCGTGCGCGAGGCGGCGGAAGACTTGCTTCAGATGGACTAAGAAAGTTTTCATCGTTGGGTCCCCCGGGCCGGACATTACGCAAAGGAGTTGCCTGGCCTAACCCGCACTATTACATACGAAGAGGATGGGCGAATGTTCCGTATAGCTCAGGGGTAGGGAAACAAAATGGGATGGCATGCGTAATTCAGGGATAGTTGGCGAGTCGAACGGGCCCGTAGTTGGTTTGCAGAATGACCGGCGGGGTGTAGACTCGCGGCAAGGCCGCAAAAAAGCCGCGAGTGGTGGCGACGAAGGAGTGGCAAGCGATGGGGCAATCGATCCCTTTTGGACAACATATAGCGAGGCCACCGATGTCGGCGCGCGTTGGCGGGGGGACTACGGCGAAAGTAGAGTCTGTGCCATGGACAATTTGGTGCATGGTTGCGGGCGTTGTGTGCGGGACGATCGGCGGGCCGTGGGACATTTCGTGGCACATGTCGATCGGGCGGGACACGTTCTGGACGCCGGCGCACATCATGATTCAGATGACCGGCGTGCTGGTAGGAATCGCGTGCGCCTACATGATTTTAACCGTGACATTTGGGCGCGATGCAGTAACGCAGGACGCGTCGGTGAAGATTTGGGGATTCCGCGGGCCGTTGGGCGCGTTCATCGCAGTCTGGGGTTGCATCGCGATGCTCACGTCGGCACCATTCGACAATTGGTGGCACAACGCGTACGGCCTGGACGTGAAGATTGTTAGCCCGCCGCACACATTGCTGTCGCTGGGTTCGCTGACGATCAAGATCGGCTTGATGGCGCTGATGGCGGGTTTGATGAGCCGCGCGACCGAGAGAGTGCGCCGGACGCTTGGATTTCTCTTGCTTTATATTGGGGCGACTTGCGTGGCGCAGATGGGGACGATTCTGACGACCAGCACGTGGCCTAGCGAGATGCACAAAGCGGCCTGCTACCTGGCGGTGGCCATTGCGATTCCTGCGGTGTTGATCGCGCCTGCATGGGCGTCGCAGTTGCGGTGGGGCTGCACCGCGGTCGCAGGGATTTATACAACAATATTGTTGGCGTTTGAATGGATCCTGCCGTTGTTTCCGGCCGAGCCGAAGCTGGGGCCGGTCTATCAACACATTACGCATTTGGTTCCGCTGCATTTTCCATTGCTGCTGATTGTCCCCGCGATTGTGCTGGATCTTTTGTGGCGCAAGAGGGGGGAGTGGGGAAAATGGAAGCTCGCGGCGGTGACGGGACCGGTATTTGTGCTGAGTTTTCTGGCGGTGCAATGGCCGTTCGCGAATTTTCTGATGTCGCCCGCAGCGCGCAATCGGATTTTCGGGATGGCATACTTTGCGTATTTTGACCCGGCGAATCTTCTTTATGATCCATACAAATTTAACGGCGACGAAACGGCCGGACATTTCTGGAAGCTGATCGTGCTGGCTCTGGTGTTCAGCGTTCTTACGGCGCGGCTGGGATTTGCGTGGGGCGACTGGATGCGGCGGATGCGAAGGTGAGCTAAGAGTGGGGCAGTTCTCGCTTTTCTCTAAGCCACTCTTGAGTTGAACACGAATTGAATTGAGGAGCTCTTCATGCATCGACGGATGACCGGCATTTTTGTACTTGTGTTGGTGGCGGCGGTTTCTATGAACGCGCACGTTGGAAGTTCGGATATTTTTTTTGAAGGGGATGCAGGGCCGTATCACCTTTATGTGACGGTGCGGGTTCCTCAAGTGATTCCGGGAATCGCGGAGATTGAGGTGCGAAGCGCGGCGAATGACGTGGAGAAGATCGAGATTGTGCCAATGCGGTTGAGCGGGGCGGGGTCTAACTATCCGCCGACTCCTGACCTGGCGCAGCGGTCGAAACAGGATCCACAGTTTTTTACAGGAAGTTTGTGGCTGATGGAATCTGGAGCGCTGAAGGTGCGCGTTTCGGTGGAAGGCAGCAAAGGGAAAGGCGAGCTTGCGGTACCCGTGCCGGCGTTCGCGCAGAGAACGCTCCCAATGGAAAGATCGCTGGGAGGACTGCTGGGATTTTTGATGGTGTTTCTGGCGGTGGGGCTGGTGTTCATCGCGGGAGCGGCGGCGCGGGAGGGAAATCTGGAGCCTGGCGAAATACCATCGCCAGCGAAGAATCGTCGGGCGAGAATTGTGATGGTAATTACCGCGGTGGTTGTGGTTGGAATTCTTTTTCTCGGAAGGGCGTGGTGGGGCGCGGAAGCAACGAACTACAAGCGAACAGTTAGTTTTTTCAAACCGCCGCAGGCCGTGTCGCAGCTCGAAAATGGAAACCGGCTGGTGATCCGAGCCAAGGGGCAGGACCCGGCGTGGTCGAAAGAAGTGAATATGGAAGATATCATCCCTGACCACAACCACTTGATGCACTTGTTTCTGGTAGGCGCGCCGGGGATGGAGCGCATGTGGCATTTGCATCCAGAGCGAGGAGAGAGCGGTTCGTTTGTGGAGGATCTGCCGAGTATGTCCGCGGGGCATTACGAAGTGTTCGCGGACATTGTGGATAAGGACGGATTTCCGTGGACGCTAGTGGGACAGATTGATTTGCCGCAGATCAATGGGAAACCACTTGCGGGAGACGACTCGATGTGGTCGGGACCTGCCTTGGCCGCGCAGACAGGCGATGTAAGCGTCGCGCAACTTGCGGACAGCGGGCGGATTGTCTGGGAAAAGGGAAGTGCGCCGCTTGCTGCGAATACGGCGATGGTTTTCAAGTTTCGAGTTGAGGATAAGGATGGGAACCCCGCGAAAGACATGGAGCCGTACATGGGCATGGCTGGGCACGCGGAGTTCGTGAGTGCGGATATGAGCGTATTTGCGCACATTCATCCGGCAGGATCTGCTTCGATGGCGGCGCTGGAGTTGGCGAATGGGGCGCCGAAAGGAACCTGTGGGATTACAGACCAATGCGTGATGCCGACTGGTATGGCGATGCCCATGCCTGCTCCGGTGTCCGCGGAAGTTAGCTTTCCATACGGCTTTCCGAAGGCCGGAGATTACAGAATTTTTGTGCAGGTCAAGCGCGCTGGGCAAGTCGAAACTGGCGTCTTCGACGCTCACGTGCAGTGAAGAAAGTTGTTTTTGTTAGCGACTGCGTTTCCTTGCCAACACACTGCCATGCTAAAGTCGTCCATTCGGGTTGCCCACCCAGTTGATAGCAAAAGTTGAGAAGGGGAGGAATAGAATTGGCGTATCGGGATTTGCGGGAGTTCGTCCAGAAACTGGAGGAGGAAAGGGAACTGAAGCGGATTCGCGCTGAGGTTGACCCCATTCTGGAAATCACCGAAGTAACGCAGCGAATCGCGCGCGACAAAAATCGCCTGCCGGATAGCGTGGGGCCCGCGCTGCTGTTTGAGAAGCCAAAGGGCTCGCGCGTGCCGTTATTGGTGAACACGTTTGGAAGCGTGCGGCGGATGGCGCTGGCCTTTGAAGTGGGCGAATTGGACGAAGTGGCAACGCGCATTCAAGGTTTTCTGAAGATGGAGACGCCCCAGGGATTCTTCGACAAAATCAAGATGTTGCCAAGGCTGGCGGAGCTGGGGTCGTTTTTTCCGAAGACGGTGAAGACTGGCGGATGCAAAGAGGTGATGCATCACGGTAACGACATTAACCTCTTTGATTTCCCAATCTTGAAATGCTGGCCGCAGGATGGCGGTCGCTTTATTACGTTTCCGCTGGTGTTCACGAAAAATCCAGAGACGGGAAAACGAAACGTCGGGATGTATCGCATGCAGGTGTACGACGAGCGCACCACGGGCATGCATTGGCAGACGCAAAAGCACGGGGCGGAGCATTTCCGGCGCGCGCGGGCAAAGAGTCCGGAAGGGCGCATTCCAGTAAGCGTGGCAATCGGAGCGGACCCCTCAACGGCGCTATCCGGAATGCTGCCGATTCCGCCGGATTTGGACGAAATGATGTTCGCCGGATTTCTGCGCCGCGAGCCGCTGGAAATGGTTCCGTGCGAAACGAATGATCTCGAGGTCCCTGCGAACGCGGAGATTGTCCTTGAAGGCTATGTGAATTTGAATGAGATGCGGACGGAAGGACCGTTTGGCGATCACACGGGATTTTATTCTCTCGAAGGGGAGTATCCCGTGTTTCATGTGGAATGCGTGACGCACAAGAAGGAGCCAATATATCTGACGACCGTGGTGGGGCCGCCGCCGCAGGAAGACTATTACATGGGATACGCGGTCGAGCGCGTTTTTCTGCCGGTGATGAAGATGCAGTATCCGGAAATTACAGATGTAGCGATGCCCGCGGAAGGAATTTTTCACAATTTGATGATTGTGGCGATTCGCAAGTCGTACCCGGGCCACGCGCGGAAAATAATGAATGCGATCTGGTCTCTGGGGCAAGCGATGTTCACAAAAGTGATAGTGGTCGTGGATCACGATGTGGACGTGCACAACTACAACGAGGTTGTGTGGAAAGCATTGTGCGCACTGGACCCCGAGCGCGACGTGCAGTTTTCGTTTGGGCCGAAGGATACGCTAGACCACGCGTCGCGCCTGCAAGATTACGGTTCAAAAATGGGAATCGATGCAACACGCAAGTGGGAATCCGAAGGATTCACGCGTCCGTGGCCGGATGAAATCAAAATGGATGAAGGAACGCGCGCGCGCGTCGCAGCGATTTGGAAAACGCTGCAATTGTAAAATTGCGTGAACGAGATGCGGGTGATTGACTTCAAAGGATAACCGTCCATCAGGACAGGCGGGAACGCCAGAAAAATACAATTAGTGGTGGTTAGTCTTAAAGCCATACACAATTTATAGTATCAACCTCCCCGAATACCCCAGAACTGCCTACGAATAGGGGTAGTTTTAAGGCAACTCCGGTACAGAATCCCTTGACGCTCTGAGGTTCTGAATGTCATAAAGCTTGCACGGGCCGCACCTCGAACCATCCGCAGCGCAGCAGGGGTGCACTTGGCAGTGGTGGGGTTTGGCGTCAGTTCAGGCGCCAGGGTGACGTTCCTCGTGAATGAATCGCGTGAAGTGATGAATGTGAGACAGGCGTCGCAGTATCTGGGGATCTCCCCGGATACCCTGTACCGTTACATCACGGAGGGCGAAATTCCCGCGTTCAAATTAGGTAATCGTTGGAAACTGCGTAAGACGATTCTGGACCGCTGGATGGAACGGAAAATGAGCCAGGCGCATGCGAGGCGCCGATAGTTTGCCGATAGTGAAGGCGAAAGAGGCCGAAACATGTTGGGAATGGGCAAAAAATCAAGGCAGCTGGTAGGGCTGGACATCGGCTCAAGCTCGATCAAAGCAGTCGAGTTGAAGGCGACGAAGGCCGGCTACGAGCTTGTTAGCTTTGGTATGGAATCGCTGGCGCAGGACACCGTCGTGGACGGCGCGATCATGGACGCGCCGCAGGTGGCCAACGCAATCAGCAAGATTTTCGACGCGCAGAGGGTGAAAACGAAGAACGTGGCGACTTCCGTTTCCGGACACTCAGTGATTGTGAAGAGGGTGCCGCTTCCTTTGATGACCGAGGAAGAGTTGTATGACCGGATTCCTTCGGAAGCTAGCCAGCATATCCCGTTCGACATTGCGGACGTGAACCTGAGCTATCAGTTGTTGGAGTCGATGGACGCGCAAATGGACGTCCTGCTGGTAGCGGTAAAGAAGGACAAGATTCTGAACCACACGAACGTCCTGGCGCAGGCAGGCAAAACACCAGTGGTTGTAGATATCGATGCGTTCGGCTTGCAGAACTGCTTCGAAGTGAATTACGAACCAGATGCCGGACAGACCGTGGCGTTGCTAAACATCGGCGCAAGCGTAATGAACATCAATATCGTCCGCGGTGGAGTTCCACTGTTCACGCGCGACGTCAGCGTTGGCGGAAACCAGTATACGGACGCGCTGCAGAAAGAATTGGACCTAAGCTTTGAGGATGCGGAGCGCTTGAAGAAAGGCGATACGCTCCCCAGCGTGACCGACGAGCAGAAGCAACAGATTTTGCGCAGCGTTTCGGACATTCTGACGCTGGAAATTCAAAAGACATTTGACTTCTTCCGGGCGACGGCGAGCGGCGAAAATATTCAGCGAATCGTCGTAGCAGGGGGAACGGCGCGCGTCCCTGGCTTAGTGGATTTACTCAGAGAAGAATTTGCGATGCCTGTCGAGGAGTTGAATCCTTTCCGGAAAGTGCTCGTCAATCCCAGCCGGCACAGCGATGACCAAATCCGCGAGATGTCGCCGCGGCTGGCCATTGCCGTGGGTCTGGCACTGAGGAGCTTTGACTAACCATGATTCGCATAAACCTTCTCGGACAAATTCGGCCTAAAGCATCGCGCAGGCCCGTCGATACGGGGGCAGCGCTTCCCGTGCTTTTCATCGGCGCCGGCTTGGTTCTCGGCGTTCTCGTTCTTGGTTTCCTGTACTACTCATGGCAGCAACAGCTCAACGCTGAAAACACCAAAATCAAGACGTTGCAGGCGCAGAAGACCGACCTCGAGAGTATCAAGCAGCAGGTCGAGGCTTTTGATAAACAGAAGCAGGTTCTGCAACAGAGAGTATCGACCATTGAACAGCTGCAGCGCGACCGTACCGGCGGGCAAGACCTGCTCGACATGGTGGCGAACACAGTTTCCAGAACAGAAAATCTTTGGCTGACGACCATGACACGGAAGGGATCGACCCTAACGGTTGAGGGTTCGTCGGCTTCCGTCAACGCAGTGGCCAATTTTATCACCGCCTTGAAACGGTCGGGCTACTTCCAGAAGGTGGAAATCAAGGAAACGAAGCAGGACGACAAGACCAGCGCCGTGCAGACATTCAATTTCCAGTTGTCCGCTGAAATCACTCCGCCGCAGCCAGTTGCAGCACCCCCGGCGCAGGCGAAGCCGGCCAACGTGCCGACGAAAGCCGCGCCAGCCGCGACTCCGGCGAAGAAGGGATAAGGGACGACCATGGCCAATCCGTTTCGTGACATGTCGGTGTTCATGCAAGGTCTGGTGGCAGTGGCCATCGCGGTCGTGGTGCTTCTCCTGGGAGTCTACATTCCTCTTTCGCCAGTGGCTCAGGAACGCGATGCCGTCGACAAGGCCGTTCAGCAGCGCTCTACTTTGAATACCGAAGTGCAGCAGTTGCAAGTTTACAGGCAGCGCTATGGCGAATTGAAGCAGCAAATGGATGCGCTCTCGAAGCAACTGGACACGCTGAAGACCATCGTTCCGGAAGAAAAAGAGACCGATGAATTCATTCGCCTGCTGCAAGGCGCAGCGAGCGCTTCCAACGTTCAGCTTCGGCGGCTAACAGCGCAAGCGATCGTCCCGCGGGACTTTCACTATGAGATGCCATTCGAAGTGCAAGCGGACGGGCCGTACTTCAACCTGATGGACTTTTTCGGGCGGTTGGGCCGGTTGTCGAGAATCATCAACGTAGGCGATTTGGAATTTGCTGATCCAGATAAGTCGAAGGGCACGAAATATCCGATACGGCCTGGCACCACGGTATCTGCAATTTTTACGGCAACGACTTTCTTTACCAAGCCAGCTGACGTTGGGCCGAGCTCTGCAGCGCCGGGAGCGAAGTCCGCAGTCAAGCCGGCGGGGAAATAACCCTTGAGCGGGAATGAGCGATCTATGCGTTCAGCACTAACTCTCGTACTAGGGATTTTGCTCGCGGCAGCCGCACCTGGGCTGCGTGCGCAGGCCACTCCGGCTGCGCCGCAACCAGGCAAACCAGCAGCACCGGCAGCGGCGAAAAAGCCCCCAGCAAAACCCGCAACTCAAAAAGTGGCGAAGGCTCCCAAGCCAGCCAAGCCTGTCGAGACCGCGGTGAATCCAGACGCGCCGAAGGAAGGCGAGCAAGCAGCAACTTCTGCGCGGCGCGATCCGTTTGAGTCGCTGGTAGCGCGGCAACAGGCGCAAGCCCGCGCGACCTCCGTGCTGCCTCCGGGCAAAGCTGGTCTGCAAGTGAGTACTCTGCGGCTTGACGGCATCGTTAAAGCGCCGAACGGCATGATTGCCGTGGTAACCAACCCGCAGGCGCGCACCTATTTTCTCCGTGAAGGGGATCAGTTGTACGACGGACGCGTGGAAAAGATTGCGATGGATGGCGTTTCGTTCCATGAAATCGGGAAAGATGCGTTTGGCAAGCCCGTGGAGCGCCAAGTGAACAAGAGAATTTACTCCAGTGCAGGAGAACAGCAATGAAGACGAATTGGCCCGCCTTTCGGTGCGGCTGCCTGATCCTCTCGAGCGCAGTGCTGGGCGTAAGCCCGATGCTTGCTCAGACGCAGGAGCCCGCCGGCGCGACCGCGGCATCCGCGGTGATCTCGAGCGTGGCGATAACGCAAGCGCCGCAACGCGCCAGTGTGCGTGTGGAGGGCGAAGGGCGCCTCGACGCCCATGTCTCGCGCATGCAGAATCCAGAGCGGTTGGTGCTGGACTTCTCCGGCACGCGGCTGGCAGTCGATAAGACGGTCATTCCGGGCGTGTCGGAACCCGTCCGCGACGTGCGCCTCGGGCAATACCGGCCGAACGTTGCCCGTGTGGTCGTCGACCTGACTGGCGTCTCGCCTTATCAGATTTCACATGATGGACCGGCGGTCGTGGTCCTTTTTGAGGCGCAACCCGAAGCCCCCAGTGCAGGGCCTTCGAATCCCCAGACTGTGACTTCGGAGCAAGAGCCGAAGACGCACGCTGCCTTCGAATACAGCGCAGCGGCGCCACACAGCAGTGCGCGACCCTCAAGTTCCTTGCAGATTCCAGCTCCTCGCTTCGCTTTGCCCGGCGAACTGACCCAGCCCTCAGTCGTCCTCGCCTCTTTTGGCAGGTCGAATGAGCCAGCGCGTCCGGCAACAGCGCAAGATGCGGCCCAGCAAGCTGCTCAAGCGTCGAATGCGGCTGCCAATAGACTGGCAGCATCCTCGGCGCAGGCCCAGCAATCGCAAGCGTCGGCCCCTCCCGCTGCAGTTGGAAAGTACACGGGAGAGCCGATCTCAGTGAACCTGAAAGACGTTGATCTACGCGACTTTTTCCGGTTGATCCACGAGATCAGCGGGCTGAACGTCGTGCTGGACCCCGCGGTCAAAGGGACGCTGACGATCGTTCTGGATGAAGTGCCGTGGGATCAGGCTCTTGATATCGTTCTCCAGAACAACGGTCTCGACAAGCAGCTCAACGGAAACGTGTTGCGCATCGCGACACGCACCACCCTGAAGACGGAAGCGGAGACTCAGCGCGACCTCGAAAAGGCGCAGGCCGAAGCCATTGCTCCCGTGACCGTAACACGCGTCTTGAGCTATGCAAAAGCGGCCACAATGAAAGACACGCTGAAGAAATTCCTCAGCGCGCGTGGCGATATCCTTTCGGATGACCGCTCGAATCAGATTATCATCCGTGATATTCCCTCGGTCATTCCGACCATAGACAATCTTCTCCACCAACTTGACCGCAAGTCGCAGCAAGTGGAGATTGAAGCGCGCGTGATTTCTGCCTCTCGCGCTTTCTCACAAGACATCGGCACGGAACTTGGATTTGCCGGGACAACCACCGGCGGTCGTTCGGCCTACGCAGGCGCTCCGCAGGTTGGCGCCAGCCCCATCGTGACGGGATCGGGTCTTCCCCAGCCGCCGGTGATCGTTACGCCGACCGGCACCTCCAGTGGGTCTACCACCCCCGGCATTCCGTTGGCTACGAACCTGGGAGCTGGAGTTCCAACGAGTGGCCTCTACTTCGGACACCGTTCGCCCAACTTCGCTATCGACTTCTTTATCACGGCTGCGGAAGCCAAGGGCGTTGGCAAACTGCTCTCCAAACCGCGCATCGTGACGCAGAACAACGAAAAGGCGGTCATCAAGCAGGGCGTCAAGTTGCCCATTCAGACGACCATCAACAACACGATCTCGGTGCAGTTCATCGACGCCGTGTTGCAGTTGGAAGTGACGCCGCAAATTACCATCGAAGGCACAATCTTCATGGACGTCCTCGTGGAAAACACGCAGATTGATCAAGGTATTCCGCGCGTACAAGGTATCCCGGCTCTGGACACGCAGTCCGCGCAAACCAAAGTCCTGGTTCCGGACGGCGGTACGGTCGTGATTGGCGGAATCATCGTCAATACACAGAACACGAACATCTCCGAGGTTCCTCTCGTCGGCAGCTTGCCGTTGATCGGAAACCTTTTCAAACGGACAACCATCTCTATCCAATCGCAGGAGCTGCTGTTCTTCCTGACACCCAGAATCATCCCTGGGTAATTTAGAGCTGCTGATCCTGGGCCGGATGGCCCGGCGAAGATAGATAACGATCTTTGGTTAAGCTTGGATAGAGGCCGTCCCCTTAGGCATGTCTGCGGTATCCAACCGCAGCGCATGCCGAAAGAAGGGCGGCTTTTTTGTTGATGGGCTCTACCCATGCACAGTTGGATTTTTAAGTCCTTTCGCCGACGGTTTCGCTGTGAAGTATCCACTGACTGAGTTAACGTTCGCGGATCGGAGCCGGGTTTGCGCGAAGGTCCGCTATAGACGACCAAGGCGCTTTCCCAGCGCTGGTTCTTCCACTCTAGCGAGGCGCTGGGGGCAGGAATCACTTGCGGCTTGCGTAAGGGACGCCGCGCCTGTACGAAAACTAATGAGACAGCTTCTCTTGCTGCAAGCGTCCTTTTGCCTACCGACGTTGGTCCGTCATGATCGCTAGTTGCTTTTGCGCCTGGAGAACTCCCGATGCGCCACAGGAGAGTTAATTGGGCAAGGCTAGGTCCCCAAATCTACTACGGCCAACATCCGAAGAGACAATCCCAGGGGGACTCTAGATGCGCCATCTGTGCATAAGAGCGCACGAAAAAGACGGCGGCACAGACCAGAAAAAGGAGGCTGATGCGCAAGCCAAACACGCGAGCCGGTAAGCTTCGCAGGGCGACGGCGATGGCCACTCCAAGGATCATCACGCAGGGATAATAGTAGTAATAATAAAGGCCGCTTTGCGGCGTTACAGCCCACTGAAGAAAGTTTGCGGCGAAAAGCAGGAGGACCAGTCCCTCAGGTAAGCTGATCGACTTCCAGAGCCGCCGCAGGCAGAGGACTAACGCTAGCAAACCAGCCCAGGTGATAACTGGATTGCCCACCAAATAAGAAAGGGAACGCTGGGGATTTAAGTTGAGAGGCCACGAATACCACGGCGATACGAGGAATGGGTTTGTGACTGTCGTTCTGTTGAAGTGCCACATAAAAGTATTCATCTCGGCCAATTCGTGAAGGTTGAACGGCAGGTGGATGAGCAAGCATAGCGGCCAAAACGCCAGACTATAGGCCGCGATGGGAAGAACGATCAACCCAAGGAGAAGAAACGGAAGCCCAATCTGCGCAATGTTGCGAGCGTATCCTGAAAGCGAAGGATTTCCAGACGCGAATTTGGAGCGCGAGACACATAGAAGCGCGAGAGCGACCAAAGCAAATACAGCCAGCGTATCAATGGCGTTCCATTTACACGCACCCGCCAGCCCCACCAAAACGCCGGCCGAACACAAAAGAAAGCGGCGCTTGACTGCACTCGTATCGATAACGAGGGCCGTGGTGTAGGCCACCAGGCTCCAGATAAGGAAGACCATAAGGAATACGTCCGCCGTGGCGATGCGCGACATCACAAACAGAAAATTGTTAAAGAGCGTCAGCCCGGCTGCAAGAAAAGCGAGACCCGTATCCTGGAGAAGAAGGCAGACCCAAAGGTAGACGGCTACCACCGTCAGGGCACCGCACACGGCGCCGGCGATTCGCCAGCCAAAGGGATTGTCCCCTGCGGCCTTCATGCCAATTGCCATGATCAGCTTTCCCAAGGGAGGTTTCGCAAGGGGCGGGGCCTGAGGATCCGGATTGGGTATGCCCTGGATAAAGGCTCGCGCTTCAGGAACGAAGTAAGCCTCATCGAAATACATCGCTTTGGGCGTTCCGAGACCCGCCAACAAGAGCGCCAAGGTTGCCAATCCGAAGATAATCGCTGTGACAAAAGGACGGCGTAAGAGGTGCTCCTTGAGCGGGACTTCCCTGGCCGAACCACCAACAGGAAGTGTATCAGCGGATCGCGCGCCAAGACTGGCGGTTTCCGTGGGATTCACATTCGCTCCGGAATCGGCGACCTGGCTTTTCCTGTAAAAATCTTGCATGAAATCATCTTAGCTGGGACGGACAAAACCAGCCCGCATAGCCTGCTCATTTTGTGCATAATGAGCCACTGTGCTTCGTGGGGGAACGAACCCAACGCGCAGATCGCGCGAATTCCGGGTTAAACTGAAGAGGGGATCGGCCAACTGCGGTCTCCCTGTTTCATTTATGAGTTCACCGTTCAAAATTCGCCGTAAAGCTCTCAGCCAGCTGATTTCACAAGCGAAGCTGGATGCTCTGGTGATTACTCATCCTGCCAACTGGTATTACCTGACCGGATTTACAGGGGAGTCGGGTGCGCTCATTTTGAGCGATCGAGCCGCGACGCTAATAACTGACGGGCGATTCACTACACAAGTGCGCCAGGAGACCTCCTCTGTGCGCCTGGTACAGCAGAAGGGCTCCTTAATGGAGTCCGCGGGGCGCCTGCTTCAAGAAAAAGCCGTCAAGCGGGTCGGATTCGACCCAGCGCAAACTTCTGTGGCGCAGTTGAATCTATTGCGAAAGGCGGCGGGGTCTCGCACCAAATGGATTTCTGCAGCTGGACTGGTTGGAGCCCTCAGGGCTCGAAAAGAGCCCTCTGAACTCGCCCGGATGCGCCAGGCGGCTATTCTTGCAGGGGACGTCCTCAACAACGCTATAGCTCTGCTTAAGCCCGGCGTGATGGAAAATGAAGTCGCTGCAGAGATCGAATACCAGATGAGGAAGCGCGGCGCGTCCGGTCCTGCGTTTGAAACCATAGTCGCTTTTGGCGAACGTTCCGCGTTGCCGCATGCGCGTCCCACCGCCAAGCGATTGAGGAAAAATGAGTTGGTGGTACTAGACCTGGGTGCTATACTCGCGCACTATTGCAGCGACATCACGCGCACCGTGTACGTTGGCAGGGCCCCAGGGCGTGTGAAACAATGGTACAGGGCGGTCCTGGAAGCGCAGAACGCGGCGCTAACGGCAGTACGAGCCGGAGTCACCTGCGGGGATGTCGACACTGCTGCACGGCAGGTTCTGGCCGGTTACAAACTTGACCGGCTTTTCACGCATAGTACGGGGCACGGACTGGGCCTGGAAGTACACGAGGATCCGCGGCTGGCACGCGGTCAAAAGACACGGCTGGAACCGGGATTCGTTGTCACGATTGAACCTGGGGTTTACATGGCGGGCGTGGGGGGAATTCGCATCGAAGATGACGTCGCCGTGCACGCAGGGAATACCGAAGTACTGACCCGCATACCGCGGGATCTCATCGAGCTCTGACACAGGCATGAAACGAAAACAGCCCTCGAAAGCAGCAGAAAGTTCCTCCATCGCTAGTCCAGAAGTCCAGCAAATCGAGCAGCTCCTCCGCTTCATGAGCGAGCACAACCTCGAGGAGTTCGAGTATTCGCGGGGTGACCTGCGCATTCGGCTGAAGAAGCCGTCCGCTGGCGTGCCTATGTACTCGCGGTCCATGGGGGTACCGGAAATTATCGTTCCCGGAGCAGTTCAAGAGAGGCCAGCGGTAGCTTCCCCGAGTGCAGTTGTGGCTCCGGAACCGCGAGCGACAGAGGACCTGCATTTGGTCAAGTCCCCAATTGTGGGGACCTACTACGAGGCTCCAAGCCCTGGCGCAGAAGCCTTTGTGAAAATCGGCGCGCATGTTGAATCCGGGCAAACCCTCTGTATCGTCGAAGCCATGAAACTTATGAACGAAATCGAGTCGGACGAAAGCGGCGAACTGATTCGTATCTTTGTCGAAAACGGGCAGCCTGTGGAGTACGGCCAGCCGCTCTTCGGCATCCGTCCCAGCCGGAAGAGGTAGCCGGCGCCCGAAGCCATGTTCCAGAAAATCCTAGTAGCCAATCGCGGGGAAATCGCGCTGCGGGTCATCTGTGCCTGCAAAGAACTGGGGATTTCCACCGTCGCGGTTTATTCCGAGGCTGATCGGAATTCTCTGCATGTGCGCTTTGCAGACGAGGCTGTGTGCATAGGCCCGCCGCGCAGCAGCGAAAGTTACCTCAACATTCCGCAAGTCATAAGCGCCGCCGAGATCACCAACGTGGACGCCATCCACCCGGGATACGGCTTCCTTTCCGAAAACGCCAATTTTGCCAAAGTCTGCGAAGCCTCGGAGATCACATTTATAGGTCCGACTCCCGAAGTCATCGAGATGATGGGTGAAAAGGACCGCGCGCGCCGGGAGATGAAGTCCCTTGGCGTGGCCACGGTTCCCGGCAGCGATGGTGTCATTGAGGGGGAGGAGCAACTCGCCAAAGAAGCCAAGAAAATCGGCCTTCCGCTGATTATCAAAGCTTCTGCGGGCGGCGGCGGGCGAGGCATGCGCGTCGTTCACAAGCAGGAAGAGCTCCTGAACGCCTACGAAACGGCGCGGAGTGAGGCGCAGCAGGCCTTCGGCACACCCGACGTCTATGCTGAGAAGTTCATCGAGCGTCCAAGGCACATCGAATTTCAAGTGCTTGGAGACCAGCACGGCAAAGTGATCCATCTCGGCGAACGCGAGTGCAGCATTCAGCGCCGCCATCAGAAACTAGTGGAAGAATCGCCGTCGCCGGTAATGGACGCCAAGCGCAGGAAAGATCTGGGCGCAAAGGTTGTCCGGGCGCTGGAAAAAGTCGGCTATACCAACGCGGGCACGGTCGAATTCCTGATGGATGAAGACGGCTCGATCTATTTTATCGAGATGAACGCGCGGATTCAGGTCGAGCACCCGGTCACCGAGCTGGTTACTGGCGTGGACCTGATCAAAGCGCAAATTCGCATAGCCGCGGGTGAGGGATTGGACGACGCCGTCGGCGAAATGAATTTTTCCGGCCATGCAATCGAGTGCCGCATCAATGCCGAGGATCCGGAGACGTTTGTGCCGTCTGCGGGGCGCATCACCACGTTTCAAGCCCCCGGTGGGACTGGCGTTCGTGTCGATTCTGCGGCCTATGCCGATGCCGTGATTCCGCCATACTACGACTCGATGATCGCAAAGCTGATCGTAAAGGGCCGGGACCGCGCCGAAGCCGTCGGCCGAATGAAGCGGGCGCTGGAAATGTTCGTCATCGAAGGAATCAAGACCTCGATCCCGCTGCACCGGCGGATTCTGGCCGATGCGGACTTTGCCGCTGGGCGGTTTGACACTCACTTCATTGAAAGATTGCTGGGTACGAGCGGAAAATAAGTGTCTATGCGCCTTGTTCTCCCCAGGCTGTATGTGATACTAGACGCAGCGTTGATTACTTCTCCCGAAAGAGATTGTGCCCAGAGCCTGGTCGAAGCTGGAGTTCGTCTCTTCCAGTACCGGAATAAGTCTGCGCCTACGCGCCACTATCTCGATTCCTCCCGTGCATTAGCAGAAATGCTCTGTCCGAAAGGCGTGTCGTTTTTTGTGAACGACCGCTCCGATGTCGCCTTCCTGGCGGGCGCAAGCGGCGTGCACGTGGGCCAAGACGACCTGGACGTGGAGCAGGCGCGGCGCGTCGTTGGCGGCGACAAGCTGGTTGGCGTTTCGACCCACAATTTGGAGCAGTTCGAGCATGCCGCGGCAAGCTCCGCGGATTACATTGCCGTCGGCCCCGTTTTCAGCACGTCGTCGAAGGCCAATCCGGATCCGGTCGTTGGCGTGGATTTCATCCGAAGAGTGCGTTCGCTAACCGACAAGCCTATTATGGCGATTGGCGGAATCACGCTGGATCGGGCGGCGTCCGTGATTGAGTCCGGCGCCGATTCCGTCGCCGTGATCAGCGGGATTCTCAGCGCGCCCAGTCCGGCGCAGCGCGCGCGCCAATATTTGGAAACACTCGAAGCCGCTAAACACGCGGCAGCGGTCTGAGACGTCGCGCGAATGGCAGACACTACCCATCCCCTCCCACAAAGCGCAACTAAAAATGAACCCGGATTCGTGCGCGCCATTGGTCTCTTCGACGGCACGATGATCGTGGTCGGCTCGATGATTGGCTCTGGGATTTTCATTGTCGCGGCGGACATTTCGCGGCAGACCGGTTCGCCAGGCGGTTTGCTGCTGACGTGGGTGTTGACAGGATTGCTTACAGTCTCCGCCGCGCTTTCGTATGGCGAACTTGCCGCCATGTTCCCTCATGCTGGCGGACAGTACATCTACTTACGCGAGGCGTATTCGCCGCTATGGGGATTTCTGTACGGGTGGACCCTTTTTCTAGTCATCCAGACTGGAACGATTGCGGCGGTCGCCGTCGGTTTCGCACGGTATTTGGGAGTATTGTTTCCCTCGATTTCGCCGATCACCTGGGTTATCCCGCCCATCGGTTTGGGCTCAAAGCTCGCCATAAGCTTGTCGGTCCAGCAACTCGTTGGCGTACTGATGATCATCCTTCTCACGTTTTTGAATACTCAAGGCGTGCGCCTGGGCAAGCTGATTCAAAACATTTTTACCAGTGCGAAAGCGCTGTCACTGGTCGGATTGATCATTCTGGGAATTTTTGTTGGCAGAAACGCGGGCGCAATGACGGAGAACTTCTCGCATTTCTGGGCCATTCGCGGTGCGGTGCCGATCGAACCGGGTGCGAATTTCCTGCGGGGTCTGATTCCGACGGTCACGGCAGCCAGCGGCGTGATTGGCTTGATTGTCGCGTACGGCGTTGCGCAGGTGGGCTCGCTCTTTTCTGCCGACGCCTGGAACAATATTGGCTTCACCGCTGCCGAAGTGAAAAATCCCAAGCGCGACGTCGCGCTTTCCATGGCCTTCGGCACATGCATCGTGATCACGCTTTATTGCCTGGCAAATCTCGCGTATCTGTTTGTCTTGCCTCTCGTGCAAGTCCAGACCGCCCCTGACGATCGCGTCGCTACGGCCGCGCTCAGCGCAATTTTCGGCGCGCCGGGCGCTGCGATCATGGCGGTAGCCATCATCATTTCAACATTCGGTTGCAACAATGGGTTGATCCTTGCCGGGGCGCGTGTTTCCTACGCGATGGCGCGCGACGGCCTATTTTTCCGCTCGACGGGCAAGCTCAGCAAGAGAGGCGTGCCGCAAAGTGCACTGATCTTTCAAGGAATTTGGGTTATCGTCCTGATTCTGCTGCGCACGCGCCGCGTGGATCCGACTGGCGCCATCACCTACGGCAACCTATACAGCGATTTATTGAACTACGTCGTCTTTGCCGTGCTGCTCTTTTACGTTCTGACGATCATCGGCATTTTTGTGTTGCGCCGAAAGAGGCCAGATGCTGAGAGACCCTATCGCGCATTCGGCTATCCATTCGTCCCGCTGCTCTACATCGTGGCCGCCACGGCGATCATGATCGTCCTGCTGCTATATCAAACGCAGACCGCCGGCGGCGGATTGATCATCGTGCTGCTTGGCTTGCCGGTGTACTGGTTGTGGTCAAGAAGCTCACGAGCATCGGTGCAGGCTAGCGAATAAATTGCATAATTGTTCTGTAGGGGCGCAGCGTGCTGCGCCCCTACAATGTGCCAAGCCAATTTGGCTGGATGTAAGCGGCAGAGAAAAATCGGGCAAAGACCCCGCTAAAGGAGGAGTTGGATGGCCAACCCCTTGTTCGCGACGAAGTCGATGACCACGCTGATGAAGGAGGCGGGGGACACCGGAGAGCACAGCCTCAAACGGGCACTCGGCCCCGTCAACCTCGTCACTCTGGGCATCGGAGCCATCATCGGCGCCGGCATTTTCGTAATGACCGGTTCCGCTGCTTCACTTTACGCCGGACCTTCGATCATGCTGTCTTACGTCCTCGCGGGAATCGGTTGTGTCTTCGCCGGGCTCTGTTACGCCGAATTTGCGTCGATGATTCCCATCGCCGGCTCCGCGTATACCTACGGCTACGCCACACTGGGTGAAATCGTCGCCTGGATCATCGGCTGGGATCTGATTCTGGAGTACGCCTTCGGCGCCGCGACGGTGGCCAGCGGTTGGAGCAGCACGCTCGTCGCCTTCCTGCAAGACTATGGCATTAGCCTTCCGCCGCAAATCTGCGATGTGCCGGGAGCGAAATGGGTGCTGTACCAGGGACACTGGACGCCCCTCAATACGCTATCGATGAGCATGGATCAGGTGGCGGACTTGCCGATGGTGACGGCCAAATTTAACCTGATTGCCTTCCTCGCGATGCTCGCGGTTACCGTGCTTCTCATCATCGGAATCAAGGAGTCTGCGAACTTCAACACGGGCGTGGTTTTCGTGAAACTTGTCGCGGTTTTTGTGTTTATCGCGGTGGCCGGCGCGTTTGTTCTGAAGAATCCAGGAATTGCGCATGCCAACTGGAAAGTCTTTATTCCGCCCAACACTGGAGCCTTTGGTGCGTTCGGGTGGTCGGGCATATTAAGAGGCGCGGGGGTAGTTTTCTTCGCGTATATCGGATTCGATGCAGTGTCGACTGCGGCGCAAGAGGCAAAAAATCCGCAGAGAGACATGCCGATCGGCATCCTTGGATCGCTGATTGTTTGTACGATTTTGTACCTGCTGGTTTCGGGCTTGCTGACGGCTACGGTGCATTACTCGCGGCTGAACGTGGGCGCTCCCGTTTCGCTGGCGATGCGCGAGACCGGTGTGCGCTGGGGAAGCTACGTGGTCAACGCCGGAGCGCTAGCGGGGTTGAGCACGGTGATGCTGGTGATGATGCTTGGGCAGTCGCGCGTGTTCTACTCGATGGCGAACGACGGCTTGCTTTGGAAGTGGGCGGGCGACATTCATCCGCGCTTCCGTACGCCATGGAAGTCCACCGCGATCGTTGGGATTTGCGTTGCGTTTGTCGGCGCGCTGGTGCCCATCGGAGATCTCGGTCAGCTCGTCAGCATCGGCACGCTGCTCGCCTTCGTAATCGTTTGCGCAGGCGTATGGATATTGCGCGTCAAGCGGCCAGAGCTCGTGCGGCCGTTCAAGACGCCGCTGGTTCCATTGGTGCCAATTCTGGGCATGATCGTGTCGCTCGGCCTGATGTCCGGCCTAAAGGCCGTCACCTGGATACGATTGGTCGTGTGGCTGGTCATCGGCATGGTGATCTATTTTACGTACAGCGTGAAACACAGCCGCGTCCGCAATGAATTGAAATAGGCTTCCTCGAGCCCGGTGCGTGCGCTCCACTCCGGATTCCCGCCGCGCGTTTGCCCTGCACGCGCGCGACTTCTTCAGGTAAAGTAGTATTTCTATCAATCGTCGATGACTTCTCTGCCTGCGAACCTGCGTAACGCGTGGCGCCGCCTCTCGCGGATCGATCTTTTTGCCATTGGGCTCATTCTTGGCGGTGCGACTTGCGCCATCCTCGACCTCAGCGGTGGCCTTGCTACCTTTTTCAAGTTTTTTGCGATCATCGCAATCGTCTATGTGGTATTTCGGTTTGCCGGATGGTGGCGGACGAGGCTGCTCTGGAGCCTCCGCAACCGCCTGATCGTTGCTTACCTCTTCATCGCGGTCGTTCCCATACTCCTGATACTGACTCTCGTCGTCCTGGCAGGGCAGATATTGTATTCGCAATTGGGCGCCTATCTGCTTTACGACGATATCCACCGGCGCGTGGCAATGATGGCCGACATCACCGAGCACATTGCCGCCGCGCATAGAACGCTTCCCAAAGGAGTGACCGAGGAGGAATCAGAGCGCGTCCTGGCCGCGCAGTCGCATCTTGTTCACGATCAGGAATTGCTTGGCTTGAGCATTGATTTTTCCAATGACCCCAAGTTGCTGGAAAGGGTGGCCGGAGAGGGGAAAACCTCGTTCGCGGGCTTGGTTGAGGAAGGCGACACGCTATACCTAATGAGCATGCGAGAACTGCCAGAACCGAAAGGGGTCCGCGTTGTGACCCTGCGCGTGCCGGTTACTCAGGAATTCCTCGCGTTGATTGCGCCGGATCTTGGGGCCATCCAGCTGAATTTGACGCGCAAATACGAGGGCGGCGCGCGGACAGGAATTCTCTACAGCTCCGGCGACTATCGATACGAAACCACCATCCGAATTTCCGCGAAAAACAGAGTCCTTCATCCCGCAGCTCATTGGATCGATCCATCCGTCACGGGGCTGTCGCGGCTTGACGCCGTTTACGTTGGCAGCGGTCGAATGATTGATCCGCGGCGGCCGGTACTCGTCACCTTTAATGCGCGACCTTCGCGATTGAATGGGCGGATATTTTCGTCGTTAGGGGAAATGAGCGATTTCTACGCCGTCGGATTTATTGTGGTATTCCTGATCTTTTCCGTGATCGAGATGGCGGCCCTGATCACGGGAATCGTCATGACTCGCCGAATCACCAAAGCGGTAAGCGACCTGTATCATGCGACCCAATACGTGAAGACCGGCGATTGGACGCATCGCGTGCGGATTGACCGGCGAGACCAGCTTGGCGTGCTGGGCGAATCGTTTAATGACATGACTGGGTCGATCAGCGGACTGCTGGAAGAATCCAAAAAACGGCAGCGCCTTGAAAACGAACTTTCCATCGCCAGCGAAGTGCAAAACCAGCTTTTTCCGCAGAAGATGCCTTCGGTTGGCGGAGTCGAGCTCGAAGCGATTTGCAAAGCTGCACGTACGGTGAGCGGTGACTACTATGATTTCATTCAGCTGAGCCCCACACATCTGGCCATTGCGCTGGCGGATATTTCGGGGAAGGGAATTTCGGCAGCGCTATTGATGGCCAGCCTACAAGCGGCGTTGCGCAGCCAGCTTCTGGCGGCGGGTAGCGAAAAGATGAGTACTGGGGAACTGGTCGCGCGGCTGAATATGCACATGGTGCGCAATACTGCCGACGACAGATTTGCGACTTTTTTTATTGCCGTATACGACAGCGCGACGCGCACGCTGCGTTATACGAACGCGGGCCACTTGCCGGGATTCCTCATTTCCAACGGCACGGCGAAGCACCTGGACAAAGGCGGGATGGTTCTTGGCGTTGTCGAGGATTACGTGTATGAGGAGGGCTCGGTGAAAGTTCCTCCAAACGCCTTGCTTGTGCAATACAGCGACGGATTGGTTGAGCCTGAAAACGTGTACGGCGAGGAATTTGGCATTCGCCGGTTGCAGGAAGCTGCGATTCGGGTGCAAAGCTCGGCCCCCATTGTGGTGGGGGAATCGCTGATGATGGCGGCGGAGGAATGGGCGGGAACGCCAGAGCAGGCGGACGATATGACGGTGATTGTCGCGCGGCTTCGCTAGGGATTAGGCGGGAAACGCACTCAATGGCTGCGGTAGTGCGGGTTTCGCGAGTGGGCTATACTGACAGGCTTTCGATAGTGACGACCGAGGAGAAGAATGCCGCTGGTTAATCGCGTGGCGCTGATTACGGGAGGAAGCCGTGGAATCGGCAGAGGAATCGCCGTTCGGCTTGCGCAGGAAGGAGCGCGCATCGCGATCTCTTATCGTTCCAACAAGACGGCTGCGCAACAGGCGTTGCGGCAATTGCAAGCCAGCGGCGCGGATTGCGTGGCCGTGGAAACAGACGTCACCGATGCGGCGAAAGCGGAGCAGTTGGTCGAAACCGTCGCTGACCGCTACGGCCGGATCGATATTCTCGTGAATAACGTGGGTGGTTTTCGCTGGGGAACGCTCGCGGAATCTTCTTTGGAAGACTGGGAGGGCATCTTCACCTCGAATCTATCCACCGTTCTATACGTGAGCCGGGCCGCGTTGCCGCACATGCGCAAAGGACGCTGGGGCCGAATCGTAAACCTTGGAGCGGTGGGAGCGGAGCGAGCGTTTGGCCAAGCAAAGATTTCGGCCTATGCGGCGGCAAAAGCAGCGGTCGTAGCGCTGTCGCGTTCGCTGGCTCTTGAGGAAGCAAAAAACGGAATTACCGTAAACGTGGTGAATCCCTCAAGCATCGATGAAAAAGAGCTGACACTAAGCGAGGCGCGCCGCATTCGCGATGCACGATTTCCCATTGGGCGCCCACCAACCGTTGAAGATGTGGCCGCCGCTGTCGCGTTCTTTGTGTCGGACGAAGCCGAATATGTGACCGGCCAAGTCGTAAACGTCAGCGGCGGATGGATGCTCTGAGCGCCACGTAAAGTCTTTCATATGAAAGCCCTAACAGCAGCCGAGATGCGCGAGGTCGATCGCCTCACGACCGAACGTTACGCCATTCCCAGCCTGCAATTGATGGAGAACGCGGGCAAGAAAGCAGCGGATGCCGTGTGGCACGTCGTCGCTGGCCGCGATCAGGTCCGCGTGTGCGTCCTCTGCGGAAAAGGGAACAACGGCGGGGACGGATTCGTCGTCGCACGCCATTTGAAGGGTCTGAAACTGGCAACACGCGTAGTTCTGTTCGGAAAAAAGGAGCACGTTCGCGGGGACGCCGAGAAAAACCTAACGAGATGGCTGGAAGCCGGCGGAGAAGTTGAGGTTGTGGAGGGGGTGCCGGATTGGGAGCGGGCCTGGCGTGGAGTGCGCGAGTCGCACGTGATTGTAGACGCGATGCTCGGGACCGGGCTGAAAGGGGCCGCTAGCGGCGAGATTGCGAAGGCCATTACGGTTGTAAATGAGATGTCGAACAAGGCGACGGGAAGCTGGCCCTCACTGATTCTGGCGGTGGATACGCCCTCGGGATTACCTTCCGATGGAGAGGCCCCCGAAGGGCCGGTGCTGGCGGCTCACTGGACGACGACGTTTACCGCGCCGAAGATCGGGCAACTGACGGGTACGGGAGCGGAAGCGTGCGGGACACTGCAAGTGGTCAACATTGGTTCGCCGGCGAAACTGATTGAAGAAACCGGAAAAGGCACAGTTCGTTGGGCAGGGCCGGACGAGTTTGCAGGAATGCCGCTGGTGCGGGCAGCGGATTCACACAAGGGAACTTTCGGGCATACCGTGATTGTAGCGGGCTCGCGCGGAAAATCTGGAGCGGCGGTGCTCGCGGGATACGCGTGTTTGCGTGCAGGCGCGGGGCTGACGACGATTGCCACGCCTGATGAAATCCAGCCGGTCTTAGCGGCGGCATATGCGGAGTACATGACAGAGCCGATGCTGGCGACCAAGACAGGTGGGATCGCGGCGGCGAACGCTTCGTCGGGGCGAATGACGAAGTTACTTGAGGACAAGGCGGTCGTGGCGATCGGGCCCGGGATAGGGACGAACGTCGAAACGCGGATGTTGGTGCAACAACTGGTGCGCGAGGCGACGATCCCGATCATTCTGGACGCAGATGGGTTGAACTGTTTTGACGGTGAGGCATTTAAGCTGGGGCAGCGAAAAACGCAATTTCTGGCGGTAACGCCACATCCGGGAGAAATGGCTCGGCTTCTGGGCGTGAAAAACTCCGACGTGCAGCACGATCGCCTGAAAGCGGCGACGGATGCGGCAAAAAAATGGAAGGCCCACGTTATTTTGAAGGGCTACCACACGATACTTGCGGCACCGGATGGACGCGTTTTCGTCAATACGACCGGTGGGCCGAGCCTAGCGAAGGGCGGAACGGGAGACGTGCTGACAGGAGTGCTTGCGGCGCTGACGGCGCAATTCGGCACCGAGGACTGGCTGCGCGTTTTGGCGCTGGGGGTTTTCCTTCACGGAATGGCCGGAGACATCCTCTCGCGCGAGGAGGATCCCTCGGGAGTCCTTGCGCATCAGGTCGCAGAAACAATTCCGACCGCGCGGGAGTGGATGCTGAAGGAGATTCAATTCGGTGGCTGAGGAGATTGTTACGCGGTCATCCGAGGAAACGACGGCGTGGGGGCGGGAATTTGCGAGACGGCTGACGGCGCCGGTGCTTATTTTGCTCACAGGCGATCTTGGGAGCGGGAAGACGACGCTGACGAAAGGGATCGTCGCCGGTTTGGGGGCTGCCAGCGAAGACGAAGTCACGAGTCCTACCTTTACGCTTGTTCACGTCTATGGAAAAGCTGCCAAGATTTATCACGCTGATTTGTACCGGATCGAAAGCTTCCACGATTTTGAGACGCTCGGGCTAGAAGATGTGTTTGCTAAGCCGGCTGTCGTGATTTTGGAATGGTCGGAGCGATTTCCGTTGCTGTCGCCGTGGCCGCAGGTACGTATCCGGCTGGAACATTACGGCGGGGATTCGCGACGTATTTTAGTCAGCTAACTCGTTTCCTCACCTCTCACGCCCGTTAAATCTATTTGGCAACTCTGTTGCGAACGGCGCATCTTTCCTCATCCTCTAACCCCTGTGTTTCTCTGTGCTTGCAGCGCGGCCCTTACTATCTCGTTACCGACGCGGGCAGTTTTGTTGCGGCGGCTGGCGGGCGCTGCTAGCTTGATAGAAGCCCCTTCGGGCGGAGTGTGCATGGCGGACGAGACTCTCACACTAGGCGTTGCAGAAGCAGCTCGGATCGAGCTTAAGAGCTATAACGTCACGATTCCCATGGGATCTTTGTCGATCGGGGTGGACAATATCCACCATGATGTGTTTCTTAGCCCCAAGTTCGTCCAAGCAGCGCGCGATTATTTGTTTGACCTGATTCGCCAGAGTACCAGCGCCACCTATTTTTCCGGCATCGAGCTTCGCAACACCAAGAGCCTGGACAATGCGGCATTCCGCAAGTTACTGACCGACCTGCTTCAGAGTGCGCTGACCCAAGCGAAATATTACAAGAATATCGAAATCGACCTCGTTTTCCGCCTTGGACTGCTGAAATTCATCACCCAGGAATTGACCAATCAATTTGCCAACCTGATCCTCGAAGGGAAGGAATGGGTCCGCCAGCGCGGCGAATATTTCGAGCGCAGCCAGCAAGCGCACGTAATCAAAGCGCGCCTCTCGGAGCTACAATCGGCACGGCGAAAAGTTATCCGCGGAGTTGGACAGCAAGTCGCACAAATGCTTTCCGACATCGAGGACAGTGTCATCGCCAAAACGCGCAGGGCGCTCTTCGGAGATGATTTTGCGCCGCTGTATGAACTGCTGAAGAATCGGCTGATCTTTCTCGACGGCGGAAAGGACGACGTTTTCTTCCTGGAGCATTACGTCCTGCTCGGAAACTACGCACGTGACCCTGACCGTTTCGAGGCCATGGACGCGCTTTTTCAGGAATTTATTTGCGAAGCTGGGCTCACAATTGGTCAGGATCCAGCATTCACCGAGGCGAATCAGGCGCACAATGCATTGCTTGAGCAAGCGACGGGGATGCGGGCTGAAATCGGAAGTCTCGAAGAACAACGAGAGAATATTCGCAAAAAGCTGGATCGCGGCGAGAGCTTCTTCAACAAATTCTTGAATTCCGCTGATCCCTCCGATTTGAAAGCTTCGCTGAGCGACATCGAGATGCGGTTGAAGCACCAGGAAGTGAAACTCGAGGAGATGGGCCCGCAGATCGACGCCGCAAAGCAGAAGCTCGACTTTTTCAACAAGGACTACAAAGGGCGTCTCGGGGATTACCTGAACGACCCCGAAAACGCAAAGCGGCTTTTTGATGCTTCCGCCGGAGATGCCGAAACCACGGAGAAGGCGCGGCTGCTAGCGCAACTTGTAGACCGCTTGGAGCAGCACGACGTGCTCTATCACGTGCTGGCTAGCTACGAAATTCGCCCAATCGCCAAGGACTATTGTCCTCCGGTGCACTTACAGCAGCTCCGCAAAGCGCTCGTCTCAAAAGATGAGATGAAACAGGTCGAGCAGGTGCTGAAGCATGTTCCTGCCAAGCAGCTCTCGCTGAAACCCATCGAAGAACTTTCAAGGAAGATTCGCAAGTACTCGCGAGAGGAAATGCAGGGATTGGTGCTGCGTTTCGCGACGGATTTCCTGCGATTACGACGGGATCTGCGTGACGCGGAGCACCTGACGACGTGCATGGAACGCGTTCATCTGGTGACGACCGAACAGGCCAGAGAGCTTTCGCGGCTGAATAACAAGCTCTACGAATGCGTCCTGCAAGAAGAAGCCAAGACGCAAGAGGACCAAGTCGTCTCGCACGTGATCATCAAGGCGGACGTGCGTGGCTCGACGAAGATGACGCAAGATTTGCTTTCGCGAGGGCTAAGCCCGGCTTCGCATTTCAGCTTGAACCTGCACGAGCCGGTAAAAAAACTGCTCGATCGGTTCGGCGCCAAGAAGGTGTTTATCGAAGGCGACGCGGTGATCCTGGCGATCTTTGAAACAGAGTCCACCCGTACGTATGCCCGTTCTGTCGCGAAGGCCTGCATTCTGTCCCGCCAGATCCTTGCGGTGTGCAACTCCTACAATGACCGCGCAGCTGCAAGCGATCTTCCCGCGCTGGAACTTGGCCTGGGTGTTGCGTTTCAAGGCTCCGCGCCGACGTATTGGACGGATGGCGACTCCAAGATCATGATCTCCAAGGCACTCAATCTTTCGGACCGCCTTTCCGGCTGCGCAAAACTCGCGAAGCGCATGCTTACCGGGCAGAAATCACACTTCTGCGTATACCAATTCCTGACGGCGATGGAAGGAGCGTCGGCGGAGGAGTTGGACGAATTCCTCGTGCGTTATAACTTAAATGGCATCGAGCTGAACGAAGAAGGCTTTCAGAAATTATCCGAGGAAATTTCGCTCGATTCCGTGGAAACGAAATTGGAAATGCCCTGGGGCAAAGAAAACGTCACCCTGCACTACGGCGAAGTGCCTATGGGAGAATCGGTAGAATTGCTCGTTCTGCGCAAGAGCCTTGCCCGCGAGCTTCTTCCCGACGGCAAAATCGGCGCGGCATCCTCACATCCCTACTACGAAGTTTGCACCAGCCCGAAACTATACGACCTGGTCGCGGCGTTGATCCGCACGAAGGCGGCCGCTTCGGCAATTGAAACTGTCCGCGCCTGACCTCTATACTCTCAACGGAAGCGAAAGGGGTCCGGTGATCTTCCCGGCCTTCAAAGCCGGCGATTCGGTCCTTCGCGGGTCGAATGGTGGGTTCGACTCCCACACGCTTCCGCCATATCTTATTTCTTCTCAAACACTTGACCTCTGCGCGAGGGAACACGAGGGAACACTACCAACCCTTCATGTTCCTGTTGGCAGCAAAAGCCGAACCAGCTTGCTGTTCGCCTTTCGCAGACGTTCCGGTACAGCCCTGGTATAGATATTCATCGTCGTGCGAATGTCCGCATGACGAAGTAGTTCCTGCTGCACCTTAACGTCCGTGCCGTGCTCGTTGAGCAGCGTCGAATACGTGTGTCGAAATGAATGCCAACCGAGTCTCCCAACTCCGACCTTTTCTCCCGCGCGCAGCAGCCAGCGACGTTGTGCGCTCCAAGGGTGCGAGGGCATTCCCGTTCGTTTACTAGCGAACACCCACTCGCTTTCTTGAAGAGAGGAAGGGAGCCTCCGCCGATATTCTCGCAAAAGTTTCTCCAAGGCGAGAGCAACCGGCATTGGCCTCCTTGAATACTCTGTCTTGGGTTCGCCAACGTGGCCAAATACCCAGGACCGCCGAATCTCGACCTGGCGCGTCTCCCAATTGAAGTCACGCCATTGCAATCCGAGAACCTCACTGATCCGCAGTCCCAGACACCCAGCCACAATGCACATCGTGCGATAGGGCTCTGGGATATGTTCGAGAACCTGTCGAAACTGTTGAATCGTCAGCACAACTGACAGGCGCACACGCTTCGAAACATCTTTTACTCGCACGAAGCCCATAGGATTGGCTTGATACGGGAGCAATTCCCATCGCATCGCGCAGTTGAAGACGATCCGCATTTGATTCTTCAAGTGTCCCTTGCTTTTTGGTGCGAGGTCGAGTCCCTTGAGCCACTGCTCAACAGCTAGTGGCTTAATTTGTTGCAACGGGTACTCGCCCCATTTCGGTTTGATGTGGTTCCTCATCCACGATTGATAGCTTCTCGCAGTTGAGTGACGGTCTGGCAACTCTTCCGCGAGATATCGCTCTATCACCGCACCGAAGGTGAGGACGCCAGCGTTTGGATTCTCTACGTTAATCCGAAGCAGGAGTGCTTGTGCAGCCCTCCTGGCTTGAGACTCGGTGACATGTTGCTCGACGGTTCCAAGGATGAGGCTTTTGTGGCAGTTGGTTCCATCCAGCAAATGTTCCCTATAACGCAGCGCCCAAACATCCGGGCTCTTCTTTCTTGCTTTCCTTTCAACAACGGACTTCTCCTTTCGTTTCGTACAAAGTGTCAGACGTTTTGTCTGACAAATTCTCGGGCCTCTGCATGCAACTGCGCAAAACGCTGAAATGATCTTCTGGTGAGGGCGGGAGCGACCCCACGGCAACCGTGACGCACCGTGCGTCAAAAGGCGGGGTCGCTCCCGCCCTCACATCGTGCCAGCCCTCGTGCAGTCCGACCGTCTTTGGAACCTCTATCGTATTAATTTGGCTAGCTTTGCGCGCAGCGCTCTGGTGAAGTGACCGATGAAGTGCCCAGTGAAGTACTGGGGTGAAGCGCTCTTCACCTCGACTGTTCAGCAACGCACGCGTGAATGAGGATGCCCCGCCAGCGCGATGCAAAAAGTCTGCATCGACCGAACCCCGCTCACTCCGGCGGAGTGTGTGGCGGGTTAGGTTGTGATTCCGTGTGATCGGCCATTTGTGTCTCTGAGAAAAGAGACGTTTGCCTTCTGCTCGTCTATTCAGCTCGATGCGAGAGCAATGTGTCGCCAACGGAAAAACACTTCCACGCGCCCGGCGTAACAGCTCCCGCTGGGCACGCGGACAAAACGCGGTCACGCTTCCTGCGTGACGGGCGGGAGCGACTCCAAGAACTTTTTGGGCGGCTGAAAGCCGAAAAAGTGGGGTCGCTCCCGCCCAATCTGGTGTTTTTTTCTGTGTCACTTTTCTCATTCTCCTGTCGTTTATTTCCTCGTTTTCACGAGACTTATGCGCATCCCATGCTGAAGAAGATGCCGAAGGCGAAGCTGAAGTAGGTAATTCCTACCTTCTTCAGCGGCTTCGCCTAAATTCTCGCCACGCGCACCGAAAGAAGTTTCTTGTTGGGCTGGAGCGACCCACGATTCACTTTTGGGCACGGAAACGTGTGACAAAGTGGGGTCGCTCCAGCCCAATACGGTGCCATTCCGCGGCCATTTTCCCCATTCGGTCGTGTGCAACTTCCTCTCCTTCGGTGATTTACTCGATCACCGTAGTGACCGCGAGGGTGACGGATACGGTGATCTGTGTCTTTCATGCATCCGTCACCTTTCCGCCCCGTAGAAGGCGATGGAAGCTCTTTGACGTCGTCGTGTCCTCTACTATTAAAGAGGCTTCGAAAACGGAAAAAGTAAGAAAAAAACTTGCTGCCTGTCCTGCAAGAAACCGTAGCGACTCTCTTCCTCATAAAAACACCGCAGAGTCCCCCCTACTTACTAGGGAACATCCAATCCGGAAAAAGTAAGAAAAAACTTTAACCCCTCGGAAAAGTCCCATGCTGGAAGCGAACGCCCTGTCACAGCCTTATACCTATCTAAGGAACATCCAGACGGGAAAAAGTAAGAAACTATTTTTATCCGTCGAAGAGCTCTCCGTCTGGAGAGAAATACCAACCGAAGCCCCTACTTAATTAAGGAACATCGAGAAGGGAAAAAAGGAGAAAAAATCTTGGTACCAGTACGTCTTTGTCGGACTCGGCCGGGGAAACGAAGCCACAGAAGGAAGAGCAAGAATAGGAGCGTGTAGCCCTCAGACCTTCCGAGCATCCCAAGTCAACTCTCTAAGTGAGATCGGGAGGAAAGGCCGACTCTTTCACGTTCCAGGGCGCGTTGATCACGTACCCGGATTGTTTCTGGATACGCCGGGACTTGGGAATGAACCGCGAACTTGCACGGGATCGGTCCGGGACGCTCGCGTCCTGCTCAGAAATGCACTTTGAGCGTGAACTGAGCCGACCGTGGGCCGCCAAGGGCGTACAGTGGGTTCTGACCGGTAATGGTGCCTGATCCATCGACGTTCGTCGTCGAGCCAGGGCATACCTTGCCAAAAGTTGAAAGTGCCGATCCGCCCTGATATCCCCAGAAGCCGTCTGGATTGCACCCCGATCCGGGCAGCCCGAACATCGGATGGTTGAATACGTTGAAGTACTCTGCGCGCACATCCAGCTTCACTCGTTCGGTAATGCTGAACTGACGGCGTAGTGCGAGATCGGTCTGATCGATCGAGTACGGACTGCGCAACCCATTCCTAGGGAAGTCTCCGTTTTGCCCAACGGGTGGTGCTGCAAAGGCTGCCGGATTCAACGCTTTGCCATCCGGTTGCGTGGGATCAGCGATCCAATAGGGTTGACCGGGCACGATGTTAGGCTGAACGACATTATATTCGGACAGGGGCGAGAGCCCACCGACCGTTACGTTGATCGGCGGCGCCGAACTCGCGCGCACGATTCCGTCTACCGCCCAACCTCCCAAGATGGCTCTGGCCGGTCGCCCCCAGGACGGCGTTGGCACCTCGTACGAGATGGCACCCGCGAAGCTGTTGCGAATGTCAAAATCCGACGGCGACAGAGGTGGCAGTACGACGCCGCTCACGCTTGTTGCCTCAAGACCAGCCGCATCAGCGGAACCCACATCGCTCGATTTTGCCAGCGTGTAAGACGCCAAGGCTTGCAGTCCCCGCGAAATTCGTCGCTGGAACTGGACCTGCACTGCATCATAGTGCGAGTACCCGGCGTTCCGCGTTACCTGAATCGGCCCTCCACTGAAAGCTGGCGGCGTAATGGCGTCCTGCCTCAGCAGCCGCCTACCGTCCGACCCAACATAGCTTGCCGTCAGCGTTTGTTTCGCTCCCAATTGCCGCTCAATAGCCGCGTTCCACTCTAAGGTGTAGGGGAGCCGCAGGTTCGGATCGACAGCGCTTAAGAAGGCCCCGCTGTTGATGACCGTTGAAAATGGCGGCGGCTGCAAGGCTGGGTTGCTCGGATCGAAAGGCAGCGGTGGTGATGCAGAAATGAAGTCGGAGATTTGGTATGGAAACCCATAGGCGGCGTAGCCGACGTTCCCGTAACCTAAATCATAGAAGACACCAAATCCTCCACGCACCACCGTTTTGGGCGTCATCTGGTACGCAACTCCAATCCGCGGAGCGAAATTGTTATACCGGGTGTGCCAAAGAGCCCCTGGCACCTCTGCGAGCGGGTTTGCGTCAAAGATTCCCTGCAACACGTAGAGAGGTTGGCTTGCCGTTGCCGAGACCGGCGGCGTGTTGATCTCCCAGCGCAGCCCATAGGTCAGCGTCAAGCGATTCGTGACCCTCCAGGTGTCCTGAGCAAACAGCGAGTAGTTACTCACGATCACCGAAAAGGGTCGGTACGAAGACAGAAGGACGACGTCCGACGTGCCTGCCACCAACTCCGCGTACCCAGACGGAAAAAAACTGTACCCGGTACCTTCCAACGAGGTCGGGTTTACACGGCGATAATCGATGCCGAACTTAAGTTGGTGCACACCGACGGCCCAGGAGAATGTGTCCACAAAGTTGAGTTGCCGTTGCACATTGGAATATTCGGTACCCGCCCGGACATCCATGTCGCTGTCGCCGATGAATCCAAGATAAACGAGAGCCTGGCCTTGGTCAGGGCGATAAGCGGACGAGGCCGGGAACAACACGGAAGAAGGCGGCGCCACGCCGCCATAAAAGTCTGTAAGGTCGGTTCTGAAGGCGGCGGTGTAGCGACTCCAGTTTGCGCGGAAGTCGTTCACCATGGTGGGAGCAAGCAAGATGGTAGCCCCCGCCGTCATCGTGTCCGTATTCGCGTTTTGGTAATGCAATTCCTCCCAGCTCCGGTAGGTGCCATAAGAGGGCGCGTGGACGTAGCGTGCGAATAGCGTGATTTTCTTGCTGAAGTTCTGGTCGATGCGGATACTGGTGGCGTTGAGCGAGGAAGGATTGGAATAAGCCACGCTGAGGTTCGCGAGGCACGGATTTGTAATGTTATCGCACGTAGGGTCGATGAGAGGCGCGTTCGCAGGGGGAAGCGGCAGGGCATCGACAATCGGCTGATAGGCGGGCGCAACCGCGGCCCGGGCCGACGCTGTAAAGAATTCGCCTGTGGCCGTCTGTGGCAGCTGCAAACGCAGCCCTTCGTAAGAAAAGAAAAAGAAGGTTTTGTCTTTGCGGATGGGGCCGCCAATTGTAGCGCCAAAGTCATTCTGGCGCTCCGCGGGTTTGGGAAGCGGGGGCGCGTCAAAATAGTTCCGGGAATCGAAGACGTCGTTCCGGAGATAGTCAAAGGCCGTGCCGTGGAACTGGTTGCCACCGGATTTGGTGACGATAGAGATTTGGGCTCCTGGAGTGTGTCCAAATTCAGGCGGGTACGACGAGGTCTCGATGCGAAACTCCTGCATGGCATCTACGGAAACCAGTCCATTCGTGCCGCCTTGAGCGGTGTATCCCGGTATCGCGGCCCCCAGAGTCTGACCGAGGCCACTGATGTTTACGCCAAAATTGGCACTCACTCCATCCACCATGAAATAGTTCGCGTCAGTGCGCTGGCCATTCGCGCTGAATTGGCCTTGCCCGAGATTTTGCGAGGTGAAGACTATGCCCGGCGTCAGCGCCATCAGCGGCTGGAAGCTCCGGCCATTCAACGGCATGTTGGCCACCAATTGCTGGTCCACCACGGTGCTGACCGTCGCTGAGTCGGTTTGCAACCCGAAAGTGTCGCCCTGAACGGTGATGCTTTCTGACGCGGGGCCGATGGCGAGCGTGAAGTTCTCGTTGATCGCATCCTGTACGTAGAGCTGCAGAGCAGGCTGGACGACGGTTCGGAAGCCCTCTTTCTGAATGGTCAACCGGTAGTAGGCTGGATGCAGGTCGGGTAGGACGTAGATTCCGTCCTCGTTGGTAGTGGTGGTAACGGAGACGTCGGTCTCAATATTGGTGATCTTGCATTCCGCGCCGACGATCACGGCGCCGCTCAGGTCGGTCACCCTGCCGGAAATACGGCCACTCTCTGTTTGTGCGCAAGCCGCCATCGCGGACAGAAGAAGAAACATCACGAGTACAGGAGACTTCATCGAACATTCTCCCTAGTGCTCGCACCTGGCAACTAGTTCCGCTTCGTGTTCAAAGTGTTGGACAGGGTACTTTTACGGGTGCGGTGACGCAACTAGACAAACTGACAGGTGGGCAGCACGGGCGGAGGGCATCCGGCGGGGTTTCAGTCCATTAGCGTTAATCCGACATTGAGTACAATTAGCGGCCCGAGGAATCTCTGATTACCGTCGGTTATTGGGATTCACCCGAAGATGGTCGGATCGGCACAGAACGCTTCCACGCTCTTCGCCAGTATTTTTGACAATGGCAACCGATAACAGCCAGTGAAAGCATCAGGTAAAGCAATGTTGTTGTGCTTATCGTGTTCGGAAAGGGATTCTGTGAAATTATTCGCCCTTAGCCTCTTGGCAGCAGCCTTGCTTCCGTCGTCAGCTCAAGCTCAAGCTCAAGTTCCTGTTTTTGCGATTGCGCCGGAAGTAAGCACAATTAAGTTCTACGTGAAGGCGTCGGTGTCCCTGGAGGGTACTTTCAACAAGTGGGACGCCACTCTTACGTTTACGTCACCTGATGTTTCGACCGGCGTCCTGGACATCAAGATTCAGGCTGCGACTGTGGATACCGGAAGCGGCTTCAAGGACGACAAGCTGAAGAGCAAAGATTTTTTCGACGTGAAGCAGGATCCGCTGATCACGTTTAAATCAACAAAGATTGTGCGGGCCGGTCCCAACACGTATGCGGTGCAGGGCAACTTTACGATACGCGGAGTGACCAAAGCCGATACGCTGACGCTGACGGTTGACCCCGAGGGGAAAGCTTCAGGCGATATTAAAGGGACAATGGCCTTCGACCGTAAGGACTACGGGATGAACAGCGGGATTCCTTTTATCAGGATCGCAGACCGCGTCGAGGTAACTGTTGCTCTCCAGGCGAAGCGAGTCAGCGGGCCTCCGGTGATCTTTAAGCAATAGCCAGCCTAAAGCCCAGTCATATACCCGGAACCTTGTGACTGGGACGATCATCCAATCTGACGACCCGAGATTTAGGTTGTGGCTTTCGGGAGGGCAGTATGGACATGTGCAGCAACGGCATCGGGCCCTTGGAACTCTTGAGACGGCAAACGCTTGGGGCACCTTGGGCGTGGTCAGTAACAGCTTTCACCTTTCTGGCGCTTGTGCTTTGCGCTCCCGTGCGATCCCAAGAACCGCCGCAAACGGCGGAATCGATAGCCGAAGCCGCGCGGAACGTTCGCGAGAATCAATCAAATTCTACGAAGCATCCGAAAATCTTCACCAACGATGACCTGGGCGCGCAGTATCCAACGCCGAGCACTTCTGCTTCTCCTGCAGAGTCCTCATCAGCGAGCGTGGCCGAAGTATCAAAGTCACCGGCAGCAGAATGCGATAATCCTGACGCCGACAGGCTGAAAGTGGACCTTCTGGCCGCCCAGGAGGAGCAGGACCAAGTTCGTCGTGAAGTTTCCTACAACCCCATAGCCATCTCTGGCGGCAATGTCGATATGAAGAATTTCAAACCCGGCTCCTCGGGGGTTGCGGTTGGAGGTCCACCGCTTCTAGAAACGAAACCTCCGGTCACCGCGCGAATCGAGGAAGTCAGTCTCGATGAGAAGATTGCGTCTCTAACGAGAACCTTGCGCATTGCCTGCGACTCTCCTAAAGACGCGGGAATCCAGACGGAGCTCGATAGCGCGGAGCAAGAGCTGAAGGTAATACAGCGCGAGTTCGATCTGGACCAGAACGCTTATTATTCCAAGACCAATTACGCCGCGGACACCTCAGGCAAAGCCAGACTAGATACCGAGGCGCAGCAGGTCCAGTACCTGCAGTCAGAGGTCGAGCGTTTGAAGGGCGAGCTTACTGCGGCGAAGCCCAATCAAATTCTAAATTAAGCGGTTCTGCCGAATGACTCGTTTGCGTTGCTCCCTCCACACAAGCTGCTAGGCATTGCGCCTAGTGGACGATATGTGGATGGACTTTGTGGCGGATCAATTGGCCGACGGAAGAAGACTTCGATCACTGACAGTTGTGGATATGTATTGCGTCGGCAACATCATCAGCCAACGTGTGGAATGCGGCGCCACGCTAGAAAGCCTCGCCAACCCCCATGCCAAACGTGTGACCGTCTCTGCCCTGGGCGACGTCGGCGCGAAGATTGACGTGATACTTCTTGCTCAGTTCGAACCGCAGACCGCCGCCACCGCTCGGCAGGAAGTGGCTACTCTGCACTTGCTGTGACAATTGACTCCCACCAGGGATGACGCCGCCAACACCGCCGAATACGACCAAGCCGAACCTCTTTGGCAAGACCAGGCGATACTCTAACTGTGTTGCGAGCGTGTAGCGAGTGAAGTATCGCCCCGCCGTGTAGCCTCGCAATTCATTATTGGTGCCATAGATGCAGTTCCCATAGAAGGGAGGTTTGCCGGCTGCTCCGCAGAAATCAGCGTCGTAGGCAAGAACCTGCTTCTTGCTCAGACTCCAATATTTGTCGAATTGACTTCTGTACGATTGGAAGGAGTACTTGCTGCCCAAATCCTGGGAGAAGAAATCTGAGGTAAGAGTGAAGAAAGTCCCGTTAACCGGATAGAAGTGGTTGGGTCGAGTATCCCGCGTCAGCCGGGCGCCGACGGACCTGAGAGTCGTGTGTAGGCCGATGTCCGGAGGGATCGGAAAGTTGGTGACATTATTGGGGCGGACGGTAATAAACGAATTGCCTGACATAAATCGCGGACCCGCGAAAAATTTCCAAACAAGGCGGCGGAGGAATTCCCCGAGGAAGGCCTCGCCCGTTTGATTGAGAGGCAGCTTGAGTCCGGGGACGATTTCGTTGCTGTATATGTTGTAGTTTACGTTGCCATGGATGAAGCCAGAGGTAATCTCGTACGTATTTTCTTTCAGGAAGAGTTGTCCCCCCACTGCGAATCCGCGGCTGCCGTTGTCCGTAAATAGGCCAGCGACGCCAATCGTGGAAGGGGGAGAGATTTTGTCGTTCTTGTTAAAGGGGAAGATATAGCCGAGTACAGGGGTCATTCCCGAACCAATGGCGGGACTGGAAATGGGAAGGGGCGCGATCACAATTCCAGCCGGTATGCTGAGCTTCTTCTTTTTTTTCGGCTGCGTCTCCGGCTGAGCAGAGGCAGTTGGCTGCTGTGACTGGTCCACCGCCTGCGGTGGAGTGGGCTTGACCTCTTGATTAGCGCCGGCTGTCGGGTGTTCCGACCTTTCTGGTTCCTGTGCAATCGCGGACCCGCTCAAGAAAATATATAGGCCGCAAACAGACAAGACACAGCTCAGCACCGGAATCCACGTCCTACAACCGTGGCCAGTTTCGAGTGAGCCGGGATTGCAGGCCTCTGATCGCATGTAGGCAGGACTCACCCTAACGCAGTTGGAAATTTGCGGAACTGGTAAGAATGACAGGTGCCCATCCGAGTTGAGCTCTCATCAAAAATCGGTTTTTCGCAGATTAAGGGCAGTCCGGCACTCTGCTATTTAGCGTCCGGAGATACCCTCACTGGCAGGGCCCATCCATGGCAGCGGCGGGCTAAATCCTGATGAGTCGCTACCGGGAACCTGGCATCGCTGATCGGCGCTTGGCCGATCACTACGGCGGGCACTTGGTCCAGCGTAGCGATTAGGAGTTTCCTGTTCCCGAAAGCTACCGCTAGCTGTCCACTCATATGAACTGTTGGCCTGCGTTAGTTTTAACAGGGGTGATCTGTAACTTTTAACAATTACGTTACCAGACCGCGGGTGACATTCTCATGCGGCAGTGAACTTGAGCTGAGACTTCAACAGAGAACTCGGCGGCTGCGGCTATAGCCGTTTGACGAGAATTGAGAGGAGACTATCCGTGAACTGCTCTAAGAAAATAAGGCTCGCGTTTACTCTTGCTGTTTTGTTTTTCGGTATAGGCGGAACACCTTCCGTCAAGGCCCAGGAGAAGCCAAATATCGTCATGCTTATGACCGACGACACCGGCTGGAACGACTTCGGGGCTTATTCGGGAGGCGGAGCGACACTTGGCCATCCGACACCGAATATTGATCGTATGGCCAAAGAAGGCGCCGTTTTTACCAGTTGGTACGGACAGGCGAGTTGCACGGCGGGGCGCGCGTCCTTTATTACCGGACGAATTCCGATTCGTAGCGCCTTATCCATCGTGGTTGCCCCGGGTGACGAGAACTACCTCCGCCCAGAGACTCCAACCATTGCTGAATACTTCAAGAAGAACGGTTACTCGACCTACTTCTCAGGCAAGTGGCATCTAGGCGACAAACCCGTCTCATACCCGATCAATCATGGATTCGATGAGATGAAGGAGTTCGCCGCCTATTATGCGGGCGTCTATTCCTACCCCGATACGGACAAGTGGTTTCATCCCTGGTTTCCTTCCTACAACGAGGATTTCGAGAAAATGTGGGATTCCGTGGTGAACCTCGGTGAGTGGGAAGGTGTGGCAGGTCAGCCCGCCAAGAAGGTCGCCACGATCACCTACGACTATATGGCGACGATGGACGAACGGATGGCAGACTACGCAGTTGCCTATATCAAGGAGCACGCCAAGAGCGGCAAGCCGTTCTTCATGGACGTGAACTGGATCAAGATGCATAACCCCACCAATGCGGCGCCGGATTTCAAAGGACGCTCGCACCTGGGCGACTACTCGGATTCCCTCATGGAAATGGACGCGGACATCGGGAGGGTGCTGGATGAGATCCGCGCCGATGCGCCCAACACCATCGTGATCCTGACTGCCGACAATGGCGCCTGGCTGGACGCTTATCCGGATGCGGGGACAACACCGTTCCGGGGCGAGAAGGGTTCTGCCTACGAAGGCGGCTGGCGTGTTCCGGCCATCATGACTTGGCCGGGACACATTCCGGCGGGTGTGAACTATGGCGAAATGATGTCGCACATTGATTGCTGGTCAACGCTTTCAGCGATGGCGGGCATTCCCGTTCCACCGACGGGCGAAATGAAGGACAACAACGGCAAGCCCATCTACTTCGACAGCATCGACAACAGCTCCTATATCCTGGGTAAATCACCACACTCCGCGCGCAAATCGTGGATCTTCATCAATGGCGAGTATCTCCATGGAGTTCGCACTGATCTCGCCGGCGATCCAAAAGAGCCTTGGCTCAACATTGCCTGGAAGTTCGTCTGGACGGCGAAAGATACATGGCTGGGACCAAACCTCGATACGGGTTCTATCCCGGCGGTGTACAACCTGACCATGGATCCGTTCGAGAAGTACGACATGATCTTCAACGGAGCGGCACCGACTCGGGCATTCACGAACTCTCCGGGAAAGTATGCCGGACAGGATAACGGCTGGGCGGCTGGGCTCTTTAGCGTAGCGTTGATCGAGTTCGACAAGACGATCATGAAATATCCAAACATCACTCGCTTCCCGGGTGGCGCCTCGAACGACTTGATTCCCGACCTGCAGCATCCGAAGAACCCGTTGCCGGCTCTTGACCCACAAAACATGCCAAAGCCGGGTACTGGCGGAGTTAACTGATCGCGGCTACGACCGAAGGAGAAGTCTCGTCGCGGGCGCTCCAAACAGAGCGCCTGCGACGCTTCAAGAAATTCCTCGGTCGACGGGTTACTCCTTTAAGTCAACGAAGATTGTGCGGACCGGTCCCAACACGTATGAGGTACAGGGCAACTTTACAATACGCGGGGTGACCAAAGCCGACACGTTGACGCTAACGGTTGACCCCGGGGGGAAAGCTTCAGGCGATATTAAAGGGACAATGGCCTTCGACCGTAAGGACTACGGGGTGAACTGCGGGATTCCTTTTATCAGGATCGCCGACCGCGTCGAGGTAACTGTCGCCCTCCAGGCGAAGCGAGTCAGCGGGACTCCAGTGATCTTTAAACAATAGCCAGCCTGCTAAACGTACGGTCTCCAGAATCCTAAACGAAAAATCTGTGCGGCCCTGGCAGGGCTATAAAGCGGGGACTCACCTTGGAGAACACCGCCTTTTTCTCTTCTCCAAGCCCGAGGGAAGAAAGTCACACCAGTGACTGAGCAGATCTCAAACGTCGAGTCAGGGCACAAAATAAGCGAACAGAGATACTGTCAGGGGCCGATCAGATATAAATACTTTGTCAATAAAATTGGTAAGAGTCTCGGGCTAGTCAGAGGAGCGAGGACGTCAGAGATATCGAATGGATTTCCCCAGGGGGCGCTTCTCTGAAATGGCTCGCTACTTTTCCGGCAGAGTGTCGGAGAGTTCCCGGGTGTCAGCGAGAGGTTGGTTGCCAGCGGCAAGTCCGTTCTGCTGTAGCAGGTAGGCGAGAATATCAAGAGATTGCTGCGTCGTGAAGCTTGCTCCGGCATACTCCGCCATTGGCCCCTTAATTTCTCCCCATACCGTTAAGAGTTTTGCGCCTCCGAATCTCTGTTGCCAGGTGACACCAGTAAGGGCTGGCCCGCTGACGCCCTCCAGTTTTGCGCCGTGGCAGCCGGAGCACGACTTTTCAAAAAGCTGCCTACCGGCCACCGCTTGTTCGCTGGAGTACCAGCCATCCACTTTGGGCGATGGCTCTTCGTAGATATGGCCGATGTTGGCATGGCATTGCAGACAATCGTAGCTGTCCGCTTTCACCATGCCTTGGTGAATGACCAGCTTCATGTGACTGCGCGGACCTCCGAAGGATTGCAGAGAGTGGCAGCCGCGGCAGGTGATGTAGTTGTGTTGCGTCAGATACGTCTGGAAAGTGCTCCGCAGCGCCGGACGGCGTTGTTCCCACTCTTCTTTTGTCGCGATAGTCTTCTTCGCTTCGCCCCAGAAATCCTTGGCTCCGCGGTCGGCCTTGAACAAAAGGAGTTTAACATATTCTATCGCGTTGGCATGGCCTGCGTCATAGGGGATGTGGCAGTCACCGCAAGTGGCGCGAACTCCGACGCTATTCGTGTAATGCGGTCCGCGTTGATACGCCGCATTAACCCAGCTCATCGAGTGGCAGGCTGCTCCGCAGAATCTGTCCGAACTTGACCAGTTCACCAGATGGTTTGTCAAAGCCACGAGAACGACACCGAGCAAGACAAAACCCAAAACCCACGAAGAAATCCATAGAAAGCGGCGACGGCCGCTATTTCTTGGCGTTTCGGATCGGCTCGCAGCGAGCGAGTCATCTGTGGGCATCAGAGCCTCCCAACAATTCGCAGCATTTGCTGATCGTAGGCCGCGTTTTGTGGCCAGACTTGAACTTCTTAGATCGGCGCACGCAGAGGCTTTCGACTATTTCGACGGAAGCGCCTTGGACAAATCCGCCGTATCGTTGAGCGGCGTGGAACCCGCGGGCACGCCATTTTTCTGCAAAAGAAATGCCATGATGTCGGTCGAGTTTTTGGCGGAGACCGAGCCAGGTGCAGATATTGGCATTTGTGTGTGCACGTCAGACCAAAGAGTCGAGACCTTCTTGCCGCCGTAGGTGAGCCAGAATTGCTTGCCGACGAGCGTCGGAGCCATACCACCTTGCAGATTGGCGCCGTGGCAGCTGGCGCAGGCTTTCTGATAGGCTTTGGCGCCGTTTGCCGCTTGCGAAGTGGTGTACCAACCGCCAGTACCGGAGGAACTTTGGGCCAGAGCAAACGCGCAACCAAAAGAAGATGTAACGCACAGCATCAATGATTGCAAAACTACGGAAGGTCTTTTCATCGATAACTCCTTCCCGATCGTGATGGGCACAGCGCTGCATAAAAATGACCGACTTTCGTGAGTCGACGTGCCAAATCTGTACGCGATTCGGAAAACACCTTACAGTGGCAAAACTGACAGTCGGGTAATCAGAGAGTTCGAAAGTATTGGCGCGGACAACGGCACTGCTACTTTTGACACTAGAATCTAGTTATAGCGAAGCGTATCAATGGCCGCGTAGGGATGTGATAAAGACGCAAAGGCCCTATGGATTCCCTCGCGTTTTGCGCTGTCATCACGGATGACGCGGAATTCTCTGCGAGGGTTGCTGCGTCAAGACAGCAGCGCTAAAGGAGAACTGTATGCCAAATCCTGATTACTCAGCACTCGTCACCCGGCAGCGTGAATTTTTCCTCTCTGGCGCCACTCGCCCGGTGGCGTGGCGCAAGGCGCAGCTCGAAGCGCTCAAGGCGCTGTTCACCGAAAATCACGACGAGCTTTGCGACGCACTCTGGAAGGACTTGCGGCGCAATGTTGTTGAAGCCGACCTGATGGACGTGAGCTACAACGTCAAGGAAGCCGAGTATGCGCTCAAGCATTTGGAAACGTGGATGAAGCCGGAGCGCGTGAATACCCCCCTCCTCCTCGAACCGGCTCATATCCGCGTTCGCCGCGACCCCTTGGGGGTAACGCTTATTATCGGGGCCTGGAACGAGCCCTTCATGCTCTTGTTTGGGCCGTTAGCTGCCGCGTTTGCAGGTGGAAACACCGCAGTGCTGAAGCCTTCGGAGATTGCCGTGGCGTGCTCGGAGGCCGCGGCCCGGCTGGTGCCCAAGTATTTCGATCCCCGAATTGTTGCTGTCGTAGAAGGTGGCGTCCCCGAAACGACCGCACTCCTGGCGCAGAAGTGGGACTTCATCTTCTTCACGGGCAGCCCACAAGTTGGCAAGATCATTCATCAGGCGGCGGCCAAGAACCTGACACCGTGCGTGCTCGAGTTGGGGGGCAAGAACCCCACCATTGTCCACTCTTCCGCAAATCTCGAGGTAGCCGCCAACCGTATTGCGTATGGCCGCTACCTGAACTCGGGCCACATCTGCACCGCCCCCGATTACGTGTTGGTCTGGCCCGAGGTCAAGGATGCGTTTGTGTGGCACATGCAAGTGGCGATCCACAAGTTTTACGGAGACGACCCAAAGCTCAGTCCAGACTACGGGCGAGTCATCAACAGTAGGAATTTTGATCGTCTTGTCGGGCTGCTTTCCAGTGGCAAGGCGGTCATCGGTGGCCAATCCGACGCGGCGGAACGCTACATCGCGCCGACAGTGCTCGTAGATGTCTCTCCGGACTCGCCGATTATGCAGGAGGAAGTGTTTGGTCCCATCCTGCCTGTACTCGAAATTAGTTCGGTCGAGGCTGCGGTCGAGTGGGTCAACAGCCGACCAAGGCCGCTCGGACTATATGTGTTTGCCGAGGACCTCAGTGTGGCCGAGCGCATCCTTGACGCGACTGAATCGGGCGATGCCGTGATTAACGACTGCACGATCCACCCGCTAGTTCCTGAACTTCCTTTTGGAGGTGTGGGTAATTCGGGAATGGGCAAGTACCACGGGAGATGGGGCTTCGAATCCTTCACCAACGCACGCGGCGTCCTTTATCACAGCGCCAAGATCGACCCCGGCGTGCGCTACCCTCCGTATGCGAAGCACACGTTCGAGCGCAAGGTGCAAACCATGATAGCGCCGTAACCGGGGAACTGAGTAAGCTGCACACTGCGCAACCGGCTTACGCGCAGGGCAATATCGAGGAGCACTTCCTGGTTTCGATCAGATGTCCGAGTTGCCCGCCGTCAGATTTGACACACGCGAGTGTCCAGCTAAGTGCTAGTTTTGCGATTATTACGACAGGCGCGTCCCCTCTCCGCGTGAGTGACAATCCATTGGCAACTCCAGGAGTATTCACCAGAGGAAGGCAATGAGCTAAAGGAGGAGACATATAAGTGCTCCAGCAACTGCCACGGAATTCCGCGGCAAGATTCGTGGCGCCCATAGCTGAAGTTCCTATTGGATGGGAACGGAAATGACTCTACCTAGAATCGTCATCGTCGGCGCGGGATTTGGCGGCTTGGCCGCCACCAAAGCACTCAGGAATGCGCCCGTGCAAATTACTCTTATTGATCGCGCAAATCACCATGTCTTTCAGCCGCTACTTTATCAGGTGGCGACCTCCGTGCTTTCTCCCAGTCAAATTGGTTCACCGATCCGCGCAATTGTTCGAAAGCAGAAAAACGCCAGGGTGATCCTCGGCGAGGTCACGGGTATCGATAAAGATCAGAAGTGCGTTTTCGTTGGCGACGCGGACCGCGAGGGAGTTCCGCTTGTATACGATTACCTGATTCTGGCCACGGGCGTTACTCACAGTTACTTCGGCCACAACGAATTTGCGGAGTTTGCGCCGGGGCTAAAAACTCTCGCGGACGCGGAGGCGATCCGCAATAAAGTCTTGCAGGCGTTCGAACTAGCGGAAGCCGAAGAAGATCCGGCCCGTCACCGGGACCTATTAACCTTCATTATGGTGGGGGCCGGTCCCACTGGCGTCGAGTTGGCAAGCGCTATCGCTGTGCTTGTGCGCAGCAAGCTGAGATCCGAGTTCCGGCGGATCGATCTGGCCTCTGCTCGAATTGTCGTGGTGGATATGGCGCCGAGAGTCCTGCCTTCGTTTTCAGAAGTTCTCTCGCAGGCCGCGAAGCGACGGCTCGAGGATTTAGGGGTCGAGGTCTTGCTTGGCAAACGCGTCGATCAGATCGACGCAGACGGAATCGTTGTGGCGGGAGAACGTATTGGGAGCAAGACCGTGATCTGGACCGCGGGTGTGGCTCCCTCGCCTGCAGGGAGCTGGCTGAACGCGGAGATGGATCACGCCGGGCGGGTGCGCATCCAGAATGACCTAACAGTTCCTGGACATCCTGAGATCTTCGTGATCGGCGACACGGCGTCGCTCGATCAAAACGGCAAACCATTGCCAGGCGTGGCGCAGGTGGCGATGCAGCAAGGGCGTTATGCGGGGAAACTCATTCACAGTCGCATCGCCGATAAAAGTGCGCCGGCCCCATTCAGCTACTTTGACAAAGGCAGCATGGCTGTAGTGGGCAAGGGATTTGCAGTGCTGGAGAGTGGGAAAGTCAAGATGAGCGGTTTAGGGGCGTGGCTTGCGTGGGCAGGTGTACACCTCCAGTTTTTGACGACCTCGAGCCTCCGTCTTAGCGTTTTCCTCCAATGGGTTTGGACCTATTTGACCGGGCAGAGAGGATCAGGGCTGATCGTGAATCACCACGGATCGGAAATCGGGACGAGGGCATCTGACGCGGCCAGTAGAGCGGCGACCTCAAGTAAGTGAGAGCTTCAACGGAGCAGGTTTACGACGACCTGATAGATACTTCCAAGACCTGCCTCTTGAAAGCACCGGAGCCCGGTACTTTTATTTTGATCGGACCTGTCGACGTGAATAATTGGTGCATAGACTGTAAATTCTGACAATGGACGCCGCTTGGAGTGAACATTAGCATGCGATTTTTGGGACCCCTATTCTTGAAGGAGGAACCATGAAAACACTTAGCGGAAAGTTCGTTGTGTTTGCGCTGTGCGTATTGACGATTGGAGTGTTCGCGGGCCGAGCTCAGATTGTGAATCAACTCGACTTCAAGATGGCGCAACCGTTTACGGTCGGGAATACCACTCTAGGGGCTGGAAGTTACACAATCAGACCGGTCCAGGGGACTGATCAAATGGTTGTCGAGATAACGGCTGCCAGCGGTAAGCCAAGTGTTATGGCGGAAGTGGATTCCGCTCAGCCTGACTCGGCTCAAAGTGGCACTCAACTCATTTTCAATAAGTACAATCATGTGCTGGCGTTGTCGAAGGTCTTCCCGGGAGGTGGCAACACGGGATACCAATTCGTTGTAGGGCATCCGGAGAAGCTTGCGGCGAAGACCGAAAAGCCAACGAAACAAACCGTTACAGGTACAGCGAAGTAGAGTAAGACGAGCCGTATAACTGGCTTCAGGCTCCAATGGGGCGAAACTCTCTCACTCATTCAGAGCCTTGCCACTCAAAATGGGGCAGTCTCGACGTTGGAGCACTGCCCTGGGGAAGCAGTATCTATTCGTTGGCGAGCGATATTTTGTGACGAACGTCAAGGTTCTGCGGCAATTCCTACCCTATTGGCTGTCGACAATCATGCTGATTGGCAGCGAGTGATCCGCCTGGAACAGGGTGATTGTTAGACCGCTTCGAGAGCGGTGTTCGCGTGGCGAAGTTCGCCGAACTCCGCTCGACTCCGCACACTCCTCAGCAGCTGGTGGCTTTTCATGATCGAGGAAAAGCGCCGCAGGTCGCGACCTTCAGCGCTCAACTTATTGCCGCGCGTGGACCAATCGCGGGAATCCTGATGAGTCTTCCTGCGCGATCGGTCGAGAACGTGTCCTGCTCGAGCGAACGCACCAGCGCACTCTCCGCGCACCGACGTTCTGCACACCCAAGCGTTGTCTCCGTTTGGGTCGCCGCGTGCCCACCAATACTGGCCGACTGCCTCAACTCCGTCACAGTCGGCCGCGACGTTTTGCATTAGGGCTATTAGTTGCGAGACCTTACTTGCGTGCTGGTGACGCTTTATCGAGTACCTCATCAAGCGTCTTAGCTGCTGGAATCACCGCCTGGCCGCCCGAGATGATTTCCTTCGCGCTAATTTGTTTGCCGTACACGGCTTTATTCGAATCGTCGTCAGTTTCCATGGAAGCGCCTTCCAGCGATACGCCGGCAAACAGTCCCTTGGACCGCGAGTATGTCAAGACGTCGGCGTTCATCGCGGCAGCGTTGTAACTAGTAGCTTGAGTGCCTGTAGGGCCGGCAGCCGCAGCGGCGTTGCCACCGAGCTTTGTCTTTCCATTCAGGATTTGTTCGGCGCCTTTTTGGTTCATGACCACCAGTACAAAATCAGTTGCCGTGGAACCGAGTTGCACGCCGATGCTGGCCTGGTCGAGCTTGTACATTGCCGGCGCGCCCCATCCGCCATTCATCGTTGCCCCCGCGCGGCAAACGAGTGCACCTCGTCCGTAACTGCCGCCGATGCCGATGGCCACTTTTTTTACACTCGGGAAAACAAGGACGCAATCCGCCTGATCCAGGATGCTCTTGGGCAGGCCATTGTTCTCCCCAAGGATTTCCTGCATAACGGTTGCGGCGTTCGAGAGGCGCTCATCCTCCTTCTTCTGGGCAAATAGAGGCGAAGCTACGAACAAACTAACTGCAAATATGGCTATTTTCTTTTTCATTGTTGTCCTTCCTTAGAGGGAATAGATGCTGAACCAAAACTCGGGGGTGCACAAAGAATTCGTCGCGGAATCGGGTTGCGGCGGTAGCGACCTCGACTCGGAAGGGAAAGTGTAAGCACGAGTGAATCGTCAAACTGTTCAGTTTTGTACACTCTCCCAGCAGCTGCCCCAGCGCGGTCGCTTGGGATGAGCACCGAAGAAAAGCGACTCACTGCGAGTTGCGGTGTCACGTTTTGCGACCGAGAAGCGCCCATGCACCAATGGCGAGCGTAGGTTCGAGAATGGCAAGCGCCACCAAAAAATGAGGGAACACGCCGGCCATCGCCAAAGGTACGAGCACCGCCGGTACGAATATCAATCGGTCGATCACCGAAGCGGCCACAGCTTGTCGTGCCCCCGGACGACCCCCGAAGACGTAGAGCCAGCCGATGACCCCAACCGTTAGGCCAATCACACGAAAGAGAGCTTCCTCGTGCCCAACAAAAGCCGGATCCATGAAAAGCGTCTGAATTGCGCCCGGCCAAGCAATGAGAAGTGCTCCGGTCCCGAGATACAAGAGACCGTTCATCGCCGTGTACTTGGACCCAACGGACAAGTTGGACGGCTTTTCCAGAAGATCCTTGATGAGTGACATCATGCACCTCCATTTTGGATGGTCTCGCTGGCGCAAGGCCAAGATCGCCCGATCTATTTCGGCGAGTGCACTTGCCCCGTTATCTGAGACCCAAAGAGCGAGAAGCCACAACGTGCGTCCTCGTCTCTGATTGTCGAGCGACAAATGCTGCTCCGATTGCGCTTTGCTCACAAGTGTCACAAATGACGAGTGCCCATTAGTTTGGGCGCTGCTCTCGAACGGCCCTGAATTACCTCCGCATTGTAATTTCTGACAGTTGTTCCGTTGCCTTTGTCTTCGTATCTTCGCCACTCGGTGAATTGTGGTGCCGCCAGGGAGGCCGCCGCGCCTCGCGTGGCCTGCGTCAGGATTTCTTGTACGTCCATCAGTCTTGGAGGATCGTCGTGCCAATTTCGAAGAGCGTTCTTTGGCCTGTGGTTGGATTAGTGGTGTTGATTACCGGGGCTGTGGCGTTCGGAGTCTTCCGTCATGATTCCGGCACACCACAAACTTCCAGCGACAAGGTCATCTATCTCGATCAGGGCTGGTCCCAGGCGGACCGTGACACGTATTACTGGATAGCGCAGGGCACGGTAATGATGTCGTTTGACTTCTACGAAAACCTGGAGCTTGCCGGCAGCCAGGAACTCTTCCACTCAAACGCGAATATGGAACGCTATGGTTTGATCCCCTCCCCTCCGGATCCTGGAGCCAACAATCCGGATGGATTGCCAATCGGCCTGGCCAAGGAAACGACCACGGAAGGCCGATGGAAGGGCGTGTATGTGGGCTTCAACTGTGCGGCCTGTCACGATTCAGAAATACATTACAAGGGAAAGAGAATTCGCGTCGATGGCAATGTCGGGAATCGCTTCGCCATCTATGCTTTTGAACACTGTGCAGATGATGCGATGCAGGCGGCGCTGCATGACTCTGCAAAGTTCGATCGTTTGACGGCGCGGATCGGAGCAACCAGTTCAGACGCGAAGAGCGCCCTGCGCAAACGCTTAGAAGGTGAAGCTGATCGTATCCATTACTACGTCGACACCATCATGGTTCCACCTCACGATTGGGGCGCAGGACAGCTAGACGCTCTCAACCTGATTGGTAACCGGCTGATGACAATAGCGACGAATATCCCCCAGAACTGGTTTCCACCCATGGCACCAGTCAAGCCCCCCTTTCTCTGGAATGCTCCCCAGGGCAGTTGGACGCAGTGGAGCGCAACAGTTCAAGATCCGATCGCGCGCAACTACGGCGAAACCGAAGGGGTTTATATGCCGATGGACCTGACCTCGAGAACCCCCGAAGAAGGCCTCTTTGATTCGAACGCACGGCTACTCAATCTTGAAAAAATCGAGGAATTGCTGGATCGCCTGGCACCTCCCCAGTGGCCAGAAGAGATCTTTGGAAAGATCGACCGCGCCAAAGCGGCGAAAGGCAAGGAGCTGTTCGCCAGCCACTGTGCGGAGTGCCACAATTCCTATCCCTATACCTGGACCGAACCCAACAAGTACGGCAAGCGCTTCATTGAAGTTGGAGTGGTGCCGCAATCCTACGTGGGCACAGATCCAATGCAGTTCGAGGATTTCGTGCCTTACGTGCTTACCAAGCAGCTAGCGTCCTATATGCCGGAACCGTTTAAGGACAAGCCCATCCTCCCTGGGGAAGTATTTAAGGTGGCATTGAGTAGAGCGCTCCTGGGGACTGCACAGAAGAAACTCAACCTGACTCCTGAAGAAGCGATCAAGCTGCATGGGTATCGCGAATATCCTTTGCCACGCCCGCCAGAGCGCTCATACAAGGCGGCACCTCGCGACGGAATCTGGGCCGAGGGTCCTTACCTGCATAACGGGGCGGTGCCCAATCTTTACGAAATGCTCATTCCTGCGAAGGAACGCACAAAGAAATTCTACGTGCCCGGAGACTTCGATCCAGTCAAGGTAGGAATAGACATGACTGGGAATTCGGGGAAGTTCCTCTTCGATACAGCCCTGGAGGGGAATTCAAACGCGGGCCACTCGTTTGAAAATGGCCCCTTGGGGAACGGCGTCATTGGCCCATTACTCACCGATGAAGAACGCTGGGAATTGATTGAGTATCTGAAATCCATTCCTGAGCAAGCAGGCCGAGTTACGCCCTTTGGTGGCCCTCCGGACGCTCACACTGGACACGTTAAGTGGGAAGGACCCACGGGAAAGGATTAGCGATGTCAGACCATATAGATGGTCCGCGGCAGATTGGTGACCCGGCGAGCGATCTAACCGATCTGTTCGCTTTCACCAGCCCGGAAAACCCTGCCCATACCGTGCTCGCCGCGAATGTCTTTCCCTCGGCCGGGGTAACCGCAGTGTTCTCCAACGCGATCAATCATTCGATCGCAGTGCGGAGGGTGACCGTAGCGGGCCTTGGCAATGATGCGAGATTCCAGTCAGGCGATCAGGAGTATCGCTTCAGTTGCCGGTTCAGTGTGCTCGAACATGGAAATGACTCGAAGCTGGTTCAACGCGGCACGCTGAGCTGCCCAGATGGTCAGGAGCTGCATTTTGTTGTGAATAACGAAAAAGGGGCCTCGACACCGGACGGGAAATTCCGAGTGTTTGCGGGCCTGCGTTCCGACCCGTTTTTACTTGCCTGGGTTGGGACGAAGAAGGTTCCCAACCTTTTGGAGCATGACAATGTGCTGGCGATCGTCATCGAATTCGACACTCAGGCTGTGCTCAACCCCAGCCAAGGCCCACTCTTCGGCGTGATTGCTGAAACCATCCCTTTGGCTACGGGCATTAATCCAGTAGAACGTCCGCCGGTGCGTTACGACTGGGTTGGCCGCCCGGAACAGACCAACATGCGCCTTAACAATGGGGGTCTGAAAGACGTGGATGACGTGCGCGACTTGTGGAATCAGCAGACGCCGTTTGCGATTGCGGAAGAATTTCGGCCCGTGTTTCGCAAGCGCCTCGTCGATAGTCTGACCGAGTGGGACATGCACGATGGCAAGGCCGACTGGACGCCTTCAGAAATAGCAGCCGCCACCAACGTCTACCTGGACGACTTTTTGTTGTTCGACGTCTCCAAGCCGATAAACGACACGAGCTATTTTGAGATTGAGAAAAGCACGCTCCATGGAAAGGCCTATCAGACGGGCGGAGGCCGTACCGTCGACGCGAACGTGATCGACATCATGGTTACATGGATGGTGAACAACGATCGCGAATTCCTGCAAGGCGGTTCGTTGCATCCGACCAAGTTGGCCACCAAGACGTTTCCTTACGAGGCTTCTCCGAATACGCAGTTGCAAACCGTGGCCGACGGTGTCGACCTCGCGGAAGCTCCGGACAAGGTCTGGGCCGTTATCGGGCAGTTTGGCGGCATGTGGCATCCACTGTTTGCCAGCATAAAGCTGACCGGAGCGGGCGTCAGTCAGTTGCGCACGATCGAATTGATTGACGGCAAGCAGATCGTTGAACGCCTTGAATCCATGGATAATTCTAAAAGGCTCTATCGCTACACGAACGTAAGCGGAATGGGGGTCGTGGATTACACGGGAACGCTGGATGTCAAGCCCAAGGGGAGCGGCAGCTCAGTCGAATGGCGCGTGCAGTTTCTGGCCGATAATCAACCGACCCTCATCGTGTCGACCATCGTTTCCACTCTGCTTAAAACTGGCTTCGAAGCCCTCAAGAAGCGGTTTGGAGCCCAGACATGATTGCAGAGCCTGAGATCGATCTGGGTCATCCGCTCACTGATGGAAATATCGCAGCCAACAACCTCGAGAGTGCGCGGCGACAGTCCTGGAGCAGGTTCTGGCAGGATCCACATCGGGCAGGGATTGCAGAGTACATCGTGGAACAAGAGCAATTCACGGCGCAATACGTCGGCGATCTGGGAGCGCTAGAGCGGTTAGACGCGCTCGTGCGTCAGCTCGAGCGCGTGGGTGCTGATGAAATGCGACCGGCGCTTATTCATACGCAAGTTGCGTCGATGGGGCACCGTTTTGCGCAGGCGAGGGAATATCTTGCTCAAGCCGAGGTCCACGGAGCGCCGCAAGTGGATGTCAATCGCCTCAAGCTAAGCATAGATCAAGCCTGCGGCACAAACCTGGAGTCTGTGCTGGAAGCCAGGCGCAAGATGGCGGCAGAGTCCGAGCGTCTGGAAGACCTGGTGCCGCTCGGCGGACTGCTAGCTGATCTGCGCGAATTCGAGGAGGCCGACCGCGTTTATCGGCAGGCTTTGAGTGAGTATCAAGATGTGTCTCCGTTCGCCGTGGCATGGGTTTGTTTTCAACTAGGGGCGCTGTGGGGGGAGCTCGTGCCCGAACCACAACCTGAGCGGGCTGCGCGCTGGTACCAAAAAGCCATCGAATATTTGCCGTGCTACGTGAAAGCGCGCGTGCACTTATCGGAGATTTATATGCACTCTGGAAATGCTGCGGACGCGGAGGCCTTGCTGGTTCCTGCGGTTTCAAGTGGCGATCCGGAAGTGAATTGGCGTCTCGCCGATGTGCTGGCGGCGATGGAGAGACATGAGGAAGCGGAAGCGCAGATGCAAGCTGCGCGGTCCGGCTTCGAGACTCTCCTAAACAAATATTTGCTGGCGTTTGCGGATCACGGCGCAGAGTTCTATTCCGGAAGCGGCAACGATTTGCAAAGAGCATTTGAATTGGCAATGGTCAATCTCGCGAACCGGCCAACACTGCGCGCTTTTGAGCAGGCATACAAAACCGCAATCGGAGCTGGCGAAACGCAAGCGGCATCTGAACTTCTTATTTCTGCCCGCAAACGCTGGGGTGGAACCGATGGCTTTGGACGATCGCCTTTGGCAGCGGCGGTTCATGCGGAAGGTCAGAGGGAGAAAACCCATGATAGTTGACCGCAGAACTTTCATCATTGCGAGTGCGCCATTTGTTGCGGCGGCGTCAGCCCTTGCGATGTTCCCTTCACTTTTGCCTGGCGGTGCGCCATCTCCGTTGTCTGCGGGCAGTAAGGATGCGGAAGGCGTCGCATTCAAAATTGCCGGATGGGATCGTTGCGCGGATGTCGCAGGGGATTGTTTGAGGACATCATCGGCCGGTCTTATGGCAAGTAACACGACGGGCGATGAGATTTTCATCAGCATTAATCGATCTTGGCGCACCTCTTGGCGATGACCCGAGCGGTCGAACGCGAAACGCGCACGTAGACCTAGACCGAAAAGGTTTCCGCCTTCGCCAAGTTCGCGTCAACAAAAGGCACGCACTCTCTGCATCGACGACCGGGAGATTCCTGAGAGCGGATGAGAATTAATTGCTTACTACTTAAGATTCTTTTGGGAACGGCCGTCCTACTCATTTTCTGCACGGGTGCCGCGGGGCAGTCGTCGACATCCTCCACAGAGAATGAAGCGTGGCCGGAAGCTGACGCCCATGTGCAGCTGCCGTACAATTTGCGCGTGCTCTCGCTTGTCGGACTGGAGCAGGCGGCGGGTTATCCCTTCCAGCAGTGGTACGTGGCGGCGGGGATCGGCCGTCAGTTCAAACCGATTTTAAGGCCGCACTGGAAGAACATCGATCCAGACAAAGAGCACTTTCTTCTTTTAGGTGTCGGCTATGAATACCTTCGAACGACAAAATCGGGAAGAGTGTCCAATGAAAACCGGGTGACCTTCGACGCGACCCCCAGCCTTCGTCCTGTCTCGAGACTACTGTTGCGCGACAGGAACTGGGTTGAGCTTCGTTGGATCAACGGAACGTACTCGACAACCTATCGCAATGAACCATCGCTCGAAGTTGACCTTCGTGTTCACAACATCCGTTTCACTCCCTTTGGCACAGCCGAGGTCTTCTACGATAGCCCCAAGCACTCCTGGGACCAGGAATGGTACACGGGCGGCGTCCAGTTGCCGTATAAGCGCGTTTTCATGCTGGAAACCTATTACCGACGCGAGCACTGCCTCACGTGCACCCCTCAAAACTGGAATGTGGGAGGAGCATCGCTGAACTTCTACTTTAACGATCCGAAGTGAGCGATGCGCCTGCGGATAACGGCAAGATTTTTGCGCATCGCCTATAGAGCGTTCCATCCACGCACAGAACCAAGGCATGACGGGCTAAGAGACTGTCACTTTTTACGATTGTCTTGAGATGACGTGATGGGCAACATCATCAAACTCACGCAGACGCTTTGGAGATTACGGCGCAATTGTTGGCCACCGCTACGGTCGAGGCAACAACCTTCGGTGAACGTCGCGAAAATGGAGTAAGCCAAATGTTCGTGGAAAAAATCAAGAAAGTGTTCTCCGTAGTTCTAAGTATTTGTTTTGTTATGGGTTCATCACAGATTTCGTACGGGGATCAATCTCTAAATGATGCTCCCGGGGTAAACACGGGCAATCCCACAGAACCTGTTCCAAATAGCGCAAGCGAACTCCAGTCACTGGTGGCGCCGATCGCTCTATATCCGGATGCGCTTGTAGCTCAAATCCTGACGGCGTCGACGTTTCCGGATCAGGTGGCGATCGCAGAATACTGGCTTGAGCAGAACAAAAGTCTGACAGGTAGCACCCTGATGCAGGCCGTTGACACACAATCGTGGGATCCCAGCGTTAAGGCGCTCACGCAGTTCCCATCGGTCCTCACCAACTTGGCACATAATCTGACCTGGACCTCCTCGCTAGGAGAGGCTTTTCACAACCAGCAGGCTGAAGTAATGACAGCCATCCAGACTTTGCGCGCGCAGGCAAAAGCAGCGGGCAATCTCAAGTCCAGCCCGCAAGTCACCGTGGTGCAACAGTCGCCGCAGGTGATTGTCATTCAGCCCACCAGTCCACAGATCGTTTACGTCCCGCAGTACAACCCCGCGGTTATTTACGGCACGCCCTATGTTGTGCCGGGGTATACAACCCATAAGCGCTAAGATAAGAAATCAATTTGTGGTTTTCGTTTCCGATGGGGTTCGCTCAGGGCTGCGGCGATTTGGTTCCAACTCTGCAACACCGCTTGCAGCGGCACCTCTGGGAGCAGCGCTGCGATTACCTGGTGGAATGCAAACTGAAACTCACGCCACCGGCTGCGGGTTCTCGGTTTCGGGTAAGGAGTAGCCCCAGGGGGAAATCGTTCTTCCTACTCGTGCCAACTTTTGGCTCAGCAAGGCCACGAACAGTTTGCCGTACAACCAAGCACGGGTGCTTTGGTCATCATGTTTGGGGACATGTCCTAACTGGGCGATCGACTTCAAGCGTTTGAAGGTCAACTCGACTTGCCATCGCAGACGATAACATTCCAGAACTTGTCGCGCGGTTGCGCTAGCCGAGGAAAGCGTCGTGAACACCAGCACATACTGGGCGTATTGCCACGTTTCAGGGCTGACCACCTTTCCCCGTTTCTCCGCCAGCCTCTTTTGCGTCCGTGCCATCGCTTCGCGACTCTTGCGAATGGCGCAGAGCCGCCCCGCAATCCGGTGTTGGCCGGAATGCACCCATACCGGCCACGCGTTCACGTCCCCCGCCTCTTGCAACCCGGCCAAGGATTCCAGCAACGGAAATGACTTGCTCCGCTTATCCCACAAAGGCAGGGCGTGAGGATTCAGGCGCACACACACATCCGCCTGTTGCTCGACCACCGCCGCAATCCCGGCCGGATGGCAGTAGCCCGCATCGGCCAGAACCAGTTCGCCCGCACGGAAACGAAAACGTCCGAACTTCTCTCCGGCGCCTTCGCCTTCGGTGGCAGTGAGATCGAAATAATCGCACTCCAACGTGGGCAAGCGCAGGCTGTAGTGAATCCGCCACTGGCTGCCCGTCCTGCCTGGTTCGCGAACCACGGTGGCGTCCAGCAGACGCACGTTGCGGCCCTGTAGCCGCGGCTGCAAATCGACCCCGTTGTCCTTCCATAGCCGCTGACACAACTGCCGCAGCCAATCCTCAGCATCCCGTAAGCGATTCAACAGTGTGACATCCGAGACGTTGGCAATCCCTGCCAACTTTGCTTGCACCGCCGTCTCGCGCAGCGACCAACCACAGCCCACATGCAACAGCAGCGTGCGCAGCAACGCTTCCAACGACGGGAAGCCGCGCAACCGCCGCACCGCTCCGCTGCTCCTCCCCAACTGCCGCCACTCCGGGGGAAATAGCCCCAGCAGAATCTCCCAGTCTTCCAGTTCAGCCATGTGCGGAGGCTACATTTAACCCAGCAACCAGTCAACTGTTATCTTAGCGCTTATGGGTATACAACCGGCGACGTGGTTGCGGCGGCAGTCATTGGCTTTGGCGCGGGAATCGCCGTCGGAGCGATGATGAGCGGTGGATGCTGCGGATGGGGTTATAGCAGTTGGAACTGTGGCTGGCACGGCACCGCGGTGGTCTACCACGGCGGAGCATACTACGGGAACTCCGCCTGGCACGGCGGCTACTACAACGGCGGATACCACAGCAGCTACGGCTACAACAATTCCTACAACAACGCCTATAACCACTCCAATTACAACAACAGCTACAAAAACAACGGCAACACCTACAACCGAAACGTCAGCGGAAACTCGGTGAACGTCAACAACGACCGTTCCTCAGCGTCGAATTCATGGGCGCAGCACAGCAGCACCGGAGGCTCGGACGCTTTCAGCGGCATGAGCGGGCACTCCGGCGGATTTGGTGATTCCGGAGGCTGGTCATCGAGAGCCGACAGCAGCCGCGGCTGGGGAAGCATGAGGTCTAGCGGCTTCGGCGGTGGCCGATTTGGTGGTGGCGGTGGCTGGGGTGGTGGTGGGTTTGGCGGTCGCCGGTAGGGGAACGTCCACGAAATTCTTTTCGCTAAGTGCGATGAAACGTAGCTCTGGAGGAAGTCGCATGTGTCAAGGTATGCGGAACCAAAAAATTTCGACTTCTCATTTTGCGAAGCTTGGGGCTCTGCTGCTCGTGATCTCCTTGCTCGTCTCGCGCGGCAAGGCGGAGAGCCCCAAAGCCGAGCAAAAGACCTTCGCGTCTCCAACCGAAGCTGGAGCCGCGTTTCTAGAAGCAGCCAAGTCTGGTGACCAAGTTGCCTTACTCGCGATTTTCGGGCCCGACGCTCAAGGCGTACTTTTCTCGGGAGACGCAGTCAAGGACAAGGACGCACTGCAAGACTTTGTGGCCGCATATAACCAAATGCATCGCTGGCGCGAGATCAAAGTCGGCGGGCAGATGCTCTACACCGGTGCCGACAATTATTCCTTTCCAATACCTTTGGGGGAAAAGTCCTCAGGCCAGTGGGTGTTTGACACAGCAGCGGGCAAGGACGAGATTCTTGCGCGCCGCGTCGGCAAAGATGAATTGACCGCAATCGCCGCCTGCAATGCTGTCGCCGATGCCGAGCAACGATACTTCAGCCAAGTTCGCAACGGCGACACAGTAAGGCAATACGCTCAGAAATTCATCAGCGACGACGGCAAACAAAACGGGTTGTACTGGCCAGTTGCGGCTGGTCTGCCTCCAAGCCCCCTCGAGGACGTTCGTGATTTCGCCAAATCCGTCGGCTACACAAACGCGGGCGATAAACCGCAACCGTTCGATGGCTACTACTTCCGGTTCCTCACCAAGCAGGGAGACAAAGCCAAAGGCGGCGCGAAGGACTATCTCGTGAATGGGAAGCTGACCGGCGGGTTTGCGATTCTGGCTTATCCAGCCGATTACAGGAACTCAGGAATCATGACGTTCATCGTGGGTAAGGACGGCGTCGTCTACCAAAAAGATTTGGGCGAAAAGACCGCCGATGTCGCTTCCGCCTTGACGGAATACAACCTTGGCGACGGCTGGAATCCTGCGATCTAGCTAAGGCACGCGGAGCGTACGTCCTAAAACGGAGGCTTTCAGATGTTCAACCTGATTCGAAGCCTCATCCGCCCCTACCGGGGGACCCTCCTAATTATCTTGATCGCGATGCTGGTGCAAACCGCGATGAGCGTGGCTGGACCCTGGCCACTGAAAATCATTCTCGATAATGTGGTCGGGTCTCACAAACTTTCGCCCGAAATGACCCATCTCCTGGGCCCGCTTTTGCGCGGCGAAGGCAAAATGAAAATTGCAGAAGCTGCGGCAATCGCCGCCGTATTGATCGCCCTCATTGGCGCAACCATGTCCTACATCGCGAACTACCTCACGACCAGCGTAGGTCAGTGGGTGGCCAACGATTTGCGTCTCAAGACCTATCATCACCTCCAGCAACTCTCGCTCAGTTATTACGACAGCCACGAGACGGGCACGCTTCTGAGCACGGTCACCGCCGATGTGCAAACGATCCAGGGTTTTGCGTCGTCTTCGACGCTGGGCATCATCGTGGACATGTTTACGATCGTAGCCATGCTGATCGTCATGCTGTGGTTGAACTGGGACTTCACGCTGATCGCCGTGGCCGTTACGCCATTTATGCTGCTGCTGGTGTCGCGCTTCAAGAAAACCGTCAAGAAGGCCACGCATCAAGTCCGCAAAGAGCAGAGCAAAATTGTGGAAGTCGCGGAACAAGGGTTGCAATCGATGCGCGTAACGAAGGCCTTCGGTCGTCAAGACCTTGCCGAAGCTCAGTTCGCACAGGTTAGCCAGGCCACTGTGAACGCTTCGCTCAAAGCTCGTCGCATCAAAGCATTGCTCTCGCCGATTGTTGCCGTCACCGTTTCTCTTTGTACCGCGTTCGTGCTCTATCGCGGTTCCTCCCTCATTCTCGCGGGAGCGATGACCGCCGGCGGCTTGACCGTTTTCCTTTCTTACTTAAGCAAATTCTTCAAACCAGTTCAGGATCTCGCCACGATGACGAACACGATCGCGCAGGCCGCTGTGGGCGTCGATCGCATTCGCGCCATTCTCGATGCTGACACGGTCATTCCGCAGCGCCCCGATGCGCGTGATCCACAAGCGCTTAAGGGAGAAATCGAATTCCAGAACGTCGCGTTCTCCTATAACGATGAGGCCAAAGTGCTGACGGACGTCAGTTTCAAAATCAAAGCCGGTCAGATGGTTGGAGTCGTTGGTCCCACGGGAAGCGGTAAGTCCACGATCGTTAGCCTGATTCCTCGATTCTACGATCCTACTTCCGGCAGTGTGAAGATTGACGGCGTGGACCTCCGCGATTACAAGTTTCTTCCTCTGCGCGATCAGATAGGGTACGTCCTGCAGGAGACCGTCCTTTTCGCTGGCTCGGGCGCGATAACATCGCCTACGGCAAAAAAGACGTGACCGACGCGCAAATCCTGGAAGCTGCCAAACTTGCGAATGCCGATGAGTTTATCCAGCGCATGCCCCATGGTTACGACACCCTGGTCGGCGAGCGCGGCGACACGCTTTCCGGCGGCCAGCGCCAGCGGATCGGCATCGCCCGCGCCATCGTCAGGAATAATCCCATCCTGATCTTGGACGAACCCACCGCGGCACTGGACACGGAGTCCGAGCAGCTAGTGATTGAAGCATTGGAGCGCTTAATGAAGGGCCGCACTGTGATTACGATTGCGCATCGGCTCAGCACCATTCGCGACGCCGACAAGATCGTCGTTCTGAAGGGTGGCGTTGTTGCGGAGGAGGGCAGCCACGACGAACTGATTGCTCGCAATGGTGTGTATGCCGAGTTGTATAAGATTCAATTCAGTTCGCGACCGCCGGCCCCATCCGTCGCTGTAGCTTAAAATCGGGCGGTTCCGGAAACTCGAGTTCCTCCAGTTCGTGGAATAGCTGGCAGGACCCACGCGTGATTTTTAGCATCGATTCGCCTAAGAAAGTCCCTTTTGCCACCAAAACGGCTTCCACTTTCAATGCCTTTTGGTTGCAACAGGCGAGATGAGGTCGCAAAACAGGTAGAGAATCGAAAGGACAAAAAATGAAAGCTATGCGGACAAGAAGCCTCACAGCATTGGCATTACTTCTCTCCGTCGTCGCTGCTTCTCCGAATGCGCGCGCTGCTCAAGCACAAACTCAATCGGACGATGCCGCTCCGTCGAAGCAGGAAACTACGGCCTCCTTACAGGACAAACCTGAAGCTAAACCAGCCGACAAAAACTCGGCAAAACCAAAGACGGAAGAAAACGAAGCCCCCGCCAGCGCCGGTACGGAAGCCCTTCAGAAAGCCACACAAAACCCGGTGGCGAGCCTCATCAGCGTTCCTATCCAGAACAACAATAATTTTTCAATTAGTCCCGGCGACCGAACACAGGACGTTCTGAATCTTCAGCCCGTCGTACCAATTGGCATTTCGAAGGACTGGAACCTGATCGTCCGTTGGATTGTGCCGATCATCTACCAACCGCTGCCCATTCCACCAGCAGCTCCGCAAACGGGGGTCTACGGCTTCGGCGACATGGTGCCCACATTTTTCCTATCACCAAAGAAGCCCGGCAAATTGATCTGGGGATTAGGCCCAGTCTTCCAGTTACCCACGGCAACAAGCACATTTCTGGGGCAGGGCAAGCTGGGAATGGGGCCGTCCGCCGTTGCCCTGATGCAACCAGGCCACTGGACCCTAGGTGTGCTGTTCAACAATGTGTGGTCGGTCGCCGGTTCGGGCAGCCGTCCGTCCGTCAATCAATTCCTGCTGCAATATTTCATCAACTACAACTTGAAGAAGGGCTGGTACATCACTTGGCAGCCCACCCTCACCGCGAACTGGGAAGCTACAAACGGCGGTCGATGGGTTGTGCCGTTTGGTGGAGGAATTGGAAGAATCATGAAGCTCGGATTCCAGCCGGTGTCCATTACTGCCCAGTTTTATGGCAACGGTGTTCATCCCCCAGGAGCTTCGTCCTGGACCATGCGATTGCAGCTTGCTTTGCTGTTTCCCAAGTTGTCCAAGGAGATGGAACAGATGATGCTTGAGAAAAAGCTGGATGAGCTGAATAAGGAACAACCTCAGAAGAATTGAATACGACTTGAGAGCGGCCCTGATGCAGACCGTTGACAATCAAACGTGGGATCCGAGCGACAAGGCGCTCACGCAATTTCCCTCGTTCATGTGCAGGATTCCGCCGCACTGATTTTGTTGCTAGGAGTAAATACAAGGATAAGGGGAGGCTTAATGAAGTTCATCGTAAAGCAAGCTTTTACTTTTGTAGTATTCTTCACAGCTATGGGGAGACCTGCCCCCCACCTCGGCGCAGGTTAAGAAACCCAATATCCTTGTCACCTTTGGCGATGATATCGGTTATTCCAACATCAGCGCCTACAACATGGGCATGATGGGCATTGTATGTGTGTTGTGAGTAGTTAAATGCGCTGGGCTTTGACCAAGATGGAGTTCGTGTCGTGGGGCAAGTAACTATACGCGAGGGTCTGGGCGCGCAGTTGTAGCCGCTCTGGGATTTCTCAGGGAACATAAACGAGGAACTCCGGCATGTCCGGAAGGCCATCAATGAACGTCCCCTTTTTCTTCCCCTTGGAGGAAAAGCGCCGCACCCGCTGCTTCTTCCGCTCGGCCACGTAGAGATCGCCGTCGGGGCCGACCGCGAAGCCGGAGGGGGCATCGAGCTTTCCGTCGATCACCACGCGTGCTTTGAGCTTGCCGCTCGGAGGTGTAGACGTCAGTTCCAGCGCGAGGATGCTGCCGGTGCCCGAGGCGCCGATGTAGAGCGTCTCGCAGTGCAGGATCAGGTGCACGGGCGCCTTGAGCGCCCGCCCCTTGATGTGAGCCATCAACTCCCCAGACTTCACATTGAAGACCTTCACTGCGTCGCCGGCTTCGTCCGCCACGTACAGATGGTTCCGGTGCACGACGATGCCCCGCACCGAGTGGCGTGGCTTGCCACGCTTGTCGAGCACCACCTTGAGGCCGAGGGGTGATGGCACATCGAGCGGCGTGCGGTCCCCGTACTCGGGAAGACTCCCCTGGCTGGACGCGACGAGCGTGCCGGGGAGAAATTTCCCGTTGGGATAGTGTTTGCGGAGGTGCGCGGCAACCGGTGCCGGTTTGCGTGACTCAGGCACAAGCGCCACCACGGTGTTGGTATCCTGGCAGGAGACATAGATACGACCATCGTCCCCCAGCTCCACGTCGAACGGGTGCACCATCGCCGCAATCTGCTCGGTCTTCGCGAGTACCTCCTTGAAGCGGAAGGTATCGCCGTGCCGGTGGTAACGCGCGATGTGGCTATCCTTGCGCCACGCGTTCGCGATGTAGAGGTCGTCGCCCACGAGGGCGAAGCCGCGCGCGATGTGCAGCGGATGCGCGGCCGGTGATGGATCGAGGAGCAGCGGATGCATCTTACGCGGGGAGCCGTCGTCCTCGAAGACGCCGATGTTGTCGACGCCGTGCCCCGATTCGCCCCGATAGCTGATCCACCACACGGCTCTGTCCTCCCGAGCACGATCATTGCATCGTCAGAATCAGCGCGCGACACTCACAGCGCCGACGACCGGAGTCACATGATTCGCTGTCCGGAAATCTACCGTCCCTTTGGTAGTACAGCACCAACTTGGATTCGTGCCTACTGGCAATTGTTACAGCCGGGATCATTAAACGTCCTGGACCATGCGATTGCAACTTGCTTTGCTGTTTCCCAAGTTGTCCAAGGAGATGGAGCAGATGATGCTTGAGAAAAAGCTGGATGAGCTGAATAAGGAACAACCTCAGAAGAATTGAATAGGGCTCGAGACCGGTCTCACCTGCCCACCGTTGAACTCCCCTGAACTGCCTCGTACTCATTCAAGCAGCCGATATTCTTTCAATCCTATATCGAACGGTTTTAAACTCTTTTCGAGCTGAATCTCGACCAGATGAATTCTAAAGCATTGAGCCAAAGCTAGCCATTTCAAGAAACATGAAGAGCCGCCGTATCGCTTCGGCTCCGGTGGGGTGTAACTACGATCTCGACATCGTGATTAAGCGCCACCAGGAACCGTAGCAGCCGCTCAACTGAAAACTGCTTGAAGTCCCCCCGCAGCATCTTGGACACGTCGGGTTGTTTGATGCCTAGGAGATCGGCAGCGTCGGCCTGCTTGAGACCACGATCTTTCATGACCGTATCAATTTTGAAGACGAGCTGGGCCTTGACCAAATGCCGTTGGGCATTTGGAATTCCCAAATCTTTGAACACATTTCCGCTTCCGATCTCGTAAGATTTCTTGCTCATGACTTTCTCCCTTTGGCTATTTTCTCGGCCTCCCGCAGCCGCTGCTCGATAAGTTCCATGTCCCGGCGTGGCGTCTTACGCCCACTTTTCGATTTCTTTTGAAACGCATGCAACACATAAATGCTATCCGAGTGCTTTAATGTTTAAACGGCACGGAATGTGCCCCCGCGAAAATCCTCAACTACTTCAAGCACTCCTGCCCCGCCAAACCCGGGCAGCACTTTAGCATCGCGATGCTTGCCGTCACGTTGCGCAACATAAATCGCATAGCCAACTTGATGCTGGACAGGATCAGGAAATTTCCGCAAATCCTTGCGGCTCGACCCCACCCAGACAACCGGCTTGAGAAGCTGCTCCTCAGTCATCACTACAATATAGTGAATTCACTATATCCTGTCAAGGCACCCGTGCTATCCCTTTGAAGATCGGCGTTAAAAGGTGGACCAAAGCCTTCCGATGTCAGTCGCGAGTTGCGGTCTTGGCCCATGTCAAAAATCAATCTCTATCCCAGATGATCGCGATTTCGCTTGCACTTATCCATGGCCAAACAATTCTTGTGTTGTTTTTGCCTTGCCAGATCGGAAATGACGGGTAGTGATGGGGTGCGACGTGTATAGGCTCTTTATTTTTCAACTATCTCGTTTGTTCGCCTTGCGCTGGAGCGGTTTGCGAATCGGCCGCCTCGATTTGCCTTGTTCCGTTCTCCAGACTTTTGAATGCTGGTTCGCCGCCCTTCTAGTTTCTGAGTCAATATAAATCTCGCATGAGCAGACTCGAACGGACTAAGCACAATCCGGGTACAATAAGGGGACGATAAGAAGTGACATACGGCTCCTTGTGGTATCAAGAGATGTTGGCCGACACCGTTTGATATCAATCAGTTACATCCACCATGGGCTCTGTCACGGCAGAGCACGTCCGGTCCGTATCGGTGTGAACTTGCTTCAAAACTCCCTGAAATGTCGGCTTGCCATCCGCGCCGCGAAATTTGGGCCTAAAGCCGACCGCACGATTAAGCGTGTGGGTGGAATTCCCAAAAGCGGAGTCTTGGACGTCGAAGCGAAACGAGGGAACATTGAGGGAACAATAAGAATTTCTTTGAATGCCTTATTGTTTCTTTTCAATGACTTAAACTCTCGCGGACGCGGAGACGATCCGCAACAAAGTCTTGCAGGCGTTCGAACTAGCGGAGGCCGAAGAAGATCCGGCCGGTCACCGGGACCTACTGACGTTCATTATGGTGGGGGCCGGTCCCACTGGCGTCGAGTTGGCAAGCGCTATCGCTGTGCTCGTGCGCAGCAAACTGAGATCCGAGTTTCGGCGGATCGATCTGGCATCTGCCCGAATTGTCGTGGTGGATATGGCGACGAGGGTCCTGCCTTCGTTTTCGGAAGTTCTCTCGAAGGCTGCGAAGCAACGACTCGAGGAATTAGGTGTTGAGGTCTTGCTCGGGAAACGCGTCGATCAGATCGACGCAGACGGAATCGTTGTGGCGGGAGAACGTATTGGGAGCAAGACCGTGATCTGGACCGCGGGTGTGGCTCCGTCGCCCGCAGGCACGTGGCTGAACGCGGAGATGGATCACGCTGGGCGGGTGCGCATCCAGAATGATCTAACAGTTCCTCGGCACGCTGAGATTTTCGTTGTTGGTGACACAGCCTCTCTCGATCAAAACGGCAAACCACTGCCAGGCGTGGCGCAGGTGGCGATGCAGCAAGGGCGTTACGCGGGAAAACTGATTCACAGTCGCATCACCGACAAAAGTGCGCCCGCCCCATTCAGCTACTTTGACAAAGGCAGCATGGCTGTAGTGGGCAAGGGATTTGCTGTGCTGGAAAGTGGGAAGGTCCATATGAGCGGTTTAGGGGCGTGGTTTGCGTGGGCAGGTGTACACCTCCAGTTTCTGACGACGTCGAGCCTCCGTCTTAGCGTTTTCCTGCAATGGGTTTGGACGTATCTGAGCGGGCAGCGAGGATCAGGGCTGATCGTGAATCACCACGGATCGGAAATCGGGACGAGGGCGTCGGACGCGGCTACTAGAGCGGCGGCCTCAAGTAAGTGAGAGTTTCAGGTGAGCCGGTTTACGCCGACCCGATTGCTAGCCCCAGGAACTGCCGCCAGAAAACAGAACTGCACAAGATTGCGATCCGTCTAGATCAATGCTCGCGAAAGAATCTAGTTCTTGAAATTCCCGAAAGTAGTTTGCGATTAGGCGTTGTGCCTATCAATTGAGTCCACGAAAGCATCCCACTGGAGCGAACGCACTAGAGGCACTTTTCGTCCTGCCGAGGCTCGCCGCACGCAACCATTGGCTGTCTCTGCATCGCCCTGTGTAGACTAGCACTGGCCGACTGCGCTCAGCTCCAGCCGACGTTTTCATAGGTGCTATGGGTTGAGGGTGCTTACTTGCGTGCTGGTGACGCTTTATCGAGTACCTCATCAAGCGGCTTAGCCGCTGGAATCGCCGCCTGGCCGCCAGAGATGATTTCCTTCGCGCCGATCTGCTTGCCATACAAGGATTTATTCGCATCGTCGTCGGTTTCCATTGAAGCGCCTTCCAGCGATACGCCGGCAAACAGTCCCTTGGAGCGCGAGTACGTCAGAACGTCGGCGTTCATTGCGGCGGCGTTGTAACTTGTAGCTTGAGCGCCCGTAGGACCGGCAGCTGCAGCGGCATTGCCACCTAGCTTCGTCTTCCCATTCAGGATTTGCTCCGCGCCCTTTTGGTTCATGACCACCAATACAAAATCAGTCGCCGTGGAACCGAGTTGCACGCCGATGCTGGCCTGGTCGAGCTTGTACATAGCTGGCGCGCCCCATCCGCCATTCATCGTTGCGCCCGTGCGGCAAACGAGCGCACCTCGACCGTAACTGCCGCCGATGCCGATGGCCACTTTTTTTACACTTGGGAAAACCAGGACGCAATCCGCCTGATCGAGGATATTCTTGGGCAGGCCATTGTTCTCGCCGAGGATCTCCTGCATAACGGTGGCTGCGTTCGAGAGACGCTCATCCTCTTTCTTCTGAGCAGATAGAGGGGAAGCTACTGTCAAACAAACCGCAAATGTAATTATTTGTTTTCTCATTCGTTTTCCTTTCCTTGCAGGGAATAGATGATGAACTAAGACTCGGGGGTGCATTAAGAATTCGACGCGAAAACTGGATACGGCGATACCGACCCCAGCACCGACGGGGAAGTGTAGTCAACCGAACGCAGTCCAACCGTTCAATATTGTACACCCTCAGCAAAGCCGCCCAAGCTCGGTCGCCTGGCATGATCGTCGTGATGTCGAACCCGAATTCGCGGACGGATTGGCGCCCGCGCCGAATTGGATGCACCAGCATGCGCGAGGAGACATTCATATTTCTTTTTCTTTTATTCGGGCTTCCAATTTCTTTATAAGAAGTACGGATATTGCATTCTCCGCTGTCGCCTTGTCTCTATATTCATTCAGGGAAAAGCGACCCAAGGCGAGTTGCGGCGTCAAGCTTTGCGACCGAGAAGTACCCACGCACCAAGGGCGAGCGTAGGCTCGAGAATGGCAAGCGCCACCAGAAAATGAGGGAACACACCGGCTATCGCCAAAGGCACCAGCACCGCAGGTACGAATATCAATCGGTCGATCACGGAAGCGGCTACAGCTTGTCGTGCGCCCGAACGACCGCCGAAAACATAGAGCCAGCCGATGACCCCAACCGTCAGGCCAATCACACGAAAGAGAGCTTCTTCGTGTCCAACAAAAGCAGGATCCATGAAGAGTGTCTGGACCGCGCCCGGCCAAGCAATCAGAAGCGCTCCAGTCGCGAGATAAAGAAGACCGTTCATCGCCGTGTACTTGGACCCCACGGACAGGTTCGACGGCTTTTCCAGAAGGTCCTTGATGAGCGACATAATGCACCTCCATTGTGGATGGTTTCGTAAACGCAATACCAAGAACGCCCTTACGCAGAATTTGACGACCACAGCTGGCGCGACGAGCACGGATCCCAGGTCTATTTCTTCTTGTCCGCTTGCCAGTCAAGCCCAAACCGAAGAACAGGAGGCCAGAACGTGCGTCCTAGTCTCGGATTGTCGCGCGCCAAACGCTACTCCGATTTGCGATTTGCCAACAAGCGTCATAAATGACGAGTCCCGCTGAGTTTGGGTGCTGGTCTCGAACGGCTCTGAATTACCTCCTCACTGTAATTTCTGACAGTTGTTCTGTGGCCTTTGCCCTCGTATCTTCGCCATTCGCTAAATTGTGGCGCCGCTAACGAGGCCGCCGCGCTTCATGTGGCGTGGCCCGAGTCAGGATTTTTAGTTCGACCAGCTTTGGAGGATTGTCATGCCAATATCGAAGACCGTTCTTTTGCCTGTAGCTGGATTGGTGGTGTTGGTTACCGGGGCTGTTACGTTCGGAGTCTTCCGGCATGATTCCGGCACACCACAATCTTCCGACGACAAGGTCATTTATCTCGATCAGGCGTGGTCTCAAGCTGATCGGGAAATGTTCTATCAAATCCCGCAAGGTTCAGCCATCGCTTCGTACGACATCTTCCTAAATCTGGAGGTTCCGGGTAGCCAGGAGCTCTTTCGTTCTGATGCAAACAGTGAGCACTTTGGCATGATTCCGCAGGCCGCAAATCCGCGGACCAACCCTGACGGCTTGCCAGTCGGTCTTGCAAAGAATGTAGTTACGGAAGGTCGATGGAAGGGCGAGACAATCGGCCCGAACTGCGCGGCCTGCCATACCGCACAGCTGAATTACAAGGGGAAGAAGATTCGCATCGACGGTGGTCATGCCATGTCGTTCGATCTCTTTAGTTACATACAGGCCCTGGATGATGCATTTCAGGCAACCTTGAACGATACTGCGAAGTTCGATCGCATGGCGGCGCGAATCGGAGCGTCAAGTGCCGACGCCAAGAGTGAACTGCGCAAGCGGCTCGTGATTGATGCCGAGCGGGCGCATGTCTATCGCTTCCGCGCCGCAGCTAGCCCATTTCCCTGGGGACCTGGACGCGCAGACTGCCTCACGATGATTGCCAATCGGATGATGGCCCTCGCACCCAACATTCCGGAGAACATGTCTACCCCCACGGCACCAACCAAAATCCCCTTTCTCTGGAATGCCGCACAAGCGACGTGGACCCAGTGGGGCGCAAGCATACAAGACCCCATCGCCCGAAACCTGGGCGAGACCCTGGGTGTGTACCTGCCTATGGATCTCCAATCCAAGACGCCGGAAGAAGGCCTCTTTGATTCGAACGCTGCCGTTCTTAATCTACAAAAGGTTGAGGATACGATGTGGCGCTTGGCGCCTCCCAAGTGGCCGGAGGACGTGCTTGGGAAGATTGACCGCGCGAAAGCGGCGGAAGGCAAGAGCCTATTCGCCAGCCACTGTGCGGAGTGCCACAATTCCTATCCTTACACCTGGACCGAAGCGAACAAGTACGGCAAGCGTTTCCTCGAAGTTGGACTCGTGCCAAAGAAGTACATCGGTACCGACATGCAACAGGATTTTTCTGTCAGGGAGTTTATGATTACCGCTCAGATAAGCCCCTATCTGCCACAGCCGTATACGGGCCAAGCCATTATACCCGCGGGCGTTTTTAAACCCGCTATCGGATCGCACATTATTGGTAAGGCCCTGAGACAAATCAAAATGAGCGAAGCGGAGACTGCCGATCTGCATGGTTTTCGGGAATTACCGTCGCCGCCTGCGCCAGTGGACGTGTACAAGGCGGCTCCACGCGATGGAGTGTGGGCTACCCCGCCATTCATGCATAACGGATCAGTGCCCAGTCTTTATGAGATGCTGATTCCGGCTAAGGAACGTAGCAAGAAATTTTATGTTGGGCGCGAATTCGATCCCGTCAAGGTTGGAGTGGATACCAGCGGAAAGTCCGGAAAATTCCTTCTGGACACGTCGTTGCTTGGAAACTCGAACGCCGGGCATTCCTTCGAGGACGGCCCACTCGGGAACGGCATTATCGGCCCACTTCTGACCGAAGAGCAACGCTGGGCGATTGTGGAGTATCTGAAGTCCATTCCTGAGGAAGCGGGGCGAGTTACGCCCTTTGGCGGCCCTGCGAATGCCCAAACGGGACATGGTCCGTGGTCGAAGTAATCATGTATCGCGGAATAAAACTTGATCTGCCAATCAGTGGAGGATGGCAATGTCAGACCACGTAGATGGCCCCAGGCAGATCGGTGACCCTTCCGCCGACCTTACCGACCTCTTCGCATTCACCAGTCCGGAAATTCCCGCCCGGACCGTGCTGGCCTTGTGCGTATTTCCCTCGGCGGGAAGCAGCGCAATGTTCTCTAACGCGATCGAGCACTCGATCGCGGTCCGCCGGCTGAGTATCGCTGGAGCTGGAAACGCCGCGAGATTCAGGGCTGACGATCAGGAGATCCGGTTCACGTGTCGCTTCGAGGCACTCGAACACGCCTCCGCCGGTGGCAAGCTCATTCAGCGGGGCACCTGTACGTTGCCCGGCGGCCAGATGCTGCCGCTGCTCGTTCATGACGAGAAAGGCGCGACCACCGCGGATGGCGCGTTCCGCGTGTTCGCCGGCCTGCGGTCCGATCCATTCTGCCTGGCGTGGATTGGCAAAACCATGACCCCGGTGCCAAACCTTCTGCAACACGACAACGTCCTTTGCATTGCCATCGAGTTCGACACAAGGCGCGTGCTCGATCTCAGCAAAGGAACGCTGTTCGGTGTCATCGCGGAAACCGTCCCGTTCGGCAGGCCGAACCCCATCAACAAGTTGCTTCCGCGCATAGACTGGGTCGGCAGACCGGAGCAGACCAACATGCGTCTGTACAACCCCGGTATGGCAGGCGGCGACGATGTACGCGACCTGTGGAACCAGCAGACCCCGTTCGCGATAGACGATGCTCTGCGCCCGATGTTCCTCCACCGCCTGAAGGCCAGCCTGCACAGTTATGACATGCGAGACGGCAAGGAGGACTGGCCGCCGGAAGCGCTCGCCGCCGTGTCGGAGGTCTTTCTCGACGACTTCATGGTGTTCGATGTCGCCAAGCCGATCACCGACGCCAGTTACCTGGAGATAGAACGGAGCACGCTCGACGGCCACGCATATACGACCGGTGGCGGCCGCACGGTGAACGTGAACGTCATGGATGTCATGTTCACATGGGCGATAAACCGCGGGCGCGAGCAACTGAAGGGCGGAGCGATCGATGCCACTAAGCCTGGGACAAATACTTTCCCATATTTCGCGACGCCGAACACGAAGCTGCAGATCGTCAACGAAACCGTCGACCTCCTGGCGCCCCCTGGCGAGGTCTGGGCGCTGATTGGGCAGTTTGGCGGCGCATGGCATCCCTTGGTTGCAAACATCCAGCTGACAGGCACGGGGGTTGGGCAGCTACGCATCATCGAGACGATCGACGGCAAGCGGATCATTGAGCGCCTGGAAGATATGGATGCCGCCCAGCGGCTCTATCGGTATTCGAATGTCAGCGGAATTCCCGCGTCGAATTACAACGGCACGCTCTCGGTGCGTCAGGCTGGTTCAGGCAGTTCCGTTGAGTGGCGCGCGCAGTTCCTGGCGGATGACCAGCCGGACTTCATCGTAAAGTTGATTGTATCGACATTACTTAAGACAGGACTCGAAAGCCTGAAAGTTCGCTTCGGTGCCTCCAAGTGATTGAAGCGCCGGGCCACGTGCTGGACTATCCGCTGGCTACGGATGGTGACATCGCTATGATTAATCTGGCGAGCGCGCGGCGGCAATCCTGGAGCCGGTTCTGGCAGGATCCGCAGCGGCCCGGAATAGCCGAGCACATAGTAGAACAAGAACAATGTACGGCGCAGTACGTCGGCGACCTGGGTGCGCTCGAGCGGCTAGACGCGTTGGTGAATCATCTCGATCGGGTGGGTGTGGATGAAATGCGCACGGCGCTCATCCATGCGCAGGTCGCGTCGATGGGACATCGTTTCGCGGAGGCGAGGGGTTATCTCGCTCAAGCCGAAAGCCACGGAGCGCCGCAAGCCGATGTCGATCGCCTCGTGCTGAGCATCGATCAAGCCTGCGGTACGAACCTGGAATCGGTGCTGGAAGCCCGGCGCAAGATGGCGGCCGAGTCCGAGCGTCTGGAAGACCTGGTGCCGCTCGGCGGACTGTTGGCCGATCTGCGCGAATTCGACGAGGCTGACCGCGTGTACCGGCAGGCGTTGAGCGGGTATCAAGATGTCTCGCCGTTTGCCGTGGCATGGGTTTGCTTTCAGCTAGGTGCGCTATGGGGGGAACTCGTACCCGAACCACAACCTGAGCGGGCTGCGCGCTGGTATGAAAAGGCCATCGAATATTTGCCGTGTTACGTCAAAGCGCGGGTGCACTTGTCGGAGATTCATTTGGAATCTGGAAATGTGGCGGACGCGGAAGCCCTGCTCGTTCCTGCGGTTTCAAGCGGCGATCCGGAAGTGAATTGGCGTCTCGCCGATGTGCTGGCAGCGATGGAGAGACCTGAGGAAGCGGAAGCGCAGATGCAGGCCGCGCGGTCCGGATTCGAGACTCTCCTAGATAAGTACCTGCTGGCGTTTGCGGATCATGGCGCAGAGTTCTACTCCGGCAGTGGCAACGATTCGCGAAGGGCATTTGAACTGGCAACGGTCAATCTCGCGAACCGCCCAACGCTGCGGGCCTTTGAGCAGGCTTACGAGACCGCAGTCGGAGCTGGCGAAACGCACGCGGCATCCGAACTGCTTATTTCTGCCCGAAAACGCTGGGGTGGAACGGATGGCTTTGGACTATCGCCTCTGGCGGCGACGATTCAGGCAGAAGGTCAGGGAGAGAAACCACGTGATAGTTGACCGCAGAACTTTCATCCTGGTTAGTGCGCCATTTGTCGCGGTAGCGTCGGCCTTTGCGAGCTTCCCGTCGCTTTTGCCTGGCGCGGCACCATCTCATTTGCCTGCGGTCACGGATGATGGAAAAGGCGTCGTATTCAAAATTGCCGGATGGGATCGTTGCGCGGAAATCGCAGGGGATTGTTTGACGACATCATCGGTCGGTCTTGTGGCAAGTAACACGATGGGCGATGAGATTTTCATTAGCATTAATCAGTCCTGGCGTAGTGCCTGGCGATGAGATGACCTGAGCGGTCGAACGCGAACCGCGCACGCAGGCCTGAAAGCGAAAGCGTCTCCGCCTTCGTCGAGTTCGCGTCAACAGAGACATGCACTCTCCGCATCAACTACCGGGAGATCCGTGAGGGCTGATGAAAAAAAGTTACCTGCTCACGGTTTTCCTGGGATTGCCCCTGGTTACAATTTTCTGTCCAGGCGCCGCCGGTCAGTCTCAGACGTCCGATACAGAAACCCTAGCCTGGCCGGAAGTCGACGCCCATTTAGAATTACCATCGCATTTGCGCGTGCTCGCGCTAAGCGGGCTGGAGCAAGGAGTCGGTTTTCCCTTCCAACAGTGGTATGCGGCAGCAGCGCTGGGCTATCAGTTCAAGCCCATTTTGAGAGAGCACATATTCAATATCGACCCGGACAAAGAGCACTATCTTGTCTTCGGCGGCGGCTATGAGTTTCTTCGTACGACTCAGTCGGGAATTGTGAAGCACGAGAACCGCGTAACTATCGACGTAACGCCCGGCTTTCTCCTCCCCGCCAAGATCTTGGTACGCGACAGGAATTGGGTCGAGCTCCGCTGGATCGATGGCACGTACTCGACAACCTATCGGAACATGGTGACGATCGAACGAGCCTTTCTTGTTCACGGCCTTCGTCTTAGTCCTTTCGGTTCTGCCGAGGTCTTTTACGACAGTCCGAAGCATTCCTGGAACGAAGAATGGTATACCGCAGGGATCCAATGGCCATACAAGAGTCTTCTGATGGTTGAGACATATTACAAGCGAGAGAACTGCAGCACCTGCAATCCTACAGATTGGAATGTGGGTGGAGTGACGGTGCACTTCTACTTCAGCAAATCGAAGTGAGCGATTTGCCTGGAGTTGACTGGAAGATTTGAGTGCTGACCTGAAGCGAGTTCTATAAGTGCAAAGAGCCTAGGCTTGATTGGCCATAGCACTGTCACTTCTTACACTTACATCGCAAAGTTGCAAAGAGCAACATCGTCGAGTTTCCGAAGGCACAGTGCCGTTTAGGCCGAGGTATCGGCCATCGTCGCGGCCGGGGCGAGAACCTTTCGTGAACGACGCCGAAATGGAGTAAGCCAAATGTTCGTGGAAAAAACCAAGAAAGCGTTCTCTGTGGTTCTAAGTATTTGTTTTGTTATGGGTTCATCACAGATTTTGTACGGTGATCAAACTCCAAACGATGCTCCCGGGGTAAGCACGGGGAATCCCACAGAACCTGTTCCAAATAGCGCGAGCGAACTGCAGGCGCTGGTGGCACCAATTGCATTGTATCCGGACGCGCTAGTGGCCCAAATCCTCACGGCGTCTACGTTTCCGGATCAGGTGGCGATCGCAGAATACTGGCTTGAGCAGAACAAGAGTCTGACGGGTAGTGCTCTGATGCAGGCCGTCGACACACAATCGTGGGATCCCAGCGTTAAGGCGCTCACGCAGTTTCCCTCGGTTCTCATCGCAAACCAACCAGATTCGTTGTGGTTGTTTTCGTTGTTTTTGGCAATTTGCACGTAGCTTCGCCCTTTGACTAACGGAACCCGCATTTCCCGACTGCGGTCCACCGGTTCGCCATTATCCAAAAGTTGCCAATCAGTTGGGTTCTGAAAGGCCACAAGAGCCCGAAGATCTTGAATTCGCCGCATGACGGATTCGCAAGCCCTGGACGCTTGCCGCATACGTTCTTCGGACCAACTTACTTCTCGCTACTTCGGCACAACGATTCGCGGATTATTGTAACTGCAAAGCGAAACGCCACACTCTTCGCATCAGTCACAAAACAATTCCACCAAAACTCACGGTGTGTGTCTCTCAGTTAAAACCTGTAGTTCTGTACTTCAAATCTGACAGCGTCTTTCACGCCACTGGCCGGGGAGTCCGCGAACTGCCGATCAGTCCCAACAAATTGCAAGGCTGATACTCGGATCCAACTGTTGGCTTTGCAATTTTTAAGTTTGCCGCGTGAAGCAAGTTACGCAACTCATTGGAGAACGAAATATATTGCAGTCATTGAAGGAAAAAGGAAAAAACAATTCGTGTTTTGTTGTCCTGGGCCCCTCGAAAGAAAGGGAAGCGGTCTTTCGAAGAGCCCGAGACACGCTAACGCTGCTAAACAAAGAGGCGCCCTCTCTTCACAAGTTAGGGAGTCACGCGGACGCTGATGGCAATATTGGAGCCATTGTCCTGACGATAAGTGACGTCAGCAGTCGAACCAACCTTCAGGCTGCCCTCAACCGCGGTGTTCTTATCCACAGTAAAAGTCATCGTGTTGGAAGCAGCCGGGGCCTGTTTCGAGTCCTGGGTGACAGAAGACCCGGAGCCGACTGTAAGAGTGAAGGAGCTCTGGCCAACTGAGGCGATCTTGCCAGATATTGATTGCGTCTGGGCAGTAGCCTGCTGACTTTGCGGTGTTTGATGCGAATTTGCTGGCGGCAGTGCCAAAGCCCCTGCTACGAGAACCGTGCCAGCCAAAACGGAAAAACCAAATCGCCATGCGTTTTTCATTTCCAATCCCCTCCTAGGAAATTTGTTTGGCCAGGTGTCGTTGAAGCTGCAGGAGTCGTGCCAAATCAGGCTTGGGAAGTGAAGTGCGCGAAAACTTCAATTGGGTTAACAAGTTACGCAGAGATAGGGAAAGTACGGGCACTGTGTTTACTAGTACCAGACCGAGAATTCTCTTCCTGTCGAGTAAATAATCTGGTTAGGTAGTTTATTGCGTCGAATTTACAGCAATCCTGGTATTGCCAGGAGCATTTGTTTGGGCAAGTCTTTTGCTTCTGTTCTTGTGGCCGTAGGAGGAAGGCTTGCATGACACAACTCGGTTATTCCTATGCACTTGATGCCGAGCTAGAACCACTCTGTCCCTGTGATAACAACATCATGCGATACGAAGCGAGCGGGCTCCCTTCCGGGACCGACAATCGACCCTCGTATCACTGCGGCCACGGAGAACGCAACGTTCGCTATGACTTGGCTAATAGGTATTTCACGCTGACAGGAATCCGGACAACTTAAATCCCCTTGAGAGCCCGGAGTGAACATCTTGAAGTGCGAGAAACACGGAACCTGGATGTATCGCAGGAGAGATCAGGAAAGGGAATCAGGCTATGCGTGGTGCTGCGGTGTAGAAGGATGCGACTACTGTACTCAGTTGGGAACGAAGGGAAGTGGGTTGGGACATAGCGCGGTTAACCCACGGTTAAGATTTGTATCAGTCATGCCCCATTCTGAATCTACCAGGTATTTGGCAGCACTCTAAATAGCCGACGGCGGCCAGTGAAAAGGATTCGTACTGTAGCGTACACACAACGTGTCGGAGAACTTGTGTTGAGTTCGAAATTCAGTGAGGCTCAAATGGCGACCCGGATAGATCACCCAGCGGCAATCCGTGTTCTGGTGGTCGACGATTTCGCTCCCTTCCGACAATTGATTTCCTCTACTTTGGAAACGATGCGCGATTTACAGCTTATTGGCGAGGCGTCGGACGGCTTGGAGGCAGTGCAGAAGGCTCTGGAATTGAAACCGGATTTGATCCTAATGGATGTCGGACTTCCATCTCTAAATGGAATCGAGGCTGCCCGACAAATTAGGGGGCTCGTTCCAGATGCTAAAATAATTTTCTTGAGCCAGGAATCCTCAGCTGACGTGGTGCAAGAAGCCCTGAGCGTCGGCGCGTCAGCCTACGTTGTGAAAGTAAATGCCGGGATCGAACTCGTTCCCGCCTTGGAAGCCGTACTTCCCGAGCGAACTTTTGTCAGCACCACATAGCAAATTTCAGTTTCGCCGTTCCAGTCAAACAGCCATCCCGTGAGAAAAGACAAGTTTAGCTAGCCGTGCAATTGAAACGGCCCGCCAACCACAGGTCCGGGCACAAGCGGCACAAACTCCGTGTTACAACTGGGGCACTTAAGAGGGACATTCTTGGCTTCCCCCGTCAGCCCGATATGCAGAATTATCTTCTCAAGACATTCTGGACATTCGATCTGCATGCTGTATAAGCGTTACAGTAGCAGCTGGCCATCTTCAAAAAGCAGGAATCATTACCTATAAGCGCGGTTCTGTAAAAGTTGAAAACCGAAGTCAGCTGGAAAACGCAAGTTGCGAATGCTATAAAAACATGATTCAGCAAATTCAGAAATGGCAGGTCGAATCGACCTAGGCTGACCATGTCTGCCAATGGTTCCTTGTGAGAACCCGAGCATGAGTTTGCATCGGTCCGGAAACGCGATTGCCATTGTGCGGGAAGACCAACGGACTGGAAGGATCGTTCGCATTTTTAGCTCCGGCTGTTTGAGGTGCGAACCTCACGCTGACAATGCAACTCTGTCCGGGGCCTAAAGGTGGCGGAGGATTGCTGACGCAACTCAGATCAGTAAACTGAAAGCCGTTGCTCGGCAACGTAAGGAAGAAACTCTGCCAAGCCTCGTTAGCGAAGTCATCGCTGTCCGCTACCGTCCATTCAATATCTAAACCCTTTTAGAAACGTCAAGCGATCCACGTTTCTCGATCACTTCCACGTCAATGCCCCGCGAGTGTCTCCGAATTAACAGATCAACGCAAGCTTCCGCCACCTGCAACCCCCGTATCTCCAACTCCGACACTCCCACAGGCAACTGCGGATTCTCAAACTGAACAAATCGTTCGCCGGCGTCGATCTTCATCCCCAGACATGCGCTCAGCAGAAGGTAAACTGCTCCCGCCGCCCAAGCCTGCGGAGCACATGCCACTGGATAGAGAATAGGCGCGCCGGCACTTCCGCGCCGGTGAAAACCACAATACAACTCAGGAAGGCGGTGCAAATCTACTTCTGAGCTAGCGTCATACATGGCAGTCAGGGTCTGCAGGGCCTTCTCCTGCAGCCCATACCGTGCAAATCCCGCACCGATGAGTGCATTGTCGTGAGGCCAAACGGAACCGTTATGATAGGACATCGGATTGTAACGCTTCTCAGAAGCGCTAACGGTCCGTACGCCCCAGCCCGAAAAAAGAGGAGCGCTCAAAAGTGCATCGCAAACCGCTTTCGCGTGAACCTGTGTGGCAATGCCAGAAAAAAGCGCGTGCCCAGCGTTGGAAGTGCTCACCCGGCATGGTTTTTTGTTGCCATCCAGGGCCAGCGCAAAGGTCCCCAGCTCTTCGCACCAAAAATCCTTGTTGAAGCGCTCTTTCAAAGTCTCGGCTTCTTGCAAGAGCGTTTCGCTGCGGTCAGGAAACCCCAAAGCTGTGCAGAGCCGCGCTGCCGCTTGTTTCGCAGCAAACACGTATCCCTGGACTTCGCACAACGCAATCGGCGGCTCCGCAATCTTTCCATTTGCGTGAAATATTGAGTCGTTGGAGTCTTTCCACCCTTGCTGTAAGAGTCCTCGCTCAGATTTCTGCTGATACTCCACGTACCCGTCGCCATCTGTATCCCCGTATCGCCCAATCCATGCCAGCGCCGCTTCAATGTTCGGCCAGATTCGCTTCACAAAATCAAGATCGTTCGTCCTCTGGAAGTATTCGCCAGCAAGCATCACAAACAGCGGAGTGGCATCCACGCTTCCGTAGTACCGTGCGAACGGTACCTCTCCGAGTACAGCCATCTCTCCCCGCCGCATCTCATGAATAATTTTACCGGGCTCCGCATCCTGCGCTGCGTTTTCTTCGGTAGCCTGGGTCTCCGCCAAATAGCTCAGAACGCCGCGCGCCATCCTCGGATCAATCCACAGACATTCCAGCGCCGTAATAATGCCATCGCGTCCGAACACTGTGCTGAACCAGGGCACTCCGGCGTAGGGATATTCCCCCTCCGGATTCCCCTCCGTAAGCATGCGAATGTCGGATTCCGATCGATTGATCCAGGCATTAAGGCGGTCGCTCGATGTTGTGAGACGAGTCTGCCGAAGTGTTTTTGAAAGCAAAGAGGAACTACCTAAGAGATAAGGCAATGCGAAGCCGACCGATGGATTTAAGTTCTTCCGCTCGCAGAAGATATCGACGGCCAAACTCTGCTCCACCTTAGGTTCGAGCTTAAATCTGAACATTGCCTCGCCGCTTCCTAGCGACTCTGGAACCTGCCAGAAATAGATTCGTGTCCGCCTCTCCACGCTGTCCAATCCCCGGTACCCCAACACAACTTCTTGTTCACCCATTTGAAAGGGCAGCATTTCGCCGCGTTTTTCACGTTTCGCGCCGCGGACTTCAAAAATATCCGCAAAATCAGCGTCAAATTGCAGAGTCAGGGAGATCTGTATTTCGTCCGAACCATAGTTGATGAGCCGAACGGCTTGATGACACGTGGCGTGATCCAAAACGCTCGAGCGAAAGATATGCACCATTCCGCGCTGGAAGCCGCCTTGTTGTCCGCTCGCTGCGTCCAGATTTGTTAGATCCACCGCCAGTAAGGCACTGTCTTGACGGACAGTTGATGCAAGAAGCTGAGCTTGCCGATGGTTGACGCGAAGCACCATTCTGGAAAGATGTCTGCTCTCGGAATGAAATAGCCCAAATTGCAGCGAACCCAGCGCTTCGATGTCCCCGTATCTGTTAAACACGCCAAATGTATCCCCATATTTCAACACGCGGGTCCGGTGGTCCGCCAACCCGGAGGTGGCACGAACGTAGTATTCATTGTCGACCGCTAATACATCGCCAGCTCTATTTGAGGAATTCATGGGACTAACAATATGTCTGTCTGTGAAGAAGATCGTCTTGTTGGATGGTTTTGGTTTTTCGCAAGGCGTCGATAAATTGCAAGATAGTCTTCTGCCATACGGTAAGCACTAAATCTCGTTTCAAACACCTCACGACAAGTTTTCCGTCGCAAAAGGTGAAGGCGGCCAAGCGCGCGGACAGCCTCCTCTTCGCTTTCCACAATATAGCCCGTCACGCCATCTTCTATCACTTCCGGAACCGATCCGCAGTTGAATGCAATGGTCGGTGTGCCGCACGCCATGGCCTCAATCATCGTGAGTCCAAAAGGTTCGGGCCAGTCAATTGGAAACAAATAAGCTAGCGCGTTGCCCAGAAACGAACTCTTTTCGCTCTCGCTGATTTCCCCAATGAATTCGATGCCAGGGCGCTTGAGCAAGGGTTTGATCTGGGAGTCAAAGTACTCGCGATCGACCCTATCGATCTTGGCTGCAATTCTTAATTTCATTCCCGCACGCACTGCGATGCGAATCGCCCGGTCAGGCCGTTTCTCAGGCGAGATGCGGCCCAGAAAAGCCAAGTAATCGCTAGGGTTGTCGCAAAGCGAATGAAGTTCGGCGGGCAAGCCATGGTAGACATTGCCAACCCAATTGACTTCTTCCAGCGGGTCTCTCTGAGCCATTGAAATGGAAACCACAGGCATTTGCGAAAAGTGTCGGTAGAGCGGAACGAGGTCGGGAATGTCTAGGCGTCCGTGGATTGTCGTCACGACGGGGAGGTCCAAATTCTTGCTAATGGGGAAGTGGGCGTAATCAGTATGGAAATGCAGAACGTCGAATTCAGCCCGTCTTGACAGAACTTGATCGTACAAAATTGCATGATGAGCTAGCGGATCCGAACAATCCGGACTCAGTCGAAGGGATCTCTCGCAAGGAGCAACTAGGGCTGCCTTGGTGACGGAATCGCCGCTCGCGAAGAGGGTTACGTCATGCCCTTGCCGAACTAGCTCTTCGGTCAGGTAGGAGACCACGCGTTCCGTCCCGCCATACAAATGAGGCGGCACGCTCTCATACAAAGGGGCGATTTGGGCTATCCGCATGTTGCTCTCCTCTCCGTCGAAAAATACGCTAGTAGAGGACCCCTCATCTGCAAGCCGAAGGCGGCGAAATCCTTGCGCCAACGAACTCCCCACATCCTAGTGGAGGCGATAAGCTGCTCGAGGAATAGCCCTATGGTTTCGGGGCGTTTCAGGGCCATGACATGTTCCGTCATAGTTTGCACCAATTCATCCCACGTTCCGGCTGATAGCTTCTTACCGCATTTCCCGCCAAGTTTGCATCTAAGGGCTTTCATGCCATCGCTACCGGTACAACTAAAAGAACTTATCGTGGAGCGTCGGGAGTCTCAATACACATAAACCCTTACTTTCACGAAGACGCAGTCGGGGCCTATCGCGATTTGGGTGTCCACACGTCCACACAGAACGCGCCGTCAGATGCTCCGCCTCCGCATCCCCAAACGCGGCCTCACCGAGAATACCGTCATCGCAATCCTTGCGAGTGAGCAGTGAAGCGATATAATGTCACTACGTTTTCTCTTCCCAAGTCTCTTTGAGCAAGCAAAAGGTTGTCTTCGAGCAATGAGCAAATCCGTGCCGAATATTAGATTTAACGTCAGGTTATAAAGGCGGAGAGTGGCAGCTGCATTGTCCCTTGTCGCATCGTTCCAGCAATCCCTCGCGAAAGCGGTCATTGAGTTCGCCGATGCATCTTCCGAGAAAGGCGCGTTCTAATATTGCGCGATAGAAGGGAACATTACCGCGACCTCGTAGAGAACAGCCTCGACTTGATGAGCATTCACGACTTGGATGGGGTCCTCTTGAGCGTCAATCTCGCAGCTGCACGGACTCTGGGCTATGAGCCTGGCGAACTCGTAAACCGGAACCTGCGTGAATTCCTGGACCCGAAGGTTCGCCAGGAATTCGACTCATACCTTGTTGCGATTAGATCGAAAGGTGCCTCAACTGGATTCATGAGGCTTCGCACCAAGAGCGGAGAGACGCGGATTTGGAAGTACACCAATTCGCTGCGGACCGAGGGAGTGGAAGTTCCCGTTGTCCGTGGGATAGCCCACGATTTCACCGACATCTTGCGGGCGCAGAAGGCCTTGGGCGAAGGGGAAGAGCGACTGCGCATCGCCGCCGAGGTCGGTAGGATGTACGCTTGGGAGTGGGACTCAGCTACAGACTTAATACGCCGGTCCGCAGAATGCGCTGGCATTCTCGGTTTGGACGCAGGCGAACGAGGTTCTGGGAAAGATTATTTCAATTTAGTCCACCCCGATGATCGAGCCGGGTTATGGACTCTATCAACTTCACTGACGCCAAAAGAGCCGACCTATCGAACAGAGTATCGGAGGTTCCGTCCAGACGGCGCCCTGCTGTGGCTGGAAGAAAGCGGCCGCGCGAAGTTTGACGAGTTCGGGAAAATGGTCGGGCTAGTTGGTATGACCGCGGATATCACCGAACGCAAGCAGGCAGATGAGGCGCTGCGGGCGAGCGAGGAGCGCAGCCGGGAAATTGTGCGGAGGTCTCCTGTGGCCATGCTTGTGTCTCAAGGGTTGGAGCCTCAACCCGAGGTAGTCATGCTAGCCAACAACAAATTTACAGCTTTGTTTGGCTATTCCATTGAGGAAATTTCTGATGTCGCCTGCTGGTGGCCGCTTGCCTACCCCGACGAAGCTTACAGACGAGCAGTCAGAACAGAATGGCAAGTGCGAGTGAGAGAAGCTATCAAGAACCGCTGTGAAATGGCACCAATGGAGGCAAAGGTTCGCTGCAAGGACGGTTCATACCGGCACATCGAGTTTCACTTTTCATCACTCGGCGAGACTAACTTAGTAAGCTTCGTAGACTTGACAGGTCACAAGCAGGCGGCAGAGGCGCTTGCGAAGCTCGGAGGGCGGCTTATCGAAGGGCAAGAGGCAGAACGTACTCGGATCGCCAGAGAGCTGCACGATGACATCGGTCAACGTTTCGCGCTGCTAAACATCGAGTTAGAACAACTCCAACAAGACTCTCCAGATCTGTCTCGTGAATTCCGTAGCCGTATTGGCGCGCTACAGAAGCTGAGCTCCGAAATGGCGACCGATGTCCAAGCCATTTCCCACAAGTTGCATTCGTCAAAACTGGAATATCTGGGCATAGTGACGGCCATGAGAGGGTTCTGCGAAGAGTTCTCTGAGCAACAGAAAGTAGAAATTGTCTTTGCCTACGATGACATCCCATCAACGTTTCCCCTGGAGAATTCACTTTGTCTATTCCGTGTCTTACAGGAAGCCCTGCAAAATGCGATCAAGCACAGCGGAGTGCGCCATTTCGATGCGGAGCTGCGCTGCGCATCGGATGAGATTCGTCTCACGGTTAGGGATTCCGGCTCGGGGTTTGACATCGTAGCGTCAAGGCAAGGCCGAGGGCTTGGCTTAATCAGCATGGAAGAGCGTCTGAAACTGTTGAACGGAACGTTTTCAATCGAATCGCGACCCGGGCGTGGTACCACGGTCCACGCTCATGTGCCTCTCGGGAAGCCCGCACGAGCTGGGGAGTAGAGCTCGGTAGTTCGTAGTTAAATTCTGATTTGCTATCTCGTTGATTTGTCTTGGCTCTGCATACTTCATATAGCTCGGTTTTCCTTGGTGTTCGGGGCCTATTGGACCCAAAATGGACTCAACTTTTGGGGTGAACCCCTAAGCTGGCACAGTTTTTTGGACACAGCTTCGGCTTTCTTGCATGGCTGACGGTTACTCGTGTTACCGGTTCCAGTACTTTACCGAGTGCCGCGTTTGCCAGGACTTTGCCGGCTTTTCTTCTATAATCCGTGGGGATCGCGACCAGCGGCGTTCGCCCTGATCGAGCACAAGGAGCTCACGAACATGAAGCCAAAGAACACGATCTGCCTCTGGTTCGACAAAGACGCACATGAGGCGGCGCACTTCTACGCCTCCACCTTTCCGGATAGTAAAGTAACCACGGTTCACGATGCTCCCGGTGATTATCCGAGCGGAAAGAAGGGCGATGTGCTGACGGTGGAGTTCACCGTCCTGGGCATTCCCTGTCTCGGCCTCAACGGCGGCCCGGCGTTCCGGCACACCGAGGCCTTTTCCTTTCAGATCGCGACGGACAATCAGGAAGAGACGGACCGTTACTGGAACGCGATCGTGGGCAATGGCGGAACGGAAAGTGCATGCGGTTGGTGCAAGGACCGCTGGGGCCTCTCCTGGCAGATCACCCCGCGCGCGCTAACCGATGCGCTTGCGGCTGGTGGCGATGAGGCAAAACGTGCCTTCGAGGCGATGATGACGATGAAGAAGATCGACGTCGCCGCCATCGAGGCAGCCCGGGGGCGCTGACGTGAACACGCCGCGTCGATCACCTAAAAATCCGAGAAACCACAAACGAACGATGAAAATATTCCAGAGAGGGTAGCGCATGCAAAAGGAAATCTTGCTAGAAACTCTAAAACAGAATGAATTTACCAGTCATTTCTCCTTGGACCGGGTTTGTGAAGAAAATGCATCGCTCAGGCTGAATCACGAAACAGCATCTATTGGATTCATCTACCGGCATATTGGAGAAACGATGAATTTGTTTGGTCAGTTTTTCGGCATCCCAACTGACGTAATAAATACAACTATGGGTCAAACAGATAACGGTCAGGTGTTTGATGTGGAATATAGCCGGCAGTTGATCTCAAGAGGATATGGTGTACTGAGAGAGCTTGTAGAAAACAGCGCTGATGAAGACTGGCTGAAGCCCGTTGATACTCCTTTTTTTGGTACGGTTACACGAATAAGATTATTTGTTCACGTCCTTTTTCACAACTCGCATCATGCAGGTCAGATATCCATGACCTTAGCAAAAGGAACTAAATAGAATCCAATTCTGTTGCTTTTAGCGTTTCGCTTGAGCCACTGACCTGCCTTGCCGCAAAACCTCTGCATTTAGAATGGTCGGGCTGAGTAGTTGTGTGCATGATCGATGCTAGGCAGCAGCCTCAAATCCTGGTGGGGATTCCGATGAAGTCGATCAGCATTCCGCTGTGATGCCGATCGATGTTCCGGGATGATCCGATCAGTCCTCGGAGCGAAGCGACGCTGGTTTTCGCATTTTGTTGAAAGTGATCGCGATCGTCAAGCTTGTTGTTGGAGCTGTGGGAAAGTGGAAATCGCTCCTGCGATTTCCAAGGGCGCTTGTTGCCCGTCTTTTCCACAGCTTTTGGCCCGCCGATTCATTCACTTTTCCTCTTTCACTCCTTTCTGTTTACGTATCGAATCCCCGCGCATCTCGATGCGATGCGCGTTGTGCACCAGCCGGTCGAGGATGCCATCGGCCAGCGTGGGATCTCCGATCTGTTCGTGCCAGCGGGCTACCGGCAACTGCGAAGTCAGGACCATCGAGCGCGTCTGGTAGCGATCCTCGGCGATTTCCCAGAAGTCTCTTCTCTCCGGTTCCGACATCGGGGCCATGACCCAGTCATCGACGACCAGCACATCGATCCGATTCAGCCGCCTCAGCAGTTGCCGCAGACTGCCATCGGCCCGCGCCAGGTTCAGATCCCGGAACAGCGCCGCCGCCCGCGTGTAGTAGACCCGATAGCCATCCCGGCAAGCTTTCTGTGCCAGTGCCGAAGCCACATAACTCTTGCCCACACCGGTCGGACCCAGCACGAAGATGTGTTCGTGGTTGGCCACCCAGCTAGACTCTTGGGCCAACGCACGGATCACGCTCCGGTTCAGTCCTCGCTCGGCACGATAATCGATGTTCTCGACGCAGGCAGATCCTCGCAAGCGAGCGGCAAGGACCCGCCGAGTGAGGGCCTGGTTCTGACGCCAGTTCCACTGCTGATCGACGAGTAGTGCCAGACGGTCGAGGAAGCTCAACTCCCGAGCGGTTTCATCTTGTTCCTGATGCTCCAGTGCTTCGACCATTCCCTGAAGCTTGAGAGCATAGAGTTGTTCTTTCATTGGTTGTTGCAACATGATCGTCTCTCCTTTTTACTCGAAGTACTCAGCGCCACGAATGTTGTCATGCGATGGCGGAAGAAGTAGCGGTGGCGGTTCTGGGAGTGGTTGTTGGTCAAGTGAGTTCTTTAGGATCGATTTCACGCTCTGGTAGCGGCAAGCACCCGTCCGTATGGCTCGATCAGCAGCTGCTTCCATCCTGGCTGAGGAGTACTCCTCGGCCAGTCGGATGATCCCGAGGCAGGAGCGATAGCCCATCTCTGGATGCGGTTTCTCGGCGAGGATCTGTTCAAACAACTTTGCCGTGTTTGGTCCGATCTGTGCGGCCCAGTTCACCATGCGTGAGGGGGTCCACTCGAGATGTGCTTGGTGGCTCTTCGGCCGGTGCTCTGTCTGCGTGATGGCCTTTTCTCGTCCATGACTACGGACGTGCGAGGCCACTCGCTGTCCCTTGTGAAAGATTTCGACGGTGGTCGGTGTCGCTCGGACTTCCACGCGTTCTTGCACCAGCGTGTAGGGCACGCTGTAGAAGTTGGCGTCGCAGGCGATGTGGTAGTCGATGTTGACTCGGGCGTAGGACCACTGGCTCATGTCGAACGGTTCGGCGGGCAACGGTCGCAGAGCGCTGCGTTCGACCGCTGCGAACACACTGGCACGCGATCCTTCGCGCTTCCGGAACGGTCGCTGGTTCAGCCGCTCCAGCAGTTCGCGAATCGCATGGTTCAGATCCGCCAGCCGAAAAAACTTCTGGTGGCGTAGGGCGGCAATGATCCAGCGTTCGGCAACTTGCACGCCAACTTCAACCTTGGCCTTGTCCCGCGCTCGATAGGGACGCGCCGGCACGACTCCCATGGCGTAGTGCATGGCCATCTCTTGGTAGGTGGGGTTGAGATCCGGATCGTAGCGGCACGCGCGGCTCACTCCCGTTCGCAGGTTATCGGGGACCAGGAGTCTGGGCACTCCAGAAAAATATTCAAAGGCATGCATGTGAGCGCTGATCCAGGCCGTCAACTGCTGGTCCCGGGTGGCTTCGGCATAAGTGTAGGAGCTGGCGCCCAGCACCATCACGAACAGCGACGCTGGCCAGACTTCGCCGGTAACCGGATCGTGTACCGGAATCGTTGCACCGGCCCAGTCCACGAAACCCTTCTCGCCGGGCTGGTGGACCTGGCGCAGAACCACATCCTGCTTTCCGCGCCACCGTTGGTAGAGCTCGCAGAAGCGACTGTAGCCGTATCCTTCCGGACGCACCTGCCGGTACTCTTCCCAAGCCAACTGCAACGTCAGATGAGGATGCTGCTGCAACTGAGAATGCAAGGTGGGAAAATCCGGGAGGACTTGCTCGGGGAGTCGTTTTACAACCTGCCGCTCTCCGAATACTGCCTGCTCGACGCGCTGCTCGTCCCACTCCTCTCCGAGCGGCCACACCAAACCAGCTGCGGCGGCCCGCTTGAGGTAGTCATGAACGGTGCTCTGGCTAATCGAACAAGCACGGGCAATGGCCCGCTGCTCCAGCCCTAGCTCGAAGCGAAGGCGGAAGACTTCTCTGATCTTACGCATGGACAATCTCCTGGTTGGCAAGCTTTCTCTCCCTAACTCAAATAGGAGAAATAGCTTGCCTACTGTGATGTCCAGCGTCACCTCGCCCTGTGGAAAACATTCCGGGGCATCGCGATCACCGTTCCGACGATCATGATTAACTGATCGGGATCATCCCGGAACGAGTGATCGGCATCATCCCGGAATCATGATCGCCATCATCCCGGAACCGCTGATCGGCATCCCCGGAACACTGATCGGCATCGTCCGGAATCCCCACCTGGCAAATCGGGTTACCGGAAAAGTAGAATCCACCCGTGCCAGCTACAGGGAATACCTGATTCCCGCGTGATGCGTCCGCAGGTAGTTTGATCACAACAAGCCTCTCAAACTCCACGAGAGCAGGTGCTTGTACTGGTCAGGCACCTGCTACTCAATCTGACCCGTATTATTTGTTACCCGAAAATTCAGTAAAGAGCTTCACCGTAGCAGGGCTGCTGCCAGCAATCGTTTAGTTACTACCCTATTAAAATTTCGTAGAATTACCGAGACTCAAGAAATATTCAATTTTTGATATCTAGAAAGGTTTATTTTCTTTATACTCTTTGTACAGAGTCTCAAAGGTTGTGTCCTAGGCATCGGCCATCGAGTTTGGGAGGTTTTATGTCCTGTCCGAAGTGTACGTTGAGGAATCAAATGGAGTTTTCCGCTGAGATGATGGTCCACCACAGGGGTTTCAGAAATCTAGACAAGTCCGGTGTCGTTCTCTTTCCGAAAGTGTTGGTTTGCTTAGACTGCGGCTTTTCGCAATTTACTGCCCCGAAAGCTGCACTAGCGTTGCTCGCATCGGATTCTCCGAACGGTGAACGACTAACAATGGCGGCAGCGGTCTGATGGTCTCTGAGACCGGAACAATGGAATTATTGAAGTTCGCTATCTGCCGCTTACATACTCCCTGCCAGCGATAGCGGCTTCTATTGCAGGAAGAGGTCGATTCCAGATTTATCTTCACAACGTAGCCGCTGGCCCCGAAGCTAAGCGCCTATTGTATTACCTCTGCCGAGGTTTCCTGACTCAAGAAGAGAATTTTAGTTTCCGGAACTAGATCGAGAATTTGTCGGGCAGCCTCGATTCCATTTTGTGATGGAAGTCCGATGTCCATTAAAACCAAATCGGGTTTCAGGTCCACAGTCTTTTGAACTGCTTCCAAGCCATCCGACGCCTCGCCGATTACGAGAAAATCGCGCCGCTCTGCCAGGGCCGCGCAGACAGATTTCCGCAGTGGTTCGAAATCATCGACGACCAAAATTCGGATTATTTGCATGACAATTTCGGCCACACTTTCACCGTCTTCAAGGCATGGGACCGCTGTCGAGTGTAGTAGGACCTTAGAACCTTAGGACCATGGCACCCCAAACCGCAAAGACCAAATGATTGATGCCTTTGGAGCTTCCGATTTACGTGTGGGAATGAGCGAAGGTCACCGGAGTAGAGTATGCAACGCCTTCCAACAGATTCGCCGCACGTCGGGCAAGCTACCGAGGATAATTGCTTCGGGGTCAAATCCCTCTTTTTCATTCAGAAATAATCTAATAACACGGCGGGATGAAATTGTTCTGAATTGGACGCTGGCACAGCTAGTTCCACAGCCTAACTGCCGCGTTTCACTTCAATGGCTACATCATTTACCCGATACAACCACAACGCTTCCTCCGAGACCCTAAGCCAGAAAATGAACGTGGACGTAGTTAGCTGGACGCGGAGAGAACTGTGCCGATGCCACGGAGACTTGTCTGGTTTAATTTTGGAGATATTCAAGGCTACGGTTGTTCCCAATGCGCGTGGGTATTTCAGCCTCCCCGTGCCCTCATCGGCGACTCGCTCGACACAATGAAACAAGAATACGAAGCCCAACGAGATAAAGAATTTCTAGCCCACGTTTGCGCAGAGCACTTCACGTCCACAAAGCCAAAGACTAAATAACACGCATCCGATCGAGGATAATCAGTCACCCACCGAAAATGGTCCCCCAACAATTGGTCCGGGCACCAGAGGGACAAGGGTGTTCTGGCAGTTGGGGCACTCCAAGACGTTATTAGTGGTGTCGGGAACCAAGCCGACGTGGAGCAGCATCTTCTTGTGACACTGAGGGCATTCGATCTGCATCTGAACATGGATAGAATCGCGGTTCGACATAGCACCTCCGAACGGGGCGGGGCCGTCTGCGAATACTCAATTTATTAGCAAGGGATGCGTTTTTCTGTCAACAGAAAATTCCACGCCTCAATCAGCTGTCGCGGGTGTGCCAGACTCAGACGGCGAGTACGCTGGCTCCGATGCGAATTTCTGTCATGCGAAATTCTACATCAGGCTGTTTTTGTGTTCATGCTAGTTCAGGGCGGTCTTGGTTCGTTAGAGTCTGAACGGCTTGCATCAACGCCATCATGCCATCTGGTTTTGAAAGCACCATATCGACACCAATCGCTGAGGTCAGCGACCTTCCAATATTTTCACTATACATCGTGAAGACAATGATGGGTACGTGAGGCATCATCTTTTTCAGCACGGACGCGGCCTCCGCGCCGTTCATTTCAGGCATAGCGAGGTCGAGCAGAATTAAATCTGGCTGTAGTTTCTTTGCTTGCTCGATGGCCTCAAAGCCGTTCGCCGCCTCGCCGCACACGTTGAGGTTTTGTTGAACTTGCAGAAACAACTTTAAGATGCGCCTGATGGTTTTGCTGTCATCGGCGATGAGAATCTGTTTGGGCACTTATATTTCCTAATAGGAAAGAAGACATGCAAGTGGGTTCCGCTATTGTCTTCGTAACCGATGGGCTGATGTGTTTGAGGGCTTATGTAGGGTATCCGACCAACCGTCTACGGAAATACAGTAAAACTTGTATTTCCCTATACTGCTCTCGGTTATCGCAGCGGCAGCCGTTATTTCACTTTCTCAGTTATGTTTATATTAACTCGTACACAGAATTACCGATACCTATATGTGTGCAATATTGAACAGCCAGAAGCTCTTCGCTTGTTTACAATCCGCATAAGGATAAGTAGGGCTGTTGTGCCCCAGGGCGGACCGTAGGACTTGGGAGGGATTATGGCTTGCTTATTATGTGGATCGACTAATGAAAGGGAATTTGCTGCGGAGATGGTCATCCATGTCGGAGGTCTCACAAACATAGACAATCCCGGGGTATGGGTATTCCCGAAGCTTGTGACCTGCTTGGACTGCGGCATTGTGAGGTTTAACGTTTCGAAATCTGATTTGGCCTCGCTTGTCGGTTGTACCCCGCGAATTGAACCACAGAGGATGGCGGCGGGGTGATGGTGGAGTTAAAGTGTCTTTTCAGATACTGACAAACTTTAATCCAGACAGGACTGTTTCGACAGCAGTCACCAGATCGCTTGCAGCCATTGATTTGAAAACGTACCCGCATGCACCAAAGTTCATAGCTTCCTGCACTACATCAACCGAAGATTCCTCACTCAAGAAGATTATTTTCGATTCATGAATTCGGCGAGCGGCTTCGATTCCATTTAGTGACGGAAGCCTGATGTCCATTAGAATCAAATCCGGCTCCAGTTCTACCGCCTTCTGAAACGCCTCTGACCCGTCTGAAGCCTCGCCGACGACATGCAATCTCGGCTCTTTCTTGAGGGTTGAACAAGCAAATCGACGCCAGGCTTCGAAGTCATCCACTACAAAAATGCGTGTTGACGAAGGTTTCACAGTCGCCTCCTGATCGCCCATGACATTCGTAGCACTGATCAGTGCTGAGCTGGCCCCGGAACTGTACGAATTCAGACTGTTTCTGTCGTTGTTTGGAAACAATCTTGATGCTTGCTCAATATCAATGACGGAACTCGGCTATTAGCGACGAACGGAGTAATGCATGGAGGATGTCTGTGATCAGGAGTATCGACGCTGGCTCGTCCGACACCCAGCATCAAGGTACTTCTCCGGTTACCGCTGCGGGCTCAACAGGTCGGCGCAACACCATCTAATATAAATCTTCTCTTCAAGAGGTGGTGTCTATGACCCACGGGAAACGCGTGGAACTTTCCGCGGCGTACTCAATGATAACTTCGACCCCCTCGCGGGCACGAGCCAGCAGGGGAGGCGAACTCCTTAGCGACCGCTTTGTCCGAAATGTGAATCACGTGCTTTGTAACGGAACCCAATATGGCCTTCTTTTCGGCGGTGTCGCATTGGCTTCGCGGGGCCAGGTCTAGATAGGAGCAAGGACATCTTAAAAGACCTAAAGTATTGTATCGTTGCACTTATCCATGGCCAAACAATTCTTGTGTTGTTAGGCAAGAAAATAATCCGTGCGTTGAAAGCAAAGCAAATAGAGCGGGATCTTCCTCATCAACTTTTTGGCGGGCTGAAAATATAGGAGAAAACGCGCGCCCTTAGAAACCAAAGGGGTGCGGCACAAGGTGCGGCACACCCAAGTCAAAAACAAATCCTAAGGCTCAGCCACCCGCCCAGCCTGCCGTATAATTCTTTGGGTGAGCAGGAAAATTCCAGTTCCAGTGATGGCCGTCGTTTCAGACGTGATTGGCGGAAGGTATGGTTGCAGTAAATTCGTTTCTTCTTGAGTGCTTCTTCTGCCATCCCAGAGCCTGACAAGCGGAAGCCTAGTTAGGTACTCGATAACTATCACACAGTTAAAAGAAGTCGGTGTAGTTCTTCGTGGGGCATCACTGTAAGATGAGGCTATGCCCGGCCCTTTTGATTGAGGGTACAGAGGGCAGAAGGATTAAAATCCAATAGGCAATAGTATCAGTACGTTTTTCTTGGAGTCGGCCGGAGAACGGGACCACAGAGGTCTGCCTATTACGCTTGCAACCCTGAAAAGTGGGGATGCCAGAACTCTACTTAGGAAGTAAAGCTTCGAAGCCGGGTTCGGAGCGAAGATTGTCGAACTGAGGATTCACTCTGAGCAAAATGACACCGGCATCGTTCTGGGCTTTCGCCTGTTTAATCGCCTGAAGGGCCTCGGCTTTTTCGTTTAGCCCCGCGTAAATGACGGCCTTGTTGATTTGGTCCACTCTCACACCGCTTGAGCCTAGCTGGTCGAGTTCCCGCAGTATTGAATTGGCCTGGGCTTGGTGTCCGGAAACGGCATAAGCATGTCCGAGGTATCCCAAGTAAGTTTGCTGCCTGATTGCGGAGAGGTCCAGAGCCTTCTGGAATTCCGCAATCGCGGACTCATATTGCCCGCTTTCTTCATAGGACAGCCCCTCCACCGCGTGGGCAACCATAAAATTAGGGTCAAGGGCGAGAGCGGAGAGGCACTTTGCCTTGGCGAGTTCGGGCTGCCGGAAAAAGTAGTATATCCATCCTTCGGCCGTTTTGACGATCATCGAGCGTGGATCTAGAGTTTCTGCCATTTTGATTTGATCGATGGCTTCTTGAGGTCTCTCCCTTGCGGTAAGGTAAAGTGCGTACCATTGGTGCGCAGGAACATAATTTTGGTCCAACTCGATGGAGCGATGGAATTCCAGTTCGGCAGTGTTCCAGTCCCACAACCACATGAAATCAACATAAGCCAAGGCCGCGTGGCCCTCTGCCAACGTCTCGTCTGTGGCCACAGCCTGTTCGGCAGCATCCTTGGCGCGCACTATACCTGTCGAACCATCCATATATCCGTAGAAGACCAGCAGGTTGTAAGAGTCCGCCATGCCAGCATAGGCCTCGGCGTTTTGCGAGTCTTTATCGATCGCTTGCTGGAAGTAATTAAGGCTCTGTTCCAGTCCGTCCTTGGATCTGGCGTTCTGGAAATGACGTCCCCGAAGATACAGGTCGTAGGACTCCGCGGTCATTGGATGCCAATGGGCTGCGCGTCCTTCGGCGGAGGGTGAGAGCCTGACGCGCACTTGAGCAGCCACCGTCCTCCCTATCTCATCCTGAATGGCGATTAAGTCCCCTTGGTTCTTGTCGTACTCCTGAGCCCAAATGTGGGCCTGGTCTTTGGTTCGGATAAGTTGAGCGGTGAAGCGAAGCCGGTCCGCGGATTGGCGGAGGCTCGTTTCGAGAACGTAGTCGACGCCCAGATCCCCGGCAATCTGCGTGATGGTCTTGTTCGTATTCTTATAAGCCATTGAAGAAGTGCGAGCGATGACACTCAACTGCTGAGGGTTGAGCTTGCCCAATTGGGCGATAAGTTCTTCGGTCAATCCATCGGTCACGTATTCGAGTTTTGAGTCTCCACTGAGGTTCTGAACGGGGAGCACGGCGAGCATTACACGATGTGAAGCGAGCGTCGAACCAGGTTTGAGGTGCGTGAACGCCAGATAAGTAATTCCACCCAGGAGGAGAAGCGAAACTAGCGCCAATGCGGAGCGGTAACGCGATCGTGGCTGGCGGGCTTCTTCTACGGCCTGCTCGCTTGTAAATGGGTGGTCTTCAGGTTGCTGAAAACTTGGTTTTTCGGCATCGAGAAGATTGGTCGTTGTCCCTAGAATGCCTTCAGCATCGTGGATCACAGGGAAAACGAAGCGGTAACCCCGCTTCGGCACTGTCTCAATATAATTCTGGTCACTCTTTCCGTCTGCCAGAACCTGCCGCAAGTTAAAAACGTGCCGGGTAAGATTCCCCTCTTCGACGAAAGTTCCCGGCCAAATCTTTTCCATCAGCTCCTTTTTCTCGACGATTTGGCCGCGTCCTTCCACGAGGATTACAAGGGTTTCAATATCCTTGGGTGGTAACGGCACGGGCTTGCCGCGTTTCAGCAGAACGCGCTGCTCCAAGTCCAACTCAAAATCTCCGAATTTAGCTAAACCTTTGGAAACGGGACGCATAGAGGAAAACAAGAAAACTACAAGATTTTTGCAAGAACTCTTCCAAGACCCAGGGGGGACACCTTGGCTATATCAGCACGCCAAGGTCCGGTAGTTTACCTGAAAACCTAAAGCGACGTTGGCTTTTTCATCAAAGGTCCTACTTTCAATCGGTTATGCGCATCTCGATCCAAGAATTCGAAGCTTTGCTGATGAAGGCGTCCGAATTGTCTCAGTGCCGTCAAGCTGCATGCGTTGGCACAGAAGAATTGTCCGACCGCAACCCTAACAATTGCGAGGACTTAGCTGAATCTCAAGTTCCATCTCACCACAAGTTGAAAAATCGGATTCCTTGGGGGCCGGACCCAAATGAACTTCTATAAACCTCTGTTACCACAATTAGGCAAAATGTTGCGCAATTCACGACGCTTCGTCTTCAAGAATCCAGAACCCGTCCTACGAAAAACCAGGGACATATCAGCACATCCGGAGGCTTCCGTGGCTATCCAGAACTCTCAGTACGTCGATATCGTTCGGACATCGCACTCAATCAAGCAGTCGCACCGATTCTTGGTCATTGACCGTGGCCGAGTCCGTTTGCTGATCGCCTGTGCACTCGCCACGAGCATTTTCCTTCTCGTGGCTGGCGGCTTGGTGCAATCGCATCGATGGACCCTTGGGGACTCTCGACAGGTTGGCCATCGCACGGTATTGAGCGCGCTCGCCAACACAAAGCCTTTTTCTTGGTTCATCGGGAAAGCGCCTCGAATTAGCAACCCGGCAGCCTCCCCAGCTTGGGGCTATCCAGCAATCGAGGAGTCATCCACGGGCCCTCTTGGCTTCCGCCAAGGGGCGACGCAGCCCCTTCTTTCGTATGCGGACTTGCCGCTCAGCTTCGAATCAGGCGGCGAGGGATCTATCAGTCAGGATAGATTCGTGGCGGTGGGCCGCGGTTATCGACTCTCACTGCTTCCCCAAGAAGCGGTACTGGATTTGATTTCTCCCTCGAAGAACTCAGGAAAAAACATTCCTTCAAAACATCAAGGACGCCGCAGCCGCCCTCCGGCGCTGCGTTCCGAAACCGTGCTTGCGAAGGATAATCCTAGCCTCCATTTGAAGGTCGTGAATGGGAGCCCCAGCGCGCAAATATCCGGGCTGGAAGAACTGCGGGGAAGAACTTTCTACTTTGAAGGAAAAGACTCGGGAAGATGGCGGACCGATGTTCGGAACTATGCGCGCGTGCAATACCGTGGAATCTATCCGGGAGTAGATCTTGTTTATTACGGCAATCAGCACCAACTTGAGTATGACTTTATCGTCGCACCGGGAGCGGATCCAGATCAGATCCGGCTGTCCGTGTCTGGCGCCCGCCGCGTAGAGCTGGATGCACAGGGCAATCTGGTCGTTTCCACGAGCGAAGGAGAAGTGTTGCTGCGGAAGCCGCTTGTGTATCAGCGAGTGGCTAATACGCGCCGTGAGATCGCCGGAAATTTCCGTGTCGAGGGCCAGGAAGTCGGTTTTGCCATTGGCGCCTATGACCGAAGCCGAGAGCTTGTCATTGATCCAACTCTTAATTACGCGACCTACCTCGGACGCAGCGTAAATGACAAGGTCAACGCCATTGCTCTGGGTGTAGATGGTAGTACCTATGTCGCGGGAATCGCCCCTGCGATAACTTCCCGGGGACAAAACGAAGCTTTCGTGGCCCACATTTCGACGGACGGCAAGGAATTGCTTTACATGGCGTACCTTGGCGGAAGCGGTGCTACGGATGCTCGCGGCATCGCGGTGGATGCGAGCGGCAATGTCTATGTCACAGGTGAAACCAAAGCACCTGATTTCCCTGCGCAGAACGCGCTCCAAAGTTCCTGCAGTTTAAATGCTTCGAGGCAATGCGCGGGCGACGCTTTTCTCGCGAAACTCAATCCGGATGGCTCGCTGAATTTTGCAACATACCTGGGAGGCAGCGGTGAAGATGCGGGAAATGCAATCGCTCTTGACGCGGCTGGAAACATTTACATCACTGGTTCAACCGCTTCCACCGATTTTCCGGTTTTTCATCCCGCGCAGGCAACAACCGGGGGCAATGGAGACGCGTTTGTTGCAAAGATCTCTTCAGACGGCCAGCACGTCCTATATGCGACCTACCTTGGTGGCACGGGTAGTGACGAAGCATTAGGAATCGCAGTCGATGCAAGCAGCAGCGTGTACGTAACCGGTCAAACGCTATCCCCCGATTTTCCGACAGAGAACGCATTCCAGCCGCATTGTCTTCTTGGAGCTACGAACCGGTGTATGGGCGAGGCTTTTGTTACGAAGCTATCTTCTGACGGCTCGTCGCTAGTTTACTCGACATATTTTGGCGGGAGCGGCGGAGATTCCGCCAACGCCATCGCTGTGGATTCGCTCGGCCAAGTGTATGTGGCTGGACAAACGCTTTCCGTCGATTTTCCGCTGGCAAGCCCGCTGCAGGCGGCAGCAGGCGGTAAGACCGAAGCGTTTATCTCGAAATTTTTGCCCAATGGTTCTGGGCTAGTGTATTCGACGTTTCTTGGCGGCTCCGGCGATGATGTGGCTACGTCGATCGCGGTGGACAGCCACGGAAACGCATTCGTTAGTGGTTACACAGACTCCGTCAACTTCCCGATGCAAAGCCCGGTGCAGTCTGCCTGCCACAAAGATTCTACAGGTGCGTGCAGTCAAGATGCATTCCTTGCCGTCCTGAATTCGAGCGGTTCGGCACTCAAGTTTTCGACTTACCTAGGCGGCACCGGCGCGGATGAAGGCAAAGGAATTGCCCTGGATACGAAAGGTTCTGCATATCTCGGTGGTGCAAGCACATCTTCCGATTTTCCCAGCGCCCAGCCGATCGTCGTTCCGAGCGGAGTCTCCCCGGTACTTTTGCAATCCTCTTCGCAAGTCGCGAGCACTACGAGCACCTCTGCGCCAGCCACGTTGCCGAGCAATCTCTCCGGAGGCGGTGTGGTGGCCATGATTTCGGGCTTGCCGAACGCGGACGCCACGCTGGTTTGCAGCGGTTCCAACAACTGGACGGGCGGCGCTGGAGATAATCAATGGACTTCGGCCGCGAACTGGAGCTCGGCTGCGGTTCCCATCTCGACTGACAGCGTTTGCATTGGGACTGGTTTTGCCTCGGCAACGATTACTGTTGGAAACTTAGCGACTAACAATCAGACCATCGCAAGCCTAGTCAGCAACGCGAACATTACCGTTACCATCGGGCCCCTCACTGTTACCGGCGCTACTACTGGCGCCATGTTCGCGAACGCCTTGTCGATCACTGGCGGTACGCTGACACTTAGCGGCACAAACGGCAGCAGCGTCGGCGGCACGATGACGCAATCCGGCGGCATACTCGCGGGCACGGACACGCTGACGGTCGCGGGATTGCTAACTTGGACGGGCGGGTACGAGTGCACGACAGTCACGTCGGGTTCCTGCACGACGCCGACGGGGACACAGGGTATAACGAACGCAAGCGGAGGGATGAGCCTTTCGAGCGACGAGACTTTGAATGGGCGGACGCTGAACACCAGCGGGGGGACGGTAACGGTTACAGGTAGTGGTTATCTGGGGATGGCCAGCGGTGCCACGGTGAACAACACAGTAGCGTGGAATGTGGGTGCAAGTTACATTTTTTATTCGGGGGCATCACTAGGGCTGCCGGGAACCGGGACATTCAATAACAACAGCGGGGGCACGTTCACGAAGAGCGATGCGTCCACGAGCAACATTTACGTGCTTTTCGACAACACGGGAACGGTGAATGTGTGCACGCTGGCGTCGGGGGTATGTACGACGAGCGGGACAGGGACATTGATCTTTCAGGGCGGCGATAGCTGCACGACGGCGTGCAATGGCGCGTGGACGGTGGCTTCTGGCGGGACACTGGAATTCAACGGCGGAACTTTCAATCCTAGCGGCTCCTTCACTGGTACAGGGACGGTGACGTTTGCGAGCGGAACACTGAACCTGACGGGCAACTACGGCGTGACCGGAACGACCAACATCTCCGGTGCGACAGTCAACTTCAACGAGACAACGGCAGTATCCATTCCAGGCGCGATGAATCTGTCCAGCGGCATCCTGAACGGACCGGCAACCGTAAACATCGGTAGTTTGCTGACGTGGACGGGCGGGTCCATGTGCACGACACAAGCGTCAGGGTCGTGCACGACGCCGACGGGGACACAGGGTATAACGAACGCAAGCGGAGGGATGAGCCTTTCGAGCGACGAGACTTTGAATGGGCGGACGCTGAACACCAGCGGGGGGACGGTAACGGTTACAGGTAGTGGTTATCTGGGGATGGCCAGCGGTGCCACGGTGAACAACACAGTAGCGTGGAATGTGGGTGGAAGTTACACTTTTTATTCGGGGGCATCAGTAGGGCTGCCGGGAACCGGGACATTCAATAACAACACTGGGGGTACTTTTACCAAGAGCGACGCGTCCACGACCACCGTTTATGTGCCCTTCAACAACATGGGGACGGTGAATGTGTGCACGCTATCGTCGGGGGTTTGTACAGCGAGCGGGACAGGGACATTAATTCTTCAGGGTGGCGATAGCTGCACGACGTCCTGCAATGGCGCGTGGATGGCTGCTTCTGGCGGTACGCTCGAATTCAACGGCGGAACTTTCAATCCTAGCGGCGGCTTCACTGGAACGGGAACGGTGACGTTTGCGAGTGGAACCCAGAACCTGACAGGCAGTTACGGTGTGTCAGGAACGACCAACATCTCCGGCGGCACAGTCAACTTCAACGAGACAACGGCTGTGACCATTCCAGGCGCGGTGAATCTCTCTGGCGGCATCATGGACGGTCCCGCGACGGTTAGCATCGGTGGTTTGGTGACGTGGACGGGCGGGTCCATGTGCACGACACAAGCGTCAGGGTCGTGCACGACGCCGACGGGGACACAGGGTATAACGAACGCAAGCGGCGGGATGAGCCTTTCGGGCGGCGACATTTTGGCTGGACGCACGCTGAACACCACCGGGGGGACGGTAACGGTTACTTCCAGTGGTGGTTATCTGGCGCTGGCCTTCGGATCCACGGTGAACAACACTGCGGCGTGGAATGTGGGTGGAAGTTACATTTTTTATACTGGGCCATCCATAGGGCTGACAGGAACAGGGACATTCAATAACAACACCGGGGGTACGTTCACCAAGAGCGACGCGTCCACGAGCATCGTTTATGTGCCCTTCAACAACATGGGGACGGTGAATGTGTGCACGCTGTCATCGGGAGTCTGTACGACAAGCGGGACAGGGACATTGAATTTGCAGTTGGTTGGGAATTCGACTGGGAATTGGAGCGCCGCGGGCGGAGGGTTGCTGGAACTATCGAGCGGTTTGGGGAACACCTCCACGTTGAATGGAGGATTTAGCGGTACGGGAACGGTGGATTTTGGCGTCAACCAAGGAACGATCAACGTCACGGGCAGCTACGGTGTGACGGGAGGAACGCAAAGCACCGGGAGCGGGACGACGAACTTTGTCGCTCCGGGTACGGTCTCTAGCGTGGGAGCATTGGCAATCAGTAGCGGCATTGTGAATTTCTCGACAGGCTCTTCACCGAACGCGAACACTATCACAGCGCCGACGATGAACCTGAGCGGCGGGATACTGACCGGGATAGACCAAGAGACCATCAGCGGGTTGACGACGTGGACGGGCGGGAACATATGCACCACGCAATCGGCTGGCTCGTGCACGGCGCCCACCGGGACACAGGGCATAACGAACCCCAGCGGCGGGATGAGCCTTTCGGGCGGCGACATTTTGGTTGGACGGACGCTGAACACCACCGGGGGGACGGTAACGATTACTTCCAGTGGTGGCTATCTGGCGCTGGCCGGCGGGGCGACGGTGAACAGCACGACGACGTGGAATATAGGCGGAAGTTACCAACTTTATTCGGGCGCACAGGTAGGGGTGACAGGAACAGGGACATTCAATAACAACACCGGGGGTACGTTCACCAAGAGCGACGCGTCCACGAGCATCGTTTATGTGCCCTTCAACAACATGGGGAAGGTGAATGTGTGCACGCTGTCATCGGGAGTCTGTACGACAAGCGGGACAGGGACATTGAATTTGCAGTTGGTTGGGAATTCGACCGGGAATTGGAGCGCCGCGGGCGGAGGGTTGCTGGAACTATCGAGCGGTTTGGGGAACACCTCCACGTTGAATGGAGGATTTAGCGGTACGGGAACGGTGGATTTTGGCGTCAACCAAGGAACGATCAACGTCACGGGCAGCTACGGTGTGACGGGAGGAACGCAAAGCACCGGGAGCGGGACGACGAACTTTGTCGCTCCGGGTACGGTCTCTAGCGTGGGAGCATTGGCAATCAGTAGCGGCATTGTGAATTTCTCGACAGGCTCTTCACCGAACGCGAACACTATCACAGCGCCGACGATGAACCTGAGCGGCGGGATACTGACCGGGATAGACCAAGAGACCATCAGCGGGTTGACGACGTGGACGGGCGGGAACATATGCACCACGCAATCGGCTGGCTCGTGCACGGCGCCCACCGGGACACAGGGCATAACGAACCCCAGCGGCGGGATGAGCCTTTCGGGCGGCGACATTTTGGTTGGACGGACGCTGAACACCACCGGGGGGACGGTAACGATTACTTCCAGTGGTGGCTATCTGGCGCTGGCCGGCGGGGCGACGGTGAACAGCACGACGACGTGGAATATAGGCGGAAGTTACCAACTTTATTCGGGCGCACAGGTAGGGGTGACAGGAACAGGGACATTCAATAACAACACCGGGGGTACGTTCACCAAGAGCGACGCGTCCACGAGCATCGTTTATGTGCCCTTCAACAACATGGGGAAGGTGAATGTGTGCACGCTGTCATCGGGAGTCTGTACGACAAGCGGGACAGGGACATTGAATTTGCAGTTGGTTGGGAATTCGACCGGGAATTGGAGCGCCGCGGGCGGAGGGTTGCTGGAACTATCGAGCGGTTTGGGGAACACCTCCACGTTGAATGGAGGATTTAGCGGTGCGGGAACGGTGGATTTTGGCGTCAACCAAGGAACGATCAACGTCACGGGCAGCTACGGTGTGACGGGAGGAACGCAAAGCACCGGGAGCGGGACGACGAACTTTGTCGCTCCGGGTACGGTCTCTAGCGTGGGAGCATTGGCAATCAGTAGCGGCATTGTGAATTTCTCGACAGGCTCTTCACCGAACGCGAACACTATCACAGCGCCGACGATGAACCTGAGCGGCGGGATACTGACCGGGATAGACCAAGAGACCATCAGCGGGTTGACGACGTGGACGGGCGGGAACATATGCACCACGCAATCGGCTGGCTCGTGCACGGCGCCCACCGGGACACAGGGCATAACGAACCCCAGCGGCGGGATGAGCCTTTCGGGCGGCGACATTTTGGTTGGACGGACGCTGAACACCACCGGGGGGACGGTAACGATTACTTCCAGTGGTGGCTATCTGGCGCTGGCCGGCGGGGCGACGGTGAACAGCACGACGACGTGGAATATAGGCGGAAGTTACCAACTTTATTCGGGGGCACAGGTAGGGGTGACAGGAACAGGGACATTCAATAACAACACCGGGGGTACGTTCACCAAGAGCGACGCGTCCACGAGCATCGTTTATGTGCCTTTCAATAATATGGCAAACGTGTTTGCCAACGCGGGCACACTTTCCTTCTCAGGAGCTTATACGCAGACCGCCGGAAATACGTTTCTCGGTGGAGGGAGCATTCAGACGAGCAATCCGCTGAGCATCCAGGGCGGAACGGTCACCGGAAGCGGAACGATTACAAACTCTGGCTCGACAGCCGTCATCTCGAATACTGGTGGGACACTTTCTCCCGGAGTTTCAACAACCATCGGAAGCATCGCTATTGGCACGGGCACAGCTGGGAATTATAGTCAGGGCTCGTCGGGCGCTCTCAATGCAAAAATCGCTGGCACGGGTGCGGGGCAATACGACACCCTCAGCGCAAGTGGTACCGCGACGCTGGCAGGCACGCTGAACGTAACGCTTGACGGCTACACTCCAGTTCTCGGGGACTCCTTCACCATTCTAACCGCGGGTTCCGTGGGTGGTACGTTTGCGATAACTAACTTCCCAACTCTTTCTGCTGGATTGGGATTCAAGGTCACCTATAACGCCACATCTGTGGTGCTGTCTGTCGTTACCGTGGCTTCGCCTGTCGCGACGCTTTCCGCGACCAGCTTGTCGTTCCCGAACACGATAGTGGGCTCTTCGAGCCCGGTCAATCGGACCGTCATGTTGCAGAATACTGGCACGGCACCTTTGACGATTGCTTCAATCCTGCCCACCGGCACGGATGCGGCTAATTATTCTTATGCACCCGATGCGACTTCGCCTTGCCCTGCGACGCTGGGCAACGGAAGCAGCTGTATTCTTGATATCGACTTCACTCCTCTGACGGCGGCAACGCACAACAATGCGCAGATCACTATCACCGATAACAACGGCAACGTAACGGGCTCAACGCAAACGATTAGCCTTTCCGGTACTGGCATACAGCTGTCTTCCATTGCCGTCACGCCCAACCCGGCAACGACCCAGATGGGTAACAAAATCCAGTTTACGGCCACGGGAACCTACACGGATAACAGCACGCAGAATCTGTCGTCCGCTGTGAACTGGAATTCCACGAGCATGACAGTTGCGACGATCAGTACCGCGGGGCTGGCCAGCGCCTTGTCAGGCGGTACGAGCAACATCACCGCAAGCCAAACAATCTCGGGCGGAACCGTTATCACCTCGCCGATAGATGTTTTCACCGTAACTGCGGCAACGCATTTCTCGGTTTCGGCGCAAGCGACGGCCACCGAAGGTACGGCCTTTAATTTCACCGTCACGGCGCTCGATCAGAACAACATCACGGTTCCCGGCTATGCGGGTATCGTGCACTTCACGAGCACAGACCCGCTCGGGGTGTTGCCGGCGAATACGACATTGACGAATGGGAGCGGTACATTCGCGGCAACCTTGAAGACCGCGGGAAGCCAAACCATCACTGCCACGGATACGGTAACCACCACGATCACTGGTACCTCAAACGTGATCACCGTGGGCTCGGGAACGCCGGCTTCAATTACCGCCACGGCGGGAACACCGCAGAGCGCCGTGATCAATACGGCGTTTGGGGCGGCGTTGCAGGCGACGGTGAAGGACAACGGCGGGAACCTGCTATCGGGAGTAAGCGTGGTATTCACAGCGCCGAGTACGGGAGCGAGCGGAACGTTCGCGAACGGGACAGCAACGTACACAGCGACCACGAACGGATCGGGAATAGCGGTAGCAACGACGTTCACGGCGGACGGGATAGCGGGAGGACCGTACACGGTGACGGCCACGGTGGCGGGAGTAACGGCACCGGCGAACTACTCACTGACGAATACGACGGGAACGGCGGCGAGCGTGACGGCGACAGCGGGAACACCGCAGAGCGCCGTGATCAACACGGCGTTTGGGACGCTGCTGGCAGCGACGGTGAAGGACAGCGGCGGGAACCTGCTATCGGGAGTAAGCGTGGTATTCACGGCACCGGGAACGGGAGCGAGCGGAACGTTCGCTAACGGGACGGCGACCACGACAGCGACGACGAACAGCTCAGGAGTAGCGACAGCGACAGCGTTCACGGCGGACGGCATAGCGGGAGGACCGTACACGGTGACGGCCACGGTGGCGGGAGTAACGACACCGGCGAACTACTCGCTGACGAATACGACGGGAACGGCGGCGAGCGTGACGGCGACAGCGGGAACACCGCAGAGCGCCGTGATCAACACGGCGTTTGGGACGCTGCTGGCAGCGACAGTGAAAGACAGCGGCGGGAACCTGCTATCGGGAGTAAGCGTGGTGTTCACGGCACCGGGAACGGGAGCGAGCGGAACGTTCGCTAACGGGACGGCGACCACGACAGCGACGACGAACAGCTCGGGAGTAGCGACAGCGACAGCGTTCACGGCGGACGGCATAGCGGGAGGACCGTACACGGTGACGGCCACGGTGGCGGGAGTAACGACACCGGCGAACTACTCGCTGACGAATACGACGGGAACGGCGGCGAGCGTGACGGCGACAGCGGGAACACCGCAGAGCGCCGTGATCAACACGGCGTTTGGGACGCTGCTGGCAGCGACGGTGAAGGACAGCGGCGGGAACCTGCTATCGGGAGTAAGCGTGGTATTCACGGCACCGGGAACGGGAGCGAGCGGAACGTTCGCGAACGGGACGGCGACCACGACAGCGACAACGAACAGCTCAGGAGTAGCCACAGCGACAGCGTTCACGGCGGACGGCATAGCGGGAGGACCGTACACGGTGACGGCCACGGTGGCGGGAGTAACGACACCGGCGAACTACTCGCTGACGAATACGACGGGAACGCCGGCGAGCGTGACGGCGACAGCGGGAACATCGCAAAGCGCGACGATCAACACGGCGTTTGGGACGCTGCTGGCAGCGACAGTGAAAGACAGCGGCGGGAACCTGCTATCGGGAGTAAGCGTGGTGTTCACGGCACCGGGAACGGGAGCGAGCGGAACGTTCGCTAACGGGACGGCGACCACGACAGCGACAACGAACAGCTCAGGAGTAGCGACGGCGACAGCGTTCACGGCGGACGGCATAGCGGGAGGACCGTACACGGTGACGGCCACGGTGGCGGGAGTAACGACACCGGCGAACTACTCGCTGACGAATACGACGGGAACGCCGGCGAGCGTGACGGCGACAGCGGGAACATCGCAAAGCGCCGTGATCAACACGGCGTTTGGGACGCTGCTGGCAGCGACGGTGAAAGACAGCGGCGGGAACCTGCTATCGGGAGTAAGCGTGGTATTCACGGCACCGGGAACGGGAGCGAGCGGAACGTTCGCTAACGGGACGGCGACCACGACAGCGACAACGAATAGCTCGGGAGTAGCGACAGCGACAGCGTTCACGGCGGACGGCATAGCGGGAGGACCGTACACGGTGACGGCCACGGTGGTGGGAGTAACGACACCGGCGAACTACTCGCTGACGAATACGACGGGAACGGCGGCGAGCGTGACGGCGACAGCGGGAACACCGCAGAGCGCCGTGATCAACACGGCGTTTGGGACGCTGCTGGCAGCGACGGTGAAAGACAGCGGCGGGAACCTGCTATCGGGAGTAAGCGTGGTATTCACGGCACCGGGAACGGGAGCGAGCGGAACGTTCGCTAACGGGACGGCGACCACGGCAGCGACGACGAACAGCTCAGGAGTAGCGACGGCGACAGCGTTCACGGCGGACGGCATAGCGGGAGGACCGTACACGGTGACGGCCACGGTGGCGGGAGTAACGACACCGGCGAACTACTCGCTGACGAATACGACGGGAACGGCGGCGAGCGTGACGGCAACAGCGGGAACACCGCAGAGCGCCGTGATCAACACGGCGTTTGGGACGCTGCTGGCAGCGACAGTGAAAGACAGCGGCGGGAACCTGCTATCGGGAGTAAGCGTGGTGTTCACGGCACCGGGAACGGGAGCGAGCGGAACGTTCGCTAACGGGACGGCGACCACGACAGCGACAACGAACAGCTCAGGAGTAGCGACGGCGACAGCGTTCACGGCGGACGGGATAGCGGGAGGACCGTACACGGTGACGGCCACGGTGGCGGGAGTAACGACACCGGCGAACTACTCGCTGACGAATACGACGGGAACGCCGGCGAGCGTGACGGCAACAGCGGGAACACCGCAGAGCGCCGTGATCAACACGGCGTTTGGGACGCTGCTGGCAGCGACGGTGAAAGACAGCGGCGGGAACCTGCTGAGCGGCGTACCGGTGGTGTTTACAGCGCCGGGAACGGGAGCGAGCGGAACGTTCGCGAACGGGACGGCGACCACGACAGCGACAACGAACAGCTCAGGAGTAGCGACGGCGACAGCGTTCACGGCGGACGGGATAGCGGGAGGACCGTACACGGTGACGGCCACGGTGGCGGGAGTAACGACACCGGCGAACTACTCGCTGACGAATACGACGGGAACGCCGGCGAGCGTGACGGCAACAGCGGGAACACCGCAGAGCGCCGTGATCAACACGGCGTTTGGGACGCTGCTGGCAGCGACGGTGAAAGACAGCGGCGGGAACCTGCTGAGCGGCGTACCGGTGGTGTTTACAGCGCCGGGAACGGGAGCGAGCGGAACGTTCGCGAACGGGACGGCGACCACGACAGCGACAACGAACAGCTCGGGAGTAGCGACAGCGACAGCGTTCACGGCGGACGGCATAGCGGGAGGACCGTACACGGTGACGGCCACGGTGGCGGGAGTAACGACACCGGCGAACTACTCGCTGACGAATACGACGGGAACGGCGGCGAGCGTGACGGCAACAGCGGGAACACCGCAGAGCGCCGTGATCAACACGGCGTTTGGGACGCTGCTGGCAGCGACAGTGAAAGACAGCGGCGGGAACCTGCTATCGGGAGTAAGCGTGGTGTTCACGGCACCGGGAACGGGAGCGAGCGGAACGTTCGCGAACGGGACGGCGACCACGACAGCGACAACGAACAGCTCGGGAGTAGCGACAGCGACAGCGTTCACGGCGGACGGCATAGCGGGAGGACCGTACACGGTGACGGCCACGGTGGCGGGAGTAACGACACCGGCGAACTACTCGCTGACGAATACGACGGGAACGGCGGCGAGCGTGACGGCGACAGCGGGAACACCGCAGAGCGCCGTGATCAACACGGCGTTTGGGACGCTGCTGGCAGCGACAGTGAAAGACAGCGGCGGGAACCTGCTATCGGGAGTAAGCGTGGTATTCACGGCACCGAGTACGGGAGCGAGCGGAACGTTCGCGAACGGGACGGCGACCACGACAGCGACGACGAACAGCTCGGGAGTAGCGACAGCGACAGCGTTCACGGCGGACGGGATAGCGGGAGGACCGTACACGGTGACGGCCACGGTGGCGGGAGTAACGACACCGGCGAACTACTCGCTGACGAATACGACGGGAACGGCGGCGAGCGTGACGGCGACAGCGGGAACACCGCAGAGCGCCGTGATCAACACGGCGTTTGGGACGCTGCTGGCAGCGACGGTGAAGGACAGCGGCGGGAACCTGCTGAGCGGCGTACCGGTGGTGTTTACAGCGCCGGGAACGGGAGCGAGCGGAACGTTCGCGAACGGGACGGCGACCACGACAGCGACAACGAACAGCTCGGGAGTAGCGACAGCGACAGCGTTCACGGCGGACGGCATAGCGGGAGGACCGTACACGGTGACGGCCACGGTGGCGGGAGTAACGACACCGGCGAACTACTCGCTGACGAATACGACGGGAACGCCGGCGAGCGTGACGGCAACAGCGGGAACACCGCAGAGCGCCGTGATCAACACGGCGTTTGGGACGCTGCTGGCAGCGACAGTGAAAGACAGCGGCGGGAACCTGCTATCGGGAGTAAGCGTGGTGTTCACGGCACCGGGAACGGGAGCGAGCGGAACGTTCGCTAACGGGACGGCGACCACGGCAGCGACGACGAACAGCTCGGGAGTAGCGACAGCGACAGCGTTCACGGCGGACGGCATAGCGGGAGGACCGTACACGGTGACGGCCACGGTGGCGGGAGTAACGACACCGGCGAACTACTCGCTGACGAATACGACGGGAACGCCGGCGAGCGTGACGGCGACAGCGGGAACACCGCAGAGCGCCGTGATCAACACGGCGTTTGGGACGCTGCTGGCAGCGACAGTGAAAGACAGCGGCGGGAACCTGCTATCGGGAGTAAGCGTGGTATTCACGGCACCGGGAACGGGAGCGAGCGGAACGTTCGCTAACGGGACGGCGACTACGACAGCGACAACGAACAGCTCGGGAGTAGCGAGAGCGAGCACCTTCACAGCCAACGGCACGGCCGGACCGTACACTGTGACCGCCATGGTTGCCGGAGTACCGACACCCGCCACCTACTCGCTGGCCAACACGACAGTGACAGTGGGGGCAGGAATTGCGTTTGTACAAGGCAGAGCTGGCAATAGCCTAAACGTCAGCTCAAAGTCGCTAGCATTTCCCGCGGCAAACACGGCAGGTAACCTCATCGTGGTTGGGGTGGATTGGCATGATACGCAAAACTTCGGTTCAATTTCGGATAGCGCTGGGAATACCTATATCGAAGTGGGGACCGAACTGCGTGTACCAGGTCGGTTCCGTTTGCGACTCTACTACGCAAAGAACATCGTTGGAGGGCCGAACACCGTCACGGTAACGCTCGGCGGAACCATTGATGTTGTTGAGGTCTACATTCATGAATATAGCGGTGCGGATCCCGTCGCGCCACTGGATACACAATCAGGAATGACGGGTACGAGTTCGAGCGCAACTAGCGGCACAGCCAATGCGACAAGTGCGCAGGATCTCGTTTTTGGTTACTGTGTGACGGGGACCGCCACGGCGGGACCAGGCTTCACTGTGCGCTCTAGTCTCGATGAAAACCTGACGGAGGACAAGATCGCTCCGTTGGCTGGCCCGGTGAGTGCGACAGCAACTGCCTCTTCTGCCTGGGCCTTGCAAATGGGGGCCTTTAAACCTGCGTTTGTTGTGCCCAAGATCACATTCGTACAAGGCACGGCCGCTAATAGTCTGAGTACTAACTCAAAGTCGCTAGCATTTCCCGCCGCAAACACACCAGGTAACCTCATCGTGGTTGGGGTGGATTGGGAGGATACGCAAAACTTCGGTTCAATTTCGGATAGCGCCGGGAATACTTATATCGAAGTGGGAACTGAGCTGCGTGTGCCAGGTCAGTTCCGGCTGCGACTTTACTACGCAAATAACATTGCTGGAGGGCCGAACACCGTCACCGTAACGCTAGGCGGATCGGTCCCTGTTCTTGAGGTTTACATTCAGGAATACAACGGCGCGGACCCCGTCGCGCCACTGGATGCACAATCAGGAATGACAGGTACGGGTTCGAGCGCAACTAGCGGCACTGCCACCGCGACGAGTCCGCATGACCTCATTTTCGGTTACTGTGTTACAGGTATAGCCTCAGCGGGGGCAGGCTTCACTGTGCGTTCTAATTTCGACGAAAACCTCACTGAGGACAAGATCGCCCCGTCGGCCGGCCCGGTGAGTGCGACAGCAACTGCCTCTTCTGCCTGGGCCCTGCAAATGGGGGCTTTTAGGCCATAGTCGTGGCGCGCTATCTTTGGTTCCCGAGAAGTTAGCAGACCGCCGAGTCGAGGGAACACGGTGACGCAACCTCCGTCCGTCAAGCGTGGTCGTTTGCATGGAGTGTTCTTCTGTAGGCCGAGGTGAGTTCAGTCTTCGTGGTAGTAACGCATATTCTGAAGGCAGCCATTTCGAGTGGGCGTGGTTGAATGCGATTACGCGGTCCAGCAAATCGCGTCGGCAATTCCCTAGCCAACGCTTGGCGACGCAGTCCATCTACTACACGGCGGACATCGCCGCGGCAGGCGCCCGCGCGAATACTGTAACCGTTACTTTCAATACCGAAGCCTATCCGGACTTGCGCATTCTCGAATATGCGGGAGCTGCTCCAACGAATCCGGTTGAAATTGTTGCCGGAGCTACCGGCATAAGCACGAATAGCACGGTCTCGCTCACGACCGCCAGCGCCGGTAATCTCATCTTCAGACGATCACGACCGGCCCAGGAACGGGATTCACGAGTCGCGTGATCACCGTACCAGACGGAGACATCGCTGAGGATGTGGTGGCCGGATCTGCTGGGACATACACAGTATCGGCTCCGGTTAGCCCATCCGGCAGGTTGATCATGCAGGCCATCGGGATCAAACATATGTATATGTAGATGTTGACGGCACTCACCCTCGGCCGGTTGCGTTACCTGCTGCAATCGCGGCAGGCAACCTGAACGATGTTGCCGCGAAACAGCATCCTGGAAAATGAAGTACGGTGTTGGTGCGCTAACCGCACTTTCGCAGTTGCTGACATTTTTCGGCTTTTTTGCCCCTATTTTTATTGTTAAGGCGTGTGTTTTCATCGGCGCCCTCCCGGAAAACGGTAGAGTGGAGACCAAGTGCCTTCCCTTTGACAACGGACTTCTGGCAGTCTGTCGTTAGCATGTTTCTACGCAGCAATAATCGTAAAAAAGACGGCAAAGACCATCGCTACTTCAGCATCGTAGAAAACCATCGCATCAGTTCCGGCAAGACGGTGCAACGAACCGTTCTCTATCTCGGCGAAATCAACGATCAACAACAAGCGGCCTGGCGCAAGTCGCTGTCGGTGTTTGATGAACAGCAGCAAGAGTATGCGAACTTGAGTTTGTTTCCCGACGACCGCGAGATTCCCGCCGATGCCATCGACAGTCTGCAAGTAAAATTGAGCGGCCTTGAGCTGCGGCGCCCTCGTCGGTTCGGCAGTTGTTGGTTGGCGTGCGAGTTGTGGCGTCAACTGGGCTTGCATGAGTTTTGGGATGCTCGCCTTGCCGGATCGCGCGAAGACGTCCCCTGGGAAAAAGTGTTGCAGCTACTGGTGGCGAACCGGCTACTGGATCCGGGTAGCGAGTTTCGCGTGCATCGCCAGTGGTACCTGACTACCGCCATGGATGTGTTGCTCGGAACCGATTTCGCGGTGGCCGAAAAGGATCGCTTGTATCGCTGCCTCGACCGGGTGCTCAAACACAAGCAGGAACTCTTTCTATGGCTGCGTCAGAAGTGGGCCGATCTGTTTCAAGCGGAATTCGAAATTCTGCTCTACGACCTGACCAGTACGTACTTCGAAGGTGCGATGGAAGAGAACCCTAAGGCCAAATACGGTCACAGTCGTGATAAACGGACGGACTGTTTGCAGGTGGTGATTGCGCTGGTGATCACCACCGATGGGTTCCCGTTGGCCTATGAAGTGATGGACGGTAACACCAGTGATCGCACCACCCTGCGCGGGTTTCTGGACCAGATCGAAAAGACTTACGGGAAAGCAAAACGCATGTGGGTGATGGATCGCGGGATTCCGACCGAAGAGATGTTGCAGGAGATGCGGGATCCGGCACGCGAGATTTTCTATCTGGTGGGAACACCGAAAGGCAAGATCCAACAATATGAAAAGAAATGGCTGGATCTGCCCTGGCAGCAGGTTCGAGAGTCGGTGGACGTGAAACTGTTTGAGCAGGACGGCGAGCTCTATGTGTTGGCCAAGAGTGAAGGAAGAAGAGCCAAAGAGACCGCCATGCGCCGCAAGCGTCTGGCTCGCTTGCTCAAAAAGCTCCGGGCCATGCGGCGCAGCCTGCCCTCTCTGGTCCAGTTGCTGATGCGTTTGGGCGCCGCGAAATCGGAAGCGGGCCGCGCCTTCCAGTTCGTGCAGATGCAAGTACCCGAGGAAGGCCAGCCGGTCACCCGGGAGACCTTCCAGTTTCGTGTGGATAAGAAAAAGCTGCAAGTGGCGGAATGGCGCGACGGACACTACTTACTGCGCTCCAACCTCACGGCCGGAGATCCCAGCGTGCTGTGGACCCGCTACGTGCAGTTGACCCAGATCGAGTCGGTCTTCCGATCTCTCAAAAGTGAACTCGGCATACGCCCCATTTACCATCAACTGGAGCATCGCGCCGACGCGCACATTCTGATCGCCTTTCTCGCGTACTGCTTGCAAGTGACACTGAAGCATCGCCTGTTGTTGCACGCCCCAGGGTTGACCCCCACCGCAGTGCTGGAGAAGTTGGCCGAAATCAAAATGATCGATGTGTGGATTCCTACGGTCGATCAACGTTGGTTGATTCTGCCCCGCTACACACAACCTTCCCCAGACACCAAGCTGCTCATAGAAAAGCTGAGACTGGAACTGCCGAACCAGCCGCCACCCCGCCTTGTGGCGCAAAAAGAGAGCAACGAAATCGAGGTGCAGACCTCCCGGTAAGGGCTGTTTGTGGTGGAGACCTTTCGATAACTGAAACTGATTCGAAAGCACTTAACCGACTCAAAGGTGCGCAGCTGCGAAAGATCGGCTAAGTGGAAACGTAAAATCAAAAAAGTGGGTCCGATCAGGGTCCATTTAGTCGTGGCAAAGAGTGCCTTGGAGTCCCAATGACGGGCCGTCAGCGCCGTTAATTATCATTAAGTTACAAACAACTGCAATCCTGTCACGGGACACGTCCCGTCCGTATCTCACATGACGCCATTTGCAAGAAAAACGAGGCGGCAAAAGGCGGCATGAACGGCAATGACCCGGTTTTGTGAAGCAGTCGAAAAACCTGAGTAGGAATGACGCCCACTTTGGCATTCCTATGCCCACCGCATCGTTACAAGGGCTGCGCTCCTACACAAAAGCATGCCTGTTGTCGCCTAGGGTGTACTGATCGAGACGTTGTCGAAGGTGGCGGTAGCTTGTGATGTGGTGCTGCCGCTGGTCACTGCCAAGCCTGCATACACGCTCTGATTCATCGGGATCGTTTGGCTTGTACCCAACTGTGTCCAGTTCACTCCGTCCGGAGAAACATAGCTGCTCAACGTGCTCCCGCTCCGGCTCACTTTCACCCAGTAGGGAAGCGTGGCCGTCGCATTGCCCGGCTCCGTTGTGCTTCCTCCCGCTGCCGTCCGCATATCAAAGTAAATCCCTCCGTACCAGGGCCAGTCCGCGGTCTTGGCATTCGCCGATCCGGCATCCAGCGTGTTGCGGATCATCACTCCCGCCGACGCATAGCTCGCCCCGCCCTGCAAGCTCACCACCCGCGCTACCACCGTTCCGTCTCCCGTCAGCGGCTGATACACGAAGTGAAAGCCATCTGCAGTTCCAAAGATCTCCGCTCCGGCTCCGTTTACCGTGAACGTTCCATTTGTGGAGGTCGCGCTCCCTGGCAAGCCCACTGAGCCGACATCTTGATCCAACCAGCTGGGCGGCAGTGGTTGTGAGGTTACGGTGAAAATCACAGGGTTGCTGTCGTTCATGGCTGGAGCCACGGATACAACCAACGGTCCCGAGGTCGCTCCTGCCGGAATGGTGATGCTGATGGACGTAGCGCTCCAGGTGTTGATGGTCACTGGTGTCCCGCTCAGCAGTACAACGCTGCTCGCTTGCGTCGCGCCAAAATTCGAACCGCTAACCGTTACTTGACTCCCGATTGGTCCGGTCGTGGCAGAGACGCTGATGATCACGGGCGCTGGCGCTGCCACGGAGTTCACCGAAACATTGTCAAACGTCGCTGTCGCCAAAGCCGTGGTGCTGCCGCTATTCACTGCCAGACCCACATACACACTCTGCGCCATACTGATAGTTTGGCTCGTGCCGACCTGCACCCAGTTCACTCCGTCGGAAGAGATATAGCTGCTGAAGGTGCTACCGGTCCGGCTCACCTTCACCCAGTAGGGGAGAGTCGCACTCACATTGCCGGGCTCCGTGGTGCCCCCTCCGTTACTTGCTCGCAGGTCAAAATAAATCCCGCCGTAAGCGGCCCAATCGGCTGTTTTGGCGTTCGTCGATCCTGGATTCAACGTTTCGCGAATCATGACACCAGGAGACACATAGCCCACACCGCCTTGTACGCTCACCAGCCGCGCGACAATCGTGCCGTCACCCGACATTAGCTGGTAAACGAAATGAAACGCATCGGCTGTGCCGTAGATTTCCGAGCCGGCGCCCGCGACCGTAAAGACACCATTCGTGTAACTCGCACCCCCCGCTACGCCTGTTGCGCCTATATCCCCGTCGGTCCACACCGGAGGAAGCGTTGTGGTGGTGACCGCCTGGACATTGAGAGAAACCGTGGTGTTGTTCGTCAAGGTTCCCGAGATACCGGTGATGGTCACGGTAACCGTCCCGGGAGTCGCGGTGCTGCTGGCCATCAACGTCAACGTGCTCGTGCTCGTTGCGCTGGTTGGGTTGAAGGAGGCGGTAACCCCAGTGGGCAGACCCGAGGCGGACAAGCTTACGCTACCGCTGAAGCCGTTCTGTGGAGCGATGGTAACCGCGCTCGTACCATTGGCGCCCTGCGCGATCGTTACGCTGCTCGGCGAAGCGGAAAGCGTGAAGTTCGCGGTCGGGACTGCGTTTACAGTCAGAAAAACTGTGGTGTAGTTCGTCAGGCTGCCTGACGTGCCTGTGATGGTCACAGTAAGCGTCCCGGGAGTCGCGGTGCTGCTGGCGGTGAGTGTCAACGTGCTCGCGGTTGTCGTGCTGGTGGGATTGAAGGATGCTGTAACTCCATTAGGCAGACTCGATGCAGACAGGTTAACGCTACTGCTGAAGCCGTTCTGCGGAGTGACGGAAATTGTGCTCGTTCCGCTCGTCCCCTGGGTGATCGCCACGCTGCTTGGCGATGCGGAAAGCATGAAGTTCGCGGGCGGAAGAGCGTTTACGGTGAGTGAAATCGTGGCGGCGCTCGACAAACTGCCTGACGCGGCGGTGATGGTAACGGTAGCTGTCCCGGGAGTCGCGGTGCTGCTGGCGGTGAACGTCAACGTGCTCGCGGTTGTCGTGGTGGTGGGGTTGAAGGATGCTGTAACTCCACTAGGCAGACTCGATGTAGACAAGCTGACGCTACCGCTGAAGCCGTTCTGGGGAGTGACGGTAATCGTGCTCGTGCCGCTGGCTCCTTGCGCGATGGTCACACTGCTTGGCGACGCCGAGAGTGAGAAACTCGGCGGCGGCGCAACGGGCGTGCTGATCGAGACGTTGTCAAAGGTGGCGGTAGCTTGTGATGTGGTGCTGCCGCTGGTCACTGCCAAGCCTGCATACACGCTCTGATTCATCGGGATCGTTTGGCTTGTACCCAACTGTGTCCAGTTCACTCCGTCCGGAGAAACATAGCTGCTCAACGTGCTCCCGCTCCGGCTCACTTTCACCCAGTAGGGAAGCGTGGCCGTCGCATTGCCCGGCTCCGTTGTGCTTCCTCCCGCTGCCGTCCGCATATCAAAGTAAATCCCTCCGTACCAGGGCCAGTCCGCGGTCTTGGCATTCGCCGATCCGGCATCCAGCGTGTTGCGGATCATCACTCCCGCCGACGCATAGCTCGCCCCGCCCTGCAAGCTCACCACCCGCGCTACCACCGTTCCGTCTCCCGTTAGCGGCTGATACACGAAGTGAAAGCCATCTGCAGTTCCAAAGATCTCCGCTCCGGCTCCGTTTACCGTGAACGTTCCATTTGTGGAGGTCGCGCTCCCTGGCAAGCCCACTGAGCCGACATCTTGATCCAACCAGCTGGGCGGCAGTGGTTGTGAGGTTACGGTGAAAATCACAGGGTTGCTGTCGTTCATGGCCGGAGCCACGGATACAACCAACGGTCCCGAAGTCGCTCCCACCGGAATAGTGATGCCGATGGATGTGGCGCTCCAGGAGTTGATGGTCACTGGTGTCCCGCTCAGCAGTACAACGCTGCTCGCTTGAGTCGCGCCAAAATTCGATCCACTGATCGCTACTTGACTCCCGATTGGTCCGGTCGTAGCAGAGAGGCTGGTAATCACGGGCGCGGGCGCTGCCGCGGAGTTCACAGAGACATTGTCAAACGTCGCTGTCGTAAACGCCGTGGTAAGCCCGCTGGTGACGGCCAGGCCTATATACACACTCTGCGCCATGCTGATCGTTTGGGTTGTACCGACCTGCACCCAGTTCACGCCGTCGGAGGACGCAAAGCTGCTGAAGGAGCTTCCGCTCCTGCTCATCTTTACCCAGTAGGGCAGCGTAACGGTCAAGTTGCCCGGCTCGACGGTGTTTCCTCCAGGGGCTGACCGTTCATCAAAGAAAATTCCGCCGTACAATGGCCACTCAGCCGTTTTGGCATTCCGCGATCCCGCAGTCAGCGTCTCGCGAATCATGACGGCTGCGGATGCATACCCGCCGCCTCCCTGCATACTCACCAGCCGCGCAACAATCGTGCCGTCACCCGACAACGGTTGGTACACGTAATGAAACGCATCGGCTGTGCCGAAAATTTGCGCACCTGCTCCTTTAACGGTGAACACGCCACTCGCATAACCTGCGCTCCCCGCCTTGCCGGTCGCGCCGATATCCCCATCGGTCCAAATCGAAGGAAGAGTCGGGACCTGCCGCACGGTAAGAGAAATCGTGGTCGTCTTCGACATGCTGCCCGACGTGCCTTTGACGGTTACAGTGACGGTACCCGTAGTCGCGGTGGTGCTGGCCGTGAGCGTCAACGTGCTCGTGGTCGCCGTACTGGTGGGATTGAAGGCCGCGGTTACGCCGTTGGGCAGACCGGAAGCTGACAAGCTGACACTGCCAGTGAAGCCGCCTTGAGGAGTGATCGTAATGGTGCTCGTGCCATTGGACCCCTGCGAGAGCGTTAAGCTGTTTGGCGAGGCGGTGAGCGAGTAGCTCGGTGCAGCAGTGACGGTGAGCGAAATCGTCGCCGCACTTGACAAGTTTCCCGACGTGCCGGTGACTGTCACCGTGGCCGTTCCCGTGGCTGCGGTGCTGCTGGCGGTCAGCGTCAACGTGCTGGCGCTTGTTGTGCTGGCGGGATTGAAAGATGCTGTTACGCCGTTGGGCAAACCAGAGGCTGACAGGCTGACGCTGCCATTGAAGCCGCTTTGAGGAGAGACCGTGATGGTGCTCGTGCCATTCGTCCCCTGCATAAAACTCAGACTGCTCGGCGATGCGGAAAGGGTGAAATTTCCGGTGGGATTCACGACGAGTGTAATCGTGGTCTGGTTTGTCAAACTACCTGACGTCCCTATCACGGATACAGTGACCGTGCCAATGGCGGCGGTGCCGCTTGCGGTCAGCGTCAATACGCTCGTGCCCGTCGTGCTGCTGGGATTAAAGGACGCCGTCACGCCGCTTGGTAGACCGGATGCAGATAAGCTGACGCTCCCTGTAAAGGCATTTTCGGGAGTGACAGTGATTGTACTGGTGTTGCTGGCTCCCTGAGTGATCGTCAGGCTGGTCGGCGAAGCCGACAACGCAAAGTTCGGTCCCAGGGCCGGCCAGTTGTTCACCAGGTTGGCGGCGTTGACGCTGCCGATTCCAGTGGCGAAGTCCCAGCCGGTGGTTGTGCCGTAGGCCGGATTGAACGAACTGTCGGATGTCGAAAGTACGCCTATTGTGCCGCTTGGCAAGTAGCAATCCGCCGTGCCGGTGCAGTCCACATCCATATCGCCGAGCGTTACGTCGTAAAAAATGCAGCTGCTGGCAACACCATTGCCATTGGAGGAGTTGCAAGCACTGCTGCCGCTTGAACCGTATTCGCTGGCGGCAAGCTGGTAATAGAAGGGATTCGGATTGCCCTGGGGACCGCCGGCCTTCTGGTTCACGAGAGCCTGAATGCCGGCCATAATCGGCGACGCGAAAGAGGTTCCGCCAGCGCCAGACCAGCCACTCGGAGCACCTGTGCAGGCCGCTCCGCCGTTCGCGGTATCCGTCCAGCAAAAGACGTAGTAGTGGCCCCAGAGACCGTTAGCGGCGAAAAGCGAAACGTCCGGAGTGTCGCGAACACCGTCGTTTGGATTGCCAACGAGAGATTGCCACGAGGGCTTGGGCCATCCTCGGCAGGTTCCGCTGACGATTTCGCTGTTGGATGGAGACGGAGTTCCCGTGGCGCAGGCGCTTGGGCCGCCGCCACCGGCTACGGTACTCAAAAGAGTTGAGCCCAGAGAGGTGTCGTTGCATAGACTCGATGAGCCGTACGTTAGGCTACGACCCTCATAGTTGGAAAGCAGGGCACCCGCGCACGAGTCATTCCAGGGAGTTTCCGGAATGTACGAAATTGCTGAACCGAAAGTCGCTGTATTGCTCGAATTCCAGTATGCAGCGTTGGTGCCGGAATAGGTGTCGCTAAAGTCCGTGCCGCCTACCGCCACGTTGTACGGTGTAGACGCGAAAGCGTTGACGCCAATGCCGTGCGTAGCCTCGTTAGCGCTGTTGTCGCAGCCCGAGGCGCCGCTATCACCTGCAGCCACGAAAACGGAAACGCCTTCCGTTGCGGCTTGTTGATACACCGAGTTGTACGCCGCGTTGGCAGCCGCGCCGTTTACCGTTTCGCATTGGCCGTAACTTATGCTCATGATGGCTGGCGGTTGGCTGCTGGCATTGATCATGTTTTGCACAGCAATCAAGCCGCCGAAGGTCGCGCCACTGTCCGCGCAAGTCGCCATCACAATGGCCGCGTTCGGAGCGGCGGCGCTGGCCCATTCCGCGTCTAGAATTGCTTCGGCGTCATTGCCAGCGATCACTCCGGGGGAGGCGCAGTTGTTGATGCCGCTCGAGGGGGCCGGGTGCACGGTCGTAAAAGAGCCCGACGTGTAGCTGGAAAGGCCGAATGTCGAGCGAAAAGTATTCCAGTCCGTAGTACGGAAAACATTTGTATCTTCGATGACTACAATCGTCTGGCCCTGCCCCGAGTAGCCTGCACTAAAAAGGGGGTTCAGGTTGTAAATGGTGGCCAGGTCCGCGGGCACGACCGCGTAGTCATTCCCGCCGGAGCCACTGAACGTGTATTCCCCCTGCGGCGGACGCATCCTGTACATTGCGTTGGGGCGGAAGTCGTGTAAGGAGACGACGCCAACGACCGCAGACGCGAGCGCGGCGGGAATCCGTGGATCACTCATGTTGGCAATATGCTTCTCGCCTTTGACTTCAAGCTGATGGATCTCCGTTTGAAAGGCCTCGCGCACCTGTGCGGCTGTTCCCGAAAAATCGATGACCATGCCGCTCGGATATACCAGGTTGACTTTAAGGCCGTGGGACTCCAGCCAGGCGGTAATTGCGTCAAGGTCTTGCTTTGCTAGACCGAACTGCTCTCCGAACTGTTGCGCGGCAATCCAACGTTGGAAGTTTGGGGATCCTTTTGTTTGCTGTTGAGCGATGAACTCTTGGAGCGCCTGCTCTTGCTCGGGGGGGCGCTTCAATTGGAGCAGCATGTGCTCCATCGGAAAATCGCCGGCCAGCGCGCCGCGATCATTCGCAGCGCTTGCTTCGGGACGTGTATTGCCGGCGAGCGGGATGCGTTTGCTTTCGTCAATTCTCTGAGTGATAAGGGCGCGCGAATGCTGACCCGAAACCACCACTTGGGCATACGCGAGGTGGGAACCGCACGTAAACGCCAGGCAACCTAGAAAGAAGGAGGCAAAACCCATCTTGCGATTCATGGGTCTCCTTTCTTCATGAAAGATGGGGCCCGACAACCAAGCGAGGAGAATGATCCCCGCGGCCTAGGAATTCTTGCGCCGGCCTACCTACCGGAAAGCGAGAGTCCGCGTGCTCGGAACGGAGCCGTTCCTGCCACAGCGCGCTTCTTGCCTCTGCGGAGACGAAAGAAGAATGGACCGAACTCTATGAAGGAGTAATATCGGAAAAGAGGGCGGAAATCAACGGTCGAAAGGACAGATTTTGGACAGGGACTTGTGGGGTTCCAGTACCTTTTTTCAACGTCAGGGCAGGGCGTCCACCACTACGACCGCGCGCGGAACCAGGTCCCCGGGCAGGTTTTCTTTGCAATAAGAGAGCAGCTTCTGAACCAACCGCTCCCTGAAGACATTCTGCCCGGGCACATTGGTATACCTTGCAAGCTCCACGCCCGCGATGGACGGTTGCGGCCAATTCAATGGCTTCCATTCCGCTGCGGCACCATCCGTTCGCGAAAGAACTGCGTCGTAGCTTCCGTCCGGCTGACAACCGGCCCAACTCAGGTCCATTCGGTAGCCAGCATCCTCTCCGGCCGAACACAAGTTAGCCGGCTGGGTACCTGAGGGCGCTGCTGTTTCCAATTCTTTTTTCAGTTGCCCCACCGTTCCGCTGGCATTCGCGTTGGAAATTCTTTTGAGTGCTTCAACATCCTTCTCTACTCGCGCATTTCGGACACCGGCGATGGCGATCCTTGCTGGTTTTTCATCCTGAAGCATTCGTCGAATATCTTCTATCCCTGTTTCGGCCGCGGCCCATTTCTGCCATTCCACTTCAATGCCGGCGTTCCCCTTGTCGCCGGCATGCAGAACGACGTCGTATCGAAATCGTGTCAGTTCGTTGTCAGAGCGACCACGCTTGAGACAGATCTCCACTCCCGACAACTTTGGGTTCCGTTCCGCCAGTGCCAGAAAGAAAGCTGGCGATATGACGAGTTGCTCCTCCTGCTTCACCCGTCGCGCAACCCGCTCCCGCAGCTCCGCGAGTTCCATCTCCGGGGCCGCCTGGAACAGTTCTACCGATGTTGCATATGCCTCCAGCAATGGCAGACTTCGGACGTCGCCGATGAAGATCTTCCCTCCCGGTTTCAGCACTCCAGCTGCTCCCTCGATCACTTTGGCAAGGTAGGTAGCGTTCGGAAAATAGTGGGTGACAGAATTTATGATGACCGTGTCGAACGAACCCCCGGCCAGCCCATCAAAGTTGTCGGCCGGCCGCTCCAACAAGTCGACGCCGTCCCATGAGCCACCCATTTGGTCCATCTGTTTCCGCAGCTTTTTCAGAACCGCCGGAGCAAAATCCGTTGCCACGTATCTCTTGCATTTCGGCGCAAGGCGGAGCAGGAGCAACCCCGTCCCGCAGCCAATCTCCAGTATTTCTTGCGGTCGAAGCGAAGAAATCCCTGCAACTGTATTCTCGACCCACTCGCGCATTTCGTGCGCAGGAATCGGCTGTCTTGTATAACTGCTGTTCCAGCCCGCTATGTTGAAATCTGGTTCCGGCGCCGGGGCTTCCTTTCCCATTTGCGTCAGGTCAAACGTCTTTCGCCACTTTTGGACGCGTTTGCGCTCCTCATCCGCATCGGTCAATACAGGTCCGACGTATTCGTCATGGGGCACGACGTATACGGTCAGCTCATCAAATCCAACGTTTTCGCGAGACACCCTTGCCGCACGAACGCCGGGATGTTGTTGGAGAACGGCTTCGATTTTAGCGAATTGATTTGGCTTCTCAGCCTCTGGGCGCATGGCCTGGTTGTTCTCCTTGTCTCCCGAAACTGCTTTCGCAATACTTTGCGGCCTGGGTCGAACGGACCAGGGAATCAACGAAATCGAGGTGTCCGCTGATGAGCAACGAACTGTTGTCGGAGACTGGTTGCCCATCACTTTTGTGGGCAAGCAGGTCGCGCAGGAACTGACGAATGCCCGTTTTACAGTGCACGTCTCTGTCCCTTAGAAGTTTAAGGAAAACAGATGTCCAAAAAACCGGAAGTGCTCGACAAGCGGATACTTGTGTTCCGTCGAGCCGAAAACGTCGAGAAGGCAATAAAAAAGAATCACGGAAACGGCAGGCAGGAGTCTCGAACGGAAGAATCCAGAGTGCACTTTCCGCGGTTGACGCAATGTCGAGATCGTAATCGCTGCTGCCAGGAGAAAGCAGTAGAAGAAATAAACTTGAAAGGAAACCAGGGCGCCCCAAAGCCCGTAGCTTCTGACAAAATCGAGGCTCGCTGTGAAATGGTAAAACGCATTTCCAAAACCAGCGGCCGCGAAGATTGCAGCGGCCATCCGCAGCTTTGGCCATTTCTTGTAATACCTTAGAAATGTTGGGTAGAAGAAAAACTCGACGAGTAGCTCCTTGAAATAATAGTAGTAACGGTTGAAAAACTCCGCCACGGTCACCGAAGAGAGGGGACGATACGTGTTCCGCAAGGCGTTGAATCCCGCCATGCGACAGCATGCGATTATGCGATGTCCGGTGACAGAAAGATTCATGAGGCCCATGAAAAACGAAAACGTGAGGCCGGCCCAGCAGCCATACCATGGCAAAGGAGTGCCGCTTACACTCAGCTTCAGAGCTTCAGTAAATGTGGGAATCCTCAGCTGGCCGTGGAAGAAAGAATTGGACCAGCGGAATCCGACAAGGATAAGCAGCGACCAAGCCAAGAGCTTGAGGCCCTTCAGTTGCGTGACCGCCAGTTGTTGGGCGTCGCGAGCCTCAATCTGGCGGAGGTAAGAAGAGCCTTTCGGGAATGGCGTGTTCGAGGAACCCCAGAAAGGCGAGTAAGTGCCAAGCTGAAGACCAAAATTGTCATGTTTAGGCGAGCTAGCGTCGAGCAAGGAGTAGCCGATGAACCAGACATAGGTGGCAAAGATGAAAAGGAATTGCCACAGCAAAGTGTAGACCCTTTCGTTGCGAGGCAGAATCGTGCCCAACACGATGAAAGCCGAAAAGGTGCAGAGTAAGAAGACGATTGGTCTTCGACCGAACAGCGACCTGGGGCGAAATGCAACGAACCAGAAAAACAGCGCCGCAAGGGAGAATACTTCCATGAACGTAACGATGATGGAGAAGGGGATAGGGCCATGAATCCAGGGAACCAAGAATGTGAATGCCAAGGTGAAGACGGTCACAAGCAAGCGGCGTCTCGTAGGGATGAAGGTGATGACGAGGAGAGCAAGCGTCAGGGGCAACCAGTCGCCAATGCTGGCCCCTAAGCCCACGCCAAACACGGCCAACATAACCAGTTTTCCGATGGGAGTCTGAGCGAACGAGACAATCTTTGGGTAAGTTTCAATTCGTGGGATCAATCGAAACGACGCGAGCTTGTCCTGCCAGGTAGCAATGCCTGGTTCCGCAGTGGCAGTGAGGTTCGCGCTCACTGCCTGTTCCCATTTAGCCGTGTGACCAATCCCGTGGGATTTTCTTCTCCATGATCGGTTGACGATAACGAACCTTTGAGAGATGAAAGAGGGCAAGCCAAAAGAATATTAGTGCGAAGCGTGAACCTTCCATTGAATACGGTGGGCATGGGCTTTCCGTGTAAGCGTCTGAAAATCTCTCCCGATCACATGCTTCGACAATCATTTTTTCATAGAATTGAAAATTTTTTGAAGGGTCGAATTGGGGATGTCTCCGCTTTGCCAATAGATATCGGCTATACCTGAATGTCTCAATGGAAATCGAGTGCCCAGGCGGCAAAACCAAAGAGCAAGAGGCAGCAATAAACGACCTCGAGGAGGAAGCCGCCACCTCGCGCGTATCCTAGAACTCTGAGTAGCCCATTTGGTGGAATTTCGGTGTGGAATGGACGTTTTGCTGGGTGGCCGCGGAAAGTTAAATGACGATCGTTTTCTCTTACGAGCTATCGCAATGACTCATTTTGCGCGCAATGTGTCGCGCGCCACGCACCCCATCGCGCCTACGATTCCGAACATCATGGAGAAGGGTAAGCCCGCGTGGGGGATCATTCCCAAGTTTCCACTCCCCAAACCCGCGGCGTATCCGATGCCGAAACCCACGCCCATGCAGCCCAGAATGATTACCACGTTGAGCACTTTCCACTTCACGCCCTGCCCGGTGGCGACGGCAAACCCCGTGCCCAAAAGCAACGCCGCCAGCCAGAGTACAGGCATGAGTTCGCCCTCCCAGTACGCACCGACATCACAAACATGAACCAAAGGGGCCGCATACTTCAACGATTAAATACGGGCAAGTGATTCTCGGCCGCCGGGTGCGTGCGAGGTTTTCACATCATCGGGCGCGTGGCTAGCATTTGTGACTCGCGCGCGGAAGGGAATGGGATCGATGACTGACGCGTGGAAGGGAGAGGCCCCTCCAGAGGACCCTCCCCCGGGTTTTTTCATAACGTTCATTCTAAAGAGAGTTAAAGTCGTTTGCTTTGATACAGTTTTGTAAGTGTTGATTCTAAAGCAGGTTGTGGGCGAGGCTTCCTGCTACAGCTCTTCAGGCCCGACTTGTGCGGAGCCTTAAGATTCAATTGGAGGACGCCCGTCGATGCAAGGCGGATAAATCCGAAGCAATATAGTACCATAAGTGTACTTCCCTTGTCAAGGATATCTTAAGGAGCAAGAAAACAAAGGGTTTAGGGCATTGCAAATTGTGATGGACCCGTGTGGCTCAGCCTCAGGGGAGCGATTCCAAGTCCATGCGGACCTCGGTCTTTCTTACAGTCGGCGCGGACGACCGGGAAGCGGGCTGGCGTTGGTCCTCTGCGATAGACGGCCAGGTTTCTTCAGGAATGCTCAGGAAGGCGCTGACGACTTGAGGGTCGAACTGCGTGCCGGAACATTCGCGGATGATCTGACGGCCTGACTCGAAGGTGGAAGCCCGGCGATAGGGCCGGTCGGAGGTGATGGCATCGAAGGAATCCGCCACGGCGAAGATTCGGGCGCTTGGGAGGATTTCATCCCGCTTGAGGCCACGGGGATAGCCGCCGCCATCATAGCGCTCGTGATGAGTCAGGACGATTTCTGCGGCGTCGGCAAGAAAAGCAATGTCTGCAACCAGATCGAAACCGATCTGAACGTGACGTTGCATGAGTTTTCGTTCATCCGCGGTGAGAGGTCCCGGTTTGAGGAGAATACCGTCCGGGATTCCGAGTTTACCGATGTCATGCAAGTGGGCACCTTTGGCGAGGCTCCGCAACTTATCCGCTGACCAGCCCATGGTGCGGGCAATCTCCAGCGCGTAGCGGCAGACGCGCTGGGAGTGGCCTGCCGTTTCATTGTCGCGAAGATCGATGGCAGCGCCGAGCGCTTGCAGGGTGTCTTCATAGCTGCGCTCGAGCTTCTGGAGAGCTTCCCGCAGTTGGAGGGTGCGGTCCGCAACCATGTCTTCGAGATGCTGGCGGTAGTCTTCGACTTGCTGCTCAAGATACTGCTTGTGAAGGGCGCTCTCCAGGCTGGCGATGACAGCACTCTCGATAAGAGGTTTGACGAGATAATCGTCCGCGCCGCCGCGCATGGCCTGAACACCAACTTCCACGTCGTCCACACCGGTTGTGACCAGGAACGCCATGTGCGGATGGCAGCGGCGAACCTGGGTGAGAAGTTCCAAGCCACTGATGCCGGGCATTTGCAGGTCGGAAATGACGGCATCGAAGATCTCGTGTTGCAAAACGCTGAGGGCTTCTTCGCCAGAATTGGCGGTAGAGCACGAGAAAGCCGGCGGACGCAGCATGATCGCGAGAAGTTTGCAGGCTGCACGCTCATCGTCGACAGCGAGAACCCGAACGACGGAGGAGCGAGCAATTGCAGCAGCAGCGACGCTGGTTGGGTGCTTACCTGGAGAAGATTCGTCGACAATGGCCGTCAGATGAATGCACCTGAAACCCTAATTGAGCACCCAAGGCCCAGTTTTTTCGACAAAACGGAATCCGAAATGGCGAAGGGGAGCAGCTTTTGTGTCGGAATGAACGATCCTGGCCTTGCCGACGTAAACTGCCGCGCGGTCCGTAAGAAACACTTCGACTATGGAATCGACTGGCCACTCTGCCGAGAAGGCGCACAGAAACCCGCTGAGACTGACATCCTCGGTAGTCGTGTCCACTTCCACTTTATTGCCGGACTTGTCCGTGCCCCGCAGCTTGAGGGGGACGCGCAAGCGAACGCGGACTTCCGATCGAGGGATAAAGCGGCGGACTCTGGTCAATTGGGTAAGGCAAGTACGCAGCGCGGTGAAATCGATGGGTTTCTCGAAATAGGCGAAAGCGCCAAGCTGCTTGCAGTGGTCTTTGGTCTGTCCCCCGGCCTCGCCGCTGACGATGATGACGGGTATTTTTTGCGTGTGGCTGAAACCGGTGAAGGTCTGAAGAAGTTCATAGCCGGAATAATTGGGCATGCGAAGATCCAACAAGATGGCGTGCGGCTTGTGTTCGAGCGCGAGAGCCAGTCCTTCCTGGGGCTCGCCAGAATCGATGATTTCAAAGGTGTCGCTCAGCTCAAGACGAATCAAGCGCCGGATGGCCTCGTCGTCGTCCACAACCAATATCTTTTCCATCGCGGATTTCCTCCTACCGGCCGGGCCGGATCGCGTTTCCGACAAGCTCGGCGACAGAGTTTGCAGCGGAAGCCGGCTTCTTACCGCCGTCCAGGACTTCTCGAACCTTTCGAAGAAAGACTTCTTCTGTGAAGGGTTTGTGCAGGAGGTGGGTGGCGGGATCAAGAACTCCATGGCCGGCGATGAAGCTATCGGTATAGCCGGACATGTAGAGGACCTTCATCCCTTGTTGACGGGGGAGAAGGTGCTCGGCAAGGACGCGGCCGTTCATGCCGGGCATAACAACGTCGGTGAGCAGCAGATCCAGCGGGTGGCCGATGCTGGTGGAGACTTCTAGAGCAGATTCGCCGCTGTCGGCTGAAAAGACGCGGTATCCGGCGGAGTCGAGAAAGGTCTTTACAAGTTTTCGCAATGGTTCGGAGTCTTCGACCAGAAGAATGGTTTCGGAGCCGCGCAGCTTATCGGGCGAATAGGGCTCTGGTTCCTCTACTACGGACTGACCCGCGTCGCGCGGGAGGTAAATTTGGAAGGAGGTGCCCTTGCCGGGGGCGCTGTCCACCCCGGTGTAGCCGTTGCTTTGTTTGACGATGCCGTAGACGGTGGCGAGACCGAGTCCGGTGCCCTTGCCACGTTCCTTGGTGGTGAAGAAAGGCTCAAAAATGTGGCTAAGCGTTGCGGTGTCCATGCCTGAGCCCGTGTCGGTTACCGCGAGGAGCACGAAGCTGCCTACCTTGGAGCCAGGATGCAGGCGCGTGTAGGCTTCGTCCAACTGCACATTCGTGGTTTCGATTTTGAGCTTGCCCCCCATGGGCATGGCGTCACGCGCGTTGACGGCCAGATTCATGATGACTTGCTCGATCTGGCTTTGGTCTGCTTTCACATTGCCAAGGGCGGGATCCAGAATCAGCGTGACTTCCACGTCTTCTCCCAGGAGTTGGGGAAGCATTCGTTCCATGTCGGAGGCGAGGCTATTGAGATTGAGGATGGCGGGCGTCAGGACTTGCTGGCGGCTGAAGGCCAGCAATTGTTTGGTTAAAGAAGCGGCGCGGTTACCAGCTTTCTCGATTTCCAGGGCGTGTTCGAAGAGCACATTGTTTGCGCCTAATTCCCGCTTGAGCACTCGGCTGTAGCCGATGATTACGCCGAGAAGATTGTTGAAGTCATGGGCGATTCCCCCCGAGAGGCGGCCGATAGCTTCCATCTTTTGCGCCATGCGAAGTTGTTTTTCGAGGACCCGCTTTTCGGTCACGTCTTCCGCAAAGACTTCAAAATAGGCAGGCGCGCCGTTTTCGTCGTCCACGCGGCGTCCCGAGCAGCGCACGGTGATGGGCGTGTTGTCCTTGCGATTCCACTCCATTTCGACGTCCTTGATTTCTTCCGTGCGGGTGAGCAGCTCAATCAAGCGGTCGTATTCGCCTGAGTGGCGGAAGATTTCGGCTGCCAGGTTTCGACCGAGAAGGTCCTCGGTTAGCTCGTAGCCGAGCATTTTTTGGAGCGCCGGATTCACTTGTAGAAAATGGCCGGCGGTGCTTGCGCGATAAATTCCGTAAGGTGCGTCTTCCACCACGGACTTGAACCCCGTTTCCGAGCGGCGAAGAGCCTCTTCGGCGCGTTTGCGCTCGGAAACGTCGCGGTTCACAATGACCAGTTTTTCCGGCTCCCCCCTCTCATTGCGGATCACGCTGGATGTGGATTCCAGAACCAGCCACTCGCCATTTTTGTGGCGGAGACGGTACTCCAGCGTTTTTCCGACGCCCGAGAGGCGCGCTTCATCGGCGGCCTTTTTAACGCGCTCCCGATCATCGGGGTGAATCTGCTCGAACGCCGACGAGGCTTGCAGTTCCTCCGGTGAATACCCCAGGACTCTCTGGTAGGAAAGGCTGTTGTAAATGCGCTTGCCGTTCATGTCCACGACGGCGATCATGTCGGCGGCGTTGTCGCTGATGAGGTGGAAGAGCTCTTCCCGTTCGAGGAGCTGGCGGCGTATGCGATGGATCAGCAGATACTGATAAATAGTGTAGAGATCGAAGAGGAAAACGAGGCCGACGAGTCCTCGCATGGCCTGCGGCAGAACATTCTGGGTGTAATAGTCTTGATGAAGGTGCGCGTTAGGAAGGAGAAAGGAAGCCAGCCCGAGAGTAAGAAGAAGCGTGATGATGGCCGCGGCTGCCCACAGCCACCATTCCCGCCGTTCAATTCGCCGGAAGTTTGCGCGAGGGTCGTTTGATTGCGCGAATCCCGGGCGCTTGGCCTTTTTTTGTTGATTCTGTTGCAAAATTCACCGAGCGGAGTCTGATCGTTCGCGTGACGCCGAATGTGGTGGTGCCTGGGTCTGGGCGTTTTTCTTGAGCCGCTAATCCCTCTCAAATGAACTTGCACGAGGCTATCCAAGTGGCAACTTCCTTTTCTGTCTCGTTCTTGGCGCAAGGCATTGAAAGGGCAAGGGATGTTGCGTCCAGAAAAGCTAGGAGGTCGATAAAGGCTGGACGGTCCTGCACCGTCACGAGCGGACCGCGCCGAATTGGTACAGGTTGGAGGCGCAGGTCCATTTCAGGACACGCTATCGACCGCGATGAGACTACAGATTTTGCTCGAGGTCGCGCTTCTTTCCGTAGCGGAAAGCCAGAGCGATTCCGATGGTCATGACGCCTAGGGGTGGGAGCAGCAGGACGACGACACCTTTGCTGATGGCGCGCTGGCCCTCTTTGGAAGTTGCTTTGGCGGTGCTGTAACACATGGAGCAGGCTTGGCTGAAGGCCGGGGCGGCGGACAGGAGGAGAGCGACAACGAGAGTGACGCTGCGAAGTTTCATTTTGCTCCCAGCGAGATGATGCGAAGCGCGTCTGGGAAGAAGATCATCATCAGGGCCAAGCATACCACCAGGGAGGCCATGGTGAGCCACTTCATACGCGAGACTTCAAATTTCATGTGCATGAAGTAGCCAATGATGAGTCCGGCCTTGATGAGCGAGAGGCCCATCAGAATGGTTAGCATGCGTATGGGCTCGAGGTTTTGGTAGGTCAAGTAGACTTCGATGGCCGTCATTATAAGCAGCGCTACCCAGACCCACAAGAACTGCCCCTTGCCGTGATGGCGATATTCTTCGGCGACCTTGGTGGCGATGGCGATTTGATCGGGTTCCATGGGCGGCTCCTAAAAGAAAGAGAAAAGCAGATTCCTCGCTACGCTCGGAATGACAGTGTTGTGTTGTGTGGCCGGAATGACAGCCTGGAGTTGTGCGGTCGGAATGACGGCGTGGAGTCTTCCGCTCGGAATGACGTGTGCGTGTAGTGCGCGAGATTTCATTTTTTCAGATCCTTGCCGACATTAAGTAGACCAGGGGGAAGATGAACATCCAGACCAGGTCGACGAAGTGCCAGTAGAGGCCTGCTACTTCCACGTCTGACGAGTCGTAAACTTTGGGTTTGAGCCACAGGATGATCGAGCAAACAATGGCGGCGAGCAGAAGAACGTGAGCGCCGTAGTGGAACGGGCTGTAGGCTGGCGTGCCGAGCCAGGCGGCGAGCCAAAAGACCAGCAGGATGGGAATGAAATAGCGGCGCAGCGCGACTATGCCAAGATAGACCACGCCGAGCGTTACGTGCAGCATGTGCATGCCAGTGAGGCCAAAAAAGGTGGCGGCAAACTGAGGGACGTTCTGCGAAACATTTACAAATTCTCCCGCTATTTCGTGTCCTGGCGGTTTGGGAAAGACCGGGAGAGTCAAACCTTCCGCGATTAATTTGCTCCACTCACGGCCATGAAGAAGGACAAATCCCATGCCGCAGACCATGGTGGCGAGCAGCCAGAGCCGCTGCGCTTTTGCGTTGCCCTCGGCAGAGGCGCGCACCGCGAATACCATGGTGAGCGAACTAGTGAGGAGGAAGGCGGTCATAATGGTGGCGTTAACGATGCTCTGGGAATGGAACGGCGTCGGCCAGTTGGGGGTCGAGATTCGGCCATAGCTATACGCGTAAAGCAGAGCTCCGAAAGTCAGCGAGTCGGACATGAGGAACAGCCACATGCCGATTTTCTTCGAGTAGGTGCCAAAGAGCGACGGTTCGTAGACGGCGGGCATCTCGTGCGGTAGCGTCGCTTCAGACATGCGCTTGGCCTCCTTGTGACACGTGGCCGTCGTTGGGCCGGGATCGACGTCGGGTTAGGGTGCAAACTCCAGCAAACACAAGATGTAGACCCACAAGACAGTCATGAAATGCCAATACCAGGCAGCTCCATCCACGACAACCGCGGAGGACGCCGCGGACTTGCGCAAGAGGGTAGCGGCGCCAGCGGCCAGCAGTGCGACGATGCCCCCGAGCAGGTGGATGCCGTGCATCCCCGTTAATAAATAGAAGAAGGAGCTGCTGGGGCTTGTGGCGACATAAAACCCGCGCGCGGCGAGCTCGCGCCAGACGAGCCATTGTCCGGCTAGAAAGCTGAGTCCAAGGATAGCTGTTAGCGCCAGCCAGGGCATTCTGTCTGTTTCGGTGCGTGCTACCGGGTCGGAGGCCGTTCCGGCTGCAAGGCCCACGCGAACGGCTTGGCGGCGCGCTAGCTCCATGGTCAGAGTGCTGAGCAGCAAGACCAGAGTGTTCACCAACAGAAAGTTGGGCAACTGCAGAGGGAGCCAGTCGCGAACCAGAGTGCCTGTGCGCGGATCAAGAGTGGGAAGCCCCTGGCGCACGACGTAGGCGCTGGAATAGGAAACAAAAATCATCACAATGCCTGTGAGTGCGACACCTACTCCGAGGCGGACACGGCGCAGGCGCGTGGCAAAATCCAGCGCATTCCGATCCGGACGGCCGCTGCCTGCCAGCAGGACTTGGGCCGTGTCTACCGCGGACGTTGTGGGAATGCTCGCCATTTGTGCTCTAGTGTGCCTTCACGATTGCCGGATCCGTCTGCATTATGAAATCGCGCGGCGCCCCAGGGACGCTGTATTCGTAGGGTCCGTTGTAAACGACGGGAATGTGCCCGCCAAAATTGTCGTGTGGGGGCGGCGTTGAGGTCGTCCATTCGAGCGTGGTCGCTTCCCAGGGATTATCACTGGCTTTTTGGCCGAATTTCATGCTCCAAAAGAGATTGAATAAGAAAATGAATTGGCCGGCGATGGTAATGAAGGCAGCGTAGGTCATAAATTGCTGCAACGGAACCAATCCGTGCAGGTATTTCAATTCGGTGAGCTGAGAGTAGCGCCGGAGATGTGCGGCCATACCGAGATAGTGCATGGGCATGAAGATGGCGTAAGTGCCGATCAGGGTGATGAAAAAATGCCAGCGCGCCATGCCCTCGCTCATCATGCGGCCAAACATTTTTGGGAACCAATAGTACGTAGCGGCGAAGATGCCGAAGATGGAAGCCACTCCCATGATCAGATGAAAGTGACCGACGACGAAATAGGTATCGTGCAACTGAATATCCAGCACGGGTTGAGCGAGAAACGGTCCGCTGATTCCGCCAGAGATGAAGAGCGAAACAAATCCCAGGGCGAATAACATAGGCGAGGTGAAACGAATTCGTCCACGCCAGATCGTGCCGAGCCAGTTAAATGTCTTGATGGCAGAGGGAACACCGATGGCCATGGTCATGACGGAAAACGCGAAGGCGGTGTAAGGGCTCATGCCGCTCATGAACATGTGATGGCCCCAAACCATGAAGCCGAGGAAGCCGATGGACAGCATCGCGTAGACCATGGCCTTGTATCCAAAGATTGGCTTGCGAGAGAAGACGGAGAGCAACTGGGAGCATAAACCCATGGCCGGCAATATGGCGATATAAACCTCGGGATGCCCAAAGAACCAGAACAAGTGCTGCCACAGGAGTGGCGAGCCGCCTTTGTGCCCCGTGAGCTGGCCGTTGATGGTGACCAGGGGTACAAAGAAACTGGTTCCCGCGTTGCGATCCAATAGAAGCAGAATGCCGGCGGACAGGAGAACTCCAAACGCGAGCAGACCAAGGATGGCGGTGATAAACCAGGCCCAACAAGTTAGTGGCATGCGCATGAGGGTCATGCCCCTGGCGCGCATGTCCAGGGTGGTGGTGATGAAGTTGAGGGCGCTCATGAGCGCGCCGAGGCAGAAGAGCGCGATGCTGATGACCCATAAATCGGCGCCGAGGCCCTCGCCTGGTCCGGCCGATGGCAAGGCGCTAAGTGGAGGGTAGCCAGTCCATCCATGCAGCGGCGCGCCTCCCACGACGAAGAACGCAGCGATCATCACAAAAAAGGCGAGCGCCGTCACCCAGAAGGAGAGCATGTTGAGAACTGGAAACGCCATGTCTGGTGCGCCGATTTGAATAGGCAGAAAGTAATTGCCAAAACCGCCCTGCGGCGCCGTGGTGAGCACGAAGAAAACCATGATCGTGCCGTGCATGGTCAACAGAGTTAGGTAGGTTTCCGGTTTGATCTCCCCAAGCCACGGCAACGCCGCCGCAGGCCAGATCAAGTGGATGCGCATCAATAGAGAGAGAAACATGCCGACGAAGACAGCCGTCAGCGCGAGAAAAAAGTACTGAATGCCGATGACTTTATGATCGAGGCTGAAAACGTATTTGCGGATCCAACTTGTCGGGGCCGCGTGAGCATGTACAGCGTGGGCAGCGAATTCGCCGGTAGCCATCTTATTGCTTCCCCGCTTCTTGTGCCGCAGCCCATTTGTCGAACTCTTCCTGGCTGACGACCCTCAGGATGCCGTGCATTTTGTAGTGGCCGAGTCCGCAAAGTTGGGAGCAAGCGATTTCGTAGTCGCCGGTTGCGATGGGTGTGAAGTGCATGTGGATCGCGAGACCGGGCACGGCGTCCTGCTTGAAACGCATGGCAGGAACAAAAAAGCTGTGGATGACATCTTCCGCGCGAAGAATCACGTCGATTTCGCGATTCACGGGAACAAACATGGTGCCGGTGACGAAATCGTCCTTGGAGGCGGGATCGGAAGTATCGAGGCCGATGGCGCCTTCACCTCCGGAAGAAGGGTCCTGCAACTCAGGCTTGGTCGCGCCGAATTTTCCGTCGGGTCCGGGATAGCGAAAGTACCAAGCGAACTGCATGCCAGTTACTTCGACTTGCACGGCGTCGGAAACAGCGGGACGAAAACGCTCGGAAGCCCAGATTGAACTGCTCATGAAATTCAAGCCGACAAACAAAACCAAGGTGAGCAACGTCCAGATGATCTCCAGGCGGTTGTTGCCGTGGGAATAGAGTGCTTGTCGAATGGCGGGGCCGCGATCGCGATATTGCCAGGCAAAATAGCCGAGAGCGACCTGGGAGACCACGAACACAATGCCCATGAGAAGGTACGTCGTTGCAAAATGATGATCGATTCCCGCGGCTGCTGCGGACGCACCTGCTGGTAACCACCACGTCTTTGCAATAAAGAAGTAGGCGCTGATGAAGGTGATCAGCCAAATGACAACGAGAAGAACTAGGCCCATGTACCCTGACCTCCACGGTTGAAAATCCGCAGCAACGAATGATTCGGCCGCCAACCTTCGGAATCTGGATCGCGAAGCCCAAAAACGGGGCGAGTCTACCACAGGTCTTTGCAAGCGCAAGCGATTCTTGCATCTCTTTATTCTTGAGAGAGGTGGAGGACTCTCGAGAACATGGACGTAATTCTTCCCGAATCAAACGACTTCCTCGAAATCAGCTCCGTAGAAATTCTTAGACTTGTGTTGACGAATTTTTTTTATTTAAGTAACATCCGGCCCGTTCCTGGGGGGTCCAGTGGAATGGTAGGGGCCTCACGATGTATCGCTGCTACGCTCTCCAAATTCGGCGGGCCAGAGACGCTTCCACAGGCCACGTCTTCCGTGTGTGTTCTGACGAGTGATTCGGGCCTTTTGGCACGGATGCCGATGCCCAATAGGGCTAGCATTTTCTCCACGTGCAAAGCGATTCGTTCAATAAAAAATAAATTTAGAGCTAATAGCGAAAAGGGATTTCTACGCCTTCGCGAAGCAGCGGATGGCGTGCGGGCTCACGTTCAGGGGAGGGAAGCGACGGCATTGTTCGCGGCCGCCGCATAATTTCGACCACTGGTATTCAGGAGGTATTGCATGGCGGACCCGGAATCAAATACGGCCAATCCGAAACCGGATGCAGCGAAGACGTCTGCAGTCGGCGGAGGCGAAGCTGCAAAGTTTGTGGGCACGCCTGCTGTGGGTACCTCGAAAGCTGCGCCTTCTGCTGGTGTGCCGACGGTCGGCCCATCCGCTGGCGGAATCAACGAGCGTCGGCGAAGTTTAGTGTGGTGTGCCGTTGCTGGTTTTCTTGGGGCTTGGTTTATCGCATTTCTGCGCTTTTTCCTTCCACGCACACTTTTTGAACCCCCTACCGTTTTTAAAATTGGGTATCCCTCTGATTACGCGTTGGGCGTCGACACGAAGTGGCAGCAGAAATACCGCATCTGGGTGGACCGCACTCCGGACCGCGTATTCGTAATTTACGCACGCTGCACGCATTTGGGTTGCACTCCTGATTGGAAGGCCAGCGAGAACAAATTCAAGTGTCCGTGCCACGGCAGCGGTTACGACAGTGAAGGAATCAACTTCGAAGGGCCCGCGCCGCGTCCGATGGACCGGGCACGAGTGGAGTTGGCGCCGGATGGGCAGATCGTGGTGGACGTGTCGCAACTCTTTGAATGGCCCAAGGGGCAGCCTAGCCACTTCAGCGATCCCGGTTCGTATTTGAATGTGTAAGGGCGGGAAGTAGAGAACTAAAGAAGTAATGAAGGAAGTAAGACGGACGGTTCGAGCGGGAAGGGAAACTGGAGCATAAGAAATGCCTGATGAGAAAAACTCGAACGGCAAGAATGGCAAATCGACCGGCCTGGTAGATACGATTAAAACTGGGGTTAAAGAGGATCTGGAATCCCTGAAGACGGATCTCCCTGCCAAAGCAAAAGAGTCGTTGGAAACGCTGAAGAGTCCGACAAAGACGCAAGTCTACACTTCGATTTTCCGGCACAAGCATGACGATACGCCGCGGAATCGTGCGCTCGGCGTACTCTCCAACGTTTTTCTGCATCTGCATCCCGCGAAGATCAACCGTGACTCGGTGCGCTACAGCTATACATGGGGAATGGGCGGGATTACGTTTTATCTGTTCCTGGTGCTCACCTTCACGGGCACCCTGCTGATGTTTTACTACCATCCGAGCAAGGTGCAGGCTTTCCGCGATGTGCTTTACCTCGAGCACGATGTTCCGTTTGGCAGGTTGCTGCGCAACATGCACCGCTGGGCGGCACACCTCATGGTCATCGCCGTTGAATTGCACATGTTCCGCGTGTTTCTCACTGGCTCGTACAAGAAGCCGCGCGAATTTAACTGGAACGTTGGCGTAATATTGTTGGTACTCACGCTTTTGCTTTCTTTTACCGGATATTTGTTGCCGGACGATCAGTTGGGCTTCTGGGCCGTTACCGTGGGAACCAACATGGCGCGTGCCACGCCCCTTCTTGGACACGAAGGCCCCTTCAGCAACTATCTCAACATGACGCCTTACAACGACGTGCGCTTTGGCTTGCTTGGCGGCTCGATCGTAGATGCCAACGCGCTCCTGCGCTCTTACATCTGGCACTGCATTGGTATTCCCATCATTGCCTCCATTTTCATGGTTCTGCACTTCTGGCGAGTACGGAAGGACGGCGGAATTTCCGGCCCGGCTCAGGTCATCCTCGACTCTGAGGTTAAGGAGGCGCGGAAATAGCCATGGATTGGAAACAAGTGTGGGAAATTATCTCCGCGCCAGACAACGTGCCAATCGTTGCCATGATTCCGCTTCTCGCGTTTTATATTTATCTTGCCTGGAAGCAGGCGAAAGCGAACGACTCGCTGATAGCGCAACTGGAAGCCGACCCGGCGCTGGCCAAGACGCATCATCGTAAAGCGTGGCCATTCAAGCCAGGATGGCAGAAAGAAGTGCACGTCTGGCCGTTTTTGCTGCGTGTGGAATTTCTCGCCGCGATCATCGTGACCATCATTCTAATGATCTGGTCTATCACCTTAAATGCGCCTTTGGAAGAACCGGCGAACCCGAACTTGACGATGAACCCGGCAAAGGCGCCGTGGTACTTCCTCGGTTTACAGGAAATGCTGGTTTATTTCGATCCGTGGATCGCCGGGGTGGTGATGCCCACGCTCATCATCTTTGGCTTGATGGTGATTCCTTACATAGACACGAACCCGCTAGGCGTGGGCTACTACACGTGGAAGCAGCGCAAATTTGCCATTGGCACGTTTCTGTTCGGGTTCATTGTATTGTGGGTTTCGATGATTACCATCGGGACTTTTATTAGGGGACCAGGATGGCAGTGGTTCTGGCCTGGGCAGACGTGGGACCACAATCGCCTCATCTATGAAGTGAACCGCGACCTGCCCGATCTCTTCGGGATTACCTCGAACTGGGCCAAGGGAATATTTGGCGCGGCTGTGGTCGGTGGCTTTTTTGTCGTTGGCGGGCTGGTGGTGCACGCGCTGTTCCGGCGCTACAACCCTAAAAACTACAAGCGTATGAGTCTGCTGCAGTATTCGATCCTCATGGTTTTCTTCATCACCATGGTTGGGTTGCCCATCAAGATGCTGTTGCGGCTGGCGTTCCACATTAAGTATGTGTGGATCACGCCGTGGTTTAACGTTTAGGAGGAAATGGTGGCTGAGAAGCCCATCCCCGAAGACGATCCGGTAGTCAGCAGATCGCTTGCGCCCCACTATCTGGTGGCCATGCTGGTCTTGACGGCGACTTTGTTCTGGGCTTTGTGGGATGAAGATATCGGGCAGCGTCCGTGGAAGGCATTTCAAAACGAATGGAAAACGCGCTACTCGGCGTTCTTGAAGAACGCACATTCGCAATCGGATAGTTCAGAGAAAGAGGTTGAGAGCAATCCCGAGTATCTGGCGCTGAAGCAATCTTACGAAAGCGCGGCAAAGGATGCTGCCCCGCGCATAAAAGAAATCAACGAAAAACTACGGGATCTTGGAGCGCAAATTCTTGCGGTGCAGAATACGTTTACGGACCGCCGCGCGTACGTGAGCGCTTCGACGTACGCCATCGAGACGGAGACAAGCTCCTCTTCCAAGCAGAGCAAACAAAGCGACCTTGCGAAGTATGAGCAGGAAGTTACCACGGTCAATTACCCCGACGGCAGCAAGAAAACGTACGACTATCCGCATCTCGAGGACACGTACAACGAATTGCGAAATGAGCGCACGGCGCTAAGTGCGGAACTGGGGGAATTGATCAAGCCAGTCAACGAGCAAAAGGCCAAAGTGGATGCTTACGTTTCCGACCACATGGTGAGTCTGACGCCCTCACAGATTACGGGACTGTTGGACAAAACAGAAGCAGCAAGCCCCAAGATCCTGCAGATCAACGTGCCAGAAGCCAACATCGTGGACCGCTGCGAGTCGTGCCACATGGGGATTCGCGAGCCTGTGAAGTTGACCGTGGCCTCGATGTCGTTGAAGGGCAAAAAGCCGGACGAATACGCGCGGGCGTTTACGAGCCATCATGAGCCTGAGCTCTTGAAGACGCATGACCCGGAAAAGTTCGGCTGCTCGCCTTGTCACCAGGGCAATGGCCGAGCGACGACAAGCCTCGAAAAAGCGCACGGCACGTACGAACACTGGCTCTGGCCACTATTTCCGAAAGGAAATGTGGAAGCGGGCTGCCAGACGTGTCATGCCGCGGACATGGTGTTGGTGACGAACGATGTCGGCTGGACCTTGAGCGAAGGCAAGGACCTATACCGACAGCGCGGTTGCGTGGGTTGTCATCGCTACGAAGGCTATGACAAGGAACCGGAAGATTTGCTTTCGATCGCGCAGCAGATCAAGCAGTTGGACCAGGAGAAGAAGGAGAATTCGAAGCAGGCGGCCAACTTGATGAAGCAGGCTGACGCCGCCGAGACCAACGACGTAGCCAATCATCTGAACGATCAGGCAGTGGCGCTGAAAGTTACCAATAGCAAGCTCGACCTGCGACTTGTGCAGCTTGATCGGAGCACCAAGAGCTTGCTGCAAGACATGAAAAAGGTCGGGCCGAATCTCAAAGATGTGCGGCTGAAGCTGAACAAGAACTGGATTCCGGTTTGGCTAAAGAAGCCCAGCGACTTCCGAGCAACCACCAAGATGCCGAATTTCCGGCTGAGCGATGAGCAGGTTAAGGCTATTTCTGCTTATTTGTGGCAATCGGCCCTGACGGATCCGTTGCCCAAACACAAACCTGGGAGCGCGGCGCACGGAAAAGAATTGTTCGAAACGCGCGGTTGCCTGGCCTGCCACTCCATCCGCGAGGGCGGTGAGATGGAAGGTGGGAGCTTTGCGGCGAATCTCACTCGCGTCGGTGAAAAAGACAACTACGATTACCTTGTGCGCTGGGTGCACAACGCGCGGGAACGCACTCGCCCGTACTGCATGTACGAAAAGAAAGACATCGGCCCGGAGGATTACGCCAAGAAAGGCTTGCCGTACGTTTTTGACCTGGAGCACACACGCTGCCCGAACGATGGACACGAGCTGCAAGTACAAAACATGACCGTCATGCCCAGCCTGCGGCTTTCTCCGCAAGATGCGGAAGACGTGGCCAGCTATCTTGTGACATTAAAGAAGCAAGAGCCTTCAGCTTATGCGGATGCCGCGTTCATGGATGATTCAAAGCTCAAGGAAGAAGGCAAGAAGTGGATTCGCCACTACGGCTGCGCGGGCTGCCACGAAATATCCGGCATGGAAGAGGAAGGCCGCATCGGCACGGAACTGACATTCGAAGGCAGCAAACCGATTGAGCGGCTCGATTTTGCTTTGCTGACAGAAGTGGCCCAGCGGGGCAGCGGTGAACCTATCCTCGACGCGGATGATTTGGCGCGATTGCCCGAAGGTCCCGCGAAGGGGCCGTGGTATGACCACAAAGGTTTCTTCGAGCACAAACTCGCTGAACCAAATATCTGGGACAAAGGCAAGATCAAGCCTGAACTCGAACAACTGCGCATGCCCAATCTGCATTTGACCAAGGAGCAAGTTCAGTCGCTCACAACTTTCCTGATGGGCAGCGAGGAGAGCGCTCTGCCTGCCAGCTATCAATACCGTCCGCTGGATTATCGTCGCGATATTCAGGAAGGCTGGTGGGTGGTCAAAAAATATAACTGCATGGGCTGCCACCAATTCATCGCCGGGCAGAAGTCGTCGCTAATGACGATGCCGCGCTATCAAGATGCGCAGGAGCAGCTGCCCCCCAAGCTACTGACGGAGGGTGCGCGCGTCGAGCCGGAGTGGCTGCTGCACTTTTTAGCGAACCCGGCGCTGAACGATAACGATGCGAACCGGAATGGCGTGCGCTCTTATCTTCAGGTTCGCATGCCAACATTCTCTTTTTCAGAGAATGAACTGGGTAAGCTCGTTCGATTCTTTCAGGCGCTCGCGCGCCAGCCATTCCCGTACATACCAGACCAGACGCCGCTTCTTACGGCCAAGGAAACAGATATGGCGCGGAGTCTCTTCAGCAGTCCTGCAGCGCCCTGTTTGAAGTGCCACGCCACCGGCGACCCGGCGCACGATCGCACAGCCACTGCTCCCAATTTTCTGCAAGCGAAAGGCCGCCTGAAGGCGGATTGGGTCGAGCGCTGGATTATCGACCCGCAAGCGATCAGCCCCGGCACGTCGATGCCTTCCGGCCTATTCAAGCGCGAGAACAATCACTGGGTTTTCGCCGGGCCGACGCCATCTTCGTTCCAGGGTTATGATAAGGATCAGACCAAGCTCCTGGTCGATTACATTTTCCAGCTCACGGCGGAGGAACAACGGCGGGTCAGCGCGTCCATGGGCCGTGCGCGAGCTTCAAACAGCGTTGCGCCAGCGAGCGGAACCACCACTGCCGCTGCCTCGGGTCGCGGTCGTGAATAGGCTTTTGCGTGAGTTTCTAAATTTCAAGTGAGGTGCCGTCAGAACATGAAAACCGAAAAATGGCTTGCGATGTGTGTTTTGCCCGGTCTTGCCTTGATGGTGGGCTGCGGCAAGAAGGAAACTGCGGAGGAGCAGCCTGCTGCTCCCGCTGCGACTGCTCCCGCGCCTGCGGCCACTCCGATTGATCCTGCTACGGCGGCATCGGTCAGTGGGACGGTGAAATTCGACGGCGCCGCGCCGAAAGCCGCGAAGATCGATATGAGCCAGGACCCCAGCTGCCAGGGTTCCAACACGGCAGAAAATGTAGTGGTCAACGACGGCAAGCTGGCCAACGTTTTTATTTATGTGAAGGATGGCCTGGGCAGCCGGACGTTTGACGTTCCTAAAGATGCCGTGACTCTTACTCAAGTGGGATGCAGGTACAAGCCCCACGTGCTTGGAGTAATGGCCGGTCAGACCATCAAAATCGTCAACGGCGATCCCACGACTCACAACATTCACCCCACGCCAAAAGATAATCGCGAATGGAACGAATCACAGGCGGCACAGGCCCCGCCGCTGGAAAAGGTGTTCGCGCGAGAAGAAATCTTGCTGCCGGTGAAGTGTAACCAGCACCCGTGGATGAGGATGTTCGTCAACGTGGTGAAGAATCCGTTCTATGCCGTTAGCGGGCCAGACGGCAAATTTGAAATCACCGGGTTGCCTCCCGGCGATTACACGATTGCTTTCGTCCAGGAAAAATTGGGCGAGCAAGATCAGAAGGTCACGCTGGCCGCCAAGGACAGCAAAACCGTGGACATGACCTTTAAAGCTCAGCCATAGCGCGGCGAGAATGCGGATTGCGAGTGGGTCGGACGTCTCCGTTGCCCGGCCCGCGATCGGAAAATTCAAGGAGGTACTGGCTTCCCGTGATGCTCCTGCTCTCTATCTTGCTTGCTCTTATTCCTCTCATGGGGATTGCGTGGATTGTCATCACTAGGTCACTGACCTCCGTTGACGGGCTGTTCATGAGCCTCATTCTCTTGGCGCTCTCAGGAGTCTTCTTCTTGAATGTTCTGTTCGAAATGGATGACCGGGGATGGCTGGCCTTCTTGCACAAGAACAAAGCTGTTCCGCCAAAGGAACCGCCTGCTGCCAAGGCGGGCTGAGGTCGCAGAAAAAACATGGCAGCCAGTCAATTTCCTTCCGTGCTACCGATTCATCCATCAGCGGACATGGCAAGCGACGCTCCGGGGCAGCCAGTCCCTGCGCGGCACCGCATGTCCACGCGAAACCGCCTGTTGTTTTTCGCCACTGCCTGGTTGATCGTACTGATGCCGTTTCTGTTTTGGTGGAGTACCTGGTTTGGCCGGCACTTGTCGGACAAACAGCTGAGCGAGTTTCTCAACGACCAGAAACATCCGAGGCATATCCAGCATGCGCTCGTGCAATTGGGCGAACGCTTAACCGCACACGACGCGAGCGCGGCGCGCTGGTATCCGGATTTGGAACGTCTTGCCTCGTATCCCGTAGAAGAAGTACGAAACACAGACGCTTGGGTCATGGGACAGGACACCACCCAACCCGGCTTCCACCACGCACTCCGAAAAATGCTGGATGATCCCTCGCCGATGGTGAGAGGAAACGCAGCGCTTTCGTTGGTGCGCTTCGGCGACGCTGCAGGCCGTCTGCAAATCGTTGCGTTGTTGCAGCCCGCCAGAATTGTGGCACCCGTCGCCGGCCGCTTGATCGAGACCGACAACGCTGGCACGGCGATCCATCAGGGTGGGCTAATTGCCAAATTACAGAATGGGCAGCAGATAACGGAAGTGCGCTCTCCGATCAACGGGCGCATCCGGACACTTTCTGTGGCGAAGGGTGCGGAAGTTCACTCAGGCGCGGAGCTGGCTTCCGTGGATCCTGGGGCAGAACAAGTTTGGGAAGCGTTGCGGGCGCTCTATTTGGTAGGCCAGCCGGAGGATTTGCCGGCTATACACAGCTATCAACGTAGCCTGCCGGAGATTCCCGATCGCGTCAAACAGCAGGCTGTTCTCACGGAGCAGGCGATTCGGGATCGGGCAGCGCGACAGCCCTAATTTTGAGACGCGGCGTGCTCCTAGAAGGTCATCGCTCCAACGACTTTTTCCACTTCGGCGATGTCCAGCATGACGATCGCGTCCCACGGACATCCATCCAGAAACGCGCCATCGGGACCCTTGCTCGTGCACTTCTTGCATCCGATGCACAAAACGGAATCCACCTGGATGCGCCCAAACGGCGGATGATCCTCATCCGGCACCCAGAACATGCAATCCTCGACGGGACAGTACTCAACACAGGCAGGGGAGCCTGCGCAGCCGGTGCAGCACTCAGTTATGACAGCCAACTCTTTTGGTTTTTTCTTACGCGGCGTAGTGATCCCCTTCGAGCGCGGCTCCTGCTTCAGCTCGATGGGAATAACCTCTGCGGTCTTGAGGACTTCTGGCTCGGTAGCCATAAGGTGCGTTTGAATCCTATCCTATTGGACAGCCGCGCTCGCGCTGGTGCAGCCTGCACCCGATGGGTCATACCGGATAATGCCTGTTTGATCGGTGCAGAACATGCGCTGGCCCGAGCCGCCGACAACAAGAGGCGTGCCAGCAATCGTGTAAGCGACCGAGGGAGTAGCTCCGTCACCCGTCCAGACGATCGAGTAACCGCTCTTCGTCCCCTGGGCAAGGCTATCATCAATTAAGCACGCTGAGGTCGAAGTGGCGCTGCATGGATTCACTCCGCCCATGTCCGTCAGATTCGCGGGATATCCGACGTTCACATACGTGGAGGAATAAGTAATGGCGGCGGTGTTGACCATACGAAGAGAACTGACCGCTGAGGCCTCGTTGGCCTGCATCCGCGATCGCAAGTAACTTGGGATGGCTATTGCCGAGATGACTAGAATGATGGCTACGACGATGAGCAACTCAATCAGCGAGAAACCCAGCTGCTTCTTCATGAATACCCCTAGAGTAGTATCCCTGTCCGGCAGCGCACCCTGCACCAATGGAGCCGAACTCCCCCCAACCCGCAAACTCTATCACTATGAATCGTTTGCTTTCAAGTAAATTAGCAGCTGCTCGGGTCGATTAAGATGCGATTCTGGATTGTCGCGATATGATAGACACATCCTGCCAGGGGACGTGAAAAGCGATGGCGATTCGAACCGTTTTGCAGCTTGGCGATCCTGCTCTCCGTGCAATTGCGAAGCGCGTGGACGATCCAACCAGCCCAGAGATTTGCGCGCTTATTGAAGACCTCTCCGAGACTCTCGCGTACTGGAAAAGCGCGACCGGGTACGGGCGTGCGATCGCCGCGCCTCAAATTGGTGCAGCTGTGCGCGTCATCTTTATGCAATTGCCTGGTGCGGAGCCCTGGCCGCTGGTGAATCCCAAGATTATCAGTCGCAGTGACGGAAAAATCGTGGTTTGGGATGCTTGCTTGAGTTTTCTCTCTATTTTTATGCAAGTGGAACGGCACCGCGAGATTGCCGTGCGTTATCAGGATTTGCGAGGGGAGTGGCACGAAGTTCAGGCAGAAGAAGAACGGAATCTCTCCGAGTTGCTGCAGCACGAGATCGATCATCTCGACGGAATACTGGCTGTGGATCGCATCACAGACATTCGAACAATGTGCACGCGCGAAGAATTTGAGAAGCGGTACCGCGACGGGAGTCCCTACGCGGCAAGTGTGGAGAGCAAAACGGCGCGATAGCGGTATCAGATACCCATAAATGAAAGAAATGAAAACGAACGCGATGACTTACACCTCGATGGAAAGTCCCATCGGGCCGCTGCTCTTGGCTGGCGACGAGCGCGGCCTTAGCCTGGTGTATTTCGTGAACGGCCGGCGTCCAAAATCGCCGCCTCGCACCTGGGTGGAGGACAAAAAGCCGTTCAAAGAAGTTGTTCGCCAACTGCAAGCGTACTTTGAGGGAAAGTTAAAAGACTTCGATCTTCCACTCGTCCTCGAAGGTACGGAGTTTCAGCTCCTGGTGTGGCGCAACTTGCGGAAGATTCCTTTTGGCCAAACGGTCAGCTACGGCCAATTGGCTCGGCGCATTGGCAGTCCCGATGCCGCCCGCGCTGTGGGATTGGCGAACGGCTCCAATCCCATACCGATCATAATTCCGTGCCACCGCGTTATCGGTAGCAACGGGGATTTGACTGGATTCGGCGGCGGGCTTCCCATTAAAAAGAAACTGCTGAGCTTGGAAAGCAGGCAGCTGAGTTTTCTTTAAAAGCGCCGCGCTCGCGTTTTCTTTTCTGTGCCCGCGTGTACTCCAGTCTTCTTCGCAGACTCCGCGATCAGTAGCGCCAGCTTTTCAGGTCCGTTCCCGCCGGTGCCGTCTTCTCAATACGTTCCAGAATCTTAGGCAGATATTGTGTGTTGTAATGCAGTCGCGAAAGATAGTTGGGCAGAGTGGGATCGCCGTTCCAGCAATGTTCCGCGCGATCTCCATATTTCACTTCCCCGTCGTAGGGTGGGTTGGCAGTGGTTTTCAGAAAATCCTCCACAAGATACACAGCGTCATTTAGAAAGTAGTTGTCGGCGCTGCCGCAATAGATGTGCAGCTTACCCTGCAGCTTGGGGCCGAGCGTGGGCCAATCACGGCGGAGGATGGCGCCAAGATCGTAATGTTCCTTCCAATAGGCCGCAACCTCGTGATCGATCTCTCCTGTTTGTTTGTTGAAGATCGGTACGGGATATCCGTCGGCTCCGGTCGGGGAATAAACCGCTTGCCAGATGTCGAACTGTTCACCGGAGCGGGAGTGCGACCCGAGAGCTAGTTCGTATTGATTGATGGCCTCGATGGATACCAGAGTCTGGCCGAGATAGTTACGCATGCCGGGTTGCGCGACGCGCGTGTGTGGGCCCTCGTGGTAGAAAGCGTTCTTCTCGTCATAGACGTTGACGTGCGTATAGGCCCGAAAGTCGATCGGGTCTGGGCAGGCAATGAATGCGCCGTTATAGTGGTCCGGATAGAACATCTGGACTGCGATGGATTCCCAGCCGCCAGTGGATCCTCCGTACAAAAAGCGCGCCCAACCCTTGCCGATGCCGCGGAATTGTTTTTCAATCGCTGGAATGAGCTCGCTCTCGATCGCGTCGCCGTAAGGTCCAAGATTGGCGGAGTTCACGGCGTAGGAATCGTCATAGTAGGGATTAGCGTGCTGGAGCTTCACCACCAGATAGCGCGGGAAATTCGGCGCCGTCCACTGCTGGTAAAACTTGTAGGCCTCTTCTTGCTGTATCCGGTTGTAACCGGAGATATGGAACCGCTCGCTGTAATCCGGTTTGAGATTTGGATCCGGTGGGTCGGTTCGGAAGCCGTCGAAGTCGTGCACAAAATGGTCTTCGAACACCATCACCGGGAAATGCGCATGGGGATGCTCATCGAAGCCATCCGGGACAAGAATTGCCGCGCCGATATACATCGGCCGGCCCCAGAATTTGGTTAGGAGCTCGGACTGAATTTTGATGTGCCGGATAAACTTCGTGTTTTTTGGCGCTTCGATGGGAGGGATTTCCTGGTCCAGAAGAATCGAAATGGCAGCCGCGTCTCCGCCCAATGTAATTTTCTGCGGTTTGCTGTAGAGATTCCCGGGGGCGATATTCCAATGCTGGCCCTCCCCACGGTCCATCGGAAGTTTCACGGTATGACCGTCAGAGCGATGGAAGGTTTCGTAACGGTGAAGAACGGCCTGAACGTAGTATTCGCCTGCAGGGACATCTCGAAGGTAGCGAATGGGATAACCGAAGGCGTTGTCGTTGATGACCACCACAGGCTGGCCGGGAGCGAGGGCGTCAACGTCTACGCCAAAGATGATCTGCGTTTTCACGGAAAGATCAATCTGCATCCGCGGTTCTTGCGATGGGTCGGTAGAGAGCAAAACGAAAATACGCCCCTGGAGCGGCTGCGCGCTGCGGTCCTTGGAAAATGAGACGGAGAATTGTGGGCCTGTCGCTGGAGCTGCAGCGGACCGAAGCGGGAGAGCCGCGGCCAGGAGTGCGTAACCACCCAGCATCAGGCGAACTGCTTTGCGCGTTCTGTTGTGCATGTCCATTTCCTTTGCCCACGGCGACGGTCCTTGTTCATTGCCGCGAATTTCCATCGTTGGCGCGCAAGAGAATAGCTTGCCTGGCCTGGCAATGAACAGAAAATTGTTCGCCGTGAACAATCAGGGTTGGTCTAGACAGTCGAGAACGAGAAGGGTCATGTCATCTTCCTGCTGCCGGACGGAACCTTGCGCGGTCCATTTTGAAATCTCCTTGAGAAGAAGATCCGCGAACGGTCCCGCTGCAAGACGTCGATGAGAGTCCAAAACGTCCAGACAACGGCGAATGCCAAACTCCTCGCCCGTCGCGTTCTTGGATTCGGGCAGGCCGTCGGTGTAGAGCACATAGCGGTTTCCCGGCTGCAAAGGCATTTCGATCGATGAGTATGCTGCTTCTGGGAACATGCCGAGGAAGAGGCCGTTCTGCTCGATCGGTCGTGCCGCGCCGCTCGAACGGTCGCTGAACAAAAGCGGGGGGTGCCCAGCACCCGCGTAGCGGATAATCTTCGCATCAAGATCAGCGTACAAGTAGGCCGCGGTCACAAAATGATCTTCGAATTTTCCACAGAGAGCTTGATTCAATCCGGTGAGCACGCGCGCAGGGTCTTGTACGTGAGCGGATTGGCTTGCAAAAGCCACTTTCAGCATGGAGGCGATAAGCGCGGCAGGAACGCCGTGCCCGGTGACGTCGGCGATGAGAATGCCGAGATGATTCCTTTTGAACGTCAGGAAATCGTAAAAATCACCCGCGACAGCACTCATAGGAAGATAGCGCGCGACGATTTCAATATCGGCGCGGCGAGGTACGTCGCGCGGCAGGATGGACGCTTGGATTCTCTCGGCAATCTCTAGCTCTTTTTGAATGGCGAAGAGGCTCTCTTCCTTAACGAGAAGGCGGTGTGCCACGAGATAACCGAGGGTGCAAACGAAAAAAAGAAAGCCAGCCGGTTCCAGGTCACGCCCGCCAATCAGGTGAAGGCCTGTGAGATTGGCGTGGAGAACGAAGAGTCCAAGGACAGCCAGGCCCACAGCGACAACACGGAGGTCGCGTGGAAGACGGCCGGGCGGGCGGAGGAAAAATAGCAAGACGATCAGAAGAATCCAAGAGGCCAGGACGAGGAGGCTGTTCGCGATATCGACTTGTCGGCGGGCGATACCAAGTAAGTCGAGTGGAATCGCGATAGCGGTGAATACCAATTGCACGCCCAGAGCCCACAAGATGACACGGCGCCAGCGGGCTTGCACGATTTCAAGAAACAGGAACAGCAGGGGCAGAGAGAAAGTAAAAGTGATGGCACGAATGATGTGATCGGCAACGGAGGGCGAAATGGCAAACACGGGGAGAAGCGGCGACGCGCGCAGGAATACGCGGATGCCATACAGGATTACATATACCCCGAAATAGAAAAGAATGCGGTCGGTGTTTTTCTTTCGAAAAAGAAAAATCCCTGTGGCGATAAAACCGATAGTCAGGAGAATCGCACAGATGCCAAGAGCGAGAATCGCCCAGCGCCATTCGGCGATGGAGACGGAGTCTGCGGCCGAAAAAAAAAAAAAAAAAAAAAAAAAAAAAAAAAAAAAAAAAAAAAAAAAAAAAAAAAAAAAAAAAAAAAAAAAAAAAAAAAAAAAAAAAAAAAAAAAAAAAAAAAAAAAAAAAAAAAAAAAAAAAAAAAAAAAAAAAAAAAAAAAAAAAAAAAAAAAAAAAAAAAAAAAAAAAAAAAAAAAAAAAAAAAAAAAAAAAAAAAAAAAAAAAAAAAAAAAAAAAAAAAAAAAAAAAAAAAAAAAAAAAAAAAAAAAAAAAAAAAAAAAAAAAAAAAAAAAAAAAAAAAAAAAAAAAAAAAAAAAAAAAAAAAAAACAAAAAAAAAAAAAAAAAAAAAAAAAAAAAAAAAAAACAAAAAAAAAAAAAAAAAAAAAAAAAAAAAAAAAAAAAAAAAAAAAAAAAAAAAAAAAAAAAAAAAAAAAAAAAAAAAAAAAAAAAAAAAAAAAAAAAAAAAAAACAAGCGAGGAAAAATAGCAAGACGATCAGAAGAATCCAAGAGGCCAGGACGAGGAGGCTGTTCGCGATATCGACTTGTCGGCGGGCGATACCAAGTAAGTCGAGTGGAATCGCGATAGCGGTGAATACCAATTGCACGCCCAGAGCCCACAAGATGACACGGCGCCAGCGGGCTTGCACGATTTCAAGAAACAGGAACAGCAGGGGCAGAGAGAAAGTAAAAGTGATGGCACGAATGATGTGATCGGCAACGGAGGGCGAAATGGCAAACACGGGGAGAAGCGGCGACGCGCGCAGGAATACGCGGATGCCATACAGGATTACATATACCCCGAAATAGAAAAGAATGCGGTCGGTGTTTTTCTTTCGAAAAAGAAAAATCCCTGTGGCGATAAAACCGATAGTCAGGAGAATCGCACAGATGCCAAGAGCGAGAATCGCCCAGCGCCATTCGGCGATGGAGACGGAGTCTGCGGCCGCCAAGTAAGCGAGAGAAAGGTGCTGGAACATGGCAATTCTTATACGCGGTCGCCGGCGTTAAGACAAATCGGGATGGAGCGCGTACATTTTGTCGACGCCTGGATGCGTGATAGAACGGAATGGCGGGATCGGGGAGGGAAGTGGTGACCAACAAAAAAGTAAAGTGGGGGGTGCTGAGCACGGCGTCAATCGGTGTTCGCAAGGTTCTTCCGGGGATGCAATTGGGGGAATGGTGCGAAATCGCGGCCATCGCGTCCCGCGACGGTAAGAAGGCCGAGAGCGTCGCGCGCAAGCTGCGCATCCCCAAAGCCTATTGGTCGTATGAAGACTTGCTCGCCGACCCGGAGATCGAAGCCGTCTATAATCCGCTGCCGAATCACTTACATATTCCGTGGTCGATCAAAGCCGCGGAAGCAGGGAAGCACGTCCTATGCGAGAAGCCCATCGGTTTAAATGTGGCCGAATCGAAAGCACTCCTCAATGCGCGTGACCGCAGCGGCGTAAAAATTGGCGAAGCCTTTATGGTGCGCACACACCCGCAGTGGCTGCGCACGCGCGAACTCATCCGCTCCGGTCGAATCGGCGAGTTGCGCTCGATTGTGGGAGCCTTCAGCTATTTCAATCGCGACGCTGCGAACATTCGAAACGTTCTGGACTGGGGCGGGGGCGGCATCTACGACATCGGCTGCTATCCCATCACCACGTCGCGCTTCATCTTCGGCGAGGAGCCATCGCGAGTGATTGGCCTCGTAGAAAGGGACCCGGAGTTTAATATCGACCGACTGGCCTCCGTGATTCTCGATTTCCGGACAGGCCAATCCATTTTCACATGCAGCACGCAACTCGTTCCGTACCAGCGCATGCAATTCCTCGGCACCAAAGGGCGCATCGAAATCGAAATCCCATTCAACGCGCCGAACGACCGTCCCTGCCGGATCTTCATTGATGACGGGCGCGATGTTTTTGGCGGAGGCGTGAGCACGGAAACGTTTCCGACTTGCGACCAGTACACAATTCAGGGCGACGTCTTCTCGCGCGCCGTGCGTGGAGATGGCGAGGTTCCTGTTTCAATCGAAGATGCCATCGGAAACATGGCCGTCATAGAAGCGATCTTCCGCTCCGCCGAAACGGGAAGATGGGAGAGGCCCTAGAGCGCTCGCCTCATGGTCATTCTGCCTCGGCATCCTGAGTGCGAACGAAACTTTTTCCTCGCCATTGCACCGGCTCAACCGCCCCGACCACAAAGGCCCATGACAGCGCTCCAGCTAGCAACACTCCAGCCGTAACGGCAAACGCCCAGAAGAAATGCCCAGTGCGTTGCACGACAAAACCTGTGAGCGCAGGCGAAACGATCCCCGCGAAATTACCTACGAAATTTTGGAGCCCCGTCCATTTGCCCGCCGCCAGAGGCCCCGCAATCGTCTGCGTAATCGCCCAAAGATTGGAAGTGCAAAGCCCCGCCCCGGCACAAGTTACAAAAAGAAAAAGCACCGCAAGCCGCCAATCGAAAGCGAACCCAACCACAGCGATGCACGAACAGGAACTAATCGCCAGCCCAAGCGCGGTGAAAGTCTTCCGCACTCGAGTTGGGCTGCCACCTCCCGTGATCCACAAATCAGAGACCCAGCCCGAGACAAGCGCCGACAGTGCCAGAATGCCGTACGCCGCGCCTCCGATCGTTCCCATTTTTTGCATCGAAAAATGCCGCTCGTTTACGAGAAATGACGGCAGCCATGTCAGCAGGAAATACGAAAGGTAATTGAACGCAAAAAGCCCCGCAAATGTGCCCCACGCGGAACGCTGCTTGAGAATCTCCGTGATGCCTGGAGTCTGTGCAGTCGGCGAGACATAAAGTCCCGGCCCCTTCGGCATCCACATCTTCCACGGCAACAACCACAAAAGGCTAAGAAGCCCCAGTCCAATAAAAAATGGCCGCCATCCATGCCGCGCGATGAGCATTGCTCCGAAAAATATCCCAAACGCAGGCCCGCCGGCGATACCCGCAGAAATGAAAGAATTGGCGCGGCCGCGCAACGCCTCGGGAAAATGCTTGGCAAGTATTTTGCAATACGAAGGGAAAGCCACGGACTCACCCGCCCCGAGGATGAGCCGCATGATCAACAACATCTGAAATCCGTGAACAAAACCCGTGGTAGCCGTGGCTAAGGTCCAAACGAAAAACCCTCCAGCAAGAACCCAGTTCACGTTGAAACGGTCCACCAGCCACCCCGAGACGATCTGAAAGCTGGTGTACGTCCAGAAAAAGGACGAAAGCAAAATGCCCAACTGCCATGACGAGAGCTGAAGCTCCGCTCTGAGCAAAGGGACGGCGAGCGAGAGACTGCCCCGGTCGATGTAGTTGATGAAGGTAGAGATCGCTAGCAAAGCCGCTACGGGCGATAGAGTTTTGGCAAGCGCAAGTGCATTTGGCGCGGCTTGAGACGAGCTGGCCGAACGCGGCATCCTTTGGGGCTCCGAGCAAGCACGCAATCCGAAAACGTGCCTCCTCTTGATGCGAAGCGGACTCTACACACGCCACGGGCGCGCGTCCACTCGAAAAAAATGGCCGTCACGGCGCTCGTGGGCCTGCCAAGTATAAGGCCCGCTACGCCGGATTAATTTTTCGCACGTATATGCTCCGTCGGATGTCAAAGTACAACATCAGAGCGATACCATTGGCGCAAACAATAACGCATATCGTTTTTAACGTGTACGCCGACTGGCTCGTGACCGGCACGATAGGAAAAACGGAGAAATGTCTTTAGGGAACGAACGGCTGGGCGGGGCTGAAAACAATAAAGCAGGTAATCAGATCAGCGTTCTCGCAGGCTTGCGATGAGAGAGATGGCCACTCGTGCCGGCGCATAGAACGCCAGCAGGAACAGCGAAGCGGCACCGTAAATGGCTAACCTTAGCCTCATGCAAATAGAAACCCGACCAAGCGCCAAATGTTGCGGTGTTTCGACCGTATTGAGGCTGCCTGCTCGGCTCATTGCAGAGTCAAATCACCGGCTCCAACGTGGGCGTGCAAGTGATACCTTCCGTTGCCTTCTTTATGAAAAGAGCGGAACAGTCCTCCATGGGACTCGCCAAACGGGCTAGCTTCGAGTCCCCCAGAATAAACCGACGCGTCCACGCGGGAATAATCGCTGGCGTCCCCAACATCGATAATCAACTCGCCGGCGTGCAACTCCGCATCCTTATCGCCGGTGATGTGATGAAGCTCCAGGTTTCCCGCAGGCATACGTACGAACAGCCCGGTCTTCTTTGGTATCTCGATGGTGACCTCAAGGTCATTCTTAGGTCCGCCGCTGACTGTCAAATCCGCAGAATAGTTCGAGCCCTCTAGCTGAACTCGCATGTCGCTGGCATTGTCAGCATTGCGCCCCGTGATGCGGACGGTGATCTTGTTGTCTGCACCTCCGATGATGTGGAAGCTCCCCGAGCGCAGATACATTCGGAGCTTTCCCCCGGAATTGAAATCCGCCGTAAACGGATGATTCTCAATGTCTTTAACGTCGAGTTTGGTCTGAGCGGCTGGCACGGCAGCAGACAAGGCCAGCACGCCTACTAACAAAAATGGAGTACGCATGGACACACCTCCGAAGCTTATGCCCTAAGTAACGAAGGTCCCTGCGGAAATGTTTCCTGCTTACAAAGATTTGTGAAGATTGCCTGGCTATTGGGATTGACGAAACGTGAGACCATCCAGTTGAGCCACTTCGTAGTGCCGTACGCGCCGGTCGTAGTCCGTCAAAAGCGCTGCCGCTTCGCTAGCCACCACGGCTGTTTCTCGGTCTGAGCCTGCAAAGGCCTCGATAGCCTGCAGGGATTGCCAGACGGTGCTGACTAGAATCTCGACCGAGTCTCCCTGTGACCGGACCAGGACGCTAGAGCAGACGTAGCCATTAAATGTTTGTAGGGATGGCACCACACTCTGCCAAAAGTGTTCCAGGTATCTGGTGGATTGAAGATTTGTAGTTCGAGCGGACCACAGACGAGCGATCATTTCCAGAGGCTCCTATTGGTTACCGACCACTACGTTCCACGGCCGAATTTCCCATCGCTTCACAAGGCCGTTGCGGACGTACGGATCTTTGCGGACAAATTCTTGGGCGGGCGTCTCGTCGCTGCCGCGGAAAACCAGTAGCGCCCCATCCGGCGGGTCAGCCAGCGCCCCGGCTAGAACCAGCTCACCTCGAGAATGAGCTTCTCGTGCAAGGCCCAGATGCTCCTCACGGTAGGCACCTCGCTGCGTGATAAAGTCTGGCACCACTTCACGATAAAAAACCGCGTAGTAACCCATGGGCGTCTCCACTTCCATGATAGCCGAGAATGAAATAATTTAAACCACGGCAGGCGGAATCTTGGCCACGAAACACGGAACCACCACTTCCGGCCGGGAACCAGGAGCGGAGTGGGAGGTAGCGATCAGCCCCCAGCGATGGATGGGACCAACAGAACGCGGTCACCTTCCTTCAGCGAACATCCTTCGCCGCCAAGAAAGCGAATGTCTTCTTCATTTAGATAGACATTGAGGAACTGGCGGATCTGCCCCTGCTCATCCCGAACATGGCGCGACAGATCCGGAAAGCGCGTGGTCAAGTCATTCAGCGCCTCGGCAATGGTTGTGGCACTACAGTCGATCTTTGGCGTGCCGTCCGTGAACCGGCGGAACGCCGTTGGAATTTCAATGGTAACTGGCATTTCTTGCATATCTCCTTACTTCGCCGCGGCAGCAGCCGGAGCGGTGTTAAATTGGTTGTCGAGGTAGGCCTCGAACGCATCTAGCCGCGGTGCAATGGCTTCACTGACTGGAAATTCCGCCGAGATAGCATCGAGGGTCTTTAGGCCGTTTCCAGTAATGCAAACGACGGTGGTCTCATCGGCTCCGATCCGTCCTTGGCCGATGAGTTTTTGCGTTACTCCTGCAGTTACGCCGCCCGCAGTTTCCGTGAAGATGCCTTCGGTTTCCGCCAGCAGCTTAATAGCTGCAACAATTTCGGGATCAGAGATGTCTTCCGCCCAGCCTCCACTCTCACGCATTAGTTTCATTGCGAACGGCCCGTCGGCGGGATTGCCAATCGCTAAAGACCGCGCGATCGTGTTGGGCTTTTGTGGCTCGAAGCGCGCGAGGTTACGCTTCACACCATCGGAAATCGGTGAACAGCCAGTAGCCTGCGCTCCAAAGAATTTCACGGGCTTCGCTTCCACCCACCCCAGCGTCACCAACTCCTTGAACGCCTTTGCAATTTTCGTGATCAGCGAACCGCCGGCCATCGGCACCACAACGTTGTCTGGCAAACGCCAACCGAGCTGCTCAGCGATTTCATAACCGTGTGTCTTCGAGCCTTCCGAATAGTAGGGACGCAGATTGACGTTCACCAAGCCCCACTTAAACCGATCGGCAATCTGCGCGCACAAGCGGTTCACGTGGTCATAGTTCCCGTTAATGCGCACAATGCGCGCACCGTAGACCGCCGTGTTAAGCACCTTTGCAGGCTCGAGATCGGCGGGGATAAATACACATGCATCAAATCCCTGCTGTGCCGATTGCGCTGCAACCGCATTCGCCAAATTTCCGGTGGAGGAGCACCCGACAGTTTGAAATTCAAATCGTCGCGCGGCCACCAACGCTGTGCCAACCACGCGGTCTTTAAACGACAGAGAAGGAAAGCACACCGCATCGTTCTTGAAATAAAGCTCGCCAATCCCCCAGTGCGACGCGAGTTTTCGCGAAGCAACCAGCGGCGTCCCGCCGACGGCGCTGGCGGGCGTAAAATCTTCGGGCAGGGGCAACAGTTCCGCATAGCGCCACATATTGAAGGTCCGGCCAGCCAGGTTCTCGCGGCGGACTTTCTTCTTCAGGGAATCGTAGTCATAGGAGACTTCCAGAGGAGAGAAGCAATCTTCGCAGAAGGACTTCGGAACATTACCCCAGGTTTTGCCGCACTCCCGACATCGCAGTTCATATAGATCAGACATCGCTTCACCTTTCAGCTCATCGCGCGAGGACCATCCAGGTCGCAGGCATACGAGCCTCTGCTTCGGCAAATCACATGGGATTCGATTAGGGCAGCAGGGAGGTAAAACGAAAAACCCTCCGTGCCAAAGTGCTCGGAGGGTCTCAGAAATTCTTCTGGGATACTCTACAGCTCTTTAGCAGTTTTTTACGTGGAGCAAGTTGCCCTAAATCGCCACGTGTCGCCGCAACCGCAGCTTCCCTATTTATCCTAGATACGAGAGCATTTGTCAAGCACCCAAACTGGTGAGGCTTTTCCGGCAACCCGACCACGCATGAGTTTGTGTTTGGCCGCGACGGCCAATTCGAGCCAAACCTTATGCAGAAAAAATGCGCCGGCAGGACATTCCTGCCGGCGCCTGGTTGCAAACGCGAGGTGGCTAGACCTCTTTAGCGGCGGTCGTGATCGCCGCCGTCATGGTCTCCATCATGGTGACGATCGAAGTCAAAAAGATCGAACAAGTCGCCGATGGCCGGCATGTTGCGCGGCACGTAGGAATCGTCGTCCTGACGTGGATTGGACAAGTTGTCGCGGCTGCGGTCGCTCAACTTAGTGCCGAGCATCCAGTTCCGTTCGACGAACTTCACGAAAGAGGAGTGCTCGCTATAGACGTGGCTGATATGGCCGCCAGTCGAGAAGGGCGAAACGGCAATCATGGGAATGCGCGGGCCAGTTCCGAAGAAATCGACCGGCTGGATGAAGCCTGAGTCGTAGAAGCCGCCGCCTTCGTCCACCGTGACAAAGATCGCGGTCTCGGCCCACAGCTTCGGGTTGCTTTGCGTAAGTTGGATGATGTTTTGGGCGAAGGCTTCGAAAAGGATCCATTTCGAGGAGGCGGGGTGGCCGTCCATGACGCCGTCCGGCTTCACATAGGAGACCGCAGGGAGAGTGCCGTTTTTGAGATCGGTAAAGAGATCGGTCACGTCCCTCATGTGCTCCGCAACCATGCCCGGATAGGCCGACTCATACTCGAACGGGTTGCAGATATTGCAATAGAGCCCGTCCAAGGGGCCGCCCGTTCCGCTTGCATTGTAGGCGCCGCCATAATACTTCCAGGGAATATTGTTGGCGCTCAGCACATCGCCGATGCTCTGCTGTGTGGTCTGTGGAACGACGAGGCCGGACTGCGGCGTTCCTTTTGGCGTGAAGGCCGGGTTGACGTTGACAGCCTGCCAATACTCGCCCGGACCGCATTTCGTCTCCACCGCATAAGGCAGTGCATTCAGATAATTGGTGATCGCAGCGATGCCGGGCTGAGTGGTGTCGTTGCAGTTGAACCATTGCGCCCGCTGAGTGTAGAGGTTGAGCGTTCCGGCCTTTGGATCGGGATTATAGATGTTGGCCGCCAAAGGCGTTGCGGGATTGCCCTTACCGTCACTGAAGAATACTTGATCGGCAAAGCCAAGCGGCTGGCTGTCCGGCCCGGTGCCGCCGAGCACGGGCTGGTGATAATTGTCGCTCATCGTGTAGCTGTCAGCGAGGGACTTAAAGAGAGGCGCGTCGCCGTTCTGCATGTTGAAAAACTCCATGGTCTGTCCGGAGTCATGCGACGTGCCGCCGGGGGGCGTGGCGTAGGTGGTGTCGATCGCCGACTGGAGATCATGCAGACAACCTGTCGGGTTATCCTTTGATACGTGCTCTGCGTCGATGGCGCAATCCACCTGCTGGACCATTTGGAAGTACTGATGGACAGTATCGCCGGTGTAGGCGTCGAACGGTAGGTTCGGGCCGGTCAACTGGAAGGGACCCGGTGGGAGGCTGGTGGCGTTGGGAATGCGGGTATCCGGACCCTCGGTGAAGGGCAGACCGGTGCCCCCCGTTCCCATGAGGAATTGATCCTGGGGGGCCAATCCCGGATCACCGCCCAGGGTCAGCAGTATGGCAGCTGGCGGATTTTGCACGCCGTTCACGTCGGGCGGTGGCAAAGTCGCGTAGAGCTGCTTATTCGCCATATCCGCGCTGCTGAAGAATTTGCCGCCATTGGGAGCGGACACGATTTGGAATTGATGAGCCTTGGCGAAATTCGGACCTGGCGTGCCATCGCCATTGATGATGCCTTCGGACAAAAGGTTCAACACATGCTCTCTCTTCTCTTTTGGCACATAAGTAGCGAAAAGGTGATCGAAGCTGCGATTCTCACCGACGATGATGATGACGTGCTTGATCGGGGTGGCGGTCCTGATCGAATCGCACTCGTTATCCCGATCGTGATCGCCATCGGCTAGGACCGGTGCGCTAAAGCCAAAAACCGATATTGCGAACACAAGCAGACAAGCCGTTGCTTTCTCTCGCCATTTTCTTTTGTCAGATGGATGCATATTCTCCTCCAAGTTTAAGTCGAGGTTGAACCCGGGCCTGTGGAGGATTAACCGGCAAACGTCACACGCGCATTAACGTGGAATATCAATTGAGCGAATCTCTTTTGTGACACCACGGGAAAACGAGGAGCCCGCTTGTGCGTTTCGACCCACATGAAGAGAAGTTCGATGATTGCGTCGCGATTGGCGGATTCCTTCTCTGGGTGCGACGGTTCACGTTGGACCGGCGATCAGGGGAAGGGCAGATGGCAGAGGAAAAGTAATTTTGCAAAATGGGGTCGAGGCCCACCATACTATCGGAAACCGCCTATGCCCCAGCGTTGCCAAACGGGGCAGACTGCGTGGCGCAAATCCCTTGACAACATAATCGGGGGTTCCTGCGTCTAACCTGCTGAGACAATATGACGTAAGCCGCCACGACTCGTCCTTTGGGCCCCGTCCTCTGGGACAGTGACGACCCGGGCGCATCGAATTTCCGGGGCAACTGTCCTTTATCTGCGGTGTTATACTTACTATGGGGATCGCTGGGCGGTCAGTGTGAACGCTTTCGCGATACGGCTGACTTGGGATCGTGGGTTTGTGCGGCCTAGAAAGATAGGAGCAGCGACATGGGTGAGCAAGTCAAAGAGCTTTTCAATTGGGCGCGACGCCGCAAGATCATGGCGTCGTTTTTTGTAGCATTTACGCTCGTCGTCGGAATCATGATCGGCTCCGTGATTTCGGGCCGCGTTTCCGCTATGAAGTCATTCAGCGGCACGGATGCTGCACATCTCACCGTACCGGATCCCATTCCATCGCCAAGCTCCTTTTCCGGCATCGTGAATCGCGTCGAGCCAGCGGTCGTCAATATTGCCACCACGCAAGTTCTCGAAAAAAAGCCTAACTCCAAACTTCGTCGGCAAAAGCCCTCTAACCCCAACGCCAATCCCGACGAAGAGAACGACCCGATGCAGGACTTCTTCGACCGTTTCTTCGACGGCCGTCAGGACGGTCCTCCTCAAGCGGAGCGCAGCCTCGGTTCCGGCGTCATCGTTGACAAGCGCGGCTACATTCTCACCAACAACCACGTCATCGAAAACGCCACAAAAATTCAAGTCCAGCTCAACAATGACACTGCTCGCTATACCGCCAAGGTTGTCGGCGCGGACGACGACACGGATTTGGCTGTAATCAAGATTGAAGTGAACAAGGACCTCCCGATCGCCAAGCTCGGCAATTCGGACGGCGTGCAAGTCGGCGACTGGGTCCTAGCTATCGGCAGCCCCTTTGGCTTGCAGGCCACGGTCACGGCAGGAATCATCAGCGCCAAAGACCGCGGTGGCCTCGGCCTCGCCAAGCAGTTTCAGCGCTTCATTCAAACCGACGCGGCCATCAACCCTGGCAACTCGGGCGGTCCGCTGGTTGATTTAGCCGGACAAGTCATCGGCATCAATACCGCCATTATCACCGGCAGCCGCGGCTATGAAGGCGTGGGCTTCGCGCTTCCATCGAATACCGCGATCACCGTTTACAACCAGCTTATATCTAATGGCCGCGTGACGCGCGGTTCGATCGGCGTAAGGTTTGAAGAAGATCTCGGCACAAATCCAATCACTCTCAAGTCCCTCGGTGCCCCGAATGGCGTGGTGATTGAGGATATCGAACCCGGCAGCCCTGCGGAGAAGGCTGGGCTGAAGGGCGGCGACGTCATCACCAGCGTGAACGGTCAGACCATAAAGACCGGCAACGACCTAGTGAATCCCATCGCGCAAGCAGCCATCGGCACCAAAATGAAGCTCACCTACGTTCGCGATCGCGCTCAGAAAGAGGCGACGGTAACCGTTGAGGACCGTACGCATGTCTTCCCAAACACCGCTGGCCGCCTGGGTGACCAGCCTGGCGAGGCCGCGCCGATTGAATTCGGTCTCCACGTTGACAACCTGACCCACGATCGCGCACAGCGCTTCGGCGTCGAAGGCAAAAAAGGCGTCATCGTGACCGATGTCGATCCCGCCAGCTTTGCGTCGGACGATCTAAACTTCGGTCGCGGCGATGTAATCACCGAGATCAACCATGACGCAATAACCTCTTTGGAGGACTACCGCGCAGCCGTTGCTAAGCTGAAGCCCGGTGTCAACGTGGTTTTCAAAGTTCTGCGCCGCCAGGACGATCGCATTCTTACCGTCTTCCTGTCCGGTGTCGTTCCGGCGGACAACGAGAAGCAATAAGACCGGGGAGACGCTTGCGTTTCCCGTAACACATAAGCGAAAACCAATGCGAGTGCCAAAAGCGACCCACCTGGCCCTGACGCTGCTCGTTGCAGCCGGTATGGGTGTAACTGGCACCGTTGCGAAGGGGCAGGGCACAAATGTCTCAAAATCACCTTCGCCAAAGCCTGGCTCGAAGACGCACCATGCAAAATCCACAAAAAAGACAACCCGCCAGATGCGAGGGCAGAAAGCCCCCGCTCCTGAGCGGATTTCCGAAATTCAGACCGCCCTGGCCAAAGACGGTTCCTTCGATGGCAAACCTAGCGGCAAGTGGGACGCCTCGACCGTCGATGCCATGAAGAAGTTTCAAGAGGCTCACGGCCTGAATCCGTCCGGGAAACTCGATGCAAAAACTCTCCAGAAGCTGGGTCTCGGTTCCCAGACCGCTGGCCTTGCTCCGCCCATGCCGCCGGTTAGTTCCTCCTCGCTCGGTCCAAGCCCATCGCCAGCCATTCGACGTCAGAAGTAGACTCTCTTTGCCTTTTTGAGGACCAATCCCGCCTGAGAAGGCTGCGGCCGAGCCGTGCCTATGCGGGCACCACGGCTAGCGTCGCACGGGTGATCAAAGGGACGGAAGTCATTGAATAATAAATGGGATAGAAGCCCGGCCCGCGAAATGCGGGGCCGAGTTAAGCACACAACAATTTGGCACAAAACCGAAGCAAACTCTCCAGAAGACCTTGGCCAGAGGAGCGCGAGTCAGTCCACCAGGGTGAAGCGAACCGGCTCGCGCGATCAAGGAGAAACATCCGTTACCCCAGAGACTGGCAACCCTCGGATAATATTCCCGAATCAGGCAAGCCGCACAAAAAAAGGGTTTAAATGGCGAAGAGCGGAACATTGCGTTCCGCTCCTCGCACCTTCATATCTAACCGAATGGCTGAATAAGGCCAATTCTCGATCTACCAGGCGTATTTAACCACGCGGTTAAATACGACGCTAGCTTTCGATCTATGCCTGGAGTATCTCTCCCGGCAAGGCAATCATGGTCGACCGAACCGTTGCTGGCCTTGCGGCGCCATTGGCTGGCATTGGCGCTGATTCCGTCCGCATGTGTATGCCATTCTTGGGTTTAGCTGAGGCGGGATCGGCATTCAGACGTTCGATCCGAATACCGAGTGTCCGTTCCAACTGGAACAACTCGGAACGTTGTTCGCGCGAAAAGAGAGTAGTGGCAACGCCATGTCCACCGGCCCGGCCGGTGCGCCCGACGCGGTGAATGAAATTCTCCGCCACGTCCGGCAGGTCGTAATTGATGACGTGCACGATGTCTTGAACGTGAATTCCGCGGGAAGCTAGATCGGTCGCCACGAGGACTCGGTAACGTCCTTGCTGAAAGCCTGCAAGCGCAGCAGTTCGTTGCGATTGTGAGCGGTCTCCATGAATCATGGCCGCGGAAAAGCCGTCGCGGTTCAGGATCTTGGTGATGCGCTCGGTGCCGCGCTTGGTGCGAGAGAACACCAGGCAACGGCCGGTTTCTTTGGCAAGCAAACGCTGAAGCATTTCCTGTTTTCGATCGACAGAGACTTCGAATGCCTGCATGCGCACGTTTTCGGAAGGCTTAAGAATTGAACCAAACGCGAGTCGCGCCGGGTTCCTCAAGTAATCCTTCACGAGATGGGCGACGGATGCTTCCATCGTCGCTGAAAAACACATGGTTTGCCGTTCTTTCGGCAGGATCGCGGCGATGCGCTTGATAGCGGGAAGAAATCCCATGTCCAGCATGCGATCCGCTTCGTCCAGGATTAAAATCCGGAGCGAGTTGAAGTTGAAAAGCTTGCGATCGAGGTAGTCCTCTAAGCGTCCGGGGGTTGCTACGACGAGCCGCGCTCCCTTGCGAATGGCATTGAGTTGCGCGCCTTCCGCCAATCCGCCAACCACTAGCCCTGCGGGCACAAGCTGCGTGCCGCGTAATGCGTTGAATTGGGCAACTACCTGCATAGCCAATTCGCGCGTAGGTACTAGCACCAGCGCCGCGATTCCGGGCGTTTTGCCCTTGAGCAGCTGCTCGATCACTGGGATCAGAAACGCCAGCGTCTTGCCGGTTCCGGTTTGCGCGGTTGCGAGCACGTCCTTGCCCTCGAGCGCTTGCGGAATAGCCGCAGCTTGCACGGGGGTCGGCGTCGAAAATCGCGCGTGTGCCAATCTCTCCTTCATATAGGTGGAGATCGGTAATTCTGTAAAACTTTGCATTCGTATTGCTTTCTTGCTGGCTGGAGTGATAGCGGCGCGCACACTTTTCCGGTGCAAGCGCGGCAATTCGCATTGCCAGTCTTGTTTTAGATTACGCTGAAAACGTACGGAGAAAACTGCAGGCGGGTAATCTCAGATCAACAACTCAACTTGAGGGACCGCACAACACAACCGAGGTATTAAGCGCAAAAAGAGTGTATCACGCCCTTGGTCGAAGTGCGAACTTAATCGCTTACGTGTCGCTGGTCGGGTTCCAATAAGTAGACTACTCAGGCAGCGCAAAGCGCTTTCTCCTATAATTGCGCAATCCATTTGGTGGCAGTTGGGGAGCTGCCCTTAATGAACGCAAACAAGAAGAGAGGCCGATCCACAAGGCCAGCCTCCCAGTCGACAGCGGCTCCGGCAGCTTCGACAACAAAGGCGCCCCCGATCTCCAAGGTGCCAACAACAAGGCTCGCTGCGGTCGCGGCGGTGGCACTCCTGTGCATGCTTGCCATCGGCGCGTATGCCAATAGCATCAGAAACGGCTTCGTTTGGGACGACCATGAACAAGTCGTGATGAATTCCAGCCTTCGCTCGGGTGCCCCGTTCCTGGATTTGGTCGAGCCGAACGATTGGGCCTTTGCCCGCGCAGGAGCTCGCGGACGCGTCAATTATTACCGGCCGCTGCAGATGGTGACGTACCGTCTAACTGTCGATGTTTTTGGTTTTGACGCCAGCGCCTTCCATGCAGTGAACCTCGCGTTCCACGTAATTGTGGTCCTTCTTGCATTTGCTGTCTTCTATACGTTGACTGGCCGCATTGAACTGGCCTTCGCATCTGCAGCTCTGTTTGCCGTGCATCCGATTCATTCCGAGGCGGTGGATTGGATCGCGGCGCTGCCGGACATCGGCTGCACGGCATTTTTTCTGCTCGCGTTTCTGTTTTTTGTTCTCGGGCGCGGTCAGAAATCACAGCAGCCTCCCGTCAAACCCTCGCGACGCAGACACGTTCTTATTCTTGCGGCATCCTTTGCAGCATTCGCTGCCGCGCTGTTATGGAAAGAAGCCGCCATCGTTTTCCCTCTTATCGTCATGGCTTACGTTTTCAGCTTGAGTGAAGACCCTGCTTTCGTCCGCCGCATCGGCGCCGCCCTAAAGTTCTCTCTTCCTTACTGGTGTATTTTGGGTCTTTACTTCTTCCTGCGTCTACGCGTGCTCGGCTTTATTGTTATCCGCCAGCGAGATTGGATTCTGAGCCGCTTCGAATTTGGCCTCACCGCACTCAATCTGATTTTGCAATATTGTTGGAAATTGCTCGCCCCCGTCGGCCTCAACGCTTATTACCTCTTTGTCCCCGTGCGAACTCTCAAAGACCCCCGCGCCATTGCGGCTATTCTTCTTCTGATTCTCGCCGCCGGCGCCATCCTGTATGGATTGCGCCGTGCGCCTTTGGCTTCGTTTGCGGCGCTCTGGGTGTTCATAGCGTTGATTCCCGTTTTGAATGTTTACGCGGTTGGCCGAAACGTGTTTTCCGAGCGCTATCTGTATTTACCTTCCGTCGGTTTCTGTTTGTTGATTGTCCTCATGGCTGCGCGGTTCGGGCGTTTGCTTCCCCAACGTCTTCGGTTGCCCGCTGCGGTCGTGGTATTAGCCGCCGTTCTCCTTTTCCTCACGGCAGGGACCGTCGCTCGCAACTCTGTCTGGAACGATGACTCATCGCTGTTCACGCGCACACTGGAAAGTTCGCCAAATGCGCCCTTCGTCCATGGAATGGTTGCTGCACTTGAGCCTAACAACGCGACGGGACAGACTTCGGCCGAATCTCACTACTTGACTGCTATTTCCCTTGCGGAGAGTGAAACGCCGCCCGACCGGCAAGAAATGGCAATTGCCGGGGAAGGATTAGCTTCGATTTATGCTGCGCGGAGTGACTTTGATCGGGCGCTGCGAGCGCTCGCCGAGGTTCGCATCGCGGATCCCAAAGATCCCCAAGTGGATGGCGAGGAGGGTCTTATCTTGGCGCAGGCTGGCCATTGGACCGAGGCGAAAGCAGCGCTCCGAAGAGCTGTCGCCATTAGTCCGAATGACGCAAATGTTCTGAATGCTCTCGGGCTGATTGCCTGGCAGCACGAGGGCCACTTGGACGAAGCCGCATCCTATTTCTCGAAGGCGATCGGGTTTCATACGGAGGCCGACGATTTCAACGCATCACTACACAGCAATCTCGGCGCAGTTTACGGCCAGCAGGGACGGTTTTCCGATGCCATCGCACAATTCCAGATTGCTGTTCGAATCTCACCACGTGACCCCGAATTCCTCACCAATCTTGCCACCGCATTCCAAGCGGTTGGGCGCAACGACGATGCCAGGCAGGCGCTCCGGGCCGCTCTTGCTGCCGCACCGGATTACGATCCCGCCCGCGCCGCTCTCGAGCAGCTAGGGAAAAATCAGTAGCAAGACAAGACTTGATGCTGACTGACGAACGTTTAGGACGCGCGATTTAACGGCACTCGTAAGCGACCGTGGATTTTAGATTCCAGGTGTTGGTGTCCCGTGTTGAATCCCGCAGACAACGAGACTTTAGGACCAAGAGTCCTTCGCTCAATCGTTGGCCACTAAAGCCCGTTGCTTAGTTCCTCGACTCCAGCTTTCGAGATCTTGACGTCGTCCTCGGATTTGCCGCCGCTGAATGCCGCGATCAAGTAGCCGTTTTTTCCACGAACGATGACGCCGCCTTTCCATCCGAATTCCCCGGTCATGGGCGGGCGCACTTGACTACCGCTATCTTTGAGCGTATCCGCCATCTCCGCGGCTTTGGCGTAGGCTATGCCGATCAAGTTTGCTCCCTTGTCAGTTTGCGAAGGTTCGTCTCTCATTCTGCCTACCACGAGTATTTTGGAGTTCCAGGATTGAATCTTATCGCCTTCGAAGTAAGCCACCACGGCGACGCCACCAATGCCGAGTTCTTCGGCGCGCTTTCGCATCGCCAGCAGAGCCGAGTCCGCCAGACTGTCGAAAGGATTGAGCCTGGGTGGGCCATTCAGAAAAGCGGGATCCATTTTCGCAATGTCGACGCGAAAGCTGACCGAACCGGCCTTAGGAAAATCAGCTGGCACTTTCTGGGTCACGCGGCCTGTAGCGGACCACTCCGTTCCTCGCTGAAACGTGGTTATAAATCCAACGCAGCTCAACGCCGCAACATCATGCCCCATCGTGGTATGAAATATCCGGCCCTTGCCATAATTGAGGATCATCAGCATCGGCTCGTCGTGTCCGGTGCCGTGATTCGCCGGATCAGAGTGAGCGGTTGCCAGCACGGTCATATTCTCGCCCGGTCCACGCAGTGTGGCGTAGAGCTCATCGGCGCCGTGCATCCAGACGTGCGGCAACCCTTTCATAATTGGGTGTTCGGGCGCGCGAGTTTCCACCTGGAAAGGGAGGCGATTCCCGTGCGAGCCGGCCGGTCCGGGGGAATTGTCCGAGACCAACTTGCCATCCTTGAAATACCAAAAGGGACCAGACTTTTCTGAGCGGCCTCTCCAACCTCCGATGCCGATCATTTGATTGAACGCCGGCCAATCGGGGAACGCATTATCTGCCGCATGGACAACTACGAGTCCACCCCCGTTCTTTACGTACTGCTCAAGCTGTTCACGCAATTCGGCAGACCAGTCCGGCGCATCGTAATTCAGGACAATTGCCTGATATTTGCTGAAATCTGGCTTGTAGCTGCTGAAGTCCTCGCCAAAACGCGGAGACGTGGCAACCGTGACGGTGAATATCCCGGCGTTCTCCAGCTCTTTTTTCAAAACGGTGGAGGTTAGTTGCCATGCGTGATAGGGGCCACCGCTCTGACCGTCCACAAGGAGCACCCGAATCGGGTTGGCCCCGGAGGACGCAGGTGAAGCGCAGAGCGCTGTGCACCATAAAGTCGCCAAGAGTATGGCAATGACGAATCTTTTCATGCTTCCTCCTCACGGTAAAAGGCTCCTCTGCCGATCGAAACTTGGCGAATACAAAAAAGGAGTCCGGATAAGTAAACTGATAGAGATCCGCAAGAGTGTACCTGCTCGACTTCGTCTCGCCGAGAAATTCTTTTCATCCTGAGTCGGACGAGCATCTGGAATCGCGCGGTTGCCTGTTCCCCAATATCTCAAATCATTCGAGGATTGGCGCCGCGGGTGGTTTGGCTAACGCGGATTTTTTGTGGGTCTTGGGTGCTGAGCACAGACATGAAAGATGAACTCTTTGTCGCGCTGGTTTTCGTAATGCATCTTCATCTCGTCAATGGATTCACCAACGAGCGGCCCCAGAGGCTTGAACGCCCATGCACATTCGGAACAAGCCCAGCCCTGAAAATTCTGGCTTTCGACCCATACCAGTTTGCGACGCATCGCTTTGATTGCCTCCCTCGAGACTTGTGGCGATCATGCTTCTTTGAAAAGCGGCCTGGCACTGTTCTTCAACGACACAGCGACGAAAAAAGCAGGTCTTTTCATAGCCCCGGATGAGGTCCTGCCCAATCGCCGCCCTTTGAATGCACATCAAAAATCGAAATGAAGGTGCAAGGCCAGAACACTAACTATAGAAAGGGGTTGCTGTCTGTGGGGAATCCAACGCTGGCAAGAAATGTCATCTGAGGCCGAGTTCATCCTCGAGACTCTGAATGACGCCGTAGCACTCACAAGCGGATTTTTCTAGTTTTCTGCGGTTTACAATCTTCACTGCGCCTCGCACGTAATCCAGGATTCCGTCTTTTTGCATTACTGACGCAGCCACGCTCACCGTGGATCGATCCGTGCCCATCATGGTCGCAATGAAATCGTGGGTGATCTGAAGCAGTCCGGCATCGATCCTGTCCTGGGTCATAAGCAGCCATCTCGAGAGACGCTGCTGTATGTCGTGCAGGCGATTGCACGCCGCGGTCTGTGAGACTTGCATTCCTTGAAGCCCAGTGTGCCTGTTTAGGATCACTTGCAATTGCGGCGCGGACTGCAGAATGCGTTGTAGCGCATTCCCTTTCATTCGAAAGCCATCACCGGCGATTTGGATTATTTCGCGTACTGGACTTCTGCTTATGCCGACTGCCAATCCTGCCCCGACGTAGCCTTCCTTACCCACGACGCCCACTTCCACGGTTCGGCCGTCTTTGGTCACAACCACTTGAGAAACCATTCCCCGGTTTGGGAAATAAACATACTCGATATTTTGGGTCGGTTCGTGAAGGCTGAGATGGCTCGGCAGGTCGACATACGTCAAGTCAGCACGCATTAGCTCGTATTCATTGTCGGGCATCGCCAACAACACTTTGTTTAGTACCTGTTTTCCCTCGGCATTGGTGCGTTGGTCTGTCGGTATGGCTCGTAAGTTTTTCCCGCTCATGTCCGTCCTGAATGGTAGCGGAGTTGCTTGCATCCATTGGGTGAAGCTCTATGGGTTTTCGAATTCCATGTTAAGTCGACCAAAAAAGGGTCCATGAGACTGTGCGAAATGGGACATTTCTCAAAATACATGAAGCCGATTTGACGGTAATTGCATCGAACGGTAGAATTCAGATTCCGCGTGGTGGTGCCCCGTGTTTCATCCCGCAGGCACAACGAGACTTTCAGACCGGAACTTCATGGCAACGAAGGAGAGAGTATGGCTACAGCGGTAGCGCCTCGAGTTTTCAAGAATTTCATCAATGGCGAGTGGGTGGAATCGCGCAGCGGCAAGGCCTACGAGAACCGTAATCCCGCGAATACCGATGAGTTGGTCGGAATGTTCGTCTCCTCGACAACCGAGGATGTTGACGCGGCTGTGGATGCCGCCAAAGAGGCGTATAAGAAGTGGAGATTGGTTCCTGCACCGAAGCGCGCGGAGATTCTCTTCCGCGCGGCCGAGCTTCTGGTGCAACGCAAAGAAGAATATTCCAAGGACATGACACGCGAGATGGGCAAAGTTCTGGCGGAAACGCGCGGGGACGTCCAGGAAGCCATCGACATGACGTATTACATGGCGGGCGAGGGGCGGAGGCTGTTTGGACAAACGACCCCCTCGGAGCTGCCCAACAAGTTTGCTATGAGCGTTCGCCAGTCGATTGGCGTCTGCGGAATGATCACACCGTGGAATTTTCCAATGGCGATTCCGTCATGGAAGATGACGCCTGCGCTTATCAGCGGCAATACAGTCGTGCTAAAGCCTGCCGAGGACACTCCGCTATCGTCTTATCACCTCGTGCAGGTTCTTACTGAAGCAGGCATTCCTCCGGGCGTTGTAAATATCGTCAGCGGCGATGGACCAGGCGCTGGTGCACCGTTGGCAGCGAGCGAAGATGTGCCGGTGGTTAGCTTCACGGGTTCGACGGCGGTGGGCCGGCTCATTGCGCAGGCCTGCGCGCCAACGTTTAAGCATTGCAGCCTTGAGATGGGCGGCAAGAACATCATCGTCGTAATGGACGATGCGAATCTCGACCTCGCGGTCGATGGCGCTGTTTGGGGCGGTTTCGGAACAACGGGCCAGCGTTGCACGGCTGCGAGCCGCGTCGCCGTACACAAGAGCATCTACCATGAATTCATTTCACGCTTCGTGGACCGGGTCAAAGCGCTGCGCGTTGGCAACGGCCTCGATTCTGACGTGGACATGGGCCCCTGCATTAACGAGCAGCAACTGAAGACTGTGATGGACTACGTGGAAATCGGTAAGAACGAGGGCGCAAAACTCCTCACGGGCGGAAATCGCCTTGACGGCGGGATCTACGCGAAAGGTTGGTTCCACGCTCCCACGGTATTTGGAGATTGCTCGCCACAAATGCTCATTTCCCAGGAAGAAATCTTTGGGCCCGTCGTTTCGGTCATTCCCATTGATAGCTTCGAGCAGGGAATTGAAGTCGCCAACGGGGTCCGGTATGGTTTGTCCGCCTCGATTTACACGCGCAACGTAAACCAAGCGTTTGTAGCTACGCGCGATCTTTATACCGGAATCGTCTACGTTAATGCACCCACCATCGGCGCTGAAACGCATCTGCCGTTCGGCGGTACCAAGCAAACCGGCAACGGCCACCGTGAAGCCGCGATCGCGGCCATCGATTTCTTCTCCGAATGGAAAACCATCTACATCGACTATTCCGACAAGCTCCAGCGGGCCCAGATCGACAACAATTAGTGCTTACCTGACTAGCTAAGCTAGGGGCCTTGTCAGGAACTAGATAGACCAACTGCGTTGACGGTGCTTGACACGCTTTCTACAATATAGGTAGCGCTCTTTAGCGCTTAGCGTAGAGTGCTGCTATGAGGAACCCAGCCTTACAGGAACGGCGCAACCGCCAGATTCTCGCGGATCTCGTGCGTACTTACATTGAGACGGGCGAGCCGGTGTCGTCGCGCGCGATTTCTAAGAGGTACGAAGAGACGTTGAGCACGGCGACGATTCGCAACGTAATGGCTGATCTCGAAGACGGCGGGTTTCTGTACCAGCCGCACACTTCGGCAGGGCGTGTGCCAACTTCTTCGGCCTATCGGTTCTTCGCGCAGGAGATTGCTTCCCAGGCGACCCTGACTATCGGTGATCGCGACTGGATCCAGCGCGAAATGGGAGGCGCAAAAACCGCCTTGGAAATTACCGAGCGCGCCGGGCATGTTCTGGCGGAAGTATCAAATGGACTTGGCATCATCGTTTCGCCGCCGCTCGGCCGAACCGTTCTTGAACACGCCCGCATGTGGCTGTTGCCGGACGGGCGTGTCGTGGTCGTACTGATTTCGCCGGGCGGCAATACGCGCGACAAAATTGTTCGTCCGAACCGACCGTTTGCGCAGTCCCAGCTCGACGCGACCGCTGACTTTCTGAATCGTCACTATTCTGGCTGGACTCTCGAAGCTATTCGCGGCGACCTGCTATTGAAGCTCGCCACGGACCGCGAACAGTATGAGGGAATTATCGGCAACGCCCTCACATTGTGGGACCCAGCGATGCTCGGAGAGAATCAAAGTAGTCAGGTTCACGTGGAAGGTACAGCCCAGATCGTGGGGACGCCCGAGTTCACGAACCAGGCGCAACTTCGTGAACTTTTGGCTGCGATTGAAGAAAAGCATCGGCTAGTCACCGTGCTGAACGCGTGCATCGAGACGCCCGAGCCCGTGCATGTACAAATCGGCGTGAAGGAAATATCGGAAGCCGGCGATAACCTTGCGATTATCAGTGCGCCGTATACGCGCAACGATCTTGTGCAAGGTTCGCTCGGCGTCCTCGGCCCGACGCGCATGCATTACGAGCGCGCAATGACCGCTGTCGCGTACGTCGCGCAGCTATTCAGCGAAGCGTTGAGCAAAATTTGAAACACTTTTTCCAGAAGAGAGGCAGCAAAGTGCCCGACAAGGACTCACCTTTCAACACAGAAAACAGTGCGCAAGATGCTGCCGCGGACCAATCCGACGCGGCCAAGCTCGCTGCGGATTCCGCTACAGCGGAGGCGGAAGTGGCGAAACTTGCCAGCGACCTGAACGAACTGCGACAAACGCTCATGCGCCGCCAGGCCGATTTCGATAACTACCGTAAGCGCATCGAACGAGAGCGCGCGGATGATTCCAAGCGTTATACCGCCCGCGTCATCGAAGGCTTGATTCCCATCATTGACGGCTTCGAGCAAGCTCTCGCCGCCCATCGCGAAGCCGAGTACGAAAATTATCGCAAAGGATTCGAGCTTATTTACAAGCAGCTCGTGGACAACATCACCCGCCTTGGCGTCGAGCGCATCGATCCACTGGGTAAACCCTTCGACCCGCATTTGCATCAGGCGATGGACCGCACCGAGACTGTCCAGCATGAGGACGGCACGATTCTGCAAGTCTTTCAACCGGGCTACATTTTTCATGGACGCGTTCTGCGCCCTGCCATGGTGCGCGTAGCCGTTCACCCAGGCGGCGCATCGAAAGAAGCTGCGAACTAATTCGAACGAAAGGGATGGCATGCCAAAGGGGAACCAAAAAGATTTTTATGAGGTGCTCGGCGTTGCTCGGACCGCTTCCGTCGAGGAAATCAAGGCCTCTTATCGCAAAGCTGCGCTTCAGTGGCACCCGGACCGGAATCCGGCGAATAAAGAAGAAGCCGAGATAAAATTCCGAGAGTGCACGGAAGCCTACAGTGTTTTGAGTGACCAGCAGAAGCGCGAAGTTTACGACACCTATGGCCACGCGGGGCTTTCCGGTTCAGCCGGCGGAGTCGATTTCAATAGCACAGTCTTTCGCGATTTTCACGACATTCTCGGTGACTTTTTCGGCTTCGAGGATCTTTTCGGTGGCGGAGGAGGGCGCAGCCGCCGTCGTCAGCAGCGCGGCGCAGATCTCCGTTACGACATGACGCTCACTTTTGAAGAAGCTTCCGCTGGCGTGACCACAAAAATTAAGCTGCCGCGACAGGAATATTGCGAAGCCTGCAACGGCACCGGCGCAAAGAAAGGCACCGGTATTGTCGCTTGCCAAACCTGCGCTGGGCGTGGCCAACTCGCCTACCAGCAGGGTTTTTTCACTATTACGCGCACGTGCCCTGCATGCCAGGGCGCCGGACAAATTGTCCGGGAGCGCTGCCTGGAGTGCCGCGGTCAAGGTCGCATCGAGCGCGAGAAAACGATCGAGCTGCGCATTCCCCCCGGCGTGGATTCGGGCACACGCCTGCGCGTTACGGGCGAAGGTGAGCCCGCCCCCAATGGCGGCGCGCCTGGCGATCTCTACGTCGTCCTCGACGTCAAAGAGCATGCGTTTTTTGAGCGGCGCGGCGCAGACCTCTACTGCACGATCCCGCTGAGCATTACGCAAGCGGCTCTCGGCACGGAGCTGCAAGTTCCCGGACTGAATGGCGAGGAGAAGCTAAAAATCCCCGAAGCTACGCAAAGTGGCGCGGTCTTCCGCATCAAGGGCAAAGGCCTCGCGGACCCGCGCGGCGGCGGCAAGGGCGATCTGTACTATCATGTCCGCGTTCTTACGCCCACAAAGCTCACGCGCGAACAGAGGAAACTTCTCGAGCAACTCGGCGCATCTCTAAAAGTGGAGAACCAGCCTGCCGACCGTAATTCCACGATCTTCGACAAAGTGAAAGACATCTTCGGTTAGCGAGCTGTTCCTGCGATAGAATCCACGGGTGCGAAGACGATTTTTCGTTCAGCAATTCACGGGGACCAAGGCCGTCATGGAAGGCGACGCCGCGCACCACTTAGGTCACGTTCTGCGCGCACAAGGCGGCCAGCTCTACGAACTCAGCGATGGCTCCACGGCTTGGATCGCCCGGATCGAATCGGTCGGCCGTAACCGCGTTGAATTTGCTCTTCTTGAGCAACTTCCTGAGCCGAAGCAGGTTCCTGACGTAACGCTTCTTCTTTCCATCGTCAAATTTGACGCGTTCGAATGGGTCATTGAGAAAGCCACCGAGCTTGGCGTCGCCAGAATCATGCCGGTGGCTGCAGCTCGTTCTGAAAAAGGGCTGCTTGCCGCTGCCGCAAAGCGTTCTCAGCGCTGGCAGAAAATTCTTTTGGAAGCTTCTCAGCAGTCTCGCCGTCTTCGCATCCCACAACTAGATGGTCTGGCTAAACCCACCCAAGCCTTCGCCGCGCAAACCGCCACCTTTTGCCTCATGCTTTCCGAACGCAGCGACGCCCCATCGATTCGGACTTCTCTCAACTCTGTAGTCCACGCGAAGACTGCCGCAGCCGCCCTGGCCATCGGTCCTGAAGGCGGCTGGACCGACGAAGAACTAATTGCCGCCCGCGCCGGCGGCTTCCAAGAGGCTTCTCTGGGGCAACTTATTCTCCGCACTGAAACAGCCGTCATCGCAGCTCTGGCGACGCTGAACTACGCCCTCTCACCCCAGTAGGCCAGCACGCAACACTCTGTCTCTTGGAACCCGGATGCAACGCCGCAAACTACCGGCGAATCTTACTTAACGGCCGGGCGCAAATCGGCAATCCGTCAATGCGCCGCAGAAATCCAATCTAGCGCGGCCAGCAATCCCCGTGTTATAAATAGAAGGTACCACAAAATGCAAAGCGTGGACCAGAACCAACCTCTTGCCCCATCGGTTCCGGAAACTCCAGCACCGGCGCCTTCGGCAGCCCATTCCCTGCGAAACGAAATCCGTGTTTGGACTCGCGATCTTCTCATTGCCATTGGTCTGGCCCTCGTCATTATAGTCTTCCTCTATCAGCCGGTAAAAGTTGAAGGTACCAGCATGGCGCCCCTGCTCTCGGATCAGGAACGCATCTTCATCAACAAATTTGTTTATCGGTTCGAACCCATTCAGCGCCGCGATGTTGTCGTCTTCTGGTATCCTCTGGACCATTCGAAGTCTTTTATTAAACGCGTCATTGGTTTGCCCGGCGAAAATGTCGAGATTCGCCAGGGCATCGTTTATGTCAACGGGCGCGCCATCGACGAGCCGTACGTGCCTCCGCAGTACGAAGACACGAGCGATTACGGTCCCGTCCGCGTTCCTAAAGATAGTTACTTCGTCATGGGCGACCACCGCATCAGTTCTAATGACTCGCGCGTTTTTGGCGCTGTGGCCAGCCAACTTATTTACGGCCGAGCGGTTTTTGCGTACTGGCCGGTCGATCATTTCGGTTCTCTTTCCACGACGGAAGCCAGTTCCACTAACTCAAAGTGACTGGCATACTTTATGACCACACTCGGAGGACAACCTGACCGAAGTTCAGCACCGACCCGCCACTCTCGCTCTGGAAGACGGGCGCATATTTAACGGCCGTGCCGCAGGCGCCATCACGCGCCGCGGCGGCGAAGTAGTTTTCAATACCAGCCTAACCGGTTATCAGGAAGTCTTCACGGACCCAAGCTACGCGGGGCAAATCGTCTGCCTGACCTATCCCCATATCGGCAACGTCGGCGCCAATCTCGACGACGAAGAATCTTCGCGGCCTTACATCGAATCGCTCATCGTGCGGGAGTTTTCGCAAATCTCCTCGAACTGGCGCGCAGCGGAAACGGCGCAGCTGTATTTGAATCGCCACAAAATTCCCGCCATCTGGGATATCGACACGCGCGCGCTCGTTCGCCACATTCGCAACGTCGGGGCGCTCCGCGGCGTTGTGGCTACCGACGGTACGCCCGCCGAGCAATTGATCTTCGAAGCCAAGCAATTGCCCGCAATGGCTGGGCAAGAACTCGCCAGCCGAGTCACTTGCAAAAAAGCCTACGGCTGGGAAAAAAGCTCCATCGAGCTCACGATTCCTCCCTGGTCGGAATCGATGGGCGAGTCTGGCCGAGTTTCTGATACGCGAAAATTTCGGGTTGCGGCCTACGATTTCGGTATCAAGCAAAATATTCTGCGGCTTCTGGTTGATCACCACTGCGACGTCTGGGTAGTTCCTTCGCAGACGTCTGCCCAAGACGTTCTCGACCTTAAGCCGGACGGAGTTTTTCTTTCGAATGGTCCCGGCGACCCGGAGCCAATCGGCTACGCCGTCGAGAATATTCAGAAGCTCCTCGGCCGCGTTCCGATCTTCGGTATTTGCCTCGGACATCAACTCTGCGGCCTCGCGCTGGGCGGAAAAACCTTCAAATTGAAGTTCGGCCATCACGGTTCGAATCATCCGGTACAGAATTTGCTTACGCAAAAAGTGGAAATCACCGCCCAAAATCACGGTTTCTGTGTCGATACCGAATCTCTGCCCTCCAGCGACGTCGAAATCACGCACGTCAATCTCAACGACCACACCAACGAAGGAATGCGTCACAAAAATCTCCCGCTATTCAGCGTTCAATATCACCCTGAAGCTTCCCCGGGACCGCATGACTCTCACTACCTATTCACCAAATTCACCGACATGATGAAGGAGCACGCATCGTGAAGTGGCCGTTGCTTGCTGCATCCCTGGTGCTCGGATTCGCGCTTCGGGCGATTTCATCGGAAATCGCGGAACCGGTGTCCGTCGACAGACTGTGCGGCAAGCTTGTTTCCATCGAAGAAACTCCTGATAAGGGGACGGCGAGCTCCTCCAGGCAAGAGGGTAAGTCTGTACCTCACGCGCGCGTGCGGCTTTTTTCACCAACCGCGAGCGGCGATTGCTGCACACTAATGACGCCCGTGGCGGAAGCGTTTACGGGGCGCGATGGAGTTTTTGAATTCAAGAAGATTACGCCAGGCGATTATCTGCTTGTCGCGACCATTGGCGGCGGCGAATACAAATTGCTGGTGCGATATGAACCAATCAAGAAGGCTGGGAAGGAATGCTCGGAGTTCCAGTACACGCTAGAAAAGGCCAAGTTTCTGCTGCGAAGATCTAAGACGGTAACCGTCAGCTAAGAAGGACTCGCGTCGCTTACTTTTAGTTTAAGACAAACGACGATACTCTAACGACTAATGCCAAAACGCACTGACATCAAGAAAATTCTGATCATTGGCTCTGGCCCCATCGTTATCGGGCAAGCCTGCGAATTTGATTATTCCGGAGCTCAGGCCTGCAAAGCGCTGCGCGCGGAGGGCTACGAAGTCGTTCTGGTTAATTCGAATCCCGCCACAATCATGACCGATCCGGAGCTGGCTCATCGAACTTACATCGAGCCGCTCACCAAGGAATACCTGGAAGAAATTCTTGCCCGGGAAAAACCCGACGCGCTCTTGCCAACCGTCGGCGGGCAAACCGCTCTCAATCTTGCCGTTGAGCTTGCGGAGAGCGGCATTCTTGAAAAGTACAAGGTCGAAATGATTGGCGCGTCGCTGCGTGCCATTAAAGTCGCCGAAGACCGGCTATGGTTCAAGGATGCGTGTCGCAAAATCGGGCTGGAAGTTCCGGCGTCGGCGCTCGTCAACAATGCGCAAGATGCTTTGCGTTTGTGCGATCAGTTGGGTTTTCCGCTCGTCATTCGGCCGTCCTTCACACTGGGCGGCACGGGCGGCTCCATTGCCTACAACAAAGAAGAATTCGGAGAAGCCATCGCTCATGCGTTGGATATGAGCCCCGTTCACGAAGCATTGGTCGAAGAATCTGTTCTCGGCTGGAAAGAATACGAGCTTGAAGTGATGCGCGATCACCGCGACAACTTCGTGGTGATATGCACTATCGAGAACTTTGACCCTATGGGTGTGCACACCGGCGATTCCATCACCGTCGCCCCCGCGCAGACTTTGACGGATAAGGAATATCAGCGCATGCGGGACGCGGCGGCTGCTATCGTCCGCGAAGTGGGCGTCGAAACCGGCGGTTCGAACGTTCAGTTCGCTATCAACCCGGAAAACGGCCGCATGACCGTCATCGAAATGAATCCTCGCGTTTCGCGCAGTTCGGCTCTGGCCAGCAAGGCCACGGGCTTCCCAATCGCAAAAATTGCGGCGCGCCTTGCCGTCGGCATGACGCTCGACGAAATTCCCAACGACATCACTAAGAAAACGCCTGCTTGTTTCGAACCGACTATCGACTACGTGGTCGTAAAAATTCCCAAATGGCAATTCGAAAAGTTTCCCGGCGCGGACAGCACGCTCGGGACACAGATGAAGTCGGTGGGCGAAGTCATGGCCATCGGCCGCACGTTCAAAGAAGCATTGCAGAAGGGAATTCGTTCCCTTGAGCCGCACACGCCGTGGCGCGCCCCTGCGGAAACGCCGGACTCTCTGCTGCGCGAGAAGCTGGCTACTCCCCGCCCGGACCGCATTCACTGGCTGCTTACCGCAGTAGACAGGGGCTTGCCCGCCGAAGAGATTTGCGAACTCACAAAAATCGATCCTTGGTTTATTCATCAGATCGAAGAAATCGTTGCGATGAACCGCCGCGCCGCTACCGTCACGGTAGAGACGGCTTCGAAAGAACTGTTGCGCGAGGTCAAGCGCCATGGAACGAGCGATGAACAGCTCGCACAAATCTGGAAGAGTACTCCGGCATCCGTCCGCTTGCAGCGTGCGCGCTACGGCGTTGCACCGGTTTTCAAACGTGTTGATACTTGCGCGGCGGAATTCGAGTCCTTCACGCCCTATCTTTATTCCACGTATGAGGACGAGGACGAGTCTGACGCACAGCAACGTCCCAAGATCATGATTCTCGGCAGCGGGCCGAACCGCATTGGGCAGGGAATTGAATTCGATTACTGCTGCTGCCATGCGGCCTACGCTCTTCGCGAAGATGGTTTCGAAACCATCATGGTGAATTGCAATCCGGAGACGGTTTCGACCGACTACGATACTTCCGACCGTCTCTACTTCGAACCGCTCACCTTGGAAGACGTTCTCGCAATTGTCGAACGCGAAAAACCGCAAGGTGTCATCGTCCAGTTTGGCGGCCAGACGCCTCTAAATCTTGCACAGGAACTGAAGCGCAACGGCGTGCCAATCATCGGGACCGCTCCCGAATCGATTGATTTGGCGGAAGACCGGCGTCGCTTCGGAGGATTGCTCGACAAATTAAAAATACCGCAGCCGCGCAACGGCACCGCGCTCGTCCCGGAAGAAGCCGCGCGCGTCGCCGCCGAAATTGGGATGCCGGTGCTCGTGCGACCGAGTTATGTTCTCGGCGGACGCGCCATGGTCATTGCGTACGACGTGAATACAGTGCAGGAGTACGTCGCGCAAGCGGCGATGATGGGACCAGCGCGGCCCGTCCTGATCGATCAATTCTTGGAGGAAGCCACTGAAGTCGATGTCGACGCTCTCGCCGACGGTACCGATGTAGTTATCGGCGGCATCATGGAGCACATCGAGGAAGCCGGAGTGCACTCGGGCGATTCCTCATGTGTATTGCCACCCGTGAGCTTGTCGCCTGCAATTCTCGAGCACATCCGCGAATACACTAAACGCCTTGCACTCGCGCTCAAAGTCATCGGCCTCATGAACGTGCAATATGCCATTCAGCGGGACACGGTTTATGTTCTCGAAGTGAATCCGCGCGCTTCGCGGACTGTTCCCTATGTTAGCAAGGCGACCGGAGTGCCGCTCGCAAAAGTCGCTGCGCGTTTGATGGCCGGAAAAAAACTGGCAGATATGAATCTGCCGCTCGTGCACCATAACGGCATCGCTGAAGTTGCCGTGCACGAGTTCTACTCCGTGAAATCACCGGTCTTTCCCTTCAATAAATTCCGCGGTGTGGACACGATTCTTGGGCCGGAGATGCGCTCCACCGGCGAAGTGATGGGCATTTCGACCTCATACGGACTTGCCTTCGCCAAAGCGCAACTCGCTGCCGGTCAGCGACTGCCGCGCAAGGGCACCGTTTTTCTCAGCGTGAATGATCGCGATAAAAAGCATCTCGCTTCCCTGGGAAAAGAGTTGCACGAACTTGGTTTTCGTTTGCTCGCGACGCGTGGCACAGCCGCGGCGCTCGAAGCGGCGGGCATCCCGGCGGAATCCGTCTTCAAAGTAAACGAAGGCCGGCCAAACATCGTGGACCTCGTCAAAACGGGGAAAATCGACTTGGTGATTAACACTCCGCTGGGCCGCGAATCTTTCTACGACGAAAAATCCATTCGCCGCGCGGCGATTCGCTATAACATTCCATGCATCACAACACTTGCGGCGGCCCATGCCGCAGCGCGCGGAATTCGTGCGCTGCTCGACCAGGGTACCGAAGTTGCCGCGCTGCAAGATTTGCATCGCGGCCGTGTGGCTGCCTCCGGCAGCATCGGCACAGGAGACTAAATCATGGACTTATCCGGTGTTTTTCCCGCGCTTACCACGCCATTTTCCGCTGACGGCTCCGTTTCCGTCGCGGACATCAGGCACAACATCACCAAGTACAACGCGACAGGCCTAGCGGGCTACGTAGCGATTGGATCGACGGGCGAATCCGTGCTGCTCTCCCGCAAGGAGGTCGACACCGTGCTCGTCGCGGTGAAGGAATCGGCCGCGCCGGGAATGAGGCTCATCGCGGGGACTGGCGCGGAGTCCACGGCTGAAACCATCGAACGCACGAAGCGCGCCGCCGAGCTTGGGTACCACGTCGCACTGGTGAAGACCCCGTATTACTACAAGCCGATGTACAAACCGGAAGTCTTCATCGCACACTATCGCCGCGTCGCCGATGCTTCACCAATCCCTGTGATGCTTTATTCTGTTCCGCAATTCACCGGTGTCGCGCTGGAAGCTCCGGAAGTCGGCGTTCTCGCGCAGCATCCCAACATCATTGGCATCAAGGAAAGCTCTGGAAATGTGCAGCGTGCAGCGGAGATGCTTGCGGCCGTTCCATCCTCGTTTCAACTGTTAGTCGGTTCGGCGAGCATGATGTTTCCGTCGATGGTGCTTGGCGCGATCGGGTCCATCCTTGCTTTGGGCAGTGCCTTGCCAGAACTGTGCGTCGCCGCTTTTGACGCGGTCCGAAAAGGCGATCTGGTAGCGGCGCGCGCGTTGCAAACGGCGATCCTGCCCGCGTCGAAGCTGATCGTTTCGCAGTGCGGGATTCCCGGGGTGAAATACGCCATGGACCTCGGGGGTTATCGAGGCGGCGTGCCGCGCCAGCCCTTACTGCCATTGCACGAAGAGCAGAGGAATGCCATCCGGGAAGTTATGTCCAAATTGGAAGCCCATGCACCTGCACGCCTTTCTGGCGCGGTCTCCGTCTAAACGAGGGGCCTATTCAGCGCCGTAGCAGCTCGTATGAACTCCCGTAGCGTAGCGAAACGGACGCGTTCAGATTTGGTGTTACGAAAGGCTGCCGGTATCATCTAACTCCCGATGGAATGTAGAAGCCTGCCGTTTCGCCAGCTCCCGCATCAGTCGAAGCTCTTTCTTCAATTCCTCGATAATTTTTCCGCCGTTAAGGAGTTCTACGGGCACCCTCCAACGATTGCGGCGATAAAGAAGGCAACGCGGTCGCTTGACTATCCGCGGGGGCGGAGGGCCGAAGTGGCCGGAATCCTCCGCGAGCAAAATGCCGCCTTCGGCGCAGGTGACGCGACACGAACAAATCTCGACAGGCTTGCGAAGGGCGCGGTTGCCGTTGTGAGTGGGCAGCAGGTGGGATTGTTTGGTGGGCCGGCGTATGCCGTATACAAAGCGGTGTCGGCTATTCAGATCGCCCAGGAATTGACGCGGGCGGGCATCGAGGCCGTTGCGGTCTTCTGGATGGCAACGGAAGATCACGATCTCGACGAGGTTCGGGTCTCCACTTGGTTTCGGGAAGGCAAGCTGACGCGATTCGAGCTTCCCGGGAATGGCGATGCGGGCAAGCCGGTAGGGCGAATTGCGCTGGGTACACAGGTTCAGGAGATGGTGCACGAAGCGGCAAGAATTTTGACCGCCGCGGGAGGAGAATTTGTCGCAGGGATTTTTCGCGAGAGTTATGGCGCGCAGGAAACATACGGGAGCTCGTTCGGAAAGCTGTTTGCGCGATTGTTTGCGGAGCAGGGGTTAATCCTGCTTGATCCGCTGGACGCGCGGTTGCATCGCATCGCAGGAGAGGTGCTGCGAAAAGCCGTGGAAGACCGCGATGAGCTGAATGAGGCGCTGCTGGCCCGCGGCAAGGAATTGGACAAGGCAGGGTTTGCAGCGCAAGTGAAGGTGACGGCGCGAAGCACCTTGCTTTTCAGCATGAAAAAAGGCACGCGGGAGCCCATCGCCTTCGTCGGCGGCAAATTCACAGGCGGCGAGCACAGTTGGACAAAAGAAGAATTAGTGCGGGCGGTGGAGGCGGAGCCTGAGAATTTCAGTCCCAATGCGCTCCTCCGCTCGTTAGTGCAGGATTCTCTATTACCGACGGCGGCGTACATCGCGGGGCCGGCGGAGATTGCGTACTTCGCGCAGTCGGAAGTGATCTATAGGAAGTTGCTCGGGCGCATGCCTGTGATTCTGCCGCGTGCGGCGTTTACGATCCTGGACGCAAAAGCAGAGAAACTTCTGCGGCGCTATGGATTGAAAATCGAAGACGTGTGGCGCGGTTCGCAAGAACTGCGGCGCAAAATGGAGACTTCGAGCGTGCCGGCAATGCTTGGGAAGAATTTCGACAAGACGGTGAAGGACAGCGCGCGAATGCTTGCGCAGCTGAAAAAACAGATTGTGCGGCTCGATCCGACGTTGGGCGGGGCGGTAGACACTGCGCAGAAGAAGATCGCGTTTCAGCTCGACAAATTAAAGCGCAAGGCTGGCAGAGCGCAGGCTTTTAAAAGCGGCTTGATCGCCGCGCATCAAGAGTTTCTCGAGTCGCTGCTCTATCCGCATAAAGTCTTGCAGTCACGCGAGTTGTGCTTTCTTCCGTTCCTGGCCAGCTGGGGTATGGGCGGGTTAAAGGAACTTCAGTCACTGGCTGGAAGCCGCAAGCAGAATGTGCACAAGATTTTGCGGATTCCTTGAAATTATTGAAAGTGGATAGGTCCTATGGGGTGGGCGCTATTGAGATGGCTTGGTTCGGCTATGGAAACCGGTGGACTGCTTAAGGGCTGATACCTGAAACCAACGCAAGAGGCACGATGATTGGTTTACTGCAGTTCATGTCCGGGGAACCTTGCCGCCAGACTTTTGCCCTCGATAGAGATACAAAACTCACTTACCGTACAAAGACGTCACAGCGTTGATCAGTCTTTTCTTGTCTTTCATCGAGCGCAGCGTCGCTGCGGTTTCCTCGGCCATTTTACCTGCAAGTTCTCTGACACTCTCAGCGATAGCGGGATTGGACAACTTGGCTTTGGAGCAAAGCAAATCTATTCCGGCATCGAAGCCGTGAATATAAGCCATCTTATCGTCCGAATCGTAACTCTGGACCATTCTTGTCACAGCCCATTTCTGATTCAATAGATATTCAAACTTGAGAAGCTCTTCCTTGCTGAACATCGCCTCTACCTCAGCCACGCTGGGAGTGTACGGCGCAAGCATGCAAAAGCAAATGGTACTATCCAGTTTTTGACACACTTTCGACGTTTGTTCGGGTGGTTGAATTTGAATGCCTTTAGCCCTCCGGAGAGAGACAAAATTAAAATCTTCTCATCTCGTTGAGGGCGTCCGACTCGCTGTGGCATTACATGGGCCGAGCGGAGTTCCGGGTCCTGAAGGAAAGTGGCGTCTGGCACAGGACGGGCGGGGAGTTAGTGGGCAGTTTCTATAACTAAGAGGTTCTTTGGCGTCCTATTCCAGATAAGAGGCGAAGCTCTCCGAGGATTAAGAGAGGGACGTTTACCGGTTCATCGTTGCGGACCAGATGGGCTGACCGATCGGAACCTGTGGAGTATCCTTCGATGCGGAGGATGACGTCCGTTTCATTCTCGCGGCGGCCGCCGTTCTTTATGGTGACCAAAAGCTTCCTGGAATCGTAATGTACGGTCATGTGTTTTGATGTGGCGGCGCACCAGAGCCGGAGATCCCCAAGAGAAGTTTCCTTGCAGGTGAGGGTCTGCTCTTGCGTTACAGAATTCCACTCATTGCACTGGGAGAAGATCGAGTCGCGAAAACTTTTCCAAACATGCAGCGAGCGGGCGACTGCCGTTTCTTGATTGAGCTTTTCTTCGAGTTTCTGCGCTTCTTCCGTAAGTTTCGCGGCCAGAAACTCCTGCGCAGCCTGCTTTGTGCTCTCGTCCCTCATCGGCCATCTCCCGGAGAATTATCTTACACAAGGTCAAACAGCAAGTCGTTAGTGTTTTTGGAGTGTGTTGACGCGAATTAGGAATGGCGTTGAGGGCCGGAGCAGGCACGGCATGCCGTGCACCTACGACGTCTGGCGATTTTCTTTTGGGAGAGCGTCGGCCAGAACTAAAATAGTGCCGCCGAACATCAGAGTATCGGCGAAGTAGTTCAGGCCATTGCCGATGTCAGAGGGAATGGAGATCAGGATGGGGAGGTAGATAGCTAGCACTATAAGCAGAATTGTGAGGCCAAGAAACGTTGCCGCGAGGCGCGATTTTTTGTTGATGAAGAGGCATGCGCCAGCGACGAGGAGGACTGCGCCGGCCAGATAGGCCCAGAACAAGCGGAGCGGGATCCACGTTGGCGTGATTTTTGCGAGGGGGACGCCGGGAGCGAACTCAGGATGGAGAAAATGTTCGACGCCGAAGAAGATGGCTGTGACGGCGATAGAGTAACGGGCAAGGGTTACGAGGAGCGACGTTGTGTTTATGGATTGCAGCTTTCGCTGAGCGCCCGCGAACGCGAAGGCGCCGCCGCTGAACGAGAGATCTCTTAGAGCGACCGCCCAGGAAATTCTGTCGTGGGAGTTGGCGGCCACCCGTGGAATGTGTAACAGAACAACAAAGAGAAGGATCATGGTGCCCAGGAGCGGTGCGGCCAACTGCGAGTATTTCTTGACCACGATGCTTAACGCCGCGGCGACCAGGGCCACGCCGACGAAATAGATCCAAAAAACATGCGCGGGAATCCAGGAGGGGATCCCACTGGCCATCAACCTGCCAAGGGTGAAGTGTTCCCCTGCGAAGACGGCCAGGGGAATGGCGTAGAAGAGGCGGCCAAAGGGCATAAGCTTATCGAGGCCGCGAGCCTGTAAAACTTCGTTTTTCAGGATTACAGGAAGGCCGATGGCGAGGATCGCTAATCCAGCGAAGTACGGCCAGAAGACGGGCGCAGGGATTGAAAACACTCCTAGCGTAAGCGTAAGCGTAAGCGCAGGCGCTGGCATACGGGCGAGTATCGCGCAGAAAGTGGTATCTCACAATGACCACTTGAAGCGAGCCTCCTATAGCCAGTATGACCAGCGACTGACGACGAGTGCCTTGTTTCAACAGTGATAGGAGTCAGTCGTAAGGCCAGCAAGAAACCTTACGTGTAGTCCGTGTTTTTTTTTCACTGCGATTGTGGACCGCAGACTGCGCGCGAGGGCCGGCCAAGACACTTAGCATTAGAAGACTCAAAGAATTGGAGAGGTGCTGCGTCGGTGCAGCGACCATTCGCCGCAATGACTGTTTGTGGCTGGCCACGCGGACACTATCGGTCACCCGAAGCTTTGCGAGAAGGACGAGGCATCAAGAGATCTGCGAGGAGCTCTCCGTAACTCACCTGGAATCAGTAAATAAAAAGTAAAACAAGATGGTGCAACCGGTTGAGGAACGGCTCTCGACCTGCTTCAGTATAGGCATGCAACCAGCTAAAACTATGTTCGATAAGAACCGAAAGACAAAACAAGGGGGATTTTCGCTCATCGAGTTGTTGATCGTAGTGGCGATCATTTTGATTATCGCAGCGATTGCAATTCCGAATTTACTCAGGTCGCGAATGGCGGCTAACGAGGCCTCGGCAGTTGGTTCGATCCGCACGATCAACACCTCTGCAGTTACATATTCGTCGACCTACCCGAACGCAGGCTTTCCGGCTACGCTGGCGTCTTTGGGCGGTGCGACACCGTGCACCGCAGTCTCGACCGCTTCTTGCTTGCTCGATGCGGTTCTCGCGGGCGGCACGAAGAGCGGCTATAAATTTGCCTTGACGACTGACGGCAATGCTCCTTCGGTGGGCTACTCGATCACGGGAACGCCGGTCACAGTGGGTAGCACGGGACAGCGCATGTTTTTCTCTGACCAGTCTGGTGTGATCCGTTACAGCGCAACGGGTGCGGGCGCTACTTCAGCGAGCCCTGCTCTACAGTAAAGTTGGGCTGTGATTTGGCCACAGATCACAGAGAAATCAATGGAGCACGCGACCGCAGTGGCGTGCTCTGTTTTATTTTTATTTTATTGGTTGGGGGAGTTCCTGTGCCCCGCCTGGGCAGGACTAGTGTCCTTGAAATAAGAGTTCTTCGAGAGCCATGCGCCGCACCTGCCAAGAATCGCGGCGCTGGTCATTCACGATCAGTTGGCACTCGCCATCGTCAGTAAATGTGAGGCTGACCTCAAACATTTGATCGCCTTTGTCGCCGCGAACGAGAATGCCGTGCTCGGCAAGACTAAAGGTGACTGACTTGCGCACATCCTTGGCTACAAAGAGAACGGTAAAATCGCTGCCGGTTTGCTCGACGGAAAATTCATAGGGCGAGTTCTTGGGGCGCAAGGCATTGCGAGTCTTAACGTCTTCCTCCACTTGTAATCGAAGTGTCTGGAAGACCTTCGGCAGGGAGCAGGAGGAACGCTCCGTTACCCAGTTGAACTTCGACTTGTCCTTTTTCGTTTCGTCCACTTTCTGCGCATTGTCGTTCACGACTTGCCCCCAAACCTTCGCCACACCACAAAAACTGCCCGGCTCTCCACTGCCTGCGCAGCAGTTCAAAGCGGTGTGTAGTGCCGCCATTTTGAATTATAGGCTTTAAAGCGGAGTGGCGGGCGGAGTCGGGTAAAAAAGAATCAAGAAGTCGCACGTTCCAACGCAGAGGCGGAGCCACGTAAGGCAAGTCCAGCGGATACGCTTTTGACCCACCGGCGCACGGAGCTGTGATATTGCTTGAAAAATGGCTGGAAATATGATATAATCAGTAAAGGGAGTTTGTTAGGTATCGACAGATTTTCTCGTTGTGGTGCGCGACTCAATTTAGGAGGCTTGCATGGGGACGGACATTGTTTACGCGAAGACAGAGGACGGCATGGATCTGGCCGTTATTGATGTGACCAACCCGGCGTTTGCTGTAAACGCGACGGAAGCAGAACTCGCGGCTATGGCTGAACAATACATTCGCGAGGCGGGTCAGCAGCAGGAGATTCCGGCGGCGCTGCGGGAAGCGCTGCGAAACTCGATTCTGGGGCGTGGGCTCATGGCAGCTACCGGCACATTTTTGGACGGGATGAGCACATACCTGCTGAAGTTGGGTGCGGAAAATCTTGGGGAATGTGCCAGCCCGATCGACCGAAGGATTGCTGCGTCGTTTCCTGCCTTTACCGCGAGAATTCGGTTGCAGGATGTGGCGCGATTGCTGGCGGATGGCCTTGCGGGCAGCATTGCGGCCGAGCCGCAGCGGCCCGTGTATCTTGTGAATATCGGGGGTGGACCGGGGTCCGACAGTTGGAATTCGTTGATCCATCTTCAAGCGGAGCGCCCGGATTTGCTGGCTGGGCGGAGAATCGAGATTGCTATATTGGATGTGGATGCAAGCGGGCCCGCGTTTGGCGGCCGGGCTCTGGAGGCGCTGCGTGCGGCGGCGTCACCTCTGTGCGGGCTTAACATCGGGTTCCGGCATTTCGGGTACGAATGGTCGTGCGCCGACCGACTGCGCGAGGCGCTTAACGAATTGCGAGCTAGCGATGCGGCGTGTGGGATCTCTTCTGAGGGAGGATTGTTTGAGTACGGTTCGGACGAGGAAATTGTCTCAAACCTAAGTGTGCTTGACAGCGGAGCGGCACGTGATGCTGTCGTGGTTGGAACGGTGACGCGCGCCGGTAAGCCTGTGCGGGCATCGCTCATAGCTAACCGAGTGTCCACGCGACCGCGAACGATCGAGGCTTTTCGAGCTCTTGCGAAACAGGGTGGCTGGATCGTTGAGGAGGTAATGGAACGTCCTTTCAGCTACAACGTGCGACTCGGAAAGGCGTAAGGCTCGGTCGTCCTGCGAAGAAAGCGGGAAGAGAAATCGGGCTTGCGGAGTTCCTGGAAGAATCGGGCACTGTATCTGAAGCGCGTAAGCCCGATTTGTCAGACCTAAGGATCGGGGTGGGCGTGGAGCCTTCATAATCTTTCGAGTTGGGGAAAGGGGTGAGAGATAGATTGAGTCCCGCGAGAGCGAAGCCTTGTCAGCAAGGATCTGAGGCGTCGGCGATCCTCCTCGGTGATGGCGATGAATCGCAGGCCGAGCCCGCTGCCGCGTTTTACGTGACGAACTACGGCGTCGGCGTTGATGCGGCCTTCCTGAACCAGGAAATCGAGCTTAGCAGGCATGCCTTCTTTTACGCTTAGGTGAGGGGTCTCGATAAATAGGCCGTCAATGCTGATGTCCAAGACGCGGGAAACGTCGTCGCGTCCGTTGCATCGCCAGCAGAGCCAGATATCCTCTGAGGCTGGAAGCCGCGTCAAGGCACGGCGAGAGTAAGACGATTTCTGAACCAAGTGGCACCCCCGGAGCAGCACGTTGTTGGGAGGGAGAGGCCTGGGCGGCCAACCCTAACGTGCGTGTGTGCTCCCGTTTTTCACACATTCCAAACTCGAGCACTACCTGAGTCCATTACATGGCTGCACTCTCAGGATCAAGATAGAGATGTTTAACCTGTAGTGCGACAGAATGCCCAAACGTTTCGTTGCGGCTTAAGCCGCCTTTTGATCCTCGTGGCTGATGCTAGCCAAATGTCCGACACTGGCGATGCTCGCGACGGGGTGGCGGAGTACGGCAACGCGCGCCACGGCCAGCTCCCAGGACTTCTGAAGCATGTAAAGGCTGGCGACCAAAAGAGCGATTGCCACAAACCCTAGCGCGAAGAGGGCGAAGGCTGCGAGTAGTTCCCGCACAACATAGAGTTGTGAGAGTGCGATGACTGCCAGAAACCCCCACAACCATATCCGACCGTTGTCCTTGCTTGTAGCTTGCTGTCGCACGTCGTTCTTGGCTTGCTCTTCCACGGCCCCCTCCTGATTTAACTAACGGCGGCCCCAACCTGGGATGAGCGCCAAGGCCGCCGATCTGCTTACTTGGTGGTGGGCCAAGTAAGGTGGTGTTGGATGACGATGTGCACTTTCACTCAGTTGAGGAGAAGCGGCAATGCACCGGGGGTGAACTGTGGGTGGACTGGAGGTGAATCGGACCAAGGGCGATAACAACAAAAGGCTGATGATAAAATTTGCGAGTTGTCGGGAGACGAAGATGGAAACTCTGGAAGTCAAGACCGCACGACGGACGCAGTTTGTTGATGTTACAGATCGGGTGAGACGGGCAGTGGCGAAGACGGGCGGCCGCGATGACGGGGACTAGTCAGTTGATTTTTGTGGAGGACGGAGAGTTGGCGTTGGGGAGATGGCAGGGGGTGTTTTTCTGCGAGTTTGATGGGCCTAGGGAGAGGAGGATTTGGGTGAAAGTGATCGGCGATCCGGTTTGAGACTCGGGGGCACTTATGACAGTCGCGAAGTTTGTTTTCATTTTGCTGGTGACTTGGGCTGGCAGTTGGGAACATATCGGACAGAGCAGTGGATCGAATCCTCAGTCCGACGATGTGCGAACACCAATCGCGGGCGTGTGGCGCGGGCACTCCGTTTGCGCAGACAAAAATAGCCCTTGCCATGACGAGGTGAACGTCTATCGGTTTACTACAGTCGAGGGAAAACCTAATGAGTTTTCGGTAACGGCGAGCAAGGTTGTGAACGGAAAGGAAATCGTGATGGGCAGCGGGCATTGGAAATACGACGAGAAGACGAAGACTGTGGAAACCGAAAAGCCGCTCATCCGATTGACGATTGAAGGAAAGAAGATGGAGGGGCGTTGAGTCTTGCGGATGGAACGGTGTACCGGCGGATTTATTTGGTGAAGGAAATCTGAGGCTGTGGGGACGCGACCGCGGGTGTGCTAAGGTTTTTACGATGAACAAATTAGGGATCTACGTGCAAGTGCCGTTTTGCCAGACGAAGTGCACGTATTGTAATTTTCATACGGGCGTGGTGTCTTCGGGGCGGTTTGCGCCGTATGTGGATGCGGTGTGCCGGGAGATTCGTGAATACAGGGAGTTGTATCGCGCGGCGGGCGTGGAGCTGCCGGAGGGATTTGAGAAGGCGGTGGTGGATACGGTTTATATAGGTGGTGGGACGCCTAGTTTGTTGGAACCGGAGTTGTTGAACAGGATGATGGGAGCAATTCCGGAGGCGTTCGCGACGGAGTTGAGCGAAGTGACTCTGGAAGCGGATCCGGAGACGGTTACTGTCGAGAAGGCTGGGGCTTGGGTGCGAGCGGGGATTAACCGGGTTAGTTTTGGGGTGCAGTCGTTTGTGGATAGGGAATTGGTGGCGGCGGGGCGGATGCATCGTCGGGCGGATATTTATAGGTCGGCGGGGATTTTGGGGGACGTGGGGATTCGGAATATTAGTTTTGATTTGATTGCGGGATTGCCGTTTCAGACGAAAGAGAGTTGGATGGAATCGCTTGGGGCGCTGGTGAAGCTGGGGCCGGAGCACGTTTCGGTTTATTTGTTGGAGGTAGATGAGGGCAGCCGGCTGGGGTTAGAGATCTTGCAGAGTGGGACGCGGTACAGTGCGGGGGCTGTGCCAAGCGATGATGCGATGGCGGGTTTTTATGAGAAGGCTTGCGCTTTCTTGGGTGACTTGGGTTATCACCACTATGAGATTTCGAATTGGGCTAAGCCAGGATTTGAGTCGAAGCACAATTTGAAGTACTGGAGGCGTGAGGCTTATTTGGGATTTGGGGCGGGGGCGCATTCGTTTTCGGGGACTCAGCGCTGGGCGAACGCGCATGATGCGTCGGCTTATGTGGGGGCAATAACGGAAGGGCGATTGCCGGCCGAACAACTGGAACGCGTGACACGGGCGAGTGCGTTGGAGGAGGAGTTGTTTTTGGGGTTACGGCAGTTGGATGGGATTGACTTGGGGAGAATTGAGAGGGAATACGGAGTTGGGCTGAGGACGCGGTTCGAGCCGTTGGAATCGGCTGGACTGGTGGAGAGAGACGGGGAAACCGTGCGGCTTGCTCCGGCGAGATTGAGTGTTTCCAATGAAGTGTTTGTGGAATTGATGAGGTGATCTTCGTGGATTGCCCCGGGCAAAGTTGGAAGGGGTTTTTAACACAGAGGACACAGAGAAGAAGAAGAGGAGCGCACAAGGTGACTGGGACGATTGCTAAGAGCGGGATGCGGAGTGATCCGGACAGCGTGACGGCGCCGGCGAATATTGTGGATTTGCGGAGCGATACGGTTACGCGGCCTAGTGCGCAGATGCGGCGGGCCATGGCGGAGGCGGAGGTTGGGGACGATGTTTATGGGGAAGACCCGACGGTGAACCAGTTGGAGAGGCGGGCGGCGGAGATATTTGGGAAAGAGGCGGCGTTGTTTGTTCCGACCGGGTGCATGGGGAATTTGATTGCGATTAAGGTGTGGACTCATCATGGGGATGAAGTGATTTGCGATGAGAAGAGTCATGTGAATTTGTATGAGTTGGCGTCGATGTCGGCGATTGCGGGGTGCATGCCGCGGATTGCGCGAGGCGTGGACGGGATTCTTTCGTGGAAGATGATCGAGGTGGTGATTCGGCCGAAGATTTACTATGACTCGCAGACAGCGCTAATTTCTATTGAGAATACGCACAATATGGCAGGCGGGACGGTCCACTCGACGGATTCGGTGGAGGAGATTTGCGGGCATGCTCACGAAGCCAAATTGAAAGTGCATTTGGATGGTGCGAGGGTTTTTAATGCCGCCGTGGCGTTGGGCGAAAGTGTTGCGGCGATGACGAAGAACGTGGATTCGGTGATGTTTTGTTTGTCGAAGGGGCTGGGGGCGCCGGTGGGCTCGATGATTGTGGGAAGTGCGGCCTTTATTGAGAAGGCGCGGATTTACCGGAAGATGTTCGGTGGTGGGATGCGGCAGGCGGGAGTGATTGCGGCGGCGGGGTTGATTGCGGTCGAGGAGTCCCCGGGGCGGCTGCATGTGGATCATGAGAATGCACAGGTGTTGGCGAGGGGAATTGCGGAGATGCCGGGGTTAAAGATTGATCCGTCGAAGGTGAAGACGAACATTGTGATTTTTGATTGTGAGGGGGCGGGGAAGAACGCCGTGGAGCTGTGCGATCTGTTGCGGGAGAAGGGGATTTGGGCGTTGGATACGGCGACGTATTCGGTGCGGTTTGTGACGCATTGCGATGTGGATAGAGTGGGATGCGAGAGGGCGCTGGCGGCGTTGGGGGAGATTGTGCGACGGCCGCAGATGGCTCGGGCGTGAAGGGTATAGGGGCCGAGATGCGGCAAAGAACGTGTGCCGACTGATTACTCGGGGTTTTCAGGCGTTTCCGGCACGGCCGGGACGCTGATGTTCTGTTTGGTTTCGGTGGAGAATAGCAAGAACTGACTGAAGACGTGACGGCGGTGAAAGCGCTGGCCGGATAAGGAAGAGTACCAGTCGGCGCTCTTGGGTAGCCAAAGCTGCAGGGGCTTGTTGCGGAAGCTTACCGGACCGTATTCGATGAGTTGATGATCGCGCGCGAGCCGGATTTCGGGGGCCGGGCGCATGATGTCCGATTCCATGGCAAGAATCTGATTGGTATCCACATCGATCCAGGCACGGCCCTTCAGCCCGACAGCGACGAAGCGATTGCCCACATGGTACGTGAGCATGGTGCTCGGGTGGTCGGCGCGTTGATGGAAGTGCACGACCCAGGCGGCGTGGCCGCGCCAGGCGCTTCGTCCCTCGCATTGAAATTCATATCTGGCTTGCAAGTACGGGTGAAAAATTAGAGCCAGTGTTGGAAGTCCCACGGTGGCGATGTGCCCGGGGAACTCCGGGGTCGCGACAGAATGTTTGCTATTGCGGTATTCATGCACGTCTAAATCGCTCTTGCCAACCTTGCGGATCTCGACCAGATAGTCAAATTTGCGCGTCTCCCGGGAGGTTTCTAGCCCCAAGGGGCTGACGGTGGAATGCTCGATCTGCTCTGTCGCAGTGAAACGATCGACGTTTTCAACGAGTTCCTGCACGCGACTGGAGGTGGACTTGATAACGTCGTCGAGCTGGCAGGAAGCGGCGGAGTCAAAATCGAGTTTCTCGGAATCCACATCGGGAGGCGCCCAATTGGCTTCCGTATCAGAAGTGAGGTCTGGCAGGGGCGGGAGTTCGGAGTCCCCAGCCGCTGTGCCGCCACTCAAAGCGCCGAGGCTCGAGGTCGAAGAGCCTGAACTTTGCGACGCGGTCGCAGAGTCGCCGGGTGCCCTGGCGTCTGACAGTTTGCTCATGGCAGCGACGTATTTTCGCGCGGAGGGAGCTTGCGGGCTGTTCGGCTGATCGTGCAGAAATTTCTCGAGCGATTCGGTGGCGCCGGAATAGTCGTGAGCGAGATACTGGGCTTCGCCGAGAGCGAGCCGAGCGGCCGTGTGGTCCGGGGAGAGGCTCAAGGTCTTTTGAAGGTAGGCGGCAGCCTTTGGAAAGTCCTTCTGGCGCAGAAGGAGCAGGCCCATCAGATAATTCCCATCGGGAAAGGTTGGATCAAATGCAAGAGCGCGCGACAGATGCTGTTGCGCCTCAGCGAGGTTGTTCACTTGCAGAGCATGAAGCGCTCTTTCGGATTCCTTAACGGCCTTGGGGGAAGCGGAGACGGAGCCGGCCTTGACCTTCGCGCCGACGGCCGTGGGCACGAGGGTGACAATGATGTTCTGCCCTTCTCGTGTGCCGGAGACGAGAACCTGTTCCTGAACAGTGCGGTAACCGGGCGCAGCAATTTCCGCGACATACTGGCCGACGGGCAACGCCGTGAAACGAGCCTGGCCAGACTGATTGGAAGTCATCAACAGTGTTGTAGCGATTTCCGACGTCAGAAGCCTTATCGTGGCGCCTTCGAAAAATGGCGCACCGCCGGCGTCCTGGATTTGGAAGGTAATTTGGCCGCTTGATGCGTAATCTTTTAGTCCGCGCGTGTTCGGAGCCGATGGATCGGAAACGGACTGCGCAGCGGAAGACTGGGGAAGAAACAGCAGTGTGAAGGCGCCGAACACTGCGCATAAGGCCACGTTTTCAGACAAATCCGTCAACCGTCGCATGGGCCCACCGCTGGGCGTAATCATATATCATCTTTCATGCTGAACTATAGGGGATACGCATGCGGAAAGGCGGGTCCGTGGGACGAATTTCGATCCTGGAGTCAGGAAAACAGTGTAGAGGGATGGACTCGACGTTGCTCGCGATCGTGTAAAATAGAGCATAAGTGCAGGTTTGGGTCGCTATAGATTGCGCAAATAGCCGCCGCTGAGCAAAAGTGCGGCACTACACCGAAAAGAAGAAAGAGATTGTGGACGAATCGAGGGGGCCGGAGAGCATATGGATTTCACGTTCACAGAGGAACAGCAGCAGTTGCGGCGGAGTGTGCGGAAGTTCGCGCAGGGCGAGATATTGCCGCATGTGATGGAGTGGGATGAAGCTTCGCATTTTCCGATGGAGATTATGCCGAAGTTGGGCGAGATGGGGCTGCTGGGCGTTATTTTTCCGGAGGAGTATGGCGGGGCGGGGCTGGGGTACATCGAGTACGTTATCGCAATTGAGGAATTGGCACGGGTGGATGGCTCGATCGGGCTGATTATCGCAGCGCACAATTCCCTTTGCAGCAATCATATTTATAAATTCGGAACTGAGGCGCAGAAGAAGAAGTATCTGGCGCCGTTGGCTTCGGGGAACAAGATTGGTGCTTGGTCGTTGACGGAGCCGGAGGCGGGTTCGGATGCCGGCGGGACGCGGACTACGGCGCGGCGCGATGGAGATTTTTGGGTGTTGAATGGGGCGAAGACGTTTACGACCAACGGGCACTACGCTGATTTTTGCGTGGCAATGGCGGTGACGGACAAGTCGAAGGGCTCGCATGGGATTAGCGCGTTTATTTTGGAAAAGGGGATGGCGGGGTTTAAGCCAGGGAAGAAAGAGAACAAGCTTGGCATGCGCGCCAGCGACACGTCGGAAGTGATTTTTTCGGATTGCCGCGTACCGGCCGAGAACCTTTTGGGGCCAGAGGGCGAGGGCTTTACGGGGAGTTTGAAAATTCTGGATGGCGGGCGGATTTCGATTGCGGCTTTGGCGCTGGGAATGGCGCAGGGAGCGCTGAACGCGGCGGTGAGTTACGCAAAGCAGCGGAAGCAGTTTGGGCAGGCGATTAGCGAGTTTCAGGCGATACAGTTTAAGTTGGCGGATATGGCGACGGAGGTGGAGGCGGCGCGGCTTTTGGTGTATCAGGCGGCTTGGCTGGCGGATCGGAAGGATGTACGGTTTACCCGGGAATCCAGCATGGCGAAATTGTTCGCCAGCGAGGTCGCGGTGCGGGTGGCGAATGAATGTGTACAGGTGCATGGCGGTTATGGGTTTATTAAGGATTATCCGGCCGAGAAATTTTATCGCGACGTGAAGTTGTGCACGATTGGCGAGGGGACTAGCGAAATTCAGAAGTTGGTGATTGCCCGCCAGCTACTTGGCAAGAAATAATAGGAAAATGCATTTGGCCTCTTCGACAGCCTCACAGGAAAACCATGTCTCTGCCCGTTGAGAAGTGGGCGGAACTGGTGCGCGCGGGGGATGTGCGAGCGATTGCGCGCGCGATTACGGCGATTGAGAATCACCAGCCGGAAGCAGAAGATCTGCTTCAGCGGCTTTTTGCGCGCACCGGGCGCGCGTATCTGACCGGAGTTACTGGAGCTCCTGGGACTGGGAAGAGCACTTTGGTGGACCGGTTGGCGGCCTATTACAGGAAACATGACGAGCAGGTCGGCGTGATTGCGGTCGACCCCACGAGCCCGTATACGGGCGGGGCGATTCTGGGGGACCGGATCCGGATGCAAAGTCATGCTAGCGACCACGGGATGTTCATTCGCTCGATGGCGACGCGGGGATTTATGGGTGGATTGGCGCGGGCGACGGCGGAAGTGGCTCTCTTGCTGGATGCGGCGGGGAAGCAGGAAGTTTTGATCGAGACGGTCGGTGTGGGGCAGGATGAGATCGACATCGTGCGGCTTGCGGACTGCGTTTTGGTTGTGCTGGTGCCCGGGATGGGCGATGACATTCAAAACATGAAGGCTGGATTGATGGAGATCGGCGATATTTTCGTTTTGAATAAGGCAGATCGCGAAGGGGCAGACCGGTTGGAGCAGCAACTGCATGCGATGTTGTCGCTGGTAATGCCTCGAGACGGCTGGCACCCGCCCGTGGTGCGAACGGTGGCCAGCGACAGCAAGGGGATTGACGCGCTGGCTGAGAGGATTGCGAAGTTTCGGAAGCATTTTGAGTCTAGCGGCGAGCGAGAGCGAAAACACGTCGAGCATTGGAAGCGAAGACTGCTTGGTTTGATCGAATCGCGGCTCGTGGAGCGCGTTTTGGGCGGAGCTGGCGGAGAGGCGAGACTGGCAGAGATGGCGGCAGAAGTTGCGGAGCGGAAGAAGGATCCGTTCACGGCAGTGAATGAGATTCTTGCGAAGAGCGGCATTGTGGTTTGAGGCGTTCGAGAATGCACTTTGGGGAGATTGAGGTTCGGCACATTCACGGGGGGATTTTCTGGCTGGATGGCGGATCCATGTTTGGCGTGGTGCCAAAGCCGCTGTGGGAGAAGAAAATGCCTGCAGACGCGCGAAATCGGATTCCGCTGGCGGCGAACTCCTTGCTGGTGCGCGCCGGCGGAAGGAACATTCTGGTGGAGACCGGAAACGGGACGAAGTGGGACGCGAAATTGCGCAACATTTACGGGTTTGCGGAAGGGGATCCTTACTTGGATTCGCTGGCGAAAGTTGGAGTGAAGCCGGAACAGATCGATGTGGTCATCAATACTCATCTGCATTTTGATCACGCTGGAGGAAATACACGGTTGGTCGATGGAAAGCTCGTGCCGACTTTTCCGAACGCGAAATATGTGGTGCAGCGGGCGGAGTTGGAACATGCGATGCATCCGACGGAGCGGGATCGGGCTAGTTATTATGCGCATGACTTTACGCCGATTACCGAAGCAGGGCAGTGGCAGCTTGTGGATGGGGACTGCGAGATTTTGCCGGGAATTTCCGTCGTGAAGATTCCTGGGCACAATTTGCAAATTCAAGGCGTGCAAATTTCCGGCGGCGGAAAGACGTTGATGATGGTGGCGGACTTGATTCCGACGCGGCACCATTTGCCGCTACCCTGGATCATTGCGTACGATCTATATCCGCTCACGACGCTCGAGACAAAGCGCAAGTGGATTGGCGAGATCGTGCGAAACGGATGGGTCGTGGCGTTTGGACATGACCCTGATTTTCCCGCGGGGACCTTGCATGAACATGACGGGAAGATCGTTTGCGAACCGGTAGACCTCAACAGTTGATTTCACGGAGAAGAGAGAATGGCGGCTGTTAAAGCGGAAAAGTCGAAGCGCGCGAACACGCAGGCGGAGATTGGGATCATCGGCGGAAGCGGGCTGTATTCGATGAACGGTTTGACGAAGACGCGTGAAGTTGTGGTCAAGACGCCGTTCGGGGAACCGTCGGATGCGATCGTGCTCGGGATGTTGGAGGGGAAGCACGTGGCGTTTCTCGCGCGGCATGGACGCGGTCATCGGATACTGCCGAGTGAGATCAATTTTCGGGCAAATGTTTATGCGATGAAGCTGCTCGGCGTTGAGAGGATCATATCGGTGAGCGCGGTGGGGTCGTTGATGGAGGACTTGCAGCCAGGAGAGTTTTTGGTTCCGGACCAATTCGTGGATCGCACGAAGAACCGCGTTTCGACTTTTTTTGGCGAAGGACTGGTGGCTCACGTCGGCTTTGATAAGCCGACATGCGGGCAGGTGTCGGGGGTGCTGGCGGACGCGAGCGTGCATTGTGGAGTTATGGTGCACCGGAGGGGAACATACGTGTGCATTGAGGGGCCGCAGTTTTCGACGCTGGCGGAAGCGAATATGCATCGCCAGTTGCGGTTCGAAGTGATTGGCATGACCAATGTCACCGAAGCAAAGCTGGCGCGTGAGGCGGAGATTTGTTACGCCACGATTGCGATGATCACGGATTTTGACTGCTGGCACCCGGAGCACGAGTCGGTGACGGCTTCGCAGATCATCGCCACGCTGGTGCAGAATGCCGAAAATGCCCAGAAGGTTTTGCGCGAGGCCGTGCGCGCTATGCCTGAAGGGCGAAGCTGCAGGTGCGGGGCGGCATTGAAGCACGCGCTCGTCACGGACTTGAAATTGGTGCCCAAAGCTACGAAAAAGAAACTCGAAGCGATCATTGGCAAATATATTTCCTAGGAGAACCCTGTGTCCTTACTTGTAGTCGGATCGGTGGCATTTGATGCGCTCGAAAGTCCGTACGGAAAGGTCGATCGGACGGTGGGCGGGGCGGCGACCTATTTCGCGGTGGCCGCGAGTTTTTTCGCGCCGGTGAGTCTCGTGGCTATTGTGGGCGAGGATTTCACGGCCAAAGACGAGGCAGTGTTTCGCGGACGGCATATCGATACAGAAGGATTGGAACGGGCTGCGGGGAAGACTTTTTTTTGGGCGGGGCGGTACTCGGAGAATCTGAATGAGCGAGTGACCCTGGCGACGGATTTAAATGTTTTTGCCGGCTTCAAGCCGCGGCTGCCAGAGAAATACAAATCCTCGAAGTACGTTTTTCTGGCGAATATCGCGCCGGATTTACAGCGGGACGTTTTGAAGCAAGTGAAGGGTAGGCCGAAATTGGCGGCGCTCGACACTATGAACTATTGGATCGAGCGGACGCCCGCGGAACTGCGCGAGACGCTAAAGCACGTCGATATTTTAATGATCAACGATTCGGAAACGCGGCAGCTTTCGAGCGAACACAATTTGCTGCGAGCCGCAAAGCATATTTTCAAAATGGGTCCGTCGACGCTGGTGGTGAAACGCGGCGAATACGGGGCGATGATGGTGGACAAGCGCGGCGTGTTTTGCGTGCCAGCGTTTCCGCTGGAGGAGCCACACGACCCAACTGGGGCTGGCGACAGCTTCGCAGGCGGCTTTATGGGCTATCTAGCTGGGGCAAAGGATCTGAGCGACGCTACGCTGCGCAGGGCGATGGTCTATGGTTCGGTGATGGGAAGCTTTACGGTGGAGCGCTTTGGGTTGGACCGGCTGCGTGTGCTGAAACGGAGCGAGATACACGCCAGGGCACGGCACTTCGCGAAATTGACGCAATTTAAATTGTAGTGTGTAGAATCCTGCCATAGCCCGGGAATTGCAGGAGAACATTCTGCCTCTGAGCACTATCATTGCGCGACTGGCGTGGGCCGCTCTGCTCGGCTCAATCATCGGTGTCGAGCGCAACATCCGACGGCGTCCCGCTGGGATGCGGACGGGATTTTGCGTCGCATTGGGTGCGGCGCTCTTCACGATCGTTTCGGTGGAAATCGCGCGACGCACTGGCGACACGAGTACGACGCGAATTGCCTCGAATATCGTTCAGGGGATCGGTTTTCTCGGGGCGGGCGTGATTCTCCGTGAGCGCGGCAGTGTGGTCGGGCTGACGACCGCTGCAACCATTTTTGCTGTGGCGGCGATGGGTATGGCGGCAGGCGGAGGGTTGTACGCGGTTTCAGGGGTTGCCTGCACGCTGGTGTTGTGTGCCCTGGTTCTGCTCTTTTATGTCGAGGATTGGCTTAACTTAAAGCCGCGATATATGTTGTTCCGCATTTTTGTGGACCGGGCCGAAAACATGGTTACCGATGTGCATCGAATTTTTTCAGAACTGAAAGTGGGAATTGACAATTTTCAGGTGTCGCTGGCCGGCGAAAAAAATCTGATCCAGTTCGATGCGGAAGTCACCACACACCAGCAGGAAAAGATTCTTGCGGCGCTCTGCAAGCCGGGCGTCAGCTGTGAAATGCTGCCCGTGGAACGGCAAAACGGATGAGCGTTCGAGGCGGAGGTCTTGAGGCCACGACCGTGGACGTAGAGGTGCGAAAGCCCCGCGCGTTGAATTCGCGAAGTGTGTTCATGCCGTTTGCGCCGGCGTCTTCGGCGGAGTTCTCCAAAGTATTGGCAGGCGCTGAGGAATTGCGCCACTTGGGATTTCAAGTTGCCGATTCGACGCCGCTCACGCCTGACGGATACTTCGCGGGATCGCTAACGGGGCGGCGAGCTGAGCTTCTAAGCGAGATAGAGCGCGATGATGTGGATGCGCTGGTAGCGATTCGAGGTGGGTATGGTTCGAACTACCTCCTCGACGGTCTTGCGATAGAACGCGCAGACGCGCCAAAAGTGATTTTGGGATATAGCGATTTGACGTCGCTGCAGGCTTATCTTTGGAAGCGTTACGCATGGGTTGGATTTTATGGGCCGATGCTGGCCGCAGGGTTGGAAGCAGGCGACAGTGTGGCGAACGGTTATGACAGGGAGTCGCTGCTTGCCGCGATTGGAAAGGTTGACTGCGGCTGGAATTTGAAGTTGCGAGGCGAGACGCTGGCTGGCGGTGAAGCCGAAGGACGTGTTCTTGGCGGATGCATGACGCTGGTGGAAACGACGCTGGGGACGCCCTGGGAATTGGATACGCGCGGTTCGATATTATTGCTCGAGGATCGCGGAATGAAACCGTGGCAAGTGGATCGAGCGTTGATGCATTTGAAGCAGGCGGGAAAATTCGAGGGCGTGCGCGGGTTCGTGCTCGGCGAATTTCCGGATTGCGGTCCGCCGATGTCCGGCAGTGCTTCGGTTCGCGACGTGTGTACGAGAATTTTGGGTGTGCTGGGAGTGCCAATTGTCTATGGCGCCGCAGTGGGGCATACGCCGCGGCCGATGTTGACGGTACCGTTGGGAGTCAAGGCGCATCTCAAAGCAAGTGGAGAAGCAGAGCTGGAGATTCTTGAACCGGCAGTTGTCCTATGAGCGATGCGAAGCACGTTCACGTGATTGGAATTGGAGGATCGGCGATGGCGCCGCTTGCGGGAATGCTGCGCGAACATGGTTATGGCGTGACGGGGTCGGACTCGGGAGTATATCCGCCCGCTTCCACGTTGTTGGAGAAGTTGGGAATTTCGTTTTTTCACACGTTTGACGCGGCGCACTTGACGCCCGCGCCGGATCTAGTTGTGGTTGGAAATATTATTGCGCGCGGGAATCCGGAACTGGAAGAAGTGCTGGACCGGAAGATTCCGTACCGCTCGATGCCGCAGATTCTGGAAGAAGTGTTTTTGCCGGGGCGGCACTCGATAGTGGTGAGCGGCACGCATGGGAAAACAACGACGACTGCGATGCTGGCCTGGATTTTTCACACAGGGGGCAAGACGCCGAATTTTCTGGTAGGTGGCGTCGCCGAGAATTTTGGGAAGAGTTACGGATTGGGTGGCGGCGAAGAATTTATTTTGGAAGGCGATGAGTACGAAACGGCGTTTTGGGACCGTGGGCCGAAGTTTTTTCATTACCATCCAGATGATTTGATCATCACTTCGGTCGAGTACGATCATGCGGATATTTACCGGGACTTTGAAACGTATGAGCTGGCGTTTCGACGGCTGGTGAATCTCGTGCCACGGCGCGGGCGCGTCGTGATTTGGGGAGATACGGAAGAATCGGGGCCGGCTTTGCGGCGTGCTGCGGAGAAGGCGTTTTGTCCGGTGGAGACGTATGGGTTTTCTGCGGGGAACGATTGGGTTGCGGGCGATTTGGCGGTGGATGGCGGAGGAATGCGGTTTCGCGTCGCGTATAAGGGCAAGCTCTTTGGCGAATTTGCGCTCGCGGCAAGCGGTCGTCACAACGTGCTAAATGCGATGGCGGCGGTCGCGGTGGCTTACGGCCGCGGGATTAGCAGGGATGATTTGGCAAAAGCGCTTGCGACGTTTCGCAGCGTGAAAAGGCGCATGGACGTAAAAGGGGAAGTGCGCGGCGTGCTCGTGGTGGATGATTTCGCGCACCATCCGACAGCCGTGCGCGCGACGATTGAGGCTGCGCGAGCGCGATTGCCCGGGCGACGGCTGTGGGCGATCCTTGAGCCGCGGTCGAATTCGATGCGGCGGAAAGTATTTGAGGAAACACTGCCGGTGGCGTTGGCACTGGCAGATCGCGTCATTTTGGGCGGAGTATTCCGTGCGCAACAACTGGGCGACGACAACCGGCTTGAACCCGAAGCGGTTGCTGAAAGCGTGCGCGGGTTGGGGAAGAGTGCACGAGTGTTTCCCAGCGCCGACGCCATCGCGGACCAAGTATCGGCGGAAGTAGAGCCCGGCGATGTGTTGCTCGTGATGTCCAACGGCAGCTTCGACGGTCTCTGCGAAAAATTGCTAGCCAAGTTAGGCCAGCCGCTGCAGGTTTCTTCCGAGGCAAATACCAGGTGACAACTAAGTCGTTGCGTGGTCGGGCCTTACGCCCTGTTATGGCGTTGCTAGTGTGCGCGTTTGGCTGGACGGGCCAAAGCCGGGCGACGATTCATTATGAAGTGTCGATCAGTCATCCGGAGCAGCACCTCTTCCACGTAACGGTGACAATTCCCGACGTCAGCGGCGAAGTCACGGTACGAATGCCTGCATGGAATGCGTTGTATCAAATCCGAGACTTTAGCAGCCATGTGCAGCAGGTCGTAGCCTTCGTGGGATCAGCGATAGCGCCGATTGAAAAAGTGGACAAGGAAACTTGGCGAGTTGCGGGGCAGGGAATCATTACGATTCGCTACGCGACGTATTGGGATGACATTGGACCTTTTGCCACCCAGCTCAACGGAGAACATGCTTTCATCAATCCGGCGATGATTCTTATTTATGTACAGGAACGACGCGGGGAAGATGTACAGCTTGCTTTGCCGGATGTTCCGGGGGCATGGAACGTGGCCAGCGCGACGCATGTTGCCACGGTTTCCTCGGGAGGGGTGCGCACTTTTAATGTTGAAGCCAAAAGCTACGATGCGCTTGCAGACGCTCCAATCGAAATCAGTAATTTCAAGGAATTCAGCTTGCCGGGAGTACCAGTGGACATCCGCGCCGTGGTTCATGGCGAGGACTGGAGTCAGAAGAGGATTGAGGGCGACCTGAGCCGCATTTGCAATTACGAGCTCAAGTTGATGGACGGCGCGCCGTTTGAACACTACCTTTTCATTTTGCACATCGGAAAGGGTGCGGGCGGCGGAGGGATGGAACATGCCAATTCGACGGCGATTGGCATTCCATCCGATGAATACCTGTCGGGAGTAGCAGCGCATGAGTTTTTTCATTTGTGGAATGTGAAGCGCATCCGGCCGTCGACGCTGGAGCCGGTGGATTTTACTAAGGAGCAATACACCCGGGCGCTGTGGTTCGCGGAGGGCGTGACAAGCACATACGGCGCGTACACGCTGGCGCGGAGCGGAATCTGGAACAAGGAGCGGTTCTACGAGGATCTGGGAGATCAGATCAGCGAGCTGGAGTCGCGGCCAGCAAACCGCTGGCAAAGCGCTGAGCAATCGAGCCTGGATGCGTGGCTGGAAAAATATTCGCTCTATAACGCGCCGGACGAAAGCGTTTCCTATTATACGAAAGGACAGGTCTTGGGAGACCTGCTGGACATTCTGATTCGGGACCGCACGAACAACGAAAAAAGTCTGGATGACGTGCTGCGCGGCTTGAATGTGGACTTCGCGAAGCAGGGGAAGACCTACCGCGACAGTTTGGATATTCGGCTAGAAGCAGAGAAGGTGGCGGGCGGATCATTTGAAGAATTCTTCAGGGACTATGTTGCGGCACCAGGACCGCTTCCTTATCAGCAGATACTTGGGCTTGCCGGACTAGAATTGCGAACGGTCGAACACAAGAGGGCGGTGCTCGGATTTTCGGTTGAGCGTGACTCCGGAGGCACCGTGACGGCGCGCGCGGTCGACGATGGCAGCTCTGCCGCGGAAGCCGGGATGCGTTCTGGAGACGTGATTGTGAATTGGAACGGCGGCGACGTGCCGCGCTCTCTCGGTCGATGGGTGCGCGAACGTCAGCCGGGGGAGACGGTGAAAGTGCGCATCCGCCGCGAGGAAAAGGAGCAGACTCTACAGTTCAAGCTGGGTGAAGAAAAAGAAGTGCTCTATCAGGTCGCCGAGGACTCTCATGCGGGAGAGAAGGCCCGGCATATCCGTGAGGGTTTGCTTCACGGCGTTACGCAAACAGCCGCAAGTCACTGACGGGCCGATAAGAACGTACCGTAAACTTCCAAGATCATCTCTTTTGAAGCAACCATCACCCGTTGCCCATCATCAAGATTCATGAGGACCTTAACTAGCCGAGAACACCTCACGCATCCGCAGTCTGAAAGCATGCTACAAGAGATCTTGGGACTCCCAGCCCCTCAACGATAGAAAGTCAGACGAGCGGTGGCACGAAATCCATTTTGGAAATTTCACTTAGGCAGAAATGGGCCGAAACCTAGCCATGAGAAACCGAACATCTATGGTAGAGGACACACTATGAATTCGAGAATTACACGCGGCATATTTGCGATGCTTCTGCTGCCGTTTCCTGCGTCAGCCTCGCTGGGAGGCGACGTGACATCGGTGCAGACGGATCAGGCGAAAATGCAAGGCAGCCTGCGGACGTCCAGCAATAATTCGTACACAATTCATGAGATCCAGGCATCCACGGGCGTAGCGGTGAAGGAATATGTTTCTCCTGCCGGAAAGGTGTTTGCCGTTACGTGGCAAGGACCTTTCCATCCTGACTTGAGGCAGCTTTTAGGCACCTACTTTGACCAATTTGCGCAAGCTGAACAGGCTCAACGCGCGCAGCGGCGCGGCCACGGGCCGATGCTGATCCAGCAGTCTGGTTTGGTGGTTCAAATATCAGGACACATGAGGTCATTCCTGGGGAAAGCCTACGTTCCTCAGATGTTGCCAGCGGGTGTGCACGCCGAGGATATCCGATGAAACGAGTCACGTTGCAAAGATTCCTATATTTGAGTTTGGCGGGAGCCCTGGCCGCAACGGCGGGATGCAGTGGAACCAGCAATGGTAGTAACACCGGCGGTGGCGGAGGCGGCGGCTCCACAGCGAACGTGCAGGCTATAACGGTCAATACTGGACCGACTGCGGCCCCTCCGCTCAACTCTCCCTACATCAACGGCGCATTCACGAGCGTAACGGTGTGCGCTCCCGGCAGCACGACAACCTGTCAGACGATCGGTGGCATTCTGGTTGACACTGGCTCGCCGGGGTTGAGGATATTGTCCTCGGCGCTTACGATTTCGCTGCCGCAACAGACCGCATCCAATGGCGATCCAATTGTCGAGTGCCTTCCCTTTGTGGATGGCATCACATGGGGACCGGTCGAGACGGCGGATATGACAATCGCCGGTGAGCAGGCGAAGGCTCTGCCGATTCAGGTTATCGGCAGCTCAAATTTCTCGACGATACCGAATGCTTGTACAAGTTTTGGTGCGCCTGAAGATGATCTCTCCACTCTGGGCGCCAACGGCATATTGGGAGTTGGGCTTGCTGCGCAAGATTGCGGCACTGCTTGCACTGTGAGTGGCCCATCCAACCCGGGGTTGTACTTCGCATGTCCAACTGCGGGGTGTGAACTCACGACACAGAGCACGACACAGAGTCTGTCCAACCAGGTGCAGAATCCAATTGTTTTGTTTCCGAAGGATAATAACGGCGTCATCATCGAATTGCCGTCGGTAACAGGAGCGGAGACGAGCGTGAGCGGTTCGATGATCTTTGGCATCGGGACGCAAACCAATAACGGACTTGGAAGCGCAACGGTTTATACGATCGATCCATCCAGTGGAAATTTCACGACGGTCTTCAATAACGTGACCTATCAAGACGCGGGCTTCCTTGACACGGGCTCAAACGCCATTTATTTCCTGGATTCAAACACCACGGGAATGCCGACTTGTGCCGATGCTACGTTCTGGTATTGCCCAGCCGCGACGCAGAATTTTTCCGCGACAAACAAAGGAGCGAATGGAGCGAGCGGGTCCATCAATTTCAGCGTAGGAAATGCTGATTCTCTTACGGCCAGCCAGACTGTCGGGGTAGCCAACGGATTGGGCGGGCCAACCTCCAGCACCCCAGCATTCATGTACGCGTTCGATTGGGGGCTGCCTTTCTTTTTCGGCCGCACCGTATACACGGCCATTGAAGGGCAGAACACCCCTGGCGGCGTGGGCCCTTACTGGGCATACTGAAAGTCCATAGACTAGTGGGACAGAGTTAAGAGCGCGGGCTTACATGCTTGATGTGTACCTCTCGCCGGGCTCAGGCCATGTGATTGGCGAACGCGGTCGACGTACCCCTACCCCCCTCCCTGTTTTCCTGTAAATGTTCATTCTAAAGGGTTTTAAGTCCAATGTTTTGGAACTGCTCATTCCAGAGAGTTTGTAGGCATGTTTTTGGAAGTGCGGATTCCAAAGGAGTTAGCGAGCGGAGACGCTTTACTAGTGGATATGCGGAGCCGAGCGTGAGCTGCGCCGTCTCTCTGTGTCGTAGCGCGCAGTTTCCGGATTGCCGACACCCGGAAGGTGGCCAGACAAGTTAATGTTAATACAAGCGCGTTTGTCGGGACCAATCCACAACGGACTTTAACTTCCGAATAGCCCGACTCGCAATGTACATGGGTTGCTTTCAATTCCGGCCCTATTTCCATACAACAAATCATCCAGACCGCCCGCCTTGCCTGCGAAACGGATGAAGCGTGTGTTGTTGAAATTCTTTTGGAAGGGGGAGCAATTCGCCCGCGTCCCTGGATCGAGCCGCCCAGTCAACGAGATCCCGGTATTGCTCGAATTGTGTAATCTCTCCAAACCACTGGGTCCCCTTCTCGTTCGAGATAGTCACCACGTTGGGAAGGTCACACGGTCCCAGGCAGCCGCTGATCGTCAATTGAACCCTCTTCAGCAACCCTCTGGCCCGCCACTCCTTTTTCAGCCAGTCCACAGGAACCGGGGGCCGACCGTTTTCGGTGTTTCCACAACAACATCCTTGGCAAATGGTGAGATGTCCGATAACGAGCCGCTTCGTTGCCAGAGGATGTGTCGAGTTAGCACACATAAGTTCTCGCCTAGTCCTGTGCGACCGTGGACGGTTGAGAAAAGATTCCGCGAACCAGCTTCTTGGCTGAAGAGACCGGTGGGAGTAGGCGGGCAGAGTTCAGGATGAAAGTCATTTCCGAGGAAACGTGGATAAAAGCCGCCAAAAGAGGATTTAGAAATCCAAAGGCGGCCAAGCCGACGCCGATGCTGTCAACAACCAGCGTTCCGACAAAGTTCTGCATGATCGTGCGGCGGCAGCGCCGCGCGATCGAGAGAGTTTCGACGAGTTTTGAGAGATCATTGCCAATGAGGACGACATTCGCACTTTCTCGCGCAACGTCTGTACCAGCGCCCATCGCTACTCCGACGGTAGACTTCATTAGAGCGGGAGCGTCATTGACTCCGTCGCCCACCATAATGACGTTGTGGCGCGCCGCGGTGAGCCGGCTAATGAATGCAAGCTTGTCCTCCGGCAAGAGTTCAGCGGCAATCTCGTCTACGCCCAGTTTTCTTCCGATATCCTCAGCGACGACCTTGGAATCTCCTGTTAGAAGCACTGTCTTCAATCCCATCGATTTGAGATCTTGTATAGCCTTTGTTGCTTCGGGCCGAAGCGTATCGGCGACGACCAGAGTTCCAAGGAACTTGCCTTGTCTCGCCACGAAGATCTCCGATTCCGTCTGCGAGACTGTGTTGGTTGGGAGTGCGATCCTGTGTCCCTCAAGAAAGAGCTTATTCCCAACGATGATTTCCACTCCGCGATGAACCGCAACGATTCCTTTTCCTGGCGTGTAATCGAATCTTTCAGGCTCTTCACCAGAGATTCCCAAGTTTGACGCCTTCTTCAGAATCGCCTTCGCGACAGGATGCTCGGAGCGCGATTCCGCAGTCACGGCCGCTTGCAGTAAGGAAGCAACCGGAACTGCTTCAACAGGACGAACTTCAGCCACTTCGGGGGTGCCATAGGTTAGAGTTCCCGTTTTGTCGAGAAGAATCGTATCGATGGTCGCGAGTGCTTCCAGATAGAGGCCGCCCTTAATGATCGAACCGAGTTGCGCGGAGCGTCCAATTCCACCAAGAATTGCCAGCGGTGTTCCCGCGGCAATCCCGCACGCACCGGCAACGATGACGACAGAAATCGTCGAGCGCATATTGTGTGTAATCAAGAATGTAAGAGCCGCGGCTCCAAGTGCGAAGTAAACCAGATAACCAGCAAGACGGTCTGCGATTCCTTGAATGGGAGCACGGGACTTTTCCGCCCGTTCAACAGCGTCTATGATCTTGCCGAATGTAGTGTCACGCCCCATCCGGTCTACGCGGATTTCGAGCGCGCCGGATTGATTGATCGTTCCGGCGTACACCGACGCTCCCTTGCTCTTTTCCGCAGGCATCGATTCGCCCGTGATCGTTGCCTGATCGACGAAAGAATGGCCTCCGGCAACAACCCCGTCCACCGGAATTCGAGCACCAGGTTTCACGAGAACGATTTCGCCAGCAGCGATTTCCTTCGTCTCAACGTCTTGCCAGGATTCCTTTCTGCGCACCGTGGCGGTCGTGGGCAAAAGACCAACCAAATGACGGATTGCCCTGCGCCCGCGCCCTACCGTCAGTCCTTCAAGAATTTCGGCGACCAGAACGAATAGCGTGATGACGAGGGCCGTGAATATTTCACGTATCGCCATGGCGGCCACGATGGCGATAGCCATGGAGAGCTCCATCGTCATGCGGCGCTGAACGATGTTCTCGTAGGCTTCATGGAATATTGGGAAACCGCCAACGATCGCACAGATTACGCCGATACCAGTTACATAAGGATTTCGCGGGCCATCTAGAAACCAAATGGCCGCTGCCGCGGCCGCCACGAACAGGACTCGGTTGATCTCTCGCCAATTCAGTCCATGTTCGTGCTCGTGACCGTCTTCATAGTCGGCGTGATCTGACGACGGCAGTTTTTCGACTGCGTCGATATTCCTAACTGCTTCAGCTTGTTTCAATTGCGCTTGGGTCATGATGGAGTCACCTTTTCTGCGAAATGCTCACCGCTTGCGCGACTACTTTAGGTAGGTCCGCACTACGTCGATGAGTTCTTCAGCTGCTTCCGCTTGCGAAGCATTCTTGGCAGACTTCGGATCGAGGACGTGGAATCGGATATGCCCCTCCAGCACTTCCGCCATCAGGCCGTTTAAGGCGCCACGACAGGCGGCCATGAGCTGGAGCACACCGGAGCACTCCTGTTCACCGTCGAGCGCACGCTCAATGGCTTCCACCTGTCCCCGAATCCTCCGAACTCGACTCAAGAGTTTCGCTTTGTCCTTCGTTGTGTGCGCCATTCACTTCATCCTCCCAAATATAATATACCCTAGTATAGTATAATGAAGATTGCAACCACGGATTCCGACGATGCTTTCCAAATGCTTCAGAGTTCAAGAACTTCCGAGTCGCGATCAAGATAGGTAACGAGACGGCTTGTAGGAAGTGTCCCACGCGCTGGGCATCGGTTCTCGAAAGGTCACGCGCGATCCGAAAGTTGAGCCAGAGCAGTGCTAGCAACCGTCCGTAAGGAACTAATGAACCGGCCCGATACCATGGTATGGATCCTCCGTCATTCTCCTTCAGGCGAGTCTGGTTCAGGGGTCTCAGCGGGGTATTCGGGAGAAGAATTGGAATCGGTGAGGGAGGGGGGACGGGAGAGTGGCGCGGCGTTGGCCACTGCTTCTCGCCATTGGTTGAATTTGTACTCGAACTGAAACTCCTGCTTCACGAGGGGGATCGAGGAGAGCGTGACCTGGCCGAGGAAGGCGAGGTTGGCGGCTTTGCGAAGGGAGATACGGTTCTGGGCGGCGGCGATGAAGAGTTTGCCGAGGACGTGGTTGATGTCGGTGGCGGTGAGGAAATTGCCGTTGAGGGAGGCGGAGATTTCGTCGCCCAGGCGCTGGGACTCGAGGCGTTGCAGTTCTTGCCTGGCATGGAAGGCGCAGAAGGAAGAATGGGCCGGGCTGCGCAACATACGGCAGCAGCGGCCGTCGGAAAATTGAAACTGGCAGCGCGGGGCGATGCCAGTGCTGGAATTCTTATTGGTCATGGAAGCCTCTTAGAAATGGATTTGTACTAACGCGAAAGGCGAAACCCGAAATACGAAACTCGAAATGCGCTTAGAGAGCCGGGGATGATCACCGACGATATAACTCTGTCAATAAATATTTTCAAGGCGGACGGAAATCGATACGGAATGGAGGGGACGAATTCTTAATCTCCTAACGTTCTATTCTGGGTTCTGTGTCGCCAGAGGATTTCAGATTAGAAAGGGTCCCGGATTTGGCATGCGGTTTTTAGGTAGCGCTTGACCTGCGGGGCAGGATTCGAGAGAGTGCTGCGTATTGCATGCTCCGCACGCTTTTCATCGCGGTTTTTCTTTCGATGTACATCCTGATACTTGGGCCGCCGCTGTTGCTCTACACGCTGGTGTCGCGGCACATCGATCCGCTTTATTGGGCTGGGCTTAAGGGCGTGATGTTTTTTGTGAGGGCGGTCGGGGTGCGGGTCCGCGTGGAGGGGACAGCAAAGATTCCTGAGGGAGTTTGCCTCTTCGTGGCGAACCACACCAGTTCGGCGGATGCTCCAGCCGTGGTTGGGGCCATTCCCCGGCGCATCGCCGTGTTATTGAAAGAATCGCTCTTCAAATGGCCGATCGTGGGACAGGCGTTTAAGCTGGCCCACTTTATTCCAGTCAATCGCAAAGATCGCGAATCTGCGATTTCCAGCGTGGAAAAAGCGGCGGAAGCTATGCGGGCAGGGCAATCATTTCTGATCTACCCGGAAGGGACTCGAAGTCCCGACGGGCGGCTGCAGGATTTCAAGAAGGGCGCCGTGGTGTTGGCTATAAAAGCTGGTGTTCCAGTCGTACCGGTGCTTTGTTCCGGGGCACAGCGGGTGATGGCAAAGCGCTCCATGGTGGTACACCCTGGAGAGATTCTTGTCGAGTTTCTCGATCCGATCGACGCTTCAAAATATAGCTGGGAAGAACGGGATACTCTGAATCAGCGGGTGCATGATGCGATGGCGGCCGGTTTGCCACCCGATCAGCGTCCACTCGGGTTCCCGGGGGCTTCGGAGGGCTAACGGGGACCGGGAGAACGCGGACGGCCGCCAAGGCGTTCCAGTTCGGCCTCTAATTCGCGAACACGCTTCTGGAGTTCCGGCAAGCGATTTAGGGCGGCGACAGTCTTCAGCCACTGGCGATTGTCGACGGCTGGATAGCCGGAGAACATCGAGCGAGGCGGGACGTCATTGGGAACGCCGCTTTTTGCGGTGATGACAGAACCGTCGCCGATGTTGAGATGACCGGCGGTGCCCACCTGGCCAGCGAGAATGCAGCCATCGCCGACCTTGGTCGAGCCTGCAAGGCCTACCTGGCCGCAGAGCATGGTGTTAGCACCCACTCGGGACGCATGGCCGACGATGACAAGGTCGTCTAGCTTGGTGCCGTGGCCGATGCGGGTTTCTCCAACGGTAGCGCGGTCAACGCACGCATTCGCCTGGACCTCGACGTCGTCCTCGAGAACGGCGGGGCCGGACTGTTGCATTTTGTACCAGGTGCCGTCTTTTTGCTTGGCGAAGCCAAGGCCATCGCCGCCGATGATCGCTCCGTTTTGGAGGATCACGCGGTTTCCAATGCGGCAAAATTCGCGGACCACGGCGTGCGAGTGCGCAAAGAAGTCATCGCCAATGCGGGCGCCCTGATAGATGGTGACGAAGCTGTGCAGAACGGCGTTACGTCCGATGTGGGCATCTTCTCCCACCACGCAGTAAGGACCGATGTGTGCGCCTGCCCCGATTTTGGCGGACTTCGCGATGAGTGCCGTAGGATGGAATCCGGGCGCGTATCGAGGCGCTTGATAGAAAAGTTCGATAGCGTGGGCGAAGGCGAGGTACGGGTTCGCCGTACGCAACGCGGCGAGACGGGGCAAGCTGGCGTCGCGCTCGATGCTGATACCTTCCTCGACGAGCACGGCCGAGGCGCGCGTCGTCTTGAGAAGAGGAAAGTAGCGCCGGTTGGCGAGAAAAGTGATTTGGCCAGGTTCGGCGTGTTCGATCCCCGCGATGCCGTGGATGGGCGTCTCGCTAGGGCCGTCGAGACGGCAGCCGAGTTTTTGGGCAATCTCAGAGAGGTTCATGGACATAGAAACAGCTCCTTACCGCTGGGTGCGAGTCTCGCACAGCGAGAAGAGGGAAGTACAGCCGAGCCGGGATTATTCGTTGAAAAGCCGAGGCTGGTTTGCAGCCGCAGCGGCGGCCGCGGGTTTGCGGCGGGCGATACCGACGACACCGAGCACGGTCAATTCGGTGAGGGCGGCGCGCGGGATGAAAATGCGATCCGTCGTCGAGTTCAAATCGGGTGGGGTGATTTGGATGCCGTTATCGAGCATGGTGAGCAAATCATTTGGGACCACGCCTTCAATCGTCTCCCCGTCGCTGTAGCGCAGTCGGACCCAGAGGCCGTCCAGCTTGGGCCGGCTCAGGAATGCTTTGCGCTCGGGTTCAAACTCATCGGAGAACTCGCGCACAAAATAAATCGAGCGCACCCTGGCGAGAGGAATCTCCTGGTGTTCGCCATCCGGTGTCAGAAGGTCGATGGGGTCGGCCTGCCCGAGCCGAGAGGGGTTTAGATAGCCGCGGACGGGCTTCTTGTCGGCGAGGACAAGGACGACTTTCTTGTGAGTAGAGGCTGGGGCTCTGTTTTTCAAAGAAATCAGTTTGTAAAACGCCGGAATGGCCAAAATTTGCGAATAATCAAGATGTATGTTATGTTAAGCGCGTTTTGCCTGTCAACCTATTGTTTTCATTAGGGTTAGGTCCCGGAGCGCCGGCCGTTGACCGATAAAAAGCATATCCTCAAATCGGCCTCGATCATCTCCCTGGTTACTATCGTAAGTCGAGTTCTCGGCTACGTGCGTGAGCAGCGCATAGCTCTTCTCCTCGGAACGACTCCCGTCGCCGACGCTTACTATCTCGCTTACCGCATTCCCAACCTGTTCCGCCGCTTGGTCGCTGAGGGATCAATGACCGCTTCATTCATCCCTGTCTTCACTACGTACATGCGAGAGAAGTCCAAGGAAGAAGTCTGGGATTTTGCGAACAAGCTTTTTTGGACGCTGGCGCTTGTCGTGGCCGTGATTACCGTCCTCGGAATGGTCTTTTCTCCCCAGGTCGTGCACTTGTTTGCCGGGAAAAACATTGAGGGTGGCCAAGCCGTTGAGCTGAACCGGATCGTCTTTCCCTACCTGTTCTTCATCTCGTTGGCAGCCCTCGCGATGGGCATTTTGAACTGTTTCCATGTCTTTGGGCTACCCGCGGCGACTCCAGTCTTCTTGAATCTGGCAACCATCCTGTTTACGTTTGCGTTCGTTCGTAGTCATTTTAAGAACGCGGCAACGGCGATTGTCGTCGGAGTTCTCGTTGGAGGCGTACTGCAGTTCCTGATACAGGTACCGCTCCTCGTACAAAAGGGCATGAAGTTTAGTTTTGGGGTTTCCTTCTCGCATCCGGGGATCAGAAACGTCGCTCGACTAATGATTCCCAGGCTCTTCGGAATAGGCATAGGACAGATCAATCTCTTCGTTGATACGCGGTTTGCGACGGCGCTTATTATGCCCATAGGAAGTTTGGCGGCGCTGACCATTGCAGACCGCACCATGGAACTAGTTCTTGGGGGATACGCAATCGCCGTGGCGACGGCGATCCTGCCGATGATGTCGCATCAGGCGGCGGCCAAAGACTACGAATCGCTTAAGAAGACACTCGCGTTTGCTGTGCGCATCGTGGCGTTCATCACGGTGCCGGCGGCGTTGGGGCTCATGATCTTGCGCGAGCCAATTGTTCGCGTGCTATTCCAGCACGGGCAGTTCGACGCGAATTCGACGAGATTGACGGCCAGGGCGCTGCTGTACTACGCCATAGGTTTGCCGGCGCTGGCCAGTGTGAAACTGGTGGTGCCTGCCTTCTACTCCACCTCGGATACAAAAACGCCTGTCATCGTCGCTTCCATCTCGTTGGTCATCAACGTCGTTCTGAATATCGTCTTTATGCAGTTTTTCTTCAATCGCTTGAAGAACGGAGGCCCTGCACTGGCCACGGCCATTGCCTGCTTCTTCGATTTCTTCGCGCTTTTTGTCATTTTTCGTTTGCGCTACGGGCAAATGGGAACGATGGAGATTCTGCGATCCTTTGGTAAGACCTCGTTGTGCGCGAGCATCATGGGAGTGGCGTGCTGGTTTGGAAATCGCTATACAGAGTTTACGATGCACTCGCGCTTCCTCATTCAGCTTCTCATTTTTTCGGGCCTGATCGTCGGAGCGACGACTCTTTATTTGGCGCTCGCCTGGCTTTTTCGTTGTTCTGAAATCCAAGAAGTGTACGGCATCGCCACGCGGCGGCGAGCAGGCGCCGGGAACGGTTACGCGGAGCCTTAATGGAAATTACGCCAGCCATATCGCTATTCTTGACGCACGTTAAGGTGGAGAAGGGACTTTCCCTCAATACCGTCTCGGCCTATCAGCGCGATTTGGCGAAGTTCAACGTATTCGCTCAAAAGCGAAAGCTGACGCTCGTGAGCGTGAGCCGCGACGATTTAGTGGATTTTCTCGCCGGTCTGTACCGGGAAAAGCTGGAGAGCCGGACGGTGGCGCGACACCTGGTCACGTTACGGAATTTTTTCCGGTTCGCGCAAGTTCAGGAGCTTATCACTACGGATCCGTCCCTGAATCTCGAGTCGCCCAAGATCCGGCGCACCTTGCCAGGCTACTTGAGGCTCGAGGAAGTCGAGCGTTTGCTGGCGCAGCCGGATGCAAAAACGTCTTTTGGTCTGCGGGACCGCGCCATGCTGGAAGTGCTGTATTCCACCGGGCTGCGGGTTTCTGAACTAATTGGGCTGAGGGTTACCGATCTCGACGCGAAAGTCGGCTGCATTCGCTGCATTGGCAAAGGGGACAAGGAGCGCATCGTTCCGGCCGGACGCAAGGCGTTGGGAATGGTGGAAAAGTACCTTCGCGAAGCCCGGCCGAAGCTTTTGGGGAAAGGTGTTTCGAGTCAGGCTCTGTTCGTGAACCGGCGGGGGAATTCGCTCAGCAGGGTCGGAGTATGGAAGATACTGTCGGCGTACGGCAGGCGCGCTGGTTTGCGGGTTGCGCTGACGCCCCACATGCTGCGCCACAGCTTTGCGACGCACTTACTGGAACGCGGCGCGGACCTGCGGTCGGTACAGCTCATGCTGGGACACGCAGACATTTCCACGACCCAAATCTACACGCATGTAGTGGAAGAGCGTTTGAAACAGATTTACAAGGCGCATCACCCGCGTGCTTAATGCGCGGTAGGCCTGGGTCCAAATTGCGGTTGCCTCTGCGGCAGTCAGCGCGGGCATCCAGAACGTGAAGGAGTGCGATGCCAGATTATATGTTCTTGCTGGAAAGCCGGCTGTCTCCGGAGCAGCGAGCGGTCATGATGCGCGTGCAGGAGCTCTCGGCCGCCATGGGATTCAACGTGTACCTGACCGGCGGAACGGTGCGCGACCTCGTGACGGGCGCCTCGCTGCGCGATCTCGATTTCACTGTGGAAGGGAACCCGTCGAAGATCGCCCGCGAACTGGAGAAAGGCGGCGCAAAAATCCTCTCCGAGGATGAAAAGCTTCGCCAGGTGGAAATTCTATTTGCTGGAGACTGCGACGGCAGCATCTCCGCGGCGCGCGACGACCACTATGTGCGCCCCGGAACGCGGCCGGAGGTCCGGTGGTCCACCATTATGGAAGATTTGCGGCGCCGTGATTTCTCTTTGAACGCCATTGCCATCTCGCTGAATCCTGCTTCGCGCGGATTGCTTTTGGACCCAACGAACGGACTTTCGGACGTCGAACGCGCCGAGGTGCGCGCGCTTACCATTCATAGCTTCACTAATCAGCCCGTGCGCCTGCTCCGTGTTCTGCGCTTTGCCGCGCGCATGGGCTTCAAAATCGAAGCCCGCACGCAGGAATGGTTTGACCTGGCCATCGAACGCGATTTGCATCACACCATTGCGCCGGAAGACGCCGGTGCGGAGTTGCGGGCGGTGGCTCGCGAAGAGCGCCCTGCCGTGGTCCTGAAGGAATGGGAAGAGCACGACCTGCTCGAAGCGATTCATCCAGTTCTTGCAAAGCGACACCCGAATTACGAAGCCATTGCACGGTTGATGAAAGTTCGCGAGGATTTGTTTACGGCGGGGGTTCGTCCGAAGCTCGCGACGCCGATGATGCTGGCCATTCTCGGGCGGCTTAAGGATCGGGAACAGAGCAGCGTTCTCTCGAAGGCTGGATTCCGATCAGCGGAAGCGGATGCCATATTGAACTTCGAGAAGGAAGTGCTTGCTGACCAGAAGGAACTGATCGGACGCAAGCTGAATGCGCCGGTGGATGCTTACAAGTTTCTGGAAAGGCTGCCCGTCGAACGTATCGTGTACCTTCTGGCGGAATCGAGCAATTCGGCGGCCCTCTCGAAAATTCGAGCTTATCTTAACAAGTGGCGGCCAATTCGCGCCGCGCTGCCCATGGTGGCGAATGAGCTGGAAACTCTGGGCTATGCACGCGGGGCGAAGTTCGATGCCATTGTGGAACAAGTCTTCGCGATGCAGCTAACAGGGCGGGGGAAGACACCGGAAGAGCGCGTGAAGATCTTGCGCAAATTGTCTGGGATCAAAGAGCAGCCGAAAAAGAAAGAAAAGGAAAAGAAACCCGCGAAGAGCGCGGAAAAGCAGCCCGCGGCCTCCAGTGCTGCGGCAGCACCGGAAAAGGGCGCGCCGGCGAAGGCAGTGCACGGGCAATCCCATAAGAACCATCCAGTGATGCTGAAGCAGGCCGCAAAACATAAAGCGGCTCGGGAGCAAGCGAAGCACGCTGCGGCGAGCAAAAAAAGCGGCCGCCGTAGATAAGGAACGGGCGCAGAAGTCCGCGCCTGTGCAAATCGCGAGAATGCGATTCGCAATTCGAGCGAGAGCGTTCTAGAATCGAGATCCATGGGCCAGCCGCAGTTCGTTCATCTTCACGTTCATACGGATTTCAGTCTGCTCGACGGGGCTTGCGAGACGTCTGAGTTGCTCGACGAGGCTTCGCGGCAGAAAATGCCTGCGGTGGCCGTGACGGACCACGGTAATCTCTTCGCGGCCGCCAATTTTTTCAACGAAGCCAGCAAGCGTGACGTCAAGCCGATCATTGGATGCGAAGTTTATGTGGCGAAGGGCAGCCGCCACGATCGCGGTGAAAAAACAAATGGCTCGAGTGGACAAGACCGCGGCGAGGCCGAGCCGGGCATGCGCGGGAGCAATCATTTGGTACTGCTCTGCGAATCGCTCGAGGGCTATCACAATCTGATCAAGCTGGTCTCGTCGGGATTTCTCGAAGGCTTCTACTACAGACCGCGGATTGACTACGACCTGCTTGCGAAGCACAACAAGGGCTTGATTGCGCTGTCAGCCTGCTTGCGGGGCGCTGTGACGGAAGCGGTGGTCGATGAAAAATATGACCAAGCCCGCGAAAACGCTTACCGGCTGCAAGAAGTCTTCGGCAAGGGCAATTTCTTTTTGGAGGTTCAGGACCAAGGGCTGGAAATCGAACAGGGTGTGAATCGCGAACTGGTCCGCCTGTCGAAAGAAACCGGTATTCCCCTGGTCGCCACAAACGACTGCCATTACCTTCATCACACGGATGCGCATGCGCAGGAAGTTCTGCTCTGTATCCAAACGGGAAAGACGATGAGCGACACTCATCGTATGAAGTTTGCTACCGATCAGTTTTACTTTAAGTCCGCGGCAGAGATGGCACAAGTGTTTGGCGAACTGCCGGATGCCCTTAGCCGAACGGTGGACATAGCGGCGCGCTGCAACGTCAAAATCGAGCGCATCCCCAACCCGTTTCCAGAGTTTAAGGTTCCAGACGGCCACACGGCTGGGAGTTATTTTGAGAAAGTGGTGCGTGAAGGTTTTGCCACGCGTGTGCCGTATCTGGAGCGGCTGGTGAAACAGGGTGTATTGCACAACCCGCTGGCCGAGTACGAACGGCGGCTGACATCTGAAATCGAAATGATCAAGAAGATGCGCTACGAAGGCTACTTCCTGATTGTGTGGGATTTCATTCATTATGCGCGCGCGCAAGATGTGCCTGTAGGGCCAGGACGAGGATCCGCTGCTGGCAGCCTTGTCAGTTACGCGCTGCGCATCACGGACGTGGATCCGTTGCAATACAATTTGCTCTTCGAGCGCTTTCTGAATCCGGAGCGCGTTTCTTTGCCCGATATCGACATCGACTTTTGCATGCGGCGGCGTGGCGAAGTGATCGAGTACGTCACACAAAAGTACGGACGAGAAAACGTTGCGCAAATCATTACGTTCGGCACCATGGCTGCGAAGGCAGCGGTCAAGGATGTCGGCCGCGCCATGGAGATTCCTTATGCGGAAGTCGACCGGCTGGCGAAACTTATCCCCACAACTCTCGGTATCGACTTGGAAACTGCTCTCTCCGAGGCGCCGCAGCTGAAGTCCGCCATTAATAGCGATGAGAAGTTAAAAGATTTGATGGCCGTAGCGCTGCGTCTGGAAGGACTGGCGCGGCATGCTTCCACGCACGCGGCGGGAGTCGTTATTTCGCCGCGTCCGCTAACAGATGTGGTCCCGGTTTACAAGACGAACCGGGATGAAATCACCACGCAGTACGACATGAACGATCTTGAGCGCATCGGCTTGCTGAAGATGGACTTCCTCGGCCTGACGACGCTCACGGTCTTGCAGGATACCGTGGGCATGATCGAAAAGAACCGGGGCGTAAAGGTCGATATCGACAATCTGACTTTGGATGACGAGCAGACCTACAAGCTATTTGCACGCGGCGATACGACCGCCATTTTCCAGTTTGAATCTCACGGCATGCGCGACATTTTGCGGCGCTACCAGCCTTCGCGTATTGAAGATCTCACCGCTCTGAACGCGCTGTACCGTCCTGGGCCGATTCAGGGCGGCATGATCGACGACTTCATCAGCCGCAAGCAAGGGAAGACCAAGGTCAGCTACGAGCTTCCCCAGCTCAAGGGCATTCTGGATGAAACGTATGGCGTCATTCTCTACCAGGAACAGGTCATGCAGATCGCCAACCTGCTGGCGAGCTTTTCGCTCGGCGAGGCGGATATTCTCCGACGCGCCATGGGCAAAAAGAAAAAAGAGGAGATGGCGGCGCAACGCGCAAAATTCATCACCGGCTGCCTTACCAACAAGGTCCTAGAGAAAAAAGCAGAGCGCATTTTCGATTTGATGGAAGAGTTCGCCGGGTACGGCTTCAACAAATCCCATTCCTGCGCGTATGCGCTGCTGGCGTACCAGACGGCTTATTTGAAGACGCACTATCCGGTGGAATTCATGGCCGCGCTGCTGACTTCGGAAACGGGCAACGCGGAAAAGGCTGTGAAGTACATCAACGAAGCGCGGGGAATGAGCATCTCGATTCTTCCGCCGGACGTGAACGAGAGCGATCTCTATTTCACGCCGGTTGGAGAGTCCATCCGCTTTGGGCTCGCGGCGATCAAAAACGTTGGCGAGAATACCGCGAAGGCCATCCGCGATTCACGGTTGAGCGCGGGCGAATTCACTACTCTCTATGACCTGTGCGAACGCATCGAAGCCAAGTTTCTAAACAAGCGCGTGTTTGAGAGCCTGATCAAGTCCGGCGCGCTGGATTCTCTGGGGCCGCGGGAGTCCATGCTGGCGTCCGTCGACGACGCGCTGGCGGCGGTGCAGCGGGCTTCGCGGATACGCGAATCGGGGCAGCACGGTTTGTTTGGCACGGCTGCGGCACCCGCACGTATCGCTTTTGAATTGCACGAGGCAGAACCGTGGAGCGAGGCAGAACGCCTTGCCAGCGAATATGCAATGCTCGGCTTTTACGTATCAGGACACCCACTCGCAAAATACGCATCGCGATTGCAGGAATTGAAAAGTGTTTCGCTCGACCAAATCGAGGGTCAGCGTAACGGCAAAGAAATCACGGTCGCGGTGCTGATTGTTGGCACGCGACCCATGCGCTCCAAAAAAGGCGCGCGCTGGGCCATCTTCACGATCCAGGATATGACTGGAGTCCAGGAAATGCTTGCCTTTCCTGAAAGTTTTGCGCGGCTGGAGCAGATCCTCAAGGCCGGAGCGCCGCTTTTGCTCAAGGTACGAGTGCAGGTTGAGGAAGCCGGCACGCGGCTATCCTTGCAAGAAGCCGCGCGCCTAGGCGATCTCGCCGAAAAGCCGGCATCCGGACTTCGCATTCGCATGAAACTCGAAGATTTGAACGATGAGTTGCTTGACCGCCTGGAAGAAATACTCTCTTCCTATCGGGGCTCGAGCCTGGTATCGCTGGATCTTTGCGACACAAAAGGCGCGACGGCGACTCTTCAGGTCGACCAGCGCGTCCGGACGTGCCCCGAACTAGTCGCAGCAATCCGGGAATGCATGGGCGACGAATCGATCGAACGGGTGATGTGATGAAGTCCAAGGACAAGACAAAAACCCCGGCGGCACAGGCGAATCGTCAAAGCGAGATCGAACGTCTTGAAAAAGACGTTGAGGAATTGCGCCATCTGGCTGGCGATGAAGAGGCGGACGCTGAGCTCGAACGCATCCGCCAGCAGGTGGCGGAGCTGCGTAAGGAGTTCTACAGCCATCTTGGGCCCTGGCAGCGCGCCCAAATCGCACGGCACACGCAGCGGCCTTACCCCCTGGACTATATAGGGATGCTCTTCACCGACTTTATTGAGCTGCACGGCGATCGCGGCTATGGCGACGACAAAGCCTTGATTACCGGTCTCGCGAAGTTTCATGGACGGCCCATCGCTATCATCGGCCACCAAAAAGGCCGCGATACAAAACAGCGCCTGCTGCGCAATTTTGGCCAGCCAAAGCCCGAGGGCTACCGCAAAGCGCTGCGGATCATGCAACTCGCGGCAAAGTTTGGCCGGCCTATATTCACCTTCATCGACACTCCTGGCGCCTATCCGGGCATCGACGCCGAGGAACGCGGCCAAGCCGAAGCGATCGCACGAAACTTGCGAGAAATGGCGCGTCTTCCCGTTCCAATTATCGTGACCGTGACGGGTGAAGGCGGTTCTGGCGGCGCCCTGGCGATCGCCGTCGGAGATCGCGTCAATATCCTGGAAAACAGCTTCTATTCCGTGATTTCGCCGGAAGGCTGTGCAGCGATTATGTGGCGCGACGCCACAAAAGCAGAGACAGCTGCAGCCGCGCTGAAAATCACGGCGAAAGACCTGAAAGAGCTTGGGATCGTCGATGAAATCGTGGCCGAACCCGAAGGAGGGGCGCACGTCGACCCGGAAGGCGCCGGGCAGTTGCTCGGGGAAGTGTTGGATCGCCAGCTGGTGGCCCTGTCGCAACAGCCGACCAAAGATTTACTGGATACCCGCTACGAAAAGTTCCGCAAAATGGGGCAATTCTTCGATTTTGGCAGCTAATTCCACGTTCCTGACGTCTGTTTGAGTCCTGGGTCTACCCCTTAGCACATTCGCAACTTGTCCGAGAGCAATCGTTGTCGCTTCCGCGCACGCGGGCTACTCTGGATGAGCAACCATCAGAGTGATCCGGATCGGGGCACCTTCCGCGCTTTCACGGCCACCCGTCTACGGAGGACAGGACTCATTATGTCGGAACCCTTTCGCCCCTATGAAAAGCTTGTGGAGATCACCGTGATGGGCAAGAAGTTTCAGGTGCCAGAGCGCAACTCGCTACTGCGATGTTTTCAGTTCATCAGTCCGGAGACGATTCCTTACGGGCGGTTTTGCTGGAATCAGGATTGCCAGTATTGCCGCGTTTCCTGTCAGTTGCCGGATGACGATGAGCCACGGGAAATGTTGAGCTGCAAGTTCATCGTCATGCCCGGTATGGAAATCACCGAATTGAGCCAGGAGCTGAAGTGGTGCCTCCGGTCCAAGCTTCCAGCCGACGCCGCAGTCTCCTCGTAAGCTTTGCAACTGTAACGCGCAAAAAAGGTCGTTGTCCTCGCAACTTTTATCCGCTTTCAGGGTTTGTAGGCGAAGGTACACGTAAGATCGCGCGACGGCGGTGGTGCGACGCCAAAACCCAATTAACCATCCCCGGCGCACAGCCGTCGTCGTCGAATATTGGTTGTTTTCGCGGGCCTGTGATTTCGCGGACAGTGCTGGACACGAACCTTGCGTGATTTGCACTCCTTCCTCCGCTGGACTACGATTCTCTATTACAAGTCATGCCCACAGATTTCTTGTCTTGCGACGGCTGCGGACAGCCCGCATCCCCCGAACACATTGCGCGCCGGCTTCAGCGCCTGGAATGGACTACGCGCTATCGCCCGATCCACATTGGCACGCTGCTACTCGGCGGGTTTTCGCCGTTGGCCGACGCAGACTTCTTATATTCCGGAAAGTTTGAAGGGGAAGCCAGCCGGCTGCTTGAGGCAGTCGGAATCTCTCCCGTGGGGAAGCCGGCAGATGCTGTGCTCAGCGAGTTTCAACGCGGCGGTTTTTTTCTGACGCACATACTCGAGTGTCCGCTCGAAAGTGGCCAGGCGGGACCATTGGTGTGCGAGTCGCTGCTTGAGAAACGCGTTTCGTCGGTGATGACGCGCATTCGCCGATCGCTGAAGCCCAAGCGCGTGTTTCTGATTTCGGAATCACTGGCGCCGCTGTCCGCCGGATTGTCTAGCGCCGAACTAAGTTGTCCCGTAATCCTCGATGGTGGTCAACCCTTCGGCCTGGACTCTTCCGGCTTTTCTGAGGCCGCTCAGCATTTGCGCGTAGCGCTTGCCGCGCCCATCGCAGTGAAATAAACCGGCGGCCTTTACCCCTAGCCCCACCGGACAGGTCGAGAACTGAACTTCGACCAGCTTGCCAATCTTCCGGCTGTGATAGAATCGAAAACTTGGATATTGTGGAGTTGGAGTAGGAGTCGACCCGTGAAGAAACAGGCAAAATTCGGCATCGGAGTTACCGTGATCGTTGTTTCGATGGCCTTTCTGGCATGGCTAGGCTACGGCGAAAGCAAGACGTACTACCACACCATCGCGGAATTGCAGACTCTTCATGGTTCTGACCTCTCGCACCGGATCCGCGTTGGAGGAACCGTGGCACCTGGCAGCATTCGCCGATTCACAGGCCGCGTGGATTTCGTTCTTGACGGAGAAGGGAAGTCGCTCCCCGTGAGTTATGTGGGCAGCGATCCTCTGCCGGACACGTTCGTGGATAAATCGCAAGCGTTGGTCGAAGGCCGGGAGACGGATGGGCGCTTTGTCGCTGAAGTTGTTCAGGCAAAGTGTGCGTCCAAGTACGAGGCGGCTCCGGGGGGAACGGTTGCCGCTCCTTCCACTGCGACGCGGTAAAGCAATAGGTAGCGGGCCCGGCTCAGCCGGGGGATAGGCGGAGGCCCCGTGGATGTATTCGGTTCGTTCGCTTTACTCCTGGCATTCATTTGCGCGGTATTTGCGTTTGCAGGCGGGATTGCGGCGATCATCACGCGCCATCCGCTCCTTGTTAAAAGCACGAGACAGGCAGGTATAGCCACCTGCTGTCTGATTTTTGTCGCCACTCTCAGCCTCGAATATCTCTTCTTCAGTGATAATTTTTCCGCTGCCTACGTCGTCGCCCACAGCAACCGCGCGCTTGCAACGTTTTACAAAATTGCCGCTCTGTGGGCTGGCCAGGAAGGCTCGCTACTCTTCTGGAGTTTTCTCCTCTCGATCTACGTTTTCTCTGTCTTGATTGCTTACCGCAATAAAAACGGCGAATTGATGCCGTATGTGGGGGTGATTCTTGCGGGCGTCCAGATTTTTTTTCTGACGCTAAACAATTTCGTCGCTAGCCCGTTCAAGGCGCTGGCCGTTCCCGGCGCTCATGGGGCGATGGACCTTGTGGCTCGCGCTGACGGAAACGGTCTGACTCCGCTGCTGCAATATCCAGAAATGGTAATCCATCCGCCAAATCTTTATTCGGGCTACACGGGATTCACGATTCCTTTCGCGTTTGCGCTAGCGGCGCTGCTGGCGCGCTATCCCGGCGAGAAGTGGATTCATCTCACCCGCAAGTGGACGATGATCGCATGGGGCTTTCAGACCGCTGGCATTCTCCTCGGCGCGCACTGGGCCTACGCGGTCCTCGGCTGGGGCGGCTACTGGGGCTGGGACCCGGTGGAAAATGCGTCCCTGCTTCCGTGGCTTACGGGCACCGCGTTCCTGCATTCGGTGATGATGCAGGAAAAGCGCGGCATGATGAAAGTGTGGAACGTCTGGCTGGTCTTCTCGACCTTTCTTCTGTGCATTCTCGGCACGTTCCTGACCCGAAGCGGAGTTGTCAGCTCAGTCCATGCGTTCGCGCAGTCAAGTATTGGCAGTTGGTTTGTGGGCTTTCTCGTGGTCATTTTCGCGGTTTGCCTTGTGGCGTATTTCAAGAATCGCGATTACTTGAAGAGTGAAAACCAACTGGACGCCATCGTCTCCCGTGAATCCAGCTTCTTGTTCAATAATTTGATTCTTCTGGTTTCGTGCATCGCCGTTCTCTCGGGCACGCTCTTCCCGGTTTTGTCGGAAGCGCTTTCGGGCTCCAAAATCAGCGTGGGCGCGCCTTTCTTCAATAAAGTCAACATCCCCATCGGCCTGCTCCTGCTTTTCCTGACCGGGGTGGGACCGCTGCTCGCTTGGCGAAAGACTTCCGTGGAGAGTCTGAAACGGAATTTTGCCTGGCCGCTGATGGTCGGAGTCGTCTCAGGCGCTGTCATCTTTGTGCTTGGGTACCGCGAGTTCTATTCCCTGATCTGTTTTTCGCTGTGCTTCTTCGTCACAGCCACGATTGTCATGGAATTTTACCGGGGCGCAAAAGTCATCCGAGTGCGCTCCGGCGCTTCCTATCTGACCTCCGCCATCGAATTGACCATGCGCAATACCCGGCGCTATGGCGGCTACATCGTTCACATGGGCATGGTGTTGATCTTCATCGGGCTGGCCGGTGCAGCCTTCAATCAAAACGTCCAGAAGGAAATGCAACCTGGTTCTTCCATGGAGCTCGGAAAGTACAAACTCGTTCTCCAGAGCTTCGATAGCAAGCCGGAAGCAAATTACACCGGCCTGCGCCTGAATGTGGAAGTCTTCGTCAACGATAAGCCGCTGATGATGCTTTATCCCGAGCGCCGGATCTTCGAGACGAATGGCGAGACCGGAACGATGGTGGCGATCTATTCGACGCTCCGCGAGGACTTATACGTCGTTTACGCAGGACAGAGTCCCGACACGAAGTTGCCTGTCATTCACGCGTACTTGAATCCGCTGGTGAAGTGGATCTGGTTCGGCGGCGTTATCGTTGTTTTTGGCACGCTAGTGGCACTGCTTCCGAATCGTAGAGCGGTTTTGGTTTTGTCTGGCGCGAAAAAGCCCGCGCCAGAGCCGCTTGTGCACGGAATGACGCCGTCTGCGACGTTCAGAGAAGGCCATGACTAAACTGCGAAAGATACGACGGCCCGGTTTGCTCATTCTGGCCGTCGCGTTGTGTTTTGCCGGTGCGCTGCCCCTTTTGTCCGGGTTTGGGGATGCACAGCAGCTCGATCACACGCACCAGTTGGGCATGAAAGTGAAATGCATGTGTGGTGGCTGCAACGATTCCGCCGGCGGTTGCTACCACGTCGGTGGGGCGTTCTCCGGGCCTTGCGATACCGCCCTCGGAATGCTGAAGAAAATCGACGAGCGCATCGCCCAGGGAAATTCCGATGACCTCATCGTTCAATCGTTTGTGCAGGAGTATGGGCAAGCCGTGCTGACCGAGCCCCCGCATAGCGGATTTGGACGTGTGGCGTGGTGGATTCCCGCACTTGCTTTGATCGGAGGATTCGTGCTGGTCCTGAGCGTCATTTCCCGTTGGCGCAATCGTCCAGGGCCCGAGCCTGCTTTGGCTGCAGCGGGCAACGCACCTTCCGTTTCCAATGAAATGCTTGAGCGGGCGCGCGCAAGAGCTGCTCGCGATACTGAGGATTAATTTTGACGGTTCTCACATCCATCGCTGTTTTTCCGATTGCCTCCGCGGATTGGGCCGTTCTTGGCGCGTGCCTGGCGCTGGCTCTCGCCACCGGGCTTTTCATTTTTTATATTCAGCCCGATGCTTCAGACCTTGCTCCGCGTCGCTCGAAGCTGGATCAGCTGCTCGAGCGGCGCGACACGCTCTATGACAATTTGCGCGATTTACGGTTCGAGTTCCGCTCAGGAAAATATGCCGAGAACGACTTCGAAGCCATGAAGACCTCTCTCGAGAACGAAGCGGCGCTGATCCTCACGGAAATCGATCAGGTTACGGAATCGCAGGTGCGGCGTCCTCGCGCGATCAAGCGAGTTGCCTCGGACCGAGGTGCGCAATGAGGTCCGCGTGGGTTCTGCGTTTGGCACTCTGCGTTTGCCTGCTGACGCCGTGCTCTTTCGTTTACGGCGCGACGGTACACGGCAGCGTAAAAAATGGCACCACCGGCAAACCCGCGGCTGACGTCGAGGTCATCCTGATCCAATTGCAGGGCGGAATGCAGCCGGTTCTCAACTCCAAGACCGATGCGCAAGGCCAATTCACTTTCGACTATCCGTCCATCGGAGCGCAGCCGATGCTGGTCCGTGCCGTCTATCGCGGGATTAATTTTCATCAGCCTTTGCCCCCCGGGCAGAATCAGGTGCAAGTCGAGGTCTTCGAGCCGTCTAAGGATCCCAAAACGATCTCCGTGGGGACACATTTCGTCATTTTCCAACCGAACGGCACGACCCTTGAGGTTGGGGAAGAATATGCCATCAAGAACGACTCTCAGCCCGCGCTAGCCTATTTTCGTGCGGACGGCAACTTTGAATTTGCAATTCCGGAAGGCGCAAATCTGAAACAGATCGCAGCACAGGGCCCATCGGGCATGCCCGTGGTCCAGGCGCCAATCGATCGCGGCAAAAATAAGTACAGCGTGGCATACGCGTTTCGTCCTGGCGAGAACGGCGTTCGCTTCTCGTACGAACTGCCATATAGCGGAAATGCTGCCACCGTAAGACTGCCAACCGTCTATCCCGGCGCGCGCCTCGTTCTGGTCGCGCCGCCCACCGTGCAAGTGACAGGCGAAGGCTTGCAGTCCAATGGGCAAGAGCAGGGCATGAGCCTGTATAGCCGGGACAATCTCGCCGCGAATTCAACGCTGACTGTCAGCGTTGCCGGTACGGCGCCGCCACCAAGTGGCAATGATTCTGCGTCTGCAGACTCTGATGCAGGCCCGCAGAATCGCGAAGCGCAGCAGGGAAGCGGTCCCTCTGCTGGCGCGGCTATTCAGGTGGTCCCAGGCCGTCTGGATGTCTTGAAATGGCCCATCGTGGGCGGGTTCCTATGCATGTTCGCTCTGCTGGCCATTCTTCTCGCGCGCAGGCCGGTGGTGGCAGTTGCGGGCGGCCCTTCCGATGGCGTTCCATCCCCACCCGCGAATCCTTCCAGGAAAGCGCCATCCGTTTCGGTCGCGCCCGCGGTAACTCCCAGCGCTAATCTTGCGGAAGTCGACGCGGCAGTGGGCACGAGCCTCGATGCGCTGAAAGACACGCTTTTCCGGCTAGAGCTGCGCCGCCAGGCAGGAACGATTTCAGAGGCAGAGTACACCCAGGAACGTGCTCGCGCGGAAAAAGTATTGCGCGATCTTGTGAGAGGCTAAAGGGTGACGCTGCGCGGTGATATGTCCCCTCGCGAGGATCACCGGTGACGCCCCCGGCGTTTTCCCCAGTTGGTCTTCGGCTCGAAAATATCGATAAGCGCTATGGCGGGCTCCTCGCCTTGCGCGGAGTGTCACTCGTTATCGCCCCGGGAGAATGCGTGGTTTTTGCTGGCCGAAACGGCTCCGGCAAGACCACCCTTTTGCGCATCGCCGCGCAATTGGTGCGGCCCTCTCGAGGAACGCTGAGTTTTTCGCGTGAATCCCAAGCCGGGGAAGATCACGCCATTGGTCCGGGATTCGTCGCTCATGCCACGATGGTCTACGACGAACTGACCGCCGAAGAAAATCTTTTGCTCTTTGCGCGGCTCCAAGAAGTAGCTCAGCCTGAGCGTCGCGTTGACACTCTATTGAAAGAAGTAGGTTTGTCGGATCGCCGCGCCTCCCTTGTGCGAACCTTCTCTCGCGGAATGCGCCAGCGCGTGGCCATCGCACGTGCGTTGCTGCATGAGCCGTCTGTTCTGTTGCTCGACGAGCCAGCCACGGGCCTTGATCCTCAGGGCGTTGCCTGGCTCGCCGAAGAAATTCGCAGGCTTCGCGATTCCGGCCGCACCATTCTGATGAGTCTTCACGGCGAATCGGAAATTTCTTCTCTCGGGACCCGTGCCATTCGCCTGGATTCAGGCTCGATCGCTGCGGACACGCGCACCGGCGCGACATTTCGCTCCATTCTCACCTTCGCCGATGCCTGAATGAGCCTGGTCCCCAACGCGGCCGTTTTGCTCGGCAAGGAGCTTCGCACGGAGTTCCGCTCGCGCGAATTGCTGACAACCACGATTGTCTTCATCTTGATCGTGATCGTGCTTTTCAGTTTTACGTTTGATCCCACGTCGGACGAATCGCGCCGCTTCGCTCCCGGGCTTCTTTGGCTAGCGTTTCTTTTCGCTTCTTCCTTGATGCTTCAACCCTGTTTTCTGCGCGAGCAGCACAACGATACGTTGAGCGCCCTACGCCTTTCGGTCAGAGATCCATTCGCTATCTTCCTGGCCAAACTTGCAGCGAACACGCTGTTTCTTCTGCTCACCGAACTACTGCTGCTGCCGCTTTTTGCCGTGATGTACAACGTGCCGGTCATCCCTGTGCTTCAGTGGCTTGTACTGGTGTTTTTTCTAGCGAGCCTGGGCATATCCATTGCAGGCACGGCGCTCTCGGCCATCTCAGCGCAAGCCCGTATGCGCGAACTGCTGTTGCCGCTGCTCATGCTGCCGCTGCTTACGCCCATTCTTGTCGCCAGCACGGAAGTCACCAAATCGCTTTTTGACCGAACCCCTTATGTGCAATGGAAGGGAATCGGCTTCCTTGCGGTTTTCGACTTGGTTTTTTTGACGGCGCTATGGCTTTTCGGCGAATATCTTCTGGAGGAATGAAGCACTATGTGGAAACGCGCGGTGATCGGCTCCGTTGTTCTTTTCCTGGTCGGCGCTGCCGCTTATGCGTCTTTTTTTATAGCTCCAGAAGAGAAAACGATGCACGTGCTCCAGCGGATTTTTTATTTCCATGCCGCCGCCGCATGGGCTGGAATGAGCGCGTTTTTCGTCTGCTTCGTCGCCAATCTCCTGTACGTCTGGCGGCGCGAAGAGCGGTGGGACTCACTCGGCATTTCCTCCGCGGAGGTCGGTCTGGCGTTCATTACCGTTGTTCTGATCACGGGACCGATTTGGGCCAAGCCAGCGTGGGGAATCTATTGGACCTGGGATGCGCGGCTCACTTCTACGTTTGTTCTTTGGCTGCTCTATATTTCCTACCTTCTCTTACGCACATTGATCGAGGAACCGGACCGCCGGGCGCTTCTAAGCGCTCTCTTCGGGATCTTCGCGTTCATCGATGTCCCCATCGTTTTTGGAGCGATTCGCTGGTGGCGCACCCAGCATCCTGCCCCGGTCATCATGGGAGGTCCCGGCTCGGGCCTTGATCCCACCATGAACAAAGTGTTTTTCTTTAGCGTGCTTGCGATGCACGCTTTGATGGTGTTCTTGATCGCTGAGCGCTATCGGCTGGAAAAGTTGCGCTCGGATTTTGAGGTCGTACGCCGCGAGGCGGAGGCAATATGACAAGTCTAGACAGCGTTTTCGCGGCTTATGTCATCGGCTGGGCCGTGTTTTTTGTTTTCTATCTGACCATTGCAAAACGCACCTCGTCTTTGCGGGAAGAACTCGACCGCTTGAAGAATTCCTTGAATCGGGGCAAGTAGTTGGCGAAGAAGAAAAAAGTCGGGATTGTGATGTTCCAGCTCGGTGGGCCGGATTCGCTGGAGGCCGTCGAACCGTTCCTGCTAAACCTGTTTCTGGACCCCGACATCATTCCCATGGGGCCGCTTGGTTTCTTGCGGCGCCCGCTGGCGAAACTCATCTCGTCGCGGCGCTCTGTCCCAGTGCGGGGCAAGTATGCGGAGATTGGCGGCCGGTCGCCGATTGGAACTTTGACCGAGCGGCAGCGAGGCGCGCTCGTCGAAGCCCTATCCAACGAAATTGATCCAGTCGTCGTCATCGCCATGCGGTATTGGCACCCGCTGACTGCAGAAGCCGTCGAGGAGCTGCGCAAGGCTGCGCCGGTGGATGAGATCGTGCTTCTGCCGCTGTACCCGCAGTTTTCTTACGCGACGACGCTCAGCAGCCTCAAGGAATGGCGGCGCGTTTATGGATCGCCGGACGGAGGACCTCCGGAGCGCACCCTCAGCCAGTTCTACGACCACCCGCTCTATATTCAGGCGCTCGCGCAACGCATCGGCTCCGTCTTGCGGCAATTTGCAGACAGCTCTCGCATCCATCTGGTCTTCAGCGCGCACGGGTTGCCGATGAGTTTGGTCGAAAAGGGTGACCCGTATCCAAACCAAATCGAAGCCACTGTCCGCCTGGTCTGTGAAGAGGGAAGAAGACAGTATCCGGGCTGGCCGCAAACGCATCTATTGTGTTATCAGAGCCGGGTCGGACCCTCAAAATGGTTGCAGCCGCCTTTGAGTGCCACCATCGAACGGCTCGGCACAGAGGGCGTCAAAGAAATGCTTGTTGTGCCGATTTCCTTCGTAACCGAGCACATCGAAACGCTGCACGAAATCAACATTGAGGCCCGCGAAGATGCCAAGAAGTTTGGGGTCGAAGTTTTCCGGATGATGCCCGCCGTCGGCGATTCGCCTCTTTTCATCGCCGCGTTGAAGGATATTGTGCTTCGAGCGGTTGGTCTCGCAGGAGATCCGCAATCCTTGCAAGTTTCTTCGACGGCTTCGTGATGACAATGCGCTCGGTTCTCACCGCCAAAGCCGGCTGGGGACATCCCGTCCGGGTCGTCGTGTCAAAGTTAAATCGCGGCGAACAGAGAGCGGAAAATCGTTCATTGCGCTATAATCCCGCGCTGGGACAACGGCTATGAAAGCTACCTACCACGCGGGCGTGCATCGCTTCGCCGTCTTTACGGTCTGTTGGACGGTGTTGCTCCTTATTGCTGGGGCGCTAGTTACCTCCAACGATGCAGCGCTTTCCGTCCCGGATTGGCCGAAATCTTTTGGCACGTGGACCCCACCCATGGTCGGCGGGGTTTTTTACGAGCACTCGCACCGCGTGATTGCAGGCGCATTGGGAGTATGGACGTTTATCCTCGCCATTTTGATTTGGATAAAAGAAGAGCGCCGCTGGCTGCGCTGGTTCGCCGTGATCGCCGTGGGCGGCATCGTCGCGCAAGCCATTCTCGGCGGACAAGTAGTGATCCAGTTGTTGCATTACTGGCTGCCGGTGCTGCACGCGTGCTTCGCGCAAATCATGTTCGGAGCGATTTTGAGCATTGCCGTTTTCACCAGCAACTGGTGGATCTCGGACCGTCCGCAACTCGAGGATCGTGGCTCGCCCTCTATACATTCGCTGGCAGTATTCAACGCGGCGGTGATCTTTCTACAGGTGTTTCTGGGAGCTGGGTTCCGCCACAAGGAAATCCCCATTTGGCCACATGCCGCCGGCTCACTGGCTGTGCTTACAACGGTGATTTGGACGGCGGTGGTGCTCCGCAAGCGCTTTGAGAATTCGCGCGAACTCACCAAAATGCGGATTCTGCTTCATTCTTTCTTTGGCTTACAGTTTCTGCTCGGGATCGGCGCGTATTGGTCGCGCATTGCCACCGCGGACGCGCCGCAACCCATGCGCGTGATGATCGTGCTGACGGTGACCCACACGGTAGTTGGCGCGCTCTTGTTTGCTGTGTCTATCTTGACGATTCTCTTGTGTTATCGTCTGGTCCCGCGCGCCGGTGAAGTTGCGGTATCGTCGCAGGGGCGGGTGCCGGTCTGATGAGCACGGTTCGCACAACGGAAATCACGCTGGCTTCGCGTGCCAACGCTTATGTGGCGCTCACCAAGCCGGACGTTTCCTTTCTCGTTTTGATGACTACCGCCGCCGGATACTACATGGGTGCGCGCGGCGGAGTAGATTGGCTGCATCTGATTCAAACCGTTTTCGCCACACTTCTGATTGCGGCGGGCACGGCAACTTTGAACCATTACATCGAACGCGATTCTGACCGCTTTATGCGCCGCACGGCGTCGCGCCCGCTTCCCAGCGGACAATTGCAGCCCCGCGAAGCCTTGTGGTTTGGCCTGATTCTCTGCGTCGCTGGCGCACTGGACCTCTACTTCACAGCCGGGATTCTTGCTTCCGCGCTCGGCGTTCTCACCTCTTTGAGCTATCTGCTCGCCTACACTCCGCTGAAGAAGCGTACCGTTTGGGCCACTGCGGTCGGTGCTTTCCCCGGCGCGATCCCTCCTATGATTGGCTGGGTCGCCGCTACTGGCACCTTGGATCGCGGCGCCTGGCTGCTCTTCGCCATTCTATTCTTGTGGCAATTTCCGCATTTTTACGCCATCGCCTGGATGTACCGGGAAGATTACGCCCGCGCCGGCATTCTGATGCTGCCCGTGGTGGATCGCGAAGGAACGCGAACGTTTCGCCAGATCATTCTTACCGCCATCGCGCTTGTCGGAGTCAGCTTGTTGCCCGCCGTGATGGGATTGGCTGGCGTGCGTTATTTCTTCGGCGCGCTGGTCGTCAGCACGGCGCTCGTCCAGGTTTGCTTGTGGGCCGCCAGCTCGAGGACCAATGTGCGCGCTAAGTGGCTGATGCATGCCACAGTACTGCATATTCCACTGCTTCTCGGCTTGATGATTTACGACAAAATTCCGCGCTGAGCCGTTTCTGCCGGGAAGGACACTCACAAACTTATGTTTTCACAGGCCGCGCTCAACGCATCTCTAAACGGCACCAGCGCCATCCTGCTTGCGTGCGGTTACGCCGCCATCCGAAACGGCAAAATGAAAGTGCATAAGGCTTTCATGATTTCCGCGTTCGCCGTCTCCACTGTGTTTCTGATTTCCTACGTTGTCTATCACATCCGCGTCGGCCATGTTGTTTTCCAGGGCCAGGGGTGGATTCGCCCGGTCTACTTCGCGTTGCTCATCTCTCACACCGTGCTGGCCATCGTCATCGTGCCATTGATATTGATCACGCTGCGCCGCGCGTGGCTCGAGAAATTTGATAAGCACCGCGCGATTGCGCGTTGGACGCTGCCGTTATGGTTCTATGTTTCGATCACCGGCGTAATCGTCTACGTTCTTCTGTACCAAGTCTATGCGCCGAGCGGGGTTTAGCGGTAGACACCCAGTCAACGCCCTCTAATCGCCTGATATTAAAGCGAAAGCCTCAAAAGCACCTGGATGTCTGCAAGAATTAGCTTATTAGTTTTGCGGGGGGATATTCGGCGTCTTTCCAGGCTTCACGAGCGACCCGGTCTGGGAAGAGCGCACCGCTTGTCGTGTCCCCGCCTTGGGAAAGACCACATGCCAGAAATCACTCCTGGGCGTAACGAAACCGAGGCCAATGAATCGCCTGTCCTGCTTTTCGCGGACGGAGGTAACAAAGCACTCCACGGATTCGGAGGTCATTTCATTAAACAGGCGGACTGTTTGGCCTGGTAAGAGCGGAGCGTCCATCACGATCAGCGCGCCGTGCGCGCTCACGAACTGCGTAAACGCTTTTAAATCAATGGCTTCGCCTTCCGGCATCTGGCAGCGTACTTTTAAGGGAATTTGAAGCGTCATCCGAACGGTGCGACGCCTTTCAGGATACCTCGACCGATGCATTCATCCGCCTTGGAAGGGACCACTAACGGTCAGAGAATGCCACGTTTCAACAAGAATAACAAGGGTTTACGGGCGAATGAACCACCTGAGCGCCAGAAGTGCAGCACTAGGGAACTAGCTTGGGCGAAGCGAGGAGATGACCGCTTCGGTGAATTCTTCCGTGCCGGCTTTGCCGCCCACGTCCTGCGTGATGTGCTTGCCCTCGCGGTGGACTTTTTCGAGGGCGCTTTCGATGCGGCGCGCGGCGGACCGCTCGCCAAGATGGTCCAGCATCATGATGCTGCTCAGAAGCAAGGCCGTTGGATTGGCTAGGCCTTTTCCAGCGATGTCCGGAGCGGTTCCGTGGACGGCCTCAAACATAGCTGCCTCATTGCCCACGTTGGCGCTGCCGACTACGCCGAGTCCGCCGACGAGGCCTGCGGCGAGGTCGCTCATCACGTCGCCATAGAGATTTGGCAGCAGCAACATGTCGAATTGCTGTGGATTCAGCACCATTTGCATGCAGGCGTTGTCGACGATCATCTCTTTGTACTCGATGTCAGGATATTGCGGCGCGACGCTGCGGATGGACTTCAGGAAAAGCCCGTCCGAGAGCTTCATAATATTGGCTTTATGGATGGCGTGAATTTTCTTACGGCCTTCGCGTTTGGCGTACTTGAAGGCAAAGTGCGCGATCTGCGTGGAAGCTTTTTCGGTAATGATCTTCAAGCTCTCCACAACGCCGGGAACGACTTCATGTTCCAGTCCGGAATACAAATCTTCCGTATTTTCGCGGATTAGGACGACATCCACGTTCTCAAACCGCGATTTCACGCCCGGAAGATTCTTGACTGGCCGGACATTCGCGTAAAGATCGAGCGTTTTCCGTAGCGCCACGTTAATACTGGGCGCGCCACCGGCAACGGCGGTGCCCATCGGGCCTTTCAGCGCCACGCGGTTGCGCCGGACGGATTCGACGGCGCCTTCCGTGACGAATTGCCCCGTGGCCGACGCCCTTTCAGAACGCGCCTCGACCTCTTCCCAGTCGATCTGCACGCCAGCGGCTTCCAGAATGCGCCGCACAGCTGCCGCGACTTCGGGACCGATGCCTTCTCCGGGGATCAACGTGACTTTGTGTCTAGACATATTCACCTATAGAAATGTGAGCAAACGCGAGCAAATAAATTACTCAATTAGCAGGAGTTAGCCGAGTCCCGGCGTAGCTCCTGCCTTTATCCTAGCAATCGTGAGCAAGCGTGAGCAATCTTAGGTTATAGATAAGCTAAAGAGTGGTTCTCTGCGGACAAATTGCCAACCCGAACCAAGGAAACATTGACTGCATTCAATGTTGCCAACGCGACCAGTGGCCAAGCACGAAGGGCACTCTCTCCAGTCATTCGTCCCAGTTGCGACCCGAATGAATCCTTCGCACGCCTTGGCTCCTATACTGCGACAGCACTTCACGTTGGCCAAGACGAAGTAATACCCGGGCGTAGAGCAGACTGAGCAGACCGTAAGGGGTTTGCGGCGTTTTTCCATGCTGAAGACTATCCCGGCCAATTGAATGTCAGAAGGTTAGCCGGATGGCCACTTCTCGTCAATCAAATCTAGGATGTTTGCTGCGCGTTCGATGCCGACGCCGCATCGAGAAGTTATAGATAAGCTAAAGAAAATAACCTCCCCAAAAAACTAGTTGTCCGGTTACGGTGTAAATCAAGCCTTGCCGCGTTGACAACCCGTGCAGATGGTTGGACACTTGGGGCGCGGAAAGGGAAATCAAAATGGGTGCATTCAAAAACATCGGGCGACAAACAAGTTCCCTGCCACTTCATGTGCGGATAGAGAAGGCAGTCGCTAGGCTTAAGACGAAGGGCGTCGAGAACGATTTTTGCCCACGCTGCGGTGTCTTCGACTGGAATGTTGACATCCTCGAAATCCCTGCCAATTCGCTCTTGGCGAGCTCACCCTTTTCCGGATCGTATAGCCTAAACGCAACTTTCTTCTCACAGAATCCTAGCCATCTCGCCACTGGCGTACTTTCAGTCCTGTCTCTGGTCTGCAAAAACTGTGGCTACAGTATTTTTCACAATATGAGCATGCTCGACGAATAGGAGACTCAGGATGGGCAACCCGGTCCCGGCTGCACAACCGCCACAGTTGCCAGCAGGCTATCAGGTGGGCTCGACGGTCGTCCCCGAGTTGCCAGCGGAAAGGGCCTTTCCGCTCAGGAACTCGGACTTTCTAACACTATGCGACGGCAGTTCGGGGAGCGAGAGAGCTGGCCGTGACCTCTGTATCGGTCTCCTTGGTGGCGCCCTCGTCGGCCTAATAGGCTTTGTTTCTTCGATAGAGATACCTGGGGCATTTACCAAGCGCCCAGTATTTTGGAGCTTTCTTGCGTTGGTCGTTATGTTTGCCGGCTCCTCAGCTGGTGCCATAATTTTTCACATCCGCATCGTTCAGGGAAACACTCCTTATACTAGGTTGAAGAATGCGATCACGTCGTTTTTCAGCTAAAGCCACGTAGAGGGCCACCTTACCTTGCGCTGCACTTGATTGTGTTATAGCCTCGGGCAACTCGAAGGGGGCAACCAGCGCATGCCTGACTTTCCCGGTGCTGAAGTTACAAATGCCATTTCCAAAATCATTTCTAGTGTAATCCCTCCAAATACACACGTCTTTCTCGTCGCTCTCATGCCGGGTCTTTTCTTTGAGTTATCGATCCTTGTGGCGAACCCTTCGGTATTTTGCGAACTATTCGAAATGGCCAGAGAAGGCTCAGGATTGGGGAAATATGCACTTTGGGGAATCGCGTTTTTTTTTGCATTCGTCGTCGGGACTGCGTTCATTTTGTTCGTCACTCTAGTCCAGCGACTAATGGGCTATGTTTACAGGGTTTGGGCCGTTCTAAGGGAATGGCTTTTTGTATGGCCCCTCTACCGCCTCACAACTTGGCTGCGCCAGAAACCCCGTTGGGTTAGGAATCGATGGCTAAACAACCTGTTCAATTACATGCATGCGCGAGTCTGGGGCCGAGCGCAAGACGAGGGCGCGCGCAGGTTATGGGCCGTATTTGCGAAACGGCTAATGAAAGAGAAATACAGAATCGGACGCGAAGAACAGCACCTTGAGCAGCCAGAATGGAATGCTCTCTACCAAACCCTCGGCACTCTTCGCATTGAGGACCTCCGAGGCGCGATGACGATGGTGGTCTTCGAAGCGACCGGCTGGTGCGGTTTGGCAGCAATGAGATTCGCGCCGACACTGAGGAATCGAAGTTACTTAGCGCTCTCGGGGCTATTTATCGTAGCCGGTCTTTTGCATGATTGGTATGTTGCAGCGAATTTGAACAGTCCGCTTTTTTTGGCCTACCTGAAAATTCGCGCGCTGATAAGAGAATTTCCAGGGTTGGAAGCGCAGTGGAAGCAGAGTCAGTTACCCAATCCTAAGCAAGACGCCGCCAAAGAGGAGAACGATGATGATTGATACAATCCCTCCGCCAGAAAAGCAGTGTTCAGAGTGTCGTCGCCAGTCTGCATTACCTATATCTTGCTCATCGCTTAGTTGTGTTATAGCCTCGCGCTGCTATGCGTTATGCCTACTGGAGTTTTACCTGTAAAGGCTGTGGGTTTCCTCTGCTTGTGACGTACATCGGCCCGCATGAAGAGGACCGCGAAATACCCCCGCTAACGGGTCCAGAACATGGCGGTATCGATAAAATCTGCCAGTCTTGCGGTCAAGCTCACCACTACAAACGAAGCGAAGCAACGGTCTTTCTTGGATGGCAACCTCCAGCCGGAAAGTTCTAGGCGGGGTATCTGGCCTTGTCGCCGCCCTACCTTGCGCGGTACTTAGTTGTGTTATATTTGAGTTAGCCAGACGGTTACACGCTAAGCGCTTCGGCGCAAAACAACGATTCTCCGAACTGGCGGGCAAGTCCTTCTTTTCTTGAGCGATTCCCCGTCTGCGTGTTTTCCAACGGCGAAAAATTAATGGGCTAGAAAGCGAAAAACCCGGCGTCACCCGGGCTCGCTTGAGGATTGAATTAGGTGGAGCAGGTACCCTCCCATCCTAAGTCAATCCGGTTCCCATTGTCAAAATTGCGCTCTGTGCGGTCCTCTGGACGGCGCAGCGCAATGGTTGCAGTTAATCCAGTGTCACTGAAAGGAGGTCTAAAAATGCCATTTAGTGGAAATCGCTTTTCGTTCGATGCTTCGACGCTTAGGACGGTGAATCAAGTCGGGGCGGTATATGGGCTGTTTGCACCAGCACCAGGCCGCCCCGGTTACTTCATCTGCCTATACGTGGGACAAACCAACGATCTGAGGGCACGTCTGTATGAACATTCAAACTACCCTCCGATTGCTGGCATCACACATTTCTATGCCGAAGTCATTACGACCGAACAGCAAAGAAAACTGCGTGAGAAACAACTAATCGCCGAATTCAACCCACCCGGGAACAAGACTCGCGGGGGCTGACATTCCGTCGAATTTGCCATTAACCCGGTCGAAATAGAAACGGCGCTCGCCTACACACAAAACGGAATATCGCTTACTCGTGTAGAGGTAAACCGTTTCATCTGTGGCCGGATCGACAAATTCAAACGCTTTCATCTTGGCTGGTGCTTTGAACCGTTCGAGGCACCAGCCAATCGCATTACTGACCGCGTCTTTGGCACAAAGCCATAATCTAGTCTTGCGAGTGCCGGTCGTTATTTGGAGTGCGTCGCCCATTGGCCTGAAATTAAACCACGTCTGTCAAGTCTATGCTCATATTCGCCCAGCATGGTTGCTATACCAATAATACTGTAGGCTCTCCTATCGACAACGAAACTGGTAGTTTTACCAGGTCTCACCTAACCTCTGCATTGGGGTAAGCAATATAGCCCTCCGGTAGCTCACCGGACTACTTCCACCAGAGAATTGGGGTGACTTGGTCCGTGTTGGCGACGTTGAAAGTAAATTGAAGCGTTTGCGACGAACCCCAGGCTAATCCGGTCAGAGCCGATGTACCGCCCGCTGTCGATGCGCCCGCCACTGTAAATCCCGAATGACTGACTCCTATGGTGACGCGGAGAGCTTTAAGGGTCGCCACCGTGCTTCCTGGCAGAGAGTAGGTGTAGAGCACCTGCGCCGAGCTATTCCCCGTAACCGCTCCGCTGTTCCCTTGTGCGTTAAGGACGGTACTTCCGCTGGAGGATGGAAGCGCCGTCCATGCCCCTGTTCCGCCGTGGGATTCTCTAGCCGCAAACGCCGCCATTCCTCTTTGACCGACTCTGGAGCGTCCATTTCTCGCCTATTCCTAAGCTAGAGCTAAGCTAATCGTCCTGTAAATCATTTAGCCTCATAGCCTTACAGCCACCAATAAGATATAGAGTCACGTAGCTACGCTCCCCTGTAGGTCACAGCCAGCCCACAAGAGCCGCTAGGCCACGCCAGCCCGCGCAAGCTAACGTCTCTGTGGCCTGTGCGCTGGAAAGCAAGCTCCCACTGAGAGACAAGCCGATAGAGCAATTCGCCTTCGCTACGTGCTCGCCAGGGCCGTAGAAATGGGCTTTTCTGCCGTGCCAATTCAAGATTCTGCGTGACGCGAGCTATTCCAGCCTGCGAGCGTGAATATTTTCTTTTTGGACGGACGCGGGCCGCGAAAAGCGGGGGTCAATTCGTCGGTGTTTAATGCGGGTCTAAGAAAGGGACAAATACGGCCCTCAGGCTTACCCTACGTGGACGCTGACTCAGGTTTACAATTTCCTTCCACATAGACGGGGCAGGCAATCGACAAGGCTATCTTCTTTAGCGTCAACAAATCTATTCGAGTTCAGCACCTCAGCTTTGCGTCGGCTTTTGCGTTGACGCTCCCAATTGCAAGCCTGTTTCCTGCTCAAGCCCAGACTCCTCGATGAGGCGTCTCAGCGAATTAGGGTCTTTCTTGTAATCGTAGTTTGGGTCCGACCGGTTAGATCGGAGATGTCTGGGGTTCTCTGGCCCCTTCGGGAACGGTCTGCCGCGGGGCCTTTTCTTTTGATTCATGGGCTTACCTCCTTGCCATCGTCGGCCTGCCGTTTGTCGTATTGGGTCTCAAAATCTTTTATCGCTTCGCGGATTGCATCGTCTTGGGACTGCTCCACATCTGCGTCTTGGTCCTCTTGGGTGGGATGCGTAGGTATCCAACTCTTTGACCATTTAGCCCACTGTTGACTTTGGTTGGCGTACTGCTTAGCTGATTCATCGCGCCCAGCGGCATACATCATTTTCGTCATCCAGGCGTACTTGACAGCCTCTTTGTGACAGTAAATTTTGTGCCGCTCCCGTGCTTGGCGATACCGCTTGACCTCTTCCATCGCGTAGAGCGCTATAAATACAGCCCAGAAAGTTATCCAGAAGTTCATGTGTGGTGCCTCTGGTTTATAGCACAATCGAATGGTGCGCCGCCGCGAAAAAGGGCAGCGGTCTTGCGGTCCATTTTGAGGGGTTTGACTTGTCGAAGGGAAAGACAGACTACGGAACTAGCAGAAGGCTTCGGCCTCTGATAATTCTTGCCCTTTCACGTATTGGGTTTGGCCTCAGCGGAAACACGCAGAAAATCATGCCACTTGGTTTTCTGTTTCTTTCCTTCGACCAGCTGAATCTTGACGTACTGCCCGTGCTTCGGGTCGATCTCGTAAGGAACAACGTCTCCGATCTGTAGCGCAGGTCGCCCATGTGCTTTGAAGGCGTTTTCATACCCCGTGACTTCCACGAACGCCTTGTCCGTCTCTAGCTTGTAGACTTGGCGAATTCTTGTCCCACCGGAGCCGCTGCTTTGCACCTTGCCGTTGCTGTCGGTGTAGCTGCTGCTGGATTCCTCGTAAGTGCTCATAGTCCTGACGCCTATTACCCGAGCGGTTCCCGGAGCTAGTGGAGCATTGGTTTGGGCAAATGCAGTAGAAGCTGACGCGGCCAACAACGCGATGCTTGCGATACGGACAATCCTCATGACAAATCTCCTGGGTTAGATTTTGGCCTGCCTCTAGTTTCTCGCGAATGGGGAGTATCTTCTTGTCGTCTTGACGCAGTCTTATTGCAGGCGTTAACTGACCTTGTGGACAGTCCCTCGACGCTTGGTGCGAACGAGCCTGATTAGGATAGTTAGGCTAGGGGGACGGAAAAAAAATAAAATCTATACACGATAGCCCTTAGATATTCCTGCAGACCCATACTCGAAGCCAAGAAGAAACGGTTGAACGCCACGTGGTTTTGTGTCTGGCAATGCTGGGCGGAAGAAACAGGGGGTATGGGGCTTCCACGACCGGCGTGACGACTCAGGACAAAAGGTACCGGGAAAATCGCGCGTCGCGCTCGCGCGATCACACCTGAATTTGTCACGGCACACACAGGAAGCTCGTACAGCCACGATCCGCGCGTGGCCATGAGGTTCTGCACCTAGGCGAAGCGGTCGAAGCGCCACACAATGTCCTTGTGAGTTGTTGTAGAATCCCTGAAGCCACGTTGCACCTCCACGTGCAATTAGATTAGGGGCGTGTGAGGAAACACCGACGAATCACCGCACGCCTCCCTTCGCTGTCTTAGACCGATTCTCCCTAAACCATTCACGCTTCCGCTTCCGTCCAGCTTCCAGCTTGCACGTAGTCGAGCAGTGCTGTTCGTGCGGACCAACTGCAATAAAAAGCCTTCCGCACTCCTTCCCGGCGCACTTGCGTAGCCGGTTCCTGTTTTGAAAAACAGCGTGCGTTAGAAAATCCACCGGGCCGCGAGCGACAATCTTGAAGCGTCCCGTTTTCCAATCCATCTGCAACGCGCTCTGCGTAAAATCCCTCATCGGGAACAGGTCAGGATGCGCAGACGGTCCAATCTTATTCAGGTCAACAGGACACTCGTTCGCCCCCGGCCACGGCCCCATCAGTTCCACGAACACACCAGACTTGCCGCGACTAGCATCGCGATAATTTGTCCAGAAGTATCGATACTTGTGGCGAAGCTCCATCACTTCCTTAGCTTTCATTCGCGGAGCGTCTCTCATGGTCGAACTTGTCCCGCCAAGCGTGAGATTGTGAAATCTGTTGATGAATTCTTCGACAGTCCTGGACTGTTCGTCTTCAGGGAGGTTCACCAACTCTATAAGTATCTCCATCGCACTTGCTGCGCCTAGAGGCGCGAAGCGGCGTGGCCGAAGGTCGTACAATCCCCACTCGTCAGGCTGCCCCTCCGGTTGCGGTATAGCTGAAATCCCACGGTAGGCTCTTTTCGATATCCTCGTTTTCTGTCGCCGCATTGTCCGGACTCCTTACGCTAGACGTTTTAAGGGTAACTAGAATTATTTGGCGTTGTCAGACATATTGGCACAGGCATCATAGAGGTGCAAGAGCGAAGTTGTTCAAGCAAGGAGGTACGGTGGAAAAACTTGGCTACAGTTTAATCGAGGCAAGTGAACTCACATCGCTGTCGATATTTAGTATCAAACGGCAAATTCGGAGAGGCAATTTACAAGTAAGCCGAATCGGGCGAAGGGTCGTGATTCCAGCGGCCAATCTGGAAAAATTTATTAGCATTGGCACACCTTCCACAATGCGCAACGAGAACCGTGAACAGACACCATAACGCAGTGTTCGGGTTCGCAGTAAAGCGAGCGAACGCGATGGCGGCAAGCCCCGATCCGCGGTCAGCTCCACGGCTGATTTTGAATTGACGCCATGAGTCAACCCCTCGCGATCGTTTCACGAGCACCGGAAGTATCGCGGCCAGACATCTCTTGGATAAAGAGAAATGTACCGATTTTGGGCGTTGCCCGCATGCTTGGCCTTCAAATCCGTCGCAGGCGCGCGATATGTTGGCGAACACAGAATCATCGGCACGGGGACGCTGATCCGTCGCTCAGCTTCTACGAGAAGCGCAATCGTTGCCGTTGCTTCGTCTGCGATATGAAGGGAGGACACTCGAACGTTGACCTGGTGATGGGCGTCCTAGATTGTGACCTAGCTTCCGCTGTCCGATGGATTTCCGAGCGTTACCCCGTTCCCAACATCCGAGTAGGACGGCCAGAGGGTAGCGCCCTAGCGTCCCCCGCGCCGTACCGTGTTGGCGTGCATGGCTCCGACTGGGAAGTAATCGTCCGGTCTGGCATGTGGGGAGCAATGACCGCCGCCGAGCGTAGCATCCTCAAGATGTTGGATGGCTTTACCGACTCCGATACCGGCATGGTCCGCGTTTCCTATCAGGCAATCATGCGATACAGCGGAGTCGCCAAGCGTGGGAATGTTGCCGACGCCATCCGTGAGCTGAGAAAAATGCACGCCGTTCAGTCCGTTTCCGGTCTGCGTTGCGGCCTCGTGCGCGAATGCTCAAGCTACCGCGTTACCCTCGATGATCCGAAATTCCTTGAGCTTTGCAATGCCGTCTATCAAGACGCCCGCCAAGAGATTGCCCAGGAGCGCGAATATCGAGCTTCACAAAAGCGCGAGCGTGAACGTACGGCCCGCAAGCCTAAAGGACCATCTCTGCAAGTCGTTTCTCAAAACACGAATAAAGAAGGGGGGCTCTGCCCCCCTGTACCCCCCGTCGTGTGTGTTTCCAATTCTAATTCAAAGTCTCAGAACCAACCTCAAGAAGCACCTACCTGTGAAGGTCTAAACCTCAGTTCCCCCAGGGAACCGCAAGCGAATTTATCAGTTCCCCCTGGGAACCGTGGAATTAGCGAATCCGCATTTCTCAAGTTGGAAGCCGACAAAGCAACCCTGCGAGAAATGGGCTGGCGTGAACGGTCTAACGTTCAATTGGACGAATCCGAAATTTGCCGGTAAACCCTGGCCCGCTGATTCAGTTACAAAGAAGCGTCGCCGATGTGTCCGCAAAGGTTACTCGGAAAGTGACTGCAAGCGCGAAGTATCAGCATTGCGCCGGTCTGAGCGCCGGTTTTTCTGGAACGTGGTCTTTTGCCCTGAGTGTAAGACGTTTCACGTCGAAAGGTTGCGCCGATGAATACCGCCGAGTTAGTGCCACTTTTGAAACCCAAAGACGCCGCGAAGATTCTCTGTGTTTCGATCTTCTCTTTGCGCCGCCTGGTCGCCGCTGGCTCGCTGCGCTGCGTCCGCTTGAGTGACGGGGGGCAAATGCGTTTCGACGTGGCAGACGTGCGCCGGTTTATCGACCAGCACAAAGGTTGACACACCCTATTTAATGTATGACAATAAATACATGAAACGGGGACGCCCTAAAAAAGCAGCGGCAGAAAGGCGGGGAGCATTGTTAGTGCTCCGCTTGACTAAGGCTGAATTTAACAAGCTAGCTCTGGCCGCGAAAGAGAAGGGCCAAACCATTTCCGAGTATGCACGCAAACTACTAGAGAGGTAACCCCATAGTGGAAGAGAAAAAACCAAGAGGCAAACGCGGACAAGGGTCCGTGTATTTGCCGAAAAACTCGCGCTTCTACTGGATTAAATTTTCCGTGAATGGCCGGGTCATTCAGGAGAGCGCAGAAACCGAATCGCGGAAGCAAGCTCTCGACACCCTCAAAGCCCGAATCCTCAAATTCTCAACGGGGGAGGGAATTGATTCGCGGCAGACAACGGTCAAGGATGTTTCGGAAGGAATGCTCAAGACTTGGCGAATGCTCGAACGTAACCCCGTCTCTATCGCCTGGGCAGAGCGTTGCTGGGACCACGTCCTAGACTTTTTCGGTACGATCAAAGCGGACAAAATTTCGAGCGCCCACGTCCGCGAATATTCGGAGAAACGCCGCTCTGAGGGTGCGAGCAATGCCACAATCAACCGCGAGCTGGCCGTCATGTCTTCGGGGTACAGCATCGCGTATGCCGAAACGCCGCGCCGCGTCTCGCAGAAATTTTCCTTTTCCCGCTTGCCCGAGCCGAGAGGAAGACAAGGCTTTGTCGAGCGCGACACCTATCTAAAAATGGCCGCTGCCTGCCGCGAGCCGTTCATGCGGGCATTGCTCGCTCTGGCCTACTCGTTTGGTTTCCGACGCGGAGAACTGCTCGCGCTCAAAGTCGGGGACGTTGACCTGCTCGACGGAACCGTGAGACTCCGCACAAGTAAAAACGGCGAGCCGAGACAAATCAATTTGACGGAAGAAACGCGCAAACTCCTCGCGCCGTGCATCACAGGAAAGAGCAGCGTTGACGCCGTTTTTACTCGCGAGGCCGGCCCGGTTCTATACTTCACTGGCGAGTGGGATAGGATTACCGCTGCCGCTGGCTGCCCTGGCCTTTTGTTTCACGATCTGCGCCGCTGCGCCGTCCGAAATATGGTGCGGGCTGGAGTGCCGGAAGTTGTTTCCATGCAAATCAGCGGACACAAAACGCGCGCCGTCTTTGACCGCTACAACATCGTGAGCGGGAAAGACTTAGCTGATGCCGCAACGAAATTGGAGATAAGCTATAGACAAGCTAAAACAGAGGATGCCCAAGAGACTCAAAGCCAACCGACTCAGCCACTTAGGTTGCAGTAGTCGCGTGACTTTGTGTCTCATGGCTGCATCTTATTGTATGCGAAGGTTATAGGGTTGTAGAAACGCGGTTGGGCGAGGAGTTTCCAGACAAGAAATTCCGCGTTCAAGTGCCATGTGCAGTTGTGGAAAAGGTTTGCTATACTTGAGTTGAGAGTTGCGTCGCGGGCATACCTGCGATGCGGAGGCCAAAGGAACTTATGATTAGTCTGACTCCCACTGCCAGCACCAAGGTCAAGGAAATCATGGGCATGCAGAATCCTGTACCGGTGGCGTTGCGCGTTGCCGTCGTCGGCGGAGGCTGCTCCGGTTTCCAGTACCACATGGCTTTTGAAAACGCGACCAATGAAACCGATGAAGTGGTCGATTTCAACGGGCTCAAGGTCGCGGTCGATCAGATGAGCTCGATGTATCTGGAAGGCGTCGAGATCGATTACATCGAGACCATCGAGGGCGCTGGCTTCAAGTTCAACAACCCGAACGTGAAGAGCACTTGCGGTTGCGGCAGCTCCTTTAGCGTCTAATCATTCTGTCATTCTATCTATGAATGACAGAATGAATGAATCAGACCCGGTCGCTTGATGCGACTTCTGACGAGAATTCGAGGCTCTTGAACGCACCGTTCAAGAGCCTTTTTTATGCCCGCTAACGCAACTGAATGGGACGCACGTCACCGCGATTCCGCGCAAAACTCGCCTCCGGAACCCGCCAGCATTGTTTCGGAATGGCTGCCCTTGCTTCCCCGCGGGCCGGCGCTGGATCTGGCTTGCGGTACGGGGCGGCACACGCTCTTGCTCGCTGCCCAGGGCCTGTCCGTGACGGCAGTCGATTGGTCGGGAGCAGCCTTGGACACTCTAGAAAACCGTGCGCGAAAGGCAAAGCTGCGGGCTAGCCGAGAAGACGCCGCTCACTTGGCGGATTCACGAGCGCGCGGTATCAGACTGATTCAGGCAAATCTTGAGGAGATTCGGCTTCCCGTTGCTTCGTTTTCCCTGATCCTTTGTCTTCAGTATTTGCTGCGCTCTCTTTTTCCACAGATGGCGCGTGCGCTATGCCCTGGTGGTGTGCTGCTCTTTGAAACCTTTACGTGCGCTCAACTCAACTACGCGGGTGGACCGCGCAATCCCGCGTATCTGCTGGAACCTGGGGAGCTGCGCACTGCTTTTCCAGAATTGCACGTTCTGTTTTACCGCGAACTGAACGCCGGGCAGGGAATCGCCAGTTTAGTTGCCCAAAAGCCGCAACATGATGGATAGCGGCATCACTGTAAACCGGACACAACGCATTGCGCCGGTGTTTGCAATCTCGCGGTTGCATCCGTATTCTAAAGTGCCGGCATGAAGATAGCGCTTGCGCAGTTCAATCCCACGGTAGGCGATTTTGCAGGAAATTCGGCTCGCATCCTGAGCTTGGCGGAGAAAGCCAGGCAGCGAGGGGCCGACCTTGCCGTTTTTTCTGAACTTTGTTTGTGCGGGTACCTTCCACAGGACCTCCTTGAGCGGCCTGCCTTTATCGATCGCAATCATCAGGAATTGAAGGACCTGGCAGCCAAGCTGCCTCTGCCCGCCATCGTTGGATATGCGGGCCGCGTGAAAAACGGTAAAGGAAAGTCCATTGCGAACAAGGCCGCGCTGATTTGCAGCGGACGGGTGGTGTTCGAGCAGAGCAAAATGCTCCTGCCGACGTACGACGTTTTCGATGAATCCCGCTATTTTCAGCCCGCAGGCAAGCAATTCGCTTATGGATTCGGCAAAGAGCAACTGGGCATCACGATTTGCGAAGACGTCTGGAACGACAAAAATTTCTGGGCCGAGTGCCGGTATGACCGCGATCCCGTGACCGAACTCATTGGGCAGGGAATTACCGTGCTGCTCAATATTTCCGCCTCGCCCTACACCATCGACAAGCGCGCTCTGCGCCTGGAAATGCTTCAGTCGATCGCGGTGAATCAGCACCGTCCCATCGTCTACGTCAATCAGGTGGGCGGCGATGATAGCTTGATTTTTGACGGCGCAAGCATGGCCTTGACAGCGGAAGGAAAGGTCGCGGCGCAAGCTCTGGCGTTTGAAGAAGATTTGGTCCTCTTCGATACCGTCACGGGTGAGGGCGAGATTCACAAACAGCCGCACGAAGAAATTGCGTATGCCTATCGAGCGCTGATTACCGGAACGCAAGATTACGTCCGCAAATGTGGTTTCAAGAAAGTTCTAGTTGGCCTGAGCGGGGGAATTGATTCCGCCGTGGTGGCGAGCATCGCTGTGGACGCTCTCGGCGCCTCCAATGTATTGGGCGTTTCCATGCCAGGGCCGTACTCTTCGGAGGGCAGCAAGTCCGACGCGAAAGCCCTGGCTCATAACCTAGGGATCGAACTCATCACTCTGCCGATTGGCGAGGTGTTTGACGCTTATCAGAAGGCGCTTGCACCCGCATTTGCTTCGAGGTCGGCCGACGTCGCGGAAGAAAATATACAGGCGCGCATCCGTGGAAACTATCTGATGGCGATTTCCAATAAATTTGGATCGATGGTTTTGAGCACTGGCAACAAATCCGAGCTGGCCGTGGGTTATTGCACGCTGTACGGCGACATGGCCGGAGGTCTCGCGGTGATTTCCGACGTACCAAAGCTGATGGTGTACGAGCTCGCACGATGGATCAATCGCGAAAGGGAATTAATTCCCCGCTCGTCCATCGAGAAGGTCCCTTCCGCGGAGTTGCGCCCTAATCAGAAAGATGAGGACAGCCTGCCGCCCTATGACGTCCTGGACCGAATCCTGAAGGCATATATCGAGGACCTGCACAGCCCCCAGGAGATCGCCGACCACTATGGCTTCGACCTGCAACTTGTGCGAGACATTGCTCTGCATGTCGACCGGACGGAGTACAAGCGCAAACAGGCTGCTCCCGGGCTGAAGATTACGTCGAGAGCTTTTGGATTCGGCAGACCGTTTCCGATTGCCCAGCGGTTTATTCCTTAGAGAATTGAGGTCTAGAGTGAAGACACCACTGATTGTTGCAGCGATCCTCGCCCTGAGCTTTGTCGTTCCGGCGGCCCACGCCGCCCCGCAATCGCAGGCACCAGCCGCTGCCCCTGCCTCCGGCGTACAGTCGCCCATGCAGAAGACCGTTGAGGCTTACCTAAGAAATCTCTATGCGTTCAGGGCGGACACCGTTGTCAAAATCGGCGCTCCAAAAGATATCGGAATCGAAGGACTGCTGGAAATCGATGTAGCGGTCAAACTCGGGGAGAATGAGCAGACCGGCAAAGTTTATGTGACAAAAGATGGGAAATATATGTTCCGAGGTGAGGTATCGGATCTATCGAAAGATCCCATGGTAGAGACCCGCGCCCAACTGGACACGAAAGACAGCCCTTCGCTCGGCCCCGCCAATGCTCCTGTCACCCTGGTGGAGTTTTCGGACTTCGAGTGCCCTGTCTGCCGGGCCTTGCACGACGCGCTACGTGGGATGCTCCCGAACTATCCCCAGTTGCGCGTGGTCTTCAAGGACTTTCCGCTCGAGCAAATACATCCTTGGGCGCGGACGGCAGCCCTGGCCGGGCGGTGCGCTTACCAGCAGAACCCTTCTGCATTCTGGAAAATGTATGACTTCATCTACGACGGACAGGACCTGATCTCTCCGGAAAATGCCTGGGGTAAAATGACGGACTTCGCCAGCCAGTCCGGACTGAACGCGGACGTGTTCAAGTCTTGCATGGCCAGCCCGGAAGCTGGAGCTGCGGTTGATGCCAGCCGCGCGAACGGTATCTTGCTCGAAGTCGGCAGCACGCCGACGATGTTTGTAAACGGCCGGCGAATCGTCGGCGCAGATCCGCACACGCTCGAACAGTACATCAAGTACGAGTTGGACCACCTCAAAGTACAAAAAGCTGCCAGCAAGAATTAGCTGTTGTGAGAGACGGGAAGGGGTAGAGGCGACCCTGGAAGAGGCGCCGAGGTGGAGGGAAGTTAGGCTGATTTCGTAGTTAACATAATATTACTTATCAGACGCAGTGTTAAGAGAAATCTTTGGTTATTGTGAGGTTTTCAAGCGTTCTGGGGCTATACCTCTCGATCATCTAGGGCTCCTTTTAGAAGGAGGCCGGCTGGCGCGGGGGGTGCGCGAGCCGGATCGGCGCGCAACAGAGACTTCTCGCCAAAAGGGCACAGATTCGTAGAATCCTTGGCATACGGTTCCCAAGGCGGTGGCTTGGAATTTAAGGCTCTCGCGATGATTCCCATGACTTGAGCAAGGACAGTGGCCCGTTTTTTAGTTTCTCAGGCTTCCACGTCAAATCCATTAGCGGGGAAGCCAGTTCCCTGCCGAATTCTAGCCGTAATCGCTTCCCCAACCGCCTAAAAGCCAGTCCAGACCTGCGACATCTCGCGACACCCTTCTAAAGCTCATCTCTGACGTGCCTTGTCGCTTGAAAGGCTATTGGTTTGGGTTAATGCTGCGTGTCTCGCGGGATGCCTGTATCGCGCGAGGTAGTGCTTTCGGGTTTCAGATGGGACTAACCGAAGGCGCAGGAAGCGCGATCTGGCAGGCGCCACATCAGACGGCCATGCCAGGGGCGAGAGATCGTAGAGCGAAAGGACGGTCATGAAATACATAGAGACTTCTGCATCTCGAGTTTCGAGCAGGTTGAAGCGCGTTTCTCAGCAGTGGGTGGCGCGCTCAGTGCTCATCAGCTTGCTCAGCTGGCTGGGAGGGCCTACGCCAGCTGCCGCGCAATCGCCATGGAAAGACAGCGGCAGACGAGACCTGCGAGTGATGACCTACAACGTGAATGAAGGCACGGACTTCTTACAGATCCAAGCGGCGACGGACCTGAACTCGTTCCTGGTCGCTGTAGGGCAGACGATCACGCAGGTGCGCGGAACCAACCCTCCAGCACGAATGCGCGCGGTAGCAAAGCAGATTATCGACGCTGACCCTACGCTCGTAAGTCTGGAAGAAGTGGACGAGTGGTACACGTCGTCGTTTAATCCGGCTACGGGCGCGTGCGGTTCGCCAACGCTGGAATTTGCCATGCTTCAGGAGCTTCAGGATGCGTTGGCTGAGCAAGGGGCGCACTATACGGTCGCCGAGGAAGCACAGCAGTACGCGTTCCCCCTGATACCAGGCTTCATCCCTCCAAGCACGTATCTGTGCGTGTCGCTCGTCAATCACGTGGCGATACTGGCGCGCACGGATCTCGATCCAGAGAGATTTCAGTGGAGCAATCCGCAATCGGCCCAATACGCCACCATGCTCCAGTTCCCTTCACCGATTGGGCTGCTGCCGCTGCCGCGAGCCTGGGTATCCGTGGACGCAACTTTTAACCACAAGGCATTTCGATACATCGGGACGCATCTGGAGTCCGTGGTTCCAGCCATCCGCGAAGCACAAGCAGCCGAGCTGCGTGCCGGTCCGGCAAACACGTCGCTGCCTGTGATTCTTGCGATGGATTCCAATGCACCAGCGGCGCCGCTACCGCAGGACCCCACCTACATGGATTTCATTGCAGCGGGCTATGACGACGGGTGGGCTGAGAACTTTCCGTTTGTTCCCGGGTTCACCTGTTGCCAGGACGAACTTGACAACAATCCGGTATCGCAGCTCTATCAACGCATCGACCTGATTCTAACCTTGGGCCACGTCAAAGTGCGAAACATTGGGCTGTTTGGCGCGGATCCCAATGAGAGGATCATCGGCGGACTGTGGCCATCGGACCACGCCGGGGTTGCCGCGCACGTGGTGGTCGAACGGGAGTAGCACAACCACTGGACAGGAAGTGCTGCTAGCGCGCCGGGATTCCGGCTCCCTGCAAGGAGTCCCGGCGCAAAGATTAGTGCACGCCGATCCTTGCAAGGAGCCGCGCAAAGCGAGGATCGGAACGAAGGGGATCGGCCATGGGTTCGCTACCAAGATAAACGAGTCGGTCGTTGCGCTCCGTGTAGGCACGATCCAGCCAGTCGAGAGCCGTGTGGTTTTCACCGAGGCCGGTGTAAACAGCAGCGAAATACAGCGAAGAAACATAGCGCGATTGCGCGAGGTGCTGGAGATCGTCGAGAGCTTTGTGCGCGCCTGCGGCGTCGCCAGAGAGAGCAAGCGCATGACCGTACAGAGAGATCATGACCGGATGGTCGTGAGAAGCTGCACGGCCTTTTGAAAACTGCTCCAAAGCTTCCTTGTACATTTTCTTTTCGCGAAGAGCAGAGCCCAGCCAAATGTAGGCAAGCCAATAGTTTGGATATTGCTCGATGGCACGGCTTGCCGTGGTGATAGCCGCGTCGTAGTTGCGCGCGTGGTAATAAATCTCCGCGCGGTTGGTATTGAACAGAGGAGAGACGGGCTCGATCTCGAGCAGGCGAGAGTTTTCATCGATCGCCTGCGGCAGGCGGTTCCGAACAATGCAGTAGTGGCTGAACCAGAGATGTGGAGTAGGGTTGTTCGGACTAAGGGCTAAGGCCCGCTGAAATTCCTGCTCAGCGACCTCGAAATTCCAGTCGTAACTGAAGGCCACATTGGCGAGGACGGCGTGAGCCTCGCCGAGCAAGGGGTCCAGTTGGAGGGCGTGCTCGGCAGCCGCACGGGCTTTAGGTTTGGCTTCGAGCGGCGACATATCGTCGTAAGGCACCTGCCCAAGCAGAGCATAGGAGCCGGCAAGACCGGCATAGGCGAGAGCGTATTGCGGATCTTTCTGGATCGCCAGCTGGTAGGCCTCGATGCTCTTGTGGAGGTCACCGCGATTGGTCCAATAGAAGCGACCCGAGAGATACGCATCATACGCTTCTGCGTTGACGGAGCGATTTGCGAACTTAGAGCTGCTCATTACGGTAGTGGCAGCTAACGCCGTGCGAATCTGGCTCGCGACGGCAGCGCCGACTTCGTCTTGCACGAGCAGGATGTCCGTAAGGTCGCGGCTATAGGAATCAGCCCAAAGGTCGGTTTGGTCGCTGACCTGGATGAGATGGACGTCGATGCGCACCTGATTGCCTTCGCGGCGCACGCTACCTTCGAGGGCATACTGGACATTGAGAGCGCGGCCAATCTCCTTGAGGGGTTTTCCGGACTGCGCGCTGGAAGATGCAGCTGCAATCACGCCGAGACGCCGCGGGTCGAGGCTGCCCAGCCGCGTGATCATCTCGTCGGTCAGGCCTGCGCTGAAATAGTCCTGCTTGGGATCGCCGCTGAGATTTTTGAAGGGCAGAACGACGAGACGGACTTTTTCTGGTGGCGGAGGCTTGGTTGGGATCAACTTATAAACTGCATAGGCGATGATGCACAGAATCGCGAAAGAGGCCAGACCAAGAGCACCCTGCTTTCTGATGTTGGGAGGCGGTTTGTCCGGTTCCACGGAGGGAAGATCTTCGCGCTCCGCATCAGGAACAATGGCGACGAGCGGAGAGACTGCGCCACCATTGGCTTTTTCGGAAGCGGTGTCAACGTCGGGTTCGGTGATGGATGCAGCGTCCGGTTCGGGGACAAATGCAGCGTCAGCTTCGGGATCGTCCGCCGGCTGGCGCCTTTTGAACCACTCATCCAGCTCGCTCGTGTAGGCGTAGACGGTCGATTTTTTCTGGTGCTCGTGCCGCCGTATGGGAAGCCCTTCGGTCTTTTCCCAGCGTTGGACGGTGCGAGTTTCGCGGCCGAGATGGCCGGCAATCTCCTTCCAGGAAACCAGTTTCTTGCCGGGAAGGGGTGACCCTTCGACGCTCGGATTGGCTCCGCTTGCCGGAATGTCGGCGAGAGACATGGAAGCGATTCAGTGCGCGGATTATACCCTAGAAAACTGTTGGGTTTGTAAGCGCGCTGTCGGCGCTTGTTCAGCATCAGCGGGTGGCCTTGGCGGCTACGGCTCCAGCGGCGGCGCCTATCGCGACCTCAGCGCACGCACCGCGTTCCTTACCAGCCGGGGCGGAGTACGCGGCGGCCGCAGAGGGAATATCGCGTGCATCGTCAGACGCAGCCCTGCCCCGTTCGTTCGGCGCTTCCGATTCCTGCGCCGCGCGGGAAGGTGAAACGAGACCATGACCGTTCACTTTCGAGGTGCTCGTGTCATGGCCATTGCTTTTCATTTTTGGAGTTTCGCTCCGTTTTGCCGGGGTGACGCCGCGCGTCCGGCGAACCTGCCCCGGCGTGCCGGGGTCGGGTGTCGATTCAGAGCGCTTCGCGCGCTCCGGCGACTTCTCGATATTCGCTGCTGAGTTCACTGCTGCTTGGATCCAGCTGGCCCGGCACTCGCAGCGGGTTTGCGCGTGCGCATCCGTCCAGGAAAGCCCGTGACGCAAAGGCCCAGGTAAACGCCGCAGATCGCGCGAAGATGGCTTCGGCAGAACAACGAGTTCCTTCCGGCGCGGTTCTTGCACGCCTGCGACAGAGGCGCGGAACTCGTCTCGTTAGAGTGAAACTGTCATCTTTTGGGAGTCAGGCGCTCGGAGGGAGCGCCGAAGAGCAGCCCTAAAATGAAAACGTCCCGGTGTTAACCGGGACGCACTTTTCTACGGGGGACAGTGTATCACATATCCAATATTTGTCAAGAGAAATCTTTATATTTTTTCACTTTTTCTTGACTCCCTTTGTTTTCAAGAGCATAGTCCCCACATTCCCAGGAGGAATTCCCCGGAAATATACCCACCGCACCTGAAGGAGACCACCATGCCGCTCTATTGCCACCAAGTCAGCTATACAAAAGAAGCTTGGGCCCGGCTCATCGCCAACCCGCAGGACCGGATCGACGTCGTCAGAGTTCCCATCGAGAAGCTCGGCGGAAAGCTGCAGACCGCCTATTTTGCGTTTGGGCCCTACGACGCCCTGGTCATCACCGAGATGCCCGACAATGTTTCGGCAGCGGCTATCGCCATTGCCTTCGCAGCCGGCGGTGCGGTCGCCAACATGCAGACGACACCACTCGTTACCGCCGCCGAGATGGTGGAAGCGTTGCGCAAAGCCGGGACCTGCGGCTACAAGTCCGTTCTCGCGGACAGCTCGGCTGCCGCAGCCGGCGCCTGATTGCCTGCAGAGAGAAGGCACCAGCAAATAAGGTCAACCCGCTCAGAGCGTCCGAGTTTCGTTTACCGTGACGCGAGAGGCAATTGTGTCGCCGATAGTCTGCCTCGGCCGTTGCGGGTGCGAGACTCTTCGCTCAGACGAGCCTTAGGAGGCATTCTCGTGTTGCGCCTATTCTCCGGGCGTCAGGGACCACTTCGCTTTCGACGCTTGCCCTCTTCGTGCGGGCTAAGCGCCGCGTCTTGCAGATTTCCACAGAAGAAGAGAATGTAATCTTCTAGACTAACAACTATTCGATAGTTTATAGTCCAGTCATTCCAACTCGCACCCAGCCTGTGAGGCGGATTGATTTTAGTAAGGAGCTACGGATGATCATCGGCGAACGCTTGCGCGTCCTGCGCGAGGAAAAAAAACTCTCCCAAGGTGATATCGAAAAACGCACCGGCCTGCTGCGCTGCTATCTTTCGCGCGTGGAAAACGGCCACACCGTCCCTGCTATCGAAACGCTGGAAAAATTGGCGAGAGCCCTGGAAATGCCGCTCTACCAACTTCTTTACGATGGAGACCAGCCACCCAAGCAGGACATCCCAGCCGCCTGGACCGAATCCAGCAGCAACTCCTGGGGCAGTTCGGGAAAAGACTTGCGGTTCATGCGAAAGCTCAGACACCTGCTGAGCAAGATGGATCCGCAAGATCGCTCTCTGCTGCTCTTCACGGTGCAACAGATGGCCAAGAAGAAGAAATCGCCCGCAGTGGCGGCCGGAGCCTCAGCAGACTAGGTTGGGCTCATGGCTAAGGTATAGCGGCGGTCCAAGCATTACTGTCTTCACGGCTGTTTTTTGTTCTGCGTCCCGGCGCAACATAGTTTCGTATCCACACATAGCAGTATCAATGGAAAGGAAGAATCTCTAGTCGCTCTCTGTGAGCCGGCGTCTTGGGGCGAAAGGCTCTGCTAGACTCCAGGTGTGGACTCTCGGAGAACGACGCCGCGCCTTGCGAACATCCGGCTACATCCCATCAAAGCCCTCGACCCCGTGTTGGTGAACGAAGCCCGCATAGGGCCGAACGGCGGGCTCGAACTCGACCGTGCCTGGGCGCTTTACTCGGCCGACGGCCGCTGGGTTAATGCCAAGCGCACCGCCGCTATGCACCTCATCCGCGCGTCCTACGCTCCGGACATTAGTTCCGTGACGCTCACGGTTCCAGGAGACAGGCGCAAGATTCCCGCGATGAGCTTCGCGTTTCCCGGCGACGCCGAAAGCGCCGCGGAGTGGTTCAGCATGTACTTCGAGCAGGCCATTCAGGTGCGCTACACGCGGGAAGGCTTTCCGGATGACGGCCTCGCGCCCGGTCCAACGATTGTTTCCACGGCATCGCTCGATGCTGTGTGCGAATGGTTCCCCGGCATGACGCTCGATGAAGCCCGCCGGCGATTCCGCACCACGCTCGAAATCGACGCCGATCGTTCTGTGATTCGCAATGAATTGGATCGCTCCGCGGGCGCAGCCGAAACTCTGCCGCCATTCTGGGAAGATCAACTCTTCGCCGAATCGGAAACCAGTGTTGTGCGTTTCAAGATTGGCGATATCGCCTTCGAGGGCAGCAACCCCTGCGCGCGCTGCCCCGTTCCGGCCCGCGAATCGCAAACCGGCATCGCGAACGACGGTTTCCAAAAACGCTTCACCGAGTTGCGTCGCGCGCAACTCCCGCCATGGGCGCCCGCCGAGCGCTTCGATCACTTCTACCGCCTGGCCACCAACACGCGCGTCCCCAGCACTGAACAAGGAAAGCTCCTCCGCGTCGGCGACCCGCTTGCTTTGCAAGCTCACAGTGGAGATTAAACATGCCTTTCCTCGATCCTGCTTTTGTGCTCCGCTCTCTTATACTCTTGGAGAATCGAAGGCGCCCTGTTTTCGGAGCGGCTGATCATAGGTTCCTTCTGAACCCTGTGCTAAGCGAAGCTGAAGTAAAGTCCTTTGAAATACGTCATTCGGTCAAATTGCCACCCGACTATCGGAGTTTTCTCTTGACGATCGGAGATGGAGGCGCCGGCCCGTACTACGGCGTCTTCCCTCTCGGTAAGATGGACGATGGGTTCGACCTAAAGTCATGGAAGGAAGATGGCGGGTTCATCGATTGGCTCCAAGATCCCGAATCAATGCGGTGAGCTAGCTCGCGAAATACTTTCTCGGCGGAAACATGCAGCGCAGTACCATTCCCGCTTTGCGGCGGTTACGCTTCACTCTCCGAAGCGGCACGCGCCGCTCTTGCAGCACGGAGTATTCCCAGACAGCGCCGAAGCCTTCCGCGCGCATGGCCTTGTTCAATGTTCTGCAGCGTTTCACCACGGTATGCGCACCATTCTGCGGCTTCCGCAAGTGGCGCAATTGCGCGGAAATGCTCGCCGGCGGGTAGTGGGTCAATTTCGCCAGCTCGTCGAGCGTCAACCACGTCGCGCACTGTCCCGCGCTTAGCATCACCTCGCGGATCACCTCCCGCTGCCTTCGCAGTATCACCGGGTTCGCCTTCCGTTGTTTCGTCTTCCGCATCGCATCGCCTCCTTCCCTGCTGCTCACTTATTACCTATAAGATAATAATCGCGATGTTCTCCTAACGGAGGTTCTTGTGACCACTCGTTCGACCCAGCCCTCTTGGGAGTTCCCTCTCTCGGCTTCCAAGAATTCGTTGCAAAGCTTCGAGCTGTCCCGTCTTTCTCACGCCGCCGATATCCGCAAGGAGATTGCGGCTTTGCTTGATCAATGGATGGATGACCACACCGCAACCCTCGCGCGTCTCCTTATGCAGGAGCGGGAACGCTCCGCGCGAGAGCCGGATTTGCGTTTCGATCGCGAATCTCGCCGCGCGGCAGCGCATTCCGTGTCTGATAACTTTCTTGCGGATCGAGCCGTCCCGCAGACTGAAAATACCGGTCAATCCTGAGTTTTTGCATGCTATGGGGAGCTTTTTGATTGCTCCTGCAAGGAAAATGGCAGCGACGCGCCGCCCGACAACGCGCCCCACATGTGCGTTCAGCGGAGCACGCCCACACGCACTTCCCGCTCTTGCGGCTCTCTCCAGCGCCAGAACTTCCCGAAACTGCATCTCGCCGCCGCATCCATGCCGCATCGCATCCTCCCGCGACCAAACCCCCAGTACAGAGTTACGTCTTGGCCGCTTTATATGAGTTATAGGGCGCACTTAGCGTGGCCAGACGCGCTGCAAATGGGCGCGCAAAAATAGCGCATGCTCTAAACGGAAGGATTCTCGATGATTCTAAGAGCGGGGGGGTATTAACGTCCGGAGGTTGGAGCGACTGGCTGTTTTTCGAGAAGCTGTTCCTTGCGGTAGATCAAGGAATTGATGTCATAAGTGGCGAGCTCAAAACCGTGTCCGTGGGTAATTGCGTCCGTTGGGCACGCTTCGACACAGTAACCACAGAAAATGCAGCGCGAATAATCGATGTTGTAAACGCTGGCATAGCGTTCGCCAGCAGAGATGCGACTGGCATCGGTATTCTCAGCGGCTTCAATGTAAATGCAATTTGCAGGGCAGGCCGCCGCGCAGAGAAAGCATCCAACGCACTTTTCGAGCCCGGATTCGTCGCGGTGCAATACATGTATTCCGCGATAGCGCGGCTGAAAATGCACCGCTTCGAACGGGTAATTCTCCGTGACCGTTTTCCGGAACATATTCCGAAAAGTCACGCTGAAGCCCTGCACCAGTGTGCTGAACGTCTCGCCGACTTCCCTAAAGATGGATGCCATAGGCTAGGAGTCTAACAAACGTCCTTTGCACGGGCAAATCGTTGTGCGCGGCATAGTCTCTAAGCAAACTGCGCCTTCAACGCATCAATGATTTGCTTCCCGTGAAAGCGACCGTTTTCGATAAAAATGTCGCCGGTGTGCCGCCCGCCGATGACCACACCCGCCAAATGAATCCCCGGCACATTACTCTCAAGGGTGTTCGGATCAAGTGCCGGCTTTCGCGTATCGAAATCGAGTTTGACGCCAAGGCTTTCGATAAACGCATAATCGGGATGATAGCCGGTCAGTGCGAACACCTGCTTCGCGGGCAATCGCTTCTCGCCACCGCCATTTTGGACGACCACTTCATCTCTCGTGATCTGCTTCACGTGGGTTTGGAAAAGCGCTTTGACTTCTCCCGCCTTAATGCGGTTTTCGATGTCCGGCTTCACCCAATACTTGATTGAGGAACCGAGCTCCGCGTTTCGATGCACCAGCGTAACGCGTGCGCCATTGCGATAGAGATCCAACGCAGCTTCCGCGGCGGAATTTTTCCCGCCAATCACAACAACGTCCTGGTTCCAAAACTCGAATGGTTCCGAGTAGTAGTGCGAAACGTGCGGCAGTTCCTCGCCCGGAATGCCCATCACGTTTGGAAGATCGTAATAGCCCGTGGCAACGCTGATCTTTTTCGAGGTGTATCGCGCTTCGATTCCCCGCTCCGTTTGTGTCACGACCGTAAAGTTTTTGTCGTGCCCGTCCACCCGCAGCACGCGTTCAAAAAGCCGCAGTTCTAATTGGTAGTGCTCTGCCGCCTTGCGGTAATACTTCAGGGCCTCAACGCGCACCGGCTTTTCCGCCGCACTGACGAGCGGCAGGTCGCCAATCTCGAGAAGCTCCGGCGTGGTGAAAAACACCATATTGACCGGGTAGTGGTAAATCGAGTTGCACAAGCAGCCCTTGTCGATCACCAAGGGCTTCATGCCCGCGCGCTTCGCCTCAATAGCGCATGCCAGCCCCGTCGGACCCGCGCCTATGCAAATAATGTCGTAAGTAGCCATAAGTTTTTTAGTGTGCCGGGAGTCAGCAAGAATTGCAAATTCGGCGGGAATTACTGGGTTTGCGGCAATTCCAGGATGCGGGTCAGTTCCCGCCGGAACAGTTCCAATTCCTCCAGGCGCTCGCGTGTAGCAGCCAGCTCAGTCTTCTTCCAAACAAATACTTCGCCGGCGCCCCGCTTCAGCCGCACACTGAGGTTTCCATCGACAAGATAAGACGGCGGAGCAAGGACCCTTAGTCCGCCGTTAGGTATCGGTGCCAGAATAGCCGCGCACTCGCCACGCCGCACGCACAGTGCACTTTCATAAGGAGGAATCGCGATAGGGCGAAAGCCAGCCGCGAAAAGCTGCTCGAGGATTTGCATCTGCTGAGGACTGAATTCGACCATGCGTTGGTGGGACAGACTTCAGTCTGTCTGCCTTGATATTTGCCGAAGGATTCTCAGGCCGCCGTGGAATCCGCCGCGTCCGAGGACGATCCCTCGAGCTGGGACAGAATCTCCCGCAGCGTCACTATCAGCTCATCCCGCGAAACATGGCTCTTCTTGAACTGAATGCGGAACCGAAAGCTCTCGTTCTCCGGCTCAAACTGAAAGATGAACGGCTGGGGCCTCTGAGGACCGCCCTGCTCATCGCGCCGCTCGCGACGCGCTTCGTCACGCGTCAACCCGCCTTGCATAATGCGGTGCATCATCTCGATCATCTTCTTTTCAGTCGGCTGGCGCGCGATCTGTAGCAGCAGCGACTTCGAGATAATCCCGTGCTCGACGCACTTCTTGCGTAGCGACTCCGGAATATTCCGGAGCGACAGAGTTTCTGTAACCGAAGAACGTGCACGCCCAATTTTCTTGGCAACATCTTCATGCGTATACTCAAACTGTGTCGCCAGGCGGTGTAACCCGTCGGCTTCTTCAAACGGCGTAAGATCTTTGCGCTGAATATTCTCAATCAGCGCGATTTCCAGCGTTTCCGCATCATCCGCCATTTTTTCGATGCAAGGAACTTCGCGCAGCCCCGCAGCGCGAGAAGCGTGATATCGCCGCTCGCCGGAAATAATGTAGTAACAGTCTTCGCGAGGTACGAACCGCACCAGGAGCGGTTCGAGTACGCCTTTCTCGCGGATCGAATCCGAAAGATCGCGCAAATCTCCCAACGCTTTGCGAGGCTGGTCCGGATTGGGCCGGATCTGATCCACAGGGATCATCCGTCCCACCGCTGCTCCGCTGTAACTCGTCAGTGATTCGACGTAGTGCGCGTCATGCCGCATCTTCAGCGTGACGGGTAACCCGATCCTCTTCGACACGTTGGATAACCTCCCCTGCTAATTTCTTGTACTCGATCGCGCCTGGTGATTTCGGCGCAAACGTTAAGATCGTTTCTTTGTACGCCGGACTTTCTTCCAATCGTACATTTTTGCTGATCTTCGTCTTGAAAAGCACCTCGCCGAACACGGTGCGAATCTGCCCATGCGTATCGCGCGAAATGTTCGTCCGCTTGTCAAACAGAGTAATCACCACTCCGAGCACTTTCAGCCCAGGGTTGGGACGCGCGCGAATTCGTTCGTAGGTCTCGAGCAGGTCGTCCGTTCCTTCGATCGCAAAATACGCCGCCTGGATTGGCACGAGCAAATGTGTGGAAGCCACCAGAGCATTGACCGTCAGAATTCCCAGCGAAGGAGGCGTATCCAGCACGATGTAGTCGTATTCCTTCAAAACGGGCGCGAGTGCGTCCTTCAATCGGTACGGCGCGTCAAACTGGCCTGCGAGTACTTGCTCCAGCTTAGCCAGCGCCAGCCGTCCAGGCCCAAGAAAAAGTATCGGATCTTTGGTCGGCTTGATAACGGAGGCCATTGTCGCGCGGCTCTCGCTCAGGACGTCAAACATGGAAGTGGCGATCTCGCCGGATGAGTAAAATGCAATCGTGGAATTCGCCTGTGGATCGAGGTCGATCAAGAGCGTGCGCTTACCGCGATGCGCCAGAGCGGCAGACAAGTTAATCGCCGTCGTTGTTTTCCCGACGCCGCCTTTTTGATTCGCAACCGTGATGATGGCAGTCATACGCTTCTGCCTCCGCCTATGCGCATGGCAAATCGCACCGACGCGATCCAGCAACCAGGTCCCTATATGTGGGTGCGGTCTGCAGTAAGCCCCCTAGCTCTAGGCCCACTCTACGTTCGCAACCCATTCTAGCGCAAGGGAAAAGTGGAAATTCACGGCGCGATCGGTGGAAATCTCAGAAGTTCTTTTTTGGGAAAAACCGCAGGGAACAGCCCAAGATCTTTGACTGAATGGACTTTGAAAAAACAAAAATCGACTGACCAAGGGAACGCGGCACAAGCCCATGCTTCGAGTCGTCTAAAAATCCAAACCCCAAAACTCCATCGAAGCCTCTTGAAGTTGAATCCCCAGTTCCCATCCCGCTCGCCCTTCGTGGCCTCGCCAAATCAGCACCGCTTCGCAAGCATTCTTGTTGACCAGGTTGACCAGGACAAAGCGCTGACCGACTGGAAAATTTTGAGGAATAATGGCCAGGCACCCAGTCGTGCTGGTGTCCGCGGTGTAGCCCTCCGCGCGCATCGCTCGGCCCGATTCCGCCCATTCCACCGCCACCGGCACGCGTGAATTTACGCGCACCCCAGCCCTAATGTTCTGCGTTCGCGCTTCAAAGCTGGATATGTTCCCGATGCCCACGGTTGTCTCCTAAGCCAGCCGGATCGCAAGCCGCGCCAGCAATTTCAGATCGCTTCCAGAAAATAGGCTTGGATCATGTAGATCCACGAACCTGTAGAGAAACGCACAAAAACAGCACTCTTCGGAGGCTACGAAGCGCCATCGTTCCGGTCAATGGGACTTCCGGTCTAGAACGACGTCGAAGTTACCCATACAGCTCATCCGCTAACGCGCTTCTCTTCCCCCTCGGCCTACTTCCAAACCCTCCAAATTCAAGCCTGTTTGCGCCTTTCTACAAGCCCGCTTAAACTCTTTCCTCTTCTCTTTCGCCAATGACTCGCTATAAAACATTCCGTGCCGAACTTGGCCCTACGCTGCGGCTGGCTTTGCCGCTGGTTCTAGCCGAAGTGGGCTGGATGAGCATGGCCATCGTAGACACAATGATGGTGGGGCGCCTTCCCAACAGTGCGGTAGCCATCGCTGCAGTGAGCCTTGGTGGAATTCTCGTCAACGTCCTCGCCATGTTCGGGGGAGGATTGCTGATTGGACTAGACACCCTAGTCTCTCAAGCGTTTGGCTCCGGTGAGCGTGAAGACTGTCATCGCTCGCTTCTTCACGGTATCTATCTCAGCTTGGCGCTTGCGCCAGTTTTGATGGCTCCCGTCTGGTTTTTCGAGCCTATGCTTCGCGCCATGCGCATCGCGCCCGACGTAATCACCCTCGCAGTTCCCTTCTCAAAAGCCTTGGCATGGGGAACACTGCCTCTTCTCCTCTATTTCGCTGTCCGGCGCTCCATGCAAGCCATGAATCTGGTGCGCCCCATCGCCTTCGCCCAGATCACAGCAAACATCATTAACGCCGGCGGCAACCTGATCCTCATCTACGGCAAGCTTGGGGCTCCCGCGATGGGCGCGGTAGGCTCCGGTTGGTCCACTGCTTGGTCGCGAATTTACCTTTCCGCAATCCTGGTGGGATATCTTCTCTGGTACGACCGGCGCCATCGCACGCGCTTGCTTCACACCCCCGTCGAGCCTGACCTACCGCGCATCCGGCGGCTCCTCGCTCTCGGCTTCCCCACAGCTATGCAGATCACTCTCGAGATCGGGGTTTTCGCAGTCGTCACGGCCCTGATCGGCCGCCTCGGGGCTGTTGCTCTTGCCAGTCACCAGATCGCTCTCAACACTGTTTCGTTTACGTATATGGTCCCGCTCGGTATCTCTTCAGCTGCGGCTGTGCGCGTTGGCCAGGCGATTGGCCGCAAGGACCCCCAAGGTGCCGGGGACGCAGGTGGCACCGCCATTTTCCTCGGCGCCGCGTTCATGACTGCGGCGAGCATTGCTCTGCTTGTGTTCCCGCGATTGATTGCGCGCGCCTATACACCCGACGAAGCCATCATCCGCAGTACGATATTTCTCCTCGCGGCTGGCGCCGCCTTTCAGCTTTTTGATGGCCTTCAAACCGTCGCGACCGGCGCCCTGCGCGGACTGGGAGACACGCGCACCCCGATGCTTTGCCATTTCACTGCTTATTGGATCATCGGTCTGCCGCTCGGCGCGTGGCTCTGTTTCCGCCGCGGCTGGGGAGCCTTCGGCCTCTGGGCCGGCCTGAGTCTTGCGTTAATCCTTATCGGGATTGTTCTCCTCGTCGTCTGGCGCAAGCGGGTACGCCATTTAACAATTTCCATCTCGTGAAACGCCTATCCGGTCAATAGTCCGTACGGACAGTTTTGCCGTTTCCACACTCCCCTTATCTGGTACATCAATCGGCAAGAGAGAAATACGTTTCTGCCATCCCGCGACTCTAGACTGAGAGTAATTCAAATCCTTAGGCCGTGCCGGCGACTCTCTCTCATCTCACCGGCGAAAGGATGCCAGTCCATGTGTCGATGCTCGTGGTGGAAAAGTTCGCTCTATCCCATCGTGCTGACTCTCACGCTCCTGTGTGGAGCGGTTTCCGCACATGCGCAATCGCCTGCGCGCGATCCCGACGACGAGGAAGACGCGAAGCCTACGCCCTCCCTAAACTTGACCATCGTATTTTCTGACGAGGGCAAGGCTCAAGTTAACTTCTTCGCATTCGGACAACCGAGCACAGCCTCTGAGATCAAGGCCGTGCTCGAGGCGTCGCTTGGTTGTACCCTCCAAACCAAAACGCCCTTCCAGGCAAGCACGATGGGCTACCGAGGATCCTGCGAACCGCCTTCCCTGAGGAGTTCGACGGTTCGCGAGTTCAAGATCGCCACGGCACCTCTGCGGAAGTTCGCGCTGGCTCACGAAATCGAACGACTGAATGTGACTGTGCGCCTTCCGGATGTTGAAATCACCGAAACTCAACCGGCTACCCAGACACAGTTGTTCTCTGTCGGAAAAATGTCCGCGACGTTGAAGCACCTCTCGGAATTGAATCACCCTTACTTCTGGCACACGGATTCCGCCATCCCCGATTTCGTTACAGTCCGCTTCGGCCTTTCTGCCAAATCCATTACGCGCACGGAATTCATCCTGCTCGGCGTTCTCTTGTTTCCCTTGTTACTCGTCTTCTGGATGGGCCGCAAGGCCCTCAGCAGCGAGGCACAAGATAAGGCCGTCGTGTGGTTCACATACATGCGCTACTTGGGCTGGACACTCAACCTCGCGCTGCTAGGTTGGTGGATTGCGGCGGATTCACTGCATCTCGTTCAGCTATTGCAATTCCTTTCCTCAGGTACACGCATTTCACCAATCTGGGACTACGCGGTTACACCAACCATTGTCAGTTGGTTTCCACCTGCGATTATCTGGGTCCTCTGCGTCGTGTTATCCCACCCGGTCCAGGAGAAGCTCCGCGGCCTTGCATGGACCCGCGGCGAACTGGCGATGCAGGGCTTCTATTCCTTCAGCGCATCGCTCTTGCCCCTTGCATTGTTCTTGACGGGCCTTTCAACCATGGTGAAGGGCTCGCTGCAAGTTGGAGTCCTCTGGATGGTCGCCGCCTTTGCGGTGGCAATTGTTGCCAGCCGCGCGCGTCAAAAATTCCTCGGCATGCAGCCGCAAGCTCTTACCACAGGCGCTCTGCGTGATCGCGCTTTCGATATGGCCCGCCAGCTCGGTGTCAAACTTCAACAGATCTACATCATCCCTTCCGGAAAAGGACAAATGGCTAACGCCTTTGCGCGCAGGGGAAATGTGATTTCCTTCACAGACTTTCTCCTGCGGCGCATGTCGCGCCGCGAAGTGAACTACGTCCTCGGTCACGAGCTATCGCACCTAAAACTTGGGCATCCGGGAAAACTAGCGATGGCTGCCGTGGTCAGCTACTTCGTCGCGATTACCGGAGTGAGTTTCCTCGATCCTTTTCTTCATCTCTCTGCGGTTCCGCGCTACGCGATGATCGTCGGCATCATTACGCTCACGCCCTACTTCTGGTCGCGACGCTTCGAATACGCCGCTGACGCCGGCGCCGTCGAAGTCACCGGCGACCCGGAAGCTGCCATCTCCGCGCTCTTCAAGCTCGCCCAGTTAAACATGCTGCCGATTCACTGGAGCAACTGGAGCGAAAAATGGCTCACCCATCCTTCTTCGCTGCGCCGTGCACAAGCCATCGCTCGTAAAGCGGGGATTCCGATGGAGTGTATTTCGGACATCGCCCAAACGGCGGCGGCGGCGGACGATCACTACGTGCTTCCGGACACCGTTACGCCCGGCGTCAAAGTCCACTCCACTCACACGAAGCAAGGCGGCAGTTTGCGCGTTGCTTTTACCATGCTTGCCCTGCTCATTTTCACGCCGGCGGCATTCGCTCTCCTCGCGAATCGCTTCCTCCTCAACTCGCCATTCCGAGGCGTTTTATTTCTCGCTGGATTCGTGGCCACCATCGCTGTGTACTATGCGTCAGCAAATTTCTTGCCACCGATGAGACTTCCGAAGCTGGTTGCTTCGCTGAAGATCAAGTTTGCCAAAGAAGGAATCCAGGCCGACGCCTGGGACGGTGTTTTCGTGGGCTTCTCGCCTGCCGCCGCGCCTCGCAGCTACGAACAAAATACCAACTGGGATATGGGCTGCCTCTTTGTCCGCTCCGATCGACTCTGTTATTGGGGCGAGGAAACGAAATTCTCCCTGCGTCCCGACCAGATTACCGCCATCACGGTGGCGCCGGGAATGCCCGGCCTGCTTCCTCCCCGCCGGATTTATATGGCATGGAAGGACGATGAGCTCGGTACCAGCGGCGTTTTCAACATCGGCTGCATCAATGGCGCTTCCACGCTTCGGCTTCGAGTGCAGTCCTCCAAGCTGGCCGAACGTCTCAAAGTGTGGTGGAAATCGGCGCCTGCCGTGCGCCCTCTTCCTGGCCCGCTTGCGGCTTTGCATTCTCCTCAGCTCGGCGCAGTCACGGGAGCTGTTCCGAGATGGCGCGCCGGCAAAGTCTTTAATGAGCTTTTCCTGACTGCTATCTTTGCGATTGTCGGCGCCATCCTCTGCGGTCTGCCATTTCACTTACTGGCGTTTTTCTTTGCGCAGATAGTCCCGGTGGTCGGCAAAGTCACTCCCTTTCACGGGCCCGGCTCCGGGTGGTACGTCGTAGGCCTGGTTTTGGTCGTGCGCTTCCTTGCCATAATCCCGGCCCTTCGCTACAAAGATCAGGCCATCGTCACCCTCGCGCCTTCGCGGGCACAAGCCTCGCAGCCCAACGTAGCGCCCAGCGTGCCGTCTGAAACACGCAACGTCGAAAACGACAAGGTCTTTACGCACTAACGCACAAAGCCACGGCAAAAAACGTCCCCATCTGTCCGGAAAATAGGGCGAACCGCGATTGGGTGAGAATTCGTTCTGGAGAGCTACATCTTGTAGCGGCCGAGGTCATCGTCGGAGAGACCTTCGAGCCAGTTGCGCAGTTGTTCGTTGGTGCTGCGTTCTGTAATCGCGCTCGAGACTTTCGAGTTTTTCAGGACTTCTTCATCCACGAAAATCGGGCAATCCACGCGCAGCGCCAGCGCCAGAGCATCGCTGGGCCGGGAATCGATGGTCATCATCTGCCCCTCGCGCTCAACCCAAATCAACGCGTAAAACGTGTCGTCCTTCAGGTCGTTCACCACAATCTTGTGAACCAGTACATCGAGTCCGAGCAGAACATTTTTCAGCAGATCGTGAGTCATCGGCCGCGGCGTCTGCACCTTCTCGATCTCCAGCGCAATGGCATTGGCTTCATACACGCCAACCCAGATCGGCAGGATCGCTTGGCCCTGTACATCTTTCAGCACAACGATTGGCATGTTTGTCACGGGATCCATCATCAGGCCGCGGATTTTCATCTCCACTTCCATGTGACCTCCCGGGTAGCACAGACCTCAGTCTGTGCCGTCAAAATGTCTTTGCGCTCAAATCGACGTCGCCAGTCGCCGCTCTAGAGAGCTTGCTCCCCCGCCAAACCGTTCGGCGTAGCTCCCGTCACCCGAACCTGCACGTACTTTCCCAGAAGTGCCAGCTCTTGGGAAGCGAAATTTATGACCCGATGACAGGAAGTATGTCCCGACCACTGATTTTCGCGCCGCGATTTTCCACTGACCAGCAGTTCGAAGGTCTCCCCGACCATTGCCGAGTGTCTCGCCGTCTGAATTTCTCGCTGTTTTTCCTGCAAAACAGCCAGCCGCCGGCCTTTCTCCTCTTCAGAAATAACATCTTTCATCTTCAGCGACGGAGTATGCGGCCTCGGTGAGTATTTGAACGAGAATATTGCGTCGTACTTCACCGCATCCAGCAGGCTCAGCGTTTCCGCAAGGTCTTCGTCCGTCTCTCCAGGAAAGCCAACAATTATGTCGGTCGTAATGCTGATGGTCCGCTTCGCCCCACGAATCATCGCAATCTTTTCAAGATACTCTTCGCGGCTGTAGGTCCTCTGCATGGCTTGCAGGACCTTTGTCGAACCCGATTGCACCGGCAGGTGCACGTGATTGCAAAGTTTTGGCTGCGCTTCAATGGCATCCACGATGTCTTGCGAAAAATCGCGCGGGTGAGACGTCGTGAAGCGTACGCGCCGAATCCCCGGCTCGTCCGCTACGGCTAGCAGCAACTCCGAAAATCGCATCTTGCGCGCCGTCGGGTCGGCGTAAGAATTCACCGTCTGCCCTAGGAGTTGCACTTCCGAATAACCCAACTCCGCAAGCTGCCGCACCTCGCGCAAAATCGAATCGCTTGCGCGGCTGCGCTCCGGCCCGCGCGTATAGGGAACAACGCAGTAGGAGCAAGCTTTGTCGCAGCCTTCAATAATCGTCAGATACGCGCGCCACGGATTGTCGCGCCGCGTCACGGGCGTCTCGAACGTTTCGTCCGTATCCTTGTCGAGCCCGGTTACGCGCTGATTCCCTGCCTCGACCTGCGCCAGCAACTCCGGCAGTTTGCTGTAACTCGCCGAGCCGCACACCAGGCTCACCCACGGCGCGCGCCTAAAAATCTCTTCGCCTTCCTGCTGCGCCACGCAACCCAGCACGCCGATAATCCGGCCCTCATTCTGCCGGAGGCCAAACTCTCCCAGTCTCGAGAAAACTTTCTGCGCCGCCTTCTCCCGGATGCTGCATGTGTTGTAAAGGATCAGCGAGGCCGACTCCGGCGACTCCACTTGCTGGTACCCCCGCGAAAGCAGGACGCCTGCGACCTTCTCCGAGTCGTGATCGTTCATTTGGCACCCGAAAGTCTCCAGAAAGAACGTGCCGCGCAACGCGCCCCGAATCGCCTCAAGTTCCGACGCCTCAGGTCTCGCGCCCAGAAGATCTGCGCCGCCCTCATTATTTGTGGTGATGGAACTGCCGATGGGAAATTCAGAGCCGCCCGTCAGTCTCTCTAGTCCGATATCAAACGTTTTGCCCATGTTCTATTCGCAGTTTAACACACCTGCTTGCTTGCAAACTTCAGCTCGGTCGCCTCAACATGGGGCCAATCCAGCACCCACGGGACGCTCGAGATTGTATCCAAAGAGGCAGCACCATCTTTACGTTGTGCATCTCATTTGTTTGACCACCCTGTAGGCGTGTGCTACGTTCCTGAAGACAGGAAAATTTATTTCTAACTGAGGGGTTGCACCATTCTTCTGTTCGCCGCCGTTTTTATCGCCGATCTCGGTAACATTCTTGGACAAACGGGCTGGGTAGCCCGCGGCATTTTGCTCCTGCTCGGAATATTCTCCGTCGTTTCCTGGGCCATGATTTTTCAGAAGCTCGGCCTGTTCGGCCGCGTGCGCCGTCAAAGCGACCAATTCCTCCGCATCTTTCGCGCCACTAAGGGCGTAGCCAACCCGCAAGCCCTCGCTTCCGCAGGCTCGCCTTTCGCATCCGTCTATGCCGCTGGCTATCGCGAACTATTGAGCCAGGTTGGCACCGGCAATCCGCAACCCACTGGAAAATTGAAGAGCCTCCAGGCTGTCACCGTGAGCATGCAACTCGCATCCGCGGAAGAAGTCCGCCGCGTCGAAAAAGGCATGTCCTGGCTAGCCACCACCGGCTCCGTGACGCCCTTTATCGGCCTCTTCGGCACGGTTTGGGGCATCATTGACGCCTTTTCCGGCCTCGGAAATGCCGGTGCCGCCAGCTTGCGCGCCGTCGCACCGGGCATCGCCGAAGCGCTCATCACCACTGCCGCTGGCCTCTTCGTCGCCATCCCGGCGGTCATCTTCTACAACCAATTTTTGCAGAATATCCGCGATCTCGCGCAGCGCCTGGACACCTTTGCGCTGGAAGTCGGAGCCCAAATCGAAAAAACTTTTACTTAGATTTTTCCGGCGGACAGCCCACAGCCGCTTACAAGACTATGCCGCAACTCTCCAAAAACACGCAGAGCACGCTTTCCGAGATCAACATGGTCCCGTTCATCGATGTTGTTCTCGTGCTCCTGATCATTTTCATGATAACTGCGCCGATCCTCCAGTCCGGCATCGAAGTCGACGTCCCCAAAACGAAGACCGTTAAGGAAATCAATGAGCCGCGCCTCGTCATCACCATCGACAAAAACCAGCTCGTCTATCTCGCCGACGTTCCCGTCAATATCAACCAGCTCGGGAGCAAGGTGCGGGCGCAACTCAAAAAGCCGCAGGATTCCGTCTTCCTTCGGGCCGACGAAACCATCCCGTTCGGCACCTTCGCCAAGGTCATTGACGCTTTGCGCCAATCTGGCGTCAGTAATATTAGTATTGTTACGGAGCCGCTCTCGGAACGCGCGCGTACTCGCTGAACATGAGCACTACCGCCAACACGATCATCCCCTTACCGCCCATCTCGGCTGATGATCTCGGTCTCCGAAAGTTTCTCGTCTACTCTCTGATTCTTCACGTCTTCCTCGTCCTCTGGATTGCCGTCTCGATTTATTTCCACCTGACCGGGCCGGAATGGGGCGACGTCGGCGGTACCAGCGGCAGCGTCAACGTAAAACTTGTCGGCCCAGCGTCTGGAATTCCTATGCCGCCGCAACCGATCGTCACCGATAGTAAAACCGTCGATCCGACCAAAGGCTTGTGGAAAGAAGAGCCCAAGCCCAAGCCGCCTGAGCCTCCGACTCCTGCTGAAAGTGTTCCTGTATTCAAGAACGAGAAGCCCAAGCCTATTACGCACAAGTCCAAGGTGGACGAACCCAAAGTCCCCCCGCCTGATAACGCGGTAGACTACGGAAAGCACGGTTCTCCCGACCTTCCTACCGGCTACGCCCCCACACCCGGCGGCGGTTCAGGCCCTGTTTCGGTAAAGGGCCAGGGCGGCGGAGATTTCGCTTCCCGTTACGGCTGGTACATTGAAGCTGTCCGCCGCAGCGTTGGACAAAATTGGCTCCAAACTACCATCGATCCGCCTGTTCGCGCCGCACGCCAGGCGCACTGTGTGATGACCTTCCGCATCAATCGTGATGGCACCGTTTCGAATGTCCAAATGTCGCAATCTAGCGGCAATCTCTCGATGGACAATTCAGCGCGGCGCGCATTGGACGGCATCCACTTTGGACCGTTGCCGAACGACTACAGCGGAAACAGCGTGGATGTCATTTTCGATTTTGATCTGTCTTTGTCACACTGAGCCGCATAAGTTTGGCATTCTACGCGGCAGGTGAATTCGGAGGTTAAGGTGCTAGTGAAGTCCAAATTCTTCAATTGGCTGGCTGTCGCAGCAGTTTTGAGCCTTGCAGGCCTGCCCGCAGGCGCTCAGCAGAGTCAGAATCCCTGGTTCCGCACAGGCACCGGCCTCGGCGTGGAAAAGATACGTCTCGCTGTAGCCGATTTCGGCCCCCGAGCCGACAACGCAAAGACCCACTCCGCTCAATTCACGCAAATCGTCCGCGACGACCTCGCCTTCAGCGGCATCCTCGATCTCGTCAGCCCCAGTTTCTATCCCGCGCAATCGCCCACCCAGCCTTCCGAACTCCAAAACACCGCCTGGACCGACCCACAGGTCAACGCACACTACGTCGCTTTCGGCAACCTCACAGAAACCACGACCGAAGTCGCCATCCAAGCCTGGCTCTATGACGTCACAAGTTCTTCCTCCCAATCTGTAGTCGGCAAAATCTATCGAGGCGCGCCCACCGACCAGCAAGTCCGCAAGTTCGCCCACCAATTCGCTGACGAAATCATCTTCAAACTCTCCGGCGGCTTCCCGGGCATCGCCTCCACGCAAATCGCCTTCGTCAGCTCTCGCACCGGCTCCAAAGAACTCTGGGTGATGGATTACGACGGCGCAAACCAGCACCCGCTAACGTCACTCCGCACCATCTCGCTCATGCCGCGTTGGTCCCCCGACGCTTCGCGCATCGCCTTCACCTGCTATCAGCCCGTAAGCGGCGTCGTAAGCGCACAGATTTGCATGTATTCTGTGGACGCTGGCAAAGTTATCTCCTTCCCCCGCTTCCGCGGCACCAACAGCGCCGCCGCCTGGTCCCCCGACGGCACACAGCTCATTTTCTCCTCTTCCATGGCCAGCAATCCCGAGCTCTACGTCACCGACATCAATGGCAGTAAACCCAAGCGCCTCACGTTCTCCAACGGCGGCAGCACTTCTCCCGCCTGGAACCCCAAGACCGGCCAATCCGTCGTCTTCGTCAGCGATCGCGGCGGCATCCCCAAGCTCTACATGATGAACGCCGACGGCACCAACGTGAACCTGCTCGATCTCCCGGATAAGGGTTACGTCATCGATCCCGCCTGGTCTCCCAACGGTCAGCTCCTGGCCTTCAGTTGGCGCCGCCCGGACGGCAACTACGATATCTACGTCATGGAGCCGACCACGCAGCACATCATCAATCTCACGCCGGACGCGGGAAGCCGCAACGAGCGCCCCAGCTGGGCTCCCGACGGCCGCCACATCGTCTTCGAATCTACCCGCACTGGCCCGCGACAGATCTGGACCATGCTTGCCGATGGCTCTCAGCCGCACCAGCTAACCGTCGACGGCCACAATGAGTCTCCCAATTGGTCTCCGAAGTAAAACAGCGGCAGATATAGATTTGTCGAAACTTTCCATGCGTGGCGCGCATCAGAAGCATGGTTGCAATATTCTCCCTGAACTACATTTCTTTAGAGTTGCTTCTTGCGATGTTCTGTGTCATTTGTCTGTGTACGATAGGTAATATATCGTGCTACGATGTATTTGCTTTTACCCAGCCCGCTAGTGATAGGATGATGGCGCTGGTGGGACCAACAAGGGATTCTTACGTTGAGGAGGATTCGAATGATTCGGGTTTCTAGCTCTCTCTACCGCGGGGCCATGCTCACTGCCATGCTGTCGCTTGCCTTTGTGGCGGGTTGCAAAAAGAAGGTTCCGCCGCCAACTCCGACTCCGCCGCCGCCAGCTCCTGCGCCTGCGCGCCCGACTGTCTCGCTCCAGGCTAACCCAACTTCCATTAACGTTGGCGATTCGACGACTCTGAGCTGGACTTCCACCGATGCCACGCAGCTCACCATTTCGCCTGGAGTGGGCGCGGTGACCGCCCAGGGCTCGACCAAAGTCAATCCGTCGGATTCCACGACGTATACGATCACCGCCAGTGGTCCGGGCGGTTCGGCTGATTCCAGCGTCCGAGTCACGGTGGCACAACCTCCGCCACCTCCCCCACCACAACCGACAGGACCTACGATCGACGAACTATTCTTGCGGGACGTAAAGGACGCGTACTTTGACTTCAACAAAGCAGACATCCGCGCCGACGCTCGCGATGCGCTGGCAAAGACCGCCGAGTTCCTCCGCAATCACCCCGAGGTCAAAGCAACCATCGAGGGCCACTGCGACGAACGCGGCTCAACCGAATATAACCTGGTCCTCGGCGATCGCCGCGCCGCGGCCGTCAAGGCCTACCTCGTCTCCCTTGGCATCTCCGCCGACCGCTTGAATACCACGAGCTTGGGCAAAGAGAAGCCGTTCTGCATGGAAAGCAACGAGGAATGCTGGCAGAGAAACCGCGTCGGCCACTTTGTCCGTGTGCCGTAGCGCCTAGTACAACCACGTAACTGTTCGATGACCGTCCGAGCCGCGTGACCGAGCAATCTCTTGCTCGCGCGCGGCTCTGCCGTTAAAGTGAGTAAAGAGCCGCCCGGTTCCATACATACCGGCCGCTCAGCGGTTATCAGTTAGAGCGCTCTTCCCTGGCCTGAACACTCGTCTGAGAAGCAGTCGCATCTGAGGAGGTTTTTTTCATGAAAATCCGCACCATCGTACTCTTTGCCGCCGCTATTTTTGCCGGAGCGCTCGGCGGCAGCCTCGTCGGGCCGCGCCCGGCGGAGGCCGTCGCCCGGGAAATCATCGACTTACAGCGCGATGTCACCACGCTTCTTCAGGGTCAAAAGGACATGTCCACGCAGATCACCACGGACCACACTGTCCTTAAAACTCTCGTCGAGCAAACTAGCGACAACGTCGGCAAGCTCAACGCCACCATGGGCAGCGTCCAGAAGTCCGTGCAAGACGTGCAAGCCAACTCTGGCGCCCGTCTAGACACCATGTCCACACAGGTCCAGGGCCTTTCCGACAATCTCGAGGAAATAAAATCCCGTCTCGGAAAACTGAATCAGCAACTCGTCGATCTTCAAAGCGCCGTCCAAAGCATCGACTCCAAAGTTTCCGGCTCCGCCCCGGCTGGCGCAGCCCCCGGCGCAAACCCGAGGCCAGCGAATGACGGAAACTCCGCTCCCCCCGCCGCGGGCAATGCCGCCTCTCCCGCTCCCTCCGCCGACATGCTCTATTCCAACGGCCTGCGCGACATCACCAGCGGCAAATACGATCTCGCCCGCCAGGAATTTCTCGATTATCTCAAGTACTATGGCAGCACCGATCTCGCCTGCAATGCCCAATTCTATCTCGGCGAAATTGCCTACCATCAAAAGCAGTATCAGGACGCCGTCGCGGAGTACGACAAGGTGCTCACGCTCTACCCGAAAGGTTTCAAGCTCGAACCCGCCCGCCTAAAAAAAGGTATGGCGCTGATTGAACTCGGCCAGAAAACTGCCGGCGTTCGCGAGCTCCGCGAAGTTATCCGCCGCTACCCCGGCACGGAAGAAGAACGCGCGGCCCGCGCCAAGCTCAAAGAACTCGGCGTAGCAGTCGCCGTCGCCAATTAGCGACAATCCCTTCCCGGCCCCCGCTCCAATCCCCCGCCCGCCGTCGCTTCGTTCGAGAGCACCACAGCCCCTCCCGTCCTAGCTCCCGTTAATCAACAACCGATCAATCCTCTTACTAACATCGCGTAGATACGCCTCGTCGCCTCCATCCAGTTCCGCAATCGCGCTCCCCGCGTACCCAATCTCCGCAAACGCCTGGCGCACCGCCGCCCAATCCACATTCCCATCGCCCAGATTCACCCACGCGTATCCATTCTCTTTGCGTTTGAAGTCTTTCAAATGCACCTTATAAATGCTCTTCCCCAGCGTGCGAATCCAATCTTGCGGATACCCATAAAGCACCACATTCCCCACATCAAACCACGCCTTGATCCACGGACTCTCAAACTCGCTGACGTACTTTGCCATCTCCAAAGGACTCAGCAAAAACTTGTTCCAAACTTCTTCGAGAGCAATCACAACTTTCAACTCCGCCGCCATCGGTATCAGCTTGCGGATCTCCAACTGCGACCGCGTCCAGGCTTCCCGATAAGACGTCTGCGCATTCACCACCGCCGGAACCAGCAACACCGCGTCCGATCCCCATAGCTTCGCATTGTGCAAAGACGTTCTCATCCCCTCCATGCTCTTCGCCACCACCGCGCTGTCACTCGACGACAGCGGATATTTCCAGTGGTCCATGTTCATCACGGAGTCGATACGAATGTTCGCTGCGTCCGCAGCCTTCTTAATCTCTTCCGCCTCGTGCTCGTCCGGCGTAGTCGGCGCCTGCACAACTTCAAATCCCACGTCCCGGGCCAGCTTAAACCGCTCCGCATAACTCAAGCGCGAAGGCAGCATGTCCATCACAAGCCCCTTCTTAATCGGCAGCGGTCCGCCAGCCTGGGAGATCAGCTCGTTAGCCAGCGCCCCTCCACCAATCCCCAACCCACACGCCGCCGCAACTCCCGACTTCACAAACTCCCGCCGCGTCAACCCCATCTCGCTCCCTCTTCTCCGTGTCCTCTGTGACCTCTGTGTTAAAATCCCCTTTCAACTTCAATCCCAGTCCTCAGCTCAATTTATTCAAATCAATCTTCGACTCCCAAACCTCCTTCGACTTCCACTGCTCCTCCCAAGTCACTTCCCTCCCCGTATAAGCCGCCGTCCGCGCCATCATGCACGAAACAGCCGATTCCGCTCCCGTCGCCGCCTGATTGTGGAATTTCCCGCTGGTGATGCTCTCCACGAACGCCTTCTTCTTCTCCGCATCCGCAAACTCCAGATTCGAAGTGAATTTTCCCGTAGCCGAAAACCCCTGATCATCCTTCGCCGGAGTCTGCGGCGTCTGCCACGGCTCGTCGCCCCAAATTCCCAAGGGCCCCGAGTACGGCGACTGCGAAGTCCCTTTCGTCCCAAAAAATCTCTCCGTAACGTCCCACCAGCCCTTCGCAAATTGCGTCGAGCTGAACGTCACATCGATTTCCCCCGGATACGTAAACACGACGTTGTAGTTCCCATAGACATCCCCATCCGCCGGCCGCCCCAATCGCCCGCCCGCGCCCGAACATTTCACCGGATGCCCCTGCAATATCCAGTTGCAAATATCGATCACATGAATGTTCTGCTCCACGATGATGTCCCCGGACAAAACGCGGTCATACACCCAGTTCCGCAATCGCCGCTCCGTCGGCGAAGCCCCAGGCCATGCCGGCCGGTCCAAATATCCCGAAAGATAATGCGCCTCCCCGCAAACAATTTTTCCCAGCGCCCCGCCATGAATCCGCTTCACCAACTCCACAAACGGCGGACAATCCCGAATCTGAAATCCCACATCCAAACTCAACTTCCCTTCCGCCCGCTTCCCAATCTCCACCACCTTCTTCGCCCCCGGCACATCCACCGCCACCGGCTTCTCGCAATAAACGTGCTTTCCCGCCCCCACCACCGCCTCCAAATGCTGCGGATGAAAATAAGGCGGCGAAGCCACCACAATCGCGTCCACCTCCTTCGACGCCGCAATCTTTTCGTAAGCCATCGGTCCCACAAAAAGCTGCGACGCATCAATCGCCGAATATCCTTTCGCCGACTGCATCTTGTCGAACTCCGCCCGCGCCGTATCCAGCTGGTCTTGGAACATATCGCCCAGCGCCACCACGCGCGCCCCCCCAGTCTCAAAAAGGTTGGTCGCGTCCTCAGTCCCTCTACCTCCGCACCCCAGCAACCCCACACGCACCGCCGAATTCGCCGCCGACCCCCAAACCCGCGCCGCCGGAATGAACATCACCCCACCCACCGCCGCTGCCCCGCCAATAAACTCACGACGCCCGAATTCATCCCAACGAGTCATCTCGCCCTCCTAAATCCTGACGCCGGTAAACTCGCATCAATGCCCGTTAATTGCAAGCCCGCGCCCACGTGCTCTTGCAAGCTCGCACCATCCGAAGCTAATTAAAATTTGTTCATCTCCCGCCATCGATAATTTATGTGTGATATGGTACCGCTCCGCTTAAAGTTACTGTTTATGTCAAGTGGAACAGTTTTCGAGGCGGGTCCGCTCGCTGACGATTAGATGATTAGAGCATGTCTCCTGCCTCACTGGCTACGAAGGCCCGCGACGCCGTAGGCGGAGCGTTTGGGCCGGAGTGCAGGGAGTGGCCAGTGAGAACGGGCTCATTGGCTGGACACTTCCAGTCTTTTCAGCACCTCACGGGCATTTTCATTTTGAGGATTGAGATCGATTGACTTCTTGTAGTTTTCAACGGCCAGCGCCTTGTCGCCTTGCTTCAAATACGCCTCGCCGAGTGAGTCGTACACATTTGCATCCATAGGGAACTGTTCGACGTTGAGGCGAAATATCTCCACGGCGCCTTTCGCGTCGCCGTTGCGCAGCAGCTCATAGCCCATCGAGTTTAGCTGCAGGACGTCAAAATCATACTTGTCCGGCGCGTTCTGATAGAGCTCACGGTAACGCGTGACCGCCTCTTTCACGCCCTTCGAACGATAGCTCCCGTACAGAACCGCGCGAATGTCGACTTTCGGACACTCAACCTGTGTGTTACCCGCGCCCCACCCTCTCCACGAACAAAGCAAAGAACCAATGAATGCACCTCCATTGGAGCTGTTGGTCACAATCACGATGCCGTCACCAGTGGACGGCACAATCTGATAGAAGCTCTCCCATCCGCGGTTCGATCCTCCGTGCCCGATTCCAACCCTCCCATCAAACTGGGCTGGGCGCACCGTGTAACCGAATCCGTATTGTGGTGCGGGTCCAAACGGGTCGCGGTCATCCCACTGTGAATTCGGCGCTGGGGATTGCATCTGAGCAATACTCGCCTCCTCCACCACTCCCCGCCCCGCTGCCTCACCTGCGGGACCTCGCAGCCCCGCAGTGGCGAATTTCGTCAGATCGCGCAGCGTTGTGGTAAGTCCGGCGGCGGACAGCTCGTTGTAACGCAGAATCGGGATCGCGTTTCCGAGACCATCGTATGGTGTGGCCATCACCTGCTGAAATTTCGGCGGCAGGCCATACTGACTGTTCGACATGTGAAGAGGCTGAAAGATGTTCGCTCTCATGTAGTCCTGAAATGGTTCGCCAGAGACTTCCTCAACTAGGAGCTGAAGAATGGCGTAATTCGCTCCGGAATAGTGGTGACCAGATCCAGGTGCAACCACGACTCGCACTTCTCCCGTCCCGGTTTTGCCGGAAAGCGAATCCTCGATCGGTGGAAGAGGGCTCTCTGGATCCCATCCATGAAAACCATGATTCGAAATGCCGGAAGTATGGCTGAGCAGCCGCCGCACGGTGACTTGCCTGTTGTCGAACGAAGACGCAGGCAGGTGCCATCGCTTGAGGTAAGAATCAACAGGGCGGTCTAGATCCACCTTGCCTTGGTCCACGAGCTGCATGACCGCCCACGCCGTGGGCGACTTCGAAATCGAGCCGACGTTGAAGACTGTTTCCGCTGTGACGCGCGTCCCACTGGCAACGTTAGCAAAACCATAGCCGTGCATCCAGACGACTCTACCTTTCTGAATCACCGCGACCGCAGCCCCAGGTACCACATATTCCCGCAGAAGGTTAGGCGCTGCGGCATCTGCCATTGACGTGAAAGAGTGCGTGTCTTTCGGCTTTGCGGTTGCAGTGCTAGACGGTTCAGCGGATGGTTTTGCGGTCTGGCCCTTAGGGCTTGCGGCTGGAAACATCGCAAGAAGAAAGAGGCACAACCATAGAAGGGATACGCTCATGCTAGTGAATACTAGACTCCTACAGTTTTGTTCCGCATGATGCCGAGCGGGTGGCCGACCCCGCTCTCTCCCTCAGAAACGTACAACGTAGTACCGCCAGCATAGTACGAAAGTTCCATTGGTGGTTCTGCCCCAAAGGAACAAAACACTCTTGCATTGGGGGCATCATGAGCATCGCCACCGAAATTCTGAGCTTGCGGCGTGACCGGTCAAGCAGCGTAGCGGCTTTACTTAAGACCATAAAATGGGAGTGCGCTGCGGAAGACGATACGCGCACACTTGCGAGAGGATACGACGTACTGCGAATGGCCGACCTTGTCCTGCTGAACGTCGCCGCCCATGCAGCCGACGTTTTAGGCGAGCCGCCCGCTTTCCCCAAAGCACACCGCGTTACGCTGCCACGCCGAAGGAAACGTCGCCGCCCAGACCCAAGCCAACTGCACCAGCGCCGACTATTCGCCTAGGCCCGCCTAGGCCCGCGCACTTCTTGCAATTCCTGATGTACGTATGCCATGATATGTACAGTCCTGTGCGTACAGTATGCGCTTTGAATGGGACGAACGAAAGAATATCCGTAATCGTGCAAAACACCGCGTGAGCTTCGAGACTGCAACACTTGTCTTCGAAGATCCTCGCGTCGTCAGCGTCCTCGACAGCATCGAAGAGAACGAAGAGCGCTGGCACAGCATTGGAAAGGCTGGCGGCATGTTGCTCTTGCTAGTAGTACATACATTTCGCGGCGAGGAAAACGACGAAGTTGCGCGAATTATTTCTGCCCGCAAAGCCACTCCAAGGGAGCGAACCATTTATGAAGAAGCCATCTAGAAAACAAGCAAAGGAACTAGCGGCCCTCGCCCAACTCCCCGACGACAAAATCGACCTCTCGGATGCCCCTGAACTCCCCGACTGGTCCACCGCCGTAGTCGGCAAGTTCTATCGCCCCATCAAACGCCCCGTCACCGTCCGCATCGACGCCGACGTCCTCGCCTGGCTCAAACGCTCCGGCCCCGGCTACCAAACTCGCATCAACGCCCTCCTCCGCCAAGCCATGCAGCCCATCGCCGCAAGGCGCAAAAAGCGTGGCCCCTAAAGAGTGGCGCAGACTTCAGTCTGTGCTCCCTCCACCTAGCTACTTTCCGTCGCAAAATAGCTCATTCTGAATGAGCTATTTGTTTCTAGATACCGTCAGATTCTGCTTGGGCGTTTTGAGTTCTGCCGCTCGACCCGTTTGCGTCCCGAGTCGTGGCAGTTGGGACCTCAGGCCCGTTGCAGAGCCAGGCAGCAGCCAATCTGGATGATGTTGTCCGCGATCACCCCAAGGCCGACCCAGCGCTGCATACCTTCGAACCCTCGATACCGGCAGCGATTCAATCCATGGCGCCGCTTCAGCACGCTGATGCGACCTTCGCATCCGGTTCGCCAACGCTGTCCGGCCCGGAACCAACGCGTTCTCTGCAATTTTCTCCGCTCGCTGCTTTTGCTGTTGGGACTCGGCACTGCGACTCGCCGCACTCCCATTCCTTGGATGGTCTTCTCATTTTTTAGACTGTAGAACCCTGCGTCGGCAGCGACCATTCGTGGTGCGCGCCCGAACTGACGCTGGTGCTGTTCGACCGCGGGAACCAGGAGTTGCGAATCCTCCGGACGTTCGGCGAACACTTCATAGTGCGTGATGATCTGGTTCTCAGCTTCTTGCACTTTAACCAGATTGCCGAACTCGTTGGGCTTGCTGGCCTTCCCCTTGCGAATGATTTCGGTGTGCGGCTCGAAAAGACTCACGATCTTGTGTGGATACTTGGTGATCCCTTGAAACACGCGCGCCCTGGTTTGCCGCACCACCTGTCGCACACGCCCGGCCATCGTTTCCAGAATCTCTCGTAATCGTTTCAGTTGCGCTTGCCGGCGCCGAGGAAGATGCTGCATTTCCTCCAACACTCCCTCCGCTTGATGCACAATCTTTCGCGTTAGACTCACCAGTTCCCGATAGCGCTCGACGCGCCGTTCCTCACCCTCGGACCCTTTCAGCCGCCCAGCCAGGGCGATCGCTATCACCTTCTTGTTCACACTGCGCATGCGGTTACGAATCCTCTTCTTCCGTCCACCCGCAGCCTTCTCTACCTTCTTCATGGTTCGCGTGAGCACACGCGCGCCATCTCCTAATAAACCGCTGTCGGTCGGGTAGTGGATATTCGTCTCCACCACCGTGGTATCTACCCTCATCTTCCGTCCTTGCACCACGCCTCGCTCTCGTGCCAGCTCCATCAACCGTTCGTGCAGCTCCCCGATCACTTCTGGCCCGATGACTTGTCCCAGTCGTGCCAGCGTCTTGGCATCCGGTACTTTCTCGTCCCCAATGCGGGTAAACGCGCGATAGACCAGGTTCGCTCGTACTTCTCGCTCCAGTGTGTCGTAACTCCAGTTCCGCACGTGCTTCAAGATCAACAGCCGAAGTGCCACTTCCGCTGGTGTTTGCGTGCGTCCATGCGTCCGGCTCTTCCGATGTCGCTTTCCTTGTGCATCGTACACACTCTCCACCAGTGCGGCGTCTTCCAGCAGTTGGTCTACTTCTTTCATCCAGGGTTCCCAAAGATCTTCGATGTCTTTCGCTAGTCCGCTGTGCCACAAACTTGGTTGCCGATGTCGAAGTTGGATCACGCTGCCTCCTTAATTTCTTCAGACGCAGCAGCAACACGAAAAGCTACACTTCAACAGCGCACCACAAACGGAAAGTCCATAAATAGTGGCCACGATGCTTTATTTTTGCGACGGAAAGTAGCTAGCCCCCCGCACCCACACCGTCATTCCGACCGCAGCAGGCCGACGCCTTTGTTTTTCACGTTCGCTTCCTGCAAACGTGCCGGCCTGCGTAGGGAGAACCTCCGCCCCATCGCGCGTATTTTGCGCGGTGAAATCTCTCTGGCGAATTTTCTTCTATGTGCCCTCCGCGTCCTCTGCGCTAAGAAAAACATTCCACTTCAACCCAGGCCCACCAGTTCGCCACCGCCGTTCTTCTTCACGGATCACGGGACACGGGCCACCGGTCACGTTCCTTCCCCTAAAATCTTCTCTTTAAACCATTTATAATCCTCTTGACAATATTACCATTCTATACTATAGTCTCATATGTCGTTTGTTCGCCAGTCCGCCTCCCATTCCCACTTTGGCACTCTTGCCCCCTACTTTTCCATCCGTCCCGTAAACTCTCTCTCAGCAAAAGTCTTCTCTCTCATCTTCGGCTCTTCCGCCTCCAACCCTCCTAGAATCCGCACTTCCGCAAAACACACCCGTAACCCCTTTAGAATGCGCATTTCCAAAACAAAGGACTTAAAACGACTCTGTTGACATCCTCGGAGACGAAGGCGATGCCTCAAGTGGTAGAGGTTGTAGGTGAGCCCGAGGAGCAGGGCTTGGCGGATTTGCACGGGCAAGCTGCGGCCTGGGGCGCGAGAAGAAAGTTTTCGTTTGATCACCGAGAAGATGGTTTCGATCTGGGCTCGTTGTCCGTACTCTTTTTGCGGAAAAGCTCGGTACATCTGATAACGAATTCCCCCTCGCGGGATGCCGCGGCGCGGTTTGGCGGGAATGATGCTACGGGCTCTCCAGCGCTGCCGGATATATTCGTGATTAGCTTCGGAATCGAACCCGGCATCGGCCAGCACCTCGCGCACCGGCACCCGTTGCCCGGCGGCATAGAGCAAAGCAGGCAGTGCTCGCGTATCGCACCACGGTCCTTGCCGCGCGCGCTGCGCCAGCAAAATCTGTTGCTTCCCATCCGCTACCACCAGCCACTTCCGCCAGTGCCGATGACCGGTCCTAGCGCGCGAATGCTGTTCGATACGGCGTCTAAAAAAGGTGCTGACGGCGTTGTAGGAAAGCCCCGTGCCATCGATAGCCGCGGAAACGCGCACGTGCGTTTTGCCGCGGCGCAGGCGGCGCACCGTTTCCCCCAGCCCGCGGTCGATCAGGTCATCGTCAAGCCGCTTCAGAAAACGATACAGGGTGGTGTAGTCCGGCACGCTCTGCAACTGCAAAACTTCCCGCAAGTCGCGATGCTCGCCAAGACGCACCTCGGTTTCGCGAAAGGTCCAGTCTTCCTAGCGCATCAAACACAACACCGCCAGCAACTGCGGCTGCCTAAATTGGTGTTTGCTGAAACGGCTGCGGTACGGCGGCAAGACCCGCTTGGCCACTTGCAGGGCCACCCGGGCAAACGGCAGGAGTCCGACTTCGGCCATCGTCCCTCCTGCTTCCTCAGAGAACACTCTCTACCCTCTAGCGTCGAGAACTCAAATCGCTAACTGTGCCGAGGATGTCAACAGAGCCACTTAAAACTCTTTAGAATGAACATTTACAGAAAAACCAGGAGGGGGGAGGGGGTACCCTATATTGAGCAGCAACAAAACCAACACACCGACTGTCATTCCGAGCGTAGCGAGGAATCTGCTTGTGTCTTTTCCTCACGGATCACGGAACACAGACCACGGGTCACCATCCTACGCCCCAATCAACTTCTCCAAATACTCCTTCGCCCCTCTCACATCTTCCATCTGCTGAGGCCCGGAAATCTCCCGCTCAATCGTCACCGCCCCCGCATACTTCATCTCCTTCAACCGTGCAATGATCCTGGGGAAATCCACCTTCCCCTTCCCAATCGCCACTTCCTCCCCCAACTCCTTCGGGTTCGTAGGCCACAACCCGTCCTTCGCATGAATCCCCTGCACATACGGCCCAAGTATCTCAATCGCATCCACCGGATTGGCCTTCCCGTACAAAATCAAATTCGCCAAATCAAAATTAACTCCCTGATTGTCGAGCCCGACATCCCGAATCGCCCGCACCAACGTAATCGGCGTCTCCTGCCCCGTCTCATACCGAAAATTCTGCCCGTTCCTCCTGCAGTATTCCGCCACCTCGCGCATCGCCACCACCGTCTCTTTGTACAATACGTCGTTCGGATTCTCCGGAATAAATCCGCAATGCGTCTGCACCGCCGCCACCCCGCACTCTTTCGCAAAATCCGACCCCTTCTTGATATGCGCAATCCGCGCGGCCCGCGTCTCTCGCGGCACCAACCCAATCGTCAGCGGCCCCTCATAGAAATTCCACACCTCTTTGCCCGGCCCGCCAACCACAATCGACGTCGCCTCAATCCCATATTTCCCCAGCGCCGCCGTCAACTTACCCGCCAGCCCCGCCGGAAACTCTTCGCAGTACGCCTGGCAAGTCGGCAACCCCAACGAATGCACCTTCGCCAAGGCCGCGTCCGGATCATTTCCAATCCCGATAATCAATCCCAGCCGCAGCGGCTTCTTCCCTTCATTCCCAAACGCTTTCTGCGCCGTCTGCGCCGCGTCAAAAGCTCTTGTCAACACTTCGGACTTTTCCTCACCCATAAGAGCCTCACGCCCCAGGCCGAAACTCGCCGCGAGGGCCACCGCCGAACTCTTCAAAAATCTCCTACGATCTCGTTTCTTCATATTATTTTTTTTCGACTCCACCAGTATCCGGCGCGTTCTCTCTTCAATCGAGCGTCTGTGCCCTATGAAGTTCGCCGCTCATTTTCTAGAATCGCTCGGGGACAGCGAGGAGGGAACGTCATGCCGGGTCATTTCCGTGCCGGTGATCACGGCGTTGCGGATCTGTCCAAAGAGATCCGTCAGCGTGTTTGGCGTATGCGGTATCAAGACGGTGTTGGTACGATCATTCGCCGCGATGTCCTTTAAAGTGTCGAAATATTGCGTCATCAACACAAGTTGCATCACGTCCTGGGGCGTGGAACCCGGAACGGTCTTCGCGAAGTCTTCCACCGAGTCTTTCAAGCCGGAAATGATGGCCTTGCGTTGGTTGGCAATGCCTTCGCCTTGCAGGCGCTTGGATTCTGCTTCTGCTTCGGCTTGCTTTACCAGGAGCAACTTATTCGTTTCCGCTCGCGATACCGTGGCTTCGCGTTCGCGCTGCGCAGCGTTGATATCGTTCATCGCGGCTTTCACTTTTTGGTCCGGCACGATGTCGGAAATCAGCACTTTCACGATCGAGTAGCCGTATTCCTTCATCGAGCCGTCCAGGCTGTCGCGCAAATCATTGGCGATGGCTGCCTGATTCAGGAAAGTGTCGTCCAGCTTCATTTTCGGGACGTGACCCAGAACCACGTTGTACACCATGGATTCGATCTGCTTGACGGGGTCGGTCAGTTTGTAAAATGCCGCTTCCACGGATTCCGGTATCACTTTGTATTGGATGGAGACGGGAATCTGCACGAACACGTTGTCCTGCGTCTTGGTTTCGACTTTCACGTCGAACTGCTGCACCTTCATGCTCATCCGCCGCACCACCGCCTCGATGAACGGCGTCTTCCAATTGAGTCCCGGCCCCGCAACGCGTGCAAACTTACCCAGACGCTGCACGATCGCCACCTGTGCCGTCTCCACAGTGAAGAACGAGCCGAAGGCCAAGCCCAAAACAAAAATTACAAAGAGCACTCCCAAAACCGTAAGCACCCCGCCCATCGAGTCCATCCTTGCCTCCTTTCTCTCTACAGACAAAACCCGAACGTCCGGCTCCTCGTTCTCTCTGCCGCGAGTTATTCGAGGATTGTGGGATCGCCAGCTGTTCTTCGTCGAAAGTTCGCAACCGTGGACGGCGCCAATCTAACACGCAACAGGGCTTCCCTGTATGTTATTCCGCTCAAATGAGCTTCCAATTTTTGCGGCGTGCGGCATGAGGCTGTTGGCCAAACGCCGTGTAACCTGCCAACTCGGTTTATGGCGACCTTTGCGAACCATCTCGTATTGAGCTCATAATGTGCACCGGTCAATTTGCCAACGTGGGGCTTTATGTTAGAGTTTTTCCAGATAACAGGCGCTATTGCGTTCCGTGCTGAGGCTCTTCCGGCTTCGACGACACAAAATCAGGACGCGGCTTGGCTTAACGAGCAGTTGATGCCTCTGAAAACGGAAGACCCGCTCAACATTATCTCGGTGTATGAGTAACATAGCACCATCGTCTGCACTGACCCTGGATGGGTTGTAGGCTCTCGCGACAGAATGCAGCCACCGCCCAGCCCTGCTGCTACGGAGGTAGGCCATCGAAACCAAACGAAATCGGCTGCCCTGGAGCATTGGCAACCAGAACCCCTATCTCCGCGTCGTTCTCCAGGCATGTCTGGTGGCTGCCCTGTGTTACCTCGCGGGAAGGCTCGGCGGCGCGCTGATCGTCCAGCCGCAAATGGTCTCGCCACTTTGGCTGGGAAACGTCATTCTCGCATCCGTGTTGGTCCTGGTTAGGCGCAGACTATGGCCGGTACTTCTGACGGCCGGTCTGGCTGGATTTGTCCTCTTTGACCTGCAAGGGGGAGCGCCGACTCATGCCATTGTCTGGCTGTTTCTGTCTAATGTCGTAGAAATTCTCACCGCTGCTTGGTGCCTTCGCTATGCATTCAACGGCCCGCCTCGGCTGAATAGTGTCAAAGCCCTTGCTAAGTACTCTTTCTACGCGGTGTTCCTGGCTCCCTTCGTAGGAGCGTTCCTCGGCGCTCTTTCCAACAGCAGCCACTACTGGGCAACTTGGAAGGTCGCTTTCTTTTCGGAGGCGTTAGGATTCCTCACTCTGATGCCCGCCATTTTGGGCTGGGCCAGAGAAATTCCGCTTGGGACAAAAAGGCCTCTAGCCCATTACATCGAGGCCGTCGTGCTGCTCGCTGCCTTGATTATTCTCGGGCAACTCGCTTTCGCCTCTCCCTTGGGAAGCACCCTTCCCACACTGCTTTATTCTCTTGTTCCACTTCTGCTGTGGTGCACTTTGCGTTTCGGATCGACTGGAGTCAGCACTTCCATGATTGCCATTGCATTTGTGGCGATCTGGGGCGCAATCCATGGCCGAGGTCCGTTCACTGGGCCTGGGCGGCTGATTGATATCCCCTCGCTGCAATTGTTCCTATTTTTTACAGCGGCGCCCTTCATGGCTCTGGCTGCTCTCGTTGAGGAGACCAACGATGCGGAGCAGGCCTTGCGGCAGAGAGACTCCGAGTTGAATGAAGCCCAGCGCATGGCTCAGACCGGCAGCTGGCAATGGGATCCCCGCACCGACGTCGTGACCTGGTCGGCAGAGCTTTATCGAATGGCCGGATACAATCCCGAACTGCCAGCTCCTTCCTTTAGAGAACACGGACAATTCTTCACTTCGGAGAGCTGGGATCAATTGAAGCACAGCGTCGAGACGGCCCTGCGAACTGGAACGCCCTTTGAGTTGGATTTGCAGGCCGTACGTTCAGACGGCACAGAACTTTGGCTTACTAGCCGAGGTGAAGCCGTTGTTGATGCCAGTGGTCATCCCATCTACGTCCGCGGCACGACTCAAGACATCACACAGAGAAAGCTGTCCGAAGAAGCGCTCATGACTATGAGCGGGCGCCTGATCACCGCACAGGAAGAAGAGAGAACTCGCATTGCCCGGGAGTTGCACGACGATCTGAGTCAACGGATGGCGGTCCTACAGATCGGCCTCGAGCAATTCAAGCAGGGCATGCCTGATATTTCGTCCAAAGCCAAGCAACAACTGCACACCATTGCGGAAACGGCCAGAGAAGTGTCGTCCGACATCCATAGCTTGAGCTATCAGCTTCATCCAGCAAGGCTGGAACTTCTGGGACTGGTTGCCTCTTTGAAGGGGTTTTGCGGAGAATTCTCTGCCCAGCATAAGATAGACGTCCAGTTTCTCCACAACAACATTCCCGGACAGATTCCGAAAGATGTGTCGCTCTGTCTCTACCGGATTACCCAGGAAGCTTTGCAAAACGTCGTGAAACATAGCGAAGCGGCGGCAGCCGAAGTTGAACTGTCAGGCCAGTCTGATGAAATTGAACTTTGCATCTCCGACTCGGGGCGGGGGTTCGACGTGGAGTCGGTAAAAAGAGCAGCTGGACTGGGGTTAGTCAGCATGCGAGAGCGGCTGCGGCTAGTTGGAGGGCATCTTTCGATTGAATCGGAACCGGCCCGCGGGACACGAATATGTGTTCGTATCCCGCAAGCCGCGATCGCTGCACCCGTCGATATCAGCACCTAGCTAGCTAGTTCGTGAAATTTCCGCGGGTTTCTGATGCGAATTCTGCGGCATGTCCTGCCCTCTAAAAATATTTAGATTCGTCAGCCCCATCCTTCAGACCGTGCGCTGAGTTACAACTGGAATCCAACGCTTCCTTGGCCAGCGCCAGTCGGGCAAGTCCTTCCGCAACGACTCTCACCCCCCTCCTCCTAGTCTGTGGAGCTAGCTTTCTGATCCTTCACTTCCAATTCATTCACCACCTGTTTTACGTTCGGCACTCCCGCCGCCAGGTGCTCTACAGAATCACGCCTCGCCTGCGAATTTACATTCCCCGTCAGTGTGATCACGCCGTTCTTCACTGCGTATTTTACGTCGCTGTCCAGCTTATGTTGTATCAGCACGGCATCAAAATTTTTCTCAATGCCCCCGTCGAGGTCGGAGTCCACTTTTTTCGCGATGCTCTCACCACCAGGAGGACGCACGGCAATCTGGTCAGAAATTACCTGCCCTGCGCCGATGGACCTGGCGATCGATTCCGCTTGCGACTTGTCTCCCTCCGATGTGGTCGTACCGGTCAGGGTCACTACTCCTTTGTCTCGATCCTGGCTGACGCTAACATCCTTAAGCCCCGCCTGCACCAAAGACTGACGGATGGTATCGGCTACATCCACCGATTTCGTGAGCGTGCTCGAGCATCCCGAAACAGTCCCGGCCGCGAGCATGCCGAGCAACGCACCAAACAATATGTTCGATCTCATGTTTCTCCTTTTCTCAACCGCACGCTCTTACCCAAACGCTTGAATTGTTTTCTGCCAGCCGGCTTCCTCTTGAAAGAATCCAAACGGGCCAACTATCCAAGAGCTTCCACTCTGGAATCCTAATCAAGCAACGGTAAAGGAGTTCCCCAGTTGTGTCTGTCTAAAAAGGGACTGATTGGGTAGCGCATACGCGCCCAGGATGCGGCCTAATTCTTCTCTCTTACTTAGCGGCGGCCTTTTCGGATTTCTGGTGTGCTTCTTGCGAAGACTTGAACGCCTTTGCGGCGTGTTCCATTGCTTGTTTGGAGAGTTCGCGGCCGGTCAGGTGATCTTCTTTGCCATGATGGACTGCGGCCGAACGGTGCGCGTGCGCCGCGAGTTCGTGAAGCTCCGCGGCTCTCTGATGGAAACTCTGTGGCATGGCCTTCCCTTTCGCAACATTCGGATTCGTCGACCGCGGCGCTCAGGCCACGAGATTAGTTACAACTGGAATCCAGCTCTTCCTTGGCCAGCACCAGCCAAGCAAGTGCTTCCGCAACGACTTTCACGCCGCCCTGTAAGTCAGGCTCCACTTCGCAACAAACCGCGCAGCCGGGCCCACGCTCATAAGCATCTAGCGATGAGAATGCCAGCGCCTCGCACACTTCGTTCCATGTTGATCGGTGATCTAACTGCATCGAACTTCTCATAACCTGCCTCACTGATTTCTTTTCCCAACGATCACGGCACGCCAAACTGTCCCTTGTTCGCTCTATATTCGGATTCCTCCGAGCAGATAAACGACCACCACAATAATGATCACCACTCCGACGATCCCGATCCCGCCGCGATTTCCCCATCTCGAATATCCGTAATAACCACCTCCGCCGCCAAACAATAGCAACAGCACAATGAGTAGAAGTAACATGCGAATCTCCTTTCAATTTACAAAACGTATCCACTCTTCTCGCACAGCTCGCCGCGCTTCACTGTCAAGAGCAGTCAGCAACACTTCTTTTTCACGCCACTTGCAATCGCGCCGCTACTTCCCGAGAACTTTCTTCACCTGCCCGACTTTCTCCTGGACCTTACCGGCTATCTCTTCTGCTTGACCTTCGTCCTCAAGGTCCGGGTTGTTCGTCAGTTCCCCCGCCTTTTCTTTCACTTTTCCCTTCAAATTTTGCAGTTTGCCTTCGACTTCGTCCTGTATTCCCGGTTTCATTGGCTCTCTCCTCGCGCATGTTTTGAAACTCTTCAGTCCCACTCCAAAGGTCCACGCCACGCCCGTTTCTAGTCGATTTTCCCTTTACAGACAGGGTGGCCGCATTTGCATTCAATGTCAGGCATTTTTTCCATCGTTTCACACTGCACGCTGCAGTACTTGCCTGCCTGCGCAGTGCAAGAACAGTTCGGATGAGCGCACTTTTTTATATTCTCAGGTGCCATTTGTCTCTCCTTTGGCCAGTTTTCCGCTTGGGCTACCCGGTCGCAGGCCTCTTGCTCAAAGACTTCCACCCTGAAACACCGAGCGCGCTTAACATACGAGCATACCCGTCCGTTGTCTGTTCAAAATCGCTCACTCCGACTCCGCGCGCTGGGCCTAACTTTTTGAGGTGCGCCGCCTGTCTGCTCCGCTCGCTTATCTGGTACGTCCAGCACAAATTCCCGAAAACCTTTCTCACCCATCCGCACCACAACTACTGTATCGAACTGAACAGACTTCCCTATTCCGCCCTCTTAAAATCCCCTCTGTGTGATGATTTTCCGGGAGTGTCTATCCGCACTTCGCGAGGCGCATAATTTCACTGAATTCCTCGCAGAGACTTGAGGAGACAAAAACATGCTTGGACTTATTGCCTTGGTCTTGATTGTTCTCTGGTTACTCGGCTTTCTCGCTTTTCACGTAAGCTCGGGCCTTATCCACATTCTGTTGGTTATTGGCCTGATCATGCTCGTTTTCCATTTCTTGCGGGGTAGTCCTAGAACAGCTTGAGCTCCATCTTTCTCCAGCACGGCGCTTCACGGGCTCGAACCGCCGCCAGTTCTCATATTCATCCGCGCTTCAGCAGCGCTGACTAGCGTTTTCCACTGCTCCTCGCGAAATATCCAGCACCATAAAAAAACAGAGCCCGGGACCTTAGTCCCGAGCTCTGTCGATTCCTTCCTCGACCGGTTGCCCAGTCGATGCTGAAATTTACTGCAGTGCCGGGCTAGCTGCCGTGGCGCCTGCGCCTGTTGCTGCGTAACGGATCACACCAGACTGGTCAGAGAAAAACATACGCTGACCCGTGGTGCCAACCGTTACCGGGGTTCCGGTGATGGAATAGCCGACCGAAGGCGTATTGCCGTCTGTCGTCAATGCGAATACATAGCCGCTCTTCGTGCCAGCCGCAAGAACTGCGTCGAGCAAGCAAGAAGCCGTCGAGACAGCCGTGCAAGGCGAAGGACCACCCAAAGACGCCAGCGTAGCCGGGAAGCCTGCGTTCGGGTAGGTCGTCGAATAGGTCACAGCAGAGGTGTTGATCGTACGGATCGAACCGACTGCTGATGCTTCGTTGGCCGCCATACGCGACCTCAGGAGGTTAGGAATTGCGATGGCCGCGATGATCAGAATAATCGCCACAACGATCAGCAACTCGATGAGTGAAAAACCCTTTTGTTTCTTGTTTCCAATTTCGTTGGACTGCTTGATTACAGTTTGCATGCCTATGTAGTAGGCAGGCCAGTGGCCGTTACAGCACAATTTAACCTGCTCCCCAACCAGGTCCGGCAGGCGCTGATTACAATGGAGTTGCAGCCGATATAAGGAAAAAACAATTTTACTGCCTTGTAAATTCAGCCTTCCGAACCCCCAAAACGACTGTTAATGGCTGCCCATTCAGACACAAACCGTCACTCCCGCTCGAACCTTCACCCCGCTCGCAATCTTCATTTCTTGCCCTCTTCTCATGCACCTCTTCCGCGGCACTCCTCTTCTTTATCCAGATGACTGCCGCGTCGGCTGAAGTGCGCGAAATCCCAGCAAAGAGGCTGTTATACTCTCCACGGATATCTGGTTCCAACGGCTCATCCGAGCCCCCTTGACCTCATGTCTCTTGCGGGGACCTTCCCAATGCGCTCTGGCAATTCCCTGGTTCGCACTCGCGCGGCAGCGCTTTGGAAATCGGTTCCCTCCGTCCTCCCGCTTGCATTGACACTTTCAATATCGACGTTAATCACGTCCTCTGGCTTCGCCTCTCAAACAGCATCATCATCTGCATCACAGGCTGGCATTAACGAAGAAGCCCAGGCAGCCTATCGCGCAGGCACTGCGGCCGCCGCGAATAACGACTTCAATGCCGCCGAGGCACAGTTCGAGAAGGTCGTTCGCCTGGTGCCTCAGATCGAGGAAGGCCACAGCGCCTTGGGCGCGGTTCTGATGCGTCTCGGAAAACTTCCCGAAGCAATTAAAGAACTGGAAAAAGCGCACCAGCTGAAACCCGGCGATCCTTCCGTCCAGACCAATCTCGCCCTGGCGTACGAGCAAACCGGTGCTAACCAGAAGGCGCTTGTTTTATTCAGGGATATTGAAGTCGCGCAGCAGCGCAAACCTGGATCGAGTTCCGCCTCCGTACTGCCCTCGTATGTTCTGGCAGCCTATGCGCGCTCGTTGGCTGCCACGGGCCAACTTGCGGCGGCAACCGCCAAGATGAAGGCTGCCGTGGCCGAGTCACCGCAGAGCGCCGATCTCCATGATGCGCTGGGCTCTCTCTACGCACAGCAGCGCGGTTGGCCTTTGGCAGTCAGCGAGTTCCAAAAAGTGATTCAGCTCAATCCAAAGTCCCCCTCAGCTCATCTACATCTGGGCGCAGCGCTGCTCGCTCAGCAACAAGCGCCAGCCGCAATCCAAGAGCTGAGCGTCGCGGTCCAACTGTCTCCCGACAACCCGCTCGCCGCGACGGAGCTCGGTAAAGCCTATGTGGCGAATACTGAAGACGACAAAGCCATCTTGGAATTCCAACGCGCCATCAACCTCGATCGCGCGTCCACCGAAGCCAAGTATCAACTGGCTCGCGCCCTGCAGCGAACTGGCCGCGATCCTGAAGCACTTCCACTCCTCCGCCAAGTCGTTCAAGCCGAGCCAAAAAACGCCGACGCCGTCGCCAGCCTGGGATTGGCTCTTCTTCTCGCCGGAAACGCCAAGGATGCCATTCCCTTTTTGCAGCGCACGCTCCAACAAAAGCCCGCCGACCCCACCGCGCATGAGAATCTCGCCGCCGCGTACCTGCAAATGAACGAAATCGATGAAGCCATCCATGTCCTTAGTTCGGGCCTCAAAACCGATCCTCAGAGCTTCCAGCTCCACTACAATCTCGGTCTCGCGCTCAAGCTAAAGGACGACAATGCCGCTGCCATTCCTGAGCTAGTGGCTGCCTCCAGGCTGAACCCGTCGGCCCATGAGCCGCATTACACGCTTGGCATCCTGTACATGCAGGACGGCCGCTACGACGACGCAGCCCGTGAATTATCACTCGCGATGAAGTTGCATCCCGACAATCCGGATGGCTGGGCCACTCTTGGCAGCCTCTATCGAAAGATGGACAAATTGCCCGAAGCCGCCGACGCTCTCCGGGAAGCGATTCGTCAGCTGCCCGACCAGCCCGACTCTCACCTCACTCTCGCAGCAGTTCTCGCGCAACAGGGAAACACAGCCGAGGCTGCCACCGAACGCAAGAAAGGCGCTGACCTCGAGCGCGTGGTGATGCATCGCCAGCGCGCCGAAGTCTCCACAAATTCTGGAAACGCCCTGCTCCAAAAAGGCCAGGTCGAGGACGCCATCGAGCGATTCCAGGCGGCCCTCAGCGAAGACCCCAACTATGCCGAAGCGCACCGCGGGCTCGCCAACGCCTTCGAACGCCAAGGCAAGAAGGCCGAAGCCGCCGCCGAACGCCAAAAGGCCAACGATCTGGAAAAGCCGCAGCGCTGATTGGGTCTCGCCGATTGGGCGGTGGGTCAGTTTCCGGTGGGGGGCCTATCTAGACTGATGAAGTGAAGTCGGTGACTGCGCGAAAATTGCTAAGCTGGCTACGACCTCCCGACAGTTATCTATCCTGCTGCATCAGCAGATTTCTTTCGGGGAGTAAGAGGCACCCGAGCGTGAATTGTCGCTCCAGCCTGCCGTTGCGAGTCAATGGAAAGATCTCCATTCACCAGCTTCAAACGTTCCTTCATGCCCGTGAGGCCGAGCCCCCGTCCCTTCATAGCCTCCGCGGGATCAAAGCCACTGCCCGAATCATGCACAGTCAGATAAATCTCATTCGATTCAATATTGAGCGACACTTGGAAATGCCGTGAACCGCTATGCTTAGTCGCATTCTGCAGGGCTTCCTGCAAGACGCGGAACAGGCAAAGAGAGATCTCCTTCGATAGATCATTCGGAATGTTCTCAGAGTGAAAGTCAATCTCCACTTTTTGGTGGTCAGCAAGCTCTTTGCAAAAGCTAGCGGCAGCCCTTGCGAGCCCCGTAAGCTCCAGCTTCGAGGAGTGCAGGCGGTGCGAAAGCGCCTGGATGTCGTTCCCGAGCTCCTCTACCTCTTTCCTTGCCTCCCCGGCTTGCTGCTTGAATTCAGCCGCAGAGACCGGAAGATCCTGTAGCAAGCGATCCAGATTCACCGCCAGTAGAGCGAGCCGTTGATTTATGTCGTCATGAAGCTCGCGCGCAATCCAGGCACGTTCCTCCTCCTGCGCTTGGATGAGGCGGCCCGCCAGCTTCTGCAAATCTGCTTCAGACCGCTGTAGCTTTTCTTCTGCCGCCCTTTTGTCACTTATGTCCTCCACCATGACGACTACCAGCGGAGTCAAACGGTTGGGATTCTTCATCAGAGAAATACTCAAGCGTCCCCAGATGAGTGTGCCGTCTTTCCGAAAAAAGCGCTTGTCGAGTTGATAGTCGTCTATCGAACCCTGTCGCAATTGCTCAAATAGGGCCTGATCCTTCGCTGCATCTTCGGCAGGAGAGAATTCAAAACAGAGTTTGTTACGCATTTCCTCTTCGCTGAATCCCAACATCGAGCAAAGCGCCGGATTTGCGAACAAAGGCCGCCCTTCTAAGTCCTCCACCGCAATCCCGATGGGACTCGCCTTGAACGCATCATAAAAGAGCTGGTCATCAGCCCTAACGGCTTGTGCTTTTTCTCCACCCATAGCTGAAGGCATATAGCACCAGTGCTTTCAGTACTGCAAGTTAAATTCCCGATTATGCGCTGCCTGTTGCCCCCGTCGAGACGTGTCTTCGTTCAGCCAAACGCTTTTATCGTTGGTGCTCAAGATGAAGAGAGAAAGCGGAAATTCACTCCATAGCCCGCATTGACTTGGTTTGCGGTGAAACCTAAGATTGCACCACTCCGTGACCATGATTGGGCAAACCATCTCGCACTACCGCGTTATCGAGAGGCTCGGCGGCGGTGGCATGGGTGTCGTCTACAAAGCAGAGGACATCCGCCTCCACCGTTTCGTCGCCCTAAAATTTCTCCCGCCCGACGTTGCTCACGATCCTCACGCTCTCGCGCGCTTTCAGCGCGAAGCCCAAGCCGCCTCTGCCCTGAATCATCCCAACATCTGTACCATCCACGACATCGGCGAGCAGAACGGCCAGTCGTTCATCGCCATGGAATTTCTCGACGGCGTCACTCTTAAGCACCGCATCAACGGCCGTTCTATGCCAGTGGATGCTCTCTTGTCTCTCGCCATCGAAATCGCCGACGCCCTTGACGCCGCCCATGCCAAAGGCATCGTCCATCGCGACATCAAGCCCGGCAACATCTTCGTCACCAGCCGTGGCACCGCCAAAGTCCTCGACTTCGGCCTAGCCAAAATCTCGGGCAACCCCGAAGGAACCAAAGACGTCACGGCCGCCACTCTCGACCTCCCCGAACACCTCACCAGCCCAGGCTCTGCCCTCGGCACCGTAGCCTATATGTCTCCCGAGCAAGTCAGCGGGAAAGAACTCGACGCTCGCACTGACCTTTTCTCCTTCGGCGCGGTCCTCTACGAAATGGCTACCGGAACCCTGCCCTTTCGCGGCGACACCTCCGGCATCATCTTCGAATCCATCCTCAATCGCGCTCCCACCCCGGCCGTTCGCCTCAATCCCGATCTTCCCGCCGAACTCGAACGTATCATCGTTAAAGCCCTCGAAAAAGACCGCGACCTCCGTTACCAGAGCGCCGCAGAATTGCGCACCGATCTCAAGCGCCTGAAACGCGACAACGAATCCAGCCACCACTCGTCTCCGCCTGATTCATCCGTTGGTTCGCTGCCGACATCTCTTGGTCCAGATAGCTCCGGATTGGTCAGGTCTCAATACGCCAGTGCTTCCGTCGTAACTCCAGCTCAGTCCTCCGGCTCCTCCGCCGTCGTTGAGGTTGCTCGCCAGCACAAGGCCGGCGTTGCCGCCATTGGCTTCATTGTGCTCTTTCTTGCTGCTGCCACATTCTATGGTCTCTATTCTTTTATCAATCGCCCACGCGCTCTGCCTTTTGCCAACTTCACTATCAGCAAAATCACGGACACTGGCAGAGCGGGCGCTACCGCGATCTCCCCTGACGGCAAATTCATTCTCAGCGTGCAAAAAAGCAACGGAGAGCAGGGCCTTTGGCTGCGCAATATCGCCACCGGCAGCGAAACGCAAGTAGTTTCGCCCTCCGGCCAGACCTTTGGCACTCCCTCATTTTCTCCTGATGGCGACTATTTATACTTTCGCGAGACTTCTCCCGACGCGGGGCAAAGTCTTGATCTCTTCCGCGCTCCGGTCCTTGGCGGCAAACCTCAACTAATCGCTAGGGACGTTGACACAAACGCCACTCCCTCTCCCGATGGCATGTACATCGCTTATATTCGAGATAATGACCCGGAAGTGGGCAAGTGGCGCCTGCTACAAGCAAATGCAGATGGCAGCCAGGAAAAAGTCCTGCTCATTCGCCCTCTGAATCAAGTCCCGGAGACGATTGCCTGGTCGCCGGATGGGAAAATCATCGCCGTTTCCTTCATCAACCAATCGGGAAATTCCAGAGGGGAGATTGACCTCTTTGATGTCAGCACTGGCAACTGGAGCCTCTTTGTGAGCTTCTCCGACAAGCTAGTTTTCGGGATTGCCTGGATTCCCGCCGGACGATGGATTTATGCCGTGTATATCCCAGAGGGCGACCATGCCTCTTCCAATAATCCACAGATTGGCGCATTTGCTTATCCAGATGGCAAGTTTCGACCCGTCACCAATGATGCCAACGTTTATACTTTGCTGACTGCGTCCGCGGACGGAAAAACCCTCGCTACCATTCAGAGCCGCGAAGAAAATGAAATTGACTTGCTTCCCTCCTCAGGCGGCGATTTCCCTTCGGTCCTTCCTGGCATCCCGCGCCAGCAAGCCCTCAATAGTTTGGACTGGACCTCCGATGGCAATCTGTTGCTTTCTCAGGGCCACCGGATCGTGCGCACTTCTCCTGATGGCAGCAACCTCGTCACCTTTCTTTCGGACCCCAGCGCTTACATAAACGCTATCGCCGAATGCGATGGCGGTCGTTCCGTTCTCTTGACTTGGTTCTATCACGACGGTAAGAACACGATTGGAATTTGGAGCGTGCACGCGGATGGTTCTGATCCGGCTATGCTGACTTCCGGAAAAAGCGCCGTTATTTGGAGTTGCTCTCCGGATGGCAAGTGGCTTTATTACATTGACTGGGTTACTCGCGGCGTCTATCGAATGCCGCTGGCGGGTGGCAATCCTGAATTGATACCTGGAACCGTAATCGACAATTCTGTCGTCCACGCGATGGCTCTTTCACCCGATGGCCGCACCTTAGCGCTCTTCTTCAATAGCTTCTCGCCGGAAACGCGGATCTACTCCAACAAGATTGCTCTCGTGGATCTGCAAGACGCTCCAAAACCATCCATTCGCATTCTCAGCCCGGCCGCCGGTCCCAATTTCGTCTTCCATCTTTCGAATCCTCCATCGAATTCTGCCTTCCACTTCACGCCTGACGGTAAATCTTTCGCCCTGGTCTCCGAAAATAAAGGCGTGGACAACATCTGGCTTCAACCTCTCGATGGCTCCAATGGCCATCAAATAACCAATTTTAAGTCCGAGCTAATTCCCGAGTTTCGTTTTTCTCACGACGGCAAAAGACTCGCCGTTCTCCGGCATCACACCGAGTCTGACGTCATCCTCCTCCGCGACTCCGCATCCGTTTCGAAATGATCTCGAGAAGTGCCGCTAGAAGCTAGGTTCACCCGATATTCCGTTCTCATGGAAGCAAAGTCCGAGTACGTGAAGCGGTAGAAGTTAAGTGCACCTAGCAGAAGGGGCATAGTCACATCGCGAGATTGAGATCGGGCCTTCAAAGTCGCGTTGTGTTTACCGACGACTTCCGGAAGCCGGCTTCCGGATATCGGACCCAATGACCTCGCCGCGGTCATCGGAACTTGGCACCCTACCGTCGGTCGCTATCTATTGCGGACTCCGCCCCGTGAATGCCATCATTTACACTGAACGACGAATGCGTTATACCAGTGTCTACGCCATGCCAGCCCAAGGGGTCATCGTTTGTGGGCAATGGAATACGCACGCTTCAAGCTTCCACGAGGTTCCGGATGAGTCTCGAATCCCTGCGGTCCATGCAACGACTTGGCAGGTTGGTTCATTCAGGTAGATCGTGATGAACTCTCGAGCGAGCCGAATTTTCGTCAAGGCTGTAGGTATCCTGCTTAGCCTTTTTGGGCTCATCGCAACCGCGCCGTTCACTACCCGCGCCCAATCCAACGAAAGCCCCGAACGCAAGAATTACGCTGAAGAGATCCGCAAGACCTACAACTTTCTTTTCGGCAAGGATAATCTGTCACTCCCTGGCAATGCCGCCATCGAGGGCAATGACTTCATTCAGCCCGGCGCCTTTCCTGAGGCCGAGTACTGCGCTCATTGCCACGACGAGGCCTACAGCCAATGGCGCCAGGCGTTGCACTCCAACTCCTTCCGCACTCCTTTCTACCGCGCCAGCGTCAACATCCTCGTCCGCACCAAAGGCATCGAGTTTTCGCGCCACTGCGACAGCTGCCACAATCCCATCGTCGTCCTCTCGGGCGGCCTGACTACGGACTCCCACGTCGATCGCGCCTTCGACAAGGATGGCCTGACCTGTACCACCTGCCATTCCATCCAACGCTTGCAGTCCACCTCAGGCAATGGCGACTACGTGATGGGCGTTCCCGCCGTGATGACCGACGAAAATGGCAATCGCATTCCGGGTCAGGTCCAATTCGGCGAGATCCTCGAGCATCCTGAGCGTCACTCCAAAGCCGTCATGCAGCCCTTCTATCGCACCCCAGAATTCTGCGCCGCCTGCCACAAAGCCAACCTCCCGAATCCGTTGAATGAATACAAATTCATCCGCGCCTTCACTGTTTTTGACGAATGGCAAAACTCCAAATTCTCCAAGCGCAACCCGCTCACTTTTTATTCCGCCGACTTCGCTTCCTGCCAAAGCTGCCATATGCGCCGTGCACCGGCCACTCTCCCCGACTACGGTGCCAAGGGTGGAACCTTCGCCTCGCATCGCTGGCTCGCAGGAAACACCGCCGTGCCCTACTACTACGGGTTCGACGAACAGCTCCAGAAAACAATCGAGTTCCTCAAGGCCGGCAACTTCCTCAACGTCGACATTTTCGCCCTGAAAAAAGCCGGCGACGACAAAATGATCGCTCCCCTCGGCTCCGCTCCCTTCCAGCTTGAGCCAAACAGCGCCGTGACAGCCTACGTCGTGATCCAGAATAAAAACATCGGTCACTCGCTGGTCCCCGAAGTCCGCGACCTCTACGAAGCCTGGGTCGAAGTCACCGTCAAAGACGCCGCAGGAAACGACATCTATCACAGCGGTTTTCTCAAGCCCGATGGCATGCTCGATACTCGCGCCCACAGTTTCACCAACCGCCCCGTCGATCTCTCCGGCGAGTTTGTCGACAATCACAAAGTCTGGACCATCCATTCCATGGCTTACGACAATTCCATCCAGTCCGGACGCTCCGCCCTGGTCCGCTATGAATTTCGCATCCCACTCGATGTGAAGGGACCGCTCAGCATCACCGCCCGCGTAAACTACCGCCATCTCCGCCAGAGTTATCTGAACAACGTCTTCGGCACCGATCATCCGCTCTACCCTGTAGTCGAACTCGCTTCCCGCACTCGCGAGTTGAAGTTAGGTATGAACGACCCCACGCCTCCCGCACCCAACGACAATCAGGACTGGATGCGCTGGAACAATGTCGGCATCGGCTATCTCGACCAGCAACAATACTCCGACGCCATCGAAGCCTTCGAACAAGTCACAAAGCTTCGCCCCGACTACGAAGACGGCTACGTAAACCTCGGCCTGACCTACATCGAATGGGAAAAATACTCGTCAGCGCGCCCGCCCCTCGAAAAAGCTCTGCAGCTCCATCCGGACTACGCCCGAGCGCTCTACTATCTCGCCCTCGTCGAACGCCGCGAAGGACATCCCGAATCTGAAGTCGCCGATCTCCAGAGAGTCGTCGAACAATTTCCGCAATCCCGCGACGCCCGCCGCGAGCTCGGCATCGCCTATTACCAGCAACATCGCACCGATGATGCCGTTACGCAGTTTCAAGCCCTCCAGGCCATCGACCCTGACGATCTCGCCGCTCACTACAATCTCGCCATCCTCTACCGCCGCAAAGGTATGAAAGCCGAAGCTGCCGCCCAAGCCGCGCTGTACGTCACCAAGCGAATCGACCCCGAGGCTCCAACCTATTCCCTCGATTTTCTGCGCAAGCATCCCGAGATCTCGACCGAAAGTGTGCCCTGGCACATGCACACAGACCTCAAGCCCTCTGCCACCGTCAACGCAGGCGCCGCCGGCAATGGCCCCGGTCAGCGCTAACTAAGGAGGATTCTTGTCGGACCAGGATCGCCGAAAATTTCTTCGCTCGCTCAGCCGCACCGCTCTCGTACTTCCCTTCACAGATATTTTGGCCCTGGCCGCCCGGCAACAGCAGGAACCCCCGCCGAAACCAAAAATCGGCCCTATCGAACGCAGCTACGACGCCAAGCCCGCTCCCCCTCCCCCCGGACCAAAATCCCCCATCGAAGGCACGCCGCTCGGCGTCAGCTTCGTTGATGTCGTCAAAGGCTCTGGCCTCGACGTCGAAACCATCTTCGGCGGCGTCGGCAAAAACAAATATCTTCTCGAGACCACCGGCTGCGGCCTAGCCTTCTACGATTACGACAACGACGGCTGGCTCGACCTCTTCTTCGTCAATGGCTGGCGCCTAGAAGGCTTCGCGAAGGGGCAGGAACCTCATTGCCGCCTCTTCAAAAACAATCGCGACGGCACCTTCACCGACGTCACCAAAGGTTCCGGCCTCGACGTCCGCACCGGTTGGGGACAAGCCTGCTGCGTCGGCGACTACGACAACGACGGTTATGACGACCTCTTCGTCACCTACTACGGCCAAAACGTCCTCTATCACAACAACGGCAACGGCACCTTCACCGACGTCACCGAACGCACCGGCCTCCTCCAACCCGGCCCCAAAACGCGCTGGAACACCGGCTGCACCTGGGTCGACTACGACAAAGACGGCCACCTCGATCTCTTCGTCGCCAACTACGTCGACTTCGACCTAAAAACCGCTCCTCTTCCCGAAGAAGGCCCCTGCACCTACAAAGGCATCGTAGTAGCTTGCGGTCCTCCCGGTCTGGCCGGCGGAAAAAATCTCCTCTATCACAACAACGGCAACGGCACGTTCACCGACGTCAGCCAAAAATCAGGCATGTGGAACGCCGTCGGCACGTACGGCCTCAGCGTCGCCGCCTCCGATCTCGATAACGACGGCTGGCCCGACATCTACGTCGCCAACGATTCCGCGCCCGCCACGCTCTACCTCAATCAACACGACGGCACTTTCAAAGACGTGGCCATCGAAAACGGCGCCGCGCTCTCCGCCGAAGCCAAACCCCAAGCCGGCATGGGCGTCTCCATCGGCGACTACAACCGGGACGGCAATCTCGACATCGTAAAAACGAATTTTGCCGGTGACACCGACTCTCTCTACACCAATCTAGGCGACGGCGTCTTCGAAGACCGCACTTATCCCAGCGGCCTCGGCGTCAACACCCGCCTCCTCGGCTGGGGCGTCGGCTTCTTCGATATGGACAACGACGGCTGGCTCGACATCCTCATGTCTAACGGTCATGTCTATCCCGAAGTCGACAAATCCAAAGCCGATCTCAAATACGCCGAACACAAATACCTCTACCGCAACCTGCGCAACGGCCGTTTCGAAGAAGTCACCAATCAGGGCGGCCCGGGAATTATGGAAAACGCTCCAGCACGCGGCTGCGCCTTCGGCGACTACGACAACGACGGCGACCTCGACATCGCCGTTAACTGCGTCAACGCCATCCCGCAGCTCCTGCGCTGCGACTCCACCCTCAACCGCAACTGGATCAAGATCAAACTAGTCGGCACAAAGTCCAATCGCACCGGTATCGGCAGCCGCGTCCTGGTCACCGCAAAAACGCTTCCAATCGCCGAAAAGCCCCTTGTCCAAATGGACGAACTCCGCAGCGGCGGCAGCTACTTCTCCCAAAACGACATGCGCATGCACTTCGGCCTGGAACAAGCTACAAAGGTGGACAAGGTAGAAATTCGCTGGCTAAGCGGCCAAATCGATCAATTGAAAGATCTCGAGGTAAACCGCCTCTACGTCGTCCAGGAAGGCGGCAAAATCCTCAAATCAGAACAGTTAAAGCCTGCGACGAAATCCTAGCAATGCGAACTTTTCCCATACTTCTTCTAAGCCTCGCGTTGTTCACGCCCGCCATCTGCCATGCCCAAACGAAGTGTCCCTGGCTCAATGAAGCCACCGCGCGCGGAATTCTCAGCGGCCCAGTCACTGTTACCGTCAAGCTCGACGATCAAGGCGCCGGAGTCTGCAAATTCACCCGCCAGCAAGGCGCCGCCGTCCACGAACTCCGCATCTTCGTCGACCTCATGACCGACATCCCCAAACAATTCCCCGCCCACCTGGCCCAATGTCCGCCCAAGAGTCCCGCCCTGCCCGCCATCGGCAATGAAGCCGTCACATGCAGCATCCACACCAAGGAAAACCACTACACCGAACTCGTCATCGGCCGCGTCCGCAACCAAGCCTTCGTCGTCAGCATTAGTTCCACCGTTCAAGACGATCCGTCCCTGACGCAAGAAATGCGCCGCGAAAAATCAAATCTCCTCGCCGAGCAAGTGGCCGGAATCCTCTTCTAACTCCCTTCAACGTGTCCGTCCTTCCCTTGCATCCGCGCCACCGGCGTCTGCCCCGCCTGCCGTTTATGACCAACCTCCTGGCCAACAAAAATGGCGCCCCGAGCGAATCGGGGCGCCAAGCAATGCGCCTTATTAGCCGCCTCGCTAACAAAGATTAGTGATTGTGATCCCCATGGTCGTGGTCATGATCATCCCAATCGTGCTCTGTATGCCAGCGGTGACCGTCTTCATCCCACCATTTGTGATACTTGCTCCAGCAATACTCCCGCGCCTCATGCAGCTCGTGGCGCGCATTCTCCGCTTGTGGACTGTTCCATCCATGATGCTCCGCAGCTTCGTGAAGCCGGTGGTCGGCCTTCACAAGCCGATGCCGGCAAGAATCGTCATCCGCAGCAGCACGCGGTGCTGCTCCAAGAAGCAGGATTCCGCCCAGTGCAGCTGCGGCCAGCACAGTCCTCCCGATCAGTCTGATACCTCTACTCAAAAACGTCTTCATCAGTCTATCCCTCCGATTGTCCGCTCAGGGATGGGGTTGGCGGAGTTTCCGCCAGCGTAGCACAGGCCGCCGTCCAAGCTGTCCAATTCTGCACACTTGTCGCGCCGTCACTGAAACACAGAACCCAATCGCTCAACCGGCCGGTTCTTACTTCTTGGGTGCCCCGACGCTTGCGGTTTTGCCCCACGCAAGGGTGGTCTTCTCTTCGCTGGCTCTACCCACTACTCACTATCCTCTACTCACTCTTGCCAACGCCATCGACCAACTCCCATATCCTCGCCAAATGATGATCATCATGCTCCGCGACAAAATACAAATGGTCCACGAGCCGCATCGGCGTCTTCAAACGCGGGTGAGGAATGACCCGAGCAAATAGCGCCGCGTCCAATTCCTCCACTCGTTTCAGCAACCTTCCTCTTGCCGCTCGGAACTCCGTCAGAATTTGTTCCAGCGGCCGCGCGTTGTAGTCCGCTTCGTCGGTCTTCCGATTTCTCAAGTCTGCCACGGTGAGCTGCTCGCTGCCCGCCACATAATCCCCCACGCGCGCCAGCCACAGCGCCTCGAGGTCCAGCAAATGCCCCGCGTGTTCCTGCGCCGACCACTTCCCCTCCGCTTTCCTGATCAAAATTTCGTGAGAACGCCCACGAAGCGTCTCTTCCAGCCTGGCCGGAGCCCCCCGCAACCGCGCGCACACATTCGGCCACAACTCCACAGGAAACGAAAACGCAAACTTTCGCTCAAACCAAATTGGCACCGGACTCATCGCTTCCCCCGATCAAATCTCACCGACTCTAATCCTAAACCTTTAACTTTCAAACCTTCCAACCTCCAAACCCCCGACCTATTCACTACCCCAATTTTTTGCCTCCGACTCATCTTTCTGTTATCGTCAGCCCCGAACAGGGAGAACGCTTATGTCAGTAAATAAAGTCATTCTCGTAGGCCGACTAGGCCGCGATCCAGAAACCCGCTACACCGGAGGCGGCCAGGCCGTAGCCAATTTTTCCGTCGCCACCGACGAAACCTACAAGGACCGCAACGGCGAAAAACAAAAACGCACCGAGTGGCACAAGATCGTCGTCTGGGGCAAGCAAGCCGAAATCGCCCAGCAATATCTAAAAAAGGGCTCGCTCATCTTCATCGAGGGCCGCATCCAGTCCCGCGAATGGCAAGATAAAGAAGGCCAAAAGCGCACCAGCTTCGAAATTGTAGCCAGCAATTTCCGCATGCTGGGCGGCCGCAGCGACGCCGCAGCGGCCGGCGCAAGCGGTGGTGGCGCACGCTCTGGCGGCGATGACATGGAATCGCATGCCGCCCCAGCGGACGACTCCTACGGCGGCAGCCAAGCCCCCAGCGGTCCCGAAATCTCCGACGAGGACATTCCCTTCTAAGTAGCACAGTCACTCTTGACTGTGCTCCGTCGATTCGTCGTAGCGCGAACAAGTAGTGGCACAGCCAATCGTGGCTGTGCGGGTTGCAGTAGAATGCGCGTGCCGGAATATCTGGAGAGCACTAAGTGACCACGACAAACCGCCAAATTCGTTTGCAAGCGCGGCCAAAGGGCCTCTGCGCACCTGGAGACCTCCAACTCGTCGAAACTCCGTTGCCCGAGCTGCAAGACGGCCAAGCACTAGCCAAAGTCAAATATCTCTCGATCGACCCGACGATGCGCGTCTGGATGGCTGTAGACAGTTACCTCCCAGCCGTAAGGATCGGCGACGTCATGCGCGCAGGCGGCCTCGCCGAAGTGATCGAATCCCGTCACGCGCAATTCAAAAAAGGCGACAAAATTGTCGGCCTCACCGGCTTCCAGGAATACGTCGTGATCGAGGCGCAATCGAAACTCCCCTTCCAAAAAGTCCCCTCGATTCCGTTCGTCTCCGACACGCTCTTTCTCGGAGTCCTCGGCATGACCGGCATTACCGCGTATTTCGGCATGACCGAAATCGCCAAGCCGCAAAAAGGCGAGACGCTGGTGGTCTCCGCCGCAGCCGGTGCAACCGGAAGCGTCGCTGGACAAATCGGAAAAATTCATGGCTGCCGCGTAGTCGGCATTGCGGGCACCGACGAAAAATGCAAATGGCTCACCGACGAACTTGGCTTTGACGCCACCATCAACTACAAGCATCCCGATTGGAAAGAACAACTTGCCGCCGCCACGCCCAATGGCATCGACATCGATTACGAAAATGTCGGCGGAGAAATTATGGAAGCAGTCCTCAACCGCATGAATCTGCATGGCCGCGTCGCTCTCTGCGGCCTCATATCGGGTTACACGAAGGAAACTTCTGGACCGAGCAACCTCGGAATACTGATCGTAAAACGGCTCAAAGTGGAAGGTTTTCTAGTGCTGGACTACGCCTCACGCTTCACCGAAGCCGCCACGCAACTAGGCAAATGGAAAATGATGGGCAAGCTGAAGGATCGCCAAACCATCGTCGAAGGCCTCGAAAAAGCTCCCGAAGCCATCAACATGCTCTTCACCGGCGGCAACACCGGCAAACTCATCGTAAAAGTGTGAAGCTGCGCAGGACAAGAGCAGACGAAGGACTCATGCAGAAACTCGAAAGTTGTAACAGCCGCTCGAAAGCGAAACAGTTACTAGAATTTGAGAAGCGCTTCAGTGCGAAGCCGACGAGCTAGCGCGAAGGCGGCGTGCCTGGCGGCATTCCTGGTGGCGGAGCGTTTTTCTTTCGTTCTTCGTCCAGGCGCTTCAGGAAGTCTTCGAACTTCGGCAATTGTTCCGGAGTCAGGATGGCGCGCATTTGGTCGCGGCTCTTCTGGCGTACCTGATCCATGTCGATTTCGAGCAGCTGCGCTTGTTTGGTGCGGACGGCTTGAAAGTCGACATGGGCCTGGGTGAGCAACAAGTCCATTTGCTGGCGCTGCGCGTCGTTGAGGCCCAGCTCACGAGTCAGCTGATCGAGCCGTTTTGCGTGGCGTTCCGCATCGGTCATGGGAGGCGGGGCGGCCGCGACGGTACTGCGGTGGCCGTAGAAATATCCGAAGACGCCGCCGAGCGCCATGCCAAGAACGAAAACGGCGGCGACCCAAAACGCAGCGCGGCGCTTTGCGGTGTTCTCATTCATCGGTGCTGCTTCTCCGCAAGGCTCGGCAAGAATTCGTCATCGGCATTGGATGGCGCGGCAGGATCAACGACCGGATCGCCAGCGATGTCCGTGGCCACTGACTTCGCAGTGGTGGTTGCGGCCGGCATGGTCGGTGGCTTTTGGTACAGCCAAGCGCTAGCCAAAAGCAGCGCTATGGAAGAAGCCCACGTGAGGCGCGCGGCGAGCTTCGGCAGAAAAGTCCAAGTGTCTGCGGCATGGCTGAGTTCCGCTTTGCGCGCCGCGATCGCGGCCATCACGCGCGGAGCAAACCACGGTCCGGCCGTTGCAGCGTACGAGGGCAGTACCGCCAGGAGTGCGCGCGCCGCAAGAATATTTTCCGCAGCCGCGCGGCAATCCGCGCACGCGATTGCATGTTCTTTCAGAGCACTGGGTGCTAATGCCAGCAGTTCCGATAATTCTTTGGCGCTCGGTGCGGCGCCGGCCGCGTCCTCGAGCTGCATCTGAAAACCGTGACATTCCGCTCGGCGCTTGCTCATAAAATTCATCATTCGAGACTCCTTCAATGACTTCCCCAATCTATCTAATCCTTCCAGCTTCAAAAATCAATCTGGCCCTTTCCTTAGCGTCAACTCCCTCTAGCTTTCCCACCCTCTAACCTTCTCCGCGCTTGCGAACTTTGTTCACAATCCTTCGGCGCGCGCGAAAGAGCCGCACCTTCACCGTATTGGCATTCAAATCCAAAACTTGCGCAATCTCCTCGACCGCAAAGCCTTCGACTTCCTTCAGAATCAGCATCAGGCGGTCGCGCTCGTCCAGTCCTTCCATAAGCCGCTCGACGCGTTCGCGGGCTTCCAGCCTCTCGCTGATGTCCGGTCCGGCGCTATTTTTTCCTTCGGCAGCGATCACCTGCTTGGCTTGCTCTTCGCTCAAATCCGACTCATAAACCAGTGGCCGGACTTTTTTCTTGCGCAACAGATCCCAGCACTCGTTCACGGTAATCTTATACAACCAAGTGCTGAAAGCCGCCCGCTGATCAAACCGCTTCAACGAGAAATATGCCTTTACAAAAACCTGCTGGGCAATATCCTCCACATCCTCACGCCGCCGCAAAATGCCTCCAGCGACAGCAAAGACGCGGTGCTGATGCCGCCGCAGGAGCTCCTCAAAAGCCTCCTGGTCTTCGCCCTGTGCCCGCCGAACAAGTTCCCGGTCGTCCACAGCGCCCGGCGCTTTGGCGCTAGGCGGTTTGGGCCCCGCCGGACCGGCGGGAAGCCCCAATGGCTCTACTTTAGGGACGCGTGGCATGTCATTCCGGTTACGTCTAATGTAGCTTGGTTTCCCCTGGTCGTGCGAGTTCGTTTCCCCTGCATGCATCAATTGTTTCAATTAGAGGGTATCAAGTTTCTACTTGCTTGCCCTTTATCTACATGGAATAATGCCGCCATGATTATAGGTGACCGTCTTCGCGCACTCCGCGAAGAAAAGAAACTCTCCCAGGGCGACATCGAGAAGCGAACAGGGTTGCTGCGTTGTTATATTTCCCGCGTAGAGAATGGCCATACAGTACCGGCCATCGAAACACTGGAAAAACTTGCGCGCGCTCTCGAGTGCCCACTCTATCAACTCTTTTATGACGGTGAAGAACCGCCGCAACTGCCGAATCTCCCCAAGCGGAAATCGTCGGATGACATCGCGTGGGGCAGCCTCGGTAAAGATGCACGCTTTCTCAACAAGCTTCGCCGCTTGCTGGGCAAAGTGGAAGAAGGGGACCGCAAGCTCATTCTGTACATGGCGCAGAAAATGGCGAACCGCTAGTTCTGCGACATTTTTTTCAGAGCGTGCCGTCGAATTAATAGCGACTCCTGGATAGGCCGCGTCCCGTCCCTGCGCGGCCTGTACACTATCTGCGGTAGTAGATCGCCGGAATAAGCCCTCGTCTGGCGCCTAAGTTCAATTCCCTCTTCGTTATACGATCGTTCCCCAAATCAAACTCACTCCCACTCAATGGTGCTCGGCGGCTTCGAGCTAATGTCATAAACCACGCGGGTCACACCACGAACTTCGTTCACAATGCGGGTAGAAATACGCTCCAAGACCTCACCAGGGAGACGTACCCAGTCGGCGGTCATGGCATCCTCGGATTCCACGACGCGGACGGCGATGGTGAGTCCATACGTGCGATAGTCGCCCATAACGCCGACGCTACGAACGGGTAGCAGGACGGCAAAGGCTTGCCAAACTTTACTATAGAGCCCGGCGCGACGTATCTCCTCGACAACTATGGCGTCCGCCTCCTGCAAAGTGAAAAGGTGCTCGCGCGTGATCTCGCCGAGGAGCCTTACTGCCAGGCCTGGACCGGGAAACGGGTGTTTCAAAAGGATCTCGTCCGGTAGTCCTAGATCCTTTCCAATCCGGCGGACCTCGTCCTTGAAAAGGTCGCGCAGGGGTTCGATGAGCGCAAAAGGCATGTTTTCGGGCAGGCCACCAACGTTATGGTGGGTTTTGATCGTGGCGGATGGGCCTTTGACCGAAACGGACTCAATTACGTCCGGATAGAGCGTTCCCTGGACGAGCCAGCCGATTCCGCCGTGGGCCTCGCCGCGCTGGAGCTTCTGGGCTTCCTCGGCGAACACGGCGATGAATTCTCCGCCGATGATTTTGCGCTTTTGCTCGGGGTCGGTGACTCCCTGTAACTTGCTGAGGAAGCGGTCCGAGGCGTCCACCCCGATGACGCGGAGACCTAGTCGCTCACGCAGCATTTCCAGCGTGTCCGCAAATTCATTTTTCCGGAGCATGCCAGTGTTGACGAAGATGTTCGTTAAGCGGTCGCCCATGGCGCGGTGAACCAGGACCGCCGCTACCGTGGAATCCACTCCCCCGCTTAGGGCGCAGATGGCTCTGCTCTGGCCGACCTTGGTTCGAATGGCTTCGGTGGTCTCCTCGATAAACGCGGAACCGCTCCATTTGCGTTCGGCATTGCAGACACGGAAAATGAAATTGCGGAGAAGTTCGGTGCCGCTTTCCGTGTGGTTTACTTCGACATGGAATTGCACGGCGTAGATTTTTCGCTGGACATCTTCGAGCGAGGCAATGGCGTTGTCCGTGTGGCCTGTGGCGCAAAAACCGGGCGGTACCTCGCGCACATGATCGCCGTGGCTATTCCAGATGCGCAGAGTTTCCGGGACTCCCGCGAAAAGTTCCGAGACTGAGGGACCGTTATCGCACTTTACCTTTAGCTGGGCGCGGCCGTATTCGCGCCGGTCCGCTTTTTCGACTTTGCCGCCGAGTGCGTGGGTAATCCACTGCATGCCGTAGCAAATTCCCAAGACTGGAACACCCATCGCGAGGATGCCCGGATCGCACTTAGGCGCGTCGGCGTCGTAGACAGAGCTGGGTCCGCCAGACAGGACCAGACCTGCCGGTGCGAACTTGCGGATTTCTTCAATGGAAGCCGTGCAAGGTAGGATGGCAGAGAAGACTTGCTGTTCGCGGATCCGACGAGCTATTAGCTGCGTGTACTGGCCGCCGAAATCGAGGACGACCACGCCGCCGAGTTCGGATTTTGGCTTTGGGTGGTGCTCTGTCATTGCGGCTCCTGTTGCCATTGTTCGCCCCTCACGCGTTAGTCGTACAAAAGCGCAGGTCCAAAGACCCGCCATCTAAAACTTGGCTCCGTATCCTATTGGATGCGATGAACCTAGCAATGTCATACGGCGTGGCTGCACGCATATTCGCAGGGGCACAACACGCTGAGCCCGTCAACAAAGCACGCGAGCTCATTTCACCACCAGATTTAGGAGTTTGTCGGGCACGAAGATTTGTTTCACGATGCGCTTGCCATCGATGTGGCGGGCTACAGCGGGCTCGGCTTTGGCTTTGGCCACTACATCGACTTCGCTTGCGCCTGCGGGGACTTTGACGGTGGCGCGGACGCGGCCGTTGACTTGGACCGGGATTTCGACTTCGTTGTCTTTGGCCAGCTCGAGCTGCTCATTCGCCAGGATCGGCCAGGGTGCGTTCCAGAGGCCGTCCGTGTTGCCGAGCATTTCCCACATCTCCTCGGCTATGTGAGGAGTCATCGGTGCGAGAAGCAGCGTAAGGATTTGCAGGACCTCTTTGCGAATCTCGGGCCGCACCCCGTTTTCGAGCGGTTCGGCCAGATAAATATCGTTGGTCAATTCCATGATCTGGGCAATCGCGGAATTGAAGTGCCACCGTGTCTCGAAGTCTTGCGTAACTCTTTGCATCGTTTGATAGGTGACTCTGATGAGGTCGCGTTCCTTGTCAGTCATTCCCTTCGAGTCGAAATTCCAGTTCTTGGTCGCGCGAATTGCTCCCGCGTGCTTATCCACCAGGCGAAACACACGATTGAGAAAGCGCCACGAGCCTTCGATGCCTTCCTCGTTCCACTCGAGGTCTTTTTCGGGAGGGGCGGCGAAGAGCGTGTAGAGGCGGCCGGTATCAGCACCGTATTTTTCGGCCATGTCGATGGCGCCGACGACATTGCCGCGCGACTTGGACATGGTTACGCCACCCTTTTGAATCATGCCCTGGGTGAATAGCCTGGCAATGGGTTCGTTGTGAGTGATTAGGCCGAGGTCTCGCATGACTTTGCACCAGAAGCGCGAATAGAGGAGGTGCAGGATGGCGTGGGTGATGCCGCCGATGTACTGGTCGATCGGAAACCAATAGGCGACTTTTGCGGAATCGAACGGGGCTTTGTCGTCGTGGGGATCGCAGTAGCGATAGAAATACCACGAGGAATCGACGAAGGTGTCCATCGTGTCGGTTTCGCGGCGGGCCGGGCCACCGCACTTTGGGCACGTAGTGTTGACGAATTCAGGAGTCGAGGCGAGCGGCGATTCGCCTTCACCTGTGAGTTTGGGATTAGGCGGCAGCAGAACGGGCAGGTCTTTATCTGGCACAGCTTGCAGGCCGTGCTCGGGGCAATACACAACGGGAATTGGAGTGCCCCAATAACGCTGGCGCGAGATGCCCCAGTCGCGCAGACGGAAGACAACTTCGCCGTGGCCCAAACCCTTTTTCTCGGCGAAGGCCGTCATTTTCGCGATAGCTTCGTCGGGAGAGAGACCATCGAACTTGCCAGAGTTGACCAGCGTTCCATCCTCGTGCTCGTCGAAGGCTATGGTCATTTTTTCTTCAATGAGAGGCTCTCCAACGCTTGGCTGAATGACGACGCGAATGGGCAAACCATATTTTCGGCAGAATTCGAAGTCGCGCTGATCGTGGGCGGGCACGGCCATGATGGCTCCGGTGCCATATTCCATTAGCACGAAGTTGCCGACCCAGATGGGAATTTCTTCGCCGCTAAACGGATTGGTGGCCTGACGGCCGGTGAAGAATCCGACTTTTTCGGCCGTGGCGAGGTCCGCGGTTTTGACGGAACTCTGACGCATTCGCGCTAGATGCGATTCCGCTTCGGCGCGGTTCGGCGAGCCATCGAGCAGTTTCGCTACGAGCGGATGAGTGGGAGCGAGAATGATCGCGGTCGCGCCATAAATCGTGTCGATGCGCGTGGTGAAAATCTCGATGGGCGGCGCGCCTTTCACATCGCCAATGGCGAATTTCAGCTTCGCGCCTTGCGAGCGGCCAATCCAGTTGCGCTGCATGGTGATGACGCGCTCGGGCCACGTGTCTTCGAGTTGTTTGAGATCATCGACGAGTTGATCGGCGTACGCCGTGGTTTTCAGGAACCATTGTTCGAGTTCGCGAGACTCGACGAGCGTGTCTTCGTGGCGCCAGCAGTAGCCGCCATTGATGACCTGCTCATTCGCGAGCACGGTGCAACATTTCGGACACCAGTTCACGCGGCTCTTTTTGCGGTAGGCGAGGCCCTTTTCCAGCATGCGCAGAAAAAACCACTGGTTCCAGCGGTAATACTCGGGCTCGCAGGTGGAGATTTCGCGGCGCCAATCGTAGCTGAAGCCAAAACGGCGCAGCGTGCGCTGGAATTCGCCGATGTTGTTGTTGGTCCAGATCCGCGGATGCGTGTTGTTCTTTATGGCGGCGTTTTCGGCAGGCAGCCCGAAGGCGTCCCAACCCATGGGGTGAAGAACGTTGAAGCCGCGCATGCGCTTGACGCGGGCGACGACGTCGCCGATGGCGTAATTGCGCATGTGCCCCATGTGCATCGTGCCAGAGGGGTACGGCAGCATTTCCAGGGTGTAATACTTGGGCTTTGAAGGATCGGCTTCTGTTTCGAACACGCGCGCTTCTTCCCAGCGCTTCTGCCACTTTGCTTCGATTTCTTGTGGGTTGTAGTCCGCCACGCCTCGCTATCCCCTCTTGGTCTTGCGCGATTTTTTGGACTTGCTTGCCGACTTCGATTTCTTAGCCACTGGTTTCGATTTCTTTTTTGGTTCGGCCGACCGCGCCGCCGCTGAGGCCTCTAAAGTTTTCTTGCGTCGCTCGGCGTTCTTAGCGGTTGCTGCCGTTTTCATCTGTACTTTCTTGATGGCAGTGGTGAGCATCGAGAAGCCTTTTTCGGCTGGCGGGGCTTGCTCGCTCAAGCCGGCGAGTTCCCACAGTTTGGCGACGTTGCGGCGGTCGTCGCCGGGTTGATCGATGGGCGTTTCCAGCAGGAAAGCGCGCCCGGTTAAGCCCTCGGGAGATGATGCGCCGAGGCGCGGGTGCGTCAAGATGCGATGAAATGCTTCGGCGCCGATTTTGCCTTCACCGATGTTTTCATGGCGATCGACGCGGCCGCCGAGCGGGATTTTCGAATCGTTGGCGTGAAAGACGGGAACGCGATCGAGGCCAATCGTTGTCTCGATGACGTCGATGGTCGAGGTCAGGCCGGTTTCGCTCTTGATGTCGTAGCCCGCGGCGAAGAGATGCGCGGTGTCGAGGCAGGCGGCGGCAGGCACACCTTTGAGGCCGGCGAGGATTTCCGCAACTTCTTCGAGACGCGAGCCAACGGCGACTCCCATCCCTGCGGTGTTTTCGATCAGGATGCGCAGGTTGCCGAGAGAAATCCGCTTGGACCCTTGCTTAACCGATTCGATGACGGTGGAAACAGCTTGCTCAGGCGTGGCTTCACCGCGCGAGCCAGGATGAACGACCAGAAAATCAGCGCCGAGGGCTACGCCCCGCACGAGTTCATCGTGGAAGGCTTGGATGGAGCGAGTTCGCAGCATCGGCTGCGCAGCCGCGAGATTAATCAAATAGTTGGCGTGAATGACGAGCGGGCCGAGGCCGAGTTCGGCCCGACGCGCGCGAAAAGCGGCGGCATCTACCTCTGGGATGCGTGCGGGGCCGCCCTGCCACATGCGCGGGCTCGACGAAAACATTTGGAGCGCATTGCAGCCGAGCTTGCGGGCAGACTCTAGAGCATTGAGATAACTTACAGCGATGGACGCATGTATGCCAATGCGCAGGCTGCCGTCCATCCAGGTAGGCGGCAGCGGTTCAGGCTCAGGTTCCGGGCGATATTCGTCTTCGTCATCGAACTCGGAGACGTGAGTGAGAGGTTGCTCTGGCGTTCCCATGGAGAAAATCAGCCTGTCCTTAAACAAACTATTCTATCACACGCTACAAATGGGCTGTTCGTCGGGCGGATGGCGCGGGATTTGCGGCGTTGCGGCGGCTGCCGTAGACTGGTTGACTACTCAGAATCTAAGCAGAGCTTAGGAGAGCCGCTGATGCTTGTTGTCATGCAATCGCACGCCACGGAAGAGCAGATTCGTGGTGTCTGCGAGCGCATTGAGAGCCTGGGGCTGAAGGCGCATCCGATTCCGGGGACGATTCGAACGGCGATTGGGATTACCGGAAACAAGGGAGCCGTCGATCTCGGAGTGCTGGAATCGCTTCCGGGAGTCGTGGAGTGCATACCGGTCAGCAAGCCGTACAAGCTGGTGAGCAGGGACACGAAAGAGGAAGACAGCGTACTGCGGATTCCCGTGCCGGGCGGAGAAGTGGTAGTCGGCGGAAAGATGATTGCGTTGGTGGCTGGGCCGTGCGCGGTGGAGACGGAAGAACAGTGCGTGGCGATTGCGGAACGTGTGAAAAAGAGCGGGGCGAGATTGTTTCGTGGCGGCGCTTATAAGCCGAGGACATCGCCGTACAGTTTTCAGGGCCTCGGATTGCCCGGCTTGAAGATTCTTGCGAAAGTCCGTGAGACTTATGGCTTTGGAATTATCACCGAGGCGATCGACAACGAGAGTCTGGATTTGGTCGAGGAATACGCCGACGTGATTCAGATTGGCGCGCGGAATATGCAGAATTTTTCGCTGCTGAAACGGGCCGGGCGCGCGAAGAAGCCGGTGCTCTTGAAGCGCGGAATGTCGGCGACGCTGGACGATTTCTTGATGGCCGCGGAATATATTTTGTCTGAAGGAAATTACAATGTGATGTTGTGCGAGCGTGGCATTCGAACCTTTTCCGATTTTTCGCGCAATACCCTGGATCTGGCCGTCGTACCGGCGGTGAAGAAGCGCAGCCACCTGCCTATTCTGGTCGATCCGTCGCACGGCACCGGAAAACGCCACAAAGTGCTGCCGCTTTCCCGCGCGGCGATTGCCGTGGGCGCGGACGGATTGCTCGTCGAAGTTCACCACGAGCCGGACAAAGCGCTTTCCGACGGCATGCAGTCGATCCTGCCGGAGGAGTTCACCGCGCTGGTCGAAGAGGTCCGGCAAATTGCGGCGGTTTTGGGTCGCGAAGTAAATTGAGAATGCGCTACCTGCCCTTGTGTATCCAACCTACAGGTTAAATACACTTGCCCTCCGACACGGAATTAATTCCATCTTGCAAACTTTTGCTTCTGACCGCTGCCCGGGCTTCTGGCTAATTCCACGGACTACATGTAACAATCCAAACGACTTATGAACCGCCCGCGCAACTTCCGCGTGTATCTCCTACTGGTCATCCTGCTGATAGTGGGCGTGGTGCAGCTTGTGCGCGAGCACCGGCCGTCTTTTCTGAGGCCGGGCCTGCGACTATGCGCTTATGTTTCTGCCGCCGACGGAAGCGTGACGGTCATTGACCTCGTGAAGCTGGCCGCCGTAGCGCGCATTGCCGTTGGGCCAGGATTATCGGGGATGCGCGAACATCCGACGCGTGCCGAGATTTGGGGCGTAAGTTCGACGGGCGGATACGTTTGGGTCATCAATGCGCGGGTGAATCAGGTGAGCGCGCGCATTCCCGTGGGGCCGCTTCCCTACGCGATCGATTTTTCGCCGGACGGCAGCCGACTGTACACAACCTCGGCGGAATCGGACACGCTGCTGGCGCTTGATTGCCAAACGCGAAACGTGCTGGCGCGTGCGAAAACGGGAGGCGAGCCTGTCCTAGCGCGCGTGACGCCTGACGGAAAGAGCGTGCTGGTGCTCAATCATCGCGATGCCACTCTGGGGATTCACGACGCGGCAACACTGGCGCTGCGCAGCACGGTTGGAATCGTCAAGCAGCCAGAAAAGGTTGTAATCCTCCCGGACAACAGCCTCGCGTTTGTTCTGAGCAGAACGGAACACCGGCTCTCCGTGGTCGATCTGCGGAGAAGCGTTCTCGTAACGAACCTCGAACTGGATGGGAATCCCTCGGACCTGCTGCTCAAGCCGGACGGCGGCGAGCTGTACGTCATTTCGCCCGAAGCGCACGGCTTGCAGGTCATCAACACATGGACGCACGAAGTCGGTGACTACATGGTGCTCGGGTCGGCGCCCACGCGTGGTGTTTTGAGTGCCGATGGAAACACGCTCTATGTTTCTGACAGCGCGGCCGGCCATATCATCCCCGTCGACATCCAGAACCGCCGAGTGATTCGCGACCCCGGCACGGGAAAAGAGTTCCCGATTACCGCCGGCCAGTCCCCTGGCGTGCTGCGCTTCGATCCCGATGAACCCAATGAAAATCTGCTGATCGTCGTGAACGAGGGATCGGGAGATGTTGCCATTATTCGTGTGCGTACCAACAGCCTCCTAACCATGATTCCTGTCGGTGACAAGCCGCAAGATTTGGCGGTAAAACTGTTCTAGAGAGGTTCGTTGATGCGGAGGCCGGACGCCTGCCCGGGAGAGCTTAGTTTGCCGTGGTTCTGGCCAGGAAGTCACTCGTTGCGCAAGGCAACGAGAGGATCGAGGTGCATGGCACGGCGCGTAGGAATGTAGCAGGCCAAGAGTGTGACAGCGGCCATGAGAACTGCGGCGGCGAGAAACGTGGCAGGGTCTGCAGGGCTGACACCGTAGAGTTCGCCGGCGAGCAAGCGAGTAATGGCAAGGGCCGAAGCGAGGCCGAGAGAAATACCGATCAGCGAGAATTTCGCGCCCGCCTTCATAACGAGCCATAGGACATCGCGCCGCTGCGCGCCAAGAGCGAGCCGGATGCCGATTTCGCGAGTACGCCTGGAGACAAGAAAAGAGAGAACGCCGTAGATACCGATCAGGCCGAGGACGAGCGCCAGAGCGGCAAACGCGACGAACAGAACAGTCGTGGAGGTTGGAGTTGAGACCGATTCAGAGACAACGGCCCGCATGGTCTTGACTTCACTTGCAGGCACCTCCGTGTTGAGGCCGGCGATGGTGCGCCGAAGAACATTCTGAAGTTGCGATTCTTCCAGGCTGGACTGAATAACAACGCTCATGTCGGAGGGAACGCGCCCGCCTTCGAGCGTGGCGTTCGTGGCGTACGGAAAGTAGATCGTACCGTTGATCCAATCGGGAACATTCTTTTGCAAATCATATGCGCGGACGTCGGAAACGACTCCGACGACGGTGCGCCAATCTTTGTCGCCGCTGAGACGAACGTGCGAGCCAATGGGGCTGCGCCCAGGCCAGAAGCGGTGGGCGGTGGCGGCCGTTACGAGGGCCACGGGAGGATTGCCCGAATCGTCCGTGGAGCTGAAGCCTCGGCCAGCGACGACGGGAATCTTCATGACTCGGAGATAATCTGGGGTCACAACGTCCATCCAAAAGAGTGGCATGGCTTCGCCGGGGGGAACTGGCTCATTTTCAATTTCGAGTGAACGCTTTGCGACGCGGCCGCCGAGAGGAAGTGTATTGACGGCAGCGACGGAATTGACGCCAGGGACAGCTTGTATGCGATCGAGGAGTTCGCGGTAGAAGGAGACGCAACGGGAAGGATCGCTGCAAAATGCCTGATTGGGAGTGACCCGAGCGGTGAGGATACGCTCGGCGCGAAAGCCGGGATCGACACGTGAGAGCGCCACAAAACTTCGGATGAGCAAACCAGCGGCGATGACGAGAAGCACGGCGAAGGCGACTTCGGCGATAGCCAGTGCTCCGCGCAATCGGTGCGAGATGGAAACGCTCGCGCCGCGAGTAGCCGCATTGAGAGATTGGGCGAGAGCCGCACGCGAAGAGTGAAGCGCGGGTGCGAGCCCGAAGAGTATCCCGGTTAGCACCGCAAGGCCGCCGGTGAATGCGAGAACACGCCAGTCGATATGAGCATCGGCAAGACGAGGCGTGTCTGCGGGAAGCGCGGCTTTAATCAGGTGCAAGCCTTGGGTGGCGAGAATAATTCCCAGCAAGCCGCCGAGGAGCGCGAGCAAAACACTCTCCGTAAGGAGCTGCCGGACGACGCGGCCGCGTTCCGCGCCCATGGCTGTGCGCACCGCGATTTCTTTTTCGCGCGTGGCGGCGCGGGATAGCGCGAGATTCGCGACGTTGACGCAGGCGATAAGAAGAATCAGACCAACCGCGCCCAGAAGCAGAAGGAGACGGCTGCGTACGTCCGCGACCATGCCGTTGCGCAATTCGACGACGCTGATGTCGGCGTTCCAGTCCGCTGGCATTGGCCATGGGAAGAGTTTGAGCACGCGCGACTGAAACAAACGAATTTCGGCCCGGGCCTGAGGAATGGTCGTTCCAGAACGGAGGCGGCCAATAATAGGCATGAAGTCCCCGGCCCAATACGCAACAGTATCGCGAGGATCGTTACGGAGCGGCAGCCAAACCTGCGTTTTGGCGGAGGGAAAACTGAATTCCGCGGGCATAACGCCGACAACTTCGCGGTTAACGCCTTCGAGCTCGATGGAATGGCCGAGAATCGAAGGATCGGCACCGAAACGCTGCTCCCAAAGCGCGTGACTCAAAATCACGTAGTTGTCCCGGCCGGCTCGGTCATCACCCGGATAGAACGAGTGGCCGCGCTCGGGCCGAGCGCCCAAAACCGAGAAAAATTCGGCGGAGACGAACACCCCAGACAAGCGCAGCGGATCGCCACGGCCTGTGAGATTAAATTCGTGGCCTTCAAAGTACGCAGCCACATCCAGCGATTGCATTTGCTCGCGCATGGCGACGAACGCGCCCTTCGGAAAGGTTCCTGTAATGCTGACGAGGTTTTGAGGCGCCGCGAACGGTAGGGGCCGTAGCAAAATGCCGTCGACGAGGCTGAAAATGGCAGTATTTGCGCCGATGCCGAGAGCGAGAGTGAGGACGGCGACGGCGGTGAAGCCTGGGCTCTTCCGGAGCATGCGCGCGCCGTAACGCAAATCTTGTAGCAGCGTTTCCATAATATTCGCGCCGCGCGCTTCCCTGCCTTCCTCTTTGACGCGCTCGATTCCTCCAAACTCAATTCGCGCACGGCGCATCGCGCTTTCGCGCGAAGCACCCCCGCGGACTAAATCTTCGGCACACGCTTCGATATGGAATCGGAGCTCTGTGTCCATATCGCTCTCCATGTGGGTGCGCCGCACCGTTGCCTTCCACCACGAGCTGAGCCGGCTCCAAAGCGTCATACTTCCTCCGGTGTGACCCCATGCCCGGCGATGACTTGCGCCCTCATTCGTACCTCAGCGCCACCATCGGATCGACGCGCATGGCGCGGCGCACGGGGAGGTAAGCAGCAATCAAACCGACCGCGGTCATTATTGCAGCGGCAACGACAATCGGAAGAGGGCTGGCGACTGGCAGGTCGGGGATCAGGCTGGCGGCTACGCGTTTTCCCCAGAACGCAAGAGGCGCTCCGATAGCGAGGCCAGCGCAGACCATCCACAGGGCGTCGCGAAAGACGATGCGCACAACGTCAGTCCCTGCTGCACCGAGCGCCATGCGAACGCCGATTTCATGTGTACACCGCGCGACTGTGTACGCTAGTAGGCCGAACAGGCCGATGGCTGCAAGCAGCGCACCCAGCGCGCCGAACCCTGCGGAAAGTGTTGCAAACAACCGCTGTGGAACGATGGTCGAATCGATCTGTTCGTTCATCCCCATCATCCGGACGATGGGAACACTCTTCAGGACAGCGGCCTCGGTTTGACGAACCGCGCCGGCGACTCCGTCCGAATCGATTCGCGTGCGGACCGCCAGTTGAGAACCAAGGAGGCCTTCTTGGAGCAGTTCCGCATAGATCGTGGGTGGCGCGAGTTGCTTGAGGTCGTTGTATTTGGCGTCGCCGACGACTCCGACCACCTCATAGGTCTTCTCGCCTTTTGTCAGGGTGATATGGCTGAGGGTGATGTGCCTTCCGATCGGATTTTCGCTCCCGAAGCAGTCGCGAGCAGCGCCCTCGTTAATGATTGCGACACGGGAGCCGACCTGGTCGCGTGCTGAAAAATCGCGACCTGCGAGAAATGGTGTGCCATACGTCCCGAAATAGTCCGGAGCGATGTAATTGATGGAGACTGGGGTCTGCTTTTCAGGATGGTCTTCCGCAGCTGCGAAGCTCGCGGCTCCAGGCCCCTCCATCGGACTTACGCTACTGAAGGTGGCTGAGCTTACGCCGGGAATGGCGTCCAGCCGCATCACCAGCTCTTGCGAAAGCTGCGAGAATTGCGCAGCGTTATAGCCACTCTTCGCGAAATCGAGCGTGACCAGCAGCAGGTTATTGCGCTCAAATCCCAGATTGTTCCGAAGCTGCGACAGATATCCAACAAACAGGCCCGCCAAACTCACCAGTACCAAAGAGAGAGCGACCTGCGAAGCGACTAGGCACTTGCCGAACAGCCGTTGACGCTTTGTTTCTCCGATCCTCGATTCTGGTTGCAGGGCGAATGCCGGCATCGTGCTCGACGCTCTAAAAGCGGGTGCTGCTCCACACAGAAGTCCCGTGAGCAGCGCGATCGCCCCCGTGAAAAGCAGCACGCGTATGTCAGGGTTCTTGAGCGCGTCAAAATGGACAGGCAACCCCCTCATGAACCTGCCGGATGTAAAGACCCTGATCAGAGCATCAACTGCGAAATAGGCCAGGAAGATACCGAACGCGCTTCCGACCAGTGACAGTAGTAGCGATTCGGTGAGCGTCTGGCGCAGCAAGCGAGACCGGGCGGCCCCGAGAGAAACACGCACGGCCATTTCGTGCTGGCGCGATGCTCCACGGGACAAGAGCAGCCCCGCTAAATTCGCACATGCAAGGAGGAGCAGCAGGCCTACCGTTGCCATTAAGACCGTCAGCGGTGTCGAGAGCATCTGGCTCACAGGCGTCGAAACGCCGTTTCCCGCCGGCGCGATGCGGAGTTCCATTCGACGCATGAAAGGATTGGCGTCAGGGCGGTCGACCGCCGTTCGGAACAACGTCGCCAAGTTTGCTCGGGCTTGCTGGATGGAGACACCTGGCTTCAAGCGTCCCAGCAGCCCCACCGAAAATCCCGGAGAGTAACGATCTCCCAGTGAAAACGGCAGCCAGATGTCCTGCTGCGCTTGATTACTGAGACCGTAGAATCCGCGTTGAGTAACGCCAATGATGGTGACGGGAGTGTCATTTGCAGTGATTTTCTGGCCTATAATGACAGGATTCAAATTGAATCGCGATTTCCAAAAAGACCAACTCACTACAGCGACTGGCGAGGGTTGGTCGATGTTGGTGTCTTGCGGGCCGATCAGCCGACCGATCGCAGGCCGCACGCCGAGCGTTTCAAAGTACGTTCCGCCGACATTCCCGCCGAAAACGGTCTGCGACTCCAACGCGTGGCCGCCCGCGACGTACACGTTGAGAGAGCCGATGATCAGGTCCGAGAGGACGTCATTGCCGTCCCGCATAATCTGGTAGGCGTCCCACGAAAAACCGTTGAATCCGGGTTCAGGATCATCGGGATAGTGGTGGAGGATTTCGACGAGTTGCCCTGGATCGCGCACGGGGAGCGTGTGCAACATCAGACCGTTCATCATCGTAAAGATGGCCGTATTGGCGCCGATGCCGAGGGCGAGGGTGAGAACCGCGATCGCCGTGAAGCCGGGGGATTTGCGCAACATGCGGAGCGCGAAGCGGAGATCCTGGAGAACGCTCTCGACAAAGCTGATCCCGATATTGTCGCGGCATTCTTCTTTGACGCGTTCGACACCGCCGAACTCGATGCGCGCGCGACGCACAGCTTCCACGCGAGGCACGCCATTGCGCACCAAATCCTCGGTGAGCGTTTCGATATAGAAACGGAGTTCCGCGTCCATCTCGCGCTCCATGCGAGAACGATCGAGAGTCGCCTGTGTCCATGAACGAATCCGCCTCCACAGAGTCATACCACCTCCAGCTTGCTGCGCCTGATTCCCGCGATCCTCTGCGCCATCACTCGTACCTCAACGCCACCATGGGGTCTACGCGCATGGCGCGGCGCACGGGGAGGTAAGACGCTGCGACCGAGACGCTGACTAGCAGCAAAAGTACAACGACGAACGTGGGCGGATCTGTGGGACGCACTTCATAAAGCAAACTCTGAAGAAAACGCGTCAGGCCAAGCGCCCCCGCAACGCCAAAGACGATTCCGATCGCCGTAACACGCAGGCCTTGACCCAAAACTAAACGGACCACGTCGCCGCTTCGCGCGCCCAACGCCATGCGCACGCCGATCTCATGCGTTCGCCGCGCGACGGAGTACGCCAGCACCGCGTAAATTCCGATTGCTGCCAGCATTAGGGCCAGCGCCGCAAACGATCCCAACAGTACGAGGCTGAAGCGCCGGCTCGCCGTCGACCGGCTGATCACCTCATCCATGGTGCGGACGCTTCCCAAGGCGAGTTGGCGATCCAAGCTCCACACGGCCGCGCGAACGTCGGCCGCGAGTCCCGCGGGATCGCCCTGCCCGCGCACGGCAATTCGAAGTGAGAGCGGCGCCCCGAGTTGGGCGTAAGGTTCGTACGTATGCGCATCAGCCGCTGTCTCTAGCGGCCCCTGTTTCACGTCGCCTACCACGCCGACGACGATCAGCCAAGGATCTGTCGACTCAGGTGGTCCCCACTTCAGACGTTTGCCTAAAGGATCCTGACCCGGCCAATACTTCTTGGCCAACGATTCGCTCACGATGAGCACATGCGTGGACTTTGGTCCGTCCCGCTCGGTGAAATTCCTTCCCCGTAAAAGGGGAATTCCCATGGTCTGGAGATAGTCTCCGTAAATGACGGAGTGATTGTCCAAGCTGAGTACAGGACCCGGGGGCGGTTGATACCCTTCCACCGTGAACGCATGTGTCCATCCCCCGAGAAGAGGCAAGTCCGTGGAGCATCCCGCAGCGGCAATGCCAGGAGTCTGGCGCAGTTTTTCCATCAACTGTTTGTAGAAAGAAGCCACCTTATCGTTTTGCGAGTAGGATTCCGTTGGCGGCAGATCGACCGAGGCGGTCAAGACATGTTCTGGACGAAAACCTGGATTGGTATTCAAGACTCTCTGGAAGCTACGGACCATTAACCCCGCGCCAATGAGCAACATCACCGACAGCCCGACCTCGACAATCACAAAAACTGCGCGTAAGCGCTGATGATCTGGGCCTTGCGAATTGCCACGGCCACTTTCCTGAAGCAAAGGATTAAAATCGGTTCGCGATGCCCAGAGAGTCGGCAAAGCGCTGAAAACGAGTCCCGACAGGGTTACCAGCAGAAAGCTGAAGAGCAGCACTGTCCAATCTATTTCGATGGCGCGGAACTGTGGAATATTTGCCGGCATGTGGGCCGCCAAAATATTCTTCAACCAAACAGCGAGCGCCAAACCAAGCCCGCCTCCCGTGAAAGCAAGCAACATGCCTTCCACTAAAAATTGACGCAGCAGCCGGAACCTGCCTGCGCCAATCGCCAATCGCACCGCCATCTCTTTCTGGCGGCCGACAGAGCGCATTATCAAAAGATTCGCTACGTTCACGCACGCTATCAGCAATACGAAGCCGACTGCCCCGAGCAACATCAAAAGCATTGGCTTCAGCGGGCCGGTCACCTCATCGCGCAGGCGCACCGAGACCATGCCGAGCCGGAAGTCACCTAGTGGCGAGTTGGCGTCGCGCGACCATTGTTTGTAGGTCTCCAAAACTCCTTGAGCGACGAGCTGTAAGTCCGCATTGACCTGCCCTTGCTGCACGCCCGGTCTCAGCCTGCCCACTACCGTGTAAGAAAAATTGTCTCCGAAGTCAGCCAGCTCTTCCTTCGACAATCCTAGAGGAACCCAGAGATCAGCCGAGACTCCCTGCATCATTCCGGGGAGCGGAAAGACAAAACTCTGCGGCATCACGCCGATAATCGTGTAAGGCTTGCGGTCCAGATTGAGCGTCTGGCCCAGGATATTGAGCTGTCCGCCGAATTGGCGCTGCCAGAATCCGTAGCTCAGGATGACGACTTGATGGCCAAACTGCTCTTCCTGTGGCTCGAATGCACGGCCGACAACAGGTCGCACACCGAGCACATCGAAAAGATCGCTGCTCATGCGGTTCGCGGTGACACGCGCCGGCTCGCCCCTGCCGGAAAACTCATAAGTCCACACGCTGAATCCGCCGACTCCCTCAAAGACATGATTCAGTTTCTGAATCTCCGCAATATCCGGCCCGGAGACGTTGAATGGTTCGGCGGTGATGTTGGGCAAGAGCTCTTTGACCATCATCAAGCGATCGGCATTGGCGTAAGGCAACGGGCTAAGGAGTACGGCATTCACCACGCTAAAGATTGCGGTGTTTGCGCCAATACCGAGGGCCAGCGTGAGGACGGCCACGGCGGTAAAACCCGGACTCTTGCGAAACATTCGCGCGCCAAAGCGCAAATCCTGAATCAGTTCATCGAGAAGGCGGGCGCCGCGCGCTTCCCGGCCTTCCTCTTTGACGTGCTCGATCCCGCCAAATTCAATACGAGCTTGGCGCTTAGCCTGTTCGCGTGATACTCCACTGCTCATCAAGCCTTCTGCGGAGGTCTCTACGTGGAAGCGCAACTCAGCGTCCATATCGCTTTCCATGCGAGAGCGATGCAGAGTTGTTTGCATCCACGAACGGAGCTTGCTCCAAAACCTCACACTTCCTCCGGCTTAGTGCCCAGGATTCCTGCGATGACGTCGGCCATGCTATTCCAGTTTTCGGTTTCTGCTTGCAGACGGCGCTTCCCTGCCACTGTGAGCTTGTAATACTTGGCTTTGCGCTTGTTTTCCGATTCACCCCATTCGCTGGCGATCCAACCTTGATGCTCAAGGCGGTATAGCGCGGGATAGAGTGAGCCTTGCTGGATTTCGAGGCGGTCTTTCGAGATTTGCTGAATGCGCAGAAGAATGCCGTAGCCGTGGAGAGGGCCGAGCGAGACGGCCTTAAGAATGAGCATGTCGAGCGTGCCCTGCAGAAGATCGAGTTGTTTGTCCATGGACGCGGTCGGGGAGACAGGATGAAGCCTGCCTCACTCTTCTCCTAGATGAACTAGGAATGTAAGCCGACTCTCCTAGACTGTCAAGGGGAGAATTGCGATGGTCCAGCGCACGTGAGGGGTCGCGTTAGTCCGTGCGTGTCGGTACAAAGAGAGCGAGGTCAAGCTCCGGGACTCAGAAACCCAAGGTGGTGAATTACGAGTTGCCTTCAGTCGGCCAGGCAGAGTGGTCTTCCCCAAGTTGGACTTCGAGGAAGCCCTCGGCGGGCAGGACATCCACGGGCAAACCTCCATGCCACAGCGCGACGCCGAGCTTGAGCTTGGTTTGGCCTGGCAGGCTGATTTCGCTGCGATGCATAGAGACTTCTAGTATGCGATCGAAGGAGGCTTCGGCAACGCTTTTGGGATTGAGAAGGCAGAGGCGTCCCTTTTCTACGGCGAATTCCTGCAAATGGCCGCGCATGAGCTTCACTACTATGTTGATTTCTTCGGCGGCACCAATGGTGATTCGGAATTCGCAATCTTCAAGTTCTCCTAGAAGGTCGAGGAACGGGTCAACGCGGACGCAGAAGCGCTCCTCCTCGAAACCATAACGTAATTCATGAAGATAGAATGTGCGGCCATGCATCGCGCCGCCTCGGCGCTCGGGCGAATAGAGGCCAGCACCCAGCCATTCGAAGTAGGAAGTGTCCCGGCCATCTACCGCGATTTTCAGAAAACCCGTGGGGGCCAGCTGTAAGGCGTGCTCCGGCTGACGCTTGATGGGCTTCGCCAGTTCTTGCGGAGCCATTTGGCCAAGCGCCAGGTAAACGGCGGTCAGATGCTTTCGATACAGCGCATCGAACTCCGCATCATTGGCCGTACTGTGTTCCGGACCGTACCACCAGCACCAATCACTTCCTTCCGCAGCCAGAAGGGATTCATGTGCTTCCGCGAGTGCGGTTTCTGTTGGTGCGCCATCGCGCCCTTGTTTCACAGCGTCGGAGGCCTTCCCATAGGCTTCGCGGGCGTCCCAGAGAAGTTCCCATGCGGCGACGTCTTCGCTGTGGCCAATCCAAACATCGAAATTCGCGTTGATCCAGGAAGCGGGAAAAACTCCGGCGTTCGTCGGGATAACGCCCGCAGCTGCGATCGCTTCCGTCGCGGTGAACGCCCGAAAATCCTGATCTCCCTGGATTCGGCCGTAAAATTCGCGCAAAAATTCGCGGCCATTCCCGGGATAGTATTCCCAGGCGTTTTCGCCATCCAAGAACAGGCAAACCGTAAGTGGTTGCGAGGTCTGCACCCGCTCGCCAAGCTCGCGAAGTCGGCCGTGCAAATCCGCGGCAGCATCCTTGCCATTCATGCGGCTGTAGACGAAACCGATAAGGTCGGAAAGATGGTGATCGCGGAACAGTCCCGTGATCGGCTTTCCAGCAAGCTGAACTCGTAACGGCTTGTAGAGCCGATCCGCATTCGCGGGAACGCCCTTGGCATCGCGAAAAAATCCTGCGTTCAGCGTCCTGCCCAGAACGCCCTCATCCGTGCCAAACCACTGGAAACCTTCCTCTGCGGCGATGGTCAAAGCTTGATCGGAAACGGAGCCTTCCGAAGGCCAGAGTCCAGCAGGCTTCACGCCGAACACGCGTTCGTGGTATTCGCGTGCGCGCCGCAGTTGTTCGCGCGCGTCTTCGGGATGACGATAGGCACGGCGCGGTAGTGGCGTGCCGGGATTGGCCACGCGAGCGATATCCGAATCGCAAATCAGCGGAAGGATGGGGTGGTAGAACGGCGTGGTGCTGAGTTCAATCTGGCCGGTCTGCGCCACGGCACGGTACTCGGGCAAAACCAAACCGAGCAATTCTAATTGTTTCGCCTTTAGCGCGGCCTTGTCTTTTTCCGTGAACTCTTTTCCTTTGCTCGCGAGACGGCTGACTACCGAATCCTTCTCGAACCAGGTTTCCTCCATCCAAACCAACTGCGAGAGCAACTGCAGGTCTCGCCAGTCACGCAGAGTAAACGACACTTGCGCTTGCGCCCCGCCTGCGGGCCGGGACCATTCATACAACTCGACGAATCGCGGCCATCGCGACATCAGCCGCTCATGATTCACTTGAAACGCCCGAGCCAGAATCTCGGTTTTGTCTTCACGCGTTAAGTCATCAGCTGGCTTGAAAGCCAAGGACAACCACGGCTCGTTAAATTCTCCGCTGGCGTACTCCTCAAGCTGCATCCCTAGCGCCGGCACCACATTAAAGGTGGCGTGAAACTTCGGGAATTCCTTGAGCATCGCCACCATGCCCCAATAATCCTTGAGCGCGTGAAGCCGCGTCCACGCCAGGACATACCGGCCAGTTTCCGGGTCCCGGTATTGCGGCTGGTGCATGTGCCACAAAAGCACTACATGCACGCGATTCATCGCGACTCTCTTTCCCGTTCTGCCGCCGAGGCCGTGTTACACTCACGGTTTGCGTTATGCGCATCCTGGACCGCTATATTGTTCGTGAAGTTTTTCGTCACGCACTCCTCGGACTTGCCGTATTTACATTCGTTTTCTTCGTGCCCAAGCTTGTTCAATTGATGGAGCTGTTTGTTCGTCACAGCGGTTCAGGCGCCCAAATCTTCGAGCTTTTTCTGTGCATTTTTCCCGCCGTCTTCACGTTTACGCTCCCCATGGCCGTGCTGATTGGTGTGCTCCTGGGCCTTGGCCGCATGTCCGCGGACAGCGAGATTATCGCCTTAACAGCGCTGGGTATTGGCCGGCGCCGCATTCTCCTGCCCGTGGGCGTTCTCGCCGTCACCGGCGCTCTCGTCACGCTTTGCATGACGCTCTGGCTCGGCCCGATGGCCTATCACAAATACCGCAGCCTCGAGACCGATCTGCTCGCTTCCCAAGCTTCCTTCGCGGTGCAGCCCCGTGTCTTCGACGAGCGCTTCCCCAAGATGGTTCTGTACGTCAACGACGTGTCTGCCAGCGGCACGCAGTGGCACGGCGTATTTCTCGCTGAAGCCGGAGGAGAGAACGGCTCCCAACTCACCCTGGCGGAGAATGCGATTGTAATTGCCGAACCGAAAGAGGGCAAGCTGGAGCTTCACTTAAAGGGCGGCAGCACGCACGAATTTTCGCGAGAAGACCCCGATCGCTACTCGGTGACGTCGTTTGGGCAGAGTGACTGGCCGCTAGAAGCGAATGCTCTCATTCCGGCGCAGCCCAGGGAACCGAGTAATTCGGAGCGTTCCCTGCGAGAGCTGCTTAACTCACACGACGCCAACTGGCGCGAAGCGCGCGTGGAATTGCACCGCCGCCTGGCCTTTCCCGTGGCGTGCCTGGCCTTCGCTCTGATTGCCGTACCGCTCGGCGCTCAGCCACGACGCGGCGGACGAGCGGCCGGCTCGCTGATTGCGGTCATCATCATTGCTGCTTATTACTTGCTTACGGTGATTGGCGCAGGTTTCGCGCGCCAAGGCACGCTGCCGCCTGCCGCGGGGATCTGGGGCGCAAACATCCTATTGGCTATTCTTGGACTGGCACTGCTTCCTCGCATGGAGCAATTCCGCGGCGAAAGCCGCTGGATGAATCCCATGGTGCGCTTTCGCAGCTGGGCCAGGCTGCTTCGCCGACGGAAAGCGCGCGCACGCGCGGCCGCCATTGCTGTAGTCCGAATTCCTAACGGCATCCTGGAACCAAATGAGCACGGGATGCATACGAGCGGGAGCTTTCCTCGCTTGATGGATATCTATCTCTTGCGGCGCTTCTTTTTTCATTTCGCGCTGCTCATGGCGGCCTTCATTTTCTTGTTCGAAGCCTTCACTTTCTTCGAACTGCTCGACGACATTGCGCGCCACAAGGTGCCATTCCTCATTGTCGTGGATTATTTCCGTTACCTGACGCCCTTCCTCGTTTATAACCTCGCTCCGCTGGGCGCTCTTGTCGCCGTACTCGTAACGCTCGGTGTGATGAGCAAGAACAACGAAATCGTGGCCTGCAAGGCCAGCGGTATCAGCCTTTACCGCCTTGCCGTTCCCCTGCTTTTCGCCGGACTGGCGCTGGCAGCTACCATGATCATGCTGGATGAAACCTATCTTCCCTATGCCAACCAGCGCCAGGACGCGTTGCGCAACCAGATCAAGGGTCGCCCCGCGCAGACGTATGCGCATCCCCAGCGCTGGATTTTTGGCAATGACGAGAAGATTTACAACTACGACCTGTTTGACCCAACGCAGAACCTTTTTGGCGGCCTAAGCGTGGTTGAACTCGACCCTTCGACGTTCCAATTGCGACGGCGCGTGTTTGCCACGCGCGCAACGTGGTCCGATTCGCAGAAAGTGTGGATCCTCGAGGGAGGCTGGGTGCGCGATTTCGCCGATGGCGCTGTCACCCGCTATGAACGCTTCCCGGTCACTTCACTGCCCGAACTGTCGGAGCCGCCCAGTTATTTCAATCGTGAAGTGCGCCAGGCTTCCCAGATGAGCTGGGCAGCGCTGCGCCGGTATATCGACGGTTTGCGCAAAGCCGGATTTGACGTCGCCAACCTGACGGTGCAATGGCACGTTAAGCTGGCCTTTCCACTTATCGCTCCGATCAGCATGTTGCTCGCGATTCCCTTCGCGCTGTTCGTCGGTACGCGCGGCGCAGTCGGCGGCGTAGCACTGGGCGTGGCCATTGGAATGGTTTATTGGACCGCCGCGCGCTTGCTCGAAGCCATGGGTGGCGTTGGACAATTGCCGCCTTTCCTAGCAGCGTGGTCTACGGATATTACGTTTCTTTTTCTGGGCCTCTACTTTTTCTTTAAAATGCCCACCTAATAAGCGAGAAGCCGCCGGAAGTGTAGACACTACTTCAGTTGTCTGCACGCCGACGGCTTCAAGCATTACTTTCATTGAAAATTTCTTGGAGAAAGCACCATCGGGTCCTTCTTCCACCCAACAACCATCACTTCTACCATTACTTGAGCTGTTGCCGGTCTCAAAATAGACACAACCGCGGGCACTTCGGCACAGGTTGTGGTGTCCTATTCTATATGAGGACTCTCTCGGCATTTGCGTTGGTATTCCTCGCCACGGCTTCGTTTGTCCGCCCGCAAGAGGAACAATCGAAGATGGTCGCCAAGCTCTCCGCAACACAGATCCAGGCGCTGGTGGAGAGCCGCGAGCACGCTTACGCCGAGCTTCGCCGTAATGCTTCCGCCTATGATTCGGGCGAGATCTCGCAGGCATTGTTTAAGCGCGAGACCGACCTCGCCATCTGTAAGATCACAAGGATCACTCCGCACCAGCCGGAGAGCGCGGACGTGACACTCACTATCTCGCTTGAGAGAAACCTGCGCGGCGACGTACCACATGAGTACGCCGAAGAAACTAACCTCAACCCCAATCCCCTTTCGTGGATTAAGGGCCCTGCTCCCCCCTGGGTACGAATCAAGCCGGTCGAGGGGAAACGGATTGTGGTCGCTTCGTCAGAGTCTCACGGCAAGCGCATCAATACGGCTGTGATTGATTTAGACGATGCGAAGGAAACTGGAAAATTGGCCGGCGCGGAGAGGTTCTTGAAAGCCGACGCGGCGCCCGAGTCCACGGGTATAGGGGCGTTTTGGGGGGCTCTGACCGACCCTGCACCACTGGCTCGAGATGTCGCCGTTCGGCGGCTCTTGCGAATGAACTCCTGCACGACCGACATTGCCTGTGAGAAGAACATCATTAGAGCGGCTGAGCAGCTTCTTGCAAGTGAAGAAGCCAACGACCGCCGTGAAGCCGTGAATTGGTTGCGCGAAATGATCGAAGCCACACAAGCTGTGGAACCCGCGGCCGCGAAGCAGCCGGGGTTCGCGCGTGAACCCATTCGTGCCCTGCTGGCGAAGACCGTTGGGGATCGCAACGTTGCCGTGGGAGATGAGGCCTTCATGGCCCTTGAGCAGCTGAACTTTCATGCGCAAGAGAATGTAGGCTACTGCATTGAGATTGTTCCTGCCATTCGAGAAACGGAGCGCTATCCGATCAGCGAAAAGGGGCGAGTGATCGGAGGTCGGCTGAATGGCGGAAGTTCGTGTCTATATCATTGGAGGACCGCGAAGAACTAAGGTCTGAAATATGCTGGCGATCGTTACAACCTCAAAGAATTCCCTTCACACTTTTTCCGTTCGCATCTCCGGCAGTCCACGGATTCTTTATCGAAAATGAAAAGCCGCCAGCGAAAGACGAAATGTCTGCACGCCGACGGCTTCATGTTTTGCTTTAACTGCAAAACTCTCTAAGAAAGTGCTACTTCTTCGCTTTCTTCGTTTGCTCCTCTTCAACAACTGCTTGAGCCGCGGCAAGCCGCGCGACGGGAACGCGGAACGGCGAGCAACTCACATAGGTCAGACCAGCGCGATGGCAGAACTTCACGCTGTCCGGATCGCCGCCGTGTTCGCCGCAGATGCCCAGCTTGATGTCGGGACGGGTCTTGTTCGCCCTTCGCGACCGCCATTTCGATCAGTTGGCCGACGCCCGTCTGGTCGATGGTGGCGAACGGATTCTTCTTCACGATCTCCAGTTCCTGGTAGGGCCGAGGAAGGAACCGGAATCGTCGCGGCTCATGCCGAGACATGTCTGGGTCAGGTCGTTGGTGCCGAAGCTGAAGAACTCGGCCGTCTGCGCGATTTCGTCGGCGGTCAGTGCGCCGCGCGGAATTTCGATCATCGTGCCGACCAGGTAATTGAACTTTACTCCCTTTTCCTTCATCACCTCGCTGGCGATCCGGTGAACGACTTCGACCTGCAATTCCAGTTCCTTCTTGAAGCCGACGAGCGGAATCATGATTTCGGGCTTCACCTTGATGCCTTCCTTCTGCACTTCCGCTGCGGCTTCGAAGACGGCGCGGGCCTGCATCTCGGTGATCTCGGGATAGACGATGCCCAGGCGGCAGCCGCGGAATCCGAGCATCGGGTTGAATTCGTGCAATTCGTTCACGCGCTGGTGATCTTCTCGACCGGCACGCCCATCTTTTTGGCAAGTTCGCTCTGCGCGGCGTGCGTCGTGCGGCAGGAATTCGTGCAACGGCGGGTCGAGAAACCGGATGGTCGCCGGGAATCCCTTCAATTCCGTGAAAATGCCGACGAAGTCGTCGCGCTGGTAGGGCAGCATCTTGGCCAGCGCCTCTTTGCGGTGCTCCTTGGTTGTCCGCCAGAATCATTTCGCGCATGGCGTCGATGCGGTTGCCTTCAAAGAACATGTGCTCGGTGCGGCAGAGGCCGATGCCCACAGCGCCGAAGGCGATGGCGTTGGCCGTCTGCTCCGGGGTGTCGGCGTTGGTGCGGACCGTCAGGCGGGTGGCCTTGGCGCACCAGTCCATCAGCTTGCTCGAAGTTTTGGTAGGTCCGGCTCTTCCTGCGCGTCCAGCGTCTTCTCGATCAGCACCTGGACGATTTCGGACGGCGGCGGTCTTGATTTCGCCGGCATAAACTTCGCCGGCGGTGCCGTCGATCGAAAGAAAGTCGCCTTCCTTGAAAGTCTGCGCCATCGACGGTCAGGGTCTTGGCCGCGTAATCGATCTGCAGCGCTGCTGCGCCGCAGACGCAGACCTTGCCCATCTGGCGCGCGACCAGCGCCGCGTGCGAACTGACGCCGCCGCGCGCGGTCAGAATGCCTTCGGCCGCGATCATGCCGCGCAAATCTTCGGGCGAAGTTTCGATGCGGACCAGCAGCACCTTTTCGCCCTTTGTCCGCGCTGCAACGGCGCGATCGGCATTGAAATAAATCCTGCCGGTGGCCGCGCCGGGCCCGGCGGGCAGTCCCTTTGGCGATGACCTTGGCGGCCTTGAACGGCCCTGCGATCAAAGACCGGCGCGAGCACCTGGTCGAGCTGGTCGGCGGGAACGCGTTGGACGGCCGTCTTCCAGTCAATCAGTTTTTCCTTCTCCATTTCGACGGCGAAGCGGACGGCGGCCAGGCCGGTGCGTTTGCCGTTGCGGGTCTGGAGCATGAACACCTTGCCGTCCTGGATGGTGAACTCGAAATCCTGCACGTCCTTGAAATGCTTCTCGAAGGTCTGGCGGACCTTCTCCAATTCGTCGAACGCCTTGGGCAGGTGATTCTTGCAGCTGTGCGACCGGCTCGGGCGTGCGCACGCCGGCGACGACGTCTTCGCCCTGCGCGTTGATGAGAAATTCGCCGTAGAAGACCTTCTCGCCGGTGGCCGGGTCGCGGGTGAAGGCGACGCCGGAGCCGGATTTGTCGCCGGTGTTGCCGAAGACCATCGCCTGCACGTTGACGGCCGTGCCCCATTCGGTCGGGATGTTGTATTTGCGGCGATAGACGATGGCGCGGTCATTCATCCACGAACCGAACACGGCGCCGACGGCGCCCTCAGAGCTGTTTCCACGGATCGTGCGGGAAATTCCTTGCCGGTGCGCTCCTTGACCAGCGCCTTGAAACGCTTGACCAGTTCCTTCAGGTCGTGCGACGTCAATCTGGTGTCCTCGACGTCGGCGTGATACCGCTCGTGCTTGAGCTCGTCGATGACGACTTCAAACGGCTCGTGGTCCTCGTCCGGGCGCTTCTGCACGCCCATGACGACGTCGCCGTACATCTGGATGAAGCGGCGGTAGCAATCCCACGCGAAGCGCTCATTGTTGGTCGCCTTTGCCAGCGCGAGCACGGTTTCGTCGTTGAGGCCGAGGTTCAGAATCGTGTCCATCATGCCGGGCATCGAATCGCGCGCGCCGGAGCGGACGGCCACCAGCAGCGGCATGGCGCGGTTGTCGCCGAACTTCGTGCCCATGATCTTTTCGATGCGCGCGACTGCCGTTCCGAACTTCCGCCTCGAGCGACTTTGGGTAGGTCCGCTTGTTGGCGTAATAGTAGGTGCAGACTTCCGTGGTGATGGTAAGACCGGGCGGAACCGGCAAGCCGATGCGGCTCATCTCCGCAAGATTGGCGCCCTTTCCACCCAAGAGAGAGCGCTGCGTCCCGTCGCCCTCCGCTTTGCCCGCTCCGAAAAAATAGACCCATTTACTCACTGTGTTCCTCGCTTGTCATTTTTGAATTTGGAAAATCGTTTAACGACTGCCCCTCTGTATGGCGGCCGGAAAAATCTGTCGGCACGCCGGCTTAATTCACTTTCCATAACTTAAAGCAAAACTTTATCTTCTCTATCTGCGTTCCTCACCACCCAGTTCGGAGAAATCCGCGATGGTAGTGAACTCCCGAAGAATTTCCGCGAGTAATGCCAGCCGATTTTTTCGGACTGCTTCATTCTCCGCCATCACCATCACACCCTCAAAGAAGTCATCCACCGCTTTCCGAAGTCCCGCAATGACTTCAAGTGCTTCTTGATATTTTCCAGCCCGCTTCTCCGCCTGTACTTTCGCTGCGGCTGAACGCACTGCGGAGAAGAGTTCACGTTCCACACCGCTCTCGAATAAGTCGGTCTGGATTCCTGGAGCATTCTCCTTCTTGAAATTCGACTTCTCGAGAATATTTCGGATGCGTTTGAAAGATACCGCCAGCGGTTCAAAGTTCTTCGACTTGCGAATAGTCTTCAGCGCAATGAGGCGCTTGTGCGCGTCGACTAGATCGTCGACTCCCGCACGGAATACGGCATTGACTTCGTCGTAGCTGAACTTCTCGCGCTCACGTAAGACAAACTTTGCGCGGTCCAACAAAAACTCCAGTACCTGCGTCTCCTGCTCTGGAGTTACTCCACGCCTAGGAGGATTGGTCAGCAAAGCTTTGGCAGCCGCACCAACCGCCAAAGACATCGACACCGGGAGTTTCCGTTCAAGAATCATCTTTACAATGCCCAAGGCCGCACGCCGCAAAGCGTAAGGATCACTCGATCCAGTCGGCACTAGTCCCACCGCGAAGCAGCCGACTATCGAGTCGAGCTTATCGCCCAAGGCGACAGCACAGCCGGTCAGGTTTCTCGGAATGGGATCATCAAGACCGACCGGGCGATAGTGATCGTAAATTGCATCTGCCACGGCGTCCGGCTCGCCCTGAGCCCTGGCATAAAGTCCACCTACAATTCCCTGCAACTCCGTGAATTCGCGAACCATCTCCGTAGCCAGATCACACTTGGAAAGCTCCGCCGCGCGATCAGCTTCCGCCACATGCGCTTGCATCAGGCCACAGTTGAACCACTGCTCGGAAAGCCAGCGCGCAATCGCACGTATGCGTTCCACTTTGTCGCGGTAACTCCCAAGTCGCGATTCGTACGTGACGCGCTCCAACTTCGGCAAATAGTCGGCGAGCCGACATTTCTGATCCGACTCCCAAAAGAATTGTGCATCCGCCAGCCGCGCACGCAACACGCGTTCGTGCCCGGCGCGCACCAAGCCCTTTGGATCCTTCGGCAGATTGATGACCGCCAAAAAGTGCGGTGCCACTTCTCCGCTCCGCTTCTCCACGGCAAAATATTTTTGGTGCCCGCGCATCACCGTAATTAGGATCTCGTCGGGCAGCGCCAAATACGCCGGATCGAAATCTCCTTCGAGTACGCTCGGGCATTCGTTAAGGTAGGTGACCAGACGCAGCAGCTCCGCATCCTCGTGGATTCGATACCCTGCCCTCTTTGCGTGCGCCGCCAGCTCCTTCGAAATCTTCTCCCCGCGCTCCGAGGGTCGAACGACCACTCCGTTCGCCTTCAACTTCTTCTCATAGTCCACGAAGTCTTTAACGCGAAGCGGCCCTTTGCCCAGAAACCGATGACCAAGCGTCGTGTCCCCCGCCGTAACTTCCGCAAACGAAAACTTCAGCGGTTTGCCGTTCACGACGGCAACGATCCAGCGAATCGGACGGATGAATCTCGCGCCATCAATCCCCGTCCAGGTCATCGACCGCGGCCAGGACAAATCATGAATCACTCGCGGAAGCATTTCGTTCAAGATCTGCTCGGCGATGCGGCCGCGTTTCACTTGCTTGGCGGCCAAGTACTCGCCCTTGGGAGTTTTCACTATATAAAGGTCCTTCAGCGAAAGGCCCTGCTTCTCCGCGAAGCTGTGTGCCGCACGCGTCGGCTCGCCGACGGTATCATACGCCACTGACTTTGGCGGTCCGGTTACCTCGTTCTCGACGTCCGCCTGTTTCTCACGCAGACCACGGACATGGGCAACGAGCCGCCGAGGCGCACTGAAAGTTTCCACGGTCACGCCGTCGGAAAGGTTCTCTGCCGCAAGAAGTTTTTCCAAATTCGCGCGAAGGTCTTCCTCTGCCTTGGGCAACATCCCTGCCGGAATTTCTTCACTGCCAACTTCAAGCAGTACTTCAACTCTCTTCTCGGTCAATTTTTCTTTGGCCCGGTTCATCCGCGCACCTCGCGGCGTACGGCGGGGCCGCCAATCTGTTCAAGATACGCCGCAGCAGCACGGCATGCCAGCGTACGGACCCGCGCCATCAACGCGGCGCGCTCCGTCGTGGAGATGACACCGCGCGCATCCAGCAAGTTAAAGAGGTTAGAACACTTCAAGCAATGATCGTACGCCGGAAGAAGCGGATACCTCGCCTGAGACTTCCCCGCCGTCGTAGGAAATCCGTCGAGCAACTCCTTCGCTTGCTTCTCGTGTAACTCGAACTCCGCCCGGATCGCTTTGGCATCGCTGAGATTGAAGCTGTACTCCGAGAACTGCTGCTCCTCTGCCAAGCGGATATCGCTATAAGTCTTGTCCGCCGACCAGCGAAGATCGTAGACGCTTGTGACATCCTGAAGAAACTGGCAGATGCGCTCCAGCCCGTAAGTCAGTTCCACGGAGATAGGGTCAAGGTCAATGCCGCCGCTTTGCTGGAAGTAAGTGAACTGCGTAATTTCCAATCCGTCCAATAACACTTGCCAACCAATGCCCCACGCACCAAGTGTCGGCGATTCCCAGTTGTCTTCCTCGAAGCGAATATCGTGCTCCTTCAAGGTGATCCCGATGGCGCCGAGGCTCTGAAGATAAAGATCCTGCACGTCTGCAGGCGATGGCTTCAGAATCACTTGAAGCTGGGTGTGCTTGTAAAGCCGGTTGGGATTCTCGCCATATCGTCCGTCGGCGGGCCGACGGCTGGGCTGCACATAAGCCACCCGATAAGGCGCTGGTCCAAGCACACGCAAAAATGTTTCCGGGTGCATCGTGCCAGCGCCAACCTCAACATCATAGGGCTGCTGCAATACGCATCCCTGTCGCGCCCAAAAATGCGAGAGCTTCAAAACCAAATCCTGGAAGTTCAAGCCAACTGGTTTTTTCTCAAGTTTTACTTTAGCAATCAAGTCGTCTCCAAAAGCCTTCGTGTAGCCAGTGGCTTCTCCGTATGATGCTCGATCCAATTCAGCGAAGCCTCCCGCAATTCCGCCGCAGGTTGTTGTATCGCTGGAAGGAACTCTATCTTATCGAGTTTCTCTCCCGCAAACCGCTCGGCGAGCTGCCTTGCAGCCAAATGAAGTGGCTTCATGCCGCCGCGCCGGCATTTCTCGCAAAAAAGCCCCGGCTCCCACGGTGCATGAAACGCTGTTTGCGAACCGAAGGTTGCACCACAAGCCGCGCACCGATCAAACTGCGGAAGCCAGCCGCCGAGCCGCACCGTCCAGAACGCGAAATAACTTAAAGGCAGTTGCCACGCCCCCGTGCGCTCAATTTCGCGCACCGTGAGCAGGAGCAGCCGGAACATCGGCTCGGCCGTTTCATGCTCCGGCAAGACTTGCTCCGAAACTTCGCTGACTACCGCCAACCCGGTGCTCAGCTCGTAATCGCTCTGCGACTTATTAAAAGATTCGAGGAGCTCGCACTGCTGAATGCGCACCAGGTCGCGCGTCTCTTTTTCGATATACCAGAGCTGGACGTGGGACAGAATCTCCAGCGTCGAGCCATACCGGTTCTTGATCCGCCGCGCGCCTGCAGCCACACCCCTCATGCGTCCCGACGCCCGTCCGAAAAAACTCACCAGGCGGTCGGCCTCTCCCAGCGAAAAGGTCTTCAAGATGATGGCTTCCGTTTCCCTGGCAGGCATGAGCTGTCGGCGCGCCGACGCCGCGCAGGACACAATGTAGACCTACGTCCGATTCGCGAGCGCACGCAGAACTAATTTAATTACCATACGCGCTCCCGTCGCGCAATGCTTACGTAACCTCACCCAGTAAAATAAAACGCCGTACTCCACAAAAAGAGAGCCGCGATCCACCACCTCAAGCTGCACTTGAGATGCGCTTTGGCAACGTCGTCAAAGCGCCAAAAGCCTTCCGCCAGATTCTGTTAACTAGCCTTCCGCGCCACTCAAAATTATCGGACGCACGAATTGTTCTCATCGCTCTTTGCATTTCTCTGCTCTTCCGATACCCTGCACCACTACCTTATGCGCGCTCAACGTTTCGACATCTTAGGCATCGGCGAGAACGCCACGGACACCGTGCTGCAGCTCGCCCAATTCCCCGCCCTTGGCTCCAAGCTGGAAATGCTCGGTGCCCAAATCATGCCCGGCGGCCAAGTTGCCACAGCGCTCATCGCCTGCCAACGTTGGGGGCTGCGCACTCATTATGTCGGCGCCGTCGGCGATGATCACGCTGCCGACCTCCACCGCCGCGAACTCCGCCGCGCCGGGGTCCATAGCGACCTCGCGCAGATCCCGCGAACGCTCAGCCAAATGTCGTTCATCCTTATCGATACGAGTTCTGGGGAGCGCACCATTGTTTGGAGACGCGACCCTCGCCTCACCGTTGCGCCAGCTTTTCTGCAAAGAGGATGGATCACTTCGGCTCGCCTCTTGCACGTCGACGGGCACGATCCGGCAACCACGAGCATCGCGGCCTCCTGGGCGCGTGCGTCTGGCTTCCCGGTGGTAGCGGACCTGGATCACATGACTCCCGGATTGCTTCGCCTACTACCCTTTGTCGATTACCCGGTCACGTCGAAAGAATTCCCGGTCGATGCCACTGGGGAAAAGAATCTCTTCAAGTCGCTTCCTCACTTTCAGCGACAGTACGGCTTCCGGGCTGTTTGCGCGACGCTCGGGGTAAATGGCGCGCTAGCTTGGGATGGCAGCCGCTTCTGGTATGCTCCCTCCTATAAGGTCCGCGTGGTGGACACCACGGGAGCCGGCGATCTTTTTCACGCCGCCTTTTCTTACGGAATCCTTCACGCCTGGGACCTGCAGCGAATTCTGGATTTCGCCTGCGCTGCCGCAGGCCTGAATTGCGAAACGCTGGGGGCCCGCGGCGGCATCTGTGCCCTGACCAAAGTGAAGGAGCTGCTTCGCAAAGGCATCCGCAATCGCGCGCTGTTCTCCAAAGCGCAGCTAGAGCGCGCGACTGCGGGCGCCCAGCGCAAGAAGCGCGGCTAGCATCCAGGATACAGGCTGCTTAATCTCAAAACGGAGCCTTGCACCAAACACGCTAACGAATGTTCATCCCGCTCAAAGACCTGAACCCGCGGCAGACCTATCCGGTCGTCAACACCCTTCTCATTCTGTCGAACGTCATCGTCTTTCTTTACGAACTCACGCTCTCTCACCGCCAACAGCAGGCTTTCGAGCTGGCCAATGCGACCATCCCCAACCACATCCGCTTGGCCCTCAACGGACACGGAAGCCTGGAAGCCGCACTCCTGACCATTCTCACCAGCATGTTCATGCATAGCGGCTTCATGCACATCGCCGGGAACATGCTCTTCCTCTGGATTTTCGGAGACAACGTGGAAGACTACTTCGGCCACTTCCCTTACCTTCTTTTCTACTTCGCTTGCGGCATCGGTTCCGGTCTCGCGCACATTATTTTTAATTACAACTCCCCCCTTCCAGCGCTCGGCGCCAGCGGCGCCATCTCCGGCGTGATGGGCGCCTATATCGTTCTTTATCCGCGAGCTCGAGTCTTGACCCTTGTCTTCATATTTTTCATCCCGATTCCAGCCTTCATCATTTTGGGATATTGGTTTCTGCTTCAGTTTCTGGCCGGAGTCACTTCTGTCGGAGCGGTAGCCACAGGAGGCGTCGCTTGGTGGGCACACATCGGCGGATTCATAATGGGCATGGTGATTACAGGATTGAGTCTGGGAGATCGAAAGCAAAGCGTGAATTATTCTAGCTAGCGAATCCGGATGCGCAAGCACCTGAAGTTTTGCTTTAACTACAATTACTGCGTCTTCCCTGCGAAGCGCGCCAGCCAATCCCCGACTTCAACCGTTTGTTTAACTCCGCCAAGGTCGGGCGTAACGAAATTCTCTTTCATCGCAGCCTTCACAGCTTCGCGCAGAACTTGAGCTTCTTGCTTCCACCCCAGAAAATCGAGCATCATCGCCGAAGCCAGCACGGAGCCAAATGGGTTAGCGATCCCCTTGCCGGCGATGTTTGGAGCAGAACCATGCACCGGCTCGAACAGTGAAGTCCTGCCCGGGTGAATGTTCCCCGAAGGCGCCAGACCAAGTCCCCCGGCAAGCTGCGCCCCCAAGTCGCTCACAATGTCCCCAAACAGGTTGCAAGTCACGATCACATCGAACTGCGAGGGGTCGCGCACGATCTCCATGCACAGCGTGTCAATATAAAGGTGCCGCGACTCGATCTTGGGATACTCCTGCCGTACCTCCTTGAACACCCGCTGCCAAAGGTCATGTGCAAACGTCATGGCATTCGACTTGTCGCTCATGCAAACGCGCTTCAGCCCGTTCTGCCGGGCATAATCATACGCATACCGGATGATCCGCTCGACGCCCTTGCGCGAGTTGACATCTTCCTGCACGGCAATCTCGTCCGCAGTTCCCTTCTTGAAGAACCCTCCCACGCCCACGTACAGCCCTTCCGTGTTCTCCCGGAACACCATCAACCGGATGTCCTTTTCGCTGCGATCCCTCAGTGGCGTCAGCCGCTCGTGCAATAGCTCGACGGGCCGCGCATTCACATAAAGGTCCAGCTTGAACCGCAACCCGAGCAGAATGTCCGCAGCGTGCTGGTTGGAAGGAACCCGCGGGTCGCCCAAAGCCCCAAACAAAATGGCGTCGAACTCATCCCGCAGCATCTCGACTGCTCCTGCGGGCAACGTCACGCCGTCCTTCAGATACCTGTCCGCGCCCCAATCAAATTCCACAAACTCCAGCGGCCGTTTCGCCGGTGCCGTCACCGCCCGAATCACCTTCACCCCCTCCGGCGTCACTTCCTTCCCAATCCCATCGCCAGGAATCACAGCAATACGCGCAGCTTCCCCGCCCCACCGTAAGGGCATCTTGCCAGACAGATTATTCGGTTTCGTGGTCAAGCGAAGAACATGCCCTCTCGGCGCTGAGCTGCTCCTACTCCAAGCGCACCTTTCGTCGACAAAACTGAGCAAGTCTCGGCAACCTAACACGCCCTACAAAGCAGGTCAACGCAACGCCATGCGATGGGTCTCGCATAAGCCGGTTAAATAGGTCGGGACTTCGTTGTTCGGCTAGTTGGAGGCCCTGCCCGACTCGGTCCAATACACGCCACCGAGCGCAAGCGCTCCGCCCAAGACTTGGGTCCAAGAGCCCTTCTCCCCGAGGGTCAGAATACCGAGGATCGATGCCAGGACGGGCAATAGGTACGTGAAAGCACTCAACTGCGAAGCTTCCAAGTATCGCAGCAGCCAGTAGTAAAGGACGTACGCCACCGCCGATCCAAACAATCCCATGTACAAAATGGCAGCCCACGCCTGCCACGGAACGGCTCGCCAGTTCCCTGCCGCCCCCGGCATCCATGCCTCATGCACAGCCAGCGGAAGCAATAGAAGCGCACCCGCAAAGTGGTTGTAGGCGGTCATCGTCAGGGCGTCGTATTCTCCAGCGACGCGCTTGCCAAGCACAGCATACGTCGCGAATCCCACCGAACCCGTCATGGTGATGGCATCGCCAAGCAGCGAAGGCGAGTGCGTTGAAATGCCGTGTTCCGAAGCAAGCACCGCAATCCCAGTGAAGGCAATGGCCATCCCCACAGCTTTATGCCAGGTGGCTCGTTCCAGGCGCAACAACACCGCCAGAATCAGCGTGTAAATCGGCCCCATGCCCACGATGACCGCGGAATGGCTCACCGAGGTGTAGTGCAACCCCAGCGTGAAGCAGAACTGATTCACGCTAACGCCGAAAAATCCCAAGTAGAGAAATGTCCAGACGTCGCGCCGCGTGAATCCCTGCTTGCGGGCAATACCGGCTTCGGCAAAGGCCGGCAGCCGCAACCGCTTGACACATAAATAAAAAGGAACCATGACCAGGCCTGCGGCGCACACACGGAAGGAAGCCATCGTCAAAGGAGGGAATGACCGCAAGCCGATCTTCGCAGCAATAAAATTAACGGCCCATATCACTACGACTATGCCGATCAGCGCGGCGATAAGTAGACGGCTAGGCGCACGCCCCTTGGAAGACTCGACCAGCACGTCTTCAGACCAACCGTTCTTTCCGCACGGTCAGTTTTTCAATCCGCTCGCGCCGAGGCTCGAACCCAATCCCCGGCCCCATTGGTACGCGAATCGTGCCCTGCGCCGAAACAGTCACTTCCGGCTCGATAATGTCCTCATCCCAATAGCGTCGGCTGGCGGAAACGTCCCCCGGCAGCGTGAAGTTGGGCAGCGTCGAAAGCGCAATGTTGTGCGCCCGGCCGATTCCAGATTCCAGCATTCCGCCGCACCACACCGGCATTCCATTCAGTTGGCACAGATCGTGTATCCGCTTCGCGATAGTGTGACCGCCGAGGCGCCCCATCTTGATGTTGATGATCTTGCATGCGCCAAGAGTGATCGCCGCGCGCGCCTGCTCTTCCGTGTGGATGCACTCGTCCAAACAAATCGGCGTATTGAGCTTTTTCTGCAGTTCCACATGCCCGTACAAATCATCCCAACCAAGCGGCTGTTCAATCATCATCAAATAAAAGCTTTCCAATTGCTTCAACAGCGGCCAATCCTCCATCCGGTACGCGGAATTGGCATCCACCATCAGCTTGATCCCGGGAAACTCCTCGCGCAGCCGCTTAACCTGCGGCAACTCTTTCCCCGGCTTAATTTTTATTTTGATTCGCTGGTAACCCGCAGCCAGCTCCTTCTTAACCGCGGCAGCCAATTCATCGAGCGAATCCTTAATTCCTATCGAAACTCCGCTCGAGACTTCTTCACGCGTTCCGCCCAGCAGTTTCGCTAGCGGCATACCCTTCTGCTTGGCTTCCGCATCCCAAATCGCCGCTTCCAGCGCAGCTTTAGCCATGTTGTGACCGCGCACTTGTTCCAGCATCTCCCACACGCCAGCTGCAGCCGCGAACTCTTTCCCTCGGATCATCGGCCAAAGGAAATCCCGCATCACCATCCACGCCGTATCGGTCGTCTCCGGGCTATAAAAAGGATTCTCTCCCGCTACGCATTCGCCCCAGCCAATCGCGCCGTCTGTGACGACTTCCGTCAAGATGATGCGCCGCTCATCCGTATGATCCACGCTCGTTGCGAACGGAGCGACCAGCTTCATTCGCACTTCCCGCAAAGTGACTTCCCTTATGCGCATCGTCCCTTTCTTCCATCGTAGGGGCACGGCATGCCGTGCCCGTCTTCCAATTCGCCCAAACTAAAAATCGCTCCAAGGAGCCAACAAATAAGCCGCGCCAGCCGCTGATTTCCTCACGCCCACCGCCGCATAACCCCGCGCAAACCAAGCCGTGAACTCCTCACGTATCCTCGCCTGCACCTTTGCGACTTCGCCCGTATCGCTCTGTTTCCATCGATCGAGCTCCGCAGGCAACTCGATCCTCGCGGGCGCGTCCTCCGGCTCCTTCGCCAAATCCGACAACGCAGCCACCACTCGGCCGGAATCCAACTGCCACTCCGCCCAAAGACGGTCGGTTGGAAGCCCCAGATGCAACGGACTCGTCGTCAGTCCATAAAGGTTCGGCAGATATTTCCGAGCAATCGCGCCGAGCCGGTTCAAATTAAAATGCGCATTTCGTATTTCGAGCGGATCGAACGTCCATACGATCAGCCGAATCCCCCGCCCCAACGCTTCTTCACGCTGAAGAAGTTTCAGCGCCCGCCCTACTCCTCGGTCGCGATATTCCCCATGAACTCCAGTCATGTGTGAATGGAGAAATACTGTCCCGTCTCGAAATCCGACAACTGCCAGGGTGTAACCGACCAATCGTTCGCCATCGAACGCGCCTAAAACCTGTCCACCCGTCTCCTCCGCCACCACAAACAGCGTCGCCGGCTCGACTTCGAGGTCCTCTTCGCCCCAAATTTCTCTTTGCAACGCAACGCATCGCTGAAATTCCGCAATGCCGGCGCATTTTCGGACGACGATCCCCTCACTCATCAGGCTTTGCCAGCCTCCATCGACTTTCGCGAATCACTTTTTTCGGCGCGCTTTGCCGTCTCCCAAAATTCCTCCATTTGTGCGCGGGGAACATCCGCTAGCGCCTTCCCGCTTTTCGCGGACAAATCTTCCATCCGCCGGAATCGCGAGGAAAACTTCGCGTTAGCTTTCTTTAGTGCGATTTCCGGATCGATGTGCAGAAAACGCGCCAGATTCACCGCCGCAAAAAGCAAATCCCCCATCTCCTCTTCACTTCGCCGGGCATCTTTCGCGCTGACCGCCTCACGAAGCTCGCCGCTCTCTTCGCTCATTTTTTCGAAGACACCTTCGACATTGTCCCAATCGAATCCAATCCGCGCCGCGCGCCGCGTGAGTTGGAATCCTTCCAGAGCCGCTGGCAAAGCTCGCGAGACTCCATCCAGAAGCGAGCCAGCTTTCCCTTCTTGTTTCGAATCACCCGCCTTCTTCTTCACCGCCGCCGCGCGACGCTCCTCTTTCTTGATCTGTTCCCAATTCTTCAGAACTTCGGCGGAATCTTTCGCGCGCTTCTCTCCAAAAACGTGCGGATGCCGCCGCACCATCTTGTCGTGAACTTCGCGTATCACGTCGGAAACTGTGAACCGCCCCTCTTCCTTCGCGATCTGCGAATGAAACACGATTTGCAACAGCAAATCCCCCATCTCTTCCGCGAACTTGGCGTCATCGCCGCTCTCCAGCGCCTCCAGAACTTCGTAAGCCTCTTCGATTAGGTAAGTCCGAAGGGAGGCGTGAGTCTGTTCGCGGTCCCAAGGACAACCGTCCGGCGCCCGCAGCCGCGCCTGCACCGCCGCAAGCTTTTCGAACCACTCCCCCGCTGTCAGGCGTGGCGACCTCGCCGCCGTTCGGCGCACCGCGCCAGCCTTCCTCGTTTTTCCCGCCTTCTTCTTTTTGATCGCCATCGCTCAACCGCGTAAATTGTTCATGCAACAAACGTTCCACTCTACGGTGTGGCACACACTTTGACAAGCGCACCAGCGAACGCGTGAATCGTCCCCAGCTAGCTCCCCGTTGACCCATCCAATCGGGAGTTAGGTTGCACCATTCGCGTCATTTGGTGAATGCAAACTCGAATTGGAAGCAAGCCTGATAATGTCGAAGTGCGACAGTTCAGACGCGAGATGGAGAGCATCATCGCGATGAGATTTGTCGAAGGCACTTGGGCTATTCTCAAGATATCTTGAGTCCATTAGAGCACTCAGCGGAATATCCAGCTTGTAACTTAGCCACCCCTGACGGCGTCCCACATATCGAGTTTATCGTATGCTGCGGATCCTGTTAGTTCTGCAGCGGTCGTGGGTGGGGCTTCACGCCGGGGATGGGAGCCCAATGTTGATCAACAAACGTGGTGGTGTTCTTCTTTTGGTGTCCTTGCTGTGCACGGCTCAGATTTCAGCTGGGCAGTATCATGCGCCAACCTTTCCCGGCGATGGCAAGATCCATCTGGACGTAGTAGTTACTCCGGAGTCTGGTCCACCCGTGAGCGGTCTTCAGCGGCAGGACTTCACCATTTTGGACAACAGCGTGCCGCAGACCATCACTTCGTTCGAGGCCGTTGACGGGCGGCAGGCTCCCATTGAAGTGGTTCTCGTTATCGACGCCGTAAATATCGGGTCCCGAAAGACAGGCATGGTGCGCGAAGAGATCAGCAGGTTCCTGAAGGCTGACGGTGGGCGCCTCGGCCACCCCACCGCAGTCGCTATCCTCACAGACAAGGGACTCCAGTTTCAGGAGGATTTCTCACAAGACGGGAACGCAATCAGGATGGCACTGGATCACTACAAGATTCCCCTCCGTAGTATCGATCGCGACACGGATCGTGGAGGGTCTGCGGACCGCGTCCAGATCTCATTTAAAGGATTTGCAGAACTCCTGGCTCGCGAGCGCGAGAGGCCTGGTCGGAAGTTGATCCTTTGCGTCTCTCCTGGATGGCCACCACTTTTCGGTCTGGAGAACATGCGCGACGCAAGCCTGCGAGAACAGGTCTTCGGAAACATAGTTGAGATCTCGACGCAGCTCCGAGAAGGCCAGATCACCGTCTATAGTGTCGATCCTTCCGCCCTCGGAGACATTGATCCAGGCCTAACAGACCCACCCACTTATCACTTCAGGCCCTCGGACAGGCAGGTTTTCGTCGAGGGAGCTAGCAAGGCCAGCGACGTTAGGATTGAGGATTTGACACTAGGAGCACTCGCGACCCAAAGCGGCGGTCTGGCACTTCACCCCGGCAACGACCTGGCTGCAGAACTACAAAAATGCGTTGCCGATGCGGGGGCTTACTATGAGATCCCCTTCGTTCCACCCCCGAGCCACAGGCCTCACGAATACCACCAACTGGAAGTCCATGTTGCAAAGCCGGGCCTGACAGCGCGTACTCGGCAGGGGTATTACACACAACCGGAGAGCGGAGGGGAACTTACGGCTGAGACTGAGAAGCCTGGCGGGATGGGGGATGACGCGCTATCACTCGAACCGGGTGCAGGGAGTGTGACTCCAGAAGCTTTCAGCCAGCAAGTTTATTACGCGAATGCGCATCCATACCTTGATCTGCCGCTGGCGCAGCTGGTCGATCGCATTCCAGAATTGAAAACGCTTCAACCTGCGGCAAATCGGCAAGAGCTACCAGTAATCCTGCAGAAGGTGAGCCGAAGCGTGGACGATTTCGTCCGCGAAATTGGTGACCTCATCGCTCACGAAGACGTGACACAGGAGAAGCTGAATGAGAAGGGCGGCGTTCGAGCGAAACAGCGTGTTCAAGATAACTATTTGATCCTTCATCACGGCTATGAATGGGGGGCAAGCGCGGAATATCGAATGGACGAAAAGGGAAATCGCCTGGGCCCAATAGGCCTGGAGAAAAGATATCTGGTCACCTCCGGCTTTGCATTGAGCTGTATTAGTTTCTCGACGGTCGCCCAGTCGCAGTCGAGGTTACGCTACCTTGGCGACGAAAAGATTGGCTCTCGAGAGACGTATGTCTTGGGGTTTGCTCAGAAACCTGGCGAAGCCACTTTCCTGGTCACGATGAGGGGAACCGGAGGGGCAGTTGCGGATATGCTTACGCAGGGAATCTTGTGGGTGGACAAGAACAATTTCCAAATCATTCGAATGCGAAGCGATCTACTCGCGCCGCAAAATGAAATTGGACTCGATCAGCTGACAACAGAAGTGACGTTCGCTGAGGTGCAACTTCAGGACGTCCCAAATCCTTTGTGGCTGCCCAGCGACGTGGATGTATCGATGGAAATTAAAAAGCAAAAATTCCATAACGTGCACCACTATACGAATTACCGACGCTATCGAGTCTCCGTCAAGATTGGGGCCCCGCAATAACCTGAGCTACCTGAGTTCTAATTCAAGTCTTGATTGACGCCGTTACCGGTTACTGACTTTCGCGTGCCCGAACTCAAAACGTCAAGGAAGCGTTTGCTCTGGCATCCCCCAATTCCTGCGTTATAATCGGGTCATTCGACGCTCTTGTCGATATCGGCGTTCCTGCCGAGAAGGAGGTGATCCAGTGAGGTACGGTTTACGTTGACGTAGTAGAGGAGGCGCTTGTGAGGTTACCGAGCGCCTCTTTCTTTTGCCCCGCCTGTACGGATTCCTTGTGATTTGACAAATTTATTCTGCGTCTTGTCCTTAGCCAGCGCCTGATAAACATCGAAGCCGGAACCTGCCCTACCCCTGCCCCTCCACGCCCCACCCAAAATCTCCCTCCCGTGCTAAACTTATACAGAAAATAACTGACGAGGATAGTCCCCTTGAGCGATCAGAAGAAAGAAGAAGCATTTCGCGTTATCGACCGACGTCCCTTCACCTCCGATGGCGAGCCTCGCAAGGAAGCCATGGAAGAGAAGGAACGCGAGGCCAAGCGCGAAGAAAAGTTGCATCCGGTCGCCGATGCTCCAAAACCTGTCGCAGCGCAACCGCCCATCGAAGTGCCCAAGCGTTCCGCGCCGTTCGAGAATCTTGTCCGCATGATCGGCAGCAACGCAGCGATGGTCCTGGGCGCCTACGCTGACCCGCGCACCGGCCAGCCGGTGATCGACCCGGAAGCCGCGCATGAATTGATCGATATGCTCGACTCCCTTCACGAAAAAACCAAGGGAAACCTCGCGCCGGAGGAAGACGCTCTCCTGCTCGATCTTCTTGGCAAACTGAAGATGACCTATCTGGAGGTCAATCAGGCCGTTGCGGCACAGGCCGCAGCGGCGCTGCCAAAAGCCAAGACGCGGCCCTAACGAGCAGCAGTCTTTGTACTGCAAGTTCGGCCCGGCGTTCGAAAGAGTTTCAGCTTTCTCGGCATGCCCCAGGCTCCGCTAAAAATCACCGTCCTCGGTTCCGGCACGTCCATGGGCGTTCCCTCGCTCGGATGTCATTGCAGCGTCTGCAGTTCGCTTGATCCGCATGACAACCGGCTGCGCCCTTCCCTGCTCCTTTCGCGCAATGGCCAGAACGTCGTGATTGACACCACTCCGGATTTTCGCCAGCAAGGTTTGCGCGCCGGCGTCGATCGCCTCGACGCGGTCTTGCTGACGCACGGCCACGCCGATCACATCATGGGTTTTGACGATATTCGCCCTTACAATCTTCGCCAGCAAAGCGCTCTTCCCATTTACTCCAACAAGGAAACTTTCGACATCATTCGCCGCGCGTTTGCTTATGTCTTCGACGGAAAGCCAAAGCTCAGCTCCATTCCGAGCGTCACACTTCGCGAAGCCAAAGAGCCGTTCGAACTGTTGGGCATCACGTTCACTCCCATTCCGCTCTTGCACGGCGACATGGAAGTTTTGGGTTTTCGCTTTGGCCGCGCCGCTTACTTGACTGATTTCAGCTCGCTGCCCGATTCGTCGCTCGCTCTATTGCACGATCTCGATGAACTCATCATCGATGCGTTGCGGGACATCCCCCACCCCATGCATCAAACCGTGGATCAAGCCCTCGCACTCATCAGAAAACTAAATCCGCGCCGCGCCTGGTTTACCCACATCGCTCACGATTTGGCCCACGCGGAAACGAATGAGCGCCTTCGCAACCTCGGCTATTCGAACGTACAGCTCGCCTACGATGGTCTCGAAATCGAAGTGAATGTGGACGAATCCGCTGCGCAGCATGAAGCTTCAAAGTCAGTCGCTACCCAGCCGGCGCCGCTTGAACTATTTTCAACGCCCCTGGCTTGGTCGATTCGGTATGGGGCGTCGAACTGCGGCAGCACGCTCGCCATCGGCAATTTTGACGGCATCCACCTGGGCCACCAGGCCATTTTGCAGGCCGCCGTTGCCCGCGCCAGAGAGATCAATGCGATAGCAACCGCTCTAACGTTTGATCCCCTTCCGCAGAAAGTGCTCCGCCCGGAGTCCGCCCCATTGCGGGTCTCCACCACGGAGCAGCGCCTGAACTGTTTCGCCGCTATGGGCATAGAGGCCGCCGTTGTTCTGCCGTTCACCCACGAGCTCGCCAAGCTCACGCCACAGGAATTTGTCGACCAAATCCTCGTGCGTGACCTTCACGTGCGCGCTGTTTTTGTCGGAGAAAATTTCCGTTTCGGTCATAAACAGGCCGGCAACGCCCGCATGCTTCTCCTGCTCGCCGCCGAACGTGGCTTCGACGTCGTCATCATTCCCCACGTTGTTTACAAAAACGAAGTCGTCTCAAGCACCATCGTCCGCCGCGAAATTGCTGATGGCGACGTTGCCCACGCAGCACGCCTCCTCGGCCGCCCCTTCGTGCTAAGCGGAAAAGTTGTCCCAGGAACCGGTACTGGCCGCCGTTTCACTTTCCCGACGTTGAATCTTGCCGCGGAACAGGAATTACTCCCCGCGCGCGGCGTCTACGTGACGCGCACACTCATCGAAGGTGAATCGCACACCCGCCGTTCGGTAACCAACATCGGCGTGCGCCCCACCTTCAACGGTTCAAGCCTCAGCGTCGAGACCCATGTCCTCGAACCTCTGGGCGAAGTGTCACCCGCACGTATCGAAGTGCAATTCTGGAAGCGTCTGCGCGAAGAAAAGAAATTCAGCGGCCCCGAAGAACTCCGCGCGCAAATCGCCCAAGACATCGCCCGCGCCGACAAGTTCTTCACCCGCCTTCGAGCCGTCCGTTCCCTGCTGAACGCGCGAGCGAGTAGTGAATAGTGGGCAGTGAGTAGATAGGACAGAACCGAAGAAGAGTGACCCACCGTTTGCATGAGACAAGGGCGCAAACGGTAGGCCACCGAGGAATAAAGGCGGTGCTAGCCGCCCGGGAGCGTGGCATTGCCGTTGGCTATCACATTGTGGTAGTATCACATTGTGGAGTTCATCGAGTCGCAGCCTTTTACGCGGAAGCTGCACCGGCTTGCCAGCGATGGCGCCGACGCAGTGCTGAGGGCGATCCAGGACGACCTTGAGAGGAAGCCCGAGAGAGGGGCGGTGGTTCCGGGCCTTGGCGGCGTACGTAAGGCGCGAATCGCGAATCCGGGACGTGGCAAGGGAAAGCGTGGCGGGTACCGTTATTTGTATTTGTACTTGGAAAGGCGGCAGCACATTCACCTGCTGCTCTTGCTGGACAAGAATGAACAAGAAGATGCCACCGAGGAGCAGCGTAGACAGATCCGACAGTGGTCTGCGGAAGTTAAACGTGAGTTGGGAGGCTGAAAATGGCGAAGAAAATCAAAGTGAACATTTTTGAGGACATGAAAGCGGCGCTGAAGGGCGCGGCGGCCTATGAGCGAGGCGAGCCGGTTAACCTGCGCGTTACAAGCGTGCCTTCCCGGCCGAAGCCGATTTCTCCCAAAGAGGTGCGGGACATTCGGGAAGCGCTGAATGCCAGCCAATCGCTTTTCGCCAGCTACCTGAACGTGAGCCCTAACGCGGTGCGAAGCTGGGAACAAGGCACGCGGCGGCCTCGGCAAGCGGCGCTCAAACTCCTTGCCATCGCCAGGAAAAATCCTAAAGCACTGCTGGTTGCGTGATTTTCGTTTTCACCGTCCCTACACCCGGAAAATGATAGGTCAAAATCGTCTCGGCGCGTTAAGGCTCGCCCACCCGCCTGAGAACCGATTGCGATAATAGGAGGATGAATGGCGCAAGTTTGGTTAGTGACGGGCAGTTCTCGCGGTCTGGGTCGCGCGATTGTCGAAGCGGGCCTTGCGGCGGGTAATAAAGTGTTGGCGACTGCTAGGGACATCGAGTCTCTACGTGACCTATCGGAACGCCACGGTGACCAGATCAAGCTCTTCGCGCTGGACGTGACCGACGAGTCCGCGGCAGCGAGCGCAGTGAAGGCGGCGATCGGTGCCTTTGGCTCGCTGGAGGTTGTTATCAACAACGCAGGATACGGCAATCTCTCGTCCGTCGAAGACACGCCGATGTCGGATTTTCGCGCACAAATCGAAACGAATCTCTTCGGGACGATCATCGTGACGAAGGCCGCTCTTCCGTACTTTCGGCAAAGGAAAGCCGGTCATTTTGTTCAGTTTTCGTCGATGGGCGGAAGGATCGGGCCTCCAGGGCGTGGGCCCTATTCGGCTGCGAAATGGGGTGTCGAGGGTTTCTCAGAAGTGTTGTCGCGCGAAGTTGCGCCGCTAGGCATCAAGGTCACCATCGTTGAGCCGGGTGGCTTCCGCACGGACTTCGCCGGCAGTTCCACCAAACTGAGCGAAGGAAATCCCGACTACGACTCGACTGTTGGAGCCACCGCCAGGTTTCAACGCGACTACAACGGTAAGCAGCCCGGTGATCCGAAAAAGGCGGCGCAAGCGATCGTGCGTCTGACGCAGGAACAGAAACCTCCATTGCGACTGTTGCTCGGTAGCGATGCGTACAACGGGGCGGAGAAAAACGACCTCGCACGCCTAGAAGAGGCAAGGTCCTGGAAAGAACTCAGCGTGTCCACTGATTTCGAGTCGAAGCCCCCACACTCGGAGCGACCAAAGTGAGCCTGCCTTCGCGGGAATCCGGCCCACGGACGTGCCGCCTTTTCGCGCCGCGCAAATCGTAGGAGCACGCTTCGCATTTTTGAAAACTTTGCAACAGACGGAACGTTCCTGTCGTTTTTTGATTGCGACGAGAAGCATGAGGAAACTTCCCGTCTGTCCCCGTGTTTTCCCCTCTGCTACTTGTAGGCTGAAGTGCACAGAAAGACGCGATCCTGGTTTAGACTTCACTAGGCGGATATCTTTCTGCGAATCGAGATTCGAAATGGACAAAAAAGCTGTAGTGACGCTCCGTCTCAATGATTGGCGCGAGGCGCGCATCCTTGCGGACGACCTTCAGAACTGGACATTCCGGGGCCAGCAGGACGGATCGTGGACGCTCAGTAGCACGCTTCAGCGTGCCGCTGCATCGACCCAAGCGTCGGTGATGCTGACGGGCGCTGAGGAAGAAAGTATCGAACAGTTCCAACGTAGGGCACACCATTTCTTGCGGATTTCGCCTCCACGCGAAAAGCTCATCGATTGGATGGCACTGATTCAACATTTCGGCGGAGCTACTAGATTGCTGGATTGCACGAAGTCGTTTTACGTGGCGGCTTTCTTTGCAGTCGAGAAGGCGACGACCGAATGCGCTATTTGGTGTATAAACCATTACGCTATGTACCTCGGAATGCAACGCTTCCTAAAATTGGACGACCGAAGATTCTCGATGCCCCATTGGCAAACCTTGCACCGGGTGGCGGACTTCGCCGACAAGTTACTCGAGACCCAAAAGCATTCCTTTCAAAGGTTTGTGTTCGAAGTCCAGCCATTCGAGCTCAACGAACGTTTGACAGTTCAACAAGGCATGTTCCTGTGCCCTCTCTCGGTCGATGTTCCTTTCATCGAATCCCTGGCAGCTACTTTTGACCTAGCGCCTATCGACTTTGCTGACTCCCAGATCGAGGAGTTTAGGTCACTGGGGAGCATAAAGGAATTGAACGACAACATCGCCGTCATCAAACTCCTCCTTCCGCTCGGTATCCAGCACGATGTTCTTCAAGATCTCTGGAATATGAATGTGAACGCCGCCTCTCTGTTTCCCGGCTTAGACGGACTAGGGCGATCGCTAAACTACTACATGCGCATTCAGAACCTGTGGGACGTTAAGTACCAGATCGGCGGTTTTGATAAGAAGTGACACAAAAACGCGCACACTACATGGCTCTCCTCGAAATGCCGCGTAAATTGAGGTGTAACCCTGCCTTAGATGTCGAATGTTCAGGACGGTGGCCCGGACCCCCAGTAATGCGGAGCGTGCCCCGTCCTCGGGTTTTGAGGGCGGGTCTTGGGTTTGGGTTCTCGCTCGTCGATCAGCAAATCCATGGGAAGTCAGTGAGTAGTGGGCAGTGAGTAGTGGGCAGTGAGTAGATAGGACAGAACCGGAGAGGAGTGACCCACCGTTTGCATGAGACAAGGGCGCAAACGGTAGCCCACCCATAAAGGCGCTGCCACCCGCCTTGGTTGCACGACGAAGCATCGGCTGAGGATATCAGGCCGTTGAGTAACCAGCCGCCTTCCACGCTGCCACACCGCCCTCTAGCACCTTGACGTTGGTAAAACCCTGCTTTCGATATTTCGCTGCCTGACCGACAGCGCTGGCTTCGCCGGGTCAACCTCAATAGAAAATGATTTCCTGCGTCTTCGGCAGCGAGGCCGCCCGGGACTGCAAGCTGGTGAAAGATATGGACCCGTCCAGATTTAGCATCCGGCATTTAGCCTCGTCCTCGTAGGCGCAGACTAGCAGGGCTTGGTTCGACTTGGTTTTTGCGTGCGCTTGTTGAGCGCTGATTCGTTCGATGTCTGCCATGTGACCTCCTTGTGTAGAGCGTACCAAGTGCGGTTCAGCGAGTGGCGGTGTGCCCCAATTTTGCGCACAAGCATCCTAGATAATTTTGTATACGCGGGTCTTGCGTTTGGGTTCTCTTTAGTCGATCAGCATAGGAAGGAAGTGAGTAGGGAGTAGTGAGTAGTGAGTAGATAGGACAGAGCCGGAGAAGAATGACCCACCGTTTGCATGAAATCAACCAGTCGTTCTAGGCGACGATGGAAATTTTGCCTTTGACCAGAAGTTCAGGCGAACCTGATAGATCAAACCAACCCACAGCCACGGAAGCGTGTTTTGTTTTTGAATCGCGGTGAGAATGAGGCAGGCTAACCACCAACGCCAATCTAGCAAAATAAAACGCGTAACGTTCTTCCTTCTGCGATAGAACACCACAGATGAGAGCACAAGAGCCATCACCAAGAACTGACCTGCCATTGCCCCAGTGAAGCGTGCCCAGTCAACTGACGCGCCCTGCTCCGGGTGAGCGTGCTCAGTCCACAAAGCCGCACCGACAATCAACAATGCCGCCAGCACCGCCCAAATACCTGCGCAGATGGAACCTTCTCTTATCGAACTGCCCTTGTACGGCCCACCGGAAGGTTGAACGGGGGTGTAGGCAGCCGCAACGGGCAACGGTTCTTCACTCATGTGTGCGCTCAAGGCTCCCTTGCGTTGTACTTCTGACCGGAATTTCCATTTTTACCTCCCGGATGGCCACCCTTATACACCCGAGACCCTTCCAAATGAACCAAATTGAAACCATGCACCCAGCTGCGATACGCGGCGCATGGGAAAGCATAAATTAGCGCAGGTGTCAAGGTTCAGAGATCAGGAAACAGAAATCGGGAACTCCAAAATTCACACTTGACATCGACGGATAATCCACTACCATACGGTTGTGGATAAGTTAGATACAACATTTACGGCTCTGTCTGATCCAACCCGGCGGGCGATGATCGAACGACTCTCCCATGGGCCTGCCTCTGTGCATGGATTGACGGAACCGTTTGCACTCTCGCAGCAGATGATTTCAAAACATATTGCCTACCTGGTGCGGGCGCGGATTGTGATCAAGACGAAGCGTGGAAGAGAGAGCGTGTGCAGGCTTAGGCCAGAGGCGATAAAGACAGTCAGCGACTGGGCGATTAGCTATCGCCGATTCTGGGAAGAGCGTTTCGACAAGTTGGATGTGGTTGTAAATCAAATGAAAAAAGAGGAGGTCAGAGATGACAAAAAACACGGTTAACGAGGCAGAGCGGATGGTGGTCACTAGAGTGTTTGATGCCCCACGCGCATTGGTTTGGAAGGCGTGGACAGACCCGAAATATGTGATGCAGTGGTGGGGGCCGAAGGGTTTTACTGCGCCTTTTTGCAAGATTGATTTTCGCGTGGGAGGAAAATTTCTCTGCTGCATGAGAACGCCGGATGGGCAGGAGGGCTGGAATGGCGGGGAATACCACGAGATTGTTCTGCACGAGAAGATCGTTTACTCCATGTACTTTTGCGACTCGAAGGGAAACAAGGTTGAGCCTGCGCAGCTTGGAATAGAACATGAAGCCATAGACGATGCGCGCGACGTGGTTATTTTTGAGGATCTTGGAAACGGCCAGACGAAAGTCACCTGCATTGGAAATGAAACCATGGAGAACGCAAAAAACAGCGGGCAACTCGAGGGCTGGGTTGAGATACTCGATAAATTTGCCGCAGTTGTTGCGGGGCTAGCGCAGGCGAAATAAGAAGTTGAAGTTTTGGACAGACGGGACAGACGGAACGTTTCCTGTAATTTTTGATTCGTGCAAACAGAAACACGAGGAAACTTCCCGTCTGTCCCCATATTTCCCCGCATAACTAGGAGTGCGGGGCGCCCGTCCCATCACGACTGCCCGGTCATAGACCCGCCCAAGATGCGGTCGATCTGGCGAAGATGGTTCAAGTCGTGTGCCGCTTCCATGCGGACGAACTCCTCGACCGTTTGCCGTCCGCGTACCTCGTGGACCCCATAGCACTCCACCCACCGCGCGCGCGGGACGGACTCCAACAGTCGCAGGTTGCTCTCGCGCAGCGCCCGAAAGACCCCTGCCGAAAGGCTCGCATCTTGCTGCGCGTAACCCAAGCGCTCCGCCCATACGGCCTGATCCCACCACGTTAAGGCCACGCCCGGATTCGCCAGCATGTTTCGCAATCGCCACCCCATCGCCAGCTCCGCGTCCGCCAAGTGCGCTACGATCTCGGCGATGGACCACTTTTCAGGTGCAGGACGCCGGATCAACTCCTCGGGCGCGACATCGCGCAGTCGACGCTCGAGCTGGGATGGAGTGGCTTGTTGGACGCCGATGGGCTCCTCATCGCCAAGATAGCTCAGGACTCGGTCTCGGTATGCTTCGAACGTCTCTGCCATTGGTCCTCTCGGTAGACTGTGTATGCCGCCGAACTCGTGTTGGAGTAGACCGCTCTCGCTGCTTCGCAGCTAACGGTCTCTCCACCCGCGGCCATCCTAGCGCACAACCCCAACGGTCCCAACAGCTTCCGTTTGACGCCATCATCTGCTACGACCGGCGCATGATGGAAGCGGTTCAAAAGGATTAAACGTCGTATAATCTCGTGCGCGCAACTGGGAAGCAGAACATATGAACGTACAAGAACAAATCAAGAAGTATATTACCAGCCAACCGGAGCCAAAACGCAGTGACATGGGAGAGTTGCATCGGCTCACACTTCAAGTGTCACCAGAATGCAAATTATGGTTCTTCGATGGTAAAGACAGCAAAAATCATACTGTTTCCAACCCTACGATTGGATATGGATTTCACACAATAAAATATGCCAATGGAAAAAGTAGAGAGTTTTTTCAAATTGGTGTGAGCGGAAACAAAACCGGAATCTCTGTCTATATTCTTGGTCTCAAAGATAAGAAGTACTTAGCCAAAACGTATGGAAAAAAACTAGGCAAGGCGAGCGTGACCGGATATTGCATTCGGTTTAAAGCTCTAAAGGATATAAACATCGATACGCTTGAAGCGGCAATACGATATGGGCTTGCAGCTCAGAATGAAAAAGGCAAGCTGACGAAATAATTCCACTGTTAAAGGCAAGGACGGGTGGCCCGGACTCTTAGTTATGCGGAGGGTGCCCCGTCCTCGGTTTTTGAGGGCGGGTCTTGGGTTTGGTTTCTCTCTAGTCGATCACCAAACGGTAATTTTCTTGTTTAGAGTTTCCGTTTCGAGTATGTGTACTCGGATGATGGAAAATCCTTCGCCAAGCAGGTCGCCGGGCACGGCTTGCCGTGCCCCTAACAGAGAGAAGCGGTGGCGGTGGGTCACGGCGGACGCGAGGATGGGTTCCCGTAAATGACGAGCGGGATCGGGGCTAGCTCCCGAAGACGACGCGCGTGCCTGTGGAAGGCATGATGAGCTTTTCGGGCATCTCGCGCTGGATTGCCATTATGGTGCGGAAGCCGGTGCAATGCATGGGAATCAAGTAGTCCGGGTTGATCTCCTTCATCGCTTCCACGGTCTTGGCGATGAGTTCATCAGGATAGGGGGCCAGGTGCCACCCGCCGACAACGGCGTGCACCTTCTCGATCCCGGTGGACTTCTGGATCTGGCGGACGGAGTTGATGATGCCGGCGTGGCCGCACGATGAGATCACAACGAGTCCCCGGCCCTTCACATTGTAAGCGGTGGCGTGCTCGCCCCAGAAGATGTCTTTCACTAACTCGCCCGGCTTGGCTTCCATCTTGACTGTGCCTGGAGGGAAGTGGAAGGTGGCGTCGCAGGCGGAGCCGGGCGCGCCGGCTTCGAGACGAGCTGCCGGAGGAGACATCTCGAAATCCGTGATTCGCGCGATGTGACCTGAGGTGAAGGCGTGGCCTGCAACTACGGTGGGCTCCTCCGCGATCACGACCTTCAACCCTCGCGCTTCGAGCTCATCGCGCTTGAGCTCGCCGTAATCGAGTTTGTTGGCGTCGGGCTGCACCACCCAGCGATGGCAGAACGTATCGCGTCCTCCGGCATAAAGAGTGAGCCCTGGTTTGGCTTTTCCCTGGAGAGCCTGTGCCAAGTCGGGCAGGCCACCGTAATGATCGTCGTGCCCGTGGCTGATGATCAAGGCGTCGGCCGTGACGGGATCTACCTTCAAGCCTTTGAAATTGTTTGTGAGCGCGCGGGGCGTGAGCGCGAAGTCCAGCAGGATCTGTTTTTCCTCTGTGCCTCGGAAGGACTCCAAGTGAAAGGCCAGCCCATGTTCCGACAACAACGAGACTTCTGAGCCGTAGGGATGAGGCAAAGTATTCCGAGTGATCGCCAGGTTGCCGATTTTCCCGCCCTTAGCAAAGATGTCGTAGATGTTGTCCACCAGGTTGGTGCAAACGAGGCGGTCAGTGGTGGGGATTTCCTTCGGAGCATCGAGGAAACTTCCGAAGCGGCCCGTGCCGCCCACTAGGAACGTTCCGCCTGCTACGGCTCCCAGCTTCAGGAATTCGCGCCGCTGCATGATTGTCCCCCTTCATCTGACCCGAGAGTGCCTTCTTGGGCTTCGAAGACGGTGAACATTGTAACCCCAAAGGACTTAGTAATACCGTTCCAGTCCAGCCGGCATGGATTTCTCGTTTTCGAAAGAGAAAAGCTAAACCCAAGACCCGCCCTCAAAAACCGAGGACGGGGCGCCCACGACCCTACTCTACTCCTTATGAACTTCCAGAGGTGGTATCCTCTCGCAGTGCGCGAAAGCACCATTCAAGGGAGTCCGGGCCACCAGCCCTTCAGCGAATCGCAGCTTCAAATTACTGCCACATGCTGCGAAGATCCCAGGTGGTTCCCCCATTCGAGTTCGCATGTTGTGGTGTGGGCGGCTGCATGATGGAACAAACGTATTGGTCAACAAAGGGCCACAGTGCCAACGCAACCAGCAAGGAGAGAATCAGCCTGCGGCGCGCTCGCTTGGTTCCAGGCAATTCAAGTAGTAGGTTCATGCAGACTTAGACACCGGCGGCCGCAGCGATGTTTCCAGGTCCAATCGGAATAAATTGGCTCAGGAAGGAGACTTCGCCAGGCAATCTTCGCAGTACCCGCCCACTTCCGTCCGTGACACGGTGACCTTCATCTTGAAGTCCCGCGCAATCTGCTGCTTCAGTTGCTCGTAAAGGCGGCTCTCGAACTCGCGCACCTTCCCGCACCCTAGGCAAGCCACATGAATGTGATCGCGCGGACCGTGGCTCTCGTAATAATGCCGGTCACCGCGCAAATGCAGCAGGTCGAGCTCATCGATAAGCCCTTGTTTTTTAAGAAGATCAATCGTCCGATAGACTGTCACGAGATGCACGCCGGAATCGATTTTCCGCGCGCGTTCCAGAATCTGATCCACATCCAGGTGCTGCTCGGCGGCGTCCATTACCTGTAGGATGACGCGCCGCTGCCGCGTGAGGCGAATCCCGCGCTCTCGTATGGCTTGCTGCAGCTTTCCCGTTGTCTCTGATGTATTGAGGCGCTCGCCCGTCGAAACCCGATGGCCCGGCGATACTGACATTCGTCGCCTCCTGGCGCGCGACTCTCTGCGGGCTAAGAGTGACTCGAAAACTGCCGCAAAATGTCATGGTACATGACAATCGCGAAGATGACCAAGAGGAACACCAGCCCAACCTGCACAAAGCGCTCTTTAAAGCTCAGGCTCAGATCGCGCCGCATAATTCCTTCAATCGCCAGCAGCAGAATATTTCCGCCATCAAGAATAGGAATCGGCAATAGATTCAGGATTCCCAAGTTAATGCTGATCACCACCATCAGAGTTATAACGTAAGGCGGCCCCTTCCGCACGGCTTGCCCCGCCATATGGGAAATTCCGACCGGTCCCTGAAGCTGTTTAATCGAAACGCGTCCGCTGAAGAGCTTTCCAACGACTTCCACGGTCTGCGTGATGGTATCCGCAGTTTCGGCTCCCGCAATCTTCACGCTCTCGCTGAATGAGACGCGCTTGTACGCGGTCTCATCGCGTGGACCAATGCCTATCTGATAGACATTTTCGCCGGTTCCCGCGGCCCCTTTTTCCGGCGTCACAACCAGACGAACAGGCTGCCCCTTGCGCATGAGGTCCAGCGTCATGGGCTGGCCATTCGAAGCCCTGGTCAACTGCTGGAACTGTTCCCAATAGTCGATGTGGTTTCCGTTTACCGCAGTGATTAGATCCCCTTCTTGCAAGCCCGCACGATCGGCGGGAGCGCCCTGACCGACCTGGTCAATGATGGGACGAATCGGCAAATACCCAAAGATTCGGCTCGGGTCGGACTTGTCCTTGACGGGCACCTCGATTGTTTGGCGCGTCCCGCCATCCTCCACTTCCATCTTGAGAGAGGTCCCTGGAACAACCTGCTTGAGCGCCAGGAAGGCTTGCTCCCAATTCGGCGTCGGCGTTCCATTTATCGAGAGCACCGTATCGCCCACCTTCAATGCACTCGGCACGGAATCAGAATTGGCAGGCAATCCCGTCACGTGCACCGGCTCATCCAGATAGGCGGGATACGGCACGCCGGAAACGGCAAAAAGTCCTGTGAGAAGAAATATCGGCAAGACCAGGTTCACGGCGGGACCAGCGAAAGAGATCAGCGCCCGCTGCCATCGCGGCTTGCTCATCAATTCGTCCGGCGCGCCTGTTGGCGGTTTATCTCCCGAATCAACTTCCGAGAGATCTTGCCCGGCCATGCGCACATAGCCGCCCAGGGGCAGCGCGCTCACGCGATAGTCTGTTGGTCCTTTTTTCCATCCAAAGAGCCGGGGACCAAACCCGATGGAAAACACGTCCACCCGTACGCCGCACAGGCGCGCAACGATGAAATGTCCCCATTCGTGAACCAGGACCATTACGCCGAGCACGAGGACCACGCCAACTATGAGGTAAACCGCTCCCATATTTCCGTCTTTCCCTTCTTCGGACCTTTATGATACCGCGACTACCTTTACCGATAAACGCTCGACTTCTTCTTTCGCTGTGCGCCGAGCTTCCGCATCCGCTGCCAGCACGTCATCCATCTTTTCAAAGCGAACACGCGATGTGCGCGCCAGCACACGTTCGATCACTTCCGCGATTCCCCGGAACGACAGTCGCCGCTCAAGAAAGGCCGCCACCGCAACCTCATCCGCCGCATTCAAAGCACAAGGCAGTGCCCCGCCCTTCTTCATGGCTTCGCGAGCCAGTCGAAGGCAAGGGAAACGCCGTGTGGAAACTTTTGCGAAATCCAACCGCCGCAGCTTGCGCCAATCCAGGGCTACCTGGTTAGACGCTACTCTCTCCGGATAGGTTAACGCATATTGGATGGGCATGCGCATATCCGTTGGCCCAAGTTGCGCCAAAATCGAACCATCCACGAACTCGACCATCGAGTGAATCGTGGACTGCGGGTGAATCACAACGTCAATCTGGTCGGGCCGCACGCCAAACAGCCAGTGCGCTTCGATCACCTCGAAACCCTTGTTCATCATCGAGGCGGAATCGATGGTGATACGGTTGCCCATCTTCCAGTTTGGATGCGCCAGAGCTTGTTCTGGAGACACATTGTTGAGCTCGGCAAGCGGAGTCTTGCGAAAAGGGCCACCACTCGCTGTAAGCACTAGACGGCTCACTTCGCCATGAGTACCGCCGCGCAGGCATTGATGGACGGCATTGTGTTCGCTGTCCACGGGCAACAATTCGCGCCCGGCTTTTTTCGCGGCGGCCATAACCAATTCGCCCGCGGCAACCAAAACTTCCTTATTTGAGAGCGCGACAGTTTTTCCGAGCTTGACTGCTTCGTAGGTCGCTTCGAGCCCGACGACGCCAACGGCGGCAGAAACAACGATGTCAGCTTTGGTGTGCGTCCCGACCGCCAGCATTCCTTCGCGTCCATGATGAATCGCGGGCAGTGGGGAAATCCCTTTGGCGCGTAGTGTAGACGCAAGTTCGTCCGCTTTCTTAGCGTCGCCAACGGAAACCAGTTCGGGCCGGTGCCGTTCAATCTGGCCAGTCAATTCTTCTAGATTGCCGCCCGCAGCCAGCGCAACGATTCCAAATCGCTCCGGCAGCCCCTCCACAACGGAAAGGCACTGCCGACCAATCGAACCTGTTGAACCCAAAATGGATAGCTGCTTCAAGGACGAATCTCTTCTCCGTTTAGTGCCGAACTGGTAGGACAGACAATCTTGTCTGTCTCGCCAAACTTGGTGGGACAGACATTCCTGTCTGTCTTCCGCCCCATGAGTGGAAGGACCCGTGCAACTACCTGCTGGGCAAGTAGATCCAAATCCAATAGTACCAGACAACCGGGATTGCCAAAATCAACGCATCGATACGGTCTAGAACGCCACCATGTCCGGGCAGCAGTGAGCCGGAATCTTTAACGCCTGCGCTTCGCTTATATGCAGATTCGAGCAAATCGCCGGCTTGGCCAGCAACATTGCCGACAACAGCCATTCCCAGCAAGTGCGGAAGCGGCACCGTGAGCCACCTCGCAAAAACAATGGCGACGAGCAGTGCTCCCAGAATGCTGGCGATCGTGCCCTCCCAGGATTTTTTGGGACTTAACACTGGCGCCAGTGGGTGCTTTCCAATGGCGCGGCCTACAAAATAAGCCGCCGTGTCTCCGACCCAAGTAATCACGAGCACGAACATCAGCAGCTTTGGACCGTCCGTGCTGATTCCATGAAGCCGAATCGCGTATGTCAAAGGAAGAGCCACGAGGATCAGCCCGCTCGAACTAATTCCTGCCGCAGGTAAGGCTTCCACCATCGGCCGCTTCGTCCAAAGTGTCAGTACGGTCACACCAAGCAGAAAAATAAAAAAAACATCTCCGACCATAGGGAGAGAAAGAAACGCTTTGCCAATCAAGACAAAATATTGAGTGCCTCGGGGAGGGCCGACTGAGTTGGCGGTGGATACCATCCACTGCACAAAGACAAGACCTAGCGCACAGGCGGCGGTCCAGAAGCGATAGGCCCGGTGACCGATGGCATCGCCTAGCGCAAAAAACTCGAACATGGCTAGCAAGATCACGAGCGCTGTGCCCACAGCTAGCAGTGCTGTCGAGCCCCACAACACCAGGCCGACCACACACGGAATTAGAACGGCAGCTGTCGCGACGCGCTTCCAAGTCATTAAGAAGGGATCCCCTGACGAACTACTAGTTCCATCTCATCACATCGAGGGAAATAAATCACGAAGGAGAACACAAATGGGCGAGGACCTCTCTTGGAAAAGCCGTCTTCCAAGAAAAATGTTCACTTTCCAACTACGCGCGCTGACGTCTCCGGAACGGGCTGGCCCTCGCGAATTCCTCCGTACCGGCGCTCACGTTTTTGAAACTCCACCAGCGCTTCAAGAAGCCTGGCGCGGTTGAAATCAGGCCAAAGCGTTTCCGTGACAAAAATCTCGGCATAGGCAATTTGCCAGAGCAGAAAATTACTTACGCGCATCTCGCCGCTCGTGCGGATGAGCAAATCGGGGTCCGGTAGTCCGCTCGTGTACATGTGCCGGGCGAGCGACTCTTCTGTAATCGAGGCGCGGCCCGCATGCCCGTTCTGCTCGGCCAAGATTGCGTTCATGGCATCGACGATTTCCGCGCGGCCGCCGTAGTTCAGCGCCACACAGAGGACCATGCCCTTGTTTCCGGCCGTTCGTTCCATGGCGTCGCGCACGTCATCCTGCACGCCTTTGGGGAGTTCGTCTGTTCGCCCCAAGAATCGCATCCGGATATTGTTTTTCTGAATCAGCGGCATTTCCCTGCGCAAGTATTCGCGCAGCAATTGCATTAGAAAGTCGATTTCCGTTTTTGGACGCCGCCAGTTTTCGACCGAAAATGCGTATAGAGTGAGCGCCTCGATTTTCAACCGCGCGCAGGTTTCAATCGTAGAGCGCGCCGTCTTTGTGCCGGAGCGGTGACCCGCCACGCGTGGCAAATGCCGCTGCTGCGCCCAGCGCCCATTGCCGTCCATGATGACAGCCACATGCCGCGGCAGGCGTCCAAGATCTAGCTTTTCAAAGAGGAGCGCTTCCTCGGGCGTCAACGGTCCCATCGCGCCGGAGGCGGAAACTTGCAGCGTCGTGTGTGATTTCATGTGCGGCACGGGTTTTCTGAGGTTTCTTCTTTACGCCGCAAAGTTAACATACGATTTGGCCGCAGCGCAATGCCGGGGTGACGTGTCGTGCATCCCCTTTTTCGACCATAACCGTCCGAAGTGTCAACCTGCTGGTGGCGGACCTGCTTGGAAGATTGATGTGTAAACCAGGACGAGCGTCAGGATAATCATGGCAATCGCCGTGACCCAGGCGACGATGTTAAACGTTAGCGTATTTACGTGTTCGCCCATCAGATCGCGCCGGTTTACAAGGAGCAGGATAAAAATGATAACGATGGGCAGCCAGACGCCGTTGCCTACTTGCGAGAAAATGAAGATCTTCCAGATGGGAACGTGCGGGATAAGAATGATCCCTGCGCCGACAACAATCAAAACGGTATAGAGACTGTAAAAGATTTTTGCGTCTTTGAACTTATGGTCGATCCCAGCTTCAAATCCGAGGCCTTCGCAGATCACATGCGCCGTCGAGAGGGGCAAAATCGAAGCGGCAAAAAGGGAGGCATTCAACAAGCCAAAAGCAAACGTGAAGCCCGCCCACTTCCCTGCCAGGGGAATCAAGGCCCGGGCCGCCTGAACGGCGTCGGAGATGTTGGTCAAGCCTTTGGCGTTCAACGTGGCGGCGGTGGCCACGATGATGAAAAACACGATGACCATGCAACTGATGCTGCCCACCAAAACGTCGGCTCGCGCTTGCGGATACTGCCTCGGTCCGACTTTTTTCTCGACGAATCCCGCCTGCAAGTAAAAGAACTGCCACGGCGCAATAGTAGTGCCGACAAGCGCGGTCAAAGTAACCAAATACCCTGAATTAAGAGCTAGGTTGGGAATGACTACGTGCTTGGCAGCTTCCAACCAATCCGGTTTGGCTAGGACCGCTGAAATGATGTACGTGACGTAAAAACCGCACGCAATCAGGAAGATGACTTCGACTTGGCGATAGGTTCCGCGAAGCACCAGAATCCAAACCAATAGTGCGGCGATGGGAACAGCGATGTACCTGCTGACGTGAAACATTTCCATCGAGGCTGCCACGCCCGCGAACTCCGCCACGACATTCGCCAGATCCACGAAGAAGCCGGTGACCATTACGAAAAACGTGGAACGAAAACCGAACTCCTCGCGAATGAGGTCGGACAAGCCTTTGCCGGTCATGACGCCCATGCGCGCGCACATTTCTTCGGTGACGTAGAGCGCGATGGTCATGGGAATCAGCGCCCAAAGCATGGCGTAGCCATACTGTGCGCCTGCCTGCGAATACGTCGCGATCCCACCGGCATCATTGTCGACGTTCGAGGTGATCAGCCCCGGCCCGACAACCGCAAGCAGCAACGTTAGGCGGCGCCGCAGGCCACGAATCTTTTGTTGCAGATTCGTGCCGCGTGTCTGCAGGCCCTCCAAGCTCGATTTGAGAATTTCCCAGTTCATCCGCTGCTTCTGATTCCCTTTTTATTGCTTCACAAGGCGTGATACTACGTCGTCTACGGTGACCGTGCCGATGGGGCGGTTCTCTGCATCGACCACCGTAAGCATGCGCAGGTTGTATTTGTCGAACAGTTCAAATACGTCCCTCTCATCCGCGTCTCCGGCAATACTCAAGAGCGGCTCACTCCGCAGCTCTTTCATCGCTTGTTCCGGAGCAGCGAGAAGCAAACGCGCGACGGAGACCGTTCCGGAATACTCTGCTTTGCCATCGAGCAGCACGATGGTGTCCAGCTGGTCGAGATTCAGCTCCTGACTGCGAATCCACACGAGTACTTCTTCCCGCCTTGAGCCCTCTCCCACGAAGATGAACTCTGTGTTCATCATTCCGCCCGCCGTAGAGGGGTCGAACGACAGCAGCTCGCGCACTTCGTCGGCTTCCTGCCCAGGCATTTCTTCCAGCAGCTCGTCCGACGTCTCCTTCGGAAGGTCGGCCAGGAGGTCGGCGGCGGCGTCGGGCGCCATCTCTTCAAGAATGTCGGCAGCCTTCTCCGGATCCAGCTTCTCGACGATCTGCGTGGTCAGCCGTTCATCAAGCTCGGCCAGAACGGCAGCGGCGGTCTCTTCATCGAGCGAGGCGATAATACCCTGCCGCTCGGCCGCCGATAGGTCTTCGATGATTTCGGCCAGGTCAGCCGGGTGCAGGTCTTCTAGTTTTTCGTGCGTGATGCGCAGTTTTACGCGCCGCAGAGGGTCCGATTCGATTAGATTCACGAATTCCCAACGAATGGAGCTTTGTGGCAGCTTGCGCTGCAGCTTGCGGATCACGCCCGGTGAAACCACACCTTGCAGAAGCCTGCGCACGGCGCCGGGCAGCCCCACATCAACTTGCGTGACCCTTAGCTCTACATTTCCATTGGTCTTGAATTCCGCCAGATCCACATCGTTCACGCGAACAACCTTGCGGCCTCGCGTGTCGATAATCTGCTGGTCCATCAAATCCTTGCGCACTGCCAGCAACGACTCGTTCGGTTCGTAAAGCTGCAGGGCGCGCTCGCTCACGTTGAGCCGGAGCGTCCCCGGGGCAAAAGTGGCCACCTGATCATACCGGGCCAGCAACGGTTGGAATCGGCCGCGCGAAATGAGGAAATGCGATAGCCGGTTGGTCGCCTGGGAGGGCTCGATAAAGAATTCGCGCACGCGGCCCACGAAGCTGCCTTGGGCATCATAGGCTTGTGCGCCCATCAGTTCTGTAGCGTAAATTTCCATTGCACGACCTCTTCCCTGCCTGCCGCCCGGCCCCAAACTCGCCAAAGGGCGCTCCAACCAGTTTCACTACCGAGCAGGCATCAACAAAAAAGCCCGCATACCGAAATGACCTCGGCTGCGGGCAAGTACCTAATAAAAATGGACTTACCGTTAGCCAGACGTGAACCCTCCCCACCCTACCGCCTGCGGGAGGTATTGCGCCTCGCGCGACGTTGCCCAATCGCCCTTCCCAAGCCTTACCCCAACATACCGCTTCTTGCCGAAGCGACTAGGGCCAGGTTCGAGTTCGTTGGACGCACTCATTGGAAGAGAATCCACTCCTGCATGTCAGCGATAGAGCTGCCATGCGGCCGCGAACCGCCATGGTCAAGCAATTGAATCACCAAATAGCAGTCGCACGTGCAGTGATAAGCCGGGCTTGTTTCAAAGTCAAGCAAAGAATGACTTTGCGAGCGATTGTTTTGAATTTTTCTTTTGGCGCGGCTATTTCTTGGCGGCGAAGAGCATATCTCGAGGTTCTTGGCCGAGGCGGCGGCACTCCTCGACGTAGAGAGCGAGATAACTCTTCAAAATGAAGTCCCGCCGGGAGTGGCCAAGTTCCAGCGCGGCGCGGTCGATCGCCGCTGGCGGCCCTTCGAGCTCGACGAACGTTCCGATGGGGGTCTCATCTAATTCGATGAGCAAGCCCTTCGCCCAGCCCGAACGCGCAGGGAGACGAAGGGTCGTGCGGTACTTTTCGTAGCGGAACCAGCCGCGCATTCCCAGCCCTTCGAAGATTCTGGCAAGGACCGTGGCATCCGCTACTTCGACCTCGATCTCTTCGCGCACTTTGTGGCGGTGGTTTTCTTGGGCGCTCGAGGAAGCCGCCGTTCCCACGACGATCGGCCTTTTGAAGGTCAGCAGAGTGCGCTTGGTGGGCGAAGCCTTGGCCTTCTTCGATTTGGCTTCGGGCGTTTCGATTCGAATCCGGAGCAGTTGGCCGTGTTTGGCCAGGCCGCCGTCGGGCGTGTCGAAAATGACATTCCATTCATGCACGCGGCCTGAGCCGCCGCCCAGAGGACGCGCACCAAGCCGTTTTAACGCGCGCTTCAGACCCTTTGCGTCGCTGATTCTTAGTTTGATTTCGATTTCCTGGGCCATCTCTATCCTTGCCGGTGGGCGGCGCGGCTTTGTCCCGCCACGAACTTCCGTTAGTATAGCGGACGAACGTATTTCACCGTTGCTCAGCATGACCCCGGCTAAATCCGGCGCAAAGCCCGGCGCCCACCCCGCCGAGCGCACCAGATCAAGAGACTCATGAACCCGGACGCCAAAGCAGAAGCACCTGCATTTTCGAAAGAGACGACAGACAGTGTGCCGCTCGCGCCACCGCTTGCGCGTCGCGAGCCGGTCGAGACTATTGTGCACGGCGACCGACGGGTTGATCACTACACCTGGCTGCGCCAAAAAGAGAATCCTGAGGTCATCGCATATCTGGAGGCGGAAAACGCCTATGCCGACGCAATCTTGCGGCCTACCGAATCCTTTCAGGAGGCGCTTTACCAGGAGATGCTTGGCCGGATTCTTCAGACGGATTTGAGCGTTCCTTACCGCTTGCGCGGCTTTCTTTATTTCACATGCACGGAGGAAGGCAAGCAGTATCCAGTGCATTGCCGGCGCGTCGATACTGGCGGCTCGCTGGACGAGATGCTCTTGGACCTGAATCGTTTGGCGGAGGGTCACTCATTTCTTGGACTCGGCGCTTTCGACGTTAGCAATGACAATCAGCTTCTTGCGTACGCGCTGGACACGACGGGGTTCCGACAATACACCCTGCACATCAAGAATTTGTGGAGCGGCCGGGATTTCCCTGAGTCGATGGAACGTGTTACCAGCGCGGCTTGGGCGGCTGACAATCGCACACTTGTTTATGCCGTTGAAGACCCAACGACGAAGCGCGCTCACCGGCTCTATCGCCACATGGCGGGATCAACAGAGGCGGACACTTTAGTTTATGAAGAGACCGACGAGCGTTTTCGTATCGAAATCGAGCGGACACGTAGCGGGGCCTTTCTTTTGCTCGTGATTGCGAGCCACACGACGAGTGAGGTGCGCTTTCTGCCTGCGGCGCAGCCGAACGGCGAATTTCGCATAATCGCAGCGCGCGAGGCGGATCACGAGTATTACGTGGACCATCATCCGAATCCGCTCACGCGAGAGAAGCGCGGCGCGAGTCCGAATGACACTGGCGGCTACTTCTTTATACGCACCAACTCAGGAGGCCGGACATTTCGGCTCGTGTGCGCGCCCGTCGCCGACCCGCAGCGCGCTAAATGGCGAGAGATCGTGCCGAATCGTGCGGATGTGATGCTCGCTGGGCTCGAAGTATTTCGATCGCATATCATTCTGACTGAGCGTGAAGGCGGTCTGCCCTATCTCCGTATCGTGGACCTCGGCGCCGAAGCGCCCAATGCTCTTTCCGCATCGCACCGCATTGAATTCGCGGAGCCTGCTTACAACGCGTCACTTGGAGATAATCCCGAGTTCGATGCGTCGTTTGTGCGTTACCACTATGAATCTTTCGTCATGCCCCGTTCCGTGTTTGACTATGACGTTCGAACGCGCGAACGCGTGCTTCGCAAAGCGCAGCCTGTGCTGGGCGGCTACGACGCTGCCCAATATGTCAGCGAACGGCTTCACGCCACAACTGAAGACGGGGCGAGAGTGCCCATTTCGCTCGTCTATCGACGTGGCACGCCGCTGGACGGCTCAGCGCCATTGCTTCTTTATGGTTACGGCAGCTACGGTCACTCCATCGCCGTGAATTTCAGTTCGAACCGCGTGAGCCTGCTCGATCGCGGCGTGATTTTTGCCGTCGCGCACGTCCGCGGCGGCGGCGAACTCGGCAAGCCCTGGCATGACGCTGGCCGTCTGCGTCACAAGCGCAACACGTTTACTGACTTCATTGCGGCGGCTGAACACCTCATCACGAACCGCTATACCGCTCCGCAAAAGCTCATTATGGAAGGAGGCAGCGCGGGGGGCCTTCTGATGGGTGCGGTTGCGAATATGCGGCCGGACCTTTTTCGCATGGTGATCAATCACGTGCCTTTCGTCGATGTGCTGAATACCATGCTTGACGCTTCGCTGCCGCTTACCGTTGGCGAGTATGAAGAGTGGGGAAACCCTCGTATTGCGGAAGATTATTTCTATATGAAGAGTTATTGTCCGTATACGAATCTTGCGGCCACGGCTTATCCGACGATGCTCGTGAAAACCGGGCTGAACGACAGCCAGGTCATGTTTTGGGAACCGGCGAAGTATGTGGCCAAGCTGCGCACGTTGAAAACGGATACGAATACTTTGCTTTTCAAGACGAACATGGGCGCGGGGCACGGCGGGGCGTCTGGGCGTTACGATTATTTGCGGGAGATCGCGTTGGATTACGCTTTTCTTCTAAATGAACTGGGAATCCGCGAATGAGTGGGGCACGCAATTCGAGATTGGCTGCGTCCGTGGTTGTAGGGCTCGCCCGCGTTTATGTTTTCGACGACACGGGAAATGCAGGCTGAGCAATGAGCGAGCCGACCTCACCACTGATGCAGCAGTATCATGCGATTAAGACGCGGTATCCGCACGCGTTGCTGCTTTTTCGACTGGGTGATTTCTATGAGCTGTTTTACGAAGACGCGATTCTGGCTTCACGCGAACTGCAAATCACTCTAACTTCGCGCAACCGCGAAAAGGGCCAGCCAATTCCCATGTGCGGCGTGCCTTATCACGCCGCGGACGGTTACATCGCGCGGCTGATTCGTGGCGGCTTCAAGATCGCAATTTGCGATCAAATGGAATTACCGGGGCCGGGTAAAAAGCTGGTACGCCGCGAAGTTGTCCGTGTCATCACGCCGGGAACGGCCACCGACGGCTCGGTTCTCGACGCTCGTGAAAACAACTATTTGGCGGCCGTGGCTAAACATCCCTCTGGTTCGCCGGTTGGCCTGGCGTTTGTGGACCTTTCGACCGGCGAATTTCAGTCAACGGAATTTTCGGGGGCTGATGCCGACGAGGCCCTTCGCGACGAGTTGCAGCTCCTCCACCCGCGCGAAACGCTTCTTCCGCGCCCACAACAGCTCTTCGAAACGGCAAAGAGTTCGCTGCTCGAAGGCACGGGGGGCGTCGAAAGCCGTCTCGAAGACTGGATCTTCCAGTGCGATTATGCCGAGCGGATTTTGCGCGAACAGTTTGGCGTCGCGGAACTCACGGGATTGGGCCTCGACGGCCATCCACAAGCGCTCGCTGCCGCCGGCGCCATCGTTCACTATTTGCGGGAAAACGCCGCGCGCGGGCCGGACACGGGCGCGGGCTCCACGAACACCCAGCCGCCGAGCGTCGAGGCGCTGCAGCATTTGGATCGCGTGCGTTACTACGAGCAGCACGAAACTCTCGTTCTCGATCCCGTTACTGTCCGAAACCTCGAGCTGATCACGCCGATTTTTACGGAGGAATCTAACCGAAGCGGACCTGTGACTCTCGTCGCCGCTCTTGATGCGACGGTTACCGGGATGGGCGCACGACTTTTGCGTTCGTGGATACTCCGGCCGCTTATCGATCGCGACGCCATCGAAGCGCGCCTCGAGTCCGTCGCTCATCTCGTGCAGCAAACGGTGGTTCGCGGCGAAATCCGAAAAGAGTTGCGCGGCATCCAGGATCTTGAGCGCCTCACGAGCCGCATTACTCTTGGCCTGGCCTCACCACGCGAACTTGTCGCGCTTCGCAAATCCCTCGTTCAGCTTCCTGTGCTGAAGAATTTCTTGACGCCGCCACCGGTGGGCGGCAGCGCGCTGCTCCGGCATCTGCACAGCGAGATTGACGAACTGACCGACGTGCGCGAGCGCCTCGAGCGTGCGATCGCCGACGAGCCTCCGGCGCTCGCGACGGACCCCGGCATGATTCGCAGCGGTTACGATGGCGAGCTTGATGAACTACGCAACCTCAGCCAGCACAGCAAACAAATTATTGCCGCGATGGAAGAGCGCGAGCGTAAACGCACCGGCATCGCCTCGCTGAAGATTCGCTTCAATTCCATTTTTGGCTACTACATGGAGATTTCGAAACCCAATCTCCATCTCGCGCCCGCAGACTACGAACGCAAGCAGACGCTTGTGAATGCCGAACGCTTCACGTCCCCCGAGCTAAAAGAGTACGAACGAAAGATTCTCGCCGCGGACGAACGCATTCTCGAGATTGAGCGCCAGCTTTTCGTCGAGATTCGCTCGGGCATCGCGGCTCAAGCTACGCGTCTCCGCCGCACGGCGGCCGCCGTCGCGCAGCTGGATGTCCTCACTTCGTTTGCAAAGTTCGCCGCCGACCGCGGTTACGCACGTCCTGAATTCAACTCGACCGGCGAGTTGCTCATCGTTGGAGGCCGTCACCCCGTCATCGAAGAACTGCTTCGCCAGCGCGGCGAGCGCTTCGTCCCCAACGATCTATGCTTCGACCCCGGACGGCAGCAGCTCTTGCTCATCACTGGCCCTAACATGGGCGGCAAGTCCACTTATCTTCGCCAAGCCGCGCTGATCGTACTGATGGCACAGATGGGCTCGTTCGTTCCGGCGCGCCAGGCCAAACTTCCTGTTACCGACCGCATTTTCACGCGCATCGGCGCCAGCGACAATCTCGCGCGAGGACGATCCACGTTTCTCGTTGAGATGAGCGAAGTTGCGGCGATTTTGCATCACGCTACGCCATCGAGTCTCGTCCTTCTCGATGAAGTCGGCCGCGGCACTGCTACGTTCGATGGCCTCTCTATCGCCTGGGCTGTCGTGGAGCACCTGCAAAAGCACACTCGCGCGCGCACCCTCTTCGCCACTCACTATCACGAACTCACCGAACTCGCCGATCTCCTCACCGGCGTGCAAAACGTCCACGTCTCCGTCAAGGAGACCCCCAACGAAATTATTTTCCTGCGCCGCGTCGAGCCTGGCAGCGCCGATAAGAGTTACGGCATCGAAGTCGCCCGCCTCGCCGGCCTCCCTCGTAGCGTCATCGAGCGCGCCCGCGAAGTCCTCAAAAAACACGAGCAGAGCGAGCACGCGCTCAGTGAAACTCTCTCCCCCGGAGCAATGGACGATGCAATGGTAAACCCGGCCGGCACCTCGACAGGTACTGCAGCCTCTCCGTCGCATCGCCGCAACGGCCACCAGGAAGTTCTCTTTACAGCCCTTGACCGCGCCGTCCTCGACAAGCTCCGCGACGCAGACCTCGACCAACTCAAGCCCCTCGATGCCCTCAACCTCCTTGCTGAACTAAAGAAACAGATTTCCTAGAGCCTCTCTCTTCTTGCCAGATTCCAATGCTATGGTAGGACAATGACATGCGTAAGACCCGCAGTCTTCATCATTGCCTCCTTGTTCGTAGGGATTACTTGCGCCCAGGCCGCACAACAGTCACCTGTCAAAAGGTCAAACGCGTACCCACTCTGGAATTTCGACGAGATTGGCCTCACTTGCCGAGCAAAGGGTCGTCTACAAGACCGCGACTATTGTGCGTCTCACCTGATGGACCGGGTCATTGCCGACGGGAAAAAAGCAATCCCAATCCTGATCTCGCAACTCACAGAGACTCGACCGACTAAGGAGCCCATTTACGATTATTGGGCCGTGACAACTTCAGGCGATATAGCATACTTCATACTCAACGACCTCTTTACCGATTCCGACTGGACAACATTCAATATGCCTGGTCTTGAATCCCTGAATGAGAAATGCGACAGCTACGCCGAAGACTGCTGGGACAGGTTTCTGAAAAAACACGGACGGAAGTTCGTGCAGGACCAGTGGCTGGCCACCTGGAAGAAAAACAAGGATCGGGTTTATTGGGAAGAGAGCGCGCGCTGCTTCAGGCTATCGCCTCAGACAAAAACCAAATAGTGGATGACAGCAAATGAAGGCACCGTCCATGCTCGTACTCGGCCTCATGTCTGGCACTTCCGCCGACGGGATAGACGTCGCGTTGGCCAGTATCTCGGGCGCGCCGCAGCATCTCCGCGCAAAGTTACTCGGACATACTTCGAGCAAGTTTCCATCCGCGTTGCGGAAGGAAATTCTGCGCGTCGCCGAGCAGCATTCCATCACCGCTGGCGAGCTCAGCCAGTTGAATTTTCGTTTGGGAGAAGTCTTTGCAGAAGCTGCTCTCGCTGCGTGCCGCAAATTTCGCGTTTCACCAAAACGCATCGCACTGATCGGCAGCCACGGACAAACCATCTTTCATCAAGGCGCGCCCGCGCCCTATATCGGCCGCCCCACTGCTTCAACGCGGCAAATCGGCGAGCCATCCATCATCGCCGCGCGCACGGGCGTTACCACCGTCGGCGACTTTCGTCCCGCAGATATCGCTCTCGGCGGCCAAGGCGCTCCGCTCGTCCCTTACGCCGACTATCTACTGTATCGCCACCAGAAGCTCGGCCGCGTCTCGCTGAATCTCGGCGGCATCGCAAACGTCACAGTGATTCCCGCGGCGGCAAAGCTAGAACAAATCCTCGCGTTCGATACCGGCTCCGCCAATATGCTAATCGACGCTCTTGTCGCTCACTTCAGCCGTGGCCGCCAGCGTTTCGACAAAGACGCTCGCATCGCGCAAACCGGCCGCTCTATCCCCGCGCTTCTCAACGAACTGATGCGCGATCCTTATTTGAAGCTCGCTCCTCCCAAATCCACCGGCCGCGAATACTACGGTCACGGATATCTGAAGAAGGCTCTCGCCCTCGGCAATAAGCATCGCGCCAAGTCCGCCGATTTGATCCGTGCAGCAACGATTTTCGCCGCGCTCTCCGTCGTCGACGCGCTGAACCGATTCGTCTTACCCAAAATAAAAATCCATCAACTCATCGTTTCCGGTGGCGGGGCGAAGAATCCTCTTCTCCTGGTCCAACTCTCCGCCGCCCTAGGCGGCATCGAAATTCTTCCTTCCTCTAGCTTCGGCATCCCCGAAGACGCGAAAGAAGCCTTTGCTTTCGCTCTATTAGCCTACGAATCTTTCCATGGCCGCCCCGGCAATCTCCCCAGTGCCACCGGCGCCCGTGGCCCAGCCATTCTCGGTAAAATCTCCTATGCCCCGCCGCGATAACGCCCAGCCCTCTCCGCGAACTCTGCGTCTCCTCTGTGCCCTCTGCGTTACATCCTCTTCAGCAGCCTGCTCGAACGCGACGACCAAATGAATTTCCACGGCGACTTCGACTTCCTCACAACGCTTTCTTCCGTACCATGAATCTAAGCTGCGTGCTCTACTTCAGCGCTTTCTCAATATCAGCCACGGGAATCGCGCCTTCGCGAATAATCTTCCACGCGCCGCCGTGAACATGGACGATCGTCGATCCCAGCACAGCGCCAGTTTCTCCGCCATCCAAGATTAATGGCAGGCGCCCGCCGAGTTGCTTCACCAACTGTTCGGCGTTCGAACATGACGGAAATCCAGAAATATTCGCGCTGGTTCCTGTGATCGGCCCGTCAAACTCTTCGATCAACCTGCGCGCCACATCGCTCTTCGGCCAGCGCAGCGCGACTTTCCCCGTGTTCGCTGTCACTTTCAGCGGCAAGCGGTTCGCAGCATCCACAACAAGCGTCAGCGCGCCCGGCCAAAATTCCTGTGCCAGCCGCAAAAAAATCTGCGGCACTTCGCGCGCCAGTTGCATCGCTTGTTCGAGCGAACGCACCAAGATCGGCAGCGCGCGCGTCTCCGGGCGCCCTTTCACCCTGTAGATTTCATCCACGGCAGCGAGATTAAACGGGTCAGCAGCCAGCCCGTAAAAGGTATCGGTAGGAATGGCAACCACACTTCCCCGCGTAAGAAAGTCCGCCGCGTAGCGCAGCACTTCCGCTTCCGGGTTTTGCGCATTCACGCGCAGCAGTTCTGCCGGCAACTTTATGGCCTTTGGCGAAGCCGCAATCAGGTCCGTCGGCGCTTCGCTTGCGATTTTAATCAATCCGGCGACGCTAACACACCCATCTACGGCATGCAATAAGAGCCTGCCGGAAAGGTCACACGGGCAAGTCAAACGTCCTTCCACACCGTCACACGCTCTCGCGCAACGCCAAGATTCACAGGCGTAACTTGGGCACTGACGAGGGCATCCAAGGAGGAGTGATTCCCTTCTCCATACTCGATCTTTCGCCAATTCCCCAAGGCGCAAGCGCCGCCGCCGCGCTGCGCAACTCTCGAGATCTCGCACAGCACGCGGAAGCCTGGGGCTACAACCGCTTTTGGCTGGCGGAGCACCACAACATGCCCGGCATTGCGAGCGCCGCCACATCGGTCGTCATCGGCCACGTCGCTGGAGGCACCAAGACCATTCGCGTCGGCTCCGGCGGCATCATGCTGCCGAATCACTCGCCGCTTGTCATTGCCGAACAATTCGGCACGCTTGCGTCGCTCTATCCAGACCGCATCGATCTCGGACTCGGCCGCGCTCCCGGTACCGATCAGCCCACCATGCGCGCACTCCGCCGCAACATTGCCTCTACTTCTGACAATTTCCCGCAAGACGTCGCGGAGCTGCAAGGCTATTTCGAGGCTGCCGCACCCAATCAAAAAATTCGTGCCGTTCCCGGCGCTGGCTTAAGCGTGCCCATCTGGCTGCTCGGCTCCAGCCTCTTCAGCGCGCAACTTGCCGCAGAGCTCGGCCTGCCCTTCGCCTTCGCTTCACACTTCGCGCCCGCCGACATGATGCAGGCGCTCCAGCTCTATCGCGCGCAATTCAGGCCATCCCGGCAACTCGACCGTCCCTACGCCATGCTGGGCCTGAACGTCATCGTCGCCGAGACCGACGCCCAAGCACGCTACCTTTTCAGTTCGGTCCAGCAAGCCTTCACAAATCTTCGCCGCGGCACTCCTGGCCAGATTCCGCCTCCCATCGACGACATCGATTCCTACTGGTCGCCTGCAGAGAAAGCTTCCGCCAGCATGACGCTCCTGGTCTCGGCCGTGGGCTCCCCGGAAACCGTCGAGCGCGGCCTGCTCAAATTCATCGAAGTCACCCAGCCCGACGAGATCATCACCACAGCGCATGTCTACGATCACGCAGCGCGCCTCCGCTCGTTCGAACTCCTGGCAGAAGTTCGCGCACGTCTCGCGACCTGCGAGCCGCAACACGCCCCGCCCGCGATTTCTGCCGCAAGGCCAGCGTAGCGCCGCGGCAGCTAACCTCTCACACCCGAAATTTGTTACGCTCCCCTTGATGGCCACTCCTGGCAAATCCGCCCGCAACGCCGCCACCTCCGCCGCGCCCGGAGTCCTTAGCAGCCGGGAGAATCGCTGGCTCAAAGAGTTCCGCATGGCGCTCCGCGGCGGTTTGCCCACGGAATCCGGATCCGTCGGCGTCGAAGGTGTCCGACTCGTCGAAGAGGCCTTGCGCTCCGGCTGTCCCATCGAAGCGGTCCTCTTCAGCGAATCCGGCGAGCGTCATCACCAGCGACTCGCGCCTCTGATTGACAGGCCAGAAATGGCCTTTCCCACGTTGCGGACCACCGACCGCCTCTTCGAAGGCCTTGCCGACACCGAGCACCCGCAAGGCGTCGCCGCGCTCGTCCGCCCGCGCACCTCGACTCTCGATGAATTGCTTAGCGCGCCATCTTACGCGTGCGCTCCGCTTCTGGTAGTTCTCGCAGGTGTCCAAGACCCCGGCAATGTCGGAACGATTCTGCGTACCGCAGCGGCCTTCGGAGCCACTGGTGCTGTCACGGCTGCTTCCGGCCAATCGGGCACCGCCAGCCCGTTTTCGCCGAAAGCCCTTCGCGCCTCCGCTGGTGCGGCACTTCATCTCCCCGTTCTTCCAGGAATGTCACTACCAATTCTTCTCACGCAGCTCAAAATCGCAAACGTTCGCACGCTAGCGTCCAGTGTACGCGAACCACACGACGGCGAACCGCGCGTCCTCTCACCGTGGGGAGTAGACTGGTGTGAGCCGGTCGCGTTGCTTGTCGGCAACGAAGGCGCAGGCCTACCCGAAGAAGTCGAACGCAGCGCCGACGCCCGTATTCGCATCCCCATGGCCAGCGGCATCGAGTCGCTCAACGCCGCCGCGGCTGCCGCGGTCCTCTTCTACGAAGCAGCCCGCCAGCGAAACTCTCTCTTGGAAAAAACCGGGGCGAAATCGTGAGCCTTTTCTCCAAATTGCCGCAGGCCGCCTTCGAAGACTCGGCCCATCAGCCGCTCGCCGAGCGCATGCGCCCGCGCACGCTCGATGAGTTCATCGGCCAGGAAAAACTTCTCGGTCCAGGCAAACCGCTCCGCCAACAAATCGAAAATGACAAAATCACCTCGATGCTGCTGTGGGGTCCGCCGGGCTGCGGCAAAACCACGCTCGCCCGCTTGATCGCCCGACTCACACGCTCGGAATTTGTGGCTTTTAGTGCGGTCCTCGCCGGAATAAAGGAAATCAAGGAGGTCATGGCCGCGTCCGAACGCAAGTCTCACGGAGGCCAGCGCACTATCGTCTTCGTCGACGAAGTCCATCGCTTCAACAAAGCCCAGCAGGACGCTTTTCTCCCCTATGTCGAAGCCGGTCATATTACCTTCATTGGCGCGACCACAGAGAATCCGTCTTTCGAAGTCATCTCGCCGCTTCTTTCGCGGACCAAGGTCTATGTCCTCGACCCACTCACCACGCCTCAGATCGTTGATCTGCTCCGCCGCGCTATTGCCGACAAAGAGCACGGCCTCGGCAACGAAAACGTGGAAGCCAGCGACGACGTGCTTTTTCGTATCGCTTCTTATGCCAACGGTGACGCCCGCTCCGCCTACAACACGCTTGACCTTGCAGCTCGCAGCGCCAAGCCGGGTGCGGGCGGCGCGCGCGCCATCACCCGCGAACTTCTCGAAGACGTTCTCCAGCGCAAGCTCCTGCGCTACGACAAAGCCGGTGAAGAGCATTACAATCTCATCTCCGCGTTACACAAATCCGTGCGCAATTCTGATCCCGATGCCGCTCTCTACTGGCTCGCGCGCATGCTCGAATCCGGCGAAGACCCGCTCTATCTCGCGCGCCGCCTGGTTCGCATGGCCAGCGAAGATATCGGCCTCGCCGAACCCGGCGCGCTAGCCGTCACTCTCGCCGCCAAAGACGCGTTCGACTTTCTGGGCGTACCCGAAGGCAATCTCGCGCTCGCCCAAGCCGCCGTCTATCTAGCCCTCGCGCCAAAATCCAATGCCGTCTACACTGCATATGGCGAAGTCATCGAAGACGTGCACAAAACCGAAGCCGATCCCGTCCCGCTGCACCTGCGCAATGCGGTCACTGGCCTCATGAAAAACGTCGGCTACGGCGAAGGCTACAAATACGCCCACAATTTCGAGGAAAAAGTGACGGACATGACCTGTCTCCCCGACAACCTCGCCAGCCGCACCTACTACAAGCCGACCGACCAGGGCTTCGAACAGCGCCTTCGCACTCGCCTGGAAGAGATTCGCAAGGTAAAATCTCGTTCGGCATCTAATCCCTGAGGACATTCCATGAAAAAGATTGCACTACTGTTCGCCGCATTGTTCTTGTGCTTTTCCACTGTGGCGAAGCGCAAGGTGCCCAAGCGTCCGCGCATTCTAGGCATCGCCGGCGTCACCATCCTTGTTTCGGACGTAACCGAAGCGCGCAAGTTCTATCTAAAGCTTATTGACCCGGATCACTCCTGCGAATATTGTCAGGCGGCACCTCTTCCATTCTTGTTCCTCCCTAGCGGTCAGCGAATTAAGTTCGAAAAAGCTCCGGTTCCTCCTCCTGCAAACTTACTTGTCGAAGTCTCCTTTCTCACCGACGACCTCGAGGGATTCAAAAAATACTTCAACTTCAACAAAGTCGACTTTGATGAGGTCAAGAAGAAGCGCGGCGGAGAGATCATCCGCCTCCTGCTCGCGGATCGCGAGGGGCATCACATTTCAATTACGGACTCCTATCACCTGGCCAACGCAGAAGACGTAAACGCCGGCTTGCCCCCGGCAAATCCCTCCAACCCCGTTCGCATCATTCATGCAGGCTTCGTCGTTAACAATCGCGAGGCCGTCGATCGCTACTTTGTGAATGAACTCGGCTTCCGTCCTTACTGGCATGGCGGCATGACGGAAGAAAGAGACGACTGGGTCGCCATGCAAGTCCCCGAAGGCACCGATTGGGTCGAGTACATGCTCAATATTTCACCCGATGCCAATAAGCACACGCGCGGCGTCATGAACCACATCTCTCTCGGCGTCCCCGATATCCACGCCATCGCCGACCAGGTCACGAAAGCCGGCATCAAACTCTCCGAACAACCCAAAATCGGCCGCGACGGCAAATGGCAGCTCAACATCTACGATGCCGACGACACTCGCATCGAATTCATGGAATTCAAGCCCGTCCAAAAACCATGCTGCTCCGAATTCACCGGCCCGCACCCGGGTTCACATCCGTGACCTGCTTCCCGAAGAATCTCTTTCCATGTCAAAATCCTCCGGGAACCAAATGAAGCGAGTCAGCCTCTTCTTCGCGATGCTATTGATAAGCACTGCCGCACTCGCGCAGGACCATTCCTCGCGGCCGCGCATTCTCGGCATCGCCGGCGTTGACCTAAGATCTGAGGACTGGAGAGAGTCCAAAGCCTTCTACTCTAAAATCTTTGAGTCCGATGTCCCCTGTGTTTGGTGCGGCGATCCCAGGCTCGTCCTTTTTTACGCGTTCAACGACCAATACGTGTTGGTTTCTCCGCATTTCCCAAACGATCCGGCCACTGCTCTCTGGAAAATCACATTTCAGACCGATAGCGTTCCCGCGTTGCGCACGTTTTTGAAAATTCACAAAATCCAGGTCAGTGAAGCGCCAACCCAAGAATTGCCTGACGACTATCTGGTCACCACCGACCCGGAGGGACATCGCATTGGATTCACAGACCGAAAGCGAACTGTAGCCGCCACGACCTCGGGGCAGCCCATCATGCGAATTATCCATGCGGGATTTGTGGTGAAGAGCCGAGCGATGGAAGACTCATTTTACAAAGACATTCTTGGTTTCCATATCTACTGGCACGGGGGAATGAAAGATTCAGACACGGACTGGGTCGACATGCAGGTCCCCGATGGCACCGACTGGCTCGAATACATGCTCAACGTTTCTGATACTGAGGACAAGAAAGAACTCGGAGTCATGAATCACATCGCCATCGGTGTCTCTGACATCGAATCGGCTGCCTATCGCATCCAAAAGAATGGTTTGACGCCCACGGAGCAGCCTCAAATCGGTCGCGATGGGAAAGGGCAGCTTAATCTCTACGACCCCGACGACACCCGCGTCGAATTTATGGAATTCACTCCCATCCAAAGACCGTGCTGCTCCAATTTCACCGGCCCTCACCCGAGACCTCAATCCGCGCCGAAAGCAACCTCGCAACCATGACCCATCGCCGCTTCTCAGGCCAATTGCTCCGGCTCCCGCGTATCTTCTGTTTGCTCTTTTTCTTACTAAATTGCTCTTCTCTTCCGGCTGCTCGCGCGCAGGATCTCGACAAGCCTCTCCAAAACATCGACGACGAAATCACCGCCTTCTCTTTCGCTCCCGACGGCCGCATCGTCTATTCCGCCCGCCGCAACATCAAAACCAAAAAGTACGATCTGCAACACGACGATATCTGGCTACAGGAAACCAACGGCAAGCGCCGCCGCCTGCTCCAAGGCGACAAGTTCAACCGCGGCGACGCCCTTTTTTCTTATGCCGTCGACGCCTTCCACTGGTCTCCCAATGGCCGCATGATCCTCGCCCAGCTTTTCACCACCAGTGTCGTCGACGAAGGCGGCCGCACCGAAGACTCCTCCATGACCCTCGCGCTCGAAGATAGCGGCAAAGAAATCCGCCTCGGCAAAGGCGAAAGCCTCATCAAGGACTGTTTCAACGCCACCTGGCTACAGGACAATGCGACCATCGTATATCTCGAAGAAGCCATCAAGCCGCACATGCTCTTTTCTTTCCGCTACACCAATATCACGACAGGCCCGGCCGGTCTTGCCTTCGAGGGTCGCACCTTCATCGACTCCGATCGCATCCCGCATACGAATGCCGCGATCGCCGTGGAACAGGATCGCGCGCAATCCGGGCCGCCGCGCCTTCAGCGGCTTGAGCTTCTTGCGCAGGACGATAAGGAAGTTGCCACACTTGAGGGCTACGCCGGCGGACTCTCCGTTTCACCCAGCGGCCGCAAAGTGGCGTATTTCATCGACAGAGAGGTTTTGGAAGTGCGCGACCTCGCCGCTCCCGATCATTTTGTCCACCTTCGCGTGGGCCTGGGCGTTTTCCATTGGTCCCCTGACGAAAATCGCATCATGCTCAAGCGCGCCGTCGAACGAAAATCCGGCGACATCGTCTGGATCGCCATTCCCGAGCTCCCCGCGCAAAAACCCGGCAATGCCGTCCCCATACTCCAACCGACGCCGCAACCGCTCCTCCACGGTCTCTCCATTCGCGAATTCAACATCTCCCCCGACGGCCGCTTCCTGGCCGTAATCCTCCCCGGCAAACGCAATCTCGCAATCTTCCCCCTTCCGTTGTAGGGGCACGGCATGCCGTGCCCGGTGGTCGCATTTCTGTGCCTCATCCCATTCCGCGCAACGCCTTCTTTTCTTCCTCCCAAATAAAAATCCCGCGCATCAAATCCGCGCGGGCCAAACTTTTCTCCGAAATTCGATCCTACTTTATCTCAACTCTTTCACTCTCCTCCGATGCTCCACCAAAATGCACGCATCCTCCACCACAATCAACCCCGCCGCCCTTGCTCGCTCCGCCGCCTCCGCATTCTCAATCCCCAACTGCATCCAAACCACCTTCGCCCCAACCTTTATCGCGCTCTCCACCACCGGCGGCGCCTCTGCCGCCCGGCGAAACATATCCACAATCTCAATCTTCCCCGGCACATCCTCCAACCGCGCGTAACTCTTCTCGCCCAGCACTTCCGTCTCGTTCGGATTTACGGGAATAATCCGATACCCCGCACCCTGCATGTATTCTGTGACGCCAAAACTGGGCCTTGCCGGATTCGGAGAAAGCCCCACCACCGCAATCGTTTTATATTTTTTCAGGATTTCCAGAATCGGATCAGCCGCAGCACTCACACCGGCGGGCAGCAACACTTTCATCGCGCCGCCAACTCGCCTTTCCCGGCTCGCTTTGCCAAAACATCCGCCATCGCCGCTAGGCACTTCTCATTTTCTTCCGCGGTCCCCACCGATATGCGGATCGCCTCAGGAAATCCCATCCAACCGAGCGGCCTCACAATCACTCCCAAATGCAGCAACTCATCACAAATTTCTTTCGCCTCCGGTCCCACTTCCATGAAAATAAAATTCGTTTCGCTTGGTACGGGCCGCAACCCGAGCTGCGTCAAGCCGTCGCTCAATCTTTTCCGCTCGCTCGCGTTCGTCTCTATACACCGAGTGACATGCTCCCGGTCATCAATGGCCGCCAGCGCTGCGGCCTGTGCCACTCCCGAAGTATTAAACGGTGTTTTCAATCTGTTCATCGCGGAGTGCAATTCCGGCCGCCCAATCGCAAACCCGATGCGCATCCCCGCCAGTCCATACACTTTCGAAAACGTCCGCAAAATCAGCAAATTCTTTCGCCTGCGAAAAATCTCTTCGGACTTCCGCCGGTTCAAGCTCGGCGCATAATGAACGTATGCTTCATCCAGCACCACCAGCACGCTCTCTGGCACGCGCCCAAGAAAATCCTCCAACTCCGTCAAACCAAACTTTGTCCCCGTCGGATTATTCGGATTCGCCAGATAAATCACACCCGTCTTCGGCGTAATTGCCTTCGCGATCGCCTCTAAATCAAACGCAAAGTTCTTCTGCGGCACCAGCACCAACTCCGCCCCGCTAGCCCGAATCGCCACGGAAAACGGCGCATAACTCCCATGCGAAGTGAGCCCCTGCAATCCCGGCCGCAAAAGCACCCGCGAAGCCAAATCAATAATCTCGCTCGACCCCAACCCCACAAAAAGTTCTTCCGCCGCGAGTCCTGTCCGCGCCGCGAGCGTCTCGCGCAGCAAATGCGACCCTCCGTCCGGATACCGGTTCGCATTTTCCAGCGCCTTCTTGGCTGCTTCCACCGCAAGCGGCGATGGCCCCAGCGGATTCTCGTTCGACGCCAGCTTCACCGCATGAATCTTCAGCTCGCGCTCCACTTCTTCAATCGGCCGCCCCGGCACATACACCGGCAGCCCACGAATGTAATCCGGTATTAAATCTTCAATCGTCCGCGTCATCGAATCCTATCCCCCACCTGCGTACCAACTTCCAATCTTGCCGCGCACTCTATTCTCGCATCTTCAACGCACTCTTCTCTGTGTCCTCTGTGTTCTCAGTGCCCTCTGTGTAAAATCCTTTCCTTCTTTTTCTTCATTCCCCACTAACCGCTTTCTTCAACTGCTCGATCTCTTTTCCAGTCAAAGCCCGAAACCTCCCCGGCTCCAAATCCAAAACCAAGGGCCCCATCCGCACGCGACGAATTTTTTCCACCAAATGCCCCACCTTCTCAAACATTCTCCGAATCTGCCGGTTCCGTCCCTCGATCAAAACCACCTCGTACCACGGATTCTCCCCGTCCTCGAACAACCGTATCTTCGCCGGCGAAGTTTTCACCTTCCTCCCATCCTCCAACTCAATCACAATCCCCGCACGCAACCGCGCAATCCTTTTCTCATCTGGCTTTCCGCTCACCTTCACCAAATACGTCTTCGGCATGTGCGACCCGGCCTTCATCATTTTCGCCGCCAGCGCGCCGTCATTCGTCATCAGAAGCAATCCCTCACTCGCGTAGTCCAGTCGTCCTACGGGATAAACCCTTCCCACACTCTTCCCCAAAATCTGCACCACCGTGGGCCGCCCCTCTGGATCGCTTACGGTAGTCACGTACCCCTTCGGCTTGTTCAACATAAAATAAAGCAACTTCTCTGGCTTCGCGATCGCCGCGCCATCCACGCAGATAAAATCCGATTCCACATCCGCTTTCGTCCCGAGCTCGCGCACAACGGTGCCATTCACCGTCACGCGCCCCGCCAAAATAATCTCTTCCGCCTTGCGTCGCGATGCCACCCCACAAGCCGCCATTATTTTCTGCAATCTTTCCTGCATGTCAGTCACTGCGATTTTTGGAGGCTCGATCTTCTCTGCGCGGTCTCGGTGCTCTCTGCGTCTCTGCGTTATCTTTCTCTTTTTTCGTTGGTTTCAAGCTCGCACGCAAGGCCACGATCTCTTTCTCCGCAAGCAATCGGTATCTCCCCCGCGGCAGTCCCTCCACCGAGAGTGATCCCAACCCAATCCGCATCAACTTTTCCACCGGATGCATCTCCTTCATCAAAAGCCGCCGCAATTCATCCTTCTTTGAATCCCGCATCCGCACTTCATACCAAAAATTCGCCGCCCGCCCGCGCGTAGCGTCCGGCTGCCGCACCGTTTTCATCCTCAATCCAACTTCCTTTCCAATCCGATCCAAATCCGACAAAGTCAGCATCCCCTTCACCTTGACGTGATACACCTGCTCGATGTGCGCCCAGTTCTTCAACATCTCCGCCGCCAAATCCCCGTCATTCGTCAAAAACACCAGACCCGACGCCGCATATTCCAAATTCCCCACCGGAAACACCCGCTCAGGCAACCCACGCAAACAATTTCGCAAAGTCTTCCGCCCCTCAGGATCGGCCATCGCTGAAACCACTTCCGGCGGTTTATGCAAAGCCAAATAAATATTCCTCTGCGCCACGGTTCCGACGGCGCGCCCCGCCGCGACAATCTTGTCGGTCGCGGGATCGGCCTTTGTCCCCAACTCACGCACGACAACGCCGTTGACGCGCACCTGCCCGCTCAAAATGAGCTGCTCCGCATGCCTCCGCGAAGCAATCCCCGCCCGCCCAATAATCTTCTGCAATCTCTCTTGCATTCGGTTTTGTCTCGTAGGGGCACGGCACGCCGTGCCCGTCTTTCCGGTGGGAAACCTATTCTCCGGCTGCCGTCGACTTAACTACAGGGGGTGGAGGGTCCTCATCCAATTGACCCGAGGGCATCCCCTCGGACGTCGCTAGCGCCTCGTGTTCGCGAAACGCCTCCGCTTCAGCAAGTTCCTCTTGTACATGTGCGATAGCCTCGGACGCACTGTTGTGCGAATGGCCGTCCGACTCCACGACTTCTGTCGCCACTCCCTCGCGACTCTCGGCCGCCGCGTTCCCAGTAACCCCGACTTCGCCCTCACGATAATCTTCCGCCGAAGTCGGCGCCACTCCCTCATCACTCCCCAGCGCCTCGCGCGCCAAAGCCTCAAACTCCTTCAAACTCGGCAACTCTTCCAAATCGCTCAACCCAAACCGCATCAAAAATTCCTTCGAAGTCTTATAAAGGATCGGCCGCCCAATCACTTCCTTGCGCCCCGCGGTCGCAATCAACCGTTTATCCAAAAGCGTGCTGATCACTCCCGAAGTATTCACTCCGCGAATCTCAGAAATCTCCGGCGAAGTCACCGGCTGCTTGTAAGCAATCACCGCAAGCGTTTCGAGCGCCGGCATCGTCAACCGCAAAGGCGGCCGCAAACTCTTGATAAATCTCCGCACCACATCATGCTGCTGCGGCTTCGTATAAAGCTTGTACCCGCCCGCCACCGCCCGAATCTCAATCCCGCGCTCCTCCGACCCATAACTCCCCACCAGCTCATCGAGCGAAGCCTGCACGACCAGCTTTTCCTCGCCCAGCGCCTTAGCCAACTGCTCGATGGTCGCCGGCTCGTCCGCCGCATAAATAATCGCTTCGAGTGCCGCTTTTCTCTCTTCATTCGTCATGCTGAACTCTCTCTTCCCTGCGAACTCTGTGCCCTCTGTGTCCTCTGTGTAAATTCCGAATCTTTTTTCTTTACCTCATTACGTCATTACTTCTTCCAGCCTCACTTATACTCTTCATCAATCTGCTTAATCCCTCCCGCCTCATCAAAAATCACATCAAACGCCTTCCCCTTCTTCACCACAATCTCCCCAAACTGCTTCTCCTGCGCCAATCCCACCGCCTGCAATTTCACCATCTCCAAAACAGCCAGAAACGCCACAATCATCGCGTGCCGCGAAGGACAAGCCTCAAAAAACTGAATCAAGTTCACCATGCTATCCGCGCTAGCCAAAATCTGCGCCCGCAACGCCGCAATCATCTGCGCCACGGTAAACTGCTCGTGCTGCAACTCAATCCGCGAAACTTCCTTCCGCCGCTCCAAAACCTGCTGAAACACCTTCACCAAATCCACAAGCGAGACCACAAGCTCGCCCTCAGTCCCCTCGTCGTTATAAAGCGACTTGTCCGGCTTCGACCAAACATTCTCTTCAATCTGCTGCTTCTGATACAAAAGCTGCGCCGCATTCTTAAACTTCTCGTGCTCCACCAACCTCTGCACCAACTCTGCTCGCGGATCGCTCTCGACGCCCTCTTCCACACCCAAAGGATCCGGCGGCAAAAGCATCTTCGACTTGATGTAAATCAAAGTCGCCGCCATATAAATAAAATCCGCCGACACATCTACATTCAACTCTTCCAACTTGTGCAAATACTCCAGGTATTGCGCCGTAATCAAAGAAATCTGAATGTCATGAATATTCATCTCCTGCTTCTTGATCAAATCAAGCAGCAGGTCCAGGGGCCCCTCATACAAAGGTATGTTCACCTTGTAAGCCGCATCCCGCGTCAATTTATTCCCTGGCGTCGCCATTCTTTTCCTGTTTCCTTACTTCTCGCTTCTAAATTCTCTATCCGTCAATGATACACTGGTTTCCGGGCCTCTCAGCGAAACAGCGCCACTCCACAAGTGTCAGCCGCCGCCGCAAAATTCATTTCTTCAATTCCGCATCCCAATTCTCCACCAAACTGATCGCCGCATTCGGCTGCCCCGGTTCGTACACGATCAGAAACCGCTGCCCATCCGCGCTGACGTCGTACGCGCCAACAATGGCCCGGTATACTTGTGTCTCAAACAACGGCTTTACGCCGGCAATCGCAAAACTCAACCCGCTGGCCTTGATTTCCGCAGCCATCATTTTGTTGTCGGTCGTCAAATAGAAAAGTTCCTTGCCATCGCGCCTCCAGCGAGGGCTATCCCCGCTGCCGGCGGACACCTGCCACTTTCCCCCCGGTCCGGGGAAAGGTACGACATACACCCTCAACTCCCCGGCTTCGCTCGAACAATACGCCAGCCACTTGCCATCTGGTGAGAACGCGGCGCGCAGCATTGTGAACACCGGATCCTGCTGTACCGCAAACGGTCTTCGCTCACCGCTCAGCGGTATTGCGAAAACCCCCGCGGCTCCGTGTTGGTAATCTTGGTACACGAGGAACTTTCCGTCCGGCGACCAATCATTCACGTATTTCACATGGCCGCTAGTTTCCAGAACCAGCTGTTCGCTTCCCGAACCATCCGCGGGTTTTTGCACAAATCCAAACTTGCCGCTTCGCACCGTGGTGTAAGTCATTCGTTGTCCGTCCGGTGACCACACCGGGTACAAGTTTGCCACCCCTGAAGCGCCGCCGAATGTCAGCCGCGTTTTCACTCCTCGCTCTAGGTCGTATCTCCAAATATCGGATCCCGCGGAACTGAGCGTGAACAACAGGCTTTTTCCGTCCGGCGAGATGCGCGGTGAAACGTATGCGTCCGCCCCGGGAATCGCTCCCACTCTCTTCCCACTGCGATCCAACCAGACCAGTTCGCGCGCCGCGGTGTCGCTGCCCTCCAGGTACGCGAGCAAGCCGTTTTGCGATGCTGTGAACGCCGTGTGCAGCGTGAGCTCATCCTGCTGCACGGGGTCCGCGATGGGAAACGCTTCACCCGTCAATTCCAGGCGTTTCGCATCCAGCGATTGCGCCATCAGCGTATTTTGTCTCAAGAAAAGAATGCGGCCGGATGCGTACAGCACGTCTCCGTGCGTGTGCATGAGGACCTTGTTTTCCGTCGAATTCAGCGAGCCAATCAGAATCACGTTCGTCGGGTCGCCCTTGAAACCAAACGACGAGCCCGCCAGGTAAAGATAGTGGCGCCCATCCGGCAAGAACTGCGGCCAGCGGTGGGTTACCTCGCCCTTCTGGCCGTCCATCGGACGCAAAGGAATTGAAGTTCCCCCGGATGCCGAAATTCGCATCAGAGATGCGTTGATATTCGGCGAGAAAATAATCACGCCGTCCTGGTTCCACGTACCTCCGCGCGCGTTCGGGGCGTCGCCTAGCGTCAAGGGTTGGCCACCCAAGGCATCGATTTTCTTCAGTTTTCCCCCGGCGAAAAACCCAATCGTTCGGCTGTCGGGCGACCAGAATGGGTACCCAGCGTCCTCCGTGCCCGCAAGCACCTGCCCCTGCAGCGAATCGATTGGCCGCACCCACAACAAGGCTCTGCCGCTCGCATTTTGCGCCACATACGCCAATCGGAGCCCGTCGGGCGACAACGAAAACCCGGACATCTGACCCGACAGGACAAATGTCGAACCAGGTGTCGGCTTTACATATGCGCGAACAAGCCGAGCTTTCTCCGGCGCGCGTCCCCAATGCAGTGCAGCGAGCGTCACCGCAGCCAGCGCGCACACGAGTGCCACAATCCAGGCGGTCCATTCACGAGTTTTCTTGCCGCCAATCCCTGTCGCAGACGCGCCGCTCTGAGGTCCCAGTTCCGCGATCGATTTCAGGTCCAGCGCCAGGTCACGTGCCGATTGCCACCTTTCCTCCGGATCTTTCGCCAAGCAACGCCGCATCGCGCGATCCAACGGCGCCGGAGTCATTGGCTTGACGCTGCTGATCGGCGCCGGCTCTTTTTCCAGAATTGCTGACGCCACGCTCAGCTGGCTCTTCCCTTCGAACGCTTTGTTGCCGGTCACCATTTCGTACAAAACGGCGCCCAGCGAAAAAATATCGCTCCGCCCATCCACCTCTTTCCCTTCGACCTGCTCCGGGGACATGTATTGAAAAGTCCCCACGACCATGCCCGCTTCCGTCACCGGGGATTGCGCCGCCGCCGTCAAGGTCAACCCGCTCGTCAATGGCGCCGCCGGCTTCGCCAACCCAAAATCCAGGAGCTTCGCTCCCGTCGCCGTCAGCATGATGTTTGCCGGTTTCAAATCCCGGTGGACTACGCCGTTGCGATGCGCCTTGTCCAGCCCATCCGCGATCTGCGCTCCAAACTTCACCGCCTGCTCGACCGGCAATGGCCCCTTCTCCAAACGCTTCGCCAGCGTCTCCCCTTCGACGCACTCCATCACGAGGTAATCCACGCCATCCTGACTACCCACGTCATGCAACACACAAATGTTCGGGTGATTTAATCCAGAAATGGTCTTTGCTTCGCGATCAAATCGCTGCTTACGCCCCGGATCGGCGGAAAGCTGCGCGGGCAAGATCTTAATCGCCACGGTGCGCTCGAGCCGCGTGTCCCGCGCCCGATACACCTCTCCCATCCCGCCCGCCCCCAGCGGCCCTGTTATCTCGTAAGGTCCAAGTCTTGACCCAGCAGCAAGGCCCATAATTGCCGGGAATTATATCTCTATTCTCTTCGCGTAGGGTGCTCTGTAAAGTCGACTTCCAAGCCTGCATGCTTCTCGGTTTTTCGTCTTCTCCGTGCCCTCTGCGACCTCTGTGTTAAAACCCATCTTCAGCCCTACCTCGGTACCTCCGCATCGCCACCAATCTCCTTCCTCTTGTCCTTCCAATGAAACACCGCTTCCCTCACCCGGTCCATCGTCTTCTTTGCTTCGACTCTGGCCTTCTTCGACCCGTCCTCAATGATTTCAAGGACGCCCTTCGGATCGTTCTCCCACTTGTTTCGCGCCTCACGCTTCGGCCCAATCCACTTGATAAAATTCTCGGCCATCGCCGCTTTACACTCAATGCACCCAATCCCAGCGGTCGTGCACCCCTGCCGCACCCACTCCAACCGCCCCGGCTCCCCCGCAGAGAACAGTCTATGCCAGTCGTACACCGGACACACGTCCGGATTTCCCGGATCCGTCCGCCGCTTCCGCGCCGGGTCCGTCACCATCACCTTCGTCTTTTTCCGTATCTCTTCATCCGTCTCGCTCAAAGTAATCGCATTCCCATAACTCTTCGACATCTTCCGCCCATCCAGTCCCGGTATCCGCGGAGTGTGCGTAAGGAGATGGTACGGCTCAGTGAGAACGTCGCGAAATGATGCGTACTCCCTGCGTCGTTCATCCTGTTCAAGGAAGTTCTTGACTCCTAGTTCTGTCGCATACCTCCGAACTGATCGAATGAGATCCTCTTTGTCAACGTGACTTGGCTTCTGGCCCGACGGCTTAGCTTGCTCGAAGAGTACGCTCAGTACACTCAACTCGACCGCGAATTTGTCTGGATCGGAGCTGAAGAGATTTACGGCGGAATAGAACTTATCCTCGAACGACAATCCAAAGAACGCATTAAACCGCCGCACAATCTCCCGGCTTAGCTCCACATGCGAAACCTGATCCTCCCCGACCGGCACGTAAAGCTGTGCTCCTTCCTCGCTGTAAATCACAATATCCGCCGTCTGCAAGCACGGATACCCCAAAAACCCATAATTGTGCAGGTCCTTATCCTTAACCTGCTCCAACGCCTCTTTATACGTCGGCACCCTTTCGAGCCAACTCAGCGGCGTCACCATCGACAACAACAAATGCAACTCCGCATGCTCCGGCACCAAAGACTGCTGAAAAATCACGGACTTAGCCGGATCCAACCCCGCCGCCAAATAATCCGTCATAATCTCAATCGTGTTCTGCGCCACCCCCGACGTATCCGCATAGTCGCTAGTCAAAGCATGCCAATCCGCAATAAAGTAAAAACACTCATACCCCGGGTCATTTTGTAACCGTACCCAATTCTCAAGCGCCCCAAAGTAATGCCCGATATGCAGCCTACCCGTAGGCCGCATCCCGCTGACCACCCGACTCCCCTTCTTCCCTTCAGCCCCTGTCGTCAACCCGCTCTCCTCTTTTCTGTGACCTCTGTGCTCTCCGTGTCCTCTGTGTAAAACTTTTGTCTTTTCGGCGCCAAAATCCCATCATTTCCTTGACAAATAGCTAACTCCCACGATATCATTCCCTCCGTATCCTTCCGCGCACGTTTCAGCTTTCCCATATTGGAACTAACTCAAACACATGCGCCCAGCGAGCAAATCTGCTCTCTCAGAGAGCAGACCGAAAGCATTTTTTTGCCCCTGTGTTTTCTTACACTTACAACCCGGTTTCCAGTAAGTCCCTTGAAATCAAAAATTTACAAATTCAGGGGGAGTGTTTGCTACGGCTAACCCTTGCCCGAATTTCCCAGCAGCTCCCGGGCAATAATCGTCCTCTGGATCTCGCTAGTCCCCTCATAAATCGTAATCACTCGCGCGTCGCGATACATTCGCTCGACATCCGACTCGCGCGAATAGCCCGAGCTCCCATAAATCTGCACCGCCTTAGCCACCACCCGGTTCACCATCTCGCTGGCATAGAGCTTCGCTTTGGACGACGCCGCCCCCAGCTTCCCCGGGTGCGTATCCTTAAGCCACGCCGCATGATAGACTAGCCCGCGCGCCGCCTCGATCTCCGTCTGCATGTCCGCCAGCATCCACTGTATCGCCTGAAACTCGCCAATCGACTTCCCAAACGCCCGCCGCGCCTTGGCATGCTTCACCGACTCGTCGAGCGCCCCCTGCGCCAACCCAAGCGCCTGCGCCGCAATCCCGATCCGTCCGCCGTCGAGCGCGCTCAACGCAATCTTCAGCCCCTGCCCCTCTTCGCCCAGCCGATTCTCGCGCGGGACTTCGCAATCATTCAGCAAAATCTCGACGGCAGGCGTGCTTCGCTGACCCATCTTGTCCTCATGCCGTCCGACCTTGAACCCCGGAAACCCCGGCTCAACCAGAAACGCGGTGATGCCTTTGCTGCCCGCGTCCGGATCGGTCTTTGCAAATACTATGAACAAACCCGCGACGTGCCCGTTGGACACCCAAGTCTTCGTGCCATTCAACCGATAAACATCTCCGCTCGGCGTACCAAGCGGCGCTCCGCTCCAGGCGGCGTCCGCTGCGGGCGCAAACGCGGGTACCGGAGAGGATCGGACTCCCAGCCCAGCGCCAACCCTTGCAGTCGCCACAGCGCGGGCCTGAATGCCCGCCGCATCCGAGCCGGCCGCCGGCTCCGTCAGACAGAACGAGCCGAGAATTTCTCCCGTTGCCAGCCGGCGCAAATATTTTTTCTTCTGCTCTTCGGTGCCGAATTTCGTCAGCGGCACCTGCACCGCCGAATTCGTCACGCTCAGCGAAGTGGCCATCGCCGCGTCCACACGCGCCACTTCCTCCAGCATCAAGACATACGAAAGCGTATCGAGCCCCGGCCCACCCCACTCCTCGGGAATCATCATCCCGCAGCAGCCCAGCTCCGCCAGTTTTTTGATTTCTTCGGCAGGAAAACGCTCTTCGCGGTCGCGCTGCTTCACCGAAGGCCGCACTTCTGCCTCCATGAATTGGCGAACCGTATCCCGTATCAGTTTTTGGTGGTCGTTGAGCGAAAAATCCATCAGTTGAATGTACGCGAGGTACGCACGATGCTATCACGAGGGGGGAGCGCCGCCCAACTCGTGGGAATCAGCCTACTGGCGGTTTCTGAAGCTGGTGATCAGGCGGCCAGCGTAGTAAGCGCCGACCAGTGCCGCGGTTCCGATCCCCCAACCAGTTCCGTTTTCACTCCAGTGAGTGAGAACTGCAACGAACGCAGTCACGGCAATGAAGAAGAAAAAATAGATAATGTAGTCTCTCGGTTCATCGGGCTGCTGATCGTCCGACGGTTTTCGGTTGTCCTCGAAGAGTCGCAGATCATCCATCAGAGTATCCGAACACCCTACAGCTTGAACAATTCGCGGAGGCGCTTGGCTTGGACGCGGCTTACGGGGACTTCGGTGGATTTTTTGTCGTTCATTTTTAGGATGAAGGTGGAGTTGAACCACGGCACAACTTCCTTGATGTGTTGCGTGTTCACAAGAAACGAGCGGTGCGGCCGCCAGAACGACTCGGAATCGAGCGTCGCGTTCAGCTCTTCCAGTGTGCGGTAGTTCGACGAGCCTTCTACGTCTCGCGTCACAACGGAAATTGAGCCGCCGACAAACGTCGCGAAAATTACGTCCTCTGCGTTCACCAGCAAGAGCCGCTGCTGCGACTGCACCAGCACTTTCACCTTTTGCGGAGCGCTTTTCGCCGCGCCGAGCTGGCTTACGAGTTGTTCGAGCCGCTCCGTTGTCGACGTTTGCGTGTCCAGCATTTTTTTCGCGCGCTGAATGGCTTTGGAGATGCGCGCCTTATCAAACGGCTTCAAGACGTAGTCCACGGCGTTCACGTCGAACGCCTGAACCGCGTATTGATCGAACGCCGTCGCAAACACCACATGCGGCATTTTCATTTTCCGCTCGACCAATTTTTTCAGCACGCCAAACCCGTCCAGCCCCGGCATTTGCACGTCCAGGAAAACGAGATCGGGCGAGTGCTCCTTGATCAGCGCTACGGCTTCCACGCCGTTCTTCCCTTGCCCGATGATGTTGACTTCGGGAAACGCCTTCAGCAAAAACGCGAGTTCTTCCCGCGCCGGCTTCTCGTCGTCCACGATGATGGTATTGATCGGCATGTTCTAGCGATTCTGCTGGGCTACGCAAAGAGCCGGGCTGAAGCCCGGCGCTACGTCTCTTCGCTGCATTGCCGGGCTAAAGCCCGGCCTCTACAGTGTATGATATCGCCGGAGAAAACGTACGCACTATGCCGCCCAAAGCAGCCAGCCGTACCACGGCCAAAATCCTCCGCAGCAAAGTAATTTACAAAGGCCCAGTCTTCGGCATTCGCCGCGATGAAATCATCGAACCCAGCGGCCTGCGCGTCGCGCGCGAAGTCATCACGCACCCCGGCTCCGTCGTCGTTCTTCCCGCGCTGCCCGATGGACGCATCGTCATGATTCGACAGTACCGCCATGCTGCGCGGCAATTTCTCTGGGAACTTGTCGCCGGCCGCATCGACAACGGCGAAAATCCCCGGCGCGCCGCCGCTCGCGAACTGATCGAAGAAACGGGCTACCGCGCTAAACGTTTCCACGTTTTCCTCGACATTTTTCCCACGCCCGGTTTTCTCGAAGAGCGCATGTACATTCTTCTCGCCGAAGACCTAACTCCAGGCAAGGCCGAGCCGGAAGAAGACGAGAAGATTGCCTGCAAAGCCTTCACGCACGGCGAAATCGAACAGATGATTCGCCGCAACAAAATTCGCGACGCCAAATCCGTCGCCGGAATCCTGTACTATCTGCGCTTCCTGGTTCGTTCCTGATTCCGTAAGGAGCATCCACAACACGATGCGAGATTTTTTCCCCTCATCCCACGCTGCTCCGCTGAACCCAACATCGTGCTGACGAATTCTGCAAATACAAACGAGCGCGAAGACGCAGCAAACCCCATCGACGCTACCAGCACTCCTGATTCATTCCCCATAGCGCAGCGGCTACTGTTCGCCGCAACGATTCTTCTCGGAGCGTTTCTTCTTTTCCTGATCGAACCGCTCATCGCCAAATTAATTCTTCCGTGGTTCGGAGGATCGGCGGCCGTCTGGGCCACATGTCTGGTCTTTTTTCAATCCGCGCTTCTTCTCGGCTATCTCTACGCAGATACAACTATTCGCCGTCTGACACCAGGACGCCAATCCGTCCTGCACCTGGGCCTTCTCCTCGTCAGCCTGCTGTGGCTGCCCATTGCCCCACAAATGTTTTGGCGCTCGCATGTGCAAGTCGATCCCGCATGGCGCATTCTCGGCCTGCTCACTTTTTCGATCGGACTCCCTTTTGTCCTGCTCAGTGCCACCAGCCCGTTGTTGCAAACGTGGTACGCGAGGCGCGCCCCCGGCCGTTCGCCGTATCACCTCTTCGCTCTTTCCAATATCGCTTCCCTGCTCGCTCTTCTGAGTTTTCCTTTCCTGATCGAGCCGCAGCTTTCTTCTCGCCATCAAGCCGCGCTATGGTCCGCAAGCTATGGTCTGTTCGTCGCGTGCTGCGCGCTTTCCGCGTGGATCAGCCGCAACTACAATCCGATTGCTCGCGCAGTGCCCGAATCGTCGTACGAAGAATCGCCGCCTACATTCACGGCCAAGTTTCTATGGCTGAGTCTCTCTGCCTGCGGATCGATGATGCTCCTCGCGGTCACGAATCATCTTTCAGAAAACGTCGCGCCAGTGCCGCTCCTGTGGGTCGTTCCGCTCGCGCTCTATTTACTTTCTTTTGCGCTGGTGTTTGCCAAGCGCAAGCTCTATTCGCGCTGGTTTGTGGCACGTCTGCTGGCAGTCGCTCTGGGTGCGGCAGGCTACGCGATTTATGATTCTTCGATCACGCACGCCATTCAGATCAGCGTGCCGCTTTTCTGCTCGGCGCTCTTTGTTGTTTGTTTTTTTTGTCATGGCGAACTGGCACAAAGAAAACCTTCGGTGCGTTACCTCACCTCGTTTTATCTAATTATTGCCCTCGGAGGGGCTCTTGGCGCGGCATGCGTGGGCTTGCTCGCTCCGCATATTCTTTCTGGGATTTTCGAACTGCCAATCGTCTTGCTGCTTGCCGCGCTTCTTGCAACCGTGGTTCTCTGGCCCGAAGGATGGTCGGCGCGACTTTTTTGGGCTTGTGTGACCGTTTCGATGGGCGCGGTGCTGGTCTCTAATGTTCGAACGACGCGAGAGAGCACTGTCGCGATGATGCGGAATTTTTATGGAGCGCTCCGCATTCAGGAATTTAAAATCGGTCTCCAACTGCCGTACCGCAGTTTGGTTCACGGAACGATCGAGCATGGCGCGCAATATCTCTCCTTTCCGGAGAATCGCAGTCCCACGACTTACTACGGGAGAAGATCGGGCGTAGGCCTGGCTCTGCGATTTTGCTGCGATGGTCCGAAGCGAGTCGGAGTGATTGGCCTGGGTACGGGAACCCTCGCAGCCTATGGAAAGCCGGGAGACTCGTTCCGATTTTACGAAATCAATCCGCAAGTCATCGCGGTCGCGAATGGCTGGTTCACGTTTCTCAAGCAGAGTCCGGCGAAGACCGAAATCATTCTGGGAGACGCGCGGCTTTCGCTGGAAAGCGAGCCGTCGCAGCAATTCGATGTATTGGCTGTCGATGCTTTCTCGGGCGACTCCATCCCCGTGCATCTGCTCACCAGAGAAGCGTTTGCTGTTTACTTCCGTCATCTGAAGCCGGGCGGCATTCTCGCAGTGCACACGTCGAACACGTATCTGAAACTCGCGCCGGTGGTGAAACTGCTGGCGGAAGACGCCGACTACGCAACGCGACTCATTTCGAGTGACGAAGACACGTCGATGATGGTTTCCTCCGCGGATTGGGTGCTGGTTACGCGGAATCAGGAATTTCTGAACAAACCAGAAACGTTTGCTGGCAGCGAAACCATCACGATACCGCCGCATTTGCGGCTTTGGACTGATGACTACAACAATCTTTTCGAGATTTTGCGCCCGGTGAGCTACTCGACGCAGTCCTCACCCTAGAAATAAGTCGATTTTGTGCGGAAAGTCGTCCATTGAAACAAATGTTTCAGTGCACGTACCGCGGCGAGGCAAACCCTGCGTTCACTTGGAGTTGCGAGGACTCGCGAACTGATTCCGCAATAGAAAAGGCGGAAATCTTGTACTGAATCGTTTTTATACCCAAGAAAACGTTCTTTTTTTGACACAGGGGAAAACAATGCTCTCTGTTGCACCTCTTTGATAATGCCCCCTTCTGGCCTCGTTAGAAATGTCCCCTACACTGTGACCTCCAGAGGAGGTCCGGTTGAAGAGGACGGCGATGAGCACGAGGGAACTTCGGCGCGCAGAGGTATTGGGGCGGGTGAAGAGCAAGACACTTCGGTTGACCGATGCGGCAAAGATACTGGTGTTGAGTTACCGGCAGACGAAGAGACTCTGGAAGCGGTATCGAGGGGAAGGAGCGAAGGGTCTGCAGCACCGCAGTGCGGGAAGAGGTTCGAACCGCGCGAAGCCGGAGGAGTTTCGGCGGAAGGTTCTGCAGCTGATCCGAAAGAAGTATTCGGGAACGGAGCAGAAGCGATTTGGACCGACGCTGGCAGCGGAGCACTTAGCGGATGAGGATGGGCTGGAAGTGGGAGAAGAGACCTTGCGACGCTGGATGCTAGCGGAGGGGCTGTGGAGCCGCATGCGGAGACGGAAAGCCCACCGGAAGCGGAGAGCACGGCGGGAGCACTTTGGCGACCTGGTGCAGTTGGATGGAAGTTTCCATGCCTGGTTTGAAGAACGAGGGCCTCGAGGTTGTCTGATGAACATGGTGGATGACGCCACGGGAGATACGAACTGCCGGATGGGAGAACAAGAGACAATCTGGGCAGCGGCGGGGGTACTGCGATCGTGGATTGAGAAGCATGGAGTTCCCCGGGCGTTGTACACGGATTGGAAGAACGTCTATAAGCGGGAGCCAACAGAAAGAGAGCGACTGCGAGGAAAGGCGCCTACGACGCAGTTCGGACGCATGTGCGAGCGGCTGGAGATCCGCATCATCGCGGCAAATTCACCGCAAGCGAAAGGTCGCGTGGAACGAAACAACGGGGTACATCAAGATCGCCTGGTAAAGAAGCTGCGGCGCAAGGGGATCCAGGATTACGAAGCCGCGAATGCGTATTTGGAAGCGGAATATCTTTCTGAGCACAACCGACGATTTGCGCGGGAAGCAGCGCGACCCGAGGACTACCACCTGCGGACGCCAAGTGCGGCGAGGTTGCGAGAGGTTTTTCGACTAGAGACGGAACGATGGATCAGCAACGATTGGGTGGTGCAGTACCGCGGGCATTTTCTGCAGCTCCAGCCGCAGAACCGGCGGTACGGGCCGACACAGAGCAAGGCATTGATCTGTGAGTGGGAGGACGGAGCCGTTGAGGTGCGCTATAGGAATGAACGCATCGAGTACGAAGATCTGGTGTCGCGGCCGAGCGTGGTCCCGGCACCAAAGGCAAGGCCGCAACGCGAGCCTGCCCAGCACGGAAGAAGCAAACCTGCCCCGAACCATCCGTGGCGGGAAGGCCATGAGGAAAGAAGAAAGCAGCTGTTGCTGGATCGAACGCAAATGTCAGCACTCATTGGGGCCTCCGCCTCCGCTTCGCCCTAAACGCGCCGCCCAAACCGCGGCGCAGGGCTGCGCTCCGGCGGAGGCCCCAATGACAACAACAAAGCAAAAAAAAGGGACACTTCTAACGAGGTAAAGAGGGGGACATTTCTAACGAGGCTTGACAGGGAAAACAATGCTCTCTTGACTGAATGCCTCATTCTGGTACACTCCGCGCAATTTATTACGAGGAGGCGGCTCCTTTCATTTCAAATTAGCCGCCCGGAGAAACATCCAGGTCTCCATGAGGGAGGAGCATATCGGTGCAAGGAACCGTCAAATGGTTTAATAATTCAAAAGGGTATGGCTTCATAGGGCGCGACGATGGTCCAGATGTATTTGTTCATTATTCCGCAATCTTGGGAGATGGCTACCGCAGCTTGCAGGAAGGAGATACGGTAGAGTTCGAAATCGTCCAGGGACCGAAGGGCCCCCAGGCAGCGAACGTGCAAAAGCCAGCGTAAAAAAAACCAGGCATCATTTGGCCGGCAGAGGGCGCCCCTTTGCCGGTCTTTTTTTATTTCAGAGAGGAAATCAGTAGTGTCCCAACGTCGTGACTCTCGGTTCCCGTAAATTATTGATGAGAAAAGCATAACCGGCAAATTCTCTTGGTCTCGATTTGATCTGCGAATGCCGATCCTGCCACCCTGCGAAGCATAACTCCGTGGGGGGCATCGATGAACCGAGGCAAGCTGGTGTTCGCGCAACTGATGCAGCATCTTCCGTTGACCACCTTCCGCCGTTGCGTCACCCGCTATCGGGGCACGTTCAAAGTGAAGTCCTTCTCGTGTCTGGATCAATTCCTGTGCATGGCGTTCGCTCAGTTGACCTTTCGGGAGAGTCTTCGAGACATTGAAGTATGCCTGCGTGCACAGAGTTCCAAGCTCTATCATCTCGGGATTCGTTCGATGGTGGCTCGCAACACGCTGGCCAATGCCAACGCTGTGCGCGACTGGCGCATCTACGCCGATTTTGCCCAGAGCTTGATCGGCATCGCCCGGCCGTTGTATGCGCAGGAGTCCTTCGGCGTCGATCTGCGAGAAACCGTCTACGCGCTCGACACCACGACTATCGATCTGTGTCTGTCGGTATTTCCGTGGGCGGTGTTCCGCACGGCCAAGGCAGCTATCAAGCTGCATACGCTGCTCGATCTGCGCGGCAACATCCCCACTTTCATTCACATTAGTGATGGTAAGGTGCACGAGGTCAACATCCTCGACCAACTGCTGCCCGAGCCGGGCGCTTTCTACATCATGGATCGTGGCTTCCTGGACTTCGAACGCCTCTATCGCTTCCACGAGGCCGGCAGCTTCTTCGTGACCCGTGGCAAGTCGAACCTCAAGGTTCAACGGCGCTACTCGCATCCGGTCGATCGCGAGACCGGGTTGATCTGCGACCAGAGTGTCGTCCTCACTGGCTTCTACTCGCATCAAGGTTTCGAGGCACCGCTGCGGCGCATCCGCTTCAAGGATCCTGAAACCGCCAAGCCCCTCATTTTTCTAACCAACAATTTTGTCTTGCCAGCATTTACGATCACCGAGCTATACCGCTGTCGTTGGCAAGTGGAGCTGTTCTTCAAATGGATCAAGCAGCATCTGCGAATCAAAGCGTTCTTTGGAACTTCGGAAAACGCAGTCAGGTCACAAATCTGGATAGCCGTTTCCGCCTACGTTCTGGTCGCCATCGTCAAAAAGCGACTACATCTTTCGGCCAGCCTGTATGAAATCCTACAGATCCTCAGCCTGACCATGTTCGAGAAAATCCCGTTGGATCAACTACTTGCACAAACGATGACCGACGAAATTCAACGCGTTTCCGATAACCAATTGATTCTGTTCACCTAACGTTGGGACACTACTGAGAGGAAATAATGAAGTAAGGATGTAATGAGGTAAAGACCGAGCGCCTGCGGTCCGGTGGCGATACCTACGGTGAGACGAGGCGGCCGATTTGGAGGCGGAAAAAAGCGTCTGCGTCAGAATGCATACAAACTTGGGCGTTTGGAACGCCGGATTCTTTGCGGGTGAAGCCTTTGTCGTCCACGCGGATGTGCATGGGTTGGACGGGGCAGATCTTTGGATCGAGGATGAAAGCCACCGTCACGGGATCGAACAGAGTCGGAGTTTGCTGGCCCCACTCGTGATAGAGCAGCGTCAACGCATCGGTGAGCGGGGTGCCCTGCTTGAAGAGGTAGGCGCGCTTGACCTCGTCGAGCTTCAGTTGCGTGGAATCTAGCGGCATCACGTAGAGCGGCACACCCGAAAGAAAGAGTTTCTTGGCGGAGGGGATGTCATTGATGATGTTCCACTCCGCGTCCGGCCCGCGCTCGGGACAAAACCAGAGTTCTCCGTATCCACATTCGATAGAACCGCCCATCATTACCACACGCTTGAGTTTGAGGAAGGTTGCCGGATCTTTGTCGATCAACGCGCCGACGTTTATCAGCGGGCCGATGGCGACTAAGCTGATCTCGCCGGGATAGCGCCGAATCTGCTCGAGGATGAAGTCCACCGCGTTGGGATGTGAGGCTTTCGCAAAATGGCCGCCTTCCCCGTAGCGGCGCTGATTCATCACATTGGTGGTGTGCGTCGGAGTGCCAGCGAGTACCGGAACATCCGTCCGCCCGGCTTCACCAAGCAAACGGTCCACAATTTTGGCTCTGGCTTCGGTGTCGCCGAAGGTTGTAGAGACGCCAAGAATTTCAAGTTCCGGACTTTTGAGCGCCAGAGCTATGGCGAAGGCGTCGTCGATATCGTCGCCGATGTCCGTGTCGATGATGACTTTTTCAGGCGCGGTTGGCGTTTGGGCTTGCTTCTGCGTCTGCGCATCAGCAACCAGGCCCGTGCGCATCGCGAACAGGACCGAGAATAAGACAGCCACCACGAAAAAACGCACGCTGCCCTCCGACTGACGAATCTGGACAATTCTGCTTGCGATGCAGAGAATTCGCGCACCGATTCGTGAGAGAGAGTCTATCCCATGGGGACGGTTGGCATTCTTTGATTCTGGTTACGGCTCCTTCCCCATGTGGAGACTCGAGCGGTGGCTCATTTTCCGATTAGCTGGCTAGTCAGGATCCGGCAAAAATCGGAAACTCCCATCGGCGACTCTCGGGAAATTTACGAGAGCCCTTATTGCAGCTATTCGTTCGCCAAACACGCATTTAATCTGTCAAGTCCACCCCATGCCTCAAACAATTGATTCGAGTTGGCGAGAATCTCTTCGATTTTCCTTGGTCTCCCATTTCCGGAACGAGAATAAATAACATAGACAACGTCGCCGTCCTGCCCGCCATGGCGGGGGCTGGAGTCAATGCCCAATGCCTCTGCTAAGGCTATTGATCCTTCGCCGACAGGAAGATTAGGTGCGCTTTCATCCGCTACAATAGCGGCAGAAACTTTTCGGTTGTGAAGGTTCACGACAGTTGCGAAGTCGCCGAGTTGCGCATAATGGAGAGCTCTGGGGTGAAGCACAACATACGGAATATTCGCCGCGTCTACATATCGATGTGGGTCTCGAGGATTGGGATTGGCGCGGTCATATAGAGCTGTCGTGGATACATAATATCCCGGAGCCGGGTCCGCCGCGCCCTGCACGACGGGAGTTCCGCTCACCTTTTCATTATCTGTAACCAGCGCCCACCAGTTTCCCCGATGGCCTGCATGCGCCAATGAATCCACTCCGAGACGGTTGTTTGGGTGATAGGCTCGCGCAGCGCCGTCAGCATCGATGGCCAGCCCCGACTTGTAGAAAAAGCCACTCCCAGGCGGAGCGGACCAGGCAACAATCTTCTGAGCTGTGAAGAGTTTGCTCTTTTTACAAATCGTATGCGAAGCATGGCTAGATGCTACTTGAATGTTTGGAAACAAGATCGCCGAAAGAAGGATTGCGGGCCCGAATTTGGGAAAAGGACTCTTCATCATTTAGGGCCTGAGGACTTGTTGCGTCTGAGAAGGAACTCGGGAACCGCCCTTACTAGGTTTCTCGCAGCGCCATCTGTCGTTGCTGGCTCCTTGTACCACAGAACCTACGGGCTGTCCTGTGCGAAACGGGAGGACCAACTCCTGATCCCTACGCGACTTTCCGCCCGTGTTCTTCCTGGGCATCTAGCTTTATAATCTGGCGCATGGACAACAAACAGATCGCCCGCATCCTCCGCGAAACCGCGCAACTCCTGGAAATTGATGGCGCCATTATCGGCCGCTACCGCAGCTACGAAAAGGCGGCGGAACTGATCGATGGACTGCCGGAATCGATCGAGCAGCTCGTGAAAGAGCCGGAAAAATTGGAAGAGTTGCCGGGAATCGGCGAGCGCATGGTCGAACATCTTCAAGAAATCGTTAAGACCGGTGATTACGCGCTGCGGAAAAAGCTGCTGAAGAAATATCCGGCGACAATACTCGATTTGCTCCAACTACAATCGCTCGGGCCGAAGAAAGTGGCGTTCCTGTGGTCCAACTTCAAGGCGGGGACTGTCGCTGATGTGGAAAAAATCGCGAAGGAGGGCAAACTTCGCGACCTTCCGGGTTTTGGCGAAAAGAGCGAACAAAATATTCTAAAGGCGATTGAAGTCTTCAAGAAATCCTCAGGGCGATTCCACATCGATGTGGCGGAAGCTGCGGCGGCGGAAATCATTGCGCACATCAAGAAAGCGGGAAAGGCCGTGGAGGATGTGACCCCTGCGGGATCGCTGCGGCGCGGCAAAGAGACGGTGGGGGATTTGGATTTGCTGCTGACACTCGGGGCCGGCCATACCGCGCAAAAACAAGTGGATGCACTGGCCAAGCACATTCTGGAATTTCCCGGGATTGACCAGACGCTGGCGCACGGCGAGAACAAAGTCAGCTTCACGCTGCAGAACGGTTTGCAGGTGGACGTGCGGCTGCTGGAAAAGGAAAGCTTCGGTGCGGCGCTGCTTTATTTCACGGGATCCAAGGAACACAACGTTTCGCTACGCGGGCGCGCCAATGATATGGGCCTGACGCTGAACGAGTACGCGCTGGCCACGCTGAAAGGAGAGAAGCCTGTCGCGCGACGCACCGAGGAAGAGATTTACGCGAAGCTGAAGCTGGACTATATCCCGCCCGAACTGCGCGAAAACACGGGAGAAATCACGGCCGCCGAGGCGCACAAACTGCCGCACTTGATTGAATTGAAAGATATGAAGGGCGACTTGCAGATGCACACGACAGCCAGCGATGGGAAGAATTCCATCGAAGAAATGGCGGAGGCCGCGCGGAAACTTGGGCACCAGTTCATTGCCATCACCGATCACTCGAAAGCCGTCACCGTGGCCAACGGACTGGATGAAAAGCGCATGGCCGCGCATATCAAAGAGATTCACAAGGCGAGCGATAAAGGGCTGGGGATTCGCGTGCTGGCGGGGGCCGAAGTCGACATCATGAAGGACGGCTCGCTGGATTATTCGGACGAATTGCTGGCGCAGTTGGATGTGGTGGTCTGCTCGATTCACTCCTATTTCAACTTGGATCGGGCTGCGATGACCGAGCGGATGCTCGCGGCCATCGAGAATCCCTACACACAGATCATCGCGCACCCCACGGGACGCCTGCTCTTGCGTCGCGATCCGTTCGACTACGACATGGAAAAGATACTGGAAGCTTGCGCCAGGCATGGCGTGGCCATGGAATGCAATTCGTATCCCGACCGGCTGGATTTGAAGGATGTCTATCTGCGGATGTGCAAGGACCGCGGCGTGAAAGTGGTCATTTCGACGGACTCGCATAATGCCGGAAATTTGGCGTTTATCCGCTACGGCGTGACGATGGCGCGGCGCGGCTGGCTCGAAAAAAAGGATGTCATCAACACTTTCCCGACGGAGCAGTTCCTGACGGCACTCCGGCCAAAACCGGGGGCGGCGAAGCAAAAATCTCCGACTCCCAAGAAGGCCGCCGCCAAACGATAGACGTCCATAGAATTTTGCTGTCAGGAGCAGAATAGGATTTATCAGATGATCGGGCCGTGAGCTGCGTCTATTGGGGCAAACTGGGCACAATGGCGCCGGGTGGAACGTTAGAAAGGGAACATTTTGACCCGGGGTGTCGTACCTACTGTTAGAACGCCATACTTCGGAGGCTTTGAGCCATGAAACTGTATCCCAACCGCACTATAGTGCTTCGTTTGGGGATTGCTGCTGCTGCTCTGCTTACGGCAGTAGCGCTAGCGCCCCGCGCCAGCGCTACGGACTGGACCAAGAACTACACGATCAGCGGACGTGCCAATGTGCGGATTGATACGAATGATGGCAGCGTGCGTGTGAGCACTAGCGACTCCAAGTCTTTGGAGTTTCGCGTCGAGTACGAAGGCTACGAGTTGGACAAAAACCTGCACGTTGAGGCGCATCAGAATGGCGACCAAGTAGAGTTGGTCGCACGAGTTACGGGCCATTGGGGATTTTCATGGGGTACGCACGGGCGGAGGCTACATATTGAGGTGCGCATGCCCAAAGACGCTGATTTGAATGCACATACAGGGGATGGATCGGTGGAAGCCAGTTCCATCAATGGAAATGTAACCGTCGAGACGGGCGACGGGGCGATCCGAGCGAATACCCTGACCGGGACCATAGATCTCCACACGCACGATGGGAGCATCAATGTGGATACCCTAAAGGGAGATATAAAGCTGCGCACCGGGGACGGCTCGATTGAAGCGCGACAGTTGGACGGAAAGGTGGATGCCGACAGCGGGGACGGGCATGTCAGAATCGCGGGGCGGTTTGACGCGCTGAATGTCAGGACTGGCGATGGCAGCGTGGACACGCATGTCCTGCCGGGGTCGAAGATGGCTTCTAGTTGGAACATACGGACTGGGGACGGCAGCGTGGATTTGTCGCTGCCAGGCGACTTCCAGGCCAATATTGACGCCAGCACAGGCGACGGCCATATCAGCGTGGGCTTGCCGGTAACCGTTGAGGGAACGTTCAGTAATTCGCAGCTTCATGGGAAGATGAATGGCGGGGGGCAGTCCTTGACGGTACACACCGGGGATGGCTCGATCCGTCTGAGCAAGGGGTAGGTCGGGGTCGCCATCGCTGGCGATTGGGTGTCCTCCCCGAGAGGCCCTCTTTGGTCAGCGCCAGTCAGTACTATTACTGGAAAAATGTGCCTTCAAAGCGACACTTGTCCTCTTCTGGCGACGCAAATTTGCCCTGTCCACTAGCAAGTTATTGAAAACACAAAGGTTGACTTTGGAAGCGTACCTGCCCTTCTTACCAGTGTCTTACAAGGGGGCTTCCCGTGGTAGTAGTCCTTCTCGCATTCGCAATGGTAGCTCTGGTTTCCATCACGATTGCCAGCACCATTTCCGGCATGAGCAGCCGTCGCGGTTCCTGACCCTGCCCGCCAAAGGCAGACTGCGCACCTGACTTCGGAGTCGCGGTCGGTCGCCTGTTTCGCTAGATTGTTATCCCAATAGTTCTTCCGAACGTTCTTTCCTTTCGGCGTTTGCTCGTTCTGGAGCATAATCAAGCGCTCTAGAAACGAGGCAATGGCTCCCAGCTCAACGGCAAATCGAAGGCCGCAACTTTCGCGCGCGACGCAGCAGACGGGTGCGCTCGGGCTCACGCGCGCGCAGGGGTGGGGGATTCTTTTTCTCGTCTACACGGCGCTCTTCGTGCTTTTCTTCGGTTACCACTACCTCGACGATCTCTCACGCCAACGGCCTGGAACTTTTGCAGTGCGTTTTCTGGAGGAATTCACCGGGGTCTACACGGTATTCCTCCTTCTGCCGCTGGTGTTGCGCGTGGCCGACTTTTACTTATTCAAAGTTAAAGGATGGACGCGTCAGGTCGTTTTCCATCTCGTCGCGGCGGCCGGATTTTCTTTTTTGCATACCAGTTTGATGGCGCTCAGCCGGTGGATCGTGGCTCCTCTGATGGGCCTCGGAAGCTACGATTACGGCATTATGCGTTTCCGGTTTCCGATGGAGTTCTCGAATGATTTGATGGGCTATACGGTCATCGTGCTGGTGTACTACTTCTTCGAACGGCTGCGGATTGCGCAGGCACAACAGCTTGCTGCGGCGGAATTGCAGGCGAAACTGGCGCAGGCGCAACTCGAGAATCTGAGGTTGCAGTTGCAGCCGCATTTTCTGTTTAACACTTTGAACACGATTTCTTCGGTGATGTACGAGGATGTGCCGGCGGCGGACGTCATGTTGACGCAATTAAGCGAACTGCTGCGATTGACGCTGCGCACGGCCAATTCGCACGAAATCCCGCTAGCGCAGGAGCTCGAAATCACGCGGCTTTATTTGCAAATTATGCAGAAGCGGTTTGAATCGAATTTACGGGTGACTTATTCCGTGGATTCAGAGCTGGAGAATTCGCTGGTGCCTCAGCTGATTTTGCAGCCGCTGGTGGAGAATTCTCTGCGGCATGGTTTGAAGGATGGCGGGGCGGGGATAGATATATCGATTGCCGCGAGACGCGATAATGGCTCGCTGATTTTGCAGGTCGCCGACACGGGAGCTGGGCTTGGAACGCAGGGCGGCGAAGCGGCGATGGATCGAGGAGTCGGATTGGCCAATATACGTGGCCGGTTGGAGCAGCTATATGGTACCGAACAGGAGTTTGCAATTGCGAACCGGCCGGCGGGGGGCGCTGAAGTGACCATGAAGGTTCCATTTCATTTGGAGGAAGGGCGTATTCAAACGCTTGGTTGAATACGCGCATGCGTACAAATCGCCGAGAAGTCGATTTAAGTTATTGACTGCATGCAGCTTACGTACATCATGCAAAAGTCTTTAGTCGTTTTGCTGTCCGCTTAGTTTGATTGATGGCCACCTCAAGCACACTACAAGTCCTTATTGTGGATGACGAAGCGCCGGCTAGGCGCAAGATTTTAAGGCTGTTACGTGAAGAGCAAGACGTGGAGGTGGTCGCGGAGGCCAGCGGAGCAGAATCCGCGATTGCCGCGATTGGGAAACATCGGCCCGACCTTGTGTTCCTCGATGTGCAGATGCCGGGGATGGATGGATTCGGCGTCGTTCAGGCGATTCCAGAAAGAGAAATGCCGCGAGTTGTTTTTGTGACTGCGCATGATCAGTACGCTTTGCGAGCGTTCGAGGTGCATGCTTTTGATTATCTCCTCAAGCCGTTTGGCGAAGAACGATTCCGGACCGTGTTGCGGCGGGCGCGGGAGCAGAATGCACAATCGGTCGATGGGTTTGGGGCGCGCATTCAGGATCTGCTGCGGCAATTGCAGCGCGAACGATCATTCCCTGACAGGTTGCTGGTACACGAAAATGAACGGGCCCATTTTGTTTCGATCCGGGAGATATCGTGGATCGAAGCCGATCGAAACTACCTGATATTGCATTGCGGAGCGAAGACGCACACGCTGCGCGGAACGCTGGAATCTATCGCTGGTTCGCTCGATCCGAAGATTTTTGTTCGGATTAACCGCGGGAACCTGGTTCGGCTAGATGCGATACGCGAGCTGCTACCGTGGTTTCACGGGGAGTACAAGGTCATTTTGAAGGATGCGGCGGAGTTGCGTTGGAGCCGGCGGTACGTGAAGCAGCGTCCTGAATTACTGAAACCTCGCTGAAATGGACTACCGCGCGAGCGGAAGGCCAGTTCGTCCCTGAACTGAGCCCGGTCGTCCCAAGTGCTTTGTGGCCGAGAGTCTTCTCGCGATAATCATTCCGCTATGAAATTCACAATTCAATTTTGGTTTTTCGCGAAATTAGGACGGGCACGGCGTGCCGTGCCCCTACGGGACGTTTGGGGGCGAGGGGTTGTGGGATGGGCCTCCCTTCTTTCCTTTTTGTTCCTGTTTCCCGCCATGGTGACGGCGCAGATGGCGCCTGACGCTGGTTGGGAGAATTACGGTAATGATCCGGGCGGGACGCGTTACTCCACCGCAAAGCAGATTGACCGCGGCAATGTGGCGCAACTGATGGTGGCGTGGACGTATCGCACGGGAGCGTTGCCGTACGACGAGGACCTCGATAAGAAGGCGGCGTTTGAAGCTACGCCCATTTTGATCGACGGGAAACTTTTTTTGAGCACGCCGTACGATCATGTGATTGCTTTGAACGCGGTGACCGGCGCGAAGATTTGGGAGTTTGACCCAAAGCTGGAACACCCTTACGGCTTCTCCGAGGTGACGTCTCGAGGTGTTTCAGCGTGGCGTGATGCGGCGGCGAAGGCTGGCAAAACCTGTGCGTTGCGGATCTTTATCGGCACGCTGGACGCGCGGCTGATTGCGCTGGATGGGGATACGGGCAAACGTTGCGTGGATTTTGGAACCAACGGCGAAATTGATCTGACGAACGAAGTTAAGTTGCGCGACCCTGGCGATTATCAAGAGACTTCTGCTCCCGCAATTTACAAGGACCTGGTCATTACGGGATCTTCGGAGGGGGACAACCGCGCGGTCACTTTGGAGCGCGGAATTGTGCGGGCGTTTGACGTTCGAACGGGGAAACTGCGCTGGACGTGGGATCCGATTGCGCCCTGGGCTTATCAGACTTCGCCGCGGACGGGAGCTGGCAATGCGTGGTCGACGATCTCTATCGATGCTCAGCAAGATCTCGCATTCATTCCTACTGGGAGTGCCAGCCCGGATTATTACGGCGGCTATCGAAAGGGCGACAACAAATGGGCCAATTCGGTTGTGGCACTACGGGCTTCGACGGGCGAGTTTGTGTGGGGATTTCAGGTGGTGCACCACGATCTTTGGGATTATGACGTGGCATCGCAGCCGGCGCTTTTTGCCTGGAAAGATGGGACGCCGGCGATTGCCGTCACCACCAAGATGGGGCGCGTTTTTGTATTGAACCGGTTGACTGGCGTGCCACTTCTGCCCGTCGAAGAACGGCCAGTCATCAAGAGCGACATTCCTGGGGAGGAGTCTTGGCCGACGCAGCCCGCTTCGACCATTTCGCTGGTGCCGGAGAAACTTTCGGTCGAGGACGCGTGGGGCAAGGACGACAAAGAGAAGCAGTGGTGCGCGGAGCAGATTAAGGCGGCGCGCTCTGGAGATATTTTCACGCCACCTAGTTTGCAGGGGACGCTGGTATTTCCGAGCAACGTGGGCGGAGTGAACTGGGGGAGCGCGGCTTACGACCCGCAGCGACATTTGCTATTTGTAGACACGAACCGGCTGCCGATGTTTGTGAAATTAATTCCGCGGGCAGAACTGGATGCGGCGCGGAAAAACGCTACCGATTCCGACAGGCTGCATGGGGAGTTTGCGCGGCAAACTGGCGCGCCGTACGCGATGTTTCGGACGCCTCTGCTCGCGCCGAGCGGGCTGCCGTGCAACGCTCCGCCGTGGGGAACGGTGGCAGCGGTCGATCTTTTTGAAGGGAAAAAGGTTTGGGATGTGCCGCTGGGCAGTTTTATTCCGGGGATGAACACGGGGACGATTACTTTGGGCGGACCGATGGTCACAGCGGGAGGGATAGTCTTCACGTCGGCCGCGATGGACAACTACCTGCGCGCGTTCGATTCTGAAACGGGCAAGGAAATTTGGAAGTATCAGCTTCCGGCGGGAGGGCAGGCTACTCCGATGACGTACACCATCGAGGGCACGCAGTATTTGGTGATTGCGGCGGGCGGGCATGGCAAGCTGGGGACGAAGCAGGGGGATTACATTATCGCGTTCAAGTTGCCCTGAGAACGCGGCGCAAACAAGAAGAAAAGAGTGGACGATTTCAAATTTACAAGGAGAACTGTAATGGAATGGGAAAAATCTGACTATGTTGAAATATTGCTGTCGTGCGAGATCAGCAGTTATGCGAATGCCGAATTGGGCGATACTCCAACGCAAGCGGAACGGGATGCAGGATCAGCAAGCGAATGAGTAGCACAAACAACGATATCAGCATGCAGATATTCTTTCTCGCGTGCTTGTTTTTCTTCGTATCCCCGAAGATTTCCGCACAAGACGCAACTGACGGCGGTTGGCCGTATTACGGACATGACGCTGGGGGAATGCGGTACTCACCGCTGACGCAGATCAATCGCGACAATGTGAGCAAGCTCAAGGTTGCGTGGGCCTTTCATACGGGCGAGATGCAAGAAAGCAGCGGAGATAAAAAGCGAAGCGGCTTTGAAACTACGCCGATTCTTGTGGACGGCACGTTGTATATCACGACGCCGTTCAACCGAGTGATCGCACTTGACCCCGCCACTGGAAAACAGCGATGGGCTTATGATCCCTTGATCGATCGGACTCTGGACTACGGCGATGGACTGGTGAACCGTGGCGCGAGCACTTGGCTGGACTCGACGCGGACCGCCGGGAAACCGTGCCGCAGAAGGATTTTTGAAGCGACGCAGGACGCTCGACTGATTGCCCTGGACGCTGCGACGGGCAAACCCTGCGCGGATTTTGGCAATAGCGGCCAGATCAGCCTGCGAGAAGTGCCCGGCTATCTCTCTGGGTGGTATCACATGACCTCGCCACCCGCGGTGATTGACGATCTCGTAGTGGTAGGATCGGCCATCGATGACAACCATCGCGTGGACATGCCTGCGGGAGTGGTGCGGGCGTTCGATGCACGTTCGGGTGACTTGCGGTGGAGTTGGGATCCCATTCCGCGAAATGCGGCCGGCGGCGATGAAACAAATCCGGCGAATGCGTGGCGAAGTGGCGCGGCTAACGCTTGGTCGATTATGACGGTGGACCTTGAGCGCGATTTGGTGTTCGTTCCCACGGGCAGCGCAAGCCCAGATTACTATGGCGGTCGGCGGCTTGGCGATAACAAATGGGCAAATTCCGTGGTGGCGCTGCATGCCAAGACCGGGAAAATCGCGTGGGGATTCCAGCTTGTTCATCACGATCTCTGGGATTACGACACGGCCTCACCGCCGCTGCTGACGACACTTACGCGCAATGGAAAGAAAATTCCCGTCGTCATCCAAGGAAATAAGACGGGATTTCTCTTTGTGCTGAACCGCGACACCGGCGAACCCGTTTTCCCGGTGGAAGAACGCGCCGTACCGCAGAGCGACGTCCCCGGCGAAGTGGCATCTCCGACGCAACCTTTCCCGGTAGCGCCGCCGGCACTGGTTCCGCAGCGGCTTACGCCGGACGATGCTTGGGGACCGACGCCAGAGGATCGCGAAACTTGCCGGAATTGGATTAAGAGCTTCCGGAACGAGGGCATTTTCACTCCGCCGAGCGTAAAGGGCACGCTTGCGATTCCCGGGAACCTCGGCGGCATGACCTGGAGTGGATATGCCTTCGATACAGAGCGCAGCCTGCTGGTGGTGAATAGCAACAACATTGCCGCCAGGGTGCGACTCATTCCGCGCGACAAAGTCCAATCCGACAATGAAGACGGCGAATACGGGCCGCAAAGAGGGGCGCCCTACGGTATTCTGAGACGCTTTCTGCAGTCGGCATCGGACCTGCCTTGCAACCCGCCGCCGTGGGGCACGCTCGCTGCAGTGGACATGACAAACGGCAAGATTCGATGGCAAGTTCCTCTTGGCACGATGCAAGACTTCGGCGGCGCGCACGCGTCTCCCATTCCGCCGGGATCGATCAGTCTAGGCGGACCGATCGCAACAGCGGGAGGATTGGTTTTCATCGCCGGCACAACCGACTCTGCGATTCGTGGGTTTGATGTGGAGACGGGGAAGGAACTTTGGAAGTGGCAACTGCCTGCAAGCGGTAACGCCACGCCGATGACCTACCTCCTGAGTTCAACCGGCAAGCAATATCTGGTGATTGCCGCGGGCGGCCATCCCAAGATCACGGAAGAGTCTTTGAGCGACGCGCTAGTGGCCTTCACGTTGCCCTAGACGTGCGAAGAAAAGAACGCGGAGTATATGAGAGCGAGGGCATTGCAAAGATTCAAATGACGGACACTTCCGGTCGAGCGCACGATCCCACAAATAAAGTTCAGGCTTTCTTGGCGAATGGCATGTTGATTGTTATCGCCATTGCGTTGGGAAAATTCATTTTCCATTGCTACTTCAACAACCAGTACGGATATTTCCGCGATGAATTCGATTACATGGCTTGCGGGAATCATCTGGCCTGGGGGTATGTCGACCAGCCGCCCCTGATTCCCTTCTTGATTCACATTTGCCGCGCCGTGTTGGGAGACTCGCTCCGCAGCGTTCGGTTTATTCCGGCGGTGGCTTCTTCCCTGCTGCTGGTGCAAACGGCTCAGCTGGCGCGTGAATTCGGCGGGCGGCGGTTTGCTTTGGTGCTGAGCGCGTTCGCCGTTCTGATTGCGCCGCAATATCTCTCGAACGGGAGCCTGCTCGGCACCAATTGCCTGGAACCTAACTTGTGGCTGGGATGCGCCTATTTCGCGATACTCGCCATCAAGCGCGACGATCCTCGCTACTGGCTTTGGTTCGGGGTGGTCGCGGGAATCGGCTTGCAGGAGAAGTACTCCATCGCTGTCTTCGGATTCGGCATGGTCGTCGGCCTTCTGTTGACCCCACAGCGGCGGATGTTTCTGAGTCCGTGGATCTGGCTCGGCGGACTGGCAGCGTTCCTGATTTTCCTACCGAACCTGCTTTGGAATATTCGCAATCAGTGGCCATTTGTTCAGCTGATGCACAACATTCGCGCAGATGGGCGAGATGTAGTGCTGCCTCTGCCACAGTTTTTCCTTCAGCAGATCCTGCTGATTGACCCTATCACCGCCCCGATCTGGATCAGGGGATTGGTTGCGCTTTTCGTTTCGCCCGGGCTGAAACCGTACCGCGTGCTCGCGTGGTGTTATCTGGTTTGTTTTACGGTTTTCTTTGTTCTGCACGGCAAGAATTATTACCTGTCTCCGATTTATCCGATGTTGCTAGCCGCCGGAGCGGTGACGATCGAAGCAGCGATCGAGCGTAGAAAAATTGCAAGCGCAGAAGCTGAGAGTGTCCGCGTTGGTCCGAACCGGCTTGTTTGGCTGAAGCCGGTCATTGTTGTTCTTTTGCTGGCCAGCGGCGCGCACCTCGCTCCGCTTGCCGTGCCCATCCTTTCGCCGGACAAGCTCCTTGCCTACCTGAAATATTTGCCGATGAAGCCGCCGGTGATGGAGCACGGCCACGAACGGGCGCCTTTGCCGCAGTGGTACGCCGATCAGTTTGGCTGGGAAGAGATTGTGGCGGAAACGGCGAAGGCATATAACCAGCTCTCCCCGGCCGAGCGGCCGGGCTGCGGAATATTTGCGCAAAACTATGGACAGGCGGGGGCGATTGATTTTTTTGGTCCACGCTACGGGTTGCCTCCGGCGCTCAGCGGGCACCAGACGTATTATCTTTGGGGGCCGCGCGGTTATTCAGGCAATTGTCTGGTAGTGCTGGACGATTCGCGGGAACGGCTTGACGAGTTGTTCGAGCATGTGGAATATGTGGGAACTTCGGCAGACAATCCTTATGCGTTGGAGCGGTTGATTCCCGTTTATATTTGTCGGGGCGCGAAGTTCGGGTCATTGGAAAAGATTTGGCCGCAAGTGAAGAAATGGAGATAGTCATCGGTGGGGGGATTGGCGTCGGCAGCCGTAATTGGGGCGCCCCGGTCGGGGTGCCCCTGCGATAGAATTCGCGAGCTGGCTAGGAAGGAGAGAAATTATGGACTGGAACAAGGCGATCCAGTACGCGCAACTGGTGAACGCGGCATATGACGTGTTCGCGGGGAAAGCACCTGTTACGCCCGGATATGATCTCCTCGCAACTCTCTATGCGAACGATTTGGCAACGGACTCGAACCCGGAGCGAGGCAATACGCGAGTGAAGATGGGCTTGATCCTCCAGGCACCGAACAATGGCGAAGCAGTTGTGGCGATCCGCGGAACGGAGGGGATCAAGGAATGGGTGCAAGACGCACAATTTTTGGATGAAGCGTTCACGTTTGTCGCCGGAGGAGGGCGTTCGGAGGACGGATTCACCGACATGTACAGATCGATGTCTGTGGAGGAGGGGCTCGGCGCCCTATCTGTTGTGAAATCGCTGGGGACGGTCGCGTGGAAGCGAGATGTAAGTTCATTAACGATCTGTGGGCACAGCCTCGGGGGCTCGATTGCGACCTTGGTGGCGCTGGATGTAGCGACGAACGCACCGGCTCCGTTCAATAATCCTACCGTCTATACCTACGCGAGCCCGCGTACGGGAAATCATGACTTCGCGGTGAAGTATCACCAGACAGTCACAACTACCTATCGCTTCGTCGACACTGCGGACCTGGTGCCAAAGTTGCCGGGAATTTTTCCTTACAGGCACGTCACGGATGCGATTTTGCTGGATTCGTTGACGTTGATTCCGCCGAGGGCGCGGCTGCAGCCGAATCCGTTGTGCTGGCACATTTTGTCGAGCTATTTGTACTTGATGTCGCTCTATTCGGGCGGAGCGGTGCTGAATCCGGAGCCGGAATGCGCTCCGGCCGGGGCGATTGAAGATATCCTGGGAAAAATCGAGACGGAGTTGAACGATCAGAAGAGTATCGCGGATATGTTCACGGCATCGCCGCGCAGGAGTATAGGCGGGACTTTCTAGACCGATCCCAGTGGCTTATTGAGAGACGCGTTGCGTTTGAGCATCGCGCACGGCTAAACTGCGGCCATGATGAAACGTTTACTTACATTTTTCTTATTTGCCGCGTCATTCATTTTCCTTGCACCCATTGGCTACGGGCAGCAACCCAAGGCACTTTTTTATATGACGCGTGAACCGAAGTCGGTTCGATCGTTTCTGGCGCATGCGGACAAGATCGACCTGCTGGTACCTGCGTGGTACAGCGTAGATGCGGACGGGCTTGTTTCTGGCGGTCCGAATCCGTTGGTTCTTGAGACCGCGAAGCAGCACCACGTTCCGGTGATGCCGCTGGTGGCAAACGGCGATTTTGCTCAGGAAGACTTTCATAAACTGCTGAAGAACGCCGCGGCGAAAGAGAGCATGCTTGATGAGCTCATTCGCGCTTGCAAGGAGAACGGTTACACAGGATTTCAGTTTGATTTTGAGAACGTGCATTGGACGGACCGCGACGCGCTGTCGGACATGGTTCGCGATGCGGCTACGGCGTTTCATCGCGAGGGATTGCAACTTACGATTGCAACAGTGCCCAACGCGCCGGGCGAACCTGGGGAGGGCGGATTTTCGGCATGGATTTATGAGAATTGGCGCGGGGCTTATGACTTGAAGGCGCTGGCGCAATCCGTGGACTTGATTTGTCTGATGACTTACGACCAGCATACGCGGTGGACGGCGCCTGGGCCGGTGGCGGGTTGGGCTTGGACTACAGGCAACTTGGACTACGCGCTTAAATTTGTGCCGCCGCAAAAACTATCGCTGGGGATTCCGCTCTACGGCTATCACTGGTTTGCGGGGACGCCGGTCAAATCGGACGACAAATCCGGGGATAAACCCAACCCCTCCGCAGAGTATATCGGCACCAATGATGCGGTGGACCTCGCTAAAGCGTACGGCGGGCATATCGAATGGGATGCCACGGATCGCGCGGCGTGGTTTTATTTTTACCGGGCGGACATGCGTGAGTGGATTTTTTTCACCGACGCACACACTTTCCGTGAACGCTATACACTGGTGAAGGAGCGCGGATTACAGGGATTTTGCTCGTGGGTTTTGGGCACGGAAGATCCCGTGATCTGGGATCAGCTACCTTCACACAAGTAAATCACACAAGTAAATTTCCGTTCGAAACAACTCACGCAATTGACTGCAGACCGATTCGGAGAGTACTAGTGACGGCGTAGTGGTTTTGTGGTTTAAAATGAAGGCAGAGGGATGTTTTCCTCTTGGGGTCCTGTCCTAAGGTATTCGCTCACCGCCTGGTGAGGCGGTCCGCCGGTAAGGTGCCCCATTTTACAAACTTGGGTGGCCCCAGCTCCGCCCCGAAGACGTCGAACGAAGAGGACAAGGGGGAAACGTGAAACTCCATAATTCGATTATCCTTCGCAGCATTTTGTTCGGACTGTTCTTAGTTCTTGCGGCGCATGATTCGTTTGCCGCACCTTCCAGCAAGTTGATCGTGAGCAACAATCCCGCGGTGTGCCCGGCCGCGAAGTTCACCTTAATCCAGGATGCGATTAACGCGGCTTCGCCGGGAGATGAGATTGTCGTTTGCAATGGCATTTATGCGGAACAGCTTTCGATCAATAAATCTCTGGACATCGACGCCGATTCGGGAGCATTCCTGGTGCCGGCTTCGATTCAGCAGAACGCGACAAGCCTGGCAACCGGAGATGCGATCGCTGCCGCCGTCCTCGTGAGCGGGGCGACGAATGTTTCGATTTCGGGGTTGACGGTCGATGGGATCAACAATGCAATTGCGGAATGCGCGCCGAAGTTGATTGGAGTCTACTTTCAGAACTCTTCGGGAAGCTTGCGGCATGCCGCCGTTCGCAACTTTACGCTTGGAGCTGCATTGAACGGATGTCAGAGCGGGACCGGCGTTTTTGTGGAGAGCGGAGGCGGGCAGGCCTCGGACGTGGAGATCGCGGACTGCTCCATTCACGATTATCAGAAGAATGGAATCACGGCGAACGAAACAGGAACGACGGCAAAAATTCACAACAACGTTGTCACTGGCATTGGACCCACTCCCGGAGCAGCGCAGAATGGCATACAAATCGGGTTCTCTGCTGGAGGAGCGATTCGCGAGAACGTCGTGGCGAACAATGTTTGGTCACCTTGCACGGCTGTCGCGACCTGCGTCACGGTGGCTACGGATATTTTGGTGACGCAATCGGACAACGTGCGCGTCGCGGACAATACGGCGGGGATCAGCCAAGTTGGGATATTTGTGGATGGAAATAATGCCGAGGTGCGCAACAATAAAGTGTTCGCCGCGAGCGTCTTCGAAAACATTCGCTTGCAAGGCAATGGCAACCGCGCTGCAGAAAACACCGTTTTTAACGGCGGTGACGCGGATATTTATGTGCAGGGCAACAACAATTCCGTGGTGCGGAATTCGATTTCGGAAGCGCTGGTTGGAATACTCGAGGCACAGGGATCCACTGGCAATCAGTTCACAGGAAATACATTTTTTAATGTGAGCATTAAAATTCAGGACCCGGCGGCGAACAACCTGAGCAAGCGCGTTGCGCCCGACCGGTAGTTTCCACAAGCAATCGTTCCAACAGCAATAAGGCGTGGCACGGTTACGCACGGGAACAGTGTGTCCTCGCGGCTCCTAGCGCCTTGACCGGCCTTGTACAATCTAGTGGAGTTCAGCCTGCTAAATGCCTAAGGGGCAATCACACTCGCGCGGCTTGATGTTGATCGCGGCCTTCAAACTTTTGAAGGGAATCGCGTTGATTGCTGTCGGCGTTGGTGCATTGCACTTGTTACACAGAGACGTGGCGGCGGTAGCGGACCACTGGATCAATGCGTTTCGAGTGGATCCTCACAATCGGTTCATTCATTGGCTGCTTGCGAAAGTGCCTTTGGTGGACGACAAGAAGTTGAAGGAACTGAGCGTAGGGACGTTTATCTACGCGGCGGTTTTTTTGACTGAGGGGACGGGGCTGGCGCTGCACAAGCGCTGGGCGGAATATTTTACGATCATCACGACGGGGTCGTTCTTGCCGCTGGAAGTGTACGAAGTTATTCATCATGCGACGGTGGCGAAGGGCGTCGCACTAGTCATTAATATTGCGGTGGTCATTTACTTGGTGCGGGAACTTCGCAGGTATCCGAAGGTGTAAGCGCTCGGCGTGCTGTACGGGCGGAATGTCGTAAGATTGCGACTACAAGGCGCGTCCGGCGGCCGCAGCCGAGGCCCAAGCCCATTGAAAATTGAAACCTCCTAAGTGGCCGGTGACGTCTACGACTTCGCCGATGAAAAATAGTCCCGGGAGTTTGCGGCTTTCCATTGTTTTGCTCGATAACTCATCCGTGTCGACACCACCGGCAGTGACCTCGGCTTTTTCGTAGCCTTCGGTATCGGCGGGGACGAGAATCCACTCGTGCAGATCGCGTTCAAGCCAATCCAAGTCCTGGTTGGTCCACGACTGCGGCGCATGTAATTCGAGCCAGCGTTCGGCGAAGCGTTTTGGCAGAACGCCGAGGAAAGCTGTGCGGGCGGCGGATAGGTTTCTGGTCTTGGCTTCGCGAATGGAAGGAGTGACTTGGCGATCGGGAGCTAGGTCGATGCGGAGAGGCTTGCCTCTTTCCCAGTATGAGGAGATTTGCAGGATGGCTGGGCCGCTTAGCCCGCGATGTGTGAAAAGCATTTGTTCGCGAAACGAGTGATGATCCGTGGAGACAACGACGCCTGCGGAGACGCCCGCCAGGTCAGCGTAGAGAGTTTGCTCTTTTTTTGGCAACACGAGCGGGACGAGCGCGGGGCGCGTTTTTACAATCTTCAAGCCGAATTGACGCGCGAGATCGTAGCCTTGCGCGGTGGCACCGATTTTGGGAATGGAGAGGCCACCTGTGGCGACGACCAGGACTGGAGCGCGGAATTCTGTGGAGTCGGTGCGGACGACGAATTCGTTGGTGTGTTGAACTTCGTGGATTTTGGAGTTTAGAAAGATTTCGACGCCGGCATCGCGGCACTCGGCTTCCAGCAGATTCGTGATGTCTTGTGCAGAACGGTCGCAGAAGAGCTGGCCGAGCGTTTTTTCGTGGTACGGGATGCGATGCTTTTCAACCAGCGCGATGAACTCCGACGGAGTGTAGCGGGCAAGCGCGGATTTGGCGAAATGCTCGTTGGCGCTGAGGAAATTTTCCGGGCGGCAGTGGATATTCGTGAAATTGCAGCGACCGCCGCCGGAGATGAGGATTTTCTTGCCGATGCGATCGGCGCGCTCGAGGACGGCGACGCGGCGTCCGCGCTTACCGGCTTCGGCCGCGCAGAAGAGTCCCGCGGCGCCGGCGCCGAGGATGAGAGCATCAAATTGGTGCGTCTGTGAAGCCAAGGTTTTCGACGAGCCTCGCGTTGCAAACTGTCCCTGCGTTCGTTCCTCAGGTTAAACTAAGAACAGGAGAAGACCGAGAGAATTGCCACCGATCATCAGCGCCCAGGGACTGTCAAAAAGGTACGGGGTCGCTCCGCTATTCAAGAATATTTCGTTCACTGTGTCCGAAGGGGACCGGATCGGCGTGATTGGCCCGAATGGGTCGGGCAAATCGACGCTACTGGAAATGCTTTGCGGAAAGACGAAACCGGATAGCGGCGACGTCGCAGTGCGTAAGGGGACGAGGCTTAGTTACGTCAAGCAAATCTCGGAATTTACACTCGGCATAACGATTCTGAAGGTGATCGAAGGTGCGCTGGATCGAGTCTCGATGCCGCAATCGGAAAGAGCGGCGCGCTCTGCGGAGACACTCGGCCGGGCGGGTTTTACTGATCTCGAGATTCCGGCCGCGACATTGTCAGGCGGATGGCGCAAGCGGCTGGCTATCGCCGAGGCGCTGGTACAGAACCCGGATATTTTGCTGCTCGACGAGCCGACCAATCATTTGGATCTCGCGGGAATCGAGTGGCTGGAGAAACTTCTTCAGAGGGCTGCCTTCGCTAGCGTAGTGGTGAGCCACGACCGCTATTTTCTGGAAAACGTTACGAATGAGATGGTGGAGATTGACCGCGCGTATGAGGACGGGGCGCTGCGCGTGAAAGGAAACTACAGCACGTTCCTTGAGGCTAAGGAAGAGTATCTGCACGCGCAACGAAATCGGCAGGAAGCACTTGAGAATCGCGTCCATACGGAAATCGAATGGCTGCGCCGCGGCCCCAAAGCGCGGACATCTAAAGCGAAAGACCGCATCGACAAAGCGCACAAGATGATTGGCGACCTTGCAGAGATGAAGGCTCGGACCGGCGTCAGCACAGCGCAAATCGATTTTTCCGCCACCAATCGGCAGACAAAGCAATTGATCGAGCTAAATGGGGTGACGGGCGCGGGCGGCGATCGCGTGCTGTTCGAGAATCTCAACTTTACAGTGACTTCGGGAATGCGCGTTGGGCTGGTTGGGCCGAACGGCAGTGGGAAAACGACGCTGCTGCGCCTGCTTCGTGGCGATCTGCAACCTGTGGCAGGCAAGATTCGCAAGGCAGAGCCGCTGCGCATGGTTTATTTCGATCAGAACCGCGAGCTTGATCCCGACTTGCTGCTGCGGCGAGCGCTGGCGCCGGACAGCGACGCCGTGATTTATCAAGACCAAGTGATCCATGTGGCTTCATGGGCTGCGAGATTTCTATTCACCGGAGAGGATCTAAACCGGCGTGTTGGAAAGCTTTCCGGCGGAGAGCGCGCTCGAGTTTTAATTGCTCAGCTGATGCTTCAACCGGCGGACGTTTTGCTGCTGGACGAGCCGACGAACGATCTGGACATTCCCACGCTGGAAATTCTCGAAGAGAGTTTGCTGGAATTTCGCGGGGCACTGGTTTTGGTGACGCACGATCGCTACATGCTGGACCGCGTATCGACGATTGTCCTCGGATTCGACGGGTTGGGAGGGATCGAGCGATTCGCAGATTATTCGCAATGGGATGTTTGGCAGGAATCGCGCCAGGAGGAGAGCGATAAAGCGAACCTCTCTGAGCCCGTCGTCCGATCGCGAACGGCTACGGATCGGGGGCCTCTGCTCGCGGGGAAAAAGAAACTCTCCTACAAGGAAGCGCGTGAACTTGAGAGCATCGAACAGCGCATCGCCGAGGCCGAGCAGGAACTTCACGTGCGGCAAGCTGCGCTTCAAGATTCAGCCATCATGAGCGATGGACCGCGGCTTCACAATGCTTCTCTGCAGCTGGACGAGGCACGAAAGACGGTGGACAAGCTTTATGCGCGATGGGCAGAGCTCGACCACAAGAAAAGCTGAGGCGTTGGGGATTTACGACTATGGAATCGCGTCGCACGCGACAGCCACTTCAACGTCTGTTCCAGCTAAAATGAAATCGTGCAGAAAAAGATTTTTTGGCTCACATTCACGGGGTTGGGCCTAGCGGCAGATTTAGCGCTGCCCTTCTGGTGGGCCGTCTTTGCGACTATTCCCATCGTATATGCGAGTTGGTGGGTAGCATATCGCAGCGACTGGTTTTGAGCGGCGGTGGAGACGCAAATTTATCAAGGAAGGAGACTCGCGCGCTGGAGAATTTGTAGGATATTCGTGAGACATTGGCAGGACGGGGTTTGCAGTTGAGTGGGACACGATTCTCGATTTACCTTCCCGATTTGGCAGGCTTCCTATATTGGGAAAAAAAGGAACTAAAGAATCGCAGGGTCCGCCCAGAAATTAAGAAGCAAGTTTGGAACTCTCCAAGAGTGATTTGTTGCCCTTCTGTCCAGTTTCTCAGCCGCAGCAACCTGCTGAAGTATCGCTGGCGGTATCTACGTCTAGAGACTCCGGGCTCGTTGATTCCAGAAACCGAGGAAAAACGTCACATATTCAAGCCTTTTTGGGCGTTTACTCCCCCCGTTTTGGAGTAGCCGCCGCGGCAATGCATTGGAAACATAAAAAAAAGGAGTGCCAGGGGTTGCAAATGCATCGGTGCCCTTGGCCCTAAGTAGACAGCCTCCTTTGCTAAAGGACTGGCCGAAAAGTTCGCGATAGGCTCGTGTTTTCTTTCCATTTAATTCTCAAATAGGCGGTGCCGATGGCCATCGCAGTGCTCCTCTTGTAGTTCACAAGTGTGCTATGCCTCTCCCTGGTGCACGGAGACAACTATGAAAATCGCCACTCTGAACCGCCGCCTGTCTCGCCGTCTTTGCCTTAAGACTCCGCTGCGTGTGCGCATCTGGAAATCCGCAGCAGCTGAAGAGAGGGCCGAATCTCTCAATCTTTCTCAGAACGGGGTTTACTTCGCGACAAATTCAGTGATCCGCGAAGGTGAAACTCTGGAGATCCTTCTAAATATGCCAGAAGAAATCACAGACGAACCGTCGACTGAATGGCGATGTACGGGCCACGTCGTACGCGTCGAGCCTGTGGACTCGACGAAGGGCAAGTTGGGAGTGGGAGTGCAGTTTGATTGCTATGAAGTATCGCGGGTGAAGCTGCCAGTCGCGAGCTGACACACCGCGTCCGGGGCGATGGCAATTGCCGTCTTCGCAGGCATACAAAACCGGATGGGAACCGCTGGTGAGAACCAGGAGGGTGAGATGCAACGACGAGCTCTTGTGGTGGACGATGAAGCAGCAACGTGTGAACTGATCCAAAGAGTATTGTATGCCGCCGGTGTGGATGCTCTGACGCTGACAAGAAGCGGCCAAGCCGCGAGCTTCCTCGAAGAAGGCAAATTCGACATGGTCTTTTTCGACTTGCATATGGGATCTCCCGATGGAATCGAACTTTCGAGGGAGATGCGCCGAGCAGGTTCAAACAGAACGACGCCGATCATCCTGCTGAGCGATGACCTGCGGCCGAGCGCCATGTCGCAGGGATTTGCAGCGGGGGCAAGCTTTTTTCTCTACAAACCCGTCGATAGAGAGCGGCTCTTGAAGCTGGTCCGGGCCACGCAAGGACGCATGGACCATGAGAAACGGCAAACGCGGCGCGTCCAGCTCCTCTCCAAAGTGCGGCTGCGATTTGGATTCGAGGAGATCTTGTGCGAAACGGTCGACGTCAGCTTGGACGGAATACTTGTCAAGGCTCCGCGGACGATCCCCGCGGGTACATCCGTGCAAGTAAGTATGGAACTGACGCAACGGATGAAGCCCGTGGTAGGCGCAGGATCGGTGGTACGTCTTCTTGGCGGAAATCAAATGGGGATTCACTTGGACCGGTTGCCTGTGAAGGAAAGCGCGCGACTGCAGGAATTTCTCTTGCCGATGATTCCGCGTGAGTAGACGACCACCGGACTCAAGGCCATGAATTCCCAAAGAATCAAGGTTTTACTGATTGAAGGCAATCCGGGGCACACCCGGTTCACCTGGGCGCACTCGGAACCTGGACTGGGCGTAACTTTTTACTTCACAGCAGGGCCAGGTGGTAACAAAAAGCCCGACACATCCACGTCACGCGTCCCTCCGGCCTGAATTTGAGTTACGGCATGTTTTGACTGCGAGGTACCGATATCTACCCTGCGTCCTGGTTGGAAAGAACTCCGCCTAATGTCGTGAAGTCTCCGCGGTTTTTCAGACGGGCGAACGGCGTTCTGTGCAGCGCCGATTTGCAAATCCTCCGCTCTTCGCTCATTATTACTGGTTTGTCTGCGCGGAAGATACCCATCTGCTTCCTGCGCTATTGTTCGCAAATCTTTATCATCGAGGAGTTGCATGGAAAAGCCAGAGAAAATCGCGCCGCCGAAGGGGAAACTCGGGATACTCACACCCGGCATGGGCGCCGTCAGCACGACCTTCATGGCAGGAGTGGAATTAGTCCGCAGGGGCAAGTCGCAGCCGGTCGGCTCGGTGACTCAGCTCGGAACCATCCGACTAGGCAAGCGGACGGATGGGCGTTCGCCGCTCGTCAAAAAGTTTGTGCCGCTGGCAGAATTGAAGGATCTGACGTTCGGCGGCTGGGACATTTTCAGCGACAATGCGTACCAATCCGCGGCAAACGCGGGCGTGTTGAATCCGCAGGACCTTGCGAAAGTGAAGACTTTTCTTTCAGGCATCAAGCCGATGAAGGCTGCTTTCGATCATGACTTCGTCAAGCTGCTAGATGGACCGAACATCAAGAAGGGCAAGAATAAATACGAACTGGCGCTGAAGATCAAGGAAGACATCGCGAATTATCGAAAGAGTTCCCGAGTAGCGCGCCTGGTGATGTGCTGGTGTGGTTCGACGGAAGTCTTCGTCAAGCCGGAAGAGGTGCATTCGACGCCCGAAAAGTTTGTGGAAGCCATGAAGTCGAATCATCCGGCCATTGCTCCCTCCATGCTGTATGCATGGGCTGCGATTACGAGCGGCGTGCCGTTCGCCAACGGAGCCCCGAATCTGACGGTGGACATTCCGGCGATTCAAGAGCTGGCGCAGGAGCACAGCGTCCCGATTTGCGGCAAGGACTTTAAGACTGGGCAGACGTTGATGAAGACAATTCTGGCTCCAGGGTTCAAGGCGCGCATGCTGGGACTTGACGGTTGGTTCTCGACGAACATTCTGGGCAACCGTGACGGCGAAGTTCTCGAGGATCCTGGATCATTCAAAACCAAGGAAGAGTCCAAGCTCAGCGTGCTGGAGTACATCCTCCAGCCGAAGCTCTACCCGATGCTGTACGGCAAGATGCATCACAAGGTGCGCATCAACTACTACCCGCCGCGCGGCGACAACAAAGAAGGCTGGGACAACATCGACATTTTCGGCTGGCTTGGGTATCCGATGCAGATCAAGGTGGATTTTCTGTGCCGGGACTCGATTCTGGCCGCGCCCCTTGTTCTGGATTTGGTTCTTTTCCTGGACCTCGCGCAACGCGCGGGAATGAAGGGCATTCAGGAGTGGCTGAGCTTCTACTTCAAATCGCCGATGACTGCGCCGGGACTGTATCCCGAGCACGACCTGTTTATCCAGTCGATGAAGCTGAAAAACACGCTGCGATGGATGATGGGCGAGGACTTGATCACGCACCTCGGGCAGGAGTATTACGACTAGCGCGGTTTTGGGAGCTGCAAGGGGACAAATTGTCCTGCTCTCGATTCATTTTTTCGATGGCGCGAAATGATTTTTCGATTTGACGCTTGCAAGACTGCCGCGATACCCTACGGGCCGATGAATAGCGCCTGCACGCCCCGCAATTCTGCCCCATACCTTATTTCATCCTATTTTGAGGAGATTCATGTCGAACGAACTGCGTAATTTCCTTGCTCTTTCCTATGATGAGCTCGAAGAACTGAACCTGAAGGCGAAAGAGCAGCGCAAGAACCGCATTGCCGCGCACAAAGTCCAGGAAGAGCGGATCAAGTATCTGACGGACGAGAAACGGATCAAGGCCGTAACGGTGCTGTTCAGCGACCTCGAAGGCCGCTTGCACATGCTGGATTACGACAAAAAGTTTCTGATCAAGAGCTGGGACAATCTGACGTTTGACGGGTCTTCGATTCGCGGGTTTACGGCGCAGCGCGAGAGCGACTTGCGGCTGGCGATGGATTGGGGTGCGTTTTACTGGGGCCCGGCCGATGTTTTTGGGTCCGGCAAGGTGCTGGTGTTCGGCGAAGTGATCGACAAGGACGGGTCACCGTACAGCGCGGACATTCGGGGGGTGCTAAAAGGGTACGCTGGTGCGTTGCACAAGAAGGAAGGCTACACGCTTAACGCCGCCAACGAGATCGAGGGCTTTCTGTTCAAGGGAGAGAATGCGGAGCGGCACTACCACGAAACGGGGAAATTTGAGTACGTCAATACTGGCGGGTACTACCATTCCCTTCCCGGCGATCCGCTGAGAACGTTTATTGACACGACCGCGGAAGTGCAGCGTGCCATGGGCTTTCAGAATGAGAAGGATCATCCGGAAGTCGCGCCGTCGCAATTCGAGATCAATTATGGCTACGGCGAGGTGGTGCAGGCCGCGGACCAGATTCAGCTTTACAAATTGATTTGCCGGCAAGTGGCGACGAACATGAACACGACCGCGTGCTTTTTGCCGAAGCCGGTTGTGGGCGTAAACGGCAACGGGATGCACACAAACGTTTCCATCAGCGAAGACGGCAAGAATCTTTTCTGGGATCCGAAGGGTGAAGAGAAACTCAGCAAAATGGGCTGGGGCTTTGTGGATCGCATTTTGACGCACGGCAACGACAACTGTTTGTTGCTGAACGCCAGCGTAAACGCGTACCGCCGGCTGGACCCGCACTTTGAGGCGCCCAATCAGATTAAGGCGTCGCCAGTGGACCGCGGCTCGATGATTCGAATTCCAATCGGCAACGAAAAGAGCATGCGCGTCGAGGTGCGCTCGGTGGCGCCGGACGCGAATCCGTATCTGGTGATGTATTCCATTTTCAAGACGGGGCTCGATGGAGAGACCGCAAAGATTAAGAATTTGCGACAAGCGGAGCGCTATTTGCCGGACAATATTTACACAGCGCTGGAGGACTTCAAGAAATCGGAGTGGACCACGAAACTGCTCGGCGCGGATGTGAAGGGGCGCTACGCGGACTTGAAGCAGGCTTCGGCGGATCGCTGCTCGCGGCTTTTGGGCACATTTGTGAAAGCGCCTGAAGTGCAGTATCACCACGAGGTTTACAATCAGTTCCTGTGGAATATGTTCTAAAGCGCCTCGCGGCTGGAATTGGTGCAGTTCGTCAACTTGGCATCTGAACCGCAAAATGGCTGACTGCATCACACTTGAACGCCCTGGCTTCGGCTACGGGCGTTTTTATTTGGCAGATGCAATGGCACCCCATTGCGTATGCATAGCCCTGCAATCAACCCGGTGATAGATTATACCAACCCGTAACTGCCCTCAGAACACCACTTGGAGGAAATACCATGGCCACTCCTGGCTTTGCCTTTGCGAACCCGAAGCCCTCTCCCGATGATTACAACGAGTTCGACCCGCAAGACGTTGCCGCCGACTCCAGTGTCGCAGAACTCCCGGTCACAGAAGTCATTCCTGCGCCGTGGAAAACGCCGCCGGTAATGTCGCTAAGCGACGTGATCGGGGCTAACGCTTCACAGCAAATTCAGACTGCCGGGAAGATTGTTTTTCACTCCGTGGGAGACACGGGCGGAGTCAAGGAGCCTTCGCACCAATTTGCCGTGGCCGACGCCATGTCCGGCGACATCGGCACAGAAACGCCTGCGAACGGCCGGCCTGCTTTTTTCTACCACCTGGGGGACGTGGTCTATTATTTCGGGCAAGAACGCTATTATTACGACCAGTTTTACGATCCTTACCGGGATTACGCCGGGCCTATCTTCGCCATACCTGGAAATCACGATGGCGTATTGTTCAAAAGCGAGCCAGTAGCATTCTCCCTCGCACCTTTTTACGAGAACTTCTGCTCGAAAGCTCCCACGAACGATCCTTCTGCAAAGGGCTTTGCGCGCACCACGATGACGCAGCCTGGCGTTTACTTCACTTTGAACGCGCCGTTTTTGAAGGTCATCGGGCTTTATTCCAATACGGGCGAGAGCACAGGAATCATCAGCGACGCGACGACCGGAACAGCGCAACTGCAATTTCTGCAAAGCCAGCTGGCGGCAGCGGCAGCCCAGCGCGCGCAAAATGGGGCGGCTCCCTTTGCGCTAGTGCTCGCGGTACATCATCCTCCCTTCACAATCAGTAGTTCGCACTTCCCTAGCCCGGCGATGCTCGCCCAGATTGACGCGGCGTGCGTAGGAGCAAAGATTTGGCCGGACATCGTGCTTTCAGGCCACGCGCACCTTTACGAGAGATATACGCGCACGATGACGGCCGATGGCAGGCAAATTCCTTACGTGGTCGCTGGCAACGGCGGCTACTTGAATCTCAGCAGTCCACGCAAAGGTAAGAACGGCCTGAATCCGCAGCCTGGCATTCCCGGCAACGACGGAAAGGGCAATCAGTTGACGCTAAATGTTTATAACAATACGACGCATGGTTTTTTGCGGCTGACCGTGGATAAAGATTCGATTCTTTGCGAGTCGCTGGGCGTCGACGAAACGACCGATAAGACTTCGAGCATGGATGCATTTACCGTGGACTTGACGAAGCACGTGGTTGCCACACAGGGCGCTCCCCAAGCCAGCAGGACGCGGGCTGGGGACGTGATCCTGCCGAAGTCGCCAAAAGCGGCGAAAGTTGCGAAAGCAAAGAAAAAGGAGTAACGCTTCGCGGCGGCTTCGCCGCTCGGATCAGGCGCCCTGCGCTTTCGCGGTATGCGCGGCGACGGCGTCCAGTGCGCGTGACGAGTAAACCAAGGCAGCGCCGGCGTTCATGGCCACGGCTACGCCGAGGGCTTCGGATATCTCCTCCTTCGTAGCTCCCGCTTTCAATGCAGCGTCAGAGTGAACGACGATGCAACCGTCGCAACGCGTGGTGACCGCGACTGCCAACGAGATGAGTTGTCGAGTCTTTTCGTCCAGCTTGCCGGTCTTGGAGTTGGCAGCGCTTAACGTTTGATATCCACGGATGGTGTCGGGGCTTAGCTTTGCTAGCTCGCCAATCCTGGCGCCAAGCTCTTTGTGATATTCATTCCAATCAAGCATCATCTCCGTATCTCCTTGCTGTGCGTTGTAGATTTCCGCCCAGCCTCGTTAGATAAGCATATATCACGAAAACATTTCAGGTTGGCACATATGAGCCTCTCTTCAGGGATTTTGACTGCCCTGGTTGGCTGCTCATTTCGAACTTCGCGCGCATTATGGTATGTTTTCTGGTTCGCGAGGACTTGCGGAAATCAGTGAGTTTGTCGAATAACGGCACGGCTTTCCAACAGGAAACGCTCGAAAATCCAGGGAGGATTTGCATTCATGAAGAGTTCGTATAACGGTCAGGCTATCCCTGTTGGGGGCAAGGGGATCAGCTATAGCGGGGGCGAATTACAGGTTCCGGACACGCCGATCATTCCGTTCATTGAAGGCGACGGCACAGGCCGCGACATCTGGAAGGCTTCGCGGCGCGTTTTTGATGCGGCTGTGGAGCACGCCTATGGCGCGAAGCGAAGTGTGGCTTGGTTTGAGGTCTTTGCGGGGGAAAAGGCCTTTAACGCGTACAAAGAGTGGTTACCGAATGAGACCGTCGACGCCATTCGGGATTTTCGCGTGGCTATCAAGGGGCCATTGACGACTCCGGTGGGCGGGGGGATTCGCTCGTTGAACGTGGCGCTGCGGCAGATTTTGGATCTGTATTCGTGCGAGCGTCCGGTGCGGTATTACGCGGGAGTTCCCTCCCCTGTGAAACATCCAGAGAAGATGGATATTGTGATCTTTCGCGAGAACACGGAAGACGTTTATATCGGGATTGAGTGGAAGTCTGGGACGCCAGAAGTGAAGAAGCTGCTTGAATTTCTGAATCACGAAATGCTGAAGGACGGTAAGAAACAGATTCGCTGGGATTCGGGCGTGGGGATCAAGCCGATTTCGCCGACAGGCACGAAGCGGCTGGTGCGGCGGGCGATCAAGTACGCGCTGACGCACGGCAGAAAAAGCGTCACGCTCGTGCACAAGGGGAATATTCAGAAATTCACGGAGGGCGCTTTCCGGGATTGGGGTTATGACCTGGCGCGCGAGGAATTCCGGGTGCAGACGGTGACCGAGCGCGAGAGCTGGATTCTCGACAACCTGGATAAGAATGCCGGCCTGAGCGTTGAGCAGAACGCGGCGATGATTGAGCCGGGGCTGGAGCAGGCGACCGAAGCGTTCACTAAGGCCATTTGCGACGAAGTGAAGCAGACGCTGGACGCGATTTACGCAACGCATGGTAAGGGCCAGTGGAAGAAAAAATTGATGATTAACGATCGCATCGCGGATTCGGTGTTTCAGCAGGTCCTGCTGCGAGCGGATGAATATAGCGTGCTGGCTACGCCGAATCTTAACGGCGATTATCTTTCGGACGCGTGCGCGGCACAGGTGGGCGGGCTCGGCATGGCTCCTGGATCGAACATCGGCGATGGCTTCGGCGTGTTTGAGGCTACGCATGGCACAGCTCCGAAGTACGCGGACAAGGACGTGATCAACCCAAGTTCCGTGATGCTATCGGGCGCGATGATGTTTGAGTTTCTTGGATGGAAGGAAGCGGCTCAGCTGATCGAGGATGGAATTGCGCGGACGATTCAGCAGAAACGGGTTACGTATGATCTCGAGCGGCTAATGCAGGGCGCGACGAAAGTCGGCACCGCGGCGTTTGCTACCGCGATTATTGAGAATATGCAAGCCGCTGCTGTGGCGCGATAAATTTCACATACACAGAAAAAGATAACGCAGAGACGCAGAGCACACAGAGACTGCGCAGAGACTTCCAACAAAAAACGAGGAGACGGCTGAATGAGCAGGAAGAAAGTTACGGTGGTAGGTGGTGGGTTTGTGGGATCGACGACGGCGCAGCGGATTGTGGATTTGCAGTTGGCGGATGTGGTGCTGACGGATATTTTGGATGGGCCTCCAGCTGGAAAAGCGCTGGACATGCTGGAGTCTGGGCCGATTACGCGGACGGATTCGCGGGCGACGGGCGCTTCCACGGCGACGGGTGATTACAGCGCTACAGCGGGCAGCGACATCGTGGTGATCACGGCGGGCTTTCCGCGCAAACCGGGGATGAGCCGCGACGATTTGCTGAAGGCCAACTATGACGTGGTGAAGGCGGTTGTCGAGCAGATCGTCAAGCACTCGCCGGATTGCGTCATCATCGTGGTGACCAATCCGCTCGATGCGATGGCGCAGACGGCGTTCAAGGTGAGCGGGTTTCCGAAGAATCGTGTGCTGGGAATGGCTGGAGTGCTGGACTCGGCGCGCATGAGCTCATTTGTGGCGACGGAGTGCAAGGTGAGCGTGGAAAACGTGCATTCGTTCGTGCTCGGCGGGCACGGCGACGATATGGTGCCGCTGCCGCGGTATTCGACGGTGGCGGGAATCCCCCTTCCCGATTTGCTGCCGAAGGAACGCATCGACGCGATCGTGGAACGCACACGCAAGGGCGGCGCGGAGATCGTCAACCTTTTGAAGACGGGTTCAGCCTACTACGCGCCATCTGCGGCAGCTGTCGAGATGGTGGAAGCCATTTTGAAAGACAAAAAGAAGATATTGCCCTGTGCCGTGTATTTGGACGGAGAGTATGGGATCAAGGGGCTCTTCGTGGGCGTCCCTGTGAAGTTGGGCGTGCGTGGAGCCGAGGAAATTATTCAAATCAAATTGACCGCGGAAGAAAATGCGGCGCTCCAGAAGTCTTCGGCGTCGGTGCGAGAATTGGTGAACGTCCTCGGACTATAGAAAAGAGCGAAACAGATAAGGGGCGCGGTCGCAATTCGGCAAGCCGAACTACGATCCACGCCCCATTTGTTTTGTGCTCTGGTCGATCAAAAGCCGAAGAGTTTTTCGGCTCCAACCACCAAACCTAATGTAAATACTGCAATCACGACTTCGCCTATGGCGCCTACGGCGAAGGGGCGAAGGCCTTGTTTGCGCATGTCGCGAAAATTTGTCCGCAGCCCGACGCCAGCAAACGTCAGAAGAAAAGCCCAACGGGAGAGATTGCCTAGCGCGCCTACTTGGTCCTTGGTGAAGAACTGGTATGTGGCAAGCACCGAGATGAGCAGGAAACCCAGGACGAACTTGGGGAATTTCTGCCAGAGGAACGCCGCTTTGTTGCCGACCGCTTTGGCTTGGCCCTGGCTGGCCCAGTAGATCGCGTAGGCCAGGACGACGAAGCCGATCATGGCGTTGCGGGTGGACTTCACTAGGACGGCCAGTTTGCCCGCAGCGTCCGAGTAGAGCGCACCTGCGGCAGTCGCTTCGGCTGTGTTATCCACCGCAAGGCCTGCCCAGATGCCGTAGGCGCGGTCGCCCAGATGCAAATAGTGGCCGATCAAAGGAAACGTAAAGAGCGCCAGCGCACCCAGGGCGAGAATGGCGGCAATCGAGAAGGAAGAGTCTTCGTCGTCGGCATCGATGGCGCCTTTCGTGGCGATAATGGCACTAACACCGCAAACGGCGGAGCCGACGGCCAGGAGGGTGATTAATTTCGGCTTGAGATGGAACACGCGGCCGAGAAAGGTCATGAAGGCGATAGCCCCAGTGATTTCAATCGCCACGAGCAGAAGACTGACACCGCCCAGCTTCAGAATATCGCCGAGCAAGAATCTCGAGCCAAGCAGGACGATGCCGGCTTTTAGCCAAAACTCGTACGTCGCGACTCCGGTACGAAAGATTTCCGGAACGCCCACCGTGTTCGAGATCAAAAGCCCAAGGAGAATGGCCCAGAGGACGTATTCGATATTCGGAAACACCCAGTGATGAGCCTTTGCGTACCTGCCCACGTTTTGTTCGAGCAGCTTGCCGGCATAGCCGATGGCTGCGAGCAAAAGCACACCCGGTATGAGCCGAAGAAAACGGAGCGCCGGCTGGACCGGCTGAACTTGAGGAATTACGACTGCGTCTGCCATGTTTTTTCCTTTTTCTCCATGTGTTTTGCTTGGATAGCGATCACCAGGGGATATGTTTGAAGACTCCGGCGCGAACCAGCAGCGCCGCGAGCAAGGCCACTAGTACCGCCCAGCTATCCAGCGATAGACGCCACGGTTTCTTTAACGGCACTTCTTTTTCATCGGTACCCATTTCGTTGTCTCCTGACTAACTTACGGAAACTCTCTGCGCCGATGGCTCATCGCGCTCGCCACTCCAGAATGCCTCGCCAATTTCACGAACTTGCCGCGAAGCGACGCGTCCGACGATCATCAGCGCGGGTGCGGGCAGTTTTTCTTCAACGGAGAGCGCACCAACGCTGCTCCAGCGAACCTGCTGTTGCGAACCCGAAGCGCCTGAAACGATGACGCACGGTAAATCGCCCGGCAGACCCGCTCCCGCCAGCCGACGCGAGACCTCCGCGTAATCCGGCCCCGGCATGTAAAGAACCAGTGTCGTGGCGGGTGTTAGGCAGCCCCAATCCATCGCATTCGCATCCACGCCGCGAGAAAAGGTCGAAAGCAACACTTGCGACGCGACTCGGCGATCTGTGAGCGAAATCCCCGCTGCAGCCGCAGCGCCTAGCGCGGCCGTCACGCCAGGAATGACTTCATACTCCACATGCGCTTCGCGCAGGGCTTGCAGCTCCTCGCCGGCGCGTCCGAAGATGGAAGGATCGCCGCCTTTCAAGCGCACGACCACTTCGTGGGAAGCGGCGTAGCTCACGAGAAGCGCATTGATTTCGTCCTGCGTCAGAAGCTTCTTGCCGCAGCGCTTACCGACGTCGACTACTTCCGCGTTGGACGAAATTCTCCCGAGCACTTCGCGGCTCACGAGCGAATCGTGCAGTACGACGTTCGCGCATGCCAAAAGCCGTGCAGCTTTCAGCGTCAGCAACTCCGGATCGCCGGGTCCCGCGCCAATGAGATAAACTCTGCCCATTACGCCGCTCCTCGATGCCCTGGCCTTTTACTGGCTTGCCTGAGAAATTCCTCGAACATCGGCTTGCTTGCCAGCTCATGCAGCAACTTCTTCGTGGTATCCGAACTCGGGCCGCTTGCTCGCAGGGCCTCCCGCGCTGCCCCGAGCCATTGCAGCCACACTTCGTATTCCGCGCCAAATTGCGCTTCGAACTCTTGGCGAAGACGCTGCGCGAGGGCCGGACTTTTGCCATTTGTGGAGATGGCTATCTGTAAATCCCCGCGTTGGACTACGGCTCCATAGTAAAAATGGCAGTTCTCGATGTCGTCGACGGCGTTGCACAAGATTCCGCGCGTTTCGGCCTCGCGAAAGACTGCTTCATTCACACCCGCAGCGGAAGTCGCCGCAATTGTCAGAAAAGCTCCGTCCAAGTCCGCCGGCTCAAACTCTTTCGGCAGCCAATCGATTTTGCCGAAACGCACCCATTCGGCGATTTGTGGCGTGATGGACGGCGCGATCAGACGGATGCGCGCTCCAGCGGACAGCACTCCAGGAATCTTGGCTTCGGCAATGTTCCCGCCGCCAACGACGACGATCAGCCGCCCTTTCAGCTTCACGAAAATGGGAAAGAGGCTCATTGCTTAGCCCTCGACTCCCTGGGGAACCTGGCCGAGAGCGAAGTCGCGCTCCACCGCCGCGAGGTAACTCCCCGCGAGAATCGCGCGAATATCTTCGTTCGAATGGCGCGCCAGAAAGCCCCTCAGATTTTCGCCGGATTCACGGCGCTCTTCGAATCCCGCAAGAAGCCGCTCGATGGCGTCCGGAACGTCCGAAGCGGCGCAGCGATAACCAACGGGCCGCGCGATCGACGCAAACTGCCCGACGCTTCCGCCGATGCAGAAGTAATAGGCGTCCACCATTCGGCCATCCAATTTGATTTTCTTGCCTTCGATGCCGATATCGGCGATCCAATGCTGCCCGCAACTGTTGGGGCAGCCGGTAATGTTGAGACGTAGCTGTTCCTGAAAATCGGGAAGCCGCTCCTCCAGTTCGTGCGTGAGCCATCGGGCAAAGCCCTTAGTCTCCGTAAGTGCAAGCTTGCAAAATTCAGAGCCTGTGCAAGCCACGGTTCCGCGAGCGAACACCGAGGCTTGCACCGGCAGGGCAGCAACTTCAAGCTCGTGGGCCACCGCAGCCGCATGGCGTTGCGGCACGTTGACGATCAGCAGATTCTGCATGGTGGTGGTGCGAATGTGGCCGTCGGCGTAGCGATCGGCCAAATCCGCCGCGGTGCGCAATTGTTGCGAAGTGATGCGGCCGCGCAGCACGGAGGCGCCAACGTAAACGAGGCCATTTTGCTTTTGGGCGTGAATCCCAACGTGGTCGCGGTGGACATCCTTGGGGATATCTTCCGCCTCGCCGGGATCAAGAGGAAAACCAATTTTTCGCTGCAACTCATCCAAAAAGCTGTCCGCCGTCCAACCCTGCTGCAAAAACAAAAACTTCAGGCGCGCTTTTTCCCTGCTCTGCCGCAGCGTTTCGCTGGCGCGAAAGATCTCCGCAACGCCCCGTGCAACGGGCACGATTTGGTCCCATTGAATGAATGCGTTGAGACGCAGGGCGATGTGCGGATCGGTCGATAGCCCGCCGCCGACCCGCAGGGAAAATCCAGTTTCAACTGAGCCGCCCCTATTTCGTGTCGTGGCTGTCAGGGCAACATCGTTAATCTCCGGATACGAGCACCAGTGCCTGCACCCAGTGATGGAGATTTTGAATTTGCGCGGCAAATTGTAGAACTCCGCGGCGCCGCCCAGCTCGCGGTCGATTGCCAGGGCCAGCGGCGAGGCATCCACAATTTCTTCCGCGTCCAAGCCTGCAACGGGGCAGCCCGTGATGTTGCGTGCGACGTCTCCGCAGGCGCCGGTCGTCGTCAAATCTGCACGCCAGAGGGATTCCAGGACTTCCGGCAGCGATTCCAGCGTCACCCAATGCAACTGAAAGTTTTGACGGACGGTAATATCGGCTACTCCGCGCGCGTGCTGCTCGGCAATATCCGCCACCGCACGAACCTGGTCGCTGCGCAGCAAGCCGTTAGGGATGCGAATGCGCACCATGAAGTACGGGGTGGCTTTGCCTTCCCCGCCCGTTCCGCCGACGACTCCCGCGCCGTCGCCCTGCGTATAAACGCCCCACGACCGGAAATAAGTGCCGAACCATTCGGGCGGAATCGAAGCGTAGCCGTTGCGCGCAAACTCACGAATCTCGTCAAAATGCTCCCACGCATTCTTCGACCGCTTCAAACGTTCGACGCGTTGTGCTTTGGTTTCTTTGATTTCGCCCATTGCTGAATCACCTATTCCAAAAATAAAAAACCCACGTGGCCTGAACCTCTGGCAACGTGGGCTTCGGAACTTTGAATCTTAGAGTAGCGCTAAGTCCGGAAACTCCCCTGGCCAGAGATGGGTGTCATACAACACGCAGCCTTGCGTGCGCACGAACAACACATAATCTGGCGACAGATCATCATAAAAGCTAAGAATACCTAGCGGTCTCCTCTAAGTCAAAAGAAGACCATCACGAAAGTTTAGATGCACCGAACTCAAAAAAGTAATCAACCCAAATTTGCGTTGACTAAGGCTTCTGAGGTGCAGGCGCTGGCGCCGGGTTCGCCGCGGCAGGCGCCTTCGCCGGCGTTGCTCCGGGCGGCAGAATTAACGTTGTGGTCTTAATCCAATCGAGGTTCGGGAAGCCTTTGTCGAGATACGGCTTACCTAACTTCTCGATCTTATCCTGATCTGGGCCTTGGCCATCCGGCGGTGCTTCGCCATAACCTGAGAACAACGCGTCCACAACGTCCGTGCCTTCAGTGACTTGGCCAAAAGGCGCGAACCCGCCAACTGTGTCCAACCGCGAGTTGTCCACTAAATTAATGAAAACTTGCGTCGTGCGCGTGTTGGGATCCGCGGTTTTTGCGTACGTAACATACCAACGCATGTTGCTCTGCACGACAGGATCGTCTTTGATCGGTGCGTGTTCCCAAGCCGCAGTTACAGGCGGATAAGCGCTGATGCCCCACTGCACAACAAACTTCGGGTGCACGCGAAAGAAGTGAGTATTGTCATAAAAATGATGGCGTACGAGATTGTAGAAGCGGTCCGCGCCGAGAGGCGCCCACGCGCGGGTGACGCTGATGACAAAGTCTCCCTTCGTCGTCGTGAATTTCACTTGATACGTCGCTGGCGCCTTCGCTGTCAGAAGCGCGGGCCTCAGCAAAGCACGATCATAAGGGCTCGTCGCCGCCGGTTTGTGTGCCGGAGCCTGGGCCGGTGCTGTTTGGGCCTGCGTATCGTTGCAGGGCACGGCAGCAAAAAACAGCAGCCCGACAGTCATCATCCATCCACATTTATACATTACTCATCCCTCTCCAGTTTGAGTTCTTCAGTTTATTTTCTGATGGCGGCTTGCAGCTACTTCGCGGCATTCAGCTCGCGGCCGACGCGCTCGACCTCCGCCATAACCCTAAGAGTATTCTCGCCGAGAATCTTCTTTACGTCACCCTCGGAATAGCCTTTTTCCAGCAAGGCGTTCGTGATTTGCGGTAGCTTGCTCACGTCTTCCATTCCGAACGGCATGTTTGCGCCATCGAAATCGGAGCCAAGACCAACGTGCTCGATGCCGGCAATTTTTACGGCGTGGTCAATGTGTTCGATGATTTTGGTCCAGTCCACTCTTGGCAAGTCGCCGCGCAAAACGTACTCCCTGGTAACTCGGTCGCCTTCGATTAACTGGCAGCCTTCCCGATCCCCGCATCGTTTCTGGATCTCCAGGGCAATCGCTTTGTCCCACTCCGGATGCGCTTTCTCGGCATTCCGAAACTCCTGGCTCAGAAAGCCGACGTGATAATTAATTTGAATGACGCCGCCCTTGGCGGCCAGCGCCCTGATCATGTCGTCGGTCATGTTGCGCGGCGCATCGCAAATGGCGCGGCAGTCGGAGTGAGAAGCAAACACAGGCGCCTTGCTGAGCGCCAGAACGTCGGCAAACGTCTTGTCGCTGACATGTGACACGTCCACAATCATTCCCAAACGGTTCATCTCGCGCACGACGTCTTTGCCAAATTCCGACAGGCCGTTGTGCTCCGGCTTGGCGGTCGAGGAATCCGCCCATTCGGCATTTCCGCTGTGCGTAAGCGTCATATAGCGCGCGCCAAGGCCTGCATAACGGCGAAGCACGCCGAGATCGCTCGCAATCATATGGCCGCCCTCGACACCGATGAGCGCAGCGATTTTGCCCTGCTTGTGCGCTTCGCGAATTCCCTCAGCCGTCGTCACAAGCATGAGATCGCTCGAATGCTTGCGAACTTGCTCATGCACGGCATCAATTTGAGCGAGCGCGCGCTTCACAGCATCCGGCCCGGTGATTTTACTGGGAATCCAAATGGAAAAGAAGATTGCTCCGAGTCCACCTTCTTTCATTCGAGGGATATCAATACTCCCCAGCGGGTTCCGCAAACCTAAATCGAAGCCGCGATCGAAAAAACGCTGCGTGGTGTCATCGTGCGTGTCGATCACGATCGACGAGAAATGGAGCTTTTTTGCCCGTTCTGAAATTCCGTCCGCGGCCATTGACCTCGCCAGTACCATTCCCGCCGAAATACACATCCCGGCCCCGAGAAGCGCTTTCGACAGTCCCGACAGCTTCATTTTGTTATTGAGCGGCACGCATCTCGCGGCTCACGACTTCGTTCTGTTCCATCACGCGCAGGAGGTTGCCGCCGAGGATTTTCCGAAGGTCGTCATCGCTATAGCCCTTGCGCATTAGAGCTTCCGTGATCTGTGGGAGATGGGTGACGTCGTCCATGCCCTCGGGCATATTGGCTCCGTCGAAATCCGAACCAAGTCCGACGTGATCCGGACCAACCAGTTTAACAACGTGATCGATGTGGTCGATAATCCTCTCCCAGCTTACGTGCGGCAGCTTGCCTTCCGCAGTGGCTTTTTCCGTCATCTCAGTCATCTTTTTGTTCAAGCATTCGTCGTTGTCGCCACATTCTTTTTTGAGCTTGTCCATCATCTCTACCACGCCGCCGGACAGCTTCTCCTCTGCGTCTTTATAGGCTTGATCGATGAAACTCTTCTCGTAATTGATCTGAATGACGCCGCCCTTCGCGGCGAGCGCCTTGATCATGTCGTCGGACATGTCGCGCACGTGGTTGCACAGCGCGCGGCAAGAAGAATGCGACGCGATCAGCGGAGCTTTACTGACTTCCAAAGCATCGTAAAAGGTTTTGTCAGAGACGTGCGAGATGTCCACCATGATTCCCTGCCGGTTCATTTCCCGTACGACTTGCTTGCCGAAGTCCGTCAGCCCGTTGTGCTCGGGCTTGGCGGTTGAGGAATCCGCCCATTCATCGTTGTAAAAGTGGGTGAGCGTCATGTAACGGACGCCCAGATCGCCAAACATGCGCAGGACGCGGATATCGTTTCCGATCATGTGGCCGCCCTCGACGCCGATAAGCGCGGCGATTTTCCCTTGCGCGTGCGCGCGCCGGACTTCTTCCGCCGTACGGCAAAACGCCATGTCTTTCGAATACTTATTAACGTTTTCGTGGACTGCATCGATTTGGTCGAGCGCTTTCTGGATGGCCGGCGGCCCCATGATTCTGCCGTCGATCCAGATGGAGAAGAAAATTGCGTTCATGCCACCTTCGCGCATACGCGGGATGTCGATGTGCCCATCGGGGTTGCGCTTGCCGATGTCAAAGTCCTTCGAGAAGAAGCGCTGCGTCGTGTCGTCGTGCGTGTCGAGGACGATAGTCGAGAAATGCAGCTTCTTCGCGCGATCGGCGATGTCGTCGCCCGTAGCAACTTGACTCAGCAAAAACCCGGCAGCAAGCAAACAGACAACCGGCGAGACACGGACCTGACGCATGTATTCCTCCAATGGAAAGGGTGCGGCGAGATTCTACCCTATTAGCCAGCCAACCAGCGCTTGTTTCCACGCTTGCCGGTTCATCTCGGCGAGGGATTCGGTCAAGGGAATGTCTTTCGGGCAAGCTTTCACGCAGTTTTGCGCGTTCGCGCAGTCTTGGATGCCGCCCGGCTCCATCAGAGCCGCGATACGCTCTTTGGCGTGCATCGCGCCTGTGGGATGCATGTTAAACAGCCGAACCTGACTGATGATTGCGGCGCCGATGAACTGGTTGTTGTCGTTCACCTGGGGGCAGACTTCCAGACAACTTCCGCACGAAATGCAGCGCGACAACGGATAGGCTCTCTCCTGTGTCTCGGGCGCCATTCGCGGCCCTTCACCGAGATCGTAGGTCCCGTCGATAGGAATCCAGCCCTTGACCCGCTTCAAGCTTTCGAACATGAATTGGCGGTCAACGGCCAGATCGCGCACTACCGGAAATTTCGAGAATGGTTCGAGCCGAATCGGCTGCTCGAGTTTGTCCACCAGCGCGGAACACGCCATGCGCGCTTTCCCGTTGACGAGCATGGCGCACGAGCCGCAAACCTCTTCGAGGCAGTTCGAATCGTAGCTGATCGGCGTGGTCTTCTTGCCCTCGCGCGTGACCGGCGTCTCCGCGATGTCGCGCAGACAAATAATCACATTCATCGCGGGACGCCACGGCAACGCAAACTCTTCCCAATAAGGTGTCCCCTTGGGACTGACCTGCCGTTTTACCCGAACGATCACCTGTTTAGCGTCAGGCATAAACTCCTCAGCGAATCTTACAATTCCTCGCTGGCAGAAAATCAAGCGCCGCAGCGACCACACACACGCTATTTCGCCGCGTCATAGCGCCTCGCTCGCGGCGGAATTTGCGAAATATCAACCGGCTCATAACTGAGCTGGATTTCGCCGTGCACCCACTTGGCGCGGGTGGTTTTCAGCCAATTTGCGTCATCGCGTTCAGGAAAATCTGGCTTGTAGTGCGCACCGCGTGATTCGTCGCGTCGTAGCGCGCCAAGAGTGACGACTCGCGCCAGAACCAGCATGTTCCTCAGTTCGCGCGCGAAATTGAGAGTCTGATTCGACCATCGCGTCCGGTCGCTCAAGTTAATTCTCCCGTAGCGTTCTTGAAGCTCGCGAAGCTTGGCGTCAGCAACCTGCAAATCTTTGTTTATACGCGTCACAGTAACGTGCTCGGTCATCACTTCGCCGAGTTCCCGCCAGATAGTCATCGGATTCTCCGTGCCGTCCGGCGAAATCAGCGCCTGATTTTTCTCTTCTTGCCGCTTGCGCTCGCTCTCATAGACGTTCGAGCCAACCGTCTCGCAGCCGCTTCCGAGGCTGCGCGCGTACCTCACAGCCGCTGGCCCAGCCAGTCCGCCGCCAAAAATACAAGAGACTAGAGAGTTGGCTCCCAGCCGGTTCGCACCGTGATACTGGTATTCGCATTCGCCGGCCGCATAAATTCCCGGAACATTCGTCGCTTGATCTTCTGCATTCACCCAGATGCCGCCCATGGTGTAGTGCATCGCCGGAAAGACCTTCATTGGCTCTTCGCGAGGATCGACGCCAAGAAACTTTTCGTAAATCTCCAAGATGCCCTCGAGTTTGCGGTCCAGCACTTCCTTCGGTATGTGCGTGACATCCAAATAGACGGCGGCCTGGCCGCGTATCCCCAGCTTCTCCTGATAAACGATGCGGTGAATCGCCCGAGTCGCGATGTCTCTCGGCACAAGGTTTCCGTATTTGGGATACCACTCTTCGAGAAAATAAAAGCGTTCGCCCTCGGGAATGCTCTTCGCCGCGCGCGTATCTGCCGGATTTTTCGGCACCCACACGCGGCCACCTTCTCCGCGCGCGGACTCGCTCATCAGCCGCAGCTTGTCTTCGCCAGGAATCGCAGTGGGATGGACCTGAATGAACTCGCCGTTCGCGTAATCGACTCCCTGCTGAAACAGCGCCGATTGCGCCGAACCGGTGCACACCACGGAATTCGTCGACCGCCCGAAAATCGCGCCAATCCCGCCCGTGCAAAAAATCACCGCGTCGGCGGGATACGTTTTCACTTCCATGGACCGCAAGTCCATGGCGCAAATTCCCCGGCAAATGCCGCCCTCGTCGATTACCGCCGACAAAAATGTCTGGCCCTCGTATTTTTTCACGCGGTCTTCTGCTTCGTGCCTCCGCACCTGTTCGTCCAACGCATAGAGCAGTTGTTGCCCAGTCGTTGCGCCCGCGAACGCAGTCCGGTGATAAAGCGTGCCGCCAAACCGCCGGTAATCCAGCAATCCCTCTGACGTGCGGTTGAACATCACGCCCATGCGGTCCAGCAAGTCGATAATCCCCGGCGCCGCTTCGCACATTCTTTTCACAAGAGGCTGATTCGCTAGAAAGTCCCCGCCGTAAATCGTGTCGTCAAAGTGCTTCCAAGTGGTGTCCCCTTCGCCCTTCTGATTTTTCGCCGCATTGATTCCGCCCTGCGCGCAAACAGAATGCGACCGCTTGACCGGCACGATGGAAAACAAATCCACGGGCACACCTGCTTCCGCGACGCGAATCGTCGCCATCAGGCCGGCCAGACCACCGCCCACTACGATGATTTTCGGCTGTCTCATTTCAAATAGAAGTCAAATGGATGCCAGTTCAACCAAAAGCTTAAAACAATCAGAACGCCGACCAAGCTAAACGCGAGCCCCACCATAGCTCCAAGCGCGCCAGCCGCCCGCTGCGCCCGTGCTGTCGCCGCCAAGCCCCACTTGCACAAGAAATTCCAAATGCCCACGCCCAGATGAAACGACGACGCGAGGACGCCCACAAACATAAACGTTAGCGCGTACGGATTCTGCAGCAAGTCCTCAACGTCCGCATACGTGGATCGGCCGTGCGTCAGCCAGCGCTCCGTGTACAAATGCCAACCAATGTACGCAAACGCAATCAGCCCGGTATAACGCTGCGTGGTGTAGAGCCAGTTCCCTACCCACGGGTACGCCGAGACATTCGACTTCCCCCGCAACCAAATGTAAATCCCATACCCGCCGTGATAGAGCATCGGCAAAAAAATAAACAGCCATTCCACAGCCACGCGGAACGGGATCGTTTGCAATTCCTGGGATTTCGCGTCGTACATCGATCTGCTCACAAGCGCGTAGCTATTGGACCAGAAGTGCTCTGCGAGGAATGCGCCAACGGGGATAATGCCGGTTAAAGAATGCAGCTTGCGGAGAAGATAGTCGGTTTCAGGCCGGGTTGCCGTTGCGGACATGCCCTCTCCGCCGCATGAGTTGCTGAAGGGCCCTGAAGTGTCGCGGCTTATTCAGTATAGGCAGATGAAAACAGCGATGCAAGCCGGCCTGTTCCTTTCTCGGACACGCGCCACTTGAAATTTCGTTGCGCCATACGAGCTTTCTGGCTTAAATGAGAATACGACGGATGGTATCCGCCCGGCTCCTCCCGCCTGGCAGCCTTCGCGTGCCCAACGGATATCCCATGACCACGAGCCAAAGCCTTGCTGCGGAGCTGGAACGCATAGCCAGCGCAGTCGAATCGGACGCTACCGCCTTGTCCCAAGTCTCGTTGTCTGGCATCGCCGAACGCATTGCGAAGAATCTCGGCGTTAAGCCCGACGAGATTGCCCTCATGGGGGTTTCCAACCGCTGGCGGCACCTGCATTTCCTCGTCCCGGAATCGCTCAAACAAGTCGGGTTCATCCCCCTTTCCAGCACCTCTGCGGTCGCCGCGCGTACTGCTCGCGAGAGCCGTCCGGACATCATCAACAATTTTGCGGTCGTCCGCCACGCCACCGTTTTCGAGGGAGTAAAAATCGGCGGAGAAAGCTCCGAACTCATTCAGAAAATGATCAGTGCTCCCATTCTCTCCGGCGACAAGGTTGTGGGCGTCATTCAGATCAGCCGCAAAGGAGCCAACGCCAGAGAAGCAGGGCCGGACTTCAGCGCCGACGATTTAGGAAGGGTCCTCGCGCTTTGCAAGCCACTTGGGAAGTTGCTTCAGCACATCGCCGGCGATTCCTGAGCGCGTCCTGCCCTCCTAGTCACAATCCATTCATTTTTGTTCTCTCGCTCCGCAGAAATTCCGCGAATTCGTTTGACACTGCAATACCTTCTTGTTATTTTTCCACAGCGGAAATTTTTCCGCCGTTACTCCACCCACGGAGGCACCACAACCCGGCACCATGGCGTTCGTCGCTAAGAAGATCTTCCTCACCAAAGGCGTCGGAAAACATCGCGAAAGACTTTCGAGCTTTGAGCTCGCCCTGCGCAATGCAGGCATTGCCGCGTGCAACATCGTACGCGTCTCCTCGATATTCCCGCCCAACTGTAAATTGATTTCCCGCAGCGAAGGATTGAAGCACATCAAGCCCGGCCAGGTGGCTTTCACAGTCATCAGCGAAAATTCCACCAAGGAAGCGCACCGCCTCATCGCCGCAAGCATTGGACTCGCACTTCCGAGCGATAAATTGATGTATGGCTATCTCTCCGAGCATCACTCATTTGGCGAAACCGAAGAAGTCGCCGGCGAATACGCGGAAGAGCTCGCTGCGGAAATGCTCGCCACCACTCTCAACGTGGAATTCGATCCGGATTTGAGCTTCGACGAAAAAAAAGAGGTCTACCGCATCTCCAACAAGATCGTTCGCACCATGAACGTCACGCAATCCGCCGTCGGCGACAAGCGCGGACTTTGGACCACCGTTCTAGGCGCCGCCATCCTAATCGGCGAAGACGACTAACTCACTTCGTGTCCAATTCATACGCTGTTTTCAACCACTTCTTCACTTCCGCATCAATTTCGTCAACCGACTTCACCTCAATCCGGTGGGGGATGCGGTCCTTCTTCGCCAATCCTTCTTCGCAAAAGCAATCCATTCCTCGAGCGAACGCCCCGTCTTCCCTTTCAATTCCGCAATCCATTTCTGCACTATCGCCACTCCGGGGTGGATGTCATATTTGGTTTTGCTGATCGCTTCCCCCGCTTTCGCCATGTCTCCTCCTCTCTACACAGGTGGAGTGCTGACCGTCAACTTCGCTGCTTCCCACGCTGCCATTCCGCCGGCAATTTCGCTCACATGCTGGAAGCCTTGCTTCTGCAACAGGCTCGCGGCAATCGAAGAGCGATAACCACCTGCGCAGTAAACGAGCAAAGGCCGATCCCTTGGCAACTCTTGCAGCCGCTCAGAAAGATGATTCAGCGGAACGCTCAAGCTTCCCTCGATGTGCTTTTGTTCCCGCTCGCGTGGCGCGCGAACGTCGAGAACCACCGGCGGCTTACTTGATGAGATGAGTTCCGCGGCAAACTGCGAGCTAAGCCTCTCCGTGAAGGCGATCAGCTCTGGCCGTGCTTCCAGGCTTTGCAAACCGTTGCGCAGATATCCGGCGATATGATCGAAACCGATCCGGCCCAGGCGGATGGCTGATTCGTTTTCCCGGCCAGGCGTCGCGATAATCACAATCGGATGCGCGTGGTCGAGCACGGTCCCCGCCCACGTTGCGTACTGCCCTCCCAGACCGATATTAATGCTTCCCCCCAGGTGGGCTGCCCCAAACTCCTCCGGCTCCCGTGTGTCGAGGATCTGCGCGCCTTCCGCCTGCAATGCCAGCACGGCGTCGAGTTCCAGCGGCTTGAGTTCGCGCTCCAGCGCTTCGGAAAGGGTGGGTCTCTCTTTGCTGTTGAGAACGGCATCATAAACGAAATACGGCGGAGCATCGGGCTGGTCGGCAGTCACCATTTCGATGAACGCTTTCTTTGTCATCGATTGCAACGCATAGTTCAAACGACGCTGCTCACCGATCGTGGATACCATCTCCTTGCTGATGGCTTTGCCGCAGAGCGAACCCGCCCCGTGCGCCGGATAGACCAGACTCGCATCCGGCAACGGAAGCAACTTGGATTGCAGAGAATCGTAGAGCAAAGCACCCAGGTCCTTGGATGACCACCCCAGGGCAGCGCGTAGATCGGGCCGGCCCACATCACCCACGAACATTGTGTCGCCTGTCAAGACTGCATACGGCTCGTTTTCGCTTTGATTTAGATCGTAGACAAGGATTGAAATCGATTCGGGGGTGTGTCCTGGAGTTTCCAGCGCCTTCAGCCGCGCGCGCCCAAATTCAACAACGCTGCCATCACCGAGGGGCGTAAATCGGTATTCTGCCTGCGCCTTCGCGCCTAGATAAATCGTTGCGCGGACGCGATCGCGCAGCTCCAGGTGTCCCGCGACAAAATCGGCGTGCAGGTGCGTCAAGATCACATGCTTGATGTTTAGTTTGCGCTCCGCGGCAAATTCGAGATAACGGTCGATGTCGCGTTGCGGATCCACAACAGCCGCGGTGCCCGTCGTCTCGTCTCCGATCAGATAGGAAGCATGTGCAAGGCAATTTAAATAGAATTGCTTGAAGATCAAGCTATACCGGCCTGTCTGCCGCTGCGGTCGGCGCGCGCATTACATCCCTACTTCTCACGCTTGAAGTACCCGATGCGGTCCAGCACCGCGCCCACGATGAGCGGCAGCGCCACTGTGGCATCATCAAAGACTTCCGCGAACTTCCCGCCTTCTTCCGGCGGCACAAATTTGCCCCACGATACTGCCTCCGTGTACGTGCTCCCGCTTAACCCGCCCCAATGTACCGGCTCCGGACAAATCCGCAGGCCGTAGTTATATCGCTTCAACGGAATCTTCTTGTACCCGCGCCGCGCCAGAAGTTCCGCGTAAACTCCGAATTGTTGCGACCAATTCCGCGGCACGCCACCGCCTACCGTGAAAAGGCCCATCCGCTTTGTCGCTAGCATCGTGTCGGCAAATTTCTCGAAGTCCTCGAACGGATCGAACCGCAACAATGGCTTGTTTTCTCTCTGCCTCGCGATCTTTTGCAACGCAAAATCGATGCCTAATTCAGAATCGCTGAACGCCGGCACAAAGACCGGCACATTGTGTTCGTATGCGGATTTCAAAATTCCCCGCCCTGCCCCTTGTTTGTGCAGCGTCTCGCCAATCTTCCGGTGAATCTTCCAGCTGCAGGCAACCTCCTTCGCGTCCCAGTTCGAGAGGACGTCATCCATCACTTCTTCGACGTGATCCAGATTCACTTCCGGCTCGAGCGAATCGTAAACGCGGTTATAGCCCGCGTGGAACAATTCCTTGTCGTCCATTTTCGGGTCATAGCGGAAATGCGAGTGCCCTGTTGCTTCAACAAGCCCATGCGCCATCAGCGCGCCAGTGGAAACGACAGCTTTGACCAAACCACTTTCGATCAAATCGCAAAAAATGAAACCCATCTTCGCTACGGTCAGCGCGCCAGAGAGGGTCATTACGACGAAACAATCCTTGTCGCGCGCCATCGTCTCCAAAACGTCGGCCGCATCGCCGATTTGCCGGCCTGTGAAAGCCGTATTCCCCATCGCGCGGACCAACTCGTCGATGGTGCGACACTTCGACAGATCAATCGGAAACATCGGGCGCAACTTATCCTTCACCGGATCGTGCAGTACGCGCCCCGTGACCGTCTTTTCGTGCCGCTTTGCCATCTGCTCTCCTCGAACTGTCTCGCGCTTTCGTTTCAGAACTTCACACCAAGTCCCACTACGCAAATTTCGTAACGATTGATATTACAAATGCGCCCCGATGGAAAGAACAAAACGCAACAGAAAATGTTTCTACGAGCATGATAAACTAATTTTTATGACAAAGAAATTCACAATCGGCCTTTTGCAGATGCGCAGCACTGCGAATCCCGATGAAAATCTTTCGCGTGCCATCGAGAAAATCCGCGAAGCTTCCGCGCGCGGCGCGCAAATCATCTGCATGGATGAACTTTTTCGCGGGGAATATTTCTGCCGCACCGAAGATCCCGATCTTTTCAATCTTGCAGAACCTGTTCCTGGACCCGCAACCGATGCGCTCGGGAAAATCGCAAAAGAACTGAAAGTTGTTCTCGTCGTTTCGCTGTTCGAACGCCGCGCCGCCGGCATTTACCACAACACTTGCGCGGTCCTTGATGCAGACGGCTCTCTCCTCGGCAAATACCGCAAGATGCATATCCCCGACGATCCGCTCTACTATGAAAAATTCTATTTTACGCCCGGCGATCTCGGCTTCCCGAATTTCGATACCGCTTATGGACGCATTGGCGTTCAGATTTGCTGGGATCAGTGGTATCCGGAGGGTTCGCGCCTCACGGCGCTCCAGGGCGCACAAGTCATTTTCTATCCGACAAGCATCGGCTGGCATCCACACGAAAAAGCCCAATTCGGCGCAGCCCAACTCGACGCCTGGCGAACCATCCAGCGTGCCCACGCCATCGCCAATGGTGTTTACGTCGCCGTAGTCAATCGCGTCGGCTATGAAGGCAAACCAGAAAAGGGCGACGCCGGCCTCGAATTCTGGGGAAATTCTTTCGTCGCAGATCCCTTCGGCCGCATTCTCTCCGAAGCCTCCAACGACAAAGAAGAAATCCTGGTGGTCGAATGCGATCCCGCCCAGAGCGAAGAAACTCGCCGCAACTGGCCCTTCCTTCGCGACCGCCGCATCGACGCCTATCAACCCATCCTCAATCGCTGGCTCGGCGAATGATCGATTCTTCTCTGTGCTCTCTGCGGCCTCCGTGTTAAAAAAGTCTTAACCCAAATTCAAACGCATGCCCACATCGCAAAACGAATCGACGCCACACTCCCGGGGCTTCCGCATGCCCGCCGAATGGGACCAACACGAATCCACCTGGCTAGGCTGGCCCCACGAACTAACCGACTGGCCTGGAAAATTCGCCCCAATTCCCTGGGCCTTTGCCGAAATCGTCCGCCATCTCTCCCAAGTCGAGCGTGTCTATCTGCTGGTCGAGAATGAAGAAGCCGAATCCCGCGTCCACACCATCCTAAAGAAAGCCGGCGCCAATCTCAGCGCTGTGGACTTCTTCCGCATCCCTACCGATCGCGGCTGGATGCGTGACTCCGGGCCCATCTGCGTGAAAAACTCCGCCGGCGAAGTCGCCTACACCCATTGGCGCTTCAACGGCTGGGCAAAGTACGAGAATCACAAGAGAGATGCCGTCGTCGTCTCCACTGCAAACAAAAAACTCAGGCGCCGTTTCTGGCAACCAGAGCACAAAGGAAGGCGTGTAGTCCTAGAAGGCGGCAGCATCGACGTCAACGGCCGCGGCACCCTGCTCACAACGGAAGAATGCCTTCTTAGCAAAATGCAAGAGCGCAATCCAGGCTTCGCTCGTGAAGACTACGCTCAAATCTTCAAAGACTATCTCGGCGTCACAAATGTCCTCTGGCTGAAAAACGGCATAGCCGGCGACGACACGCACGGCCACGTCGACGACTTGGCCAGATTCGTCGATTCCAAAACGGTCGTCACGGTTATCGAAAACAATTCAAACGATGCCAATTACGCTCCGCTCCAGGAAAATCTTGTTCTGCTAAGAAACATGAAAGACCAAGACGGCCGCCCGTTACGTGTCGAAACGCTTCCCATGCCGAGCCCAGTCTATTTCGACGGCCAGCGCCTCCCGGCCAGCTACGCAAATTTTTACATCGCCAACAAAATCGTAATCGTCCCCACGTTCAACGATTCGAACGACCGCGTCGCCTTCAACACTCTCGCCAAGCTTTTCCCCGATCGCGAGATCATCGGCATCGCCTGCCGCGATCTAGTCCTCGGCCTCGGCACTCTGCACTGCATGACGCAACAGCAACCCATCTGATAGACTCCTACGCATCACAAGCCCAGATGCGAATGAGAAATTTACTTGGAGGCTGAATGTCCGCCAGACTTTTTAGCGCCCTGTTCGACACAAAGGGTATTTCGGTCTACCTCCCCAGTGGATTCTGGGGATGGATCCTCATCGGCCTCATAGCCGGATGGCTAGCCGGAAAAATCTCGCGCGGCCGCGGATTCGGCTGCATCACCGACATTATTCTTGGCGTAGTCGGCTCGTTTATTGGCGGCTGGATTTTCATGCGGCTCGGCATCTGGGGCGGTGGCTTTCTCTATTCTCTCGCTGCAGCTACCGTTGGCGCTGTACTGCTCGTCTTCATCGCCCATCTCTTCAGCGGCGGCGATCGCTAGTCGCGCACCCGAGGGGTCCCACCGCGCTGTATCCGACTAGCGCGATTCGACTGTGCAAATAGAGACACCACACCCGCATCACGACCGCAGTGCGCGCCCATCATCCCACTGTGATACGATTCCCATGCACATTACGGAGATGACCTTTTTCGTATAAGATGGAGATAACCTTTCTTTGAGTAAGTCTACGCAGTCCCTACTAGCAATACCTCTCGGTGGTCTCGGCGAATTCGGAATGAACATGATGGTCCTTCGTCTCGGTGACGACATTCTCGTCATCGACTCGGGCATGATGTTCCCCGAATCCGAACTCCTCGGCGTCGACCTCGTCATCTCCGACACTACCTATCTAAAGCAAAATCGCCAGCACGTCCGCGCCATCGTTCTTACGCACGGCCACGAGGACCACATCGGCGCGCTCCCGTATATTTTGCGAGACCTGAACGTCCCCGTGTACGGCACGCGCTTCACCCTGGCGCTCGTGAAAAAACGCTTGGAAGAAGCCGGCCTCCTCGCCTCCACCACGCTCCGCGAAGTCCTTCCCGGCCGCCTCGTCGAAATCGGTCCGTACGAAATCGAGTTCATCAACGTCACGCACAGCACCATCGACTGCGTTGCCCTTGCCGTGCGCACGCCACTCGGCGTAGTCATCCATACCGGCGACTTCAAGATCGACCAAACTCCGGTCGACGGCGCTCCCTTCGATCTCCACACCTTCGCCCGCTACGGCAGTGAAGGCGTCCTGGCACTTTTCAGTGATTCCACCAACGTCGAGCGCCCCGGCTTCACTCCCTCCGAGCGCGCCATTGTTCCGCGTATCGAAGAGCTCTGCCGCTCCGCACCGCGCCGCGTCATTCTTTCTTGCTTCGCCTCTTCCATCCACCGCATCCAGCAAGTCATCGACGTCGCCGGACGCGTCGGCCGCAAAGTCGCTTTCGTCGGCCGCAGTATGGTCGACAACGTCGAAATCGCCCACTCCATGAATTACTTGCGCATTCCGGACGGCATGGTCGTCCGCCCGCAAGACATTCGCAATTTCGATCCCAAGCGCATCGTCATTCTCGCCAGCGGCAGCCAAGCCGAGCCGATGTCCTCCCTTTCGCGCATCGCCGTCGATAATCATCGCTTCGTCACCGTCGACGAAAACGACAGCGTCATCCTCTCAGCGCGCATCATTCCCGGCAACGAAAAAGCCATCTTCCGCATGCTGGATCACATGTTCCGTCGTCGTGCTCTCGTCTACTACGATAATTCCGCCGGCACTATTCACGTTTCCGGTCACGCCAGCCAGGAAGAACAAAAACTCGTATTGCAGCTCGTCAAGCCGAAGTACTTCATTCCCGTTCATGGTGAATACCGCCATCTTTTCCGCCACGCCGCCCTCGCGCATCAACTCGGTTGCGTTTCCGGAGAAATCCTGCTTCTCGAAAACGGCAAGTGCATCGAATTTACGGCGGATGGAGTTCGGAGGCGCGATCCAGTGACAGCAGGCCGTGTCTGCGTCGATTCCGGCTCTCTAGAAGAGATCGAAGATGTGGTCATCCGTGATCGTAAACATCTTTCCGAAGATGGCGTGGTTGTCCCCATCATCGCCATTGACAAACACACCGGCAAAATGGAATCCCAACCGGAAATCGTCACCCGCGGCCTCTTCAGCGATAACGGCCAGGAATTGATCGCGGGCGCGCGCGAAGTGATTATGAAAACGGTCGAGCAATCCAACGCCGAGGAAAAATCCGACTGGGGCGTAATCAAAGAAAAAATTCGCGTCGACCTGAAGCGCTACATCAATAAACAAACGTCCAAGCGCCCGCTAATCCTGCCGGTCATCCTGGAAATCTGAACTTCAATTTAAGTGGGTAGGTGACTGCAGTTAAGGCTTTGGCGTCGCTACAGCTGCAGTCGCAGGGGCAGCCGTTTCGGAAACCACGATGTATTCGTATTTCTTCCCGTTCGCTTTGAATTTCATCTTATCTTTTTCCAGCGTGAATTCAACGCTCGTGTTCACGGGAATCAATGCCTTATCCGCAGGCTTGTCCTGCCGGACGTGATACTCCGTCGTTTCTGTTCGAACGACATACTCCTGGCACAGCACGTCAGCGGTTTCTTTCTTGTTCTTCACGTGCGAGCCGCAGGCCACCGAACTTTCCGAAACAATCGTCCCCGCCTGAGGCTCCTTCGCCGCGGCGGGAATTCCCACCAAGACCACCACCGCCAAAAGCCCAAATGTCTTTTTCACGCCGCCTCCTACGGACCTCACGCACTTTGTCGGCTACACGCCGGCCGCACCGGCCCATTCCAACCTGATTTCACTTGTAACCAATTGGCGCGTTGCTTCCAGCATCTTTTCAATTCATGTTTCGCAATAGTAGCCAAGGCTTCTCGCCTGCACCATGCACACCATTTTGGCTGGCGTATGCCTTGATGCCATTCGGAAGCCCTCCACTGTGCTACTCGTCTCCCCCTCCAAACAGGCGCAACACAACTCCGGTGGAAATCCAGTAGTTGGTCTGATGGGTATTCGTCACGAAAGACGTCTTATAGTAGTCCACATCGATCAAACGCATTTCCCAGCGGTGCGAGTGCGCTGGGTGGATATCCACTCCGCCTCCCGCCTTATAGGAAAGAGTGCTTCCCGTGGATGAGGTGTAACCTCCGCTTCCGCTGACGGTGGTTTTTAGGTCCGATCCACCAACCAGCGCTTCCGCAAATGGAGTGATGCCCCATCGATTTCGAGTACGGTAGAAGAAGCGCGGCCCATAGTGATTTCCATAGAGCACATTCTTGGCGCCGTTGACTGTTTCGAAGTTATAGCTAGTGTCCGCGAGGATCTGCAGCCACGACCTCGCGTTCCACCCAACTGACCCCAGCCCTCCAATTGAATTGCTCCCGAATCCCGTGCCGCCCATCCGTGCAAATGCGAAGCCGCCATAAAGTTCCAGCAAAGGAGCCGGGCGAACGCTCGGGCGTGGTTTCTCCCAGCTATCTTTCATCTCCACAGGTCGAATTGCTGGCGCTGCCGGTTGGGCTGGGGCTGGTTGAGCCGGTGCCGCTGCAGCCGGCGCGGGCTGCGCAGGTACTGGCTGAGCCGCCTCAGGTTGAGCCTCCGCTGCCGCATTCGAACTAGGCTGCGCGGCGCCAGCAGGGGTCTCTGGCGTATCCGCATTCTGTGTTGGCGGCGCCGTCGGTGGCGCAGTAAACACAAGCGCTGGTGCCGCTGCAGGTTCAGCCGAAGCGGACTGAGAGGCCACAGTCTGCGCAGGCGCGGGCTGAACCTCCGGCGCCGCACTCGAGCCCACCTGTGCGATAGGAGCACCCGTCCCCACCCCATTTGAACTAATTGTGCTGGAAGCGGATGCCGGTGCCGTAGACGCCGCCCCCTCGACGGCAGGCGACTGCGTCGAGCCTGCTTGCAGCGCTGCCGCTGGCTCCGCCGCCGCGGGCTCCGGTACCGCGGGAAGCGCTGACTGGGGCTGAGCAGTTGTAGCCGATTTAGGCTGCGCGTCGAATGGAGTCGCCCGCGGAATCTTTGTTTTCTCCGAAGTCGCCTGCAATGACGGAGTCTGCGCACCACTCTGTGGTCCCGTCTGCTGTTTCGAGGCCGCTGGCTGCAAGGAGGTGACTCCGCGATCCTGTGCGATCAAACTCGAATAGATGTACCCCACCTGCCCGTCTTTCGTCTGAATCCGCGAGAAGTAAAATCCATACACCAAAATCGTAAAGCGCTCTCCGCAAGGCAAAGAGGCGACGACGTCCTGAGACCTCCTGGGCTTGCCAAAAACCTGCGTCGCTTCCGCATTTTTCGAGCAGTCGACGAATCCTACTTCGTCCGCCCAAGCTCCAGACGCCGCCAGAAAACATGCCCCCAACCCAATAAGCAATCGATTGCGCAACATCGCCCCTCCTCGGCCCGGCCACACACCGAGCCCTCAAGAAGCTTACCGAGCGAGGAGCCGCCCCATCAGATGGCCGAAAGGCCAGTACGTTCCAAAACGGCACTGGCCCAGAAGCCGAGGCTCTTCCCTAAAACCAGCCGCAGCAATTTGACAGGTCCCAAATCCAAAAAAGGACATCTTGCTTTCCGTTTCGGATACATAGTCCGGCCGCTGGTTCCAAAATGTCTCGCTCTGAGGATTTGTCAGCGTGCAGGTCTTGCGCTACCGCAGAGGTCGATCATCGGAGGAAAACCGATTTCGACGGAGTTGGGAGGGTGGAAAATGACTCTGCCTCATAGGTGGGAAGGATTGTTTGCGTCGGCTTTGCCTTCGCTGCATTCTCCAACGACTTTGTCGCGGGATGGGCTTATTTGGTGCTTGAGGGAGCGAAATGAAGAGTGAAGGAGTACACGAGGAGATTGACGCGCGCCTTGTAGTCCGCGGCGAGGTAGATTGCCAAGGTTTTGCCGCTGCCTGTGCGCTGCACGGTCACTTGCCCTGGCTCAAGTTGAATATCATGTTCTCCGGCTTTGTGGATGACCGCGTTGCGAAGGTCCTCGTCGGAGTTCGGGGCCTCGAGGCCGATGCGGGAGGCGACCTGCGCGGCGATGTCCCGCATGTCTGCCTGCAGTTCGAGATTGGCGATCTCATAGGAAGCGATCTGCCAGCCGACAGCGATGGCCAAGCCAAGAACCGCTAATCCGAGGAGAATTTTGGCTTTTCCGCTCAAGACGATGCGCTCCAACCGGGGCCAAACCGTATTTTATTCTGAGTGGACGATGCGCAGTGGCATTGGGAGCTTCCCCGTTGCTAATTGGATAGCCGGAGAGCAAACAGTGAGGAGTGCTGGCCGCCATGCCAAAATCGCACTTCCGCAAAACAGACCCATGCCCCTGCAGAATCCTCGCCTCCAAAATACACAACTGAAAGCTCTTTAGATTCCACTTAAGAAAATCCTGCCGAGTGGCGGTCTTCTTGCTGTCTAGAAAGCCGACGACCGAACATTGCGACCTCTTTGGAAGGGATTTCTGTCACAACCGAATGAGGGTCGCGGGCGAGCGCCTGAGACCGGCTCCACACCACGGGCGGGAAAATTGGGCGCATCGCTGATCGCGGCCCCATAATCCAGCGCGGCCAATTAACTAGGCTTAGGAGGCATATTTATGTCGACAAACAAGGAAGAGTTCCTGGCAAAGGTCAACCGCGCCCATGCTGCCAGGATCAAAGCGGAAGAATATGTCCGCGCCGGTGGGGACCTGAAGTCGGAGGAAGCGGCGCCGCTCGGGATCGAAATGCTCGAGGCATGGAATGAGCTCGCCACCGAGTTTGCCCACCCAGGGTCTTGAAGGACCTTCCAAAAAAGTAGCGCTGTAAGCGGGCCAAAAGGCAGAAGAATGAGCGGCAAGAATCTGGGCGCGCTTGAGTGGAGATTTAAGCCGACTCGGCATAAGTGTTGGATAGGATTACGCGGATGGTCCCACATTGTCCTTCGTGTGGGACCATCCGCCTGACTCGCTATTAATTGGGCTTCTTTTTGGGAGCTGGCTTTGTCGCGTGGTCGGATTCCCCGCCCCTGGTGCTGACGAGGGCCAGGAAATCTTTCGCGTTAAACGGATAGCGTCGAACGGACTGTTGTCCGGTGGTGCTCAAGGTAACGTCCACACGGCGATTATTGGCCAGCACCAGGACGGATAGTTTGCTCAGCATTAGCTGGCGCTCTTCCGGAGTGATGTCGGGATTCTGCGCGATCTGCTCCTTGGTCTGTTCGGTAGTGAGTTGATCCGCTTCGCCGTAGGAGCGCGTGTCAATGTGGTCTGCGGGAACCCCGTGTTGCACCAGGAAACTCTTGGTACGTTCCACGCGACGCTCTGTAAGGTGCTTGTTGTACTCCGGCGCGCCGCGCGGATCGGCGTGGCCGCCGAGGATCAAGTGAGCATCCGGCTTGAAGGTCAAGTATCTCGTGAAGTCGGCTGCCAGCTTTACCAGAACCTGCTCCTGGCTGCCGAGCAAGCCAGCGGTGGGATTGGCTACCGTCGGGCGAGCGGTCGCAAAATAGATGCTGTGGAGCGAGAGCCGGACTTCCAGTTCAATCTGTTCCGGAGGAGGCGGCGGAGATTGAACTTCAATTCCTAGTTCGCAATCCGCGCCGCCACCGCGGCCGTCGTCTACATGACCGTTCACGGAATAGTGTCCGGCGTTCAGGCCTGCGGTCTCAAATCGCACGGAGGCATCCCTGCCGCGGACCCGTCCGCCGCTGGACTTCCAGGTATAGGTGAGCGGGTCGTTGTCGGGATCGCTGGCGGTCGCGGTGATCTGGACCGTATCGCCGATCACTACCGTAGTGCGGTCCGCAGAGCAGCTCATCGTCGGCGGACGGTTGGGCCGCAGCTCCACACTAATCGATGACGAGCAATCGGCCCATCCTCCGCGCCCGTCGTCCACTCGGACTTTTACTGTGTACGTTCCCGCATTTGTGCCCGAAGAGTTCCATCTTGCTTGCGGACCGTTGCCTTCAACCGCGCCGGCGTTTGCTGTCCAGGAGTAGGTCAGAGGATCGTTGTCGGGGTCGCTGGCGTCAGCGCGCACCATCACGAAGTCGCCCGATCCCGCGTAGACCGCAGTTTTATCAGCCGAGCAGGAAGCTACCGGCGGATGATTGGGAGGCGGCGGCGGAGGTGCAGGATTCCCGCCGAACCGGAAAACGATTCCCGCAGAGAGGCGCATGTTGCTCTGCCACTCTTTATCGACGATGTAAACGGAGTTGGGATTCTGGAAGCGCGTGGCCAGGAATTCGGCTTGGAAGAGCCGGAGAGCAATGCGGTGGTTTAGTCTGTAATCGAGCCCCCCTCCGGCGGTCATGGTGAATACCGTTTCTCGCGGAAGCGGAGTGCAGGCAAAAATAGGAGCTGTGCAGTTGTTCAAAGTGAGCTCGTCAGCGTGCGCTACACCCCCGAGAACCTGTAGAAATGGAGTAAACTTGCCATGGTCTCGGAAGGAAAGGCGCGGACCAAACATGACGGTGAAGACGTTGCTTTCGGCGTCCACTACACGAGAAGGACTGTATCCCGGTCCTTCGTTGGTGAACTGCAAAGAATTGACTCTGAAACCGGCAAAATCGCCAACCAAACCCCAGTGTCTGTTGAAATTGTAAGCCAATGAAGTGCTGCCGCCATTCATGGATTCGATCCGGTTTTCAGTGCTGTACGGAATGGCCCTCCAATAGGAATAGCCCAGGAAGAGTTCCAGTTTTGGAGTCGAGTCGCCCTGATCTCTCATGTGGTGCCTGTGCTGCCCCGAATGGTTTGCATTTCCTTCACCAGCGGACGCTTGGGGCGAAGATTCCCCCGACAGAGGCGGCGTTGATTTTGCGGCGGCCTTAGCCGCGGCACCGGGAGCCGTGCTGGAACTCACGGACTCATCCTTCTTGGGCGTGTCTCCGGGCTTTGGCGTGTCGTCCGCGAAAAGCGCAGGCACTAGAAAGATAGCAATCGCCATTGTGGGAAGAATGCGTGTTCCCAATTTCATTGTCGCCTCCAGAATCGTGCCTACTGGCTGCGAAGCGGGCCAAAGAGCCCTGCTTCGCGACCGTACAAACTGTTTCTCCCGCGTCCGCTTCCAATGACCCCTGCTTTACGGCGCAGGCACGGTGACCGTGCTGGTATTTATCGTGGCCGAGCCTGCCCCTCCGGCGGCGCCCGCAAACATGCTTCCAGTCACTGCTGCGCCGGTATTGATCGTGATGCTGGTGGCGGCGAGCACATTTCCCTCGAAAATTGAGGTGACGCCCAGCGTTGCTGACGTGGCAACCTGCCAGAAGACGTGGCTGGCCTTGGCACCGCCTGCCAGAATTACTTGAGAGCTGGTTGCCGTGGTAAGTGTGGACCCCATCTTGAAGATGAAGACGGCGTTGGGGTCGCCTTGGGCATCGAGAGTGACATTGTTGCCTGGCCCCGCTCCCGATATCAAAACGGACGTCGAGTTAACGTACAGGCCAGGAGTGAACGTCAGTCCTCCCATGTTTCCGGGCAACGTCAGAGCATTGGTTGATCGGCTAGTGGCATCGTTATAGGCCGCCAGCAGATCGGCTTGGGCTTGTGTGATGATCGGATCGTTGACGTGGATGGTGCCATTGACCTGGGCCGGAGGAATGCCCTGCGAAGTGCCGGGAGCCAATCCGACGTTGCCGTTGATTACGACAGGTCCGGTGCTGGTGATCGAGGCCGTGGCCATCACGGCAAAGCTGCCTGCAGAGCCGAGGTTAATTATCGCCGGACCAGCTGCGCCGGTTGTCGCGCCCGTTGTGAAGCTCCACGGATCCGGCGGAGTCGATGCAGGCCCGCTCGCCAGGGCGTTGCCGGACAGATCCTTGACCATGTTTGAAACTGTGGCCGTGTATTGAGTATTCGCGGTGAGATTGGCCGAAGGCACAAAAGTTGCGATCTGGCTTGCGGAATCGAAAGCAACAGTTCCGCTGACCGGAGCTCCACCTACTCTCGCAACGGCGAGGGTGAAGGTCGCGTTGCTGATTGTCGTGGGATCCATCGCGGTGCTAAAAGTGGCGCTGACTGTCGTGTCGATGAAGACATTCGGGGCCGCGCTAGCCGGATTGGTGACCGTGATTGTAGGACCGACCAGGTTCGTGGCGATGCCCGTAGTAAAGTTCCAGACGTAGTTGGCAGCCATAGCGACGCCGGTGAGGTCTTTGGCGGCGGTGGTGATTGTGGCGGTGTATTGCGTGCTCGCAGTCAGATTGGCCGTTGGGGTGAAGAGTGCGGTTTTGCCGGCATAGGAGACCGTTCCGGGCACGGCGACGCTGCCGACCGTAGCCACCAGCGTGAACGTTCCGGCTGCCGAAATCGTGGACGGGTCCATAAACGTGCTGAACGTTGCGGCTACTTTTTGGTTTAGTGGGACAGTAATCGCTGCGTTGGCAGGATTTGTGGAAGTCACTGTCGGGGCAACTGCATTCGCCGCGGTGCCCGTTGTGAAACTCCAAACGTAGTTGGCAGGCAACGCGTTGCCTTGGGCACTCTGCGCGGCGGTGGTAATCGTGGCCGTATATTGTGTGCTGGCTGAGAGTGCAGCGGTTGGCGTAAAGATCGCGGTATTGCTGGACGCATCATACGTGACCGCGCCTGGTACTGCTGTTCCGCCGGTTGTGGTAGCCAACGTGAATGTTCCCGCCGCAGTGATCGTGGTAGCTGTCATCGGAGTATTAAAGGTGGCGGCAACTTTCTGATTGAGCGGAACGTTAGTCGCTCCACTGGCAGGGACGGTGGAAGTGACGGCCGGTAGAGGCGCGGTAGTAAACGTCCAGACGTAATTGGCGGCTAGTGGTGCACCAGTGGCATCCGTCGCACCGGTGGTAATCGTGGCGGTGTATAAAGTAGACGGTGCCAGACGCGCGGCCGGAGTAAACGTTGCCGCGTTCCCGGAGTAATTGACAGCTCCGGTGACGGGAGTCGCGACCGGACCGGTCAAAGTAAATGTGGTTGTGTTGATCGTGGAAGCTTCCATCGGCACGCTGAACGTGGCCGAGAGAACGACACCCTCGGCGACAGCGACGGCGTTACTCGGCGGAACAGTGGGAGGAACTACGGCCGGCGGCGGAGCGGTCGTAAACGTCCACACAAAATTGGCTGCGAGAGGAGCGCCGGTAGTATCTTGCGCTCCAGTGGTAATCGTGGCCGTGAACAAAGTGCTGTTGGCAAGAATGGCCGTCGGCGTAAATGTCGCGGTATTGCCTGCGTAGGTGACGGCGCCAGCCACGGCGGTCGCCCCAGGCCCGGTCACTTTGAAAGTTGTTCCTGTGATGGTGGCGGGGTTCATGGCCACGCTGAAGGTCGCGGAGATGGGCGTGTTGACGGCCACTGTGTTCGCCAAATTTGCCGGAACGGTGGATACAATCGTGGGCGGCGGAGCTGTAGTAAAAGTCCACACGAAGTTGGCGGCGAGTGGAGCGCCCGTGGGGTCGTGCGCACCGGTGGTGATGGTGGCCGTAAATAAGGCGCTGTTGGCGAGAACTAATGTTGGCGTAAACGTCGCCGTGGTACCCGAATAGCTGACGACACCGGCCACGGGAGTGACGCCAGGCCCTGTCACCTTGAATGTGGTTCTATTGATGGTTGTGGGATCCATTGCTTCGCTGAATGTCGCAGAGATGGGCGTGTTGACAACAACGACGGGGGCCAGATTTGCTGGAACGGTGGACACTACCGTGGGTGGCGGGGCGGTCGTAAATGTCCACACAAAATTGCGCGCCAGCGGGGCACCGGCGGGATCTTTCGCTCCAGTGGTAATCGTGGCCGTAAATAGTTTGTTGGCGGCAAGAACCAGTGTCGGCGTAAAAGTCGCGGTCGAGCCTGAGTAGGTGACAACTCCCGCAACGGGAGTTGCGACCCCTCCAATCAAAGTGGTCAAAGTGAAAGTGGCATTAGTAAACGTAGCTGGGTTCATTGGCTCGCTGAAGGTGGCTGAAACTACGGTGTTGACGAGGATTCCCGTGGCCCCAGCCGCCGGGACCGTCGAAATGACCGTCGGCGCACCGGTTGTAAAGGTCCACACATAGTTTGCTTGTAGGGCGTTACCGCCAGGGTCGGTGGCCCCGGTGGTGATTGTGCCGGTGTAGAGAGTCAAGGCTGCAAGCGAAGCAGCCGGTGTGAACGTGGCAGTGGTGCCTGAATAGGTCACAGCGCCGGCAACAGCGCCGGTGGGCCCCGTCAACGTAAACGTCGTTGTGTTGATGGTGGCAGGTGCCATCACAGAACTGAACGTTGCGGTCACGGTGGTATTAAGAAGCACGAGAGTGGCGCCATTCGCGGGAGATGTGGCGATCACCGTTGGTGATACCGGGCTAGTGGCTTGTTCCCGGCCGCATCCGGCCACAAGAGCGACTAATACGAACGCCAGTAGAGATATTTTTACGGACTTGAGTTTGCGCATTAGCTTCTCCTGTTTAACCGGTGACAAGGCGTTCCGTTTAATGTCCCGAGTTGCGTATCGGGACGAATGCCTCTCGAATTCGCGAGTTCGCTCGATTTAACTGTGAGCAAGGCGCCGCCGACGCAGGTGTAAGCGACAGTTCGTGCCAAGTGGCTTGCGGTAATTCTTCTCTCTGACTCGAAAGATTTGCAGCGAGGCTGGGAACTCGATACAAAAGTCGCAAGCTAAAAACTAGGTGAATAACGGGCTGGGGTTCTGCTGGTTTCTTCCGCGAAGCCTCGGCAACCACTCTCCGCGCTTCTCTAGAGGAACCCTTTTCTCCTAACACAAGTCATGCAAGACACGCGCCAGATCAGAGTGGGTCCCAAGCCAGAGTTGGGTTTGAGCTACTCAGCCGCTAAAGGGTTGATTCCAGAGGGGAAGACGATGGAAGAGCGGCGAGGGGCAAGAAATGGCTTTGTCTTAGGAAATATATCCGCACCAGATTGAAACGGAATCCGTTTCATTTGAGGAAATGGGAATCGTTTAGAGATTCGCTGCGCACTTCTGCGCGCCAGCTCGCTGATCAACTCAAACCCTATCCGCGAGAAAATATGGCGCGTTAACGAACACTTCCTCCCACGCCTTGAAGTTTCTTGTTTCCGCAGGTAGTGAGAAGTGAAGGAAGGAAGCTGTACGAACCCCAGGTGCGTCGCTATTGGAGTAGGCCAACCTTGCTCATTCGATATTCGGCATCTTTGGGATATTGCGCACACCCAAGGATTGGTTGTATCACCCGATGGGGCCAACCCTATCTTATTTATCCCGAGTTGGCGAGGCGCGTCGGACTTCAGATCACCTTTCAGACTTCGCGCCGGGGTTCTCGGACTTGGTGTCGGCAGGATTTGGAGCACTGGGAGCAGGAGCGGAAGGTCGCATGCCAATGGAAACTTCCATGGCAGTGTTTTTCGGAAAGACGAGGTCACGTCCACGGGCGATGAAATGCGAGTAGACGGACATGCTTGCGCCGTACGCGCCCAGAGCCATGCCCAGCGGCTGCGAGTGAACGAAGACGCCCATGGCAAGGCCCACAAGCTTGAATCCTCCAACGCCTCCTGCAGCGCGGCTGCCAGCACTGCCGCCAACGCTGCCCGCAGGGGCATCGTCATCCGTATGAGCGGAGGCAAAGGCCAGCATCACGGAGATCCCGGTTGCCCAGATAGCGTGTCTTCGGAGAGTTGGCCTCCGCCCCGCCTTCTGCGTCGAGCTTCACGTCATCGCCTTTGCCTGCCTGGACGCCGGCCAAAGTAGCTTCGACTTTTTGTTCGAGGCCATCAGGCAAAAGCAGTTGATGAAAGACCATGCGGAGCTGGCCATTGCGGCTGAGGCGTCGCGCCGCACGAACTTGAACGACGGACCCTTTCAGAAGGCTGCCCTGGGGAAGGACGAGGCGGTCTCCATCAAAGAGCGGCTGCGAAAGCACGGCCTCGACTTCGTCGCCCTGATGCGCCGTCGCGGAGCTGAGGGCCGTCATGAGGCGGACGTGCACGGAACTGCCAGATGGCGGAGGCGTGTTGAGCGCGGACGCAATTTCCGGAGTGAGGGACTCAGTGCCAAAATCGAGAGGCTTCTCGAGCTCGGCAAAATAGACAGTGCCGGCATCAATATATTGAGGATGGACTGGAAGTTGAGCAACGGCGTAGCGCTCGATCTTGTGCATCTTGCCCGGCTCATGGACCTGCTTCATTGCATCGTCCCACTGGCGCTTGGCTTCTTGCTTGGACTGCTCGGCTTTTTCTGAAGCCGCGTCCTTCACGGTTTTCTTTTTCGCGCCGCCTGAACTGGTAACAAACTGGATCACTTGGCCCGAGCCGGGCGTCACGGTGGTGTGAATGGGAATGTGGCGGCCGTCAGGCATTTCTAGATCGTTGAATTCGATTTGCACTTTGCGCGCAGGGGAGAAATCGGCGTTCAAAGCCTCAAGAGTGCGTCTTCCATCGGAAACGCTTTCGAGCTGAATAACCTGACCAGTGACCTGGGTTCCAACGGGCACAACGAGTTTGTCAAAAGCATAGATGGGCTCGGCGACGCGGCCGCGAACGGGCTGGCCGAGTCTCTGGATTTTGAGTTCCTTGTCGAGAACAACTTGAACAGCGGTGCCTTTCGGAACGGTCAGCGCGATGATTTCACTGGCTGGGGGATTCACGGCGGCGGGCGTCATCTTAGAGTCGCTGACACTGACGTTCGCGTCTTGCGCTCGAGAGCGCGCCGGAAGCAGAAGAGCGAGAGCCACAAGCAGCGCCCCTAAGGCAAATTTCGTTGGCTTTACATTCATTTAGATTCTCCGCGCGGGCCTGGGTGGTTTGTGGACATATGCGTGCACAGATGCTGCGAACGATGTGCAAGATGTCTGGACAAATGCTGCAATTACAACCAGATCCTTCTCGTGTGCCCGCGGCTCTCGTTGGGTGCGAGTGGGATTTCATCAGGTCCAGCGGGAGATTGCAGTCGCGAGCTGAAAGTTGAGCCGTTGGCCATGCGGGGGAGGAAATGCCGACGGTGGGCGAGGTGGCTTGAGCGGTGGGTGAGGGTGTGACAAGATGCGTGAGTTGAGCGCAATGGGAGAGCAGAATGGCTGGCAAAGTGGTATTGGTCGCGGGCGGGACTGGTGGATTGGGACGATCGGTAAGTGCCGCGTTTATCGAAGATGGCGCGCGAGTAATTGTTACGTTTCGGAGGCCGGGCGATCTGGACGAATTGAAGAAGGCGGCCAGCGCAAAGTTGGTAGAGGTGGAGGGGGCGTCGCTGGAAGGGTACGCGGTGGACGTTACGGATGAGATGTCGGTCGCAAGACTGATTGACGGAATTGTGGAGCGTCACCATCGGCTGGATTGTCTAGTGAACGCCGTCGGGGGGTATGCGGGCGGGGTGAAGTTGTGGGAGATGGAGACGAGAGTTTTTGAACAGCAACTAACGCTGAATTTACGCGCGGAGTTTGTGCTGGTAAAAGCTGCAGCGCGAGTGATGGTGAAGCAAGGAAGCGGCGCAATCGTGAATGTGGCCTCGAAAGCCGCGGTAGACCACGCTGCCGGAGCGTCGGCGTATGCCGCCTCGAAGGCAGCGGCGGTAGCTATGATCGATTCACTAGCGGCGGACTTGAAGGGCACGGGTGTACGTGCCAACTCGATTATGCCGAGCATTATCGATACGGAGGCAAATCGCAAGGCAATGCCAAAGGCTGACTTTGCGAAATGGCCCAAGCCGGAGGAAATTGCGCGAGTGATTTTGTTTTTGTGCAGCGATGAGGCGAAATTGATTCGGGGGGCAGCTGTGCCGGTGTATGGAGACAGTTGAAGATTCCATTGATGATTCTTGGGAGCGCACCATGTCTATACGACCAGTGAAACGACTTGTGGCAGCTAAACCAACCGTGGAAGGCGCGGGAGTGCATCTACGGCGGGCGTTTGGATTTGGAAATACGGCAGACTTCGATCCGTTTTTGTTGCTGGATGATTTTCGCAATGATGTGCCGGAGGACTATCTGGCGGGTTTTCCGTGGCATCCGCACCGCGGGATTGAAACGATCACCTATGTTTTGGCAGGAACCGTCGAGCACGGCGACAGCATGGGTAATCACGGAGAGATTGCGTCCGGCGACGTGCAGTGGATGACGGCGGGGAGCGGGATCATTCACCAGGAGATGCCGAAGGGAGATCACGCGGGGCGCATGCATGGGTTTCAGTTGTGGGCGAATTTGCCAGCGTCGCTGAAGATGACCGCTCCGCGGTATCAGGAAGTGAAGTCAGGGGAGATTCCTGAGATAAAGGACGACGACGGGACACATGTGCGCGTGGTGTGCGGAAATTTTTGGGGCAAGAGCGGGCCGGTGGATGGGATTGCGGCGGAGCCGATTTATTTGGATGTGTCGGTGCCGCCGGGGCGCAGAAAGACTTTGCCGGTCGGGACGACGCGGCATGCGTTTGCATACGTGTTCGCGGGATCGGGAAAGTTTTGCAATGCGTCGGAGCCTTTGGCGGTGCCGACAGAGGCCGTCGGCTGGCTGGATACGGCGCCTCCGGTGTCGGCGGACAACCGTTCGCTGGTTTTGTTTGACCGAGGGGACGAAGTGGTCGTGCAAGCGGGCGATGAGGGGATACGCTTCCTGCTAGTGTCGGGGAAGCCGCTCGAAGAGCCGGTGGCCTGGTACGGGCCAATCGTAATGAATACGCAGGAGCAGCTGCAGCAAGCGTTTAAGGACTTGGAGAAGGGGACGTTTTTGAAAGGGCAGAAATAAAGGATGTAGGGGAAATTCAGGATAGACAGGAGGCCGCCGAGACGTACAGGATAGTGTGGAAGTCGAGAGAGGTGATGAACATGCGGCGATGGATTGGAATAGCGGGCATGGCGTTAGCGGCGGGGATGGTAGCCGCGGGCTGCGAGGGCGATTCGGCGGAGCGCGAAAAAAAGATTCATGATGAAGCAGCAAAAGCGGCGGCGGAAGCTAAGCCAAAGCTTGAAGAGGCTAGCCGGGCAGTAAAGGCGGCCGTCGACGGCGCGAAAGAAGGCTGGGAAAACGGGAAGCAGAAAACCGTAGATTTGAACGCCGCGAGCGAGGATGAGTTGACCGGATTGCCGGGCGTTGGGCAGCGTGAGGCGCGGCGGATCATGGCCGGGCGGCCGTACAAGGACAAGCACGAGTTGGTGAGCAAGAAGATCATGAGCGCATCGGCGTATGACAAGTTAAAAGATGATGTGGACGTGAAATAACCGCACAACCCCCGCCAAGAAATGTGGCGGAGCAAAGCTAACCCCTTCAGCAGATAATCAACTAAGAGACGTCATTGTTCGCGCAGCGCGACGACTGGGTCGACGCGGGTGGCGCGCAGAGCTGGGACGTAGCTGGCGACGAAAGCCACGAGGAGAAGCAGGGCGGAGACGGTGCCGAGAGTTAAAAAGTCGGTGGACTTGACTCCGTAGAGCATCGAGCCCAAGCCTCGGAAAAGCAAGAAAGATAGGACGATTCCGACGGCTGTTCCGATGAGCGACATGGCCATTCCCTGCTTCAAGATCATGCCAAGGACATTGGATCGTTGGGCTCCCAGGGCGGTGCGGATGCCGATCTCCTGCGTGCGCTGGCTGACGGAGTAGGAGACGACCCCGTAGACGCCCACCGAGGCAAGCACCAAGCCGAGAACGCCGAAGGTGCCTACAAACATGACGCCGAGGCGCGCGGGAAAGAGAGCTTTGCCGTACTGGACTTGCACATCCATGGTGGTGACGTTGAAGACGGGCAGCCCGGCATCGAGCTGACTAATTTGCTCGCGGACGGCAGTTACAAGCCGCTGCGGATCGTCCTGCGTGTGGACGAACAGGTTGACGCCGGAGTTGTAACTCTGCGCCATGGGGAAATAGGCATAGAGCTGCGGCTTTTCATAGAGAAAAAGATATTTGCCGGTGCGGGTAAGGCCAACGACCTGGACGGGAGGGCCGTCTTTTTTTATGCGAAACACTTTGCCGATGGGATCCTGGCCGGGCCAGATTTCCTTGGCGAAGGTTTCGTTGATGATGGCGACGTGCGGAGCGGTAGCGTTATCGCCTTCAGTGAATTCGCGCCCCTCGATGACCGGAGTGCCGGCGGTGCGGAAATAGCCAGGCTGTACACTGTCGTCAAACGTGGATTCCGTTTTTGATTTGTCGTCGGTGGGCTGACCTTCGGGGTAGATGTTGTCGAGCGAATTCTCGTCGCCCATGGGGATGTAGGCAGCAATGGCGGCGTCACGAACGCCGGGAAGCGAACGTACGCGCTCGGTAAGTTGCTTGAAAAACTGCTGGCCGCGCTCTTCCTTGTAGCCTTGCAGCCCGACGTTCATGGACATCAGGAGGGTGTGGTCGACGCGAAAGCCCATGTCTACGTGAGCGGAGTTTTGCAGGCTGCGAATGAAAAAGCCGGCGCAGGCGAGAAGCAGAAGAGAAACGGCAACTTGCGCAACGACCAGAGCATTTCGAAAGCGATGATGGCCGGTGGACGCGCCGCCGGAGCGGCCACCAGCTTTGAGTGTGTCGGCCAAATCCGTGCGCGAGGCCTGAAGCGAGGGAATCAAACCTGCAACCATGCCGGTCACGAGGGCGGCCAAAAAAGTGAAGGCGAAGATGCGCCAGTCCATGCGCAGATCAAACAGACGCAAAGGAACGTCGCTGGGGATGCGCACGGACATGAGCGCCAAAGCGGCCCAACGCGCAAAAATGAGTCCGAGAATTCCCCCGAAAGCAGAGAGCAGGACAGTCTCCGTCAACATTTGGCGGATCATGCGCCCGCGAGTAGCGCCGAGAGCGGTACGCGTGGCGAACTCTTTTCTGCGGCCGTTGGCGCGGGCGAGAATGAGATTGGCAACGTTAGCGCAGGCGATGAGAAGAACGAGTCCAACGAGCAACATAAAGACGAGGGCGGCCGTGGACATAAAACCAGCCACCAAGCCTGGCTCCGGGCGGGCCTTGAGTTCTGGCATGACGAGCAGCGTCATGCCTCTGTGAGCGTCCGGGAATTCCTGAGCCAAGCGACGATCGAGCGGTTCGGCGGCAGCCATGGCCTGCGCCGGTGTGACTCCCGGCTGGATCCGGCCAAGAACGCGAAGGTAGGAGGCGCCGCGTTTGTTGAGGTCATCCTCCTGATTTGGATCGAGAAGCCCCATGGTTGTGAGGGGAATATAGAAGTCCGGTTCGAGGAAGTAATAGGCTCCACGAAAGTTTTCGGGAGCGACGCCGATGACGGTGAACGCGTGGTTGTTGACCTGGACGGTCTGGCCGATGATTGTAGGATCGCCGCCGAAACGCTTCTGCCAGAATTTATAGCTGAGAACCACGAGGGGATCCTTGCCTGGGACCCAGCCCTCATCCGCGGCGAAAGTGCGGCCTCGGACAGCCTCAATACCGAGCATCGAAAAGTAATTGCCGCTAACCATCTCGGTCCAAGCGCGCTCTGGACGGCCCTCAGAGCCAAAATTCACGGGGCTCGGGGTATATGCGATGAGGTCGGAAAAGACTGTTTTGAGCTGGCGGTAGTCCTGGAAATCGGGGTAGGAAACGTTTAGAGGGAAATCGAAACTGGGAGTCTTGGAAGCGAGGACGACCAGCTGCTGAGGGTCTTTGACCGGGAGAGGCCGCCAGAGTACTCCATTGAAAACGCTGAAGATGGCGGTGTTTGCGCCGATGCCGAGGCCCAGGGCGAGCATGGCAATGAGTGTGAAGCCGGGGCTCTTCAGGAGCGTGCGAAATGCGTACCGCAGATCTTTCCAGAAAGTTCCCATGGGCGTTCTCTCGCGGACGTCTATAGAAAAGACGATTGATACCCACAGAATGTTCCATGGGAACTGAATCATTGCTAGAAGCCAGAAAGAGGACGAGAAATGGGTCGTTTGAGAGGGGAGTCAGATTTCGATTGCCGAAGATCCGCGAGTCAGATCGCTGGGTTAGACCGCTAAGTTAAACCGCAATGGCGTGCCGGCCATTCTCGCAGCGATAAGAGAACCGTTTGATGAGGAAGATCGATGAAGGTTTATCTGCTTGCAGTTCCAGGCCTTTCAAGAGCAGAATGCCAGCCGTGAAAACCCTAACTCGGCTCGTGCTTTTCAGCTTGTTTGCCACTACTTGTTTTGCACAAAACAAAAAAGACGACGCGCCCAAGCCGGCACAGTCTATTCCAGAACTCCAGCAACAATTGGAGAAGATCCTCGAGGAAACGCATACACCGGGTGTGTCCGTCGCGATCGTGCACCGCGACGGTCCCGAGTGGATGGCGGGTCTGGGCAAATCGGACGTAGCCGCGAATCGCCCCACAACTCCGGATACGCAGTTCCGGATCGGCTCAACCTCCAAGGCCTTCGCCTCGCTTTCCATTCTGAAACTGTCAAACGAAGGTAAGCTTTCGCTGGACGACTCGGTCCACAAGCTGGTCCCCGAAGTGTGGTTTGAGAATCCCTGGGAAGCAACTGATCCTGTGCGCGTCGTTGATCTCCTGGAGCACACAACAGGCTGGGACGACATGCACTTGCGCGAGTACGCCAAAGACGATCCTGCCCTGCCTCTGCGCGACGCGCTTGATTATGACCACCACTCGCGCATTTCACGCTGGCGGCCAGGCACTCGCATGGCGTACTGCAACTCTGGGCCTGCGGTTGCCGCGTACATCGTAGAGAAGGTCACTGGCCAAAAGTTCGAAGATTACGTCAGCAAGAATTTCTTCGAGCCCATCGGTATGAAGACGGCAACGTATTTTCAGCCAACTTCAGGAATGCTGACGAGCCTCTATCACCCCGACGGAAAGACAACCTATCCCTACTGGAACGTGGAGTATCGTCCGGCGGGATCGATCAACGCGTCTGCAAAGGACATGGCGGCTTACGTCCAGTTCTACCTGAATCGCGGAACAGTAAACGGTGTGCAAGTGATTCCAGACACTTCGATCGATCGCATGGAAATGCCGACGCGCACGTGGGCCGCAAAAGAGGGGTTGAAGGCTGGATATGGCTTGAGTAACTACTGGAGCATCAACGAGGGCTTCGTGTACCATGGGCACGACGGAGGCGTCGCAGGGGGCCTTACGGAAATGGCCTATATGCCCGAAAACGGCGTAGGCTACTTCTACAGCATCAACGCAGCCAATGGCGGCTCGTTCGAAAAAATCGGCGAGGCCATTCGAGCCTACATCACGCGCAACCTGCAGAAGCCTACACCGCCACCTGCCGCTACGTTGCCTGCCAACGCCGTAGCATACGCCGGTTGGTATCAGCCGGACTCGACGCGTTCGGAGTTGACTCATTTTCTTGAACGCTTGCTGGGAGTAGCACGCGTGCGTTTTGACGACGGCAAACTCCTCGTTAGTTCCCTGGGCGAAAGAAATCAAGCGTTCGTTCCCGTGACGGATACCCAGTTCCGGGCGGTCCCCAAAAAAGGCTTCCCCTCCCCGATAGCCACCGTTGAATTGCTCACGCCCAACGTGGAGGGCCAATTCATTCAACTCGGCTCTGGGATGTCAACGATAAAGCGCATCCCCGCGTCGTTGGCGATCTCCGAGATCATTCTCACTTGCTGGTTCTTGCTCGCCGTCGTTCTGGTCCTCTTGTATGCTCCGTTCTGGATCCTGGGCGGGTTAAGCAAAAAACGCCGCCGGCCGGCAGAACGCGGCATGCGATTGTGGCCGCTAATCGCGGTGCTGAGCTTGATCGCAGTTGTGGTCATCTTTAGCGCTGCTAGCGATGACCTGATTCCGCGGATGGGAAATCTGACGGCGTGGTCCGCTGCCTTCTTTCTGGCGACGGTGGTTTATGCCCTTGCTACTCTTGCCGGCGCCGTTTCCTTGTGGCGCGCGCCCAAAGAAGGAGTGCGAGTGGGTGTTCGCAGGTTTTCTTCGGCTGTCATCCTCGCACTTCTGATCGCCGCTGCGTACCTTGCTTATTGGGGAATCATTGGCTTGCGCACCTGGGGATAAAAACTCCACAGAGTTCGGAAGGTTTCCGCGAATCCCAGGAGTTGAGATGGGAACGTGTGTGTCGTGCTGATCTTGGCGTGTCACCCTACTTCCTGGTTCATTGAACCCTTGCGTTGTTGCCCCTTTCAGCGCCTGGCCAGTGTCAACCCATGGCGGCAATCGATCATTCTTTCCTCTTCCGCGTGTATTGATTGTGGCACTCACCCAAACAATTGTTCCTGATGCGGCATCCAGAGCAGCAAAATAGAGACTAGCCTTAAACGATTCGTTTGCCTGCTTGTGCCTGTCACTTGGAAATGAGAGACAGGCGCGTCAAGACGTTGCTTGTTGCTGGGACCCCATGACACGGGACCGCTGGATTTAGCCCGGATAGGTGAGCGTGTGCGGGAAGCGACTGGACAATTTCACATCAACGCGAGTCGCTGGAGTTCCGCCAGCAAAAAAGCTCTCGTCGTCCTGGCAATCCTTCTGCCTATCCTTCTCGCTAGCGCTTCGCTTCGTGGCCGCCCAAGCTATGCTCTTTCGACTTTCGGGGATTTGAGCCAATTTTTCCTGCTTGCTACGGCAACTCTCTTCTTCCTTTGGAAAGGTGTTCGCACGCGAGCCACACCGCGGGCGTTCTGGCTCTTGATTGCGCTTGGGTTCGGGCTGTGGTCGGTCAATATGTCTTTGTGGGTTTATTACGAAGTGTGGTTAAACCGCCCAGTTCCGTCGATTCCTATCGGGGAGTTTTTGCTCTTTATCAAGTTCGTTCCAATGCTCGCAGCGTTGGCTCTCGAGCCAAACAACGACAATCCCGATCGATCCCGCCTGCTTGGACTTTTCGATCTTACTTCGCTTCTCGTTTGCTGGACGTATGTCTATCTCTTCTGGGCCATGGCCTACCTGCTGGCTGGAAACGATTTGGCGAGTTACAACAGCCACTCCGACGTCGTCGATGCGATGGGGAATCAAGTATTCCTGTTTGTCCTGGCGGTAGTTGCCTTTCGAAGCCAGGGACAGTGGCGTGGCTTCTACTTAAACTTTCTTGGCGCCGTGGCGACATACGATTTTGCTTCTATCCTGATTAACCGCGCCATCGGCTCAGGGCGCTACTACACAGGCAGCTTTTACGATGTGCCGTTGACCACGGCTATGGCGTGGTTCTGCATCGCGGCAATAACTTGCAGCGTTGAGCCCCAAACGGGACAGACCCAAAGCTCGACGGAGCCCAAGAGCGAGGGGCGCCCGAACCGAAGAACCGTACTTTGGTCTGCCCGACTCTCCATGTTGGCGACCCTCTCGACTCCGGTGATCGGACTGTGGCTGATGATGAGCGGAGAAACGCAGGATCCAGTTCGCCATTTTCGCATTCTCCTGACCTTGTTCACGATGTTGCTTCTGACCATTCTGCTTTTGCTGAAGCAAGATCTTCTGAATTTCAAACTCGCCGGCTACCTGCAAGACGCATCCCTGGCCTATTCCAATCTGAGGCGCTTCGAGGATCAACTTGTCCAGAACGAAAAGCTGGCATCGTTAGGCAAACTCGTAGCGCGCGTGGCGCATGAGATCAATAGCGCTATGGCTGCGGTGCGCAAGAATGTCGAGATTTTAAGATCGCATCCCACGGCCGATGAAAACCGTCAAAGGATGACAACTAAGATCGGCGAGTCCGCTCGCCGCACGAACGGCCTGCTTGAGAACATGCTCAGCTTCGCGCAAGAGATGCCTTTGCAGCGTGCTTCGTTAAATGTCCGGCCGCTCCTGGATAGCGCGGTGAACTTGACCCGCGCAGGGCGCCGGCACAATGTTCGAGTGGAGATTCAAGAACAAGGCGCTGTACCGATGGTCGAGGGCGACGCCAATCAGCTGATTCAGGTTTTCCTGCACATCATCGCGAATGCGATTGACGCTATGGAAGGAACCGAGGCAGGGTCGCTCATCATCGCCATAAAGACTGAACAAGACCAAATAGAAATTGGATTCGTGGACACGGGCTCGGGACTGAAAGATCCACGCCGCGTTTTTGAACCGTTCTATACAACCAAGCCAGTTGGCAAAGGCGTGGGGCTCGGTCTTAGCACATGTTACGGGATCGTCCGGCAGCATGGCGGCGAGATCGACTGCCAGAATCGGCCCGAAGGCGGGGCCGTTTTCAGGCTGATTCTCCCAGCGACTGTAGCCGTTACCGTGGAAGCAATTCCCTAAACTTCTCGGAGCGATCGGATACGCAAAATTGATTCGAACGATTGACACAATCTGGACGCGAATCGCTCTGGGCCTAGTTCTCGCCCAGACCGCTGCGGCTGTCTTCTTACCGCCGAGCGCCATGCTGACCGCACTCGGGGACACATTCCCTTGCATGCTGGCTCTCGTAGTAATGTTCTCTTTCCGCAGCAACCGGCGGCAATCCAGCGGAACGATTCGATTGTTCTGGTTCTTGAATGAAACCGGGTTCGCCATCCTGTTCCTGTCACAGTTGGTCTGGTTCAACTATGATGTTGTGCTCCGTCATACCGCGCCGAATCCCGTCCTCGGGGATGGACTTTTTCTTCTTGCTCTAGTCCCTACGCTGGCATCGTTGACGCTCAGGCCCCATGCCGAACCTGCTGCGGGCGATCTGCGATTTCGCCGCTTGGACTTTCTTCTTCTGTTGTTCTGGTGGGTCTGCCTCTACCTCTATTTTGCCTTGCCTTGGCAGCTTGTGATCAAAAGCTATCCCAATTACAACCCGGCGTACTACGTGCTTGCTCTGTCGGAACATTGCGCAGCGCTGGTGGCGGTGGGAGCGCTGTATGTGAAGAGCAAAGGCTCCTGGAAAAAATTCTACCGGCAGTTTTTCTTTGCGCTGGGTGCGTTTGCCGCCGGGAGTCTTTTGCAAAATATTTTTATCGACCGGGGACTGTACTACACCGGGAGTTTCTACGACGTGCCTTGGGGCTTTTCTTTGGCTTTGCTTACGGTTGCCGCAGCACTGGGCGGGAAGCTCGAGTCTCAAACAGGGGAATCCGAAGTTGTGCTCCGGAACCGGGGATTGTGGAGCGCCCGGCTTGCGATGATTGGAGTGATCTCTCTTCCTCTTTTAGCCATCGCCACGGTCTTCGACCACAATACTCCGCAACCGTTTGTTATTTTCCGGCTACGGCTGATCTTCGGAGCAGTGCTTTTTCTGGGGAGTCTCACATTCCTCAAGCTTTCTTCGATGGACCGCGAACTTCTGCGTTTGATTGGCTCGAAGGAATCTTCATTGGAAAGCCTAAAGCTCGTGCAAAAGCAGATCCTGGAATCGCAAAAAATGGCTGCGTTAGGGCGCTTGGCTGCTGGTGCGACCCACGAAATCAGCAACCCACTGACCGCAATTCTAGGTTATGCCGAGCTTCTGCGCGACAATCCCACGCTGACGAAAGAAGATCACCAATCGGTGAAAGATATTCAAGGGCAGGTTCATCTCGCACAGGCGGCCATCAACGGAATGCGCAGATTTGTAAGCGTTGAAGCGGAAGCCGAAAAAAGTCCGTCACCTGAACTAAAAACTTTTTGACGCCAGGCCGTCGGGGCTACGTCTATGGTTCACCTGCGCCGAGGTACGTTGCCAGGAACCAAGTGTTGCCGAACCGGTCCTTGATGGTCGCTGCGCGATCGCCGTAGGGCGCATCTGCGGGAGGAGTAACGCTCGTGGCTCCGGCCGCCAGCGCTTGGGTATACGTCGCGTCCGTGTCGGGCACATAGACATGGAGGTAGTGCGGAGACGGCTGCGATTCGCCGAAAGCTTCGGCAATCTCGAAGGTGGCACCGGCGATTTCGATGGTGGCGTGGAGGATTGCGCCTTCGGACGATTTGGCTACACCGGCAGTTTTGGCGCCAAGGGCTGCTTCCACAAATGGAATCATCTTGTGGGCTTCGCGAAGATGGAGATAAGGCTGGACCGTGCGGAGACCTTCAGGGCCAGGAACCCACCCTTTCGGGGTGGCGATGAACCAAGTGTTCCCGAAGGAGTCGATGATGGCGCCCCAACGATCGCCGGAGGGATGGTCGTCGTACGGTGGATGAATGGATGTGGCGCCCGCTTGGAGTGCCCGAGCATAGGCGGCGTGGGCATCTGGAACGTAGAGATGCGTTGTCATGGGACGCGCAGGGTATTTCTCGTTAGCGTCACCGAATTCGATTACATCTGAATCCCCGATGGCCACCTCGGCGTGCATGATGGAGCCGTCAGGACGTGGTACGCGCATGCGTTCGATGGCCTCGAAGGCAAAGACGAGGAAGTCGAGGAATTGTGGCGCGCCTTGGACGAGGAAGTAGGGCGCGATGTTGTTGAAACCAGGACGGCGAAAATGGGCGGTTCGGGATGAATCCGGAGTCGGCGCAGTGGCTTCGTTCATAGACGTTCTCCTTTGCCCATCATATTTGAGAACTACTTTGAAATGAAGCCCGCAAAACTGGCCGAGTCGCGCCGGGTCGATTCGAGCAGCAATCACGAGACGGGGTTGCGGACTGTGGAGTACGCTTGCCCTTCCCGAACGCGGCTCTGGTACGCAGGGCGCTAAACCTTCCCGCGCTCATTCCCCAGCTTTCCTTCGTGAGGACTTGTTTCCCCGCCTGCAAAATACTATAGATTGTTTCATGCAAGACAGGAGACCCAGCTTATGACCGCTCTAACGGACAGCCCGATCTACGTTTTCGGTTTGTCTCTCGCCATATTGTGGCTTGCGGCATGGATCGGCGCTTACTTTCGCAAGCGGCGCCGGCAGCCTGTGAAAGACGAAGAGCGCCAAGATTTTAGCGTTATCGAGGGAGCCACGCTGACACTGCTCGGGCTGATCATCGGCTTCAGCTTTTCGATGGCCATTAGCCGCTATGATCAGCGCAAAGACTACGAAGAGGCCGAAGCGAACGCCATCGGCACAGAGTACGTCCGGGCAGATTTGTTGCCCGCCGCAGATTCGGCGAAGGTTCACGCACTACTACGCGACTATCTCGATCAACGCATCCTGTTCTACAAAACCCGCGATGCCACCAGGCTCCGGCAGGTCAACGCCGACACGGCGCAACTGCAGGCGAATCTTTGGTCAGCGGTCCGTGGGCCGGTTCTGTCGCAACCGAGCATGCTGTCCTCGCTAATCCTTTCCGGAATGAACGACGTGCTGAACTCGCAGGGGTACACGCAAGCCGCTTGGTGGAATCGAATTCCTCGTGCAGCCTGGGCTCTGATGGCAGCCATCGGTGTCTGCTGCAATCTGTTGATTGGATATGGTTCTCGCCGAATAGAAGCAAGACCTATCCTGTTCGTCGTTACACCCCTTGTCGTGTCCATTTCGTTCTTTTTGATTGCAGACATCGACAGCCCGCGTGGCGGCGTGATTCGCGTGGCTCCGCAAAATCTCGTAAGTCTTGCTAAGAGCCTCCCTCCGAATTGAGGGGAAAATAGGGCGTGCAGAACGTCGTGCACCTTTCTGGTTCCTCCAGCTTGGCCACTTTGGGATTCCAACGTGCTATCCTCGCGAACTCTCGATATTTTGTAATTCGAATCAAAATCAGGGGACTGGAATGTTCGAACAACTTCTTTCGGCGGAGCGATGAGAATGGCCTTCAAGGCAAAACTGTGCGGACTTTCGATCCTACTGGCTCTTGGCGCTTCTTTTGTTGCGCGGGGTGACGACCCTCTCAAAATTGCGACGGCTTCTTTCCTTCCGCCGGCAGGATCTTATGCCGTCGGAACCCACGAGTACTTGTGGATTGACCAGAACCGGCAAGATCCCTTTACGAAAGACCCCAAAGCGCGACGCCATCTTATCGTCCGCGTCTGGTATCCCGCCGAGGCGGTGCCCAGTGCTGATAAGGCGCCCTATATCCGAGACGCCAACGAGTTCGCTGAGAAGAGTACTTACAGAGCGTTCGTGAACGTGAAAACCAACGCAGTTACCGACGCCCCACTCGCCAAGAGCAAAGTTCCCTTTCCCGTGCTTGTCTACCAGCCCGGTGGCGGAACGCAGCGATTCATAGGAACATTTGAGACGGAAGATCTTGCGAGCCACGGATATGTGGTCATCAGCACAGATCATCCTGGCTTCAGCGAGACCGTTCTCTTCCCGGACGGCGTCGCATTTAAGCCGGACCAACATTTGGCTCCCTCGGAAACGGGTGACTTTCGGGAGGACGTTAAGAAAAGTTGGGATTGGCTCAACGACGAAGTATTTCCCACCTGGATTGCGGACGCCACCTACACTTTGGACAAGGTCGAAGAGCTGAACAAGACTCCAGGACAGCTCTTCTATCACCAACTCGACTTGTCGCGGATTGGCATGTTTGGCTGGTCCTTCGGCGGAGCCACGGCCGTACAGATGAGCATCGACGACCCGCGCGTGAAAGCCGTCGTTGATCAGGATGGACAGCTATTTGGCGCTGCGCGAAAAAAGGGCACAACGCGCCCGTTAATGCTGATGCATCACGGCGGCGAAGACAAAGCGCCAAAGCCGGAACAGGAAGCCATTCTGAAGGAATATATCGCCCAGACCGAACTATGGGATCGCTCCGTGATCGAACATTCGACCAACGACCGGTACGAAGTCACGATTGCGAAAACCCAACACGGCCATTTTAGCGATTTCATGCTCGCCATTCCGCCGAATAAGGATGAGCTTGACGCGCGACGCGGCCACTCCATCGTAATTGCCTATACGCTGGCGTTTTTCGACAAATACCTGCGCGCGCAGGACGGCGATCTGCTCAAAGGGCCTTCGATCAAATATCCCGAGGTCACCTTCAGTAGGAAACCGTGACCGTCCATGGAAATGAGGGGGAAACACTGATTCGATAGCAGCTCCGCGGCTCACCTTCGGTGATTGCCTCCCGTCCTGCCAGCCGTTTCGGAAGATTGACAGGGGCTAGCCCAGTCCACCCCCGCGTGGCCGCTCTATTGTCCCTCTTCGCGACCCTTCCGCAGTAGACTCCTATTTTCGCATTCGCTGACATGGCTTGATTTTTACTTTTTCTTATTGTATGTATACATTAAGATGATCCATAGGGGCAATGGACCGCTCGCTTCTCGACTGCGTCAGCGCAAGTTTCAGCTGCTGCGGCGTTTCTCTATTCCCGCCGATGCCCTCCCTGGTTCGCTCTCCCTTTCGCATCTCCATTGCGGCAAGCCCACCTGTCATTGTGCCGAGGACCGTGGCCATCCGGTCTGGTCGTTGACCTTTATGGTGCAGGGAAAAAAACGTGTCCAGCACATTCCCAAGGACTGGGTCGAGGAAGTGCGGCGCCGGGTCAAAGCGGGACGGGAGTTTCAAGACGCCGTCCGCGAAGTGTTGGCGGCCAACGCCCAGCTGCTCGTGCTGGAGCGCAAGAAACCTAAGAAAAAGAAAAAATGAACCGTTCGACGCCACGTCATCTGCTCCACTATGTGACACGGCGTCTTCGCCTCCGACGGTATCTCCGGGATCCTGGAGACGGTCGGCCACAACCGCAGATTCCGGCGCAGGCTCTGCTCTGGGCCCTGCTGATCGGCCAAATCCTCCGCGAATCGAGTTTTCATGCCGTCGAGGCACTGGTACGATCTTCGGCACGACGCACTCTCTCCATCGCCACTCCGTTCTGTGACGATACCTTGGGTTATTTCACCGAGCGGCTCGATCCCGGTCCAACACGGCAAGCCCTGCTCTCCCTCATCCGCGGCGCCAAGCGCAACAAGGCCTTTGATGATTGCCGCTGGATCGGCCTGGCCCTCGACGGCACCGGCGCGGGTTGGCGAACCCAGCAGGGTTGCACCCTCTGTCGGCCGAAGCAGAACGCTGCGAAACAGATCTTGGGCTATCAACATTCTTTTGTGATGGTCAGCGTGGTGGGAACCGGCCTGTCTCTGCCCTGCGATGGGGAACCCTACGGACCGGGCGACAGCGAGTACGCCGCCGGGCAGCGCTTATTGCGACGGGTGATCGGGAGCGTGGGAAAGCGCTTGGCGCAATATGTGGTCGTCGATGGAGAATTCGCCACCGCACCGTTCCTGCATACGGCAGGTGAACTCGGTCTCCGAGTGGTGGCACGGCTGAAAGACAATTTGCCGGAGTTACTGGCCGCCGCCCAGCAACGTTTTCCCTGCGGGCCTCCCGCAACGGTTTTCCAGCACGGAGCAGATCGCGTGGAGCTCTGGGACGCGGAGGACTTCGATCCCTGGGACACGCTCGATTGGGAAACCGTGCGCGTGTTCTTCTATCGTCAGCACAAGCCGGACGGCCAGGTAGTGCAAGCCTACTGGCTGACGAATTTCCCTTCCTCCACCGTGGGTTCGCAATCGCTATTCCGCATGGCCAAAAGCCGCTGGGAGATCGAAAACCAAGGCTTCAACGACGCCAAGAGTCGTCACGGCCTCGAGCATATCTGTCATCATCATGCCAACAGTCTGCTGATCGGCTGGCTCCTCACCATGCTGGCCTTGACCATCGAACGACTCTACCGCCTCCGCTATCTCCACCGCGGCAAACATCGGGTGCACAGCAGTGCTCAACTGCTGCTCCACCTGTGGCTCAGTCTTTCCCGCCCTTATGCAGCCGACAGTAGCTGACGCCCAGCAGAAAACAACTGAATATTCTCTTTCTTCGCATCTGACCACTCGCCATCACCAAGCTATTCCCGAGGGCTACGACCTCCAAGAAAAAAACTGTCTGAAAATAGGCCCGTTTCGCTCCGCTCCGTAAGTGAGCAGAAAATGCTACCGCCAGGACCCGTTCGTTCCTGGTCCCCTCCAAAGTTCCGAGATCGTTGCCGTCCTGCTTGCCATCTTGCCTCTCGTCACGCATGGGTATAGGCTTCTTCTCCGGCAGCACGTTTGCGCACCCACAGGGCTGGAGGGGTTCCGCCCTGCCTTCCTTTCATTAGCGCGAGCGCGCTTCCTAGGCCGCCAACCGGCGGCTAATGAGATCAATCTTTTCGCGGGGGCTCCCACAATGCTCTTTGTGAGTGGCAGCGCCGCGACGATTCCGATAGGGAGGATTACATGGCGACAGCAACGGCTGTAATGGAACCAAGCGTGAAAATCAGTGCGAACAAGCTGCTGATCAACGGACAGTGGGTCAACAGCGCTTCAGGCAAAACATTTCCGACAATTAATCCGGCGACGGGCGAAGTCATTACGCAAGTGGCAGAAGCCGATGCAGCGGATGTGGACAAGGCAGTGGCGGCGGCGCGGGCGGCGTTTGAGACCGGCGCGTGGCGCAGGAAGATGACCGCTTCGCAGCGCGGTGCGATGCTGAACCGGCTGGCGGATTTGATTGAGAAACATGCCGACGAATTGGCCCAACTCGAATCCCTGGACAACGGCAAGCCATACCAGGTAGCAAAAGCTGCGGACCTGCCGCTGACGGCAGCTTGTTATCGCTACTACGCAGGATGGGCCGACAAGAATCATGGCAAGACGATTCCTGTAAACGGAAATTATTTTTGTTATACGAAGCATGAGCCGGTGGGCGTGGTTGGACAGATCATTCCGTGGAACTTCCCGCTCTTGATGCAGGCGTGGAAGCTCGGACCGGCGCTGGCGATGGGCTGCACGGTGGTGATGAAACCTGCGGAGCAGACTCCGCTTTCAGCGCTGCGCGTAGGCGAACTGATCATGGAAGCGGGATTCCCCGAGGGTGTGGTGAACATTCTCCCGGGATATGGCCCGACCGCGGGCGCGTCGATTGCGCGGCACATGGACGTGGACAAGGTGGCGTTTACCGGCTCGACGGAAGTGGGCAAGTTGATCATGAAGGCCGCGGCCGAAACGAACCTGAAGCGTGTGACGCTCGAGCTGGGCGGAAAGAGCCCGAACATTGTGTTCGCTGACGCGGACATGGATGAAGCGATCGAAGGCGCGCACTTTGCGCTGTTCTTCAATCAGGGGCAGTGCTGCTGCGCGGGCTCGCGGCTGTTCGTCGAGGAGAAGGCCTACGACGAATTTGTCGAGCGAAGCGTTGCGCGCGCGAAGAAGCGGACGGTGGGCAACCCCTTCGATGCGAAGACCGAACAGGGCCCGCAGGTGGATCAAGACCAGTTCGACAAGGTGATGGGCTACATCGACAAAGGCAAGAAAGAAAACGCCAAGATGCTGACGGGCGGCGGGCGCGTCGGAGACAAAGGATACTTCATCGAGCCAACCGTGTTTGCCGACGTCACCGACAACATGACCATCGCGCAGGAAGAGATCTTCGGGCCAGTGATGTCCATCCTGAAGTTCAAGACCATCGACGAAGTGGCAGCGCGGGCTAATAAGAGCACATATGGCCTAGCGGCGGCCGTCTGGACAAAGGACATCAGCAAAGCGCACGCCATCGCGGACAGCGTTCGCGCGGGCACCGTATGGGTGAACTGCTACGATGTGTTCGATGCGGGAGCCCCGTTTGGCGGGTTCAAGCAGTCTGGCATCGGGCGCGAACTCGGCGAATACTCGTTGGCAAACTACACCGAAGTTAAAACCGTAACCGTAAAGTTGTAAAAGAAGCGGAGCCCTCAACTCCAGGGGCACTGCATGGGCGCGACCCGGGCAACAGACGGGCACGGCATGCTGTGTCCCTACGTTTTGCCGGATGGTGGCGTAGAATCTCGGAATGGTGGTCACGCTTCGGTCTTATGAGCCGCACGATTTCGCTGCTTTGCACCGGTTGGATCAGTCCTGCTTCCCTGCTGGGATTTCCTATTCCAAGACTACGTTTCACTATTTTTTGACGATTGCCAGCGCGGATTGCATCGTTGCGGCGGATGGTAAGCGAATTGCCGGGTTTATCTTAACGGAAGAAAATCCGCCGCTTGCGCACATTATCACGCTGGATGTCGCTGAAGCGCACCGGCGGCACGGAGTTGGCTCGGCAGTGCTAGCGGAGAGCGAAAAGAACCTCGCGCTACGCGGCGTAAGATCCATCCTGCTGGAAACGGCAATCGACAATAAGGGCGCTGTTGCGTTCTGGAAGAGGCATGGCTATCGTATCGAAGCGGTGTTGAAGCGTTACTATCTGGGCCGGCTGGACGCTTACGAAATGCGAAAGATTTTGTCTGGCACAGGCAAATCGGCTCCAGATCAAAAGGAAACTTAAACCGAATGCCTCTCTATCAGGCGATCGTACTCGCCCTCGTGCAAGCCTTCACCGAATTCTTGCCGGTGAGCAGCACGGCACACCTCACCCTGTTTCCGTGGCTGCTGGGCTGGCAGGATCCAGGGTTGGCTTTTGACGTCGCCCTGCATGCGGGAACGCTAGTAGCCGTGCTTCTATATTTCTTCAAGGACTGGTTGACGCTGGCGCTTTGCGGGGTGGGAGTGAAGTATCCGGCGAACGCCACCACCGAAGAGGTGGGGCAACATAAAAAGCTGTTCTGGTACATGGTCATTGGAACGATTCCCGGCGGAATTCTAGGCGCGCTGTTCGAACACAAAATCGAGGAACACTTCCGCACTCCCTATGTAATTGCTATTTCCCTGATTGCCATCGCGCTGGTCATGTGGTGGGCGGATTCCAAATCGCTGCTAACGAGGCCGCTCGAACAGTCGAATATTACTGATGCGGTGACCATTGGCACCGCTCAGGCTCTTGCCCTTTGCCCCGGCGTGTCGCGCTCGGGCATCACGATTACGACGGGCCTGTTTCGAGGATTCACGCGCGAGGCGGCGACGAGGTTTTCCTTTCTGCTTTCCACCCCACTGATTGCGGGGGCAGTGGTCTCGCACTTGCCAAAGCTTATCAAGCTGCACAAAGCGGGCGGGCTGGATTTGCCGCTCTCGACGCTGCTTATCAGCATCCTGGTTTCCGGCGTAGCGGGATATTTTGTGATCGCGTTTTTTCTGCGCTACTTGCAAACACACACGCTCAAACTATTTGTTTTCTACCGACTTTTGTTTGGTATCATCGTCCTTGTTTTAGCGTTTCTCCAGGCGGGTGCGCGATAGCGCCAACGTGCCCGTCGCACCACTCAGCCTTCCCCAAAAAGCTGAGGAGAATCCTGTGCGTTTGCTGACTCCGACCGAAAATAAACGGCTCAATGAGCTGATTGGGTTTTTGTGTATCACGTTGGGCCTTTTGATGGCGCTGGCGCTGATCTCGTATTCACCGCACGATGCAGCCTTTAACGTGAGCGCCTCGGGACCCGAAGGGTCTTCGTCGCGAAACTGGATTGGGCCCGCCGGCGCGTATGGCTCAGACTTGTTGTTCCAAGTGCTTGGCTTTGCGGCATTCCTGCTGCCGATGGCTCTGCTGGTGCTGGGCTGGAGATGGTGCCGCAGCCGGGTGATCGATTCTCAAGTGGCCACCCTCATTGGCTATTCCCTGCTGCTCGTCTCGCTCCCTTCCCTTTTGGCGTTGCTCCCGCTTCCGGGAGTGCGCGGCGCGGTTCCAGCCGGCGGCATGCTGGGCGAATTGCTCGCCCACGCACTGAGGAGTGGTTTCAATTGGGGCGCGTACGTGATCGCATTTGCGGTGCTGATCACGGCGGTTTTCATGACCACTAGTTTTTCGTTCGCGGGCACGCACGCTTGGGCGACTGGTCCAAAGGGGCCGATTGGCGCTGTGGAAAGACTTGGTATTTTGCAGAAGGCCGCGGCGCGGTGGAGTTCATGGAGAGAAGAACGCGAGCAGGAGCGCATGCGACGGCGCGTCGAGGAAACACGTATTTCTGGCCGCAAGCCGGTCTCGCCGCAATCATTTGGTACTGCTGCCGTGATGAATGAACCGGCTAAGTCGATTCAACTGGCGGATGAGAGCGACGTTTTTGAGGAAGAGAAAGAAGAGGAAACGGAAAGGCAAGAGACTTCGCGCCGGAAAGAGCCGATTCTCTTCGTAGGCCCGGAAAAAACAGTTGCAAAGAAAACTGCCGAGCCAAAAATCGCCAAAGGCAATCCCAATTACAAGCTGCCTTCTCCTTCGCTATTGCGCGAGGGCGAGCGAAGCCAGAAGCTCGACGAGGACGAACTAAAGGACCGCGCGCGCGCGATTGAGGCCAAGTGCCTTGAGTTCGACATCCAAGGCCGCGTCACGCAAATCAATCCAGGCCCAGTCGTCACCACGTTCGAGTTCAAGCCCGATGCGGGAATCAAGTACAGCCGGATTATCGGCTTGACGGAAGATCTTTGCCTGGCGCTCCAGGCGGAATCGATCTTGATCGAGCGCATCCCCGGCAAATCGACCATCGGCATTGAAGTTCCAAACCTCACCCGGCAGACAATCGCCCTGCGCGACATTATTGAAGCGCCAGAGTTTTCTAGTTCGCCGAGCAAGCTGACGCTGGCGATGGGGCGCGATCTCCATGGACGGATTCGCGTCACCGACCTTGCCGCAATGCCGCACCTGCTGATTGCAGGCTCGACAGGCACCGGAAAGAGCGTGTTCATCAATTCGCTGATGATGTCGATTCTCTATAAAGCGAGCCCAGACGACGTGAAGCTGGTGCTGGTAGATCCAAAGCGCCTCGAGCTAAACCTCTACGAGAATATTCCGCATTTGATCGCTCCGGTTGTGACCGATCCGAAAATCGCCTCGAACGTGCTGCGCAACGCGACACGCGAGATGGAAAAGCGGCTGAAGCTTTTGGCGCAGCGCGGCGTGCGAAACATCGACCAATACAATCGCACCTTCCAGAAGGCGCAATCGCTTTCGCTCTTCGAAAACGTCGAGGAGAGCGAGCACAAGCCCCTTCCCTACCTGGTCATCGTGATCGACGAACTTGCCGACCTTATGATGGTGGACACCAACAACGTGGAAGAATCCATTACGCGGCTCGCGCAAATGGCACGAGCGGTGGGCATCCACTTGATTTTGGCGACGCAGCGCCCGTCGGTGGACGTGATTACTGGTTTGATCAAAGCGAACTTCCCCGCACGCATTTCCTTCCGCGTAGCCAGCAAGGTCGATTCGCGCACGATTCTAGATTCGAATGGTTCGGAGTCACTGCTGGGCAAGGGCGACATGCTCTATCTGCCTGCGGGGTCGGCGCGCCTACACCGTATTCACGGGCCGCTGGTCTCCGAAGATGAAATCGTTGCGGTTTGCGACTTCTGGCGTCAACAAGCGCAGGCCAAGTACAACGAGCAACTCCTGGAAGCCCCGAAGGATGAGAACGGCAAGGTGGAAGGCGAAGCCGGGAACGATGCGGAAGCCGGCGGCGAGCCTGTAGACGACGCTCTCTACCAGGATGCAGTCCGCGTGGTTTGCGAAATGGGCCGCGCATCCACCTCCACGCTACAACGCCGCCTGCGCATTGGCTACGGCCGCGCTGCCCACCTGATCGATATCATGGAAAAAGACGGCATCGTCGGTCCTCCCGACGGGACACGCCCGCGCGAAGTCCTCAAGGGCAAAAGTTGGATGAAGGAGTTCGACGAGTCATCGCAGTGACCCATCGCACCGCAGCTCTTTTTCTTGGTGCTTTCCTCTTTTGTGTTTCCGGTGTCGCCACCGGCCAGACCAAACCGCGTGTTGTTCATGTTTTCGTGGCGCTTGCCGACAATGAGCACCAAGGCATCGTTCCTGTCCCTGCTTTTTTGGGGAACGGCGACGATCCGGGCCGCAATCTTTACTGGGGCGCGGTGTTTGGCGTGCGCACGTTCCTCAAGAATGCGCCGGAATGGAAGGAAGTCCTTTCCTTTAAGAAACCGAATAGTTTCATTCTCGAGAGAAGTATTTTTCAGAATCGGAACCACGAAGTGCTGCTGGTGGCAGATGCCTACAGCGGCAGCGAAATCAAACAAGCTTTAACGGACTTTTTCCGTGCGGCAGCAGGCATTCCGGACAAGGAAGCCACTACCGGCGGTGTGATCGCAAGCGTTGCGTTTCAAGTCCCGGCTACCGCCGAGCTTGTTGTGTATGTGGGGCACGATGGGCTGATGGATTTTCCGTTGACAGTGGATTTCGGAGGCCGCTCCGAATCGAAGCGCTCCGCAATCATCCTGGCTTGCGCCAGCAGACCCTACTTCCGCGATCTCCTGCGCGCATCCGGGGCCACGCCGCTTTTGTGGACCAACGGGCTAATGGCTCCCGAGGCGTACACTTTAAAAGCCGCACTCGACGGCTGGATGCAACAAGAATCGAAAGACCAAATTCGCCAGCGCGCCGCAGCGGCCTACGCAAAGTATCAAAAGTGCACTGACGCAGCAGCACTGCGGCTTTTCTCGTCGGATTGGTGAGCCATATCCCGATTCGCGGGATTGGCTACGGAACGCGGACACTCCGCGAAAGTGCGTATTCATTTCAGCCGAATTGACCCAATCGCGCCGCACCCCATACAATTTCTACACCACATGTGCCGGGGTAGCTCAGTGGTAGAGCGCCGCCCTGAAAAGGCCTTTTTCCTCGTACTTCGATTCAATACCTCCTCAGACACTCACACACGCGCACACACGCGCATAACACACAGGGAAACAGACAGATAGAGTACGAATTCTACTCATGAAGTCCTCCTCTTCCGCGCATGGCTACGAACCGAAAGGCACCGATTCTCAAAACGGAGTGACACCAGAACTGACACCGGAAATCGGAGCTAAAGGGATCCGAGATCTAATCTCTGGCAGGTTCTGGCCTCACAACTATAGTATGGAAGCACCATAATTCTCGTGAGAGGATGAATCTCCATCCACTTTGCATGGAAAGTGTCCTGCACTAAAATGCCGAGTATTTGAACGTGAGAGCCCACGGGAGGTAGCAACCGCGCAGCAAAGTTCGATCAAAGCTTGCTCTGATCTCTAAAACTTTTCGTCGTATCGATTCGCAATCTTGCGGAGCTCGCTGCAATCAGGACGATTGGCGGAGCCGAACCATCAGTTTAGCGAGACGTGGCCTGTCTTGTTCGCTCACTGCCGTAAACTTCAGTGCCAGTCCACGACCGGGGTCTACACGCTTCACAACACCGTCGGCCCGGATTTGTCCTTCCTGGACCAAGAACTCCAGCTTAACTGTGGAACCCAAGTTCTTCGATGCTCGTGTCTCGATAAACAAACCGCCCAAGCTCATATTCCCAACTCGTGAGATGTCTTCATGTCCAGCACAGCGCCAATCGACCCAGACATTTGCGGGTGTCTCGACTCGTGAACTAGACCTTCTTGATGGGGTCGCAGGGTTTCTCAATATGGTAAACCGGCCTACGGTCTTTGCCGAGGTGGCGGAATAAAGACATAAGCAGGACTTTACGGGCGGGATTCGTTGGAAACGATAGGTCTTGGGAGGCCGAGGGGGCTGCTCTTGGACCGAATTCCCGCTTCTGAACTGGGTATGTGTAATGTAGACCTGGAAATCTAAGTTTGCAATATTAAAATTGGTTCGGCGCGGGTAGGCCCAAGCAGGGATTGTCTGTCTATACCTGCAAAGAAAAACCATGAAAGGAAGCCTACTAACGCGCCATCTTCTGAAGCGTGTACAAAATAAGCTTCCGATCTTCCTCGTTAGCCTTACCTAACAGACGACGGAGTTTGTTTAGAAACTTTTCGTCCTTGCCTGAACGGCCCCACAGACCGTCATCAGAAGATTTTCGCTTGAACACATCAAGCGCTTTCGCTGGTTCGTCGCCATCGTAGAAGAGTTGATACACTGGCACTTCAAGAGCACGGGCAAATTTTTCTAAAGTCTCAACAGCCGGGACAGTGTGGCCGTTTTCAACACGGGAGACATAGCAACGGAGCAAACCCGTCCGTTTCTCAATGTGGCCCTGAGAGAGTTTCTTTTGTTCGCGAAGTTCGCGGAGTCTGTTGCCGATGACCATTCCGAGATTATTCCATCAAGGGGGCGGAAAGGCAAACAAGGCATCCGCCTTCGTGAAACATTTCTGCGCTACCGCCGATCTGCGCTGCTGGCCCAATCGGACGATAGAAGGGATAAGTGTGTCAGCCAGATTCATTTTATCCAACAGGACCGATGCACCAAAACTCTCAGCTAAAACCTTGGCTTCCTCATCATTCGAAAGTGAAATGGCTAACAGTTGTGAACCGTGGTTCAGGCCCGATTTGACGGCTTGAGGAGAAAAGTTGGTTTCGCCAGGCATGTGCAAATCCAGGACGATCACTTCTGGCTTCACAACGCTCACCATCAGGACTGTTTGAGCAAAACTAGCAGCCTCGCCAACAATTTCGATTCCGGTTTGGGTTGCCAAGAGTTGCCGAATCCCTCGGCGCACGATTTCAGAGTCGTCCGCAAGAAGTATCTTGATTGACGTGTCACTATTTTGGATAGCTTTTGAGCCGACCATGACTTGAGACATGTTGCACCTCAAATATAGGGTGGGGCCTACTAAACTGTATGTATGTTTTTTGCCAAGGACGAAAACTTAACTGCCTCATTCCAATGACCCTCTGACGCACCGCGATTCCATAATGTATCAGCCAGGAAAAAAATACTGGTTTCACTGTATGCGTGGAAATTTTTATATGCCGGGAGGTGGCTCCAGATCGGCGCTTCTTATTTCTGTCCCCTGGGGTTTGGTCGGGGCATTCCGAAGGCCGGGCCCGGTGACGCTAGGTCATTTCGACGCCGAAGTTGGACGCAACAATGTCTTCAAGATTATTTAGGGAATCGCGCACTTTCGAAAGCATGCTCTCACGCGCCGGCTCGCTGAGAAGCTTTGCAACTCGCAGCATATTGTGGGTAGCCTTGATCTTCACACGAAGGTCATTCATGAGATCAAGGGCATGAGCTTCGCCCGAGAATGACTCCCGACGCAAGGCTGAATTTACGCTGTCGGCAAGTTTACCCAAGTTGCCTACGCGATTCTCCAAATCATTTTCTAACGCGAGTTCCACTCCTTGTAGGGGCTCACGTTGGTCTCTCAGTTCAGTAGGCGGATTCCAAACGGCATGGTTTAGCATGACCATCCTTTCGGCCATATTTAGGGAGCTGGGTTCCTACATTCGAGTACAGCGAACTTTGTAACCGCAACAACCGGGCCAAACTGGCGGATTTCTAGAAGTCTATGAAAAAAAGTGATTTATCAAATGCTTCGAAGTCGATCTTTGTGCTGCGGAGCGTACTAGCACCGGAAGATTGTTCATACCCTCGCACAGTGCCCAGAATTCAAACTTGCCGCTGTACTAACGCCAAGACTATTCACTACGCCAAGCCCGGCGCAATCAAGTTGATGGGTAGGTGCTGGTTTCCTAAGTGCAGATGCAAAGTGTATAAGCCGAAATCCTAAACCTGAGTACTGCGTGTCCAAAACGGGACAGCTTTATCGCTTGTTTTGTCAGACTATCCCGAGGTGCCACCGTCTCACTGTCCCCGACAGTTCTTTCTCTAGAAGAACGCGAAAGCGTGGCCAGAAGTATCATGCCAGTAATCCGAGTTCTGGTCGTCGATGATTTCGAGCCAATTCGGAAAGTCATTTGTGCGGAGTTGGCAAAAAGACGCGACTTGCAAGTTGTTTGCGAAGTTTCAGATGGTTTAGAGGCAGTTCAGAAAGCTGGGGAACTGAAACCCAATTTGATCTTAATGGACATCGGACTCCCATCACTAAACGGAATCGAGGCCGCTCGACAAATACTCAAGCTCGCCCCGGAATCTAAACTAATCTTCTTCAGTCAGGAAAGTTCTGCTGACGTGGTGCAAGAAGCACTCAGCTTTGGTGCACACGGGTACGTTTTGAAAATAAGAGCCGGAATCGATCTACTCACTGCGGTGGAAACAGTCCTCGGCGGAACGAGGTTTGTCAGCACATAGGCAAACTACAATTCCACCGTCCTGATCGCGGCGCGGTCGTCAACCCGCTGCCGCCATCGTCAGTCGCCCCATTGGCGGAGTAGCGGCAAGCAACGCCAATTCGGCTCTCGGTACAGTAAACTGCGAAAAGCCGCAGGCCAAACAGACTAAAACCTTCGGAAATAGCACGACACCTGAATTTTCTAGATTTCTGAGACCGCCATGGTGGACCATTATCTCAGCAGAAAATTCCATCTGGTTATCCAACCTACATGCCGGACAAGACATAAACCCTCCCCCACGTTCTGACAGGAATAACTGGAGATATATGCGCCCGACCGATTTTTCGCCAATGAAGTAGACTAAGCGGGGCACCACACTCATATGAACCCACTGCGGAATTGTGCTCTCAGTTGTCTTCTATTTGTTCCGCAACTGGCAGCGGCGCAAACAGATGCCTGGATTACCTCTTGGACAGCCAGCCCCGAGCCAGCGGACCCGAATCCAAAGGAGCCGATGCTCAATCTTGAAGACCAATCCGTGAGAGAGCGCGTGCGCCTATCCATTAGTGGCACTCAAATTCGCATTCGCCTGTCAAACGAATACGGCTCTTCACCGCTTCTTGTGGGCTCAGTCACAGTGGCGGTAGCGAGCGATCCAGCAAGCGTCAAAACAGGCTCGATTCAGTCCGTTACGTTTGGGGGGCATGATTCTGTGACCATCCCCGCGGGCGCGCCGGTCCTCAGTGATCCGGTGGCCTTTCCGGTTGCCTATGGAGCAGAAATCAGCCTTAGCCTTTACTTCCCAAGACGCGTCGCTAATCCGACGTGGCATGCGCTAGCCCTCAAGCGCGCCGTGGTTTCCCCAAGGGGCGATCATACTCATGAAGAGAGGATAACGGGTGGGAAAGAATGTTTGAATTCGATATTGGTCAGTGCAGTGCTCGTTCCGGCTCGGCCGTCCCAGCGCTTGATCGTAGCGTTCGGCGACTCCATCGTAGATGGCGATGAGTCCACTGTGGACGCTGATCACAACTGGCCGAGCGATCTCATCCGCCGCCTCGCAAAGACGCCGGAAAGCTCGAATTTAGCGGTAGCAAATGAGGGAATAGCCGGCAACCGGCTGTTAGCAGATGGTCCCATAGGAAGCTTGGGCGTCAGCGCCTTGGCCCGTTTCGACCGCGACGCCTTGGCGGTCCCAGGAGTTACTCATATCGTGCTTCTGGAAGGAATTAACGACATCAATTTTCCCGGGGCAAAGTTCGGTGAGCTCTCGCTGGCCGATCCGGCCGACGTGCGGACAGCCGAGGAGTTGATCGGTGCCTATCGTCAATTGATTTCTCGCGCCCATGCTCGGGGAGTGAAGCTGATTGGCGCCACACTCACTCCCTGTGAAGGTGTGGACATTCCTGGATACGAGTCAAAGGAAGCTACTCGGCAGACGGTCAATAAATGGATCAGAACCAGTGGCGCGTTTGACGGACTAATCGACTTCGACGCGGTTCTGCGCGATCCGGATCATCCTTCGAGGCTCTCGCCGCGCTTCGCGTCGGAAGATCACCTCCATCCAAATGATGCCGGCTATCAGGCTATGGCGGGCGTTATGCATCCAAAAACGTCTAGTGCATCCATCATCTGGAACTGGCTAAGCCGCAATCTTGGGGACTGGATGACGATCATGGTGTCAGCCTATCACGATGGATAATTCGTCAAGGATTAAACCACGTTTTGACATGGAGGCGCGTCGCGGTCTTGGCCGATTCAATTATTCCCTCGGCTTCCAGTGAACACCCGATAGCACTCACAGCCCCACGATCCGGTTTTCACTGGACGGATTGTCGATTATTACCGGCCAATATTCTGGATCACACCCCTAAAAGCTGCAGGCGAGAAGGGTTATTCTCTTTCAGTTGGATTTTGTTTCAGGAGGAAGGAGCTCCGCTTCCGGCTGCGATCTTGGCGGGTCAACGCCGGAGGGCAGAGCCCCAATACGCTACGATTCTGTTTATCCCACTTTCCGTGCCGCCGCACAAGCTCGAAACGGATTGGGCCACGAGTTGCGCCGAGGTCATTCTGCGGCGATGTCCCGCTTGTGAATGCGATTCGATCATCGGCCACGGACGCCGCCTCAAACAGGCGCACGATGAACACCACGACTGGATCGGGATCCGTCGCGGTCGCTGCCCCGGTTGCGGGAAAACCTTCACCTTCCTTCCACTGTTTTCTCTCCCTTACACCCATTACAGCTTGCCGACTCGTTGCCAGGCATTGCGGCGGCGCTTTGCGGAGCATTGCACCTGGGAAGAGGCAGTGCCTACGCTCAAAGATCCTAACCGCGTGCCTGATCCTTCCACACTTCGCCGCTGGGCCCACGGACTGGACCGCTCTCAGCCAGCCATTTCTTTTTTTCGCCAAACGCTCGCCCGCATGACTCACTGGCTGGGGTGCGGTGATCCGCCCAATCACCAAGCTGGGCCTTTGTCTGGGCTGATTCCGGTTCTGCAAATTCTTTGGCCCTTGCGGCTCTGAGAAAATTTCTCTTCCCACCATCCTTGCCTGGGAATGCTGGCCACCTTCTCCTACGTTCGCCTCTAGAGGCAAAACTGCGCCGTGGGCGAGGATATCGAAAAACTGAAACAGCGCCTTTCGCTGCTCGATTATCTGCGGCAGCAGCATTGGATCGCCCGACCTATCGCTCTCGGCCCCGAGTTCGTCGGACTCTGTCCCCTTCATCCGGAAACCCGCCCTTCGTTCTATGTCAACGCCCGCAAAAATCTCTTCTACTGTCACGGTTGCGGCCAGGGTGGCGATCTCCTTCGCTTTGTCCAGTTGTCCCGTCATCTTTCCTTCCGCCAAAGTCTCGCCTACCTCCAGCAGCAAAGCGCTCTTACAGCTGACCCTGCCGCCGTGCTGGAGCAAGCCGCCACTTTCTATCATCAGCAACTCGATCGCTACCCCGAGGCACAGCGCTATCTCGAGCAACGAGGACTGCGCGATCCCGTCCTGATCAAAGAACTGCGCATCGGTTATGCCCCCGGCGGGAGCTTGCGCCGACATCTCGCGGCGCAAGGTTATTCTTGCGATCTCCTAAAACGTCTCGGCCTTCTCAACCCACAAGGCTGCGACGCTTTCTACCAGCGCGTCATCTTCCCGTGCTGCCAAGGCGGACGCGTCGTCAACCTCTACGGCCGCAGTATCGCTGCCGCCTTCGCCCATCGATTCCTCCCCGGTTCCAAAGGCGGCTTGTATGCTTGGGAGCAGGTTCAGCAGTGCTCCGAGGTGATTCTCGTCGAGGGGTTGTTCGACTATGCCGTGTTGTGGCAGGCCGGTTTTCGCCAAGTCACCTGTTCGTTGGGCACGCATCTCAACGCTGACCAGTTTCAACAGCTGTGCGACCGTCCGCGCACCGTTTATCTCACCTTCGATGTCGACGCCAACGGCAGTGGACAACAAGCCTCGCAACAGTTAGCGCAGCGTCTGTGCGCGCAAGGCATCGCCACTCGCCGCGTTCTCCTGCCCGAGGGCCACGATCCGAACTCTTTCTTCGTCCAGGGCGGTGACGCAGGACAGTTTCAAACTCTTCTGGAGGCTGCTCAGCCATGAAGTTCTGTGTGCACTACCAGCAGACCTCCCACAACGCACAAAGTCCGGTTCGTGTCGTCGAGCAGACCACTGGCCGAGGCATCGGCTGGATCAATCGTTACTTGGATCGCGAATATATCCGCCGCTTGGCGAACACCACTCTGCGCATCTACGCTCACAACCTGCTGCACTTTGTTCGCTGGTGGGAGAGTGTTCATCACATCGGCGACGTTAGGGAAGATGACCTTACCGAGTCCACGCTCCTGGACTATCTGCGCTTCCAGTCCAGCCAACAACCTCGGCCTTCCCCTTCCACCATCAATGACCGCGTGGCCGTCGCCGAGCGCGCCATCCGCAACGAGTTCCCCGATGCTCCCTGCCAGATCGCCCGCGGCTTTCATCAAGCTTTTTTGCGGCGAAGGCCGATGGGTCTTGGCCGGCGGCAAGTAGCGATGAGCCGACTGCGCGTGAAGGTGCCCAAACGCAACATCGTGCCGCTCTCGGTGGATGAAGTAGCGCGCTTCTGGTCGAGTTTCCACACTTCGCGCGACTTGGCCATCGTGGGCTTGATGTTACTGCAAGGGCTGCGGTCCGCCGAAGTATTGGCTTTGAATCGCGATGACCCGTTGCTCTCCGAAGCACAGCTTCGCGTTCGTGGCAAAGGCAATAAATTTCGCTTCCTGCCGCTGGCGCCGGAAACCGTGCAACTGCTCGAACACTATCTGCGACTGGAACGGCCCAAGCCCTGTTCCGCCGCACTCTTCGTCTCGCTCAAAGGACACGCGCGCGGAACACGCATGACCGCTGCGGGATTACGGTCCTTATTCCGCTACCATCGCCAGGCCACCGGCATCCAGCTCGCCAACCCTCATCGCTTTCGACACACCTTTGCCTCCGACATGATCCGCGCCGGAATGAGTCTTCCCGCGCTCATGCAGTTGATGGGTCACGCCGATATCCAGACCACGCTGCTGTATGTGCAAGTCACCCCACAAGACGTCTATCTGCAATATGCGCGCGCCGTGGCGCAGCACATTCGTCCTCTTCCGAGGACTCCCTCATGAACCGCGCGCGACGCCCTCCGCTACAACATTCGCTGGCTCTGGTCTTCGACCGGGCAGTCGATTCCTTCAGCGTGGCACTCAGTCCCGGAACCATTCGTCAGCACCACGGGACGGCACGCAACTTCCTAAACTATCTTGGCGCTGATCATCCGGAGGCGAAGTGCCTCGACCAATTGCGTCGTGAACCCCACATCCTCGGCTGGATGTCCCGCCTGCACTCGCAAGCGCCGCCGCTGTCAACGGCGTCCTATATCAATCGGCTTATCGCTCTACGTTCCATTTTCAACGAGCTGGCTTGGACCGAACAGCTTTCTGAACTCGCTCATCTGATCCGCCGCGAGGACATTCCGCGCCTCCCGCAAAGACTTCCACGCCCACTCACGGCAGAGCAGGACGAACTGCTGCAACAGGAGTTCCGCTTGCGCAATGATCTGGGCAGCAACGTCTTTCTGCTCATCCGCCACACCGGCATGCGCATCGGTGAGTGTGCCGATCTGTCCTTCGACTGCCTGCGCTCTACCGGCCCAGGTCAATGGGCGATTCACGTGCCGCTCGGCAAACTCAAAACGGAACGTATGGTCCCCGTAGATCCCTTTGTGTGTGAACTCGTCCAACGCCTCCGCTTCTTTCGTTCTCTTGATCCGCTGCCTGCCGATGGGCGGCTCCTGGCCCGTTCGGGCGCCAAAGACACGCTCCTTCGCCACTTTCGTGATTACTTACATCAAGTCTGCCATTCGCTCGGCCTTTCCACGCACATCGTCCCCCACCAGCTTCGCCACACTTATGCCACCGAGATGCTTCGAGCAGGTGTTGGTTTTCCCGCGGTCATGAAATTACTCGGTCACACCTCTCCCGAGATGACCATGCAATATCTTGATGTCACGTTGAATGATCTCCAGCGGGCATTTGAGCTGGCTCGCTCAAGACCTCGGCATCTGATTCCGAAACCGAAGGTGCCGTCTGCCCCCCTTCGAACTGGCCTCGGCGGAGTGCTCGATTCTTTGCTTGCTACTCAACATGTGCTCGAAATGTTCCGCCGCTCGCTGCCAAACGGAACTTCTCGCCGTCGCCTGGACCGGCTCTCCAACCGCCTCACCAAAATCCTTAGCGAAGCTCGCAAGCTCGCGACACCCTGAACATGGGCAGAGATTGACCGGTTATGTCAGCAACTCGGAAGTTATGGCAGAACCCGCGCTAGGTCCCGGTAACGCCGTTACCTTCCAAGTCCCGTACTGGAACGACCTTTCGGATTGCCAAGCGGCTGCGGCTATTTCACCTATTGAAGGGCCAGTCTCACTACTCACGAGAAGTCTCGCGCACGATGGCAGTCTTCACCTTTCGACTGAACGGATTGTAAGTTCGAAACAGACGGTTGGTCGTCTAGCCGAGCCGGTCGTCAATGAACGAGTAGAGCGTGCAGTCCAACCTCTGCTTCCTGTTTGGACCCAGGTTTCCCCACCCAGACGACGCTGCAAGAGATTGCGTGCCAAGGATCATTGTCGGAGACGACCTCGACCACCTGTCCCCGTCTAAGACGGCAACTTAGGCGCACCCTAAAACCTTCTCGCGACCTATCGAGGATCAGGCAGGGAATTCTCTTCGGGTGCGATGCGAGGTCGACGACAACGCTGCCGCGTGCCTTGGTGACAAGGCGCTTGGAGCGGCGAACCTGGTGGGCTTCAAGGGTGTACATCGTCCTTCTCGCAGGCCGAACGTCATCCAATGGTAGTCATCATGTCGAATAAATCGGATCACCGAGTTAATCTAAGGCTCACTGACGGATCGCGGCGTATCAATGTCATTTGCCGCCTTTTGTCCAATCGCCCCTCGCATACGTCTGGATTCCGATTACAAAGAAATTATCGCTATAGGGCAGGCAATGAGTGACCCGGGCGAGCGACCGGAGATTGCAGCGCATGGATCGGATCGAAAGCTGTTGATTCGGCTCCCAAGTCTTTTTCGTCACGACTCGGGCGCCGTGGCAGCTTATGTCAATTGTGCGTGCGAATTCGAAATCTGGATTGTCTAGGCTATGCAGACTCACGAACATCTGCAGCGGGATGCGAAGCTCCGCTCGGCGCGAAAGGGGCGTCTCTTCCAATACTTCTCCTTCGGGCCGGGAGTCCCACGGTAACAATCCTAGATTTGCGAGCAATGGTACCGAGGGACAGCTGTCCGCTGGGTCAGTTCTGGGCTTTGCCCGAAACGCGGTTACCATCCATGTGGCTACTGGAACGAACTTTACCGGTAATCCGACCAAATCAGGAGTTGGCTCCGGTCCCCAAATCTTTTACAGTTCGGCGGCGATCCATTTGTAAACTGACTGTGGCGGAGGTTATTAGGGTGACTCGAATTGGCACTTAGGACCTTGAACGGACACGCTCTGTCTGTCTGGCAATGTTTGATCCCACTGGTTGTGCTCGCCACAATCTTTACGGTTGAAGGGTCGTTCCTCGCGGCTCATGGCCTTGGCGCGCCTCGGGCAGCCGAATTGCTTTGGACGTTCGAGTTTAGGATCGTATTGGCTTGGTGGGTGAGTGTTGACAGGCGAATCCGTGGCTTCAGTGAGATCGCCCTACAGACGGGAATGCGGTGTAAAGAACAGTTCACCAGGATTGATTGGTCATGCGTTGACCTCGCCAGGAAGAACCTTCGCGTCCCACAGAGTAAGAATGGGTTGGGCCGACACATCCCGCTGAATGCCGAGGCCCGCGCTGCGTTCCAGGGGCTATTGGAGCGACAGATCGGCGATGGTCCGATTCCCATTTCTCCCAAAGGCCCTATCTTCGTTGGGAAGGGCGGAAAACGCTTGAAAGGTGTACGCCATTGGTTCCTGCGTGCGACCAGGAAGGCTGGTCTTGCAGACTTCACTTGGCACGATCTCCGGCATACGTTCGCATCGCGCCTGGTGATGGCCGACGTGGATATCCGCACCGTTGCGGAACTCCTGGGGCACAAGAACATTCAGATGACGATGCGATACGCGCACCTCGCGCCCGAGCCCCCGATCCGTCGATAGCGGAACGTGTTTTACAGAGTTGCAGGGGCGAGGAGCCTGAATGAGGCTGTACGCCAGCGTAGAACGCCGGTGGGCTGTGTGAAACCGAAGACTACGAATTCTCACCTGCAAGGTGCGTCCTTCGCATACGATGGCGTGCATGCGCAAAATCGAAAAGCCCTCGCCGACCGAATCACCTTTATTGTTCGAGTTCGATCCCAAGCCAGCCGAAGAGATGCTGACGGCGCTGGGAGGCTTACCCCTGGTGGTGCAAGCCTTTCGTTCTCTGGGATTACCAGGCAGTGTGAAGCAACACCTGGTGGTGAAGGAGCGCCAACGGGGTTACGACGAGGCTACGTTTGTCGAGAGCTTCGTGGTTCTGAATGCCGCTGGAGGTGAGTGCCTGGATGATTTTGAGCGACTGCGGGCGGACCCCGGGTTAGGGCAACTGATCGGGCACGAAGTACCTTCTCCGGAAGCAGCTCGGAAGTTCCTGTATGCGTTCCATGAAGAAGAAAGGATTGAGCAAGCCAAGCAGCAACGACTGCCGGATCAAATTGCGTACATTCCTTCAGAGAGTGAAGCGCTAGAAGGGTTAGGAAAAGTGAACCAAGATCTGATCCAGCGATTGGGAGAACGATGTCCGGAGCAGAAGATCGCTACGGTGGATCAGGACACCACGATTATCGAGAGCCGCAAACAAGAAGCCCTGTACACCTACGAAGGGCCACGAGGCTATCAGCCGATGCTGGCAGTGTGGGCCGAGATGGACGCGGTGCTGGCCGATGAGTTTCGAGATGGGAACGTACCGGCACTGATGGCTCCGTTGACGGTGGCGAAAGCGGCGTTCGCCGCGCTGCCCAAAACAGTGACGACCTACTATTATCGCGGCGATGCGGCCTGTCATGAGAAGGAGTTGTTGCGCTGGCTGTCGAACGAGAGACGTGCAGAAGGGCCGCAGGGATGCATTGGTTTTGCGATCAGCGTGCGGATGAGCGAAGCGTTGCGCGAGGCCATTCTGGAAGTTCCGGAAAAGGAGTGGAAGGCCTACGGAGAGCCCGAGCCGGGTATGGATCGGGAGTGCGCCGAAGTAGTGTTCGTGTCGAACCAGCAAGCCGAGCCGAAGGACAGCAAACCACTGCGCTACATCGCCATCCGGCTGCGCCAACGGCAGGGAGGGTTGTTTGCTGACGGCAGTAGCGTGCGACATTTTGCGGTGCTGAGCAACATCTGGGATTGGGAACCGGTGAAACTGATCGAGTGGCATCGAGAAAAAGCCGGGACCATCGAGCGGGTACACGATGTGATGAAGAATGATTTAGCGGCCGGGGTGTTGCCGTCGAAATATTTCGGCGCTAACGCTGCTTGGCTGCGGCTGGCGGTGATCGCCTACAACGTGCTCACCGCGCTGAAGCGCTTGGCCTTGCCGGCAGACTTATTGACGGCCCGCCCGAAGCGACTACGCTTTTTGATTTTCCATATGCCGGGTCGACTGGTGCATCATGCTCGTCAACTGAGCTTACGACTGGGGACGGCCATCGAGGGACTGGCCATGTGCCTGGACGCCGTCCGCTCATTGCCGCTTTCTTCTTAGCATTCCCCGGAAGAGGTTCTTATCGACGGATTTGCAGAGCGCTTTTTGGAAGCGCTTCGAAAAAGAGCCGTCCTTCGGGCTTCCCGATGGACCTCACAAACCTACAGGATTTGCTCAACCATCGAAAGGCGACCTCTAGCAGCGAATTGACTTCGCATCAACTCGCATTCAGGCTGCCAAGCGCCCATGACTAACACCTTACGGACGGATTGGGGCCGAGCACAAACTCGTTGCGGTCGAGCGGTTGAGCCGCTATAATTCGTAAAATTCGCAGTTCGTAACGTAAGTTGGAGTTTGCTGCGGACTACGGATTGGCACCACTACAGACACCGTGAAAATTGACAGTCTGTAAGTGATTGAAAAGCCGGGGTAGCTCAGTGGTAGAGCGCCGCCCTGAAAAGGCGGGCGTAGCCAGTTCGATTCTGGCCCCCGGCACCACCATAGCAGCCGCGGTTCCCAGTACTCCGAGCCAATCCCAAACTCCGGTAGCGATGTACATGCGAAGCATCGGTTTCAGCGTGATTTTGCCGACGTGTTTCGCGATCTCCTCGCGTGCGATCCGCGGCTCACCGTCCAATAATGCGCTCAAATCTTCGAGCCGCGATTCGACAAAGCGCCGCGTGTCGCGAATTTGCAACTTGACGGTTCGAGGATCCAAAGTCTTCAGGCGCGCCTGAACGTCGGCCAGCTGGTGTTCGAGTTTCGCCAGATCCGCGGTGATTGCCGGCGAATATCCGTCGCGAAGTGCGCGGAGCTGGTTCGCAATGCCGCGCTCGATCTCACCGGTTTGCCGGCGCAGATCTGCATCGCCCTGACTTCTCGTCGTGAGTGCTTTCTCGAGCTCTTCTTCGAACCGCTTCAGCGTGTAGGCGACGACGTCGGGATGCAAAACTCGCGCCTCAAGGCCGGCCAGAAGTTGCCACTCGAGATCCTGCCGGCGAATCAAAAGATTATTCTTGCAGACCGCGTTTCCGCGCTGCGCGTGTTTTGAGCATCCGTAACGCGAGTCAGCGCGCTTTTTGCAGTGGCCGGAAACGATTGTGATCGATCCGCCGCACTCAGAACATTCGAGCAGTCCTGTGAAGAGATACGGACTCGCAACGGCGCGCCCGCGCCGCAGACCTTGCCGGACGCCATAGAGAGACTGGACAAGTTTCAGCCGGTCATGCGTGCGCTTCCACAATTCCTCGGAGACGATCCGTTGCTCGGGAATCTCGCGACGGCGCCACTCGCTTTCCGGCTGTCGCCGATAGAGCCGCTTCCCGGTTTCGGGTGAGCGGATCTTTTTCGTTTTTCCCCAAAGGACTACGCCGCGGTAGCGCTCGTTCAGCAAAATGTGGCGCACGGAAGACTGCGCCCAGCTCTGCGACCTTCCGTCGCGCGGTTGCGGCGATAGAATTCCGTGGCGGTTGAGATCGATCGCGATCCGCTTCATGGAATGCCCGCCGGCGTATCGCTCGAAAATTCTCCGGACCGTCGGCGCCTGATTCGGATCGATTTGCAGCCGCACGCCTGCGATCGCCGGGCGTCCGTAGCTGTCTTGTTTGTTTGAGCTCTCGATCGGAACGTGCCTATATCCAAACACGCGGCCGCCGGTGTGCAATCCCTGCAGCGCGAGCTGCTCTACGCCGCGAAACGTTTTCTCGCGTAGCCCGTCGAGATACAGGCCATCGACTAGGCCGTGGACCGTGAGCAAGGTTTGCGATTGCGGCGCGCTCGAATCGAATCCTTGCGAGACAAAGATCACGCGGACCCCGACGAAGTCGAGTCGCTCTTTGATTCGCAGCGCGTCGGAAAGTTTGCGACTTAACCGGCTGGTGTCGTCGACGAGAATCACATCGAACGGCCGCGGCTTCATCTGCGCGGCTGCTAGGAGTCGCTGCAAGCCGGACCGATCGTCAGTCGCCCCGGTGATTGCCGAGTCCGTGACAATCCACTCGTCGAGTACTCGAAGGCCTTCGGGACTCGCGAACTCTTTGCACTTTCTGATTTGTTGATCGATGGAAAGAGGGTTCTGCTTTTCTGAAGAGAACCGCGCGTAGATGGCACAGCGTGTGGGTTGGGTCACGGTCTCACTTCCCTTCCCTTAGACCAGGTGCGGCCATGCAGCTGACTGAGTTTCCCTCATCGGAGGCTCGCTCCGCAAGTTCGTTCTCGTGGTCGGCGAGAGCCAGATATCGCTTTACGAGAACCGGCACGATCGCGCGATCGATGAAATCCTTCAGCGCCGGCGTCAGCGGAGACGCTTTCGACACTCCGGCGCGCACAGGCCTGGACTGCAGACGCGTACAAACCCCCGGCGCCGTTCGCGGCTTCGATTCGAATTTGACGACGTTATCCAACGGTTCTCCTAAAACATCATCCGTGTGTAGCGGAGATGTTCCCTCACCAACGTCGGCACGGTCACGTAGTCGATCCAGCTTTTAACTTCTGGATCGACGCCCCGCGGATCGCGGCGTTCCGGGTTTGGCTTGCGTCGGCATCACCTAAACTTTTGCACCCCGATTTTCGCGATTAGGCTCGTTTCTAGGACCGGAGACAACGAGGCAAGGGGAGTAGTCGAGAGACCCCGATTTTCGCGCTTGCAAGTCTTTTGTTTTCGATACAATGCGGAGCGGTTTTTTCCACACTGAGATGGCGCGATAACTCCGCTGTTGTCTGGTCTTGGCCGTGCGGCGCTCCGTTGGGGATTCGTACTTGCGCGGCCTGCCGCCTTTACGCATTGTTTCCCGCTGAATATCGCCCCTGCATTCCCGGCTACACCAAACCTCCGACTCGTCTCTCCGCGTGAAACGAACCGCACCGAGGACGGTTCCACATTTGTCGCAGATCTCGCGGGCAAAGCATCCGTACTTCGCGAGAAGCTCGTAGCTCTTCTGGATGGCTAGCAGCATTCCTATCCCTCTTCTCCCCGCGGCGTGCTTTGCAGCGAACGTGTGGGCTGGAGCGACCCACGATTCACTTTGGCCACGGAACCGTGTGCAAAAGTGGCGTCGCTCCTGCCCACTCCGGTGGATTACCCGCGTCCAGACTGGGTGTCGCGCCATGTGCAACCTCTATGCTCCCAGCAATTTCGCCTCACCCCTGCGTGACACAACGGTGAGGGGTAGAGTGACCTGTGTTTTTCATGTACCCGTCACCATTCCGCGCCAGAAAGGGCGACTGAATCTGATTGGGATCTTCGCCCCGCTGCTACCACTACAGAGGCCTCACAAACGCAAAATGTAAGAAACAGAGCGTAAGAAAACGGCTTCATCACGCCTACGGGAGATAGCAGCGTGAACTCCCCTGCATATACTAAGAGGCCCTCCAGAAAGGAAAGCCTCACCGAAAATCTTTTGTGGCTTGCGACTTTTTTTACAGGAACAGCCCACTCGGAGGCATTCTCAAGCATGGACATAGCGACGAGAGCCTCCACTTTGGCGTGAAAGCCTAACCCGAACTGTTTGGCGAAGCTCCTGAGAGGCTGTACCGCTGTTGCGCCGTGATACTTCATCCCCGAGGTCTCCGGTTTTGGGGCGCGGCTAAACGGGTCACGCGCTGCGCGTGACGGAGGCGGGAGCGACCCCACGGCAACCGTGACGCACCGTGCGTCAAAGGGTGGGGTCGCTCCCGCCTCATCCGAGGTTTGGGCCGCGTCTTTCTTGGTTGCCGTTTGTTTCGTCATCTCGTTTCTTTTCTATAAGTTCGCTTCTCCGCTGGAGTGAAGTGAATAGTGAAGTTCGAGTGAAGTACTGGGGTGAAGTCCACTTCACCTGCTCCATCCCAAACCGCCCCCCATCCACCCGTCTTTACCGCACCAAACTGCAGCACCAAGAGGTCCTGGCAAGTAAAGAGGCCCGGAAAACGGAAAATGACAAAAACAAATTTTGAACAGCACGGTATGGGGGCCTTTGTCATCTGCCCTTCCTCCGAGCCAACCTTGGGGCTGTCGGATCCTTCTACTTACTAGGGAACATCCAGTCGAGAAAAGGTGAGAAAAAATTTTAATCCCTCGGAAAGGACCCAGGCTGGGAGAAAAATCTCGACCACAGTCCCCTACTTATTTAAGGAACAGCGACGGGGAAAAAAGTAAGGAAAAATCTTGGTACCAGTACGTTTTTCTCGGAATTGCCCGGGAGAACGAGGCCACGGTGGAAGGGAAAGGACAGGAGCTTCTAACCACCATGCCGGGCCGATCTATCGATGTAGACGCTCTCAGTGAAACTGGTACGAAAGGCCAACTCTTTCACTTCTGAGGCCCGTAGATCAGGCAAGTGGATCATTTCCGAGCACGCTACTCGCCCAGAATCTCGGATCGACACCCGCGGAATCTTCCGTAAACACTACGCGACTAGGCAGGAGCTATTTCCCACAACGCCGTTCCTGGCCAGTGACGGGCACTTATCTGATTACACGCTTATCGGGACCTGCGGACACTGAGGTCAATTCTTGTAGTAAGTACATTTCTACGCAGCCGTGTGCTCTTAGCGGCCATATACGCCATTTCAGTGGTGGAATCCGACCTGCTCGTCGATTAAGATGAAGTTCGACAGGTCGAGAGGTCCGCAAGAATTGGCGACCCTGTGGCAAGACGTCCGGTACGCTTTGCGCATATTCGCAAAGACACCCGGGTTTACGTTTACAGCTCTCCTCTCGCTTGCTTTAGGCATCGGTGCCACTACGGCGGTCTTCAGCGTTATTCACGCTGTACTAATCAACCCCTATCCCTAGGCCGCTGCTGATCGCATGGTCCGTGTCCTCGCCGAGGACCGCTCCGGAATTCCCAGAAACTTTTTCCTCACGGGTCCTCAACTTCGTTACATCCAGCAACTGAACTCCGTTGACAGCGCCCTTGGCCAGGCCAACTGGGAATTTTCCACCACCGGAAGTGATCTTCCCGAAGACGTGCGAGCTGGGTTTTTGACCACGAACGCATCAAGCTATTTTGGCGTGCCTGCCCTCCTTGGCCGCGGCCTCCTCCCCTCAGACGCTCCGGATGGGCGGGATGCTCAGCCGGTTGTGGTCCTCAGCTTCTCGTTTTGGAAACGCCGCTTTGCCGGTCATCCGGATGTCATCGGCAAAACTCTCCAGATGGCACACAAAGACTACACCGTTGTCGGAGTGCTTCCGCCGCGTTTTGGATGGAGTATGGGCGATGTCTACCTGCCTTTGAAAATCACGAATGATCCCAACGCGTTGATTTGGCTTTCCTGCGTCAAACTCAAGCCTGGTGTCACTCCACATGCCGCTGAAGCCGAGTTTCAAGCGCTCCTGCAGACGTTTGCGAAAGAGACTCCGGCACACTTTCCGGAAGCTTTTCGCGTCCACATCCGACACCTCACTGACGAGCACGACCTCACATTTGTTCATACCCTCTATCTCTTGTTCGCCGCTGTTGCCCTAATGCTCTTGATTGGCTGCGCGAATTTCTCAATCCTCCTACTCGCACGCGGCACGTCACGCCAGCATGAGCTCGCTCTTCGCGCAGCGATCGGAGCTTCTCGGGCCCGCGTCCTCCGCCAGCTTCTGGTGGAGTCGTTGCTGCTCTCCGCCACCGGCGCAGTTCTCGGTCTCCTTGCGGCATATGCGGCAATCGCCTTGATCGTTCAGTTGCTGCCTCTCTCCGCGTTTCCTCCCGAAGTCGCCGTCCACATGAACTTGCCGGTGTCGGCCTTTGCCGTCGGCCTCGCATTGATCGCGGGTGTCCTCTTCGGCCTTTCGCCGGCACTGAGGCTCAGCCGAACCGACCCCAATCGCGTGCTACTCTCTGGCGCCCGGACGGTCGGTGGCATCCGCGCGAAGCGCACACACGCCTTTCTCGTCGCCGGTCAGGTTACGCTCACATTGCTACTCCTAAGCACCGGTGGCGCAGTCGCCGAAAGCTTCCTGCGTCTCATGCGCATGCCCCTCGGCTATGATCCTCACCACGTTCTCATCGTCGGCGCTCCTCTTCGCGATGGCACGTACACGACCTTTGAACAGCGCGCCACGTACTTCGACCAGCTACGCGAAAGAATCGCCGCAATTCCAGGAGTGCTTTCCGCAGCCATTTCCACGCGCGCTACTCCGCCAGCGAGCGGCTTGGAAACGCGGGTCACCATTACCGCCAACTCCGCTGCGGGCAAGTTCGCCGATGATAACCAAGCCGCTCGCCTAGGTATGGTCAGTTCGGAATATTTCTCTCTTCTTCGCATGCCTCTGCTTTCCGGACGAACATGGGATCAGGTCGAAACTATGCGCGGTGCCCCGCTCGCGGTGATCAACGAGACGATGGCGCGGCTCTTTTGGCCCAGCGGCAACGCACTTGGCAAGTCTCTCCGTGTCTCCGAGCTGAAGAGCAGCCCATTTCGCGTCGTAGCATCGACCGCCGCCCAACCGTTGCAGATTGTAGGTGTAGTCGCCGACGCCAGGAACGACGGCCTTGGTCAACCGGTCAAACCCGCGATCTACGTCCCGTACACACTCGACATGGAGCTCTACACTCACATCTTGGTCCAGACCAACGCATCGCTGTCTACAACGTATGACGCCGTTCGAGAACAAGTCCGCTCCGTCGATGCTGAGCAGCAAGTCGAAGGTCACGGAGAGATCGTCAGTCTCGAATCAATGGTGACGCGCCAGCCGGAATGGCAACGAGCCCATGTCGCAACCATTTTACTGGGAGCTTTCGCTTTGCTCGCCCTTGGGCTTGCTGGTGGCGGCCTGTACAGCATGGTTTCCTACGGCGTCGCGCAAAGGACGAATGAATTCGGCATTCGCATCGCTTTGGGGGCTCAGCGGAAGGAGGTGCTCAGATTGGTGTTCGGCTCCGCGACAGTCAGCGTCGGCTTTGGACTGGTCGCCGGTGTCTCGCTTAACTTCTACGCCGCAAGACTGGTCGCTCGGTGGACCACGGTAAACGCGACTGATCCTCTGATTTTTCTTAGCGCCATGGCTTTGTTTGTTATCGCAGCTGTCGTCGCTTGCGTAGTCCCCGCCTTACGTGCCTCTTCCATCGATCCAATGGAAGCCCTCCGCCGTCAGTAGGTGGCCCAACAAATCTTGCAGGCGGTTCAGAAGAAGAACAAATTGCACTCAATACCCGATTGACGCTGGTAATCGGACTTTCTGGCTCAGGCCCCAGAAGTCCGGGTCGAGGAAGTTTGTGGTGGCATAGCACTCTCTGGGATAGATCGCGGTAAACGCGCTAGGAGTGACCGACCAATCCGTAGCCAGAAGCCGACTTACAAGGAGTCACAAGGGGCTGGTTTAATTTTGCATCATGACATCGCCGCGCATCCGATGGCGACTTGCTTCCATTTTTCATCTGTCTTTTTGAGGATGTGCAGTGCCCAACGGCCGCACAATAGACAATCGTACCCGACATAAACGATTGCAAGGTTCATGTCGGAACTGAAACCCACGGCGGATAGTTCGTATACGCCGTAGGCACCATTTTTTTCTGCGAACTGCGACCTACTGCTTTTCTTTTCTCCAACCAACTCGCTCACATCCACTAACTCATAAGGTCTTGGCAAATCGAGTTCGCGTTCGAGCTTGATACCGACTTCGTTGTTGCGCCTGTAATCCTGCATGGCTGACAAATAACTGTCGCGCTCCGCTTCGGGTACCAAGATGCAAGGCTTACTCCTCCATATTTTGTCCCACGCGGGCGTTCCTTTCGAAAGACGAAGCTCTCTATCGAACTGCTCCCTAGTGACGATGTTCTGTGGTTCGACGGGGAACCTAGACTGCGTGTGGGTATAAGGGACTGTTCCGTCGGCGATGAGGTATTTAGGTTGCGGGACCTCTTGCACCTGCGGGATGAGAACTGAGTAGACCGCATGAGATTCCACCGATTGCGTAGTGCGCGAGACTCGCGGAGCCGCGACAAAGAATGCCGCAAAGAGTGGAATGATGACCAACGAGAGCAAAACGCGCTGTTTCATGTGCCTGCCGCTTTCGGTTACTACGATTGCTTCGGTCTAAAAGTTCCTCGACTTGTGGGATTGGTGGTATCGATACCGAAAAACATGCCCAACACCTCGTCCGACTCCCGGCCAAACATGGAGCCGTCGGCAAAAACGACCAGGTCCAAGGTAATTGTGTAGTCAGCAGGAGAGCCGTCGGGCAAATAGAAGAATTTGCGGGGTCCCGCGACCCAGCTGGCTCCGGGCAGGAGGTAGTGGGTCGGGTCTCCGTGCGGTTCAAGTTCTTTGGTAGTGACTCGGCGGAGACGGTTTCCAGTTGCGGGATCGAAGAAGGATTCCGTAAAGACATATCCCCGGATGGGATTAGCGGCCACGTTGGTAGCCTCGACGGCTAGCATTTCCTTGCAGTTGTCGTCGCGCCAGATTCCCGACGCAAATCTTAGAGGGCCTATGGTCTGAAATTGGATGTGTCTCTCAGGGACGGGGCCTCCCTGTGGAAGAATGGGGGATACGTAGTGCTCCAGGTCGGTTGTTTTCACGCCGAAATCCATACCGTCCATGACGCCGATGAGTCGATGCGATGCCGTCAATGACGCGGGGCCCCAAATGGAACCGTCGACGAATTTTAGGACGTCAACTTTTGGGACAACGCTCAGAGCGTGTCCAGCGATGGTCTCCACGATTGAGCAGATAGTGCGTGTCCAGTCCGCGCCATCGACAATCATGGGCCCGCGCGAATCGCGCGCTTCTTGGAGAATTTGTTCAGTAAGAATCTTATTGACGTGCGAGTCGGCGAGTGCAAGCGTCACGAGATAGCCGCGAAGAGCTTGTGAGCCCGCGTAGTGAAATTGAACTACCAAGGCCCTACCAGACTTGCAGTCCTCGCTGAGAGTCGTTGAGAACTGGCCTGTCACGTTCAACGGCGAAATCTCTTTTTGATCATCCTGAGCGGCCACAGTTTGCAGGGATACCAATAGGTATGGAACCGCCGCCAGGAGAACGATCGATGGCTTAGGAAGCATGGTTCGCTCCTGTTGAATACCTGAGGTAGAAGATGCGCCCCAGCGCAAACGAGTTGACTGGCTAAAAGCCGAAAAATGACGAGGTAAACTCTTTTGAGCTGAGGACTGTCAGAGGGCCCTAACACCTCCGCAGACGTACGTGAAATACACAAGTAGCATTCCACTATGATTTGAAATTATCAAGCCAAGAGTCGGCTAGCCAAGGTCGGCGACTACATGCCCGCAGCGCTTACCGGGACTTACCTCTCAGGGTGAGAGTTTTTCCATTCTGTTGCCATTCGCTCGGCTTCTCTAACTTGAGCAGCAGTCATTTGGGCTTTCGCGTCAGCTAGGTTTACTTCCACGCCCGCTAAGCGGAACCACATATAAGCTCGAACAACGTCTTTGGGAACACCGCGACCGCCGTCCAAATAGAGCAGTCCTAGATTGTTTCTACCCGAACCCGCGCCGCCGAAATCGGGAACGTGCTCTGCCGCTTTCCTGTACCATTTGGCGGCTAGTACGTCACTCTGTGGCACTCCTTCGCCCTCCTCATACATTTCCCCCAAGGAATTCTGCGCGTTTTGGTCGCCGTGCTCCGCCGCCCTTCGCAGCCACTTCAGGGCCTCCCGGTAGTCGGCCTTGCCAAACCAGCCTTGCTCATATCCAGTGCCGAGCCAGAACTGCGCACTTACGTCTCCCTGCTGAGCTTTCGTCAAAAGTGTCTGTTTGTCGTGAGATGGTAGCCTCAATTGCGACGTCTGCGCGCCGCCAGTGAATGAAACAACGAGAAGCGACAAAAGAAGATGCCGGTTCATGTTTTTGCTACCTTCTACATCCTATACTCCTGTACGCGGAGAACCAATACCTGGGTCCTGGTAAACGCGCCAGTGTGGACCGAAACAATCATCTCCCGGATGGTTCGAAGCTTTTCGGAAATGTCATTCTCTGAAGTGTGCAACCCTAATTGAACTCGGTGTAGAAGTCTCGGATGTGAGCGAGAGTGATGCTCTTAAGACTGGTCATCCTAGCCGGATTCGACCGCGCCGAGGGCCGCCTATCGGTTTTTGGACGATCCAGAAAAGAGCGGTGCCTTCGGCACCGGGAGATGGACGGACACGTCACCCCTAACAGGGTGCTGTATAGCAACCTTCGGTTGCTGAATAGGAACCATCAAGAAATCAGCGAGTTGCGAAATTCCCGGCGCTGCAGAGCGCCGGAGCAGCGCTCTCGGTTTACTTGTTGAAAATAAAAGAGCGGCAAAAATCGCAGCAGCTGAAGAAAAAAAACCTCGCGTCCTTCTCCGCACGATCCCTTTGATTATTTTGTGTTTCTTCTCCGGATCGCCCAAACAAACGACTTGAGACCGCGTCAAACCGCGGTGGGCTTCTTGTTTCGTAACATTCTCACCGTCAAAACTTCACTATGGGGTTGCGGCCAATCCGATAGGACGCTTTAGTTGGCCGCAGAAGTTAATGGCGCTCGCAAGGATCACCTCGCTGCGCGCAGAGGTCCGTCCGATGGCCGATGGAAACGGATCGCCGCACAAGTGAGAGCACTGAGGCTGAACTATCTATCGCTTCGCCCTAAAGGGTTCCAAAACTCGGGAAAAGGCTGTCTGAATCCAAGGCATCACCGGGCTGGACTTCTTCACGAAAACCACATGATTGCATAACAATGTTGGCTCCTCGACGCGAGTAGAGCCGATTTTTCAAAGGTGCCTTGCAAAAAGTCGAGGCCGGAAGAGTTCGAGCGAGAAGCGAATACAGCAGTGAATTCTGCTGGAGCAACCGTGAGTTTTTTCAGGTATGGGGAGATCTATCAGTCCGATGCGGGAAGAAGCAAAAGCGGGGAGCGACCCAAGGATCGCCCCCCGGCTCATCGTTCCGATGAGTCTCCAGCTGGTTATTCCTCGGCGAGTTGCTCTCCAGCAGAGCTCGCCTCCGCTTCACCAGCCGAGCTTCATGCTGAAGGAGAAGAGGAAGTTTGAGAAGGAAAAATCCATGGAACGGCATGTGTGCCAATTCGAAACTGCTCCTCTCAACAGAGGGGTTCACCCCAGTAGACTGTGGTTTATTGATGACCGCCGCTCGGGAGAAGGGAGCCGAACATGATGCTTATAGGGGTAGATTACCACCCGAGCTTTCAGACGATTGCATTTGTGATGGAAGAGACTGGTGAGTGTGGTGAACAGGACCTGAACCACAGTGATGGACAAGCAGAGAAATTCTATCGAGACCTGAAGCAGCGAGGAATCTGCGTACGGGTAGGGATGGAGGCTACCGGGTATTCACGCTGGTTCGAGCGACTGCTGGCAGAGTTGGGGTTCGAGGTATGGATTGGCGACCCAGCGGAGATCAAGACGAAGCGAGTCAAGAAGAAGAAGACCGACCGCGAAGATGCTCGACTTATGCGGAAGCTGCTGCTGGAAAATCGGTTTCCGCGAATCTGGGTGCCGGATTCAGAGAATCGGGATCTGCGACAACTGTTGTGGCATCGACATCGGTTGGTGCAGATGCGCACGCGAATCATGAATCAACTGCAGGCGCTGGCGATGAACGAGGGCTATCGCTGGAAGAAAAAACTGTTCAGCGAACAAGGACGAGCGCAGTTAGAGAAGCTCTCGTTAGCTCCTTGGGCCAGTCGGCGCCGGCAAGAGTTGTTGGAGCTGTTGGACCGCCTGAATCCGACGATTGAGGAGTTAACCGCAGCGGCGGAGCGGGAAGCCCAGAAGCGACCCGCGGCGCAGCGACTGATGACGCATCCGGGCGTGGGTCCGCTTACGGCACTGGCCTTCGTGCTGATCATTGGAACTTGGGAACGTTTTCCACGTGGCAAGCAGATCAGCAACTACGTGGGGATGATTCCGAGTGAGGACTCCAGTGGGGGCAAGCAGCGATTGGGGCACATCAGCAAGCAGGGCAATTCCTTACTGCGCTTCTTGCTGGTGGAGGCGGCTCAAGCAGCAGCACGGTGCAACCCAGACTGGAGACGTCGGTACATCCACCTGGCGATGCGTCGGCACAAGAGCATTGCCAAGGTAGCGATGGGGCGCAGGCTGGCGGTTCGGTTGTACTGGATGTGGCGGAATGGTCGCGAGTATTCGTCGTCGTTAGAGTTCGGTTCGTACGCGGGACAGCCCGGTATCGTACATGGTGTGAAGTAACACCGTCCACTTGATTGGGCATCCCGCTCCCTGAAAAGGGAGTTTGAATTAGTAATCATGGTCGAAGTTTTGATCGAAGAGATGTTTAGGTCGGACTGAAGCCGATCGAAAGATTACGAACGAGCCGTGGTCGTCGATGCAGAGAAGAGAGAAAACGAAAGAAAACGAAAGAGAAAAACTCTTTCAGGTGAAAAGAAAGAAGTGTCTGCAAAAAGAGCTTGACAGACCCAACATTGTTAGAGATGTACGATTACCCGACTGATCGGGCGTGTGGATGTAACCAGACGGGTTATAATCCAAAAACTTGGGAGGCAAGCAGCGTGAACTTTGCCGATATTGTGCTACGAGATATTCGGTATGGGTTTCGCATGCTGCGCAGGTCCCGAGGCTTCACTGCCGTAGCTATCCTCACTCTTGCTCTCGGAATCGGTGCCAACACGGCAATTTTCACGCTCCTGAACGGACTTATCCTCCGCGATCTCCCCGTACGCAATCCCAGTCGTCTGGTCGCAATCTATCGCATCGCGAAGGACGGAAGAGAGCAAGGGTTTCTCCTATCGCTTCTGGACGAGGTGCAGAGGCGCCAGAAGGTCTTTAGCAACATCTTCGGCTGGTCGGGTACCGTGGTGCTTACGGCGGACGCGAGTGCTCAGCCTTCCGCAAGCATCGTGAATGCGGTAACCGGAGACTATTACTCGTCGCTAGGCGTCCGACCGGTGCTCGGTCGCCTTATTGAACCCGCTGATGAAGCTGGCAATGAGCCTCGCGCCGTCGCGGTGATCAGCTATAATTGGTGGAACAGCCGGTACTATCACGACCCTGCTATCATCGGGAAGATCGTCACACTAGAAGGACTTCCGTTCGCTATCGTGGGTGTCACGCCGAAGGAATTCTTCGGCTTGGAAGTTGGAACTTCAGTTGACGTCACGATACCATTGGCGACTTTTCCTAGTGTTCTAGGCGCACCCGGCAATAGGCCCGCGAGTGATCGTCGACGGATTCCGATGAACTACGCCGTCGGCCAACTGAAACCTGGCATCAGCATTGAGCAAGCGAGGATGCAGATGCAGGTGATCTGGCCCGAAGTACTTACAGCAACAGTCCCGCCCTCCTTCCCGCCGCCGCGACGCGCCGACTACTTGGCCACGCGCCTCGGTCTAAAGCCTGCTTCCACTGGCTTTTCCTTTTTGCGCGACCGTTTTACGAAGCCCCTACAGGTTTTGATGGCTATTTCGGGACTGATTCTCTTGGTGACTTGCGGAAATTTAGCGAGCCTTAGCTTGGCTCGGGCAGCTTCGCGAGGTCACGAGTTCACGGTGCGACTAGCACTGGGTGCTAGCCGTTTACGAATCTTTCGGCAAGTGTTGACGGAAAGTCTCTTGCTCTAGGCAACGGGTGCTCTGCTTGGACTCTTGCTTGCCGGAATCGCTACTCCAGTTTTGGCGAAGTTCATGTGGACTGGAATAGGCCAACTGAGTCTTAATCTCGCACCGGATGGGCGCGTCTTAAGTTTCTGCATCGCAACAGCAGTCCTGACCGGAGGCCTATTTGGGCTGGTACCAGCATGGAGGGCGATACGGGAAGATCCGAACATTGCGTTACATCTGGGAGCGCAGACCTTGGGCCGGGTTAGCAATCGTCTCGGAAAAGCGCTCGTTGTGATGCAGGTAGCTCTCTCGCTCATCCTTTTGGTGGCGGCGAGCCTGTTTGTGCGCAGCCTCGGGAAGCTGCAAGCGGTGCCACTCGGATTTCGAACACACGACATACTGGAAGTCGACCTAACCTGCATTATTCGTGAAGAGTGATTCGGCGATGATTGTTTTGAGCGCGCGACAATCCGCGAGGAATGGCAGAGATAAGTTGAACTGCAAGACTGATTCTAAAGTTGTTAGTGGAGTTCAAGTTCAGGTTTTGAAGCGAAACGAGACACCCCAACCAGAAGGTTGACGTGTAAGAAGTTCCTGTCGTGGAGAACCTGGATTATCCGCTTTGCGCGCCCAAGCTTAAGGCGAGACGATGGAAGCTTTCACGATAGGGGAACGCTTGAGGCAAATGCAGCACGATGCGACGCACCGTGACGATAACTTGCGCTCCGAGTTTCAGAAAATGCTCTCGTAAGGTCGCGACTTGCGCCCGGGCGTGGCGGGTCCCTGCCAGGCGAAGGCGCATCTCCTGCATCAGCGCATATGCTGCCGCTGTCAGCAGCACGCGGAACGTGTTCGCCAAAAAGTTCGAGCAACTGGTCCGGCCGATCTGCATGCCGTCGTGCAATTCTTTAATCCGGTTTTCGACATCGCCCCGCTGACAGTAGGTCTTCTCGTAAATCCACTGCGGACTCTGTTTTAGGTTGGTGACTACGAAGCGCGGGTTGTCCTTCGGTTCCTTGTTCGTGGCGCGCACCACCTCGGCTTTGTAGATGACCCGTCGTTTCCACGGCCAAGTCTTTTTGGTAGCGTACCGGCATTCGCCATAGACGTGTTCGGTTTGGCCGGAGAGCTCCGACGCACGACGAGACCGCTTCATGGCCGATTTCACTTTACGCTTCAACACTGCATTGGCGGCCAGGTTCACGAGGTATTCCACTTTCGGTTCGCAATCCAGAAAATCCAAAACTTCCGGGGATGCGAAGCCGCCGTCGAGTCGCACCCGGAGTTTCGCCTTGGGAAAGGCGTTACCTACTCGTTCGATCAGACGGCGCAGAATTCCCAGCGCACCCAGCGACCCAGTGGCATTGCCCCGCCGCAACACCGCCGCTACCAAGTACTGCTCCGCCTCCTCATTAAAGGTGAGAAAACAAACCATCGGCAAGTAACAGTAGCTATCGTAATGGCGATTGAAAAAGGTGAACTGTTGCTGGCCGTGCGTGGGGTCGTCGGTGGGATCCATATCGATGGTGATCCGCGGGGCGCGACCACGTAGACGCTGGCGATGGCGTTCAATGACGCGGTCCGCAAGAGATTCTGTCATGCGCAACAGTTCCTTACGATTCGGAGTATTTTCAAAACGCGACAGAGTAGGTTGCGAAGCCAGGTCCTCGCCGGCGACAGGATCCCGACCAACCAGCAGCTTGTGGATCGGATCGCCAGCCAGCCGTGCCGCATCGTTGGCGTCCTCATATCCCAATGCGATGGCCATGACTCGTTGAGTAATCAACTCACGCAACTCATGCTCCACCTTACCTGGTTGCCGGTCATCTCTCAGACAAGCCGCCAATGCCGAAGTCAGGCCAAGGCGCCGCTCGGCAGCCTGGAGAAGAATTGCTCCACCATCGGAACTGCCCTGTCGTTGATCAAATCTCGCGACCACCGGTCGATCAAAAATATCTGGAAAAAGGAGACAGTCTGTTGTGGTATGTTCGGACAAGCGAAGGCCTCACTTTTGGTCTCAAATCTGCCTAGACAACGGATTTGTACCATAGCGAGGCCTTTCGTGCTTATGAAATCATGAATTTTCCAGGCTAATGACCAAGCCCGGCACCTCCAAGGAACCCGAAGGTGCAGGCTATTACGAGCAGCTTATCACGCGAATACGAAGTCTTCCGGGAGTGCTCGATGTTGCCATGTCTCATACCGGACCGGGTGTCGGGCATGCGACGAAGGCAACTGTTGGAGCGAAATCCGCGCAGGGCGAAGGTGAATTGCCAGCCGTCTTTGAGGTAGTCACGTCCGGCTTTCTTCAGACTATGGGGCTGAGTCTGCTTCACGGTCGCACCTTTAATCAGCAAGATGACGCACAATCTCCGCGAGTGGCGATTGTGACGCAGGCTCTCGCGAGTCGGCTCTTCTCGAAAACCCGCGATCCGCTAGGCCAGCCCATTCGCGTTGGCGATGACCCTACGCGCCAGAATATCGAAATTGTCGGCATCGTGAGCGATGCCCGTATCCAAGATCTCCACGATCCGCTCCCGTTGGCGGTGTTCATTCCCGGCGCACAAGAGCCACGGATAAGCCTTTTGACTATTGAAGTGAGGACGGCCGCCGACCCTACAGCTTTAACCGGCGGGGTGCGTGAGGCTTTAGACGCCTTGGGTCGTCAGTACGCACTGAAAATCAGAACGGCCCAGAAGGTCGTCAACGACTCTCTCATACAGGAGCGGATGACGGCAATGCTTGCAGAGTTTTTCGGCGGGTTGGCTCTCGTGCTCGCCGTGATGGGTCTGTACTCCCTGACAGCGTACACAGTCGGACAGAGCACTCGCGCCATCGGCCTTCGTATGGCCCTCGGGTCGACTCGCCTTAGCATTCTCTGGCTGGTGCTTCGTGAGATTCTTCTACTAACGGTTGCAGGGATTTCCATCGGGTTGCCCTGCGCGGTCGGTAGCGCAACGCTTATTGCACACCTACTTTTTGGCCTATCACCTTATGATTCGGTAACACTCGCAATCGCCTCTTGCACGCTGCTGATTGTTGGCTTACTAGCGGGCTTTTTACCGGCGAGTCGCGCCTCCAGCGTCGATCCAATAGTCGCTTTGCGCCACGAGTGAACATTAGACGCTTCCTTTGCCGATTCGCCTGCCTCAAACGGAGATTGCCCGATTCGGCATTTCGGAAAGCCAAGAAACTGGATTGCAGAAACGAAAAAGGGGTTGGTCGAATTGTCGGAAGTCTGGACCCGCACGCCTTCCCACTTGGACAATTAACCGAAACCGGACAGGTGCCGATCTGCAATTTCACTTGTACGGTAATGCACGACTTACCAGAAGTTGGCGGGATCGTTGAACAAATCACCGATATAGCAAGCTTCCTATATTCGTGCCGGGCGGGCAGCGTTTATCGAGCGGGATTGATTTTGTAGTCGGGCGGAACTTCAAACAGAGAGCCGTCAGGCTCTATCCTTCTGATGTTGGTGAGAAGACTTCGGAATTCGGTCGCTTTCCTGAAATCCGAATTGATCAAAAGCAAGGTCACGCCAAGGTCATCCGACAGCCACTGCTCTAAAGCTCGAATGGGCTTTGCATTCCATTCCCCATCTTTTTCGGTTCCCAACCAAATAGTTTTTATTCCGCGCGCCTGAAATCCCTCAATAGTCTTAGTTCCGAGGTCCTCAACCGAGACATTAGGGGAAGTCTTGACGCCGACAAGACGGGATAGTGCATACGAGTAAGGGCGCTCACTCCGCTGAAACGGCTGGACGTTAGTGCAAGAAATTGCGACATCCGCAGTGTGCGAACCTGGCACTAGATAGATGCTTTTTCCGGCGAAGCAATCAAGAATACTGCCTGTGCCCAACGCCCAAACGGTATTGGCGTCATGGAAGGATTTGAACCCATAAAATTGTAAAGGCAAACTGTGATTTTCTTCGTAGACGCGGCCAGCAGCATCTCGCGCCACAAGGTCGTTTTCGTGGAACACTTGATCCGAAGATTTTGTGACGCGCACTGCAATAAATGGCTTGTCTTTGTCGACGCTGATCCCACGAATCGTTGCACACGCCACCGCTACATAATTGGTCTCGGTGCAAAGATGAGGGTCCTGACCAAGGGCCGGGGTAGAACCAGCCAATAGCGAAGCCGCCGAAACGCTAGCAATGTTGAGCCACGCAACGATATCTCGGAAGCCCAGCATCTTGAGCTACCTCTTGTCGAAAGTTAACACTAATCCGTCGGAAGAGTTGCGCTTCACTGACTCGCATCGAGTCAATCGCCGGTGAATCCTGATAAACGCCGTTACCGGAGAAGTGAAATCAATGATTGAAAACATCAGGAACTACGCTGAGCGGGATTTTTTCCATTCTAACGGCGGCAGTTCTGAGTGACCTACATTCTGAAGATATGCCCTAGCATGTGCTGCAGCTCTGTCTTTTCCCTGTTCGATATCATCCACTGGCTCGGAGGGTGCGATCCAATTCTTCGCGGTCACATTGTACACAGATGCCTGTACCCCCTGCGCGTTGTGTTCCGAGAATAATCGCAGGTGTTCATCACCCATTCTGACTTCTGCCCAAACACCTTGATCCAACATCGAGGAACTCCGGAAAGACCGAGATTTCGGCAAATCCAGTCTACTAGTGACCGGTCTATTGCTAAAGTTCAGTTGTCCGGCACGACATACCAGGCATGTGGATTACTTTCGAATTGCCCGTCACTTGGACCAATCTCCCAGGCGTCAGGAGTGTGCATATCTCCGGTTTCGACGTATCAGAAATTAGCGTCGTTGATGGAGTAGACTTCAACCGTGCTGAATGAGCTCATAGAGGGCCGGTACAAGGTAGAGCGGGAAGTTGGGCGCGGGGGTATGGGAGTCGTTTTGCGCGCCTTTGACACGCACTTGAATCGTCTCGTTGCCCTGAAGATGCTTCCGTCCAATACGACTCACGACTCCGAGCTGCACCGTCGGCTTGCAGCCGAAGCCCGCGCAGCCTCCGCCCTGAACCATCCAAGTATCGCCACTGTTTATGATTATGTCGAACGGGGCGAGGAGAGCTTTATTGTCTATGAGTACGTGGAAGGCCGCACCTGGCGCAAAGAGCTTGCGCAGACCCGTTTCACGACGGAAGAAATCCTCGATGCCAGTGCCCAACTCGCCGACGCCTTGGCCGCGGCGCACAGTCACGGGATTGTCCATCGAGACCTCAAACCCGAAAATATTATGTCCGTGCCGGACGATTATTCCCGAGGGCGTGTCAAGATTCTCGACTTCGGTCTGGCGAAACACCTCCACGCACCGCTGTCGTTCGAAGAAGAGAACGCGGCGGAGACAGTTTCCATTGCTACGAGCCGAGGCCTGCTAGTCGGGACCGTGAACTATATGGCCCCGGAGCAACTGGAAGGGCAGCCGGTGGGCGCTCGCACAGATATCTATGCTCTTGGCCTGGTCCTTTATGAAATGGCAACAGGCACCAATCCTTTTTTGGGCCGCACGCCGCCCTCGACGATCGCTAATATCCTAAAGCTTGAGGCACCTTCTCTGCGGCAATACACTCCGGCGGTTCCTACCGAACTCGATCGTATCCTGCTGAAGTGCCTGCGCAAACGCCCCGAAGAGCGATACCAGTCGGCACGGGAATTGTTAGTGGACCTCAGGAATCTTCGCGGTGTTCCTGCCGAGTCGCCAGGCACTTCGCAAGCCCCGGAGACCGAGTCGAGTCTTCTTCGTCGTTTGTTTTTGCTTGCCGGGCGAAGCCCGTACCGCCGGTGGGAGACTATGCACTTGGGCTTCATCGTCTGGTTTGTGCTGCAAGGCTATCTCGGGTCGAGGTTTTGCGCGGTTACTGCGTCTAAATGGGGATGGATCCTATTTTTTCTCGAATTGGCGTGCATCGGTCCCCTAGTGATTCTGGCTGCTTTTCTTGTGTACACGGGGAACTTCGATCGAAGTGGCCTCCCGCGAGAGATACGAAGGACGGCGCCCTGGATCCTCTGGTCTACGGTCGCACTCATTGCGGTCCCGGGGACCATGGCCCTCACCATCGTCGTTGCTCATCCCGGACTGGCATCCTTGCTGGGGATCGGTGTTCTCGGGAATATCGAGTATCTGGTGTTCAAATCGGGCATAGACCGCACTTTTCTAGATATAAACAAAGGATGAAGTTTAACCTGTCGGCCTGAGCCCTTCGATAGGGCCTTTTTCGACTTAAGGCTAATTTTCGCTCACAACCGCAATCTTTCTGGGCGAGTAGTTGTAGTCGGCAAGCCGGAAGTAATGGCGTAACTCTGATAAGCCGAAACCGTACAAGTGGAAACAGCCAAAGCCACATGCCCGGCTTGGTGGCTCAGGAGCCAGCACGCCGAACACCTAGTTCGTCGTGGCAAACTGTAGGTAGGGCTTCGAGACTTTAACGATGACGTCTTGAATGGGGTCGTCTCGCCCAGCCAACTCGACTTCAATCCTTAAATATGGACAGTCTTGGCTGACGAATGATTCTCGTAATACCCCTTGTGTAGGGCCGCCCCCGATCCTGAACGTTCGTCGTGGTGTGCCTTCCGTTCGGAGAACTTTCAGAAGGTCCCATCGCGTCATGCCGGGTTTAATCGTCTCCATTTTCTCAGAGACTTGTTTCAACCAAGCCTCATGGTTTTGCGCGCAGGGCTCCGCGTTCGCCGACTGTGTCGGTCGAAATGAAGCAGCACCTCCAATAACGATGACGGAAAGCAATAAGAGGACGAAGAGTCGCTGAATCATTGTCCCTCCTTATCTGACCAACGCACCAAACTCGGGTTAGTGGTTCCCACTTGCCTAGGATTGTGGACGTCAGTCATTGAAATGTCACTCGGAAATTGGTCATCACGATTTCAGCCGCCAAAGCCTGGTAAACGCCGTCGTCCATGTGGAATCTACGATGATTTCCTAGCGTCCAATTGCCAGGACCGGCGTCCAACTTCGGGCTGAGACGTTGGGACCAATTCACGCCGTTGGGACCATCTTGGGACCAAAAACCCCTGTTTTATGGGCCTTTTCAGTGGGGTTAGCGGCGTAAGGACAATAGAATCATCGTGATTTATGGAGCGGGCGATGGGAATCGAACCCACGTCCGAAGCTTGGGAAGATTTGGCAGGAACCAAAATCATCGAAAAACGAACGGCCGCCAGCAAACAGGTGGGCACATCGCGGGATCCCCGGAGCGCGCGCTACTCAGTGAAAGCTAAGGTTGGTCTTTCTTCGTGCTGGACAACAGTAGCGCCGTTCAGCAATTCGCGCGAGAAGGATGCACAACGCTAAGGAAGTACGCTAAACTTTCGGAAGGAGATTCGCAAAATGGCCTCGAGCATCATCGTCAGCAACCCGGCTATCCTCAGCGGTGAACCCGTCTTTCGCGGAACGCGAGTTCCTTTTAAGTCGCTGACAGACTATCTGGAGCATGGGCGGACGCTGGCAGAGTTTCTTGAAGATTTCCCCAGTGTAACCAGCGCCGAAGCTATTGCGGCGATCGAAGAAGCTAGAACGAGCCTGACCGCCACTTTGAAATGAGATTGCTCTTCGATGAGTGTGTCCCCAGGAAGGTCAAATTCCTGTTTGCCGACAGCGGTCATGAATGTGAGACCGTTCGAGACGCAGGATTCAGCGGCAAGGAGAATGGGGAGCTGTTGGCCCTGGCTGAAGAGCACTTTGACGTCCTCGTCACAATAGACAAGAACATTAGGCATCAGCAGAACATGACGGGCCGGAACATCGCTATCTTGATCATCCGCCCAGCTTCGAACGATCTGGATGACATCCGGCCGCATGTCCCAAATGCTCTCGTCGCATTGCAGTCCCTGAAGCCCGGCCAGATATTTGAAGTCGGGATCCTGGTGTAAGGCCCAGTACATACTTTTCGATGCGGGCGGACTGCAACGGCGTGAGATCGCTGTTGGTTGGTCAGCAGCAGCGCACGTAAAATCTAGTCATGAGAGCGTTGGGCGTGCTTCGTCAACTTCTGGCGGCAACACTCTGCGCTGTGATTGTCGCGCCTGTCTATTCGATCGAGAGCACTCTTCCTCGAAGCAGTTCCCTACCGAGCGATATGCACGACGCGGCAGCATTGCCAAAAAATTCGCTTCTGGTGTTCAAGGCGCCTAGGCGGCCAAGTCAACAAACAACTTAGCTTGTGGCAGAATCGTGCATACCGGGCCCCCGACACCATCCATAGCGAAGCGTGCCGCAGGGGCGTTCGTCGGTTTGGTCGGCTTCATGCCGCCACGTCGATCTTGAATTGTGTGCGGGGACTGCAATGTACAGGCCAGGCCCCCGGCACCATCCCTAGCTCGATTCCCAAGGAAATTCCAATTCCCCTTCGCTACGTAGCCTTCCCCATTCGCCTCCATTTCGATTTTTTCAACGTGCCTCAAGAGCGCGGCTCGGGCAACGATTACGTCGCCTGTGGTTCGTGAAAATGACATCGCGGCCGAGGAGCCGAAGAATCAGCAACATCCAGATCGACGTTACAGCAGGAAAGAGCGCCCGGATCGATGGTTTTCGTCTCCACGACACGACCACTTCGCCAGTGAACGGAATGGAGGAGATAGGGCGTACCCGTGCTGAGGTAGCTCGTATAGAGGCCGATGCTACCGCTGCCGCCCGGATTTCCACGTAGATCGAGGATGAGCGCGTCGGTATAGTGCAGGAAGGCGAACGCGGCGGTGATGGCGTCTTTCGCGGCATCAAAGCTCGCCCCCTTCTAGCCCAGACAACTTTACGGATCAGAGAACTGTGTAGAGCTATCCCTGATCGTGTGGTAGGCCTCTGTTAGGCGCCAGCCTTCTGTGCCTTGGCCGAACGCATCTGCTGCGTGAACTGGCGCATCGCCTGCAACGCTCCCGGTGACGTTGTCTCCATGTGTCTTTCAAATTTCTCAGCAGCCTTCTCCAAGTTGGCCAGGAAGAGCTTCATGTGGAACATCTCTCGCATCTTCGGCACCACCGGCTTGAGCCGGTCCCACACGCCGTAAAATTCGCCGGAGGTTTCAAAGAAGAGTTGCTCATGCAAGAGCCCTTGGTTGAGATACGCACAGGCTTGGTCCCAATAGCTCAGGACCATCATTAGGTAAGTGCCCTCTTTCGAACCGAACGGGGCGATGCGCTGGCTGTCTTCAAAGCTCTCCACGAAATAGTTTTGTGTGAACCAGTCGCGGGCCTCGCGTAACTTGGCCTCGCGTCGCAAATCATAGAACTGCAATTGAAGTTGTCCTTGCTCATGTGTTGGCTTGTCGGCCATGCATTCCTCCTATGGCTGGACTGAAGCAGGCTAGCGTAGCTCTCAGCGGGGCGCAACCAGGAATTTGGCAATTTGGGTGCGCGGGGTTGAGTTGCTGGAAAGCTTCGCGGCGTGAGGTCACGGCTCCGCAAACGCGGTTTACCGGGACTCGACCGGCCTGTAATTTCCGTCCAACTTCCTTGGGGTTCGAACGGAGTGGAAATACCGAAATACCGGTATCTTCCCTCACCAACTACTTTGCTCTGCGAGAGCCGGATGCTCCATCCGGCTTTCCGCGTTATGCACAGAATATTCGGTAGGGACCGCATGGGTGGTTAGTCTTCGTCACGATCCTTATCATCCCTGACGGACTTGCGAAGGAATGGCGTGAAAAGAATATCCGCTCCGCTCACCGTTGTGCAGCAGTCTCGCTCAGCATCGAAATCTGTTACGGCGTAGGCCTCGCCAATGTAAAAAAAGTTTTGATTGACCCGTCTATCCAACGTGCGAAATTGCAATTCCTCGCGAAAAGTCGCGTAGTGTAGAGCTAAGTTCTCCGAGTTCTAAGGCTTCGCTGCAGCAGCTTTGGTTTTGGCCAGCTCAGGGACGACGCCGAGCTGCTGCATAAGGCCCAAAGCATCCCAGTTGACCCAGCCTTCGGCCAGCTTGCCGTTCGCGAGGCGGGCGATGGTCACCCCGGAGATGTTGATCTGCTTCCCGGTTAGCGCAATCCCGCTGAGATCACCTTTATGGGTACCCCGACAGGACCAACGGGTCATTACAATTTCGCCTTCGGCAATGATGTCCTCGATCGTCAATCGAATGTCGGGGAAAGCAGTGCGGTAGAGAGTCGCTCTCTTCTTTTCACTCTCCGGGCCCCGCCCAAAATCGAGTGTCGAAGCGTCATGATGTTCGTAGTTGGGAGCAAAGAGCTCGTCTGCCACCGACAGATTGCCCTTGTTCCAAAGTTCTTCAACCAGACGACGGACAATAGCTTTGTTATGTTCTGACATGGGGTGTTCTCCTTTTTGAGAAATGCGAAAACTGTCCTCGCATGAAGCGAGTCGGCTCGAGTGTTGTGGCCTGGAACCGCTGCGGTCTTGGGCGTGCAGTCCTGTACGTCGGACAGGAGGTTAGGCCTCGCGCGAGTGGTGAAAAAGGAGCCGAGGACGAACTGCCCTCTTAGCGCTCGATGCGGAGCTTAACTGTGAAAGAAACTGCGCTCGGACTACGAAGCGGGAGTCTCGCCTCAAACAGCGAAACCTCGGCATGAGCTTGTTCCCCTGAGAATGCCCGTGTCAAGGAGAATCGAAGTATTCTTCTGTGCAAAAGGAGCGGCGGCGATACGGTAAACTGCGAGATCAAAAACAAAAACGCCGCGGCGGACTGCTTAGGAGGTCGATCCGAAGCGCGGAGTTTAGGGTTTGTAGAGCTGGTTGATCTTTGCAGCCAGGATGAAATCGCTCTCCGTCAGGCCGTTGATCTTGTGCGTCCAGGTGGTGATCTCGACTTTTCCCCAGGCAAGCGAGATGTCTGGGTGGTGCCCCTGCTCCTCCGCAAGCTCGCCTACGCGGTTTACCAATTTCAGCGCTTCGCGAAAGTTGGGAAACGTGCAGGTCTTCGTGATGTGGTGTTCCTCAATAACATTCCATCCGTCCACTTGCTTTTGCAGAGAGGCGAGTTCCTCACCTGAGTGGTGGTACACCGCTACGGCATGAGACGCAGGCTTTGGCTGCTAGGTCTGACATCACAGCCACCATTCTAGCACTGGGAAGTGCCAAGGTCGGCAATACGGACGCGCGTTGCGGACACGGGGTTTGTGTAGGTGTAGAATGCGGGGCCATAGGCAAGGTTTCCTCCCATAGAGGACTGGTCATGGACCCAGCCGACTTGCGGCGATACCACAGATTGTTGTTGAAGAAACAGCGTGAGTTGTCGTCTGCCCTGGGCGAGGCGCAGTCGCTGATGCCGGCAGCAGGAGGCTTAGAGGGCGATCTCATGGACCAAGCCAATGCCGACGAGGAAGCGGAGCTGCAGATTCACTTGCATCAAACTGAGGGGCGTCTTGCAAGAGCAATCGAAGAGGCACTCGTTCGGTTCAAGAAGAGCACCTACGGAGTGTGCGAAGCGTGCGGACATCCCATTTCAAAAGTCCGATTGAACGCCGTCCCCTGGGCACGCCATTGCCGTGAGTGCAAGGAACGCGAGCGCTCAGCCGCCTAATGGTGGCGAGCAGACCAATAATCAAGCCTTCGGTATCCTGGGTGTTCGGCTGAAACACGGACGCGGATGATGGTCAAGCTCAGCAGTCACACTCATGAATGCCCACGCTGCGGGATGCGCTGGGAAAGTGGGGAGGCAAATTATCAGGACGAGTGCCCGTATCCCATCAAGACACATTGCACGAAGTGCTGGACTCAAGGACCGGCAAGAGCTGGGCCTCTACGCGAAGTCAAAGTCAAAGAATGAACATAAACTAGAGGACGGTAGCCTATCGGCGTGAGAAACAACTTACTTCTGGAGCGTGATCCATACCTTTCGAAGGCTGATAAGGTCAAGTCAAGGAGGCGACCCATGGCATACATCATCGCCGAACCCTGTATCGGGACGAAGGACACTGCCTGTGTGGACGTGTGCCCGGTGGATTGTATCCATCCGGCAAAGGGCCGAACCTATGACGATGGCCGACCTACGTTCGATGAAGTGCCTCAGTTGTATATCGACCCTACTGAGTGCATTGATTGCGGCGCCTGTGTGCCGGTCTGCCCGGTGACCGCCATTTTCGTGATGGATGATCTGCCGGAGAAGTGGCACGGGTATAGCGAGATCAACAAAAATTACGTTGACGGCGGTAAGTTTCAGCCTGACAAGTATCAGAAGGTTAGTAGCTGACGGCCACCTTGCACAACACCTGGCACGTATGAGTACGCTGCGCGAAATCATTTATGAAAACGTTTGCGAGGGCGAACTGTACGAAAAGCTCGACCGCAACTGGGTGCGGTGTTTTGCTTGCGGGCACTGTTGCAAGATCCCAGACGGGCAACCCGGCGTTTGTAAGGTTCGCTACAACCGGGGCGGAAACCTGTTTGTGCCCTGGGGCTATGTCGGCGGCGTCCAATGTGACCCCGTCGAGAAAAAACCCTTCTTCCATGCTCATCCAGGGGCACTGGCTTACAGCTTCGGAATGCTCGGCTGTGATCTTCACTGCGGTTACTGTCAGAATTGGGTGACCTCGCAAGCCCTACGCGATCCCGCCGCCGCTGTCGGCCCGATGCGCGTCACGTCGAGAGAACTTGTTCTTGACGCCCTTCGCCAGAGAGGCAGGCTCATCGTCAGCACGTATAATGAGCCGCTGATCACCAGTGAATGGGCCATGGCTGTCTTTAAGGAAGCGCGCGCGACCGGATTGGTGACTGGCTTCGTTTCCAACGGAAACGGCACCCCGCAGGTCCTCGAATATCTGCGGCCGTGGGTGGATCTTTACAAGGTGGACCTGAAGAGTTTCGATGACCGCCACTATCGGCAGCTCGGCGGGCGCTTACAGCCCATCCTGGATACCATTCGACGATTGCACGAGATGGGCTTCTGGCTGGAGATCGTTACGCTGGTGATTCCCGGGTTCAACGACTCCGACGACGAACTGACTCGATTGGCCGGGTTCTTGGCGGGCGTGTCGCCGGATATTCCTTGGCATGTAACGGCCTTTCACAAAGACTACAAAATGACCGACCCAGACAACACCAGCCCGGAGACTTTGATACGTGCGGCAGAGATTGGAAAGAAAGCGGGACTCCGCTACGTTTATGCAGGGAACCTGCCGGGCCAGGTGGGCGATCTGGAAAACACGCGCTGCCCCAATTGCAAAACTCTGTTGATCGAACGCTTTGGCTATCTGATTCTCGGCTACCACCTGACGCCGAACGGGTGTTGTCCATCATGCGGCAGCAGCATCCCCGGGAAATGGGCGTCCGCCTTTCAGGGCCAGATCACCGCGCGCCCCTTTGTGCCCCGCACGCGCACCCGATCAGATTTGCTTGTGCTGAACTCGTGACCAGCTACGCCATTTCTTGGCTCGCCAAGTCGCGAAGCGGCTCAGGCCCCAGCCGGCGCTGCGATTGAGGTTCTTCGTGGGGGAGCTGTTCAACGGACGGCCTGTGGCTGGCGAATTGTTATTTCTCCAGCCACAGGGCATGTAACATCCTGTCGCCGGGTTAGAGCGGGTTGCACTGCTGGTCGCTGATTTTAAAGGCATTCGCGACGGATAGCATTTTCGGCAGGGACAGGTTATAGCTGTGTTCAGCTATTCCCATCAGAATGTGGGGGAGGGCTTATGTCTTGTCCGGCATGTAGGTTGGATAATCAGATGAAATTTTCCGGTGAGATGATGGTGCACCTCGGCGGTCTCAAAAATTTGGACAAATCCGGTGTCATGCTATTTCCGAAAGTTTTAGTCTGCTTGGGCTGCGGCTTTTCGCAGTTTACCTTCACGAAGGCCGAACTTGCTTTGCTCGCATCAGATTCTCCGAACACTGAACGAGTGCGGATCGCGGCAGCGGGTTGAAGGGGTCCTCCCGTTGTATGCAGTATTGGGCTTTGACTGATGTCTACCCAAGTCTTCTCTCCCAGTTGCGCTGGGCGCACTTTATTCCTAGGCGGAGACGAAAACACGTCCCGCGAGAGCTTCTTGGATGGCGAACAACAGGTCGGCGGCCATAGAAGTCTTATGGACGTATCCGAGTGCACCAGTCTTGAGTCCAGCGGAGACGAAATCAGCGTCGGAATAGACTGTCAAGAATACGACCTTTGACAAGCAACCAGAATCCCGCAAGCGATCAACAGCCTCTATCCCACTGAGCTTTGGCATCGAAATGTCCGTGACGATGACATCCGGATGCAGTTCCATGGCGGCCTCGAAGAGGGATTCGCCGTTATCCACGCAGCCCACAACTTCTACTTCTGTTTTCAGGAGACTTCGAACTACCTCCAAAAGGCCCGGATGGTCATCGGCAAGCAACACTCGCATTTTTCGCATCTAGGCCGCCCCTAGCCGCGAAGTGCTCGGGCAAATGGCCAGTTGGGGAGGGAAGCATCAAACTGGGGTTTGGCTGGGCAGGTCGTGCGTGTGAAAACGTACGCCAATTATGAAGCAGTGTCGAGTTGTCAAAAGTAACATGCGTTTGGATGGAGCGATCAAAATCTAGGGGCTCTACCCGGAGGTCTTGGTGCCGTGTGGACGCACAATACTTACGGGGCGGTGTCCCTCCAGATAGGTCGGCAACTTAGGAAGACCTATCCGGCCCAGCAGGTGGAATGCTTTCCGCTTCGATTGCCTCAGCCGCAGCAAGCTTCCGGTTTACGTGGGACACCGAGCGTAGACCGCCAGAGTGCAGCAAACAGCGATCACCAGCAGGGACGCCACACGTAGGGCACGGAACCGAGCGCAACTGATGAAGGGTCAGGTCTTTCTTTTTCATCCCAAAATAATCCGACAAAACAAACGGTAAAGCCGTCCTGTTTTGGACATCTAGTACGAACAGCTTTAGGGTTTCGGCTTATACACTTTGCATTTGCAATGAGGAAACCAACACTTCCCCACCAATTTCTTTAAGCCGGGCTTGGCGTAGTGGATGGTCTTGGCGTGAGTGCAGCGGCAGGGTTGGATTCTCGGCATGGCTTCTACGATGATTAGCCCTTCCAATTTTTTCAAACTTCGGTCGCTACAAGAGACCAATCACGCGGCGGGAAACTTACGGGCCAGAAGTGAGGAGCCGGGGATTCAAATTCAAATGCTACTGAAAAGCGGCCATCTTTGGAACCCTCAACGCGTAGCACCCGGCCTGACGCGACGATATCCGTCTTTGAGTTGCTGAGACGAATTTGCTGTCCTTTGACCATCTCTAACCCAATATCCAGAAGACAGCCATGAGCATTTACCACGAGGGTGTGGGCCTCGATGCTGATTCGTTTACCGCCCGGCATCAGCGCCGACAGATGGACAGGAACACGCAGGGCAACGCGCTCGCTTCTTCGCCGATTCCTTTCGTCGGTTACGTTGGTAGTTGTGTCCGGGCGGGATTTGCTTAAGTCTTGAAACATGGTGCTCCTATTTCCCCTGGACGAAGGCTGCGTAGTTTATTCAGTGGTAAGTCATGCTTCACTACGCCCATTAAATATGACGATACTCCTATGCCATAACAATCGATTAAATGAACTTGGGTGATGGATTCGGCAACAAGCTACATCCCCTTGACATGCATATGCATTTGGGGGCAATTCGAGTCGTCAGGTAATCGCGGTTATCAGGAGCACGCATTCTTTATACAGTGAAGACCTGATTGCCGAGTGGGACGACAGTCGGTAGTCTGAGCGTGATATAGCCTCTGAAACACCCCGAGAGCAGGTGCTTGAACTGGACTCAAGTATCTGCTCCTCCCTTGAGATTGTTGCCCGAACAAATTTATGAGGAGTCGCGGACAGTAGTGTTCGCACTATGGCTCGGAGCTGAAGTCGGCTTTGAGGCGTTGCATGGCGCGCTGGTCAAGACGGATTAGGCCGGTGCTCGGGGAATCGAGGTCTGCTACTAGAGCGACGACGATCGCGATGGTGACAGGGGCGAGGGCGAGTGTTAGCCAGAAGCGGCGCGTTAGCGTCAGGCCGCGAGTGAACATTGCGATTATGGAAACTGAGAGGATCAAGAACCAGATGGAGGCGGGGATGCGGTTCTCCAATGCCGCGATGCGCTTATCATGGATATCAATGGTCCCGGTCAGTGAGTTGACGTAACTGGCGGCGATGGCGGTGCGGTCCGTTTGGGCAAAGGCAACTGCATCTGCCCAAAGCTTAGCCTGAATCTGTTTGGAACGATTCGCCGCCTCGTTGAAGCGACCCATATCGAGGCCGGCGTTGTCGAGAGCGAGGCGGGCGTCGACGTAGTGTCGCAGGAGTTCACGGGAGTTATCCCGATAAGACTGAGGGAGCATGGCGGAGCGGAGATAGGTCGTCTCGATGGAATCGGCTTCCTCTACGAGTAGCGTGCGGCGTTCGGTGAAGCGGGGCACGGCAAGCGCCAACGTGAAACCCAGCAGCAGGCTGACAAGGACAAAGAGTCCATCGCGTATGGCAACCATTTGTTCTTTGCGGTTTGTGTCGTCGTGAATATGAATGTAGGCGGTGGTTCGTCGTCCGAGTTCGATTGCGCCGGCCAGAGTGATCGCGACCAGCAGGCCCAAGAGCCACGGTTCATTAAGGAGGTATGCCATCCCTGATGTGATTACCGGAGGAGAGTGTATCCGGAACTGGGCCGGGGCTCAAGAACCACGACTATTTGCTGGAGCGCATAGACTTGGCAATCGCTGTTATTTTCTTCCCGCCTTCCGGGTCCATGCCGCGTCTCTAACAGCCTGGACTTCTCTTCTCTTATGTATTGAACAAACGTATCCGGGTCTATGTGGAAACCGTTGAGCGGAATGGTTGCTGCGGTTTGATATACAGCATCGTCTAGGTCATCGCCGTGCTGAAATTCGGAGAAAACGCCGAGGGTGAGCATGATCTCTAGAATTTGGCAACGAAGCGACATCGCTAACGTGTTCGTGCCTGGACTACAACCGCGGGCAAGTAAATCGACGCTGGATATCGCTCCTCCAGGCGGGTTGGGGAAATGTCGAACTGCATCTTTGTAAATGTTTCGTACGGATCGAATTTCGGCGGGTTCAACGGGCGGTATCGGAGCGCCTTTTTGCACGCCTCGATAAAAACCAAGGAAACGTTCTACCTCAGACGGAACGTTGGAACCATCCGGTGTTTCAGGCATCATAGCGGCAGGATAGCAAACTTCGTTAGGCGCAAGTCAGAGCTCAGCCGATACGCCGCAGAGAAATCTTGAAGCTAGAGGACAGCCAAACAAGAGCAAAGAAAAGGAAGAAGGGAGACGCCCAGGTCTGATCGCCTCCCCAATCATTTCCCCTTTCGGGGAATCCGATTAGCCCTATAGAAGGGTGGATAATCGGCTGTGTCCGGCTTACTGATGGGACTCTCAGAACAGAGATCAGGTTACAAGAATTTCTGGAGTCGTTGGCTAGAATTGCAACGGCGAATCGCCGGGCACAGGGGGGCTCGACGTACTTCAGTGTCGCAGCCATGCCCAGACAAGAAGCACTGTGACCCCAACGAAGGCAATGAAATATCCGGCCCACGCGATCAGGGTTTCAAGCCTGGCTCTTTTCAGTTCATCCATAGAGCAGTGCTATCCACGACGGTACTTCTTCAATTCACGCCAGTTCTTCAACACGGGCCTGAAGAGCGCCAGACCCAGGCAAAAAAGGACAGCGCCGCCGATTAGTTTGATGGTCTGATCTGTTTCAGAGATTGAAAAGCCTGAGTAGAGTAGCGCCCCGCCGCCTAAGAGACACAGGCATGCAAATAGTACCGCTAGTTGATTGAGCACTAAGGATCCTCCGAGACCGATGCCTGGATGTCAGGGAAGCTTCAGAGATTAGTGCGAAAGGACCGCATATCGTTTCACGAAAGAACCTAGGGTAGGTCCGATTCTAGGAGGTTGTGACGGGCCATGGTTGCGCCCATGAAGCAACGAGTACGATTTGTCGAAAGGCGCATTCAGAGCGAAAGAAACTCCGGGGCTACCGCAAGAAGTAAATTGTTGCTCTCAACCCCCTCACAATGCCGTGCAAGCGGTCTACGCCAGTAGATCACAGTCGCACAATCAAACTCTGAAACAGAACGCCACGCTTCCAAGAGCGTGGCGTTGGTAGTGCTCGACTTAATTGGGGGTGTTGAGAAAGATTTTATCATTGGGCGTGGGCCGTTACTCTGTAAGTGGCCAAACGAGCAACGTGCGTTGTCCTCACCATTGAATCCAGATTTTCATCGCGCATTCGTGTCTGGACGGGTCTTGCTTGGCCATGCGACCGGGAGTACAGAGGACCGACAGGCAAAACGCAACACTTTTGAGTTTCAAGAGTGCACCTATATAATTGACACCGACTGGGAAAAGAAAGTGCCCGGTAAGAGTTAATCAGGCACTGCGCTGTTTATTCGACCGCGAGCGATGGCGGGCGTCGAACTTCGGTTTCCTATTTTTTCGGATACGTGATCCTCGTCGTTACGATCTTCCCATTGAAGGCGAACGGGGCCTGGTCGAAATAGTCGAGCGACACGGGCGAACCGAGGTCGCTGCCAATGTCGAGGCAGTCGTTGGCGGTGAAGGCGAGCGCGGCGGTGATAGGCACCCGGCCTTGCGCCACCACCTGACCATTGACCTTTAGCGTCACGTCAAGTGGGGCACCCGGTTTGGGCGCAACCAGCTTTGACTCGACCTCGATCTTCACGTTGCCGGTCGGCAGTTTGTCTTTCGCCACGATATGCGTGCGATCAATTTCGAACAGGTTGTACTCATAACGGAGCTGACCGTCCTTCACGTACAACGAAAGGCCGCCGGAGAATCCACCGAGAGCGTATAGAACGCCGTTTGCATTGGCAGGAACTTCCACTTCCATGCTGACGGCGTTGTCGAATTTCCCGAGCTTTGGCGCGGTGAACTCCGGCATCCCGGTGATGGGGCCACTAAAGGTCCATTCGGTATACGGCGTGGAGGGTGCATCTTCCGGGTGGAGCACTGGCGTCCACAGTCCACCGCCTATGGGCAGGTTCTGGTTCTTGGCGGATTCGACCAAGAAAAGATTCTTCATATAGGCGACTCTTTCCGGCATCTTCGCGGCGAGGTCATTGGCCTGTGACCAGTCTGCATCGAGGTTGTAAAGCTCCCACACGTCATTGTCTGGGTTCCAGTCTGCGATGCCCTTGGGCAATCCCGGCACCCACGGAATGCGAGGACCGAAGGTATCGGCAAACCAGCCGTTGTGGTACACGCCCCGGCTTCCCATTATGTCGAAGAACTGTGTCACCTTGCGCCCCTTCGCTTTCGCGTCGGCGAATGTATAGACCATGCTCACGCCATCGATCGACATCTGATCAACACCGTTGACCACGCGCGGCGGTGTGATGCCCACCGCCTCATAGATCGTCGGCACAATGTCAATGACGTGATGGAACTGTGGCCGCGGCGTATCGTCGTGCTTTATTTTTGCAGGCCACGAAACGGCCATGGGCTGGCGCGTACCGCCGAAATGCGCCGCGACCAGTTTGGTGGACTTGTAAGGCGAGCCGCCCGCCCAAGCCCATCCGGCATGATACATGTTCTCGGTCTTCGCCGAGCCGAGTACATCCAAGCCCCCGAGTTCGTTCAGCGCCTTGATGTGCTGTTGGATCGTGCTCGGAATGCCGTTCTGTGAGAGCAACTCGGAGATGGTGCCATTTTGACCCTCAGCCGATGCACCATTGTCGCCCCAGATGTAGAAGATCAGCGTGTTGTTTAGTTTTCCTTCCTTTTCGATTTCGTCGATGACGCGTCCGGCGTTGTAGTCAGCATGTTCGGCAAACCCGGCGTAAACTTCCATCAAACGACGCTGGAAAGGTTTTTCGTCCTCCGGGATAGAATCCCACGAGGCGAGCGTCGCCGGGCGCGGGGTGAGTTGCGTATCCTGAGGAATCCAGCCCATCTGTTTCTGTCTCGCGTAAACACGCTCGCGATACTTATCCCAGCCATCGTCGAACTTCCCCTTGTATTTGTCGGCCCACTCCTTAGGAACCTGATGCGGGCCATGTGCCGCGCCCGGAGCCCAATACATGAAGAATGGCTTGTCAGGCGTGAACGCCTGGTTCTCGCGTAGCCACTTGATAGCGTCCACGGCGATGTCCTCGGAGAGGTGATAACCGGGATGCTCATATTCGTGCGGGTCCAAGACCGTGGTGTTGCGCACCAGGCGTGGTTCGTACTGCGAGGCTTCGCCTGCAAGAAAGCCGTAAAAATACTCGAAGCCGTAGCCGGTCGGCCAATAGTCGAACGGCCCCTTCGAGGTCGTCAGCTCGGCGGGCGTGTTATGCCACTTGCCCCAGGCCGCCGTGTTGTAATCGTAATCCTTTAGCACCTCCGCCACCGTTGCCGCCGACATCGGGATCTTTCCGCTGAAGCCGTCGAAGTCGTTGGCCAGTTCGGCAATCTGCCCGTTGGAAATGCGCGTATGATTGCGCCCGGTCAGAAGAGCCCCACGCGTGGGCGAGCACATCGCCGTGGAGTGAAAGGCATTGTAGGAAATGCCGAGCTTCGCGATTCGCGTCAGCGTCGGCGTGTTGATCTCGCCGCCATAGGTTGAGGCTTGGCCAGGCCCGACATCGTCCATAAGAATGATAAGGATGTTGGGCGCATCAGAAGATAGGTGCTTCGGGTCCACGCGTTTCTTGTAGATGGAGTCCTTCATCGTCAGCCCCGGAGTAGAGGCTGATGGGGTGGGCGGGAAAGGCAGGACTTCCTGCGCTCTTGCCAGACTCACAGCGCACAAAGCCAACATGCAGAGGAGCCCCGAAACGACCAAAAATTGCCTACCGGCTCTCATAGATCGCATGTTGGAAACTCCATTTGTTGGTTGGTGAAAGCAATGTGATGCTTTCACAGCTCGGCCAAACCCGGACCTGTCAAAACTAACAGTGCGGGCGGTAACTCCCGATTAGTTCGCGTAACCCAGGAAGAAGGTGAAGTCGCCTAAGAAAAAGAAGCCGTCGAAAGGCTAAATGACAAAACACCTTGCCATGTCGTGGACCTCACCGTTAAAGGAAGATTATCACAGTGGCTACGCCTAGTCGTTTCAGGCATGAATGATGTATTGAACTCGGAGGGATAACACCTGACCGGACCGAGTTTTTGTACCACGGCGAGTGAGAGAGTTTAGATCTGTTGTCGGCAGCCATTCGCGTGCGCATTGTGGACAGATACTCTTGACAAACAATCGGCTAAGACACAGACTTTCGCGCATGAGATTAACCAGTCTTTTCCTAATTACGTCCGCCGTATTGTTTTCACCCGCCCCTGTGGACGCTCCTGTTTTCGAGATAACACACGCAGAAAGCACCATGAAGTTTGACGTCGAGGCATCCGTCGCTATCGTCGGCAAGTTCGACAAGTGGGACGCGACTTTGACCTTTACTTCGCCTGAGCTTTCGACAGGCGTTTTGGACATCAAGATTTATGCTGCCTCTGTGGATACGGGGAGCGGCATGAAGAACGGCAAGCTGAAAGGCAAAGCTTTCTTCGATGTCGAGCATAATCCGTTGATCACCTTTCACTCAACGAAGGTTGAACAGACTGGTCCTGACACGGTGGCGTTTGAGGGCGACTTCACGATACGCGGAGTGACCAAGAAGGAGACGCTGAAGTTTACGGTTCCCACCGACAGGAAAGGCGTCGGCACCGTCAAAGGGACGATGGCTTTCGACCGGAAGCAATACGGCATGAACAGTGGCATTCCGTTCATCAAAATTGCCGACCGTGTAGAGGTAACCGTCGATCTCACCGGAAAACGGATCAGCGGACCTCCGGTGGATTTTAAGCAATAGGATACATCGCAGAACTATCGCTGTGGTTCGCCAAAACTTCAGCCGGGACCAAAAACAGGGCGGTTCTTGGTAGAGTAGGCCTGAATACGATTATCGCTCGATACGGCATGAAGACTAAGACTCTGAAGGGCACGAACCCGAGTGCGCGCGGAGCTCACATATATATAAAGGACCGGCGGAAAGTCGGTCCGGACTAGGCTGCTCGATCGTAACGATGGTGCAGCCCGCCGATTCGCTCTTGGGAAAGAATCCGACCTGAAGCCACGGAACGAATCCTGCCTTCAGGTGTCCCCTTCTCAAGTCCGAGATGCGTACGGTCCTCATGATGGTAACGAACATACTCCGAGAGCAATCGCTTCAGATGGTGTTCATTCAGCGCAACCATGTGGTCCAGCAGGTCTCGTCTGCAGCTTCCCACCCAGCGCTCCGCGATGCCATTGGCATGAGTGTTCAACTACGCCGCATGGCGATGCTGAAATTCGACGTTTCCGAGTAACACATCCGTACCATCCGCTTTTCCAGCAAGAGTTCGAGCTGGTTTCCTATCGCCAGGACTGGGGTGAGGACAGGGTCTGGTTTCAGGACAAGCTTGGTCGCCTGCATTCATTACCAACAAGCTGGACTGACGCCGGCGCTGTCGATCCTTTCGTTGCTCTCGCGGCGGGGCGATCGCTGTTTCGAGTGGCGGATCTGATCGAATTGGCGCGACAGATCGACGGAGGGAAGTCCCAGCGAGTCGAGAGAACTGTAAAGGAAAACATGTCATGACTGTAAAGTTAATAATGTCGGGAGTGTTGGCCGTAAACCGCACCGGATTGGTTGCGTTTCATAGCGTATGCGTGTTATTATCAATCACTTTCCGGCAAAAAAGACTTGACAAGATTCCTGCTTACGTCGTAATTATCTTTACAGCTGCAAAGCAGCCTAGCCGAGAAAACGAGAATGCCACGGGCGAAAAACAACTCCGACAAGCACAAGGCGTTAGAGCAACACGGAACACGGAACCCCCGCCCGCAGGAGGTGCGCCATCCTTTGTTCCAGAACAGCGAATTCTTCGATCCCAGCGACTTGCTGCAGGTGAAATACGAGATGCTACGACAGGTCCATGTGGACAAGCGGGCGGTTTCCCGAACGGCCAAAGAGTTTGGTTTCTCCCGCCCGTCGTTTTACCAAGCGGAATTTGCCTTCGAGCAAGGTGGCTTGTCCGGATTACTTCCCCACAAGCGTGGTCCGAGAAACGGTCACAAGCTCACTCCGGAAGTGATGAAGTTCGTGGCCGAGCAGCAAACCCTGGAGCCATCACTGAGTTTCGCTCAGCTGGCAGAACAGGTGCAGCACAACTTCCACGTGAAAGTGCACCCCCGCAGCATCGAGCGGCAGCTTCTGCGGGAAAAAAAACTCCGATAAGTTTGCTGCCCGACCCTGCTGCACCACTGGAGAAAGATGGATTGATTGCCGCGTACGAAGAGTTGCGGCGTCAGATCCTGAACGGACAGCGGGGACCAGGGTTGGCATTACTTATGCGACGGGGCATGAGGGAATGGATGAATGCCTGTTCGCTTTGCCTTGTACCATCTCCAACCAAAGAATTTACTGCCGCACCTGACCACGCGGTTCTTCCTCAGAGCGCGCGCACCGAGGTCGTTCTGATCCTTGCGGGGATGCTGCTGCACGGCTGCCAGGAGAGAGTGTCATGAATCAAGACATGCATCAGAAAGTAAAGGCGACTCATCTCAAACGGAATGCCTATCTCTACATCCGGCAATCAACGCTGCGCCAGGTGTTCGAGAATAGCGAAAGCACTAAACGCCAATACGCTTTGCGCCAAAAGGCTGTCGCATTGGGCTGGTCCGAGGATCGCATCATCGTCCTTGACAGCGATCTCGGACAGTCGGGAGCTTCCGCCGTCGACCGGGAGGGCTTTCAACGACTGGTTACTGAGGTCAGCTTGGGACGAGCCGGAATCGTGTTGGGGCTGGAAGTATCGCGATTGGCGCGCAACTCGGCCGACTGGCATCGGTTGTTGGAGATCTGTGCTCTCACCGATGCTTTGATCCTAGATGAAGATGGTGTCTACGATCCGGCTCACTTTAATGATCGCCTCCTATTGGGGTTGAAAGGCACGATGTCAGAGGCGGAACTGCACGTTCTGCGCGCGCGTTTGCAGGGTGGAATTTTAAATAAGGCTAGACGCGGCGAACTGGTGATCAGTCCGCCAGTCGGATTGATCTATAACTCCGAAGGCGCGTTGGTGCTGGATCCGGACAAGCAGGTGCAACAGTGCTTACGCTTATTGTTTGAAACCTTCCGCAGCACGGGATCTGCAATGGCCACAGTGAAAGCGTTTCAAAAGCAAGGTCTGCAATTTCCCAGACGCGTTCGCACGGGAGCCCACAAGGGAGACCTGGTGTGGGCCGCCTTGGGACACACCCAGGTGCTGCGTATCTTGCACAATCCGAGGTATGCCGGAGCCTTTGTATACGGACGAAGCCACTTTCGCAAAAACGTGGACGGCAGTTTCACCGTTGTGCAGCTCTCGCAAGATGAATGGCAGACGCTGATTCCTGGAGCCTGCCCAGGCTATGTGTCCTGGGAAGACTATCAGCAAAATCTGAAGCGCCTTCACGAAAGTGCACAAGCGATGGGACAGGACCGACGCAAGAGCCCGGCCCGCGAAGGGCCGGCACTGCTGCAAGGACTGATTCTCTGCGGCCGCTGTGGCCAGCGGATGACGGTTCGCTATCACTTCCGCCACAGCCGGCTGTGGCCTGAGTATCTTTGTCAGCGCGAAGGAATCGAACATGCCCAACCTCTCTGTCAACGAGTTCCGGGAGGTGGGATCGATGAAGCCATTGGTGAGCTGTTGGTGGAGGCAGTGAGTCCAGTCGCTCTCGAAGTGGCGCTCACTGTGCAACAAGAACTGCAATCACGATTGGAAGAAGCCGACAGACTGCGTCAGAAACAAGTAGAACGAGCTCAGTACGAAGTGGACTTGGCACGCCGCCGCTATATGCGGGTCGACCCGGACAACCGACTGGTAGCCGACTCACTCGAAGCCGAGTGGAACAGCAAGTTGCGCACGCTGACCGAGACGCAGCAAAACCGTGAGCGCCAACGTGAACAAGACAGAAAGGTCCTGAGCGATCAACAGCGGGCTGCAATTCTCTCGCTGGCTACAGACTTCCCGCGGTTGTGGCGTGATCCAAAGACGCCCGACCGCGAGCGCAAACGGATGATCCGGTTGTTGCTGGAAGATGTCACCTTGGTTCGCGGCGAGAAGATTACTCTACACATTCGTTTCAAGGGCGGGGCCACCAAGACCCTGATGGTGCCCGCTCCTCTCAATGCGTGGCAGCAACGAGCAACCAACCCTGCCGTGGTGAACGAAATCGATCGACTCCTCGATCACCACACCTATCAGCAGATCGTATCAATACTGAACGAACGCGGCCTACGCTCCGGAGAAGGAAAGTCGTTTTCGGTGCGGATCGTCGCTCGCATTCAGAAACGGTATAGCCTGATGCCGCGCTATGATCGGTTGCGCAAGGCAGGTATGCTGACGGTTAAGGAGATGGCAGCGTTGCTCGGCATCACCCCACAATGGGTCAAGATATGGAATCGCCATGGACTGCTGTGCGGTCACGCCTGCAACGACAAAAACGACTGCCTATATGAACATCCGGGTGACAACCCGCCTCGAAAAGCCCAAGGCGTAAAGCTGTCACAACGGCGCCTCGCAAGCGAAGTAGTATCACAGCGTACCCAGGAGGTGCAGTGTGAAGCATAGTCCTTCTGCCATGGACTCCGGAAGGAAGTTCGCTTGGGAATGATCCTTGTGGCTTTCACCGCTGCAATGACCTCGAACCCAAACTTCTGATCACGATCAAAGATCAGGTATTTGTGAGAGGCTTCAAATGGAAACGCCTCCCGCAACTGCTGGATGATCCAAGAGCTTGTCGGATGCTTTGTGACGTTGACGTGCAGGATTCGTCGACGATCGTGGCCGATGACGAAAAAGCAGTAGAGCACGCCGAACGTGATCGTTGGCACAGTGAAGAAGTCCATCGCCGCAATGGCCTCGCGATGGTTTCGAAGGAAGGCCAGCCAGAGCTGGGCCCGGTCAGAGTATTTTGGCGCTCGTTTCATCCAACGGGAGATGGTTCTCTCGGAAAGGTCAAAGCCGAGCATCAGGAGTTCGCCATGAATCCGCGGCGCTCCCCAAGTTGGGTTCTCAGCGACCATCCGAAAGATCAACTCCCGAACCTCCCTCGGCGTCTGTTTCCTTCCAACCTGCCTCCGGACTCTGGAAATTAACCGCCAGTACATACGAAAACCACTCCGGTGCCAGCGGACGACGGTTTCCGGCGTGACGATGATGAGGGACTGTTTCCAAGCCGACAAGACCCGCCGAGCAACCACCCAGAAGAGCTTATCGAAGAGGCCGAGGCTCGGGCGAGGATGTCGACGCTTCAGCGCGACGAGTTGATGACGCAAAGCAAGATTCTCGAGAAGGAGACTTTGCCGTCCGCGAAAGAGGCGTACCAGCATTCCGAATAAGAGCCAGACAAAGCGAAACATGATCAGGATCTATAACAAATCGGTGTTGAGATGGCAGCAGCTATGTTATTGATTTCACTGTGGGCTGGAGTTTTGGCGAACAACACCGGAATCATCACGCCTAATTTACCTTTTGCATCGGCCACGGAAGGTGAGGACCGAATCGGCTCGACTTCGGATGTCAGATTTGACGAAGGCACTCGCAAATTTCTCCTTTGATGATCTCTGCTACGATGCTCCGGTCTGATTACTTCGATTCAGAGCATCCCAATTAATGGGAACGAGCAACAGTTCTCGTCTTCACTCATTCAAGGGCCACCGAGGATTTGCAAAACAAGCGTCACACACAAGAACAGTCTTCGCTTTGTTTGTTTCGCGTACCAATCGCTCGCCATGAACCAAGCCCAGGCAGGTCCCACCGAAATCTCTATGCGGACGAGGGTACCTCTCGGTTTCGATAGATTCGCAGCCCGGACAGTTTGCATCGCCCTGCCTGTGTTCTCGACCAGATACCCGGAGTCCGAATTTCTTGCCTTCCATGGAAAGGAAACACCTCCTTGCAGCGCTCCACGACCCCACACTAACCGCTGCTCTTCCGCGACTCCCCTTGCATCGCGGGATCGAGACGCTAACCGCCGAATCCAAACACGGGACCGCCTCCCCAAAAGGTGCGGGGTATGCCAACAGCGTCAGCGTTTTCTCGGAATCTCGTTGTTAGCGCGGCGGCGGTTCTGTCATAGGACCGTTTGTCGGGCCAGTTCTGGCGCGGATGGAGCAGCTTCGATGGAACATCGGGACAATCTTTGGGTACGGACAATCGAAAGACGCGTTCGGTCTCGAACTTAGAACGCGTCGCCAGGCCACTCAGAGCGGCTTTGATAAGCGCGCGCGTGTAAGAAAGAGAAATTCGTTCACCAACACCGTACTGCCCTCCGATCCAGCCTGTGTTAACGAGCCAGCATTCACACTGGTGTTCTCGAATTCTCCGTCCGAACATTTCCGCATACTGGCTCGGCCGAAGAGGAAGAAAGGGCGCACCGAAGCAACTTGAAAAGGTCGACTGAGGTTCTTTTCCGAGGCCGCTCTCGGTACCAGCGATTTTGGACGTGTAGCCGGACAGGAAGTGATACATGGCTTGTTCCGCATTGAGTCTTGCAATCGGGGGAAGTACCCCAAAGGCATCCGCCGTGAGAAAGAAGATGTTCTTCGGGTGCCCTCCGACACTGGGAAGCACCGCATTGTCTATGAAGTCCAGTGGATAAGCGGCACGCGTGTTTTCCGTGATCGAATCGTCGTCATAGTTGGGGAGTTTGCTGTCTTTATCGAGAACCACGTTCTCAAGGACCGCACCGCGCCGAATGGCATTCCAGATCTGTGGCTCGCGTTCCTTGGAAAGGTGAATGCACTTCGCGTAGCAGCCCCCCTCAAAATTGAAAATCCCCGCGTCGCTCCAACCGTGCTCGTCATCTCCGATCAGTTGGCGATCGGGGTCTGCGGACAACGTGGTCTTGCCGGTACCCGAAAGGCCAAAAAACAAAGCGGTCTCGCCGTTGACGCCGCGATTGGCGGAACAGTGCATCGGGAGCACGCCGCGCTGCGGGAGCAGGTAATTCAGCACGGTGAAAATGGACTTCTTGATCTCTCCTGCGTAACGCGTCCCGCCGATGAGAATGAGCCCGGTCTTGAAATTAATGGCGATGACCGCCTTGGAGCGCACTTTGTCGACAACCGGGTCTGCTTGAAAGCCGGGAGCAACGACAACCGTGAATTCCGGGGATGAATTGTGGAAGTCGTGGTTTTCCTGGCGTAGGAAAAGTTGTTTTGCGAATAGGGCGTGCCAGGCGAACTCCGAGATCAGTCGAACCCTCAACTGGTACGTTGGATCGGCGCCGGCGCGAAGGTCTTCGACAAAGAGCTCTTTGTCTTTCAGATAGCCGAGGAATCGTTCCGCAAGGCGATCGAAAACTTCCGGTTGCATGGCCTGGTTAGTTTCTCCCCAGGCCACGTTCACCCTTGTTTCGTCATCCACGAAAATGAACTTGTCCTTCGGGCTCCGCCCCGTGTGTACACCGGTAACCGCGGCGAAGGCGCCATTTGACGCGATCGAGCCTTCACCCTTGCGCTCCGCGATTGCCAGCAAGGCCTCGGCGGTGCTATTTTTGGTGCTCTTCGCAGGATCTTCGAGGAGCGCGTGAAAGGGCAGATGGTTCGAAGACAACCTAGTGGCCATATCGATCCTCTCTAACGGAAACGAATTAAATTCCTCCGTCTATCTCGGAAGGCAGCTGAGTCTCAGGTGATTTCCTTGTAGGCGGCCGATGGCTCTGGCGGCGCTGATTCGGGTTCCGGTTCGAGGACATCCGTGCTTCTTCGGCCCCAAACCGTTCCCACAGGATGATGTTTCGATGCTTCCGGGTAGACCACCCTGGCGCGGGTCAGAGCTTCCGCGATGCTGTTGCACATATTCTCGGGTCCGATGTGCTGCTGGAACTCCGCCTGATGCATGAGTCTCGAAGGTTGTTCCCTGGCCCCGCAGAGAATGAGTTCTCGTCCCGATTCGTGCACCTGGTCCGCTAAGCTCTCCAATGCCTGGAGGCCGGTGGAATCGATTGCGGTCATGTTACGCAACCTTAGAATCAGGATCGGGGGCAGGTTGGGCAACCGGGTTGTGATTTCGTCGATCTTGTCCGTCGCGCCAAACAGGAAAGGCCCGTGAATCCTAAAGATCGTGACGTAAGCAGGGATCACCTTGTGCTGCAGGATGTGAACATGCCCTTCGCGGACGTACTCTTCGGTCACCTCCGAGACCGAGGTGGTTTGCGTAACTTTCCGAATGAAAACCAGCACAGCGAGAATCATGCCCGCTTCCACGGCTACCGTCAGATCCGCAAACACCGTCAAGAGGAACGTGGCGAGCCAGGTAGCAATTTCCATACGAGACAGCTTCAAAAGCTCGGGGATTTCCCTCCACTCGCCCATGTTGTACGAGACCACCAGAAGAATCGCAGCCAGGACCGACAACGGAATGAATTTTGCTAGAGGAGCCGCGAAGACTACGATGGCGAGAAGCGTCAAGGCGTGAATCATTCCTGATACCGGCGTTTTCGCTCCGGAGCGGATGTTGGTGGCGGTTCTCGCGATGGCGCCCGTGGCAGGGAGCCCTCCGAATAATGGAGAAAGAATGTTCGCGACCCCTTGTCCGATGAGTTCCACGTTGGGGTTGTGCTTGTCTCCGCTCATGCGATCAGACACTACTGCCGACATCAGCGATTCGATTGCACCGAGCATCGCGACCGTGATTGCCGGCGAGATCAGGGGTCTAAGCAGATCCAAGCGAAAGTGCGGAACCTTAAGTGTTGGCAGCCCAGACGGGATGCCTCCAAAGCGAGTGCCGATCGTTTCGACAGGGAGCTTGAACAGCAGAACCGCCGCAGTGCCAAGAAAGAGGGCAACGATGTATCCGGGAACCCTCTTTACGTAACGCATGAAAACGATAATCACCGCGAGCGCAACAACGGCAAGTGTCGTCTCGAGAGGGGAGAAGGACGAGAAATTGCGCACGACTGTCTGAATGCGAGCGAGAAATTCTCCCGGAACCTTCTCGATCTTCAGCCCAAAGAAATCCTTGAGTTGCGTGCTGGCGATAATGACCGCAATGCCGTTCGTAAAGCCGACGACCACCGGGCGCGGAATGAATTTAACGGCCGTGCCCAGACCGGTTACCCCCAGAATCAGCAGGAGGATGCCAGCCATTAAGGTGGACATAAACAGTCCGTCCACGCCGTACTTCGCGATGATGCCGAAGACGACGACCACGAACGCTCCGGTTGGACCCCCGATCTGGGTTTTCGACCCGCCCAAAGCCGAAATCACAAAACCTGCGACGATCGCGCAGTACAGACCAGCTTCTGGCGGGACGCCGGAAGCGATGGCGAAGGCCATCGCCAGAGGGAGTGCGACGAGACCGACAGTTATGCCGGAAAGAAGGTCTGCCAGGAATAAACGCTTCGTGTAAGACTTGAGACACAATATAGATTTGGGCAGCCAGTTATTCATCGGTTTTTTGGATCACTCGCTCCTGATTTGGGTGAGATATCCTCCCCTTGCTATTCTTCGGCTCGCTGAATCAGAGGTTTGATTCTGGATGCTCGTCTGCCTTCCATCCGATCCGACTCCTCATACTCTACCCAGTCCCCTATCGCGAGCTCTCGGGGATCCAGTCCCGCGAGCGCGGATTCGTCGAAGGCGACCAAGCACCCGTCTTCACCCAGGATATAGTCGGGCTGCGGCTTCCTTATCAATTGCGTGATGGACCTCTTCGCCCTCATTTCTCACTCCTACTTCGGGCATGAAATCCCAACCCGGTCGCTGAGCTAATCTGCGGTGAAGACGAGGAACAATCTCCTCTCCACGCTGGCAGATGGGATCGGCAGACGCAGAGGAGTTCAACTCCCAGTTGCGGATTTGCTCCGAGGGTTCGGTATGGCCGTGATCTTCGTAGCCTGCAACCGCTCGTGTCCAAAGTGTTCCTGATATTCCACATCTTTCCCTATTGAAAGGGCTTGGATGTCGATTCCTTGTAGTGAGGACACGTCGAAATATGCCTCAAAACCATCGTCGCCGCGGATGAAACCACAACCAATCTTCTTGTTCAGTCGAGTGATGGAACCCTGCATTCTGCCCCTTCGCTTCCCCTCGCGAAACTTCAGCCTTGCTTCAACTTTCTGCTGTGACCCTCCGACTCAGCCTGTGCCTTTGATTTTCTCAATCAGCAACGGGCGCACTTCTACGGCCTCCTTGCCAAGCCAGCCCTCTAGAGTCCGATAGCTCACGCGCTGACCAGAGGAAAGAGAGCGAAAGTCCACTCCGTGCAACTCAGACTTTCGGAAGGGCACTTGTTCTCCATCGTCGCCACGAATCATGCCTTTCTCCTGGTTCCGATAGACGTGCCAGATCACTCCCTTCATGCTTCTAACTTCTGTTCGTCCCGAAATACGCAACCTCCATTTCCTTTCGCTCGTCCGGAGAATGGCCCGTCTGCCTTGGCGCAGCCGACCCAGCGTACCCAGTAAGCGAGGGCCTCTCCTCCGGCAGCGACGATTGACATAGTTATACGACCCCGGTCCCACCGGGTCTTGCCGAAAGTACGTTTTCCGCATCCGCGGGCGTTGCGGTTGGACCGCCGATCGCAGGCTGCAGATTAATGGCAGTGGGAAGCTTCGCGCCCGTGGCGAAAAAGATCCCGTAAGACACTCTTAGGCCGAGGCTAAGCTCACCGTAGCTCAAGCCCACGACCAGCGATTCCTCGTTGAAAGTCACATCGTATCCGTCGTCCCCGTGAATGATCCCAGTGCGTCCAGAATGAAAGAGTGTGACAACCTCTCCGCTCAGGCCCTCCTTCTGCATGAGTTCCCTGACTTTGACGCCTCTTCTCATGTAACCTCCACGGGAAGGGCGGCGGATGAACGCCCTGGCCCCGCACGCTCAAATTCCAGCGCACCTGCTGCGATTTCGTTCAGTGCGAAGTCCACTAATTCCGCGAGTGCGGTTCGTCCGTCGCGAGCTACCATCAGTTGACGAGCGCGTGCGGAGGTCACAGTGCACAGAAGGAAAGGATTCGGAATCTTCTTCTGTGCTGCGAATAGGAGCTCGGACCGCACACTCATATTCCTAATCCTTCGCGCGGTTCTTCCTCACGAATTCGGCGCACGATAAACCCCTGGCTTCCTTGCCACCACAGCCACTCCGGAAATTCGATCGGTTCAACTTCCAAACGAAGTCCTCGCGCGTCCTCATGTTGCCAGGCTGGAATGGCAAACCAGTTCGCCATCATTTTCTCAACAGGCCGTGCCAGGGCGTGTCCAGCGGCAGCCGAGAGCAACGCGATCAACAAGGCCCCAGGCAGATCGATCCCTCGCCAGATGCTGATGGCAAGCAGACTCCCGGTCATCAACCACACTGCAATTAGAAAACGGACTGCTTTACAACCCTGTCGAGGCGAGGTTTCCTCGCGTTCCTGCCCCATTCCTCGACAGGCAGAGTCCGCAGTCCACTGGACCAATTGCTTGCTCCGCCCAACGCCGATCACAATGAAACCATCCGCCATTGCAAACCCATCGGACTTAATGGATCGACCGATCGATTCGCGCGCCAGATACTGCGTCCGATGAAGCCAAAGGTGATTCGCGCGGTGCCGGCGACTGAAGACCAATCGCAAGGCTTCCCAAGGTGCCGACCAGAACAAGGGTGTCGGATCGACGAGTTCTTGCAAGAGCAATATAAGAGCTGCCCCAGCCACTCCTAACAACAATCCCTGCCCCAGGAATCGGAGCATCAAGAGAAGAACCAGCGCACACGCGAGCCCCCGCCCGGTCCGGAACAACTTCGTCCGATAGCTCTCGCCTCCATCCTTGACGCTTCGCAAATGGTCTGCACCTCGAACGCGCCAGACCGGCAAGCGACGTTTAACCGCACTTCCCGTGCCCATGCCTTTAGTCCTTCGGCGCGCTCGTGTGTGCAAGCCAGCGTTCTTCCACGCAAGCAAGAGCCTCTTGTAGCTCTATTTTGTCTTTGCGCGCCCACCGAATGGCCGCGCGCAGGCAGTGCGCTTGTCGAGAAGAAAAGAAAGACCTACCGTCCTTAACGGTTGGTTGCAGTAAGCCTTTCACCTGGAGTTCCGCGATTGTGGCTTCCGCGATTCCCAACGTCTGGGCTAGTTGCTGAGAAGTGTAATAATCCGGCATATTTATCGCTCTCCCCGTCCAGCCTCAGTAAAAGAACTTGGCAGGCTGCAGATGTTCCAGCATCTGCGAATATTTGCAGATGCTGGGCAAATTTTTTCCCAGCTACGAAGCCGCTTGTATCTGCAGAAGCATGTCTCGTACACCCACCAAATGGTTGTTGAAGATTTCTCTGGCTACGTCAAGGAGCCGGAACAGAGTCGTGTCGGAGACGGAGTAATACACATTGCTCCCCGCTTTGCGTCCGATCACGATGTTGCGCGTTCGCAGAACTGCAAGCTGCTGCGAAACGTTTGCGGGCTCGATTTTCAGAATTTCGCTGAGTTCATTCACCCCCTTCTCGCCGTCGCGAAGACAGTCGAGGATCCGGATGCGGATGGGGTGGGCGAGGGCCTTGAAGAACTCAGACTTGAAGTTGGCAAGCTGCTGTGCCATGCTAATCCTCGCGTACATGCATACTGTAATCTGCGAAGTCTGCTATGTCAAGAGTTTTGGTTTGCGTGCGTGAGGACTTGCCTCCCGTTACGGGGGGGAAGTGCGCAGTTATTGCAGACACGGGAAACGCCTTCACGTTGCACGCAGCGAATAGCAGGAGGCACTTATGTCTGGCAGGCCCAAGTTCTCGGTTTCGCAAGATTGGGTACAGCCTTCACTTTCTCAGAAGACAAATGGAGACGGGCTCCGTTCGCACTCTTCGCCGCATGGTGACGAAGCGGACGAACAACAGTCCAACATTAAACTAGCCGGGTTCTTTGCGTTGGTCGCTTTGCTGTGCGTGCTGGCCGAACATCTTGGTCATATTCAAGAACGGACGGATGCAAATCTCGCCCCGGATTCCACGGCGCTTGTCAGTTTGACTTTGTTACCCGCGAAGGGGTCTGTAAATCCTGTCGGCTTCTCGATGCGGTTCCGCCTAAGCAACCGAGGGAATCATTCCGTTTTCTACCCGATCAGTACAGCGACAAATGAGCTGATGGGCCAGCTCGTCATGCGAACATCTCCCTCGTCGGATTGGATGAGCTTATCCAATACCTCGAACCAGCCCGTCGCCGCCGTAGAGGAATTCATGAACTCGGGTTTCACATGGATTGAGATGCCGCCGGGCGGTTGGGTTAACGGGGAGTTTCCTGACGCAGGCGAATTTCGCGGAGAACACGCGTACGCAATTTTCCTCAAGCCGAGTCGGAACGCAGGAACGGTTCGGATCTTGTCCGAGCCCTATGGCTCTGGTCGGAAGTAGCCTGAATGCAAAGAGGTTCGCTTTGAGAACGAGAGTAGTGGGGCCCAGACCAAAGACTTTTCGCGCGCAGTATCAAGCCCCAGTTTTGAAGCAGAACTCTCGAAAATTCCCATCAACGGATGATTCCAATTGATGCAGACCGCAAAACGTCTGAGCATGGTTTCTGTTCTTCGCGAAGACTCTTTGATGCCGAAACCGTTCATCGAGGAAGACGAAGGCTCGGTGTCGCTTTACTTCAAAGCCGGATCAATTCAGAGTCAAATGCGAAAGGAAGCGCCGGTCGACCTGTTATTGACCTACACACGGATCATGACGAGTCTCCTAAGATTCAACCCGTCGCCGCGATCCATCGCCATGATCGGGCTTGGGGGCGGATCGGTGGCGAAATGGTGCCATCGTCATTTGCCGCATGCGGACATCACCATCGTTGAGATCAATCCACATGTGATTGCCTTGCGCGACCGTTTCTATATTCCTGGGGATGATCACAAGTTTCGAGTTCTTTGCGAAGATGGCGCTGATTACGTGGCCAGAACGCCCGAGAAAACTGATGTACTGATCGTTGACGGATTTAATCTGGACGGACAGCCGCCCGAGTTATGCAGTCAGGTATTTTACGATAACTGTTATCACGCTTTGACTTCTTCGGGACTCATGATTGTGAATTTGTGCGGGGATAATGATGAAGCGAACATACGCCGAATCGGCAAGAGTTTTAGCAATCAGATTTCCATAGTCACATCAGGAGACTACGACTTGGTTGTCTTTGCTCGTAAAGGAAAATCCTCGGGTCTCAAAGAGGAGGGCCGCTTTATAGTGAAACGTTTTACGGTTGAGTACAATCTAAGATGAACACGCTTCCGGTTGGTGCGACCTTCACACTTAGTCTTGCGGCCTACCTGACCGGCGCTCTGGCTAGTCTTGTGACCTGGCGAAAGCCTGCGCTCTGCCGTTACATTTGTTGCGGCAGCGCGTTAGCCGGCGCGATCTTGGGCGGCCTTGCCGCAGTATTTGGAATTCTTGAAGGCACTCCGGTTCGCTGGTCGCTCTCCTCAGGAATTCCACTGTTTGCGTACAGCTTCGACTACGATGCGCTCGCTAGCTTCTTCAACCTAACGCTCGCGATCCTCGCAGGTGCGGTTTCCATCTACTCTTTCAGCTACTTGAAGGAATTCGAGGGCAAGAGGAACATCGGATTCTTCGGATTCCTATTTCATCTTTTGCTTCTCAGCTTGACGATCGTTTTTACCGCCGCCAATGCCTTTTTGTTCTTGATCGGGTGGGAAGTGATGGCGCTCGCTGCCTATGGGCTTGTCACGTTTTACCACGAAGATCAGGAAACCCGGCGAGCCGGCTTGCTGTACATCGTGATGGCCCACATCGATGCCGGATGCTTGCTCCTCGGTTTCGCTCTATTGATGCAGGTCAGCGGCAGCGCGAACTTCGCGAACTTCCGCACTGCCGCCGTGCATTTGTCCAGCAGCCAGCAGGCCATCGCGTTTGTTCTGTTCTTCCTGGGCTTCGGCATCAAGGCGGGAGTCATTCCGTTCCACATCTGGCTTCCTGCAGCCCATCCCGTTGCGCCGAGCAACATTTCGTCGCTGCTTTCCGGAATCGTGCTCAAGGCAGGCATCTATGGCATGGTGCGCATTTTCCTGGATGGACTAGGGGTGCTGCCGTCATGGGCCGGCTTGCTGGTGCTGATCGTGGGAGTTGCCTCCGCCGTTCTCGGCGTGTTGTACGCCTTAATGGAGCATGATCTCAAACGGCTATTGGCTTACCACAGCATCGAGAATATCGGGATCATCCTTATCGGTCTTGGCGCGGCTTTGGTTTTCCGCGTTGCGGGGCATCCGCAATTAGCAACGGTAGCTCTGATCGCCGCGCTGTTTCACACTCTGAATCACGCCATCTTCAAGTGTCTTTTGTTCCTGGGCGCCGGGTCGGTGCTGCATTCGACGAGATCACGAAATATGGAGGAATTGGGCGGTTTGATCCGTCCCATGCCGGTGACAGCCTTCTGTTTCCTGATCGGAGCGGTTGCCATTTCCGGCCTTCCCCCACTGAACGGATTTGTCAGCGAGTGGCTGACCTACCAGAGCCTCCTGGCTGGATTTGGAGTGACCGGAGGCCTGACGCGAATCCTCTTTCCCCTCGCTGGATCGATGCTCGCGCTGACAGGAGCCTTGGCCGCGGCTTGTTTTGTGAAGGCATTCGCGATTACGTTCCTGGCTCTGCCGCGTAGCGCGGAGTCCCGCAGCGCTCACGAAGTCCCTCGCTCCATGCTCATTGGCATGGGTTGCCTAACAGTGGCGTGCCTGGTCTTGGGCTTGGGCGCTACCTGGTTTGTACCTGTATTCGATGCTCTGACGGAACAAGTACTTGGACCAAGAGTTGGCACGAATCTGATCACCGCGCACGGATGGGTGCTTTCCGCGGGAACGCCGCATGGCGGTTTGGTATCCACCTCGGTCATTGCGATTGCACTTCTGTTCCTTCTGATTCCTGCTGTTCTCCTCGTTTCGATTGCGGGGAGGCGGTTCGCGCGGAGGCGGGGGCCAGCGTGGGATTGCGGCTTGCCCGGTCTCTCCGAAGAAAACGAGTACACCGCCACCGCATTCTCAAAGGCATTGCGGATGATCTTTTCCGTTTTATACCAGCCACGCCGCGAGATTCAAACTGTTTTCGATGTGTCCCCGTATTTTCCGAAAGAGATCCGTTTCGAGAGTGAGATCGAGCCAACGTTCGAGAAACGGCTGTATGTTCCTCTGAAAGATCTCCTACTGCGGTTTGCCACGAGAATGCGAGCCATTCAGGCAGGCAGTATTCATGCCTACTTGGCATACATCTTTGTAACTCTCGTCTTGCTTTTGCTCTTTGGAGTTCGCCCGTGATGGGCCTGTTAGCCAAAGCGGGTCTGCAATTGGTGTTGGTGCTGCTCGTCGCTCCGTTCCTCACCGGCATCATCAAGACGATGAAGGCCAGGCTGCAGACACGTCGCGGGCCGAACGTCCTGCAATCCTACCGAGACATCTTGAAGTTGTTACGCAAAGGGATGGTCATACCGGAGACTGCGTCGTGGATCTTCTCAGTGACTCCCTATGTCGTCTTTGTGACCGCCGCTCTTGTCGGACTCATGATTCCGATGACCGCGACAGACGCCCCGCTCAGCCTCTTCGGTGGTGTTCTCGCCGTCGTCTACCTTTTGGCGCTCGGGCGCTTTTTCCTGGCTCTTGGCGGACTTGATGCAGGCAGCTCGTTCGGCGGGCTCGGCAGCAGCCGGGAAATGACGATTTCGGCGATCGCCGAGCCTGCGATGATGCTTGCGATTTTCACAGTGGCCTTGGCCGCAAGTTCCACTAACCTAAGCGAAATGGCCAAGGTGGCCGTGAGCCAAAGCTGGAAGTTTCTGGCGCCGTCGCAGATGCTGGCGTTTGCCGCGCTGTTTATCGTGCTGATCGCGGAAACGGGCCGCATCCCGGTGGACAACCCAGCGACACACCTTGAACTAACCATGATTCACGAAGCCATGATCCTGGAGTATTCCGGACCCTACCTTGCATTGATCGAATATGGCGCTTCCATCAAGCAGCTCGTCCTCATGACTCTGGTAGTCAACACGTTCTTCCCGTTTGGTTTGAGTTCCGACTGGACGCTCCGAGGACTTACTCTGGGTCTAGTTTTTTACCTTATCAAGATGCTTCTGCTAGCGTGTCTGATCGTCATGGTGGAAACCACCAACGCGAAACTGCGCCTCTTCCGAGTGCCGGAATTGCTCATGGTTTCTTTCATCTTTGGGGCGCTCGCGCTCATTTCAACATTCCTATTTTGAGGCTTTGCGTGACCTTTCTCCAAGATCCCGAGTTCGGCGACAGAATCATCACCCTAATGGCGGCACTGGTCCTCGTGCTGCAGATCGCCGCGGTCGGGCAGCGCTGGCTGGTTTCGAGCATTCGCATCTTCGCAGTGCAGTCGTTCCTCTTGGCGGCAATTGCCGGCATCATTGCGTACTTCAACCACGCCAGCCATATATATATCGCCGCTTTGCTGACTCTCGTCTTGAAGGCGGGCCTGCTTCCTTGGCTGCTGGAGCGTCTCGTAAGGAGAATCGAGATCCGGCGGGAGATCGAACCGCTGATCAACGCTCCGTTGTCGATTCTCATCGCAGGCTGCCTGACTTTGGTGGGCTACGTTGTTGCGCAGTCTTTCTACCACCCCGAAGAGACTTCGGTCCGGGCCGCCCTCGGGCATAACACTCTCGCCGTAGCAATCGCTCTATTCCTGATTGGTTTCTTCACGATGTTGAATCGCCGCAAAGCCTTGACGCAAGTACTTGGGCTGCTTTCCCTGGAGAATGGCCTCTTCCTGGCGGCGATCTCGTTGACGTACGGAATGCCGTTGGTGGTTGAGCTCGGGATTTTTTTTGATGTTCTTGTCGCCGTAATGATTCTCGGCATTCTTGTCTTCCGAATCCGCGAGGCGTTCGATTCGATGGATGTCAGCAAGCTTCGGAAGTTGCGAGAGTAGACAAGCGTATGATTTTGCTCTGGCTCCTTATCGTTCCTCTGGCCGCCAGCCCCCTGGCCTTCTTCTTGCGAAGACGGCGCCTCATGGAGGCGGTCAATCTCACGGCCTTCGCCATTCTGCTGTGTTTGGCCGCCGCGCTGGGTGTTCGGGTACTTCGGAGTGGGCCCGTTTCGCTTTGGGATGGATTCTTTTACGCGGACGCTTTGAGTGCGTTGGTTGTTCTCTTGTCCGCTTTTGTGGCCCTGGTATGTTCGATTTATGCGGTTGGCTATTTTCGCCACGATGAGGCAAACGGAGTTTTCCAGGAGGGTGAAAAACTTGGCGGCGGGCGCGGCGTCAATAAACTGCGAGAATACTACACGCTTACTCCTCTGTTTGTTTTTTCCATGATTCTCGTCGCTCTTGCCAACAACCTGGGAATACTCTGGGTAGCGATCGAAGGAACCACATTAGCGTCTGTGTTCCTGGTTATGTTCTACGGCCGTGAAACGTCTCTGGAAGCTGCATGGAAGTATGCCATCATCGGGGGCGTTGGCCTCTCCATGGCCCTGTTCGGCACGATTCTGACCTACTATTCTGCTCATCAAGCCCTCGGAACGGACACCCTGGCGGGTTTGAATTGGTCTGTCCTCGTCGGAAACGCCGCGCAATTTGACAAGCCGACCATGCGACTGGCCTTCATTTTGATTCTGCTGGGGTACGGAACGAAGGCCGGCATCGCTCCCATGCATACCTGGAAGCCCGATGCCTACAGTGAAGCACCGATCCCGGGGGCGGCCATGCTCGCAGCAGGTGTCCTCAACTGTGCTCTCTATGGTCTTGTGCGATTCTACATTCTGAGTTCTAAATGCCTAGGCCCCGGGTTTGCCTCGCATCTCTTGATTCTTTTCGGGTTGCTCTCGATGGGTGTCGCCGTTCCCTTCATCCTCGTCCAGAAAAACTTCCGGCGTATGCTGGCCTATTCCAGCATTGATCACAGCGGGATCATGGTCCTTGCCCTCGGCTTCGGAGGGCCCTTGGGCGTCCTGGGAATGCTCCTGCACATGACATTTCATGCGATTACCAAGCCCCTGCTCTTTTTTTGCGCCGGAAATGTCCAGCAACAACTGAAGACAGACCTATTTCGGGAAGCGAGAGGAGGACTGATCCATTCGATGCCTTTGACCGGAGCCGCCTTTCTCATGGTGACTCTTGCGGTCACCGGGGCGCCTCCCTTCAGTTTGTTTCTGAGCGAGTTCACGATTCTCCGTGCGGGATTCAACCGAGGCTATCTCGTTCTAGCGATTCTGTTCATCACGTTTCTCGTGGCGATTTTCTCCGGATTCCTCATCCATATCGCCAACCTTGTTCTTGGTCCGGACCCAGGCCTTCCTTCCGCTGAGACCTGCCGCTGGAAGAAGTCCTCAGTCGTGGGCTTAGCTCTGGTGATTATTGGAATGGGCTTCTGGATACCCGCTCCGTTGTTCCGGCTCATTCAGGGTGCAGTGGACATTGTGATGAGCGGACGATGAGGCAAGCCATGTCTACATTTCTTGAGGCCCTTCAACAGAAATTTGGAGCGCAGGTTCAATTGATCTCTGCGGAACGTGAAGAGGAAATCTATCTTCTTGTCGGGGACCTGGACGTTCGAGCTCTGACTGAATACCTGCGAAGTGAGTTCGAAGCCAGACTGGTTACCGTGTTCGCCGAGGACCGGCGTTCCGCGGAAGGTGTTTTCTTCAACTACTACGTGTTCGAACGAAAGGGCGACACTCGCTATCTGATTGTGCGGGCTCCGGTGCGCTCAGACGACCCCAGTTTTCCGTCGCTCTCAGCACAATTGCCGGCTGTCAACTGGCAGGAGCGCGAAATCCAGGATTGGTTTGGCTTAAAGGCTGTCGGACACCCCAATCCTCGCAGGGTCGCCCTCCACGACAACTGGCCGAATGTTCATCCATTACGCAAGGACTTTCCGCTGGAGACCGTGCTACCGCCGTTCGAGGGAGAACGCCACCTCTATCGGCCTGCTTTGGGCGAGGGCGTCTTTCAAGTGCCAGTCGGGCCGGTTCATGCAGGAACCATCGAGCCCGGTCATTTTAATTTCGCGGTGGCAGGTGAGCCCATCCTTTATCTGCAACTTCGCATGTTCTATACCCACAAGGGCACGGAAAAACTTTTCGAGAAATTGACCATACACAAGGCCGTGTTTCTTGCGGAAAGCATATCCGGGGATTCGAGTTTTTCCCATGGCACAGCTTTCTGTCAAGCCATTGAACGGGCTGCTCATATCGAAGTTCCGTTGCGGGCTCTGATCATGCGAACGATCCTTTTGGAGCTCGAACGAGTGTGCAATCACGTTGCCGACATCGGAGCGATTGCGACAGATGTCGGGTTCGTCGTCGCGAATGCCCACGCCAGCCGCTTGAAGGAGATGCTAGTCAGCCTAAACGAAAAGTTGACGGGCAATCGTCTCTTGCGCGGGATGGTCTGCGTCGGCGGTGTGCGAAGAGGTTGGGATGCCGTGCAATTGATCTCGCTCCGCGCCGCTCTCGATGCGTTCGCAAGCGAATTTCAGGATCTCATCGCGCTGATTGACTCCTCTGAATCCACTCGCGACCGCTTGGAACAGACCGGAGTTCTCCGCCCTGAAAAGGCTAAGGATTTGGGAATCGTGGGCGTGGCCGGACGCGCGTCAGGGATAGATCTGGATGTTCGTCGCGATCACCCGTATGCGGCCTATGGCCGCTACTCTTTTCGCGTACCCGTTTATCAAATTGGCGATGTGAGCCACCGAATGCAGGTCCGGGTTGACGAAGTGAACGAATCACTAGGCATCATCCGCAGCGCCGTCGAGGACAATCTGCACGGAGAGTTCCGTGCGCAGGTCCCGCCCATTCCTGCGGACCGCTGCGCGCTGAGCACCGTCGAGGGATGGCGCGGTGAAATCATTCATTGGATTCGCACCGGCGCTGACAATCATCTAGAACGCTGCAAGATCAAGGACCCCTCACTCAACAATTGGCCGGCTCTGGTCGAGGCGGTTCAGGGAAATATCATTGCGGACTTCCCGGTCATCAATAAGAGTTTCAATCTTTCCTACTCGGGAACGGATCGATAGGCAATGTTCAAGATCCTCCAGAAGACCTTTGCAACCGGCATCGTAACGAAGGCCTACCCAGCCGAACTGGCACAAGTTTCCGAACACTTTCGCGGCCGGCCGCACTTCGATTTCGAAAAATGGACGGACGCCCGGCCCGCTGCAGAGGTATGCCCCACCGGGGCAATCTCTCTTCGCGACAGCCAAGATTCTCGCGAGGTGACCGTCGATTATGGTCTGTGTGTCTTCTGTGGCTTATGCGCCGAAGTCTCCTCCGACAAAGCCGTCCGCATCACGCAAGAATTTGAACTTGCAACAAAGAACCGCTGCAACCTCGTCCTGACCGCAGATTACACGTTGAATGCCGACGGCACGCATCAGCAAATGGGCACAGTGCATCGTGGCACCGGGAACGTCGAACCGGACGTCGAGAGCGTTGGGCAAAAGGCACGCGAATCGATTCACAAAGTCCTGGGGCGCTCTCTCGCCATCCGAGAAGTGGATGCTGGGTCATGCAATGGATGCGAAGTGGAGATTGTCGCGCTCAACAATCCGATCCATGACATCGAACGCTTCGGAATTCAGTTCGTGGCATCTCCTCGTCACGCCGACATGCTCTTGGTCACCGGTCCGGTCACCCGGAACATGGAGCTGGCCCTGCTGAAGACGTATCGAGCGATGCCAGAGCCGAAGGTAGTCGTCGCGGTCGGTGCTTGCGGCATCAGCGGTGGTATCTTCGGCGAGAACTACGCGTCTCTTGGAGGCGTTGACAAGATCCTGCCCGTGGACGTTTACATTCCGGGATGTCCGCCCCGGCCACAGGCTCTCCTCCAAGGAATCCTACTCGCTGTCGGACGTTTGAGAGAGAGATTGCAAGACGAGCGCTCCGGTTGATCCGGAATTTCGAATTGCTGCTGCCTGCTCTATTCGCAACAGTAGTTCTCCTGGTGTCCTGCGATGTACCGCCACTAAACTTATCGGCCGGTTAGCCGTTCCTAGACGCCTTGAATATCTTTGCCATCGAGAGAGAACAAGATCGAGCTCATGCCCATGATTGTGTCCTGCCGCTCGGCACGGAATCTTAACTTTTCCAGCACGCGAATCGAAGCCACGTTTTCAGGATGAACGAATGAGGTCAATCGGTCGATGTGAAAATCATCGAATGCAGCGCGCACCCAAGCAGATGCTGACTCCGTCGCTAGCCGATCTTTCGCAGCTGCGCACCTTTGAGTCGGTTAAGTGCTTTCGAATCAGTTTCAGTTATCGAAAGGTCTCCACCACAAACAGCCCTTACCGGGAGGTCTGCACCTCGATTTCGTTGCTCTCTTTTTGCGCCACAAGGCGGGGTGGCGGCTGGTTCGGCAGTTCCAGTCTCAGCTTTTCTATGAGCAGCTTGGTGTCTGGGGAAGGTTGTGTGTAGCGGGGCAGAATCAACCAACGTTGATCGACCGTAGGAATCCACACATCGATCATTTTGATTTCGGCCAACTTCTCCAGCACTGCGGTGGGGGTCAACCCTGGGGCGTGCAACAACAGGCGATGCTTCAGTGTCACTTGCAAGCAGTACGCGAGAAAGGCGATCAGAATGTGCGCGTCGGCGCGATGCTCCAGTTGATGGTAAATGGGGCGTATGCCGAGTTCACTTTTGAGAGATCGGAAGACCGACTCGATCTGGGTCAACTGCACGTAGCGGGTCCACAGCACGCTGGGATCTCCGGCCGTGAGGTTGGAGCGCAGTAAGTAGTGTCCGTCGCGCCATTCCGCCACTTGCAGCTTTTTCTTATCCACACGAAACTGGAAGGTCTCCCGGGTGACCGGCTGGCCTTCCTCGGGTACTTGCATCTGCACGAACTGGAAGGCGCGGCCCGCTTCCGATTTCGCGGCGCCCAAACGCATCAGCAACTGGACCAGAGAGGGCAGGCTGCGCCGCATGGCCCGGAGCTTTTTGAGCAAGCGAGCCAGACGCTTGCGGCGCATGGCGGTCTCTTTGGCTCTTCTTCCTTCACTCTTGGCCAACACATAGAGCTCGCCGTCCTGCTCAAACAGTTTCACGTCCACCGACTCTCGAACCTGCTGCCAGGGCAGATCCAGCCATTTCTTTTCATATTGTTGGATCTTGCCTTTCGGTGTTCCCACCAGATAGAAAATCTCGCGTGCCGGATCCCGCATCTCCTGCAACATCTCTTCGGTCGGAATCCCGCGATCCATCACCCACATGCGTTTTGCTTTCCCGTAAGTCTTTTCGATCTGGTCCAGAAACCCGCGCAGGGTGGTGCGATCACTGGTGTTACCGTCCATCACTTCATAGGCCAACGGGAACCCATCGGTGGTGATCACCAGCGCAATCACCACCTGCAAACAGTCCGTCCGTTTATCACGACTGTGACCGTATTTGGCCTTAGGGTTCTCTTCCATCGCACCTTCGAAGTACGTACTGGTCAGGTCGTAGAGCAGAATTTCGAATTCCGCTTGAAACAGATCGGCCCACTTCTGACGCAGCCATAGAAAGAGTTCCTGCTTGTGTTTGAGCACCCGGTCGAGGCAGCGATACAAGCGATCCTTTTCGGCCACCGCGAAATCGGTTCCGAGCAACACATCCATGGCGGTAGTCAGGTACCACTGGCGATGCACGCGAAACTCGCTACCCGGATCCAGTAGCCGGTTCGCCACCAGTAGCTGCAACACTTTTTCCCAGGGGACGTCTTCGCGCGATCCGGCAAGGCGAGCATCCCAAAACTCATGCAAGCCCAGTTGACGCCACAACTCGCACGCCAACCAACAACTGCCGAACCGACGAGGGCGCCGCAGCTCAAGGCCGCTCAATTTTACTTGCAGACTGTCGATGGCATCGGCGGGAATCTCGCGGTCGTCGGGAAACAAACTCAAGTTCGCATACTCTTGCTGCTGTTCATCAAACACCGACAGCGACTTGCGCCAGGCCGCTTGTTGTTGATCGTTGATTTCGCCGAGATAGAGAACGGTTCGTTGCACCGTCTTGCCGGAACTGATGCGATGGTTTTCTACGATGCTGAAGTAGCGATGGTCTTTGCCGTCTTTTTTACGATTATTGCTGCGTAGAAACATGCTAACGACAGACTGCCAGAAGTCCGTTGTCAAAGGGAAGGCACTTGGTCTCCACTCTACCGTTTTCCGGGAGGGCGCCGATGAAAACACACGCCTTAACAATAAAAATAGGGGCAAAAAAGCCGAAAAATGTCAGCAACTGCGAAAGTGCGGCTAGCCCTTGCCCCAATAGGGTTGGGCGAGGCGGAAACCGAGGTCGATCCAACCGTATTCGTGTAGCGCGAGCAGTCCCGAATCCCCGATCGGGCGGCCCACGCTACGATCCAACATGATCCACCTGCTGAAGCCGTGTGCGGCCTGGTGCTCCTGATAGTTGGCTAGCCGGGCCTTCGTCTGCTCGATGCAAATATCAGGACCACTAGGAGTGAAGCGCATGACGATCCGATCGCTGAACCACGCGAACGCCGCCTCAACGTCGCCTAACTCGAAAGGACGCAGAATGAGTCGGCTGGTCTCAATTGTAGCTCGCACCGACCGGTACCTCTTTGGCGACGCTCAACTTTCGTTCTCACTTAGAGTTTCGCAGGCAACAACCACCTCAAACCTCGGCCCTTTTTCTGAAGTGTTTGCCACGTCCGCTCACGTTCGGTGCGGAGGTGGGCTCATTATAGCGCTCGGGGTCGCAAACATTGAATTCCTTGGAATAGCAGGGTAGCCTACACTTGGGTTTTCGGTCGCCAATTCCGTAGATTGTTCGCGTAGAGACCGATGCAGAAAAGATTAGCTGGAACGAATCCAAATTGAGCGCTTCGCATACCGATCACACAAATGATGATGCTATTTGCTCCCGCAATGACCCAACCTTGCCATAGTTTTTTCCCAATTAAAACCGTCGAGATAATGGTCAAAATACACGATATGTAGTCTAGCTTCAGCATTTCTTGTCCCTGGCACACGTTACGTAGGCTACTTCCAATCGCTCGTCACCATTGTAAGCACTCAACCGGGTGACGGCGATAGTGGTCAGCCGGACAGGTGATACGGAAGTTGAAATGAGGTTTGCGACACGCGAAGATCTGGTCAAACACAAAATCCCGGTTTGGATAGGAGAGTACAATGAATTCATGAACTGCCAAGTGAAGGACGAACTGGTGAGTCAGCTCGTCGCTTTGAATAACAAACTCAATCTGCTCAGTCCTGATCTGGTCCATGGGGACGAAGAACGCGCGGAAGTGCAACAACGACGTGAGAGCTTATACGCTGAGATCAAGCACCACAGGGCGAAGGGACACGAAGGCAAGCCGTGCCCTGCGGCAAGACAGGTCTAGGCCAGTCGGCCTGACTAGCTTGGCAAGCGAATCAGCGCATAAGTTCGACGCCGAAACGGTTCCATTTTCCATCATTTTCCAATTACCAACTGCTTTGTCGCGTATAAGTGCCGCCATTCCAGCGATTTAGGGTTTGCTAGAGGAAGCTTGGGAAGCTTGCAATATAACTCAAAAACACGCTGGATTGGCGGCATTTTGTCGATTTGCGGAACGCCCTAATTGGAAAATGATGGAAAATGGGGATTCCTGGGGATGGTGATCAACGATTCCTAACGATCGTGATCGCGATTCCGGGATGATCGTGATCAGTGTTCCGACGGAAGGTGATCAGTGATTCCGGGATGATCGTGATCACTCAATCGTGATCCTGGGAACGGTGATCACGATGGCTCGGAATGTTTTCCACAGGGCGAGGTGACGCTGGACATCACAGAAGGCAAGCTGTTCTCCGAAGACAACTTAGAGGAGCAACAGCGTGCCAACCAGGAGAATGTCCATGCGTAAGATCAAGGAAGTCCTCCGCCTCCGTTTTGAGCTGAGGCTGGGGCAACGGGAGATCGCCCGAGCTTGTTCGATCAGTCAGGGAGCCGTCCATAACTACCTGAAGAGGGCAGCAGCGGCCGGGATAGCCTGGCCGACTCCGGAAGGCTGGGACGAGCAGCGCGTCGAGCAGGCCTTGTTCGGAGAGCAGCAGGTGGTAAAACGACTCCCCGAACAAGTCCTCCCGGATTTTCCCAACTTGCACTCGCAGTTGCAGCAGCATCGCCATCTGACGTTGCAGTTGGCTTGGGAAGAATACCGGCAGGTGCACCCGGAAGGGTACGGCTACAGTCGCTTCTGCGGGCTCTACCAACGTTGGCGCCGAAAGCAGGATGTAGTTCTTCGCCAGGTACATAAGCCTGGCGAGAAGGGTTTCGTGGACTGGGCCGGTGCCACGATTCCGGTGCACGATCCGATTACCGGCGAAATCTGGCCAGCGTCGTTGTTCGTGATGGTGTTGGGCATGAGTTCCTACACTTATGCCGAAGCCACCCGAGACCAGCAGCTGGCTGCCTGGATCAGCACTCACATTCATGCTTTTGAATACTTTTCTGGAGTGCCCAGACTGCTAGTCCCGGATAACCTGCGAACGGGAGTGAGCCGTGCCTGCCGCTACGATCCGGATCTCAACCCCACCTACCAAGAGTTTGCGATGCACTACGGCGTGGGAGTCGTGCCGGCGCGCCCTCGCCATCCGAAAGACAAGGCCAAGGTCGAAGTCGGCGTGCAAGTTGTCGAACGCTGGATCCTTGCCGCCCTACGCCACCAGAAGTTTTTTCGGTTGGCGGATCTAAATGATGCGATCCGCGAACTGCTCGAGCGGCTGAACCACCGACCGTTCCGGAAGCGCGAAGGATCGCGTGCCAGTGTGTTCGCAGCGGTCGAACGCAACGCTTTGCGAGCGCTGCCCGCCGAGCCCTTCGACATGAGCCAGTGGTCCTACGCCCGAGTCAACATCGACTACCACATCGCCTTCGACGCCAACCTCTATAGCGTGCCCTACACGCTGGTGCAAGAACGCGTGGAAGTTCGAGCGACACCGACCACCATCGAGATCTTTCACAAGGGACAGCGGGTAGCCTCGCACGTCCGTAGTCATAGACGAGAACAGGCCATCACGCAGACAGAACACCGGCCGAAGAGTCATCAAGCACATCTCGAGTGGACACCCTCACGCATGGTGCACTGGGCCGAACAGATCGGACCGCACACGGCCAAGTTGTTTGAACGGATCCTCGCCGAGAAACCGCATCCGGAGATGGGCTATCGATCCTGCCTCGGGATCATCCGACTGGCCGAGCAGTACTCCTCGACCAGGATGGAAGCAGCTGCCGATCGAGCCATACGGACTGGTGCTTGCCGCTACCAGAGCGTGAAATCGATCCTGAAGAACTCGCTCGATCAACAACCACTCCCAGAACCGCCACCGCTACCTCTTCCGCCATCGCATGACAACATTCGTGGCGCTGAGTACTTCGAGTAGAAAAGGAGAGATGCTCATGTTGCAACAACCAATGAAAGAACAACTCTATGCTCTCAAGCTTCAGGGAATGGTCGAAGCACTGGAGCATCAGGAACAAGATGAAACCGCTCGGGAGTTGAGCTTCCTCGACCGTCTGGCACTACTCGTCGATCAGCAGTGGAACTGGCGTCAGAACCAGGCCCTCACTCGGCGGGTCCTTGCCGCTCGCTTGCGAGGATCTGCCTGCGTCGAGAACATCGATTATCGTGCCGAGCGAGGACTGAACCGGAGCGTGATCCGTGCGTTGGCCCAAGAGTCTAGCTGGGTGGCCAACCACGAACACATCTTCGTGCTGGGTCCCACCGGAGTGGGCAAAAGTTATGTGGCTTCGGCACTGGCGCAGAAAGCTTGCCGGGATGGCTATCGGGTCTACTACACGCGGGCGGCGGCGCTGTTCCGGGATCTGAGCCTGGCGCGGGCCGATGGCAGTCTGCGGCAACTGCTGAGGCGGCTGAATCGCATCGATGTGCTGGTCGTCGATGACTGGGTCATGGCCCCGATGTCGGAACCGGAGAGAAGAGACTTCTGGGAAATCGCCGAGGATCGCTACCAGACGCGCTCGATGGTCCTGACTTCGCAGTTGCCGGTAGCCCGCTGGCACGAACAGATCGGAGATCCCACCCTGGCCGATGGCATCCTCGACCGGCTGGTGCACAACGCGCATCGCATCGAGATGCGTGGGGATTCGATACGGAAACAGAAAGGAGTGAAGGAGGAAAAGTGAATGAATCGGCGGGCCAAAAGCTGTGGAAAAGACGGGCAAAAAGCGCCCTTGGAAATCGCAGGAGCGATTTCCACTTTCCCACAGCTTCAACAACAACAAGCTTGACGATCGTAATCACTTTCTACAAAATGCACAAACCAGCGTCGCTTCGCTCCGACGACTGATCACACCAACCCGGAACGCTGATCACGATCAGCGGGAACACTGATTACCTTCATCGGAATCCGCAGGAAAATGGAAAACGATGGAAAACGGCAAGTAGGGTAGTTCCCTGCCCCACACCCATTACAGATTTTGCGCGGATGGATGCGGTGCTAAACTAGCCGCGTAGTTTAGGCATGGTATGGTGAGCATGGGTGAGGCACGGTACGGCGGGGTTTGGTGAGGTACGGGCGGGGCTGGCAATGTCCGGCCCCTTTTCTTTTTGCACTCGGATTCACAACGAGTATGCGCATGAACTGGAAAAAGCGTAACCGGACGCTCTTTTATGCGGAAACCGCATGCCCTCCCTTTCTTATCCAGAGAAGAACAGCCTTTTCCATTGCGTTCAGGAGCTTGACGGTTTCTCGGTCAGTTATCCGCTGCCATCCCAGCGTGGGTTCAGCCTGTCCGATTGAAACACCTATCCAGCCTTTATCTTTACGCTGATAAATCCCGGTCTTCGGTTGTTGGTTTTCGACCGAGTAGGAGAAAAAACCCTTCTGGATAGGGTCGCACAACCAAAGGTTGCTTGCGTCACCTGTGCCGTCGATCACTAAAAGTGGCTTCTCGCCTTTACGCACTGTGATTCTGTTTGTCATTTCTATTTCAGACCCACAGCCGCAAGCTGCTCATCCGATAGCACTACATTAAAGATGCTTGCGTTCCCTTCGTCGCGCAATCCGTCCAGTGTGGAAATCAGATGATCTGGAGTTACTTGTATCTCTTGGGTTAGAAAACGCTCTAACTCTTTCCACCCATGAAACCTTTTCTGCTTCATAGCCCCACCCGAAGATCGGTAATCTGCAAACCCGACGCTATATTGTGGGTCAGCTTGTCCCCGGTTCACCCAAACGATATGCAGGGTTCCTTCTCTTTCCATCATTGCCTCACTCTGACAAGTCCGCCGCGATGTACGGCATCTTGGGTTTCACTTCTATGACCTTCCCATCGCGCACTGTCAACTTAAATGGAAACCATTTGCTCGGTCGTGGCTCATCAGTGTGGGCGAGCAAAAACACGACAGCAATTTCCAGTACGCCTTGCCATGCACCTTGCAATGCTAGAGGTCGCACCGTATCTATGATGTATGCCACGATGTTGCTATCCACATTTTCACTACGCTCTCCAAGCATTGGCAGGTCCAACTCAAACTGCTTGACGCTGCGAGGTTCTGCCTCAATTCGGACGCGAAGATGAGTAACACGGGACGAATTCTTGGAGAGGTTAGAAACTTTCAATCGGGTTACGCCTCTCTCGATGTTTTGCATAGCAAGATGCCAGTGGGGAAGCCACTCGCGTTCAAGCGCATCTTTGGCTGCGATGGCGTTGTCTCTACTGGCGTCAGCGTGGCTCTGCATAATCGCCATCTGCTTGAGTGTTTCTTTATGTTGCTGACGACTGTCTTTTCTGTCCCAAAGGAAGATCGCCAAGAGAGCAATTCCTTCTATCCAGACGGCAAGAGCTTCGTGCGTCTTTAGCCAGCATGCGACCGATACGAGGGCGTTCCACACGCACCAAGAATGAAGCAAAACACTCAGGACTCCAACAAAAAAGCCCGCCTTGCATCGTGCTACTATTTTGAGCGGAAGCAGATCGGCACTGGCTCACCGCTCACGAAGCATCTCGCCAAATGCCTCACCCGAGTATGCATCCGGTCAAATTCGAGTTCCGCGACCCCCAGCCAATAAGCTGCCTCGCCCCGCGTTCCAGTCGTCATGAGGGCCTCTATAGTTGGCAGAGCCTTCGCGTCCTCCCGCCGCACGAAGTTCAGGAACTCCTGAAGGAATGCCCTATCGTGACTCTGCTTTTGGCAAGCCTTCTGGGCCGCACGCAAGTGCGCCGAATGTTTGTGGCGGAGTTCATCAACGGAGCAGAGGTCTTCGTCTGCTTTTTCTCCCCCGAGGGAGAGGTTTCCGGGGCGACACAGGGCATCCTTCATGCGTTTGGAATGCATGGTTCTGAACTTATTCGCGAGGCAGAGATTGATGTAGTTACGGAACCGGGCTTGGTTCGCCCCGTAGTGCCTCAGCGGGTCGAACGTTGCCACGATGTCCTCCTTCCTGAGCTTTCAGATGTGATGTTGATTCCTTCGTCCGCCACGCAGTGTTTTTCGGACCAGATTCCACCGCAGCGCATAAAATCGATAAGAGTGGAAAGACTTTGCAAAACCACTGATCACGCGGAGCCCAGAACATGCCTCGTAATAGCCGGATGAGATTGTTTGCTGGACGGTCCTTCGTCGGGTTGAAACACAGCATGCCCTGTCTTGTGTTCCTTTTGGGCTGCTCTGCAACTGCGTTTGGCCAAAGGAACCTACCCCAGAGCAATGACAAGATCGCGCTGTCTTCAGTCGCACGGAGGTCGCTGGAAGCGACGCTTGCTGAAGCCAGCGGGAGCAAACCTGTTCCGTTCTCGCCTGAGGCCGCAAAGCCGATCATCGCGAGCTTACCGAAAGACTTTCGGAATTCGTGCAACGACGTGGTGGAACAATGGCCGGGTGCGCAAGATACCGACCTGTGGGCCGTGAGAGTGCTCTTCTCGTTGCGCAATGAGGGTCGAATCGAGGCAGTTCTCGCGCTGCGCTGCGAGTCGAGCAACACCGATATGAAGGAGTGGTACGACGAACGCCCTGCCGTGGTCGAGCTAACTCACGAGTCGGCGACATTGCGTCTTGTACCTATCGCGAAAGATTGCGAAGGATGTGCACCGTTGTATCATGTGGAGTTTTCGAAGACTTATGAAGCAATGGGAGCGCGGCTGGTGGAGTTGGGAGCCTACTTGAATGAAAATCCCTGCTGCGGCGGTCCCGACTCCAAGAGCGCGAATCGGCTTGTAGTGTTGAGTTTGCTCGCAGCGGAACAAGTCCTCTCGCTAGACAAGGGGACCTACGCGGACAGCAATGACGACGAAGATGGTAGTCACACCGAGTGGGTCTGCGAGGCAAAGATCGCGTACTTGCGCGACGCGGCAGGCAAGGTGGAAATGCTTAGCGCAGAAACCCGCTGCACGGTGAACAAAAAGCCGCAGCCAGAGGTGAAGAAACAGAGTTTTCGCTGGAATGCGACTGCTGGCCGCTTCGAGGAAGTGAACTAGAAGCCGCGCTGAGGAGCCTTGTGCGGCACTTCGAATTTGAGGGATCGTGCCACAGTAGCAGATCGCTGCTGGCGAGCTACAGCAAGCTTCCACTTGCTTTGTCATAGCTTGAAATTCGTTTCTGACTACGAGAACGAACAGCCTTGGGCTTTGGCGGCGCGGTAGCTGGAGATTCACTTGGAAAGCAGGTCTGTGACAGCTTTCGAGAAATCAAGCGAACGAACCACCGGGCCATTCAAGAAGGCGGCACGCGGAAGTTGTTCATCCCAGTGTGCGCCCGGAGGGTAGACAGCGACTTCATCCCACTGAATTCCTGTGCGAGTGCAGCATTTCGCTGAGGTTGACCTACGTCAGACTCAATCTTGTGTCCCAGTTTTTCTGCGAACAGGTGGCTCTTATCCCAGTAGTGCTCAACTCTCGGGTCAGACAGCCGCGCCAAGACAGCCGTGCCGGGACTGGAATAGTCAGTTGGCAGAATTGGTTCCCACACCGCAAACACACGGATGTGTGGATTTGTATTTTGCGCCAGAACGTCTTCAACTGCGGAAGACCCCCGCAGACAGGTTGGTCAGGTTGGAGAAAGCAGTAGAACGATACGCACTTCGCCGGATGCCGAATTGAACGCCGCACGCAGTTGGTCAAAGTTCGTTGAGGTGAGCGAGACAAGTGGCGGCTGTCCTGCCGGAACTGCTCTCCCGCCGTAGAAGTGCCGACCCAGAGCCAACAATCCCACCAACACCAAAACCGCAAGTATTGTCCCTACCGAAAACTTCGTCTGGCCCATCGCACCCCCTGGAGGACCTTGTAACAATGTTGCATGCCCTGTGGCGGGCGAAATAACAATTCGCCAGAGACAGGCTATCAGCGGTTTGAATCGTAGATCGCCGCCCGGTCCATCACTGGCTTGAGTGTCAGCGCGGTTACTCCTATTGCAATCCCGAGGAATGCGATTAGCGCGGCCAGGATCGTGTGCCCATCGGCCATCCATACCGCCATGCTTATCGCCAGCGCGCCATTCGCCAGCCCGAACGCGCGAAGCCAGGGCGCGGACTTTCGCGCCTGGCTACGAAGGAATTCTCTGTCCATACTGCCCGCAAAGAGCAAAGCCGCGGCCATGATGGATTGAATCGTGCCGCAGAATAAGATCGCGAAGAACAGCGCCAGGCTCCATGTTCCGCTTGTCACGTTTTTGAACCGCCAGGCCAGATACACGAGCAATACAGAGCGCAAACAGATCTTGATGTGCAGAATTTCCCAAAGGCGGTATGGTTTGAGGCCCGCCGATCCGAAAAGCTTCCGCACCAAGGCGGGCGGCTCCTCGGGTTTCGCGGTCTTTACTGAGTCCGAATCGCTGGCAGGAGCTTGATCGCTGCCCTTCGAGGCCAGCGATCGCTTGCCGGACGCAGAATCATCCCTTAGTTCCTCGAGCGCCAGCTTGATATCATCTATGTGCTGCGTGCGGCGGTCCCGGTCCTTGCGCAGGCAGCGTAGGATGATCTTCTCGAGCTCAGCCGGCAGATTCGGCGCGAGGCCCCCAGGTGGCGGCGGCTCCTTCTGCAGGATTGCCGAAATTGTGGACATTTTGGTTGCGCCTTCAAATGGCCGGCAGCCGGTGACCATTTCGTAGAGAACCGAGCCAAAAGAAAAAATATCGGAACGCGCATCCACCTTCCTGCCTTCGGCCTGCTCGGGTGACATGTAGGCGACGGTGCCGACCATCGAGCCTTCTTCTGTCAGCGGGGCGTCCTCAGCGGTCATCGTCGCCGTGGCGGCCTCGGAATCGACAGTCTTCTCGGTCAGCTTGGCCAGGCCGAAATCCAGCAATTTCACGCGGCCTTCCTCGTCGATAATAATGTTGGCCGGCTTGAGATCGCGGTGCACGATTCCGGCCGAGTGCGCGCGGGCCAGGGCGTCGGCGATCTGGATCGAATACTTCAGTGTGTCTCTCAAGGGTAGGAGGTCGTTCTTGCCGATCAACTGGTGGAGCGTCTTGCCCGCCACGAACTCCATGGCAATGAAATCCGTGTCCCCAGATGAGCTGATGTCGTATATGTGGATGATGTTGGGGTGATTCAGAGCCGATGCGGCTTTGGCTTCCTGCACGAAGCGGCGCTGGCGCTCGGGGCTGGTGGTAGCATCAGCGCGCAGGATTTTGATGGCTACGGGCCGGTCGAGATGAGTATCGAAGGCCTGGTAGACCACCCCCATGCCGCCCTCGCCGAGTTTTGCTTCAATCCGGTAGTGGCCCAGCGCCTGGCCGATCACGGGGTCCATAATAGGACCTCGTTCTCATGTTAGGACCTCACCCATGAGCGAGTCAACGGAGACAGAGAGAGTTTACGGCCGGGTGGAGCATAAATCCCGGCGGGGTGCCGCACCCTTCGGTTCTTTCAACCGAAGGGTTGGCTTTATGCGAGAGTACGCCTCATATGGGGGCAGGATTGCTATCGAAGGCACGAAAGACGGGCCAGCCAGGTTTGTTGATCATCCCGACTGGCCCGCTTGTCTGCGAAACATCAGGGTCCAATTGATCGCCTGGGGTCCATTTGGGGTCCAAAAAGGGCCATTTTCGAGGCGGACTCTACTAGTCTAGGTGTGTAAGGCCAATTGAATCATCGTGAGTTATGGAGCGGGCGATGGGAATCGAACCCACGTCCGAAGCTTGGGAAGTTTTGAACATTCCGATTCCCTTCTCTTACCAGCGTCATGCGGCCACCTCGAGTGTAAGTCAATCGAAGACGCGTGGCGCGCGACACCTACCCACCTGATTCCAAGCGCTTTACACGCATGCGTATGCTGAGAAGGAAATACTCAGGCAACAAGTTCGAGTCGGAATTCCAGTGATGGACCTAGGGTGCTATTCCGGCCCCCGGCACCATACCGTCCGAGACTCAACCTAGCGCCGATCACCGTGCAGCTAGGAGTGTTCGGCCAAGAACGTTCTTCTGTTAGGTAAACAGGTTGGAGATAGTAACGCTTCCAATCTTCTGCCCGTCCTGAAAGTCTTCACTGTAAAGAACGTCACACTGCCCTTCGATCGCCGAGGCCACAATGAGCGAGTCGTACCAAGCCAACCGAAATCTGGACCCAATCCGCAGTGCTTCTCCATACAAAGCCGGCGAGGAATGTACCGCCAGGAGTGGACGAAACGTGGTCGACAAATACTGTTCCGCGTCTAGGCTGCTCATGGGCTTCGTAAAGCGGCGCAACGCAACATTAAAGAACTCCTGCACCACCTGATAGCTGACAATTCCGCCGCGCGTCTCGATTCCCTTTCTGATCAGCTTCGTGGCTTGCGCTGCTTTCTTCGGCGAACTCGCGTCGAAGGAATACACAAAGATGTTTGTATCGAGAAAGAACTTACCGCTCATTCATCTCGTCCCGGCTGAAGCGGCTGCCGGCCTCTACATGCTTCAGGCGCTTCATCAACGCGTCGAACTCCTGGGTGCCGCCGCTTTGTGCTGTAAACTGTTCCAGCCACTCGCGGAACATGGCATTCAGCGTCTTGTGCCGGGATTTGGCCAACAGGCGCGCCTGTTCGATCAGCTGTTCATCCGCACTGAGGGTGATGTTTTTCATACGTAGACAGTGTACACTAGTTTCGTGCTCGAGTACAAGTCCAGCAAAAAGCGCCTCAAGGGCACACAGTCTTGCCTCTCTGATCTCGATATCGGCAAAGCGAAACGAGGGAGGCTAGCCCGCTTATCTCACTGCTGGGAAGAAAGTGACAGAAATCGCGTGAGTTTCGCAACTCCTACGAGTCGTGATGTGTTTTCGCAAATCCACGGTCAGGACGAGCCTTTTCCTTTCTTTCGTCCCCGCGAATCCAATATCCGTGATGCAGATCCTCGCCCCAAAGGGAGCGGTAGTACGGGCTAACAACGTTTTAGTGCTCGATAATTCTGTGCTTATCGTTTGAACGAGGCATTGTGGACGCGTGCTGCCCTGAGACGCCTCTATTCTTGGGTCATCGGGGCACTGTCATTGTACTCAGATCCAGTCCGATCGTGAGTTGGCGCCCTTTGAAAACCCTGCTACCCCTTGCCCGTGTAATGCTAGTCTTCTGCATTGCCGGTCTCCTTTCTTTGTGCGTTTTGGCGCCAACGCTTGAATGAAATTCCAGGGCCGCGTATATATCGTACCGAACAAACCGCCGCAAGAATTTTGCTGCGGTGACCCTCAAAGGTTGGAGGTGCGGCCCTGTGCCAAAACGCAGGAACATCGGCTTCGATGCATTCAACGTCCGCTTATTGATCGGTCTGGACAAACTGCTTCGCTCGAAGCGGAGATATCAAGGTGATTTGTCTGCTTCGATCAACGATGCGCTACTGGCCGTCAACCTCAACACCATCAAGCTCGTCACTCTCCAAGGCAGGAAGAAGCAAACCGCGAGGGAGACGCAGGTGGTCCTTCTGCGCCGTCTCATCCGTAGGATCAAGAGAATTGCGGATGCGCGAGGGTGTTCGATCAATCAGCTCGTAAATAGCGGGCTGATGGCCTACTACTCGAAGCCACGGGCAGGCAAGCCCAGAAGTCCATCCAGACCAGCACGCCGGTCAGCTAAGGCGACCTACGACAAAATGAGCAGCAATTGATGGAGGTACTTGGAAGTCTAAGTGGGTTGCAGGACGACCCCAAGAGGCGTTTCCAGATGGCGCCCACACGAGCTGCCGATTCCGTTCGATGGCTGGGGCCGCATGGAAGTCGACCTGCTTTGCGAGCCGTCGCACATCCTTGTTCGATGATGCCAGAGGCTTTCAAGGCGATTAAGCCACTAAGTCAACAAAGAACATAGCTTGTGGCAGTATCGTGCATGTCTGGCCCCCGGCACCATTCATTCGCACCAACACTTCCTCGCCGAAGACATTCACATTGCCGTAAGCAAGATGCGTCGCTTTCGCTGTATCGCGCGCCTCAAAAATAACAGTCTTAGGGACAGTCTGGAGGGTCTGCAGTCCTGGTGCTCCGGCTTGATCCCTCCGATTGCTTTGAGCTCTCCTGAATTACCACATCCTCCACGTTTCGGGGCTTTGTGGCATTCCGCTATGCCACTGGTTTGCTTTGACTTGTGCCACTGCTAGGTTCGCGATTCTTCGCGCAGTCATTGGTTTATCCTTGGGAAGTAGGATATGGCATTTCAAGTATTTCGCTGCCCCTTTAAGGTATATTAGCCTCGACAGAATAGGGGCGGTGGAGGTGTGCCCTCCCCCTATCCGGCTCGAAGTGTTTCGGCTGTTGATGTTCAAAGGTTTTGGTGTGTGCAGCAGACGCATAGGGAGTGTGTGAGCAGATTCCGGCTACAAGCCCAGAGATAATCCGATTCCTCTGAGCTGGGTGAGCTGGTTGCAATTTGGCTGGCACCGAATTGGGCCGTTCCTAAGCATGGTGGCATTCGTCAAAATGCTTCGGATTTGACCAGAATGATGTCTCTTCGGCCCATGTATGTATGTTTGAAGGTCGGGACCAAGACGCAATGAATTTCGACGGGCTCGCGATAGCTGGTGAATGAGCTTGGAGAAGTTAGGCAAATACCTGATTCAGAGAGAGCTTGGGCGCGGAGCTGGAGGTGTCGTTTACCGGGCTCGCGATCCAATTATCAATCGTCTCGTCGCACTGAAGACGATTACTACGGGTCTGGCCGAATACCCCGATTTGCTCCAACGCTTTTACCAAGAGGCCCAGTCGGCCGGCGGCTTGCAGCATCCCAACATCGTCACGATTTACGATTTGGGCGATGCGGACGGCATTCCCTATATCGCGATGGAGCTGCTAGAAGGTGAGAGTCTAGATCAGCTCATCAGCCGCCGGGCAGCCCTGCCTGTTCCATTGAAACTTACTTACGCTTTGCAAGCCTGCCGCGCGCTGGACTACGCGCACAAACGCGGAATTATCCATCGCGATATCAAGCCCGATAACGTGATGCTCACCAGAGACGGCACGGTGAAGGTTGTGGACTTCGGCATCGCCCGCGTCCTGGAAACTTCAAAAACACAGACCGGTATGCTGCTTGGTACTTTTGCCTACATGTCTCCCGAGCAATATCACGGCGAGCATGCGGATGCGCGCTCGGATATCTGGTCGTTCGGAGTTCTTTTGTATGAGTTGCTGGCATACCAAAGACCATTCCGAGGAGCGACTCCAGCGAGCCTGATGCATAGCATTTGCCAGCAGGAACCGTCCCCGTTGCAAGATACGATCCCCGATTGTCCTGCAGCCCTTGAAAAAGTCATTCAAAGAGTTCTGCGTAAATCGCCTGACGAGCGATACCAGTCGATGGAAGAAGTCCTGCTTGACCTGGATCCGATCTGCAAGAGTTTGCAGGCAGAGTCCGTCGCCGCGTTGGTGGTCCAGGCGCGCACATTGTCGGAGCAGGGTGACTATTCCCAGTCTCGTGATTTGCTGCGCCAAGCGCTTCAAATCGATTCAACGAACACACAAGCCAGGAATCTTCTGGAAAAGGCTAATACCGAACTCAGACGCATTCTCATTCGGCCGAAGTTGCAGCAGCAGATTGAAAAGGGACGGGAGTTACTCGCCGAAGGGAAAGCGCAAGAAGCAAGGATGGAGGCAGAGGTTGTGTTGCAGTTGGACCCCACCTTTGAACCCGCTCAAGAACTGCTGAAGCGCGTCCAGCAAGAAATGGACCGCGCTCGCCAAATCGCCGAATGGATTGACGCTGCCGAGCAACGCTTGGCGCAAGGCCTCCTGGAAGAAGCCGAGGAGCTATTGGCTAAAGTCCTGGAAGCGGAATCCACCAATCAGCAGGCAAAAGCGCTTCAGCTACAAGTGACTAACGAAAAAGCAGAGCGCCAGAGGCGCGCGCAATTCCTCGAGAAAATGCAGCAGGCGCGCGGCTTGTGGACGCAACAGAATTACACGGAATGCATCCAGCTTCTGGTCGAATTGCGGAAGGAATTTCCGGATGATGACGAGATTCCCCGGCTCCTTGAGACCGCCCAGGAAGATCAGTCGAACCAGAAAAGATCACAGGGTCTGGCTGATGCCCGCAGCATGCTGGCAAATCGCCGCTATGACGAGTGCACGGCGCTTCTTGCTGAACTTCGAAAGCAATTCCCTGGCGACGATGAGATTCTCAAGCTCCAGAAGACGGTGTTTGAGGATCAGAGAAAACAACGAAGAGCGCAATCTGTTGCGGAAGTTCGAAGCCTGCTAGCGGCGAGACGCTACGACGATTGTACTTCCCTGCTGAATTCCATCCTGAAGGAGTTCCCGGGCGACGACGAAGCGCTGCAACTTCAAAGGAATGTCCTCGAGGATCAGAGAAAAGAACGAAGATCGCAGTCTATTACGGAAGCTCGAAGCCTCTTTGCCGCCAGGCGGCACGACGCTTGCACCACTTTGCTGAACTCCATCCTCAAGGAGTTCCCGAGCGACGACGAAACCCTGCAGCTTCAAAAGAATGTACTCGACGATCAGCGAAAACAGCGGATGTTGGATTCCTTGAGCGAGGCGCGAAACATCCTAGCAGCGAAGCGCTACGACGATTGCATCACCCGGCTGATATCGCTTCAGAAAGAATTCCCAGAGGAAGCCGATGTCTCGAGATTACTCGAGACGGCCAAGGCAGAGAAAGCTGAACAGCAGCGGCAGCAAAGCGTCGCAAAAGCCAGAAAATTGCTGGCTGGTCGCAGGTACGATGAGTGCAACGCGTTGCTTTCGGAATTGCAAAAGCAGTTTCCCAAGGACGACGAAATCCCGAAGCTCCTTGATGTGGTTCACAAGGACCAATCCGAGCAGCGCAAGCTTCAAGGTCTGACCGAAGCCCGGGGTCTGCTGCACTCGCGGAATTATGAGGAATGCCTCGCACTGCTCGGAAAGCTACAGAGCGAACATCCCAATGACAACGACGTCGCCAAGCTCCTCGAGACGGCGCTCGGGGAGCAGGCCGAGCAGCGCAAACTGAAAAGTTTGTCGGAAGCGCGAGGTTTGTTGACCTCTCGCAATTACGAGGAATGTTTAGCGTTGCTCGCCAAGCTGCAGAGCCAGTATCCGAAAGACAATGACATCGTAAAACTAATCGAAATAGCGCGTGAGGATCGCGCGGAGCAACAGAAGCAACGCCAACTTGCAGACGCCCGGAATCATCTGGCTGCGCGGCGATTTGAGGACGCCATGGGCGTGCTTGACGCGCTTCGCGAGGCTCACCCAAAGGATGCCGGGGTAATCAAGCTGCGAGCTCTAGCCCTCCAGGAAAAAGAAAAACAGGACAGCCTCGAACGTCTGCAGGGCGAATTGAAGGCCTTGAAGAAATTGGTCAACGAAAAGAAATATACCGAGGTTCTTGCACAATCAGAAAGGATCCAGAAGGAATTCCCCGGCAATACGGATTTGAGCCGACTCATCGAGTTTTCGAAGGCCCAACGGGCGGAGATCGAGCGGGAAGTCCAACAACAGGCAATTTTTCAAGAGGTGAAAAGGCTTTTTGATTCGTCCCATTTTGAGGAGGCGTACCAGGCTGCCTTGGCCGGCCTCAAGACATTTCCTGACAACAAGGACCTGCAGCTTTTGCGAGAGCAGGCCGATAACCAGCAAAGGAAACTTGAAACTCGGCAGCACATCGAACAGAGAATCCGCGAAATAAAGGTCAAGATCAACCGGGGAAAGATTAGCGATGCGATAGACCTGGCCAAGCAGACGCTCATGACTCTGGGGCCAGACACCGATGTAAATCAATTGCTAAATTCCGCTCGGGTTGAGCTCGAGGCTCGCGAGAGAAAGAAAGACCAGGAAGAAAAGCTGGAAGCGGTTCGTACTCTGATCAGCGCAGGAAAACTGGTCGAGGCGACGAAAACTTTGGACCTCGCTGTTGAGGCGAAGATTCTTGAGGTCTTCGATCCTCGCGTCCAGCGTGTCTGTGAAGAGTTGGACGCAGCGAAATCTGCCGCCACGGCCGCCGCCGCAACCGTGATATCCGCGCCAATCGTGAGTCGGTCCAAGGAGTATGCCTGGCTGCAAGGGCCTCCGGAACCAGAGGTCGCCTCTCCAGAAGAAACGCGCCCCCCAACGGAGGTTCCGGGGCCAAAGGCGTCTGCGGGCCAGACAGTTTTATTGCCTACGCAGCCGGTAGTTCCACCAGCAGCTCCACCGCCTGCACCTCCACCACCTGCGGACAGCGCTCCCCGAGTCTCGGCGCCTCCTCAGCGTCCAGAAAAACCCGTTACCAAACCCACTGCAGAACCGATTGTTGAACGGGCAGCTCCAGCTGTGCCTTCTCCTGCTCCTTCTCCAACGGTTGCTTTGCCCCCTCCTTCCCCGCCGCGGAGGGAGATCAAGCAACCGGTTCCTCAAGTTTCGATCCCTGAGGCCATCCCTGTTGCAGGGGCAGCTCCACCTTCAAATAGCAAGAAGGCCGCACGAATTGGTGCTTTGGTTTTGTGCGCAGTGGGACTGATTTGGGGACTGATACGCATAGCTACGTTGCTTCGCACGCATGAGACAGCGTCCACTCCAACCGTTGCTAAACCGGCCGCGAAGCCAGAGCCGAATCCGCTTGAGGTTCAGCAGCGCGACGCATTGAATGCCGCGGATAAGCTGGTCGCCTCGAATGACCTCGAAGGCGCGCTGAAAATCCTTGCAGCGGCAGCGGATTTGAATGGTCCGTTCACTGCAGAGATCAAGAAAAAGCAAGCTGGCATCGAAGAGTCGATGCAAAATCAGAACCTACGTGACCTCCGGCGCAAGGAAGAGCAGTTGTGGCAGCAGGCAAACGACGATGTCACAGGCGGACGCTTTGCGGAAGCGCAGAAGAAACTACATCAGATACTTGCGCTAGGCGACGGAGGACTCCGCAAGAATGACGCGCAACAGTACCTCACTCATACAATTCCTGCACGCCAGGAAGAAGAAAAACTATTTTCGCAGGCGCGCCAGGCAGCTCAAAAGAGCGATATAAACAGTCTCCAAAGCGCCTCTGATATTCTTAGCCGTCTAGCTTCACGTGATGGTCCTCGGAAGCCCGAAGCAGAGAAAATGCTGCAAGACGTCCGCGCAAGACTATCCAGCAGTTATGTGAGCAGTGCTCGTCAGGATTTGCAGCGCGGAGATTTCCATTCAGCCCGCCAGAAGGCAGGTCAGATCCAGCAGAGTGGGGGCGATGCTGGGGCGCTTCCCACGGAGATCGATCAAGCCGAACAGAGCCGCCTCACCCAATTGGAGAGCCAGTTCAATCAGCTCAAACAGAGCGACGATGACGCTGCGGCCCAGCAACTCAGCAACTTGCAACGAGGGTTCCAGGCGCTGGCCGATAGTGCGGGGCCACGATCGGAAGAGGCCAAAGGCTATGTTAATAATCTGCCAGAGGCGATACGCGAAGTGCATGAACGCGCAGCGAACAAGCGCGCCGAAACTGCCTATGGGCAAATTGTCGCCAGATATCAGCAAGCCTCGACCACGAACGATAAGGCTGGACTGGAGGTCGCTCGTACTGGCTTCCAGGCCATCGCAAAAGCCGGCGGCCCGCACGCAAGCGACGCCCAACGGTTTGTGGACGAAATTGGCACAAAGCTTGCGGCCCTGAACCAGCCTCCTCCAGTGGTAACGCCTGTCTCGCCTCCAGCAGTTTCCGCACCTGTTGACAATGATGCCGTGCTCGCCCTGGTTAAACGGTACGCACAGGCTTTTGAGCAGAGGAATGCGGACGCTCTGCACCAGATTTGGCCGAATATGGGCAACTTGTACACTCGTTACAAAACCTCCTTTGAGAAGGCCAGTTCCATTCGCATGCAGGTTCAAACGGAGAGTGTGAAAATCGGCCCAGACGGCAATACCGCTACTGTGACAGCTGAAGTCACGCAGGAATACACTCCACAAGGGGAGAAGCCAAAAAGCGTCAAGGGCCGCACGACCTTCCAATTCGCAAAGTCGAACGGCTCCTGGGTGATCACGAACGTCCAGTAAGGGTATGCAGACGATCGTCGGACCGTCTACTTGACGAGCTTCTTGAATGGGGTGAGAACGGGCAGTACAATGCCGCAACCGATGTCGCCGTCCAGGCTGCCTCTCGGGGGATACGGGGGTGAAATTTGAGATCAGGATGGCGAGCCGTCACGCTTCTTTCTTGCATATTCTGTTTGAGCGCGGTGCCCGCTTGGGGAGATGGCGAGGGACCCGCATTCGGCTATTCCACGGCTATCTTGGGTCCAGGCAATGCTAGCATCGAAACAACGTTTATGTGGCGCTCTGGGGTGACGATGTTCGGCCCACAGCTGAGTTACGGACTCATGGAAAATCTCCAAATTTCAGCTTCGGCGTCCTTCCACCTTGATCACGGAGACCTTCCCACGGGTCGGTTTACCGCGATGATGCCCGGCGACCCGCAAGTCGAGGTGATCTTGGGCTGGCGCTTCTTCCACAAATCGCCAGCAATCGGCACACGAAATGAAGCCACTCTTTATGGAGGGGTATCTGCTTTAACTCAGGACGTTCCGCGTGCGGATGGTCCGCCTCTCCGTCGTCAGCCAGGTTATTACGTCGCCGCAGCGGCGGGACACGTTTCGCGGCGATACGATGTATGGGTGGGGGCTGGCTATCAAGGCTATGGCACGTGGAGCAGGGGCGTAGACGACCGTCAGAGCAACTCGGTACTAACCAGCTTGGTCGTGGGTTGGAGACCTCCGTTCTTTGACCACGATTATCCCAAGCCCGATGTGCGGTTTTTCTGGGAGACAACGGGCGGAGTGATCGGCCAGGCTCAGCGAGGCGTGGCCCCGCCCGGGAGTACCGGAGGCCACGATGAGGGCGCCGCCCCGCCGCCACCGCCCCCAAATTCTAGTGGTATCGTTGTCTTACCAAATTCTGGCGGAACAGGAGTATTTTCCGGCCCCACCTTTCTTTGTACTTACCGCAACGTAGCTTTCCAAGGTGGTGTGTTGTTTGCCCTTTGGAACCAACCGAACGGCGTGCAGCCGGCTGAGAAAGTGCGTGCCGTCGCTAGTGTGACCTATTATTTCCTGCGGGGACGGCGATGAGCTTTTCTTGGACCAACATGCTCCGCGGCATTGTACTCGCTGGATTGCTGCTCGCAATCGAGCCGGTTCACGCGGAGTATCTTCGAATTCAACTTCGAGTTTACGGGTTAGATTGTGGGCTTTGCGCCCGAGGCCTAAGCGCGAACATACAAAGAATGGCCGGCGTGAAATCTGTCGACGTCAACCTGAAGAATGGACTGCTGGAAATTGCGCTCCTGCCTGGCAACACGTTCAAAATGAGCGATCTCCGCAAGCGCATCCGCGAAAACGGGTTTCGCTCTATGGAGGCAACGGTCACAGCCGTCGGCGAGTACAAAGGATCCAAGTTCGAAGTTCTTGGCACAGGGGAGTCATACAATGCCGGGAGTCCTGACTCCAAAGCTCCTGCTCCGGTGGAACTCACGTTTGATGTCCGCTGAACGAGTTGTTGCGACTGCGACGCGGTGAATGCGACTCTCGTTCAACCACAATCCGAAAACACCCTTGTGAAGATGCTTAAACAAATCAGCCACCAGCCCGCATAACATCTTGACCAAATTAGAGGGCATGGATAGACTCGGCCCGACTCACCTTCGGGTGATATGAAACGGCTGTTCCGATCACAATCTTCTCATCGGCCTGACCTGACCTCTCAAGATTAAGGAGAAGGCTTCATGTTCAAACGTGCGTTTCTCGGGTATCCCGTTTTGATCTTGCTCGCGGCTGTATCTTTTCTCATCGCCGAAAGCACCTCGGCCCAGACGTGCCCGCTGAACGGCACCTTGAGCAACAAGCTGGTCTGCCAAATTCCGCAGGTGTATGGCGCGTTTGGATTCGGCACTACGACGGACCCGACCCAGTCGGTGTTGTACACCGGAGACCATCACTCGGCACATTTTTCGAGTGGTTTCCTTTCCACATTCGCGCCCATCAATGAAGCCGTCGGCATCCAGGCGTCACAGTTGCCCATCGCTTCGCCCTCTTCCGGCATCACTTTCGTTTATGACCCGGCTCTGAAGACCTTCGCGCCTTCCACCGATGAGAGTCTCGGGCCAATCGTGGGCAATCGCGCGACCACGATCGGGAAGCGCAAGCTATTCCTGGGCTTCAGCTACCAATACTTTAATTTTGGCTCGATAGATGGACAAAGCTTGAGCAACATTCCGGCTGTCCTCCAGCATCAAGCATTTCCTGTACCTAATCCCCAGCACATCCCGTCGTGCGATAACCAGACGGGGCTAACAACCGCAAATGGTTATGCAGGGGCCCCGTGCTTCGTTCGCGACTTTATACAAACGTCGAACAACATCGACCTTACGATTCATCAATACACGATCTATGCGACCTACGGGATCACAAACCGTCTCGATTTTTCGGTCGCCATCCCGATTTTGAATGTTCAGATGGGCGTCACGTCGCAGGCCACGATTGTTCCGAATTCTGTTGTGCCTACGGCGGTTGGCGCCCCCGGCAATGTATGGCATTCCTTCAATCTCACCAATCCGGTACTCGCACCCCAATGTGCCTCGCAGAATCCATGCCTCAATGCTACGTTTTCTAACTCGGGCAGCGCATCCGGAATCGGCGACGTCGTTCTTCGCGGAAAATACAACGTATACAACGGAGAGCGGTGGGCCGTGGCAGCCGGCGTGGATGTTCGTCTACCCAGCGGAGATGAATTGAACTTCCTTGGTTCTGGCGCCACGGGGGTGCAGCCTTTCGGAGTCGTTTCGTACAAGGCTCGCATCTCTCCGCACGCGGAGGTGGGTTATGAATGGAACGGCGATTCCACGCTTGCTGGAACTAACATAGTGCCCGCTCCTGCTGGGACCACGCCGACAAACACGGGCAAGCTTCCCAACCGTTTCGTCTACATTGTGGGCGCCGACATTCGTGTCGTGAAACGACTGACGGCCGCGTTTGATATTTACGGTCAGCGCTTGTTCAACAGCCCGGAGATCATCTCTCAACCCTACATGGGTCTTGGACACTGCGCCGGCCCCACTGATCCGACTGGCGCCACCTGCGGAACGTATACCGCTGGGACGACTCATCCGGACATCGCCCAGATAACTACGGATTACAATCTCACCGAGGCGTCGCTAGGCCTAAAATACCGTCTGGTGGGCCGGCTGGTGATCACTGGAAACGTACTCCTCAAATTGGACGAAGGCGGACTTCGAAGCAATGCCGTGCCTCTCGTAGGTATTTCGTATAATTTTTAGCGCTTTAGTAGCCTGAGAGAAGTGCGACGACGTAAGCTGAAACTGTTGGGTTCAAAACCGCAGCGGATGAAAATGTCAGCTCTTCGATCTGGCTGACACGCGACGATTTGCGTTCTCTCTAGTATCGGGAGTCGCGCGAAGACCTGTTATTTCCTCAATGCGGATGAAGAAGAACACGGAGACCGGAGGTTTGGGCTTCCGGCGAACTTGGGACACCGTGTATCCGCTCTGCCACCATAAGGACCTTTTCTGGAGCTGGGAGCGAATCTGCTCTCGGCTCTTCGCGAATTCGCGTTCGTTCGGAACTTCCACGTATTGCCCGAAGACCACGATGCTCATCCATTCGTCGTGGCCCCGAATCTCTTCGACCTGCACGCAAACCAGCGGATTCAACCTCATCCACTCAATCTTCCTGCCCAGGGTGGAGAAGCAGCACAAGCGGTCGGCGTCGTATGAGAAATAAAGGGGAACGATATAAGGCCGGTTGTTGGAGGCACACGCGAGTCGGCCATAGCCTACCCGCGTGAGCATCTCGCGGCATTCCCTACTTCGCATCTTGATGATCAGCATCGGTGGCCTAACCGCAGGTTACCCGGCCCGCGTGCGAATAAGTCTACATCTCTCGCTTTTATCGTGGCCTGGGCAGACCGTTAGAGAATATGTTGAGTTACGCGGCTAACCGGGAGTTAACGACGCAATGAGATAGATCGTGCCCAAGTGCATGTTCGTATTCTAATCCGGCACAGTTGGACGCTCCTTCTTGGGAGCGCTTATCTCAGTTACTTCTTTGCTCGGTCATCTTGCGCAATGGAATCAGCGACCTGATTATCTTCCAGTTTCTGGTAGGTCCTCCGGCGAGCCTCGTCACGAGCCTGATTCTAGCGGTAACGCGCAGGTCTAAAGAGGCGATACTCACCTCTGATCGGGTTTTTCATTGGTTAACACTGGGGCGTTCAGCTTCTCCAATTTTGCCAACTGCTCCCGCTTCTGATCGGCGTCTTTCGCGTGCGGAACCAGTGCCAAGTAAGCTTGAATCTCCGCGATTGCCCGAGCGTAGTTGTTTTTCCGGGCAAAGATTTCCGCTAGTAAGAGATGAAGCTCTGGAAAATGAGTGCGCAGGTCTACGTGTTCCGCCTGGAGCGCGCTCTTTTCAGCGGCTTCGATCTTGTTGAGCTTGTAATTTGCAAAGGCGTTATAGAAATAGGCCTCGGCGTAATTCAGCGGATCGAGATCCATGATGTATCCCGTGACGTCCGTCTGATCCAACGGATTCAGATCCAAGATGTGACCAGTAAGTTTAAGAACCTCTGTCCAGTTCGCCGCCTCGTAGGCCATTGACGCGAGAAACAGATAAGGCGGCAGGAACTTGGTATCGAGAGTCGTGGCTTGGGTATACGCCTTGCGAGCCGCGTCCTTCTGGTTTTCTTTCTGTAAGACCGTACCCAATTGATACCAGGCGTTCGTGAAACTGGGGTAGATCTCCACTGCAGTTTCAAAATATTTGTGTGCATCGGCAAGTTTGCCGTTCCTTTCGGCCTGCAACCCTCTCTCGTAAGCTTTTCTGGCATCTTTGGGTGCTTTGTAGGGGATGGCGCTCACCGTCATGCCTTCAGGCTTTGCCCCTCTCTGCACGACAATAACGCCTACGTCAATTCTGGCGCCGAAGTTATCGACGTCCAGAAGGCTGACGACGCGGGGGTGAAAACCCGAGGCCGAGACCCGTAGCTCACAAGTCGTCAACTCGCGTCGTGGAATTCCCATGACCGAATCCTTGCTAGACACACCAAACGGCGAAGCCGCGTCGGCGCTGCCTTCAGGAAAAGAATCCGTCCTCGATCCCAATTCCATGCTGAAATCGCCGTGAGGAGATGCATATACCTCTTGACGCACTCTGTTGTTGCAAACGCGCTCAATCAGCGAATCGATTGGAACCGGCGCGCCGTCGTTGGTTGCAACTCGTCCCCCGAGAAACATCACAAGATCCTCACTCGGTTGAATTGGCTGCGAACTCGGGAGAGGGGGAGCCGCAGGACTGTTTGGGGGTGTGGTGGAAGGTGGAGGTGGAGGCGCGGGAGCGGGGGGCTTCTGCGCCACTGCGACTGGTACCAGAAGTGCCATCGAGGTGGCAAGCAAAACGAAAATGCGCGTGCGGTGGCCCATAGATCGATGCCTAAGAACAAAGCATCAGTACTCCAAAATGCTAGAGCGTATGTCAGTTCAAGTCAAGCCTCACTGCTCAAAAAACGGCACAGCCTGGATGTTGCAGTGCATCGATGAGCTTTGGTTGGACAACGCGATTGTTCAACGCGAAGGAACAACCGGAGGCAGCGCAAAGGCATAGAGAATGTCTTGCACAGGGATGATGAGGTACTGGCGACCATCGAGTTCGTAGGTCATCGGCGAAGCATCCAGCTTGCCACCGATATTCAAGTGCCAGAGAGTTTTGCCGGTGGCGGGATCGAGAGCGAGCAAATTGCCTGAGTTATCGGCGCTGATGAGCAAATGGCCTGCGGTGGTAAGAATTCCCGCGATGCTCTCTCCGTCACCGAGCTCATGATTCCACACAACTTTGCCGGTTCGGTAGTCGAGCGCGCGCAACGTGGAATTGGCCCACAGGTTGCGGTCGCGGCCTCCCCATCCTTCCGGCTTGCCCTCGACTGTGTTGTAAAAAATGCTGAAGAGGCGGCGGGAGTTGACATAAAAAAGGCCAGTCTGCGGATTAAAGCTCGGCGCCATCCAATTGGTGGACCCATCCGAGCCTGGTTCGACGAGCGCGCCATCCGGACTCGGCGTGGCGCTGGGTTTAGCGATCGGGCGTCCTCGGGAGTCGATGCCGGAGGCCCAGGTCTGATCAATAAACTCCGAAGTGACCAGATGCTCACCAGTCGCGCGATCGAGCACAAAGAAAAATCCGTTGCGGCTGGCCTGCGCGAGAAGCTTGCGCGGCTTGCCCTTGAATTCGGCGTCGAACAGGACCGGCGTCTCGACGGCATCCCAATCATGCACATCGTGTGGCGACGGCTGAAAATACCAGTTGAGCTTGCCGGTATCCGGATTGAGCGCAACGATCGAGCAAGTGTAGAGATTGTCGCCAGGTCGTCCCTCGCCCGCTAGCACAGGATTCGGATTGCCCGTGCCCCAATAGAGGAGATTGAGATCGGGATCGTACGTCCCCGTCATCCACGTCATGCCGCCGCCGTGGAGGATAGCATCGCTGTCTTTGGGCCACGTTTCGGAGCCCGGCTGGCCGGGGGACGGCTCGGTGTTCCAGCGCCATTGGATTTTCCCTGTCTCCGGATCGAGCGATTCGAGAAAGCCGGGAACGTCTGTAACATCTCCCGAGACGCCGACGATGACGTGGTCGCGTATGACTAGCGGGGCCATCGTTGAGAAATACTCGAGCTTCGGATCGGCAAGCTCGACGATCCAGCGCACCGAGCCATCCTTGGCGTCGAGACAAACCAGGTGTGCGTCGGGAGTAGTGAAGTAGAGCCAATTCTTGTACATCGCAAGGCCGCGATGGCCGATGTGGTCACCTTCCGACTTTCGCTCGTAATGCCAAATCCTGCGGCCAAATCGAGCATCCACAGCCCAAACGTTGTCTGGCACCGAAAAATAGAGAATGCCATTCACTTCGAGAGGAGTCGCTTTGATCGCTGCGCTGTGCGTCCGAAAAGCCCAGGCGAGTGTGAGCGACTTGATGTTTCCCGCATTGATCTGGTCGAGCGTGCTGAACCGCTTGCCCGAATAGTCGCCATTGTATGTTGGCCAGGTATCGGTAGCAGGTTTGAGCAACGCAGCGGGGTCGAGCTCTTGAGCAGAAGCGAACGACGGTTGCAGCCACAGTGCAAAGACCAACAATAGGAGCACAGCACTGCCTCGTATTATGACGAAACTAATGTCCATAAGTCTGCCAAGGCTATTCTCGCAATCGCGCGCGCCTTTCAGCTCTCCACGGAAGTTAAGAAGCATTCCGGCTCCTGTCCTTTGACTTGTGCTTCTGTATTCCCTACTTCAAAGTTTCCAGATACGCGAAGAGGTTGTGAACGTCCGCTTGCGACAGCTTGCCGAGCAATTCGCGATGGCCCGCAAGGCCATCCTGCACTTCTACTTTCACCTGTTCTCGCGAGAAGGACCGATACCAGCCCGAGGCATCGCGCAGCGAAACCATAAAATCGTCGACATGCTCGAGCGGCCCCTTGATCTGCTCGCCAGAGGCCAGCGTCACCACTGCGATCGTGTGGTGGCCGTCCGGATAGAGCATGTGAGCCTCGAGATCGATAGGAGAGTACTTGCCAGCAATGCCGCTCAAATCAGCTGCACGGGAATGACAGGTGTTGCAGCCGCCCGCACCGTTGAAATACGCCTTTCCGGCATCCGCATTGCCGGTGAGCAACTTCTCCACCGGATAGACTCTTGGCACCCCGTTCGAACTTAGGGCCGTGGCGGCGCGCGCGTGAAGAAACGCCGCGATGTCGCTCACCTGCGCATCCGTAAGCGCCATCGCTGGCATGCCCTTATCCGGACGGCCGTGTCGAATCACATCACCAACGAGGTCGCCCTTCACGTCGTGCGCCACGAGCGGCGAGCGCACGAGGTCCGGCCCGCGGGCGCCTGTCGCATCGGGGCCATGACAAAATCCGCAGGCTTGCTCGAATTGCTTATGCCCGCGCTCAATAGCTGGGTCTGGAGTCTCGGATTGTTGTGGCAGAGCCGGGGAGTTCGCTACCGCAATGAGAAAAACGATCGCTACCAGTAGAGTTCCAGCCATGGCAACTTGTTTCGCTGAAGCAAAACCGCGCATCCGCATCGTCAGCATTCACCTCGCGACGAGTCGATTCTAGCACTGAGTATCTTGAACTGCATCCGAGGTGTAGATCGTTTCAATTGTCACTCCTCGTCGCACACGCTAAGGTGCACAGATACGTTGCGCCAAATCTGGGGCCAACTGCTGGAAGTGCCGAACGTTGAAGGTATATATACGTTCGCAATCCGATTCCCTAGCACAGCACAGATGGATTGCATCGTAAATGCGTCCTCCAATCCATCCTCTATCGGCGCACTCCCGAATGGTCTCGATATACATTTGCGGTGTGATTGTGACGAGCTTAAAATAAGGCAAGATGTTTTCCTGCAAAATCTTCAACACTTCCGACGGATAGACTGCAGGGTGGAACGGTGTGCGGGTAAGAACTGCGTAAACTTCGGATAAGCCGTGACCGCTGACGTAACTTTCGATTTTGCCGCTTTGAGACAACTCCAGGGTAGCAATGGCTTGGTTATGATGCGAGTGATCTGCAACCGATGCTGCCACAAGAATTGTGGTGTCGAAGTAAACCTTCATAGGCCCGATAATTCTTTGATTCGATCATCCCGAACTTCGTCAACGAGGGTTTCCCAGTCAAAGCCCTTGGGTAATTTACCCAGATGAACCCAGATGCCATTTTCTTGAACCATGGACGGTCGCTGGTCGACGGGTTTAAGAAGTAAACCCTCTGGGCGTTCCTCAATTTCCAGGTCGCTTCCCTGCCGCAGACGGAGACGATCGCGCACAGGCTTGGGAAGGACAATTCGGCCAGCTTTGTCTATTTTGACGTTCATGCCATTTATAATGGCATGTGCCATTTGAAATGGCAAGCAGCTGAATTGACTCGCGTTCTAACGCCCGTCGCCCATTTGCTTGGGGTTGCTTAATGCGCCAGGTTTCTCCAGCGAGTCTGTTGCGGCGGCACCCGTGATGAGGCGCGCGCCGCGGCTGAAGGTCAAATACTCAAAGCCCCACTGGACGAATACCAGGACGCGGCTCTGAAACTCCACAATGTAAATCAGATGGACAAAAAGCCATGTGAGCCAGGCAAAAAACCCCGCTAGATGAAAACCAAATATGTTGGCAACGGCTGCAGCACGCCCAATGACAGCCATGTCTCCTTTGTTGAAATAGTGAAACGGCTTTGTGTCTCTCTTCCCGTTTACTCGGGCGCGGATGATTTTTGCGGCGTAAGCCCCGCCCTGAATGGCCACCTGCGCAACACCCGGAAGTGGTTTCCCATCTTCGCCTAGAGAAAGCGCCAGGTCGCCGACGATGAAGATGTCTGGATACCCAGGGACAGTGAGGTCGGGATTGACCTTGATGCGGCCGGTTCGGTCGGTCTCCGCGTGAGTGCGTTCGCCGACCTTTCGGCCGAAGGCATTGGCTGTGACGCCGCCAGCCCATAGCACGGTTTTTGCCGGCAGCCGTTTTGACTCGTCTCCGGATTTATAGGTGACCCCGTCGGCGTCAATGCCTGTCACCATAACGTCTTTTTCTACTTCGACGCCGAGACGCGAAACCAGCATTTCTGCCTTCGCCGAGAGATCCTCCGGAAACGCAGCAAGCACGCGCGAACCACCCTCCATAAGAATAATGCGGGCCTCACGCGGGTTGATCCGGCGAAAGTCATTCTTCAACGTCTCGTTAGCGATCTCAGCGAGCGCTCCGGAAAGCTCCATCCCTGTCGCGCCCGCGCCAACGATTACAAACGTGAGCCAGGCCCGCGCCTCCTCCTCAGTCGGCGAGCGTTCGGCACACTCAAATGCGTACAGAATTTTGTGCCGAATCGCGGTGGCTTCTTCGATGGACTTCAGGCTCGGCGCCCACTCGCGCCATTGATCATTACCATAGTAAGAGGTCTGCGAGCCAGTCGCGACAATCAATGAATCATAGGGAAAGTCAGCTCCGTCGCGCAAAATGACGCGCTTGGCGTCGGGATCAATGTCCGCGGCTTCGCCAAGAAGAACCTGCGTATTTTTTTGTCGGCTGAGCACACCGCGCAATGGTGCTGCAATCTCACCCGGCGACAACGAGCCTGTGGCAACCTGATACATCAGCGGCTGAAAAAGGTGAAAGTTGCGGCGGTCGATCAAGGTGACTTCCACGGACGCACGTTTAAGCTTTTGCGCCGCGTTTAAGCCCCCGAATCCGCCGCCCAGGATTACGACGCGGTGTATCTCTCCCATGCCGACCGCTCCCCAGAACGCAACCCCGTTCTACCTAGCATCATCTCATCTAGAATGAATTTCTCAATTACGATGCTCGGGAAGCGCCTGGAGATACGGCGTTTTTCTGGACACGCTTGACATGAAAACGAAACCGATTTCCAAGACGCCGAACCGCGAGCAAATGGAGCGCAACACTTTGCGGCTCCTCTGTTCCGTTCTCGTGAAGCCGGGCACGCGGCTGGAAATCTGCCGGCTCTTGCACTCTAATGACTTTCTGGATCCGCTGCGGAGAACTGTTTTTGAAGAGGTTCAGGCTGCAGGGGTGCTCAGCTCGAGACAACTACGCGCATCGCTGCCGCCACGCATGGTCAACCGTGGCTTCCCCGATTTCGATTTGGATAAACTGCTGGCGCCAAAACTTGCCGGTGAGGCTGAAATCGAGCAATTGTTCGAGAGCACGCTGCACCTGCTGAAGCTAGGCGGAGCTGACGATCCAACTCTTTTTGCGTCCGAGGCCGATGTCGAAAACTAGTTTTCGCGTGTTGACGGTTATCGAGGCGCTCGGGCTCACAGGTTACATCGCCTGGTACATCTGGCAACTTCAAAGCGCGCGGCCTAACTCTTGGATTGTCTTCCCGATCTGGCTGCTGACAAGCATCCTTTTACATCGAGACACTGCAAAAACTATGGGCTGGAGGGGGGACAACCTCTGGCCGGCTACGCGCCAGGGACTGCTCATTTTCGCAGTGCTTATCATCAGTACCGTTCTCGCAGGTTTGTGGCTTGGCGCTTATCATCGTTCGCCGCTTCGCGTCGCTGAGCCCTGGCGTTTCTTTACTTACTTCGCATTCTGCCTGTTGCAACAAGTCGCGCTGAATTCGTTTCTCACGAACCGACTTCTATATGCCTTGGAGAATCCTCGGATGGCCGCGCTAGTGGCCGGCGTCATTTTTGCCGCGCTGCACTGGCCAAATCCGGTACTCGTGCCGCTGACCTTTATAGGTGGAACAGCAATGAGCTGGCTCTTCTCTCGAGAACGCAACATTATCCCCCTCACCATAGGACAAGCCATTCTGGGCACGCTTGTGTGGTGGGCATTCCCAGTTGCCTGGCATCACGGAATGCGCGTCGGGCCTGGTTTCTATTCGTTTCATCCCTAGAACTGCGGAGTTGCAGCGCATCTCCACGACTACAAATTCAAATAATCATAATTCCCTGCTGTTCTCCGTGAAACTGTCGCTCTTGAGGGAGAATTGCCTGACTTCTCCCACACGCCTGGGATGGCGAGAGAACATTTCGGACAAGTGCCTTCTAAGAGGTGATCCTCAAGGACATCGTGCCACGACCGCCGAACCAGCAACTCGCCGCACTTGGGGCAAGACGTATTCGCCCCATCGCTGAAAATATTTCCCTCGTAGACGTAGTGAAGGCCCGTTTCGCGAGCAATAGCCCGCGCCCGATGAAGTGTCTCCGGCGGCGTGCGGGGCTTATCCTGCAGCTTGAAGTCCGGATGGAACGCCGTGAAGTGTAAAGGCACATCCGGCCCAAGATGCGTCAAAATCCATTCGGAAAGTTTGCGCGTTTCCGCAGGATCGTCATTTAGGGTGGGGATCATCAGGTTCGTGATTTCAAACCACACATTCGTTTCTTTCTTCAGCCATTCGAGAGTTTCGAGAACCGGCTGCAAATGCGTCAGCGTAATCTTCCGGTAGAACCCTTCCGTGAAAGCTTTGAGATCGATATTGGCCGCGTCGATGTGATCGTAAATGTCGTGGAAAGCCTCATACGTGATGTAGCCATTCGAAACCATCACCGTTTTCAGCCCGTATTCCTTCGCAGCCTTGCAAATATCAATCACGTACTCGCCCCAGATGGTCGGCTCGTTATAAGTAAACGCCAGTGATTCGCACCCATATTTAAGCGCCAACAAAGGAACATCTTCCGCAGCAATATGCTGGGAACGCACTTGATCTTGCCGCGATTTCGAAATGTCCCAATTCTGGCAAAAGAAGCAACCCATGTTGCAACCGGCCGTACCCATGCTAAAGACACGCGTTCCGGGAAGAAAGTGATTCAGCGGTTTCTTCTCGATAGGGTCGACTTGCAGCGCCGCAGGCGCTCCATAGCCCAGGCTGTAGAGTTTTCCGTCTTGATTGACGCGAATGAAACAAAACCCCGATTGTCCCGAATGGATGTGGCAATGCCGAGGGCAGAGGTAGCAGTGCACGCGCCCGCTGGCTTCCGGCTCCCACCAGCGCCCTTCGTGCAGTTCGTCAGTTTTCTGGAGGATCTTCAGCTCGCTCACAGACGGATCCTCCTTCCATTCAAATCATACGCCTCTCTGCGGGTCCAAACGTCCAATTGTGTTTTTCAGGATTGCAGGCCTAACAACAGGATGGCGAGTTTCAGGCGTGGTGGCGAACCCGGCGCTGGACGCGCCGCCGTTCCGCGGCCCAATCCATGAAACTCATCATGTTTGATCTATATTTCCAGGATAGCCGCAAGAATTTTCGCGCGTCCAGATTTTTTGCCTCCGGACCGAGAAAAGTCTCAAACCGCCAGCGTAAATAGGGGCTCTTCCAAGGTTTGAAGCGATACCCGCGAGCAACGTTCCAGTAGTACCGCAGCGTCTTAAACATCGGTCTTACACGGGCATGACAGCCCGCTCCTATCTTCGTTAGTCTTAACTGCCACCCAACGGCGCGGACAAATGCTCATGCACGAGCACCCAGCCCGACCCGCGCCTCTCCCAAATTCCTGTATACCGTATCTCTGTTTCAGAATTCTTGCCGTCTTTTGTTTTTTCCGCCAAATGCATCGAAACCGTCGTCCAAGCCACCGTGCCATGGCGTCTCACCTTCAAATCCTTCCCTGCACTTAGCGATATGCTCTCCGCGTTGTCCAAAAACTCCTTTTTCACGCCTGCGTCGTATTCCTTCCAATTGTGATAGGCAAACGGAGCAACGTCATAAAATACCAGTCCGTCCTCCTTCGCATAGAAACGTGCGGCGTTGTCCGCATTACCGCTGCTCCAAGCTGCGCAATAAGCTTCAATTAGTTTGCGAAACGTTGCATCGTCCGTGGCTTTCTGCTGGGCGCGTGCCCCGACGAACGTAAGCAATCCCCCCGCAAGAGCGAGCGCGACATACACGAGCCAGCGCCATCGTTCGCCATGTCTGGCGATTGCATTTTCTGTCTGCAAGACCATCTCCGTCCGCCGCAAGACCTCTTCGGCGCTAGGTTTGAGGAAAGCCGCTGATTATTGGCCATACCCTACGGTGAAACGCGACAATTTGCAAGAGGCGTCTAGTACCCTCCCCAAAATGGCCCACACACGGTCTTCGCCGATAGCAGCCGCCACTGGCCGGTAAATCCCGCCTCTTCGCCGAATAGCAAATGCGCGCCTTCCGGATGCTGCGTAATCTCGCTCTTGGGCAGACAAACTGCCCGATGTGGAGGCGAGCATGGCACCGCAGAAACATGCTGGATACAAAAAGCGAGGGTATATGGGCAAAATTTTAGTGACACTGGGCTCCGTAGCACTGCTGGGCGACCTCGCCTTCCTGGTACAGCCTCTCGAACGCCTCGCCCAAAAACTTGGTGAAGGCTTCTTCGGCTTCGTGCCCGCACTCGGTCTATCCTTCCTTAACGCGGCGCGGGCCATCGCGCTCCACCAAATCGACTACTTCTCCCTCCTTTCGCGTATCTTGGTATTATTCCTGGCGCTCTTGGCCATGGTGACGGGTACCGTTCTTTGGAACTCCCGCCACTCGGGTTCCGTTCGAGGAGACCGTTGATGGATCAGTCTGGCGACCAACCCACTAGAACCCCAAAGGCCGTCCTCCATGGCGACTTCCACTGGGGACTCATCTGGGGTTTTATCATCCTTATTGTAGGCGTCGCTTTGCTGTTGGACCACATGGGCATCATTCCCTTCGATTATGTCTATCACTTCTGGCCCTCATTGCTTGTCCTTTTTGGAATCATGAATCTCATCTCCGCCTCGAACCGCGGCTTTGGATTTATGCTGATTGTCGCTGGCGTCCTCCTGCAGCTCAACAAACTCGGCTTTCTTCGTTTGAACTTTGCAGACCTTTGGCCCCTGGCGATCATCGGCATTGGCATCCTGATGATATGGGGCTCCCTCGAGTCACGGGGCATCATCCGCAAGAAAATCAAATTTGATTGGACTCAGGCGTCCGCGGCCCAGAAATTTCGCGAACACCTCACCGAACTCACCGGCGAAACCGACACCTCCTTCAACGCCGCTGCCGTGTTTGGCGGTTGCGAGCGCCGCTATACCGGACAGCACCTCCAGTCTGGCAAAGCCACCTCCATCTTCGGTGGCGTTGAACTCGACTTGCGCGATGCCAATATCGACGATGAAGCTGTCCTCGAGATTACCTGTCTCTTCGGCGGCGTCGAAATTCGCGTTCCCGAAACCTGGGCGGTGCATTCCCGCAGCCTGCCCATCTTCGGAGGTTTTGAAGACAAAACCAGGCAGATCAGGGTCGATGAGGCCGCCGGCGCGAAACGAAAATCGCTGATTGTCACTGGCGTGGTAGTGTTTGGCGGCGTGGAAATCTCAAATTAAGAGACATTTCTTGAAATCCAAAATGGACAGCCGTCGAAAAACGCCATGCCTCTATGATTGGCCACCTTCGGATCTCTAGCTAATGCATCCGCTCCTCACACCGATCAATCGTTATGGGTACTACCTGCTGGCTTGGACTCCGCTCGCTGGCATTCTCGCCTACTTGCTGGCCGTCCCCGGCAAGCTCGGCTGGCTGGACGCCACCGCCCTGGTTCTCCCTCTTTGCCTCGTCTACCAGTTTGTCTGTCTTTCTGCGTGGTACATGTGCAAAGCCGCGCCCCTCCGCGGCGCTTCTTTTATTCGTATCCGATTTACACACTTGGTCGCCGCCGTCGTCATCAGCCTTCTTTGGATCGAATTTGCAAGGCTGTTGGCCTACGTCCTCTCGCAAACCGCTTCCTTTCGCGGGTTGAGTGAACGCTTTGCGCCGCAGGTTCCTGTATTGTTCGGCGTCGGCTTTCTGTTCTATCTCCTCTCCGTCGCCGCGCATTACGTCATCCTCGCCATCGAGGAATCGCGGCAGGCCGAAGCGCGTGCACTCGAAACCAGCATTCTTGCGCGCGACGCCGAATTGAGGGCCCTTAAAGCTCAGGTAAATCCCCACTTTCTTTTCAACAGCCTCAACTCCATCAGCGCACTGACCAGTGTCGATCCCACCAAAGCTCGCGAAATGTGCATTCTGCTGGCGGAGTTTCTGCGTATGACTCTGGGCCTTGGTGAGAAAGCGTCTGTCCCTCTCTCAGAAGAACTCTCGCTCCTTCATCGCTATCTTGCGATCGAGAAAGTGCGCTTTGGCTCGCGCCTGCGCATGGAAGAAGACCTCCAGCAAATTTCCAGTTCCCTTCAGCTTCCTCCTCTCCTTCTCCAGCCGCTCATCGAGAATGCCGTTACACATGGCATCGCTAATTTGCCGGAAGGAGGCACCGTCCGTCTTTCCGGCCAGAGTGAAAACGGCCGCGCCCATTTGGCGATTGAAAATACTTTCGATCCTGAATCCGCGCCCATGCATAAGGGTGGTCTTGGGCTGAAGAATGTGCGCGAGCGGCTAGAAGCGCGTTATGGCAAAGACGCGAATATGCGCGTCAGCGCCGAAAATGGCATCTTCCGCGTGGATTTGTCGTTCCCAGTGGACACCAAAGAGGTCAAGAATTGAGCAAGACACCGGAAAAGAAGATCTCCGCCCTCGTCGTTGACGATGAAGACCTCGCGCGCCTCATCCTGCGCGAGCTGGTTCAAACCCATCCGGAAATAACAATCGCCGCGGAATGTGCAAATGGCTTCGAGGCCGTGAAGGCCGTCGCCGAGCACAAGCCAGACCTAATTTTTCTGGATGTGCAAATGCCCAAACTCTCCGGCTTCGATGTCCTGGAGCTGATCGGCACGGAAACCGCCGTCATTTTCGTCACAGCCTATGACCAATACGCCATGCGCGCGTTCGAAGTCCACGCCGTCGACTATCTCTTGAAGCCCATTGGCCGTGAGCGCTTCGACGCTGCTCTCAAACGCGCGAAATCACGCATGGGAGAAAAATTGCCGCCCGCCTCAGAGCTAGCCGCGGCAGCTCGTCCGCCGAAACAGTTTCTCGAACGCATTGTTGTGCGCGACGGAACGCGCGTTACGCTAATCCCGGTGAGAAAACTCGACTACGCCGAAGCGCAAGACGACTACGTCGCCTTAGCCAGTGAAGGCAAAAAGCATTTAAAGCAGCAGACCATCGCCAGCCTGGATGCCTGCCTCGATCCAGAGCAATTCGTGCGAGTCCATCGCTCGTACATAGTGAATTTCGAGAAGGTCGTGCGCATCGAGCCCTATGGAAAAGACAGCCGACTCGCGATCCTGGCGGACGGTACCCGCCTTCCAGTCAGCAAATCCGGCTACGCCCGCCTCAAAACCCTCCTAGACCAACGCACCTAACCCAGATTAGCCGTTGTAGGGGCACAGCATGCTGTGCCCCTCCGTGCCCAAACGTCCTACTCAAGCTGCGGATCACACGCCACACTATGCACCACTAACGTCTCACGCATTTAATCGCCGCACCCAAATCCGCGAGGTAGCCGGCTTTCCCAAATGCATAGTGTGCCCGTCCGAACGCAAAGTCATAGTCTCGTCGTACTCGCGCTTCAGCACTTCGACTTTTGTCGAAGGACGCAATCGCAGTCCTTCCAAGAATTCCAGAAACTGGCCGTCCTTTTCATAAACGCAAAGAATCTCCGCATGTTCATTCGGACGCAAATCCGCCAAGAGCACCGCACCCTGGCTTCGCAGCTTTGCAACGCCGCCCCGCATCGGAACGCCGTGAGGGCACGACTTCTTATTGCCAAATCGCTTGAGCAAAAGCGCTTCGACTTCCGGCGAAATCCCATGCTCAAGCCTTTCGGCTTCGTCATGCGCCTTCGCCCACGAAAGGCCAATCATTTCCGTAAGCAGCATTTCCGCCAGCTGATGCCGCAAAGCCAGCCGTTCTGCCACCATGCGCCCTTTGTGCGTAAGATCGATTCGTCCAGTTCGGTCCACGCGAACATGGCCGTCGCGCGCCATGCGCTTCAAAGCGGCCGTCACCGCCGGAGGAGTCACCTTTAGCTCTTCCGCCAGCCGCGCGCTGATGGGAGTCTGATCTTCCTCAAGCATCTCCCAAATTGCCTTGAGGTAGTCTTCCTGCGAAACGCTGGTTTTCTCTCGCCGCAAACTCGCTTCTCCTCAACGCCTTCTACCGCCGTCGTCGTCCCTTACTGTCCTTCTGTTTGATGTTTCTCGGAATCACCTCGCTGCCGTTGCCATTCCTTAGTCGCGTCGCAAGCTCGGACACACGCTTCCGAATATCCTCGAAGATTCTCTGATAAAGCGCGGCGTCGGCGCCATAGGGATCTTCCACGCGCCAATCTTCCACTTTGGCTGGATTTTCAAAAAAGAGCTCTCTCGGCCAGCCACTCATGTTGATCACGATATCCGTCGCGTCGAACGCGGAGGGCACGACTGGCTTCGAATCGAGGCCGTCCACGGGATAGGCATTATTTTCGAGGGTCTGCTTGGTCATTCTCTCGACGTGACCAAGCGGCGTCAGCCCCGCGCTCGATGCTTCGATCACGTCGGCAGCGTCGCGCGATGCAATCGCCTCCGCCATCGGGCTACGGCATGCGTTCCCAAGGCAGACGAACAACACTTTTGTTCTAGCTATCTTTTTCATAGAACCAGATCCAGGTTCGTGCTCCGTACACCCGTCCCACTTGCGGAGTGCGCGTCCCTGGCTACGGTAACCTCATAACAAGGAATCGTGCCCTGATTTTCCTTTTCGTTTCAGTGACTTGCGATTTTCTTGTTTTCACCTTGACAAAAAATATCTATACTGGTACACTACTCTTCAGATAATGAAGTACCTTGTGTCCTGCAGCGCCAGCATTGTTGCTGGCACTTTTGTTTTCAGGACTATGCAATCGGCCTGCCTCGTGGATGCAACACTCGTGAAGCCAACTCCGCTTTGCACAATCTTGGTGCAAACAAGCTCTTTAGAATCAATACTTCCAAAAGTGTATCAAAATAAACGACTTTAACTGTCTTTGGAATGAACGTTTATGAAAAACCGGGGGGGAGGGGGTCGTTATTGTTAACCAGATGTCCGGTAGCACTGCCACTCCTGGCTGTGCTCTTCCTTATCTTTGGTGCGAAAGCCAACCTCCGCTCCATCGCATGCGCCTTCTGCATGCGATGAATCCTGCTGTCTCCTACCCTTCCCACTGTTACCGGCCACAGGTCAGAGATAACCGGTCCATCGATCACACATCGCAACGCTCTAACTAGCAACCGTAGCCGACGACCTCCGCCCAGCCTCGACCAGCTCCAAGAAATGGCGATGCACGCTGCTATCCTGGGTTAGCTCAGGATGAAACGTAGCAGCCATAACGTTGGCGCGTCGCACCAACACCGGCTTGTCGCCATATTCAGCCAGGACTTCCACGCCGGGGCCGACTCTATCTATTACAGGAGCGCGAATGAAGACCATCTCCATAGGTGCGTCCGTCAACTTGTTCGTACCAGAGAAAACGTCGCTCGCTAGCTGACGACCGTAAGCGTTGCGCAAAACGGTCATGTCCAGCAAACCTAAAGAAGCCTGCGCGGGATTCTTCACCTCGGTGGCAAGCAGAATCGCACCGGCACAAGTTCCAAAGATGGCTCCGCCGTTCGCCGCAAATTTCTTGACCGCGTCAAACAAGCCTTCTTCCTGCAAAAATTGCAGTTGGGTCGTGCTCTCGCCGCCAGGAAGGATCAGGCCGTCGCAACCATCGAGGTCGTGAACGGTGCGCACCTCCACAGTCTCAGCGCCCAACCCGGCGAGCATCGCCGCGTGCGCTGCAAAGTCACCTTGCACTGCCAAAATCCCAATCCTCACTTCAGGCACTCCATTGCTTCGTAGGGGCACGGCACGCCGTGCCCGTTTTTGTTGTGGCGTAGCAAGCTACGCGCTACAAAGGAAACTGAGAAATGACGGCGCGGCTTTTACCAACCCCGCGTTGAGAGCATGTCCTTCTCTTCGAGCTGGCGCACATCAATCCCACGCATTGCCTCGCCAAGCTCCTCGCAAGCCTCGAGGACCGCCTTTGGATCATCGAAGTGCGTGGTTGCTTTCACGACGGCTTTGGCGCGGGCTTCGGGATCGCTGGACTTGAAGATGCCCGAGCCAACAAAGACGGCCTCGGCGCCGAGACGGCGGACAAGCGCCGCATCCGCCGGAGTGGCAATGCCACCCGCGGAGAAGTTCGGCACGGGCAGCCTACCCGTTTTGGCAATCTGGCGAATCAGATCGAGCGGAGCGCCGAGCTCTTTTGCTTCGCGCATCAATTCATCGTCGCGCAGCGTCGTCAGTTTTTTCATCTGGCTCACGATCGTGCGCATGTGGCGGACGGCTTCGACTACGTTGCCGGAACCCGCCTCGCCCTTTGTGCGAATCATCGCCGCGCCTTCCGCGATACGGCGCAGCGCTTCGCCGAGATTGCGCGCGCCGCAAACGAATGGCACGCGGTAATCATGCTTCCAAACGTGATTCTCTTCGTCAGCGGGCGTCAGTACTTCGCTCTCATCTATAAAGTCCACTTCGAGTGCCTGAAGCACTTCGGCTTCGGCGAAATGTCCGATGCGCACCTTGGCCATCACCGGAATGGTCACGGTTTTCATAATCTCGCGAATGATCTTGATCGACGCCATCCGCGCAACCCCGCCTTCCTTGCGGATGTCCGAGGGCACGCGCTCCAGCGCCATCACCGCGCAGGCACCGGCCTTCTCCGCAATTTTGGCTTGCTCCGCGTTGGTCACGTCCATAATGACGCCGCCCTTGAGCATCTCTGCCAGGCCTACCTTTACACGCCATTCGTTCGCATTGCCGTCTGCACCGCCGCTGCCGTTCACTTTCTTCGCATCCATATCATTTCTCCTCTATTGCCAAATTTCTCGGCGTATTTTGCACCGCCAAAATTCTATGTGTCGCGTAACTCTATGTGCTGCTATGTACTGCGCACTTCGGTTGCGGCTTTCTCTTTCTGTCCAATCACCACAAATCTTCCGGTGCCTCGCGCCAGCACTTCGCCGGCGCCGTTCCGAATTTCTCCAACGAGAAACAGATTGCGCCCCTTTACTTCCGTCTCATAGCCCTCGACAACAATCTCTTCATCCACCTTCACCGGCTTCAAGTATTGAACCGTCAGCTCCGCCGTTACGGCGCGAACTTCGCGAAAGCGGCAAACTTTCCCCATCACTTCGTCCAGGAGCACGGCAATAATTCCGCCATGCCCCATTCCCCCGCCGCCCTGATATGCCTCGCCCAAAATAAATTTTCCAACAATCCGTCGGTTGACGTTGTCCTGCACAAACGTCAGCTTCATTCCGCGATCGTTCGCTCCGCCGCAGCCAAAGCATCTGTTCGTTGGATTCGGCGCTAAAGTAATTGTGTCCGTCAAATTCTGCCAGCCTCTCCGCTTTTTCCTTTACCTCATTACTTCCCTGCTTCATTATTTCTACTGCTCACACCAGAGCAACGCGGCTCCGCTCGGCGCGCCGCACGCCGCGCTGTCGCTTGCGCATCTCCACGCGCAAAAGGTCGGCAAGCGTCGCCACGCCGCGAGCGATTTGCTTCTCATCGAGACCAGCGTAGCCAAGACGCAGCGTGTTCGGCAGCGGATTCTGCACGTAAAAGTAGCGGCCAGGTGCGAAGAGGACGCCGCGCTCTTTCGCGTGAATCAGAAGTTCGCTGGCGTCAAAACCTAAAGGCAGCTCCAGCCACAGACACATCCCGCCGTCGGGACGTGTCCAGCGCGTGCCCTCGGGCATGTGCTTGCGAAGAGCTTCGTCCAAAGCCACCAGGCGCGAGGCATAGACTTTGCGCATTTTGGCGAGATGTTTGGTAAACAAACCACGCCGCAGAAATTCCGCGAGCGTCGCCTGTGCAAGCTGGTCCGTGTGCAAATCGGTGGTTTGCTTGACGATGCGCAGGCGTTCGATAGCAGTCGCTGGAGCGACGATCCATCCTACGCGTAGCCCAGGGAACGCCACCTTCGCGAAGCTATCGATGTGGATGACGATGTTCGCGCGGTCGAGCTGCTTCAAGGAAGGCACGCGCTCGTCGCGCGCGTGAAGCCGCGCGTAAATGTGATCCTCGACGACCGGCACTTGATGACGTCCGGCAAGTTCCAAGACCTTTCGCCTGGAAGCCAGTGGCATCGATGTACCCGTAGGGTTCTGAAAATCGGGAGTGAGCACAATCAGTTTGACGCGATTTGCGGCAAGCGTCGCTTCAAGGGCTTCCAGGTCAAGGCCGAGCGTGTTTCCCGGCTCAGGGCGCGTTTGTATCGGCACGCCGAGGCAGCGTGCCCGCGCGCCATGAAAGATCGCCATCGCTCCGGGGTAGGTAGGATTCTCGAGAATCACGGAATCGCCCGGGCGCACGAATGCTTTGCTGATAATGTCGAGCGATTGTTGGCAGCCGTCGGTGATGAGAAGATTTTCGTCTTTCGCGGGGATGCCGTCGGCGCGGAGATGATCGAGAAGCGCTTCTTTTAGCGGTCCATAGCCATCCGAGGGACCGAGCTTCAGAACATCGGTGGCTTCTCGGCGGAGCACGGCGTTTACGCAGATTTGCAATTCGTCGACGGGGAAGAATTCTTCGGCGGGGCGTGCCATCACAAAGGACAACGCGTTTTCCGGTGCGGCGGCCGTCAGTCGGCTGAGCGCTTCTTCGCCGCGTTCATCGGCGAAGAGCAATTCCCAGCGAATACCAGCGCCTCCATTTCCATTAAGGACGGGCGGAGGCGGCGGAGTCAGCTTCAACCCGTTTCCGTTGCCCTTAATGTACGTGCCGCGGCCGACGTGCCCCTGAATGAGGCCTTCGGATTCAAGCTCGGCATAGGCGTTCGCAACTGTGGTGCGATGCACTCCCAACATGGTGGCGAGTTCGCGGCTGGCGGGAATGCGATCGCCGGGGCGCAAATCACCTGCATGCACGAGCGAACGGAGTTGATCGCGAAGCTGGATGTACAGCGGGACGTGGCTCTCAGGCTGGAGATGCAGTGGCAACATTGTCTCTCACCCTGAGCCAATTCTACACGATATTGGACTGCTGCAAGAGCCAATTTGTCTACCGCCATTTTGGCCGGCTTTTGGCGCTTATTGAGCAGGCAGGGGTCGGCAACTGGCCGGGGCGGCCGGTTCAATTGGAGGGCGGCTTGTAGCCGAGCCGGCCATTTTTTTCGCCGGAAGCCAGGTCGCGGATGCAGAGCTTGGTCAGGTCATTTTCATCGCATTGGAAAATTTCCATCACCGGCAGGTCCTCGTCCTGGACCTCGTACTCCCCTGCTTGCATGTCTTCGGTGTCTTCATCCGAAGCGCTGACGACAGGGCTGCCGGGATGCGCTCGAATGCGAAATTGTCCGGAGGAAGGCTCGTAGTTCGCATAGCTGAAGCAGTGCCCGATGCAGGCGCGGTCGGCGATGTGACCGATGAAGGAAACGCGCGAGTCCGGCGGCGCCCAGACCGTTGCGATGACGCGGGTGCCAAATGGCAGCCGGCTTACCAAGTCTTCCGCGTTGGATTCCATGCGATTCAAGACGAGTGTGTCCTGATATAAGAAACCGAAAAATACCATCGCGCATACCCCGAAACCTGCCAGATGCCACTTCCTCGGCTTCAGGCAGCCCAGTAGACAAAGACCAAAAACGGCGGTGATCGCGGTCAGCCGCGAGGCAAGCAATCCAATCCAGCCACCGGAGATTGAGGGGCGCAAATTCTCAGGCAACAGAGCGACGGCAACGATGGCAATGAAATATAACTCGGCGGGAAACCGTAAGGACTGCCAAAAGGAAGTGTCGCGCCGACGGGAAATCAAATCGACCGCGAGGCAAAGCACTCCGAAGCCTAGCGCGACGCGCCCGAGCACGGCGTAGCGCTGGCCATAAAGCGTCAGTTGATCGGCTCCGTTCATTTGATAAAAAGGGTCGTGCGCCCAATCGACGGGAAACTGATTCTGATGTGCGAGATGCCAATGAATTCCGAGTAGCAACGCCACAGCGGCGGTTGGTGCGGCTAGCTTCCACCAATTCGGAAGCTTCGTCCAAAGAAAAAGGTACAACGCCATTCCCGTGAGCCAGAGGCATCCCACCGGATGCGCGAGCAGAACGAATGGCAGGAGGATCAGACCGAGGAGCCGCTCCAATCCCCTTCCCCGCCACAAAAGAGCCAGGCTGAAGGACGCCAGCCCGATCGACAAATAGTAGTTAAGGAACCCCATATTGAAGGAGTAGCCGTAAGCCAGCATGGCGATGCAGGGAGTGAGAAACCAGGGCGGCCGGCCGCAGACAGCCGCAACGAAAGAAAAAACTCCCCAAAAGAAAATCAGCACACAGAACGAGACGACAATTTTTTCTGCAGCCGCAAAACCCACGACATTTGCTGCGTGCAGCAACGTCCAGTCAAACAGCACATTGTTCCACTGGCGGACGAGGTAGAGACCCGGCGCCTGGCCCTTCTGAATCAATTGGGCCAGCCACGCGTTGTAGACATGGCTGGCAAGATCGCCGGCTTCGATGCGCCGGTGCCACAGGCACGGCACGATCATCGCGATCGATATGGCGAGAATGATCCATTTTTTTTGACGTACGAATTGCCATCCTGGCGCAACTTGCATCGCCTCGCTGGTCATCTTCTGTCTCGCCTGCGGTTTCGCAATGCAGACACTCCTTCAAGGAAATTGAGTCGCGTCATTCTACTATCTTCGGCGTTGGCGCTCGAAGCGGATCGGTCCTGTGTTGTTGCCAGGAAATGGCTGAAGACTTCCGTAGGTCAAGCGGGCGGGGCCCTTACAGCGCAAACAAGCCCCGCCCCTACTGTTTTATCGTGGGAGTAGCAAAAGGTGTGTCGATAGGGCGTTTTCAGTTTCCGGTTACGCGTTAATCGGGACGTACGCTTATTCGATTCTTCGATGTTCCCTGGCGCTTGCCTCTGTAAGTTCTTCCATGTTAACTACTACTCGTTACACGTGACGTACAAGTGGAGGCTGCTTTGCCAAACCCCATGGATCAAGTGCCCTTTGGAGGAGCCGAGTTTGCGGAGAACCCTGAACCCCGGTGCCCCTGCATCTTGCTCTTAGATACCTCAGGCTCGATGAAGGGTGAGCCGATAGCCCAGCTCAACGAGGGGCTGGTCACCTTCAAGGATGAGCTTTCGGCCGACGCGCTCGCGCAGAAACGCGTCGAGGTAGCACTGATTACCTTCGGCCCTGTTCAGGTCCACTCTGACTTTCAGACCGCCGACCTTTTTAAGCCTCCGCACCTTGAGACTACGGGCGACACTCCTATGGGTGCCGCCATACTTCAGGCCTTGGCGATCTTGGATCAGCGCAAACAAGCCTATAAATCCAACGGAATCTCTTACTACCGCCCGTGGATATTCCTCGTCACGGATGGTGCCCCAACGGACGCGTGGAAGGAAGCTGCCAAGAAGGTACGCGCTGGCGAAGAGGCTAAGGCATTGTCTTTCTTTGCGGTCGGAGTCGAAGGGGCCAATTTTGAAACGCTCGAAGAAATCTCCGTTCGCAAACCGTTAAAGCTGAAGGAGCTCCGCTTCCGGGATCTCTTCATTTGGCTCTCTAACTCACTGAGCGCGGTCTCGCGTTCCAACGTGGACGAACAGGTTCCCCTACAGAATCCCACCACGCCGGAAGGATGGGCTGCAGTATGAACGTGGGAGGCTGGCGCTACATTGCCGCCTCCGTGATCGGAACTTCCCACGAAAAAACGGGCGGTGCATGCCAGGACGCAAATGGTTGTCAGATCTATGCGTCGCCAGATGGAGAAAAGATCCTGGCTGCAGCCGTGGCTGACGGAGCCGGCAGCGCTGTTTGCGCCGGTGAAGGTGCGGCAATAACATCTCGCGCGTTGCTCGGCCTCATTGAGGAACACTTGGATTTAGGCAGGACCGTCGAACAAGTCACCAGCGACACGGTCAGGGGTTGGATAACCGCCATTCAAAATCTTCTGGAAGAAGAAGCCACGGCGGTCTCCCGCGAACGGCGGGATTTCGCCTGTACAATCCTGGGTCTCATCGTCAGTGATTCTTATGCCGCTTGCCTTCAAGTGGGAGACGGCGTGATAGTCCTCGCAGATTCCGAGGAAAACGCCTACGGCCACGTCTTTTGGCCGGATAGGGGTGAGTATGCGAATACCACTCATTTCGTGACGGAGGACGATGCCATCGAGCATCTTCAATTCGAATCCATCAACCGGCGGGTAATGGAAGCGGCTCTTCTTACGGACGGATTGCAGGCCATCGCGCTCAACTATCAGCAACGCACCGCCCACGAGCCATTCTTCAAAGGATTGTTCGCACCGCTGCGGACCGCGGAAGAAGGCTGCTCTCGCGAACTTTCCGAGTCTCTTACCGCCTTTCTCGCCTCGCCGCGCGTGAATGAAAAGACGGACGACGACAAGACTCTGGTGCTTGCCAGTCGCATCGATTCAGGTTTGGCTATACCGGTAGTTTAAGCAATGCCACCGACCGCATTCTTTGACGACCAGGGAAAACGCGTCGGCCTGGGCGCGGAGCTCGGCCGTGGTGGCGAAGCCGCTGTCTATAACGTCGAGGGCCAGCCCGATCTCGTCGCGAAAATCTATCACCAGCCGCCCAGCGCGGAAAAAACAAAGAAGCTCTCGCAAATGGTGAAACTCCAGAGCGAGCGATTGCTGGCGCTCTCGGCCTGGCCGGTCGGAACTTTGTTCATCGCCCGTAACAGGTCCCTGGCCGGCTTTCTTATGAAAAATGTCGCCCGCTTCAAGGACATTCACCTTCTTTACAATCCAAAAAGCCGGACTCGCGAATTTCCCCCGAAAGCCACCTGGCGATTCCTGATTCACACAGCTTCGAACGTCGCGAGAGCGTTCGCCGCAATCCACGAGTGTGGCCACGTCATTGGCGACGTCAACCAGAGCAACGTTCGCGTATCCCCGGAAACAGCCGTTGTGAGTCTTGTCGATTGCGATAGCTTTCAAATCTCTGCAAACGGAAATGTGTATCCTTGCGAAGTCGGCGTCCCTTTGTATACTCCCCCGGAGTTGCAGGACACGGAATTCAGGGAAGTCGTCCGAACACCAAATCACGATAACTTTGGACTCGCTGTTCTCATCTTTCACCTTCTGTTCATGGGCCGTCACCCGTTCGCGGGCAAGTTCCTCGGACGCGGCGAAATGCCCATCGAGAAAGCGATCGCCGAACAACGCTTCGCCTTCGCCCGGGACACACAACACACCCAAATGCTGCCCCCTCCCGCCTGCATCACACTCGCCCACCTGCCTCAAGAAATTGGCGACCTATTCATCAGCGCTTTCGGTCCGGACGGTGCTGGGGGCGGCAGGCCTGACGCAAAGCAATGGGTTGCAGAATTGACTGCACTTACCAGCCGGCTGATCGTCTGTTCCAGCAACAAGGCGCACCTCTTTTTTAATGGTCTCTCTTCTTGCCCCTGGTGCCAGATCGAGTCCTCCGGAGTTCTCTTATTCGTCGACTACACAATCGTGGATACGAGCACCGGGTTCGGCATCGAAGTGATCTGGGCCCGCATACTTGCCGTTCCGAGCCCCGGCGCGGGAAATGTACCCTCGATGCTCACCTACATTTCCGCCGTCGAGCCATCCACGCGCGCCAAGGCCGCGGCGCGCAAGAGGCGCTACAAGATCGCTGCTGTAGTCATAGCCCTCCTATTCCTCTTCGGGCTCGTCGTGTTCACGCCGGATGGCTACTCGTATCTGCTATTTTTCGGTCTGAGTATCGGAATACTCAAAAACTTGTTAGGGAATGACGCCCCGAAGGAGTTTGGACAAGCCGCGCGAGACGCCGAAAGCCGCCTTCGAAACCTTCAATTTTGTTGGCAGTCCGAGGCCTCTGGTAAAGAGTTCAACGGCAAACTGGACGAACTGAGAACGCTCACCGACGAGTATCGAAAACTGCCCGAACGAAGGAAACAAAAGGTTCGCGAGCTCCAACGCGCCTTGTATGAAATTCAGCTGCGACGCTACTTGGAGCAATTCGACATCGCCTCGGCAAATATTCCCCACATCAAAGAGGGGCGAAAAGCGATGCTCTCTGCGTACGGAATAGACGATGCTGCGGATGTCACGCGGCCAGCCCTCGAGGCGGTTCCCGGCTTCGGGCAGATCCTGATCATACAGCTCATCATCTGGCGGCAATCTTTGGAGGGCAGATTTAAGTTCAACCCCAGCCTCGGCATCGACCCCGTCGACATGCAACGCGTGGACCACGAAATCGCCAAGCGGCGAGCCGAGATTGAGGCCCTTTTGTCCAAAGGCCCGTCCGAGCTGAACGACCTCCGCCGGCGGATTATCGCCGCCCGCGGGCGATTGCAGGATCAACTCGAGAAGGCATTGATGGATGTGGCGCAAGCCCAGGCCGACGAACGCGCCGCCGTCTAGTTGGCACTCCGTCGGCCCGACTTCCCACTCGCAATGTCGAGGAACAAGCCGACACGAGGGTTTCGCTCGCGGGGCTTTGGAAAGGCCTCACACTAACTCCCGAGTTGTCGATTATTACCGGCCAATATTCTGGATCACACCCCTAAAAGCTGCAGACGAGAAGGGTTATTCTCTTTCAGTTGGATTTTGTTTCAGGAGGAAGGAGCTCCGCTTCCGGCTCAGATCTTGGCAGGTCAAGCCGGGGCAGAGCTCCAACGAGCTACGATTCTTTTTATCCCACTTTCCGTCTCCCCGCACAAGCTCGAAACGGATTGGGCCACGAGTTGCGCCGAGATCATTCTGCGGCGATGTCCCGCTTGTGAATGCGATTCGATCATCGGCCACGGATGCCGTCGCAAACAGGCGCACGATGAACACCACGACTGGATTGGCATCCGGCGGGGTCGCTGCCCCGGTTGCGGGAAAACCTTTACCTTCCTGCCGTTACTTTCTCTTCCTTACACACACTACAGTTTGCTGGCTCGCTGTCAGGCGCTGCGGCGGCGCTTCGCGGAGCACTGCTCCTGGGAAGAGGCCATGCCTACGCTCAAAGATCCGAATCGCGTGCCCGATCCTTGCACACTTCGCCGCTGGGCCCACGGACTGGACCGCTCTCAGCCAGCCATTTCTTTTTTTTCGCCAAACGCTCGCCCGCATGACTCACTGGCTGGGGTGCGGTGATCCGACCAATCCGCAAGCTGAGCCTTTGTCTGGGCTGATTCCGCAAATTCTTTGGCCCTTGCGGCTCTGAGAAAATTTCTCTTCCCACCATCCTTGCCTGGGAATGCTGGCCACCTTCTCCTACGTTCGCCTCCAGAGGCAAAACTGCGCCGTGGGCGAGGATGTCGAAAAACTGAAACAGCGCTTTTCGCTGCTCGATTATCTGCGGCAGCAGCATTGGATCGCCCGACCTATCGCTCTCGGCCCCGAGTTCGTCGGACTCTGTCCCCTTCATCCGGAAACCCGCCCTTCGTTCTATGTCAACGCCAGCAAGAATCTCTTCTACTGTCACGGTTGCGGTCAGGGCGGCGATCTCCTTCGCTTTGTCCAGTTGTCCCGTCATCTTTCCTTCCGCCAAAGTCTCGCCTACCTCAAGCAGCAGAGTTCTCTTACAGCTGACCCTGCTGCCGTGCTGGAGCAAGCCGCCACTTTCTATCAACAGCAACTCGATCGCTACCCCGAAGCACGGCGCTATCTCGAGCAACGAGGACTGCGCGATCCCGTGATCAAAGAACTGCGGATCGGTTATGCTCCCGGCGGGAGCTTGCGCCGACATCTCGCGGCTCAGGGCTATTCTTGCGATCTCCTGCAACGTCTCGGTCTGCTCAACTCACAAGGCCGCGACGCTTTCTACCGGCGCGTCATCTTCCCGTGCTGCCAAGGCGGACGCGTCGTCAACCTCTACGGCCGCAGTGTCGCTGCCGCCTTCGCCCATCGATTCCTCCCCGGATCGAAGGGCGGCTTGTTCGCCTGGGAATCGGTTCGCCAGTTTCCTGCGGTGATTCTGGTGGAAGGTCTGTTCGATCTCGCGGTGTTGTGGCACGCCGGTTTTCGCCATGTCACCTGTTCGTTGGGCACCCATCTCAACGCTGACCAGTTTCAACAGCTGTGCGACCGTCCGCGCACCGTTTATCTCACCTTCGATGTCGACGCCAACGGCAGTGGACAACAAGCCTCGCAACAGTTAGCTCAGCGTCTGTGCGCGCAAGGCATCGCCACTCGCCGCGTTCTCCTGCCCGAAGGCCACGATCCGAACTCTTTCTTCGTCCAGGGCGGTGACGCAGGACAGTTTCAAACTCTTCTGGAGGCTGCTCAGCCATGAAGTTCTGTGTGCACTACCAGCAGACCTCCCACAACGCACAAAGTCCGGTTCGTGTCGTCGAGCAGACCACTGGCCGAGGAATCGGCTGGATCAATCGTTACCTGGATCGCGAATATATCCGCCGCCTGGCGAACACCACTCTGCGCATCTACGCTCACAACCTGCTGCACTTTGTTCGCTGGTGGGAGAGTGTTCATCACATCGGCGACGTTAGGGAAGATGACCTTACCGAGTCCACGCTCCTGGACTATCTGCGCTTCCAGTCCAGCCAACAACCTCGGCCTTCCCCTTCCACCATCAATGACCGCGTGGCCGTCGCCGAGCGCGCCATCCGCAACGAGTTCCCCGATGCTCCCTGCCAGATCGCCCGTGGCTTTCATCAAGCTTTTTTGCGGCGAAGGCCGATGGGTCTTGGCCGGCGGCAAGTAGCGATGAGCCGACTGCGCGTGAAGGTGTCCAAACGCAACATCGTGCCGCTCTCGGTGGATGAAGTAGCGCGCTTCTGGTCGAGTTTCCACACTTCGCGCGACTTGGCCATCGTGGGCTTGATGTTACTGCAAGGGCTGCGGTCCGCCGAAGTATTGGCTTTGAATCGCGATGACGCGTTGCTCTCCGAAGCACAGCTTCGCGTTCGTGGCAAAGGCAATAAATTTCGCTTCCTGCCGCTGGCGCCGGAAACCGTGCAACTGCTCGAACACTATCTGCGACTGGAACGGCCCAAGCCCTGTTCCGCCGCACTCTTCGTCTCGCTCAAAGGACACGCGCGCGGAACACGCATGACCGCTGCGGGATTACGGTCCTTATTCCGCTACCATCGCCAGGCCACCGGCATCCAGCTCGCCAACCCTCATCGCTTTCGACACACCTTTGCCTCCGACATGATCCGCGCCGGAATGAGTCTTCCCGCGCTCATGCAGTTGATGGGTCACGCCGATATCCAGACCACGCTGCTGTATGTGCAAGTCACCCCACAAGACGTCTATCTTCAATATGCGCGCGCCGTGGCGCAGCACATTCGTCCTCTTCCGAGGACTCCCTCATGAACCGCGCGCGACGCCCTCCGCTACAACATTCTCTGGCTCCGGTCTTCGACCGGGCAGTCGATTCCTTCAGCGTTGCACTCAGTCCCGGAACCATTCGTCAGCACCACGGGACGGCACGCAACTTCCTAAACTATCTTGGCGCTGATCATCCGGAGGTGCAGTGCCTCGACCAATTGCGTCGTGAACCCCACATCCTTGGCTGGATGTCCCGCCTGCACTCGCAAGCGCCGCTGCTGTCAACGGCGTCCTATATCAATCGGCTTATCGCTCTACGTTCTATTTTCAACGAGCTGGCTTGGACCGAACAGCTTTCTGAACTCGCTCATCTGATCCGCCGCGAGGACATTCCGCGCCTCCCGCAAAGACTTCCACGCCCACTCACGGCAGAGCAGGACGAACTGCTGCAGCAGGAGTTCCGCTTGCGCAATGATCTCGGCGGCAACGTCTTTCTGCTCATCCGCCACACCGGCATGCGCATCGGTGAGTGTGCCGATCTGTCCTTCGACTGCCTGCGCTCTACCGGCCCAGGTCAATGGGCGATTCACGTGCCGCTCGGCAAACTCAAAACGGAACGTATGGTCCCCGTAGATCCCTTTGTGTGTGAACTCGTCCAACGCCTCCGCTTCTTTCGTTCTCTTGATCCGCTGCCGGCCGATGGACGGCTCCTGGCCCGTCCGGGCGCCAAAGACACGCTCCTTCGCCACTTTCGTGATTACTTGCATCAAGTCTGCCATTCGCTCGGCCTTTCCACGCACATCGTCCCCCACCAATTTCGTCACACCTATGCCTCGGAGATGCTTCGAGCCGGCGTTGGTTTTCCCGCGGTAATGAAATTACTCGGTCACACCTCTCCCGAAATGACCATGCAATATCTTGATGTCACGTTGAATGATCTCCAGCGGGCATTTGAGCTGGCTCGCTCAAAACCTCGGCATCTGGTTCCGCAACCGAGGGTGCCGTCTGCCCCCCCTCGAACTGGCCTCGGCGGAGTGCTCGATTCTTTGCTTGCTACTCAACATGTGCTCGAAACGTTCCGCCGCTCGCTGCCAAACGGACCTTCTCGCCGTCGCCTGGACCGGCTCTCCAACCGCCTTACCAAAATCCTTAGCGAAGCTCGCAAGCTCGCGACGCCCTGAACATGGGCAGAGATTGACCGGTTATGTCGCCTAACCGGAAACTGACGCACGGCCTGACAGGAAACTGTTGCGTTACTGCGCGGGATGAATGATCCATTCCGCAATGTACAGACGGACTTTCTCCCGGTGGGCGTCGCGATAGCCTGGATAATCCAGAGAGATGCCTTTGTCGGCGCGGCTGATCAGGATGTAGGGCTCAAGAAGTCCTTCATCGGAAAGTTTGACGAGAGCGGCTAGAGCCGGATCGAGCTGCTGGATCTCCTTCTTCTTGATTCCTTCCTTTACGCGGTCGACGACCCCTTGAAAACCATCCACTTCCTCGGGCAGGCTGTGGCGATATTCCTTTTCGGCTGGAAATTCTTTCTGGAATTTCTCGCCGTGCCACACAGCTCTGAAGAGCGTGTACGAGAACCACGCATCGGTGCCGTCCTTTTTGGCGCTGGCCTGCATCGTGGAAGGGTCGATGGTGATGGTGGTCTGATTCTTGCCTTTGTCTTCGATCTGGTTTGGCGGGACGATGCGCGGATTAGCGAGCACCATCTTTTGTGCTTTTGCCCACTGACTCAGCCCCATCCAGGACCGCTGGTCGTAAGGACTCGCAACAATAGCGCCGATGAACTGTTCCTTGGCCTCGCTGGAGCGGCCTTGGGCGACCAAGTCATCGCCCCAATAACGATAGGCGGTCTCCCGGTTAGGATCGATCTCGACGGCGCGTGAGAACCATTTGTCGGCTTGCTCGTGATCCTTTTTCTTGAAATAAACGTCGCCTGTAAACAGTGCCGCGTCGTATTGATGAGGATTGAGGGCGAGAGCGCGCGCATAGGCTGCGATGGCAGCGTCCAAATCTCCTCTTACAAACGCGGCTTCGCCTTCCTGCATCGTTGCCTGGACTTCAGCAGTTCCGGCGAAGGCCATTTCGCCGCCATCTTCGGGAACCGACAACACTATCTTGAGGAGATTGCTATCGTCCCCCGCCGCCTTTGCCTCGTCGGCGAGTTTTCTAGCCCGCGCGCGCTCTTGCTTGCGCTCAGATACGTTTGCGAGCGTGGCGGAGTGGGCGAGCGTCGCAAAGCTGAGGCGTTCCAGGACCGGCACATCGCCAGGTTTCTCTGCGTGGAGCTTCTCAAGAAGCGGCAGAGCATCTACAAAATTATTGCTCTCATAGAGAGCAAACGCTTGCGTTCGGCGCGATTGATAACTGTCATCGGTCTGAGCCGGTGAGCCTGGCGCGAGGGCCAGTATTACGCAGAGCATCCACAAAACAACCGTCAGCTCTCGGCGAAACCGGCTGTCGAAACTGGGCAGCCTTTGCACCATGATCACCTCGCGGGGACTGATCACGTATTCCCTCCATTGGACACCGTTCGATTGGGAAGAGTTGCCGAGACTATAGGTCAAGCAGAATTGGAAAAACAAGCAAGCCGATGGGCTGCCTTATCTGGAAAGTTGATTTTCGCCGAGTTTTTTGAGGCGGTCGCGCAGACGGCGCTGGAGCGGAGTTGGAGTGTTCGGATTGAAGGCGACGAGATACCAGAGCGGCTGACTACGATCCTTGCTAAGCCAGGTGAGGGTGCCTGCATCGGCGTTTGGATGACGGGCGACATTCTCGCGAATCGCGCCATAAGGATGCTTGGCCAGCTTGTTCAAAGTCTTCGCGTTGGCGCGCGGGTGCTCGCTGATCAGCCGCAGCAGATAATAGTCTTCCTCGGGGGCTTGCTTGACGAGTTTCTCAAGCATTTCCGGCTTGGCATCGGCGCTCAGCACGAGACCGATCTTTTCGTCCCACGCGGTGTTAATTTGGTTGAGTTCGCGCGTGCGCGCATGAATCAGGTCTTCCAGGATGCGGCGCTCCTGCTGCAGCCGGGCGATCGGCAAGTCCGTGCCTTCGAGCGAATCGAGGACGCGCAGCAGATGCTGGCGCTCACCGAAGACGATTTGCGAGGTGCGCGTCACCGCGCCCTTCTCTTTTTCCTTGTGCTGCACCAGGTCGGATCGTCGCATTGTCAGATTGCTCCAGCCGAATCGTTTCCCAAGCTCGTACGCCGGGACCGCACTAGCCGCCGCCAAACCCATGGGTTGCACTACGGGGAGTGGGCAAATCGTCTCTCGGTGGCTCATGCGAATTATGTTCCGCACACCGCATGGGGTAAAGTTTGGTGCGTGTTGTATGTGCCCGATGTGCAACCGTCTGTCGTGCTGGCGAAAGCATGTGAACTAACTAGGACTGCAATCTATGAATGCATTTGAAGAGCACAAGGATGAGCTGGAACACTTTGAGCAGATGTACGGGCGTGAGCGCGGTCGACTCGCCGTGTCACTGGATCGTATGACGAATGCGCTGGTGCTCGTTGGTCAGCACGGCGTTTATTGCACTAGCCAGCGAAATCCTGCTGTTCCGGCGATGGATTTGCGAATCATTACGCAGGAGCTCGAGCACGCGAAACAGCTCGTGCAGTCTGTGATGGAAGAATTGAAGCGCGCCAGAGAGGGCCGAAATTAAGAGGCGAGGAGGCACACTCGCTTGTAGAAAGCCGCTTCGGGCTCCGCGCTACAGGCGCGACTAAGCCAAGATCTGTTCCCGCAGACCGCCATAAGCTATCGCTTGGACGAATTTTTTTGCATACATTCCGTAGGGGAATCCAAGTTCAATCCGGCTTGCCTCATCGAGCTTCTTTAATTGGCCGGCGGAGAGCGTCACGTCAAAGCTCGCGAGATTATCCTGCAATTGAGAAAGCTTTCGTGCGCCGAGGATGAGAATAACCGGCACGGGGCGATAGCGAAGCCATGCCAGCGCCACCTGCGCCATGCTGCGCCCGAGCTCATCGGACACAGACTTAACAGCCGCGACGACGCGCTCGGTGAGTTGTGGCTCTGGCATGAAATCTTTCGCCATTTCGCTTTTCATACGGCCCTGCTCGGAGGAACCGTGTCCGTGGTACTTGCCAGTCAGGACGCCACCAGCTAATGGCGACCACGCCGTCAAGCCAAGGTTCAAGGCCTTGGCCATGGGGACCAACTCGCGCTCGACGGTTCGCTCAATCAGGCTGTATTCGATCTGCAACCCGACGAAGGGCGACCAGCCGCGCAGTTGGGCAAGCGTATTCGCTTGGGCAATCCACCAGGCCGGAGCGTCCGAAATGCCGACATGGAGCACCTTGCCTTGGCGAACCAAATCATCCAGGCCCCGCATCACTTCTTCGACGGGCGTGATCTGGTCCCAGATGTGGACCCAATAGAGATCGATATAGTCAGTCTTCAACCGCTTGAGGCTCGCTTCTATGGCCTGCACCATGTTCTTGCGGTGATTGCCGGCCGCATTAGGATCCGTGCCTGGCATGGCATTGCTGTATTTCGTGGCCAGCACGACGCTCTGACGATGGTCCTTCATGAAATCGCCGAGGAACAATTCACTGGTCCCGTTCGTGTAAATGTTAGCGGTGTCGATGAAATTGCCGCCGGCTTCGAGGAAGGCGTCATACACCTTGCGGGCCTCGTCCTTGGCCGTGCCCCAACCCCAGTCTTCGCCGAAGGTCATGGTGCCAAGCGCCGCCTCCGAAACTCGAAGGCCACTGTTGCCCAAAAGCCGGTATCGCATGGAATCTCCTTTTTTCGCTTTGCGTATAGGTTTTGTGTTGGATGCGGCGCGCGCCTCGCGGGCTACAGCATGTAGAGCGCGGCGACGGGATCGGAACTCAGGAGGTGATCAAAAATGGATTCGTGTCGCGTTCTTGGCCGATGCTGGTCAAACGGCCGTGCCCAGGATAGACGATCGTGTCGTCGGGCAAATTCATCAGCTTGCCGCGGAGCGAGTCCGTGATCTGGTCCATCGAACCGCCCCACAGATCGGTGCGGCCAATGCTGCCGGCGAAGAGAGTGTCGCCGGCAAAAAGGCGCGGAGTAGGTATGGCAATTGCTCCGGCGTCCCTCGGCACGTAGAGGCACACGCTGCCCGGCGTGTGGCCGGGAGTGTGGATAACGTTGGCATCGAACGAGCCCCAGCTCAGCGTGTCACCTTCCTTCAAAAGCTGGTCCACCTCGGTGATCTCTGGTGTAGCGACACCGAGAAACGCGGCTTGCACCTCCATTCCTTGGTAGAGGGGCAGATCGTCGCGATGCATTAAGATGGGAGCGCCCGTGTATTGCCGCAGCTTGCTGAGGCCGCCGACGTGGTCGATGTGAGCGTGAGTGCTGACGATGGCTTTGACCGTCAGCCTGTGCCGGCCGAGCAACTCCAGGATGCGCGTGACTTCGTCACCCGGATCAATCACGAGCGCCTCTCGGCTGACTGGGTCTCCGATGATCGAGCAATTGCATTGCAGCATCCCGACCGGAATGGTGATGTGGATGAGTCCTTGCGAGACAGCGTCGAAGGTGGGCACGGCGTCGCTCATGAGTTTAGATTATATCATCCACTGCGTCTGATTCAGGAATGCGGCAGACACGGGCGGCTGCTTACTTTGTTAAGCTGATGAAGGAAGGAGACGAATAGAGATGGAAGAAACTGGCGCCGCGATCGAAACGCCGCTAGCCGCATTGCACAAGAGTGCCGGTGCGGCCAGGGGAACGTGGTTCGGTTGCGTGCTGCCGGACTATTGGACTGATCCGCGAGAAGAGCAGGAGTTTGCGCGTCAGTCCGTGGCACTGATCGACAAGAATTACCGCGCCTATCTTTCGTTCACAGGGCCGGATCGTGCGCGCTATTTGAACGCCATTCTGACCAACGACATAAAGACTCTATCGGCAGGGCAGGGCAATGTGTCGCTGCTGCTGAATCCCCAGGGCCACATCCTCGCGGAAATCGAGACTTACGCGCAGCCAGAAAGTCTATTTTGTGTTTCTTACGCGATGATTCGAGAGCGGCTCATCGAAGTGGTGGAAAAATACATCATCATGGATGATGTGACGCTGACTGACGAAACGCAGCGTTTCGGAACACTGGCGATGGAAGGGCCACGAGCAGCGGCAGTCGCCCAAGCGCTTGCGGGAATCGATCTTTCTGCGCTTGTGGAACTTGGCCGCGTGGAAACCACGGTTGCGTCGATTCCCTGCCATATCACGAAGCGTTCTCCGGGCGGTGTTGCGGGATGCGAATTCTTGGCAGAGCGAGCGAAGCTAGCGAATCTGTGGCACGTTCTTTCGGAAAGTGTGAAGGAACATGGCGGCGGCCCTATGGGCTATGAAGCTCTAAGCGCGCAGCGGCTTGCGCAGGGCGTGCCATGGTATGGGTACGACTTCGGCGAAAAGCAGATTCCGCAGGAAGCCGGCTTGGAGGCCAGCCACATCAGTTACACGAAAGGTTGCTACACGGGGCAGGAGATCGTCGAACGCGTGCGCTCACGCGGACAGGTGAACCGGCGGAGAGTCGATCTTATTTTTGATGGCGCGGGCGTTCCGGCGCCGGGCGAGACGCTGACCGTGGATGGAAAAGAAGTGGGTTCTGTTACGCGTGCGGCCATACCGTCCTTTTTGTCCTACGCGATTGGGATGGGATATGTCCGCAAAGACCACAACGCGCTCGGGAGCCGTCTGAATTGGTCGGGCGGAACGGCCGTCGTTTCCAAATTTCCCGAAGCTCTCGCAGAAACTCCGTCTGCAAAGTAATTGCCTTTTCGCCGGTCCGCAGTTTTTCTTAAAGAAGATTCTGTTCGGGTCAGTCGAACTCGCGTCGCGGGGTAGCTTGCGCGATGCCGACGCGGCCAGCGGTAACTTCGGCTTTGAAGTAATTTTCGCCTTTGATCGGGCAGCCGGCGAGGCGACGGAGCATGGCGATCTGGCCGATGTGGGTCAGGGCATCCGCGATGGGCCCCTGAAACAGGCCTTCGGCCGGAGAGTGAAGAGGTTCCGAGGCAGCAAGATAATCGTCGAACTTCTTTAGTGCGGCGAAGAATCGAGCGACCTCGGCATCCCACGCAAGTGGTTGGGAATCGCGCCAGGCCGCTTCCCCCCTCGCTATGGAATGGGCCCAATCGAAAAGATCGCCCATGTGCGCGAGGATATTTGCGGGCGTACGGGGGCGGTCGCCGAGCGTGAATACGGCGAACGATTCGGGGGCGCCGCGCAGAGCTTTCCCGCCGCGATAGGCGACGGTGGCTACGGTGTGGCGAAGAAGTTGGCGTGCTGGATCAGAAGGCGTCGACATGATGGCCGAATCTCCGTGTTTGCAGGTCAAAACTAGCGCCTAGTATAAACGCGTACGTAGTCGACGAGCATTGCTTGCGGAGAATTCGTCGCTCCAGACCAAAGTCCAGCCTGTGGGAGGCTTCGGTCTGGGCGGGTCGCGATAGGCACGGGCAAAGCGCACAGACTGAAATCTGTGCTACTAGTCGAGATTCAGCGCGCGCTTGAAGGAGCCTTTTTCGTTGTCGATTTTCTTTTGCAGTTGGAGGATGGCGTAGAGGACCGCTTCGGGGCGCGGCGGGCAGCCAGGGACGTAGACATCAATGGGAATCACCTGGTTGCAGCCTTGCACGATGGCGTAGTTGTTGAAGACGCCGCCGGAGGTGGCGCAGGCGCCCATGGAAATGACCCACTTGGGCTCGGGCATTTGATCGTAAAGCTGGCGGATCACGGGAGCCATCTTCTGCGACAGGCGGCCGGCGACGATCATCAAGTCAGCCTGGCGCGGCGAGGGACGGAAAACCTCTGCGCCGAAACGAGCAACGTCAAAACGCGCGGCGGCCATGGACATCATTTCGATAGCGCAGCAAGCGAGGCCGAAACCAAGGGGCCAGATGGAGCTTTTGCGGGCCCAGTTCACAGCCTTGTCGAGCGTGGTGAAAATAATGCCTTCGTCTTCGAGCAGGCTGCCGAAGTCGTCGGGCTTAGTCAGTGTGACATGCTTGCCGAGCGATGTGCTCATGATGTCCTATTCTACCATCATTTTCGCAAAGCCATGCGGCGGGGGACTATTGAACCGCCGCTGACCGTCCAAGGACCACTACGTCAATTCGTAGTCGGCGGGGGAAACTGCGCGGGTGCGCCTGGTATATGCAACGACCGAGCCGGGCCAGAGCGTGGTGTTTTCGCCCGTTCGCTGATCTTGATACCAGCTATGGCAACCACCTGATTGCCACACGGTGCCTTCGAGGCGGCGATAGATGTCCGCGACGAATTGTTTTTGCGTTTCCGGACGGACTTCGAGGACGTGCTTCTTGCGGCGCTTCATGAGCGCCAAACAGCTCATCACGTAGCGAACCTGCGCCTCAATCATCAGCACGACGGAATTGTGCCCGAGTCCGGTGTTGGGACCGAGGAGTAAGAAGAGGTTGGGGAAGCCGCTTACAGTTATGCCAAGATAGGCACTCATGCGCTCGCGCCAAGCGTCGTGGATTTCTACGCCGGCGCGGCCTACGAGCCGAATGCCGATGAGCGGTTCCGTGGCGCGAAAGCCTGTCCCGAAGATCAAGACGTCGATCGGGCGCTCAACACCGTCTTCCGTCACGATGCTGTGTTCGCGCACTTCTGCAATGCCGTCCGTGACCAGTTGCACATTGGGCTTTGTCAACGCCGGATAAAAATCGTCCGATACAAGGACGCGCTTGCAGCCCAATTCGTACTTGGGTTTCAAGGCCTCGCGCAGGTCTGGATCGCTGATTTGCTTCTGCAGATGATGTGTGGCAATTTCCGTCGCCTTGCCGCGAACAAAGCGATTGCCCAGAAAGCCGAGGACGCGAAACTCCTGCCGCCAGAAAATAAGTTGGCGAAACGCTCGCATGATTAGCGGAAATCGGCGGAATCTCTGCTTCCATTTTTCCGCGATGGCAAAATCCATGCGCGGCACGATCCACGGCGGAGTGCGCTGGAAAAGAGATAGCTTGCCGACGCGAGGAGCGATCTGCGGAACAAACTGGATGGCGCTTGCCCCCGTACCGACGACGGCGACGTTCTTGCCGTCGAGGTCGACCTGGTGATTCCAGGTGGAGGAATGAAATGCAGGCCCTGCAAATCGCTCCATTCCCTTCAGCTTGGGATATTGCGGAACGTGCAAGCCTCCGATGCCGGAGACGAGTACTCGCGCCCTGATACGCATTCCCTCACCGGCAGTGGCGTGCCACACGCCCTCGGCTTCATTCCAAATCGCTTCGTGAAAGCCGGTATTCAAATGGATGTGCGGGGCGAGCTCGTAGCGTTCGACACAGCGTTTCAGGTAGTCGTGAATCTCCCGCTGCCCGGGATACATGCGCGACCAATCGGGCGACGGCTCGAACGAAAAGGAATACAAATGCGAAGGAATGTCGCACGCGCAGCCGGGATAGCGATTGTCGTACCAGGTTCCGCCGATGTCGTCGCTCTTTTCAAGGAGGAGAAACGAGTTCATCCCAGCTTCGCGCAGTTTGATGGCCATGCAAAGGCCGGAGAAACCGCCACCAACGATGAGTACGTCGACGTTGACTTCTTCCGCTGGGCTGCTCTGATTGATATTTTCCGTCATCAACCGTCACGCTACCTTGCTGGATGTCTCCGGGGCTACAAGCCCGCGCAGAAACGCAGCGCCCTCGCGCAGTGATTGCCCGGCCTCCGGAATTCGATGTGGCGCGAGCTGCCAGGCGTGCGGAACGACCGGCCAAACTTTCAGTTCGACGCGAACGCTCGCTGCCCGCGCGCGTTCCGCGAGACGCGTGGAATCGTCGCGCAGAGCTTCATCCGCGCCGACATGAATCAGAAGCGGAGGAAGGCCGCTGAGATCGGCATACAGTGGAGAAGCGATCGGGTTGCGCGGATCCATCTCACCCAAATAATAGCGCGCGCTGAGGCCAATGTCTGGGCCATGGAACATGGCGCAGCGATCTGCGTTAGTGCGAATGGATTCGCCGGTGGCGGCGAGATCGGTCCATGGCGAAAAAAGGGCGGCACCAGCCGGAAGAGGATTCCCTTCATCGCGAAGCGTAAGGAGGAGGGAGAGGGCGAGGCCGCCGCCAGCCGAATCTCCACTGACAACGATTTGCTTGGGCGAATATTCTTCGGCGAGGAGACCGCGATAAGCGGCAACCGCGTCGTCAACTGCTGCGGGGAACTGATTTTCTGGCGCGAGACGATAGTTGGGCGCGAGGACTCGAAATCCCTGACGCGCGAATGCTACCGTGATCGGCCGGTGCGACTGTGCCGAGCATCCGAAATAGCCGCCACCGTGTAAATACAAGAGGACAGGGGCTGTTGCGCCAGTTCCCTGCACCCATTCTCCGACAACGCCGCCGACTTGCGCGGGAGAAATGCGCGCGTCAGCGGGCACTCTATAAGGATCAGGGTTGAGAATCTTGCGCGCTACGCGATAGTCTCGCACACCACGAAGCTTTCGTTTGACGCGCCATTTGATGATCCAGACCGAGAGATGAGCTTGCCAGCTAGCCATGTCCGATGTTTTCCGTTTTTCGTCTGCGAGACGCCGAGAGAATAGCAGAGTTCGCAACCGGATATGCTACACGGCGAGAACTACTTTGCCGAATTGCGAGCCTGATTCAAGGTAGGCGTGCGCCGCGGCCGCTTCCGAAAGCGGAAAAATTCGATCGACAATAGGTTTGAAACGGCCCGCGACGACGAGCTTCATCACCGTCAGCAGTTCTGACTTCGCTCCCATATAGGAGCCGAGCAGGGAGAGCTGTCGGCTGAACAAAAAACGCAAATCGATTTTGGCGTCATAGCCGGTCGTAGCACCGCAAGTCACCAGGCGGCCAGCAAGAGCGAGGCTGGCCACGCTTTCGTCCCACGTCGCAGTGCCCACATGTTCGAAAACCACATCCACTCCGCGCTTGTTCGTGATCCGGCGGACTTCGTCGCGAATTTTCTGAGTTTTGTGATTGATGACGTGGTCGGCGCCCAATTCGCGCGCTTTCGCCAACTTCTCATCGGTTCCTGCCGTGGCAATGACGCGCGCGCCGAAGAATTTGGCGACTTGTATCGCAGCGGTGCCGACGCCGCTTCCTGCGCCGAGAATCAGCACGTCTTCCGTGGGCTGAAGTTCAGCGCGCGAGACGAGCATGTGCCACGCCGTTTGAAAAACCAGCGGGATGCTCGCGGCTTCTTCAAACGAAAGGTTTTCGGGATATGGCATGCAGTTCACTTCCGGGCAGCGCACGAATTCGGCGCAGCCGCCATCGATCATGTAGCCCAGATTTGTGAACAGGCGGCAGCGATTGTCGTGGCCCGAAATACAGGCAGCGCACTTTCCGCACGTCACGCCTGGCACGAGCACCACCTTTTGGCCAACTTTGACCGTCGTGACCTCGGCTGCAATTTGCTCGACTTCGCCGGCCACGTCGCTCCCGGGAATGTGCGGCAGCGGAATCGGTACGTTGGGCAAGCCGCCCCGCACCCACAGATCGAGACGATTGAGCGCGCAGGCCTTGACCCGCACGAGCACTTCGTTGGCGCGCACAACCGGCTCCGGCGCATCCTCATACTTCAATACCTCCGGCCCGCCGTGTTGATGGAATCGAATGGCCTTCATTGCGCCCCTTACCATGGACTGAGAATCGCAAGGTAACATCCTGATGACAGAGTGTCCAGAAAGCCTCCTCAGCGGCTGCACGTGGATTGACACGGCCTTTGACGCGCCGTAGGCTGAGGGCTGAGGCAGAACGTGGACCTCTTCGAAGAAATCGTAAAAATGCGGCGCGCGGGCCAGCGCGGGGCGCTGGCGACGATCGTACACACGAACGGGTCAATCCCGAGCTATGAGAGTTCGCGCATGCTCGTACGCGACGATGGGTCCATCGCGGGAACCATCGGCGGAGGCTGCGTGGAAGCGGAAGTGTGGGCCGCCGCCAAGGAAGTGATGCACAAGGAAGCGCCGCGCAAAATGGTCTTCAATTTGAATAATGAGGCGACCTACGACAACGGCCTCATTTGCGGCGGCACGTTGGAGGTTTTCGTCGAACCCATCCTGCCACAGCCTATCCTTTATCTATTTGGAGGCGGGCACGTTTCGATGGCGGTGGCCAAAGCGGCTAGCGCCGCTGGATTTGGCATTGGCGTTATTGACGACCGCGAAGCATTCGCGAACGGTGAACGCTTCCCCATGGCGCACGAAATTTACACGAGCTACGAAGATGCCTTTGAAAAGATTCGTCCAAACACTGCGAGCTATCTGATCATCGTCACGCGCGGCCACAAAGAAGATATGCGCGTGCTTGGCTGGGCCGTTCGTACGCCCGCTCGCTACGTCGGCATGATCGGGAGTAAACGCAAAGTTCTTTCGGTCTATAAGGCGTTGGAGAACGACGGCTATCGCCCCGAGGAATTTCAGCGCGTCTACGCGCCAATGGGGCTGGAAATTGGGGCCCTCGCGCCGGAAGAAATTGCCGTCAGCGTCGTGGCGGAATTGATTGCCGTTCGCCGCAATGCCGAATCCGCCGCGCACAAAAAATTAAATTACGAACCACGGCCTGCACTAACGGAACGCTGAAACTGAAAGAGGTGGCATGCTCGCTGCCATCATCCTCTCGGGCGGCGCATCACGCCGGATGGGCTCGCCAAAGGCGTTGCTCTCTTATCAGGGCCGCCCTTTCGTCGAACATTTGCTGGATGTGGCCCGCCATCCAAAAATCGGCGTGCGCCGAGTCGTCCTGGGAGCCGATGCCGAGCCCATCGCGAAAGAGGTGGATCTGGCGCCCGATGAGATCGTCATCAATGCGGAATGGGAAAAAGGGCAGTTGAGTTCGATTCAGGCAGCGCTACGCAGCCTCCCCCCGCAAACCGACGGCATCATTCTTCTTCTGATTGATCATCCGCTCATCAGTGCGGCGCTTGTCGGCGAATTGGTGGAATCCTTCTACAGCTCCGGTAAGTCCATTATCTTGCCGATTTATGAGGGGCGCCGTGGGCATCCCGTTATCTTTTCCTCTGCGTTGTATCAAGAACTGATGAATGCGCCTCTCGAAACGGGGGCGCGCTCGGTAGTTTGGGAGCATGCCGCCGAGGTTCAGATCGTCCAGACGAATGAAGAAGGCTGCGTGCTTAACTTGAACGATCCTGACACGATGCAGAGAGCCTTAGGTGTCTGAGCGCCGTCCTATCCATTACCGACCTTATGAACCCGGAAGACTCTAAGGAATCGCGTGGACATCGATAAGCAAAGGAACCGCCGCAACTGGTCGCTCTTGCTTGGGCCCCTCTTTCTTTTCTCGGCAGTCTACTTTTACGACCAGACAGGCCTGGGCAGACACTTCCGCAGCAGCTTGTACTCCCGCCCGAGCTGGCAGTTCGAGCACCGCACAAGAATCGGCAGTCTTCCGCTTTCCCTCTCCGATTTCTATTTTGTGGTGGCGATTTTTTGCGGCGTGTGTGGAGTGATCTATTTCGTCTTGAGCAATGTCGCTCGCCGTCCGCTGGAGATCCTTCTTGGATACGCGCATTTTCTCGTTTCGATTGTTGCGATTGCTCTGGTCGTTTCGTACATCGGGAATTCCGCACCTGCCGATCCTCTGGAACCGATCCCAAGCGTGTATTGGTCCGCGTTCCTGTTGGCGCAAGTCCTGTTTCTTCTCTACATTGCCTGGGCGGTGTTCAGCGCGCCGCCCGAGGAATAGGCCAAGCCTATTTGCACGGTGAATTGGCTCAGTTTTGCGCTTTTCTCGTTTCTCTCAGGGGAGTTTGGCGAGCACCCGGTTGACAGCATCCGCGGCAAGTTGCGCTCCGTGAAAGGTTGCTGGCGGTAGCCCGCCCAATGCTTCCGAGATCGTTTCAGCCGTTATCGAGCGCGCCGCTGCGACGGTGGAGGCGGTTAGGCGCTCTGTCAAAAAGGATGCGCAGGCGATCGAAGTCGTGCAGCCGCGGCAGAGGAAACGCGCTTCGACGATCGCACCGCCTTCGACGCGAACTGCTAGCTCCAGAATATCGCCGCAGACCGGATTCGTCGCTTGTACTTCGGCGCTCGCGTTCGCCAGCCTACCCGCGTTGCGCGGATTCCGGAAGTGGTCCAGGACCAGTTCGCTGTACACCGAGCTATGGTAGCCCAAGTAGCCCCGCCCTTTTCAATTTGAGCTTACAGCTCAAGGCCAGATTGCAGAATCGGACAATGGCCGCCACACTTTCATTGCGCGTTGCCGCAAACAGCCTGAACATAGATAGCAAGAGCGCTTCGATCCGACCATGCCACGCCTAATCATTGAACGGCCCGGCGCCCAGCCGCGTCTTTATGAGCTGAAAGACGGCTCCACGATTCACATCGGGCGAGCCGCGTCCAACGACATCACGCTTCCGCACTCGAGCATTTCGCGCAGCCACGCCTTGCTCGAAGGCAAGCGCGACGTTTGGATTATAAAGGATCAACACAGTGCAAACGGCGTGCTCGTCAATGGCGTGCGCATCGAGCACGCTGAACTTAAAAGCGGCGACGTCATCGGACTTGGCGACATCAAGCTGCGCTTCGAGAACATGACGAGTGGCACCGTTGTGGCGAAAGCTTCGCCGGAACTGGCTTCCCATCTGACCCAAATCTTGGATCAGGAAAGTGTCGCCAAACTTCTGGAGCACTCGAAGAGCAAGCCGCCTTCGGAGTGGAGCGACTCGCGTGTTGATACGGACGGCCGCATCGAATATCTGAAGCGCGAGAATCGTCTCCTGACTCTCCTCTATCAAGTCAGCCGCGCCCTAGGCGACAAAACCAGCGTAGAAGACGTGACGGAATGCGTCCTTGACCTTGTCCTGCAGATTGATGGCGCAGAACGCGGTTACGCGATGTTGCTCACCGAAGAGTCGCTTCGCGCTACACCGCAGGCCGCGGGAAGTTACACTTTTCTGCCCGCTATCCTGCGGTATCGCCAAGCTCCCAAAGCGGCCACGCCGCAAATGGCGCTCTCGCGAGCCATCATTCAGCAGGTTATGGAGAGCAAGGGGCCGCTCCTGGTGATGGACGCAAAGCAAGACGTGCGATTCTCGGGCAGCGAAAGCATGGCTATGTCCGGCATGCAATCGGCAATGTGCGCGCCGCTGGCTAGCCGCGATCGATTGTTCGGATTACTGTACGTCGACAATCTATCCAAACGCGGGACTTTTCTGCAGGAGGATCTGGAAGTTTTCGCGGTCATCGCGGCACAAGCGGGGCTGGTGATCGACCAGGTTATGGCGAAAAGTGAAGTGAAGCGCCAAGGCGTGCAGCTCAGCGCGCTCGAACGTTTTCTATCGCCGGCCATTTCCAGAAAAATTACCGCGGAAGCTGCTGACATCCGTCTCGGCGGTGAAAGTCAGCGCATTACGCTTCTCTTCGCCGATGTGCGCGGATTCACCACCATGGCCGAAACAATGAAACCCCGCGAAGCCGTGGAAGTCTTGAACGAGTTTTTCGCGCGCATGACCAACGTAATTTTCGAGCATGATGGCACGCTCGACAAATATCTCGGGGATGGATTGATGGCTCTTTTTGGCGCACCCTTTGCTCTCCAGAATGACGCCGAGGCCGCCGTACGCGCGGCCGTCAACATGCAAAAGAGTCTCGAGGAGCTAAACAAAATCTCGGGCAAGCCGCCGCTCAATATTGGAATCGGCATTCATACCGGAGAAGCAGTCGTGGGGTTTCTCGGCACGGAGCGGCGCATGGATTACACAGCGATCGGCGACACCGTGAACGTGGCCTCACGCCTTACGTCGCAAGCAGGCCCCGGCCAGATCGTGATTTCCAACGCGACGCACGCTCAATTAGGCCGCGAGATTCCCTGCTGCCCGCTCTCCGCAATGAAACTGAAAGGCCGCGCCGAGCCGATCGATGTGCATGAGGTTCTCTGGCGCGATCCGTCGGCCCAGAGCCTCACTGCGCAGGACTTCAAACCACTGGGACCGGCTTAGATAGATGCACGCCTGATCTGCGTTTCTCAATTTAATGCGCGGAAGTTGCACTCCGCGTATTCGCTACCTTCGCCGGCAGATATTTCTTCTCCACTGAAGCGACCACGACGTAGTTTGGGTCTACCATCTCCGTTAGATGAATCTTCCCGACTTTTGAAAGCAGCTCGTACGCATCCAGATCGGAGAGTCCGTAGTCCGCGTGAATCCATGCCACCAGTTCGGTAAACGCGATGCGCACCGCGTCATCCGCTGGCCGATAGATTCCTGTCGTCATGATTTCCTTCTCGTTCTCGAACCTGGGCCAGCCCGTGCTCTTCCTTTTCACCACGTCAAATTGCAACCGCACATGCATTGGCACTTCAATGGCGCTGCCGGCAACTTCGCCGTCGCCCATCGCCGCGTGACCATCGCCGAAATAAAACAGCGCGCCCGCTACATTTACCGGCAGATACAGCGCGTTGCCCGCGCTGACTTCCGGCGCGTCCATGTTTCCACCAAATTCCGCCGGAACAATCGAGCTGCGCGCTTCGCCATTTGCCGGCGCCACGCCAATGCATCCAAGAGACGGATGCATCGGAATTTTGACCTTGTAATTCGAATCGAGCGCCTGAAACGTTGCCGTGTTATCTGCGTGGTCGATCGGATAAAACCAAACTTTTTCCGGCAACGGCTCCTTTTCGAGGACCGGCGTGTAGTGTGTGGAATTGATCGCTCCAAATCCTGGAGAAAAAGCGCCCACTCCTTGATTGCCGTCGACCTGCAAATCCAGAATGTGCACCACCAGCGTGTCGCCAGGCTCCGCCCCTTCAATGAAGAATGGCCCCGTGAGTGGATTATCGCCCTTGGCCATCGCGGTCGTGTCGCCAGGCTTCTGAATGCCGTTGCCAAAGCAATCGAGAATTCGCATCCCGGATATTTCCAGGCCGCAGACGCGCCACCGGCGGAGCGACGCCGAAAACATACTTCACGTTGTCGATCGTGCCCTTGTAATGCACCACGTCCGCCGCAGGAGAGGCCGGCACGTTCTGAGCGGCAGCACGCAGTGCAAAGCAGGACACCTAGAGACAAGCCATAAATACACGCACGGATGACCTCCAGGAAATACGCGCGCAGAGTGCAACACAATCCATCCACGGAGTCAATCGGCCTCCCTCAGCGGCACACATCGGGCTCGCCCTTTGCTATTCTTTTCAGTGAGATGAAAAAGGTGATTCCCCCGAGCCAGCTTCGCATCGTTTCACTCGCACCAAGCGCAACATCGATTCTCTGCTCGGTCGGTGCAAAGGAGTTGCTTGTAGGCGTTACGAAATGGTGCGCCGACGTCGCCCCCGTAAACGGCCTGCCAAAACTCGGCGATTGCTGGCACATGGATTCGGTGGACGAAATCCTTAAACTGAAACCGACCCTGGTGATCGGCTCGGTGCCTTACAAACAAGACACGCTCGCGAAGCTTTTGGAGCACCACCTTAGCTTCCTGGCCACGAATCCGCGGACGCTGGCGGATATTGAAAATGACATTCGTATGTTGGGCCGGATCGTTGGCCGCACAGCGCAAGGCGAACTCCTCATCAGGAAAATGCGGAAAGAATTTGCCGCGATCGCGAGGAAGAGCGTCGCTCTGAAAAACAAGTTGCGCGTCTACTGCGAGGCGTGGCCGAATCCGCGAATCAGTTCCCCGCCGTGGGTTGCGGAAATCGTGAAGATTTGCGGCGGAGAGATGGTCTTGCCGCCCGGCCAGAAGGTAAGCGATGAACAAGTCGCAAACGCGCGACCCGATGTGATCGTGCTCGCCTGGGCCGCCACCGGCGACAAGGCCAAAACACAAAAATCCTACCAGGTAGCTGCTTGGAAAGACGTCCCCGCCATCCGCAACAAGCAAGTACACGTGGTTCGCGACGAATTACTAAACACTCCGGGTCCGCCGCTCGTCGCTGGAGCAGAACAACTCTCCCGCATTTTGCAAAGCGCAATGGCACGGGAAAACAAATAATGAAAGTTATCGTAGCCGCAGTCATTGAGCGCAGCGACCGTCGCATACTCATCGGCCAGCGACGGCGCGACGACACCTCTCCCTTGAAGTGGGAATTCCCCGGCGGAAAAATAGAACCGGGGGAAACACCGGAGGCGGCGTTAGCGCGTGAGCTTCAAGAAGAATTGAGCGCTACCTTGGAAAAATGCGTGGAGCTGGGCCGCACGCGCCACAAATACGCCACGATGTCAGAAGAATTGGAAATACGGTTTTACGCTGCAGGCATAAAGGGAGGCGAAATCACACCGAACGAGTTCGAACAAATCGTGTGGGCTTTGCCAAAAGAACTAGGCAATTACGACTTTCTAGCCGCCAACTCCCAGCTGATCGCTCAACTCGCCACCGGCCGCCTTAAACCCAGAGAAATCCTAGAGCATGGAACGAACAGTCCTCCAAAATAGAAAAGACGAACCGCAGTTCGTCTTTCCACCAGCAGAAATCAAATTGGCCTGAACGCAGTTGGATCCGTCAGGAAATAACGGGGTTCAATTTGTCGGGGTTAATCCCCAAATCCTTAATCGCTTTGTCTACGACGGACCGCTCAATTTTGCCATCAGAGTGTAGTTCGTGAAGCGTGGCCAGCGTGATGAACCGCGAATCGACTTCGAAGAATTCGCGCAGCGAAGCACGTCCTTCGCTGCGGCCAAATCCGTCCGTACCCAGCGAAGCCAACCGCCGCGGCATCCACTTGCTAATCATGTTGGGCAGCGTTTTCAGGTAATCGGAAGCGGCCACCAGAACTCCGGGGGCGTCCCCAAGGCACTTGGTCACGTACGGAACGCGAGCCTTGTCGCCGGGGTGCAAACGGTTCCAGCGCTCGGTTTCGTTGCCGTCGACGTAAAGTTCCTTGTAGCTCGTCACGCTCCAAACATCCGCCGCAACGCCATATTTCGTGTCAAGAATTTCCTGGGCGCGAAGGACTTCGTTTAGGATGGCGCCGCTCCCGAAGAGTTGCGCACGAAGTTTGGATTTTGGATTGGCCGCCTGCCGGAACCGGTACATGCCCCTCAAAATTCCGTCTTTCACGTTGCCCGGCATAGGCGGCATCGCGTAGGGCTCGTTCATCACCGTGATGTAATAAAAAATGCTTTCGCCGTCTTTATACATGCGGCGAATGCCGTCTTGCAGGATCACTGCCATTTCGTAGGCGAACGCCGGGTCGTAGGCGCGCAAATTCGGCACGGACAACGCCAATACGTGGCTGTTGCCATCCTGGTGCTGCAATCCCTCACCCGCCAACGTCGTCCTGCCGGAAGTTCCGCCCAGCAGGAAACCCCTGGTCCGCATGTCCGCCGCGGCCCAAATAAAATCGGCGATACGCTGGAATCCAAACATCGAATAGTAAATGAAAAACGGAATTGTGTTGATGCCGTGCGTCGCATACGCGGATCCCGCAGCGATAAAAGAGCCCATCGATCCGGCTTCGGTGATTCCTTCCTCGAGAATCTGTCCGTCCTTCGCTTCCTTGTAATAGAGTAGCGTGTTGACATCGACCGGCTCGTACTTCTGTCCGACGCTGGAATAAATTCCCACCGTTCGAAACAACGATTCCATGCCGAACGTCCGCGCTTCATCTGGCACGATCGGCACAACCAGTTTGCCGATTTCCGGATCTTTCAACATTTTGCGCAGCATGCCGACGAACGCCATCGTCGTCGAAACTTCCCGGCCCTCGCTGCCGTCGAAGAATTCCTTGAATAGCTCGTCGTGATCGGCTACCAACGGCTTGGAGCGCACGCTGCGTTTCGGCGTGTAGCCGCCAAGCGCCTCCCGACGGGCACGCAAGTATTGAATCTCGATGCTGTCTTCCGCCGGGCGGTAGAACGGCACTTCGACGCAATCGTCATCGTTCAGCGGAATCCCAAACCGCGAGCGGAACTCGCGCAACTCCTCCTCATTCAATTTTTTCTGCTGGTGCGTGACGTTCTTGCCTTCGCCCGCTTCTCCAAGCCCGTATCCTTTAATAGTGCGCGCCAGAATCACCGTCGGGCCGCCCTTGTGCTCGACCGCAGCCTTGTACGCCGCGTACACCTTGCGCGGATCGTGGCCGCCAAGCCGCAAACGACGCAACGCCTCATCTGGCAAAGGCTCAACCAATTGCAGCAAGCGCGGGTCGCTGCCAAAAAAATGTTCGCGGACGTACGCGCCTGACGAAACCACCAGTTTCTGGTATTCGCCGTCCACCAGTTCGCCCATGCGCTTTACCAGCAGTCCTTCCGTGTCGCGCTCCAGGATCGGATCCCACTCGCTGCCCCAAAGCACTTTAATGACATTCCATCGCGCGCCGCGGAACGCCGATTCCAGCTCTTGAATAATCTGACCGTTGCCGCGAACCGGCCCATCCAGCCGCTGCAAATTGCAGTTCACCACAAAAATCAGGTTGTCCAGTTTTTCGCGCGAGGCCAGCGTGATCGCACCTAGCGATTCCGGTTCGTCCGTTTCGCCATCCCCCAGGAACGCCCAAACTTTCGCGTCCGTCACCGGCTTCAATCCGCGATCTTCGAGGTAGCGGTTGTAGCGCGCCTGATAAATCGCCATCAACGGGCTCAAGCCCATCGATACCGTCGGAAACTCCCAGAAGTCCGGCATAAGCCAGGGATGCGGATAAGACGAGAGTCCCCCGCCTGGTTTCAACTCGCGCCGAAAATTTTCCAACTGTTGCGGCGAAATCCGCCCTTCGAGAAATGCACGCGCGTACATCCCCGGCGCCGCGTGGCCCTGGAAATAAACCGTGTCGCCTTCGAACTCCTCGGATCGCGCGCGAAAGAAATGGTTGAACCCGACTTCATATAGAGTGGCCGCGGAGGCATAAGTCGAAATGTGTCCGCCGATGTTGTGTTCCACGCGATTAGCGCGCACCACCATAGCCAGCGCGTTCCAACGAATCAAGCTCTTGATCCGCCGCTCTAATTCTTGATCGCCCGGGAAAAGTGGCTCGAGCCGGGCGGGAATCGTGTTGGCGTAAGGCGTGTTCGCAGAAAACGGCAGATCGATGCCAGAAACAGTGGCGTGCGCGCGAAGCCTTTCCAGAATCTCCGCGGCCACTTCCGGTCCGCTGGATTCGAGCACGGAGTCCAGCGACTCCAGCCACTCTTGGATCTGCGTGTCTTCCAGTCCGTGCGGTACGCTGACTACCTCGCTCGGGCTATCAATGTGTGTTTCGATCTCATTTTCCATAACTTCGGCTGGCCCCTCTTTTGTCAGATTCCGGCGCACTCATCCGCGCGCTCCCAAACTTATTCACACTATAAGGAGAATAGAATACACCGCCCCGCGATTCTCTGCACACTACACTCTTAGCGAAATTCTTCCTTCGCAGGACCAAGGCTCCTGCCGCCGTCTAAGACGAGCGTGTGGCCAGTCATAAACTCCGCGTGCACAAGATAGGAAACAGCATCCGCGATGTCGCTCGGCGTCCCCGTTCGTCCGAGCGGAGCCAATCTCACAAAATCGGCTTCCCATTCCGGCGGGTCGCCTGGCATCGTAATCGTTCCCGGAGCGAGCGCGTTTACGCGCACATCCGGCGCCAGTGCCTTCGCCAGCACCTTCGTCAACATCACCACGCCGGCTTTCGAAATGGAATGAGGAATGAAGCCTGGCCACCCTAGCAGTCCGCCAGCATCGGCAAAATTCACGATTACGCCCTTCGTCCGGCGTAGCAACGGTGCCGCTGCTTGCGCACAGAAAAATCCCGCCTTCAAATTCGTATCCAGAGAGGCATCCCAAATTTCTTCCGTCGTCGAGACGATGCTGGCGGGCAAAAAATTCGCCGCGTTGTTCACCAGAATATCCAAGCGCCCAAATCCTTTCGCAACCTCTAGGAATAGTGCGCGGATCTCATTTATCTTTCGCAGGTCGGCAGAAAGGGCCATCGCTCGCTGCCCCATCTTCTCGATTTCTCCCACCGTTTCCTGCGCTTCCGCGTGCGACGCGCCATGGTGAATCACTAAGTCCGCGCCTTCTGCGGCCAACCGCAACGCTACCGCACGGCCGAGCCGCTTAGCCGAACCGGTGACCAGCGCCACTTTCCCTGCAAGCGGTCTCGCCTGTCTTTCTTTGCTTTCTGTCATCGCATTTCCGCCGCCCAAAACGTTACCACACCCGGCAATCGCTGCGCCCCAGGGAGCGTTCTCCGGCAGTGCTATCATCACTCTTCGGATTCTGGGGAACTTGCACAACGGAGGCCCGCATGAAACTTGACCTGCTTGCCATCGCCGCCCATCCCGACGACGTGGAACTCACCTGCGGCGGCACGCTCCTAAAAATGGCCCAAAGCGGATACAAAACCGGCATCCTGGACCTCACCGCCGGCGAAATGGGCACGCGCGGCACTCCCGAAACCCGTGCCAAAGAAGCCGCCAAATCTGCCAAGATTCTTCGCGTGAGCTGGCGCGGTAGCCTTGGCGTCCCCGATTCCGATGTCCAGCCCAACCGTCAGCACAAGCTCCGCCTAGCTGCCGTCATCCGCGAGCTACGCCCCAAAACTGTCATTCTCCCCTATTGGGAAGCCCGCCACCCGGACCACTACCACGCCTCAACCCTCGGTTACGAAGCCTGCTTTCTAGCAGGCCTCAAGCAATTGCCTATCGACGGCGAACCCCACCGTCCCTTCAAAATCCTCTACTCCACCGCCTACGCTCCCGTCCGCCCCACTTTCGTCGTTGACATCACGGCCCATTTCGAGCAGCGCCGCCGCGCCATCCTGGCATTCGCCTCGCAATTCCATCCCAAAAAGGGTGAGTCCTCGCGCCAATTCAAGAAGACCAATGTCTTCCTGGCCATCGATCGCCTCGAAGATGAAATGAACCAGCTCGCCCGCCACTACGGCGAAATGATCGGCGTAAAGTACGGCGAACCCTTCCTTGTGAAAGAACTGATACAGGTCCACGACGTCGTCAAGATGGACGTTCGTTCCATCTGAATCTTTAGTGTTTTTTACAGAAGGATTTGCGGGGCTACGCTGATGGCTGTACTCACTACCGACCACTCCGACTCACTACTCACGATTCACTTCCCAATCAAAAATTCTCTTCATCCTGCGCCGGCGAATACCCGGGAATTCCTGGTCCTTTGGGCGTGCTCTCCGCCCGCAAACGCGTCAGCGCCTCATCCTCCGCGCCGGACTTCCGCAGCACTACGATCGTGCTAAGGGCTTCACTGTAAACGCGCGTCACCAGGTAAACGTCCCCGGTGTCATTCTTCCTCCAAAGCTGGCCGATCTGAATCTTTTTTACGCTCATTATCCCTGACCTTGACTGTAGAGGCCCTCTCCAAACGTGTCAACCCTTCTAATCTTGCATTTTGCGCACCATTCACCGCACTTTTCAGCTCGGAACAGCTTCTTCGCCCCACCCTGCGATCAGCCCACCCCTACGGAACCACCGCCTCACGCCTCATCCCACAAAATCCTGATTACCCCATTGGGAATAGGAAACCTTCCTCAAGGGTCTTACATCGTAGTGACTAAGGGCGCGAACGCCATTGCATCGTTGTATTGCAAAATGGGTGTATACTGACCGCAGTAGGAGGTAAATGCCATGACACAGTTTCCTAGAGTGACTTTGGGCTTTACGGTGGCAGGCCTCCTCGCCGCAAGCGCCGCTCTGGCGACTCCTCGGCCTCAGCAGTCAAGCCAAGGTCCTGCCCCAACGCAAACGCAACAGCCCAGCGCGCAGCAACCAGCTCCAACGCAGCCCGCTCCGACCGCGCCAACTGGCCAGGATCCGAGCAAAACGCAAACACCTCCGCCCCCCGCTTCTCCCCAGCCTGCGCCTCCCGTACCCGCGCAGACGCAAGCTCCGCAGAATCAACCGGTTCAGCAGCAAGATACCGTGCATCCCAAGAATTCCAAGGACGACGTCGACGCCATCGGCAACCGCAACGTAGGCAAAGGTCCTAATTTCTATTCGCTCGAACGCGAAATCGCTCTCGGCAAGCAGCTCGCCCAGGAAGTCGAGCGCTCTTCCAAGCTCATCGATGATCCCGTCGTAACCGAATACGTGAACCGCGTCGGCCAGAATCTCGTCCGCAACTCCGACGCAAAAGTTCCCTTCACCATCAAGGTCATCGATTCTGATGAAGTCAACGCCTTCGCTCTACCCGGCGGCTTCTTCTACGTCAATAGCGGCCTGATCCTCCGCGCTGAGGAAGAGTCCGAACTCGCTGGCGTCATGGCCCACGAAATCTCTCACGTATGCGCACGCCACGGCACGAAGAACGCAACGAAGGGCGAGGCCATGCAGTTGGCCATGATTCCGCTGATGCTTTTGGGCCCCGGTGGTTGGGCAGGTTACGGCATTTACGAAGCCGCGAGCCTCGCCATCCCCGTCACTTATCTGAAATTCAGCCGTGACTCCGAGCGCGAAGCCGATTACCTCGGCGTCGAGTACATGTACAAGGCCGGCTACGACCCCAACTCTTACGTAACTTTCTTCGAACGCATTCAAGCCGACGAAAAGCGCCGCCCCGGTACTATTCCAAAGGTTTTCTCGACGCATCCTCCCACTCCGGATCGTATCGAAGCCACTCAGAAAGAAATCGCGCGCATTCTTCCAAACCGACCGGAATACATCGTCACCACTTCAGAGTTTGATTCGGTAAAGTCGCGCCTCCGCAACATCATGTTCGCGCGCAAGGTTACGAACAACGCACCTGGCAAACCGACTCTGCGCACAAAAACTGCGCAGTCCACCAAGCAGCCCACTTCCACGACGACCGATCCCAACGCCCCCACGACGGATGGCACCGACGACGATCGCCCAACGCTCAAGCGCCGCCCCGATCAGCCGCCGAATAATTAGCTCTGATCTTCGCAACTGATTTTGCAAAAGAAAACGGGTGGCTTCGAGCCGCCCGTTTTCTTTTATTAGCTGTATCTCCGAGATTTCGCTCGCCCTTTCTCTGCGACAATTTCTCGCCGCGGGCGCGCCCGCACAGGTAGTCCATGCTCTGGGCCGCAACTGCAACCTTCCATACCGGCCACACGCCTCGTTAGCCCGCCGCGCCTGACGGGCGACGCCAAGCGTGGTCCGAGAATAAAAAAGTAATGTCCAATACCGCACAGCATTGCAGTTTGGATATTTCTATACTTGTGACCACACGCTGCAATGATTTCGGCTGCGTGAATATTAAAAGTTCCACATGCGCCTGCAAAACAACTCTTCAGATTGCAGATCGTAGAGGCCGAGTTTAGTTGGCCTGATTGGTCTCCCGCACGCAAAGGATCATCAGGCGGAGGGAAACACAATGCGTTTTATCTTGTCTATTCGTTCGTTGTTGTTCGCACTGATATTGCTAGCCATCTCGGCGGCATCGTCCGCCCAAATTGGCTTTGGAGTATCCATCAACATCGCACCGCCAGAACTGCCCGTTTACGATCAACCCATCGCCCCCGGTGACGGCTACATCTGGACCCCCGGTTACTGGGCTTACGGTGACGACGATTATTATTGGGTCCCTGGAACATGGGTCATGGCTCCCGAAATCGGCTATCTCTGGACTCCCGGCTATTGGGGTTGGGGCGACAATGGGTACCTCTTCCACGACGGCTACTGGGGCACACAAGTCGGTTTCTACGGCGGCATCAATTACGGCTACGGCTACGGTGGCCACGGCTACGAAGGCGGCCGCTGGGACAACGGCCACTTTGACTACAATCAATCGGTAAGCCATGTGGACGTCTCTCGCAATCGCAACGTTTACAACACAAGAGTAAACGAAAACGGGGGTAACCGCGTCAGCTTCAATGGCGGAAATGGCGGCGTGCAGGTGCGTGCCACTTCCCAGGAAGAAGCTGCCGGACGCGAGCACCACATTGCGCCCGTCGCCGCGCAAACCCAGCACTACCAATCCGCGCGCGCCAATCCTGAGCTACGCGCTTCCTCAAATCACGGCAAGCCGCCCATCGCTGCTACGGAGAAGCCCGGCGCCTTCAAAGAAAGCGGAGCTGTAGCCGCCAAAGAAGGTGGCACAGTTCATACCGCCAACGAGAACAACAACGCTCGCCCAGCAAACGAGGCTGCTCGTCCGAACACCGAAGCAGCGCGCCCAACGAACGAGACTGCTCGTCCGGAATCCGGATCTAAACGCCCGCCGGCGGCTGTCGAGAACACTCGCCCAGCCCCAGCCGTGCATGCTAAGGATATTCAGCCACAGCAACATCTTGCCTCTCCAAACACGGGCAACGCCAAGAACGACATGAGACTCCAGCAGCAACAGCAAAAGCTCGATACTCAGCAGGCGAAAGAGCGCCAGAATCTCCAGGCCAAGCAGGAGCAAGATCATCAGCGCCTGCCGCCAAAGCCGGCCAACGAACCGAAACAGCAACCTCTAGAACAGAAGCATCAACAGCAGACACAACAACTAGAGCAAAAGCACACTCAGCAGCAGCAACAGCTGCAGCAACGCCAGCAACCCGCTGCGCACGCAGCTGCGCCGAAGCCAGCTGAAAAAGGAAAGCCAGGCGCATAGCGGCGCGCGAGCGTCAGGAAACCAGACTGGCCGTATCTATCAGCCTGATTTATTATCCGGATGCCCCAAGCTTCGACTCTATCGAAACTTGGGGCATTCCCTTGACTGCCCTATCTTTCTTCCCCTCTTCTCTGCGAGCCTCAGCGTCCTCAGCGTCTCTGCGTTGTCTTTTCTCTTTCTTGCATTCCACGCGGCGCCCTCGCTTCATCCCTTCCCTCTCAGGAATAATTGCATCCTCTATGACCCAGATGTACGCTCTTCCTTCAAAGCAACTCGCCATACAAAATCACCCAAGAGGACCCCATGCAAATCCGCCTCGCCAGTGTGATGGTTGAAAACCAGGACCACGCTCTCCGCTTCTACACCACCATCCTTGGCTTCGTAAAAAATAAGGACATCCCTATGGGTCCCACATTCCGTTGGCTGACCGTCTCCGCCCCCGAGGGCGCCGAAGGCGTTGAGCTCGTCCTCGAGCCCACGGCCTTCCCGCCAGCTCAGACCTATCAAAAAGCCCGCTTCGCCGCCGGCATTCCTGCCACTGGCTTCATCACTAACGATATCAATTCCGAGTACAACCGCCTCAAATCCCTCGGCGTCACCTTCCGCGGCGAACCAAAAAACATAGGCCCAATTATCGCCGTTCTCTTCGAAGACACTTGCGGCAACCTCATCAACCTCGCCCAACCGGTGGTCTAACCCCGCGCCATTCTGCAATTTGAGGCAGGCGCTTCAGTAGTCTTGCTTGCCATATTGTCACATTAGTGAAATAATCTCGCAATGATCATCGGCGACCGGCTTCGCGAACTTCGTTGGCAAAAAAAGTTGTCCCAAGCCCAAATTGAAAATCGCTCGGGCCTGCAGCGCGCCTATCTCTCCCGCGTTGAGAATGGACACACTGTCCCCACCATCGACACGCTGGAAAAATGGGCCACCGCTCTCGAAATCCCCTTCTACCTGCTCTTCTACGACGGCGCCGAGCCTCCCAAATCGAGCGAACTCCGCGTGTGGAAATCTCCCGACGAAACCGCCTGGGGCACCTCCGGCCAGGACGCCGACTATCTCAGGCAACTTCGTCGCTACCTCCGCAAACTCGACGAGCCAAATCGCAGACTCATTCTACAGATGACGTCGAGACTGGCTCGCCGCGCGCAAAAATCCGCCGCTGCGGAGAAATAAGCCACCGAGGGCCAGCGTTCCCAGATGGCCATGCGGAGAAGCGCGATCGGGGAGGAAGCATCTAAAAGCCTAGCCCTCCCACCACTCCGCCGCAAACGCACTCGTCCCAATCCCCAGTTTTGCCATAGCTGGCGACTAAGCATCTGTCCGCTGCAACCTAACTCGTTACCCTTGGATTTACCCGCTGCGAGCCTATCGGCTCGATGTGCGACCCGTGTTTTTTGGTCGCCATCTGAGAAAAATGGGTATTCCCACTTGGCCCGTAACGGCAATCAGGCACTGAGTCCCCTTTAGCCGGTGTGAATGCTCGCCAATCGTGCTTGCCATTCGTCTTTTTTCTAATCGATTGGCCCGGGAGCCATTGGGAAGCATTGTCATTTTTGACAGTTCTCGGCTGGGGTAAGCAGCTATATCCTCTGTCCGGTAGCACCCTGCGGGGAGGTCAGCGTGGGAATGGGCAGTAATACCACCGAGCCGCAGTGATGCGTGGGAGGATCATTTGTATGAGGACAAGGACACAAGCAGGAAAACTTTTGTGCGTTCTGGGCTCGATGGTTTTGCTCAGCGTTACTACCTTTGCGCAGGAATCGAAACCAGGAAAACTGAAAGTAACAGTCTCTCCGAAGCAGGCGTACACATTCGTCGATGGCAAAGCCATCGGTCCCGGCAATCGGACTGTTAAGCTAGCCTTGGGAACGCATCATTTGGTTGTTGCCAACTACGGGTACAAATTTTTCGAGCAGGATATCTCCATCGATTCAGATAAGACCAATCCTATGAAAGTGGATCTGGTCTCTGCAGGTTCCGAGGTAGCCGGCCCCCGGGGACGCATTCAGCTCGAAGTAGGGACGCTCCGTGCAGGTGATGCGGCAGTTCTCTTAAACGGCAAGAAGCCGGAATACTTCGTAGGCCACGTGGACGAGTTCAATCACGACATACTACTTCACCAGGAGTTGATCGTTCCACCCGGAACGCATCAAGTTACGGTCACAAGGTATGGCAAGGACATCTGGTCCGGTCCAGTAACGGTCGCGGCGAACCAGCGCGTAATTGTTAACATTTCAAACGGAAAACAAAAGATCAAAGACTGGCCGCGCGGAACTAGCCAACTGAGCGCATCTATTCCACGCTTTTACGCAGGCACCGCCAGTGCCACGATCACTATTGCGCCTGTAAGTGGATCCGTATCCGCCAATCCGCCAAATATCAATTGCAGCCAAAATACTCAGTTAGCCTGGACTTCGAGTGAAACCATCGATGCAGATATGAGCGGGTTTAGCCCGGTTCCAACGACTGGCGAGAAGACCATTTCCCCGAGGCAAACCACCGTGTACGAGCTCACAGCTACCGGTCCGGGCGGGGTGACCAAACCGAGCGCGAAAGTGGAAGTAAACCCCGTCGTGCAGTCCTCGCTTGATGCCTCACCCGCAGAGGTACGTTATCGCCGCATCGGCAGCAAAGTGATCGAACAGGGCAGCGCTACGCTAACTTGGTCATCGTCCAACTCCGATGCCGCTTCTCTTACTCCGCTTGGTTCCGTTGACGCCAGCGGCTCAAAGTCTATCACTCTCGCCCCGAGCCAAACCGCGGACGGTCCGGTGGATGAGGAATTCAAATACACATTGACCGCAACCAACGTTTGTGGCGGTTCGGATACCAAGACTGCCTCGGTGCGCGTTAAAGGTTCGATCGAACCAATTCCCGTGGTGTTGTTGAAGAGCGTCTTTTATCCGACCGACTATCCCACGAAGCATAACCCATCGGTTGGCTTGGTTCTCAGCCAGCAGGAAGCTTTGACTGCGCTTGCCACCGGTTTCACCAAGTACCTTGAGTATGATCCGAACGCCAAGCTCAGCCTGTCCGGCTACGCCGACGAGCGCGGCCCGAACAATTACAACCAGTCCCTCTCTGAACGCCGCGTGCAGCGCGTCAAGGAGTTCCTGATCTCCCAGGGCATCCCGGAGAATAAGATTGAGACGGCAGCTTACGGCGAAGAAAAACCGATCGACAAAGCCACGGTTATTGATCTGCAGGAGAAGAATCCAAATCAACCTCCAGAGACGCGAGTGCGCAATTCCTCAGCGACTTGGCTCGCTTACAATCGCAGAGTTGACGTTATCCTTCTTCCCACAAACGCTGAATCGCTCCAATTCTATCCAAACCAGGCGCCTGATTCAGATATCTTGTGGCAGAGGGCAAAACCCACAGAAGTTGTTGTACAGCAGAATTAATAACAATGTATTGGAGAATACGTCTTCTAATGCAGGCATTCAAAGGAGGGTCAGCTTCAGATTTGAAGGACGCTGGCCCTTCTTGTTAATTGCAGGAGCACCCCCTCCGGAATTATCAGCCGCATAATTCCTTCTTCCCTACCTCTCGGTGCCATGATTCAATTTCATTTACCCGCTTAGTTGTATTACCGCACAGTCTAATATCATCACTCTGGTTGTCCGATTAGCTCGTTAACCTAGATGTGAGGAATTTCCATGCTTCGGTAATAGCAAAAGAGTGCAGCAAATATGGTCGAACACTTCCAATCGAGAGGAAAAAGTTGCCTTCTTGGAGATAATGGGCGAAACACTCTCGCGAGTCACTGCTAATTTGCACCTGTCCTTTCGGACGGGCACTACTACGTCACTCGTTCGGCGAATTCAGCTAATCCAATCTGGAACTTAACCCGACAATCTAATACAGGCCCAAAGAGCAAATTGATTTCCCTTCATGCTAAGGGCGGCAAAACCATAAAGGAACTGGAGCCAGAAATGCGGAAGAAACAGGTTGTCTTGGCCCTTGTGGTGTTCCTGGCCCCCGTCTTCGATACTTCCCTTTACGCCCGGGGCCAGGTCTGGAACTTCCTGAGCGACACTCATATCGACGGCACTCAGGATCACTACAGGATCCCCGTCGGCCTTCGGCCCGGCCCGTTCCGCGCGGTTCAGTTGCGAGTAACCGACCCCCTTTTCATCCAGCGCTTGGTCGTTCACTACGCTAACGGAACGTCCGATGAGTTGGTTATCGGCAATCGCGTTTCCCCCGAAGGACAAACCCAAGTCATCGACCTCATCGTGGAAGGCCGCGCCCTCGAAAGCGTGGAGCTTTGGTATTTCGAAGAACACTGGGAACACCCTCCGCGAGTCATCTTGTACGGCACCCGTTAACGCTTTACAATTCCAGCGGCAAAGCCTGGCAACAAACGCTAACCCTTAGTGCGCACCAAACCCAACGGCTTTCCGTACGCTCTTTGGTTCAGAAGGCGGGCCTCACCAGCTCCTACGGCGGCATCAAAATAGACTTGGCCAAAGGTGCGCGTTTCCCCGATTCCACGCACTTGCTTTTCGACGAGGCCGGCGCGTTTTCCGCCATCATGAAGATGTTCAGCCATGACCGCGGCACCACACTTTTCACGTTGTTGCAACATCTAAACTATCCAAAAGAACTTCAGCCCGTTGCCAAATTTCTTGAAAAATCTCTGGAGCTTTCCCTTTGGATCGAGGAAACAAGATTCAGCTACTACTCCACATGGGATGAGACCGTACTCAAAGAGATCCACGACGGCATTGATTCTGCGAAGCTGTGCCCAGAAACCTTTCAGAGACTGGCAGCCACAAGTTCAAAAGAAGAGAAATATCGGATAGTGAGGCTTGATTGGGCGAACTGCATGATAAAGGCAGTCGATCATCAATTGGGATCGTATCCAATTGACTCGTGGAATGACTTTCTGAAGTCGTACGGCGTAACCGAGCACTACAAAGCGAAAGTTCCCGACTAACTGGGCGGGTGGACGAGGGTTAGCGCTCCGAGATGATTCTGACGGCCGGACCTCAGGAATTACACAAACTTGGGCGGGTGGCCACGCCTTAATGCTCTGAGACGATTTTGAACTTGTTTTTTCCGTGGGCGGCCGGGTGCCGCATCACTTCACGATTCTTGTGAAGAGTCTGGATTTTGACGTTTCCGGGTCTCTCCGCTCACCCACGGCGGGTGGCCCGGACCTAAGAAAATAGATATTTGTGGACACAGGAAGTCGTAGAGAGACTATCAGCGCGGCACCTACCAGGGAAGTATACAGAGGCGGAGGGTGCCCCAGGTTCGTCCTCTGAACCTGGGTCTTGGGGCTGACTCTCTTTGACCTCGGCGGGTGGGGCCGAGAACTGCGCCCCTCAACTCGCACCCAACAAACGACTTACCCCCAATCCGTCCGTAAGGTGTTAGTCATGGGCGCTTGGCAGCCTGAATGCGAGTTGATGCGAAGTCAATTCGCTGCTAGAGGTCGCCTTTCGATGGTTGAGCAAATCCTGTAGGTTTGTGAGGTCCATCGGGAAGCCCGAAGGACGGCTCTTTTTCGAAGCGCTTCCAAAAAGCGCTCTGCAAATCCGTCGATAAGAACCTCTTCCGGGGAATGCTAAGAAGAAAGCGGCAATGAGCGGACGGCGTCCAGGCACATGGCCAGTCCCTCGATGGCCGTCCCCAGTCGTAAGCTCAGTTGACGAGCATGATGCACCAGTCGACCCGGCATATGGAAAATCAAAAAGCGTAGTCGCTTCGGGCGGGCCGTCAATAAGTCTGCCGGCAAGGCCAAGCGCTTCAGCGCGGTGAGCACGTTGTAGGCGATCACCGCCAGCCGCAGCCAAGCAGCGTTAGCGCCGAAATATTTCGACGGCAACACCCCGGCCGCTAAATCATTCTTCATCACATCGTGTACCCGCTCGATGGTCCCGGCTTTTTCTCGATGCCACTCGATCAGTTTCACCGGTTCCCAATCCCAGATGTTGCTCAGCACCGCAAAATGTCGCACGCTACTGCCGTCAGCAAACAACCCTCCCTGCCGTTGGCGCAGCCGGATGGCGATGTAGCGCAGTGGTTTGCTGTCCTTCGGCTCGGCTTGCTGGTTCGACACGAACACTACTTCGGCGCACTCCCGATCCATACCCGGCTCGGGCTCTCCGTAGGCCTTCCACTCCTTTTCCGGAACTTCCAGAATGGCCTCGCGCAACGCTTCGCTCATCCGCACGCTGATCGCAAAACCAATGCATCCCTGCGGCCCTTCTGCACGTCTCTCGTTCGACAGCCAGCGCAACAACTCCTTCTCATGACAGGCCGCATCGCCGCGATAATAGTAGGTCGTCACTGTTTTGGGCAGCGCGGCGAACGCCGCTTTCGCCACCGTCAACGGAGCCATCAGTGCCGGTACGTTCCCATCTCGAAACTCATCGGCCAGCACCGCGTCCATCTCGGCCCACACTGCCAGCATCGGCTGATAGCCTCGTGGCCCTTCGTAGGTGTACAGGGCTTCTTGTTTGCGGCTCTCGATAATCGTGGTGTCCTGATCCACCGTAGCGATCTTCTGCTCCGGACATCGTTCTCCCAATCGCTGGATCAGATCTTGGTTCACTTTTCCTAACCCTTCTAGCGCTTCACTCTCTGAAGGAATGTACGCAATTTGATCCGGCAGTCGTTGCTGCTTGGCTTGCTCAATCCTTTCTTCTTCATGGAACGCATACAGGAACTTCCGAGCTGCTTCCGGAGAAGGTACTTCGTGCCCGATCAGTTGCCCTAACCCGGGGTCCGCCCGCAGTCGCTCAAAATCATCCAGGCACTCACCTCCAGCGGCATTCAGAACCACGAAGCTCTCGACAAACGTAGCCTCGTCGTAACCCCGTTGGCGCTCCTTCACCACCAGGTGTTGCTTCACACTGCCTGGTAATCCCAGAGAACGAAAGGCTTGCACCACCAGGGGTAAGCCTCCCAGCGCCGTCAGCATCTCTTCGGCTGGCTTGGGATCGAACTCGAACAATAAAGGTGATTCGGTCGGCGAGGGCTTTTCGATTTTGCGCATGCACGCCATCGTATGCGAAGGACGCACCTTGCAGGTGAGAATTCGTAGTCTTCGGTTTCACACAGCCCACCGGCGTTCTACGCTGGCGTACAGCCTCATTCAGGCTCCTCGCCCCTGCAACTCTGTAAAACACGTTCCGCTATCGACGGATCGGGGACTTACACTCTCTACTTGACAACCAGTACCAATATGTTATACTGTGTGGGTCTTTTGGGCACGGGATCTGTCCGTGCCCCCGCAAGTCATGCGCCTCCGCCGCGCCCTCAAATCCCTCCAAAATCTTCAGTGCCACGCGAGTTACCACTTTATAAAAACCGACTTTTCTTAACCCGTTCAGAATCAACACTTCCACAAATGTTGATTCCACTCCACTTTAACCGGGGGAGGGGATCCCACTGGGGATCCCACCTCTCCGCCCCAAAGTTTTGCAACTCGTCACTCCATCGCGATTTGTCATTCCGAGCGAAGCGAGGACCTCTGCACCTCCGAGCGGTTTCTGCGAGGAGAATCTGCTTTTTCCTTTCTCCTCTGCCTCTTTACATCCTTACGTCATTACCTCGTTACATCAGAGCAATCGATCGGTCGGCCCCCTTCAGCTAACTCCTTTTCCTGCCGCTCTTACATGCCATCTGCACCTTGCCGAAAACACAGCTGCCTTAAGTCCTGCATCTGTCACTCTTGCAGACACCGTCACTCATAACTCCTTTGTTTGCCGCTCTTACACAAAACACCCGGGGGGTGGGGTACACCGTTCAATCCAAATTCCTGTCCTCCCCTCACGCTTTCCCTGACTCCTTCGTAATCCGCACTTCCCCAAAATCCGCCCGTAACTCCCGTAGAATCCGCACTTCAAAAACACAGGACTTAAAGCCCTCAAGAATCCGCATTTACGGAAAAACCGGGAGGGGGGTGGGCATCCAGGTGGGCATCCCTCCGGCTTCGGAAGGCCAGACGGAATTCGTCTCCACCAGGTCGAGAGTCTGTCCTGTTTTCACGCAACACTTCTCTCGGAATCTGAAAGGAAGGACGGCTCAGTCAGGGGGGAGGAAACAACTCAATTCACGACCGACGGCGGTCGTCAGGAACGGCGGCAATGCCCAGACGGCGAAGTTCGTCCGCGTAGTACTTTCGGTAGAGGACGTTCCACTCTTCGCTGTCTTCAAGAATCTCTTTTTTCTGCGACGTGATTTTCTTGCGGACTTCGAGGTCAGCCTTTTCTTCTTCGTGGAGCGTCGCAGTCAAGATCTGCACGACCTGCTGGCGGATAGTATCGCGGTCTTCGACGAATTCCACGTCGTCACTGGAAACCAGCACGTCCGTGATCTGATGGGAGATTCGGACAATCTTTTCGCGGCTCAGTCGCATTCCGGTCGCTTGCCCTCGGGTCTTACTATGTACAGCGTTTACAGGCCAATGGAACTCAATCATGCACAGCCAAGAGTGGCCGTGCTACCGCAGAACCAGCTTGCGGTCGCGCGCCAGCTGCGCTTTCACTTTCTTGTACATCTCCTGATACGAGACGTTCGTTCGCCGCATTTCATCCTGATGCTCGGTGAGAATTTGGCGCACTTCCTCGTTCAGCCGGTCTTCGATGGTGATCTCTTCCATCATTCGCTGCCGCAGCCGCTGCGCGACTGCGTCCGCGACCTTCGTCTCGATCAACTTTCCTTCCACCAGCCGCTTTACCACTTCCGTTGCCATGTATCCGACGTAGTCTCGTGCGATCAGCATCCCAGAGTGAGTCCTTTGCGCGTAAGCAAGAGAAAGAGTTTACTGGCTGTACCACCAAAGTGCAAGGAAGAGCCCGACTTCGTAGCACAGGCACTCCTGCCTGCGCAGTTTTTGGAACGCCACCGAAACGCTGCCCAGCCGAGATTGGCTGCCTCACACGCAGCTACAAGTCTGAAAACGATCAGAACAGGGGGGAATGGCTGGAGGATTTCAAACTGGGAGTTCGATTTCAGGTGTTGCGGTAAGAATTGGAGGCGCGAGGCGGAATCGAACCGCCGATAAAGGTTTTGCAGACCTTTGCCTTACCACTTGGCGACCGCGCCCCTGCTGCAGGGAGCCCATAGGAGGAGCCAAACAACTCACTCAACAAAGAGCGTTGGAGCTCGGCCCCCCACGAATGCAACAATTATAGCACCAAGCCGGCCGCCGATTTCGACGCAAATCTTTGCTGCGCCGCGGAAAAATAATTCATCGCAGCGAACAGCGGCCAAATAGCACGCCGCGGCAGCGGTTCCGCAACGAAGATTGTTAACCGACCAAACTGTTTGATTCCATTCATGTTTTAGCCGAGGTACGCTCAGAGAGCAAATTCGCATTGTATTTTTGCGCTTGACTTTTCTCTTGGTCTTGTATATGTACTATGTATAAGGTATGAATGACCCTCTGAACCGCACCAAACTCTCCGCCGTTGAGCGCAACTTCCGTTCCCGCATTGCGCAGCTTTCCTCCGCTCAATGGTTTCTTCGTGGCACTCTCTCTGAGCGTTCGGGCACCTGTGGCAAGGCGAATTGCCGTTGCGCCCGAGGGCAACTGCATAAGTCTTTGTACCTGGTGCAGAGCCAAGCGGGGAAGCTTCGCCAGATTTGTGTCCCAAAGGCCTGGCAGCAACGCGTGCGCCAAGCCGTCAACGACTATCGCCTAATGCAGGAACTGATTGAGGAAGTTTCCGAGCTGGAATGGAAACGACTTCAGGAAAAGAAACGATAATCGTTCTTCGCCGCCTGATCGCCTATTCGGAAAAAATCTTTCAGCTTTCCAAAGATATCGTCACTCAGGTTTCCGACCGCAGAGAGAAGCCGCGCATTTCTGCAGCGGCGGTGGTGAAATCGTCGCTGGTACTTTTCTGGGCCAGGTTGGGCAGCATCAACTCTTGGGAACAACTCGGCCGGGCCCGCTTCTGGCAGCGTTGGCTCGAAGAGCCGACCTTCAGTGCAGATACCCTGGGACGAGTCCATGCGGTGTTCGATGCCAACGGGTTGCGGCAAGGGATTCATGATGTTTACGAGCGCCTGAAACGCAATAAGGCCTTGCCGGATATTTACGGCCTGGGAGTAGTCGTTCTCGACGGTCACGAAAGCCATGCCAGTTACCTGCGTCATTGCTCTGGCTGTTTGCAGCGAACCATCCACACGGCGGGAGGGGATCGCATTCAGTTTTATCATCGGCAGGTTACGTTGATGTTGCTGACTGGTGCGCTGCCAGGACGGGAGGCCGTGCGCTTGCTCCTCGATCATGAGCCGCAACGGTCCGGAGAGCAGGAAGTGGAAACCGCCCTGCGCTTATTGGCGCGGGTGATCTCCGCCTACCCGCGGGCCTTCGATTTGGTGCTTGCGGACGCGCTTTACGCGGAGGCCCCCTTTTTCAATTTCTTGCTCGCTCACGGCAAACACGCTCTGGTGGTGCTCAAGGATGAACGGCGCAACCTCTATCAGGACGCAGCTGGATTATTTGAGCATGTGGCGCCTCAGCCGGGTAGCTATCGCTCCCGCCCGTGCCGCTGGTGGGATTTTCCAGACTTACTCACCTGGCCCCAAGTGCGGGCCTCGGTGCGCGTGGTGCGTTCCTTGGAGACTTATGCGGTTCGTCGACAACTCGACAAGCAGGACCATCCCCAACAAAGTGACTGGATCTGGGTGACCACGCTATCGCTGGCCCAAGTTCCCGTCGATCGCATCGTCCATCTAGGGCACCAACGATGGGATATCGAGAATTATGGCTTCAACGAGTTGGCCAACGAATGGCACTCCGATCATGTGTTCAAGCATGATCCCGGCGCCATCGAATGCTTTTTGCTCGTGGCCTTCCTGGCTTACAACATTTTTCATGTCTTCCTGGCGCGCAATGTGAAGCCCTCCGCACGCCAGGGTAAGACGCAAATCTTCTGGGCCAGGCTCATCGCTGCTGAACTCTACAGTGAGGTAGCCCCCGCCGGCATGTCGCCCTGAGGTTTTCCGCACCATCGCGTCCGAACTTCGGCTCGCCCCCGGAATCCGCATCGCGGTCTTCCTGCCGGTGGACTCCTCGAAATGGCCCCGCAAACCTGCTATTCACCCTCGAAAAGCTATGCGAATTACTATGCCCATCCGTCTCTTTGCCAGAAACGCTTCAACAATGCTCTAAACCTACTTACTTCCCACCTCAGCCAACACCCGTTGCGGAATCGTTGACGCCGCGGAGTCCGTTGACGCTGCGGGATGCTTCCTGTACGATTACTTGAGTAAGGGCGCTTAGCTAATTCATATCTAGTTGAATCGGCGTTGCTTAGCTAGTAAAACTTGCCAGTCCTTTTTCCTTCGATGTGCTCAACGTTGCGCACAAATAAAGTCCACAAAAAGCGGTCCGGCAACGGCGAACAACGCGTATAATATCGCAACTATGAAAAGCAAACCGGAAGTAGATGCGGCAATCGGAAAGATTGTCGCAAAGCACATTCGCCTTGATAAAGCGGCGGAGTTGTTCGGCGAACTGTCCAAAGTCGGCGGAAATACCTTCAAGGAAGTAATGACACGGGTCAAAAGGGTCATTAAGAACCGGAGAGCGTAACAGTACTTTTAGGCCCATCGCTCTGCCTGGCTGACGCTGCTATCCTTGGATCAACACCATGAGCACCACCAAGCGCGAAGTCCCGCCGATCTGGGTTAAGTGCCACACTTGCCGCCGAACCGTGAACATCGCGGTTCGGTGCTTGTGCCCGGCCTGCCAGGTGCCCTACTGCTGGATTTGCTTTGAAACTCACCTGGCGGCCAAGACGTGCGACTATGGCCGCAATCACATCGAACCGGTGGAAATCCCCCACTCTGTTTTTGCCTGCAATCTGCTCGGCTACTTCTTCGGGTTATCCGGGGGTTCAGGCAAGGGGTCAAATCTGTACGCCTCTGCCCGATGCCAAGTCTTGAACACTTTTCCTGAAGCAAGGTGCTTGAACAAATAGTAGCCCTTGCTTCTTTCAATACCCCACATAGCAGCCATTGGGTCACCGTGAAGGTGTAGTTCAACCTGATCTCCCTCCTTAAATTCTGGTGGAATCACTTGTCCTTCTTCTAAGGTGAACGCCCTGCTGACCCCGTTGAGTTCAACTCCCAGAAACGTCGGCCCTATCCAATTAATAAAAACCTTGTCAACCATCATGTGAATGACCCTCCACACGGCCAGTCTACCAAGGCGAGAGGCTCGCTGGAGGTAACGTGTCGCACTACTTAACTCCCAGCATCAGAAAATTCCATGTTCCGTGGGTTCGCTTCGCCACGGCGAGAGCATCCCTTGCGGAAGCACGGCACGAATCCGGCACTGTACGAATGTCCAGTGACCATTAAACGACTCGTACCATTGCCTCACTTGGCTCTCCCCGAAGAACCTAAACAAAAGGCTGTCGGAGAGGCGCAAATGAGAATCCTGTTCGAAGGCGAGGACACTACCGCCAAAGATTTGGCGCAGTGGTTCGTATGGCTGCTTCTCGGGCTTCCAGCACCAGTGCCGGGAGACAACGATGAAAAAGAGTAGAGTTGGCTTATTGTTGATTCTGTCTTACGGAGCGCTGATGGCGTGGAAACAAGCCAGAGAAGATTGGCCGCGACCATCTAACCGTGTCGCTGCCTCGCCCGCAGTTCCATCCGCGCCTACGTGGAGTGTGGAGTTTCAGTCAGCATCGAAGAAGATGGTCCAGTGGAACAATGACATGACGGCGAAGCCACACACATACGCGCATTTTCAAAGCGTTGCAAAACTAGACGGTGAGTTGCTGGAATCTGCGAATGTCCAACTGAAATATGCGCTCGACCTTCGCGCAGCCGACCCTGCTCCTGTTTGCAAAACCCAATTCATCGACTTGCTTCAGAAGGCGATTGTGTACACGGACATCGAACGTGAAGAACGAGACGTGCTGCTTGACGCCGATCTATCGACTCTTAAGGGCACGGCGAAATTTGAAACCATCTTCATTCCGATCTCTGGACGTGAAGACAAAGCGGCAGCGGCCATGAAAACAGTGAACCTGTCCAGTTGTAAATGACCTTCGAACGCGGCTAGGCCGATGCGGCAGCCAGGCCCAGCACGGAGTCCAGCGCGGCCTTGGCGAGCCTTCCTCTTTCCGATGATCTGGACAACCGGCGCGAACGCACACAGGCACGGCAAGTGATCTTCTCAACGCGCCTCACTACCACACCAGGCGGCACCGTCAGCTTCACGTCCTCCCAAAACCCACAACAGCGGCATTTGAGTCTTACATCGTGCATGGTGTCCGGCAGGTTCAACTGCTCGTATTGCCCAAAGGAAAATTTCCGTGTTGTCGCAAACGGCTCATACTGAGCATAGAAGAGCTTGCCATCTATCCTTCGGCGCGCGGCGTCTTTGCGTGCGCGCTCCTTCAACTGGCTTCTTGAAGTTGACATTCCGTCTCCACTTCCGCGCAAGCTTTCCTCAAAACGTTTTGTATCGTCGCGGCGGAGCACAGAAAGGCGTCAGCACACGCGCTGACGGTATTCCCCTCGCGGCGCATAAGCATCAAGCGCTGAAGTTCATGCTGTGGGAATTCACCGCTGGTATGTTTCTTCTTTCTTCCTCTAGCACTTCCGCTTCTATTTCGCCCGCTTGCCACCGCGCTCAAACGGAAAAGTACCTGACGAACGTGGGGCGAGCGAAGCTTCAATTCTTCCGCTACCTGGACGGAATTCAACTTCGTGCGATAGTATCGGTACACCACGGCCACGATCTGGGCCAACATCCCGCGTTCCATCATAAGAATTTCGGATTCAAGAATCTGGACTTCCATAGCCAGATTTTCCGCTTTCGCGGTATTGCCCGCTTTCGACACTTCGGTGAACCGGTAGAGCAAACGTTTCAGCAGCGCACGGCGGCGTGGCATCCAGTAAACTATCGCGGCGTCGATCTTCTCCCGTCGCGTGGCATCGTCTTGTTCCTCTGCGGGCCGTCGAATGTACAAGCGTGATTCCATGTACTTCAACACCACTTCGCGCAACGCTTCGTCATTCACGGCCCAGTCCGGTGTGGGCAGGCGGCGCTCACCAAGGCCGCGCTTCGTGACATGCATAGAAGAGAAGTCCGCGAATGCTAGTCCGGGTGTGTCCCATTCATCCTGGTAGCTGTCAGAAGTTCTCCGCCGCGTTGCGCTAACAGCCTTCGCGCGGCGTCCGGCGAACTGGTTCTGATCTAGTTTGGGCTCTTGCCACGCCATGATCAGCCGCCCTTCTGCTTCGGCAGCGTCGCCCACATGGTGCAATTCTTCAGCTTCTGGCCATTGATGGCACAATTCACTAAGTATGAAATTTGTTCTTGTGGAATCGCCACAGAAGCGGAAGCGCGCTGACCATCACCTCGCACCGTGCAAGAAATGTGCTCCAGTGGGATATCCAAGCCAATCGAATAGAGAAATTGCCGTACGTCTTCATCGGTGGTATCAACGGCGAGGCGATGAAAGAACAGCCACTGTGTGTTTCGCGGTAGTGGCTTCTCTTCCTGTCCTGGAAGTGGTTCGCGTTCTTCATTGACTGAGTAGCCGTGGCGCATAAATTCCTTCCAAACAGAAAGCCCAGCGTTCACGCCTTGTGATTCGCTGGGCTCTCGAATGCGAAGCACCGGTGCTGGTGGCGCGCCGCAAAGTTAGGTTTACGAGAAGTTTGAAAGCGTGACGAAAGGTGACGGTGAATTCAAATCGTTGTACAGCAGCGCCGACCCGGCCCGCACGAACATTCGGGCTTGAACAATGCCCTGTTCGATCAGCCCGGTACTTTCGCGATAGACCTTAATTCCAAACTTATCGTCTTGTACGAGTTTGACGGCGAAATAGCTGCCGTCACCCAGGATCACCGGCGTATTCGATACGCCAATGTTGGGCATCGAAGGACAGATGCGAACCGGGATGCCGTAGATCGTTGGCACGCCGTCCACATCCTTCACCAGTTCGAGCAGCGAACCCATTTTCGTTACGATTCCCCTGACCGTGCTCAGAGTTTTGCTGTTCATAAACCACGCGCACTTCTCTGAATCCACGAAAGCCTGGTTCAATAAATCCAGAGTTTGTGCGAAGTCCTGAGAACCCAGCGAGTTGGTGCCGTTTGCCGAAGAGCCATCATTTACCGAAGACCCGGAGGCTACGACGTTTGGAACGCCAAGCTGGAGCAATGAAGTCAAAAGTCCTTGAGGCTCGCCCGATGAATAGCCTTCTCCCTGCACCAGCATTGCGCCGATGCCGCGCGCGACGCGCGAGTAAGCTATTTGCTTGAAGTTCTCAATGGCGTTGAACGTGTCGTTCACGTTCTGATCGTCAAACGCTTCCGTAGACATGCTCACCACCGGCGATTTGAAGCCATAAACGCCGATGACGGCCTGGCCAGGGACGGAATAATCCACGGGCGTCAGTGAACCCGCTTCATTCACAATCGTTGCGATATTTTCGATATCGCCGACGATTGGCCATGTCTGAATTCGTCCGTTGTCCGCATCGATGCGCGTGGTAACGTCCGGGTCAAAGAGCGCATCCACGGCTGCCAGCGCGGCCTTCAGTTCGGGAACAAAGCCGGTCGGGCAAAAGTAACCGAGGCTGGTGTATGTCCCAAAATGTTCGTATAGCGCCCCCTCCAGGCCCGTGCGCTGTTCCGTTTGGTTCTTCGAAGGATCAGGAATTCGGCCTTTCACCAAAGCTTGCCAGCCGCGTGCCCCTTGCACCTGAGCTTCGGTGAGAAATGGACTTCCGGTTTTCTTGAACTTCGTCACTGGCAATCCGGCTGCGAGAGAGCGCTCGTTGAAGTGCTGCCTGTCGAATTCTTGCAAGCTCACACCGTTCTCGACGCTTTTCATCGCGCGACGAAGATAGGTTGCCTTCGACTCGTCCTCTTTAGTAAATCGCCCGCTTTTATTGGCGAGCGTCGTGTACTCGGCCTGCAACGTGCTTAACTCTTTGATCTGCTGTGGATTTAACATTGTGATTCTCCTTATGCTTTTAGCGGTATTACTCGCCGCATCGGATAAACTCGTTTACAGAAGTTCGAGCATCATTCGGCGACGGCGCGCGTCACGATCCCTGTCAACTTCTTCGGGCACGATTCCTGCGCGGCGCTGTGCCGTGTCTTGCTCTAGCCGTGCGTAGTAATCTTTGACATAGGCACTCGCGGCGCGGCGTTCGTAAGTCTTCACGGCCTTCCGTGCGGCAATGCTCGCAGCGTTCGCGCGGTTCTTCCGTTCGATTGAATCCAGCAAGGATTCCGGGCATCCCATCGAAATCAGGTGCGCGCGAAACGCAAGCGGCGTGTCCATTGATCTGCCTTCAGCGTCAGTCAATGCCGTTCGTCCATCGTTTGTGTATATTCGTCTTTCCAAAGTTGTGCTCATGGCTAGTTTTTCCTTTCGCGCAACTGCCGCGCGTGATCTGTCACTACATCGGCCACCACATAACCGGCCAGCCGAAGAACTTTCTTGTGGATGCTGCCCAGCGTGCCTTTGGATAAATCAACCGTGATGTGTTCGTGCTTTTTCATGGCGTCATCCGAGCGCGATACTCAGCGCGATTTGTGAAGCCAGTGAAGGTTCTGGACCAGCGGGACCTTGGGGACCCTGAGGCCCGGTGGCTCCTGTTGGTCCAGGCGAGCCAGCCAAAGAAAAATTACCGCTCAAAACTATATTGCCGAGTGGTGCCAACCCTGGATTCGGCTCGCCAGTGATTGCCAAAAACAGTTCGCCCGAGCCCGTTTTGCCTTGAGGGCAGTAGTAAAGGTCTCCAGGTACGCAACCACCCGCGCTGGCCAGAGCCAACAAACTTGGGTACGGAAGTGAATGAAATTCGGCCATCGGCGTTATCCCTTCGCGGTGACGTGATCTATCACGTCAAAAGCTTGCTTGCTTCCCGAATCGTCCGTGCGAATTACAAACTGGACAGTTACGCCCACACGCGCACGCGCGACGTGTACATCCACGTTGCTGGCCTTCAGCCAGTCTTTTCGTTCGGTGCCCAGCGCGGGACGTGTAAGTCCGAACCTCGCTTGCTTGTGCTGCCGTTCCACGTATTCGCCAGGTTTCACGAAAATGTGATTCAGCGGCACAGTTTCAACGTGGCCGCCTTCGCGGTTCTCTGTGCGCGTTGGAACTTCCGCGATGTGGCCTGTGACTATTTCGGTTTTTACGATGTTCGCGTTCATGTGCATCACCCCTTAGTTCGATTTCGCCCATTTCTGATAGTCGGAGCGCTTCCGTAAGTACTCGACCCGCACAAAATTGGGAATTTCTTCCTGAATCTTGCAGTGAATGAATTTCGAATCCCGAGCAGAGCGCTCGCCTTCGACCGTCATCTTCTGACCGCATGTCTTGCAAAAAACCATGATGAAGGGCGGGTATAAAACGCTGCCTACGACCGCACCTTCACGCACACTCCACTGCGCATTAGGGTTTGGTGTCACTTTGGGCCGAACGTATGCCGTGGCCGTGCCGTCCGCAATCATCGAGCGTCCAACCGCGTCTGGGACGTGGAACTTTTCCTTGGTTTTGTTGTGAACAACTTCCATAAGACTTTCTCTTTTCTGGCCCGCGCTTGGTGCGCGTGGCCCGGTTGCTAATACTTCCCTACTGTGTGACAGCCTTTTTCAGTTCGGCCACGCGCTCAGGTGGCAGCGTCAACATGTCTTCATCGTGCCGAAGAAAATTCAGAATGCGCCCTTTCAGCAAGAACCCGTCCATCGCGTTCCCGTCTTCGCTGACAAGATTGTGCTGAACCATGAAAATAAGTTCGGCGTTCTCGCGGTAAACGTCTTCCTGCGTCTTCTCCACGCCGTGCGTGGAACAGAACGTGTGAATCTTTTCGCGTTCTTCCCAGGGCAAAGCTTTAACCTGTGCTGGTGTCAGTGCATCAATTTGCTGGCGTGTCCATTCCATTGACGTCCTCCCTTTTCTTCTCTGCTTCTTCCAAAATCCAGCGGATCGTTCCAGGCTTCGCGGGTTCCTTCTCTGGACGATCCGAAGTTTGCTTGATCTTGCTGCCGGATAGCGGCGACAATCCCAGCCTGTCCAGAATTGCCACAAGCTGGCGCTCGCAATCGGACGCGATTTTCAGATGAAGATTTACCTTTTCGATTTGATGAGCCACGCCGTTCGGATCAAGGCGCGTGTACAGACAGGTTTCGCCTTGCTCCAAAAGCTTCGCCTGGGCGCGGGCGCGGCGCATCCAGATTTGACTGGCCAGGGTGAGAAGATAAGCTTCGCCGGGCGTCAGCGCGCGACGCTGGGCCAGCGTCTTACACAAATCTTTGAAGATGCGGCGTGCCTCTGGTGTCAGTTCTCGCGGAAAACGTGGGCGGCCAGCCTGAAGGGTGGACGGGGTTTGTTCCAGAACACGATCATGGGGTTTCGTGCCTTGAAGATCGTGCAAACTTTCGTGTTTGCGTGGGCGCGGCATCTTATGGTTCCTTCCCAATGTCGCCCTGGTGTGACGACTTTTTTAGGAACCATCCGGCGCAGAGGGAAATACCCTGTTTTTGAGTTTGTCGGGAAACGGATCGGCACGAATTCACCCAGGCGAGCGGTTGCTGTGGTATTGCTGTAACCGTTTCACCATCCCATATCCCCATTTTTATCAATAGGTTATAGACGCATCCCAAAACACATGATTGTGGCTAGGCTGAATGTTGCAGAAGGTTATTGGCTTTCGACTGTGGGCTTTCGATGGCTGAATGAGCGGTGAAAACACCACCGCCCAACGCTTAGCGCTGGAGTATTGCTCTGGGTTCACGCTGGCCGAATGGTTGTGAAGCCTCCCGGCGCGCGGCGGTGGCGGGTCAAGTTTCCGATTAGGCGACTCATGCTTATCCGGTTGCTTCAGGTCGCCACCAGCCGTTGTGGTGCTGGCTTCGACGACGCGCAAGATATCCGGTTTTGCTGAAACAACCGGATAAGCAGAAGGCGACTACTCAGGAGTTAGCCCGAAGTTGTGATAAAACCTCACTAGCACAATCGACGCTCGGAGGCCCGGCAAGACAGCGGGGCCAAGGGACAACAACCGCAGGAGGCCGCGGATGACAAAGAAGATTCTGTGGGTCGTGCCGCTCATGATGCTGTTGGGTAGCGCGCTATACGCGCAGGATATTGTTGGCGACTGGCAAGGAAGGGCAGGCCAAGGGTTCAGGATTGTGCTGCAAATCGCAAAGGGCGACAACGGGGGCTGGAGTGGCAAGTTTTATAGCATTGACTATGGCCCCGACTCCACACCCGTCAGTTCCTTAATGTTGCAAGGATCAAAACTCACATTTGCTGTCGAGGAGGTAGGCGGCACTTACGAAGGCACGGTGAGTGCAGACCGAATGTCTATTCAGGGGACCTGGACTCAGGGCGAATCGTCGCCTCTCAATTTCCAACGCGCCACCAAAGAAACCGCTTGGCCGATCGATTCATGCCCGCCTTCCGTGCAGTTTGTAGCGGTGGACGACAACGTAAAACTGGAGGTTCTCGATTGGGGCGGCTCCGGACGGCCACTGGTTCTCTTGGCAGGTCTCGGAAACACGGCTCACATATTTGATCAGTTCGCACTGAAACTAGCGCCTACATACCATGTGTACGGCATCACAAGGCGCGGGTTCGGTGCCTCCAGTGCTCCCGTCCCCGCGAACAATAACTACTCGGCCGGTCGACTTGGTGATGACGTGCTGGCTGTGCTCGACGCACTCAAGCTTAATCATCCAGTCTTGGTAGGGCACTCCATCGCCGGTGAAGAGTTGAGTTCGGTAGCAACCCGGCATCCGGAAAAAGTAGCGGGCTTGGTCTATCTCGACGCTGGCTATTCGTATGCCTTCTATGATCGCTCGCACGGAGATCTAACTATTGACTCGTTGGAATTGAGAAAAGAGCTTGAGCAATTGCAAAACATACGCTACGGCATGCCTGGCGTAGGGCCGCCGGAACAAAAGCCATTGATAGAGGAGCTGCTGCAAACAACTCTGCCACAGGTTGAGAAGGACTTGCAGGCTCAGCAAAAGTGGCTGCAAGCAGCGCCGCCTTCGTCAGAAGGTCCATCACTCCCCACGGTCAATCTGGCAATCCTTGCTGGCGTAGAGAAGTACACGGATATCCGAGTACCCGTCCTCGCCTTCTTTGCGTTCCCCCAGGATCTGGCACCGACGGTCTTTGCAGACGATCCGGCCGCCCACGCTAGGTTGGAGGCCGTCAACCGGGCTGACAGGGAAACTCAAATAAAGGCGTTCCAGACCGGAATACCCTCAGCTCGCGTTGTTCGATTACCTCATGCAAATCATTTTCTTTTTATATCAAACGAAACGGATGTTCTGCGCGAAATGAATGTGTTCCTCGAAAAATTGCCATAGCGACGGAAGTTAGTACATTCGCCAGTCACTTGGACGAGTAACGCCGTTACCGGAGAAGTCCTGGTACTTCAAGTGTCCGGCACGACTAATCGGGAGTTAGACGGCCATCAAGGCCTATTGCTGCTGGGGAGGGATTGCCCACAGATTTTCAGCGGCCTGCCGAGCTCCTAAATTCGCAGTGCTGAATTGAACGTAGGGCTTTGAGACTTTGACGATGACATCCCGATTGTCCGCGGCCAATAATCCCACGCTACCGTATGCGCGGAAGAAGGGCTCGAATTCGACGTCAATTTTGAAACATGGAGAGTCCTGACTGACAAATGTTTCTCGTAAGAGAGTTGGTAGCCCGACATCCTTCCTGTGCGGTCCACCATCCGTCCTGAAAACCTTGAGCACGTCCCATCGCGTCATCCCTGGCTTAATGGTTTCCATTTTCTCCGCGAGATGTGTCAGCCAAACCTCATGGTCTTGCGCGCACGGCTGCGGGCTCGCCGACTGCAGCGGTCGAACGAAAGCAGAACCTCCAATAACGATGATTGAAAGCAACAAGAGCACGAAAAATCGCCGGATCATTGTTTGCCTCCTCATGCGGTCAACGCACCACAACTCGGGTGGGCGGTTCCCACTTGCCTAAGAATTGTGGGCGTTAGTCTTTGAAATGTCACCCCAGAAATTATAATCGCGAGATTTAAGCCGCCAGCGGACGATTAACGCGCGTCGTACAAGTGAAATCGGCCCAGCGAGTCAGCGGCTTGCGGAACCCTGGGCCAACTGATATCACTAGGTGTAGCATCTCAGAAGGCAGCCTTCGTTATGAAACAGCGCCTCCTGCTTTCGTTTCTTATCCTCCCAACGCTTGCGCCATGTGCGATGCCGCAGGCCGCTAGCTCAACTCAACGAGCGGCTTTGAAGTCCACAAAATGGACAGAGGCCGATGAAAGAGCACTTCTGGCAAAGGCACAATTAGGTGACGCCGATGCTCAAATGTGGCTCGGTGCTGCGTATGAACAAGGCTGGTTTGGAAAGACCAACTTTCCAGAAGCGTTGAAGTGGTTCAGAAGATCGGCAGAACAAGGCAACCCCGACGCGCAAAATTCACTGGGACAAATGTATGAGGCTGGCAGAGGCGTAATCCAAAACTATTCCTTGGCCGCGAAGTGGTACAGAAAAGCTGCCGAGCATGACCGGGATTTGGGAGGCGCGGGACAAGGGAGAAACAATCTGGGCATGCTGTACCTGGACGGTTATGGAGTTCCTAAAGATTACGTTCAAGCTTACATGTGGTTCAGGCTGGCTGATTTTGAAACAAATCCAAACCTTTCTCTTGCCAAAGCTCACATGACGCCCGAACAGGTCCTTGAAGCTGAGCAGCTGGTGGAAGAGCGGAAGAATCGGCGCGTCAAACCGCAATGACTGCGCAGTTCTATCAACGCCAACTCAAGCCCTAATTGCTCCACAAATTCAGGAATCTGTGGGTTAAATGATTCCAACTCCTGAGTAACGCCGTATCGGAAACTGACCTACTACCCGCGTGGCGTCCAATCGCTGGCGAGTGTGACGTGTCTGGCGGGATGAGGCCCTCCGACCCCAAAAATCAAAAGTTGAACAGTTGGATTGCGCGCAAAAGGCCACGGGTGGTTTATGTAAGCCCTTTGTCCTGAATAACATATGGCGTAGGGGTCGAAACCCGGAGGTATGGTATGATTGTGGCCTTCGATACGTCGGGCGTGGAGGATTACATGTCGCACCCTCGAACCACAAAAGATAACGTGTATCTTCTTTTCCTCGTTTCAGTAGCATTTCTTATCTCGGGAATTGCGACGGCTTCGCCCATTCCGAGCACGCAGGAAGAAGGACACGTAATTCCAGCGCCACATGGACAAGAATTTCCTATCAGTCTTGAGGTCCTGAGTCCGATGCCGGACAAAGGAAACCTTAACTCCTACTTGGAGCGCCTCTACTCTTCTGTAAGGCGCAACCTTCTTGCAAAGTTGCCGGAATCGGCTTCGGATGGGGAAAAAGGAGTAGTCATCGTCAGAGTCCACGTCCAGAAAGATGGTTCATTGCCTCAAGGGGGCCTGAAAATCGTGTCCAGCACTGGAAAGAAAGACATGGATATTGCCGCACAGAGTGCGATTCAAACGGCTGCCCCGTTTGGGCCTCTTCCCGAAGACGTTAGCTCTGCTCTTGACCTGGTGTTCACCTTCTACTACAACAGCATTCCTCAGGACCGACCACAGAAATCAAAGGTCGTTCCTGTGGGAACTGCGTTTTAGTCTCGACGAGTCCATCACATCGGAGAGACCATAGGATTCGATTCGTCGAATTTCACTTGGACTCTAGTCGCGGTCTCTGGCGGCTAACGCTCTAGAGCAACCAGTCGCTTTCGCGTCATCGTGTTTTTCTTTTCGGCGTCCATTCCTTGACCCCCAGCCAGGGCATCAATAGCGGTTGCAGCCACTGGCGCTTCTCGACCGGCGTGCTGTCTGCGTCGTGTTCCATCATGCGCTCAAAATCTTCACGCGGGCATACCAGATCACTGGCGGCGCGCACCAGGCGCGTGTCGATTCCCAGGATATAGGCGATACCTGTTTCTGCTTCCTGTTCGTCAGCAAAAAGATGTAATTCACACGCGGCGTTCACCGGGCGTTGCACAGCTACACCCACAGGCCCGTTGCCAACGTATCGGCTGAATCGGTTGCCAAACTCGCTTATCGCACAAGCTCTCCATCCACCAGGACGGTTCACCATGTGCGGTTTCTTGAGGATAAACCTCATCGTTGCCGCCGTCCTCGTACAACGCCTCTTCTCAGAAGTTCGTTGCGCTCGAACTTGGCGAGCCCCCGTTTTATCTCTTTTTCGGCTTTGGACAGTCGCTTATGCATCTCGGCTAACAGCGGCTTGCGGAGTTGTTCCGTGTACACCTCCAAGAGCTTGTCCATTTCTATACGCTCGCGGTCGGCTTGTTCCTGTATGCGCTGGGCTTTCTGTTCGTTCTTTTTGAGCCTGGCATTCTGACGGTCGATCTCGACCTTGATGGCTCGCCAGCGGGCCAGCCCTAGCTCCGACCAGTCAGGTTCCCAGAGGATTTGATCTTTCAGCACATCGTTGGGAATGCAGGAGACGTGTGACTGGCGTCGGCGGCTCACAGGTCGCGGCTCCGGTGATCTCCCGAACAGCCCGAGGGAATACCACACCTAGTGCCTTGGTGAAGGAATGCGGTGCGCTCCTCAGCCGTGCCAAAAAGAAAGACTTTCCAAGGACTGTCTCTGTGTGGGCAGCCCTCGACAGCGAAGCGACCCCTGCCGAAGATTCTGGCCACGGGCGTGAAACGCCAGAGGCGGCGTCTCGTAGTCTCGAATTCTCGTCCGATTTGTTGAAGAGCGCTCATATTCCTACCCCACTGTGTGATGCGGTGCAGCGTTCTTGCGTAATTACATTGAGCAGGACAGCTTCTTTTACTTCTTCTTGATTCCGTCTTTTCACGCTGGCCCTATATACTTTATGTAATATCTCTTTTCCGTGATAACTCATTCATTGTATTAATCTTACCGCAATATGCAGGAACTGTGTTTTTCGGTTCTTGCGTTAAGCTGTTTCTGGCACCGTTACGCAAGAACCGCCATCCTCCAAAGTTATGTAATATCTTCATCCCAGCCACTGCAAAACTTCCGCATTTCGGCCACCGGAGCCTCGACCTTGTTTTGCTGCCTGGCGTTCTTCCGCGCGCATGTTCCCGTCGCGTTTCAAGTTTTCCAGCGCAGTCTGAAACAACGTCCGGCCATAGTTATGGCCGTTGATCCTCCGGTAAAGCACGCTGCGAATCATCTGGCTTTCTTTCGCCATTACACGGCCAATGTGGGCTTCAATCTTTGCTGTGTCATTCTTCCCAGGAAGCGGCTTGTACTCCCGGCGCGTCAGCCACCCATATTCCGCCAGTGCCAGCGCGCGCTGCATAGCTTCTCCCGTGATCTGAACCGTGTGCGGCTGTTCCGGGTCTTGTACGTCTAGCAGCCAGGCGATATGCATTGCGTTTCGCAGCGCAAGAACGTTTATTCTGCCGGTCACATCGGACGGTTCTTCACCTGTCCTCTCGCGGAATTCTCCGTACCATGCATCAAGCATCAAGCGTGCGTCGATTGTCAGTTCCAAAGTCAGAACCGCATTTTCCAGTGGCAGGATTTTCTTCAGCAAAGCTTCTCGTACGTCTGTGAGTTCGGGATCATTTAGGATGGACACCACCTTGATGCGTTCACCGGCGACGATATTCAAACGCTGGAAGAAGCCACTGTTCACGGCTGACGTGGCAGCAAACATCTCTTCCCACTTTTCCTGGATGCTGCAACCCAAGATGCTGTTCCATACACAGTCTGGCGGCACGTCTTCCACGTTGGTATCCTTCACGTCATTCGATGGCCAGACGTTCGAATCATAAAGCGCGTTTTGCACAGCCAGATAGTCCTGGCCAGACCCCTTGATGCCGAACTTTTCCACCATGCTGGCCAGTTCGTCATAATACTGGAGGATGCGCGGCTGCTTTTCGAAACGTTTCCTCAGCCCTACGCCAGAACCGAATCCGCCGTAGAAGCAGCCTATGTTCACAAAGGAAGAATTGCCACGGTGACACAGCCCAGTTCCTCCGAATAAGTTTTGCACCGTCCATTCCAGGCCAGTAGATTTTCCAACGCCGCCTCGGTCTGAGAGGATTACCGTGTAAAAGCGCGCGTCCATCCTATTCCCCTGAATTTGCAACCGATGGCCACAGATAGCGCCTACCACCGTCTTCAGGATTTCAGTGAAGAAGCGAAGCGGGATGTTGTTACCTTCGCGGCACTGTTTTGCAAAGTCAGCGTATGGCGTTCCTTCCCACGCCCAGAATGGATAGCTGATCAGAACGTACCGTGGCTTTTTCCCTTTGCATGGGTCTTCGAACAGCCAGGGCTTATCTGGATCGGGCGGCGAGTCTGAGTCTGGCACCGGTGAACCCAGTTCAATCACTTCATCGGGTGCCGCGCCAGCTTCCCCTTGCATCCTGTCCAGCAAGTCTTCCGCCTGGGATTGACGATCATTGATCACGGCCCGCTGTTCGAACACGTCGCCAGTGAAGGACATGAGTTTGTTAGGAATGTTGCCGGAATATATTTCTATGCGAGTTCCCTTTGGGTTCCAGTCCCGATACAGCGGGCCACCGCGACACACCAAGTGAAACCCCGAACCGCTGTAGGACAGCTCCGTGTAAGTGTCGAAGTCATTGATGATCGAGCGCGCCCAGGGTTCGATAACGCCCGTTTTCACGTCCCGCGCGTGATCCAGATCAATAACTATGAACCCTTCTGCCTTGTTCAGAACGCGAGAAAATCCTTCGCGTGTGTTTCCCTTCTTCAGCCAATAATCCAGAGGGTGGCAATTCGCGGCGTGATCGGCTGGATCAGCGTAAGCTGTGATCGGTGCTTTTCCAGGCTTCTTCCCAGGTTCCTTCTTCGAATACCACGGTATCCACTCCGCTGGCGTTGTCAGTTCAGCGGGGATATTTCGGAAATCAGAAAACTGCTTACTTGTAAGCTTGTTTGGCACGGTTTATCTCCCCGGCGTCCGCGATTTTGTGGGTTCGCGTTTCCCGAATCACGACGGGGATACCGTCGCGTAGTTCGATTTCGATCATTCCGTACCTGTGCGTCTTCTTCGCGTCTTCTAGCATGGCTTCGAGCTGCTGTAGTGCGTTCATGCGACCACCGCCCTCCAGATTGTGCCAAGGGGCTGGTTTTACCCAGCCCCTTGGGCGGCTATCCGAAAGCGGGTGTGCGGCCCACAAGCGGAACTCGTAAAGAAAAATTGGACTGTCAGATGCGCGCGCACTTTGCAACTCTCGATAGCCATTACTTCAGAACCGTGTTACGGGGTGAAATATCGCCTTTCACTCAGAGTTTTAGCCGCAGCGGGTTGTAAATTCTCACGTTTCGTTTTGCAGCACGGCTCCGGCGCTCATGCGTCCGCTTTTTCGATACCTCTTTGGCGGCGCGTCGCTGCACCTGCACCTCGGGGCTGTTGCAATGCTCGGAGAGCACCTGTGCCGCATATTTCTGAGCAGTGGCAAAGTCGGTATCGTTGTATGGGCAGGCCGCAAGGTCCGCGAGTGTTTCCCATACGCGAAGAGGAACCGTCACGACTAAACTGCGTTCCAGAGTGGGTTGCCTGGGAGGATCGAGGGCTGCCTTCAATTCTCGCACTGTGAGGTGCTCATCGACCGCGCGCTTGAGCCACCTATTGATGTCTTCGTCCGTGGCGGCAGGTAGTGCGTTGATAATGGCTCGGTGGTGCCCCCAACTGAGTTCCTCTGTTCTGAACAGAGGATTCATGCGCCTGGCCGTACTGGCCAAGTCGTGGAGGTAGCTCCTGCTCAATCCCGTAATACGCTCGGCCACAGCATAAACTGAGGTGCCGGGTATGCCGGGCAGGTCAGGAAATATGCAGTCGCCTTCTATGAGCCAATCCCCGAGTGCCCAGCAGCCTCGGCTGCCCGCCTTTACTAGTTCCGCACCGCGCGCCAGCCAAGCGACATGTTCCGAGACATAGCTTTCACCGTTTGTTGTTTGCACAGTTCACTTCCTTCCGCGCATACGCGCCAACCGCACGGATTCTCCGCACGGAGTGACACACTTGCTTAATTGTTTTGGGATTTCGTACTGGCGAAGGTTCCGTGCTGAGAACTTCCTCTAGCAGGAGTGCCACTTCCAGACCTACTTGTCGGGGCCTGCGACCCGCGAGGCTTGGTCTGTTCAGAAATTCAGATTTACAGCCTAGAGCACCACTCGTTCGGAACTTGTAAAGCGAGACTAGGTAGCGGTTTTGGGGTCGCTGCCCGCTTCTCCAACGAACGTGATGGGCCTAGATTAGCAAAGCGAACGCGGAATAACAAGAAAATTCAGGACTCTCAGAACGCTCAGTACCAGCCCTCACACCGTTCGGTAGATGTATGGACACCTTTACACCCAACACCCCACCGTTATACATTCCAGCTGCAACGCCGCTTCAACAGAAACGGAAGCGGCAAATGTCAACAAGATTTCAGACAGGAACTTTAAGGCTCGTTGGAAAAATGTGGTACGGACGTTACCGCCGTGACGTTGCGGGCCAAGAAAAACGCAAACAGATAGCGGTAGTGCTCGGCAGCAAATCTCAAATGACCAAACAACAGGCGAAGAAGAAGCTGTTGGACATCATCGTCGCGGAAGGTCTGAACAATCCAAACTTCCTTGACCGAATGAGCGCGCCAGCGGTTCCGGCTTTGACCTTCAACGCCGTGAACGATCTGTGGGAACTGAAACGCCTTCCGCAATTGAAGGAGAGCACTCAGTACACTGCCCCGATTCTCTCAAGGAAATATCTGCGTCCGTTCTTTGGCTCCATGACACCAGAGTCCATCAAGACAGGTGTCATCAACGACTGGATTACAGGTTTGCGAGAGTTGGGCCGACATCCCAAGACCGTCCACAACCTGTGGAAGCAGTTTCGAGCCATCATGAACTGGCACGCTCAGCAAAACGACGAACCAAAACGTGCGTGGTACCCTTCCCTGCCGATCATTCCAGACGTAGAGCAGCGTTGGTTCACGCAAGAAGAAATGCAGCGCATCGTTGCTGCCGCCACGGGACAGTACAAGGTTTTCTTTCACCTTGCAGGGTCAAGCGGCTTACGTTCTGGTGAGTTGGCGGGTCTGCACTTCAAAGACATAGACTTCGTGCGTGGAGTGATTCGCGTGCGGCGCTCCGTCTATCGCGGCATCGAAGTGAGCACCAAGACGAAGAAGGGCTATCGAGACGTGTTCGTTGATTCGGGCACGATTCAAATGCTCAAGGAACATCTTGGTGAGCGCACCATAGGCCGCGTGTTTCAGACTCGGACGGGGACGCCGCTTGAGAATCACAACGTCGTTCGGCAAGTGCTGAAACCGATCTGCAAACGGCTCGGCATCGCTCCGGGCGGAATGCACGCATGGCGTCATGGCCGCGTCAGCCATCTGCAAGCCAGCAACGTTCCGGGTGACTTCACAAAGAATCAGGTGGGCCACTCAAGCTTGCGGACCACAAGCGGTTACACACACTTCACAGAGGCATTTATCCGTGATACTGTGGAGAGGCTCGGCAGTGGATGTGCTCAACCTGTTTGATTGTGCTCAACATCTGCATAGCCTAAGTGATTCAATCTGTTGTTTTTAAGTAGTGTTTCAAGGTGGGACTGGTAAGGGCGCTTAGCTCAGCGGTTAGAGCGTTCGGTTTACACCCGAAAGGTCGTCCGTTCAAATCGGACAGTGCCCACCATTTGTAGCGCCTAGTATTGCAGCACCTGTGACGATTCGCCCTTCAGCGGGGACGTAGTTCAGTTGGTTAGAACGCTGCCCTGTCACCAGAACCTTCAAAAACCCTTATAATACTTGAATCTGTGGCGCTTACAGGCGATCATACAGGCGGTTTCTCCAGGAGTCGCCTTTTATGCCTAAGCCGACGAAGCTCGCCTGCGTCAAACTCCTCAAGCAGGTCAAACTGCCTCATCGGTGGATGCTGACCCCAGCTCTCTTCGACAGCCGCGGCCGCATCCGCCCCGATCATGTCCGGGTCAAAGGCAAGGACGAACTCCATCCCGAAGGTAGTTATTTCATCGAGTGGTGGAATGAGGGACATCGTCACCGCGAATCCGCCGGAGCGGACGCCCAGGACGCTGCGGACAAGGCTCGCGTAAAGGAAGCGCAGCTCTCGGCCGAGCGCAACGGCATCATCCCTCCCCTGCCCCAACCCGAACCAACGCCACAGCGCATCTCTTTGACCTCAGCTCTCGATGGGTATCTGAACTACGTGCGGGATCATCGGTCGCTGCGAACCTTCCGCACCTACCGGCCCATACTCAATTCCTTCAAAATCTTTTCTTCGAAGCCCCATGTTGATGACGTTGAACGTCAAGACCTTCTTGATTTCGCCACTCACTGTATGAAACAGGGACAAGCGGGAAAGAGTATTTACAACAAACTGGTCGTGTTGTCGCAGGTCATGAAGCAGCACGGCAAGCGCAAACTGCTTACCTCCGCCGATTGGCCGAGCTTCGTCGAAACTGTGCGCCCGATTTATGAAGACGCCGAACTCGCCAAGCTTTTTAAGGCCTGCTCACCTTCCGAGGAAGTGCGCTTCAAATTTTATTTGATCTCAGGCTTTCGCGACGCCGAGGGCCGTTTCGTCACTTGGCGCGACGTCGATTTCAAACACCTGGCTGTCCGCGTCACCGCAAAACCGCATTGGGGATTTCATCCGAAGAATTGGGAAGAACGCGAAGTCCCTGTTCCACAAAAGCTCATTGCGATGCTTCAGAGATTTCGGCCCAAAGACGCCAGTCCCGACGACCCATTGTTTCCGAGCGCCACCGGGAGACCTGACGGAGCAATGCTCGAAAAGCTCAAGGCCGTGGCCCAGCGCGCCAAACTCAACTGCGGTCATTGCATTGTGAAACACAAGCTTGAAGACGGGACCGTTAAAATCAATCGTTGCGCCGAAGGCCCCTACTGCTGCCGTTGGTTCCTTCATAAGTTCAGACATACATACGCGACAAGGCACTTGCAGGACGGAATTGATATTCGCACGCTGCAGCAATGGATGGGTCACCGAGATATCGCGTCGACAATGGTTTATCTGAAAGGCGTGAGGAACAGCGACGTTCAGGCCCGAATCAACAAGGGTAGCCTCGCAGCGTTCGCCTAGAGCATCACGTTCGATAGCTCATGTTCTAGCCCGTCGTTCTGAATGATCGACGCAACCAGGAGACATTTTCTGACGAAGCCATGCGGAAATGGCTAGTGGATCGAAGCGGATCGAGCCGCCAATCTTAAAACACGGGATGCGGTGCGCCGCTACGAGCTTGTAGACCTGACGCTCGGAGATACTCAGCAGCTCTGCGATATCCGTGACGACGAGCGCACGCCTTCTCCCGTCGAGGCAATCCGTAAGACCGTCTGCTTTGTTGCTCACGTCCTGTCGGGAGAACTGTTCGGCTGAATTAGCGAAGGAGTCTTCGTCAAAGGATCTTGCCAACCGCGTAGACATAGGTACCTCCCGCTCCGATTCAGCGCTCTCCAGCGAGCCCATAGGCCCGCAAGGAGCAGCTGGGTGACTTTTCCCATCGTACTATATGTATATAGCACGTTGGAAGCAGAAACTTTCGGTCTGCGGATCGACCCATTCCCTTCTCTTCCCTGTCCGGGTTCCGAGCGGCTACTGACTGGTTGTTGCGAGGTTACGTTTGCCGGTGCAATAATGAGCCATGATTATCGGCGACCGCCTGCGCGCAATGCGCGAGGAAAAGAAACTTTCCCAGGGCGACATCGAAAAGCGCACTGGCCTGCTTCGCTGCTACATTTCCCGCGTAGAGAATGGCCACACAGTCCCGGCCATCGAGACGCTGGAGAAGCTTGCCCGTGCTCTTGAGAGCCCACTCTATCAACTTTTCTACGATGGTGAGGAACCACCCCAATTACCGAATCTTCCAAAGAGAAAATCGTCGGATGACATTGCGTGGGGTAGTTCTGGCAAAGACGCTCGCTACCTCAACAAGCTTCGGCGGTTGCTGAGCAAGTCCGATGAGGCCGATCGTAAGCTCCTTCTTCACATGGCCCAGAAAATGGCGAACCGCTAGCCTCTGGTGATTTGCCCTTGACGACGGATGTCACCGAGTGGATGAATCCAGCAACCCAGCAACCGGTTCGGCGAACTCAGGTCTAACAGATAGCTTTGCTGGTCAGGACACCTCTGCTGGCCCGCGTCTTCAACTGCCTTCCTGATCCTTGCAACCACTTGACTACGCCAATTTATTCTATATTGTATACCTAATGTCGAGCCGAGACTATCTTGGGGAATTTGAGCACCTCGTGATCCTGGCGCTTCTGCGTCTTGGTGATCGGGCCTACGGGGTTACAGTGCGGCAGGAGATCGAAGCGCGGACTGGGCGTGAAGTATCCATCGGCGCTATCTATGCCACGCTCGACCGCCTTCAATCGAAGGGTTACGTCAAATCCCAATTCGGTGAGCCCACGCCCGAACGCGGCGGACGTTCGAAACGTTTTTTCCACATCACCGCCAAGGGAATGTCAGCTGTGAATCGGACCCATCGCGCAGTTCAGCGCATGACCCAAGGCCTTGATCTGGTCGGGAGCTCTTCATGATTTCCCAATCACCGCCGGTTCAGCCGCCACGCATCGCCTCTTGGCTTGTCGAGTTGTTCGCTCCACTCGAGTACGCCGGCTCGATCCTCGGGGATCTCCTCGAAGAATTCTCAGACCTGGCCTCACAATCGGACGTTGCTTCCGCCCGTCGCTGGTATTGGCGGCAGAGCGCGAAAACCGTCGCACATCTCATTGGTACCGGCTTCCGCGTCGCACCATGGTCAATCGTTGGCACCGTTCTTGGAGGCTATTTGCTGCTCGCGTTTGGTGCCTCGTGGCCGGAACAAGCGATCGTCGGAGTTCTTCATTTTCGCAGGCACCATGTAACCCCGTACTACACGAATCTAGACACTTACGTGTTCTGGTTGAACACCAGCATCTTGATAGGACGTCTCCTTATGTCGCTGTTCATCGGTTGTATCGTTGCAGCGGTAGCAAAAGGAAGAGAGATGGTGGCCACAATGACGCTTGGCTTCATCGGGACGGTGATGGTTGTGAAAGCAATACTGGTCTTGGTGACCAGGCATTGGCCGGAGCAAGCGTTCCTACTGTCGTTTTTGGTCGATCAATTTGGCAGTTTTGCCCTAATTGTCATGGGTGGAGTAATCGTCCGAGAGATTAGATCGGCCATGTTACGTCGCCCTTCATGTGTGTGATATTCAGCCAAGGAGGTCACTACAGATGCTGCGTTCACTTTTTCTAAGAATCGCGCTGATCGGTGCGTTTTTCAGTCTACCCGCAAGGGCTCCGGGTGACTTAACCGGGGCCAGTTCCCGAACGGCCGCGCCGGACTTCACTCTTAACAACTCGAAGGGTACCTCCGTCAAACTGTCGGCCTGCAAAGGAAGGGTAGTCTTGTTGGATTTCTGGGGTGACGCTTCTGTTTTGGGCAACGAGTCCAACCGCGCGCGGATTTCCTTCTGCATCTTGTTCCTTAGGAAAACAGACGCCACCTAAATAAGCAAACACGAGAGCTATTCAGTTCGTTCGGCCCTTCCTACCAAAAGACTGCGCTTCACCGCCTGCTTCTTCTGTCAAGGCTCTTCACTTCGCTCCGATAAACGCAAACTGCGCGGCCTTGACAGCGCATGCGGCGAAGCGCCCGGGACGGCTAGGAAGGGCTTTGTTTTTTGTGCAGCAAAGTGCCGCTGCGCAAAAGGCAAAAACCCACAAACAAAGGAGCAAACATGCAAACAGAACGTGCAGAGTTGTATTTCCAGCAAGGCAGTTCCGACAAGGTGTATCACTTGCAGTTGGAGAACGTACAAGACCAATGGTCGGTCCAAGCGCAGTGGGGGCGGCGCGGCTCCGCCTTGCAGAGCGATGTGAAGGTGAGTGACACCAGCTACGAGGAGGCGAAGCGAGTTTATGACCGCATCCTTCGAGAGAAAACCAGCAAGGGGTATCAAATCGCGCAGGCAACTGCAAACGGCAACGACGCGATTGCCGTGGGGCTGCCTGCCACAAAAGAGCATTCCGGCCATACGCCGGAATTGCTGACGCCCATCGAGGAGCCGGAAGCGCTGCTATTGGCGCAGGATGCCACCTGGTGGTTCCAGCAGAAATTCGACGGGCGACGTCTCGCAGTACAAAAATCCGAGGGGAAATATTCCGGCATCAACAAACTCGGCCAAATCATTCCTATTGACTCTCGGCTAGCCGAATCGCTAGACCGAGTGCCCTCTATCGCTCGAACACCAGCCCGGTGGCATCTGTGGTGGGATGCCTCCGGGCTTCTTCGTAACTGACCGGCGCTCACACTCGCACCGAACACCGGACTAAGATGGTTTGCGAGATGGCCGCTCGCAAGATCATTCATGTCGACATGGACGCGTTTTATGCGTCCGTAGAGCAGCGTGACGATCCTCAGCTCCGTGGCAAACCCGTTGTTGTAGCGTGGCGCGGGAATCGCTCCGTGGTGTGCGCTGCTTCGTATGAAGCACGCAAGTTTGGTGTCCGTTCTGCTATGCCCGCTGTTCGCGCCGAACGCCTTTGCCCTAACGCCGTGTTTCTGCCGCCGGACTTCCCGCGCTATCGGGCGGTCTCCAGCCAAGTGCGCGCAATCTTCAAACGGCACACCGACTTGATTGAACCGTTGTCGCTCGACGAAGCCTATCTTGACGTTTCGGAGAACAAGACTGGCTTGCCTACCGCAACACAAGTGGCGCGCACGATTCGCGAACAGATCCGCTCAGAACTAAGCTTGACGGCATCGGCAGGCGTGGCGCCGAACAAATTCCTCGCGAAGATTGCTTCGGACTGGAAAAAACCGGATGGGCTCTTTGTCATACAACCGGAAGAAATAGATTCGTTCTTATTGCCGCTGCGCGTGGACCGTCTACCCGGAGTAGGCAAAGTCACGGAAGAAAAACTGAAGCAGCTTGAGGTACAAACGATCGCCGACCTGCGGCGAATGGATTTGGCAACACTGGAAGGCCGCCTCGGCCGCTATGGCGTGCGTCTCTACGAGCTGGCTCGGGGAATCGACAACAGCGAGGTAGTCCCTGACAGGCCAACACAATCCATATCCGCCGAGGATACCTTTGAGCAAGATGTCTTGCTGGCCGAGATGGAGCCGATGATCCGAAAACTTGCGGAGCACACATGGGCTGCCTCGCGCAAGGAATCGCGAATCGCTCGCACCGTCGTACTGAAACTGAAGACCAGCGAATTCAAGATTCTCACTCGCAGCCACACCCCAGACTCTCCGCCCTCTTCGTGCGAGGAATTGACTAGCATCGCGCTCTCGCTGCGGGACCGTGTTGGCCTCAGCCCGCAGCAGCGTTTTCGCCTCGTTGGCGTCGGGCTGAGCAATTTCTGCGACCCTGAGGATGGGTCCGCTCAGTCGGCTCTTTTTACCTAACCACAAAGCGTTGTGGTGGGGAGTGGTACAATCAAAATTTGAATGAGCAAGACCATACATCTGGTGAATAGTGCCCGCCTCGAAATCTCTGACGTCTGGTCATTCTGCGCGCTGTGTGGACAATTCGTAAACGTTTCCTTGCGATACGATTCTCCGCTGCCGGAAAATGCCACAGAAGACCGCAGCAAAGTAACTTGTCGGAGTTGTCTTCGTCTAATGCGCTCCCCATCTCCTCGTAGCCGTGCTGAATTGCAGAGAAAAGTTTCCAAAGCGCCTGATTTCGGCGAAACCTGGGAAGAGCGCGAGGCGATTGCTGAGAAGACTGCAAACATAAATTTTGGATGTAATTTCAAGGGGAATACATGCATAGCCATTCGGGAAACCTACCGTGGCTGCTGCTGCCAGTCCTGCAATTCCAGGCATGGCTTCCTTGAGAAAATCAAGCCGTCTGCATCCAATGAAATTCTGTCTTTGTATGACAGGATATGGGGGTTTTGGCGTCCCGGAGTAGGATGCGTGTTGCCGAGAAAGTGGCTAAGCCCGACATGTCTTTTTTTTGCCTGCTTTCCGTTTATGAACGAAAGGGATAGGCACGATTTGGTTCAGATTTCCGAAAGCGCAGGAAATCCTAAAGCAATTGGCAACGCTCTGGCTGTGGCTCTTATGGACGCGCAAAGTCACGCTCGCTAAGTGAGCCGTGGCTTCAGTAACGTTTGCGTACTCTTCCGTCCCAGCGTATTGGGTCCCTCCCCCGTCATCCCCCGAGAAAGACCCCTTTCAGGAGGAGTATTATTGGACTTGAGCAGTGTCGTTTGATTTTTGCACCGGCAAATGGAAAAAGAGTCTCCTTTAAGCACATTCATTAGCTCGGAACGAGAGCGCTTCGAAACAGAAGATAACAACAAATTTGCGTTTTCATTTTCGCAAATTAGTCGATATGGCACGTTCACAAACGTGATTTTTGGAAGGTATAAGAAGGTCAGCGAGCAGTTCATCGCAAACGCGAAAGCCAAACACCAATCATTTCTGCCGGGCACCCACAAAGTCAGCGATGCTCAGTCGTTGCTCTTAGAAGAGTCGGCGAAGTTGAGTATGCTCGTCCACTTGGAAATAGAGAGCTTCTATCTATTTGCCAAAATTCTCCTGGATAAGATAGCTCACTCGATCGAGTTTTATTTCGGGTCGGTTCGCAAGCGGCCTCTCGATTCGCATGATGATCTGTGCAAAAACCTTCCTGAGTATGCGGAACAAAAGGAGTTGGTCTTGTCGCCGGACTTTATGAAAGTCGCCGCTGAGTTGAAGAAAGACGTATCCGACTACCGCGATTATGAGATTGCCCACGAAAAGAGCCCGAGAAGAATTAGGGGTACCGTTTTCTATGCTGATGGCAAAACGAGCATCGCTGCGAGCAACCTCTACCCAAAAGAGGGAGATGGGCAGGTCGACTCAAAGGCGTTAGAAGATCTGCAAATCCAAATCGATGATTACATAATCCAATTCATCGACTTCATAAAGCACAATGCCGGTAAGACCCGTCTTAGACTGGAACCTTCAAAAGGTTAAGTCGGCTACAATTATATGGCTACGACGACACTCGTCCACATAAGACTCATCGCATGACGGCCGAAGAATTACAGAAATACCTCGACCAACTAGCGTCTCGACTACCTCTCGACCGGTACGTGGAGCGGCGGTTCACGGCCTTGACGGAGAGCGGTGGAGTTTCGGTTGATATGGATGTCCAGTTCCGGGGAATCTTCCGTGACCGCGAGCCGAAACTCGACGACATAGTAAAACACGCCCGTGTCTTGGTTTTGGCCGAGCCGGGCGGCGGTAAATCCGTCGTAGCCCGCAGCGCAGTTCATCAATTCATACGCGACAAGACCCGAGTTCCGGTTTTCGCCGAACTCAAGGAATATTCGGGCGATCTCGGCGCACTCATATCAAAAAGCGCCACACCTCAAATTCTCGACCTCGGGGCGTCTGTCGGTGGCAAGGCCATACTGCGCGGATATGTGCTCGACGGCATAGACGAGATCCCAAGAGGGTTACTAGCTCAATTAGCAGCCGACCTGCAACAACTCTTCGAAAAAGAGCCAAGCGCGAGCGTGTTCCTCACAGCACGGCAAGCATTTTACGCGGCGCACCGTGACTCGCTGCCTTCTGTCACGTCACTGTTTCACATTCTGGATTTCAGCGACCGGGATATCGCTGAATATGTCGGAAAATCAAATGTGGACACGGACTCGTTTCTCGACGCCGCGCGAGCGGCCGATGCCTCTGAAGAGATCAGGAATCCCTTTGTGCTCTCAATCATGGTTAAGAAATATCGTGACGAGGGGGCTCTGAGCACCCGGAGAACGGAAAATCTCAGCTACATCATTGGGCGGCTGATTCAGAGCAGGCCTCGTGTTAACCAACACCAGCAACGGAGAGCTCTAAAGATGCTGGGAGTCGCTTTCGAAACTTGTTCAAGAAATGAGCTTACCGAGGATGAGGCGTTCCGCGTAATAAAGGAGGCGATGCGAATCCCGGATGCGGAAGCGCGCGCACTCCTTGACGAGCTGTATAACTCGATTCTGAAACGGACCTCAAACGGCCTCGCATTTCAGATGCGGTCCTATGGCGAATTCTTGGCCGCTGAAGCGCTTGAGGACGAACCTGTCGACCGAGTGAAAGAGCTCGCATTTCTTGACTACTACACGCCAAACGAGAGTTGGCTCAATGCGATAAGCTACCTCGTCGAGTTAAATCCCCGCGTGCGGACATACTTTGTCCGTCAGCATCCTCTCTGGACCATTTCTGCCTCTCCGGCAGTGTTTTCTGAAGAAGAGAAGACCAGTATCGTCACGAGTGCATTAGAAAACTGCGTCCGAGAAAAACAATATATCTACCACCATCCCCTCATTAACGTCCGTAGGCTGTCGCACTTCGTAACTGCATCGATAGAAAAAGCGCTCATCGCCAATCTAGGTGACCAGGACGACATAGTGCGAGGGAATGCTCTCGTGATATTGGGCTTGTTGAAACATTCCGAGGCCCTCCCGATTGCGCTCGACATTGTCAAAACCAAGAGCTTGGGCATTGGAATTCGTCAATGCGCGATTCTCGCGCTTGTTAACGTTGGCACTCCTCGCCATGTGCCCGAGCTCTTGGCCACAGTCGAAGCGAACGATCCCCTTCACATGAACTTCCTCGATATGGTCGGTGCTCTGGCTGACGAATCACAGATAAAAACCCTGCTGCCGCTCATCTTCCGAGAAAATGCAATGTTGAGCGCCGCGTATTACCACTTCCGCGAGTTCAAATCGCGAGACGCACTCATACAAACGCTTCAGTACTTCGTTCCCCATGCGAATGAGCTGAACGTCATTCGAGCAGAGGCCTACGTTGAGCCGATTTTCGAACTGCTCCCTCAGTTCTTCGATGCCGAAATCGCCAGGCTATGCGCTGATCTGCTCGAAAGAATGGAGGCAGAGCACATCTACGTAGATCGCAGCGGCGTAATGCCCAAACTTCTCAACCGCATGCGCGATGCCGACCGCGATGGACAGATCGCACGCATTTTCTTTGAAAGGGTTTTAGCAGGAGGTCGAGGACAACGGCAGCCGCTCTATTACGTAGATCAAATGCTCGTTTCACTCATGACACGCGAAGCGGCTCAATGGCTCATCGACAATGGAGCGACAGAGTTGATTAAAGAACTTGCTCCGTACTGCTGGGGCGAAATACGGGAGCTGTTCCGGCCTCATTCAGGAGGAGTAATCGATGCACAGGACGCAGGCGCGAGAGCGTACAGGGCAGAGGAATCGAGTCAAGAAGAGTCGCGAAAGAAATACATTAAGGATCTTCAAGAAAAACTCGTGTCCAGGACCTCTCTCAACGATGCGCTTAAGGATTTTTGGGAACTCAAAGAAGACTACTGGCCTGATCTGCCCGACACGTACCGAGATTGGCTTGCTGCCGAGATTTCAAAGCAATTAGGGATTCTCGATCTCGAAAAGAACGTCTACTGGAAGGAATCTACGTTATGGGAGCCGTCAATCCTTCCGTTTTTCTTGCGTCTGATCGATCGTTATGCGTTGAGAATTCAGCCTGACGAGCCGCTTGTGTTCGTGCTCACCGGATGGGACACCGTCGTGGGAAAATACCACAAACGTTTTGGTTTGAGCGAAAAGGCTAAGAGCACCCTCGAAAGGCTTCTCAAGAACCCCACATCTCCTCAAGCACTCGACGGAATCATGAGGTTCATCGAATCGAGTGAGACATGGTCCCAGGAGATCGAAACGACTCTCATGGGTATTGCGTCAGATCCAGTCGATCGAGGCTACGTTCAGGTTATTGCGTTGAGGCTTTTAGTCAAACACAACGTCGAAACTGCTTTCATTGTGAACGTATTTGAAACTGCCGGGGACAAAGACTTGCGCAATTACGCGTTTGAAACCCTGATCGAACGAGGGCACAGGCCGACCATTGACCGGGCGCTTGCACGGCTGACCGACGGTGAACTCAAGGCCGGAAACGTAAACATTCCCGACTCGTCGCCTCTCGGCTGGCTTGTGAAGATCAAGAGCGATTTTGCCTGGGATAAGCTTGTGAGTCTGAGAGAGAAAGCACTCCAGCTCGAACTCTTCATGCTCGTCGGTCTCATCACGGGAGCGCTTGCGAAAATCGACCGGACCAAGGCGGCAACGGTCATCCGACAACAAGTGGATATCGCCCCCCAGGGTTGGAGGGCAGCGCAGCTTGCCCAAGCAATCGAGCAAGAACGCACGGCGAATATCGAGGTCGCGCAGCGTACACCGTTCGACGCTGTTTTGCCGAAACTCAAGGGATCAACCTCGATAAATCTATTGAAAGTTCTTTGCGAGGGATCGACTGACCGGCCGGTATTTAGATCGTTGATTGAGCAGGTCCGAAGTATCCCCAATATCCTTTTCGATTCCGTTGGCGGATGGGGGAACCTGCGCGCGGAGCCCGATCCGAACGTGTGGCTGCTTGGGTGTAAAGAAGCAATTATGGTGATGGACGGAGACGAAGGGAGGCACCTTACCAAACGCGGGAAGCCGTACACGAAAATTGCAAACGAAGAAAGGAAGAAGTTATCCGGGCTGCCCGTCGATCTTCGCATTCTGGAGCGGTACGGCATCGAAAACTATTTCCCGCAGGGCGTTTTCGAAAAAGTCCTTGGAATCGATTTATCCGCATACTTCCCTATTCCTGACCATATCTCCGTTATTGACCATCTCTCGAAAAGCCGCGCGAGTTGGAAATACAGATTGAGAAAATTCATTGCCAAAAAACTGGGATTCCCAAAGCCCTCCCCAAAAGAACCGCTCTACTCAAAAAAGCGGAACGCGGAGGCAGCGGCGCATTTGAACTTACAGGATTTGCAGGGGACAGACTTATCCCACATTGTTCACGATATCAGCGAAACGGCAAAACGGCTGATAGATGAGTAGCACATAGGCAGCGTAGTGCACCTTCACCATAAAATGCACCTATTGCAAGACTGGAAGCAATGACATCAAGGGTGTCGAGCGTGTTACACGATCCCGATCCAGTCCTTGTAAGACCAGCGTGCGGGACCGATTAGCATTTTCGGTTTGTCGATCATAGGAAACTTGTCCCGCTGTTCCAATCCATTCCAACTTTAAGTAACCGCTTAGGATGGTTTTTGTGCCGCACGTAGCGCGCTCAGTACATCCTTGTCGCCAGTGATGTGTTGCGCGACTTGGAGACCGTCGCGAATTCCTAGCGGGCCTCCCCTCACGTGCCGGTACGGAGGAAGGTCCAAAATCGGTGCGAACAGAGCTTTCATGCGCAATTGCTCATTCGACCACGGAACAGTTTCACCCTTTACTACCCAGGGTGGTGTCGGCGTGTCGAAGAGGGCAAGGTCCACAAAGAAATTTGCTCCTGCCAGCCCACCCTTTGACCCACTCTGCTCAGCGACGTATGCCTTGGTAAAAGCAAAGTTCGCTTGCAGTGGCGGAATAATATCGAACGGCTGGCGAATGTGGGCGGCCTCCCGGATTGCTTGATCGGCGCTGATCTCTTTGTCTTGAAATCTACGCATCACCGACTGGAACTGATTGGCGGTTGCATCCATTCCCGCCCGCCTGCCTCGCATGCGAAACCCGGTCGCCATCACCACCCGCGCTCCCGGGAGCCTATTCGCTGTTTCGTCCTTCTGGATGGATTGAAATAGCCTCCAGGCACGCATGAGAAAATCGTGGGTCGGCGAACGACTTCTCATGGAAAGGTCACGGTATGCGGCTGCACCGTCATTCATCACTAGTGTGGGGAACATGCGAGCACTATGATCCGCGACCGTCTTGTGAAAACTTCGCAAGCGCTTCATTGCGTCGACAGCTTTCGGATGCAATGGATTGAAGTCCGCATCGGCGATCATCGCGCCATAGCCCAACAGGTCAATCCAGCACACAATTGCGATTTGAAATGGAAACATCGCACTCTTGCGGATCAGGGGACCGGCTCTTCCTTTAGTGCGCAGCAACATTTTCCTTCACCTATCGTTGCGAACAAGAATGTCGAAGATCATACGTTACGGTAGCCGGATGATTGACTAAACAGCAAACGTCACGCAAACGCGCGGTTCCCGTCAAGAAACGGCGCTCTTGACTATTCGCCTTTTGTTCGCCTACTATCTTACCAGCATCGAGGGCCGAGGGCACGTCATCATGAGCTTATCCATTGCAGCACCGAAAACGGAACAACCAGCAACGCCGAACCCTTGGATTCTCCCCGAACGCACCCTCACCGTCTTATACGGCTGCCCCGAAATGCCCCGGCTTTCGCATTACTTCCTGCCACGACTACTCTTCGCCAAAAAACAGATTCTTTACCTGGATGGCGCAAACCAGATCAGCCCGCTCCTCGTAGCGCGTTTCGCGAGAGAACGCGGTGTTGAGCCATCGAGCGTAAATAGCCTCATTCGCGTCGCGCGCGCCTTTACTTGTTTTCAACTCACCGAACTCGTCCGACGTGTGCCCAAGACTCTGGAGAAATTTCCTGCCGACGTGCTCATCGTTACAGCTCTGCCGGACTTGTATTTCGACGAGGATATTCGAGATACGGAAGCGCGCGCTTCATTTGAACATGCGCTCGAAGGTCTCGGTAACCTCGCGCCGCTCTCCCTTTCCATCGCTGTTTTTTCTGATGCCACATCGTTCAAGACCAAGCGGCGCGATTTCTTTCAGCGACTCCGGAACCAAGCCGACCACGTCGTGAAGGTGGAATCCACTCCCGAGAACAAGCTTTCCTTTACCCGCGAGAAGAGTACTCCGCTGCTTCCGGCCTGAACGGAGAGATCGAGGCATATCATGGGCAGAACCGTCCCTACTTTCGTCCAATTAATTCAACAAGCCGCGGAACGCTGGAAAAAGTTCCGGCGTGCACTTCGCCGTGAAGACCAGCCGCACTTCGACCGGCTATTTGTACGGGTGCGTTGCTATACGCAAGCGGCCACCTATCAGGCCCACGACAACCCGATGGAAGCGATCCTCCTCTCCATCGCTCTCGACCAGGAAAAGCGTCTCGATGCCGTCGAGAAAGTTCTTCAGAACGCAGGGGTGCTTTGTGAAATTGCTGCAAGGATGGATTCTCGACCTCTACCCCAACCAGCACGGGATGACGTTGTGGCTGATCGACCGGAACCAGTCGCACTACCGTTTGACCGATAGTTTCGCGCCGGCGTTTTACGTTTCGGGACCGGAGGAGCGACTCCTGCAGCTGCGGGATGCAGCGGAACGGAAAACTACGGAGCTTCGCACGCGATTTACCGAGCGGACCGACCTCTGGCTGAACGCCGCCCGCCAGGTCCTCGAAGTCTCCGTTCTCCGCCCATCGAATTTCATCGGCTGGGGGCGATGGGTGCACAAGCTCGACTCGAAATTGCAGCTCTACAACAGCGACCTCATGGTGGCGTCGCTCTATTGCTGGGAGAGGCGGCTGTTTCCGCTTTCATTTGTGGAAGTCGAAGCCGACGACGAGGGAAAAGTTCTCTCCATCGCATGCCACGATGATGAATGGAAGCTCGACTACGAAATGCCGCCACTCAAAATCATGCAGATTCGGTTGTCCGGCCTCGCGCGGATCGATCCCACGCATGGTCGCCGCGCGGCGCTCGAAATTGAAATGGACGGTACTTGCTGGGAGCTCGACGAGGCAGGCGAGCCCCCGGCAATTCAATTTGCCGGGCTCCTCAAGCGCCACGACCCTGACGTGATTCTCTCCGAGTGGGGCGACTCAACCATTCTTCCATTGCTTCGCCAGCAGGCCGAACGCTTGAAGTCTTCTCTGCCGCTCAATCGTGACGAATCCGCGGCCGTCCAGCAATCCCGCGGTCGCAGCTACACAAGCTACGGAAGGATTCTTTTCAAGGCGAGCTCCATCACGCTCTTTGGCCGCATCCACGTGGACAAGCAGAACTCGTTCATCTCGGAGAAATGCGACTTCGCCGGCCTCTGGGAACTGGCCCGCCTCACCAAGCTTCCCATTCAATACGCAGCGCGGACGACGACCGGTACTGGCATTTCCTACATGCAGATGGAACTCGCCCACCGCGATGGCGTGCTGATTCCCGAGCAGAAAGCGGAACCGGAAGATCCCAAGCGGCCCGACGAGCTATTGGTAGCGGACCGAGGCGGCCTCGTCTTCGTTCCGAAACTCGGCTTCACACCCAACGTCGCGGAACTGGATTTCGTGAGCCAATTCCCAAGCATCATGGCACGATTCAATATCTCCCCCGAAACCGTAAATTGCCCGTGCTGCCCCGACGCTCCGCGGATTCCTGAACTCGGGTACCGCATTTGCCAGAAGCGAAGAGGGATCACGAGCCGCGTGGTGGAACGCCTCATCGCCAAGCGATGTGAACTCAAGAAGCTGCTAAAGAAATCGCCGCCCGATACTGCGCTTAGGATGAAATTGCAACGTGATTCGATGAAATGGCTTCTTGTTTGCTGCTTTGGTTATACCGGCTACAAGAACGCGCGCTTTGGAAAAATCGAAGCGCATGAAGCCATCAACGCTGTCGCGCGGGAAACGCTTCTCGTTGCCAAAGAAATTGCAGAGGCCGATGGCTTTGAACTGATACACGCCTTGGTGGACTCTCTGTATGTTTGGAAAGAGGCAGCAACCCGCGAGGACTATGAACGGCTCTCCCAGAAGATTGAGGACAGAACACGCCTCCCCCTGGCAATTGAGTCTGTCTACCGCTATGTCGTCTTTCTCCCTTCCAAGCAATACGCGGATGTGCCCGTCCCGAATCGCTTTTTTGCCGTTGCGGAAGACGGCGAGCTAAAAGTCCGAGGGCTTGAATGTCGGCGTCACGATACGCCTCCGCTGCTTGGCCGAATGCAGCACGAAGTGCTGACTATTCTCGCGGAAGCGCACGACTACGACTCATACTTGCAAAAACTTCAGATCGCGCGCAGCGTCTTTGCGAACTATGAAGACCGTCTGGCGAATGGCGAAGTGGACATCAAGGAACTTGTGGTGAGCAAACGCATCACGCGAGAGCCGCGCGACTACCAGAAGGCTGGGGTCACGGCTATTGCAGCGCAGCAACTCTTTGGGAGTGGCGTCAAGCTACGACCGGGTCAGAACATCGAGTACATCATCACCGATAGCGAATCCGCGGTACCAAACGATCGCGTCCGGGCCTTTGCGCTGTGGGAGGGATGGTTCGGATACGACCGTAAGAAATACGCGGCAATGTTGCGCGAAGCTTTTGAACCGTTTGTCCTTTGTGCTCCAAACCGTGCCGAACCCGTTCTTCTCAGCGATTGCATCTCTGAAGATGATTTGAAACGTTTTCCTCTCTTCTCCCCTTTGGCCGTACTGACGGACGCGGTATCCAATGACAGTACGGCTCCGGCGCTTTTTCCAAACAGACTTGGCCGCCGCGCCGGTATTTAGTTCTATTTAACCCCGTAGATTCTTGCCCGCCGCCTAAATGCTTCCTCAGAACCCTCTAGGATTTGGCAGACGACTCCCTTCGTTGCAGGATCATCTATTGAACCGCGCGCGACAATCAAACTTTTGTCGCTCGTGCTCTTGAGGGCGATGATCTGTTCTGCGTCACCGAGTACTGCGATGTTTGCGTTGTGAGTGACAACAATAACCTGACGCCTCTCCTTAGCCCTCCGTAGCACAGGAACCAAAGAGTGATATATAAATTCCCCATCAAGGTTGTCTTCCGGCTGATCGATGATCAAGGGTGCGCTGCTGTCAGAGGAAAGCATTAACGCAAGCAGGACTGATTGCTGTTGACCGAGCGATAGACGAGCAAAGTCCCGCGCGACGTAATGTGTCTTGCCGGACATCTGAATCTTCTTAGTAACCGTAAGTTTCGGTCGGTCTCGAACGGGGCACCGCTCTAACGCGAAGCGATGTTGCGGCTCGCCAAGCCTTGCCACGATCTCTCTGGCGTCTCCAATGCTGAACGGTCGCGACCCACCATCATCCACCAGTTCGCTAATTGCCTTGGCGTCATCTCGCTGAATTACCCCCAACAGTCGTGGCACAGTCAGCTTTTCGACTAGGATGGCCCCGCGTGGTACTTGAATCGTACGCCAACCCATTGCCTGCTGAATGATCTCTTCCGCCTCGGGTGAAAGGGCATCAGCCTCGTACTTGACACTTACATGAAGGTCACCAAGAGCACCCTCCAGGGCCTTCGATGCCTTCACAGCGAATGCCGTCCGAACCGTCGTGATAGAAGAACGGGCCTTCCTCCTCTTTTCCATTAAATCAATGCGCGTTTTTCGCAACTCTTTCAAGTGTTTCTCCCAGGCCTTTAGATTCTCCAACGTCTTGGCATGGGCGGCTTCATCGGCGGCAAGTTTTCGGATATACGCCAGGTCGAGCTTTATCCCCTGGGAGGCGAGTTCTTTCCGCATGCTTTCGATTTTTGCTGTAATCGCTTGCTCACTAGCCTTCCAACTGTGCAATTCTTTTGTCGCATCCGCGACAAACTGTTTTGCGAGAGTGGCGACCAATGAAAGCGACGCTTTAGCTTTCGCCTCAAACTCACTTAGTGACTTCCGAATCTTCTGATACTGATTAGCACCAACTTGAAACTCCGCCGGAATCGGGACGTCGCGGATCTCTTGCACAAGCCCAAGGGTTTCTGACTCTCTCGCCTGTGTATTCAGGTGCCCGATCTTTTCCTCCAACCGCGTGCGAACAGAGCGCTCTTCTGCCACCTTGCGCTCCAGGACAACGATCTCCTTTGCGTGTGCTTTCTCCAGAGTTTGCAGCTGCTGCTGTGTTGTTGCCAAAAACCGTTTGAAATGAGGGATTTTCGATACCTCGACTTCCGCTTTCTCTATCTCTGTCTGGTTATTTAGAAGTTGGTTGCGCAGCTCTTCATCCTCGGCACACAGAGCGCCGACCGGCACAAAGGAATCGAGGTATTCCAGCAGTGCCGATGGATCAGTTCGCGCGCGGGCACTTGTTTGTGCGGTTTCTCCCTGGCCATAACACTCCATGGGAAAGACTAGTGGCCCCAATTCTGGATCGTCCAGGTTCTCGGGAGATTCTTCAACACGCCTGCGAATTGTGTGTTGCTGGCCTGCCTCGTCTACCCAAACCAAATGCAGGACCTGAGGCCAGACCTCGCAATCAATCAATGGACTCGAACTCTCGCGCGGGGCCGCACATCGGACACTCTCAAAGGCAGTTGATTTCCCGGCACCTCTTCCCCCAATTATGCAGTTTAGGTTTCGACTAAAATGAATGGTCTGGCCATCAAGAAACCCACCTTCGATCTTCAACCCCATGAGATATGGTACAGATTGCGGAATTTCATCTTCGAGACGTATACGTGCGTCGGCATCTTCTAAGGCGATGCGCATACCATTGAAGGAAGGTGTGTCCATCTTTATTCGCGTGACGCGCCGGTTCCCCTGAGCATTCTTTCCCAATGCCGTTAGGCTATGCGAATCGGAAAATATCACCCGAGCCAGGAATTGCCTCGATCCTAAGGCGAGAGCGACGATCCTCTGTTGCCCAAAAGCAGCTCGCTGCGCGTCAGGGTCCCCTGGAGAATAGGAAATAGGTGTCGTCACATTTCTCAGTTCGATTCCCAATAAACTGGCCTGACACAGAATGTCCCCTTTATGCGGTGGATGCCCTGCTATCACTTTCTCTAAACCACCGTCGTCATCTACGTGGGCGAGAATCGCGAAGCCCTTCGAAGGATCAATGAGCTTCAGACACTCCAGCATTGCCGTTTGACAGCGAGAATTGTTTGTTCCTCTGCCCGCAAAATCGAGTTTTCCGTAGAAATCCTTGAGGTCGGACAATTCGGCGAAATAGACCAGGAGATGTCCCTGCGGAGTGCTCAGTTCTGTTCCCGGGACCACGAGAAGAGGTCTACCCTTCGACGCTGCGAGGGCAGCTTCGACGTTGCTAATCTCGTTGTGGTCAGTTACAGCGATTATTGCTAATCCGTCAGAAAGAGCCCTTTCCACAATACCCTTCGGAGTCATCAAGGAGTCCTTCACATCATGGGAAGCGCCGAATGAGTGGATATGAAGATCTGTCCGGTAGAAACGGGCACCCGATGGCACGCCAACAATATCATCACTAACGATGTTAGACATTTAGTATTTCACCGATCTAGATACCCTCTCATTTTCATACTCCTTGGTGCAATAACGTGCTTTTCCTTTCTGCCCTTCCCGCTGAAAACCTGCGCCTGGACCGCCCGCTTCTCCTGTCAAGGGTCTCCCGCTTCGCTCCGATAAACGCAAACTGCGCGCCCTTGACAGCGCGGACGGCCAGGCGTCTCGCCCCGCCAGGAAGGGCATTTGCTTTTAATGCACCGCTCTCTGCGGTGCCTCTAAGAAGCAAAAAACGAAACCAACGAAAGGAGTTTTTCCAATGCAACAACTCAGCAAACAACCTGCTTTTGAGCTAGGTCAGATCGTCGCAACACCGGGCGCTTTGGCCGCGCTTAAGAAGGCAGGACAACAGCCGGGCGAGTTCCTCACGCGCCATGTCAACCGCGAGTGGGGCGACTTGTCCCACGATGACCGCAAGGAAAACGATTACAGCCTAGAGCACGGGTTTCGGCTCTTGAGCGTCTACCGCACACACGCTGGCGACAAGTTGTGGATTATCACGGAATCGGACCGTTCTGTGACCACGCTTCTCTTGCCCGAGGACTATTGAACCAAGGTTTTAGGTTCGAGGGATTAGGTTATAGAGAAAGCCCCACCAAACTTCCATCCCTTTTGCCTCTTAGGCCTACTTCCCTCCCTAAAACCGAAGAGCTAAAACCTATGCTTTGTAAGGCTGTTCCTGGATTCTTCGCGGCGGCCGGAATGATTTAGCTCAAACAATTCTGAGGCATAGGAAGAAGGAGAGAAAGCCTGACATAAACGAGCGAGGCGGCGAGAGTGATCTGCCCTGACTCATGACGAGCTCCACACATCAAATTCACGCTACCGGCCACTGTCGCAGTCATATTGTCTTACTCATTCCCACGCGCCTGTTCGCCAGAGGAGAAGACTAGTCAAAGCTGCGCATCTGCAGCCATGGTCGCCAGAAGTGCTCTAGTGTAAGCGGCAGCCACAACCGCGGCGTACTCTTGCCACCGATCGCCCTTGTTCGCGTCACAGTAGTCGCAGATTCCTCTAATGACGAGGTAGCCTACGTCCAAATTCAACGAAGCATCGGCGATTCCCGAGCCTTCCATCTCGACGGCTTTTACTCCGAACCGGTCGCGCAACTGATCTCTTTTTTCCGGATTCTTCAACAGAGTGTTTGCTGATGCGATTGGACCGATAAAGACCCGAGGCTTACCTGCGCGACGTGACTTGTCCCGAGGATGTCTAACCCTTTTTCTGGGATTACCCGTGGCTGCCAATACGTCATATCTGACTGATGGCCGGTGCCAGTTGAGAGCGGTCAGCGCCGTGGAAATACACGGCGAGATTGGGTCATGCGCGGCCAACGATTCTGATTCGAGAAATCTTACCGCTTCCAAGACAGACGAGCTCGGCGGCCTTGGGGGAATCCGATGCTCAATCTTGTTTTTGCTTTCTTTGACAAGATCATACTGCTTGACGCCATGCTCACCACTTACCACGATGTCTCCCAGCCTGACATGATTTTCGGCAGAAGCCGGATTGGGAACGCCTCCCGCGATTCCGACCATGAAAATATGTTTGATGGAAGGAAAATCCCTAAGAAGATTCGTGGCGCGTGCCGCGGCCTGGTTGTTGCCAATGCCAGAGAGGGCCAAGGCAACCGTGTGCTCTCCTCCACTGCGCGCGGGCATTTGGCCTAAGTAGCACTCCTTCATACCACCGGCCCGGTCAATGGTCGGCCGCCGTGCGTTTAACAGTAAGGCATTCACTGCAGCCATCTCCTTCGGCAATGCAGTCACGATTCCAATGAAAGGTGGAGAGCCCGAAGCTCCGTCCGCGCCCCGTCCGGCGATGGCGACTCTCGCCTGTGCACCTGGAATACCTAGCAGGGTGTTAGTCATGAGGTCTTCCGGCATGCCACTCTCTTTGGCGGCATACGCTTGTCTATCCACTTCAGGCAGGGACCTCATGGAATGTAGAACTGCCCTCCGCAACCACACATCCATCCCGGACAGTTCGCTCATGTATTGGCGGACCCAATCCGGACCAATCTGGGCGCCCGCCGCCAGCACAATCTCTCTTTGAATCGCGGGAGCCCTGGTTTGGAAAAGGCCGAGCAGCTTGTCAATGTGGTTCAGATCAGTAATACGCCAGAACAGACCCACGATGGATGCTTGAAGGTAGTCGCTGGCACGAATGAGAGGATTGCCAAGCGAATTTATCAGTCGTTCTCCGAGAGGCTTCCATGATCCGGAGTATTCACCAGCCGAGGAGCTCAGATAGCGAACGGCGTCAACGATCGCTGGAGCAAACAGGCCCATTTCCGATGCGACGTATTCCACAGCACCTGCTGCTCTGACCCTCGTAATCGTGCGAAGGAACCATCTCAGGCGGAGATAACTGGTCGGTTCCGAGGTGAGGTATGCCCTCAAAACGCTCTTCAGCAACCTGGGCGAAAACAAATCCGCATCCGCTTTGTCCAGGTCGGTCAGCTGCAATTCCGGATAAGCGTCGTCCTCGTCCAATTCGCCCGATTCTTCCAAGTGTTTACGAAGCGCCTCTAACATTCGTTCTTCTGCTTTGTTGATCGGATTGTCGATCAGCATGCGGCTGGCCGATGCCCTGAAGTCTGCGCTCGTCTTGACAACGGTCTTCTGTCGATTTAGCGACAGCTTTTGGTTCGTATCCAAGTAGGTGGCTACCTTGAAGATTGCGGTTTGAGCTTCCGCGTAGGTTTTGCAGAAGATGTGAATATCGTCTGCGTATCGAGTAAACCGATATTCCGAGAGGAGAAAATTATCCAAGGGAACGAGTGCGATTTCCGCCAAAAGATGCGATGCTTGCGGACCAGTCGGAACGCCACGGGACGCAGTGTGCGATGTTCGGTGCAGCAGCTTTTCGATTAAAGTTAGGCGGATTTTTGGTATTCCAGCAACGTCCAGTTGCCCCAACACTGCGGTATGTTCAATCTGGTTATAGAAGTCATTTATATCCAGAATTGCGACATGACCATACCCGTGGCTGAGGATTTTTGATCTGGTCCAAAAGTCACGACGCGTGTGCGGTTCGTAGAGTGTCCCGTCTGATCCGATTGAGGTCCGATAGCTGTACGTGCTTTCTTTCTCTCGTGAGACACGCAGCCTTTCCAAATTCTCGGCGCAGTCATGAATTAATGCTGTAAATACGATCGAATCGAGAGGGTCGAGCTGCGTGGCCCTGCGAAAGGAGACTTGATCCTTAGGGATGAGCCACTGCCGCGGACTGTGCCACTCATAGGAGGATAGGTCCACGGCATGGAGTGCCGCCTCGAACTCGGTCCAGCGTTTTCTGATTAGATCGAACTCAAAAAGGGGAGGAAAGAGATCGGTATCGCCGAACTTTTCGATGTGCTGTAGCGACCAAGTCAGACTCGCGCGGGAGAGGTGTTCATCTACCATAGATGTTGGCCGTCCAGGGACCTCCAAGATATCGCATAACAACCTCTTCGGCACCGTAGTCTGGAGCTCATTTTTCCCAATACCAACCCTGTCGCCCCGCTTCTGCGGGGCATGTCAACCGCGCAAGGAATAGGGAACATCAAATTCAACGATGCGCTCGCTCTCTCGCAAACCCGATTGAAGTTGCTGGAGAACGATGTAACGAGGAAGACCGCAAGGAAAACGACTACAGCCTAGAGCATGGGTTCCGGCTCTTGAGCGCTTACCGCACACACGCTGGCGACAAGTTGTGGATTATCACGGAATCAGACCGTTCCGTGACCACGCTTTTGCTACCCGAAGAGTATTAGGTCCAACAAATTCTCTCACACGCCCGCCTGCGGCAGGCAGGTAAAACCGACGTGTGGGCCTCCCCTCCTCGCGTAGAGAGACCTCCGCTCTACCGGCTGGGTTTCTTACTCTCCTTTATTCTTTCGTAGGCGACAACATAGTCCTTCAGGAGGTCGAACGCACCACCCAACTTTCGCCTGCGCTTGATAGGATCGTACGGGATAACTGGTGTGCCGATTACTTCCTTCCACGCCTTTGCAAATGGCGACTGTGCCTCAGCATGAAGGCGATCTTCTTCGAGATACCATTCTCCAGTCCCTTCAAGTTCGTCGTTGGAGCTCTCGGCGAGCCTCTTATAGTCCAACAGCGGTTCTTGGCAAGTGCCGGACCGCAGTAATACCCAGTCCTTCCCGGCGAACTCCTCTTTTATAGGTCTCCAGAAGTGTTTGGAAATCATTCCCGGCTCTCGGAAATGTTGATAGGTCTTCGACCTCACCAAGATTCGGCTCCCTGTACGGGCTAACTTCGCGGCTGGGCCAAACTTTTCGTCCTTGCCCTTGCCAAGGACAAATTTGAACCATTCCCGCCAGTCCTTCTTCCCGCGGGAGACCGAGAAGCCAACAATGCCGGCCGTCGGATTGCTCTTCAGGCTCTTAAGTCCCGATGAGACCACGCTCAAAGAAGGGAGCAAGATTGTACGGTCGAACTGCGCGGCGTGAAGATGCCACGAATCAGTCAGGGACGTGCCTTCGCTCAAGGAGAAAAACGGCAGCCAACTTTGTGATCGCTTGGCAATACCTTGATACCAGACAGCATACTCGTTGGAATGCAAAGGATCGTTCATCGGCCCGTCAGGAGCGTGAGTTAGGGCAAAGGCCAAAAAATCCTTAATAACGTCATCGAAGAGGTTGGATTGGAAAGGATATTTTCGCGTCTGAATACCAGTCCGCTGCAATAGCAAGGGCAAATGGCCATCGGGATCGAACACAGAAACGTTGGGACATTTCAAGCTCAGGGATTCGGACTCCCAAAGGTCTTCTATGGGGTCCCGCGAGTCGAGGGCAAAAATGCGCCCAAACTCTGACCACGAGAGGTCAAAAAGGCTGGAGGCCTCTAGCACTTTGATTCCGTTGCATGTTAAGCGCGGAGCAGAATGATACGTCCATTGAACATCTGAATAATCAGGATGTGAGATTCTGTGCCAATGGTCAGGCAGCTGGGATCCGGGCGGAGGTAGGGAATACGCCTGCTTTAGTAATTCAGTTTCTTTGGCCGACACGATCTTGCGGATCAAAACGGGATCAGGCAAACAGTACCAATCCCATGTTTGGCGCGCGGTCAACTGTTGCCAGGTGTGCCTGAGAATCTTGATCTTGATCGTCGTGCCGACGGTTCTGCGACATCGCGTTAGTTCTACTTCACTCGAATCGATAGTTGCACTTAAGGTGATCCCATCGTCGGGAGAAGTATCGACATGACGCGTCGACACCTCGACTTCGTCTCCCAAGAGAAACAACGCCAACACGCCGACCCCAAACCGTCCGGAACGAAGAACCCGTGATCCGCCGGTCGTTTCTTCATGTAACCGTCGCCATGCATCGCTCCGTCGAAAAGATGCGCCGGCCTTTAAAAAGTAGTTCAGAAGCACGTCAGCAGTCATGCCAATACCGCGGTCTGAAACCACCAACCATCCGGTCTCCTTTTCCTCTGCTTCTTCGAGCGTCACGACAACATCGGCGTCCTGCCTTGTCAAGTCGGGCGTAGGAAAATACGGCCTCTGCTCAAGATAGTCCCGAAGCTCGCGGCAAGCATCGACGGCATTTTGGACTAGCTCTCTGACGCCTATGTCTGGGCGGTCCCCGTAAAGGGGAGTTATCAACAGCTTGAGGAGGTCGCCATCGGCCACTCTAAAAGCAGCCTCATAAGGTAGGAAGGGTAGGGACTTGGCAAGCGCTTGCTGGTCTTCAAGGTTTGACCGCACTCTACGAAACCTAAGACCCAGCTTATTTAGTCCCTCGGTATATCGTCCATATACTTCTCCAAGGAAGGCCCAGGATGAATCCAGTTCCGCTTGAATCCCCGATAGGAGGCGCTTTAGCTTAAGGAACGTTTTCGCATCCTTTGGTATCGCGTCAACAAAAATCGCTTCCGGGTCTTCATGGGTATAGCGGATTTCACGTACCGCTTCATGAGCTTTCCATTCCCCCTGTGAAATCGGACTCCTTAATCGACGGACGCTGAGGATTTGCCCTGGGGCTCGTGCGGCCTGTGCTTGCATGTAATCTGCGACGCGAACAAGAGTCATTAGAAAAGCTGCGTGAATTCCCTTATAGTCGCGCACGTCGTAGCGCTGCAGGTACGGGAGGCAGGACCGCGGGGAGGTTCCATGGCTGCGTGCGATCAATCCCGCTATGTCCGCGATGTCATTCGGAATCTCCTTAAGAGAGAGCGGCTTGTCCGTAGGTCCTGGCACGCCCCAGAGAGCAACTTCGTGCGCCAGACGAGGGTGGTGGCGTCGGAGGAACTCGCCAACAAGCAACCTATCCCTCAGTGTCCATGTCTTCGGGTTAAGTCCCGGGTTATGGATGGGCTCCGAGTCCCCGAAGAGGGCTAACAGTTTTCTTGCGTCGAACCTTGATGCCTCGCTCAAATACTCAATCCAAATACTCGACCAGGCTTTGTCCCCAAGGTCCGGAACGATGGGTCGGTTTTTTTCACTCATGAGGGAGACGAAGCCATCTTCGGTCTGATGCATTGCGCAATCGTGTAGCAGGACCGCGAGTACAAGGACGCCTATGTCTTGAGGCGTAATTGTGGGCCAGGCTTCCTCGCGGATGATGGCGCAACACGTGTCTAGTGTGTCGGTGAGATGCTTAGGCCCGTGGTCCGTGTATTCTGGGAAAAAGGGAGTTCCGCTTAGGCGGAGCCACGGCTCGAACTCGGCAACCGATAGCTCGACGCCACCGTGGAGTTTCTGATCGCGTTTCAGAATGTCGTCAAATTTTTCGGGGATTTGGACGTCCATCCGGTAGGGACTCCGCGTTAATCCGTTTGGTTCATCTGTTTGCAGAGAGTTTACGTCTCCATAGGAGTATTTGCCAGCGCCGTCCACGATCGCCAGGCGGTTGGGCCACGACAACCACCGCCGTCTCTCCAAGCTTTACGCTTGGGAGGAGAAGAAGAGCAAAACATCTTGGGGTACTGAAACCGTGGACTACGAGAAGATTGCGGCGCCTGCGGTACACGCCATGAAAGCCGTCGACCTCAGCCGTTTCTTCGTTGTCTGCGCTCTCGTGTCCGACCTGTATTGCCCCGGCTACAACCCGAAGCAATCCCTTACGAAAGATTGCAACCTCGCACGCACTGCAGTCCGCTTCAAGATTGACCTAGCCAAAGTAGGCGCTACAGTTCGTGCCGAGTTGACCAAGAAGAAAGAAACGAAGGGCGGGGCAAAAAAGAGCAAGACTTCGCCGAATACTTCGTCAGCACGGCGCGAGCCGTCGAAGGCGACAACAGCCAAGTAGAACAAACCAGAATGATTTGTGCGGGCCGCGCCTCTTCGGCGCGGCCCGTTCTTTTTTGACTCCCGCCCGCCCACCCGAAGCCCCACGGAACGCCCTTCCTTCCCAAAATCTGCGCCTGATCCGCCCGCTTCTTCTGTCAAGGCTCTTCGCTTCGCTTCGATGAACGCCAACCCCGCGGCCTTGACAGCGCGGACGGACAGGCGCTTTCCCCCGCCACGAAGGGCATTTGCTTCTTTTTTTCAAGCGGAAATCACGCTCGAAAAAAGGCGGAAAGAGGACAACGAATGACAGAAAAACAACATGCCAGTTGGGGAGAACTGCTGCGGGATGCGGTGGAAAAACCGGGCCGATTGCTCGAAGCCTACACCGCGTTCCACAACTACAGTTTCGGCAATGCACTGCTCGCTCTCGAACAGTGCATCCGACGCAACTTGCAACCCGGACCACTCAACACCTATCGCGGGTGGCTCGAACGGAAACGGCAGGTCCGCAAAGGGGAAAAAGGAATCACCCTCTGCATGCCCATGCCGTTCAAAAGAGCCGCGCAAACGGATGGCGTTGAGGACGAGACAACAGAAACGCAAATACGCTACGCCTTCCGGTTTCGAGCGTATTGGTTTGTGCTTGCACAAACCGAGGGAGAAGACGCTTACGTTGCGCCGATTCCCGGCTTTGACATGAATACGGCGCTTCGTACCCTGAACATCGTCCGCACGCCGTTTGACGAGATGAATGGCAACATTCAGGGCTTTGCGAACGAACGCGAAATTGCCGTAAACCCCGTCGCCGCACTCCCACATAAAACCACATTCCACGAAATCGCTCACATCGTCCTCGGGCACACCACGTCCGAAATGCTCGTGGATAGTGAACAGAGCGCGAGGCACATCCGCGAGGTCGAGGCGGAGTCAGTCGCCTTGATCTGCTGCGAAACGCTCGGCCTCGAAGGCGCGGACTTCTGCCGGGGCTACATCCAGCACTGGCTGAAGGCAGAAAAGGAAATTCCCAACCAGAGTGCAGCCCGCATCTTCGCCGCTGCAACTTCCATTCTGAAAGCAGGAACCCCGGCCGCGGGCAGCCAGTAGGCTGCCCGCGATTTCGTTCATCGTTGCAACCGACTCTCAACCGAAACAATCTCGATATTTCAAGAAAAAGGAGAAAGGAAATGAAAGCAGAAGCAGTAAGTACGAAGCAAGAAGCAGAACGCACAGATACGTTGATACGGGACATCCCACTGGAGAACATCTGCGAATCCAAGACGAATCCGCGAAGCCATTTCGATGAATCTGCAATGGCCGAACTAGCGGCCAACGTTAAACAGCACGGAGTATTGCAGCCCGTGCTCTTGCGTCCCCATCCTAGCGGCGAGTCCGGTGTCTACGAGCTCGTTGCAGGAGCACGGCGTTTTCGGGCATCAAAGCTGGCACGGCGTGAAAGGGAACTGCGATTTACCATCTTCGGGGTCGGAAACGATTGTACCTACGGCGTCTGCCGTAACTGCGTCGCGCCTCATAGGGCATGTTGTCGCTCGAAAAAGATGCATTTCGAGCTTGTTCAGCAAGAAACAGCTCGCTTTCTTCGCTGAGTACAACCTTCCGAGCGACAAGCTTTTCAACCGCGTTTTCAAGAATGAGACGAAGGTTGGGTCCCAATCGGGCCCGCCCTAGATTTTGAGAGGCGCTCTTGAGTACAGCATTGCGATCTTTTTCGCCCCCTTTCAGGGCTTGGATGATAGCCGCCTCGGGTGCAGTAACTTTCTGAATTGACCCGGACTGCGGATCGTCCGTCGCTTCAGGAGGGTCAGAGGGCTCTTCTGATCCCAGTAGGGCATCGTGTATACGGTCTAGCTGTAGTTCCCTGTTTGCTTGCCAGCCTCGGTATGGCACGCGAAGTACAGTCCACCCCGCGCGTTCCAGTATGTCCTGACGTATGAGATCTTCGGCCTTCAGATTTCCGTGTTCATCCAAGTGCCATACTTCCCCATCACATTCGACTGCGACGCGGCGGCCATCCAATTCCGCGACGATATCGATGAAGTAGCCGCAACTCGGAAATTGCGACGTGACCTTAATACCTCGACGTGAGAGCTCCTGGCCTACCTGCACTTCGAATTCTGAATCGGCACGACTGAACGGGCTTGCCACGCGGGGGACAGATTTAGTTACCCGCTCACAATGTTCGAGCCACTCACGGATCGCCCCAGAGCCGGATGCCATTCCGAACTCGTGTATCAGCGCCGTGTGATAGATATGCATTTCTTCGCGGGCTCGCGTGAACGCGACGTTGAGCATGCCTTGAATGTGTGCGCGGTCAGCCTGCCGGGCGGAAACCGCCGACTGATCCATGCCATTTGCGTCATAGGACAAGGAATAGTAGATGACATCCCTTTCATCCCCTTGAAATCCGTCAGGATTGACGACAACTAAATTGTGGCTGCTGCGAAGTTCTTCGGGGATCCGTTCGGCGACAAGGTCGTTTACGAGGCGCATTTGCTCTTCGAACAGACAAATGACTCCAAAGCTGGCATCGCAATATCCGGGGTTTTCTAATTGTGCGAGCAGGGCGTCGATCAACTCACGAGCCTCGGCTTCATTTTCCTGTGTCCCGGGGGTGACCCGCCCGTCTAATACCTTGTGTAACGTAACGATGGGGCTATCTGGGTCACCAAAACGTCGGTCGTCATGATCGCGCATCACACGCAGGCGGTTAGAATACCAGCGGTTGTTCGAGAATTGGATGATGGGTGGAAGCGAGCGATAGTGTTCATCGAGAAATGCTTCTTCGTCCATTCGAATCGATGCCAGTTGCAACAGATCAATCTTAGTCGGGTTCAGCCAGCCGTCAGCATCCAATTGATCAAGTCCCTGTTCACGCCATGCTTGCGCGGCAACTTGTGTTGCGGTGAAGGCAAATCGCTGCGCTTGCATCTGCTTGGCGTCGCCAACGACAATGGCTTGTTTCGCGCGAAATAGGACCGGAGTCATCGACGGAAGATCGCACTGTGATGCTTCGTCTACAATCACTGTGTCAAATAGGCCCGGCTTGCAAGGAAACAAGCGGGCAACATCGTCGGGGGACATGATCCAGCAAGGCAGTATCCCGAGCAGCATCTCACAGCGTTCCACCTCATTCTTTAGCCTGTCAAAAAGCCTAAAATTCTTGAAACTCTGTTGATCTCGCCCCAGAAGCTTCGCAAATTCACGCAGCTGATTTCTTGCATTCTTGCTGGCTTCACCGGTTCGATGTTCCGCCGCGATACTGAGAAGCCCTAATGCCGCTTTTAGCTGTTCCATTTGTTTCTCAGTGCATTCCACACCGACTTCATCGGAAAATATGGGCGCTTGCCTTCTGGCGGTTCTTCGTATCCGGCTGCATCTCCACTTCGCTACCAAGCGACGAAAGAACGTCACTGAAGCGCGCAGCTCACTGTCGGCATGAGCGACGAAATGCTCCGCAAGAAGCGCTTCCCCAAGTCGTTTTGCAGTTGCCTCGATGTCTTCGGCAAGCTTGGCGCACACGACGCTCTGCTTTTCCAATTGGATCTTTGTTTCGGCAGCTGCCTTGTTTTTCTGAATTAAGTCTAGACGTTCTTTCAACTCACGTTTCGAATCGCGATCTTGCTTGAGAAGGGTTAGGGGAAGTTGTGACAGATCAAGACGGCGCAGAAGGCCATCGACTACCTCAAGCGCCTTGTCCTTTTGAGAGGTGATCAGAACCCGTTTGCCAATGGCAATCAAGTGGCATGCAACATTGGCGATCGTTAGAGACTTCCCAGTTCCCGGCGGTCCTTGTACAACGATGATTCTGTTTTCCGGATCGTTCGCCAAGTGAGCTACGCGCCGCTGGCTCGGATTCGAGGAAAAAGGGAAGAAGACCTTTTTGTTGTCGCGGAAAGTATCGGCCGTGGGTTCCTCGGGGCGAGCGCCGATAAGCCACCCGAGCGCGGTCTGCCCCACCTCTTTAGCACCCTCCGATCCGATATGCTGAAGGTCGCTCGAAAGAAAATAGCTGGTCTTTGGAGCTACAAAGCACGCAGCACAATCGACGATTTGAAGTGGAGTCCCTTCGCGCGGAGCCGCAGGAGCAGCAGCGATGGTGCCATCCAACTTTCCCTTCAGTCCGACCTTAAGTTCTCGCGACACGCTATCACAAAAGAGGCGAAGAGCTTCCTCATGGAGCGGAAACTCCGGCGTGCTTTCTATCAACCTCGCGAGGGCAAGTTCTTGGGCGGAAGTATCAAATTCGGTTCGAAAGGGTAAAGAATTGAATCGCACCATCTCTTCGTTGGGATGAACGATGAGCGTAGCGCCCTCAGTTTGGATGGTAACGGGAATCGTAAGCAAAGGAGCGCGAATGGGAATGCCGTCGAGCTGGCCGACGACGTAGGGATATCCGTAAAGCAGTTCTCTCTCATAAGGATTGAGCGCGATGGTCGCCATCATTTTATTGAGGGACTCGTGTTCCGTGCTAACCGGTCCTACCCGAATGTCACGGCCGGCAAACATGAGAGCTTCTTTGCCAGGTTCCATCCAGGCAAATTCATGTGCTCGCTTGTGGGCTGATGTCCAGCGGACGAAGGCGGCCGACGCGTTGCGTTGACGCTTAATTAGAGTCGCATAGGCGCTGGTCATGGCTTCGACCAGGCCTTCCTTTATTTCAGGGTGAGGCCCTGACGTCGTAGGCCCTTCGGTGCTCGATGCAATCGGCGGTCTAAAGGATGAATTTGCCACGGAACGATTTCGCTCGATAGGAATGTTACCATCGCAAAACTTGCCTCTGTGTTCGCGAGGGCCAAGAAAAACAATTTAGTTACTATACAGCGAATAACTCCCGCGATCCGTTGAATCGGGTATGTAACACCAAGTACCCCTCAGAGATTCCCACATTTACCAGATGCTGTGGAAAACTCCCTCGCGCGGCGGGTGTGCCGGGTTCGATTTTGGGCCCGGGGGACAGGCGGTAGGTTTCCGAATCATTTTGCCTAAAACTGTGGCTGGGTCGAGCACCGGTCATCCGACGTTGGGAAAACGTTCGTCACTCGGAACGTTATCTGCGTGCCGAGTATTTTCACCCACGCCTTCCGACGCCCACGCTGTCACAATGCCTATCGGTACTTCCCTTTTTCTCCCGTCGCTCTCAAGCACCGCGAGCGACAGAGAGGCTGCGCCCTGCGGCACGGCGGTCCTCTGCTTCGCTATCGCGCCTGAATAGGTCTTGGTTCCTCCCGCTCCGCGGGCACCCTCCAAGAAAGCGCACCTTGGCACTTGGGAGCTGCCTCCCGCTCGCGCCCTCCGGGTGGTGTGCCTTGAGAGACTCAGGGCATCAAAAGGAGAAATTCGATGTTTGACAATTCAGTGAGGCTAGTTGGGTTCGTAGGCAAAGACGCGGAAGTGAAAACCACGAAGACGCAACGTGAATTTACGGTGCTGTCCCTGGCGACAACGGCGTCTTGGAAAGACAAGAACGGCGACGGCTACATCCGGCGCACGGAATGGCACAAGCTCATCGCTTGGGGCAATCTCTCGACGTTTGCGGCAACTCTCAGGAAGGGCGCGCATCTGGCCGTTGAAGGCGAGCTCCGCTATCGCGAGTTCGTTCCCAAGAAACAGAAAAAGCAAAAGAACGGCGATCACAAGATTCGTGTCGCCGAAATTCATCTCTGGCGAATCGCGAAGCTCGACCGCGCGGAAAAGCGCGACCCAGACACGCCAGTGCCCGAGTTGGGGCCCGAAACGCAAGACACTCCCTTCTAGGGAGTGTCCTTTGGCAGGGCCGGCTTCCGCAGAAGGCGGCCCTGCTCTCCCTTATGGGTCGCCTCCCATTTGAGCAGTCTGTCGCTCTAAGATCCGTTTCCATCGCGCCTCGACTTCAAAGCCAACAACGAACGCGGCAGCACCCGCCGCAAGAAACGTCAGCGCAATCCATGAGCTGAGGTCGGCTCCCACGGCCCAACTCACCATGAAACCTACCAACGAAACAAACGCCACTATACGGCAAGTGACTGCGACCACACGCGTACGTCTTTCCCGTGTATCTTCGCGACAAGGATGATGGTTCGACCGCCACCACACCGGGTACACGATGCCCACGCCCGCCGTCAGAACCGTGACGGTGGCCAGCATTTGCAGGGGTTGAAAGGCAGCACGCAGGAGAATCATGGGCAGAGGAATCAGTGCAAACATGAGAAGCCCTAATCGGGTGTTCAGACGGCGCCGGGCATGAACGCATTCGTTCAAAGCCAGAGCTTTCGCATTCATCGATGCACCTCCTTCCCAAAATCATCTGCGTTTGAAGGCTGGTCGATATATCGACCAGCCTTTTGTGACTGGCGCTGGAGTTTTCCTGCGACGAAGGTCACGGGGAACCGCTCCCCCAGGGGGGTAACCTCCACTGTTGTTTTGAGATCGGCGTCAAATTCATAGTGGGTGCCATCTGGAAACTGCGCTTGGGGGCCTTCCTGCAAACCAGTAAGACTCCCAAGCGCTTCCATCAATTGCTGCCGTTCCACAGCACTCATTTTGTCGTAGGTCGCCATGAATGCCCCCCGTACGTGAACCTTTGAGCTTCCCTCTCCGCTGCTTCGAACAGTGACCCAACAACCCGCTATTCACGAGCTGATTCTTCGCACGGCCGCGCCCATCGGCGATCCGATGGACCCTCTCGCGTCGCGGAAGACAAAAGACCCCTCACTTACTAGGGAACCTCGAAGAGGACAAAAGTAAGAAAAAATCTTCAAGCTATTGATTGGTGATGTCCCGTACCATTGACCTACCCCGCAACCTAATGGCAGGCTTTTTTGACCCAGTTCAACGGGGCGGCTCATAAACCCAATGGACTCAATAGATAAACCGGACCCGTACGGCGAATGGGTACTATTGGGGACCAACCAGGGGCCCGGCGGACCGCTGCTTCCTGTTGACGAAGAATTGTTGGCTGCCGCCCGAGCAGCTTGGCCGCGCGTTCTGGCGCACGTCCGGGGTGAATTGTTCGACAAAGAGTTGGGCCCAGAGAGGACGGCTCTGGCAGCAGACATCTGGGATCGTGTGCTCCGGTCGGTTGCAAAGACGCGCCAACGGAACAAAGATCACCGGCCACCCATATCCGACCTGCAATCCTACCTGATCGGAGTCTTCCACCACCGTTTCAATAAGCTGCTCAGGAAAGAACAGAGAAGGGCTGAAACAATCGAGTTGGTTTCGTCAGTCCTGGATCTGGAGCGGTTCGAGGCTGCTCTGGATACAGGATGGGCTGAGCAGCTCGAACGCGCTATTGCCGTTAGACAGATAACTGACCGCATGGATGCTTGGACAAAGAAGGTTTGGCAGGCTCGCCAATACGGCTATTCGTGGAAACACATTTCCACGTGGCTAGGTGTCACCGAGCAGCAGGCAAAAATGAAGTTCCAGTACAACTTGGAAAAGATTCGGCAGAAAATAGCTCGATTGCTGAAACGAGAAATGCTGAAGAAGTCAGGCTGAGGTCAACTAGATGTATATTCGCTGTTTAGCCGACGAAGAGAGGCAAACCTGAACGCAAAGGGATATTCCGCGAAGGACGAAAGGCGCATCCTCGATGCCTTGGGCCGTGGTCTGCTCAAGGAGTTTCCGAATCCCAGCCGCACCGGGTGCCCAGGCTCCGACGTTCTCAAGAAAATCGCCTCTCATCAGATGCCACTTTCGGAAGCGGAGAAGTGGCTGGATCACCTCGGTTCCTGCAGTCCATGCTACGGCGATTTTTCTCAATTCCAAGCTGCTTATGAACGCCGGCGCATGCGAACTCTTCTCGCCATCGCCGCGAGCATATTGCTTGTCGCCGGTCTTGCGGGTTGGGCTTTCTTTCCAAAACAAAAGAAACCGCTGGCGACTGAAACTGCCATGCTCGACTTAAGGACTCGCTCCCTACCCCGAGGCACTGAAGCGAATCCAGTTGAGCCGCCCTTGGTGGTCAGTCGCGCCGCCGCGCATTGGAACATCTCTCTCCCCTTTGGTAGCATCGACGGTCCGTACGACATTCGTCTATTGGCGGCCTCAGGAGAATTACTCGTGTCGACAAAAGCAGACGCGAAATTGACAGACGGCGTTGCTGTGATTCAGATATCGGTGGATTTGTCCTCCCGTTCTCCTGGGCCGTGTGTTTTGCGACTGACAAGAAATGGGTCTCAAGAGAGTTCCTATGTAGTTGAGTTGCGATGAGGAGACTGAACGGCCGCATTAGCAAGCAAAGATCTGGAACGACACTGGGATGCGCCGGGTTTTCTGCTTGCTTTCGAGCCGAGGCTAGCGTACTTAGAGAAGACCGCAGCCAGCGAGGTGAGCGATGGAAGTACGTGCACCCAAGGGACAATACCGGGTAATCGGGCTGGATCCAGTAGACACCCTCACATGGCCAAGCGGCCCTCTCCGGAAAGACTGCGAAACTTTCGACAAGGCACTAGATTTGGCTGCGAGCAATGACGAGTCGTATCTGTGGATTTATATTTACAACGACAACGGCGAGATTCTGCATGAGGCTGGCTGCTATCGAGAGCAGCTCAAAAGGATTGATGAACTAGAGGAACAACGTCCCGGAAGAGCCCAGGACGAACGTCCCAAAACATAAGGTCATCGCTCTCAAAGGACCGATCTTTGCTTACTCTCCCAAGCCTTGATTGGGGGCGAAACCCAAGTCCCGATAAAAACGGGCAACCCTGACACAATCCGGTAAGGTAAGGTTTGCCGACCGCTCGTCCAGAACTGTCGGATACGTTGGAATGAGACATGTTTCTTGCGGTACGATTGGTCCCAAGTGCTCCTTGGTGTAGAGATGGGAGATAGTATGTGGACGCTGGTTCAAGACTTGCGTTACGGCCTCCGCATCCTGCGCAAATCCCCTGGCTTCACCGTGGTCGCCATCCTCACGCTAGCGCTGGGCATCGGTGCGAACACCGCAATCTTTTCTGTCGTCAACGGACTCTTCCTCCACCCGCCCGGCGTCACGCAACCGGACCGCATCGTCGTCCAGCGCGTGCGCTATGGCAAACTCGGGCTGACGAGCATCGTTGTCTCCGTGCCCGATTTCGCGCAGGTGCTCGACGCCAAAAACATCTTCCAATCCGCGGCCCTCGAAACCACGTCGGATTTCAACTACAGCACCGGCGAATTTCCCGAACGCATGCGCGCTGCAGAAGTTTCCTGGCAGTGGTTCGACGTATTCGGCGCACGGCCAATCCTCGGCCGCCTCTTCACTGCTGAAGAAGATCAGCCAAACGCGAATCACGAAGTGGTTCTCGCCTATCCTGCCTGGCAGCGCTGGTTCGGCGGCGACCTACACGTCGTAGGCCGCACCATCCGTCTAAACGAGCAAGATTATCGCGTGATCGGCGTCATGGGCCAGGGATTCGGCTGGCCCAATCCGCAAACCGACCTGTGGGCGCCGCTCGGTCTCGCGCAGAGCGAATTCGCCATCGACAACACGTTTAACGAAAACTATCTCGCCGTTGCGCGCTTGCAGCCGAACATTTCCTTTGCGCAGGCCAGTGCCTACGTGAAAGTCCTTTCGCAGCGCGTGATCGACAATCCCATCTCCTCCTACGCGAAAGATTCGCTTTGGGGCATGTTCCTCGTTCCTCTCACCACCTTTGTTTTCGGCGATCTGCGCACGCCCATCCTGATTCTCGGCGGAGCCGTCGCTTTCGTTCTCCTAATAGCCTGTGCCAATATCGCCGGGCTGCTGCTCGCAAGGGCCGCGGGCCGCTCGAAGGACCTCGCCGTGCGCGCAGCACTCGGCGCATCGCGCACGCGCCTGATCGCGCAAGTGGTCAGCGAGAACATCGTCCTCGGCTTGCTCGGCATCGCCGGCGGGCTGCTCCTCGCGCGCATCGGCATCCACGCATTGCTACTCGCCGCGCCCACGAATCTGGATGCCGGCGCTCTCGCCTTTCCCGTTGACGGCTACGTCCTGACCTTCAACGTGCTTGTGGGCCTCTTCGCTGTTCTGATCTTCACGGCCGCGCCGGCGTGGCACATGTCGAAGTCCGATCCCTACGATGCGCTGCGTGAATCGGGCCGCTCAACAACGGCCAACCGCGCACGCCAGCGCTTCCGCGCGTTCCTCGTTGCGGGAGAACTCGCGCTCGGCCTGGTCCTGCTCGCCGGGACGGGCCTTCTCCTAAAAAGCCTCGCGCGCATCGGTCAAGTCAATCCCGGTTTCCAGCCGCATGGCATCATGACTGCAGGCCTTGCGCTCCCGCAAACCCAATACGACAAGCCTGAAAAGCAAATCGCTTTCTTCCGCGACGTTTTGGACCGCCTCTCGAGCACGCCCGGCGTCACATCCGCCGGTGCAGGTTTCCCGCTGCCCTTCACCGGAAGCAACGACTCCTCGTCATTTCGCATTGAGGGCCGCCCCGTCGCACCCGGCGATCCAGGCCCGTGGGGCGACGTCCGTTATGTTACTCCCGGCTACTTCACGGCCCTCGGCATTCCGCTGCTCAAAGGACGCCTTTTCACCGACGCTGACCGCAGCGGCTCGCAAGCTGTCGCCGTCATTGACGAAAATATGGCGCGCCAGTACTGGTCGCATGAAGAGCCGATCGGAAAGCAGATTCGCCGCAACGACCACGATCCCTGGTCGTTGATCGTCGGAGTCGTCGGGCACATTCGGTTTACTCAGCTTGCGGGAGATGATTCTTCCACCGAGGGCTCACAGTCTTCTTCCAGCGGTGTCTACTACTTCCCGAGCTATCAGACCGAAGCGCCGTACGGCTTCCTGATCGCCAAAACCAACGGAGATCCGGCGGCGCTCGGCGGCGTGATCCGACGGTCGGTCCGTGACGTGGACCCGAACCAGCCCGTCTCCGATATGAAGAGCATGGAAGTGCGCATCGCCGAATCGCTCGGGCCGCAGCGCTTCGCCGCAAGCCTGCTCGCCATCTTTGCCGTCCTGGCGACGGTGCTTTCGGCAGTTGGACTCTACGGCCTGGTCAGCTACAGCGTCACACAGCGCACGAACGAGATAGGCATCCGCATGGCCCTTGGTGCGAACCGCGCTGATATTCTTCGAATGGTGATGCGCGACAGCGCGCGAATCGCGTTCATTGGCTCCGGTGCCGGCATCGTCGCTGGACTGCTGCTGACGCGCCCCATCCAGGACGTCCTCTACGGCGTCAGGGCCTATGATGTTGGGTCGTTCGGCGGCTCCGCGCTGGCTTTGATTTTCGTCTCCCTCGCCGCCAGCTACGTTCCGGCTCGCCGCGCCATGCGCGTCGATCCCATCGTCGCTCTGAGATATGAATAGAACAATCTCGCACCCGAGGGATTGTTGGATGTTCCTGGCGGTTGACGAGCAACCCGGAAGTTACGAATCTGGAGCAGCACATCTGACACTCTTGGCCTAAATCCAACGCGAAGGCACGCAAGGTATAGCCTGAGTTATTACAGCCTGGGTGGCAACTTGGGTCAAAGCGCGCGCACAAGTTCCAATGCTTTCTGCATCTGAGGGTCTTCGCCTGCCAGAAGCTGTTCAGGGGACAATCCAACCGGGATATTTGGCGACACTCCTTTTCCTTCGATCAGCCTTCCTTCCCATGTCAGATAGGCAGCAACTGGAAGTCCCACGATGTAGCCAAAGCCCGCCTTAAACGCACTGCCGCTCAAAAGCCGCCCTGGCGTTTTCGTGCCAACAATAGTTGCAAGGTGATTCTCCTCCGCGAATGCAGCAACCATTTCACCCGCGCTCGCAGTGTGCTCGTTCACGAGGACTACGACACGACCGTGGAATTTTTGTGGACCGAAGCCTTCCGTGACCACGAGAATCGATTTGTCAATAAATCCGTACCGCAGAGCCAACCAAAGAAGTGTTGCTTTGTGGGACGGTATCCGGCCGAACCGTGGCAACTCTTCTCTTGAATATCCCTTTTCCTTGCGAGCGCGCGTCAAACTGTATCCCACCTCTTTTTTATCGGGGGTTAAATAGCTCATGAGGCGCAATCCACCGATACCTCCGCCAGTGTTGCCACGGAGATCCACAATCAAGCGCGTGGAATCCCGCAAATGAGCGAAGGCCGTATCGAACATTTTGGCGAGATCAATCCCGACCGCTCCGGGAAACATAGTCACCTTGAGCCATCCGATCCCTTCGGGCAGCTGTGAACAAACAACAGCTTTGGGCACGATGACGGGATGATTCTTCGATTTAGGAGACGGTACAATCAAGGTCCCCGTGACGCGCTTGCCGTCTGGTTTTTGGACGACATATTGGGAGTCGTCGCCAACCGGGAAAATCGGTGGTTCGGGCGGTGCTATTTCACGATTTCGGACTTGCAGGAGAATATCCCCCGGACGAAGTCCCGCCACATGTGCTGGCCCCCCTTCGTGAACATCCTGAAACATCCACCGCTGCGTGCCATCGAAGTTGCAACGCATGAACGTTGCGCTGATTGCGTGGCGCCCAGGGATTTTTGAACTTTTCGAGTGTCGAAATCCAGTGTGACTAGTTTTCAGTTCGTTCAGCAATTCCTGTATCTGTTTTTCGAACTCATCATCGGTGTTGCTTTGCAGAATCTGATCTTTCCTGCGTTTCGATAGTTCGCCCCAATTTGCTCCGTTCATGGCGGGATCGAAATGCTTTCGCGCGACCAGCTCGCACACACGGGAATAAATCTTCTCTCGCGATTGGATATCGAGACTCATGGAACCCTCAAAGGAATCGGCGATCCGCCGTCTCCGACCAAGACAAAAGCTCCCCAATAATAGGGTGGTACCTGTCTACCGTATTTCGCGAGCAAGTCAAGTTTCGCCTGTCGCAGCGCCGAGGCCTTGTCCTGCCCTTCGGCAATGTGGGTATAGAACCGCTCCATTAGATCGAGTGTGTAGGTATCGTCGGCGCTCCAGAGGCTAGCGACGACAGCCTTTGCGCCGCTCACAAGGAATGCCTCGACGAGATTCGTGACTCCCTCCTCGCCTTGGAGCTTCCCTACTCCTGTGTCGCAAGCAGAGAGCGTCACAAGGTCGGCGTTAAAACGAAGACGGATGATTTCGCGAACTTGCAATAAGCCGTCATCGTGAGATTTCGGGTCTACACCCAATACAAGCCCTGACCGCTCAGGAAACTGGGTGTCTGCAAACCCATGCGCGGCAATATGAATGATTTTGAAATCCTGCAGAGGCTGAGTTTTGAAAGCCGTCTCGGTAGCTTCGGTACCCAACAAAAGAATTCCGTCATTGCCAACAAGTTTGTTCACTTCGGTGACTTCTTCTCGGGTATGCGGCAAATCATAGAGAGACGCGCCGAAGTTGTCGGACAGTCCTCGCATGAGCCTCTGCTTAAGTGCCGTCGGCTTATCGAGTTTACGCGAAACGCCACCCTGATTCTGATAGGCCACGTCGCCTACTCCGAGAAAGGTGCGTCGGGCGGACTGCGTTTCTTTCGTATTCCGGAGAACGCTCAACACCGTGGACGCCGGTACATAACTAATTGTTCGCGTCTCCAGCAAGAGGGAGCCTTCCGGTTCGCGGAGCGTGTCGAAGGGTAAGAGATGCAGTATTCCATCTGGTACCACTATCAAGCGGTCTCCGATGGCCTCCTGGGGGAGCGGACTCAGCAGGAGGCCGTAGAGTTGTTTCGCAACATTGATGTCATCACTCTTCCCTCGTGTTTCGTCCAAGTATTTTCGTGCCAGATCCTCAATCTGTTGCCGTCCCGCCGCCAAAATCTGCAGGCCAGCGCGTTTCTTGGATATCCAAACGCAATACGAGCGCGGCTCGCTGAGCACGTATTCCAGCACGACCTCTTTGGGCAGTAGGATCTCCTGGATTGCTTTCAACGTTGCCGGTTTCTCAAACCATCCGGGCTTGGTTTCTTTCCGTTCAGTTCGTGCCCACTCCAGGCGACGCTCATACTCAACCAGCTGATCGAGTAGGCCAGCGCGTTCCTTGGCGTTCTCCGAGCGCATCAATCGAAGTTGCACCTCAGAAACATTCTCTTCGAGCGCTCGCACATTTTCGGATTCGTTCTTGCTGAACGTAACCCTGTTTTCTAGAAGCGCCGCGGCGGTTCGCCCTCTCACGCGCTCCAATACGTTGAGTGCGCGCTCGACCTTCCCTTCTCGCGCCTCCAGTTCGAAGTGTTGCAAGTACGTGTCGCTCATCGCCCCGGCCAGCGAGCTGCTCCAGTACGCTTCATGCAAGTTGACCAGCATCCCGTCAATGACATCCTCGGCATTTTGATAGAGTGCCTCTGCGTCCGCGGTCGATCCGCGGCGGGCTTTGAGGTTCGCCAAAATCGTGAGATCTCGCGGCAGGTAATACCTGTCTCCGACGAGCCTGCTGGCATCAACCCCTGCGGAAGCACGTTCCTCAGCGGATTTAAGATCGCCTGCATCTCGATAAAGCCCGGCCAGATCGATCATTGATTGCCCCACCGTCCGATAAAACTTGTACTTTTCCGCGAGATCAGCCGATTGCTGAAGATATTCCAGCGCCGATTGGCGGTCGCCGGTTTGGATCGCGAGCTCTCCCAACAGTTGAAGAATCATGGTTTCATGGCCGAACTTTTGATTTTCTCTTGCTACGATTAGAGCCTGTTCCAATTTGCTCTTCGCTTCGAACACCTTGCCCTGGCTGATAAGCGTCGCGGATTCGCCTTCATATGCCATGAAGGGGAAACCCGCGTCGCGGTTCGCCCTGCTCACCTTTATAGCTCGCTCGAAGAAGGCGAGAGCCTCTCCATATCGCTTCGCTTCGTTGAAGCCATTCCCCAGCATTTCAAGATATCGAACTTGGCCCCCTACATCGCCACTCGCCATCGCAGATAAGACTGCGTCGCCAACCATGGTTGCCGCCCGCCGGCTATCGCCTTCCAGAAAACCAATGATCCCGAGTTCTCCGTTCGCTCTGGCTTCCCATTGCGTCTCTCCTAACTGGTGGGAAATTGTTCGGGCCTCCGTCCACGCACGCTTCGCCGAAGCTGGATTGATCTCCAAATCCGTGTATCCCTTCGCTGCTAGACACCATAGCCGTAGCTTCAGGTCACTCTTCGCAATCGGAAGCTCTAACTGCTGTCCAAGCATTTCCGACACGTCAACCCACGACATCGTTTCTGCCTGGGCTCGGATTCTGCCCACACGAGCATATGTTTCGTTTCGGTCATCGTTTTTCTCGTTGAAGAGCTCCTCCGCGCGAACGTAGAGAGGTCCCGCCTTGGGCCAATTAAAAAGCCAGGCGAGGCGGTTCGCTTCCATGAGCAGAATTTCGGGATTTTTGGATGCTTTTGGGTCCAGCAGGAGATTAGCGACTCGCGGCGGTCGATCAGGTTTTCGTGTGGCGTAAAGCCACACGTACTTCCGCGAAAGCACAGCGAACATGATAAGCATTACAAAGACCGAAAGGAGAACAGCAAGCCATCGCTTCGAGAGACGGACCCGCAAGGATGGATACCCCCTATTCGCTGCCGCTGCGCTGTAGGAATGTAGATGCGTGCGAAGCCGGAAGCGTTTCCTCTGCAGCGTCTTAACGGCTTAGTACCTTCGTACTGGCCCTGCCGCGCTTCTCCGATCGAGGTGTGTGCTCCCCTGAGAGTGTTCGAAGATTGATAAACACATCGACGAACACCATAAGACCGATTGCGAACGGCTGTCGCTCACTAACGCCCGCGTGGAGGTTTTCCTTGTTGTTTTATTTCGTCGCGCAATTCCCGGCCGAAAACATCCTTCAACCACTCGGGAGCACTATGCGTCGTTTTTACTAGCTCGCCCGCGATGAAACGTGCCACCAGCCGATGTCCCTTACCATTCGGTGTGTTGTCGTAGACAAGAAGGTCATCGGCGTGCCTGCGCGCTTCAGGCAAGCTCTTCATGGCTTCTTCGTACGACTCTGGAATCGTGCTGAGGGGCACGGCTTGTCCGCCGCGACTCATCCGAACGAGTATGCGCCCGACATTCAAGTTAGCGTCTTCCGTCGAGATGAACAAAACCTTTGTGGTGTAACCTGCTTGCCTTGCGCTCTCCAACAATTCCGTGTCCACGGTCAGATCCTCAACTGCGAACGAGCGCCGCTCGCGTAGCATCGCGTCTCGCTGGCGCGGTATAGGAGGAACGACGATAGGGAAAGCTTCTTTAAGGTGGGCGTCGTAGAAGGTAGTTTTCCCCGCGCCCATGGGGCCTGCGATTACAATCAGCGCTGGTTTCGGTTCGCTCAGAGCAAAGTGTCCTTATCGTGTCGTTTTGTGCGCGAGCGTCTTTTCTGATTCGCGCTGGAGTTTTCCCGCGACCAGGGCTACGGGGAACCGCTCCCCCGAGGGGGCAACCTCCACTGTTGTTTGCAGATCGCGGTCAAACTCATAACGTGTGCCGTCTGGAAACTCCTCTTGGGGGCCTTCCTGCAAACCGGTAAGACTCCCAAGAATTTCCATCAATTGCTGCCGCTCCGCAATGCTCATTTTGTCGTAGGTCGCCATGGATGACCCCCATGTTGCCCTGGTTGAACCTTCGAGCTTGCCTCTCCGCCCCTTCGAGTAGTAAGCCAACAACCCGCTATTCACGAGTTGATTCATCGAACAGCCGCGTGCATCTGCAATTCGTTGAATCCTGCGAATGAGACGCCGCAGAATGACCACCTGCGTCTCCCGTGCGGTTTGTTTCTTCTTGCCCTGGAGAGTAACTAGCTTGACGGTTTTGAGGTTTACGGCCAACAGCGCGTCGTTGATCGAGGCGGACAAATCCCCTTGATACCGCCGCTTCTTCCGAAGCAATTTATCCAGAGCAATCAACAAGCGTACGTTGAAGACATCGAAGCCGATGTTTCTACGTGTTGCCACAGGCCGCACCAACGTCCTTTGAGGGTTCCCGCGGTAGCACTGCTACAGCGGTCCATGCCATACGATATATATACATGACCCTGGAGTCTTGTTCAAGCGCTGGCATCACCGCATTTCCACAGGCTTGTACGGCCCGTCGAGCAGCATGTCGCGATTGACCCTCACGGTAAACTTGTAGCCCACGCGGATCTTAATAGTGGGTTGAATATTGAGATTGCGCCGCGTAATTTCCGCACCCAATTCTGTAAGCTGCTGACCGACCGCAGCTGCGGCGGTCTGACCGGCAGAGGGCGTCGTAAGGACTGACGTGTTCTGCCGCTGCGACAGTTCCAATCCCGCAGCAAATGCACTCGTGAGTACGGCAAAACCAACGAGGCGAGCGTAGTGATTGTTAACTTGATCATGGAAACCGGCCCTTCCTTCGTCGTCGTGTCCGCTCATGCCGTCGAGATTGATCGAGCTTCCGTCGGGAAAAATAATTCGCGTCCACACGACCTGGACGCGAGCCTGCCCATAGGAAATTACAGAATTATAGGTTCCGAGCAGGCGCGCGCCTTGCGGGATGAGGAGATACTTGCCGGAGGCAGTGTCGTAGACGTTGGATCGCACCAGCGCTTTAACCTCACCCGGCAAATCGGAGTCGATAGCCTGCTCCAAAGTTGCCGGAATGTCCCACCCGGCTTTGATCTCGTACTGGCTGAGCGGCTCAGTGCGCGTGGATTTTAGATAATTGTCGACCACGTGGCCGCGTGTTTTTTGGAGAAAACTGTCTTTTTGAGATTGGCCGTTCTGACCATCATAGCCACTGATTGTCTGTCCACCAGGAGACGGTGACTGGATATCCTGGCCAGGAGGACTTTGTTTCCCAATGCCTGCTAGCAGAGAAGCCAAAGGTCCATATTGCTGAAGCGGATCGGAGCCAAACGACGAAGGGGATGCCGCGCTACTAGACGCATTCGCGTGTATTGCCGTAGGCGAAGCAATAGCCTGTTGTTCCTCCCGGAAAGCGACCAGCCGCAGGCGCTCTTCGGGTGAGAGATCTCCCTCATTTGACGCGTAAGCGGATGTGCTGTTCCCGGTCCCTTTTCCATTCCGTCGGCCCGGCCCATCTCCCCGGTATGCGATTGACGGAGGACGCAGGGTCGGTTCCGTCGATGCCGAGGCGCTCCGTGTGGAACCGAATTCGGGAAGCTCCGCAGGAGCGGGCGCTGGATTCGCGACGGAGGGAGGAGCGATCTCTCTTACAACTTGATCTCCGGCGATGCGTGCTGGCTCAGGATGCTTTTCTTCATTCGCGTGGCGCGTGGCGGCTTGCTGTTCCTTTCGAGTATACAAACCATAGACAACAAGCGTCCCAACCAAGAGAACAATGCCGATTGCTACAAGCCCGACCTTCTTACTGATCCGACCTGTTGAGGGTGGGTTTGGATTCAAATCGAGTCCAGACGGCGATTCGATCTGATCATTGGATTCGTTCATGGCTGCTCTCGACCGGATGTGCTCGCAATGGGCTGAGAAGGCGGAACCCTTGCCGGTTCGGTTTTTTCACTGTTCACTTCATGCTCGCGAACAATTTCTACCTTGGTCTGGTGTTTGCCGACTCCAAGAAGAAGAGCGGCGCGGTCGAACAAACGATCGACGATGTAGATATTGTCTTTCACCCGGTAGTTGACCATCTCTGATCCGTCAGGCGTTTTGACTACGAGAACCGGCAGTTCCCGGTGAATGGCTTCTTGCGGCATCTGGATATACGTCTTCACGCCATCATCCAAGACGTGCGCTGGCCGCGTGGATGGTGTGCCACCTTTGATGGTGTATTTCCAATACAAATTGTCAATTGCGGTGTTCGGGAGTTCTGCGACGCGTTGGGCCTTTTCTTGCTGTTCTTGTTCATGCTGTTTGGCGAGGAAGACCTGCCATTGGCGGTTGCGATCCTCCGGGTAGGTGAATGCCACGCGGGCTACATACTCTGCTGGTTTGGATTGCAGGCGAATGTAGTACGCGCGTCTGTCTGTGGGCACGACCATCGTTGTATCGAGGCCGGAGATACGCGGCTTGATGATTAGAATGGGTGTTGTATCAGGCCCACTGCCAGAAGCTGCCGGCGAGATCTCCCAACGAATGCTGTCACCGATATGAGGCTCGCCAACAATCTTTTCTCCTGGCTCGAGTTCGACCATGCAAACATGGAGTGGCGCGCACACCACAATGGGCAGCCCCGCTCCGTACGTGTAAACAACGCGCCCATCGTTTCCAATCGCAGGAGTATTGTGTGCAGCCTCCCAATCGCGGCTAATCAGCAGCGCATCAACGCCCGTTGGGCTTAGGATGATGTCACGCTTGGGCTGGAATTCACGTGGGACTTCGCTCGACGGCTTGCCCGGTGTCGTCGCGTTGCTAATGGATGGCAGGATGGGTGCTATCTCGGGGACGGGATGTGGTGCTTCGCCCGATTCGAGCTCTCGCACGGCCTCCGCCAATGGATATTTTTCTGCATTGGGAACAGGTTCTTTTTGCACCGGCGGGCCGCGCTTTATGACTATGGGTGGAGGGTCGTCCTTCTTTTCCTGGGCGAATCCCGGGAACATTGGAGAGAGGGATAAGACACAGAATAAGGCTATCGCGTTTTTATGAGTCATCGTTCACCTCAAACGACCTTCGACCAATTCACATTCATCACGTAAATGCCAAACGGATTCACCTGCAGAACGTTCTCTTCCGTGGGTGGATTAACCGCAACTGTAAGAATTGCTTTCCATCTGCCAACAGAGACCACACCACCACTGGGATCTCTCGCGGTTTCGGTCCAATCGACTTCGTATGTGTGCTCCGTGGTGGGCAGGATGGTATTCACGTCTACCTGAACTGTTTCCTTGTTTGCGCGCTCAAAAGGCTGATTCGCTCTGTAGAATTCTGTGACCAGCGTCTGTGCCGCTGTCCCGCTCCCGATCATGGAGTACACTCGATCGATTGCTCTGCGTTGCGCAAGGCCGTCGCTTGTCACGCCTCGCAGGTCCTGTATCCACCCCGTGAGGGCCGTTGCCTTCATCCGCTGGTCTACGGGCGAACTTCGTTCCACCGCGCCGGAGGCCACGACTCGCCCTAGCGAGTCAACCGCAACTACATAAGGAACAGTCTTGGGTCGAGTAGCTACGCCCAAAATCACGACGGCTTCGGCTAACGCCACAAGGAGTGCCAGCACTGCGGCGCCGCGCCAGTGGTGGGCACGCTTGATCAGGCTTCCATAGCGTTCGTCCCATTCGTTGCGCGCGGCCAAGTACGGATTGCCCAAATTCGAATCCTTTGGAGCCGTCAAATCATTCAGCGAAGTCGCATTGTTCACGAGATATTCCCCCCTTCTCTAGCCCTCACCGTGGCCTGTCGGAATGGTTGGCGGTGCATGGCCCCCGGCGTCGTGAGGGATGCGCAGATTCGTCAATGCAGAGCGTGTTGCGGCGCTTGTCTCTTCCGCCACAGCGAATGCGCGATCGGCGAGCCCGATCAGGCTGCGTCCAAGGGAGGGGGGACTAGGTTGTTGGCTGGCACTTGCGCCTCCACGCGAAGGAGGACGAGGCTGGCTGGAGCCAGAAGGGAATGCGGTAGAAGTGCCACCTCCGCTACCGCCGCCAGGACTGGGAGAGCTACTTAAGGAAGACGGACCAGACGCGCCGCCACTAGTTGGGCCACGGCCGTTCGTCGGCGCAGTCGCAGCTGCGCTTGCGGATTGGACTTTGCCCAGGGCGCTGGTGCCGGAACCCGCCATTGCCGCACCAGTCATCACAGCAGCCGCTGTTCCTGCTGCTAAACCAACGCCCACTGCCGCCAAATCGCCACCGGTCAAAACGCTTGCACCCCCAAGGATGGCAGAAGCCAGCTTCGGCGACATCCAGCACACCGCGAGAAACATTACCGCCGCTGCCGCCAGGTCAAAGCCTGTTCGCGCGGGCTCTGCAGAATTCCCGATCCCCAAAGCGACTTGGGCCCAGCCTTGCGACAGCGTCATTCCAGCTCCAACCAGTAGGTAAAGGATGAGAATTTTCAACCCCACGGACACGGAGTAGGCGAGGTATCGCTCCACATAAGGTGCGGTCCATCGCGAACCGCCAAATCCGAGGAGGATGACACCGCCTCCGATGACCAAATAGCTCTCAACCAGAGCAACAACGAACTGGATGGCCACTGCAAGGTACGCAATGAAGATAACCACGGCACAAAAAACGAGAGTCAGGGCAGTTCCCATGTCCGTCAGAAACCCCGCATCGCTGGCGGCCGATAGTAGATCGACAGAAGTGTTTACTCCGAATCCGACAATGGCACTGGGACCAAGAGGACCGACCGCAGACGCAGTCTGGCCAAGGACTTGAAAGCTGTTGAGGATCGCTGGAATCCAGCCCCCACCGTCCGGAGTGACACCATAGAGGAGGAGGGCATAGAAAATGCCGATCCACATGATCTTTCGGATTATCGTTGCAGTAAGAAGCTGAAAGTCCGCCTTCTCAAGGGCAAGCAACGTGAAACTCCAGATCACCTCGATTCCCGCAAGGAGGACAAACAAGCGTTGAGCCGCACCTAAGAGTTTCGAGATCCATTGCCCCTCAAGACCCTTGTACTCATCCAAAATGGAGGTAGGGGCATTTGTCGAACCTGCTTGTGCATACGCAACCGTGATAGAAAGAGCCACGACCACACCGACCATTACCAGCGAGAGCGACGTTCTAATCAATCGCCGAGTGACGGACCTGTAGTCGTTCATGGTTTCTCCTCAGAATTTTTGCTGATCAGTCTGTATGTGTTCGTTTCCAAAGACGGACGCGCTCGCAACTGCCTGGCACACGCGCCCTTCTGTGGTGTTGCCCCAATCGGCAGGTTTTCCCGCCTTAACGCGACTGCAATCCTGTCTAATTTCTTTGGCAAGATCACGATGTTGCTTGAACCACTGTTCGATCGATTCCTTTGAGGCATTGGCGACGTCAGCTGCACCGGCATCTTGAATCTTCTTGACGATTGGACTAGCGGGCTCTACCTTTTTGCAGCCCCCAGGGATCATTGCCACAAAGAGACCTGCCATGAGCAAGTTGTTGAGTTTCACAAGGTTCCTCCACGGATCTAGTATTTTTTGCCGTCGGTTGCCATGTGCTGCTTGCCAAAGACTTGTTGTCCAGCAGCGGCGGCCGCTTGTTCCTTCTGAATTTGCTCCGCCTGATAGGCTTGTTTACTCTGTAAGTCAACTAACATCAACTGACGAAGCGCCATGAGCTGTTCTACCTGTTGCTCTGCAATCTGATTCCCAACTTCGATTGCTTGCACTTCGCCGCCAGCGCCTGTCGATTGCGCGCGCAGCGCCGCAAGAATCGCCTGTTGCGTTTGTAGTTGCTGCCCGTGGAAGCCCGCCGCTTTTAGAGAGTTCAGTGTTGTGTCCAGCGACGTCTGAGACCATTTCTGGTAGTCCTGGTAATAGCCCTGAGTTCTGAAGCCATATCCAGTGAAGGTATTTCGAAATTGCGCGTCGAGATTCGCCATCGAGTACGCCAGGGCACGTCCTCCCTGGACAAGCTGCGCCAACTGCCCGAGGTCCTGTTGGATTACCCCGAATACCTGATTCGGTTGCACCAAACTCTCTTTGAGTGCTAGTTCATAGTGTTTCAAGTCGTTTGCGAGCTGAAGCCCTTGGCGGATATAGGACTGAATGAGTTGGACGTGGTTTAGAATCTGCGTCCACTCCGTCGCGACACCAGCGATTACTCCCGCGTCACTCTGAGTTGGCGCTCCTACGAACAACATCGAAAACGCCACGACAAACACAACAACTCTCTTCATGCCGTCACCCTCCTCTCATTTACACCTTCTATGTCACGCCACCAGTCCGCCCAATCGGCACGACCCCGTTGACGTAACCACTCCGCTTGCCATGTGCGAGGAAAAGCATTCACGAGATCCTCGACCTTCTTCCGCTCCTCGGGACTGTTTACACCGAGAAAGGACAGCGCGACTTGTCCCAAGCCCAATGCAATGAGTCGACGACCCTCCGGCGAGACAACGTAGTACTGCCGTTTTGGCGCGGCGCTTTGAACGATCTGGATTTCCCGTTCGTTCAGCCCCACCGCCTCGTATAGCCGCCGCGATTGCGTGTTCGCGGCTTCGGCGTTGGCGAGCAAGATCTTTGTCGGACAGGCCTCCATCACCACATCGCAGATTCCGGAATTGAAGATGTCAGAAAGATTCTGAGTGGCAAGGACGACGACGGCATTCAACTTCCGTAGGGTCTTCAACCAATCGCGGAGATATTCGCGGAAGAGTTCGTCTCGCAGGTACACCCAGGCCTCGTCAAGGACGATCAGCGTCGGGCGGCCATCGAGTTTTTTCTGGATTCGACGGAATAGATAGAGCAGCACCGCAACGGTGGCGTTGCTACTCCCGTCCCCGTACTTCATCAGGTTTTCCATCTCGAAAACCATCAACCGGCTCTCGCGCAGCCCATCCTTGTCTGCGTCGAGAAGACGGCCGAGAGGGCCACCCAACGTATAGGGTTCTAAAGAAGCACGCACGTCCTTGTCCTGAACGGTTGCGACAAAATCGGTCATTGTCCTGCTCTCTGCGTTGCGCAGCAGGTTGATTCCGTCCGCTATTGCGTTTTTTTGTGTCGGACTTACATGCAGGCCGCTGAGAGCACAGAGTTTTTCGATCCACGCAGATGCCCAGGCCACATCGTTGTCTTCCGCGAGCTGGGCCAACGGGTAGAACGAGAGAGACCGCTTCTCGCCACCGAGATCGTAAAACTCGCCACCGCAAGCCTGCGTCAGTACATGAAGGGAATACCCTTTATCAAACGCGAAGACTTGCGCGCGCGGATAACGGAAGAATTGGGCAACGATGAAGCCCAGAAAGGTGGACTTTCCCGAACCTGGCGGTCCCACCATTACCGTATGCCCGATGTCGCCGCAATGCAGATTGAAACGAAATGGCGTGAAGCCTGTCGTTGCTGCGAATAGTAAGGGTGGACTTTTGGGAGGGTAAAACGGGCACGGGTTTTCCTTGTTCCCTGCCCATACGGCACTGATCGGGAGCAGATCCGCGAGATTTAGCGTGTGCAGCACCACCCGACGAACATTTCGATAACCGTCACCTGGCAGTGAGCCAACCCATGCCTCCACGCTATTTACGTCCTCCACCCGCGCGGCGAATCCGAGGTTCTGTATGGTCTTCATAACGAGGCCAACTGCCTCTTCGACTTTGGTCTCATCGGCATCGGCACAAATTACGTTCGTGCTGTACTGAGCAAAGAGAACATCGCCAGCAACAGCCACACTCATTGCCTCTTCGGCATCCAAACTCATCTGCTGAGCGTGCAAATTTACTGCGCCATTTTGTGTTTGCATTATCTGGTCCTTGAGGCCGCGTATCTTGGACCGCCACTTTTTGCGGACCTTGTCGAGAAGCGAGCGGGCTTCTTCTGGGTCGAGCAAAATTGCACGTGTATTCCAGCGGTATGAGATCGCGAGCGAGTCCAGGGCCGCAAGAACGCCCGGAACGCTGGCCTTCGGGAAACCATCAATTGCGACAACGCGCAAATGCTTTTTGCCAATCCGAGGTGTTAGGCCGCCAACAAAATCCTCTGTTGCCAGCAGATCGCTTAAATAAACCGGAAAATCGGGGCGTCGAATGGGATGGTCTTTCCAAGTAACGCAGCGATGCACGTAACGAAGGAGCTCGTCGAAAAGCGTGCCCTTCCCTGCCCCGTCCCTCTCGATGACGGACTTCAATCGCGTTACCGCAAACAGCGACTTGAATACATCCTCAAATGCTGTGATCCGCGCCTTGAATTGTTCGAGGACTCGCGCAGCGTCTCCGTGCTTCCCTTTCATCCCCTCGAACATCCATCCCTTGACCTTCTCTTCTCGGGCAACTGGAGGGAGATACGTGAGGGTCAGGAAGTATTCGCTTTCGAAGTGGGCACCTTCAGCCATGAACTGTTCGCGGCGCTCATCATCGATGATTCGGGTGATCGAGTCGGGGAACTTTTGGCCTTCCGGGTAGCCGGGAGCTTGGGAACGGATACTGTCGCACTTCACCATCCATCCGCTTCCTAACCTCAAAATCGCCCCAAGCCTCGCGCTCAATGTGCCCATTTCCGCGTGAGTGGCTGAGCCGAGATCGGGACCACGGAACTTCCAACCCGCCAACAGCCCACCGTCGTGGAGCAGAAGAATTCCATCCTCAATGAGAGAGTCGTAGAGGAGTAGATCGGCTAGGCCGACGGCATGACGGCGATGTTCTATGAAGGGCACGCGCCTACCTCCAACTCATAGGTGTTGTTGTTGGGGGGGCAAAGAGACGGCTCTTTGCTGGATAAAAATCGCGATACCGGATGTGTCGGATATAAACCCGGCGTAGAAGGGGGTCCGCTTTACCCATTCGGGCGAGAACTCCCACTGCCGTGAGCCACAGCACGACTCCAGCGACGACGCTCCACCATTTCATAACAGCAAACACGAGCATGGCTGCCAGAATGGCAAAGACGAGCACCATCTCCCGATCGCCACCAAGTAGAAGGTTTGGGCGATTTGCCGACTCGTGAAACGGAACTTCTCGCGGAGCATCCATAGCTACACAACCGCCGCACCGACTTGGAAGAGGCCCGCCAACAACGTCGCGGCTGAAACGATGAAGGCGATTGCACAGACCGCGTAAACGGAGCGCCGAGCGAACTCGTTCCATTCCCCACCGAAGACGAGCACGACGCCAATCGCCACCAGTGCGATCACCGCAATGGCTCCTGCAACAGGTCCGCTAAGCGATTGCTGCAACTTCGTCAGGGGAGCCTCCCAAGGCAGCGCCTGGCCGCCTTGCGCTGCCAGCGCAGTGCTACTGAGAGTCAACGCGGCCAGCGTGAGAAGTAAGAAATGTGCACTCAGCTTCCGCCAATCTACCTTCTTCATCACTTTCATTTGAGTTTTCCTTTCACAGAGATTTAAGACCACCAACCACTCGCTCCGCTAACCCCGAACCAATGCATGAGCAGAACGAATCCCGAAATTAGGAAGGCGCTCGCACACAGGTAAAACACCCAACGGCGCATCCATGACCCATCTTTGAAAAACTGGCATGCAATAACACCTGCGCACCCAATCAGCGCCCCCATCCGAGTCAACCAACTCGTCCAAGCTAGCGGCACGCCAAGCTGCATGAGGGCGGATTGCGAATGCACCAAAGTCGGCGCAACAGCTCCATACCCGGCACAAAGAATGGCGGCCCCTGCTATCCACCCGAGCATTAGGGCAAGACCGAGGTTAGTAAAACTGATACACACTCTCGACGACATGGATGACACGGATTTCACTTCCGCCCTCCTCACACGTATTCCAATTCGTATCCGCCGTCCCGATAGCCCATAACCACAGCAACTTCACGAACTTTTCTGGCCGCTTTGATCGTAGGTTCGCAGTCTACGAACACGACGACGTTGACTGCTTCGGCGATCAGCTGTTGCTGTGGCGCCTCTGTGGCCTCTGCGACTAGGCTTTCAAGTCGGATCAGGGCACCTCGCGCATCGTTAGCATGTACACTCGCCGCGCCTCCGGGATGTCCGGTATTCCAGGCCTTCAACATGCTCAGTGCTTCCGCACCGCGCACTTCCCCAACCACGATTCGAGTCGGCTTGAGCCGCATGCAAGCCCGCAAACAATCGAGCATCGACACGCGGCCCACCGCTAGGAGAGCGACTGAATTCTTGACGTTGCATTGCAATTCCGGAGTGTCCTCGATGATCAGGACCCGATCCGCGGGCGAGATTGCCGACAACTCATCCAGTACCGCATTAATGAAGGTCGTCTTGCCAGAGCCGGTTGAGCCGGCCACCAGAATATTTTTCCGCTGCTCTATGGCGGCGCGGATCACCTCAACGTGCCTTTTCCCCCGCACCAACTCCATGAAGTGGTCCCTGTGGCGCTGCCTGTTTAGCGCATCGTTCTTGTCCGTTAGAATTCCCGCCGTTTCGTAATCCGTCAGGGTGAAAACGCAACGGGGACGCTGACGGATCGCAAAGACGGGTTGCCGAACAACGGGCGGAATCAACCCTTCGAACCGACTTCCATCAGTAGGCAGCTCCGTTTCAAGGATGGGGTTTTCGTGGTTTATGACCGTGTCACGAATGGCCGCGATGGTGCCGAAGGCGCTCAGCGCCTGTGAACTTGTCATCTTGCCTACAACCTCAAAATCCCCGTGGGTGCGCTTCACCCACAGAGTGCTGTCGGCATTCAGAAGAATGTCTTCCGTGCGGAAGTCGTTCAGGCAAGAAGCGACAAGAGGCCCGAGTTCACGAACGAGCTTCTCATTCCGCCGAACTACAACTTGCTCTAATCCGTCCATCTATTACTGCCTTTGCCGCGGGCGACCGGCCACGCTTTACATCTGGCATTTCCATATCGTAGGTGCTATATGTATATAGTATCTGCGATGGAGCACCTTTCTTACGCTTCATTTCAGAGCTTGTCAAGGGGAAAACTTATGGCCAAGAAAAATACCGACGAGGCCGTCCAACTACAGGCCGCCGCGATGCACTCAGAAGTTTTCGAGGTCGGACTCTTCGATCCCAATAGCTGCCGGCAAATGCTGCCGCGCGTTTGGGACCGAGATACTCTTCTTCGATCCATTCCTTGGCTTCGCCTCAAAAATGGCCGTGGAAGAAACATCTACATTCGTCCGAGTGGCGAGCACCGGTTGACGCTCCTTGACGACATAGGGTGGCGGACAGTCGGTCGATTGAAAGAGGAGGGGTTTGAACCTGCCGTGATCGTCGAAACGTCCCCGGGTAATTTTCAGGCGTGGATCAATCATGGGGAGGTCCTTCCCAGAGAGCTGTCAACCTTTGTCGCTCGCCTTCTTACGCGTCGCTTTCTTGGAGATCCGGCGTCTGCAGACTGGCGGCACTATGGGCGTCTTGCGGGTTTTACGAATCGAAAAGAGAAGTATCGCAAAGAGAACGGACTCTATCCTTTTGTTCTCCTCCACGAAGCTTCCGGGAGAATGTACAGGCGAGCGTCGGAATTCTTATCGGAGGCTGAGGAAATGTTCAACGAGACAAAAAAGAGACGGATGTCTGTAGCTCACGCTCCTGATGTTGGGCATCCGCAATATTCACTTAAGACCATCGAGGATTTTCGGCGCCGCAGTGTCTATGGTGGAGACCAGACTCGTTCCGACCTGGCTTATGCCATCTATGCTCTAGCCCACGGCGTTCCTGAATCCGCCTTGCGAGAACAGCTTGCTTCACGGGATCTTAGTCATAAAGGGAATCAAAAGCGGCAGCAGGAGTATTTGGATAGGACCGTCGTGAAGGCACACCTCAGAGTCAAGGAAGCTTATTCTCGTGTGCAGGCTAGGACCTCGAGCGTTTTGCGCGAGCCAGCAGTTGGTGCCGACCGCATAAATAGGTAAACCGGGGATTAGTCGCCTGCGTTTTTGTCTCCACTCTTCTCAAAGCGATCTTTTCGCTCCCATTTCTGTGGCGAAAGGCGTGCCTCTTCACCGGGGTTCACAAGAGCGCCTATGATGGAGTGGACTGGGGAGACGCGGCATTCTACAGCATGTCCATGGATTGTGGCGATTGTGTGAGAAGAACCGTAAGAGGAACCGCAAGGAAGGTACCTAGTCGTGAGCGAAACGACCAAGCAGCCCGTTTGCCCTGCTTGATTCCAATTCGGAGGATTGGATGGCTCAATTTTATTTTGTATGCTGACGAGAGCGGAAAGTCTCACAAGTCCGATTACATTTCTTTTTGGCTACCTCAAGCTTTCAAGGAACGACCGAATGCGCACCCGCAAAAGATGCACGCAGGTTCCTCAGCAAAAAAGGATTCGGAAATGAAAGGTGAAGACGAACTCGACCCCATACTTGATACGGGCGTAGATCACCTGACATACGTCGTACACCGGGCTGACGTTGAAGAGGGAAATATTGAGCCGACGATGTCCGTACTCATCCGCCTCCTCCGAGATAAAGACTCTGTGGAACGGTTCAGGAATCGGGTGACGATTTGTTTTTCCGGTTACGACGACGATCCCCGCGCACTTCACCAAATAGAGGAAGTCCGGCGCTTTGTCGCGGCCCTTGATTTAGAGTTTCCCTTTTGGTTCTACTTCATCGACCTTGGGGATGACGTGCTCATTGTGCTCAGCTTGATTCTGTGTAGATATGTACAAGATCCTGTTCGTGGATTTATCCGCGACCCGTCAGATTGGGAGAAGTTCGTCTTTGAACATTTCGTAGCCATGGACCGGCTCTTCGAGAAGTTCGGACTCGACGAGGCGGAAAGCATCGCACGAACGAATCACGTTGCGGAATATTTCGAGCGCGTGCGTCGTCGCCCGCACATTAATTAAAGGGCGAGGGATTTTAAGGCTTATGGAACAAAAATGGCCATCACAGCTCCTCATACTGCGTCACGGAGAGTCCGAGCGAAACGTCGCAAAGGACCATGCCAAATCGAAAGGCGCGCATTCTTATGGGTCTGGCCTCCGGGACTTAGACACCTCTCTGACCGAAAAAGGCCATCAGCAGGCACGGACGACGGGCGAGCACTTGGCCAAGGACTACGCTTTGGATGCGGTCTTTTGCTCACCGTACCTCCGGACGACGCAGACGGCGGAAGAAATCCTTGGGCACTTGGGCAGCAAGCCTCTTCTCTGCGAGGAGCGAATCCGCGAAATGGAATTTGGAATCTTGGATGGCCTCACGACGAAAGGGTTACAGACGAAGTATCCCGAAGAATTTGCTCGGCGCGAACGGGAGGGCAAATACTGGTATAGGCCTCCCGGCGGAGAAAGCCGTCCGGATGTTGCGTTGCGGGTTCACAGCTTTCTGGGTACCTTGACCCGAGATTATCGCGAGAGAAGTCTTCTGATCGTTTGTCACAGTGTTGTTGTTCTAGTGTTCCGTAGGCTGTTGGAGCGTTGGGGCGAGGAACAATACCTAAAGGTTGACGCCGAGGATGATGTGTTGAATTGCTCGGTGGCCGCTTACCGTTTCGACCGCGAGCGAAACAAGCTTGTTCTCGATTTCTACAACAAGATTCACTACAAGAAGCACGACTGAGCGGAATGTCCTACCCAAACCGACGAGGTCGCGGGCAGTCGCCTGGCAACATCGGCCCAACCTCCGCGCGCCACGTCCTTCATTTCCCTGATGGCTTCCGTCCAAAGTACGCCACAGCCCATTCGGTCGTGCGTTGCTCTGCGAAATACCAGACGCGCTTCTGGAGGGCCTCCGTTGCTGAACGGCTTCCCGCCCGCTCCCAAGAGCACCTCAGTTTGAAGGGAAAAATCGTCCAAGATTCCTGCAGCCCCCGTCCTCAAGTTACGTGACGAGCCTAAATAGTCAGCGGCTCTCCGCTACATGTGCAGCAACGCGCCCATTGTGGCCAAGAGGTTTGGACATTTGGTAGAGGCAGAACACAATGAAGAGAATGATGAGCAGGAAAGCGATACGGAATACGCGGTTTCCGCTGTAAAAAGTCCCAAAGAGAAATCCCAAAAAGAATCTCATCGTAGCCACCTCCCCAGCTCGAAACCCAAGCCTACGCCCATCATTACTAAGAGTAGACCCGAAACAATTCCGATCGCAACCCATCGACGCACCGCCGACCGAGAGTACACCTGACTGAGCTGGACGACCAACTCTCTCGCCTGCAGTCGCCCGGCATCAATATCCTGTAGAAGTTGCACTCGGAGGGCACTTCCGGCATGCCCTATTTCTTCTTGAACCCACACTAGCGCTTCTTGTTGCAATCTTTTCTGTCCCGTTTCTGCCTCCGCCAGTACCGCTCGAAGTCGGACCTCGGCCTCTTCCAAGACCTGCTCTAGGACGATCTCGCTCATCGTGACAAGTGCCATTGCCGGATCATCCTCACGAATCAAGAGGCCGTGTCGCGCTGCCACCTCCCCAGTAAGCTTTTTGGCATCGACCGAGCCCATGGTCAATTTCCCTGCCTAGGGCAACCCAATCGTATCCAACTGCTCAAAGAGATCGCGCTGGATGACGCGCAACCGCTGTTTCGCCATGATCGTGAAATCTGCTCCATTCACCGCCTCCTCAAACGTCAACTTGCGCGAAATCATCTCTTCCACGTCCCGGCCAAAGGTGTCCGCATTGCGGCGGACAATAGCTACGACGCCGTGGATTTTTTCACAGTGCGCTTTGTAAACAGCCATGTCTGCAAACGATGCACCGTGTTGCTTCACCTCGCCAAAGTATTCATTAAGCCAAACGACGAGGTTGCGCTGACTAGTTGTTTCGGCGAGTTGGTCGAATCCGCTGAGGGTATCACCAAGGGACTGACCGCCCGTAATCACGGTGTGCACAAACACCTGGCACCCTCGACCCAGCAAGAAATCCAGAGCTCTATTTTCGAGCAAGTAGTGCCAAAGCGGGATAAACGTTGACGCCCCAGTGTCAACCACAAACGTGCCCGTCTCAGTGAGTAGACGTTCCATTAAGGTGTCGAACTCTCGCTGATCGATATTGCCGTTTTTCAATAGCCTCAGCCGCTCGGCGCCGAGCGCTCGATATTCAGCGAGTGTTTGGTTAACTGGGTCTGCGTCTACGGCATGTAGTGCGCGATCCTTTGCCACGAAGTATTGAGATAGCACAGATGCAACCAAGCTCTTTCCGACACCTCCCTTCCCTTGCAAAGACAAATGAACACTGGTTCCCTGCCCATTGCAGCTATCGTTTGTTTTGGTCACGAGATTCCCTCCTACCATGCACGAGGACATCCAAGCTTTCGGTGCCTCGAAAGTGAAAACCGGGCCTGGACTCTTCTACCCTCCGGAGATTTGCTAGCGGATCGTGCGCCGGCTTCCCCGTAAGTCCTTCAGCATCCCCTTTTCGGAGACTGTGACTTTTTCGCCCTGGTGCGGCGGTTATCCGCGGCTTCTTTCGCGCGCGGCGAATGATTGTGTGAAACGTTTTGTATGTGACATCGAGACCCTCGTCGGCGAGGCGCTGCCACACCTGCTTGCGTGTCTTACCTGACACCAGGGCGATTTCAATGTCGGGGAGGAGAGAACAAATGAGCGCGGTTTTGGTAGCGGGGGGTTCGGCGGCAAGTTTCTCTAAGGTGTGGCGGTAACGATTTCCCATTGACTTCCTCTTGAGTGGTGTATACATATAGCACCACAGACATTGGAATGCAAATGAAATGCTGGGCGACGAAAAGCTACAAGTGGCGACAAATTGCGACTGTTGCCGACGGTTGGCTACGAATAGCGACGATACGGGGAGCAAGGATTGGGGAGAGGCGGGATTTGTTAACGGGGGTGCTGAGTATTGGAACATAAAGGGTTTGGGCTACTTCGTAGTGTTTTTCGGCCTTAACTACTTATGTTTCATGCGTTTGTGCAGATACCACAGTCGACCTAAAGTGGTATCACTGTGATACCGCTCTTGAAAGGAGCTTTTTGTGGGAAAAACAACGATCTGTCGCACTTATCGATACCCTTCAGGCGAACTACGGGAGAAAGTTCTGGCCGCTGTCAAAAAGCGCGGCTTCCGTTCCGAGCAAGCATTCCTCATTGCCGCCTGTGAGCAGCAACTTCGGGAGGGCGATAACACGGAAGCAACGACGCAGCTTGAGGCCCGCATCGCGGCAACCCTCGCAAATGTGACGAAGGAAGTACAGTCGCTCTTCACTTTGGTACACACACAGGTTGCCCTCACGAATTCCCTCTTGCAGTACGTTCTGACCTGCATGGTCGAGCCTCCCGCGGAAGTGCTGTCTGCGGCTCGCGCGCGGGCAAGGCTCAGATACGCAAAGATTCTTCGCCTAGCCGGGCAGGAGGTAGCGACTCGAAACAAAGCCACTCTGGAAGAGGTACTCACTCATGGCAAAGAACAATGAGGAAAGACCCATCCGTCTACGGCCACGGCGATCGAAAGGCAATCCTAACGACGATCCCCGGAGATACGTCGGGGTCGTCGGATCAGTTCTTCGATTCGCGCAAATGGCAAAGCACCCGCGGCTCAGCAGGAGCAACCGTTCACAATCTCAGCCGGACTCTGATTGGCGGTCTCGGTCTTCGCGACTCTATAGCCAACGGGTCTCCGTTCGGGTGACGTATGCCAAGAACAAAAACCCAGGCCAATGGAAGGCGCATGGACATTATATTGCCCGCGACACCGCCACCCAGGGTGGCGACCCGTCGCGAGCAGGCTTTGATGCCATTCGAACAGACGTCAATATTGCTGCGACTCTGGACACTTGGCAGCGAGCGGGTGACGAGCGGATATTCAAAATAATAGTCTCACCAGAGTTCGGCGAGCGGCTCAATCTCCTGGACCAAACGCGGAAGCTCCTTGCGCGGATGGAAAAAGACCTGGGAACTCACCTTGAGTGGGTGGCCGCGATGCACTTCAACACGGAGCACCCGCACGTGCACATCGCACTCCGGGGTAGAGACCAAATCGGGTCTTCACTCCGACTCGAACGTGACTACATTCGTTTCGGCATTCGGTTTCATGTCGAAAACCTGGCGACAGAGGCGCTTGGCTTCCGAACTGAACGCGACGCGGAAGAAGCTCAAGACCGAGAAATCACGCAAAATCGCTATACCACGCTTGATCGGATCATCCAGAGATCCAACGATGCGCAATCGTCCTCGTTTGTCATAACGACCGGCATTACCCGCCAAGGACTCTCCGAACGAGAACGGACTCTGCAGCAAAATCTGAGCGCGAGGCTTGCCCACCTGGAGAACATGGGCCTCGCCCAGCCAGTCGCTCCTCAACAATGGGCAGTACGAAGCGACTTTGAATCAGTGCTCCGGACTTTGCAGCGCACCCATGACCGGCAGAAAATGCTGGCCGCCCACGGCGCTCTGTCGTCAGATCCCCGTCTACCGTTCGAGATCGCGAATGTCCGAAAGCTCAGAATGGTCGAAGGGCGTGTACTCTTGCATGCAGAGGACGAAGGGAGCGGAAGACGGTACCTTTTACTCGAAGGTATCGACGCCAAGGTTCACCTCATCTATCACACGGACAGTATCGAAAAAGCACGGCGCGCCGGCAAACTCGCTGTTAATAACTTCGTTCGCTTCGAAAAGCGCTTTGTCGAGGGAAACCCCCAGATCGAGATTTCTGACTATGGGGATGCCAACGCGCTCTTAGAAAATCGCCAATTCTTCAAGAAGCAAGCGCGATTGTCACTGAGACGCGGCATCGTACAAGATCAAAATACCTGGGGAGGATGGCTCGGACAGTATTACGAGAGAGTGCGCACCTCCACTGAAACGGAAAGATCCCTTACAAGGGCCCAGAAAAGTGCACAGCAGCGTTCGCTGCTTTAAAGGCCGGCGTACTCCGCGGTAGAACTGGCAGTCGTAAAACAAGCCCTGGAATCATTCTAGACGGCAAGGTGTCAGTAACGAGCGTTGGCGTGTGCGTTCGCAGAAACGGTGTCTCCACTGACCGCAGCGACAATCGATGACTGCGCCGCTTGGATGCCACCAGAGTACTTTGGCCATTTCTGTTCGCTGAAGACGCTTTGGAAATAGCTGTATGGTTTGTTCTGCTGACCTCCTGCCCCCACACATTTTGTAACGCGAAGCTCCTCTACACGATCCCTAAATTGCAGCATTCTATGGGCCAGGTCAGTTAGCGGCTGGAGTTCGGGTTCGAAGGCTTGGCGAATTTGCTTTGAAGGGTACTCATTTATCAGGTACGAAAGATACGACTCCCAGATCACTGTTGTAACCTCACGGTATTTCGAGAAATAGGCATCGCAAATGTTGCGAAAGGTACACCAGTCATCCGGGCTAACGTGATCCCGCGCCTCAAGTCCGGACAGTGCTCGATCTATTTGAGATTCGAGCACACCGCCGATGGCCAGAGATATGTGGAGGAAATTGGGTATACCGTCGGGGCGTGGGTCTGAAACGTGTCTTCCGAGCTTGCGAAAATGTCTCTCGCAAAATTTAAGAGCCAATTCGTGAAGACTGAGCGCAAGTGTGAAATTATGTTGTCCTAGACTTCTCATTCCCTCACGAGGAGCGCCACTATCCTTATTGAACAACCGCAAGCCGAGGCGTGGGCCTAATGCCAACGGGATGTCGCAGAAGGTTAGGAACGTGCGCAGCGCGTCCTCATCGTTACCAGAGCGTAAGTCATACAACACTGAGAGTAGACCAACGGTGTCTTGTTCAGCTTCTTTAACGTATCGCGCTTTCCTTAGGTTCGTCCCGGTCTGCACGTCCAGGAGATTAGTGATCAGCATTCGATTACTTTGGACCGTGCCATTGGCGTCTTCGATGCTGATGATCGCGGAACTGTCCGAGAGTCGCTTGAATGTTTCAGGATCAAGGTTGATCTCTAGCTGAGAACTCCCCGTTTCTCTCAACACAATGCGAACGAACCGTCCGGCAGAAAACTCTAATTTCGCGCGCAATTGGGATCGCTCAAGTGGTTGTTCAAGCCACACTAAGATCTGTTCATTGTCGGCTTCGGCCTCCTTGATCTTTATTGGAAGGGATTCTCCGCGATCCTCGTCTACGGCTTCAGGAACAGATACCAACTGATCAGGCTTTAGTAAGCGCACCGCTTTCAGCGTGGGATCAAGCAATCGCGGAAGGAGTACCTTAGCCTCCCGCGAAGAAAGTCGCACTGTTATTAGGTCCTCGAGGTTAGCATTGCCGACAGTACGTAGTAGCGCAGCCGTTGTACAGTTCGCACTTCCATAGGCAAACAGGCAATCCTTTCCTGTATCAAAAGCAAGAGCTTTACCATGTAGCGGCTGATCTCGATCATCGGAAGAGTAATCAGTCAGATAAAGCTCGACCTGACCACTTTTGACTAACGGATGTTTCAACCATGACGGCGGCAGATTCGTATAGCGATTCTGCGTATAAACCCTGACCTTTTTGGCTGCCGTCTTATTCAGAAGTTGTTCCAACACGTTCGTGCCAGTATCAAAATATCGAGAGACTATAGAAAGCGACTGAATTGATCGCCCGACCTCGGATACTAGTTGGGTTAGAAGTGGATTCTCCAGGTTGGTCATCAACCTTATGTCTCTGTGCTCTTGTCCATCGCTCTCCAGCCAAGGTGAGTCCAAATACATTTCTCGCAGATTCGAAATTAAGGCCCTTGTCGGCCATCGTTTTGCGATTGCCTGAATGAATGCGAATGCCGATCGCAAAACAGGCACAAACGTTTCTTTCTCCTTTAACTTGAACTCGAAGGACCCGACAAGTTCTGCGTTTGCCGTGAGCCCCGGTCGGGTGAAATTCGCACTTCCAATGAGCAAATGCCCCTTATTGGCGGAGGTGAGCAGGACGAGCTTTGGGTGAAACACACCAGGCACAGAGACTGGGTGGAGCAGATATCGTAAGTTCGCTTTCTTCGGGCGATCAGTTTGCGCTCCCGTCACGATCTTGTCGTAGGTACCTCTATCTAGTAATACTGAAATGCTCTTGCAATTGTGCAGACCTTCAAAGTTCGCTAGGCAATACTCCTCAAAGAAAATCGGATCAAAGGTGTAAGTCAGGATTGCAGCATGATCGAATGATCCTGAATCTAGAAGCTGATGAAGGTCCAGTCTTTTGATCACGGCATAAACTTCCCGAGCATTGAATTACCACGAGCCGTCACCAAGAGCAGGTTGTCAGACTTTTTCGCGAGCAGGCCAAGGTCAGTCAAAATTGAAACGCTGTTGTCGGCTCTCGGTGATCGGTAGGTTGGAAAGTAATCCTGATCCTTAAAAACCTTGCCTTCCATTCTGTGAAGCCAGCAGCTTTCGAGCTTACCTTTTTCGTACATGATCCTGTCATGTTGATCGAGAATCAGGCTCGACAAGATCGGCTCTATCGCATCCGACCAGGATTTTCCATTGTCAAACCAGCTCTCAAGGTACGGCTGAACTGTCGTAAAATGTAGCTCCACTCCGGCCTTGGATGACACATATCTCGCTACTTCCGTGGCAGGACCGCCCCACTTGGCGTACAAGATCGCTAGCAGCGAGACGGCCACCGCAGTTCTTTCGTACGCGTTATTAGGTTCTTGATCGAGAATCCGTGATTCGCTACTCCGATGAGAAAGATCGAATTGCTGCTGGTTGTGGTGGCAGATGGACAGGCTTGGGCTGGGGGTCATTACCCCAAAGCGTCGCAATAGATCGCAAGGCCGCCTGCAACTTGCGCCGTGGATTTCTTTGAGCTTCTTAAGGAATACGTCCGACGTAAGCCGCAGACAAATATCTCTATTCGTCATTCCCGAAAGTTCGCCCGAGAGAATATCTAATACAGCTGCAAGCAGATTCTCTAAAGCCTGAGTGACGAACTGATGTAGGCAGAAATATCTCCAGAATTCAATACAGGTCTTTTCTTCTGGCGGTAAATCCACCCGCCTACACTTGCCTTTTGGAAATTGCAATTGACCGTAGTAATAAGGTGCATAAACGAGTTCCCATCTATCGCGGTATCCAACGGTCAACCCTGCCTTTTTGTAAGCGTTAATGACTGACATCAGAAGACAAAGTGAACTTCGCCGCATCAACGCCCGGTCCGACTTAAGACCTTCACTAAGGAACAACTTTGTAAGCAAGTCCCGTTCGACAACTGCATTAGGCAGATAGTCGAGGTTGAATTTGGTTGCTGTCTTGAGAAAATCTTTCCAGCTCAGCGAACTGTCGGGGTAAAGGTTCTTTCTGATATAGGGGGTGTCCTCAATCGATGTCTGAAATGCCTGCGCCAGCTCCTGGCCCACTGGAGAAACGTGATAAATACCTTTGTCATCCCTTGAGATCAGGCCGAGGTCGTATATCGAACCGGTGTATTACTGTCCAAACGCACCCAGTTGGCTTGAGGGCAACACCCTGAAATTGCAAGCGACATCGCCGCATTGTCTCGCGGCTGGTAATCGAGCATACACGACCCTAAAACCGACGGGCGCGGAGCCTGAGTTAGACTGGTGGCTAGCAAGTGCAAATAGCGTATCTCGCCGCTGGAATGCGGCCGCGAACTGATCATACGTTTTGGGGTCTTCCTCGGTTTCGATATGCCAGATCACCCAGCAATAAAAAGAATAGTAGCGTGCGCGATATGTCTGCGTGATAATACCCTGGAGCAAGAAGTCGGTAATGATCGCCGACACGCGTGAAAGACCCAGCGGGTCACGACCACCCTCCTCAATCGACACCCGTTTTGTCCATCGGGGCAGCAGAGCAGCAACCGCGAGACTCATCAATTGACCTGCACGAGTTGGAGCTAACTACCTTACGGTTCGAAAGTCAATGACCACCGTCAGCCACCGACGGCGGGTAGCGCGTGACTGAAAATTGAAATCTGTTCCGTTTCGTGAGGCCACGCTCCTAAAAGTATGGGGACTGCGCGGACCCAGGGGCGACCTACTCCGGCCAGCGCAGGGGGGTAGGCGGCTGTGCGAAGTTTGTTCCGGGTATCCAAGACAAATCATATTGACAAATCCTCCGAGCAGGGTGCTATATATATCCACCGGCCATATTGCACCAGGCCTGGTCTCGGATTTCTCTCTGAGAGGTTCACCGATGGACGCCCCGAACGCAGCTCTCCGCGAAGACGTAATTCAGAATGCCGTAAACCATCAAATGCAAAAACTCGAAGCGAGTGCCGCCTCGCCGGCAGCACTCGACACGATCTTCACTTCTGAGCTTAACCACGACCTCATTACCTGGCCTAGGCAGTACCTTGAGGCTTTTCTGGATTCGGACGAATCAGGACGCATGCCCCTTACTTCCGAGCAGCTACAGGATGTTCTCGAAGCTGCGTTCGAACGCGACGAAGCGTTAGCCGTTGAATTTCTAGAAGAGGTCAAGGCCGGCAAGGGGCCGCAAACTCTCCCCGACTCGTCTCTTCAGATTGCAGATGCTCGAGCCTCCGATTCGAAGCACCCATACGAACTCCTCTTCGACCGAATGAACACTGAGGATCTCGCGAAGTTATCGGCGAGAATTAGTGCACTCGCCCATAGCAGCCCACAACAGGCGAACCATATGCTCGCCAGCCTCGCACAAGCTGAGGTTGAGCGCCGCGAGACCACTGCGCGCGCGGTCGAACACAAGCCAACCAGCGGCGTCATCCAGGTGCATGACAAATTGCCGGGAACTGACGTGCGGAAGCTCTTGGGCGGTGCCGAACTCCCTCAGCAGGTTCAGTTCGCTCTGAAAGAGCTTGGCCCCCCGGCACGAATCGATCGGGCGCTCACCGACAGCGGCGTCTACCGAGGGACCGTTCTCGCGGTAACGGGGCAGGACCTCATTCAGCGAATCACTCCGCAGTCCGCAGTTATTCACCGAAAAGATCACCTTGATTCTGTGCCCCCAGCCGGCGAATACGTTCGCATCAGTTACAACGATGGCGCCGCACACGTGCAGGAGGTTCGCCAAAGGAGCCGCAACAAGGAGCTCACCCGTTGAATCCTCACGTCGCATACCGGAAGCCGCTTGACCCTGGATACATCGGGGGTTACTACTGGCCTGCGAGTATCGTTGGCTTCATAGGCCTATTTCTCACGAATGTACTGGCAACCCAATATGTCGCCTACCATTTCGAGTATCAGGAGGCTCTTGGCGCGGCATTCCTGGACCTGGGAGATTTTCACTTCTACGCCCCTTATAAGTGGCTCATTTGGCTGTTGCGTTTCGGCAATTCCCCTGAAATTGCTGTGAAGCTCCCATTGTTGCTGTCGTGCGGGATCATCGTCGCGGGAGCATTCGCATCTGGTGCCCTGTTTTTTTGTGTCAACGTGGCGCACACAAAGGCACTTTCGAAGAATACCGAAGACCTACACGGCTCAGCTCGCTGGGCCACGAAGGAGGAGATCGAGGCGACTTCGCTCTTGCAAAGCAAACCGGGAGTTTATGTTGGTGGCTGGTACGAGAAGTCGGCAAAACACCTGCATTACTTGAAACACGACGGTCCCGAACACATTCTCGCCTTTGCCCCAACTCGCAGTGGCAAAGGAGCTGGGTTCGTAATTCCCACTCTGCTGGCGTGGCCCGAGAGCGCCGTTGTGTATGACATCAAGGGGGAGAACTGGGGCAAGACCGCCGGGTTTCGCAATCAAGCCGGACACTTATGCTTCAAGTTTTCCCCCCTCGAACGCGACTCCTCACGCTTCAATCCTCTCGCGGAAATTCGCCTCTTCACGGACCGCGATGTCTCAGATGCACAAAATATCGCCGAAATGATTATTCGGACTGGTGAGGACAGCCCTCAGGAACGCTACTGGCAGGAAGCTGCCGTTACGATCACCGCGGGCATGATTTTGCACGTCTGCTATGCCAACGCAGAGCATGGACGCTCCGCCTCCTTGACCGAGCTCTCGGGTGTGTTTACCCGTCCCGGTATCACCTTTCGCGAAACACTAGAAGAACTTATGAACTATCCGCACGACCGGAATGGGCAGCAGCATTGGCGGTTACCAACCGGAGAACCCACCCGGACCCACCCCCTGGTGAAGGAAAAAGCCCAGGAGATGCTCGATAAAGAAGACAAAGACTTTTCAGGGGTGCTCTCTACTATGAAGACAGCCCTGGCTCTGTACAGCGACCCTCTCGTTTCTCGCTGCACATCCACGAGCGACTTCACGGTCCAAGACTTGGTGAACCACGAGCGCCCCGTTTCACTTTACTTGGTTGTACCACCCAGCGACAAGATTCGCTTGCGTCCTCTCATGCGGCTTATATTTACGATGGTCGTGAACCGACTCACTGAAAAGTTGGATTTCGAAGGGGCGCGTCAACTCCACAACAGGCACCGTCTGCTCTTCCTCATCGATGAATTTCCTTCTCTGAAGCGTATGGAAATCTTCGCGGATGCGCTTTCGTACATGGCTGGTTTCGGACTCAAGGCCTACCTCATCACCCAAGACATCCGTCAGATCGTGGATGAGTACGGTCCGAACGAGAGCATCGTGAGCAATTGCCAGGTGCGTGTGGCTTTCGCGCCCAACCAGTACGAAACCGCCGAGCTACTGAGCAAGATGACCGGTATCCAAACGATTAAGAAGGCCTCTTTCACCTTTTCCGGCTCGCGCATGTCTCCCATCCCCGACCACGTCAATCAGAGCGTGGTGGAGATCGAACGTCCTCTCATGACACCCGACGAAGTGCTGCGCCTTCGGCCTCCCCGTAAAAAGGGAACCGGCGCCAAAGAAAAAATTGTCGCAGCTGGAGACATGCTCATCTTTGTATCTGGCCATTTCCCGATCTACGGCAAGCAGATGCTTTATTTCTTCGATCCCATTCTCAAGTCTCGGGCGGAAATTCCGCCGCCACGACAGTTCTATTGCGTTCGAAATGGTGTGGTCACGCCCCAGGAACCATTCATTCGTAATGAGTTTCGTCATCCGCAATCCCGCGCGCGGCTCACCAGAACACCAGCGCACAACGTCGATGCGGATCCCCCTGTTGAGCCGCTATCGCCCAAAGGCCAAGACTTAGAACCGGCGCGCGGTTTCGTCGAGCGCCTGCAAATCGATACGGAGCGATGATCGATGCAGGAGAATCGTTTCCATCTGGCAGGATACCTTGCGGCCAGGCCCACTCTCCGCTCCTTGCCGTCTGGCATGGCCGTCGCCAACGGAAGGCTCGGGCAGACTTATCGCCTCTCGCGCAATGGCTTGCCCAGCGAGCATACAAATTGGTTCAGCCTCGTTTTCTATGGCGACCTCGCGACGCTCGCGATGGAACTCGACAAAGGCACAAATCTATATATCGAAGGCAGTTTCGACCAACGTCCTGTCACGGGTCAGGACCAACGCAAGCGCTATATCTATGAGGTCACAGTCCAGAAATTCTTCCGCATCGGACGTGCCTCGCATGAAGAGACACAGGCCGTGCCTGAGAATCTTCCACCTAAGGACGAGGCATTAAACGATGAAAGAGACAGCGTCCGACTTGAAGAGGAAGTTCCATGGTCCATCTGACATTCATGTCCGCTCGCGTCGTGCGTTGCAGGCAGCAATTCTCCTCTGTACGCCATTTGTCTTGCTGTACGCGACCTTCCGTTTCTTCGGCATCCGCGTCAACTTCACATCCTCTTTGGAGCGCGGGTTCTACATCGTCAGTCAGCGCTCTTCAGCGAATCTTGTCGAGTTCTGCCCCGAAGGCGAAGCAGCCTCGATCTCGCTCGAACGAGGCTACCGCACGCCTGGAGGCACCTGCCCGGACGGTAGCTCACCGTTACTGAAGCCGATCGCCGCCGTTCCCGGTGATCAAGTGGAGGTTACGAGCTATGGTGTTCGAGTCAATGCGAAACTCATTCCAAACAGCGCCGCCCATTTCAAAGACCATCGCGGACGGCCACTCAAACCATGGCCCACTGGCAAATACATCGTCCCAACCGGGAAACTCTGGGTTCTCTCGGACTTCAATAGCTGGAGCTTCGACAGTCGGTACTTTGGCCCGATTCCTTCCTCGATCGTTCAACACAGACTTCGGCCCTTATGGACGTTTCATACAAAAGTCCCTGAGCCATAGCGCTTTTCTGCCCGCGCTTGCGGCCATAACTTCCGCAATCGCGTGGAGCGGACACATCGCGACGATCCCGTTCTCTCTCTTCGCGCCGCTACTTCTGTACCACACTCAATCGCGACCTCACTCCTATGGAACGCTGTTTTCTTATTACCTCGGAGCGAGTTGGCCGCTGATTCCAGGGGCGAGCACATTCTTCGGCGCTCGGGGAAGCGCCTTTAAGGGCCTTTTGCTATGTTTGGCTGCGACAGCACTCTTGGCGAGTCCAGCCGCACTTCTCTTCACGAGCAACCGCTCAAAGCTTCCTTTTGCCATAGCCGGAATGTTTCTTCTGACTGCAATCCCGCCTCTAGGGATCATTGGATGGGGTTCACCTTTTCTTTCCGCTGGAGTCCTCTTTCCGGGCACTGCTTGGTGCGGCTTCATCGCCATTCTGGCGCTTGTCGCTCTCCTTGGGCGGTTTCCTCTGAGAACCGCGATGTTGGCCGCGACTCTCGCACTTCTTGCGAACGGTTTCTATAAACCACCCACTCTCCCTGTAGGATGGCAAGGGGTCAATACAGAATTCGGAGGGGCTGGACAGGCAGACCCCGATTTTCTTGCAGAATTTGATGCGCACCAGCAAATGCAACAGACTATTCGGCAATCAAACGCGCGTGTTCTGCTCTTTCCCGAACACGTAGTGACCCAATGGAACGAAGCAACGGAGGCCTTCTGGCGCCTCTCTCTTGAAAATCTGGCCGAGCGCCATGTGACTATACTTGTTGGCGCAGGGCTTCCCAGGCCACGGGGAGCACACGTCACGGCAAGCCGCGCTTATTACAACGCGTTGATTACGAGGGGCCAACAAACTGCGACTGTCTACTACCAAAGGATTCCCGTACCAATTGCAATGTGGAAACCTTTCACCGCCGATGGCGTGCCTCTTAATTTATTCGGTCCCGGCACGATTTCGGTACAAGACCAACGGGCTGCGGTGCTCATCTGCTACGAGCAACTACTGGTCTGGCCGTTTCTTTCTTCAGAATTCGAACATCCGACGATCCTCATAACCGCCGCCAACGACTATTGGGCCAAAAACACACCGATACCGAAAATCCAGAATGCCAGTGCATCGAGTTTAGCGCGCCTGTTCGGGCTCCCTGTGCTCTCAGCTGTGAACGAATAGGGCGGAGTGCATAGCCCAATGCTTCGAAGCGCAGGATTAAGGGGAAATACGATGAGATTCGGAACTCTTGGCTGCATATGTTTTCTGCTGGGATCGATAACGAGTGCGCAGGCGCAGCGTCCCCATGCCCGGCTCTCAGACAATGAATTTGTATTACTCGCTGGACGTTGTGCGCCAGGAGCACCAACCGATACGCTGCTGGCAATCGCCAGGACCGAATCTGCCCTCTACTCCAACGCGATTAGTATTAATCGCCCCAACGCTGCGGCACGGCGGGCTGGATACGGCAACGGACAACTCGTTCTGACAAAACAGCCGAAGGACCGCGAAGAGGCAAAGTACTGGCTTCACTGGTTCCTACTTCGTCACCACACAGTGAGCATCGGCTTAATGCAGGTCAACAGTGAAATGGCTCCACAGTTTCATGTCAAACCCGAACAACTCCTCGAACCCTGCACTAATCTCCGCGTTGGCGCGGCAATCCTGATCTCGCTGTACACAGATCTAGCCAGGGAAATGGGCGAAGGCTTCCCTGCGCTCGATGCTGCCCTTTCCTTTTATAACAGTGGAAATCCAATCACTGGATTCCGCAATGGGTACGTAGAAAACGTTTATGCGCACGCATCTCGTCTGCCAACGGCGCGGAGCCGTTAGCCAAGACGGAATCGGGGAACGCATTTCCTGAAGTGAGCGGCTCATTACCCGCGGGCTGGGGGGCTGGAAGTGCGACCGGTGTATTCAACACAAACCAGGAATGCCTCGTAAAATACCATGCGCTACGAGAGATTCGAATTGCTGGTGAATCGACGCTGCTAAGTTTCTGTCCTCGACTAGGACTCCGACCTCTATGTTTCGAGCTTGCCCTGATTCCGTGAAGTTTGCGGAGCTGACAAAGCACTTTTCGCCGTCTATTACGATACATTTTGCATGGAGCGATGCGCGATTCGAGAAATTGGCTTCCAAAGCCCTTGGATCATAAAACACGTGTGGATAATTTTTCCACGGCCAGTGCTCTCTCTTGAACGACAGACAGAACGACTGGAGAATTGCTTCATTAGACGCGAGATTGTCATTTTCTCTTGCAACGTTTAGGAACATTCGCACGGCGACTGACGGCACCTGGACCATGCGGTACGCCAAGGCTTTGAAAATCTCGTTGCCGCGTGAAATTGCGAAACCTGCGACCAATACTGAAGATGTCGCTCCTGAAAAGAGCTCGCGGACCACGACGCTTGTGTCGCGGCTCGCAGCTCCGGGCATTTCGGGTCCGCTCCAAACAAGCTCAACTTTGTCCGAGGTTTGCTCAGAAGCAACTCGCGCTTCGGCTAGAAGGCGCAACATATGAGCAATCTGTGGAGCCGGGACACCGCTATTGGAGAAAGCACATAATTCCTCAGCAACGCCTTGACAATCCTGAGTAGGTAAATAACGTTGCAGCGAGATCGAAGTGAAAGGCGGAAGTAAACGGCCACTGTCGATCGAATC